>NZ_BNBR01000001.1:0-1757130 GCF_014656055.1 Streptomyces griseosporeus
GAAAGCGCTTCGCGCTTTCCTGGATTCCCGCTTCGCGGGAATTTGGGATTTCCGCTTCGCTTCAATCCCGGGGCCCGTGGCGCTGCGCGCCTCGGGCGGGGCGTCCGCTGCGCTCCCGCCCGGCCGGCTTCGCCGGGCAGCAGAGAGGAGTGAGGGTGCATCATGTTGCTGTCCGTGTACGGTCTGGGGAATCGGGCTACCACCCCGGCGGCATCGGCCTGACGTGCAGTCACATCGGATGGGGGTGTGCTCGTGCCTCCAGGGTTCGGCCGGCGCCCCAGTGCGAAGGCCTCCGAGCATCCGGGGCGCGATCCCACTTTCCGCCGTCCAGCATACCGCAAGATCAGTCGGCGTGAGGCCGGATCCGGTCATCTTTCACTCGAATCAGAGAGGCCGCATCCAAGCGTGCATCATCTATAGTCACTGTGTAGGCTTTGGATTCTAGCTGGACCCCCTGGAGCTGATCTGGTGCTCCGGGTGCGCCCTCCTCTTCTGCTGATGACTGGGACCTCGGGGAGATTCACTGTGGCGATGCAGAAAAGCGATCTTCGGCCTCATCAGGTGGAGACCGTTGACGCCATTATGCGCGGTCTCGATATCCCGCCCGGTGGTATTCCGGCGAACGGTCTGCGGGGACAGGTCATTTCCGCGTGCGGGACGGGGAAAACAATCACGGCTGCTTTTGCTGCGCGGCAGATGCTGCCGCGGGGGCGGATTCTGGTGCTGGTGCCCACGCTGGAGCTGCTCACGCAGACGGTGCGGGAGTGGCGGCGGGTCGGGCACACGGGGCCGGCGGTGGCGGTGTGCTCGCTCCAGGACGACCCGCAGCTGTGGAGCCTGGGGGTGCGGTGCACCACCAATCCGATCCAGCTGGCGCTGTGGCATGGGGAGGGGCCGGTGGTGATCTTCGGCACCTACGCCTCGCTCCCCGTGCTCGCCGAAGCTTTCGCCGGTACCTATGGCCAGCGTCTTTCCCCGGTGGACCTCGCGGTGGTTGATGAAGCCCACCGGACCAGTGGCTCGCTGGGGAAGGCGTGGGCGGACATCCACCACCAGAGCGTGATCCCGGCGGCGCGCAGGCTGTATCTGACGGCGACGCCGCGGATCTGGCAGGAGCAGCCGCACCGGGATGTCGTCGAGGGGCGCAGGGAGGCGTTGCCGGAGGAGTTGGCGGCGTCGATGGATGATGAGCACATTTTCGGGCCGGTGCTGTACAAGCTGTCGCTGGCGTCCGCTGTCTCCCGCGGCTTGCTGGCGCGGTATCAGATCATCGTCATGGAGCTCCAGGACGCGGTCGTCACGCCAAAGCTGCGGAGCGAGGACCGCTACAGCGAGGAGGTCCGAGGAGAGCGGCTCGGGGCCTTGCAGGCCGCCCTGTTGCGGACGATGGCCGAGCATGATCTCGGCACGTGCATCACGTTCCACCACCGCACGATGGAGGCGCAGGCCTTCGCGGAGGGTCTGGGGCGGGTGGCGGGCAAGCTGCACGCCGACCAGCCGGAGACGTACCCGCGGCGGATCTGGGCCGACTGGCTCAGCGGAGCGCACGACGCTGAGCGGCGGCAGAGGGTGCTGGGCGAGTTCGGGTCCACGGCGCGGCGGGCGGTCCTGTCCAACTGCAGGGTGCTGGGCGAAGGGGTGGACATCCGGGCGGTGGACTCCGTGGCCCTGCTGGATCCCAAGGGGGCGCCGCACGACATCGTGCAGGCCATCGGCCGTGCTTTGCGGCAAAAGCCCGGCGAGGGAAAACTGGCGTCGCTGATCGTTCCGGTTTTCCTCCAGCCCGGGGAAACGGGCGAGGACATGTTCACGTCCGGGTCGTACCGGCCGTTGGTGAATGTTCTTCAAGGGCTGCGTGCGCATGATGAAGAAGCCGTGGAATTGCTGGCCATTCCGCAGGACAGTCCGGCACGTTCGAAACCGGTGATAGATATCGGGCCCGAGCCTGAGGAGGGTGAGGAGGAAAGCCGTCTGCTGCTTCGGTTTGCCGCTCCTCGGGATTCGGTGATGGTCGCGGACTGGGTCCGGTTCAACGTCATCGACACCGAGCGGCAGGACTGGGCACGCGGGTATGCCATCCTGCGCCGCTTCGTCGAGCGCGAGCACCACGCACGCGTGCCTTACGGGCACAAGGAGCCGCCTGGGCCGCATCCCCTGGGGCAGTGGGTGGCGGAGCAGCGAAGGGCCTATGCGGCGGGGCAGATGAACGGCCAGCGCGCGGCGCGGCTGGAGAAGCTCGGCATGGTGTGGTCGGTCGCTGACGAGCGGTTCCAGGAAAACCTGGAAGCCGCCAAGGCCTACTACGCCGAGCACTGGACGCTGTGTGCACCGCGCACCGCGACCGCTTTGGACCGGCCTGTCGGGCAATGGCTGTCAAACCTCCGCAGGCCTGGTGCGCTGGACGGGCACCCAGAGTGGGAGCAGGCGCTGCGCCAGGTCGATCTGCACTGGAACCCGGCATGGCCCGCCGCCTGGCAACGGCACTACGCCGCCCTGCGCGAACTGGTACGCGAGGAAAACGGCCCCACGGTCGTCACCCCCGGCGTCACCGTGCACGGCATGGACATCGGACGGTGGCTGACCAGACAGCGCCGGCCCGAGGTCTGGCAGAAGCTGACAGACGACCAGCGAGCACTGCTGGAGGACATCGGCGTCACCCCGCTCCCCCAGCCCCAGGAGGCGCCTGCCCAGGCCCCCAGCGGGCGCCTGGGGGCCTTCGAACGGGGCGTTGCGGCCCTGGCGCAGTACAAGGCCCGCACCGGCACGGTGAAGGTCCCCAGAGGGCATGTAGAACGCCTGGACGACGGCACCGAGGTCCGACTCGGAGTATTCCTGAGTAACACCAAGACCAGACGCGCGAAGCTGACCGCGGACAAGCTCGCCACGCTGGCCGACCTCGGACTGGAGTGGGCGACCGAGGAAGGAGCCGCGTGATTCCACGGACGCGCGATCATGACAGCTCAGGCGTCTGCAGGCGCTTCCGCGCGCAGACGGTGCGCCGGGGACGAGAACTGCTGGTGCGCCTGAACCCACGAGATGTCAGTTGCTTGAGCGTGCGAAGAGGTGCCATGGCTCCCACGTACACAGTCGCCATTCGCCCGGCCACGGCTCCGGCTTGGGATGGGCGTTGGCGTCTTCTCGGATCCATCGGAGGGAGACAGTGGTCGGCGGTCCGCCGGCGCGGTACAGGCGGGCCGTGACCGTGCAGGCTGCGGGCATGTCGTGGGCGACGGCGAGGATGTCGAAGCCGGTCAGCGGATAGGCCTCGTAGGCCCGGCGGATCTCGCTGCGTACAGCCTTGCCGTGCTTGGCATGTGCGTCCTGGGTAATGAGATCGCATATGGACCCGTAGTTTCGCCGCACCCACCACGTGAGCAGGCGTTCCGAGCCTTGTCGGGCGGGGTGGCTGTCGTAGGCATCGCTGCCAGGCAGGTACTCGATTGGTGTCCACTGCTCGTTGATGCGGTTGATCTTCCCCTGCTCCACGGCGAAGCCGACGAAGTCCTTGGCCTGCCCCGCCAGCGCTTTCCACGTGAAGGGTGGGGTGGCCTTGTGGTGCTGCTCCTTTTCCCGGGCGAAGGCCCAGTCCGTGACAGCGAACAGCCGATTCCAGGCTTTGGTCGCCACGATTGCGTTGTCGTAGTTGAGGATGCTGCCGTGCACGATGCCGTTGCGGTAGAGCTCGTAGACGGGCTCTTCCTGAGTGGCGCTGCGTCCCTTGGTGAAGGTCTTGTGGGCGTGGGCGAGTCCGCGGTGGTGACCTACAACGCTGTCCCAGGCGTGCAGTTCCTCCGGTTGCCGGGTGTGCAGGCCCCGGCGTACGGTCTCGAACTCGTTGACGAAACCGTCCATGACGCTCAGCAGGACGTGGACGCAGGCGTAGTACCGGCCGGCGGTGTAGTCCTCTCTGGCCTTCTCGACGAGCGGGAGTCGGCGGCGCATCGCAGGCAGCTTCCTGAGCGGGAGGAGCATGGCGGTCAGCTGCTCGCTGTCGCGATAGTGGTCGATGAGCATGGTTTCGGCCCGGTCAGCGTCCTGGGCCGCCTCGACAAGGATGGTCTTGACCGCCGTCAGCGACAGGCGGTCGTGGAAGATCCAGTGCTTATCGCTGAGCAGGTCGTAGAAGGCTTCGACCAAAGCCTCAAGCTCCTGCATCCGCTGCTTGAGAGCCTTGGCCTCCGCTCTCTGTGACGGGACTATGCGCAACAACATCAGGGCTTGTTCCGCTTGGCGGAACGAAGGAAGATCACGAGCCGATTGGTAGGGCACGCAAACGATCGTAGGGAGGAGCACTGACGTGCTCCAGCGCTTTCCGCGCACACCGGCTCACCGAGCCTGGTGGGCGGTGGTTTTCATGGCGCGGCATTCGAGGCGGCGGCAACGGCCGTGCCGGTAGGCCATTGCGGTGCCGTGCTCAAGTACGAGTTCGCGTCCAGCGGTCAGCGCCAGGTCCAGCGCGCGGCCCTAGGCCGGGGCGTGTGGCATAGCTGCGAGCCCATTTGTCGGCGACCCCCAGATCGGCGCAGACGTCGCTGATGCGCTCGCCGCTGGCGACGCGTCCCAGCAGGGCGGCGCGGCCGGACAGAGAACCGCGGCGATTTCTTGCCGTAGGCCCGGTCCTGTGTCCGACGCTGGCTGCGGCAGGGCGCACAGCGGCTTGTGCTTGCTGTGCTGGCGAGCGGGATGTGACAGTCGTGGCAGCGGCGTGAAGCGGACGGCGCGACTCCTCACCGGGGACGAAACCCGCCCTCCTGCGGGTGCCGTGGCCCGCATTATCCGGCCAAGCCACCTTGACTTCTGTTGACAGGGCAAGGTAGTGGATTTACCCTGTTCAAAACGAGGCGTCGTTTCGACGGATCGAGAGTTGGATGTCTGCTCCCACGCAAGATGTGCAGGCTTGGCCGGTAGTGCGCTGGCGGGACATTGTGCATGCCTTCCGCCCTGACCATGAAGCCGGGGAAGCTCAGGTCAAAACGCTGCGTACGAACCAGGTCCTGTCCGACGGGATCCGCTTCACGCGGCGCACCAACCATCGTCTCGCAGGCGTCGGCACCCTCTACAGCAGACTCAACGTGGGTGCTGCTGTCCTGTACCGCCGCAGGGACAAGGACGCTGCGCGGATGTACTGCGCTGCAGCCAGGAAAATCGAGGAGGAGCTCATGACGCTGTTGAAGCACCAGCAACTTGACGCCTCCGAGCTGGAGCCGACGGCCATCGCCTCTCCAAGGGCCTGGCGGGTGCTGCGGCCCCTGTGTGACCTGACCGAGGCCTCCTTGGCGTCCTTGCCGCCTGTTCCTGAGGAAGAGTGCATCTACGGCGTTCTACAGAGCACCGACGGTCGCAAGGTTCGCTTCGCCGAGGCTGGCCATGACGGGCTGGATCACGAGCTGCCTTACGCAATGATGGAGGCCGCAGGGCTGTCTGTGGGCGATCCCGCACTTCTCCTGAGTGAGTTCACCGGAGCCACGATCATCACTCGCCTGCAGCCAGGACTGCTGATGGAAGAGACCGAGCAGGAAGGGGACGCCGACCCGGCGACCACCTCTGCCAAGGACCTGACGTTCCATCAACCGCTGGACGACGACATCCGAGCAGCATTGTTCGCCAAGTTCCGTCCGGGAGTGACAGGGCCTGACACCCCGTAAGATCCTGGGGTGGAAAGCGTCTCCTGGTCACGTGGCACGTCAGTAGATGAAGCGGAGCTGCGAGCCTTTGCCTGCTGCCCCGGGTGCCGGGCCAGGAGCGCCCGGCACCCGCCAGATCCGTCCGGCTGCGGGACCGAGTGGGCCCATGAAGTGCAGACATACTTCAAGGAAAACGCCATCGCACAGGCCAAGGCCGGAGCCCTCCCGTACGACCAGCGCCTGCTCCTCCTGCGCGACGCAGAAGACCTGGTAGGAGCGGCGGCACACTACTCCGAGACAGGGTCCGGGGATGCCCAGGGCAGCATTCATGAACGCCGCTTGGCCGCTTACGCCACAGCCTCGCACGTGCAGGGCGGCAAGCTGTCCACCGGCGAGTATGCCTCGAAAGCTCTCTTTAGAGCCGTAGTCAGCGACATCACCAGCCGTTACAGCCCCCAGGACACAGTCATCATCACGGCGCTCGTGCTTGCCATGAACAAACCCTCACGCAAGTGCCTGCAACGGTACGGCTGGTCCATAGCTGGCCAGCAGGGCCGCCACCTGGTGTACGCCAACTCTCTGCAAGCGGCACAACAGGCACTGGGCGTCGACCCCGGATCCGACATCGACGCCTTCCACGAGCCCGGAACCTAGCCACAAGTCCGCAGGGTGCCGCCTCATGAAAGGTCGATGAGCTCGGTGCGTGCGTGCTTCAGCCGTCAGCGCCGTCCTCGGCGAGCGTCCAGTGTCCGTACTTGTCGAACGGCCACTGGTGCGCATTAGATGTCACTGCGAAAGTGCTCACGCAGGTCGTGCTGGCTCCCACCGGGGCCCTGGGTGCTCCGCGCGTCCGACAACCCGCGGTTGCACCGATGTGGGGTTACCGGCTGGTTCTCCTGCGCGGCAGGTCAGGCATGGCGTTGTGTGAGTACGTGATCAGCGACAGCAGCCAGGAGGCCGCATCGTTCGCGGTACCCGGGGCCGTGTGCCGCATCCCCGAGCCGAACAGCACGGATGCTGCTGCGCGACGCGAAGGCGTTGCAGCCGTAGACGCCAGCCTGATCGATGTGCGTTTTCGGGACCCTCTGGGGTGCTCACGTCAGGTCCCGTGGCTTGAGGCTGCGCAGGACGTTCCCTTCGAGGACTCTCCCGCGGTACGGCCTTTCCCTGTCCGGCGCGGGCGGCGTGTGGCTCCGGGCTGGTGGTGGTCGTCGACGACCGGGCGGCTGGTGGCGTACGGGTCGGGTGTCATGCGGACCGAGCTGATGCTGCTGGACCGGGAGCCGACGGTGGTGGCGCTGGCCTGCCGGCCGGTGGAGCTGGTGTGGCGTGAGGGAAGCAGGGTCGTCGGTCATGCGCCGCAGCTGATGGCCCGGCTTCAGGACGCCGGCGGCCTGTTACTCGACTGTGCGGGACGCAGCGGGCCCTCTGCCCGGCTGGCACTGCGGGCGCGGGTTGTGGCGGCTGCCGCACAGGCGGCGGGCTGGTCCTACCGGCTCGCGGGGCCGCCGGATCCGGTGCTGGTGGCCAATGTGCGGTGGCTGGCGGGTTACCGGCATTCCCGGTACGCCGCAGGTCCGTGGATGCCGGCTCTGCTGGAGGTGTTCGCCAGTCCGCGGCCGGCGGTGGAGGCGGTGTGTGAGCTGGGGGATCCGATCGTCGTGTGGCCTGCGGTCTTTCACGCGCTGTGGAGCGGTGTGCTGCGGGTGCGGCTGGATGAACCGCTGCATGAGCGCGTTGTCGTCTCGGTCGCACGGCAGGAGGCCGAAGCGGCGTGACGCAGGCGGTTGTCGAGGTCGGGGCGCGCCTTCGCTACGGCGGGCGGGCATGGACGCTCGCCGTGCTGGAAGGTGCCCGGGCCACGCTGGTGACCGATGAGGGCGCCTCGGCGGTGGTGCTGCTTCCCTACCTGTTCGCCGATCCGTCCTTCGGCGTGGAAGGCGGGCCGGCGCCGGGGAGGGTGCCGCCGTTCGGGCTGCTGGAGGCTCTGCCGGTTGAGGTGCGGGAGCGGGCTCTGGCGTGGCAGCGGCATGTGCGGGAGGTGGAGAGCGGCTTTCCTGACGCGGTTGGGCAGGGCGCCCCGCGTGAGCAGTTCGATCCGGCGAGGCGGAGCCTGGCGCAGCGGGAGCGGGCGAAGGCCGAGGAGTTGAGGGCGGCGGGCTGGGCGGCGAGTGCGGCGACGGTGCGCCGGATGCGGGCGCGCTACCGCAGCGAGGGCTTGTGGGGGCTGGTGGACGGCCGGGCGGTGCGGGAGCGGTCAGCCGTGGGGCGGGCTGATGAGCGGGTGGTCGCGGCGATCAGGCAAGTGCTGGAGGGGCAGCGGGAGCGGTCGACGGGCACGCTGGTGCGGTTGCGCCGCCGGGTGGGGTGGCTGCTGGAGGAGGAGTACGGCCCTGGGGTGGTGGCGCTGCCTCCGGTGTCGACGTTCAACCGGCTGGTGCACGCGGTGGCCGACGGGCAGGGTCTTTTGGGGACGGCGGCGCAGCGGCGGTGGCATGCGTCGCGGCCGACTCCTCCGTTCACGCCGACGGTGGCACTGCGGCCGGGTGAGCTGGTGATGCTGGACAGCACGCCGCTGGACGTGCTGGCGGTGCTGGACGACGGTGTGACCGGCCGCCTTGAGCTGAGCATCGCGCTGGACGTGGCGACGCGCAGTATCTGTGCGGCGGTGCTGCGCCCGGTGGGCACGACGTCGGTGGACGCGGCGATGCTGCTGGCGCAGATGGTGGTGCCGACGGCGATGCGGCCGGGTTGGGATGCGGCGCTGTCCATGCGGCGGTCGGTCATCCCCTACGAGCGGCTGATCGCGTTGGACGCGAGGCTGGAACAGGCTGCTGCCCGGCCGGTGATCATGCCGGAGACGGTGGTGGTGGACCAGGGCCGGGTGTATGTGTCGGCGTCGTTCGTCTCGGCGTGCGAGAGCCTGGGGATCTCGGTGCAGCCGGTGCCGCCGGCGAACGGCCCGGCGAAGGGGAACGTGGAGCGGACTTTCCGCGCCATCGCCGACGGGTTCAGCCAGTACCTGCCTGGCCACACCGGCTCGGATGTCTCCCAGCGGGGCGCGGCTGCGGAGCAGGATGCGTGCTGGAGCCTGGCGCAGCTGCAGGAGCTGCTGAACGAATGGGTCATCTGCGGGTGGCAGGAGCGCCGGCACGAGGCGCTGCGGCACCCGATGATGCCGCACCTCGCTGTCTCCCCGAACGAGATGTGGGCGGCTTTGGTGGCGGTGACGGGGCATGTACCGGTGCCCTTGTCCGCCGACGACTACGTCGAGCTGCTGCCTCTTCGGTGGCAGGCCGTCAACGACTACGGCATCCGCTTGGGCTACCGCACCTACGACCACCCCGGCCTGAACCCCTACCGGCGCCGCCGCTCCCTGCGGGCGGACAAGAACGGACGGTGGGAGGTCCACCACAACCCCTACGATCCGAACCGGGTGTGGGTGCGCCTGCCCGGGGGATGGCTGGAGGTGCCGTGGGTCCACGCGGGGGCGGTCCGGCGCCCGTTCACCGCATTCACTTTCGACCACGTCCGCCGCACCGTGGAACGCCGGCACGGCCGTGAAGAGCACGAGGCGGCGATCGCCCAGGCGCTGGATGCGCTGCTGCGCCGTGCCAGCCAGGGACTGGGCAGCAGGCGAGAGCGGACGGTAGCCGCCCGGGCCCAGGCGGCCGCGCAAATGACCGATCCCTCCCCCGCCACCGCCCCGCAGCAGTGGCCTGCTCCGCTCACGCCGGATGCCTCGTTCGGGCTGCCCGGTTCCTTCACCGCCCCGCACGAGGATGCCGGCGGCTGGGACACCGACGACCCTCTGGACGACATCGAGGACGACCCGGACGACGACTACCTACTCGCCGCCCTCGCCGACGGCCAGGACGCCGCGGCAGGCCACACGGATGAAGCATCCGAGCCGGCAGGCGGAACAACCCGGGAGAAGGCTGCTGAGCAGACGCTGGACGCCGCCGGGGCAGACGGCATGCGCATCTACGACCCGTACCAGGAGGCTCAGGCATGGTGACGACGGCCCAGCCCGCCACCACGAGCACTTTCAGTGCGCTGACCACGTGGGACGGGTGGCAGCAGTTCGTCGACACACCCCTCGCCCCGGCACGGGACGCCGGCGACAAGGAGTGGACGCTGGAGCAGCGGGAGGAGTATCACGCGCGGTTCGTGGTGCTGAAGACCCCCGCCATGGACGCCATCTCCACCGCGGTGCGCCGTCTGCTGCTGCTCAACCGCGGCCAGCAGGGCGGAGCCCGGCGCGGCCTGATCATCTCCGGGCCGGCCACCACCGGGAAGACCACCGCGATGCAGCAGCTCGGGCGCACCGTCGAACTCGCCGACCGGCGCCGCCACCCGGACCAGGACGGGCGTCTGCCGGTGCTGTTCATCACCGTGCCGCCGTCCTCTACCCCGAAGATGCTCATCAGCGAGTTCGCCCGCTTCCTCGGTCTGCCTGCCCTGGAACGGATGAACCAGATCCAGATCACCAACGCCGTGTGCGAGCTGCTGTGCGAGATGAGCACCCAGCTGGTCCTGGTCGACGACGTACACCTGATGGACACCCGCAGCCGGGCCGGCGCCGAGACATCTGATCAGCTGAAGTACCTCGGCGAGCGGATCCCGGCCACCTTCGTCTACTCCGGCATCGACGTCGAATCCTCTCCGCTGCTGACCGGCGTGCGCGGCTCCCAGCTCGCCGGCCGCTTCAAAATCGTGCGCAACCGGCCCCTGCGTTACGGCAGTCCGGCCGACAAACAGATCTGGCACGACCTGGTGCGCAGCATGGACAGCGCCCTGCGACTGCGCCACCACCGGCCCGGCACGCTCGTTACGCACGCCGCCTACCTGCACGCCCGCACCGGCGGCCGCATGGGCAGCCTCTCCCACCTCATCCGCGAAGCCGCCCTCGTATCCCTGCTGGACAGCACCGAGAAAATCACCAAGAAACTCCTCGAACAGATCGAACTCGACGCCGCCGCCGAACAACGGTCCCGGAAACCACACCACCACCGGACACCCCCGCAACGCGAGCCCTGACCCGCGGCATCTACCTCAACCACCCGCCCCGATCCCCGTTCGCCCAATGCCCGGATGCCGGGTACATACGGGCCCGCCAGGAACGACCTCTGCTCCCTCATGCACAACTTTCCCCCACCACAGCCGCAGCCGCCGCAGACGGCTGCGGCACGTCCGGGGCCGGTACGGCTCGCGCCGCTGCAGGGCGAGACGAACCTGTCGTACCTGGACCGGCTGGCCGACCGCTACCGGCTCGGTGTCAGAGACCTCATCCCCGCGCTCCTCCAGGTCGGCGGAGGCCTGTTCAAGGGCTACCGCACGGACGGCGAGGTCTACCTCAATGCCGAAGCCCGCGCCCGCATCTGCGCGTTCAGCCGCGTGCCCGAGGAAATCCTGCAGCGGGCCCTGCCCGCCTGGACCGCCCAAGAACCCCTCGCGCCGGACGGGGCGGGGGCAGCCGGGCGGTTCCGCTTCGGGGCCGTGGTGCCGGCCGCGGGGGAAGGCTGCCGGCTGTGCACCGCCGCACGCACCGGACGGACCAAGGCCGCCCGGCTCTACCTGCAGCCGCACACCCGCATCTGCCCGCGCCACCAGTGCTGGATGCTGGGCACCCACTGGATCGACGGCGCACCGGCCGACACCGAACAGATCGACCTGACAGGGCTGGCGGAGATGGTCACGGCGCACCGGCGGCATGTGGATCTGCTGCGCCATCGTCCGGACGCCGCCCGTGCGTTCGAGGTCGCGCATGCCGTGGTCGTCTCCTGGTGGGCGCAGCAGTGGCCCGAAGAAGACAAGTGGCCGCGCCGGGTACGCCAACTCACACCCCAGGGGGCCGATCCCGGCTGGTGGCGGTTGCTGGCCAGGGACGCGGTCACCTACCCCGAGACCGTCGCCCTCACCTCAGTCCTCACCGACGAACGCACCAGAGGGCGGCTGCTCGCCGAGGCCGGCGGACATCTGCCCCACACGCTCGCCCACGTGCCTGGTCTGGTCGGCGAACTGGCGCAGGTCACCAGACGGCCATGGCTTGCTGAGCGGATCGCCTCGACCTCGGCCGGCCCTTTGCTGCTCTGGGCGCAGCACTGCGTACGGGCCGATGCCGACGCAACTGTCGCCGACCGGCTGTGGACCTTGCACATGGCTCACCGGCCCCGCCCCATCGCCCGCGAACTCACCGCCTACCGCGACGCCGCACAACAGCCGGAGAAGGCTGCGGGCGGAACAAGGCTGCACCTGGGGCTCCGGCACATGTCGGATCAGGCGTTCACGACAGGGCTGGCACACGCCCGTGCCTACGCCGCGGTCCACGGCCACCTCGCCGCCCCGATCCACAGCCAGTTCGACGGCTTTGCCCTGGGCCGATGGCTGTCGAACCATCGGAAGTTCCCGGCGATGCCGCCCGAACACGTCGCGGAACTCGAGGCGCTGGATCCGTGGTGGCGGCCTCCGTGGAGGGTGATGTGGCAGCGCTTCTACTACCAGGCCCGTGACCACGTCCGCGCCCGCGGACCCTTGCGGCCCGAGAGCGGCTTCCCCACCACCAACTTCGGCCTGGGCGAATGGCTGTACAACCAGTGCACCGGCTACGACGACCTGCACCCCGGCCAGCAGCACCTCCTGGCCGACATCGGCCTCACCCCCGAGGCCGCACAGGCGGCCCGGCCCCGCCGCAAGCACATGGCCACCCACTTCCAGCGCGCCCTTGGCTGTGCCCGCGCCTTCGCCGCCGCCCACGGCACGCTGGTGAACGCGACCGCCGATAGCGTCCAGGACGGACTGAAGCTGGGACGGTGGCTGTCCAACCAGCGCAGTAAAGACCGCGCCTACCAGGACCGCCACGGCGTCCCCTCACCCCGGGCGCTGGCACTGTCGGCGATCGATCCCTGGTGGAACCCGCCCTGGACACTGGAATGGCAGCGCTCCTGGCACCAGGCACGCACCCATGTCCAAGGCGGCCACGTCCTGGACGCCGCGGCCGGGTTCCCCGGCACCAGCAGCGCGCTCGCCACGTGGCTGACCACCCAGCACGCCCAGTACGACACCCTCCAACCCGACCAGCAGGCCCTCCTCGCCCACATCGGGCTGACCGCGGACCGGGCCCGCGGCGCGGCCGCACGGCCCGCCGAACGCGAAGCCGACTTCGCCGTCGGCCTCTGCTACGCACGCTCCTACCACTCGACACACGGCACCCTCGCTGCCGCGATCGACACCGTCCACGACGGATTCCAGCTCGGGCGATGGCTGCGCCGGCAACGCCAGCACGCCCGAACCGACGCCGACAGGGGCGCGCCTCAGTCTGCCGCGGTGAAGGCGCTGACCGCCGTCGATCCGTGGTGGTGTACGCCCTGGAGCCTGGCGTGGCAGCGCGCCTGGCAGCACATCCACAACCAGGTCGAAGCCGGTCACCGGCTCGACACCGACCACCACTTCCGCAGCTTCGCCCCCACCCAGCGCGCCTGGCTACGCCTGCAGCGCACCCACTACGACGACCTCCACTCCGACCAGCAGCGCCTCCTGGCCGACATCGGCCTCACCCGCGAGAGAGCCCGCACCCGGCCCATCACTCTGTACGCCGAGGGCGCTCTCACACATGCCCGCGCCTACGCCGCCGCCCACCACACCCTGGCCGTGGCCTACTCCACCGTCCACAACGGCTTCCCCCTCGGCCGCTGGCTCAACGACCAACGCCAGCAAGCCCGGCGCGACACCACCCCCAACGCCCGCCACCAGGCCCTCTCCACGATCGACCCATGGTGGAACCCTCCCTGGGACCTGGCCTGGCAACGCGCCTACACCCGCGCCCGCACCACACAAACCCGCCCCGGTGACCCACCGGCCGACGTACGCGCCTGGACCGCCGCACAGCGCACCGCCTGGTCCCGGCTGCGCCCCCAGCAGCAACATCTCCTGACCGAACTCGGGATCACACCCGGCGCCGAGGACCCCGCCAACCAGCCCCGCAGAACCAGCCGCGTCTACCCACCCAGCCCTGGACTCACCCACGCACGCGCATACGCCCAGGCACACGGCCACCTCTCCCCCAGCGCCGGCACCCACCACAACGGCTTCCCACTCGGCCGCTGGCTGGTACAAAAACGCCGCGCAGCCCGGCAAGGACGCCTGGCCCCCACCACCAGCCAGGCACTTGCCCATCTCGACCCCTGGTGGAACCCACCCTGGCCCCACATCTGGCAACGCACCTACCAGCAGACCAAGCAGGCCCACTCCACCGGCCAGCCCGGCTCCCCCACCCTCCAGCGATGGACCGAGCAGCAACGCACCTACTGGACCACCCTCCACCCCACCCAGCAACACCTCCTCACCACCATCGGCATCCACGCGAATCCGTGACCTCCTCCGCCAACGGGCGGCGTGGTGACGATGCGATCAGGCACGCTATGCCGATGAGCGACGCGCGCTTCTTCAACGACGAACCGTTCCTCGACGACGAGGGGTCCGACCTGCTGGGGCGTGAACGGTACGCGCAGCACGCGGTGGAGCTGCTGGGGCGCGTCCGGGCCCAGACCGAAACCGGCGTCCTGGCTTTGATCGGACCCTGGGGTTCCGGAAAGTCGACGGTCCTGGGCAAGGTGACACGCCTCCTGCAGCGACAGGACGGCAGCGAGGACTGGCTGATCGCGGAGCTCAACCCATGGCTGTACTCCGACCTGGAGACGCTGACTGCGGCACTCTTCAGCGAAGTCCGAGCCGCCCTCCCCGAGGGAAAGCGCTGGTCAGAAGTCCGTAAAACGCTCGGGGGCTTCGGGCAGGCAATCAGCCCCTTGGGCAAGCTCACCGCTCTGGCCGGCCTCGACTCAGAGGGCCTGATCAAGGCTTTCAGCGACCGCATCAGCGGAGACACCA
Organism: Streptomyces griseosporeus; assembly: GCF_014656055.1. GTDB lineage: Bacteria > Actinomycetota > Actinomycetes > Streptomycetales > Streptomycetaceae > Streptomyces > Streptomyces griseosporeus. The sequence goes on from NZ_BNBR01000001.1 coordinate 14,511, forward strand.
GCGCCTCGGCGGCCAAGCGGAAGGCCGAAGAGGCCCTTCGGCGGGCAGGGCAGCCCGTCCTGGTCGTCATGGACGATCTGGACCGCCTCACCCCCGACGAGCTGCTCCTTGTCTTCAAACTGGTGCGCCTGGTGGGCCATCTCCCGAACGTCTACTACCTGATCAGCTTCGACGAGCAGACGCTGCTGGACGTCCTGCAACGCAGCGACCTCGTGGGAAACAGCGAGGCCAGGGCCCGCGAGTTCCTGGAAAAGATCATCCAGGTACGGCTCGACCTTCCCGCGTTCCGCGAACGCGACGCCGCCGCCATGAGCATCCGCGCCCTCAACGCCCTCCTGGACTCCCACAACCTGTCCATGACGCCAAGCGAGGAACGACGCTTCTCCGAGGCCTACTTCCGGCACCTACAGGACAGGCTGCAGACGCCACGAGCCGTCAAACGCTACTTCGGACAGGCCGACGCCACCCTCAGCTCCCTCTCCGGAAACGTAGACCTGGTTGACTTCCTCATCGTCACCTTCCTGCGCACCAACGAGCCCGGCGTCTACCGGCTCCTGAGACGGCACCGCGCCGAACTGACCGGCACCAGCATCGACCCAGCACAGCGACACAGCACACAACAGCCCGGCGAACGAGCCGAACGCTGGCGCCACCGCCTACGCGAAGCCGGCGTGGCCGAAAACCACATCAACGGCGTGCTCAACCTGCTGGCCCTGCTGTTCCCAACAGTCCAGAAAGACCTCGGCAACGGAAACGACACGAAAGCCGCCGCCCAGCGCCGCGGGATCGGCAGCACCGACTACTTCGACCGGTACACGGTCTTCGGCGTCCCCGACGACGACCTCCCCGAAGCCACCTTCGACCAGGCCCTGGCCCAGCTGGCCGCCGACGCCCCCGGAGAAGAAGCAGCCGAACTCCTACTCCGCCTCCGCGACGACACCCACCGCATCACCCGCCGAATCGAGCAGCGCCGCAGCACCGGCATCCACCTCCCCGCCGCCGCGCTACTCAAGGCCATGGCAGACAGCTACGGGCAGCTGACCGCCGAACCGGAAATGATGGGTTTGGTCAACAGCGGCATGAGCCTGCAGTTCCTCGCCCGGGACCTCCTCACCGACCTCCCACCAGAACAAAGGGCCCCGGTACTGGCCGCCATGGCCGCCACCCCAGACGGAGCAGTCCTGGCCACCCGGACCCTGCACCGCGTCACCAACCCGGACAACAACGACTCCGAGGAAGTACAGACCACTGAAGACTGGTCTCTTCAGGCCCGCGACGCCGTAACCGAGCAGATCGCCCAGCACCTAGCGCCTACCACAGGCAGACCTGCTGAGGAACTCACCGAGTCCGAGACCGACCTGATCTGGATGTGGCGCCACACCCACCCCGACAGCCTGCGCCCCTGGCTACGCCAACGCCTCGACACCGGATGGGAACCCCTCCCTCTCCTGGGCCAACTCCTCCATCCCACGCCACGCCCGCACCGCCTCATCGACGAGAACGTCCTGGCCGGCCTCGACGCCATGTTCGGCCTCGACGACCTCTACACACGCCTGGACCCCCTCCTCCAGACCCAGACCAGCAACAGCCCCGCCGACGAACACCACGCCAACATCCTCCAAGCCCTGCGCGAGCACCGCCCCGCCACAGGCCAGACCCCACCCCCAGACTCCGACACCACGACGTGACCCCGCGCCCGAAGAACGCCTCCCCCAAGTAGCGACCCAATCCATCTGCATGCCACCCAGACAAACCGCACACCCCCAGGCCAAGAACCTGCAAGACCCCGCTAAGCCATGCTCAGCAGGACCATCAGCACCAAAACGACCCACTACAACTGAGAAATCCCCAGCTCAGAGCTCACCCACTGCGCACAAAAAACGACCCACGACAATCGCCTGGACGATGTCGATGGTGCTCTGCTTGGGGTCGGCGAAGAGCACGGAGTCGGCCAGCGGGAAGTCGACGCCTTCGACGCACAGGCGGACGTTGCACAGCACGCTCAGCTCCGCCAGCTGGCTGGCGTACTTGTCTTGTGGGGGCTGTGCGAATCGTGTCAGGCGCTCTTGCCGCTCGCGGCGGCCGTTGCGGGAGTGGACGCTGGCGACCCACAGGTCATCGGCGTGGCCGCCGGGGATGGCGGCGGCGGTTTCGGGCAGGGTTTCGGCGAAGGCCTCGCTTTGGATGATGCTGCGGCTGAAGACGACCGCGCGGCGAATCGCGTAATCTTCGCGTGCTTTGAGCAGGGCCAGCTGGGCCGCCGCCACGCGCATGGCGTCGGCCTGGGGGGTGCGCCGGGCCCCCTTGCGTGTGCGCCCGGCCAGGAAGGCGTGCAACTGCGTGTTGTGGATTTCGGGGGCGGCAATGCGGTAGTCGGCGAGCCGTCCTTCGTGGATGGCTTCGGCCAGTGAGTAGCGGTAGGCGATGCGGCCGAAGAGGTCGACGTCGTCCATGGAAGCGATCGGCTCCGTGGTGATGCCGCGGTTGACGTCCCAGATACGGGGTGTGGCGGTGAGGTAGAGCCGGTGGCGGGCGGGAATGGCGTCGTTGTCGTGGATGACGGCCCACGGCTTGGCACGGGCGCCGGCGGTGCGGTGCGCTTCGTCGACGACCGCGATGTCCCAGCGCGGCAGCCGGTGACGCTGGTGGGCCTCGACGAGTTTGGGCAGCGAGGCGTAGGTGGCGAAGACGCTGACGGGCCCGTCGGCGCCACGCACGGCGGCGGCCAGCCAGCTCGGGTCGTTGGTCATGGTCAGCACGCCGCTGAGGACGGGCTCGCTGGTCTGCTTGTCGGAGCACAGGCCGAAGAAGTGGCCCGGCCGGCCGGAGGTGTGCCAGACGCGCGCTGTCTGGTTGAGCAGGTCCAGGGTCGGCATCACCGTCAGAGTGCGGCTGCTGGAGGCGATTTCGTGGGCGATGTGGACGGCGAGGTGGGTCTTCCCCGTGCCGCACGGCATGATGACCTGCTGGCGTTCGGAGCCCATGGCGAACGCATTGAGCACGCAGTCCGCCGCAGCACGCTGGCGCGTCCACAGTTCGCTGGGCAGGCGTTCGGCAGGCAGGTCGTGCAGCACAGGATGGCCCCCCGCTCGAGCTGATGAGCCTCAAAGGGCAGGATGCGGACGGGTGTAGGGCGCGGGGTGCTCAATGCGGGTCTCCTCACCCCTGGGGGTGAACTCTCCGGTCGGGGAGCGGTGCGGCGTGGTAGAGAGCGCAGTGCCACACAGCGTTGAGGAGGTTCCCGCGGGCCGGGACAGCCGTGCGGCGCCGTCCGGTCCCATAGGCCCGGACGGGCAGCAAGGATCAACAAGGGCTGCACGGAGGTGGTGCCCGTGGCCGGGCGGCCGCGGAGCCCTGGGACGGGGCGGGACGTTGGGGAACGCAGTGTGGGGCAGGAGCCTGGCTCAGCAACCGGTGCGCTTCGTGGCGCACGAGTCGAACTGCTCGTTCTTGTGGCGGGTGGCCGGTTTGCAGGGGGTGGAGGTCGACTTCCTGCTGGCCGAGTTGGGTGACGGGCCGCCAGGGCAGCAGGCCCTGCGACCGCATCTGGCGGAGGTGCTGCTGAGCGGCGCAGCGGCGGACAGGCTCGCGCAGATGCTCGATGTGCCGTCCGCGCGGCTGCGGTGGGCTCTGCCGCATCTGCGCGCACCGCATCTTCTGCCGGGCGAGCGGGCGCGGTGGGAGTGGCCGTGGGAGCCGTTGGCGCACTGTCTGGTGCCGGCCTGCGGGTTGTGTGCGGCGGTCCGCGGCGGGGGCTGGGGTGAGATGTGGCTGGTCTGGCCGGAAAGGTGGAAGATCTGTGAGCGGCACGGCCGGTTCACCCATGTGCGTCAGGGCGGGCCTGGAGGGGTCGAACTGGCCCGGCTGCCAGAGTCCGTCGACGCGCACCGCAGGCGGGGCAGGCTGGAGCGGCGCTTCGGGCCCGCCGGGGCCGTGCTGGTGGCGGACGCCTTCGCTCTCGCTGGATGGTGGTGGCGCCGTGCCCCACTCACCAGCCGGTGGGCCGAGCGGGCCGGGCGGGCCGGGCTGCAGCCCCGGGATATCGAGACGGCATGGCTGTTGGTGTATCCGGAGGCACTGCTCGTGGCCCGGGCGCTGCTGCGCTACGAGCAGCAGCGCGCCGCTCTGCCCAGCGGGCCGTGGGCTGCGGCTGAGGCCCGTCTGGTGGCCGAGCTGTCGCAACTGGCGGGCTCGCTCGAACTGCCCCTGGGCACTTGGCCGGTCCCGGTGGCGGAGTGGCTAGCACGACACCGCCGGTGTACGCCGGCCGTACAAGACAATGGGGGTAGCGGCCGCCGCGGGGACCGGCAGCCTGTCACCGCGTTGATCCACCAGGACGACGAGCACCAGGCGCCGCTGGGGAGCCTGTGTTGCCTGCCCTGGGACTGGGGCGACCCGTTCGCCGCCGTGTGAGCTCGTCCTCCGCAGCGATACGCATCTCACGTCTCGTACACGCATCCGCCGGTCCCCTCAATCGTGGGGTGCAGACGGTTGCAGCTGCGCTCCCCGGGCCCGTGCCCGGATGCTGGAGCGGGGACACGCGCAGGGCGGCCCGCTGCAGAGGACGAAGGGGACGGACGTGCCAGGGGGCCCGGTCAGCGCGCACGAGATCGCCGTCTGCTACCTCGACCGGTTCGGACGGCAGCGCGAACGCCCGGTGGCAGAGGTCGGCGAGGTGGCGTTCGAGGAGCTGGCCCCGCTGGAGCGGCCCGTACCCTACCCGGGACGGCAGTCGTTCGTCACCAACGCCTGGGCCTCGGCCACCGACCAGTTGCTGGCCTGCGGCTCACTCCGGCAGCAGCACTGCGGCATGCTCCTGGACCGCGACCCTGCAGTCGGGCTGCGCAGCGCGGGACCCATGGAGCTGCGCTGGAGCCGTCAGGGGCGCCGCCATCGCCTGCGGCCGGCGTTCGTCGCCTTACGAGCGGGGCAGCGCGAGGTGATCTGCGTGCGGCCGGAGGAAATCACCGACCGGTGGCAATCCGAGCAGGACGTGCTGGCGGTGGCTTCGGCAGCAGCAGGCTGGCAGATCCGGGTGATGGAGCCTTCCACCGGGGTGGAACTGGACAACCTCAAGCTCCTCTACGCCGCCCGCAGTCCACGGTGGCTCACGGCCGGGCAGGACCAGTTGCTAGCACGGCAGTTCGCCTTGCCTCGGACCATCCGCTCCGGGGTACGCGCCGCCGCCCTGCCCTCGTATGTGGGAGTGGACCTTGCCTATCACTTGATCTGGGCGCGGCGGCTGCACACCGACATGAGTGTCCCGCTCACCCCGTCATCGACGGCATGGTCAGGGGAGGTCAGGTGATCTCGCGGCACGCCGCAGGCGCCGCAGCGCCCCCCGCTGCTGACACTCTGGCTCTGGGGGACACCATCCGCTTCCGCGGTGGCCTCTGGGTGGTCACCGCCTTCCACGGACCGCGTCTCTTCCTCGATGCCGCAGAGCCCGCAGAGCCCGCAGAGCCGCTGATCATCCTGCAGACGGCAGTGACCTCGGCCCCCGACTTCGCCGTGCTGAACCGGGCGGCGCGACGCAGTTCGCTGCCCGGCCGCCTCGGCGAGTTCCGTGCGCTGCCGCGCGACGTACGCAAGGCCGCTGAGAAGTGGGAGCGGCATGTCAAGGAGGTACTGCACCAGCAGGCCCCGAACGTTCCCGCCACCACCGAGCCCCCACCGGCCTTCGACCCGCAGCAGCGCACCCTGCGCCAGCGCTACCAGGCCAAGGCCGACCAGTTGACGCAGGCAGGAACCCCGGTGTCCGCGGCCACTGTCGAACGAAAGTGCGCGGCCTGGCGTAGGGACGGCCTGATGGGCCTGGTCGACAAGCGCAGCCGGCGTAGTGCGGCCCCGCACGGGCGCGTCGACACGCGAGTGGTCGACCTCGTGTGGGAGGTCCTGGACGACGAGCGCGGCAGAGGCCTGTCACCAGGAACGCTGTCCCGGCTGATCGACCGGGTGCAGCAGACGGTTCGGGTCCGCTACGCGCACCTGCTGGCCGACCCGAAGACCGCCCGGGGCCTGGTGATCAGTCCGGCGACGTTCTACCGGCTGCTGGAGCGGCTGGGGATCACCGCGGAGAACTCGCATGACGCCGCGGCCCGTCACGCGGCCGGACCTGCCATATCCGCAGAGCGGCCCGGCGCCCGGCGGGCTACCTGGGCCCGCTGGCCCGGGGAACTGGTGCAGATCGACACCACCGGACTGGACGTTCTCGTCCTCGGTGACGACGGACGGGTCATCTCCGTGGAGCTCACCATCGCCATCGACGTGGCCACCCGCAGCATCGTGGGCTACCTGATCGTGCCCAAGCACACCGGCCGCACAGGCGGGACGGGACGATGGGCCGCCGGGCGGGCCACCCGCTCGTTCGACACCATGCAGGTCGTTGCCCAGACCACGGCCCCGCTTCCCGCGCGCCCGGGCTGGGCACCGGAAACCTTCATGGACGGCTCGGACCTGCCCTTCGAGGACCTCCTGGCGGCCGACCCTCGATTCGCCGGCGCCGCCGCCCGGCCCGTCATCAAGCCCGAAACGCTCGTCATCGACCACGGCTCGCCATTCATCTCCGCAGACTTCACCCGCGCCTGCCACTCCCTGGGCATCGAAGTACGCGAGGCACGGCTGCGTACCGCTGTCGACAAGGCGATCGTGGAGCGCGCCATGCGGGCGGTGAAGACTGGCTTCAGCCAGTACCTGGCCTCCTACACCCACCACCGCCTTCACCTGCGAGGCAAGCGCGTCCGCAAGCAGCCGCTGTGGACCATCCGCGAACTCCAGGAACGGTTCGAGCAGTGGGTGGTCATCCACTGGCAGCAGACCCCCCACGGAGCACTCCGCTCCCCCTTCACTCCCGGGCTGCGCCTGACCCCCAACCAGATGTACGCGGCCCTCATTTCCCTGCGCGGCTACCGGTCCACCGCGCTGACCGCCGAGGAGAACCGCAAAATGCTGCCGGCGGTGTGGGTCCGGGTCAGCCGCAAGGGCTTCCAGATCAACAATCGCACCTACAACCTGGACCGGGGAAAACTGGATCTCTTCCGTGGGTCCTCCGGCATCACAGCGCAGCAGGGGCGCTGGGAGGCCCACTACTCCCCCGACAACCCGGAGGTCGCCTGGCTGTTCAACCACCGGGCCGAGCCGGGCACCGACCCGTGGGTCGAGGTGCCCTTCATCCACCGCCGGCTATTCACTGACCGGTGGACCGAGGAGGCCTGGTCCGAGGGCCTGCGCATCCACCTCGCCGCCGGCGGCAGCCGCCACAACGAGGCCGCCATCGCCCGGGCCACCACCCAGCTGCTGCGCGACCTGGCCGCCGGGCCGTCCTCCGGCAGCGCGTCACAGACCCCTCGCCCGGCTACGGCATCCCGCCCGTCCCGGCCCTCGCTGCCATCGCCCGCCAAGCCCTACGCCACCGACATGCCGCCCCTGGACCCGGACACCGTCCACCCGTTCCGCACCCTCGACCGGCCCGCCGGAGAGCTCTTCGACACGCCCGAGCCAGTCCGGGGCGCAGAACAGACCCTCGACGACTTCCTGGCGTCCCTGCCCGGCCTGCACCCGCCCGGCCCCAAAGGCCCCGGCAGCAGCAACGAGCCCAGCTCAGCCATCCCGGGAGACAACAGCACCGGTGCTCCCCCGCCTGGCGGCCTGCCCGGCGACGGACCAGGCAGCGGACGGCAAGGAGACAAACAGTGAAGACCCCCGTACGCGATCCGCAAAGCGCCTCGCCCCCTGCCCCGGCCCCAGTCCTGCCTCCTGGGCTGCCGACCACTCTGCACGGCTGGCGCGCCCGTGTGCGGCACAAGCCCTCCCCTCCCCCGATCCCACCGGCCAACGAGGACGGCACCGCCGAGGACCCTGTCGACGAGAACGACCCCCGCGTGCGCTACCACGCCCAGCTCGGCCTCGTCGAAACCACCGACATCATCAAAGGATCGCTTACCGCCCGGCGGCTGTTGCGTCACAACGGGGAACGCCGCCATCCCTGCCCGCACGTCGCCATCGACAGCGACTGCCGCGGCACGGGCAAACGCACGCTGCTTCACCACATCGGCCTGGGTCACCAGGGCCGCCGCGAAAAGCTCTACGGTATCGACGACAGCCGTATCCCCGTCATCTGCATCAACGCCCCGCCCGAACCTGGCACGCCCGCCGACTGGTCCGCGGCCCTGGCCGTCTTCCTCGGCTGGGACCTCTACCGCCCCGACACCCAGCAGCGGCCCGTGCAGCGCATGAAGGACTTCACCGGCCCTGCCGTCCACGTGATGCGCCACTCCCGCACGGAGGTCTGCCTGGTCGACGGCATCGACCGGCTGCGGCCCGAGGACCTGCAGCCGACCTTCGACTACTTCGACTACCTCGCCGAGGAGTTGGAACTGACTGTCTTCTGGAGCGGCATCGGTTCCAGCGACATCCTCCGTGAAGCCCGCGCGGCTCGATTCCCCGCCCTGCGGCGTCCTACCGAGGCCACCGCGCCCATCCGGCAACGCTCAGTGCCCACCCTGTGGGTCAACCGGCTGCCGCCCCGATGCAAGGAACACCCCAACGAATGGCCCAGCACCGTGGCCACCCTCGACGGTCGGCTGTCCCTGCGCCACCACCGGCCCGGCAGCCTCCTGGACCACGAGGAAGACCTCTACCACATGACCGACGGAATCATGGAAAACCTCACCCCTCTGGTCGGCATGGCCGGCCAACTCGCCATCCTCGACCGCACCGAAGCCATCACCCGCGACGTTCTGCACGACGCCGCCCGCTACCTCGACCTGCCATCCGAAGACGGCCGCTGAGAAGGCATGTTGACCGGCCTGGTCCGCTCAAGGCCTCCAACATAACCGCGCAGTCTGTCAGAACAGACCGTCCTGTCCATCAGTCGAGGGCACGCGTGAAGCGGCTCGGACCGTGAGACCGGCTGCTCGGGCCTGGGCTCGCAGGCGCTTACCGACGCCCGTAGGAAGGCCGCGCCACCCGGACGATGACGCGCATGGCGGAGCATCATGAACTCGCTGTGCGGGTCAGGACGTGTCATCTGCGCTTGACGGGTGAGAACGTAGACTCGCGGGTCTCCTGGGCTGTTGGGGAACGCCCTCACCTGGAGCGTTCCCCAGCCGTCGGGCCGCCGTCAGTCCTGGGTGACGATGAGCGTGCGCTGGTCGAGGTCGAGGTGGACCGTTCCCCCGTTCTGCTCACGGAGTTGGCGCCACGCGGCGTAGCCGGTGAGGATGGCGTGCTCCCAGTCGGCGGCGCGGCAGATGCTGACCTCGAGGTGGGCGGTCATGTGGCCGATGGTGGCGAGGAGTTCGTGGTCTATGTGTTTGATGTCGGTGAGGTAGCAGTGGCGGGCGGCGTAGGAGAAGACGAGGGCTGAGATGCCTTCTTCGATGGCGATGGCGCGGCCGCCGTCTTCGGCTTCGTCGGTGCGGGGGTCGCTTTTACGTTTGCGGCCCAGCAGGAAGCGGGTGACGGGGGACCAGCCCAGCACGGTGGCGTGGGCGAGGTGGAAGATGTCGTGGAAGCGGTAGTCGTCTTCGACGTGGGACGCGCTGGTGAGGGGGTCACCGGCGGGGGTTCCGTCTTCCCGGGTGAGGACGACGACGGTGCGGCCGTCGTCGGTCGTGGTGGGCGTGAAGGTCAGTGTGGTCTGCCGGGGCAGCTGTTCGTGGGCGGGAGCGGCAGCATCGAAGGGGGTGTGCTCGTCGTGGGGGGTGAGGCGCCAACGGTCCTTGGTCTTCTCCAGGTTGGCGGCGGCGACGTCGTCGAGGTCGAGCCCGAAGCGGTGGGCGAGAGCGGCGACGTACCACAGGACGTCGCCGAGTTCTTCGCGTAACTGGTGCTTGCCCTGCTCGAAGGCGGGTCCGTCGCGCAGGAATTTCTTGTAGGCGGTGGTCAGGGACCCGACTTCGCCGGCAAGGCCGAGGAGAGGGACGAGGACCGGGTCGGTGCCCTCGGCAGGGAGTTGGAGGGTCTTGACGGCCGCTTCCTGGTAGCGCTTGAAGTCCACACTCACACCTGTCTGATCTTGGGACAACCCCGTTGGCTTTCCCGACAGCATGTCGTATGCTACGACAGCGTCGTTGGAAATGCAGACGATTGGGGAGAGTTGTCGAACACGGACACACCGAGCATGGACGACATCACCTCGGTCGTCGTCGACTTCCTCGCCGAGTACGAGGGCGTCTCACCCGACGAGCTCCGCTCTGAACTGGAGCAGAGCGGTCGGGAGTTGCCCGTGGACTCGCTGCTGGTGGTCGAGATTCTCACGCGCATTGAGGAGCGTTACCACGTCGCCATTCCCGCAGACCGGGAAGCGGCCCAGGCCACCCGGTCCGTGCGGGCATTCGCCGCGGCGGTACTGGACGCCATCGTTGAAAGGCAGCAGTCATGACCCCTCCTTCGGACAGCCGTGACCGTGATCCTGAGCTGGTCCGGCTCGGTGAACGGCTGAAGAAGACCCGCGACTACCTGAACATGTCCCAGCAGTTCGTCTCGGACTCGACCGGCATCCCCCGCTCGGCCATCAGCGACATCGAGCGCGGCGAGCGGCGGGTGGACAGCCTGGAGTTGAAGAAGCTGGCGCGCCTGTACCGGCAGCCGGTCGCCTACTTCCTGGCCGAGGAAAAGGACGCCGACGCCGGCGAGTACTCCCTGGCCGGTCTGCCGCGGGCACTGGCCCAGCTCACCGACGGGGACGCCAAGACAGTGCTGGAGTTCGCCGAATACCTCACCCTGCGGCGGGCGGCAGAACGCGAGGAACAGGAGACCGAGGACGGGAGTCCGACGGCGTGAACTGGGCCTTAGCACACCGGATCGCCTCGATCGCCGCCGTCCAGGCACACCGCGACCTCGGCATCGACCGCACGCAGTACGTCCACGTGCACCGGGCACTGGGGGCAGCCGACGTGATCGGGATGGCGCAGCCGATGCCCCGGCTGTTCGGCGTGTACTTCTCCCCCGCCGACAAGGGGCCGGCCGTGATGCTGAACGCCTCGCTGAATGCGGTCACCCAGCGGCACACGGCCGCACATGAGTTGGGGCATCACCGACTGGGCCATCGCACCGCAGCCGATGAGGAGCTTGATCCCGCGCTGCGCTGGGGCAACGGCAGCTGGCCCGAGGAGGAGAAGACAGCGGAGGCGTTCGCAGCGTGGTTCCTGATGCCCCTGCCGGCGGTGCGGGCGGCCCTTGAGCGGATCTGCGGCGGCCGGCCGTCGTCTCCCGAGCACGTCTACCGGGTGGCGCGCGAACTGGGTACGTCGTACGCCGGGACGGTACGCCACCTGGTGAACCTCCGGCTGCTGGATGCCGGCCGGGCCGACCAGTGGTCCAAGATCCCTCCTGCCGGCCTGCGCAGTTCGCTGGCGGGCGGGACCTCGCTGCCCGCGCACGCCCAGGTACACGTGATCACGGCAGCCTCTGCGGGGCAGACGGTGTACGCCGACGCGGGCGATGTGCTGGTGCTGCACCTGGAGAACGCGGTCTTCGACGTCCTGCCCAAGGGGCTTCAGCCGTGGACCAGTGATGGGGCGACGCCGCTGGCGAGCGCCGTGGTGAGCGACGAGCTCCCGCCGGGCGGACAGGGCCTGATCGAGGTCGCGGTGCCGACGCACGGCGCCGCGCTGCGGCTGACGGTGGTGCGCGAAGCCCCGCGTGCCGGGGTCGACGAGACCTGGCCTGCCTGAGCCCGGCTCCCCGGATCACACCCGTATGTGTCAGGAGGACTGATGCACACCTTCACCGTGACCGAACGCGACGTCACCCAGGCCTGGGTCGCCGCCTGCAACAAGCTGGACCGCAAGGACAACCCGGACCGGACCGGCCTGCACACGGTGGTGCGCATCGCCGACCCGACGAACGACGACCCGGTATTCCGCGCCGAACTGGACCGGCTGCGCACCGCTCGCGGGCTGTGGCCGCTGGAGACCGTGGCCAGCACCCTGTTCCCCGCGGCCCTGGCGGCACGGAGTGCCGGCCCGGATGACCTCGCCGAGCGCTACCGGCAGATGTATCCAGTGATCAAGCGGTACCCGGGCAACCACCGCGGCACCTACTTCGGCCGCCTCGTGTCCTACCCTGCGGTGTCCAAGAGCGGCGTCGACCAGCTCGGCACCGTCATCAGCCGCCTGCGGGCCCAGGCCTCAGGCACCAAGATAGCCGCCGCCTACGAGATCGACATAGCCGCAGCCACGGACGCGGAGGAGGCCAGCGCGGACCTGCTGGTCCACACCGCCGGAAAGGACAACAGCTACATCGGCTTCCCCTGCCTGAGCCACATCTCCCTCCAGCTGGACCGCGAGCGGCGGGTGCACGCCGCGGCCCTGTACCGCAGCCACTTCATGTTCGAGCGCGCCTACGGCAACTACCTCGGTCTGGGCCGCCTGCTGGCCTACATCGCCCAGCAGGCCGAACTGGCCTGCGGGACCTTGACCGTGATGGCCGGCCACGCCCGGCTGGACGGTCCCATCACACAGCTGCGCCCCCTGCTGACCGGCACCGGCCGCCTCGCGGCATGACGGCAGCCCGCCGCACGGCCGCCGGCGTCACATGCGGCAACCTCATTGCTCCGGCGGGCCGTTGAGCTGCCACTTGGGCGGGAACCAGGCCGGCATCACAACGGCCTGCCGCCGGTAGGTCTGCTTGATGCGGCTGCGGCCGCTGATCCCGGCGATGTCCGGGTGGGCGACCCGGGCGTACTTGTCGACCTCGCAGAAAAGGTTCTGGCAGTCGATCAGCTGCAGTGGGCGCCCGCGCAGTCCAGCGAAGGCAAGCCCCAGACGGGCGAAGTGCTCGTCCTGCGTGTCGGCCATATAGCGGATGACGTCCGCATCGATGCCGTCGGCCGCAGGCCCGAAGCACTTGCGGATCCCGTCGCGCGCTCCGGGCCCGGCGACGACGAAGTCCATCTCCGAAAACGGCATCTCGGCCGCATAGTTGAGGTCGATCACGAACTGGTAGGCCAGGAACGGCCCGATCGCCGGGAATCCCAGCAGAACCTGGTAGGCGTCCTGCAGCGTCGGCGCGGACAGCACACGCTGCGGCGCGTCCGCCTTCATCATCATCTCCAGCAGCCGCAGATGGTTCTGGTGCTTGCGCTGCTCGCCGAGCTGCGGCGGGGGCACGATGTAGGCGGCGGAGTACAGCCGTTGCCCTGCGGTGAAGGCCTGTGAGAGCACCCGGTCAAAGGCCCGGTAGTCGTAGGCGTCCCACCGCACCTCTCCCAGTGCGCCGTTTAGCAGCCGCCACGTCGAGGTCTTGTTGAAGATCTTGAACAGCAGGGTCCGGAAGAAGACTTCCTCCCACGCCTGCTCGCCCCGGTAGATCACGCCACCGATCAGGTCCTGGCTGACCCGGTCGGCGGCCCGGAAGCAGTTGGTGAAACGGTATCGCTGCAGGATCGGATCGTCCGTGAACGGTCCCGCTCCCCCGGCAAGTCGCGCCTCGTAGACCTTCTGGCGCGCCGCCGCGAAGCGCCAGTAGGTGTCGAACACCGGCGTCAACGTCAGCGTGCGGCCTGCCACACGGATCTTCCTCACAGGGCCGCGGTCTAAGACCCTCTGCCCTGAACGCTCTTGCAGCACCGTCACCATGGGCTCAATATATATTCAATATAGATCGGTGTCAGCGAGGGGGACGTGTGGAATTGCTGTGGCAGCGTCCACGACGCAAGACGCTGGTCGACTGGCCGGAGGACGTGGACACAAAGCTGGACGTCCTGGTGCGGGCCGCGGCCGCAGCCGGGGAGCAGACGTCGCGTTCGCAGGTGCTGGCCGCACTCGTGACGGCGGCCGAGGTCCGTCCCGCCGTCGTAGCCGAACTCCTCCACTCCTACCGCCAGATGCCCGCCGGCGCCCTCGAAGCGGACAACACGCGCGAGGACCTGCCGTCCGTGCGCTCACCCGGACGCACTCGCGGCAGGAAATGACGCCGAGTCAGTTCCGCTTGCCCACTCGAGTCCCTTCGCTAACCCGGTCAACGCCGCCAAACGACATACGGTCACGGCTGCGTTCGCCGTCCCTCGACAGGCGCCGATCGGATGTCCCGCAGACCTGGGCCGATTACTCGAATGCCCTGACCAACGTCGCCGGGAACAGACCTAGATGGGCCTCAGGGATGACGAGCTCGGCACCTGGTTTGCTCCGGGCGACGCGGTGCCGGTACAGGGCGAGACGACATGGTCGTTCCTGCATCGCGTCGCCGTCTGCTACGGCCTTGAGGCCGGCGAGCTGCTGGCCTGGGGGTGGTGGCAGTGGGTGAATCCGGTCACCCAGAGCCGCGGCCGCCGCCCGGACGGCGATGTACTCCTGAACGTCATGGCACAAGCACAGGTCGCGGCGTGGGCCGGGGTCCCGGTTGCGCATCTGGCGCGGACATTGCCGTCGTGGACGGCCGGGCCAGCGTCCCTCGGTGAGCGGGCCCGTGCGGATCGGGGATGGGCACGGTGGCGGGTGGGAGCTCAGGCATGGGGGCCGGTGTCTTTCGGCTGCCGGCTGTGTGCCGCCCGGCGCAGCGGCCGGAGCCAGCGGGTATGGCGGTACGGGCAACGGTGGAATCGGGTGTGTTCCCGGCACGGGCGGTGGCTGCTGGACGTCGGCGATGGCCACGACCTGGAGTATCTGGACGTGGGCGGGTGCCAGGAGCTGGCTGCCGCCCAGGCGCGGTGGCCGCGGGTGGCCCGACGGGCCGTGAGCACGGGAGCGGAGCCGGGGGCTGTGTTCGCGGTGGCTCGGGCGGTGGTGTGCGGATGGTGGCAACAGGAAGCTTTCTGGCAGCGGGAGCATGTGTGGGGCCAGCGCCTTGAGCGCGTCACTCTCGACACCAGCCGCAGAAACGAGGCGGCGGCGTGGTGGCAGCTGGTCGCGCGGGACGCGGTTGTTTTCCCCGAGGTGGTAGCGGTGGCGGCCGCATTGGTGGATCCGGCCCTGCGGCTGCTGGTAACGGATGAACGGCCGCTTGTCCGCCGGTCTCGGCGCCATGACCGTTTCATGACCGCGCTCGGAGACCGGTTGGAGCGCGGCTGGCTGAAAGAGGTGGAGTGGCCGGAGAGGCCGAGCGCCCTGCAGACATGGATGAGGGGTGTGGCCCGCGAGCTGCGCTCACCGTCGCGGTCCGCTTCGCCACACAGCGGGATCTGGTGGGTGCCGGCGGCCCACCAGCCTGCCGAAGTGGGAGCGGGGCTACGTCTGTTGGCCACCACTCCACCAGTCGCCTTCCGAGGGCACGCCGGGGTGGCGGGGTGGCGGGCCGAGCTGTACGTGCCTCGACGCGTGGGGCGGGGCGCCGGGTTGAAGGCCGTGTCCGAGGAACGGTTCTGGGAGGGCCTTGGTCACGCGCGCAGGTATGTGGGCCGGCATGGGCATCTGACCGTCCCCCACGCCGGCGCCCCACAGGATGGCTTCGACCTGGGCCGATGGCTGGCGAATCTGCGCGCCGCCTCTGCCGGCTTGCCGCCCGAATTCGTGCGGGCGCTGGCGGAGCTGGACGTGTGGTGGAATCCGCCCTGGCCGATCAGCTGGCAGCGAGCCTGGCACCGGGCTCGTGCTCACGCCCTCGCCCACGGCCTCGTCAGCGGTGATGACAATCTGGCGGGGATGCCGCGCTGGCTCGAGCGGTGGCTGCGCCGGCAGATCGCCGAGTACTCGCGGCTGGCCGCCGAGCAACAGCAACTGCTCGCCCAACTCGGCCTAACAGCCGCAGAGATCGACCGCTTCCACGCCTGGCCCGCGCGGCGCCGCAGCGTGCTGCACGGCCTGGAGGCTGCTCACGACTACGCCGCCCGCCACGGCCACCTGGCCGTCTCCCAGCCCACCTCTCATGACGGGTTCGCCCTGGGCAAGTGGCTCAACCAAGTGCGCCACCGTCAGCGCGCCGCCACCCAACCCACGCGTCTCGGCCGGCGGCTCACTGCCCTGGACACCTGGTGGAACCCGCCCTAACCACTGGACTGGCAGCGGTACTACTGGGCCGCCCGCCATCATCTCCATGGCCTGCCCGAAGGTGTGGTGTGGTGGACCGGCGCACCGGACGAAGACCAGGCCCGGCAGTGGTTGCACGCGCAGCAGGCATCATGGCATCTCCTCCAACCCGGGCAACAGGAGCTGGTGAGCGGCGCTGCCCGCGGCGGGGTGGCGCGCTGTCGCTTCAGCAGCGGTGCCTCCGCGCACGAACGCGACACCTGAGCCCGTGTACCGGGCTCATCCGAGGCCTCAGAGATCCCGGTCGAGCACGGGGTTCCAGGCAAACCAGTCCAGCGCTTCGGCTCCCAGCTCGTACGGTGCGTTCAGGAGCGCTCGTTCCACCTCAGGCAGATCGTCATGAACGATGGCAGGGGCCCGTTGCAGGATCTCGGAGAAGTCGATCTTGTAGACGGCCCTGAGGCGTTCCACGAACGCGGGATCCTGTCCGCGAAGTCGGTCCATGGCGGCACGTACCCGTGGCTCCCATGCGGGCATCCCGAAGTGGTCAGAGGCACCGAAGCCCTGAAGCGCGGCAAGGAGGAGGAACTCCTCAGAAGAGAACGTCTCCTGCAGGTACATCAGGTAGTCGATGGACTTCTTGACGTGCTTCTTGATCTCGCCAAGCGCGCCGTATCCGAACTGGGTCAGCGTGCCGGACGTGCCGGGCCAGACGAGCTCGCGGTCGAGGATGCGCTTCTCGAACCGCAGCAGCGCGTACTGCTTGGGACTGTTCACCGCTTCGAGGGCCTGGTGGTAGACCCAGGTGTTGCGGGCGAACATGACGCCATCGTGCAGCTTGTTGCGCCGTCCCCTCGCTCCCGCATGAGCGTCTTCGATGGGCCCGTTGCGCCAGACGAACTCGGTGATACCGACCGCGGCGGCGTTGGCGAGGTTTCCGCTCTCTGCGGTCACGCCCAGTGCGCTCAAGCGCTCCCGTGCATACGTCATCGCGGCTGCGTAGTCGTAGTCCCCCACCAGCTCTCCCATCCGCTCCGGCAGGCTCCGCCCACCGCCCTACTCCATCTTCTCGGAGGAACGGGCTCCCAGTGCCGCCTTTCAGCGGTCTGCACACCGCGTTAGTGCCAGTCCGAGAGGGGTTCTCGGCTCAATGAGGCAAGGAGAAGGTGGATGGGGCCTGTTGCAGTCCTCATGGTGGTGCCAGCGGCCGAGGCGGACGGCGACGTGACGCGCTGATGCGGTATGACCGGCATCACGGTGAGAAGGCGCGATACACAGGCCGGGCTCACGGCTGAGTGCGGCTTTGCGCGGCGGATGGCATGCTGGGCAGCGTTTACCGGTCCCGCCACGGCGGGACCGCTGATCAGGCGTGGCTTTCCACCGTCCCGGACAGCCAGGCTTCGAGCAGGCCCACCGGCACAGTTTGGTGGAGCTCGGTCTGAGCTCCTTCGCGGTCAGGTTCGGCTCGTCGATCACTTCGACAAGCTCGTCGGCGAGGGCAGGGTGCACGTCCTGCAGGGATTTGCCGGGCTTGGGGCGGACCCTGGCTGCGATGGTGCGTCGGCGGGCGCATCGGGGGCATCCGCTCGACTGACCTGTGCGGCGGTTTGGAGGGGCGGGGTACTCGAAGCGGCAGTGTGGTTCGGGGCACCGCCACTGGCATGTCTTGTTCGACGTGGGGAGCAGGTCGAACGCGGTCCAGCCGGGGTGGCCGACGATCTCGATGAGTTCTTCGGCCATCGTCGGGTTGACCTCGGCGAGTGATTCACCAGGGCCGGGCCTGCTGTTGGCCGCGCCGACCCGTGCGTGACCGCACCGGCTGCAGCCGCGGCCAGCAAGTGCCCGGCTGTGCAGTACGGCCTTCCATTCGTAGCCGCACTCCGGCTTCCCGCACCGCCACAGGCACACGTCGTTGCAGCCGGGCGCCATCCGATCAGGCGCCTTGCCCGGGTTGGTGAGGTTCGCGATGAACTCCTCCTCAAGGTGGGGCGCCACGTCCACCGCCGACACCTCTGGGCCGGCCACGGCCTTCTGCCACAGCTGCGCACCCCTCGTGAGCGCCGCGGTGACCTCGGCCGGTGTGAGCTGCCGCCAGGAAAGGCCGCGGCCCCGCAGTACGGCACCCACCGCCTCCGCCCAGCCCTCGGGGTTCACCCCCGGCCCGGCCTCATGGTGGACCAGGCCGGGCACCGGGACGGGCGGCAAACCGCGGCTTCGGATGCGTTCCACGTCGAGTCCAGCGGCGATCGCTGCCGCGGTCTTCGCGGTGTCACGCTCCAGGCTTCCTGGCCTGTTGTGGGTCCATTCCGGGTCCAGGTCGATGAGCAGGGCCGGCTCGGGTAGGTACAGGTCGAAGCGGTCCTGACGGCGCCCGGGCAGGCGGAGCCGGTGGTCCAGCTCCACGTCAAGCCCGCAGGCGGCCTGGACGAGCATGGCGACGTTGCATTCGAACGGGGAGCGGCCATGCCCGGTGCAGTCCGAACAGCCACGCCCATTGGTGCGATTGGCGAGCCTCGCCGGCCAGAAATGCCCCTGAGCGCACTCCCACACGCACAGGTCATGGGACTGCGGGCGCAGGGTGTCCGGCCCACGGTTGGGGCGGCTGAGATTGCGGCGGAACTGCCATGCCAGCGCAGGATTCAGATCGGCCAGCGATTCTCCCGGGCCAGGAGCCCGGTTGCGGCGCTTCCAGCACTCAGGGCACCCCGAGGGTTTGACGGTTCGGGTGCGAAACTGCAACCGGGCGGGCCACTGGTGACCGCATCCTTCCGCCGAGCAGCGCCACTGGCACCGGTCCGTAGAAGACAGCGGTATGGCCTCCAGCGCCATATCCGGGCTGGACAGGTTGGACACGAACTCGGCCTTCAGCCGAGCCCGAACTGCAGCCACCTCGGTAGCACTTCGCCGTTTACCCATGACGGCAGATCCTGACAGCCGCCACTGACAACGGCCCTTCATGGGTCCAGGCTTCCCAGACCAGCTCCCCCGTCATCACCGACGCCGTGCCCGGTGACACCACAGCGGCGCACCCCATACGGGCGCCCGGGCTCCCGGCGGTTACTCAGAGTATGGTGCGAGTCGGGACACCCCGGCAACGACGAGGGCATCAACTACCCGTTGCCAATCGTCAGCCAGGCCCGCGTCGGCGACAACTCGGCGCAGTTCGATCAGCCATGGTGTCAGGAGATAGGTGCGGTTCGCGATATGGCTGGGATCGGCGAGGACAAGGCTCGCCACCCACGGAAGGCCGACGCGTGCCTGTTCCTCGGCCGGCAGGGGCTTGATGAAGGCGATGAGCTGATCCACGCATGCGACGTGGCCCTGAGCATGGGGCAGCCAGTGGGCGACTGTGTCCTGCCAGGCCAGCGGATCCCACCAGATGATGGGCTTCCCCTGAACTTCCCGGTAGAGGTAGGCGGTTTCGGGGACAGGGTTGGGCAGGAGCGAAGCCAGAGCAGAGTGGTAGTCGCTCCGTCCGGCGAAGGGCGTGTGCCCGGAAGTCTGCAGGGCGATGACGTGGGCGACCACCGTCGGCCACATCCGCCGTGCCGTGGCTGCTCTGTCCGCTGACTCCTCGGCAGCCGAGGACAGCGCGCACAAGAAGCTTTCCAGGCGCGTCGCGTCGTCGGCGTAGGCGTCAAGGTGCTGGAAGACGGGCGCGTCGTCGCCCGTGCCTGCCACCATAAGCAATGCCCGCGCCGCGATCAGGGCGTGGGTGCCGCGACTGTCCATGTCTTGTTCGGCAGCGAGCAGCGCGCGGCGGTGCGCGGCGAGGAGTACCGCGAGGAGTTCGCGGGCCGGGGTCGAGACGCAGATCGACGCCGTCGCTGCCGCGCCGAGGGCCCTGATCGCTGCGTCGAGGCGGTCTACGTAGATGGAGTCGTCGGTGGCTTCGTCGAGTGAGTGCGCGACGGGATCGTCGAGCGCGACGACCCTCCGCCGACTGGTCTGCGGATCCCAGTTACCGAGGATGCAGTCGCGCATCGTCTCAACTGTCAGCTGGAAGGCCGTTTCGTGATGGCAGGCGATGTTTCCGGCTGGGCACGCCGCATGCCAGACAGGGTCGAGGCCGCGGGCCAAGTGCACACGATCCTCGTTGGGGAGGGAACGCGCCAGCTTGCCTGCCGCGGCAGCGGCCTGGCGGTACGTCGTGGAGCCGTCCGTGCCGTCGATCTGGGCGCGGAGCTTCGCGGCGGCGGGCAGAAGAAGGAGCGGCAGTGCCTCTGCGGCAATGCGGTCAGCCCCCTGTTCGAAGTAGGAGTCCTCGGCTTCGAATCGGCGTGGCGATGCCGCGCCCTCCCCGATGCGCAGGAGTGTGTCGACGGCGAAGCGCAATGCGTCGGCGGGCAGTTCAACGCCGTCCACGATCTCCGCGGTGAGTGCCGTCGCGGCCACGACGGCAGGTACGTCCCACTGGCTGGCGGGATCAGGGTCTGGCGGGTTCGCAAGGAGTTCTCGGGCCGAAGCCAGGTCGGAGACCAAGTCGTCCGCGCTGATGTGTTTGTCTGTGCCGTTTCGGGGATCGATGTAGTAGCGGACGCTCAGCCGGATGGCTTCCTGGGCGCGTGCCATTTCCACGTTCCTGACCTGCAACGCTTCGACGACGTCGCTGGGAGGCGAGCTCTTGATCTCCAGGCCGCCTTCCACTTGCTGTGCTTGGTAGGTGTTGCGGTCGAGGCTGCTAGCCCAGGCACGCACAGCCGCGAGTTGTTCTTGGACGGCCGGCTCATCGAGTTCGCCAGGTTCTTCCTCAGCCAGTCGCCTGGCCGTTGCGACAAGTTGTTGCCCGATCAGTCGCAACTCGTCACTGCGCTGGTCGTCAGCGCGTAGCACCATCATCATGGCTGCCTCCCGCAGCGACCAGCGTCGGCGCTCGGGAGCCGCCAGTCCGTCGGCGAATGCCCTCAAGCCGCTCGCTTCTTGGACGACACGCGCGAACTCCAGATGCCAGATCACCGGCTCGGCGAGATAGCGGTCCAGCAGGCGGTCGGCGTGCTCCAGATGGCGAACGAGCAGGCCGACGACCAGGCCGACCATCGCCAGGTTCTCGCAGTCCTCAAGCAAGGTGGCGACCAGTCTGTCCAACGGGACGCCTGCCTCGACCAGTTGGTCACACACCCGTTCCAGAGCTTGCAAGGCGCTCATACAAGGATATGGACCGACGCCGGTTCCGCGGTACCAGAGCCAGACGTGCTCGTCTCCGACGTAGGTCCGGCGAGCCCCTGCGACGTCAAGTTCTGTCCGGTAGGCGTCGAGGTCGTGGTCCTCGATCCGGACACCGTAGGGACGGTGATGGCCTGTGAGGGTGCGTGCGCGCGCCAGTGCGGCGTGGTTGAGCATACGGTTCAGCACCGAGACGCCGTTGCGGAAGTCCGATTGGAACAGCGGCATGAACGGGCCGCGATACCAGGCCGCAAGGGGAGTCACGCCGAGCCCGCGAGCACCATGGCGCCGGATGCCCTCCTCGTGGAATCCTGACCCGTCTTCGTCCTCGTTGAGGTAGTAGGCCTCGGTCAGCTCGGCAAGGAAACCACGCCGATACATGGCCAGAGCCCGGCCGGTCAGCACTTCCTCGACGGCGGGACCAGCCCATGCTGGCGCGTCGCGCGCAACGCGGCGCAGAATAGCCTCGCCGTCCTCACCGAGATCCGGGCCGAGCAGTGCCAGCAGTTCGACCATGAGCTCATCGGTGATCTCACGGGGGAGCTCAAGACGCCTGCGACGGCGCTCGCGCCTACGGCTGTCTCCCATGAAGACCAGCCGCTGCCTCTCCAGGAACTGGCGCTCGGCTTCGGCTTCCTCAGCTGGCTGGGCTGCCTTGGCCGCAGCCGCGGCTGCCTGCTCGTCGTTGAACCGGCGCTCGGCAGCGGCGCAGGCGGCTAGCAGGCGGTCGTGCAGCCTGACCCGGAGCGGATACCCAGCGGGTGTTTCCGTGATGATGACGGCGTGGAGCCAGTCCCGCAGCATGTCCTGCACGTACTTGCCCTGTTGCCAGGGTTCGTCTTCATCGAGGAGCAGGGCGATGAGGGGCTCGGCTGCGGCGATCCGCACCAGGCCCGCTTCGTTGTGTAGCCGCTGGTGCACGAGACGGATCAGTCGCCGCAGGTCGGTGCCAGGCTCAGCGCGCAGCATGGGCCAGGCCCCGCGCAGGACCGGGTCGGGCGCTCCGAGCGTCAGGAGCGCTTCGCCGGGCACGTCGGCCCAGCGGTCCCCGTGGCCTGCCGTGACCAGGTCGTCGAAGGCCTGCTGCAGGCGGGCGAACCTGCCGCGCAGAGGGGCTTTCGGGGTGTCGGGAGCGGCAAGCAGTGCCTGGCAGGCAAGACGTGCGGCACCGAGCGCCCAGCGCGGCACGCCGGCCTCGACCAATTTCGCCGTGAGGTGGCCGGCTGAGAGGAAGAGCCGGGCGATCGCATACCGGCGCACTTCGTCGTGGGCGAACTGCGGGCCGATGGCGAACGGGTCGTCCATGTCCGTGCGCAGCACCCCGTCCTGGCGCAGTCCCGCAAGCGCCGTGGGATCGATCGCTCCGACGACCTCCATGGGGTCTCCTTGGCCGAGTTCCAGGGCGGCCAGGCGGAGAAGGGCAATGTTTCGGGCGTCCGGGGTCCCGCGTTCAGGACGCCGGCGAAGCACCAGTCCCGACCACACCTGCTGCATGGCATCGGCGTCGCTGAGAGGGGTGCTCTTCACGCCTCCTCGGACGAGCAGGTCCACCACCACAGGTCGGCGCAGCAGCTCACGTGAGCGCGGGTCTGCCGCGAGAGCCGACAACTCGTGAAAGACTGCGACGATTTCGGCTACCTGGGCATCGGTCAACGGTGGTACCTCGAAGCTGGCGACCTCCCCGACGCAGCGATCGTTGATCGTGTCACGGACCACTTGCTGGGCGTCGTTCGCTGTGACGGCGACAACTTTGACGTCGACCTGGCCAGCCGCGTCCATCAGATAGAGGAAGGGGTCCAGCATGCCCTCGGCGAGCGCATCCGCGCCGTCGATGACAAGGAGGCGCCGGGGGGCGCTCAGCTCGCCGAGTAGCGCGGTGAGCGAGGTGCCGAGTACGGACTCCAATTCTACTGTGGTCGGGGGAAGGTGCCGCAGGTTGATGCAGGCCACCTGCGTGGAATCGGGGTCCTGTGCGGCTTCGGTGAGCGTGCGGACGACGAGGGCGCTCTTGCCCACGCCGGAGTCACCGTGCGCGACGACCGCCGCCGCTGGGGACTCCACGAGCTGGAGCAGCTGACTGGCCGTATCGCTCCGGTCAAGATGCACCGTGCGACTGTCCTCGGTGGCGATCTCGTTGCGCACCGAGGCAAGCGCCCGTTCGTGAAGGTGGCTGAGGGCCTTCCATCCCTGCCGGTGGCGGCGTGTGGTCGAGTCGAGGACCTGGTGCGCGTCGCGCCGCAGAAGACTCAGGTCGACGGTGGCTGCCTTCGGCGGGTACTCGTCAGCCAGGGCAACGAGCCGTTCCAGCAACCGTGTTGCCCCGTAGAGGTCAGTGCCGCGGGCCACAGGGATCAAGGAGTTCGTTACTCGGGCCCAGTCCGATTCGTCCGGTGTCTCGAGTCGAGGCATGAGTACGGTCAGCCGTGACAGCAGTTCCCAGGTGCGCTGTTCGACGAGCTGCGGGCTGGGATCGGCGGTCCCGAGCGTGGCCAGGGCGAGTTTGACGAGTTCTTCGATGTGCGTGAGCCGTGTTCGAACGCCGGCCAGGAACTTTTGGTGCGTCCGAATGAGGCCGAAGAAGCTGGGCGCATCCTTTTGCGCGACGGCCTCGGCGGCGAGTGCTGCCAGCTGCTCCGCGTGCTCTTGCGGACCGGCGACAACCAGAGCGGCTCGGTATTCAGGCCCCTCGGCGGGTGCGTTGACGACCTCCTGCACTAACGTGCAGATGAGCTTGGCGCTCGACTCGTTGCTCTTGACGAGATTGGGTGCGCGGCGCATGGCGGGCGAGCACCAGGGACGGCTCCGGCTCGTCGGCACGGGCCGCGCGGATGACGAGGTCGTCAACCGAGTGTTCCGGTGCTTGCTGAAAAGCCACGCTGACGACCGACCGACTGTCGCCCAGCTCGGCCGCACCCTCTCCGAGGAGCAGATGGGCAAGGTATTGGACGGCGACTTTGCGCTCGAAGGTGACGCCGCCGCCACCGGTCGCGTACGGGCTCATCCCGGTGGGAGCCGGAGCGTCCGCGGCGCTCACCCGGGTCTCCTCCAGCCACGTGCGCAGCACGTCCTTGTCGGTGTTGAGGCGCCACTGCTTGGCACGCCCGACCTGGCTTGAGGTGGCGAACCCGGCCTCTCTGAGCTTGCCCAGCGCCGCTGTCGCCGTGGTCGGAGACACGTCCAGAGCCCTCGCGACCATCCGGCCGGACATGGGCGTGGCCGTGCTGGCCAATGCCTCCAAGGCCCTGTACGCGCTCTCGCCCAGCATGCCGCGGAGCAGGTCGGCGGTTGAAGTCACACCACCACCATAAGCCTTGATGTCCAGAGCAGTTGGACATCAAGAGGGTTTGCGCGGTTGTGAAATCCGGCGAGCGGGCGAGACCCCGCATGATCTCAGCCCTGGCCGCAAGCCGTGAAGATCTCAGCGGCCAGGCGCACGACCGCCAGTTCCCGCTTGACGCCAAGTCGTATGCCGGTGCCCTGTTCGCCGGTTCGATGCGACACCGCTGCGCGGGACAGCAGACCGCCGGATACCTGCCGCTCGACTGCAGCGACACCTGCGGCATCAACCACACTGGCCTCTACCTCTCCCGACCCGGCATCCCGATCGCGTGGCCCGTCCTGAGTTTCTCAACGCCCTCGGCGCTGACACACCGCTCCCCTAACGATGCACCATCGCCGTCGGGCGAAGCACTCGCCGCAGTCGCCGACGGTGTGGGGGACGCTGAGAGCCAGGGATCCAGGAAGGCGGCATCACGAGGGCCAGGGCGGATGGGACAGCCATCACGGCAAGGTGCAGCTCGCGCGGTTGGAGCGGCGCCCATCGCCCACCAGTTGTGCTCAAGCCACGTACCGAACAGGCAGCCTCACGGGCTGGTCAGAGGAGAGAGCTTCGGTGACGCTCCAAGACCCGTCAGCAGACTGATCCTGGGCACGGCCTTTCCGGCGCGCAGACGTCCCCGGCGTTCTTCGGTGAGCGCTTCAATGGTCGTGTCTGCCCACTGCGTTTTGGCGGTGGCCATGATGAGACCGGACGCGCCGACAGCTGCGCACCCCTCCATGAGCTTGCTGGCCTCGTTTCGCCGCTGGCCAGGGCTCCTGCCGAGAGAGTCGTTGCTCTTGGCCTCCCCCAGCCACAGTTCCTCCGTGGTGGCAAGAGCGAAGTCCATCTCGACGAATCGCTTGTCGTCCTTGAGGAGTTCGAACTCCTCACATACCAAACCTCCTCGCGCCCAGTACTGGTTACGCAGATACTGCGTGGCCAGCAGTGGCACGTCTCCATCGTTCGTGACGAGCTCCAGCACGGCCGGGTGCAGGTCGTAGAACCAGCGGGGCTCGTCTGCGGCTGGCTTCCAACGGTTCTTGGCGAGCTGGTTGTCCCCTCCGCAGCGCCTGCAGCGGTAGCTCTGACTGATCTCGGCGAGGGGATAGAACTCCAGAATGGGGCAGTGATCGCAGCCAAGGATCAGCCCGCGCCGCAGCACACCTTGTGACGTCCACTGGTCGATCTGCTCTCTGCGAGCGGCCAGTTCCCAGCTGCTGTCGTCATGCGCTTCGATGGCCTCCCAGGACAGCACGACCGCAGACTTCAGCTTCCACCAACTGCCTTCCGGGCAGCCGGTGTTCGGGGCGTCGGAGGTGAAGCGGTGCAGGAGCGGCCAACCGGGGCTGGCGGCCAGTGCCTCCAAAGCGGCACGGGACCCAAGGAGCCGCTCGGTGATGGCAGCACGTCTGCCGGCAGGGCTGGGCAGAATGGTGATGTCGTTCGCTGCGGCGGCGACCTGCAGGATGCGTTTGATGCCGGGCCAGGCCAGTTTGGGAGACGCCAGCGAGCCAGCCAGCGAAGCCCCGCTCGGTACGAAGTCGTAGCGGTGCGACCAGTAGGTGATGCCTCCGTCGGCTGCGCGGACGAAAGTCTCCCATGGGCTTTGGCCTGTTGCCGTGACGGTGGACGAGTCCAAAACGACGAGAGGCGGGACCGGGTGGTTGGCGGCGGTGAGAGTGACCTGCCAGCGGTGCTCATTCGGGTTGAGGCCGCGTGGGACCTCCGCAGCGAGAGACAGCGATGTCTGGAGTGAGCCGTCCGATTCCACGGTCGCGGGAAGAGAACGCGGTTGGTCCCAGGCGTTCTTCAAGACCACCATGAACGGATGGGCCAGGTCGATGTTGCCGGGCTCAACCACGTCGAATGAGCGCTTCTCCTCGTCAGGATCAACGGACCTGACAGGCCGCCTGTCCCACCGCGTGTTGATGCGTTGCTGCGTCTCCTCCAAGCTCAACGACGCGCTCGTCACCAGCAGCCGCTCCGATGCGCTGCCGGGAAACAACCACATGTCGCTGAGGCCTGCTTCTGTCCAGGGGATCCAGGTCACCGCGCCTCGGATCTGCCGGAGGGTCTCGGCCAGTGCGAAGTCTTCGGGCCGGTTTCCCAGGACGGCAATGCGCTCCCGGTGCTGGAAGGCTCTCGTGATCGGGACGCACAGCGCTGCCTCGTGTGACCGGGCCGCGTGGGCTCCATCGGCTTCATCTGGGTGCAGTTGCGACAACAGTGCCGACTCGGCGCCGCGGAGAGCTGCCTCCCGCCACTGCTCAGCTGGAATATCTCCGCTGGCGTCGGATGCCTCGATGCCGACATGCATGGCGTAGGCCAGAGCCTCCGGGGTGGTCACGAGAGTCGCCGGAACACCCATGACAGGGGTCGTGGCCACCGCAGCCAGCGGCGTCAGTTCACGTGCGTTGTCGTAGTCAAACAGATGGCTGCACTGGACGTGGTCATCCCGTCGGTTCGCGCCCAGGCGTGAACGAAGGCTGTCGGCAGCCGCCTCAGCCTCGTGCACGACTGTTCCGTTCCACGGTTCCTTGCGCAGCATCTCCTTGAACTGTGCTGCGATGGAATTGTCAGAGATGTTCTTCTCGGCCAGCAGCCGGTCGATAGTGCCGGGGTACAGGGCGTCGAACGTGGTCCACGACGGACCGTAGGCAACCACGTGATCGGGGTGCAGGCGTGCCAAGCACCGGTCTACTGCGGGATGTCCGACCGCGCTGGACGGCACCACCACACTTCCACTGCAGCCCCACACCCTCGACAGCCGGGCAAGGCCCGCCGCCGTCCACCGAACCCAGCGCTCATCGTCGTGTGGCACCACCACAACGATCCGAGGCGGCCTGGCCGCATAGGACAGCGGAAGGAAGACGAAGGGCTGTTCAGGCACCCGCCCAGTTTGACATCTCGCAGGCATGGGCTGACATCCGACGGGCCTGATCAAAGCTGTACGCATGGCCGGAGGGCGTCATCAGCGGGCGCAGATAGCGGCACATTCGTGGGGCACGGATGACGGCCGTCGCGGCGTACGCACGGTAAGCGATCTTGGGATGGATCACCCGTACACGCTCACCGACCGGACCCGTCAAGTGCCGGTAGCCGCCCCGCATATGGGTCCGGCCCCACCCCCGGACCCTCCCCCACCACCGCCCTCTCATAGAGGTTCTCAGTCTAGATGCAGCAGTCTTATCCGACCTGCAAGACCGCAGGTCAAACAGCCCGTCGTGTCTCTAGAACCCGTCGCGATGTATGTGCGGTACCACAGGTCAACGACAGACGGTCACAGCAACATCAATGAGACCTCACACCGGCAGTCGGCGGCCGGGACCAGGACGTCACATTGCCGTGCTGCCCGGGCTCCAGCTCGTGAACGTCTCGGGCGTGGGCTGCGGTCCGGCGCGTGCCGGTGGAGTTCCTCGACCACCGAGACACGGACTGGGCAAGTCTCGGGCTCGGCTACGAAGCCGACCCCGCACCCGCCCCCGCCGGCGGTCGGCCTGACTGCCGCCAGCGAGTCACCACGGCAGCCTGTCTAGCCCCTCTGCCACGCAGCGGTTGTAGTTTTTCGTGCATTCGAAACCGCAAGCCGGGTCTTCCACTCCCGAGCAGCCCGCGACGCACTCGTCGTAGTAGTCGCTGCACCGGACATACCAGTCGTCGAACTCATACATGATGGGCATCGGTAGGGCAGAGGCTCGCGGAAAGGCTCTGGAAGGGAGTCCGGGCCGACGGCCGACGACCGGAGGGTCGACCACCGCATAGCGGGCCGGGCGGACGGCCGTCGCTCGAGCGGTCGGGGAACGTGTTTTCGATGTCCATGCGTTGAGCTGCTGAAACACAGACGCGAGGGTATCGCTGGCGAACAGCGCCTCCGCGACTTGGAGCCGCTTTCCACAGCAGTTCCGCACCTCCCCCGTGCTGAACACCCCCTCGATCTCCCTCTTCGGGATGACGAGGCTCCGATCGCAGGCGCACCCGCCTTCCCGCGGCAGAGGCGTTACCCGGATCTCTTCGTCGGATCCGGGAACGGGCTCGACGGTGACACGTACGCGGCTCTGCTGTTCGAGCAGAGTGTCAACACTGATGGGTTCCTCCGGCATCGGCGTCCTCCGTGATCCTGTCGACGCAGCGGATTGCCGTACAAGTCTCTCCGCCACCCGCCGAAGGGCTGCGTGACACGCAGCATCCACGACCAACAACTGCCCGCTCAGCGGGCGGCGGGAGGACAAGGCGGTCTCATACCGGTCCGCGACAACCCGCAGACATTGGGGCGTATCCGAACGATACTTCGCGATGCGGTGGAGCATGGCCGAGGAGGCGTCGGCCTACGCGGTGGCCGTCGCGGAGTCCATGGGGCTGGTCTGCTTCGACGTGCAGCAGGACCGGCTCAGGCCGTGAGGAGAGCCTCCAGTCGGCGGTAGCCGATCAGGGCCGCGGCGATGCCGACGAAGGCGATGAAGTGGTCGGCGTTGCGTTCGTAGCGCCGGTGGAGCCGTCGGCAGCCGGCCAGCCAGGACACGGTTCGCTCGACCACCCACCGGTGCCGGCCCAACCGCTGCGAGGACTCAATGCCCTTGCGGGCGATGCGAGGGCAGATCCCGCGCTCGCGGAGCCATCGGCGCAGGCGGTCGTAGTCGTAGCCGTTGTCGGCGTGCAACTTGGCCGGCTTCCGGCGCCGGGGCCCGCGGCGGGAGCGGATGGGCGGGATGCCCCGGACGAGCGGTTCCAGGGCCTGGGTGTCGTGCATGTTCGCACCGGAGATGCCCAGGGACAGGGGCAGCCCGTTCCGGTCGCAGATCAGGTGGATCTTCGATCCCAGTTTGCCGCGGTCGGTCGGATTCGGTCCCGTCAACGGCCCCCTTTTGCCGCCCGCAGACTGACCGAGTCGATTACGCACCGGGACCAGTCCAACCACCCCGGGCCCCCAGTTCGTTGAGGATCACGCGGTGGAGCCGGGCCCAGACCCGGTCCCGGCTCCACTGGGCGAATCGGCGGTAGACCGTGGGCCAGGCCGACCCGAACACCGGCGGGAGCTAGCGCCAGGTGCAGCCCGAGGTCGCCACGAAGATGATTGCGGCCAGGGCCTCGCGGTCACCTGCCTGGCGCCGCCCGCCGTCCTCGCAGGTGCTGGACCTCATGGCCGCGCTGAACGCCTCCGTGGAGAAGGAAAAGACCGTCCGCGGCGAACCGGCCGACGTGCACGAGCTGCCGAAGAAGACAGCGAAGAAGACGGCGGCGAAGAAGACCGCGGGCCGACGGCCTCGGAGCGCATGAAGGGATTCGGCGCGCAGGGTCAGGCGCCCAGAGCCCACGGCGGGAGCCCTGCGACCGTGGCAGTGTCGCTGCCGGCGGACTACGCGTCTGCTCCCGCCGAGCCGGTCAAGTGCGCAGTGATGGCGGCAAGCCTTGTACACCGTCGAGCTTGGCCCCGCTCCAGTTCACACCGGCGAGCTTGGCGCCTGTAAGGTCCGCGTGCCTCAAGTCTGCCCCTGTGAGATCCGCGCCTCGCAGGTCAGCGCCCGCCAGGACTGCACCGGTGAGGTCCGCGTCCACGAGGGTCGCCTTGGTGAGATTGACGGTCTGGTCCAGCTGAACTTCATGAAGTTTCGCATAGTTCAGATCCGCCCTCGTCAGATTGGCGTTCTCTAGATTTGCGCTGGTCCAGTCCGATGTCTCCATCGAGGCTTTGGACAGGTCCACGGCGCGGAAGTCTGCTCCTGTCAGGTTCGCCCCGAAGACGGCGGCCTCCCGCAGGTCTACGCCTATGAACAGTGAGTGACGGAGGTCCGCTCCGTTGAAGTCAGCCCAACGGAACGCTGCGCGACTCTTGGGCTTGTCGGGCGCCTCGAGCTGTCCAAACACCTCGGCTCCGCGGAGATCGGTTTCCCGGAGGTCGAGCACGGCTTGACCGTCATGGTCGGGTGATCGACGGCCCAGCACGTTCAGAGTGGCTTGTACATCAGTAGGCAAGGTGACCGGAAAAAACTGGTCCAAGTAACGGTTCGGCTCCTTGACGAAGCCACTGGCTGGCACCGGGGCATGCCGGCGCACATACGCCGACAGCACCGAGACGATGGTGGGCTGGTCGCGTGGGGAGTCCTGCATGATGCGCTCCAGGCCGTGAATCCCACCCAGGCGCACATCCGCGGAGTCCGATCCGAGATTGCGGATCGCGGCATTGAACCGGTTGGTGATCTGCCCCTGCTCGGCGATCCGCAGCTCAGCCCGTGTCCCCTCGACTGACATCCACGTGAACACTAGGGCGACCAGAGCGGTCAAGCCTGGTAAGGCTGCGGCCACCAGGCCCAGCCGCTCCGCCCGGCTCGTGCCGCCGTTGCCGCGCCGACCAGGGCCGCGTCGGTTGTGCTTTTGCCTGTCGGTCCGGCGATGTGCGAGGCGCCTGAGGAGTCTGGTGCCAGAGTTGCTCCTCATTCTTCTATGACATCTCATATGGCCCACAGCGGCGATTTGGATCACTTGTGCTTGGCGATGGTGAGGCTTGCGTCTCAGGATGACGGGCCGATGCCGTGCCACCTCCGTCCCATCACAGGATGGGGAGCCGCTGCCGCGGGCTCCGGAGCCGGAGCAGCCTTTTGCAGGTATTGGACCTCATGGCCGAGCTATGCGCCTTCGTGGTCGGCGCGCCTGAGCCGGATCCGCCCGCGCGACACGGCTCGGTAAGTGTGTGCGAGGTAGGTCGCCGACCGGCTGGTACGTCCAGGCCTGCGCGACCAGGCTCTGCGTCGGCCGCAGCTGAACGCGACCGTCGTCCCGAGCTTCCCACGAGGTGTTCTCACACTCGGCGGGGTGGATGTGGTCGGTGAGGTCATTCGCCGACAGCGGCACCGAAACCCACAGGTGCGGGGGGATGCGTCCGGGGCCGAAGACGCCTTCGCTGAGCTGCTGGCCGACCGGGTGCGGACGCTCGGCCCCGACCACCCCGACACCCTCACTACCCGGCACAACCTCGCCTTCTCGCGGTGGGAGGCGGGGGGATGCGTCCGGGGCCGCCGCAGCCTTCGCCGACTTGTTACCCGACCGGGTGCGCGTGCTCGGCCCCGGACCACCCCGACGCCCTCATCACCCGACACAACCTCGCCTACTCGCGGGGAGAGGCAAGGGAGGACGTTGGGGCCGCCGCCCTCGCCGACTTGTTACCTGGCCGGGTGCGCATGCTCGATCCCGACCACCCCCACACCCTCGCCCACTGGCGGAGGCAGGCTGTCATTGCTTCACCAGTCCAACCGCGTCCCCTCAGGTCGGAGGATTGAATTGCCGCCGTCCTCGACTGACGGCAAGGGCCCCCACCAACATCCGTCTCCACTTCTGACCACGCAGTCCGCGAAGTGTTCCTCGAAGCACAGCTGCACTCCCGCTCGTGCAGCCAGTCCGAGGAGCCCGGGTCGTAGCGCACCCAACGGTTTGCGCGTGCGCGTCGGCAGGTCGCGGGTCTGGTTTGGCGGAGCATGGCGCGGCGGCCGGTCTCTCGGTGACCTCGCTGAAGAAGAGCACCGGGACGTCAACCCAGAAGCCCAGCGCCCCGCGCAGCGTGCCGCCGGTGAAGGATGTAGGGCGGGAACGCGGCAAGAGCGGCCGCCAGGCCCTCGTGGCTGTCCCTCTGGATGTGGATGCTGCCAGCACGGATGTACTCGTCTCGGGGCTCAGCGCTTCAGCCCGCAGTGTCCTTTCCTGTGTACCGAGCAGCGTCCAAGGTGGCCCGGGCGGTGAGGGTGTCCGGGTGCTCCTTGCCCAGTAGCCGTTCCCGGTCGGTCACCACCCGTTCCTCGATGGTGATGGCTTCGCCGGTGCTGCCCGCCTGCCGATAGGCGCCGGCGAGATTGCCACGGGTGGCGAGGGTGTCCGGGTGGTCCTCGCCCAGGAGGCGCTCGAAGTCGGTCACCACCCGTTCCTCGATGGTGATGGCTTCGCCGGTGCGGCCCGCCTGCAGGTAGGAGCTGGCGAGGTTCACGCGGGCGGTGAGAGTGTCCGGGTGGTCCTCGCCCAGGAGCCGTTCCCGGTCGGTCACCACCCGTTCCTCGATGGTGATGGCTTCGCCGGTGCGGCCCGCCTGCAGGTAGGAGCTGGCGAGATTGCCACGGGCGGTGAGAGTGTCCGGGTGCTCGTCGCCCAGAAGCCGGTCAGAGTTGTCCGCCATGCTCTTCCAATAGGAGACGGCGTTATGGGCCAGGCCTGCGTCGTACAGGCCTTTGCCGGCGCGGTAAAGGACGGGGTGCCCGTCGGGGTGCCAGAGGTGGTCGTGGGTGTGGTCGGTAAGGGCGTCGGTGTTGGCGCGCAGCGTTGCGGCGAGGGTCGGCGTATGGCTGGTCGACCTCGGGCCATGTGTGAAGCAGCGCGTCAGCGGCAGCACGGGCCAGGGCTGGGAGGTTGGCTGTGGGGCTGTTTTCGCGGACGGCGCGGGCGGTGAGGGCGTGGATGCGGATGGCGCGAGGTTCGGCGCGAGTGTCGCAGGTGAGCAGGGCGTAGCGGTGCAGCAGGCGCAGGGCTGAGTGGGCTTGGTCGGCGGTGACCTGCTGCCGCGCCGAAGGTTCCTCTGCGGTGCGCTGGTTGGTGAGGTAGTTGAGGAGGTGTGGTTTGGTCCAGAGGGTGTGGGGGTGGCCGGCGGGGTCGAAGAGGGCAGCCAGGCGGAGGGCGGGGATGGCCAGGCCGGTGGTGTCGGCGGCCTGGGCGGCGTCGAGGGAGAGCAGGAGTGCGGCGGTGATCTGCCGACCGTAGCCCTCAGTGTCAGCCGTTTCCGGCAGGGCCTGCTCCAGCCGGGTTCGACGGTCGGTGAACTGCTGTAGGTCAGTGGTGCATGTCAGTCCCTCATTGATCAAGTGGGCGGCGGCAAGGCCCAGCGCCAGCGGAAGGTAGCCGAGTGCTTCGGCGAGGGCCGGGGCGCTGTCGTCGAGGAGGTGATCCATCCCCTCGTCTGTGAGGCGGGCGCGCAGGTAGGCGTCGGCCTCGGCGGCGGTGTAGACGTCGACGTCGATGCGGGTCCGGCCACCTCCGGTCAGCAGTGCGTCCTTACGCCGGGTGGTGGCCAGAGCCCACCCCGTGCCCGTCCGGCTGGTCGGCCACCAGCGGTTGACGGCGGCAGGATCGGCGATGTCGTCCAGAACCACGAGCCACCGCCGCCGTGTGGTGGCCAGCCACTTCAGCAACAGTTCGGCGTCGGTCTCCGGATCCTGGCCTGTTACCCCAGGCAGGTGCAGGGCGGCGGCGGCTCGCGCGTACTGAGTGATCACCTGCTGGATTTCGGTTGCTGGCGCCCACACAACCGCCTCGGCGCCGTCTTTGAGGGCGTCAGTGGCGCAGGCCGCGGCCAGCTGTGTTTTGCCGACGCCACCGCCACCGGAGAGGACCGGGGCGAGCACAACCGACCCGCTACCCGCGCGCGCCGTGTCGATCTGTTCGCGCAGGACGCTGCGTGGCTGGAACGCCGACGCCAGGGTAGGAGTCGTCCCTACCTCTACCGGCCAGACCACGTCCTCCCTGCCCGCGCTGGCCTTCGTGGTCTGGGCGGTTACGTCCTCCAGCACCGCTGTGGTGCCGACGTGTCCGTGCTGGCTGACGAGGTCAGCGAAGCCCGGCAGGCTGAGCGCCTCGTGGACGGGTACGGCGTGCAGGCGGCGGAAGTCCATGGCCCAGTCATCCTCAACCGCCACCCCTACGAGCCGGCCGTGGCAGAAGATCGCCGAGCCCGAGGCTCCCGCCCACAGGCGCCTCTCGCCCTGCCCCGGGGCCGGCCACACGGGACAGTCCAGCACCCAGCCCGAAGGCGATGTCGAAACGACGGGCAGCTCTCCCGGCAGGTACTCGAAGTGCCCCGGGCTGTCGGTCCCTGCAGCGAAGGCGGGAAAGCCGGCTCCCTCGAACGGCACAGGGGTGACGCCGCTCGGTCTCCCCCACCGCACCGGCTCATCGCCGGCCATCACCGGCTCCTCCAGCCACAGCAGCGCCACATCCAAAGCGTCCGCAGGCGGAACGCCCAGTTGCGGGTCCGGCCATCGCACCCACGCTCGCTGACTGACCGGGCCGGCTCCGTAGCGCGGGTGACCCACCCGCACCTCCACCCGTCCGGCCCACCGGCCCTCGACCAGGACGACATGCAGGGCCGTCAAGACGAGCTGGGGCCCGATCAGGTAACCGGATCCTGAACCGCCCGGGCCACCGGTGCGCACCCAGACCAGGCGTCGCGGATCCACCTCACGCCTCCCACGGCCGCACCTGAGCACCCTCCACGCCAGAGTCATGCCCCACGGCATCGTCTTCTGCGTCGTCCAGCCCGCCATCGGTGCGCCGGATCCTGGCCCGCTGCCCACCCCGCGCTTCATCACGGACCTGCAAGGTCAAGGTCAGCACCTGCCGCCGCGTACTGCCCAGCCCACCGCCCCCCTCCACGCCCGCCTTGGCACCCCAGGCACCTACCTCGACCTTCACCTTGCCCTCGCCGTCCCGGCGGAACTCCACCTCCAGCGACAACTCCGCCTGCTCCACCTCGAACTGGAACTGCTCTGATGCTCCCTCGTCCTGCGCCGCATAGAGCTCCTGGCGAAGCTCCCTCAACGCCTCAGTCAGCGAAATCCCCATGATTTCCCCCTCATCAGACAGACCGCACATACATCTGCGATCACAGCTTGGCCTAAGCAAGCCCCACGCCGCAGCGACTTGACATTCCACGCAACGACGCGCCAACTGCCGCCGTCGACCGGGACGGCGGTGATCAGCTCGGCGGGCAAAAGGGGGCCACTAGAGCAGCGTGCGTGTCGTCGGCCTCCACGGTTTCCAGCTCGGCCGCCATCATCATCGCCGCCCTGCCCCCGTGCCCAAGGCCCACGCCCGCAGACGGGGCACGGCCGGGGCACCAGCCGCGCGGGTCTGCCATGCCCGGTTCCGGATTCGACCGAGGGGGCGTCGGTGCGAAACAGAGCTGCCGATCTGGGGCTCGGAGAAATCCGCGGTGATGACGCCATCGTCAAACCGACCGGAAAGCCGGACAAAGAGCCAAGGCGCCCGACCGGACGCCGACGTCGTCAGAAGGTGTCCGTTGCGACCCATTTGACTCACGGTTTGCCCCCTCCCCGCACTGGGTGCCGGCGCCGGTTCCGCAACCCAGTTCAGCACAACACCAAGGGACGTCTGCCGAAAAGCTTGCCCGTTGCGGGCAGCGCGGTCACGCTGGCGGCATGGCGAGTTCGCGGGGGCCAGCAGTGCTCAGGGCGGCCGGGCGCGCCGGGGCATGGCTCGGGGTTTTCGCCGTAGGGTCGTTCGTGGCGACCGGGTTCACCCTGGCTACGGCATGGCCGCTGCTGGCGCTGTCATCGCAGGGGCATCGGAACCCGCTGGCCTTCTTCATGGCGTGCGGCGGGGTGGTCGTAGGCCTGCTCGTCCCGGGGCTGTCGGCCATGTACCTCTCCTCCCACGGCCGCGAGAAGACGGCCTGGGTCGTCGGAGCCTGTATGGGCCTGCTCATGGTCTCCGCGTACGGCTTCGTGCTGCACTTCGGCCAGCAAGATTCCGACCAGCAGGCTTTGCATGACCGCGGAGTCCCGGTGATCGGGGTCGTGACCCGGCAGTGGAATCTGTCGACACCGGACGGCGACGCCTCCGGGGTGGTCGTACGGCTGCCCGACGGAACCACACACCAGCTACAGGGTGAGCAGTCGCCTGAAGGATCGCGCGTCGTCGTAACAGTCGATCCACGCGGCCACGTCGACGAACGGCTCGGACCGCCGCCCGAGGCACCGGGCAGAGTCGCGTTCAAGTTGTCGGTCGCTGGAGTGGCCCTCGGCTGCGTCGCATCATCCGCCTGCTGCGCGGGGCCTTTCGCCGAGGACTTACGGCACTGCCTACGCCGAAGGGGACCGGTCGGCCGGGCACCAGCGAGGATACGGAATTCCCGGGGAACCAAACCTCCCCAGCGCGCCGCCTGATCTGCGGCGGGTGGCAGGACCGCGCGCAACACTGACGACGCCGCGGGGACGACGTACCGGCCGCGCCCATGTCGCGCATCCGCAGGGCACGCTGGGGACCATCCCCGCGGGCGCGGGGAGCAGGGACGCGGCCCGAAGCCGTCCGTCGACATCGAGGGACCATCCCCGCGGGTGCGGGGAGCAGCTCCGGGCGCAGGCCACCACCGAGGAGACCCGGCGGACCATCCCCGCGGGTGCGGGGAGCAGCCGCTCCCCGAGAAGATTCACGTCTCTGTCGGGGGACCTTCCCCGCGGGTGCGGGGAGCAGTCCGCACGACCGAAAGATGTGCCGATGTCCTGGGGACCATCCCTGCGGGTGCGGGGAGCAGGACCAGGAGGGACAGGACCGCATCAAGTGGGGGGGGGACCATCCCCGCGGGTGCGGGGAGCAGCCGAGGACGCTGACGCCGATGAGCATGCCGTTGGGACCATCCCCGCGGGTGCGGGGAGCAGCTGGCGGGGGTGCCCGAGGATGACCGACCTTGGGGGCCATCCCCGCGGGTGCGGGGAGCAGCACGGCAGGGTGACCTCCACCGTGGGGAAGAAGGGACCATCCCCGCGGGCGCGGGGAGCAGAGCCTCTGGCTTGGTGCGCCACAGGGACGTGCGGGACCATCCCCGAGGGCGCGGGGAGCAGGAGTCGAAGAAGATCAGCGGGACCGTGCGGTCGGGACCATCCCCGCGGGTGCGGGGAGCAGAGGCCGTCCAACAGTTCCTCGCCTTCCTCCTCGGGACCATCCCCGCGGGTGCGGGGAGCAGACGTACTGGCCCCGCTTCGGCGGGGCCTGTTGCGGACCATCCCCGCGGGCGCGGGGAGCAGAAGCCCACTGGTACGAGCAGGATCGCGGCCAGGGACCATCCCCGCGGGTGCGGGAGCAGTCCACCGGGCTCGGCAACCTGCGCAGCGTCCAGGGACCATCCCCGCGGGTGCGGGGAGCAGTCGGTGACGGTGACGCTGTTCGGCGCGGTGATGGGACCATCCCCGCGGGTGCGGGGAGAAGGAGGTGCAACTCGTGTAGGAGGCCGCCGTGCAGGGACCATCCCCCCACGGCTGCGGGGAGCAGAACCCGGACCTCCCCCTGCTGGTGGCGAACCTGGGACCATCCCCACGGGTGCGGGGAGCAGTTGCATGGCGAACGTCTGAGCGGGAGGGGGTTGGGACCATCCCCACGGGTGCGGGGAGCAGCTGCGCCGGACCGGCCATTTGGTGAGCAGCATGGGACCATCCCCACGGGTGCGGGGAGCAGCCCGCTGTGGCCGCACGAGATCCCCCTCCGCAGGGACCATCCCCACGGGTGCGGGGAGAAGGGCCTGGGTCTGGATGTGGGCGCCCGCCCGGAGGGACCATCGGGTGCGGGGAGCAGATGGCCTCGCCGTTCTTCCGGCCGGCCTCCGTGGGACCATCCCCACGGGTGCGGGGAGCAGACTGAATGACCTGCGGTTTTACGGGCGCTGGGGGCAGTTTCCGAGCACTTTCTCCGACTTCGATAAATGAGACAAAAGCTCATTGATGTGCATCAGCCTCTCCCAAAGCGTCGGCGTTTGGCGGCCCTCCTCCAGCCGGATGGTGGCCCGTTCTGAGGAGCCGGCCCGGCGGAGGTCGCGTTTCACGCCGTGTTCGCCGACCCAGCAGACTGCCGCTCCGGTCTCGCCCAGCACGCTCATGGCCTGGTGGGTGACGCGTGTGCCGGGGCCGAGAAGGAGGGTGCCGATGGTCGCCGAGGGGATGTGGGTGGTGCCTTCGGCGTCCTGGGCGGTGATGGCGTTGGCGTCGCGGTGGACCGTGCAGCGTTCTAGGTAGACGAAGGAGAGGCGTTCGTCGGTGCGGGTGAGCTGGCGGGGGGCCAGTGCCGGGCGCTGGGAGGGTGTGCTCATGGCGTTTTCGGTGTGGGATGGGTGAAGGGGGCGAGGGTGAGGAGGCCGCAGCCGTAGGCGCGGGCCCGGCCTACGCCCTGGGTGAGAGTGCGGCGCAGGGCGTCGGGGTCGGTGATCTCCAGTCGGCCTTCGAAGGTGACGGTGACGACGGTGACCGGCTTGTCCCGGCGGTCGCCCGCCCTGCGGGTCTTGTCGAAGGCGAGGGGCCGTGTGTCTCGTATGGCCAGTTCGTAGCGGTCGCCGGGGTGGGGGCGCTTTTGGTGGGTGGTGCCCTCGGGCAGGAGCCGGCGGTCGGACGGTTTCTCACAGATGCGGAAGCCGAGGCGTTCTTGGCGTTTTTCGTCGAGCATCCAGCCCATCTGGTGGATGGGGGTGAGATGGGCGGTGATCTTGCGGGGTTCGCCTTCTTTGCGGCGGATGGTGTGTACGGGGTTCGCGGTCAGGCGGAATGCCCAGCGGTCACCGGCGGCCAGCCGGTCAAGGAGCGGAGCGTAGGAACGGGTCTGCCAGCCTGGATTCTCGGGGCCGGCGACGGCGGGCCATCCGGCCTGCTCGACCAGGTGGGTCAGGTCGGGACGGTCGGGGCTGACGATGTACAGCAGTACCTCGGCGCGGGCTTGCTGGTCCAGGCGCCACAACACGCGCGGTGCGCCGTGCTGCGGGGTGTCGGAGGGCAGGATGTGCGGGAAGGACGACATGACGGCCGCGTGCATGGCCTGAGGTGAGGACAGCAGGCGGCGGACGCCGTGCCGCGCGGTGTTGACGCGGAAGCGGGTGATGAACATCAGACGCTGTCATCCTCCAGGACATCGAGGGCGGCGAACGGGTCGTGCGTCTCCCTGGGGCCGCTGCCGGCCGGGACGGGGGTGGGCACGACGGTGGTGGCGACGGTGCGCAGTGCGTGCCGCCGGTGTGCGGCGTCGAAGCTGACCGGCTGGTCGCGCTGGACGTCTGCCGCTGTGACGGGCTCGCCGGGGGCTGTCTCGCGGAGCACGGTCAGGGTGCGCGGGTTGGGGTGGCGCCTGCGGTACCAGGCGGATGCCTGCCAGGGCACGCGCGCCAGTACGTCCTCCAGACGGGCGTCCTCGTACAGTCCGAGGCCGACCGGTTCGGTGGGCGGGCAAGAGCGGCGTCCGAGGTAGGGCGGGTACACCGGGCTGCGCAGGGCGCCATGCAGGCTGGTGAGCAGGGAGTGGTCGCCTTCGAGTGCGGCCACGAAGACGGCGTCGGCGAGGTAAAAGCGTTCGGACAGGGGCATAGAGGCGCCGGTGACGCCGTGGTGGGCGGTGTGGAAGTCCCGGATGCGGGTGCCAGGCTGGTCAACGCGGACGCCGAAGCGGAGCGCCGCCAGAGGGGCCAGGCGCGAGTCGTCGCCGCGTTCGATGCCGGCAGCCGCGGCGAGCAGGCCGACGACGCCGCTCTTGGTCGGGGCCGATTCGGTGGTGCGGCGGGTGAAGCGGGAGGTGGCGCCCCAGGACTGCAGGGGGCCCGCCAGGCGGAGGGCGAAAACGCCCGTGCGGCTCACGCGGGCTTCTCCAGGCGCTCGGCGACGGCCTGGGCGACGGCGGCCGTGAGTTCGCGCTGGGTGCCGGTCTCGGTGCCGAGCTCGGCGAGCTTGCCCGTGGCGGAGCCGACACGCAGGACCCAGGTGCGGGTGGTCTCGGGGTCACCGTAGGCGCGCTCGACATCTGCGGCGTAAGCGGCGAGCCGGTCGGCGGCCTCGCGCAGGTGGCCGCCACCATCGCTGCGGACCGGGTCCTCGAAGGCGGCGACGTAGCTGATCGGCCGGGTGG
Organism: Streptomyces griseosporeus; assembly: GCF_014656055.1. Taxonomy (GTDB): domain Bacteria; phylum Actinomycetota; class Actinomycetes; order Streptomycetales; family Streptomycetaceae; genus Streptomyces; species Streptomyces griseosporeus. The sequence continues at coordinate 54,540 of NZ_BNBR01000001.1, forward strand.
CGCGGAGCCTGACGATGACCGCGTCGGGCTGGGTGTGATGCCCGAAGGTGTTGATCTTCCCGGTGGGCAGGGAGGAGACGAAGGCCTGGACGAACGCGTCGACGGCGCGCCGTACCGGCTCGGTGCGCGGTTCGTCCTCGCGCAGGCCCTGGCCGAGGTTGGCGGCGAGCTGGTGCACGCCGAGCGCGGCGTAGCGGTACAGGGTCGCGGAGTTGAAGTCGACGGTGCCGATCATTCCGGCGCCGGTCTCCTCGTCTGTGTTCTCGTCGTCGACGGCGGTGTAGTAGTCGGACTCGGTGTCCACCCGGTGGACGCTGAGGGCGTGCCCGACCTGCACGGCGGCGTCGACGTTGATGTCGGCCACGTCGGCGACCATGCGGCCGAACAGGGCGATGTCCACGGAGTGCCGGGTGTCCGCGAGTTCCTTGGCGCGCGCCTTGTTCTCCTTGGCCTTCAAGAAGGCCGTGATGTCTGCTGCGCCTTCGAGGGCAAGGCGGGCCAGGCCGTCGAGCTGCCGGGAGCTGAGGAAGACCAGGTACTTGCTTTCCGGAGCAGGGGCAGGGCCTGCTTCCTTCTTCGCCTGATCGGCTTTCCGCTTGGGGACTTCCGTCTTGATGCCCGCGGCCTTGATGACCTCGTCGGCGAGCGTGAGCGCCGTCTCCTGTGCGACGCACGCATCCAGGCCGGTGATCCGGTCGGCCAGGAGCTCCACGACCTTCTTGGTCCGCACGCCCAGCTCGGCGGGATCGAGGAGATGCTCGTCCTTGAAGTAGGTGCGGATGGCCCGCTTCCACGCCTGGCTGGAGACACGCGCGCGGGGGACCCCGCCGTAGACGGCCGTCTTGGGCGAGCCCGTGTCGTCCCGGTTCAGATTGCTGGGCGGGACGGTCTGCAGAGCGTGTACGTCCAGGAAGATACGGTTCACAAGGCGTCCTTATTCGCTGTCCGAGGTGGTGTTCTCGTCCGAGGCCGGCTGGGTCTGTCGCTGTTCGTGGAAGGAGCGACCCCACGCGCGGCGGACTGTGACGGGCCCGTCGGGCCACTGCCAGACGTAGAGCTGGCCGGCCAGGAGGGCGTAGTCGAGCGGGATGTCGTCGCGGCGCAGCAAGGCGACGATGTCGCGCAGCCGCTGTGCGACCGTGACGAGGTCGGGGGCGGTGCCCGCACGGACCAGACGCTTGCGGGCGGGCTCGTCGGTGCCGTCGGCCGGCATCAGACGCCGGACGGCCGCGCCCAGGCCGCCCGGCCGTTCCCGGGAGTGCCGGCGGTGCATGGGCGTGCCGCGGGACTGCTGGTGGAAGGCCCACAGGGTGCAGGCGGCGTGCAGTGCGTTCTCGGCGCGCACCAGCTCCCGCTCGCTCAAGGGCCGGGTGCTGTCGGCCCGGGTGTGCAGCGGATCGGTGTCGATCAGGCTCCACAGATCGGGAGTCTGGCCCGCCTCACAGCCCGCACCGCGGCGCAGGCGGGCCAAGGCGGCCACGGCCTGGGGCCTGTCCTGGAGGTATCCCTGCTGCCAGTGGCCGATGAGGGTGGCTGCGAGGTCAGCGACCCGCCGCTGGACCGGGACCGCGACGGGTACAGCCGCTGGGGATACGGGCGTTGCGGGGGTCATGCGTGCACCTCCAGGGCGGTCGCGGCGTGATCGGTTTCCGGCAGCAGGTCGGCGGACCCCGGCCGGGGCGGCCCGTCGTCCGGGGCGGTGGCGCTTCCGCCGTGGCCCGCAGAGCGGGGAGAGCCGGGGTCCCCGAGCGCTCGGGACAGTCGCCCCCGGAACCACACGTCGGCCAGGCCCGTGTTCAGCCAGAGGGTGGTGCCGCCCTTGTCGCCGGTGTGGATCCGCCCCTGCCAGGCCGCGTCGCCCGCGCCGGCGATGAGGCCGTCCCCGAGACGGCCCACCGTCTGCCGTACCAGACGCTGCCAGGTCTCACGGTGCTCGAACGGGTCGTCAACCTCCGCCAGTTCGGACAGCCAGCCGCGGTACGGGTGGTCCAGCGCGTCGAACCCCTCGGCACGGGCTGCGGCCTTCGGCCCTTCCTGCTCGGCGCCGCTCGCCCGGGCCAGGTCGCCCGCGAGGTCCCCCAGGGCCCGCACCGCCCGATCGGCGTCCTCGGCCGCGGCGATGGCCTGCCGGGCGTACGTGGGGTCCTGCCCGTGGAGCAGAACGACCGGCATGACCAAGCGGTCGTCGACGACCTCGTCGATCACGGACTGCTGGGTCCCGTATCTGACCCCGGCCACCCGGGCTCGGACAAGGAAACGTCGGGGAAGGTGGCCCTCGGTCACCAGACGGGCGACCCAGTCCAGGATCCGCGGCCGCAGACGCGACGGCCCGCCGGCGCCGCCGGTCTCCTCCAGCCGGTCGGCCAGGAGCGCGGCGATCCCCCGCCAGGCCGAGCGGGCCGGGTCATGCTCTAGAGGCAGGTATACGGGTGACTGCCCCAGCTTCTTCTCCTGCGCGGGGCTGCGCCGCCACCCGGTCATCGGTTCACCACGGTGCATGTTCCGCCAGGCGAGCGGGTCTCCGTAGCCCAGGACGACACCGTGGACGCCGTCCGCATCATGGTGCAACCGCACCCGGCGCGACTGCCAGGTGTACAGGTCGCGCGGGCCGCTCGCACCGCGGCCGTCGGACCCCGGCCCGCACGGCTCACGGCGCCAGGCCGGCCGGTCATCGGCGCAGAAGTCGAGAGCTTCGGTGTCCGCCGCCACCAGATTGAGCAGCAGCGTCTCGCGCAGCGTCGCACCCTCCACGAAGACGCCGCCGAGCCCGCCCGCCCAGCCGGTACCCAGCGGATACACCTTGCCGCCCTTGACCCGGTCGTCGCCCACCATGCCGGTCTTGATGCCGGAGGTGTCGTAGGCGTGGACGTGGACGACCCAGCGCGCGGCCTCGGCGAAGGACAGCCGTTCCACGTCCGGCATCCGCGCGGTGAAGAACGGCTCCCCCGCGGGCACGTCGGCCACGATCCGGTTCAGGGAGAACACCTCGTCCTTCGCGGTACGCAGCCCGGCGGTCTGCAGGAACGGCGTGAGCGGGTGCAGCAGGTCGAACCGCTCGCAATGCTCCTCCAAGTAGGCCTGGACGGGGGCGAAGCAATCGGGGTCCTCCCACAGCTCCGCCCACTCCTCAATGCTGCCGGGGCCGTCCAGGGCGTCGTGCGCGATGGCCAACAGCAGGCGCACCAGGGCGAACTCCCCAGTGGCCAGGTCACCCACGACACGGCGCAGATCACCGGCGTGGGCGAAGACCTCACAGAGCGATAACTCCTGCTGAGAACCGTCGCTGTGCAGCACCGGGATCCACGGCCGACGGGTCAGATCGAAGGACGGCGCCTCGCCCGCACCGGCACCGGCTAATTCAGTCGTCTGCATCCTGGGTCACCTTCAGACCGTCGTCAGGGCTGTACTGGAGCGAGAATCCTGCCAGCTGGGTCTGACAATCCTCATCGAGAGCGAGAATCAGCTGGTCGGAGAGCCAAGGGCTGTCCTTGCCCTGCCACTTGGGCATGTACAGCTGCTCCAGTTCCCGGATGGCCCGGTCCATGGTCTCGCCGGAGAACTGCATGGGGAGCCGCAGTGCACAGCTCGCCGCCGTATGGGCCGCGAACCGCGCCGGTGTGGCGTCCTGCGGCAGGGCGAGGCCGGCCCGTTGCCGCATCTTGCTGTCCGGCTTGAGCCACGGCAGGGTGACGAGACTTCCATCGCTGCGGCGCTGGACGACGACGACTTCCAGGCTGTCGCGGCTGTCGCGGACCTGGGCCCGCCCGGTGGGGGTGTCGTCCGTGTCCCCCACTCCGGCCGCGACCCAGCCGAACAGCGGACGCCCCGGTTTGCCGACGCCCCCGAGACGGAACACTGCGGCGCGCCGAGCCTGGTCGTCGCGGTGCCGCTCGAACTGTTCGCGTGCCTTCTTCATCGCGTCCTGCCAATGCTCCGGCCCGACCGGCATCTCCCCATAGGCGCTCTGCACGAGAGGGCTGATGTCCGCCGGAAGCCGCACCGGCCGACCGGACCCGCCGTCCAGGTGAGGTAGGAGCACCGCGGCCGATCGCAGCAGGGTGTACTGCCCGTACACGGCGACCGAGCCCCGCACCGGGGCGGGCACTTCCGCCGCCCAGTCGGCTCCCGTCACCAGGCAGCGCGCCCTCCGCAGCCGCTCGGGCCGCTCCCCCTGTCCCCGCCCCCGCTGGTGGCGGTGCAGGCGCCCCATGCGCTGCAGCAGCAGGTCAACAGGGCACAGGTCGCTGACCAGCAAGTCGAAATCGACATCCAACGACTGCTCGGCGACCTGGCTGGCCACCACGATGTGCCGACCCTCAGGCCGGCCATCCGTCTTCTCCGGCGGCCCGAACAGACGCAGCAGTGTGGTGTCCTTGCCGGCCCGGTCGAGGTCGACGAAGCACGAGTGGGCCACCGTCACGTTCTCGGCCCCGAACCTTGCACGCAGCGCGCGAGCCGTCTCCAGCACCCGCCTGACCGTGTTCCGGATCACCAGCGCGCACCCGCCGTCGGCCAGCTCGCTCTCCAGCCGGTCGCCAAGAACATCCAAGCCGTCGTCGAGGCGTTCCAAGCAGACCGTCGTCTTCCGGGCCGACGCCTGCGGGCGGAGGCACTGTGCGGTGCCGCCCGGAGCGGCTGCCGTCAGCAGCGGATACGCATCCGGTGCGGCCGTCTCCAGGTCGGCATCGGCCCGGCCCGAGTACGCCTCGACGAGTTCGCGTCTGCGGGAGGCCGGCAGGGTCGCGGACAGCACCACCACCGGCACCCGGTAGGCCCCCAGCCAGGACAGCACCCGGTCCAGGTACACGCTCATGTACGTGTCATAGGCGTGGGCCTCGTCGATGACGATGACCTTCCCCGCCACGGCAAGGTGCCGCAGCGCCAGGTGACGGCTCTTCAGCCCGGCGAACAGCAACTGATCGATAGTGCCCGCAACGAACGAGGCCAGCATGGCCTTCTTGTGGCCACGCAGCCAGGCATGCGCCACGAGTTCGGCAGCCGCACGGTGCGGCTCGTCATGCCGCTGCCGAGGCGCGGGCGCCCCCTCGTCCACCCCGACAGCCACGACCCGCCCCGCACGGGCCATCAGACCGGCGAAGTCCTCATTGAGAGCGGCCTTGGAATGGGCCAGATACACCGAACGGCGAGAGCCGGCCACCCCAGGCAACCGCTCCAGCCAGTCCAGCAGACGAGGGAACATGGCATTGCCGGTGGCCATGGTCGGCAGGGCGAAGAACACCCCTCCCGCGCCCGAGCGCGCCGCGAAGATCTCGGCCACTGCAAGCGCCGCTTCCGTCTTCCCCTCCCCCATCGGCGCCTCAACGATCATCAGACCGGGCGCCTCCATCTCCCGGGCGAGTTCCACGGCCGCCTCCTGGACCGGGCGTATCCGCGCTCCAGCCGGCAGCTCGAAACGCGAGGCGAACAACTCCTGCGCGCTCTGCGCTGTTCCCTCGGCACGCCAGGGTTCCGGCAGGTCCAGTCCATGCCAGGCCGCGGCGAGACGCTCCTGGTCACTGCGGGAGGCGCCATCGGGGAAGTACGGGAAGAGGTCGGGGTTGCTGGCGATCCAGTCAGAGACGATGACCAGCGCGGTGAGCAGCACCTGCACCGGCTGCGGCAGCTTCACCGCCCGCCATCCCGCCAGCCGCTGCGCCACACCGAAATGCTCAGCGCAGGCGTCGAGCAGCTCGGTCTGCATCTGCCGTCACACACGGCCGCTCGCACCACGAGTGCGCAACAGCTCCTCATGCTCGTACAGGGCGGTGATCTGCGCGTGTTCGGGCGGCACGCCGTGGTGTCCGCCCACGGCAACCGTGAATTGACCGGTCCGGGCAGGCGCCCACCCGTGCCGTTCCTCCAGCCACTCCCCCAGCAGCACCTGCCCGGCCAGCGAGTGCGGCGCGATCCGGCGGTCCGGGCCCATTGCCTTCACCGAGCGCATCTCCAGCCCGTGCCTACGCATCGTCTCGGCGAGCTGATCCACCTGGCAGGCGAACGCCGGCGTGGCCTTGCCGATGTCATGCACACCGGCAAGCCACACAGCGAGGGCACGTGCGTCCGCATCACCCTGCGGCAAGGCCTCGGCCACCAGACCGCGCGTCCCTACCGGCAGCCATCGGTCCCACAACAGGCCCGCCACCGCAGCGGCATCCTCCATGTGCCGCCACAACGGCAACCACCCATCCGTGTCCCGGTCATACTTCGCCCATACCGACCGGGCCGACCCCCCGAGCCGGCCCAACAGGCCGGAACGAGCACTCCCATCGTCGCTCATGAGCGATTGATACAGGCAGCGACCACCACCTCACACCAAAACAAGCCAACAGAAGCACCTGCAGGTAAACAGCCGTCACCGTCACGTAGGATCACCCGTTCCCCGCTCCCGTGAGAACCATCCGCGAGACCGAATGCCTCAAATAGCCGACTTGTCGGAATGCATGATAGTTACAGAAAACGTCTCTCTGCGGCGATAAACTCGCAGGTCAGCAAGTCTGCTCCCCGCACCCGCGGGGATGGTCCCTGCCCGTTCCAGGAGGCGGTGACCCCGCCGAGCTGCTCCCCGCACCCGCGGGGATGGTCCCTACGTCGGCCTGGTGGTCGATGCGACCGCCGACTGCTCCCCGCACCCGCGGGGGTGGTCCCCATCCGGCCGAATGCGGAGTCACAGTAAGCACCTGCTCCCCGCACCCGCGGGGATGGTCCCAGCGCCCGCATGCGCTGTTCCTGGGCGACGGCCTGCTCCCCGCACCCGCGGGGACGGTCCCGACGCGCCCGACCTGGACGAGAAGCCCGCCGCCTGCTCCCCGCACCCGCGGGGATGGTCCCCAGGCGGCCGGCACCGATGCCGTCCGCACCGTCTGCTCCCCGCACCCGCGGGGATGGTCCCTCCGGGTGCGGCCCGGCCCCGACCGCGCCGAGCTGCTCCCCGCACTCGCGGGGATGGTCCCGAGGCGGAGCCCGGGCTCCAGGTCGTCGATGCCTGCTCCCCGCACCCGCGGTAATGGCCCCTACCACGTCTTCGCCATCGGGGTGGACGCTGGCTGCTCCCCGCAGCCGCGGGGATGATCCCTCCGGGTCGACGTCCGCGGCCACCTCGAACGTCTGCTCCCCGCACCCGCGGGGATGGTCCCCACCGCTCCGAGACCGCCCTCGGCGTCGTCCTGCCCGCACCCGCGGGGATGACCCCGATCAGGCCTTCCCCCGCCCGTACGTGGAGGTCTGCTCCCCGCACCCGCAGGGATGCTCCCACCTGCATCCGCGGGGATGGTCCCTCGACGAGCGAGGCGAGATCCTCGCCGCCGCACTGCTCCCCGCACCCGCGGGGATGGTCCCACCCGACCTCCCTTCAGCACGCCAGCCTCGACTGCTCCTCGTGCAGGCGGGGAACGGCCCTGCAAACGGCTGCCATCCAGCATCTGCTTGTCAGGGGGTCTGCCAGGATGGCGTCATTCGCGGCAATGAGGGGTGCGAAGGTGACAAGACAGGACTTGGCCGATGCGCTAGATGCGGAGCTATGCAAGCAGTTACTGCCGGCCACTGCGATTGACGCTATCGGCTGCTGGCTGTCCCGAGATGGTTCCCGGTATGTAGCGGGCGTTGGCCGTCATGCCGTTGCGTACGTGCCAGCGCGTTGGGCGCGTATCGGACCGTGGCCAGAACGGTTCGCGGATCGGGGTCAGGAGGCTGTTGCTCTGGTCAGCCGGAGCGAAGTGGTCGCCGCAGTTCGTGATGCAGTTGAACGCGAAGCGTGGAGTGAAGCCCTTGTAGCCTCATACGTGTGGGGCCAGGGGAGAGCCGCATACGGACCCCATCGCCTGGAGGGCATTTTGGAGGACGCTGGGGTCAACACGGTGATAGAGCGAGCTGTGACAGCGCTGGGCAAAGAGGACGCAGTCGCCGCCTACAGAACTATGCGAGGAGCGGTTCGAGGCCTGGGTCCTGCGTTTTTCACCAAGCTCCTGTACTTCCTGGCTCTGGCCCTGGAAGGTTCACGCCCACCTTCTGCGCTGATTCTTGACCAACGGGTCGCGCGGGTCGTGCGAGCCCATGCAACACAGGTCGGGATCGGCATGTGCCTTCCCTCCCCTGTGGCAACGGCGGCATGGGCTTGGTCGGACGGCGGCTGGACTCCACACCGGTATGGCGTTTACCTGCGGTGGATGACTGCCGCAGCCAGCCAGCTTGTCTCGACCGGGGTCAAGTGGCCAGATTCGCTGAGCCCGGACCTGCTCGAGCTGGCGCTCTTTAGCGGAGTTTGGGATCCAACCGACTGAGACCCTGTTCTGCTCTTCGCCCTTGGGACGGCTCCCTGAAGCGGCTCCGGGGGCGACGGCACCGGCGTCTGTTCCCCGCGTCGTCGGGGATGGCCCGGCGGCGCTGGCCTGGGCAAGGTGGTGCCCCGGCTGCTCCCCGCACCCGCGGGGATGGTCCCGACATCCTCAAGGCCCGCGCCGAACGCGAACGCTGCTCCCCGCACCCGCGGGGACGGTCCCGCAGCGGGTACTGCCCCGGGCGGGTCTGTCCCTGCTCCCCGCACCCGCGGGGATGGTCCCGCAGCGGGTACTGCCCCGGGGGGTCTGTCCCTGCTCCCTGCACCCGCGGGGATGGTCCCCACGTTTTCCGTGACGCCGGAGAGCGGCACGACTGCTCCCCGCACCCGCGGGGATGGTCCCACACGCGGATCAGGTAGGTGGCGATGGAGGACCTGCTCCCTGCACCCGGATGGCCCCCTGGCAACCCTCGTCCACGTGACGGACGCCGCTGCTCCCCGCACCTGCGGGGATGGTCCCTTCGGCATCGCGCACGGCGTGGCCGGACCGCTCTGCTCCCCGCACCCGCGGGGATGGTCCCTTGCTGTACATCGGGCCCTCGACGACGCCCCTCTGCTCCCCGCACCGGCGGGGATGGTCCCGTCATCACGGACGGCCGTAAGGCCGCCCTGGACTGCTCGCCGCACCCGCGGGGATGGTCCCTACCGGATGAGCGACGGTGACCGCCAGGCGGTCTGCTCCCGGGACCCGCGGGGTTGGTCCCTCGGCGCCGTCGAGGATCTGGCCGTTGTGGTGCTGTTCCCCGCACCCGCGGCGATGGTCCCCTCTCGGAGGTCGTGGTTCGTGCCGAGGACACCTGCTCCCCGCACCCGCGGGAATGGTCCTGTCGGCATCGCGCACGGCGTGGCCGGACCGCTCTGCTCCCCCGCACCCGCGGGGATGGTCTCGGCCCTGCGTGTCCTCCGACGGCCGCAGCGTCTGCTCCCCGCACCCGCGGGGGATGGTCCCACCATGGCGAACATGCCGAACTGCTTCGCCTCCTGCTTCCCGCACCCGCGGGGATGGTCGCTAGCACGGCTACCCGGACGCGACTCCGGTCGCGTGCTTCCCGCGCGCGGGGATGATCCCACGGCTGTCTGGGCGCCGGGCCATCGCGCTGCTCCCCGCATCCACGGGGATGGTCCCCAGGAGATCCGCGACCAGTTCAACAGCATGTTCTGCTCCTCGCACGCGCGGGGATGGCCCCGACGTGAAGGACGGCATCCGTTCGGTGTCGATCTGCTCCCCGCACGCGCGGGGATGGTTACGCGAACGCGCCGCGCTGGGGAATTCGGCGGCCTGCTCCCCGCACCCGCGGGGATGGTCCCCAGACGGTGTTGCACGACCAGCCGATGTACTGCTGCCCTCCGCAGCTGCGGAGATGGCCCAGAGCTTGTCAGACCGAAGAGGTACGGTCCGCCCCATGGCTGAGAGACCGACGGAAGCGGGTGTAGAGACCGCCGGCCAGAACGGAAGCGCCTCGGCAACCGACGAGAGCGAGGGACTGCGGGACTACATAGACCAGAACATGACCGAACACGATGTCGACATCGTGGCGCTATCGCTGGGCAGGGAGGCTGGGCCCGATACCAGCTCAGCGGCGCCAAGTGAGTGTGAGCGACTCTGCAAGACGACCAGCGGCAATCCAAGGCTAAGAGTCCGTAACACGATCTTGTCGAGGCGTGCTGGCCGGGCGTGACCAGTAGGACGCTTCTGCCGTTCGTGAGGTGTGGGGAATCGGCCGTGGATCGTGGACGACGAACTGTGGGCGCTGATCAAGCCGTTGCTGCCGACTTGGCCGCAGAAGGCTCCCGGCCCGAAGCCGGTGGACGACCGGCTGTGCCTGTAGGGCATCCTGTACGTGCTCTACAACGACATCAGCTGGCAACTGCTGCCGTTGGAGCTAGGGTTCGGCTCCGGACAGACCTACTGGCGCCGACTCGGTCGGTGGCACGAGGCGGGCGTCTTCGAGAAGCTGCACCGCATCCTGCTCGCCGAGCTGCACGCCGCCGGCGCCCAGGACTGGACCCCGGACCTGCGTGCATGCCTCCCACATCCGCGCAAAAAAAGGGGGCGAGGCCACCGGTCGTCACCGGTCGACCGCGGGAAGACGGGCAGTAAACACCACCTGATCTGCGACAGAAAGGGCACCCCGCTCGAGGTCATCACCACCGCGGCCAACGCAACGATGTCACCCAGACCCTGGTCCTGGTCGACGGCATCCCACCCGTGGCCGGCAAGCCCGGATGGCCGCGCCGCCGACCCGATGCGCATCCGCGTTGGGTCTGACCTGGCGAGGCGTTGACCTGCGTTTTGTAGGGGGCACTGGCCGGTATACCCTGCTGGTCCCCGCCAGCGGATGCCCGACCGGGCACGTGGGGGGTACCCCTATGGCCTTGATCACGGTCCAAGGCCAGTAGGTTCGTGCGGTCGAGGGCGGGCCGAGCCGTAGGGGTGTGCATGAGCGACAGCCAGGTGACGATCAAGCCCACGGGTGACGAGGCACTGGTGCTGTCGCACTGGCTGGAGAAGCTCCAGAAGACGGACCTCAGCCGCGTTGTCGACGATCCGGCGGTCTGGGCGCCGATCCATCAGATCGCCGGAACGCTCGACAAGGTGTTTCCTGAGCTGTTCGCGCCTGACTATGACCAGCGGCTTGGGGCGGCTCGTCAGCGGCTTCGGCCGGAGGGCTGATCGAGCAGTCCGGACTCCTCACCTGGCCGCAGCGGGTTGGGGTTCGTAGCGACAACGAGGACCCCGGCCGACCGTCGACAGGAGGGCTGCTCGATGCTGGCACGAACGATTCCAGGCAAGCATCTTCGAAGGACACGACCGCCATGACCGACTACCTGAAGGCCGTCTTCGACATGCTCGGCCCCGGAGAGGAACGCTACGCCGATCCCGCCGCCTGGCTCAGCCTGGAGGAAGAACTCGGCAGAACGCTTCCGGCGGACTACAAGCAGATCGTCGACGCCTACGCACCAGTGCAGATCAACGAACACCTGATCCTGTCCCACCCCAGTTCACACTGGTGGAACCTGGGCGAGAAGATCCGCTCGGCATCGGAAGTCTGGGCCGACAGCACATGGGAGTCCTACATCACTGGGCCAGACGACGACCCTCGCGTCTTTTGCCGACTTCCCCAGCTCAGCTTCGGAACCGCCGAAGGCCTCATACCCATCGCCACCACCGATCAAGGAGCTGCGGTCTTCGTAGCCCCGTGGGTACACGGGTTCCCCGATGGTGTGGTGGTGCAAGGGTCAGAGGGCGACTGGGTCGGACACCCCATGACCTTCGCCGAGTGGTTGTACCGCTACCTCATCGGCGAGGAGATGGCCGGCTGGGACAGCAAAGCCTTCTACCCCGGCCCCGTGTGCCTGGAGTACCCACCCGCAGGACCAGACCAACCCACTCGCCAGGCATACGGCCCAGACCGCGGCATGTGACTTCCGCACCAGCTGAGACGACCGCTAGGCAGTGTCTTTCCGATCATCTGATCGTTGGACTGGTCGTGAGGGATGGGGAGATGTCTGACGTTACTTGGGCGGTGATCGAGCCGTTGCTGCCGCCTGCGGGCCGGGCCCGAGGCAGGTGGCGGGATCACCGCCAGGTGCTGGAGGGCATCGTGTTCAAGTTCCGCACCGGGGTGCCCTGGAGGGAACTACCGGAACGGTTCGGTCCCTGGCAGACCGTGCACGGACGCTTCGCCCGCTGGGCCGCCGACGGAACCTTCGACCGCATCTTGTCCGCGGCTCAGCAGCAGGCAGAGGTGGACTGGCTGGTCGCACTGGACTCCACCATCGTCAGAGCCCACCAGCACACAGCCATGGGGCGGGACGATCTGAGTGATGCGGAGTGGGAACGGCTGCGGCCGTTCCTGCCTGTCAGTAACAGGCGTTGTGGCAGGTGACGGGACCACCGGCAGGTGATCGAGGGGATTCTGCACCGGGCGCGGACTGGCGTGCAGTGGCGTGATCTGCCTGAACGGTTCGGGCCCCGGAAGACCGTCTATGCACGCCACCGGCTGTTGTCGGCTGACGGAACCTGGGAGCGTCTGCTCCAGCAGATCCAGGCCGCGGCCGACGCCGCAGGCGAGATTGCTGGGATGTCGCGGTCGACTCCACCATCGTCCGCGCCCAACGTCGGCAAGGAGATGGCCTTCGCCGCGGCAACATCGCGCTGCGACGCGCCTGTGCAGCCTCGGCTCGCCGGCCAGCGCGGTGCGACCTGTGGCTGGCACCCAGCACGCAGGGCCCGGTGAGGTCGCTCAGTCCGACTGCGGTTGCGGCTTGCCGCAAAGGTGCCACGATGGAAATACGGGGAGAGGGGGCATGCCGTTCGGACGTCGATTTCTGAACGGTGTGACACAGCCGACGGCAGGGCGCCGGTCGACCTCACTCAACGTAGCTGCGCCGCGCCCTTCCGGCGTCAGAACGGGTACCAGGTGCGACGGCCACGGGCCGGACAAACCGGCCACTGCCATCAGTCCGTCGCCGCGGGCGGAAGCCGGCTACGCGTGGGGCCAGGTGACGGAGAAGACTTCCTCGGCTGAAGCGGGAATAGTCGAAGCCGGACATGAATTGACCGAACGCACCGTCTAGCTGGGCGAAGTCGCGACCGTCGTCTGGTGAGGGTTGTCATGGAGATCCCGGAAGAACTGATCACTGAGCTGCAGGTTCCTGCCCTTGAGCTGAGCGACCTGCAAGGTGTCAACGGCGTGGGGCTGGGCATGCGGGAGGAAAACGAGGAGTTCTTCGAGGAATTGGCCGTGCGGGTCTACGTCGACGATGCGACGGACGTGCCCGAGTTGCCCACGCAGCTTGCAGACCTGCCCGTTTGCGTCGTCGAGTTCCCCATCGAACCTTTGTTTACGCCAGACAGCGGGCCACATGACACTCTCATGGGCGGAGTACAGATCCAGCAGGCGCCACAGGCCTCTGGAACACTCGGCGCGGTGGTCATGCGCAATGACGACAACACCCTTGTGGGCCTGACCTGCCATCACGTCTCCGGTGACATCGAAAGTCGGGTCTTCCAGCCCGAGGCGCCTCCGATGCCCATCGGCTCCACTCCGGACCTGAGCGCCAGCCTGGGGAAGGTGATCGACTTCGATTCCCCCGTGAAGCAAACAATCCCGACTCCGGCGGGGCGAACGCTGTGGCTGGGGCGGCAGGTGGACGCCGCCATCTTCGATCTGGACGAGGCTGTAACTCAGGACGGGGACGTCAGAGAGTTTTCCAACGAGATCGCCGACGGCTTCGGTGCGGTCGCTCAAACTCTGGCGCCGACGGTAGGGATGTTCGTCCGTAAACGCGGCTCCCAAAGCGGACCCACCGGCGGCCTGATTGTCGGCGTGGCGCTCGCAGTGCCATGGCACTGGGGTAGCCCGCCGAGTGGGCACCAGTTCGCGATGGCCAACCAATTCGACATCTTCTACCTCCCATCGGAGTGCCCGGACGGGATCATCGCCCGGGGCGGCGACTCGGGCTCGGTCGTCCTGCAGTCCGGAACGAACAACGCCGTCGGTCTGCTGTGGGGCGGCAACAATGAGGGCGGGCGACGGGCCTTGATGAGCGACATAACCATGGTGGAGCAACGCCTCAACGTGACCCTCGTCTGGGATCCCGCATGACCGTCGCTGACCTGACAGTCGCGCTACGTGCGTTTTCGTGAGCGGTTTGGCAACCGATACATATCCGGCCTGAAATCCGGTGGTGAGTAGCTCGGAGTCGCGACACGGCCTCGCCTTAATCCCATGGGCGAGTTCACCGCGCAACACACCGGCCGCGGCGGCCGCGGACAGGGAGCGCTTCAACAGGGAGCCGCCCGGGCCGGCAGGGGTGGACAGGGCGTCGACCGCCTTCAGCAGACCCCTGGCCGCCGCCCCAACACCCACCCTGTCGTCCTGTTCCTCAGCACCGGGGGACTTCAGCAGGGCATCCATCGCACCCCGCAGACACGACTCCGCGACCTCCGCCGACCGCTCCAGCCCGGCGCCGGCCAAGAGGCGGCGCGCGTCCCGCAGCAGGCCCAGCGCCCGCCTGCCCTGCTCTCCCTGTGCAGACAGGGCCTGGGCCAAGACCTCGTCGACCTCCTGCAGTCCGTCCCCGCCCACGATCGGTATCCCCTCGTTGCTCACCGCTGCACCGTAGAGCCCCGCGCCCGGGGCCCGGGCCGAAACCCGACAGCCCGCGGTCCCGGGGACGGGCTCGATTTCGCGCGCGAGGTCCGGGTGCGGTGAGCAACCGGCGAGCCACGCGTCCCCAGCCCTGTGCAACTCGGCGATGGGAGTCTTCAGGACGGCCATGCGCAGCACCGTATGCAGGGCGATTGCGGGCCTGTGCGGCGATTGCGCGCGATTGTGCACGCGGGCGCGCGGGTTGCGGCCGGTTGCCTACACGAGGTCCAGAGAGGCCCGTGCACGGCCGATCAGCCGGCGGGCCTGCGCCCCGGACTCCGCCGAATCCGTCAGCCACTCCCAGGCCCGTTCGTACAGCGTGAGGTCTTCGTCAGCGGTGAGCCAGAGTTCCTCGCTGATCGTCTCCGCGATCACCAAGCGCCGGTCGTAGATCCAGAAGGCGTGCGGAATGGTGCGGCGCAGCTGCGCGCCGAAGGGGATGATGCCCAGCTCGATGCGGTTATGGCCGACGAGGTTGTACATCCGGTCTAGCTGGGCGGCCATGACGTCCGCAGGGCAGGCCCGGTGGTAGAGGGCGGCCTCACACAGGACGAAGTGGAACGTCTTGTCCGGGTCGTAGAGCGCTTCCTGTCGGCGCATTCGGGCCGCGACCGCCGCCTCGATACCCGACGGGATCCCGCGGAACTGGGCGAGGCTGTCCAACAGCGTCCCCGCGTACTCCGGCGTCTGGAACAGGCCGGGGATCCGGGAGACCTCGAGGCCGCGGATCTGCTGCGTCTTCTCTGTGAGCTTGACGCCGATCTCCTGCCGGCCGCGGGCGCCGCCGTCGGCCAGTTGTCGGCGCCAGGAGCGGTGCCGGGCCGACGCCACGTTCAGCACGGCCAGCGGACCGTGCAGCTCCCGCTCCGCGTCTGGCCGGCCGATGGCCTGCACCCAGGCGGTGAGATCCTCGCGGGTGGGGGTCTGCTTGCCGTTCTGCAGCCGGGCACCTTGGAGGTCTGCCAGCCGAGCGCGGCAGTTATCTGCTTGCCTTCCAGACCGGCCTCGGCGCGCAGCTCGCGCAGGCGCGCGCCGAGGGCTTCGCGCGCGGTCTGGTGGTCGGTGCTCACAAAGTGGAAGCTACCTGCTTCGCGAACTCCGTTGTAGGCACAGCGTGGTGCAGGCGGCGTCTCGGGCCTGGCAGGCGGCGAGCACATCCGCCGGGTCCTCCGTGACGTACACGCCGAGCGTGGTGTCGTCCTCGTCGAACGCGAACCGGGCCACGATCTTGGAGTCGACAGCCAGAAGTCGTAGTCGGGCAGGCGCAGCTGCTCGGCCTGCGTGCGGGTGAGGTTGCGGATGTCCTCGCCGGCGGCCACGTTGCCCGGCGCGCTCGCGAGGAGGAACCGCTGGCCCTCGGTGGCAGGCTCGTCGACCAGGCGCACGCGCTCGAACCGCTTCCCGGCCGCGGTATGCGCCGCGACGCTCTCCAGCCACGCGCTGGGCTCGGCCGCGATGTGCTCCTCGGCCTGCCAGCGCTGCCACTTGGGGCTGCGCCGGTCGGACGCGTAGCCGCGGCGCGTCTCCAGCCGCCAGGCGGTATGCCGGAACTCGCGGAACAGGTGAGCGATCGCGCTGAACGGCTGGAGCTGCGGTCCGTCGGTGCGCGGGGCGTAGCGGACGAGGAGGCTGCGCGGCACCCGCACGAACGTCTCGGACGGTTTCACGTCGCGCAGCTGGACGAGGTGGCCCGGATCGGTCTCGCGGTCGCCCTGCACGAGAATCTCGTCCGTCTCCGGGATCTCGTACAGGGTCGAGCAGTCGCCCTCGTCGCTGGTGGTGCCGATGAACCTCAGCGTCATGTCCGCCTCCCCGTTCGGTGGTTGGGGTACCAGGATGCTTGGGTTTGCCGCTGCGGCGCCGACGGATTGCAGCGGATTGCGCAGCGACGGGCAGCCGCACAGGTTGCGTGCAATCAGGCTCAGGCGGCCGCCGTTCGGCGAGCGGATCAGTCGCCCGAGTGGGTCCACGGCTTGCAGCCGGAGGTCTTGAAGAAGTCCCCTTCCTCCAGCTCTACGATCGCCCGGCCCGTCGTCAGATCGTTGGCGATGGTGGACTCGCCAGACGCGTCCCCCATCCGCGCCCAGTAACACTGGGACGATCCGTCTGCCGGCCCCTTCGAGGTGTAGGTACCCGGCGCGAGGTACTCGTCGTCCAGCGCCTTGTAGGGATCGTCGTACGAGGGCTCGGTGTTCGTGATCTCCTAGGTGCCTTCCTGCACACCCACGGTCTCACCGAGGGAGTTGTCGAGGTCCTTCAGCGTCTGCTCGAAGTCCTCCTGCGCCTGCCTCAGCGATTCCGACGGCGAGAGCTCGGAGGGCGTGGCCGACGCCTCACCACCAGGCGCAGCGGGGACCTTGCTGGCCGAGGGTGAGGGCTTCGCAGTCCCCTCGCCGCCACTGGAGCAGGCCGTGAGGGCGAGCATCAGGGCAGCGGTTGCGGTAATGGTGTGGGTGCGCATGGTTCCCCCCGAGAGTGTGTGCTGTTCAGGGGCATCATGCGCGGCGTAGAGACGGCGTGTTGGCTGTGTGTCCTTGCTGTGACCACGGATCGAGTTCGCCCGCAAGTCTGCTCGTCCAACCCCGAGCGGCGCACTGAAGCGCGCCGCGCGAAAGGGGGCGAGCTGATGCGCAAGAAGCCGGGGTCCAGTCCACCCCGCCTGGCACACTCCCGCCCTGGACGACGAAAAACAGGTGGGCCGTGACGACATGGAGCTGTACGCCCTCCTCGGTCTCATGGTCCGCACGGCAGCGGAACTCGAACTGCGGCTACAGTTGATCGCCATCAACCTCTCCGAGAGCCCCTACGCCCATCTCTGGATACATGGAGCCAGCGGCGGCCAGGCAACGAAACTCATCCGCGAGCTCGCCAAGGTCAACCCCGCCGTCGACGAAGCCAGTCAGACGGAGATCATCGACCTCATGAAGGAGATCGACGCTGCTCTCAACCGCCGGCACGGCTACGTCCACGGAGCGTGGCTCCATGACCCGCTACCTGAGACGTACCAGGCGATGCGCTTCACCCGCGGGAACGCAGCCCCCCGCTTCGACTCTATGTCCAAAGACGATCTCAGTGACCTCACGCACACCCTGGCTCGCCTGGTCGAAGCTGTAATGGACTGGCTGGTCAAGCACCTCGGGACCCCAGAGGAGCCCATCACCGAGTGACGACCGCGGCAACCGCCAGGCCCTCGTCGACCCGCCGGTGAGCCGACGAAATCCTTCTGACTTTGCCGTAGCACCTGGCGGTGCCGACACGCTTGGTCAACGTGCGTCCCGCCCGGCCAGCGCGCACATGTGGGCTGTGGCCCTGACACCGCCAATCCAGCCGATGCTCGCCGAGGCGTGGCCCGAGCCGCCCCCTGACCGGGCGCTGCCGGGAGGCCTCGCGATCTGGCAGAAGCCCGACGGTTACCGGGCGCTGCCGTTGCAACGGCGCTGACCTCACCGGCTCGTTCCCCGAGCTGGCGGCCGCGGCCCTCTCCTTCGGCCGGCCGCTCGCCCTGGACGGCGAGCTGGTCGTCGCCCATGCCGGTCGGCTGCACCTCGGTGAACTGTGCGCGCCCGCCGCCGAGGCCGCGGCGCAGCGCAGCGCAGGCTGCAGCGGACCGGCCCGCCCACCTGATCGTGTTCGACATCCCATCGCCACCACCGATCAAGGAGCTGCGGTCTTCGTAGCCCCGTGGGTACACGGGTTCCCCGATGGTGTGGTGGTGCAAGGGTCAGAGGGCGACTGGGTCGGACACCCCATCACCTTCGCCGAGTGGTTGTACCGCTACCTCATCGGCGAGGCGATGGCCGGCTGGGACAGCAAAGCCTTCTACCCCGGCCCCGTGTGCCTGGAGTACCCACCCGCAGGACCAGACCAACCCACTCGCCAGGCATACGGCCCAGACCGCAGCATGCGACATCCGCACCAGCTGAGACGACCACTTACTCAGCCGTGCCTATCTGGGGCGGCGGGGAATCCTCGGCCACCGCAAGCGGCGGGGGACGAGTGGCGGGCGGCCCTGCACGATCCCGGAGCCTGCCGGTGAGGCATCGTCGCGCGCGAACTCCGGCCTTCGACCGTGAGGACTACAAGGCCCGGCACGCGGTCGAGAATACGCCTCGTCGGCCCGCACCCGCGTTGGACGAACCCGTGGCCAGCCTAGGCCGAGCCGAGGAAGCCGGATAGCTTCCAGCACGGGGGTGAACTGCGGGTTGTCTCCCCGCTGACCGGCTGTGACCAGCAGCGACAGCGGCCTCTGCCCTGTTCGCGGGCCAGATGAATTTTCGTAGTCCAGCCACCGCGGGACCGACCCAGCCCGTGGTCGTCGGGTTGGGCCTGGTGGCCTCCCGGCGGTTGCTTCTGGGCCTGGCCGTCGCGTCGGGCGCCGGCCGCGTGCTGGTGGGCCCGGCAGATCGTCCGAACCCGCCAGCGGATTCCGTCGAGCAACCGACGCCGGCACGGCGACGGCCTGCCCAACATCGCGACGGGCAACAACGGCCCCAGCACCGCCCACTGGTCTGAAAGATCCCCTCGCCTCACACCGAGATCATTACGGCACGAGGCGAGTCACGAACCCCAGCTCCAAAACCCGGCCTAGGCCGCGGCGGATGCGGCCGAGGAAGTCCCATGTCAAACGGCGCATCGCACGGGAGGCCGCGGCCGTGTCCCGGCCAACGGCGGCATTGGCTTTTGGACGTGTGGTCGATTTAGGCTGCGTCCGTTCGTGCCGTTCACGTCGGCATCCCATCGACGGAGGGAAGCCGATGATGCAGCAGGCATCGGCCACCGACCCGGCTCCCGGGCGCCGCCCCGAGCTGGCCCCCGACCCGGATGTGGAGGCGGCCCGTATCGCGGCGGTGCGCCGCTACGACATCCTCGACACTCCGCCCGACGGGGCGTTCGACCGGGTGGCCGCGATGGCCGCCCGGCTCTTCGATGTGCCGGTGGCGACGGTCACGATTGTGGATACCGACCGCATCTGGTTCAAGGCAGCCCACGGCCTGGAGGGTGTCGCGGAGATCGGTCGCGATCCGGGCCTGTGCGGCTCGGCGATCCTGCGTGATGACACGATGGTCATCCCCGACACTCTGCAGGACCCCGTCGCGATGGACAATCCGCTGGTCGCCGGGGAGATGGGGGTGCGCTTCTACGCCGCCGCACCGATCATCACCCCGGAGGGGCACCGGCTGGGAACGGTCAACGTCCTCGACACCCGGCCGCGCTCGATCACCGAGGAGGACACTGCCACTCTTGGCGATCTTGCTGCGATCGTTCTGGACGAGATGGAGCTGCGGCTGTCGGCGCTGTGTGCCCTGCGCGAGGAGCAGGCCCGCCGAGAGGCGGAGAGGCGGCAGGCCGAGGCGGAACGGGCGCGGGCCGAGGCGGAGCGGGCGGCGCGGGAGAAGGCGGAGCAGGACAAGGCCGCCATCGCCGCGTTCGCCTCCACCCTCCAGCGCACCCTGCTGCCCCCAGCCCTTCCCGTGGTGCCGGGCCTGGAACTGGCCTGCCACTACCGCACCGCCTCCGCCCTCGACGTGGGCGGCGACTTCTACGACGTCTTCCCGCTCGACGGCGACCGCTGGGCGTTCTTCCTCGGTGACGTGTGCGGCAAGGGACCCGAGGCGGCGACGGTCACCGCCCTGGCCCGCCACACCCTGCGCGCCGCGGCCCAGATCAACGCCGATCCCGTCACGGTACTGAGCGCGCTCAACACCATGCTGCTCACCGACGTCACCGCCGGCCGCCGCTTTTGCACCGTCCTCTTCGGCCTCCTGGAGCCCCAGGAGGACGGCGGCTTCACCGTCACCGTCGCCACCGGCGGCCACCCGCCGGCCTACCACCTGCGCCCCGACGACAGTGGCGCCATCTGGGTGCGGGCCGTACGCCCCCAGGGCGGCATGCTCGTCGGCGCCTTCCCCCAGGCACCCTTTGCCGACACCACGTTCTCCCTGACAGCCGGGGAGAGCTTGTTCCTCTACACCGACGGGCTGACCGAAGCCCGTGACGCCAAGGGCGCCATGCTCGGTGACGACGGCCTGACCGGCTTCCTCCACCAGCGCACCGAGCCCGTCACCGCCACCTCCCTGGTCGAGGACAGCATCACCTTGCTGGCCTCGCTGCCTGACGGAGCCGGAGACGACGTGGCTCTGCTGGCCCTGTCAGTCCCCGACCCCCACGCCACACCCGACGGCAGTGTGGTCGCCACCGCACACACCGCCGCCGCGCCCGACCACTTCGGCCAGGAGTGATGACCTACGTGACCGACACGCTTCAACTGACCGTCCAGCACCCTCGTCCCGGCCTCGCGATCGCCACAGTCGCCGGGGACGTCGATACGCGCACCGCAGACACCCTGCGCCGCGAAGCTTCGGAGATCATCCAGCAAGGATGTCCGCACTTGATCCTGGACCTGTCAAAGGTCGGCTTCTGCGACTCCGCCGGTCTGAGCGCGCTCATCGGCCTCTGGCACGCCACCGAGGCAGTGCACGGTTCACTCGGTCTCGCCAACGTCCCCGACCGCCTGATGCGGATGCTCGTCCTCACCGGTGTCGACGCAGTCCTGCCGGTTCATGCCACCGCCGCCCAAGCAGTCACCACCATGACCGCCACCGGCCTGCTCACCAGCGCAGGCGAGCACGGCTCAGTCACCCACGCCTCCGGCGACGGCGGGACCGGTGAGCCGACCGGGGTGCGGCGCCCGGCCCGCGACAGCGTTCACGACCCCGCTGCCGAACCGAACTGACCGCGTCGACCCGCCAGAGGATTCGTGCCCACAATCGGGCCCGGCCCTCCTGCGGGAGTATCAGGCCCGAGGTGATCCCCTACTCGGGTGCCACCGGTTTTCCTTGCAGTCGCCACCACTTTGGAGGCCAGGCGGGAACGGAGCGACCGTAGCGCAGGGCACTGACGACGCCCCACGTCCCGGCTGGCGAAAGACGCGCGAGGCGGAGAGGTCCTCCAACATCCCACCGGTCCGATTCCCCGAGCGCGGATCATGGCCCGGTTCCGGCGGTGCTGCGACGTGCCGGTGAATCCCCGTCCCCTGAACACCGTCCGACCCGCTCGGTGAAAGGCCGGCTGCTGGTGGAAGGCATCCGGCATGCCGTGGACGCTGCCGGAGCTGATGCTGACCACCGCCGTGCCACAGCCAGCTCTGCCCCCAGGCTTCGCGGGCGAACCCAAGTGGGACGGCTTCCGCCCCCTGGTCTCCGTCGACGCGAACCGGGTGGTGCTGCGCTCCCGACGGGGCAGCGACCTGGGACCGGCGTTCCCGGAGATCCTGGCCGGTACCGGGAGGCTGCCGCATCAGACCGCGCTGGACGGTGAACTGGTCGTGTGGGACGCCGCCGGGCGGCTGGCGTTCGAGCAGCTGCAAACGGCTCGCCCGGTGCGGCGCCGGGGCGGCGAGCGAGTGGCCAGCGCACTTCGTGGCGTTCGATGTCATACGGCTGTCCGGGACTGACACCTTGGGGTGGCGGTCAGCCAGGGCGAGTACATATGCACGACGGCGATATGGGGGTGTGGCAGGAAAGCCGGCTCGCCCTTGAGCGGCTCCACGCCGCGAGGCACGGCCGCGGCGCCACTCCTCAGTAGCGACCGGCCGAGGGGAAGACGGCCCGGGGGGGCTTTGACACGGCTGAGGAACGCTTTCTTGTCCGGAGAGGAGCGGCCTATTGATCGTTCGAGGAGATGTGTGTGGAACGGAAGCCTGTCCCGTGTCACAGTAGCCAATGTGCTGCCCGGGAGAATCTCACGGCCAACTGGTAGTCGCGCCAGATCACTTGCGGTACGTCTCGCCCTGCTGTGCCTCGTCTCGGGTGTCGTCGCGTTGCTGTTCTGGTTGCCGGCACTCTCCGCCCTGGGCTGGGCCGCCGTGGCCGCAGGGCTGACCGCCGCGATTGCTGGAGCAGTGCAGGGACTGGTCACGCGGGGAATCGGCAAGGGGCAGGAGCTGGTCCTGGGTGGCGCGTCCCCGATCGCCGTCCAAGCGGTCTTCACCCACCAGAAACTCACTCGGCTACGACACGACGGCACGAGATACCAGGTGCACTGCGGTTACGTGAAAATGAGCGTTGAGGCGCTGGTGCCGCAGGCGGTCGTGCTGCGGCAGCTCAACGTGGTCGTGGACGGTCGGCAGCCCGCGCTGGATCTTGTGCCGGGGCCGCAGCAGGCGCCGTTGCCATGCCGGAAGTTCCTCGTGGACCTCGACGCCGGCGAGCCCCGGCCGATGCCGCAGGGCTCGCCTGACTTCCCGTACGGGGTGACACAGGCGGAACCTGAGATCTTCGAGGTCATGGCCTACACCGGCAGTCAGTGTGTCGACTGGCACCTGGAGCTCGAGGCGGTCAGCCAGGGCGAGACGTACACAGTGGTCGTGGACGACGACGGCAAGCCGTTTCGGGTCAGCCACCGGCCCCCGCAACAGCCGGCGTAGCGAACTCCCGCGACGCCGGTCCGCTGACGACGAGGGAGCGGTCATGGGCGTGGGAGAGCGCTGGGGGGAGCCGCAGGTACACGTCCTGCGGCGTGAGGAAGCGAGGTTGGAGGGTGCCTTGATCGGGCGCGCCGGTGAAACGGCGACGCTGCTGGATCTCCTGGCGCCGGAATCGGCGGCCTCCGGCTGCCTGGTGCACGGTCCCGGTGGCGTGGGCAAGACGGCACTGGCTCGTACTGTCGCCTGCCTCTGTCTCGAACGCCCCGGCTGGTTCACCGGCGGGGCACTGTTCCTGGAGGCGCGTGGGAGTTGCGGCGAAGGGCAGATGACGACGGCTCAGGCGACCAGTGCGATGGCGCGGGCCGTGAATCTAGTGCCCGACGGTGTGGAGCTGACCGAGCAGGAGAAGTCCGCCTTCCTACGGCAGTGGCTGACTCTGCAGAGCGCGGCCGGCAGGCGCTTCCTGTTCGTCCTCGACGACGTCGAAGATGTGGCAGCTGCGGAGAAACTGCTGCCACCCGGGACCGGTCACCGGGTGCTCGCGACCGCCCGCAAGCGACCCAGCGCCGTCGGCTCTCTCTCCGCAGTCGAGCTGACCGCGCTGTCGTCCAGGCATACGGAGGAATTGATCACTGCAGTCGTGGCGCGTACTGGGCAGTCCCGCCCGTCTCCTGAGGATATTGCTGCTCTGGCCCGGATGTGCGAGGGCATTCCACTGGCCGCAGAACTGGTCGCAGGTGCCGTGGCGTTGGACAGGTGCGCGGCCGAGCGCGCCGCAGCCGACCGCGCGGCCGCTCCGGCGGAGGCGAGCGGCCAGGCCGCGGTGCGCGCCGGTGTGGACCTGGTCCTCTCCTGCCTGCCGGAGCTCGACGGCCGCATGGCCGTGCGCATGGCTCGGCACCCCGGCCCCGATCACGGTCGCCTCCAGCTGACGGCATGGGGCGGAACACCGGCCGCGCTGCCCGCCTGTGTCCCGAAGTTCGTCCGGGCCGGTCTGGTCAAGCCGACCACGGATCCGGACGGCGAACCCCGCTACGTGATGCATCCGCTGGTCCGGCAGTACCTGCGACAGCACGACGAACCCGGCAACGCCGGCTGGCACGCATCCGCGGTCTCCTACCTCCTGGAAGCCTATGAGCATGAGGCCGTCCTTCTCACCGCCTGCAAGGAGCACGAGGCTCAGGGACGGCAAGGCGCCACAAGCGGAATCGGGGACAAAAACCAACTGCCGACCAAGGACCGGGAAAACATGGTGGCCGTGCTCTTGGCGGCCGATCCCGCCGCCCCCCGCACGCTCTCGGCCACCCGCTCTGTCCTGCAACACCTGGCCGAAGCGGATCGCCCGTACGAGACACTCGCCCTGGTCGATCGCTGTGTCACGGCAGCCCGGACGCTCGGCGACCGCGACGCGCTGGCATGGGCCTTCCTGGGTCGCGGCGAGGTCCTCAGACAGCTCGGCCGCTTCGAGGAAGCCGACGATGCACTGGGGGAAGCAGCGTCGGCATACGAAGGGCTGAGCCAGCGCCCGCCCGAGGAGCAGCGAACCGACCCCCGCGGCCACAGGTACCGAGTGCTGCGCGGTGATCCCATGAACTACCGCTATCTCCTCGCCACCACGCACGATCGGCGCGCCGCCGCTCAGCTCGGTGCCCATCTCCACACTCGAGCCGCTGCCGCCCATCAGGCTGCGAGTGCCATCTACATAAACGACGGCCAGTGGTACGACCTCATGACCCGGGGTCCTGTGCGCCCCGAGTACCAGATCCCGTGGGCTGCATCGCTGTACCGCCGGGGCGTCGCGCTGGCTGGCGCCCATCGCTTCCTGGAGGCCTGCTCGGCTCTCCGCCAGGCCGCGATGCTGCAGAGGGATCTCGGAGCATCTGAGAACGAGGCCGTGACTCTGACAGTGTTGTGGAAGACGGCGTACCGTGCCAGCCGCCTGGCCGCGTTGGGCGTGGAACACATACGGGCTGAACTCGATGCGCTGGGCGCTGTGGTGACAGGGGTGGAGCAGCAGGCCCAGCGCATCGACGTAGAGGCAACGCTCCGCGACATCGTGGACGAGCGCACAGGTCCCTGCACGCATCCGGTGGAGGCATTGGCCCTGTGGGGCAACAGTCTGGTCAACTGCACTCGGGCGGAAGAAGGCGTGAGCGTGCTCAGCGCGGCGGCATCTCGCTGCCGCGGCGACGGGCGGCTACTCCTCCTTGCAGAGATCCTTGACGATCTGGGTGAGGCCCTGTTGCAGACGCGGCAGGCGGCCGCAGCCGTGGACGCCTGCCGTGAGGCCCTTGCTGTACGGGAGGAGCTCGAGGACCGCCGTGGCCGCGCCCTCGCCGGTTTCGGACTGGCTACGGCGTTCATCGCCACTGGCCGGACGGACAAAGCGGTGACCCTCCTGAGCGAAGCTCAGTATGTGCTGCAGCCGAGCGCCTCTGACGTCGGACCACGAGTCATGGAGAGCATCACCGACCTCCTTGCAGCGGCGCAGCAGCCAAGCGCGCCTGGGCGGTGGGGGTTCGGCCGATGGCGACGGTCGCGGCGCCTGCGGTGATTCGGAGGATGCGACGATCGAAGGCCGTCTGGAGTGGTGGAGGAGAGCGTCACCAGTTGGGCCTTCACGACACCAACTGAGCACCACGTACGCGGCATACCCGGATCTTCGTACTTGATCGCTTCCCGCGCGCCCGCACCGCTGTTCGCCAGCTACCGATCCAATCCGCCAACCGCCGAGCAACGTCACACTGATTCGTCCGTTCCGGCTCGGGGGGAGAGATCTCTGGCCTCTGTCCACAGGCTGAC
Source organism: Streptomyces griseosporeus (assembly GCF_014656055.1). Lineage (GTDB taxonomy): Bacteria > Actinomycetota > Actinomycetes > Streptomycetales > Streptomycetaceae > Streptomyces > Streptomyces griseosporeus. Next base: position 80,257 of record NZ_BNBR01000001.1, read on the forward strand.
GGGCCGACCCTGCTGGGACGTCGCCGTGACCGGCACGGCGACCGTACGTCAGGAGCTGCCCATGTCCCCCGTCGTCCCCTCGCTGCCCCCGCACCTGGTCCAGCTCGGCTTCGACTACGTCCTGGCTGTGGAGACCGGCGACGGCGCCACGACGGCGCGGTTCGCCCCCGAGGCGGAGCAGTTGCCGGGACTGCTGCCGGCCATAGACGAGGTCGGCGTCATCTACCTGCGGTGGTGCGTACACCGAGTCCATCCGGTGCGCACCCAACGTCCATCCGGTGCGCCTCCACTCGGTGGGCGGTGCACGCACCGGTGCGGCTGGCGCGCGGGAGTGGCGCCCCGGGGCGGACGCGGTGCGGTGGAGTGGGCCCGGGTGGAGGCGGTGTGTTTCTCCTTGACCTGAGCTGAGGACTCTGTTGGTCAATTCGGCTATGCGATCGATTCCGGTAGGCAAGCGGCCGGAAGCAAGGTCAAGGAGATACGCACGGTGTCAAGGGAAGAGCCAGTGCGAAACGTTCTGTCTGAGGACTCGGCCTCTCGTCAGACTGCTAGCCGCGTGGGCAAGGCGGCCGTCCGCCCGTAGGTGAACACCTGCGCCAGGACCTCGCGGAATCGGACGACGTCTTCGGCTGGAGCTTCGCGACTACTACGTGAAGAAGCGGAGCGAGGGTTGCACGCACGTCCAGGCCGTCAGCGCCCTCGCCCGCCGACGTGTCGATGTCCTAACGCGGTCGCGTTGGAGGCCGGCGTGGCCCTCACGGCGCCGGGCCCCGGCCACCAGCAGGTCGGCGTCGGCGAGGCGGCGAGCAGAACCTGGACAGCGTGGCCCTCGACGGTACGCCGGTGCACATCGACGTCGGCCGGGACGTCCCCCGCAGCCGCTTCCAGCGCCTGGGCTGCCTTCTCCTCGTGCAGCCGTGCCGGTGCGCCCGCCAGCAGGGGTTGGTCGGTCGTCTCGCGTGCCGGGCAGCGCCAGGCCCGTACGGCTTCCAGCGGCATGCCGCGGCGCCGTGCTTCCTCGACGGCGAAGCGCGCCGCCGCCGTGCCGGTCAGCTCTCGCCGACGCCCGCCCGTCTTCTCGCACGCCCGTACCAACAGGCGCGGCGATGTGTGACGCGCAGGACACGTGGTGTACACGGCCACCGGCGTCCTGGCCCTGCTACCGACCACCGCACATCGGCCTTTCCAACGCTGACGCTTCAGATCACCGTGAAGCCTCGGGAGGAAAGCTCGGAGCCCAGCGCGCTGACCGTGTCCGGGTCGTCGAAGGCCCCGTTCTCAGTAAGGCCGTTGTCGCTCTGGAACGCCCTGACGGCCGCCTGGGTGGTCGGGCCGTCCGCACCGTCCTGACGGCCGGGTTTGTATCCGAGCAGGAGGAGCGCGCCTTGCACCCCGAACACGTCCGACAACTCCATGGCGATCTGGTCCGGCGGCAGTCCCTGGTCCTCCACGGTCTGGGCGAGGAGGAGATGCCGGCGGTCCAGCGCATTGCGGATCTGGATGGTCCCCACGTCCGGCGTGAAATGACACTCGTCCGCGGCACCGCTCCACTCCCGAGCCGACACGTGGCCCGCGAACTTGGGAAAAGCGAACCCCGGCCCCAGGGCCCAGCACACACTCAGCGTCGCCAGTTGGGCGTTGGCCGGCCAGGTGTCGCAGTCGGCGAACTCTGCACGGCGGAGAAGATACGACTCCATCTGATCGAGCTTGGTGTAGACGTGACGGTCTATCTCGCTGTCGTCCACGCGAAGGGATGTGAGCCGCTCGAAGGCCCGGTGGCCCTGCGGGGCCAGATCCAACCGAGCCTTGACCGCGTCCCACTCCGCTGCGATGCGGTCCGGACCTGCCGGCGCGCCGTCCGCCTCCTGCCAGCGCAACTCGTTGGCTTCTGCCAGAGACCTGGCTCGCTCCGCCGCCGTGGGCGCGGTGTTAGGCCTCGCGGTCTCGTCGATCTTGTTGCCGATACCCGTACTCACCCATCCCCTCTGGTCCAGGTACATCCAGTGCACCCGGCCCTCGAGCGGGTCGTTGAACGGGATCCAGTAGTCGCGGACGCTCTGGTACATCGCGCATTCCTCTCATCTACCGGGGCCGGCCCACGCCGTCCTCAGTTCACGTGGTGGCGGACTGTCGCCGAGCCGGGCTCGAAGTTGGTGTCCCCCGAGTAGGTGAGCGTGATCTCGTGGTCTCCGGCCGCGAGTGACGCGGTGCTGAGGGACGCCCGGCCGTGGCGGTCGAGCGGCGCGCTGCCCAGGACGGTCGCGCCGTCGGCGACAGACAGGGTGCCCTGCGGGGTGCCCCCGCCGGGCGGCGCGGGGCGCACGCATGCCGCGAAGGTGACTTCCTGCCCGGCAGCGGAGGGATTCGGGGACGCCGAGAGGGTGACGACGTACCCACCGGGCGTCGGTGACTGGCTGGTGATCGTGCCGTCCACGAGCAGTTCGAAGCCCATGCTCTCTGCGAAACGTCCGTTCGCGGTCTCGGGAAGGTAGCCGTTCTGGGGGGTGCCGGGAATGCCCGACGGGACCAGCACGGCGAGGATCTCCCGTGCTCCTAGCCTTGTTGTCCCCGGATCGTCGGGCTGCTTCAGGAGGTTCCAGATGCCCACCAGATCGCTGTCGGCCTGGGTCGCGTCGAGCAGGACCGGGTAGCCATGCAGGACAAGGGTCTTGCCTTCGGCCGACGCGCATCCGCTCTGGGTGGGCGCGAGACTCACCTGGCCGTCCGGGGTGATGCCGAAGGTGACGGACGACGGCGCGCCGCTCGAAATGGACCCCAGCGCGTAGCCTGCGCGGCAGTCGGCAGGTATGGCCGTCACCGAGTTCACCCGGTGGCGTGACATCGGCACTTCCAGACCGAAGAAATTGACCAGTTGCAGATCGTGGGAGAGCGCCGTGCCGTCGACGCGCACCGTGTAGGGCCGTAGCGTCAGCGTGTTGCCGCGGCCGCGGGCGAAGCCCCGGTAGGCCGGGTTCAGAGCGACAGTGCCTTCCGGGGTGACGTCGAACGTCACGTCGGCGTTGACGCCCGAACCGGCGTGAAAGCCGTAGCCCCGGGCGGGGACCACGGCGAACGGGGTGATTGCGGCGCGCCGGAACAGCGGGTGGGGGTGAGACTGCAGTTGCAGGTCGTGGGGTAGAGCCGTGCAGTCGATGTACACCATGTGGCTCCGAAGAACCAGGGTGTTCCGGAGGTCTCCGTCGACATGGGCGAAGCCGCTGTAGGCCGGGTTCACGGCCACCTGGCCTTCCTCGGTGATGTCGAACATCATGTTGACCACGCATGAGTCGGTGGCAAGGCCGTAGTTGTGGGCGGGAATCGCCGTATAGGGGGTGACTTCACCGCTCGGGATCAGGCGCGGTTCTGAAGCCGGGGCCAGTGGCCTGAGGTCCTGCTTGAGATTCCTGCAGTCGATGTAGACGGTGTGGCCGCGCACGATCAGCGTCTTCCCCTCGGGGCCGCCGATGGTGACGAACTCGGTGAAGCGTGGGTCGAGGGTCAGATGCCCGTCGGAGGAGACGCAGAAGCTCCAGTCGGTGACCACTCCCGAGCCCGGCTGGAACCCGTACCCGTCGGCGGGGATGACCGCGAGATCACGGGTTCCCCCCGTGATGAAACCGAAGAAGCTGCCGTTTGGCCCACCGGGTAGGAGCTGGTGGTCGAGTCTGCTCTGGTCGATCGTGATCGTGAATCCCCTCACGGTCAATTGGTTGGGGCCTGCCTCTGCGAAGACGGCGTCCGGTTCGAGCATGACCGTTCCGTCGGCTGACAGGCCGAAGTCGAAACCGCCGGCCGGTCCGTCGAGCCGGTAGGTCGTGCAGGGCGGCAGGCACAGCACCCCTTGGCTGTGGGCTTCGAAGCGATTTTGGGTGAGCCGCAGCTGGAGCCAGTGGTGAAGCCGCACATCCAGTTGAACGCGGATTCCCTGAACGGTCAGGCAGTGACTGCCTCGGCCCGCCAGGAAGTGGTCGAACGCCGGGGAGTAGTCCACGCTGCCGTCGGCTGCGACCGTGAAGGCGAAGTCGGCGGGCGACCGGTTGCTTCCGTCCGCACTGCACACGTGGAAGTGGCATTCCGTGGCAGCGGGCAACGCAACGGTCGGTGGTGGTGAAGCCGAGCCGTCGACCACCGCGGCGCCTGCCTCGGGGACGGTGAAGTACGGGCACGACAGTTGGGACGTGTCGATCTGGATCCGGGTGTCGGGCATCAGGTGCTTCCCTGGGGTGGGCGGAACGGTGTCCTGCCGTGGATCTCCAGACGGGGGGTGACGTTCACCCTGGTCGCAGCCCGTTCCACGATCTGGGTGACGGTGCCGTGTCCGGGCCCGAGATCGCTCGCACCGCTGTACGAGCAAGTGATGTGGTGGGTGCCGGCCACCAGGTCCGACACGGACAACGACACCTTCGTGCCGCCGGTCACCGCCGTGCCGTCGATCAGCGGCACGCGTCCCAGCCGGCGGTCGCCGTCGGTGAAGGTGACGTGTCCGTGCGGCGCGTCCGCTCCCCGGACCACCGCGGTGAGCACCAAGGGCTGGCCGAACACCGAGGGATTCGGCGCCGATTCGGCGGTGACCTCCGCGGATTTCCTGGGCGGCCCGAGGCTCGTCAGTTCCAGCGTGTCGGCGTAGAGCAGGCGCGGCGGCTGGGAGGGGCTGTCGGCGGGCAGGGTGTCGCGTTCCTGGACCAGCAGGCGGAAGTCGGCGATGTCCCGGTCCTCGGGCAGAGTGATGCTGCCGCGCCACAGGACGGCGTTGGGGACTGTGCGGTCGGGCGCGTCGGAATCGACGACGGCCTCTGAGGAGGGAACCCACGCGAGATCGCCCGTGAGCCCCGCTTGCCGCTCCTGGACGAGTACCTCAAGGGAGGCGGGGCCGCTGGACTCCGCCGTGCGCAGGTAGCTGTCGCCGGACACGACGACCCGGAGTCGTCCCGGGACGTCGGCGTCGGGGGTGACGAGGACGGACCGGTCGGCCGCCAGTTGGACGAAGTCGGCGAGGACGACCCTGGAGAGCTTGACGTCGCGGGCGGTGCCCGGCGCGTCGGGGTGGGTTTCGACCACGGAGTGCGGCTGGTAGCGGGCCAGCGCCAGGCGGACGAAGGGTTCGAACGTGGGCGGGCGGCCGGTGGTGAGCAGTTCGATGTCGCAGTACCAGAGCCGCCTGTCGGAGTCATAGGCGACGTCGTACGCGTGGGCGTGGACGCGGTTGGCCGGGTCGGGGTCCAGCTCGTCCAGGGTGAGACCCAGGGGCCCGTCCGGAGTGTCCGGTCCTCTGTCCGGTGCCCCGGAGAAGGCGAGGCCCCCCGTACTGCCGGACCGCGGTCCGTCGTAACCGCGCAGCGGGTCGTCGGCCACCCGCGTCACGTACCGGGCCAGTGGTTCCGAGGGCCGGAGGTCGCGGGGGGCGACCAGGACCGCGAGCTGCTCGCCCTCCCCCGATGAGGGACAGGATTCGTCCAGGTAGACGCGCAGGCACATGCCGTGACGGTGGCTGGCCAGCAGAGTCGTTCCGGTCTGGCGGCGCCACTCGAAGGCGGGCACCACGTAGCGGACGCGCGGCGCGGCCGGGCGGGCCGAACTGGGCACGTGGACGACGACTTCGTCCCCGGTACGGCTGACCGGCGGCAAGAAGTCCACACGTACGGTCTGCCCGTCAGGGATGCCGCTGTGGTCGCTGCGGGCGATGGTGCCGGCGGCGCAGTCGATCGTGTAGTCGCCGACGCCGCCCTCAGCCGGAGCGTATGTGGTGGTGCCGTCCGCGCTGCGGACGGTCTCCGAGTGCGGTGCGACGCCTGCCGGTTCCAGGACGGCGGCGTCCTGGCCGTGAAGGCGGAGTTCTGCGTGTCGGGCGAAGTACTCGGCGAAGCGGCTTCCCGCGACGGCTCGGTAGCGCACCACGCGGTGCAGGGTGTCCGGCAAGTAGTGCCGGGGGCACCGGTGCGGTCCGGCCACGATCGTGCCTGTGCGGGGATCGTAGTCGGCCACCACCCTGTCGCCCAAGGTGATCGGGCGGTACGCGGTGCCGTCGGTGGGGGCCGGGTCGAGGTGCAGTTCGTCAGCGGCCGACTGTGCGGTCGTCTGCTCGGTGGTGTCGCAGTCGGACGGTTCTCTCCAACTGCCGATCAGATCGACGCGGCCCGTGCTGGAGGCGTGCACGCGGAGTGTGCCGTATAGGTCGGCGGTGGTCTCTCCGATCGCCCGGGTGGCGCTCAGCGTCTCGATGGTGGGCCGGCCGAGCGGCTGCTGCACGGCATGGACGAGTACCAGGGGACGGGCCGGGGTGAGGGCCCAGTGACCACCTGCCGTGACCCACTGGGCGAGGCGGCCGGCGTCCTCGCACAAGTCCTGCAGTCCGGTCGGTGTGTCGATGCTCTCGGCCAGCTCCCCGACCTGGCGGCACATCCACTTCCAGACGCCCAGCGTCTCGAGGTCGGCGTGGTTCGGCCAGCAGCTGAGGGCGACCTGTGCCACCTCTCCCTTGGGCAGTGAGACGGTCAGGACCCTGCGTTGCGGGTCCCAGTCGGGGGGCTGCTGTCCTTCACGCAGCACGAGCCGGAACGGCTGCAGTGCCGGCCAGTTCGAGGCAGGGCCGAAGGACACCTGGATCACCGAGCCGAAACCGTCGCCGACGGGGAACTGCGTCGGCCGGTACGCGAGATGACCGGTGGCATCCGCCGTCCCGATCATGCCGTCCGGCGCACCCGGAACGTTGCGCAGCGCGGCCCCTCGGGCGAGCGGGTCCGCGAGGTAGGGCACCGTCATCTGGTCGGTCGGCGCCACCGGCACAGTCCCGTCGTGGTCGAGGTGGCCAGCGTCGCGGGCCCCGATCCACGCGTGGGTCCCGGCGTCGCCGCGCAGTCTGCCGTCTGGGCCGTCGAACGCACCATGGGTCTCGGCCAGTGCGACCGTGGTCCGCGGCGGGGCGATGTGACGGTCAGCGGTGGCAGGGGTCGGCGCACTGTCCAGAAAGACGTCGGGATTGGCGCTGCGAATGACGAGCCGGTCCGGCGTTTCACCCGGATGGGTGTCCGGCGACAGATCGGCGCGCAGGACGACGAGGGGCGAGGGAATCGGCTCGTAGCGCAGGTATGTGCGCCCTGGTGCCGCCGCGGGCAGTGCGGGCAGATCGTCGGCCTCCTCCAGGGTGCGGCTGTTGCCCGCCAGGTCGACCACGCGGGCGCGCAGCCGGTAGCCGACACCGAAGCGGAGTTTCGGCAGGGTCCCCGTGGTCGCCGTGAAGGTGGTCTGCAGCCGGAGCGCGGTGACGGAGGCGTTGTCCGGGGCGACCGGCGGCGCCGTCGGGTCGTTGCCCGTCGGCAGGGCGAGGCCGGGGCGAGGCGCCACCTGACTCCAGCCGGTCCAGCGCAGCAGGGACTCGGGCAGGTAGAGCAAGGGTGGCTCGGCGGTTTCGGCAGGTTCGGCGGGCACGCCCGCGGCGGAGAGTTGGACGAAGCCTTCGTCGTCGATCGTGCGGACCTCACCGGTCCGTTCAAGGCGGTAGGTGCCGGACCTGGCGCACAGCGAGTGCCAGCTCTCGGACTGCGAGTCCCATACGTCCACGCGGTAGCCACGTACCAGATGCTCGGCGGTGAGGACCGCTGTCTGGGGGCTGGGCCCGTCCACTCTCGCCCGGTGACCGCTGATGGCGGCCAGCCGTGCGTTCGTCGTGTCCTTGCGGTTGTCCTGAACGAGGGAGAAGCCGGCGGAGCGCAGGGCGGGGAGGGCTGCCGTCTGCGGCTGGTCGGCCGCTGCCCGCGAGACGGTCGCGTTGAGGTTGTGCCTGAGGTTCACAAGCTTGTGGGTGGCGCCGTCGACGTCGACGTCGATCAGCTCGAAGCCGTTGCTGTCCAGGTCCAGCAGGCCGTTGCGGAGGCTCGGAGAACCCGGGTCGGGATCAGGGTCGGGGGATGCGAGAAAGTCGTCTCCGTCCCATACGGCGAGGGTGGTGGGCGAGAGGTCCACAGGCGGGTCGGCCGGATCGGCCGGGGCCCGGCGCGGCAGCACACGGAGTCGCCGGGCCCCAGCCGCGGGGGGCACGTCCGCAGCGCTGACCTCCAGATCGATGACGAGACCCAGGCCGCGCATCAGTTGCGGGTAGTCGCCCAGGCACGCCACACACTCGTGGAAGTCCAGGAGCTCGGAGAGTTCACCGGGCTGCGGCAGCGGCGCGCGGGGCCTGGAGGGCCGCTTGTGGAATTCTTGGAAATCGGCGACCGCGTCGTGCGTCTGTGGACGGTCGGGCGAGTCCAGGGCGCGCAGGCGGAGGATCGGCCCGTCCGGGTTCGTCGGAGGGGGAGGATCCGGTGGCCCGTCCGGAGTGGGTGGCGGGTCGGGAGGCGATGGCGGGCCGAAGCCCTGGCCGTCCAATGCCTCCAATAGTCCTCTGCCCCTCGCGACCAGGGGCGGTGGCGATATCGGCGAGTCGAGCGCGGTAGTCGCGTAGAGCCGCTGTATCCGGTCCCGGAGGGTTCGCGCGGGGTAGGACAGGAGCTTGTGCCGTGAGTAGTCGCGGAAGTGCTCGGTGGAGCGTACGGGCGTGTCAGCCGTGAACAGGGCGTCCCAGACGGCGGGTTCCAGCTCGTTGCCGGGCTGCAGGCCGTCGGCCACGACCTGGCCGTCGAGTTCGAGCGCGAAGGTGGCCGTCCTCATGCGGGACGGCCAGTTCCGCTCGCCCGCACCGCCGAAGTCGGGGAAGACACCGAGTGTGCCGGACGTCGCTCCCGTGACAGTCAGCCGCGGCGATATCAGTACGGACAGGTGCAGCCTGCGGTCGGCGTCCGGGCCTGAGACGCCATTGGGGAGGGCGGTCCACATCACACGTTCGGGCATGGTGCATCTCGTTCAGGCGAAGGCGGAGGCGTAGGCCTGCCAGTCGGAGGCGCTGGTGACGTCGCCGAAGGGAGGATCACCGCTGCGGTCGGTGCCCCCGGCGAAGGTCCGGCGCACGGTGAGTTCCACCGACTCGCTGAAGAGGGTGAGGTCGACCTTGACCGTCAAGGTGGCCACCCCTTCCAGCCGTTCCGGGTCGGTCTCGTAGGTGAGGCCGAGGTAGAAGTCGATGGACACGTTGACGAAGCCGAGGACTTCGACCTCGCCGCTCTGGCGCTGGAAGCCGGTCACCGTGGCAGCGTCGACGGGGGGTGCGTCGTAACGGACGTAGACACCCACCATCACCGCGACCGTGCCGCTGGCGACTCCGAAGTCCAGCGCTACGGCTGCGCCTATCTCCAGGCTCGCCTCGATCGTCTCGATACCGTCCAGTCCCAGGGAAAGCGCGAAGAACCCGCCGCCGCCCAGGCCTTCCACGGTCACCAGGAATTCGTCGTTGCGGTCGCCGAAGGAGAAGCGCAGGGTCGGGCGGGCATCGGTGAAGGGCAGGTGGAGGCTCACGCCCAGTCGCACGTTCTCCAGCAGGAAGGCACCAAGGGCGATCGGCGGGAGCGCCACCGCGTACGAGGCCAGCACACCCGCGGGGCTCACCTCGAGCGCGGGTGCGCTGCCCATCCCGCTGCCGCCGACGCAGTCCCCGAGGGCGCTGAAGAAGGAGAGCTCGCGTTCGAGGTCCACGGCGTGGTCGGGCACCGCCACGCTGACGGTGGGCTTGCTGCCGTTCTCCGACCGGAAGGAGAGGGAGTCGAAGCGGATTCCCAGCACTCCGGCGAAGCTGATGCGGAAGTTCTCCAGGCTGGTATGCACGGTTGTCCTGGGGGGACCGCCCGCGGCAGCCGGCGACTGCTCCATCTGGGCATGCAGCGCGAGGGAGATGGGCGGGCCCTCGGGCAGCGGGCGCAGCAGGTCGCTCCTGCTGTCCACCTTCGGCTCCCAGTCGACGGTGGTGACCACCGAGATGGGGGTCGCACGGCTGGACATGAGCGGGAACTGCCGGGCCTCGAAGACGCTGGAGACCAGTTGGGCCAGCGGCACGCCGCCCATGAGCTTGGCGGCGCTGTCCGCGAAGAAGGTCGCGGGGTCGAACACCTGGGCTGTGAGCTGGTCCAGATCACCGCCGACGGGTCCCAGAGTCGAGGAGAGGCCTCGTACAGCCATGTTCGGCCTGGCCAGCGCCGCCCCGCGGTCGGCGGGCAGGTCGACCTCGAGCGGTGAGACGAGTTGGGCGAAAAGCCCGGCGGGGTTGGACGCCGTCATCCCCCCGTTCAGGTACGTCGGCGACGGCACGATGGTCATCGGCTGCCCGCTGCCCAGCAGCCGGTCGACCGCCGGTGCGCGCACCTGCGCCGATTCGAGAATCGGCATGAAGGCCGACTCGCCGCTGCGCGCACGGACCTTCACGTCGAAGGTCATCCCATCGGTGGTCAGGGTGGTCATCCCATCGGTGGTCAGGGTGGTCTCACGGGGCCGGCCAAGGTCCTCGGCTTCTGCATCGCCTTCGGGACGTACATAGTCGACCGGGACGCCACTGACCGCGGCGAGCCGGCCGACGGAGGCGTCTAGGGGGTCTCCTCGCCGGTAGTCGGCTTGGACGGCGGCGACCAGGGACGGGTCGCGGGCCATCTCGAGGGGCACGAAGATCAGGGCCGCCTGGAAGTCCGTGTCGTTGCCCTTGCAGTCGGTTCCGATCAGGTGGAACGGCACCGCTCCGGGCGGCGTGGCATTCATGATCCAGAACGGCTGGTCCGCCCCGTCGGGCGAGTCACCTACGCGGTCGATGTCGGGGAGCACGTGTGCTCCTGCCGGTGTGAACAGGGTGGCGATGCGGACGTCGGTGAAGGGCATCTCCCTGCCCTGGTGTTCGAAATCCTTGCCCGCGTAGTGCTGCACCGGCTCCCGGACCAGGATGAACAGCTTCTCCGTCAGCACAGCGACGGCGGATCCGCCGCTCTCCTCTATCGTGCGCTCGGTGACGCGGATGCAGGCGGCTCGGTGTCTGAACGGGAACAGCACCCCTTCCTGGGTGACCCTCACGTACTGGTCGCGTCCCTGGGTCGCCACGTGCTGCCACTCGCTGAGCGCGGCGTCGGGCCACTGGCCGCGTGCCTTGAACCAGCCTCCGCGCGCCGAGAGCATCAGCTGGTCGACCTCGATGGGACTGGCCGCGGAGAGCGCGACGATGCTCCGGCGCTGGGCGGCCGTGGGCCGCAGGTCACCCGCCAGGGCCGGCGGGATGCCGGCCGAGTCCGGCGAGTACACCGCCCGCACGTAACGGTCCGCGGTGTTCCCCTCGTCGACGGTCGGACGGCCGTCTGTCACGGCCCTGACCCCGAGGCGGGTGTGCCAGAGTTCGGTCCGCCCCGCGTGGGTGACCGGCTCGGTGGCGTGCGCCCATCCGCCGCCTGGAGGGGGCGAGAGAAGCAGGTGGTAGGGGATCTCCAACGCGGTCTCGGTCGCCTCCGGGGCGATGGGCGGCTGGTTGGCGACCGCGGCACCGTCTCTCGGCTGCCGGGCCGCGGCGCACAGGCTGGGCTCCAGTGACAGCCAGCCGAGCAGGGCTTCCAGGGTGAACGGGATCCGGTCGGCTTCCGCCGGGAGCCGGAAGGCGAGCCTGCTGGGGCCTGCGAGCTGCCCCGGTTGCGGCAGGGCGGGTACCGCCCCGTCCGGCAAGACGGGCTCGGCGGTGTGCTGCGGAGGCAGATGGACGATGACGAAAGCGTCCTGTCCGGGCTGCTCTCGGACCAGATGGCCGCCCGCGGGGCCGTCGGTGACGAGCAGGAGATTACGGAACTCGAAGGTGACGGCCAGTAGGTCCTGCGCCCGCACCACGTCCCGCGAGAACGGAGCCATGGGCTGACCTCCGTGCGGAGGGCGGTTCTGTATGGAAGCCCGGGTTCCGCTTCTGAGTCTACAGCCGTCGACGGCCGCGGCGCATCTGGGCACATCCGGGGCGAAGACGCCACTGGACGGCATCGATCAGCAGCACCTTCGGGGTCTTCCTGCCTTGCCGAGCGCACGGGCGTGCCGGTTCGGAGGAGGCCCGCCGTGACGCCATCGTGCGGCACCACAGGCAGCCCAACAGCGGCCAATTCCTCCCTCACGGCCGTGGCGAGCGCAGTACGCCGAGCCAAGACCTCGGCACCGGCAGACGCAGGCATCCATGTCACACCAGCATGCGCCCGAAGTGGATGGTGCAGGCTCGAAGGACAGAGCGGTGCGGTGCGGTAGGTCGTCCCGAGCTGCCGCTGGAACGAGCGCTGGCTGTGTCCCGCCGTCAGCAGTGCGTGCACGGCGGCATGCCGGCAGATCTCCTACACCGACGCCGACGGAGCCACCACCACCTCCTACGACCTCCTGAACCGGCCAGTCACGGTCACCGACTGCGTGCCGTCCACCACCACCTACACCTACGACACCGCGATCGACCCGCGTGGCCTGCCCACGTCGGTCACCGACTCCGTGGCCGGGACGTTCAGCGCGCGCTACGACGCCGACGGAGCTCTCACCAGCCAGACGCTGCCCGGTGGTTACTCCATGGACCAGACCGTCGACCCGACGGGAGCGACGACCAGCCGGGTCTACACCCGTACCTCCGACGGCACCGTCCTGGTTTCCGACAGTGTCACCCTGACCGTCCACGGCCAGCGAGCCACGCACACCGGCACGCCCGGCGTCACAAAACCACCCGGTACGACGCGGCGGGCCGTCTCACCCAGGTGCAGGACACCAGCACCGACGCCTACTGCACCATGCGCACCTACACCTTCGACAAGAACAGCAATCGCACGTCCCGAGCGACGGCCACCGCCGCCGTGAACGCGGACTGCACCACGACCGGCGCCACCACCACGACCTACGCCTACGACAGCGCCGACCGTCTGGTGAACTCCGGTTACGTCTACGACGCCTTCGGCCGTACCACCAGCCGGCCCGGCGTCACGCTGGCCTACTACGCCAACGACCTGATCCATCAGGAGACTTCCGGCGCCCGGCGGCAGACGTGGACCCTGGACGCCACCCTGCGCCTGCGCGGCTGGACCGCGGAGAGCAACTCCTCCGGTTCCTGGACGCAGACCGCGACCAAGGTCAACCACTACGGCTCGGACGACGACAGTCCCCGCTGGATCACCGAGGCCAGCGCCGGAACGGTCACCCGCAACATCCAGGGCTTGGACGGCACCCTCGCCGCCACCAGCACCAAGACCGGCGGCGTGATCCTGCAACTGGCCAACCTGCACGGGGACATCACCCTGCAACTCCCCGCAGACAGCTCGGTCGCGCCGACCGTCCTGGACGCCGACGAGTACGGCAACCCCCGGGCCGGCCAGCCGACCGCTCGGTACGCCTGGCTAGGTGGCAAGCAGCGGTCCGACGAGACCGAAACCGGGCTCACCCTCATGGGCATGCGGCTCTACGACCCCAGCACCAGACGCTTCCTGTCCACCGACCCGGTACGCGGCGGCAGCGCTAACGCCTATGAACAGGTGTCCTGCGCCATCGAACCTGTGAGCCGTGGACAGGGAGCGGCGCGAACGTGAGCGGCAGCGCGGGCTTGAGACTCGGCCGCGGGCGCCGGAGTGGCTGATCGAGCGGATCGCAGAGTTCGCCGCACGGCAGGGCGACGAGAGGCATCGGTCAACGCAGGAGGGGCTGTAGCCCGGGTGCTCTGGCTACAGCCCCTTCGATCAGTTCGGATCCCACCACTGCTCCTCCTTCTCCTCCTGTCGCCCTGTCCTTCAGGGCGTGCGTCGCTCTCCGCATAGAGAGAGGCGGAGCCGAAAGGGGAGGAGTCGGCGACACGAAGACAAGCATCGCTATGTAACTGGCTTCATTTCAAGCTGAGTTGCAAGCTCCGGTAAGTTTTTGACCTCGGGGTCTTCACATGTTCAGTACATCGACGACGTCCTGTGGCAGTGGAGGCCGTTGGAGCTTTTCGGCCGTTCCGGTTCGGCGTGGATGCGGATCGGGTGGCCACCGCACGCGACGAGACGCCCGGGTGACGAAGGTCGTGCCCGGCGCCGCGCCGAACCTGCCACAACCTCTGGACACCAGACCTGGCAGGAGCCCCCCGCCTTGGAGGGCGCGGACGGCGACGTGCCGTGACCGCACCCGCACAGGACCCGTCGCCTCGTCGCACGGCCCAGGCATCGGAAGGGGTCAGCGGCTGTACCACGCGGCGCTGCCAGCGTCTGCCGTGACGCCTGCCAGCGCGCCGAATCTGGCATCGCCGCGCTCACCTCGGTCGCCCTCCGCGCCTACCTGCGCGCCTGCGGGGCCGGCGAGGGCGACCGGGTCATCTCGCCGGGCAGGCTCGAGGAAGTCCTGATCCTCGCCGCGCGCGAGTGGGCCGGCCGGGAGTCGCACGGCGACGGGACCGCCGTACCCGACTGGATCACCGCCACCCACCTCATGGGTGATGGGATCGACCTCAGTCCCGACGACCTCATCTTCACTGTGGGCACCAACGACAGGGGGGCGACCTCATCGCACACACCGGCGACGGCGGCACGGCCGTCTAACAGGTCAAAAGCCACCAGGGGCGGCCCTGGCCGCCGCCGCGACCAGCTCCGGCCGCCTTGCCTCCTGACTGCTGCCGGAAAAGGGCGCGCACCTGCCGCCTGCGCGCGCCCACCATCAGAGGTGGCGGGCGCCGCCGGACGGGTAGGGCGTCTCCGTCGGCACCTCGGTGCTCCGGCCGGCCGTGATGACGGTGAGGAGGGGAAATGCGATGAGCAGCGCCACCGCCACGAGAAGCCCGCTTGCCCAGAGCGGCCCGAGGGCCCCGGCTTCGGTGCCGAGCGCGGCCGCGGCGACGATGGGGCCGACAGCGGCACCCACGTTGAGCGCCGCGGTCGCATACGAGCCGGCCATCGTGGGGGCTCCCGCGGCCTCATAGAGGACCTGTGTGATCAGCGTGCTGCCCAGCGCGAACGACAGCGCGCCCTGCACGAACACGAGGGTGAACAGGGCGGGCGGCTCGTCGGCCAGCACCGCCAGAGCCGGCCAGCCGATGAGCAGCAACGGACCGCCGACTGCGATGACCGGGCCGGGACTTCGGTCGGACAGTCGTCCGGCGACGGTGACGCCCACGAAGGAACCGGCGCCGAAGAGCACCAGAGCGACAGAGATCCACCCCTCGCCCAGCCCGGCGCTGTCGGTCACCACGGGGGCCAGGAAGGTGAGGCTGGCGAAGGTTGCCGCGTTCACCAGCGCGCCGAGCAGCATGACGAGGATCAACCGCGGCCGGGCGAGGTGCGCGAGCTCCGCTCGCAACGCCGGCCTGCCGGTCACCTCGTCCTCGTCACGTCCTGCTGGGATTCCTTTCAGGATGCCGAGAGCGGCAGGCAGGCAGAGAGCGGCGACTGCCCAGAAGGTGGCCCGCCAGCCGAGAGTCGTGCCGAGCACTGACCCGCCAGGGACACCGGCGATCGTGGCCACCGTCGTGCCCGACAGCAGGACGGCCAGCGCGCGTCCCTTCCTGTCGGGTGGGACCAGCGTGGCCGCAGTTGTCAGAGCGACGGCGAGGAACCCAGCGTTCGCGGCTGCGGCGACGACTCGGGTAGCGAACAGTACTGGGAAGCTCGTGGTGACGGCGCCCAAGGCGTGAGCTGCCGCGAAAACGAGGACGAACCCGAGAAGAGCCGGGCGCCTGGGCCAGTTGCGGGCAAGCGCGGCCACCAGGGGGGCGCCGACGATCATGCCGATCGCGAAGGCCGAGGTGAGCACGCCTGCTGTCCCGACGGTGACGTCGAAATCCGAGGCGATGTCCGGCAAGAGGCCGGCGAGCATGAACTCCGAGGTGCCCATGGCGAAGACCGCCAGGGCAAGCAGGTACAGCGAGAGAGGCATCGAGTGGCTCCGAGGTGAGGAGAGGCACGAAAGGTCATCTCGTCACCGCGGCCAGCCCCGAGCGCACACTCGTCCCACCACGGAAAGCGGCGCGACGACAGGGCTACGTACTCAGTCGTTCAGGGGCTGACGGCGTGACCGAAAGCCCCCACCTTGTCTGACTCAGGACTCGACATGCCCCGCACGCTACCCGACCGACACCCGTCGAGGCATCCTGCTTTCCCAGGCACCGGCCAACGTCACCACTGGTCATGTCGTAGCGTGTGGCCAGCCCGCGCCATCGCTTGAGTGTTAATGCATCCTTCGACCTGTTCCGCTGCTTGTGCACCTCGCGGTCGAAGGCTGGCGGGCGGCCCCCGGCTCGGCCCGGCGCTGCGACCGGCGCCCCCACGCGCACATCTGCGGCCGCCGACCGGGCCTTTCGCGCCGCGCGTCTGCCGCCCGCGGCCGGAGGTACGGCCTCACCCCGAGCAGATGCGCGAACTGTGCAGCCGGACGGGCGGTGTGGTGTCCCCCGACACCGCGGCCCGTCGCGACCACATTTAGGGGTAGCGTCCCATCGGTCCTTCGAGCGACCTCAGGACCCCCCTGGGGAAGACGTCGTGGCCGGATTCGAGGTCTGGCCGGCATCCACCCCGTTCCCGGCCCCGAAGGACGATCTCGCGCTTCACGGCGCCCCCGGCCGGAGCCAGCCTGATCCCTTCGCCCTCGTCGTCTGGTGGGGTTCCCTGCCCGTGCTGCCCGCGCAAACATGGTGTCTCCCAGGGCGGCGCGATCGCGTGGCCCGTCAGCCCCTTGGAGGGAACCGTGTTACGTCCCGCGCGACTGATCTGGGCGAACAACCTCGACCATTCCTCTGGCGTCACGCTCACCCGGGGCGGCCACTCAGAGCCCATCGACTTGAGGGAGGTGACGGCGGTCTTCCTATCCGTCGTCGTCGGCGATCTCCCGCCAGGCATGACCAACAGGCCTTCCGAAGGCCCCTGGCTCGGCGTCACCCTCCAGGTTCGTGACGCCGGCGGCACCTGGCTTCCCGCCGCGGTCCTGGAGCCCCGCTACAACGAACATGCTGGGCAGCCATGGCAGGCCGGCCCTTTCGTCTGCCATGCCTCCGTAGGACTGTTCCTTCCCGCAGGAAAGTCGCACAACGGCGACAAGACGGTGCCGATGGTCCTGCCGCCCATCGCGCGGATTCGTTGGGACGTTCGCAATTGGCATCGCGGCGCCGACCAGCCCGTGTCCTTTGGCCGGACCGTGATCTCGCTGTACGGGCGCTGACCGACCCGCCCTCCGCGCAGTCACCGGACGCCGCGCATGGGAGACCGTCACCAGCATCTCCGTGCTGCTGAGCCAGCTGGGCATCGCCCTGGGAGCCGCGCTCGGCCTACGCAGCAACCTCCGTGCCGCACCGAACTCCCACCGACATCCACCGCGCCAGCAGCCTCTGACGGGAGGCCCCTTACCCGCTTGCCCCGGATATCACCGTATCTGCGAAGGCGCTGGGTCAGCACAAGGGGCGAGATATCAATTGAAGATCTCCTGGCTATCAGGGAGTGAAGGCCGTTGCTGCAGGGTCAGCCACAGCTCGGACTCGGGCAGACACCCGTGCCAGGCCACTCATCGCTGTGCCGATGACCGCGGGGCGCGTGTCGCAAGGGAGTTGTGCTCCCGCAAGACGGCCAGTCGGCGCCTGTACTCGTCCTCGTCGATCTCACCGCCTGCGAATCGCTCAGCGAGGAGCTGCTCGGCGGTCGCCCCGGAATCCCGTCCTTCTCCATCCGCGGCGGCACGCTTCACCGCGCGGAAGAGGAGGACGCCGCCCGCGATCAGCAGGGCCCAGAACACCACCATGCTCAGTGACATGACGAACCAGCCCCAGCCGGTCATGTCATGGGCATTCCAGTACAGCATCCTCAATCACTCCCTCGAATTGCCGGTCCCGCGACTGACAGCGATCGGGTCCGAGCTGTCACTCGTGCGGCACCAGCGCGACCGGGCAGCCCACGTGGTGGATCAACGCGTGGGCGACGTGTCCGGTGCGTGGGCCGGCCGCGGCGTGGCGCCGGCGGCTGCCCACCACCAGCAGGCCCGCGCCGCCCGCAGCGCGGGCGAGGACGCGTGCCGGCCGCCCCTCATGGAGGTTCTCCTTGACGACGACGGCGGGGTATTTGTTGCGCCAGGGTTCGAGCAACTTCCCCAGCTCGCGTTCCGACTCGGTCCTGATCCGTGTGCGTTCTTCGGCATCAGGGAGACCGCGCGAGAACGGTACGTGCCAGGCGTGCACAGCCCGCAGCGGCGCTCGACGCAGGTCGGCGGCTTGGAACGCGAAGTCGAGGACCTCGTCGCATGCACCGTCGACATCCACGGCGACCGCGACATCGCGGAAGGGGGTGTGAAGCGAGGGCTTCCCGTCACTGTCCGGCAGATGTTCGTTCTCCGCGGTCGCGCCCGCTCGTACGAGAACGATCGGCCGCTCGATGCGGGCGACGGTGGCCATGGCGACGGAACCCGAGACGAAGCCGCCCAAGCCGCTGGGCCCTTGGCTGCCGATGACCAGCAGGTCGGCGTTCTCGGCCTCGGCGAGCAAGGCGGGGACGGGCAGCCTGCACACCTGCTCTGCGGTGACGGACAGGTGCGGGTAGCGCTCGCCGACCCGGTCGAGTGCTGTGCGCAGTACCTGACGGGCATGGAGCTGAGGGGCCCTCAGCTCCGGCAGCGCCGCTTCAGTGGCTGCTTCCGGCAGACCTACCTCCCACGCGTGTACGAGCCGGAGCGGCCGCCCGCGGCGCATGGCTTCCCTGGCCGCCCACTCGGCTGCGGCGAGGCCCTCAGGCGTGCCGTCCACACCGGCCACAACTTGCGTGATCACGGCCATCACCTTCCTGATCGCCTTGTACGGGTGCGGGCCATGTAGACGGGGGCCCCGCACGTGTCACGCGTAGGTGCCCTGCCCACCAGGCAGCCGATGGGCTGCACCGTGACTGACACGGCCATAGAGGTCGGTCGCTCCTGATACCAGCGTCATGCCGTGATGATGCGAAGGGGAGGGGCCACACGGCCCGATCGGAGGCCATGCGTCCCACATGAAGGTCTTTCGCGGATACCGCGGAGGCAGCGGACGGCGTGGCCGTCAGTCGGGCAGCAGAAGCCGGCACGTCTCCCCCGGCTGGATGCTCACCGCCCGGTCGGACAGCTGGACGTCGATCGGTGGGAGGTCGGACGGCGGTACGGTGATCTGCAGGAGGCCGCGGGCCAGTCGCAGCCGTATGCCCCAGTGGTTCTGGTACCGGATCGAGAAGCCGTACGACGACAGCTCCGGCATGGGTACCGGGTCCAGCCACAACGCCCCGGCGCGCGTGTCCAGGCCGGTCAGTCCCCGTTGGACCAGGTCGAGTGTGCCGGCCATGGCTCCCAGGTGGATTCCCTCACCGGTGGTGCCGCCCTGGACATCGGCGATGTCTCCGCGCAACGCCTCGTGACAGAACGTCCACGCCTCGGCGCGGCGGGCGCGGGCCAGGATCCAGCCGTGCACCAGGCCGCTGAGGGTGGAGCCGTGGCTGGTGCGGTCAAGGTAGTAGTCGACGGTGCGCCGCCACGTCTCGGCGTCCAGCCCGTAGCCCAGTCGACCGAACAGGGCGTGAAGTTCTGTCGGCGTGAAGAGATAGCCGAGCATCAGCGCATCGGCCTGTTTCGACGCCTTGTAGCGGTTGACGGTGTCGCCCTCCGCCTCCAGGATCCGGTCCAGCCTCCGGATGTCGTCGTACCGCTTTCGGTAGTCGTCCCAGTTCAGTTCTGCGAGATCCCCGTAGCCGTGGAACTGGCTGATGACGCCGTCGTGGAAGGGCACGTAGAGGGTGCGGGAGATGTGGTCCCACTGTCCGAGTTCTGCGTCGTCCAGGCCGGTCCGTTCGGCGAGTTCACGGCGGCGGGGCTCGGGCAAGGCGCGCAGCACCTCCAGGGTGCGGGCGAGCACCCAGGCGGCCGTGACGTTGGTGTAGGCGTTGTCGTCCAGGCCTGGTGTGGTGGCGTCCGGGTAGGCCTCGTGGTACTCGTCGGGCCCGACCACACCCCGGATGCGGTGCCGTCCCAGGTTCTCGTCCCAGGTGGCCGAGTCGGCCCAGAACCGGGCGATCTGCAGCAGCATCTCGGCGCCTTTTGTGTGCAGAAACTCGGCGTCCCCGCTGGCCTCGCAGTACTGCCACACGTTGTACGCGATCGCCGACCCGACGTGATGCTGGAGATGGGAGTGGTCGGGCAGCCAGCGGCCCGAGCGGGGGTTGAGGTGCAGCCGCTGTGTCTCCTCACGTCCGTCGCTGCCGCTCTGCCACGGGTACAGCGCGCCCCGGCGGCCGATCGCGCGGGCCGCGGCGCGGGCCCGGTCCAGGCGTCGGTGGCGGTAGCGCAGCAGGGCTCGGGACACCTCCGGGAAGTGGAGGTTGAGATACGGCAGCACGAACACTTCGTCCCAGAAGACATGGCCGCGGTAGGCCTCGCCGTGGAGTCCGCGGGCGGGCACGCCGACGTCCAGGTCCGCCGTGTGCGGGGAGAGGGTCTGCAGCACGTGGAAGAGGTGCAGGCGCAGGATGTGGCCGGCTTCCCCGGCCACGTCGAGTTCGGCACGGCGCCACAGCTGGCCCCAGGCCGTGCGGTGCGAGGCAAGCAGGTCGTCGATACCGGGCGCCGCGCTCAGCCGGTCGATGGCTGCCTGCAGCGGGTCGCTGATCGCAGGGTCTCGGGACGTGTGCACGGCGACGGCCTTGTCGGCTATGGCGGTCCGGGCGCGGCTGAGGGACAGCTTGAGGGTCTGCACCGCGCGCGATTCCCCGGGCTGGTCCGCGACCGGCGCCGGGGCCGTGAGCCGGGCGGTCATGCCGATCTGAATGTCCGAGGTGCGAGTACGACAGCGCAGCCACACCGCGCCGGGTACGGCCGTGCCGGTGTGCACATGGGTCAGATGGCATCCGTCCAGCTCTCGGTAGCGGGGCACACCGGCGTTGGTGACGCCGCCGTCGAGCGCGGCTTCGACCTCGAGTTCCCCGGCGAAGTTCTCGGCGGTGAACTCGGTGCGCAAGGCCGCCAGGTGCGGGTCGGCCATGTGCACCAATCGCTGCTGCCGCACGGACAGCACCCGGCCCTCGCCGAGCGCGTACCGGGTGTGGCGCTCCAGCAGCCCGGCGTCCAGGTGGAGAAGCTGACGGTGCTCGAGCACGGTCGCCGTCTCCGGCGTCAGCCACTCCCCCTCCGCGAGGCGGAACCGCAGCGGCAGCCAGTTGGGGAGGTTGACCATGTCCTCGTTCTCGACCCGGCGCCCAGCGACTTCCGAGGTGAGCCGGTTGTAGCAGCCCGCCACGTACGTGCCCGGATAGTGCACGTCGTCGGCATCACACTCGGGCAGCGCTCCACGAGTGGCGAGATAGCCGTTGCCCAGGGTGCACAGGGACTCTCTCAGCCGCTCGTCTGCGGGGCGGTAGCCCGCGTACTCCCAGGTCCCGTTCGTCACGAGGCTGTCTCCCCTTCGAGCCGTTCGAACGGACCCACCGGGTTGGCCCGGAGCTTGCACATCGTCCCGAGTTCCAGGGTGGGGCCGTGCTCACACCCGCTGCGGCACGACGGCCACCGGGCACTGGGCGTGGTGCAGGAGCGTGTGAGCGACCCGCCCGAGCTGGAGACCGAAGTGGCCCTGCCGGCGCCGGGCTCCGACGATCACGAGGTCGGCCGCGGACGAGAGGTGCACCAGGACCTTGTGGGCCGGCCCCTCCACCGTCGTCCGGCTCAGCCGCACCTCCGGGTGGGCGCCGGCCATGTCACGCAGCAGTTCGTCCAGCTCGGTGCGGGCCTGCTCCTCGTGTTCCCGGGCGGGGGCCTCGGCGAGCGCGGCGGTGTCGGCGGTCTCGTGTGCGGGGCAGCGCCAGGTCCGCACCACGTCGAGCGTGCCACCGCGGACCGCGGCCTCGCCGAAGGCGAACCGCGTCGCCTCCCCGCTGGCCGCCGGGTCCCCTGCGCCGAGGAGGATCCGCTCGTGGGTACCGGCCAGGCCGACCTTGTCGCCCCGTACCACGATCACGGGGCAGTGCGCGCGGGCGGCGACAGCCAGTCCGACGGAGCCGAGCAACAGACCGGTCAGCTCACTGCGGCCACGGGACCCGGTGATCAGGGCGGTGGCGTTGTTGCCCTCGTGCAGGAGCGCGTCCACCGCTTCGGCTGCGAGGACGTCGGTGGAGACCTTCACATCGGGATTCCGCCGCTCGACGCGCTCCGCAGCGGAGGCGACGATGTGCTCGGCCATCACCACCGACGACGGGCGTTCCAGAGTGAGCGACGGTGTGGTGCCCTCGTAGCGTTCCCAGAGGGAGGCGTAGATCAGGCGCAGCGGAAGGCCGTGCCGGGCGGCCTCGTCCGCCGCCCAGTCGACCGCCAGCAGGCTGCCGTCCGATCCATCGACGCCCACGACCAGGGGAAGTTCCTGCGTCATCGTGCCCACCGCCTCATCCTCGGGCAGCTTTCAGGTCCACTCCCACCGTCGCACCCGGGACAGCCCGGCAAGAGGGGCTGCGTGGCCCCTGGCAGGACCGTTCGGCCCATGTGCGTGACCGCCGGGCGCATCCCAGGGTGAGCCATAGAGCGTGCTGGCAAGGGTGACGGCGGCGAGGCAGCGGTCGGGCAGCCAGTCCCACGGTCCCTCCGCGGGAACGATGTCCGACCACCACACGACCGCCGTCCTGGAGCGCAGCGCCCGGAAAATACGCTGGACAGGGCCACTGCGGTACCAGCATGGCTTGGTCGCTGGGCCACTTGCCTCCACGTGAGCCGGAGCTGTTGGATGCGCTCTTCCTCTCGGCGGGACGCTGACTTCACCTCGCCGACGCCTTTGAAATGAAGTGCCGCTGGATCGTGCGCTGCGTCAACTTGATCGAGGCGCACGACGACGCGGATGAGGTCGCCTCCTTCGACGCCATCGTCGCCGCGCTTCCTAAGGACGAGGTGCTCGGACCTACACTGCGCCGACTGATCGGACACATGACAGCCTCGGAAGAGCTCGCGGACATTCTCCAGCGGGCCAGGGAGGCGCGGAACCTCATCGCACACGAAGGAGCCGGTGTCGGCGACATCTCCGTGGTGCGCGAAAGGCACATCCTCGAACATGCGGCCCGCCTGCGCTCCGGGGTCCGCGACTTGGCGGCGGGCCGCAACATCGTCTCGCAGTGGGGCTACCACCTCGAAGAGTGGCGGCAGTCTCTTCCCTGGGACCTGATCAACGCATACCCGAAGGTGATCGACGACTGGGTCTCCGGGCACTTCGGAGATCGCCTTGAGGCAAGTCATCAGGGCTGAGCCCAGCCCCCCAGGGCGCCGGCAGACCGGCCGCCGCCGTGGATGTGGGCATCAGGGCCGGCCGGCATGCGTTCCCTCCCCCTCCCCCGTTCCCGTCAATTGGTCAGCTCCTGGCCGATCCGCGCCGCCCACGCCTCGATCTGACCGAAGTCGCGGAAGTCACCGCCCTTTCCGTTGCGGAGGATCATCCGGGCCACCCATCCCTTCGCGCCCTCCTGCAGGCAGCCGCCGAACGTGACGTGCCCCTTGGCGTCGAGCCGGATCATGGCCTTGTGCACCCCTGGCACGGGCGGAATGTCCCGCTCCGAGGCGGAGGCGTCGAGCGGACCACTGCTGAAGAACCACAGGGGGCGTTCGGCCAGGTTCTTGCCGTGGCGCCGGACGAAGCGGCGGGCGTCCTTGTGCCAGCGCCCGGCGTACAGCCCGCCGCCGATCACGACGGCGTCGTACGGCGCCACGCTCGGCACGGACCGGGCCGGGAGTGCCTCGACCGTCAGGCCGTCCTTGCGGAGGACCTCCGCGATGGCCTCGGCGATCTCAGCAGTCGAGCCGTTTGTCGTTCCGTAGGCGACCAGCACGTTCCTCGGCATGATGGTCCGCCTCCCTTCACCGTTTGCGCAGCCAGTTGTCGGCCACGCCGTGGAGCGCCTGTTCGTCCGGGCGCAGACGCGCGTCGTCCAGGCGCCAGGTGAGCTTGCCGACGACCGCCACCACGCCGTCGATCTGCCGGGTCATGGAGACGGCGATCTCCGTCTCGCTTCTGCGTTCCAGCTGACCGGTGAGTGTGACCACGCCTCCCGTGACGGAGACGTCGATGGTGCCGGGTGCCAGCCACAGGGCATGCACCAGTACGTCGTCGATCACCTCGGCACGGATGTCCGCGTCGGGCCGCAGGAAGACCTGGAGCAGGTCGCGGCGGGTGACGATGCCGACCAGCCGTTCCTCTTCGTCGAGTACCGGTAGCCGCTCCACATGCCGCTCCGCCATGGTTCGAGCCGCCTCGACGATGGTGTCGTCGGCGTGCACGGTGACGGGCGGTGTGCTCATCAGCCGGCCGGCGGTGCGGGCGGCGGCCTTCGCGGCCCGGCGCCGGGTGGCGGGCGTCAGTGCGGCGAACCGGAAGAGGCGGTGGGCCTGCGGTCGGTCGGCGGTAGTGACCTGATGGGCGATCAAGTCTGTCTCGGAGATGACGCCGATGACCCGGTCGTCCTCGTCCACTACGGGCAGTCCGCTGATCCGGTGGTCGGCGAGCAGCCGCGCCACTTCCTTGAACGGGGTTCCGTACACCGCCCGGACCACGTCCGTGGCCATGACGGAGCCGACCTTGTTGTGTTTCACGGCGGTGCCTCCTCAGCTGTATCGCCTGGCTGAGCCGGCTCAGCGGAGTCGGCGCAGATAGGGGTCCTGAGCCCGGCGTGGCACCAGACGCAGGCGGGCGTCGAGCACACTGACCGCACCGGGTGTCGCGAGAACGGGGTTGAAGTCGGCCTCCGCGAGCTGCGGCAGATCGCTCGCCATCCGCGACAGGCGCAGAAGCAGTTGCTCCAGGCCCGCGAGATCGACAGGCGGGCTGCCGCGCGAGCCGAACAACAGCGGTGCGCAGCGCGGGGACGTGATCAGGTCGTGCACGTCGTGGTCGGTGAGCGGGGCGAGCCGGGCCGCGTGATCGGCCAGCACCTCCGTAGCCGTACCGCCGAGGCCGAACAGGACCAGCGGTCCGAACACCTCGTCCTGGACGACGCCGGCGAAGAGTTCCGTGCCGCGGGCGGCGAGCGGCTGGACGACCACGCCGACCAGCTGTTCGCCGAAGCGTGTCCGGAAGTCACGGAAGGCGGACCGCACTTGGGCGTCTCCCTGGAGGTCGAGGTGGACGGCACGCTTCTCGCTCTTGTGCACAAGGCCCGGCCAGTACGCCTTCACGACCACCCGGCCGTCCGCACCACGCAGCCGCCGGGCGACGCGGACGGCGTCGTCCTCGGTCTCCGCCCACGCCCAGGGGATCTGGGGGATGCCGTAGCAGTCGAGGAGTGCCGTACAGGTCTGCGGGTCGAGCCAGCCGCCGTCCGGTTGTGCCACGAGATACGTCTCAGCGATCTCGTGGGCGTGTTCCGTGTCGACGCCATCGAGCTCCGGGACCGTTCCGAGCGGCCTGGCGAGCCAGGCGGCGCGACGCGCCGCATGGGCCAGCGCCCGTGCCGCCGCCTGCGGCTCGGCGTACGACGGGATCGTGCCGCCCTCACCTGCGGGCAGCAGTGTCACCGGCACGTCCTGCTCCAGACGTACGACGGCGACCGGCTTGGCCGGGTGTGCGCGTCCGCGGGTGAGGGCCCTCACCAGGTCGTCACCGGTCGCGGCGGCGACCGCGGTGGGTACGAGGGCCGCGAGTACGGCGTCCGTACCGTCGTCCCGCACCAGCTGGTCGATGCACGTCGCGAGTTGCTCCTCCGTCACCGCGGCCGTGCAGTCCAGCGGATTGCTGACAGCGGCACCGCCGGGCAGCACGGACTGAAGGGCGAGAGTCAGCGGGAAGCGGCGCGTCGGCAGGGTGAGCCCGGCCTCCGCGCAGGCGTCGGCGGCCAGGACGCCGGCGCCGCCCGCGTTGGTGACGACGGCGACGCGGGTGCCCGACGGCAGGGGCTGGGAGTGCAGGAGGGCAGCGGTTTCGAGGAGTTCGCCGATCGAGCGCGTACTGGTGATGCCGGCCTGGGTGAAGAGCGCTTGCCGGGTCATGGTGCGGGTGGCGGCGGCAGCGGTATGCGAGGCGGCGGCCCGTCGGCCGGCCTCGGTGCGTCCGGCGTCCACGGTGAGCACGGGCATGCGGCGGGTCACGCGCCGAGCGGTACGGGAGAAGGCCCGCGGGTTGCCGAAGGACTCCAGGTGCAGCAGGGCGAGATCGGTAACTCTGTCACTCTCCCACCACTGGAGCATGTCGTTGCCGCTGACGTCGTACTTGTCGCCCAGGGAGGCGAAGGTGGACACCCCGATACCGAGGCGGGACAGCCCGTCCAGGAGAGCGATCCCGACGCCGCCGGACTGGACGGCGACCCCCGCGGTGCCGGGCCGCGGGTGGTCGGCGGCGAAGGTCGCGTCGAGGTGCAGCTCCGTGTTGGAAATGCCGAGGCAGTTAGGGCCGACAAGCCGCATCCCAAAGGTGCGGCAGGCGGCCATGAGCGTCCGCGCCTGGTGGGCGTCGAGACCGGCGGTGACGGCGAGGAGGGCACGGACGCCCGCCCTTCCGCACTCCTCGGCGATGGCCGGCACCGCTGCGGCGGGCACGGCGAGGACGGCGAGGTCGGGGGGTCGGGGCAGAGCGCTGACCGACGGGTAGGAGGGTACGCCGAGGATCGCGGTCGCGGCCGGATTCACCGCGAAGAGGCGGCGGGTGAAGCCGCCCGCCTTCAGGTGATGGAGAATCGCCCGGCCGACCGACCCGGGCCTGCGCCCGGCGCCGATGACGGCGACCGCGTCAGGATGGAAGAGCGGTTGCAGACTGGCCACGTCGGCGGCCCGGCCCCGCTCTTCCACGGCGGACAGATAGGCGTCGTCCTGGTCGAGCCTGATGGTGCAGCGCACCTCGGGCCCGTCGAAGTGCCGGGCAGTGCGAAGGCCCAGGTCGGCAAAGAGGCGGAGGATTTTGTGGTTCTCGCCCAGCGCATCGGCCGTGAAGGCGGTGATGCCGTCGGCGCGGGCTGCGGAGACCAGGTGCTCGACGAGCAACGTGCCCACACCGTGGTGGTGCAGCCCGTCCGCGACCGCGACGGAGATCTCGGCCGTGTCCTTGTCGTCGCCGGTGTCGTACTCGGCGAGGCCGATCACCTGGCCGCGTGCCTCGGCGAGCAGGGCCTGGTAGCCCGGCCGTGCCGGAGCGCAGGCCCGATCGGCGGCCATCTCCGCGGAACGACGGCTCGCCGCGAAGAACCGCAGCCGCAGATTCTCCGGGGACATCTCCTCGTAGAAGCCCTGCAACCGGTCATGATCACTCTGCCGCACCGGGCGAATGCACACGGTGGTGCCGTCCACGAGCAGGGCATGGACCGGAGGTCGGTCGAGCGCGTCGTGCGTCGTCATGGTGGTCGCCTCCCAGCCTCTCGGCATTTCAAGAATTCATCGGATTCGTGAGCCGTCCCATGGGCTGTCCGGGGTCGTCCGGGGACCGATCGGCCCTGCGCGGCCGTTGTTCGGTCCGTGTGGAGCAGTTGGCTCGGCAGCAGCGCATCAGATGTGTTGCGCCTGCTCGGGCACCACGGCGACCGGACAGGAGGAACGGGTCAGCGCCGCGTGAGCGACCCTGCCGAGGTGCAGTCCGAAGTGCCCAGGACGGCGTCGCGCCCCCAGCACCAGCAGGTCTGCCTCGTGGGAGGCGTCCAGAAGCACGTGCCGGGCGGACCCCTCCACGACACGCCTGTGCAGGCGCACACCCGCCGGGACTTCGCCGAGTGCCGCGTCCAGCGCCTGCACCGCCGACTGCTCACGTGCGTGGGCCGGTTCCCCCTTGATCAACGGGTGGCCGGCAGGCGCGTGTCCGGGGCGCACCCAAGCACGAACGGCTTCCAGTACCGCGCCCCGCCGCTCCGCTTCCTCCAGGGCGAACCGGATGGCGTTCGCGCTTGCCCCCTCCTCGCCGACGCCGAGCACGACACGGCCACGCGTTACGGCCCCGTCCCTGTCCTCGCTGCCGCCGCGGACCACGATCACCGGACACTCGGCTCGGCCGGCCACAGCCAGGCTGACCGAGTCCGGCAGCAGCTCGGCGACGCCGCTGCGGTCGCGCGATCCGAGGATCAGCGCCGAAGCACCGTGCGCCTCCTGCACGAGCAGGGGCACCGGCCCCTCGGCCACCACCTGAGTGACGATCTTCATGTCCGGGACTCGCTGCTGGACGCGCTTGACCGCGGCCTCCACGAGAACGTCCCTGAGTACCCGCTCCGACGTCTCGGGTGCGCCTGGGAAGACAGCGCGTTCGTAGGACTCCCACAGCGAGGCGTGCACCAGACGCAGTGGCACCCCGCGCAGCGCGGCCTCGTCGGCCCCCCAGTCCGCGGCCTGAAGGCCGGCCTCGGAGCCGTCCACACCGACGACGATCGGCAGGGCCATTGTCCTCGTCCCTTCTGGGCGGACTGCCCCACGCGGGCCGCCGCCGCCTTCCTGGACCGCCTCTTCAGCCGTGCGTCAGTCGTGAGCGACGACGGCGACGGGGGCCGTGGCGTGGTGCAGAACGGCATGGGTGACGGGGCCGATGTGCACTCCGAACGGGTTGCGGCGGATCCGCCGGCCGACGACGACCAGCGAGGCCTCGTGAGAGGCGTCGATCAGGTGGCCCGCCGGGCTGCCCGAGCGGGATTCCTCGACGACCTCGACGGCCGGGTACTTCTGCCGCCACAGGCCCAGTGCCTCGGCGAGCGCGGCAGCATGCCATCGGGCGACCTGGTCGTACCGTGCCAGGTCGGCGGTCGCGCCGTAGACGAAGTACGGGGGCAGGTTCCAGCCGTGCACGACCCGCAGGCCGGTGTCGCGCAGCGCGGCCGCCTCAAAGGCGAAGTCGATCACCGACGCGTCAAGGCTGTCGATGTCGAGGCCCAGCACGACCGGCCGGTACCGCGTCGCCGCGGACGGAATGCCTGCGGGGTCCGTCTCATGTTCGTCGGCCGCTTGTTCGCCGGACCGGACGAGGATCACAGGGCGCTCGGCATGCGCCACCACCGCCAGGCCGACCGAACCGACCACGAACCCGCCGACGCCGCTCAGGCCTCGCGATCCGAGGACGATCAGCTCGCCGTCCTTGGCGACTTCGCGGAGCACCTCGCTCGGGCGGCCGGCGACATGCTCGGTGGTCACCTCGATGCCGGGGTGACGCAGCCGGAGACCCTTTGCCGATTCGCGGGGGACCCTCTCGGTCCAGTGCTGATGGGTCTCGGCGCCGAGGAGCGGGGCTTGTGCCATGGGCTCCGGTACCGGCTCCCAGACATGGACCAGCTTCAGCGGCAGGCCGCGCAGCTTCGCCTCACGAGCCGCCCACTCGGCAGCGGCGCGGCTCTCGGGCGAGCCGTCGAGGCCGACGGTGATCATGCGGGTCATGCTCTCCACCTCCCGAGCGGGGTCTGACGGTTTCAGCGTCGCGTTCGGAGGCGTCCGTTTGGAGGGGCCGCAGGTCCCGTGCCGGGACCGACCGGCCCTACGGCAAGAGGCGAAGGTGATCCACAGCCGGTACGGGCGAAGACCGCTCCCCCGGTACCAGTGGGGCCGATCGGCCCTGGTGCATACGATCCCGGCGCGCGATGATCGTTGTCAGGCGGCCTGCAATCCGCCCCCGGCTTTCTTCTGCGGAACGAGGGGTCGACATGACCGAGCCGCGCACGTTCACCGAAGAGCGCCCCATCAGGGTCTTCCTGCTCGACGACCATGAGGTCGTGCGCCGCGGCCTGGCCGACCTCCTGGACGCGGAACCCGACATCTCGGTGGTCGGCGACGCCGGCACCGTCGAACATGCCCTCGCTCGCGGCCCGGCGCTCCGCCCCGACGTGGCCGTCCTCGACGTACGCCTGCCGGACGGCGACGGCATCACCGTCTGCCGCGAGCTGCGCAGCCGGATGCCCGAGCTCGCCTGTCTCATGCTGACCTCGTTCGACGACGAGGAGGCGCTGCTCGACGCCATCATGGCCGGGGCCTCCGGGTACGTACTCAAGCAGATCAAGGGCTCTGACCTGGTCTCGGCGGTGCGCACGGTCGCCACCGGGCGGTCCATGCTCGACCCGGAGACGACTGCCCGGCTGATGCGCTCACTGCGCGCCGACCCGTCCCAAGAACCGACCATGGCACCCGAGCTGGCGAGCCTGTCGCCGCGCGAGCGCGACATTCTCGCCCTCATCGGGGATGGGCTCACGAACCGAGAGATCGGCAGGAAGCTCTACCTGTCCGAGAAAACCGTCAAGAACCACATCTCCCGCCTCCTGGCCAAGCTCGGGGTGCAGCGGCGTGTCCAGGCTGCCGTCCTCGCCTCACACCTGGAGCAGTCGCCGCCGCCGAGCGAGTATCACGGGCGATGAGGCCGGCGAGCGGAAGAACGGGCCCCGTCAACCTCACCCCGACCCCGCCGGGCGCACACGGTCACCACGTTGTCGCTCACCACTAGGCCTGCGGCGCCAAGCTGCGCAGAACGTCGAACTCGTTGCCCTCGGGGTCGGCCATGACCACCCAGCTCCGGTCCGGGCCCTGGCCGACGTCCACCTTGACGGCACCGAGACCGAGCAGTCGGGTCACCTCGTCCTCGGTGCTGCAGTCGATCGGGCTCACGTCGAGGTGAAGCCGGTTCTTGACGGACTTGCCCTCCGGCACACGGATGAACATCAGAGTGGGAGGCATCTGGCGGGCCCGGACCTCCTCGACGGTCGGCACCCAGGAGCCGATCTCGACCTTGTCCTCGCTCCGGTCGATCACCTTGAAGTCCAGGACCTCGTACCAGAAGGCCGCGAGCCTCTCCGGATCATGGCAGTCGACGGTCAACTCGGTGAACCTGCTTGTCATGCTTCTCCCCGATAGTGCGGACGGGCTCAGCGTGGGTCGCCCGCCCGACAGATCAGAGATCCTATTGGCCCCAGTCCGTTCGGGCCACGGCCCAGGGCCATACGAGACTCCGTCATCAGTGAGCGGCGAGTCCGTGGGCGCGGAACTGCGTGCGGACCCGTTCGGTGAGCCGGGAGTCGGGTACGGGTGTGTCCCGGAGCGGGAAAGGGATACCGAGGGCGTCGTACTTGGTCGCGCCCAGCTTGTGGAACGGCAGCACGTCGACCCGCTCGACGCTGCCGAGGCCGGTGACGAAGCGGGCGAGGCCCTCGACGGCCTCCGGGTCGTCGGTCCAGCCGGGGACCAGGACGTAGCGGATCCACATGCGCTTGCCGAGACGGTCGAGACGGGTGGCGAAATCGAGCGTAGGGGCCAGCTCGCCGCCGGTCAGTCTGCGGTATGTGCCGGCGTTGAAGGACTTGATGTCCAGCAGCACCAGGTCCGTGTCCGCGAGGAGTTCGTCGCTCGCCCGGGTGCCGAGGAAGCCGGAGGTGTCCAGGGCGGTGTGCAGGCCGGCTGCCTTGCAGCGGCGCAGTACAACGGCGGTGAAGGTGGGCTGGAGCAGCGGCTCGCCGCCGGTGAGCGTGACTCCCCCACCGGCTGTCGTCACGAAGTCGCGGTACTTCCCGATCTCCGCCATGACGTCGTCCACGGTCGTCTCCCGCCCGTCGCGCAGGTGCCAGGTGTCGGGGTTGGCGCAGTACAGGCAGCGCAGCGGGCAGCCGCTGACGAAGAGGACGAACCGGGTCCCGGGACCGTCCACGCCGGTGGACAGGTCCCAGGAGTGGATCCGGCCGGTGGTCCGGCCGGCGGCGGCGCTGTTCACAGCGAGCCGTGGAAGGTGCGGCTGATCACGTCGAGCTGCTGCTCGCGGGTCAGGCGGACGAAGTTGACGGCGTACCCGGAGACCCGGATGGTCAGCTCCGGGTACTTCTCGGGGTGTTCCATGGCGTCCTCCAGGACGGCCCGGTCCAGCACGTTGACGTTCATGTGGAAGCCGCCGGCCGCCATGTAGACGTCGAGGATGCCGACCAGGTTGCCCGCCCGGTCCTCGGGGACGTGCCCGAGCCCTTCCGGGGTGATGGTCGTGGTCAGCGAGATGCCGTCGCGGGCGTGCTCGTACGGCAGTTTCGCCACGGACAGGGCGGAGGCGACGACGCCGTGCCGGTCGCGGCCGTTCATCGGGTTGGCGCCGGGAGCGAAGGGCGCGCCCGCGCGGCGGCCGTCGGGGGTGTTGCCGGTGTGCTTGCCGTAGACGACGTTGCTCGTGATCGTCAGCACGGACTGGGTGTGCTCGGCGTCGCGGTAGGTGGGGTGCTTGCGCACCTTCGCCATGAAGGACTCCACGAGGCCGACGGCGATCGCGTCGGCGCGGTCGTCATTGTTGCCGTACGCCGGGTAGTCCCCTTCGGTGCGGTAGTCGACGGCGAGTCCGCTCGCGTCGCGGAACACCTTCACCCGCGCGTACTTGACGGCGGACAGGCTGTCGGCGGCGACCGACAGGCCGGCTATGCCGCAGGCCATGAAGCGGTGCACGGGATGGTCGTGCAGGGCCATCTCCAGGCGCTCGTAGGCGTACTTGTCGTGCATGCAGTGGATGACGTTGAGCGTGTTGACGTAGGTCTCGGCGAGCCAGTCCAGGACCCGGTCGTAGGCCGCTGCCAGCTCGTCGTGGTCGAGGTACTCGCCGGTCAGCGGGGGCATCTCGGGGGCGATCTGCTCGCCGGTCATCTCGTCGCGGCCGCCGTTGACGGCGTACAGCAGGGCCTTGGCGAGGTTGACGCGGGCGCCGAAGAACTGCATCTGCCTGCCCACGGCCATGGCGGAGACGCAGCACGCGATGGCGGTGTCGTCGCCGGTGCGGGGGCGCATCAGGTCGTCGGACTCGTACTGGACGGCGCTGGTGTCGATGGAGACGCGGGCGCAGAACTCCTTGAAGCCGGCCGGCAGCCGCGGCGACCACAGCACGGTCAGGTTGGGCTCGGGGGCGGGGCCGAGGTTGTACAGGGTCTGCAGGAAGCGGAACGAGGTGCGGGTGACCAGCGGGCGGCCGTCCAGGCCGATGCCGCCGATGGACTCCGTCACCCAGGTCGGGTCGCCGGAGAACAGGGCGTCGTAGTCGGGGGTGCGCAGGAACCGTACGATCCGCAGCTTGATGACGAAGTCGTCGACCAGCTCCTGGGCGCGCGTCTCGTCGATCAGCCCCTCCGCCAGGTCGCGCTGGAGGTAGACGTCGAGGAAGGTCGAGGTGCGGCCCAGCGACATGGCGGCGCCGTTCTGCTCCTTCACGGCCGCGAGGAAGCCGAGGTAGAGCCACTGGACGGCCTCGTGGGCGGTCGCGGCGGGGCGGGAGACGTCACAGCCGTAGCCGGCCGCCATCTCCGTCAGCTCCCCCAGCGCCCTGATCTGCTCGGCGAGTTCCTCCCGGTCGCGGATGACGTGTTCGGTGGAGGGCCGCGCGTCCAGCAGGGCGCGTTCGGCGCGCTTGGCGGCGATCAGGCGGTCCGTCCCGTACAGGGCCACACGCCGGTAGTCGCCGATGATCCGGCCGCGGCCGTACGCGTCGGGCAGACCGGTGATGACGCCGACTCGGCGGGCGGCGCGCATGGTGGGGGTATAGGCGTCGAAGACACCGTCGTTGTGGGTCTTGCGGTAGGTGCCGAAGACCTTCGTCACGAACGGGTCGGGCGCATAGCCGTAGGCCTTGAGACTGTTCTCGACCATGCGCAGACCGCCGTTCGGCATGATCGCCCGCTTCAGCGGGGCGTCGGTCTGCAGGCCGACGATCAGTTCGCGGTCGCGGTCGATGTAGCCCGGCGCGTGCGAGGTGATCGTCGAAGGAGTGGCCGGGTCGACATCGTGGATGCCCCTTCGCCGCTCCTCCGGGAACAGGGCGCTGACCTTCTCCCACACGGCGCGGGTGCGGCGCGTGGGGCCGGTCAGGAACGACGCGTCGCCCTCGTAGGGCGTGTAGGTGGCCTGGACGAAATCGCGGACGTCGATACGCTCGCGCCACGTCGTCCCGGCGAAACCCCGCCACGCCTCGTCCGTTCGGCTGCCGGTTGTCACGGTCGTCGTGGTCATCACAGGTCCTCTCCCTGAGTGGCTCCACCATCGATCCTTCTCGGGGATCCGTGCGGCGGGCAGTGCCGGTCAGGGCAGCGCTGCTGTTCCGGTCGGCCCCGTGACCGGGGCCGACCGGCCCTGCCCCCGGGACGCCCGGCACCTGCCGGGAGCTGACCTGACGACGAAGGCTGGAGGGCACCGGCCCACACAGCCAAGGAGCACGCGTCATGGTCCGTTATGTGTACGACTTCGCGGAGGGCGGCCGTGACCTGGCCGGCCTGCTCGGCGGCAAGGGGGCGAACCTGGCGGAGATGACGCGGCTGGGGCTGCCCGTCCCGCCCGGCTTCATCGTCACCACCGAAGCCTGCCGGGCGTATCTGGCCCGCGGCGCGGAACCCGAGGGCATGTCCCGTGAGGTGTCCGGGCACCTGGCCGTGCTGGAGCGGTCCGCCGGCCGGAGGCTCGGGCAGCCGGACGATCCGCTGCTGGTCTCCGTCCGCTCCGGGGCGCGCTTCTCGATGCCCGGCATGATGGAGACCGTCCTCGACGTCGGCCTGAACGACGAGTCCGTCGAGGGCCTCTCCGAGACCTCCGGGAGCCGCAGGTTCGCGTGGGACTCCTACCGCCGTCTCCTGCAGATGTTCGGCAGCACGGTCATGGGCGTGGACTCGGCTCTCTTCGAACACGCCATGACCGATCTGAAGACCGTCCGGCGCGTGCCGGACGACGTCCACCTGACCGCCGACGACCTCGCCGAGCTGGCGCAGAGGTACAAGACGCTGATCCGCGACGAGACGGGCGAGGACTTCCCCCAGTCCCCTGCGGAGCAGCTGCGGCGCGGCGTCCTGGCGGTCTTCGAGTCGTGGAACGGCGCGCGGGCCCGCCTGTACCGGCGCCGCGAGCACATCGCCGACGACCTGGGCACCGCGGTCAGCGTGCAGCGCATGGTCTACGGCAACCTCGGTGCCGACTCCGGCAGCGGCGTCGCCTTCACCCGCGACCCGGCCACCGGACGCCGTGGCGTGTACGGCGACTACCTGCCGAACGCGCAGGGCGAGGACGTCGTCGCCGGCATCCGCAACACAGTGCCGCTGAGCGACCTGGAGCACCTCGACCCGCGCTCCTACCGGCAGCTGCTCGACCACATGGGCACCTTGGAACGCCACTACCGGGACCTGTGTGACATCGAGTTCACCATCGAGCGCGGGACCCTGTGGATGCTGCAGACCCGGGTCGGCAAGCGCACCGCCGAGGCCGCCTTCGCCATAGCCGCAGCGCTGACCGAGGAGGGGTTGATCAGCGATGACGAAGCGCTGGCCCGAGTCGGCGGGGACGGGCTGGCCCGGCTGATGTTCCCCCGCTTCGACGCGGCGCGGGTGGGCGATCCTCTCGCCCGCGGCATCCCGGCCTCACCGGGCGCCGCCGTCGGGGCGGCCGTCTTCGACTCCGCGGAGGCGGTGAGGCGGGCGGCGGCCGGCGAGAAGGTCGTGCTCGTACGACAGGAGACCACCCCGGACGACCTGCCCGGCATGGTCGCCGCCCAGGCGGTGCTGACCAGCCGCGGCGGCAAGACCTCGCACGCGGCCGTCGTCGCCCGCGGCATGGGCAAGGTCTGCGTGTGCGGGGCCGAGGAACTGTCCGTCGATCTCGACGGCCGCTGCTTCACCACCCGGAACGGCACTCTGGTCGAGGAGGGCACGGTGCTGTCGGTGGACGGCAGCACGGGTGCCGTGTACGCCGGGCCGGTCCCGCTGGCCGACTCCGCGGTGCTGCACTACCTGGCGACCGGTCGGACCGCGGAAGAGGGCGACGGCGTCGTCGAAGCGGTTGCCCAGGCCCTGGACCACGCCGACGCCGTACGGCGGCTGGAGGTCCGCGCCAACGCGGACACGGCCGAGGACGCCGCCCGAGCCCGCCGGTTCGGCGCCCAGGGCATCGGACTGTGCAGAACCGAACACATGTTTCTGGGTGACCGGCGCAAGCTGGTCGAGGAGATGATCCTGGCCCGCACCGACGACGAGCGCCGACGGGCACTCGACGCCCTGCTGCCCCTCCAACGGGCGGACTTCATCGGCATCCTGGAGGCGATGGACGGCTTCCCGGTCACCATCCGCCTGCTGGACCCGCCGCTGCACGAGTTCCTGCCCGGCCGTACCGAGCTCGCTGTTCGCATCGCTGCCGCCGAGGCCCGTGGCGAGCGGTGCGACCCGCACGACGCGGAGCTGCTGACCGCGGTGACCCGCATGCACGAGGAGAACCCGATGCTCGGGCTGCGTGGCGTGCGGCTCGGACTGGTGGTGCCGGGCCTGTTCCCGATGCAGGTGCGAGCGGTCGCCGAGGCGGTCGCGCACCGGATCCGGGCGGGCGGCGATCCCCAGGCGGAGATCATGGTGCCGCTCGTCGGCGACGTCACGGAGCTGCGCCTGGTGCGCACGGAGGTGGAAGCCGTTCTCGCCGAGGTGACTGAGGAGTCCGGCGTGCCCGTGCAGTGCCCGGTCGGCACGATGATCGAACTGCCCCGCGCGGCGCTCACGGCGGGCCGGATAGCCGAGCAGGCGGAATTCTTCTCCTTCGGCACCAACGATCTCACCCAGACCACCTGGGGTTTCTCCCGCGACGACGTGGAGGCGGCGTTCTTCTCCGCCTACCTCGACAAGGGCGTCTTCACGACGTCCCCGTTCGAGACGATCGACCGGGACGGCGTCGGGCGTCTGGTGCGCATCGCCGTGGCCGAGGGCCGTGCCGCCCGTGCCGGCCTGAAGATCGGTGTGTGCGGGGAACACGGCGGCGACCCGGAGTCCGTTCACTTCTTCCACACGGCCGGACTGGACTACGTCTCCTGCTCGCCGTTCCGCATCCCGGTCGCCCGCCTGGAGGCCGGCCGCGCGGCACTGCACGACGCCGACCCGGGCGACAGCCGCTGAACGCACCCCCCGCCCCGCCCACCGGGGCGGGGCGGCCCTGAGACGGATCGGGACGGATCCCGTTCCGGCAGCGCGCCGCGTTCGCCGCGGCCTGCACAGGGCTGGTGCTGAAGACCCTGTGGTTCAGCCCATGGCTCTCGCTGGGCGTGCTGCTCGACGTCGGTGTCCTCGCCGCCGTCCTCAGCAGCTGGCCGACGTCACTGTACTGACGGCTGCGGGCACCGCCCTGCGTTGGACCGTGCCAGCCAGGGCCGCGTCATAGTAGGCACCGACGCGATCACTCCTCTGGCAGCGGGACCCGCCACTGCAGACGCGTGCCTCCGCTGTCGGTCGCCGCCTGCCACTCCAGGCTCCCGCCGAGCTGCTCGGCCCGCTCGGCCATGTTGCGCAGACCACTTCGGCGGCCCTCCGGCGGGATTCCCACACCGTTGTCGGTGACGGTCAGCCGCACCTCCCGGCCGTCGGTCTCCAGCACCACGTCCACCCGATCGGCCTGTGCGTGCCGGCAGACGTTGGTCAGTGCCTCGGACAGAACGGCGACCACCTGGTCGGCGACCTCCCGGGGCACATGGGTGTCCAAAAGCCCCTCCATACGGACACTCGGCGCGAAGCCCAGTACCGGCGCGGCGTCGCCGGCCGTCCGCACCGCACGGGCCCGCAGCCCGGACCCTCTGCCGGACTCCCGGGCCCGCAGACCGAAGATCGTGGACCGGATGATCTTGATCGTCTCGTCCAGATCATCCACGGCCCGCACGACGCGCTCGCCGGCCTCGGGGTGCTCGATGAACCGGCCCGCGCTCTGCAGAGTCATCCCCGTCGCGAACAACCGCTGGATCGCCAGGTCGTGCAGATCCCGGGCGATCCGGTCCCGGTCCTTGAGGACCGCGATCTCCTCGGCGTCCCGGCGGCGCTCGGCAAGCTCCATGGCGACCGCCGCCTGCGCTGCGAAGCCCCGCAGCGGTTCGATCTCCTTGCCCGTGAAAGCCGTCTGCCCGGCCTCGCGTACGAGCAGGACCACGCCTCGCACGCCCTCGGCCGTGCCGATGGGGACGGCCACGGCCGGGCCGAGGCCGATGAACCGCTTGGGGCCGGTCGAGGCCCTGTCGTCCCGCGAGACGTCACCGCTGGTCACCGGGGCGGCGGTGGAGAAGGCCTCCCCGACGAGGCTCCCCTCGACCGGCAGCACCAGTCTCCGGTGGCGGTCTGCCTCCGCGCCGATGGCCAGTTCGACGGTCAGCGCGCCGGTGTCCTCCATCGGGATGGCGACCACGGCCAGGGCCGCTCCGGTGATCTCGCGGGCACGTTCCGCGATCAGTCCGAGGACGGCGGTGTGATCGCTGCCGGACATCAGGCTGTGCGTGATCTCGGCATTCGCCTGCAGCCAGCGCTCCCGCAGTCGGGAGTCCTCATAAAGGCGGGCGTTGTCGATCGCGACACCGGCGGCCACCGCCAGCGTCGACAGCACCGACTCGTCCTCCTCGTCGAACTCCGCACCGCCGCGCTTCTCGGTCAGGTACAGGTTGCCGAAGATCTGGTCCCGCACCCGGATGGGGACGCCGAGGAAGGTGTTCATCGGCGGGTGGTGGGCCGGGAAGCCGTAGGAGGCGGGGTGCTGGGACAGCTTCGGCAGACGGAGCGCCTGCGGGTGGCGGATCAGCTCGCCGAGGATGCCGTGTCCCTCGGGGAACGGACCGATCTCGGCGATCTGCTCCTCGGTGACGCCGACGGTGTGGAATGCCGACAGTCGCCTGCCGTCCGGGCCGATCACCCCGAGAGCGGCGTACTCGGCGTCCACCAGTACGGCTGCGGCCTCGACGATGCGGCGCAGCGCCTGCGCCAGGTCGAGTTCCCGCCCGACGGAGAGCACCGCCTCCAGCAAGCTGTGCACCCGGTCTCGCGTGCCGCGGGCAGCGTCCAGCCGGGCTTGCAGCTCCTCCAGCAACTCGTCCAGTCTGAGCTGTGGCAGCCGGATGCGAGTCTCTTTCTCCTCGGAGCCTGCCACCGGTGGTCCTCCCGATCCGCTCGCCGCACGGGCCGCCATCCCGTCATGTGCCACGGTAGCCGCACAGGGCAGGGAACGGCACGAGACGGTGCAGGTGATGCGCCGGCGGTCGGCGGCACGGTGAACCGGAACAGCGTCAGGGGACAGCCGGGCTGCGAGGACGGGGACGTCGTCAGATTGACCGCCGCGGTGGGCAAGCAGGGCGTCACGGAGATCGGTCTGCGGCCTTCACTCGCCCTGTCGGCGAAGACGGTCCTGGACCTGCGTGGCGATCACCCCGGCCTGAATACGGCGCTCGACTCCGAGCTTCGCTGGCAGACGGGAGATGTGGTTCTTCACCGTCTTCTCTGCGCGGAACAGCCTCTGCCCGATCTGCCGGTTGGTCGGTCCCTCTCCGATGAGGGCGAGGACGTCCCGCTCGCCCTCGGTAAGCCCCGGCAGAGCGTCGGCCTCCTCCTCGGGGCCCTGCTCGTGGCGCAGCCGAGCCATGGGCCGCGTGGTGGCGCTGGCATCGAGCAGGATGCCCGGTCACTACCGTTCGGACGGCGGAGACCAGGTCGGAGTCCCGGATCTGTTTCCCCACGCAGTCGGAGGCACCCGCCATGATCGAGTCGAGTAGAGCCTCCTCGTCGTCGAAGGAGGTGAGCATCAGACAGGCCAGCTCCGGCATGCGCGAGCGCAGCTCCCGGCGCACGGTGACGCCGTCACCGTCGGGGAGGCGGATGGCTTCGTAGGGGCCGGGTCGCTGGCTGTCCGCCATCAGTAGCTCTCCTTGTCCTGACCCGTCGCTCCGGTGCACAGCAAGTCCAGAGTGGCGATCATTTCGCCGGTTGGGGGAAGTACAGGGCCGTTCGGCCCTGTGCCCGTGAGCCTGCTCAGCGCAGCCAGGGATGGCGGTCGATGAACGGGAGCCGCGCCCAGGTGCGCCCCAGTCCCCAGGTGGCACCGGCGCCGGTGACCGCCAGAGCGATCAGGGCAGTCGCGTAGATCACGTGGTAGTCGGCGAAGGGGTTCGTCGACATGCTCGGCGATCCGTCCGACAGGTGCTGGGCCGGCGGCCATTCCGCGATCCACATCAGCGCCATCATCGCGGTGCCCGCCACCCCGGCGAGCCGCAGCGCCACGCCCGTGGTGAGGGCCAGTCCGATGCCGAGCAAGCCGAGCATGAACAGCCAGTCGACCCACGTGAGCCCAGCCCAGGCATGGAAGGTTGACTGCATCGGGCCGGCCGCCACACCACTCAGGAAGCCATGGGTCGGCGACCCACCGTGGATCCAGCCCTTCCCTGAGGGAGTCGCGTAGCCGAATCCGAACGTCTTGTCGAGGAACGCCCACAGAAATACGAAGCCGATCAGCAGCCGCAGCCCGGCCAGGGCGTACCTGCTCGCTGCGGCTTGCTCCAGCACACCGACGGAACGCGTGGCCGTACCGGCCCGCAGGAGCGGAAATCGGACGACCGGCCGGCGGTCGGGGTGATCGTGAACTGCCATGGAACTCATCCCCTCCAGATCTGACGCGTGGGTCGCATCAGGTGCGTCTTCACTGTCCCGTGCGCGCCACGCCCATCGGAGGGGGCTGGGCGGCCCCTGGCAGCGGTCCTAACGTCCCGGGTGCCAAAGCCAGTTGGCGCCGACCAGCGGTCCCGGGCCAGCCGGGGACCACACCGCGATGCCTGGACGCGGTCGGTGACGTCCATGTGGATCAGCCACCGGTAGACGTGGTTGGCGAACACGACCGGTGTGCCGGTGGCGAACGGGCCGTCGGATCGGCGCCATCACCACGCCCTTCAACAGTGCCGACCGGCCCGTACGGCGAGGGGGATCCGCCCTCACGAGCGGTCGAGGCCGTAGGGGCTGCGGCCGCCGACCAGCTCCCGTCCCGTCACAAGCTCTGACGAGACCTGGATGAACAGTTCCTGCACGGAGGGCACCCAGGACCGCGGACCGGCGCGGACCAGGCGTTGGTGCTCGGCGGGGTCGGTGACCACCGAGGCGGTTCCGGTGACGACCACGCTCCAGCCGCTCTTGCCGTACGACGTCGATCTCGTCGACCTCGAACGCGACCACGGCGCCGTCGACCGCCCGCGCGAGTTCCGACGTGGCGGAGGTGCACAGCACGACCGTCCCGTCGGTTTCAGGCAGAAGTTGACCGGCAGGACGGCAGGCAGCGCGCTCCAGGTGAGGACGATGCGCCCCACGGGCACCTTGGCCATCAGCCGGAGACATTCCCGCCGGTCCAGTTCGCGAAATCCATCGTTGCGGTACATGGGGGTGTCCGTCTCTGACCTGGCGGTCGTCCGTCAGACCGTGATCCGGCGTCCGCTGATGTGGATCGGATCGATGCGCAGCCACAGCGGGCGCTGTCCGCCGGCCCAGGGCTCGC
Organism: Streptomyces griseosporeus; assembly: GCF_014656055.1. Taxonomy (GTDB): domain Bacteria; phylum Actinomycetota; class Actinomycetes; order Streptomycetales; family Streptomycetaceae; genus Streptomyces; species Streptomyces griseosporeus. The sequence goes on from NZ_BNBR01000001.1 coordinate 121,258, forward strand.
CGTGAGCCCGCTCGGCCAGCCGGCGCACCTCGTCGGGGTCGGCGACCGCCCTGGCGGTGCCCCGCACCAGGACGCTCCAGCCGCGGCTGAACGCCTCGTCGATGCGGTCGACCTCAAAGGCGATACGACGTCCCGCGGCTCGGGCTGGTGTCGCGTGCGGTTCGGTACGGAAGACGCGGGTTCGCCCTGCGGAGCTTTGCCGCATGCCGTTGTAACTGATAGCGTTACGACGAGGTTGAAGGGTCGAGGGAGGTGAGGTCCGCGGTGAGCGCCAACAGCAGGCTGACCATCGCGGCGCATGCCCTCACGTGGATAGGGCTGTATCAGCGTCGCGGTCATGAGGTCGCCACCTCCGAGCAGATCGCGACGAGCGTCAACACCAATCCGGTGGTGATCCGACGCCTCCTGGCCGAGCTGCGCAAGGCCGGCCTCGTCGACTCGCGGCGAGGTACAGGAGCGGGCTGGACGCTCTCCCGCGACCTGGCGGCGATCACCCTGCTCGACGTCCATGAGGCGATCGCTGCCGGGCCGATCTTCGCTCTGCACCGCTCGACGCCTGACCCCGAGTGCGTCGTGGGCCACGGCATCGGACCGGCGCTGACCTCCGTCTACGACGAGATCGAGGCCGCCCTCCGCAGGGAGCTGGCGAAAACCACACTTGAGGACGTCCTGCGGGACATCCTCAAAACCGCTTAGCCCATTCCAGGTTCCGGTGGTGGCCCTTTCCGCGCCCACCAATGTAACAAAACTGGTTACCTCGAAGATTCGGAGAACCCCATGGGACAGTTGGACGGCAAGACCGCCCTGGTGACCGGCGCCTCTACCGGCATCGGTCTGGCCATCGCGCGCAGGTTCGCCACCGAGGGAGCGACGGTCTACCTGACCGGCCGCCGCAAGGCCGAACTGAACACCGCCGTCGCGCAGGTCGGCAGCCACGGGATCGGTATCCAGGGCGATGTGTCGCAGCTCGACGACCTCGACCGGCTCTTCGCCGAGATCACGAAGCGGAGCGGCAGCCTCGACATCGTCGTCGCCAACGCCGGTGTCGGGGACTACGGTCCGCTCGGAAAGATCACCGAGGAGGAGTACGAACAGACCACCGCCGTCAACCTCAAGGGCACGATCTTCACCGTCCAAAAGGCCCTGCCCCTCCTGTCGGCCGGGGCCTCGGTGATTCTGCTGTCCTCCAGCGCGGCCCTGCGCGCCGCCCCGGGCCTCGGCGTCTACGCCGCCACCAAGGCCGCGATCCGCAGCCTCGCCCGCACCTGGGCCGCCGAACTGGCCGGCCGCGGGATCCGGGTCAACGCCCTCACTCCCGGCCCCGTCGAGACTCCCGGCGGCGACGAGCTGCGGGCCGCGTTCCCGCAGGGCGACCAGTCCGCGGTGGCCGAACCCGCCGCACCGACCCCGCTCGGCCGCACCGGTCGTCCCGACGAGGTCGCTGCCACCGCCCTCTACCTGGCCGGAGACGACAGCTCCTTCACCACCGGTGCGGAACTGCTCGTCGACGGCGGCGTCACCCAGCTGTAGAGGTGACGTGAGGCGCATGCGACACACACTCACCCCACAAGTACGAATGACAAGGGCAAACACCGTGACAACAGATACCCAGACCTCTCGGGCAGTGGCCGAGCAGTTCCTGGAGCGCCTCGGCAGGCAGGACCAGGACGGCATCCAGGAACTGTTCGCGGCACACATCGACTGGCACGTCCCCGGCAACGACGAACTGCCCTGGACCGGCCGCCGTACCCAGCGGGAGGAAGTCGCGCCCTATTTCGCCACGATGTGGCCGCACTTCGTACCCGGCAAGAGCAAGGTCGTGCTGGAGCGGATCATCGTCGACGGCGATGACGTGATGCTGCTGGGGGTCTTCACGCACACGGTCGCGTCCACCGGCAAGGAGTTCACCACCCCATCGGCCATGCACCTGGTGGTCCAAGACGGCGAGACCGTCCGCATGCACCTCTACGAGGACACGCTGAGCGTCAGCCAGGCCTTCAACACCGACTGAGCGCGACGAGGTTCTCTGGGCATCCCCCGCAACCCGCCCCAGGCCACACCAAACACGGCATGTACATCGCCCGATGTCGGGCATTACGGCATCCCGGCTCGCTCTGGCCCGCTGGGCCGGCTGTGAAGCCCGCGGCGTCCACGCCGATGGAGAACTACAGCAACCATCCCCTCCCGGTGCCGTTCAGGGAGGTCCGCACCGCGCGCACCCTGCTGGCAAAGCTGCTCTCCCCCAGCGCGGACGGCACCGAGCTGCACCACCAGGTCGGACGGCGCTTCGGCTGCTGGGCAACCTGACGTTCCACCTCAACGACCCAGCCGGCGCGCGCACCCACCTGGCAACCGTCCTCCCGTACGCCAACCGGTGCGGGGACACAGCGCTCGCGGCGTGGGCGTACGGGGCGCAAAAGCATGGTGGCCCGCCACACCGGGAACCTGCCCGCAGCACTCGCGCACGCCGAGCATGGCGCGGCCACCGCCCCCGCCGGCCTGGTCCGCGCACAGCTCCACGCCTGCGCACTCCTGCCCACTCTCGCCCAGCAGGGCCTCGACCGGGAGGCGGTCGCCGCCATCTGCACTACCGGCCCCCCGGGAGGGGCCGTCGCCCCCTGGCCCTCGCTCAGGCGGTGGCCTTCCAAATGCCCATCAATGCGCTCACGACTTGGGCGCTGTTGCCTTCTCGCCTACTGGCGCTCTCACAACTGTGGGCCGGGCCGGCCGCCTGCGGCCGGCCGGTCACGCAGGCGGGCGCCTCCTGGTGCCGCCGCCGCTTCCGTTCAGCGGAATCAGCGTCTCCAGATGAGCGCCCTTGACCCAGGCGCCCAACAGGTCGCGGTGCATGGCCACGATGTCCTGGCGCAGCGCGAGACCCAGCGCGGCTTTCGTGAACGAGCGGCAGGTCGTGACGAACAACGCGACGTCCGCGCCGTGTTCGAGACGGGCGGTGCCGACGAACTTCTGCATGTCCTGCGAAGACACGCTCCTGTGTGGCGCGTACTTCTTGACCTGGACGACCAGCTTGCGGCCGTCGGCCAGGTAGCCGACGACGTCCGCGCCCAGGTCGCCGCTCTTGCCGCTGACGACGACGTCTCGGCAGCCGTCGCGTCGGCACAGCTCCGCGATGTACCTCTCGAACTCCTGCCACGACAACGCGTCGACCTCGGCCATCGACAACTCCCGCGCCCGGGCCTCCTCCTGCGCCCGCCACGCGCGGTCCTGGCCGACCGCATGCCGGTGCGCCCTCAGCAGTATCCAGCTGGCCCCGCCGACCACGGCCGTGGCGAGCACGGCCACCAGGACGGGCCACACCACCGACCAGTTCCGGGCCACCCACACCACGGCGAACAGCGCCGCCACCGCACCCCAGACTTGCAGCTGCCTGCGGGTCCGCTTCTTCAAGCGCCGGCGCCGTCGACGCGCCGCCATCACTCCCCCGCTCCCCAGGCTCGTCCCCCGCAGGAGCCGGCGGACGCCACCTGGCCCGCGCGCGTGCGTGCGCTCATCGGCTGGCCTGAGTGACGCCGCTCGCAAGCTGCCCCAGGATGTTCAAGATCCCCTGACCGGCCGGAGTGGGCGCGATCAAAACGCCCAGCGCCAGGACGATGACAACGGTCAGCCTCTCGTCGAAACGGCTGCGGGCCTCCGTACGCCGCCGCAGCCGCCAGGCGACGACGGCTGCGAGCAGCACCGCCACGTTGATGGTCACCAACCGCCCCGCCCTCCCCACCGACCGGCCTTCACCCCGTGGACGGCTGGATGCCGCCGCCGACTTTCTTGTGTAGCGGCATCTCGGTGATGTTGGAGGCGGGTTGTCGACCAATGGCACAAAGCCATCGGACCTGGCTGAATAGCGCGCGATGCATCAGTCGGGGACGTACACATGTCCTTCCGGCAGCACGCTCCGCGGCTGGCTGACCGTCTCGCTGACACGGCGGCGACCTGCATGGCAGGGTCGGAACTGATCGGATGCTGACTGCTTGCGATCGGGGCTTCACCCGGAGGTTCCTGGGACCGTCTCGACGACTGCGCGGGGCCAGGTCTGCCGGACCAGTTCCAGGCGCCCGCGGTGCTCGGCGATCCAGTCTCCCTGGGGTCGGGCTCCCAGGACCGTCGTAAGGCGGTCCTGGTCGCTGATCTGGATCGACAGCCAGCCGTCTTCGTGTACGTGGATGTCGAGGCTCAGGACGCGGTCTCCGCCGATGCCGGCTGTCTGGCCTGGTCCCAGGTGGGACAGCGCCTGCTCTCAGACGGCTTCCGCTTTCCGAACATAGTCGTTGAGTTTCCACTGGTCGGGCATGGTTCCGGCTGTCTGGTGGGAGAGACGGCGCATCGTGTCGTCCACCTGCTGGAGGTACTGGGGTGCCGTCGGTGAGGGGGCTGCTGGAGGCCCGGGGAGAAGAAGGTCCGGGAAGAGGTCGCACGGTTGCGGGAGGAGGCCGAGCGGGTGCAGGCCGCGCTCGGTGTGGCGGAACATGCTTTGGAGCGGTTGGCGCTGGCGCGGGTGACGGTCGCGGAAGTGTTGGCCGAGGAGCCGTCGGCGGGGGTGGACGGACCGGTGCGGCCCGCGGCGCCGGGCTCGGTCGTACCGCATCATGTCGAGGGTGTCGGGGTGGAGGTGCTCGCGCCGGAGTATCAGCAGATCCTTGCGGTGCTCGCCGGGCCGGAAGCTGTCGGTGGGCTGCGGGCGAAGCAGATCGCGGAGCGGCTGGGGTGGCAGACGACTCCGGCGGGGGTGGAGGGAGTGCGCTCGCGGATGAAGCGGCTGACGGCCCGGGGCTGGGTGGCAGAGCTCCGGCCGAACGTGCTCGGTGCAGTCAGCCCGGCAATGCCTGCTCACGTGGGATGAATACGTGTCGGCGGCGCCCGGCCAGGCGTCCGCTCATGAGCATGGTCATCGACCACAGCGCTATCGCCTCGTGCATGGCTGGCAGGGTCTCGTAGTCGCGCACCAGGCGGCGTGAGCGCATCAGCCAGCTCAGCGTGCGTTCCACCACCCACCTGCGCGGCAGGACCACGAACCCGCTGGTGTCGTCGGAGCGTTTGACGATCTCGACGGCGAGGCCGAGTTTCCCGGCGGCCCAGTCGACAAGGCGGCCCGCGTAGCCTCCGTCCGCCCACACCAGCCGGATCGAGAAGTACAGCTTGCGCAGCCGCTCCAGCAGCGGGACGGCGGCGTCGCGGTCCTGCACGCTCGCCGCGGTCACAAGCACCACCAGGACCAGGCCGAGGCAGTCGACCGCCAAGTGCCGTTTGCGTCCGCCCACCTTCTTCCCGCCGTCCCACCCCCACGTCGAGCGCGGGACGTTCGCCGCTGCACGCACCGACTGCGAGTCCACGATCGCGGCCGTCGGGTCCGGCGCCCGGCCCTCCTTTACGCGCACTCGGTCGCGCAGCCGGTCGTGGAGCTCGGCCAGCAGCCCGGTGGCCTGCCAGCGGCGGGCGAAGGCGTGCACCCTCCGATACGGCGGGAAGTCCTTCGGCGGGTTCGCCCACTTCACCCCGCTGTCGACCACGTAGCGGACCGCGTCCAGCATCACGCGGTGGCAGTAGCCCTCGGACGGCCACCCCGGCCCTCCAGCCACGCCGGCACCGGCATCGACGCCCGCACCACCTGCCACTCGGCCTGGGTCATGTCCGACGCGTAGGACGGAACACGTTCCGGCCGGTCCGCGGCGTTCCCGAACGTGTGCGCGAGGCAGTCACACGAGCGGGACGCCACGGTGGACTCGGCGGGCATGAGCGCGAAGGACTGTGACAACAGGGCCTCCTGGTGCTGCTCGGTTGGGATCGCAACTCCGAGCTACCAAGAGAGCTCTCCTTCATGCGCCGACCGTGCGATGATCACCCGAACAGGGATGCTGGTGGCCAGTTGGAATTCCCGTGGGCGGCCAGTGGGAGAGATCCAACTGGCCGCCCACGGTCATTCTGCGTTGATGCTCGTCCGGCGGGCGGGACGCGTCCGAAGCCAGTACGAGCGGGCTGCGATGGTCAGGGCGATGCCGTAAATGGCGAAGGCGATCATGCCGATCCAGCTGACCAGCAGTGCGTCGCCCGAGGAGTGGAAGTCGCCGCGCCGCATCGTCACTGCACCGGCAGTGGCCAGGGTCAGGTATCCGACCCCCGCAACGCCGTACGGGGCGAGCGTGGCGGCGCCGAGCAGAGCCGGGGTGAGGGGGAGCCAGCGCGGCACTCGTCGACCGCGCAGGAACAGCGTCCAGCGCGGGAAGACCTGCCCCCACGGGCGGACCAGGCCCCAGAGCAGGAAGACACCGAGCATGGCCAGCAGTGCGGTGGGGTCCAGGCCCCAGGACTCCAAGGTGAGGAAGATCCCAGAGGCGCCGTTCCGCTCCGAGATCGCGAGCATCTCCTCACCGGTGATCCCCGCGAACGTGCCACCAGACGCCCAGACCAGCTTCATCGCCGCGTACGGGACAAACGCCAGCGTACCCGCACAGGAGGTGAGCTGGACGAGCCGCGGTGCTGCGGACGGCGCTCGCGCGCCAGTGTCGGCGGGCAGGCGGTCGGACCGGGCCGTGGCCGCAAGCAGGACCGCCCCGACCGCCGCCAGGGCCTTGTTCGCGGCGGAGGCGCGGCCGTCCACTCCCTGACCGAGCATCAGCGTGATCACATCCATCAGCAGGCTGAACGCGGTGACCCCGGCCAGAGCGCAGACCACCCAGAGCAGAACACGAAGTGCCGGCCGCAACCCGTACTGCTCCACCGCTCCACTGATCAACGCCGCCAGCGCACCCACCGCCACGACCGCCCAATCCAACGCAGAAGCCCCTGAGTCACCGCCGTTGTGGAACAAGGAGGTCCCGCTCAGCGCGCACGCTAGGCCGAAGAGGGCATACAACACCGCCCACAGCATCGTTGCCCGGGCCACCCAGCGAGGCCATAGGTGCCACCTGGCTCTGCAGAGCACCTTGATCGTCCGTTCAACAGTGGTCATGTTCCGAACGTCGCATCAACCGCGTCGAGGTCGCGTCGGCCGCCTGAACGATCTCCCTCCCCCAGCCGGGTGAGTGACCTCTAAGCCCGAGGTATGCATTACGGAGCGTGACGTCCCAACTGGCCGTAACTGGGGAGTCTGGACTGGCCGCTGTCAACAGGACTCTGTTCGACCCATCAAGGCTGCTGAACGGAAAGCGGAAGCCTCATCAGGAGTCCAGGTCATGCTGGAAGGGGAGGAGCGCCCAGCCAGGACCCGGCATGAAGGAGTTACGTGCCCAGGGCAAGCCAGTGCCGGGCCTTGGTCTTGATGGTGTCGAGGAACCGGTCGATGGCGGTGACCCCGCGGCGAGGGGCGGTCACCGCTGTCCCATCCCAGTTCACGGTGCACCAGCCGGACGGCCCGAGTAGACGCAGAAGGCGTGCAGCAGCTGTAGCGCGCCGCACCTCATGGGATCTGAGAGGCCCAGCTTTGCTGCGTTCGCTCCTTGAGCTCGCTGACCAGGGCGGGGACATCCAGCTCACCTCCCGTTTCGAAGCGCCGGCGGGAGCGCGCATACGCCCGGCCCAGGAAGCGGCCGTGGAACTCGCCTGGGAAATGGAGGCGCCCGGTTTGAGCGGTGGGACACCCCATAGCCCATGCAGCACTGTCGCCTTCCTCTGAGCGTGCGTCGAGCTCGCCCCCGTGCGAGCTTGCCGCGGGTACTACATCGTGGGTATGTCGCTCCGTCACCTCGCGCCCGGTACAGGTCCCGTGCTGGACCCCTGGGTGGACGACATCGCCGTCCCCCCTCTTTACGCTGTACCGGCACTCACGCACTCACACGTGAGTGAGCAACCAGGGGAGGAATCGACCATGAGGACACCACGGTTCACGGCCATGAGAAGCGCACGCGTGTCCGGTGTGCTGCTGGCGGCCGGGGCGTTCGTCGCCGCGCTGCTCGTGCCCGCGCAGAGCGCCGGTGCCGCCACCGTGGCCACGGGACCGGTATTCAACCGGCCCACCGGCACTACCGCGGACCAGCAGGCGATCCGTGATCAGGTCCGCTCCATCATCGGAAGCGCGGACAGCGGCTCTGTCGTCCGCCTCGCGATGTACCACCTGTGGGACGACACGATCGCCTCCGACCTCGTCGCTGCCAAGAATCGCGGGGTCAGCGTCCGGGTCGTGCTCGACCACAGCACGCTGGAGTACCCGTCCTCGTACGACACCCTCAAGTCGGCCCTGGGCACGAACACGTCCCTCTCGTCCTGGGTGACGCTGTGCGCGTCCGGCTCGTCCTGTCTCGGACCGGCCGGGACCGGCATCAACCACAACAAGTTCCTGCTCGCGAGCAGCGTATCCGGGGGCACGCTCTCGAACGTCGTCGTGCAGCTCACGTCGAACCTGACGCCGTCCAACTACAGCCGCTACTGGAACAGTTCGCTCACTGTCGCCGGGAACACCGCCCTGTACGACGGCTACACCAGCTACTTCTCCAAGCTCGCCGCACAGAACCGTTCCGCCTGGTCATATACGTACGGCAACGCGGGCGACTACAAGTACTACTTCTTCCCGCGGGCCGGTGACGACGCGAGCACCGACACCGTCGTCAACGCCCTGGACAACGTCGCCTGCCGCTGGAGCGACGCCTCAGGCAGCCACCGCACCACCATCCACGCGGCCATGCTGAAGATCACCCGGCAGGCCGTCGCCGACAAACTGCGGCAGCTGGCCGGGGCGGGCTGCCAGATCGATCTCGTCTACAGCGAGACGGACGCCGGAACCTGGAGTGCCCTGCACGGCGTCTCCGGCATCACCAACCGCTGCTACCAGCACGACGACGACGGGGACGCCGCCACCCCGCGGCGGATCGTGCACTCCAAGAACCTGCTCATCGACGGCATGTACGCGGGCTCGGTACAGAAGGTGATGTGGACCGGCAGCCACAACTGGAGCGGCCCGGCCCTGCGCAACAACGACGAGGCGATGCTCCGCGTCACCAGCGCCTCCGTGTACGACGCCTTCGAAGCCAACTTCCAGGCCGTACGCGCGGCAGCGGTGCCCGGCACCAGCGACAACGTCGACGTCTGCAAGAGCGACGACGTCGACTGACACCCGGCGGCGGCGCCGCCCGGCTCGGGGTGGATCGGGCGGCACCGCCGTACACCGGGGATACGGAACCACCCCCGGTGAAGGGCGAGGGACCACGGACCACGGACCACGGATCACTGAGCAAAACTCGAAGGCCACCGGCACGTAGCCCTCGCGGCCGGTCGCCGGACAGATCGGCGACGACAACCGGAAGCCCCCCCCCGGGCCGCCTTCACCTTGATCGCATCCGGCTTCAGGGCCAGGAGCTGAAACCACTCGGTACTCCGTCGCAGCCGGGTCGTCGGCGGCAAGTCTGTGTCCTTGCGTGAGCCGCGAGTTTCGGCCGAAGCTAGACCAGCGCCCGGTGCGGGGCGTCGTGGCAGTGCCCGGTGCCGTGGGTGCGTGCCAGGTCACGCACCGCCTGGTGCAGGGCAGCTTCCAGCGTGGCCGGCGTGTTGAGGGCACCGGTTCCATCAGGCGGCCAGATCCATCGCAGGTCGCCCCAGCGGCAGTGCGGAGCGGGAGAAGCGATCCACGCACCCGTGGTGAGGTAACGGATGTCTTCACCCGCCCAGACAGTGTCAGGGCCGGGTGGCAGAAAGAATCCGACGCACCGGCGCCTGCTGTCCAGCAGGACGGGGCCCGCCTTCCCACGAGGCGAACCAACCAGAATGTCAGCCGTGCGCAGGCCGAGACAGGCCGGAACGATCAGCACGTCCCAGTAGCGCCCGGCAGCCAGAAGATGGACACCGGTGGTGCCGCGCTGCCAGTCGCTCTTGCACGACCGGGGGTCCGGCGCGGCCGCGGCCAGCCAGTCCATCGCATTCGTCCACCAAGTCAGCGCCATCACAAAACCTCCTGCGTCATGCCAGGCCAGCGGCCCGGATCCACATCGCTGCTTCACCCCGACGCCTCCCAACAGCTCTGCAGAGAGGGCGGGACCGCGGCACTGAGTGAGCTAGTGCCGTGCGGCTACGCCGCGCACTGGTTCAGCCGCACGAGAGCTGCAGCTCACGGGCAAGGCTGCGCGGTCCAACGAGACCGGACACCGTCTGCCCCCGCTCCCTGGTGACCATCGGTGGCGTATTACGTCGCTTTTGGCGACGTGCGTATAGGAGAGTGAACGCCCAGTGAAGCCAACACAGGCCGAACCGGCCAGATCACGCACCGACCTTCACCGCCAAGAGCGAGCGCCAGCGCACGAAGGGGGCAAAGCTACGCAGGCATGCGCCTCTGTTCCGCGACAAGGTCTTCGCGAGACCACGAAGACCTACGCTTACCCTCCCCCTTCGCGGACGGGGCGGGTAGTGCCGGCCGAAAGCACCACCGGCCTGATGTTGGTCTGTCCCGGCTGATGCGCATGTCGTGCAGCGGGCCGTCGCCGCGGGGGCGTGGAGCCTGGGCAGGTGCGGCATGGCAGCCAGCCGAGGCATGCCAGGCAGAGGTCCTCGCCGGGAGCAGTGCCGGGGCGGCCGCAGCCGAAGCATTCGACGACTGCCCGGTCGTGCACGGTGAGGGTGTCGCTCACCGGTGCCTGGCTGCGTCATCACCGACGCAGACGAGGGTCTCTACGAGTCGGTCCGCGCGTTGAGGGTGTTGCGCCTGTCCGGCAAGGCCAGAGGGCCTGGATTCCCGATGAGATGGGCAGCATGACCGAGCGACGCGTGGAATGACCTGCCCCGTTGTCAGGAATCGCTTGTTTCGTGGGGGCCGCAGGGCCTGGAGCCGTTGTGGCTGTGGACTGAACGGACGGGATGCCGCGGAACGCTGCACGGCTGGCACCTTCGCTGCGAGACGGCGAGGATCGTCGGTGTCTGACAGCCGGCCTACCGGCTACCGGACGGCATGGTTTGTGGTACTACGGCGCCGGCGGGACCGGTGCCGCCGCCTGCCGCTCCCGGTACCGGCGCAGCGCGTCCTCGACCGACAGCCGGCCCCAACTCTCGCTATCGGCTACCGCCAACCACTCCTCGGCGTAGGCTGCCACGGTCTCGCCGTCCTCGGGAGCGAGGTCGAGCCGGTCGAGCAGCACGGCCAGTACGCTGGAGGCACCGCGATGGGTGCCGTATGAGCCCAGCCATTCCAGCGCTCGGCGGGTGGCGTCGGCCCGGTAGGAGGCGTCCACTCTCGGATTGCCGAGCACTGGTGCCAGGAGCCAGCCCAGGTATTTGCCGTGATTGGTCTGCTGGGACCAGTGCGCCAGCGACTCCAAGGTCTGGAGAGCTCCGGCTAACTGGTCGGCCCGGAGGTCGTCGCGCTTCAGCAGGGCCACCACGACGGCGAACTTCCTGGAGACCTTCTTGGCCGAAGCGGCAGGAGCCTCAAGCCAGCGGAAGGCCACGCGCACCGCCCGACACTGCTGTTCCGGACGGAGGGCCAGGCCGAGCAGGCCGATCAACAGCCCACGGGGAGGCTCTGCCTCCTCGTCCTCCAGGACGCCGAGCATGTGCTCGGCGAGACGGGCGGCCCGGACCGGATCCAGGTCGGACCGGAACCAAACCTCCTTGTTGAGTAGCTTGCAGGCGGGCTCAGACCCGAGATCAAGCAGCTCCAGGAGCCGGTCGATGCACCACGCGTACTGATCGAGATCGAGGTCACGGCGCGCCGCTAGAGTCAACACGACGCTGGAGACACCTTCGGCGGTGGTGTTCTTCTTGAGCCAGCTCAGCCCCAGGAGGACGGCGTCCTCGGGTCTGGCGGCATCGGACCACCGCAGCAACGGGTCGATGACGTACGACGCGTACGGGCGGTCCCCGTGGTACCCCAGCCAGGTGAAGGCGAGCGTCTCGACGGACTCGGGCCAGTTGAGGGCGAGTTTGGGTCGCCGGAGCAGCCGGGAGAGAAGGAAACGGGCGTCCTCGGAAGGCAGGTGGTCGGCGAGCCATGCCTGTGCCTTCTCCTCGATCGCCCCGGCCTCGTGGCTTGTGACACCGGGCAGGGCGAGCAGCGGATCCAGGACGAAGGAGGCTTCCGGCCGTGTTCCATGGTCGTTCAGCCAGGCGAGCGCGAGGCGGGCGGCCCGAGAGGTCCGGCCCTCGAGGAATCTGCGGTGTTCCAGCAGCGGACCCAGCACGTACGTCGCCTCGAACTCCAGCTCGTTTTCATCCAGCCAGTCCAGTGCACGGTCCACTGCATCACGGCGTGGACCGGCGCCGGCGCCGCTCTTCAGCACATCCACCAGCGTGCTCCGCGTCACCGCGGGGTTGTACGTGTCGCCCAGCAAGGTCAATGCGGTGCGGGCCGCCTCGTCGACGTGCCCGGCGACGGCATCGGGACGCAGGAGCGCGGACACGACATACGTGCCGCCGTTGTCCAGCCCGTGCCGGCTGAGCCAGGTCACCGCGTCGTCCGCCAGCTTCCGCGTGGTCTCACGGTCGATGTCCGAGCGGCTCAGCAGGGAGCTGAGCAGGAACTTCGCGTCGTCGATCAGGCCGTTCTCCACCAGCCATATCTGGGCGTCGGCGATCGCCGCTGCCGCCCTCTTGGCGCCGAGACCCTTACGGAGCAGCACTTCGGCCAGCACGTAGGACGACCGACGGACCGGCACATGGCGACCCAGCCACCCGAACGCGTGGTTGAGTACGACTCGTGCCTCCGTGGCCTCCCGGCACTGTGCCAGTAACGGCTCCAGGACGAACGCGGCGTCGATGTGGCCCCCATGCGCCTTCAGCCACGTGTAGGCGCTCCGTGTCACGCGGGCTACCTGGCCGTCCCGGAGCTTCTCACTGCGCAAGGCGGCGGCCAGCACCAGCGCGGCGGCCGAGGGCGGTGGCTCAGCGCCGAGCCAGGCCAGCGCCCTGTCGACCGCGCGGGTCTGACGCGGCTCATCGAGATCCTTCCGGAGCAGCAGCGGGCGCAGCACCAGGCCGGCGTCGGGATTCCGCTTGCTCTGCTCCATCCGCTTGAGCGACAGGTCGATCACCTCGACCGCACGGTCGGCGCCGAGGTCCTTGCACCGAAGCAGGGCGGCGAGCAGCCGAGCGCCCGCTCTGCTCAAGGCCCGCTGCTCTTCGAGCCACCCGAGCGTGTGTGCCGCGACCTTGTCGCGGTCGGAGGCGGAGACTCCGTCGGTCTCGATCAGAAGCCGGAGCAGCGGGCTCACCTCACGGGTCGTCCGCTGCCGCTCCACCCATGCCAGGCAGGCGTCCACGAGATGCTCGGACACACCGCCGACCGAGTTGCGTACGGCGCTGTCCAGGGCGGTCGCCGCCTTGCCGGGATCGCGCTCCTCGGTCTCCTCCAGCCAGGGCCCGACCAGCCGGTCCCAGTTGTCGTCCACCGCCTTGCGCCAGGGCGAACCCGACAGCATGGTGAGCATGATGGACCGGCCGGCCTGCGGTTCGCCGGCGACCAGTGCGGCCAGCTGACCGATGTTGTCCGCGAGCCAGTTCGCGCAGGCGCGCTCCAGTGTCCTGCGCTGTGTGTCCACGAGATCGGCTGACCACCGCCGCAGGTGGCGGGAGGCCACGCCGAAGGTCCGGGCGCCGGCCAGGAAAGCGGACAGCAGTGCCTTCAGGACCTCAGCGCGGAGCGTTTCGTCTTCCGGGTCGACAGCGGCCATCCGCAGGAACTCGTCCGTGACGACGTCGTGGACGGAGTCGATGCCCTGGCCGGACTCCACTAGCCAGCCCAGGTGCAGCAGCCGCCCGACCACTCCTTCGGGGCCGTTCCGGAAGGTCGCGTCCGGCCACAGGGCGAGGAACCGCCGCACGGCCTCCTCGACCGCGTCCTGATCCTGCTCGCACGAGGCCGCCGCGACCGCCGAAGCGAGCAGCTGGGTTTCCTTGGCAGGCTCGCCGAAGTCCTGCTCGGTGCGCTGCTGCAGCCAGATGAGCAGATCCGTGGGCCGGGGCGGGAGGAAATCCAGCTCGCTGACGCCGAGCTTGAGCCGGGCCTCGAGTTCCCGTGCGATGAGCAGTGCGATGATCGGCCGCTGCCCGCACGCCTGCGACAGCCGTCGCGCGTCCTTGGGTTTCTCCAGCATTCCGGGCGCGACTTTCACGAAGATCTGGCTGATCACCTTTTCCGTGTGGTCGCGGTCGATACGGAGGGGGACCTCGTCGAGCAGAATCCGGACACCGCTCTTTCTGACCGTCCTGAGCATGCCCGGCCGGACCGACGCTACGCAGGCGACGCGACCGTCCGGGTCCTCCGTCTGCAGTGCCTCACCGAGTGCCTTGATGTTCAGGGCCTCATAACTGTCGAGATAGTCGAAGATCAGCAGTACCCTCTGCCGCCCGACCTGTTCCCGGACGGCGGCCATGACGTCGTCGGTCGACACCTCGGGGGAACCGGCGACGTGCAGCACCTGCCAGGGTTCGCGCTGCTCGAGCGCGACCTTGGCGATCTCGAAAACCGTCCGGGTCTTTCCCGCCCCCGCCGGACCGATCAACAGGAAGCCCCGTTTGGGCTCCTGCTCCGAAGCCGAGCGGTTCAGCTTGTCCAGCTTGCCAAACAGCCGTTTAGGGTCCGAGCCGTCACGGGGGCTGACAAAGGGGAGATTCTTCTGGACCAGGTAGGAGCCCTTGCCCCGAAGCCGCGCCAGCTCCTCGGCGTGGGTGCGGATGTGCGGCGAGAGCCGGACCCGGCTCCCGAACGGCACGGGGCTGCCGCCGTCATGGCGGCGCTCCACGAGGTAGGGAACCTGCACGACCGCCGCGGTGCTCATCCTCGCCTTGGCCCGCTCCAGCACTGTGGGCAGGTCGGGCGGCCAGGCCCGCGAACGCTCCAACTCCGCCAGCAGGTGGGAGGTGAACAGGCCGCGGCCCTCGGCTGAGAGGTTGGCCGCGCCGCGGCCGTCCTGCGTGGCGTAGGCGCTCGCGAGGCGCCCCTGGCTGTCGGCCGACTCCGTGCGTCCGAGGGACAGGGTGCCGGGCAGGCTGGAGGCGGGGACATCGAAGACCCGGCACGCGTCGACGACACAGATCTTCTCGCGGATCCCCTCGTAGCGCCGGTCGTGCAGCAGGTTCCGCTCGAACTCCCCCATCGGCAAGTTGACCTCGTAGGCGGGTCTGGCATCGGCGCAAAACAGCCGCTGCTGGTCCCTGTCGTCGAGGATGCCGTGCCCGCTCCAGGCGAACCACAGCAGATCGCCGCGCCATTCGGGCAGTTCGTCGACCAGGACCCGCTCCACCTCCGCCTGGGTGGCCGGGCGCGGTGTCAGCCCGAGCTTCCCGGCAACAGCCGCCACCTCGGTGCGCGCCTGCTCCCCCGGTGACACCAGCAGCCTGATGTGTGCGGCCGGTACACCCTTCGACCGCAGCCACCGGGCGTGCCAGCAGGCGTCGAGCGCGGGGCCGTGAAGCGGGCGCAGACGGGGAGAGGCGTACGTATCGACACCGACGAGCACCGCGTACGTCAAGTCGGGGCGAGTCGTCGGGTTCACGCACACTCTCCGATGGCGTCGGCGAGGATCCGATGGACCGCGGGGTTGGTGAAGTACGCGCTGTGTGCGGCCAGGAACGGCTGGCCCGAGGTGACGTCCACGTCCGAGACCCGGCCCGGGAAGAGCTGCCCGGCCAGGAAGCCAAGGGGATCGTGGCGGTCGTAGAGATTGGTCCATCGCGGGAAGTGCGGTGGCAGCGGCTGGCCGAACTCCAGGCTGGGCAGGGCGTTCATGCCGTAGAGCTGGCCCGTCTGGGAGCCGGCGGTGATGAGGTGGCTCACCTCCGCGAGCGCCCGGTCCACCAGCAGGTCCACGGCCGCGATGCCGCCCAGGCTGTGCGCGAAGAGGACCACCGGGCCCTCGGAGCGGGCCACCTCGGACACCCGCTCCGCGATGAACTGGCGCAGCCCCTCGCCCCGCACCGCGTAGTGCAGGATGTCGCCCACCTGGAAGGCGGAGCCGTCCGTGACCCAGTCCCGCCGGCCGTTCATCACCCGGTTGAAGACGTACATGGCGGGCGTTACGGCCAGCTTTCCCATCACACCGCGTACGTCGGCGCCCAGAGCCTGGCTGATCAGCAGGACTGCGCGGTCTCGTTCCTCTACCGTCCAGGGGAGGGGCTCCCCGGCCAGCTGATACTCCGCCAGAAACTCTGCCACCACGGCCGCAGCGAGCATCGAGGCGCACGTGCCGTCCGAGGAAGCCCGGGCGATCGCGCGCCGGCAGTCTGCCGAGCCCCGTATCCCGTCCAGCACGGAGGACACCGCCAGCCGAAGGCGATCGGCGCCCGCACTCCCGGCCAACTCAGCGAGTTCTTCGGGCAGTTCCACGGACAGCACGGTGGCCCGGCGTTCCAGCTCCGGCCCCGAGCGGTCGCCCAGCACCCGGCGGCCCGCCCGGTCCCCGCCGGCCGCGCCCAACTCGCGAAGCTCGTACAACGGATCGGCGTACAGCAGGTTCCACCGGACGATCTTCTCGTCCTCGGGCAGGAGGTCCTCCTTGCCACGGTAACCAGGAACGGTCCTGGACGACATGCCCGGGCGCACGCCATGGGCGCCGCCCCAGTAGCAGCTGTGCAGCGCAATTCCGGGGTCGATCCGGTCGAGGCCCTTCCGCAGCAGTCCCCATGTTGACTCGTACGCATCGGCACGTACGCCCGTTCCGTGCACGAACACCACTGCGGCCATGCCGTCTCCTCCCACCCCATCGACACGTCGAACGAACAACGTGGTCAAGGGTGCGTTGTCCTGAGTCCTTGAGTCTCAGCGCGAACAGTCAGGGTCGGTGGTTACGGCAAAGACCCTGGGAGTCCATGAACGAGTAGTTCATTATGACCTTTCCGCTGAATGTTCTTGTTGGCTTCCGTGATCCGCCACTTCCAGCACCCACGACACCAACACGTCCGAGAGGTAGTGCTGTTCTGTTCCCTGTGCTCGGGGTCCACGCAGTGAGTGTGCGTGACGATGAGCCGAAGAAGCCTCAAGGCGCAGGTCTTGGACAGGGCACCCGAACGGAGAATCCCGAGCAGATGGTGACGTATGTCCGCAATGGCCACAGCTTCGGCTGCAGGGTCTTCGCACTCCCGGAAGCATTCGACGGCATCCATGAGTAAGTTGACTGCATCTAACTTGTAATGGGCCCGATCAAGCTCGTAGCTGACCATGAGTAGTGACAGGCCCAGTCGTGCCGGAGTGTCCGCACGTTCAAGGGACAGAGTCTTCAGTGTTTCGGCGATCGCAAGGAGGTCCTCAACGTGATGTCCCGTTCTGAGGTAAGGTGCGGTAAATCCCGCAAGTACAGTGGCGGTAACTGCTCTGCTGCGCACCGGGGCGCCCGTGATCAGAGCGATCAGGTTCGAGTGCTCTTCCTTGAACCACCAAATTGCCTCAGAGATACCAGAGAAGCACTGAGAGGCTTGCTCGCGTAGAGGAGTTGAACGCTCTTTTTCAATTATGCGGGAGCGTGCAGCTCTGGATTTCATCACATAGTGTCGGTGCAGGCGGTATTCCGCGGCATTGCGCTGGTGGGGGTGCTGATGACCAACCTCATCGGCGTAAAGGCGCATCAGGTCGTGCAGACTCCAGCGGCCCCAGACCTGCCCGGGCACGATCAGGTGCGCGTCGGCCAGGTGTCGCAGCAGATCTTCGGCCCTGTCCGTATCGGTGTCGGCAAGGTGGGTGGCGGCTTCGGTGGACAGATCTGGGCCGGGGTCGATGGGCAGCAGTCTGAATATGCGGGCCTGGTCGGGGGTGAGGTGCCGGTAGGACAGCTCGAAGGCAGCACGTACGGCGCGGTCGGGGCGGGCGAGTTTGTCCAGTCGGGTGTGTTCGGCCTGCAACGCGGCGGCCAGGGATGCGGCCGGCCGGGTGGGGGCGGCCGCCAGTATGGCGGCGGCGATGCGCAGCGCGAGGGGCAGGCCCGCGCACAAGCGGGCGATCACGGCGGTGGCTTGGATGTCATCGGCGAAGCGCGTGTCGTCGTTGCCGCGGGCGTGGCGCAGGGCTTGGTCGAGCACGGCGATGGAGGCGGCCTCGCTGAGGGTGTCGAGGTCATGGAGGCGAGCGTCGAGACCGTCGAGGGTGTGGCGGGACGTAACCACGGCCGCAGTAGTACCGTCGGTGGGCAGCAGCGGGCGGGCCTGGCCGCTGGTGGAGGCGTTGTCGATGACGACAAGGATGCGCCGGTCCTCGCGGGCGTACGCGGCCAGCACGCTGCGGTAGAGGCGTTGCCGGTTTTCCAGGCCGTTGGGGATGTGCTCGCCGGGAATGCCCAGGGAGCGCAGCAGTCCTTCCAGGGCCCGTTCCGGGGGGACGTGGCGTTCGGGGTCGTAGCCGGCGAGGTCGGTGAACAGCACCCCGCCGGGGAACCAACCCGGCTGTCCGAGGGCCCGGGCGGCGGTCTGGACGGCGAGTTCGGTCTTGCCGATGCCCGCCAGTCCCGACACCGCGCTCACCGGCACTCCCCGCTGCTCGCCGCCCGCGCCGCCGATGGTGGGGGCCAGGTCTGCCAGCAGTTGCTCGACGTGCTTGTCACGGCCGGTGAAGGCAGAAGCAGGGGCGGGCAGCCCGGACAGCGCCGGGGTGATCGCCGGCGGCAGGTGCACAGTGATGTCCCGGCCCTGGACGACCGCGTTGAAGAAGGACCCACCCGTGATGGTGTTGCTCGTCGCGCCGCCCTCACGGGCGTCGCCCACGTCAGTCACGGTGCCGAGTCGGCTGCGCTGTCCCCGGGAGCGCCGGAGGCAGATCGCGGGGAAGGCGAGGGCGCGGTGGTGAAGGCCAGGTTGGCGAAGTCCCGGCCCTGGATGACCGGCCCGTTCTGGGTACCGCCACTGACGGTGTTGGTTACCGACCCGCCCCCGGCACGCACCAGTTCCGCCTGCGCCCGCCATGCCGCAAGACGGGAACGGAAGTCGTCATCGATCGCGGCACGCACCGCCAGAGCCGTACTCAACGCCTGCGCCCGGTCTTGATCATTCGGGTTGGCGGCAAGGCCGACCAGTTCTACCTCCCCTGAACTGTGTGTCGGGGCCCGCCCCCCGTCGTCCCGGCCGAACGGGCGCCGCACCAGTGCACTCAGCCCCGCCCAGACCTGCTGGCCCAGCTCCCCGCCGGCCCCACCGGCTAGCGCCGCCAGTAACCCCACCGACACCGGATCCATACCTCACCATCCTCACCGTGCGTCGCCATGGACTTCGTATGGAGTGACGAACGGAGACGAGAGTCAGTTCCCACCAGGACCCGAACGCTCAACCGGCGGACGTATGTTGCCGGACCAGCAGATTGCCATGGCGCTGGTTCAAACGCTGCTCGCGCTGGCTGCTGCTGTTAGCGGACTGCGAGACCATGGTGATCACACTCAAGGTCTCGGCCCGCGACAAAGGCGGAATCCGGACGACTGTGTCTGAGCACGTGGACGATTGCCGGACTCCTGTGCAGCGCAATCGACGGGTGGGCACGCATGACGTGTCGTCGAAAGACGCCAGCGGACGGATACGGCGCTCTTGGCCTGTGCCCGCTCTTAGGCGCACCTCGCTGGCCGTCATTACTTCGGCTTGACGCAACGGTGCCGCCGGCCTGGAGGTAGTAGCCGTCGCCGATGCGGATAGGGTCGATGTCCTCCATCGGGACGAACGCGTGAATCTCGATGGCCTTCCAGCCGACATCACCCTCAGCGCCGGGCGATCCGTACGAGGCCTCGTCCACACCACGGGCGGCGGCCCGTCCTCCGGGCGGGCCGGCTCCGGCTCCGGCTCCGGCATCGTGCTCATCCCGACCACGATCCGCGGCTTCATCACCCCGCCTCGGAAGGCCACCCCGCACCTCACCGCCCGCGACGGCTCACGTATCCGCCCCCGGCGCCCGTGACGGACGCGAGTCCATGACCGGTGCGGGGGGCTCCGTGTCGTGAGTCTGGGCGGCTGCGGAGCGTTCCCCGTGTTCGCGGCAATTGCCGCCTTCCTGCAGGCGCTTGGCCAGAGCGAGGGCGTCCTCCGTCTTGGGGTGGGACGTGCCCAGCCGGGTGTTCAGGATCAGTGCGCCCCTGTGCGCGAGGGCCGCCGCGGTCGGGTCGCCCAGCGCGTGCACGGCCCGGGCCTTGAGCAGCAGGGCGTACCCGATGTACAGGTGGTCCGGCGCGTAGCCGGCCTCGCGGATCCGTAACGCCCGGGAGATCAGCGGCGCGGCCACGGCGTGGTCGTCCCGGTCGAGGTGGACACTGGCCAGGGCTATCAGGTCGAAGCTCACGTACGGGTCGTCCGGCCCGTACGCCGCCTCGTCGATCCGCAGCGCCCGCTCGGCCAGGGGCACCGCCGCCTCGTGATCACCGAGCAGGTGGCGGATCCGGGCCAGGGTAGCCAGGTCCGTCGCGATGGCGGGACTGTCCGCGGGTAGACAGGACTCGTGCAGGCCCAGCGCACGTTCCGCCAGCGGACGCGCCCGCTCCGGGGCGCCGCGGTCCCGGTGGATCTGCGCCAGGGTGATCAGGTCGAAGCCGATCTCCGCGTCCCGCTCTCCAAGCGATTCGTCGATCGTGAGAGCCCGCTCGCACAGGGGAAGTGCCACCGAGTGCTCCCCGATCGAGAGGAGGAAGGCGGACGCCAGCCGCAGCAGCGTCGCCGTCTGGGCGGCGCACCCGGCCGGCGGCTCGTCCTTGGTCACCGCGCGCACGTGCGGGAGCAGTTCCTGCCATCGCGACGGCGCCTGCGGGTCACCGTGGATGTCGTGCGGCACGGCCGAGAGCAGCGCCCGGCACAGCCGTGTGCGCCCGTCGGTGCGCACGTCGTCCGGCATCGCGGCGCGGATGGCGGCCTGCACCAGGCGGTGCAGCACCAGGGAGGACGCGCCGCGCCGGGCGAGCCCCAGGCCGGCCAGAGCGCCGACCGTCGTGTCCCACGCCACCGGGTCGGCAGCCGCCGCGATCAGCGGTTCCTTGCCGTCACCGAACAGGTCCAGCGGGATCGGTTCCGGTGCCAGCAGCGCACACAGCTCCAGCAGCCGCATGGCCTGCGGCCGCCGGCTCTGCAGCTTGCGCACGCTGAGCTGCCACAGGGTCGAGACCACCACCGCGGGCCGGTCGGTCAGTTCGCCCAGCGCGATCATGTCCTCCAGCCGCGACGCCAGCAGAGCCAGGTACTCCGCGGGCGCGGTGTGGTGGTAGTCCATGTACCCGGCCGCCTGCTCCAGTGCCAGCGGCAGGTCCCCCAGGTGCTCGGCGATCCGGTCCGCCACCGCTGCGGTCATGCCGGACACCCGCCGGGTCAGCAGCTCCACCGCCTCCTGCCGGGAGAAGACGTCCAGGTCGACGACGCCGGCTCTGCCCGACCAGCCGCGCAGCCTGGTCGTGACGATGAGGTGGCCGCCGCTGCCCAGATCACCCGACGGCAGCGCGTCCAGGAGCGGGCCGGGCCTCTCGCCGTTGTCGAAGATGATCAGCCAGGGCCGTTGGTCCCGCAGTGCGCCGTAGACCCGGGGGACGATCTGTTCGGAGTTCACCTCCGCCAGTCCCAGCTCCCGGGCCAGCGCAGCGAACTGCGAGGGCACCAGATCGGGGTCCTCGGCGTCCACGAACGCCACGAACCTGTACTTCGACCAGTAGACGTAGGCGTACTCGACCGCGAGCTGTGTCTTGCCGACGCCGCCCAGGCCGTGCACGACCTGCATCGCGCCCTCGCCGCCCGAGGTCAAGCGCTGCCGTAACTCGCGCAAGGCGGCGTCGCGGCCGGTGAAGTGGGTGTTGCGCGGCGGCAGCCGGTAGGTCGCCGGACGGCGCCGCGGGCCCGGAAGGCGGGTCGCCGGCGCGCCGACGTTTCCGCCGGCGGTCTCGAACAGGTCGGTGAGCGTGGCGTGGTCGCTCCGCAGCCGCGCGAGTTCCTCCTCGTAGGAGAGGTCGATCCGGCCGGCGTGCGCGGCGCGGACGCAGGCGGTCACATAGGCCGCGACCCGCTCCCAGGGGGGCGTCCTGCTGAACTTGCCCGCCAGCAGGTCCGACAGCGACGACCGGGTGAGGACCTTGTGCTCGTCGTGGGCCAGCAACAACGCCTGGGCTGGTGAGCCCGCGGACGTGCGCAACCGCTGCAACCGGTTGACGAACCAACTTTGTGGTGAGCCAGGTCCCCCCATGTCCGCGGCTTTCCCCCGCTCCGCCCTCCGCAACCGTCCGGGCTCCGGAGCGCGCGGACGCGGCGTGTCCAGCGGAAACACCCCGCGGATCCGGACTCCTCCGGGACCACCGCGCCCGAGCCGCGCCACCCGGCAACGTGGACGGCGGCACAGACAGCACGCCAACGACCTGAACTCGACGAGGGGATCAACCATGGAACTCAAGGCACGCCTCACCCGACTCGCCGGCGCGGGCGCGGCACTCGCATGCGGTTCGGCGCTGCTGGTCGGCGGCACCGCCTCGGCCCAGCCGACGGCCGTGAACTACCAGGTGATCAACGGCAACAGCAGCAACTCCTGCCTCCAGGTCAACATCTCGGGCGGCAAGGGCGACCTGGTCCTCGGCACCTGCGACCGCAGCGCGAAGCAGGTGTGGCAGATCAGCGGCGGCGTCTTCAGGAACCCGGCGTCGGGCCACTGCCTCGACGGGAACGGCGCGGACGTCTACACGTTCCCCTGCAACGGCGGCGCGTACCAGAAGTGGACGACCACGTCCGGCAGCCCGAAGTCCATCCAGCACAACTGGAGCGGCAAGTACTTGCACGCGAGCGGACAGGTGGGGGCCACGGTCGTCTTCCAGCCCACCATCAGCACGGCGTCCCGCTGGGTGATCGACCCGGTATGAGCCGCCGGCCGACCCCGTGAACCGGGCGGGCCGCCCTCACCGGCGGCCCGCCGCCCAACAACCGAGCGCGCCGGCCGACGCAGCGCGGCCAACGCCGCTCATACCGGATTCGCTGTGCCACCTGCGGCGCGGTGTACACGAGCAGCGCCGGATCAGGTGCCGGGCCGCAGACCTCCTCGCACGCCTTGGCCAGCAGGGCGCGGTGCCTGTCACGCAGTGCTGGAGCTCAGCGAGTACGGTCGGCTCGGTGGCAGAGCCTGACGGACCGCCTCAGCGGGCCGAGGCCCCACGTTCACGTTCCACCCGCTCCCGGGCAGCCACGCGGGCCGCATCACGACGGGCCTGCTCCGTGCGGGCCTGCTCACGGGGACGGCTTGTACCCTGCACTCATTCGACGATCGGACGATCACGAACACGGGCATGCGGGCACGGGGCGGGCGTCCAGGGGCGGGAGCGCGGGGATTTCGATGAGTGACGGACATCCGATACGAAGCCGCGGACCGGGCCTCTCGGTCGGTGCAATGATCATCGCCGGGGTCGTCCTCGTCGCGTTCGGGGTCGTCGGCGCCTGGCTCCAGCGCGACGCTCGCGGCCGGAGTGAAGAGCCGCGTACGGAGTTCACCGCGCACAACCCGCCCGCCGGTCTGCCCACCGCGCTCACCACCGGCCAGCACCTGAACTGGTCCCCCTGCACCTCGCCGCCCACCGCGCGCACGGGCTACGACTGCGCCACCATGAAAGCCCCCCTCGACTACCGCAAACCAGACGGCCGGACGATCGACGTCGCCCTGATCCGCCGCAAAGCCACCGGCCCCAACGCCCAGCGCATCGGCTCGCTCGTCCTCAACTTCGGCGGCCCCGGCGTGTCCGGCGTGAGCGAACTGCCCGACCTCCTCAACCAGTACAAGCCGCTCCTCGACCGCTACGACCTGGTCTCGTTCGACCCGCGCGGCGTTGGCGCGACCATCCCCGTGCGCTGCGGAAAGACCGCGGACGACACCGGCTACGACGGGGCCCGCGCCTGCGCCAAGCACTCCGCAGCGCTCCTCCCGTACGTCGGCACCTCGCACACCGCGCGCGACCTCGACCTGATGCGCTATCTCCTCGGCGACGAGCGGCTGCACTACTTCGGCGTCTCGTACGGCACGACGCTCGGCGCGGTCTACGCCCACCTGTACCCCTCGCACGTCGGACGGCTCGTCCTCGAAGCGCCCGTCGATCCGACCAAGGACCTCGACGAGAAGCAGGTGTCGCAGGTCAAGGCGGTCCAGGCGGCCTTCGACCGGTTCGCTGCGCACTGCGCGGCCCGAATCCGGCCCTGCCCCACCGGCGACGGGCCCAAGGAGGCCGCGCAACGCATGGCGCGCCTGGCCCAGCGCCTGGAGAAGAAGCCCGCCCCGGCCGGCGGAGGAAACACCCTCGACGCCGACGACCTCGCCTACGCCGTCAGCGACTATCTCGACCTCGGCACGGACGGATGGTCGCCGCTTGCCGAGGCCCTCACCGCGCTGATCGACCACAACGACGGTGGTCCGCTGAGCGACGGCGCGGACGACATGGGTGCCGCCGACCGCGCGGCGACCCCGCCCGACAACAGCCGCGCCGCCCAGACCGCGATCACCTGCGCGGACTCCAGCCTGCGCCCCGACTTCGACCGCCTCGACCGGGACGAGGCCCGCGTCAAGGCCGCCTCGCCCGTCTTCGGCGCGGCCTGGTCCAACGGCGTCTACCTCTGTTACGACTGGCCGTTCCACGGCGAGCGCGTCACGCCCCAGGTGAACGCCGACGGCGCGGCCCCCGTCCTGGTGGTCGGCGGTACCGGCGACCCGACCACCCCGTATCCCGGCGCCCGCAACATGGCCCGCGCCCTGGGTGACGGTGTCGGCGTGCTCCTGACGGCCGAGGAGGAGGGCCACGGTACATACCCGCAGAACCGCTGCGTCACCAAAGCCGTCGACCAATACCTCCGCACCGGCCGCACCCCAGCCATGGGAACGGTATGCCGGGGCACCATGTCCTGAGGCGTGCGCCCAGGTCTGGAGCATGGTGGTGATGTCGACGGGCGCAGTCGCGTTGCTGCTCGCGGCACGAGTCGTCGATGGCCTCGGCAGGTCGGTCGGACATGGCCCGCCGTGCCCCGACGGGGCAGGGTCCGAGGAGCCACACCCCACCTGACCTGTCGCCAGGGGCCGCTGTACCGGGCCATCCGCGCCGATCATCCGCGAGTGGGCGGTGCCCTCTTGGCCCCTCGACCTGCCCCCAGGGACGACCCTGGATCGTCCTCGCCCTGCACACCCCCGCCACCACCCACCTCACCGCCTGGCGCCGCCCGGGCGGCGCCGAGACCCCCGCCGTTCGGCTGCCCGAACGGGCGGCCGGCGCGACCCGCTCCCACGTGCTGTTTCCCGCCGCATGTGAGGCCCTAGCCCTCTGGAACCCGGACTCCGTCGGCCTTACCGTTACCCTGCTCGCCGCACCCTGCGCGGCGCTGCTCCGCATCACCCGCACCAAGCCGGACGCTCCTTGAGCGCCGTCCCCCGCCGCCCACCGAAGAAAGGACACCCCAGGGTGCCCGCTGAGAACCGGCCCGCCCGCGCCACGAACCCCGTCATCCCCGGCTTCCACCCCGACCCGAGCATCTGCCGCGTCGGCGACGACTACTACCTCGCCTGCTCCAGTTTCGAGTACTTCCCCGGTGTACCCCTCTTCCACAGCCGCGACCTGGTCCACTGGACCCAGATCGGCAACGTGCTGGACCGGCCCGAGCAGTTGACCCTGCCGGCCTCCATGCACTCCTCGGGCGGCATCTACGCCCCCACCCTGCGGTATCACGACGGACGGTTCTGGCTGATCGTCACCAACTGCCATGAGGGCGGCGGCAACCTGATCGTCACGGCCACCGACCCGGCCGGCCCGTGGTCGGACCCCGTGTGGGCGCCGGGTGTGCCCCA
This sequence comes from Streptomyces griseosporeus, assembly GCF_014656055.1. GTDB lineage: Bacteria > Actinomycetota > Actinomycetes > Streptomycetales > Streptomycetaceae > Streptomyces > Streptomyces griseosporeus. Next base: position 146,912 of record NZ_BNBR01000001.1, read on the forward strand.
TATCGATCCCGACCTCGCCTGGGACGAGGACGGCACCTGCTGGTGCACGGTCGCCGGCATCAGCCAGGTCCGGCTCGACCCCACCACGGGAGAGACGTACGGCACCCCGCAGCCGCTCTGGTCGGGCGCGCCCGGCGCCCTGGCTCCGGAGGCGCCGCACCTGTACCGCATCGGTGACTACTGGTACCTGCTCATCGCCGAGGGCGGCACGGAACGCGGCCACGCGGTCTCGATCGCCCGCGCCTCCACCCCCGACGGCCCGTTCGAGCCCTGCCCGGCCAACCCCATCCTCACCCACCGCGGCACCCACTACCCCATCCAGAACACCGGACACGCCGACCTGGTCCAGGGCCCCGACGGCTCCTGGTGGATGTTCTTCCTCGGTGTCCGGGCACGCGGCGGCACGCCCTTCTGGCATGTGCTCGGCCGGGAGACCTTCCTGGCCCCCGTGACCTGGGAGGACGGCTGGCCCGTCGTCGGCGAGGTCACCCTGGACCTCGGCACGCTCCCCTGGCCGCTCTCCCCCGCTCCGGCCGAGGAGCGGCGAGACGACTTCGACGGCGCCGAGCTGCGGCCCTACTGGATCTCGGTGCGCGACCGGCCCGCCGAGCACCACACCACCAAGGAGCGTTCCGGCTGGCTGACGCTGCGCGCGCGGGGCAGCTCCTTGGACGAGCCCGACGTGGTGTTCACGGGCCGCCGCCAGCAGCACCTCAACTGCCGGGCGCGCACCCTGATCGACCCGTCCGAGGGGCGCGGCGGCCTCGCCGTCCGGCTCGACGAACGGCACCACTACGCCGTGGAGGCGACCGGCACGCACGTCCAGGTGGTCGCGCGCATCGGTGACCTGCGCAGCGTGGTGGCAGAACAGCAAGTACCCGCGGGGCCCTTGGTCCTCGGCGTCACGGTCACGGACCCGCCGTCCGACCGTGGGCCGTTCACCGGGCCCGATGTCGTCTCCCTCGGCTTCGAGGGTCCGGACGGAACGTTCACCGCGCTCGCCTCGCTCGACGGCCGCTACCTGTCGACCGAGGTCGCCGGTGGCTTCACCGGCCGCATCCTCGGCATGTACGCGGCCCAGGGCACCGTCCACTTCGACTGGTTCGAGTACGAACCCCTCGATGACTGAGAGGTCCTGAACCGCGGCCCGGGTGGGGCGTAGCGGGGCGGGATGCGGCTGGGGCCGCGGGCAGGGCCCCACCCGCGGCCGGCCAGTTCCTGGCGACGCGCCGCCCGGCGGCCTTGCCGGGCGCGGCCGGGTAGTCGACCTCCCTGCGGGCCCCGGCCGGCGCGCCCCCTACGCACACGGCGTGCCCCAACGTTCTGTCAGATGGCTTCCTGCTTGCGATGGAGCATCCGACCGGTCCGGATCTGGCGAGTGTGTCAACGATCGTTCTGTGTCACGAAACGATCGTTGAGTGCATGGGGGTGATCCGCGTACTGTTCGATCCGCGACACGTCCCCCTGACCCCAGGAGTATTCGGTGGAGCTTTCTCTCCATGAGACTCTGCGGCGCCTGAGAGATCATGCCGCGGAGCAGGAGCTCAGCCCTCAAGAACTGGCGGATCAGACCGCCATGCCCGTAGGCACGGTGCTTGCCCTGCTGCGGGGTGAGGAGCTGCCGCCGGACACCGTCGACGAACGCGTCTGCTCCCGGATCAAGGTGCTCGCCGACGCCCACGCGGCCCGCACGCGGAAGAGGTTCGGCGACCTGGTTTCGGAGGTCGCCGGCAAGCTCTCCATCTCCGACGTGTGGGCACGCAAGCTCCTGCGGGGCGAGAAGACGCCGAACGTCACACTGCTGCACGGACTGGTCGACTTCTTCAAGGTCGACGGCGGGGAGGCCTTCTTCACCGCCTCACCGGCCGATGCCCTCAACCGTGCACTGCTGAAGATCCTGGAGAGGTATGAGGAACCGCAGCGGGACCCCATCGATGCCCTGATGGCGAAGTTCGGCGTGAAAGCCATGGACCTCCGCCACCACGGAACCATGACGAAGGACCAGCTCGAGATGCTTCTCGAGGGCGTGATCAAGTCGGTAGTGCCTCCGGAAGGAGACCCGCGGCGATGAGCACGCGCGCGATGAAGGACCTGCTCACCTCCCTGGCCAAGGAGGCCGCGAAGGCCATTCGGCGACCGGCCGAACCGCAGGCCGTCATGCGGGAGTTCTGCCGAGCGCTGAGCAACCGCCTGGACCGGCCTGTCGACTTAGCCTTCCGCGTCTTCCCCGCAGACCTGCCCGTCCCCGTCTCCGGGATGCGGATCGACTTCGGCGAGCGATCCGTCATCGTGGTCGAGCAGAACATGCACCCCGAAGCGCAGCTCGTCATCCTCGGACACGAGCTGTGGCACGAGGCCCAGGGTGACTCCTGCTACAACTTCGCAGGCATCAACGCGGCCGCCCGCGCCGCTATCACCGACCAGGCGGCCGACGCGATCCGCCGCGCCGCTGAACAGGTACTCGCCGTGGACGAGATCCCCCGTGACGCCATCCTGGCCGTGGCCGCCCGCTCCGACTTGGTCGCCGCCGCCGAGATGGACGCCGAGACGTTCGGCCTGCTCTTCGGCCGAGAAGCACGCACCTGGATGACCGGCCGCTACGCTCAGGACCCGGTCAATCCCAGCACCGTCGAAGGGCGCCTGAACCTGTCCCTGCTGAACCGCGGCGGACGCATCCTCTGATGAGCCCTCACTTCCATATCCCGTACGTCCTGCCGACCGTGCTCCTGGCCACGGCCCTGCTGTTGAAGGCCCCCACGTTCCTGCGGGCGATGAAGGACGCCGACGTACGGGCGACGACGATCCTGCTGACCTGCGCCACCGCGGTCCTGGTCGTCATCACACCTGCCAACATCCACCGGCTCAACGTCTGGACCGGGATCCCGAACATCGCGGCCCCATGGGCGTACAGCTTCCTCACGGCGTTCTGCGCCACCGGTCTGACCATGATCATGCGGTGGCGGGAACCCCCCTCCAAGCGGCGTGACCGCCGCATGCGCGCGATCTACTGGATCTACGCCGGCATCATCGCCGCCCTGTGGGTCACCTTCATCCTGGCCGACGTTCCCGAACCGCGGATCTACGACCTCGACACCTACTACGCCACCACGCCGTGGATGCGCGAGCACACCCTGCTCTACGTTCTCGCCCACATGGTGTCGTCCCTGATCGCCGCGTACATGCTCTGGAAGTGGTACCCCGAGGTCACCCACCGGTGGCTGCGCACCGGGCTCGTCTGCCTCCAGGTCGGCTACGCCTCCGGGCTCGTCTTCGACGCGGCCAAACTCGCCGCCGTGTCCGCCCGCTGGACCGGCCACAACCTCGACTGGATGAGCACCAAGGCGGCGCCCCCCTTCGCTCTGCTCGAGGCCGTCCTCGTCGCCCTCGGCTTCATCGCCCCCCAGATCGGACCCTGGTTCCAGAAGTCCGGCCGGGAGCTGCGCGACTACCGACGCCTGAGGGCGCTCTGGCGCACCGTCCGCGTCGTTCAGCCGGCCGCGGCCGCGGCCCGCTTCGGCTGGTGGGTCCCCCTCGACCTGCGCCTCCTCCAACGCCAGCAGCGCATCCACGACGCCCTGCGCCTGCTCGCCCCGTACTTCTGCCACGACACCTACCAGCGAGCCCACGCCGCCGCCCTCGCCGAGTTCGACGACGAGCAGGCCAAGGGCATCGCCGGCGCCATCGCCCTGCAGGACGCTGCCGACGCCTACCAGCGCCGGCAGCCACGCCACACCGGCGACCAGATCCCACGCATCGGCCCTGACGTCATCGACCACCTCGACCAGGTAGCCCGGGCCCTGTCCCGCCCGCGCCTCTTCGACTCCATCCGCCAACGGGTGACCACCACAGAAAGCGCCAACACGCATGCCTGACATAGCCACCACCCGACGGCCCACCGCCCTCGTCATCGGCGCCAGCGCCGCCGGCCTGTTCGCCGCGGCCGCGCTCACCGAGTTCGCCGACGTCACCCTCATCGAACGGGACACCCTGCCCGACGGCCCCGCAGCGCGCCGCGGCGTTCCCCAGGCGAAACACGCCCACCTCGTGTGGAGCGGCGGCGTCAAGGCCTTCAACGACCTGCTGCCCGGGGTCGTCGACGACGTCGTCGCCAGCGGCGCACGGCTCGTGCACATCATGGGCGACATGGTCTCCCGGGCCCCGAACGAGGTCTGGTTCCGGCGCTTCACGAGCACCCACCACCGCAACCTCGTCTGTTCCCGCCCCCTGCTGGACTCGGTCCTGCGCACCCGCGTTCTCAACGACCAGCGCATCACGCTCCGCGAGGACACCCGGGCCGTCGACCTCGTGGGCACGGCCACCCGCGTCACCGGCGTCCGCGTCCAGGGCGCAGACGGCGACGACACCCTCACGGCCGACCTGGTCGTCGACGCCACCGGCCGCGGTTCACGCGCACCCCAGTGGCTTGAAGCCCTCGGCCTGCCCAAGGTCAGCGAACGAGAGGTCAACGCCGGCGTCGCCTACGCCACCCGCCTCTACCGGGCCCCCGGAACCACGGCCGACACGGACTTCCCGCTGATCAACGTGCAGGCCAACCCCGCCAAGGCCCCCGGCCAGGGCGGCATCATCCTGCCCGTCGAGAACAACCAGTGGATCGTCACCCTCGCCGGCACACGCGGCGGCGAACCCACCGACGAACCTGACCGCTTCGAGGACTTCGCCCTCGGCCTGGGCGACCCCGTCATCGGGGAGCTGCTGAAGAACGCCGAACCGCTCAGCGACGTCGCCACCACCCGCAGCACGGCCAACCACCGCCGCTACTACGAGAAGATGCGCGCTTGGCCGGACGGCTTCCTCGTCCTGGGCGACGCCATCGCCAGCTACAACCCCGTCTACGGGCACGGCCTCACTGTGGCCGCCCAGTGCGCGCTCGCCGTCAGGAACATCCTGCGCACCGCACCCCTGACCGCATCGGGAACCGCCCGCAGGGCGCAGCGCGCCGCGTCCCGTCCGGTGGCCGCCGCCTGGGACCTCGCCGTCGGCCAGGACGCCTTCTACCCGGGCGCCACCGACACCCCGCCCACCGCCGTGGAGAAGTACCTCGCCCGGTACGTGGACCGCTGCGTGGAGACCGGCGCCGGCAACCCTCGTGCCCTGGCCGCCCTGCTGGACGTCATGAGCCTGGAGAAGCCGGCCACCCGGCTGTTCTCCCCCGACATGGTGTGGCCCATGCTGTTCGGCCGGAAGAAGCCCCTCCTCAACGCCGCCCCCCTCACTGAAGCCGAGCGGAACAGCGCACTGAACTGACCAAGATCATTCCTGCCCGGATGGGCAACCCCCTCAAGGCCCCGTACGGGTGACGTACGGGGCCCCACCACGTGCCGTTCCCCATACCGCGTATGGGACGCTCCCCGTAGCCCGGAAAGGTCACCGGACTGCGGGAGCGGGTCATGGGTTCCGCATCGGACACCGCGCAAGGCCTCAGCGGCAACGCACGGTCGCCGACCAGGCCCGCGACTCCGCGCAGCGCATCAGCGACGAGAGCCGGCAACAGTAGGTGCTGCTCATGCCACGACCAGGGGATGCACCTCCCTTTCCAGCGGCCCTCACCATTGGTGCGGACAGCCGCTGCATGGCTGGCTGAGCCCAGGATCCACAACACGACCCGGCCATGACCAGAGCGCTAGGCCCGGTCTTCACCGGCTCCCTGGCCCGTCAGGCCTCGCAGGCGCGTGGCGATCCCGCACATGGCCATGCGCAGGGGCCCGTGCGTCAGCGTGCACCCAGGGCGGTGCCGCCCTGGGTGCCCAGGCAGCGTTACCAGTAGTGCCGACGGCCGGCGACCGCGTGTCCCATGGAACCCATGATCCACAGGACCGCACCGATGACCGCAAGGATGATCCCGATCGTCCACAGGATCGATATGCCGGTGACGAAGCCGACTACCAGCAGAATGATGCCGAGGAGGAGCATGACCGCCTCCGGTGCGAAGTAGTGCTGCCTTCACTGTGGACCCCAGCTCGGTGCTGGAAAAGGGCCGTGCCCGCATTCGGGACCGAATCGTGTCGCCCCCGAGCTGCGAGAGCTGCATGCCGTGTGGGAGAGGGAGACTCGGCAGGTGGTGACAGCGCGGGCCTCTCACGCATCGCCCGCGGCATGGCCGTCCTCAGCTGTCAGAGACGGGGCCGCACCACCAGCCTGGTACGGCCATCGGCGCAGCGCCTCCCAAGCACCTCCGCGCCGGTCGCCTGGCATGCCTGGACGGCGACAGCGATCCGTCCAGGCCGCCGCCGGGTCAGCCGGCGCGCTGGGTGGTCTCCCCGGCCTGGGCGGGTACGGCGGGCAGGGGAACGGTGCAGGACGCGCAGCGTCGGGCCTGGGCGGGGACGGGGCTGAGGCATTCGGGGCAGTCCCGTTTGGGTGCCTGGACGTCGTGGTGCGGGGCGAGGCGTTCGTGGAGCTTGTTGATCGGGAGGACGACAAGGAAGTACAGGGCACCGGCGAGGAGGAGGAAGCTGATCGCCGCGTTGATGAAGACGCCGTAGGGGAACTCGGTGGCACCTACGGTGAAGGTCTTGCGGCTCATGTTGCCGGCGGCTCCGGTGGCCAGCCCGACCAGTGGTGTCAGGAAGGCACTGACGAAGCCGTTCACTACTGCGGTGAACGCTGCCCCGATGACGATGCCGACGGCCAGGTCGACCACGTTGCCGCGCAGGATGAAGCTGCGGAAGCCCTTCACCTCTCACCCCTTACAGGCTCTTGACGTCACCAGGTGACAGCCGAGGGCGTAGTCGGCTGCCACTTTCGCTCGGATGCCCTGCCACTCCTCGCCCATGCCTGCTTCAGGCGCCGCGCGAGACCGGGGCTGTTCTGCGCGGCCGGGCCGGGTCGTGTCCGCGGGTGCACCGCAGCGATCACATCCCAGGGCGGCCGGGGGCCGCGACGGCCGAGCCCCCGTTGCTCTTGCCACGGGCGAGTATGGGCGGGGCAAAGGGTGTCTGCTGAGCGTGGGGGCGTTGCGTGGCGTAGTTGTCAGCGCGCGTCGGGGTCAGGGGATCATCACGCAGTGGTTCTCGATGAAACGGCCGCCACGGTCGAGCCCGCCGCATACGGCCAGCCTCGGGTAGGCCCGGATCTCCCGGTTGACGACGAATCGCCACTGCGAGACGTTCGCCTTGCTCCCCCGGTAGTCGCCGACGAAGGCCCGCAGCGTCCCCGGCAGGCCGTCCCGGGTGGTGACGGTGATGTCCTGTACGTAATCGCGGCCCTGGAAAGCGGTGGCGACGCAGATGTAGGTGCCGCAGGTGGACTTCACCTCGGCGCTGGCCGGTGTCGCGGCCGCCACGAGAAGGGTGCCGGCGGCGGTCAGCGCTGCGCCGACTGCTGTCAGCCGACGCCATGTGGTCGCTGCGGGCCCGGCTTCAGCGCTGAGATTGTGGGGCATGGAGCCTCCTCGGTTGTCTGATCGGTCTGATCGGTCTGATCGCCTCATTCCGCACTGTGGCGAGGTGATGCCGAGCGGGCAAGGTCGCATCGCGTCGACCAAGGGCGCGAGGGGGCGCAAGGGCGGAGACCGACCGCATGTCACGCTTCGGCCGGTGAGCCTTCAGGAAGCCGCATCTCGGTCACCAAAGGTGCCCATCTTCGCGCACGGCCGTGCGGGCCCGTGCTCGCCAACCGGCGTCGGATGAAGGACGAGCAGCGGCTGGAGATCCCTTCTCCCCCGGCTCGGCCTGCCATCTCCTGGCGCGAGCCCGCTCACGGACGACCGGGGGCACTGCCTGCCTCACCAGCACCTCCCCAGAGCCCAAGGGCACATGAGGGACGTGGGTCCGGACCGGCGCCCGCTGCTGCCGGTTACTAAGCCGCAACAGCCGGGGCGTCCGCAACCGGCCGACCGCAGCGGCGGTGGCGCGCCCTGGTCCTGCCCAGCGCGGTGCGTCCGTGGACGGGTCGGCCGGTTCTCCGCCGGGTGGGGCAGCCGCGAGAGGCACACTGTTCTGCCAGTGGCAGAACACCGACTGGACCGGGCTCGACGATCACTACAGTCCAGTTTCATGACGACGATCACGACGCGTACGGTGCAGTACCCGGCCGACGGTTTGACGATGATCGGGCACCTCGCGCTCCCCGCCGGTGCCGACCGCCGGCCCGCGGTGCTGCTCGGGCCGGAGGGCATGGGACTCAGCGACGTCGAACGCCGCCGGGCCGATGCTCTCGCCGAGCTGGGATACGTGGCGCTGGCCTTCGACCTGCACGGTGGGCGCTACTTGGGCAATCCCGAGGAGATGCTGGCCCGTTGCATGCCGCTGCTCGCCGCCCCCGACCGGATGCGGGGCATCGGCCGTGCGGCACTCGATGTGCTGCGCGCCGAACCGCGGACCGACCCCGACCGGATCGCCGCCGTCGGCTACGGCACCGGGGGCGCGGTCGGGCTGGAACTCGGGCGTGACGGCGTCAACCTGCGCGCGATCGCGACCGTCAACGGCCTGACCACGGGTCGGCCTGGTGAGGCAGCGCGTATTCGCTGCCCGGTGTGGGCCGGGGTCGGGTCGGAAGACCCGATCATGCCGCCCGCGCAACGGAACGCGTTCACCGCCGAGATGCAGGCCGCGGGCGTCGACTGGCGCCTCACGGTCTACGGCGGCGCCCTGCACGCCTTCCACCACCCACCGGTCGACCATCCCACAGTCCCCGGCGTCGCCTACCACCCCCAGCACGCCCAGCGCGCCTGGCACGACGTCGTCGGCCTGCTCGCCGAGTGCCTGCCCGTGACGAAGGACCTAGGGGCATGACCCAGCTCGGCATGCTGGCGCCGAGCCTGGTCGGCGTCGGGCAATGACCGTCCCTCGCCTGGAGTCCGCCACAGCGGCTGAGCCGATGACGTCCGGGCCCCGAACTCGGCACGGACGCCGGCGGCGCCTGACCTCATCCCGGTAGGAGGTCTTACTACGCCACGACCGGGGGCAGCGGTTCACGGGCCTCGTGCCATGCGGGAGGAAGGGCGGCGACCCCGGTGCGGGCGGCGATGACCCCGCCCGCGATGGCGCAGGTGGTGTCGATGTCGCCGCGCCCGGCGACTGTGACCCACAGGCCCTCGTGCAGGTCGTCGAGGTGCCCCGCCGCGCACCACAGGGCGTAGGGGACGGTGTCGGGTCCTGACATGCGATAGCCGGAGCCCAGGACCTCCGCGGCGTGCCGAACCGAGGTGCGCTCCGGCATCCGGGCCGCGATCCGCACTCCCGAGCGGACGTCGCTGTCGGGGAGTCGTTCGGCGACTGCGTGAAGGAAGTCCGGTCTGGCCGGGGTGGGCCCGCCCCGGCTGCGGGTCGCCAGCGCCGCGGCCAGGGCGACCGCCACCGCTCCGGTGACCGCCTCCGGGTGGTGGTGCGAGACCGTACTCTGGCGGGCGGCCTGCTCAGCGACCACATCGAGGTCGGCGCTGTGCCAGGCACCGAGCGGGGCGACGCGCATGGCCGCGCCGTTGCCCCAGGAGCCCTGGCCGCCGAACTGCCCGGCGACCACCTCCTGCCAGGGCTCGCCCGCATCGATCCGGCGCAGCACGTCATGCATCGAGGCTCCATAGCCGCGGTGTGTGTCCTCGGCGTAGGCCGCCGCGAGGCGCAGGGCCAGGCGGTCCTGGTCGACGATGCCCCCGCCCTCGACGAGTTCCCGGACGAGAACCAGCGCTTGGGCGGTGTCGTCGCTCCATCGCCACTGCGGTTCCGGGGGCAGCGTCCGAGCCTCCAGGGCCGCCGCGCCATGCCTGCGCAGGATGCCGAACCAGCGGTCGCCGAAGGCGTCGCCGAACGCGAGCCCGTGCAACGAATCCAGCACAGTGGTAGGCACGTTGATCATCGGCGCAGTATCGCAGCGCGGTGGCTCTCCTGCACTCCGGTTTCGGGGCTGCCGGGCTTCCGGCCTGGACACGGGCTCTCCGGCCGGTGCACCGAAACCCATCCGGCCCGGCCCCGGCCGCCCGCCAGGCTCGAAGAACGGCGGGGCTCCGTGCCGACCTTGTGGTGTGCGGGTCGGGTGTAGGACTTGCCGGTGGTGAGGACGCGTCCGACGTCGTAGCGGGTGGCGGTCCGTCGGTACCGGCAAGCTCAGACTGACAGGCGGAAGCCACCGATCTGGTACTCCAGCCCCTCACGGAACTCCAGGCGCGGGATGGCACTGCGCATCGCCGAGTACAGCGTGGGCGGAACTTCGTAGACCGCGGTCTCAAGAAAGTCGTCGTCGCGGCCGGGGAACAGGTCCCTGATGCTCAGGATCTCGGCTTGGGTCAGGTCAGTGACATGAGCGGCTTGCTCGTCGCTGTCCCAGCCGATGAGCTCCCAGCCAAGGGTTTCGGTGTCGATATCGTTCACGCGCCTACGGTAGGCGCGAACTGCCCATGAGCCGGTTCTGAGCAGCTCGGCGCGCTGGATGAGATCATGCCGCGCGCTTTGTTGCGACACTGGTGAGGGAGTTCGTGGTGGAGAAGGTGACGTTGGCGGCGTGGCCCACGCCGATGGAGGCGGCTCCCCGGCTGGCCGCAGAGATCGGCCTGGCCGCCGGCGATCTGTGGATCAAGCGGGACGACCTGACCGGTCTCGGCGGGGGTGGCAACAAGGTCCGCAAGCTGGAGTGGCTGATCGCGGACGCCCTGCGGTGCGGCGCGGACACCCTGGTCACCACGGGCGGGCCGCAGAGCAACCACGCCCGGCTCACCGCCGCCGCGGGCGCCCGAGCGGGCCTGAACGTGGTGCTGGTGTTGCCCGGCTCCGGGCGCCCGGACCGGCCCGCGGGGAACCTGCTGCTGGACGCCGCCCTCGCCGCGCGCGTCGTGTGGGCAGGTGACGCCGCGCCCGCCGAACTGGCCGGGCAGGCAGAGAAGACGTGCGCCGAGCTGCGCCACGAGGGCGCCGTGCCGTACCTGGTGCCCTTCGGCGGATCCGGCCCGCTGGGCGCCCGGGGCTACCGGGAGGCGGGCGAGGAGATCCTCGCCCAGCGGCCCGACGTCCGGCACGTCGTCACCGCCCTCGGCTCCGGCGGCACGATGGCGGGCCTGGTCGCCGCCCTCGGAGCCGACCGCGTTCTGGGCGTCGACGTCGGCGCACTCCCCGACCCCGCCGCCGTCGCCGCCGCTTTCGCCTCGGACCTCACCGGCAGCGAGGTGACCGCAGTCCACCTACGGGTCCGGCGGGTTCGAACGCGTGGTGCCGCCGGCGCCGGAACGTCCTCAGGGCCGTGGCTGGCGTCGCCACGGGAATCGGGAGGTGCTGGCTGCGATCATCTTCGTGGCCACCTCTGGGTGCACCTGGATGGCGGGCTGGACGCGCCGGGCGGCTTCCGCTACTTGCGGCTGAGGGTTTGGTAGTCCCCGTTATCAGGATCTCCCACGCTGCGCCGCATCGTCGGATGCGCCTTCGAGCCGCCGAACTCCCACGGGTTGCCGTCGCAGACGGTGATCCACACCTGCTCCGCTTCCTTGTCGTCGGGATACGCGCCCCACTCGCCGGTGCCGCTGCACTCCGACACCTTGTCGCCGTCATTGTTGAACTTGGCAAGGTTGGTTACGACGACGGTGCCGTCGTCCTTGAAGAGCACGGTCCCGGTATCGCCCTCGGTCCAGGTGCCTATGATGTCGGCCCGAGCCAGTGTCTGTGGCTGCCAGATGCACCCCGTGGCCAGCGTCAACACCGCGACCGCCAAGACCACTCCACGCAACCCCGCAGCGACTCTCCCTCGTTCATTACGCATAACTCCCCCTTGCGTACGTCAATCCCTGGTTGCTTCGTCAAGGCTCACGCTGTCACGAAAGTTGAACATGTTCAACTCTGCTCGGTGCGCACTGACAGCCCCGCTCCACACCGCATTGAGCGGTGCACCTTGGCCGCTCGCCGTAAAGAGCACTGTCCGGAATCTCACGGGCGGAGTCATCAGCAGGTAGCTGCTGCAGTGACGGTGCCGTAGAAGCCCCGGGGGCGGCGTGTCGCCTACGCCGACCTCCTCGACGACGACCGGCACCTGGAAGCGGTCACCGTCCGCTCCAACCGGCAGAGAGCAGACCAGGACCCGGCCACTTGGCTCGTGCCGGACAACATTGCAAGAGCTGCCTCTACGTGGCCACCTGGCTATCCGCTGGCCGGCGCCGGCCATCCGGCCGTTCAGCGTGTCGTTCGCGTCCCCCGGAATCTCCGGGGCCGGACGGTCACCGTGGCGGCGCTCCCAGGTCCAGCCGCCCCGCCTCCGGCCCGGCGCACGCCGGTCCGCCTCCGGGGCCGGGGGCGGTCGTCCAGCCCCCGGCCCCGCGCGTCGTTGCGTCAGGCCTCGTCCCGCAGTTGCGCGGCCAGTGAGGTCAGCGGCTCGGCCTCCTCGGTGTGGCCCAGGGCGGTCAGCCGGGTGACGGCCTCATCCAGGCGGGCGAGAGCGGGGGCGGGGCGTTCCAGGTAGATGCCCTCCACCGCGGCCGCGAGACGCACGCACTCGGCCCACTCACCGGCGTGCTCGCCCTGCGGCCCCGTGTCGCCCAGCAGCGACAGACCCTTCTCCAGAGCGGCGAGCGCCTCCTCGTACGTGCCCGCGTACGCGTGGACCCGGCCGTGCTCATAGGCCAGCGCGATGTCCAGGGGGCGGCCGGCGGCCTCGAACCCGGCGGCTCGGGCCTCGTCGGCGATGCGTCCGGCGTCCGTCAGGAAGCCGAGCGCGTCGGACAGCCCGTCGGGGCCCTGTTGCTTGGCCTGCAGCCGGGCGAGCTCGCGCAGGCAGTTGCTGAGCTGCTCGTAGCGCGGCGCCCGGGCGTGCGCGGCGATCGCCTGGTCTGCGGCCTCGCGGGCCCGGGCGAACTCACCTGATTCCGCGAGGAGTACGGCCGTCTCCCCGGCGATCACGGCATGGCTGCCGGGATCGTCGTCCCAGGCCGACGACTCGGCGGCGAGAGCGACGAACTCCGCCGTGGCCGCCTTGAGGTCCTCGCCCGCGTGCAGCGCGCGGGCCCGGGTCAGCCGCAGCTGGGCGGTGAGCCGGTCGTCCAACTCGCCTGCGGCGACGTCCGGTTCGGCCAGCAGCGAGTCGAGCAGGGCGATGCTGTCCTCGATGTGCCCCAGGTCGAGGCTGAGCCGCGCCGCGTTGCTGTAGGTGCACAGCGCCTCCATGCGGCTGCCGTGACGCAGCTGCACCTCCGCCGCGCGGCTCAGGTGCCGCAGCGCCTCCTCGGGACGGCCCAGGTGCATGCAGGCCTCGGCCAGGTCACCGTGCAGGCGGCCGGTGTCGGCCGTGTGGGCCGGCCAGTCGGCGGCCAGCCGCAGACCCTCGGTGAGGTCCGCGTACGCGGCCTGCGCGTCGTGCAGACCCAACTGGAGGCGGCCGCGCAGGCCCAGCGTGCGGGGCAGGTGCCAGGCCGGCCCGTGCGCCCTCAGCCGTTCGAGGAGCTCGTCGATCCCGGCGACCGCGCCCGGCAGGTCACCGGTGAGGGCGTGGGTGCTGACGCGCAGCAGCAGGGCACCGGAGATCTGCGTCGCGATGTCGTGCCGCACGGCGAACGCGTGCAGCCGGTCCGCCTCGGCCAGGACCGGCGCGGCGTGCTCCTCGTTCCGCGTGGTCTGCAACCGCAGCCCCAGTACCGTCGCGCGCAGTCGCAGCAGCCGGGCCTCCACATACGGGGCCAAGTCCGTCGCCTGCTCATGCAGCCGGACCATGCCGGCGTGGGCGTCGCTCAGCGCCGCGGCCTTCGCCTCGACCCCGCCCGCGTCCGCATCCGCCTCCGCTCCCGTGCCGGTGTCCGGCGCCAGCTGGGCCCGGGCCAGCAGGGCGCAGGCCCGGGAGAGCGCCGCCTGCCCTGGTGCCCCGGCGTCGTCATACAGTGCCGCGGCCTCCTCGTGCAGGACGGCGGCCTCGGCGAACTCGTCCTTCTGGCCCGCCCGGTCCGCCTCGTCGGCCAGCAGATCCCCGCGCAACAGCACGAGCGGACCCACGGCGGCATCGTCGGGGTGTGCGTAGTCGCCGGCCGCCACGAGCGTCCGCAGACGCGCCCACAGCAGCCGTGCGTCCGGATGTCCCTGCTCCTCCAACGCGCGTGCACGCAGGATGAGTTCCGGCAGCGACTCGGGCACTGCGTCGGCCGTGCGGGAGGCGGGCACGGCAGCCGGGGCGGCCGGGGCGACGTCGTCGAGGCTGCGGGTGCGCAGGGTCAGCTCCAGCGCGTCCAGCAGTGGAGCACGCTCCAGGCGGGCCCTGCGGCGGTCGGCGTGCGCCGTGGTGCCGTTGCGGGCGTCGAAGCGGGCGGCGAGATCGTCGGCACGTCTGCCCACCTCCGCGCGCAGCCCGGCCACCGTCCAGTTGCGGCCCGCCCACCCGGCGGCCGGCAGCTCACCGTGGCCGAGCTGCTCGACGCGGGTGAGGAGCACCTCCACACCGGTGAGGAAGTCGAACTGGTCCAGCGGCGAGTCGACCTCGTCGAACAGGTTCCGGTTCTCGGCGAGCAGCTCCAGACCGCGCGCCTCGTTACCGGTCAGCGCGCAGAACTCCAGTTGCCGCCCCACCTCCCCGGACATGGCGGGGTTGCGGCGGCAGGCGCGGTACCCCGCCAGGTGCAGTTCACGGGCCCGCTCGCTCCGGCCGGTGCGCAGCAGGGGCAGCAGCGCGTACGACACGGACCGGGCCGGTTCCTCCTGGCAGGACTCCTTGCCCGCGAGGACCGGCTCCCAGACGCGCAGCGCCCGCTCGTCGTCACCGGCGACGAGGTGGTACCGGGCACGCTCGCAGATCTCGCAGGCCTCGCAGTCGCTGAGCCGGGTGCGGGCGCGGCCCGCCCACAGCTCGTACGCCAGGGCGGTGTCCTCACCCACGTGGGCGGCCAGCTGATACACCTGACCGTAGTAGGGCTGCAGCGCCAGCCCGGCCTTCTCGTAGCGGTCGCGCATCTCCGCCAGCCACTGGCGCAGACTGGCCAGCGGTATCTCCGGCAGCTGACGCAGCGCGTTGGAGACCCACTTGAACCGCCAGAACAGCAGATGGCGCAGGCGCTCATCGAAGACGTCGGGCTGCTCGTCGAAGAGCGTGAGCAGGCGGGCGAAGACGACGGGCGACTTGCGCGGCTCGGAGCCGTACGTGTACGCCTCCTGCAGTTCCAGAAGCGCGTGGATCAGCGGGACCGGCTCGCCGAACTGCTCGGCGGCGTCGACCAGTTCCTCGGCCGTCACGGTACGGGTGCGGCCGTAGGGGCGCCGGTCGTTCTCCTGCAGCGCCCGGTACAGCTCGTCGGTGGTCTGGGGTGCGGTGGGCATCGTCAGCTGTCCTTGCGGAGGGCGTGGGCGAGGAGGTCGAGGAAGGAACGGTTGATCAGGCTCGACTCGGCGGGCCTGAGCGGACGCCGGGACAGCATCGCGGCCTGCCCGTAGAGAGCCTCGGCGCTGGTGCGGGCCAGCTCGGGCTCGTCGATGGTGACTGCGGTGCGCACGAGCGGGTTGAGCTGGTTGAGGATCAGCTGGGCTCGCGGGGCCTCCTGGCGCAGGGCGCCGAGGATGTCCCCCCACACCCCGCCCTGCTGCTCACGGGCGAGCTGGGAGCGGGTGCGTTCGTGCCGTGCCTCGCGGCTGTCGACGAGGAGGGCGGGTGCGGAGGCCGGCTGGAAGGTGCGCAGCGCCACGTCGCAGTCGAACACGGCGAGCGCGTCGCGGGCCTGGGCGAGGTAGGCCGCGGCGGCCAGTTCCGTCTCCCGGTCGACGGGGTCGAGGTGGGCGGTCAGTGTCTCCGGGTCCAGATCCGCGACGGTGGCCTCGGGCCGGATCTCGGGCAGCCGGTGGACGAGCTCACGGTCGTAGGTGTAGCCCCCGTTGACCACGCCGAGCCCCGCGGCCGACGCGATCGCCGCTACCTGCCGGAACTCCTCCACGCTGGAGGTCACCAGCACGGTGCGGTGAGTGCGCGCGAACTCGTCGAGAGTGGTGTGCCCGTCGGTGGTCTCGAACGGCAGCCAGGGCAGCAGCATCCGCAGGATCTCGTCGTCGTGCACGGCGAGCGACTTCACTGCCAGGTGGTGAGCCTGCAGGAACCGGCCGAGCAGGTCCGGGTCGCTGGCGGCGGCCCGGGCGATCCACGCCCGCAGCCGCTCCGCGAGGGCATCGCGTACGGCGGCCAGGGTGTCGTCCTCGTACAGGGACTCACGCGACGCGGTCGGACGCAGGCTCTCGGCGTCCACGACGCAGCGCGCGAAGAACGCCCACTCGGGCAGGATCTCCTCGGCCTGCTCCGACAGCAGCATGCCCTTGACGTGTACGCGATGCCCGTGGCGGCGCCCGGCCGGGACCGTATCGGGCAGCACGCACGCGATGCCCTTAAGACCCACCGCCGGAAGGTCCAGCTCGATGGTGTCCAGCGGAACGAATCCGAAGACCTCCTCCCCGTACGCCGCCAGCGCGCGGGAACGGGCCCCCGGCGTGGGGTAGGCGCGCGCCCACGGGGCGGGCTCGGGGTTGACCGGCACAGCGGGTGCGCCGGAGCCGTCGTCGAAGGTCACCGGATGACGCAGCAGCGAGCCGAAATGCCGGGCCAGCGCGTGCACCTGCTGCGCCCGCGTCCACTCGGCCGCGTCGGCGCGCGGCGTCAGCGTCACCGTCGTACCGGGCCCGGAGCGGGCGGAGGAGGGCAGGGTGCGCACGGTGTAACTGCCGTCGCCGCGCCCCCGCCATTCCACGGCCGGGGCGTCGGGAGTACGGGCGGAGCGGCTCAGTACGTGGATCTCGTCCGCGACCAGGAAACAGGACAGCAGGCCGATGCCGAACTGGCCGATGAAGTCGGCCCGTTGCTGGGCGATCCCCTCGGCGCGCTTGCTGCTGCGGCCGATCGTGGCGAGGAAGCTGTGCACATCGGCCTCGGTGAGACCCACGCCGTCGTCCTCGACACGGACCACGGTGTTGTCGGCGTACAGGCGGATACCGAGACCGGCGGTTTCACCGGCCGGTGCGAGCCGCTGCCGGGCGGTCAGCGCGTCCACCGCGTTCTGCAGCAGTTCGCGCAGGTAGACACGGGGGCTGGAGTACAGGTGGTGGGAGAGGAGATCGACGAGGCCGCGCAGATCGACCTGGAAGGTACGGTCGGCGCCGAGCGGGCTGGAGGTGGTGTCGGGCAAAGTCATCGGGCAGTCCGGGGTGCGGTGAACGGCAAAGGACGAAGGGGGATCAGGTGCGGCAGCGGGACCCCGGTTCAGAGCGGGACCGGATGCGGCAGCAGGACCAGACGCAGGAGCGGGACCAGACGCGGCAGCGGGACCAGAGGCGGGAGCGGGGTCGGATGCGGCAGCGGGACCGGCGCGGGATCGGGATCAGACGCGGCGCCGGAAACGGGCGTACATCGCCTCCGGCTGCGAGATGTACTTCCACGGCCACGGGGTGAAGGCGCCGTCCAGTTCGCGGTAGACGCGCCGGGCGGCAGGCTTCTCGCCGGCGAGCGACAGGGCCATGGCGAAGATGTTGAAGTCCTCCTGCCACCCCAGGCGCCGCTCGTAGGCCGGGTGGAAGATGCTGCGGTCCGCCGCCAGCCGCAACTCCTCCCGCACCTGCGGGTTCTCGAGGTGGTCCATACGGTCCGACTCCACCCACTCCTCGATGTGCGCCATCGGGAGCACACATCCGAGCCGATGACCGTCGGGCGCGCCGGCGAACGCCTCACGGGCGAACGCCAGGGCCTGGCCGGGCTCTCCGCCCCACCGGGGCTGAAGCTGCGACAACCACTCCATATGGACCCCCAGGTCAAGAGGGTCTCGCCGCAGCGCGGCGTCGAGCCGGGCCTCGGTGACAGCGGGACCCAGCGACATGCCGCGCCCGGAGGTCAGGAGGCGACGCCAGGGCGATATCCACTCCGGGCACAACTCGGCCGCCTCCAGGAGCTGCTCCTCCGCGATGTGCAGCCGCTCGTGGAAGACGCGCCACTGCTCCTGCGAGACGTCCACGGCCCGCGCCGAGGTGCGGGCTTCCCAGCCCCAGACGACGTGGCGGGATCCCGAGATCAGCAGGGCCAGCGCCCGGTGCTCCTTGTCCTCCTCGACCGCCCGACCGATCCACTCCTGCACACCGGCCACCTCGGCGACCTCGGCCAACACCTGATGCTCCCGGCCAAGGTCGAAGGGGAGGGCGGCCTCCTTCACCGCCTCCCAGTCACCCGCCTCGGCGGCCTGCACCAGCGCCAGCACCCGGGCGTCCCCGAGGGCCTGGAGCCGGTAGACCCCGCCCTTGCGCCTCGGGGTGGGGAGCGCGTACGGATCCGCCGCCGGCCTCTCCCCGCCTCTGCCGAACAGCCTGCCGAACATGCCGCGCCCTCCCCGTGATCCTGATGATCTCGCGTGATCGTGCGACGCAGCATAAACGGTGCCACTGACAGCGCCTCCACCGGATTTCCACGGCAGCGCGCGGACCCGAACCCGCGCCCGGCGGGTTCGTCTGACGACAGCCGCCCGCAACCCTTCACCTCCCCGAGCTGGGCTTGGGATGTCGAAAGCCGGCCTGCCCCTTCACCGTGTCCGTGCTGTGCTTCACCGAGCTAAGGGACGACACCGTGCTGCCTGGTTGTGGTGCGTGCGGGGCGGGACCCGGGGAACGCTGCATAGCGCGCCGCGTGCATATGCCCCGCACTTCGTAGAAGTAACTCATAATTTGTGTGCTTGTAGGGCTGAAGTAAGGGCATCCGTTGGCCAGGAGGTTGATAACGATGGTTCCCCTGCTTCTGGTTCTACTGCTGGCTCTGGTCCTCTTCGGTGCGGGTTTCGCGCTGAAGGCACTGTGGTGGATCGCGGTGTTCGTGCTGATCGTGTGGCTGCTGGGCTTCGTCGTCCGTTCCGCGGACGGCGCGGGCCGAAAGGGCCGCTGGTACCGCTGGTAGAGGAGTAGCGTCCGACGCGAGAGCGCACGCCATGCGCACGCGGTGATGGGGGGCCCGGCCGGATAACGGCCGGGCCCCCCATCCGTGTAAGTACCCGTCCTTCTGCAGCCGTTAGGAGAGATCGGGCGTATCGGACGCACCGCCGGGTACATGAGCCATGCACCGGCCCCGCAGTCCCAGCAGTGGAACCCTGCTCCTCCTGTCTGCGGGGCCGCTGCGCGCACGGAACACCGGTCCCTTGGTCCCGGCGTGCGGCCAATTGGAGGGAGCGACGACGGCGCCGGCTGCAGCCTTGCCCGACGCTCCCAGGCCGCGTGCGACTCAGCAGGTCGGCCCGGCCGCAGCCAAGTCGACACAACCACCGCCCGCCACGACCACACTGGACGTGGCTGGAGCACTGCTCGCCGATGCCACGGCATCCGGCTGGGGGGCGCAGAGCGTCCGGCCGTACAGCGGTGACGGCGTCGACGTACGCGCGGCCGCCGGAAGTGACCAGGCCGAGGGTGGCGAGGGCGCCGAGCGCGGCGACTGGACGCGCGGCTGCTCGGCGCCGACCCGGCCGGGGCTGAGCCACGCGGCCGGTCAGTGCAGGATGCTGACGGCCCGCGCGATCACAAGCAGCGAGGTGAGCAGGGCGGAGACGCTCTGGATGCTCATCAGGAGTTTCGCGCGAGTCGACAGCGGCATCGTGTCCGTCGGGCTGAACGCCGTCGAGTTGGTGACGGAGACGTAGAGGTAGTCCACGAGGGTGGGGACCCAGTCCGACGTGCCGCTGGCACCGTCGGCCACTTCCTGGATGGCGTCGTCATTCTCGTCCTGCGAGAAACGGAAATCCGCCAGGGGCAGGGCGGAGCGGGGCACCTGGGTGCGACTGACCGGGCCGCCGCGGTCCAGCTCCCAGTAGGCCAGGCCGAAGACGATGATGTTGGTGAGCCACACCTGCAGTGCCGCCACCAGCAAGGCCCGGCCGTCCTTCACCCCGGCGTACACCAGCTCGTGGATCAGGATGACCAGCGCCACCAGGTTGCTGACGGCGATCATCGCCACGAGCGTGAGGGACAGCACCCGGAACGCCTTCGTCTGCCGGGTCAGACGCTTCGGGTTGATCGCGATCAGCGGAACGAGCAGCAGGCACTCCAGGGCGGGCAGCACGTAGCGCGGAGCGACCAGCAGCCGTTGCGGCAGGAACAGGTACAGGGCGATCGCGGCGAGCGTCGCGACGACCGCCGGCAGCCGCACTTCGCCCCTGCGTTCGTGCCGGGGATGCCTGGTGCTCGCCTCCGCACGCGTACGTGCCATACCGACTGGTCCCTCCGGTTGCCGCCACTGACAGCGCCACGACGCCTGCGTCCTTCAGCGATGCAGGCCACCGGGCACCTCCAGCATCTACCCCGAGTCCGGCCCTCCCCCGCAGCCCGGTCCGGCGCGCCGGGCCGGCAACGACCGCACAGCAGGAGGGGTCATGATCTGGCTGGTAGTGCTCCGTTGGGCGGACGATGTCCTGGCTGACCGGATCTCGCCGCCTGCACCGCCGTTACGAACGCAAGGCGGAACACTTCCTCACTTTCGTCGGCATAGCCGCAGCCCTGATATGCCACCGCCGCTTCGTCCGTGTGGACGGGAAGGGTGTGTCAGTGTGAGGCCGCTCCGACGCTGCTCACCCACACGCGGAAGGGTGCAATCTCCGGCTCGGCCGCGGTCTGCTCCGACTGCTCCGACTGCTCCGATTGCTCCGACTGCTCCTGCACATCGTCCAGGTCCACCCAAGCGATGCCAGTGGGATCGCTGTCGGCCAGGAACGCCTCCACGATCGACTCAAGATCGTCAGAGGGGACGTAGGCGCCGCTGAACGGCAACTCATCCGAGGGTACAGACCCGGTCGAGCACCTGAGCTGCCCGCCCTGCTCGTCGTGCCACACGTAGAACGTGGCCGCACCGACGAGACCCAACTCACGGATGCGGACCCGGATGGCTGAAGCAGTCCGCTCGAACGCGGCCACCACGTCGGAGACGGACAACGACCTCCTGTCCTCATCCTCCGCACGCAGCCCCCAGGTGTTGGTCTTCCACTCCACCCGCCGGTCAGCGGGTTCCAAGACCAAGGGTTCGTCCGCCACCTCGGCGATCCATGTCAGCAGCACCGCCGAAGTGTCCCTTAGCTCGCACGTCAAGTGCCACCATAAGAAACGACGTCTAAGCACGACATGGCCGCGGACTTCGTCTGCACCCTGGACGAGACCGCCCAGGACAGGCGTGAGGATTCAGGAGGTTTAGGTGAGTGCAAGCGGGGCCCAGGCAGCGGCTTTCTTCCGAGAGATCGTGCAAACTCGCAGCGTTTGGTGGGTCCGAGACGACGATGGTAGTCCGACCCCCGTCTCAAGTTCTGGGCGACCGGCCTTTCCCTATTGGTCGACAGAGGACCGTGCACAGCGTGGTGCTCAGATTTGGGGTCCTCAATTTCATCCTGTTCCAATGCCGTTGGATCATTGGCGACGCGCGGCATTGCCGGATCTAGCAAAGGAAGACTACCGGGTAGGGATTAACTGGAGTGGGCAACGCCTGACTGGATGGGACTTCACTGTGGAGGAGGTGGTCAATCGTCTCATGCACGCGCTCGGTGAGCCGCCGTACGACCGCTGATGTCTAGCCGCGGGGCGTCCTGCGAGGCCGTGTCCAGGGTGGGCTGAGTGTCCTTTTGCGCGGTGTCGCCTGATGCCTATCTCACCGCGAACGAGCCAAGGCGGGCCCTTAGACGTCGTTTCTTATGGCGTGAGAGTTCGTTGATCCGTGCATGACGGATCTCGTGGAGCGACTGGTGCCGGACGAGTTGTGGGTGCTGTTCAGGCGGGTGGTACCACCGACTGAAGTGATACGCCCGCAGGGCGGTGGCCGACGCCGAGCAGGTGACCGCGAAGCCCTGGCTGCGATCATCTTCGTAGCGACGTCGGGCTGCACCTGGCGGCAGCTGCCGCCGGTGTTCGGCCCGGCCTGGCCCACGGTCTACCGCCGGTTCGCCCAGTGGAGCCAGGACCGGGTCTGGGCCAGGCTCTACCGCGTGATCCTCGACGAACTCGGAGCGCGAGGCGAACTGGACTGGTCTCGGTGCGCGATCGACTCCGTCAGCCTGCGGGCCGCAAAAGGGGGCCACTGACGGGACCGAATCCGACCGACCGCGGCAAACTGGGATCGAAAATCCACCTGATCTGTGACCGCAACGGACTGCCGCTGTCCCTGGGCATCTCCGGCGCGAACATGCACGACAGCCAGGGCCTGGAGCCGCTCGTCCGGGGCATCCCGCCCATCCGCTCCCGCCGCGGACCCCGGCGCCGGAAGCCGGCGAAACTGCACGCCGACAAGGGTTACGACTACGACCACCTGCGGCGACGGCTGCGCCAGCGGGGCATCCGTCCTCGCATCGCCCGCAAGGGCATCGAGTCCTCACAACGGCTGGGCCGGCACCGCTGGGTGGTCGAGAGAACCGTGTCCTGGTTGGCCGGCTGCCGAAGGCTCCACCGCCGCTACGAACGCAAGGCCGAGCACTTCCTCGCCTTCGTCGGCATAGCCGCAGCCCTCATCGGCTTCCGAAGACTGGCAGGCTGAGACGCTGGTTATCCGATGAACTGTTCCATCGTCTTGCGATACTGCTTTGATCGATCTTCCGTCAGTTTCCACAGAGCAGGAAGACCGCCCTCCCGCATCCGGGCTTCCGCCTCTTGCTGGCACCCTGCCTCGAAGCGGAGCAGGCTGTCGAAGGAGCCGATACGGACGGCGGTCGGCCAGGATGCCGCCGCCTTCGAGGCAAACTCCATGGTCTGCGCTGACGTAATGTTCTGTTGCTTCGGCCTGGTCAGCACCACCGTACCGAAGACCAGAGATGACCATCCTTTGACAAAGGCGTGGCCGGCGAGCTCTGCCGGATACCTGGCATCCAGGGACCAGCTCTCGGCGAACGCAGAGCCGAGCAAGTCGTCGTCGAGCCCTTGACCGTCGAGAAACGCTGTGATGTTCTCCAGCCCCGCCATGATCGGGCTGTAGTGGTCAAGCAGGCCAGATCGCGTGGTCAGTACCTGCACGGCTCCGCCCAGCCGGATGGCTGCGGCGCAACACAGCGCCGTTCCCACAGCGTCAAACGCCTCATCCACGAGCCCCCACCCCTTGCCCAACCCCAACGATGGCCCCCTCCGGCACGATAACCGCAAGAGCGCCATAAGAAACGACGTCTTAGACGCCTTCCGATGACGTGATCGCTCGTTGGGCCGCGTTTGGCGGATCTGGTGGAGCGGTTAGTGGGGGACGAGTTGTGGCTGCCGAAAATCCACCCTCGTCCATGAACGGGGTCGTCAGCCTCGAAGGTGACGCGGACAGGACGCCCCCGCCGAGTGCGATGTGCTCAGCGAATGCCGTGGCGGCGCTTCACCTGCTCCCAGACACCGGTGTCGCACGGCCCGGCAAGCCGCCGGAACGCCTCGTAGGACAGTTCGCGCAGCGGGGCTGGCTCAAGCCAGCTGTCCCGTACGGCGGTCCCGTCCCAGGAAGCCACCGGCATCCGGACATAGTCGGGGCGGCCGCTCTTGTCCGCACTGGTGACCTTGAGCACCTGGGCGTGATGGCGGAAGGTGCGCACCACAACACATGGCCTGTCCTTCGAGCCGGTGCCGTCGTCGAAAGGAAGCTCGGCGAACCAGACGTCGCCCGGCGCGGGAGGACGCCCTCGGAACATGCCGGGATCGGGTGGCACCGACTCCGGACCCTGACGCGACGTGGACGCGGGCCCGCTTGGCTGACGTACGGATCCGAAACCCGCGCCGCCTCGTGGCGGGCGCACCGAACCCCATCCGGCGCCCCCGCGCTGCGGCGCCGCAGCGGGGCGTGGCAGGGCGCGGATCCAGGTGCCGAGGAGCAATCCTGTGACCAGCAGCGACACGGCGGCACCGGTAAGGGCGCAGGAAATGAGGTCGGCGCCGGTCGCTGCCGCCAGGAGCCCACCGCCCAGGCACTCGGCCACCATCAGGCATCCTTGGATGCCCACCGAGCTGCCCTTCCCCGCTGGCACCGGCGCGGGCCTCGCGGCCCCGGGGCTGACCGGTTTGGCGGGTTGCGGAGCACGGGCACGGGCACGGGCACGGGCACGGGCATAAGCGATGAGGAGCGCGATCAGCAGGACGCCGACCAGGTCCAGCACATCAGAGAACCCGAAGTCGCCGTCGTCCTGGTAGCTCTTGTCGTAGCCGAGGACGAACAGGGCCATCGCGGTCAGGCTGGTGAGGGGAAGCCACGCGACGAGCAGGGCGACAGCCAGGACGGCGTACGCCGCGCTGCGGTGCCGCCCGATGGTCTCCCGCACAGACACCTCCCCCTGGCCGTTCGGCCGCCGACAGTACTCCCCTGGCCTGTGGCCAGGGAAACCCACAGTCAGCATCAAGCAGTTGACCCGACGCATGCGGCCCCACGGCCCGCTGGCAACGACGACCTCTGCCGGCGCGCCCACGCCAGTCCTGAAGGACGCGACCATGACGGACGGATCGCAACAGAGCGCCAGGCCGGAGCGCCAGAAGCCTGGACCGCCCGAGCCCGTCCCCCGGCAAGCAGTCCAGCACGACGCCCAGCCCCCTTCAAGCGGAACGGCTCCGGGAGCCGCTTTCTGACCGGCTTGGGGAAGGCACCGCACATGGTCCGGTCCCGACCTGCCAGCGGGCCCGCGGCCCCGCGGCGAAGGCGGCGTTGCTCCCGTGCGCAGCGACCTCGCGGTTGAGCGCCGCGGGTTGCGTCGGTGAGCTGGGTCCCCGAACGGGACGGCGTCCGCGCCAGGGACGGCCCTTCGCGGGCCACGGTCGCACATGAGTCGTCGACCGTTGGCCCGCCGCCCTGCGTGTCCGCGGGCGGACACGTCCCCCGCCCGAACGCATCGACGCACTCGATGGCACTCGATGGCGTTCTGCTTCAGTTGACGGCGACGAAGAAGGTCCCCGCGGTTGCTGGGCTCCGGACGGGCCGCTCAGTCCGCCCCGTCGGGCGACCAGCCCACCGGCGGGCTCAGCGTGCCGCCCAGTTCCTGTGCCCGGCGCAGGAACTCCTCCCGTAGTACGCGCGCCGCCCGCGGCACGGACGCGGTCCTGCGCAGTTGCAGCATCAGCAGCACCCGTGTCCCGGCGTCCGCCAGCGGCCGGTAGGTGATGGCGCCCAGCCGCTCCAGCGGATCCCCGACGACGCTGAAGTCCGGCAGCACCGTGGCCCCGAGCCCCTCCGCCACCATCAGCTTGCCCATCTCCGCCCCGTCGGTGGAGTACGGGAAGGACGGGGTACGGCCGTTCAGCAGCCCGTACCGGTGCATGACATAACCGGACCGCATTCGCGATGAGGGGCTGGCTCAGCAGGTCGTCCACGGTCACCTCGGGGCGGGAGGCGAGCGGGCTGTCGGGACGCATGCACACCACCGGCCGACCGTACAGGAGTTGCGTCGACTCCAGAGCGGCCGGCATGTCGTCCCCTTCGAGGTGGTTGACCAGGCCGAGGTCGAAGCCGCCCTCGGTCAGGGCCCGGTGGATCTCCGTCTGCTGCGCGGCGACCACCTCACGTCGGGCGAGCCGCCCGCCCAGGTCGCCGAGAAGATCGCATGGATCCGGGAACTGGCCGGCAAGGAGGGCCGTACCGTCCGTTTCGGCATCCGGCTGCACGTCATCACCCGCGACACCTCCGCACAGGCGTGGGCCGAGGCGGACCGTCTGCTGGCGGGCTTCGACCCGCAGACGGTGCGATCCGTGCAGGCGGGGCTGGCCCGCAGCGAGTCGGAGGGGCAGCGGCGCATGCTCGCCTTGCACGGAGGGAGCCGGGACGGTCTGGAGATCCACCCCAATCTCTGGGCCGGCATCGGCCTGGTCCGCGGCGGTGCGGGCACCGCGCTGGTGGGCAGCCACGAGGAGGTCGCCGAACGGATCCGGGAGTATCACGCCCTCGGCATCGAGGAGTTCGTGCTCTCCGGCTATCCGCACCTGGAGGAGGCGTACTGGTTCGGGGAGGGAGTACTGCCGCGACTCGCGGCCCAGGGCCTGTGGCACCACCCGCACACTCCCCGGCCACAGCAGGCGGCACAGGTGCCCTTCGCGAGCTGAGGCCGACCGAGGACCGCGGCCCTGCCTCGCTCTACACCGGGTTCTCCGGAAGCCTCCCTCTGCCCTTGCTGGCCCATCCTCGTCGACCTTGAACGCGGAGATGTGCGGTTTGGAACTCTTGAAGAGCGGCATCTGTGGAGGAAGCCGAGCGCCTGACGAGGCTGCGGCTGCCCCGAAACCACAGTTACGGGACAACCCTTAGTTGCACCGATCACGTCCGCTCCTGGCTCCGGCCCATGGTCCCCACTACGTGGTCCACAGGACCGACGACCCGCGCCTGGTGCCCAGTGTGCAGACCGAGGCGCCGCCGAGCCGCCACGCCGTGGACCAGGCTGCCCCATCCCGTTGTCCTGGACGCCTCCAAAGTCTGCACCCATGGATGGGTGGCCGCGCATGCGCCGGAGCACTGCGCGGTCTGTCGGTTCGTGCCCTGCGCCGCGCCCTTTCCGGGCGCCTGCCGTCAGCGCGGGGCTGACGGCCGGCGGAGAATCCCGAGTCGCACATATCAGCGTCTGCCGCGAACGTGCGTACGGGCGTCATATTCAGCCACGCGCGTGGCCGGGAATGATGCACATCGTGTTTCCGAGCGTCTTTTCGAGTAGGGCGCCGCCGTCGCGATCCTCACGTCGGATACGTCAACCCTGTTTGACGCCATCGCCGGTTCGAGCGCATACGAAACCCCAGACGGTTAAGCGGCCTATGGCACGAAAAGAATGACCACACGAAACGCATTCCGAAGGAGGTCACCTATGCGTTGCTCCCGGTCCGTTCTGCTCACGGCCGCCGGTGTGCTGCTCGCCGCGACCGCAGCGTCCGGTACGGCCGCGGCGGCGGTGCCCGGTGAGGTCGTGGTGTTCAGCACGGAACTGTCGCCGCTGACCGTCTACGAAGACCCGCACGGCTGCCACAAGCTTCCCCCCGACGCACACGTGCTGACCAACCGCACCGACCGGCCGGTCACCGTGTACGCCGACCCGTTCTGCCTCACGCCCGGTCTGACCGTCGCGCCGGACCACGGCTCTCACGTGGCCGCCGGCAGCGGCAGCTTCTCCGCTTGAACCGCCCCTGTCCCCCTCCCCCCTCCGGTCCCGCACACCGAGGAGAACCGCTGCGCATGACCATCGACCTCGTCGTCATGGGACTCGGCCACGTCGGGTTACCTCTCGCCCGCGCCGCCGTCTCGGCCGGCCTGACCACCGCCGGGTACGACGTGTCCGGCGCGGTGGTGTCCGGGCTGGCCGAGGGGCGTTCGCACGTCGGTGGCGTCCTCGACGCCGAGGTCGCGGCCATGCTGGACGCGGGCTTCCGCGCCACGGCGGACCCCACGGTCCTGGACGGCGCGCAGACCGTCGTGATCTGCGTCCCCACCGGGCTCACCCCGCAGGGCCTGCCCGACCTGTCGGCGGTGGAGGACGCCGCGCGCGTCGTCGCGGCGCGCCTGCGACCCGGGACGCTCGTCGTCCTGGAGTCCACCAGCTACCCCGGCACCACCGAAGACGTCGTCAGACCCCTCCTGGAGCGGGGCAGCGGACTGCGCGCGGGCGAGGACTTCCATCTCGCGTACTCCCCGCAGCGCATCGACCCCGGCAACCCGGTGTGGGACGTCCGCAACACCCCCAAAATCGTCAGCGGGTGCACCGCGCTGTGCGCCAAGTACGCCGTCGCGTTCTACGGACGGTTCGTGGACCGCCTCGTCCTCGCCCGCGGTACGCGGGAAGCCGAGATGGCCAAACTGCTCGAGAACACCTACCGGTACGTCAACATCGCCCTCGTCGACGAGGTGGCGCTGTTCTGCCACCGCACCGGCATCGACGTATGGGACGTCCTGCACTGTGCGGCGACGAAGCCGTTCGGCTTCGCACCGTTCGTCCCCGGCCCCGGTGTCGGAGGGCACTGCATCCCGGTCGATCCCCGCTATCTGGCCGCCCGGGCGGAGTCCCAGGGCTTCCCTTTCCGCATACTCGCGGCCG
Source organism: Streptomyces griseosporeus (assembly GCF_014656055.1). Taxonomy (GTDB): domain Bacteria; phylum Actinomycetota; class Actinomycetes; order Streptomycetales; family Streptomycetaceae; genus Streptomyces; species Streptomyces griseosporeus. The sequence continues at coordinate 174,807 of NZ_BNBR01000001.1, forward strand.
CGGACGAGGTCCTCACACGCATGCCGCGGCATGTCGTGGAGCGGACCCTGTCGCTGCTTCGAGAGGCGCGAAAGGGACCCGAGGGCGCCCGCGCGCTCCTGCTGGGCGTCACCTACAAGGCCGACGTGGCCGACGTCCGGGAGACACCGGCACGCCCGGTGGCCGAGGGACTCCTCGCGGCCGGGGTCGAGGTGACGTACCACGACCCGTACGCGGCCCACTTCACGGTGGGCGGCCGGCCCGTGCCCCGCGCCACGGATCTCCAGGCGGCCCTCGACGAGGCGGACGTGGCGGTCCTGCTGCAGGACCACGCCTGCTACGCGCGCGAAACACTGGGCAACGCCCCGTGCGCCGTGTTCGACACCCGCGGAAAGAGTACGGGCGCCAGGGTCACGCATCTCTGACCGTCTCACTCGCGGGGTCTTTCTCTCCACTCCCGGCATTCCAGAGGTCATTCCCGCGCGACTGTTTCGCTTCCTTCGCTTGTTTCGCCGACTTTCCTCTCCCTTCCCGGACGGGTCACGGGATTCCGATTCCCTCACACCCTGCGCAGCTCTTTCGGCACGTGCGTGCACGGGGTTCTCATCGCGCCGCAGGTTTCTTTCCCCGTCCGCCGACGCACGGTCCGGTCCCACCGACCCGCTCGGCACCTTTCCGCCGGAATTCGCACCGGCGCCCACAGCCCCGCGCAGGCGTGCGTCCTGCGCGGTCGCGGCCCGAAACGGGCCGCACCCCGTCCACCACCTCCAAAAGACCGACACGACAAGGAGAACGACATGAGCACTGCTGTCGCCAACGACCGTCTGGTGAAGCGCTTCGAGAAGTGGGACATCGACGGCAACGGCGTCCTCGAAGCCAGCGACTTCCAAGGGGAAGCCGCCCGGATCGCCGACAACCTGGGGCGTGACGCCGGCTCCCCCGAGGTCCAGGAACTCCTCGCGGCCTTCCAGGGCCTGTACGAGGCCCTGGCCGAGAAGGCCGGGGTCGCCCCCGGGAGCGGCATCAACCGGGACCAGTTCCTCACCGCCACGGGGAACATGCTGTTCCAGGAGGGCGAGGCCAGCTTCAACCGCGCCCTCTCCCCCGTCGTGAAGGCGCTGATCCGCCTGTGCGACGACAACCACGACGGCGAGATCGACGAGCAGGAGTTCCGTGCCTGGCTGACCGCCGTGGGCGTGCCGAACTCCGAGGTCGGCGACAAGTTCCGGAAGGTCGACGCCAACGGCGACGGCCGCCTGTCCGAGGACGAACTGCTCCGCGTGCTGCGCGAGTTCCACTACGGCCGGCTGGACGTCGAGCTGCTCGGCTGAACACCGGATCGCCCCCTGTGCCCCCGGGGATCCGCCCCGGGGCACGAACCGGGCCTGTGGCTCAGGGCGTCGGCCCTGGGCCACAGGCCCCTTGCGTCGGTCCTTGTCGGAGGTCGGGTGTCCTAGTACCACAGTCGGGGATCGTGATCTTGTTGCTGGAGTGCGGTGGAGATGGCCAGACGGCGGACATCTTTGATCTCGCTCATCCTGGCAGCGGTCATCGGCGTCCACTCCCTCTTCTCTCCAGCGGCACGGAGGGCTTCTCCGACCTCGCTGATCTTCACGGAGGACAACACGCCCGCCCGCTCGATCAGGTCGTCCCGGGCCACGGTGGTCAGCCATGTGCACGGAGTAAAGCCTGGACGCGGGAAGGCGAACCGCAGCACGCCTTCGAAGGGCAGTCCTTCCGGGGCGCCTACGGCCACTTCAACGCCCAGGCCGCTGATGTCGACGCCCGCCGGCGCAACGACCTGCATCGCCTGGAAACCCGGATGACTCCTCGTCCGAGAGCAGCACGACCGGGCGTCGCTCATCGAAGTCGACCCACCAGACTTCACCGCGTTGCATGTGTCCTCCTGGCGCGAGACGGCGGGCGAACGCTGCGTGCCCCGTGCGGGACACGGAAGGGATGCGGCCCCGTCTTCGCACGTCGTGACCGAGGGGCGGTGAAGACCGGCCCGGCCACCGTTGGTCATCGGTGTACGAAGACTGAAGTTCGTGCGGTGGCCGCGAGTCACAGCGTAGGCCCTCCGCCTGAAGATCACGATCTACGGCTGGAGTACTAGGCGCCGCCCTGGACGAAGGTGACGCGGTCCTCGGGTGCCAGGCCGAGGTCACGGCCGCTGAGCGGACGGGCGGTGTGGATGAGGATGTTGTAGTGGTTGGGCAGGTGGCAGGCGTCGAAGCCGAGGACCGTGCCGACCTGTCTGTCGCCGATGCTGACCAGGTCGCCGCGGTCGATGACGCCGCCGCACTCCAGTTCCGCGAAGCCCAGGAAACCGACCCGGTCAATGCGGGCGCCGGGGTGCGGGTCCCACTGGTCGGTGGTGACCAGTTCGTGCACCTCGCCCCGGCGTACGCAGCGCGCCGCGTGCTCCTCCAGGCGCATGCCGCGGTCCGTGCGGTGGTGCGTCAACACCTTCACCAGGCCGGCGCGCACCACTCGCTTCGGCCCGTCCTCCGCGGGGTTCACCGGCCCGCCTCGGCTGCCGTCACGTCGCCCGCCGGGCGCGCGGCGCGATAGGCCGCTTCCACCAGCTCCAGTGCGGCGAGGCCGCCATGTGCGCCTTCGGCGGCCCGCGCGTGGCCGGCGGCCAAGGAGGCGAACTCCGTGAGGATCGCCTCGTACTCGTGCCACAGGGACGCCTTGAATCCGGGGTGACCGGCCAGCATGTCCGCGTGCAGGATCTCGCCGTCGGCCAGCTCGACCTCTATGTCCTTCACTTCGCCCGGGTAGGACCAGTCCAGTTCGACCGAGGCCGTCGCTCCGGTGGGGCTGTGCAGCTCGATTTCGGCCTGCCGGTCGATGCCGTGGTCGTCGCGGTGGATCGTGCAGCCGGTGACGGTGACCTCGCCGAGGAGGAGCCGTACCAGGTCCAGGGCGTTCGGGCCGTTGTCGGCGACGCAGCCGCCGCCGCAGCGGGCGGGGTCGAGGTACCAGTCCTCGCCGCCGAGGTGGTCCTCGATGCGTTCCAGGTAGCGCACCCGGACGGTGGCGATGTTCCGGCCGGTGAGCTGGTGTGCCAGGGTCCGGACGGCCGTGTTGTAGCGGCGGTGGAACGCCGTCATCAGCGGGACGTCGCGGTGCCGCGCGAGGTCCACCAGCCGGTGTCCCTCGGCGGCGGTGAGGGCGAGGGGTTTCTCGACGCAGACGGCGATGCCCGCGGCGAGGGCGTCGTGACAGACCGGCAGGTGTGCGTGGTTGGGTACGGCCACGACCACCGCGTCGGGCCGCGACCGGGCCAGCAGGGCGCGGTGGTCACGGAAGCGGGCCGCTTGTCCGCCGTACTCCTCAAGGGTCTCGGTGCGGGTGTCGCACACGGCCGCCACCTCCCAGCCAGGCAGGCGCTGTGCGGCGGCCAGGTAGTACGGCGAGATGGCGCCGAGGCCGATGACGCCCAGGCGCAGCGGGCGGCTCATCGCGCGCTCCCGGAGCGGAGGCCGCCGAGGAGGCCGAGGCCGGTCAGTTCCCGGTGCAGGTGGGCGGGCAGCGGGATGCCGTCGCGGCGGCGCCGGGCGCTTAGTTCCGCCTCCCGCCAGCCGGGGTAGCGCACCGGTGCGCCGCCGGGCCGGGGCGGGCATTCGGCCAGCGTGCCGAACAGGGAGCGGGTGGTGCCGGTGAGGTCCGCGTCCGGGCGCAGTACCTGGGGGGCGATCGCGAGGAGGAAGAAGCCGATGTCGTCGTCGCGGCCGTGCGGGCGGCCGTCGCCGTCCAGAGCGTCGGGCGAGGGGCCGAGGGCCGCGCCGGACACCACCGCGGCCAGCAGTTCGACCGCGATGCCGAGACCGTAGCCCTTGTGGACGCCCGCCTCGGGCGTGCCGCCCAGCCAGCGCAGGAACGCCTCGCCGCGGTCGAAGGCGGACGGGTCGGTGACCGGGTTGCCGTCGGCGTCCTCCAGCCAGCCGGGCGGCACCGGGGTGCCGCGGCGGGCGGCGACGCGGACCCGTCCGCTCGGGGCGACGGTGGTGCTCATGTCCAGCAGGAAGGGGTGGCCGTCGAGGGCGGGTGCGGCGACGCTGAGCGGGTTGGTGCCGAGCATGGCGAGGGCGCCGCCCGGGGGGCATGCGATGCGCTGGCCACCGCAGTTGCTCGCGACGACGCCGATCATCCCGGCGTGCGCGGCGCGCACGGCGTGGAAGCCGGCGCATCCGAAGTGGGTGGCGCCGCGCACGGACACCAGCCCGATGCCGTGCCGGCGGGCGCGTGCGATCGCGTCGTCCATGGCTTCGGCCGCGGCCCACAGGCCCAGGGCGCGGCGGGCGTCGACGACGGCGCAGGCGCCGAGGTCGGTGACGGTCTCCGGTTCGGCGGCGGGGTCGCAGCGGCCGGACTCCAGCAGGGGCAGGTAGAGCCGGGTGAGGTTGAACACGCCGTGCGAGTCGAGGCCGGTGAGGTCGCCGTGGCACAGGGCGTCGGCGGCGAGCCGGGCCCGTGCGGCGGGGATTCCGTGTTCGGTGAACAGGCCGGTCAGCTCGGCGTGCAGCTCGGCGTGGTCGACGAGGACGCGGGTGTCGTGGGGGGCGGTGGGCGCCGTCATCCAGATGTCCTTACGGGAGGGGTCAGCGGTCTTCGGCGAAGCGGGTGACGAGGCGGTGGACGACCTGGGCGAAGTCCTCCAGGTCGGCGAGGTCGACGAACTCCCCGGGCGCGTGGGCTCGGTTGACGGCGAGGTCGCCGGGGCCGAGGACGGCGGTGAAGGCGTCGTCCAGTCCGGCGGCCCAGATGGCGTCGCAGGTGAAGCCGGGGTCGTCGGCCGCGGGCCGGGCCCCGGCGCGGGCCAGCAGCGCCTGCGCCCAGGGGTCGTGGTTGTCGAGGGCGGGCAGGCCCTGCTTGTCCCAGTCGAGCCGGGTGACGGTGGCGGCGTCGATGGCCGTGCGGCCGAACTCTCTCGCCCCGGCGAAGAGTTCGGTGAAACGGGTGAGGCCGTCGGTGACGTGCCGGGTCACCGTCTCCTTCAGGCGGTGGCCGTCCTCGGTGCTGCCGTAGGAGAGGTTGAGCAGCAGGGTGCCGGTGCCGTGGACGCGGTTGTGCGTGCGGCCGGTGTGCAGGCCGGCCAGGCACACCCGGGTGCCGGGTACGGCACCGTCCAGGCGGACGGCGAGGTGCTGGGCGAGGAACCCGAGCAGCGCGGTGGCGTTGTGTCCGGCGTCCGGGTGGTCGTCCACGGCGTCCTCGCCGGTCACGGTGAGCCGGGCGGTCATGGAGGCGGTGGCCCGGGGCAGCGCGCGCAGACCGGTCGGCTCGCAGAAGACGTTGAGGCGTCCGTGGTGGCCCGCCTCCATCAGCGGGCGGGTGCCGTACGTGCCCAGGGCGCCGCCCTCCTCCCCTGCGACGGCCTGGACCAGGACGGTGACGTCCCGTCCGACGGCGGGGTGGCCGGCGGCGGCCCGCAGCCCCGCGAGGAGGGCGACGGCGGGTCCCTTGGCGTCGACCGCGCCCCGGCCGGTGAACCGCACCCCGTCGAAGGCGGGCGGGACGTGCCCGGCGACCGTGTCCAGATGGACGTTGAACATGAGCGTGTCCGCGCGGGGACGCTCCGGGCCGAGCCGCAGCAGCAGGCTGGGCTGGGCCCGCAGGAAGCCGGGATCGCCGGCGGCGGCGCGGCGGACCGTCGACGGCACTCCGGGCCGGTCCAGACAGGCGGCGGGGGGCGCGGCGAGCCGGACGGTGACGCAGCCGGCTTCGGCGGCGGCCGCGGCGTAGCGGTCGAGCAGCTCGGGGAGCCGGGACGGCGGGTCGTCCGCTCCGGCTTCGAGGGGGTTGACGCTGGGGAGGCGTAAGAGGTCCAGCAGCAGGGCCTGGTCCCGGTCGCTGAACAGGGCGTTCACGGCGTACCGCCGGGGCGGGCGGGGGCCGGCTGTGCGGTGCGCAGCAGCCGGGTGAGGGCCTGTCCGGCGCGTACGAACAGGTCGGCGGCGTCCTCCCCGGCCCGCAGCAGGCCGTCGTGGGGGCGCACGGCGAGGTGGGGTTCGAGCGAAAGGGCGCCGGTGTAGCCGTGGGCGGCCAGGGTCCGCAGGCACTCGGCCACCCCGGCGTCGCCTTCGCCGGGCAGGGTGTAGACGGTGGTGCCGTCCGGGGTGCGCACAGCGTCCTTGATGTGGACGTGGACCACGTGGGGCGCGAGGTCGCGGAGCAGGTCCGGCGCGGGGTAGCCGTAGGGCACGCCGTTGCCGGTGTCGAACAGCAGGCGCAGGGCCGGGCTGTCGACGGCGCGCAGCAGGCGCAGCGCGCGATCGGCGCTGTCCCCGGCCCAGCCCGCGCAGTTCTCGTGGACGAGGACCAGGCCCGCGCGTTCGGCGCGGTCGGTGAGGACGGCGATGCGGGTGAGGACGCGGTCGGCCCACTCGGTCTCCGGGAGGCCGTCGTTGGGGTACGACATGATCCGCACCAGGCGGCAGCCGAGCGCGGCGCACCGTTCGGCCAGGACGTCCAGTTCGGCGAGGTCGAGAGCGAAGTCGCCGGTGACGGGCCGGGACCAGTTGCCGATCTGTGAGGCGACGGCGGGCACGGTGACGCCCTCGTCCCGCAGGGTGCGGGTCAGGGCGGCGAAGGCGGCCGGAGAGAGGTCGGCGAGGGCGGTGCCGTCGACCGAGCGCAGTTCGACAGCCTGCCAGCCCAGCCGCCGCACGGCGGCCAGTTGGCCGTCGAGGCCGGGGGCCGCCTCGTCGCCGATCCCGGTCAGGGGGCCGAAGCCTTCGGCGCGGGGGCCGGTGGGGTGACGGTCGTCGCCGCGGTGCCGGGCGAGGTGGGGGCTGTCCGTGACGGGTCCGGGGGCGCGGGAGCCGTCCGTGCCAGATCCGGGGGTGTGGGAGCCGTTCGTCCGGGGTTCGGTGAGGTGTCCGCCGGCGGCGTGGCCGCCGCCGGCGCGCTCCTCACTCCCGCGGTCGTCGGCAGGGTCGTGCACGGGCATGTCAGCGGCTCCCGGAGGCGGGTGATACGGCGGTTGATGCGGCGGCGACATGCTCCCGGGCCGCGTCCAGCAGACGGGCGGTGGCGCAGGCGAGCGTGAAGCCGGTGGTGCCGGTGGTGCCGGAGCGGAACGCGCGGTAGGCGTCCTCCAGGAAGTCGGTCAGGGCGTCGTCCCGGAAGACCAGGTGGGTGGGCTCGTCGGCCTCCGGCGCGTCCGTGTGGCCGGCGGGCGTGACGGACTCGTCGGCCTCCGCCGCGCTCGTGCGGCCGGCGGGTGTGACGACGAGCTGGGCGTGGTCGTCGTCCTCGCTGAGCGGGAAGTGGGCCGTGGCCGTGCCGTGGTCGAACGCGCAGACGACGCTGCGCTGCCGCACGGGTGCGCCAAGGTCGGAGCGCAGCAGGGTCGTCACGCCGGAGGTGTGCGCGAGTTCGAGGTGGGCGCCGCCCATCCGGGGCAGTACGCGGTCCTCGCAGCGCAGGTCCCAGCAGTGCGCGGCACGCAGTGTGGCGGGGCCTGCCAGGTCGAGCGCGAGGGCCAGGGAGTGGGGGATCTCCACATCGAGGGCGCTGTCGTGCCCGTCGCTGGTCAAGGAGCGCAGGAAGCGCGGTTTGTGCTGGTCGACGGTGATGCGGCGGAGCCGGCCGAGGCGCTCGCCACGGACCAGCGCGCGCAGCCGGTGCGCGAGCCGGGAGCCGGTCCAGTGGGCCACGGGGACGAGGGCGAGGCCGGCCTCGTAGTGGAGCCGGATCAGAGCGTCGAGTTCGCCGGGGGACGCGGCCAGGGGCTTCTCCACGATCATCCGGCGGACGCCGTGGGCGGCGAGTTCGGCGACGAGGGCGTACCGCAGGCGGGGCGGCGTGCACACATGGGCCACCACGATGGCGGGGTCCAGGTGGCGCAGGGCCTCCTCCAGTGTGGCGACGACGGTGGTCCCGCGCAGACCGGCCGCCGTGCGCAGCCGGTGCGCGCGCGGGTCGCAGCCGACGGCGGGCAGGGTGACGAGCGGGTCGCCCGCGGCGGCGGTCCGTTCGGCGAGCCGCGCGAGCGTTCTGATGTGCAGTCCTGTTCCGGACCGGCCGAGCCCGACCACTAGGGGCTGCAGCACAGGGCCTCCTAGTCCGTTCGCCGATGTGTCTGCGACGCAGGACTCTCGCTGTCGGCCGAGGAATTGGTCAAGCGATTCCCGGGGCCTTTACCCACAAAGTGTGAAGATGCCTCTTTCCGATCTCCGTGACCCGTACAACCGCTTAAGGTTGATATTCGGTTCGACCTGACGGGTCTCAGCGGGGTGGAGTGAGGAAATGCGTTTCGAGACGCGCCTTACGGCAACGGACAAGGCCGGATTACCAGCGACAGAAGGGCAGTCGGCCGACATTCCCTTCTTCTCCCAGGCTCAAACTTTCGAACGGTTGTGGCCCGCCATCGAAAAGGGGATGGAAGACGTTTTCCTCAGCGGAAAATTCTCGCACGGAAAACAGGTCGGGCACCTCGAATCCGCGCTGGCGGCCTACACGGGAGCGCGCCATGTGATCGGGGTGAACAGCGGCACCGACGCGCTCGTCCTGCTGTTGCGGGCCTGCGGGCTGCGGCCCGGTGACGGTGTGCTGGTCCCCGCGTACTCGTTCTTCGCCACCGCGTCGGCCGTCGTCCTGGCGGGCGGGCGGCCGCAGTTCGTCGACATCGACCCGGAGACGTACGCGATGGATCCGGTGGCGCTGGAGGCGGCCGTCACCGACTCCAGCCGGTTCGTGATGCCGGTGCACCTGTTCCACACGATGGCCGATCTGGCGGCCGTCACCGCCGTCGCCCGGCGGCACGGCCTGACGGTGGTCGAGGACAGCGCCGAGGCGATCGGCATGCGGCGGGGCGGGGTGCACGCGGGGCTGCACGGGGCCGGCGGGGTGCTGTCGTTCTTCCCCTCCAAGACGCTCGGCGCGCTCGGTGACGCGGGCGCGGTCCTGACCGACGACCCGGAGGTGGCCGGCACCGTGGCGGCCCTGCGGCACCACGGCAGGCCCGGCCGCACGCTGAACAACTTCCCGGCCATCTCCACCGACAGCGCGTGGCCGGGCGTGAACAGCAAGATGGACGACATCCAGGCCGCCGTGCTGCTCGCCAAACTGCCGCTGCTGGAGGAGCAGATCGAACACCGCGCCGCACTGGCCGACGCCTACACCGCCCGTCTGAAGGACACGCCGGGCATCCTCCGTCTGCCCCGGGCCACCGCCCAAGGACCCGACGACCGCGACGTGTTCTACGTCTACCTCATCGAGGTCGAGGACCGCGACGCGCTCGTGGACCACCTCGAAAGGCACGGGATCGGAACCGAGGTCTACTACCCGCTGCCGCTGCCCCACCAGCCCGCCTTCGCCGGGCTCGGCCACCGCCCGGGTGACTTCCCGAACGCCGAGGCGGCGTCCCGGCATGCCGTGGCCCTGCCGTTCCACGCCGATCTGGACACCGGCGACGTGGACCGGGTCTGCGACACCGTCCGCTCCTTCCTCGCCGCACGGAGGACCGCCGTATGACCGTGGCGCCCGATTTCGCCGTGCCGTTCTTCCCGCCCGGCCTGTTCGACGCCGACCGTGCCGCGTTCCTCGATATCGTCCGGGAGGTCGGCCTCGACCCCGAGCAGCGGTTCATCCTGGGCCGGCGCACCGCGGCCTTCGAGGCCATGCTGCGCGCCGACCTGGAGGCCGCCGACGTGGTCGTGTGCTCCAGCGGCACCTCCGCGCTGTCCTTGGTGCTGCGGGCCCTGGACATCGGCCCCGGCGACGAGGTGATCGTGCCCGCCTTCGGGTGCGCTCCCCTGGCCGCGTCGGTGATCGGCACCGGAGCCACCCCGGTCTTCGCCGACATCCGGCCGGACACCCTCACGATGGACCCCGACCACGCCGGCCGTCTCGTCACACCGCGGACCAGAGCGGTGATGCCCGCGCACATGTTCTCCGTGATGGCTGACATGCCCCGTTTCACCGAGCTGGCCCGCCGGCACGGGATCCGCCTGGTGGAGGACTCCGCCGTCGCCCAGGGCGGCGTCCTGCGCGGGGTGCCGGCCGGACTGTGGGGCGAGGCGGGCGTCTACTCCTTCGTCCAGGTCAAGACGTTCGGCATGCCCGGCGAGGGCGGCGTGGTGGTCACCCGGGACGCGGAAGTGGGCGCGAAGGTACGGCTGTTGCGCAACCACGGCCAGCCGCCCGGGCAGCGCTTCCTGCACCAAGTCATCGGGATCAACAGCCGCTTCGACGAGATCCAGGCCGCTTTCCAGACGCACCGCTACGCGGAGTTCCCCGCCCGGCTTGAACGGCGGGCGCAGATCGCCGCGTACTACACCGAGCGCTTCGCCCCGCTCGTCGACCGGGGCATCGTCCCGCCCCCGCCCGACCGGGACGGTCGCTGCTTCTACGTGTACACCGTGCTCGCCTCCGACCGGGACGCCCTCGCCGCCCACCTGGCCGAGTCGGGCATCGCCACCCACGTCTACTATCCGCATCCCCTCCCCGCGCACCGCGCCTTCGCCGCCTACGCTCCGCCAGGTGCCAGATGGCCGCGGGCGGAGGAGGCCGCCCGCCGTCATCTGGCGCTGCCGGTCCACCACTTGCTGACCGATGCACAGGTGGAACACGTCGCCGACCGCGTGTGCGCCTTCGCGGAAGCGCACGCCTGACATTACGGCGGTGGCCGGCCGCCGAGAGGTGAGGTGCCGCGCCGACCGGGGTGAGTGCTGTGGGCCGGCCCCAACCCCCTCCTGGTAGGCACATGCCGTCCCGTCCGACGCGAGGCGCGGGCCGGGTCGTCCCGAGGGGCAGGCGCGCCGGTCCCGGCCCCGCTCGAGCGCCCCGGACATCGGCCGCACCGTGCGGCGCGCGCCGCGCGCCGTTCCGTGCGCCGTACCCGAATTTGATCCCCTCCGCCGTATCCAGATCCGAGAAGGTGACCCATGACGGACAGCATCGCGGCCGGGCGTTCCGCGTCCGCCGCGCACGGCGCCGGCAGGCTGCGCGTCTACGCGCGGCTCGGCAAGCTCGACGTGTACGACTACTACCTCGGCATCTTCCTCGCCCTGTCCGCCGCGCTGTTCCCGGTCGGCGCCTTCACCGCCGGGCAGGCGTGGGTGCTGGCGCTGTTCCTGCTCGGAGAGATCGCGGTGCTGATGGCGATGGTCGCCCTGGACGACGTCACCGGCTTCCGCGACGGCAGCGACCTCGCCAACTACGGACCGGACAACCCGCTGCGCAGCAAGGTCCGCAAGCCACTCGTCGCCGGCACCCTGGCGGTCCCTCAGGCGCTGCGCTTCGCCTGGGTCTGCGCGGCGGCCGGTGCGGCGCTGTGGGCGGGCGCCGCCATGCTGGCACCGCACCGACCGCTGTGGGCGCTGATCGCCGCGGGCGCGTTGTTCGTCGTGTCGTTGCAGTACTCGTACGGCCTGAAGATCAGTTACCACGGTTTCCAGGAGGCGTTCCTCGTCGCGCTGGGCGCGGTGCTCGTGATCGTGCCCTACGGTCTGGTGACCGGCGGCTGGTCCGGCTTCCTGATGGTGCAGGCGGTGCTGTTCGGGTTCGGGCCGCTGATGTTCGGCGTGTACTCCAACACCAACGACGTGGCAGGGGACCGGGCCGTGGGCCGTCCCACGGTGGCGGCGCTGGTCTCCGAGCGGGGCAACGCCGTCTTCATCGGGGCGCTGTCGGCCGCGGAGTTCCTCATCGGCGCGGTCGCCTCGGTCACCGGGGTGGCTCCGTGGTGGTTCGCGGTGCTGATGCTTCCGGCGACCGCGCTGCGGGCCCGCCAGTACACGACCGGGTTCGTACGCGGCGACATCATGACGGCCCGCCGGACGGGCTTCGCGGTGCACCGGCTGAGCGTGGTGCTGATGACCGCGGCCAATGTGCTGGTCGGTACGGGGGTCGGCGGATGAGCCCGGATCTCGACGTGGCGGTCGTCGGCGCGGGCATCGCCGGTCTGACCGCCGCCCACGAACTGCGGCGCGCCGGGCTGTCCGTGCGGGTGTACGAGGACGGGCCGCAGGTGGGCGGCCGGATGCGCACCGTGCGTCATGAGGGCTGGACGGTGGACACGGGAGCGGAGCAGGTCGCGTCGCGCGGCTACCGTGCCACCTGGGAGCTGCTGCGTCGCATCGGCGCCGGTCCTGCGGACGTGCCCCGGGTCGGCGGCGCGGTGGCCGTCTGGCGCGGCGGCCGCGCCCACCTGGGCGTCGGTGAGCCGACGGCCGTCCTGACAGGAGCGGGTCTGTCCGCCCGTGCCCGGCTCGACCTGGCCGCCTTCACGGCGTGGACGGCGCGCCGCCGCGCCGGGTTCGACGGCGACCGGCCCGAAGCCGGTCCGCTGGGCGCCGCCACCGTGCGGGAGGCGGCCGCACGCTTCCACCCCGATCTGCACGACTACCTCCTCCAGCCGGTCGCGGGCTGCTTCTTCGGCTGGGACACCGCCCGTTCGGCCGCCGCGCCCCTGGTGAGCCTGCTGGTGGAGGCCGGTTCCCCGTCCGGGTGGCGCACCTACCGGGGCGGCATGGACTTCCTGGCCCGCCGGCTGGCCGCGGGCCTCGACGTGGAGACCGGCCGGGCCGTGCGCGAGGTCACCGACGCGGGTACGTACGCCGTCGTGCGGTTCGACGACGGGGAGATCCGGGCGCGGGCCGTCGTCCTCGCCGTACCGGCTCCCGTGGCGGCGGAGTTGCGTCCCGACGCGCCCGGCGACGAGCGGCCGTTCCTCACGGCCTGCTCCTTCACTCCGATGCTGAAGGTCAGTTGTCTGCTGGAGCGGCCGCTGGCCCCGGCCGCGCGGCGGCCGGTGCACATCCTGCTCACCCCTGCCGTCGAGGAGGACGTGCTCTCGGGGGTCGTCGTCGACCACGCCAAGGACACGGGCAGGGCGCCCGCCGGTCGCGGGCTGATCACCCTGGTGGCGGGTCCGCGCCGGGTCCGCGAACTGCTGGACGCCTGCGCGGACGAGGCCGCCGACGTCCTCGCCCACGCCGCCGAACGCTATGTGCCGGGGCTCACCGCCGCCCGCCGCCACCACCTCGTCCACGCCTTCCGTCACGGCCTGCCGGAAGCCACCCCGCACGCCCTGCGGGAGCGGTCCGGCTTTCTGGCCCGCCCAGTGCGGGCGGTGGAGTACGCGGGCGACTGGGTGATGCTGCGGCCCGCTTCCGAAGGGGCCGTCCGGGCGGGCGCGCTCGCCGCGTCGCGTGTGCTGAGCAGGCTGCGGCACCACCGGCCGTCCACCGGCCCCGAACCAGCGGAGGAGATCCGTGCGACCGCATGACATGGGCACTCTGTTCGACGAGGCGGCGGCGGCCGGGGCCCGGACTGTGGTCCGTCTGGACCGGCCGTTCGACATCGCCCCGCGGGCCGGCACCCGCTGGACCGTCCCGGAGCTCGCCGCCCTGGTCCGCGCCACCGCCGCCCGGCTCGCCCACGCCGGGGTCCGGCCCGGCGACCGCGTGGCCGTCGTGAAGGACAACCACTGGGACTACGACCTGCTCGCCTGCGCCGTGGTTCGCCTCGGCGCCGTCCCCGCCCAGCTCTCCGCCCGCCTGGACCCGGCGGACCTCGTCACCCTCCTGCACCGCCTGCGCCCGGCCGCACTGGTCACCACCTCCGCGGTACTGGCCCGCTGCCGCGACGCCGCCGGCATCGCGCCCCTGCTCATCACCGTCGACACCGCCGTGCCCGGCGCGGCCCACCTCGCCGCGTTGGACGCCACCGGCCCCGCCACGCCGGTGCGGCGCCCCGTCGACGAGCCCCTGGTCATCCACCACACCTCCGGCACCACCGGCGTGCCGAAGCTGGTCGTCCACTCCACGCGGACGCTCGTGCACAAGCTGGCCCGCTTCGAGGCGGTGCGCTATCCGGGGATCGGCCTGCGCCGGGACGACGTGCTGTGCAACGCCAGCGCGTACGGGCACGGCCGCACCTTCTGCTGGACGGCCGTGGTGATGGCCATGGCACCCGCCGGGATCGTCGTCCTCACCGGCGACGACCCGGACACCGCCGACCCGCTGCTCCGGGCCTGCCCGCCGACCGTCGTCGAGGCGCTGCCCGCCACGTTCGTTCGGCTGCGGCCGCTGACCACGCGGCTGGACAACCCGTTCCGGCGCGTCCGGCAGTACATCAGCACCTACGACGCCGTGCATCCGCCCGCGTTGCGCGCCTACCTGACGGCGAGCCACCACGCCCGCCCGGTGTGGATGCAGGGCTGGGGCCAGACCGAGACCGGGCCGCTGACGTTCCGCTTCCACACGCGGCGCTCCGCGCTCGCCCCGGACGCGGCGTCCACGGCACGCCGGCTGGGCCGCCCGGTGCCGGGCCGTACCCGGCTGCGCGTGGTGGACCCGGACACGCTGCGACCCGTGCCGCGCGGCCGGCCGGGGCTGCTTCTGGTGCGGACCGCGGCCCTCGCCCTCGGCTACGTCGGCGAACAGGAACGCTGGGACGCCAAACGCGTCGGCGACTGGTGGTCCACGGGCGACGTGGGGGTGCACCACCGCGACGGCAGCGTCAGCATCCTGGACCGTGAAGCCGACACGTTGCCCGGCCTGAGCTGCCTGCGCACCGAGGACCTGCTGGAACACCGGATTCCGCAGGCTCTGGAGTGCGTGATCATCGGCGCCCCGGACGGCGACCCGCTGCCGGTCGTCGTCACCGCCGACGGCCGGCTGGCCCCTGACGCGTGGCAGCGCGCCGTCGAGGATCTGCCGGCGCTGCCCCGGCCCACGGTTCTCGCGTGGGACGAGGTGCCCCGCACCGGCACCGGCAAGGTCCGCCGGGCCGCTCTGGCCGAGCGGTTGACGGGCGCGGCGGTCACCGGGACGGGGCGGTGGACCTGACGGGTCGCCGACCGGACACCGACGAGAGGTCCCTCTCCCCCACCACCATCCGCGACCAGGCCGGGGGGCGTCACCGATCAGGCCGCGGGTCGTCACCGATCAGTCTGCGGGTGCACACGCCCGCAAGTTCACCCCGAGCTGACACACCCGCAGGTCCGCCCCCAGACGACACGCCCGCAAGTCGGCCGCGAGACAACACATCCGCAGGTCTGCCCCGGAGAACGTCCAGCCGCGCGCTGGTCTCCCGAGAAGAAGGAGTCATTCCGTGCCCCACCCGCCCCCCGCCCGGCAAGGTGCCCGTCCCGTCTTCGGCAACGGCACCGCGCACAGCCGTGACCAACACCGCTGTGTGGCCGCCGCCTACGACCCGGTGACCCTGCCCCGGCTGGCCGCCGCCGGTGTCGGGCCGGGCTGGCGCTGCCTGGAGGTCGGGGCGGGGGGCGGCAGCGTCGCGCGCTGGCTGGCGGGGCGTGTCGCGCCGGGCGGCTCGGTGCTCGCCACCGACCGGGACCCGCGCGACCTGAGGCCGGGCCCCCACCTGGAGGTAGCCGCGCTCGACGTGGCTCGCGACCCGCTCCCGGAGGCGGCCTACGACCTGGTGGTGGCCCGTCTGGTCCTGCAGCATGTGCCCTCGCGGGACATCGTCCTGCGCAAGCTGGTGCGCGCCCTGCGCCCCGGCGGGCTGCTGCAGGTCGACGAGATCGACGCCTCCTACGAACCGCCGCTGCTCACCCCCGACCCGCGGTCGGAGTCCCTGTACGTGCGGTTCCTGCAGGCGAAGACGGCGGCGCTGCGCGCGGCGGGCGGCGATCCCTGCTGGGCCCGCCGGGTGCCCGTCGCGCTGCGGGAGGCGGGCCTGACCGGCATCGACGTCCACGTCCACATCGGCGTACGCCATGCGCGCGATCCCGGGCTGCACCTGCAGCTCAACCACACCCGCAACCTCCGGGACCGGCTCCGGGAGCAGGGCATGACCGACGACGAACTCGACCGGGTGGCGCGGCTGATGCAGGACCCGTCCTTCCTGGCCGCTTCCAGCGTCTTCTACTCGGTGCAGGGCCGCCGGCCCGCCCAGGGCCGGCCGTGACGCCGCGGGTGCGGGCCGAGTCCCGCCCGGACGTCGCCGCCGCCACCGCCGCCCGGCTGCTGCGGCACACCGCGCAGGCCCTGCCGGGCGGCACCGGCCCGGACCCGTGGCGGCTGCGCATCGAGTGGGCCGGCCCGGTCGGCGCGGACCTCCCGGACGAGCGTGCCGTGCAGGCGGCCTGCGGCCTGATGCACGTGCACGGGCGGGCCACCGGCACACCCACGCCGCTGGCCGTCGATTACGCCTCGGTCGTGACGGGCGTCCTGGCGGCCCTCGGCGCGACCGCGGTGCACATCGGCCGGGCCCGGGGTCTGGAGCTGAGCGAGGTGCGTACGTCGGTGGCCCAGGGGGCGCTGCTGACGATGGGCCAGTACCTCGCCGCGGCGACGGCCCGGGGCGGTTCGGGCCCGCCCGACCCGCAAGCCCCGTCCGCATCCGCGCCGGAGGCGGACGACGGTCTGGCGACGCTGGTCACGTCCGACGGTGTGCGGGCGGAGATCGAGACGCTGGACCCGGACGCCTGGCGGGAGTTCTGGGCCGGACTCGGTGTGCCGGCCGCGGTCGCGGGGCGCGGCTGGGGGCCGTTCCAGCAGCGGTTCGCCACCGCGGTGTGCCCGCTGCCCGAGGCGCTGCGGCAGGCGGCGAACCGGTGCCCGCTCGCGCGGTTGCGTACGGCGGCGGACCGGGCGGGGGTCAGTCTCCTCGTCGTCGGCTCCGATCCGGCTCCGGCCGCCTGCCCGGACCCCTGGGAGCTGGCGCCGGAGAGCGGGCCGGGCGCGGACGGCCGTGCCCGGATTCCGTCGCCGCGGGCGGCGACGCTCCCGGTGCGCGCGGCCGAACTGCCCCTGGCGGGGCTGCGGGTGGTCGAGTGCACCCGCCGGGTGCAGGGTCCGCTCACCGGGCATGTGCTGCGGACGCTGGGGGCGGAGGTCGTACGGATCGAGCCGCCCGGCGGAGACCCGATGCGCGGGCTGCCGCCGCTGGCGGGAGAGTGCTCCGCCCGGTTCCTGGCCCTGAACACGGGCAAGCCGGTCATCGAGGCGGACCTCGCCACCGCGCACGGCCGCCACACCGTGCGCACGCTGGCCGCCGAGGCCGACGTGTTCCTGCACAACTGGGCTCCGGGGAAGGCCGAGCGGCTCGGTCTGACCGCGGCCGACCTGCTGCGCGGGAGCCCCGCCCTGGTGTACGCCTGGGCCTCCGGTTTCGGCGGCGCCTTCGGTGAGCGGCCACCGGTCGGCACCGATTACCTCGCCCAGGTCCACAGCGGGCTCGCGGCGGCGGTCCGCCCGGACGACGAGCCGCCCGCGCCCTCCCTGATGACCCTCACCGATCTGCTGGGCGGACTGGTGTGCGCGCAGGGCGTGCTGAGCGCGCTGGCGCTCCGGGAGGCGACCGGCCGGGGCAGCCGGGTCCACTCCAGTCTGCTGTCCGCCGGTGCACTGGTTCCCCGCCCCGCCGACCGGGTCCGCTGGACGCCTCTGGACCGCCCCCTGCGCACGGCCAACGGCTACCTGCTGCTCGACCCCCGCGCCCGCCGCAGCCCCGAGACGCTGCGCCCGCTGCTGGGCGGTGCCGACCCGGTCCAGGGCGCGGCCCGTTTCGTGTGGCACACGAGCGAGGAGTGGCGGGCACGGCTCGCCGAGGCCGGCCTGGCGGCGACGCCCGTGCTCACCGATCTGACGGAGCTGACCCGCGACACCGCGTTCCGCCGCGCCGTGGCGCCGCCGGACCGCGTCACCCCCTACGCCCGCCCGTACGCCCCGTGGGAGTTCTCATGACGACCACCCCCGCCGCCCGCCACCGCACCCCGCCGACGACCGCCCCCGCCGCCCGCCACGGCACCCCGCCCCGGTCGGCGACGGCCGCGCCGGCGGTGTGGACGTCCCGTGCCGGAGTTCCCTTCCCCGACCATGTGCCGCGGAGGCTGCGCCGGGCATGGGTGGCGGCCGGGCTGTGCCCGGAGGCCGACCTGTACGGCCTGTTCACCGCCCGGGTCCGCGAACACCCCGGCCGGCAGGCGCTGGTGGACGGCGCCGGGGTGCTGTCCTACGCGGCTCTCGACACCCAGGTCCGCCGGACGGCCGACCTGCTGCACCGGGCGGGTCTGGGCGCCGGGGACGTGGTCGCGATCCGGCTGGCCGACGGACGCGACGCCGTCGCCACGGAACTCGCCGTGTACGCGCTCGGCGCCGTGGCACTGCCCGTCCCACCGGGCATGGGCGACCGCGCCCTGCGTGCCTTGCTCACCCGCTCCAGGGCCGCCGGCGTCGTCCTCGGCGCGACGCCACAGGAGGGGGTGGGGATCGTCGAGGATCTCCCCCACATGCGCGCGGTGTTCGTGCCGGATCGGAGCCCGGCGGACGGGAACGACCGTACGCACGTGCGGATCCGGCACGCCACGGACCGGCGGGACGGATGCGCCACGGCCGCAACGGAGCGGCATGCCGCGAACCGTGCGGGTCTACGGCACCGTCCGGTCGATCACCGGCCGGTCGATCCGTACGGCCCTGCACGCATCCTGGTCTCCTCCGGTACGGAGGCCGAGCCGAAGATGGTCGCCTACAGCCATCACGCCCTGGCCGGCGGCCGGGCCCGTTACGTGCGCGCGCTGCACCCGGCGCCCTCGGTGCCGCCCCGCCACCTGGTGCTCGTCCCGCTGGCCTCCTCCTTCGGCTCCCTCGGCACACCGGTGACGCTCGCGGCGCTCGGCGGCACGCTCATCGTGCAGTCGGCGTTCGACGCACGGGGCGCGCTCCGGCTGATCGCCGAGCACCGGCCCACCCACCTCTTCGCGGTGCCCACGATGCTCCGCCGGATCGCCGAACTCCCGCCCCGGCCAGGGGAGGACACGTCCTCGCTGCTCGCCGTCGTGTCCAGCGGAGCGGCCCTGCCCGAAGCCACCGCGGAGGCCTGCCGCAGACGGTTCGCCCGGCCGGTGGTGACGGTGTACGGCTCCTCCGACGGAGTGAACTGCCACACCGCGGGCGAGTCCCGTCCGCCGGGGGACAGCGTCGGCACGCCCGATCCGACGGTCGCCCGCATCCGGATCACCGGTGAGGACGGCGCTCCCCTGCCGGCCGGACGCACGGGTCACATCGAGGCGAGGGGCCCGATGACACCCATGTGCTACGTCGGCGCGCCGGAGTTGGACGCCCGTTACCGCACCGCGGACGGCTGGGTGCGCACCGGGGACCTGGGACGGCTCGACGAGTACGGGCGCCTGCACGTCGTCGGACGCCTCAAACGCGTCGCCGTCCGCGGCGGCCTCAACATCAGCCTGGCCGCGGTGGAACGCGCACTGGAGGGTCATCCTTCTGTGGTCGAGGCGGTCTGCGTGCCCGTACCCGACGCGGACCTGGGTGAACGCGTCTGCGCCTGCGTCCGCCCGGCCCCCGGCGCTCCCGTCCCCGCCCTGTCCGACCTCACCGCCCACCTCCTGCACCAGGGCCTGGGCCGACGTCACCTGCCCGAACGCCTCCTGCTGGTCGAGGAGATGCCCCTGGGGCCGACCGGCAAGGTCTGCCACCGCACCCTGGCCGAGCGGGCTCGGAACTGTCGGTCGGCGTCGTGACGGTGACGACCGCACGTTGGCCGGAAGCGCGGGCGGTAGCCCTGGGGCCGCCGTTCCGCGTCGTCGCTCCGGCGAGATCAGACGACGTCGAATTCGTTGCCCTCGGGGTCCTGCAGGGCGGCGGCGTAGAACTGCATGTCCGGCTCGTCCTTGATCCGCAGCACCGTGGCACCGGCTTTCACGAGGCGTTCCACGGTGGCGTTGACGCGCAGGGTGCGGACGTCCAGGGGGACATCACGGCCCCCACCGACGTTGAGGTCGAAGTGCCAGCGGTTCTTGGTGACTTTCGGCTCCGGAACCTGCTGGAACCACACTCTCGGTCCACGCCCCGAGGGGTCGATGATCGACTCCGGGACGTCCCCCGCACCGGGCGGCAGCTCTTCCTCGGGCACCCCCATCGCCTCCCAATAGGCACGCCACGTGGCATGCCCGCCCGGCGGGGGCTCGGGGACGTAGCCCAGCGCCTCGGTCCAGAACGCCACCATGCGCTGCGGATCGGAGCAGTCGATCGTCAACTGCACTGTCATCTCCGTAACGTCCGTCACCGTCACCGTCTCCATCTCCGTCCCGTCTCCATGTGCGTCTCGATCTCCTGCTCGCAGCATCGCAGGCGGGTCTGACATCGACGGGTCGGTGTGGAAACGAGCTCACCACGGCAGAACGGGGTGGGCGTTGAGTGGTCCGACCGGGCATGGGATCACCGCGGCCCGGGGGCCTCGCTCGTTGCGCTTCGCGGCTGTCGCCTGATCGGTGGCCACATCGAAGAAGCTCAGTCAACACGCGCTCAGAAGGCATCAGGGGTGTCGGTGTAGTAGTCCAGCTTCCGCAAGTCGTCCAAGATCCTCTTGTCGATGTGTTCGACCACCGGCCAGCCGAAGAGAGCGACCGCCATGGGCACTGTGGCCGGGTCGTACACTTTCGAGGCCGACCGCGCCCTCGGGTCCAGCTTTGCGTAGTGCTTACGCGCGAGTTGCAGGACGAGTTCACCCTTGCCGGTCACCACAGGCAGCGTCGGCGCGTGCACCGGTCCCGAATGCGACGCCGCGCCCGGCGACACCAGGCCGACGACCAACACCACGCCGGCCCGGACCCACGCGTGGTCCAGGGCCAGCACGGCGGCCACCCCCGCAGCCGACGCCGCGGCCGCCGTCGACCACCACCCCCAGCGTCGCCGCACATCGGGAAGGGGTTGCCCCGGCTCCCGCACATAGCCTTCGTCGAGCATCCATGTCACAACGTCGGCCGGGAGGTGGGGCCCCTCCGGCAGGTCGTACAAGTAACACCCGTGCTCACCACGGCACGCCTCCAGCAGCTGACGTTCGTACTCGTCCAGCCCCTTGGGCAGGGGAAGGCCACCAGCGCGCCACCGCTCAGGGCTCACGGCATCAGCCGACGACCGGTGCAACGCCCCTTCGGCGACAAGCCTGGCCACCGCACGGAGTTTCGGATCGCTTCTCCCGTCGAGCCGGCTCAGAGTCATCGGGTCGAGTTGCCGCACGGTATCCGGCTCGACAACGGCATCGCGCCGGTCGTCAGCCTTGAACGCTTCGAGCCGGGCCTCCGCGGCAGCCCTGGCCGCCCTGGCGTCCAACGGCCAGGCCGCCGACGCGATCACCAGGAAGCCCACGAAGAGCAACCAGTCAGTCATGCCACCGAGTATGAGCCGCCGTGTCATGCGCACGAAAGACGCTGACCCGCGTCGCGGCCGTCTCCGGGATGCAGCTCGAACCGCATGACGTCGATCGCAGTAACACCGAGCGCTCAGAGTTCCGGTCGAGAAACGCCCTCGCGGACCCGGTCGACCATCCGGCCGAACGCTTCCTCCAGGTCACCGATACGTTGTTTGATCCGCAGAGTATGGGGGTCGTATACGGAACTGTAGACTTTGGTTGCCGCCATTTGGAGGACGAGGGTGACCGTGCCGTCACACACCTTCTCTATTGAGTGGATCTCTGTGGACTCGATTCTGTACGTGCTCCCTGCAGGTCGCTCGAATAGCCGACCTGGTCGAATCCTGCCCGCTTCGGCGTGCCCCCACCTTCGTTCCCGCAAAGAGCCGCTCAGTACGGCGCTCACGAAAGAATACCGATGGTCGTGAATGGACGCGGCGAAGTTCGTTGTTGCACTGGTCCAGGGTTTGTACACGTGTAGCCAGACCCGCGCACGTCGATGGCCAGAAGAGGCCATGCACCACTTGTAATGGGTACTCCGCTCCGTCGACATGCAGAGCAGCTCGTCCCGCCTCGCCGGTGGAAGTTCTGCACAGTACGCATGCCCCAGTCGAGCAATGTCGAACCGCTCGGAAAGCGCATGGTGCGCCTTTTCCAGCGCCCCATCACCCGATTCGTTCCCCAGAGCTATCAGATCCCGAAGCAGTCCACCGAACTCGGTCGTGTCGCTCACTTCAGATCGATCCTCCTACGGAACCGGACCCCGTGCACGGTGACGTCTCCTTGGCCATAACCAGGATGTGATGGAGGATCGGAAAGCGGTAGGATCCGGAATCCGTGCGGTACAACTGATCCAGATACCGACGTTCCGCCATAATCATTTCCCGGAGCTCTTGGCGCCTCTGCACTGTTCCGGTATTGCTGTTCGTGGCCATGAAGCTCAGAATGTCGGCCAGTTCTCCAAGATCTCCGCTGTAGAGGGAGCTGTGCGCCACATCAAGAGCGACTGGCGCCAGCGATTCCATTTTGCCCAACAGCATCGCAAAATAGCGGTCACTGCTCCCTCGCAGCGTATGCCCTATACGATGCAAGAGGCGGTTGTAGTCGTCCAAGCAGTCTCGAAAGGTGACCACGATGATCCGGCCACCGACTGCCAGCGCCTCCCACGCCGCGTCCAGGATTGCCTCGCACTGAAACCTTCCCCCGTACAGGCAATAGCACAGGAGGATGTTGCCATAGCGCCGGGACAGGCTGCACGGAAATAACCCTTCGATGACAGTAAGACCTTTGGCGCGGAGCGCCTCAACGCATTGGACGTGACATTCGACCGCAGTGTAATCCCGCTTACCGAGTTCGAGAATCTCCGGTATGTCACCGCACCCGGCGCCTACGTCCAAAATACTTCCGGGCCCCAGCAGTTCAGCAAGGGAGCGGGCCACGACTTCCTTTTCATCACCCGCCGCCACAAACCTTCGGTACTGCTCGAAGTAGTCGGGCGGCTTAGCCACCACGATGTTTCCTCGCCGTCCCCCGTTCGGATTCGTCACAGCGCGACCTCCATCATCTTCTTCATTCCGGGAAGACAGCCTCAGGACCTCACGGCGATCATGGCCACGAAATTGTTGACACGCCAGAAAACCTCATAGCGGTCAAAACCGGCTTTTTCCAGCAGTAGGAGATTTCCGTCAAGAGTCAGCGGATGCATAATAGCCTGAAGTTGATGCTTTTTTCCCAGGACCTCTTCCGCACTGCGGTGCTCCCGCTTGAACGAAATATGCCGGTCATCCAGCAGATGCTCTAGGTAACCGTCTTTCGCGTAGACTTTTTCGGCCAAGATGAAAGCCCCGTTAGGTGTGAGGGCGGAATGTATGTTGCGCGCGATCTCCTGTCGTTCGTGGACTGGTATGAACTGAAAAGTGAATATGGAAGTGATCAGGCTCGCATTGGAGAATCTGGTGGCCGGCGAGACTTTCTCCCGCAGAAAACTCACCCGGCCTTCGAGGATGGAAAAAGAACTCACGAAGTTTCGGTTCGGCTCCACGCCGATGAAGTTCACCGACTTCCTACGTGATTCGTCCTCCTCCGATGCGACAAGTGAGGCGAGCGTATTGATCAGGCGCCCCGTGGAGCAGCCGATGTCATACACGTTGGTCCCGGACTGCATGATGGCACCGGCCAACCCGACGACGATCTCATCGAGGATCTCATATCCGCGGATCTCCGTCGAAATATGCGCATCAAAGTCGGTCACCGTACTGAAGCTGAACTTGGGCTCACCATTTTTCCACTCAGCCACGGGAGGTCCTATGGATGTGTTGGGACCTTACAGGGACGCCGACAACACGTTACGAATGGCGTGCCATTCCGCTGCCGAGGGCCTGGTCCAGGATGTTCCGAGTGAATGTGTCCAGATCGAGACTTCCAAGCTCACTGCTCGCCACCCATCTCGCATCGAGGATCTCCGAGCTCTGCGCGGACAGGTCACAGGGGTCGCAGAGCACGAGATAGTTCAACTGGATGACCGGGATCGACCGATGGAGAGAGGGCTCGTCGTAAGCAGACGTGCCAACCAGTACGGCGTCTCTTACTTCGATTCCGGCTTCCTCGAGAAGCTCCCGCCGCAAAGCTTCGTCCACTGTCTCTCCATGGCAGACATGTCCTCCCGGTACGCTCCAAGCGCCTGGCTTCACCGAGTCGTGCAGAGATCGCCGTACCAGGGCAACCTTCAAGTCGGCGAGGCACACGCCGGCCACGACGACGGCAAAGAGGTCGTCAGCGCTTTCATCCCGGAGTTCGAGCCCCATCTATGCCACCCTGTTCATATTGGAGAAGAATCGCCTTTCGAATTCCTTCGCGGACAGGCGCAGCCTTGCCACTTCGTCGGTGTCTATGTGACCCAATCCCACACTGTCCAAAGCAATCATCAGATCACTCTCGTCGTCTCTGTGATCAAACGTGATACGCCGCTCTGCCGCCTCCAGTTGTCGCGACAGCTCCAACGAGTAGGTCTGATAGGCCAGCGACAGGTGCGAGTACCGATAGGTCGTCGGGTTCACGGTGGAGCGACCGGGGTTGGCGTGATAAAGCGCCACGTATATTGCCTCGTCCGTGCGTTCCAGCCTCACCACGGAAAGCAACGTACCATCGAGAGAGACGCACACCTTGCACTTGTTCCTGAGATCGAAGAGCGCGATCAGGGTTCTCGCTATCTCGTTTCGCAGCTCGTCCACAATCTCATCAATCGTTCGCTCGGATGCCGAGGCTATGAGCATCCTGTCGGCCGCCCTTCTGCGAAGCGACCGAACGTTGGACGGATCGAGCATCAGTACATGCACTGCCGTGAAAGCTTTGGAGCAGTAGTTCACGTACGGAGCTATCCACTTGCCAGTGCTTCCTCGAAACTGAATCTCGGACGACCTTTTGAAGTCCCTCATCAAGTCGACCATGAAATCAGCGTCGAAGTGATCCGTGGGAGGATACTCCCGCGTCGGCATATGCATGTCCGATAATCTCGTCAGCTCCGCAACCGTCGCAGCTTGCTGCTCCCGAAAGAGTTCGGTGAGCGAGGACCTGAGGAAATAGTTCGACTCACGATTGACGAACAACGTGACGAAGGCCGCGAAGAGCGCGGCCGACACCATGCCCGAGCCGATAGAGGAGAGTTTCTGCTCGACAGTGGCCTCTTTGTCCAACAACAGCAGAGCCAGTCCCGCACCGAAACTGAGCGTCGTCATCAACCAGAACGCGTACGTGACGATACGACGCGCGATCTTCGTGTCACTCGGCGCGGAAGGCATCGGCGACTCCGTCAGTGAGGGCACCGTCAGGGTGCCGGCCCATGCCGAAGCATGCCCTACAGGTCACCGTCTAAGCCTCGTGACATAGGTGAGGCTCCAGAGACAGGCCGCGCCGACAGGCAGGAACTGGAGACAGTGCCAGCCCCCTCACGGCGGCCGGCTCCAGCAGGACGCCCGCCCGGATGTCGAGGGGTGCCGACAACGCGACCTCCGGTTCTCCGGCACTCTCAGCCAAGGCCTCAGTCCCCCGGGTTGCACCAACTTGGTCGCTCAGCGGAGCAGTTCAACGCGGGCCAGGCCGCCCGCGCCACCCAGAGCGAAGCCCGCGGCCAGGCTGGCACGGTTGCCGACCAGGCCCGCGACTCCGCGCCGTACATCACCGATGAGAGCGGGCAACAGTGAGTGCCGCGTGGCATTCCGGCACACGGCCGTGCGCAGGGGCCCGTGCGTCAGCGTGCACCCAGGGCGGTGCCGTCCTGTGTACCCAGGCAGCGTTACCAGTAGTGCCGACGGCCGGCGACCGCGTGTCCCATGGAACCCATGATCCACAGGACCGCACCGATGACCGCAAGGATGATCCCGATCGTCCACAGGATCGATATGCCGGTGACGAAGCCGACTACCAGCAGAATGATGCCGAGGAGGAGCATGACCGCCTCCGGTGCGAAGTAGTGCTGCCTTCACTGTGGACCCCAGCGCGGTGCTGGAAAAGGGCCGTACCCGGATTCGGGACCGAATCGTGTCACCCCGCCTCCATCTGTGACAGCGGAGTTCCACTGCCCCGGACGGTGCCGGTAGGTCGCCAGCGAAGGGCCCCTGTCCGTATGGAAGATTGATCTTGGTGCTACTGCTGCTGGGTCAGGGACCGCTGCTAGCCTCCGTCCGTGATCAAGGGCGACTTGGCGGGTCGAATAGGCCGGATGGCGGGGGACAGTGGGCCGGAGCGCGTGCTGGTCGCCGCCAGTTTCGTGAACCGCGTCGGCAACGGGCTGTTCAACGCGGCATCGGCCCTCTACTTCACCTTGGTCGTGGGCCTGCCTGCGGTGCAGGTCGGTGCCGCGCTCACCGTCGCCGGAGTGATCGGTCTGGGCGCGGGGATACCAGGCGGGCATCTCGCAGATCGGCGAGGGGCCCGCACGGTCATGATGGTGGCCCTGGCAGTCCAGGCGGTGTCGATGGCGGCCCTCGTCCTCGTCGAGAGCTGGACCACGCTCACGATCATCGCGACGGTCGACCAGATCGCCGCGGCGGCCGGTGGGGCGGCGTGGGGCGCGCTGGTGGTCCGTGTCGGCGGTGAGCGCCCGGCCCGCTTCCGTGCCAAGCTGCGCACGTTCGTCAACCTGGGCGTCGTTCTGGGAACGGTGGGTGCGGGGCTGGCGCTGGCCGCGGACAACCGCGTCGCCTATCTCCTGCTGGTCCTCGGCAACGCGGCGAGCTTCGCCCTGTGCGCGGCGCTTCTGCTCCTGCTGCCCCGCTATCCGGTACTGGCAGCACCGCCGCGCCGGCGTCGCCGGCCCGTCGTCGCGGATCGTCCCTTCCTGGCGTTCACCGCTCTCTACGGGGCCATGGGACTGCAGTACCCGGTGGTCTCGCTGCTCCTGCCGATCTGGATCTCGGAGCACACCGAGGCACCGCGCTGGACGGTGGCCGCGCTGTTCGCCGTCAACTCCCTCTTCTGCGTTCTGACGCAGACCAGGATCGGCTCGCGTATCGAGACTCCGCACGACGGCGGCCGGGCGTTTCGCACGGCGGGGCTGCTCTTCCTCGTCAGTTGCCCGATGATGGCGCTGGCGGCGTACACCCCGGTCTGGGCCGCGGCGGGACTGGTCCTGGCCGCGGTCTTCGTGCACAGCCTGGGAGAGGTCTGGGAGTCATCGGCGGGCTTCGCGCTGGGCTTCGGTCTTGCCCCCGACCACGCCCAGGGCCAGTACCAAGGTGTCCTCGGTCTCGGCTTCAGCGCGGGCCAGGCTCTCGCCCCCGCGATCCTCACCACGGTGGTGCTCGGCCTCGGCACGGCAGGCTGGCTGCTGCTGGCGGTGTTCTTCGCGGCCGTGGGCGCTGCCGGCCCCTCTCTTGCCCGCTGGGGCACGCGGACCCGGCCGCAGCCAGGCGCTGCCGCGGAAGTGACGGGATGATCAGCTGGTAGGTGTCCCCACGCGCAGCAAGTGCTCGGTCCTGCGTTCGGCCCGTACCCGCCCTGGCTGATCACTTCCTCTTCTTGCTCTTGCTCAGCGCGGACGGCTTGTGCACGGCCGTTCTGCCGGACTTCTCGCTGCGCACCTCGTACTGCGGGTCGTCCGGAGAGGCATCAACCGTGCGGCCGGCGGCCTTCGTGCGGCGGGTGATCTTACGTTCCACGGTGCCTTCCGTGCTGCTGCCGTGGCTCTTCCAGGCGACCTGGTCGCCCTTGTCGAACGAGTCGTCGGTCTTCTTCCCACGTGCCATGGAGTTCTCCTTACATCGAGCCGTACGGGGTCATCAGCCCGGCCTGTGCGCCGCGCGGTCCGCAGGCCACCGGCGCCCGTCGAGCCGGTGGCCTGCAGGCTGCCGCGGCCTTCGGCCGGGGCCGTCCGTGGCGGCCGACGCGCGACCACGGGTGGCAGGGGGTGCACCGGCTGCCGTGTACGCGCTGCCGGCGAGCTTCACCTCGACCATGCGTCGCAAGGTCACCGGGTGCAAGGCGGGGACGTGCCACCTACGGCGAGGCCGGCGTGCGCGACGGACGGATGCGGATCTCAGGTCGCGGCCAGACTCCAGGCTCCGGCCGAGCGCACTTGGTAGTAGCCGCGGCCCGGCCACTGGAAGGTGTGCTGCCCGGCGCGCTCCTCGGCCACCGTCACCCAGTAGGCGAGGTGGTCGTCCAGCGCTTCCAGCCGGATCAGGCTCGGCCCCGTGTAGTGCAGAACGCCCGGGCCCGGTTCCCCCCGGTAGTGCACGACGTCCGATCCGGTTCCGCTGATCCCGTCGTGGAAGCGCGGGACGTCTCGCAGGGGGGCCGCGGTCGCCGTCCACGCCTCACGGTCGCCGGTGGTGAACACCCGGAAGGCAACTGTCCTGCCTCCCTGAGGGAGTGGTATCCGGGCGGTCATGGGGGCGCCGTCGCCGGACAGCCGGTACAGGCGTGAGGAACGCCCCTTCCTGGCGCCCTCGAAGCGGACGTCGACCCTTGCCTGCCCGCCGGCCGAGAAGATCATCACGGCGGGGCGGTACGACGGCATCTTCAGCTGATGGGTCTGTTCGCCACTGCCGCCCCTGCCGTTGATCTGCGGCTCGGGTGCGCGCGCCGGCGTCGTCGGGCGGGCGGCGGCCGGGCGTGACGGCGTACGGGCAGCTCTGTTCGGGGCCGCTTGTCTCGGAGTGCGCGGGCTCTCCGTGAGACGGACCGCGTCCGCCGCGCATACGGCGATGTTGCGCGCGGCACCTCCGGGAGGCGCCCAGCTGACCTGCCGGACGGCGCGGCCGTGCCGGGTGTCGAAGAAGCACAGCGGCATGTGGTCGGGCAGCGGCCGGCCGGCGATCAGGGCGTCGAGACAGGCCAGGGCGTGACTGCCCTCGTCCAGCGTGCGCCGCACGTCGAGCACGTCCGCAGCGATCCGGTCGCCGACGAACTCCTTCTTCGCCTGGTCGTACGCGTCGAGAGCACGCGCCAGCTGGGCCCGCATCTCATCGGTGGCGCCGGGCTGGCCGGGGCTGAAGGGATGCACGTCCAGCGCCTCACCGAAGGCGGTGATCTCAGCCTCGACCTCGGCGAGCACCGACTCGTCACGCCCACGCCACGGCCACCATCGGCGGATCCCCCCGCCCGTCCGTCTGAACATGGCCGCCATCTTGCCGCACGGCCCGGCGGGCGGGTCCTGGGGTCGGCGGTCGACACGGCGGCCGGGCGACGAGCGTGAACGACGAGCACGCTCAGAGGCCTTGCCGCCGTCGGTCTCGGCCATGAAGCCCGACGCGGAGTCTGGTCACGGGCTCAGCGAGCGCCAGATGCGGTCCGGCAGGACGCGTGCGGCGGTCTCCAGGTCGACGTCGCCGATGCCGGACAGCCAGCGGCGGGCCACTGCGACGACCGGGCCGAGGATGAGTGATTCGACCAACGGCAGGGGCAGCGGTGCGAGTTCACCCGACCGGATGTGCGGCTCCAGCCACAGTGCGAAGGCCGAGAGGCGGGCCTCCTGGGTGTCGCGGAGCTCCTTTCCCCGGGTCATGCCGTAGCGGTCGGCCGTGGCGGAGTGCAGGAGCAGGGCCGCGTCCCGGTGTTCCTGGACGAAGGCGAGGTAAGTGCGTACGACGGCATCGATGCCGTCGCGGGCGGTGTGGGCTTCCTGAAGGGACATGGCCAGCTCGCCCAGCAGCCTGCCGAGCCAGCGCTGGGCCAGCGCGGCGATGAGGCCGTCGATACTGCCGAAGTGGTGGTAGAGGCTACCGAGACTGACTCCGCTGGCCTTGGTGACGGCTCCGACCGTGACGCCCCGCTCGCCCTCGGCGGCGTACACGCGCAGGGCGGCGTCGAGGAGAAGGTCGGCGGTGACCTCACCGCGCTGCTGCTTCGGGCTCATTCCGGCTCTTGCACCTCCCCGCCACCCAACTGGAGTATCTTTCTAGAAACTGATTCCAATTCTAACGGGGACGACGTGTTACAGCTCAGGGGGAGCGGCGCGGAGCCGCTGGAGGCCGACGACCCGCGCAGGATCGGGCCGATCCCGCTGGCGGGCCGACTGGGCGTCGGCGGGATGGGCCGGGTGTACCTCGGCGTCCACGAGGGCCGGTACGTCGCCGTGAAGCAACTGCTGGCCTCCGTCGTCGGCGAGGACGCGGACTTCCTGCGCCGCTTCGGGCACGAGCTGGACAACCTGGCCCGGCTGCCCGAGGCGGCCACCGCGCCGCTGCTGGCCAGCGACCGCACCGCCCGTCCCCCGTGGTTCGCCACGGCCTACGTCCCCGGCCTCACCCTGAGGCAAGCGGTCGACCTGCACGGCGGTCCCCTGCCCGCGCGGGCCCTGTGGCTGCTGCTGCGGGAAGTGGCGGGAGGCCTGGCCGCGGTGCACGCGCTCGACATGGTCCACCGCGACCTCAAGCCGTCCAACGTCATGCTCACCCTCGACGGTGTCACGCTCATCGACTTCGGCGTCGCCCGGGCCGCCGAGCAGAGCCAGCTGACCAGGACCGGCATGGTCGTCGGCACGCCCGCCTACATGGCGCCCGAACAGGCCTCCGGGGCACGGTCGTTGAGCGGCGCGACCGATGTGTTCGCGCTGGGCTCGGTGCTCGCCTACGCCGCCTGCGGCCGGCCGCCGTTCGGCGACGAGTCGGGGCACGGCGTGCTGTACCGCATCGTCCACGAGGACCCCGACCTGGGGCCGCTGCGGGAGCTCGATCCCGACCTGGCGAGAGTCGTCGCGAGCTGCCTCGACAAGGATCCCGACGGTCGCCCTACGGCCACCAGGCTCCTGGAACTCGCCGAAGAGCACGGCCCGTTCAGCACGCCGCTGTGGCCGGAGGCCGTCACCGAGCAACTGACCGAGCGGGCCGCCTTCGCGGCCGAGGTGCAGCGGATCGACGTACCGACCTTGCCGCTCGGCGAGGGGACGCCGGACGCGGGAAAGGACTCCGGCGGGCCACGGTCCGAGACGAGTTCCGGTCCGGAGGACAAGCCCGAGGCGGAGGTTCCCGGGGCGGAGGGGAAACCCGAGCAGGCGAAGAAGTCCGAGCGCGGTCGTCGGCGGCGGGTTGTCCTCACCGTCGTGCCCGTGGTCGTGGTGGTCGGCGGTGCGACACTCGCCATCCAGAATCTGCCGTACGCGTCCAACCCCCCGCGGGACCAGGTGGCCCGGTCCACCCCGTCCGCGACGGCCACGGTACCGGGCGCCGGCACGCCGACCACGGCGGGTGCAACCCCTTCGATCACGGCATCTCCGGCAACCTCACCGGCGCAGCGGGGGCAGGGTCGGGGGGCGGCCGGCGGAGGTTCCGAGGGAGCGGCGTCCGGCGGAACCGGCACCAGCGGCGGCGTGAGCGGGAACGGAAGCGGAAGCGGCGATGGCGCCGGTGGGAGCGGCTCCTCCGGGGGAATCAGCGGGGCCGGCGGCTCTGGCGGCGCGAGTGGTTCCGGCGGCTCGGGCGGTTCAGCCGGCAGCGGCACGTCCGGTGGCGCCACGGCCACCACCGCTCCGGCGGTCCCGGCGACCTCCGGGACCGCCCGCTTCCGCAACGGGGACAACGGGCACTGCATCACCCAGGTCTTCGGCGCGGCCGATCACGGCAGTTGCTCGGACGCGTCGGCCACCTGGACCGTCCGGAGCACCTCGGACGGCGGCTTCCGCCTCGTCAACCAGCAGTCGGGGCAGTGCCTGTACTCCAACGGCCTCGGCCAGGCCGTCTTCGTCGGCGACTGCGCCCAGAGCACCGGCCGGATCTGGCGCGCCGGTTCCGGGGGCAGCCTGCGCAGCGACTACAGCGGTGGCTGTCTCGACCTGGGGATGAACGGCGGCCTGATCACGGCGACCTGCGCCGGTGAGGCCTCCCAGAGTTGGACACGACAGGGCTAGGGTTCTCCCCGGCGGATCGTGCGGCCATCCGACGGTGAGTGCGGGCCGGCGTCGAGCAGCACGTCCGGCGCGACATGCGGAAGAGCCGTCGCCGGCGTCCGGCGGGGGTACCGAGGTCAGAGCACGCCTCGCGCGAGCCTCCTGCGCTCCTCGCGTGCTTGCGGCAGGCCGCGGTCGAGACGGCCGCTGCATCGGTCAGTCGGCCGGTGCCGCGCCGCGAGGTCTGGTTCAGCCGCCCAGACGGGCCCGCAGGAAGGCGCAGCCGGTCGCCACCGCCGCCCGTGTGGGGGCGCTGTCCCGCAGGGCGTGCAGGGCCACGAAGTCGTGCACGGTGCCCTGGAAGCGCACCGCCGACGCCTGGACGCCCGCCGCGCGCAGGTTGCGGGCGTACTGCTCCCCCTCGTCCCGGGCCACGTCGGCCTCCGCGGTGACGATCAGTGCCGGTGGCAGGTCCGCCAGGTCCTCGGGCCGCGCGCGCACCGGGGACGCCGTGGGCTCGCTCCGTACGGCGGGATCGGCGACGTACCGCGCCCAGTACGAGCGCAGTGCCCGCCGGGTGAGCAGGTAACCGGTGGCGAACTGCCGCTGGGACGGGCTGTCGCAGCGGGAGTCGGTCAGCGGGTAGTAGAGCAGCTGGGCGCCGATCCGTGGTCCGCCGCGGCTTTTCGCCAGCATGGTCACGGCCGCGGCCAGGGTCGCGCCGGCGCAGTCCCCCGCCACGGCCGTCCGCAGCGGGTCCAGACCCAGGTCGTCGGCCTGGGAGAGCGCCCAGGTCAGCAGGGCGTAGCACTCCTCCAGCGCCACCGGGTAGCGCGCCTCCGGCGTACGGCTGTACTCGGGGACGACCGCGCACATGCCCGTCCCGGTGACCAGCTCGCTGATGAGGCGGGCGTGGGTGTGGGCGTCACCGAGGCTCCACCGGCCGCCGTGCAGGTACAGCAGGGTCGGCAGCGGGCCGGTCGCGCCGGCCGGACGGACGGTCCAGAAGCCGACGAGCCCGGTCGGACCGACCGAGGCCACCCGGTAGACCGCGTCCACGTCGAAGTCGTCCAGCCGGTCCACCTGCGTCTCCCGCAGCGCCTGCCGGCCGCTCTCAGGGCCCAGGTCGTCGAGGGAGGGCGGGGTGGCCGCGGCGTCGACGAGGCGCCGTACCACGGGATCCAGGACGACGTCGGCGGGGAGGTCACCGCCCGGTCGGGCCCCGTGAGGTCCCGGCATCACGCTCTCTCCTCTGGGCTGGGCTGCGCCGCTCGTCGGCGGGTGCGCACGGAGCCGAAACGGTCCGCGCCTCACCCGTCCTGGAGGAGATCACGCAGTTGTTGCCGGCGACTGACGCCGAGCTTGGGATAGACGTTGTACAGGTGCGAGCTCACGGTACGCGGTGAAAGATACAGCCGCTCACCGATCTCGCGATTCGACAGGCCGCCGGCGGCCATCCGCACGATCTGCCGCTGCTGCGCGGTCAGCTGCTCCAGCGGACCGGCGGCTTCGGGGAGAGGTGCCGCTCCGCTCGCCCGCAGTTCGCGCGCGGCGGCCGCCTCCAGAACGCCCGCACCGAGCCGCTCCGCGGCCTCCCGTACGGCGGTCAGCTGCTGGCGCGCCTCCAGAGTCCGGCGGGCGCGGCGCAGCCAGATGCCGTAGTTGAGACGGGCGTGGGCGCGTTCCCAGGGCCAGCGCTCGGCTTCGAAGTTGACCAGGGCGAGCCGGAAGTGGTCCTCGGCCCGCGCCGACGGACCGGCCAGGGCGGTGGCATGGTGGAGCAGCAGCGTCATCCTCACGGTCGGCCGGTCCCCCTGCTCGGCGCGGACGCGCTCCAGTACCGGCGCGAAGTCGTCCGTGCGGCCTGTCCGTTGGGCGGCCACGGCGAGTTCGGCGACGCTGCGGGGCGACAGGAAGGGATGCAGCGGGGCGCCGTCGGCGGTGAACAGCTCCCGTAGGTTCCGCCAGCCGCCGTCGTGGTCGCCCTGCGCCAGGCAGGCGAGTCCGCGGGCGCGCAGCAGACGGGCGTAGGTGGCGCGGTTCTCCTCCAAGGGGACGGCGTGCCAGACCGAGGGAGTGAACCAGGGCTCGGCCGGGACGGCTCCGCGCAGCGCGCGCAGGGTGAGGGCGTGCGTCTCCAGATCCGCCTGGAGGCGCGGCAGACGCAGGACCGCGGCCTGCTCGTCGGCTTCCCTCATCAGGGTCTCGGCCTCCGGGAACCGCCCGGTGTTCACCAGGGTGTCCAGCAGCGCGAGCACGCTCCATCCGCGCAGGCCGAAGGAGCGGCGGTCGCGCAGCGCGGTGTCGACCGCGTGCAGGTGGCCCAGGCACACCTCCGCCTCGTCGGCGTGGTAGGCGACGGAGGCCAGCGCCATCCGGTACGCGACGGCGTCCGGTGTGTCCGGGCCGCCCGGCAGCGCACCGACCGGGCCGCCGAGGCCGGGCAGCAGGCGGCCGGCGTCCTGGGGCCGGACCACGACGGCGGCGTGCGCCTCCAGGGCCTTGTGGAGGTAGGGGACGTCGGCGCGGTCGGGCGACGGGGTGAGGCCGCCGAGGGAGGGGTCGATGGGGACGGCGGCAGGCGTGTCGCAGCCGCCCCGGGTCTGGCCGGCGACCCCGGTCCCCGTCGCCTGGTCCGGCCCGGCGTCCGGCTCACAGGACCTCGCCCGGTCGCCGGCGGCCCCTGGCCCCGTCGCCTGGTCCGGCCCCGCGTCCGGCTCGCAGGACCGCGCCCGGTCGAGCAGGGCCGCCAGCGCCGTCCTGTGCTCCGGCAGCCCGGACCGGTCGGCGATGACCGCCGCCAGGCCCACCGAGGCCAGGGCCGCGGACCGGCCGGCGGCCGGGAAGTGCTCCGAGGCGTGCGTCAGGAGGTCGAAGGCCTCGCGCTGGGCGGCCTCCTGGGAGCGCACCGACGCGAGGGCGCCGGCCGCGCGGCAGGTGAGGGCCCGGTCTGCGGCGTACCGGGCGAACCGCGCGTACAGGTCCCGGACCCAGCCGGGGTCTCCCACCTCGTGGGCCGCCAGCAGGGCCGCGGCCAGGCGCCGGGCGCGGTGCGGGCGGCGCGGGCTGAGCCCGGCCGCCCTCTCCAGGACGCGTGCCGCCACCATCGCGTCCCCACGGCTCCAGGCGGCGTCCTCCACCGCAGCGGCCACGGATTCGCCGGGGCGCCCGGCCGCGGCGGCCAGGTGGCGGGCCCGCGCTTCGGGGTGGGCGGCGGCCTCGGCGAGGTCCCGGTGCGCCTGCTGCCGCTCACTCGCCGGATGCCTCAGCAGCACGGCCGAGCGCAGGAGTGGATGACGCAGGACGCAGCGTTCCTCGGCGATCGTGACCAGCCCGGCCGTCTCGGCCGGGGCCCACACCGACAGGTCGTCGGTGCCCAGGGCGGCCATGAGGACGGTGACCGGCTCGCCGGTGCCCGCGACGGCGGCGTACAGCAGCGCCCGTCCGGTCGCGCCGGGAAGGGCGGCGAGACGTTCCGCGAAGACGTCGTGTGCGGGCAGGGACCGTCCGGGCAGCCCCGCCGGAGCGCGGCGGGTGAGCTCGACCAGCGCGAGCGGGTTGCCCTCGGCCTCCGCCAGGATCTGCAGCCTGCGCCGCCCCGTGGGCGCCGACGGCTGCCGGTCCAGCAGCGCCGCGGCCGGTACGGCGCTGAGCGGCCCGAGGGACACGTGCGCCAGGCCGGGTGGCTGCGGTCCGGGCAGCGGGGCGTCGGCGCGG
This sequence comes from Streptomyces griseosporeus, assembly GCF_014656055.1. Lineage (GTDB taxonomy): Bacteria > Actinomycetota > Actinomycetes > Streptomycetales > Streptomycetaceae > Streptomyces > Streptomyces griseosporeus. Next base: position 209,965 of record NZ_BNBR01000001.1, read on the forward strand.
GCGGTGAGCAGCACGGTGACGGCGCGGCCGCCGAGGAGCCGTACGGCCGCCCACATCAGGTCGAGGAAGGCGCGGTCGCAGGCATGGGCGTCGTCCACGCAGACCAGGACCGGACGGGACACGGCGAGCCGGGCCAGCAACGCGAGCACGGCGGACCGCACGTCGGCGTCGTCCGGATCGCCGGCGGTGGGGTCCAGCACGGCGTCCAGGGTGCGGCGGTGGGGCGCGTCCAGCGCGGCCACCCCGTCCTGGACCGGTGCCAGCAGTTGCCGCAGACAGGCGTGTGCGCCGTTGCGGTCGGCGGCCCAGCCCTGGGCGGACAGGACGAGCGTGCCGCGGCCGGCGGCCAGGTCCCGGGCGTGGCGGAGCAGCGTCGTACGGCCGCTCCCCTCCTCGCCGAGCAGCAGCAGCGCCTGGGGGCTGCCGGGGGCGCGGGTCACGCACTGATCGATGCGTTCGATCTCGGCGTCGCGGCCGACCGGGCGGGGTGTCGCCGCGGGCCGGTGCACCGCTGCCGCGCCGGCCGGCTCGGGTGGCTGGACTGTCATGCGGTACTCCCGGCCCGCTCCCCCGCCCCGACCGTCGGGTGTTTCCTGGCCGCTGCCAGCCTCCGGGAGGCCGGGCCGACGACGCTTCTGTCATATGACCGGTCGTGCGGTCGGTGGCTGCTGAAAGGATGGGCCACGTCCTGATCACCACCTGGAGGAGAACCACCGTGACGCACGCCGGCATCGAGCACCCCGCGGGCGCGGGCATCCTGGGCCGGACGGCGGAGCTGTCCCGTCTGGTGGAGCTGCTCGACGCGGTGCACGGCAGCGGTCCGCAGGTGCTGGTCCTGACCGGGGAGCCGGGAGCGGGCAAGAGCACTCTGGTCGACCGGACGGCCGAGGAAGGCCGCGCGCGTGGCATGCGCGTCCTGCGGGTGCGCGGCAGCGAGGCCGAGAGCGGGCTCGGGCTCTCCGGTGTCCACCAGTTGCTTCATCCGCTGCTGCCGGGTGAGACGCTCGCCGACCGGCAGCGGGAGACCCTCGACCGGGCCTTCGGCGCGGCGGCGGGCGAAGAGGCGCTGGACCAGCTGTCGTTGTGCATGAGCGTGCTCGCCCTCGTCGACGAGGCCGCCGCGCGTCGGCCGCTGGTGCTGGTGGTGGACGACGCCCAGTGGCTGGACCTCGGATCGGTGGATGTGCTGGGCTTCCTCGCGCGCCGCCTGGAGGGCAGGCCGGTGGTGCTGCTGCTCGCCGCGCGCGAGGAGGCCGTACCGGCCCGCTTCGACCGGGACTTCCCGCACATCACCGTCGGCCCGCTCAGCCGGGCCGCGGCCGGGCTGCTGCTCGACGCGCAGCCCGCGCCGCCCCGGGGCAGGGCGCGGGCGCAGATCCTCCAGCAGGCCGCCGGCAACCCGCTCGCGCTGATCGAGCTGCCCCGCGCCCTCGCCCTGGGGCGGACCGGCACACTGCAGGACGGCGCGGCCGCGCTGCCGCTCACCGCGCGCCTGGAGAAGCTGTTCGCCGCCGATCTTCCCGGCCTGCCCGCCGCCACCCGCGAGGCACTGCTGCTGGTCGCCGCCTCGGGCACGGGGAGCCTGGCCGACCTGTTGCGCGCGGCCCCGTCGACGGACGTCGTCGAGGCGCTGGTTCCGGCCGAGCGGGCCGGCCTGGTGCGGGTCGAGGACGGGCAGGTCCTGCTGCGCCACCCGCTGGTCCGCTCCGCCGTGTACCAGGCGGCCTCCTTCCCCGAGCGCCGGCGGGCCCACCTCGCCCTGGCGGCCGCCCTGGTCGGCCAGCCCGACCGGAGGGCCTGGCATCTGGCCGCCGCGGCGACGGACCGCGACGCCGACGTCGCCGACGCCCTGGCGGAGAGCGCCGAGCGCGCCCGGGCCCGCGGCGGCCACGCGGCGGCCGCGGCCGCGCTGGAACGCGCCGCCGACCTCACCCCGGCGCCCGACCTGCGGGCGAGGCGGCTGCTGCAGGCGTCACAGGCGGCCATGTTCGCCGGCCACCCGCAGTGGGTCGGCGAGATGAGCGGGCGGGTGGGCGGCCTGACCGAGGACCCGCGGCTGCGGGGCGAGGCGTTGCTGCTCGGCGGCTGGGCGCTCGGGGTGACGCTCCGGCACGACGAGGCGGTGGGGCTGCTGCTCGGCGTCGCCGAGGCCGCCGCGCCTGCCGCCCCGGACCTGGCGCTCGGCACCCTGAGCACCGCGGCGACGTCGGTCTACAACTCCGGGGCGCCGTTCCACCGGACGGAGCTGGAGCGGATCGGCGCGCTGATCGAGGGGGCCGACGACCCGGCCGCTCTCGCCTGGTACCGGGCGGTCATCGATCCGCACGGGCAACGGGCCCGTCTGATGCCGCTGCTGGAGCACGCGCTCGGCGTCATGTCCGACGAGTCGCTGGGCGATCTGACCGCGCTCGGCGGCACCACCTGGATCCTCGACGAGACGGAGCAGGCGGTTCGCATCCTCGGCCGGACCATGGACGTGCTGCGGCGCGCGGGCAGCGCGGGCACGAACGCCACGGTGATGCAGGCGCTCGCCCTCGCCCTGTACGAGAGCGGTTCCTGGACGGCGGCGGAGTCGGCCGCGCAGGACGCGTTCTGGATGGCCACGGAGGGCGGGGCCGACAACGTCACGGTGGGCTCCTGCATCCTCCAGGCCACCCTGCGGGCGCTGCGGGGCGACCACGCCGGCGCGCGTACGCAGGCCGCGGAGGCCGTGCGGGGCGTGGACCTGCGCAGGTCGCTGAGCCTCCAGGTCAGGCACCGGTACGCCGTGGGCACGGCCGCGTTCGTCGCGGGTGACCACGCCGACGCCTACGAGCAGCTGCGGGCGACGTTCACCCGCGACTACCGCCCCGCGCCCGTCCACTACCACGCTTCCGCCTACTACCTCGCTGACCTGGCCGCCGCGGCCGTCCGCGCCGGGCGGAAGGACGACGCGCGCACCGTGGTCGACGCCGTCGACGAGGGTCTGGGAGCCGACCGGTCCCCGCGGCTGGCCGCCGTCCTTCACCGGGCCACCGCCCTGCTGAGCGACAGCGAGGACGCCGAACGCCACTTCCGGGCCGCCCTGGCCGGCTCCGCCGTCGACTGCTGGCCCTTCGAGAAGGCGCGCGCGCACCTCGACTTCGGCGAGTGGCTGCGCCGTCGGCGCCGCAGCGCCGAGGCCCGCCCCCACTTGGGTGCCGCGCTTGAGTGCTTCGAACGGCTCGACGCCCGCCCCTGGGCCGACCGCGCCGCCTCCGAGCTGCGCGCGGCGGGAGCCCCGGCGGCGGGAGCGGCCACCGTGCCGGCGGGCGAACTCACCGGGCAGGAACGGCAGATAGCCGAACTGGCCGCGCAGGGCCTGACCAACCGCGACATCGCCGCCCGGCTCTTCCTCTCCCCCCGGACCGTCGGCTACCACCTGCACAAGGTCTTCCCCAAGCTCGGTATCCGCGCCCGCGCCCAGCTCCGGGACGCGCTCTCGACGGATCAGCCCGGGTGACGTGGGGACGCACCGCGTGGCGCCGGCCCCCGCAGAGCGTGGACGTTCGCGTCACGACGCAGCCAGGGACTGCCATTCGCGGGGGGTCATGCCGTAGGCCTCCTTGAAGGAACGGCTGAAGTGCGCCGGGCTGCTGAAGCCCCACCGGCGCGCCACCGCCGCGACCGTGGTGTTGCGGTTGAAGGTGCGGCTCAGGTCGGTCCTGCAGGAGTCGAGTCTGCGCTGCCTCACCCAGGTGCCCACGGTGGCGCCGTGGCTCTGGAACAGCTTGTGCAGATAGCGCACCGAGATGTGATGGGCCCGCGCGATGGTCCGCGGAGACAGATCCGGATCCGTCAGCTGTTCGTCGATGTAGGCCCTGATCTGGTTGAGCATCTCTCTGCCCCCGGGCGTCGTCGTCGAGGCGCTCAGGTCCGTCTCGGCCTGCAGGAGTTCCATCACCAGGACGATGAGCAGGTCGACGGCGCTGCGCGTGAGCTGGCCGATGACGTCGGCACCGTGGGCATCCGCCTCGGTGGCCAGGGTGACCAGCACATCCGACACGATGGCGCCGAGGCCGCTGTCTCCCCGCACGACCATACCCGTGACACGGCCGAGGTCCTCTTCCGAGAGCGCCAGGCGCTGACGGGATATCCGAAAGACGGTCATCTCGCATGCGCCGTCGAATCGCAATGACGGGGGGCGGGCCGGATCGCAGAAAACGAGATCGCTCCGCTCCAGACAGATCTCGTCCCCGTCACCGCTGATCGCGGTCGATTCGCTGAGCACTCTTCCCAGGTACAGATAGCGGCCGTTTCCCGTGGCCGGTATTTCGGTCAGGACGTGGATGTGCCCCAAAGGCATGCTCATGGAATCCTGCTCCACTTGACGAGGGGTGCGGTGAAGGCGGTGGGGGTGCGCTTGGCGTGAGCGGCGACTGCCACTCTGGCAAGCGCCCGCTCCGGCAGGCATCAGTAAGTTGACGGTGGATCTCGCCCTCGTCCGGCCTTGGGCGCTTGCGGGCAACGAGCGGTGCGTTGCGGGACAACGGAGCCCCGGGCGCCGGGCCTAGCGTCAGGTGGGTAAACGTCGTTCGAGACGAAGGAAAAGCCGTTGCCGTACATCACAGTTGGCCAGGAGAACTCCACCGCAATCGACCTCTACTACGAGGATCACGGGTCGGGGCAGACCGTCGTCCTCATCCACGGCTTCCCCCTCGACGGCCACTCCTGGGAACGGCAGAGTGCCGCCCTGCTCGACGCCGGCTACCGGGTGATCACCTACGACCGCCGTGGTTTCGGCCGCTCCAGCCAGCCGACGAGCGGTTACGACTACGACACGTTCGCCGCGGACCTGAACACCGTCATGGAGAGTCTCGACGTCCGCGACGCCGTCCTGGTCGGGTTCTCGATGGGCACCGGTGAGGTCGCCCGGTACGTCGCCTCCTACGGCTCCGCCCGCGTGGCCAAGGTCGCCTTCCTCGCCTCGTTGGAGCCGTGCCTGCTCAAGGCCGAGGACAACCCGGACGGTGTCGCGCCGAAGGAGTTCTTCGACGGCGTGGTCGCGGCCGTCAAGGCGGACCGCTACGCGTACTACACCGCGTTCTTCCAGGACTTCTACAACCTGGACGAGAACCTGGGCACGAGGATCAGCGAGGAGGCGGTCCGCAACAGCTGGAACGTCGCCGCGGGGGGCGGCTTCTTCGCGGCCGCCGCCGCGCCGTCGACCTGGTACACCGACTTCCGCGCGGACATCCCCGCGATCGATGTGCCCGCCCTGATCCTGCACGGCACGGCCGACCGGATCCTGCCGGCCGAGGGCACGGCACGGCCCTTCCACAAGGCCCTGCCCTCCGCGGACTACGTCGAGATCGAGGGTGCGCCGCACGGGCTGCTGTGGACCCACGCGGAAGAGGTCAACGCCGCACTGCTCACGTTCCTCGGGAAGTGACGCGGCGGCGGTCTCCCCGGGGACCGCCGCTCACAACGGCCGCCGGGATAGCCGGGACGGGGATTCCGGCGGCGCCTTCCTCTTGCCCGGCTGAGGCGCCGTCGACGTCAGGGGGTGCGGACACCCGGGCGCGAGAAAACCGGTGGGGCCGGGACCGTCGTGGTCCCGCCCTCACCGGCGTTTCCGTACGGGGAACCGCTGGGAAGATGCGCGGCCCCGCGGCCCGGTGGTCTCCGGGCCGCGGGGCGCGGCGAACGCCTGGGGTCAGTGGCCCGAGCGGACGGAACGGACGGCGTCCAGGATCAGCTCCGTGACCGGCTCGGGGTCGCTCACGGACACGGCGTGCGGTGCGCGGACGGCGACGGTCCGGGCGCGAGCACGCGTGGCCATCCAGCGTTCGGCGGCCGGTGGGATGTTGCGGTCCTCGGTGGCAACGAGGTACCAGCTCGGGATCTTCTTCCACGCGGCGGCGGTGGCGGGTTCCCGGAGCGCGGCGAGGGTGATCGGCCGCTGCCCCGCGGCCATGACCTGCGTGGTCCGTACCGGAACACCTGCCGCGAACTGGCGGCGGAAGAGGTCCTGGCGGATCACAGTTCCTCTCCCTCTCCCCCACCGGGCAGCGGGTAGTGCCGGGTGGTGGTGGCCTGTCCCACAGTGCTGCCGGGGAACTTGTCGGTGAGCTGCAGCGCGCTCTCCCCGACCTCGGGCACGAAGGCCGCGATGTAGACGAGGGCCTTGACGCGCGGGTGGTCGGCAGCGGCCTGGCTGATGACCGCCCCGCCGTAGGAGTGCCCCACCACCACGACGGGGCCGGTGACGCTGTCCAGGACGCTGCGTATGTAGGCGGAGTCGCTCGCCAGGCCACGGAGAGGAAGCGCCGGCGCGAGCACGCTGTGACCGTCGTTCCGGAGTCGCTCCACGACCCCGCGCCAGCTGGAGGCGTCGGCGAACGCTCCGTGGATCAGGACGACGGTGGGCGTCTTTGGCTTGTGCGGGCTGCGGCGGCGGGTGGCTCCCGTCGCCGGCGTTGCCTGGGCGACGCCGGCGGTGCCCAGCGCGGCGGCACCGGCCAGGAGCGAGGCGGTCACGGTACGGCGGGAGAGGGGTGAGTTCATTGTGTGGCTCTCCGAGGAGGAAGGGATCGTGTCCGTCGTGCCCGGGGAGCGGGCGCCGGACGGCGGCGGGATCAGGCGGAGGTGGCCCGGACGGCTTCCTCGATCAGCTCGACGACCCGCGCCGGCTGCGAGAGCATCACCAGGTGGGAGGAGTCGACCTCCACGGTCGTCATGCCGGCGCGCCGGTAGCCGTAGCGCTCCACGTCGGGGTTGATGGTGCGGTCGGAGGAGGCGACCAGGCCCCAGGACGGCTTGGTCCTCCACGCGGCGGCCGGAGCCGGGTCGGCGAACGCCTGGGCGGCGAGCGGGCGCTGCGACACGGCGAGGACCTCGGTCAGGCGGGTGTCGACGTCGGCGGCGAAGATGGCCGGGAACGCGTCGGGCTGCACCGACACATCGGTTCCGGTCTCGTTCGAACCCTCGATCGGGAAGGGGGTGTAGACGAGCGCGGCGGCCAGGTCGGAGTCGGGGAAGCGGCCCTGCAGTTCGCCGAGGCTCTCGCCCTTCTCGAGGGCGTACCCGGCCAGGTAGACGAGCCCCTTCACGTTGTCCTCGGTGCCCGCGACCGTGATGACGGCGCCGCCGTAGGAATGACCGACCAGGATGACGTCGCCCGGGATCTGGCGGACGACTGAGGCGACGTAGGCGGCGTCGCCGACCAGGCTGCGGTTGGGCACGGCCGGGGCGACGACGTCCAGGCCGCGGGCGAGCAGCCGCGGGATGACCTCGGCGTAGCTGGAGGCGTCGGCGAACGCTCCGTGGACGAGAACGACGGTCGGCTTGGCGGATCGGGACATGAGAGAACTCCCTTGGTGTGATGGAGGGATGCGCGAAGCGGTCCGCTGTCGGGGACGGCGACGGTCGTCCGTCGCGGGTCGCGAGTACGGTGGCGTGCACCGCTCGGCGCTCGCCGGACCGTGGGAACGGACCGCTCCGATCGGTCGATCAGCCTGCTGGACGCGGTTGACGAGGCGCCGAGCCGCAGGCCGCCGGTACGACAGGAACGTTAGTGAGGAACGCGGGGTGCGCTTGACCGTCAGTGCCCGGCTTGTGGCCCGACCGTGCTCAGCGGTGGCGGGCGCGCGGCCCGCTGCCGGTGGTCCGCCGGGTCAGTGTGCGTCGCCGGGGCCGTGATCAGGGGCCAGGAGTACGGCGATACGGCCGGTGTGCGCGACGGCGTCGCTGATCCGCGGATGGACGAGCGCCTCCAGTGCTCCGCGATGGTGCGGGCTGAGGACCAGCAGGTCGGCCCCCCAATCTTCGGCGGCCGAGGAGATGGTGGTGGCGATCTGCGTCGTGAACGCTCGGACGGCGGTGCCCTCCACTGTCACACCTGCCGCACGCAGGCGGGTGAGCGCCTCATCGAGGATGTCCTCGGCTGTGTCGTCGTCCTCCAGGGAGACCACGGCGGCGAGAGTCGCGGTGGTGGGGGCGACGTGTACGACGCGGACCTCGGCCCCGGCCAACCGGGCCATGTCGCCGGCCAGGTCGATGACGGAGTGGCGGGCGGGACTGGCGTCGACCGCCACGAGAATGCGCTGGAACAATTCTGTTCCTTTCGGAATGTGCCTTGGATTTCAGGACGCGCGGGCGTGATCCGGCACGCGCTTCGACAGGGATACCGCAAACCGTCGTCCGGCCGGCGGCACATCCGACAGCAGTGCCCTCCCGGGCAACGCTCCGTGCATTCTTCGGCAAATCCCCTAGCCGCCGCCCCCTAGCGTTCGAGGAGACACATCGTTTCCACGCCACTCGGGGGCATCAATGGAACATCACACGGAACTGCTCCACCGGGCCGGTGACGCTTATGCCGTCCAGCTCCGCCTGGGTCCGTCGACGAAATCGGCGACCCTCATCGGCAGGAGCCGCTGACGGATGAAGAGCACGACGAGACCCCTCCTGCGTGACTGGACATGGCAGTCCGACGCGGCGTGCCGCGGCATGGACAGCTCTGTCTTCTTCTCGCCCACCGGTGAGAGCCGCCGAGCGCGCCGGCAGCGCGAGGAGGCGGCACGCGCGATCTGCCGCGGCTGCCCCGTGATCGGCCCCTGCGCTCGCTTCGCCCAGGCCTCCCGACAGCACTACGGCGTCTGGGGCGGCCACACCGAGGCCGAGCGTCGTTCCGCGGCCGGCGAGCCCCACCGCAAGTAGCCGTCGACGGCGTCACATTGATCTCTCATCGCGGTGACCGCGTCCCGTCTCCCTCACGTCCGGCGAGCAAGTGACCAAGTGCTCCAAGCGGCGCGGCTGCCGGACGCGGAACGGGCTCCAGCCCCATGACCTGCACCTCTCTCGCTCGTCGCCCCGCCTGTCCGGCACTCCGGACGTCACCTTCCAGGATGCGGGACGGAAGCCCGGCGGTCTGACAGCAGTCCTGTCAGCATGGCATGCTGCGCGTGTTCGATCGTGCACGCACGATCATTGCCTTTCTTGACGTAGAGGACTATGTGGACCGCGTTCAGCAGCCGTTGGTGTCGAACCGCATCGGCGGTGGTGCGCCCCCGCTACGCGGTCGCGACGAGGAGGTGACCCTCCTTGAGGCCCGACTGGCCGCACTGACACGGGGCGAGGGCGGCCTCGTGTGCATCGAGGGGGCTCCCGGCAGCGGCAAGAGCCGGCTGCTCGCAGAGGCGCGGACCGTGGCGATGCGTCACAAGCTGAGGGTTTTCCAGGGCGGGGCGGACCCCGACGGCCAGTTCATCCCCCTCGGACCGCTGCTGGACGGCCTGCTGACCGGTGCCGGGACCCTGTTCGACGTCGAGAGACTGCGCGATCTGGCGACCGCTCCGGAACAGCGGTTCTGGCTGCTTCAGGAGCTGCAGGACCGGCTCGAACGGGCGGCGCTCGACACCCCCCTGGTGATCGCCCTGGACGATGTCCAGTGGCTGGACGACGTCACGCTCCTCGCCCTGCGCACGCTTACGGCCCGGTTGTCGTCCCACGCGATCCTGTGGCTGCTGGCCGTCCGCAGCAACGCCGGCACGCCGGGCGTCCGCTCGACCCTCAACCAGCTCGATCAGGCCGGGGCCCGCCGGATCGCCCTCGGCCCCCTTCCGGACAGCGCGGTGGCGGAGATCACGCAGGACGTCCTGGGGGCCGTACCCGACCGGACGACGCTGCAGGCGGCCCGCCGGGCAGAGGGTGTACCGCTGCTGCTGGTCGAACTCCTGCGCAGTATGCGCGACGAGCACTCCGTGATCATCGAGGGCAACGTCGCGCGGCTGGCCGGTGCGGACCTGCCCGCCCGGTTCCAGGCCTCCGTGCGTCTCACCCTGGACCGGCTCGCCCCCTCCACCCGCGAGGTCGTCCAGACCGCGTCGGCCGTCGGCCGCACGGTCACCATCGGTCTCCTGGCCGAACTGCTGGGCAAGCCAGCAGCCGCGCTGATAACGCCGGTGCAGGAGGCACTCGACGCCCATCTCTTCGTCGAACGCAACGAGCGGCTGCTGTTCCGCCATGACCTCTTCCGTGAAGCGGTCGAAAGCAGCCTTCCGGTGTCCGTGCGCCGCGCTCTGCGGCGTCACGCCGCCGAAGTTCTGCTGGAGCGCGGCGCCCCGGTGACGGAGGCGGCCGCCCTGCTCGTGGACACCGCCGAGGCCGGTGACCGTCGCGCCGTCGAACTGCTGAGGACGGCGGCGGCGGAACTGTCCGCGTCCGCACCGTCATCGGCGCAGCAGCTCAGCCGCCGGGCGCTCGAACTGACCGCCCCGTCCGCGTCGGAGCATCCGGCGATCGTGGCGGAGACCATGCTCCTGCTGTGGCAGACGGGTCAGGCGTCACAGGCCCGCTCGCTGGCGGCCTCCGTGCTGCCGGGCAGCTTGCTGCCGGAGGCGGAGGCGCAGCTGTGGCTCGGTCTGGCGCGGGTGTCCAGCCAGTACGACTTCACGGAAGCGGCAGCCCAGGCACGCGCCGGGTCCGAGCTGCCCGGCATCTCACCCGCCGTGCGCGCCCAGTTGCTGGCACTGAGGTGCCTGAACCTGTCGATGATCGGGGACCTCGACGCCACGGCCGCCGCGGTCGCCGACGCCCTTGAGGCGGCGGCCCAGGCCCGTGACAAGGCCGCCCAGTCGACCGCGATCGCCGTCGACTCCGTCGTGCAGTTCTACCGCCTGGACTGGAAGCTCGCCTTCGAACTGGCCGACCGGGCCGCGGCGCTCGCTGCCGAGGTCGGCTTCGCCCATTCCCTGTGGGTTCCCGAGGCCCTGTGGAAGGCCTTCCTGTTCAACGCGGCGGGGATGGCGAACGAGGCCCTCGCCGAGTCCGAGGCCGGCATCCGGGAGACCCAGAAGAAGGGCCAGGCCGCGGCCATGGGCCTGTGGATGAGCAACCGCTCTCGGGCCCTGTTCGACGCCGGGCTCCTGGAGGACGCGCGGGCGGAGGCCGAGGCCACGGCGGCGATGGCGGACGACCTGGGCATGGGCAACTTCGCCGACGCCACAGCCCTGTACACGCTGATGCGCGTCGCCTTGCACACCAACGACCGGGAGGCGGTGCGCGCCTACGCCGCCCAGGTGCACCGCATGGTCGACGATCCGGCGATCCTCGTCCGCAACGTCGGCTCGTGGCTGCTCGCCCTGGTCGCCGACGACGAGGGGCGTCCCGACCGCGCCATGGAACTCCTGGACGAGTCGTTCAGTACGTTCGAGCTGGCGGGCCCTTCGCTGGCCAGCCCCGAGGACCCCGCCGACGCGCCCGTCTTCGTCCGGATGGCGCTGCGGGCGGGAGCGGGTGACCGCGCGGCAGCGGCCGTCGCCGTCGCCGAGCGCCGCGCAGCCGGCAACCCCGGCTTCCCGGTCCTCGAAGCGGTCGCCGCGCACGCTCGCGGTCTGCTCGACAACGATCTCTCGCTGCTCCTGCGCGCCGTGGACCTGTACGAGGGCATCCCCCGGCTGCTGCCCCGGGCCTCCGCCCTGGAGGACGCGGGCCGCAAGCTGGCCACACGTGGCGCCGCCGAAGCCGTGCCCCACCTCGACGCGGCGCTCAACCTGTACACCGCGGCGGGTGCCGAGCGGGACGCCGCCCGTGTCCGACGTGAGCTCCGCGCCGTGGGCGCGCCGCGCAGACGCACCTCGGCGAAGAGGTCCCCCACGGCGTGGCCGGAGCTGACCGCGTCCGAGGTGGCGGTCATCCGCCTGGTCGCGCAGGGGCTGACCAACCGGGAGGCCGCGGAACGCCTGGGTCTGTCACCGCACACCATCAGCTCCCACCTGCGGCACGCGTTCGCCAAGCTCGACATCGGCTCCCGTGCCGAGCTGACGCGTCTGGCCGAGACCCGCGAACACGCACAGTAGTTGCTTCGTATCCCACATCCCGTCTCCGGATCCGACCCGGTCGTGCGACGCGCGGACGCGCGGTTGGGCTTCAGGATCTGAGGGGGAAGGGGGGAACGATTCCATGACCACAGAAGCGACGGCGCACGGCGGCGTCCGCGACCACGTCTTCACCACCGATCTGGTTCCCTCGGAGGGACGGCGAGGCTACTGGCGCCAGGCGTTGTCCCAGGCATTCGGCGCGGTCGACGTCTCGGCGCCCCAGGACGTCTACTCCGGAACCGTCCGTACGACGTCGCTCGGCCGGCTCAGAGCGGTGACCGCCGAGGGCGACGCGGTGGCGCTGCGGCGGTCGCGCCGTCCCGGGGCCGGTGACGGCGAGGAAGGGAGCGTGGTGCTCCACCTCCTGGAGGCGGGGGCGGCCCGGGTGGAGCAGGACGGGAGGGAGTGCGCACTCCAGCCCGGTGACATCTTCGTCTCCGACACGACCAGTCCGCTCCGGCTGGACCTGCCCCGGTCCTTCCGCATCAAGTCCCTGGTCATGCCCCGTCAGACGCTGGGCCCGCGCGATCCCGGCGTCCGCCGGATCACGGCCCTGCCGTTCGGTCCGGACACGTCGCTCGGCGGACTGCTGTCCCCCTTCATCACCCGGCTCGCCGATGACGCCGCGGCGTTCCTGCCGCACACCCGGGAGGTGATGGCCCTCAACGCGGTCGAGCTGTTCGGCACGCTGGCCGGCGAGCGGCTCGGCGGGACGCGTGCGCACGTGCGGGAGGAGCCCGGGACACTGCTGCTGAAGGTCCAGGCGTTCATCGACGAGGAGCTGGCGGACCCGGACCTGTCCCCGGCGCACATCGCGCGTGCCCACCACATCTCGCTGCGCTATCTGCACAAGCTGTTCCGGGCAGAAGGCGTCACCGTGAGCCGTTGGATCCTGCAGCGGCGCCTGGAGGCATGCCGGCGTGACCTGCTGCGCGACCAGACAAAGGACCTCACGATCGCCGCGGTGGCCCATCAGCGCGGCTTCGCCAGTGCCGCTCACTTCAGCCGCTCGTTCCGCGCCGCCTACGGCGTGTCGCCCAGTGAGTGGCGCGCTGCGCAGCAGTCCGCGCCGGCCCGGCCCGCTGACGGATCCGCGTCCTGAGCCCGCCGCCGCCTGCACGGCCAAAAGCCCGCGCCCGCCACGGGATCACCGTGACGGGCGCGGGCTGCGAGGACAGCCGTCCGCGACCGGGAGGAACGGCTCAGAGGGAGAAGCAGGGATCGAAGGCGGGGCTGTCGTTCTCCGGGACCAGGCCGCGGCGGGCCCGCCACTGCCGGTGCTGTTCGGACTCGGCGACGGCCTCGCCCAGCAGCTCGGCCTGGCGGGCGCCCCTGAACCGCGTCTCCGGCGCGGCCTGGTATCCGCCGAAGCGCGCCACGGGACTCCACTCGGGGGTGACCGGGGGCATGGCCTCGTCGACGCCTTCGTACTCGCGCGCGCCGTAGACGACCCGGCCGCCGACGACCGTCAGGAGGGCTTCGATGTGCGGGATCTCCTGGTCGGGCACCGTGAAGAAGTCCTCCGACAGCACGGTGAGGTCGCCGAGGAACCCGGGGCGCAGGACTCCCTTGCGGTCCTGCTCACCGGTGAGCACGGCGCCGGCCGTGGTGAACATCTCCAGCGCCGTCTCCCTGTCCACGCGGTTGTGCGGCGGGCGGATGGTCAGGTCGCCGACCGTTCGGCCGGTGACCAGCCAGTGCAGGGCGACCCACGGGTTGTACGACGAGACGCGGGTGGCGTCGGTGCCGGCCGCGACGGTCAGGCCCCGGCCCAGCATGGCGCGGACCGGCGGGGCGTCCGCGGCGGCACCGACGCCGTAGCGGCGTACGAACGCCTCGCCCTGGAAGGACAGCCGGTTCTGCACCGACATGGCGCCCCCGAGGGCGACGATCCGGTCCAGGCTGTCCGCCGAGACGGTCTCGGCGTGGTCGAACAGCCACCGGTTGCCGCCGGGGAACAGCCCCTCGGTGGCGAGCCTCTCGAAGACGGCGAGGTCACGGCGGATGGTCTCGTCGTACGTCGCGTGCAGACGGAAACCCCAGCCGTTCTCCATCAGCAGCCGTACCGCCTTCTCGAACTCCACCTCGTAGTCGGCGGCGTGCTCGGGGCGGGGCACGGCGAAGTTCTCGAAGTCGGCGGCCGCCCAGGTGAGGTTCTCACCGGCGCCGTTCAGCCGCAGCCACTCGTCTCCGTCCCCGGGCCGGACCATGCCGATCCACCGGGTCAGGTCGTCGATCTCCTGGCCCGCGGTCTGCGGGAACAGGTGGTAGGCGATGCGCAGGGAGAGCTGTCCCTTGCGGGCCAGTTCGGTCACCGTCGCGTAGTTCTCGGGGAAGTTCTGGAATCCGCCCGCCGCGTCGATCGCCGAGGTGAGCCCGAACCGGTTCAGCTCCCGCAGGAAGTGCCGTGTCGACGCCTCCCGGTGCTCCTCGTCGAGCCCCGGCGCCTTCGCCAGCGTCGAGTAGAGGATCAGCGCGCTCGGCGCAGCCAGCAGCATGCCCGTCGGCTCGCCGTCACGGCCGCGCATGATCTGCCCGCCGCGGGGGTCGGGGGTGTCCTTGTCATAGCCCACCGCCTTGAGGGCGGCGCGGTTGAGTATCGCGGCCTGGTACAGGTGCAGGACGAAGACGGGCGTGTCCGGCGCGGCGGCGTTCAGCTCGGCGACGGTGGGCAGGCGTCGCTCGGCGAACTGCTCCGCCGACCAGCCGCCCACCACGCGCAGCCACTGGCCCTTGGGGGTGCGTGCGGCCTGTTCCCGCAGCATGGCCAGGCCCTGCCGCAGCGAGCGGACGCCGTCCCAGCGCAGTTCGAGCACGTAGTTCAGGCCCCCGCGGATGACGTGCAGGTGCGCGTCGTTCAGTCCGGGGATCATCCGGCGTCCGAGCGCGTCGACGACCCGGGTGGCGGGACCGACCTGGCCCGCCACGTCCTTGTCGCTGCCGATGGCGGTGATGACACCGTCGCGGACCGCGATCGCCTCGGCCTGCGGCAGACGGGGATCGCCAGTGTGGATCCTGGCATTGCGGACGACGAGGTCCGCCGCTTCGTCGGTGGCGTGCGGGATCAGTCCGCTCACCGGCATGGTGGACACCTGACAACCTCCTGGGGCGTGCGGCGTGGGAGCTGCGAGGGCAGCGCGCGGCCGCACGACGTGCGGCGAGGCGCACGTGTCAGCGAGCTGCGGCTGCTTCGCCGGTGACGCTAGTGCGGGGCCGGCTTCGCCGGTTTCCGCCGGACGCACCGGGGGTTGCCCGACAGCGCACCGGTCGTGGGCGAGTGCACCGTGGGGTCAGAGCCGGTGCGCACAAATGCAAGCCCCGGCGTGCGCACCGTTCTAGCGTGGCCCGGACGGCCCGGCGCATCTGCGGATCCGGTGCGGGCCGCACCGTCGGGAAACACGCGCAGCAGTCTGAGGAGTCCTCATGTCCTACACCTTCAAGCCGGTCCAGCCCGTGCTGGAGCCGGCGGCGGCCGCATTCGCCGAGGCCACCGCCAACCCGCCGTACCTGTTCGACCTGCCGCCGGCCGAGGGCCGCAAGGCCGTCGACGAGGTCCAGTCGGGCGACATCGCCAAGCCGGACGTCGACGAGGAGTGGGTCACCGTCTCCGGCGGCCCGACGGGCACCGTGCGGGCCCGTGTCGTCAAGCCCGCCGGCGCCGAGGGCACCCTGCCCGTGATCCTCTACATCCACGGCGCCGGGTGGGTCTTCGGCAACGCCCACACGCACGACCGCCTCGTCCGCGAACTCGCGGTCGGAGCGGGCGCGGCCGTCGTCTTCCCCGAGTACGACCTCTCCCCCGAGGCCCGCTACCCGGTCGCCATCGAGCAGAACTACGCCGTCGCACGCTGGATCGTCACCGACGGCGCCGCGAAGGGGCTGGACGCGGGCCGGATCGCCGTGGCCGGTGACTCCGTCGGCGGCAACATGACCGCCGCGCTCACCCTGATGGCCAAGGAGCGCGGGGACGTCCCCCTGGTGCAGCAGGTCCTCTTCTACCCGGTCACCGACGCGTCGTTCGACACCGGCTCCTACCACCAGTTCGCGGAGGGCTACTTCCTGCGCCGCGACGGCATGCAGTGGTTCTGGGACCAGTACACGACCGACGAGCAGCAGCGCGCGGAGATCACCGCCTCCCCGCTGCGCGCCACCACCGAGCAGCTCACCGGCCTTCCCCCAGCCCTCGTCATCACCGCCGAGGCCGACGTCCTGCGCGACGAGGGCGAGGCCTACGCCAACAAGCTCCGCGCGGCCGGTGTCCCCGTCACCGCCGTGCGCTACCAGGGCGTCATCCACGACTTCGTGATGCTCAACGCCCTGCGTGAGACCCACGCCGCCGAGGCCGCGATCGGCATGGCGGCCGGCACGCTGCGCACCGCCCTGCACACGCGCTGACCGACGGAGGGTGAGCGCCGGGGTGATCGGGGCCCTCGGGCGCACAGGCCGCGCGGTTCCCACGGAGGTGGGGCCGCGCGGCCTCCGCACGCCGCCTCCCGCCTCCGCCGGTGGCCGGCGACACCGGGCCGGGCACGCGGCCCCGAATCGGTCACCTGCTCGACGCAGGGGCACGCTGCCCTGCGCCGGTCACCTGCTCGGCGCAGGGCCACGCTGCCCCGCACCGGACACCTGCTCCACCAGGCGCGTGTGCGCTCACGGGCACCGGCACATGCGCTGCGGGACAAGGAGGGGCCGAGGGTGCCGCCTAGCGTTTGCCCGGTACACCGCACCACACGATCCCAGGAGGCACGACATGTCCGCCAACTCCGCCCACCGAAGCGGCAGCCAGCCGTGGCTGCACCAGAAGGGCGAGGTCATCCAGGACTTCGGGACCGTCAAGCAGTTCCCGCTCGGTCTGTCCTACGAGGCCCGCATGTACTCCTGCCAGCGCCTGAACAAGGTGCTCGCCGACACGCAGATCCTGTACGGCCTCTACAAGAAGCACCACTGGCTGATGCGGGGCGCGACCTTCTACCAGCTGCATCTGGTGCTGGACAAGCATGCGGGCGAGCAGCTCGAACTGGTCGACACCCTCGCCGAACGCGTCCAGACGCTCGGCGGTGTCGCGGTCGGCGACCCCCGGCACGTCGCCGAGATCACCTCGGTTCCGCGGCCCCCGGACGGCGTGGAGGAAGTACCGGCGATGCTGTCGCGCCTGCTGGAAGCCCACGAGACCATCCTCGTGGAGGCTCACGACGCGGCCACCCGCACCGCCGAGCTGGGCGACGACGGCACGAACGACCTCCTCGTCTCCCAGGTGATCAGGACCGGTGAACTGCAGTCGTGGTTCCTCGCCGAGCACCTGGTGGACACCCCCCTGGTCCGCTCCTGACGGCCCGGCCGGGGACGCGCCCGCACCGCCGCGTGTTCCGGCATGCCATGCGGCGGTGACGATCGTCTCCGTACCGGGCGGAGCGCTGCGCGGGAGCACTTCATGGACCTGCGGCAGATGGAGGTCATCGTCGCGGTGGCCGACACGGGTGGCTTCACCGCTGCGGCACGGAACACGTGGTGCAGTCCGCGGTGGTCGGGCACCGTCCGGTCCCTGGAACGTGAGCTGGGACAGCCCTGTTCGACCGCACGACCCACCGCCTGGCGCTGACCCCGGCCGGGGAGGCCGCCTTCGGGCCATTGCCTGCAAGCCACTTGACGGCACGTCACGTCGGCAGTGCGGCTCAGTGAAATTCTTCCGGCCCACGCGCACGCGTCCGGCCCGGCTGCGCGCGGCAGCCGGGCCGGACGGGTGTGGGCACCAGTCAGCGGGAACCGGGGTCGGCGATCACGTGCATTGCGGCTTCCTCCGCGGACGCCCCCGCCCCATCCAGTCCCACGTCGGAGGCGAACAGATCGGTCTCCGGGTCGTCCGGATCGCTGCGGTCGGCGGCGACGAGCCGGCCGGCGCGCAGGTCGCCGACCTCGTCGTCGACGAGTTCCCCGTCCGTGTCCCGGGTGTCGCCGAGACCGTCCCCCTCACCGGGGCCGATGTCCGGCACCTCCTCGGCCAGGCGCTCGTCCAGCGACTCGCCCCGCAGACGCTCGGCCGCCGTCACCCCGGTGTGTTCCGCGCCCCAGGGCCTGTCCGGCGGTGAGTAGCCCTCGTCCAGGGCCTCGGCCCCCGCCCGGTCGTCCAGTGTGTCGGAGGCGTCCAGCAGCCCCGTGCCGTCCAGCGTCTCCACCCCGTCCGGCTGGTAGACCCCGTCGCCGGTCATCTCGTCCGTCATGGCGGTTCCTCCTCTCAGTCGCGCCACCTCGCTCGCCGTCCGGGGCCACACCGCCCACACAGTCGGCGGCGCCTGCTTCACCGACGAGGCGCAGGGAGCGCCTGCAGCCTAGGGACCGCCGATACGGACCTGTTGTCTGCGCGCGCCCGGGTTCTTTGCTGTGAGTGCCGTGCCTTGGCGATCTGCTGCCCGATCGGCCGGGCATGCCTTCACAGGCAAAGGTGCGTGCGTTCCCCGGCAAGGCCGCCTGGGCGCCGGACCTTACGTTGCGGACTCCCACCTGTTGACCTCTACCCAGGGAATCGCACATGTCGCAAGGGAAGCCGACGGCCGTCGGCACTCAGTTCGGGATTTTCAGCGTCGGCGACGTCACGCCCGGGACACACAGCGCCCCGGGGACCTGAGGTGAGGGGGTCCTTCGTCATGAACCCGCACTCGCTTCCGTGCGACGGGGTGCGACCGCCCGACGGCGTCATCACCCTCTCCCTGACCACCAGGCTGGTGCTGGGAGGGGACAGGACGGCACCGCTCGCGGTGTGCTTCCGCTACGACCCGCGGCAGCCCTTCTCGGTGCTCCTGGACCTGCATGAGCCAGGTGGTCCGGACAGTGCCCGCTGGGTCTTCGCACGGGACCTCCTCCAGTCCGGTCTGCACCGGCCCTCCGGGGAGGGTGAGGTCCGCGTCTGGCCGCCGTACTGCTGCAACGACAGACCGGACGTCCGCATGATGCTGCGCGCCGGCGCGGCGTCGGCGCTGATCGACGTCCCGGCCCAGCCGCTGCGTGAGTGGCTGGTCTCCACGTGGGAGGCGGTTCCTCCCGGCGACGAGAGCGCTCTGATCGACTGGGACGCGGTCACGGAGGCACTGCTCGGAGAGGGCTGAGGAGCCACGGCCGTCTGCTGTGGGGGAACGGGCCGTGCACGGTGGGGCCAGCCACCGTGCACGGGGGGACAACGCTCATCGGCTCAGCGCTCCTATCGTGAGGGCGGCGCGAGACCCGGCCAGGGGAACGGCTCCGCACGGCGTCGGACCGGTCCGGCCGGTCCGGCAACCGGCCGTGGTCGCGTCGGCCGGAGCCGCCGGCAAGGCGTCGGGTCTCTGTCAGGCACCCCCGACGAGGTGAGCACAGCGGACGAAGCGCGGTCCGTGCACGCTCCGGGACGGGAGTGTCCCCATCCCCCCATCGAGGAGCCGCATCCCCATGATCACTCCCCCGACCGCCCTGCTCGTCCACGGCGCCTTCGCCGACTCGGCCGGCTGGTCCGCCGTCATCGGTGCCTTGCAGGGCCACGGCATTCCGGTGCTGGCCCCGCCCAACCCGCTGCGCGGCCTGGCCTCCGACGCCGCCTACATAGCGTCGCTGACAGCCCAGATCGACGGCACCGTCGTCCTGGTGGGGCACTCCTACGGCGGTGCGGTCGTCTCCGTGGCGGGGACCGCGGACAACGTGGTGGGCCTGGTCTACATCGCGGCCTACATGCCCGCGGAGGGCGAGAGCCTCGGCGAGCTGCAGGAACGCTTCCTGCCCTCGTTGTTGACGGACAGCCTCCGGGCGAGGACCTACCCGCGGGAGAACGGCGAGCCGGGCGTCGAGGTCACCATCGCCGAGGGCGCGTTCCCGGCCGTCTTCGCGGCCGATCTGCCGCCCGAGACCGCCCGGGTGCTCGCGGCGGCCCAACGCCCGGTGGCAGCCGTGGCGTTCAGCGAGAGGGCTTCCGCCGCGGCCTGGCGGACCAAACCGTCCTGGGTTCTGGTGGCCGGCGCCGACAAGGCCATCAACCCGGAGGTGGAGCGCTTCGGCGCCAAGCGCGCCGGTTCGACGGTGATCGAGGTCGACGGAGCCTCGCACGCCGTGGCCGTCTCCCAGCCCGGCGAAGTCGCCGAGCTGATCCGCGACGCCGTACGTGCGACGACCTGACGCCGTGCGCCGGACATCCGACACGTCCCGGCGGCGCACCATGGCGGGCCGCGACCCGCGAGAGGCCCACCGGACGGCGACCCCCCTCGAACTCTTCGTCGACCTGTGCTTCGTCGTGGCCGTCGCCCAGGCCTCGCAAGGTCTGCACGAGGCGTTGGCGGACGCTCGCTACGCCCACGGCGCGCTGCGCTTCGCGCTGGTCTTCTTCACCATCTGGTGGGCCTGGATGAACTTCACCTGGTTCGCCTCCGCCTACGACCCCGACGACCTCCCCTACCGCCTGACGGTGCTCGTCCAGATCACCGGGTCGCTCGTCCTGGCCGCCGGTGTCGCCCACGCCTTCGACCGCGGCGACCTGCTGGTCATCACCCTGGGATACGCGGTGCTGCGCACGGCGCTGGCCGCGTTGTGGGTCCGGGCCGGGCTGGCCGACCCCGCCCGGCGCAGGACGACGCTGAGGTTCGCGACCGGTGTGACGGTGTGCCAGGCCGGTTGGCTGTCGCTGCTCCTGCTGCCCGCCGCGGCCCGGCTGCCGGGCATCGTGGTGATGGTCCTCGCCGAGGTGCTGGTGCCCGTGTGGGCGCAGTCGGCCGGGATGACGCCCTGGCATCCGCGTCACATCGCCGAGCGCTACGAGCTGTTCACCCTCATCGTGCTCGGTGAGACGGTCACCGCGGCCACCGTCGCCGTCCGCGGGGCGTTCGAACGGAGCCACGGCACGGGCGCGCTGTACGCACTGGCCGGCGGCGGCCTGCTGATGGCCTTCGCCATGTGGTGGCTGTACTTCGCCAAGCCGGCGCACACGCTTCTGGCCAGCACGCACCGCGCCCACCGCAGACGGTTCACCTGGGCATACGGCCACTACCTCGTCTTCACGTCGGCCGCGGCGGAAGGAGCGGGCCTTGCCACCTACGCCGACCACCTCACCGGGCGCACCGCCATGTCGTCCGCGGCCGCCGGCCTGGCCGTGACCGTTCCGGCCGCCGTCTTCCTCGTCACCGTCTGGGCCGTGCACCTCCGGCCGCACCAGACGCGCGGGAGTGAGGGCGTGCCGTTCGCCGTCGCTGGCGCCGGCATCCTGTCGGCCGCCTGGTCACCGGCCCCCGCACTGGTCACCGGCCTGCTCCTGGCCGCCCTGGTCGCGGTGGTGACGCTGCGACAGAGCCGGAGTGACGGGCAGGCCGCGCCGGAGTGACGGGCCGGCCACGCCGCGGTGCGCTACGGGTCAACCCCCGGTGCACTGACCGGAAAAGGGCTGCTCCCGTCCCGGCCTAGCGTTCCTGTCGTAACGCCGCACGAGGCCCCCGAGGGCGCTTCACCGGCTTCTCCTCCCGCACTCCGGTGCGGATGTTCTCCCCGGTCGTGGACGGCCGTCCGCGACATTTGTTCCCCTCGAAAGGTAGCGTCATGGTCGACTTCGCTCAGGTCAGTGCTGCTCCGGCTCCGGACCTGCTGACGCCGGACAACTGCGCGGTGCTGTTCGTGGACCACCAGCCGCAGATGTTCTTCGGCACGGGCAGCAGTGACCGTACCGCGATCATCAACGCGACGGTGGGCCTGGCGAAGGCCGCCAAGGTCTTCGACGTTCCGGTCGTGCTGAGCACCGTGGCCGCGGAGTCCTTCTCCGGCCCCCTCATGCCGCAGCTCGCGGACGTCTTCCCGGACCAGAAGATCGTCGACCGCAGCACGATGAACGCCTGGGAGGACACCAACTTCGTCGAGGCCGTCAAGGCCACCGGCCGGACCAAGCTCGTCATCGCCGGACTCTGGACCGAGGTGTGCGTGGTCCTGCCCGCCCTGTCCGCGCTCGCCCAGGGCTACGAGGTCTACGTCGTCACCGACGCCTCCGGCGGAGTCAGCCCGCAGGCCCACGAGCACGCCGTGCAGCGGATGGTCCAGGCCGGGGTGGTGCCGGTCACCTGGGTTCAGGTCCTGCTCGAACTCCAGCGCGACTGGGCGCGCACGGAGACGTACCTGCCGGTCATGGACGTCGTGAAGGAACACGGCGGCACCTACGGACTCGGCGTCGTCTACGCCCAGACCGTCATCGGCGCGCACGCCGCCGGCTGACCCGGGCTCCCACGGCGACGACACACGTCAGGAACAGGCAGAACACGTGATGGACAGCGGACTGTTGGTGCTGCGGCTGGTGGTGGGGCTCCTCATCGCCGGACACGGCGTGCAGAAAGTCAGTTTCCGGCTGGGCGGCGGCGGGCTGGCCGGAGGGACCGAGGAGTTCCGCCGTGACGGTTTCCGCGGGGGGCGGCTCACCGCCGTCGCCGCGGGCGGCAGCCAGATCGGCGCCGGCCTGTTCCTGGCGGCCGGCCTCCTCACTCCCCTCGCGGCGCTGGCCGCGACGGGGGTGATGACGGTGGCCGGCACCGTGAAGCGGCACAAGGGGCTGTGGGTACAGAACGACGGTTACGAGTACCCGCTGGTCCTCGTCACCGTCTCCGCCGCCCTGGCGCTCACCGGGCCGGGCGACTGGTCGCTCGACCACCTGCTCGGGCTCCCCTCCTGGCCCCTGTGGGCAGCGGTGACGGCGATCGTGATCGGCCCGGTCAGCGGGCTGGTCACCCGCACCGTGCTGCACCACCCGCCCGCCGCGGAGGCCCTGACGGACGGGAGGACGCGGCATGCGCGGACTGCTGACTGACGCCGGCCGCACCCTCGTCCCGCCCAGCGGCGACCGGCACGGACCCCTGCCGCCCTTGATGCTGGGCCTGACGGTGGTGACCGGCCTCATCGACGCCGTCACCTATCTGGCGCTCGGGCACGTCTTCGTCGCCAACATGACGGGCAACGTCGTCTTCCTCGGCTTCGCCCTGGCCGGCGCGCCGGGTCTGTCCGCGCCCGCGTCCGTCGTCTCGATGGTGTCGTTCCTCGCCGGAGCCCTGGCGGGGGGACGCTTCGGCACCCGTTACGCCGCGCACCGCGGACGGATGCTGACCGCGGCCACCGCGATCCAGACGCTGCTCGTCGCAGGGACGGTGCTCACCGTCGCGGTCGCACACGGGCAGGTCACCGGCACGGTGAAGTACCTCCTCATCGTGTTGCTGGGGCTCACCATGGGCCTCCAGAACGCCGTCGCCCGCCGCCTCGGCGTCCCGGACCTGACGACGACCGTCCTGACCCTGACCCTGACCGGACTGGCCGCCGACTCCGCCCCGGCCGGCGGGGCGGCACCGCGGCCGGGCCGGCGGATCCTGTCCGTCCTGGCCATGTTCCTCGGGGCCCTGGCGGGAGCCCTCCTGCTGCGGCACGCCGAACTCCTGCCCGTACTCGCCCTGGCGCTGCTGCTGCTCGCGGCGACGCTGATCACCGTGCGCCGCCACTGGACGTCCGACGCCGCCTGGACGCGGCCTCAGTCGTGAACCCGGGCAACGACGGAGGCGGGCCGGGCCGGGCCGGGAGCGCGGCGGAGAGCTGGGCGGGAAGCCCGACGGGGAGCCGGGCGGGAAGCACGACGGCGAGCCGAGCCACCGGGGCCGCGGGGAGCCGGGCCACAGGGGCGGCGGGGATCACGGCAATCCGGGCAGGAACCCGGAACCTAACCCGGCAGCAAGTCCCGCGGCCACGGCCTGGGCACCGCTCGCGGTACGTGTCTTCCGCGCGCTGTGGGTCGCGCAGCTGGTCTCCAACACCGGCACCTGGATGCAGACGGTCGGCGCCCAGTGGCTGCTGGTCGGGCACGATGCCTCCCTGGTGACGCTCGTGCAGACCGCCTCCAGCCTCCCCGTCGTCCTGCTCGCGCTGCCCTCCGGTGTGCTGGCCGACCGCTACGACCGCCGCAAGGTGCTCCTGGCCGCCCAGTTCGCCCTGCTCGCCGTCTCCACCGCACTGACGGTGCTCGCCTTCCAGGACGCTCTGACCCCCGTACCGCTGCTCGGCCTCACCTTCCTCCTGGGCTGCGGTACGGCTCTGATGGGCCCGGCCTGGCAGGCGGTCCAGCCGGAACTGGTGGAGCGTGAGCAGCTCGGGCAGGCGGCGGCGCTGGGCGCGGTGAACATGAATCTGGCGCGCGCCGTGGGTCCCGCCCTGGGCGGAGCGGTGGTCGCCGCGGCGGGCGCGGGCTGGGTCTTCGCCTTCAACTCCCTGTCCTTCCTGGGGATCGCGGGCGTGCTGCTGTGGTGGCGACGGCCGCCGGGACCGCGGCCCGTGGCCCCGGACGAAGGGCTCCTCGCCGCCGTCCAGGCGGGCCGCCGCTACGTCTGGCACGCCCCCGGTGTGCGGCGCGTCCTGCTGCGCACGGCGCTGTTCGTGCCGGGCGGGGCCGCCCTGTGGTCGCTGCTGCCGCTCGTCGCGAGCCGCTCCCTGGGGCTCGGTTCGGGCGGGTACGGCCTGCTGCTCGGCGTCGTCGGCGTCGGCGCGGTCGGCGGTGCCTTCGCCCTGCCCCTGATCCGGCACCGGCTGGATGCCAACGGCATGCTCGCAGCGGGGGCGGTCGTCTTCGCCGCGACGCTGACCGTGCTGGCGACGACCCGGCTGCCCTGGCTCGCGGCCGTCGCCCTGCTGCCCGCGGGCACCGCCTGGATCGCAGTGCTGTCCACCCTCAACTCCGCCGTACAGCAACGTCTGCCCGGCTGGGTGAGGGGCCGAGGACTCGCCGTGTACCTGGTGGTGTTCCAGGGCGGGCAGGCGCTCACCGCGCCGGTGTGGGGGCTGCTGGCCGACGGGCTGGGACTCACCGCGTCCCTGCTGATCGGCGCCGCCGTGCTGGTGGCGGGCGCCCTGAGCGTGCGCCGCCGGCCGCTGCACGCGGCGGACGATGCCGACCCGAGCCCTTCCGATCACTGGCCCGCCCCGCCTCTGGTGTTCGAGCCGGGCCCGGCCGACGGCCCGGTGCTCGTCTCCGTCGTCTACCGCGTCGGCCCCGGGCACAGGGCCGCGTTCGTCGACCGCATGAGACACGTTGCCCGTTCCCGGCGCCGTACGGGAGCGCTGACCTGGGGTCTTTATCAGGACGGCACGAATCCCGACCGGTTCGTCGAGAACTACGTCGTCGCCTCCTGGGCGGAGCACCTGGCCCAGCACCACATCCGGCTCACCGCCCATGACCGCCGTTTCGAGGAACAGGCGCGCGCACTGCTCCTGGACGGCACCACACCTGAGGTCACCCATGCCTTCGACGCCGGCGCCGGCGTCCTGGTGGCCGGCAGACCGACGGTCGAAGGCACCGCACAAGGAGAAAGGACAACGCCATGAGCGACCTGGGACCCGAGCCGGCCCGACGACATCGCGACCTCGCGGAGCACACCGGCACCCCACCGCAGGTCGAGGTCCTGACCGCGCGGGACGTCCCCCTGGGGGGCCCGAGGGCGATGACGGTGCGGCGCACTCTGCCGCAGCGGGCCAGGACGCTCATCGGAGCCTGGTGCTTCGCGGACCACTACGGCCCTGATGACGTGGCCGAAACCGGGGGCATGGATGTCGCTCCGCACCCGCACACCGGCCTTCAGACGGTCAGCTGGCTGTTCAGCGGTGAGATCGAGCACCGGGACAGCCACGGCGTCCACGCCGTCGTGCGGCCCGGCGAACTGAACCTGATGACCGGCGGGCGCGGCGTCAGTCACTCCGAGGTGTCCACCGCCGGCACCCGCGTCCTGCACGGCGTACAGCTGTGGGTGGCCCTGCCCCGGGAGCACCGGCGTGCCGGTCGCGCCTTCCACCACCACGTACCGAGGCCTTTCCGCTACCACGGCTGCGAACTGCGGGTGTTCCTGGGCAGCCTGGCCGGGCGCACCTCTCCGGTGCCGACCTTCACCCCGCTGCTCGGCGCGGAGATACGCCTGGATCCGCACGCGACGACCACCCTTCCGGTCGATCCGGCCTTCGAGCACGGCCTCCTGGTCGACCAGGGGCACATCACCCTGGCCGACACCTCCCTCCGCCCCTCCGACCTCGGTTACCTGCCCCCGGGGCACGCCACATTGACCCTGGCGAACGACACGGGCGCGCCTGCCCGCGCCGTCCTGCTGGGCGGCCCGCCGTTCGGCGAGGAGATCGTCATGTGGTGGAACTTCGTGGGCCGAAGCCATGAGGACATCGCCGAGGCCAGACGGGCGTGGCAGGACGCCTCCGACCGTTTCGGCAGCGTCGAGGGATACGCCGGCGACCGCCTGCCCGCGCCCGCCCTCCCCAACGCCGTCCTCACCCCGCGCAAGAACCCCGACCAGTCCTGAGAGGCTCACCATGACCCGACCCGACAGCACGCCGACCGTCCGGCACGTGGACGACAAGCACCGCTGCTCGCCTGGTTCCCCGTCACCGCCCGGGGGGAGTTGCCGCTGACCTCCGCGCCCGCCGTGCGCGGGGCTCCGGCCTCAGGAAGGACCCGGCTCTCCTGTGATCTCGGCCCGGGGCATCGCAGCCAGTGTCTGCAGAGCGCGCAGGAAGCCGCGCCGGTCCTCCTCCGGAAGTCGCGCCAGCAGGCGCTCCTCCCGTTCCTGGATCGCCGATTGCACCGTGTCACGCACTCGGCGCCCCTCCGCGGTGAGCGAGAGCAGACGCGCGCGCCGGTCGCGCGGATCGGGCTGCCGGTGGATGAGCCCGCGCTCCTCCAGGTCGTCGAGAACACCGATGATCCGTGTCTTGTCCGCGCCGATGTCCCGGGCCAGGGCTGCCTGGGTGTGTACAGGTTCGTCGTCGAGCCCCAGCAGGACCGCGTAGGCCCACATCGCCAGCCCGTGTTCGCGCAGTACCGGCAGCTCCGCGGCCACCAGCGCGCGCCCCAGCGGAACCATCATGGCCGCGAGGTCGGGGCGCCTTTCCGATTCGGTGTTCCCAGCCATGGCAGGACCATACTCGTGGACAGATAATAAGCGGTCGCCTATCGTAGGCGAATGCTTACGATGCCCTCTCTGGACTCCATAAGAGCGTCGGACGCACGCGCCGTACGCGACAGCGTCGCCGTGGTCCGCCGGGTGACCCCGGACGACCTCACGCGCCCTACCCCGTGCGCTGCATGGAATCTGGGCGGCCTGCTCGAACACATGACGGTCCAGCACCGGGGTTTCGCGGCAGCGGCACGAGGGGCGGGCGCCGATATCGCCCTGTGGAAGCCTGAGCAGCCGGGGCCGGGGACCATCCGGCGTTATCTGACCGCTGCGGACGAGGTGATCGAGGCCTTCGCCGAAGTCACAGCGGCCGACCAGGAGTTCACTCTGCCGGAGTTCGGCACGGACGCCGTCTTCCCCGCGGTCCGGGCGATCGGCTTCCACTTCATCGACTACGTGGTCCACGCCTGGGATGTGGCCCGCGCTCTCGGCGACCCCTTCGCTCCGAGTCCGGACCTCCTGGACGCCGCCCTCCCCCTCGCACTCGCCGTCCCGGACGGCACTAACCGCCGACGGCCGAACGCCGCCTTCGCACCGGCCCAGCCCCACTCCACCCTCCGGGACCCTCTGGCCCGCATCCTGCTCCACCTCGGCCGGTCCCCTTCCTGGGCCCCTCCGGCGAAGTACGCGTCCGCCGGTGGGTGAAACAGCCGACTGCTACGCAGCGGCCTGCCAGCGGAATCCGTCCGGGTCGGTGAAGGCACCAGTGGTGCAGCCGAGGACGATGCGGTGCGAGCCGGTGCCGTCGGCGGGGACGCCGAGGTCCTTGGCCAGGGCACGGCGCTTGTACAGCGCGAGCTTGACGGGACTGCACTCGTCGGCGGTGAACTCGGCGTACTTGCCCCCGAAGCTCCTGGCCACGGCAAGACCCCGGCCGACGTAGAACTGCTTGGCGGCCTTCACGTCCTCGACGCCGAGCAGGAGGACGATCTCGTCGATCTCCCGGGTGGCCGGGCCGGTGTCCTTCTTCGCCGAGGTCGCGACCTTAAAGATCGTTCCGTCCGGGGCCTGGACGACGCCGCCGTAGCCCCACAGCGACCTCGCGGCCGCCTTGAGCACCGTGGCACCGGCGTCGACCGCGGTTCGCAGGAAGCCGTCGACACTGGCCGGCCCGGACACCGTCAACGCCAGGGTGAAGCAGCGGAACCCGGTGGAAGGCGCTTCCGAGGCCCGCAGGCCGATACGCGTGTCGACGCCGAACGCGGAGTAGAAGCGCTGGGCACCTGCGACGTCGGCGACGTCGAGGGTGACCGACGTGAGGGACGTGGGGGATGCGGTGGGTGCTGTCGTTGCCATGACCATCACGCTAGAGGCTGGCCGCCGAGTGCTGCTTCTCCATTCCTGACCGGTCTCGGCGCGGTCCTGACGGCCGGAATCCACGAACTCGTCCGCCACGCGGCGGAGGGTCCCGCGACGGTCCTCTCCGGGTTGCAGGGTCACCTGGATCGCTGTGACGGGGCGGGCGTGCGGGCGACGAGGAGGGCGATGTCGTCGGCGCTGCCGGTGGCCATACCGGCGAGAAGTTCGTCGCAGAACGTGTCGAGGTCTTCGCGGGCGAGGGCGGCGGCGTGCTGGCGCAGGCGGGTCATGCCGTGCGTGAGATCCTCTCCGCGGCGTTCGATGAGCCCGTCGGTGTACATGAGCAGGGTGGAGCGGGGCGGCAGGGTTTCGGTGGCGTGGTGGCGCGGGACGGTGGGGTCGACGCCCAGGAGAAGGCCTCGGCCGCCTTTGAGGTAGTGCGTGTCGCCTTCGTGGGTGACCAGCAGGGGCGGTGGGTGCCCGGCACTGAAGTAGGCCAGGGTCCAGCCTCCGTCGTCGTCCTGGTTCAGCAGGGCGTACAGGCAGGTGGCCGTGGCGTGCGGATAGAGCGACTGGTGGGCGAGGTCCAGCCGGCGCAGGATGTGCCCGGGCGGTTCCTGGCGGTCGCAGCCGATGCCGCGCAGCATGTTGCGCAGCTGGCTCATGGTGATCGCCGCGCGCAGGTCGTGGCCGGTCACGTCACCCATGATCATGGTGGTGCTGCCGTTGGGGAGGGCGAAGCTGTCGTACCAGTCGCCGCCGACTTCGGCGGTGGCGGCGGCGGGCGCGTACCGGGCGGCCATGTGCAGCGGGCCGGATCGGGGAAGGGCGGGCAGGAGGGAGCGCTGGAGGCGTTCGGCGATGCGCTGGGTCTCGCGGTACAGCAGAGCGTTGTCCACGCCCAGAGCGATGCGGTGGGTCAGGTCCTCCACCATGGCGAGGTCGTCGTCCGTGAGCGGGGCGCGGTCGGCTGAGCGACCGATCGTCAGGGCGCCGAGGACCTGGCGACGGGCGCGCACCGGGGCGACCACCGCCGTGTGGGTACCGAGCTGGTCGAACAGCTCGAGCTGACGGGCGTGCAACGGGTCGGCAGCCTTGTCCGGGCCGGGGATGTCGGCTGCGGTCACCAACAGGGGGCCGGCGCCGATGAGCACGCGTGACAGCGGCCCGACCGGGACTTCCGGGACGTCGGGCAACAGACCGGTCAGGCCGCCGACCGGCAGTACGCCGGGGTCGCGGTGGACGACGCTGACCCGGCGGAGACGCCCGTCGTCCTGGAACAGGTCCACCGCGCACCAGTCGGACAGCTGGGGCACCAGGATGTGGCACACCCGACGGACCGCGGCATGGGAGTCGAGCGTGCTGGTCATGGCGGTGGTGGTCTCCGCCAGAAGTGTCAGCCGGTCCAGTGCCCGCTGGACCACCTGGTCCACCTCGAAATCGTCCATACCCCCTCCTTCCCGCCAGGCTCGCGAAGAAGTACCGGGTCCGGCCACGCCTTTCCCTCGAACCGTCGCGGGTCAGGCGAGCGACGCCAGGGCGGCGTCCGGCCGGGCCGTGGCGTCGGTGGCGACACGGGGACTCCGAGTAGTGGGGAGCACCCAAGGCGCCAAGCCTTGGAGGGGTCGCCTGTCCGTGGAATACCCCCAGGGGTATAACTGTTAAAGTGGGAGTCGGATACCCCCCGGGGTACATCGCCTGAAAGGAGCCGTGAGCCGTGTTCTTCGTCGACACCCTGGAGTTCGAGGGGCTGGGCAACCGCAGTTACCTGGCCGGCGGGCCCGGTGCCGCGGTGGTCGTGGACCCGCCGCGGGACATCGACCAGGTCATCGCCGCAGCGGCCCGTCGCGGGGTGCGCATCGCTTTCGTGGCCGAGACCCATGTGCACAACGACTACGTCACCGGCGGTCTGGAGCTGGCCCGCGTCACCGGCGCGCAGTACCTGGTGCCTGCCGGAGCGCACGTGTCGTTCGCCCGCACCCCTGTCGCCGACGGCGACACGGTGACGGTCGACGAGGGGCTGGTGCTGCGCGCGATCGCCACTCCCGGGCACACCCCGCACCACACCTCCTACGCCCTCACCGAGGACGGGCGCGACGTGGCGGTGTTCACCGGCGGATCCCTGCTGATCGGCACCGTCGGCCGCCCCGACCTGGTCGAGCCGCGGCTGACCGAGCAGCTGGCCCGCGCGCAGCACGCCTCCGCCCACCGGCTCGCCGACGAGCTGGACGACGAGGTGCCGGTGCTGCCGACCCACGGCTTCGGCAGCTTCTGCTCCTCGTCCCAGGCCGAGGGCGACGCGACCACCATCGGCAAGGAGCGCCAGACCAACGACGCACTGACCCTGGACGTGGACACCTTCGTCGCCCGGATGCTGGCCGGGCTGGACGACGTACCCGCGTACTACGCGCACATGGGCCCGGCCAACGCCGCGGGCCCCGCGCCGGTCGACCTCACGCCGCCGAGGCGTGCGGACGCCGAGGAGATTGCCTCCCGGCTGGCCGCGGGTGAGTGGGTGGTGGACCTGCGCAGCCGTATGGCGTTCGCCGAGGGACATGTGGCCGGCTCGTTCAACTTCGAGGGCGAGGGCAAACTCGCCACCTACCTGGCCTGGCTGATCCCGTGGGGCAAGCCCGTCACCCTGCTCGCCGACACCCCGGAGCAGATCGCCGACGCACAGCGCGAGCTGGCTCGGGTGGGCATCGACCGCCCGGCCGCCGCCGCCACCGGCGACCCGGCCCACTGGATCCGCGAGGGCGAGAAGCTCGCCGCCTTCCGCCGCGCCCGCTTCGCCGACCTCGCCGACATCCGTGAGCGCGGCGACGACGTGGTCGTCCTGGACGTGCGCCGGCAGTCCGAGCGCGCGGGCGGCCACATCGACGGGTCCGTCCACATCCCGGTCCACGAACTGCACGGCCGCATCGGTGACGTACCGGACGGAGTGGTGTGGGTGCACTGCGCCGGAGGAATGCGCGCGGCGATCGCCGCCTCCCTCCTCGACGCGGCCGGCCGCAAGGTGGTCGCCGTAGACGACGGCTTCGACGCCGCCTCCGAGGCGGGACTGCCCCTCACCCTTCCCGGCCGCACCGACTGACCGCGCTGTCGCGCCACCTGCACGAAAGTGATCAAACGATGTTGTCGCCCTTTCGCCGCGGCTCCGGCCGCCTCACCCCCCAGTCGGCCCACCAGCGGACCAGCGACGGCACCGCCGTCCTGCTGGACGTACGCGAAACACCGGAGTGGAACGCCGGACACGCACCCGAGGCGCTGCACCTGCCCCTCTCCCGTCTGGCGGCAGGAGGGTCGCTCCCGGCGGCCGTGCGGGGCAGGCCGGTGATCACGATCTGCCGCTCCGGTCACCGCTCCCGGCAGGCCGTCAGGCTGCTGGCCGCACGCGGCGTACAGGCCACGGACGTCACCGGCGGCATGACCGCCTGGGCGCGTGCGGGGCTGCCGGTCATCGGTCCGGACGGCAGCAACGGTGTCGTGGCGTGAGCGCTCTGGTCCTGGCCCTGATCGCGGGGGCGGTGGTCGGGGTCGCGCTCGGCGCGCTCGGCGGGGGCGGCAGCGTCCTGGCCGTCCCGGCGCTGATCTACCTGCTCGGCTTCACTCCGGCCGCCGCGACCACCGCCAGCCTGATCATCGTCACGGCCACCTCGCTCACCGCCCTGTACGCCCACGCGCGCACCGGCAACGTCCGCTGGAAAGCCGGCGCCCTGTTCGCCGCGGCCGGACTGCTGCCCGCGGCCGCAGCGGGAAGCGCCGCATCCCGCCTGCCCCAGCCGGTGCTGACCGCCGCCTTCGCGGCCGTCGCCGCTCTCGCCGCCGTCACGATGCTGCGCTCCGGCCGTGCCGCCATCCGCCCGGCGGTCGGTGAGGCACGGCCCGCCAAGGCCGCCGGAACCGGCGCCGGGCTGGGTGCGCTGACCGGACTGCTCGGGGTCGGCGGAGGTTTCCTCGCCGTCCCGGCCCTGGTCACCGTGCTGGCATTCGAGATGCAGGCCGCCGTCGGCACCAGCCTGCTGGTCATCTCGGCGAACGCGCTGGCTTCCCTGGCCACCCGCGGCGCCACCACCGCCGGCGTCGACTGGGCGGTGATCGGCCCCTTCACCGGGGCGGCCATCCTGGGGGCCTGGGACGGCAAACGCCTGGCCGCGAAGGTCAGCGGCACCCTGCTGCAACGCGCCTTCGCCGTCGCACTGTTGGCCGTGGCCGCCTTCATGCTCGTCGACGCCCTCACCTGAGGAGTCGGACGGATGACCGGCGCACGGCACCCCGGCTCAGGCCAGGGACAGGAACAGCTTCTCCAGCCGGGTGCGCATCTGCTCCCGGTCACCGGAGGCGGCCATGTCCGCGTCGGTCAGGCAGTGCTGCAGACCGGTGGCGATGATCGCGAACCCCGCCTTGTCCAGAGCGCGGGAAGCCGCGGCGAGCTGGGTGACGACATCCTCGCAGTCCCGCCCCTCCTCAATCATCTTGATCACACCTGCGATCTGGCCCTGCGCCCGGCGCAGCCGGTTGACCACCGTCTTCAGTTCCTCAGCCGCCATCGCCAGTTCCACAAGCCACCCTCCTTCGAGATACCCCCTTGGGTATCTTACCGAAGGGGTGAACCCAACCGAGCAAAGGAAAAGTCCCGTGGCACCCACCCCCGCCCTCACCGCCGACCAGGCCAACGCCCGCCTGCATGAACTGACCGTCATCGACGTGCGCACCCCCGGCGAATACGCCTCCGGCCACCTGCCCGGCGCCCACAACATCCCCCTCGACCACCTCGACGCGGCCCTGCCCGCCCTGAAGACCGCCGCGGACCGTGGTGACCTCCTCATCGTGTGCGCCTCCGGCGCCCGCTCCGCCCAGGCCTGCCGGCGCCTGGCCGACCAGGGCATCGTCGCCGCCACTCTCACCGGTGGCACCATCGCCTGGACACAGCTCGGCCACGACACCCACCGTCCGGCCGGCACCCGCACCCCGTGGGCCATGGACCGCCAGGTCCGCCTCGCCGCCGGATCCCTGGTCCTCGCCGGCCTGACCGCCGGACGACGCCGGCCCGCGGCGCGCTGGCTCTCCGCGGGCGTCGCGGGCGGCCTGGTCCTCTCCGCCCTCACCAACACCTGCGGCATGGCCAAGATCCTGGCCAAGCTCCCCCACAACCAGCCCAGGGCCACCGACCTGGACGACACCCTCGCGCACCTGACCGGCTGACCCGCCGACCGGAAGGCAGAGCGGGTGGCCGTCTCCGACGGAACCACGTGGCTCCGTCGCCGACGCGCCAGACGCGGGCAAGGACGCGCACCCCCGGACCGGGGCAGCGAAATCCGCGAGCCACATTCACGGCCGTCCCGGATTGTGTCCGCGCCCAGGCGGACGCGCGCCGCTCAGCAACACCGTGGCCGACTCACCAGCCGCGGGTGCGCCGAACGACGGTGGCCCGACCAGTCGGGGCAGGCCGGCCGTGACGTGGCGGCATCCCGCGGATAGGGCGAGTCTGGAAGGACAGCGCGCAGACGGGCGGCAGGGCGGTTCTCTGGAGGTGCCATGACTGGTGCGGACGGGCGTCGGCCGATCGTGGTGGGGGTCGATCCGGATCCCTCGAAACGGATGGCTCTCGCGTGGGCCGCCGACGAGGCGGACCGATGACACCTGCCCCTGCGGCTCGTTCACGCCCAGGGCGTGCCGACCGGCGGATACCGGTGGAGGGAGGCGCGGCCGAGCTGGGAGGAGTGGAACCGCGCGCTGCACGGACTGGGTGATCAGGTACTCAAGGAGGCGGTGGCCTTCGTCGAGTCCCGGCATCCCGGGGTGGCGGTGTCGAAGCTGCTGGCGGAGGGCGAGCCCGCGTGGGTGCTGCACGACGAGGCGCGGGGCGCCGCACTGGTTGTCGTGGGGTCCTGTCATCTGAGCAGACGGCGCGAGCTGTTCTCCTCCGCCTCCGTGTTGCTCCCGCTCACCGCCCACGCTCCTTGCCCGGTCGCGGTCGTGCCGGAGCCGGAGCATGTCGGCCGGCAGCCCGCGTTCATGGTGGTCGGCGTCGACGGCAGCCCGCATTCGCTGCGGCGGTGGATGTGGCGTTCGAGGAGGCGGCGCTGCGCGGAGCGCTGCTGCGGGCCTTGTACGTGTGGCACCCGCCGCTCCCCGGTGTCCTCGACGAGGACGCCGCGGTGCGGGAGTGCCACCGGGTGCTCGCGGAGACGGTCGCCGGCCCTACCGCCACGCGTCCGGAGGTGGAACTGCACCATGACGTCGTCCGCGGACATCCGGTGCAGGTCCTGACGACCGCGTCGGAACACGCTCTCGGCCCGGTCGTGGGACCAGAGGGCACGGAGGGTTCACCGGGATGCTGCTGGGCTCGGTGAGCCAGGGGGTGCTGCGCCACGCCCACTGCCCCGCAATCGCGGTCCCGGCATGACGCGGCGAACGGCCTCACGCACTCGTCCGGGACGGTCCCGGCGGCACCGGGCCGCCCGCCACACCGGATTTCTTCCCCCGTCGAGTCCGTACCGGGTGACCCGCTCCCCAGCAGCCCGGAATCGAGGTGGCGCACTTGGCGGTGCTCGGTCACCCGCGCGGTGTCCGGTGTGAGCCACTCTCCCCCCGCGGGCCGGAAACGCAGCGGCAGCCAGTCGGGAAGGTTGACCATGTCCTCGTTCTCGACCCGCCGCCCCGCCACGACGGAGGTGAGCCGGTTGTAGCAGCCGGCCGCGTACATGCCCGGTAGTGCACCTCGTCGGCCTCGCACTCGGGCAGCGTCCCACGGGTGGCGAAGCAGCCGTTGCCGAGCGTGCCACAGCGACTCGCGCAGGCGTACGTCCGCGGGCTCGTATCCGTCGGACTTCCAGGTCCAGGCCGCCATGCCGGTTCCCCTTCGCCACTCGGTGGGCTCCGGCCGTGGCCAGGCCGGCCCAGTTCCCGTCAGACCCGCTGGGGGACGATCGCGACGGGGCAGGCCGCTCGGTGCAGCAAGGTGTGCGTCACCCGGCCGAGCTGGAGACCGAAGCGCGCGGACCTGCGGCGTGCGCCGACGATCACCAGGTCCGCGGCGGCGGACCGGTCGACCAGGAGCCTGCCGGCCGGACCCTCGATCACCGTGCGGCGGACCCGCACGGCCGGGTGGTCCGCAGCCGCGTCGGCGGTCAGCGTGTCGATCAGGGCGAGGGCCTGTTCGTCGTGCCGGTGGGCGGGTTCGGGGGACGGCCTCGCGTGCTCGGTGGGGCAGCGCCAGGTGTGCACGACGTCCAGTTCGCAACCGCGGGTCTCCGCCTCGCGGAAGGCGAACCGGACTGCTTCGGCGCTCGTCTCGGCGTCCTTGACGCCGAGCGTGATCCTCTCGTGCGTGGCGGCCAGCGCGGCCTTGTCGCCTCGCACCACGATGACCGGGCAGTAGGCGCGGGCTGCGACTGCCAGGCTGACGGAACCCAGCAGGGCCTCCGCCACCTGTCCACGACCCCAGGCGCCCAGGATGACGGCGGAGGCGTTGTCGCCTTCGCTCATGAGGGCGAACACCGCTTCGGCGGGCACCGTCTCGGTGGTGACCTTCAGATCGGGGTCCGTCCGCCGCACGCGCTCCGCGGCGGAAGCCACGATGTGCTCGGCCAGCACCCGCTCCGAGGTCCGCTCCCGCCTGAGGTTCGGCACCGTCTTCTCGTAGCGCTCCCAGAGGGAGGCGTAGACCAGGCGCAGAGGCAGACCGTGGCGGGACGCCTCGTCCACCGCCCAGTCGACGGCCGCAAGGCTGCCGTCCGATCCGTCGACGCCAACGACGAAGGGCAGTTCCATGACGCCACCGCCTTCTCTCGGGCTGCCTCACGTGCAGCAGGGCTTCACTGTCACGGTCCCACTCCGGCGACGGCCCGAGCATGAGCGGTTCGGCCCTTTCCTGGGACGTTCGGCCCGGCTCCGTGCCCTGTCAGCCCATGAGCCGTGTACGCCGTCCGACGGATGCTGAAGAGCAGAAGACCGGTGGAGGCCCTCATGGACCGATGGTTCCCGCCGTCGGCAGCCCGGCCCCTTTGCGCCACCCGTCTTCGCCGGCACCAGCGCGGCGGCACCCGGCAGCAGAGCCGGTGACCGCCGCCGGATTCCAGAAGGGACCGGTTCGCATGAGCACCAAGACCATCCCCCCGGTGCCGCCGCCCGTCGTGGCCCCGCCGGTGCACCCGGCCCGGCTGACCGCGGTCCTCGACGCACCCCTGTCTCGCTGGCTGTGGCTGGTGAAGTGGCTGCTCGCCCTCCCCCACTACGTCGTCCTGTGCTTCCTCTGGTTGGCGTTCCTGGTCACCAGCGTCGCGGCCTTCTTCGCGATCCTCTTCACCGGCCGCTACCCACGGCCCCTGTTCGACTTCAACACCGGGGTCCTGCGGTGGTCCTGGCGGGTGAGCTACTACACGTACGGCGCCCTGGGCACCGACCGCTATCCGCCGTTCACCCTCGCCGATGTCCCCGACTATCCGACCCACTGGGACCTGGAGTATCCCGAGAAGCTGTCCCGAGGCCTGGTCCTCGTCAAGTGGTGGCTGCTGGCGATCCCGCACTACCTCGTCCTGGGATTCCTCCTCGGAGGCCTCCACGCCGGCTGGGACGCCGGAGGGCTGATCGGCCTGCTGACCCTGATCGCCGCCGTCGCTCTGGGCTTCACCGGTCGTTACCCGCATGGCCTGTTCGACCTGATCATCGGGCTGAACCGGTGGGTCCTGCGCGTGGCGGCCTACGCGGCCCTGCTCACCGACGTCTATCCGCCGTTCCGGCTCGACCAGGGCGGCCACGAGCCGGCGCCGGCGCCGTGACGACGCCCGCCGGCACCTCGGCATGGTGTGCGCGGTCACCGGCCGGATCGGCCGGCACGAGGACCACCGGTCGCCCTGAGCCGCGTCCACCGACGGGCCGGCGAGGACACGACATGCGGACAAGCGCGGCGTGACGGCGCGGCGGTCCGCAGAAGGGAGAGCGTCATGCGACACCGTACGGTCGAAGACCTCATGACCCGCGACGTCGTCCGGGTCGAGCAGGACACGCCGTTCAAGGCCGTCGTCAGACTGCTGTCCGACCACGATGTCACCGCACTGCCGGTGGTCGACGGGCTCGACCGCCCCGTGGGAGTGGTGTCCGAAGCCGATGTGCTCCGCACAGTGGCCGGACGGCCGGACCCGGCGGGCCTGCCGTTCGCTCCTCGAACGAACGGGCGGCGCCCCGCGGGCGACCGCCTCACGGCGGGAGAGCTCATGACCGCACCCGCGGTCTGTGCCCGGCCGGAGTGGACGGTCGTGGAGGCCGCCCGCGTGATGGAGGGCAACGGAGTCAAACGGCTGCCGGTGGTCGACGCGAGGGAGGCGCTGGTCGGCATCGTCAGCCGGGGCGACCTTTTGCGGGTCTTCCTGCGTCACGACGAGGCACTGCGCGACGAGATCGCCGGTGAGGTCCTGGCCAAGACACTGGGCCTCGCTCCCACCGACGTGTCGATCGACGTGCGGGAGGGCCGGGTCGCTCTCAAGGGCCGTGTGCGGACCGAGGCGTTGATACCCGTCATCGAGCGGCTGTGTCTCGGCGTCGACGGTGTGGTGACCGTGACCACGGACTTGAGCAGTGCCTCCGGCGTCCCGCGCACGGCAGGGACCGACGGCTGAGGTCCGCCGGTGCACGATCCGCCCCGTCCCGCGGGCCGTGCGCGCACGGCCCGCGCGGTGACCACCGGCGCCTCGGGCCTCGGGCACTGCCGTTTCGCAGGTGGGCGCACGCGCCGGACCTGCTCCTCGCCTTCCGGCCCCCGCTCGGCCACCAGGGGCCACCAGAACCTCCGAGGGGCCGTTCGGCCCTGTCCGGCACGGCGGTCGATCCGGCACAGTCGGAACCGTGGACAGGCGCCAGCGCATCGCCGTCATCGGCGTCGGCAACGACTTCCGGCGCGACGACGGTGTGGGCTGGGCGGTCGTCGACCGGTTGCGGGAACGGGCCGGCCGGCGGCCGCTCCCACCGGGAACCATGCTGGCCACGTGTGACGGGGAACCCGGACGCCTGATCGGACTGTGGGAGGGCGTCGCGTTCGCCGTGGTCGTGGATGCGGCGCATGCGCATCCCGGCACACCGGGGCGTGTGCACCGGCTCGAACTCGGCGGCGGGACGCTGGGCGGCGGCTCGGCCACCAGCTCCCACGGACTCGGCCTGGGTGAGGCCGTCCAGCTGGCCGCGGCGCTGGACCGGCTGCCGGGGCGGCTGGTGGTGTACGCCGTGGAAGGGGCCGAGGCCTCCTTCGGCAACGCCCTCTCCCCCGCCGTGGCGGAGGCCGCCGACGCACTCGCCGAGACCGTCGAGAAGGAGATCACACGGCACTGGGGCACGTCGGCGGGGAGGCCGTCATGACCGCGCGCCACTTCCACGTCGAAGGCATCGTGCAGGGTGTGGGATTCCGGCCGTTCGTGTACCGCACCGCGGCGGAACTGGGCCTGAGCGGATGGGTGGCCAACGTCGACGGACAGGTGGAGGGCGAGGTCGCGGGAGCCGCCCCGGCGATCGAGGAGTTCGCCGGCCGGCTCCGCGCCGGCGCCCCGGCGCTCGCCCGCGTCCGGCGCGTGTCCCTCACCCGCGTCGCCGGGCCGCCCGCGGACCGCGCCGGATTCGAGGTGCGGCAGAGCGCGCCCCGCGCCGCCGGGGCGCTGGTCCGCGAGGTGCCCCCGGACGCGGCGATCTGTGACGCCTGTCTGCGTGAGCTGCGTGATCCCGCGGATCGGCGCCACCGCTACCCGTTCGTCAACTGCACGGACTGCGGTCCGCGCGCC
The DNA here is from genome assembly GCF_014656055.1 of Streptomyces griseosporeus. Lineage (GTDB taxonomy): Bacteria > Actinomycetota > Actinomycetes > Streptomycetales > Streptomycetaceae > Streptomyces > Streptomyces griseosporeus. The sequence goes on from NZ_BNBR01000001.1 coordinate 248,842, forward strand.
ACGATCATCGAAGACCTCCCCTACGACCGGGTCCGCACCACCATGCGCCGCTTCCCGCTGTGCCCCGCTTGCGCGGCGGAATACGCCGATCCCGGCGACCGGCGCTTCCACGCCGAACCCATCGCCTGCCCGGCGTGCGGGCCGCGGCTGGCCTGGGACGATCTGCGCGGCGAGGAGGCGTTGCGCGCCGCGGTGCGCACGATCGCCGCCGGCGGGATCGTCGCGCTGAAGGGGCTCGGGGGCTACCAGCTGGTCTGCGACGCGACCGACGCACGGGCGGTGGCGGAACTGCGGCGCCGCAAGCGCCGGCCGTCGAAACCGCTGGCCGTGATGGTGGCCGATGTGCCGGCGGCGGCACGGCTGGCGCACATCGGCGTCGCCGAACTGCGGGTGCTCACCGGCCCCGAACGGCCCGTGGTGCTGCTCCCGCGGCGTGCGTGGCGGGGTCCCCCGCCGCTGGCTCCCGCGGTGCACCCGGGGCTGCGTCGGGTCGGGCTGTTCCTGCCCACCACGGGACTGCACCACCTCCTGCTCGACGAGCTCGGCCGGCCCTTGGTGGTCACCAGCGGCAACCTGGGCGGCGCGCCCCTCGCCATCGACGACGCGCAGGCCCGGCGTGACCTGACCGGCGTCGCGGACGGCTTCCTCACCCATGACCGGCCGATCCGTTCCCGCTACGACGACTCGGTGGTCGCGTTCAGCGGGCGTACCCGCATCACCGTCCGCCGGGCCCGTGGCCTGGCCCCCGCTCCCCTTGCGCTGCCGGTGAGTGAGCCGGTCGCCGGAGTGGGCGCCCAGCTCAAGCACACCTTCACGCTGGCCGCCGACGGACGCGCGCATCTCGGACCGCACACCGGTGATCTGGCCGACCTGGCGACCCACGAGGCGTTCCTGGCGTCGTACGGGCGGCTGAAGCACCTCACCGGCATCGAGCCGCGTGTCCTGGCGCACGACCTGCACCCGGGGTATCTGTCCACGCAGTGGGCCGAGGCCCAGGACCTGCCGCGCGTCGCCGTGCAGCACCACCACGCGCACGTGGCCGCGTGCGCGGCGGAGCACCAGGTGCGCGGGCCCTTCGTCGGCGTCGCCTACGACGGGCTCGGGCTCGGTGACGACGGCACGCTGTGGGGCGGGGAGATCCTCCTCGCCGACCTGACCGGTTACCGCCGCGCCGGCAGGTTCGCCAGGGCCCCGCTGCCGGGCGGTGAGGCAGCCGTACGGCACCCCTCCCGCACGGCTCTCGGCCACCTGCTCGGCACGGAGCGTCTCGGCGGCCCGGTCCTGGACGGCGGGCTGCTCCGGTCCTTCACCGACCGCCTGGACCCGGCGGAGGTCGCCGCCGTCGGCGCCATGATCACCCGGGACGTCAACTGTCCCCGCGCCTCCAGCGCCGGACGCCTCTTCGACGCGGCGGCATCCCTGCTCGGCATCACGGACGAGGTGGGATACGAAGGGGAAGCGGCCGTACTGCTGGAGGCGGCGGCCGGCCAGGAGCACGCCGAGCCTCTCGCCTGGCGGGTGCTACGGGTCGGCGGACTGTGGGTGTACGACTCGGCGCCCACCTTGACCGACCTGCTGCGCCGCCGCCTCGGCGGTGAGCCCGTCGGACACCTGGCCGCGGCCTTCCACCTCACCCTCGCGCTCGTCACCGCGGAGCTGGTCGCGCGGGTGGTGGCCGACGGTGCGCCCCGCACCGTGTGCCTCGGCGGCGGCTGCTTCGTCAACCGGCGCCTGCTCGTCGAGGTGCGGCGTCGGCTGCGGGCACAGGGGCTGAAGGTCGTGGTGGGCGGCCAGGTACCGGTCGGGGACGGCGGCATCAGCTACGGCCAGGCGGCGGTCGCCGCCGCACGCCTGACCGGAAGGGAGTGAGCGGACATGTGCCTGGGCATCCCCGGACGGATCACCGAAGTGCACGACGACGCCGGACTGCGCATGGGAACGGCCGACTTCGGCGGCGTACGGCGTGAGGTGTGCCTGAGCTGCACGCCCGAGGCGGGCGTCGGGTCGTACGTCATCGTGCACGTCGGCTTCGCCATCACCCTGGTCGATGAGACGGAGGCGGAGCGCACCCTCGACGTGCTGCGGGCGATGGCCGGTGCCGTCGAAGCGGAACTCGGCGAGCCCCTTCCGCGGCGACCGCAGGGGTCCGGTCGGCCCGGCGGACAGGGCCGGTCGACCCCTGCCCTGCGCGCCCCCGGGAGCCCACCCTGACAGTGGAGGGCACCACAGCCACCCGGCGAGGAGGTCCCGCCATGACCACCACGGCACCCGCCGCCGTCCTGGACCGAGCGGGGCTCGACACCCTGGTCACCACCCTGGTGGCACAGGGCAGGACCGTGATCGGTCCGACCGTGCGGGACGGCGCGGTGGTGCTCGCGGAGCTGTCCCGCGGCGATCAGCTGCCCTACGGCTGGGGCGTCGAACTGGACGCCGGCCGCTATCGCCTGGTCCCCCGCGCGGACGGAGCCGCCTTCGCCCACAGCGCGGGGCCGCAGTCCTGGAAGAACTGGCTGCACCCGGCGCACGAGCGGCTGTGGAGCGCCGACCGGGCGCCGGACGGCACCCCGGCGTACACGACCGAGCCGCTCGATCCGCCGCAGTACGCCTTCCTCGGCGTACGGCCCTGCGACCTGCGGGCCATCGCGATCCAGGACCGGGTCCTGACCGGCGGCGCGTACGAGGACTCCCGCTACGGAGCCCGTCGCCGTCGTGCCCTGCTGATCGCCGTCGAGTGCACCGAGCCCGGCGGGACCTGCTTCTGTGTGTCGGCCGGAGGGGGCCCGGCGGCCGGCCCCGGATACGACCTGGCCCTGACCGAGGTGCTGGACGGCGACGGCCACCGGTTCCTGGTCCGCGTCGGCAGCGAGGACGGCGCCCGGCTGCTGGAGCAGGTGCCGCACCGCGCGGCCGACCCGGCCACCGAGGCCACCGCACGCGCGTCCGTGGAGGCCGCCGCCGGCCGCATGGGCCGCGCCCTGCCGGAGGTCGACATCCGCGAGCTGCTGGCCGCGAGCCCGGACGCGGAGCGCTGGAACGACGTCGCCTCGCGCTGCCTGACCTGTGCCAACTGCACGATGGTGTGCCCGACCTGCTTCTGCACCACCACCGAGGAGGTCACCGACCTCACCGGGGACCACACCGAGCGGTGGCAGCGCTGGGACTCCTGCTTCGACCTGGACTTCTCGCACCTGCACGGCGGCGGTCCGGTCCGGGCCTCGGCCCGCAGCCGCTACCGGCAGTGGCTGACCCACAAACTCTCCACCTGGTACGACCAGTTCGGCTCCTCCGGATGCGTCGGCTGCGGCCGCTGCATCGCCTGGTGCCCGGCCGGCATCGACATCACCGAGGAGGTCAGGGCCATGGACGCGGAGCGTCCTGTGTCCCACGCCGGCGGAACGGGTGAGCAGTGATGACCGCCGTGCCTCTCCCCTACCGTGTGACCGCCCACCGGCGGGAGACCGCCGACACGGCGACCCTGTACCTCACGCCGGTGCGTGAGGCGTTGCCCGACTTCGCTCCCGGCCAGTTCGCGATGGTGCACTGCTTCGGACGCGGCGAGATACCCGTCTCCGTCAGCTCGGTGCAGGCCACCGGTGGTCTCGCGCACACGGTGCGGGCCGTCGGTGCCGTCTCCGCCGGGCTCTGCGCGGCGCGCGCCGGGGACGTGGTGGGGCTGCGCGGGCCGTACGGCACGGCCTGGGGGCTGGAGGCGGCCCGCGGCCGGGACGTGATCGTGGTCGCGGGCGGCATCGGGCTGGCGCCGTTGCGCCCACTGATCCTCCAGACGGTCGCCGCTCCGGAAGCGTACGGCCGTGTCAGCGTCCTGGTCGGGGCCCGCACGCCGGCCGACCTGGTCGGCCGGGAGGAGATCCCGCGATGGCCCACGGCCTTCACCGGTGTCACCGTGGACCGGCCGGACCCGGGCTGGCACGGCGATGTCGGCCTGGTCACCGCGCTGCTGGACCGGGCACCGTTCGAGGCCGCCCGCACCTCGGCGTTCGTGTGCGGCCCCGAGCCGATGATCCGCGCCACGGCACGTGATCTGACCGGCCGCGGTGTGGCACCCGAGCGCGTCCGGGTGTCGCTGGAGCGGAACATGCGGTGCGCGACCGGACACTGCGGGCACTGCCAGCTCGGCCCGCTGCTGCTGTGCCGCGACGGCCCCGTCGTGGGCTGGGACGTCGTCGAGGACCTGCTGTCGGTCAGGGAGTTGTGATGGCCCCGAAACTCGCCGTGTTCAAACTGGCCTCCTGCGACGGCTGCCAGCTGACCCTGCTGGACTGCGAGGACGAACTCCTCGCGCTCGCGGGGCAGGTGGAGATCGCGCACTTCCTCGAAGCCTCCAGCGACGTCCGGCCGGGTCCGTACGACCTTGCCCTGGTGGAGGGCTCCGTCACCACCGCCGAGGACGCCGAGCGGGTGCGGGCCATCCGCGCCGCCTCCCGCCACCTGGTGACGATCGGCGCCTGCGCGACCGCCGGAGGCATCCAGGCCCTGCGCAACTTCGCGGACGTCGACGAGTACCGCCGCACCGTCTACGCCCGCCCGGAGTACGTCTCCACCCTCGCCACGTCCACACCGGTCTCCGACCACGTGCACGTCGACTTCGAGCTGCGGGGCTGCCCCGTCGACCGGCGGCAGCTGCTCGAAGTGATCACCGCGTTCCTGGCGGGACGCAAGCCCGACGTGCCGGACCACAGCGTGTGCTTCGAGTGCAAGCGGCGCGGCACGGTGTGCGTCACCGTCGCGCACGGCACGCCTTGCCTGGGCCCGGTGACACAGGCCGGCTGTGGTGCCCTGTGCCCGGCCTTCCGGCGCGGCTGCTTCGGCTGCTTCGGACCGTCCGGGTCGGTGAACCTGCCCGCCCAGATCCGGCTGCTGCGCCGCGACGGACTCGACGAGGACGCCGTACAGCGCTTCCTGCACACCTTCAACGCCGCCGCCTTCGACGAGGAGTTGAGGACATGACCCACCGTGGTTCCCGGGTCCTGCACGTCGGCTCGCTCTCCCGGGTCGAGGGCGAAGGCGCGCTGCGCCTGTACGTCGACGACGGCACGGTCACCGGAGCGCGGCTGGAGATCTACGAACCGCCGCGCTTCTTCGAGGCGTTCCTGCGCGGCCGGTCCTACACGGAGCCGCCGGACATCACCGCCCGGGTGTGCGGCATCTGCCCCGTCGCCTACCAGATGAGCGCCTGCGCCGCGATCGAGGACGCCTGCGGAGTCGAGGTGGACCCGGCGATCCGGGACCTGCGGCGGCTGCTGTACTGCGGCGAGTGGATCGAGAGCCAGGCGCTGCACATCCATCTGCTGCACGCGCCCGACTTTCTTGGCGCCGCAAGCGCGATCGAGCTGGCGCGCACCCACCGGGCGGAGGTGGAGCGCGGTCTGCGGCTGAAGAAGGCCGGCAACACGCTGATGGAGGTGCTCGGCGGGCGGGCCGTGCACCCGGTCAACGTGCGGCTCGGCGGCTTCCACCGGGCGCCTGAGCGGGCGGAACTGCGGCCCCTGCGTGAGCAGTTGAAGCAGGCGCTGGACGACGCCTGGGAAGTCGTGCGGTGGGTCGCGACGTTCGACTTCCCCGACGCGCGGACCGACGCCGACCTGCTGGCGCTGGCCGCCGTGGACGAGTACGCCATCGACAGCGGCACACCCACCGTGCTGCGCGCCGACGGCGGCACGTTCGCCTTCCCGGTGCGGGAGTTCCCCGACCACGTGCGGGAGAAGCACCAGCCGCACTCCACCGCGCTGCACTCCCGGCTCGACGGGCGGCTGCACCTGACCGGCGCGCTCGCCCGGTTCGCCATCGGCGGGCGACGGCTGTCCGCCGTGGCCCGGCAGGCCGCCGTCGAGGCGGGACTCGGCGATCCTAACGAGGGCGCGGTGTGCCGCAACCCCTATCGCTCGATCCTGGTGCGGGCCGTGGAAACCCTGTACGCCGTCGAGGAGGCCCTGCGGATCATCGACGGCTACGAGCCGCCGGCCCGCCCGTACACCGACGTGCCGCCGGTGGCCGGCACGGGACACGGGGCCACCGAGGCGCCGCGGGGGCTCCTCTACCACCGCTACACCGTCGATGCCGCGGGCCTGGTCACCGACGCCGTCCTGGTGCCGCCCACCGCGCAGAACCAGGGCGCCGTCGAGGACGACCTCCGGCGCCTGGCTCAGCAGGCCCTCACCGAACTCGACGTGGACGACGACGAGCTGACGTCCCTGTGCGAGCGGGTCATCCGCAACCACGACCCCTGCATCTCCTGTTCCACCCACTTCCTCGATCTGACGGTCGTCCGCACCCAGGGAGGTCACCATGCCTGAGACCCCGTACAAGGTGAGCGATGTGATGACGCACACCGTCGTCGCCGTGGGCAGCGAGGCGCCGTTCAAGGACGTCGTGGAGCTGCTCGACCAGTGGAGGGTCAGCGCCGTGCCGGTGCTGGCCGGAGAGGGCCGGGTCGTCGGCGTCGTCTCCGAGGCGGATCTGCTGGCCAAGGAGGAGTTCCGCGACACCGACGAGGGCGGCCTCGCCGAGCGGATCAAGGCGAGCGCGCTGACCGCGGGCGAGCTGATGAGTGCACCGGCCGTCACCGTGCACGCCGACGCCACCGTCGCCGAGGCCGCCCGCATCATGGCCCGCCGGCACGTCAAGCGCCTGCCCGTGGTGGACGGCGTCGGCCTGCTGCAAGGCGTGGTCAGCCGCAGCGACCTGCTCAAGGTGTTCCTGCGCTCCGACGAGGACATCGCCGAGGAGATCCGGCACAGTGTGCTGAACCTGCTGCCCGTCGGCGACGCGGTCACGGCGTCGGTGACCGACGGAGTGGTCACCCTCGGCGGGGCGCTTCCCGAGCGCGGTCTCGAGCCCGTGATCGCGCGGGCGGTCCGCGCGGTCGAGGGCGTCGTGGACGTCCGGCTGGATCTGACCCACCGATGAAGTACCTCGACGAGTACCGCGACCCCGTGCTCGCCCGGCGCCTGCTGGACGAGCTGCGGGCCACCGCGACCCGGCCCTGGCGGATCATGGAGGTGTGCGGCGGGCAGACGCACACCCTCGTCCGGCAGGGCATCGACGAACTGCTGCCCGCCGGGATGCGGATGATCCACGGTCCCGGCTGCCCGGTCTGCGTCACTCCGCTGGAGACCCTGGACCGCGCCGTGGTCATCGCCGCCCGCCCCGGCGTGATCCTCACCAGCTTCGGCGACATGCTGCGCGTCCCCGGCACCCGCACCGATCTGCTGTCACTGCGGGCGCGGGGCGCGGACGTGCGCGTCGTGTACGCGCCCATGGACGCCGTCCGGCTGGCCTCCGCCCACCCCGACCGGCAGGTGGTGTTCCTCGCCGTCGGGTTCGAGACGACGGCACCCGCCAACGCCATGGCCGTACTGCACGCGGCGCGGCTCGGCCTGCCCAACTTCACGATGCTCGTCAGCCATGTCCTCGTCCCGCCCGCCATGACCGCGCTGCTCCAGGACCCTGCCTGCGAGGTCCAGGCGTTCCTGGCGGCCGGGCACGTGTGCGCGGTGATGGGCTGGCGCGAGTACGAACCGATCGCCGCGCACTACCGGGTGCCGATCGTGGTGACCGGGTTCGAGCCGCTGGACCTGCTGGAGGGCATCCTCATGGCCGTCGCCCAGCTGGAGGCCGGCCGGTACGAGGTGGAGAACCAGTACGCGCGGGCCGTGCGGCGGACGGGCAACACCGCCGCGCAGGACGCCGTACGCCGGGTCTTCCGGGTCACCGACCGGTCCTGGCGCGGCATCGGGCACCTGCCCTCCAGCGGCCTCGAACTCGCCCAGGAGTACAGCCGCTTCGACGCGGCCCGCCGCTTCCGGGTGGACGGTCTGCGGCCCGCCGAGGACGCCGAGTGCATCGCCGGTGCCGTCCTCACCGGCGCGAAGCTGCCCACCGACTGTCCCGCCTACGGCACCCGCTGCACCCCGCGGCATCCCCTCGGCGCGCCCATGGTGTCGTCCGAGGGCACCTGTGCCGCCTTCCACGCGGCCGGCCGCACCCGCACAAGGAGTACGACATGAGCGCCCTCTGCCCCGCCCCTCTGCACGAGGACGAGGTCGTCCTGCTCGGCCACGGGGCCGGCGGCCGCCTCTCCGCCGAACTGCTCGACCGGCTGATCCTGCCCGCCCTGGACGGTGGCCCCGGCCCCATGGAGGACGCGGCGCTGCTGCCGGGCTACCGGGAGCTGGTGATGAGCACCGACAGCTTCGTCGTCAGCCCGCTGTTCTTCCCCGGCGGTGACATCGGCTCGCTCGCCGTCCACGGCACCGTCAACGACCTCGCCATGCGGGGCGCATGGCCCCTGGCGCTGTCGGTCTCCTTCATCGCCGAAGAGGGGCTGCCGCTGACCGAGCTGCGCTCCGTCGCCGTGTCGCTGGGCAAGGCCGCGCAACAGGTGGGGGTGCCCGTGATCACCGGGGACACCAAGGTGGTGGGGCGGGGGGCGGCCGACAGGCTGTTCGTCAACACGACCGGGATCGGGCGGCGGCACGGTTCCCTGCACCCCTCCGCCGCGCTCGCGCGCCCCGGCGACGCGGTACTGCTCTCCGGGCCGATAGGACTGCACGGCATTACGGTGCTCAGCACGCGTGAGGGCCTGGGGTTCGAGGCCGACATCGCCTCGGACACACGTCCGTTGCACCGGCTGGTGGCGGCGCTCGCGCCGCTCGGCGCGGCCGTCCACGTCCTGCGCGATCCGACCCGGGGCGGGCTCGCCGCCGCTCTGAACGAGATCGCCCGCGACTCGCGCGTCGCGGTGGAGATCGAGGAGCCGGCCGTACCGGTGCCGCAGGCGGTCGCCTCCGCCTGCGACATGCTGGGCCTGGATCCCCTCGTCGTGGCGAACGAGGGCTGCCTGGTCGCGTTCGTCACCGCGGACGCCGCCGAGGAGGCGCTGACGGCACTGCGCTCCCTGCCGGAGGGGGCGCGGGCGGTGCGCATCGGCGAGGTGCTCCCGGAGGGCCCGGCGGCCCGTGTGACGCTGCGGACGCTGGTGGGCGCCCGCCGCATCGTGGACATGCCGCTGGGAGAACAACTGCCCCGCATCTGCTGAGGGTGTGCCGGCGTACAGGGCGCCGCCGGCCAGGACGGCGTCGTCGGTGCCCTTCTCCTCACCTCAGCCGCCGCAGGTACGGATCGCGCGGCCGACGGGGCGCGCAGGCGCACCTGGGTGTCAAGCATGCGACGGTGGTGCTGTCCGTCAGCAGGGCGTGCGCCGGCGGGCGTGCACCGGTGTGTGGCTGACCATGTCGTCCTTCATCGCGGGCCGCCTGGTAAGCCTTCCCTCCGCTCCGAGCGTCCCGCACAGCGGGGAGCCCGCCCCATGGGCCCCGCAGCGGCAAGGGGGCGGCTCCTGCGGAGCAGGGCCTCGGGTCAGCGGTGGGGCACGACGGCCACCGGGCAAGCGGCCCGGTGCAGCACCGCGTGGGCCGTCCGTCCCAGCTGCGGCGTGTAGTGGTCGGCCCTGCGCCGCACGCCGACGACCAGCAGGTCGGCCTCGTGCGAAGCCTCGACGAGCACCCGGCGGGCATGCCCCTCGGCGGTACGGCGGTACACCGTCGGCTCCGGCGAGGCGGCCGCGAGCGCGGCCTCCAGCGCGTCGGCAGCCCGCTGCTCGTACACCCGGGCGGGCTCCCCGACGAGGAGCGGATGGTCGACGGGCTCGTGCGCCGGGCACTTCCAGGCCCGTACGGCGTGCAAGGGCACACCCCGCAGCCGGGCCTCCGCGGCGGCGAAGGCCACCACGGCCCTCACCTCGGCGCCGTCCCCGACGCCCACCACGACGCGACCGCGGGCCGCCGTGGCCGCCTGGTCGTCATGGCTTCCGCGCAGCACGACGACCGGGCAGTCGGCACGGGCGGCGACAGCCATGCTGACCGATCCCAGCAGCGTCTCGGCGACGCCGCTCCGCCCGCGGCTGCCGACGACGAGGAGCGTCGCGTCGGCGCTCTCGCGCACCAGCGCGTACTCCGCTTCGTCGGGCACCAGGTCGGCGATCACCTTCAGATCGGGCTGCCGCCGCCGCGCCCGCCGGGCGGCAGTGCCGATGATGTCCTCGGCCAGGACTTCCTCGGCGGGCCTGCCCGGATCCACGGCCGGCAAGGAGCCTTCGTAACGCTCCCAGAGCGAGGCGTAGACCACGCGCAGCGTCAGCCCCCTCAGGGCGGCTTCGTCGGCCGCCCAGCTCGTGGCCCTCAGGCTCGCCTCGGAACCGTCCACTCCGACGACGACGGGGAGTTCCATCCTCGTCACCCTCTCTCTGCCAAGGGACGCAAAGCCCGGATCACTCATGTGCCACGACGGCCACGGGAGCGGTGGCGTGGTGCAGGACGGCGTGGGTGACGGAGCCGATGTGCAGGCCGACGGGGTTGTGCCGGGCTCGACGGCCGACCACGACCAGCGACGCGTTGCGCGCGGCGTCGACCAGCCGGTCGGCGGCGCTGCCGGTCCGGGACTCCTCGCTCACCTCCACGGACGGGTACTTCTGCCGCCACGGCCGCAGCACCTCGGCCAGCTCCGCGGCCCTCTCCCGCACGATCTCGTGGTGCAGGGAGGCGTCGTTGGAAAGGCCGTAGACGTAGTACGCCGGCAGGTACCAGGAGTGGACGGCGCGGACGGCGGTGCGGCGTCGTTCGGCCTCCTCGAAGGCGAAGGCGATCACGTCATCGGCGGGCATCTCCGTGTCGATGCCGACGACCACGGGCCGGTAGGCGGTGGCGGCGGACGGAATGCCCGCAGGGTCGCTCTCGTGCTCGTCGGCGGCCTCCTCGTCGGCCCGGACGACCACCACCGGCACGTCGGTGTGCGCGATGACGGCCTGGCCCACGGACCCGACCAGGAAGCCCGCGGCTCCGCTCATGGCGCGCGAACCCAGAACGAGCAGTTCGCCGTGGGCTGCCGCGCCGGCCAGCAGCTCGGCCGGCCTGCCGGACAACCGCACCAGGTCGACGCCGACCCCGGGATGGCGCAGCCGAAGGCCCTTCACGGCCTCCCTCGGGATCCGCTCGGACCACTGCGTCCGCGTTTCCCCGCCCAGCAACGGAGCCTGGGCCCAGCGGTGCGGTACCGGTTCCGAGACCGTCACGACGGTCAGCGGCAGGCCACGCAGTGTCGCCTCGCGGGCCGCCCATTCGGCGGCGGCCCGGCTCTCGCGGGAGTCGTCGAGCCCGACGACAACGGTGGGGACCATGACGGTGCCTCCTCTTCGGCCGCTTCTGTTCTCAGCCTCGCGGCGAACCGGTGACCGCTCCAGGGGCCGCATGTCCTGTACCGGGACCGACCGGCCCAAGGGACCCGGCCGCCGGTGCGCCCGCGAAGAGGCCATGTGGCCCATGGCCCTCCCCGGCACGGGCGGCGACGCTGGGAGTGGGAAAGCCATGAAGCCCTGGAGGCGCGCCATGAACGCTCCTGTCACGACGAGCGTGCCGCGGGCCCTGCCCGCCGAGCACCGGCAGCGGTTGATGGGGACCGCCCGCGAGGTGGCCTTCACCACGGGCACCCGCCTGTTCGAGGAGGGCGGCCACGCCGACCGGTTCTGGATCATCCGGACCGGCACGATCGACCTCGACATGAGGGTGCCCGGCCGCCGGGCCGCCGTCATCGAGTCCCTCGGCCACAACGAACTGGTCGGCTGGTCCTGGCTGTTCACCCCGCATCGGTGGCGCTTGGGCGCGGAGGCGGCAAGCCCGGTCCGCGCCTACGAGTTCGACGCCACCGTCGTGCGCGAGCTGTGCGAGGCCGACCCCGAGTTCGGCAGGAACATCGCGCAGTGGGTGGGCGCCGTCGTCGCCCGGCGGCTGCACGCCGCCCGCACGCGGCTGCTCGACCTGTACGGCCCCTACGGCAGCGGAGGCCTGCGATGACCGGATCCGGAATCGAGAAGGACGGGCGCGCCGGGTCGCAGGGAGCACTCGGCTTCGCCCACATCGTCAGCGATGTCATGACCCGCTCGGTGGCCACCGTCGGGCTGGAGACCCCGTTCAAGGACGTCGTCCGTGCCCTGCAGGACCGTCGGGTGAGCGCGCTGCCGGTGGTGGACGGCTCCGGACACGTGGTCGGCATCGTGTCCGAGGCGGACCTGCTGCCGAAAGAGGAGTTCCGCGACCGGGACCCCGACCGCCGCACCCAGCTGCGCCGGCTGGCCGACCTCGCGAAGGCCGGCTCGGACACCGCGCAGGACCTGATGACGTCCCCCGCGATCACCATCGCTCCCGGTGCCACGCTCGCCCAGGCCGCGCGCGTCATGGCGCGGGCCCGCGTGAAGCGGCTGCCCGTGGTCGACGACACCGGCCGTCTGCTCGGCATCGTCAGCCGCGCCGACCTCCTGAAGGTCTTCCTCCGCGACGACGAGGACATCGCCGAGCAGGTCCGGCGTGAAGTGACCGCCTACCTGTTCCCCGGGTCGGCGCCCGATGTCCGCGTCCATGTCCAGGACGGGGTGGTCCGCCTCGGCGGCCGGATACGAGACCGTTCCCTGGTACCGGTGGCCGCACGACTGGTGCGGGCCGTCGAAGGGGTGGTCGACGTGCGGTTCGAGCTGGACCAGTACGAGCGCGGCGGTGCCGGCCCTCTCACCCAACGGTGACGGGCTCACCGACCGCGAGGTGGGCAAGCGCCTCCACGTGTCCGCGAAGACGGTCGAGAACCGCCACTCCCGGCCACTCGCCGAACCGGGAGCGCGCGGCCGGGCGCAGGCCGCAGTACTCGCCACCCCTCTGTAACAGACCGTGCCGGCCGACCGGAGCCGCCGATGAACGCGGGCAGCGTCAAGGACGTCCTCGTGGCCTACGCGACCGCGTACGGATCCACGCGGGAGATCGCCGAGCGTCTGGCCGCCCACCTGTCCGAAAGGGGCCTGGCGGCGGAGGCGAAAGCCGTGAGGGACGTGCATGACGTCACCGCCTATCGCGCTTTCGTCGTGGGGAGCGCCGTACACCGGCAGGCCTGGCTCCGGCCCGCCAAGGATTTCCTGCGCGACAACGCCGACGCGTTCGCCACCCGCCCGTTGTGGCTCTTCAGTGTCGGGATGCCGGCCGCCCTGCGGGGACCATGGCGGTACCTCGCACCGAAGGAGAGCCGGGTGATCGTCGAAGATCTGCCGGGCACTCTCCCGCACCACGCCCACCGCATGTTCTCCGGCGTGGTCACGCCTGCTCAGCTCCCCCGCCTCGGACGGCTGCTGTTCCGGCTGCTGGGGGGCCGATTCGGCGACTACCGCGACTGGAATGCGATCGATGCGTGGGCCGTGGAGATCGCCGGGACCTTGCTCGGCCGATCGCGTCGGGGCGTCTCACCTGAGCGGTGACCGATCGCACGGGCGCGCCGCACCGTGGGCCGAAAGGCTCTGTCAGGACGGCCCAGGACGGCCCAGGACCGGGGCCGGACGGCTCATCGCCGTGCAGCGGCCCTGCGTCGAGGCTGGGGGGTGAACGCGGTACCGGACGAGTCCGGCGCACGCGGCTCCTCCCGGGAGGCGAGGACCATGAAGCACATCCGCGAGAGCAGGCGTCCCAGGCCGCCCCGGCAGCCCGAGCCGCCGGACCTGCGGACACCGTCCGGGCGTCCGATGCCCTACTGAGCGACGCCCGGCGCTGTCGGCGAGCACGTGGGTCCGCCGGCTTCCAGCGGCCGGCAGGCACATTCCGCCGTGACGGTGACCTTGCCGTTTCTCACGACGTTCGGGCCGAACGGCCCTGGCCGGCGCCGGGCGTGTGTGGTCTGCTTGAGGTAGCGGGAAGGACGAACCGAGACACGGAGAAGCGGCCACCGGCCGTGCACCGCGCAATGAGGACCCGCAAGAAGCGGATGAGCCCTTCCCGCCTTTTGGTGTGGGTATCACCTTCCGCGGACCGGATGGGCGCGGTACGGGCAGCGCAGCGGACAGCCGCCGTCCACCTACGCGAACCGGGTCCGGCGGTCGCTCAGTCGTGCGCGACGACGGCGACGGGCGCAGTGGCATGGTGCAGGACGGCGTGCGTGACCGGGCCGAGATGGACACCGAAGGGGTGGCGCCGGATGCGGCGGCCCACGACGACGAGCGAGGCCGCGCGGGCGGCGTCCACCAGGTGTTCGTCGGCGCTTCCCAGACGGGAATGCGGGATCACGTCCACGGAGGGGTACTTCTGCTGCCAGGGCTTCAGCGCCTCGGTGAGGCGAGCGGCCTCCTGACGCACGAGCTCGGCGTGCCACTCCGGGTCGGCGACGAGTCCGTACACGTAGTACGGCGGGAAACTCCAGCCGTGGACGGCCTCCAAGCCGGTGCCCCGGCGGTTCGCCTCCTCGAAGGCGAAGGCGAGCACGGTGTCCGGCGAGCCGTCGAGGTCGACGCCGACGACGACCGGCCGGAAGCCGGTGGCTGCGGAGGGAACGCCGCCCGGGTCCGGCTCGTGCTCGTCAGTGGCCTGTTCACCGGCCCGGACGAGCACGACGGGCACATCGGTGTGTGCGATCACCGCTTGGCCGACCGCCCCGATGAGGAAGCCGCCGACGCCGCTCATGCCGCGCGAGCCGAGCACCAGCATCTCGGCGCCCTCGGCCGCCTGCGGCAGCACCTCGCCGGCCCGGCCGGAGATCTGCTCCAGGGTGACGTCGAGGCCGGGGTGGTGCAGCTTGATGCTGTCAGCCGCCTCCCGGGGAATGCGCTCCCGCCAGTGCGCCTCCGTCTCCTTGCCCAGCAGATGGGCCTGCGCCAAGGGCTCGGGCATCGGTTCCCAGACGTGCACGATCCTCAGTGGTGCGCCGCGCAGCGTCGCCTCGCGCGCCGCCCACTCGGCCGCTGCACGGCTCTCATGCAAGCCGTCCAGTCCTACGACAACAGTGCGGACCATGATGGGTGCCTCCTGATCGGGTGTGTGCGTCGAGCCTCGTCGCCCGCACCCGGCTTCCGCAGGGGCCGCAGGTCCCCGGCATCGGCCGACCGGCCCTACCCGCCGGGCCGACGCCTGGTCCCACCGATCGAAGGAGCGTCGCCGCCCACCGAGGACGAGGCGACCGGAACGGTCCTGTCGGCGTGCGCCGACCCGGTCACTCCGCCGGCAGCGGGACCCGCCACTCCAGGTGAGTCCCCCGCTCTCGGCCGCCCGCCACTGAAGGCTCCCGCCCAGTTGCTCGGCTCGCTCGGCCATGGTGCGCAGACCGCTGCGCCGGCCCTCGGGCGGGATTTCCACACCGTTGTCGGTGACGGTCAGCCGCACCTCCCGGCCGTCGGTCTCCAGCACCACGTCCGCCCGGTCGGCCTGTGCGTGCCGTCCGACGTTGGTCAGCGCCTCGGACAGCACGGCGACGACCTGCTCGGCGATCTCCCGGGGCACATGGGTGTCCAGGAGCCCTTCCATGCGGATGCTGGGCGCGAAGCCCAGCGCCGACACCGCGGCACCGGCCGTCCGCACCGCAGGTGAGCGCAGACCGGATCCGCTGTCGGACTCCCTGGCCCGCAGGCCGAATCGTGGACCGGATGATCTTGATCGTCTCGTCCAGATCGTCCACGGCCCGCACGACGCGCTCGGCCGCCTCCGGATCCTCGACGAAGCGGCCCGCGCTCTGCAGGGTCATCCGCGTCGCGAACAGCCGCTGGATCGCCAGGTCGTGCAGATCGCGGGCGATCCGGTCCCGGTCCTGCAGAACCGCGATCTCCTCGGCGTCGTGGCGGCGCTCGGCAAGCTCCATGGCGACCGCGGCCTGCGCGGCGAAGCCCTGCAGCGGTTCGATCTCCTTGCTCGAGAAGGGGCAGCGTCCAGCCGGGCCTGCAGCTCGGCCAGCAGCTCGTCCAGCTTGAGTTGCGGCAACCGGACGCGGGCCGCCTTCGCGTCGGAGCCTGCCACGCGTGGTCCTCCGGATCCGCTCGCCGTGCGGGCCGCCGTCCCCGCATGGCCATCACGGCGGCCTGGGTAAGGCGCTCCTCCCGGGCGGCGGCCCCAGGGCGGGTTGGATCCGCCCTCACGCGTGGTCCAGGCCGTACAGGCTGCGGCCACCGACCAGCTCACGCCCGGTCACGAGGTCCGGCGAGACCCGGACGAAGACTTCCTGCCGGGAGGGCGCCCAGGACCGCGGACCGGTGCGCGCCAGGCGCTCCTGTTCGGTGCGATCGGTGACCACCGAGGCGGTTCCGGTGACGACCACGCTCCAGCCGCTCTGCCGTACGACGTCGATCTCGTCGACCTCGAACGCGACCACGGTGCCGTGGACCGCGCGTACGAGTTCCGACGCGGCGGAGGTGCGCAGCACGACCGTCCCGTCGGGTTCGAGGCAGAAGTTGACCGGCAGGACGGCGGGCAGCGCGCCCCGGGTGTGGACGATGCGGCCGACGGGCACCGTGGCCATCAGCCGGAGACATTCCTGCCGGTCCAGTTCGCGAAATCCGTCGTTGCGGTACATGTGGTGTCCGTCCCTGGCCTCACGGCCGTTCCTTCAGACCGTGATCCGGCGCCCGCTGATGCCGGTGGCGTCGATGCGCAGCCACAGGGGACGGCGTCCGCCGGCCCAGGGCTCGCCGTGGGCTCGCTCGGCCAGCCGGCGCACCTCGTCGGGGCTGGTGACCATCCGGCCGGTGCCCCGCACGAGGACGCTCCAGCCGCGGCTGAACGCCTCGTCGATGCGGTCGACCTCGAAGGCGACACGGCGGCCCGCGGCTCGGGCGGGAGTCGCGTGCGGTTCGGTGCGGAAGGCGAGGCAGCCGTCCACGATGCTGTAGTTGACGGGCACGATCGACGGCCCGTCGACCGTGGGCACCGCGATCCGGCCCACCCCGTGGGTGCCGAGCAGCGCCCAGCACTCCTCGGCGTCCAGCCGGTGGAGGCCGGCGCCGCGGACCGCCCGGCCCGGCCCAGGTGGCCGCTCGGCGTTGCCGCCGGTCAGCTCGGTCACCGTGGTCTGAAGCACTCCGGCCAGCCGGAGCACCGCGCCCGCGCTCGGTGCCGCGTCGGGGTGTTCCTCCAGGTGGCGCAGGTAGCTTGTGGCCATGCCGGCACGGGCGGCGGTCTCCTCCCTGGTGAGTCCGAGCTGGGTGCGGCGCAGTGCGAGGCGGCGTCCGAGGTCGCCCACCGGGATCTCGCGCACCGGGCCCGGGACGGTGTGCTGCTCGGCCATGGTGCTCACTTCCTTTCTCAGGCCGCACGGACGGCCAGGTCCTTGTGGGGTTGCGCGCCGAGTGCCACCTTGAGCGCGCCGGTCTCGGCGGCCCGGCCGAAGACGTCGTACGCCTCTTCCATGCGCTCCAGCGGGAAGGTGTGGGTGACCAGTTCCGGTGTGGGCAGCCGGCCCGCCGCCGCCATGCGGAGCAGGGTGGGCGTGGAGTGGGTGTCGACCAGGCCGGTGGTGATGGTCACGTTCTTGATCCAGAGGTCTTCGAGGTGCAGCGTGGCGGGCCTGCCGTGCACGCCCACGTTGGCCACGCATCCGCCCGGCCGGACCATGCGGGTGCACAGTTCGAAGGTCTCCGGGATGCCGACCGCCTCGATGACGACGTCGGCGCCCAGTCCGCCGGTCAGGTCGGCTGTCAGCTCTTCGGGGGTTTCGGCCGGGTCCGCGACCGCGTCGGCGCCCAGACGCCGGGCCGCCTCGCGGCGTGCGGCGGCCAGATCGACGGCGATGATCCGCTCCGGCGAGTAGAGCCGGGCCGTGGCGATCGCGGCGAGCCCGATGGGGCCGGCGCCGACGACGGCGACGGTGTCTCCGGGGCGTACGCGTCCGTTGAGGACGCCCACCTCGTAGGCGGTCGGGAAGATGTCCGCGAGCAGCACCGCGTCCTGGTCCGCGAGGGTCTCGGGCAGCGGGTGCACGGAGAGATCGGCGAACGGCACGCGGACGTACTCCGCCTGGGTCCCGTCGATCAGATGGCCCAGGATCCAGCCGCCTCCGCCCCGGCACTGGCCGTACATCGCCCTGCGGCAGTAGTGGCACCGCCCGCAGGCCGTGATGCAGGAGACGAGGACCCGGTCGCCCGGCCGGACGGTACGCACGTCGGGGCCGGCCTCGACGACCGTCCCGACGGCCTCGTGGCCCAGCACGGTACCAGGGGTCACCTCGGGCACGTCGCCTTTGAGGATGTGCAGATCGGTCCCGCAGATGGTGACGCAGTCCACCCGTACCACCGCGTCCGTCGGCTCTTTGACGACCGGATCCGGCACGTCCTCCCAGGAGGACTGGCCGGGGCCGTGGAAGACGTAACCCTTCATGGCGATCCTTCTCCTCCGTCTGGTGGGATTGGCCCGATGCCTCCAGCGTCGTCGAGGCGCAGAGGTGCCGCATGGGCCGGTCGGCCCCTGGTGCCCGGCCGACGGACCTTGCGTGGCCCGTGCTCCCCGCCAGGACCTGCCACCCCGGTCCGTGGGCCGACCGGCCCTTTCGGCCGCTGACGTGCCAATCCGCTCAGGCGGCACGACGACGTCCTGAAGGCGTGGCTCGTCCTGGCCGTGTGGGCGGTCATCGTCGTGGGAAGAGCCGTGGTGGGCACCCTGACCGCGCGGGCCACCCGCGATGTCCTCGCCCGGTAGCGCGACGAGCGTCGTCCGACCGGCGCCGTTCTGCTCGCCGACGCCCCTCGGGGCACGGCGTCCGTCGAAGGTGACCGTGTGTCGGCGGTGGTCCGCCGGCGCGCCCCGGACGGCACCGCGCACCTCGGACGCACCTTGGTCGACTCCGGCACGAAGGCCGGCACACGCGTCGAGGTGTGGCTGGACGCAGCCGGTCGCGGCGCCGCCGAGCCACCCACCCGGACAGAGGCGGCCCTCGCGGCGGCCCTCTTCGCCACCGGCGCGGGACTTGGCCTCGCGGGTCTGGCGTCGGGCGCGGGAGCGCCGGCCCGAGGCCGGCTGGACCGGCGGCGCATCGCCGCATCGGGACGGGAGTGGGACTCCATGGAACCACGCTGGAGTCGCCGGGCGAAGCAGGCATGCCGACTGCGGCAGGGGCGCCACAAGGTCTGGCCGCACGGGGAGCTGAGATCGTCGAGGACAGCGCTCCCGACAACCGGTGCCGTCGCTTCCCGAGTGGTTTCGTCACGGACTGCCGGACTGCCGGGCTGTCGGGCTGCCTGAGTGCCGGCCTCCGCGGCTGCCGCCCGTGGCCCGCCGGCCAGGGCATAAGGCAAGCTCAGCGCCTCAATCGGTCTGCAACGAAGCGGAGTTCGCGACCGGCCGCACGGCGGACCCTCTCGAAGACCCGACACGTCCGCCGGCCGAAGTCGCCGTGTCGAAAGTCTTGACGTCGTGCAGTAGCGATCTTAACTTTCTGACGCTTGCTGAAAGTTACAGCAATGTTTTGCGGAACGGCAGGGTTGTGTAACGCCGTTGCCGGCCCGCACCCCTCCACGTTGGGAGCACCCGCATGAGCCCGATCGCACCTGCTCGACGACGAATACCCGCCGCCCTGGCGGGCGCCGGCCTGATCCTCGGTCTGGCCACCGCACTCACCGCGCCCGCCCAGCAGGCGGCCGCGGCGCCGACGGCCAACGGTGAGAAGAAGGTCACCGCCGTCCTGTTCGAGTGGAACTTCGACTCGATCGCCCGCGAGTGCACGCGCGCCCTCGGCCCCAAGGGCTATGGATACGTGCAGGTCTCGCCGCCGCAGGAGCGCATCCAGGGCAGTGCGTGGTGGGCCGCGTACCAACCGGTCAGCTACAAGATCCAGGGACCGCTCGGCGACCGCGAATCCTTCCGGAACATGGTCGACACCTGCCACGGCGCCGGCGTGAAGGTCGTCGTGGACGCCGTGCTCAACCACATGACGTCCGGCTCGGGCACCGGCACCGCCGGCACGCAGTACAGCAAGTACAACTACCCCGGCACCTACACGGACGCGGACTTCCACGGCTGCCGCCGACCCATCGGCACCGACTACAAAGACCGCTACAACGTGCAGGAATGCGAGCTCGGCGAGGCGGGACAGCCCTCACTCGCGGACCTCGACACCGGCAGCGAATCCGTCCGCGGGAAGATCGCCGGGTACCTCAACGACCTGCTGTCGCTGGGTGTCGACGGCTTCCGCATGGACGCCGTCAAGCACATCGCCGCCACCGACCTCGCCGCCATCCGCGGCAAGCTCACCAATCCGAACGTCAACTGGATACAGGAGGCCATCTACGGCGCGGGCGAGGCCGTCTCGCCGAACGAGTACCTGGCCACCGGCGACGTCCAGGAGTTCCGCTACACCACCGACCTCAAGCGCACCCTCACCGGCGAGAAGCTGGCCTACCTGAAGAACTTCGGTGAGGGCTGGGGTTACATGCCCTCCGGCCAGAGCGGCGTCATGGTCGCCAACCACGACACCGAGCGCAACGGCTCCAGCCTGAGCTACCGCGACGGAGCGACCTACACGCTGGCCCACGTGTTCATGCTCGCCCACCCGTACGGCACCCCGTCCGTCCACTCCGGGTACGAGTTCAGCAACCGGGACGCCGGCGCCCCCAACGGACATACGGTAACCGCCTGTTACAGCGACGGCTGGAGCTGCCAGCACGCCTGGCGCCAGATCGCCAACATGGTGGCCTTCCGCAACGTCTCCGAGGGCACCGGCCTCACCGACTGGTGGGACAACGGCGACAACGCCGTGGCCTTCGGGCGCGGTAGCAAGGCGTTCGTCGCCATCAACCACCAGGGCGCATCCCTCACCCAGACCTTCCAGACCTCCCTCCCGGCCGGCACCTACTGCGACGTGCAGCACGGAGACCCGACCACGAGCGGCGGCTGCACCGGCACCACGTACACCGTCGGCACGGACGGCAGGTTCACCGCCACCATCGGCAGCAACGACGCCGTGGCGCTGCACATCGGCGCGATGGTCGGGGACAAGCCGGGCGACAACACGGCCACGGTCTACTACAGCACCGACAAGAACTGGTCGGCCTACAACATCCATTACGCCCCGACCGGCGGCACCTGGACCACCTCACCCGGCGCCGCCATGCAGAGCGCGTGCACCGGCTGGGTGAAGAAGAGCATCACCCTCGGCTCCGCCACCGGCCTGAAGGCGGCCTTCAACAACGGCTCCGGCACCTGGGACAACAACAACGGCGCCGACTACGCCCTCGGCACCGGCGATATCACGGTCAGGAACGGCACCATCGGCACCGGCAACCCCTGTGCCGTACAGCCGACCGAGCCCGGCGCGTCCTTCGCGGTCAACGCCACCACCGTCCCCGGCCAGAACATCTACGTCGTCGGCAACCAGGCCGCTCTCGGCAACTGGGCACCGACCGCCGCCCTCAAGCTGGACCCTGCCGCCTACCCGGTGTGGAAGCTCGACGTGAAGCTGCCCGCGGGCACGTCCTTCGAGTACAAGTACATCCGCAAGGACGCCTCCGGCAACGTCACCTGGGAAAGCGGCGCCAACCGCACGGCCACCGTCCCCGCCGACGGCAAGGTGACGCTGAACGACACCTGGCGCAACTGATCCCCTCCCTGCGCCCGGCCCAGCCGGAGCGCGGGCCATACTGGCAAGCGCCGGGGCCGAGGGGTATCTGTCCCATATCCCTCGGCCCCGGTGCCAACGGGCTCAGCGCCAGGTGTCGTTGAGTGTCAGTGTGCCGCTGGGCGGGGTGACGACGGTGCGGTTGTCACCGTTCTCCCAGGTGACGGTGCCGTCGGCGTTCTTCCTGAGGTACTTGTACTGCACGGTGGTGTTGGGCGGCAGCTGGTGGCCGCCGGACCACAGCGGGTAGGTGGTGGTGCCGGTGGTCAGCGGCAGAGCCTTGGCCGGGTCCCAGTTGCCGAGGTCGGGCAGGTTGCCCGTGACGTAGATGTTCTGGCCCCAGCTGGTGGTGGCGGTGGCGTGGAAGGTGGCCGCGACCGGAACGACGTTCCAGCGGTCGTCGTTGACGGGCGTGTCCGGGGACACGGTCAGGGTGCGGTTGGGGGTGCTCTCCCAGGTCACCGTGCCGGCGGGTGAGCGCTTAATGTACTTGTACTGCACCGTCGTGCCGGCCGGCAGCTGAACGCTGCCCGTCCATTGCGGATAGGAGCTGGCCGTGGTGCCCAGGGGAACGGCCTTCGCCGGGTCCCAGGCCCCGAGCTGAGGAGCGCTGCCGGAGACCAGCAGGGTCTCGCCTTCGGTGGTGGCCTGCACTCGGAAGGTGACGGAGGTGTCCTGCGTCGTGGCCGCCCGGGCATGGGGGGTTGCGCCCACGAGCAGTCCGGCGATGAGCACGGCGAGCATGAGGACCGGGCGCCAGGCTGCCGGAACCCGATGACGTATGAGAAGCATGTTCGTTTCCCTTCTGAACGCAAGGCGGCGGGTTCTGCCCGCCGTCAGCGCACATCCCAACACAGCTTGGAGTCGGAGGGTGACGGAAGGTGCTCCGCCTGCCCGGATAGGCACTGATTTCGGCCGCTCGACCCGTGACCCTTCGAGGGCTTCGTTAAGAACTTGAAGACACGACGACGGGCGGCGGAGGGATCATCCAGGCCTGGTCAGTTGGTCAAGGACCTGATCGCGTCCTCCCGGGAGAACACTCCTGCAAGGCCGACACTGTCTTGCGCAAGTTGACGCAAAGACTTTCATGCGGCTTTCGTCGTCGACCGCGGAAGGCGGGCACAGGCCCTACTGTCATGCTCCCGTAAAGTGCTCGCAAGGCCGTTCAGACGAGACGGTCGGGGACGCGAAAGGTGGGGGCGGGCATGGCAGGTATCAGTCGCCGGGGGCTGCTGCGAGGAGGCGTGGTCATCGGTGCCGCGACCGCTCTCGGGAGCGCGGCAGCAGCTACGCCGGCATCGGCGGCCACGACGGGCGTCAATCCGTCCGTCACCGGCGAGGCCGCACACGTCGTCAGCCTGCGCAAGGCGCTGGACGACGCGGCGGCCGGCATCGTCGGGCCGCACGGCGTCGACAGCAAGGGCCGGATCATCGTCAAGGCCTGGTACGAAGGCGTACCGACCTACACCCTGCTGAACACGCTGGTCATCGGCGGCAACACGATCCTCGACGCGACCGGCGCCCGGTTCGTCGCCAAGTTCCCCACCACCAGCAGGGTGTACACGCTGGACCAGACGAACCCGCACTCCCCCACCCCTGCCTACGAGACCAACAATCAGGGCCAGTTCACGGCTCCTGCCGTCAGCGGCGCCAAGGCCGCCACGATGCTGATCAACCACGTCCCCAGCTCCGCCACCACCGGCTACTCCGCGCCCGGCAACATCGCGGTGAAGGGCGGAGAGTGGGACCCCATCTCCGCCTGGGTCTGGCAGGACTCCGGCGACGTCCGCGCCCGTGCCGACAAGGCACCGCCGATGAACGTGCTGACCTTCACGCACACCCAAGACGTCGAGGTCGAAGGCGTAACGGTCTGGAACGTCAAGTGGTGGCACGCCGTGGAGCTCAACGCGGTGCGCCGGGGCGTGGTGCGGGACTGCTTCTTCAAGGGCTGGGTCGAGGATCCGACGCAGGGCCTGTGGCACGGCGAGGCCGTCCAGCTCGACCTGCCGCTGGACAAGAACACCTGGGCCGGCGCCTCCGACGGCACGCCGACCGTGGACGTGCAGGTCCTGCGCAACTACGCAGGCGCGTCCGGTTCCCAGCCGGCCTGGGCGAAGCTGGTCGGCTCGCACACCGCCGGCGACAAGGCCGGTCGGATCCACGCCCGCGTACTGATCGAGGGCAACACCGTGGACGGCGCCAAGTGGGACGCCATCGGCGCGATGAACACCACGGACATCACCGTCCGCGGCAACACGATCAACGACAGCTGCGGCGGTATCTACGTCAGCTCGCTCACTGCCAGAACGACCGACCAGCCGCCGGTCGCCGTGGCGGCGAACCCGATCGCGGGCGTCGACATCGTCGACAACCAGGTGTCGGTGACCATGGGCAGCTCCCAGGTACAGCGCAACGCGGTACGCGTCGTCGCGGACACGTTCGGCTTCGTCTCACCAGTGAGCGATGTCGCCGTCACAGGCAACACCGTCACGGGCGGAGCCTTCTCCTACAGCTCGAACGTGACCTTCCGTCAGGGCACCGTCCCCCAGCGCTGAGCAAGCGCGGGAAGCACGGACACAGTCGTTGCGGGCCCCTTGAGGCCTCACCACCTCAAGGTGCCGGACTGCGTACCGACCGGTGGGTGGTCGAGCGCACCTTCGCCTGGCTCCGGTGCGCGAGGACGTCTGACACCGCCAGCTGCTCCGGAACTCTGCCCTCGCATGGCGCCGGGGGCGCGTACGGCGTCAGCCGACCTGGATGTGCTTGTCCATGCCGAGCGCCTTGTGCCCGGGCACGGGGCAGTACAGGTCGTAGCTGCCCTTCTTGAGGGTCACCGTCAGCGGCGCCATCTCGCCGCCCTGGATGTTCTTGGTCCTGGCGTCCTCCACGCCGGGACCGTCGATCGACAGGGCGTGCGTGATGTGCCCGGCGTTGTCGGCGACGAAGGTGTAGGTGCCGGGGGTGAAGGACGCCCGGGACAGCTTCAGCCCGTACTCGGTCTCGGTGACGGTCACCCGGGTCCCCGAACCCGTGGCCTGCGCGGCGGAACTGCTCGGGCTCTTTGACTGGCCACCACCCCCGCTGGAGCAGGCCGCCAGGACCAGGGCCGCCGTGAAGGCGACCGCCCCGGTGCCGAGCGCCCTGCGGGCCGTGTGTGCAGAGATCGCCATCTGGCTCATCCCTTTCGGTATCGACCTTTATGTCAGATACGTGAGGAATCGCCGGGTCGTTCACGACGCTGCAGGAGGACCCTCAGCGTGCAGTTTGGCTGGACTGCACGCGGTGCGTGTCCGGGCCGAGCGGATGGGCCGTCGGTGTCAGGCGGCGAGGGTCTTGTGCAGGGCGTCGAGGCCGTCGGCGTAGATGCCGGTGAAGAGGTCGACGACCTCCTGCTCGGTGGCGCCCTTGGGGTGGAAGCGGCCGGACCACTGCACCTCGGCGAGGTCGTCGCGGCCGGGGACCGTGTGGACGCGGAGGGTGGAGACGTAGCCGTCGACGGGGAACGGCGCTTCGATGATGGCGTAGCTGTAGTGACGCTCGGCCTCGCTGAAGGCGACGAGGCGCTCGATGATGACGTCGCCGTCGGGGTTGGTCAGGCGGCGGACGCGGCCGCCTTCGAGTGCGGTGCTCTCCGGGATGTACGGGAGCCAGTCCGGGAGGGCGTCGAAGCCGCCGATGAGGTTCCAGACCTTCTGGGGGGAGGCGGGGACGACGCGGGAGACGGACGTGGAAGCCATGGTGGTGCTCCTACTGCTCTGTGCGGGGGGAGATGGAGGGCGGGGGGTCAGGCGTTGTGCGGGAGCGGGGCGGCCGGGCTGACCAGGCCGGCGGCGCGCAGGTCGGTCCAGAAGGCGGCCGGGATCGTCTCGTTCAGGGCGGCGGTGTCCTCGGCGATGCGGCTGGGCCGGGTGGCGCCGGGGATGACGGCGGCGGAGGCCGGGTGGGCGAGGGAGAACTGCAGGGCGGCGGCCTTGATGCTCACGCCGTGCCGCTCGGCCAGCGCCTTCAGCTTCCCAACGCGGTCGATGATCTCGGCGGGGGCCTGCTGGTACTCGAAGTGGCTGCCGCCGGCGAGGATGCCGGAGCTGTAGGGGCCGCCGACGACCATGTCGACGCCCTGTTCCTGGGCCATGGGGAGCAGGCGGGTTATGGCGTGCTCGTGGTCGAGGAGGGTGTAGCGGCCGGCGAGGAGGAAGCCGTCGGGCTGCGGCTCATCGAGGGCGAGGGTCAGCTCGATGGGCTCGGTCCTGTTGACGCCGAGACCCCAGGCCTTGATGACGCCCTCGTCGCGCAGCCGGGACAGGACGCGGAAGGCGCCGGTGCGGGCCTCCTCGAACTTGGCGAGCCAGGCGTCACCGTGGAAGTCCTGGGCGATGTCGTGGACCCAGACGATGTCGAGCCGGTCTGTGCCCAGGCGCTTGAGGCTGCCCTCGATGGAGCGCTCGGTGGCCTCGGCGGTCCACTCGTGGAGGATCTTGTTGGGGTTGCCGTGCTCGAACAGGCCACCCTTCTCCCCGAAGTCCGGGACGTCCGTCTCGTGCTCGTCGAGGATGACGCGGCCGACCTTCGTGGACAGGACGAACGCGTCGCGCGGCTTGCCGGCGAGTACCTCCCCGAGGCGCTCCTCGGCCAGGCCGGCGCCCTAGAAGGGGGCGGTGTCGTAGAAGCGGATGCCGTTGTCCCAGGCGGCCTCGACGGTGGCGCGGGCCTCGTCGTCGGGGATGGCGCGGAACATGTTGCCGAGCGGGGCGGTGCCGAAGCCGAGTCGACCGGGAAGGACGTTCTTGAGCGACATGAGAAGTGCCTTTGCGAAGGTGTGGGGGGCGAGGCCGAAGCAGCCCCGCATGAGCGCCGCGTGCGGATGCGAGCGCGCCTTACAGACGAAGAGAATACTTGCAGACGCCGATTAAATGCAAGCGCTGCATTGGCGCGTCCGCCCGCAAAATGGCTCGTTGACGTCCGGACGCATCCGTCAGGCGGCGCGGCGGAGGGCGGCCGAGGCCACGAGCCGCGGACCGCGTTCCGCTGGCCCCGTCAGCGTCAGAGTGCGGTACAGGACGAACCCGGACGGCTGGTCGAGGAGTTTCGCGCGCTGATCAGGGGGGAACGCGCTCTCGCCTCGTCCCGGCCCATGGGGTTGACTCGTGCCTCCGACCACGGATCGCTGGCCACTAGTCACTGGTCACTGGCCCACCACGACAGGAGCTGAGAAGTTGACGTACGACATTGCCTCCCTGCGCTCCCGATTCCCCGCGCTCGCGGCCGGGACCGTCCATTTCGACGGGCCCGGGGGCACGCAAACGCCGCAGCCGGTCATCGACGCGATCGCCGACGCACTGGCCCGGCCCCTGTCCAACCGGGGGCGGTACTCGCTGGGGGAACGCAACGCCGAGACCATCGTCACCGGTGCGCGCCAGGCCATGGGCGACCTGCTGGGCGCGGACCCGGCGGGCATCGTCTTCGGGCGCAGCGCCACCCAGCTCACCTACGACATCGCGCGCACCCTCGCCTCCTCCTGGGCCCCCGGCGACGAGGTCGTCGTCACCCGCCTCGACCACGACGCCAACATCCGCCCCTGGGTACAGGCCGCGGAGCGGGCCGGCGCCACCGTGCGCTGGGCCGGGTTCGATCCCGCCACCGGGGAACTGACGGCCGACGACATCCGCGCCGTCCTGTCCGACCGCACCCGCCTCGTCGCCGTCACCGCCGCCTCCAACCTGATCGGTACCCGCCCCCCGATCGCCGAGATCTGCCGCCTGGCGCACGACGCCGGGGCCCTCGTCCACGTCGACGGCGTCCACTACACCGCGCACACGCTGGTCGATCTGCCGGCGCTGGGGGCGGACCTCTTCGTCTGCTCGCCGTACAAGTTCCTCGGCCCCCACCAGGGCGTCCTGGCGGCCCCGCCCGCGCTGCTGGAGACCCTGCGCCCCGACAAACTGCTGCCTTCCAGCGACGCGGTACCCGAGCGCTTCGAACTGGGCACCCTGCCCTACGAATTGCTGGCCGGTACCCATGCCGCCGTCGATTTCCTGGCCGGCCTCGATACGAGCGCCGCCGGCACCCGGCGCGAACGCCTGGTCGCCTCCTTCGCCGCACTCGAAGCGCACGAGGCCACCCTGCGCACACGGCTCGAAAAGGAACTGACCGCGCTCCCGGGCGTCACCGTCCACTCCCGGGCGGCCGACCGCACCCCCACCCTCCTGCTGACCTTCGAGCACCGCGACACCACCGACGCCTACCGCTTCCTCGCCGCCCGCGACATCCACGCCCCCGCAGGCCACTTCTACGCCATCGAGGCCTCCCGCCACCTGGGACTCGGCGACACCGGCGGTCTGCGCATCGGACTCGCGCCCTACAACGACCAGGGGGACGTCGACCGGCTGCTGGCGGCGTTGGCGGAGTTCCTGGGCAAGTAAGACGTCGTTTCTTATGGTTCAGGTGAGGGGTTGAGTGGCCTGGGGAAAGCCCAGCTGGTCGAGCAGCGTGCTGAAGAGGTCTTCTGCGAAGGTCGCGTGTGAGCGAAGCAGCTCTTCAATCCTGGCTGTCTTCGGCGTGACGAGGACGCCAGCAGCTGCGGCCCAGGCAACGGCGCCCTCGGCGTCGGTGGGTATCTCGGCGTCGAGTTCGGCGCGCTTATGTCTGACGGCTTCGTGGAACTCTGGCGTGTCCAGCCACAGGAGTTGATCTTCGAGGTCTTCGGGCTCCTCGGCCAGAAGCCTGGCGGCGATGTCCAGGTTGAGCCACGCCTGCCAGCGCTGTCCGGTGGTGTCCAGCCCGGTCACGAGAGCGAGGGAACTGTCCGAGACGTCGGCGACGCAGGCCGGTGCACTGCTCCACTCAACCAGGGCAGGCAGGTCCGCGTCGTCCCATGTCCCGAAATCGATCTGGAGCGTCTGCCAGCCGCCCGATCGCGACTCCCATGTGTGCACGGTTGCCTTCAGCTCTTCGTCGAGGCTGTCGAAGACGGGAGCTTCCAGCAGGGGGCGGTTCCTGCGAGCGAAGACCAGGTGACCCGAGAATCCCATGGCAGTTCCTCCTTCGAGATGGTGAGCGCACCTTACGGGCCGCCGGTGACAACGGGAGCCTGGTCAGCATCTGCGCGGCGGCCAGGCTCACCTGCTGAGACGGCGATACCCGATGAAGGCTGCGGCGATGGCAACGAACGCGAGGAAGTGCTCGGCTTTGGGTTCGTAGCGGCGGTGCAGGCGGCGGCAGCCGGCCAGCCAGGACACGGTTCTCTCGACCACCCAGCGGTGGCGGCCCAGCCGCTGGGAGGACTCGTGCCCCCTGCGAGCGATCCGGTGGCGGATACCGCACCCGCGAAGCCAGCGACGGAGTCGTAGTCATAACGCTTGTCGGCGTGCAGTTTCTTGGGCCGGCGGCGCCGGGGCCCACTGCGGGACCGGACGGGCGGGATGCCGCGCACGAGGGGCTCCAGGCCCTGGCTGTCGTGCATGTTCGCGCCGGAGACACCCAGGGACAGCGGCAGCCCGTTCCCGTCCGTGATCAGGTAGATCTTCGATCCCAACTTGCCGCGATCGGTCGGATTGGTCCCGTCAGTGGCCTCCCTTTGCGGCCCGCAGGCTCAGGGAATGGATCTCGCACCGCGACCAGTCCAGCTCGCCTCGCACTCCGAGTTCGTCGAGGATCACGCGGTGGAGCCTCGCCCAGACCCGGTCGCGGTTCCACTGGGCGAACCTTCGGTAGGTCGTCTGCCAGCTCGAGCCGAACACCGGTGGAAGCGGCCGCCATGTACAGCCCGACGTCGCCACGAAGATGATCGCTGCCAGGGCCTCACGGTCACCTGCCCGGCGCTGGCCCCCACCCTGTGGGCGTATCACTTCGGTCGGCGGCACCACTCGGCGAAACAGCACCACCCACAGGTGGTCCGGCCCCGCACATACGCTCGCCAACGACCGCTTCGGCGTGGGCTCCGAGCAACGGCTCTCTCCTCGCCCACCCGTTCGCCAGTCAACGACACGCGACAGCCAACGATGTGACGATCCCTGGCAAGGGTTCTAAGTCCGTGCACCACCGATCATGTCGGGCATCACGCCGAGGATCAGATTCTCAAGGGCACGCGGCATTGCCCCGAAGCTGGCGACCCAGGTTTCGACAAGGTAGATCTCACTGGTCTCATCGATACCAAGAAAGCATCGGCCGTCATCGAGCTCACCGAGCGGAAAGAGATCTCTTCCCAGGAATTCGCTCCACTCAGAGAAGCGGTCGTCCTCTCCCCACGCCAGCTCCGGCTCCAGTTCGAATGGTTCGCGGGCGCAGCTGATTCCTGGGCCGCTGACACTGACGGTCAACCCGCCGAACTCCTGGAGGAACGTCTCAGCAGCATGGTGCATGCCCATGCCGACGCCTTCGAACATGGACCGCCACCGAGCCGTGTTGACCCGCCTGCCAGCCGTCCAACCCGCAGCCTCAAGGACCTGAAGCACCTCTGGCGACCATTCGCTCACGAAACACCCCCGCTCCCGTCACCTCGAAGTAGGAGGTGATCATCTCAGCAGACGGATCCGAGTGAGTACAGGGTGTCCCCACTTGACGGCCCTTCGGGTCAGTGATCTCGGCATGCGGTCCGAGCGGAGCAGTCGTGTCCGTCGCCGGGCAGGCCCATGACGTTCAGAACGGGTTCCTCGGCCTTGCAGATCTCAAAGGTGAATTGCGCTCCTGACGCGACCGCCGTGAGCGAGCACTGGTTGCCGAAGGTCAGCGGAGCATATGGCTCCCAGGAACAGCCGACCCTGTCCAAGGCGGAAACGACGTCCGTATGCCTGAGCCCTGCCGGGAAGCTGACCGTCCCCCCGCCCACCGACCGCGGAAGGTCGACGACATCACGCCAGGTCTGGACGCAGATGAGGGAGACGTTGCGGCAGCGGCAGACACTCACCTCAAGGTCTCCGTAGGCGAAGAGCCGCGGCCATCTTCTTTTCCGGCTCGTTGTTCCAATGTCCCACGGCTCGCCGAGTGCCGCGGTCACATCGTTCCAGTCGGCTCCGATGAACACCGGGCCCAGCCGACCTGACATCGCCATGCTGGTCAGGACATCGAGAATCTCCACGAGGCGGAGCTTGACAGGTGCCCTGAGCAGCGGTCCATTGGTTTCAGGGGGCCAGCGCGACGCGGGTTGTCCAGGCCCGAAACCAACGCGTACGGGCGGGAGCCGTCCCACACCGCGAAGTCGCCGTGGCCGAGCCGACCTCAGCGTCGCGCTGCAAAAGCCACGCGAACCCACGGGTCACCAGGGCGAGCTGGTACTGCTCGCGGTCATCTCGGCGGAGCACGCCGGAATGCGCCGCGCGCGGCGCGGGAGTAAGAGAATCGCGACACCTGTGCCGCACCGAGGTGCGGCAACCCGCCCTGCGAAACCACCTGGGCGAGCCAGTCGAACCGGTCGGTGGCCGGCACGTCCACCGCCGTCATGCCCTGCCCACCATCCGCTTCCTCCCCGGCCGGGTCCTGCTCCTTCCGGCCGCGTGCAGTGCGGAAAATGGGGTACCTGAACGCGCCGAATCCGACAGAACGACGACTTCCCCAGCCCACCGCCCCGCGCACGCACGGTCAAGGAAGCCCGCACGCACGGCACACCACCCCGCAGTGGCGCCGACCTAGGCTCTGTTGCCCAGAAGGGCCGACCGGCCACCTGATGACAATGACCGAACGGGGGACATTTCCGCATGTCCAAGAACATCGCCGCTCGCACCGCCGTGGCCACCGCCGGCCTCGCCTTGGCCGCCACGGGAGTCCTCGCGAGCCCGGGTACGGCCTCCGCGGGCTCCAACGGCCAGCAGATCTCCTACACGGACCGCGCGACGCCGGGCGTTCGGCACTCGATCGAACTCTACGGATACAACCAGAACGGCGAGGAGAGCCTCGGCTGCTTCAACATCGACTCAGGCGGCACCACCAAGATTTCCGGCTGGTGGTGGCGGGGCGACCTCACGGTCAAGGCGTACAACAGCTACGACTGCCAGAACCGCTACTCCTGGGGAACCCACGTCGCTGTCCCGTACTCCCAGAGCGACGACTGGGTCCCCGTCACCGGCTACTAGGTCGGTGTGGCGTGACTACATGGGGTGCGGGTGATGCCTGTTCCGCGGACAGAGCTTCGCGCGATGGCTCTGCGTACGGCCCTTGCCACGACCGCGTGGTCCCGTCGCCCTCGTCGATGGCCGCCGCCCCGAGTACCCGCGCCGGCTCTCCGTCCTCGGGCCGAGGACGGAGAGCCGGCGTCTGCCGTTGCCGAGCCAGACGTGGCTTCGTCAGGGCAGGGCGCCAGGGCGGCGCGTACACCTGAGCCATCTCTAAGTGCGGCCCGCGCCCGTTGCTCCTCGCTCCTGGTCTTCGCCGACTGTCGGGTCCGGCGGAGGGATTCGGTGTCGATCGGCGACGATCAGCCTACGGAGCTGGGGGCCGCTGTCGCTCCCCTGGTGGAGTCGTTGACGGCCGGCCAGGTCACGCCGGAGCAGCTCGGGCTCGTACGGCGCGCCCTGGAGGCGGCTTTGCCGGACGCGACGCCGCGGGCGCCAAGGTCATCTCCGGCGACAACGCGGTCTCCATCGACGCGGTGCTGTCGTCCTCGCTGTCGCCACGGCGCGCTTGGTGGGTGAGCCGGCTCGCGGACAGCGACGCCGTTGATCAATGAGGGTCTGTGCGCTTCTGCCTCAGCTGGACTGGTCAGTGGAGGAGCACATGGCCCTGTCCGTTGAGTAGTAGCGGCCCTCGTCGCACAGTGCGTCGATCTCGGCGTTTTCTTCCTCGCTCAGTTGCGCATCCAGCGCAACGGTGATGACACGCCGGGCAGCCCTACATCTGGTGGACCTCCACGGAGAATCCGTCTGCGAGGACGGAGTTCAGGTGGTCCGCGTGGGCACCCAGCCATTGACGAGCGTCAGAGGACTGTGACGTCAGTTCGACGAGCACGTAATCCTCGGAACCAGCCGTCGACCCACCACAGACGCAACACCGCAGGCGCTGGCTCACCACGCCTGTCCACTCGGGCTCGTCCTCGGCCTCTACGCCCGTCTGATCATCGACATTCACGGCACCATCCTTCCAAACGCCCTGGATCAGCGGCCCTTGACCGCAGAGATGGTTCGGTCGGAGAGCAGGGATGGCTACGGAGCTGAACAGGACAGGCCAGGGTGAGGGCAAGCCCTTCGGAGAGCCAGAGCGGGTCAGGCGTTGTCCGGCCACGTCAGGCGGCGGGCGCCGTGGGCACCTACCGCGAGGACCGTGAGGGTCGCTGTGAGGCCGCCGAGCGTCATGACCGTAGAGGGCGAGCTGCTGTCGACGACGAGCCCACCGGTCAGAGCGCCCAGGGAAATCGTTACCTGGAACGACGCGGTGAAGATGACGGAAGCGGCTTCGGGGGTGTCAGGGCTCGCCTTGGTGAACCACGTCTGGGAACAGACAGGGACCGCGCCGTATGCCACCCCCCAGACGACGAGGAGGGCGATCGCTCCGGCTGTCTTCTGGCCCAGAACGGGCAGCAGCAACGTGGCGGCGGCGATCATGCCGGCGGCGGCACCGAAGGCGGCCCGAGGGTGCCGTGCGACCAGGAAGCCGCCCAGGAAGTTGCCGAGGATGCCCGCTGCTCCGTAGAGGAGCAGGAAGACGGTGACGAGCCGGGAGCTGACGTCGGTGACCTGCTCCAGGAACGGTGTGACGTAGGTGTAGGTGCCGAAGTGCGCCCACACGATGAGAACCGTCAGAAGCAACGCACTTCGGGTGGCAGCGCTGGTGAGCATGCCGCGCAGTACGCGCAGGCGGGTGGTCCGGCGAGGGGGCAGGGGCGGCGTGACGATCAGCATCATGACCAGTACGGCGACGGTGAAACCGCCCATGGCGATGAACGCGGCGCGCCACCCGGCCAGGTCGCCGATGAGTGTGCCGGCCGGCACGCCCAGGACGGAGCCCAGGGGCACCGCGGAGAAGATCACCGCCGTGGCTCGGCCGACGGATGCGGCGGGTACCAGGCGTTCGGCCAGGGAGGCGCCGATGGACCAGAAGCCGCCGATCACGATGCCGACGACAACGCGGGAGACCAGGACCAGCCAGTAGTCCGGAGCCGCCGCCGCCAGGAAGTTCGCTGCGGCGAGCAGAACCATGAAGGCACACAGCATCAGGCGGCGGTCGATCCGCGCCGTCATGACGGTGACGACCGGGGCGGCGATCGCTGCGAGAAAGCCGGGCATGGTCATCGTCAGTCCGGCCATGCCGTCGGAGATGGTGAATCCGGCGCCGATTTCGGTCAGGAGGCCGATGGGGAGAATCTCTGTGGTGACTATGGAGAAGATGCCCAGCATCACGGCGACGACGGCCAGCCATCCGGTCACCGGGGAGCGGGGCAGTAATTCAGGGCCGCCAGGGTCACGCGTGGTGGCGGTGCTGGCGGTGGTGGCCGTGGTGGATGCAGCCATGGATTCCGTCCTGTGATGTGCGTGCCGTTGCACGTTCAGTTCAGAGGCGGAGTGCGGCAAGGGCTGGCAGGTATGCGACGTCAGCGCAGGGTCGACGGGTGATGTCGTTATTCCGCTCGTGCGCGCCTCACCACAGGTGCAGGAAGCTCCGGGCATCGTCATACCCGTCGAGGGCCCGTCCGTCGACGTCCCTTGCGTCGGCCTCGGCCCGCGCCGCGAGTGACTTCACCAGCGCGAGGGCCTCATCGCTGAGTCGCCCGAAGCGCCGAGCGGTGTGTCCCAGACACAGCCCCGCCAGCCCGAGCAGGGGACTTCCCGGCACCGCCCGGGTCCCGACCTGCATGCACCAGTACTCGACGAACTCGGCGTCGTCGTCGTGCAACGCGGTCCCGACCAGGACGGTCGCCGCCTCACCCTCCGCCGAACGGTCACGAAGAGCTCGCTCCAGCGTCTCGACCACCTCCTCGTGAGGCAGGGCCGGAGGGTTCTCGAAACTCCGATGAGAATGCATCCGACGAGACTACGACGACCGCATCCGGCATCAGCAGCCATGGGGCGGCGACGGACTTCGGTCTGGTGTGGAGTTGTCGGCCCGTCAGAAGTGTCGGCTGAACTGCACCATGACGGCGACCAGGCCTGTGGCGAACCCGCCGAGGAACACCAGGGCGCACCCCGTGCCCGCCATGAGCCTGCCTCTGGCCGGTGCCTGCGCCGTGGCCCGTTCGGGACGGTCAGGGATGTACCAGACGGTGGTGATGTCGCCTTCGAGCACCGTCGCGGGACCGTTCTCCTCCTCGAAGCGGACTGCACGGCCGTCGCGCGTGGTGAACTCGTAGACGTGGTGCAGCGTGGTGGACACCGAGCTGTCGCCACTGCCGCCGCGGGTCGTGGTGAACATCCTCAGGCACCGGCCCTCGGCCATCGCCCCGCTCCACGCCCGATTGATCCACAGTGCCTTGCGCACGACAGCGGTGATGCCCACGAGCGCCACCGAGATCATGATCGACGGCACGATGTAGAAGAAGACCTCCATGCTGCTCCCCCGTGTTCCTTATGGTCCCCGTGCTCCGCGGGGTGGGGGGAACGTACCCGCCCCGGAGGACGGATTCGCTCAAGCAAGGCTCAGAGAACGGGCGCAACCCGGGCGCCCGCCCCAGGGCGGCTTCAGGCATCTGGCGGACCGGTCGGGCTGGGAACCGAGTAGACGTACGTCGGTATCCGGCCGTATCTTCCGGTGTCCGCGCGCGTCTGCGCGCGTGCGTCGGCACGTGTGCACCGCGCCGGTTCGGGGGAGCACCGCGCGCCAGTTCGGATCTCGTCTTCTCGGGGGGGACCTTCTCATGACCACGCCCATGCCCGCACCCATGCCGACGCCGCCGTACTCTGCCCCTCCCGGCGCCTGGCTGCGCTCGCCGGCCGCGCTCGGCCGTGCCACCGTCGTGCTGCTCGGCCTCGTCATCGCCACCGATCTGTTCGCCTGCTACGCGGACTGGCTGGAGATGGACGTCACCGGCGACCTGGCCGATGGCGTCACCGGCACCGACGTGATCGACCGGGCGGACCGCGCGGACGCCCTCTACGGCATCGCCGGCATCGCCCAGGGCGTCGCGCTCGTGGCAACGGCCGTCGTCTACCTCTGCTGGCTGTGGCGGATCCGGGTGAACGCCGAGGTGTTCGACGCCTCCCGGCACCGCATGAAGCGCGGCTGGACCATCGGCGCCTGGTTCTGCCCGGTGGTGAACCTGTGGTTCCCGCGCCGCATCGTCGCCGACAGCTGGGACGCCAGCGCTCCCTGGGGCTCGCGGTCCGGGCACGCGCCGGTCAACGCCTGGTGGACGGTGTGGCTCCTCAGCCTCCTCGGGGACCAGTACGCCGAGCGCAGCTACCGGCAGGCCGAGACCGCGGCAGAACTGCGTGAGGCCACCACGACGATGCTGTTCTCCGACTGCCTCGACATCGTGGCCGCGGTCCTCGCCATCGTGGTGGTCGTCCTCCTGACCCGGATGCAGGAGCGCAAGGTCCGCTCCGGCGAACTGCCGGCTCCCCCGCTCGGCTGAAACCAACGGCCTGGCCCTCCGGTTCCGGCCTCACCGCTACCACTCCCAGACAACCAACGCGCCCCGGTCTTCCCCGGTTCCGCGCGACGCGGCCGTAGCCATGCTGCGCTGTTGGTCGTCGTGGGGGTCCCGCACTCGATCACAAAATGTCATGCGCGCGGTCGTACGCCGTGTCACACTCCGCCGGTGAATCGCGAACAAATGTCCCGGCTCGCCCACGCGGACCACCCCATCGCGGCCCCGCTCGACGACGACGCAGTACAGCGACTGCTCGACCGTGCCGTCCCGCGTGCCGACGCCCGCGTCCTCGACCTCGGCTGCGGCGGCGGAGAGTGGCTGCTGCGCGCCCTCGGCGCACACCCGCGGCTGCGCGCCGAGGGCGTCGACCTCTCCGCACGCGCCCTGGCACACGCCCGTGAACGGGCCAACACCCTCGGCGTGGAGGAGCGTCTCCTCCTCCACCAGACGGACGCTGCGGAGTTCAGCGCGCCCCACCTCTTCGACCTGGTGATCTGCGTCGGTGCCACCCACGCCTTCCGGGGCCTGCTCGCCACCCTGGACGCCGCCCGCAAACACCTGGCCCCCGGCGGGCGCGTCCTCGTCGGCGACGGTTTCTGGGAACGCGAACCGGGGCCTGAGGCAGTGGAGATGCTCGGCGACCTCGCCGATCTGCCGACCACCGTCGAGCAGGTTGTCAACGACGGATGGACCCCGGTCCACGGCCACATCAGCACCCGTCACGAACTCGACGCCTACGAGTGGGCCTGGACGGGCTCACTGTCCGCCTGGGCCCTCGACCACCTCGGCGACCCGGGCAGCGCCGAGGCTCTGGAGGCGGCCGCCGCCCATCGCGACGGGTGGCTGCGCGGCTACCGCGACGCCTTCGGCTTCGTCACCCTGGTACTGCGCCAGACGCCCACGAACGGCTGACCTGCTGGCCGGCCGATCCCCACGACGCGGACTGTTGGCGAACCAGGCAGGGGGGTGATCCCCCAGGTGGGAACACCCTGCCCCCCTCCCCCGTGTCCGGCCGCTGCCGCCCGCTGGGGCGATTGCAACGTACCGGGCCCGTGTCGGGGTAACCGACTGGACACGTGAAGTCTGCGAGGGCAGGGAAGACATGGACGGACGTTCGCTGCGCGCGGTGGGCTGGGCCCGCTCGTTGCCGCTCGACAGCCAGATCAAAACGGCACGTGACTGGGCGCGAGCCCATCTGGACGAGGTGGGATGGACGAGTCACCACCCCGATACGGCCGACGACGTGCTGCTCGTCGTATCGGAACTGGTCACCAACGCGCACGTGCACGGGCACAGCTCCGCGCAGCTGGTGATGTCCTGGGACAGCCAGTGCCTGCACATCGCGGTGCACGACGCCTCGCCGGTGCTGCCGACGCCCCGGGAGCCCGAGGAACTGCGGCCTGGTGGGCGGGGCATCCTCCTCATGGAGGCGCTGGCCGATCGCTGGGAGGCGCGGCGCTGTCCGCACGGCAAGACCGTCATCGCCTGTTTCCAGCCACCGGCCGACCCGGAGCGCTGACGTTTCTCCGTGGACGGAGGGCGGATGCCACGGAGTGGTGAGCGGAGCGGAGTGGGCCGCTCCCGCGGTGGGTGCGGGAGCGGCCGGTGGGTCACCAGCAGTGGGAGCTGACGTTGCCCACCTCGTTGCCCTTGAGCAGGCCGCCCCAGATGTAGTTGCCGTCCGAGAGGTAGACCCACTTGTCGTGGCTGTAGCCGTTGGCGGTGACCATGCCGCCCTCGCGCCAGCACACGCCGATGAGGTTCTGGTTCGCCGCGACGGTGTAGGCGATGCGCCAGCCCGTCGACGGCCCGATCCGCACATTGCCCTGGACCCAGGTGGTGACGGTCTCGTACTCCGCGGCCACGTTCGTCCGGCCGGCGTGCGGGGCTTGCGCCGCCGAGGCCGGAGCCGCCATGCCGGCGGCGGCCATCACACCCACCGCAGCCGTGATCATGATCTTGGTCAGCCGGTGTGAACTCGTCCTGTGCATCGTCTGATTCCCCCTGACGGGTTGTGGCCGGGCCAGGCCCTGGGCCGGGCGGTGTCACTGGTGCGCTCAGCGTCGCCCGCAGCAGGGTGCCGAGCCAGCCTTTCGGGAATCCTCGAAAGGTCCCCGCGGCCGCCCCGCCGGGGGCTCGCACATCCCGTCCGGGCAGAGGCGGTGCAGCAGTCGCACGGCTCCCGTGCCGCCGGCTCAAGAGGGCGCTCGCGCGGGGCACTCGTCGACCACCTGATCGAGGGCCCGCCGGCCCCGGCGTGGACGCTTGGGCCGGCCGAGGACGACTCCGGTGAGGACGAGGACCAGTCCGCACGTCTGCTGCAGAGTCAGCAGCTCCCCGGCGACGGCTGTGCCCAGCAGCACGCCTGTGACGGGGTTGAGCAAGCCGATCAGTCCGACGGTACTGGCCGGCAGGTGCCGTAGGCCGGTGAACCAGGCGGTGAAGGCAAGCGCGGTGGCGACAAGGGCGACGTACGCGAAAGCGAGCAGCACGGGCATGGGGAGTTTCGGCGGCGGGCCCTCGACGGCCGCGGCGACCGGCAGCAGGAACAGCCCTCCGGCGGTGAGTTGCCAGGCGGTCGATGCGAGCAGGTCGGCACCGGTGCTCCACCGTTTGGCGAGGAGGTGGCCCAGGGACGACACCAGCACGGCGGCCAGTGAGGCGAGGACGCCGGGCACGCTGGTGCCCTGCACGCCCGTGAGGAGGGTGAGACAGACCCCGCCGAGCCCGACCACCGCGCCCGCGATGTGCGCGGGTGTGGGCCGCTCCGACAACAGCGGCCACGCGATGAACATCATGGTCAGCGGTGACACCGCCATGACGGTCGAGGCGACGCTCGTCGGGAGGAGTTGCGAGGCGGCGAAGACGAGGACGAAGAAGATGCTCACGTTGAGCAGGCCCAGCACTGCAGAGCGCCCCCACCACGATCCATGCGGACGCCGCCTGCTCAGGGCCAGGAGGACCAGCCCCGCCGGCAGCGCCCGAGCTGCGGCTCCGTAGAGCGGACGGTCGGCCGGCAGGAACTCGTGCGTGACGTAGTAGTTCGTCCCCCAGGCCACCGGCGCGATCGCGGTCACTGCCACCCAACGGAGATTACCTTCCATGGAAGGTAATATAGCTTCCATGGAAGAAAACGTCGTGGGCGGTGCAGGCCGGGGCGCACAGGATCACGTGGCGCGCATCCAGGCCGACTGGCGCCGTGAACGCCCTGCCCTCGATGTCCGGCCGCAAGGGGTGATCGGCCGGCTGCACCGCCTGGCCGACCGGCTGTCCGATGAGCTGCGTCTCGTCTACGGCCGCTACGGCCTCAGCGAGGGAGAGTTCGACGTGCTGTGCGCACTGCGCCGCGCCGGTGAGCCCTTCGAACGGGCGCCCGGCGAACTGGCGGCGCACACCATGGTCACCACCGGCGCGATGACGAAGAGGATCGACCGCCTGGAGCGCGCGGGCCTCGTCACCCGCCGCCGTTCCGCTGACGATCAGCGTGGCCGGATCGTCGCCCTCACCGGCCCCGGGCGCGAACTGATCGACCAGGCATTCACCGAGCACATGCACAACGAACGCCGCCTCGTCGACATGCTGACGCCTGCCGAGGCCGAGTCGCTGGAGACGGTGCTCACCGGGTGGCTCTCCCGTATCGAGCACCGCGCCGACGGACCGGTGACCCGCTCCGGGCCGCCCGAGACCTAGGCAGCCCGAGACATGAGCACCCTGCCCCCTTGATCGGGTCGGCCCCGACGGGTTCAGGCAACCTGTGAGCCCGCTCACGTCCTCGTGGATGCATGTCACAGGCGCGGAGGCTGTCTCGTCTCGGGGGCATGACGAACATGACGAAGACCTCCGTGCTGGTCACCGGCGGCAACAAGGGACTCGGGCTCGAAACGGCCAGGCGGCTCGGCGAGCTCGGCTGGACTGTCTTCCTCGGCTCGCGTGACGAGGGCCGGGGCCGCGCGGCCGCCGACAAGCTGGCCGCCGAGGGTGTGGATGTGGTGATGGTTCCCCTCGACGTGACCTCGGACGTGTCGGTCGCGGCCGCGGTCCGGCTGGTCCGTGCCCACACCGACCGGCTCGACGTGCTGGTCAACAACGCCGGGACCCCGGGGCACATCGTGCCGCCCGCGGACGCGACGGTCGAGGAGATCCACCCCGTCTTCGACACGAACGTGTACGGGCCCATCAGGGTCACGCACGCGTTCCTTCCGCTGCTTCAGGCGGCGGATCACCCGCGCGTGGTGATGGTGTCCAGTGGGGGTGGCTCCTTCAGTGTGGTGACCGACCCCGAGCAGCCCGTCTCGAAGATGCACGAGCTTGCCTACAGCACCTCCAAGGCGGCACTGAACATGATCACAGTCCGCTATGCGCAGGCGCTTCCGGGGATCAAGTTCAACGTCGCCACGCCCGGCGAGGTCGCGAACCGCAAGTTCGCCGCGACCGACATGAACAACCACACCGGCGCCCTCACGGTCACCGAAGGCACCGATTCGATCATTCGGCTGGCGACGCTGGGTCCGGACGGGCCGACCGGGACGTTCGTCGACCGTCTCGGTCCCGTCGGGTGGTAGCCACGGTTATGACGCCGGGCCGATGCGATCAGTGCGACGACCGACCATGAAGGCGCCGGGGGTGAGCACGGTAGAGGTTCCTCCACTTCTGCGCCGCCGTACGACAGTGAATTCTCCTCTGGGACGGTGAGGTGCTGAATGGTTCTCTGAGCTGGCCGGAGAAAAACCTGCCAGGAGGTTCCCATGAACACGGCCCCCCGACCGCTGTTGCCCGACGCTCAGAAAACCGAGCCTGCGCCGATACCGAGCAGCTTCGACGCCCACGGCGTGGAACCCATTCCCGAGAACGGCCGGGATTCCTCGCCGCGGGACCAGTGGTGGATCTGGGTGGGCGCCAATGTGGCGCCGATCAACTGGGTTCTCGGGGCGCTGGGAATTACGTTGGGCCTCAATCTGGTGGAGACGCTGATCGTCATTTCCCTGGGGAACATCGTGGGGTGCGGCGTCTTCGGCCTGTTCAACATGATGGGCCACCGGACCGGCGTCAACCAGATGGTGCTCGGCCGCGCCGCCTTCGGACGCAAGGGTGCCGTCGTCCCCGGGGTGATGCAGGGTCTGCTCACCATGGGATGGGTGGGCGTGAACACCTGGGTGGTCCTCGACCTCGCCGTCGCCCTGCTCGGCAAAATCGGCATTCACGGAGGCGAAGGATTGAAGTACGCGGTCGCCGGCGTGGTGATGGCCGCACAACTCGGCCTGGCCGTGTTCGGCTTCTACGCCATCCGCACGTTCGAGCGGTGGACCGTGCCGGCGACCGTACTCGTGATGGCGGTCATGACGGTTCTGTCCCTCACGCAGTCGGATCTGCACTGGACGGCCGGAACCGCGGAAGGCGGAACCGAGAAGGTCACGGCCGTCACCCAGCTGCTCACCGCGATCGGAATCGGGTGGGGAATCAGCTGGGTGCCCTACTCCGCGGACTACTCGCGATTCGTTCCGGCCCGTTTCTCCGGGCGGAGCGTCTTCTGGGCCACGGCGCTCGGTATGTACGTGCCGACCGTCTGGCTGGCCGCTCTGGGCGCCTGCCTCGCCACCACCGGGCAGGGCGGTGATCCGAGCGAACTCGTCATCAGCGCCTTCGGAGTGATGGCCCTGCCTGTCCTTCTGCTGATCATGCACGGGCCCGTCGCGACCAATATCCTCAACCTCTACTCGTGCGCGCTGGCCGCGCTGTCGGTGGGGGTCCGGGCGGCCCGTTGGAAGGTGACCCTCGTGGCGGGGGCGGTCGCCACCGTGGTCCTGCTGGTGTTCATGCAGTCACACAGCTTCGCCGAGTCCTTCGACCACTGGATGACATCGATCCTGGTCTGGATCAGCCCCTGGGCCGCCGTCATGCTGACGGAGTTCTTCGTCCTGCGCCGCAGCCGGCTCGATGTGGCGGAGTTGTTCGACGACCGTGCTCCGGCATGGCGCTGGCGCGCGCTCCTCGCCCTCGCGGCCGGTATCGCGGCGGCGTGGTCCTGGCAGTACGGACTGGTGCCGCTCATGCAGGGCCCTCTGGCCCGGAGCATGCACCACACCGACTTCTCCTGGCTGTCGGGCGCGGTGGTCGCCGGCGGGCTGCATTACCTCCTCACCCGCTCCGAGAACCGTGCCGCCCGCGACAGGTCCGCCCTTGCCGATTGACGACGGTAGAAGCCGTCAGCAAGGCCCTCTCAGGACCTCACCAACGCGTCGGCCTCAAGAGCCAGGAACAGATCGACCCTGCCTTCGAACTTCATGGGGTCGCGGCCGGTCAGTTCACCGATGCGGGTGAGTCGTTTGCGGAGGGTGTTCACGTGGATGTACAGGGCATCGGCCGTGGCCGCGAACTGCCCTTCATTGGCGAGGAAAGTGCGCAGAGTGAGTTCCAGCTGGGCTCCTCTCTGGGCATCGTGATCGCGTAGCGGCGTGAGGAGCGCATCCGCGAAGCGCTGCACGACTTGCCCGTCCAAGCGCCCCAGCAGCGCACTGTGGGACGGCAGTTCCGCGAAACGGGCCATACGGGCCGCGGAGCTGCCCCGCGCCAGCAGTTGGCACGCCTCTCGCGCTTCCATCAGCGGAACCTTCAGCTTGGTGCTGTCCCCGGCCGGTCCGCCGTAGCCCAACACCACTTTCTGCGCCGGGAGTTGCCTGTCCAGGAGGCCCAAGAGCCGGGTCATCGACGCCTCAAGCTCCCCTTCCGTCAGACGCCATGGAAAGAGGGCCACGGTGTCGCGGCCACCCGGCGCTACGACGGCGGGTACACCCTCGGACACGAAGAAGGCCATCACAGCGTTGGCCGGCACGGGTGAGACCGCCGCCTCTCCCTCCGCAAGGGCAAGGGCACACACGGCAAGCGGATCTCCGGCCTCGATGCCGAACGTCTTCAGCCTGGCTGCGAATTCCCGTGACGCTCCAGCCCCGGCGAAGATCATGTCGATCAGTTCGCCGGCGAAGCGCATTTCGGTGGCTTGCACGGCGTGCAACCGGGCGGTCTCCATGCCGAGGAAATGTGCGGCCTGTTCCAGCGCTCCGCGTTCCGCCTCGTCGAGCGCGGCGGCCGACCGGAGGCACACGAGCGCCGCGTCGGCCTCTCCGAAGACTCCCACGGGGAACAGCGCCGCCGAGTCGTTCGACAGCGTCACCTCGAGCGGAGGCGGACGGCGAGCGACTGCTCGTGCCACCACGACCAGGTCATCGTCGGTGAGGCCGGCTCCGGCGGAGCCCAGAAGGTGCCCCATGCGGTCCACCACCGCGAGCCGCAGATCGTGATCCCGGCGCAGTACCCGCAGCACACCGCCGGCTCCGGTGCCCGAGCTGATCGCGTCGGCCAGTGCGTTGCCGCGCCGGACGGAGGCCATGAGAGCGCTCTGCCGTTGTTCCGCCAGTGTCCGGGCGGCGGCCTGGGACAGCGCGGTGAACGGGACGTCGACCGACAGTTCCAGCAGGGGCATACCCGCCTTGCGGCACGCGTCGATCACGTCGGCCGGAGTCGCCGGCATCTCGCGCCGCAGCCCGAACACGATCCCGGACGCCCCGGCGTCCTGTACCCGATGAACGAAGGATTCGGCCGAGTGTCCGGCGATGTGCCACAAGCCGTTGGTCATCACCAGTTCGCCGCGCCGGAGGTAGGGCGAAGGGTCCGGAAGCTCGGTGTTGTGCGTCCAGGAGACTTCGCAGTCGAGCGCACCCTCGGGGCCCGGCACCAGCACCGTCAGCTCAAGATCGCGACGTTCGCAGAGAGTCCGCAGCGTCAGCACGGTGTCTACTCCACCACCTTCCAAGGGTGCAGCCGGGCATCATCTCCACCGACCGTACACCGCACCCCTGCTGGAGGGTTCCGCACCACGCACAAGCCATCGTGCCGGGCGCCCGCCTCCTGCCGGTTGTAGCTTCAGACACCGGCCGGGCCCCAACAGTGGCGGTTCCCACCTCGCCCTCGTCGCCCGGGCGCTGCTTTCTTGTCTCCATGACGCAAGCAACCCAGGTATGCGCAAGCATCGACATCCCCGCAGGCGAAGGCAGGGCCGTCCACGTCGATGCGGGGCAACGGGTAAAGATCATCGACGTCGAGGGCCGGCAGGTCGGCGACGTCTTCGCCTTCGCGCGCGGCGACATCCGCGAGTACCACTCGGCCTCACACACCCGGGCCCACGTCAACCGTCTGTTCCCCGCGGTCGGGGAACAGTTCGTCACCAGCCTGCGCCGCCCCATCCTCACCCTCG
Source organism: Streptomyces griseosporeus (assembly GCF_014656055.1). Lineage (GTDB taxonomy): Bacteria > Actinomycetota > Actinomycetes > Streptomycetales > Streptomycetaceae > Streptomyces > Streptomyces griseosporeus. Next base: position 293,007 of record NZ_BNBR01000001.1, read on the forward strand.
TCGAGGACTCGTCACCCGGGCGCCACGACATGCTCATCGCCGCATGTGACGCAGCCCGCTACGCGGCTCTCGCCGCACCCTCCGACCACGCCTCCTGCGCCCAGAACATGCATGACGCCCTGGCCGCGATAGGGCTGTCCGCCGACCTGGTGCCACAGCCGATCAACGTCTTCATGGACATCCCCGTGAGCAACGACGGTGCTCTCACCTGGGAGACGGCGACGTCCCGGCCAGGGGACAGCATCACCTTCCAGGCGGAGATGGACTGCGTCCTCGTGGTGTCCGCGTGCCCGCAGGACCTCGTGGACATCAACGCCGGCGCGCCTTCACCTCTCAGACTGCAGATAGAGAACGGAGCAACCGCATGAACGCCCTCGCCCCCCACCCTGCCCTGGAGCCCGTGACCCTGGCCGGCGCCAAGCTGGCGAACCGGCTCGCCGTCGCTCCGATGACCCGAGTCTCTGCCCGTGAGGACGGCACGCCCACCGAAGCGATGGCCCGCTACTACTCCGCCTTCGCCTCGGGCGGCTTCGGCCTGGTCATCACCGAGGGCACGTACACCGACGACCGGCACAGCCAGGGCTACTTCTTCCAGCCGGGGATCGTGACCGAGTCACATGTCCGGGCCTGGCGGGCTGTCGCCGAGTCGATCCAGGCAGGCGGCGCCCGTGCGGTCATGCAGCTGATGCACGCGGGCGCGCTCTCCCAGGGCAACCGGTTCCGCACGGACACGGTGGGACCGTCGGCGGTTCCGCCCAAGGGTCGGATGATGCCCGAGTACGGCGGGTCCGGCCGATGGCCCACGCCTCGCGCCATGACCGACGACGACATCGAGACAGCCGTACAGGGTTTCGTTTCCGCTGCCGTGAACGCGCGGGAAGCCGGGTTCGACGGTGTCGAGGTCCACGCGGCCAACGGATACCTGCTCGACCAGTTCCTGACGGACTACACGAACCTGCGCACCGACTCCTACGGGGGCCCGGTGGCCAACCGGATCAGGCTGACGGCACACGTCACCGAGCGCATCCGGGCCCGCATTCCCGACGAGGACTTCTGGATCGGTGTGCGGCTCTCCCAGACCAAGGTCAACGACTTCCACCACCGATGGGCCGGAGCCGCGGACGCCCGCGTCGTGTTCACGTCGCTGGCGAAGGCCGGCGCCAGTTACCTGCACATCGCGAGCGAGGGCCGGGACTGGATCGAGACCGCACGGCTCGACAGCGGCGACACGATCACCGCTCTGGCGAAGAAGGTCACCGGACTTCCCGTGATCGCCAACGGCGGTATGCACGACCTCGACCAGGCGGCCCGGCTCCTCGAAGGAGGTCACGCCGATCTCCTCTCCCTCGGACGAGGAGCCCTGGCCAACCCCGATCTCCCGAACCGGGTGGCCGGCGGACACGACCTGGACGCGTTCGACCATGCCATGCTCCAGCCGCGAGCCTCGCTGGACAATGCCGAACAGTGGCGGCGTCGGAACATGAGCGCCTGAGCAAGCCACCCACCCCACTTCACCGGCCGGCACCGCTGTGCCGGCCGGGCCGAGGAGCCGAAGCATGGACCATTCCTGGCGCGGCCGGGCCGCCGCCGTCGCAACGCTGACCTTCGACGTGGACGCGGAGGCACCGATCCTCGCGCACGGGGCGCACTACGCCACTCATGCGTCGACCATGTCCCACCAGTCCTACGGGCCGGACGTCGGCGTACCGAGAATTCTCGACCTGCTCGACGAGACCGGCGTTCCCGCGACGTTCTTCGTGCCGGGCTGGGTGGCGGAACAGCGCCCGGGGCTCGCCGCTTCCATCGTCGAACGCGGTCACGAGGTCGCGCACCACTCCTACAGTCATCGTCCGCCGACGGAGATGACCGCCGACGAGGAACGTGCGGACTTCGAGCGTGCCATGGAAGTGTTCGCCGCCCAGGACATCCCGATCGCCGGGCACCGCGCCGCCAACTGGTCGTCGACGTGGCTGACCTCGTCCCTGGTGGCGGAGTACGGCTTGCTCTACGACTCCTCCCTCATGGGCGACGACCGCCCCTACGCCCTGCGGACCGAGGCGGGCACGATCGTGGAGCTGCCCGTGCACTGGTCCCTCGACGACTGGGAGCAGTACGCCTTCCTGCCCGCACCGCACATCGGGTCCGTGATCGAGTCCCCGCGCAAGGTGCTGGAGATGTGGACGGACGAGCTGGACGCCATGAGGCACTACGGCTGCTTGTTCAACCTCACCAACCATCCGTTCCTGACCGGCCGTCCCTCACGGGCCGTGGCCCTGCGCAAGCTCATCGAGCACGCGCGGGAACGCGGCGACGTGCACTTCGCTCGCTGCTCGGACGTCGCACGCGCCGCGCGAGCCGATACATCGCTTCCCCTGCGGAGCCCGGTTCCGCCCAAGCCGGCCGATTGATCACCGAGCTCCAGCGAGGCCACACCATGAGTGAGATCGAAGCACTGGCCGCGGCACTGCGCGCCGGCGAGACGACCGCCGAAGCACTCGCCCGGCGCAGCCTTGCTCGCATCGCGGACCGGAACGGCGAACTCGGTGCCTTCGCCTTCGTCGACCACGAGGGGGCGGCAAGTGCCGCGCGCCGTGCGGACGATGAGCTGCGCAACGGCATCGACCGCGGACCGCTGCACGGCATTCCGGTGGCGGTGAAGGACCTCATCGATGTCAAGGGGCTGCCCGCAACGCGGGGTTCCGCTCACTTCGCCGGCCACCGGGCCGCCGACGATGCGACGTGCGTACGGCGTCTGCGGTCGGCCGGAGCGGTGATCATCGGCACCACCGTCACCCACGAATTCGGCTACGGCCCCACCGGCGACCGAGGTCGGCACGGTCCGGCCAGAAATCCCCGCGACCCGCGCCGCATGGCCGGTGGCTCCAGCGGCGGCAGCGCGGCGGCCGTCGCCTCGCACATGGTGCCGGTCGCGCTGGGCACGGACACGGGAGGCTCCGCGCGGATCCCCGCGGCGCTGTGCGGCATCGCCGGTTACAAACCGGCGTTCGGACGGCTGCCGAGCGAGGGGGTGTTCCCTCTCGCGCCCAGCCTTGATCACGTGGGTGTGCTAGGTGTCACCGCCAGGGATTGTCGTCTGGTCGTCGAGGCGTTGGCCCCTGAGCGTCCCGTGCCACGCGGTGCCCTAGCGGCCGTCGCGCGGATCGGCTGGCTCGAAGCGGCCGCCCATGCTCCAGTGACGCCGGCGGTGGCGGACGTGACACGGCGCGCGCTGTCGCACCACGACGTGGCGCAGGTGGCGTGCGACGCGCTGGATGCCGTGTGGGAGACGTTCAGCGCCATCCAGAACAGTGAGGCGTTCGCCACGCACGCCGACCGGGTCCGTGAGCACCCGGAACTCTTCGATGCCGAGGTCCTCGACCGGCTGCGGGAGGCATCCAAGACTCCTGGATGGCGCTATGTCCGGGCACTGCACGCACGTGAGACGGCCCGACGGTCCGTCAACGGCGTGTTCGATCGGTTCGACCTGCTGGCCTCGCCCACCGTCGGCATCACGGCGCCACAGCTCGGCCGGCGGGAGGTCACGGTCAGCGGTTCGTCCCGCTCCGTGCGCAGCGCGCTCCTGGCCCTCACGAGTCCGTGGAACGTTCTGGGTTTTCCCGCGCTCAGTGTTCCCGCCGGCTGCGTGGACGGCCTGCCCGTGGGCCTGCAACTCGTGTGCCCACCGGATCGCGAGGATCTGCTGTTCGCCGTGGCCGACGGCGTTGCGGCGTCGGTCGCCGAGACCTGACAGGAAGGGACGGGCCGCCGGAAGGTCGCCTCAGGCGCGTTGCAACCAGTCGCGGTCCAGGCGGTCGGCCAGACCGGCGGCGGTGAAGGCGGCCTCCAGTTCGTCGCGGCCTTCGGTGAAGTGGGCCCAGCTGTCGTGATGGACGGGTACGACGCGGCGGGCGTCGAGTATCCGGGTGGCTTCGGCGGCCTGGGCGCTGTCCAGGACGAGCGGGTTGTTGTCGAAGAGCATCGGGAAGCGGGGTGCGCCCGCGAACAGGACGGCTGTGTCCACCGGGGCGAAGCGTTCGGCGATCTCCTTTACGGCGTCGAGGGAGGCGTTGTCGCCGCTGACATAGACCGTGGGCAGACCCTCGCCGGTGAGGACGAAGCCGACGACCTGGCCGGTGTACGGCTCGACCGCCTCGCGCGGGCCGGGCCCGTGCACGGCGGGCACACCCATGACGGTGAGGGTGCCGCCCCCGGGGCGCTCCAGTTCGACCGTCTCCCAGTCGGCCAGGCCCTTCGCCTCTTTCCCGAGGCGTTGGGCGCCGCCGGGGGTGGTCAGGGTGAGGGGGATGTCGGCGAGCAGGGCCCGGCCGGAGGTGTCGAGGTTGTCGGCGTGCTCGTCGTGGGAGAGCAGGACGACGTCGACGCGGCCGAGGTCGGCGGGGGTGGCGGTGGAGGGGGCGGTCTTGGTCAGGGTCGGGCCGGCCGAGGGGTAGTCGCCGGGGCCGTCGAACGTCGGGTCGGTCAGGAAGCGCAGGCCGCCGTACTCGAACAGGGCGGTCGGACCGCCGAAGGTGCGGACCGGGAACGAGTCGCCGTTGAGCTGGGACATCACATCTCCGCTTCTCACGAAAAAATGCCGCGTTTAACGTGAGGCCAGGCTAGGCGGGCGTCACGGAAAAACGCAAGGGCTACCATGAGAGGCATGGATGATGTGCCGGCCACCGACGCAGCGCAGGCCGCTCTGCCTCCGGCTCCAGGTGCCGACCGGTACCGTTCCCTGGATTTCGCCGACACCGCCGCGACCCTGCCCGCCGGTCAGAGCTACGACCTGCTCGCCGCCCCGGAATCCGCCATGCGCTGGCTCGCCGCCCACGAGCTGACCGCCCCGGACGTGCGGTTGTACGAGGTGTGCGCCCGGCGGATGCGCACGCTGCGGGCGCATGTACGCGCCTTGTTCGCCGCCCGCGTCGACGGCACCACCCCGCCCGAGGAATCACTGCGCGCGGTGAACGAGGCACTCACGGCCGTACCCACCGCGCCCCTGCTCGCCTGGGACGGCGCCCAAGGACCGCGTCGCATTCACGCACACCCCACCGACCGCGCCGTCAACCACGCGCTGGCGACCCTCGCGGCCGACGCCGCCGACCTGCTCACCGGTCCCGACGCCGGCATCCTCGCCGCCTGCGGCTCCCCGCCCTGCGACCGGTTCCTGTTGCGCACGCACGGCCGGCGCCACTGGTGCTCCACCCGCTGCGGCGACCGCGCCCGCGCCGCCCGCGCCTACGCCCGGCGCAGCGGCACCCCGAGCTGACCCACCACACGTCTCGTGCCGGCCGCGGCCCCTCGTCGAAGGCTGCGGCCGGCACGGTCGCCCTGTGTTCCGGGAGGTTCAGCAGGCGCCGAGGTCCTGCCAGACGCCCCACTCGCCGGTGGTGCCGGGCTCCTCACCCGTCGTCCACCACTTGGCCTTCCAGGCGTGGCCCTTGTGCGAGACCCTCTGGCCGCCGGTGTACACCTTGTCCTTGACCCAGGGGGCGTCGGTGCACTGGTTGCCGGAGCCGCCGGTGACGGTCAGGGAGTACGTGGCCGAGTGGCTGCCCGAGGTGCCCGCCCCGGTCACGGTGACCGTGTAGGTGCCCGACGCCGCGGCCGAGGTGGTGGCCAGGGTGAGAGTCGAGCTACCCCCCGCGGTGACCGACGCCGGGCTGAGCGAGGCGGTGACGCCCGCCGGGGTTCCGCTGACGCTGAGCCGCACACTCTGGGCGTCACCCTTGGTCACGGCCGTCTTGACGGTGGCAGTGACGGACTGGCCGGCCGTGACGGTCGCGGAGGCCGGGGTGAGCGCGACGGAGAAGTCGTTGGACGGGGTGCTGGTGCCGTCGGTGAACGGCGCGAAGATGTGCGTGAAGTCCCACGTGTTCTGCTGGATGCCCGAGCAGTTGTCCGCGGCCGCGCCGCCCGGGCAGCCGCCGTTGTCCCGCTGCAGTGCCCAGAAAGACAGCGTGTTGATGCCCTTGGCGACCGCCCAGTCGTACACGGTCCGGGCGTTGGCCAGGGTGAAGGTCTCCGCCTTGCCGAAGTCGTCGACGCCCGGCATCTCGGTAACGCCGACCATGTTCCACAGCTGGGCCGCCGACTTGCCCGGGTACAGCTCGGCGAGCAGGTCGTACAGGCCCTGGGCGGCGGTCTGGGTGTCCTGCGCCATGTCGTGGGGCTGGTTGTCGTAGTAGTCGAACGTCATGAGGTTGACGACGTCGACCCGTGTGCCGTTGGCGACCGCGTTGCGCAGCAGCGCCTCGCCGTTGTCCGCGAGGCCGTGCGTGGTGGTCGGCAGGGTGTAGGAGATCTCGACCTTGCGCCCGTTGGCCGCCGCCCAGTCCTGGACCAGCTTGATGGCCTTGTTGCGGCGGTCGATGGCGGCGGTGTTGTCGAGCGAGTCGACCTCGATGTCCATGTCGAGCCGCGAGATGTCGTAGGTGGTGATGACCTTCTCGTACGCGGCGGCGATCTGCTGCACGTCCGTGCAGCTGTCGGCGATCTCGGTCCCGGTGGTGTCGGCCGTGTAGCCCCCGAACGAGGGGATGACGTCACCGCCGGCCGCCTGGATCGTCTTGATGTCGGCGCCGAAGGACGAGGCGGCGATCGGCATGCTCGTGTCGCCGTTCCAGTACGGCGTGCAGGAGCCCTTGGTGGCGGTCTGCAGGAACGCCATGGTCAGGTGCTTGGCGCCCGACTGGGCGGAGAGGGCGGCGGGGCTCTCGCCGGTCCATGCTTCGAAGTAGGGGGCGAAGACGTGGTGCGGCAGGGGCGTCGCGGCCTGGGCGGTGCCGGCACCCGTGAGGGCGAGGCCCACGGCGGCGGCCGCGGTGGCGGCTGCGGCGAGGGCAGCGTGGAAGGAACGCACTCGTCTCATGTCAGTCCAGGTGTGGGGAGGGAATGGCGGATGTCCGCGCTGGGACGGGGAGTTGCCGCCTACTGGGATAGCGGCCGCCGCGAGAGCGGGTCAATGGTCTGAACCAAGAATGGACTAGACCCCTTGGGAGTCGCCGGGCCCCCTTTGCCTGTACAGGGCACCCGTCGGCGGACTGGACCACGCTCGAACGTTCAACCAGGGCGCGTCACCAGGGCGTCACCGCCGGCTCGCCGCCGTTCTCGCTGGTGCGCCCGCCGCGGCATGGTGTTTCTGAAGGCATTTCCTGGACTTCCGAACAGTCAACCTTGACCGGGCCGAGCGTGGAGCTATGGTCTAGACCTTGTCGCGGTCAGATGCAGATGCAGACATGAAAGGGACCTGGCATGAACATGAAAAGACGTGCGGCCGTCACGATCGGTGCGCTGGTCGCTCCCGTGCTCGCCGTCAGCCTCCCGGCGAGCACGGCAAGCGCCCACGGCTGGGTGACGCTGCCCACGAGCCGGCAGCAGCAGTGCGCCGACGGCGTCGTCGACTGCGGCCAGATCAAGTACGAACCGCAGAGTGTCGAGGGCCCCAAGGGCCTGCGGAGTTGCAGCGGCGGTCATGCCGAGTACGCCGAGCTGGACGACGAGAGCAAGAGCTGGAAGGTCACCCCGGTCGGCACGACGGCGACCTTCACGTGGCACAACACGGCCCGGCACGCCACCGCGAACTGGCAGTACTTCATCGGTGGCCAGAAGATCGCCGAGTTCGACGGTCACAACCAGCAGCCGGCCGCGGACGTGAGCCAGCAGGTGAACTTCGGCGGCTTCACGGGCCGTCAGAAGGTGCTCGCCGTCTGGAACATCGCCGACACCGCGAACGCGTTCTACTCCTGCGTCGACGTCAACATCGGCGGAGGCAGCGGCGGCGGCACGGGAGGCGGCGACGGAGGCGGCGGCACCTGCACCACACCGACCTGGGACGCCACACGGGTCTACCACGGTGGTGACACCGTGTCGTACGGCGGGCACACCTGGCGCGCCAAGTGGTGGGTGACGGGCGACAAGCCGGGCACCACCGGCGAGTGGGGTGTCTGGGAAGACCTGGGAGCCTGCTAGCCGGCCGGGCGTGCGAGGATCTGGCGGTCGGATCAGCACACTTCGAAGGATGGCTATGTTCGCGATGTCCCTGGGCGACGGGGCCGAGCTGCGGCCTTTGGAGCCCTGGCACGCCGAGGAGTTCCTCGCGCACATGGACCGGGGCCGCGATTTCATCGGTGCCCACATGGAACTGCCCGACCTCGCCACGGACTTGGTCTCCGCCCGCGCCTATCTCCAGCGCTACGCCGAGAAGGCGGCCTCCGACACCGGCCGGCTGTACGGCATCTGGCTCGACGGCACCCTCGTCGGTGGCGTCTCCTTCCCGCAATTCGACGCCGCCGCCGGTATCTGCGAGGTCGGCTGCTGGCTGGAGCCCGCTGCCACAGGCCGGGGCCTGGTCGTACGTGCGGCACGGGTGGTCATCGACTGGGCGTTCCGTGAACGCGGCATCCACCGCGTGCAGTGGTTCGCGTCGCCGAAGAACACGCCCAGCATCAACGTGGCCAAGCGCCTCGGCATGACCCGCGAGGGCGTTCTGCGCGAGACCTACCTCTACCGTGGCGTCCGCCACGACGCGGAGGTCTGGTCGGTGCTGGCACCGGAATGGCAACCCCTGGCCGACTGAGCGGACGCCGGTCCCGGCCTGGCCGGGCCGCGTCAGCGGCTCGGCGGTGTCGGGCTCGGCGGGGTGATCCCGTCGATCAGGTTGGACACCAGCGCGGTCACGAACGCGTCCGTGACGGGCTCGTCCGGGATGAGCAGCCGGTGGTAGACGGCACCCCACAGCTGGTCGACGAGCACCTGGACGTCGACGTCGTCGCGGATCTCGCCCTGCTCCTGGGCGCGCCTGAGCCGCTCGCCGGCCAGGCGCCGCCGTTCGCCGGAGTACAGGGAGCGGAACGCCACGGCCAGGTCCTCGTCTGTCTGGGACTGGCCGATCAGTTCGGTCACCACCCGGCCGGCCGGGGTCGCGGTCATGACCCGCGCGAACGCGCGCAGCTGGCTCAGCAGATCGGCGCGGACGTCCCCGGTGTCCTCGAACGCCAGGGTCTCCTCTACGGCGTGGAAGTAGCCGTCCAGGGCCAGCGCGCCCTTGGACGGCCACCACTTGTACAGCGTCGTCTTGCTGACGCCGGACAGGCGGGCCACCCGTTCGAAGGTGAGGTCGGCGATCCCCTCCCCCAGGAGGATCTCCCCCACCACGCGGAAGACGTCCGCGCGGACCTCGTCGGCGGGCCGGCGGCCGCGCCCACGGGCCGCGCGCCCGGCCACGCCCTCGGCCTGCTTCGTCACGATGTCTCTCCTTCGCTCATGGGAACCGGATCAGTGTAGGAAGCCGCGCGGCGGGGCGGGGACGCCCGTGCGGCGGAGCCGGGCTCAGGACCGGGTCTCCTTGACCCGGAGGAGGTCGCCGAAGCCGAGGCGGGTGACGAAGTCCTCCTGGGCGCGGCGCAGCACCTCGTTGACCTCCTCGACCCCGGCCTGACTGAAGTCGACGACGGTACGGAAGGGCCGGGTACCGTGCGGGAGGGCCAGGACGCGGGCGATCTCCTCGGCGACGGCCCGCGGGTGGGCGTCGACGCCGGGTGGGAACAGCCCTTCCGTCGCCTGTTCGTTGCGGGCCACCAGCGGGTCCAGCTCGGCGTACGCGCGCGTGCGCTCGCCGTCGCCCGCGTGTCCGGCGTTGGGGAAGTGCTCGGTGCCCTGGGTGAAGGGGCCCGGCATCACGATGGTGGTCTCGATGCCGAACTGGCCGACCTCGTAGGCGGTGACCTGGGCCAGTGCGTCGGCGGCGAACTTCGACGCCACGTAGGGGCCCAGGAAGGGCGGGACCACGACGGAGGTGGTGCTGCCGACGTAGACGAGGGTGCCGGAGCGACGTGCCCGCATGTGCGGGAGGGCGGCCCGGTTGACGCGCTGGATGCCGATCGCGTTGATGTCGAGGAGGCGGTGGATGTCGTCCGGGGTGAACGCCTCGACGTATCCGACGTAGAGGTGTCCGGCGTTGTGGACGACCGTGTCGAGCCGTCCGGCCTCGTCGAGGACGGTGGCGACGGCCGCCTCGGCCGAGGAGTCGGACTGCACGTCGAGTTCGACGACGCGGATGTCCTGCCCCTCGCTGCGCCCGAGGTCCAGGAGTTCCCGCGCGCGGCCGGCGTTGCGGCCGTGGAGGTCGCGCATGCTGGCGTAGACGGTGTGGCCGGCGGCGGCGAGCGCGCGGGCCGTGAGGTTGCCGATGCCGGTGGCGGCGCCGGTGATGAGAACGACGGATGGCATGGTCTCTTCCAGTCGGGTGGCGGATGTCGGATCCCGGATCTCGGGTGCCGGACTCTGGGTGGCGGGCTTCGGATACGGGGTGTCGGATGCCGGGATCTGAACAGCCCCCGGCGCTGTCCGTCGCGCGGCGGCGGTGCCGCTACGCCGGTCCGCGTCAGGCGAGGCCGCCGTTGGAGTAGAGGACCTGGCCGTTGACCCAGCGGGCGGGGCCGGCGAGGAAGGCGACCGACTCGGCGATGTCGCGCGGCTCGCCCAGGCGCTCCAGCGGGGCGGCCTTCGCGAAGCGGCCGATCGTCTCCTCGTCCTTGCCCTCCAGGAAGAGCGGGGTGGCGACGGGGCCGGGGGCGACCGTGTTGACGGTGATGTCCCGGCCGCGCAGTTCCCGGGCGAGGATCAGGGTGATGCTCTCGACGGCCGCCTTGCTCGCCACGTAGGCGCCGTAGGTGGGGAGCTGGGTGCGGGTGACGGACGTGGAGACGTTGATGATCGCGCCGCCCCGGCGAACCCGGCGGGCGGCCTGCTGGGAGACGACGAAGGTGCCGCGGATGTTCGTGCGGTGCATGCGGTCCAGGTCGTCCAGGTTCAGCTCGGCGATCGGCGCGAGCACCATGATCCCGGCGGTGTTGACGACGACGTCGATGCCGCCGAAGGCCGTCTCGACGGCGTCGAACGCAGCCTGCATCTGCTGCTCGTCGGCGACGTCACCGCCGACCGCGAGGGCCCGGCCGCCGGACGCGGCGATCTTCTCCACGAGGGCTTCGGCCTTGCCCTTGTTTCCGGCGTAGTGCACGGCGACGGCGAAGCCGTCCGCGACGAGCCGCTCGACGACGGCCTCTCCGATACCGCCGGTGGCACCGGTGACGAGGGCGACGCGTGCGACACGGGGCGAGGTGCTGACAGAGGTGCTCATGGTCTTCCTCCACTGGATGTGAACGCTGAGTCCATATAAACACAATATGAACGTGGCGTCCACATAATCGCGGCGCGGAGTGTGAGCCCGGCCCACGGCCGCTGGGCGATGTCGGGGGCGGAGCCACTTCGGAGGGCCTTTAGTCCGTACTGAAACCGTCTTCGCCGAACCGTCGGCCCGGGGGAAAGGCATGGCATGGGGGACACCAAGCACGTGCAGGGCGAGCGGAGCCTGCTGCGGCTGGACGAGCGTTTCCCGCTCAGCGCCCACCAGCGGGACATCTGGACGGTGTGCCGCTCCGGCGAGGAGTCGGCGCAGTTCACCATCGCCGGTCACCAGCGGTTGCACGGGCCGGTGGACATCGACGTGCTGGCCGGGAGCCTGGACCGCGTGACCCGCCGGCACGACGCACTGCTCACCCGGTTCGGTGAGGCCGACGGCGTCCCCTACCAGTGGGTCGGCCACGAGCCGCTGCCCGTCGAGGTGCTCGACCTGTCCGGTGCGCCGGACCCGGCGGCGGCCTGTCGCCGGGCCGTGGACGCCGCGCTCACGGTGCCCCTGCGCCTGCGGACCGACCGGCTGTTCCACCCGATGCTGCTGCGGCAGGACGCGGAGACCGTCCACATCGTCCTGCGCGCCCACCACATCGTGGCGGACGGCTATGCGCTCGACCTGTTCCTGACTCGGGTGCTGGCCCACTACGAGAGCCATATCAGGGACGGTTCCCGTCCCGGCGCACCCGATGAACCCAGCACACTCGGTGCACCCAGCGCCCCCGGTGACCCCTGTCCGTCGTACCGTTCCTTCGTCGACGAGGACCTCGCCTACCGCGGCTCCCCCGAGCACCAGGCTGACCAGGACTTCTTCCGTGAGCGCCTGAACGGCGCGGTCCCGGCGCTCTTCGCCCGGCGCCCGGCACCCCCCGGCGGGGACCGGCGCGTGTCCGTCACCCTGGAGCCCGAGGAAGTGGCCGCGATCCGGGCCACCGGCACGTCCGTCTTCTCCTACGTCGCCGCGGCACTCGGCACGTACCTCGCCCGCCTGCACGGCACCGACTCGGCGATGCTCGGTGTCGCGTTCCTCAACCGGCGCGGCCCGCGGCACGCCGCCACCGTGGGGCACTTCGCCACCACGCTGCCGCTGTTAGTCCCGGTCGGGCCGGCCGACACGCTCGAATCCATGGCCGGCCGGGTCGCCGCCGACGTCCGCGCGTACCGTCACCACGAACGGCTCGCACTGGGAGACATGCCCCGGCCCGCCGCATCCGGTGACGGGCGGCGGCAGCTCTTCGACACCACCGTCTCCTACCTGAACCTGCCCGAGCTGCCCGACGTCGCGGGCCTGGTCCAGGAGCGCACCGGTCACCAGCGCCGCCACGACCAGGACGCGCTGGCGATCCTGGTCGTCCACCACCGGAACACGGACCTGCTGCGCATCGAACTCGACTCCGCGCCGGACGTGTTCGACGACGGACTGCCCCCGGCGCGGGTGGCGGAGCATCTGCACACCCTGATCCGGCACGGCCTGGCCGTCCCCCGCCGGCCCGCGTCCCGCATCCCGCTCCTGGACTCCGCCGGGCGGGCGGACGCGCTCCTCGCCGCGCACGGGCCGGCCGTACCGCTTCCCGAAGGCGCAACGGTGCACGGCCTGTTCGCGGAGCAGGCCCGGCGCACGCCCGACCGCGTCGCGGTGTCAGGTGCCGGCAGCACCACGTACGCCGCGCTCGACACGCATGCGGGCCAGGTGGCGGACGCCCTGCGGCGCGCCGGGGTGGCGGCGGAGGACCGGGTCGCGGTGCTCGTCGAGCGGGGCCCCGCGCTGCCGGCGGCCCTGCTGGGCACGCTACGCACCGGGGCGGGCTACGTGCCCGTCGACGCCGAGTACCCGGCGGAGCGCATCGCGTACCTGCTGCGTGACAGCGGGGCCGCGGCGCTACTCGTCGAGGAGTCGACCGCTCCCCTGGTGCCGCCCGGAACTGCCGTGCCGGTGATCCGCGTCGACGGCCTCCACACGCCGAGCGGCACATCGGACGGTGAGGTGTCCTACGAAGCGGCCGACGACGTGGCCGATCACGTGGCCGACGACAACCTCGCGTACGTCATCTACACCTCCGGTTCGACGGGCGGCCCCAAGGGCGTCATGGTCGAGCACCGGTCCGTCGTCAACCGCCTCGCGTGGATGCAGCGCCGCTACCCGATCGGCCCGCACGACGTGATCCTGCAGAAGACGCCGGCCACGTTCGACGTGTCCGTGTGGGAGCTGTTCTGGTGGGCGGCGTCCGGCGCGGCGGTGGCCATGCTGCCGCCCAGGGCCCACCGCGACCCGCGGGAGATTCTGCGTGCGGTCGCCGAACACCGCGTCACCGTGGTGCACTTCGTGCCCGCCATGCTCGGCCCGTTCCTCGACATGCTGGAGGACGAGCCCGCGTCGCTGTCCGAGGCGGCGTCCCTGCGGTACGTGTTCTCCAGCGGTGAGGCGCTCACGCCGGGCCTGGTCCACCGGTTCAACAGCCTCTTCGCCGTCCTAGAGCGGCCCCCGCGGCTGGTGAACCTCTACGGTCCGACCGAGGCCACCGTCGACGTCTCCTGTTACGACTGCTCGGACCACCCCGCACAGGGCGGGGCGCCGGTTCCGATCGGCCATCCGGTGGACAACACCCAGCTGTACGTGCTCGGTCCGGGCGACGAGCCCCAACCGGTCGGTGTTCCGGGCGAGTTGTGCATCGGCGGGGTCCAGGTGGCCCGCGGCTACCTGGGTCGGCCGGAGCTGAGCCGTGAACGGTTCACCGCCGACCCGTTCACGCCCGGCGGCCGGCTGTACCGCACCGGCGACCTGGCCCGCCGGACGGCGGGCGGCCGGTTCGAGTTCCTCGGCAGGATCGACGACCAGGTCAAGATCCGTGGACACCGGGTCGAGCCGGGCGAGGTCCAGGCCGCGCTGACGGCCGTCGCGGGGGTGCGTGCCGCGGCGGTCGTGGCCCGGACGACGCCGGAGCGGGGCACCCATCTGGTGGCGTACTGGGCCGGCGAGCATGAGATCTCCCCGGCGCAGCTCCGTACGGAACTGGCCCGCAGCCTGCCGGACCACCTGATACCCGCCTTCTGGACCCGGGTCGAGGCGCTGCCGCTGACGCCGAACGGGAAGCTGGACCGGGCCGCGCTGCCGGCGCCGGAGCACGCGGCGGAGCCCTCCCGGCCGCCACGTGCGGGCGCCGAGTCCCTCCTGGTCGCCGTCTGGTCACAGGTCCTGGGCGCCCAGGTCGCGGTCCACGACGACTTCTACGCCCTGGGTGGGGACTCCTTGCTGGCCCTGCGGGTGCAGGCCGAGGCGGAACGGCGCGGGCTGCGGTTCGAGATCCGCGACCTGATGCGGTACCCGACGGTGGCCGCGCTGGCGGAGCACACCCGGCCGGCCGGCGAGCGGCCGGCGCTCGCGCCCTTCGCGCTGGTCGCGCACGCCGACCGGCACGTCCGGCACGGAGCGCAGGACGCCTTTCCGCTCAGCCGCCTGCAGTTGGGCATGGTCTACCACAGCCTTCGCTCCGCGTCCGCGGACGCGGAGGGCCCCGGCCCGCAGGACCTGGGCCCCTACCGGGACGTCTTCCACTACGGCCTGCGGATGCCCTGGGACGAGGAGCGGCTGCGCCGCGCCTACGACCGGCTGACGGCCCGGCACCCCGCGCTGCGCTCCGTCATCTCGCTGACCGGCTTCGGTGAGCCGCTCCAGATCGTGCTCCACCAGGCTCCCGGCGGACTCGAATGCCGCGACCTGCGGGCGGCGAGCGAGGCCGAGGCGGACGCCGAGCTGGCCCGGTACGTCGAGGAACGGCGCCACCACCGCTACGACTTCGAGGCCGGGCCACTGCACCAACTGCGCGCTCACGCCCGGGCCGACCGCGTCGACCTCGTCCTCGGCTTCCACCACGCCGTCCTGGACGGTGGCAGCGTGGCCGGCCTGATGGGCGAACTGCTGCAGGACTATCTGCACAGGCTGGGCGCGGACGTCGACGCCGCCGGTGCCGCGCCCCCGCCGTCACCGGCGCTCTACGTGGCCGCGGAGCTGGAGGCGCTGCGCTCGACGGACGCCCGCGCCTATTGGGAGGAACGGCTGCAAGGGGCCACACCCCTGCAACTGCCCCGGTTCGCCACCGCCGAGCCGCCCCGCGGCACCGGGCGCTTCACCCGGCTGACCCCCCTGCCGGACGGCCTGCACGACCGGCTGCGCGACTTCGGCCGCACCCACGGACTGCCCCTGAAATCGGCGCTGTTCGCGGCGTACACCCTGACGCTTCGGCTGCTGTCCGGTCAGGACGACGTGACGACGGGCCTGGTCGTGCACGGCCGCTCCGAGCTGCCCGGCGCCGACCGCACCGCCGGGCTGTTCCTCAACACCCTGCCGGTCCGGGTCGACGCCGCCCCGCGCAGCCTGGTGGACCACGTCCGGGACGTCTTCCGTCACGAGCAGGACAGCTACGCGCACCGCCATTACCCGCTCCACCGCATCGAGGAGGACTTCGGCGGCCCGCTGCTCGACACCGCGTTCAACTACGTGCACCTGCACGCCCTGGAAGCGCTGCGGCGGCTGCCCGGGCTGGACCTGCTGTCCGTGCGCACGTGGGAGGAGAGCGGGATGAGCCTGCTGGTCAGTGCCGTCGTCCACCCCGTCGACGGCAACCTGTGGCTCAGCCTGGACTGCGACGGGCGCGCCTTCACCACCGGCCAGGCCGAACTGTTCACGGACACCTGCCTGCGGGTCCTGGAGCGCCTCGTCACCCACCCCGACGAGCAGGCCGACCTGGCCTTCCTGACCCCGGAGCCGGACGCGCGGCCCGCCGAGGACGCGGGGGCGGCGTACACCGACCTGGCGCGGGTCGTCCACGCCCGTGCCGAGGAGACGCCCGACGCGATCGCCCTCGCCTTCGAGGACCAGCGCTGGACCTACCGCCGCCTGGACCGGACCTCGGACGTGATCGCCCGTCGGCTGCTGGCCGACGGCGCCTTTCCGGGCGCCCGGGTCGGGATCGCCATGGACCGCTGCCCTGAGTACGTCGCGGCTGTCCTCGGCGTGCTCCGCGCCGGATGTGCCGTCGCCCCGCTGGACCCCGGCTACCCGGCGGCCCGTATCTCCGCGATGATCGAGGCGGTCCGGCCGTTCACCGTCGTCACGCAGCGGCACCATGCCGGATTGCTGGGCGACGTACCGCAGCTCGCGGCCGAGTCCGTGCCCGCCCCCTCGGCCACCGACTCCTTCGAGCCGCCACCGATCCGCCCCGCCGACACCTGCTACGTCCTGTGCACCTCCGGTTCCACCGGCGTGCCCAAAGCCGTCGCCATGCCGCACCGGGCTCTGTCGAGCCTGGTCGACTGGCAGAACCGGATCCCCAGCGGCGCGGTGACCGGCCCCACGCTGCAGTTCTCCGCACTGGGCTTCGACGTCCACCTCCAGGAGATCTTCGCGACGCTGTGCGCCGGTGCCCCGCTGCAGCTCGTCAGCGAGGAACAGCGCCTGGACTTCCCCGCCCTGCTGCGCCTGCTCGACCGCGAGCGTGTCGAGCGCCTCTTCCTCCCCTACGTGGCCCTGCAGCAGCTCGCGGAGACCTCCGTCGCACTCGGCCTGGTGCCCCGTGCGCTCCGGGTGATCATCTCGGCGGGGGAACAACTGCGGGTCACCGACGAGATCCGCCGCCTGTGCGCGGCGCTCCCGACGCCCGGCGTCCTCCTGGAGAACCAGTACGGGCCCACCGAGACCCACATCGTCACCGGCTTCACCATGACCGGCGACCCGGCCCGCTATCCCGCGCTGCCGCCCATCGGGACCGCCGTAGACGGCAGCGAGGTCACCGTCCTGGACCGCGCGCTGCGCCCGCTGCCCGTCGGCGCCACGGGCGAGATCTACGCCATGGGTGCGTGCCTGGCCGACGGTTACGAGGGACAGCCGGACCTGACAGCGGAGCGCTTCGTCGAACTCCCCGCCCGGCCCGGCCACCCTGCCGGCCCGCGGGCCTACCGCACCGGCGACCTCGGCTACACCCTCCCCGGCGGCGACATCGTCTGCCTCGGCCGCACGGACACCCAGGTCAAGATCCGCGGTTTCCGCATCGAACCGGCCGAGGTCGAACTCCATCTCACCGCGACACCCTCCGCCCGCGCCGCGGGCGTCAGCGAGGCCGCGGTGGTGGCCCGGGGCGAGGGCCCGACCTCGTTCCTGGCCGCGTTCCTCGTCGCCGACCCGGGCAGCGTCGACCTGGACGCGACCCGGCGGGAGCTGCGCGCCCAACTGCCGGGCCACATGGTCCCCTCGCACCTGGAGTGCCTGCCCGTCCTCCCCCGCACCCCCAGCGGGAAGCGCGACGACGCCGCCCTGCGCCGCATCCCGCTCACCCGCCGTGCGCTCACCTCCGCCGCTCCGTCCGACGCGCTGGAACGGCGGCTGGCCGAGATCGCCGCGGAGACGCTCCAACTGCCCGCGGTGGGAGCCCACGACGACCTGTTCCAGCTGGGTGCGACCTCCCTGACCGTCATGCGCCTGGTCATCCGCATCGAACAGGCCCTGGGCACGGCCGTTCCGGTCTCGGCCCTGATCACGGCGCCCACGATCGCGGAACTGGCCGCGTACCTCAGGGCCGGCGAGGCCGGATCCGCCGCCGTACAAGGCCCCTTGATCGCCCTGCGGAACTCCGGAACGCGGCGCCCGGTGTTCCTCGCGCACCCCACCGGCGGCAACGTGCTGTGCTACCTGCCGCTGGCCCGGGCACTCCCGCCCGACCAGCCGCTCTACGGCTTCCAGGCGGCCGGACTCGCGCCGGGCACCGCGCCCTTGCGCACCGTCCCGGAGATCGCCCGCAGTTACGTCGCCGCGATGCGCGCTGTCCAGCCGCACGGTCCGTACACCCTCGGCGGCTGGTCCTTCGGCGGGCACATCGCCTTCGAGATGGCCGCCCAGCTGAGGGCCGCCGGCGAAGAGGTCGCGGAGGTGCTCCTCATCGACTCCGACGCCCTGGACCACAGCACCGGCCGCCCCGAGGTCGACGGGCTGTCCCTCATGACCTGGTTCTTCTGGGAACTGCTCTGGCTGGACCGCGGCGGCGACGTGCCGGCCGACGCGTTCCGCGCCCTGCGCGACGAGGACGACGCCTACGCGAGCGTCCGCGAACTCGCCGTACGCACCGGCATGCTCGCCGCCCACGACGCCGACACCTCCCTGCGCCGCGTCTTCGAGATGTTCCGCGCGAACTGGGACGCCCTCATCGACTGGCGGCCCGCCCCCACCGACCAGGACCTCGTCCTGATCCGCGCGCAAGGTTCGCTGCCCGACGTGCTCAAACCCGTGCACGACCGCGCCGGAAGCCTCTACCACGAACCGGCCAACGGCTGGCGGCGGCTGACCACGGGTCACGTCCGCGTCGTGGACGTGCCGGGGGACCACATGCAGATCGTGCAGGACCCGTACGTACGCCACGTCGCGGCGGTCCTCACCGAGGCGACCGGCGCCGACACCGCGGAACGCCGTCCGACGCCGTCGGCTCACATCACAGGGAGGTACTGACATGGCTGGTGGTGCCGTCGGGAAGAAGGCCCTCGTCATCGGCGCGGGCATCGGCGGTCTCGCCGCCGCCGTCGCGCTGCGCCGGATCGGCATGGACGTCGAGATCTACGAGCGGGCGCCGGCGCTCAAGCCCGCCGGTTTCGGTATCTCCGTGGGCGCCAACGCCATCCGCGCGCTGGCCACCCTCGGGCTCGACCTCGGCCTGGCACGGCGCGGCCAGGTGGTCGAGCAGATGAAGTTCATGACGCCCACCGGGCGCCCTCTGTTCGACCTCCCGCACGCCCGCGTCGACCGCGAGGCCGGCGCCCCCACCATCTGCCTGTACCGCGGGGACCTGCAGGAAGCGCTGTGGGAGGCCGCGGGCGACACCCCCCTCACCCTGGGCGCGACCGCGCTGGGCTACGAGACGTCGGACGACGGTGTGCGGGTCCGGTTCATCGACGGCAGCGAGGCGTACGGCGACGTGCTCGTCGGTGCCGACGGCATCCGTTCGGTGATCCGGGGCCAGGTCGCCGGAACCGGGCCGTCCGCCCCTCGCTACGGCGGCTTCCTGTGCTGGCTGGCCATCACCGAGTTCGCCCACCCCAAGTTCCCGACGGGTTTCAGCGGACACTACTGGGGCGCGGGCCGCCGCTTCGGCATCCATGACGTGGGGCACGGACGGTTCTACTGGTGGGGCAGCCTGAACGTGCCCGAGCGTGCCGCCCGCACCCATACCGTCGACAAGGCCGAGATCCTGCGCACCTACGCGGGCTGGGCCGACGAGGTCACCGCGGTGGTACGCGCCACACCCCAGTCCGCCATCATGGCCACGCCCTGCCAGGACCGGCCCTTCCTGGACCAGTGGGGCGACGGCCGCGTGACGCTGCTGGGCGACGCCGCCCACCCGATGCTGCCGAGCCTGGCCCAGGGCGGCAGCTCCTCCATCGAGGACGCTGTCGTACTGGCCGGGCAGCTGAACGCGGCCGACCGGATCGGCGGACTGACCGCCGCGCTGCGCTCGTACGAGGACGTCCAGCGCGACCGGACCCGCACGATGGTCGAGGTCTCGCGTTCCATGGCCCGCCTGGAGCAGCTGGAGCACCCCGCCGCGCGCCTGCTGCGCGACAGCGCCGCCCGCGTCATGCCCAGCGCCGTCCTCGCGGGACTGCTGCGCAGAACACTCATCTACCCCGGAGCGGACCAGCCGGTTGCCGTTCCCGAGCTCGGAGGTCACTCGTGAACAGCCCCGCGAACGGAACCAAGGCCACCGTCGAGCGCTACCTGCGCGCGATCGCGGACCGTGACGCCGCCACCGTCCTGGAACTCCTCGCCGACGACGTGGAGTTCCGCATCGCCGGCGACCACCCGGTGTCCGGGACGTGGAAGGGGCGCGACGCGGTGGTGGGCGGCTTCCTCCTGCCGCTGGGCGAGCTCTTCGACCCGGACGCCGGCTACACGATCGAGGTGCGCAGCATGATCGCCGACGGGGAGCAGGTCGCCGTCGAGTGCCTCTCCCGCTCCGTGACGAAGGACAAGGTTCCCTACGAGAACGCCATCGTGTCCGTCTACACGGTGGCGGACGGCCGGATCACGCGCATGCACGAGTACTTCGACACCGCGTACTTCACCAAGACGCTGGCCGCCCGATGACAGGCACCAGGTTGCTCGCCGCCCCGGAACCGGCACTGCACCCCCTGTCCGCCGGGTACCTCGACGACTTCTACCGGGACGGCAGCGGCGCCTGCGCGATCATGAGCGTGGCCCACTTCCCCGACGAGGTCCTGGCCTTCCTGCAGTTGGAGTGTCTGGCGGCGTTCCAGGCGGCGGTGGCCGAGCGGTGCGACGCGGTCGTCGAACTCGGCTGCTTCGACGGGCGGGCCCTGGAGGTGGCGAGGGCCGCCGGGATCCCGTACTGCGGCGTGGACGTCAACGGCACCGCGGTGGCCGCACTCCGCGAGCGCATCCGTGACGAAGGACTCGACGCCCAGGCCACCACCCTGGTCGGCGACGCGCAGGAGTCCGTGCGCTGGTCGGCGCAGGTCCCCGGCCGGCGCCCTCTGATCGTGCTTCCGTTCAACCTCCTGGGGAACCTCCCCGACCCCCGGCGCGCGCTGACGGGGCTGCGTGCGCTGGGCGGCACCATCCTCATCTCCGTCTTCAACGAGCAGCCCCGCACCACCGCCGTACGCAGGGCCTACTACGCCCGCTGCGTGACAGGTCTGGCGGAGCCGGCCCAGGGCCGTTACGGCGGCGCCGTCTTCCGGGGCGCGCGGGGCTTCTGCTCGGAGTCGTTCAGCGCCCCCGCCCTCCACCGCCTCCTGCGGGAGTGCGGCCTGGTGATCCGCTCGCAGACCGCCAACCGGCTGGGCCGCTCCCTCGCCGTACGCGGGGCCTGACCGCCGTCCGCGGGGCCTGAACCGCCGTACGCGGGGCCTGAACCGCTGTCCGCGCCGCAGCACGACCGACACCCGAAGGACACCCGATGACCACGAACCCGTCCGAGGCAGGCGTGCTCCACCCCGCCGACGCCGAGCTTTTCCGGCTGTTCTCTCCGGAGGGGCAGCGCGACCCGTTCCCGAGCTACGCCCGGCTGCGCGCCCTGGCACCCGTGCACGTGAGCGAGGCGCTCGGCGGCGCGTTCGTGACCGGGTACGACGCGGCGTGCGCGGTGCTGTCCGGTGAGAAGTTCGGCACGGTGGGCGCGGAGTGGTTCGACAAGAACCAACCTGGCTGGCGTGACAGTCCGCTGCTGGTCAGCGTCTTCTCCTCGCTGGCCGGGGCGAACTCCCCCGACCACACACGGCTGCGCAGGCTGGTCGCGCGGGCGTTCAACGTACGGCAGATCGAGCAGGTCAGGCCCTACACCGCCCAGCTGACCGAACAGGCCCTGGACGCCATGGCCGAGCGGGCCGCCAGCGGCGAAGCCCCGGACATCCCCTCCCAGTTGGCCCTGCCCGTGACGATGGGGACCATCGCCCGACTGGTGGGCGTGCCGCCGGAGGACCTGGGCCCCTTCGACACGTGGATCCGCAAGGCCGGCGTGGTCTTCGAGATGTCGGTGCCGCCTGAGGTGCTGGCCGAGGCCGACGCCGCGTACACCCACGTACTCGACTACTTCACCGCTCTGGTCGCCGAACGCCGGAAGTCGCCGGACGACGACCTGTTGTCGGCACTGATCGCGGTACGCGACGCGGACGGTGACCGGCTCGGTGCACAGGAACTGGTCGACCTGCTCGCCTTCGTCTTCGGGTCGGGATTCGAGACGACCGCCGGACTGATCGGCAACACGGTGGTCACGCTCGCCTCACACCCGGACCAGATGGCCGCGCTGCGAACGGTCCTTTCCACCGCACCGGACAAGCTGGGGCCGGTGATCGACGAACTGGGCCGCTTCGACGGTTCGGTGCAGGCCACCCGGCGGATGGCGCTGGAGGACGTGGAGGTCGGCGGTGTCACGATCCCCGCAGGCACCGCCACGATCGTCTTCCTGGGCGGCGCCAACCGCGATCCCGCCCGCTTCCCCGACCCGGACCGCCTCGACCTGCACCGCACGGACGCCCGCCCCCTGAACATGGGCCTCGGCGTCCACTACTGCCTGGGCGCGGCGCTGGCCCGCCTCGAAATGGAAGAGGTCCTGCGCCGCCTGTACGGCAGGCATCCCAGCCTGCGCCTGGCGGACACGCCGGTCCGGACGCCTGGGCTGCAGTTGTATCGGTATGAGTCGATTCCGGTTGTGTTGAACTGAGGGCATCGGCGCGGGGCGAGAGACGCGGGTGTCCGCGGTGCGGGATAGGTCCGCCCTACGGGGTGTGCCGGCAGCGCGTAACCGGCTGAACGCCGGCATGCCGCCGCCTGCGGCGGGGTGCGTGCCGTTGCCGGGCTAGAGGCCCAGGTCGAGGGCCAGACACGAGTAGTACTTCCAGGCGCCCTCGGGGTCGTAGGCGGCATGTGCCCCGCCGCTCGGCCCGGCCTCCGCCCCCTCGGTCATTTCCTCGAAGCGGATGCGCTCGGGGAGCCTGCCGAAGCGCGCGTGCCGGGCCGCCGCGGCGGCGGCGTCGCCGGTGTCTTCCGTGTTCATGGCCATGGTCCACTCCTCCGGTCGTGGATGGCGTTACCCCTGTCGGGGGGACTGCCTCAGCGTGCGCCGCACATGCGTCACCTGTCAAGCCGGTGACGGCAAATCGTCCATGGGGTTCATCGCTCGGGAGGTCAAACCGTGATGGTCTTGTACTCGGTGTAGGTGCCGATACCGACCGCGCCGTACTCGCCGGCCGATTCCGCTGGCCTTGAAGCCGCCGAACGGCCCGTAGAAGGCGACGGAGGCACCGTTGACGGTGACGGTGCCGGTACGGACGCGACGGGCCACGGCCAGGGGCGCGCTCCTCGTCGGCGGACCAGACACCGCCGGAAAGGCCGTACTCGGAGTCGTTGGCGATGCGCATCGCGTCGTCCTCGTCGTCGTAGGCGATGACCACCAGAACCGGGCCGAAGGTGTCCTCCTGCGCGATCCGCCTGGAGTTGTCGACGTCGGCGAAGACGGTGGGCGTCACGTAGTTGCCCTTCTCCAGGCCCTCGGGGATCTGCGGGCCGCCGGTGACCAGGCGGGCACCTTCCTCCAGCAGTTCGGCCAGGAAGCCCATGCTCGGCGAGTTCTCCGGCGACACCTTCAGGATCACGGAGTTCCCGGTCACCAGGGCCGGGATGATCTTGGAGGTGGCCGATGAGAAGGGCGAGTTCCACGGGATGACCGCGGCCACGACGTTGACCGGCTCTCGGCGCACCACGCCGCGGACCGGGGAGGCCGGATCGGAGGGAGCCAGGGTCTCTTCCCACCCGAACTCCTCCGCCACCTTCAGGTAGGCGTTTGCCTGGCGGGTCAGGCCGGGCCGCCCGGCACGCGCGAACCAGCCCGCCGAGCCGTTCTCCAGGGAGATGAGCTCCGCGATTCTCTCCGCGTTCTCCTCGCGCAGGGCGTTGAACCGGCGCAGCACAGCAATCCGCTCGGCCGGCGGCGTCAGCCGCCACATGCCCTCGTCGAAGGACTCCCGGGCGGCGGCGACCGCACGGTCGATGTCGTGCGGTTGCGCCTGGGCGGCGCGCGCGATCACCGACCGGTCGTGCGGCGAGACGATGTCGAGCAACTGCGGGTCGCGCCCGGACAACGGGCCGCCACCCGCGGCGCGTCACCCGTACGACGCCGTCAGCCGATCGCACCGTCATGTGACTGATGTGCCTGGATTCGCCACCGACGAGAGTGAGTGGAGGCAGCCCGGCCCGGACACGCGGTGACGCGTCACCTGTTTGACAGGTGACGCACTGCGTGCAAGGGTCACACGACACGCACAACGGAGGAGTTCAGATGATCAACAGGCGTACCTTCAGCAAGGCCGTGGGCATGGGCACCGGCGCGGCCGCCGTGGCACTGACCGGCCTGCAGGGCCAGGCGTCCGCCGCGTCCGCAAACACCGCCGCGCAGCCGTCAGGCGGGGCGGCTCCGACCGTCCCCGCCGTCACGCCCGGCACCCACACCGCCTTCCCCACGCTGAAGCGCGTCAAGGCGGGCGTCCTGGACGTCGGTTACGCCGAGCTCGGTCCACACCACGGCCCGGCCGTCATCTGCCTGCACGGCTGGCCCTACGACATCCACAGCTACGTCGACGTCGCCCCGCTCCTCGCCGACCTGGGCTACCGCGTGATCGTCCCGTACCTGCGCGGCCACGGCACCACGCGCTTCCTGTCCAGCCGTACGCCCCGCACCGCCGAGCAGTCCGCGATCGCCCTCGACATCATCGCCCTGATGGACGCGCTCAAGATCGACAAGGCGGTTCTGGCCGGCTTCGACTGGGGTTCGCGCACCGGCGACATCATCGCCGCCCTGTGGCCCGACCGCGTCAAGGCGCTGGTCTCCACCAGCGGTTACGTCATCACGAACCGCAAGGCGCAGCTGGCGCCCGCCGCTCCCGCCGTCGAGCACAACTGGTGGTACCAGTGGTACTTCGCCACCGAGCGCGGCAAGAAGGCGATGGAGGACCCCGACGAGCGTCTCGCCCTGTGCCGCTACGTGTGGACCCTCGTCTCCCCCAACTGGGACTTCGACGACGCCACGTACCAGCGCACCGCCCAGGCCTTCCTCAACCCGGACTACGCCGCCATCGTCCTGTTCAACTACCGCTGGCGCATCGGCCTCATCGACGGCGAACCCCGCTACGACCGTTACGAGCAGCAGCTCTCTGCCCAGCCCTCGATCGGCGTCCCCACCATCACCCTGGACCCGGCCCTGGACCCCTTCACGCCGCCCGGTGACGGCTCCTCCTACCGCAGCCACTTCACCGGCCCCTACGAGCACCGCACCATCGCGGACATCGGCCACAACCTGCCGCAGGAGGCGCCCACCGTCTTCGCCCAGGCGGTCGTCGACGCCGACCACCTCTGAGGGACCGCGCGGCACTTCATTACCTCGTCACCGCCTTGACAGGTGACGATCATTTCTGACACATTCGTCACCAGTCAGGGAGGTGACGCTTCCGGCGAAACCGGTCCTCACATTCGAAAAACCGAGAGGGGTCTGTCGTGGTGAGCATCAAGGGTGGGCGCAAGCGAGTGGTGACGGGTGCGGTCTCCACGCTCACGGCGGGACTCGCGCTCGGCGCGTTCGCCCTGAGCGGCACCGCTGACGGGGCGACCGACGCGGCGGCCGCCCCCGGCGAACCGCACGTCAAGCCGACCGTCGTCCTGGAACACGGCGCCTTCGCCGACGGCTCCAGCTGGAACGGCGTCATCGCCGACCTCCGCGCCGACGGCTACCCCGTCGTCGCCGCGGCCAACCCGTTGCGAGGCCCGGCCGCCGACGCCGCCGCCCTGCGCACGGTCCTCGACCACATCAAGGGCCCGAAGATCCTCGTCGGCCACTCCTACGGCGGCAGCGTCATCAGCGAGGCCGCCGCCGGTGACCCCGACGTCAAGGCGCTGGTCTACGTCGCCGCCTTCCTCCCGGCCCCCGGGGAGACCGCGCTGGAGCTCACCGGCAAGTTCCCGGGCTCCACGCTCCCCGACGCCCTGGACCCGGTCACCTACCGGCAGGCCGACGGCAGCACCGCCACCGACCTGTACATCCAGCAGGACAAGTTCCGCCACCAGTTCGCCGCCGACGTGCCCGCGGGGCAGGCCGCCCTCATGGCCGCCGAGCAGCGACCCATCGCCCAGGCCGCCCTGGAGGAGAAGGCCACCGTCGCCGCCTGGAAGACGAAGCCCAGCTGGGACATCGTCACCACCGAGGACCTCAACATCCCGGCGGCCGTCCAGCGTTTCATGGCCCAGCGCGCCCACGCCCACACCACCGAGGTGGCCGCCTCGCACTCCGTCGCCGTCTCCCACCCCCACCTCGTCGCGGACGTCATCGAGCGGGCCGCCCGCGCCACCGCGCGCTGACCTGCCGTACCAGCCGGACAGGTCCCGCCGTACAGCCCGACAGATCCCGCCGTCCGGTACCGCCACCGAGCGCGGTACCGGACGCAGTTCCACGCGGCACTGAGCCATATGAGGGTGAACGACATGACCTCCCACGCGCACCTCGGCGCCTTCCTCAAAGCACGCCGGGCGCAGCTGAGGCCTGAGGAGTGCGGCCTGCCCGAGGCGGGCTCCGGCCGCAGGGTCGCCGGGCTGCGCCGTGAGGAGGTCGCCCGGCTCGCCGCGATCAGCGTGGACTACTACACCCGTCTCGAACAGGGCCGCGTCCGCGCGTCCGCCCCCGTCCTGGCCACCCTCGCCCGAGCCCTGCGTCTCGACGAGGACCAGCAGAGTTA
The DNA here is from genome assembly GCF_014656055.1 of Streptomyces griseosporeus. Classification (GTDB taxonomy): domain Bacteria; phylum Actinomycetota; class Actinomycetes; order Streptomycetales; family Streptomycetaceae; genus Streptomyces; species Streptomyces griseosporeus. The sequence goes on from NZ_BNBR01000001.1 coordinate 319,476, forward strand.
CCTGTACGAGCTCGCCGGCCGGAGCGACGACCGCCCACGCCGCCGCCGGCCCGCCCAGCGTCTGCGCCCCGCCATGCGCCGTCTGCTCGGCCAGCTCACCCACACCCCGGCCCTGGTGCTCGGCAGGCACCTGGACATCCTGGCCTGGAACCAGGCCGCGGTCGCCCTCTACACGGACTTCTCAGCCGTCCCGCCCGACCGCCGCAACTATGTGCACCTGCTGTTCACCGATCCAGCCCTCCGCGGCATGCACCGGGACTGGGAACACGACGCCCGCGACGCCGTCGCCGCCCTGCGCATGGAAGCCGCGGCCGACCCGGACGATCCGCGCCTGGCCGGCCTCGTCGGGGAGCTGATCACCCGGGCCCCCGGCTTCGGCACGTGGTGGGCGGAGCACCGCGTCGTCACGGCCGCCTACGGCACCAAGCAGTACCGTCACCCCCTCGTCGGCGACCTCACCCTCGACTGCGACACCTGGGCCAGTCCGGACGGCTCGGGACAGCGCCTCATGGTCCTGACCGCCGAGCCGGGCAGCCCCTCCCACGACGCCCTGCGCATCCTCACCTCCTGGACCACGCGGCAGCCCGCTCTCAGCGGGGACAACGGCGGGCCGCCGTAGCCATCTGGCACTCAGCATCGAGAAGGCCATCGAGGACGCCCGGCTGAGGGAGGCACCCGTGGCCGTCGCCCTGCACCGCTACGTCGAGAACATCATCGCCGTCAACCGCACCTGGCCCGTGGACCTCGCCCGCATGCTGGCCGACGAGAGCGTGCGCGCACGCCGCGATGCGGCCGTCCGCGAGGTCGACGCCTTCCTCGAACGGGCCACCGACGAGGGGCTTCTGCGGCGCGGCCTCCCGGAAGGGTGGGCGAGTGCGCTCCTTCCGGACCTCATGCACCTGGTGTCCCGCCAGCGCCCCGAACTCACCCCGGGCCAGGCGGCGGACATCGTCGTCGACACGCTGCTGCACGGCCTCGGCGCGTCCTGACACGGACGAGGGCGACTCCTGACACGCGACGAGGGCGACTCCTGAGCGAGGACCTCGGAGAAGCCGTCGACCGCCCCGCTCGGCCGCCTGATGGGCGCCCAGGCCGGGGACGCAGGCCCGTCCGCCGCCGTAGGGCTGGCCTCTTGTCGAGTGGTGAGGCCGGGTCATGGTGGGCGTCATGCCGCGCCTCCTGAAGGGGGGAAGGTTCTTTCCCCGGCAGAAACCTGTCTCTCCCGCCCGCGCGGCGGATGACGGACGGTGGATGCGTGCCCGGCAGACAGCGGTCCCGAGGGGCCCGCCGCCCGGCACGGTCACGACACCCGTCAACCCTTCGGAGGAGTGCGCCCCATGGCCAGGACCACCGTCACCTTCGACAGCGCCGGCATCGACATCGCCGCCCACCTCTACGTCCCCGACACCCCGGCGTCGGGCCCGCGCCCGGCGCTGGTCGTCGGCCACCCCGGTACGGGCGTGAAGGAGCAGACGTCCGGCACGTACGCGCGGCTGATGGCCGAACGCGGCTTCGTCACCCTGGCCTTCGACGCCGCCCACCAGGGCGAGTCCGGTGGCCTGCCGCGCGGGCTGGAGGACCCCGCGCAGCGCGTGGAGGACTTCAAGGCTGCTGTGTCCTTCCTGACCACCCGTCAGGAGGTCGACGCGGAGCGCATCGGCCTGCTCGGCATCTGCGCTTCCGGCGGCTACTCGCTGGCCGCCACCGGCGGCGACCACCGGGTCAGGGCGGTGGCCACGGTGTGCACCGCCGACCCTTCCCGGCAGTTCCGCCTCGGCGCCGAGGGCGGCCAGGACCCCGCCGTCTTCCAGGCCCTGCTGGACGCCGCCGCCCGGGCCCGTACCGCCGCCGCCCGCGGCGAGGATCCCGGCGTGATGACGATGTTCCCGGAGACGGCGGAGGAGGCGCGCGCGCTCGGTGGTGAGCACGGCGCCGAGGGCTTCGAGTACTACTGCACCTCGCGGGGCGCGCATGACAGGTCCGCCAAGGTCCTCGCCTGGGAGAGCATCGACAAACTCGCCTTCTACGACGCCTTCTTCGCGGTGCCGTTGATCGGCCCCCGCCCGATGCTCCAGATCATCGGCGAGCGCGCCGTCACCGCCTGGATGGCGGTCGAGGCGCACCAGCGGGCGACCGGTCCCAAGGAGCTGTACCGGATCCCGGGCGCCAGCCACGTCGACCTGTACGACAAGAAGCAGTACATCGACCTCGCCGTCGAGAAGCTCACCGGCTTCTTCACCGCCAACCTGGGCACCACCGCGGCCTGACCGGCGCGCGGCGTTGACTTACGTCAGCCCCCGTCCGCGCCCCGCGCGGCTTCGCCGACTGCCGACCCCGGGGCCGCACCGCTCGACCGTCAAGTGACCGATGTGCCCCACCGACCCACGGCGGACAGTGGGTTGCGCAGATTCCGGACCACCGAGGGGAACCCCTGTCATGCACCCTGATCACTCACCGCTCCGGGCGCGCTCGGCACCCCACCACGTGCCGCCGCTCCTCCTCGAAGTCGACCAGATGCTCGACGAGTTCACGCGTCAGGCCGTTCAGGCGGAGTTCCGGTTCGACCCGGACCTGCCCGCGGTGATCAACGTGGAGTTCCTGGCGGAACGCGGCCCCACCGCGGTCTGGCGGATCGGCCGCGAGCTCCTGCAGCGCGGGCTGACGGCGATGAGCGGCTCGTGCGACGTACGGATGTGGCCGACCCTGCCCGGCGAGCGGCCCTCGTCCTGGCTGCTCCTCGAATCGCAGGAAGTGGAGGCGCTGTTCGAGCTGCCCACCACGGAGCTGGCGGAGTGGCTGGAAGCCACCTACCAGGTCGCCCCCGCCGAGACGGAGATGGACGGCCTGGACTGGGACGGCTTCCTGCGGGGGCTGCTGGGTGGGCCGGCGGTACCGGGCGAATGAGTCAGCGCCGGAACGGAAGGACGCAGCGGAAGCTGGAGGCCAGGGACGGGTCGCCGTGGCCCCGGTAGCGGGACACCTCGGGGTAGGCACACAGGTCGCGTTGGAGTTGCCGGCCTTCGGCGTTGACGAGCGTGGCGGGCAGGGTCCTCGGCGCCTTGCCGTGCTCGACCCAGGCGGTCAGCGCGGCCAGGCCGTCGGTCTTGCCGTCCTGTCCGTCGAGGCCGCAGTGGTCGGTGTTCGGGGCGAGGAAGGGCCGGTAGAAGTCGTCGACCTTCCGGGCACTGCCCGTCTCCCGCACGACACGCCGGCGGTAGTCCACGGTGCCCTGCGGCGGGATGTACTGGTCCGCCTGGCCCTGCCAGGTCAGGAGCTTGCCGCCGGACTCACGGAAGGCCGACAGGTCGGGATCGTCGGTGTCCATGATGTCGCCGTACTCGGCCACGGCCTGCCGGAACAGTTCGGTGAACTCGCCGTAGGTGAGGGTCGAGACGTCGAAGGACGGGTCCTTCTTCACCCAGCTCGCCGTCCAGTGGGCGGGCACCGGAAACGGCGCTCCCTTGAGGTTGCCGTCGGCGTCGGCCGCGGTGCCCGCGAGGCCCTTCAGGTCGGCCCCGACCGGGACGCCCGCCCACAGCTTCCTGCCGGAGGCGGTGCGCGGGCCGTCCCAGATCTTGTGGACGACGGCCGCGTCCGCGGCGGTGACGGTCAGCTCCTTGCCCTCGCACAGCACCTTCGTGCCGATCAGCCGGCGCGGGTCGAAGTCGCAGCGGGAAGCGTCGTTGACGAGGCCGTCCCGGGCGCCGTCCAGCGTGTCGCAGGCCTTGACGGCGGCAGTGGTGAAGGCGTCCAGCACGCAGCCGGACACATAGGTCTTCTCGTTGTGCATGACGACCTGCGGCCACAGGGTGGCCAGCACGTAGCGGTCCCAGTTGACGGCGGGCGCGTCGGCGAGGATGCCGTCGTAGTCGTCCGGGTAGCGCTGGGCCTCCATGTAGCCCTGGCGTCCGCCGGTGGAGCAACCGGTGAAGTAGGAGTACGCGGCTGCCTTGCCGTAGACCGCGTCGACGACCTGCTTGCCGACGACCGCCGCCTCGTGCTGGGAACGGGACGCGAAGTTCTCCAGCAGGGCGGTGTTGACCTGCCCCTGCTCGTTCAGGGCCCAGCCGACGTCGAGGACGTCGCCGACCCCGGCGTCGGTGGTGGTCGCCGCGTAACCGTTCTTCACCGCGGCGGCGAGGCCGGTGCCGTTGTCCCCGGCCGAGAAGGCGGCACCGCCGAGCGCCTGGAGGCGACCGTTCCAGCCGGTGACGGGCAGCCAGGTCCGGATCCTGGCGTGGTCTCCGTCGCCGGGGTGGGTGACGGTGACGGTCACCTCGCAGTAGGCGGGTACGCCGGTGACGGTGCCGCCCAGGATGCCGCTGCCGTGGACGGTGCCGCCTTCCTGGCGGACCGCGGTCACGGACTCGACGCGGGTGCCGGCCGGGACCTTCACCGGCGTCGCCACGCAGCCGACCGGGGTGGACGCGGAGGTCCGGGGTTCGGCGTACGCGGTCGGCAGGTACACAGCCGCGGCCAGCGGCACGCCGGCCGCGAGGACAGTGAGAAGTCGTCTCATGGGTTTCCCATTCGAGAGAAGAGGTGTGCGTGCGGCGATGGCGGCGCACACATGTGCACGGCACAAGAGCAGGAGGTGGGAAGTCTGAGCGAGACGCTATCACCGGTTAGACAGGTGACGAAAGGAGGTGTCGATGGAATTCCCGGAGGGAGCGCGCGGCTGGGGACCGACATCGCCTGGAACCACCTGGTGGCACGGCGCCTGTTACGCTGTGATCGACCTGGTTCATGTGATCGAGGAGTCGCAGACGTGGTGGGTGAAGACGACATCTCCGGGTGAGATCCGGATCTGACGGCCACCGGCCGGCGCACAAGGAGCGCTGCCGCCGACGTGGCCCGTCTCGCGTACCCCTTTTCCCCATGTCTGCCCAGGGCAGAGGTCTGTGTTCTGCCCTCCGTGCCTTCGAGGTCATCTCCATGTCCGACGCCGCCGTCGTCTGCTCCAGCCTCTCCTTCGCCTGGCCCGACGACACCCCCGTCTTCCGCGACCTGTCCTTCACCGTGGCCACCGGCCGCACCGGCCTGGTCGCCCCCAACGGCTCCGGCAAGAGCACCCTGCTCAAGCTGATCGCCGGTGAACTCAAGCCCGCCACCGGCTCGGTGACCGTCAGCGGCACTCTGGGCTACCTCCCCCAGAGCCTCCCGCTGACCGGCGATCTCACCGTCGGCGAGGTGCTCGGCGTCGCCGAGGTGATCCGCGCACTGGACGCCGTCGAGTCCGGCGACGTCAGCGAGGAGCACTTCACCACCATCGGCGACGACTGGGACATCGAGGAGCGCACCCGCGCCCAGCTCGACCGCCTCGGCCTCGCCGGCCTCGCCCTGGACCGCAGCCTGAGCACCCTCAGCGGCGGCCAGGTCGTCACCCTCGGCCTCGCCGCCCAGCTGCTCAAGCGCCCCGACGTCCTCCTGCTCGACGAACCGACCAACAACCTCGACGCCGAGGCCCGCCACAAGCTCTACGACGCACTCTCGGACTTCACCGGCTGCCTGCTGCTGGTCAGCCACGACCGCGCCCTGCTCGACCGCATGGACCGCATCGCCGAACTCGGCAGCGGTGAACTGCGCTTCTACGGCGGCAACTTCTCCGAGTACGAGGAGGCCGTCCGCGCCGAGCGGGAGGTCGCCGAGAAGAACGTCCGCAACGCCGAGCAGGAACTCAAGCGCGAGAAGCGGGAGATGCAGCAGGCCCGCGAACGCGCCGAGCGCCGCATGAGCAACGCCTCCAGGAATCTCAAGAACGCCGGCCTGCCCAAGATCTTCGCCGGCACGATGAAGCGCGGCGCCCAGGAGGCGGCCGGCAGGTCCGGCCAGATGCACGCCTCCCGCGTCAGCGAGGCCAAGGCCCGCCTCGACGAGGCCGGACGCGCGGTGCGCGACGAACAGCGCCTCACCCTGGAGCTGCCCGACACCCACGTGCCCGCAGGCCGCAACCTCTTCCTCGGCGAGGGCATGCAGGTCCACCACGACGGCCGTGCCGTCTTCGCCGACGGCGGCATCGACCTGACCGTCCGCGGCCCCGAGCGCATCGCGCTCACCGGGCCCAACGGCGCCGGCAAGACCACCCTGCTGAGGCTGATCACCGGAGACCTCACCCCCGACAGCGGGGAGATCAGGCGCAACGACGGCCGCATCGCCTACCTCTCCCAGCGCCTGGACCTCCTCGACGTGGACCGCACCGTGGCGGAGAACTTCGCCGCGTCCGCCCCCGAGCGGCCCGAGGCGGAGCGGATGAACCTGCTCGCCCGCTTCCTCTTCCGGGGCGCCCGCGCCCACCTGCCCGTCGGCGTCCTCTCCGGCGGCGAACGGCTGCGCGCCACCCTGGCCTGCGTGCTGTGCGCCGAGCCGGCCCCCCACCTGCTCCTGCTCGACGAACCGACCAACAACCTCGACCTGGTCAGCGCGGGCCAGTTGGAGAGCGCGCTCAACTCCTACCAGGGCGCTTTCCTGGTGGTCAGCCATGACGAGCGGTTCCTCGCCGAGATCGGCGTCAACCGCTGGCTGCGGCTGGCCGACGGGGTGCTGCAGGAGACAGGAGCCCCCGAGGTGTGACCCCCGGCGTGTGACGTGGCCCGCGTCCGAGGCTCCGCGCCCGGCGGGCCGACCACCGAACACGTTGGACGGTTCCCCATGCCCCAGCCCGCTCTGCTCGCCCACGACCTCGTCCGCACCCTGGACGGCCGTCGCGTCCTCGACGGCATCTCCCTCACCGCCGCCCCCGCCCGCCGCATCGGCCTGATCGGCGAGAACGGCGTCGGCAAGTCCACCCTGCTGCGAGTGCTCGCCGGCGTCGACGAACCCGACGCGGGCAGCGTCTCACGCCCCGCCGACCTGGGCTTCCTCCACCAGGAGATGCCCTACGACGCCGACGCCACCGTCGGCGCGGTGCTGGACGAGGCGCTGCGCGAGGCCCGCGAGGACCTCGCCGAACTGGAACGGCTCGGTGAGGAACTCGCCCGTGTCCCGCAGGACGACCCCCGCCACCGGGAACTCCTCGACGCCTATGGCAGGCGGCTGGAGCAGGCCCAGGACCGGGAGTCCTGGGACGCCGACCGGCGCGCGGCCCTGGTGCTGGACGGCCTGGGTCTCGGCACGGTCGGCCACGACCGCACGCTGGGCTCGCTGTCCGGCGGGCAGCGCGGCCGGCTGGCCCTGGCAGCGCTGCTCGTACGACGCCCCTCCGCGCTGCTGCTCGACGAGCCGACCAACCACCTCGACGACGGCGCCGCAGCCTTCCTCGAGGAGCAGGTCCGCGCCCTGCCCGGAACGGTCGTGGTCGCCAGCCACGACCGGGCCTTCCTGGACGCCGTCTGCACCGACCTCGTCGACCTCGACCCGGCGGTGGACGGCCCGGTCCGCTTCGGCGGCAACTACACGGCCTACCTGGGCGAAAAGCGTGCCGAGCGGGAGCGCTGGGAGCGGCGGTACGCCGAGGAGCAGCAGGAGCTGGCGGAGCTGCGGCAGGCGGTGGGCGTGACCGCGCACCGGGTCGCCCCCGACCGGGGTCGCACCGACAACGAGAAGATGGGCTACGGCCACCGGGCGGGCCGGGTGCAGAACCAGATCTCGCGCCGGGTGCGCAACGCCGCCCGGCGGCTGGAGGAGCTGGAGCGCTCCAGGGTGCCCGAGCCGCCGCGCCCGCTGCGCTTCACGGCCGGGGAGCTGGCCGCACGGGCCGAGGAGGGCGCGGAGCCGCTGGTGGCCCTGCGGAACGTTCGGGTGCCCGGCCGGCTGGCGCTGGACGCGCTGGAGATCTCGGCGACCGACCGGCTGCTGGTCACCGGCGGCAACGGAGCGGGCAAGTCGACGCTGCTCGCCGTACTCGCCGGGCGGCTGGCGGCCGAGGGCGAGGTGCGCAGGCGGCGCCGGCTGACGGTGGGGCTGCTCACCCAGGACACCGTGTTCGACCGGCCCGAACGCACGGTTCGCGACACCTACGAGCTGTCGCTGGGCCCGGCACGGGCCGAGCAGGTGCCGCTGGCCTCGCTCGGACTGCTGCACGAGGCGGACCTGGACAAACCCGTCGGGCGGCTGTCCGTCGGGCAGCGGCGGCGGCTGGCGCTGGCGCTGCTGGTGGCCCGCCCGCCCCAGCTGCTGCTGCTCGACGAGCCGACCAACCACCTCTCCCCGCGGCTGTGCGACGAACTGGAGGAGGCCCTGGGCACCGGTCCCGGCGCCATCGCCGTGGCCAGCCACGACCGCTGGCTGCGGCGGCGGTGGCAGGGCCGGGAGCTCCGTCTGGAGCAGGGAGTCCGGCTGGACGCGGGGAACGGACGACGGGAGAATGCGGGCACGGTCCGGTCGGGGGCCTGAGCCGGGGGGCCTCGGGGTGCCGTCCTCGGCGCGGCACCCTTCAGAGCGGTGACGGGTCCATGGCGGCTTCTTGCACTCCCCACCCGTCACCTGTCAAGATGGTTACGTGAACCTTGACCACGTATTCGTATGCGGACACCCGGTCCTCGACTTCGCGGCGACCCTGCGTGCCCGGCGCTCGACCCGGTTCGAGATGTTCGTGACGCCGGACCGGCTCAACGCCTGGTACGTGGAGTCCGGAGTCGTGGACACGATCACCCCCGCCGAGGAATCCGACGTCCGGGAGGCGGTCGCGGTACGCGAGGCCCTCTACCGCCTCGTCACCAACCGCCGCCTGGGTGAGGAGTTCGACCGCGAGGCACTCGCCGTGGTCAACGGCGCGGCGCGCAAGACGCCCGTGACGCCGCAGCTCACCCTGACCGGCCGGCACAACGAAGGCACCCCGGCGCAGGCCCTGGCGACCGTCGCGCGACAGGCCGTCGAACTGCTCAGCGGCCCGGACGTCCCGCTGCTGAAGGAGTGCGGCAACCCGGAGTGCACGCGGGTCTACATCGACCGCTCCCGGGGCATGCGGCGCCAGTGGTGCGGTATGGAGTCCTGCGGCAACAAGATCAAGGCCGCCGCCTACCGCGCCAGGAAGAAGACCGTGCCGGCGTCGGCGTGAAGAGTGGACTGACTCGTCCCGCCCGCCCGAGCAGGTGCAGGACGAGCCCGTCGTCGTGAAGCAGAAGCCCGCCGCAAGGCGCCCGTTCGGCTAGCCGCGCCACACGTTGTCGAAGGCCGCGCTCTCCACGTCCCTGCGCAGCCGCAGTGCCTCCAGGCGCGTCACGGCGTCGCCGACGGCGGCCAGGACCGTCGTGACCGCGTCGCCGGTGGGCGTCTCAGGGGTCTCGTCCGGGGCGTCCCCCACTACCGCGGCGTCGATCAGGGCGGTGAGGACGGGTTCGCCCGACGCGCTGCGTTCCTCGGCTCGGGTACGTTCCGGGGAGTCGGCGAGGACGCTCCGTCCCCTCCACGGCTGGAGGCCATGCCGCCGGGGGCGGGTGAAGAGCCCGGACCGCTGCAGGTCGTCGACGTACGCGGCGGCGAGATCCCGGCCGCGGCGCCATAGCCAGTCCTCGACCGTCTCGTGCGATCCGTGCCCGGCGAGAGTGGCGACCGCCTCGTCCAGGAGCCGGTCGCCCGTTGCGACAGGCAGGCCGGGCACCACCCGGTCGCCGTTCAGGGTCAGCGCCTCGATCTCCAGCAGGTCGATCACCTCGGCACCCGCCAGCGCGAGGGACAGGTTCCCCTGCTCCACGGGCCGGTCGGCCGGCCTGCCGAGGGCGACGAGGGCGAGGTCGCGTGCGGTGGTCATGTGTCCCTCCAGGTCTCCAGCAGGACATCGGCGACTTCAGTGTCACGCTGCCACGAGGGCACGCTCACAGGAAGTCCGAGGCGGCGGGGCCGTATCCCGACAGCACCGCGCTCATCGACCAGCTCCACACCTGCTGGGCGTCCGGCCGGGCAGGTGGCTGCGGGGCTTGCGGGGTACCGGCTCGCCGCTCGCGGGAGCGGGCAGGGGCACGGTCGTGGGCGCGACGATCGACGATGTCAGTCACGCCTTCAGGGAGTGATGTCGTGGACGCGGGGGCGGGACGGCGGCGTCCGGCCTTCCGGGTCGACAGGTGCGTCATGGAGGCCATGTCCTGCCCTCGCTCTTCGGTAGGCGGTGCGGGTGTGGCGGAAGGAAGGGGAGCGGGAGCGGGTCCCGTGCCGGGGGAAGTGGCACGGGACCCGCCGTCAGGTGGTCAGGCCGCGGCTGTGGCGTTGAGGACGACGGGCACGTTGTCGCGCGTGGCCTTGGAGTAGGGGCAGATCTGGTGGGCGGCCTGCGCCAGCTCCTCTGCGGTGGCCTGGTCGACGCCGCCCAGGACCGGGCTGAGGACCGCGGAGAGCGAGAACTCGCCGTCGTCCCCGTGGGTGAGGGTGATCTCGGCGGTGATGCTGGTACTGGTCAGCCGTATCTTGCGGGTTGTGGCGGCCCGGCGCAGGGCGCCGAGGAAGCACGCGGCCCAGCCGGCGGCCAGGAGCTGCTCGGGGTTGGTCGCGGTGCCGGCGCCGCCCAGCTCCTTGGGGAGGGCGAGGCCCGTCTCCAGAAGACCGTCGGAGGAGCGGACGTGACCGCCGTTGCGGCCCTCTCCGTCGACATCGACGACGGCGGTGTAGCTGACTGCCATGGCTGGGCTCCCCATCTGGTTCGACTCGATGCTCCGCCACCTCCTGTGAACACTGCTCGCGTCACTGGTTGAGGTGGTGACGCCATCATGGCAGCCTTGCGCGTCACCGGTCAAGCAGGTGATGTGGACGTCTGTGGGGTGCAGTCGTCGCGTCGAGCCCCTCCCCGGGGGGTGGCCCGGCCTGTGCACGCCGCGGATCACCGAGATTCAGTCATTCGACTGTCGTCCGGGGCCCCCGCCGCAACCATGCTGGGACAGCCGCCGGTGCGCTGGTGCGTGCGCCGGTGGAATTGGTCGTCGTGCTCGGAGGAGCCATCCGTGGAACGCACTCCCGTCGTCTTCATCCATGGCGCGTGGCTGCACGCGCTCTCCTGGGAGCCGTGGGTGGCACGCTTCGCCGGCAGGGGCTTCCTGGCCGTCGCGCCCGGGTGGCCGGGGGAGGCCGCGGCCGTCGCGGACGTGCGCGCGTCACCGGAACCGCTCAGCCGTATCGGTCTGGACGCGCTGACCGACCACTACGCCGAGTTCGTGCGGTCGTTCGACACCGCACCGGTGATCGTCGGACACTCGGTAGGCGGGCTGATCGCACAGCACCTCATCGCAGCCGATGTCGGCCGTGCCGCCGTCGCCATCGCCCCCGCGCCCGTCAACGACATCCCGCTGCCCGCGTCCCCCGGCCGGCTGCTGCGGCGCGACCGGTGCGACCCCGCCGACGAGTTGGTGCCCCTGTCACCGGAACAGTTCCACCGCGCCATCGCCAACACACTCGAAGCGGAGGAGTCCGGCCGGCTCTACGACCGCTACGTCGTACCGGCACCACGCCGACTGCTCGCCGACCTCGGCTGCGCTGATGCGCCCCGCAGCCCGCGCGCCGCGGCGGACGTCGGGAACGCGGGACGCGGACCGCTCCTGCTGATCTCCGGACAGGAGGACCGGCTCGTACCGGACGAGGCGACACGCGCCGTGTACAAGCAGTACGGCGACACCACGGCCGTCACCGATCTGAAGCAGTTCGCGGACCGCGCCCACTCCCTGGTCATCGACAGCGGATGGCGTTTCGTCGCCGACTACGTGCTGGGCTGGCTGGACGAGCACGGCATCCGAGCCCACCAGCCGGAGGAGTGACGCGCCGCAGTCCGGGCCGCGGTCAGGCGTCCGGACTGCCAGGCGTCCGGACTGTCAGGCGTCCGAACCGTCGGGCATCCTGCCCAGGGCGTCGCGCAGTGCGGCGCGGGAGGTGATGCCCAGCTTGGGGAACACCCGGTACAGGTGTGAGCTGACCGTACGCGGCGACAGGTGCATCCGCGCGCCGATCTCCTTGTTGGTCAGGCCGCCGGCGGCGAGGTCCGCTATCCGGCGCTCCTGCCAGGTCAGGGACGCCAGGTGCGCCGAAGAGGCGAGCGGGGATGCTCCCGCGGCCCGTAGTTCGGCCCGGGCTCGTTCGGCCCAGGTGGGGGCACCGAGGCGGTCGAAGGTGTCGGTGGCGAGGGTGAGGGTGTGTCGGGCGGCCTTGCGGCCTTGGGTGTGGCGCAGGCGGATGCCGTGGGCGAGGCGGATGCGGGCGAGTTCGTAGGGAAAGGCGTGCGCGCCGGGGTGGGTTTCGGCTTGCCGGTAGTGGTGGTCGGCTTCGGCGGGGTCGGCGGCTGTCATGGCGAGGGCGCCGTGGGTGAGGAGGGCGAGACGCGGTGAGATGCCGGGGAGTCCGGCTCGCCGGGCGGCGAGGGCGTGGGTGCGGGCTTGTTCGTGGCGGCCGGTGTGCAGGGCCGCTTCGACGAGATCGAGGAGGGTGCGGGAGGCCTGGTGGGCGTAGGGGGTGAAGGTGCCGGGGGGTGTGATGCCGATGGCGTGGAGGTAGGCGGCTTCGTAGTCGCCTTCGGTGAGGGCGGCGGTGGTGCCGATGGCGTCGGCGATCTGGGTGAGGAAGCCGACGCCACGGGGCCGGGCCCAGGCGTCGACGGCGGCCTGGAGTTCGCGGGCGCGGTCGCTGTGGCCGCGCATCGCGGCCAGCAGACCGAGGTACCCCCGGGCATGATGCGCGAACAGCATGTGACCGTGGGACGACGCCAGCTCCACGCACTGCTGCCCGCTTCGCTCCGCCTCGTCCCACTCCCCCACCGCCATCTGATCCAGCATCACCAGGTGCAGCATCGTCATGCTGGTCGCCAGGGCTCCCGTCCCGGACTCACGGTCCAGGGCGCGCTGCAGCAGGGGCCGGTACTGGCCGAGGACGTCCACGTGGTAGGCGGCGGCGCCCAGCCTCGTGATGTCCCACGGCTCGGGGTCGCGCAGAGCGGCGAAGGCCGCCTCCACCCGCTCGCGCACACCGGCGCCGCGGCGCACCACATCCCCCCACGCGTCCTCGTAGACGCGGGATGCGGCGGGCACCAGATCGCCCAGGGTGTCGAGGAGCGTGTGCGTCCGTTCCCACGACGTCTCGTCGCCGGCGTACTGGTTGATGGCCAGGAGCAGGTTGACCAGTCGGGTGAGCACCTCGTGGGAGTCGGGCGCGCCGCTGTCCCGCAGCTGCTCGATCGCCGCGCCGACATGGCGCTGCGTGGACCGGACGTCCCCGTCCTCGTACAGCGCCACGTAGGCCGACGCGACGACGGAGGCGGGAGAGTGGTCGCCGCCGAGCGCGGGAGCTGCGCCGACCAGTTGCTGCGCCTGGCCGAGCAGGCCGGCGTGACCGGCGACGAACGCCGCGTCCCCCAGCCGCCGGGACCGCTCCTCCGGCCGCTCGCTCAGCTCCGCCGCGCGGGTCAGCCAGGACACGGCGACCATGGCGCCGCCGCGCCGGGTCACGGACTCGGCCGCCGCCTCCAGTGCGGACGCGACCTCCTCGTCCGGGTCGACCGTGGCGGCTGCCAGATGTGTGGCACGCCGTTCCACGTCCTCGCGGTGCACCTGGGCGAGGGCCGCGTGCGCCGCGCGCCGCTCGTTGGGGGTCGCCAACTGGACGACGGTCGAGCGCACCAGGGGGTGCCGGAAGACGAAGTCGCCGCTGAGCGGATCGATGTCCAGCAGACCGCCGGCCGCTGCCTCGTCCGCGTTGAGCATGCGGTAGCGCGTGCCCCGCGGGTGCCGGGCCGCCGCGCCCGCTCCGACGCCGTCCAGGGCGCCGCGCAGCAGTTCCGTGCGTACGGCGTCGCCCAGCGCCCTGATGCGGTCGCCGTACACCTGCTGCAGGCGCTGGGGCAGCGGGATGCCCGGGTAGCCGGACAGGGCCTCCCGGCTGCCCACCGGGCGGCCGCTGCGCAGCACGTGGGGCGGCAGTTCCAGCAGGGCCAGCGCGTTGCCCTGGGCCTCGTCGAGCACCAGACGCCGGGTCTCGGGGTCCAGACCCGGATGACGCATGTCGAGGAGCTGTTCGGCCTCCTTCTCCGACAACGTGGTGACCGCGAGCTGGGGCAGCGCGGCGGTGTCGAAGCCGGAGACCACGTCGGAGCGCAGGCCGACGACGAGCTTGACCGAGCTGCCGGTGAGCCGCCGCCCGACGAATCCGCACACCTCGATGCTGGAGGTGTCGAGCCACTGGCCGTCGTCGAGCACCAGCAGGAGGGGCTGCTGCGACGCGGCGAGCGAGAGCAGGTCGAGCACGGCGATGCCGAGGGTCATGACCGAGGGAGGTGAGCCCTCGCTGCGGCCGAAGACGACGTCGAACACGCGCCGGTGGCTGTCGTCCAGCCGGTCGATGTGAGGCAGCAGCGGGTACAGGAACTGGTGCAGGCCGGCGAACGGAAGCTCCGACTCGGCCTCCACACCAACTGCCCGGACGACTCTGTGCCCCTCCCCCGCGGCGAGGGCGGCGACATGGTCCAGCAGAGCGCTCTTGCCCACGCCCGTGTCGCCGCGCAGCACGAGGGCCCGCCCCTCGGCAGCCGCCACGAGCCCGGCCAACACCCGTTGTTCGCGCTCACGGCCGACCATGGTCCCGGCGGCAATCGACTCCATGGCCCCCCACTCCCAGCCGTCATGTGCCGACCTGACGCAGAAGCCTAGATGGCCACGGGGGAATTCCGATACCGGGAATGCCGAAAACGTTCTTGGTTCGGGGCCCGGCGGGATACCGCCGACGGGGTGCCGGGGGGATGAGGAAGAAGCGAGCCGTCAGAGGCGGATCTCGGCGCGCATCCGCTCCTGCGGGGTGGCGATGTCCCAATAGCGGGCGGTGCCCCGCGCGTTGTCGTAGATACCGGTGCCGCCTGTGATCGCCATGTCGAGCGTGTCCGATCCGCTGGTCCACAAGGACTGCATCGTCAGCGAGCCGTGTTCCAGTTCCATGGTGAGTACGCACTGCGTGGTGCGCTTCTCGCCCTCGATGCGTACGACCTGACACGTGCCGCCGCCGTGCCCGACCCTGCGGCCGTCCTTGACGGCGGTGCCGGAGTAGACGTCCATGTCGCCGAGGCTGGGTCCCGCGGGGCCGAGGTCGACGGCCGTGTACTGGTCGTTGTCGACCTGGAGTTCGAGGACTTCGTATCGGTTCCGCTCGCCTGTGTCGGCGTCGGCGCTGTTCGTCGACGAGATGCCGAGCACGGCGGCGGCAAGTGCGACGGCGACGAACCTCGCGCCGCGGGACGCCGACTTCGCGCTGGGACGGCCGTAGAACATGGGGTCCTCCTCGTTGCTCTCCCTGTACGAACACCTAGACGCTATGACGGCTCGGTCATCTTGTCTAAGATCAATATCGCTATGGCGTTATGGTGCGGGAGGCATGATGGACCTGAACTCGCTCCGGCAGTTCCTGGTCGTGGCGCGGCTCGAACACCTGAGCCGCGCTGCCGACGAACTGCGCGTCGCACAGCCGTCCCTGAGCCGCACCATCGCCCGGCTGGAACGCGACCTGGGCGCTCCGCTCTTCGACCGGAGCGGTCGGCTACGGCTGAACGCCGCCGGCCACGTCTTCCGGGCCCACGTGGAACGCGCCCTCGGCGAACTCGAGGCCGGACGCCGTGCCGTCGCCGAGACCGTCAGCGAGGGCGCGGGGAGCGTCAGGCTCGCGTCGGAAACCTTCCTCACCCTGACCGGCCCCCTGGCGGCCTACAAACGGGCCCACCCCTCCGTGGAACTCGAACTGCACTGGTCCCCCGCCGAGGACATGGCCCGTCTCCTGCGTGCCCGCCAAGTCGACCTGTGCGTCGCCTCGCAGCCGATCCACGCCGAGGAAGTCGAGACGGTACGGCTCTTCGACGAGGAGGTCGGGGTGGGCGTGCCGCTCGACCACCCACTCGCGGGCCGCACGTCCCTGAGCGTCCACGAACTCGCCGGCCAGCCCTTCGTCAGCGCTCGCCCAGGACACTGGCTCCGCCGGCTGCTCGACCGGCTCTTCGCCGCCAACGGCCTCACCCCGCGGATCGTCTGCGAGAGCGACGAACACGGCGCCATCGCGGACTTGATCGTCGCGGGACTCGGCATCGGCCTGGTCCCCTCCTTCGCGCGCCGCAAGGGCGAGCACGTCCCCCTCGCCTGGATTCCCGTGGACAGCCCCGACTGCCGTCGCACGGTCACGGTGAGCTGGGAAACCGGCAGCCATCTCTCCACCGCCGCACGGCAGTTGCGCACCACGCTCACCGAGTGGGACTGGAGCGCGGAGGAAGGCGTCCGACGCCGCGCCTGAGGTGCCGCTCGGCGTACGTCGCTCAGGCCGCCACCGCTGGGAGCCCGACGCCTCCACCTGCTCGACCTCCTCACGGACGCGGTCCGGCCGAGGCCGGGAGGCGGTACGGCCGCGTAGGACGCGCAGGACGCGTATGTACTCCCGCCACAAATCCGCGCACGCCCCGGTCCCCCGGACGAAGGACGTTTCCTTTCGATCGACCCCCTCGTTGCCCGCATGACAGGTCCGTATCCGGAGCCCCCTTCCTTGGGCCCGCCTGTTCGTTGAGGAGTGGCAATGGCCGATCAGGACTTTCTGACAGCGAAGATCGAGCGGGGTTTCGACCAGCTCGACGTGAGCGGCAACGGGGTGCTGACCGAGAGCGACCACGTGGAGATGGGCCGCCGCGTGGCGTCCTCCCTCGGTCATACCGAGGGCTCCCCGGAGGCGGAACGGATCATCGACGCCTACCTGGGCATCTGGCGGGAGGTGCATCTACCGTTCGTCCCGGCCGGCAGCCAGGGGATCCCGAAGGACCAGTTCGTCGTCTCGACCCGAACGCTGGCCCAGAACCCCGAGGCGGCCAGGACCACCCTCGGCAGGCTGGCCGAGACCTATCTCCAGATCGCTGACATCGACCAGGACGGCAGGATCAGCCCCGGCGAGTTCCTCGCCTTCCAGCGCGGGCACTTCCCCGGGCTCACGGAGGAGAACGCGGCCGAGGCCTTCAGCCGCCTCGACAGCGACGGCGACGGCACGCTGTCGCCCGCCGAGTTCACCAGCGCGGTCGTCGAGTTCTGGACCAGCGCCGACCCCGACGCGAACGGCAACTGGTGGATGGGACGGCCTGTCTTCGCCCAGGACTGACGCTCAAGGCGTCTGCCCGCCTGCGGCCTCCTGATGAGCCCGAATGAACTTTGGGTCCGCGCGGCCAATCCACCTGTCTGATGATCAGTATGTGCGACAGACTGGAGCAACGGACAAGGTAGAGCGGGAGGACGCATAGAACACCTCACAGAAGCGATGACGGCTTACAGTCCGTCGGTGCTGGAGGCGCTGGTTGCTGCTGGGTGGGCAGCAGGCCGCAACATCGCCATCACTGACTGGACGCGGGAGCTGACGGGTGCCGGGTTCGAACTCAACGACGCGGCCGTAGCGATCTGGTCCGAGTTCGGCGGGCTGACGATCAGGAGTTCCTCGTCCCGCGTCCCTGCATCGAGCCTGCACCTTGACCCCGTGGACGCCTGCATCGACGTCGCCGAGGAAGCGGCCACGCTGAAGCGGCACTACGGAGAGAACTACAGCCCTCTGGGCATGTGGTCGAGCCAGTTCCTTGCGTACATCTCAGCCAGTGGTCGCGTCATCGCCGTGGGGCCGCACTGGGTCTGGCCGTTGGGCGCCACCTTCAGGCAGGCATTGGCCTACGTAGTGGACGGCGACGGCGGCGAGAATCATGAGGAGCGGGCAGACTGGCTCGACAACTGCCGGTACGTCGGGTGAGACGATGCGGGCAGATCAGCGAGGTCCGTCCGTTCTGCTGGGACACCCGGGCCATCACCGACGCCTGCGACCATGCCGACATCGAGACACTGAGGTCGACCGGTGCTGAAGGGTGAGCGGAGAAAGGTGTCGGATCGTGCGGGCGTCTACGGATCCACGCGTCCCAGCACCTCGGCGAGAGGAGTCCCGGTTCGTGTCGCTGTGATGCGACGTGCTCGCAACTGGGCCCGGGTTCTGGGGCGGAACTTGGGGTCCTTGCCGCAGCCGCAGGGTTCGCGGCCCTCGTAACGCAGTCCGGCGGCCAGCACGGCTGCCACGACCGTCCATGCCTTGGTGTCTCGGCGCCGCGGTGCCGCGAAGTCATGGCCGGCGCAGATCATTGGCTCGGAGCACCGGGGGCATCGGTGCCCGTCGGGCCCAGGGTGCCGCTTGAACGCGACGCGGCAAGGCACGCACGCGTAATGCAGCTTGTAGGGCTTCTCGGCGTAGTAACACACGAGGTGAACGTATCCGGCCCTGTCGTGGCTGGCGAAGAGGTTTCCCTAGCACGGCTCAGGGTGGGGAGAGGATGCCGGGTGAACTCAGTCAGAGGGACGGCAACATGGCGTATCAGGCAGTGACGCGGGCGTTCGTGGAAGGGGATCCGCTCGACCAGGCGGGAGGTCCCCTCGACGTCCGTGTGGTGGTGGCGGGTATCCGGGCGGAGGCCAAGGACGGGTACCTCTTTGAGGAGGTGCCCTGGGACCGCTTCCCGGAGGGCGGCAGCGTTCGGGAATCCATGGAGCGGCTGCTCTCGGGCGAGGCCGTCCGCACTTCCCTCGCCAGGCTCGTCGGCCTGTGCGCCAACGACATGAGGGCCGCAGTGGCCCTGGCGGTGCCCTTCCTGATCCGGATCGGTACCGACCCGGAGGCCGACCACCGTGCCGAAGCCATCGCGGTGACCGCGGAAGCGGCGCGCATGCAGCACCAGGGTGTGTGCACGCGTGCCGACATGCTCCGGTTCCGAGGCGACGACGAATGGTTCTTCGAGGTCACTGGCTACGTGCAGAACTGGTCCGTGCAGGCAGCCCGCGACGCGATCGCCGCGGACAGCGATCTCCTCCTGCCCCTGCTCGACGACCCCGACCCCGAGGTGCGCATCGCCGCCGCGTATGCGCTGGCGGCCGCCTCCACCCGGGAGGAGAACATCCTCCGTGGGTTCCATGCCCGCCTGCTCGCCGAGCACGAACCGGCCGTACGCGCGGGTCTGGTCCTGGCGATAGCGCAACTGGCCCTGGCGCACCAGGATGCGCGGACGGTGGTGTGGATGCGGTCCTGTTGGTCCGATGCGGCACGGCCGCCCGAGGTGCGGGTGAGCGCGGCGCTGGGGTGGATGTGTCTCACCGATCTGCCGGTCTCTGACGAACTTCGCGCCCTGCTCGACGAGTTCGCCACCGACGAGATGGCCCGGCTGATGGCGCCGCTGCCCTGGATGCGTGCGGCCGAGGACACCGGCAGCGACGGCCTGCGCCGCTGTCTGCGGATCATGCTGCACCCCGGAACCCCCGGTGCCCCTTGCCCCGCGGACCACTGGGACGATCCGTGGTCATGACCGTTGGGACAGGGAATCGAACAAGCCCGCACCCGGGCTTGTCGTACCGCGTCGGCAACCACTGCCTCTCTCGGAGTCCTCGTGCCGCAGACTACTCGACTGGTGACCACGATCGCCGCCCCTGTGGCGTTTTCCGAAGTCGAAGGCCTTCCGTGTCTGGAGGGGCGGGCCGCAGCGCGGAGGCTCGTACAGCGCGGGGACACCGAGCTGATCGTGCAGCGCCTCGACCCGTCGGCGAAGGATCCAGTCGTCCGGTTTCCGGCTCCCTGGCCACGCCGGTTCGGCGGGGACGCGGTGTCGCCCGCCGGCGATGTGGCCGTCTTCGCCGGCCCGCACGCGCTGCAGGCCGTCGACCGGTCGGGGAGTGTGTGCGGTGGGAACTGCGGCACCGCTGCTGGGCAGGCTGCGCGGGTCATGAAAGCGTCGCCGAGTATGCGGATGATCGTCGCCACCGCCGGTACCTGAACAGCGGCTCGGCCGCCTTCTCCGCGGACGGGGCACTCGTATGGGCTCACATTTGCGGCCCCCTGGCACACGAGGCACCCATCCCCGGCCGCTACACCGAGGAGTGGCTGGTTATCGACGCCGGCAGCGGCACGGTCCTCGCGCGTGCCCGCACCCACACGGCAGCCGCGGGATCCCACCATGTTCCGCACCCGGACCCCGGCCAGATGGGCCTGAGCATCGGCGAAGGCCAGGACGGGTCGCCGGCGCGGTGGGGCCGGTGGGACGGTCAGGCGCTGTCCCTCGACAGGTTCGGTGATGAGGACCGCGTGCTGCTGGCGGCCAGCCCCAGTGGACAGCGTCTGCTCACCGTCACCCACGACCAGGACACCCTTGCTCTGCACCGGAGTGCGGACGGCGCGGTTGAAGCCGAGCTGAGTGCAGTCTTGATCCCTCGGCATCCCGCTCTGGAGGCCGACGACTTCGAATCCTTCGTGGACGAGGAGTCAGCGGCGTTCTTCGACTACGAGGGCGGCTTCGTCGACGAGGGGACCGCCGTGATCGGGACGGTCGAGAGCGACGAGGACTACGGCACGGGCAGACACTGGCTCGTCGACACGGCCCCTCTGCGGCTGGCCGAGCAGCTCGTCTATCCCTTCGAGGTGTCCGGTCCGCCGAAGGCGCTCGGCGACGGCACGTGGTACACGCTGTGCGACGCCGAGAACGCCCTCCACCTTTGGACCCTCACAGGAGGGGCAGAGCGTCGCCCCCGAGCAGTTGCCAACCGGAACCCGAAAGTCCGAACTGCGTGCCGGTGAAGATCTTGCTGCCGGTACCGGTGGGCCGGGTCGTACCCCCAGGCAGGATCCAGGCGGCGCCGGCGTAGTTGTTCTCGCCATGCCCCGTGACGAGGAGGTCGACCCGTCCGTCGCGGTTGACGTCCCCTGCGGACAGGGTGGTGCCGAAGGCGTCGTCGACCTCGCTGGAGCCCGGCACCCCGCTGGTCTCCTGGCTGTACGAAGCCGAGTTGGCACCGGGGACTCCTGACCGGGTGCCGGGGATGAAGGTCACCATGCCGGCCCCCGCAACGGTGCCCAGCTTCTCCCCGGGGGAGCCGACGACGATGTCGCCGACGCCGTCCCGGTTGAAGTCCGCGACCACCACGGACCCACCGAACTTGTCGCCCGCTTCTCCCGCTCCCGGCACGCCCGGGCTGTCCTGCGACAGCGTGACGGGGGTGGCGTCGGTGGGCACGCCGTTGGCACTGCCGTACCAGATGAGGATGCGCCCGCCCCTCTCCCCGTCCACGCCACGCTGCGCAGGCTCGTCGGGGTCGCCCGCGACGATGTCGCCGTAGCCGTCGCCGTTGACGTCGCCGACCGTGGCGACCAGGGCGTCACCCCGGTCGAGGGACTCGCCGAAGCCGCCGGCATTCTCGGGGTTCACATGGACGAGGCCGCCCGTGTGTCCTCCCGCGCGTCCTGTGACGGCGACCGTGTCGGCGAGTCCGTCCCGGTCGACGTCTCCTGCCGTGACCGAGCTGAACCACCCGACGTATGCGGGGGCGGAGGGGGCGGGAAGAGAGGATCGGGTGAAGGTGCCGCGGAAGGTCCTGGTGTCGTTCCAAGCGCCCACCGTGACCGAGCTCGTCGCCGAGGATCCCTTGCCCACCGCGGCCACGTCCCGGCCGACGCGGTCGAACGACAGGCCCCCGGAGATCGGCAGCGTACGGCCGGAGGTCAGCCCCGACCTGCTGCCCCAGAGAATCGTCACCATGCCCTTGTCGGCGCCCTCCGCGAGGTCCTCGTACGGCGCGCCGACGACCAGGTCGGCGTAGCCGTCCCGGTCCAGGTCGGCCGAGGCGGTCGAGGCACCGAAGTAGTCGCCGCGCTCGGCGGCGCCGGGCACGCCGGGAGAGTTCTGGGTGATGACGGCGCGGGAGGCGGCGGAGAGCCCGGACGGGGACCCGTACAGGACAATGACCGCCCCCGCGTCCTCCTGCCCGGCCACATCGGCTCCCGGCACCCGCAGTACGACGTCCCGGTAGCCGTCCCCGTTGAAGTCCGCCGGTACGGTGTCGCCCGCCGCGTGCGCGACCGTCGCCGGCAGATTCCCGAGCAGTCCGGCCAGCAGCACGGCGGCGATCTGCCAACGTCTGCTCCTGGCAGCGCTGTTCATGGTCATGAGCCCCTCCCACCCCACACCTGACGAAGATCTGCGGATTCTACGGTGGAGGCCGGCGGGCCCAGCGAGGTGCACGGCGAGTTGTCTTCATGGGCCGTGACGTGCGGCAACCTCTAAGCCCTCAGGGGCGAGGCGGCCCTGGCGGCCTGCTCGATCTTCGCGCAGTACGCCGCACGGGCTTCCTCGTCGATCTGCTCCTCGTATTCGGGGCGCAACCCGGTCCGGCCGTCGAGGCCCTCCCGCAGGATGTCGGCGTGCCCGGCATGCCGGATGGTCTCGCCGAGGACGTGGACCAGGATGGCGAACAGGTTCGCGTTGGGAGAGGGCTGCGGCCACCACGGCACGTGGCCGGGGGCGTCAAGGGGAAGCTCGTTGATCGTCGCGTCCGAGTGTTCCCACGTGCGCCGGTAGAACCCGACAATCTGCTCGCGGGTCTCGTCCTCGCTCGCCCACAGATCGCTGCCGTCGTGGTCCTGCCACCGGGGCAACGGTTCAGGGGACGGGCGGTCGAAGACCTCGCCGAAGTACCTGGCCTCGACGGTGGCCACGTGTTTGACCAGCCCGAGGAGGTTGGTCCCGGTCGCCGTCAAAGGTCTACGGGCGTCGTATTCGGACAAGCCGTCGAGCTTCCAGAGCAGCGCCTCGCGGTCCCGCCGCAGTCTCCCGTGCAGGTTTTCCTTCGCGAAATCGTCGATGATCATGCGGAATGAGCTTGCCATGGGCTGCTCGTGCTCTCAAGGGAAAGCAGCAGATCAAGGCGGCCGACGCGGCCCCGGCCCCGGCAGCCGTCCCGCTGCGGGCTTGCGCCGGCTGCGCGCCCCGGAGGCGGCGGGTCTGCCGCCTGCGGGGCGTCGAACGTCAGGAGACGCCGGGGCGTCGCACGTCAGGAGACGCCGGGGCGTCGCACGTCAGGAGACACCCGGAATCTGCCGGGCCTGGAACGCGGCGCGGACCGCGTCCGCCGCGCTCTTGCCGTACATCTTCTGCGCCGTGGCGACCGTCGTGTTCGCGGCCGCCGCGAAGCTGGTGTCGGGGGCGAAGCCGAACTGGGCGTTCACGATAATCCGGTCGGCGACGCGCGGGCCGAGGGCGGTGCGGATGTCGAACAGGGCACGGGACCAGATCTCGCCGTCCGCGTGGACCTCGCCGACCCGGTCCGCGTACGTCTTGTCGGAGTCGATCCGGCGCAGACAGTGCGGGGCGTCGCTGTAGGTGACGGAGTCCCAGTCGGCGACGCAGGCGACGTCGGTCTTCACCGGCCAGCCGTAGCGTGCGGCGGCGTGCTGGCCGACGGCGACGGCGAGATAGTCACCGAAGGCCTCGCCGATGGAGCCGGCCTCCAGGGAGGTGCCGAAGCCGGGCACCTGGGCGTTGTGCACGGCGTGACCGTACTCGTGCACGACGACCTCGGCGTCCTCCGCGTCGTCCACACCGCCCTTGCCGAAGCGGATCTCCGCCTTCTTGTCGGTGAAGAAGGAGTTGTCGGCGCCCCACTGGTTGATACGGACCGGCTGGACCCGGTCGTTGGCGCCGGGCAGTTCGCTGCCGAAGCCGAGCCCCTGCAGGTACTCCTGTGCCTCGTTGACCCAGAAGTACGCCATGACCTGCTCGAACTGGTCGTCGTGCCGGTTGTACGAGGTGGCGTCGGCGAGCCGCGCTGAGGCGCCGGTGTCGGAGCGGACCGAGACCCACCGGCCGGAGAGGCCGCCGCTGCCGTCGAGGTTGCGCAGCGCGACAGTGGCGTAGGCGGTGGCCGGAACCGCGTCGGCGGAGTCCTTGGCGTCGGTGAGGGTCTGGTCGCCCGACGACTGGACGGGGTTGACCATGAAGACGCGGGCCTGCGGGCCGACGGCGACGGGGGTGGTTCCCGTGGCAGAGGCAGAGGCGCCCGTCGTCAGCACGGCCACGGTGGCGATGGCCCCGGCGAGCAGACCGCGGGGTGTGCGGTGAGCCATGTACGTCCTTCCGTTGCGGATGGCGTGAGTGCGGTGGTGCGGTGTGGGCGCGATCTTCGCGCACCGCCGGGCTTTTGAACAGGTGCATGACTGCAGCCCGCCTGATCCCTGTGCCCAGGCGGAGGCGTTGCCGTATCAGCGGGCCCTCACCGGATCCGGAACGGTCTGCGTCTGCTCGGTGGTGCCGTCGCCGAACGCCTGCAGCAGGTGTTGTACGGCCGGGGAGGGCGGACCGCTGGGGAAGGCGAGCGAGGTGGTGACGGTCAGACCGGTGAGCTTGCGGAAGACGACCCCGGGCGCCGGGGGAAGTCCCGACACCTCGTAGAAGACGGTCCATGAGGGTGGGCCGACGCCGATTTCCGCGAGGGTCGCCTGGAGGCTGGTGAAGGGGGGAGCGGGCGGCGGCTCGGCACCCGCCGCCCGCAGCGCGTGCGTGATCAGGGCGTGGAACGGCGGATTGTGCTCGTGCGGCGCGAGCCGCAGCGGCAGGGCGGCGAGCTGCTCCAGGCGCAGCTGCGGTTCGTCCGCCAGGGGGTGGACAGCGGGCAGTGCGGCGTTCAGCGGGTCGGTCCACACGGGGACCGTGTCCAGGCCCGCGGCCTGACCGGGAGGCAGGGCGCGTACGAGTACGGCGTCCAGGACGCCCGCGCGGACGGCCGCGAGCCGCTCCGCAGGCGGGAGCTTCGCGAGCCGTACCCGCATGCGCGGCGCGAGAGCAGCGAAGGCGGTCAGGGCGCGGTAGATCCGGTCCCCGGGGACCTGGACGGTGCCGAGCCGCAGGACGCCTTCCGTGCCGGCGCGGATGCCGGCGGCCACCTCGCGGGCACGGTCGGCCGCGGCGAGGACAGCGCGGGCCTCCGGCAGCAGGCGCTCCCCGGCGGCCGACAGGCGCACCCGCCGGGACGAGCGGTCGAACAGCACGACTCCGAGGGCCCGTTCGAGGACGCGGATCTGCTGACTGACCGCGGACTGCACGATGTTCAGCCGCTCGGCCGCCCTGCCGAAGCCCCGCTCCTCGGCCACCACCACGAAGTACCGCAACTGCCGTAGCTCCATCCGCTGTTCCCCTCCCCCGTCGCCTTCCGTGGCCCGAGCCACGGCGACACGGAGTCCTGTACCGGACCGCGAGCGCCCTTCCCCCGCATCCCGCTGCGCCCCGGACGCCGTTCATCACGATCGCTGATCGCTGCCAGCGACAACTGCTTCTGGTTCGCCCGGTGTTCCCGTGCTCGAATCATCAAGGCAGCGCAAACAGCGATAAGGCGATAGACAGCGAGAAGCCGGCGACGAGAACGGAGCACCGATGTCCACGCACAGCTCGGGAACGGCCCTGGTCGTACCCCCACACGACGCCGAGGTCGTCCCCCTGGCCGGTGCCGGCGCCTTCCGGCTCCTCGCCGACGGCACCGCCGCGGAC
This sequence comes from Streptomyces griseosporeus, assembly GCF_014656055.1. GTDB lineage: Bacteria > Actinomycetota > Actinomycetes > Streptomycetales > Streptomycetaceae > Streptomyces > Streptomyces griseosporeus. Next base: position 344,713 of record NZ_BNBR01000001.1, read on the forward strand.
GGCGGGTTCGGCGTGAACCGGCTCTCGCTGGAGACGGGTGCGGACGGGGCTCGGCCGCACTATCACGCGCGGTCCTCCGAAATGTTCTACGTACTGGGCGGCACGGCGTTCTTCCTCCTCGGCGGGCGGCTGGTGACGGTGGACGCGGGCGGTCTCGTGGTGGTCCCGCCGGGGCTGCCGCACGCCTTCGGCGCCGCCCCGGCCGCGACGGCGGATCTGCTGGTGGTGGCAGCGCCGGGGAGCGACCGGTTCGACTACTTCCGCCGGCTGGGGCGCATATCCCGCGGTGAGGAGACGTTCGCGGACCTGCTGCCGGAGCAGGAACGGTACGACGTCCACTTCGTGGACGACACGCTGTGGCGGTCGGTCCGGGCCCGCTGACGCTAGCGGGGTGCCTCGGTGCCTCCTCCGCGGCATTCCGCTCGGTGCGGCACCCGCGCCCTAACTCCAGGGATCCAGCGCGTGCTTGCCCCGGGTCCGGCCCGCTTCGAGTTGCCGCAGCACCTCCGGGCCCTCGGCCAGGGGATGCACGTGGGGGGTGCCGGGCGGGTAGACGCCCTGGGCGACGAGGGTGTCGATCTCGGTGAGCAACGACCGGTAGAGGGCCGGTGCCGCAGCCGCCAGCGCGCCGATGTGCAGGCCTTTGACCTGGATCGGATGGGTGAAGACGAGATCGTGCGTGGTCAGCGTGGCATCGCCGGAAGCGGCGCCGAACACGACGATGCGTCCGGTGAAGGGTGTGGTGACCGACAGGCTCGCCTTGAACGTGGCCTGTCCCACTGATTCCAGGACGAGGTCGACACCGCCTGTCAGGCGTGTGATCTCCTCCGCCAGATCGGGGCGCCGGCTGTCCAGGACGTCGTCGACGCCGAGGGCCTTGACGGTGTCGTGCTTCGCCGGTGACGCCGTGGCGATCACGCGTGCACCGTAGTGGCGGGCGAGGCGGACAGCGGCCTGCCCCACGCCTCCGGCCGCGGCATGGACGAGGACCACCTCACCCGCCTTGATCTCCCCCAACGGCTTCAGTGCCGCCAAGGCGGTGGCCCAGTTCAGCACCAGGCCGAGCGCTTGGGCGTCGCTCCAGCCGGAGGGCACGGGAAGCACACCCGGGGCGGGCATCGTCATGTACTGCGCGAACGCGCCGGGGCCTGTCCCGACCACGTGGGTACCGAGCGGGAGCGGGCTCTCGATGTCCGGGTCTACGGCCACGATCTCGCCGGCGGCCTCGAAGCCCGCCACGTAGGGTGCCTGCGGGCCTCCGCCGTAGGTTCCGTGTGTCTGCATGACGTCGGCGAAGTTGACACCGGCGGCGCCCACGCGGATCAGGTACTCGCCGGGCCCCGGGGCGGGTCGGCGCTGATCGGTCGTCAGGACCAGGTCCCCGGGTCCCCGGTGCGAGCGCTGGACCAGTGCCCGTACCGTCTGCTCATGGCTGTGCCGCTGCTCGTTGATCTCCATGCAGCGAACGTAGGAACCTGACACTTGTGTGAAGGTCAAGTGGCGGCACTTGGCGGTCGGAGAGCCGTACGGCGGGCCTCTCGGAGGTAGGCGTCGAGCGCCGCCTGCTGATCGCTCAGTGCCGCGATGCGAGCGGCCAGGCGATCGCGGTAGTTCCGCACCTCATGCAGGACCTCCTCGCGCACCGCTTGGGCGCCGGCGTCGGTTCCGTCGGTGAGACCCGGCAGGACCTCCCTGATCAACCGCACGGGCAGGCCGGACTCCAGCAGCGAACGGATGAGGAGCACCCGATCGATCGTGGACTGGCAGTAGTCGCGGAACCCGTTGCTGAAACGGCCGGGGACGATGAGGCCTTCCTCCTCGTAGTGCCGCAACGATCGCGCACTCACGCCGCTGACTTTGGAAGCTTCGCCGATCCTCATACCACCGGCCAACGCCCACGAGCGCCGCACTCTTCCGGGAGGTGCGTTCCTGGGTGAGCGCGGCTGGGATCGGATCACACCGACGAAAGGAAGGTGTGCACACGTTCCCTCAGCAGTGCGGACGCCTCCGCGTCAAAGGCGTCCAGCGAGGCGTCCGTGAACAGGTGCTGGTCGCCGGGGTAGACGAACAGCTCCGCGGCCGATGCCGACTTGACCAGCTCGCGTGCCGCCGGCAGGTCCTCGTCGAAGAACTCGTCGCCCTCCTTGCCGTGGATCTGCACCGGCACACCGTCGGGCCAGGAGTCCCCGAACTCCGTGACGGGGATGCAGGAGTGCATCAGGATCGCCCCACGTGCGCCGGGTCGCGTCTGCGCGAGCTTCTGGGCGACCGTCACTCCGAACGAGAAGCCGGCGTACACCAGGTCCGGGCGGAGGCCCTCGGCCGCCGCCGCACCACGCTCCCTGAGGGTGCCGAACCCTGCTTCCCGGGCGAACCCCATGCCCTCCTCCAGGCTCGCGAAGGTACGGCCCTCGAACAGATCCGGCGTGTGGACGGTGTGGCCGGCCTCTCGGAGGTCGTCGGCGAACGCCCGCACCCCGTCGGTCAAGCCCTGAACGTGGTGGAAGAGCAGAACCTCAGCCATGTCCCAAGTGTCCTTCGCCTGTTGATGACCGTTCTCGACCGTTTCGAGAGCGCACCCGGACGCTAGCCCCTCATCCGGCTGCTGACAACGAGCGATCAGTCCCGAACGCCGGGCGGCCGGCCGGGATGCCGGGCTACACCGGGCTACCGGACTGCCGGACTACCGACGTCAATGGGTCTCCCGTTCCACCGGTAGCCACAGCTCGGCGTCCGCCTCGCTGCCGTCCGCCGACATCCGAGTGCGCAGGAGTTCCGGTCCGGGGCGGCTCCGGTACGGGTTCGAGGGGAACCACTCGGTGAACACGTCCCGCCACAGCGTCTGGATCGCCTCCGGCACCGGCCCCGAGGCGGTGAAGACCGCCCATGTCCCGGCCGGCACGGGCAGCGTGGCCATGCCCTCCGGCGCGCACGCCGAGGTGACGACGCCGTAGTAGTAGTCGAGGGAGGTGCCCTCCGCGCGGCCGGGGTCGAGGTCGTCGCAGACCGAGAGGATGCCGTGCGGCTCCTGGTCGGACAGCCGCTCCAGCGGTTCCTTCGCCCGGGTGCCGGTGCCGCGGACGAAGTCGATGATCGCCTGGTTCGGCCCCGAGTGCACGAGGGGGACCCGGGCCTTGGCGCCGACGACGTTGAAGTCGGGCTTGTCGACCACCCGGTAGCGCATGCTGCTGCTTCCGTCGACGACGAGACGGAAGGTCATCCGGGGCTGGGAGCTGAGCGTCGCGCCGGTGCGCCGTGCCTCGCCGGGGCCGACGCCGTGCACCGCGCGGAACGCCCGCGCGAAGGCCTCGCCCGAGCCGTATCCGTACCGGACCGCGATCTCCAGCAGGGTCCGTTCACCGGCCAGTACCTCCGCGCCCGCGACGGTCAGCCGCCGGCGCCTGATGTACTCCGACAACGGCATCCCGGCGAGCGCCGAGAACATCCTCCGCAGGTGGTACTCCGAGGTGGCCGCGATGCGCGCCAGCTCGCCCACGTCGATGGAGTCGTCGAGCCGCCGCTCGATGTGCTCCATTGCCTGATTGAGCCGCTCCAGCACCACACGCCTCCGCCCGTGTCCAGGGTCCCGGCCGTCGATTCAATCAGGCGCCGGCCTGACCGCCGTACCCGAGAAAAGCGGTGCGGGAAGTGTCGGGTGGCCGGGGCGGGTGGCGTCGCACGATTCGGGCATGGACGACACGATCTTGGTATCCCGGTTTCTCCGTGACGGCTTCGTCAAGCTGGCGGGCGCCGTCGCGCCCCGCGTGGCCGCGAGCTGCGCGCGACTGCTGTGGCGGGAGACGGGTTGCGACCCGGACGACCCGCGGACGTGGACGCGGCCCGTGCACTGGGTCGGCGGGATGGCGCAGGGGCCGTTCGCCGCCGCGCCCAACTCCCCTGAACTGCACCGGGCTTACGATCTCCTCGTGGGCGCCGGGCGCTGGGAGCCGCGCTACTCGCTCGGGACCTTCCCGCTGCGCTTCCCGCACGAGGAGGAACCCGACGACGCGGGCTGGCACATCGAGGGCAGCTATACGGTGGAGGGCGAGACCTGGCCCTTCACCAATCTGCGCTCCCGTGGCCGGGCCCTGCTGATGCTCTTCCTCTTCAGCGAGGTCGGGGAAGAGGACGCCCCGACGCGGATCCGGGTCGGATCCCACCTCGATGTGCCCAAGGTGCTGGAGCCGTACGGGGAGGCGGGCGCGAGCGGCCTGGCCATCGCGCCGGACCTCGAAGCGGCATCCGCGCACCGGCCGGTCGCCCTCGCCACCGGTTCTCCGGGTGACGTGTTCCTGTGCCATCCGTTCCTCGTCCACGCGGCACAGCCACATCACGGGGTACGGCCGCGCTTCATGGCCCAGCCGCCGCTGCTGCCGACCGCGCCGTACGAGCTGGAGCGGGCGGACGGGTCGTACTCACCCGTGGAGATCGCGATCCGCCGCGGTCTGGGACACGCCACGCCCGGTCCGGACGGTCACGGGGCCTGACCCGCTGCGAAGACCGGCGAGAAGCGAGCCCGGTTCCGCTGTCGGCAGGTCACAAGGCCCCGGCTCGCCTCAGCTCGGCGAGGTGGTCGTCCAGTGCGATGACCTCGTCGCGGGTGAGGGACCGGGGTGTCCACTGCCGGGCGGCCCCGTGGACGAGGAAGTCCTCGGGCAGCCCGGTCCCGTAGTGCTCCACGTAGTCGGCCGCGTCCAGCCGCCAGAAGAAGCGGCCATCGCTCATGAGGGCGGTGCCTCCGGGGCGGGAGAACCTGTTTCCCAGGACGTCTTCCGAGAAGCCCACCAGCGCGATGATCGGCGTACCGGCACGGAGATAGCCCGCGATCTTCTTCCGGTCGCCCTCAGCGATCGCGCCCACGTGCCGCCGGAGTGCGTCCGCGTCGCGGGCGAAGGCGGACTGGCTCGCGATCCTGCCGAATATCCCGAGGGGAGCCACGTCGTTCGCCATGCGAGCCGATCCAGACGGTAGGCGCTTCACCGCGTCGGGGAAACGCTGCTCCCCACCGCGGACGTGAGCGGCATCGGTGCTTGTCCGGCCGCATCCTACGGTGGCCGGCGGCCGCCACCGCGGGCAGGGCCGGCGAAGGCCGCAGCCCGCTGGGGGCGGACCGTCAGGTGTCAGCCGGTCGCGCCGTTGGGGGACGGATCGTCAGGCGTCAGCCGGTCGCGCCGCCCGCGGTCCATTCGCTCCACGGCATGTTCCAGTCGCTGAGGCCGTTGTCCGGCGCCAGCGCCGTCTTGTCCTGGGAGTTCTTGACGATCACGACGTCACCGGTCATCGAGTGGTCGAAGAACCACGCGGCGGGCTGCCGGCTCTCTCCGCCGCCCCTGACGTCCTTCAGGCCCACGCACCCGTGGCTGGTGTTGACCTTGCCGAAGACCGAGTCGGCGCCCCAGTAGTTGCCGTGGATGAACGTGCCCGAGTCGGTCAGGCGCATGGCGTGCGGGACGGCCTGGATGTCGTACGAGGGCTTGCCGTCCTTCTCGGTGAGGCCGACGCTCGCTCCGTTCATGCGGATGTGCCCGTACTTCTCGGAGACGACCATCTGACCGTTGTACGTCGGGTGTTCGGCGCTGCCGGACGAGATCGGTATGGTCCTGATCTTCTTGCCGTCGCGGACGACGGTCATCTTCTTCGTCTTGGCGTCGACGGTGCTGACCTGGCTCCGGCCGATGGTGAAGGTGGCCGTTCGCTGCACGCCGTCCACGTTCAGGCTGACGGTGACGGTGGAGCCGGCCTTCCAGTAGGTCTCCGGGCGGAAGTCCAGGCGTCGGTCGTTCAACCAGTGGCCGACGACCTGCTGCCCGCTGCTGGAGCTGACATGGATCTTCGACTCCACGGCGGCCTTGTCGGTGATCGCCGAGCCGAAGTCGAACCTGACGGGCATGCCCACGCCGACGGTCGAGCCGTCCAGCGGAGACAGGTGCCCGATGAGGTCGTTGACCGGGGAGACCGTGGTGATCGTGGCGTTCTCGGCGGCGGGGCGGCCGTGCGCGTCCTCGGCCTCCGCGGCGATCTGGTACCTGGTGGCGCGGTCCAGCGGGCCGTCCGGCGTCCAGGACGTTCGGTCCGCGGACAGGGTTCCCGCGATCTCGGCGCCCGTCGCGACCGCCGTCATGGTGACCCGGGTAAGCCGTCCGTCACTGACGGTGACCTTGACGGATCCGTTCGTCTCGACCCGATGGACGCCGTCGCCGGGCTTGATCCGTATTCGGGCTTCGGAAGGGGCCTCGCCGGTCGGCCGAGCCGACGGGGTGGGCGTTCCCCAGGACGAGGTCCTGTCGCGGTTGCCGCCGGTGTCGGCGTGGCTGGTACCGGCGAGGGCCGTTACCGTGAGTACGCCGCCGAGTACGCCGGCCGCGGCCGCCTGCCTGGTACGTCGTCTACGCGCCGTGATCAAACGCTTCTCCTTGCCCTCTGGCCGTGGTCGCGGCATCCGTGGAACCTGGCTGCCTGAAAGACTTCGACCATCTTTTGTATCACTTATGGGCATACGTAAGTTCTAAATGTCCTGATTGTGGCGAAGCCCACCCGTCCCGGAACAAGCACGCGCCCGCGGCTGACGGGATAGGGTCCGGTGATCGACTTCACGGCACGGGCGAACGGGTGGAGGTCTCCGTGGCGGCGTCGCTGACGTGCAGGAAGGTCCTCTCGGTGGACGCGGGATCGGTGTACGCCTGGGAAACCGCCGAAGGAGTTTCCGGCCACCTCCTGATCGACGCGGAGGAAGCGGTGGCCCGCCCGTGCACGCCTGAGGGGAGGCCTTTGGGCGGCATGTTCCTCGACCGGAGGATCGGAAACCTGCGGAACCCTGACCCGGACCCGGCGCGGCGCCGCGCTTTCTTGATCGCGGCCTCGGTGATCTTCCAGGAAAGGGAGCGCCAGGGGCTGCTGCCCGACACGGTGACCCGCATGTACTGGTAGCCGCCGTCGCCGCGCTCGCCGGTTCGCGGCATCCCGTCCCTACGGGGGCGGGACTCAGGGAAGGCGGGCGTCTTTCGGTATGCGAGGGGGTCGGCCGGCGCGGGGCGAGTGGTGGTGCCCCTCGGCCGTCATGCGATCGGGTCCACATTCCACGTCCGCGGCAGATCGCTGTCGCAGAAGACGCAGACGAAGTAGTCCTCGCGCACGATGTTGAGCTCCCGGCAGCCAGGGCAGCGCCGGAACACCACTTCATGGGTGAAGCCGGCCGGCCGTCCGAGCCCCGCGTCGTCGAGCGCGCGGGCGACTGCCGGCCAGGACGTGACGTCCGGGCAGTACCCGGTGGACTGGTTGCTGACATCGCTCACGACCCACCGGCCCGCCTCACGTACGAACCGGATCTCGCCAGCACTCAGCACCCTGGCTCCGCCGGCACAGGCCACGTGCTCGCTTCGCCGCGGCGCCAGCCGAAGGACACCGTCCGTGCCGACCACGAAGGTGAACGGCTCGGCCAGTTCCGCCGCCGATCTCGCGGCGACCCAGTCACCGAACTCGGCCGCCGAGCCGATCCGGCAACCACGACTGCCAGGCCGTACCGCGACCATGAGCTCAGCCGGTCCGACATACCGGTAACTCCGCCCCCGCGCACTCACGTGAGCCAACCACACGCGGCCGCTCTGTCGGAACCGTGCACCACGCCGCCGCGTCTGTCACGGGCATGGGCGAGAGAACCGCGGAACGGGCCACGGGTATGAACCCTAAGACTGAAGGCGGCGCCGGATGCCTACTCGCCGGCCTCGGTGCGACAGCCGCGCCGCTTGTCTGGGCACCGCGCGCCGCGGTCAATATCGACGGAGGATTCGAGGGCCATGCCCGCGATCTGAGCGTACTGTTCATCGATCTGCCGCTCATCGTGCTCGGCGGCGCACTGGTTCCGCTCTTCACTTGGGCGTTGGCCACCAGATGGGTACACCGCCCCTGGGTCGCGGCACTCGTAGCCTTGGCCACGCTCGCGCTCGCGGTGTGGGGGCTCACCGAGTGGTGGACCCCCCGCCGGCAGCCAGACCCCGGTTACGGACCTGGGATCTGACCACGGCGTCCGCACATCGCAGCGCGACAAGCAGCCCCAGCATCACAACATCCCCGCGCCGTCGATTGCAGGGCAAATGTTGCCTGACGCGGCACTAGAGCACTGCCGATACACGGGCACGGGGCGCACCCTGCGGATCACGGGCTGGGCCGGGGCCCGATCACGGCGGGGGGCGGCCAGGCCCTAATCGGGTTGACCGTCCCCGCCAGGCACTGCTGGAGTTCGGCGCATGGACAGCATCCCCTCCAACCGGCGGTTCTGGAACCGGATCAGCAGCGCCTACCAGCACGAGCACGACCCGCAGATCGGCGCCGCACCCCGGCTGTGGGGCATGTACTCCATCCCGGACGCGCAGCTGGATGCCCTGGGCGACGTCACCGGCAAGCGCGTCCTCGAACTCGGCTGCGGTGCCGGCCAGTGGTCCAGGACGCTCGCCGCCGAGGGCGCCGTCGTGGTCGGGCTCGACCTGTCCGAAGCCCAACTCGCCGCGGCGGCGGGAGCGATGGGGCCGGCCCGCTACCCGCTGGTGCAGGGCGCGGCCGAGCAACTCCCTTTCGCCGACGGCAGTTTCGACCTGGTGTTCTGCGACTTCGGCGGGCTCAGCTGGGCGCCCCCGCACCTGGCCGTCCCGCAGGCCGCACGCGTGCTGCGCCCAGGCGGACGCCTGGTGTTCAACGTCGCCAGCCCGTGGTTCGAAGCCTGCTACGACGAAGCCGCCGGCCGGGTGACCACGACGCTGCAGAAGGACTACTTCGGGCTGCACACCATCGCCGAAGACGAGGGCGCGACCAGCTATCAGCTCACCTACGGCGACTGGGTCAGGGTCCTGCGCGGCGCGGGTCTCGTCATCGACGACCTCATCGAGCCCCGGCCCGACCGCGGAACGCCCAACGGCTACAACGAAACCGACCCACCCGACTGGGCACACCGCTGGCCGGCGGAACTGCTCTGGGTGACCCACAAACCGTAAGGAGCCAGGCCCTCCCGCGAGGTCGGGCTGTTCCGCCGCAGTCGTCGGGCCTCTTCCCTCGCCCGCGGTCACACCACCGAGCGCAGGCGGTCCAGTTCCTCCCCGATCGCTCGGCGGAGCGGGTCGTGCTGCGGCCCGAGTGCGTACTGCTTGTCGGTCCACTTGTCGTGGGGATAGAGCCACACCGGCATGCGCACCAAGTCGGCGGGCTCCCAATCGAACCGGGGCCATACGTGCGCATGCAGGAACCCGTCTGAGTTGCCCAGGATCTCCAGATTGACCCGGCGGAAAGCCGCGTCGGTGCGACGGCATGCTTCCTCGACCGCTTCTCCGAGGTGGTCCATGTCGGCCAGGTAGGCCAGCCGCTTCTCCCTGGGCAGGTCCGACAGTCTTTCCACCTTGGGATCGTCCACCAGGAGCACCGAGTAACCCGGAAGGAACTGCACATCGCCGATCGCGGCGAACCCCGCGCTCAAGCGCCGCAGAACTGTGGGGTTCTCGCCTCGAAGGGCACTCCCGATCCGATCCGTCCGCCAGTCAGCAGTCATGCGGTCAGAGGGTAGCTGGCGGCATCGCCCCCGGTCACAGGGGGGTCAGTGGGTCTCACCGCCGACCGTCGGGCGTCGACCCGCCGACCGGGGCAGCGCTCGCCGCTGCCCCGGTGTGAGGTGGCCGAAGGGGGGAATTGGGAGTGCAGCGCAGTGACACAGAGGCTTCGCCCGATGAGGAGATCCCGAGCATGCTGGCCATCGTTTCCGCCGCCTTGTTCTTCATAGCCTTTCTGATCAACGCAGCGGATATCTCGACCAACGACACCTTCACCTCGACCAATGTCATGCTCCTCGGACTGACCGTTCTGGCCCTTCACCTCGCAGGGATCGGAAGTGGCTGGACCGTCCGCGGTCGCAGGCGCTGACACATTTCAGGAATCCGCGGAGCAGGCAGGTCGCGTCCGGGTCGCTCGCCGTCAGGGAGCGGACGGGCGCGGCTTGGTGCCGTCGATCACCTGGCCGGCGGGCGGGGGTGTGGCGCTGACCGGCTTCTCGTAGTCGGAGAAAAGAACCGTCCCGGGATTCTGGCCCCCGGACTGGACGAGCTTGAGAATGTAGGGCTTTCCTTCGGTGGCGACGAACATGGTGATGGTTTCGCCGCCCTTCTTCTTCTGCAGGGCCATCGCCTTCCGGCCGTTGACCGTGGTCACTTCACCCTTGGTCATGCCCTTGCGCTCGGACTTGTCACTGTCCATGTCGGCGAGGAAACCCTGTTTGTCGCACAGCCCCGTGGTGTGCGCGTCACCGACCGGCACCTTGACCCACCGGCCGCTCAGCGCCTGCGCCTGCTTCTCCTGACTGCCCGAGTTCTGCGAGGCGCCGGCCCAGAAGCCCTTGTCGCCCTTGACATAGGTGGCCTGGCCGGCGTGGATGACCTCGGCGGATCCCTGATCCGCCGTCATCCTGCCCTTGCAGTTCTTCTGGGTGTCGACGTGGAAGTCGACCGTGAGGGGCTGTCCGTTCACGGAGACCTCGCCGGCCATGCGCAAGGACGTGGCGTCCCTGGTGGCGGTCACCGCCTTCGCTGCCACCTGGTCCGCGCTCTGCCCCTGGAACGGCCGGTCCGACGAATCCTGTTCCGAACACCCCGCGATACCGACGGCAACGCCGGCGCAGACCAGGGATGCGGTTAACGCGCGCATAGCTGTCATGGAAATACCTCCCGGAACGTTCCGCACTCATCGGCAGGCGGCCCTCTCTCCGCCTCTCGGCGGCGGCCGTGGTTGTCAGGGTTGCCCGGCCTTTTGGGAATAATCGCTTCCTCTTTCTTGGATGCCGTCGGCTGTGCCGGCTCTGAGCCGGATCCAGCGGATCACGACATGCACCGGCAACCGCCGGGCATGCTGGTCTTCGGGCGTCGCCACCCCCCATCGGTCAACCCCCACCGGTCAACCCCATCGGCCGGCCCCCATCGATCCGTACAGCATCATGGAAAGCGAGATACGACGTGATCCTCGACGGCACACCGGCCGCCTCCGCGCGCGAGAGAACGGCTGACGCGGCGGCGCGCAAACAGCGGCTGCGCCGTCGCCTGGAGCGGCTGATAGGGGTGGCCGCGACCGAAGGGAACGAGCTCGTCCCGCTGCGGAACGGCGACGAGATCTTCCCGGCGATGCTCAGCGCCATCCGTTCCGCGCAGTACACGATCGACATGATGACGTTCGTGTACTGGCGTGGGCAGATCGCCCGGGACTTCGCCTTCGCACTCGCCGACCGCGCCCGAGCCGGCGTACGCGTCCGGTTGCTCCTGGACGGTTTCGGCGCCAAGGAGATCGAACGGCAACTGCTCGACCTCATGGACGAGGCAGGTGTGGAAGTGGCCTGGTTCCGCAAGCCGGTCTGGCTGTCGCCGTTCAAGCAGAACCACCGCTGCCATCGCAAGGCGCTCATCGTCGACGAGCAGACCGCGTTCACCGGCGGTGTCGGGATCGCGGAGGAATGGTGCGGCGACGCCCGCAACCCCGGGGAATGGCGTGACACTCACGTCCAGGTGCGGGGACCCGCCGTGGACGGCATCGCGGCCGCCTTCGCGCAGAACTGGGCGGAGTGCCACGACGAACTCTTCGACGACCGCGACCGCTTCACGGAACACCCGCAGGCCGGCTCGTCGATCGTGCAGGTGGTGCGCGGCTCCGCCAGCATCGGCTGGCAGGACATGCAGACCCTCATCCGCGTCATGCTCACCTCCGCCGAGGAACGCTTCCGCCTGGCCACCGCCTACTTCGCACCCGACACCTATTTCATCGACCTGCTGTGCCGGACAGCCCGGCGAGGGGTACGCGTGGAGATCCTGCTCCCCGGCCCCCACACCGACCAACGCGCCTGCCAGCTCGCCGGCCAGCACCACTACACGCGCCTGCTGGAGGCGGGGGTGCGCATCAGCCAGTACGAGCCGACCATGATGCACGCCAAGATCATCACCGTGGACTCGGTGGCCTCGCTGATCGGATCCACCAACTTCAACCGCCGGTCCATGGATCACGACGAAGAGGTCATGCTCGCCGTCCTGGACGAGACGTTCACCGCCGCGCTGGACCGCGACTACGACGCGGACCTGCGGCGCAGCGTGGAGATCGATCTCGCCCGATGGCGACGGCGGACAGCGTTCCAGCGGGCCAAGGAAGCCGCCGTCACGCCGATCCGGCGCTTCCTCTGATCGCGCGCTCACCCACGCGAGAACAGACGCGTCTTCTAGGGTCATCCATATGATGATCGACACTGGAGCCGGCGACCGGCTCTTCGAGTCCCTCCGCGCGGACGCCCTCACCGGCCTTGACCAACTGCGCGAGCTCTACCCGCAGCCGAACGCGAACGCGTTCCGCAAGGAGATCGATCACCTGACCGAGGAGACGCGGGCGCTCGTCGGCTGTTCCTCGCTGGTGTTCATCGGCAGTGCGGACGCCGAGGGCCGGGCGGACGTGACGCCGCGTGGCGGCCCGCCCGGCTTCGTCTCGGTGCTGGACGAGCGCACCTTGGCGATCCCCGACGCGACCGGCAACAAGCGGCTCGACACCCTGCAGAACGTGTTGCAGACCGGACGCGTCGGCCTGCTCTTCCTCATTCCCGGCCGTCCGACCACACTGCGCGTCAACGGCCGCGCCTGCGTCTCGGCACGCCCGGAGCTTCTCGCGCAGCTCACCCCGGTCGGCAAACCGCCGGTCACGGCGCTGGTGGTGCATGTCGAGCAGGCCTATCCGCACTGTCCGAAGTCGCTGATGCGGGGCAACGCCTGGCAACCAGAGCAGTGGGTGCCCGCTGACGCCCAGCCGACCAGCGCGGAGGTGACACTGGCTCAGCTGAACCTGCCGGACCTGACCGTCGAGCAGATCGAGGAGGCCGAGCGAGAGTCGCTGCGCCTGCGTTACGAGTGACTGCGACTCGGAGTTACGCCGCCCTCGCGGTGGCCTAGCTGGCCGACCTGGAGCCCGTCTGGGGTCGACAGCAGTGCAGGTGCCCGGCAGACGTCCCAGTCAGGCGACACTATGGGGTGACTGCGAGGGTATGGGTGACCCTCCGCTGCCCGGGGCGGCGATGAGTTCCGTGGCGTTCCGGGGTCTTACTCAGGACCCGTTTCCGAGGAGGGCTTCTGATGCGTAGCGTGACCTATTCGATGAGCATGTCACTCGACGGCTACATCGTCGGACCGGACGGCGGTTTCAACTGGACCGCGCCCGACCCGGACGTCTTCCGCTTCTGGATCGACGAGATCCGGCAGGTCGGCGTCCACCTGATGGGCCGCAGGCTGTACGAGACGATGCTCTACTGGGAGAGCGCCGAAGAGGAGGCCTCGTTCGACGAGGCCGAACGCGAGTGGGCGGCGCTCTGGCGGCCGCTGCCCAAGGTCGTGTTCTCCGGCACGCTGTCGTCGGTGCAGGGGCAGGCCCGCCTGGCCTCGGGCAGCGTGTTGCAGGAGATCGAACGGTTGCGTGCCGAGCCGGGAGAGGGCGAAATCGCGATCGGCGGCGCGACCCTCGCCGCCGAGGCTGCCGACTCAGGGCTGATCGACGAGTACCGCATCATGGTCTACCCGGTGCTGGTCGGGGGCGGCATCCCGTTCTTTCCCCGGCATGAGCGCCATGTCGATCTCGAACTCGTCGAGACCCGCACCTTCAACTCGAAGATCGTCCACCTCCGTTATCGCGTGGTGCGCTAGGGGGTGTCCAGTTCCGCCCTGCGCACCGCGCGGCGCTGGGCGGCTGTGGTGGCGCCCCAGATGCCCGCGTCCTCGCCGTGCTCGACGGCCCAGTTCCGGCAGTCCAGCAGCACGGGGCAGCGGCGGCATACGGCGAGCGCGGTCCGGGCCTCGGCGCCGGGCGAGAGCGAGTCGGAGAGTGGGAAGAAGATCTCGGGATCCTCGCCGAGGCATGCGGCTTCGTCCCGCCAGTCGTGTGCGGCCGCACGCCCGGTGGCATGCCCTGGCCCGCGCCCGGTCGTGGGCCCTGTCGTGTGCCGGTGATGGTCGGCCATCAGACACCCCTGCCGTTCCTGTGGGCTTTCGCGCCCACGCCGACGTCGTGGCGCACATCGGCGCCACGCACCCGGCAGAGGTACGGGCAGCCTACCGGCCGGTACGGGCATTCGTCACCTTATGCGACGAATTGGATGCCGGGCCCGGCCTAGACACACACCCGCCAGAACTCACGCATCAGCGGGTTCGGCGTCGGGCCGCTCATGGCCACCTGGGTCATCAGGATCGTGACCGTGTTCGTCGCCGGGATCACGTGGGCCGTCGTCCCGGTGCCGCCGACCCAGCCGTAGCGGCCGGGGACGTTCCAGGGGTCGATCGGGTCCACGTCGACCTGGCCGCCGTATCCCCAGCCCTGGCCCTCCAGGAAGAGCGTCGCGTTCTCGCGTTGCGCCGCGGTGAGGTGGTTGCTGGTCATGCGGCTCACCGAGGTCGGGGACAGCACGTCACCGCCCCCGGACAGCAGCATGCGGGCGAAGGCCAGCCAGTCGTCGGCGGTCGAGACCAGTCCGCCTCCGCCCGAGGCGAAGCGCGGAACGGCGCTGAAGTCTCCGTCCGGGCTGTCCGTGAGCCGCAGTTCGCCGGTCTCCGAAGGGGCGTAGGCCCAGGTGAAGCGGTCGCGCTTCGCCGCCGGGACCTCGAACGCGGTGTCCCTCATCCCCAGCGGCTCGAAGATCCGCTCCGCCAGGAACTCCGGCAGGGTCAGACCGGTCACCCGGGCGGCGAGCAGCCCCTGCAGGGCGGACGCCGTGCCGTACAGCCACGCCTCGCCGGGCTGGTGGAGCATCGGCACCTCGGCGAGCCGGGCCAGCCATGCGTCCGGTTCGGGCCAGCTCCGGAAGGGGCGGCTGTGATCCTGCACCTGCCACAGCGCCTTCGCGGCCGGCAGGGAGAAGTCCGACGGCAGGCCCCAGCCGGGGCGGGAGGCGAGCAGGTCCTCCACCGTGACCAGACGGGCCGCCGGGACCGTGTCGTCGACGGGGCTCGACGGTGTGCGGACCACACGCGGCTTCGCCAGTTCCGGCAGCCATTCGGCGATCGGGGCGTCCAGCGCGACGCGGCCCTCCTCGACCAGCGTCAGCAGCCCCGCCGCCATGATCGGCTTGGTGATCGAAGCGATCCTGAAGACGGACTCCCGGGTCAGCGGGACGCTGCCGTCGGCGTCGGCCGATCCCACGGCGACCGCCTCGACGTCGTCGCCGCGGGCGACCAGGGCGACGGCGCCGGGGGCGGTTCCGTCGTCTACGCGCCGCCGCAGTGTCTCGTACAGCATGCTGCTCATCCGTCGGCCTTCCGATGGGCGGGGAAGCTACACCGGGTACGACCGTGTCCGGCACCGAAAGTCATCGGGCGGCACTGCACGAGGGCGTCCGCGGCACTCCGGTCGCACCGGGCCGCAACGCACACACGGGGCTCACGCCACCGCCGTGCCGAAGGGGTTGTCGATCACATGCCGCCACAGGCCGTCCGTTCCGCGCCGCCGCGCCACGTCGGTGGCGGTTCCCCGGGTCTCCCGCCCGCACCCGGTGCTCCCTCACCCCGGCCGGACGCGCGCTGCGCCCGCTGCTGATCGAGCTGTACCGCACGGGCGAGCGGCTGGCCGGTCTGTCCGGACGGACAGCGCACCGCGCTCCGGCTGACCGCCCGCCCGCCGCTCCGGCGGGACGCCGTGACGGGTCAGGGACGCGGCGGCGGGGGCGGCATGGTGGACAGGTCAGGTGACGGCTCCGGCCAGACCAGCAGCACCGGGCAGGGTGCGTGATCGACGACGAAACGGCTGGCGGGGCCGAGGCTGCGCGGGCCGAGATGCGAGCGGTCGCCGTCGCGGGCCAGGATCAGCAGGTCGCAGCCCTCGGCCTCCGCGACGACCTCCCGCTCGACCCGCCCGCCGCGCTCGCGACGGGTACACGGGCGTCCCAGGCGGTCGGCCGCGGACCGGAGCAGCTCCTGCGCGGACGTAGCGGCGAAGTGCTCGATGCGGGTGCCGGGGTCGCGCTCGGGATGGCCCCGGCCGAGCAGCCCGGCGAACGCGCCATGGGCCACTCCGGACACCTCGGCCGGGGTGACGTGCAGCAGGACGACATCGGCGTCGGCCGGGGCATGGGCGCGGGCGGCGTCCACGCAGGCGGGCCAGGTGCCCTCGACGATCCAGACGACCACGGACATGGGCCACCCTCCTCCGATGACGGCCGACGAGCCCCCACAGTGCCAGTAAGTGAGGTACCCAGGCACGCGCGTGCGGCGCACACGCGAGCCGGGTGAGCTCTTCCAGCGATACGCGCTACGTCCTACGTCGCGCGATACGCGCTATGTCCTACGTCGTCTGTCCGGCGTCGTCCGCGGGGCGCAGCGCGTCGGCGTACAGCGTGAACAACCGCAGCGGGGACGGCTCGCCGGGGAGGGGGGCGTCGCGGAGGTGTTCCCAGCAGGCGGCCGCCAGGCGGCGGGCACGGCTTCCGGGCCAGGGCTGGGGCAGCAGTTCCGGGGGCAGCAGGGGGTCGGGGGTCATCGCCTCGGTGAAACGGGCGGCGATCCGCACGGCCATGCTGAGGCGTTCGGCGGCTTCTGGCTGCGGCTCGTCGGCGAGCCGGGCCAGGCAGGCCTCCGCCGTGGCGGCGAGGCGTTCGTGTCCGGCGGCGATGTCGGTCAGGGGCCACAGTGCGGCGGCCAGCTCACGGGGGTCCGTGGTGGTGCCGATCCGCAGACTGGTGGTGGTCAGGAAGGTGAGGCTGTCCAGGACGCCCAGGTGGTCCGCCCGCGCTTCGACGAGGTCGGTGACGCGGTTGGCGGTGACGTACAGACCGCTCTGGACGGGTGCCGCGCCCAGGTGGAGCAGCGTTTCGCGCAGGGCGTCCCGCGCGGTGCGCCGCGATTCGGGGACGGCGAAGGCGTACAGGTGCCAGGTGCCGTCCCAGGGGGCGAGCCCGGCGTCCTGCCGGTAGGCGTGGCGCACGTAGGCGGCGTCGGGCGCCAGGGAGCCGGTGGTGTCGGCGACGGCGCGCAGGGTGGCTTTGCGGCCGCGGCCCTCTTGGACGTAGCGCCCCTCGGCGACCAGCCGTCTGACGCACAGTCGGACCTGCTGGTCGCTCATGCCGAGCAGGCCGGCGACGGTGTAGAGCCGACCGGCGTCGACGGTGCCGTCCTCGCGGACCAGGGCATGCACGACGAGTCGGGTGGGGATGTCGGGGCCGGGCTGGGCGGTGGTGGCGTCTTTCATTCGTCAGCGTCCTTCCGCGGGTGCGTGCGGTCCGTCTCGCGAACGGGGCGGTGCATGGTGGTGACCGCGCCGAAGCCCAGCAGGCCGCGCAGGTATGGCGTCCGCTCGGTGTGGTGGGCGGTGAAGCCGTGCCGTTCGTACAGGGCCCTCGCACGCGGGTTGACGTCGATGACGTCGAGCCGTACGCGGTGGCAGCCGTGCTCGGCGGCGACGGCCGCGACCTCCCGCAGGAGGAGGCTGCCGATGCCGGTGCCGCGCTGGGCCGCGTCGACGGCGATGCCGTCCATCACGAGTTCGCCTTCGGCCGGGCTGCGTTCGAACAGGGCGAGGACCGCCAGTCTGGGCACGCCGCGGAGAAGACCGTAGGCCGACAGGACGTCCCCGGCGGTGCCGCCGGTCAGTCCGCGACCGCCGAGACGGTAACCGGCCACTCCGACGACCCGGCCGTCGCGCAGTGCGGTGACGCCCCGGTCGTGGTGCAGATGGGAGGCGAGGAACGCGCGCCCTGTCTCGGGCGGGCCGAGCGCCGGAGCGAGCTTGCGGCCGAACGCCTCCCAGTACAGCGCCGCCACGTCGTCCTCGCTGCCCACCGGTACGCCCCTGCGCAGGCGCACCGGCCCTCCCCCGCCGTGTGCCGTCGTCATCGCCCAACCGCTCCTGTCCACGCCGTCGTACCACCGTTTCGATCGAGTGTAGTACGTTCGGATCGAGAACGACCGTTTCGATTTTGATAGATAACTGGGAGGGGCGGATCGGATGGTGCGGTCGCAGGGTGCGTCAAGGCGGCGCAGGTGGCGCCGGCTCGTGTGGGTGGTGGTGTCCGTGCTGCTGGCCGGTGCCGGGCTCGGTGGCCTGGTGGTGTGGCAGAACAGCTACGCGCTGCGCGAGGAGCAGGTGTCGTTACGGCACGACGGCGCGGTGCTCAAGGGCGTGCTGGCCCGGCCCGAGCGGGGCGACGGGCCCTTCGGGCTGGTGGTGTTCGTGCACGGCGACGGGCCGGTCGACGCGACGCACGACACGTTCTACCGGCCGCTGTGGGAGTCGTTCGCCCGGGCCGGATACGCCTCGCTGTCGTTCAGCAAGCGGGGCGTGGGGGGTTCACAGGGCGACTGGCTGGAGCAGAGCATGGCCGACCGGGCGCAGGAGACCCTGGCCGCCATCGCCTGGGCCCGGCAGCGGCCGGACATCGACGGGCGGCGCATCGGGCTGTGGGGGGCGAGTCAGGCCGGGTGGGTCCTGCCCAAGGTGGCCGCGGCGGACCGGCGGCTGCAGTTCGTCATCGCCGTCTCCCCCGCCGTCAACTGGCTGCGGCAGGGCCGGTACAACCTCCTCGCCGAGCTACGGCGGGACCACGCGTCCGAGCGGGAGACGCGCGCGGCGCTGCGCAGGCGGGAGGTCACGCTGCGCCTGCTGGAGCGGGGCGCGTCCTTCGACGAGTACCGGGCCGAGGTCGGCGACGCGGACGGTATGACGCCGCAGCGGTGGCGGTTCATCGCCCGGAACCACCGCGCGGACGCGACGGCCGATCTGCGGGCCATGCGGGGCACGCCGGTCCTGCTGGTGCTGGCCGGCCATGACGTCAACGTGGACGTCGCCGAGACGGAGGCCGTCTACCGCGATGTCCTGCCGCGTGCGTCGCTGCGGGTGGCGCACTATCCCGGCGCCACCCACTCGCTTGTCGAGCACGGCCTGGAACGTTCACGGTGGCGTCTGACGCTGACGGCGGTCTTCGCGCCCCGGAAGGTGTACATCGCCGGGTTCCTGGCGGACCAGGCCCGGTATGTGCGGCAGGTGAACAACGGGTCCGGCACGCCCGCCCGGCCGTCAGCTCGCGGTGGGCCAGGTCCGGAGCAGGGCCGCGATCCTCGCCGCGGTGCAGTTCGGGTCCAGGAGGAGGTCCTTGAGGGCGACGGCGTGCTCGCGGGTCGGCTTGACGGTGACTCCGGCGGCCTCCAGGTACATCACACCGGTGGCCGCGGCGACGGCCATGTTGGAGCGTTCCAGCCAGCGGCACCGGCCCAGTGTGTGGACCAGCGCCGCGGCCTTGGCCCAGGGGCCGTCGTAGACGGGCTGCTCCAGCAGTTCGGCCCGGTGGCGGGCGACGGCCGAGACGGGTACGCCGTAGTCGTCCGGGGCGGGGTCGTTCGCGCCGGCCGCCTCGGCGACCTGGAGGATCCAGGGAACGTCGATGTTCAGGTCCATCAGGCCGCGTGCGCTCCCCCGCGGGCGCGCTGCCCTTCCTCCGCCTCGTCGAAGACGGCCTGGTGCTCGGCCAGGAAGCGGGTCACCGCCTGCACGGCCCGCGCGCGCAGGCCGCTCGCGTCGTCCTCGACCAGCCGCGCCAGGTACTCCCCGACGCTCAGGCCCAGGTCGGAGGCCCGCTTCTTCGCGAGTTCCGCGACTTCGAGGTCCACGCGCGCGCCCAGCTGTGTCTTCGCCATACCGGGATGGTAACAGCTGTTACCAAGCGGCGGGTGGTCGCCTGCACTCCCGAAGGGTCGGGAAGCGGTGCCGGATGCCGGCCATCGGCGTCCGGCAGCCGCTGTCCCCTCGCCGGTCACCGGCCTTCAGTCCAGTTCGCCGCCGCGCGACGCGGCCTGCTCCTCCGTGTGCGTGCCTTCGGTCGCCAGGGCGCCACCGGCGGTCTCCAGATGCGCGCGCACGAACCACTGGAACTGCTCCAGGTCGCGCAGCTGCTCGATGAGCAGGTCCTCGGTGGCGGGGTCGACGTCACCGGCTTCCTTGATCGCCGTACGGAGGTCCTCGATGACGCCCGTGTAGACGAGGTCGAGGGCTCCGAGGTGCGCGAGCGCGTCGGCGCGGCCGACGGAGTAGTCGTCCCAGGAGCGCTCCGAGACGAGGGCGCCGGGGGTTCCCTGGGCGACGCCGCCGAGTGCGGCGATGCGCTCGGCCACGTCGTCGGCCATGTCGCGCACCCGGTCGACCTGCGGGTCGATCATCTCGTGGACCGCGATGAAGTGGGGGCCGACGACGTTCCAGTGGACGTGCTTGAGGGTGAGGTGGAGGTCGTTCAGGGCGTGCAGGCGCAAGCGGAGGAGACCGATGAGCCGTCCGGCAGCCTCCCGGTCGATCCCCGGAACGGTGTACTTGGGCGTCAGATCGTTGGCCACGCCATGCTCCTTCGTCGTGCGGTGGATGTGCGGGACCGGGCACCGCGGCCGCGGGCCGGCCCGTGATCTTCTTGCTTCGTTGTCCCTCTTCCCCCTTGTTCGCGATTGATGGCTTCTTCGGATGCGGCAAACACCTCACACGATCCGAGGTGGGCCCTGGGCTTCGCGCCGGTCACAGCCCGTGCGCGGCCGATCCGGAGATCACCCCCACGGGCGAACGCCGCTGGGACGCGGGAAGGAGAAGGGGGCAGTGCTTTGCGCCTGCGCATCACGCGCTGGCGTGGCGCCGCCAACCCGTCCTGCGTGGGGCGGCATGGTGCACGGGCTCCGCCGGAGCGGCCGTCTGCCCGCGCCGCAGCCAGAGACATGTCGTGGACAGCAGTGCGGTGAAGAGCACGAGGAACATCACCGACACCCACATCTGCCGGCTGCCGGGAGCCTCCCGCCCCGCCCACACGGCCACCGCCGCCCATGCGCCGGCAGCCGCGGCGTAGAAGACGCGGATACGGCGCAACTGTCGTACGGCCCGTACGGATTCAGCGTGATCCAGTCCTGATGCCATGCCCGCCCGTGTACCCAGCAGATGCCTCCGCAGCCTCCGCATGCCCGCCGAATCCGCGGTCAGTGGTCGACGGGGCATCCCCGGCCTCGTGCCCCCACGACGCCGTCAGCTTTTTCCTGCCCGTCCCTCCTTGAGGTGACGGGACACGTGGTGCCCGCCGCGTGGGGCGGCAAGTGCAGCACAGTGGGCCGGTGGCACCTCGCTCGCTGTCCTTCCGGCTGTCCCTCCCGCTGCTGCTCCTGGCGTTGAGCGTCCCGGGCTGTACGACCGTGACCACCGCCTCCCCACCGGCCGACGACCGCCCCCAGGCCGTACGCGGCCCGCTCGTGCCCGAGCAGCCGACGCCCCCCTTGCCTGCCGGTCAGCCCGTGACGCCTCCTTCCGCGCGCACGGCGCTGGTGCGCACCGAGCCGGACGGGACCCGGCGCCCCGCACAGCGCCACGAGCGGCGAGCCCAGGCACCGGCCGATCGGACGACGTCCCCGGGGAAGCGGCCCGAGCGGCACTCCCCGCGAGTGCGGCCCGCGCCGCAGCAGCAGGGGACGCCGCGCACCCGCCCCCGCCCACCCGTGCGGCCTTCCACCGGGCAGAAGCCCCCGGTCCGCCCGCGGCCCGAGACGCGGCCGGGTCGCGAAGAGATGCGTGAGCTGTGCCGCCGGGCGGACGGCGTGGCGTCCTCCGGCGTCGTGTCCCTGTGCCGCGAGACCTGGGGATAGCGGCCCCCGACGCGACGCCCGGACCCCGGGGCGCCGCCCGGCGGGTCAGCGGCGGATGAGGCCCAGGCCGGTGGCGGCGGCGACCGCGGCGGTGCGGGAGTCGACGTCGAGCTTGGCGTAGATGCGGGCCAGGTGGGACTTGACCGTGCCCTCGGTCACGTGGAGCCGGTCGCCGATCGCCTGGTTGGACAGGCCCTCGGCGACCAGCGCGAGGACTTCTGTCTCCCGCCGGGTCAGGGCCGTGCCCGGGGTGCGCAGCCGGTTCATCAGCCGGTCGGCGACGCTGGGGGCCAGCGTGGTGCGTCCGGCGGCCGCGGTGCGCACGGCGGCGGCGAGGTCCTCCGGCGGGGCGTCCTTGAGGAGGTAGCCCGTGGCGCCCGCCTCGATGGCGGGCAGCGTGTCGGCGTCGGAGTCGTAGGTCGTGACGATCAGGACCCGTGGCGCCCCGGGCCTGGCGGTGATCCGGGCGGTGGCCGCCGCGCCGCCCATGCCCCGGCCGAACTGCAGGTCCATCAGGACGACGTCGATGTCTCCCTCGGCGGCACGGGCGACGGCCTCCTCGGCGGTGGCCGCTTCGGCCATGACGACGAGCCCGGGTTCGGTCTCCAGTACGGCGCGCAGGCCCGCCCGGACGACGGGGTGGTCGTCGGCCAGGAGCAGGCGGATGGGGGTGGCGTCGGTCATGAGTGGGCCTCGGGCTGGGTCAGGTCCGGCGGGGTGAGGGGCAGACGGGCGGCCAGGGCGGTGCCGTGGCCGGGTGCGGAGGTGAGGGTGAGGGTGCCGCCGAGGGCCTGGGCGCGGGCGCGCATGGCGGCCAGTCCGAACCCGCCGGCCTGCGGGTCGGGGGCGGGAAGCCGGGCGGGGTCAAAGCCGCGTCCGTCGTCGGTGATGTCGAGGGCGACCTCGTCACCGAGGTACCTGAGGGTGACGTCGGCGGTGGTGGCCTCGGCGTGGCGGACGGTGTTGGCCAGGGCGGACTGGGCGATCCGCAGCAGTGCGACCTCGTGCGCGGTGGCGAGCGGGGCGGGGTCGCCGGTGCGGTGGAAGCGTGCGGTGAGCCGGTGCCGGGCGGACGTGGTGGCGCACAGCCGGTCCAGGGCGCCGGCCAGGGTGGTGCCGTCGAGCGTGGGCGGGGTGAGGGCGGCCACGAAGCGGCGGGCCTCGGCGAGGTTGTCGACGGCGGCCTGCCGGGCCTGTTCGACGTGGCGGGCCGCCGTCTGCGGTGCCTGGGGCAGTGCCCGTTCTGCGGCACGCAGCAGCAGCTGGATGCTGGACAGGCCCTGGGCGAGGGTGTCGTGGATCTCGCGTGCCAGGCGGTCGCGCTCGGCGAGCACGCCGGCCGTGTGCTGGGCGGCGGCCAGGTCGGCGCGGGTGGCGGTGAGCTCCTCGATCAGTCTGCGGCGCTGTTCGCTCTCCCGGTACAGGGCCTCGTACCCCCACACCACGGCAACTGCGACGGCGGCGCCCAGCGCCGGTCCGATCGCCATGGCGGGGCTGAAGGAGTGCTGGTGGGCGGCGAATCCGACGACGGCCGCGGCGGCGGTGGCGGCCACGGCGGCCGGCCCGGCGCGGCGGGGCAGCAGGTGCAGCTGGAGGAAGTACAGCGGAAAGGCCACCCACACGGCGTCGGGCGACAGCGCCAGCAGAACGAGCCAGCACCCGCCTACGGCGGCCAGCCACAGCGCGGCGGCCCGCCGTGAACGGCGTACGCGCGGCAGGGTGGGCCCGGCCGCGTACACCACGCCGCACACGGCCGACACAGCGACGATCAGGGCGGCATGGGGCCGGTCGTCGGCCACCGCCCGGCCGGCGGCCAGGGCGAGCAGGCCGATGACCAGCAGGTGCAGGCACCAGGTCAGGGCGCGGGTGGCCGGGGTCGGGGCGGGGGCGGTGGTGTTCACAGTGCGTCCCAGGTTACGGAGGCGGGCGCCGTGAGGCCTCTGTCGAAAGTTGGAACCCGCATGCGGTCTTTCGGCACGCCAAGTGCGGTCCTGCGCCAGACGCGCGCGACGGGGCGCGGCGGCGACGGTGGAGGCGTACCGCTTCCCCCGCTGGAAAGGACTGGCCGGAGCCGTGTTCGTCGCCTGGAGAGATCTCAGGTTCGCCAAGGGGCGCTTCGCCCTGATGGGGACCGTCATCACGCTGATCACCCTGTTGGTCGGGCTGCTGTCCGGGCTGACGGCAGGACTGGGGCAGCAGAACATCTCCGCGATCACGTCCCTGCGCGCCGACAAGATCGCCTTCCAGGCGCCCGGCGGCGCGCAGGGCCTGTCGTACGCCAACTCCACCGTCACGGAACACCAGTGGCGGCGGTGGTCCATGGCACGCGGCGTCGCGAGCGCCGAGCCGCTGGGGATCACCACCACCAAGGCCGGCGCGGGAGACACGAGCACCGGGGTGACCGTGTTCGGCATCGAGCCGGGATCCCGCCTCACTGCTCACAGCGACATGATCAGCAGCGGTGCCGTCGTGGTGTCCGTCTCGGCTGCCGACGACCTCGGCGTGCGGGCGGGCGGCTTCCTGACGCTGGCCGGCCGGCGGGTCGAGGTGGCCGCCGTCCAGGGTGACGCCCACTTCAGCCACACACCGGTGATCTGGGCCGGTCTGGACGACTGGCAGAAGATCGCGCCGCCCGACGGCAGCGGCGGGGGCCGCAGGGCCACGGTCATCGCCCTGCGCACCACGCCCGAGGCCGATACGGCGGCCATCGACCGGCAGCTCGGCACGGAAACCGTCTCCGTCGAGGACTCGCTGGCCGCGATCGGCTCCTACACCTCCGAGAACGGCTCCCTGCAGCTGATGCGCGGCTTCCTGTTCGTCATCTCCGCGCTCGTCATCGGGGCCTTCTTCACCGTCTGGACGATTCAGCGGAGCGGCGATGTCGCGGTGCTCAAGGCGCTCGGCGCCTCCACCGCGGGCCTCCTGAAGGACGCCCTCGGCCAGGCCGTCGTCCTGCTCGTCGGCGGCATCGGGGGCGGCACGGCCATCACCGTCGCCGTCGGCGCACTCGTCTCCGGCAGCACCGTGCCCTTCCTCCTCACCCCCCTCACCGTCCTGGTCCCGGCCGCCGTGATGACCCTCCTCGGCGTCCTCGGGGCCGCGCTGTCCGTCCGCCGCATCACCTCCGTCGACCCGCTGACCGCCCTGGGGAGCGTCCGATGAGCCTGGACCTGACCGGCATCACCCTCACCTACCCCGACGGCGACACCCGCCTGACCGCCCTCGACGCAGTCAGCCTTCACGTCCCCAAGGGCAGCGTGACCGCCGTACTCGGCCCCTCCGGCTCCGGCAAGTCCAGCCTCCTGGCGGTCGCCGCCACCCTGATCACCCCCGACGCCGGCACCGTCACCATCGACGGCCGGTCCACCGCCGGACTGACCCGCGGCGAACTGGCCGAGCTGCGCCGCCGGAAGATCGGCATCGTCTTCCAGCAGCCCAACCTGCTGCCGTCCCTCACCGCCGCCGAACAATTGCAGGTCATGGCACGGATCGACGGCCGCGCCTCCCGCACCGCCCGCACCTGGGCCATGGAGCTCCTGGACGCGGTCGGCCTGGCCGACCAGGCGGCGAGGCGGCCGCATCAGCTCTCGGGCGGCCAGCGCCAGCGCGTCAACATCGCCCGGGCACTGATGAACGACCCGACGGTCCTGCTGGTCGACGAGCCCACCAGCGCCCTCGACCACGAACGGGGCGCCGCCGTCATCGAGTTGCTCACCCGCCTCACCCACCAGCGGGCGACGGCCACGGTTCTGGTCACCCACGATCGGACCCACCTCGCCTCGGCGGACCAGATCGCGGAGGTGTACGACGGGCGCCTCCGGTTGACGGGGCAGGGGATTCTCGATGAGGAGGCTCAGCGGACTCGCTCGTAGACGAGGG
Source organism: Streptomyces griseosporeus (assembly GCF_014656055.1). Lineage (GTDB taxonomy): Bacteria > Actinomycetota > Actinomycetes > Streptomycetales > Streptomycetaceae > Streptomyces > Streptomyces griseosporeus. Next base: position 370,218 of record NZ_BNBR01000001.1, read on the forward strand.
CCAGCGTGCCGTGCTCGCCTGCGGTCTGGCTGACGAGGGCCCACCGGGATGCCGACAGGCCGTCGTCGAAGAGGCGCGGGCCGCCGCCGAGGAAGACCGGGAAGACCGTGAGGGCGAGCCGGTCGACCTTGTCCGCCGCGAGCAGGGCCTTGATGACGCTCGCGCTGGACAGGACGAGGATGTCGCCGCCGTCGCCGGCCTTGAGGTCGTCGACCACCTCGGCGGCCGGCTTGCTGACGATCCTCGTCCTCTCCCACGGCGCGTCGGCGAGGGTGGAGGACAGCACGACCTTCTCGGTGTCGACGAGCCACTTCGCGAAGCCCTCGTCACGCGGGTCGGCGCCCTCGGCCCCGATGACGGTGGGCCAGAAGCCCAGGAAGCCCTCGGCGTTGATCCGGCCGAGCAGAGCCGTCGACGCCTGCTGCCACAGGCTTGTCAGATGGTCGCGGGCGACGTCGGTCACGGCGTACGGCATCACCCACCGCATGTCCAGGGGGTTGTCCGGTGCGGCGTAGTGGCCGTCGAGGGAGAGGGCGATGTTGGTGACGACTCGGCGGCCGTCGGTCTGCTGGGTCACGGCGTGCTCCTGGTGGTGTCGGTGTGGTCGGTGTCGGTGTCGGTATCGCTTTGGGCGGTGTCGGTGTCGTCGGTGCTGTGCGTGCCGTCGGCGAGGACCGCCGCGAGCCTGTCGAGGCTCTGGCCGAAACCGATCTCGATACCGGCGATGAAGTCCGCGGATTCCACGGTGCTGTCGGTGATGAGCCAGTGGACATCGAGGTCCGTTCCCGTCTCCGTGGGACGCAGGCTCATGTCGACGTGGGCGGTGAAGGCGGGGCGGCCGTCGGGAAGCAGCGGGGAGAGGCGGTATGCGAGGTGCTCGCCGGGGCGAACCTCCTCGACGGCCCCTTCCGCGCGCCCGACGACGATCTCGGAGTCGTCCGCGTCTTCGGCATCGCGGTACTCCTGGACGATCCGTCCGCCCCGTCGGGGCTCGAAGACCAGCTCGGAGACACGGAGGCCGTCAGGTGTCCACCAGTCGGCGAGCGGACCGGCTTCGGTCAGATGGCGCCAGACCGTTTCCGGGCGCCCGGTCAGCGCCCGGTGGAATCGGAACGAGCGGCCGTCGGCCCACCCCGCTGCCGTCGCCGCGAGCCGCTCCGCGTTCATGGTGAGCCCGTAGCGGTCGTACGTCGTGCCCGGGCCGCCCACCTGCTCCGCGGCGTCGGCGAGCCGGCCGAGTGCGGCCGCCAGCTCTCGCAGCGGGCCGGGCCGCAGTGCGTAGACGCGGCGCCGGCCGGTGCGCTGGGACGTCACCACGCCGGCGCGTTCGAGGGTCTGCAGGTGCTTGGTCGTCTGCGGCTGGCGTGCCGCGGCGAGCTGGGCGAGGACCCCGACCGAGCGAGGCTGCTCGGCCAGCAGGCCGACGAGCTTCCAGCGGGCCGGGTCGGCCAGGGCGGCGAGGAGTGCGTCCATGCGGAAAGTATTCTCCCTGACGAATATTCGCGTCAAGGAATATGACGTACCTCTGTCTGTCGGAGGTAGGTGCGAACGCTGCCGTGTCGTAGTAATCCTGGGGAGACGGAGGCACCTTCCTACTGAGGCACCTTCTACCGAGCACCTTCCTTCCCAGGCACCTTCGTACTTCTTGGAGCAGCCGATGGCCGTTCGCCGTGTCGTGCCCAACATCCGGTCCGAGGCCGCGCAGGAGAGCCGGGAGTTCTATGGCCTGCTGGGCTTCGAGGAGGTCATGAACCTCGGCTGGATCATGACGCTCGCGTCCCCGTCCAGCCCGGCCTCGCAGGTCAGCGTGATGACCGGCGACAAGACCGCACCGGTCGTCCCCGACATGAGTGTCGAGGTGGACGACGTGGACTCGGCCTATGCGGCCATGCGTGCGAGCGGCGCGGAGATCGTTCACCCCTTGCAGGACGAGGAGTGGGGCGTACGGCGGTTCTTCGTCCGCGACCCCAGCGGACGGGTGGTCAACGTACTGAGCCACCGCTGACGGCCGCCCGACGCGCGGGATTCACCAAGTCGGGGTGGGTGGGCATCGAGGGCGCCATCGGCCTCAGCCGGATGTCCACGCCGAGAGGTCCGCGACACCTCGCCGAACAGCCTCTTCCGGCATCCGGGCGAGCTTGCCGCAGGCCGCCGCGATGTCCTGCCGGTGCCCCGGTTCCACGACCGCGTCGCGGACCCCCGTCTGCAACCAGTCGGCCTGGTTGTCGTCGGCTTCGGAAATCGCCAGGGCGATGAGCCGTACGGCGGCCACCGTACCCACCCGGGTCAAGGCCTCTGCCGTCTGCCGGGTCACTGCCGTGTCCTCGGCGTCCAGGAGCAGCCCCAGCAGCGCTTCCGCAGCCTCAGGAACCTCCGCGAAGCGAGCGAGGTCCTGTCCGGCACGCACGCGGTGCGTCCACGAAGAGGACGTCGCCTCAGCCAAGGCCGCTTCCCACCCACTCCTCATCTCCTGCATGCCAAGACGGTCTCATGTCCCGGGTCGTGAGCCCCGTGCAGCATGATGGGCGGGTGGACTTCGAGTCGTACCGGGGTGAGTTGACGGCGTTCTGCTACCGCATGCTGGGTTCGGTGCACGAGGCCGAGGATCTGGTGCAGGAGACGCTGCTGCGTGCCTGGAAGGCCCGTGACCGGTACGACCCGGCGCGCGCGTCGGTACGGACGTGGCTGTACAGGATCGCGACCAATGTGTGCCTGACCGCGCTGGAGGGACGTGGGCGGCGTCCGCTGCCGTCCGGGCTGGGGGCACCGAGCGACAGTCCCGAGGCGCCGTTGACGCCGGCGCTCGACGTGCCCTGGCTGGAGCCGTTCCCGGACGCGCGGTTCGATGTGGATGCCCGGGCCGACCTGCGGCTCGCGTGGGTGGCGGCGGTGCAGGTCCTGCCGGCGCGGCAGCGGGCGGTGCTGGTGCTGCGCGAGGTGCTGGCGTTCTCCGCCGCCGAGGTCGCCGCGCAGCTGGGGACCACGGTCGCGGCGGTCAACAGCGCGTTGCAGCGCGCCCGTGCTGCCCTGGCCGACGTGCGCGATGCCGGTGCGGTCGTCGAGCCGAACGATCCGGAGGTGCGGGCGGTCGTCCAGCGGTACGTGCGGGCGTTCGAGGCGGCGGACGTGCCCGCGCTGGTGCGGCTGCTGGCAGACGACGCGGTGCTGGAGATGCCTCCGGTGCCGCTGTGGTACCGGGGCAGCGGGGACTACGGCCGGTTCCTGGAGCGGGTGTTCCGGATGCGTGGCGCGGGCTGGGGCATGCGGGAGGTCACCGCCAACGGGCAGCCCGCGCTCGCCGCGTACGCGCCGGCGCCCGGCGGCGGGTACCGGCGGCACAGTCTGCAGCTCTTCACCGTCGCCGCCGGCCGCATCACGCGCAACGTGGTGTTCGCCGATCCGCGCGTCCTCGACGCCTTCGAGCTGCCGGGCGAGATTCCCGCGGGCGGTTTCCGCCGGGAGCGATGAGTCAGGGCGGTGCGGCCGGTAGGTACCGGTGAGCACCGAACCGAAGGGAATCCCATCGTGAGCGTCATCGTCATCGAGTTCGTCACCCTGGACGGGATCGTGTCCGACCCGGACGGGTCCGCCGGTACGCCGCTGGGCGGCTGGGCGTTCCAGTACGGCCCGGAGGCGGTCGCCGGAGACAAGTTCCGGCTCGGCCGCACGCTGGACGAGGGGGTACTGCTGCTCGGGCGTGCCACCTGGCAGCTGTTCTCCCGGCTCTGGCCGGGCCGCGACGACCCGTTCGCCACGCGGATGAACGCCGTCCCGAAGCTGGTCGCCTCCCACACCCTGACCCCCACCGACCTGTCGGCGTGGTCCAACTCCCAGCTGCTCGACGGTGATCTGGTCGACACCGTCAAGCGCGAGCGTCGGGACGTGGTCGTCACCGGCAGCCTGAGCGTCGTTGACCGGCTGAGGGCGGCGGACCTGGTCGACGAATACCGGCTGCTGACCTTCCCCACGGTCCTCGGCACCGGCCGACGACTCTTCCCGGCCGACGGCCCCCGAGCGGAGCTGGAGTGCGTGGGCGCGGAGCGGGTGGGCGCCGCGGTCCTCACCCGGCACCGGAGGGCGACCCGGTGACCGCCCTCCAAGGCGACGGGGCCCGTCCCGCCGCGGTACCTCGCAGACCTGGGGTTGACAGGGTGCCCATCGCCCGCTCGCCCGGTCAGGACAGGCGGGAAGGGTGCCTCATTCGACCGGGGCTACCTCGGGCTCCCAGCGCAGCAGGTCGCCCGGCTGGCATTCGAGCACTTCGCAGAGCGCGGCGAGCGTCGAGAAGCGTACGGCCTTGGCGCGGCCGTTCTTGAGGACGGCCAGGTTGGCGGGCGTGATCCCCACGCGGTCCGCGAGTTCGCCCACTGACATCTTGCGTCGCGCCAGCATCACGTCGATGTCGACGGCGATCGGCATCAGATCACCTGGTCCAGCTCGGCCTGCATCCGCGAGGCTTCGACGTCACGTGCGACGGCCTGGGCGAGCAGCATCCGCAGTACGAGCACGATGAGCGCGACGCCCAGAATGGCCAGGCCGATCCCGGCCATGATGACGGTGACGCCGGGGTCGTCCCGCTGGCCCGGTGCGTTGACGGCCGTGACCGTGAACCACAGCAGGGCGGCCGCCACGATGGCGCCGATCACGCCGTCCACGTAGCGGAAGGCGGCGTGGGAGAACACGGTTCCGCGCCGCACCATCGTCACCAGCCGCCCCACACAGACCAGGGCGACCTGGACCGCCACCATGCCGAGGACAGTGATCACCCGGAACGCGGTCAGCGGCAGCGTCCCGTCCTCCGGGTCGCTCCCGCTGACCAGCGTCCAGACCATCAGGCCCTGCACGAACAGGGTGCCGACGAGCACCACCCCGAGGACGGCGCGCAGCGCACGCACGGTCAGCTTTCCCATGACCAGCCCTTCCATCGAATCCCAACAGGAATCTATCGAGATTCGATAGGAGGATCAATCGTCGGCACGCCGTCCGAAGGTTAGGGCGTTTCGTCGCTGTCGCTGTCCTCCTGTTGTGGGAGTACGCACTCGATGAGGTAGTCGCCGGTGGTCGGGTCGAGGGTGACGCCGTGGGTCTCGCTGTGGAAGCCGGGGAAGGCGCGGTCGAAGGCTTCCAGTGCGGTCAGGTAGCGCAGGAGCGGGCCGTCGGCGGTGCCGATGGCCTCGCCGGGCATCAGGACGGGGATGCCGGGCGGGGTGACGGTGACCATCGCGGCGGCGACCCGGCCGGCCGCCTCGGCCAGGGTCACGCGTTCCGTCCCGCCGCGGATCAGGCGCTGGTAGCAGTGCTGCGGGGGTGCGACGGGCTCGGGGAGTTCGCGGAAGGCGGTGTCGAGGGCGTCGATCAGGTCGGCCTCGGTGAGGTGTTCGTGCATGTCCTGGCACAACTGCTTGAGGGTGAGGCCGGTGTAGCGGTGCGGGTGTGCGTGCACGAGGCCGGGCAGGACCTGGTCGAGCGGGGTGTCGTCGTCGTAGAGGGCCTTGAAGTCCATCAGGGCGTCCATGAGGGTGCCCCACTTGCCCTTGGTGATGCCCATGGAGAAGAGGATCAGGGTGCTGTAGCTGTCGGTCTTCTCCACGACGATGCCGCGGCCGGCGAGGTAGGCGGTCAGGACGCGCGCCGGGATGCCCCACGGTGCGGTCTCTCCGGCGGCCGTGACGCCGGGGCAGGTGAGGGTCACCTTGACCGGGTCCAGCATGCAGTAGCCCTCGGTCAGTCCCTCGAAGCCGTGCCAGCCGGCGCCGGGCTCCAGGTGCCAGCAGCGCGGCTCCTCCGCGAGCAGGGAGGGCGGCGCGTCGAGGAAGTCGATACGCTCTCCGGTGGCGGGATCGGTGACCGTGTCGGGCTGCCACACGCCGAAGAACCAGCCGGGCCGGTCACCGGCGCCGGCGATGCGGCGGCCGGTGCGTACGACGGCCCTGCGGAAGCGGATGGCTTCGGTGATGGCCTCGTCGAGCAGCGCCCGGCCCTGGGGGCCGTCCATCATGGCGGTGGCGATGTCCAGCGAGGCGATCGCCGGGTACAGCGGCGAGGTGGTGCCGTGCATCATGAACGCCTCGTTGAACCGCTCGTGCGCGACGGGAGCGCGTGGTGAGGGCTTGATGTGCACCATCGCGGTCTGGGACAGCGCGGCCAGCAGTTTGTGGGTGGACTGGGTGGCGAACACCGTCGGCCTCGCCGGGTCGTCGAACGTGTCGGGTCCGACGGCCATGCCGTACCGGCCCTGGTAGAGGGGATGGAAGCGGGCGTAGGCGAACCATGCCTCGTCGAAGTGCAGGCGCGGCGTGCTGGGCGCCAGCGTCCGTGCCACCTGGACCGTGTCGTAGCACAGGCCGTCGTACGTCGAGTTGGTGACAACCGCGTACTGCGCCTCGGGCGTGAGGGCACCGGCCGCCAGCGGGTGGCCGGCGATCCGCGCCCGCACCGCGTCTCCGTCGGTGCGGGCGGGCGGCAGCGGGCCGGCAAGGCCGTACCCGTTGCGCGTCGGGACCAGGTAGACGGGGCGAGCGCCGGAGATCACCAGGCCGTGCAGCACGGACTTGTGGCAGTTGCGGTCCACCAGGGCGATCTCGTCGCGCATCACGCTGAAGTGGCCGACCATGCGGTCCGCGGTGGAGTCGCCGTGGAGCACGAAGTACGTGCGCTCGGCGCCGAAGACGCGGGCGGCGTTGCGTTCGGCCTCACCGATGGGGCCGTTGTGCTCGAACAGCGAGCCCAGTTCCCCGACGGAGATCGACAGGTCCGTGCGGAACAGGCGCTCACCGTAGTAGTCGAAGAACGCCCGTCCCGCCGCCGACTTCAGGAACGCGACGCCACCGGCGTGCGCGGGGGTGTGCCACGAGTACTGGTGGGCGTCGTCGAAGCGGCGCAGTGCCTTGAAGAACGGCGGCAGTACGCCGTCCTGGTACTGGCGCGCGGCGCCCGCCACCCGTCCGGCGATGAAGGCGGCGGTGTCCTCCAGCGGCCAGACGTACCCGCACACCACCTCGGCCACCCACAGCGGCAGTTGCTCGAAGTCACCGTCCGTGTCCGAGCCCGTCCCGCCGGTCTCCGTGTCCTGCGGCATCAGCAGGAACACGGGCAGGTCGGTGAAACGCCGCCCGATCGCCGACAGGACCTCGGCCCCGCCGCCTTCCGCGCCGGCGGGGCCCGGCCGCGGGTTCAGGTCCCAGGCCACCAGGGCCCCGGCGAGCCCCGCCTCGGTGCGCAGCACGGCCTGCGCGTCGCGCGCGTCGGCCGCCCACCGCACATGGAGGCCGCGCTCCTCCAACTCCTTCGCGATTCTCCTCAGTTGCTCCGCGACAGCCCCGCCGCCCGCGTTCGTCTCCCGCGCCGCCATCAGAATCGTTCCGGTGCTCATGACCTGCCTCCCCACTCCCGGTCACGGATGTGTGCCGAGCGGCTAACTGGCCGAGGCAGGCGGTGACACCGGCTGCCGGACGGGATTCACCCGATGGGGTAGAGCTCGGGGGTCCTCCCCCACCCGCGACGGGAGGTGAATCCGGGACGGACACGGGTGGCCCGGTGTTGACCGCCGCGTGCGCCCGCCCTCGGGGTGCGTGGACGGTCCCTAGACTCCCCGCACATGTCGCTCTGGCTGCTCAACCACTTCAGCACGTTCACCCTGGCCCTGGTCACCGTCGGCGGGACGGTCGTCCTGGCCGTCGTCGGCAGCGTGCTGCTGCGTCGCCGGTACCCGTCCCTGGCCGGGGGCGAGCACAACGACATGGTGGGGGTGACCCTGGGGATGTTCGGCGCGATCTACGGGATCATCCTCGCGTTCGTCATCGTCACCCTGTGGACGCAGCTGGACAGCACGCAGACCGTCGTCGCGTCCGAGGCCACCGACGTCGCGCTGATCTCCCGGGACGCCGCCGCGTTCCCGCCGCCCGTCCGCGCCCGCGTCGACGACGCGCTCGGCGGCTACCTCCACGCGGTCGTGGAAGTCCAGTGGCCCCGCATGCGCGCGGGACAGCCCAGCTACGGGGCCACCGCCGACAGACTGCAGGGCGTCTTCGACACGCTCCAGGCGTACGAGCCGAAGACCGCGCGCGAGGAGGTCTTCTACGAGCAGGCCGTCGAACGTCTCAACGACGTCACCGGGCAGCGCCGGGCCCGCCTGACCATGGCCGAGCAGGAGCTTCCCCCGCTGCTGCAGATCCTCGCCTTCGGCGGCGCGCTCGTCCTCATCCCGCTCACCTTCCTGTACGGCATGCGCCGCCTGCGCATCCAGCTTCTCTTCGTCGCGTCCGTGGCCGCGCTCGTCGGCTTCAGCCTGCTGCTGGTGTTCGTCCTGGACCGGCCCTTCGCCGGCGACCTCAGCGTGAGTCCGGCTCCCTACCAGCAGGGGGCGCTCGCGCGGTACTGGCACGGTGACCTGCCCGCGGCGGCTGCCGGCGATAGGTGACTCCGTCGGCGCGGAGGCCGGCAGTGGGCCGTGGCTCGCGGCTCGCGGCTCGCGGCTCGCGGCTCGTGGGTCGACCGATGAGTTCGGGCCGCCGGTCCCGTCTACCTCTCGACGAAAGGAGCGCACCATGCGCAAGATCATCGTTTGCACGTTCCTGACCCTGGACGGCGTCATGCAGGCCCCGGGCGGCCCGGACGAGGACACCGGGAGCGGCTTCGAGCACGGGGGCTGGCAGAAGCCGGTGTCCGACGACGAGGTCGGCGCGGCCATCGCCGGCTGGTACGACGTCTCCGACGCGATGCTGCTCGGCCGCAAGACGTACGAGATCTTCGCGTCGTACTGGCCGACCGCCGATCCGGCCAACCCGTTCACCGAGCGGATGAACAGCATGCAGAAGTACGTGGCGTCACGGACCCTGACGTCCCTGGAGTGGCAGAACTCCACGCTGCTGGAAGGCGATGTCACCGAGGCCGTACGCGCGCTGAAGGAGTCCGAGGGCGGCAACATCAACGTCGTGGGCAGCGGTGACCTGGCCCAGACCCTGATGCGCGACGGCCTCGTCGACGAGTATCGCCTGACCATCCACCCGGTGATCATCGGCTCCGGCAAGCGGCTCTTCGCCGACGGGGCGATCCCCACGGCCCTGGAGCCGGTCAGCGTCACGGCGACGAAGGGCGGCACCGTCGTCGGCGTCTACCGGCCGAGCGGCAAGCCCGGCTACGACAGCTACTAGAACGCCACGCACGCCTGCGAATGTCGAGAACGGGCCGCCGGCACCGTCCCCGGTATGCCGGTGGCCTCAGAGGCCGTGCAACAGAGAGGGAGAACTTCATGGCGCTTCAGCGGATGGACAACGTCGGCATCGTCGTCGAGGACCTGGAGGCCGCCGTCGCCTTCTTCACCGAACTGGGCATGGAGGTCGAAGGCAAGGCGCAGATCGAGGGCCTCTTCGCGGACCAGGCGGTCGGGCTCGACGGAGTGCGCAGCGACATCGCGATGATGCGGACCCCGGACGGCCACGGCAAGCTGGAGCTGGCGCAGTACCACTCCCCCGCGGCGCTCGGCGGCGGAGCGGACAACCCGCCGCCGAACACGCTGGGCCTGCACCGGGTCATGTTCGCCGTCGACGACATCGACGACACCATCGCCCGTCTGCGCCGCCATGGGGCCGAACTCATCGGCGAGGTGGCGCAGTACGAGGACTTCTACCGCCTGTGCTACCTCCGGGGCCCCTCGGGCATCCTCCTCGCCCTAGCCGAACAGATCAGCTGACGCTCTACCCTGGTCTCGCCCACCGTTGTGGCCGGCCGCCTCACCACCTTGAGGCCGGGTGGAGAGGACGTTCCCGGCGGGTAGGGTCGGGCAATGCCCGAGTTGGAGCCACTGCACGCCGATCACGCCCCCGCGGTCCTCGCGTTCGAGCTGGCGAACCGCGCCTACTTCGCGGCCTCGGTCCCCGACCGTGGCGACGACTTCTTCGACCGGTTCTCCGAGCGGTTCAACGCCTTGCTGGCCGAGCAGGAGGCCGGCATCTGTGCCTTCCATGTGCTCCTCGGTGAGGACGGCGCGGTGCTGGGCAGGTTCAACCTGGTCGACATCGAAGACGGCGCTGCGGACGTCGGTTACCGGGTCGCACAACACGTCTCCGGTCGCGGCGTGGCGACCGCGAACGTCCGTGAGCTGTGCCGGCTGGCGGCGGTCCGGCACGGGCTGCACACACTGCGCGCGGCCGTTGCCCTGCAGAATGCCGCGTCCCGGAAGGTCCTGCTCAAGTCCGGATTCGTCCCCGTCGGCCCGGCCGACCCGGCCCACCTCAGCGGCAAGCCGGGCACCTGGTATCAGAGGCAACTTGCCTGAAGGACACGCCCCCTGCCCGTCCCCTCAGGCCGCGTCGAGGGCATCGGTGATCTTGCGGATCATGTCGGTGACGGCGGGGCTCGGGGTGTCCTTGGTGGGCCGGGTGGCGGTTTCCAGGGCGATCAGGACGGTGCTGCGGAAGTCGGCGGCCCGGTCCTCGTCCTGCTTCTTCAGCAGCGTCATCGTCGAGGTCAGGGCCGGCAGGACCTCGTCGGCCATGGCGGCCGTGGTCTTTCCCTTCAGGACCACCTTGGACTTCTCGGCGAGGACGTGCCCGATCGGGCCGGTCGCGGAGGCCAGTGCGATGCTGCCCTGGGTGGCGATCCGGTGCGGGGAGTCGGCGGCGCCGGCGGCGGCGAGCAGGGAGACGGCGCCGTAGGCGGCGGTGCGCAGGGTCTGCTTGTCCTGGTCGGTGAGGGTGAGGGACATGGTCGGTGCTCCTTGGGTCCGTTGCGTTCGGTGCCTTCGTTGTGGACCGGAGCTTGCGCCCGCCGGGTTTCACCGCGGCCTCATCTCGGTTTCAGAGGCCCGCCTGACCGCGTCCTCCGGGCCGGGGGCCGCGCGGGCATCGGCGGCCGGTGCCTGGTCAGCGGTCCACTGCGGGCAGGTGGGCCAGGCCGGTGTCGAGCATGATGTGGTCGATCGTCTCGTGCAGGGCGCTGTCGGCGCCGATGACGGTCTCCACCCCACCGGGGAGCAGATCGCGCGGGCGGTACCAGTCGCGCAGTTGCCTCGCGTCGACGTCGTCGGCGATCGGCTTGGTCGCGTGCCGGGCGAGGGTTTCGTCGAACGGCACGTCCAGGTAGTAGCCGTGGGTCGGGCCGCGGTGGTCGGCGCGCAGCCGGGCGAGCATGTCGCCGTAGCGGTCGGCGTACAGGATGCCTTCGACCACGACGTGGAAGCCGGCGTCCAGCGCGTAGCGGGCGGTCAGCTCGATCAGGCCGATGTTCGCCGCGCCGGGCCGGTCGCGCTCGCGCAGCACGATGCGGCGGAGGTTGTCCTGGGCGACGAGGGCGATGCCGCGGCCGAACCTCTCGCGGAGGCCTGCCGCGACGGACGACTTCCCCGAGGCACTGTTGCCGCGCAGCACGATCAACCGGGTTTCCTTGGTGCCCACCTTCACGGCGGTCACGTTAGCGGCTGCCGGTGACAGCGACTGGAGCGGAGCGGGCAGTGGTACCGACCGCCCGTGATGTCTCACCCCAGGAAGGGATCTTCCACCGTCGGGATGTACGGGGACAGCAGCGGCTCTGTGTGCTGGGTGACTCTGCCTCGAGCGAGCCTGAGGACACGCACGTCGTTCCCGTGACCCGGTTCCTCGTCATCGTGAACATGGAGGAGCCCGTAGGAGCCGGGCGCGACCGCGGCCACATGCTCGAACAGCTGGATGACGTCCGGCAACCGGTGATTGGAGAAGCCGCCGAGGTGGACGAACGGTTCGCCGTTCATCCACCTGAGGTCGAGCAGGTACGGGCTGTCCATCCGCGCGATGTGCAGGCGGAGTTCGTCGACGATCTGCTGCAGCCGGGGCTCATCGTCGTCATCGGCCGCGGTCTCCCTGACGGTGATCCACCCGTGGTACTCGAACATCCGGCGATCGTACTCAGGGCAGCAGCACCGTCCCCACCGTCAGGACCGCGGCATGATCTGCACGCCGGCACGTCACCGGCCCTGTGCCTCCCGCTCACTCCCCCCGTGGGGCTGCAGGCAGGTCCTGGGGCGCGCTGTCGGGCTCGAGCATCCGTGCGCCGGGCACGCTCTCTCCTGCGGACGGCCGGGTCGGCACACGGTCGGATGTATGGCGGATACACAGGTGTGGGAGTGCGTGGGCCGCGGTGACGGCGCTCGGTGTCCGTACGGGGCGGTGCTGACGATCGACGCGGGGGTCGTGGAGTACCGATGCGACGACTGCCGCCACTACTGGGAGCTGGACGAGACCGAGCCGGAGCGGCGGGCGACAGCCGAGGACGGACTGACCCTGCCGGTGGGCGACCCGCGAGAGGCCGGTCCCGGAGCAGCCGCGTAGGGCAGGGGGCCACGTGCATTCAAGAACTGTCCGAGGCCTTCCGTCCCGTCAGTCCCTCAGCCCGTAGAACCCGATCCGCGAGTTCGGCCGGAAGCCGATGCGGGGGTACACGGGAGCCCCGGCGACCGTCGCGTGCAGGGTGGCCCGGGTCAGCCCCGTGGCCTGTGCGCCTTCGTGCAGCGCCTTGCGGGTGACGGCCTCGCCGTAACCCCTGCGCTGCCACTGCGGGTCCGTGGCGACGAGTGCGACGAACAGGCGGCCGTCCGCCGGGATCGCTCCGGCGCACGCCACGGGCTCGCCGTCCCGCAGGGCCAGGTAGGCGTGGACCTCCTCCTTCCACAGAGCGGATCCGACCAGTCCATCGCGGCCTGCCTCCAGCGGGAAACCGTAGCCGCGCGAGTTGAGGTCGGCGTAGGCGCGCACCTGCTCGTCGGTGGTCACGCGCACGAACGTCAGGTCCGGGTGTACGGGGTCCGCGAGCGGGAGCAGGTCGCCGGCCATGCCCGTCCCGGGGAAGGCGTACTGCAGGCCCGCCTGCTCGGCCGCGGTCTCGAGCGTGGCGCGGGCGTCCTCGTCGAGCAGGTCCTCGAACACCCACAGGAAGCCCGGCTGCCGCTTGGAGCGCATGATCTCCGCCGCCTTGGCCAGACGCTCGCCGAGGAGCCGCGCGTCGGCGCCCACGTCGGTGAGGGTGAGGGCGTTCCAGAAGGCGAACCGGCAGTCGGCCCAGCGGACGGCGATGCCGGGCAGGTCCCGCACATCGGCGTCCGCGTCCCGGTCGAGCACCATGGACCGCCAGACCAGGGCCAGTTGCTCCATCGATTCGACCGACTCGGCGAGATCGCTCATCGTGACTCCATGACTTCGTGGCGTCCACACGACGCGCTGTCGTGACGGGTGGCTGGAGCCACGATCTTTCACGCCGGACCGGATCACCGAGACCATTTCCGGTCTCAGTCCACCGTGATGAACCTCTGGAAGTACTCCGCGGGTGCGCCCTCCCCGACCAGCACCCCTTCCGCCTCCACCCACGCGTGCGCGGCGAACGGCGGCTGGGTGCGCACCCCGACGCACCAGGTCGGCCACTGGCCGCGCAGCCGGCACAGCAGCACGGTGGCCAGTGACCGGGGCAGGCAGCCCTGCTGGCCGCCGGCGGCCAGGCTGACGGCGAGGACCGTCTCGCGGGCGCGGGCCGCCTCGGCGGCTGTCGCGGGCCTGGCTCCCCGACGCAGCCGGAGCAGCACCGCACGGATGCGGGTCGGCGGCTGGCGGGCGAGCAGATGGGCGCAGCCGACGGCCAGCCGGGTCACCAGCCGCGGGCCGAGGGGCACCGAGCGGGGGTCGTGCGGGACGACTTGCGAGGTGGACACTGCGGCAATCCCTCCGGTACGGAGAAAAGGTGCGGACAGAGAGGGCGGGGTTACGGACGTGACACGACGCGGCGACCGGCCGGCGTCCGCTGGCCCGGTCGGCCGGTCGGCCGCCGGTCAGCCGGTCGCCCGGTCAGCCGGTCGCCCCTTACGACGCCAGAAGCCTGGCGGCCCGCAGCTCCTCCAGGATGCGGGTGATGTCCTCCTCCACCTGCTCGCTGCTCACGGCGTACCGGCCGGTGAGTTCGGCCACCGTCTCCTCGCTGCTCGAACCGGCGAGCAGGGTCCGCACGATCAGCGCCGCGGTGGGATTGAGGGTGAAGTACTCGCCGCTGTTCTGGTCGAGCAGGGCCATGCCGTACTCGGTGTCGGCCGTCACCACGCCGGGGCGCAGGCGCATCGTCATGTCGGGGTACCTCCTGTGTCGGTTCGCGTCGGCCGCGGCGGGCCGTGGTGTCGTTCGCGTGCGCGCAGCCAGACCTCGCAGCCGACGGTCGGGTGCAGCAGCGCGCTCTCCAGGTCGGCGGCGAGCGGGCGGAGGCACCAGTCGCGCAGGGGCGCCACGTCGACGAGGCCCAGCTCGCGCAGCCGGGAGTCCTCCCAGAGGGCGAGGAGTGCGGAGCGGTGGCGGCGCAGGCCGGTCTCCTCCTCGAAGGCGGCGTGCGCCTTGGTGGTGCGGGTGCGGCCGGCCTCGGGGACGACACCCCGCATGGCCTCCTCGATCAGCGGTTTGTACCGCCAGGGCGTGATGCGGTCCTGGGGGCGTACGGCGAAGGCGGCCTCGACGAGGAGATCGTCGTAGTAGGGCGCGGCGAACGTGACGCCGAGCGGTTCGGACATCTGCTGGACGTGGCGGGCGAAGCGGGCCAGGGTCCGCAGCGTGGCGATCTCGCGGTGGCCGCCGTGGCCCGGGGCGAGCGGCCGTACGTCCTCGGCCTGTTCGTGGATGAGGTCCCGTACCGCCTCGACGGCCCGGGCGGTGGCCCACGGGGGCAGCCGGGGCGGGGTGCCCCAGGTGAACAGGGGGACGGACATGGGGGGTTGGGGGTACGTGAGGTCGCGGGCGACCTCGGCCAGCCAGGAGCCGTACGGGCGGCGGTCGAGGAGCTGGGCCAGGGCCGTGCGGCGGGACCAGCGGTGCCGGGAGGTGAAGCCGCGGGCCAGTCGCCAGGCCGTACGGGGGTGGCGGGGCAGCAGTCCGTGGACGTGTGCACTGGCGCCGCTGAACAGTTCGTCGCCGCCCATGCCGCTCAGGTGCAGCGGGGAGCCGCGTTCGGCGGCCCGCTCGACGATGTACATGCGCCGGTGGCGGTTGACCGCGTAGAGCGACGGGATGTCGAGGTCGTCGTCGAGCGCGTCGACGCGGTCGAAGGTCAGGGGCACGGCCGGGGCGGGTACGACGTGGTGCTCCACCCCGTCCAGCTCCGCCACCGTGCGGCGGGCGTAGGTGACGTCGTCGCCGAGGACGTCGTGGACGGCGGCGGTGTAGGCGACGGTCTTGGCCCCGGCGCGGGCGGCGGTGGCGACCACCGCGGTGGAGTCGACGCCGCCGAGGTCGGCGCTGATCAGTTCCCGTCCGGTGACGCGTACGGCGACCGCGTCGGCGAGCCGTTCGCGGACCAGCCGGGCCCCTTCCGCGAGCGGCAGTTCGGCGGAGGGCGGGCTCCAGCAGTGTTCTGTGCGCAGCCGCCCGTCGCGGTCGAGGAGGACGCGCCGGTCGCCGGGGACGACGTCGACGCCGTGCCAGACCGTCTGCGTGGTCAGCGGGTGCAGGATCCCGGGGCTCAGCAGGTGCACGGCCAGGCGTCCCTCGTCCAGGTCCGCGCCCGTCAGGTCGGCCAGGACGTCGGCGCGGTCGGACACGAGGTGGGCGCCGTGGGCGCCGGGGACCCGGGCGGTGAAGAGGCTGCGGACGCCGGTGACGGTGCCGTGGACCAGGGTCCTGCCGTCGAGGGCGGCGATCAGGTGGTGGCTCCCGGGCCAGGTCCGCGCGACGGCGTCGGCGGCGCGGGGTGATCCGGCGCGAGCGGCGCGGTCGGCCTGCTCCTGCGTCACGGCGTGCTGCCCGAGCACCGCCAGCCGGGCAGGTCCGTGTGCCGCGGTCCGCGCGGCGTGGTCGGGCCAGCGGCCGATCAGCCAGGGCCGGCCGGAGGGGTGCGGGATCCGCCGGGTCCCCGGGGCACCGGCTCGCGCGGCGAGGTCCGCGACGGCGTCGGTGTCCGGGAAGACGACGAACCAGCTGGCCTCGGGCGGATGCGACGCCCCGGTCGCCATGGGCGGGTCCTTCCGGTCGGGGTGCGGTCGGTGGTGTGCACCATGGGCGTGGGCGGTACCGGCGGTACCGCCCACGCTCCCACCCCGCCCAGTGATTACATGTACATGACAATCACGGGGCGGGGCGGAGAAGAGGTCAGAGCAGGCTGTGGCCGCCCAGCAGGTCGGGGCTGCCGGTGCCGGCCAGGCCCGTGACCTTCTGGAAGTCGCCGACCTTCGTGAGCGTGGGACGCTCGTAAGCCATCGTCGTATCCCTTCGTCGATTGAACGCTTCTGAGAGGAACCCGCTGCAGCGGAAGGCGGGTCGCCCCGCCCGGTTCCCGCGCCGGCCCGCCGCTCCGAGTGGACGGGGCGCCGGCGCGGTTCACCAAGCTAGGAGCCGCCTCCCCGCCTCACAACGGGGTCCGTCGGCCATCCGGGCCGTAGCGGCGCATCGCCCCACCGGCCTCGTACGCCTCACCGCTCACACTTTTCCGACGACGAGTCATGCTTCCCGTGCGCGGGGGTACTCACCATGCCCTCCCCGCAGCCACACGACGTGTTTCGGCCCCGTCCACCGCGAGCCGGACCGGCGGACTTCCCGCGGAACACCGCCGTCAGCTCGTACGACGCGGCACCGGCAGGCCGCCTCGGCGACAAGGGTCGGCCAAACGGCGCCCGGCTGGCCGGGAGTTCCTCCTTGCCGGACCGGGCCGTCGCACGCGGGGGAAGACCCCGCCCGCCTGGACCTCGCGGCCCGCCGGGTCAGCGCGCGGGCCGGTCGGGGATCGCGGGGAGGACCTTCTCCGCGATCTTGAGGAGCGCGCTGTCGTCCGGCAGCAGGCCGGACTGGCTCCACACGGTGATGTCGTAGTAGCCGCCCCCGTCCCCCCTGTCGAGGGCCACGGTCAGCGTCCTGGCCAGGGGGCCCTGCTCGACCGGGCCGCCCGACGCGCTGCCGCCGAGATCGATGCTGATCTTCATGGTGTGGTCCGAGGAGAGCACCGCGGGTCTGCGGTCGAGGACCTTGAGCGTCCTGACGTCCTGCTCGCTGCCGTACTTCATCAGCTTCACGTACTGGGCGACCGAGAGGTGGTTGTACGTCGCCGTGACGTTCACCGTGTACGTGTCGAACGTGACCTCGGCTTCGGGCTGGGCCACTTTCCCGTCGGTCAGCGGGGCGGTGTTGTTGGTGGCGCTCGCCGCGGTCGCCTTCTCCGTCGGCGTGCCGAGGAGCTGGGCCAGAGCGGGGCTGTTGAGCAGCTTGCACAGTTCGTCCCCGGTCACCGCCCTCGGCGTGTCCCTGAACGCCTTCGGCAACTCCTCCTTGCCCGCCTCGGGGCACGAGACGGACCGCGGGGTGGTGTCCTCGGACGGCAACAGCCGCGGGCCCGCCCACAGGACGCCCGCGATCAGCGCGAACACGCCTATGGCCGCTGCCGCCTGGCCCCATGCGTTGGGTTCCTTCTCGGCGGCGGGCTTCTGGGTGGAGGCAGGCGCCGGAGCCTCCACCGGTACGTGCGTCTGGACAGGACCCTGCTGCTGTACGGCGGTCCCCTGCTGGACCGCGGGCTGCGGCTGGGCGGCGACCGCCGGGGCCGCGGCCTGCACCGGGACCGGGGCCTGCGCCGAGGTCGACGCCTGCGCCGGCGCCTGGATGGGGGCGGCGGCATCCGTCGCCAGAGCCCCCTGCGCGACGGCCGCCGCGCCCGCCCCGCGCCGAGCGCGCCACGCCCGGACCACGCCGTGCACACGGACCGCCGTGAACACGAGGAACACCGCGCCGATGGCGGCGGGCGTCCAGTCCTGATCGCGGACGGCGAGATACATGATGCGCACGCCGAAAACGGATCCGACCACGATCAGAAGCGGCTCACGCACCCAGAAGGGCAGGAGCCGGACGAGGAAACCGAGCATCCGGTGATCTCACCAGGTGCGGGGGCTCGTACGCCGTGGTGGAAGCCACAGTTCCGCCGCCAATATGATCAACAGCGATCGAGGAGTGCGACTGAGTCACACGGCTAGGGCTTTCCTCCGGTGATCTGCGCGTCGCCCCAGGAGCCGTAGTAGACGCTTGAGGCGTCCTGACCGGTGTAGGAGACGGTCAGTTTGAGTCGCAGGGCGTTGCGGATGTCCAGCCTGACCTCGCGTGACGCGCCGAGACGGATGGTCTCCCGGAATCTGCGCGTCCCGTCGACCGCCACCTCGAAGGTCAGGCTTCCGCCGGTGGGTGAGTCGTCGCGCAGTCCGGCCGTGGCGGTGAAGGTGGTCCAGTGGCGGCCGAGGTTGTATTCGGCGGAATTGACCGGGCCGGCGGCGTTGCAGGCCAGCGTGACGCTGCTGGCGAAGCCTGTCCCGTTGATCTCGGCCGTGCCGGTGTCGATGCCCTCGGTCGCCGTCAGCGGATCCAGTTCGTTGAGGTAGCGGCTCTGTGCGGACTCGCCGGTGGTCTCGGAGGTGCCGCCCGCGGTGACCGTCACGGTCGGGGCGGTCGCGGTGACCGTGCGCGTGGGGCCGGGCCCGGACGTTCCGCCTCCGCACGCGCCGCCCAGGGTGATCGCCGCTGCCGTCACGGCACACGCCGCCACGGCTCTCGCCCGGCTCACCGGTCGGGGCCTTCACGCGGGAGGTCCGGTGGATGGTCCGGGGGTGGCGGGTAACGCGGCGGATCGGTGTCCGGAGGCGTCGGGTAACGCGGCTGATCGCTGTCCGCGAGCGTCTCGTGCGGGGTCTGCTTCCGCGGCCCGAAGCCCGGATACGCCGGCGCTTCGCCCGTTCCCCATCGAGAAACCAGGGTGTAGATCACGAACATCTCGGTCACGAGGGCGAAGACGAACCCCAGCCACAGACCGACACCGGTGCCGACCTTCTCGTCCGTGAAGGAGCCCGCCAGCCGGTTGTACGCGTCGGCCAGTTCCGAGACGTCCGCGACCTTCACCACGTACAGGGCCAGAAGGACGGAGGAGGGCACCAACGCCAGTCTCACGAACCGCCTGTCGGCCGTCGTGACGGCGACGGCCAGCGACGCGATGGTGGCGACGGCCATCACGATGATCAGGGCCGGCCCCGCCGCCTGCAGGGCGTCGCCGAACGCGTTCTGGCTGTCGTCCCCGCTGGACAGCCAGGGAGGGAAGAGCATGACGAAGCTCAGGAGAGCCGAGACCGCTGCCGCGAGCAGTGGCCAGTCCCGTGCGACCTCCAGGCGGTGCCGGTGCCGCGGAAGACGAGCGGAGATCGTCATGCGTCCTCCCGGGAGGTGGACGACATCCCCGTGGCGCACCCGGTGCCGGACGCGCCACGGGCAGTCTGCCGGTCATTCCACCATGGCCTGTGCGAGGTGCCGTCGCACCTTGTGATCGCCTGGAGGTGTCGCTCAGAGCTCCGGCACGTAGTACGGCTGCACCGTCATCCACCCGTTGCCCCGGGCGCCGTGGCGCGTGCCGTTGTCACCGCGGGCCAGCGTGTACCAGGAGTCGACGTAGTCCGGGTCGTCGGTCCACCAGTCGGCCGGGATGGCGTCGAGGACCGCGTTCACCAGCGGGATGTAGGCGCCCTGGTCGGTGATGGTGAGCAACGCGGCGGCGATGGCCTGGGCGAGGTCGTGGTAGTTGGTGCTGCCGTCCTCCTCCATCATCACGGCGTCGGCCAGGTCGTACTTGTACGAGGACCAGTTGACCAGGATCTGGTTCGGGCGGTAGACGGTGCCGTCGTTGTCGAGGTACGGCATGTCGACGGGGTCGACGCGCACCTTGCCGTCCTGGCCGAAGCCGGTGACGAGGGTGTAGATCTCGGCGTCGCCCTTGATCCACGGTTCCTCGTCGTCGGACAGCTCGACCGCGGTGATCCGGGTGGTCCAGAAGCCGCCGGTGGCCGCGAGCGCCGGCGAGCGGTGGCCGGTGGAGGGCTCGGTGCCGGTCCGGGCGGCCGCGGCGGTCGGCTCGGCGGAATGGACGCCGTACCGTGCGAGTTCCCCGGTCAGGACGTCCAGCCCGGCGGCCAGTGCCGTGGAGCTGTCGATGTCGACGACGTACACCGGGTGCGCGGGCGCCTTGCGGGCGTCGAGGGTGTGGGCCCTGCCGTGGCTGTCGTAGGCGGTGACGGTGGTGGCGTCCTCGTCCTGGGTGGCCGCCGCAACCCAGGGCGTGGTCCCGGCGGTGAGCGCGCCGCGCATGGACGCGTCCCCGAGCCGCAGGCGCAGCAGCGGGCCGACCTCGGCGCCCAGGCCTTTCGCCGTGGCGATCCGCCGGTCGGCCGCGGTCAGGGTGGAGCGGAGGGCGCGGCTGCCGCCGGCTTGTGCGGCCAGAGCGGTGACGTCCACCTCCTCGGAGGCGAGCGCGGCCGTGCGGACGCGGGCGCGCCAGACGGAGTCGGTGAGGGAGCCGGCCATGGCCCGGGCGGCCTGGTCCTCGGCCGCGGTGACGGCGGACGTGGGGGCGGGGGCGGTGGTGGCCGCCGTGGCCGGCAGGGCGGTCAGGGTCTGGCCGGCGCACAGGGCGACCAGGGCTGCCGCGGCGGCGCCGAGGCCGCGCCGGCGGAGGTGACGGGGTCTCACGGGGATCGGTCCTCCTGGGGCGAGTGGTCGGTGTCGCACTGTCAGGTGGAGCACGAGGCACGCATCTATGCGGGTAGACAGACGCGTGCGGATCCAGAATGACGGTGACATGACACCCAGACAAGACCTGACGACACGGCGAGCGGACGATTGCCTTGGGCGTCTCCGGGCAGCCGGGTCAGCAGGGGCCCGGAGGCGAGCGGGAGGCTGATCTCGATGACTGTGGCGACGCAACAGGGTGGCGGAGGCTCCAGCGGCCTCTACGACGTGCTCGAACTGATCCTGGACCGAGGACTGGTGATCGACGCGTTCGTCCGCGTCTCACTGGTCGGCATCGAGATCCTCAAGATCGATATCCGGATCGTGGTCGCCAGTGTCGACACGTATCTGCGGTTCGCCGAGGCCTGCAACCGCCTGGACCTCGAAGCGGGCCCGCGCAAGCCCGCCGGGATCACCGAGCTGCCGGGCAAGCTGACGGAGTCCGGGGCGCGCGGCAAGACGAAGGGCGCCTTGTCCGGTGCCGCGCAGGCCGTCGCCGACGCCTTTCAGCAGGGGCGGGACGAGGGACGGAAGTAGGAGGCGCGCCGGGCCGCCTGGGTGCGCACCGGTCCGCCGGGGCTCGCGGCGCGGCGCAGGCGCTCAGGCCTCGCCCGCGTGCGTGTCCGGTCCGCCCGGGGGTACCCACAGCCCTGCCGAGCGGCACGTGGGAGCGCTGGTGCCGTGTCGATCCGGTGCCGTGCCGTCCGGCGGACGGGACGAGGGAGCGGCCGATGACCGGCGAGAGACCGCCGAAGCGGCGGACGAGGCGCCTGCGGGCGACGGCAGCCGAGGTCTTCGGCTGGGACGAACTGCGCCCCGCGCAGCTCACCGCCATGGAATGGGTGCTGGAGGGCCGCGACACCCTCGTCGTCATGCCGACCGGGTCCGGCAAGTCCGCCGTGTACCAGGTGCCGGCCCTGCTGCTGTCCGGCCCGGTGGTCGTCGTCTCCCCGCTGCTGGCTCTGCAACGGGACCAGATCGCGGGCCTGCCGGGCGGCGACGACGGGCCAGGCGCAGTCGCCGTGAACTCCGACCTCGGTGTGGCCGAGACGGAAGCCGCCTGGGACGCCGTACGCAGCGGTGCCGTTCGCTTCGTCTATCTCTCCCCCGAGCAGCTGGCCAAGGACGAGGTGGTGCGGCGGCTGGCCGAGGCGGAGCCCGCCCTGTTCGTCGTGGACGAGGCCCAGTGCGTGTCGTCCTGGGGCCATGACTTCCGGCCGGACTACCTGCGGCTGGCGCAGGCGGTACGGCGGCTGGGGCGGCCCCCCGTCCTCGCGCTCACCGCGACCGCCGCGCCGCCGGTCCGGCAGGACATCGTCGAACGGCTCGGCATGGACTCCCCGCGGCACCTCGTCACCGGCTTCGACCGGCCCAACATCCGGCTGGAGGCACACCGGCACCTCGACGACGCGGAACGGCGGCGCGCGGTCGTCGAGCAGGCC
Source organism: Streptomyces griseosporeus (assembly GCF_014656055.1). Lineage (GTDB taxonomy): Bacteria > Actinomycetota > Actinomycetes > Streptomycetales > Streptomycetaceae > Streptomyces > Streptomyces griseosporeus. The sequence continues at coordinate 392,176 of NZ_BNBR01000001.1, forward strand.
GCCGCCGGGCCCAAACCGGGGATCGTCTACGCCGCCACCCGCAAGGACTGCGAGTTCTACGCCGGTGAACTGGCCGCTCTCGGGCTCGCCGCCGAGCCGTACCACGCGGGCGTGCGCGCCGCCGAGCGCAAGCGGATCCACGAGGCGTTCCTGGCCGGGGAGACCGACGTTGTGGTGGCGACGTCGGCGTTCGGGATGGGCATCGACAAGGAGGACGTGCGGTACGTGCTGCACGCCTCCCTGCCGGGTTCGCTGGACGCCTACTACCAGGAGATCGGCCGGTGCGGCCGGGACGGGCGGCCCGCTCTCGCCCTCCTGCACTACCGGTCGGAGGACACGGGGATGCAGGTCTACTTCAGCGGTCGCCCCCCGAGCAGGGGCACCGTGGACACGGTGGTGCGGGCCGTGCACGACCACCGTGACGACCCGGTGCGCCTGGACGGGCTGCGGCGCGAGACCGGCCTGTCCCGCACACGCCTCACCACGGCCGTCAACCTCCTGGAGGAGGCCGGCGCGGTCGAGACGGACACCTCCGGCGCCGTCCGCCCCTCCCCCGGCACCTCCCCGGAGGCCGCGGTGGAACGAGCAGCGGACAGCGCCGAGGCGCACCGGCGCATGGACCGGTCGAGGGTGGACATGGCCCGGGCCTACGCGGAGACGACCGGCTGCCGGCGCCGCTTCCTGCTGGGCTACTTCGGCGAGGAGTACGCGGAACCGTGCGGCAACTGCGACATCTGCGACGCGGGGGCGGCCGAGGACGGCGATGCCCCGGCCGCCGGGCAGCGTCCCGCCCATCCGGACGCGGGCTCCTACCCGGTCGGGGCGGCCGTGCTGCACGACCAGTGGGGACGCGGCACGGTGCTCAGCGAGGACGCGGACCGCATCACCGTCCTCTTCGACGACGTGGGCTATCGCACGCTCTCCCTCGACGCGCTGGCCGACCGGAACGACCTGCTGACGGTGGCCGACGTGCCGTAGCCGGTACACCTGGCGCGGCCCTCTCCGTGCCGGGCCCGGGCCACGTCGCGGGTCAGTGCGGCGCCGGACGTCGCTCGGTGGAGTGCTGATTTCGCGCAGAGGACTCCATGCCGCACCGACGAGGGTGTGTAATCACGTGGGTCCGGACGGGCGGGGCGAAGAGGGGGACAACGGGTGGACGAGCTGCAGCCGACCGATCCACGGCAGGTCGGCCGGTACCGGATCACCGCGCGGCTGGGCGCGGGCGGCATGGGCCGTGTCTATCTGGGCCGCTCGCCCAGCGGGCGGCTCGTCGCGGTGAAGGTCGTACGGCCGGAACTGGCCGACGACCCCGACTTCCGCCGCAGATTCGCCCGGGAGGTGGCCGCGGCCCGGAAGGTCACCGGCTTCTTCACGGCAGCGCTGGTCGACGCCGACCCCGACGGCCCCTCTCCGTGGCTGGCCACCGCGTACGTTCCCGGCATGCCCCTGGACACAGCGGTCGCCGTGCACGGCCCGTGGCCGGTGGCGTCGGTCAGGACGCTGGGGGCCGGTCTGGCCGAGGCCCTGGAGGCGGTCCACGCGGCCGGTCTGGTCCACCGGGACCTCAAGCCCTCCAACGTCCTGATCGCCGCGGACGGCCCCCGGGTCGTCGATTTCGGCATCTCCGTGGCGGCCGAGGCCACCGCGCTCACCCGGACCGGGATCGTCGTGGGCACCCCGGGCTTCATGGCCCCCGAACAGCTGACGGGCAAGCCCGTCACACCCGCCACCGACGTGTTCGCCCTGGGCGCGGTGCTGACCTACGCGGCCACCGGCACCGGCCCGTTCGGCACCGGCTCGGCCCAGTCGCTCAACTTCCGGATCGTCTACGAGGAACCGGACCTGTCCGGCCTGCCGTCGCCCGGCCTGGAGATCGTCGCCCGCTGCCTGGCCAAGGACCCCGCCCACCGGCCGTCCGTGACCGCGCTCGTCGAAGAACTCGCCCTGCCGGCACCGGATGCCGACGCTCCCCCGCCCACGGGGTCCGACCTCGCCGATACGGCCTGGCTGCCCGGCCCGGTCGCGCTCGCGCTGCCCGCCACCGTCCCCGCCTCCCGCCGGCCCCTCCCGCCCCGGCCCGCGACCCCGGCGCCTGTAACACCTGAGCCCGGGCCCGCGTCCCCCGTTCCTCCCGCCCCGGCGCCGATCCCGCCGCGCCCACGGGCCGCGCCGGTCGTCACCCCGCCTCCCCAGGCACGCCGCCGCAGCGTCCTCCCGCTCTGGATCGCCATGGCGTCACTGGCACTCGGCGTGGTCCTTCCCTTCGTCGAAGGCGACATCATCGTCACCAGCCTGGACCATGGCGCCTGGCCGTTCGTCGTGGTCGTGCTTCTCAGTATGGCCACCTGTGTTGCGGCCCTGGTCGTGCGGCGGCGTGCCACCGCGAGTCGCGGTCCGCTCTGGGTGCGCATCGTGCACACCGTCACCACCACGCTCACCACCGGGTTGTTCGCGGCTCTGCTGTCCTCCCAGTACGCCCGCCAGGGCAAACTCGACCAACTCGATGTGGGGGCCTGCTTCTTCGGACTCGGGTGCCTGGCGCTGCTCTACAGCGTCTTCCGGTTCCCCGCGTCCAGGCGGAGACCCGCGCCCTGAGAGGCTCAGGGGAGGATGGCGTCGACGTAGCCGCCGTCCACGCGCAGCGCGCCGCCCGTCGTGGCGGACGCCTGGTCGGAGCTGAGGTAGACGACCATGTGGGCGATCTCCTCCGGTTCGATCAGCCGCTGCAGCAGGGACTGCGGACGGTGCTCGCGCATGAAGGCCCGCTGGGCCTCGTCCCAGGGCAGGGAGCGGTCGACGAGTTCGTAGACGAAGTCCTCCACTCCCCCGGTGTGGGTGGGCCCGGCGAGGACGGAGTTGACGGTGACGCCGGTGCCGGCGGCCTTCTTGGCGAAGCCCCGGCTCACCGCGAGGAGCGACGTCTTGGTCATGCCGTAGTGGATCATCTCGGCCGGGACGACCACCGCCGAGTCGCTGGCGATGTACTGGATGCGCCCCCAGCCGCGCTCCATCATCCCGGGCAGGAACATCCGGGTGAGCCGCACCGCGGCCAGGACGTTGACCTCGAAGTAGCGCCGCCACTCGGCGTCGCTGATCTCCAGGGCGTCTGCCGAGCCGAAGACACCCAGGTTGTTGACGAGGACGTCCACGTCCGGCAGGGACTGCGCGAGCCGGTCGGCGCCCTCGGCCGTGCTGACGTCGGCCGCCGCGGGGACGAGGTCGGCACCGGGCACTTCCCCGCGCAGGCGGTCGACGGCCTCCCGTACGCGCTCCTCGCTGCGGCCGTTGACGGCGACCCGCGCTCCCGCCCGGGCCAGCCCCGCCGCGATGGCCGCGCCGATGCCCTGCGTGGAGCCGGTGACCAGGGCCGTCCGGCCCGTCAGGTCGATCTGCATGCGCTGGACCTCTTCCCGCTACTCGGTGCCTTTCGGCTCACCGTTCCCACGGGCGGCGCGTTGTCACCGGTCCGGCGGCGAAGAGTCACACCGGCGGCGTCGTGCGCGGGCGCCATCGTCGCTTCCGTTCGGGGGCGCTGCGGTGGCGGCCGACGGGGCCTGCGGCCAGGCTGGAGGCGAACCTGGGAGGACCTTGTGACCGCTTCGCCGCCCGCCGCCCCCGACGCCCCGCCGGCCCGGTACGACGACCTGAGGGCCATGGTGATCAACTGCACCCTCAAGCGTTCCCCGGAGACCAGCAACACGCAGGGCCTGATCGACCGCAGCACCACCATCCTGGCCGCCCAGGGGGTGCGGGTGGACGTCGTACGGGCCGTCGACCACGACATCGCCACCGGGGTCTGGCCCGACATGCGCGAGCACGGCTGGGAGACGGACGCCTGGCCGGAGCTGTACCGGCGGGTCATGGCGGCGGACATCCTCGTCCTGGCCGGGCCGATCTGGCTGGGCGACAACAGCTCCGTCATGAAGCAGGTGATCGAGCGCCTCTACGCCTGCTCCAGCCTGCTCAACGACGCCGGGCAGTATGCCTACTACGGACGCGTCGGGGGCTGTCTGATCACCGGCAACGAGGACGGTGTCAAGCACTGCGCCATGAACGTGCTCTACAGCCTGCAGCACCTCGGGTACACGATCCCCCCGCAGGCGGACGCCGGGTGGATCGGCGAAGCGGGACCGGGCCCGTCCTACCTCGATCCCGGATCGGGCGGTCCGGAGAACGACTTCACCAACCGCAACACCACCTTCATGACGTGGAACCTGCTGCATCTGGCGCGGGCCCTGAAGGACCTCGGGGGGATCCCGGCCTACGGCAACCAGCGCACCGCCTGGGACGCCGGCTGCCGCCACGACTACGAGAACCCCGAACACCGGTAGACACCGGCGGCGTGGCGCGGACCAGGATCCCGACCCGGCACGCAAAACGGCTGGCGGGTCCGGGGCGGTGGTTGCGAGCATGCGGGGCATGAACACCGCCGAAGACGCCCTGATCGACGTAGTGCCGCTCGGTACGGCGCCCGTGCCGGAGCGGGGCCGGGTCGAGGCGCTCGCCGGCGGGGGGCTCGTCGTCCGCGCGCCCGGGCTGGTGGAGGTGCACGACCGCGAGGACTTCCTCGCCGGAGGGGCGGCGGGCGCGCGGGCCGCCCTGCGGACGCGGGAGCCGGAACGGGCGGTCCCCACGCCGGACGGCGGGTTCGTGGTGGCCGGGGTGTCGTCGGTGCGGGCGCTGGACGCCGACGGCGGCACGCGCTGGGAACTCGGCCACGACCGGTGGCACGGCGCCGACCGGGCCCATTCCGTTCCCGCCGTGAGCCCGGACGGACGCCTGGTGAGCGTCGTCGTACCGCGACTGGAGCCCGAGAAGGAGAAGGCGGCTCTGGTGTACGACCTGGAGCCGGGCCGCAACTACACCTGGGACGAGCTGCTTCTGCTGGACGCGGCGACCGGTGCGGTGCTCGGCCGGCGGCAGATCCGTTCGCTGGCGTCGGCCGCGGTCGCCTCCTGGGGGCCGGACGGTGACGCGGTGGTGGTGTCCTGCTGGACCGCCTGGCAGAGCTGGTCGACCTGGTGGGCCGAGCCGCGCGCGGACGGTCCGCACCTGGCCGGCGCGACGTGGATGCACGCGCTGGCGGGCTTCCTCCCTGGCGGCCGGATGCTGACGCAGCGGTACGCCGAGTACCTGTTCCCCGACGACGACCGCGACGAGCTGGCGGTGTACGACCTCCGCTCCGGCGAACAGGCGGCGCTGGTGGATCTGAGGGAACTGGCCGTCGACCCGGAGAACGACGAGTTCCTCTCCGCCGAGGTCCTGGACGGGCGGCATGTGCTGGTGCCGGGACGGGTGCACCCGGCCCCCGGGGTGGCGGAGCTACGGCACTGGCTGCTCGACGCGGGCACGCTGCGTCCGCTGGGGCGGCTGAACTATCCGGTCCCGGTGGGCGAGGACGTCACCGCGCTGCGGGACGGCACCTGGCTCACCCGGGACGGCAATCGACTGCACCGCTGGGCGCTGGGGCACTCCGGACCCGGCGGCGTCGACGCCCGCTGAGTCGGGTCGGGGGACGTCGCGGGCGGTCCGGCTCAGCCGATCTCGACGGACGTTCCCGCGGTCAGGTGGCGGTATGGGGCCCCGGTGCCGGGGCCGTTGTCGCCGAGGAGGCCGCCGACCATCGCGGTGCCGATGTCGTTCAGGGCGCCGTCGTGGATGGCGTAGGACCGCTGCGGGGCCACCGCGCGTACATAGTCAACGAGTTGGCCGGTCGTGGACCACGGCCCGTGCACCGGCAGCAGCAGGGTGTCGACCGCGGTGTCCGGGACGGTGAGGGCGTCTCCGGGGTGGAACAGGGCGGCGTCGACGAGGAAGCCGATGTTCCCGACGCGGGGGATGTCGGGGTGTATGACGGCGTGCCAGGTGCCGTAGACCCGCACGTCGAAGCCGGCCGCGGTGAAGGCATCTCCCTCGCCGACGGCGGTCACCCGCCCGCCTAGGCCGTCCAGCCGCCCGGCGACGGAGGTGTTGGTCCAGATCCGCAGGGCCGGGTCGCGCTCGGCGGCCGCGCGCAGCGTCTCCTCGGAAAAGTGGTCGGCGTGTTCGTGGGTGACGAGGACGGCGTCGGCGCCTTCCAGTGCCCGCGGGTCGGTCAGGCCGCCCGGGTCGACGACCAGACGGCGGCCGTCCTTCTCGACGCGTACGCAGGCATGGCCGAACTTGGTGAGACGCATGGCGGTTCCCCGGTCCTCTCGTGGCTCCACAGCCCGAAACTGTACATCTTGGTTGTACATCTAGATTACACAGTCCCGGTAGGATGGAGGCCATGGACGACGACGTGCTGGCCGAAGACCTGCGGCAGGTGATCGGGGAACTGGTCCGCGCCGTACGCGCCGTGGACACCATGCCCTCCGGAGAGGCCGCGACCCTCGGATACCTCGACCGCAGCGGCCCGCTGACCGCGGCCGACCTCGCCGCGCTGCGCCGCGTGACCCACCAGGCAGCCACCAAGTCCGCGAAGGAACTCCTCGCCGACGGCCTGGTGCGCGCCGAGCCCCACCCCACGGACGGCCGCAAGCAGCTGCTGCACATCACCGACAGCGGCCGCGCCCGCCTCCAGCGGGAGCGGGCACAGCGCGCCAACTGGCTCAACGCCGCCATCCACGAGGCCCTGAGCGCCGAAGAGCAGCGTCAACTCCGCCAGTGCGTAGGGTTGTTGGAGCGACTGACCGCCCACATCACGGGGCGGTGACCTCGCCCGAGGTCACGGCCGGGCCGATCCTGAAGCGGAAGTCGGCCAGGGAGACGGCCGCGACGGGGCGGTGGCCGGTCAGGTAGGCCAGCGGGCCCTCCGGGTGGACGCGGGTGCGGATGCGGCTGAGGGAGGGACGGCCCGTCAGGCGGAGCGGCACCCGGCAGGTGGTGCCGTCGGCTCGGGGCTGCAGGAGGTGTGCCCGGACGGGCAGCCGGAGGGGAAGGCGGAGCAGGTCCCGGCACAGCGCCACCGCGTCCGGTTCGCGCCGCCCGGCAGCCTCCACGGTCATGGTGGTCCGCACTCCCCGGCGCGGGGACGGGTCGGGAGGCAGGGGCCGGAAGTCGAAGGCGGCCGGTTCTTTGGGGATGGCCCACAGGTGCCGCCCGCCGGCCAGGGAGCGCTCGTCGTCCACCCACACCTGCACCGCCGTGGCCGCGAGCCCGGCTCCCTGCCGTACGACGACCGCCACGAGCAGTTCCCGGTAGGCGAGGTCCCCGCCGTCCCCGTAGTCCACCCAGAAGGTGATCAGCGGAGTCCGTCCGGCGAGCGACACCGCCCGGGCGCCCTCGGGCAGGGGCCAGGGCGGGAGGCCGTACCGGGGCACGAGCCACAACGCGGCCCGCATGTCGCCGCGCAGATGCCACGGCTCCGGAGGATGGGGAGGACGGGAAGGGGGCATCGTCACCGGCCTTCGGTCGAAGCGATCACCGCGTCGGGGGACGGGGGCGGGCGGTCTGCTCGTCAGTGTCGTACCGGCCCGCTTCCCTCGCCATGGCGGTCCACTCCCCCGCCGACGCGGCGGCCCGCGCACCCTGTCAGCGCGGAGCGACCGTCGGAGCGGGTGGCGCCCAGCGCTGCGTACGGGGCACGCCGCCCGCGACGCCGAAGTCCTTCTTCAGCTCCTCGGGGATGGCGTAGTGCATGACGCGGCCGCGCGTGAGGGAGGACAGCTCGAAGACCGTGGTGAGGTGGCCGAGGCGGTCCAGCGCCCAGGCGCCCAGCGGCGAGCGGTCCTCGATCGTCTCCAGGACCCCCAGCAGGCCCGGCACCACCTTGACCACGCTGTCCCAGGTGGTACGCGGGACCCGGAGCCAGTCGGCACAGGTGTCGCCGATGAGGTAGCGGATCAGGGCGGAGACGACCGGGTCGAAGAAGGTGCCGGGGACGACCTCCTCGTACAGGTCGATGAGCTGCCGCGTCAGGTGGACGCCCTCCTCGGACGGCCCCATGTGGCGGACCATGTACAGGTCGAGGAACTCCCGGGCCTCCTCCAGCGTCTTCGGTACGGCGTCCTGGTCGACACCGAGGATCGCGCCGACCACCCGCCAGGCGTAGAAGTAGGCCTCGGCACCCTCGACGCTCATGTGGATGCCCAGCCGGTGCAGGCTGTCCAGCACCAGCAGCGAGAAGAACATCTGCCCGCCGATCATGTCCTCCTGGCAGATCGGCGTCCCGAGCGTCCCGGTGTCCCAGCGGTCCTCGCGCTGAAGGTGATGCCGGATGGAGGCGTGCAGCAGGCGCACCTTCTGCGCGGCGGGGAGGAACCTGCCGCCGGCCTCGAACGCGTCCGGCCGCATGAGGTGGACGGTGAACTGCCCGGTCTCCGCCATGCGCTTCGACGGATAGTCCAGGCCGTGCGTGGCCGACAGCAGCCGCGCCACGTGCGGGACGACATAGCAGGCGGGCATGGAGGCGAAGGACAGGGCGGTGGAGATGTGCACGTTGTTGTCGAGGAAGAACAGCCGGGCCTTCTCCATCTCGCCCCAGTCCACCCAGGACGGCGGTACGCCGGTCGTGTGCAGGTACTCGCGGGCGACGTCGGGCAGGCCGTCCGGCAGGGGTGCGCCGGCCGTCGAGACGTAGCGCATCAGGGTGTTGAACTTGCCCACCTCGCCGCGCTCGAAGAGGGTGGCGACGACCGCGTCGGCGAGTTCGTCACCGGACTGGCGCAGGGCGTCCATGGAGGCTTCGGTGAAGGTCATGACGGCGGTCCTTCTCGGGTGGTTGGGGGGTGGCGCACCGTCGCGACACGGTCGGTGCGGTGCGTGGTCAGTGGTGGCGGTCCGTCGCCGAGTGCGCGAGGTCGGTCAGGGCCCGCCGCGCCGTATGCGGCAGGCTGAGCCGGTCGAGGTGGCCGACGGCGTCGCGGACCCGGGCGGTGATCATGTCCTCCACCTGCTGGGGGGCCTTGAGCGTGAGCATCAGCTCGCGTACCTCCCGCAGGTCCTCCTCGGTGACGTCCCGGCGGCCCAGTACGCCGGCCAGACGCTCGCGCTGTGCGGGCAGGGCCGCCCGCCAGGCCGCGGCCAGCAGCGCGGTCGGCCGCTGCCCGCGGATGTCGTCCAGGCTCGCCTTTCCGGTGCGGGCGGGTTCGCCGAACAGGCCCAGCAGGTCGTCCCGGAGCTGGAACGCCTCCCCCAGCGGCAGCCCGTACGCCGACAGGGCGGCGCGCAGCCCGGGTGGTGCGCCGGCGAGCAGGCCGCCGATGAGCAGGGGCTGTTCGACGGTGTACTTGGCGGTTTTGTAGCGCACCACCTTCAAGGACACCTCGGGGTCCGGGCGGGCGCCGGTGGCCAGGATCTCCAGGCACTCGCCCGCGATCAGTTCCCGGGCGAGGTCCGCCCACACCGGTCTGGCCCGGGTCAGGTAGGCCGCGGGCAGGCCGCTGGTCGCGAACAACTGCCCGGCCAGCGCCATGAGATGGTCGCCGACCAGCATGGCCAGAGCACGGGCGGCGGCACGCGGGCGCGGACGGTCCCTGACAGCCGTGTGCAGCGCGACGTGCGCGGTGGGCAGGTGGTGGCGCAGCGGGCTGTCGTCGATGAGGTCGTCGTGGACGACCGCGGCGGCGTGGACGAGTTCGAGCGAGGCGGCCGCGCGGAGCAGGGCGTCGCTGTCCGGCTGGCCGGCCGCACGCCACCCCCAGTAGCAGAACGCCGCGCGCAGCCGCTTGCCGTGGCCGGCCGCCACCCGTAACTGCCCGGCCACCGGAGCCAGCGCGCCGTCGATCGCGAGGAACCGCTCGGCTTCCGCGGCGAGGAAGCCGGCCAGGAGCGTGTCGACGCGGTCCTTGAAACCGGCCGGGTCCCAGCGGTCAGACATCGCCGCTGGAGGCCGCCTGCCGGGCCCGGGCGTGCTGGGCCAGTACCTCCAGGTGGGCGGGCCCGGCGGCACGGCGGTCCAGGACGAGGCGGCCGCGGGCCATCAGGTCCTGGTGCGCGTCGCGGGCGAGGTCGGGCCCGTCGGAGCGACGCAGCAGCCCCCGCAGTGTGCCCATGGCCGAGCCGATGGTGGTCACGGCCAGGTCCGCCAGGCCCGCGACGAGCAGGACCGCCTGCTCGTCGAGGCCTCGGTCGCCGTCTCGGCCGTCGCCTCGGTCGTCGACTCGGCCGTCGCGCGGAGCGTGCGTCATTCCGGTCGGTCCCCCCTGTTGTCGGTGGTCGGTCCCGGGCGGCGGATGCCGGATCCCCGAGGTGCCGATCACAGCATGACCAGAGGTGTTGCTCCGCTCGCCCCGATTACCGCATCGAGTGACCTGCGGGAACGCATGTCCGGACGGAGGTCGGCAGGGACTGAGCACGGCGTTCGGACGGCGTGGCGTTCAGACGGCGGCCTGGGGCTGTTCCGGGCTGAGGTAGTGGACGGCGGTCCGCTCCGCGTGCGGGGCCAGGAGTCCCTGGAGTTCGTCGGCGGCGAGCTTGAGGAGGTCGCCGTCGCGGCCGGCGTGCAGGGTCTCCAGGAGGAACGCGACGCGGGTGGAGTCGGCGGTGACGCGGGTGCGGTGGGCGTCGCGGTGGTTCCAGTGGCGGGTCAGGACGCCGGTGGCGTCGGCGTAGACGATCTCGCCGGGCTTGGGGTGCTCGACGGTGTCGGGTTCGCCGAGCGGGGTGAACGTCTCGGTGCCGGCGGCGTGGCGGATGTCGACGTCTCCGGCGACGTGGTCGAGGTCGAAGGCCCCGGCGGGCAGTCCGTGGCGGACGGAGACGGCGTTGTACGAGTCGACGGCCGGGTTGATACGGGGCAGCGTGCCCCTCTTCGCGAGGCGCCGGCCGAGCGCGTCGACGCTGGGGCGGATGCGGCGGGGGTTGGTGCCGAAGGAGCGGTAGGCGGTGTGCCAGGCCTCGATACGGGGGTCGGCCTCGTCGGCGGGCTGCCAGGTGCCGTCGGCGAGCTGCCGCTCCAGCTCCTCCAGCGCGCTGTCAGTGTCCGGCCAGGGTTCGTGGCCACGCAGGCCGGTGGCGGTGACGAGGGCGATGAGGGTGTCGGGGAAGGCGTCGGCTACGGCGGGGGCGATGCGGAAGGCGGTCATGGGTGCGGGGTCCGTTCGTGCGGGGTGGGTGGGCCCGTTCGTGGGGGTGGGCAGGTCAGGGCTGCCAGGGGCCGATGCGGTCGAGGCGGCGGAGCTGCTGGCGGGCGGTGGCGGTGTCGAGGCCCTGGTCGCGGGTGGTGAGGTGGCCGGCCACGGCGGTGCGGTGCTCGACGGGCTTGTGGTCGTCGTACTTGAACTTGGCGCGTACGTCGGTCACTTCGAGGCGCAGGCCGCGGATGCCGGACAGCATGCGCCCGTACGGCGGCCGGTCGGCGGCGACGGGGGCGTGGTCGCCGTCGGGCTGGAAGTGGGCGAGCTGGCGGCGCAGCAGCTCGGCCTTGGCCTCGGGGTCGTCGACGGCGTGGGCGCGGCAGGTGAACTGGACGGCCGCGTAGTAGCTGGTGGGCACGCCGTCGGTGGGCGGGATGCCGGGCTTGGCCCGCCAGGGGCCGGGGATGAAGGCGTAGTCGCCGATGACGGTGAAGGTGACGTTCGGGTCGGCCTCGACGAACGCCCAGACCGGGTTGGGGCGGGCCAGGTGGATCAGGAGGTCGCCGCCGTCGCCGGTGAAGTGGGTGGGGACCGTCGCCGGGGCGTGTCCGGGCGGGCCGTTGACGCTGAGGATGCCGAAGTCGTGGCCTTCGGCGATCCAGGCCTGCCATTCCGCGTCGTCGAGACTGGCGTCCCAGGGCTGGATGAACACGGGCTTCTCCTTGCGGCGGCGGGGCGGGGCTCGGTGGTGGGTGAGTAGGAGCGGTCTGCGCAGGCGAGTGTGGAGCGACGGCTCAGGTGAGGGCGAGGAGGCTGACCGCGACGGCGGCCGTGCCGAGGCCGACGAGCTGGCCGCGGTGGATGCGTTCGGCGAGGACACCGCGAGCCAGCAGGACGGTGCCTGCCGGGTAGAGGGCGGTGATGACGGCGACGACGGTGAGGTCGCCGCTGCGGGCGGCGAGCAGGAAGAGCAGGTTCGCCAGGGAGTCCAGGACTCCCGCGGTGGCCGACAGCGCGTAGGCGGGGCGCTCGGGGCCGAGCCTGCGGCGCAGGAGGCCGGCGGCGGCCAGGGTGACGGCGGAGGAGACGGCCCGGCCGACGATCAGCGGGGCGACGCCGCTGCCGGACGGCGCCTGGTGCAGGCAGACGAGCTGCAGGGCGATGGCGGCGCCCGCGCCGAAGGCCAACAGCAGCGCCGTGCGGGAGGGGCGGGCCGAGCCCGCGCCGTGTCCGGCGCTGACCAGGACGACGGCCAGCAGGGCGAGGGGCAGCCCGATGACGCCGGCGGCGGTCAGGTGTTCGCCCTGGACTAGGCCGACGGCGACCGGCAGCGCGGCGGAGACGAGTGCGGTCACCGGCGAGAGGACGTTCACCGGGCCGATCGCGAGGGTGCGGTACAGCAGGGCGAAGGCGGCGGCCGAGGCGACCCCGGACGCGGCGCCCCAGCCGAGGGCCGCCGTACTGAACGACGCGCCGAGCACCGGCCACAGCAGCAGCTCGACCGCGAGGCTGGCCGGGGCGGCCACCAGCACGGTCCGCAGCACATGGGCCTTGCGGGCGCCGAGGCCGCCGAGGAAGTCGGCGCACGTAGGCGAGTGAGCTGCCCAGGGCCAGCAGCAGAGCGATCACGGCACATCCCTTACCATTCCAGCAGAACGGCTCCACGGTACAACGAACCGACCGCCCGGTGTCAACGTAACGACCACCCGGTGCATCGGAACGACCTACCCCCAAGGACGGTGATGAGGTGGCCGAGACAGCCACGGCACTGCGGACGGTCGCCCACAACGTCCGGGCGGCCCGGATCCGCGCGGGCCTGTCACTGGAGGAACTCGGCCGGCGCGCCCAGGTCAGCAAGGGCGCCCTGGTCGCACTGGAGAAGGCGCAGGGCAACCCCAACCTGGCCACCCTGGTCCGGCTGGCCGACACCCTGGGCATCTCGGTGTCCGCGCTGATGCAGGGACCGCACGAGGGGCGGGTGCGGATCGCGGCAGCCGATGCCGTGGCCCCGCTGTGGACCGGCGAGCGGGGCAGCGAGGCGCGGCTCATGCTGACGACCTCCGGCCCGGCGCCGGTCGAGGTGTGGCGCTGGCGCCTGGAGCCGGACGAGGAGTATCCGAGCCATCCCCATCAGGCGGGCGTCGTGGAGACGGTCAGCGTCACGGCCGGCCGGATGGTCCTGGTCGTCGACGGTACGGAACACACGCTGGAAGCGGGCCAGACGGCCACGTTCGACGGCGACACGTCCCACACCTACCGCGGCGCGGGCACCGGGCCCTGCCACCTGATCATGACGGTCCACCTGCCCCCGGGGCCCGCGGCCGGGGGCTGAGCGGCCCGAGGCTGGGCCGGCCGGCCCCAGGCCGACGGCGCGCCTACGGCGCCGGCCGCACTGGAGAGCTGAGCGGACCAGGCCACCCGCCGACTCTGCCGGGAAGCGGCACCGGCGCCGGGCCGGTGCTCAGGGTTCCACCCCGCAGCGTCGCGCGATCGCTTCCAGGCGTTCCAGTTCCCGGCGTGCCGCTGTCAGGTGGGCGAGGTCGAGGGCCATGCCCGCGCGGGCGCAGACGTAGAGGATGTCCTCACGGGTGGCGGCGTCGAGGCCGGGGGCGGTCCGGAGGCGGCGGCCCGTGACGCGCAGGTAGAGGGCGACGCTGTCCAGGTCCTCCCGAAGCTGGAGCGGAAGGACCTGCCGTAGCTCGTCCTTGGCGTAGTCACGTGCCTGGCAGTCCGCCGCGCAGGGGTCGGGCTCCACGGGGGCGAAGGCAAGGCCGGCGTCACGGGCCTCGTCGTACATCTCTCCCAACAGGGTGCGCGCGTAGGCGGGATCGCCCTCGGCGGCTGCCGTGCGGGCCGACTCCAGCAGGGCCCCCAGTTGGGCGCGGACCTCGGGATCCTCGCCCGTACGGGCGTTCAGATAGCCGGACCACACGTCGAACGCCTTGCTCAACTCGGCATCCAGCATGATCTCGTACACGTCCGGCAACTCCGCCGCCCTTTCCGCCGCCCTGCCCCGTCCCACCCCGTCCTGACCTGTCCTGACGTGGACGGGAGCGGACAGGATAGGGCGGACGCCCGTCTGGTTTCCCGCGAATTACGTCCCCGGACGACGGCGGACAACACCGGCCGGCCCCTAGGGGCGGGCGGGGCGCGGACGGGGTCACAGCTCCAGGGCGAGTCCCCATACCAGCGCGGCCACGCCGAGGAAGGGCGCCAGCAGCATCACGAGGAAGGCCAGGGTGGAGAGTTGGCCCGGATCCTGTTGTCCGGCCTCCCGCCACTGCCCGTTACTCCACGCCACGGCCACGAACAGGGCGATCGCCGCCCAGTAGGGGCCGTCGTGCCGGAAGAGCAGGACCGCCCCCACCGCCAGACACAGGAACGAGAACCCCGCGATGTAGGCAGGCTTGATGCCGTAGAGCGTCAACTTCTCTCCCCCGATTTCCAGTTGGTCGACAAGTCAGTCGATGAGTCAGTCAATGAGTGGGTCCATGAGTCGGTCATGGAGACGACGGCCGCGCTGACGCGGCGCAGTCGGTCAGGGGCCGCCGTAGCCGCCCGTCTCGTCCTCGGGGTCCTCGGTCGCGTACAGGGAAGGCCCCAGGCGCCGCGCCAGTTCGTTCCCGAAGACTTGTGTCCGGGTCACGCTGCCGTCGGCTTCCCTCGCCAGTTCCGCGTAGAACGCCATGTCGATCCAGTCGCCGGGATGGTGGTGGAAGAGCTCGACCGTGGCCTGCGGATACTCCGCGCGCAGCCGGGCGAACGCCTCCTCGACCCCCTCCGCCCTCATCGCGCCCGGACCGCTGATCACCGCCGTCAGCCGGCCGGCCTCCCACTGCCACACCCGGAGGTGCACACTGCCCATCACGTCGAGACCCTGCCATGGGTCTTCGTCCCGGATCAGCTCCGGGTACTCGGCTTCACCGGCCATCCGCCCCCCCCTGTGCTCTGCCGTTGCCGACAGTGTCACCTCCGGTGGTGCGCCGTGTACACGGTCGCGGTCATGGGCGCCGTCACCCGTCCGGCGCCGAGGCGTTCCGTCATCCTCCGCGCCACCGCGGCCCGGAGGGCCTGGGCATCGGCACGGTCCTGCACAGCGGCGCTCACCGGTGTGCCGGTGAGGAACCCGACGGCGACGGACTCGGCCGACTCCGCCTCACCCTGCAACGTCACCTCCTCGACCTCGGCCAACACCAGTCCCGCGTCCGCGAGTTCGGCGGCGACCACGGACGGATCCGTGTAGCCGTGCGGCACTTCCCTCAGGAACTGGGGCGCGCCCTCGGGCATGCATTCGTCCAGGGCGCTCTGGACGGCGGCATCGAAGCCATGCGAGTCCAGCGGGCCCCAGCTGCTGAACAGGAACCGTCCGTGCGGCGCCAGGACTCTGCGCACCTCGGCGAAGGCCGCCCTCTTGTCGGGGAAGAACATCACCCCGAACTGGCACACGACCAGGTCGAAGCCGCCGTCCGGGAAGGGCAGCTCCTGGGCGTCCGCCTGCCGCCATCGCGCACGCGGCTCCCGCGCGGACCCCGTCGCCACCATCGCGTCGTTGAGGTCGGTCGCCACCACCGAGGCCTCGGGCACTGCCGCGAGCAGGGCCGAGGTCAGCACTCCCGTCCCCGCGGCGAGCTCCAGCACACTGCGAGGCCGCAGCGCCGCCGCCCTTGCGGCCAGGTCCGCGGCGAACGGGCGGAAGAGGACCGGCACGAGGTGGCGTTCGTACGCCTCGGGCATGGACCGGGTCCACCGCCGGTTCACATCGTCTGCGCTCACCTCACCGACACTAGCTCCGCGGAGGCGTCCTACGACGGAACGCCTTGGCCGACGCGACGGGCGCCTCACGCACCTCCCCCGAAGAACGTCGCGAGGTCGTGCTCCAACATGCACAACAGCGTCCCGAAGTCTGAGGCCCGCCCGGCGGCCGACGCCGAGTGCGCGGTCACCACAGGAGGTCTGTTTCTGACGGGCCCTGGGGACCGGCGAGCGGGATGCCGCCAGCTCATGGTGGCGGCACAACGACACCCGCCCCTCTACGCCGCTCTCGTCGCCGAGTGGCAGGCCGCCGGCCGGATGGTCCCCGGCGCTCCGGACGACCAATGGGCCGCCCTCCCCGTCCCTCACCGGAACGGACACCGCCCTCCCGTCGTTCCCGCGGCAGCACCTCCGGGCCAATGGGAACGGATCGTCGACCTCCCGACCGTACGGCAGGCCAGGCGGGCGTCAGCACCGACCGAGCGCCGTCCCGCCGCCCGCTCCCCGCGCAGCCACGTCCCGGTCGGCCCGTCGGCGACCGCGAGCCGCCCGCCCCCGTCCGAGGGGCGTTGATCATCGTCGTACGAACCCGGAGGTGTTCCGTCCGGCACGGGGTATCGGCACTACGTAGGCCGATGACCTGCTGAAGGAGCGAAGATGACCGACGATGCCTACCTGTTCCTGGTCGACGGGGCCGCCGAGGGGCCGGGTGTGCCGCCCGCCGAGCTCGGTGAGCCGGCCTGCATGGACACCTCCGCCGTCAGCGCCTGGCTCGCCGCCCACGACGTGACCGCGGTCTCGCCCCGGCTGCGTATCGTGCCGCCGGAGGAGACGGACCTGATCCCCTCCGGTGCCGAGCGGCTGCCCGTGCCCCTGAGCGAGGAGGAGCTGACCCGGCTGCGCCGCCGGCAGGCCCCCGCGGCGACGACCGCGATCGAGGACGAGCTGCTGGCGTACCGGGACTGCGCCGACGGCCGGGACGAGCTTCTCGCCCGTGCCCTGGCCGCCGGGGTGCCCGCCCACCGGGTCGCGGAACTGACGGGCGAGGACCTGCGCGTCGTACAGGCGGTCGCCCAACGGTGACCGCGGCGAAACGAACGCACCACACAATCCCCCAAGTCCCTTCATAGATGCCGCACTTCGGGGTACCCGGGCGATGAGCCGGCCCTCACCGACCAGGTCTCCCCTCCGGGAGATCCCACCGAAGGAGTGCAGATGACCACGCAGTACACCAACCAGCCCACCGGCCAGCAGAGCGCCTCGACCGGCAACGTGCTGAGCATCATCGCCATCGTGCTCGGCGTGGTCTCCTTGCTCTTCCTGCCGATCGTGTTCGGTCTGATCGGCCTGGTGCTGGCCATCGTCGCCAAGACGGTCCGGCACGAGCGGCTCTCCACCATCGCCATCGTGGTCAGCGCCGTCGGCCTGATAGGCGGCATGATCCTGGGCGCACTCGTCGTCAACACGTGAGTGGCCACCGTGTGAAGGGCGTTCGGGTACGGGTACCTGTGCGCCGCGCAGCCCTGGCCGCCTTCCACGAGAGGCGACCAGGGCCGCGTCGTGCACAGGGACCCGCGCGGCGCGGCGCAGCCGGGTGAGCGTCTGGCCTGCCGGGCGGCGTTACGACTGCCGCGGGCCGGCCGCCCGGCGGAGGCGGTTGGCGATGGCGAGGCCCAGGCCCTCCTCCGGCGGCAGGGACGCGATGATGAGGTCGCAGCCCCGCTGGTCGAGTTCGCGCAGGAAGCCGTACAGCTCGCGGGCGTACCCGGCCATCGAGGCGGGGACCGGCACCACGGCGTGCGCCTTGACCGGCGTGCCGACGAGGGTGGACGGGAGCAGGACGCCGACCTGGTGGCCCTGCTCCTGCGCGAGCTGTGCCTCCGCGGCGATCTGCTCCGGCTCGACGAGGACGACCCGGGCGGACGGCGCGTAGTGCGACGGGTGCTGGCCCGGTACCCGGACGTGGCTCGTGGCGGGGACGTCGAGGGGGCGGTCCAGCACCGCTTCGAGGTCCTCCCGGGTGACGCCGCCGGGGCGGAGGATGGCCGGGGTCTCGCCCGTGACGTCGACGATGGTCGACTCGACGCCGACGCCGCAGGGGCCGCCGTCGAGGACGAAGTCGACGGCCTCGCCCAGCTCGGCCCGGACATGGTCCGCGGTGGTGGGGCTGACCGAGCCAAAGCGGTTGGCGGACGGGGCGGTGACTCCACCGCCGAAAGCCTCCAGCAACGCGAGGGCGGCGGGGTGGTCGGGCACGCGCACGGCGACCGTCTCCAGCCCGCCGGTGGCTTCGAGGGGCACCCTCGGGCCGCGCCGCAGGACGAGCGTGAGGGGCCCGGGCCAGAAGTGCTCGGCCAGCAGGCGCGCCGTCGCGGGGACCTCCGCGACCCAGTCGGCCAGCTGGTCCGCGCCGCCGATGTGGACGATCAGCGGGTGGGTGGGCGGGCGTCCCTTGACCTGGAAGATGCGCGAGACGGCGGCGGGATTCTCGGCGTCCGCGCCGAGCCCGTAGACCGTTTCGGTCGGGAGGGCCACCAGGCCCCCGGCGCGCAGCACCTCGGCCGCCTTCTCGATGTCACTGGTTCTTGCCATCACTCGCGCAATCTTCTCATCTTCCCGCACGTTCCCTGAACGGCGTGTCCGGGTGCCGGACCCGGAGGCGTATCGGGGCGTCTCATGCGGGTACCGGGGCGGCTCCCCACGCCTGCGCGCACAGGGCGGACTCGACCGTGTCCGTGTAGACCGCGGCGGCGAGCCAGGCGCGGGCGAAGCGGTCCGTGTCGGCCGGGAGCAGCCGGCCGAAGGCGTCGCGGGTCCGGTCCGCGGCGGCGGCGTGCAGGTCGCCGAGGAGGTCGGCGGCCGTGGCGAGACCGGCGGCCCGGAGTCGTACGCCGTCGCCCTGGCCGCCCTGGGTGAACGACAGCACGCGGCGGCCCCCGGACACCGCCTGGTGCACCCGGCGGCGCAGCAGGTGCAGCGGGGCCTCGTCCCCCGCACCGGCGACGGCCGGGACGGCGGGCGCGGGCACCGGCTCCGTGGGCAGGTCCGCGCGCTGGAGCCGGTCCAGGCCCAGGTCCACCCGCGCCGCCGGGTCGGCGGGGTGCTCCGCCGCGAGCAGCAGAGCGCGCGGGCGGGGTGCGGGCACCAGGCGGGCCACGACGCGCAGGCGGCTGCCCGGAGCGCTCGCGAGCAGACGCAGGTTGTCGCGGCAGGGCAGCGCCGGGTCGTCGTGGGCGACCGCCAGGCGTACGGGTACGCCCCCGCAGTCGGCCAGCAAGCAGTCGCCCGCCGCCTCCCGGACCGTGCCCACCAGCGTCACCTCCAGGAACAGCAGGTCGTGCTCCCCGTTCAGGGCGCGCCGCACCTGCTCGGCTGCCGGTACGGCCCACAGCCGGTCCAGCGGCTCCTCGCGCCAGGTGGCGCCGGACGCCCGCACCGCCCGTACCCCCGCGCCCGCGCCGAGGCGGCCCGTCGGCGAGACGGTCGCACCGGAGACGGCCAGCCCTGCCCGGGCCAGTTCCCGGTGGGTCAGGGCCGTGTCACCCATGCGCACGGTCCGGTCGGCGGCGCCGACGGCCCGGGCCGGCCCGCCCGGCGCCACGTCCGACACCGTGTACAGGCGGCCGTCGGCGTCGGCGGTCCAGGTCACCGCGCCCGCGTAGCCGGTGGCCGTGAGGACGGGCTCGCTGAAGAGGCCGTACAGGCGCAGGGAGCCGTCGGGGCGGTACGGCTGGCGGGCGGTGCCGCGCAGGTCGGCCAGTTCGGGACCGGTCGCGTGCGGCAGCCGGTGCGTGACGCCGAGGACTCCGGCCAGTGCCGCGGCGAGGTCGGCGAGGCGGTACCCAGGGTCGGCGGAACGGGCTGCCCGTACCCCGGTCACCACCGAGACGGCCGCCGCGGAGGCGCGCGGGAGACCGGCGAGGCGCGCGGAGTGCGCGGCGCGCAGCAGCTCCGCCTGGAGGACGGCGCCGGCCCCGTCCGCTCCGGCTTCCAGGACGGCGGCGGCAGCGTCGTACACCGCCCTGGCCGCGGCGACCCGGCCGGCGGTGGGGGTCTCGTCCGTCTCGGGGGCCCTGGGCGTCTCGGCGGTGGTGGGCTCCGGTGTCTCTGCCCCGGGGGTAGGGGTCCCGGGCGGGGCGGGCCGCTGTCCCTGCGCCTCCTCCGCCGGGGGCTCGGGCGGGGCGTCGTCGGCGACCGGCGCGGCGGAGGCGGCGGCCGCGCGGTGCAGGCAGTCGGGGGCCAGCAGGCAGCCGCAGCGGATCGCGTCCGCGCTGGTCACCGCACCGCCGGGGGCGTCCAGGACGACGTCGGTGTCGTCGTCGACGGCGATCCGGACGCTGTCGCCCTCACGGACGGCCGGACGGGCCAGGAGCTTGGTGACCCCCGCGTCCAGCCGCTTGCGCAGCCGGGGTGAGAGCGCCGCGACGAGTTCGGCGGTGACGTGCGGGGCGACGGCCGGCAGGTCCGGGCTCATGCGATCTTCTCCCCTACCCAGCGGGCGAGTTCGAGTGGACTGAGGGCGGCGACGGGCATGCCCGCGGCGACGAGCTGGCCGGCGACGCCGGTCGAGTAGCGCGGCCGGCCGGTGTCGTCGAGACTCGCGCAGCCCAGGACGTGGCAGCCGGCCCCGACCAGGGCGCGCACCTCGGCGAGCAGGCCGCCGAGCGGGTAGCCCTCCTCGAAGTCGCTGACGACCACGACGAGCGTCCGGGACGGCACGGTGACCAGTTCCCGCGCGTGCCGCAGCCCGGCCGCGATGTGGGTGCCGCCGCCGACGCTGACCTCCAGCAGCAGGGACAACGGGTCGTCGACGTGCCCCGTGAGGTCGATGACCTCGGTGGAGAAGGCCAGGAAGTGGGTGGAGAGCGTCGGCACCCCGGCGAGCACCGAGGCGGTCAGCGCCGCCCACACCGTGGACGCCTCCATCGAGCCCGACACGTCCGTCACCAGGATCAGCCGCCAGTCGGCGGCGCGGCGGGCCCGCGCGCGGAAGACGGGCCGCTCGGGGATCACCTGCACGGTGCCGTCCGGCGTGCGGCGCGCGGTCGCGAGGTTCGCGCGCAGCGTGCGCGGCAGGTCCAGGCCGCCGCCGGGGCGCCGACTGGGCCGCGGCAGCGCGGTGCCGTGCAGGGCGGGGCGCAGCCGGGTCGCGAGCTGCCGGGTCAGCGCGTCGACCAGCCGCCGTACGAGCGGGCGCAGCGCGGCCAGCTTCGCCTCGGGCAGCCCGCCCGCGTGCCGCAGCACGGTCCGCAGCAGGTCGACCGAGGGCCGCGCGCTGTCCGCGTCCAGCTCGGTGAGGACGTCCGTACGGCCGGAGGCGGCGGCAGCGGCCAGCACCTCCTCCCGGATGCCGGGCCCGAACAGCGCGGCCAGTTCCTCGGACCACTCCCGCACCCCCGGGTACGGCGCCTCGCGGCCGCCGCCGGAGCCCGGGCCCCGCAGGTCCCCTCTGCTGCCTTCGCCGCGTCCGCTGCCGTACAGCTCGTCCAGGGCGGTCGCCAACGGGGCCGCGTCGGGCGGCAGCCGGTCCGTGTGGCGTCCCAGGAGGAGGCGCCAGCGGTCGGCGGGGGCGAGGTAGGGGGTGTGGGGGGTGTGGGGGGCGGGTTCGGCGGTCGGGGCGCCGATGGGCTCAAGTGGGGTGTCTGCTGCTGGTACGGCCGTCGCGGCTTGCACTGTGCCGTCGGCAGGTGGTGTGCCCGGCGCGGGAACAGTCGTCGCCGGAGGGGCCGGCACAGCCTGCGCGGTGCCGTCGGCTCGATCGGTGCGGTCGCCGGGGGTGGGCAGGAGGCCCAGGCGCTGGAGGGTCTCGCGGGCCTCGAAGTCCGCTCGGGTCCAGGCGGCGAGCGCGGCCGGAGCGATGCCGTCGGGGTCGGTGATCCGTGCCGTGCCGAGGCGTTCCTCGACGGCTGCGAGGAGCCGGTCCCGGGCGGCGGGGCTCAGCGTGTCGAAGCCGCCGCGCAAGGCCGGGAGCCGGTCGAGGAACTCCCGGTCCGGCAGCCCGGACACCCGGTCGAGGAGCGGTTCCAGGGCGGGCGGCGCGGCCTCCAGCAGCGGGCCCGCGGCGGTCAGCAGGCCGGTGAGCCGGGCGGTGAGCGCGGCGCGCGCGCCGGGGTCGGTGGCCCCGTCCACCCAGGAGGCGACGCGGTCGCCGAACGCCCGCGCGTCCTCCTGCCCGAGCAGGACGCGTACGGCGCCGGCCGCGCCGCGCATCAGGGGCGAGCCGTCGGCTGCCAGGCGGGCCAGGGCGTCGGCGAGGCGGATGCCGCCCGACGGGTCGGCGCGGTGCGCGAGTTCGAGCAGGGCCTGCGCGTCGGCGGGGTCCTCGGACCCGGTCAGCCCGTCCACCTGCCGTACGGCCGCCGCGGTGAGCAGGTCCGTCACGGCGGCCGTGCGTGCCGTACGGTCCGCGTTTGGGGCGAGGCCGGGGATGTGCCCGGCGCTCAGCCGGTCGAGGAGGGCCAGGCCGGTGAGGAGTTCGGGCAGGGTGCCGGCCTGGGGCAGGATCTCGGCGACCTCCTCGAGGCGCTCGTCCGCGAGCCGTTCCAGGCCGCATTCGGCGGCTTGCCCGAGGCCCGTGAGAGCCTGGGCGGCGGTCGGCCCGCCCTCGTCGTGTTGGGCGCGCCGCTGTTCGCGCAGCACGCCTTCGGCGGCCTGGGCGAGGGTGACCCCGCGCACGCCGGCGGTGGTGAGCATGGCCGCCGTGGCCGGTGTCCAGCGCACCTCCCAGCGTGAGGTGATCGCGTCGGCGCCGCCCGCGCCGACGACGTCCCGGGGTTCGCCGTAGGGCACCCCGCACACGGTCATCCGGCGCAGCAGCAGTTCACGGCGCCGGTCGAGGTCGGACCGCAGGGGGTCCAGCCGCAGGTCCCGGGTGCCGCCGCGGCTGTCGGCGTCGTGCGGTCCGGGCAGGCCGAGCGAGGACACCTCGGCCTCGACGGCGGGCGCCAGGCCGCTGCGGGGCGCGCCGGGTGCGGGGCGGCCCTGGCGCGTGCCGACGAGGACCCGCTCCATCGCCCGGGCCACCGCCCGTCCCCGGCCGTAGGGCTCGCCCTGGGCGAGGACCGTCTGTACGGCTTCGACGAGTTCGCCGCGGCCCGCCGCGGGCAGGCCGCGCAGCCGGGCGAGGTCCGAGGCGAGGCGGCTGACCTCGCGGGCGTCGGCGGGTCCGGAGGGGTGGCCGAGGTCCCGCAGCTCGGCGCAGACGCGCACGGCCGCCCGGGTCAGCGCCTCCTCCAGCCGCGCCGGGTCGCCGGCCGCGTGCAGGACCATGTCCTGCCACTGGGGGTCCCGGATGCCCGCCGGGTAGCCGGACCGCTCGTCGAGCAGGGCGTAGGTGTACGGGATCAGCGAGGTCGTCCAGCCGGCCTTCGCCACGTCGCCGGAAGCGGCACCGGCGGCACCGTCCGCGGCGGCAGCGGTCGGTGCGGGCTCCCCCGCCTGCTCCCGCTCCTCCTCCGTGTCGGGGTGCGGCAGGAGTGCCGGGGCGTGGAAGGCGCCGACCACCGCCGCGGCCCGCTGTCCCCGTGCGCTCGCCTCGGCCAGCCGGGCCCGCATCCACCGCTCCCGCCGGAGGTCGAGTTCGGGTACGCGGCCGGCGGCGACCGCGTCCGCGCGCAGTGCCCACCCGGTGAGCAGCGCGGCCCGGCGCAGGGCCTCGGGCGGGGAGCCGGGGGCGGTCGCCTCGACGAGCCGGTCCCACAGGTCGTCGCCGGGACGGCCGGTCAGCCGGGTACGCAGGGCCGTGGTGAGGGTCGGGCCGCCGGGCCGGGCGTCCTCGGCCCGGCGGCCCTCCCGCCACGCGGGGTCGGCGAGCGGCAGGTCGCAGGCGACCACCGGTACGCCGTGCCGTCTCGCCCAGCGCACGGCGGCGAGTTCGGGCGAGAAGTCGGCGAACGGGTAGAACGCGGGGCCCTCGCCGCCCCGGCCGTCCGCGGGCGCGGCGGCGAGGGCCACCGGCGCCCGGGTCTCCTCGTGCGCCAGCCAGGGCAGCCACTCCTGCATCTCGGCGGGCAGCTCGACGAGGAGCACGTCCGGCCGTGCCTCGTCCAGCAGCGCGGGCACGGCGGCGGCCAGCGAGGGCGCGTGGTGGCGTACGCCGATGAGGTACGGCGCGGACGGCCCCGTGAGCGCGGCGAGCGCCTCGTCGGGTGTGCGTGGGCCGACGGCCGAACCGCTCCGGATGTCAGCGGGGTCCGGCGTACGGCCTGGCGTGGCGGGCGGCGCGGGCTCGGCCGCCCCGGGCAGGTGGGTCACGGCGGTCAGCCCTCCAGGACCGTACGCAGGTCCCACAGGGTGCGCCAGGTGGCGGAGCCCTGTTCGGCGCGGCGCCGCACGGGGCCGTCCCAGTAGCCGCGCAGCCGGGCGGCGTCGGCGGGGTCGTCCTTGCGGACCACGCCGAGCAGGTGCCCGGGCAGCAGGCCGAGCACGTCCCGGTCGCCGGGGAAGTAGGCCGCGGCGAGCGCGAGCGCCCCGGCCACGGAGACGGCCTCCGCGGTGCTCATCACCGTGGACGGCCGCTCCACCTCCCAGCCCTCCGCGGACCGCCCTTCGCGCAGGTCCCGGAAGGCGGTGACCAGGGCCTCCAGTACGGCGTCGTCGACCTGGAACGCCGCCCCGGCCCGCTCCACCGACGCCCGGGCCTGGCTGCGCACCAGCGCGGTCTCCGCCTCCAGGTCCCCGATGGGGCCGACGGTCTCGAAGTTGAACCGGCGCTTGAGGGCGGCGGACATCTCGGAGACGCCCTTGTCGCGGAGGTTGGCGGTGGCGATGAGGTTGAAGCCGGGCGCCGCGTGCGCCAGGGCGTCCTCGGTGCCGGCCAGTTCGGGTACGGCGATCCGCCGCTCGGAGAGCAGCGACACCAGCGCGTCCTGCACTTCGGGCAGGCAGCGGGTGACCTCCTCGACGCGGGCGATCGCGCCCCGGGACATCGCGGTCAGGACGGGCGAGGGCACGAGCGCCTGCCGGCTGGGGCCCTGTGCGAGCAGCAGCGCGTAGTTCCAGCCGTACTTGAGCTGGTCCTCCGTGGTGCCGGCGGTGCCCTGCACGACGAGGGAGCTGGTGCCGCAGACGGCTGCGGAGAGCAGCTCGGACAGCATCGACTTGGCGGTGCCGGGTTCGCCGACGAGGAGCAGGCCGCGTTCCCCGGCGAGGGTGACCACGCACCGCTCGACCAGCGCGCGGTCACCGACGAACTTGCTCTCGATCACCATGCGGTGCGGCACCCCGTCGGGTGCCCGCGTCCCGTCGTGCAGCTTCAGCGCACGGCCGTCGCTGCCCATGACGAAGGTGACGACCGCCCGCGGGGTGAGCCGCCAGGCGGGCGGCCGGGGCCCGTCGTCGTACGCGGCGAGGAAGGCCAGCTCGACGGCGTGGCGGTCCTCGGGCGGGACGATCTGGCGGGCGGGGGCGGGCGACAGCGAGGTGGTCATCGGTGCGGGTTCTTCCGGGCGGGGGCGGGCGGTGGTCTTCGGGGGCGGAGGCGCGGCCGGTGTGCGCGCGGCGGGGGCGTTCGTCATGGGCAGCGCCCCACGCGCTTGGCGAGGATGTCGGTCATCGGCGGCGCCCTTCTCGCATGGCGCGGATCTCGGTCATCGGCGGCGCCCCTCCCAGGTTGCGCGCGAATCGGTCGTCGCCTGCGGCTTGCGCGTGACGTGGACGTCGGTCATCGGCGGCGCCCCCTGCGGGTGGCGCGGGTGGTCAGTTCCTCGTAGGCCGGGGCGTCCCCGGTGCGGACGCGGTCCCAGGCGCGTGCGAACACCTCGGGTACCGGCATCGAGGGCACGGCGCGGACATGGTCGCGGAGCGGGTAGAGGTCCTGCTTCCACACCTCCGCCGGCAGCGCCGGGGCCTTGAGGTCGAGCCAGCCGCACGGCAGGAACAGGGTGCGTCCGGCGCGTGACCGTTTCGCCTCGACGACCAGGTCGGTCGCGGCCAGCTCGGCGCGGGCCTTCTTGATTCGGGCGGGCTTCCAGCCCGTCCAGCGGGCGCAGTTGCGGTCGGTCGGGTCGGGCAGGGCGAGCAGCTGGAGGTAGAGCGCCGCCGCGTCATCGCTCAGCCCGTGGGCCCGCGCGACCTCGGTGACCAGGCCGGGCACGCTCAGCTGCGGGTCCTGGGCGGGGCCGGTGGGTTCCCCGGCGTCCGTGCCGGCGGCGAGGGCGCGGGCGAAGTCGTCGCGCAGCAGGGTCCGCAGGGCGCGCAGGCCCTGGCCCCGGGCGGGGCCGACCAGTCCGTCCAGCAGGTCGAACACGGGGTCCTCGGGGTCCGTGAGGGCGGCCGGGCGGACCAGCACGGCCTCCAGGTCCTGGTGCCAGGGACGCAGCACCAGTGCCTCGCCCAGATGGGTCAGGCCGTGCGCGTCGGCGCCGCCGGCGGCGGGCAGCCCGTACGCCTTGCGCAGGTCGACGGAGGTCGAGGAGCCCTTGTCGTTCCAGGTCAGGTCGAGGTCCAGGAGCAGGCCGGGATCGGCGACGCGGCGGCGCAGCGCCGCCAGGCTCTCGGGCAGGCGGGCGCGCAGCGGATGGCCGTACGGCAGGAAGTAGGCGAGCCGGGCGAGGGCGATGACGGCGGCGTTCAGGTCGCGCCGTCCGGGCAGTGCCTCGGGGTCCTCGGGGACCAGGTCGCCGTCCTTGTCGGCGCGTTGGACCGTGGTGCGGCTGATCCAGGGGGTGCGGTCCGGGTTGAGGACCTCTTCGGCGCTGCTCAGGTCCAGCCCGGTCGCGGCCAGCTCCGCGGCGAGGTCCTCGGGCAGCCGTACGGTTCCGGCGAGCCGTTCGCGCCACATGCTTCCGGCCGAGGCCGTGTCCGGTCCGGCCGTCCACAGGTCCGCGGGGGTGTCGGGCAGCAGGGCTCCGACGAGCGCGGCGGCCGCGCCGTCGCCGAGCGAGCCGAGCAGTGTGTCGCCCAGTTCCTTCTGACGCGGCTTCAGACCGGTCGTGGCGGCGGCCTCGTCGGTGAGCTGTGCCGGTTTCGCGGCGACCAGCAGCGCCGCCTGCACCGGCCCGAGGCCGTCGAGGGTCGCGGCCGTCAGGGCGTCGGGCGCCGCCGGGTGCCAGGGCGCCGGGCCCTTGTCCCGGATCAGCGCGGTCACCGCGGTCAGCGTCTCGGCCGGGAAGGTCACCGGGTGGGCGGTCTCCCGCTCCAGCACGAAGTGCGCGATCGCGCCGAACGCGCCGGTCGGGTCGTGGTCGAGGGCCAGCCAGCGCACACGTCCCTGGTGGTGGTCGATGTTCTGGCAGCCGAGGACGACGACGGTGCGACCCTCGCGGCGCAGCACCTGGCCCGCCCGCTCCAGCTTCTCGTACGGCTCGCTCAGCACGACCTCCCGCAGCGCGCCCCCGGGTGCGGCCAGGGGGCCCTCCGCGACGGCGTCGAGCATCAGGAGCAGGGCCTGCCGGTGGGTCTCCGTCAGGGCCGGGGAGGCGGCGCGGTAGGCGAGCGGGCGCAGCACGTCCAGCACGCAGGGCCAGAGCGGGCCGATGCCCGGGACGGTGAACTCGTCGCTGCGCCACCCGTCGGCGTGTCCGGTGGTCCGGGACGCCTCGCGCAGCGGCTTGCCGTCGGCCGGCCTCCCCGACAGGACGTGGTTGACCGCGCGGATCTGGCGCAGGGTGGACCACTGCCCCTGCCCGCCCCACCCGTGCAGAGGGGCAAGGCCTGCCACGGCCTCACGCAGTGTCAGGTCGTCGCCATGCTCGGGCCGGCAGTCGGCGAACATGCCCTCGGTGCGCTTGCGTTCGGTCTTGGGCCGTTCCGCCGGGGGCTTGAGGAAGCCGGCGATCGAGTCGGCCAGGTGCAGCACCGAGCGCACCAGCGAGGTGACGCCGGTGAGCAGGTGCGGTTCGGTCAGCGTGGGCAGGCAGTCGGACACGGCCCGGCGCAGCACCTCGTCGGCGGTCGGGACGGCCGGCTTGCCGGTGGTGGCCGGGGCGGTGGTGCCGTCCGTCGTCCGGCCCGCCGCCGCGACCAGCGCCTGCCGTTCCTTCAGCGCCTCGGTCCCGGCGCGCAGCAGTGCCTCCGCCTGTGCGTCGGTGAGCGCCCGCAGCAGCGCGGACGCGGCCTCGTCGCGCGGGCGCAGCGCGTGCCAGAAGTCGGCCGGCGGAACGAGCCGTGTGCCGGCCGCGAACTCGCCACCGCGCTCCAGCGGTGTCACATGGCCCAGTTCCCGCGCGCCCGTGCCGTCGTCCTGCGCGCACAGGGCGATCTGCCGGTAGCGGGCGACCGCGACGGGTTCGGCACCGCCGGGCAGCCGCAGCGCGCCGAGCGGGACGCCCGGCCGCCGGCCGCGCACCTCCGTGACGGTGACGGTCCGGCCGTCCGGCGTGCCGGCGGTGGTGCGGGCCTCGTCGCCCTCGCCCTCGGTGCGCACCCAGCGGCCGAGGACCGTGCCGTCCGTGCCGAACGGGCTGTCCTCCAGGCCGGGTTGCAGGGGCAGGACGGCGCAGTGTTCCTGGAGCAGGGTGGCGTCCTCGCGGATGCCGGACCTGAGGAAGGCAGGCAGCGAGGCACGGCCGTGCGTGCCGGTGGCGGGGTCGTACTCCAGCCACACCTGCTGCCGGCCCTGGCGGCCCTGCCGCCAGTACGAGGTGCCGTCCCCGAGGACGGGGCGGCCGGGCGGCAGGTCGGTGTCGCCCGCGTGCAGGGCGCGGCCGCCGGTGGCGCGGCCGCCGCCGGGCAGCGGGATCGAGGACGTGCCCGCGTCACCGCCCTGGTACCAGCGGGGGACCTTCTCGCCGCCGACCGGGAACACCTCGGAGGGGCGGGCCGACCAGTAGCCCCGCAGCTTGCCGTCGTGCCACCACATCACCAGCAGTTCGCCGTCCGTGTAGCGGAACGACGGGCGCTGCCAGCGGTCCAGCTCCGGCGGCAGCCGCAGGTCGTGTTCGAGGAGAATGCCCTGCGGTCCGACGACGATCGCCTTGTGGCGGCGGGCAAGGATCAGGGCGGGCCATGCCTCGTGGACGGCGAGCGTGTCGTCGCGGTCGCGGCGGGTCTCGTCGTCCAGGCGCCGCAGTGCCTCGTCGAGGGCGGGCCAGCCCAGCTCGTCGAAGATGCCGGCGCGCAGGGTGCGGCCGAGCAGCGGCGCGACGTCCAGCGCGGCGACCCGTTCGACGGCCTGCGGGTTGATCCGGGCGGCGACGGCGCCGAAGGCGCGCATCCTGTGCAGGGCTTCGCGTGCGGCGGGCAGGCCGGCCGCGCGGGTGAGGTCGTCGGCGGCGTCGTCCAGCCATTCGCGCAGGATGTCGGCGAGGACGGGGTGCCCGGCGAGTTCCTCCAGCAGCCGGGGACCGGGCCGGTGGCCGTGCAGCGTGCCCACCGCCTGGTAGAGCAGGCGGCGGCAGCGCGGGTCGGCCGCGACGGCCGTCAGGTCGCGGCGTCCCGGCCGGGAGTCCTGCAGCCACTGGTTGACGGCGAGGTGGACGTCCGTGTCGGCCGCGGGCAGGGCCAGGGGTACGCCGTCCGCCGCGCACAGGTCCAGCAGGTCGAGGTCGGCGCTTGCCTGCCAGCGGCCGCTGAACAGGTCCACCGGGCGGCCCTGGGCGCGCAGGTGGCCGGTCATGCGCTCGACGAGGGCGAGGGTGGCGGGCGACCGGTCGCCGACCGTCGCGCCGTGCTTGCGGTGCAGCGCCCAGCGGCTCAGCCAGTCCGCCGCGTCGACACCGTCGGCCGGGGCCTCCCCGGTCAGCAGGCGGTCGGCGCCGGTGTCGGCGAGCAGCGCGAGCCAGAACTCGTCGTCGTCCCTGGAGCGGCCGAGGCCGGCGGGCATGATCTCCAGCAGCCGGGCCCGTACGGCGGGCTGCTCCTCGGCCAGGGCGACGAGGGTCGCCCGGTAGGTGTTCCAGAAGGAGGCGGGGGCCCGGACCGCCGCCGGGGAGGCGATGAGGTCCGCGACGAGGGCGCACTCCTCGGTGACCCGGTTCAGTCCCGCCGCCTTGATCAGGGCGCGGGCGTCCTGCGGCAGCGAGGCGTACGGCGGCATGCCCGCCGCGCAGCGCTCCACGATCAGCTGCCGGTACTGCGACCAGGCCTCGGCGGGGGTGAGCCGCGCCGACAGGTCCTTCACGTGTTCCTTGAGCGCCTTGACCGTCAGGGCGCCGGCGAAGGCGAACTCCAGGAAGACGGCCCGCTGCCGCTCCTCGTCCACGGTGAGGGCGTGGACCCGCTCGGCCTCGCGTGCCTTGCCGAAGAAGGCGGCGGCGTAGGTGGTGTTGTCGTGCTGGAGGAAGACGCGGGCGGCCTGCTCGTAGAAGGTGGGCAGGAAGTGCGGCACGGCGCGGCCGAGCCGGGCGCCGAGTTCCTCGAAGCCCTCCTTCGCGGTGCCGGGGCGGGACTTGGCCTGCCGGGCGAGCCGCTCGACGTCCTTGACCAGGGCCAGCGCGTGGTGCCCGTTCGCGGGGTCGTTGACCAGGGCCCACGCGGGGAAGCCGAGGGTCTCCCGGCGGACCTGGCCGACCTCGTGGACCTCCGGTGCGCGCACCAGTCCGAGGAAGTCGAGGGCGAGGTCCTCGGCCTCGCCGAGGGTGCCCGGCACCAGCCGTACGACCTGGCGGTCGTCCAGCGCGGGATGCGTGTACGCGCGGACGGTGAGGACGTCGGCGTCCTCCCGGTCGGTCGTGCCCGGGGGCAGGACGGCACCGGCGTCGAGCAGTGCGGCGACCGTGGCCGCGTCACGGGCGGCGACGGTGCCGCCGGTCAGGTGGGTGGTCATGCCGCACGCTCCTCGTCCTCTACGTCCCGTCCCGCGTACAGGGCCGCGGCCATGCGCAGGCCCTCCGACCAGGCGACCGGGCCGACCTGACCGAGCTTCAGCGCCCGGCCGGCCGCGTCGGTGAAGACCAGGGGGCCGGTCTCCGTCTCCTCGTAGCCGTCGTAGTCGCCGATCCACACCCGGGCCTCGACCGTGCGGCCGTCCTCCAGCACGGAGCACACCGCGTGGCCGCCGCGCACCCGGTAGCCGAGCTGGGCGGCCCGGCCGTGCAGGAACCGCAGTTCCTTGAACGCGCCGCCCGCGTAGTCCTCGACGGCGGTGGCGTCGGCGTCTACGGCCGCGGGCCGGTGCCACACCTCGCGGAAGAGCTGCTGGGCGCGCTGCTCGACGCCCAGCTCGACGGCGAACTCCCGCAGTTCCTCCAGGTCTTCGAGGAGGACGGGGTGCGGCAGCCGGACGAGGGCGGGGGCGATCCGGACGGTGTCGCCGTCGAGGTCGACCAGGCCGAGGCCGCGCTCGGTGTCGGCGTCCCGCAGGAACCCGGCCACCTCGCCGTCCTCCCCCGTGACCACGAGATCGCGCAGCGCGGCCTGCCAGGCGGGGTCCGGCCAGACCCGGGCCAGTACGGCGAAGGGCACCGGGAGGGAGCGCACCATCCAGCGCTCCACGTCGGCCAGGCACTGCCGTTCGTGCCGCTCCAGCCACTCGACGAGCTGGCGCAGGCCGACCACCGCCGGATCGTCGGCGATCTTCGGCGGTACGGACTTCAGCCGCCGTCCGGCCGCGTTGCGGCACACCACCTTGCCGTCGTCGAGGGCGACTTCGTAGTCGCCGGCCGACACCCACCCCATGCGTGCCTCCCCGCACCCGTAGTGATCAAGTGACGGGAACTGTAGAGCAGACCTCTGACAACGCCGTCGCCGGTGGCCGACGGCTGTGGACGGACGGGTACGGCGGGCCGGTGACGCCGGGTAGCGTGCGGGTGTGGGAGACAGCTACGACGCGGCCGGCATCCAGGTCGTCGACTTCGACGAGCACGTGCGCACACACCCGGAGATGTACTTCTGGGCGCGGCGCGGCGGCCGCGATCCGGCCACCCGCATCCTGGCCGACGTGCTGAGTCACGCCCTGCATCCGGCCGCCCGTCTCGCGCCCGCGCACACCGCGCGGGTCGAGGCCGGGATCGAGGGCGATCTGACGTTCTGGGTGGCCGACGATCTGGTCGAGGACGCGTGGGACGGGGACCGGCCCCCTTCCGGCTATTACGGCTCGCTGCTCAGCCCCGACCGGTGGACCTGTGCCGCGGCGGCGGCGCTGAGCACGCGCACGGTGGTCGAGGTGTGGCGGGACGGACGCGGCTTACGGCAGGAGCTGTCCGGCCTGCGCCCGGTCGAGGACCCGCGGGAGATCGACGCGCCGGCGGGGAGGGGAACCCGGGTCCTCTTCGAGCTGGACGCGACCTGGGCGGGCCCCGCCCTGTCCACCGACCTCGCCTCACTGGACCTGCACGCCCCGCACTGCGACGCCCCCCTCGGCCCGGGCCACGTCACGCTCCGCGACCTGCGCGCTCCGCACGGCCCGGCCGCCGTCCGCCTTGAGTGATCCCTGCGCGGCGGGCACACGACCGGCCCATGACACCGTGCGCGCCGCCCCTGCCTGGCGCACGGTGGGTCCATGGCTTCCCCTCAGCCCATCGTGGTCTATCCGCCCGGCGAGGACGGCGGGCGCCGCGTCCGCGTCGACGGCCGCTTCGTCGGGATGGCGTACGGCCCCCTGGACATCGTCGAGTTCCTGCGGCTCGCCGGCCTGGACGACGTGGACGACGACTGGGTGCTGGCGTCGGCACTCATCGAGTGGCGGGGTGGTGGGGCGGAGGTGTGGGAGCACTGAGCCGCGCGAGGTAGGCGTCGATGTCCGACAGCCGGCCGGGCAGCGGCGATGTCAGATCCCACCAGCAGGCCGCTTCGATCTCGTGGTCGGTGTCGAACGGGCGCCGTCGCAGGGTCCGGCCGGCGAACAGGGCCCCGTACTCGGGGCGCTGTTCGGGGCCGAGCAGGAATCCGGCGCGGCCGACGCAGCGCAGGGCGCCGTCGGGCACCTGTCCGCTCTCCTCGGCGAGTTCCCGGAGGGCGGCCTGGCGAGGGGTCTCCCCCGGCTCCACGAAGCCGCCGGGAAGTTCCCACTGGCTGCGGTACCGGTCGTGGACCATGACGACCTCGCCGCCGTGCCACAGGGCGGTCAGCGCCAGCGGCAGGCGGACCCCGGTGGGGAGGTCGTCCTCGGTGCACCGCGTGAAGGAGACCAGCCGGTTGCCGTGCCGGTCGACGGCGAGAGGCGCGGGTGACGGAGGGCGCATGCGGGAGTCTGCCCGGGGTCGCTGCCGGTGAAGCACCTCCCTGCCGGTGAAGCGCCTCGCTGCCCCCTTCGCCGGCGCCCACGTAACCTTCTGCCGTGCCCGCCTCCCGTCTGCATCGCGTCGCCGTCCTCGTGCTGGAGGGCGCGAAGCCGCTCGATGTCGGCATCCCCGCCCAGGTCTTCACGACCCGCGCGAGCATGCCGTACGAAGTGCGGGTGTGCGGGGCGGCGCCCGGCCTGGTCACCGGCGGGGACGGGCTGTCGTACTCCGTCGCCCATGGTCTGGACGCGCTGGCGTGGGCCGACATCGTCTTCGTGCCCGGCTACCGGTTCCCGGACCGCGAGGATCCGCCGCCGGCCGTGGTCGACGCGCTGATCGCCGCCCATGCGCGGGGCACGCGGCTCGCCGCCATCTCGACGGGTGCCTTCGCTCTCGCCGCCACGGGTCTGCTCGACGGCAGGCGCGCCACGACGCACTGGCACTACACGCGGGCGCTCGCGGCACGGTATCCGCGGGTCCGGGTCGACGAGAACGTGCTCTTCGTCGACGAGGGCAGCGTGCTCACCTCGGCCGGCGCCGCCTCCGGCATCGACCTGTGCCTGCACGTCCTGCGCGGCGACCTCGGCGTGGCCGCCTCCAATCACGCCGCCCGCCGACTGGTCGCGGCCCCCTACCGCAGCGGCGGGCAGGCCCAGTACGTGCCGCGCAGTGTGCCGGAGCCGGTCGGCGAGCGTTTCGGCGCCACCCGGGAGTGGGCGCTGCGCCGGCTCGGCGAGCCCCTGACGCTCGACGTGCTGGCGCGGCAGGCCGGGGTGTCGCCGCGGACGTTCTCGCGGCGCTTCGTCGAGGAGACCGGCTACACGCCGATGCAGTGGGTGATGCGTGCCCGGATCGACCTGGCCCGGGAACTGCTGGAGCGGTCCCAGCGCAGCGTCGAGCAGATCGCCGCCGATGTCGGACTCGGCACGGGCGCCAATCTGCGCCTGCACTTCCAGCGGATCCTCGGCACCACGCCGAGCGAGTACCGGCGCACGTTCACCCGGGGCGAGTAGATCCTCCCGTCCCCAGGCCGTGGCGGGATCCTTTTGAACCATGGCGATCCCGCCACTGTCAGCGGCCCCGGGCGTCGGCGAGCCTGGTGGTGAAGGGAAGGGAGATCACTCATGACTCGCATCGCCATCAACGGATTCGGCCGCATCGGACGCAATGTGCTGCGCGCGCTGCTGGAGCGCGACAGCGCCCTGGAGATCGTCGCCGTGAACGACCTGACGGAGCCGGCCGCGCTCGCCCGGCTGCTCGCTTTCGACAGCACGGCGGGCCGGCTCGGGCGTCCGGTCTCCGTCGACGGGGACACCCTCGTCGTCGACGGCCGCCGTATCCGGGTGCTGGCCGAGCGGGAACCGGCGCAGCTGCCGTGGGCCGACCTCGGCGTGGACATCGTGCTGGAGTCCACCGGCCGGTTCACCTCGGCCAAGGCCGCGCGCGCCCACCTCGACGCGGGCGCGAAGAAGGTGCTGGTCAGCGCGCCGTCGGACGGCGCAGACGTCACGCTCGCGTTCGGGGTCAACACCGACGCCTACGACGCGGACCTGCACACCGTCGTCTCGAACGCCTCCTGCACCACCAACGCCCTCGCGCCGCTGGCCTCCGTCCTCGACGAACTCGCCGGTATCGGGCACGGGTTCATGACGACGGTGCACGCCTACACGCAGGAGCAGAACCTGCAGGACGGCCCGCACCGCGACGCCCGGCGCGCCCGGGCCGCGGGCGTGAACATCGTGCCGACGACGACGGGCGCCGCCAAGGCGATCGGCCTGGTGCTGCCGAACCTCGACGGGAAGCTGTCGGGCGACTCCATCCGCGTGCCGGTGCCGGTGGGTTCGATCGTCGAGCTCAACACGACCGTCGCCCGTGACGTGACGCGCGAGGACGTGCTGGCGGCGTACCGCGCGGCGGCCGAGGGGCCGCTCGCCGGCGTCCTGGAGTACTCGGAGGACCCGCTCGTCTCCTCCGACATCACGGGCAACCCGGCGTCGGCGATCTTCGACTCGGCCCTCACCCGTGTCGACGGCCGTCACGTGAAGGTGGTCGCGTGGTACGACAACGAGTGGGGCTTCTCGAACCGTGTCATCGACACGCTCGAACTCCTCGCCGCGCCGGCGGCCACCCGGGCGTGAGGCGCACAGGGCGGCGCGGGCCCCTGCCCGGGGTCACCGCCGCCCGGACGTCTCCTAGCCGCGTGTGAACGTCCCGAGTCCTTCCTTGTCGAGGTACTCGACCTTGAAGGACTTTCCGTCCGGGGCGAAGGTGACCCCCGTCCGGCCGACCGCGTTCTCGCCGGCGGTCTGGAAGCTGAACGTGTCGCCGGAGTAGTGCGTGAGCCGGTACGACTGCGGCTTCGGCCCCAGGCGCAGCGTCAGCGTGCCGTCCGCGCCGGCGACGACCTCGGCGCGCCCGTAGTAGTCGCTGTGGTACGTCCCGGCGTAGGTGCCGGGGTCCTTGGCGGCCGGCGCGTCCGACGGCGGGTGGGCGTAGTCGGTCTTCGACCGGTCCGCGTCCGCCTCCTGCTGGTACAGCGCGTCCACGAGGGGGATCCAGTCGCGGCTGACCTTCCCGTGCTGGGCGATGTCGAAGAAGTCGAGGGCGACGGCGTCGGCGACCCCCACCGGTGAGGTGTTGGTCAGGACGACGATGCCCAGCTTCTCCCCCGGCAGCATGGTGACGTTGGTGTGCGCGCCCAGCGCGAACGCTCCGGTGTGGGAGAGGCGGAGCCGGCCCTCGTCGTCGTAGGAGACGTTCCAGCCGAGGCCGTAGAAGCCGGTCCGGCCGGCCGGGGCGTGCGGCGGGTTCGCGACGGACTGCGGCCAGTGGGTGCGCTGCAGGGCGTCGGCGTCGATGATCTGCTTGCCGTCGAGCTTGCCGTTCGCGAGCTGGAGCCGCAGCCATACGGCCATGTCGCGGGCGCTGGAGCTGACGCCGCCGGCCGGGGACTGGGCGTCCGGGTCCCGGACGTACTGCGCCTTCCAGGTGCCGTCGGCGGTCCGGACGTGCCCCCAGGCCCGGTTGGCGGCCTTCGCGTAGTCCTCGAAGCGTGAGCTGGTGGAGTCCATGCCGGCCGGCTTGTAGAGGGTGTCGGCGGCGAGTTTCTCCCAGGGCACGCCCTTCTCGTCGGCGACGGCCTGAGCGGCGGCCGTCAGGCCGAAGTTGGTGTACGCGTAGCTCGCGCGGAACGGGGTGAGGGGTTCGTAGCGCAGGTGGGAGAGGATGTACGCCCGGTCGTAGCCGAGGTCTTCGAGGAGGTCCCCGGCGTGGTCCGGCAGGCCGCTGCGGTGCGCGAAGAGGTCGGCGGCCGTGACGTGGGAGGTGACCCACGGGTCCTTGAGGCGGAAGTCCGGGACATGCGGGGCCACGGGTTTGTCCCAGCCGTCGGTGCCGACGGCGCCGGAGACGACCGTGGAGGCGATCGGCTTGGAGACGGACGCGAGCTGGAAGACCGTGTCGGCGTCGACGGCGGCCTTCTCGCCGGCCTTGCGGACGCCGTAGCCCTTCAGGTGGATCACCTTGCCGTCGTGGACGACGGCGACGGCGACGCCCGGTGTCCCGGTGCGTTTCATGGCGGCGCGAACCACTCCGTCGAGCTGGTCGACGGCCCGCTGCACCTCGGCGTCGTCGAGCTGGGGCGGCGGCTGCGGCGGGGGCGGCGACGGTCCCGGCGCCGTGGCGCCCAGCAGCGCCGTCAACCCGGCCACAGCGAACCGTCCCAGAATGCTCACCTTTCCATTGAAGGCCCGGTGGCGTGATCTGTCGCGCGGGGCGGACGGACCGCGGACGGGGCCCCTCAGCTGTGCGGCTCTTCGCTTCGGCCGAGCGCCCTGACGGCGTCGCGCAGGCGGCGCAGGTCGTCGGCGGGCCGGCCGAGGCCGTTGAGTTCGAGCCGGGCCGCCTCGGTGCGGGCGTCGGGGTGCACGGTGAAGGCCATGTTCAGCGCCTGGTGCACCATCCACTGGTCGTAGGCCAGCAGACGGCCGGCGTACGCCCTGACGTCGGCGAGGTCGGAGTCGGTGATCGGCAGTTCGCCCAGGCGGGCACGGAGGCGGTGGAACCCGGACAGGGCGCGTGCGCAGTCGCGGGCGGTCTGCCCGCTCGCGCCGTCGCAGGCGCCGCACGCCGCGACCGCCGTGTCCGCGGACCGCAGCGCGGCCACGCCCTCGTCCAGCACGGCCAGCAGCACCCCCAGCTGGACCGAGCGGGGGATCCCGGCCTGGGGCGGGTGCCCGGGGCGGCGGAGGCTGGCAGCGGCACGGCGGCAGCGGGCGGTCGTCGCCGCGCGGCCGGACCGGACGAGCGCGCTCCACTCGGTCATGGCTCTCCTCCCCTCTCAGTGTGCGCCTCGACCGGCGCCCCGACAGGATGCGGTCCGATGCCGGACGCCTGGACCCGGCAGGGTGCCGGGAGGCTCCGGGTGGGTGGAAGGCGATCACCTGCACCGAGACGGTCACGTCACTTCGTGAACACGGAAACCCTTGAAGCGTCAACCGTGCATTTCCGGCCGACAAGCAGCTTCCTTGCAGATCAACGGGTTAGGGGGCTGCAAGAAGCCGACTGGCCGAAAGCAGTGAGGGCCGCACCGCACGAGCCGCCGCCTACCGCAGACTGTCACCTGTTGAACACAGAGCGGGCACCGGCTCGGCACATGACTTCAACTATTTGACTGTTTCTCAGGAAGGTGAACTGCCATGCGTACACGGGTACTTCGGCACGCGGCCCTGGTGGGTGCGGGCGCCGCGCTCGCCCTGTCCCCCCTCGCGGCCGGACCGGCCTCCGCCGACACGACCGCTTCCGAGCCCGCGCCCTCCTGTGTGAGCCTCTACCAGAGCTGGCGGTACGCACAGGCCGACAACGGCTGCGCCGAGACGGTGACCGTGAAGGTCGTCTACGAGGACGACACCGAAGGCCTGTGCTACGCCGTCGCACCGGGCCAGATCACCACCGTCGGCGACGGGTACATCGGCCAGCACGGCCACGCCCGCTACCTCGCCCGCTGCCTTTAACCCCCAGCCGCCGTCACGCGGCGCTGCTCCTCGGCGTACGGCGGGCGCAGCCCGCGTCGTGGTCGGCGCCGAGCGAGGTCCACCAGCGCTCGCAGCAGGCGGCCTCCAGCTCCGCGCGGACGGCGAGCTCGGCGGCCCGGTCCTGCCGGGCCAGGCGCCGCCCCTCCCTTTCCCGCAGTACGGCGGTGCGGCGCCGCTCGTCGGCGAGCAGGGCCTCGCGGCCGATGCCCACGACACCGACGAGGCCGGCGAGGGCCATGGCCACGCTGCTCCACGGTGCCGCGGTGTCCCAGGTGGCGACCACGCAGTACGCCAGCCACAGGGTGACGGCGGCGTAGAGACCGGTGACTATGCGGCTGCCTGTGCTCATGGGACCCTCCGGTGTCGTACGACGTGGACGTACCCCCGGATGCCCCCGATCGGCTCCGTCAAGCGACCCTCGGCGCGACGCCGGTCCCCCGCGTGGCCGCCCCTGGGGCGGGGTCAGGTCCGCCGGGCCGCCGTGTCGGCGGAGAGCGCGCGCCGCATGGTCAGCAGCCGGCGGTGATTCCTGTTGCCGTAGAAGAAGCACCAGCCCAGGAAGACGACGCTGAGCACGGTGAGACCGACCGTCTGCCGCGGCCCGGCCGTCAGGGCCGTCGCCGCGACGACGGCACCGAAGAGAACCGTGAGCCCGACCTGGGCGAGGACGCGGTGGCGTGTGCGGTGCAGGCGCTGCTCGACCAGGCCGCGCATGGCCTCTCGCTCCTCGGGATCCGTGGGCACGTCGCCCTTGCGGAGCTTGCGGTCCAACGCCACCATCCGGTCCGTCGAACCTCCGGAGGCGCGCTTCTCCTTGCGCCGGGCCGCGGCGACGACGGCGATGCCGCCGGCCGACATCACCGCCGTACGCACGACGACCGAGAGGAAGGAACGCCCCGGGAAGACCACCATGATGAGGACGCTCGCGGCGAGGACGGACAGGAGCATCTGCGCCCACAGGTGCTTCGCCAGATAGGTGTTGATGCGTTCCACGCGTCACCTCCCCCGCAGCCGCGTCCGGCGGCGGACCGCGCGGTACCGCATGCCCAGGGCGATCGCCAGCACGATCAGCCCTTCCACGCTGTACGCCCAGCGCGCCGCCCCGCTCAACGCGCCGACGGCACTCAGGACGGTCCACAGCGCCGCGATGACGCACAGCGCGGTCCAGGCGATGTCGGCGATACGGGCGGACAGTTGGTCGTACTGCACGGTGCCGGGTTCGAGGTCCCCCAGCCCGGAAGCCTCCGCTCTCTCCGGTCGCGGCACGATGCCCTCCTCTTGGTCATGGGATCGGGCTGCCCGAGTACCCCCGGGTTCCGAGGATCAAGCCGTCAACTGACCTAAAGAGAACGGAGGTTGAGGATCCGGTTATCTCCGTGCCGGTGCGATGCGACCGACGGCCCGCCGGAACCGGGCCGACGGGCCGTCAGGTCGCTCACCCCAGGATCTCGACGTACCCGTCGCTTCCATGGACCCGGATCCGCTGCCCGTCCTGGATCAGCCGGGTCGCGTGGTGCACGCCCACGACGGCCGGCAGGCCGTACTCCCGGGCGATGACCGCCCCATGGGTCATCAGGCCGCCCACCTCCGTCACCAGTCCCGCGATGCCGACGAACAGCGGCGACCAGCTGGGGTCCGTGTACGTCGTGACCAGGATGTCGCCCGCGTCCAGCTCGGCGTCCGCGATGTCGTGGACGACGCGGGCCCTGCCCTCCACCGTTCCGCCGGAGACGGGCAGTCCGGCGAGGGCGCCCGGCGGCACGTCGTCGCGCCGGTACGCGCCGCTCAGGGCCTCGCCCTCCGAGGTGAGCACCCGGGGCGGGGTGAGCGCCTGGTACGCCCGGAAGGCCTCCTTGCGCCGCCGGACGATCCCCTCGTCCGCCCGCTGCGTGCGCACGACGTCGTGCAGCTCCTGGAAGGTGAGGTGGAAGACGTCTTCCCGCTCGGCGATCACGCCGCCCCGCACGAGGCGTTCGGCCTCTTCCAGGAGAGCCTGCTTGTAGATGAAGTAGCGGCTGATGATGTCGTACTTGGGGTACTCCCGGTAGCCGATGAAGGTCCGTACCCGGTCGATCATGCGCTTGGTCTCGTCGGCCTTCTCCGCCCCGTCCGGCAGGGCCCGCAAGCGCGCCAGCACGTCCTGTTCCTTCTCGTACGCCTCCTGCCGGCCCTGTTCGAAGCGCTGCCGGGCGGCGCCCGGTGCGAAGTTGCGGACGTTGTCGAGGAGGGCGGGCACGAGAGCGGTGGGGTGTTCGCGCCAGCGCGGCCGGGTGATGTCGATCTCGCCGACGCAGCGCATGCCGTACCGGTCGAGGTAGCCCTCGATGGCGTCGCGCGCCTCCGCCCCGCCCGGGAGGTCCGCCAGCTTCTCCAGGAAGGTGTCGTCCTCCCCGACGCCCTGGAGGAACGCCACCACCTCCGGATGGGGTCGGACGACGTCGGCGACGTCGAGCAGCGCCAGCCCCATCTCCGACGTGATGTTGTCGGGGGCGGACAGGGTGAGGGTGTCCGCCGCGTTCTTCTCCCCCAGCCATTCCTGGAGGTTGTCGTTGAGCCACCAGGTGGCCTCCATCCCCGCCATGATCACCTGAATGCTCAGGGGATCGCTGAGGACCCGCTTGTGCTCGACGAAGGCCTCCAGCAGGAAGTCGAACAGCTCCGGCCCGGACTTCCCGCGGATGTCGCGGCGCAGGGCGGCGAGGGACGCCTGGCTGCGCTCGATCAGCTCCTTGACGATGGCCGGGTCGGTCTCGACCGGGCCGGGGGC
This sequence comes from Streptomyces griseosporeus, assembly GCF_014656055.1. Taxonomy (GTDB): domain Bacteria; phylum Actinomycetota; class Actinomycetes; order Streptomycetales; family Streptomycetaceae; genus Streptomyces; species Streptomyces griseosporeus. Next base: position 432,824 of record NZ_BNBR01000001.1, read on the forward strand.
GCCCCCGGCCCCCTTCCCGGCCGCCGGCGGACGCCCGCCCGGGGCCTCCCCCGGCGCGTCGGGCGGCTCTGGGAGGAAGCCCTCGCGGTCGAGTACGGTCTCCAGCGCGTCCCTGGTCAGCGGATCGGACCGGCCCACCATCTCCAGCAGGGCGGTACGGCCCGCCGGCGAGGTCAGGCGCGCGGTGACGTCGACGAACAGCCTTCCGCCGGCCTCCAGCATCGGCGCCATGGCCGTCAGCTGCCACATGGTCAGGCCCAAGGGCCGCATCGCGTCGGTCATCATCTGCTGGTGACCGACGGACACGTAGACGTGGTTGTCCTCGTCGTCGGTCGCGGGGACGGGGAACAGCGTCGTGATGGGCCGGCTCTGGACGATCCGGAAGCCGGCCCCCGGCCCATCGGCCAGGCACCATTCGATGTCCTGCGGGCAGCCGAAGTGCGCCTCGATCCGCCGCCCGAGCCGTACCAGCTCCAGCACCTGGGCGTCCGTCAGCGCCGGCTGCTCCTGTCGCCGGGCCTCGACCGGCACGTCTCGCGTACCGCCGTCGGGCAGCGCCTGCACGGCGCGCTGTTTCGCGCCGATCGTCCTGTCGACGATCTCGTCGTCCCGCACGGTGAAGACGTCCGGGTTGACCAGCCCGGAGACCAGGGCCTCGCCGAGCCCGAACGCGGCCTCCACGGTGGCCGTCCTCCGGTGGCCCGAGACCGGATCGGCCGTGAACAGGACACCCGCCGCCTGCGGGAAGACCATCTGCTGCACGACCACGCCCATGCGCACGGCACGGTGGTCGATGCCGTTGCGCAGGCGGTAGGTCACGGCCCGCTCGGTGAACAACGAGGCCCAGCACCGGCTGAGATGCCGGAGGACCTCTTCCGTCCCGACGACGTTCAGGTACGTGTCCTGCTGGCCGGCGAAGGAGGCCGTCGGCAGGTCCTCCGCGGTCGCGCTCGACCGGATCGCGAAGGCGGTCCCCTCGCCGAACCGGTCGAGACCCCGCACGACCACCTCCGCCAGGTCGCCGGGTACGGCGATGCCTTCGACGGTCCGGCGGATCCGCGCGCTGAGCGTGCGGATCGCCTCCCGGTCGTCCGGACGCACGCGCGCCAGCTCGTCCAGCTGCTCCTCGACCGCCGGCTCCTGCTCCACGACCCGCCGGAACGCGTCCGTCGTCACGCAGAAGCCGTCCGGCACGCGGATGCCGTCGATCCGCGCCAGCGCGCCCAGGTGCGCGCCCTTGCCGCCGACGACCGCGCGCCGCGACGCGTCCACCTCGTGCAGATCCAGCACGTACGGCCCGGTCATCGCGACACCTCCGGGACCGCACTCGCCTTCCGGGCCCTTGCCTTCCACAACCGCCTCGCCCCCGTCGACCGCCTTCCCTCTGACAACTGCCTTCCCTCCGACGAGACGGACGGCGCGCTCGCGCGCCCCCCGCACGTCGACAACAGCACCGGCACGCGTGCCCTCATTTCCGCAGGTTGTGGCCTTGGCGGACGATTCTGCGCGGTGACCGGGGCCTTGCCGCAAGCCCCCCTGGCTGCTATACGTTGAGAAGGGCAGGGAGATATCGACGTCTCCTTGCCTTCGTCGTTTCGTGGCCCCGGCGCGTGAGGCACCGCCGTCAGCCGACGCTCACCCCAGCAACTCCCGCACGAGCGCGGCCACCTGCTCCGTCTCGATGAGGAAGCCGTCGTGCCCGTACGGCGACTCCACCACCCGCAGCCGGTCGGCGCCCGGGATGAGTGCGGCCAGCTCCGCCTGCTGGGCCGGCGGGTAGAGGCGGTCGGAGTCCACTGCTGCGACCAGGGTCGGGGCCGTCACCCGGCGCAGGGCGGAGCGTACGCCGCCGCGGGCGCGGCCCACGTCGTGGGCGTTCATCGCCTCGGTCAGGACGACGTAGCTCGCCGCGTCGAAGCGCCGTACCAGCTTGGCCGCGTGGTGGTCGAGATAGGACTCCACCTGGTAGCGGCCGCCGCGCCACGGATCCTCGGTCTGCTGCGGCAGACGGCCGAAGCGCACCTGGAGTTCCGGCTCGCTGCGGTAGGTGACGTGGGCGAGGCGACGGGCCAGTCCCAGGCCGGCGTGCGGCCCGCGGCCGGTGTCGTGGTAGTCGCCGCCCTGCCAGTGCGGGTCGCCGCGGACGGCCCGCAGCTGGATGTGCGCCCAGGCGATCTGTTCGGCGCTCGCGGCCGCCGCCGTGGCGAGCAGGAGCAGGGCGCCCGTGCGCGCCGGGTGGGACACCGCCCACTCCACGGCCCGCATCCCGCCCATCGAGCCGCCGACGACCAGGGCCCACCGGTCGATGCCGAGCGCGTCCGCGAGTCCGGCCTCGGCGGCCACCTGGTCGCGCGGGGTCAGGAACGGGAAGGCGCCGCCCCAGGGCCGCCCCCCGTCGGGGTGCCGGGAGGCCGGTCCCGTGCTGCCCTGGCAGCCGCCGAGGACGTTGGGCGCGACCACGAACCAGCGGTCGGTGTCCAGCGCCCGGCCCGGCCCGACCAGGGCGTCCCACCAGCCCGGCGTCGGGTGCCCGGGCCCGGCGGGGCCGCAGACGTGGCTGTCCCCGGTGAGCGCGTGCAGGACGAGGACGGCGTTGGAGCGGTCCGGTGCGAGCTGCCCCCAGGTCTCGAACGCGAGGCGTACGCCGGGGAGTTCACCGCCCGCCTCCAGCGGCAGCGGCTTCTCGGCGTCGTACCACCGGCGCCGGCCGGGCGGGTCCCCCTCCCGCCAGGCGCCGGTGGCCGGCGGCAGGGGAACCTCGGCAGCGGCGACGGCCGGCACCTACGCGCCCTTGGCCGCGCGGAAGCCGGCCTCCAGGTCCGCCTTCAGGTCGGCGAGCGACTCGATGCCCACCGACAGACGGACCAGCCCGGGCGCGGTACCGGTCGCCGCCAGCTGCTCCTCGTCCAGCTGGCTGTGCGTGGTGGACGCCGGGTGGATGATCAGGCTGCGCACGTCACCGATGTTGGCGAGGTGGCTGAACAGCTCCACGCCGTCCACGAACCGCTTGCCCGCCTCGACACCGCCGCGCAGCTCGAAGGAGACGACGGCACCCGCGCCGCGCGGCAGGTACCTCTGCCCGGCCTCGTACCAGGGGCTGGACGGCAGGCCCGCGTAGTGGACGGCGGCGACCTCGTCGCGCTGCTCCAGCCATTCGGCGAGCGCCTGGGCGTTGGCCGTGTGCCGCTCGATGCGCAGGCTCAGCGTCTCCACCCCTTGCAGCAGCAGGAACGCGGAGTGCGGGGAGAGGGCCGGACCGAGGTCGCGCAGCAGCTGCACCCGCAGCTTGATCGCGTACGCGCCGGGGCCGAGCGCGGGCCAGTAGCGCAGGCCGTGGTAGCTGGGGTCCGGCTCGGTGAAGTCCGGGAACCGGTCGGCGTGCGCGCCGAAGTCGAACGTGCCGCCGTCGACGACCACGCCCGCGACGGCCGTGCCGTGCCCGCCGAGGAACTTGGTCGCGGAGTGCACGACGATGTCCGCGCCGTGCTCCAGCGGCCGCAGCAGGTACGGGGTCGGCACCGTGTTGTCCACGATGAGCGGCACGCCCGCCGCGTGCGCCACGTCGGCCACCGCCCGCACGTCGAGCACGTTGCCGCGCGGGTTGCCCAGCGACTCGGCGAACAGCGCCTTGGTGTTGGGCCGGACCGCCGCCCGCCAGGCCTCCGGGTCGTCCGGGTCGTCGACGAAGGACACCTCGATGCCGAGCCGGGGCAGGGTGTGGCGGAACAGGTTGTAGGTGCCGCCGTACAGCGAGGTGCTGGAGACGATGTGGTCGCCGGCGCCCGCCAGGGTGAGGATCGCCAACGTCTCCGCCGCCTGCCCCGACGCCAGCGCCACGGCCGCCACACCGCCCTCCAGCGCGGCGATCCGCTGCTCGAACACGTCCTGGGTGGGGTTGTGGATGCGGGTGTAGATGTTGCCGGGCTCGGCGAGCGAGAACAGGTCGGCGGCGTGCCGGGTGTCCCGGAACACGAACGAGGTGGTCTGGTAGATCGGCGTGGCGCGGGCACCGGTGGCGGGGTCGGGCGCGGCACCGGCATGGACCTGCCTGGTCTCGAACGACCAGGCCGAGGTGTCGGGTCCGGCCGGCGGCTCCTCGGGCGTGTGTCCGGCGGTGACGGAGTCGATGGGCTGGCTGCTCATGGTGCTCCTCGTGCGGGGAGAGCGGCGTGACGTGCGACGAGGAAAGCACGGCCGGACCTGCGGGAACACGGCGAATGCCCCGCGCGCAACGAGGAGTTCACGAACGACACACGCCCGTAAGGCGGGCGTCGCACGACGGCCCTTCTTCGCTTCGGGGACGCCCGCCCCGTGGCCCCTACCGGCGGGCCGGCTCGGGTTCGTAGGAGGCCAGGGCCCAGATCACGAACACGTCGAGAGCCATCATGATGACCGACCACACCGGCTGGTACGGCAGGAACATGAACTGGGCGATCAGGCTCAGCGACGCTAGCGCGATACCGACCGCGCGGGCCCAGGTGGCCCCGGAGAGGATGCCCACGCCGGCGCAGGCGGCGATGGCGCCGAGGATGACCAGGATCCAGCCCCAGCCGGTGAGGTTGATCTCGTAGACGTAGCTGCCGATCCGCTCGTACACGTCGTCCTCGGCGATCGCGGCGATGCCCTGGAGGACGGCCAGGATGCCGTTGAGGAGCAGCAGGACACCCGCGAACGTCGCTCCGCCGGTGACCCAAGGACTGCGTCCGGTGGAGGCGGGGCGGTGGTCGCCCGTGGTCGATCCCGAGTGGGGCTGTGCGGTCATGGTCGCGCTCCGTTCTCGTCCGGCCGGCGGCGCCGGTCGGCGTCCGCCTGCCTGTTCGACCATCCGTGCCGGGGCGCGGGGCGGCCATGAGGGGTACGCCGTCCGGGTGAGGCGGGGGCGCGGGCGGTCCGGCGCTGTTGGGGTGAATGTCCGGGTACCGGCTGTCGCTCCCGGCCGCCTGCGCATGCGGCCGGGGGGTGGCGCCAGTTCACTGGGGAGAGCCAACCGGATCGGGCAGGAGGCGGCATGAGTGGACGGATGACCCGGGGTACGGCGGCCGTGGTGCTGACGGCGGTGCTGGGCGCCGGGGTGGGCGGCTGCTCGGACGACGGGGGTGGCGTGTCCGGCGCGGCGAGCAAGGCCGCCTCGGTGGGCGCCGAAGTCACCGCCGCCGCCTCGTCGCTGGCGTCCCAGGGCGCCTCGGCGCTGGCCTCGGCCACCGCCGAGGTCCGGCGCAAGCTGGACTCGGTCAAGGGGGGCGTCGACGCCAGGGACGACGTGAAGCTCGGGAAGCCCGCCACGGACGGCGACGGACGGACGACGGTTTCCGTCACGGCACGCAACACCGCGGACGGCAAGAAGTCCTTCGCCGTGCAGGTCGACTTCCAGGACGGCGACGGGAAGCTGCTCGACACGGTGCTGGTGACCGTCCGCGACGTGGCCGCGGGCGCCTCCGGCGAGGCGACGGCGCGCAGCACGCACCGTCTCTCCGGGAGCGTGCAGGTGCGGGTCGCGACGGCGCTGCGGTACTGATCGGGGCGGCAGGGCTGCCTCGCGTGAACGGCTCGCCCCGCTCGCCGGGTCCGCTGCCCGGTTCCGGCCGGACCGGGCAGGTGGCCGCCGCCGTGCTCCTGGTGGCCGTGGCTGTCGCCGGCTACTTCCTGCTGCCGCTGCACCGGTTGGGCCCGGAGCGGCCGGTGCTGAGCTGGTCGCTGTTCTGTACGACGCTGGGGATGATCGGTGCCCTGATCCTGCGCCAGATCCGTGAAGTCCTGCTCGACCGGCCAGGGACCCGCCCGGGCATCCTCCTGCCGCTCCTGGTCTGCGTGTCGGTCCTCGTCTTCGCGGGCGCCTACTACGTCCTGGCCCGTCGGCCGGGCGAGATCACCGGCATCCGCACCCGCCTCGACGCCCTGTACTTCACGCTGGTGACGCTGGCGACCATCGGCTACGGCGACATCACACCGCAGGGGCAGTCGGCCCGCGGTGTGGCGGTCGTACAGATCCTGTACAACTTCGTGTTCCTCACCGCGGCGGCGACGGCCCTCAGCCGCCGGGTGCGCCGCGCGGTCGAGACCCGCCACGGGTCGCGGGAGGACTCCTGAACGGGTGCACCGGGCGGCCGGTCGGGCGGGCGGTTCGGCGCACTCGTGAGCCGTCGCCCTGCGCTCATAGGATCCCGGCATGGCACTGCGTCCCGTTCAGGTGAACCTCAAGGCCGTCGACCACCGGGCGGTCGGCCGGTTCTGGGCCGAAGCGCTCGGCTGGAGCGCCTACCGGCCCGGTGCGACCACCTACGTGGGGCCCGACGGTGGCTTCGTCTGGCCGGATCCGGTGGTCGTCGGGATCAACACCGTTCCCGTTCCGGAGCCCAAGCCGGATGCGAAGAACCGTGTGCATCTCGATCTCGCCACCACCTCCGCGGCCCATCAGGCGGAGCTGGTCGCGCGGCTGGAGGCGCTGGGGGCCGTGCGGGTCGACGTGGGGCAGGGGGACGTGCCGTGGACGGTGCTCGCCGATCCCGAGGGCAACGAGTTCTGTGTGCTGGAGCCACGGGACGTCTACCGGGACACCGGGCCGATCGCCGCGGTGGTGGTCGACTGCGCGGACCCGCGGGCCATGGCCCGGTTCTGGGGTGCGGCGATCGACTGGACCGTGCGCGAGGTGACCGACGCGTCCGCGGTGCTGCGGTCCGCCCGGGACGTCGGACCGTACCTGGAGTTCCTCCGCGTGCCCGGCGGGCAGGCCGGACCCGGCCGGGTCCACCTCGATCTGCTGCCGTACCCGGGTGACGACAAGGAGGCGGAGGTGGCCCGGCTGCGGGCGCTCGGTGCCGCCGACCTCGACCTCGGCCAGGGGGACGTGCCGTGGACGTGCCTGGTCGATCCGGAGGGGCACGATTTCTGTGTTCTCGCCCTGTCCTGACAGACCTTGAGGAGCGTGGACCCGGACGTCAGGCCTCGTCGCCGCGCGGCGTGACGCGGAAGGCGAAGGGAACGGTCCCCGGGTCCAGTGCCGTCGCTCCCCCGTCCACGGTCAGGACGGCACCGTTGACGAAGGACGCGGCCGGCGACAGCAGCCAGGCGATGGCCTCGGCGACCTCCTCCGGGTCGCCGGGGCGGCGGGCCGGCAGGAGGCGGGTGGCCTCCTCGTACGCTTCCTCCAGGGAGCCGGAGCCGCTCTCCTCGGCGAACCGGGTCATGCGGCGGTCGGCCATCTCCGTGCGTACCCAGCTGGGGCACACGGTGTTGGCCCGCAGGCCCTGCGGGCCGTAGTCCACGGACAGCGAACGGCACAGCTGCAGCAGCGCCGCCTTGGACGTGGCGTAGGCGGCGTTGCCGACGCCGTTGCGCAGGGCCGAGACCGAGGCCACGGCGACGACCGAGCCCTTGGCGCGGAGCAGGTGCGGCAGGGCCTCCCGCATCAGCAGGAACGGGCCCGTGAGGTTGGTCCGCAGGACCAGGTCCCAGTCCTCGTCCGACAGTTCACCGACGCCCCCGCTGCGGCCCACGCCCGCGTTGACGACCAGGCCGTCGAGCCGGCCGAAGCGCTCGACGGCGGTGTCCACCAGGTGCCGTACCGCGTCCGGGTCGGTCGTGTCGGCCGGGCAGGCCAGCGCGCCGGTCTCCTCGGCGACGCGCCGCAACGGCTCCGGCCGGCGGCCGGAGACGACGACCTCGTGCCCGGCCGCCCGGAGCAGGCGCGCCGTCGCCGCGCCGATCCCGGTGCCGCCTCCCGTCACCACCACAACACGCTGATCCACCATGTGAGTTGGGCCTCCCGTCGGGCTCGGATCACAGAGACGTGATCCTATGCGGCGGCGGTGCGGGGTCAGCGCTGCGGGGTCCAGGCCGCCACCAGGTCCAGCAGACCGGGGAAGCGGGCGTTCAGGTCGTCGATGCGGACGTGGCTGCGGCGTTCGAGCCCGTACTGGCGCTGGCGCGTGACCCCCGCTTCCCGCAGCGCCTTGAAGTGGTGTGTGAGCGACGACTTGGGCCGGTCCAGCCCGAACCAGCCGCAGGTGTGGTCGAAGTCCTCCGACTCCAGGAGGAGTTTGCGGACGATGGTCAGCCGCAGGGGGTCGCTGAGGGCGCCGAGGACGGTCTCCAGGCGCAGTTCGTCGACGCTCGGCTCCGGCAGCGGTTCGGGCAGGCCGGGCGGCTCGGGGATCACCTTGATGGACGGTGAGGCCGTCGTCGTCGCGGGCATCGCTCACTCCTCGTCATGCCGACTAGTACGAGTTTCATCGTACAGCCTGCTAAGTTCGACTCGACTCGTACTGCTGCCGGGGAACCGGCACCGAGGATCGGGAGGAACAGTCATGTCCGAAACCGGGACCGTGCCCGCCCAGGCCGCCGACGGGCGGCGACGACGTCCGGACAGCGCGGGGGCCGGCGGGCGGGCGGTCGCCCCGCTGTGGTGGGTGTGGCTGGCGGCGTGGCCGGTTACGGCCGTGTTCGTGCTCTCCAACGCGGCGACCCCGCTGTACGTGCTGTGGCAGCGCGACATCGGCTTCTCCAAGGGCACCCTGACCGTGGTGTTCGCCTGCTACATCGTCGGCCTCGTCGGCTCGCTGCTGGTCTCCGGCGTGGTGTCCGACCGGGTCGGCCGCAAGTCCGTCCTGCTGCCCGCGCTGACGCTCGCGCTCACCGCCTGCCTGATCTTCGCGACCGCCACCAGCGTGGCCGCGCTGATCGTGGCGCGGCTGCTCACCGGGGTCGCGGTGGGTGCCGTCGTCTCGGCCGGGATGGCCGCGGTGACCGATGTCGCCGGACCCGGACGCAAGCGCGTCGCCGCACTGCTCGCGTCCTGCGCGATGGTCTTCGGCGCCGGGCTCGGCCCGCTCCTCGCGGGGGTGCTCTCCGAGACGGCGCCCGCGCCGACCGTGACCGTCTTCGTCGTCGAGGCCGTGCTCCTCGGCACGGCGCTGCTGTGCGTCCTGCGGATGCCGGTACGTCGTCCCGAGGCCCGCGGCACCGGCGCATGGGTACGGGTGCCCGGCGTCCCGCGCGGCCACGGCCGTCGACTCGCCCTCGGCATCGCGGTGTTCGCGCCCGGCATCACCGCCACGTCCTTCGTGCTCTCGCTCGGCCCCTCACTCCTGTCGGGGATCCTCGGCACCGGCAACCGGGTCGTCGCCGGCACCATGGCCTTCGCGATGTTCCTCGCCGCGACGGGCGTGCAGTTCGCCGTCCAGCGGCTGCGCCGCCGCACCGTCCTCGTGGCCGGTGCCGTGAGCACCACGCTGAGCATGGTCGTGCTGGTCGTGTCCGTGCACACCTCGGCCGTGGCGGCCCTCGTCCTCGCCGCGCTGCTGGCCGGTGCCGGCCAGGGAATGGGCCAGCTGGGCGGTCTGTCACTGCTCAACTCCGGCATTCCGCCGCAGCGCCTCGCCGAGGCCAACGCGGCGCTGAACGTGGGCGGTTACCTCCCGGCCGGCCTCCTGCCCGTCTCCGCCGGCTACCTCAGCGACGCCGTGGGCCTGACCGACGGCACGACGACGTTCGCCGCCGTCCTCGCGGGCCTTGCCGTCGGCGGAGGCCTGCTCGTCCTCGTCACACGACGACGGGTGACGGACCCGGTCTGACGGGACGCCCTCGCTGTCTTCCCGTCCTCCCCCTGTCACACCTCCGATCGCACCCGGGTCAGCTCCCCCGCGACCCCGGCGGCCCAGCCCTCGATCCGGTGGAAGTCGCGGAAGTCACCGCCCTTTCCGTTCTTCAGGAGCATCCGGGCCACCCACCCCCGCGCGCCCTCCTCCAGACGGCCGCCGAAGGTGACGTGCTCGCGGGCGTCGAGCCGGTCCATGATGCGCCGGACGCCGGGCACGGGCGGGACGTCCCGCTCGCCGGCCGAGGGGTCGAGTGGGCCGCTGCTGAACAGCCACACGGGCCGTCCGGCCAGAGCCCGTCGGTTTCGGCGGGCGAAGCGCCGGGCGTCCTTGTGCCAGCGTCCGGCGTACAGCGCACCGCCGATCACCACGGCGTCGTACGGGGACACGTCCTTCACCGTCCCGGCGGGCCGGGTCTCGACGGTCAGTCCCTCCTTGCTCAGCACCGCGGCGACGGCGTCGGCGATCTCCGCGGTCGATCCGTTGGTCGACCCGTGGACGACCAGCACGGTCGCGTTCATGGCGGCCTCCTTCGGTTGGGTGGGCGCGGTCGGCGGGGCTCGGTCACAGCCGGCGCGGCCAGCCGTCGGCGACGCCGCGCACAGCGGGCTCGGCGGGCCGGATGCGGCGGCTGTCGTCCAGGCGGTGGGTGAGCCGGTCGACGACCGCGACCACTCCGTCGATCTGCTGGGTCATGGACAGGACGATCTCCCGTTCGCTGCGGCGTTCGACCTCCCCGAAGAGGGTGACGACGCCCTCCGTCACGGAGACGCCGATGCCGCGCGGAGCCAGTGACAGGGCGCCTACCAGCACGTCGCCGACGACCCTGCGGCGGATCTCGTCGTCGGGCCGCAGGAACACGGCCAGCAGGTCGCGCCGGGTGACGATGCCGGTGAGGCGGTTCTCGGCGTCGAGGACGGGCAGCCGTTCGACGCGGTGCCGGACCATGGAGCGGGCGGCCTCGGCGATGGTGGCGTCGGCGGGGACGGTCACGGGCGGTGCGCTCATCAGCTGACCTGCCGTACGGGCCCGGGCCTTGGCGGCGCGCCTGCGCCCGTCCCGGGTCAGGGCGGCGAGCCGCAACCGCCTCGGAGGCTCGTCCTGGCGGGGGCCGTCGGCCTGCCGGGCGAGCAGGTCCGTCTCCGAGACGACGCCGATGACCCTGCGGTCCTCGTCGACCACCGGGAGTCCGCTGACGCCGTGCTCGGCGAGCAGCCGCGCCACCTCTTTGAAGGGGGTGCCGTACGTGGCACTGACGACCTCGGTCGTCATCACGGATGCGACCTTGTCGTGCTTCATGGCTGTCTTCTTCCTCAGCGCGTTTCGTCGGTCACCGCTCATCTCCTCCGGGATCGGTCGTCACTTCGAGCGTGCGCCGCGGGCGCCCACAGACCCAGGGGCTGACCGGGGACGACAGGGGGGCCGGTCGGCCCTGACCCGTGGGACCTGTCGGACCGGGCCGGTCCCACGGGCGCAGGCGGCGGACGCGGCCGGCGGGGTTACGACCGTCCAGCGGGCGTGGGAGGAAGGGCACGTGGGCGCGGCCGGCGGGGCGAGGCGGCTTTCCCAAGGCAGGCGGGGCCCGGCTCGGCGGTGGCGTCCGCCGAGCGGCCCGGGCCTGGGGCCGAGTGGACGGTGGCCGCGGCGCGGGTCCGCGGGCACGCTGGAGATACCGGGTCCTCGCTGGAGGTACCGGGTCCTCTCTCACCCTGGAGGCACGTCATGAACGCTCCGGCCTCGACGAGCATGCTGCGGGCGCTGGCGCCCGAGCACCGGACCATGCTGCTGGGGACGGCGCGCGAGGTGTCGTTCCCCCAGGGTTCCAGGCTGTTCGAGGAGGGTGGCCGGGCCGACCGCTTCTGGGTCGTCCGCAGCGGCGTCGTCGATCTCGACCTGCACGTGCCCGGCCGCCGGGCGGCCGTCATCGAGTCGCTCGGCCACGACGACCTGCTCGGCTGGTCCTGGCTGTACGGCCCGCACGTCTGGCGCCTGGGCGCGGGGGCCGCCACGCCGGTGCGGGCCCACGAGTTCGACGCGGCGGCCGTGCGCGACCTGTTCCGCCGTGACCCCGCCTTCGGCCTGGCCGTCTCCCAGTGGGTCGGCGAGGTCGTAGCCGACCGCCTGCACGCCGCCCGGAGCCGGCTGCTGGAGTTGTACGGCCCCACGGCGGCGTCGGCCTGGACCGAGTGACCAAGGCCTCGGCGCCCAGGACAGCCGTCCGTGCCGTGCGGTGGCCGGTCCGCCATGGCACGTTGGAGGCACCATCCCCGCGAGAGAGGGCAGCGCCATGCGAGCTCGGCTCGGCGACCGCCTCGTCATCGAGAGCCCGGCGACCGGTGCCCCCGTGCGCGACGGCGAGATCGTCGGCCTGCACCACGCGGACGGGACACCGCCGTACGACGTCCGCTGGTCGGACACGGACGACGTGACGCTCGTCCATCCGGGACCCGACGCCCGTATCCGGCACACCGCCGGGCCGGGCGGTGAACCCGCCGGGGGCGGGGCGGACGAGGCACCGGCGCCCCACGCGGGCGGCCCGCCGGGTGGGGTCAACCCCGGCGACATCGGCCGGCGCGTCGCGCTGGAGCGGCGACGGCAGGGGCTCACCCGCGAGGAGACCGCCCGGCGCGCCCGCATGTCGCCCGAGTATCTGGCGTACCTGGAGCAGCAGCCCGCGGACCCGAGTCCCGCGACGCTCGTGTCCCTGGCGGACGCCCTGCACACCACCGTGAGCGCCCTGCGGGGGGCGGGCCTCGACCTGCCGCCCGGGCAGGGCCGGGCGCTGCTGCACCCCCGGCTCGACGACCTGGGCCCCGAGGAGTGCCGGGCCCTGCTCTCCACGCACGGGGTGGGGCGTGTCGCGGTGTCGGCGCCGGACGGCCGCCCGGTGATCGTCCCGGTCAACTACGACGTCGTCGACGACGCCATCGTCTTCCGCACCCGGCCCGACGCGCTGCCGGCCGCGGCCGTCGGGGCCGAGACCGCCTTCGAGGTCGACCACGTGGACGAGGCGCTGAGCCAGGGCTGGAGCGTGCTCGCCCTGGGGCCGGCGAGCGCCGTCACGGACCCGGAGGCCGTGCGGCGGCTCACCCGGACGGCGCACAGCACCCCCTGGGCGGGCGGCGAGCGCGAGATGTGGGTGTCGATCCGCCCCACGACGCTGACCGGCCGCCGCATCACCTCCGCCGACCGGTAGGCCCGAGCGCCGGGAGGCCGGGAGATGCCATGAAGTGGTCGGTGTCGCTGCTGGGTGCCGGGCTCGTCCTGGTCGTCCTGCGGGACCTGTTCCACACGTTGTGGCATCCGACCCGGCACGGCGGTCTGAGCCGCCTCGTCATGACGGCCCTGTGGCGGCTGTCCCGGCGGGTGCGGCCGCGCCGGCGTGTGGCGGGGCTCGTGGGACCGCTCGCCATGGTCACCGTGGTCGTCATGTGGGCCGCGACGGTCGTCCTGGGCTGGGCGATCATCTACTGGCCCCACATGCCGGGCGCCTTCCGCTTCGCCCCGGGTTCGGAGGCGGCCCGGGCGCCGTCCGCGCTCGACTCCGTCTACCTGTCCCTGGTCACCGTGGCCACGCTCGGGCTGGGCGACATCGCCCCCGCCGAGGGGTGGCTGCGCGTGGTCTCACCGCTGGAGGCCCTGGTCGGCTTCGCGCTGCTCACGGCCGCCGTCTCCTGGGTGCTGGAGATCTACCCGGCGTTGTCCCGCCGGCGCGCGCTGGCCGTGCGGCTGGCGCTGCTGCGCGAGGCGGACCCGACGCCCCGGCAGCTCGACAACACGGCGGGCGCGCTGCTGCTGGACGGGCTGGCCGGCGAAGTGGTGCGGGTGCGGGTGGACTTCACGCAGTACGCGGAGGCCTACTACTTCCACGACGGGGAGGACCGGGCGTCGTTCGCGGCGATGGCCGGGTTCGCCGGTGCCCTCGCCGAGCGCGGGCAGCGGGCAGGGCGCCCGGAGGTCCGGCTGGCCGGTGAGCTGTTGGCCGCCGCGCTGCGGGACCTCGCCGCCGTACTCGACCAGCGTTTCCTGCACACGGGCGGCGCGCCGGCGGAGGTCTTCGCCGCGTACGCCGCCGACCACGACGGTGGCCCTGCCCGACGGTGACCGGCGGTCGCGAGCAACGGCCCCCACCGCGGGGTCGCGAGCCGCCGGCCCGGTGATCGCCTCGACCGCTGTGATCGCTCGGGCCGGTGTGCCTACACTGCCCACGTCCGGCGTGCCGCGAGGCGGGCGCACCGGCGCGTACGGCCCCGGACGGGCCGGCGGTCGGCCCCCTCGCGTCCCGGGGTGACCAGGAAGGCGGTCCGTATGAGCGGCAAGCGGGCGGCGAAGGTGCCGCGCTCGGTCTACGAGAAGGAACTGCTGCGGCTCCAGACGGAGTTGGTGAAGGTCCAGGAGTGGGTGAGGGCCGAGGGCGCCCGGCTGGTGGTGGTCTTCGAGGGCCGGGACGCGGCCGGCAAGGGCGGCACGATCAAGCGGGTCGCCGAGCACCTCAACCCCCGGGTGGCCCGTATCGCGGCGCTGCCGAAGCCGACCGAGCGCGAGCGCACCCAGTGGTATTTCCAGCGGTACGCGGAGCAGCTGCCGGGCGCGGGAGAGATCGTGCTGTTCGACCGCTCCTGGTACAACCGGGCCGGCGTGGAGCGGGTGATGGGCTTCTGCACCGACGAGGAGTACCAGCGCTTCCTGCGTCAGTGCCCCGTCTTCGAGCGGATGCTCGTGGAGGACGGGATCCTGCTGCGCAAGTACTGGTTCTCGGTGAGCGACAAGGAGCAGCAGAAGCGGTTCCGGCGCCGCATGGAGGACCCGCTGCGCCGCTGGAAGCTCTCGCCGATGGACCTGGAGTCGATCACGCACTGGGAGGCGTACTCCCGGGCCAAGGACACGATGATGGCGCACACCGACATCCCCGACGCGCCGTGGTACGTGGTGGAGAGCGACGACAAGCGGCGCGCCCGGCTGAACATGATCGCGCATCTGCTCGACTCCCTGCCCTACCACGACGTTCCGCCCCCGGCCCTGGAGCTGCCGCCGCGCCCGCCGTCCACGGGATACGAACGCCCTCCGCGCGAAGAGCGGAACTACGTCCCGGACCACGCGGCGGATCTGTGACGGCTGCCCTCCCGCACCCGGCACACGGGGTGCGGCACAGCGACGTCACGGGGGACGACGGCACGTGGGCGGGGCTGTGCCTGGACGTCCGGGACGGTGGCCGGCGGCCGGGGCTGTGCGTGTTCCGTGCCGGGCAGCGGCTGCTGCTGTCCCAGCTGTCGCGGCCCGTGCTGCTCGCCGTCGTCGACGAAGACCTGCAGGGCGTGGACTTCTGGCGCACCGACGGGTACCGCTCGCTCGTTCCGCCGCTGCGCGCGGACACGGCGCGTGCGCTGGCGGGCAGTCCGCGGCGGTGGGCGCACCGCTTCGCGCGGCACCTCGCCGGAGCGGCGGAGGGCCCGCTGCACGAGGGCCGCTGGCTGCTGTCGTACGACAGTCCGCTCGCCCGTTGGCGCCACCCCGGCGACTCGCACGCGCGGCACTGGCGCTCGATGCTCGTCGAGGGTCATCCCGACGGGTACGTCGACTGGTTCCTGCACGCGCACGCATGGGAGATCCTGCCGCTGCGGCCGGTGCCGGACGCCGACGACGGCCGGGTCAAGGCGTACCGCAAGCAGGCCCGTGACGGGACGCTGCCGCCTGTGCTGTTGTGGTGGGTGAGCGGCCTGGACTGCCATCTCGTCCTGGACGGACACGCGCGCCTCGCCGCGGCGATCGCCGAGTCCGTCGAGCCTGCGGTGCTGCAGCTGCGGCGCGCGCTGCCGCGCGACGAGCTGGCCGCGGGCGTCGAGGAGGCCGCGGAGTCCTACGAGCGTGAACTGGCCCGCTTCGCCGGGCTCCGCGCCGTGCACGGTTCCGCCGTCCCGGACGGCGCCGCCGTCGCCGGACCCCGGCTCGCCCGCCGCCTGCACCACCTGCACACCGCGCAACGGCCGACGTGGTCCTGGCCGCTGCCCGGCGGGGAGGAGCGGTGGCGGCGGATCGCACGGGAGACGACCGACGGCACGGCCTGGCCCGCCGCCTCGTACGGAGACCCGCCCGCCGCGTCGTGAGCGGGGCGGGTGCGGCCTTGTCGTGAGCGGGGCGGTGCGGCGTTCTCGTGAGCCGGGCGGGCGCGGCCTTCTCGTGAGCGGGCCGGTGCGGCCATCTCGTGAGCGGGCGGGCCGGTGCGGCCTGGCGTCAAAAAGATGGGCGCGCCCGGTCGTGGACAACGGGCCGGGCGCGCCCGCTCCTCACCGGGTGAAGACGAGACTGACGTTGTGTCCGCCGAACCCGAACGAGTTGGACAGCGCCGCGGACCACTGGCCCGTGCGGGGCTCACCGCGCACCACGTCCACCTCCACGCGCGGGTCCAGCTCGTCGAGGTTGCGCGTGGCCGGCACGGTGCCGTCCCTGAGCGCGAGCAGGGCGGTGAGGGCGCCGACGGTTCCGGAGGCGCCCAGCATGTGCCCGGTCATCGACTTCGTCGCCGTCACCGCGACGCCGTTGCCGAGCACCCGCCCGATGGCCTCGGCCTCCGCCACGTCACCGGACTCCGTCGACGTGGCGTGGGCGTGCACGACCCCGATGTCCGACGGGTCCAGACCGGCGTCGCGCAGCGCCAGTTCCATGGCGAAGACCTGGCCGTCCGCGTCGGAGGCGGTGATGTGGTCCGCGCTGGAACTCACGGCGCTGCCGGCCAGCGTGCCGTAGGCGCGGGCGCCGCGGGCCTCGGCGAACCCGGCGCGTTCGAGCACCATGATCCCGGCGCCCTCGCCCATGACGAACCCGGACCGGCGGACGTCGAACGGGCGGGACACGGACTCCGGGTCCGTGGACTGCGTCGACAGGGCCGTCATCTGGGCGAAGGCGGCGAGGGTGAAGGGGTGCAGGCACGCCTCCACGCCACCCGCGACGACCACGTCCACCCGTCCGCTGCGGATCAGGTCCTGGCCGAGGGCGAGGGCCTCCGCCCCGGACGCGCAGGCGCTCACCGGAGTCCGGGCGCCGCCCTTCGCGCCGAGGTCCATGCTCACCCAGGCCGCGGGCCCGTTGGGCATCAGCATGGGGATGGCGAACGGCGACATCCGGCGCAGCCCGGTGCGTTCGAGGATGTCGTCCTGGCCCAGCGTGCTGAGGATGCCGCCGGTGCCGGTACCGATGACTACGGCGAGCCGTTCCGGCTCGACCTGGGGGGCGCCCGCGTCCTGCCAGGCCTCGCGCGCACTGAGCAGGGCGATCTGCTCACCGCGGTCGAGCTTCCTCGCCTCGGCCCGCGGCATCTGGGCGGCGGGGTCCACCGTGAGGGGGGCCGCGACGTGCACGGGCAGGTCCGCGGCCCAGTCCTCCTCCAGCAGCCGCACCCCTGACTTGCCGTCCAGCAGCCCCGCCCACGTGGACGGCGCGTCCGCTCCCAGTGGCGTCATCGCCCCGACGCCCGTCACCAGCACACGACCGTTACGGGTCACATGAGCCTCCTTGGATTGTGCGGATGCCACAGAGCACCTGCTGTGCGTCCTCATGATGTTCCCAGTGCGGAGGCGGGTGTCAGGTCAGGAGCCGACCGATTCCCGGACGAGACCTTGTGACGTCCCCACAAGCCGCGGTACGCACGCGCTCCCCCTTCGGGGGGACCGTCGCTCCCTCAGCTCACGCGGAGACTCGCCCAGTTGAGGTCCCCCGGCGTGTATCGGCGGCGTATCGAAAAGCGGATACGCCCTGGCAACCGGCCGCCGTCTCCAATGGGGGCATGAACCTCGACGCATCCCTGTCGGCGCCGGGCCGCCGCGCGCGCCGGATCGCGGGCCTCGGCCTGCTGGTCCTCGGTGTGGCGGGCGGCGTGTACGTCGTACGGCGACCGCTGATGATGTCCGCTCCCCGGTGCATGGCCGGGCAGTGGCACGGCTGTTTCGACACCTTCAACGGCGTGGTGCTCATGACGTTGGTCGCGCTGCCGTTGTCCGCCCTGGTGGTGTGCGCGCTGGCGTACCGCCGGCGGGCCGCCGGTGTCGCCTCGGCGTGGCGGCTGTCGCTGGCCGAGGTGGGCATGGTCCACGGCACGGTGCCGTTCGTGTGGCTGATCCTGATGCCGGGCGCCGAGCCGGGCGTCGCGCCCGCCCGGGTGAGCCTGGTGCCGCTGCGGGACCTGGTCACCATGGGGACGCTCGGCATCACCGGCAACCTGCTCGTCTTCGCCTCGCTCGGTGCCTTCGCCCCGGTGCGGTTCACCGCGCTGGCGTCCCTGCCGCGCATCCTGGCGCTCGGCGCGGGCTGCTCGGTCCTGGTGGAGACCGCGCAGTACGTCCTGCGGCTGGACCGGGTGTCCTCCGTGGACGACGTCCTGGTCAACACCGCCGGTGCCGTGCTGGCCGGGCTGGCGTCACGTCGCTGGTGGCGGACCACCGCGCGGGCGGAGGCGGGCCGGGAGCGTCCCGAGCCGGCACCGGTGGGTTGAGCCGCGCCGCCGGGTCGCGGTGCCGCGGGGGCGCTCTCCGCATACGTCGGCGATATGTCCCGCTGCTTAGGCTTCTGCCATGCGTGTACTGATCGTGGAGGACGAGCCGTATCTGGCCGAGGCCGTCCGTGACGGTCTCCGGCTGGAGGCGATCGCCGCCGACATCGCCGGCGACGGCGATACCGCTCTGGAGCTGCTGAGCGTCCACTCCTACGACCTCGCGGTCCTCGACCGTGACATCCCCGGCCCGTCCGGCGACGAGGTCGCGCGGCGCATCGTCGCCTCCGGCAGCGGCATCCCGATCCTCATGCTCACCGCCGCCGACCGGATCGACGACAAGGCGTCCGGCTTCGAGCTGGGCGCCGACGACTACCTCACCAAGCCGTTCGAGCTGCGGGAACTCGTGCTGCGGCTGCGGGCGCTGGACCGCCGGCGCGCGTACGCCCGGCCTCCGGTGCGGGAGATCGCCGGGCTGCGGGTCGATCCCTTCCGCCGGGAGGTCTTCCGCGACGGGCGGTATGTGGCGCTCACCCGCAAGCAGTTCGCGGTGCTGGAGGTCCTCGTCGCCGCCGAGGGCGGGGTCGTCAGCGCCGAGGAGCTGCTGGAGCGGGCCTGGGACGAGAACACCGACCCGCTCACCAACGCCGTACGGATCACCGTCTCCGCGCTGCGCAAACGGCTGGGCGAGCCGTGGGTCATCGCCACGGTGCCGGGCGTCGGCTACCGCATCGACACCGGCTCCGGCTCCGGCCCCGGCCCCGGCACGTCCAAGACCGCAGCCGCCACCCCAGCCACCGACGCCGGCTCCCCGCATGCGTAGAGCGCCAGGCCTCAGCGTCCGGCTGAAGCTCACCCTCAGCTACGCCGGTTTCCTCGCCGTGGCCGGCGCTCTGCTGCTGGCCGTGGTGTGGGCGTACCTGCTGCGTTACGTCCCCGACAACTCCCAGGGCCTGCTCGGCATCTCGCCCAACCGCTACCTGCTCGTGCACACCTTCGCCCCGGCCGCGGCCGCCGCGATGGGCTTCCTGCTCGTGTTCGGACTGGTCGGCGGCTGGATCCTCGCGGGCCGGATGCTCGCGCCGCTGACGCGGATCACGGCGGCGGCACGGACGGCCGGAACCGGGTCGCTGTCGCACCGGATCCGCATGGAGGGCCGCCGGGACGAGTTCCGGGAGCTCGCCGACACGTTCGACACCATGCTGGAGCAGTTGGAGGCGCACGTCGCGGAGCAGCAGCGCTTCGCCGCGAACGCCTCGCACGAGCTGCGCACCCCGCTGGCGATCTCGCGGACGCTGCTCGACGTGGCCCGCAAGGACCCCACGCGGGACCGGGCGGAGCTGATCGAGCGCCTGGACGCGGTCAACACGCGGGCGATCGAGCTGACGGACGCCCTGCTGCTGCTCAGCCGCGGCGACCGCGGGCACTTCGCCCGCGAGAGCGTCGACCTCTCCCTCCTCGCGGAGGAGGCCGCCGAGACGCTGCTCCCGCTCGCCGAGCAGCGCCGGATCACGCTCGACGTCACCGGCGGGGCGGCCCGCACCAGCGGTTCGCCGGAACTGCTGCTGCGGATGGTGACGAACCTCGTCCAGAACGCCGTCGTCCACAATCTCCCCGCCGACGGCACGGTGGTCGTCCACACCGAGGAGCGGGACGGCGTGAGCCTGCTGCTCGTGGAGAACACAGGCCCTCCGCTACCGCCCGCCCTGGTGCCGACCCTGACGGAACCCTTCCAGCGCGGTACGGCACGCGTACGCAGCGACGAGCACGCCGGTGTCGGCCTCGGCCTGGCCATCGTGCACAGCGTGGTCCGCGCCCACGACGGCACCCTCGTCCTGACCCCGCGCCCGGCCGGCGGCCTCACGGTCACCGTCCGCCTTCCCCGCGCCCAGCCCAGCCGGGCTTGATCCGTCCAGGGCGTGCCGCCCTCACGGGCTCGTCAGCCAGTCGGTGTACCAGGACCGGAAGCCGGGGCTCACCGGCAGGAAGCCGCCCCAGTCCGGGTCGATCTGCCAGATCTCTCCGGCCCGGGGGCCGTTCAGGACGAGCCGGAAGAACATGCCGCAGCCCAGCTCGGCCAGCATCAGCGTGCCCCGCGTCAGCTCGGCGGGTGCCGCGATCCGGCCGGGCAGGGGCTGGGTGAGCGGGAACGGCTCGGCGAGGCGGCCCGGCAGGCGGTCCTCCTCCCACTCGTCGTCCGCGGCCCACTCCCCGTCGGCGTCCGGGCGAGGGGCGGTCAACGGCATCAGCCCGTGACCGGGCCCGGCCGGGCCGTCGCCGACCTCCGCGACGAACGACCGGTACTCCGCCGGCAGTGCGATGCCGTGGGTTTCCTCGAACGCCCGGACCTCCGACGCCGGCAGCGGCGGCGCCAGCGCGTACCCGTGCGTCCGCGCGCCGAAGCGCTGCCGGTCCGGGTCCCGGGCGGCCAGTTCCCGGATCCGTACGCGGATGCCGTCCGCATCCCAGTTCGCCATCCGGCGACCGTAACAAGGCCATGCGAGCACACTCACCGGAAGGGCCACACGGACGTCAGCTGCAGCCGGAGCTCCCCACGCCCTAGAATCGAACACGTGACCGATCTGCCGCCCGACCTGCCGCGCCTCCGCACCCTGGAGACCTGGCTGGTCCTCACCCTGGAGCGGGTCCGGCGGCAGATCGAGGACGCCGAGCGGCGCGAGCGGGAGCGGCAGCGGGGCATCGCGGCCCGGCCGCCGGAGCCGGAGTGGCGCCTTGAAGGTGGCCGCCACCAGGGCCCCCTCTTCGTGCACGTCGGCAGCTGCTGGGACGGCCGCAAGCGCAGCCGCGGCATCACCCGCGAGCAGGCCCGGCGGGCCCTCGCCGAGGGCGTCCGGGCCTGCCCACAGTGCAATCCGGACGCGGAGCTGCGCTTCCTGGAGTGATCGGGGCCCTCGCGCGGGAGGTGAGGAGGGGGAACGCGCCGCGCGAGAGCCGGCTCGGGGTGGAGCCCGCGCGGAGGCCGGGACCCACGCCTCAGGGAGGCGGACCCGCGGTATGCCTCACCGCGAGCCCAGGGGCACGCTGCCTGACCCCATGAGGTATGGGTATCCGCCGGCCGAGAAGCGATTCCCGGCAATGCGGCGGGATCGCGCGGCGGGTCCGTCAGGCGGGCGCGGGCCCGGTCGTCCCGCGGGGTACGAAGTGGGCCGTAGGGGACCACCGCTCGCCGGCGGGGCGGCCGTCGATGTGGTCGAGGGCGGCTTCCGCGACCAGGACGCCGAAGCGGTGGACGTCGACGGTCATGGTCGTCAGCGGGGGTGAGGCCAGACGGCAGAGGGTGGAGTCGTCCCAGGCGATGAGGGAGAGGTCGGCGGGGACGTCCACCCCCAAGTCCTTGGCCGCGGCCAGCCCGGCGACGGCCATCACGTCGTTGTCGTAGAGGATCGCCGTGGGCCGGGGCGTGCGCTTGAGGAGTTCGGCGGTGAGCCGGGCCCCGGACTCGGCCGTGTAGTCGCCCTCCACGACCACCGCCTCGATGCCCGCCTCCCGGCACGCCTCCTCCTGGGCGGCGGTGCGGGCCCGCGTGTGCAGCAGGGACGGCGGTCCCGTGACGCGGGCGACGACCCGGTGGCCGAGGTCCGCGAGCCGGGACACGGCGTCGCGGACGGGCCCCGCGTCGTCGGTGCGCACGGCCGGCAGCCCGGGGTCGTCCCGCCAGGTGCCGACGAGGACCGCCGGCAGGCCCAGCTCGCGCAGGACGCCCGGCCTGCGGTCCCCCTCGACGAGGTTGACCACGGCCACCGCGTCGACCAGGCCGCCCGCAGCCCACCGGTGGTAGGCGGCGATCTCCTCCTCGTACGTGGGCACCACATGGAGCAGCACCGACATGTCGCGGGTCACCAGGCGTTCCTCCATCCCGGTGATGAACTCCATGAAGAACGGTTCCACGCCGAGCAGTCGGGTCGAGCGCGCCAGGACGAGGCCCAGGGCGCCCGGCTGGGAGCGGTCGCGGTGGGCAGGGGTCATCCGATCTCCGGTGAGGCGTGGCAGAGGCTGTTCACGGACCGCAGCACGGGCGGGGCGGTCAGGTCTGCGGGGTCGAGGGTGTGGCCGGTGCGGACGTGGAAGGAGTGGGTCTCACCGGGCAGCAGGGTGACGAGCATGTCGTCGACGACCGCGTCGGGGGCGAGGCGGTCGGCCAGGACGGCGATGTCGCGGGCGAAGGAGCCGGCCCGGACGTCGACGCGGTAGCCGCCGGGCACCGCGTGCGCCTCGGCGCTGAGTGCGTCGGGCCGGTAGGCGAGGTCCCGGTCCTCGCAGAAGGTGTGGATCGCGCGTACGCCCTCCGACGACGCCACGAGTACCTCCTGCCTGACCTCGTCCGGTGCGAGCAGTGCGTCGTCCGCTTCCACGAGCCCGACCGAGCGGGGTGCCACCCGGAGGTCGACTTTAGCACCGGCCAGGACGACGCCCTGGAGGGTGCGGCGCTCCAGGACCAGCCGCCCGGTCCAGGTCTCGTCGGTGTCGTTGACGGCGACGACGGCGAGCCGTCCGTCGCGGGGCTGGAAGGTCAGCAGCCGGGGGGCGTAGGCCCGGCGGAGCGCGTACCAGAGGGGCTTGGGGCGCTCGTCGCTGTCCACGGCGGCCCAGGAGGTGACCGGCCAGCAGTCGTTGAGCTGCCACACCAGGGTGCCGGCGGTGCGGGGCCACCAGGAGCGGAAGTGCTCGACGGCGAAGGCGACGGCGCGGGCCTGGTTGAGCTGGGTGGCCCAGTGCCAGTCGGTGAAGGTGCGCGGGGCGGGCAGGTGGGGGGCGAGGCCGCGGTCGAGTTTGCCGTTGCCGTCCTCGGCCTTCTGGTGCAGCAGGAACGCGGGCGAGGTCGGGGCGAGCGGTTCGTCGTGGATCCAGCGGGTGAGGGTGGCCCAGGTGGGCGGGCCCTGGAAGCCGAACTCGGAGCAGAAGCGCGGGATGTGGTCCCGGTAGTGGGTGTAGTCGACCCGGTTCCACACCTCCCACTCGTGGCGGGTGCCGTGGTCCTGGTCGTTGGGGTGGATGCCGCCGACCGGGGCGCCGGGTGTGTACGGGCTGCCGTCGGCGTAGGGCGTGGCGGGGTCGAGTTCGGCGACGATCCGGGGCAGCAGGTCGGTGTAGTAGCCGAGGCCCCAGGTGCGGCCGGCGAGTTGCTCGGGCCAGCCCCAGTCGGCGTACCCCCACAGGTTCTCGTTGCCGCCGTTCCACAGGGCGAGGCTCGGGTGTCCGGCGAGGCGGGCGACGTTCTCGCGGGCCTCGGCCTCGACCTCGCCGCGCAGGGGCTCCTCCTCGGGGTAGGCGGCGCAGGCGAAGGGGAAGTCCTGCCAGACGAGCATGCCGCGCTCGTCGCACACGTCGTAGAAGTCGTCGGTCTCGTAGATGCCGCCGCCCCACACGCGCAGCATGTTCATGTGGGCGGCGAGCGCCTGGTCGACGCGGCGTTCGAGGCGTTCGCGGGTGATGCGGGTCAGGAAGTGGTCGTCGGGGATCCAGTTGGCTCCCTTGGCGAAGACGCGGGTGCCGTTGACGACGAAGGTGAAGGGGGTGCCGGTGGCGTCGGGGGTGGTGTCGACGGTGATGTTCCGGAAGCCGACGCGGCGGTCGGCGGTGTCCAGGACGCCGGTGCCGGCCGGCCCCGCCTCGGTGGCGAGGGCGACGTGGAGGTCGTACAGGGGCTGGTCGCCGTATCCGGCGGGCCACCACAGCCGCGCGTCGGGCACGGTGACGCGCAGGACGGCGGTGGTGGTGCCGGCGGTGAGCACGGCGCGCGCCCGGTGACCGGCGATCTCGGCGGTGAGGACGAGGTCCGGGCCGTCGGCTGCGGCGCGTTCGACGTCCGCGTGCACCTCCACGACGCCGGTGCCGTCGGGCTCCACCCGTACCTGGGGCCGGACGCGGTCGAAGCGCGCGGTGTGCCAGCGCTCCAGCCGGACGGGCTTCCAGATTCCGGCGGTCTGCAGGTCGGGACCCCAGTCCCAGCCGAAGCTGCACGCCATCTTGCGCACCATGTTGAAGGGGTGCGGGTAGACGTGCTCGCGGCGGCCGAGCGACGCCTCCGTCTCCTCGGCGTACTCCAGCGCGGAGGCGAGGTCCACGGTCAGTTCGTTGGCGCCGTCGACGAGATGGGGGCGTACGTCGAAGCGGTACCCGCGGTGCATGTTGGCCGTGGTGCCGATCGTCCGGCCGTTCAGGGTGACGGTCGCGACGGTGTCGAGGCCCTCGAAGACCAGGTCCACCCGCTCCCCCGCCCGTGCGGCGGCCGCGTCGAAGGCGAGGCGGTACTGCCAGGCCGTGCGGTGCGTCCAGACCAGTTCCTCCTCGGCCCGGTCGAGGTAGGGGTCCGGTATCAGGCCCGCGGCCATCAGGTCGAGATGCACACTGCCGGGCACCGTGGCCGGCAGGGTGCGCCCGCGGACGGCGTCCGGCACGGGGCCGTGCTTCGCGTGCAGGAGCCAGCCCTCGTGCAGGGTCGTTCGCGCCATGTTCACTCCCGTCGGATCAGAAGCCTGCGGCCGGGACATCCGTCTTCGCCGGACCCTGGTGTCTTCCGGACGAGGCCATTAGGCTCGCGAGCATTGTTACGTCGCTGAATTAAGTAAGTCAACGACGTACGGACATCCCACTCCGAGGAACGTCGAGGAAGCGTGACCGTGTCAGCTGATTCCCTCACTCCCGTCCCCGACCTGGTCCATCTGCGCGCCGCCGGCACCGCCTTGGTGCTGGACCTGTCGGGCGACACCCTCCCGCGCGTCCTGCACTGGGGAGCCGATCCGGGAGACCTGTCCGGCGCCCGGCTGCACGCGCTGCGGCTGGCCTCCCTGCCCCAGCCGGTCGGTTTCTCCGTCGACGGCCCCGTCGAGGTCTCCGTGCTGCCCGAGCAGTCGGCGGGCTGGCTCGGCACGCCGGGGCTGGTGGGCCACCGCGGCGGCGCGCACTTCTCGTCCGCCTTCCGTGTCACCCGCGGCGAACTCACCGTCGACGGGCGGGACGGCGGCGACCGCCCCGGCACCCTCGTCGTGCACGCCCGCGACGAGGCGGCGGCCCTCGGCCTGACCCTGACCGTCCAGCTGACGGCCGAAGGCCTGGTGCGTCAGCGGGCCACCCTCACCAACCTCGCGGACACCCCGTTCGCCGTGGACGCGGTCCACCTCACCCTGCCGGTGCCGCCCGTCGCCGTGGAACTCCTCGACTTCACCGGGCGCCACCTGCGCGAACGCAGCCCGCAGCGCACCGCGTTCACCCAGGGCCTGCGGATGCGGGAGAACCGCACGGGCCGCACCGGCTTCGACGCCGCGTTCCTGCTGGCGGCCGGCACACAGGGCTTCGGCAACCGCGGCGGTGAGGTGTGGGCCGTGCACACCGCCTGGTCCGGCAACCACCGCACCTTCGCCGAGCGCACCTTCCACTCGGTCGCGCTGCTCGGCTCGGGCGAACTGCTGCTGTCCGGCGAGGTGCTGCTCGGGCCGGACGAGAGCTACTCCACGCCCTGGCAGTACGGCGCGTACGGCCGCGGCCTGGACGAGGTGTCCGCCCGCTTCCACCGCCGGCTGCGGGCCCGCCCGCAGCACCCGTCCTCGCCGCGGCCCGTGGTGGTCAACACCTGGGAGGCGGTCTACTTCGACCAGGACCTGGAGCGGCTCAAGCGGCTCGCGGACGCGGCGGCAGCGGTGGGCGCGGAGCGCTTCGTGCTGGACGACGGCTGGTTCGGCGCGCGGCGCGACGACCGGCGGGCGCTCGGCGACTGGTACGTCTCCGACGAGGTCTGGCCCGAAGGGCTCGGCCCGCTGACCGGTCATGTCACCGCGCTCGGCATGGAGTTCGGGATCTGGGTCGAACCCGAGATGATCAACGAGGACTCCGACCTGGCCCGCGCCCACCCCGACTGGATCATGGCCACCGGCGGCCGGCTGCCCGGCGCCGCCCGCCACCAGCAGGTCCTGGACCTGGCCCGGCCCGAGGCGTACGCGTACATCCTGGAGCGGCTGGACGACCTGCTGACCACGTACCCCGTCTCGTACCTGAAGTGGGACCACAACCGCGACCTCGTCGAGGCCGGGCACCAGCCCACCGGGCGGGCCGGTGTGCACGACCAGACCCTCGCCGTCTACCGGCTGCTGGACGAACTGCGCTCCCGGCACCCTGGGGTGGAGATCGAGTCCTGCTCCTCGGGCGGCGGCCGGGTCGACCTCGGCATCCTGGAGCGCACGGACCGGGTGTGGGTGTCGGACTGCATCGACGCCCTGGAGCGGCAGCAGATCCAGCGGTGGACCAACGCCCTGATCCCGCTGGAGCTGATGGGCACGCACGTCGGCTCGCCGGTGTCCCACACCACCGGCCGCAGCCATCCGCTCGACTTCCGGGCCGGTACCGCCCTGTTCGGCCACTTCGGCATCGAATGGGACCTGACCTCCGCCCCACCGGAGGAGCTGGAGCGGCTGGCGCGGTGGGTCGCCCTGTACAAGGAGCTGCGGCCGCTGCTGCACTCGGGGACAGCGGTGCACGGAGACCACCCGGATCCCGCCTACGAGGTGCACGGCGTGGTCGCCGAGGACGCGTCCGAGGCGATCTACGCGCTGGTCGCCCACGGCACGTCGGAGCTGTACCCCACCGGTCCGGTACGGCTGCCCGGCCTCGACCGGGACACGGTCTACCGGGTGTGTCCGCAGGCCCCCGGGGACGTGCCCGACGGCAACGCCCACCACTGGGGGCTGCGCCTGCCCTGGTGGACGCCGGAGGGCGTCGAACTCCCCGGCGCGGTCCTCGCGGACGCCGGGCTGCAGGCGCCCGTGCTGTATCCGGAGCGGCTGGTGCTGGTGCGGGCGACGCGCGTGTAGCGACCGCCAAGGGGGAAGCGCGAGAAGGCCGGGGCTCGCCGACGTGAGGTCGGCGGGCCCCGGCCCTTCGGTGTTCTGCTGCTGTCTCAGGCAGCGGTGACGGCGGCCTGGGCGTCGGCGTCGATGTCCACCCACCGCCCGGCGTCGTGGTCGTAGGTGAGGTGGTCGCGGTCGGAGGACGCCTCGGGTCCGGGGTCCGCCGAGCGCAGCCGGCCGCGCAGTTCGGGGTCGGGGGCGGCCGCGGCCAGGGTTTTGGTGTACGGGTGCCGGGGGTCCAGGATGACGTCGTCGGCCGGTCCGCGCTCGACGATCCGCCCGCGGTTCATCACCACGATGCTGTCGGAGAAGTGCCGTGCGGTGGCCAGGTCGTGGGTGATGTAGAGCACCGCCAGATCGTCCTCCCGCTGGAGCCGGGCGAGGAGGTTGAGGACGCCGAGGCGGCTGGAGACGTCCAGCATGGAGACCGGTTCGTCGGCGACGATCACCTGGGCACCGGGCGCGAGGGCGCGGGCGATGGCGACGCGCTGGCGCTGGCCGCCGGAGAGTTCGTGCGGGCGCCGGTCCATCAGGCCGGCGGGGAGGTTCACCCGCTCCAGGAGCTGCGCGGCCCGGTCGCGGACCTGCTCGCGCCCCTTCGCCCGGCCGTGCAGCACGAGGGGGCGGGCCAGATGGTGCTCGATGCTGTGGAAGGGGTTGAGCGAGGCGAACGGGTCCTGGAAGACCATCTGGACATGGTCCCGGTAGTGGCGGTCCTCGATCCGCGCCCCGTCCGGGCCGACGGCGGCGATCGTGCCGGACGTGGGCTTCTCCAGGCGGGCGATCATGCGGGCGACGGTGGACTTGCCCGACCCGGACGCCCCCACCAGGGCGACCGTGCGGCCGGGCACGAGGGTGAAGCCGACCCGGTGGACCGCGCGCAGGCGGGTGCGGCGCAGCCCGGACCTGAGCGTGAACTCCTTGACGAGATCGCGTACTTCGAGCGTGGTCATCGGGCACCCCCGTCGGTGGGAACCTGCGTGCGGCTGGCCGCCCCGTCCCGCAGGAACGCGCCCCGCTCTCCCGTGAGGCTCGGGAAGGAGTCCAGGAGGCGGCGCGTGTAGGGGTGGCGGGGCTGCCGGTAGAGCGTCTCGGCGGTGTCGTACTCGACGATCTCCCCGCGCAGCATCACCGCGATGCGGTCGCTGAGTTCGAGCAGCAGGGGCAGGTCGTGGGTGATGAAG
This sequence comes from Streptomyces griseosporeus, assembly GCF_014656055.1. Lineage (GTDB taxonomy): Bacteria > Actinomycetota > Actinomycetes > Streptomycetales > Streptomycetaceae > Streptomyces > Streptomyces griseosporeus. The sequence continues at coordinate 460,944 of NZ_BNBR01000001.1, forward strand.
ACGACGGCGAAGCCGAGTTCGTCGCGCAGCCGGAGGATCTCGCGCAGGATGCCGCGCTGGACCAGGACGTCGAGGGCCGTGGTCGGCTCGTCCATGATCATGACCTGGGGGTCGAGCAGCAGCGCCATGGCGATCATCACGCGCTGCCGCATGCCGCCGGAGAGTTCGTGCGGGTAGGAGGCCATCCGGCGGGGCTCGACGCCGACGAGTTCCAGCACCTCGGCGCAGCGGGCCCCGCGCTCCTGCTTCGACATGCCGGGGCGGTGCGTGGTGAGCACGTCCTCCAGCTGGGCCCGGACGGTGGTGACCGGGTTGAGGGCGTTCATCGCGCCCTGGAACACCATGGACAGCTTCGACCAGCGGAACCTGCGCAGCCGGCCGGGCGGCAGCGCGAGCAGGTCGAGGTCCTCGCCGTCGCGGTCGTGGAAGGTGACCGAGCCGGAGGTGACCTCGGCGGGCCAGTCGTGCAGTCGGTTGACGGCGTAGGCGAGGGTGCTCTTGCCGCAGCCGGACTCGCCGGCCAGGCCGAGGATCTCACCCCGGTGCAGGGTCAGGGACACGTCCTTGACGGCGTGCACGGGTGTGGCCCCCTGGTAGACGACGTTGAGGTCGCGCACCGTCAGCACCGCGTCCCGCGTGACGTCCGCGGCCGCCCCGGCAGCTTGCGGCGACAGGTTGTGGCTCATACGGCGGTGCTCCTGACGGCGTCCTTGCGGCTGCTGCCGGACAGCGCGCGGGCGGCGCGCCCGCGGCCGGGGCGGCGCAGCCGCGGGTTGATGATCTCGTCGAGGCTGAGGTTGATCAGGGCGAGCCCGCAGCCGAAGGCGGCGATGATCAGGCCGGGCGGGACGAACCACCACCAGGCCTCCCGCTGCAGCGCGAAGCCGTTCTGCGCGAAGTAGAGCATCGTGCCGAGGGTGGAGGAGTTGGAGGCCCCCAGGCCGAGGAAGGACAGGCCGGCCTCGCTGAGGATGGCGGCGATCACCGAGAAGACGAACTGCGAGGCCAGCACGGGCAGCAGGTTGGGCAGGATCTCGACGCAGATCACCCGCCAGGGCTTCTCGCCGGCGACCCGGGCCGCCGCCACGTAGTCGCGGTTGCGCAGGGAGAGCGTCTGGGCGCGCAGCACGCGCGCCGCGGCGGCCCAGCCGGTGAGGGCCAGGACCAGGGCGATGGTCCAGGATCCGCGCTGGTCGGCGGGGACGAACCCGGAGATGACGATCACCAGCGGAAGGCCGGGGATGACCAGCATGACGTTGGAGAACAGCGAGAACGCCTCGTCCACGATGCCGCCCGCGTAGCCGCCGATCACGCCGAACAGGGCGGACAGCGCGGTGGCCATGACGCCGACGAGGAGGCCGATCTGCAGCGATCCCCGGGTGGCGTGGGTGAGCTGGTCGAGGACGTCCTGGCCGGTCTGGGTGGTGCCGAGCCAGTGGTCACCGCTCGGTCCGGTCAGGCCGATGTTGCGGATGGTGGCCGGGTCGCCGGCGAACACCGGTCCGAGCAGGCCGAACAGGGCGATGACGACCACCAGGCCGAGGCCGACGGCCAGCTTCGGCGTCCAGGCCGGCAGCACGGCGCGCCAGCCGGTGCGCCGGCCGGCGGCGGGCGGGGGCAGGGCGCCGGGCTCGGTGCCCGGCGGCAGGTCCTCCAGCCCGCTGGAGGGGGGAATGACACTCGTCACGGACGATCCTTCCGCTCAGTTGTTCGCTCGGGTGCGGGGGTCGATCAGCCCGTAGAGCAGATCCACGAGCAGGTTCGCGCCGAGGACCGCGACGGTGATGACCAGGAAGATGCCCTGCATCAGCGCGTAGTCGTTGTTCTCGACGGCCTGCAGCAGCCGGCTGCCGATGCCCGGGTAGGAGAAGACCTGTTCGGTCATGACGGAGCCGGACACCACGAAGCCGAGGGAGGTGGCGAAGCCCGCGACCGAGGGGAGCGCCGCGTTGCGGGCGGCGTAGCGGATCATGATGCGGCTGGGGCGCAGGCCCTTGGCGCGGGCGGTGAGGATGTAGTCCTCGGCCGCGGTGGACACCATCATGTTGCGCATGCCGAGCAGCCATCCGCCCACCGAGGAGATCACGATGGTGAGCGCGGGCAGGATGCCGTGCTGGACGGCGGAGGAGATGAACGGCCGGTTCCAGCCCATGGACAGGGACACGTCGTAGCCGCCGAGCAGCGGGAACCAGTGCAGGGTGGAGGAGAGCAGCGCGGCGAGGATCAGGGCCAGCCAGAAGTACGGCACGGCCGCCAGCACGGTGGTGCCGGGGATGAGGGAGTCCAGCCAGGAGCCGCGCTTCCAGCCCACCCAGGTGCCGAGGGCGAGGCCGAGGACGAACGAGATCAACGTCGCCATGCCGATCAGGGCGATGGTCCAGGGCAGGGACTGCCCGATCACGTCCGACACCTTGGCCGGGTAGGAGCTGACCGAGACGCCGAAGTCGCCGTGCAGCATGTTGCCCAGGTAGGAGACGTACTGCTGGGCGAGCGAGTCGCCGCTGTCCGCGCCGAGGAGGAGCTCGTAGGAGCGGCGTACCGACGGGTCGACGGTGCCGCCGCGCTGCTGGAGCTTCGCCATCAGGATGTCCACCGGGTTGCCCGGCATCAGTCGCGGGATGAAGAAGTTCAGGGTGACGGCCGCCCACAGGGCGACGAGATAGAAACCGAGCTTGCGGGCGTAGTACCTCATGCGTGCCTCACTTGGCGGGCTTGAGGTGAAGGAACACCTGCGAGTTGTCGGGCCGGCCCCAGACCGCCGGGAAGGCGTAGAGGTCGTCCTCGGTGGGCCAGCCGGTGAACTTGCGGGCGTTGAACTCGCTCGTGGTGCCGCCGGTGAGGATCGGGATGTAGGGCATCGACTTCTCGATCTCGGTCTGGATGGTGTCGTAGTACGGCTGCCGGGCCGCGGTGTTCTGCGGGTCGATGGCCTTCAGCGCGTCGAGGGCGGCGTCCACGCGGGCGTTCCTGAACCGGGCGAAGTTGGGGTTGGCGGTCTGGCCGACCGGCGCGGTGGTGCGGGAGGAGAAGAAGTAGCTGTACGGGTAGTAGGGGTCGGGGGCCGGTCCCTGGGACACGGCGTCGATGAGCAGCTGGTACTGGCCGCGTCCGCGGGCGTCGGACCACTCGTTCCACGACACCTGCTGCACGGTGAGCTTGATGCCCGCCTTCTTCAGCTGTTCGGCGAGGGTGCTGACGGCGGTGATGTAGTCGGTCCAGCCGGAGACCACCTTGACCGTGAGGGCGAGCTTCGTGCCGTTCCTGGCGTAGACGCCGTCGGAGCCCTTGGTGTAGCCGGCCGCCCGGAGCAGGCCGTCGGCCTTGGCGAGCTGGGGCTGCATCGGCGCGAGGCGGTCGGTGAGCCTGGCCGACACCAGCGCCTTGTCCCGTTCGGGCAGGGCGAAGCCGGGTGAGATCTCGCTGGAGGTGTTCTCGAAGGCCAGCGCGTTGAGCTGGGTGCGGTCCATGGCGTAGTAGATCGCCCGGCGCACCGCGGGATCGGTCTGCGGGCCGGTGCAGCCGAGGGCGGCGTCGGAGCAGGTGAACAGGGCGGTCTGGTTCATCGGGACGGTGATGGCCTGGTAGCCGGGGTAGTTCTTGGAGACGTTCTCGATGTCGGGGACGGGGCCGGTCTGCCAGTCGATCTGGCCGGCCTTGAGGGCGTCGGCGCCGGACTGGTTGCCGGAGAGCGCGACGAAGCGGATCTTCTTCAGCGCGGGGGCGCCCCCGTAGTACCCGGGGTTGGCCTCCAGGGTGAACGCCTGCGGCTTGAAGTCGGCCAGCTTGAAGGGCCCGGTGCCGACCGGGTTCTTCATGACGTCCTCGGACGGCTTGGCGATCTGGGACCAGATGTGCTTGGGGACGATCCAGGACCGGCCGAGGATCTGCGGTCCGTCGCTGAACGACGGCTTGTCGAAGGTGATCTTCACGTGGGTGGCGTCGACGGCCTTGGCGGTGCCGGAGTACCCCGTGCTGTTCATGGCGGGGTTCTTGCGGATCATGTCGAGGGTGAAGACGACGTCGTCCGCGGTGAACTTCTGCCCGTCGCTCCACTTGGCGTCCGGCCGCAGGGTGACGGAGAGTTCGGTGCCCTGCTTGTTCCAGGAGAACGCCGTGCCCAGGCGCGGCTCGGGCTTGTCCTTGCGCGCGACGTTGTAGAAGAACAGCGGCTCGAAGATGGTGCCCGGGCCGTCGATCACGGTCGGCGAGTACGGGTTGAAGTTGATCTGGTAGTCGCCGCTCTGGCCCGTGTAGGCGATCAGCGTGTCGGAGCCACCGCCGCCGGCGCCGTCACCGGCACCGCATCCCGTGAGAAGGAGGCCGAGGGCCACGGCCCCCGCGAGGCTGACACGACGCGACTCACTGCGAATCCTGGACATATGAGGCCACTCTCTCGGGGCGGTCCTTGCCGGACGGCCGGCCTGGGCTCCCTGACGCCCCGAAGGGACGGGAACCACGCTTGTGTGGCGAGATTGTTAAGGTGGCGAAGAAAGAAAGTCAACACATCGGCGTGAACTTCGGCCGCTTTCCCGGGCCGTGGACACGGTGCGGCGCCCGGACTCGGGTTGCTATGTTCGTCCTGCAAATAAACTGGGTGAGAGGCCGGATCCACCGGCCGCGGCACAGCGCCTGCCTGGGCGCCGGGGAGGATGTCGATGGGCGGGCCGGCGAGGGACATGCCGCATGCGACCAGCAGGGCGGCGGTGCTGGACGTCATCAGGGCGGCCGGCACCATCAGCCGGGTCCGGCTGATCGAGGCGACCGGCTTCACGGGCGCCACCATCTCGACCGTGGTCCGGCGCCTGATCGACGACGGTCTGGTCACGGAGGTCGGCCGCTCCGAGTCCACCGGCGGCAAGCCCCGCACGCTGCTGGCGCTGAACGAGAGCGCCCGGTACGCGGTCGGCGTGCACCTCGACCACTCGGGCATCACCTACGCCCTCACCGACCTCGGCGGTTCGGTCGTGGCCCGGATGTCCCGGGCGGGGGCGGGCACCGACAACCCGCCCGTGGTGGTGGCCCGCATGGCCGACGAGGTCGACAAGCTCATCCAGGGCGTCGGCATCAGCCGGGACCTGGTCCTCGGTCTGGGCCTGGTCTCCCCCGGCCCGCTCACCCCGGCGAGCGGCATGCGCCTGACACCCCCCACGATGCGTCACTGGGAGGACTTCCCCCTCGACCAGGCACTCGCGGAGGCGACCGGCCTCCCCGTCGTCCTGGAGAACGACGCCACCGCGGCCGCGCTCGGCGAGCACTGGTCCGGCGTGGTGCGCGGCACGCCGAGCTTCGCCGCCGTCTACATGGGGACCGGCATCGGCGCCGGCCTCATGATCGACGGCGTGGTCTACCGCGGCCGGAGCGGCAACGCTGGCGAGATCGGCCACATGTGCCTGGACGCGGACGGCCCCGACTGCTGGTGCGGCGCCCGCGGGTGCACGGAGGCGCTGGCGGGGCCGGCGGCCGTGGTGACCCAGGCGCGGGCCGACGCGCGCGTCTCCCGGGCGGCCGGACTCACCCAGGGGCCGGGCGGCCAACGCCCCTCCGTCGCCTCGGACTTCGCGGCCGTGGCCCGGGCCGCCCGGCTCGGGGACCGCGGAGCGCGGGAGCTGCTGGAGAAGTCGGCGCGCTGGCTCGCCCTCGCCACCCGCGCGCTCGCCAACATCATGGACCTGGACACCCTGGTGCTCACCGGACCCGCCCTGGCGGTCGCCGGCTCGGTCTACCTGCCCGTCGTGCAGGAGGAGCTGGACCGGACCTTCTTCGCGCGCGCCGCGCACCCGGTGACGGCCCGGCTGTCGGACTCGGCCGCCACGGCGCCCGCCATCGGCGCGGCGACGATGGTGCTGCGGGCCGAACTGGTGCCGCTGCGCCAGGGGAGCCTTCCGCTCGCGAGCACGCTCCGGGATCCGGAGCCGAGGGCCGCGGCCGGCGGGGCCGCCACCGGCCGAGCGGTCCGCGCGAACCGCTGAGTCACCGGCGAGATCTGCTCGCCATTCGGCCGGCGGCCGGACCCGCAGAAAGTTCGACCGCCGAAGTTACCGCTGGACAACGTTGTCTCCACGGGGCACAGTAAGGGCCGCAGGTGAGGCACCCACGCCCCTGCGCCGATCCGAGAGGGGACACAGAACCCATGTACGGGGCACTCGACATCGGAGGAACCAAGATCGCCGGGGCGGTGGTGGACGCGGAGGGCCGGATCCTCGTCCGGGCCGAACGGCCGACGCCGGCCCGCGGATCCGCGGACGCCGTGCTGGCCGCGGTCACCTCGGTCCTGGACGACCTGTCCGCGCACGAGGCGTGGCACTCGGTGTCCTGCCTGGGAGTGGGAAGCGCCGGCCCCGTCGACACCGTCGCCGGCACGGTCAGCCCGGTCAACATCCCCGCCTGGCGTGACTTTCCGCTGGTCGCCGCGGTCGCGTCCCACCCGGGCCTGCCCGCCGCGGTCCAACCCGTCCTGACGGGCGACGCCGTCGCCATGACGGCGGCGGAACACTGGAAGGGCGCCGCGCGGGGTGCCGCGAACGCGCTGTGCATGGTGGTCTCCACGGGCGTCGGGGGCGGCCTCGTCCTCGACGGGCGGCTGCACCCGGGGATCACCGGCAACGCCGGGCACATCGGCCACATCAGCGTGGATCTCGACGGCGAGCCGTGCCCCTGCGGCTCCCGGGGCTGCGTGGAACTGCTGGCCAGCGGCACCGCCATCGCCCGGCGGGCCCTCGCAGCGGGCTGGCGGCCGCCGTCCGGCGCCGCACCGACCGCCGCGTCCGTCGCGGCGTCCGCGCGCGGTGGCGACGGGATCGCCCTGGCCGTCTTCGACCGGGCGGCGCAGGCGCTGGCCGCGGGCATCGCCGCGACCGCCTCGCTGGTGGAACTCGACGTGGTGGTGATCGGCGGCGGTGTGGCCCAGGCCGGCGACCTGCTCTTCACGCCGCTGCGCCGCCATCTGACGACCTACGCGGCCCTGAGTTTCACGCGCGGCCTGAAGGTCGGACCGTCCGCACTCGCCGGGGACGCCGGCCTCATCGGCGCCGCGGCAGCCGCCGCCTCGGCGCGCACGGACGCCCCGGGCGCGGGCAGGCCGCTCGGCGCGCTGCACCCCACGACCGCCTGACCTCGCACCCACCACCGCTACCGGACACGAAGGACCGCCCTGGATGGATCGGCTGATCAACACCGTGCAGCACTACGCCTGGGGGTCGGTCGACGCCCTTCCCGCGCTCCTCGGCACGCCCCCCACGGGGCGGCCCCAGGCCGAACTGTGGATGGGCGCCCACCCGTCGGCTCCCTCCCGCCTCGACCGGGGCCACGGCAGCGCGGGAACCCCCTCGCTGCTCGACGTCATCGAGGCCGACCCGGTCGCCCAGCTCGGCGAGGCGACGCTCCGGCGCCACGGCGTGCGGCTGCCGTTCCTCCTCAAGCTCCTCGCCGCGGCCGAACCGCTCTCCCTCCAGGTGCATCCGGACCGCACCCAGGCCGCGGCGGGATACGCCAGGGAGGAGGCCGCGGGCATCCCCCTGACCGCACCGCACCGCTGCTACAAGGACGACCAGCACAAGCCCGAGCTGATCGTCGCCCTCACCGCCTTCCGGGGACTGTGCGGTTTCCGCGACCCGCGGGAGAGCGCGAACCTCCTGGAGGAGCCGGGCGTCGCGGCGCTCGACGCGCACATCGCCGCGCTGCGGAAGGCGCCCGAGGAGGAGGCGCTGCACGACTGCGTCGCCGCGTTCCTCGACGCACCCCCGCACACGCTGGAGGCCGTCGCCCGCTCCCTGGCCCGGCTCGCCTCCGGGCCCGGACCCCGCGCCGGGACCTGGTCGGCGTACGCCGGCATCGCCCGCCGCCACCCGGGCGACCCCGGTCTCCTCGTCGCCCTGCTGCTCCACCTCGTCACGCTGAGCCCGGGCGAGGGCCTCTACCTGGGCCCCGGAGTTCCCCACGCCTACCTGGAGGGGCTCGGTGTGGAGATCATGGCGAGCTCCGACAACGTGCTGCGCTGCGGCCTCACCGCCAAGCACATCGACGTACCCGAACTGCTGCGCGTCGTCCGGTTCTCGTCCACCGCCCCGCACGTGCTCGGGCCGGAAGCCGGCCCCGGCGGCGAAGAGGTCTACGACACCCCCGCCGACGACTTCCGCCTGTCGCGGTGGGTGCTCCCGCCCGGCGGTCCCGAGCGACGGTTCGACGCCGCCGCTCCCCAGATCCTGCTGTGCACGCGGGGCTCGGCCCTCGTCCGTACGGCGAGCGGAGAACTCCCGCTTCCCCAGGGAGCGTCGGCGTACCTCCCGGCCGGGGAGGCGGGTGCGGTGCACGGCACCGGGACCGTCTTCCGCGCCACGGTGAACCTCTGACCGCACGCCGTCCGGCGGCCGGAGCGCGTCGGCGCGGCGCAGGTCGGCGGCCCGGCGGGGGTGGCAGCACCCGGGGCCACCTGGGGAAGACCCCCCGTCGGGGACGGTGACTGGCTGGCTGTTTCCGCCGCTCGGACCTGCGGAGACTCGTCGGCATGACGATTTCCCCGCAGGCACCGGTCGCCGTCCCGGCACCCGACGCCCGAGCCCGTACGTCCGACTCCCGCGCCGGCAGTGACTTCGCCCGGCTGTCCCGCCGTATCGCCGAGGCGGGACTGATGAGGCGCCGCCCCGGCTACTACACGGCACGGCTCGCGCTGGTGATCGCGCTGACGGCGGCCGGCTGGGGCGCGTTCGGCGCGCTCGGCGACAGCTGGTGGCAGTTGGCCGTGGCCGCCTTCCTCGCGCTGATGTCCGGGCAGATCGCCCTGGTGTCGCACGACCTGGCGCACCGCCAGGTGTTCCGGAGGGCCCGGCCGAGCGAGGTGTGGGGCCGGCTGTTCGGCAATCTCGGGATCGGGATGAGCTACGGCTGGTGGATGAACAAGCACACCCGCCACCACGCCAATCCCAACCACGAGGATCTCGACCCGGACGTCGCCCCGGACATCCTGGTGTGGTCCACCGAACAGGCCCGCCACAGCCGGGGCGTCGCCCGGTTCATCGGTGGCCACCAGGCGTGGCTGTTCTTCCCGCTGCTGACGCTGGAGGGCTTCAACCTGCATGTGGCGAGCCTGCGGGCGCTGCGCTCGCCGTCCATGAAGCACCGCGCGCTGGAGGCCGCGCTGCTCCTGTTCCACCTCGCGGCCTACGTGTCCGCGCTGTTCCTGGTGCTCCCGCCCGGCAAGGCGGTGGCCTTCCTCTTCGTGCACCAGTGCCTCTTCGGTGTCTACCTCGGCTGCACGTTCGCGCCGAACCACAAGGGCATGCCCACCTTCCGCGGCGACGAGCGGCCCGACTTCCTGCGCCGCCAGGTGCTCACGTCGCGCAACGTGCGGGGCGGGAGGGTCACCGACGTGCTGCTCGGCGGGCTCAACTACCAGATCGAGCACCATCTGTTCCCCAGCATGCCGACCCCGCATCTGCGGCGGGCCCGGACCGTCGTGCGGGCCTACTGCGCGGAGATCGGCGTGCCGTACCACGAGACCGGACTGCTGCGGTCGTACCGCGAGGCCCTCACCCATCTGCACCGGGTGGGTGAGCCGATCCGGCGCCGGCGCGGGGCAGCGGCCTGAAGCACGGGGGCTCCGCCGGGCCGCCGCCCGCTCCTTCCTCGGGGGGCTTCCGCCCTACCGTGCCGGGTCCGCGCAGGCGGTGGGCAGGTGGGCGGGGTTCTCGGCGGCCAGCTCACGTGCGACCGCCTTGACGTTCTCCTGCCCGATGGTGGGCAGGTCGGCGACCGGCGGGTAGCCGGGGTAGGCGCGGTCCACGGCGGTGACGAGCGACTTCTGCTCGGCCGGGGAGAGTCCGGTGCCCGCGGGGGAGGCCGGGGCCACGGCGGGCCGGACGAGGGCGCGGACGTGCCGGAGGTAGCCGCGCTGGTCGTCGATGAGCGTCCGGGCCGGGCCGGAAGCACCGTGGCCCGGGTACATCGTCCGGGCGTCGGGGAAGCGCCGGCCGAGCCGGTCGAGGATCTGGAGCCAGCCGCAGGTGTTGCCCTCGATCAGGGCGGGGGTGACCTTGCCGGTCGCCAGGTCGCCGGAGAAGAGGTCGCCGGTGTCGGGGCGGTAGTAGACGGTCGCGGTGTCGGACTCGCCCTCGGTGAATCCGGCGGTCTCCAGGCGGAGGCCGCCGATCCGCACCGGTGTGCCGTCCTCGAAGGTCCGGTCCGCGTAGGTGAGCCGGGCGGGGAAGCGGGGGTTGGCGGAGCGGGCCAGCGGATAGAAGCCGCGCTTGTCCTCCCGCATGGCCCGGTCGGTCGCCTTGGAGGCGTGGACGGGGGCGTCGGGGAAGGCCTCGTGTAAGGCGGCGGCTCCGCCGACGTGGTCGGGGTGGGAGTGGGTGAGCAGGATGGCGACGACGGGTTCGCCGGTCTTCTTGATCTCGGCTATCGCCTTGCGGGCGTCATCGGGGGTGCGCAGGGTGTCGACGAGGACCAGGCCGTCCGGCGCCTTGATCCAGTAGGTGTTGACGGAGCCCGGGTTCGGCGAGGCGTACCGCCCCGGCGGTGTCGGCCGGGCGCTCGGCTCGTCGGAGCCCTTGGCGGTCGAACAGCCCGCCACCGAGGCGGTCGCGCACAGGGTGGTGGAGGCCGCGGCCAGCAGGCGCCGCAGTCGTTGGTTCATCTGGATCCTTCGTGACGTCGGGTGGGCAGGGCGGGCGAGCCGCACCGGTCGGTGCCGCGTCGCCGCACGTGCTGGAGAACGCGTGAAGGTCCTCCCCCGACGTACGTCCGGTCATGTCGTCGTCGGCGCATGGATCGGCGAGGGGTCCTGCCGGAGAGGGCCTTCGGTGCGCGCACGCCCCGCAGCCCGTGGTCACGCCTCAGGCGGGCTCGGGTTCCGGTGCGGGTTCGGCCTCCGGCCGCGCTCCCGTCCGCTGGGCGGGCACGCGGACCGGTGCCCAGCGTCGGGTGGTGCGGACATAGCCGTACACCACGGAGGACATCGCCAGCAGCAGCAGTGGTCCGGCCACGAGCTGGTGGCGGGCCATCTCCATGGGGAGCCAGCGGTACGCCGCCAGCAGCGCGACGAAGACGACGGTGCCGTAGGTGATCAGCAGCGTGGCGGAGCGGTCCCAGCCGCGGTCGAACGCGCGCAGTGCCGCCTCGATGGTGAGCGCGAAGACCACGCCGGCGACGAGGTCGACGCCGTAGTGGTAGCCGAAGCCGAGGGTCGCGCAGAGGGTGGCGGCGAGCCAGAACGCCCCGCCGTAGCGCAGGAGCCGGGGTGCCCTGCGGGTGTGGATGAAGATCGCGACGGCCCACGCGGTGTGCAGGCTGGGCATGCAGTTGCGCGGGGTGAGCGCGTCGTAGGTCACCGGGTGGGGGGTGGCGAGCGGCGGCGGGGTGTCCGGCCACAGGTTGGCCACCGCCCACTGCACGCCGCCGGTGCCGGAGGCGCCGGGGCCGTAGGCGAAGACCGGGCCGACGACCGGGAAGATCATATAGACGGCCGGTCCGAGGAGGCCGATCACCAGGAAGGTGCGGACCAGGTGGTGGCGTGGGAAGCGGCGCTCGGCGGCCACGTTGCGCAGCTGGTAGAGCGCGACGACGATCGCGGCGACGGCGAGCTGGGCGTAGACGACGTGGATGAGGTGGGGGCCGATCGGGTCGGTGGCCCGGAGCAGACGGCCGACCAGCCAGGAGGGGTTGCCCAGCGCGTGGTCGGCCATGGCCAGGTACGGGTCGAGGACGGCGGGGCGGGCCTTCGCGGTGATGACCAGCCAGGCGTCGCCGGTCTTGCGGCCGGCCACGAGCAGCAGGCCCAGACCGACGCCCTTGAGCAGCAGGGCGCGGTCCTCGCCGGTGCGGCGGGTGAGGGCGAGGACCGCGCAGCCGAGCATCACCCACAGCGCGCCGTTGCCGAAGGAGTGGCCGTCGGCCGCTTCGACGCCGGCGGCCTGGCGCACGAGGACGAAGACGAGGTCGAGGGCGATGGCGGTGCCGGCCGCGAGGAATCTCTGCCGCCAGGCGAGCACGACCATCGTCAGCGCGAGGCCGCCGTAGAGGGGGCCGGGCTTGGGGGCGAAGACCATGCCCTTCAGCTGGGTGGTGACCGGACCGGGTTCGCCGTAGCGGCGGGCGGTGATCTCCATCGCGACGAGGAGCGCGAGTGCGGCGACGCCTGCGGCGGCCCACACCGCCGTGCGCGGCCGACCCGCCGTGGTCGACGCACCTGTGTTCTGTGTCTGCGTATTCACCCGCACCGCTCTGGACATCGACCGTTCAGCCGGTTTGTTCATATTGGCTCACCCTGGGAGCGATGAGGATAATCACCGCGAGATCGAACATGCTATCGGAGCTGGGTCGGGCCGCTCCGGCCGCGGGCCGGTTCGTTCGGTCGCCGGCGGCGGGGTCAGCCGATGAGGGCCTGGGTGATCTGGCGGGTGGTCTGGGCGGCCACCCGGGCGTCGGTCGCGGCGTGGGCGGTGTAGGCGCTGAGGCCGGTGGTCAGCGCCCAGCCGCGGCCGCGCAGCCAGGTGGCGTCGTCGACGCCGAGGGCCGCCCGGAACTCCGCGCGGGTCGGGGGCGACAGCAGGGTGAAGGCGATCATCAGGTCGCAGGCCGGGGCGCCGAGGCCGAGCCCGCCGAAGTCGATGACGGCGCTGAGCCGGCCGTCGACGGTCAGCAGGTTGCCGGTGTGGAAGTCGCCGTGGAACCAGACCGGCGGGCCGTCCCAGGCGGGTGCGTCCAGCGCCGCCTCCCACAGCGCGGTCAGCGCCGCGGCATCGAACACGCCGTCGAGCCGCGCGATGGCGGCCCGGGTGGCCCGGTCCCGCGCGGCCAGCGGCGGCAGTGTCAGGTCGCCGCGGGCGGTCGGCTCGCGGAGATCGCCCGGATCGCACCGCCGCAGGGCGGTGAGGAACGCGGCGAGGTCGGTGGCCGCCCGGCGGGAGTCGGCCAGCGCCTCCACGGTGGCCACCTCGCCGTCGAGCCAGCGGGACACCGCCCAGGTCCACGGGTAGCCGAAGGCGGGCCTGCCGACGCCCACCGGGACCGGGACGGCGAGCGGGAGGTGCGGGGCGAGCCGGGGCAGCCACTCCGCCTCCTTCCCGGCCTGGCCCATCGCCCAGGCGTGGCGGGGCAGCCGGACGGACAGCTCCTCCCCCAGCCGGTAGATCACATGGTCCGAGCCCGCCGGGTCGAGCAGGCGCAGGGGCAGCCGCGCCCACTGCGGGAACTGGGTGTCCACCAGACGTCTGACCAGTGCGGCGTCAATCGCGGGCCGGATCTCCGTGACGTCACCGGTCGTCAAAAGCAGCTCCTGTCGTCGGCCCGCTCCGGACAGCGGACGGTCAGGGCCCATCCCAGTGCGCCGCGCGGCCTCCTGTCGACGGCATTTCCCGCCGACTCCGGTGCGGGCGGCGCCGGTCGGCGACGAAAAGGTGTGGCCCGGGCTGCCGCCCGCTGGCTACGGTCCCCGCCATGGCGATCAGGGAGGCTCCGGGACACACGCCGCGCATACGGGGACGGGCCCTGGCCCTGCTGCTCGTGCTGTGCGGGACGATCTTCCTGGAGGGCAGCGACGTCGCCATGCTGGCCGTCGCCGTGCCCGCCATCCGCGCCGACCTCGGCCTGAGCACCGGCGCGGCGGCGTGGGTGATGAGCGGCTACGTGCTCGGTTACGCCGGTTTCACGCTGCTCGGCGGCCGGGCGGCCGATCTGCTGGGCAGACGGCGGATGTTCCTCACCTGGCTCGGCGTCTTCCTCGTCTTCTCGATGCTGGGCGGCTTCGCGGCGAACGGCTGGATGCTGGTCGCGGCCCGGTTCGTCACGGGGGTGGCGGCGGCGTTCATGACCCCCGCCGCCATGTCGATCATCACGACGTCGTACGCGGAGGGGCCGGAGCGCGACAAGGCGCTGCTGGTCTTCGCCGGTGTCGGCGCCGGCGGCTTCTCGACGGGCCTCGTCCTCGGCGGGCTGCTGACGGAGATCGGCTGGCGGTGGGTGTTCTTCGCCCCGGTGTTCCTGGCCGGTGCCCTCCTGCTCGCGGCGCTCGGGCTGGTGCCCGCCGAGCCCCGTCCGGAGCGCGCGGAGCACGGCTACGACCTGCTGGGCGCGGCCGTCGCCGCCGCCGCGATGCTGCTGTTCGCCTACGGCATCGTCCGGCTCGAACACGGCGCCGAAGGCCTCGGCCCGACGCTCGGCGCGCTCGGCGCCGGCCCCGCGCTGCTGGCGGTGTTCGTCCTCATCGAACGCCGCGCCACCGCCCCGCTCGTCCGGCTGGGCATCTTCCGCAAGTCTGCGATGGTCCGGGCCGATCTCGCCGCGCTGCTCTTCCTGGGCGCGTTCTTCGGCTTCCAGTTCATCGTCACGCTCTATCTCCAGGAGGTGCGCGGCTGGTCCTCCCTGCGGGCCGCGCTGGCGCTGATCGCCATGGGCTGCGACGCCGTACTGGCTCCGGTCCTCACCCCGCGCCTGGTACGGCGGTACGGCAACGGCCGGGTGATCGTCGGCGGCTTCCTGCTGGCGATCGTGGCGTACGGGCTCTTCCTGCCCGTCGGGCCGGACTGGTCGTACGCGGCGATGTTCCCGAGCCTGATCACCGCGGGCACCGCCTTCGCCCTCGCCTACGGCCCGCTGACCATCGCGGCGACCGACAGCGTGGCCGAGGAGGAGCAGGGCCTGGCAGGCGGGCTGCTGTACACGTTCACACAGTTCGGCTCGGCGGTCGGCATCTCCGCGGTGACGGCGGTGTACGGCATCGCGTCGGCCGGCACCGACGGATCGCCGGCCGCGGTGCTCGACGCGTACCGCACGGCGCTCGCCGTCCCGGTGGTGATGGTGCTGCTGGGAGCGGCGGTGTCGGCGGCCGGCCTGCGCGGCGGGAGCCGGCGGCCCCGGTCCCCTCGGCCTTCGTGGAGAAGCTGAGGGCCGTGCAGGAGGTCCAGTGGATGAACGTCTGCCTGGGGACGCACGAGTGCGACCTGTGCCCTGAGGGCGCCGCTCCGGAGGGGAACGGCTAGGTGCGGATCCCGGGCGAGCCGGGCGTCGCGTGCGCGGCGCCGTTCCTCGTCACGCACCACGTCACCGCCCACGGCTACCGCCCGCCGCCCCTGGAGCAGGGCGGGGTCGTGCCTTGCGGCCGGTGGTCAGACGACGGTCTCCCCGTCGTGGAGGCCGCCCGAGCAGCGCATGGTGAACTGATGGTCGCCCGTGCCCGTGTCCTGGATGATGATCACTCCTCCGCCCGCGATGCACTGGCTCGCGGTGACGTCCGAAGGGGCCGCCGCCGCGGCCGCACCGGGGGCGAGGAGGGTGCCGGCCGCGGCCAGGGCGGCGAACAGGGCGTACGACAGCTTGTGCATGACGCTGTGCTCCTCAGGTCGGGTCCGCTCCCTCTCAGCGTCGCGAGCACCGGCAGCGGCCGCCACCCGAGCGCGTCGGACAGCCGCCGACAGGCAGGGCGGGAAGGCGCCGGCGGGGCGCCTGGCATGATCACCCGGTGATCAGTGAACCTGCGCGGACGCGCCGCGCGAGACACGTCCTGTTCGATGTCGACGGCACCCTGATCGACGCGGTGGACAACCAGCGTCGCGTCTGGGCGACGTGGGCGCAGCGGTACGGCCTGGACGCGGACGAGGTCTACCAGGTGGCGCTGCGGACCCGGCCGACGGAGACGTTCGCTCAGGTCGCCCCGGACCACGACCCGGACGCCTGCCTGGCCGCGCTGCACGAGCTGGAGGACGACGACGTCCGCCGCGGCGTCTATACGGCCTTCGACGGCGCGTCGGAGCTGCTGGGCGGCCTGCCTCCGGGGAGCTGGGCGCTGGTGACCTCGAACTACGAGCACCGGGTGCGCGGGCGCTTCCGGCGGACCGGCCTGCCGGTGCCGGAGCTGATCGTGGACGCGGCCGCGGTGGAGGAGGGCAAGCCCTCGCCCGTCCCCTATCTGCGGGCCGCGGCGCGGCTCGGTGCCGAGCCCGAGGACTGCCTGGTCGTCGAGGACGCCCCGTCGGGGGTGCGGGCGGGGCTGCGGGCCGGGATGACGGTGTGGGGCGTGAACAGCGCCGTCGCGGTGGAGGGCGTACACCGCCATTTCGCCAGTCTCCGCGAGGCCGTTCCGCACATCCTGGCCTTCGCGTCCCACCGTTGAGCCGATCATCCGCCGGGGTCGTGGCGCGACCCGGTCACCTACCCTGGCGGCATGCGCATGCGCCCCACCCTGAGGTGGACCCCTGACGAGGACCTTCCGCCGGGCACCACGGACCTGGAGCCGGTCGTCGGCGCGCTGAGCGCCGGTGGTGTGCTGGTGCTCAGCGGGGCGGGCATCTCCACGGAGTCGGGCATCCCCGACTACCGGGGCGAGGGCGGGAGTCTGAGCCGGCACACCCCGATGACGTACCAGGAGTTCACCGGCAGCGCCCAGGCCCGGCGCCGGTACTGGGCGCGCAGCCACCTCGGCTGGCGCACCTTCGGCCGGGCTCGGCCCAACGCCGGGCACGCGGCCGTCGCCGCGTTCCAGCGGCTCGGTCTGGTCTCCGCGGTGATCACCCAGAACGTCGACGGCCTGCACCAGGCCGCCGGCGCCGAGCGGGTCGTGGATCTGCACGGCCGGCTGGACCGGGTCGTCTGCCTGGCGTGCGGTGCCCTCAGCCCGCGCGGCGACCTCGCCCGGCGGCTGGAGGAGGCCAACCCGGGCTTCGCGCCGGTGGCCGCGGGCATCAACCCCGACGGCGACGCCGATCTGACCGACGCCCAGGTCGGGGACTTCCGCGTGGTGCCCTGCTCCCGCTGCGGCGGGATCCTCAAACCGGACGTGGTGTTCTTCGGCGAGGCCGTTCCGCCCGAGCGCGTCGAGCGCTGCCGCGCGCTGGTCCGCGACGCCGCTTGCCTGCTGGTGCTCGGCTCCTCCCTCACGGTGATGTCCGGGCTCCGGTTCGTCCGCCAGGCCGCCGAGGCCGACAAGCCCGTCCTGATCGTCAACCGCGACCCGACGCGAGGCGACCGGCACGCCGTCACCCGGGTCGCCCTCCCGCTGGGCGCGGCCCTCACCACCGTCGCCGAACGCCTGGGCGTCACCGTCCCTGTCTTGACAACGGACGGCTCGGGTTTTATCTCGTGACTGTAGCCAAGACGGGTCCGTAACCGCAGCTCACGGCGTGCGAGGAGGTGGCCGGCATGCAGGCGCGGGATCAGGGGGCGGATCTGTACGCGGTGCTGGGGGTGGACCCCTCCGCGACGGTCGGGGAGATCACCTCCGCCTTCCGCGCCCGCGTGCGCGCCCTGCGCCCCGACACCCGCGTCGACGCGGTCACCGCCGCGCGGTTCGGTGAGGTGAAGGCGGCGTACGAGACCCTGCGCGATCCGCTGCGCCGCGCTGCCTACGACCGACGCCACCCCCGGATGCAGGGCTCTCCCCCGCCCGCACCCCGCGCGCGTCCGACGCGGCTCTTCCTCCTGGCGGTCGACGCCGCCCGCCCCGAGCCGCCGCTGCGCGCGGGTCCCGTGCGCTGGGAACCCGGCCGGTGAGGACGCGCACGAGCCGAGGGAGGAAGAGGAGCGACGTGGACGCCGTGATGGTGGGCGACGACCAGCCGGAGGCCGGCCGGCGATGACCAGGACCGAACCGCACAGCACCGAACTGGACCGGGTGAGGCGCCTGGTGGACGAGCGGACCGCCGACCTGCAGCGGGTGAAGGCCGAGTACGACAACTACCGCAAGCGGGTACGGCGGGACCGGCTCGCCGTACGGGAGATCGCGGTGGCCAACGTGCTGCGGGCGCTGCTGCCCGTCGTGGACGCCGTCGACCGGGCGTGCGCGCACGAGCCGCTGACTCCGGGGCTGAAGGACATCGCGGACAGCCTGCGGGAGCAGCTCGGCGCGCTGGGTGTCACGTCGTTCGGCGAGGTGGGCGATCCCTTCGACCCGGCCTGCCACGACGCCCTGGCCCACCATGCGCGCGCCGACGCCGAGGGCCTGGTCTGCTCGGCGGTACTGCGTACCGGCTACCGCGTCGGCGCCCATCTGCTGCGCCCGGCCGAGGTGGAGGTGACCGGCCCGGCGGAACCGCACGGCGACCGGTCCGGCGGGGCCCGGCCGGTGACCGGCCCTGGGCTTCTCCCGGCGAGCGGCCCTGCGGGCCCCGGGCGGTGACCGGCCCGACCAACCCTGGCCTGTGACCGGCCCGACCAACCCCGGCCGGTGACCGGCCCCTGTCTCCTCCCGTGACCGGCCCGACCAACCCGGCCGGTAACCAGCCCCTGTCTCCTCCCGTGACCGGCTCGGCGGGTCTCCCCTCCCCAGCCCCCGGACAGGCGAGGCGCGATCCGGCCCAGCCCCCCCTCCCAGGCGCTCCGCCCCGGTGAGGCCGCCGGGCCGGAGCGCCCGGGCGGTGGCCGTCCCCCCGGGACGCCCGGTCGCCACCCCTCAATGCTCCGGCGCCGGTTGCGGCGCCGCGGCGGCCGGCACCGGGTGGCCCGCTGCGGCCCGGCCGGCCGCCCGCGCGGACGGCAGGAGCTGCACAAGCCCCCCGAGCGTCGCCGCGACGGCGATCAGGTAGACCAGGCTGTGCCGGAACGCCTCGGCCACACCCTGGTCGACCGCCCCGTAGAACACGACGCCGACGATGCCGACGCCCAGCGCACCGCCCACCTGCTGAGCGGTCGTCAGCACCCCCGCCGCCGCGCCCGCGTGCCGGGGCGACACGCCCGCCAGCACCGTGCCCATGAGCGGCGCGAGGGCGAGGCCCATGCCGGCCCCGTCCGCCAGCAGCGCGGGCACCAGCCAGCCGAGCGGCGCCTCGCGCGTCACCGCCAGGAGGAGCCCGGTCAGGGCGAGGGCGCGGACCAGCGCGCCGAGGGCGACGACCTGGCGGCCGTGGCGTGCGGCCAGTCGGGGCGCGGCCCGGGAGGCGGCGAGGTAGCCCACGCCGATCGGGGTGAAGAGCAGACCCGCTCCCAAGGGGTCCAGGCCGCGGGCCTGCTGCGTGTAGAGCGCGAGGACGAGGAAGTACGCGGCCATGCCCATGGTGAACACCAGGTTCGCCGACAGGCCGACGGTGAAGGCCCGTTCGCGGAACAGGGCGGTGTCGACCACGGGTGCCTCGTGCCGCCGTACCGCGTACCCGGCGAGCAGCAGGACGGACGCGGCGAACGACACCCAGGTCCACCACGGCCAACCCTGCTCGCGCCCCTCGATCAGCGGGACCAGCGTCGCCAGCAGCGCGGCGGTGAGCAGCACGGTTCCGGCCGGATCGAGGCGCGTCACCGCACCGCCGCGGCCCTCGGGCAGCACCCGCCGGGCCCGTGCCACGACCAGCAAGCCGATCGGCACGTTGATCAGGAAGCAGAGCCGCCATCCGCCGCCCAGGAGGTCGGCCCGGATCAGCGCGCCGCCGATCAGCTGGCCGAACACCGCGGCCAGGCCCATGGTCAGGGCGTAGGCCCCGACCGCCCGGGCCTGCGCGGGCCCGGTGTAGGCAGTACGGATGATCGCCAGGACCTGCGGCGAGAGCAGCGCCGCCGCCAGGCCCTGGGCGACGCGGGCGGTGACGAGGGCGCCGGCGTCGGGGGCGAGGCCGCAGGCGAGCGAGGCGGCCGTGAACAGGGCGAGGCCCACGACGAACATCCGGCGCCGGCCGTACAGGTCGCCCAGGCGGCCGCCGAGGATCAGGCCGGCGCCGTAGGCGAGTCCGTATCCGGCGACCACCCATTCGACGGCGGTGGGTCCGGCGCGGAGGTCCTGCTGGAGGGAGGGGATCGCCACGTTGACGATGAAGAAGTCGAGGATGGTGACGAAGACACCGGTCAGGACGGTGGGTAAGACGCTCGCGCGTGCCATGGCCGCTCCCGAAGGGTAGAACGATCGGTACACACCAGAGATTAGATAGACCGATTGATCTACTTGTCAACCGCGTGCGAGACTTCCGTCCATGAGCAGCACGCGACCCGGCCCCCGCGAACGACTCCTCGACGCCGCCCGCGACCTGACGTACCGTCAGGGCGTGCACGTCGGCGTGGACGCGATCCTGAAACAGGCCGATGTGGCGCGCCGGTCCCTGTACCAGCACTTCGGCGGCAAGGACGGGCTGATCGCCGAGGTGCTGCGCACCAGCGCGCAGGAGGACCGCTACCGCACGGTGATGGACGCCGCGGGTGAGGACCCCCGCGCCCGTGTCCTCGCCGTCTTCGACGAGCTGGAACGCATCACCACCGCCCCCGGTTTCCGCGGGTGCCGCTACACCAGCGCCGACCTCGCCCTGACCGACCCCCAGCACCCCGCGCACACCGAAGTCCGCCGTTACAAGGACGGCGTGCACGCCCTGTTCACCGACGAGTTGACCCGGCTCGGCCACCCCTCCCCCGAGGCCGCCGCCGACCAGCTCCTCGTCCTCGTCGACGGCGTCCTCGCCCACGCCGTCACCCGCCCCGACGCCCACCCCGCGCGCGCCGCCCGCCGACTCGCCGTGCACGTCCTCGACGCCCGCGACTGACCGGGTGCATGCGGGTGGATTCCCGGGGCACACGCGTCCGTGTCCGACTCATCCGCCCCACCGTGACCAGGGAGGCCGACCGTGCTGATGGCGCACCCCGCAGTGCTGAAGAACCTGATCGAGCAGTACGAAACGCTCCGCGTCCTGCACGCCGAGCAGGGCAGCGCGGAGGTACGTCAGCGGATGGACGACCTCGCCTACACCCTGTGCGTGTCGACCGGAACCCGTGACATCGACGCCGCCCTCATCGCCGCCCGGCACCAGCTGCCCGGCGCCCGCCCCGAGGACGACTCCCTGCTCACCACCTGACCGACGCCGACGCGGCCCCGCCGATCTCCACCCGGACCGGCCGCGAAGACCTCAAGGCCCCGCCGGCCACGTCCACCTGCCGCAGGAGGCGCGATCAGTCGGCGGGGCTGATCAATGCCGTCGGCGCCGCCCAGGTGACGACGCCGACGGGTGGTGCTGTGGCGTTGTGGGCTTGTGGTGTCCGGGCCAACGCCCTGTCGGTACGCGGCCCATGCGCTGTTGGGTGCCCCGCCCATGCGCTGTCGGTGCCCGGGGCTAGCGCCCCGTCATGCCGCCGTCGGTCATGCCGCGGCCGGTCATGCCCCGGTCGCCCATGCCGCGGTCGGTCATGCCATGCCCGGACCGGTTCCGCCGGGAGTCACCCGCGGCGGCGCTGGCGGCCATGCCCAGCAGCAGGCAGACGGCCCCGACGATCACGTTGTTCACGACGGTCCTCGTCGTGCTGACGTCACCGGCGATCACCCAGGGCGCGACGATGGTCCACGCTCCCAGGGCGCAGGCCGCCCAGGCCATGCTGTGCGTGCGTTCGTAGGCCCGGCCGAAGCCGCCGCTCATCAGCAGCGCGAAGGCGATGCCGACGATGAGGTTGTTCACCGCGATTCCGGACAGACCGCTGAAGCCCACGATCCAGGGGGAAGCGGCCAGGTAGACGCCGGTGAGCAGGGCGAGCGACTCCACTGCCTGCGCCCTCGGCGTGCTGGTGGCGCGCTCCGCCATCTCGTGGCGCTCGCGCATGGCAACAATGTCGGGATGGGTCTCCATCGACGACCGGGGAGAAGTTGTCACGGCCGTCACCTCCGCGTTCAAGGTCGGTATATGGCGATCCGCCGGGTACCCCCTCGCACCCGGCGGAACCTGCCATTCCCCTCCCCGTCCCGGGCCGTGGCCCGCCGGGTTCAGCCCTTGCCGCCCTCGGCCTTGTGGATCTCGCGGGCCAGCTCGTCCTTGTTCATCGTCGACCTGCCCTCGACGCCCAGCTCACGCGCCTTGTCGTAGAGCTCGGCCCGGGTCTCGCCGGCGTCGTCGTCCGGCGTGTCCGACGTGTCCGGCGTCTGCTTCCGCTTCCCCCCGTCCGTGCCCGTGCCGCCGCCCGCGGCCTTCAGCGGCTGGCCGGCCAGCCGCTGGGAGCGCAGCCGGGCGAACTCCAGGCCCAGCTCCTCCAGCCGGGCGGCGTCCAGTGCCTCCCGCAGGGCGGGGAGGAGTTCCTTCTCCTCCTCCTCGACGTGGTGCTGCACGGCGTCGATCCACTGCTGCAGGGCCTGGTCGAACTCCTCGCTCTCCCAGTCCATCTCCAGCAGGTGCTTGCCCATGTGCTCGGCCTCGTGGTGCTCCTCGGTGGCGTGCTTCGCCTCCGCCTCCTCGCCGGCCTCGCGGGCCAGGGCGGGGTAGACCCCCTGCTCCTCGGCCTCGCTGTGCGCCTCCAGCATGGCGACGGCCAGCGGCAGCGCCAGCGGCCGGGCGCTCTTGTCCGAGGTCATCATCTCGAACAGGCGCTGCAGCTCGCGGTGGTCGGTGGTGAGCAGCGTGATGACGTCGTCAGCCATGGTGGACCTTTCACTCTCCTTGATCGGTTCCCCCGGTGCGGTCGTCCCACCGTGTGCCCCGGACGGCCCGTGTGAAGCACGAGAAGGCAAGCCGTTGCCCCGTACGGCGCACCGGCCGGTGCGTCCGGCCGGGATGGGTACCCGGCGCCGTGCAGAGCCCGGGAACCACGGAGGTGGCAGCAGATGAACGTCCGATCACGCACCCGCACGGCGGCCCTGCACCCCTTCACGAGCTCCCGGCCGGACCTGCTCGCCATCTACCTGAACGACCATCTGACGGGTGCGACGGCGGGCCTGGAGCGGGCCCGTCATCTGCAGCGGACCGCCGAGGGCTCGGAGCTGGGTACGGCCCTCGGCCCCGTCGTGGCCGAGATCGCCGAGGACCGGGAGAGCCTGCTGGAGATCATGCGGGACCTCGGGGTCCCCGTCCGGCGCTACCGGGCCGGAGTCGGCTGGGCGGCCGAGAAGGCCGGCCGGCTCAAGGGCAACGGCCGACTCCTGCGCCGCTCTCCGCTGAGCAGCGTGCTGGAGCTGGAGGCCCTGCGGCTCGGCGTCGAGGGCAAGGCGGCCGGCTGGCAGACGCTGCGGCGGCTCGCCGCCGGCGACCCCCGGCTGGACGCCCGGCGGCTGGACGATCTCCTGGAGCGCGCCCGGCGCCAGCGGGACGTCATCGAGGAGTGGCGCATCCGCCGCGCCGGCCAGGTGCTGCGGCAGGAATAGGGCCCCGCGGACGCCGAAACCCCGGGACGGGGTCCATTCGGGTGTCTTCGTCATGCGTTTGGCGGTGTGTCGCGCCCGGCGGGCTCCGCCCGGGACCGCGTGCGGCCAGGATGAGCGCACTGGCATGGGGGCGCGTGCCCTTCACTCTTTCCGAGAGAGAAACAACTCGTGAGCATCGTCAACGAGCCTCAGGGTTCCACGACCGAAGAGCAGTATTACCAGGACGAACTCCCCGTCCGGCGCAAGCGGCCCGGCAATGTGGTCGTGAAGTGGCTGACGACCACGGACCACAAGACGATCGGCACGCTCTATCTGTCGACGTCGTTCGCGTTCTTCCTGATCGGCGGCGTGATGGCGCTGCTCATCCGTGCCGAGCTCGCCCGGCCGGGTCTGCAGATCGTCTCCAACGAGCAGTACAACCAGGCGTTCACGATGCACGGCACGGTGATGCTGCTGATGTTCGCGACGCCGCTGTTCGCCGGTTTCGCGAACTGGATCATGCCGCTGCAGATCGGCGCCCCGGACGTCGCCTTCCCCCGGCTGAACATGTTCGCCTACTGGCTGTACCTGTTCGGCTCGCTCATCGCGGTCGGCGGCTTCCTCACGCCCCAGGGCGCGGCCGACTTCGGCTGGTTCGCGTACACCCCGCTGTCGGACGTCATCCGCTCCCCCGGTCTCGGCTCCGACCTGTGGATCATGGGTCTGGCCTTCTCCGGTTTCGGCACCATCCTGGGCTCGGTCAACTTCATCACGACGATCATCTGCATGCGCGCCCCCGGCATGACCATGTTCCGCATGCCGATCTTCACCTGGAACGTGCTGCTGACCGGTGTCCTGGTCCTGCTCGCCTTCCCGGTCCTCGCCGCCGCGCTGTTCGCGCTGGAGGTGGACCGCAAGTTCGGCGCCCACATCTACTCCCCCGCCAACGGGGGCGCCCTGCTGTGGCAGCACCTCTTCTGGTTCTTCGGCCATCCGGAGGTGTACATCATCGCGCTGCCGTTCTTCGGCATCATCACCGAGGTCATCCCGGTGTTCGCCCGTAAGCCGATCTTCGGCTACATGGGTCTGGTCGCCGCCACGATCGCGATCGCGGGTCTGTCCGTGACCGTGTGGGCGCACCACATGTACGTCACCGGCGGTGTGCTGCTGCCGTTCTTCTCCTTCATGACCTTCCTGATCGCCGTCCCGACCGGTGTGAAGTTCTTCAACTGGATCGGCACGATGTGGAAGGGCGCGCTGAGTTTCGAGACCCCGATGCTGTGGGCGACGGGCTTCCTGGTGACGTTCCTCTTCGGCGGTCTGACCGGCGTCATCCTGGCGTCGCCGCCGCTGGACTTCCACGTCTCGGACTCGTACTTCGTGGTGGCGCACTTCCATTACGTCGTGTTCGGCACGGTCGTCTTCGCGATGTTCGCGGGATTCCACTTCTGGTGGCCGAAGTGGACGGGCAAGATGCTCGACGAGCGCCTCGGCAAGATCACCTTCTGGACGCTGTTCGTCGGCTTCCACGGCACCTTCCTGGTGCAGCACTGGCTGGGCGCGGAGGGCATGCCGCGCCGGTACGCCGACTATCTCGCGCAGGACGGATTCACCGCCCTGAACACGGTCTCCACGATCGCCTCGTTCGTGCTCGGCGCGTCGATGATCCCGTTCCTCTACAACGTGTGGAAGACGGCCAGGTACGGCAAGCCGGTCGGCGTCGACGACCCGTGGGGCTACGGCCGCTCCCTGGAGTGGGCCACCTCCTGCCCGCCGCCCCGGCACAACTTCCTCACCCTGCCGCGCATCCGCAGCGAGTCCCCGGCGTTCGACCTGCACCACCCCGACATCACCGAACTCGACCAGAAGCAGCTCACCGGCAAGCGCGACGCCATCGACGCCGCCGGACACGAGGGCGAGCGCCGGTGAGCAGGGCGCCGGGTTCCCGCGGCGGGCGACCGGCGGCGGCGCTCGCGAACGACGTCGAGGGCTACCTGCGCGCCCAGACCGACCTGGAGCAGGCGCGGCGCGCGGCGGAGGCCTTCTGCGCCCGCCTGCCGTGGCTGACCACCGCGCAGGCGGACGAGGTGGCCCGGCACTTCGCGGACGAGCACGTCCAGCTCACCCGCGAGATGCTGACCCGGACGGTACGGCGGGCCGCCGAGCTGCGCGGCGAGTACCAGGCCCGCTACGACGAGCTGCGGCACCGCCTGCTCGTCCGGCACACGGTGGCCGCGTGCGCCCTGCTCGGCTGCTGCTCGCTCGCCCTTCTGCTCGCCCGCTGACCTAGGCCGTGTCTTTCGGATCACCCCGGGGCCGCGGGGCTTGGCACGCACATCTGCCGCGTTGTCGTCGGTTGCCGATGCTCCGCATCGACGCCCTGCTCCGCCTTGCAGCTGCACGCACCAAGCCCCGCTCACCGGCACCACCAAGGCGCCGCGCCCCGGAGTCGGGCCGATCCGAAAGACATGGCCTACTCGTCGTACGGGGGCTCGGACCACAGCGCGTCGGTGAGCCGGCGGGCGTCCATGAGCAGGGAGCCGTACAGCGCGACCCACTCCGGTTCGCCCGCCGGTTTGCCGGCCAGCAGGCGGCGCAGCCGGTCGTGGCTCGCGCGGACCTCCTCGACGCGCCGGCGCAGACGGTCACGGGCCTCGGTGTCGTCCTCGTCGAGGACCGTGCGGCCGAAGGCGTCGACCGCCTCGGCGACCTCGGACAAGAAGCGCTGGTACGGCACCAGGGCGTCGCTGTCGGGGCGCGGCGCGGCCGGTTCCTCCGCGGCGGCCTCGGCCAGGGTGCGCGTGAGGTCGGTGAGGTAGGCCGCCAGCTCCTCCAGGACCGAGAGGGTACGGCGGTAGGGCGCCCGCATCCGCCGTACCCGGGCGCGCCGCCGGCGGGCGGGGTTCAGCCGCTCGCTCTCCCTGCTGTGCCGCAGCGCGGCGCGCGCCTCGTCCAGCAGGCGGAACAGCCGGCGGGCCCGGCGGTCCCAGTCCTGGGCCCGGTCGTGGTCCCAGGCCTCGTCCAGCCCCTCCGCGACGGCGCGGAGCGTGTCGGCCGCCTCCTGAACGGTCTGGGCGACGGCCCGGTGGGTGTCGCGCAGGTGGACCGGCGGCAGGACGAGCATGTTCACGGCCACGCCGACCGCCGCTCCGAGCAGTGACTCCAGGACTCGGGCCACGGCGGAGTCCAGGCTCGGTCCCGGCGAGGTGAGCGTGAACAGGGCGGTGGTGGCGGCGTACATGCCCTGGTCGCCCAGCCTGGGCCAGCTGCCCAGGAGCAGCACCACGGGCAGGACGACGACCATGGCCAGCCAGGGGTCGCCCAGCGCCATGCCGCCGGCGGTGGCCAGCACCGTGCCCAGGGTGATGGCGACCGCCTGCTGAAGGGCTTGGGCGAGGGACTCGTAGACCGTGGAGCGGACGAGGAGGACGGCCACCCAGGGCGCGATGAAGGAGAGCGGCGCGTTCAGCCAGTGGCTCGCGATCAGCCAGGCCACCAGGGCCGCCAGGGCGGCTTTCAGCGACTGCACCACCAGGTCCCGCTCGCGGCCGGGGCCCTGCCAGGCGCGCTGTGCCGCCCGGCCGAGGGCCGTGACCTCGTCCCGGGACGTCTCCCTCATCTGCCTCGTCGTCATCACGCTGGGCCCAGTGCCACACAACCGGGCCTCCTATGCGTGTCCCGGGCGGGCCGGTCAGGCGTGGGACAGCGCGAAGGACAGCAGGAAGCCGGCGACGGTGACCAGTCCGGTCGCGAGGTGGGCCTCCTCGAAGGCCTCCGGGATCATCGTGTCGGCGATCATGGTGAGGATCGCGCCGGCGGCCACGGCGGTCACGGCGGCGACCACCGCGGGCGAGAAGTTCCCGACGACGGTGTAGCCGAGGACCGCGGACAGGGTGCTGGCGGCGGCGATCGCTCCCCAGACGCCGAAGACGTATCCCCGGCCGCGCCCGGCCCGGCGCATGCCCGCGGAACTGGACAGTCCTTCCGGGATGTTGCTGAGGAAGACCGCCGCGACCGTGACGAAGCTGACGGTGCCGCCGTCGAGCAGGCCGACGCCGATCACCGCCGACTCGGGGACGCCGTCGAGCAGCGCTCCCAGCGCCAGTGCCATGCCCGAGCCGCCCTGTTCCTGCTCGGACGGCTGGCGGTGCGTCTCGGCGTGGCCGGAGCGCTTGCGGTGGCGTGCGCCGCGGCGCGCCAGCCACAGGTTGCCGAGCGTGTAGGCCGCGGCCCCGGCCAGTGTTCCCAGGGCGGCGGGGCCGAGGCCGCCCTGTTCGTAGGCCTCGCCGACCAGTTCGAAGGAGACCGCGGACAGCAGCACGCCGGCCCCGAAGGCCATCACCAGGGCGATGACCTTCTGCGGGACGCGTACCCCGTATCCCCACGCCGCTCCGAGGAGCAGCGCCGAGCCGGCCAGCAGGCCCCAACCGCCCGCTTGCAGCACCAGTGACATGGAGCCTCGTGTACCCCGGCGCGCCGCATTGATCACACGGCGCGCCGGCCGGTCACGACAGGAAGCGCTGGCCGGCCGAGCCGTCGCAGGTCCGCAACCGCAGCGGTTCGCGCGGGGCGGCGTGGGCGAGGCAGAGCGCGGGGGCGGCCGCCGGGCGGATCGTGGCGCCGTCCCGGAGGAACGCCTGGTTGGCCGCGCCGGAGCAGTTCCAGACGATCAGCGCGGTGCCGTCCCGGTACTGGGCGCCGGGGACGTCCAGGCAGCGGTCCTGGGTGAGCTGGGTGTGGAAGGTCTGCCGGGACGTGTCGTACCACCACTGCTGGTTGCGGGTGCCGGCGCAGTCCCAGCCGAGGACGGCGGTGCCGTCGGCGCTGGCGGAGCCGCTGACGTCCATGCAGCCGCCGGTCGCCTGGTTGCGCACGGGCCGGTAGACGTCGTCCCAGGCGTACGGGAAGAGCGTCGGCCGGCCCGCGGAGGCGACGTCCGCGCAGGAGGCCTCGCGCAGGCCGGAGGCGTAGAACTGGGTGAGGCAGGACGCGAAGGCGGCGTGGCCGCGGACGTTGGGGTGGAAGGACTGGCGGACGGAGTTCTCGTCCGGCAGGCCGGGCTTGGACAGGTCGATGTACAGGCCGCGGGCCCAGGTGTCCTCCATGCAGACCTCGTGGCCGTGGAAGAGGCGGGAGTTGTCCAGGTACAAGGCTCCGGTGTCGGCGGCGGCCCGGCGGATGCCGCGTTCGAAGGCGGGTACGGCGGTGTCGCGGCCCCAGACGGTGTCGGAGTCGTAGCCGAGTCCGCCGCAGGCGAGCTTGCCGGGGAAGGCGGGGTTGTCGCGGAAGTCCGGGCCGATGGGGCTCGGGTAGCTCATCACGACGAGTTTGTAGTCGCCGTCGGTGTAACCGGCCTCGCGCATCACGGACTTCAGGTCGCGGACGGTCTGCTCGACCTTCGGGACCAGGCCGTCGACGCGGGCCTGCCAGCCGGGGGCGTACTTCGGTGCGCACGGGCCCTGCAGGAGCAGGTAGCGCTCGACGCAGTCGGTCATGACGGGGCCGAACTGGAGGTCGTCGTTGGCGCCGACGACGAGCAGCACCATCTTGATCCGGGTGGTGCGGGCCTTCACGGCGAGGCTGTCGCTCTGGAGCAGCTCGTCGGCGTACTGGGGTGTGCCGCCGATGCGGATGTTGGCGGTGGAGGCGCCGGAGCAGGCCACGTTGTAGGTGAGGTCGGCGGCGATGCCGGTGCGGTGGATCGCGGCGTCGGGTGAGCGGTGGCACCAGTTCGAGGGGCCGTTGGTGGGCGGTTCGTACGTGCCGACGCCCTCGCCGGAGATCTCGCTGTCGCCGAGGGAGATCAGCGCGGTCTTCCGCTCGGCGAGCGGGCGTTCGGCGGGGTCGCCGTAGAGCGCGGTGGCCTCCCTGGCCCGGACCGCCTCCAGCGCGGGCGGCAGCGGGGCGGAGGCCGCCGCCCGTGTCTCGGCGCCGGTCGCGGCGGACGCGGTGGCGGGTACGGCCGCGGCCGTCGCGGCGAGAACGGCGGCGGCCGCGCCGGCGAGCCGGCGCAGTCGGTACCGGGAGCGTCTCATGACACCTCCTGGACGTGTGGTTACCCCCGGTATGTACTGGCCGGTAGCCGCGAGGGGAATACCTCCGGCGAGAAAAAGTGAGGGAATGTCACATTCCGCCTCCTGGAGGGTGCTCGTGCTGCGAACCGCCCTGACGGCCGCGCTGACGGCCGCTGCCCTGCTCGTCCCGGTCCCGACGGCCGGATCGGCGCCGCCCGCCGTCCCGGCCGCCTCCGCCCCGACCGTCTCCGTGCCGCCCGCTTCCGTGCCGCCCGACGCCGGGGCGATACCCCGTCTCACCGACCGGCAGGGGCGTGAGCTGACGCTGCGCGGCTGGAACGTCGAGGACAAGACGCACCGCGGCGAGGCGGCCCTGTCGGCCGTCACCGAACGGCACTTCCGCGACCTGCGCGCGCACGGCTTCGGCTTCGCGCGCCTGCTGGTGTTCTGGGACGACCTGGAGCCCGAGCCGGGCCGGTACAGCGCCGGGTACCTGAGGAAGATCGACCGCGTGCTGGACTGGGCCGCCCGCTACGACGTGCGGGTGCTGATCGACGCCCACCAGGACGTCTTCGGACCGGCGTTCGGGCACCGCGGGGTGCCGGCCTGGGCGACCCGGACCGACGGGCTGCCGTTCACCCCGCACCCGGACGACTGGTTCGCCGAGTACTTCGAGCCCGCCGTCCAGCGCGCGTTCACGCATCTCTACGAGGACGCGGACCTGCGGCGCGCCCAGGCCGAGGCGTGGCGGGTGCTCGCCCGGCATGTCGCCGGCCACCCGGCCGTGTTCGGCTACGACCTGATCAACGAGCCGATGGGCGAGCCGCACGAGGGCGAGGACCTGCCGGCGGCCGCCCGCCGCATCGAGCGCGAGCAGCTCACGCCGATGTACAACCGCCTCGCGGACGCGATCCGTTCGGCCGACCGCGACGCGTGGCTGTTCGTCGAGCCCACCCCCGTGGTGGGCGAGGGCGTGCCGACCGGACTCGGGCGCGTGGACGACCCCAAGGTGGTCTACGCCCCGCACTTCTACAACACGGCCATGGAGGCGGGCGCGGACTACGACCCCGGTGCGGGCTGGATCGAGGCGTACGAGCAGGCGGTGGTCGAGTACCCGCGGCGGTACGGCGTGCCGGTGGTGGTCGGCGAGTGGGGTCCGCCGGACAGCTCCCTGCCGGGCATGGGCCGCTTCTACCGCGACGCGATGGCGTCCCTGAGCCGGTACACCTCGGGCTGGGCCGGCTATGTGTGGTGCTACGGCGGCGGATACTGCGCCGTGGACGGCTCGGGTGCCTTCCGCCCGCACAAGGAGCTGACCGCCGAGCCGTACGCGCCGAGCGTGGCCGGCACGGTGCGGTCGGCGTCGTACGACCCGGAGGCCGGCGTGTACCGGCTCGTCTACCGGGCGGCGCGGTACGGCCCGCGGGTGACCGAGCTGTCGCTGCCGCCCGGGCGGTGGCGGGTGGCGGCGGACGCGGTGGTGCTGCGGACGGCGCCGGGCCGGGCGTGGATCGTCGCCGCCCCGGGCCGGGACGGGACGGTCGCCGTGCGGCGGGGCTGATCCCGTCGAGGAGGCGGGAGTCCAAGGCCGCGGCGGCGTCGCCGGTCGGGGCTCGTCCCGCGGGTCGTTCTCCGTGGAGGTTTCCGTGGTGACCACGGAGGCGCTCCGTGGCTCCGGACGCGATGCTGTGACCACGGCGATCGGGCCCGGTACGGGATCCCGGTCGCGACCTACGACGGACAGGAGTGCCCACCATGGCCGGCACGCGCAAGAGCACGTACGAGGGGTTCACGGCCGAGGAGCGGGCCGCGATGAAGGACCACGCGGCGGAGCAGAAGAAGGCGGCGCGGCGGGGGTCGGCCGCCGAGAAGGCGGCGGAGGCGGAGCGGGACGTGCTGGCGAAGATCGCCGAGCTGGAGGGCTCCGACCGGGTCCTGGCCGAGCGGGTCCACGCCCTCGTCACGGCCGCGGCCCCGGTGCTCGCGCCGAAGCTCTGGTACGGCATGCCCGCGTACGCGCTGGACGGCAAGGTCGTCTGCTTCTTCCAGAGCGCGGCGAAGTTCAAGGCGCGGTACGCGACGCTGGGCTTCAACGACGCGGCCCGGCTGGACGAGGGCGCGATGTGGCCCACAGCGTTCGCGCTGACCGAGGTGACGCCCGAGGTGGAGGCGCGGATCACGGAGCTGGTGAAGCGGGCGGTGGGCTAGGGCGTGTCGAGGTGAGGCCGGTCAGGCCGTCGGGCGCGGCGCGAGGCCGAGGGCTGTGAGGGCCGTGTGACCGGTGGCGGTGTGCTCACCGCCGGCGAGGAGCAGGGTGCGCGCCGCCTGGTAGGGGCAGCCGGCCTTCTCGAACGCCGCCGCGGTGGCCAGTTGTCCCGGCAGGTCGCCGTCGAGCAGCGCCTGCGCGCGGTCGACCTGGGCGGTGGCGACCGGGTTCCCGGCGACCACGGTCCGGGCGGCGGCGATCCGGGCCGGGGCCTCCGGGTGTCCGGCGAGGACGGCCGCCTCCGCCCGCAGGGCCACGTACCAGTGCAGCCAGACCCAGGACACCCACTTCCACACCTGCTCGGGCTCCGGCGCGACCCGCTCCAGGGCCGCGTCCGGGTCGCCGTGGTGGAGGAGGACCATGGCGTCGAAGACCGCGCCGTAGCCGCGACGGTGCTCGGGCTCGTTGCCCGCCTCGTCGACGACCGCGCGCCAGGCCGCCCGGGCGTCGTGGTCGCCGCGCAGGCCGTGGATCATGGCGACCGACGCGGCGGCGGGGCCGAGGTGGTACGAGCGCGGACGGCCGCCCCGTTCCCACGCGTCGAGGAAGTGCGCACCGGCGGCGAGCACGTCGTCGCCCCGGCCCCCGAGCGCGTCCACGACCAATAGCCAGGACCTGGTGTGGTGCCCCACCTCGGCCAGCAGCGGATGGCCGGCGAGCCGGGCGCCCCACTGCCGGGCCTCCGGCAGCCGGCCGACGCCGACGGCGCTCGCGGCGGCCATGCCCAGGGCGTCCAGCAGCTCGCGCGCGGCGGCCGGGCCGGACGGCAGCGGGCTCAGGACGTCGAGCCGGCGGCGGGCGGCGGATGCCGCGCCGGAGGGGTCGCCCGCCCAGGTGCGGGCGCCACAGAGCGCGTCGAGCGCCGCCGACTCGGCAACGGGGTCGTGTGCGCGGCGTGCGAGGCCGACGGCCCGTTCGGCGCGGCGGACGGTCTCCTCGGTGGTGTTGTCCACCGCTCCCTGGACCGCGCCGTACGCGTCCGCGATCACCGCCGCCTCGGCCAGCGCGACGGCCGCCTCGGCGCCCGGGTCGCCGGTGGCGGGCAGCGTCCGCGCCGCCGCGAGCAGGTCGGTCACCTCCTGCCGGCCTGGTATCCGCGCGAAGGTGCTGGAGAAGCGGTATGCGTTGGTGGCGGCCTCCGCCAGGTCGCGTGCCGCGCCGGCGTCGTCCCCGGCCCGGGCGGCGGCCTCGGCGGCCGCGCGATGCAGGCGGAACATGTCGTCGCCGCACATACGGCACCCGGCCACGGCGGCGGCCTGCCGCAGCGACTCGGCGGCCAGGGCCGGGGCGTCCGTCAGGGCGGCCGCCTGCTCGTACCGCTGCTGGCTCTCGCCGAGCAAGGTGCGGGAGAAGGCCAGGTCGGCGAGGGACACGGCGAGGCGGTGGGCGTCCGCGCGGCGTTCGGGACGGCCGGCGGTCCAGGTGAGGGCCGCGCGCAGATCGTCCGCCACGGCGTCGAACCGGGCCCGCCAGTGCGCGCCGGAGGTCTCGCGGAGAGCCGAAGCCGCCGTCAGGCACCACGTGACGTGCCGGGACCGTACGTCGGTCAGTTCGCCGGCGTCGGCGAGCCGTTCCGCGCCGTACTGACGGATGGTCTCCAGCGCGTGGTACCGCGTCCCGCCGGCCGGGGACGGGGTCACGGCGAGCAGGCTCTGCTCGGCGAGTCTGCCGAGCCCGTCGACGACGGCTGCCGGGTCCAGGGGCGGGAAGCCGGCGACGCCGACCGCCGCCTCGGCGGTGAACGGCGCGACGAACACCGACACCCTGCGCAGCAGGGCCCGGTCGTGCGGTGGCAGCAGGTCATGGCTCCAGTCGAGCACCGCCCGCACCGAGCGGTGCCGGTCGTCGGCGCGGGTTCCGCCGGTCAGGATCCGCAGCGGGTCGGCGAGACCGGCGGCGAGGCCGTCCAGACCGAGCGTGGCCCAGCGCGCGGCGGCCAGTTCGATGGCGAGGGCCACGCCGCCGAGGCGTTCGCAGACGGCGACGACGCCCTCGCCGTCGGCCGGACCGGGCGGCAGGCCGACGGCCGCGGCCCGCTCCATGAACAGGGCGACCGCCTCGGAGTCGTCGCCGCCGTCCCGGGACAGCGGCGGCAGGGGGAAGACGCGTTCGAAGGGGACCATGAGGCGGGCCCGGCTCGTCACGAGGACGCGCAGCCGCGGGCAAGCCGCCAGCAGCCGCTCCAGGAACGGCGCGACGCCGTCGCGGACGTGCTCGCAGTTGTCCAGCACGAGCAGCGCCCGCCGGTCCGCGAGCGCGGCGGACACGGCGTCGTCGAGGTCGCGCCCGGGCTGCTCGCCCACCCCGACGGCGGCGGCGACCGCGGCCCCGACCCGGCCCGGTTCGGTGACCGGCACGAGGTCGGCGAACCACACCCCGTCGGCGAAGTCGTCCGCCGTGTCCGCCGCGACGGCCAGCGCCAGGCGGGTCTTGCCGACACCGCCCGGGCCGGTCAGCGTCACCAGCCGGTTCGCCTTCACCGCCTCGGCCAGGTCCCCGCGCTCGCGCACCCGTCCGACGAACGACGTCAGCGGCGCCGGCAGCGCGGGCGCCGAGCGTGCCCGGCCGGTCCCGCTGTCGGCCTCGGCCGCGTGCCGGGCGAGCGCCCGCCGGTCGGGCAGCGCGAGCTTGCGCAGCAGGGAGGAGACGTGCGACTCGACGGTGCGTACGGAGATGAACAGCCGGGCGGCGATCTCCGCGTTGCTCAGGTGCTCCCCCAGCAGGGCGAGAACGTCGGCTTCCCGGGCGGAGATCACTGGAGTGGACACGCGATCATTATCGGTCGTGGCGGTGTCCGTCGTGGGCCTCGCGTCGGTTTCCGTGGCGGACTCCGTGGCGGTTTCCGTGGCCGGCACGGAGGCGGTGGGCGACCGGTCCGGGAGAGGCTGCGGCCAGGACCCACGACCGAGAGGAACGACCATGACGACGACGCCTCCCACCGCGCACAAGGACACCCCTGCGGCTCCGGCGGGTCCGGAACCCCGTTCCCGTGCCCGGCGTCGGCGCGACACCGAGGGGCGCCTCGCCCACGACGTCGACGTGTGGGTGGCGAGCGCCTCGGCGGACGGCGTGCCGTACCTGGTGCCGCTGTCGTTCGACTGGGACGGCGAGGCGCTGCTGGTGGCGACGCCCGCGGACAGCCCCACCGGCCGGAACCTGGCCGGCACCCGGGTGGCGCGCCTGGCGCTGGGCCATACCCGCGACGTGTCGGTGATCGACGGCGAGGTGGCCGACGTGCTGGAGATGGACGCGCTGCCGAGGGAGCGGGGCGACCGGTTCGCCGTACGCACCGGGTTCGACCCGCGCACCCTGGCGACGCCGTACCGCTGGTTCCGCATCGTCCCCCGGCATGTCCAGGCCTGGCGTGAGGAGAACGAACTGTCCGGCCGCCGGCTGATGCGCGAGGGGCGCTGGCTGGTGTGACGGGCGGCCGACGCGTCGCGCCGGCCGCGTGACCGCCCGGGGCCGGCACGCCGTGCCGCGGCGGCGTGCCGTGACGCCGGCTGCCTCAGCCCTGCTTTCCGCGGCCGGTGAGCATGTCGCGCAGGCGGTCGACCAGGCCGGCACCGGGTGCGAGGAGTTTGTTGGCGGGCGGGGTGTCCGGCGCGGACGGGTGCGGCCGGGTGGGCGCGTGCTGCTTGGCCGTGCGGACCTTGTCGCCCAGCTCCCGCAAGGCGTCGGCGGAGCAGACGTCGGCCAGCATCGGGAAGACCCGGTTCTCCTCGTCGCTGACGTGGCCCGCGACGGCGTTCTTCAGCCGCAGGATCAGCGTGTCGAAGCGACCGTCGCCGGGCCGGCAGTCCTCCAGCTCCTTGAGCATGCGCTCGACTTCGCCGTGCTCGGTGATCTCCTGGTCGGCGAGGTCGTCTCCCCCGTCGACGTACCGGCGTACCGTCGGGTACAGGTACTGCTCCTCGGCCACCGAGTGCCGGACCAGTTCCATGGTGAGCCGGTCCGCCAGTTCGCGTCGCCGTTCGTCCGCCCCGGGCAGCGCTTCGATCTGCGCGAAGAGTTCCTCCACCTCCCGGTGGTCCGCCGTCAGTTCCTCGATGACGTTTCCGCCGTGTCCCATGGTTCTCCACTCGTCGTCTTCGAAAGGAAGGCCGGCTGTGTGCGGCACCCCACCCGGCACCGATACCTTCCACGCGGGCGGCGGCGACCTCACGCGACTCAGGCACTTCACCCCGGTGGCCGACGGAACCCGGCCGGTCGCCCCGAGGGCGCCGCGTCGAAGAGCCGGACGTTGCCTGGCACCCCGTGCCGGGTTCGCGGACATGCATGTCAGTAAGGTGGGCATGCGCAGGAACGGGAGGGACCGGTGAGAGCGGCACACACTCTGGCGACACTCGACGAGATCGGCTCTGGCGACCACGTATGCCAGTTGCTGGGGCCCGCCGACGACGTCATGGACCGAAGCAGGGCCTTCGTCGCGGACGGGGCACTCTTCGGGGACAAGGTCGTGATCGTCGGATCGGCGGTCACCGCCGGCAGCGAGTTCGCCCCGATGGTGCTCGACCCGTCCCGGACGGGCGGCTCCCTCCTCGCCGCGGTGCGCCGCGAGGCGGCGAGCGCCGGGCGGGAGGGCTTCCGTTCCCTGCGGGTGCTCCACCATGTGACACCCGGCACCGGCGCCGGAGAGCCGGAGCGGTTGTTGCGCAGTGAGCTCGATCTGGAGGAGTTCGCCGCCGACAGCGGGGCTCTGGTGGTGTGCGCGTACAGCGGTGCCGACTGGGACGCATCTACACTGGAACAGGTCAGGTGTGTGCATCCCCACCACCTGGGCAGCCGTCCGGCGTCACCGGCGTTTCAGGTGTACCGGACGGGAAAGGACGGCTGGACCGTGGACGGGGTCATCGACAGCGACGGTGCCGCGGCGTTCGGGGCCATCCTGCGTACGCTGCTTGCGCAGACGGCGACCGTGCGTCTGCTCTGCCGTGACCTGGAGTTCTTCGACGCGGCGGGAATGAGCGCGCTGGCCGACGCGGCCCGGCTGCTCCCGGACCGCAAGGTCGTCCTGGAAGGGACCAACGACACCGTACGGCTGGCCTGGGAGCTGTCCGGCTTCGCCGCGCCCGCGGTTCCGGTGGTGATGGCGCCGTGAGCTCGCCGTCCCGCCCCGCTGTCCCCTCACCCGAGCCCCGGACCGGGTACCGGCACGAGCTGTACCCGTACTCGGGTCCGGACGAGTTCCTGGAGGGCACCCTGGGGTTCATCCAGGACGCCCTCGACGGTGACGAAGCCGTGGTCGTGGCTGTCCCCCACCGCAAGGCCGCCCTGTTGCGCGCCGAGCTGCCCGAGCACAAGGCCGTCCGCTATGTCGACACCACCGGCGTGGCGCGCCACCCCGGCCGGCTCATCGGAGCCTGGCAGGAGTGGATCAGGGAGCACACGTCCCAGGGGCGTCCGGTGCGTGGCATCGGCGAGTCGCCCTGGGAGGAGGCCCGCAGCCGCCCCGAGGTGGAGCAACTGCGGTATCACGAATGGCTCCTCAACAAGGCGTTCGCCGACGGTCCGGCCTGGTGGCTGCTGTGCCCCTACGACACCGCCGGCGAGTCGGCCGCGGTGCGTGAGATGGCCCGCTGCCACCCGGAGATCCGTACCGCCGACGGCACCAGCCCGTCGCAGGACTACGACCCGCAGGCTCCGTTCGCCTTCGCTCCGCTGACCCACCCCTGCGATCCGTACGACGAGTTCGTCTACACCCAGGGTGACCTGTCCGCGCTGCGCGAGAAGATCGCGGCCTGCGCCCAGCAGCACGGCCTGAACGGTCGCCGGCTGCGCGAGCTGCATCTGGCCGCCACCGAAGTGGCCAGCAACAGCATCCGGCACGGCGGAGGCCGGGGCGTGCTGCGCACGTGGAGCGAGGATCACCGGATGGTGTGCGAGTTCCGCGACGCCGGCTACATCGACGACCCCCTGCTGGGACGGTCCAGGCCCGACCACAGCCAGGTCGGCGGCCGGGGCCTGTGGCTCGTGCACCAGCTGTGCGACATCGTCGAGATCCGCTCCACTCCGGAAGCGGGCACCACGGTCCGTCTCCACACCCATCTGCCGGGGTGATGCCGCGCGTCGGCACCGGAGCGGCTGCGATCGGGCCGACGGCCGGTGCCGGATGATCCGCGCCTTCTATCTCCAATCCGCGTTGTTCCTAGAATGGCCCGATGGAGGACATCGACGCGATCGCGGCACTGCAGGACCCGGTGCGGCGCCGCCTGTACGAGTACGTGGCGGCGCAGGGCCGCGAGGTCGGCCGTAACGAGGCGGCCGACGCGGCCGGGGTCACCCGTACCCTCGCCGCCCACCACCTGGACAAGCTGGCCGAGGCCGGACTGCTGGAGAGCGGCAGCCGCCGTCTGACCGGGCGGTCCGGGCCCGGGGCGGGCCGACCCGCCAAGGTGTACACGCGGGCGCGGGAGGAGCGGACGGTGTCACTGCCGGCCCGCGACTACCGCACCGCCGCCGAACTGCTCGCCGAGGCCGCCGAGGAGGCCGGACTCGACACCGGCCTGACGGCCGCCGCACGCCGCCGGGGCGCGGCCCTGCGCGACTCGACGGCGCCCTGCGGGGACCTCGACGAGGCCATGAGGCTGCTCGCCACGCGCGGATACGAGCCGTACGCGGCGGGCGCGTCTGACGACACCGAGGAGGCGCCCGGAGCGACGGAGCGTGTCGTACGGCTGCGCAACTGCCCCTTCCACGCGGTCGCCGAACGCTTCCCGCCGCTCGTCTGCGGCATGAACCTCGCGCTGCTGGAGGGACTTCTCGGCACGGACGGTCCCGTCCGCGCCCGTATGGACGCCCGGCCGGGAGAGTGCTGCGTGGTCCTCGAAGCTTCTAAAAACAACGAGCATTGACATAGAAACCGGGGGCGTGCTGGGATGTGGTCATGACCGCACCCCAACACGCCTTCCACTTCGCCCAGTTCAACGTCGCCAAGCTGCTCCACCCCCTCGACGACCCGCACACGGCGTCGTTCGTCGAGCTGCTCGACCCGGTCAACGCGAGCGCCGACGCCGCGCCCGGATTCGTGTGGCGGCTCGCGGAGGAGGGCGCGAGTGACGCCACCGGCATGCGTCCGGCGGGCGAGGACGTCATCGTCACGCTGTCGGTGTGGGAGTCCCGGCAGGCACTGTGGGACTTCACCTACCGCAGCGGACACCTGGACGCGATGCGGCGGCGCCGCGAATGGTTCGAGCGGCACGTCGAGGCGCACCTGGTCCTCTGGTGGGTTCCCGCCGGCCATCTCCCGACCCTCGACGAGGCGATGGAGCGGCTGGCCGACCTGCGCGCGAACGGCCCGTCACCGCGGGCGTTCACCTTCGCCTCCGCCTACACCGCGGAGGAGGCCGCGCGGCACCTCACCTCCGGGGCGGCCGGGGACACGACGGCGGCATAGGGCAGGACAAGGGAACGGGGCTGGACGAGGGCACAGGGCAGGGCGGCGGGACGGGGGAAGGCCGGCCGCCTTCCGCACAACGACGCATGAGGGGCCGCGGGACGGGCGCTCGGGCCGGCACCACGGGGGTGTGACGGACCGGGCGCCTTCGCGCGCCCGCCCGGGCGGGCCGTACGCGCACACAGGGCCAAGGGCCGCACCTCTTTCTCGTGCACGCCTCTTGACCTCCGATACCTACCGGTCAGTACTCTCGCGCCACCCTCACTGACACGGCTGCCCCCGTCCCCCAGCGGTCCGGCAGACCGCACCTCGGCATGCCCCGCAGGCCCGCAGGCCCAGCTCCCGTGACCCGGGAAGCCCCAGCGCTGCCCCCGTCAGAACGCGCCGACGAGCGCCGTCCCCGACCCCACCCCCGGAGTCCCCACGTGAAGAAGACCCTTGCCGCCGCGGCCGCCGCGGCGGCCGGTGCCCTGCTCGCCGTACAGGTGTCCCTCCCCGCCCAGGCCGCGAGCGGCTCCACCTTCAACTCGACCAGCAACCCTGTGCTGTTCGTGCACGGCTACACCGGTGACGCGAGCAACTGGAACACCATGGCGGACCGCTTCCGAGCCGATGGCTGGCCCGCCTCCTACCTCGACCAGTGGTCCTATGACTGGCGTCAGTCGAACGTCACGACGGCCCAGCAGCTCTCCGCCGAGATCGACCGTCTCCTCACGGCCACCGGCGCCGCCAAGGTCGACATCGTCAGCCACTCCATGGGAGGGCTCTCCTCCCGCTACTACCTGAAGAACCTCGACGGAACCGCCCGGGTCGACGCCTGGGTGTCGCTGGGCGGCCCGAACCACGGCACGGACAGCGCGAACTCCTGCCTGGACACGTCGTGTACCGAGATGCGGATCGGCTCCGAATTCCTCGCCGCTCTCAACTCCGGTGACGAGACGCCGGGTTCGGCCCGTTACGCCACCTGGTGGTCGCCCTGCGACACCGTCATCAACCCGGACAGCTCCGTCGCGCTGTCCGGCGCGACCAACACCCGGACCGCCTGCCTGAGCCACACGGGCCTGCTGACGGACGCGACCGTGTACGCCCAGACGCGCGACATGATCAACCGCTGATCCCTCTCATCGTGCCCCGGCAGACAAGAGGCCGTCCGCCGGGGCGCGATGGCAGGTGGTTACGAGCCGTCCGCGTGGACGGCGTACACGTACCGCTTGCCGGCGTACTCGCTGAGGTTCCAGATCACGTTCTCGCTGTACGCCCAGCCGGACGCGGCGCTGCTGTGGAAGCTGAGGTCCTCGCAGCCGACGGCCAGGTCGCACACGTAACTCGCGGTCGAGGCGCCGGAGGTGAACGTGCGCAGCGCTCCCGCCGAGGAGCCGTTGCTCGTGGCGAGGTAGTGCTTGCTGCTCTGGGAGACCACGCCCTGGATCTTCTGCTGTCCGACCGTCACGGCCTCGGAGGCGGTCGGCGAGGAGATCTGCCGGTTGGTGTAGTCGAGGTTCCAGCGGACCACCTTGGGCGTGGTGGTGGGGGCGCCGGTGCCGTTGTAGGTGCCGTCGGTGTAGTCGACGGTGCCGGAGACCGAGTACTCGCTGACGACGAGGGAGTCGGGGCTGCTGGCGCGGTCGAGGCCGATGGCGCTGTAGCGCAGGTACTTGCCGGCGTTGTCGTAGGCGGCGCTCTGCGGCAGGACGTACTGGTAGGAGTACCCGTAGTACTGGCCGTCGGTGTGCAGACCGCACACGTCCTTCTCGGCGGTGGCGACCTGGAAGATGGTGTTGAGGTCGAAGACCCGCAGACCCTTGTAGGTGTCGACCACGTACAGCAGGTTGCCGTACCACATGATGCCGCCGGCGTGACGGCGCACGGGGTTGAAGGAGTACTCGCCGGAGGCGGTCTTGACCGGCTCGACCAGCAGGACGTGCCGGTAGGTCGGCGCGGAGGCGTTGGTCATGTCGACGAAGGACAGGCGCACGCCCTTGTCGATCGGGTACTCGTCGACGCCGTCGCCGTCCGGGTCGGTCTCGAAGTACCACGAGACGAGGACGGCCTTGCGGCCGCCGCTCGACGGGTACAGGCCGCTGCCGTAGGCGTCGGCGCTGGTGGTGACGCCCTGCGGGATCCAGTAGTCGACGGTCTGGTCGCCGCTCTCCCAGGTGAAGCCGGCGGCGAAGGCGTCGACGGTGCTGGGGGCGCTGGTGAGGCGGGTGGCGCTGCGGTTGGTGTCCGCGAGGACGGCGCTCGCGTCCACCTTGGTCAGCTTGGTCGCCAGGCCGGCGTTGAGGTCGGCGAACTGCCCGTAGCTGTTGCCGGTTCTGCTGGTGAGGGCGAACTGACTTGCGTCGATCGTGGCCGCCTCGGCGCTCGTCGCGGTCAGCAGGCTGCCTGCGGCCGCGACGAACGGCGCGGCGCCCAGGCCCTTGAGAATCGCTCTCCGTGTCATGTTCATGGGCCGGAAAGGTACGTGTATTCGATCACGGAACACAACCTGCCCTCGCGCCGGGGTCCCGGTAAGCGCTCTCCACTCTTCCGACGGACCGTCAGGAGAGGGGGTGGTTCTGTCGACGAGAGCCGGAGTCCGGTAGCGCTACGGGCGGCGCGCCAGGAAAACGAACTCCTTGCCCGGCCGGTCGGGTGCGTCGCGGACGTCCTCCAGGACGTATCCCTCGGCGGCCAGGTCCGTCTCGATCTCGTGCCGTTCGCGGAAGCGCAGCGTCGAGTCGGAGGTCAGCGTCCGTCCGTCCGCCGTGAAGACGTACGTCCAGCGGAACGACACCAGAGGCCCGTCGACCTCCGTGACGTCGACCCAGCTCTCGACCGCGCCGGCGCCGGGGACCTCCGTCACGGCGTACGAGGAGGCGCGGTTCCACTGCTCCCAGGCGCGCCTGGCGGGGTCCCGGGTCTCGAACACCAGGCGCCCGCCGGGCCGCAGTGCCGCGTGGGCGGCGCGCAGGGTCCGCCGCCAGGCCCGCGGATCGGTGATGTGCTGGGCGACGTTCGCCGTCATCGTCGCGAGGTCCGCCCGGAGCGGCGGCAGCGCGGTCGCGTCCCCGTGGATCCAGCGGACGCGCTCCCCGCCGGGCTTGGCCCGGGCGACGTCGAGGGAGGCGGCGGCCGGGTCGACCCCGACGACGTCGATCCCGCGTTCCGCCAGCAGCAGGGCGAACACGCCGGTCCCGCAGCCGATGTCCAGCACGCGCCGCGCCGCGGACTCCTCGGCCAGGCGCACATAGGGGTCGAGGTCGCCTCGGTCGGGGTCGAGGGCGTCGTAGAGGGCCGCGAGCCGCGGGTGGGCGAAGCACTCGTCCGTCATGGGGCCGACGGTAGGCGCAGCCGCCTCCGCACGGCCAACGGGTTTCCGCGGCGCCGCCCCCGGGAGGCGGTGAGGCGCGGGAAGGACCGGGCGGCGAGCAGGAAGGCGAGCGTCGTCAGCACGAAGGGCCAGGTGAAGGCGTGGCCGCCGGCCAGGGCGGCGACGGCCGGGGTCACGGCCGTCGCGGTGGCCGCGCCGAGCAGCGCGTACGGCAGGGTGGCCGGCGTCGCCGGCAGGAGGGCGCCGCACAGGGCGAGGGCGGTGAGCACCGCGTTGCAGCCGAGGGTGCCGTCGGCGACGCGCGCCGTGGGGGCGCCCAGTGCCCAGGCGGTCAGGACGCCGGTCGCGCTGCCGGCGCACGCCACCCAGCCCGCCGTGCGGTTCGCCAGGAAGAGGGCGGCGAGCAGCAGCGCCCCGGCGTACCAGCGGTCGAGGAAGAGGATCTGGGCGATGGTGTGGAAGAAGGCCTGAGCGATGACGTCCGGGGGCAGCGCGGCGGGGGTGGCGGCGAGGGCCGGGGTGCCGCCGGGGGGCGGGCGGAGGCGTTCGAAGGCGGGGGCGGCCGTCGTCAGTGCGGTCGCGGCCAGACAGAACGGCGCGGTCAGCGCGGGCAGTTGCCACACGGACAGCAGGCGGCTCAGGGCCGCTGTGGCGATCGTGACGACGACGCAGCCCGCGGCGGCGAGCAGCGCCGTGGCCGGCCGGGCCGGGCCGAGGAGCGCCGCGCAGCCGAGCGCGAACAGGGCGGGGTTGAGGCCGTCGAGCCCGGACCCGGCCCGTTCGCGGGTGGTGCCCAGCAGGCGGGCGATGGCGGTGCCGAGGGCGGCGCCGCCGAGCGCGTAGGCGCCGTAGCGCCAGTCGACGGTGCACAGCGCCACGCAGAACAGGGCGCCCGTGCGGCCGTCGGTCCGGAACAGCACCTGGGACAGCCCGCGCAGGGCCTGCCGTCCGAAGCCCCGGAGGCCTCCCGGAGTCCAGCTCACGTTCCCCCCAAGGAACACACTTTCACATTGTGGAATTTAGTTTCCATTAATGATACCGGGTGTTGAGGGCGCCGTCCCGCCTTGGTGCGAGCGCTCGCGCGGTGGGACGCTGGGGGGATAGGTGGCCGAGCAGGGAAACCTGGGAGGGGCCGATGGGACGGGACGTTCCCGCGCTGGTCTTCACCCGAGAGGACCGCCGCCGGTACCGGAGCAAGATGCAGCAGTGCCTGGACGCTCTCGCCCAGATGCTGCGCGAGGAGCGGTTCGAGTCCGAACGGCCCCAGGTCGGCCTGGAGATCGAGCTGAACCTGGTCGACGACCGCGCCGAACCGGCGATGTGCAACGTCGACGTGCTGGAGGCGATCGCGGATCCGGCCTGGTCGACCGAGCTGGGACGGTTCAACCTGGAGATCAACGTGCCGCCCCGGCGGCTGACGGCCGGCGGGCCCGACGCCTGGGAGCAGGAGATCCGGGCGGCGCTCAACCACGCGGAGCAGCGCGCCGCGTCGGTGGGCGCCCACCTGATCATGGTCGGGGTCCTGCCCACGCTGCGGCAGGAGAACGTGGGCGCGGCCGCGCTATCCGAGAATCCGCGCTACCACCTGCTCAACGACCAGATCTTCGCCGCCCGCGGCGAGGACCTGCACATCGAGATCGACGGCCCCGACCGGCTGCGCACCTACGCGGACACCATCACCCCCGAGGCCGCGTGCACCAGCACGCAGTTCCACCTCCAGGTCTCTCCGGCGGAGTTCGCCGACTACTGGAACGCGGCCCAGGCGATCGCCGGCGTCCAGGTGGCGCTGGCGGCCAACTCGCCGTTCCTGTTCGGCAAGGAGCTGTGGCACGAGACGCGGATCCCGCTGTTCGAGCAGGCGACCGACACTCGCCCGGAGGAGATCAAGGTGCAGGGGGTGCGTCCCCGGGTCTGGTTCGGGGAGCGCTGGATCACCAGCGTCTTCGACCTGTTCGAGGAGAACCTGCGTTACTTCCCGGCGCTGCTGCCGATCTGCGACGAGCAGGACCCCGCCGAGACGCTGGACCGCGGGGACATCCCCGAACTGGGC
Source organism: Streptomyces griseosporeus (assembly GCF_014656055.1). Classification (GTDB taxonomy): domain Bacteria; phylum Actinomycetota; class Actinomycetes; order Streptomycetales; family Streptomycetaceae; genus Streptomyces; species Streptomyces griseosporeus. Next base: position 504,979 of record NZ_BNBR01000001.1, read on the forward strand.
GAGCTGACCCTGCACAACGGCACCATCTACCGCTGGAACCGTCCCGTGTACGCCGTCACCCACGACACCCCGCACCTGCGGGTGGAGAACCGGGTGCTGCCGGCGGGCCCCACCGTCGCCGACACCCTCGCCAACGGCGCCTTCTACTACGGCCTCACCCGCGCCCTGGTCGAGGAGGAACGCCCGGTGTGGTCACGGATGTCGTTCTCCGCGGCCGAGGACAACCTGCACAGCGCGGCACGCCACGGGATGGACGCCCCGCTGTACTGGCCGGGCATGGGCGAGGTGCCGGTCCCCGAGCTGGTGCTGCGGCGGCTGCTGCCGCTGGCCCACCGGGGCCTGGAGCTGTCCGGCATGGACGACGCCTGGCGCGAGCCGCTGCTCGGCGTCATCGAGCAGCGGTGCGTCACCGCGCGCAACGGCGCCGTCTGGCAGAAGGAGGTGTTCCACCGTCTGCTCGCCGCCGGCCACGGGGGACGGCACGAGGCGCTGCGCCGCATGACGGCGCTGTACACGGACTACATGCACCTCAACGCGCCGGTGCACACCTGGCCCGTCGACTGACCCCGCCCGCGCCGGCCGTGCCGGGCAGGGCGGACGGGGCGTTCGCGCCGGGCGGGGCCGCTCAGCCGCCCGCGTTGTCCACGCGCAGCCTGACCTGCTCCTCCAGCCGGCGCAGGCTGCTCTCCAGTGCCTCGGCGACGGCCTGCTCGCCGGGGTCGTGGTCGTCGTCGAAGAACGACAGGTGCACGGTCACCTCGCTGGCCCCGCTGTCCAGGCCGGCCACCTGCAGCCAGCCCGCGTAGCCGCCCTGCTCGCGGGTGCCCCACTCCAGGCGCATCTGCTCGCGCCGCGCCCGCAGCAGCGCGGAGGTGTCCTCGTCGGTGCGGTCCGCGTGCACGGTCACGGCCGGCGGATCCTCGGCGTGTACGTGCAGGGCATGCGGCAGCCAGGCGTCCAGTTGGTCCACCTGGGCGGCCTGGTCGAAGACGTGCTCGGGCTGGGCAGGCATCGTGCGCGAACGCTCGTACTCGGTCATCCCGCACCCTTCCTCGGAATCGGAGTCGCAGGTGTGTCACTGAAGCGGTCACCGGGTCACTGGCTCAGCCGCCGCTGGTCCTCCTCGTCCCACGCGCGCGTGTCGCGCGGCGGCAGATACGGCTCCTCGTGCGGGGACATGCCCCCGGCGATCGCCCGCTGGCGGGCCAGCTCGGCGTCGAACTCCAGGCCGAGCAGGATGGCGATGTTGCTGATCCACAGCCACACCAGGAAGACGATGACGCCGGCGAGGGTGCCGTAGGTCTTGTTGTACGAGGCGAAGTTGGCCACGTACAGCGCGAAGCCGGCCGAGGCGATCAGCCAGATCAGCAGCGCCAGCACACTGCCCGGGGTGATCCACTTGAAGCCGCGGTTCCTCACGTTGGGTGCGGCCCAGTACAGGATCCCGATCATGATGGTGACAAGGACCACCAGGACCGGCCACTTGGCGATCGCCCAGACCGTCAGGGCCGTGTCGCCGATGCCCAGCGCGTCGCCCGCCTGCCGGGCGAGAGCGCCGGTGAACACGACGATCAGCGCGCTGGCGACGGCCAGGACGAGCAGGACCACGGTGACGCCGACCCGGACGGGCAGCACCTTCCACACCGGACGGCCCTCGGGCATGTCGTAGACGGCGTTCGCGGAGCGGATGAACGCCGCGACGTATCCGGAGGCCGACCAGACGGCCAGGACGATGCCGACGACCGCCATGAGGGACCCGACCCCGCCGCGGCCCTGGAGCTGCTCGACCGCGTTGGTGATGATGTCCCGGGCCGAGCCGGGGGTGAGCTTCTTCAGGTTGTCGAGGACCTGGTCAGTCGCCGACTTGCCCGCGATGCCGAGCAGGGAGACCAGCACGAGCAGCGCGGGGAACAGCGACAGCACTCCGTAGTAGGTCAGCGCCGCCGCCCGGTCGGTGAGCTCGTCGTCCTTGAACTCCTTGATCGTGCCTTTGAACACCGCCCACCAGGACTGCTTCGACAGCTGGGTCGGCTCGTCCGGCGGGCGGTGACCGTCGGTGGGTTCCTCTTTATTTCCGGCCATACCACCCGGAGTAACCGCGACGGGCCGTGCCATGCCCGCCGCGGGGTACGGCTGTCAGCCGCCGAGGGCGGCCAGGACCACGCCCTTGGCCTCCTCCTGCACCCGGGCCAGGTGGTCCGGGCCGAGGAAGGACTCGGCGTAGATCTTGTACACGTCCTCGGTGCCGGACGGCCGGGCCGCGAACCAGGCGTTGGCGGTGCTCACCTTGATGCCGCCGATGGCGGCGCCGTTGCCGGGCGCCTCCGTGAGCACGCCGGTGACGGGCTCGCCGGCCAGGGTGTCGGCGGTGACCTGCGCGGGCGAGAGCTTGGCGAGCAGCGCCTTCTCCTCACGGGTGGCCGGGGCGTCGGTGCGTGCGTAGGCGGGGGCGCCGAAGCGGTCCGTCAGGGCCCGGTAGTGCTCGGAGGGGGTCTTGCCGGTGACGGCGGTGATCTCCGAGGCGAGCAGCGCGAGGATGATGCCGTCCTTGTCGGTGGTCCACACCGAGCCGTCGCGGCGCAGGAAGGAGGCGCCGGCGGACTCCTCGCCGCCGAAGCCGAGCGAGCCGTCGACCAGGCCGTCCACGAACCACTTGAAGCCGACGGGCACCTCGACGAGCCGGCGGCCGAGGTCGGCGGCGACGCGGTCGATCATGCCGGACGAGACCAGCGTCTTGCCGACCCCGGCGTCGGCGGGCCACTCGGTGCGGTGGGCGTACAGGTAGGCGATGGCGGTGGCCAGGTAGTGGTTGGGGTTCATCAGGCCGCCGTCGGGGGTGACGATGCCGTGCCGGTCGGCGTCGGCGTCGTTGCCGGTGGCGATGTCGAACCGGTCGCGCCGCTCGATGAGGGAGGCCATGGCGTGCGGCGACGAGCAGTCCATGCGGATCTTGCCGTCCCAGTCCAGCGTCATGAACCGCCAGGTGGGGTCGGTCAGCGGGTTGACCACGGTCAGGTCGAGCCGGTGCTGCTCGGCGATCCGGCCCCAGTACGCCACGGAGGCGCCGCCGAGCGGGTCGGCGCCGATGCGGACGCCCGCGGAGCGGATCGCGTCGAGGTCGAGGACGGCGGGCAGGTCGGCGACGTAGCTGCCGAGGAAGTCGTGGCGGCCCGTCGTGGAGGCCGCGAGCGCCCGGGCGTACGGGATGCGGCGGACGTCCTTCAGGCCTGCGGCGATGATCTCGTTGGCCCGGTTCTGGATCCAGGAGGTGGCGTCGGAGCCGGCGGGGCCGCCGCTGGGCGGGTTGTACTTGAAGCCGCCGTCGGCGGGCGGGTTGTGCGAGGGGGTGACGACGACGCCGTCGGCGAGGCCCGAGGTGCGGCCCCGGTTGTGGGTGAGGATCGCGTGCGAGACGGCCGGGGTCGGGGTGTAGCCGTCGGCCTGGTCGATGAGGACGGTGACGTCGTTGGCGGCGAACACCTCCAGCGCGGTGATCCGCGCCGGCTCGGACAGGGCGTGGGTGTCGGCTCCCAGGAACAGCGGCCCGTCGGTGCCCTGCGCCGTGCGGTACTCGCAGATGGCCTGGCTGGTCGCGGCGATGTGGTCGTCGTTGAAGGCGGTCGCCAGCGACGATCCGCGGTGGCCGGACGTCCCGAAGGCGACGCGCTGGTCCGGGTCGGCCGGGTCGGGGTGCAGCGTGTAGTACGCCGTCACCAGTCGGGCGACGTCGACCAGGTCCTCGGGTCCGGCCGGCTGCCCCGCTCGCTCGTGCTGCATGCGCCCACTCCTCCACACAGGTCACGCACTGAGGTCGTGCATCGGTTCGCGATCTCATCTTCCCTCCTCCGGGAGGGGATCCCTACCGCGCAGGCCGCTTCGGCACGTTCCCGCCGCCCTTCGGCCGGATGTCCGGCATTAGGGTGAACGGCATGACGGAGGTGCAGGTGGTGCAGCTGCTGGTGTCGCCTGCCCATCTGCTGGCGGGGCGGCCCTCGGACGGGCTGCCGTCGGTGCCGGACGAGCGGGTTTCCCGGGTGGCGGTGCGGCGCGGCCTGGGGCTGGTCGGCGACCGGTACTTCGGCCGGCCGGCGCACCGGGACGCGTCGGTCACCCTGATGGCCGCCGAACTCCTCCCGCTGGACATCGCCGCGTCCGTGGACCTGCGGCACACGCGGCGCAACGTGCTGCTGCGCGGGGTCGACGTGGACGGGCTGGTCGGGGCGACGGTCTCGCTGGACTGCGGGGAGGGGCCGGTGGAGTTCGCCGTGAACCGGCCTGCCCGGCCGTGCGCCTGGATGGACGTCACCGTCGGCCCGGGCGCGCAGCGGGCGCTGCGGGGCGGGGGCGGGGTGCGGTGCACGCCGCTGAGCGACGGGGTGCTGGTGGTCGGCCCGGCCGAGTTCCGGGTCGTCGCGGAGAGGGGCGGGGCGTGACCGAGCCGGTGTGGCGGCCCTGGCGGAAGGCGCCGGGCTGGGAGACCGCACTGGACGGGGAAGGGCGACGGGTGTGCGCTGTGTGCCGCTCGGCCGTCCGGTCGTACACGCACCGGCTGTACGCGGCCGGCTCCCGCTGGTTCGAGCGGTGCGTCGGGCTGACCTGGTGTCCCGGTTGCCGCGTCTACGGCGGCACGATGGTGCACGTGCCGCGGGAGCGGGTGCTGGCCGACGCGCTCGCCGGGCTGCCGGCCGCGCAGCGGGAGCGGATCGCCCGGTCGGAGGCCCGGCTGGTGCAGTTCCTCGACCGCCGGGGGACGTGACGGTCGGTGGACGTGACGGTCGGGGGACGTGACCGCCGGGGGTCGGGACGGCGGCTCTCAGCCGAACCGGTCGGGGCCGTCGTCGGCCTGGCCGCGTCCCTGCGGGGCGTCTCCGGCCGTGAGGTGTCCGAGTACCTCGACCAGTTCCTGGCAGGCCAGCTCCACCGAGCGGCGGGTGTTCTGCTGCTCGGTGATGACGGCGGACAGCAGCAGGGCGGTCAGGGCCATGGAGCCGTTGAAGGCCTGGAGCTTGACCATCACCTCGACGTGGGTCAGGCCCCGGAAGGAGCCGGCTCCGTCGGTGGCGGCGATCGTCGCGACGACGGACGTGCACAGGGCGCACAGCATGCTGCCGGCGAGCTGGAAGCGCAGCGCCGCCCAGATCAGCAGCGGATAGACGAGGTACAGCATGCTGAGGGTGCTGTAAGCGGCGAGCGGCACGAGGAAGCACGTGGTCAGGCCGAGGATCAGCGCCTCCGGCCAGCGGGACAGGCGCACCGGCAGCCGGATCCGGTGCAGCAGGATGAGGGTCGGGGTGACGATCAGGACGCCCATGGCGTCGCCCACCCACCAGCCCAGCCAGACGGGCCAGAAATCGTCGGAGGCGATCTTGTCGGTGAGGACGAGGAGGCCCGCGCCCGCGGTCGCGCTGATCAGCATGGCGCCGAGTGCGCCGAGGAACACCAGGGCGAGCCCGTCGCGCAACCGGCTCAGGGAGGGTCGGAAGCCCACGGCGCGCAGCATGAGGAAGGCGCAGACGGGGGCGGCGGTGCTGCCGAAGACGGTGCCGAGCGCGGCGGGCTGGAGGTCGGTGGTGATCGACAGCATGACGAGGAAGACACCGAGGGCGATGCCGGGCCACACGCGCAGCCCGAAGTAGAGCAGGGCGGCGACCGCGACGCCGCTGGGCGGCCAGACGGGGGTGAACACCGCGCCCTCGACGACCAGCTCCCTGACCAGTCCGAGGCGCCCGGCGAGGTAGTAGGCGCCCGCGACGGCCAGCGCCTGGCCCACGAGGACGAGGACGCCCCGCAGGCGCTGATCCCGGCTTGCCTCCACAGCAGCCATCACACACCGGTGGCGCCGGGACGGCGAGGCGAGCGGCCCCGCCGTCCCGCCCTATGGCTGAGAGCGCGGCGCGCGCTGCCCGTCGTGGCCGATGACGAGGACGGCCGCGTCGTCGGCGTGTCCGACGCGCTCGGCGCCCTTGATGACGGCCCCGGCGAGCGCGTCGACGTCGAGGCCGGCCACGGCGGCGACGCCGGCGAGGCGCACCACCTGGTCCAGGCCCTCGTCGAGATGCATCGACGGCCCTTCCACCACGCCGTCGGTGACCAGGACGAAGACCCCGCCGGTGGTGAGGCCGTAGCGGGTGACGGGGTAGCGGGCGCCGGGGACGACCCCGAGTGGCGGCCCGCCGTCGTCTTCGGCGATGCCGGAGCGTCCGTCGGCCGTGGCCCACACGCACGGTATGTGGCCGGCGCGGGCGCTCTCCAGGACGCCGGTGGCCGGGTCGAGGCGCAGGAAGGTGCAGGTGGCGAAGAGGTCGCTGCCCAGGGAGAGCAGCAGTTCGTTGGTGCGGGCGAGGAGGTCGCCGGGTTCGCCGGTGACGGAGGCGAGCGCGCGCAGTCCGGCCCGGACCTGGCCCATGAAGGCGGCGGCCTCGATGTTGTGGCCCTGTACGTCGCCGATGGACAGCCCGATCCGGCCGTCGGGCAGCCGGAAGGCGTCGTACCAGTCGCCGCCGACGCTGAGGCCGTGCGTGGCGGGGGTGTACCGCACGGCCAGGTGGAAGCCGTCGGCGGTGGGCAGGTCCCGGGGAAGCATGCCGCGCTGGAGTGCGATGGCCAGCTCGACCTGCGAGCGCTGCAGCTCGGCACGCTCACGCGCCTGGGCGGTCAGCGCGCCGAGCCTGGCGAGCAGCTCGTCGCCGTCGTCCGGCGGACGCGTGCGGGACATGGATCACTCCGGCAGGACTTGTGCCCGTGGACAGGGCAGGGCCCCGATTTCTGGGCAAAACCCCGGATTATGCTTTGAGAGGATGATAGCCAGGCAAAGGGGCGGACCGACATCCGTGCGCGCGGGGCGCCCTGCCCTCAGTGCCGTTGCGTGGGCCGTTGCGCCTCGTTGAGGATGCGGCCGCGCTCCAGGAAGCGCACCCCGCGCTCGCGCAGCACCCGGTCGACCTCGTGCGGCTTGCGGCCGGAGGAGAGCATCCGGGCGGCCTCGGCGACGAGGTCGGCGGGCAACGGCGCGGACAGCGCGGCCAGGCCGGACGGGCGCGGGGGAACGGCCGGGGAGGAGGGGCGCGCCGGCCAGGCCTCGCTCCGCTTCCCGCGCCGGCCCTTGCGGGTCACCAGCAGATAGCCGCCCACGAGCCAGCAGCCCGTGAAGATGCCGACGAACTTGACGGCGTCCAGGGCGAGCGGCCCGGTGTAGGTCTTCTCGTCGCCGATCGAGCCCAGCGGGGCCAGCAGCAGGGTGACGCCGAACCACACCCGCAGGGCGCGCTGCCAGAAGGGCCGCTCGGGCGGGGCCGAGGCGCGCACCGGGACGGAGGCGGGGGCGGTCCGGGTCGGCGCCTGGGCCGAGGGCTGCGCGACGGCCCGGCGCTGGACACGCCGGGCGACGTCGTTGGCCGGGGTCATCGCGCCGTCGAGGCCGTACCTGAACAGGGCGATGTCCCATTCCGCCGCATAGGTGAGGGCGGACTGGGTGTAGTCGCTGCCGGTGAAGAAGATCAGCTGGGCGGTGGAGCCCCGGGGCCGGGCGCCGACGAAGCGCTGCAGTTCGGGGCGTCCGACCTGGGCGGCCTGGTACTTCACCTGCCCGAGCGCGCCCCGCGCCCGTACGTCCACGCCCGCGTCGGGGCCGCCGGGCCGCGCGGTGGCGTCGGCGTACCCCCAGTACCGCATCCAGCGGGCCGCGTTGTGCTCGGCCCGCTGCCATGACGAGATCTGCGTCGGCTGCGGCACAGCCCTGTCCGTCGCACCGCTCATGTGGTCCCTCCCCTGCCCCGGTGGCCGGATCATGGTACGGCGCGTCGGCAGTGCTCCCACCAGGCGGTACGGCGTTCAGCACAGCACGCTGAGGGCTCCCGGCAGGACCCTGGCCGTGACCGGCAGGGTGGCGTCGACCTCGCCGTCGGCGCCGTAGGGCAGGGGGCGGTCGGCCTCGATGCGGATCTCCTTGGCGCGCAGGACGCGCACCTGCGGCCGGCGCACATGGGCGCCGGTGCCCAGCTCGTTCATGAGGGAGAAGAACAGCCGCCGGGGCGCGTGGGCGATCAGCACGATGTCGAGGAGGCCGTCGTCGACGCGCGCGTCGGGGGCGACGAGGCGGCCGGAGCCGTAGTAGCCGGAGTTGGCGGCGACCACGGTGTAGCCGTGGTGGAGATGCTCCTCGCCGTCGAGGGTGAGCCGGTAGCGCGCCGGGCGCCAGGTGGTGACGGCGCGCAGGCCGCCGAGGTAGTAGGAGGCGGCGCCGCGCAGCAGGCGGGCGTTGTTGGCGTGGAGGTTGGCGAGGGCGTCGACGCCGGCGTAGACGCTGCCGAGGACGGCGGTGCGGTCGTGGACGGCGGAGGTGACCTCGATGGTGTCGACGGGGCGCGGCTCGGCGTGCAGGAGGACGCCGGCCAGCGCCTCCGGTTCGGCGGGCAGGTTCAGGGCCCGGGCGAAGTCGTTGCCGCGTCCGGCGGGGACGAGGCCGAGCGGTACGCCGGTGCCGCTGAGGGCGCCGCCGATCGCGCCGGCCATGCCGTCGCCGCCGACGGCGAGCACCACCCGGCCCTGCTCCCCGGCGTCGCGGGCCAGCTGCCGGGCGTGGTCGAGGCTGCGGCTGTAGGCGGTCTCCAGCCCGGCGCCGGCCTCGCGCAGCAGCCGGGCCACGCCGAGCAGCGCGGCGGCGCCGGCGGACGCCCCCGAGGTGGGGTTGACGACGGCGGTGAACTGTCGCATGGGTGCTGCCTTTCGGGACCGGGACGGGGAGGAGGGGTGCGGCTCAGTCGGCGGGGAGCAGGACGCCGGGGTTGAGCAGCCCGGCCGGGTCCAGGCGGCGCTTGACCGCGTGCAGGGCGGCGACGCCGAGGTCCCCGGCCTCGCGCAGGTACCAGTCGCGGTGGTCGGTGCCCACGCCGTGATGGTGGCTGATGGTGCCGCCGGCGGCCAGGATCGCCTCGTTGGCGGCGTGCTTGGCGCGCGTCCAGTGGGCGAGGGGGTCCTCGCCCTGGGCGGAGACGACGGTGAAGTACAGCGAGGCGCCGTTCTCGTAGACGTGGGAGATGTGGCACATCACCAGGGGCGGGGTGCCGGCCTCGGTGAGGGTGCCGGTCAGCGCGTCGCGCACGGCGGCGTACAGCCCGGGCACGCGGGACCAGAAGGTCGCGGTCTCCAGGGTCTCGGCGAACGCGCCGGCGTCCAGCAGGGAGTCACGCAGGTACGGCGCCGAGTACCGTCCTTCGGCCCAGCGCTGTCCGGGTGCGTCGCCGAGCGGGGTGCCGCCGCTCGCGGCCAGCACGGCGGCCGCCTGCTCGCGGCGCAGCGCGGTGTCCTCCTCGGTGCCCTCGAAGCCGACGACGGCCAGGCAGCCGGCGTCCTGCCCGCCGTCGAGGGCGGAGCCGATGGCGTCGGGCTGGGCGAGGCCGATCAGGGTCTCGGTCTCGTCGGACAGGCGCAGCACGGTGGGCCGGGGGCCGTCCTGGGCGATGCGGCGCAGGGCGGCGGCGCCCGTGTCGAAGTCGGCGAAGCGCCAGCCCTCGTAGCGGCGGGCCTGCGGGCGGGGGCGGATGCGGACGGTCACGGAGGTGATGACGCCGAAGGCGCCCTCGGAGCCGAGGACGAGCTGGCGCAGGTCGGGTCCGGCCGCCGAGCGCGGGGCGCGTCCGGTGTCGAGGGTGCCCTCGGGGGTGGCGAGGGTGAGGCCGAGGACCATCTCGTCGAAGCGGCCGTAGCCCGCCGAGGCCTGTCCGCTGGAGCGGGTGGCGGCGAAGCCGCCGAGGGTGGCCCACTCGTAGGACTGCGGGAAGTGGCCGAGGGTGAAGCCGTGCCCGGCGAGGAGTTCCTCGGCCTCGGGGGCGCGCAGGCCCGGTTGCAGGGTGGCGGTGCGGGAGACCGGGTCGAGGTCGAGGAGCCGGTTCATGCGGCGCAGGTCGAGCGCGACGAAGGGCCGCTTGCCGGCCGGGGCGAGGCCGCCGACGACGGAGGTGCCGCCGCCGAACGGGACGAGGGCGAGGCCGTGGTCGGCGCAGGCGCGCAGGACGGCGAGGACGTCGTCGTGGTCCGCGGGCAGGACGACGGCCTCGGGGAGGTCGTCGACGTCGCCGTGGCGGATGCGCAGCAGGTCGGGGGTGGACTTGCCGCGGGTGTGCCGGACGCGGGTCTCGGCGTCGGTGCGGACGTGTTCCGTGCCGTGGACGGCGGTGGCCAGGGCCTGGTGGGCAGCGGCGTCGAGCCGGGGCTCGGGGACCGGCAGCTGCTCCAGGGCGAGCGGGGCGGTGGTGCGCGGGGTGACGCCGAGCCAGTCGCGCAGCAGTCCGGTCACCGTCTCGGGCAGCGGGGCGGCCTTGGCGGGGTCGCCCCAGCCGTTCCACAGCATGTCCATGGTCGTCGTCCTCACGGGTCGGTCCGAGGGTTTCCGTCCTGCGCGGCGTGTCCGCTCCGGCAGGGGCGTTACACTGTGACACATGACGCCTATTCGTCACAAGGACGCGGACAGCGGCGAGGACCAGGGCCCCGAGGGCGGGCCGGAGAAGGGCACGGCGAACGACCGGGTGCTAGACGCGGTGCGCGACTGCGTGCTCGCGGTCGGCGTGCGCCGCACGACCATGACCGACGTGGCCCGGCGCGCGGGCGTCTCCCGGATGACGCTGTACCGGCGCTGGCCCGATGTGCGGTCCCTGGTCGGCGATCTGATGACCCGTGAGTGGATCGCGGTCGCCACCGGGGCGATGCCCGCGCGCCGGCCGGATCTCGACGCCCGGACCCTGATCGTCGACGGGCTGGTGGCGGGCGTGGAGGCCTTCCGCGCCCATCCCCTCTTCCGGAAGATCGTCGACGTCGATCCCGAGCTGCTGCTGCCGTACGTCCTGGACCGCCGCGGGGCGAGCCAGGAGGCCCTGCTCGGGCTGCTGGCCGAGGCCATCGAGGCCGGCCACGCCGACGGGTCGGTGCGCGCCGGGCACACCGCCCGGCAGGCCCGCGCCCTGCTGCTGGTCGTGCAGTCCTTCACCCTGTCCCTGCGGACCATGACCGACGAGGACGACGCCGAGCTGACCGGCGCGGCCTTCCTCGGCGAGCTGCGGTCCCTTCTCGAGAGGACCCTCGCCCCATGAGCCCCCACTCCCCCGAGGCGGTGCCGGGATCCTCGCTGTCCGCGGCGCGCCGCACCCGCGAACTGGCCGACACGGTCGGCGGCCCGCCCGTGGACGTGCTGGTCGTCGGCCTGGGCGCGACGGGCGCCGGGGCCGCGCTGGACGCGGCGGCCCGCGGGATGACGGTCGCCGCGATCGACGCGCACGACCTCGCCTTCGGCACCTCCCGCTGGAGCTCCAAGCTGATCCACGGCGGCCTGCGCTACCTCGCCTCGGGGCAGCTCGACGTGGCCCATGAGAGCGCCGTCGAGCGGGGTGTGCTGATGGAGCGCACGGCACCCCATCTGGTGCACGCGCAGCCGTTCGTGCTGCCGCTGACCCCGCTGGTCTCCCGTCCGCAGGCGGCGCTGGCCTGGGCGGGGTTCCGGGCCGGTGACACGCTGCGGCTGGCGGCCCGTACGGCCCGGGCGACGCTGCCCGCGCCGCGCCGGCTGTCCGCCGTGGAGACCCGGCACCTGGCCCCTGCGCTGCGCGCGCAGGGGGTGCGCGGCGGGCTGCTGTCCTGGGACGGCCGGCTCAGCGACGACGCCCGCCTGGTGACCGCGCTCGCCCGGACCGCCGCCGCGCGCGGCGCGCGGATCCTGACCCGGGTGCGCGCCCTGGAGCTGACCGGCACCGGTGCGCGCGTGCGGGACGAACTGACCGGCGAGGAGGGCGAGATCCGCGCCCGCGCGGTCGTCAACGCCACCGGCGTGTGGGCGGGCGCCCTGGTCGACGGCATCCGCATCCGCCCCTCGCGCGGCACCCACCTGGTGCTGCGCGCCGACCGCCTCGGCCCGCTGCCCGCGGGGCTGCACATCCCGATCCCGGGCGAGACCAACCGGTTCGTGCTGGTCCTGCCGCAGGGCGACGGCCGGGTGTACGTCGGCCTGACCGACGAACCCGTTGACGGTCCCGTCCCCGACGTCCCGGAGGTGCCGGAGACGGACATCGGCTTCCTGCTGGACGTGCTCGGCTCGGTGCTGGACGAGCCGGTGGGCCGCGGGGACGTCGTCGGGGCGTTCGCTGGCCTGCGCCCGCTGCTGGACACGGCTCCGGACGGACCGGCCGGCGCGCCGCCGCGGACATCCGACATCTCACGCCGACACGCCGTGCTGACCTCGGCGGACGGGGTCGTCACCGTGGTCGGCGGCAAGCTGACGACGTACCGGCGCATGGCCGAGGACGCCGTCGACGCCGCGGTGGCCGCCCGCTCCCTCACCGCCGGCCCCTCCCCCACGGCGCGGCTGCCGCTGGTGGGCGCCGCCTCGCCGCGCACGCTCGGCGCGCTGCGGGCACCGCGCCGGCTGGTCCGCCGCTACGGCACCGAGGCGGCCGCCGTCCACGCGCTCGCCCTGCGGGACCCCGCGCTCGCCGCCCCCTTGCTGGCGGGCCACCCCGCCACGGGCGCCGAGGTGCTGTGGGCGCTGCGGCACGAGGGGGCACTCGACGCGTCCGACGTGCTCGACCGGCGGACGCGGATCGGCCTGGTGCCCGAGGACCGGGCCGCCGCGCTGGACGCCGTACAGGCGCTGGTCGAAGGGGCGCGGGTCACGCGTTAGGGACCGTCGGAACCCGGCAGGGCGTGCCCTGCCGGGTTCTGTCATGTCGGTACGCCCTCTGGCGCGGTGCGCGAAGCGTGCGCTATACCTCCCTCCGCGTGATTGTTTCTGCGTGATTCGCGCCCCGAACACGCAGATTCCGTCACCGCGTTCGCGGCACCGGGTCGGCTGGACCGGCCCTGCCGGCCGACTCTGCGAAGGGATCGCGATGACCGCTCCACCCCGCAGACCCGGGGCCCGCCGCCGAAGAGGCGTGGTCCTGGCCGCCGTAGCCCTCTTCGCCGTGCTGGGCACCGCGGGTGCCGCCCCGCCCCCGGCGGAGGCGGCGGCCGCGGCGGACACCCCGACCGTCATCGGCGCCGTCACCGGCTTCTCCGCCTCGGGTGCCGGCTTCACGCTCACGGCGGGCCCCGCCAAGGCCCGCGTCGACTTCGTCTCCCCCGGCGCCTTCCGGCTCCGGGTGGCGCCCGACGGCACGTTCACCGACCCCGTCGGCGACGACATCGTGCTCCCGCAGGGCACACCGCCGGCCACCCGGTGGGCGGACCGCGGCGACCGCTACGAGCTGTCGACGAGTCAGCTGACCCTGCGCGCCTACAAGTCGCCCCTTCGCTTCGCCCTGTACCGGGCCGACGGCACCCGGCTGTGGGAGGAGGCCAAGGGCATCAGCTGGACCGGCACGGCCACCACCCAGACCCTCGCCCGCGGCGCGACCGAACAGTTCTACGGACTCGGCGAGCAGAACGGCAGCGGCAACACCTCGCACCGCGGCAGGACCCTCCAGGTGGGCGTCGACTACAACTGGAACGAGGGCGGTCACCCCAACTCGGTGCCGTTCTACCTGTCGTCGGCGGGCTACGGCGTCTACCGCAACACCTACGCCCCCGGCACGTACGCCTTCACCGACCCGGTCACCACCACCGAGCAGGAGAAACGGTTCGACGCGTACTACGTCGCCGGTTCCTCCGCCAAGGACGTCATCGGCGGGTACACGAAGCTGACCGGCCGGCCCATGCTGCCGCCGGTCTACGGCCTGGAGATCGGCGACTCCGACTGCTACCTGCACAACGCCAACCGCGGTGAACGGCATACCCTGGACGCGCTCAAGGTGGCCGACGAGTACGTCGAGCACGACATGCCGCTCGGCTGGATGCTCGTCAACGACGGCTACGGCTGCGGGTACGAGGACCTCGCCGAGACCGCGCAGGGGCTCAACGCCCGCAAGATGCAGATGGGCCTGTGGACCGAGGACGGCCTGGACAAGCTCGCCGACCAGGTGCGGGCCGGGCAGCGGGTCGCGAAGCTGGACGTGGCCTGGGTGGGCGACGGCTACAAGTTCGCCCTGGACGGCTGCAAGGCCGCCTACCGGGGCATCGAGGACAACAGCGACGCCCGCGGCTTCACCTGGGCGCCGGAGAGCTGGGCCGGGGCGCAGCGCTGCGGGGTGCAGTGGAGCGGCGACCAGTCCGGCAGCTGGGACTACATCCGCTGGCAGATCCCGACGTACGCGGGCGCCACGATGTCGGGGCTCGCGTACACCACGGGTGACGTGGACGGCATCTTCGGTGGCAGCCCCAAGACCTACGTGCGGGATCTGCAGTGGAAGGCGTTCCTGCCGGCGGTGATGACCATGGACGGCTGGGCCGCCAGCGACAAACAGCCCTTCCGGTACGGGGAGCCGTACACGAGCATCAACCGCAAGTACCTGAAGCTGAAGGAAGCCCTGCTGCCGTACATGTACACGTACGCGGCGCAGGCGCACCGCACCGGCGTCGGGCCCGTCCGGCCGCTGGCGCTGGAGTACCCGGACGACCCGGTGGCCGCGACCGACGCGGCGAAGTACGAGTTTCTGAGCGGGGAGGACTTCCTGGTCGCGCCCGTCTACCGGGACACGGCCACCCGGGACGGCATCTACCTGCCGAAGGGCACCTGGGTCGACTACTGGTCAGGGCGGATCTACCAGGGCCCCACCACGGTGAACGGCTACCAGGCCCCGCTGGACACCCTGCCGCTGTTCGTGCGGGCCGGGGCGGTCGTGCCGATGTGGCCCGGCATCACCTCCTACCGGGACCGCACCGCCGACTCCCCGCTCGCCTGGGACGTCTACCCGCAGGGCCGCGGCTCCTTCACGCTGTACGAGGACGACGGCGTGACCCGGCAGCACCGCCAGGGCCGGTACGCCGAGCAGCCGGTGACCGTGGCGGCGCCGGCCGGCGGGGCGGGCGCGGTGCGCCTGGACGTCGGCGCGAGCACCGGCTCCTTCACGGGCAAGCAGACCGCGCGGCCGTACCGGTTCACCGTGCACACCGGGTCCGCGCCCGCGCGGGTGCTGCTGGACGGCCGTACCCTGGCCCGGCACGCCTCGAAGGCGGCCTTCGACGCGGCGGCCGAGGGCTGGTGGTACGACCCGGCGGACCGGGCGGGCGTGGCGCAGGTCAAGACGCGGGCACTGAGCACGTCCCGCGCGTTCCGGGTCGATCTGGAGGGCGCGAGCGCCGTGGGCGGGAAGGTGCCCGGCGCGGCCGGCACACTCTCGGTGGCGCCCGAAGCGGAGATGAGCGCGGATGCCGGGGCGAAGGTGGCGGTGGACTTCACCGCCGGTGCGGCCGGTGCGGACGCCACGGAGATCGCGCTGGACGCGCCCGAGGCCTGGTCCGTCCCGGCCGCGCGGACGGCCGGCCGGGTGGAGCCGGGCCGGACGGCGCACACCGAGTTCACCGTGACCCCGCCGGAGGGCGCCGGGGCCGGGGAGGCGGTGCTCACCGCGACCGCCCGGTACCGCGCGGCGGGCGAGGAGAAGGTGACCACGCAGCGGTTCGCGGTCCGTACGATGCCGAGGCCGCCGTCGGCGGACAGCTGGGCGAGCGATCTGCCGTGGCTGAGCGCGTCCAACGGCTGGGGACCGGCCGAGCGCGACCGCAGCAACGGCGAGTCGGGCGCCGCCGACGGCCACCCGCTCACCCTGAACGGCACGACGTACGCCAAGGGCATCGGCGCCCACGCCGACTCCGCCATCGAGTTCTGGCTCGGCGGCCGGTGCTCGGCGTTCACCGCGACCGTCGGCGTGGACGACGAGATCGCCGGCTACGGCGGGGTGTCCTTCTCGGTGGTGGCGGACGGCCGCAGCCTGTGGTCCTCGCCGACCGTCACCGGGAAGTCTGACCCTGTGGCCGTGGACGTGCCGCTCGCCGGGGCGCGCCACGTCCACCTGGTGGTGAAGGACACGGACGGCACGAAGTCCGGCGACCACGCCGACTGGGCGCAGGCCCTGTTCCACTGCGGCGGCTGACCGCCCGCGAGACCCGTCCCTTCCCCGGGGCGGGTCTCGCCGCGCGCCGCGGGCTATCCGCCGCGGGCTATCCGGCGCGGGTGTGCGCGAGCTTGCGGGTGAAGCGGTGCAGGTGCGGGTCCAGGGTGTCCAGGGGTTCGGCGAGGATCTGCCGCGGGGTCGCCCAGCGGATCGCCGCGAACTCCTCCCGGTCGTAGGCGGTGACGCTGCCCGCCTCGGCCCGCAGGACGTACCAGAGCGACACGTCGGTGTGCGCGCCCTGCCCCCGGGTCCGGGTGACGGTCAGGAAGAGGGGCCGCCTGCCGGTGCGGGGCAGGGCCCGCGCCGGGATCCCCAGCTCCTCCCGGCACTCCCGCACGACCGTGGACCACGGGTCCTCGCCCGGCTCCACATGCCCGCCGG
This sequence comes from Streptomyces griseosporeus, assembly GCF_014656055.1. GTDB lineage: Bacteria > Actinomycetota > Actinomycetes > Streptomycetales > Streptomycetaceae > Streptomyces > Streptomyces griseosporeus. Next base: position 521,334 of record NZ_BNBR01000001.1, read on the forward strand.
GCGGCAGCCACAGGCCCGCCTTGCGGTGGTCGACCAGCAGCAGCTCACCGCGTTCGTCGTCCAGCACCACGAAGTAGCTCACCAGGTGCACCGGGGGCACGTCGGGCGGAGCGAGCCGGTGCAGCCGCGCACCGCTGGTGATCCACTCGGTCGCGGTCCGCAGGTGCGTCCGCTCCAGGTCGTCCCAGGGGTCGATGCCCTCGACGAGCGTGAGCAACTCGCCGCGCAGGGACTCCTCCTGGGGGCCGGACAGGCCGTTGCGGGATGGCATGCGCGCATCCTGGCACGCCCCCGCCTCCGCTGTAACCGGGGTGGAGCCGAGGGGCCGGAGGCGAGGGTTTATCATATGAGCGCCGTCTAGCTCGAAAGATGACTTCTGTGACTGTCAACGAGGACTCGTTCACCAACTGGAAGAACCGCGAGGAGATCGCGGAGTCGATGATCCCGATCATCGGGAAGCTGCACCGGGAGCGGGACGTCACCGTCCTCCTCCACAGCCGCTCCTTGGTGAACAAGTCGGTGGTCAGCATCCTGAAGACCCACCGGTTCGCCCGGCAGATCGCCGGCGAGGAGCTCTCGGTCACCGAGACGCTGCCGTTCCTGAAGGCGCTCACCACGCTGGACCTCGGCCCCTCCCAGATCGACATCGGCATGCTCGCGGCCACCTACAAGGCCGACGACCGGGGCCTGACGATCGAGCAGTTCACCGCGGAGGCCGTCGCCGGCGCCTGCGGCGCGGACAAGATCGACCGTGCCGAGGGCCGTGACGTCGTCCTGTACGGCTTCGGCCGCATCGGCCGGCTCGTCGCCCGCCTGCTGATCGAGAAGTCCGGCTCCGGCAACGGCCTGCGGCTGCGCGCCATCGTCGTGCGCGGAGGCGGCGAGCAGGACCTGGTCAAGCGCGCCTCGCTGCTGCGCCGGGACTCCATCCACGGCCAGTTCCAGGGCACGATCACCGTCGACGAGGACAACAGCACCATCGTCGCCAACGGCAACGCCATCAAGGTGATCTACGCCGACGACCCGACCTCGGTCGACTACACCGCGTACGGCATCAAGAACGCCATCCTCATCGACAACACCGGCAAGTGGCGCGACCGCGAGGGCCTGTCCAAGCACCTGCGCCCCGGCGTCGACAAGGTCGTGCTGACCGCGCCCGGCAAGGGCGACGTCCCGAACATCGTGCACGGCGTCAACCACGACACCCTCAAGCCGGACGAGCGGATCCTGTCCTGCGCGTCCTGCACCACCAACGCGATCGTGCCGCCGCTGAAGGCGATGGACGACGAGTTCGGCGTGGTGCGCGGCCACGTGGAGACCGTGCACTCCTTCACCAACGACCAGAACCTGCTGGACAACTACCACAAGGCCGACCGCCGGGGCCGCAGCGCGCCGCTGAACATGGTGATCACCGAGACCGGTGCCGCCTCCGCCGTGGCCAAGGCGCTGCCCGACCTGAAGGCGAAGATCACCGGCAGCTCGATCCGGGTGCCGGTGCCGGACGTCTCGATCGCGATCCTCAACCTCCAGCTGTCCCGCGAGACCGACCGCCAGGAGGTCCTGGACTACCTGCGCGAGGTGTCCCTGACCTCGCCGCTCAAGCGCCAGATCGACTTCACCACGGCGCCCGACGCGGTCTCCAGCGACTTCATCGGCTCGCGCCACGCCTCGATCGTCGACGCCGGCGCCACCAAGGTGGAGGGCGACAACGCCATCCTCTACCTCTGGTACGACAACGAGTTCGGCTACTCCTGCCAGGTCGTCCGCGTCGTCCAGCACATCTCGGGCGTCGAGTACCCGACGTACCCGGCCCCGGCGGCCTGACGCACCCCGCCTGCGCGACCCCCGGGAGCCCCTGTGGCTCCCGGGGGTTTCCCCTATGCCCCGCCGCCCGCTCTTGTGGCCGGGCGGGCCCGGACGCTTCAATTCCCCCACCCCCGCAGGAGAACGCCCGTCCCACACCCGTCGAAGGGGTTCTTCTTGACTGCCCTACGCGCCACCGCCGTCACCGCAGCGGCCTGCGCCGCCGTGCTCGCCACCGCGCTGCCGTCCTCGGCGATCAACTCGTACAACGCCACGCCCGCGCCCGAACGCACCGAGGTCGGCGCGCTCGTGGCCACCTGGGACAACGACGGGGATCCGGCGACCCCGGACCGCGTCGACTGGGTCTGCTCCGGCACGATGATCGACAGGGACACCTTCCTGACCGCGGCCCACTGCACCACGGACTGGCCGGACAACGTGCGCTTCTACGTCTCCCTCGACCAGGACGTGCAGGCCGGGCTGGACGCCGCCGCGAAGAAGTACCCGGGCGATCCGGCCGCGCAGGCCCGTGCCGTCGCCGTCGAGGGCACCGCGCACAGCCACCCCGACTACCCGGGCCCCTCCTCGGACCCGCACGACATCTCGGTGATCGAGCTGCCCGCCAAGCAGGTCGCGGCCCGCTGGACCTTCACCCCGGCCACCCTGCCGGCCGCCAACCAGCTCGGCGCCCTCGGGCCGCGGCAGCTGAACTCCACGGACTGGTTCGTCGCCGGGTACGGCACCCAGGAGGCCGTCAACGGCCCCGGCGGGCAGACCCACCCGGGCGGCGGTGTCCGGATGAAGGCGCCGGTCACCTTCGACGCCCTCAACGACGCGTGGGTCCGGCTGGCCATGACCGCGCCGCAGGGCAACGGCGGCGCCTGCTACGGCGACTCCGGCGGCCCGAACTTCGCGGTGATCGGCGGCCGGAACGTCCTCGCGGCCACGACCATCACCGGCGACGGCCCCTGCTACGCCACCAACGTGTCCTACCGGCTGGACACCCCGGCGGCGCGGGCCTTCCTGTCGCCCTTCGTGAAGCTGCCGTAGCCGCCGCGGGGCCGGGCGCACGGCAGCGCCCGGCCCTGTGGGGTGCCGTGCGGGCGTGCGGTGCCGTTCGAGTGGTGCCGGACACGAGGCGGTCGTAGGTTCAATAGCAGCACGACCGCAGCCGCCGGGGAGCAGACATGCGCGCACACACGGTCAGAACGGCCCTCGCCCTCGGTGCGCTCGCCTCGCTCATGGCGGCGACCGCACCCGTCTCCGCGAGCGCCGGCGAGCAGAGCCGGCCGGCCGGACCGCCGCCCGTCCTCGTGGACTGCCTCTGGCACGCGCAGGTGCGCCCGGCGGACTTCGTCCTCGCCTGCGGGGACGGCAACAGCCGCCTGGTGTCGCTGCACTGGTCGCGCTGGGACGCGCGGGCGGCGGTCGGCGAGGGCGTCAACATGGTCAACGACTGCAAGCCGTACTGCGCGGCGGGCCGCTTCCACGGCTACCGCGTCGCCGTACGCCTCGACAAACCGGTGACGTGGAAGAAGCAGCCGAGGCTGCGGCAGTACACCCGGATGACGCTCACCTTCAGGGACGCCCGGCCCGAGCGGCTGCCGCAGTCGGTCACCTACCCGCTGTGGAGCTGAGCGGTCAGTCGAGGACCAGCTCGGGCCGGTAGAGGTCGAGCCAGACGGCGAGGTCGAGGGCCCGCTCCAGGCTGCGCCGGGCCGCCTGGGTGCGCACCGGTCCGCCGGGGCTCGCGGCGCGGCGCAGGCGCTCGCGGTCCACCAGGTCGAAGACGGGGTGGGCGGGGCGGGCGAGCAGGTCCTGCACCTGGTCCTGGAGGGCCGTCGCGTAGGCGGGGTCCTGGGTGGAGGGGTAGGGGCTCTTGACGCGGTCGTAGACGGAGCGCGGCAGCAGGTCGGCGGTCGCCTCGCGCAGCAGGCTCTTCTCGCGGCCGTCGAAGGACTTCAGCGCCCAGGGCGTGTTGTAGACGTACTCGACGAGCCGGTGGTCGCAGAACGGCACGCGGACCTCCAGGCCGACGGCCATGCTGGCGCGGTCCTTCCGGTCGAGCAGGATGCGGACGAAACGGGTCAGGTGGACGTGGCTCATGCGCCGCATCCGGTACTCCAGGTCGCTCTCCCCGTCCAGCCGCTCCACCGCGGCGGCGGCCGTGCGCCAGCCGTCGGCGGTGTAGGCGGGCAGGTCGAGGGCGCGGGTCAGCTCGGGGCGCAGGACGCCGGCGTCCTCGCCGAAGTGCCGCGCGAACCGCACCAGCCAGGGGAAGGTGTCGGCGGTGCGGGCCTCCTCGTCGAAGAACTGCAGGTAGCCGCCGAAGACCTCGTCGGCGGACTCGCCGGACAGGGCGACGGTGGAGTGCTCGCGGATGGCGCGGAAGAGCAGGTAGAGGGAGGTGTCCATGTCGCCGAAGCCGGTGGGCAGGTCGCGGGCCCGGATGACCTTCTCACGGACGCCCGGGTCGGCGAGTGCCTGGGCGTCGAGCACGATGTCCTGGTGGGCGGTGCCGGCGGTGCGGACCACGTCGTGCACGAACGGTGTGTCGGGGGTGCCGCGCAGCTCGTCGGCGACGAAGTGGTCGGCCTGGCCGGCGAAGTCGACGGCGAAGCTGCGCACCTTCTCGCCCTGCTCGGCCAGCTGCCGGGCGGCCAGCGCGGTCATCGCGGAGGAGTCGAGGCCGCCGGAGAGCAGGGTGCAGCGCGGCACGTCGGCGACGAGCTGCCGGCGGACGATGTCCTCCAGCAGCGAGCGGACGGTGGCGATCGTGGTGGCGCGGTCGTCGGTGTGGGCGCGGGTCTCCAGCCGCCAGTAGACGCGGGTGCGCACTCCGGTGCGGTCGACGGTGACGACGGTGCCGGGTTCGACCTCGCGCAGGCCGTCCCAGACGGCGTGGCCCGGCGTCTTGACCAGGGCGAAGACCTCGCGCAGCCCGTCCAGGCGGACGCGGGGGCGGGCGAGCGGGTTGGCGAGGACGGCCTTGGGTTCGGAGCCGAAGAGGACGCCGTCGTCGGTCGGGGCGTAGTAGAGGGGCTTGATGCCCATGCGGTCGCGGACCAGCAGCAGTGTGTCGGTGCGGGCGTCCCAGAGGGCGAAGGCGTACATGCCGTTGAGCCGCTCGGGCAGGGCCTCGCCCCATTCGAGGTAGCCGCGCAGGACGACCTCGGTGTCGGAGCGGGTGGTGAACCGGTGGCCGCGGTCGGTGAGTTCGCGGCGCAGCTCGGTGAAGTTGTAGGTCTCCCCCGAGTAGACGAGGACGACCGGGCCGTCGGGAGTGTCCACCGTCATCGGCTGGCGTCCGCCGGGCAGGTCGATGATGGCCAGCCTGCGGTGGCCGAGCGCGGCCGGGCCCTCGGCCCAGATGCCGCTGTCGTCCGGGCCGCGGCAGGCCATCGTCCCGGTCATCGCGTGCAGCGTCGCGTCCTCGGCGCGCAGCTCACGGTCGAACGACACCCAGCCGGTGATGCCGCACATACGGGGCCTCCTGACAGTTGTATGTGACATCTATGTGTCGACCGTGCTCCTCCCCGGCTGGTCGGGTCAACGCGTTCGTAACATGTGCGACCTTGCAAAGGGAGCACTTTCGGCCGCGTTTTACCTGGTGATCACCGTGCGCGGCAGGCGGCGCCGGGCGGACCGCAATGAAATCCGGCCATATGCAAAGTCTTGGCCAACGGGCCGCTGGGCGGGGCCGCCGACCTGGTTCAGTCCCCGGTGCCGCAGCAGCCGCCCACGGGCGCGGACGTCTCCAGGCGGCAGAAGCAGGACGACGTGACCGGTACGTCGGCCAGGGCGGTCGCCACCTTCAGCTGCTGGGCGACGAGCTGCGCCTCGCCCGTCCGTCCGAGGCGCACCAGGCACTCGTGCAGGCCGTGCAGCGCCCATACGTTGCCCGGGTGCTGGAGCGGACGCGGCAGCGTGCCGTCGAGGCCCAGGTCGGCGCGGTAGACCGCCTCGGCCTCCGCGACGCGGCCCTGCTCCAGCAGGAGGGCGCCCAGCGCGTGCCGGGTGGGCTGCATCCAGCCCCAGGGCTCGTCGTAGGGCAGGGAGTCGTCCAGTTCGACGGAGCGGGCGAGCGCGGCGAAGGCGGCGTCGTACGCGCCCTTGCGGTACTCCAGCTCCCCGTCGAGCATCGCGGAGGCGATCGCCAGGATGTCCGCGCAGGTGTTGTTGAACAGCATGCGGGTCTCCGGGACCCGGTCGGCCGCGGCGCGGAACAGCCGCCGCTCCTCCTCCGCCTCGGCGATCCGGCCGGTCGCGGAGAGCGCCACGCCCCGGGCGTAGTGCAGCATCGCGGTCGTCACGCAGTACAGCTCCCGGTCGGCGGGCGGCGGCAGGCGCAGGACGTCGTCCCAGCGGCCGAAGCGGATCAGCACGTGCACCCGCATGGCGAGGAACGCCTCCAGCCAGTCGGCCATGGGCGGGCTCTGCACCCGCAGCAGCTCCTCCGGGACGCACTCCTCCAGCGCGGCCGCGGCCTCCAGGGCGACGCGGGACGCCCCGAGGAACAGGGCGCCGTAGATCCGGAAGTGGTGGTTGTGCGCCCGGTACAGGGTGTAGAAGTTCATCGCCCCGGACCGGGCGAGGTACTTGGTGTCGGCGGCGATCGCGGCGGTGTTGTCGGAGACGACACGGCGGTAGTCGCCGCAGAGCACCTCCAGGTGCGAGGGCATGTGCAGCAGGTGGCCGGCGTCGGGGACCAGGCCGCGCAGCCGGTCGGCGACGGCCAGCGCGGCCTCCGGGGCCGGGGACATCTCCATCAGGTGGATGTAGAGGTGGACGACGCCGGGGTGCCGCGGGCCCGCCTCGCCGGCCAGCACCCGGTCGAGGACCGCCTTGGCCTCCAGGGTGCGGGCGCCCTCGGCGGACTCGCCGGTGCGCAGGTCCCACAGCTGCCAGGGGGTGAGGTTCATCAGCGCGTCGGCGTACAGCGCGGCGATGTCCGGGTCGTCGGGCGCGAGCGCGTGGACGGCGCGCATCCGGTCGGCGTACGGCTCGTTCCACACCGAGCAGTCCTCGGCGGGCACGGCCTGCGGGTAGCGGGCGCGCAGCGCCTCGATCAGGGCGCGCTCGACGGGGGTGGCGTGCGCGGCCGCCGCGTGGGCGCGTTCGACGGCGGCGTGGGTGCGGTCGACGGTGCGGGCCAGGTCCCGCTCGTCGAAGAACTCCCAGGGCTTGTTGTAGTTCGGGCCGAGCGCGTAGGCGAGGCCCCAGTGGGCCATGGCGCAGTCCGGGTCGGCCGCGGCGGCGGCCTCGAAGCAGGCGACGGCCTCCTCGTGGTGGAAGGCGTACGTCCACACCAGTCCGCGGTCGAACCAGGTCTGGGCCTCGGGGGACGAGGTCGTCACCGGGCGGGTGTGGGTGCCGAGGTCGTAGTAGTCCATGCGTCCCTCCTGGCCGCTGTGCCGTCTGCCCCCTTAACGCGCGGGCGGCCCGGGGGGTGTCCCGTCCGCGGGTGCTGCGGTGGAGCCGTGCGGTGCGGCACCGTTGTGGGCCGCCGCGCCGGATGCGAGGATGCGCAGCCGCCGTATGTCGCCGGAAGGCACCGACGAGAGGGAGCATCGTGAGCGAACCCGGTCACCGGCCGTCCGCCGCCGTGGTGTTCGACGCGCTGGGCACGGAGTACGAGAAGGCGTTCGCGGGCTCCGCGGCGCATCGGGCGTCGCTGCAGTGGCTGCTGGGCCGGCTGGCGCCGCGCAGCAGGGTGCTGGACGTGGGCAGCGGGACCGGGCGGCCGACCGCCGCGACGCTGGCCGCGGCGGGGCACCGGGTGCTGGGGGTGGACGTCTCCCCCGTCATGGTGGACATCGCCTCCCGGCAGGTCCCCGCGGCGGAGTTCCGCTGCGCGGACGTCCGGCGGATGCCTCTCGACGACGGGGCCTTCGACGCGGTGTGCGTGTACTTCTCGCTGCTGCAGATGTCCCGCGCCGAGCAGGCGGAGCTGGTGCGCGCGCTCGCCGGGGCGGTCCGGCCGGGCGGCAGCATGGTGCTGGCGACGGTCCCGCTGGACGTGGAGGGCGTCGACGCCGTCTTCATGGGACAGCCGGTACGGGTGACCAGCTTCGGGGCGGCGGAGTTCACCGCGCTGGCCGAGGCGGCGGGGCTGGGCGTGGTGGCCCGGCACAGCGCGGAGTTCACGCCCGCGCACCCCGACGCCGTACCCGAGCCGCATCTGTTCCTGTACTGCGAGCGCGGGGTGGCGCGGGGTGCGGGGTGAGGGTCAGGGGCGGCCGCGCAGGAGGGCGCAGACGAAGTCCTCCTGGACGGCGCGCATCAGGGTCAGCTGCTGCGGCCGGCCGGCGTTGATCTGCGTGGTGACCGAGAAGGTCAGGGAGCGGCGGCCGTCGGGCGTGGCGGCGATCAGCTGCGTGTAGCCCGCGGTGTTGCCGGTGTGCCCGAGGACGGTGCCGCAGCGGGTCTCGTACCGGAAGAGCGCCAGGCCGGCCGAGTTGCGGCCGGGGCCGGGCGGCTGGGACTCGCCGGGGATCCAGCGCCGCTGCTCGCGCTGGACGGCGTCGCCGAACAGCGCTCCGCCGACGTAGCCGCGGATGAAGCGGGTCAGGTCGGCGGGCGTGGAGACGATGCCGCCGGACGCCCACGCGCCGGAGGCGCTGATCAGCTCGCTGACGTCCTCGGGCGGCGAGACGGTGACGTCGTAGCCGTGCAGGTAGGGCCGGGGCAGGCGGTAGCCCTGCGGGAGGCTGGTGTCGCGCAGGCCGAGCGGGCGGTAGACCAGTTCGGCGAGCAGCCGCTCGTACGGGGTGCCGGTGACGGCCTCGGCCATCAGGGCGACGGCGATGTTGTCGGAGTTGGAGTAGTGGTAGCGGCTGCCGGGCGGGAAGAGCAGGGGCTGGTCGGCGACGTAGTCGAGCAGGTGCCGGGAGTCGAAGTGGTGGCGCGGGTCGGCGATCACTTCGGCGATGAAGTCGGGGTCTTCGCTGTAGTCGGGCAGTCCGCTGGTGTGGTTCAGCAGCTGGCGCAGGGTGACGGCGCCCCAGGCCGCGGGCAGCTGGGGCAGCCGCCGTCGCAGGGTGTCGTCGAGGCGGAGGACTCCGCGGTCGACGAGGCTGAGGGCAACGGCGCCGCTGAAGGCCTTGGCCGTGCTCGCGATGCGCATGTGGTCGCCGGGCCGGGGCGGACGGCCGGTGGCGAGGTCGGCGACGCCGGCCCGGACCACGCGGGTGTGCCCGTCGGACTGGAGGACGGCGATCGCCCCGGGCGGACCGCCCGGTGCGCGGACGAGCTGTTCGAGCCGCTGCTCCAGGGCTCGGTCCTGGCCGTCGTGGTCGGGACCGGGCGTGGCGGCACCGGCCGGGAAGGCGGGCAGCAGCGCGGCGAGACAGAGCGCGGCGACGGCGAGCGCGCGCAGCCGGCGCGGGGGTGCGGGGAGCGGGGGCATGCAGCCTCCTGGGGACGGTGTAGGAGCGGGTCCTCGGCCAGCATCGGGCCGCGGGCCCGCACCCGCCGGGTGGCGCTGCTGCATCCGGCCCAATGGGGCGCGATGGCTCGTCGGCGGTCGGAGCGCGGACGCACCCGCCGCGCCCCCGCTGCCCTCAGCCCACGTCCCACAGGAAGCGATGGGTGTGGATGGCGAAGTACGGGAAGGGCTGGACCTGCCGGACCCCTTCGAGGGGGCGTACGGCGTCGTTGACGAAGTCGAGCAGGTCCTTCGGGCCGGGGGTGACGACCTCGGCGAACAGGTCGAAGCCGCCCGAGGTCAGCACCGAGTAGACGACCTCGGGACGTTCGGCGAGGGCGTCGGCGACGGGGCGCGGGTCGCCGTCGACGGTGATGCCCAGCAGGGCCATCGCCTGGCCGCCCATCGCCATCGGGTCGGTGACGCCGACGACCTGGACCTTCTTGGTGTCCAGCAGCCGTTGCAGGCGTTGCCGGGCGGCGGATGCGGACAGGCCGACCTTCGGGCCGAGGTCGGCGTAGGCGATGCGGCCGTCGGTCTGCAGTTCGCGCAGGATGGCGCGGTCGATCTCGTCCACGGAGTCCCTCTCAGCCCAGCAGTTCGGTCAGGGCGGCGGCGAACAGCCCGGTGTGCGTGTCGACGTCCTGCTCGGTGGTGTCCGGGCACATCAGGGCCATGTTGTGGAAGGGGGTGAGCAGGATGCCCCGGTTGGCCAGGTACAGGTGGAGGTAGTCCTCCAGCTCGGGGTCGGAGGCGGCGGCCGACTCGCTGCCGGTGCGCGGGGCAGGACCGGTGAAGCGGTACTCGGTGCGCGCGCCGAGCCGGCTCACCGACCAGGGCAGGCCGTGGGCGTCGATTCCGGCGCGGACACCGGCCTCGAAGCGTTCGGAGAGCTTGCTCATCCGCGCGAACGCCTCGTCGGTCAGGACGTGTTCGAGGGTGGCGCGCATCGCGGCGACGGACAGGGCGTTGCCCGCGAGGGTGCCGCCGACGCCGCCCATGTCGACCAGGTCGAGGTCGGGCCGGCCGAGGAGGCGGGCGGCCAGATCGGCGGAGAGCCCGTAGGCGCCGGCCGGGATACCGCCGCCGATGGCCTTGCCGACGGTGACGACGTCGGGTTCCAGGTCCCAGGCTGCGGTGCAGCCGCCGGGCCCGGCGGAGAGCGTGTGCGTCTCGTCGTTGATGAGCAGGGTGCCGTACCGCCGGGTGAGGGCGCGGACGCCGGCGAGATAGCCGGGCTCCGGCAGCACGATGCCGATGTTGGTGAGGGCGGGTTCCATCAGGACCGCGGCGACGTCGCCGTGGGCGAGTTCCCGCTCCAGCTGCTCCAGGTCGTTGAACTCGGCGACGCGGCTGGTGAGGGTGACGTCGCAGGGCGCGCCGACGTTGCCGGGGCGGGCGGTGCCGCGGCCGTCCGGGCCGACGACGATGAGGGACTCGTCGACGCTGCCGTGGTAGCAGTAGCTGTTGACGAGGATCTTCGGGCGGCCGGTCGCCGCGCGGGCGAGGCGGATCGCCCAGCGGTTGGCGTCGGTCGCGGTGAGCGCGAAGCTCCAGTGGGTCGGCCCGAAGCGGCGGGTCAGCTCGGCGCCCACCCAGGCGGCGTCCTCGGTGGGCAGCATGGCGGTCGCGCCGCCGAGTTCGGCGAACCTCCGCTGCACCGCCTCGGTGACGGGCGCGGGCGAGTGACCGGCCATGGCGCCGGTGTCGCCGAGGCAGAAGTCGATGTACTCGTGGCCGTCGATGTCGGTGACCCGGGCGCCACGGGCGGTGGCCAGGTAGCGCGGGAAGGCGCCGGCGGTCTTGTTCATCCAGGTCATCGGCACCCGCCCGAAGAGGTTCCCGGCCCCTTCGTAGGCGGCCCGTGAGCGCGGGTTGCGGCGCTCGGCCTCGGCGCTCTCGCGGGCCAGGAGCCGGTGCAGACGGGTGCGGTCCATGGGTACCCCAGGGAAGACGGCGGAAGTGGAATCCCCGGAGCGTACGGCTGATTCCACTGCGACAGCAAGCCCTCGCAACGGAATCGATCGTCGTGACGCGTGATTCAGGCGTCCACGTCGCTGGTGACCACGGACCGGCCGACCGCGGGCGGCACGGTCTCCCGCGCCGGTTCCAGCCGGGCCACGGCGGCCGCCAGCTGCTGCTGGACCGTCTCGTCGAGCGGGGCGCCCCGCACAGCGGTGACCAGGTCGCGGGCGAGGTGGTGGAGCTTGGTGTTGGTGTTCTGGGAGGCCATCACCAGCACCGTCCACGCGTCGTCGGCGCTCAGGCGGAAGGTGGCCATGAGGATGCCGCGGGCCAGGTCGATGGTGGGCCGGGTCTGCATGGCCCGGCGCAGCTGGACCAGTTCGACGACCAGGTCCTGTACGGCCGACGCGTCGGACTCCTCCTCCTGCTCCTCCTCGTCGCCGTCGCCGCCCGCGAACAGGGCGCGGGTTCCGGACAGCTCCAGCAGGCGCTCCGCGGCGGGGCCGGTCTCGCGCACGGCGACGGTCTTGCCCTCCTGCAGGGCGCGTTCCCGCAGGGCGAGCAGGATGTTCAGCGCGGAGCAGTCGCAGAATCCGACGCCGGCCAGGTCCAGGTCGACACCGCGCACCGAGCGCGCGAGCGCGGCGCGCAGCTCGTGCTGCAACTCCCGGCCGGCGTCGAGGTCCAGCTCGCCGCGCACCACGACGAGCACCCGGTCACCGTCCGGGCGGGTCTCGATCACCGGCGGCGCCGGCGCACGGGGCACCGACAAGCGGCTCGACGCCGCACCCACGGTCGAGTCCCCCTCGGGGGACTGCGCCTGATAGCCGGGTTCCGGCATGACCGCCTCCGGTCGGTCGTGGCACGTTCAGCGGATCCAGGGTGGTCCCACGTGCCTTACACGTCAAGGGATACATGAAATTTAGTTCAGGCTTTTGTATACGCGAAAACGGGGCCGTACAATCCCACTCATGGAGGGAGTGCCTGAGCCACACACGGGATGGACGTTTCTCACCAACCACGCGCGCGTGCTGGCCGCCATCGCCGACGACCACACCGCGCGCATTCGTGACATCGCGCTGCACTGCCGCCTCACGGAGCGCGCGGTCCAGAAGATCATTTCCGACCTCGAGCGGGACGGCTACCTGTCCCACAGGCGCGAGGGACGCGGCAACACCTACCGGATCGACCCCACCAAGGTGCTGCGCCATCCGGCCGAGGCGGGACTCGGGCTGACCGTCGCCTCCCTCCTGTCGCTGCTCGCCCACGACGAGGCCGACCGCGCGGAGGCCGGCCACCCCGTGGGCGGCGCCTGAAACGACCCGCGGCGCCACACACCGTCACCACATCGGCACAAGACCGCCGACATCACGATTACGTATCGGACATTCCTCGCCTCAACCTTCACACGAGGTACACAAGTTGGCTAGGTTGACGGTCGGGCCGCACGGACGACTCCGGCGAACTGCGCCGGGCCGGGCGGCCTCCGCCGAATCCGGACCGCCCGAGCGGTCGCCGGAGCCGGGGCCGACCACCCCGGGGTGAAGCGGCCGACTGCCCGCGCGGCAGGGCCGCAGGGCACGACCTCCATGCGTCCGCGCCCGCACCGACGGGCCGGCACGGCAGGCGGAGCACGGGAGGAGTACGGCATCGATGGCGCCGGAGCGCAACACGATCCCCACCACCGGTCCGGCCCGCGCGAGCGACCCGTTCCGCGCCCCGGCCGTTCGCTCCCGCCCGGTACCGGCCGGTGACACGACACCCCTCACGGGCGATGACAGTCCCGGCCGGGAGGAGGTGCGGCGCCGCATCGCCGCGCTGTACGACCTCGCGGAGAACGACACCGGGACCTTCAACGCCACCCGCGCACAGGCCACTCGGGGGCGCCGGCCGGCCGACGACGCGCGGGGGCGCGCCGAGTCGCCGCTGGGCGCCGTGACCCGGCAGTGGTTCGACGTGGCCCGCGCCAAGCTGGGCCCGACACTGCCGGCGGTGCTGCCCGGCAGGGCGCCGACGCGGGCTGAGACACCGTCACCGGCAGTGCGTACGGCGACCGATGCCCCGTCGCGCGCGTTGCCGCCTGCGTCCGGCGCACCCTCGCGGGCCCTGCCGGCGGCGTCCGGCGCACCCTCACCGGCGCTGCCCGCGGCGCCCGTGCTTCCGGCGCTTCCGGAAGCCGGGCCGGCATCCGGCCGCCAGGAGCCCGGCCCCGCGCAACAACGGCAGAGCGTCTCCCCCGCGGCGGCCAAGCAGCGCACCCAGGGCCAACTCGCGGCGTGTCGTGAGCTGTTGGCGGGGCTGAACGCGGCGGCCGACACGGGCTGGGCGCTCCCGTGCGACGCTGGGGGACCTACGGCCGACGGTGCGGAGTCCCGGGCCGACTCTTCGGGACTCTCAGCCGACCTTGCGGGGCTTGCGGCTGACACTGGGCAACACATCTTCGACAGCGGCCAGTTCGCACTTCCCGCCTACACTCCCGCCATGGCGCCCGCCCCGGTCATGGAGCCCGCCCCGGTCGTGGACCCCTTCCCGGCCATCGAGCCCGCTCTGGCCACGGAGCCCGTCCCCGACGGCAAGGCCGCGCCCGCCGTCGCCTTCGCGCGGGCGCAGACCGGCAAGCCCTGTGTGTGGGGTGCGACCGGTCCCGGCTCCTACGACGGACCCAGCCTGGTCCGGGCGGCATGGCGGGCCGCCGGGGTCGTACTGCCGCGCACCGCACAGGACCAGGCGCTCGCCGGCACGCCCGTGCCGCCGGCCGCAGCCCGCCCCGGCGACCTGGTGTTCTTCCAGGACGCGGCCGACCACGTCGGCCTGTGCACGGGCGCCGGGACCGTCGTCCACGCGCCCGGCCCCGGCGCGTACATCCGTGAGGAGCCGCTGGCCGAGGCGGGCCCCGTCGACGGCGTCGTACGGCCGAGCTGACCGCGCGGGGGCTGCCCCCGGACACGACGAAGCCACCGGGTGCGTCCCCGCACCCGGTGGCTTCGTCGTTGTGTGCCCGTGTCACATGGGACGGCGGCGTGTGCGGCGCAGCAGGAGGAAGCCCGCGGCGGCCAGCACCGCTCCCAGCGCCCCCGGCCACAACTGGGCGCCCGTCTCGGCGAGTCCGCCCTGCGCCTGCGGTTCGCTCTGCGGGAGGTCCGTCGTCGCCGGCCGGGCGGAGGAGGTGACCGGCGGCGCGCTGGCGCCGTCTGCGGCGGGGGCGGAGCCGGACTCGGTGCCGCCGCCGGTGCCGCCCTGCGCCTCCTGGGTCGAGGCCGCCGTCGGGGAGGCCGAGGCGTAGACCTGGGGGGCCGTGGCGGTGGGGCCGGTGGCCGGCTGTTCGGCGGCGCCTGCCGTACGGCTCGGCTGTTCCTGCGGGGCCTGGGAGTGCTGCGGCGCTCGCGAGGTCGCCGGTGCCTGGGGCGTCTCAGGCGCTTGCGGCGTCTCGGAGGCCTGAGGCGACTCCGGGGGCGCGGTCGTCTGGGAAGCCGGCGGGGCCTGGGAAGCCGGCGGGGCCTGGGAGGCCGGAGGCGTCTGCGGGGCCTCGGGGCTCTGGGTCGGCTCCTCCCCCGTGCCGGTGCCCGGCGCGTCCGTCGCGCCGCAGCTGCGGCCGCTGTTGATGCAGTCGACCATCTCCCCCATCAGGTCCTCGTCGAAGACGTTGATGAAGTCGCCGTGGTCGGTGACCGGCTTGTGCAGCTGCTCCGGGAAGGAGTCCACGGCGAAGAACGGCGTGGTCCGGCCGCCGTCGGCGAGGCTCGGGGCGTCGACGTCGTAGACGATCCGCTGCACGAGCTGCGGTATCGGCCGGAAGCCGGCCGGGCAGCTGCCGTCGGCGGCCGCGAAGGCCACGTGGGTGCGGTGGTTGGCGCTGTCGATGTTGCGGCCGTCCCAGCAGCTCTGGAAGCGGAAGGTGCGCACCACCTTGCTGCCCTCGGGGCACAGCGGGTAGCGGTCCTTCAGCTGGCGGTCCTCGTAACCGGTGCAGCTCCAGGAGGCGTTGGCGTTGGTGGTGCCGTTGACGAAGGCCTTGGCGTCACCGGTGATGATGCGCAGCAGCCGGGGCATCGCGGTGACCTTCTCGCGCGGGTTGCCGACGAAGGTGAGCGTGACCTCGGCGGGCGTGACGATCTCGCCGGAGTTGCCCTCGGTACCGCCGCCGGGCGCGTCGGCGTCCCGCTCGCGCGTGCCGTTCTGCAGCCGCAGCACCGGCCAGTAGTACGACGACCTGTCGCCCTTGTCCACACAGCTGGTGTCGGCCCTCGCCAGGTCGTCGTCGCCGGCGAAGGCGGTGTTGGACTGGTTGCCGACGTAGTCGTGGAAGTGGTGGGCGCCGTTGCTGACGCCGGGGGCGACGATGACGTTGTCCGAGTTGAACAGGCCCTGGGCATTGACGCCGCAGCTGGTGGTGAAGGTGCCGCGGAAGGCGCCCTGCTGGACCGGCGGTGCGGGGACGTTCGGCGGGACGGTGGTGATGTCGGCGTAGTCGTCGGCGTCGGGTCCGTTGCCCGACCGCTGCTGGTCCTGCTGCTGCGACTGCCCGGACCCGCCCTGGTCGCCGTTCGCGCCGTCGTCGCTGGTGCGCAGGGTGCAGGCGACCAGCTCGTCCAGGCCCTCCGGGCGGTCGCCGGCCGTGTCGACGGCGTCGGCGATCTTCCCGATCGTGGCCTCGCGCTCCTCCTGGAGGGGCTTGACGACGGCGTCGGCGGCGGAGCCCGGGTCCTGCCGGGCCGCGCCCTCCTTCAACTGCCGGTAGGCCCGGGCGATCTGCTCGTCCAGCGCGGCGAGCTGGAGGTCGACCTCGGTGCGTGCCGCGTCGGGCACGTCGCCGAGCCGGTCGCCGACGTCCGGGCAGTCGATGGTGACCGCGTTCCAGGTGCCGTCGGCGCCCTGTGCGGTGGTCTCGGTGGCGGAGGCGTACACGTTCGCCACCACCAGTCCCCCGCCGCCCAGCATCAGGGCGACGGCTGCGAAGGTTGCCCGTCGTGCGCCAGTGGGGCGCCTGCGCGTGTTGCGTGCCAAGGAGTGCTCCTGCGTCGTGGCCGGCCGGGACGGTGATCCCCCGGTCCCATACGCGGCGGGAGCCCGTCGTGTTCAACGGCCCCGGAGATTCACAGGAATTCTTCACCACGCGCTCCCCGCCCCTCGAACGGCCGCCCTCTTCGTGCCGTTGTGCGTCGGCTGTGCCAGATTCGTGCCCGGTGGAAGACGACAGCGCAGCGCACGAGCGGCCCGGAACGGCGCACGGCGGCCACGGCGGGCCTCCGGCGCCCGGCGAGCGGTGGGCGCGTTTCAAGGCGTCTCCGCTGCTGCCGGCCGCGGTGCTGGTGCTGATCCTGGCGAGCGCGGCGGCGCTGTTCGCGGGCTCGTACACCTACGCCATGGCGAACCCGACGCCGCACTCGATCCCCGCCGCCGTGGTCGGCTCGTACGAACAGACGCGCGGCCGGGCCTTCCTGGACGGGATGGAGAAGGCACTCGACGCCTCCGTGAAGGTGCACGCCTACGACACGACGGCGCGGGCCCGGCAAGCCCTGGACGAGCAGAAGGTGTTCGCCGTCTTCGACGTGCGCGACGACGGCCGGACGGTGGTCCTGGACCTGTCGAGCGCGTCGGGTGTGTCGGTGGCGGAGGTCCTCGCCGACACCGCGCCGGCCGTGGGCGAGCGCACGGGTGTCCGCGTCACGCTGAGGGACGTCAAGCCGTTGCAGGAGGGCGATCCGCGCGGCCTGGCGATCTTCTACGTCTCCCTCGCCGCGGTGATCATCGGTTTCGTCGGGGCGATCCAGCTCAGCGTCCACGCCCGGGCGCTGACGCCGGTGGAGCGCATCGCGTTCACGGCGGCGTACGCGCTGCTCGGCGGGTTCGCCGTCGCGGCCACCGTGGACTGGCTGCTGGGCGCGCTGGAGCTGCCGTTCGTCGAGTCGTGGATGATCCTGGCGCTGACGATGTTCGCCGCCGGCATGGTCTTCACCATGTTCAACACGCTCGTCGGCCGCTGGGCGATGCTGCCGACGTGGGGGCTGATGGTGCTGCTGGGCAACCCGTCGTCCGGCGGCGCGGTCTCCTGGCCGCTGCTGCCGTCGCCGATGGGGGTGATCGGGCGCTGGCTGCCGCCGGGCGCCTCGGTCGACGCCCAGCACACCGCCGTGTACTTCCCCGGTCATCAGCGCGCCTTCCCGTTCCTGGTGCTGGCGGGCTGGGCGCTGGTGTCGTGCGCGGTGTTCTGGATCTGGCGGCACCGCCACCCGGGCGGCAGCCGGCCGGCCGGGCCCGCGCCCGAGCCGCCATGAGCGGGGTGAGCCCCGGGATCCCGGCATGCCGGGGGCGGGGCCGGGCACCCGAAGAGCACTGTTCACGACATCGTTCCGGGAGAGGATCATGAGTCTGTTGCGCCTGGTCGGCCGTCCCCTGCTCGCCTCCATGTTCCTCACCGGGGGCCTGAACTCCCTGCGCGCGCCGGAGAAGGTGGCGCCCGTGGCCGAGCCGGTGGTGCAGCCGGTCGCGGAGCGGGTGCCGCTGGTGCCCGACCGCACCGAGCAGGCCGTGCGGCTCAGCGGGGCCGTGCAGGTGGTGGGCGGGCTGATGCTCGCCACCGGCCGTGTGCCGCGGATCGCCGCGCTGGCCATCGCGGGCACGCTGGTCCCGACCACGCTGGCCGGGCACCGCTTCTGGGAGGCCGAGGACCCCGGGGAGCGCGCCCAGCAGCGCATCCACTTCTTCAAGAACCTCTCGATGCTCGGCGGTCTGCTGATCGCCGCCGATGACACCGGCGGCGCGCCCTCGCTGCTGTGGCGCGGCCGGCACGCCGCGCACGACCTGCGGCGCGACGCCCACCTGGTGCGCCGTACCGCCAGGGTGGCCGCCCGTCCGGCGGCGGCCGTGGGCGGCGTACGGAGCAAGCTCCCGGTCTGAGCAGCCAGGTACCGAACCGAAGAACTGCGGGTCAGGCGACGCGGCGGAAGGCGAGAACCGTCGCGTCGTCCTCGGTGTGCGGGCCGGTGAGCCGGTCGACCAGCCGCTGGACGTAGGCGTCCAGGGCGGCGCTGCCGGGCGGGATGCCGTCACGGGCGGCGGCCCGGGCGGTCCGCAGCAGGCGCCCGCCGTCCCGGTCGAGGTCGGAGCCGCGGCGTTCGATCAGGCCGTCGGAGTAGAGCAGGACGACGTCGCCCGGCCCCATGAGGGTCTGTCCCGCCGTGTAGTGCTCGCCGGGCAGGACGCCGAGCGGCATGCCGGGACCGCCCGGCGGCGGGTCCAGCAGCGTCACGTCCGAGCCGTGCACGAGGAGCGGGCAGGGGTGGCCGGCGCAGGTCCAGCGCAGCAGGCTGCGGTCGCGGTGGAAGCGGGCGATGACCGCGGTGGCGGTCGACTCGTCGCCGTCGTCGCAGGCGACCTCGTTGAGCCATGCGGTCAGTTCCTCCACCGGCCGGCCGGTGAACGCCAGCCCGGCGAGCGCGTACCGCAGCTTCGCCATGAGGGTGACCGCGTCCAGGCCGTGGCCGCGGGCGTCGCCGAGCGCGATGAGGACCTGCCCGGAGGGCAGCATCCGGGTCTTGTACCAGTCGCCGCCGACCCGGGCCGTGCGGGCCTCGGGGCGGTAGACGGCGGCGGCCTCGACGCCGTAGCGGGCGAGTTCGGCGGGGAAGCGGGGTACGACGGCGTCGCGCAGCCGCTCGGCCACGTCGACGAGGGTGTCCGCCCGTTCGCGCTGCGCCCGCGCCTCGCGGACGGCCTGCTCGGCGAGCGCGCGGCTGTACCGCTCCTCGGTGACGTCGTGCAGCACCGCCCGCAGGGTCCACACCGGTCCACCGTCGGGTTGGACGGGCTCGGCGACGAAGTGCACGATCCGCTCGCGGGGCTGGACCACGCGGAGGTCGCACTCGGTGACCCGCTCGCGCAGCAGAACGTCGTGGACGGCCTGCTGGAAGTGCTCCAGGCTGTCCGGCGCCAGCATCCGGCCCAGGTCGACGAGGCCCGGCAGCGGGTGGTCGGGCGGCAGGCCGAGCACCGAGCGCAGGCCGAGGGAGGTCTCCACGGTCCCGTCGCCGAGGTTCCACTCGGCCCAGCAGACCCGCACCAGGCGCTGGGCCGCCCGGGCGGTCCGGCTGTGCTGGCCGCGTTCCCAGATGAGCAGCAGCAGATCCCCGCACGGGGCGACGCGGACCTCGTGGCTCATCCGCACCACGGTGCCGTCCGGCGCGGCCAGGGACCACTCGACGGGCTCGGGGCCCTGGACGCGGCCGGTGCGGTGGGCCTCGGCGAGCATGCGGGGCACGGGGGTGTCGGCCAGGCCGGGGAAACGTTCGAACAGCGGCACCGGTCCGGTCCATGGCGGCAGGGTGCCCGGCGGGACGATCCGGTCGGCGTGCGCGCGGGCGGCGACGTTCCGCCCGGTGTACAGGAAGTCCCGGGCCCGGCCGCGCTCGTCGAGCAGCGGGGTCACGGTCAGCGTGACGAGGGGCAGCGCGTCGAGGAGTTGCCGGGCCGACGGATCGGCGGCGGAAGCGGGGCGCAGAGGTCTGCCGGATCCGCCGCTCTCGCCGGCCGGGGCGGCACGCGAGAGGGCGTACGCGCTGATACGGCGTCGCTGTGCGGTGAGCAGCGCGTCCAGGGCCTCGATCCGGGGCCCGCGCTCGTCGTCGGGAGTGCCCACGCGGCCGGGGGCGGCCGGGGCCTCCGCCGTGGGGGCGGGGTCCTTCGGTGGCGTGGTCCGGTGGCTGCCATGGCTGGTGGTGCTCATGGTGTGCGAGTCACCCCGTACGGACGCTTGACGCGTCCCGTCGGGCAGGTCGTCGGCCGCGCCCGTTTTCCGCGGTTACGCCGCCCGTGGCCCGCCACCCGGGTCCTCGGGGTGGTCCGCCCCTGCCGCACACGGGCGACGGGCCCGGCCCTTCCGTGAGGGGGGCCGGGCCCGTCGGGATGGGCCGGGTCAGGGGCGGGACGGCTGCGTGCCGCCGTAGCGCCGGTGGAAGCGCTCCACACGGCCCGCGGTGTCGACGACGCGCTGGTTGCCCGTGTAGAAGGGGTGGCTCGCGGAGGAGATCTCGACGTCGACCACCGGGTAGGTGGTGCCGTCCTCCCACGTCACGGTCGCCGTCGGGGCGGCGGTGGAGCGGGTGAGGAACGCGACGCCCGCGGCGCGGTCGCGGAAGACGACCGGGCGGGTCTCGGGGTGGATGCCGGGCCTCATGGTGTGGTCCTTCCTCTCGGTGGTCCGACGGTGGACGGGGTGGGCGGGGTCAGCGCTCCTCGCGGAAGAGGACGTGCTGCCCGGCCACCCGGTCGTACTTGCGCAGGACCAGCCGGTCGGGGTGGTGGAGACGGTTCTTGCGCGTCACATAGGTGACGCCGGTCCCGGCCGTCGACTTCAGCCGGACGACGGGACGCGCGGTGCTGCGTGCCATGGGGCCCTCCTTTCGCGGACCGACACCCACCGGATTGATCGGTTCATGTCAGTCACGCCTTGTCCAACACGGGGCCGGGCCGGTTCATTCCCGGGTCATCGCGGGGGCGACGCCGCGACCCGCGCGGTGAACGCCAGGAGGACGCGAAGCATTCCTCGACGTCCGCGTCGGACGCGCCGATCCACAGATGGTCGGCGCCGGGCACCCGGTGGAAGGCGACGTCGGCGCCCACCGCGAGCAGGGCGGACGCGAGGCCTTCTCCCTGGGCGGCCGGTACGACGGTGTCGTCGGCGCCGTGCGGGACCAAGGGCGGCGGCGCGTCCGCGGAGGCATGGGCGACCGAACCGCTCAGCCGCCCTGACCGACCCGTCCTCGTCGGTGGACGGGCCCCGCTCACCCCCCAGCGGCGGCTCGCCCCAGGGGTACTACGACCTCCCCCGCGCCGCTCGCGCTCGCGCCCCCCGCCACCCGCACCGTGAACGGGCGGTCGGTGCCCTGCGCGCTGACGCGCAGCCGGTCGCCGTCGCGGCGGACGGTGAAGTGCGCGGCCGGGGCGCCGGTGAGGGCCGGCACCGTGACCTCGGCCGTGTAGTCGCCGGCCGTCGTGGGGTGGACGAGCAGGGTGGGGTTCTCCAGCCAGTCGCCGTCGGGGCGGCTGTCGTCGGAGGCGAGCGGCAGGACGGCGCCCTCGCGGACGTACAGCGGCAGGCTGTCGTAGCCGTGCCGCTCGGTGCGCCAGGCGGGGCCGGTGACCCGTTCGCCGGTCAGCAGGTGGGTCCAGGTGCCCGCGGGCAGGTAGACCTCGACCTCGCCGTCCTCGGTGAACACGGGCGCCACCAGCAGGTCGGGACCCAGCAGGTACTGGCGGTCCAGCGGGCGGCACGCCGGGTCCCCGGGGAACTCCAGGACCATCGGGCGCATCACCGGGACGCCGGTACGGTGGGCCTCGGCGGCGGCGCCGTACAGGTAGGGCATGAGGCGGTGCTTGAGCAGCGTGAACCGCCGGGCGACCTCGACCGCTTCCTCGCCGAAGTTCCACGGCACCCGGTAGGACGAGGAGCCGTGCAGTCGGCTGTGCGAGGAGAGCAGGCCGAAGGCGAGCCAGCGCTTGAAGACCGCCGGGTCGGGGGTGCCCTCGAAGCCGCCGATGTCGTGGCTCCAGAAGCCGAAGCCGCTCAGGGACAGCGACAGTCCGCCGCGCAGCGACTCCGCCATCGCCTCGAACGACGCCCAGCAGTCGCCGCCCCAGTGGACCGGGTACTGCTGGCCGCCCGCGGTCGCGGAGCGGGCGAACAGGACGGCCTCGCCCTGGCCGCGTTCCTTCTCCAGCAGTTCGAAGACGGTCCGGTTGTACAGGTGCGTGTAGTAGTTGTGCATCCGCTCAGGATCGGAGCCGTCGTGCCAGACGACGTCGGTGGGGACGCGCTCGCCGAAGTCCGTCTTGAAGCAGTCCACGCCCTGGTCGAGCAGGGTCTTGAGCTTGGCCTGGAACCAGGCGCGGGCGTCGGGGCTGGTGAAGTCGACGAGGCCCATGCCGGCCTGCCACAGGTCCCACTGCCAGATGTCGCCGTTCGGGCGGCGCACCAGGTGGCCGAGGCGGGCGGCCTCGTCGAACAGCGGGGACTTCTGCGCGATGTAGGGGTTGATCCAGGCGCTGACGCGCAGGCCCCGCTCCTTCAGCCGGGCGAGCATGCCCTCCGGGTCGGGGAAGACGTCGGGGTCCCACTCGAAGTCGCACCACTGGTACTCGCGCATCCAGAAGCAGTCGAAATGGAAGACGGTCAGCGGGATGCCCCGCTCGGCCATGCCGTCGACGAAGGACGTCACCGTCGCCTCGTCGTAGTCGGTGGTGAAGGACGTGGTCAGCCACAGGCCGAAGGACCAGGCGGGCGGCAGGGCGGGGCGGCCGGTGAGGGCGGTGTAGCGGGCGAGGACGTCCTTCGGGGTGGGGCCGGCGACGACGTGGTACTCGATCGTCTGGTCCTCGACGCTGAACTGCACCTGGCCGACGGACTCGGAGCCGACCTCGAAGGACACCTTGCCGGGGTGGTTGACGAAGACGCCGTAGCCGCGGGAGGAGAGGTAGAAGGGGATGTTCTTGTAGGCCTGTTCGCTGCTGGTGCCGCCGTCGGCCTGCCAGACGTCGACGACCTGGCCGTTCTTGACGAACGGGGTGAAGCGCTCGCCGAGGCCGTAGATCTGCTCGCCGACGCCGAGGGCGAGCTGGGCGAGGACGTGGTGGGCGCCGTCGTCGGTGGTGGCGAAGGCGGTGCCCTTGGCGCCCGCGCGGGTCAGCTCCCGGCCGTCCGGGCCCAGGAAGGCGAGCGCCCAGGGGGCGGCCTCGTCCAGACGCAGGGTCAGCGGGCCGCTGGCCAGCTCGGTGACAGTGCCGTCGCGGCGGACGGTGCCGGCGCCGTCCGGGTCGCCGGTGAGCGCGAAGTCGGGGCCGGGGCGGCGCTTGCCGGCGTGATGGGTGACGCGGACGCCGATGACGCCCTCGGCGGGCGAGAAGCAGTCGACCCGCAGGAGCGGGGCGTTGAGCGTGTCCCCCCTCTTCGTCACCTTCTTCACGGCGGCATGGGCGGTGAAGCGCTTCGACTCTGCGCGTACGTCACGGACCTCGGTGGCGTAGGAGATCTGCACGCCGTCCCGGATGCGCCAGAAGCCGTCGGTGAACTTCATGTTCTTCCTCGGGGGGAGAAGGGCTGTTCGAGCGAGGCACGGAGACGACCGCTCCGGCATTTTGATCGTACACAAAACAAATAGGCCGGAACAGGGTCGACTCTCTAGATCTGACGGCTGACCTGCACAGATATACAGAAGACCGGTGACCGTCACCCCGGAGCGTGAACGAGCGCACACGGATCCGGGTCTGGCGCGGGCAGCTCCGCATGACGTATTAGTCATCGCAGCAAACAAAACAGCTCCGGCGCCGCCGCCGGATGGGACGACAGCAAGGGCCGCCTATGTCGAAGCGCTTCAACAGACGCTCCCGAAGGGCCGTGATTCCGCTCGCAGCCGTCTCCGCCCTGGTCGCCGGGGCGGGACTGACCGGCTGCGGCCAGCAGCGCGACGCCTCCGTCTACACCGTGCTGAACTCGTCGACCGATGAGACGTACCACCGCTGGGACGCGGAGGCGATGGCCCGGTGCGGCGAGCGGCTGGGCGTCCGCATCGAGCAGCAGAGCGTCCCGGCGGCGCAGGTGATGACGAAGGCGCTGCGCATGGCGTCGTCGAAGTCGCTGCCCGACATCGTGCAGTTCGACGCCTCGGAGATGCCGACCTTCGCCGAGGCGGGCGGACTGGTCGACCTGCGCACGCTCGGCCTGAGCACCGCGGACGTCCCGCAGGGCATCGTCAACTTCGGTTCGTACAAGGGGACGTACTACGGGGCCGCCCGCTCGGTGAACACCCTCGCCCTCTTCTACAACAAGGACGTCCTCGACCAGGCCGGGCTGAAGGTGCCCACCACCTGGGCCGAGCTGCGCGAGACGGCGAAGCAGCTCACGCGGGGCAAGCGGTACGGGCTCGCGCTCAGCGCGGGCGGCGCCGAGGACGGCGTCTTCCAGTTCACGCCGTTCATGTGGTCCAACGGCGGCGACGAGACCCGCCTGGACGGACCGGAGGTCGTCGAGGCGCTGGACTACTGGAAGAGCCTCCTCAAGGACGGCTCCCTGTCGAAGTCGACGGTGGGCTGGACGCAGGCCGACGTCAACGACCAGTTCATGGCGGGCAACGCCGCGATGATGATCAACGGGCCGTGGCAGGTCGAGACGCTCAACACCAAGAAGTCGCTGCACTGGGGCATCGCCCGGATCCCGGTGCCGGAGGCGGGCGGGAAGTCGGTCGGCCCGCTGGGCGGCGCCGTGCTGACCGTGCCGAACACCGGTGACGAGCAGCGGGAGCGGACGGCGGGGAAGATCGTCGCCTGTCTCTCCAGCGAGCAGGAGCAGCTGACCTACGCGCTCAACAGCTGGATGGTCCCCGCCAACGAGAAGGCTGCCGCGGTGTGGCGGCAGCGGGTGCCCGAGCTGGACGCGCTGGCCGACCAGGTGGCCGCGGCGCGGTCCCGTACGGCCAAGCTCGGCGCCGGCTGGTCGAGCGTGTCGCTCGCCCTGCAGAGCGCCTTCCAGTCGGCCCTGACCGGCGAGTCCAGCCAGGCCGCCCTGAAGCGCGCCCAGCAGCGGGCCACGAGCGGGAACCGAGGTACGCGCCCATGACCACGTCCACCGTCACCGCGCCCGCCACGGTCGCGCAGGCGCCCGCGCCCGGCCCCGCCCGGCTGCGCGGCCGGCGCCGGCTCGCCCAGTGGGGGTTCGTCGCCCCCGCGGTCGTCTTCATGCTGCTGTTCTTCGGCTATCCGCTCGTCCGCAACGTCGTGATGAGCTTCCAGCACTACACGCCGAAGACGTTCTTCACCGGCGAGGCGCCCTTCAACGGCTCCGACAACTGGTCGAACGTCTTCCGGGACGCCCTGTTCGGCAAGGCGCTGTGGCACACGCTGGTGTTCACCGCGGGCTCGCTGCTCGGCCAGTTCTGCGCGGGGCTCGCGCTCGCCGTGTTCTTCAGCCGGAGGTTCCCGCTCAACGGCGTGCTGCGGTCGCTGATCCTGCTGCCCTGGCTGGTGCCCATGGTGGTGTCCGGCATCGTGTGGCGGCGCATCCTCGACCAGGACACCGGGGTGCTGAATTCCTTCCTCGGCACGCTCGGCCTCGACGGCAGCACCCCATGGTTGACCGATCCGCACATGGCGCTGCTATCGGTCATTCTGGTCAACATCTGGATCGGCATCCCGTTCAACATGGTCATTCTGTACGGCGGTCTGCAGGAGATCCCGCGTGAGCTGTACGAGGCGGCTTCTCTTGACGGGGCGTCGGCATGGCGGACGTTCCGGTCCGTCACCCTGCCGATGCTGCGGCCCGTCATCACGGTCGTGCTGGTCCTGGGCTTCATGTCGACGGTCAAGATCCTCGACCTGATCCTCGCCCTCACCGACGGCGGCCCCGCCGACGCCACCCAGACCCTGGGCACGCTCACCTACCAGAACTCCTTCGTGCAGCTGGACTTCGGGGCGGGCGCGGTCGTGGGCAACGTACTGATTCTGATCTCCGCGGTGTTCGCGGTGTTCTACCTGCGGGCCAACCGCACCGAGGGGAAGTGACCGACCATGGCCACCGAGACCGTGAAGCCGCGTGGCGGCCGGCGCCGCTGGGGTTCCACCGTGGCCGGCGTGCTCGTCCTCGCCGTGATGCTGTTCCCGCTGTACTGGATGCTCAACACCGCGCTGCAGCCGGAGGCCGGGCTGCTGGAGGTCGACCCGGTGCCGCACGGCCTGGACCTGTCCGGGTTCTCCAAGGCGCTGACCGACCAGGGCGGCCACCTGCTGACCTCCCTGGTGGTGTCGCTGGGCGCGGTGGCGATCTGCCTGGCGGTCGCCGCGCCGGCCGCCTACGGGCTGGCGCAGTTCCGGCTGCGCGGCTCGCGCACGATCGTGTTCGGCACGCTGATCACGCAGATGGTGCCGGGCATCGTGATCGCCAACGCGCTGTACAACTCGTACGTCGACCTGGGCCTGGTGAACTCGTACTTCGGACTGATGCTCGCCGACGCCTCGCTGGGCATCCCGTTCTCCATCGTGCTGATGCGGTCGTTCATGGTGTCGATCCCGGGTGAGGTGGTCGAGGCCGCGCAGGTGGACGGCGCGGGGCGGCTGCGGACCTTCGTGCAGGTGGTGCTGCCGATGAGCCGCAACTCGCTGATCACATCGGGTCTGTTCGCGTTCCTGTTCTCGTGGAGCGACTTCATGTTCGCGCTCACCCTGAACACCACCGATGACGTCAAGCCGGTCACGCTGGGCATCTACCAGTACATCGGCGCGCACGTGGGCGACTGGGGGTCGGTGATGGCCGCGTCCGTGCTGTCCGCGATCCCCGCCGCGATCCTGCTCGTCCTCGCACAGAAGTACATCGCCGCCGGCATCACCGGCGGTTCCGTCAAGTGACCCCTGGAGCCTCGTACATGAGCGACTTCCCGCGTTTCCCGGCGGGCTTCGTCTTCGGTGCCGCGACCGCCTCGTACCAGATCGAGGGCGCGGCGGCCGAGGACGGCCGCGGTCCGTCGATCTGGGACACCTACAGCCACACCCCCGGCCGGACGGCGAACGGCGACACCGGTGACGTCGCCTGCGACCACTACCACCGCTACCCGGAGGACGTGGCGCTGCTGCGGGAGCTGGGCGTGGACTCGTACCGGTTCTCGATCGCCTGGCCGCGGATCGTGCCGGACGGGTCGGGCACGGTGAACGCCAAGGGGCTGGACTTCTACGACCGGCTGGTCGACGAGCTGCTCGCGGCGGGCATCGAACCGGCCGCCACCCTCTACCACTGGGACCTGCCCCAGGCCCTGGAAGACCGGGGCGGCTGGCGGGTGCGGGAGACCGCCGAGCGGTTCGCCGAGTACACCGCCGTCGCCGCCGAGCGCCTGGGCGACCGGGTGCCGCGCTGGATCACGCTCAACGAGCCGTGGTGCAGCGCGTTCCTCGGGTACTCCGTCGGCCGGCACGCGCCCGGCGCGCGCGAGGGCCGGGGCGCGCTGGCCGCCGCCCACCACCTGCTGGTCGGGCACGGTCTCGCGGTGCGGGAGCTGCGGGCGGCCGGGGTGCGGGAGGTGGGCATCACCCTCAACCTGGACCGCAACCTGCCCGCCTCCGGCTCGGACGCCGACCGGGCGGCCGTGCTCCGCGCCGACACCCAGCACAACCTGGTGTGGACCGAGCCGCTCCTCGCGGGCCGCTACCCCGCGTCGGAGGAGGAGACCTGGGGTGAGCTGATCACCGGTCAGGACTTCCGGCGGGACGGGGACCTGGAGCTGATCGGGCAGCCGCTGGACTTCCTCGGCATCAACTACTACCGGCCGATCGTCGTCGCCGACGCCCCCTACCGCGAGGCCGATCCGGCGCGGCGCGTGGCGACCGACAACCGGTACGCCGAGGTGCGCCTGGAGGGTGTCCGGCACACGGCGATGAACTGGCCGGTCGTCCCGGAGACCTTCACCGACCTGCTGGTGGACCTGAAGGAGCGGTACGGCGACGCGCTGCCGCCGGTCCACATCACGGAGAACGGCTCCGCCGAGGCCGACGAGGTCGGCGCCGACGGCGCGGTGCACGACGCCGAACGGGTGGCCTACCTGCGCGACCACCTCACCGCGCTCAGGGCGGCGATGGACGCGGGCGTGGACGTGCGCGGCTACTACGTCTGGTCGCTGCTGGACAACTTCGAGTGGGCCCTCGGCTACGACAAGCGGTTCGGCATCGTGCGGGTGGACTACGCCACCCAGCGGCGCACGCCGAAGGACAGCTACCGCTGGTACCGGGCGATGATCGCCGCCCAGCGAGGCTGACGGCCGCCGGGCCGCCCGGGGCCCGCGGGGACACCCTCGCTCAGCCGGCCGCGGCCGCCTGCGTGAGGAGCTGTCCCATGCGCTCGGCGGCCCGTACGGCGGCGTCGCCGCAGCAGTTGTTGAACAGCACGTGGACGTCCTCGGCCCGGGCGGCGAGGTCGTGTATCCGGGGCACCCACTCGGCGAGTTCGGCGTCCGTGTACGCGTGGCGGAAGCGGTCCTCCTTGCTGCCGGTGCCCCAGGCCGGGCTGCGGCCGTGGAACCGCACCACGGCCGTCCGCGCGGTGACGGCCGTCACGGGCGGGACCGAGGTGGGCAGTCCGGGCGCGGTGTCCACGGCGACGGCGGCGAAACCGTGGCCGCGCAGCAGCTCCTCGGTGCGCGGCCGCTGGGCGCCGTCCCACCAGGAGGGGTGCCGGAACTCCACGGCGACCGGCCAGCCCGCGGTGCGCTCGGCGCACTCGGCCAGGAACTCCCGGGCCCGCGGGCCCGGCCGCAGCCACGGCGGGAACTGGAACAGGACGGTGCCGAGCCGGCCCGCATCGCGCAACGGGGCGATCCCGTCCGTGAACCGCGCCCACACCTCGTCCAGCACCCGCGGGTCACGGGAGTTCGGCGGCAGGCCCGGCGGCAGCAGCGCGGGGCGGGTCGGATGGCCCGTCAGCAGGGAGAAGGCCTTCACGTCGAAGACGAAGCCGTCGGGCGTGCGGGCCGCCCACAGACGGCTGTTGCGTTCGCTCGGCAGCGCGTAGTACGTCGCGTCGACCTCGACGAGGGGAAAGCGCCGCGCGTAGTGCCGCAGGCGCCCCTCCGCGTCCTTGTGTCCGGCCGGGTACCAGCCGCTGGCGACCAGTTCCCGGTCGGTCCAGGAACAGGAACCGACCAGAATCTCACCCATGACGGACGGTTACCCCCGAGCCGCCGCCCGAGTCCGCCTTCTCCTCCGCCCCTCAGGCACCCCGGTGCACGACATGACCCCCCGTCACCGTCAGCCGCACCGGCGCCTCGGCGACCTCGTCGGCCGGGGCCTCGACCGGATCGAGTCCGAACGCGGTCAGGTCGGCCCGGAAACCGGGGGCGATACGGCCCGCGACGGCGGACTCCCCGGCGGCGCGGGCGGCGTGCGTGGTGCACCCCTCCAGCGCCTGAAGGCCCGTCAGGCCCGGGTGGGCGGAGGCGGCGCCGCGCGGTGAGCGCGCGGTGGCCAGGACGGCACGGGCGTCGTAGTGCGCGATGGGCCAGTCGGAGCCGAGCGCGACGGTCGCGCCCGCCTCGCGCAGGTCACGCAGCCGCCAGGCACGCCCGGCCCGTTCGGCACCCAGCCGGCGCGACCACTCGTCGGTGCCGTCGGCGCGCGTGTACGCGGTGTGCGGCGGCTGCATGGACGCGGCCACGCCCAGGGCGGCGAACCGCGGCAGCAGGTCGTCCGGGGCGGTCTCGATGTGCTCGACGCGGTGGGCGCCGTACCCGTCCGGGCCGAGCGCGGCCACCGTGTCCAGGACGTGCCGCACGGCGGCGTCGCCGATCGCGTGCGTCGCCGTGCGCACGCCGGCCGCGTGCAGATGGCGTACGGCGGCCGCGTAGGCCTCGGGATCGGGCCAGAAGGCGTCCGTGCCCCGGCCGTGGCAGTCGGCATGCTCCAGCCAGGCGGTGCCGCCCTCGACGGTGCCGTCCATGAAGAACTTCACCCCGCCGACCCGCCAGTGCCGGCCGCCGCGGCCCTGCAGCGCGATCAGCTCGTCGAGTGCGTCGCGGTCCGCGCCGGGCATGCACCAGGGCGCGAACCGCAGCCGCACCGGCAGCACGCCCTCCTCGGCGACGGATCCGACCAGCTCCAGGTCGCCGCCGTCCATCACGTGCGCCCCGGTCAGCCCGGTCGCCGCCATCGCCGACAGCAGCTCCAGCAGGCGCGCGCGCCGGGCGGCGTACGGCAGGCGGGGCAGCACGTCGGCGACCAGGTCCATGGCCGCGTGCTCGACGAGATGCCCGGTGGGCCGCCCGTCCGGGTCGCACACCACCTCCGAGCGCTGGGTGAAGGCGCGGGGCCCGGTCACCCCGGCGGCGGCGAGCGCCGCGCCGGAGGCGAGCGCGGAGTGGCCGTCGTACAGACGCAGGAAGGCCGGGGCGCCGCCGAGGACGTCCTCGACGAGGTCGCGGTGGATCGGGCGGCCCTGGAAGGCGTTGTGGTCCAGGCCGTAGCCGACGACCCAGCCGTCGACGCGTTCGGCGGCGGCGAGCGCGGCCCGCAGCCCGGCCAGGTCGGTCACCGCGGACAGGTCGGCGCCGGTGGCCATCTCCAGGCCCCACACGGGGTGGCTGTGCCCGTCGGCCAGGCCGGGCACGAGGTGCGCGCCGCCCAGGTCGACGACCTCGGTGCGCGGACCGCGCCAGTCGCGTACGTCCGCTTCGTCGCCGACCGCGCGGATGACGCCGTCGGCGACGGCGACGGCGGTGGCCCGCGGGCGGTCCGGGTCGAGGGTGCGGGCCTGGGCGCCGATGAGCAGGAGGTCGGCGGTGGGCATGCGGGGGACTCCTTGGTGCGGTGGTGGTGGAGGGAGTTGGTTACGGCAGTTCGGCGGGCCTTGCCGTATCGGCGGGCTCGGCCGGCGGGGTGGGCTCGGCCGCCTCGACGGAGCCGGTGGGCTCGGCCGCGAAACCCGCGTACGCGTGGGGTCGCCTGTGACGGAGCCAGGCGGCGAGCGGGAGGCCGAGGAGGAAGACGGCGGGCGCTACGAGGACCAGCACGGTGTTGACGGTCGAGGACGCGCCGGTGAACAGGTCGATGTGGGTGACGACGAGGACGATCGCCGTGGCCAGCAGCGCCGTGGCGGCCAGCGGGGCGAGAACCGTGCGCAGGGCGCCCTCCTGGTGGCGGAACCGGCGGAAGTAGCAGGGGACGGCGATCGCGGCGAGGAGCTGGAGCAGCAGCAGGCCGATCATGCCGGGCGTGTTGACCCACAGCAGCAGCTGCCCGTACGGGTCGGCCCCGGCCGCCCGGAAGGCGAGGACGACGGCGGCACCGAGCACGGTCTGGGCGATCCCGGCGACGTACGGGGAGCGGTGGCGGGGGTGGACGCGGCCCAGGGCGCGGGGCAGCACGCCCTCCTCGGCGAGGGCGAGGCCGTAGCGGTTGATGGCGTTGTGGAAGGCGAGCAGGGAGGCGAGGACGCTCGTGACGATGAAGACGTGCATGAGGTCGGCGGCCCAGCCCCCGACGTACGTGGTGATCGCGGAGAAGAACAGCCCGCCCGGGTCCTCGGCGGCGGCCCGGACGACCTCCTCGTCGCCGAATGCCTGGACGACGGTCCAGACGACGAACGCGTAGAACAGGCCGAGGAATCCGACGGCGAGGTAGGTGGCGCGCGGGACGGTGCGCTCGGGGTCGCGGGCCTCGCGGCGGTAGATGACGGTCGACTCGAAGCCAGTGAAGGCGGCGAAGGCGAAGGCGAGGACGGCGGCGGTGCCGGGGACGAGCACGTTGCCGGGGGCCAGGGAGGCGGCGGACAGCCCGTGCGCGCCGCCCTTCAGCAGCACGCCGGCCGCGAGCAGGACGAGGATGCCGGTCTCGGCGACGAGCAGGACGCCGAGGATCTTGGCGCCGAAGTCGATGGAGCGGTAGCCGCCGTAGCCGATCAGCAGCAGGCCGGCCAGGGACACCGGCAGCCAGGGGATGTCGGTGCCGAGGAGGGCGTGCACGGTGTCCTGGGTGGCGGTGCCGAGCAGGCCGTAGACGCCGATCTCCATGCCGTTGTAGCCGACGAGGGCGAGCAGGGCGGCGCCGATGCCGACGGGGCGGCCGAGACCGCGGGTGATGAAGGCGTAGAAGGCGCCGCCGCTCTTCACATGGCGGCTCATGGTGGTGAAGCCGACGGCGAAGACGGCGAGGGTGAGACCGGCCAGCAGGTAGCCGACCGGGGCGCCGATGCCGCCGAGCAGGATGGCGAGCGGGGCGACACCGGCCATGACGGTCAGGGGCGCGGCGGCGGAGACGACGAAGAAGGCGATGTCGGCGGTGCCGAGGGAGCCGGGGCGCAGGGTGGCGGCCGCGGACGCGGCCGGGCCCTCCTGCGGGGCGTCGGGGGTGGTCACGGACATGCACGGGTCCTTCGAGCGGAGGGATCAGGAGGTGCCGGGGCTGCGACGTGAGGGGCGGGGGCGTGCAGGGCTGGGGCCTGCGTGGCCGGGACGTGCGGGGCTGGGACGTGCGGACGTAAACCTAAAGGCTTTCGGTTTCGGCAATGTAGCCTCTCCCTGGGCATCCGGGAAGATCCCCGGGCAGACCTTCAGGGAGAACGCAGACCATGGGACGGCCGCGCACACCGCTCCTCGACCGGGAGCGCATCACCACGACCGCGCTGCAACTGATCGACGAGCAGGGCGACTTCAGCGTCCCGCAGATCGCGCGGCGGCTGGGCGCGCAGACCGGCTCGGTGTACCACCACGTCGACGGCCGGGACGGCATCGTGGAACTGCTGCGCGAGCGGGTCGCGTCCGCGATCGACCCGGCGACTCTGGAACTGGCCCCGTGGGACGAGGCGCTCGCCGCCTGGGCCCGCTCCTATCGCGCCGCGTTCGCCGCCCACCCCCGGACGATCCCGCTGCTGATGACGTCCCCGGTGCGGGCGCCCAGCGTGCTCCGGCAGTACGAGCGGGCGGTGACACTGCTGGGGGACGCGGGTTTCGCGACCGAGGCCGTCATGCCGGTGATCGTGGCGCTGGAGAACCTGGTCCTCGGCTCGGCCCTGGACCTCGCCGCTCCGGAGGCGATGTGGGAGCTGCGCGAGGACACGCCCACCCCCCGGCTGGCCGAGGCCCTGGCGGCGGTGGGCGAGGGCCGCGCGGACCGGGCGTTCGAGGTGGCGCTGACCGGGTTCATGGACCATGCGCGGGCGTTGCTGGAGCGGGGCGGGGGCGGGGAGGCCTGACCTGCGCCGGTGCGGGGCGGGTCCGTCCGCCGGTGCGTGGGCGGGTCGCCGCCGATGCGGGGCAGGTCCGCCCGCCGGTACGGGCGCAGATCCCGTACGCCGGCGCAGGGCAGGTCCGCCCGTCGGTACGGGCGCAGGTCCGTCCGCCGGTTCGGGGCGGGACCGTCCGTGTGGGATGTGCCGCCCTGGCTCCGCCCGCCTCCCCCGCCCGGATCCCGGCCGTCGGCGCCCAGCGGATGCGCCGCGCCCCGCGCCTGGCGCATCCTTGCTGTGTCGCCCAGGCGGCGGCGCACGGACGAGGTAGGGCGATGACTGGGAGCGCCGGAGACGGCTCGGGGACATCCGGGCGGCTGGCCGCGCTGCTGACCGGGGCCGCGTCGGACGCGACCCGCGCGGCGGGCGGCCGGGTCGCGGGCGTCTACCTGCGCTCGGGCAGCCCCGGGCTGCTCCGGCTGGCCGCGCTGGCCGGCCTGCCCGGTGAACTGTTCCGTCCCTGGTGGCGGCTGCACGTCGACCGTCCCTTCCCGGTGGCCGACGCCCACCGCCTGGGCGTGACCGTGGTACTGCCGAACGCCACCGAGGCGATGCGCCTCTACCCCCAGTTCGCGGCCGGGCTGCCGTTCCGCTTCGGGTCGCTGAACGTGCCGGTGGCGACGGCCGACCGGTCCTTCGGCGTACTCACCGTGCTGCGGCCCTCCGTTCCCGACGTCACGGAGATCGTCACGCAGCGCGAACAGCTGGCCCAGGTGGCCCACGGGCTGGCCGCGGCCCTGCGCGGCCTGGAGAACGGCGGATCCCCGGTCCTGTGGGACGAGCCGCCGCTGTGCGTGCATCCTGCCGCGGCCGACTCCCCGAGGAGACGGCACGGCTCTCTCGCCTGGGAACCGGGCGACGACCGGCTCACCCTGGACGCACGGGCGCGGGAGCTGCTCGCACTGCCGCACGAGGACGCCTCGGGCACCCTGGCCACGCTGGTGTCCGCGGTCGCCGCCGAGGACGCCCGCCGCCTCACCGCCGTCCTGCGCGAGGCGGCCCACGGCAGACCTCCGCCGCTGCCGGTGCCGGTGCGTACCAGGGGCGGGGCGCTGCGGTTGCTCGACGTGGAGCCTCCGCCGTCCGGGGCGTCACCCGACCGGGCCCGTCGGGTCGGCGCGGCCGTACTGGAGCCGGGTCCCGCCGCTCCCGGCGACGCCGCCGCCGACCTGCTGCCCGAGGGCGTGTTCTGTCTGGACCGGCTCGGGGTGGTCGTCTACGCGAATCCGCGCGCCCTGCGGCTGCTGGACGTGGACCGGGACCGGCTGCTGGGCCGTGCGCTCTGGGAGGCCGTGCCCTGGCTGGGCCGCCCCGGCCACGAGGACCAGTTGCGCGGAGCGCTGCTGGCGCTAGAGCCGGTCCACTTCCACGCCCAGCGGCCGGCGGCCGGTCAGGACCGGCCGGGGTCTCCCGGCGGCGACCTGCTCGCGCTCTCCGTCTACCCCGGGGCGGACCTGCTCACCTGCACCGTCGTCACGGCGGCCAGCGCCACGGACACCCCGGCGGCCGACGTCACCGCACCGGCCGGGCCTCCCCTGTCCGCCGACGGCGACGCCGTGGTGCCCGCTCCGCCGGGGCCGGCGCCCGCGGCCCTGCCGTACCGGCCCATCGTGCTGGCCATCGCGCTGACCGAGGCGGTGACCGCCCGGCAGGTGTCGGCGGTGGTCATGCAGGAGCTGCTGCCCGCCTTCGGCGGCCGCCGGCTCGCGATCTACCTGCTCCAGGAACGGCATCTCTTCCTGGCGTGGGAGTCCGGCTTCCCGCCGGGCTTCCTGTCCCCCTTCGAGGGTGTGGGGCTGGACGCGCGGCTGCCCGGCGTGGAGACGCTGACCACCGGCCGGCCGCTGTTCTTCGACTCGATGGAACAGCTCCAGGCCGCCTACCCGGGCATCCCGCTGGACTCGACCGAGGGGGCCCGCGCGTTCCTGCCGCTGATCGCCTCCGGCCGCCCGGTCGGCTCGTGCATCCTCGGCTTCGACCGGCCGCGCAGTTTCAGCGCCGAGGAGCGCACGGTGCTCACCGCGCTGGCCGGGCTGATCGCGAACGCGATGGAGAAGGCGCAGCGCTACGACACCGAGGCCGCCCTCGCCCGCGGACTCCAGCAGGCGCTGCTGCCCCACCGGCTGTCCACGCACCCGTGGGTGCAGACGGCCGGCCGGTACCTGCCGGGGACGGAGGGGATGGACGTGGGCGGGGACTGGTACGACGTGGTGGAGGCGGGCGACGGGCTGGCGCTGGTCATCGGGGACGTACAGGGGCACGGGGTGCAGGCCGCGGCGACGATGGGTCAGCTGCGCACCGCGGTCCGCGCCTTCGCGCTGGGCGACCGGCCGCCCGAGGAGGTCGTCGCCGGCACCAACCACCTGCTCATCGACCTCGATCCGGGGCAGTTCGCGAGCTGCTGCTACGTCCGTCTGGACCCCTCGACCGGGCGGGCGCGGGCGGTGCGCGCCGGGCATCCGCCGCCCCTGCTGCGTCACGCGGACGGACGTACGGAGGTGGTGGACCTGCCCGGTGGGGTCGTACTGGGCGTGGACCCGCGCGCCCACTACCCGGTGGCCGAACTGGAGCTGGAGGCCGGGGCGGTGCTGGCCCTGTACACCGACGGCCTGGTCGAGCGGCCGGGCACGGACATCGACGAGGGCATCGCGGCGCTGCGGGACGCCCTGGCCCGCTCGGACGTCCCCGCTGGCCGCCCGCTGGCCGAGATCGCGGACCTGCTCACCGCGACCGCCCGCCGGGCGGCCGACCGCCCGGACGACATCGCCCTGCTCCTCGCGTCCCGCCGCGGCCCCTGACCGCACGGCGGTCCCCTCGGCCCGTCCGACTCGCCGGCACACCGGTCGACCCGCTCCCGTGCTCACCCGGTCCTCCGCACTGCCTCCGCCGGTCGGCCGGCTCCCGTGCTCACCCCGCCCTCCGCACCGCCTCCGCCGGTCGGCCGGCTCCCGTGCCACCCCGCCCTCCGGACCCCCTCCACCACGGCCCCCCACCGCCGCCCCGCACGCCCTCCACCCTTGCCCCGTACGGCCCCCGCCCCGCTCGGGCGGGGTCTCCTCCGGATGTGACGCCCCTCGCCTCACACGGCGCGGCAGTGTAGACATGGCACATGGTCCGACTTCTCGGTCGCTCCGGGACCCGGTCGCCCCGTCCCGGCGGCATGCGCTCCGCGCCCGCCTCCGACCGTGTCCGTCAGACCTCCACGGGACGGAAGCCCGCCCCGGCCGGGGACCGGGCGCGGGACGGCGGGGGCAGGAACCGGTGGGGGGCCGGGCTGCGGGCGGCTCTGGCCGGACGCAGCCTGGCCGGACAGGTGTTCGTCTTCCAGGTGGTCATCGTCCTGCTGCTGGTGCTGGCCGCCGTGGTGGCGCTGGTGCTGCAGTCGCGCGCCGACACCACGCGCGAGGCCCGCAACCGTTCGCTCGCCGTGGCCCAGACCTTCGCCAACTCCCCCGGCATCGTCGAGGCGCTGCGCAGCCCGCACCCCACCGCCGTGCTCCAGCCGCGCGCGGAGGCGGCGCGGAAGGCGACCCACGTCGACTTCATCGTGGTCACGAACACCGAGGGCATCCGCTACACGCACCCCAAGCCGGACCGGATCGGCAAGAAGTTCGTCGGCACCATCGCGCCCGCGGTGGCCGGCGGGACGGTCGTGGAGGAGGTCGACGGCACGATCGGCCGGCTGGTGCAGGCGGTGGTGCCGGTCAAGGCGCCCGACGGGACCGTGGTGGGTCTGGTGTCGTCCGGGATCACCACGCGGCACGTGGGCGGCGCCGCGGACCGGCAGCTGCCGCTGGTGCTGGCCGCCGCGGGCGTGGCGATGGCCCTGGCCACGGCCGGCACCGCGCTGGTCAGCAGACGGCTGCTGCGCCAGACGCACGGGCTGGGCCCGCGCGAGATGACCCGCATGTACGAGCATCACGACGCCGTCCTGCACTCGGTGCGGGAGGGCGTGATCATCGTCGGCGCGGAGGGCGAGCTGCTGCTCGCCAACGACGAGGCGCACCGGCTGCTGCACCTGCCGGCGGACGCCGAGCGGCGCCCCGTGCTCGACCTGGGGCTCGATCCGGACACCGCCGAGCTGCTCGCCTCCGGCCGGATGGCCACGGACGAGGTGCACCTGGTGGGCGACCGGCTGCTGGCGATCAACCAGCGGCCGACCGACCTGGAGGGCGGCCCGTCCGGCAGCGTGGCCACGCTGCGCGACTCCACCGAGCTGCGCGCCCTGTCGGGCCGCGCGGAGGAGGCCCGGGAGCGGCTGCATCTGCTGTACGACGCCGGTGTGGCCGTCGGGACGGGCCTGGACGTGGGCCGCACGGCGGAGGAGCTGGCCGAGCTGGCGGTACCGCGGTTCGCGGACTTCGCCACCGTCGACCTCTTCGACGCGGTGCTCGCCGGGGAGGAGCCGGAGCCGGGCGGCACCCTGCGCCGTACGGCGCTCAGCGGGATCCGCAAGGACGCGCCGCTGTACCCGGTGAGCGAGCAGCTGCGGTTCGTGGACTCCTCGCCGCAGGGGCGCGCCCTGCGCACGGGGCAGGCCGTCGCCGAGCCGCGGCTCGCGGAGGCGGCGGGCTGGCAGGCGCAGGACGCGGAACGCTCGGCGCAGGTCGTGGAGTTCGGCATCCACTCGCTGATCGCGGTGCCGGTGCGGGCGGGCGCGCTGATCCTCGGCGTGGTCACCTTCTGGCGCTCCGAGCGGCCGGTGCCGTTCGACGCCGACGAGGTGGCGCTGGCCGAGGAGCTGGTGGCGCGGGCCGCGGTCTCCATCGACAACGCCCGCCGCTACACGCGCGAGCACGGTCTGGCGGTGACGCTGCAGCGCAGTCTGCTGCCGCGCAGCCTGCCCGCGCAGAACGCCCTGGACATCGCCTACCGCTATCTGCCCGCGCAGGCCGGGGTGGGCGGCGACTGGTTCGACGTACTGCCGCTGTCCGGGGCGCGGGTGGCGCTGGTGGTGGGCGACGTGGTCGGGCACGGGCTGCACGCGGCGGCCACGATGGGCCGGCTGCGGACGGCCGTGCACAACTTCTCGGCGCTCGATCCGGCGCCGGACGAACTGCTGGCGCTGCTGGACGAGATGGTGGGGCGGATCGACCAGGACGAGGCGGCGGACGGCGGCACCGCGCCGGTCAGCGGGGCGACCTGCCTGTACGCGGTGTACGACCCGGTGACGCGGCGCTGCACGATGGCCCGCGCGGGTCATCCGCCGCCCGCGGTGGTGGCGCCGGACGGCACCGTGGAGTTCCCGGACGTGGCGTCCGGGCCGCCTCTCGGCGTGGGCGGGCTGCCGTTCGAGACGGCCGAGCTGGAGCTGGCGGAGGGCAGCCGGCTGGTGCTGTACACCGACGGTCTGGTGGAGGACCGGGAGCGGGACATCGACTCCGGGCTCGATCTGCTGCGCGACGCGCTGGCCGGGGCGGGCTCCTCCCCGGAGGAGACGTGCCGGGCGGCGCTCGACGCGCTGCTGCCGGCCCGGCCCGGCGACGACATCGCCCTGCTGGTGGCGCGGACCCGGGCGCTGGGCGCGGACCGGGTCGCCGAGCGGGAGGTGCCGCTGGACCCGGCGGCGGTGCGGGAGGTGCGCGCGCTGGTCGGGCGGCAGCTGGCCGCGTGGGACCTGGAGGAGCTGGCGTTCACCACGGAGCTGATCCTGAGCGAGCTGGTGACCAACGCGATCCGCTACGGCAGCGCCCCGGTGCGGGTACGACTGCTGCTCGACCGGACGCTGATCTGCGAGGTGTCCGACGGCAGCAGCACCTCGCCGCACCTGCGGTACGCGGCGGCGTCGGACGAGGGCGGCCGGGGCCTGTTCCTGGTGGCGCAGCTCGCCGAGCGGTGGGGGACGCGGTACACCCCCACCGGGAAGATCATCTGGGCGGAGCAGGCACTGCCGTAGGCGCCCGCGCACCTCCAACCGGGCCTTTGATCCCTCATAAGCGGCCCTTATGACGTCATAGACCGGACCCCCGTACCGGGTTAGGTTTGCCTTAGTTTAGGCTTCCCGACGAGTCGATCCACTGCCGCTCGAAGGGAACTGATCATGCCCCGCCCCCTGCGGGTAGCCATTGTCGGAGCCGGCCCCGCCGGGATCTACGCCGCCGACGCGCTGCTCAAGTCCGACGTGGCCGCCGACCCCGGTGTCTCCGTCGACCTCTTCGAGCGCATGCCGGCGCCGTTCGGACTGATCCGTTACGGCGTCGCCCCCGACCACCCCCGGATCAAGGGCATCGTCACCGCCCTGCACCAGGTGCTGGACAAGCCGCAGGTCCGCCTCTTCGGCAACGTGAACTACGGCACCGACGTCCACCTGGACGACCTGCGGGCCTTCTACGACGCCGTGATCTTCTCGACCGGCGCCATGGCCGACCGCGAGCTGCGCATCCCCGGCGTCGACCTGGACGGCTCCTACGGCGCCGCCGACTTCGCCTCCTGGTACGACGGCCACCCGGACGTGCCGCGCACCTGGCCGCTGCACGCGGAGAAGGTCGCCGTCCTCGGCGTCGGCAACGTGGCCCTGGACATCTCCCGGATCCTCGCCAAGACGGCCGACGAGCTGCTGCCGACGGAGATCCCGCCGAACGTCTACGAGGGCCTCAAGGCCAACCGGGCCAAGGAGATCCACGTCTTCGGCCGCCGCGGCCCGGCGCAGGCGAAGTTCAGCCCGATGGAGCTGCGGGAGCTGGACCACTCCCCCAGCATCGAGGTGATCGTCAACCCCGAGGACATCGACTACGACGAGGGCTCGATCGCCGAGCGCCGGGGCAACAAGCAGACCGACATGGTCGCCAAGACCCTGGAGAACTGGGCGATCCGCGACGTCGGCGACCGCCCGCACCGGATCCACCTGCACTTCTTCGAATCTCCGGTGGAGATCCTCGGCGAGGACGGCAAGGTCGTGGGCCTGCGCACCGAGCGCACGGAGCTGGACGGCACCGGCAACGTGAAGGGCACCGGCACGTACACGGACTGGGAGGTCGACGCGGTCTACCGGGCGGTCGGCTACCTCTCCGACAAGCTGCCCAAGCTGCCCTGGGACCTCGAGTCGGGCACGGTCCCGGACGAGGGCGGCCGGGTCATCGAGGAGGGCGGCGACCACCTGCAGTCCGTCTACGTCACCGGCTGGATCCGGCGCGGCCCGGTCGGCCTGATCGGCCACACCAAGGGCGACGCCAACGAGACTGTGGCCAACCTGCTGGACGACTTCGCCCACGAGCGGCTGCACACGCCGGTCTCGCCCGGCCCGGAGGCGGTCGACGCCTTCCTCGCCGAGCGGGGCGTCCGCTTCACCACCTGGGAGGGCTGGTACAAGCTGGACGCCGCCGAGCGCGCCCTGGGCGAGCCGCAGGGCCGTGAGCGTGTGAAGATCGTCGAGCGCGAGGACATGCTCCGCGAGAGCGGGGCGTAACTCCCCGGCACCACAAGGGCGTCGGGCCCCCGACCAGACCGGGGGCCCGGCGCGCCGGCGTCCGCGCGGTTGTTACCGTCCCCGGGTGTTCACCCTTCACGAGCCTCCCTTCTTCACCCGGCTGCGGGACGCCCGCAGCGTCCTCGTCGCCGGCGCCGGCGGCGGTTTCGACGTCTACGCGGGGCTGCCGCTCGCGCTGGCCCTGCGGTCGGCCGGGAAGGAGGTCCACCTGGCCAGCCTGTCCTTCGCGGACCTGCACGGGCTGGGCCTGGACCACTGGGTGGCCCCGGACGTGGCGGCCGTCGGACCCGAGACTCCGTTGCGCGGGGACTACTTCCCCGAACGGACGCTGGCGGCATGGCTGGACGGACAGGGCCTGCCCGCGACGGTGTACGCCTTCCCCCGCACCGGCGTGGCCCCGCTGCGGCACGCGTACCGGGCGCTCGTCGGGCGCCTGGGCGGGGTGGACGCCGTCGTCCTGGTCGACGGCGGGACCGACATCCTCCTGCGCGGCGACGAGCACGGGCTCGGCACCCCGGAGGAGGACATGGCCAGCCTGGCCGCGGTGGACGCCCTGGCGGAGATCCCCCGGCGGCTCGTCGCCTGCCTCGGCTTCGGCGTGGACGCCTACCACGGTGTGAACCACGCGCACGTGCTGGAGAACCTGGCGGCGCTGGACCGCGAGGGCGGCTACCTCGGGGCGTTCTCGCTGCCCCGCGACAGCGCCGAGGGCGCCCGCTACCTGGACGCGGTGGCCCACGCCCAGGAGCACACCCCGCACCACCCGAGCATCGTCAACGGCTCGGTCGCCGCCGCCGTACGCGGCGAGTTCGGCGACGTGCGCTTCACCGACCGCACCAAGGGCAGCGAACTGTTCGTCAACCCGCTGATGACCCTGTACTTCTGCGTGGACGCCCCGACCCTGGCCCGCCGCAACCTCTACCTGCACCGACTCGCCGACACGGTGCTGATGCGTCAGATCAGCACCCGTATCGCGGAGTTCCGCGAGGAGATCACCCGCCCCCGGCAGCCCCGCGTCTTCCCGCACTGACGCGGTCAGCGGGCGGCGAGATCCCGCCCGCCGACGACGGCCAGGGCCACGGTCAGCAGCGCGACGGCCACCGCCTGCCCGACGAAGCCGGCGACCACCACACCGGGGACGGACACGTCCAGCCAGGGAACGAGGGCGGCGACCCGCAACGCCAGCACGAGCAGGCCGAGAAAGGCCAGCGCGAGCGTGCCCGCGCCGCCCTGACCGGACGACCGGGCACGCCACAGCAGCCAGCCGAGGGCGCAGGCG
Organism: Streptomyces griseosporeus; assembly: GCF_014656055.1. Lineage (GTDB taxonomy): Bacteria > Actinomycetota > Actinomycetes > Streptomycetales > Streptomycetaceae > Streptomyces > Streptomyces griseosporeus. The sequence continues at coordinate 562,975 of NZ_BNBR01000001.1, forward strand.
AGGAACCCGGTGGCCGGCGCCCACACCGCGTCGGCCGACGTCGGCACCAGCACGACGGACGCCCCCATCACCACACAGCAGGCCAGATGCCAGAGCCCGGGCGTACCGGCCGGGAGGACGACAGCCGGCGCGTCACGGTGGAAGGCCGCGCACACACCGAACGCGGAGAGCCAGGCCAGCACCAGCGAGGCGGTGGCGTACGCCGGATCGGGCGGAACGGCGTCCGTCACCAGCGGCGCCACAACAGGCCACAGGGTCGGCAGAGCAGCCACCAGAACACAGACCCGCGCGAGGCCACGCCGCTCACGGAACAGGGCGAACCAGCCCCCCGTCCACAACAGGGGCAGCACCCACTGGGCGACGGCAACGCCCCCCAGCCCCGCACCGCGCCCGGTGAACCCGCTCAGGAACATGTCCCACCCGTGGGTCCCCGCCCAGGTCACCTCCAAGGCACGGTCGACGACCGCGGCGGCGGCCTGGAGCAGCACGGCGAAGAGCGCGAAATGGCGTACGGCGGCACCGAGCAGGGCGTAGCGGCGAGGGGCTCCGGCGGCGCCCAGCCGGGTGCGCACGGCAAGGGCGGCGATGCTCGCGACCTCACCGACCGTAGGCCGCGACTGGTCCTGCGTGTCGCGGTCGACGTCCCAGAGGTAGACCTCGACCATCTCCTCCTCGCGCTCGCGGCGGTAGTAGGCGGGGAGGAGCCGCAGCACGGCGCGGTAGCGGGATTCGAGCAGGGTCGTCATGCGAGGCCTCCGGCGAGTCCGGGTCCCGGGGCGTGCCGCCCCTCGGCGAGACGCCGCCGGGCCGCGTCGGCTCCGGCGGCCATGCGCTGCGCCTCGGCGCCCAGCGCGCGGACACCCTCGTCGGTGAGGCGGTAATAGCGCCGCAGCCGCCCCTGCTGGACCTCCTCACGGTCCAGCGCGATCAGTCCGTCGGCGGTGAGCCGGTCGAGCACCCCGTACAGCGTGCCGACACGCAACTGCACCTCGCCGTCCGACAGTTCCTCTATCTCGCGCAGGATGCCGTAACCGTGCCGGGGCTGATCGGCCAGAGCCGTCAGTACGAAGAACGCGGCCTGGGTCATGCTCCTCGATGCCATGCAGCCAGGATATATCGGCTGCCGATATATGCACACCGCCGCCCGGGGGAAGCCACGCGCGCGGAGACGGATTGCATCGCCAGGTCACGGGCATGCTGTGAACGGGCTCACTCCCGGTGGACGGCTGCTCCCCCTCGGTGACCGCCCCCCGTCTCCCGCACCGCTTCCCGAAGGACGTGTCGCTCTTGGCTCTCACGTACCCTCACGCACCGTCGGCCCGCCGTCCCGGCCGCTCCTGGACCATCCGGGTGGTCGGCCACCGCGACCGCACGGCCTCCGTCACCTGCTCCTCCGCCTGCGCCATGCCGCCGCGCTCCCGCGACGTGGCCGCGCTGCGACGGTTCGCCGAGGCCCATGCCGCCGCCCACGCCAAGGCGGCGGCGGTACGACCGGACGCCGCCTGCTGGTGCCGGCAGCAGCGGTGCGCCGCACACGAGGGCACGCGGGTGGCCTGCGCCGGCCAGGTCCTCCTCGTCCTGCGGCACGATCCCGCGGTCGGCCAGGTCTGGACCCTCTGCGAGGTGTGCTCCGCGTGCGCCCCGCTGATGACCCACGCGCGGGTGGTGGCCCGCGCCGCACCCCCCGAACGCACCCGGGTACCGGAACAACCGGGCCCCCGTCACACCGCCCCGGGCCCCCTGGTCCCGGGCGGCTTCAGCGCACCCCCGCCCGGGGACACCCCACCGGACCCACCCCGCCGCCGACGCCGGGGCGGACACCGCTGACCGGCACCGAAACGGACAGGACCCGCCCCGATGCGGATGGTGGACGGGCCCTGTCCGCCCGGACGATTCTCGACGGCCACCGGGCCCGGAACCACGTGTGAACCGACCGAGCTGTTGTGCGCGCCCCACACCCCGTGCGCGGCTCCGAGCCACCGACGGGCCGCAGCCGCGCACGGCGGGAAGGGGCCGCCCAGGCATCCAAGGGCGCGGGGAACTGCGCGAGCAACCCCCACCACCCCGCAGGCGAAATCCGCACCCCGGCCCCCCGTGACCAAGTAGAACCCACCCCCACCCATACTGGCTGGAGCACGCCGCCCGCCCCCGCCTCACGAATGGACCCATGCCCAGCACCCCCGCCGACCGGTCCGCCACCCCTCCCACCGTCTGGACGGCCCGAGGCCGTCACCTCGGCTACGCCGCCGCGGGCGTCGTCCGCAAACACCTCCAGCTGCTCAAGGACGACGGCACACTGCAGGACTTCCTGGAGCTGCCGGAGGACGAGGCCCCACCGGGCCGCCGGGCGTTCGAGGCCCGCTGGCGCCTGGAGGACGAGGTGACCGTCCGGGCCACGCTGACCGTGGCCGAGGGGGCCGACCGCGGACAGGAGTGGACGCTCCTCGCGGAGGCCGACCGGCCCTGGGACCTCGCCTGGCCCGCCCCCTCGGCCATGTTCTGGCCGCACGACCCGGACGGCACCTGGCCCCACGAGTCGGCCGGCGGCCCGCGCCACCTGCACGCCAACGCGCTGCCCGAGGACGACAAGGTGATGCGCCGGATCCTGCGCGACGCCATGCGCGACACCTGGGACGTCCATGTGGTCGTGCACGAGGCGATGACCCCCGACGCGCGCGGCCAGGCACCACTGACGCCGTATCTCCCGCCCGGCCTCCACCACCGCGTGATCGAGCACCGCGCCGCCCCGCACCAGCTGCGCGCCGTCAACTGGGCGCTGCGCGAGTTCGGCGTCGAGGTGCCGCGGGGCGGAGCCCTGGTGCTGCCGGGCACCCCGGCGCCGCAGGGCATGGAGACCCACGAGCTGTCGGTGCGCACCGTCTTCCTCGACGGCTCGGAGCCTCTCGAACTCGTCGGCACGGTGACACGTTTCGCCGCGCTGTCCAGGCCCCTGCCCGAGGGCGCCGAGGAACTGCTGACGGCCGTACGGGAGCACTGGCACCTGTTCACCCTGGAGGAGGAGCTGGAGCGGGAGCGCAGGCTCGTGGCGATGTACGCCGAGGCGCTGGAGGCGATGACCAGGTCCCGGGACCTGTACCGGGAGGCGGCCGAGCGGGCCCACGAGGCGCTCGCGGCCTACCAGGAGTCGGCCGGAGCCGTGATCCCCGCGCAGCAGCAGCCGTCCGGGCGGTTGGGCGGCTCGCCGTTCCAGCAGCTGACCCGCACGCTGGAACGGCTGAAGGACTCGGCGAAGGCCCTGCGCCCACCGACCGCACCACCCCGCGACACGGACGAGAGAACGAAGTCATAGCCCCGAAGCCCCGGACAGAGACGCGAGGTCTCAGCAGAAGAGCGGAAACCGCCCGGCGTCCGAGCCCAGCACCCGCCGCTCCTCCTCGGTGAGCGCCGCGCGCCCCGTCGCGGCACGCGCGTACTCCGCGTCGCTCCACGGCACAGGCACCGGCCGCCCCAGCAGGCCGTCGAGAGTGCCGCGCACCGCCGCCAGCCCGGCGGACGACGGCGGCTCGGCGCCGGGCAGTGCCACGACCAGGTCGAGGTGGTGGACGGTCGCCTCGACGGCGAGGGTCGTGATCAGGTCGCCCGCGGTGAGCACGTGCCCCTGGGTGGCCACGAGGCGACCGGGGTCGGTGGCGGCGGAGGCGTGCACGGCGGCCGCGGCGGTCTCCAGGTACAGGTCGCGCAGCTGCCCGAAGTCCAGGAACATGCTGGCGCCGACCCGCGCGAAGCGGCGGCCGTTGGCCGCGCCCACCGGGTCGCCGGGCCCCCAGTCCCGCCAGTAGGTGACGGCGTCGCGGTCGGCCGGGCCGGCGGCGGGCGTGTGCAGGGCGATCAGGGCGCGCCGGGCGTCGCCGAGCAGGTGGAACAGCAGATCCCTGACCGCCCAGCCGGTGCAGGCGGTGGGCAGCCAGGACTCCTCGTCGCCCAGTGGACGGACGACGTCGGCGAGGGAGCCGTAGGCGGCGCGCAGCGCGGGGACAGCGGCGTGGGGGACGTCTGTGTCGGCAGCCATGCACCGAGCCTAGAAAACGGCACCGCACGGTCAGAAGACGGCACCGCACGGTCACCCCCGTTTTCTCCCGCCCCGGCACGTGTCAGCCGCCGCAGCGTGGATACGCGGTCCGAACAGCACGACGGACCCCCGTCCCCCGGAAGGGCAGCCACGACATGACCGGTCAGCACACCCCGGCCGGCGCCACCGCCTCCCACGCCACCGCCTCCGACGTCACGCTTCGCGTGAACGGCAAGCCGTACACGCTCACCGTGGACCACCGGCGCACCCTGCTGGACCTGCTGCGCGAGGATCTCGACCTGCCCGGCGCGAAGAAGGGCTGCGACCACGGCCAGTGCGGCGCCTGCACGGTGCTGCTGGGCGGCCGGCGCGTCAACAGCTGTCTGCTGCTGGCCGTGTCCCTGGACGGCTGCGACGTCACGACCGTCGAGGGCCTGTCCGGCGACGGGGAGGAGTTGCATCCCCTGCAACGGGCGTTCCAGGAACGGGACGCCTTCCAGTGCGGTTACTGCACGCCGGGTCAGATCTGCTCCGCCCTGGGCATGCTGGCCGAGGCGGCCGCGGGGCATCCGTCCCACGTCACCGATCCGGCGGCGCCCGCCGACCGCCCGGTGCGCCTGGACCGGCCGGAGATCCGCGAGCGGCTCAGCGGCAACCTGTGCCGCTGCGGGGCCTATCCACGCATCGTCGAGGCGGTGGAGGACGTGATCCCGTGAAGCCCTTCGCCTACGTACGGCCGGGCAGTGTCGCGGAGGCCGCCGAGGCGTTCGCCGCCCGGCCCGGCGCCCGCTATCTGGGCGGCGGCACCAACCTGGTCGACCTGATGAAGCTGGGCGTGGAGGAGCCGGGCGCGCTGGTCGATCTCACGCGGCTGCCGCTGGACGCGGTGGAGGAGGTGCCGGGCGGCGCGCTGCGCGTCGGGGCGCTGGTCCGCAACAGCGACCTGGCCGCGCACCCCCTCGTGCGGGAGCGTTATCCCGCGCTGTCGCAGGCGCTCCTCGCGGGCGCCTCGGGCCAGCTGCGCAACGCCGCCACCACGGGCGGCAACCTCCTCCAGCGCACGCGCTGCCCGTACTTCCAGGACGTGTCGAAACCGTGCAACAAGCGCACGCCCGGCAGCGGGTGCGGCGCGCTGGAGGGTGTGAACCGCGACCACGCCGTCCTCGGCTGGTCCGAGCAGTGCGTCGCCACGCACCCGTCGGACATGGCGGTGGCGCTGGCCGCGCTCGACGCACGGGTCGAGCTGTACGGCGCCTCGGGGGTGCGGACCGTCGAGGCGGCGGAGTTCCACCGGCTGCCCGGGGAACAGCCGCAGCGGGACACCGTGCTGCGCCCCGGCGAGCTGATCACCGGGGTGCTGCTGCCGGCCGCGACGGCGGGGCTTCCCTCGCGGTACCGCAAGGCCCGGGACCGGGCGTCGTACGCGTTCGCGCTGGCGTCCGTCGCCGCCGTACTCCAGGTGACCGACGGTGTGGTGGAGCACGCGGGGATCGCCTTCGGGGCGCTCGCGCACCGGCCGTGGCGGGCCCGCCGGGCCGAGGAGGCGCTGCTGGGCGCGGCTCCGACCGCGGCGGCGTTCGAGCGGGCCGTCGACCTGGAGCTGTCGGCCGCGCGCCCGCTGCGGGACAACGCGTACAAGGTGCCGCTGGCCCGCGCGCTCGCCCTCGACGTCCTGACGCGACTGGCACCGCCCGCAGCCACCGCCTGACCGGCACCAGCCAGGAGGACCCATGGCCGACACCACCACCGCTCCGCCCTCCGCCCCCGAACGCCGTGAAGGCCCCCTGAAGGTCACCGGTTCCGCCCGCTACGCCGCCGAGCACCCCTCCCCCGGGCGGCTGTTCGCCCGGCCGGTGCCGGCGACGGTGGCCCGCGGCCGGGTGACCGGGGTCGACGTACGGGCCGCGCTGGAGACGCCCGGCGTGGTCACGGTGCTGACGCACGAGAACGCGCCCCGGCTCGGCGAGGGTGACGACCCGACGCTCGCCGTGCTGCAGGACGACCGGGTGCCGCACCGCGGCTGGTTCGTCGCCCTGGTCGTGGCCGAGACCCCGGAGGCGGCCCGGGCGGGCGCCGCCGCCGTCCGGGTGGACTGCGCCGAGGAGCCGCACGATGTGATCCTCATCCCCGGCCATCCGTCGGCGTACGTCCCGGAGGAGGCCAACGCCGGCCACCCGGGGCTGCGCCGGCACGGCGATCCGGACCGGGCGCTGACGTCCGCCGCGGTCGCGGTCGACGTCCGTTACCGGGTGCCGCCGCTGCACAACCACCCGATGGAACCGCACGCCAGCAGCGCGCACTGGGACGGGGAGCGGCTGACGGTGCACACCTCCAGCCAGGGCACGACGGTCGTACGGGCCGTGCTGGCCGGGCTGTTCGGGCTGCCGCGGGAGCGGATCAGCGTGCTCGCGGAGCACGTGGGCGGCGGCTTCGGCTCGAAGGGGACGCCCCGCCCGGACGTCGTGCTCGCCACGATGGCCAGTGTGGTGACGCGGCGTCCGGTCACGGTGGTGCTGCCGCGTCGCTTCCTGCCGCAGGTGGTCGGGCACCGGGCGCCCACCCTGCACCGGGTACGGCTCGGAGCCGGCCGGGACGGGCGGCTGACCGGCCTGGTGCACGAGGTCGCCACGCACACCTCGCGCGTCAAGGAGTTCGTCGAGCAGGCGGCCGTACCGTCGCGCGTCATGTACGCCGCCCCGAACAGCCTCACCGTTCACCGGGTGGTGCCGCTGGACGTGCCCACCCCGTCGTGGATGCGCGCGCCCGGGGAGGCGCCGGGCATGTACGCGCTGGAGTCGGCGATGGACGAGCTGGCCGGGGCGCTCGGCATGGACCCGGTGGAGCTGCGGATCGTCAACGAGCCGCGGACGGAACCGGACAGCGGCAGGCCGTTCAGCAGCCGGCACCTCGTGGACTGCCTGCGCGAGGGGGCCCGCCGCTTCGGCTGGGACGGCCGCGACCCGCGCCCGCGGTCCCGCGCCGAGGGACCGCTGCTGATCGGGACGGGCGTGGCGGCGGCGACGTATCCCGTCCTCGTCCAGCCGTCGACGGCGGTCGCCCACGCACTGCCCGACGGCACGTTCCTCGTCGAGATCAACGCCACGGACATCGGCACGGGCGCGCGTACCGTGCTGGCCGGGATCGCCGCGGACGCCCTGGGCGTGCCCCCGGAGCGGGTGCGGGCCGAGGTGGGGCGCAGCGATCTGCCGCCGGCGTCCCTGGCGGGCGGCTCGTCCGGGACGGCGTCCTGGGGGTGGGCGGTGCACGAGGCGTGCGTGGGGCTGGCCGGCCGGCTGTCCGGGCACGCCGGCCCGCTGCCGGCGGAGGGTCTGACGGCGCGTTCCGACACGAGGGGGAAGGCCGACGCGGAGAGCCCGTACGCGCGGCACGCCTTCGGCGCCGTCTTCGCGGAGGTCGCCGTCGACACGGTCACCGGGGAGATCCGGGTACGGCGGCTGCTGGGCGTCTACGCGGCCGGGCGCATCCTCAACGCCCGTACCGCCCGGTCCCAGTTCACCGGGGGCCTGACGATGGGTCTGGGCATGGCGCTCACCGAGGGCAGCACGGTGGACGCGGCCTTCGGCGACTTCGCCGAGCGCGATCTCGCCGCCTACCACGTGCCCGTGCACGCCGACGTCCCCGACATCGAGGCGCACTGGATCGAGGAGGACGACCCCCACCTCAACCCGATGGGCAGCAAGGGCATCGGCGAGATCGGCATCGTCGGCACGCCCGCCGCCCTCGGCAACGCCGTCCACCACGCCACCGGCGTCCGCTTCCGCGAACTGCCGCTCACGCCGGACCGGGTGCTGCGGGGGCTGACGGAGGCGGGCGCGCACTGAGCGGTCCCAGCGCACGCCCGCAGGACACCGACGTCCTGGGGCGCGTCCGCAAAGTCCCGTCTGCCGCCCGCCGCTAGGTCGGCGTCACTTCCACCCTCCGGTCCGCCGGGGCCCGTACGAGCAGCGCCGCCAGGGCCGCCACCGCGGCGACCACGGCGGCCGGGCCGGCCAGCCACGAGGGGGCGAGGGTCAGTTCGAGCGACCGCACCAGTCCCGGTGACCCGAAGCGCTCGGCGGCCACCTGGGCGCCGGCCAGGGCCGCCGGCACGACGACGGCCGCGCACAGCAGGACCCGGGAGGGCCGCACGGCCAGCAGCAGCGCGAGCACCAGGCAGACGCCGGACAGCGCCAGGGCCAGGGCGTACACCTTCGCCGGTGCGCCGTGGCGGTGCAGCGGGAAGTACGCCGCCCCGCACAGGGCGAGCAGTGCCGTGGCGAGCCAGGTGACCCACGGGGCGGGCCCGGCGGCCTTCGCGGCGGTCCGGGCGGCGGTCTCGGTGCCCGGCGCACGGCCCTTCGCGCGGCCCTTGCGACGGACCTTCAGGCCGGACCTGGTGCGGAACTGGGTGCCGGAGGTGGTGCCGGTGGGGCCCTGCGGCTCCTGCGGCTCCTCCGGCGCCTCTTCTGACGGCGTGACGTTCGTCACGTCACGTTCACGGGCGAGCAGCTCTATGAGGTGCGCGAGTTCCTCCACCGGCCGCCCCGTGGCCGCCGCCCGGACCGCCTCGTCGACGCGGCCCTGTTCCAGCGGCGGCCGGTGCAGCAGGCCCATCAGCCGGGTGACCTCCTCGACGGGGCGGGCCTCGGCCGCGGCGCGGATCATGCGGTCGGCGTCGTCGGCGTGGTGCGGCGGGCGGGACAGCAGGGCGGCCAGCCGGGACACGTCCTCCACGGGCCGCTCCGTGCCGACGGCACGCAGCATCTCGGCGGCCGTGCCGGCGCCGTCCTCGGACTGCTCCAGCAGGGTGATGAGCCGGGCGACGTCCTCCAGGGACCGCTCGGCGGCGGCCACCCGGAGCAGTCCGGCGACGGGGTCGGCGTAGCCGAGTTCGGCCTCGACGGCCTCCACGGCCTCCAGGGAACCCGCGAACTCGTCGGCCCCTGCGGGCTCGTAGGCCGCGGAGGACTCGTCCGCCCGGAGGTACCGGGCGGGATCACCGGCCTCGCCGAGAGGTCCTGGATCGCCGGGGTCACCGGGGGCACCAGGGGTACCGGCATCCGCCGGTGCTCCGGGTTCGGGCTCGGGCGCGCGGGCGAGGCCGGCCTCGGTTTCGGCGCGCACGCCGGGTGCGGGGGCCGGTCCGGCCCCGTTCACGACGGGCGTCGCGGCGCCGGGCGCCGCGACGGGCTGCACTGCGTCCCCGTAGGGCGGTGCGGTGCTCGCTCCGGCTTCGGCTTCGGTGAGCGTGGTTGACGGTCGGTCCGGTCCGGGCGGCGGTGAAGAGCGGGTGATCATGCTGAGCTCTCTCTGAGGGGTGCGGTCGCTCCTGCGCCCCGAGCTGCGACACGCGACTTGACCCTGCCCATTACTAGGGTCACCGCCGGGTGATCGCCACTCGGGCGGCGCACACGTGTGAGGACCGGGCCGAAACGGGAAAGCGTCCAACAGAAGCGGGGGAAGAACAGACGCGGCGCGGCGCACCGCGCAGGGGAGGATCCGTGGATTCGACCACCACGCTCGTCGCCGTGGCCGCGATCCGGGCAGCGGCCGTACCCACCCTGACCGCCGGCACCCGGCACGACGCCCGGAGAACGGGCCGGCGGCTCCCGCGACCTGTACATCCCGTGTCCGTCGACACCGAGGCAGCCCGCTGACGCCTCCCCGCAACTCCCCCGCACCACGCCCCTCGATCGTGCCGTGCCGCGACGGGCGACGAGGCCCGACTCCGCGCTGACTACGCAGAGTAAGGAAACCAATCACCCGTTCGATTCGTATAAGTGACTGGAGGTCGCAGGAACGCGCTGGGCCAAGCGGTGCCGTCCGGCGGCGCCGCTTGTTCGAGGCAGTACCGAAGAGGGAGAGACGATGCAACCGTTCGCGCTCAACTACGCACGCCCCGCGGCGGAGTTGGAATTCGCCACGCCCTACACCTACGACTCCGGACTGCAGCTGAACGTGCTCCTGGACGGCGGGATAGCGGCCCGTGACCACGCCCTGCTGAGAGAACTGGGGACCACCACCTCGACCGCGGGCTCGAAGACCCACTTCGACGACTGAACACGGAACCGACGACGATGACCGTGTTGATCCTGACCTCCGAAGAGGACGTCACGGCGGACATGGTGGTGGTCCACCTGAACGCCCTGGGCGTCCCGGTGGTCCGGTTCGATCCCGCCGACCTGACGAGCGGCGTCGCGCTCTCCGGCGAGTACGTCCATGGCGCCTTCCGCGGACATCTGTCGTCCGCGGGGCGCCTGGTGAGCCTGGACGGCCTGCGGTCCGTGTGGGTCCGCAGGCCCGGGGCGGCGGCCGCGCGGGCGGTCGTCCCCTCCGCGTGGCTGACCGAGGAGTCCCAACAGGCGTTGTACGGCATGCTGCGCGGGGTGCCGGCCCGTTGGATGAACCATCCGGACGCGGCCCGGCGCGCCCGGCACAAGCCCTGGCAGCTGCGGCTCGCCCAGCGCAGCGGACTGCCCGTGCCGGCCACGCTGATCACGACGTTCCCGCAGGCCGCGCGGGAGTTCGCGGCACGCTACCCGGACCTGGTGGTCAAGCCGGTGTCCGGGGCACACCCGCAGGACCCGCCGCGGGCGGTGCCGACCAGCCGGGTCGACCCGGACACGGACTTCACGGCGGTCGCCTACGGCCCGACGCTGCTGCAGCGCCGGGTCGCCAAGCGGGCCGACATCCGGCTGACGGCGGTGGGCGAGTCGCTGCTCGCGGCGCGCAAGCCGGCCGATCCGGACGCCGACCCGGACCATGTCGACGTACGCTTCGCGCCCTCCACGGGGCCGTGGCAGCCCGCGGAGGTGCCGCCGCGGATCGCCGACGCCGTCCGCGTCTATCTGCGCGAGGCCGAACTGGCGTACGGCGCCTTCGATTTCGCCGAGGACGCCGACGGGACCTGGTGGTTCCTGGAGTGCAACCAGTCGGGCCAGTTCGGCTTCGTGGAGGTGGACACGGGGCAGCCGATCTCCCGCGCGATCGCCGAGTGGCTGAGCCGGCCGCTGCCCGGTGAGCGGCAGCAGCCCCTCAACCGGACCGATTCCGTGCTGCCCTGACGGGCCGCCGGGTCACTGCGGCCGCGGGCCGGGCAGCAGCGCCGTGCGCTGCCACCCGGCACCGGGGTGCGCGCCGCGGCCGGAAGGGTCCGGGAAGCCGGGCGACTGGAGGGGACGCAGGACGAGTTCGAGCTCCCGGTGGACGCGCTCGGCCTCCCGGCGTACATCGGCGGGTACGTCGCCGCACTCCGCGATCAGTCGGTCGTAGATGGGGGAATCGTGGAACACCCGGCAACGCGCCTTTCATCTCATACGTCCATGTGCCCTGACACGGCTGCCGAGTCTAGGCGCCCGGCCACCCCCGGGTGCGCAAGAGGCCGGAGTGCGTGCGCCGCCGGAGGGAAGTGTGCCCGTGCCCCGACGGCGCGCAGGGGTCAGACGGCCAGCGACAGACCGGTCTCCCCCTCCTTCCCGGTCGTATCGGCCCTGCCGCGCCCCGCGTCCAGAAGCAGGGCGTCCGCCTTGGTGATGGCATCCTCCACGCTGGTGCAGCCCATCAGGACGCACAGGGTGTAGCTCACGTCCTCCAGTTCCCGGGCGGCCGTCGCCCTCTCCCTCTCCGCCTGAGCGATCTTCAGTGTGGCGTACCGCGTCAGCAGAATCCTGACGGTCTTCGGGTCCGGCACGAGCAACGGAGTTCCCCTCTCTGCATTTTTTGCTCCGTATGCCCGCACCAGGCCGGACTATGCACGCTTTTCGCGCGTCACCGCCGGAATTTTCACGTGAGCCGCCGGTCTGGACGGACAGTGCCGTCTTCGTCCCGGGATACGGACGGTCACCCTGATTCACCCGAACCGCCGTCACGGGGGCGCGGGCCGCTTCCCCCCGGCGCCGGACGCCGTTGGACACAGCAGTTGTCCCGGCTACGAACGGTGTCCATCCATGAGTTGGTCCAGCCGCTTCCTGACCGCCCTCTATGTCACCACCAGCGCCGGCCTGGCCTGGACGGCCGTACTGGAGTTCCGGTACGGCCCCGCCTGGGCCGGCTGCCTCTTCTGCGCGGCCTCTCTCGTACCGGTCATCGCGGTCGTGAGGGAAAGCGTGCTGTGCGATCTGCGCCGGGCCGCCCGCCTGAGCGCCGGCCCCCTGCCGCGGATCGCCGGCGCGGAGGCGGTGGTCCGCGCCGAACTGGAGGCCGCCTGCTGCGAGCGCTGGTGGACCAGCCTGGGCACGGACCACGACGCCGGCTGCCCGCACCGCTCGCGCCGCAGCAGCGCGGCCTGAGACACCGACGTACCGGCCCCACACGGGAGGGGTCAGGCCGCCTGACCCGCGTGCAGCGCGCTGTAGGCCCCGCCCCGGCGCAGGAGTTCGTCGTGCGTGCCCGTCTCCAGGATCCGGCCGTCGCCCATCACGGCGATGCGGTCCGCGCCGCGCACGGTGGACAGCCGGTGCGCCACCACGAACGTGGTGCGGCCCCGCAGCAGCCGTGCGAGCGCCTGCTGCACCAGAGCCTCGGAGCGGGTGTCGAGGGCCGAGGTGGCCTCGTCCAGGATGAGCACCTTCGGGTCGCGGATCAGGGCGCGGGCGATGGCGAGGCGCTGGCGCTGCCCGCCCGACAGCCGCGCCCCGTGCTCGCCGACGAGGGTGTCCAGGCCCTGGGGCAGCCGGTCGACGAACTCCAGCGCGTTGGCGTCGCGCAGCGCGGCGCGCACGCGCTCCTCGTCGGCCTCGTCCTCCATGCCGTAGGCGACGTTCTCCCGGACGGTGCCGTCGAAGAGGATCGACTCCTGCGGCACCACGGAGACGAACCGGCGGTAGGTGCGCAGGTCGAGGGTGCTCATGTCGGTGCCGTCCAGCAGCAGCCGGCCCGAGGTCGGCCGGATGAAGCCGATGACGAGGTTCAGCACGGTGGACTTGCCCGCGCCGGAGGCGCCGACGAGGGCGATCGTCTCGCCGGGCGCGACGGAGAGCGTGAAGCCCCGTACGGCGGCCCGGCCCGAGTCGTAGGCGTAGCCGACGCCGTCGAAGGCGACCGCCCCGCGCACAGCGGTGACCTCGGACTTGCCCTCGTTGTCCTCCAGTTCGGGCGCCTGGAGGACCTCGCCGACCGACCGGACGGACTCCAGGCCCTTGGTGATGACCGGGGCGAGTCCCGCAAGAGTGGTCGTGGAGTTGGTGAGGGTGGTGAGGAAGGCGCTGAGCATGACGACGTCGCCCGGGGTGACGCCCCAGACGCGGTAGTACGACACGAGGGCCGCGGCGGCGAGGACCAGCACGCCGACGACGTTGAGGACGACCCAGGCGAGCGAGCCGAACCGGCCGTTGACCAGGTCCAGGCGCATCCCCGAGGTGAGCAGCCGGCGCAGCGTGCGGTCCATGCGGTGCAGCGCCTTGCCCTCCAGGCCGTGGGCGCGGGTGACGGGGATGAGGCGGGTCATCTCCGTGACCCGGGAGGAGAGGGTCTCCACCTCGTGGCGGAAGTGCTCGTTGTGGGTGCGCAGCCGGGCCCTGAGACGGGCGACGAGGAGGGCGGCGGCGGGCACGACGACGAGGAAGACGGGGAGGAACTCCGGGGTGCGGACGGCGATGATGACGAGTCCGCCGATGAGGACGGTGGTCGCGCCGAGTCCGAGTTCGGCGGTCTGCTGGACCATCTGCTCCACGGTCTCCACGTCCCGGACCACCTTGGCCTGCAGCACACCGGCGCTGACCCGGGAGTGGTAGCCGATGGAGAGCTGCTGCATGCGGGTGCACAGGGCCGAGCGCAGGGTGGTGCCCATGCGGCGGACGCTGCCGTAGAGCAGGCGGACGTAGAGCACGTGCAGCGGGTAGTTGACGACCAGGATGAACAGGATGATCCCGGTGCTCGTCCAGATCCGGTCCACGGGCCCGCGCTGGACGACGGTGTCGATGATGGAGGCGGTGATCAGCGGAAGCAGCCAGATGGGGCTGTGCTTGACGGTGAAGACGACGACCGCGGCGGCGAGGCGCCGGCGGTCGGCGCGCAGCAGGTAGGCGAGGGTGCGGACGGGGTGTTCGTCCCGGTAGCGGTGGTCGAGCGGTCTTTCCAGTGACGACGCCATCGGCGTGGTCCTCCCAGGTGCCGAGTGAAGGGCAAGCGCTTTCCTTCCCCTGCGGCCCAGGAGTACACCAGCCCGCGTCCGCACCCCGGCGGCGTCCGCACGACGAGACGGCGGGCGGGGTGGCTAGGCGTCGAGCGTGCGGGCCAGTTCGGTGGTGGCGCGGGCGATCTCGGCGTCCTCGTCGGCGAGGAGCCGGCGCAGGTCGCCGCGGCGGGAGCGGACGGCCTGGCGGGCCGCGCGCTCCCAGGTGACGTGGTTCTCGCGGTGATTGAGGAGCTTGGGGTAGACCGCCGCGGTGCGCTCCCACTGCCGGGCGTCGGCGATGTTCTTCAGCAGCTGGATGATCTGCGCGCGGCAGCCGACGTGCGGCAGCTGGGCCAGCTCCCAGAGGAAGGGCACGGTGGCCGCGGTGGCCTGTTCGACCACGAAGCCGTACTGGCAGATGCGTTTCCGCACCTCGTCGAGGGCCGCCCGGGCGGTCTCGGGGTCGCCCCAGGCGATGCTCCTGAGCAGCCGTGGGATGGCCGCCGCCGAGCCGGTGGAGTCCTTGATGTCAGCCCAAGGGACCCGGTCGAGCGAGGCGAGGGCCGTGGTGCGGGCGGGGGCCGTGGGGGAAGTGCCGCGCCGCCCGTCGGTCCCGGTGACCGGCCGCGGCGCCTGAGACGCTGGTGAGGACACGGTTTTCTCCCTGATACGCAGTCAGGTACTGGCGCCCAAGCGGGGGTTGACGCCCGGGCTATTATCCACGCTGACAGTGCTCGCGTGCAATTGCACGAGAAATTGCGCGAACGGCGAGGAGAGTGCGGTGCCACCAGTACGCAACGGAGTGCGGGCCAGTTCGCTGGACGTCCGCTGGATCAAGAGCCGCTACAGCAACGCGGAGGGCAACTGCGTGGAGGTCGCCACGCTGCCCGGCGGCGGCGTCGCGCTGCGCAACTCGCGGGACCCCGACGGGCCCGCGCTCGTCTACACGCCGGCCGAGGTGTCGGCGTTCCTCGCCGGCGCGAAGGACGGGGAGTTCGACCACCTGCTGTGAGGCCGGGGGCCCGCTGGGGCACGGAGAGGGCGCGCGTGTACCGCGTGCGCCAACTCCCCTGACAGCAGGGCGGAGAAGAGGGGATCGGCCCGGCCGCCGTACGGTACTCTGACCTTCAGGTCTGCCGGTCAACTGGGAGTCAGGATGTCTGCCGAGTCACCCCGCACTTCCCGGCTGGAATCCTATCTGGACGGGACCGAGCCCGCCCCGACTCTGCTGAAGATGCTGGTCGGCGTCCAGCTCGCGGGTTTCCGCGAGGACGCGGGCCTGTCCCAGGACCAGGCGGCCCGCGAGGTCGGCTTCAGCGGGGCGAAGCTCTCCCGGATCGAGTCGGGCAAGGGCCGCCGCCCGCCGACCGAACAGGACGTCCGCGCGCTCCTTGACCTGTACGGCACGGGCGAGCACGAGGCCTCCGTGCTGCTGAGACTGCTCCAGCGGGCGGGTGAGCCGGGCTGGTGGCAGCGGTACGACAAGCGGCTGATGCCGGAGTGGTTCGAGCGGCTGGTCGGCCTGCAGGAAGCGGCCGCCACGATCCGGACCTTCGAGATCCAGTACGTCCCCGGCCTGCTGCAGACCCCCGCCTACGCCCGGGCCGTGGTGGAGCGCGGACTGCCGAACGCGACCTCGGGCGAGGTGCAGCGCCGGGTCGATCTGCGGACGCGGCGCGCGCAGTTGCTGCACCGGCCGGACGCGCCGCGGCTGTGGGCGGTCGTCGACGAGTCGGTGCTGCTGCGGGTGCTGGGCAGCAAGCAGGTCATGCGGGAACAGCTCGCGCACCTGATCGAGATGGCGCAGCGACCGCACATCACCGTGCAGGTGGTGCCGCTGGACGTCACCAACGCCTCGGCGCCGGCCATCCCGATCACCTATCTGCGCTTCGGCGGCCTGGACCTGCCGGACGTGGTGTATCTGGAGCACATCGGCAGCGCCAACTTCCTGGAGGACCGGGACGAGACGGAGCAGTACCGGCTCGCCCTGGACCGGCTGGCCGACGAGGCGCTGCAGCCGCGCGCGACGCTGAACCTGCTGCGCGAGACGATGGAGAGCCGCTACCCCGCCCCGTGACGGGAACGGCCCCGCGCCGCCGTCAGCGCAGGCGTCCGACGCCGCCGAACTCGATCCACTCCTGGGTGAGCTGACGGGGCGCCACCTCGCTGTCCGGACGCCAGGTGGAGACCTCGACCAGGCCGGGTTCGAGGATGTCCATGCCCTCGAACCACTCGGCGACGTCCTTCTCCTCGCGGACCCGGCCCCAGTGGCCCTGGGTGGCCTGGTCCATGAACTCGGTGACGAACCGCCGGACCTCGGGGTCGTCGCTGACGAGCTGGCACATCACCATCATGCTGCCCGGCACGAGCCGCTCGGTGACGCGGCGGATCACGGCGAGCGGGCCGTCGGTCTCGCTGTCGGGGATGCAGTGGAAGACCGAGTTGAACAGCACGGCGACCGGCTGGGAGAAGTCGATCAGCCGCCGGGTCTCGGCGTGTTCGAAGATGGTCCGGGTGTCCCGCAGGTCGGCGTGGATGACGGTGGTGCGCTCGTCCTGCTCCAGCAGGGCCCGGCCGTGGACCAGCACCATGGGGTCGTTGTCGACGTAGACGACGTGCGTGGTGGGGTCGACGCGCTGGGCGACCTGGTGCACGTTGTCCTGGGTGGGCAGGCCGGAGCCGTGGTCCAGGAACTGCCGGATGCCGTGCTCGGCGGCGAGCGTCTTCACCACGCGCTGCAGGAAGCGGCGGTTGTTCAGGGCGAGGGCCCGGGTGCTGGGGACGACCTTGTCGAGTTCCGCGCAGGCGGCGCGGTCGGCGGCGTAGTTGTCCTTGCCGCCGAGGTAGTGGTCGTACATCCGCGCGGCCGTCGGCACGCTCGCGTCGATCGTGGTGGACAGCTGCTCTTCGGTGGACATCGCTCCCCCAGCTCGGTGCCGCCAACTCCCTTGGTGTGACAGAGAGTACAGCCTCGTGTGCACGGGCTCGACCCGTCCGGGGAGGTCCGGGCAGCCCGGGGGACGGCCACCGGGGGCGGACCCGGTGGCCGTCCGGTACCCGGGACGGGGTCAGCCGCGGGTGCTCAGGTACTCGTCCACGCCCGGGGCCTTGTGCGCGTCCTCGGCGTTGACGACGCCGCCGTCGGCCTTGGCGTCGGGCCGCAGGACGTAGGCCTCCCGGCTGGCCGGGCTGCCGGCGTCGGAGAAGTCCTGCGGGGTGCCGAGGCCGGTGTCGGCGTTCTTCTGCGAGCGGTGCGCCTTGACGAGGTCCTCGCGGGTCAGGCCGCCGGACGCGCAGGCCTTCTTCAGGTCGGCGCCGAGAAGTTCGGCGGCGTTGTAGCCGGAGAGCACGCCGGAGTCGACCGGGGAGCCCGGGTACTTCTTCTTGTACGACGCGACCATGGCGCGGACGCCGGGCAGGTCGGAGCTGACGGCCGGGGCGGAGCTGATGATGTTCAGCATGGCCGCGAGGGCCGGTGCCGCGGGCGTCTTCATCAGCTGCGGGGCGAAGCCGGGCGCGTTGCTGACGACGGGGACGCGCAGGCCGCGGGAGGCGGCGACGCCGACCAGGGAAGCCGTCTGGGCGGGTCCCGCGCTGATCAGGATGGCCTTGACGCCGGCCTTGCGCAGCGCGGAGACCTGCGCGGACAGGTCGGTGTCGGTGGCCTTGATCTTCTGCCCCTCGATCTTCAGCCCGGCCTTCTTCGCGGCCCAGGTGGAGCCCTCCAGCGCGTTGGCGCCGTAGTCGCCCTCGAAGTAGACGTGGCCGATGGTGTCGCCCTTCTTCAGGCCCTTGGTGCGGGTGAGGAAGTCGACGGCGGAGATCATGTCGATGTCGTAGGTGGTGCCGATGACCTGCACGGAGTCCTTGCCGAGCAGGGAGGCGGCCCAGGCCTGCGGGAAGGTGAGCATGTGGTCGCGGTCGATGTCGTCGAGGAGCGCGGCGACCACCGGGGAGCCGATGACCTGGGGCAGCGCCACGACGTCCGGGGCGATGTCGGCGTAGGCGGTGACGGCCTTCTGCACGTCGTAGCCGTGGTCCTTGACGACGATCTCGACCTTGCGGCCGCAGATGCCGCCCTTGGCGTTGGTCTCGTCGGCCCACATCTGCTGGGCCTGCACGATGGACTTGCCGAGGGTGGCGTAGGGGCCGGTCAGGTCGGTGAGGGCGCCGAGCTTGATGGTCTTGGCGGTGACGCCGGGGCCGGTGCGGACGCCGTCGGCGCTGTCGGAGGAGCCCTTGCCGTCGGCCTTGGAGCTGCATCCGGTGGCCGCCAGCAGCAGGGCCAGGGCTCCGGCGAGGGCGGCCGCGGCGGTGCGGTGCCTGGAGTGCGTGGTGTTCACGGGGTGTGCTCCTTGGGTCGTACGGCGGGTGCGGAGGGGACGGTGGAGGCGGGGGTCTGCTCGGCCGGGGCCGGGTGCGGGCGCAGCCGGGCGCGGACCCGGCGGGCGAGGCCGTGCAGCCCGTCGGGGGCGTAGAGGAGGATGACGACGATGGCGGCGCCGTAGAGGTAGCGGGCGGCCTCGGTGGGGCCGACGCCGCCGTCCTCGGTGCCGGGGGTGGCGACGAGCGGCAGCTGGTCGGCGTAGCGGGTCATCAGCAGCGGCAGCGCGGTGACGAAGACGGCGCCCGCGGTGGCTCCGGCGACGGAGCCGAGGCCGCCGATGACGATCATGGCGAGGTAGTCGACGGACAGGGCGAGGGAGAAGTAGTCGGGGACCACGCGGCGGAAGGCGAGGGCGAGCAGCACCCCGGCGAGGCCCGCGTACATCGACGACACGACGAAGGCCGCCGAGCGGTAGCGAGCGACGTCGACGCCCATCACCGCGGCCGCGGTCTCGCTGTCGCGCAGGGCGGCGAGTGCCCGGCCGGGGCGGGAGCGCAGCAGGCCGCGGGCGGTGAACCAGGTGAGCCCGAACAGGGCGAGGCCCAGGAACCACAGCCGTTCCTCCGCCCCGAACGGCACGCCCAGGACGGTGAGTTCGGGATCGTCGGCGGTGAAGCCGAAGCCGCCGAGGGTGAGCGGGGGCACGGAGCGGCCGTTGAAGCCGCCGGTGACGGAGTCCGCGGTGAGCAGCAGATGGTGGCCGAGGAAGACCAGGGCGAGGGTGGCGACGCCGAGGTAGACGCCGCGCAACCGTCCGGCGACGGGGCTGAACAGGCCGCCCGCCACTCCGGCGAGGAGCACCGCGAGAACGGCGGCGAGCGCGGTCGGCAGGCCTGGGCCGGGGTCGCCGGCGAGCCAGGTGTAGCCGTAGGCGCCGACGGCGAGGAAGAAGGCGTGGCCCAGGGAGAGCTGGCCGGCGGTGCCGGACAGCAGGGACAGGCCGACGGCGCCGATCGCGGCGGCCACCGAGAACAGGCCGATGCGCAGCCAGAACGCGTCCAGGTAGAAGGGCGGCAGGCAGAGCACGAGCGCCAGGGCGACGGCCGCGGCGGGCTTCAGGTACCGGCGGTCAGACACGGGCCGCTCCCTTCGCGCCGAACAGCCCGGTGGGCCGGACCAGGAGGACGAGGACCATCACGGCGTACGGCGCCACGTCGCCGAACCCCTCGCCGAGGACGTGCAGATCGGACTGGTGTCCGGCGACGAGGGCCTCGGTCAGCCCGATCAGCAGGCTGCCCGCGAGGGCGCCGGGCGGGGAGGCCATGCCGCCGAGGATGGCGGCGGGGAACGCCTTCAGCGCGATCTGGCCGGTGGTGCGCTCCAGGCCCGGCGCGGGGAACGCGGCGAGGAACACCGCGGCCAGCGCGGCGAGCGCGCCCGCCAGACACCAGGCGAGCATGCGGACCCGGCTGAGCCGTACGCCCATCAGCGCGGCGGCCTCCGTGTCCTCGGCGGCGGCGCGCAGCGACAGGCCCCACGGGGTGAACCGGAACAGGGCGAAGACGGCGGCGATCGCGACGGCCGACACGGCGATCGCAGCGAGCCGGCTGTCGGCGACGGTCACGGAGCCGAGGGTGACCACCGAGTCGCCCCAGGGGTCGCCGAGAGAGAGCAGGTCGCCGCCGATGCGCCGGGACAGGTCGGTGAGCAGCACGATGTCGACGCCGATGGTGACGATGGTCTGCACGTGCGCCATGCGCGGGTCGGGCTCGCCGCGCTGGAGCAGCAGCCGGTCGAGGGCACCGGCGAGGAGTGCGGTGGCGAGGACGGCCACGGCGAGGGCGCCCGCGAAGCCGAGGTCGTCGTGGAGGACGGCGGTGAGGTAGCCGCCGAACAGCAGCAGGGAGCCCTGGGCGAAGTTGATGACGCCGGAGGCCTTGAAGATGACGACGAAGCCGAGGGCGACGAGGGCGTAGACGGCGCCGAGGGCGAGGCCGTTGAGGAGGTCGTCGAGGAGGGAGGTCATGCCGCGTCCTCCTCGCCCGCCGCGGTGCCGAGGTAGGCGCGCAGCACCTCGGGGTCGCGGCGCACCTCGTCGGGGGTGCCGTGGGCGATGCGGCGGCCGAAGTCGAGGACGGTGACCTCGTCGGCGAGGCGCATGACCAGGCCCATGTCGTGCTCCACGAGGACGACGGACAGGCCGAGTTCGGTGCGCACGTGCTGGATCACCTCGGCCATGCGGACGCGTTCGGCGGCGTTCATGCCGGCCACCGGCTCGTCGAGGAGGAGCACGCGCGGTTCCAGGCACAGGGCGCGGGCGAGTTCGACGCGCTTGCGGTCGCCGTACGACAGCAGCGCGACCGGGGTGTCGAAGTGCCCGTCGAGTCCGGCCAGTTCGGCGATCTCCCGGGCGCGGGCGAGGTGCTCGCGCTGTTCCCGCACGGCGCGCGGCAGGTGCAGGGCGCTCGCGGCGAACCCGGCGCGGGACAGGACGTGGCGGCCGAGCATGAGGTTGTCGGCGACGGTGCCCTCCGTGGTCACGATGTTCTGGAAGGTGCGGGCCACGCCGAGCGCGGCGATGCGGTGCGGGGCGAGCCGGGTCAGGTCGGTGTCGCCGAGCCGGACGGTGCCGGAGGCCGGGCGGTACAGGCCCGACAGGACGTTGAAACAGGTGGACTTGCCGGCGCCATTGGGCCCGATGAGGGCGTGCGTGGTGCCGGGGGTGACGGTGAAGGAGACCTCGTCGAGCGCGGTGAGCCCGGCGAAGCGGACGGTGACGTCGCGGACCTCCAGCTGCGGGACGGTCATGCGGCCCCCTCGGTGGTGTCGCCCAGGTAGAGGCGGCGTACGGCGTCGGTGCGGGCGAGTTCGGCGGCCGGACCGGACAGCCGTATCTCCCCCACCTCCAGCACATGGGCGTGGTCGGCCAGCGACAGGGCCATGCCGGCGTTCTGCTCGACCAGCAGGACGGCGGTGCCCTGGGCGTTGATCTCGCGGACGACGTCGGCGATCCGGTCGACCATGAGCGGGGCGAGGCCGAGGGAGGGCTCGTCGAGCAGGAGCAGGCGCGGGTGGGCCATCAGGGCGCGGCCGATGGCGAGCATCTGCTGCTCGCCGCCGGACAGCAGGCCGGCGGCCTGCCGGGTGCGTTCGGCGAGCCGCGGGAACAGCGCGAAGACGCGGTCGCGGGCCTCGGCGACCTGGGAGGGCTTGCGGCGGGCCAGCCCGAGGCCGCCGGTGCGCAGGTTCTCGTCTACGGTGAGTCCGGCGAACACCCGCCGTCCTTCCGGTACTTGTACGACTCCGGCGCGTACGGCGGCGACGGGGTCCCGCCCGTCGAGGGAGGTGTCGCCGTAGCGGACGCGGCCGGCGGTGATCGCGCCGCGGTGCAGACGCAGCGTGCCCGACACGGCGCGCAGCAGCGTCGTCTTGCCGGCGCCGTTGGCGCCGAGCAGGGCGACGACGCCGCCCGGCGGCACGGTCAGGGACACGTCGCGGAGGGCGGACAGGGCGCGTCCGTACGTCACGTCCAGATGCTCGACGTGCAGCGCGGGGCGCTCGTCCGGTGGTGCTTCGGGCATCGCGGCTCCTTGAGGCCGTGCCGGGGCGGCGGCACGGGGTGCGGGGATTGCGGGTCGTGCGGGAAAGCGGAGCTCACGACAGCACGGGCGACGGGCCTCGGGACAGCGTCCGGGGCCCGGACGCTGCGGGGTCCCAACGGGGGCGGGGAGGGGTTGTGCGGGTGCCCAGGGGTGCCGGCCAAGGGGGTTGAAGGGGCCGAGGTGGGTGCAGGGGGTGCAGGAGGTGGAAGGAGTGGCCGCAGGTCGCGTGGGGCGCACTTCGGCCGTGGGCGGCGCCGGGTTCGGGCACACGTCGGCCGTGGGCAGCGCCGGGTTCGGGCGCACGTCGGCCGCGGGCGGCGCCGGGTTCGGACGTACGTCGAGGGGCAGCGGGTGACCGGACGGGGTGGAGACGGGCCGCCCCGCTCCGCCCGCGGCCGAGTGCTCCGGACGGCCGCAGGCGGCGGCCGCACGGGACACCAGGCGCCGCGGCCGGAGCGGGTCCAGGCGGCGGCGGTCGGTCGGCACGGGCAGGACGGACCGGACCGTCCGCCGGAGGCACGCCCGGCCCCCGGTGAAGGAGCGCTCGGACGCCGGCCGAAGTCGCGGCCGGCCCCCAGGCCATGGGCACGGTGAGCCGCTCGACCGAGGGCACCGTCGGTCCAGGCCGCAGGCACGCCTGGCCCCGCTGAACGACGCGGTCGCAGCCGGCCGAAGGCGCGGCCGACCCCCCGGGCCGTGGGCACGGTAAGCCGCTCAGCCGAAGGCACGCCCGGCCCCGCTGAACGACGCCGTCGTGGGCCGGCCGAAGGCGCGGCCGACCCCCCGGGCCGTGGGCACGGTAAGCCCCTCGGCCGAAGGCACGCCCGGCCACGCTGAACGACGCCGTCGTGGGCCGGCCGAAGGCGCGGCCAGTCCTCCAGGCCGTGGGCACGGTAAGCCCCTCGACGGGCGGCACGCCCGGCCACGGCCGGGAGCACGGCCGTACCGCCCGGCCGAGGGGGCCCAAGGCCCCGGGCGAGGCTCAGCGGGGCAGCAGGCGGTGGGCCGTCAGGGCCAGGGCCACCTCGATCAGGTCGGTGGGGCGGGACAGGGAGCGGCCGGTCAGCTGCTCGTAGCGGCGGAGGCGGTTGAGGACGGTGTTGCGGTGGCAGTACAGCCGCCGGCTCGCCCGCTGCGCGGAACCGTCGCAGGCCAGCCACGTGGCCAGGGTGTCGAGCAGGACCTCGGCGTCGGCGGCGTCGAGGTCGGCCAGCGGGCCGAGCACCCGGTCGGCGAGGGCGGTGGCGAGTTCGGGGCTGGAGACGACCAGCGCCTCGGGGAGGTGGTCGGTGAGCCGGATCGTGCCACCGCCGTCCGGGCACAGGCCGAGCGCGATGTCGGCGAGCCGGCGGGCGTCGCCGACGGCGGCGAGACCGTCGACGGCACTGCCCACCCCCGCGCGCACCCCGGCGTCCTCCGCGGCGGCGACCACGGCGTGCTCGTCGGGGGCCGGGACTATGCCGTAGTCCACCTCCGCGCCCGGATGCCAGTGCACGCGCACACCCGGAGCGATCACCGCCGTACGCCGCTCCGGCGGGCCGGCGACCGCGACGACGACGTACCGCCCCTGCTCCGGCAGGTCCAGCGCCGCCGCCGTCTCGGGGAGGTCGGCGATCCGGCTGGTGCCGTCGAGGAGGGCGGCGGCCAGCAGCCGTACCCGGTTCTCGCGCCGCCAGGCCAGCTGCCGCTCGGTCTGCCGGTAGGCCTCCGCCAGGAGGGTGCAGTGCTCGTCGACGAAGTCCCACACGTCGGACGCCACGTGCACCAGGAGTCGTACGTCCTCGGGCGCGGTCCGCGAGGTCTCGTCGACCAGGTCCTGCCAGACCAGGGAGCCGCCGAGCCGGAAGGCGTGCAGCAGCGCGTCCAGCGGCAGGCCCTGCTCGGCCCGGTTCGCGCCGATCGCCCAGGTGCAGCGGCGGGCCGCGTCGCGGGCGCCGCGCGGGTCGAGCAGCGAGGACACGCTGTGCCGCAGCGAGCGGTGCGTCTCCTGCCAGGTGCCGGCCGGGTCGTTGTCCAGGCAGGAGCGGTAGGCGGGCTCCTGCTCCCGGAGGAGGGCCAGGAGGCGGTCGGTGAGCTGCGGCAGGTCGTCCAGGAGGACGCGGGCGGCGCGGTGCAGCACGCGCAGCGCCTCCGCGTCGATCAGCGGGCGGCCGCGCCCGGTGCGCGGGCGGGGCGCGGGCGCGGCTTTGGGGCGGGGCACGGCTCGTGGCCGCAGGGCTTGGTGCATCGCGGTCCTCTCCCCAGGGTCGGCTTGCGGCGGCGGCCGCGCGGCGGACCCGTCACCGGTGTCGGGCCGGTGACGGAGGCCGTGGGGCGGCCGCCGCCTGACTCGTCCTGCCCCGAAGGATGACATACCGTCCGGTCGGTCCCTAGAGCTGTGCACCGGACTTTTCCGCCTGCTCGACCATCCGGGCCAGTTCCACGCGGGAGCGCACCCCGAGGGCGGCGAAGACGTTGCGCAGGTGGTAGTCGACGGTGCGGGTGCTGACGGAGAGGCTCAGGGCGACCTCGCGGTTGGTGGCGCCCTGGGCGACCTGGCGGGCGATGCGCAGCTGCTGCGGGGTGAGCCGGGACAGCTCCCCGGTGGGCCGGCCGTCGGCGGAGGCGCCGTTGGCGCGCAGTTCGGCGGCGGCCTGCCGGGCCCAGGGCCGGGCGCCGCTGCGTTCGAAGCCGATCAGGGCGGCGCCGAGCCTCTCGCGGGCCTCGCGCAGCCGGCGGCGGCGCCGCAGCCACTTGCCGTAGAGGAGTTCGGTGCGGGCGCGTTCGTAGTCGGAGGCGTTGTCCTCGTGCCGGTCGAGGGCCTGCCGGTACAGCTCGTCGGCGGTGTCCGGCGCGGCGGCCAGCAGGGCCCGGCAGCGCAGCAGCTGGGCGGGGGCGTGCGGGTCGGCGCCGCAGGCCGCCCACAGGGCGAAGTCGTCCACGACCGCGCGGGCGTCCTCGGGGTGTCCGGCGAGGGCGGCGGCCTCCACGTAGCAGGGGACGGCGAGCATCCAGACGGCGAAGTGGCCCCGGCGCGGGCCGGGCCGGACGAGGAGGCCGAGCCGGTCGGCGGCCTCGCGGGGCCGGCCGCGGCCGAGGTCGGCGCGGGCCGCCGCCCACTGGGCGAGGGTGCCGGCCTGTGCGAGCCCGTGCCGCCGGGCCGTGGCCAGCGCCGCCGCGGCGTGCTCCTCGGCGGTCTCCCCGTCCCCGCCGTGCTCGGGAGCCCCTTCGATGGAAGCGGTCAGGGCGAGTACGGCCTGGTGGTGGGCCGCGGTGTTGCGCTGGCCGGTGCGGCGCGCCGCGCGCAGGCCCTGCTCGGCGTGGGTGCGGGCGAGAGCGTGGCGGCCGGCGCGCAGCTCGGCGTAGGCCAGGTACTCCAGGGCCCGCGGTTCCAGCGCGGCCGAGCCCAGCGTGCGGGCGACCGCGAGGGCCCTGGCCCCGGCCCGGCGGGCGGCGGCCACGTCGCCGAGCAGCAGGGCCGCGGCGGCCGACCGCAGCAGATGCTCGGGCTCGTCGGCGTGCACGGAGTGCGCGAGCACGCGGCGCAGCGGGGCGGCGGCCTGGTCGAAACGGGCTTCGAGGACGGCACGCATACCGGTGCGGTAGTCGTCGAGGGGGCCGGGGCGGTGCGGGGCGGAGGGGCCGGCGGTGAGGTCGGTCGCCACATAGGGGTCGGGCGCTTCCCCTTCCTCCCCGAGGATGCGCAGGCACCCCGCCGCGTCCCCCGCCGCCCAGGCCGCGTCGGCGGCGGCGAGGGTCGCGCGGGCGGCCCGGGCGGGGTCGCCGGGGGTGAGCAGGCGGGCGGCGAGGAGGAAGGACGCGCGGGCGTCGTCGACGGGACCGTCGCGCAGCAGGGCCGTGCCCCGCAGCAGTTCGGCGCGGCCGCGGACGGCGGCGGGGGCCGGGTGGTCGCGGACGCTGTCCAGGAGGCGTACGGCGTCGGCCGTGTGCCCTCCGAGCAGGGCCTGTTCGGCGGCGCGGGTGTGGCTGTGGGCCCGCAGGGCGCTGTCCCCGCTCAGCGCCGCGGCGCGCAGGTGGGCGGTGCGGCGCAGGTCGGGCGGTGCGTCGACGGCCGGGTCGGACGCGGTGGCGGTCAGGGCGGCGGCCAGGCCGGGGTCGGGCGCGGTGGTGGCCCAGGACCGGTGCAGCAGGGCGAGCAGGCGGTCGTGGGCCGGCAGGGAGCGGGCCAGCGCGCGGTGCACCTCGCGGCGCTCTTCGGGGGGCGCGGCGGCGTACAGGGCCCGGCCCAGCAGGGCGCTGCGCAGGCGCAGCCGTCCGTCGGCCGCGTCCACGGTGTCGGGCCAGGGCCGTGGGTCGCGCAGCCCGAGCCGCGCGACGGCCCGCAGGACGGCGGCGGCGTCGGTCTCGGGGCCACCGGAAGCCCGTGTCGCGGCGGCGACGGTGAGCAGCAGGGCGTGGTGGTCGGGGTGGAGCCCGGTGAGGTGGCCGCCGAAGGCGGCGGTCAGCGTCTCGGCGTCGGCCACCGGCCGGGGCAGGGGCCGCTCGCCGCGGAGCTGGGCGGCGGACAGGCGGCGGGCCAGGGCGAGCAGCAGCGCCGGGTTCCCCTCGGCCTCCGCCACGAGGGCGTCGCGCACCGCCGGGTCGACGGGCACCCCGGTCACCTCGTCGAGCAGGGCGGCGGCGTCGGCCGGTGCGAGCGGGTCGAGGCGGAGGACGGGCAGCCCCGTGAACTCCCGGTCGACGGGCCGGTGCCCGGCGACGCCGACCAGCAGCCCCACCCGGCCCCCGCCGGCGCCCGGCCCGCCGAGGTCCGGCGCCCCGGCGGCGGCGTGCAGGCGGGCGGCGGCGTGGCCCAGCGCGGCACGGGACGGGGCGTCCCAGAGGTGGGCGTCGTCCACGCACACCAGCAGGGAGCCGGCGGCTGGCTGAAGCGCTGTCAGGAGTGCCTCGCCGGCGGTGCGCGGGTCGGCGCCCGGGAGCGGTGCCGTTCCCGGCGGGCCGCCCCAGGCGGCGGGACGCGACGCCGCCCCCGCTCCCCCGGCCCGTACGACCGCCCGGCACAGGGCGCGCAGCCCGGCATACGGCTCGTGCGCGCGGGACGGGTCGGACCGTACCCGGATCACGGGTCCGGCCGCCTCGTGCGAGCGCGCGGCGAAGTCCAGGAACGCGGTGCGCCCGCCGCCCGGTTCCCCGGTCACGAGGTGGGCGCCGCCCTCGGTGCGCAGCCGGTCCAGCAGCGCGGCGATCCGCTCCCCCCGGGGGCCCGGGCGGTAGGAGGGCGCCGCGGCTCTCTCGGTCGTCGTCCGTCCGGTCATTCCCGCGACGTTACTCAGCCGTAACGCGGGGCGGAAGCCGTGCGTCCTCGTTTCTTGACTCTTCATCAATCGCCTGACCTGCGTCTTCGGCGGGCCGGGGCGCGGGAGTCGGTGTGCCGCGTCCCAACGGGCCGGGTGCTCGGGCGTGCACCGGCACAACGCGGACGGCGACCGCGCGCTGCCGCACGGTCGCCGCCGGGGAGGGACGTCGGTCAGGAGGTGTGCGGGCAGTTGCCCCGGTACTCCTCGATGGTCAGGCTCGGCCGCGGGACCGGGCAGAGGAACTGCTCGTAGCGGGTGTCGTTGTCGATGAACCGCTTCAGCCAGGAAATGCTGTACTTCGCGATCGTCGTGTTGGACGTGTTCGGGGTGAAGTGGGTGGCCCCGTTCAGTTCCAGGTAGGCCCGGTCCAGGGAGGACGGGAGGGTGTTGTAGAAGGGCTCGGCGTGGCTGGCGACCGGCGCGATGGTGTCGCCGTCGGCGCCGAAGATCAGGGTGGGGGTGGTGATCTCGGGCCAGGTCTTGTCGAGGTTCCACGGGGTGAGCGGGATCGCGGCCTGGAGCGAGGGCCGGCTCTTGGCGGCCTCCAGGGAGCCGCCGCCGCCCATGGAGTGGCCCATGACGCCGAGGCGGCTGCTGTCGATGCGTCCGCGGACGGAGCTGTTCTGGGTGAGGTAGTCGAGCGCGGCGAGCAACTGGCGGCCCCGGGAGTCGGGTTGGTCCAGGGTGGTGAGGGTGTCGATGGTGAAGACGACGAACCCCTGGGAGGCCAGGCGCGGTCCGAGCCAGGCGATGGAGGACTGGGTGCCGGTGTAGCCGGGCGAGACGGCGATGGCGCCGAAGGTGCCGTCGGCGGTGCTGGTGGGGTAGTAGATCGTGCCGCCGCCGAAGCCGGAGACGGCGACCCGGGAGACGGTGACCTCCGAGACCGCGTACGGGCCGCGCAGCGCCTCGATGCTGGCGGTGCTGGGCGCCGGGCCGCGCTCGTAGGGGTTGTCGGCGGCGTGCGCGCCGGGGCCGCCGAGCGCGGTGAGCCCGACCACGGCGGTCAGGGCGGCGGCCGCGGCGGCGAGCCGGCTGCCGCTTCTGCGGCGGGAGCGGTGCGTGGTGCGGGTGTGGGGGTGCTGCACGACGAGTCGTCCTCTCGGTCGTGGCGGGTCGCCCGGGGAGTGGGCGCCGCCGTCGGTTCGGCGGTGCCACTGTGGGCGGGACCCCCTGGTCCGCGGACCGGCGAAGTCACCGGTCTCGCGGGGTGCGTTCACGCGGCCGCGCGCTTCCCCACACCGTCTTCACGACACTTCACGAAAGTTCACGACAGTTCGGGGCGCCTTCCGGCATCGAACGCATCAGCGGCCGGATTCGGAGCACTCGTACGTGCATCGCCTGGCCGAGGAGAACGCCGTGCTCTGGGTCGCCGTCTCGCTGTTGCCCCTCATGTCCCTGCTGTTGCTGGTCGCCGACCGGCTGGAGGAGCGTCTGCTCGCTCCCGCCTCCCGGCGTCACCGGCACGCCGCCCGACGGCGCCATCTGCGCCTCGTCAGCGGCGGCCGGCGGCAGGCCTCCGACAAGGCGGAGACGCGCCCGGCCAAGGCCCGGGCCGCCCGGGTGGCGGCTCCCCGGGAACGCTCCGCGGCCTGACCGGCGAGACACCCCCTCGGCCCGTGTGGCACGCTCACCCGTGATCTGGTCGGTCCTTCGGGAGAGGCGGCGGCATGCGCATCGGACTGCTCGGCACCGGACCCTGGGCGCGGATGGTGCACGCGCCCGCCCTGGCGGCACACGACGCCTTCGACCTCGCCGGTGTGTGGGGCCGCCGTGCGGACGCCGCGAAGGAGCTGGCGGCACAGCACGGCACCCGGGCCTACGACGACGTGGACGCGCTGCTCGCCGACGTGGACGCCGTGGCCGTCGCCCTGCCGCCGGACGTGCAGGCCGGCCTGGCGGTGCGCGCGGCACGGGCCGGACGGCATCTGCTGCTCGACAAGCCGCTGGCGACGACGGTCGCGCAAGGGCGGGCCGTCGCCGACGCGGTCCGCGAGGCGGGGGTGGCGTCGGTCGTCTTCTTCACCACCCGGTTCCAGCCGGAGCCCGAGGCCTGGATCGCCGAACAGGCGGACCGCGGCGGCTGGTTCACGGCACGCGCGCTGTGGCTGGGCGCGGTGTTCACCGAGGACAGCCCGTTCGCCGACTCCCCGTGGCGCCGTACGAAGGGCGCGCTGTGGGACGTGGGCCCGCACGCGCTGTCGGTGCTGCTGCCGGTGCTGGGCGGCGTACGGCGGGTGGCCGCGGCGGTGCCCGGGCCCGGCGACACCGTCCAGCTGGTCCTGGACCACGAGCGGGGCGCGTCGAGCACGCTGACGCTGAGCCTGACCGCACCGCCCGCCGCGGCGGGTGCCGGCGTGGAGCTGCGGGGCGAGGCCGGGGTGACGCTCCTGCCGGACGCCGCCGACGGCCCCCTGCCGGCCTTCGGGCGCGCCGCCGAGGCCCTGCGCGGCGCGCCCGAAGGCCGGCCCCATGCGTGCGATGCCGCCTTCGCCCTTCGGGTCACCGAGATCCTCGCCGAGGCGGAAGCCCTGCTGGAGGGTGTGCGGCAGCACGACTGACGGACCTCCGGCGTGTGCACCGCCGCCGTCCGTGCCGTCCGGACCGCGTCCCCGGCGTGCGGTGCCGTACCCGGCGTAGGAGCGTGGTGCCATGGGCAGTGCGCGCCTGCTGGTCTCGCGTCGGGGGACGGACCGGCGTGGCTGGCTGCGCGGGGCCCCGCCGCCGCGCTGGGTGCGGGTACTGCCCGTCGCGCTGGCCGTGGCGGTGTGCGTGGCCACGCTGGTCAGCAGTGAGCCGCTGGACATCGGCTTCCTGCTGGGCGCGATCCCGCCGCTGGCCGTCCTGTCGTACGGACCGCTGGCGACCGCGGTGCTGGGCGCGGCCGTGATCGCGTTGCTCACCGTGCCCGCCTTCCACCTGGACCGGCCCGGGCAGACGGATCTGCTGACCGTCTGCTTCGTCGCCGCGCTGAGCGTGTTCGTGTCGTTCGTGCGCAGCCGCCGTGACGCCCAGCTCGACCTGGAGCGCACGGTGGCGGTGGCCGCCCAGCGGGCCATCGCCCCGCCCGTGCCGGAGACGGTGGGGATGGTGCGGTGTGCGGGCCTGTACCGGGCGGCGCAGGACGGCACGCTGGTCGGCGGGGACTTCTTCGACGTGCGGCGCGGGCCCTTCGGGGTGCGGGCCGTGCTCGGCGACGTACAGGGGCACGGCCTGGCGGCGGTGGCGACGGTCGCGTCGCTGCTGGGGGCGTTCCGCGAGGCCGTGCTGGACCAGCCGGACCTGGAGGCGGTGGCCGCCCGGCTGGACCGCCGGCTCGCGGCCGACTCCGCGCACACCCCGCACGCCGAGCTGTTCGCCACGGCCGTGCTGCTGGAGTTCGCCGCCGACGGGAGCGCGGTACGGGCGGTGTCCTGCGGTCATCCGGCGCCGCTGCTGCTGCGGGCGGGGGCGGCGACGGAGGTGGCGGTCGAGCCGTGGCAGCCGCTGGGTCTCGGTCTGCCCGGTGCCGGGCCGCCGAAGGGCGTGGCGGTGGAGCTGCGGCCCGGGGACCGGCTGCTGCTGGTCTCGGACGGGGTCGTCGAGGCCCGGGACGCGGCCGGGGCGTTCTACCCGCTGACCGAGCGGCTGGCGGAGTTCGCCTCCGTGCCGGTGACCGCGCTGCCCGACCGCCTGTGGACGGACCTCGACGCGTACGCCGAGGCGCTCGAAGACGACGTCACGATGCTCGCTCTCGCTCCGGGGGCGCCGGAGCGCTGACCCCGTCGGGGCCGCCCTCGTGGTCCCCTTCGGCGTCGATGTGCGGCATGATCCGGTCCAGCCACCGCGGGGTCCACCAGGCGTGCCTGCCGAGCAGGGTCATCACGGCGGGCACCATCAGCAGGCGGACCACGGTGGCGTCGATGAGGACGCTGACGGCCAGGCCCAGCCCGAGCATCTTCACCACGATGTTGTCGCTGACGATGAAGGCCGCGAAGACGCTCACCATGATCAGTGCGGCACAGGTGATGACGCGGGCGGTGATCTCCAGGGCGTGCGCGACGGAGTCCTTCGCGTCCTTGGTGCGCATCCAGTTCTCGTGCACCCGGGACAGCAGGAAGATCTCGTAGTCCATGCTGAGGCCGAAGATGATGGCGAACATCATCATCGGCACATAGCTCTCGATGGGCACCTTGCCGTGCACGCCGAGCGCGGGCCCGCCCCAGCCCCACTGGAAGACGGCCACGACGACGCCGTACGACGCCGCGATCGACAGGACGTTCAGGACGGCCGCCTTCAGCGCGACGAGCAGCCCGCGGAAGACCGCGAGGATGATCAGGAAGGCGAGGCCGACCACCACGCCGATGATCAGGGGCAGCCGGCTCGCGACGATGTCCCGGAAGTCCACCTGGGCGGCGGTGGTGCCGGTGACGTAGCCGTGGGCGTCGGTCCCGGCCACGGCCTGCGGCAGCGTGTGGTCCACCAGGCGGTTGGTGAGGTCGGTGGTGGCGGCGTCCTGCGGGGAGTGCTGCGAGTAGACGGTGGCGAGGAGGACGTCCCCGTCCTTCGTGGGCGTCAGCGGGGTCACGGTCGAGGCGCCGGGCACGCTGTTCAGGGTCTTCTGTGCCTGGGAGGCGAGATCGGAGCGCTGCGAGGACGGCACGCCGCTCTGGTCGACGACGATCGTGAGCGGGCCGTTGGAGCCCGGCCCGAAGGCATCGGTCATCAGGTCGTAGGCCCGCCGGTCGGTGAAGGAGGTCGGGTCGGCGCCGTCGCCGATGTGGCCGAGCTGGATCGAGAGCAGGGGGATGGCCAGGACGACGACGGTGGTGACGCCGGCGGCCAGGAACTGCCACGGACGGTGCTCGACCCGCTTGGCGTACCGGTGCCAGGTGCCCTGCGGCACGTCCGCGCCTTCCTCCGTCTCGGCGACCGGGCGGCGCACGGTGAACCGGTCGATGCGTTTGGCGAGGAGACCGAGCAGGGCCGGTACGAGGGTCAGCGCGCCGACGACGGCCGAGACGACGGTGACGGCGGCGGCGAGCCCGAGTTTGCCGATGAAGGTCACCCCGGACGCGTACAGCCCGGTCAGCGCGACGATCACCGTGCAGCCGGAGACCAGGACCGCCCGTCCGCTGGTCGCGGTGGCGTGGCCCGCGGCCCGCACCGGATCGGCGCCGTTCATCAGGTTCTGTCGGTGTCGGGTGATCAGGAACAGGGCGTAGTCGATGCCGACGCCGAGGCCGATCATGGTGGCGAGGGTCGGTGACACGGTCGCGAAGGTGAAGGCGGCCGCGAGCAGGCCCAGCAGCGCGAGCCCTCCGATGACGGCGACCAGGGCGGTCACCAGCGGCATGACGGCGGCGAGCACACTGCCGAAGCCGATCAGCAGGACGACGATCGCGACGCCGAACCCGATCAGCTCGCTGACCCGGTCGTCGGCGGCGGGACGCGCCAGTTCGCCGAGGGGTCCGCCGTACTCGACCTGCGCCCCGGCCTTGCGCAGCGGCTCCACCGCGTTGTCGACGCCGGGGAGGTAGCCGTCGCCGAGGGTGGAGGGCTGCACGTCGAAGCGGACGGTGATGTAGGCGGTCTTGCCGTCGGAGGACAGCGGGCCGACGTTCTTCTGCGGCGCGGACTGCTGCGACTGCTGCGACTGGGATTGCTGGGAGCTGCTGCCGGGGGCGGTGAGCGGGTTCTGCGCGGACAGCACGTGCGGCAGCTTCTGCAGGTCGCCGGTCGCGGTCGCCATCTGCGAGCCGAGGCCGGTCAGCGGCTGGTCGTCGTGGAGCACGATCTGGCTGCTGTAGCCGCCGGCCTGCGGATCGTGCTTCTTCAGCACGTCCAGGCCCTCCTGCGACTGGACGCCGGAGAGGGCGAAGTCGTCGGAGTACTCGCCGCCGAAGGAGCGGTTGAGCGCCTGCAGCGCCACCAGGGCGACGAGCCAGGCCACAATGACGATCACGAAATGCCGTGCACACCATTCGCCCAGCCGCCTCAGACCCCCTCGGGCGGCGCGTCCCCCGGTGTGCGGATGGCTGGGTGACATGGCCTCGGTCGTTTCCGCCGGCGGACAGTCCGGCCCTTCCATTGCACTCCCCTGTGACCGGATCGGCATCTCGGGGCCGGAGGGGCCAGGGGGGTTGGGAGCGCCGTGGGAAGGTACCCCGGCCTTCGGAGCCGACCGCTCCGGGAGCCCCTCCTGTCTCCGGATGCAGGGTGCGCTCCCGCGGTGAATGGTGTTAGTGGACCCGATGACAGCACCGGGGCCGCCGCACCCATCCGGACCGGAGGAGTCGCACCATGTCGACGTCACAGCCCGACGCGTCCCGGTCGTACCGGGACCGCACCACCCCGGACAAGCTGCTCCACGCCCGCACCGGCACCGAGGTGTCCCCCGAGGACGTCGTGCTGGCCGCGGGCCGGGACCTCACCCCGCGCAACCTCGAGTGGGCGAAGCGGAAGCTGGAGCAGGAGGGACCGGCCGCCCTGGACAAGCTGCTGCCCTGAGCCCGGCAACGTACAGGGCAGTCCCGGTCCTCCGGATCCAGGCGGAGGACCGGGACTGCCGGTCGCTGGGGGGACCAGGACTGCCGGTTGTCAGGAAGACCGGGACTGCCGGTTGTCAGGGAGACCCGGACTGCCGGTCGTCGGGGGGGGCCGGGAGTGCTGGTCATCGGGGGGCGTCGGCGGGTTCGCTCAGAGCCGGTCGTCGTCGATGACGTGCATCGCCGCCTCTTCCGCGCCCGCGGCGCCCGCGTCGATGCCGATGTCCTCGGCCACGGCCTCCTTCGTGGTGTCGGGGTGCGCGCCCTCGTCGGGAGCGACCAGGCGTCCGGCGCGGCCCTCACCGGCCTCGGGATCGACGGGTTCGCCCTCGCCGCCGGGCAGATCGCCGACGTCGTCGCCCTCGGGCACCGTGACGTCCGGCGTCTCCTGCGCGAGGCGCTGGTCGAGGGACTCGCCCTCGTGCTGCTCCGCGGCCGTGGTGCCGTACTTGGTGACGCCCAGGGGCTTCTCCGGCGGGGAGTAGCCCTCGTCGAGGGTGTCGTCGTAGGTGCGTTCGTCGACGGCGTCCTGCAGGTCCAGGGGCGCGGCGTCCTCCTGCTCCTCGTTGCTTCCGGTGGGCTGGTAGGCGTCGTCGGCCATCGGTTCGGGGCGGGCGGATTCCGTGCCCATGGTGCCTCCCTCGGGTCTGCTGACGGCGTTCCTCGTCCGCGTTTCCCGTTGCGCGGGCTCCAATCCGGGATCCGGTCGTCTGGGGCTATCATCACTCGCACACTCGGTGTGACCGTTCGTCCACGCAGCGGCGGCACGGTGCGCACCAGCGCAGTGCACCCGCCGCCGGCCCGAGGCCATCCCTCATCCGTCCGCGGCGGCCACCCCCCACCCCCCTCCACGCCGCCGGGGTCCGCGACACCCCCGCGTCGTGCACACGGAAAGCAGCACGACCATGACCCACAGCAGGGGCAGAGGGCTGCAGGCAGGCGCCCTGGGTTTGTTCGACACCGTGGTGATGGCGGTCGCGGGCAGCGCCCCGGCGTACTCGCTGGCCGCCACCACGGCCGTGCTCGTCGGCACGGTCGGGCTCGCGAGTCCGGCGGCGCTGCTGTACTGCGCGATACCGATGCTGGGCATCGCGCTGGCGTTCAGCTATCTCAGCCGTATCGACGTGAACGCGGGCGCCAGTTACTCGTGGGTGGGCCGAACCCTCCACCCGTTCCTGGGCTTTCTGAGCGGGTGGGCGCTGGTGGTGTCGGCGACGCTGTTCATGGTGGCCGGGTCGCTGCCCGCCGGTTCTCTGACGCTGGCCCTGTTCGACGAGGAACTCGCCGCGGACACCGCGCTGTCGACGGCGGTGGGCGCGGGCTGGTTCCTGCTGATGCTGTGCGTGGTGCTCGGCGGGGCGCGGCTGACCGTGCGGGCGCAGCTGCTGATGTCGGGGGTGGAGCTGGCGATCCTGGTGCTGTTCGCGGTGCTGGCGCTGCTGCACTCCGGCGACGCCCGCCCGTTCGACTGGTCGTGGCTGGGGCTCGGCCGGTTCGAGGGGGTGTCGGGCTTCGCGTCGGGCGCGCTGGTGGCGGCCTTCTACTACTGGGGCTGGGACGTCACCTGCAACCTGAGCGAGGAGACCCGGGACAGCCGCCGTACGACGGGGGCTGCTGGGCTGATCGGGCTGGGCGTCGTGTTCCTGCTGTTCGAGGTGTTCACGATCGCGGTGAACATGGTTCTGACGCCGGACCAGATCGCGGACGGCGGGGCGAACGTGCTGGCGGTGCTCGGTGAGGAGATCTGGCCGGGGTGGGGCGGCCGGCTGCTGGTGGTCGCGGTGATGCTGTCGACGATCGCCACGCTGGAGACGACGCTGATCCAGGTGACGCGGTCGCTGTTCGCGATGGGCCGGGACCGGACGATGCCGGCGGCGCTGGGCCGGGTGCATCCGCGGTGGAACACGCCGTGGGTGGCGATCGTGGTGGTCGGGGCGGTGGCGCTGGTGATGTTCGTGGCCGCCATCACGCTGGGCACGGTGGGCGACATCCTCGCCGACGCGATCCAGGCGATCGGTCTGCAGATCGCCGTGTACTACGGGCTGGCGGGCCTCGCGGTGGTCGTCGCCTACCGACGGGTCCTGCTGAGGTCGCCGGCGCATCTGCTGCTGGGCGGGGTGTGGCCGCTGCTGGGTTCGGCGTTCATGTTCTGGGTGTTCGTCGAGTCGCTGGGCGAGCTGAGCGCGGCGGCGGTCGTGATCGGGCTCGGCGGGCTGGCGCTCGGGGTGGTGCCGATGCTCCGGTACTGGCGGAAGGGCAGCGAGTACTACCGGCCGGCACGGCTCGACGCCTCGCGCACGGTGCGCACGGAGTACGACCCGTCCGGCCGCCCGGCCGTGCCTCCGCGCGCCCATGAGGGCCTCCCCACCGACTTCTGATCCGAGGGGGCGTGATGGCACGAGAGCGTTTCGCTCCCGATTTCGACCCCGACTGCGGGGACGCGCCGCTGACCTCGGCCCGGCAGGACGTGGTCATCGGCCGCTGGCAGGGTCTGCGGGCGCTGCTGCGGGCCACCGGCACCGACTGGGAGGCGCGCGGGCACCGGGTGCGGATGCTGGCGCAGGCCTGTGCGGACAGTTCCGCGGTGGAGACGTGGCTGGCGGCGGAGCCGCGCAGCGCGGACGCGCTGGTGCTGCGGGCGGCGACGGAGACGACCCGGGCGTTCCAGCTGGCGATCGCGGCCGGCCGGGGGGTGCCGATCGAACGGCGCCGGATCGACTCGGCGGTGCTGGCGTGCCGGGCGGCGACCGAGGCGGTCCCGGAGGACCCGACGCCGTGGATCTCGCTGATCTCCGTGGCGCGGCTGTATCCGTCGGGGGTGCGCCGTACCGAACTGGCCCGCTGGTGGGACGAGTTGCACCGGCGGGACCCGTACAGCGTGGAGGGCCACCTTCAGGTCCTGCACTACTACTCCGCCCGCTGGCACGGCACGCACGGCCTGATGTACGACTTCGCGCGCGACGCGGCGGGGGTGGCGCCGGCGGGCTGCCCGCTGCCGGTGCTGGTGCAGTACGCGCGCGTGGAGGAGTACCGGTACGCCCTCGACGCCGCGCACGGCGACCGGGGCGCGGTCGGGCTCGGCCACCACTGGAACCACGACGGCGCGGTGAGCGACGTACGCCGCACCTGGCAGCGCTGGATCGGCGCCCGCCCTCCGGGCCCGATCACCCCCGCCGAACTGCGCGACGTCAACTGCCTGACCCACGCGGCCTGCTGGGCGGACCTCCCGGACATCGCAACGGCACTCCTCCGCATGCTGGACCGCCGCGCGACAAGGACACCGTGGTCGTACACCGGCGACCCGGCCCAGCAGATCCTGAGGTGGCGAAAGGAGCTGGGGGTGGGGTGAGCCGACGGCATCGACGGTCACTCCGCCCAACGGTCGCCGCCGGCATCGACGGTCACAGCGCCCCCCGCCGCACCAGCACCCCCAGCACCACCAGGCCGGGGGCGAGCGGGAGCCATACCGTCAGGAGGCGGTAGCCGAGGACGGCGGAGGCTGCTGCGGTGGCCGGGGCGCCGGCCGTGGTCAGTGCGAGGGCGAGCGCCGCGTCGAGGGAGCCGAGGCCGCCGGGGGTGGGCAGCAGGGCCGCGGCGGCGCTCGCGGCGAGGTAGAGCAGCGTGACCAGCCCGGGCGGCAGCGGCAGGCCGACGGCGCGGGTGACCGCCACCAGCACCGCCGCGTGCAGCAGGGCGAAGCCGAGGGAGCCGCCCCACAGGGCCGCGGCCCGGGCGGGCCGGGCGTGCACGGACCGGATGTCCGCGAGGACGGCGGCCAGCACCGCGCGGCACCGGGTCCGCCTCAGCGCCACGGCCGCCCCGACGGCCAGCGCCGTTCCGACGGCCAGCGCCGTTCCGACGGCCACCGCGGCCCCGGGGACGTGCGGCAGCCGCGGCGCGCCGGGGCAGGACAGGGCCAGTACGGCCATCAGGGCGGCCCGGGCGAGCGCGCCCGCCGTGCCCTTGACGGCGATCGCCGCCGCCGAGCGCCCGGCGGACAGCCCGCACCGCATCAGGAAGCGCAGGTTCACCGCGCCCGCCCCGAGGCCGGCGGGCAGCACCTGGTTGGCGGCGCCCGCCGCGAACTGCGCGGCCACCAGCCGCCCGGCGGGCAGCCGGTGCGGTACGGCGCCCTGCTGGGCGAGGGCCGAGGCCACCCAGGTCCCGGCCGCGGCCGAGGCGCCGACCAGCAGCCAGCCGTGGTCGGCGACGGCGAGCCGCAGGGCCCCGCTCTCCAGCACCGGCCAGTGCCGCCGGGCCAGCAGGCCGACGGCGACGAGGAGGGCGAGGGCGCACAGCGTGTGCAGGCCGGCCCGTCGGCGGGCGGACGCCGGGGCGCACGACCCGGGCGTCGTCTCCGGCGTCATGCGGTCCCCGCCCGGGCGGTCGGACAGTTCGACGCTGCCGGCCATCGTCGCCCCTCCCCCTGCGGCTCGTCGGTCGCCCGCACCCCGCCGCAGGGCGACGAAGATCCGGACTTCAGCGACAAATTAACCCCTGGGGCGACAAGGGGGACACCGTATGCGGCCAAGCGGCGGACACCATCCGACCCTCGACGCGTCCCTCACCCCGACCGCAGCTCCGCGAGGTCGCTCACCACGCGGTCGGCGCCGTGCGCGTACAGGGCGTCGCGCTGCCCGGTCCGGTCGACGCCGACGACGTACCCGAAGTGCCCCGCACGTCCGGCGTCCGTGCCGGCCAGCGCGTCCTCGAAGACGGCGGCACGGGCCGGCGGCACGCCGAGGACCTCGGCCGCCGCGAGGAAGGTGTCGGGGCGCGGCTTGCCGGGCAGCCCGCGCTCGGCGGCCACCACGCCGTCAATCCGTACGTCGAAGAGGTGCTCGGCGCCGATCGAGCGCAGCACGTCGACGGTGTTGGCGCTGGAGGAGACGACGGCCGTGGCCAGCCCGTGCGCCCGCGCCGCCTCGATGTAGCGCACGCTGCTGTCATAGGCCTCGACGCCGTCGGTGCGGATCTTCTCCAGCAGCAGGGCGTTCTTGCGGTTGCCCAGTCCGTGCACGGTGCCGGCGTCCGGCGGGTCACCGGGCGTGCCCTCGGGCAGCTCGATGCCCCGGGAGGCGAGGAAGGTGCGCACGCCGTCGGCGCGGGGGCGTCCGTCGACGTACGTGTCGTAGTCGGTGTCGTCGAACGGGCGGAAGCCTGGCCCCTCCCTCTCGCGCAGGAACGCGTCGAACGTCTCCTTCCATGCGGCCGCGTGCACGACGGCCGTGCGGGTGACGACCCCGTCGAGGTCGAAGAGGCAGGCCCGGATGGCTTCGGGCAGTCCGAGATCCGTCGTCATACCGGGACCGGTTCCCCGGGACGCGCCTCCCTAGCGCCGCGCCCCGGGAAGAGCACCCCAGGGCCGGCTGCCGCACCACAGGGCCGGCTGCCGCATCGCGGGTCCTGCGCCCGCGCCCCGCGGCGGCACCGGGGTCTCCTCCGACCGCGGCGCGGATGCCAGACTCTCCTCTGTGCCGATCACCTTCGACGACCTCCTCGACCGTGCCCGCGCCCTCGCCGACCGCCGGCCGCGGGCGATCCTCGGGATCACCGGAAGTCCGGGCGCCGGGAAGTCCACGCTCGCCGAGCAGCTGGTGCGCGCCCTCAACGGGGACGGGCCGCCGTGGGTGGCGCATGTGCCGATGGACGGCTTCCACCTGGCCGACGTGGAGCTGGAGCGGCTCGGGCGCCGGGACCGCAAGGGCGCGCCCGACACCTTCGACGCGGCCGGGTACGCGGCGCTGCTGCGGCGCCTGCGCGAGGAGGACGACGGAGAGGTCGTGTACGCGCCGGGCTTCGAACGGGTGCTGGAGCAGCCGCTCGCCGGCGCGATCCCGGTGCCGCCCGCCGCGCGGCTGGTGGTGACGGAGGGCAACTACCTGCTGCTGGAGACGGGAGCCTGGGCGCGGGTACGGCCGCAGCTGGACGAGGTGTGGTTCTGCGAGCTGGACGAGGAGGAGCGGATCCGCCGGCTGGTCGCCCGCCACGAGGAGTTCGGCAAGGACCACCGGGAGGCGGAGGCCTGGGTCCTCGGCACCGACCAGCGCAACGCCGACCTGGTGGCGGCGACGCGGGAGCGGGCGGATCTGGTGGTGCGGGACGTCGTAGGGTGGCCGGGTGGGTCTGGACATCACCGTACTGACGCTGGACTGGGGGGAGTTGGCGCGAACCCCGGAGGCTGAGCGGGAAGGCCTGCTGTACGAGGCCATGTGCCCGGAGGACGAACCGGCCGAGGCCGGCCCCGAGGCCGGGTGGGTCCTGCCCGCCTCGCCCCGGGTGCCCTGGTGCGCCCGGTACGAGTTCTCCCGCACCCTCGGCTCCTACAAGCCGCACTTCTGGGCCTCGGAGGGCTGGTCCAGGGCCCGCCCGCACGCCGCGCCGCCCCTGCGCGACGCGCTGGACGCCTTTCTGCGGGGCCTGATCTGGCCGGGCGACGATCCGGCCGCGGGGGACGACGAACCGTCCCTCGGCCTCGTCCTGCCCGCGCGTCCGCGCCGGATCCTGGCATGTCCCCCGTCCGCCACCGCGGAGCGCGCCGCCCACTGGGCCCGAGCCGAGCCGCTGCTGGCGGGGCTGCGCGGGGCGTACGACCGGCACGCCGCCGCCCCCGGCGGCTGGATCCCCGACTTCGCCGCCTTCGCCGCCCTGGTGGGCCAGTGGGGCGAGGTGGTCACCGGGGCCGCCGGACGCGGCTGGGGGGTGCTGGGTCTGACCGTCTGAGGGAACAGTCCAGCACGCTGAACTCCGGCGCGTGCCGAGCCGTACCCCTGGGTACGGCGGAAGGTCCGCCGGTACGACGCGTGCGGCGGCCGCCCCGCGCGGCGGGAACGGGTGCACAGTGGGCGCATGCGCCTGCCCGCACCCCGCTTCCGTCCCCGCGCGGGCGGCGGTGCCGCGGGACGGACCATGACGAGCGAGCAGCAGGCGGTCCTCGCCCCCGCGAGCCCCGACGAGGCGCCCCGCGGCCCCGGCGAAGCGCCCCGCGGCCCCGGTGAGCCGCCCCCGGTGCGGGCGGCGCGGCGGCGCCGGCTGCTGCCGCTGGTGGTGGCCCTGCTGCTCGGTCAGATGGCGGTCGCCATGGTGACCACCGCCGTGCAGCAGACCCCGACCATCGACGAGCCGGTCTACGTCGGCACGGCCGCCGTCTACCTGCGCGAGCACAGCCTGCGGCTCAACCCCGAACACCCGCCGCTCGGCAAGCTGGTGATCGCGGCCGGGGTGGCGCTCGCCCGCCCTCACGTCGACACGTCGTTCCGCGGGGACCAGGGGCAGGTGGGGCGGCATCTGCTGTACGAGTCGGGCAACGACCCGGGGCGGCTGCTGCTGTGGGCGCGGCTGCCGGTCATCGTGCTGACGCTGCTGTGCGGGCTGGTGGTGTTCGCCTTCGCCCGCGAACTGGCCGGGCCGGCCGGCGGGTTGCTCGCGCTCGCGCTGTACGCCTTCTCGCCCGACGTGATCGCCCACGGCTCGCTGGCGACGCTGGACGCGCCGACGGCCGGTTTCCTGCTGACGTCGGCCTGGCTGCTGTGGCGGGCCCGGGTCCGCCCGCGCCGGTGTCTGCCGCTCGCCGGGGCGGCGCTGGGCGCGGCGCTGGCGACGAAGATGAGCGCGCTGCCCGCGGTACCGGTGCTGCTCGCGCTGGCCGCGCTGTCGGTACTGCACCGCCGGCCCCGCGACTGGCGGCGGGCGGTGATGGGTGCCGGGGTGGTGGCGGTGGCGGCCGTGGCCGTGGTCTGGGCGGCGTATCTCGCGGTGGACCCGCGGCTGCGCTGGGCGCCGCCGCAGCCCGTCCCCGCGGTGCACGGCCTGCGGGAGCTGCTGGTGCGGGTGCTGCCGTTCCCGGAGGCCTACCGGGACGGCCTGCGCATCCAGTTCGCCTTCGAGGACCGGCCCTGGCAGGGCTTCCTCTTCGGCCGTCTCTACACGGGCGCGCTCTGGTACTACCTGCCGGCGGCCCTGCTGGTGAAGACCCCGCTGGGCATGCTCGCGCTGTGGGCGGCCGGTGCCCTCGCGCTGTGCGCGGTACGGCGGCTGCGTCCGGCGGCGCCCTACCTGCTCGCGCCGGCCCTCGTGCTGCTGGTGGCGGCGATGCAGGGCGCGCGGGACTTCGGCACCCGGTACGCCCTGTTCGTGCCCGTGTTCGGTGCGGTGGCCGCGGGGTGCGCGGTGCTGCTGCGGGGCCGCTGGACGCCTGTCGTGGCGGGCGCGCTGGCGCTGTGGGTCGCCGTGAGTTCCGTACGGACCTTCCCGTACTACCTGCCGTACTCCAACGAGGCGTTCGGCGGTCCTGCCCGGACCCATCTGCGGCTGCACGACTCCAATGTGGACTGGGGGCAGGACCTGGGGCGGCTCGCGGACCGGCTGCGTGAACGGTACCCGGGCGAGCGGGTGTGGCTCGTGTACAAGGGCAGTGGTGTGCCCTCCGCGTACGGCATCCACGCCGCCGATCCGCGTGCGGTGCCGCCCGGGCGGGTGCGCGGGCTGCTGGTCGTCTCCGACTCCGCCGCGGCGAAGGCGCGGGGGCGGCTGGCCGGGCTGCTGGCCGACGCGCGTGCCGTCGACGACGTCGGCCACTCGATCACGATCTACCGCAGATGAGGCCCGCGGCCCCGGTCCGCGTCACTTCTCCTCGTAGTCCTCCGGCCTGACCTCGGCCTCCTCCATCGCCTCCCGCAGCGTGCGGCCGCTGGCCCCGCGCTCGCGCCCCTGCTCCGCGGAGCGCTGCTCGCGTGTCTCCAGCACGTCGTCGGTGGTGTCGGTCTTGCGCCGGTTCTCCTCGGGGACGGTCATGGCCCGAGTTCCTCCTTCGTCGTCGGGGTGATGCGGAGCGACGGGTTCCCGTGCGGCGGGCGGGTATCCCCGGCGCCGCCCGGTGCGCCGGGGTCACTGTCCGGCCCTGGTCAGCACGGTGGGTGAGCTATGTTGAGTCACCGTGGGAGACAAAGGAGGCGCACCCGTGCCCTCGCCGCAGCAGGCACGCGCCCAGGCATCAGCGATCACCTCGGGAAAGACCGCGCCGGAGGCGGAGGCGTCCCCGACTTCCCAGCTCAGGAAACTCTTCGACAAACCCCGGCTGTCCCCGGGGCAGCGGCGCATCGCCCAGTACCTGATCGAGCACATCACCGAGGCCGCGTTCCTGTCGATCACCGACCTCGCCGAGCGGGTCGGGGTGAGCCAGCCGTCGGTGACGCGGTTCGCCGCCGCGGTGGGCTTCAGCGGGTACCCGGCGCTGCGCGAGCGGCTCCAGACGATCACGCTCGGGACCCGGGCCGGCGGGCTGGCGGCGGACGTGGTGAGCCGGGGCAACGAGCTGCAGGCCGCGGTGGACGCCGAGATCGAGAACCTGGAGAACCTGCGCCGCGACTTCGCCGATCCCGACCAGGTCATCGAGGTCGGCCGCAAGCTGTCGGAGTCGACCCCGCTGACCGTGCTGGGGCTGCGCATCTCCTCGTCCCTCGCCGAGTACTTCGCCTACGCCGCGCGCCGTATCCACCCGGACGTGCGGCTGGTGACCCTCGGGGGCACCGTCGCCTACGACACGTTGCTGCAGTCGCGGGAGGCGGGCGGCTCCTGGGTGCTGGCGTTCTCGATGCCGCGGCACGCGCAGGAGACCCTGACGGCGGTGCGGGTGGCGCGCACCGCGGGGCTGAAGGTCGCCCTCATCACCGACCTCGCGCTGGGGCAGGTCGCCGACGAGGCCGACGTCGTGTTCGCCACCGGCACCGGCTCCCGCCTCGTCTTCGACTCCTACGCCGCCCCCGGTCTGATGGCGGCGGCCCTCCTGCAGGCGATGACGGACGCGGGCCCGGAGCGCACCCAGGCGCGGCTGGAGGAGTACGAGCAGATCGCCGAGCAGCACCACTTCTTCCTGCGGGACTGACCTTCGGAGATTCCCCGGCCGAAGCGGCGGTGTGCAGGGGCTTTCACCCCCAGCGCGCATGAATGTTTT
The DNA here is from genome assembly GCF_014656055.1 of Streptomyces griseosporeus. Lineage (GTDB taxonomy): Bacteria > Actinomycetota > Actinomycetes > Streptomycetales > Streptomycetaceae > Streptomyces > Streptomyces griseosporeus. The sequence goes on from NZ_BNBR01000001.1 coordinate 606,824, forward strand.
CATACGTCTTGCAAAGGCGACGGCATATATAAATACTGCTCACGGCCGCACCGCCCGCAGCCGCCGTCCCCTACCCGCGTCGGCGCCCGGGAGCGCGGCCGGGCCTCGCCTGGCGAGCGCCCTGTGGCGGCCCCGGTCATCCCCTAGGCCGGGGCCGCCCCAGACTCGTCGGACACCCCTCGACGCCGGAAGCGATCATCATGTCCCTCACGACGACGCGTACCCGCCCGGACTGGCCGTGCCAGGTCAAGGCGCCGGGCACCTACGACTGGGAGCGCTCGGCCGCCAAGTGGCTGCGCGAGCTGGTGCCGGCGCGCTACGCCGGTTACCCGGCGCTGATCCGCCACCCCGTCCTGCTGGCCCGGCACGCGCAGATCCAGGTCCAGCACGAGATCCGCGTGGCCCGCACCGCCCTGCAGACCGCCCGCGCCGACCTGCCCCGGCTGGGACTGCCCGAGTCGGTCATCGAACACACGATCAAGCTGTACGCGGCCGAGGTGATGCAGCTCCAGCACATCGCCCGCAGCGTCCGCAGCGTCACCCAGGCCCTCGTCGAGCACAGCGCCGGCCGCTGAGCCGGCCCCGGTCACCGCAACCTGCGGGGCGCGTCAGCCGGCCGCGGGCCGGAGATCCGCCTCCCCTCCTGCCCGGTGGCGCGACCGCTGGGGATGCCGGTGCGGCTGTGGCCGGGTGCGCCGTCCGAGCGGTGAGCGCCGGGCACTGATCAGACGCGGCGAACTGTGACATGCTCGATGGCGTGACAAGCGAACCGGTCGACCCGGCGGAGTCCGGCGCCGCGCCCGACCTGGCCGCCCTCACCAGGATCGTCGCACGGCAGCGTGCCGAATTGGACCGGCTCCACGACCTCGCCGCGACGACGGCGGTGCTGGAGCGCGCCAAGGGCGCGGTCATGGCACTCACCGGCTGCTCCCCCGAGGCCGCGTACGAGGAGTTGCTGCGCCGCGCCAAGAGCGGTGGCCGCACGCTGCTGGAGGAGTGCTGGCTCACCCTCGGCACCCTGCTGCCGCCCCTGCCCCGGCCTTCCGCACAGCACCCGGAGCCGGCCCTCACCGCCGCCCCCGTGGCGGACGGTTCCGAGCAGCGTGAGGTGCTCGGCGCCCAGGACGCCGACGCGCTCGCCCGGCTCGGCCGGGCCCTGGTCCTGGTCCGCTCCCCGCAGGACCTCGCGGTGGCGCTGCTGGAACACCTCGCGCACGGCGTCGGCGCCGAAGCCGTCATGATCTTCGCCCGGCTGCCCGTCGGCGGCATGGAACTGGTCGGGCACGCGGGCATCGACGACACGCTGGCCGCGCAGTGGCGTCATGTGCCGCCGCTGCGCGGGGTCGCGCCGTACGACGTGCTGCAGGCCGGCGAGGCGGTGTGGCTGGAGGACATCACCGAGGCCGAGTCCCGGTACCGGCTGATCGGGGACCCGCCCGAGCGCTGGCGGTCACGGGCCTGGCTCCCGGTGGGCCCCGGGGAGCGCACGGACATCGTGATCGGTGTGTTGCGCAGCCGCCCCGAGCCGTTCGGCCCGCGTGTGCGGGAACACCTGTGGGCGGCGGTGGGGCTGTGCGCCGGACGGCTGCACTCCCTCGACGCCCCGCCGGAGGCCGGGACCGACGGTTCCGCGGAGCTCGTCCAGGCCGTGTTCGACGCGCTGCCGGGCGCCGCGCTGCTGCTCACACCGGTGCGCTCCCCGGTCGGCACGGTGGAGGACTTCCGGATCGACGCCGCCTCGCCGCAGGCCGTCGACGCCGCCGGCCGGGCCGGCCGGGATCTGGTCGGGCTGCGGCTGCGGGAGTACCGGCCCACCGTGCCCGACGAGCCGCTGTGGCAGGGCTGCCTGGAGGTGCTGGAGGACGGGAGGCCGTACGAGAGCGAGCCCTTCGCCCAGCGGCAGACGGTCGCCGGCGCCGCCGAACTGGCCACCTACATCGTGCGCGTGGTGAAGTTCGGCGACGCGCTCATGACCACGTGGATCCGCCACGATCCCTCCGACCGGCAGGAGCAGCGGCTCGCGGACGTCCAGCGGCTGGGCAACCTCGGCTGGGCGACCTGGAACCTGGTCACGCACGAGTCGACCTGGTCCGTCCAGGCCTACGCCGTCCTCGACCGGGACCCCGGGCGCGGCCCCGTCCGGCTGGCCGAACTGCCCGGGCTGGCCGTGCCGGAGGACATGCCGGTACTGGCCGGGGCGGTGGGCCGGCTGCTGCGCGAGGGGCGGCCGTTCGACGTGCCGTTCCGGGTCCGCACCCGCCACGGGACGCGGCATCTGCGGGCGGTCGCCGAGGCGGTCACCGACAGCAGCGGCACGCCGATCCAGGTGCACGGGTTCGTGCAGGACCTCACCGCGCAGCGCAGCGCCGAACTCGCCCTCGTCGAGAGCGAGCGGGCGATCCTCTCCCAGCACACCGTGCTGGAGGCCGAGCGGACCATGGCGGCCCGGCTCCAGCAGGCGCTGCTGCCCCTGCCGAAGAGCCCGGTGCTGCTGGCGGGGCTGCGGATCGACGTCGCCTACCTGCCCGCGCAGTCCGGCCTGAACGTCGGCGGCGACTGGTTCAGCGCCATCGAACTGCCCGGCGGCGACGCCCTGTTCGTCGTCGGGGACGTCGCCGGGCACGGCATCGACGCCGTCGCCACGATGGCCCAGCTCCGCTTCACCGCCAAGGGCATGGTCAGCACCGGCTCTTCGCTGACCGGGGCGCTGGCCCGCCTCAACTCACTGCTCCTGCACTCCCGCGACCCGCACGGCACGGCGACGATGATGCTGGCCCGCTACCACGCCGGGGAACGGCGGCTGGTGTGGGCGCAGGCGGGGCATCCGCCGCCGGTGCTGCTGCGCGAGGGGCGCGCGTCGCTGCTGCAGCGGCCCGCGGGCATGATCCTCGGCGCGAGCGACACGCCGCGCTTCCAGGAGGCCGAGCTGCCGCTGGAGCCCGGCGACCGGCTGGTGCTGTACACCGACGGGCTGGTGGAGCGGCCCGGGGAGAGCATCGACGTGGGCTTCGCCCGGCTCCTGCGGGCCGTCGAGGCGCAGACGCCGGACACGCCCGGGGCGACGACGCCGCTGCTGGCCGCGCTGCTGCGGGGCGAGCAGCGGGACGACGTGTGCGTGCTCGACATCAGGATGCCGGTCCGGCACACGTGACCCCGGGGGCGCCCGCCGGTCGCGGACCGGCTATGCCCGGCTGTCCGGGGCCGCCTCCAGGAAGCGGCGCAGGGACGCCTTCGTAGCGGTCACGAAGGCGTCGCGGGTGGTGTCGTCGAGGGCGTCCAGGGAGAGGTAGGGGTTGAGGTCTTCCAGCTCCACCAGCAGCAGCCGGCCGTCGGGGGCGCGGCAGGCGTCGACGCGCTGGATGCCGTGGTCCAGGCCGTTCCAGTCGATGAAGCCGCGGGCGAACTCCAGGTCGGCCGCGGTGGGTTCGTACCGCTCCAGCTCCCAGCGGCGGTCGGGGCGCGGGGCGTACAGGGCGTACAGGAAGGTGTCGTCGACGAAGTAGAAGGAGACCTCGTAGGCGAAGTCGACGTGCGGCTGGACCAGGACGTCGCCGGTGACCTCTGTGCGCAGCCGGGCGGGCGGGACCTTCCGCAGGCCGATGGAGTCGGCGCCCAGCCGCGGTTTGACGACGTACTCGGCGGCCTCGGGCAGCAGGTGCAGGTCCTCGGCGCGGTCGACGGTGGGGATCACGGGGTGCCCGGCGGCGGTCAGCTCCAGCAGGTACCGCTTGCCCGCCATGTCGCCGCGCCCGGTGGGCGGGTTGTACAGGCGGACGCCGCCGGCCAGCGCGCGGGCGCGCAGAGCGCCGTAGGCCTCCGGGTGGGTGAGGACGGGCCCGCTGTTGCGGACGACGACGGCGTCGAAGCCGTCCGCCAGCGCCGGAGCGTCCCCCGGGTGGCACAGGGCCAGGTCGAAGTCCTCGCGCAGGCGGGAGGTGAGGAAGACGTCCTCGTCGCCGTAGCGGCGCCCGCGGGCCGGGTAGGCCAGGTCGGTGACGTAGAGAAGGCGGGGCCGGCGGGGCTGCGACATGCGGGTTCTCCTGCGGGGTCGGTACGGGCAGAGCGTACGGGGCGTCCTCCGGCGGATCTGCACCGGGCACTCAGTACCCCCGATGGAGGGTACTGAGTGCCATCCGGGCGTCCCGGGTGCTACGTTCCGTGCATGAGCTCCAGCAGTGCGGCATCCGGGCGGGACGACAGGGACGGGACGGCGGGCGGGCGGCCGCCCATGCGGGAGGCGCTGGTCGCGGCGGCGTTCCGGCTGTTCCTGGAGCGGGGCTACGAGCAGACCACCGTGGACGACATCGTGGCGCTGGCCGGGGTGGGACGGCGCTCGTTCTTCCGCTACTTCCCGTCCAAGGAGGACGTGGTCTTCCCCGACCACGAGCGGTGCCTGGCGGACATGACCGCCTTCCTCGCGGCGAGCGGCGAGGAGCACGAACCGCTTGCGCGGGTGTGCGACGCGGCCCGGCTGGTGATGCGCCTGTACACCGAGAACCCGGCCTTCTCGGTGCAGCGCTACCGCCTCACCAAGCAGGTGCCGGGGCTGCGGGCCTACGAGCTGTCGGTGGTGTGGCGCTACGAGCGAGCCTTCGCCGAGTACCTGCGCGGGCGTTTCGCCGGCCGCCCCGACGGCACCCTGCGCGCGGACGTGATCGCGGCGGCCGTGGTGGCGGCGCACAACAACGCGCTGCGCTCCTGGCTGCGCTCGGACGGCGAGGGCGACGCGAGCGACGCGGTGGACCGCGCGCTCGGGTACGTGCAGTCCGCCTTCGGCGAGCCGGCCCCGGCGTCGCCCGCCGAGACGCCCGAGGACGTGGTGGTCGTGGTGTCCCGGCGCGGGGCGCCGCTGTGGCGGGTGGTGCAGGAGATCGAGTCGACGCTGGCCCGGGACTGAGCCCGCCGAAATTCAGGGTACGGAGTGCCTTTACGCATGACACTCAGTGCCATAACCTGTGGTCGTGCACGGTCGCACGGTGCCGCGCACGGCGTGCCCGGGCGCCCCGAGCACGCGGGTTTCCGGCCGAGCGCAGGGAGTTGACCAGCGTGTACCACCACTCAGGAACCGCCCTTCAGCAGGCGAGCGGGTCCGCGGCCGGTGTCCTCCAGCCCCGCTCCGAGGACACGGACGCCATCCTCTACCAGCGCTGCACCTGGTGCGGCACCGCCATGTACCACCGGCTGCTGTGTCCGGTCTGCCGCGGCAGCGACCTGCGCACGGAGCGCAGCGAGGGCACCGGCACGGTCCGCCACTCCACCGTGGTGCACCGCAACACCCCCGCCGCGCGCAATGTCTCCCTGATCGAGATGGCCGAGGGGTTCGTCGTGCGCGGCCGGGTGATGGGCCCGCCGATCGGCATCCACAGCGGCGACCGTGTCCGGCTGTCCACCGCCAAGGACCCGGTCCGCGGCGAGCCGGTCTTCCAGCTGCTCGACGAGCCGTACCGCGCCTGGAGCTGACCGGGTCCGACGCGAGCCCCGGCCGCTCGGGCCTGACCCCGTCCGTGGAACCGCCGGGGTCACAGGCGGATGACGACGAGAGCGATGTCGTCGGACACGCCCCCGGCGACATCCAGCCGGTCCAGCAGGGCGTCGGCCAGCGGGTCGGGGGCGAGGGTCCGGTCCTGGGCCAGGGCGGTGATCAGGCGTTCCAAGCCGACGTCGATGTCCTCGCCGCGGCGCTCGATGAGCCCGTCGGTGTACAGCACGAGGATGTCTCCCGGCTTGTAGGGAAGCCCGGCCTGGGGGCGGGGCACGTGGTGCTCGCGCGTGCCGAGGGGCGGGTCGGTGGCGTTCTCCAGCAGGTCGCAGGACCCGTCGGGGTGCAGCAGGACCGGCGGTGGATGCCCGGCGTTGCTGTAGATGATCAGCAGGCTGCGGGTGTCGATGAGGACCTTCACCGCGGTGGCGGCCATGGCGCCGTCCACGGAGCGGGCGTAGATGCCGAGGACTTCCAGGGCCTGGGCGGGGCTGGGGATGGCGCGGATGACGGCGCTCAGGGCGCTGCGGAGCATGCCCATGACGGCCGCGGCGTGCAGACCGTGGCCGACGACGTCTCCGACGGCCACGGCGTAGCGGTCGGGGGGCAGGTCGACGACGTCGTACCAGTCGCCGCACACGTTCAGTGACGCGGTCGCGGGCAGGTAGCGCACGGCGATGTTGGTGTGCCGGTCCAGGTCGGGGACGGACAGCATGGCTTCCTGCAGGGTGACGGCGACCTGCTGCTCGCGGGCGTGGGCCTGGCGCAGTTCCTGGTTCAGCCGGTGCAGCTCGCGGGCGCGCGCGTACAGCTCGGCCGCCATGTTCTCGGTGCGCTCGGACGACTCCTCGCCGGGCCGGCGGGCCGGGGGCGAGCGGACGAAGGCCGTGACGTCCGTCAGCTGCTGGATGATCCATTTCACCGTGCCGTCGGGTCCGCGGAGGGGGGTGTGGATCACGGACCACCACCGCTCCTCGGGCCCGTCCCGCTCACCGGCGGCAGGCACGTCGTACCGCCGGAGCACCGGGGTTTCCGGCCTCCCGGTGGCCAGGAGCCGGTGCAGGGTGGCTTTCAGGTCCCGTTCGGCGTCGTCGTGGAAGCCCGGCTTCTCCGGCAGGGCGTCGAAGAAGTGCTTCCCGGTCAGCTGGTCCTCGGTCCGGCCCGCGGTCCGCAGGCATGCCGGGTTGACGTAGCGGATCACCAGGTCCGCGTCCAGCACCAGGTACGGGCTTGGTGCGGCGTCGAAGAACGCCGTGAAATCGATGTCCGCTGTCATCACGCGCTCCCCGTGGCCGTGAGCGCGACCGTCTGCATCCAATCTACGGGCATTCCGGTGCCCGGGCTCGTTCCCGTGGTCATCACCCGGCACCCGCCCCCGACCGGGTTCCGGAAGCCGCCGCCCAGCAGCCGGGGCCTCGCCGGTCGGTCACGCCCCGCGGCCGGAGCCCCGCCCGTCGGCCACGCCCGGGCTTCGGCGGGGCTCGGCGACCGGCCGCGGAGCCCCGCTCCCCTCCCCCACGCGACGATCCGCCGTGCGCCGTAAGGGAATTGGGCTCGCGGAGAAGGCCGTTTCGGCCAGCGGGCGGCTCCGCACCCGCCGCTCCGGCGACCTTGAGACAAGATCGCCCGCACAGGCAACCCACAGCTTCCGCCACCCGTCCTCCCGGGCACGAGAGGGCCCCGACTGACCGACGGGGCGCCTGAGGACGGGGTGTGAGGAGTGAACCATTGCATTTCGCCCGGCGAATAGGGGTGACCGCCGCGGCGGTCCTCGCCTTGGCGGGGGCCGTGCCGGCGGCGGCCCGGGCGGCGGGACCGCCCGGCGACGCACCGGTGGCGGCCGACGGGAACAGTCTGCCGCCCGACTGGCGGATCACCGGGGAGGGCGCCGAACGGAGACTGGAGTGGCGGGCCGCGGCCGAGGTGCCGATGGGGGACGCCCGCGTGGAGTTCCGCAGCGGTGACCGGCTGCTCGGGGTGCCCGCCCCGCAGCGGGACGGCCGTACCTTCCGGCTGCCGCTGGAGAAGGCCCGCACGACGGCGCTGACGGACCTTCAGGTGACGGCCGGCGGGCGTCGGCTGGACGCGGCGGACGGGCCGTCGGCCCGGCAGGGCCTGCGCGGCCCCGCCCCGGCCGCGCCGCCCGCCGCGCTCCCGGCGGCCCGGATCGACCCGGGCCGGCCGGGTGCGTACCGCACGGTGAGCGGCGAGTACGCCCTGCCCCCGGTACGGCTGCCCGGTTTCGCGGCGCCGGTGGAGATGCGTGCCGAGGTGGTGGCGCCCAAGGGGGTTCGCGGGCCGCGCCCGCTCGCGCTGTTCCTGCACGGCCGGCACGCGACCTGTTACCGCGGCGGCGAGGTGACCGGCGACTGGCCCTGCGCGACGGGGGCGAGGCCGATCCCGAGCCACCGCGGCTATCTGCGCGACCAGCAATTGCTGGCGTCCCAGGGCTATGTGACGGTCTCGATCGCCGCCAACGGCATCAACGGGCAGGACTGGGCGGCCGAGGACGGCGGCGCGCAGGCGCGCTCCTCGCTGGTCCGGCAGCACCTGGCCCGCTGGGCCGACTGGGCCGCCCGCCCGGCGACCGCACCGGCCGCCGTACGCAACGCGCCGACCGCGGACCTGTCCCGGGTCCTGCTCGTCGGCCACTCGCGCGGCGGCGAGGGCGTCAACCGGGCCGCGATGGACAGCCTGTACCCGCCGCCCGCCGCGCAGGACGGCTACCGCGGCCGGGTGCGCTGGCACATCCGGGGCACCGTGCTGATCGGCCCGACGATCTTCGGGCAAAACCCGGTGGCGGACGTGCCGTCGGTGACGGTCCTGCCGGGCTGCGACGGCGACGTCTCCGACCTCCAGGGCGAGGTGTACGTCGACGGCACCCGCGGCGTCAGCCAGGGACGGGCCCTGCACAGCGCGGTGTACGTGGTGGGCGCCAACCACAACTTCTTCAACAGCGAGTGGACGCCGGGCCAGGCCCAGGCGCCCGCCGACGACGACTTCTGGGACGACCCGGACGAGCGTGACCCGGTCTGCTCGAAGGGCAGCCGGACCCGGCTCACCGCCGACCAGCAGCACCGGGCGGGCGCCACCTACGTCGCCACCGCGGCCCGGCTGTTCCTCGCCGGCGACGACCGGGCGCGCGAGCTGCTCGACGGCACCGGACGCAGGGCGCCCTCGGCCGACCCGGCCCGGGTGCTCACCCACGCGGTCGGCGCGGCACGCGGCGCGGGCTTCCTGCCCGACGGCGGGGTGTCGGTGACCGGCGCGCGGCTGTGCTCGGCGGTGGACACCGATCCGCGCGTCGCCTGCCTGGGCGGCGACGGCCACGGGATCTCGCCGCACTTCGCGCAGTGGGAGACACCGCGCGAGCAGGGCCGCCGGGCGGTCGCGCTGAACTGGTCGGCGCCGGGCACCCCGGCGCGGGTCCGCGCGGCGCGCCCGCTGTCGCTGGCCGGTGCCCCGGAGCTGGCGCTGCGGGTGATCGTGCCGCCGGGCACGTCCGGCACGCGCCTCGACGTGGCCGTGGCTGACGCGCGCGGCAAGCGGGCGGTGCTGGGCCAGGTACGGCTCGACGGGCTGCCCGGCAGCGACCGTACCGCCTCCTACTGGGCGCGTGAGGTGCGCGTCCCGCTGGCCGCAGCAGTGCGGGCGGGGCTCGACCTGCGCCGGGTCGCCACGCTGGAGCTGACCCCTCGGTCGGCGTCCGGGCGGGCCTGGCTGATGGACGCCTGGGCCTGGCGGCCCGGCACCCCGGCGGTGCGGGAGGCCGCGCTGCCGCGGGTGGACATCGGGCGGCTGACGGTGGACGAGGGCGACAGCGGTGTGCGCACCTACCGGGTGCCGGTCCGGGTGTCCGGGCACGGCAGCGGCCAGGTGCGGGTGTACGTCCTCGACCCGGCCACCGGCGAGGCACGGGACCGGCTGGTGACGGTGCGGCCCGGCGGCCGTGACATCGACGTGCCGGTGCGGGTGACCGGTGACCGGCTCTTCGGCTACGACGTCACGCACGACGTGGTGGTGAAGGCGGTGCACGGCGTGGTCGTGGGCGCCCACCGCGGCGGGGTCACCGCGCGCAACGACGACCCGATGCCGCGGATCACCGTGACGCCGGTCGCGGACCGGGTGACCGAGGGACAGCCCCTGACCTGGCGGGTCGGGCTGTCCGAACCCGCCGCCGTCGGCATCCAGGTGACCTTCGCCGTCGCACCGGTCACGGCCGGACCCGAGCTGTCCACCAAGGACGTCGACCCGGCCTGGCTGGAGGAGAACACCGGCGAACGCCCGGACCCCGAGCGGCCGTTGTCCAAGGTCGAGTACCTCGCCCTGTGGGTGGACGTCCCGGCGGGCTCGACGAGCGCGGAGGTGAGCCTGCCGACGGTCAAGGACACGGTGGCCGAGCCGGCGGAGTCGGTGCGGTTCCGGATGCTCGGCGAGGACGGTGAACCGCAGAACGGCGGACCGGAGTTGACAGGGACGGTGCTGAACGCGTCGTAACCTTGGTGCCGTTGCCGTGAGCGGCGGCGGGGCTTCACAGTGACGGTGACGGCCGGTCGTGCCCGTGGGCGCGGCCGGCCGTCGCTCACGTGCCGAGGGTGATGCGGATGCCGACCGTCCCGTCCACGCCCCGGCGCAGCCGGCTGCCCAGCAGGGAGAGACGGCCGATCAGGCCGTACTTGCGGGCGAGGAGGCGGCGGTAGCGGGCCGTGGTCTGCGGGTCGCACAGCTCGGCCGTCGCCGGGACCTGGGCGCCGGTGGGCCTGCCGCGCACGTCGCAGGGGCCGACGAGGACGTCGGCGCGGGCGCGGATCCGCTTCACCTTCCAGGAGTCGGCCACCGTCCATACCCCGAGCGTGTCGCCGTCGCGCACCACCCACACCGGGGTGGCGACGGCGGTGCCGTTCTTCCGGTAGCTGGTGAGGAGCAGGTACTTGCCCGCGCCGAGACGTGCGAGGGGGGTGGAGTCCATGCCCGCAGTGTAGGCAGTGCGAAGGTTTCCGTCCTTGCGAGCCCCGTCCGGTGCCGGTGAACGCGCCCGGCCCGTGACCCGTATCAGGGGTGGGCGCTCGACGACCGGAGGGCCCCGCGGTGTGACGCCGCCCGCGCGAAGGTTTCGGGAGCCCTGCATGAGGCACGCACGACGACGGATCGTCCGGCGCGTCGCACGACTTGCCGCCGTCGGCGGACTCCTCGTGGGAGGGGGCATGGTGGGGCAGGCCGCCATGGCCGACGAGCCCGTGCCGCCCGCCCCCGGTGGCCTCAGTGCCGCACAGTCGGCCGGGGAGACGGGCGCGGCGCTGACGGCACGGCTCGGCGGCGACCGTACGGCGGGGAGCTGGGTCGGCGCCGACGGGCGGCCGGTCGTCGCCGTCACCGACCGGGACACCGCGGCCGAGGTGCGGGCGGCGGGCGCCGAGCCGCAGGTCGTGCGGCACAGCATGAACGAGCTGAGGTCGGCCACGGCGACGCTGCGGGCGGCGCCCCGGGTGCCCGGCACGGCCTGGGTGGTGGACTACCGCCGCAACGAGGTGGTGGTGCAGGGCGACCGCACGGTCTCCGCGGCCGACTGGTCCCGGCTGACACGGGTGGCGGACGGCATCGGCGGTTTCGTGCGCATGGAGCGCACCGCCGGCGCCTTCACCACGCGGCTCAACGGGGCGCTGCCGATCCTGTCGACCGGGGGGCGCTGCTCGGCGGGGTTCAACGTCACCGACGGGCAACGGGACTTCATCCTCACGGCGGGGCACTGCGGGCCCGCGGGCACGGTGTGGTTCGCCGACGGCCGCGCGACACGGCAGCTCGGGCAGACCGAGAGCGCCAGCTTCCCGGGCGGTGACTTCTCGCTGGTGCGGTACGCGAGCGGGCGCGCCGGGGACGGCGCCGACGTGGTGGCGATCGGTGGCGGCAACGGCGTCCGCATCACCGGCGCGGCCGATCCCTCGGTCGGGCAGCGGGTGTTCCGCAGCGGCAGCACGAGCGGGCTGCGCGACGGCAAGGTGACCGGCCTGAACGCCACGGTGAACTACCCCGAGGGCACCGTCACCGGTCTGATCCAGACGACGGTGTGCGCCGAACCCGGGGACAGCGGGGGGCCGTTGTTCTCCGAGGGCATCGCCCTGGGGGTGACGTCGGGCGGCAGCGGTGACTGCACGACGGGCGGTACGACGTTCTTCCAGCCGGTGACGAAGGCGCTGGAGGCGCTCGGGGTGAAGCTGATCGTGTCGGACGCGGCGGCCGGCGGGGCGCGGCAGGGCGCGACTCCGTCGGCGGGGGCCACCCAGGGCGCGATCGCGCCCGGCGCGGCGTCCCCGGGCTCCTCGGCGCCGGTCACGGGCGGCGGCACCGGGGAGCCGGCGCTGCTGTCCCGTCTCACGGACACCCGGAACGCGGGGCCGGGCCTGCTGATCGTCGCGGGAAGCCTGGTGGCGCTGGTGGCGACCCGGTACATCCGGGACGAGCAGGACCGCCGGGCCTATCGCCGGCACTACTCGGCGAGCTGGGGCTGAGCCCTGCCGCGGCCCTTTCCCGCATGCGCACGGCGACTTGGGCCGGGTCCCGGTAGCAAGACCCCCGACCCGCGCTCAGCCCAGGGTGAGCAGGACCGCCGGGCCTATCGCCGCCGCCACTACTCGGCGAGCTGGGGCTGAGCCCTGCCGCGGCCCTTTCCCGCATGCGCACGGCGACTTGGGTCCCGGGGAGAGCCGGAGCAGGTCGGTGCGCGGGCCGACCGGAAGCCGGCGAAGGTGGACGCGGCGCTCGCCGACACCGAGGGCCGGGTCCCGCCAGCAAGGGCCCGCCCGGCGCTCAGCCCAGGGTGAGCAGGACCGTGGCCGCCGCCGCGCCGACCAGGCCCACGGTCTGCCGTGGCGTGATCCGCTCGTGCAGCAGGGCCAAGCCGAGGATCACCGGGACGGCCGGGTAGAGCGAGGCGAGGACGACGGCGACGGCGAGCATCTGCCGGTGCGCGGCGAGCAGGTACAGGATGAGCCCGAGCGCGGCGCCCGCGCCCACCAGTACGGAGGCGCAGGCCGGCCAGGGCCGCAGCCGGGGCGGCCGGCGCAGGGCGCCCGGCAGCAGGACGAGCACGGCGGCGACCCGCCCGGCGGCGACCGGCCACAGCCCGCTGTCCGCGCCCGCCTGGCCGAGCGCCAGGTACTGCACGGCCACGCCGGCACTGGCGACCAGTCCGTCGCGTACGCCCGTGCCCGGCTCGGCCCGGCCGCCCGCGACGAGCCAGAGGGCGGGGGCGGTGACGGCGATGCCCGCCCAGGCGACGGTGCCCGGCCGGTCCCCCAGCAGCACCCCGCACAGCACGGACAGCGCGACGGAGGTCACAGCGCTGACGGGGACGACGACGGACATGGCGCCGCGGCTCAGCCCGCGGTTCAGGAACAGCATCGCGAGGCCGCTGCCGACGCCGGAGAGGGCGCCCCAGGCGCAGTCCGCGGGGGCGGGGACGTGCGGGGACAGCAGAAGGGCGGCCGCTGCGGCGAGCAGCAGGCCGCCCAGTTGGCCGAGGAAGGTGACGGCGCGGAAGGGGGCGCGGCGGGAGAGCAGACCGCCGGTGAAGTCGACGATGCCGTAGGTGACGGCTGAGGCCAGAGCGAGAAGGGCACCCATTCCGTCAGGGGTGCCCCGAGGCGGCGCCGGGATGCGCGGGGCGCTCCCGCCGGGACCGCGGTCAGGCCGCGTTGACCGGTCGGCGCTGGGCCGCGGCGGCCCACTCCAGGACGAGGCGCTGGTACTCCTCGCGCTGCTCGCCGGTCAGTGTCCCGCCGGACCGGAGCCACAGGGCTCTGATCTCCTCGTTGACCTCCGCGGCCGATCGCTCGGAGGCGGGTTCAACAGTGGTGGACATGCTGTGAAGCATACGGGGCCGGACGTGAAGACCACGTGAGTAAGCATGGATGATTCGGACATTTCGGACCGTGTCAATGATCACGTCGATCATGGACCGGATGCGGGAATGAGATTGGCCCCGCCCCCGTCGGGGAAGGGCACCACACCATGACCTTCTCCCTCGGCATCGTGGGCGCGGGACAGTTCTCCGCCCGGTTCGCCAAGCTCTTCGCCGCGCATCCGGGCGTCGCCGGCGTCCATGTCACCGACCTGCTGCCCGAGCGCGCCGAGCGCCTCGCCGCAACGGAGGGCCTCACCGGCACCTTCCCGTCGTACGAGGCCATGCTGGACTCCCCCGCGGTCGACGCGGTCGCGATCTTCACGCAGCGCTGGACGCACGCGCCCCTGGTCCTCGACGGCCTGCGGGCCGGCAAGCACGTCTTCTCCGCGGTCCCGATGGCGATCACCGTGGAGGAGATCGCGGCGATCGTCGAGGCGGTGCGGGCCACCGGGCTGACGTACATGATGGGCGAGACGAGCCACTACCACCCGGCGACGGTGCACGCCCGGCAGAGGATCGCCGAGGGCGCCTTCGGCCGCCTCTTCTACGCGGAGGGCGACTACGTCCACGACATGGACCTCGGCTTCTACGACGCGTACCGCTACAGCGGCGGCGCGGACTGGAAGGCGACGGCGAGCTATCCCCCGCTGCTGTACCCGACGCACTCGGTCGGCGGCGTGCTCGGCGCCTGGCCGACGCGGGCGGTGAGCGTGTCGGCGATCGGGGTGCGCGACGAGCGCGGCGACGGTGTCTTCGACCGGTCGGTCAGCCGGTTCGACAACGACGTGTCGAACGCGACGGCGCTCTTCGAGGTGGCGGGCGGCGGCTCGTTCCGCACCAACGAGTTCCGGCGGGTGGGCTACCCCGCGCACATCCGCGAGTCCCGGTTCCGCTTCTTCGGCACGGAGGCCAGCATGGAGCAGCTGGCGACGGTGGCCCTGTGGCAGGACAAGAAGGGGGTACGGGACATCAGCGAGCTGCTGGAGCCGAGGAAGCGCACCGCTCCCGACGACCCGTCGCTTCAGGACGTGGCGCCGGAGCTGCGGGCCGCGTTCACCTCGGGGTGCGCGCCGGTGCACGACCGGTCCCGGCTGCCGCGGGCGTACGACACGCTGCCCAACGGGCACGAGGGCAGCCACCACTTCCTGGCGGACGACTTCGTGACCGCGGTGAACTCCCGCACCCTGCCGCCGGTGAACGCCTGGGTGGCGGCCCGCTACACCCTGCCGGGCATCGTCGCGCACGAGTCCGCGCGGCAGGGCGGGGCACGGCTGGAGATCCCCGACTTCGGTGACCCGCCGGCCCGGTGAGCGAGGCCCACCGGGTGGCTCCGGTCAGGTGCCGGTCACGTGCCGGTCACGTGCCGGCGAGCGCCGGTCAGGTGCCCAGCTTGCGGCCGTAGACGAAGACGTCGTCGCCGTTCCGCAGCAGCGACCAGTAGGCCTTGGCGTCGGTCTTCGTCATGTTGACGCAGCCGTGCGAGCCCGGCGGGTTCCACATGCTGACGCCCACCGAGTGGAAGGCCTGGCCGCCGTCGAAGAACTGGCTGTAGGGCATCGGCACGTTGTAGATCGTCGACACGTGGTCGATGTCCCGCCAGTAGATCTTCTTCAGCCCGGTCCGCGTCTCGTACCCGTCACGGCCGGTGCGCACCGGCACGGGCCCGTAGACGAGCTTGCTGCCGTCCTGGATCCAGCTCAGCTGGAGCGTGAGGTTGACGCAGGCGATGCGGCCCTTGTTCACCGGGCACTTGCCGTCCTTGTTGGGGTTCTTCCCGACGGCCTTCTGCTTGTTCATGAGGTCCATCACGCCCCAGGTGACCGGCCCGGCGTAGCCGATGTTCGGACTGATGCCGTGCTTGGTCTGGAAGGCCTGGATGGCCTTGCAGTCGGCGGTGGACTGCTTGCCGTCCACCGGCCGGCCGAGGAACTTCTCGACCTGCTTCTGGTAGGGGCCGGCCTTCGTGGTGCAACTGGGCGCCGCCTGCGCGGTGCCGGCGCCGACGGCGAGTGTGACGGGCGTCACCAGTGCGGCGACCCCGAGTGCGACGGCGCCCCGTCTGCGTATGTCCCCCATGGCAGGCCTCTTTCCGGTGTGTGCGGGGTGGTCTCTGCCAGGTAGACAGGCGCAGGGGGGTGCCGGTTGTAGCGGCGGGCGCGCTGTGACGAAACAGTGAACTTTCCCTCCGGAAATGCCCGGAAGGTCAGGTATCCGGCCGTGTCACGCTGCGGAAGCCGGTGTTGACGGCGGTGAGGCCGCCGTCGACGCACAGGGCGGTGCCGGTGATCCAGGCCGCGTCGGCTGAGGCCAGGAAGGCGACGGCCGCGGCGATGTCCTCCGGCTCGCCGACCCGGCCGAGCGGATACAGCGCCCGGACGGCCTCCAGTTCGTCGTCCCGGCCCTCCCAGGCGGTGGTGCGGACGGTGCCGGGCACCACGGTGTTGACGCGGACCCCGCGCGCCGCCGCGTGCCCGGCGAGCGTCCGGGTCAGCGAGGCCAGGCCCGCCTTGGCGGCGCTGTAGGCGTGGTTGCCGAAGTCCTGTACGCCGTTGACGGACCCGACGCTGACGATCGCGCCGCGCCCGGACGCGGCGAGGTGGGGCAGCGCGGCGCGGCAGCAGCGGTAGGCGCCGGTGAGCGTGACGTCGAGGTCGCGGGCCCACACCTCGTCCGGCTCGTCCTCGAAGAGCGGGGCGTCGGGGTGGCAGGCGTAGGCGTTGTTGACCAGGACGTCCAGCCCGCCGAAGGTGTCGGCCGCGTACGCCACGGCCGCCTCCACCGAGGCGCGGTCCGCCACGTCGCAGGCGAACGCCTCGGCGGCCAGGCCCTCCTCGCGCAGAGCCTCGGCGGTCGCCCGGGCGGCCGGCGGATCGACGTCGGTCACCAGGACCCGCGCCCCCTCCTGGGCGAGCCGGCGGGCGGTGGCGGCGCCGATACCGCGGGCGGCGCCGGTGACGAGGGCGGCGTGGCCGGCGAAGCGCCGGGTGGGAAAGGTCATGGCTCCGACGGTAGTGCCGCGACGATCACCTGGGCAGATAGCGTGCGGTCATGTCGTCGTTCATACAGCAGCTCCCCGCGCTCCTCGGCGTCGTGATCGGCGCGCTCGGCTCGTACCTGGCGATCGTGCGCAGCGACCGGGCCCGCTTCCGGCGCGAGCGGGCGGCCCGGTGGGAGGAGCGGCGGCTCGCGGTGTACTCCGACTGGGCCCGGGCGCTGAAGGCGTCGGTGACGCTGGCCTATCGCGTCGCCTCCCACCTCGGCAACGACCCGCACCCGCACCCGTTGTCGCTCGCCGAGGCCGAACCCCTGCTGGCGGAGGCCACCGTGGCCCGGGACCCGTCTGGGGAGGCGCTGCTGATGCTGGGCAGCCGTGAGGTGGTGGAGAAGGCCCGGGCGTGGGTGGTCGTGGTGCTGGAGATGGAGCGGTTCCTGCGGGACGGCACCCGTGACCCCGCCGCCTGGCAGGCGCTGCTGGACCGGCAGCGCGCGGGCCGCGAGGCGTACTACGCGGCCGTACGCGAGGACTTGGCCCTGCCACCGGGGCACGGGGCGCGGTGGGCGCTGCCGGATGTGGTGGCGGGGCAGGCGGTGGGGTCGTCGTCCGGGGCCGCCGGGCCGTCGACCGGGCACGGGTAGGAGATCGGGCGCGGTCGCCGGGTACGGTCAGCGGTAGCCGGTGGTGTCGGCGGGCTTGCCCGCGTCCTGGACCTCGACGAGGTAGCGCCAGGCGTCCGGGCGGCTGCCGTCGACGTCGGTGAAGCCGTACTCCCGGGCGAGGCCTCCGCTGGAGAGCGACTGCCCGTTGAAGCGGGCCACGTCCGGATCGGCGGCGAGGGCGGCGACGGCACGTCCCACATAGCGCGGGGTCTCCGAGATGGCGAAGTGCGGGACCCGGTCCAGGGCGTCACGCCAGTTGTCCTCGCCGACCCCGAAGTGGTCGAGCATCAGCTCCGAGCGCATCCAGCCGGGCGTGAGGGCGACCGCGGTCGCGCCGCGCGGGCCGAGTTCATGGCCGAGGGCGAAGGCCATGCGCAGGACGGAGGTCTTGGCGAGGTCGTAGAAGAAGGAGTTGCGGTACCGGTCGCGGTTGTACTCCGCGGTGCCGTCGGTCATCTCCACCACCAGGCCGCCGGGGTGGCGCAGCAGCAGCGGCAGCGCGTGGTGGCTGGTGATCGCGTGGGTCTCGACGGCGAGCCGCAGCAGTCGCAGCCCGTTGTCGAGGTCGTGCTCCCAGAGCGGGGTGTCCCACTCGAAGAGGTGCTCGCCGCCCCAGATGTCGTTGACGAGGACGTCGAGGCGGCCCCGCTCGGCGGCGATACGCTCCACGACGGCCCGGACCTGCGCGGGGTCCAGATGGTCGGCCGGTACGGCGATGCCGTCGCCGCCGGCCTCGGTGACCAGGTCGGCGGTGTCCTCGATGGTCTCGGGCCGGTCGTACTCGGAGCGCCGGGCGCGGGTGGTGCGGCCGGTGACGTAGACGGTGGCGCCGGCCGCGCCCAGCTCCACGGCGATGCCCCGCCCCGCCCCGCGGGTCGCCCCGGCCACCAGTGCGACCTTGCCCTTGAGCGGATGTGTCATGTCCGGCCTCCCGTTGTCGTGCGTGGTGACGCGCGTCGGTGTCGCGCGTCGCTGTCGTGCGTCGGTGTCGTGTCCGAGGGTGCCGGGGAAGCCGGACATCTTCTGTCGCCTTTTACGGGCAGGTCATCCTGTCAGCCGTACTCCCAGTTCCTCTTCGTCTGCCACGAACCACAGCTGGTCGCCCTGGTTGGACTCGTGGACGAAATCGCGCAGGGCCGTGCTGTCGGCGACGTGTCCGGAGATGTCGCCGACGACGGCGAGGCGGAGCCGGTAGGTGGCGAACTTCTGCACGACCGCGCCCGCGACCCCCGACCGCAGCCGGAAGAACTCCGCGCCGACCCGCTCCACGGGCACCACGACCAGCTCCGCCTCCTGCCCGAAGGCGTCGCCGATCAGGTCGAGCGCGGCCTGCTCCCCGTCCAGGGGCGGGCCGTCGGGCGCGCAGCGCAGAACGCGGACGCCGTTGTGCGCGGCGCGGAAGGTGTGGAGGGTGTTGGGAGTGTCCGGGGTGTCAGGAGTGTCCGGGGTGTCGGTGGTCATGGCGGTGATCGTAAGGGCGGTGCGTGGGCGGCCGCGCGGGTTTTCCGGGCGGCCGCCCACGGCTCAGCGCCCGCGGGCGATCCACTCCTGAAGGTGCGGGGCCTCGGCCCCGACGGTGGTGGAGTCGCCGTGGCCGGTCAGCACCTTCGTCTCCGGCGGCAGGGTGAGCAGCCGGTCGCGGATCGAGTCAATGATCGTCGGGAAGTGCGAGTACGAGCGCCCGGTGGCGCCGGGGCCGCCCTGGAAGAGGGTGTCGCCGGTGAAGACGACGCCGAGGCCCGGGTCGTACAGGCAGACCGCGCCCGGGGCGTGCCCGGGGGTGTGCAGGACGGTGAGGTCGACGCCGGCGCCCTCGATGACCTGCCCGTCCAGGAGATGGGCGTCGGGGTCGCGGTCGGGGTGGGTCCGCTTCCACAGCGGCAGGTCGTCCGGGTGCAGCCAGATCACCGCGCCGGTCGCGTCGGCGAGGGCGGGCGCGGCGTCGATGTGGTCGTTGTGGGCGTGGGTGCACACGATCGCGGTCAGGCGCCGGTCGCCGACGGCCGCGGCGATGGCGTCGGCGTCGTGGGCGGCGTCGATGACGATGACCTCGTGGTCGTCGCCGACGATCCACACGTTGTTCTCCACGTCCCAGGTGCCGCCGTCGAGGGTGAACTGACCGGCGGTGACGAGGCGTTCGATGCGGGCGGTCATCAGAGCACCACCACCGAGCGCAGGACGTCGCCGTGGTGCATCCGCTCGAACGCCTTCTCCACCTCGTCCAGCCGGATCGTCTCCGTGACGAACTTGTCCAGGGCCAGGCGGCCCTGCAGATGCAGGTCGATCAGCATGGGGAAGTCCCGGGAGGGCAGGCAGTCGCCGTACCAGGAGGACTTCAGGGCGCCGCCGCGGCCGAACACGTCCAGGAGGGGAAGTTCCAGCTTCATCTCCGGGGTGGGCACGCCGACCAGGACGACGGTGCCGGCCAGGTCACGGGCGTAGAACGCCTGGGTGTACGTCTCCGGGCGGCCGACCGCCTCGATCACGACGTCGGCGCCGAAGCCGCCGGTCAGCTCACGGATCGCCTCGATCGGGTCGGTGGTGCGGGAGTTGACGGTGTGGGTGGCGCCCATGCCGCGGGCGGTCTCCAGTTTCCGGTCGTCGATGTCCACGGCGATGATCTTCGCCGCGCCGGCCAGGTGCGCCCCGGCGATCGCCGCGTCGCCGACGCCGCCGCAGCCGATGACGGCGACCGAGTCGCCGCGGGTGACGCCGCCGGTGTTGAGGGCGGCGCCGATGCCCGCCATCACCCCGCAGCCCAGCAGGCCGGCGACCTGTGGGGAGACCGCCGGGTCGACCTTCGTGCACTGGCCGGCCGCGACCAGGGTCTTCTCCGCGAACGCGCCGATGCCGAGGGCGGGGGCGAGTTCGGTGCCGTCGGTGAGGGTCATCTTCTGGCGCGCGTTGTGGGTGTCGAAGCAGTACCAGGGCCGGCCGCGCAGGCACGCCCGGCAACGGCCGCAGACGGCACGCCAGTTGAGGATGACGAAGTCGCCAGGCACGACGTCGGTGACGCCGGGGCCGACCTGCTCGACGACGCCTGCCGCCTCGTGGCCGAGGAGGAAGGGGAACTCGTCGGTGATGCCGCTCTGCTTGTAGTGCAGGTCGGTATGGCAGACCCCGCACGCCTGGATGCGCACCACGGCCTCACCGGGGCCCGGGTCGGGCACGACGATCGTCTCGATCCGCACCGGCTCGTCCTTGCCCGGTGCGATCACGCCGCGTACTTCCTGCGCCATGGGCTGGTCCTTCCTTCGCGGTGGCTTCCGTCCCGGGGTGACCTTATGCGACGCGGTGGTGGCGGGGGGTGTGCGGCGGGGGTCGCACACGAGAAGAGCCGCCCCCTGTGGGGCGGCTCCTCGGCAAGGGGGGCGCCGAGCGGCTAACGCAGCGAGGGGAGCAGTCCGCGGACCGGGGCCGCAAGGTCGGTGACCTGGTGCAGCTCGTTGAGGCGGTTCAGCTCGCGCACCTGGTTCAGTGCCCTGAGCTGCTGGGAGACCGTCGGGAGCTGCTCCCTCTGCTGCTCGGGGATGTCGCCGGCGGCGAGGGAGTCGAGCAGGTGGACGGGGTTCGGCAGGCCGGCGCCCTTGGCGCCCGCGTCGGCCGCGCTCGCCGCGGGGGCGGCGAGGCCGACGACTCCGGCGGCGAGGCAGGCGGCGGCGACGATGCGTCGAGTGGAGATCATGCTTTCAGCAACGGTGCGCGGGCGCAGGCGGACACGGGTACGCCGTCCGGGTCACTCGTGAGGCGCAGTGGAACGCCTTGCCGGCTGCGCTTGCCGAGCCCGGCGGGGCGGAGGACGCTCGAAGGATGAGGCCGGCGCCGTCCGTGCCCGGTACGGGCGGCGGCCTTCGAAGGAGGTCACCATGGGCACCACCGCATCCGCCGCCTTCGACACCGAGACCTTGCGCCGAGGCATCGAAGGACAGACCGCGGAGACACTCCTGTCGCTCTACGCGGACGACGCGACGCTGCGTGTCGTGAACCGCAACAGCCAGCCCAGCCACCCCCACGAGGTGCGGGGGCGGGACGGGATCGCCGCGATGCTCCAGGACGTGTACAGCCGCGACATGACGCACAAGCTGGAGGAGTGCGTGGTCCAGGGGGATCACGCGGCGTACTGCGAGTCCTGTGAGTATCCGGACGGGACGCGGGTCCTGTCCGAGTCGATGATCACGCTGCGGGACGGGAAGATTTCCGAGCAGATCATGATCGAGGCGTGGGACGAGTAGCGACGAACGGTTGTGAGCCGGGTGCGGGTGTGCGGGTGGTTGCTCGCGCAGTTCCCCGCGCCTCCCTGCGCGGGCGTCAGCCGACTTGGCTGCGCCACCCACCCCCGGCCCGAACCCACGCCGGGTGCCCCTCGGCCTGGCGCCCCCCTGCCAGGGCCCCGCGGGGACATACTGAACGACGTGCGTGTGGCGATCATGACGGCGGGGTCGAGGGGGGACGTGGCCCCCTACACGGGGCTGGGGCACGGGCTGGCGCGGGGCGGGCACGAGGTCACCCTGGTCACCCATGAATGTTTCGCGCCGCTGGCGGCGAGGGCCGGACTGGGCTTCCGGCCGCTGCCCGTCGATCCGCGCGCCGAGCTGGAGTCCGCGCGCGGACGCGGCCTGCACCGCAGTACGACGGGCGTGGGAAAGCTCGTGCGGGTGATCGCGCTGGCGCGGTCCCTCGCGGGGCGGATGACGGAAGGGCTGCTGGGAGCCGCCAAGGACAGCGACGTACTGCTGCTGGGCGGGGCCGTCGGGCCGTTGGGGCATGCCATCGCCGAGGGGCTGCGGCTGCCGAGCCTGGGGGTGTATCTGCAACCCCTCGCCCCGACCCGGGAGTTCGCGCCGCCTGTGCTGGCCACCGGGTCCTGGGGCGGGGCCGCCAACCGCATCGCCGGGTACGGCGTCAATCTCGCCGTCGAGCATGTCTTCGCCGCCACCGTGCCCGGCGTCCGCGAGCGGCTGGGGCTGCCGGCCCTGGGTTCCGCCGCCGCGCTGCGGGCCCGCGAGCGGCAGGGGTGGCCGGTGCTGCACGGGTTCAGCCCGCTGGTGGTGCCCCGGCCGCACGACTGGCGGCCGGGACTCGACGTCACCGGGTACTGGTGGCCTTATGAGGGAGAGGCGGAACTGCCCGGTCCTGTGCGGGAGTTCCTGGAGCGGGGGCCCGCGCCCGTTTTCGTCGGGCTCGGTAGTGCCACCGTGCCCGATCCTCGGCGGCTGAGTGCCGGGATCGTGCGGGCGTTGCGGCGGGCGGGGCTGCGTGGAGTCGTTCAGCGCGGGTGGGGTGGGCTGGAGGCCGACGGGGACGACATGCTGACCGTCGGGGAGGTGCCGCACTCGCTGCTCTTTCCGAGGATGGCCGCGGTCGTCCACCACTGTGGTGCCGGGACCACGGCGGCGGGGCTGCGGGCGGGGGTGCCCGCGGTGCCGGTCCCGGTGCAGTTCGACGAGGCTTTCTGGGCGGCCCGTCTCGTACGGCTGGGCGTCGCCCCGCAGGTGCTTCCGTTGCGCCGGCTCGGCGTCGATGCCCTCGCCGCCGCTCTCGCCCGCGTCACCGGCGACGCCGGATTCCGTGAGCGCGCCCGTGCTCTGGGCGCCCGTATTCGTGCGGAGGACGGTGTGTCCCCGGTAAGGGAAGCCCTTGGGCGGGTGGGGAGTTAGGCACCTGTAGCGTCTGGGGCGTGACACGCGATCAGGTGAACGGTTCCGATCCCGAGCTGCCCATGCTCAGCCCCGCGGAGGGGGATCTGCTGCGGCGGCTCGTGGCGCCCTACCTCCAGGACGGGCATCAGTACTCCCTGCACAATCTGGCGCACCTGTGCCGGCAGGTGCCGCAGGAGCGGTGGCCCGAAGTGGTCGGGGAGCACTTCGCTCGGCTGCGGGAGGCCAGTCAGGGCGGGGAGAGTGCCGAGGAGTTGCTGCGGGGGGTGCACGCCCGGCTGCTCGCCGAGGAGTCGGTATCGCCTCAGCTCGCGGGAGCGATGCGGTACGCGCGGCGGGTGGCCGACGGGCTCGTCCTCGCCTATGCCCTCGACGGGGACACCAGCGTGCGCATCCTCACCGACCAGGACGTCGAGCGGGTGGGCGCGGAGGAGCTGGACCAGGCCGCCCGGGCCAATCTGATGCGGGTGGCGGTGCGGCACGAGGAGATCCCCGTCGAGGGGGGTGCCGTCCTGCACTCGCTGTACGGCGACTCTCCGTTCGTCGCGAGTCAGGCGCTGTTCCTCGCGCAGGCGGCGCGGCAGGCCACCGGTGAGCCGCTGCCGGACGGCGGGGCCCTCGTGGTCGTGCCGACGCGGCACAACCTGGTGTTCCATCCGGTCGGCGACGGGTCCGTGGTCGATGCCGTCAACAGCCTTGCCGCTTATGCGCTGGGCGCCTACCAGGACGGGGCGGGCGCCTTGTCGCCGCGGCTCTACTGGTGGCATCACGGGCGGCTCACCTCGCTCACCGTCATCGACGACGCCACCCGGTCCTTCTCCGTGCAGCCGCCCCCCGAGCTGCTCCGGCGGATGAAGAGCCTGGTCCGGCTCGCCCCCGCCGGGCGCATCCTCACCCGGGACACCGCCGCCGCCCCGGACCTCGCCGCGCTCGGGCAGCGTCTGCGGGAGGGGCTGGCGCGGCTCGCCGGGGATCCCTCGGGGCTGGCCGACGTCTTCGCCGGTGCCGTCACGCTCGCCCACGCCCGCTGCGCCGACGACCCGCGCGCCGCGCACGTGGACACCTGGGACCCCTGGGCGCTCGCCGTGCAGCTGGGCACTCTGCTGTTCGCCGGCGGGCAGCCGCAGAAGTGCGTCATGGGGGAAGACCTGGCGGTGGAGGTGACCGGGGAGGGCGCCGTGCCGCCCGCGGACGTGCGGGGCTGGCTCGACGCCGTGTACGTGGCGATCGTGTGCCGGGAGTGGGAGCGGGTCGAGCGGCTGTGCGGGGTGCCGATGGAACGGCTGCGGGAGGACGACTCGGTCGACTCCTACCTGCTGCACTGGGCGGAGACCCTGCGGGCCTACTTCACCCGGCAGCCCATGGACGACATCGTGCAGAAGCTGCTCGCCACCATGGAGGCGTCCATGCCGGACGCCCTGACCCATGGGCCGGACGACTTCGTGAACCGGATCGAGTACCAGCCGGTCGCCCTCTTCCACCGCATTCTCGCCGGTGACCACGACGCCTTCGCCAAGGCGCTGTCCGGCACCCTGGACGAGCACCGCGTCTACTGGGGCGACGCGCCGGCGCCGCGCGCCCGGGTGGCGCTCGGCCCGCTGGCCATGGCGGTCCTCGCCCGGGGGTACGAGT
Organism: Streptomyces griseosporeus; assembly: GCF_014656055.1. Lineage (GTDB taxonomy): Bacteria > Actinomycetota > Actinomycetes > Streptomycetales > Streptomycetaceae > Streptomyces > Streptomyces griseosporeus. The sequence goes on from NZ_BNBR01000001.1 coordinate 631,149, forward strand.
TCCCGGTCGCGGACGAGCTGCCGTATCTGCCGAAGTACCTGCTGGACGGCGGGCGGATCGAGGTCATTCCACGGCCCTGACGCGGGCGGTCAGGGGCCGGCCCGGGGTGCGGAGGATGCCGAGGAGCTGGCGGACCAGTTCGTCGACGACCTCGTCGAGCGTCGCGTCGACCCAGCCGGCGCTCCAGTCGTGCAGCAGGCCGTTGACGCTGCCGATGAACGCCGTCGCCGCAAGGCGGTAGTCGCGGTCCGCGGCCTCCCCGCGGGCCGCGGCCGCCCGGGCCTCGGCACAGATGAGGTCGACCCAGCGGGCGCGGCGGGCCAGGCGCTGCTCCTCCAGGCGGGCGCTGACGCCGACGATCTCCACGAAGGTGATGCGGATGCGGCGCGGGTCGGCGGTGACGCTGTCGGCGTAGGCGCGGAAGAACGCCGTGACGCGCTCGGTGAGGGGCAGGTCGCGGGCGGCTTCGAACGCCGCGAGGACCGCCTGTTCGGAGCTGTCGTTGACCTGGAGGTGGAGGGCGGCGAGGACGTCCTCCAGGGTGCGGAACTCCTCGTAGAACTGGCGGGTCGACAGGCCCGCGGCCTCACTCAGCGCGGCGATCGTGGTCGCGCGGTAGCCGGGTGCGGCGCCGAACAGCTGCAGCGCGGCGGCGAGGAAGCGGTCGCGCCGTTCCGCCTTGCGTTCCTCGGCGGATCTGCCGCCGTAGCGGCCGGTCGGTGCCCTGAGCCTGCCCGTCATGTCCGTCTCACCCCCGCTCGCGGTCCGGGACGGCTTCGATTTTGTCGTGTACGCGGTCTTGTCGAGTAGGCCGCCCCCTCCTTACTTTTCAGTAAGTTCACTGTGAAAGCGCGCGTGTTCAGATTCCGCGCGTCCGCCCGCACGCACGCTCCCCTACCGCTGAGGAGAGAGCCGTCATGCCTGCATCCAGAACCAGGCACCTTTGCTCCGTGGCCGCCGCCCTCGTCCTGACCGTCACCACCCCGGCCGCCGCCGCGAGCGCGGCGCCCTCGACCGCCGGCCTGCGCGAGGTGCTGTTCGTCGGCAACAACTGGGACGGCACCGCCGACGTCATCAAGTCCTCCGGCGACTACGCGAGGATCGGCCGGATCGATGTCGTGCCGGACAAGGCCGAACGGATGGCGGAGATCAACGCCGATCCCATCAAGTGGATCTACTTCATGGCCATCCGCAACAGCGTCGGCGAGGGACACGACCAGTTCGTCGACGACATGTACTCCACCCCGGACGGCTCCTCGGTCGTCGTCTCCCGGCCGAGCTTCGCGGACGTCGTGTCCATCGATCTCGCCACCGGCCGGGTCAACTGGCGGTTCAAGGTGGCCGGTTACCGCGCCGACCACATGGCGGTCTCCCCCGACGGCACCCGGGTCGCGGTGTCCGCGTCGACCGCCGACACCGTGCACGTGCTGGACATCGTCAGCGGCAAGGAGGTGGGGCGGTTCGCCACCGGTGACAAGCCGCACGAGAACATCTTCACCAGGGACGGCAGGTACCTGTACAACATGTCGATCGGTGACGTGAACACCGCCACCGACGCCCCGTGGCTGGACTGGACGAAGGGCGACCGGCGCATCACCGTCGTCGACGCCACCACGTTCCAGCAGGTGAAGGTCATCGACATGCGGCAGCGGCTGGACGCGATCGGGCTGAAGGACTACTCGGACGCGGTGCGGCCCGCGGTGTTCTCACCGGACGAGTCGAAGCTGTACTTCCAGGTGTCGTTCTTCAACGGCTTCTTCGAGTACGACCTCGCCACCGACCGGATCACCCGGACCAAGACGCTGCCGAAGAACCCCGCGACCAGCGACGACCGCACCACGTTCGTCAACGACTCCCGCCACCACGGCCTGTCGATGCGGCCGGACGGCAGCAAGCTGTGCGTCGCGGGCACCATGGACGACTACGCCACGGTCGTCGACCGCGCCACCCTCCAGGAGGGACCGCTCGTCGGCGCGTCCAAGCCGTACTGGGCCACGGTGAGCGGCGACGGCAAGGACTGCGTGATCTCCGAGAGCGGCGCCGACCAGGTCACGGCGATCGACTTCGCCACCGGGCAGAAGCGGCTGTCGGTGCCTGTGGGCGACCATCCGCAGCGGGTCCGGCTGGGCCATGTGGCCGACGGCTGGACGGGTCCCGTGGCCTGACCCGGGGATTCCCACCCGCACCGGCGCGGGTACCCGGCGGGGTGACGAGAGGAGCGCGGTATGCGTGAGATTCTCCCGGTGCTCCGCGAGTGGTACGCCGCAGGGGTGCCGTTCGGGCTGGCCACGGTCGTCGCGCGCAGCCGCAGCGCCCCTCGGGACCCCGGCGCCGCGCTGGCCGTCGGGCCGGACGACGAGGTCGTGGGCAGCGTGTCCGGGGGCTGTGTGGAGGGCGCGGTGTTCGAGCTGGCCCGGGAGGTGATGGCGGGCGGCGAGGCCCGGCTGGCGACGTACGGCTACAGCGACGACGACGCGTTCGCGGTGGGCCTGACCTGCGGCGGCGAGATCACGGTGCTGGTGCGGCCGGTGACGCCCGGGACGGACGCGGCGTTCGGCGCGGTCGCGGAGTCGGTCGCCGCGGACGATCCGGTCACGGTGGCCACGGTGACCGACGGCCCGGCGCCGCGCGGGGCGACGCTCGCCGTCTGGCCCGACCGGGTGCGCGGCACGCTGGGCGCCGAGGGGCTGGACGCGGCCGTGACCGCCGACGCGCGCGGTGAGCTGGCCCTCGGTGTCACGGAGCTGCGGCACTACGGGCCGCACGGCCAGCGGCGCGAGGACGCGGTGTCGGTGTTCCTGCACTCCTTCGCGCCGCCGCCGCGGATGCTGGTGTTCGGCGCGATCGACTACGCGGCGGCCGTCGCGCGGATCGGTGACTTCCTCGGCTACCGGGTCACCGTGTGCGACGCCCGCCCGGTCTTCGCCACGCCGAAGCGGTTCCCGCCGGGGGTGGAGGTGGTCGTGGAGTGGCCGCACCGCTATCTGCGGGCCACGGGCACCGACGCGCGCACGGTGGTCTGCGTCCTCACCCATGATCCGAAGTTCGACGTGCCGCTGCTCGCGGAGGCGCTGCGCCGGCCGGCCGCGTACATCGGGGCGATGGGCAGCCGCCGTACGCACGAGGAGCGCACCAGGCGGCTGGTCGCGGACGGGCTGACGGCCGCGGAGCTGGGCCGGCTGCGCTCGCCGGTGGGGCTGGACCTGGGCGCCCGGACGCCCGAGGAGGTCGCGGTGTCGGTCGCCGCGGAGATCGTCGCCCTGCGCTGGGGCGGCTCGGGCGCCCCGCTGACGGCGACGGCCGGGGCGATCCATCCGGGGCCCGACGGGCGTGCGAAATCGGAGGTGTGAAGCGGGCGCGGTGGGGTAGTCGCCGCTCAACGGATGAGGCATGCATGCACTCAGCACCCCTTCGACCTGGGGAAGGAGGTCCGTGACAGCGCGCACTCGCAGCGCCCGGGCCGCTTCGCCGAGCGATGAAGCGGCCCGGCCTTTGCGCTGTCTCCCTCCTCTGGTTCAGCGCGGCGGCAGCCGGTGCAGTTCCACGTCGGTGAGCCGGCCGTCGGCGACCGTGGCCGTCATGTAGGTGCAGTACGGCTGGCGGCGCCGGTCCGTCGGAGAGCCGGGGTTCAGCAGCCGCAGGCCGCCGGGTGCGGTGGTGTCCCACGGGATGTGGCTGTGCCCGAAGACCAGCACGTCCAGGTCGGGGAAGCGGGCGGCGCAGCGGGCCTCGCGCCCCTGGGCGGGGCCGGTCTCGTGCACGGCGCCGAAGCGCAGGCCGCCCAGGTCGGCGTACGCCACCTCGGGGAGCCGGGCGCGCAGCTCCGGGCCGTCGTTGTTGCCGTACACCCCGATGAGCCGTCGGCTGTGCTCCTCGAACAGGTCGAGGGTGGCGGTGTCGACCCAGTCCCCCGCGTGGAAGACGACGTCGGCGCGCGGCAGTTCCGCCAGCAGCGGGGCGGGGAGTTGCCGGGCGCGCTTGGGGAGGTGGGTGTCGGTGGTCAGAAGCAGGCGCACAGGCCCAGCGTAGGTCGCGCGGTGGCGGGCTCAGCCGAGGCGTGCCTTCAGCGGCTCCCACCAGTCGCGGTGCTCCCGGTACCAGGCGACGGTCTCGGCGAGGCCGGAGGCGAGGTCCCGGCGCGGCCGGTAGCCCAGCTCGCGGCGGGCCTTGCTCCAGTCGACGGAGTACCGCAGGTCGTGGGCCTTGCGGTCGGTGACGTGCTCCACCATGTCCCAGCCGCAGCCGAGCGCGTCGAGCAGCAGCGAGGTCAGTTCCCGGTTGCTCAGCTCGGTGCCGCCGCCGAGGTTGTAGATCTCGCCGGGGCGGCCCTGGGTGCGGACCAGCTCGACGCCGTGGCAGTGGTCGTCGACGTGCAGCCAGTCGCGGACGTTGCGGCCGTCGCCGTAGAGCGGCACGGGGCGGCCCTCCAGGAGGTGGGTGACGAACAGCGGCACGACCTTCTCGGGGAACTGGCGCGGCCCGTAGTTGTTGGAGCAGCGGGTGACGCGCACGTCCAGGCCGTGGGTGCGGTGGCAGGCCAGCGCCAGCAGGTCGGAGGAGGCCTTGGAGGCGGCGTACGGAGAGGTGGGCCGCAGGGGCGCCTCCTCGGTGCACGAACCGGAGGGTACGGAGCCGTAGACCTCGTCGGTGGAGACGTGCACGAAGGGTCCCGTGCCGTGCCGCAGCGCCGCGTCCAGCAGGGTCTGGGTGCCCAGCACGTTGGTGCGGACGAAGTCGCCGGCGCCCTCGATGGAGCGGTCGACGTGGGACTCGGCGGCGAAGTGCACGACCTGGTCCGCCTCGGCCATCAGCCGGTCCACCAGGCCGGCGTCGCAGATGTCGCCCCGGACGAACCGCAGCCGCGGGTGGTCCTGCGGGAGGTTGTCCGGGGTGCCCGCGTAGGTGAGCTTGTCCAGCACCGTGATGTGCGGGGGCTCGGGGCGGGCGAGGAGGGTGCGGACGTAGGCCGAGCCGATGAATCCGGCGGCTCCGGTGACGAGCAGGTTCATGATGATCAGAGCCTACGTCGGCACCCCCGCCGGACGGCCGAGGCGGTGGGTCAGTCCTCGCCCCGCACGATGTGGGCGTCACCGCCGCTCTGGAGCGCGGGCGGCCCGCCGGGCTCCTCCACCGCGGGCATCCAGGTGCGCAGCGCGTGCTCGCGGCGCAGCCTGCGGGCCCTGGCCCAGCCTGTCTCGGGCCGGCGTATCGGGGACTTCTCCTTGGCCTGCGGGGTCACGGCGGATCATCTTCCTTCTTGCATCGTGCTTGTCCGCCGAGTCCCCGCGGCCTTCCGGCCCAAACCGGGCCCGGCGGGTCTCAGGCGCCCCCGGAGCCACCGCTGCCGAAGGAGCCGCTGGAGCCTTCGCTCCACCGGCCGCGCTCCTGGTCCCCGCTGGGTGCGCCGCCGGTGGGGCGCAGTTCGTGCGGGGTGAGCCGTTCGCCGTCGGTGCGGGGCATCTCGTGCGGGGCGCGCATCTCATGACTCTCGCGGACCGGGCCGGAGTCGGGCAGGCGCGGCTGCTCCTCGGGCCGGGGCGGGCGGTGTTCACGCCGCCGTACGCCGATGCCGAGCCGGACGGCCCAGATCAGACCGGCGGTGATGAGGACTCCGGCGACGAGGACGGCGACGACGCCGAACGCCGTGCCGGCGGAAGCGGCGAGGTACAGGGTGCTGTTCATGGAGTGCGAGTACCCGGGCGGCGGCCGCGGATACGCCGTGGGACGCACCCGGGCCGCGGCGCCCTGCGTGGCGCGGGCACCGGCCGGGCCCGCGGCGGTAGCGTCGCCGCGGTCCGGGGAGGAGGACGATGACACAACTCTCGGCACGCGGCACGGAAGAACCGGGGCACACCGGCGGCCGGCGCTCGGCGGCAGCGGCGCTGCTGGAATGGACGTCCACCACCGATCACAAGGTGATCGGCCGGCTGTACATGGTGACGTCCTTCTGCTTCTTCCTCCTGGCCGGTCTGCTGGCCCTCGCCATGCGGGCCGAACTCGCCCGGCCGGGGCTGCAGTTGCTGAACAGGGACGGCTACAACCAGTTCGTCACCGTGCACGGCACCATCATGATGCTGCTGTTCGCGACGCCGATGTTCGCCGGGTTCGCCAACGCCGTGATGCCGCTGCAGATCGGCGCTCCCGACGTGGCGTTCCCCCGGCTCAACGCCTTGTCGTACTGGATGTACCTGTTCGGCGGGCTGATCGTGGTGTCGGGTTTCCTGGTGCCGGGCGGGGCGGCGTCGTTCGGCTGGTTCGCCTACGCGCCGCTGAACAGCGCGTACCACACGCCGGGCGCGGGCGCCGACCTGTGGGCGATGGGGCTGGTGGTGAGCGGGGTGTCGACGACGCTGACCGCGGTCAACTTCATCGCGACCATCATGTGTCTGCGGGCCCCCGGCATGACCATGTTCCGGATGCCGCTGTTCACCTGGAACGTGCTGTTCACCTCGATCCTGGTGCTGCCCGCGTTCCCGGTGCTGACGGCGGCGCTGCTGGCGCTGGAGGCGGACCGGAAGTTCGGCGCGCACGTGTTCGACGCGGCGAACGGCGGGGCGCTGCTGTGGCAGCACCTGTTCTGGTTCTTCGGGCATCCGGAGGTGTACATCGTGGCGCTGCCGTTCTTCGGGATCGTCTCGGAGATCATCCCGGTGTTCTCCCGCAAGCCGCTGTGGGGGTATCTGCCGCTGATCGGCGCGACGATCACGATCACCATGCTGTCGGCGGTGGTGTGGGCGCACCACATGTTCGCCACGGGTGCGGTGCTGCTGCCGTTCTTCTCGCTGATGTCGTTCCTGATCGCCGTGCCGACGGGCATCAAGTTCTTCGCGTGGGTCGGCACGATGACCCGGGGGTCGCTGTCGTTCGAGACGCCGATGCTGTGGTCGCTGGGGTTCATGGTGTCGTTCCTGCTGGGCGGGTTGAGCGGGGTGCTGATCGCGTCGCCGCCGCTGGACTTCCACCTCACCGACTCGTACTTCATCGTCGCCCATCTGCACTACGTGCTGTTCGGGACGGTGGTGTTCGCGATGTTCGCCGGGTTCTACTTCTGGTGGCCGAAGTTCACCGGCAAGCACCTCGACGAATGGCTCGGCAAACTGCACTTCTGGCTGCTGTTCCCGGGGTTCCAGCTGACGTTCCTGGTGCAGCACTGGCTGGGCGAGGCGGGCATGCCGCGCCGGTACGCGGACTATCTGCCCGCCGACGGGTTCACGCTGCTCAACACCCTCTCGACGGCGGGCGCGTTTCTGCTGGGGGTGTCCACGCTGCCGTTCCTGTACAACGTGTGGCGAACGTCGCGGCGGCCGCGCACGGTGGACGTGGACGATCCGTGGGGGTGGGGCCGTTCGCTGGAGTGGGCGACGTCGTGCCCGCCGCCGCGGCACAACTTCCTGGCGCTGCCGCGGGTGCGCTCGGAGTCGCCGGCGTTCGATCTGCACCATCCGTGGCCGGCGCGCCGGGCGCGGGAGGCGGGGCAGCGGTGAAGGCGGAGTCGCTGCTGTTCGGGGGTGTGGCGCTGTTCTTCGCGGGGATCGCCGCGCTCTACGGCGGCTGGTCGGCCGAGCCCGCGGGGACGGCGGTGCTGGTGGTGGCGTTCCTGATGGCGGCGGTGGTGTCGTTCTTCAGCGCGGTGCAGTACCGGCGCCGGGGCGTGCGCCCGCAGGACCGGGGGGACGCCGAGGTCGCCGAGGCGGCGGGGCCGGTGGAGTTCTTCCCGCCGGAGAGCCGCTGGCCGGTGGTGACGGCGGCCGGGTTCGCGCTCGCCGCGACCGGCGTCGTCTTCGGGCTGTGGCTGTTCCTCATCGGTGCCGCGGTGCTGGCCCGGGGTGTTCTGGGGCTGGTGTTCCAGTACGCCGACCGGGACTCGGGCCGGCCGGAGTGAGCGGCGGGCGGGGCGCGCCGGGGCGGACGTCGGTGACCGGGCGCCGGCTCTCCTCGTAGCCGCCCTCGACGGTCTGGCGTACCTCGCCGGTCTCCACGCCGTCGCGCAGCCGCTCCTGCTCGGTGTCGAGAAGGGCGTGGCACAGTCCCCGGGTCAGCAGGAACGCCAGGACCGGCGCCACCACCAGGGCGATGCGCAGGGTCCAGGTCATGGCGTCGACGGAGATGCGGAAGGTGGCGGCGACGACGTCGTTGGCGCCGGCCAGCAGCAGGACGCCGTAGAAGGTGATCCCGGCGACGCCGAGGGCCGTGCGGACGGGTCGTTCGCGGGGCCGGTCGCACAGGTGGTGCTCGCGCCCGCCCTCGCCCGTCAGGCGCTGCTCGGCGAAGGGGTAGCCGTACAGGACGAGGAAGAGCAGGCCGGGCAGGACGACCGCGGGCAGCAGGACGTTCCACATGAGCGTGTGCCCGGCGAGGTTCGTCTCCCAGGGCGGTACGAGGCGCAGTGCGCCCTCCAGGAAGCCGACGTAGAAGTCGGGCTGGGAGCCGGTGGAGGCCTGGTCGGGGCGGTAGGGGCCGTACACCCAGACCGGGTTGACCTGGGCGAGGCCGCCGAGCGCGGCCAGCACGCCGAAGACGGTGCAGAAGAGGCCGGCCGAAGTGGCCGCGAACTGGGGGAACATGGGCTTGCCGACGGCGTTGCGGACGGTGCGGCCGGGGCCGCGCCACTGGGTGTGCTTGAGGTGGAAGACCAGGATCAGGTGCGCGGTCACCAGGGCGAGGATCGCGCCGGGCAGCAGCAGGATGTGCACGCCGTACAGGCGGGAGATGAAGTCCAGGCCGGGGAACTGGCCGCCGAAGACGAAGAAGGCGACGTAGGTGCCGACGACCGGCAGGGACAGCATGATGCCCTGGGCGATGCGCAGGCCGGTGCCGGAGAGCAGGTCGTCGGGGAGGGAGTAGCCGGCGAAGCCCTCGGCGAGGGCGAGCGCGAAGAGGGTCACGCCGATGACCCAGTTGAGTTCGCGGGGGCGGCGGAAGGCGCCGGTGAAGAAGACGCGCAGCAGGTGGGTGCCGATGGCGGCGGCGAAGACCAGCGCCGCCCAGTGGTGCGCCTGCCGCAGCAGCAGTCCGCCGCGCACGTCGAAGCTGAGGCGCAGGGTGGACTCGTAGGCCGCGGACATGCGGATGCCGCGCAGCGGGACGTAGCGGCCGGCGTAGACGACCTCGCGCATCTCCGGGTCGAAGAAGAACGTCAGCCACACCCCGGTGAGCAGCAGCACGACCAGGCTGTACAGGGCGATCTCGCCGAGCAGGAAGGACCAGTGGTCGGGGAACGCCTTGCGCAGCAGCGCGCCGCCCTCGGTGACCGGGAGCCGTGCGTCGGTGGCGTCGGCGAGCCGCTCGCCTCTCCGCGGCCGCGCCGCCGCGCCGGACGCCGCCTCCGGAGGTCGCTCTCGTGCCACGCCCGTCCACCTCCCTGTGCCGGCCCGCCGGTGCACCGCTGTGCAGTGCCCTTCCCCCGCGCGGGGCCCGGCGACCGGGCCGGCGCGGGGGAAACACCCGCGGGTGCCCGCACAGTGCACCCGTTCGGGTGCGGCGGGCGCTTCGTCAGGTGTTGGGCCGGGCGACGCTGATGTCGCCGAGGGCGGAGCCGGGGTCGCGTTCCATGGCGGCGTCGCCGAGGGAGACGATGCCGACGGGGTGGCCGTGGTCGACGACGGGGATACGGCGGACGGAGTGCTCGCGCATCAGCCGGATCGCCACGTCCAGCTCGTCGTCCGGGCCGACGGTGACCAGGTCGTCGCTGCACGCGCCGGCGACGGTGGTCTGCTCGGGGTCGCCTCCCTCGGCGAGCGCGCGCACCACCAGGTCACGGTCGGTGACCAGGCCGCGCAGGTCGTCGCCGTCGGTCACCAGGACCGCGCCGAGGTCCTCGTCGCGCATGATCCGCGCCACCTGGGTCACCGAGGCCTGCGGCTCCACGGTGACGGGGTCGGCGGTCATGATGTCGCGTACGTGCTGCGTCATGGCGCATCTCCTCTCGTCGGTCTGTGCGGACCCGGGTACCCGCCCCGCGGCGGACGGTCACCCCGGTCAGCGGCCGAGCGCGAGTTCGCTCCACACCTGCTTGCCGCCGCTGACGGGCACCGTGCCCCAGCTGTCCGACAGGGCCTCGACGAGGAGGATGCCGCGGCCCCCGGTGGCCTCCCAGCCGATGCTGGTGGGCTTGACGGGGCTGCGCGGGGAGGCGTCGGCGACCGCGACGCGCAGCCGGTGGTTGACGAGGGTGAGGTCGAGGCGGACGCGGCCGTCGGTGTGCACGAGCGCGTTGGTGACCAGCTCGGACACCACCAGCAGCACGGCGTCCCGGTCCCGCTCGGGCACGTTCCAGGAGCGCAGGGTGCGCCGGGTGAAGCGACGGGCCTGCCCGACCGCCTGCGGCACCCGCCACACCGTCCAGCTCTCGCGCAGCGGGCGCGAGGCCATGCCGTCGTAGCGCATCAGCAGCAGGGCGATGTCGTCGCTGCGGCGGGCGCCGCCGAGGAGGGCGTCGGCGACCGGCCCGAGGTCGGCGGGGTCGGCGGCGCCGAGTTCCCCGGCGAAGCGGGCGAGGCCCTGGTCGATGTCGGCGTCGGCGGACTCCACCAGCCCGTCGGTGGTGAGGGCGACCACGGTGCCGGGGCGCAGGGCGAGCGGGCCGAGCGGGAACTCGGCCTGCCGCAGCACGCCCAGCGGCGGCCCGCCGTCGGTCTCGACGATCTCCGTACGGCCGTCCGGGTGACGCAGCACCGGCGGCAGGTGGCCGGCGCGCACGGACCAGGCGGAGCCGGACTCCATGTCCACCTCGACGTAGCAGCAGGTGGCGAAGAGGTCGGTCTCCAGGTCGGCGAGGAGCCGGTTGGCGTGCGCGACGACCACGTCGGGCGGGTGGCCCTCGGCGGCGTAGGCGCGCAGCGCGGTGCGCATCTGGCCCATGAGGGTGGCGGCGGCGGTGCTGTGGCCCTGGACATCGCCGATGACGAGGGCGACGCGGTTGTCGGGCAGCGGGATCACGTCGTACCAGTCGCCGCCGACCTCCAGTCCGGCCGTGGCGGGCAGGTAGCGGGCGACGGCGACCGCGCCGGGCAGCTGCGGCAGGCGGCGCGGGAGGAGCTGGCGCTGGAGCATGCCGACCAGCTCGTGCTCGGCGTCGAAGGCGTGGGCGCGCATCAGGGCCTGTCCGGCGAGGCCGGCGGAGGCGGTGAGCAGGGCGCGCTCGTCGGGGCCGAAGTCGTGCGGGGTGTCCCAGCCGATCAGGCAGGCGCCCGCCATCCGGCCGGCCGCGGGCAGCGGCAGCACGGCGAGGCCGCCGGGGCCGACGTCGGCGAGGGCGGGCTCCAGGGCGGTCCCGGCGGGCCAGATGCGGGCGCGGCCCTCGCGCAGCGCCGCGGCGAGGGTGGGCATGGTGCGCACGGGCGCGTCGGGCCACTCGGTGCGCCACTCCCGCCGCCACAGCTCGGGCCAGGCCTCGGGGTCCGGCGGGTCCAGGACGGTGACGACGAGGCGGTCGCCCTCCAGCTCGGCGAGGGCGATGCGGTCGGCGCGCAGCGGGCGGCGCAGTGCGGAGACGACGGCCTGGCTGACGTCGCGGACGGTGCCGGCGGTGGACAGGGCGGCGGCCAGCCGCTGCACGCGGGCGACGTCGGTGACGTCGGAGCGCAGGGTGGAGGCGTCGGCGACGGTGCCGACGAGGCGGGCGGGGCGGCCCTCGCCGCCGGGCACCAGCCGGCCGTGCAGCCGCAGCCAGCGGGGCGGGCCGGCCGGCTGGAGCACCCGGAACTCCAGCTCGCGGTCGCCCAGGGACATGTGGTCGGCCTCGACGACCGACATCAGCGACGGCAGGTCCTCGGGGACGGTGAGGCCGAGCAGCGTCTCCACCTTGCCGTCGAACCGCTCCCGGCTCAGGCCGAACAGCTGGAGGATGTCGTCGCCGACCTCGATGCGTCCGCTGTCCATGGCGAGGCTGAAGGCGTTGGTGCGCAGCTCCCCGCGCGCGGCGGGCTCGTCGGGGGCCGGGGCGGCGACGGCGTCGGCGAGGCGTTCCAGACTGGCGCGCGCCTCCGCGTCGAAGCCGCCGGGGCGCTCGCTCACCGCGACCAGGCAGCCGCCCCGCACGGGCAGCGCGGCCAGCGAGAACTCCTTCGCCGGGGTCCGTCGGGAGGGGGCGCGGGCGGCCAGCTCGCGCGGGCCTAGCCACACCGCGCGGGCCTCGCGGTGGGCGCGGGCGGCCGGGGAGTCGCCGTTCAGCGCGTAGGTCCCGCGCAGGCCGTACAGGGTGCGGGGCAGTCCGGCCGCGTCGACCAGGCACAGCAGTTCGGCGTCGTCGCCGGGGGCGTACAGGGCGGCCACCCCGGCGCCGGCGAAGACGAGCGCGCACTCCAGGACACCATGCACCCGTTCGGGTGAGTCGGGATCGGCCATGAGCGTCTGGAGAGCGGCTTCGACGCGCGGCGTTCCGGTTCTGCGCCCCGCTGCTCCCTCACTGACCACCTCCGTATTACAGCGCTAATGGGACGCCCGCGCAGCCCCTGCGGCCGTTCGGCGCAGGTCCGGCGGGGTGGGTGATCGAAAGGAACCGAACAAGAGTTGACGCGTGCGTTCCGCACGGCGATGTGGTGACAGCCGTGACTGTCGGCGCCCCGCCCTCCGCTGGAAAGGTCGTGCCCGGACCACGGAGGGGAATCCATGGACAAGCGGTACGAGGTGTACGCGCTCGCCGACCGGCACTTCTACGACACGCCGGACCGCACGGCCGGGGCCGCCGAGGCGGCGGCGCCGCTGCTGGAGGCGGCGCGCCGGGCGGTGCCCGAGGGCTGGGAGGCGGCGCGCACCGGGGACTGGCTGACGCTGACCCCGCTCGGCGCGGACGGGCGCCCGCAGCCCGGCCCGGCGCAGGGCTGGAAGGTGCACTCCTCGGCCACCCCGGCGAACGCCGAGCGGATCGCGGCGATCGTGTGGGACTACTGCGTGCCGCGCCGCATCCCGTTCAAGTTCGTGCCGGCCGCGCACCTGGTGCACCTGCGCAACGCCAAGTACGCGACGCGGGACACCAGCGGCAAGTTCGTCACCCTCTACCCGGACGGCGAGGAGCAGCTGCACACCGTGCTGCGCGAGCTGGGCGAGCTGCTGGCGGGCTTCGAGGGGCCGTACATCCTCACCGACCTGCGCTGGGGCGACGGCCCGCTGCACGTGCGCTACGGGGCGTTCGCCCGCGCCTACGTCGTCGACGAGCGCGGCGCGCTGGTGCCGGCGGTCCGCGACGGCGAGGGCCGGCTGGTCCCGGACCGGCGGACGCCGTCCTTCCAGGTGCCGGAGTGGGTGACGCTGCCGGAGTTCCTCCAGCCGCATCTGGCGGCCCGCAACACCACGACCGTGGGCGAGCTGCCGTACCGCATCGACAAAGCGCTGCACTTCTCCAACGGCGGCGGGGTCTACGCGGGCACCGACACGCGCACCGGGCGGAAGGTGGTCCTCAAGGAGGGCCGCCCGCACGCCGGGCTCGCAGCGGACGGGGCCGACGCGGTGACCCGCCTGGAGCGCGAGCGGCAGGCGCTGGAGCGGCTGTCGGGCACGGGTGTGGTGCCGGAGGTGCGGGACTGGTTCACCCTCGGCGACCACCGCTTCCTGGTGACCGACTTCGTCGAGGGGAAGCCGCTGAACGCGTTCTTCGCCGAGCGGCACCCCCTGCTCACACCCGATCCGGACCCGGCCGAGGTCGCCGCGTACACGCGGTGGGCGGTGCGCATCCACCGGGCGGTCGAACAGGCCGTGGAGCAGGTGCACGCACGCGGCATCGTCTTCAACGACCTGCACGTGTTCAACATCATGGTCGCCCCCGACGAGGAGTCGGTGTTGCTGCTGGACTTCGAGGCCGCCGCGCCCGCCGAGGAGCGGGGCCGGCAGGTCGTCGCCCACCCCGGCTTCTTCGCGCCGCCGGACCGGCGGGGCACCGACGTGGACCGCTACGCGCTGGCCTGTCTGCGGCTCGCGCTGTTCCTGCCGGTGACCACGCTGTTCGTGGTGGACCGCGGGAAGGCGGCGCACCTCGCGGAGGTGATCGCCGGGCAGTTCCCGGACCTGCCGGAGGGCTTCCTCGCCGAGGCGGTCGCCGAGATCACCCGCTCGGCCGGGGACGAGCCGTCCGGCATACGGCCGGGGGCCGCGCCGCTCGTCGACCCCGCGGACTGGCCGTACAGCCGTGACTCGATGGTCAAGGCGATCCTCGCCTCGGCCACCCCGGAGCGCGACGACCGGCTCTTCCCCGGCGACATCGCCCAGTTCTCCGACGGCGGCGGCCTCGGGCTCGCGCACGGCGCGGCCGGGGTGCTGTACGCGCTCGCCGCGGCGGACGGCATCCGCTACGAGGAGGGCGAGCGCTGGCTGCTGGCGCACACCGACCCGGCCCCGCCGGGCACCCCGCTCGGCCTGTACGACGGTCTCGCGGGCGTCGCCCACGTCCTGGACCTGCTCGGCCACCGGCAGCGGGCCCTCGACCTGGTCGAGGGCATCCTGACGGAGCGGTGGCAGAACCTGCCCTCGGACCTGCACGGCGGGCTCGCCGGGCTCGGCCTCGTCCTCGCCCACCTCGCGGACACGACCGGCGAGAGCGCGCTCGGGCGGCGGGCCGACGAGGCCGCGCGGATCCTGCTGGGGCGCCTCGCGGAGCCGGCCGCGCCCAAGCGCCGGGCCGGGCTGCTGCGCGGCGCGAGCGGGCCGGCGCTGTTCCTGCTGCGGCAGTACGAACGCAACGGCGACCGGACGCTGCTGGACGGCGCGGCCGTCGCCCTGCGCCGGGACCTGGAGCGCTGCGTGGTCCGGCCGGGCGGCTCGCTGGAGGTCGACGAGGGCTGGCGGACCCTGCCGTACCTGGGCGACGGCAGCGCCGGCGTCGGAATGGTGCTGGACGACTTCCTCGCCCTGTCCGGCGACCGGGACGGAGGCTGGGCCGAGGCCCGCGCCGGCATCCTGACCGCCGCCTCCGCCCGCTTCTACGCGCAGCCCGGGCTCTTCCAGGGCCGCGCCGGGCTGATCCTGCACCTGCACCGCACCGGGGACCCGGACGGCCGGCTGTCCGGGCAGATCGCCGGTCTCGGCTGGTACGCCATGGCCTACCAGGGCCAACTCGCCTTCCCCGGGCACCAGATGATGCGTCTTTCCATGGACCTCGCCACCGGAACGGCCGGCTGCCTGCTGGCGCTCACCGCGGCCCTCGACGGCCCGGACGCCGCGCACCTGCCGTTCCTGCCGCCCCCGAGGCGGCCCTCATGACGCGGCACCGCGGATCCGCGGCGTCGTGACACAACCCGTCCCCACGGGGACACCCCGTCCCCACCAGAGGAAGGAACACGAAATGGCACTGCTCGACCTGCAGACCATGGAGTCCGACGAGCACACCGGCGGCGGCGGCGCCAGCACGGTCAGCCTGCTGTCGTGCATCAGCGCGGCCAGCGTTCTGCTCTGTCTCTGACGGACACCGCGCGAACGAGGCCCCGGACGGCCGCCTCCCCTCACGGGGCGGGGCCGTCCGGGGCCCTCACCCTTTCTCCGCACCCTCCGGGAGTCCACGGCATGCGACCACGGTGGCAGGACGATCCGCTCACCCGTGAGAGCCGGGCGCTGCTGCGCTCGGCGGGACGGCACAGCGCCGCCCGGTGCGCCGCGCTGTGTCTGGTGACGGCCACCGCGACCGGCGCCGAGCTGCTGCTGCCCGCGGCGCTGGGCCGGGCCCTGGACCTGCTGCTCGCGCAGGCGCCGGCGACCCGCTGGGTGCTGTGCTGCGCGGCGCTCGTCCTGCTCGTCGCCGCGCTCGGTACGGCCGAGACCGTGCTGCACGGCACCGTCGACGCCCGCGCCACCGCATGGCTGCGCCGCCGCACGCTCGCCCAGGTGCTGGCAGCGGGACCCCGCACCGGGGACCGCTTCGGCTCCGGCGACCTGGTCGCGCGGCTCGTCGGCAACGCCGCCCAGGCCGGCGCGGCACCGGCCGCCCGGGCCGCGCTGCTGGCCGCGCTCGCGGGCCCGGTCGGGGGCGTCGTGGCGCTGGCGCTGATCGATCCCTGGCTGGCGGTGGTGTTCCTGGCCGGGGCGCCGCTGCTGGCCCTGCTGCTGCGGGCCCTGGCCCGGGACGTCTCCGCCTGCGTGGCCGACTACCAGCGGGTGCAGGGCCGGATCGCCGGGGCGCTCGCGGAGGCGGTCGCGGGCCGGCGCACCCTGCGCGCGGCGGGCCTTGAGGCGAAGGAGACCGCCCGGATTCTGCGTCCGCTGCCCGAACTGTCCAGGGCCGGGCGGGAGATGTGGCGGGTGCAGGGGCGGGCGGCCGCGCAGGCGGTCGCCGTGGCGCCCCTGCTCCAGCTCGGCGTGATCGCCGTGGCGGGGCTGCTGCTGGCCCGGCACCGGCTGTCCGCCGGAGACGTCCTCGCCGCCTCCCGGTACGCCGTCCTCGCCACCGGCGTGGGCGTGCTCGTCGGACAGCTCTCCGGCCTGGCCCGCTCCCGGACGGCGGCCCAGCGGCTCGGCGAGCTGCACACCGTGCCGGCCCCGGACCACGGCGAGCGGCGGCTGCCGGCCGGCGGGCCGGGGCGGCTGGAGTTCCGCCGGGTGACGGCACTGCGCGGCGACCGTACCGTCCTCACCGGCGTCGACCTCGTCGTGCCGGGCGGCACCACCCTCGCCGTCGTCGGCCGCTCGGGCACCGGCAAGTCGCTGCTGGCGGCGCTCGCCGCGCGGCTCGCCGACCCGGACGACGGGGAGATCCTGCTGGACGGCGTGCCGCTGCCCGAGCTGAGCCGGCGGGAGCTGCGCGCCGCCGTCGCCTGCGCCTTCGACCGGCCGGTGCTGCTGGGGGACACCGTCGGGGACGCGATCGGGCTCGGCCTGCCCGGCCCCTCCCCCGCCCTGGTCCGGGAGGCGGCCCGCACGGCCCACGCCGACGACTTCGTCCGCCGCCTGCCGGACGGCTACGCCACCGTCTGCGCCGACGCCCCGCGCTCCGGCGGCGAGTCGCAACGCCTGGGACTGGCGCGGGCCTTCGCCCGGCGGGCGCGGCTGCTCGTGCTGGACGACGCCCTCTCCAGCCTCGACACCGTCACCGAACACCGCATCACCCAGGCGCTGCTGGCCCCCGGCGCGCGCGGCACCCGTCTCGTCGTCGCCCACCGCGCCGCCACGGCCGCCCGCGCCGACGCGGTGGTCTGGCTGGACGACGGCCGGGTGCGTGCGGTGGGCCGGCACGCCGCGCTGTGGCGGGAGGCCGGGTACCGGGCGGTGTTCGGCGTGCCGACGGGAGAGGAGAGCGACACGTGAAGCGGGACCGCGCGAGGTCCGGACCCTACCGGCGCGGCCTGACCTTCCTGCGCCGGCGGTGGCGGGTGCTGCTGCGGCTGGGCGGCTGGTCGGTGCTGGAGATGGGCCAGACCTTCCTGCTCGGGTACGCCCTCGCGCGCGCCCTCGACGAGGGCTTCCTCGCCGGGCGGCCCGGCACGGGCCTGGGCTGGCTGGCCGTCGCGGGCGCGGGCGTCGTCGTCGGCGCGTACGGCACCGGACGGGTGTACGGCGCCGTGGCCGCGCTGGTCGAGCCGCTGCGGGACCGGCTGGTGGAGCGGGTCGTGGCGCGCGGGGTGCGGGAGGCCGACGACGGCGCGCTGTCGGGGCTGACCCAGCAGGTGGAGATCGCCCGGGACACCTTCGCCGGGCTGGTCATGGTGTCCCGCTCGTTCGTGTTCACCGCCGCGGGCGCGCTCGTCGGCCTGTTCTCGCTCGCCCCGCCCCTGCTGCTGGTCGTCCTACCGCCGCTGGCGGTCGGCGTGGCCCTGTTCGCGGTGACGCTGCGCCCGCTGGCGCGGCGTCAGGAGGCGTACCTCGTCGCCGACGAGGCGCTGGCCGCACGGCTGGGCGCGGTCTGCCCCGGGCTGCGGGACATCACGGCGACCGGGGCGGAGGACGTGATCGGGGCGGACCTCGCGGTGTACGTCGAGGCGGAGGAGCGAGCGGCGCGCGCGCTGGCCCGCTGGTCGGTGGTCCGGGTGGCGAGCCTCGCCGTCGGCGGCCAGTTCCCGGCGGTGCTGCTGCTGGCCACCGCGCCCTGGCTGCTCGCCCACGGCGTCACCGCCGGCGCGCTGGTCGGCGCGCTCGCCTACGTCACCCAGTCGCTGCTCCCCGCCCTGCGCAACCTCGTCCACGGGCTCGGCACGGGGGGTTCCCGGCTGGCGGTGGTGCTGCGGAGGCTGACGGGGGCGGAGGGACAGCCGGGCGAGGCGGAAGAGGCGGACGGGCAGGCCGGTAAGGGAACGCCCGCACCGGACCGGCCGGCCTCGCGGACGGTCACCTCACCGGGCCGGCCGGCCTCGCGGACGGTCCCCGCGCCCCCCTCCCCTCCCCCGCCCGCCCTCCGCCTCTCGGGCGTCACCTTCGCCCACGGCCCCCACGCCGAGCCGGTCCTCCAGGGACTCGACCTCGACCTGCCGGACGGCGGGCACCTCGCCGTCGTCGGGCCCAGCGGGACCGGCAAGTCGACGCTCACCCTGCTCGCCGCCGGTCTGCTGCGGCCCGGGAGCGGCACGGTCACGGTGTACGGCGACCCGGCCGGCGCGCGGGCCGCGGCGGCGCGCCGGGTGCTCATCCCGCAGGAGGCGTACGTGCACACCGGCACCCTCGCCGAGAACCTCTCCCTGCTGCGGCCCGGCCCGGTGCCCCGGCGCGAACTGCTCGCCGCGGCCGAGGCGGTGGGACTCACCCCGCTGCTGGAGCGGCTGGGCGGACCGGAGGCGGTCGTGGACCCGGCGGCGCTGTCGGCCGGTGAGCGGCAGCTGATCGCGCTCACCCGGGCCTATCTGTCGTACGCGCCGCTCGCCCTGCTGGACGAGGCGACCTGCCACCTCGACCCGGAGGCGGAGGAGCGCGCCGAGCGGGCGTTCGCGGCGCGGCCGGGCGGCACGCTGCTCGTCGTCGCCCACCGGATCACCTCGGCCCGCAGGGCACAGCGGGTGCTGGTCATGGACGGGCCGCGTACCGCGTACGGCGGCCACGAGGAGCTGCTGGACCGCTCGCCGGGCTACCGCGAGCTGGTCGGCCACTGGGACCCGGCGTCACAGCCAGCCCTGGCCCTGGGAGATGCGGATGGCGTCGATGCGGTTGCGGGCGCCGGTCTTGCGGGTGATGGCCGCCATGTAGTTGCGCACGGTCCCGTGGGACAGGTGCAGCGACCCCGCGATCTCGGCGACGGAGGCGCCCTCGGCGGCGAGTGAGAGCACGCTCAGCTCCCGCCGGGTCAGCGGCATCTCGGCGGCCTTGAGAAAGCCGAAGCCGAGGGAGTCGTCGACGAAACGTTCCCCCTCGGCCAGGCGGCGGATGCCGCGTAATAAACGGTCCGGCGAGCCCTCCTTGTCGACGAAGCCGACCGCGCCCGCCTCCATGGCGTGTCTGAGCAGCCCCGGCCGGTTCGCGGTGGCCAGCACCAGCAGCCGCGCCCGGTCCCGGCCGCGGGCGCGCAGATCACCGAGCGGCGGCAGCCCGTGGGCGCCGGACCACTCCAGGTCGGCGGCGCACACATCGGGCCGCACGGCGGCGACACGGGCCGCCGCCTCGTCCCAGCAACTGCCCTCCACCCGCAGATCTGGCGCTCTGTGCAGCCAGTCGGTCAGAACGGATCGCACCAACGACGCGTCGTGCACCAGAAGTACCCGGATCACTGCCGCCCCTTCAGCTCGCTTCGCCGGTGTTCGTGGTGCCCGGCATGCATGGTGTTCAGCGCCTGCCCCATTGTTGACGCGTGTGACCGTCCGGGGGCGCGAAGATCCGGCCATCAGGGTGCGCGGGGGCGCACACGCGGCGCTTGTGCACCGCGCCGCGCTTCGACTGCGGGGGCATGGTCCGGGAGCCTCGGGGTACAGGGCGGCGTTCCGGGCGGACACGCCGGTGGCCCGGTCCGCCCCCGGGGAGTGTGGGGGCGGGCCGGGCCACGTCTGCGGGTGCGTCAGTGCGTCTCGGTCAGTCCGGAGTTGCCCTCCTCCGCGCCGCCGGCACCCGCGTGCCCGCCGGCGCCCATGCCGTCGCCCGTGTCGTCGCCCGTGTCGGAGCCGTCACCCGCACCGGCCTGGTCACCGGCACCAGCGCCGGCGTCTCCTCCGCCGGCCTGCTCACCGCCGGGCTCCTGGCCGGCACCTTGGTCCTGGCCGGCCCCTTGCTCCTGGCCGGCACCCTGCTCCTGACCGGCGCCTTGCTCCTGACCGCCCCCGGCCTGGCCGCCGCCCGCGCCGAGCGTCGCGCCCGTCGCCTGGAGGGCCGTGGTCACCGGCTGGAAGAAGGTCTCGCCGCCGGAGGTGCAGTCACCGCTACCGCCTGAGGTCAGGCCGACGGCGAGGCCGTCCTGGGTGAAGAGGGACCCGCCGCTGTCGCCGGGCTCGGCGCACACGTCGGTCTGGATGAGGCCGGTGACGGTTCCTTCGGGGTAGTTGACGGTGGCGTCGAGACCGAGGACCTGGCCGTCGTGCAGGCCGGTGGTGCTGCCCATCCGGAAGACCTGCTGGCCGACCGTCGCGTCGGCGGCCTGGGCGATCTGCACGGTCTGCCCGCCGCCGACGTTGACCTCGCTCGGCGCCTGGGTGTTCGGGTCGTCGTACTTGACGAGCGCGAAGTCGCCGTTGCCGGGGAAGACGGCCTGGTCGACGGTGGCGATGGGCTGTCCGTTCTGGGAGTCGGACCACTGCTGGGCCGCGACGCCGCAGTGACCTGCCGTCAGGAAGGCGGGCGAGCCGTCGGAGGCGGTGACGTTGAAGCCGAGGGAGCAGCGCGCGCCGCCGCCGAAGATGGCGTCGCCGCCGGAGACGAAGGTCTTGAAGGTGCCCGCGGACTTCTTGAGGGTGGCCATGCCGGAGCCGAGACCGCGTACCGCCGACTCCAGTCTGTTCCACTTCGCGCCGGTGACGGTGGAGTCGGCGGTGACGAGGATCTTGTCGGTGCGCGGGTCGACGGCCCAGGCGGTGCCGGGAATGGTGGCCTTGCGCTTCAGGGTCTGCGCGCCCGCCTTCAGTTCGGCGAGGCTGTTGTCGACCTCGCGGACGGCCGCGCCCGCCTTCTTGGCCTGGATGATGACGTTGTTGTCGTCGCCCGGCACCACGTTGACCACGAGCTGCTGCTTGCCGGCGTCGTAGTAGGAGCCGGCGAAGGCGTCGCCGAGCAGGTTCGACAGCTGGGCGGCGAGGTCCGAGGCGTCCGTGGACTTCAGCGTCCTCGGGGCGGCGGAGGCGTCGGAAGCGCCGTCCTGGGAGGCGTTGGCGTTCGGCAGCAGGATCGCCGCCGCGCCGAGCGCCGCCACACCGCCCGCCGCTATCGCGGCCTTGCGCTTCGGGATTCGCTTGTGACTCAACCTTCTCGACCTCCTGGGGGGACGGGGTCTGCGCTGCCGGTCGGCAGCCTTGTTCAGCGGCGCCTGGATGGCTGGAGGTACGCACCGGCCGGGCGGGGCGTTCAATTCCGTTTCCCGGCGGGTGGCTTGGGGCGCCCGATCCGGCCAGGACGCGGGCAGGGCGGGCGCGGGCCGGGAACAATCCCTCACATGACGATGACCACGGCGGAAGCCGACAAGATCCTCGCCGACAACTTCGCCCCCTGGGTGCTGGACCTCGGCCTGTCGGTCCAGGCGGTCGGCGACGACCGGGCGCTGCTGCGGCTGCCCTGGTCGGACCGGCTGGCCCGGGAGGGCGGGGCGCTGTCCGGGCAGGCGCTGATGGCGGCGGCCGACACGGCGACGGTGATCGCGGTGTCGGCGGCGCGCGGCGCCTACGGCCCGATGACGACCGTTCAGCAGTCCACCACCTTCCAGCGGGCGGTGACCGGCTCGGACGTGCTGGTGCAGGCGGTGGTGACGAAGCTGGGCCGGCGGACGGCCTTCGCCGACATCACGCTCGTCGACGAGGCGTCGGGTGAGCTGGCGGCCCACGCGAGCACCGTCTACGCGCTGCTGGGCTGACACGCTGCGCAACCGGCCGGGAACGGTCGGTTGCGCACACGGAGCGGAATCCTGGCTTCAGGGAATCTGCACATCGCTCGCCCAACGGGGTCACCGGCGGTAACAGATCTGCACAACTCACGGGGGCACATCACGCCTTGTGTGCGGAGTGTCCGTTTCTCCGTGCCCCGGGCGACGGGCGGGCCTGTGCCGAAGGCGCGCGGCATGTGAAGAAGCCGCCGACACCGCGTGCGCACGCCTGCACGGATGGCCGGTCCGGGACATCAAGTTCCCTGGTGAGAGCCATGGTTGATTGGAAGCGCGCGGCGGCGGCGTGCTTTGATCCATCGCACCGCGGGGCCCCGTTCGCGGTTCCCCGCGTCCCCCTTGTGAAGTTTCCATAGGAAGGGAAGTTCCATCATGAACTCCACCCCCCAGGTCCAGACCGCCGAGATCTCCGACGCCGAGCTCGACAACGTCTCGGGTGGCCTGTCCATCAACGCCGTGAACACGGTCACCGGTGCCGTGAACGGCGTCGCCCCGGTCGGCGGCCTGCTGGACACCGTCGTCGGCACCGTCGAGGGTGTCACCGGCCTGAACACGGCCCCCGTCACCAACCTGGTCGCCGGTCTCTGACCGCACCTTTTCGTGACGCCCGGAGTCCCGGGGCCGGCGCATGGCCCCGGGACTCCGGTATGCCCTACAACTCCCCTAGGCTGAGGGAAGTTCCTTGCAGTTCCGCCAACAGGCCCTCGCCAAGCTCCAGTCGCCGGAGGAGCTGGACCTCCCGGTGCGTCTGGCCCGTCCTCAGGGCTGGCTCGTGCTGGCCGTGACCGGGGCCGCGATGGCCGCCGCCTCGGTGTGGGCGGTGACCGGTTCGGTGACCTCGACGGTCAGCGCGCCCGCGATCCTCACGCACGGAGAGGGCAGCTACATCCTGCAGAGCCCCGCCGCCGGCCAGGTGACGGCCGTCCTGGCGAAGGAGGGCGAGCGGCTGCCCGCCGGCGCCCCCGTGCTGAAGGTCCGTACCGCCGAGGGCGAGACCGTGGTGCGCACGGTCGCCGCGGGCCGGATCACCGCGCTCGCCGCCACCATCGGGCAGATCATCGCCACCGGCGCCAACGTCGCGGCCGTCGAGAAGGTCGCCCACCCGGGCGACCCGCTGTACGCGACGGTGTACGTCCCGGCCGAGACCGCCGCCTCGATCCCCGCGCACGCCACCGTCGACCTGACCGTGCAGACGGTGCCGGCCGAGCGGTACGGCGTGCTGCGCGGCCATGTGCAGTCGGTGGACCGCACCGCGCAGTCGGCGCGGCAGATCGCCGCGTTCCTCGGCGACAGCCAGCTGGGCGAGCAGTTCACCGAGCAGGGCCGCCCGGTCGCCGTGACGGTGCGCCTGGACACCTCCGCGGCGACGAGGAGCGGCTACCGCTGGTCGTCCGCGGGCGGCCCGCCGTACGCCCTGACCTCCATGACCCTGGCCACGGGTGCGATCCGGCTGGCCGACCAGCGTCCCGTCGATTGGCTGCTGCCGTGACCACCGCCGCTCCCGAGACCCGGGGCCGCCGCCGCGCGGCCCCGCCGAAGCGTTCCGTGCCGAAGGCGCGCGGGAAGGCCGTGCGCACGCAGAGCGTGCTGCAGATGGAGGCCGTCGAGTGCGGCGCCGCCTCGCTGGCCATGGTGCTCGGCCACTACGGCCGCCATGTCCCGCTGGAGGAGCTGCGCATCGCCTGCGGTGTCTCCCGCGACGGCTCACGTGCCTCCAATCTGCTGAAGGCGGCGCGGAGTTACGGCCTCACGGCCAAGGGCATGCAGATGGACCTGGCCGCGCTCGCCGAGGTCGCGGCGCCGGCGATCCTGTTCTGGGAGTTCAACCACTACGTCGTCTACGACGGCATGGGCCGCCGGTTCGGCCGCCGCGGCGTGTTCGTCAACGACCCCGCCAAGGGCCGCAGGTTCGTGCCGCTGGAGGACTTCGACGGCAGCTTCACCGGTGTCGTGCTGGTGATGGAGCCGGGCGAGGACTTCGTCAGGGGCGGGCGGAAGCCCGGCGTGTGGGGGGCGATGCCGGCCCGGCTGCGCGGCACCGCGGGGACGCTGCCGGCGGCGGTGCTGGCGAGTCTGCTGCTGGTGCTGGTCGGGGCGGCCGTGCCCGCGCTGAGCCGCACCTACATCGACATGTTCCTGATCGGCGGTCAGACCTCGCTGCTCGGGGTGCTGTTCGCGGCGATGGCGGCGTGCGTGGCGCTCACGGTCGCGCTGACCTGGCTGCAGCAGGCCAATCTGCACCACGGCCGCATCGTCTCCTCCACCCTGTCCAGCGCCCGTTTCCTGCGGCATCTGCTGCGGCTGCCGGTGACGTTCTTCGCCCAGCGCAGCCCGGCCGACCTGGTGCAGCGGCTGCAGTCCAACGACCAGGTCGCCGAGACCCTGGCCCGGGACCTGGCGGCGGCGGGCGTGGACGCGGTGGTCGTCGTGCTGTACGCGCTCCTGCTGTACACCTACGACCCGCAGCTGACGTTCGTCGGGATCGGGGTGGCGCTGCTGAACATCGTCGCCATGCGGGTCGTCGTACGGCTGCGGGCGACGCGGACGGCGAAGCTGCGCGCGGACACCGCCCGGCTCACCAACACCGCGTACACGGGTCTGCAGCTGATCGAGACGATGAAGGCGACCGGCGGTGAGGACGGCTACTTCCGCAAGTGGGCCGGGCAGCACGCCACCACGCTGGAGGAGCAGCAGCGGCTCGGGGTGCCGAGTGCCTGGCTCGGGGTGGTCGCGCCGACCCTGGCCACGCTGAACAGCGCGCTGATCCTGTGGATCGGCGGCATGCGGGCGATCGAGGGGCACATCTCGGTCGGCCTGCTGGTGGCCTTCCAGGCGCTGGTGACCCGGTTCACCGCGCCGCTGACCCGGCTCAACGGCGTCGCGGGCCGGATCCAGGACTTCGCGGCGGACGTGGCCCGGCTGAAGGACGTGGAGAACTTCCGCACCGACCCGCTCTACGGCCGTCGCGGCGGCGCCGACTCCACGCGGAGGCTGAGCGGCCACGTCGAGCTGGAGAACATCGGCTTCGGCTACAGCCCGCTGGACAAGCCGCTGCTGTCCGGCTTCGACCTGACCGTCGGGCCGGGTCAGCAGGTGGCGCTGGTCGGCGGTTCGGGCAGCGGCAAGTCGACGGTGTCCCGGCTGATCGCGGGCCTGTACACGCCGTGGGAGGGCGTGATCCGCATCGACGGGCAGCGTCTGGAGGACATCCCGCGCGGCGCGCTGGCCGCCTCGGTGTCCTTCGTCGACCAGGACGTGTTCCTGTTCGAGGGCAGTGTGCGCGACAACGTGGCGCTGTGGGACCCGTCGGTGCCGGACGACGCGGTGGTGGAGGCGCTGCGGGACGCGGCGCTGTACGACGTGGTGATGCGTCGGCCGGGCGGCATCCACAGCCGGGTGGAGCAGGACGGCCGCAACTTCTCCGGCGGGCAGCGGCAGCGGCTGGAGATCGCGCGGGCGCTGGTGCGCCGGCCGAGCATCCTCGTGCTGGACGAGGTGACGAGCGCGCTGGACGCGGAGACCGAGCAGATCGTGATGGACAACCTGCGGCGGCGCGGCTGTGCCTGTGTGGTGATCGCGCACCGGCTGAGCACGGTCCGCGACAGCGACGAGATCGTGGTGCTCCAGCACGGGCAGGTCGTCGAGCGCGGCCGGCACGAGGAGCTGGTGGCGCGCGGCGGGGCGTACGCGGCGCTGGTCAGGGAGCGGTGAGATGACGGTCGTGGACGAAGGCGACCTGGTCCTCGGGGCGCTCGGGCAGTCGGGCACGCCGTTCGACTGCGCGGGCCTGACCCGGCTCGACCTGGAGGGGCCGCAGGTGCTGTGGCTGGTGGTGCGCGGGGCGCTGGACCTGTTCGCGGTGGACGCCGCCGCGCAGGGCCACTGGCACCACCTGGGCCGGCTGGAGGCGGGCTCGCTGCTGCTGGGGCCGGTCGCGGGCGCGCAGCACACGCTGGTCGCGCGGCCGGTGCGGGACTGCGTGGTGCACCGCATCGGGCTGCGTGAGCTGTACCAGCCGGCGCAGACCCAGACCTGGGCGTACGACGAGTACGGCAACCCGCAGTACGTGCCGCCGGTGACGAGCCCGCTGGAACACGCCCTCGCGCTCGGCGTCGGCCGGAGCCTGTCGGTGCTGTTCCAGGCGCCGATGGCGAGCGAGGGCGCCGCCGAGCTGAGCGACGACGACGTGTTCTGGATGCAGGTGCCGCCGGGCAGCGTCCAGTACGGCTCGCTGTACGGCGCGGAGGCGGCGGCCGATCTGCTGATGGACCCGGCGGTGTGGCAGGGCCTGGTCGACCAGCAGTACCGGCTGCTGGCGACGCTGGACCGGTGGATCGAGCAGCTGGAGCGCACCCACGAGACCCGCACGGCCGAGGGCATCCGGGCCGGTGAGGCGGTGCGCGCGCAGGCCGACCGGACGCTGCTGGCCTCGATCGGCCGCTCGTCGGCCAAGCGCGCGACGGCCGCCGACACGGACGCCACGTACGCGGCGTGCCGGCTCGTCGCGCGGGCCGCGGGCATCACGCTCGCGGAGCCCGCGCAGGCGGGGGCGGACAGCGACCGGCTCGACCCGGTGGAGCGCATCGCGCTGGCCTCGCGGGTGCGGACCCGGGCGGTACGGCTGACCGGCCGCTGGTGGCGGGAGAACGCGGGGCCGCTGGTGGGCCGGCGGGCGCTGTCCGGAGCGCCGGTCGCGCTGCTGTGGCGGCGCGGCGGATACGTCGCCGTGCATCCGTCGACCGGCCGGGAGACGCCGGTCGAACAGGCCAACGCGGAGGAGTTCGAGCCGCGGGCGGTGATGTTCTACCGTCCGCTGCCCGACCGCCGGCTCGGTCCGCTGGGCCTGCTGCGGTTCACCCTGCGGGGCACCGGCCCGGACCTGGCGTGGCTGCTGGTGGCCGGGCTGGTGACGGTGGCGATCGGGGCGCTGGTGCCGATCGCGACGGGCAAGGTGCTCGGCGAGTACGTGCCGGCCGCGCGGTCCGGGCCGATCGTGCAGGTGTGCCTGGCGGTGATGGTCGGCAGTGTCGTGGCGGCGGCGTTCATGCTGCTGCAGAACCTGACCATCC
This sequence comes from Streptomyces griseosporeus, assembly GCF_014656055.1. Classification (GTDB taxonomy): domain Bacteria; phylum Actinomycetota; class Actinomycetes; order Streptomycetales; family Streptomycetaceae; genus Streptomyces; species Streptomyces griseosporeus. Next base: position 658,134 of record NZ_BNBR01000001.1, read on the forward strand.
TGCGCCTGGAGGGCCGTATCGAGGCGACGCTCCAGCCCGCCGTGTGGGACCGGCTGCTGCGGCTGCCGACGACGTTCTTCACGCGGCGTTCCACGGGCGAGCTGGCCAGCGCGGCGATGGGCGTCAGCGCGATGCGCCGGCTGCTCGCGGGCGTGGGACCGACGGTGGCGCAGGCGGTGACCGTCGGCGCGATGAACCTGGCATTGCTGCTGTGGTACAGCGTGCCGCTGGCGATGGCCGCGCTGGGGATGCTCGTAGTGATCGCGGGGGTGTTCCTGGGGCTCGGGCTGTGGCAGGTGCGCTGGCAGCGCCGCCTGGTGGTGCTCGGCAACAAGCTGAACAACCAGGCCTTCCAGACGCTGCGGGGCCTGCCGAAGCTGCGGGTGGCGGCGGCCGAGAACTACGCCTACGCGGCGTGGGCGGCGCAGTTCGCGCGCAGCCGGGAGCTGCAGCAGCGGCTGGGCCGGATCAAGAACCTGAACACCGTGCTGGGCGCGGTGTACCTGCCGGTGTGCACGCTGGTGATGTTCATGCTGCTGGCCGGCCCGGCGCGCGGCGCGCTGTCGGCGGCGGACTTCCTCACCTTCAACACGTCGGTGACCATGCTGCTCACCTCGGTCACCCAGCTGACCGGCGCGTTCGTCTCCGCGGTGGCCGCCCTGCCGCTGTTCGAGGAGATCAAGCCGGTGCTGGAGGCGGCGCCGGAGGTGCGCGCGGCGAGCACCCGGCCGGGCCCGCTGTCGGGGGCGATCGAGGCGCGCCGGCTGTCCTTCCGGTACTCCGACGACGGGCCGCTCGTCCTGGACGACGTCTCCTTCGAGGTGCGGCCCGGGGAGTTCGTGGCGATCGTCGGGCCGAGCGGCTGCGGCAAGTCGACGCTGCTCAGGCTGCTGATCGGCTTCGACCGTCCGGTCTCGGGGAGCGTGCTGTACGACGGGCAGGACCTGGCGGCCCTCGATCCGTCCGCGGTGCGCCGGCAGTGCGGGGTGGTGCTCCAGCACGCGCAGCCGTTCAGCGGCTCGATCCTGGACGTCATCTGCGGCACCGAGCCGTACACCCCCGAGGAGGCGATGGCGGCGGCCGAGCTGGCGGGACTCGGGGAGGACATCCGGCGGATGCCGATGGGGCTGCACACCATCGTCGGCGGCAACGGGGCGATCTCCGGCGGGCAGCGGCAGCGGCTGATGATCGCGCAGGCACTGATCCGGCGCCCGCGGATCCTCTTCTTCGACGAGGCGACCAGCGCCCTCGACAACGAGACGCAGCGCACGGTCATCGAGTCCACCAAGGCGCTGCGCGCCACCCGCGTCGTCATCGCCCACCGGCTGTCCACCGTGCTGGACGCCGACCGCGTGATCGTGATGGAGAACGGCCGCATCGCCCAGCAGGGGCCGCCCGCGCAGCTCCTCGCCGACACCACGGGCCGGCTGCACGAACTGGTGCGCCGGCAGCTGGCCTGATCGCGCCGGCTCCGGCGCCCACGGGTTCCCGGGGCGCCTTCGCTGGGTACCCGCCCTGCCATGCGGATCAGCGTGGTGGACGTGGGCTCGAACACGGTGCGGCTGGTGGTGGCGGACGCCGACGGCGGGGTACCGCTGCCGGTGCACACCGCCAAATGGCGGCTGCGCCTGAACGAGCGGGTCAGACCGGGGGCCGAGATCCCGGAGGAGTCCGTGGACCGGCTGGCCGACGCGGTCGCCGCGGCGGGCCGTACGGCGGCCCGGTGGGGTGCCGTGGGGCCGCTGGCGTTCGCGACGGCCGTGGTGCGGGCCGCCCCCAACCGCCTCGACGTGCTGCGGACGGTGCGGCAGCGCACCGGCATCGACCTGTGCACCCTGCCCGGCGAGGTCGAGGCGGAGCTGACGTTCCTCGGGGCACGGCGCTGGATGGGCTGGCGCTCCGGGCCACTGGCGCTGCTGGACATCGGCGGCGGCTCCCTGGAGGTGGCGTTCGGGCGCGGCCGGCTGCCGGACTTCGTCGCCTCGCTGCCGCTGGGCGCGGCCCGGCTGACCCACGAGTTCTTCGACGGCTTTCCCGACCCGCCGCCCGCGGAGCGGGTGAAGGCCCTGCGCCGCCGCGTCCGCCACGAGCTGCGGGACGTGGCGGCGCGCATCCGCTGGGAGGGCCCGCGCACCGCGGTCGCGACCTCGCGCACTTTCCAGCAGCTGGGCCGGCTGTGCGGGGCGGCTCCCGGCCGTCACGGGCCGTTCGTGGAGCGGCAGCTGCGCCGCGTCGACCTGCGCACGGCGGTGGACCGGCTGGCAGCGCTGCCCGCCGCCGAGCGGTCCGCGCTGCCGGGCATCTCCGCACCGCGCGCGACCCAGAGCCTCGCGGGTGCGGTGGTGGCCCACACGGCGATGAAGCTGTGCGGCCTGAAGACCGTCGAGGTCTGCCCCTGGGCGATCCGCGAGGGCGTGCTGCTGCGGCACATAGAGGAGGGCCCCGCCTGGTGGGCGGAGGTCTCCCGGCTCGCCGAGGCAGCGGCGCCGGTCGCGGAGGCGGTGCCGCTGCGCATCGCCACGGCGAAGACCTGACCGCGCACCGGTCCGGGGCGATCTGCTGATCCGCCGCCCTCCCCCGCCCGGCCCTCGTCGGCCCCGGCTGGGCCGGCCCCAGGCCCGTCAGGCGGGGTCCCACCGCCACGGCAGCACGCCGACCGCCCACCGGACCGTACGACAGACAGACCACATCCCGACCCGGAGACGTGGCCGTACCCCCACCCGGGGTTCGGCAGCCGACCCGGCCGTTCCACTCTCCGGACCACGCGGCAGGCCCGCACCGGTCCGGAGCCGACCGAAGGAGTGACCATGTCCGACGACCGCAAGCCCCCCGCCACCGCCCTCGAAGAGGTCCTGCGCGAGATCCGCGACGCGGAGCGGCGCACCCACGACGACGACAAGAACCGCCACGACGGCGAGGCCGCCGACACGATCACCCCCAGCGTGACCGCCCAGGAAGAGGCGCAGGGCGACTGACCCGCCCCCGGGCGGCACCGGGGCACGCCGCACGCGTGCCCCGGTGCCGCCCGGGTACCCGCACCCCATGTACCACGACCGCACGGGACCCCGGCTGCCGCAGGCCCGGGGCCCTCTCTCCGCCGCCGTCCGCGCCTGCCTGCGCGGCACGGCGGCCCCGCCGCGCCCGGAGGAGGCCGCCGACGCCGACCCGTACGGCGACGACCTCCAGCTGGCCCTCTACCTCTGCTACGAGCTGCACTACCGCGGCTTCGCCGGGGTCTCCCCCGCCCTGGAGTGGGACCCGGACCTGCTGCGCGCACGCGCCGCGCTGGAGCAGCGCTACCTGTCCGCGCTGCGCGCCGACACGGCCGTCCACGACAGCGTGGAAGAAGCGGTGGAGGACCTGCTCGTCGAGCCCGCCGACGCCACCGGCGTCAGCCACTTCCTGTGCGAGCGCGGCGAGTTGTGGCAGCTGCGCGAGTACGCGGCACAGCGTTCCCTGTACCACCTCAAGGAGGCCGACCCGCACGCCTGGGTGCTGCCGCGGCTCGCGGGCCGCGCCAAGTCGGCGATGGCGGCGGTGGAGTTCGACGAGTACGGCGGCGGACGCCCCGAGCGCCTCCACGCACAGCTCTTCGCCGACCTGATGGCGGACCTGGACCTCGACACGACGTACGGCCGCTACCTGGACGCGGCGTGCGCCCCGGCCCTCGCCACCGTGAACATGATGTCCCTGTTCGGGCTGCACCGGGCGCTGCGGGGCGCCCTGGTGGGGCACTTCGCCGCGGTGGAGATCACCTCCTCGCCGGGTTCGCGGCGGCTGGCCGAGGCGATGCGCCGCACGGGCGCGGGCCCGGCCGCCGAGTTCTTCTACGACGAGCACGTCGAGGCCGACGCGGTACACGAACAGGTCGTACGGCAGGACGTCATCGGCGGACTCCTGGAGGACGAGCCCGGGCTCGCCCCCGACGTGGTGTTCGGCATCGACGCCACCGGCCATGTCGAGGACCGCCTGGGCACGCATCTGCTGAACGCCTGGCAGGCGGGCGTGTCCTCGCTGCGCGAGCCGCTCGACCCCGCGCCGGACGCCCGTGAGCCCCTTGATAAGGAAATCTCCCATATTTCCTGATTGCCGGGGAACTCGTCCCCCGTGACTTCCTTGGTCCTTCCCGGCGTCTACGCCCCTCAGGACGACACCGACCTGCTGGCCGGCGCACTGCGCGACGAGCCGCTCCAGCCGGGTGCCAGCGTGCTCGATCTCGGCACCGGCACCGGCGAACTGGCCGTGCTGGCCGCCGAACGCGGGGCACGCGTCACCGCGGTCGACGTGTCCTGGCGTGCGGTGTGCACCACCCGTCTGAACGCGCTGCGCGCCCGGGTCCCGCTGCGGGTCCGGCGCGGCGACCTGTTCGGCCCGGTGCGCGGACAGCAGTTCGATCTGATCGTGAGCAATCCGCCGTACGTACCCGCCCCGGCCGCGGGCACCGCGCCCTCCGGCGCGGCCCGGGCGTGGGACGCGGGCCGTGACGGGCGGCTGCTGCTGGACCGCATATGCCACGAGGGCCCGGAGCGGCTGCGTCCGGGAGGCGTCCTGCTGCTCGTGCAGTCGGCGGTCAGCGGCGTGGACCACACGCTGGACCGGCTGCGCGGTGCGGATATGAAGGCGTCCGTGGTCCGGCGCCGGCGGATCGGCTTCGGCCCGGTCCTGCGGGAACGGGCGGCCTGGCTACGCGAGCGGGGGCTGCTGCCGGACGGGGAAGAGAGCGAGGAACTGGTGGTCGTCCGTGCCGAACGTCCCTGCTGAAGCGAACTCCGCCGGCGAGCGCCCGCCGCGCCGGATCCGGCTGCAACGCCCCGGCCCGATGCTGGTCGAGGGACCGGTCGAGGTGGAGCTGGAGGACGGCACCACGGTGTCCTCCGACCGGTTCCGGGTGGCCCTGTGCACCTGCCGGCGCAGCCGCCGCTACCCGTGGTGCGACACCAGTCACCGCCGCGGCGCGAGGAAGGCGACCGGCCGCACGGGAGCCTCGGAGACCGGTACGGGGTCGCGCTCCGAGGCCGACGCGAGCCCGAAGCCCCGGGCCGGCACGAGTACGAAGCCGCAAGCCGACGCGAGTACGAAGCCGCAAGCCGACGCGAGCCCGAAGTCCGGAGCCGGTACGAGTGCGAAGCCGCGAGCCGGCAGGAGCCCGAAGTCCGGAGCCGGTACGGGGTCGGGGCCCGAGGGCGGTTCGGAGCCGCGGCCGGAGGCCGGTTCGGGGTCGCATACCGACGCCCGTACGGGGTCGCAGTCCGGCGGCGACTCGGCGGACCGGCCCCACGACGCGTCTGCCGCGGCCGGGCCCCCCGAGCCCAACTCCTGTGCCCGCACCCGGATCGAGGGCGGTCGCACGGTGGTGGAGGTGAGCGGCGAGGTGGACATCGCCACGGCCGGTCTGCTCGCCGTCCACCTGGACGCCGCGACCGCGGCGCAGGGCGCCGACGTGCTGGTCGACCTGGTTTCCGTGGAGTTCTTCGACTGCTCGGGACTGCGTGTGCTGTGCCGGGCCGAGGCACGGGCGCGGGAAGGCGGCGGCCGGCTGCGCGTGGTGTGCCACGCGCCGCTGGTCCGCCGCCTGTTCGCCGCCACGGGCCTCGGCGAACGGCTCCTGCCGCGCCCCGCGCTGACAGGCGGGGACGCATGATGACGGGGGTCGGACGGGCGGCCCCACTCCGCCCGGCCGACCCCCGGTTCGGGATCGCACAGTGCCCGCTCAGGGGGCTCGCACTCCCCATCTGCGAGCCTCACGCGGCGGTCACGGGAACCGCGCGATCCCGGTCCTAGAACGCGAAGAGGCTGTTCCCGTAGGTGCTCTTCACGCATTCGTTGGCGAAGGTGCGCTCATAGGAGACGCGCTGCCCCTGCCAGACACCGTCGACGGTGACGACGACCGGGTCGTACTGCTTGGTGCACATCACGTCGCTCCTGGCCTGCAGGGCCCCGAGGTCGCCCTGGGCGCCGCGCAGTTCGGCGCAGGCCCCCACCGTGTCCGGGTGCGTGCCCGACGGCGTCGGCGCGCAGGACAGGGTCACCGCCCGGGCCGGGGTGGCCGCCGCGGCGCTCTGGCCGTGACCGACGGTCAGCACCAGGGCCGAGGGGGCGTAGAGGGAGGCGGGCGCCGCCTGGGCGGTCTGGGCGACGGGCCAGCTGACGGCGGTGGCCGCCAGGCCGAGAGTCGCTGCCCAGCGCGCGGTGTAACGCATTGTGTGCATCCTTCCGCTCGATGTCGGGGGTGTGCCGGCCGCGGCTCCGGTGGGTGCCCCGGCGGCGAGCGCCACTCTGCCGAGTCCGCCGCCGAAACTCACATCGACCCCATGGGTTTCAGTAACCTTGCGTATTGAATCAGTGGCGTGAAGTCACGGAATTCGAACGTTCCAACGCCGGAACGAGGCCTCGGCAGGGGTACGGGACCGGCCGTATGGCCGGAATACATGTGTTCGTTAATAGTCCGGAAACATTCCGCTTCCGCTCTCGGCGGACTGCTGCGCAGCCCCTTGTGTTCATGTCCGTGGCGAGTAATCGTCATTACATGATTACGGCAGAGCAACGAGAGAAGCTGCGCGGCTGGTTCGCGGGCCGGCTGCCGGAGGACCTGTTCGAGGAGCTGACCGAGGTCACGGTCGATCGGGAGGAGATCACCGTGATCGGGCGGATCGCTCCCCCACGGCTGTCCGAGGACGCCACGGCGGCGGAGCGGGCGGCGGCGGTGGAGGGGCGGGTGCAGGAGTTCCGGGAGCGCACCCGGCAGACGCGGATGGCGGTGGCCCGGGAGGCCGAGCACCGGTTCGACCGCAAGGTCTCCTGGGGCGTGGAGTGCGACGGTGAGCGGGCGCTGTTCACGCATGTCGCGGCGCCCGTGATGACCCGGCTGCGGCAGCCCGAGCGGCAGGTCCTGGACACCCTCATCGCCGGTGGTGTGGCGCGCAGCCGCAGCGACGCCCTCGCCTGGTGCGTGCGCCTGGTCCAGCGGCACACCGACGACTGGCTGACCGAGCTGCGCGAGTCCCTGGAACACGTACAGCGGGTCCGCGCCCAGGGCCCGGACACTCAGGGGCCGGACGCCGAACCGGAGGACGGCAGCTGACCCGCCCGTCGGCGGCCGGGGCGGCCGCACGGCCCTGACGGGCCGTACCTACTCGTCGGTATGGTGCGGGTGCAGCGCGGACTCGACGAGGAGAGGCGGGACGGACGCATGGCCGGACACTGGGCGGACTTCCAGTACGAGATCTACCTGAACGGGATGAACGGCACCGTGCCCCGGCTGCCCACCGACCTGACCCGGCTGGAGGAGCTGACCGAGCAGCGGCTCGGCCCGGGCCCGGTCGGCTATGTGGCGGGCAGCGCGGGCGACGGGAGCACGGCACGCGCCAACCGGGCCGCCCTGGACCGCCGCCGGATCGTGCCGCGCATGCTGCGGGACGTGCGCGAGCGGGACCTGTCGGTGGAGGTGCTGGGCCGCACCCTGCCCGCGCCGCTGGCCCTGGCGCCGGTCGGCGTGCTGTCGATCATGCACCCGGAGGCGGAACCGGCCGCCGCCCGGGCCGCCGCCGCGCGCGGGGTGCCGTACATCCTCTCCTCCGCCTCCAGCACGCCCCTGGAGCAGGTGGCCGAGGCCATGGGGGACGCCGAGCGCTGGTTCCAGCTGTACTGGCCCAAGGACCCGGAGGTGGCGCGCAGTTTCCTCGCCCGGGCGAAGGCGAGCGGCTACTCGGTGCTCGTCGTCACCCTCGACACCCCGCTGCTGTCCTGGCGCCCGCGCGATCTCGACCAGGCCTATCTGCCGTTCCTGCGCGGCGTCGGCACGGCGAACTACTTCACCGACCCGGCGTTCCGGGCGGCCCTGGCCAAGCCGGTGGAGGAGGACCCGAACGCCGCGGTGCTGCACTTCGTGGGCATGTTCGCCGACCCCGGCAAGACCTGGCCGGATCTGGCGCTGCTGCGGGAGCACTGGGACGGGCCGATCGTGCTGAAGGGAATCCTGCACCCGGACGACGCGCGCCTCGCCGCCGACGCGGGCATGGACGGCGTGGTGGTGTCCAACCACGGCGGCCGCCAGGTGGCGGGTGCCCTCGCCGCGGCCGACGCGCTGCCGCGGGTGGCGGAGGCGGTCGGCGACCGGCTCACGGTGCTGTTCGACAGCGGGGTCCGCACCGGCGCCGACGTCTTCAAGGCGCTCGCGCTCGGCGCCCGGGCGGTGCTGCTGGGCCGGCCGTACGTCTACGGGCTGGGCCTGGACGGCCAGGCCGGGGTCGACCACGTCATCCGCTGCCTGCTGGCCGAGTTCGACCTCACCCTGGCCCTGTCCGGCCACGCCGGCCCCGCCACGGTCGGCAAGTCCGACCTGGTGGAGGGGCCGGCCTGACGGCCCGGAACGCTACCCGGGCGCCTCGATGAGCCAGCGCTGCGCCGGGGTGCCGTCGCGGACCTTGACGACGATGTCGGCGCCCGCGTCGGCGGTGGTGGCCGCGAGGGCGAGCGTCCCGTCCCAGCGGGGCAGCAGCTCGCCGCGCGCGGTCAGGTCGTAGCGGACATCGGCGGCGCGCGGGTCGGCCCGGTCCGCGCAGCCGCCGAGGATGACGACCCCGGCGTCGGCGTGCGAGTCGAGGCAGAGCCGCGGGTCGGCCGCGCTGCGCAGCAGCCCGTCGTTCTCGTACGACCACCGCTGCGCCTTGGACGCCGAGCACACCGCCGACCGGAGGGCCGCGCCCGCCACCGCCCGGCCCCGGCTCTCCAGGCACAGCCCGGTGGCGGCGTTGCGCAGCCGGGTCGGCCCGTCCGCCGCGGGCGGGCTCTGCGCGCCGGCGCCGCCGGTGACGGTGGTGGAGGCCGCGGGGTCGGCGCCCGTGCCGTCACTCGTCCACAGCCCGGCGAGGAGGAGGACGGTGAGCACCCCGGCGGAGGCGAGGGCGACGCCGGTGAGCAGGGTGCGCGGCGGGGCGGCGGCGCCGGGGGCGCGCCGGCCGGGCGCGGGAAGGCGCGACAGGCGTCGGCGTCCCGTCCCGCCCGCTCCGCCCGGCACGCCGTCGCCCCCGCCCGTCCCGCCTCGGTGCCGGGCGGCACGGCGGCTCGGGCGGGCCTGCGTCCCCGTACGGCCGGGCCGGGAGTCGAGATAGCGGCGGGCGCCCCAGCCGAGCACCGCCTCGGCGAGCAGCTCCCCCAAGGGGCCGTCGAACCGGCCGAGTTGCTCGGCGGCGTCCCGGCAGTAGCGGCACTGTCCGAGGTGCCGGCGGACGTCCGGCAGCAGGGCGCCGCCCCGGCGGATGGGGACGTCGAGGAGCCGGTTGTAGAAACGGCACTCGTCATTCGGGGCGCGTTCCCGGTGGGCGCGGACACAGCCCTCGCGGAGTTTTTCCCGGGCCTGTTCCAAAGCGGCCGTGGCGGTGCCGGGATCAAGGCCGAGAAGGAGAGCCGGGACCGTTATCGGTTCGGCTTCGACCTCGGTGTGCCACAACAGGCACTGGAACCGATCGGGAAGCGTCGAGAATGCCTCTTCGGTGAGGCGCCGGTTTTCGGGAGTGAGATGTACGGCGGCCCGCATACCGCGGCCGCCGGCGGGTTTGCGCAACTCCGGCAGGACGTCGGCTATTCGGTCGGCGGCGGCCCATCGGCGCACGGTGTCGCGCACGGTCACGAGCAGCCGGGGGCGCAGCGCGGCGGCGGACTCGCCGAGGGTGAGGCGGTCGAAGACCTGGTGGAAGGCGGCGGCGGTGGCCATGGCGGCGACCTCCGCGGTGGAGGCGAGGCAGATGGCCGCGTAGCTGTGCGCGGGCTGCCAGTGGCGTGCGATGAGCAGGGCGGTGGGCCGGGCGACCTCGTCGTCCGTCCCGCCTCTCATCCGCACGGCGAGCGACTCGTCGGATTCCTGCACGGCGCCGCCGGGCGGCGGCCGGTGAGGAGAGGGCAAGTGGGGGGTTGGCACGAGCGGATTCCTTTTGGTGCGTACCTTTTGGCGCGTACGAACACCGGGCGATGCGCGTCCGCAGCGAATGCGCAGCCTCGCACACCCCACTCGTGCGCAACAAGGCGCTCAGGCCACTTCCGCGCCACTTCCACACCATTGAAAGAAAGTCAGAAAAAGACGGTCAGTGCCGCCTTGTGCGGGCTGCAATTCGCACGGGCATTCGCTTTTCATGCGCCCCGTGTGAATGCCGCGCACGCGCCGGGGAGGCACGCACGCTCCCGGCGCGCGGCGGCCCGTAGTGGACTGGGCAGCGGCCCTTCCTCGGAGGCCCCGCGCAGGACGGCGGCTCTCCTGCGCGAGACGGCCGCCGGCCTTGTTCCTCCCGCCCTCGGCCGGCGGCCCGGAGGGGTCCCCCGGGCGTCAGATCTGCCAGGAGCGCAGCCGGTCGGCGGCGCCGTAGACGTCGGTCTTGCCGGACATCAGGTCCCGGGCGAGGTCGACGAGCGCGCCGTAGGGCGGGTCGATGCCGGCCCCGCTGACGTACATGTACGCGACGGCCGTGGCGCAGGCGAAGCGGGCGTTGGCCGAGGGCAGCGGCTTGAGCACGGCGAGGGTGTGCAGCAGGGCGGCGGCACGCCAGGCCGGGTCGGAGTCCACGCCGAGGCGCGGCGGGTCGACGCGGTGCCGGGCGACGGCGGCGACCAGCGCGGAGAAGTCGTTGATGGTGGGCTGCTCGGGCAGGACGTCCTCATGGCGCTGGAGCAGCCAGGGCACGTCGATGTGGACGACGGGCGCCATCGGTCAGCCGACCCGCCCCGCGTGCCGGGCGGACGGCTCGTCGTCGGGGAACGCGGCCGCGAACTCCTCGGCGTGGGCGGCGAAGAACCGCCGGAAGGCCTCGGCGCCCTCCTGGAGCGCCCGGTGCCGGGCGATGTCCGCGGCGGCGGCCTCGCGCACCAGCGCCTTCATCGACGTACCGCGCTCCTTGGCGATGGCCCGCAGGTCCTCCAGTTCGCGCTCACTGAACTCCACATTCAGAGCTGGCATGCCTCCACGGTACCGCCGGGGTACTCCCGCGTAAATACGCCCTGCTCAGCACGCCTGTGCGAGGGTACCGGGCACCGGACCCCACGGCGCCGCGATGAGACGTGCGTCACACCGCACGGGCGGTATGTCACAGGCGGCGGCCCTGTCCTGTCACAGGAGTGAACGCACTCCTGGGAGGCCCGCCCATGTCCGACACCCGTGTCCCGCCCACGCGAGGCGAGCGCGTCGCCGACTGGTTCGACGGCCGGCTCGGCATCCACACCTTCGGCCGGAAATACCTGCGGAAGGTCTTCCCCGACCACTGGTCCTTCCTGCTCGGCGAGATATGCCTGTACAGCTTCGCCGTGCTGGTCCTGACCGGTGTGTACCTGACCTTCTTCTTCCACCCGTCGATGAACGAGGTGACGTACCACGGCAGTTACGTCCCCCTCAACGGCGTCCGGATGTCCGAGGCCTACGCCTCCACCCTCGACATCAGCTTCGACGTGCGCGGCGGGCTGCTGATCCGGCAGCTGCACCACTGGGCGGCGCTGGTGTTCGTCGCGGGGATGCTGACGCACATGATGCGGCACTTCTTCACCGGGTCGTTCCGCAAGCCGCGCGAGGTGAACTGGCTGTTCGGCTGGCTGCTGCTGTTCCTCGGCCTGTTCGAGGGGCTGTTCGGCTACTCGCTGCCGGACGACCTGCTGTCGGGCACGGGCCTCAGGTTCGTCGACGGGGCGCTGCTGTCGGTGCCGATCGTGGGCACGTATCTGTCGATGTTCCTGTTCGGCGGCGAGTTCCCCGGGCACGACATCGTCGCCCGCTTCTACTCGCTGCACGTGCTGGTGATCCCCGGGATCATGGCGGCGCTGGTCCTCGCCCACCTGGTGCTGGTCGTGTACCACAAGCACACCCAGTTCGCGGGGCCGGGCCGCACCGAGCGCAATGTGATCGGCGCCCCGTTCTTCCCGGTGTACCTGGCGAAGGCGGGCGGGTTCTTCTTCCTGGTGTTCGGCGTGCTGAGCGTGATGGCGGCCGTGGCAACGATCAACCCGGTCTGGTCGTACGGCCCCTACCGCGCCGACCAGGTCTCCACGGGCGCCCAGCCCGACTGGTACCTGGGCTTCGCCGAGGGCCTGGTGCGGATCATGCCGGGGTGGGAGGTCACGCTGTGGGGACACACCCTGGTCCTCGGGGTGCTGATCCCGGTCGTGGTGTTCCCGCTGCTGCTGGTGTTCATCGGCGCGTACCCGTTCCTGGAGGCGAGGGCCGGCGGTGACCGGCGCGAGCACCATCTGCTGGACCGGCCGCGCAACCGGCCGGTGCGCACGGCGATCGGCGCGGCCTGGATCAGCGTCTATCTGATCCTGCTGGCGGGCGGTGGCAACGACATCGTGGCGACCCGGCTGCACCTGTCCATCAACACGGTCACCTGGGCGGTCCGGATCGGCCTGTTCGCCGTCCCGGCGGTCGTGTTCGTCGTCACCCGCCGGATCTGCCTCGGCCTGCAGCTGAAGGACCGGGAGCTGGTCGAGCACGGCCGGCCGACCGGGGTGATCAAGCGGCTGCCGCACGGCGAGTACGTCGAACTGCACGAACCCCTGGACCAGGCCGCCCTGCACACCCTGACCGCGCACCGGCGGCCCGCCGAACTCGTGGAGCGCGAGCCGTGACGGGCCCGCGCTCCACTCGGCGTACGTCGGGTGAGCGCTACCCCTGGTCCGCCACGAAGGACGCCATCCGGGCCAGGGCCGCGTTCCAGTTGATCGCGGTCTCGTTGGTCGACCAGGACTGGATGTCGTCGATGTAGCAGAACTGACCGGTGCAGCCGGTCAGCTTGGACTGCGCGTAGGGGTCCTGGATGCTGGAGTTGGGGCCGCCCGCGAGCGTGCCGGCCGGCGGGTTCGGCAGGGCCGGGTCCAGCTCGTGGGCGTACCAGCGGCTGTGCTGGTTGTGCGAGCTGACCTCGCCGTAGCCGGTGACGTAGGACATGTTCAGGGCGTTGCGGCCGAGGACGTAGTCCATGCTCTGCACGGCGCCGTCACGGTACTTGGCGCCGCCGGTGATGTCGTAGGCGGTGGCGAGGACGACGGCGTTGTTCAGGACCTGGTGGTTGGAGCCCCAGTCGTACAGGTTGTTGTCCGGCGCGTAGGGCATGCCGTACGGCTGGGCCTTCAGCGTGGCCAGGTAGCGGTCGGCGCCCCGGACGACGGACTGGCGCACCTTGTCACGGCCGGGCAGCCGGCTCGGCACGGTGGCGAGGTCGAGGCGGGCCGGGGCGGCCGTGCGGGCCCAGTCGAAGCCGGTCGGGCCGAAGATGTCGGCGGTGTGCACCGGGGAGGTCAGGACGTACGTCTCGTACTGCTTCTCCCCCGTGCTGAGGTACAGCTCAGCCGCGGCCCAGTAGAACTCGTCCCGCACGTCGTTGTCGTTGTAGGCGCCGCCGCCGGTGGCGTCGTTCGGGTCGGCGTAGACGTCCGGGTGGGCGAGGGCCGCGGTGAAGGCCGTGCGGGCGGCGGACAGCGCCCTGGCGGCGAAGGCGGGGTCGTAGGGGCGGTACAGGCGGGCCGCCTGGGCGGCGGTCGCGGCCAGGTTCAGGGTGGCGGCGGTGGTCGGCGGGTGCAGTTCGCGCTTCTGCGGGTCGGCGCTGGGCAGCAGCGGCAGTCCGGTCCACTGCTCGTCGTGCACCTTGTGGTGGGCCATGCCGGCCAGCGGCTGCCCGGCGGGCACCTGCATCTTCAGCAGGAACTCCAGCTCCCAGCGGGCCTCGTCGAGGATGTCGGGGACCTTGTTGCCGCTCTCTGGCAGGGCCAGGGTGCCGTCGCGGAGCTTGTCCGCCTGCCCGGTGCGGGCCAGCTTCTCGCGCTCGTAGGTGCTGAGCAGCTCCCAGGTGGTGATGCCGCCGTTGACGACGTACTTGCCGTGGTCGCCGGCGTCGTACCAGCCGCCCGTGACGTCGAGGCGGTAGTCGCACACGCCCGGCTGGCAGGGCACGTTCCCGTCGCCCTGGTTCGGGGCCACGTCGACGTGCCCGGCGGCGCGGCCGTAGCCGGGGCGCAGGTCGTCGCGGATCGGGGTGCCGCTGCGCTGGGTGTAGTAGTACTTCACCGCGTCCAGCCGCAGCTTCTCGTAGGCGGCCGTGCCGATGTCGAAGGGGCGGCTGGTCTCGCCGTCCGCGACCAGGGTGAAGCCCTGCCCGCTCCCCCGGTAGGCGCCGAAGTCGACGGAGTGGACGTTCTGCCCGGAGGAGACGTCGGTGCCGCGGGGCACGGTCCAGCCGCGGGCGACGGTGGTGCCGCGGGCGTTCTTCAGCTGCCAGGGCAGCCGGGTGCCGGCGTCGGTGACGAGGGTGGCGTTCTTCGGCCCGGCGGGCAGATAGGCGACCTGGTTGACGCGGACCCGCGGCCCGGTGTCGGGCTCGTACGGCGCGGGGGCCACCCCGCCGAGCAGGGACACGTCGTCCACGCAGAACCGCCAGGGGTCCGCCGACCCGCCGACCTGGAAGGAGACCTGGGCCTGGGCGCTGTCGACCGGGGAGGTGAAGGTGTAGCTGTAGGTGCTGCCGTCCGCGCTGAGCTGGGGGCTCTCCTCGTACCAGGTGTCGTACGGCGCCGTCTGCAGCCCCACCAGCGCCCGGACGACGTGTCCCGCGGGGACGCCGGAGGCGGCGAAGGAGAAGCGGTACGTCTCGCCCTTGGTGAGCGTGATGTCGTTCTGGCCGACGGAGGCGTCCCAGCGGTTGGTGGTGCCGCCGGGCACGTCGGCGCACAGCCGTCCGCCGTCGACGGCGGCGTTGACGTTGCCGCTGGCCCACCAGTCCTGCGTGCCGGCGTCGAAGGTGCCGTTCCTGACCTGCTCGACCTCGTCGGCGCCGGCCTGCTGGGCGGGCAGGGCGGTGGCCGCCGCCGCCAGCAGCGCGGCGAGGGGCAGCAGGGCGGTACTGCGTCGTTTCACGTCTGGGCTCCTCGGGGAGTGCGGGTGACGCTCGGGTTGGAAGCGCTCCCAATCCAGAAGTGGGAGCGCTCCCAAACGCGACGCAGGACATGGTTGTTGCAGGCATGACATCCGTCAACGGTCCGGACGGGACTGGACCGAACCGGGTCCCCGCCCGGACCGTCCCGGACCCGGTCCGGCGCGCCGGACCGGGCAGGTGAGACCGGCCGGACGGGCTATGCGCCCGGGACCTCCAGCCGGCTGATGCGGACCGCGCCCCGGACCTCGCCCGGGTGGGCGCTGGTCAGGGTCAGCCGCACCCGGGAGCCGCGCACCGCGTCGAAGGTGACGACCGTCGGCGCGTCCGAGGCCGAGGCCCAGGCGACGGACGCCCCGGTGACCGGCGCCCAGCGCTCGCCGTCCCAGACGGCGGCCTCGACGGCGGCGGGCAGGCTGTGGCCGGCGTCGGTGGTGAAGGACGCCTCCACGCGGTCGATCGTGCGGGTCCTGCCGAAGTCCAGCGACACCCAGTCCTTCGGGCGGGCCCCGCGGAAGGCGGGCAGCAGCGCGGTGGCCGCCTTGTCGAAGGCGTTGGACCAGCCGGTGGCCGGGTCGCCGTCGAGCATCGCGGCGGGCAGGGTGTCGGGGCGGCCGGAGTAACCGGCGTCGGCGTGCGGGTAGGCGGGCGGGGCCGGGAAGTCGGGCGCGAACCGGGCGGGCGGGGTGGTGGCCGCCGAGCGGGCCGCGGTGGTGCGCGCGGTCGCCGTACCGGCGCGCAGGCCGTCGGCGCGGGCCGTCACCTTCAGCGCGCCCGGGTTCGTGCCGGCGCGGACGATGGCCAGGGCCTTGCCGTGGAAGGCGGTGCGGGTGGTGGCCTGGTAGCGCTCGGCGCTCTCCTGCCGGCCGTTGTCCAGCCCGGCCGGCGAGCCGCCGCGCACGTCGGAGGTGATCAGGTCCTCGGCGTCGGGGACGACCGTGCCGCGGGCGTCGACGATCTCGGCGGTGACGAAGAGGAGGGAGCGGCCGTCGGCGGGCAGCGCGTCGCGGTCCGGGGTGAGCCGGACGGCGTGCGGGCGGCCCGCGGTGCGCAGCACGTCGGTGGCGACGACCTTGCCGCCGCGCCGGGCGACCGCCTTCAGCTCGCCCGGCTCGAAGGGCACCTTCCACGTCAGGTGGAGCTTGCCGGCGCTGCCGTTGGGGCTGGTGTAGCTGCCCGGCCAGGGGCCGTCGGTGAAGGTCTTGTCGTCGCCGGTGGCCTCGGTGGTCTCCAGGTACTCCCTGCCGTCCGCCGTCTTCTTGCGGTCGAACCTCCGCACGCCGAGCGACTCGCCGTTCAGGTACAGCTCGACGGTGTCGGCGTTGGCGTACGCCCACACCTCGACGGTCTCCCCCGGCTCGTGGTTCCAGCTCATGGGGAGCAGGTGGACCATCGGCTCGTCGGTCCACTGGCTGCGGAACAGCCAGTACATGTCCTTGGGGAAGCCGGCGGTGTCGACCGCGCCGAAGAAGGAGGCCTTCACGGGGAAGACGTCGTACGGCGTCGGCTCGCCGATGTAGTCGATGCCGGACCACAGGAACTGCCCGGCGAACCACTTGCGGTCCCGGTCCTTCTTGAGGCCGTACTCGCCGCTCATGGTCCAGGAGGCGAGGTTGTTGTCGTAGGAGGAGGTGGCCCGTCTGCCGGGGGTGTGGTTCTCGCCGGTGTTGAGGTGCTCCGGCTCCTGGTACGTGCCGCGGGTGGAGGTCTCCGAGGAGGACTCCGACTCGAAGAGGAACAGGTGCGGGTAGGCCGCGTGCAGGGCGTCCACCGACTTGGCGGTGTTGTAGTTCAGGCCGAGGCCGTCGAGCTTGGCGAGCATCAGGTCGGCGGCGGAGCCCTTGGCGGGCAGGCGGCGGTACTTGTCGGAGCCGATGACGAGCGGGCGGGTGGCGTCGGCGGCGCGGATCGCGGCGATGATGCGGTCGGCCATGGCCAGGCCCGCGGTGGAGGTGGAGTCGGGGATCTCGTTGCCGATGGACCACATCACCACGGCCGGTGAGTTGCGGGCGGCGAGGACCATCTCGGTGGCGTCCTTCTCGCACCACTCGTCGAAGAACCGTCCGTAGTCGTGGCGGGTCTTGCCGGTCCGCCAGCAGTCGAAGGCCTCCACCAGCATCACGATGCCCAGCTCCTCGCAGATCCGGATCATCTCGGGCGAGGGCGGGTTGTGCGAGGTGCGGAAGGCGTTCACGCCCATCGACTTCATGATCGTCATCTGGCGGCGGATCGCGTCGGTGTGCACGGCGGCGCCGAGCGCGCCGAGGTCGTGGTGGAGGTCGACGCCCTTGATCTTGGTGTGGACGCCGTTGAGGTGGAAGCCCTCGTCCGGGTCGAAGCGGAAGGTGCGGATCCCGAAGGGGGTGCGATGGCTGTCGGTGCGGCGGCCGCCGACGCGCAGCTCGGTGTGGAGGGTGTAGCGGTGCCCGGGGGTGGCGATGTCCCACAGCAGGGGGTCCGGGACGGTCAGCTCGTGGGTCTCGGTGCGGGTGTCCGCGACCGGCACGGTGGTGGCGGTGCGGGCCACGGTGCGGCCGTCGGGGCCGGTGATCCGGGAGCGGATCTCGACGTCGGCGCCGGCGCCGGAGGCGTTCACCACGGTGGTCGCCACCCGTACCAGCGCGCGGTCCCCGGTGACCTGCGGTGTGGTGACGTACGTGCCCCAGCGGCCGACGTGCACCGGCTCGGTGACGACGAGGCGGGCCTCGCGGTAGATGCCGCTGCCGGAGTACCAGCGGCTGCTGGGCAGCTGGTTGCGCACCTTCACCGCGAGGACGTTCTCGGTGGTGCCGTCGGTGTGCAGCAGGCCGGTGAGGTCGAGGGCGAAACCGGTGTAGCCGTAGGGGTGGCGGCCGGCCTCGGTGCCGTTGCAGTAGACGTACGCGTCCATGTAGACGCCGTCGAACTCGACCGAGATCCGCTTCCCGGCGAGGGCGGGCGGCAGGGTGAAGGCGAGCCGGTACCAGCCGAGGCCGCCGGGGAAGAAGCCGGTGCCGCTGGTGGTGCCGTGCTCGGTGGTCGGGGCCTGCTCGATGCTCCAGTCGTGCGGCACGGCCACCGTGCGCCAGGCGGAGTCGTCGTACGCCGGGTCGGCGGCCCCCGCGTAGGCGCCCGTGGGGTCGTCGGCACCGTCGGGGTCGGCCAGGGCGAACCGCCAGCCGTCGCGCAGGGCGAGGGTGCGGCGGCCGGCGGCCCGGCCGGCGGGGTCGGCGTCGTCGGCGGCCCAGGCCGCCGGGGTGGTCGCGAGTGCTCCGGCCGCGGGCGCGGCGGCGGAGGCGATCAGGACCGATCTGCGTGTGACCGTCATTGGCGGCTCCCCCTCATCAGGGCCCAGAATTAATCACAACTGATCGCGAACAAACAGAATCTGACGACATCGCACATGGGCCCGTCAAGGGCCGGTGACCTTCTTCCGCTGTCCTCCGCCGGACCGCTCCCCGGTCCCCCGAGGCGGGGCGGGAGCGCGGCGTCCGTTCCCGTCCGCGCGGCCCGGCGACGCACTAGGCTGGGACGCACGTGCAACATCTGTTCACTGTGAGTGCGCGCGATGGAGTGGCGAGGATGAGCCCGGACGACCCGTTCGACGACGCCGCGACGGCACGGGCTGTCATCGCCGAGAACGGCACCCTGACCGGGTGGAACCACGGCGCTCAGCGCCTGCTCGGCTGGACCCCCGACGAGGTCGTCGGCCGTCCCGCCGTCCGCCTGCTGGCCGGCGCCGACGCGGGCCCGGCCCCCGCCGGACCGCGCTGGGACGGCACTCTCACCCTGCGCCACCGCGACGGGCACGCCCTGCCGGTGTGGCTGCTCGCCCACCGCCTCTCCGGGGACGGCGACCGCCCGGCCCGCTGGCTGGTGGTCACCCCGGTGGCCGGCGACGCCGCCCCCGCCCCGCAGGACCTGCCGGGCGTGGACGGGCTGATGCAGTCGCCGTGCGCGGTCGCCGTCTACGACGGGCGGCTGCGGCTGCGCCGCATGAACGACGCGATGGCCGAGGTCGTCGGGCTGCCCCCGGAGCGGCTGCGGGGCCTCACCCTGGCGGAGATCGGCGGCAAGCCGCAGAGCGAGGAGCTGGAGCGGCGGCTGCGCGAGGTGCTCGCGACCGGCCGGCCGCAGGACGTGCACACCTCCATGCGCACCGGCGCCGGGGAGCGGGAGCACGCCTGGCTGGCCCGGATGGCTCCGCTGACCGACGGCGCGGGCCGGGTGCACGGGGTGTGCCTGGCCGCGCACGACATCACCGAGATGCACCGGGCCCGCGAGCGGCTCCAGCTGGTCAACGAGGCCAGCGTGCGCATCGGCAGCACCCTCGACGTCACCCGTACGGCGCAGGAGCTGGCGGACGTGTGCGTGCCCGCGCTCGCCGACCTCGTCAGCGTCGACCTGCTCGACGTGGCCGACCAGCCCGGCGAGCCCCCGGTGCGGCTGACCGCGCCCGTCAGTCTGCGCCGTATCGCCCACCGGTCGGTCAGCGCCGGCACGCCCGAGGCCGCGGCCAAGCCCGGCGAGGTGCAGTCCTACCCGGCGGCCTCGCCGCAGGCCGACTCGCTCGTCCAGGGCCGCACCATCATCGCCTCGTCCGGCACGGGCAGCCTGCAGCGGTGGCTCGCCTGGGACCCGGTGCGCCACGCCCGCGCCCAGGAGTTCGGCGTGCACACCACGATGTCCGTGCCGATCCGGGCCCGCGGCACGACGCTCGGCGTGGCGGTCCTCACCCGCTTCCGCCGGCCGGAGCCGTTCACCCCGGACGACGTGCTGCTCGCGGAGGAGGTCACCGCGCGGGCCGCCGTGTGCATCGACAACGCCCGCCGCTACTCCCGCGAGCGCGAGACCGCCCTGGCCCTGCAGCGCAGCCTGCTGCCGCGCAACCTGCCGCGCACGGCGGCCGTGCGGGCGGCGTCCCGCTATCTGCCGGCGGCGCGCTCGGGGGTGGGCGGCGACTGGTTCGACGTGATCCCGCTGTCCGGGATGCGGGTCGCGATGGTCGTCGGCGACGTCGTGGGGCAGGGCATCCAGGCATCGGCCACGATGGGCCGGCTGCGCACCGCCGTGCGCACGCTCGCCGACATCGACCTCACCCCCGACGAGCTGCTCACCCACCTCGACGACCTGGTGGTACGGCTCTCGGAGGAGGCCGGCGACCAGGGCAGCCCCGGCGAGGTCGGCGCCACCTGCCTGTACGCCGTGTACGACCCGGTGTCGCGGCGCTGCACCATCGCCCGCGCCGGGCACGCCCCGCCGGTGCTGCTCCCCCCGGACGGACCGCCGCGCCGGGTGCCGGTGCCCGCCGGTCCCCCGCTGGGCGTGGGCGGGCTGCCGTTCGAGTGCACGGAGGTGGAGCTGCGCGAGGGCAGCGTGCTCGCCTTCTACACGGACGGTCTGATCGAGGCGCGCGGCGGGGACGCCGACGCCGGGTTCCGCGCGCTGTGCGAGGCGCTCGCCGCCGGCGCGGGCTCCCTGGAGGAGAGCTGCGACCGGATCCTGCGCGCCCTGCTGCCGCCCGGCGGCACCGCCGACGACGTGGCCCTGCTGCTGGCCCGTACCCAGGGGCTGCCCGCCTCCCGGGTGGCGACCTGGGACATCCCGGCCGACCCCGCGCTGGTCGGGCCCATCCGCAAGCAGGTGGTGGACCAGCTTGAGGCCTGGGCGCTTCTGGAGGCGTCCTTCACCGCCGAGCTGGTCGTCAGCGAGCTGGTCACCAACGCCATCCGGTACGGCACACCGCCCATCCGGCTGCGGCTGATCCACGACGCGGCCACGCTGATCTGCGAGGTGTCCGACACCAGCCACACCGCGCCGCACCTGCGCCGGGCGAAGACCTGGGACGAGGGCGGCCGGGGCCTGCTGCTGGTCGCCCAGCTGACCCAGCGCTGGGGCAGCCGGCACACCACGGACGGCAAGACCATCTGGGCCGAACTCGTTCTGCTGGAGCAGGAGTAGCGCGCCGGCACGCTTCGGCGCCACGGCACGGGGCAGACGTCCGGTATGCCTCACACGAAGCGTGCGACGACCGCGATCGTGAGCGTCTGCGCCGTGTCCGCCCTGCTGGCCGGGTGCGGCGGCGGTGACGGCACCTCCGGCACGACGGGCAGCGCCCCGCGGCCGACGCGTACGGCGGACCCGGCGGGCCCCTCGCACGCCGCGGACACGGCAGGCGCCGCGGGCACCCCGGGTACGACGCCGTCGGCGAGCCTGCCCGGGGCCTCCACGGGCGGCCCGCGTGAGCCGGCCGGCTCCGCGGGGACGGGGCGCGGCGGCGCGACGACGCGCTGCCACACCTCCGAGCTGAGCGCGTCCGTCGGCCGCAACGACCCGGGCGCCGGTCAGGAGAACTTCCCCGTCGTCCTCACCAACACCTCCTCCCGCACGTGCACGGTCCACGGCTTCCCGGGCGCCGCGTTCGTCGGCGCGGACGGGCGGCAGCTGGGCCCGGACCCGCGGCGGGAGCCCGGCGTGACCGCGCGGACGGTGACGCTGGCGCCCGGGCACAGCGCCTGGGCCGGGCTGCGGTTCGCCAACCCGGAGATCAGCGGGGCGCGCACCGCCGCCCCGGCGGCCCTGCTGGTGACCCCGCCCGACGAGCGGGACCCGCTGAAGGTGCCGTGGAAGGGCGGGAAGGTGCCGGTCGGCGGGAACGAGTCGGTGGTGTGGCTGTCGGTGTTCGGCCCGGGCACGGGGCCCTGAGCGGGCCGGGACACCGCGCCTTGAGGAACCCGGGGAACCGCGCTCTGCGGGACCCGGGCACCGCGCCCTGAGGGATCCCGAGGGCGTGCCGCCGTGGCCGACGGCGGGTCTCTTACCTGCACCTGCTTGGATGGGCGGGCTCCACCCTGATCGTGTCCCGGAGGACCCGTCCTGAACACCCCCTTCGCCGAAGCGCTGTCCGTCGCCCTGCTCGTGGCCGTCCTCCTGTGGGCGGTGGCGCGCCCCTTCGGCCTCGCCGAGGCCGTCCTCGCCGTACCCGCCGCCGGGGTCGCCGTCGCCACCGGGGCCATCTCACCCGCGCACGCCCTGGCCGAGGCCGAACGGCTCGGGCCGGTCGTGGGCTTCCTCGCCGCGGTGCTGGTGCTCGCCCACTTCTGTGACGTCGAGGGACTGTTCACCGCGTGCGGGGCGTGGACCGCGCGCTGGGCGCGGGGCCGTCCGCGGCGGCTGCTGACGGCGGTGTTCGTGCTGGCGTCGGCGATCACGGCCGTGCTGAGCCTGGACGCCACGGTGGTGCTGCTCACGCCGGTGGTCCTGGCCACGGCGTCCCGCATGGGCATCCGGTCCCGGCCGCACGTGTACGCCTGCGCGCATCTGTCGAACACGGCGTCCCTGCTGCTGCCGGTCTCCAACCTGACGAACCTGCTGGCGTTCACCGCGAGCGGGCTGAGCTTCACCCGGTTCGCGGCGCTGATGGCGCTGCCCTGGCTGGTGGCGGTCGCCGCCGAGTACCTGGTGTTCCGGCGCTTCTTCGCCGGCGACCTCGACGCGCCGGTGCTCGACCCGGAGCCGGCCGAGGTCCCCGAGCTGCCGGTGTTCGCGCTGGTGACGGTGGGCTGCACGCTGGCCGGGTTCGTGGTGGCGTCGGCGGCCGGGATCGATCCGGCGTGGGTGGCGCTGGCGGGCGCGCTGGTGCTGGCCGGTCGGGCGCTGCTGCGCGGGCGGGCCACGGTACGGACGGTGATCGGGGCGGCGTCCCCGGCGTTCCTGGCGTTCGTGCTGGCGCTCGGCATCGTGGTGCGCGCGGTCGTCGACAACGGCCTCGCGGACGCGCTGCGGCACGCCCTGCCCGGCGGGACCGGGCCGGCGGCGCTGCTCGGCGTCGCCGCGCTGGCCGCGGTCCTGGCCAACCTGATCAACAACCTGCCCGCGGTGCTGGTGCTGCTGCCGCTGGCCGCCCCGGCCGGGCCGGGCGCGGTCCTCGCGGTGCTCCTCGGCGTGAACATCGGCCCGAACCTCACCTACGCCGGTTCCCTCGCCACGCTGCTGTGGCGCCGCATCGTCCAGCACCGGAGCCCGGACGACGTGACGCTCGGCGAGTTCACCCGCCTGGGCCTGCTGGCGACTCCGGCCGCGCTGCTGGGCGCGGTGGGGGCGCTGTGGGTGTCCTTGCAGCTCGTGGGCGTGTGAGGGCTGGTCCGGCCTAGGGGGTGTCTCGTCGATCAGGCCGGATCAGCGAGCGGCGTCTGGTGCCGTGCATCGCAAGGCGGAGGAGGGCGGCATGGCGGAGCCATGGCAACCGACGACAACGCGGCGAGGCGCGGTGCCGGACGCCGGGAGCCCGGCATGATCGGCGAGACACCCCCTAGGGGGTGGCGTCCCAGGTGACGGCCGCCCTGCGCAGTTCGGGGGCGGCGGTGTCGATCGTCCAGCGCTGGGCCGGGTCGCCGGCGCGGTTCTTCAGGACCAGCGCGCCGGAGCCGTCGGTGGCGGCCGGCGCCAGGGCGAGGTCCTGGTTCCCTCGGGATATGAGCGCGCCCTGGAGCGTGAAGTCGTAGCGGACGTCCTTCCCGCCCGGCTGTGCCGCGTCGGCGCAGGGGGCCAGACGCACCGAGTAGCCCAGGTGCGAGTCCAGGCAGAGGTCCGGCGCGGCGACACTGCGCAGCAGCCCGTCCGGCTCGTACGACCACTGCTGCGCCACCGACGCGGAGCAGGCGGCGAGCCGGGTCTCGGCGCCCTGGACGGCCCGGCCGCCGGCGATGTCGACGCACAGCCCGGACGCGCTGTTGTGCAGCCGCCCGACCAGCGCGGCCCGCTGCGTCCCACCGGTGCCGACCCAGGAGGGGCCGTCGGTGGCGGTGTCCGCACCGGGGTCCGGGGAGGGCGCGGCACCGGCACCACCGCTGCCGCTGTCGTCGGCACCGGCGGCCCACAGCACCAGCGGCAGCGCGACGAGCCCGCTCACGGCGACCACGGCCAGCGCCAGATTCCGCCGCCGCACGGCCCGGGCCCGCTGCACGGCCCTCCGGGACAGCACCCGGGTGCCGCCGGGTTGGCCGGTGGCGGGGCCCGCGGGACCGGCGTGGCCCGCGGCGGGGGCGACGGCTCCCCGGGAGGAGTCAGGCCCTCCCCCGCTCCGGCCGGCGACACGATCGGCGACGCGCTCGGCCACCCGCAGCCCGGCGGCGACAGCGGCGGCGCGCCAGTGGGGCGTGGGGGTGGCGGGGCGGCTGCCGGGCGGGGCGTCGATGGCGGGGTCGGTGGGCCGGGGGCCGAGCCTGGGCTCGGTGACAGGGGGCGTCGCGTCGCCGGCGCGGCGGCCCGCGGCGAAGTCGGCGATGCGGCGGCCGAGCGCGGAGTCAGGGCCGGGGCGGCCGGGCGTGGGCTCGGCGGTACGGCGGCCGGGCGTGCGGTCAGGGGTACGGCGGCCGGGCGCGCGGTCAGCCGGAGGGGAGCCCGGCGCGGCGCCGGCTGCCCGGGCGGCGGACGCCGGGCCGAGGGAGCCGGGGTCCGGAGCGGGACGAGCCCAAGGCGCACCGCGCCACATTGACCCGGCGCCCGGCGGGGCCCCGGCCCCGGCGGCGGGGGCTGCGGGGGCCGCTCCCGTGCCGTCGGCCGGGTCGGAGGCGAGCCCCCAGGTGCCGGCCGTATCGCCGGCTCCCCTGCGGTCGGCCGGACCGGAGGCAGGCCCCCATCCATCGGCCGTACCACCCGCTCCCGTGCCGTCGGCCGGACCGGTGGCAGGCCCCCAGGCGTCAGCCGTGCCACCCGGCCCCATGCCGTCGGCCGGACCGCCTGCAGGCCCCCAGGCATCAGCCGTACCGCCCGCTCCCCTGCCGTCGGCGAAACCCCCCAGGCCGGCAGCGCCTCCCGGTCCAACGACCGGACCGGCGGCGGAGCCCCAGGCGTCGGCCGCGCCGACCCCCTCGGGTGGCGCGCCGACGCCCTCGGGCGGGGTGCCGCCGTCCTCGGACGGGCGGTCGGCGCGCGGCCCCGTCGCGTGGCGGCCGCTCTCCGTCGCCCCGTACCCGGCCGCGGCGTCGGAGGCCTCAGCCGGCGGCGCCTCTGCGTCCCCCTCCCCCAGCGCGCTCGTCAACCGGGCCGTGACGTAGGCGCGGGCCGCCCAGCCGAGGACCGCTTCCGCGAGGGCGAAGCCGAGGGCGCCGTCGAACTGGGCCAGCTGGTCGGCGGTGTACCGGCAGGGGCCGCAGCGGTCGAGGTGGCGGTGCAGGTCGGGGTCGGTGACGGTGCCGCCGCGGCGGAGGGTGACGTCCAGCAGGCGCAGGAAGCGCCGGCACTCCTCCTCGGGCGCGGACTCGCGGTGGACCTGGAGGACCTCCGCGCGCAGTCGTTCGCGGGCGCGGCGGAGTTCCAGGCGGACGTCTTCCTCGTCCAGGCCCAGCAGCCCGGCCGGCACCACGGGGGGTTCGGCCTCGACCTCGGCGTGCCACAGCACGCAGCGGGCGGTCTGCGGCAGCCGCTGGAAGGCCTGGGAGAGCGTGCGGCGGTGCGGCGGCGGCAGCAGCCGGGTGGCGGCGGCCTGCTGCGGGGAGTCGTCGGCGGTGCGCAGCGCGGGGTGGAGGAGTTCGCGCCGGCCGTCCGCGTCCCATTCGACCGCGATCCGGCCGACGGTGACCAGCAGATGGGGCCGCCAGGCGGAGCTGGGCCCGTCCTGCCGCAGGGCCTCGCCGAACAGCCGGGTGAAGGCGGCGGTGGTCAGCATGCCCGCGGCCCGGCCGCTGTCCGTGCACAGGCGGGCGTAGGCGAACGCGGCGGCCCAGTGCCGGTCGAGGAGTTCGCCCACGGGGTGGAACGCGGGTGTGGCACCGGTCCACTTCTTCAGCTGCGCGCTCAGCTGCGCGTCGGTGGCGTGCGGGAGCCCCGGGTTCGGGGAATTCGACGGGCCGGTCGGGCCAGCGGTATTCACGGCGGTATTTCCTCCGAGAGCAGCGACATAAAGTCCGTACCAAGGGCAGGGCTGCTCTTGTGAAGCGTGGGGGGTGGACGATACCGGCCTCACCTTGGCACACGCCGGGGACGGGGAACAAGGGATCTTGCGGAATCCCGTATTGCGCGAAGGCCGCCGTAATTTGACAGCGCGTCAATCAGAATTGCGGCGCGGATTCCCGCCGGGCCGCACCCGGCGGTATCCCGTGGCGTTACCGGAGGGACCGGGCCGAAAGGAAAGGGGTCAGTGCCCGGCGACGGGATGCGGGGCGTAGGGCTCCTGCAGTTCCTCGATCTCCTTCTCGGTGAGCCGGAGTTCGACGGCGGCCACCGCGTCGTCGATGTGGTGCGGCTTGGACGCGCCGATGATCGGGGCGGTCACGGTGTCCTGGTGCAGCAGCCAGGCGAGCGCCACCCGGGCGCGCGGCACACCGCGGTCCTGCGCGATACGGGTGACGGCCTCCACGACGGCCCGGTCGCCCTCCTGGTAGAGGGTGCTGCCGAAGGCGTCGGTGGCGCTGCGGCCGGTGGCCGTGCCCCAGTCCCGGGTGAGCCGACCGCGCGCCAGCGGGCTCCAGGGCAGTACGCCCACGCCCTGGTCGGCGCAGAGGGGCAGCATCTCGCGCTCCTCCTCGCGGTAGAGGAGGTTGTAGTGGTTCTGCATGGAGACGAACCTGGTCCAGCCGTGCAGCTCGGCCGTGTACTGCATCTTGGAGAACTGCCAGGCGTACATCGAACTGGCGCCGATGTAGCGCACCTTGCCCGCTTTCACCAGGTCGTGCAGGGCCTCCATCGTCTCCTCGACCGGGGTGTGCGGGTCGAAGCGGTGGATCTGGTACAGGTCGACGTAGTCGGTGCCGAGCCGGGTGAGGCTGTGGTCGATCTCGGTCATGATCGCCTTGCGGGAGAGCCCGCCGCCGTTGGGGCCGGGCCGCATCCGGCCGTGCACCTTGGTCGCGAGGACGATCTCGTCGCGGCGGGCGAAGTCGGCGAGGGCCCGGCCGACGATCTCCTCGCTGGTGCCGTCGGAGTAGACGTTGGCGGTGTCGAAGAAGGTGATGCCGGCCTCCAGCGCCTGCCGGATCAGCGGGCGGGACGCCTCCTCGTCGAGGGTCCACTCGTGCGCGCCCCGGTCCGGCACGCCGTAGGTCATGCAGCCCAGACAGATCCGTGAGACGTCCAGACCGGTCGAACCGAGCTTCACGTACTGCATCGTTGCTGCTCCTGCCGTTGTCGGTTGCAGTCGGAGCCTATGCGGTGGCGCGCGCCACGCAGGGCGCGCGGTTCAGTGGTCCTCGATCAGGTCCAGCGCCCGCTCCCAGTCGAACTCCGGTCGTACGCCGTGCTCGTCGGGCTCGCCGGAGTGGCGGGCGGCGAAGCGGACACCCATGCCGCGCAGGCGAGCCAGGCTGTCGCGGTAGGCGGGGTGGACGGCGAGGGCGTCGGCCACGCAGGGCAGCGCGGCGACGGGAACGCCGAGGCCGCTCGCCTCGCAGAGGGTGGCCACGGCCAGGGTGTCGGCGAGGCCCTGCGCCCACTTGTTGAGAGTGTTGAAGGTCGCGGGCGCCACCACCACGGCGTCGGGCGGCGGGAAGGGCCGCGGGTCGCCGGGGCGGCGCCAGGCCGAGCGGATCGGCCGCCCGGTCAGCGCCTCGACGCCGGCGGTGTCGAAGAAGCCGTCCAGGGCGGTGGGCGTGGCGAGGACGCCTACCTCCCAGTCGCGTTCCTGCGCGGCGCTGATCAGCTTGCTGACGCCGGCGGCGACGCCGGCCGCGCACACGACGACGTACAGGAAGGGGGCGCCCCGGGATGCGGTGCCTTCTCGGTCCGTGGGTCCGGTCATCCGTCGCACCCTACTGAAGCGGGAAGGAGCGCCCCCGCTCGGCCTCGGGGCGCGGCCCGTGGATGCGGCGCTCGCTCTCCTCGATGGGCACGTCGTTGATGCTGGCCTCCCGCCGGGTCATCAGGCCGTGCTCGTCGAACTCCCACAGCTCGTTGCCGTACGAGCGCCACCACCGGCCGTCGGCGTCGCGGGACTCGTACTGGAAGCGGACCGCGATGCGGTTGCCGTCGAACGCCCACAGGTCCTTGCGCAGGGCGTAGTCGTGCTCGCGTGCCCATTTGGCGGTGAGGAAGGCGACGATCTCGGCGCGGCCGGTGAGGAAGGTGTCGCGGTTGCGCCACACGGAGTCCTCGGAGTAGGCGAGGGCGACCTTGTGCGGGTCGCGGGTGTTCCAGGCGTCCTCGGCGGCCTGGACCTTGCGCGCCGCGGTCTCGCGGGTGAAGGGCGGCAGGGGCGGGCGGTCGGCCATGGCGGTCCTCCGGGGGCGGCGGAAGCGGAGAACGTGCGTTCTCCGTCTGCCCGCTAAGGTAGGAGAACGAACGTTCTCAGGTCAAGGAGCGAGTCGAGGAGTGAGGGTCCATGGACAGCGCCGCCGCCCGTGAACAGGCTCTGGACGCCGCCGAGCGGCTGTTCTACGGGCGGGGGGTGAAGTCGGTCGGCATGGACGACGTCCGCACCGCCTCCGGGGTCTCGCTCAAGCGGCTCTACCAGCTGTTCCCGGCGAAGGAACAGCTGGTCGTGGCGTATCTGGAACGGCGGGACGCGCGCTGGCGCGGGCAGCTGGCCGCGCACGTGGCCCGGCAGGGCGAGCCGCGTGAGCGGATCCTCGCGGTGTTCGACTGGCTGCGGGAGTGGTTCGCCGAGGAGGGCTTCCGCGGGTGCGCCTGGATCAACGCGTACGGCGAGCTGGGCGCCACCTCGGCCGCCGTCGCGGACCGGGTACGGGCGCACAAGCAGGCCTTCCGCGACTACCTCGGCACGCTGGTGGCGGACGCGGGCCTGCCCGCCCGGATGGCCGGGCACCTGTTCCTGCTCGCCGAGGGGGCCATGGTCACCGCGGGCGTCACGGGCCGCCCCGACCCGGCCGGCGAGGCCCGCGAGGCGGCACGGGCGCTGCTGGCCGCCGAGCGGTGAGTCCCGTGAGCGCGCCGGTGCCGTGCTGGTCCTCACGGCTCAGGGAACCGTCGGTGCGTGACAGCGCGGCCTGCGCGATGCCGGCGCAGCCCGCGGCGACGCGCCCGGCTCGGCCGGCGGCCCCCTGATGCCGGGCCGGCCCTCAGTCGTCCCGCGGTGCCACCGTGATCGCCCCCACCGGGCAGGCCCGCGCCGCCTCCCGGGTCATCGGGTCGGCGGTGGGGTCCTCGTGGGCGGGGCGGAGGGTGCTGTAGCCCTCGTCGTCCTGGGTGAAGACGGCCGGGGCGGCGAGGGCGCACTGGCCGGCGCCGATGCAGATGTCCCGGTCGATGGCGATGCGCGTGCCGGTGTCCATGGGGTGCGGCCTCCTACCAGGTCACGGGGAGTTCCAGCATCCCCTGGATGGTGTCGCCCGGCTTGAAGGGGATCTCCTCGGCCGGGGCGGCCAGGCGCAGGCCGGGCAGGCGCTCGAAGAGGGTGCGCAGGGCGATCTCCAGTTCGGCGCGGGCCAGGTTCTGGCCGAGGCACTGGTGGATGCCGAAGCCGAAGGCCACGTGGTGGCGGGCCGGGCGGTGGAAGTCCAGGGTGTCCGGGCCGGGGTAGACGGTGTCGTCGCGGTTGATGACGGAGGTCGCGAACAGCACCCCCTCGCCGGCCCGGATCACCGTTCCGTCCACCTCGATGTCCTCGGTGGCGAGCCGCAGCAGTCCGTCGGCGATCGACAGCATCCGCATCAGCTCCTCGACGGCCGCCGGCACCAGGCCGGGGTCCCGGCGCAGCTCGGCCAGCCGCTCGGGGTGCCGCAGCAGCGTGAACGTGCCGAGGGAGATCATGTTGGCGGTCGTCTCGTGGCCCGCGACCAGCAGGATGACCGCCAGCGCGACGAGTTCCTCACGGTCCAGGGCGCCCTCGCGCAGCTGCTCGTGGACGAGGTCGTCGAGGACGCCGTCGCCGCGCCGCCCGTCCCGCTTGCCGTCGATCAGCGCGCCGAGGTACTCCTCCAGCCGGTCCCGGGCCGCGGTCGTGTCCTCGGCGGTCGGGCCGCGCAGCAGCCGCCGGGACTGCTCCTCGAAGAACTCGTGGTCGGCGTACGGCACGCCCAGCAGGGCGCAGATCACCATCGAGGGCACCGGCAGCGCGAACGCGGCGACCAGGTCCGCGGGCGGGCCCTGGGCGATCATCGCGTCGAGGCGTTCGTCGACGACGCGCTGGATGTCGGACCGCAGGGCGGTGGCGCGCTGGAGGGTGAAGCGGGGGACGAGCATGCGCCGCTGGGTGCGGTGCTCGGGGTCGTCGACGCCGAGCAGGGCGACCCGGCGCCGGCGGACCGCGTCGAAGCGGGCGGTGGGGACCGGGAAGCGGGGGTGGGTGCGGTCGGCCGACAGACGGGGGTCGGCGAGCAGGGCGCGGGCCGCGGCGTGGCCGGTGACCAGCCAGGCGGGGCGGCCGTCGAAGAGGGTGACACGGGCCAGGGGCCGGGCCGTGCGCAAGGGGTCGTAGGCGGCGGGCGGGTGGTAGGGGCAGGTGCGGTCCTGCGGGAAGGCGACGGGGGCGGCCGGGTGCGTCGCGGATGCGGGCGGAGGCGTCGTGGGGGCGGACGGGTGCGTCAGAGGAGACTCCGTCATGGGAAGACCTCGCAGAGGAAGAGTGCGTTCCGTCCGCCATTAGATGCCTTGGGCACCTATGGGGCGACGCGCAGTTCGGCCAGATCGGTGGCGGGGCCCTTCTGGCCGAAGTCCGCCGCCCCGGGGCCGTACGACCGCTTCGGCGGCAGGCGCGGTACGGCTCCCGTGGCCGGGGCAGCGCCGGGGGTGGCGGGATGGTGACGCCGTACCTGATCACCGGTCGGCCGGATCACGCGACGATGCCGGCTCACCGCTGCCGCGGCGGGCCACCCCGGGAGCGTCTCGGCGGCCGGCGCGGAAGAACGCGTAGAAAAATCTGTGCCCGGCGCGCATGGACCGCCGCGCGCCGGGCACCTCACTGTCAGGCCCCGCCGCGTTCCCCCGTCGCGGCGGGGCTTTCGTATGACTCGCGGGCCGCGCTGTCGGTGATGTCGAGGAAGATCTGCGCCGCCTCCGGCACCTGCTCGGCGATGTCCCGCTTGATGCGCACGGCGACCTCCTCGACCCGTTCGCTGTCCAGGCCGGGCATCAGGTCGATCCGCGCTGCCACCAGCGCCGCGTCCAGGCCGGTCTTCATGGTGAACAGGGCCTCCACGCTGTCGATCTCCGGCTGGGCGGCGAGCACCTCCCGGATCCGGCGGTCGGCCTCGGGGTCGGCGGCCTCGCCGATCAGCTGGTCGCGGGCCTCCCGGCCGAGCCGGTAGGCGACGTAGACGAGCAGCGCGCCGATGGCGAGCGAGGCGGAGGCCTCGTATACGACCTGGCCGGTCACCATGTGCAGGGCCATTCCCACCATGGCCAGGGTGACACCGAGCACCGCCGTGCCGTCCTCGGCGACGACCGTGCGCAGGGCCGGGTCGCGCAGCCCGCCCGCGCCGCCCTGCCGGTGCACCTGGTGCACCGCCCGCGCCAGCGAGGCGCCCTCGGCGAGCAGGGCGACGCCGAGCACGACGAGGCCCGCCACATAGCCGCCGAACTCCTCCTCGGCACCGCCGTGCAGGGCCTCGAAGCCCTGGAAGAAGGAGAAGCAGCCGCCCATGACGAAGATGCCGACGGCGGCCAGCAGCGACCAGAAGAACCGCTCCTTGCCGTAGCCGAAGGGATGGCGGCGGTCGGCGGGGCGGCGGCTGCGGCGCAGGGCGGCCAGCAGGAAGACCTCGTTGAGGCTGTCGGCGACCGAGTGGGCGGCCTCCGACAGCAGTGCCGGCGAGTGGGCGAGAAGGCCGCCGACGGCCTTGGCGACCGCGATGACCAGGTTGGCGGCGAGCGCCACCAGCACGGTGACGCGTGTCCTGCGGTCGGCCGGGTCCGTGCCGCTTTCGTGTGCTCCGGTTGCCTCCCCTTCCGGCGGCGGGTCCTGCGGCGCGTCCCGTCGCGTGTCCTGTGGCGCGGCCTCTGCGGCGTCTGGCCGCGTGCTCGGCTGCTTGCCGCTGTTCTGCTTGCTGCTCGCTTGGGTGCTCTGCTGGATGCGTGTACCGCTCACCTCCGCCGACTGCCCGCGACGTGCGCGATCACACCGTGCGGCCGGGCAAAAACGGGGAACCCGGCCGGACACACCCCGTCATGGAGGAGGGAGCCGGGCATGGGCCGTGACGACGGCACGGGCGAGGGCAACAGCGCCTACGGCAGGACGGCGTTCACCCGGTCCAAGAGCCATTTCGCCGACCGGATCACCGCCGACGGACGTGACGGCTGGCCGGTGGAGGCGGGTCGGTACCGGCTGGTGGTCAGCCGGGCCTGCCCCTGGGCGAGCCGCGCGGTGATCTCGCGGCGGCTGCTCGGGCTGGAGGACGCGCTGTCGCTGGCGGTCGCCGACCCTGTCCAGGACGACCGCAGCTGGCGGTTCACCCTGGACCCGGACGGCCGCGACCCGGTCCTCGGCATCCGCTTCCTCAGCGAGGCCTACGACCGGCGGGAGACCGGATATCCCGGCGGGGTGAGCGTGCCGGCGGTCGTGGACGTGCCGAGCGGCAAGCTCGTCACCAACGACTACCAGCGGATCACCCTGGACCTGGCCACCGAGTGGTCGGCGCTGCACCGCGAGGGCGCGCCCGACCTGTACCCGTCGGCGCTGCGCGAGGAGATCGACGAGGTGGCGGCGGCGGTGTACGAGGACGTCAACAACGGGGTATACCGGGCCGGGTTCGCCACCGGGCAGGCGGAGTACGAGGCCGCCTGCGCCGGTGTGTTCCGGCGGCTGGAGTGGCTCGCGGACCGGCTGGAGCGGCAGCGCTACCTGGTCGGCGACACGATCACCGAGGCGGACATCCGGCTGTTCACCACGCTGGTCAGGTTCGACGCGGTCTACCACGGGCACTTCAAGTGCAACCGCTGGAAGCTGACGGAGAACCAGGTCCTGTGGGCGTACGCGCGGGACCTCTTCCAGACGCCGGGCTTCGGCGACACGGTCGACTTCGACCACATCAAGCGGCACTACTACCAGGTGCACACCGGTATCAATCCGACGCGGATCGTCCCGCTGGGGCCGGATCTCGCGGGCTGGCACGCGCCGCACGGCCGGGAGCGGCTGGGCGGGCGGCCGTTCGGGGACGGCACGCCCCCGGGGCCGGTGCCTCCTCGGGAGGCGGTTCCGTCCGCTGGGCGGGCATGATCGTGACAGTGCGTCCGGACGAACGAGTGTGCAGAACAGGAGATCCCGTGGCCAAGAAGAAGAAACTGTCCCTCGCCTACCAGCCGGTCGGGTTCGTGCTCGGCTGGGCGGGTGGTGCGCTGGGCGGGATGGCCTTCCGCAAGCTCTGGAAGGCCATCCGTGACGAGGACGACGCGCCCGACGCGCTCGACCCGGACCGCGGCTGGGGCGAGATCCTGCTGGCCGCCGCGATCCAGGGGGCGATCTTCGCGGTGGTGCGCAGTGCGGTGGACCGTACGGGCGCCAAGGCGATCGCCCGCTCGACGGGTGTGTGGCCGGCGAAGGAGAAGGGCGGCCGGGACTGAGCCGCCCCTTGGCACCCGCCCCGCCGGCCCTCACCCGCGTTTGGGGGCCGGCGGCGGTGTGCGGCGCAGGGTGAAGGAGTGTCCGGCCGGGTCGGCGAACCCGCGCTCCTCGTACGGCCCCGGGGCGTCCTTGGCCTCCAGCGGCCGGCCCCCGAGGCTCACGACCCGGCGTTCGGCCGCGTCCAGGTCCTCGACGAGGAAGTCGAGGTGGACCTGGAGGGAGTTCTCGGGCCGGGGCCAGCTGGGCGGGGTGGCGTTGGTGTCGCGGCGCAGGGCGATGCGGGTGCCGCCGGCGGCGCGCAGCTCCACCCGGTTGGCGGACACCACCGTGTCCTCGGCGTCCAGCAACTGCTTGTAGAACTCGGCGAGTTTCTCGGGTTCGGCGCAGTCGAGCACGACGACGCCGGCTGTCACGAGGGGCATGTCTCCTCCGCGGGCGATGGGACCGGGGCGGGGTGAATTCCCGCCCCGGTCCTTGCGGTTACCCCGGATTCAGCCGGCCACCAGCCACTTGCCGTCCCGCATCAGCTCGCGCCCCTCGAGTTCACCGGACTCCCGCCAGGCTTGGACGCGGTGCGGGTGGACGTAGAAGTACAGGTAGGGCGTGGACAGTTCACGCGGGTCGAAGCCGGCCCTGGCGGCGAAGATCTCGGCGTCCTCCTCGGCCAGGTCGGCCGGGGCCACGGCGGTGGCCGTGCCCTCGATCATGACGACGTCGCGGGTCTCACCGATGCCGAGGCGGACGGCCCGGGTGGTCCGCAGGTTGCGACAGGTCGGGCTGTCGGCCGGGGTGGCGATCAGCAGGACGGCACCGTCCCAGACGAAGGAGAGCGGGACGAGGTAGGGGGCGCCGCCGTGCTCGGCCGCGGTGGCGACCCAGGCGTCGACGTCGTGCTCCAGACGGTGCAGGGTGTCGCGTTTGCGCTCTTTCGGCGTTCGGGCGGGGATTGCGCTCATCCTCCCAGTCTGACGGCCGTTCCCCTGCGGAGGCGGGGATCCGCGCCGGGCGACGCCGAAGGTTTGCGGGGGCCGCTCACGCGGATGCATCCGAGGCCGGGTCGCCGGCCGCCCGCTCCCCCGGCACCCCCCTCAGCGCACCGGCCGAAACGTGCGCCGATACGCCTGGGGGGACACCCCGATCGTCGCGTGCAGGTGCTGTCGCAGTGACGCGCCCGTGGCGAAGCCGACCGCGCCGGCGATCTGGTCGACGGACAGGTCGCTGGACTCCAGCAGGTGGCGGGCGCGGGCGACGCGCTGCTGGATGAGCCAGCGGCCGGGGCTGACGCCGACCTCGTCGTGGAAGCGGCGGGCGAAGGTGCGCAGGCTCATCCGGGCGTGGCCGGCCAGGTCGGCGAGGGCGAGCGGCTCGTCCAGGCGCTGCAGGGCCCAGGCGCGGGTGGCGGCGGTGCTCGCGGCGCCGGGCTCGGGCACGGGCTGCTCGATGTACTGGGCCTGGCCGCCGTCCCGGAACGGCGGCACCACGCAGCAGCGGGCGACCGCGTTGGCGAGCCGGGTGCCGTGGTCCTCGCGGATCAGGTGCAGCAGGACGTCCACGCCGGAGGCCGCGCCCGCCGAGGTCAGCACGCGGCCGTCCGCGACGAACAGCACGTCCGGGTCGAGGGGGATGTGCGGGTACCGGCTGCGGAAGAGGTCCGCGAGCTGCCAGTGGGTGGTCGCCCGGTGGCCGTCGAGCAGTCCGGCCGCGGCGAGCACGAAGGCGCCGGTGCAGATGGAGACGATCCGGGCGTCGGGGCGGATGCGGGCGAGCGCGGCGCCGACCGTCCCGGGCAGCTCGGCGGGGAGCCGGGAGGGGTCGATCGCCGCGACGATCACCGTGTCGGCGGTGGCCAGGGCCTCGGGGCCGTGCTCGACGGTGATGGTGAAGTCGGTGCTGGTGCGCACCGGGCCGCCGTCGGCCGTGCAGGTCAGGACCTCGTAGTGGCCGTCGGCGGCGCCGAGGATACGGCTGGGCATGCCCAGTTCGAAGGGGTAGACCCCGTCGAGGGCGAGGACGACGACACGCTCGGGTTGCATGGCACGATCCTATCGGATGTTGGCCTTCATGCCATTTCCCGGCCGGCCGGACTCCGGCAGGCTGGTCGACCATGAACGATGTGAAGACGATGCGTGCCATCGGCCAGGACGTCCTCGGCGGTCCCGAGGTGCTGAAGGAGATCGAGCTGGAGCGGCCCGCGCCGCGCCCCAACGAGGTACTGGTGCGGGTGCGCGCCGCGGGCGTGAACCCGACGGACTGGAAGCACCGGGCCACCGGTGGCTTCCTGGGGCAGCCGCCGTTCGTGCTCGGCTGGGACGTCTCCGGCGTGGTGGAGGCCGTCGGGATCGGCGTGGCCCGTCTCGCGCCCGGTGACGAGGTCTTCGGGATGCTGCCGTACCCCTTCGGCCACGGCTCGCACGCCGAGTACGTCACCGGTCCGGCCCGCGCCTTCGCCCACAAGCCGGCCTCGGTCGACCACATCCAGGCGGGCGCGCTGCCGCTGGTGTCGCTGACGGCGTGGCAGGCGCTGGTGGAGACGGCGGACGTGCGGCCCGGGCAGCGGGTGCTGATCCACGCGGCGGCCGGGGGCGTCGGCCATGTGGCCGTGCAGATCGCCAAGGCCCGCGGCGCTCATGTCATCGGGACGGCCAGCTCGGGCAAGCACGCGTTCCTGCGCTCGATCGGCGCCGACGAGACGATCGACTACCGGGAGACGGACTTCGCCGAGGCGGTGAAGGACGTCGACGTGGTGCTGGACACGCTCGGCGAGGAGACGTCGGTGCGGTCGCTGCGGGTGCTGCGGCCGGGCGGGATCGTCGTGTCGATCCTGCCGGTGGGGTCGGACGAGTTCCACCAGGAGGCCGAGCGGCTCGGCGTGCGCGCGGTGCGCATGCTCGTCGACGCCTCGCACAGCGGTCTGCGGCAGATCGCCGAACTGGTGGAGGCGGGCAGGCTGCGTGCGGAGATCGCCGGGACCTTCCCGCTGGCCGAGGCCGCGGAGGCGCACCGGCTCGGCGACACGGGGCGCACGACGGGCAAGCTGGTGCTGACCGTCGACTGAGACCGGCCCCGCCGACCGACTCGTACCGCTTCGCTCACGACACAAAAAAAGTCGGTCGCAAATCGACGACATATGTCAATCGAACATGCTCAAATTCACTCGCCCGAGGGTAACTTGCAGGGCGGGGAACGATCTGGGCTCCCCTCCCCCACAGCGGCTGGAGGCGATGTCGTCGTGCAGCACGAACCCGCAGCGCGCAGTCCGCATCTGCGCACACGTCAGGCGGGCGGGTACACGGTGCTGGAGTTCGCCGGCGAGATCGACATCCTCGCCGCGGCCGAGATCCAGCCCCGGCTGGACGAGGTGACGGCGGGCCCCGGGCCGCGGGTCGTGATCGACCTGACGGACGTCGAGTTCTTCGACTGCTCGGGGCTGCGCCTGCTCTACCGCGCCCGGCGCCGGGTGCTGGACCACGGCGGCCGCATCCACCTGGTGTGCACCCACCCGCTGACGCTGCGCGTGCTGCGCCTGACCGGGCTGCACAAGCTGCTGCCGCCGTGCTCCACCCTGGAGGCGGCCCTCGGCCGGCCCGAGGCCGCCTCCGGCACCTTATGACCGCCGCCCCCGGGAAAACCTGTTGCGCCCCGCCACCCCGGACGGGCCATGATGGCCCGGTCCACGTCCCCTCGGTTCAGGAGCACCCGGATGCGCCGACTCCTCGGAATCACCCAGCCCGCCCACCGGCTCACGGTTCCCGAGGACTCGACCCCGTATGCACACCCTGAACATCGGCATTCTCGCCCATGTCGACGCCGGTAAGACCAGCCTGACCGAGCGGCTGCTCTTCGACCACGGCGCGATCGACCGGCTCGGCAGCGTCGACGCCGGCGACACCCGCACCGACGACGGTGCGATCGAGCGGCAGCGCGGCATCACCGTCCGGTCCGCGGTCGCCGCGTTCACCGCGCACGGCACCCAGATCAACCTCATCGACACACCCGGCCACTCCGACTTCATCGCCGAGGTGGAGCGCGCCCTCCAGGTACTGGACGGGGCCGTGCTGCTGCTGTCCGCGGTGGAGGGCGTCCAGGCGCAGACCCGGGTGCTGATGCGAACCCTGCGCCGGCTCGGGCTGCCCACGCTGGTCTTCGTCAACAAGATCGACCGGCCCGGCGCCCGCGCCGACGAACTGCTCGCGGACATCCGGCGCCGCCTCACCCCGCACGTCGCCCCGCTGACCGGCGTCACCGGCATCGGCACGCCTGAGGCCCGGGTGCACCGGCGCCCGCCGGACGCCACCGCGGCCGAGGCGCTCGCCGAGGTGGACCCGGGCATCCTGGCCGCCCTGGTCGACGGGCCGCCGCCGGACCGGGCCGCGCTTCAGGCCGCGCTCGCCGCGCGCACCGCCGACGGCTCCTTCCACCCGGTGTACTTCGGCTCCGCCCTCGGCGGCCAGGGCGTCGCCGAGCTGGTCGAGGGCATCGTCCGGACCGTCCCGGCGGGCTCCGTCCGGAGCCCCTCGCCCGAGCCGTCCGGGCGGCACCGCGGCCCGCGCGGCACGGTGTTCGCCGTACGACCGGGCCCCGGCGGACAGCGCACGGCCTATCTGCGCCTGTACGACGGTGAGGTGACGCAGCGTCAGCGGCTGACGTTCCTGCGCCGGGAGGCCGACGGCCGCACCACCGAGGTCGCCGGCCGGGTGGGCCGCCTGGAGGTGATGGGCCGGCCGGGGCCGCTGACCGGCGGCAACATCGCGGCGCTGGGCGGGATCCCGGGCCTGCGCGTCGGCGACCGGCTGGGTGAACTCACCGACCGGGCGCCGCAGTTCGCACCGCCCACACTGCAGACCCTGGTCCGCGCGCGGCGCCCGGAGCAGGCGGCGCCGCTCAGGTCGGCGCTGCTGGCCCTCGCCGACCAGGACCCGCTGATGCACGCCCGGCCGGCCGCGGCGGGGGCGACCTCGCTGCTGCTGTACGGGGAGGTGCAGATGGAGGTGCTGGCGGCCACGCTCGCCCAGGACTTCGGCATCGACGCCGCGTTCGAGCCGGGCCGGGTGCGGCTCCTGGAGCGCCCGGCCGGCATCGGTGAGGCCTCGGAGGAGATGCCGTGGCTGGACCGCACCCGGTACTGGGCGACGGTCGGGCTGCGCGTCGAGCCGGGTCCCGTCGGCTCCGGTGGCGTCTTCGCCTACGAGACGGAACTGGGGGCGCTGCCGCGCGCGTTCCACCAGGCGATCGAGGAGACCGTGCACACGACGATGCTGTCGGGTCCGCACGGCTGGGAGGTCACCGACTACCGCGTCACCCTGACCCGCTCCGGCTTCTCCTCGCCGGTGAGCACCGCGGCCGACTTCCGCGGGCTCACGCCGGTCGTGCTGCGGCGGGCACTGGAGCGGGCGGGCACCCGGGTGTACGAGCCGTACCACTCCTTCGAGGCGGAGGTGCCGCCGGACGCGCTCGCGCCCGTCACCTCGCTGCTCGCCTCGCTGGGCGCCGAGATCAAGGAGACGACGGGCGGCACCGCGTCCTGGGTGATCGCCGGTGAGCTGCCCGCCCGGCAGGTCCGGCGGGCCGGGCTGCGGCTGCCGGGCCTCACCCGCGGCGAGGGCGTGTGGTGGTCCCGGCCCTCCGGCGACCGGCCGGCCCGCTGACGCCAACCCGCTTGTCTGATCGGGGATTTGGCGGGCATCCGAAGAGGCAGGAAGGAGGACCGTCGCCATGACGACTTCCCTCGGACGCCTGCGGCGGATGCCCGGCTGGACGAAGGTCGTGGCCGCGCTCGTGCTGGTGCTCGTCGTCTTCTTCGCCGGGATCCGGTTGAGCGTGCTGCCCGGCCTGAAGGACCTGTTCGGGACGGAGACCCGGGATCGGTCGGGGCCCGCGCTGCTGCAGTCGATCCAGGACATGAGCCGCTACGACGCCGCCTCGGGCAACTTCCATGTGGTGGTGGACCTGGAGAAGGACGCCCGGTTCCTGCCGGACGCCGTGCGCGGCACCCGCACCCTGTACGTCGGGGCGGGCACCGTGGACGCCTACGTCGACCTCGGCCAGGTCGGCGAGGACGATGTGACGGTCGACGAGGACCGCACCACGGCCACGCTGCGCCTGCCGCACGCGCGGCTCGGGAAGCCGGCCCTCGACCCCGACCGCTCCTACGCCGTCTCCAAGCAGCGCGGCCTGCTGGACCGGCTCGGCGATCTGTTCTCCGACAACCCCAACAGTGAACAGGCCGTGCAGAAGCTGGCGGTGCGGCACATCGGGGAGGCGGCGAAGGAGAGCGGGCTGACCGCGCGCGCCGAACGCAACACCACCGGCATGCTCACCGGGCTGCTGCGCTCGCTCGGCTTCACCCGTGTGACGGTGACATACGCCTGATCAGCCGCCCAGCACGCCCGGCAGGGCCAGCGCGCCGAGTACCGCCGCGCCGACCAGCAGCCAGGCCACGTAGTCCCCGACGTGCCCGGACTGCAGACGGCGCAGCGGCAGCGCCCGGTCGGGCGCGGACAGCAGGGCGGGACGGGTGACGGCCAGCGCGGCGAGACCGGTGGCGAGCAGCGCCGAGAGCAGGCCGAGCAGCACCCCGGCCCGCGTCCAGTGCACGGCGACGCGGACCCCGCCGGAGCCGGCCGTGTTGACGGCGTCCGCGACCACGCCCGCGAAGCCGGGGGCGGCGCCGGCGGCCACTGCGGCGGCCAGCAGCACCGCGGGGACGGCCGTCATCGTGTCGGGGACCCGGGTGAGGCGCTGCCGGGTCTCGGGCCGCTCGCCGGAGCCGGTGGTCTCGTACGCGGCGCTCTCCCGCGGCTTCGGGCCGAGCCCGAGGAAGACGCGGGCGGCGACCCGCAGCACCGCGCCCGCGGTGACCGCGGAGACGGCGACGTAGAGCGCGGTGAACGGGCCGCCGACCGCTTCCTCGGTGACGGCCTTGCCGAGCGCGGTGCCGAAGGGCGGCAGCCCGGCGAGGCCCAGGGCGGCGAGCGCGAACATCGCCGCCACGCCCTTCAGCGCGCGGGCCCGGCCGTGCAGGACGTGCTCGTCGAGGGAGCCGTAG
The DNA here is from genome assembly GCF_014656055.1 of Streptomyces griseosporeus. Taxonomy (GTDB): domain Bacteria; phylum Actinomycetota; class Actinomycetes; order Streptomycetales; family Streptomycetaceae; genus Streptomyces; species Streptomyces griseosporeus. Next base: position 698,506 of record NZ_BNBR01000001.1, read on the forward strand.
CGGTCGAGGAGGATTCCGGCCAGGGCGAACAGGGCGGCCTTCACGCCCGCGTGGCCGAGGACGTACAGCGCGGTCCCGTCGTCGGCCTCCGGCTTCAGAACGCCGATGCCGACGAGGAAGAGCCCGGTGTGGGCCACCGTCGAGTAGGCCAGCAGTCGTTTGATGTGCCGCTGGTACCAGCACATGACGGCGCCGACGGCCGCGGTCAGCGCGCCGAGGACGAGGAGCGCCCGCTGCGCGTCGGGCGCGGGGACCCCGCCGGGGCCGGCGAACACGGTGCCGTACACCCGCCACACCCCGTACACGCCGAGTTCGACCATGACGCCGGAGAGCAGCATGCACACCGGGGTCGGGGCGACGGCGTGCGCGTCGGGCAGCCAGAAGTGGAAGGGCACCGCGGCGGACTTGACCAGCAGCCCGGTCAGCACCAGCACGAAGGCGGCGAGGACGAGCGCGTCCGGGGCGCCGTGCGCGTCCAGGGCTCGGCCGATCCGTGTCATGGCCAGTTCGCCGGTACGGCCGTACAGCAGGCCGATGCCCATCAGCAGGGCGTACGCGCCGAGGGAGTTGACGACGGCGAAGGTCAGCGCGCCCTGCACGGCGCGGGGTTCGTCGATGCGGTAGCCGGTGAGCGCGTAGGCGACGACGCTCATCAGCTCGAAGTAGACGAACGCGTTGAACAGGTCGCCGGCGATGGCGAAGCCGCACATGCCGGCCTGGAAGAGCAGCATCAGCGCGGGGAAGGAGCCGGCGTGCCGGCGCGGCGGTTCGTCGAAGTAGTGCCAGGAGTAGACGAGCGCGGCCAGGGTCAGCAGGGAGGCGAGGGCGGCCATGCCGAGGCCGGGGCCGTCGCCGAGGACGACGATGCCGACGCTGAAGCCGTCGACGGGCCTCCAGCCGCCCACCCATTCGACCATCGGCGGCGACGAGTTCAGCAGCAGGACCAGGGCGAGAGCGGCGGTGCCGCCGGAGACCGCGCAGGCGACGGTCTCGGCGGCCGGGCGGGGCAGCCGACGGCCCCCGGCGACCAGCAGGCCCGCCCCGAGCAGGGGTACGGCGACGAGCAGCGGGATCAGGTGGTGCATCAGCCGCGCAGCTCGCCGAGTTCGTCGGGGTCGACCGTGCCGTGCCGCTTGGCGACCTGCACGACCAGGGCGAGCAGCAGCGCGGTGACGGTGGCGCCGACGACGACGTCGGTGAGGGCGAGGGCCTGCACGACCGGGTCGACGACGGGGCGCGTGCCGGGCTTGAGGTCGGAGAAGACGGGCGCGGTGCCGCCGTCGCGGTAGCCGACGGCGAGCAGCAGCACGTAGGTGCCGGCCTGGCAGACGCTGAGGCAGCCGACGGCGTGGATCAGGTTGCGGCTGGTGGCCAGGCCGTAGCAGCCGGCCAGGAAGACCCAGCCGGCGACCAGGTACGGCAGGACGTCCATGACGGAACTCACCGGTTGCTCACTTCCCGCTGTCCTCCTCGATCTCCACGGCCTGGTCCAGGAAGCGGGCGAGCAGCACCACGACGGCGCAGGCCACCTCCATGCCGACGGCGGCGTTCAGCAGCGGCACGGTGCCGCCGGAGGACAGCGTGTTGAAGGTGCCGTACGGCAGCAGGGTGTTGGCGAGGAACGCGGTGCCCGCGAGGACGGCCGCGAGGCCGGTGACGACGTACGCGGAGACGGCGAGCGCGTCGCCGGCCTCGTACGCGCCGAGGGGGCGTACGCGTTCCAGGGCGTGGTAGTCGGCGCCGAGGTAGAGCAGGTGCAGGGCGGTCGCGGTGACGACGCCGCCCTGGAAGCCGCCGCCGGGGCTGAGCTGGCCGTGGGCGACGACGTACAGGCCGGTGAGGACGGCGACGGGCAGCACGAGCAGCGCGTAGCGGCGTACGGGCGGTGCTACGTCGGCCGGTTCGGGGCGGGCGCGGTGCTCGTCGCGGGCCTGGCGGAGCAGGACGACGCAGCCGAGGACGGAGGCGAAGAGGATGCTCGTCTCGCCGAGGGTGTCGAAGGCGCGCAGGTCGAAGTTGACGGAGGCGATCGTGTTGGCGGTGTGCCGGTGCAGGGCGGCGCGCACGGCCCGGTCGCCGTAGGGGTGCCGGTCGCCGCCGAAGGCGGGCAGGCGCAGGAAGGCCGCGGTGAACAGGGCCGCGAGGCCCGCGCCGCCGAGGGCGACGAGGCACAGCCGCATGCGCCGGTTCACCGGGGGTCCTCCTCGCGCCGGGGGCGCCGCCGCACCTTGCGGACCGTCAGGAGCAGCAGCAGCGGGGTGAGCGCGGCGCCGACGGCGAGCTGGGACAGGCCGACGTCGGGTGCCTGGAGGGTGGTGAACAGCACGGCGAGCACGACGCCGAGCACGGAGAGGACGAGCGCCTGGCGGGCGGGGTCGCGCGTGGCGACGGCCGCGGTGGCGGAGGCGGCCACCAGCAGCAGCGCGACGGCGATCACGGCGTCAGCCACCGCGCACCCCGCCGAAGCCGCCGGACAGGGCCCGGGAGGCGATGAGGTTGCCGCCGATCAGCAGGGCGCCGGTCACGAGGAGTTTCCCCATGGCGCGGCCGGGGCCGGTGGCCGCGCACACGGCGGCCACGGTGGCGGCGGCCACGCCCACGGTCGCCCAGGTGGCGGCGCGGGCGCGGGGCGGGTCGGCGGCCAGGTCGTCGGCGAGCAGCCGGGCGAAGACGAGGGTGCCGACCGGGCCGAGCAGGGCGAGGACCAGGGCGAGGTCGAGGTAGGAGGGGCGGTCGTAGCCCTGGGCGAGCAGCAGCAGTCCGGAGCCGGCGAGGACGGTGGCGAGGTTCTGGGCGACGGCGCGGCGGCGCAGCGGGCCGGTGGCGACGCCCCACAGGGCCGCGCCGAGGCCGCCGGTGAGGACGACGGCCGCCGCGAGGAGCCAGCCGTTCACCGGTCGGTCACCGCCCGGCGTGCGGCGCGGGCCGCGAGCGCGCCGACGGCCGCCGCGCCCGCGCCGACGGCGAGTTCGAGGGGGTCGACGGTGCTGATGAACACGAGCCACAGCCCGGCGAGCGTGGTCCACCACAGGGCCAGCTCGGCGGCGGCGGGCAGCGCCGCGCTGTTCGTACGCCGGTTCACGTCGCCACCTCCTCGGCCCCGGGGTCCGCTGCGGTCGTGCCGGTCTGCGGGCATCCAAACACCGCCCTCGCCACGGCAGGCGGCGGCGCGCGCGGGTCACCACCCGGAGTGCCCCGGGCGACGCAACGGAAACGCGGGGCGGGGACGCGCGGGCGCGAGGCAGGAGTGACGGTCGCGGGGCGGGGCAGGAGTGACGGTCGCGGGGCGGGGCAGGAGTGGCCGTCGCGGGGCGGGGCAGGAGTGGCCGCGGCGAGGCGGGTCCCAAGTGGGCACGGTGCGGCGGGTCCCAAGTGGGCACGGTGCGGCGGGTCCAGGTGGGCACGGCGAGGCGGTCCTGTCGCGGGACGGACCCGGAGTGTTCGCCGAGAGCCGGGGTAACCGGCTTAGCACGCCAGGAAGTTGACGCCCGGAGGAGCTGATGGTCCGTACCCGAGTACGCCCGCGCACGGACGCGCCGGCCCGCGCCGAGCGCCGTCCGCTGCCTCTCGTCGTCCGGTTGTTCGCCATGTTGTGCGCGTTCGTCCTGATGGTGGCGTTCGCGGTCGTGCTGGCCCGGCTGACGCTGCAACCCTCCCCCGCCTCGGAGGCGCTGACCCACAGCAACCTGCGGCCGGGGCGGTCGGTGCGGGCCTATCTGGACCAGCCGGGGCTGCGGGACGCGGTGAAGCAGATCGGCGGGAACCTGCTGCTCGGCGTGCCGTTCGGGGTGCTGGTCCCGGTCGTGGCGCCGCGGGCCCGGGGCATCCTGCGGGTGCTGGCGCTGACCGCGCTGGTGATGCTGCTGGTGGAGCTGGCCCAGGGCTCGCTGGTGACCGGCCGCGCCTTCGACATCGACGACGTCATCCTCAACACCACGGGCGCGCTGGTGGGTTGGCTGCTGCTCGGCCGGCGGCTGGGGCGGACGGTGCACAAGGGCCGCAAGACCCACAAGGTCTACGAGGCTGACGAGCGCGACGAAGCCGGGGAGCGCCGGTGAAGCTGACCGAGTGGTCCGTACCAAGGTCTTGACGCCCACTTAACTCACTTCTTAAATCAAGGGGCGACGCATTCACCCGTTCACCCCCACCCCCAGTCGGCACGCCCGTGTGCCGTACGGAAAGGGAATGCCGTGGCCTCCCCACGCCTGCTCCGCAGATGCCTGCTCGCCGCGCTCTCCGCCGTCCTGGCCGCCTCCGCCGCCGCCGGCACGGCCGAGGCGGGAACCACCGCCCCCGCCGGCGCCCAGGCTCCCGCGGTCGCCGCCGCCGCGACCTTCTCCGACACCTTCGACGGACCCGCCGGGGCGCCGGTCGACGGCTCCAAGTGGCAGCTGGAGACCGGCGACAACGTCAACAACCACGAGCGGCAGTACTACACGTCCGGGACGAAGAACGCGGCCCTGGACGGCCAGGGCCACCTGGTCATCACCGCCCGCCGGGAGAACCCGGCCGGCTACCAGTGCTGGTACGGCAGCTGCCAGTACACCTCGGCCCGGCTGAACACCTCCGGGAAGTTCGCCGCGCAGTACGGGCATGTCGAGGCGCGGATGAAGATCCCGCGCGGGCAGGGCATGTGGCCGGCGTTCTGGATGCTCGGCACCGACATCGGGCAGGTCGGCTGGCCGAACTCGGGCGAGATCGACGTGATGGAGAACGTCGGCTTCGAGCCGTCCGTCGTGCACGGCACGATCCACGGCCCCGGCTACTCCGGCTCCGGCGGCATCGGCGCCGCCTACTCGCTGCCGGGCGGGCAGGCCTTCGCCGACGCCTTCCACACCTTCGCCGTGGACTGGGCGCCCGGCTCGATCACCTGGTCCGTGGACGGGAACGTCTACCAGCGGCGCACCCCGGCCGACCTGGGCGGCAAGACCTGGGTGTTCGACAAGCCGTTCTTCCTGATCCTGAACCTGGCCGTCGGCGGTTACTGGCCCGGCGACCCGGACGGCTCCACCGCCTTCCCGCAGCAGCTGGTCGTCGACTCGGTGTCGGTGACCACGAGCGACACCGCCACCGGCCGGCCGATCCGGGGCCTGGGCGGCAAGTGCGTGGACGTGGCCGGCGCGAACACCGCCAACGGCACGCCCGTCCAGCTCTACGACTGCAACGGCACCCCGGCCCAGCAGTGGACGGTCGCCTCCGACGGCACGCTGCGCGCCCTCGGCAAGTGCCTCGACGTCACCGGCGGCGGCACGGGCGACGGCACGAAGGTCCAGCTCTACGACTGCAACAGTACCGGGGCCCAGAAGTGGGTCGTCACGGCGGCGCAGGACATCGTCAATCCGCAGGCAAACAAGTGCCTGGACGTGACCGACGGGAGCACGGCCAACGGCACGCGGCTGCAGATCTGGTCCTGCACGGGCGCGGCCAACCAGAAGTGGACGGTCGGCTGACCCGCCCCACGGGTCCGCTCAGCGCGGGGACCAGGTGAACTTGTCCCCGCCCACCCAGCGGACGACGTCCGGGTCGTCCGCGTCGTGCACCGTGATGCCGTACGCGGCGGCCGCTTCCAGGACGTCGGTGAGCGCCTTGGCCTCCCCGACGACCTCACCGTCGATTTCCACGATGCGAAACGGCGGATTGCCCGGCTGGACCCCGAGCACCATGATCCGCGGATGGGAGATGTGCGGGCTGCCAACTTCGGTCATGCCATCGAGGGTAAAGCGGAATCCGGCGTAACGGCTCATCCGGAGCGGCCGTCGAGGAGGTCCAGTACGGCCGCCTCGACGGCCCCCTGCGTGGCCGGGCGCCCGAAGTCCCCGTGCTCGCCCAGCCGGGTGAGGGCGGGCGCGATGGTCACGCCCTGCTCGAACAGTTCGAAGACCTGCGGGTCGATGTAGGAGCTGCGGCACACGGCGGGTGTGTTGCCCAGGTAGCGGCTGACCTCCTTGACGGCCCGCACGGTCTGCCGGTGCCGGGCCGCGGGGGTGGCGCGGGCCTCCTCGGCGGCCACCGCCACGGCGACGGCGGCGAGGACGGTGGCGTGCCAGGTACGGAAGTCCTTCGCGGTGATCTCGGTGCCGGAGAGCCGGCGCAGGGCCTCGTTCAGGTCGTCGCTGTGCAGCTCGTGCCAGGCGCGGCCCTCCCAGTAGGCCAGCAGCCGCTCTTCGGGGCGGCGCCGGCGCACCAGGGCCCGGACGACGGCGTGCGCCTGCTCGTCGACGAGGGCCCGGACCAGCTCGATGCCGCCCTTGGCCGGGAAGCAGAAGGAGATCTCGTCGCGGCCGCAGCGGACGTGCTCGCGCAGCATCGTCGTCAGGCCGTAGGTCTCGTTCTGCTTGGTGTGCCGGTCGCTGCCGACACGGAAGAAGCCGAGGTCGAGCAGGCGTACGGCACAGGCGGTGACGCGCGGCCGGGTCAGGCCGCGGCCCGCGAGGTCGGCGGCGACCCGGGCGCGCAGCTCGGGCAGGGCGCGGGCGACCTCGCGCACGTGCTCGTGCTTGGCCTGGTCCTGCTGGGCGCGGAACTCCTCGTGGTACAGGTACTGGCGGCGCCCCGCCTCGTCGGTGCCGACCGCCTGGAGGTGCCCGTGGGGCCAGGGGCAGATCCACACGTCGCGCCAGGCGGGCGGGACGGTCAGCGCGCGGACGCGGGCGAGCTGCTCGGGGTCGGTGAGCGGCTCGCCCCGCTCGTCGAGGTAGCGGAAGCCGCGGCCACAGCGCCGGCGGGTGAAGCCGGGCTGCTCCCAGGAGCTGGTGCGCAGGCGGACGGGGGTCTTGGGGTCGACCTTGACTTTGACCTGGGCCTTGGCCTTGCCGTTGGTCCTGCCCGTGCGCTTGCCGTCGGCCTTGGTCTCGTCGCCGCTCTCGCCCTGCCGCGTCTGGCCGGGGACGGTCCGGCTGAGGGTCGTCTCCTTCACGGTGCCCCGCTCAGGGCCGGCGCCAGTCATCGCTCTCCAGGTGCGAGCCGGCCTGCGGGCGCATCCGCAGCATGCCGCCGTCGACCGACCAGGAGGCGCCGGTGACATAGGAGGCGTCGGGGCTCGCCAGGAAGGCGATCACGGCGGCGACCTCGCGGGCGTCCCCGGGCCGGCCGAGGGGCACGCCGGGCCGGGACTCGGTGTGCACGTCGGTGTCCTCCTGGCCGGTCATGGGCGTGGCGATCTCGCCGGGGGCCACCGCGTTGACGGTGATGCCGTGCTCGGCCAGTTCCAGCGCCATGACCTGGGTGAGCAGGCCGAGGCCACCCTTGGCCGCGCAGTAGGGGGCGGCGCCCACGCGGGGCTGGTGCTCGTGGACGGAGGTGACATTGACGATCCGGCCGCCCTCGCCCTGCCGGATCATGTGCCGGGCCGCCTTCTGCCCGCACAGGAACGGGCCGACCAGGTCGACGTCCAGGACCCGTCGTACGTCGGCCAGCTCCAGGTCGAGGAAGGGCGTCATGGTGCCCGTACCGGCGTTGTTGACGAGGACGTCGAGGCGGCCGAGGCGGTCGCACAGCGCGTCGACGGCGCCGGCTGCGTCGGGCAGCCGGGTGAGGTCCATCTGCTCGACGGCGGCCCGCCGCCCGAGGGCGCGGACCTCGTCGGCGGTCTCCTCGGCGCCCTTGTGGTCCTCGTGCCAGGTGATGCCGATGTCCATGCCCGCCCGGGCCAGCCGCACGGCGGTGGCCCGCCCGATGCCGGAGTCCGCACCGGTGATCACGGCCGCTTTCCCGGAGTGCGGGGTGGGGTCGGCGGTCATGGCGTTCCTCCTCACGTCACGTAACCGGACGAGTCATCGCAGTACCCGGGCGGGGCCGGGACAAACGGGAGGCGGGTGGGGCGGGGGGAGCCGGGGCCGGCGTCCCGTTCGCCGTGCGGGGGCAGGGGCGCTGGGGAACCCTGGGGGCTGGAGGAGGTGGTCATGGAACCTGCCGTGGCTCTGGACCGGATCGCCTTTCTGCTGGAGCGGTCCCAGGCGCCGACGTACCGCGTCCGCGCCTTCCGTACCGCCGCCCGCGTGGTGCGGGAGCTGCCCGAGGCGGAGCTGCGTGAGCGGACCGCGGCCGGGACGCTGGAGGCGCTGCGCGGGCTCGGGCCGAAGACCGCGCAGGTGGTGCGGGAGGCGCTGGACGGGCAGACGCCCGGCTATCTGCGGAAGCTGGAGGAGGAGGCCGGCAAGGCGCCGGCCGTGCGCGGCGGGGAGCGGTTGCGGGCCCTGCTGCGGGGCGACTGCCATCTGCACTCCGACTGGTCCGACGGCGGCAGCCCGATCGAGGAGATGGGCCGCGCCGCCGCCGAGCTGGGGCACGAGTGGGCCGTGCTCACCGACCACTCGCCCCGGCTGACCGTGGCCCGCGGCCTGTCGCCCGAACGGCTGCGCGAGCAGCTGGAGGTGGTGGCGGAGCTGAACGCGACCTGGGCGCCGTTCCGGCTGCTCACCGGTATCGAGTGCGACATCCTGGAGGACGGCTCGCTCGACCAGGAGCCCGAGCTACTGGAGCGGCTGGACGTGGTGGTGGTGTCCGTCCACTCCAAGCTGCGGATGGACGCGCGGGCGATGACGCGCCGCATGGTGGCCGCGGTACGCAATCCGCACGCCGACGTGCTGGGCCACTGCACGGGACGGCTGGTCACCGGGCGGGGGCGGCCGGAGTCGCAGTTCGACGCGGACGAGGTGTTCGCGGCCTGCGCCGAGTCGGGGACGGCGGTGGAGATCAACAGCCGCCCGGAGCGGCTGGACCCGCCGCGGCGGCTGCTGCGGCAGGCGGTCGAGGCGGGCGTGCTGTTCTCGATCGACACGGACGCGCACGCGCCGGGTCAGCTGGACTGGCAGATCAACGGCTGTGCGCGGGCCGAGGAGTGCGGGGTTCCGGCGGAGCGGGTGGTGACCGCCTGGTCGGCGGACGAACTGCTCGCCTGGACGCGCGAGGGCCGGGTCCCGGCCGGCGTGACGGGCGGCTGACCTGGGGTACCCGGGCGGCTCACGAGCCGCGGGAGAGGCGGAGAGGAGTCTCATGGAACGCGCCGCCGTGTTCGACGTCGACGGCACCCTGGTCGACACGAACCACCTGCATGTGACGACCTGGTGGGAGGCCTTCCGGCAGGCGGGCCACCGGGTGCCGATGCATGCCGTCCACCGGGCGGTCGGTCTGGGTTCGACCGACCTGATCGCCCATCTCCTGGGCGAGGACCGCGACAAGGAGCAGGACGAGGAGCTGAGCGCCGCGCACAAGGCGCTGTACGGGCAGTACTTCGACCGGCTGCCGGCGTTCGCGGACGCGAGAGAGCTGCTGCGGCGGCTGCACGGGGACGGGTGGGCCGTGGTGCTCGCCACCTCGGCGAGCGGGCCGGAGCTGGAGGCGCTGCGGCGGGCCATCGACGCCGACGAGGCGATCACGGCGACCGCGAGCGCGGACGACGTCGAGGAGGGCAAGCCGGCGCCGGAGCCGGTGGAGCACGCGCTGGAGCTGGCCGGGGTGCCGGCGGAGCGGGCGGTGTTCGTCGGGGACACGGTGTGGGACATGCAGACCGGGCGCCGGGCCGGGGTGCGCTGCGTGGGGTTGCTGTGCGGCGGGATCCCGCGCGCCGACCTGGAGGAGGCGGGGGCGCAGGCGGTGTACGGCGACCCGGCCGATCTGCTCGCCGGGCTGGCGGGGAGCCCCCTGGGCGGCGCGGGACCGGACGAGTGACGCGTATCACCCCGTACGGGGACGGACGGGGGAACACCCATGCGTGGTTGTCCGTTGAACGACTCGTGGGTGCGGACGGGACAGTGTCCCCGGGCCTCACCTTTTGCCCACAGGGACGATCGTTCGGCTGAAGCCCTGTGGAGCCTTTCGCCGAGAGGCGACCGCCGTCCGCGCCCACACCTCGTACCGCCCCGACCGTGATGCCCCCGTCCGGTCGGGGCTTTTCTCCGCCCTGGCCCGGGTGCGCCCGTCGCGCTTGACTTCGAGCGCACTCCAATCCGTAGCGTGCCGGACATGAGTGACACCGCACAGCACAGCATCGGCTCGGGCTTCGGCGCCGGGTCCACCGCGGACGACGTCCTCGCGGGCATCGACCTCACCGGGAAGCTCGCCCTCGTCACCGGCGGCTACTCGGGCCTCGGCCTGGAGACCACGCGTGCCCTGACCAAGGCCGGCGCCCGGGTCGTGGTGCCGGCCCGGCGCCCCGCCACCGCCCAGGAGAACCTCACCGGCATCGACGGCGTCGAGGTGGACGACCTGGACCTCGCGGACCTGGACAGCGTCCGCCGCTTCGCCGACCGCTTCCTCGGCTCCGGCCGCACCCTGGACATCGTGATCAACAACGCCGGGATCATGGCCTGCCCCGAGACGCGGGTCGGGCCCGGCTGGGAGGCGCAGTTCGCCACCAACCACCTCGGCCACTTCGCCCTGGTGAACCGGCTGTGGCCGGCGATCGAGCCGGGCGGCGCCCGCGTGGTGTCGGTCTCCTCGCGCGGCCACCACTTCTCCGGCATCCGCTGGGACGACCCGCACTGGCGGCAGGGCTACGACAAGTGGGCGGCGTACGGCCAGGCGAAGACGGCGAACGTGCTGTTCGCCGTGCACCTGGACCGCCTCGCCCGGGACCGCGGCGTCCGCGCCTTCTCGCTCCACCCCGGCGGCATCCTCACCCCGCTCCAGCGGCACCTGCCCAAGGCGGAGATGGTGGAGCGCGGCTGGATCGACGAGGACGGCAACGTCCTCAACCCCGAGGGCTTCAAGTCCCCGCAGCAGGGCGCGGCCACCCAGGTCTGGGCGGCGACCTCCCCGCAGCTGGACGGCCTGGGCGGCGTCTACCTGGAGGACTGCGACATCGCCGAACCGGCCGGCCCCGACGGCGACCGCACGGGCGTCGCCTCCTGGGCGACGGACCCGGAGCAGGCGTCCCGCCTGTGGGACCTGTCGGCGGAACTGACGGGGGTGAACGCGTTCGTGGGCTAGCGGGGACCTGACGCGCCGTCGGCCCGGTGGCGCCGTCGGTGGGGCGGTGGTGTGCTGGAAGGGTCTTCGGGAGTTTCCATGCGGCATCTCCGGCTCTCCTCCTCCGCTCCCCCGCCGACGGCTGCGCGGGCCGCTCCGGCCGGCGCCTCGCGGGCCGCTCCGGTCGCCCGGGGGTCGGGGATGGTGCCCGTGCGGGAGATGGTGGCCGCCTGGATCGTGGTGGGGGTGGTCGCCGGGCTCGCCTGGGTGCTCACCGTCGGGCAGGCCCGGGACATGGGCGTGGAGCCGGGCACGATGGGGCTGGCGCTGCCGCTGTTCCTGGTGCTGTGGGTGACGATGATGGCCGCCATGATGCTGCCGTCGATGGCGCCGGTGGCGATCACCTGGGTACGGGCGATCGGCCGCCGCTCCTCCGGCTGGACCCGGGCCGCGCGCACGGCCGGCTTCGTGGGCGGCTATCTGCTGGTGTGGACGGCGTTCGGGCTGCTCGCCTACGGGGCGCTCGCGCTGACCGGCGCCCTGGTGGCGGACCATCCGGACGCCGGCCGCTGGATCGGCGCCGGCGCCTTCACGCTGGCCGGGCTGTACCAGCTGGGCCCGCTGAAGAACGTGTGCCTGCGGCACTGCCGGGATCCGATGGGTCACCTCATGCACTACGCCGGGTTCCGGCCACCCGCCCGGGATCTGCGGGTGGGGCTGCATCACGGCGCGTACTGCGTGGGCTGCTGTGCCGGGCTGATGGTCGTCCTGGTGCCGCTCGGCGTGATGAACCTGGCGGCGATGGCCGGGCTGGCCCTGGTGATCTTCGTCGAGAAGCTGGGGCCGCGCGGCCCGCTGCTGGGCCGGCTGGTGGGCGTGGCCTTCCTGGTCCTCGCGGTGCTGGCGCCGTTCCAGTCGTGGGTGCTGCCGGGGCTGCAGGAGCCGATGCCGTCGCCCATGGGTGGGATGTGACACCGACCCCTCGGGTGCCGGTCCCCCGGGTGTGATGCCCTCGTCCGCCGCTCACCGCCTGGTGGTGCGGTTTGTCGACGTCCTTCGTCCTCGGACGTCAGACACGGCCCGTGGCCGCGCCCTCGGCCTCCTCACTGCTGAACCTGTACTGCGCCGCCTCGCCGTACGACCCCTGGAAGGTGAGCCCGAAGGCGTTCGAGCTGCCGCTGGTCGTGCCGGTCTGGTACTCGGGCGCGAACCCGAAGAGGGCGTTCCTGACCGTGGTCGGCGTGCCGTCCGGGCCGGTCAGCGGCTCGTACGACAGCTCGGTGCGGCCCTCGACCCTGACGGCCGGCTTGTCGCCGTCGGCCAGGGAGACACCGGCCCGCTGGGTGCCGAGGTACTCGCCGTAGAACTGCGACAGTTCGGCGAAGGGACCGCCCTCCCGGCCGGAGACGATGCGCTCCAGGGCGTCGGCCTGCTCGTCGCTCGCGCCGCTGTCCACGACCAGCCCGACCTTCCAGTCGCCCGAGGTCAGGTTGGACGGGAACTCGTTGTAGAACGCGAAGTCCACACCGGACAGGTCCAGGTCGCCCAGGTTCCCGTCCGCGATGTGGAAGACGGCCGAGCCGAGGCAGCCGAGGTTCCCCTCGGTGTCCCTGGGCTTGCCGTCGAAGGGGCAACTGCACATGATCGCGCAGGAGCATCCTGCGACGTAGTTGCCGGAGATGGTCCACGACATGGCTCCTCCGCTCCTCGAAGAGCGTCGGCGGTGAGCGTCGCTGTACTTCCACGCTATTCCTGTCAACAGAGGGTGTAAACGCCCGCGTGCGGTACTCGGTCAGCCGGTCCCGACCAGGAATACGGCCGAGAGGAGCCGACCGTGAGCAGTGCAGCGGACAGCAGGATCGTCGTCACGGGCGCCACCGGGAACGTCGGCACCAGTGTGGTCCGTCTTCTGTCGGAGGACCCCGCGATCGGGTCCGTACTCGGCCTGGCGCGCCGGATCCCGGACTGGACGCCGGAGAAGACGGAGTGGGCGGCGGTCGACCTGGCCTCCGAAGAGGCCGACCTCGCCGGGCACTTCGCGGGGGCCTCGGCCGTCATCCATCTGGCCTGGGCGTTCCAGCCGACGCACGATCCGGCGGTGACCTGGCGGACGAACGTGCTGGGCAGCATCCGGGTGTTCGAGGCGGTCGCGGCGGCCCGGGTGCCGGTGCTGGTGCACGCCTCGTCCGTCGGGGCGTACTCGCCGGGCCCGAAGGAGCGGGCGGTGGACGAGTCGTGGCCGACGCACGGCTGGCCTGACGCCGCGTACTGCCGGGAGAAGGCGTACCTGGAGCGGACGCTGGACAGCTTCGAACGCGAGCACTCCAGCGTGCGCGTGGTCCGGATGCGCCCGGCGTTCCTGTTCAAGCGGGAGTCGGCGAGCGAGCAGCGGCGCATCTTCGGCGGGCGTTTCCTGCCCGGCCCGCTGGCCCGGCCGGAGCTGCTGCCGTTCCTGCCCGACATCCCGGGCCTGCGGGTGCAGGCGCTGCACACCGACGACGCGGCCCGGGCCTACCGGCTCGCACTCGACACCGAGGTGCGCGGCGCCTTCAACCTCGCGGCGGAACCACCGGTCGACGCGCGGATGCTGGGCGAGATGCTCGGCGCGCGTCCGGTACGGCTGCCCCGGCAGGCGGCGCGCTCGGCGATCGCCGCCGCGTGGGGCCTGCATCTGCTGCCGGCCTCGCCGCACCTGTTCGACGCGGTGCTGCGGCTGCCGCTGATGGACTGCACGCGCGCCCGCGTGGAACTGGGCTGGCACCCGGAGCGTACGGCGCCGGAGGTGCTGGAGGAGTTCCTTGAGGGGCTCCAGCACGGGGCGGGCGCGCGGACGGAGCCGATGCGGGGGCGGAAGGTGGGCTGACCACCCCCGCTCCCCCGTGCTCGGCTCAGGCCCGGCTCACGCCGGTGACTCGTCCGGCACCGGCTGGTCGGGGTCGGACGCGTCGCCCTGCGGGGCGCCGCGGCGGCCCGTGCCGGCCTCGTCGGTGTCGGGGACGTCCGTGTCGGACTCCCCGGTGTCGCCGGAGGTGCCGATGGAGCCGCCGGAGTCCTGGCCCGGCTCGGTCTCCTCACCGGCGGCGCGGGCGGTCGACACGTCCCACGGGTCCTCGCCCTCGGTCACCTGCTGGTCGGGCATGTCCCGCGGGACCGGCGCGGCGGTCTCGGCGGGGTCGTCGGGGCGGCGGTCGGTCACGGCGTCCTCCCTTCGTGTCCCCCCGGCTCTTCCTGTCCCACAGCCACGTGTCCCCCCGCCGCTGCGGAGCCACGCGGGTACCTCCGGGCCGACCTGCGAAACCTCAGTGCGGGGCGCGCTCCGCGAGCGCCGTGCGCCAGGCCGGGGCCGGCCCCTCGGGCTCGGGCTCGGGCCGCCGCCCGCCACGGGCGAAGAAGTCGGCGAGCGGCAGGATCGCCGCGCCGACGGTGACCGCGTCCGGGCCGAGCCGGCCCAGTTCGACGGTGACCTTCTCGGCGGGGTGCCTGAGCGCGTAGGCGGTGGCGTGGCGGCGTACGGCGGGCAGGAACCGGGGCCCGAGCTGGAGGCCGGCCCAGCCGCCGATCAGGATGCGCTCGGGCTGGAAGAGGTTGATCAGGTCGGACAGCCCGGCGCCGAGGTACTCGGCGGTCTCGTCGAGGACGGCGCGGGCGACGGGGTCGGCCTCGGCGTCCGCGGCCGGGTAGGCGGCGGCGAGCATCGCGGTGAGCGCGCCCTCCTCGTCGGTGTCCCGCGGGGGTGTGCCGCCCGCCTCGGCCCAGCGGGCGAGCAGTGACTCGGCGCCCGCGTAGGCCTCCAGGCAGCCGAGCGCGCCGCAGCGGCAGCGGCGCCCCCGGACCCGTACCGTCAGATGGCCCCACTCCACCGCCCGGCCGCTGTCGACGTCGGGGGTGACGAGGCAGGCGCCGACGCCGGAGCCGAACAGGACGACGACGGCGTTGCGGGCGCCGCGTCCGCCGCCGAACCACATCTCGGCCTGGCCGAGGGTCTTGGCGCCGTTGTCGATGAGGTACGGGACGGTCGCGGGCAGCGGGGAGCCGTCGCGCAGCAGCGCCTCCAGCGGCACCGCGTCCCAGCCGATGGTCTGGCCGTGCACCACGGCGCCCCGGGCGGGGTCGCGCTCGACGATGCCGGGGACGCCGATGCCGACGCCGAGCAGCCGGTCGGGGGCGATGCCGGCGGCGGCGAGGACCTCGGCGACGCCGTCGCGGATGTGGCCGACGATCACCTCGACGTCGTAACGCTGGTGCTCCAGCGGGCGTTCGGCGCGGGCCAGCTCGGTGAGGCTGAGGTCGAACAGCTCGATGCGCACCCGGGTCTCGCCGACGTCCACGCCGATCATGTGGCCGCTGCCGGGCGCGACCCGCAGCAGGGTGCGGGGCCGGCCGCCGTCGGAGTCGACGCTGCCGGCCTCCTCCAGCAGGCCGTCGGCGACGAGGTCGGCGACGACGTTACTGACCGAGCCCGAGCTGAGGCCGGTCGCCGGGCCCAGCTCGAAGCGGCTGAGCGGCCCGTCGAAGTAGAGCCGTTGCAGCACGGCCGTGCGGTTGGCCCGCCTCAGATCGCGTACCGTGCGCCCGTTCCGCCCCGCCATGTGACTCCCTCCGAACCGTGCCCGACCTGCACCCTATCTCCGAGGGGTCCCGGAGCGCACCTTCCTCCAGCCCTTAATTCATGAAGCAAACTAAGCGGCGGGTCCGGGTGGGCCCGGGCCGGGCCCACCCGTACGGCGATCTCGTCCGGCGGCGCGGCGAGTTGGGGTCTCCCGGGCCGGCGCGGGCGGGGCCGGCCGGAGGGGTGCCGGGTGCGCCCGCTGCACCGCGGCACAGGCCGGCCGCGGGGAGCGGCGCGCGGCGTGGAGCGCGGCCGCGCGGGCCCGTTCCCGGGAGTCCGTCATCCTCTCCCCCCGCCTCCCCCTCGGCTCAGCCGGCCGCGTACACGTCCTCGACGTACCGCCCGGCGGCGATCAGCTCGTCCAGCCACCGCTCGGCGGCCGTCGTGTCGGCGCCCGGTGTGCGGCCCCGGTACAGCGTACGGAACGCCTCGCGGACACCGGGTGCCATCCGGGAACCGTCGCCGCAGACGTACACGCGCGCCCCGGCGTCCAGCAGCCGTCCGACCTCGCCGGCCTCGGCGGCGATGCGGTGCTGGACGAACAGCATCCCGTCCTGCGGGGCGGCGCTGAAGGCCGGGCGCAGCGAGACCGCTCCGGCGGCCTCGGCGGCGCGCAGTTCGGCGGCGTGCAGGAAGTCGGCGTCCGGCGCGTCGCAGCCGAAGTAGCAGAGCGCGGGGGCGAGTTCCGCTCCGGCGGCGAGGGCGGCGGCACGGTCGGCGATCGCGCCGCGGAACGGGGCGAGGCCGGTGCCCGCGGCCACCATGATCACCGGGGCGGAGTGGTCGACGCGGAACACCTCCCGGCAGGGCTGGATCCGGGCGTACACCGTGCCGCCGGGCCGGACCTCGGCCAGATGGCCCGAGCCGGTACCGCGGTAACGGCCCCTGCCGGAGCGCGCGGGGGCGTCCAGCACGGAGACCATCAGGTCGGCGTGGCGGGGGTCGGTGGCGGGCGAGGAGGAGATCGAGTAGGTGCGCGGACGCAACGGGGTGAGGATCTCCAGCAGGTGCGGCCAGTCCAGGGCGCCGCGCAGTGCCGGGTGGTCCTCGACGACCTCGACGAGGGTGCGCGGGTCGTCCGCGCCGAGCGCGGCGAGGGCGGCGCGCTCGGGCGGGCACGGGTTGGCGGCGGCCAGCGCGGCGAGCTGCCGGGGGGTCGGGCGCTCCTGCAACTCGACGTACCGGCTGAGCAGTTGCCGTACGGTCACCGGGCGGTCGACGGCGAGGCCGTCGCGGCGCGGGCGGGTCGGCCGGATGTCCAGGACGGTGTCCGGGTCGACGCCGAACGCGGCGGCGGCACGGTCGACGAGGGCGGCAGAGTTCGCGGGGAGGACGGCGAGGTGGTCGGCGGTGCGGTAGGTGACGCCGTCGGGCAGGGCGAGGCGGACGAACCGCTTGCGGCGCGGGTGACCGGGGGCGGTCAGGTCGTGGGCCTCGGTCACGGTCATCGGCACCAGACCGTGCCGTGCGGCGAGCGCGTCCAGCGGGCCGCCGGTCAGGGCGCGGACCTCGTACGCGGCCGTCGGCGCGTCGGCCGCTGGCGCGGGCGCGGGCGCGTCGGGGTCGCCGTACTCCTGGAGCAGGGCGGCGCGCAGCCGGACGGTGAAGTCGCGGACGGTACCGGTGAGGTCGCCCGAGGCGTCGGCGGCGGCGCGGCCGGTGAGGCGGGTGGCGCCGAGCGCGGCGAGGCGGTCGTCGATGCGGGTGGGGACCTGCTGGTAGGTGGCGGCCCAGTTGCGGTCGCCGACGCCGAGGACGGCGTAGAAGACGCCGGTGAGGTCGTGGTCCTCCTCCAGCCAGGCGGCGAAGGCGGTGGCGTCGTCGGTGGGGCGGCCGTTGTAGGAGGCGGCGGTGATGACGACGGGGCGGCCGGCGGGCAGGCCGCCGGCCCATGCGTCGAGCGGGGCCACCTCGGTCGTGCAGCCGAGCGCGGCGGCCTCGTCGGCGAGGCCGGCGGCGAACTCCCGGCAGGTGCCGTAGTTGCTGCCGTGCAGGAAGAGGACGCTCGTGCCGGGCCGGACCCGGGCGGGCAGGGCACGCGGGTCGGGCGTGTTCCCCGCCGGGGCGGGGGTCGCGCCGGGCAGCGGCGTGTGGGTGCGGTCGGCCGCGGTGCGCGGGGTCAGGGTGAGGGTGAAGCCGTCGGGCTTGAGGGTGAGGGTCTCCTTGACCCGGAGCCGGTAGCCGGTGTGGTCGTGCAGCCGGCAGCGGTGGACCAGCAGGGCGAGCAGCATGGTCGCCTCGTGCAGCGCGAACTGCCGCCCGATGCAGGCGCGTTCGCCGGTCCCGAAGGGCTTGTAGGCGTGCACCGGGCGGGCCGCCTCCGCCTCGGGGGTGAAGCGGGCGGGGTCGAACAGCTCGGGGTTGTCGCCCCACACGGGCTGCCGGTGCAGCATCGGCGTGAGCACGGTCACGGGCTGCCCGGCGCGCAGCGGCACCCGCCCGCCGAGCAGGGTGTCGTCGAGGGCGTGGCGGCTGAACGCGGCGGCGGTCGGCCACAGCCGCAGCGCCTCGTTGAGGACCTGGCGGGTGTACGTCAGCCTGCCGACCTCCTCGTACGTCGGCTCGGGGTCGGCGGTGTCGCCCCACAGGGCGTCCACCTCGCGCTGGACGAGCCGGAGCGCGGTGGGGTGCTTGGCCAGGTGGTAGAGGGCGAAGGACATCGCGCCGGAGGTCGTCTCGTGGCCGGCTATCAGGAAGGTGATGACCTGGTTGCGGATGTTCGCGGCGTCCAGGGTGGTGCCGTCGGCGGGGTGCCCGGCGGTGAGCATCAGTCCGAGCAGGTCGCCGGCGTCCTGCCGGACGAGGCCGGTGCGGGCGGCGATGACGTCGTCGACGACCCGCGCGAGGTGGGCGGCGTCGGCGCGGAAGGCGGCGTCGGCGGCGGAGTGGTCCTCGCCCGGGGTGCGGGCGAGGCGGGTCATGCTCCATTCCAGGCAGCGCACCATCGACTCGACGAAGGGGTGCGGCTCGGTGCGTTCGAAGGAGCCGAAGTCGTAACCGAACCCGGCCAGTCCGATGGTGTCGAGGGTCATCCGGGTCATGTCGTCGGGGACGTCGACGGGCCGCCCGGCGCGAGCGGCGCGGTCCCAGGAGTCGATGAGCCGTCGGGCCACCCGCAGCATCACGGGGTGGTACGCGCGCATCGAGCCGAGCGCGAAGGCGGGCATCAGGATGTCGTGCGCCTTCGCCCAGTTGGGCTCGTCGTTGTACGCGGTGAACAGGCCGTCGGCGGCGAACTCGCGGACGTTCTCCAGGGCGGGCCCGATGTGCTTGGCGAACCGCTCCTCGTCCGCCAGGTCCGTCACCAGGTCCAGGTCGGCGACGAACAGGGTGTCCCGGCCGTGCAGGCGCCGCAGGAGGACCGGCCCGTGCTCCCGCATCAGGTCCATGACCTGCTGGATCGGGGTGATGCCGGGGCCGGTGGCGGAGATGTCGACGACGGGCACGCCGTCGCGGGGGCCGGCGGTGTGGGGGCGCAGTGCGGTGGGGGGCATGACGCGGCAACTGCCTTTCGCTGTGCGGACTTACGGATCAAGCGTGATCCAGGGAGCCCGCCCGCCCGTGCCGCGCGACTGCATGATTGTGTAGTGCACGGATGCGTGTCGCCCTTGCGCCGGACGGCAGGAGGTGTGCTGGTGGACCGGTCGCGGCAGGAGGCCGTGGTGTGGCGCAACCGCGCCCTGACGCTCTTCGACCGGGTGACGGTGCCGGTCGCGGTGTGCGATGTGTACGGCGCCGTCCTGCTCGCCAATCCGGCGATGGCCGCGGAGTGCGGTACGACACCGGGGCGGCTGCGGGGCCGGGAGGTGCTGGAGCTGTTCCGGCCGCGGCGGGCCGGGCAGGTGGAGCGGATCGCCGAGGCGCTGCGGCTGCGGCACCGCTCGCGCTACCAGGTGTCGGTGCGCTGGACGGCGCCGGGCGGTGGCGCGGAGCGGTACGGCGAGCTGACGGCGGACCCGGTCAGCGACACGGTCGAGGAGACGCCGGCGCTGCTGGTGATGCTGCGGGTGCTCGGCGAGCGCGCGGCGCGTCCGCGGACGCCGGTGGAGGTCTCACCGGTGGAGGCCCGCATCCTGGCCCTGCTGGCGGGCGGCGCCACCACGGCCCGCGCCGCGCGGGAGACGGGACTCAGCGCGGACGGGGTGACCTATCACCTGCGGCGCCTGTCGGCCCGCTGGGGCGCGGCCACCCGCACGGAGCTGGTGGCGCGCGCCTACGCGCTGGGCGTACTGGAGGCCGGGGTGTGGCCGCCGTCGGCGTCCCGGTCCGTGGTGCCGGACGGGGACGGGGCCCTTCGGGGCGGATCCGGCGTCGCACCGGACGGCGAGGACACCGCGCGGGGCGGATCCGGCGTCGCAGCGGGAAGGCCGGGCGGGGCCGGGGTCGTGCGGGGTGCGCTTGAGAGCGCTCCTGGAGCGTCAGAGGCCGTGCCGGGCAGGCCGGGCGGGCCGGGGGTCGTATGAGGTGCGCCGGCGGGCAGCCCTGACCGGGCCGAGGCCGGGCCGGGAGCGCCGGGCGGACCCGGAATCGTGCGAGGCGCGCCGGCGGGCAGCCCTGGCGGGGTCGAGGCCGGGCCGGGAGCGCGGGGCGGACCCGGAATCGTGCGAGGCGCGCCGGCGGGCAGCTCTGGCGGGGTCGTGCGGGGTGCGCCCGAGGGTAGTCCTGGCGGGGCTGAGACCGGGCCGGGAACGCCGGGCCGGTCCGAGTAGGCGGTGCCCGCGCCCTCGGGCGCGCCGAAGCGGGCCAGGGTGTGCCAGACCATCTTCAGGTCCTGCAGCACGTACCGGCCGGTGCGCGCGGCGTCCCCGATGACCCGCGGATCGATCACCCCGTCGCGGGCGATGCGGGCCCCGAGGTCGGCGAACTCCCGGCCGCGGTAGTCGGCGTGCCGGTACAGCCCGGCCACGGTGATCCGGTAGCCGGGGTGCCACTCGACGGGGCAGGGCAGCAGGCGGGCCGCCGCCTCGACGGGCGTGCCGCGGTAGCAGGCGTCGAGGACGAGGGCCTCGACGTCGCGGGCGAGGTCGACGCCGCCGTGCACATGGGCCTCGATGTAGTCGTTGAGCGGGTCCCGCTCGTCGGCCTCGGCCAGCGCGATCAGATGCATGCCGGCGGCGACGCCGAAGTCGGCCGGTTCGGCGGCGCTGTCGGGGTAGCAGAACGTGCTGCGGGCGAGGACGGCGGGGGCGAGGCGGAAGTGCGAGGAGCCGAAGCGGGGTGCGGCGCCGACGACCTGGTGCCGGAAGTCGAGGGCGCCGTAGACCGGCCGCTCGTGGGGTGGCGCGGCGTCGTAGGCGCCGCCGAAGATGCGGCTCTCCCAGCGCCAGCGGTCCCCGCCGGGGTGGGCGGTGAGGCCGCCGTTGCTGGTGCCGGTGACGAACTGGGAGTGGTAGACGCCGTCCCGCGCGAGCGCGTGCAGCAGGGGCGACCCGCCGCTGGCGAGCCGGTCGGGGTGGAAGTTGAGCGTGATGCGCAGCCCGTCGGCCACGGCCGGCCCGGCCGAGCGCGCGGCGACGTGCCGCAGTGCGGCCGCGGCCCGCGGCCCGGCGACCTCCTCGAAATTCACTGGCCCACCCCTTCGGCGTCCGCCTACCCTGACCACAGAAACCTAGGACCCCTAGGTTTGTGTTCCGCACGAGACTCGAAAGCCCTCCCATGAGATCACTCACCGAGCACGACATCCGCGCTTCCTTCGTCAACTGCTCGAAGGGAGAGGCCAAGCGCCTCATGGTCCCCCGCGATCTGGACCAACAGCCCTGGGAGGACCTGGACTTCCTCGGGTGGCGCGATCCGGGCGCGCCGGACCGCAGTTATCTCGTCGTCGAACGGCCGGACGGGCTCGTCGGGGTGACCCTGCGGTTCCCGCCGGCGCAGCGCGGCTTCCTCCAGCGCAGCCTGTGCTCGCTGTGCCTGACGTCGCACCCGCGCGGCGGGGTGTCGCTGATGACGGCCCGCAAGGCCGGCACGGCCGGCCGGGACGGCAACTCGGTCGGCCTGTACATGTGCACCGACCTGGCCTGTCCGCTGTACATCCGCGGCCGGAAGGTCCCGCAGGCGGGGCAGCGCTTCGAGGAGAGCCTCACCGTGGAGGAGCAGCTGGCCCGGATGAACGGCAACCTGTCGGCGTTCCTGGACACCCTGTACGACTGAGCCGGGCAGGACGGCCCGCGCGTCGCCCTGCTCCTCGACCGGGTGGCGGAAACACTCTCCCTCAGGGCGAAGAAGTCGTGAGAGCTGTACGTCGCCTCGTCCA
Source organism: Streptomyces griseosporeus (assembly GCF_014656055.1). Lineage (GTDB taxonomy): Bacteria > Actinomycetota > Actinomycetes > Streptomycetales > Streptomycetaceae > Streptomyces > Streptomyces griseosporeus. The sequence continues at coordinate 720,276 of NZ_BNBR01000001.1, forward strand.
GGCCGGCCCACCCGGGCACCGCCGGTCATCCCTCCGGTACCCACAGGTCACGGGGGTACCCGCGGACGCCCGGCGTGGGCCGTCCGGCGGCCCTCCTCACCGCCCGGGGGTTTGCCCCAGCTGTGCCGTGGGCGTTCGATATGAGCCACGGACGAGTTCGAGTCGTCCGAGGAAGGGGAACAGGCCAAGGGATGCAAGATGTACGTGAGCGGACCGAGTCCCTGGTGCGGCTGGTGCGGCGGAGCCGTGAACCCGTGGTCGTGCAGGCGCTGCGGTCGGCGACCGCGGCGACGATCGCCTACGTCATCGCGCTCCACCTCAGTCCCGAGGCCGCACCTCTGACCGCGCCGCTGACCGCGCTGCTGGTCGTGCAGGTGACCTTGTACGCCACCCTCACCAACGGCATCCGCCGGGTGAACTCGGTGGTGGCGGGCGTGCTGGTGGCCATCGCCTTCAGTCTGCTGGTCGGTCTGACGTGGTGGAGCCTGGCGCTGCTGATCGTGGCGTCGCTGGCGGTCGGCCATCTGGTCCGGGTCGACGAGTACGTACCCGAGGTGGCGATCAGCGCGATGCTGGTCCTCGGTGTCACCACGGTCGGCGACACCGCCTGGGCGCGGATCCTGGAGACGCTGATCGGCGCGGTCGTCGGCATGGCCTGCAATGTGCTGCTGCCACCACCGGTGTGGGTGGACGAGGCGGGCGAGTCGATCGACGGGCTGGCCCGCCGGGTGCGGCAGCTGATGCTGCGGATCGGCGAGCAGGCCGCCGGCCGTACCCCGTTCGAACTGGCGGCCGCCCGGCTGCACGAGGCGCGCCGCCTGGACCACGAGATCGTCGAGGTGGACGCGGCGCTGCGGCAGGCCGAGGACAGCCTCCGGCTCAACCCGCGGGTGCGGGAGGGCCTGCTGCACCGGGTGGTGCTGCGCACCGGCCTGGACACGCTGGAGATCTGCACGGTGGTCCTTCGGGTGCTCGCCCGCACCCTGACCGACCTGGCGAAGGAGCGCGACCCGGAGCCGCTGTTCCCGCGCGAGACGGGCGCGGTCGTCGAGCAGCTGCTGTCGGAGGTGGCCGACGCCGTGGTGAGTTTCGCGGTACTGGTCACCACGCATGTCAGCGAGAGCGCGGAGTCGGCGGAGGAGCGGCTGACGACCGAACTGCGGCAGGCCGCCGCGACCCGCGACAAGCTCGCCCAGCTGCTCCTTGAGGAGGTGCAGCGCGACGCCCGCCAGTGGCAGCTGCACGGCGCGGTGCTGACCGAGGTCAACCGCATGCTGGACGAGCTGGACACCGAGCACCGGTCGCACCGGCTCCTTGAGGAGCTGGACCGGCACACCAGGGAGGAGCGCGAACGGCCGCTGTCCGGGGTGTGGCTCCGGGAGCGGATGCGCGTCCTGCGGCGTAGGCGGCGGAACCGGAAAGGGGTCCCCGGGCGTTCTTCGTGAGGAATGGCCGGCCGCGGGCTCGGCGAACGGCTGTGCCGGCCGGCCTGCGTCGGGAAAGACCGGTCGGTTGTCAGGCCGGCAAGACGAACGACCCGGCCGTCCGGCCGGAGGGGGGACGCGCGCATGACGGATGTGCGGCTCGACGGAAACACAGTGCGGCTGCCGGGCGGGGTGGCGGTGCGGTTCGTGCGCACGCTGCGGCTGCCCGAGACCGGCACGCATCCGCTGCCGCCGGGGCTCGGCGAGTTCCCGGTGCGTCGGGTGGCCGACTATCCGGACACGGTGCCGGAGGCGTGGCGCTCGCGCGGTGGCGTGATGCTGCCCGTGTACCTGCGCGAGGCGATGTGGCTGAGTTTCGCCGGCACCACCGAGCCGGCCGCGCTCCAGGTCGGGGTGGGCAAGGTGTGCGCGGTGTCGGGCAAGCGGTGGACGGGCCGGCTCTCCCGGCGTCCGCAGAACTACGTGGTGCTGCCCCGCCAGCCCTGGCTGGACGGCATCAACTCCGGCAAGGGCACGGTCCGCCAGTTCGTGGCGGTGCCGATGGGCCTGGGCGCGACGGTGGAGGGCCAGGTCACCGGCGAGGAGGTGTGGGGCGGCGTCCAGCTGCAGTCCTTCCCGCTGAACAAGCGCGCGCTGGCGCGGTGGCGCGAGCAGGAGGAGCGGCGCCGCACCGAGCGGCCCGCCTTCCTGGGCTACGGCGCCCCGCCGCCCGGCGCGATGCCGCCCGGCGCGATGCCGGCCGCCCCGGCCGCGGCTCCGGCCGCCGCACCGCGGGCCGGTGCCGCGATGGGCCTCGGCGTTGGCGGGTCGATGCGGCAGGAGGTGTACCAGGACGACCGGCGGCTCAGGGACTGGGCGGAGGAGCCCGCCGGGCGGGTCTTCGTGCACCTGGTGACCCCGCCGGAGTGGCGCCGCATCACGGGCGAGGAGCCGCCGCCGTCCCCCGTGGACCGGGCGGCGTACACCCGGGCGGGCCTGCCCTGGTACGACTACTACGACGAGGACGCCGAGGACCTTGCCCCCACGGACACGCTCCAGGCGGTGAAGCCGGTCGGCGACTGGCTCGGTGACGACCACGAGCCGTGGCAGCCCCCGGCGCCGCACCAGGTCAAGCCGCTGGGCGACGCGCCGGGCAAGCCGGTGACGGACGGCGACTGGTGACGGGAGCGACGACCTGAGGTGCGGAAGGCGCGGACATGGGTGATGCCGGGGCGGAGCGGGGCGGCTGGAGCAGGCGGCGCTTCGCGGGGGCGCTCGGCGCGGCGGCGCTGACGGCGACCGGCTGCGGCGGCGGTGCCGAGCCGACACCGTCGCCCCCGGAAGCGGCGCCCTCGCCCTCGGGGGACGCGTCCGCACCGCCCCGCTCGGGGGCCGCGTCCGCGCCCTCGCCGGAGACCGCGCGCCGCACCCCGACGGCCCCCTCCGGCCCACGCCCGCTCTACCTCGGTACCTACACCTCGGCGGAGGGCGGCGGCGCGGGCATCGGGCTGGCGGAGTACGACCCGGCGACGGGCCGGATCACCGGCCGCGGGACGCTGCGCGGCGTGCCCGACCCGTCGTATCTCGCCGTGCACCCGGACGGCCGCACGCTGTACGCGGTGGACGAGCGGGAGGACGGCGCGGTGACCGCGGTCCGGCTCGCCGACCGGAGGGTCCTCGGCAGCCGCTCCACGGGCGGGGCGGGTCCGTGCCATCTGTCCGTGCACCCGAGCGGGCGCTGGCTGCTGAGCGCGAACTACGGCTCGGGCAGTGTGGCCGTGCACCCGATCGGCCCGGACGGCGCGCCGGGCGAGCGCGCCGACCTGGTCGTGCACACCGAGCCCGCGCCGGGGCCGGGCCAGGAGGGCCCGCACGCCCACCAGGTGGTGACGAGCCCGGACGGCCGGCACGTCCTCGCCGTGGACCTCGGCACGGACACCGTCTACACGTACCGCCTCGACCCGCGCTCCGGCCGCCTCACCGAGGTCGCGCGGGCGCGTACCCGGCCGGGCGCGGGTCCGCGGCATCTGACCTTCCATCCGGGCGGGCGGCACGCGTACCTGGCCAACGAAGTCGACGACACGGTCGCGGTGTGCGCCTACGACCCCACGACCGGCCGGCTGACGGTCGGCGAGCCGCAGGGGACGGGCTCGGGTCAGGGCACCAACTACCCGGCGCAGATCCTGGTCACGGCGGACGGGGCGTACGCCTTCCTCGCCAACCGGGGGCACGACAGCATCGCGCGGTTCGCGGTGGAGGCGGCCGGCGCGCGCCTGAGGCTGCTGGACACGGTTCCGGTGGCCGGGGACTTCCCGCGGCAGATCGCCCTCTCGCCGGACGGGCGGCTGCTGTTCGCCGCGAACCAGCGGTCGGGCACGGTCAGCGTCTTCCACGTGGACCGCGCGAGCGGCGCGCTGCGGCTGGCCGGCGAGCCGTTCGCCTCACCCGTCGCGGTCTGTGCACTGCCGCTGTAGGGCCCTTCTGATGGATCTCCGCGGGAGAAGGAGCGGCGTCCGGTGCGTGCTCTCGGCGTGCCGCGCGGAAGCCCTCGTAGCGGCGCTGCATGGGCTTTCGCGCGGTGCGGCGAGAGGGCGTGCCGGGCGTCGCGACGCCGCGGAGATCCATCAGGAGGGCCCGGAGGCGCGTGGGCAGGCTGTGGCGGCGGCCTGGGCGAGCAGGACGTGGATGCGTTCGGTGAGCTGGGCGATGTCGTCGGCGGGCGCGTGGAAGGGCAGGCGTACGTCGCCGTGGGCGCGGGCGCGTTCGATGCGCAGCGTCAGTCCGTGCCGGTCGACGGCGAGCGGCCGGACCCGGACGGCGCCGTGCAGGCTGTCCGGTTCGATCAGCCGGGTCAGCCGCTCGACGGCGTCCGGGTGAACGTCGGCGAGGTGGGTGAGCAGCCGGGCCTCGGCGGTGGCGAGCGGGTCGGGCGCGGCGGCGGCGAAGTCGTCGAGGTCGACGACGGCCATGCCGGAGGGGCGGCGCAGGGCGATGCGCGTCGCCCGGAAGGCGAGCCGGTCCGCCTCGGGGGCGAAGGAGCCGGCGAGCCAGAGCCGGGCGCGGATGCGGTGGCGGACCGGGACGGGCGCCACGTCGGCGAACTCCAGCACGGCGGACGCCTCGCCGCGCGGCGCGCACAGGGAGACCGCGCGCAGGGCGCTGTCCTCGGGCACGTCGAGCAGCACCCGGCCGTCCTCGGTGACGGTGTGCGCGCCCACGAACTCCTCGCGGACGCCGTCCGCGGTCACCGCGCAGGACCATGCCGCGGCCAGCACCGACCGGGCCCGGTCCGCCGCGGCGGGCGCGGCCGTCCAGGTGTGCCTGTCACCCATCCCCAACCTCCTTAGGTAAGCCTTGCCTAACCTATCGGAGATCGGGGTGTACGCCAACCACGCCCGGCCCCGCAACGGGCCATCGCTCAGGGGGTGAGGACGCCCAGCAGGGCGCGCGCACACAGATCGCGCACCTGCGCCCGCTCCAGATCCGCCCCCCGCAGCCACTCCAGGCACACCGCCGTGGTGAAGGCCAGCCAGCCCCGGACGGCGAGGCGGACGTCGGAGCGCCGCTCGAAGACCGGCCCGAACTCCGGGTCGGCGGCCAGCGCGGCGAGGATCTGCCGCTCCTGGGCGGCCAGCGCGCGCTGGTAGACGCGGCGCACGGCCTGGTCACCGGCGGCGTCGGCGCGATGGAAGGCCCGATAGCCGTGGGCATGCGCCTGCACGTACTCCAGATACGTGTCGAGCCCCGCGGTGAGCTGCTCGCGGACCGGCACGCCGGGCTCGGCGGCCGTCATGCGCAGCATCCGCTCGCTCTCCCGCTCGACGACGGCCGCGAAGAAGTCCCGCTTGGTCGGGAAGTAGTGGTAGAGCAGCCCGCGGGAGACGCCCGCGATCTCGGCGACCTGCTCGATCCACACGTCGTCGTACGGACTCTCCGAGAACAGCCGCGCGCCCACCGAGAGCAGCTGCTCCCGGCGCTCCGCGGTGCTGAGCCGGCGGCGCGTGCGCTCACCCTGGTTCGCGGCCATGCCCGCACTTTACTTGACGCGGGTTCAACAACGGGACCAGACTGAAACGCGTTATTGAACCCACGTACAACAGCTCAACCTGCCGGTGGATCAAGGGAGATCGCGTCATGGCGGAGACGAGGAACGGACTGCCGAAGGGCTTTCGCAGTGCCGAGCACGGCTGGCCCGAGCTGGACCGCATCCCGCACCCGCCGCACCGGCTGCCCCTGCTCGGCGACGTCCTCGGCGCGAGCCGCAGCACCCCGCTGCAGGACTCGCTGCGCTACGCCCGGCAGCTCGGGCCGGTCTACCGGCGGCGGGCGTTCGGCAAGGAGTTCGTGTTCGTGTGGGGTGCGGACCTGGTGGCCGACCTCGCCGACGAGGCGCGCTTCGCCAAGCACGTCGGCCTGGGCATAGCCAACCTGCGGCCGGTGGTCGGGGACGCGCTGTTCACGGCGTACAACCACGAGCCGAACTGGCAGCTGGCGCACGATGTCCTCGCCCCCGGTTTCAGCCGTGAGGCGATGGCGGCGTACCACCCGATGATGCTGGACGTGGCCGCCCGGCTCACCGGCCACTGGGACCGGGCGGCGGCCGACGGGCGCGCGGTGGACGTGCCCGGCGACATGACCAAGCTGACCCTGGAGACGATCGCCCGCACCGGCTTCGGGTACGACTTCGGCTCCTTCGAGCGTTCCCGGCCGCACCCCTTCGTGACGGCGATGGTGGGCACCCTCACCTACGCGCAGCGGCTGAACACCGTGCCCGCGCCGGCCGCCGGCCTGCTGCTGCGGCGGGCGAGCCGGCGCAACGCCGCCGACATCGCGTTCCTGAACCGCACGGTCGACGAGATCGTCCGCATCCGCCGGCGGGAGGGCGGCGGGGAGGGCGATCTGCTCGACCGGATGCTGGAGACCGCGCATCCGGAGACGGGTGAGCGGCTGTCGATGGAGAACGTGCGCCGCCAGGTGATCACCTTCCTGGTCGCCGGGCACGAGACGACCTCCGGCGCCCTGTCGTTCGCGCTGCACTACCTCTCCCGGCATCCGGAGGCCGCCGCCCGCGCCCGGGCCGAGGTGGACCGGGTCTGGGGCGACACCCCCTCCCCCGGCTACGAGCAGGTGGCCAAGCTGCGGTACGTGCGGCGGGTGCTGGACGAGTCGCTGCGGCTGTGGCCGACGGCTCCGGCGTTCGCCCGGGAGGCCCGCGAGGACACCCTGCTGGCCGGGGACCATCCGATGCGGCGCGGCGCGTGGGCGCTCGTGCTGACCGCGATGCTGCACCGCGACCCGGCGGTGTGGGGCGAGGACGCCGAACGCTTCGACCCCGACCGGTTCGAGGCCGGGGCGGTGCGGTCCCGGCCCGCGCACGTGTTCAAGCCGTTCGGCACGGGGGCGCGGGCGTGCATCGGCCGGCAGTTCGCCCTGCACGAGGCGACCCTGGTGCTCGGGCTGCTGCTGCGCCGCTACGAGCTGCTGCCGGACCCCGCCTACCGGCTGAAGGTCACCGAACGGCTCACGCTGATGCCGGAGGGGCTGCGGCTCGGGCTGCAGCGGCGGACGGCCCCCGCTCCGGCGGCCGGACCGGTCCGGGAGCAGGGCGACACGGTGCGGGAGCAGGGCGACACGGCACCGGACGAGAGCGGTACGGCCGAGCGGCCCGAGGCGCGCTGCCCGGTCCACCGGGCGGACGCCTGAGGGCTTCCACCGGGCGGACGCCTGCGGCTTCCACCGGGCGGTCGCCCGAGGGCCGCCGTCTCACCCGGCCGGGTCCGGCAGCCGGAGCCGGGCCAGGCGCTCGGGGTCGGCCAGGATGTACAGGCCGGTGATCCGGCCGTCGGCGATGGTGTAGCCGGTGACCGAGTGCAGCTCGCCGTCCACCACGTTGACCACCCCGAGCTGCCCGTTGACCAGTACGAAGCGCGCGTACGGCGCGAACCGCCGGAAGAGCACGGCCTGTTCGGCGACGGCCCGGGCCCCGCGCACCAGCTTGGACGCGGCGGCCCCGCCGACCAGCGCGCCGGAGTCGGCGCGCAGCACGACATCGGGGTGGAGCAGCGCGAGCAGCTCCTCGAACTCCCCGCCGCGGGCCGCGGCCAGGAACGCCTCGACGACCTCGCGCTGCCGGGCGGGGTCGGGATCGTGCGCCGGTGTGGCGCCGCGCACCCGGCGCCGGGCCCGGCTGGCCAACTGGCGGGTCGCGGCCGGGGTGCGCTCGACGATCGGCGCGATGTCGTCGAACGGGACGGCGAACAGGTCGTGCAGCACGAACGCCAGCCGCTCGTCCGGCCCCAGCGCCTCCAGGACGACGAGCAGGGCGAGGCCGACGGAGTCGGCGTGCAGGACCTCCTGTTCCGGGTCGAGCCGGGACAGCGGGGCGAGTTCGGGGTCCGGTACGAAGGTGTCGAACCGCTCGTCGAGGGACTCCTCGCGGCGCACGCCGCGTGCGCGCAGCATGTCCAGGCAGACCCGGCCGACGACGGTGGTCAGCCAGCCGGCGAGGTTGCGGATCTCGCCGGGGTCGGTGCGGCCGAGCTTCAGCCAGGTCTCCTGGACCGCGTCCTCGGCCTCGGCGAGCGAGCCGAGCATGCGGTAGGCCACGGCCCGGAGGTGGTCGCGGTGCTCCTCGAAGCGGTCCGCGAGCCGCGCGTCGGTCATGTCCGCCGCCCGCTCAGCGCGCGAAGAGCTCGAAGGCGACGGCCGGACGCCCGCCGAACCGTTCCGCCACCCGCTCGGCGCCCTCGGTGAGGAAGGTCCGGGCGTACGTCTCGGGGTCCTCGTCGGTCAGCGCCTCGATGTAGGTGCGGTGTTCGAGCAGGGAGCGCACCGCGCGCTCCAGGCCGGCGCTCGCGTCCACGGCGTGGGTGGGGGTGGCGGACCCGGCGACGGCGACCCAGCGCACCCCGTTCCAGGGTGCGAGGCCCTGCTCGGTCAGTTCGGGGAAGATCCAGCGGTTGCCCGCGTCGGCGGCGGCGTCCAGGGTGGCCCGGCCGACGGCGACGTGGTCGGGGGTGTTCCAGGCGACGCCGCCCCAGGTGTCCCGGTGGTTGAGGGTGATCACCAGCTCGGGGCGGTGGCGGCGGATCGCGGCGGCGATGTCCCGGCGCAGCGCGACGCCGTACTCGATGACGCCGTCCCTGTGGTCGAGGAACTCCACCTCCGTCACGCCGACGACCGCGGCACTGGCCCGCTGCTCCCGTTCGCGCAGCGGGCCGCACTCGGCGGGGGCCAGGGTGTCGATGCCGGCCTCGCCGCGGGTGGCGAGCACATAGGCGACCTCACGGCCGGCGTCCGTCCAGGCGGCGATCGCCGCAGAGCACCCGTACTCGAGGTCGTCCGGGTGCGCCACCACGGCCAGGGCGCGGCTCCAGTCCTCGGGCAGGGGCTGGAGCTGAGGGGGCGTCGGCTCGGTCATGCCCGCAGACTAGCCCGGCTCCCGCCCCCTGCACCCGGCTTTTCGATCTTCGCGGTCAGGCCTCGTCGCGGGCGAGCGCGAGCAGCCGGTCCAGGACGCGGGGGCCGCCGGCCCGGACACCGTCGTGCTCGAACTCGTCGGTGACCCAGGTGCGCAGGCCGCGGACGGCGCGGGCGGTCTCAAGGGCGTGCGCGGTGTCGACGTACATGTCGTCGTGGTAGACGGCCGCGGCGACCGGCACCTCGTTGGCGGCGAGGCGCCCGGCGTCGTACAGGGGGGTCCAGTCGGTGCGGGCGGCGAGGAGTTCGGCGGTCTCGCGCAGCGGGCGCAGCGCCGGGTCGCAGTCGAACATCCACGGGTGGATCGTCTCGCCGGTGAACAGCAGCGGCCCGTCGCCGGTGAGCGTCTTGGCGGCGTCGAACTGCGGGAACTCGGCGCGGACGCGTTCGGCGGACCAGGCGGTGGGCCGGTGGTCCTGGGCGTAGATCGCCTCGTGGACGAGGGCGTACAGCGGGTGCCCGGCGTACGACAGCAGGCCCTGGACCTCTTCCTGGAAGGCGTCGGACAGCTCGTGGCCGCCGGGGGTGCGCACGAAGGCGTCCTCCAGCAGGTAGTGCAGGCGGTGGCTGCCCTCGGCGCCGCCGAGGAGGATGCCGAGGGACTGGAAGGCCTCGACGGTGAGCCGGTAGCCGTTCGGCAGGGTCACCTCGTGGCCGAGGAGGTGGTCGGCGATCCGGCGGGCGCGTTCGACGTCCTGCGGATAGCGGGCGTAGTGGGCGGCGACCTTGCGTTCGACGCGCGGGTAGGCGGCGCGGTAGACGTCGTCGGCGTGGGCGTGCAGGGACGGCAGCCCGCCGGTGATCACGGCGGTGGCCAGGCCCTCGGGGGCGAGGGAGAGGTAGCTGACCGTGCAGAAGCCGCCGAAGCTCTGGCCGAGGACGGTCCACGGGGCGCCACCGGTGACCTGCGGGCGGATCGCCTCGCAGTCGCGGACGATGGAGTCGGCCCGGAAGCGGGTGAGGTGGTCGGCCTGGGCGGCGGGGCCGCCGCGCAGCGGCAGCGTCTGCCGGTTGGCGGGGGTGGAGGCGCCGGTGCCGCGCTGGTCGAGCAGCAGGACCCGGTACTCCTTCAGGGCGCGGCCGAGCCAGGCGGGCCTGCCGACGAAACGGTTCGCGCCGAAACCGGGGCCGCCCTGGAGGTAGACCAGCCAGGGCAGGTTCTGCCCCGCCTTGTCGCTTGCGACGACCTCGCGGGCGTACAGCTCGATCGTCTCCCCCGCCGGGTCGGCGTGGTCGAGGGGGACGGTGAAGCGGCGGTCGGTGAGGACGACGCCGGGCTGGCGGTAGCTGTGGGTCAACACGACTCCCGGTGCGGACGACAGGCGGCCCGCGGTCTGCGGGCGGTCCCAGTTCAGCACATGCCGGGCCGGTGCTCACGCGGGGGGATCACGGGCTGTCGCCGGGGGCGGCTCAGCGGCCGGGCAGGCTGGAGCGGCGGACCACCAGTTCCGGCTGGAGCACCACACGGCGGTGTTCATGGGGCCGGGTCGCGCTGTCGGCCTCGGTCTCCTCCAGGAGGAGTTCGGCGGCCAGGGCGCCCATGGTGACGGCGGGCTGGCGCACAGAGGTGAGGGGGACGGCCGCGGCGGCGGCGAACTCGATGTCGTCGTAGCCGACGATGGCGAGGTCGTCGGGGACGTTCACGCCGGCCGCGTACATGGCCTGGAGCACACCGAGGGCGAGCAGGTCGTTGGCGCAGAAGACGGCGGTGGGCCGGTCGGCGAGGCCGAGCAGGCGGGCGCCGGCGTCCCGGCCGGCGGCGACGTCGAGCCGTTCGGTGGGCAGTTCGCGCAGGCGGTCCGGGCCGAGCCCGGCCTCGGCGAGGGCGTTCAGCGCGCCGGTGCGGCGGTCGCGGACCTGGTTCAGTCCGGGCGGCCCGCTGACGTAGGCGATGGAGCGGTGCCCGGCGTCCACCAGGTGCCGCACGGCCAGGGCGCCGCCCGCGACGTCGTCGACGGAGACGGAGCACTCGGTGGCGCCCTCGGCGACCCGGTCGACCAGCACGAAGGGGATGTTGTGCCGCCGGAAGGCGTCGATGTTGCGGCCGGTGGCGTCGGCCGGGGTGAGCAGCACGCCGCGCACCCGCTGCTCGGCGAAGAGGGAGAGGTACTCGGCCTCCTCGCCGGGGTTCTGGGCGCTGTTGCAGACCATCACGCCGAGCCCGGCGTCCCGCGCGGCCCGCTCGGCGCCGCGGGCGACGTCGACGAAGAAGGGGTTGCCCATGTCGAGGACGAGCAGGCCCATGATGCGGCTGCGGCCCGCGCGGAGCTGGCGTGCGGACTCGCTGCGGACGTAGCCGAGCCGGTCGATCGCGGACAGCACGCGCGCCCGGGTCTCGGAGGCGACCGTGTCCGGGCGGTTGATCACGTTGGAGACCGTGCCGACGGAGACTCCGGCGGCGCGGGCGACGTCCTTGATACCCACCGACTGGGCCATCAGGCTTCGGACCTCCAGGGATGCGGGTGGGGGGCGGCGGGAAGGCCTTCACACTACCGTCACCGCCGCCCGGCCGGACCCGTCAGGCGGGCAGGGCGAAGTCGGCGACGTGCAGCGCCGACGGGGTCGTGCCGCTGGACTTCTCCTGGTACAGGAAGGACAGCGTGTTGTCGGCCTTCACCCGCGTCTCGTCGACGACGACCTCGCCGAAGGCGTTCAGCCCGCCGCCGTCGAAGAGCAGCGTCCAGTCCGTGTGGCCGGAGGCCTTCGACGCGGCGGCGATCCGGCCGTAGGGCAGGACCGCGTAGGCGTTGTCGTAGCGGTCCAGGACCAGCTTGGTGCGCTGGCTGGAGTTCAGCGGGACGGGGATCTCCGTCTTCTGCCAGGTGCCGGCGGCGGTGCGGCGGAGGTGGAAGGCGCGGCCGTGGGCGGTGCGGTCGGCGACGTAGTCGGTGGTGCACTGGCCGAAGCGGCCGGGGACGTAGGAGATGATCGCGTGCGGGCGGCCGGCGGAGTCGGTGGCCTGGCTCTCCTGGTTCATCAGGGAGTGGTCGGGGTTCAGCGGGTCGACGACCAGGCCGGGGTCGGCGACGGACACCTTGTCGGCGCCGCCGGTCGTGCCCACGACCGTCCCGGCGCTGTTGCGCCAGGTGCGGCCGCGATCGTCGGAGTACACGTAACCGGTGTCGTGGTTGGTGATGCCGCCGCCGGAGCACATCACGGCGGCGTTCTGCTCGCGCCAGGTGAAGAAGGCGTGCAGGCGGCCGTTGACGTCGTAGTCGATGCCGTGCAGGTACATGTTGCGGGCGGTCGACGAGCCGTGCTCGCTGGTGTAGGTGCCGGCGGCGGACGTCCACTCCCCCAGCGCGGTCCACGCCGTGCCGTCGTACTCGGCGAGGGCGTTGCGCCCGTTGCCGGAGACGCCGGCCCGGTAGCCGAGCTGCAGTCGGCCCTCGGGGGTGGAGAGGAACTGCGGGTAGGTGAACTGCGAGGTGAGGGCGAGCCCGTCGAGGGTGGTCTGTACGGCGCCGAAGGCGGCGGACGTCCAGGCGGTGGTCGTCGGGCGGTCGAGGAGTCCGGCGACGGACTTCACGTAGAAGAAGCCGTCGCTGTGGGAGTCCATGTTCAGGTGCAGCCGCCCGTCGGTCCGGGAGACGCCCATGGAGATGACGTTGTGGGAGTCGTCGGCCTTCAGCCGGTGCGGGAGGGTGACCGTGGACCAGGTGCCCGCGCCGAGCGCCCGTCGGGCGACGACGGCGTCGCGGCTCGCGGTGTACCAGGCCGCGTACTGGTGGCCGTTGTAGGTGAACAGGCCGTTCTTCTGGAACGAGTTGTTGTTGACCAGGCCGTCGTAGGAGACGAAGTAGACCGCCTGGGGGTCGAGGGTGGTGGTGCCCTTCCGGGTGACGGAAGGGCCGGGGTCGGCGGCCCGTGCCGTGCCCGGCGCCGCCACGGTGGCGAGCAGGGCGGAGGCGAGCACCGTACGTCGTTTCATCCGCGGCTCCCGGTCAGGCGAGGTGGAACACTTCGGTGAGCGGTTTCATGGCCTCGTCGGGCCGGGCGCCGTCCAGCGACTCGAAGAACGGCGCCATCTCCCGCTGCCAGCGGGTGTTGACCTCGGTGGCCTCCATGCCGGCCTTGGCGGCCTCGAAGTCCTCGGTCTCCAAATAGCCGACGAGCAGGCCGTCGTCGCGCAGGAAGAGCGAGTAGTTGTGCCAGCCGGTGGCCGAGAGCGCCGCGCGCATCTCGGGCCACACGTCGGCGTGGCGTTCCCGGTACTCGGCGATCCGGTCCTGGCGCACCTTGAGCAGGAAGCAGACGCGCTGCATCAACGCACCCTTCGACATGGGGAATTCGGGGCTCAGAAGTTGAACTGGTCGATGTTCTTGGCGTCGAACACGGTCGGCTTGCCGAGGCTGATCACACCGTCCTTGCCGATGGTGTACGACGTCGGGCCGGCCTTGAACGTCTCGCCCTCCTTGCCGGTGATCTGCCCGGAGGCCAGGGCGACGGCGGTGCGGGCGGCCAGGTCGCCGAGCTTGGCCGGGTCCCACAGCTCGAACGCCTCGACGGTGCCGTTCTTGACGTACTTGCGCATGTCGTTGGGGGTGCCGAGGCCGGTCAGCTTGACCTTGCCCTTGTACTTGGAGCCGGACAGGTACTGGGCGGCGGCCTTGATGCCGACGGTGGTCGGGGAGATGATCCCCTTCAGGTTCGGGTGCTCCTGGAGCAGGCCCTGGGTCTGCTGGAAGGACTGCTGGGCGTCGTCGTTGCCGTAGGCGATCTTGACGAGCTTCATGTCCTTGTACTTGGGGTCCTTCAGCTCGTCCTTCATGTAGTCGATCCAGGTGTTCTGGTTCGTCGCCGTCTGCGCGGCGGACAGGATCGCGATCTCGCCCTTGTACCCGATCTGCTCGGCGAGCAGCTGCACCTCGGTCCGCCCGAGGTCCTCGGCGGAGGCCTGCGAGACGAAGGCGTTGCGGCAGTCCGGCTTGGTGTCGGAGTCGTAGGTGACGACCTTGATGCCGTTGCTCATCGCCTGCTTCAGCGCGGTGCACAGGGCGCCCGGGTCCTGCGCGGACACGGCCATCGCGTCGACCTGCTGCTGGGTGAGTGTGTTGACGTAGGAGACCTGCCCGGAGGTGTCGGTGGCACTGGACGGACCGACCTCCTTGTACGACGACCCCAGCTCGGCCAGCGCCTTCTCGCCGCCCTTGTCGGCGGTGGTGAAGTAGGGGTTGTTGACCTGCTTGGGCAGGAAGCCGACGGTGAGGTCCTTCTTGGTGGCGGCGTTGGGATCGGCGGTACCGGCCGCGGCCGCGTTCCCGCCGCTCTCATTGGCGACGTCCTTCTTGGTGGTACCGCCGCAGGCGGTGGCAACGAGGGCGAGGGAAGCGACGGCGGAGAGGGCGACGCCGGTGCGGCGGAGGGAGGACTTGCGCATGATGGGGGTTCCTTTGAACGAGGGTGAGCGGAAGCGCCGGAAAGGAGCGCGGGGCAGTATCGATATGCGGCTCCGCCGCGTGGGCGCGACCAGCCACAGACCGCGGTCAGCCTGACGATTGAGCACGAACAACGGCGATCTGCCCAGCAACGCGGGGCCCAAGAACAGAGAGCACCAACAGCACCCCGGTCACGACGATCTGGGACTGCGCGGACACGTCCTCCAGACTCATCACGTTCTGCAGAGCACCCAGCAGGAAGACCCCGGCAACCGCACCCCCGATCGTCCCCTTGCCCCCGTCGAAGTCGATCCCGCCCAGCAGCACGGCGGCCACGACGGACAACTCCAGCCCCGTCGCGTTGTCATAGCGCGCGCTGGCGTAGTGCAGGGCCCAGAACACCCCCGTCAGCGACGCCATGAACCCCGTGGCGACGAACAGCAGCAGCTTGGACCGCTTGACGCGGATCCCCGCGAACCGTGCCGCCTCCTCGCTCGCGCCGATCGCGAAGAGCGAGCGTCCGAACGGGGTGGCGTGCAGGACCACGGCGGCGATGGCGAGCAGTACCAGGAAGGGCAGGAAGGCCTGCGGCAGGAAGCTGTCGCCGACGCGGCCGGCCGCGAAGTCCAGGTACTGGGTGGGGAAGTCGGTGACCGCGTCGGAGCCGAGCACGATCTGCGCTATGCCGCGGTAGGCGGCGAGGGTGCCGATGGTGACGGCGAGGGAGGGCAGCCCGAGCCGGGTCACGAGCAGACCGTTGACCAGCCCGCAGACGACGCCGAGCAGCAGGCAGACCGGGATGATCGTCTCGATGGTCATGCCCTCGTTCCACAGCTTGCCCATCACCGCGCCGGACAGCCCGGCGGTGGAGGCGACCGAGAGGTCGATCTCGCCGGAGACGACCAGCAGGGTCATCGGCAGGGCGATGAGGGCGATCGGCAGGGTGTTGCCGAGGAGGAAGGACAGGTTGAGGGCGTTGCCGAAGCCGTCGACGAAGGAGAACGACAGCAGCAGGACGACGACGAGCAGGGCACCGACCACCGTGTCCCAGCGGACGGCTCGGGTCAGGGACTCAGGCATGGCGGGTGTCCCCCTTCTGCGGGAGCGGCTTCGGCGGGAGCGGCCGCAGGCGGGCCGACTTCTTCTTCAGGGCGGCGGCCACCCGCAGCGCCACGATCCGGTCGACGGCGATGGCGAGGAGCAGCAGGACGCCGTTGATGGCGAGCACCCAGACGCTGCTGACGCCGAGGGCGGGCAGCACGCTGTTGACGGAGGTCAGCAGCAGGGCGCCCAGGGCGGCCCCGTAGACGCTGCCGGACCCGCCGGTGAAGACGACACCACCGACGACGACGGCGCTGACGACGGTCAGTTCGTAGCCGTTGCCGGTGCCCGAGTCGACGTTGCCGAAGCGGGCCAGGTACATCGCGCCGGCGAGGCCGGCGAGGGCGCCGCAGAAGGTGTACGCGGCGAGGATGCGCTTGCGGACGGGGATGCCGGCGAGGCGGGCGGCCTCGGGGTTGGAGCCGAGGGCGTACAGTTCGCGGCCGCTGCCGAAGTGCTTGAGGTAGTAGGCCGCCGCGACGAGTACCGCCAGGGCGATCAGCGCCAGGTACGGCACCGCCGTGATGCCGCCGGAGCCGAAGTCGACGAAGGAGCCGGGCAGGTCGGCGGCGGTGATCTGGCGTGAGCCGACCCAGATGGAGTCGATGCCGCGGATGATGTAGAGGGTGCCGAGGGTGACGACGAGGGCGGGCACCTGGCCGAGACTGACCAGCAGGCCGTTCAGCAGGCCGAAGCCGACGCCCAGGAGCACCGCGAGCCCGATCGCCACGACGGGGTTTCCGCCGCCCTGGAGGTAGGTGCCGGCGGCGAAGGCGCTGATGCCGAGGGTGGAGCCGACGGACAGGTCGACGTTGCGGGTGATGACGACCAGGGACTGGCCGGTCGCGACCAGTACCAGGATCGTCGCGTTGAGCAGCAGGTCCTTGATGCCCTGCTCGGAGAGGAACGCGCTGTTGCCGAGCTGGGTGACGGCGATCATCACCAGGAACACGACGAGGATGGCGAGTTCGCGCATCTTGAAGACGCGGTCGACGAGCCGGGTGCCGCCGGAGGTGGGCAGGTCGGCGACGGGGGTGTCGTGGGGCGTGGTCACCGTCATGCGGCGGCCCTCCCCGTGGCTGCGGCCATCACGGTTTCCTCGGTGGCGTCGGAGCGGGGGATCTCGGCGGTGAGCCGGCCCTCGTGCATGACGAGGACGCGGTCGGCCATGCCGAGGATCTCGGGCAGGTCGGAGGAGATCATCAGGACGGCCACGCCGTCGGCGGCGAGCTGCGACAGCAGCCGGTGCACCTCGGCCTTGGTGCCGACGTCGATGCCGCGGGTCGGCTCGTCGACGATCAGCACGCGGGGGCCGGTGGCCAGCCACTTGGCGAGGACGACCTTCTGCTGGTTGCCGCCGGAGAGCGTGGAGACGGCGTCGGCGATGCGGGCGTACTTCACCTGGAGCCTGACCGCCCAGTCGAGGGAGCGGCTGCGTTCGGCGCCGCGGTCCATGAGCCCGGCCCTGACGGTCGTACGCAGTCCGGTGAGGCCGATGTTCCGCTCGATGGACATGTCCATCACCAGGCCCTGGGCGCGCCGGTCCTCGGGGACGAGGGCGAGGCCCGCGGCCATCGCCATCGACGGCGCCCCGTTGACCAGGCACTTTCCGTCCACGAGGACCTCGCCGGCGTCCCAGCGGTCGATGCCGAAGACGGCGCGGGCGACCTCGGTGCGGCCGGCGCCGACGAGTCCGGCGAGGCCGACGATCTCGCCGCGCCGCACCTCGAAGGAGACGTCGGTGAAGACGCCCTCGCGGGTCAGGCGGCGCACGCTGAGCGCGACCTCGCCCGGCTCGACGTCCTGCTTGGGGTACAGCTCGTCCAGGTCGCGGCCGACCATGCGGCGCACCAGGTCGTCCTCGGTCATGCCGGCCACCGGTTCGCTGGCGATCCAGGCGCCGTCGCGCAGGGTGGTCACCCGCCCGCAGATCTCGAAGATCTCCTCCAGCCGGTGCGAGATGAACAGCACCGCGGCGCCCTGCTCGCGCAGAGTGCGCACGACGCCGAAGAGGCGGGCGACCTCGCTGCCGGTGAGGGCGGCGGTCGGCTCGTCCATGATCAGGACGCGGGCGTCGAAGGAGAGCGCCTTGGCGATCTCCACGATCTGCTGGTCGGCGATGGACAGTCCGCTCGCGGGCCGGTCGGGGTCGAGGTCGACGCCGAGGCGCCGCATCAGGGCGGAGGTGGCGGCGCGGGTGGCCTTGTGGTCGATGCGGCCGAGGGCCCGCCGGGGCTGGCGGCCCATGAAGATGTTCTCGGCGATCGACAGGTCCGGGAAGAGCGTGGGCTCCTGGTAGATCACGGCGATCCCGGCGTCGCGGGCATCGCCGGGGCCGTGGAAGGCGACGGGCTCGCCGTCCAGCAGGACCTGGCCGGCGTCCGGCCGGTGCACACCGGCGAGCGTCTTGATGAGGGTCGACTTGCCCGCGCCGTTCTCCCCGGCGAGCGCGTGCACCTCGCCGGGGAACAGCTCCAGGGAGACGTCCCGCAGGGCGCGCACCGCGCCGAAGGACTTGGAGACGTCCTTCAGCGCCAGCACCGGGGTCGGTCCCGTGTCGGACGGGTGGGTCATGGGGGCTCCTCGACGACACCGGCGGGCCAAGGGCCCCACCGCGTCGTGAAAGGTTTCAACTGGGTTGCCGGGACCGTAGGCAGCGGATCCGCACCGCGTCAATGGGTTCGTATCGAAAAACTTTCGACGCCAACAGGTCACGCGAGGGTCACGGGAAACAGGCCTCGCCAGAGGGCTTGACACCCCTCCGAGGGGCCCATAGCTTCGCCTCCTGAATCGTTTCATCGATGCCATCAGGGGAGTCCCAAGTGACCGACCTCGCCGCGGTGAAGGCCGCGCTCAAGACCCAGGCCGTCGAGACGCCGTCGTGGGCGTACGGGAACTCGGGGACCCGTTTCAAGGTGTTCGCGCAGGCCGGCGTGCCGCGCACACCGCAGGAGAAACTGGAGGACGCCGCCAAGGTGCACGAGTTCACGGGGGTCGCGCCGACCGTGGCGCTGCACATCCCGTGGGACAGGGTCGACGACTACGGCGCGCTGGCGAAGTTCGCCGAGGAGCGCGGGGTGCGGCTCGGCGCGATCAACTCCAACACCTTCCAGGACGACGACTACAAGCTGGGCAGCATCTGCCACCCGGACGCGACGGTGCGCCGCAAGGCCGTCGGCCATCTGCTGGAGTGCGTCGACATCATGGACGCGACCGGTTCGCGCGACCTGAAGCTGTGGTTCGCCGACGGCACGAACTACCCCGGCCAGGACGACGTACGGGCCCGGCAGGACCGCCTCGCCGAGGGACTGGCCGAGGTGTACGAGCGGCTCGGCGACGGGCAGCGGATGCTGCTGGAGTACAAGTTCTTCGAGCCCGCCTTCTACAGCACGGACGTGCCGGACTGGGGCACGGCGTACGCCCACTGTCTGAAGCTCGGCGAGAAGGCTCAGGTCGTGGTCGACACCGGGCACCACGCGCCCGGCACCAACATCGAGTTCATCGTGGCCACGCTGCTGCGGGAGGGGAAGCTCGGCGGGTTCGACTTCAACTCGCGGTTCTACGCGGACGACGACCTGATGGTGGGGGCCGCGGACCCCTTCCAGTTGTTCCGGATCATGTACGAGGTGGTGCGGGGCGGGGGGTTCACCTCCGACGTGGCGTTCATGCTCGACCAGTGCCACAACATCGAGGCGAAGATCCCGGCGATCATCCGGTCGGTGATGAACGTGCAGGAGGCCACGGCGAAGGCGCTGCTGGTCGACCGGGAGGCGCTGGCGGACGCCCAGCGCGAGGGGGACGTACTCGGGGCCAATGCCGTGCTGATGGATGCATACAACACGGATGTGCGGCCGTTGCTGCGGGAGGTGCGGGAGGAGATGGGGCTGGACCCCTCGCCGTTGGATGCGTATGCGCGGTCCGGGTGGGGTGAGCGGATTGTCGCCGAGCGGGTCGGGGGGCAGCAGGCCGGGTGGGGGGCGTGAGCGCCTGCCGGGTTCTGTCGTGTCCGGGCTGCGGGCCGGTTGTGGCTGGTCGCGCCCACGCGGCGGAGCCGCACATCAATACAGCCCCGCGCCCCTAGGGGCGCTGCCCCGCTCTCTTTTGAATAGGACTGGAAACTCATGACCATCCATCCCGAAGCCGCCGCCCTTCTCGCCCGCTCTCACCGGCTCGGCTCCGATCCCCGGAACACCAACTACGCCGGCGGCAACGCCTCCGCCAAGGGCACCGACACCGATCCCGTCACCGGGGGTGACGTGGAGCTGATGTGGGTCAAGGGGTCCGGGGGTGATCTGGGGACCCTGACCGAGGCCGGGCTGGCCGTGCTGCGGCTCGACCGGCTGCGGGCGCTCGTCGACGTGTATCCCGGGGTGGAGCGCGAGGACGAGATGGTCGCCGCGTTCGACTACTGCCTGCACGGCAAGGGCGGGGCCGCCCCGTCCATCGACACCGCCATGCACGGGCTCGTCGACGCCGCCCACGTGGACCATCTGCACCCGGACTCCGGTATCGCGCTGGCCTGTGCCGCCGACGGGGAGAAGCTGACCGCCGAGTGTTTCGGGGACAGCGTGGTGTGGGTGCCGTGGCGGCGGCCCGGCTTCCAGCTCGGCCTCGACATCGCCGCCGTGAAGGAGGCCAACCCGCGGGCGATCGGCTGCGTCCTCGGCGGGCACGGGATCACCGCCTGGGGCGACACCGCCGAGGAGTGCGAGCGCAACTCGCTGCACATCATCCGCACCGCCGAGGCCTTCCTCGCCGAGAAGGGCAAGTCCGAGCCGTTCGGGCCGGTGCTGGAAGGGTACGAGCCGCTGCCCGAGGCCGAGCGGCGGAAGCGGGCGGCCGCGCTCGCGCCGTATGTGCGGGCCCTCGCCTCGCAGGACCGGCCGCAGGTCGGCCACTTCACCGACTCCGGCGTCGTCCTCGACTTCCTCGCGCGGGCCGAGCACCCGCGGCTGGCCGCGCTGGGCACCTCCTGCCCCGACCACTTCCTGCGCACCAAGGTGCGGCCCCTCGTGCTGGACCTGCCCGCCTCCGCGCCCGTTGAGGAGGCCGTCGCGCGGCTGAAGGAGCTGCACGCCGGGTACCGCGAGGAGTACGCCGCCTACTACCGCCGCCACGCCGAGCCCGGCTCCTCCGCGATGCGCGGCGCCGATCCGGCGATCGTGCTCGTCCCGGGCGTGGGCATGTTCTCCTTCGGCAAGGACAAGCAGACCGCGCGCGTCGCCGGCGAGTTCTACGTCAACGCGATCAACGTGATGCGGGGCGCCGAGGCGGTCTCGACGTACGCGCCGATCGAGGAGTCGGAGAAGTTCCGCATCGAGTACTGGGCGCTGGAGGAGGCCAAGCTCCGGCGGATGCCGGAGCCGAAGCCGCTGGCGACGCGGGTGGCGCTGGTGACGGGCGCGGGCAGCGGGATCGGCAAGGCGATCGCGCACCGACTGGTGGCCGAGGGCGCGTGTGTCGTCGTCGCCGACCTCCACGGGGAGAACGCGGCGGCGGTCGCCGAGGAGCTGGGCGGCCCGGACCGGGCCGTCGCGGTGACGGTGGACGTGACCGACGAGGAGCAGATCGCGGCGGCGTTCAGGGCGGCCGTGCTCGCCTTCGGCGGTGTGGACCTGGTGGTCAACAACGCCGGGATCTCCATCTCCAAGCCGCTGCTGGAGACGTCCGCGCAGGACTGGGACCTCCAGCACGACATCATGGCCCGCGGTTCCTTCCTCGTCTCGCGCGAGGCGGCCCGGGTGATGATCGCTCAGGGGCTGGGCGGCGACATCGTCTACATCGCGTCCAAGAACGCCGTCTTCGCCGGCCCGAACAACATCGCCTACTCCGCCACCAAGGCCGACCAGGCCCACCAGGTGCGCCTCCTCGCCGCCGAGCTGGGCGAGCACGGGATCCGGGTCAACGGCGTCAACCCGGACGGTGTGGTGCGCGGCTCGGGCATCTTCGCGGGCGGCTGGGGTGCCCAGCGGGCGGCGACCTACGGCATCGAGGAGGAGAAGCTGGGCGAGTTCTATGCGCAGCGGACCATCCTCAAGCGTGAGGTGCTGCCCGAGCATGTGGCGAACGCCGTGTTCGCGCTGACCGGCGGGGACCTGACCCACACCACCGGACTGCACGTCCCGGTCGACGCGGGCGTCGCCGCCGCGTTCCTGCGGTGACGGCGGTGACGGCGGTGACCGCAGTGAAGTCGTACGCCGCGGTCGACCTGGGCGCCTCCAGCGGACGCGTGATGGTCGGCCGCGCCGGCCCGGACGCGCTGGAGCTGGCCGAGGCGCACCGCTTCCCCAACCGCCCGGTGCGTACGCCCGAGGGGCTGCGCTGGGACATCCTCGCGCTGTACGCCGGGGTGCTGGACGGGCTCGCGGCCTGCGGGCAGGTGGATTCCGTCGGCATCGACAGCTGGGCCGTGGACTACGGCCTGCTGGACGCCGACGGGGCGCTGCTCGGCAACCCCGTGCACTACCGGGACGCCCGCACCGAGGGCGTCGCGGAGAAGGTGTGGGCGAGCGTGCCGGCGCCGGAGCTGTACGCGGCGACCGGCCTGCAGTACGCCCCGTTCAACACCCTGTACCAGCTGGCCGCGGCCCAAGGCACGGCCCAGCTGGCGCAGGCGCGGCGGCTGCTGCTCATACCCGACCTGCTCACGTACTGGCTGACCGGGGAGCAGGGCACCGAGCTGACCAACGCCTCCACGACCCAGCTGATCGACCCGCGGACCCGGGAATGGGCGTACGACGTGGCGGCCCGGGCCGGCGTCGACCTGAAGCTGTTCGCGCCGCTGCGGCAGCCCGGGGACCCGGCCGGGCTGCTGCGGCCGGAGGTGCTGGAGGAGACGGGGCTGCGCGGTCCGGTGCCGGTGACGGCGGTCGGCTCGCACGACACCGCCTCCGCGGTGGCCGCGGTCCCGGCAGCCACCGGGCGGTTCGCCTACATCTGCACCGGCACCTGGTCGCTGGCCGGTCTGGAGCTGGACGCGCCGGTGCTCACCGAGGAGAGCCGGGCCGCCAACTTCACCAACGAGCTGGGGCTGGACGGCACGGTCCGCTACCTGCGCAACATCATGGGGCTGTGGCTGCTCCAGGAGTGTGTCCGCGCCTGGGGCGACCCGGATATGGGCGCGCTGCTGCGGGAGGCGGCCGGCGTGCCTGCGCTGCGGTCGGTGGTGGACGCGGGGGACGCGGCGTTCCTCGCGCCGGGCCGGATGCCGGAGCGGATCGCCGAGGCGTGCCGGGCCTCCGGGCAGCCGGTGCCGGGGACCCCCGGGGAGATCACCCGCTGCATCCTCGATTCGCTCGCCCTCGCCCACCGGCGGGCCGTGGAGGACGCCCAGCGGCTGGCCGACCACCCGGTCGACGTGGTGTACGTCGTGGGCGGCGGCACCCGCAACGCGCTGCTGTGCCAGCTGACCGCCGACGCCTGCGGGCTGCCGGTGGTGGCCGGGCCGACGGAGGCGGCGGCGCTGGGCAACGTACTGGTGCAGGCCCGGGCGCACGGCCTGGTCGGCGATCTGGCCGACATGCGGCGGCTGCTGGTGCGCACGCAGCCGCTGACCCGGTACGAGCCGCGCGGTGACACCGCGCGCTGGCAGGAGGCGGAGGCCCGGCTCGCCGTGCGGTGAGCCGAGGTCTCCCCCGCTCTCACGAGCGGCGATTACGCTGCTCGACGTCCGATGATCGATCCCGAAGGAGCCGCGATGCGTGTCGCCCTGTTCCTGACCTGTGTCAACGACACGCTCTATCCGGACACCGGCAAGGCCGTCGTGAAGCTGCTGACGCGGCTGGGCGTCGACGTCGACTTCCCCATGGCGCAGACCTGCTGCGGGCAGGCCCACTACAACACCGGCTACCGGCACGAGGCGGAGCCGCTGGCCCGGCACTTCGCGGAGGTGTTCGGGGAGTACGACGCGATCGTGACGCCGTCCGGGTCGTGCGGGGCGATGGTGCGCGAGCTGTATCCGCGGATGGGCGAGCGGGCGCGGGCCGAGGGTCGCGGCGGCGCGCTGGCGGACGTCCTGGCGCCGGTGGTGCCGAAGACGTACGAGCTGACGGAGTTCCTGGTGGACGTCCTCGGCGTGACCGACGTGGGCGCCTACTACCCGCACAAGGTCACCTACCACCCCACCTGCCACGGCCTGCGCGGCCTGGGCCTCGGGGAGCGGCCGCGGCGGCTGCTGGCGGCGGTGAAGGGGCTGGAGCTGGTGGAGCTGCCGGGCGCGGAGGAGTGCTGCGGCTTCGGCGGCACGTTCGCGCTGAAGAACGCCGACGTGTCGGCGGCGATGGGCGCGGACAAGGTGCGCAACGCCGAGTCGACAGGCGCCGAGGTGCTGTGCGCGGCGGACAACTCCTGTCTGATGCACATCGGCGGCACCATGGCCCGGCTGCGGACCGGGATGCGGCCGGTGCACCTCGCGGAGATCCTGGCGAGCACGGAGGAGGAGCCGGCGGTATGAGCGGCACGTTCGTAGGGATGCCGGCCTTCCCGAAGGCCGCGCACGAGGCGGTCGGCAACGCGACCCTGCGCGGCAACCTGCGCCACGCCACCCACACCATCCGCGCCAAGCGGGCCAGGGCCGTGGCGGAGGTGCCGGACTGGGCGGAGCTGCGCGAGGCCGGAAAGCGGATCAAGGACCACACGCTGCGCCATCTCGACCGCTATCTCGTGCAGTTGGAGGAGTCGGTCACCGCGGCGGGCGGCACGGTCCACTGGGCGGCGGACGCCGACGAGGCGAACCGGATCGTGGCGGACCTGGTGAAGGCGACCGGCGAGCGCGAGGTCGTCAAGGTCAAGTCCATGGCCACGCAGGAGATCGGCCTCAACGAGGCGCTGGAGGCGGAGGGCATCCGCGCCTACGAGACCGATCTCGCCGAGCTGATCGTCCAGTTGGGCAAGGACCGCCCCTCGCACATCCTGGTCCCGGCGATCCACCGCAACCGGGGCGAGATCCGGGACATCTTCGCCCGCAAGATGGGCGCGTGGGGCCGCCCGGCCCCCGAGGGGCTGACGGACACGCCCGCCGAACTCGCGGAGGCGGCCCGGCTGCACCTGCGGGAGAAGTTCCTGCGCGCCAAGGTGGGCATCTCCGGGGCCAACTTCATGGTCGCCGAGACGGGCACCCTCGTGGTCGTCGAGTCGGAGGGCAACGGCCGGATGTGCCTGACCCTGCCGGAGACGCTGATCTCGGTCGTCGGCATCGAGAAGGTGGTGCCGACCTGGCGGGACCTGGAGGTGTTCCTCCAGACGCTGCCGCGCTCCTCGACGGCCGAGCGGATGAACCCCTACACCTCCACGTGGACGGGCACCACGAGCGAGGACGGGCCGCGGGAGTTCCACCTGGTCCTGCTCGACAACGGCCGTACCGACACCCTCGCCGACGAGGTGGGCCGGCAGGCGCTGCGCTGCATCCGCTGTTCGGCGTGCCTGAACGTGTGCCCGGTGTACGAGCGGGCCGGCGGCCACGCCTACGGCTCGGTCTACCCGGGCCCGATCGGCGCGATCCTCAGCCCTCAACTGCGCGGCACCCAGAGCGAGATCGACGCCTCCCTGCCGTACGCGTCGTCGCTGTGCGGGGCGTGCTACGAGGTGTGTCCGGTCGCCATCGACATCCCGGAGGTGCTGGTGCACCTGCGGGAGCGGGTGGCGCAGGGCGGGGAGGTCACCCGGGACGGCAACAAGGTGGTCCTCAAGCCGGCCAAGGGGCATGCCGCCGAGCGGGCGGCGATGCGGGCGGCACGCTGGGCGTTCGCCCGGCCGGGCGCCCTGCGCGCCGGACAGCGGCTCGCCTCGCGCACCCGGCGCCTGCATCCGCGGTCGCTGCCGGGGCCGGGCCGGGCGTGGAGCGAGGCGCGGGAGATGCCGCCGGTGCCGGCGGAGCCGTTCCGGGACTGGTGGCAGCGCACGCGCGGCGGCACGGAGGAGGGCAAGTGAGCAGCAGGGAGAGGGTCCTGGGCCGGGTGCGGCGCGCGCTCGCCGACGTACCGCGGGACGAGCGGCCGTACGAGGAGGCTGTGCCGCGCGCCTACCTGCGCGAGCACGGGCGCCGCACGGTCGAGGAGACGGTGGAGCTGCTGGCGGAGAACCTGGCGGAGTACCGGGCGGTCGTGCACCGGTGTGCCGAGGGTGAGCTGCCCGGGGTCGTCGCCCGGCTGCTGGGCGCACGCGGCTCAAGGTCGGTGCTGGTGCCGCCGGGGCTGGACGCGGGCTGGCTCGCGGCGAGCGAGGTGCGGCAGGTCGCGGACCGGGCGGAGAGCACGCCCGAGGAGCTGGACCGGGTGGACAGCGTGGTCACCGGCTGCGCCCTCGCCATCGCCGAGACCGGCACGATCGTCCTGGACGGCTCCCCCGACCAGGGCAGGCGCCGGATCACCCTCGTCCCCGACCACCACATCTGCGTCGTCCGCGTCCCGGAGCAGGTGGTGTCCTCGGTGCCGCAGGCCCTCGAACGGCTCGATCCGGCGCGGCCTTTGACATGGATCTCCGGCCCGTCCGCCACCAGCGACATCGAACTGGACCGGGTGGAGGGCGTGCACGGGCCGCGCACGCTGGAGGTCGTGCTGGTCGGCTGAGCCCGCGGGGCGCTACGCCGGCTTGTCGTCGTACGTCTGCCGGGCCTGCTCGACCTTCGGCAGGTTGTCGGCGGCCCACTCGGTGAGATGGGCGAAGAGCGGGGCAAGGCTGCGGCCGAGGTCGCTGATCTCGTACTCGACGCGGGGCGGGACCTCGGGGTGGTACGTGCGGATCACCAGGCCGTCGCGCTCCAGGCGGCGCAGCCGCTCGGTGAGCACCTTCGGGGTGATGCGGGTGATCCGGCGTTCCAGTTCGACGAACCGCTGCCGGCCGTAGGTGTGCAGTGCCCACAGGATCGGTGTGGTCCAGCGGCTGAAGACGATGTCCACCACCGGGGTGACGGGGCAGGCCAGTTCCGGGTCGGTCGCGCCCGGTGCCGTCCAGGTGGTCTTGCCGGGCGTGGCCATGCGCATCCCTCCGGGGAAGTCACTTTCCTGTAGGTACCTACTATACCCACGCTGTTAGCGTCCTTCCATCGCCAACCGGGCGCAGGAAAAGGGGCGTTGAGATGATCGTGGTGACGGGTGCGAGCGGGAACGTCGGCCGGGAACTGGTGGCCGCGCTGGCGGCGGCCGGGGAGCCGGTGACGGCGACCTCCCGGCGGATCGCGGAGGCCGATGTGCCGGCCGGGGTGCGGGCGGTGCGGGCCGATCTGACCGACGCGGAGAGTCTGCGGCCGGTGTTCGAGGGGGCCGACGCGGTGTTCCTGCAGAACGGCGGGGCCAGTCTGCACCGGCTCAGGCCGCGTGACCTCGTCGACGCGGCCAAGCGCGGCGGGGTGCGGCGGGTGGTGCTGCTGTCGTCCCAGGGGGTGGCGACCCGGCCGGAGTCGCCCTCGCACGGGCAGGCGGTGCGGGTGGTGGAGGACGCGGTGCGCGAGTCCGGGCTGGAGTGGACGGTGCTGCGGCCGGGCGGTTTCCACTCCAACGCCTACGCGTGGGCGGAGTCGGTGCGCGCGTCGCGGACGGTGGCCGCTCCCTTCGGTGACGTGGGCCTGCCCACGGTCGACCCGGCGGACATCGCCGAGGTCGCGGCGGTGGCGCTGCGCGGGGACGGGCACGCGGGCCGGGTGTACGAGCTGACCGGGCCGGAGCCGACCACGCCCCGTCAGCGCGCCGAGGCGATCGGGCGGGCGCTGGGCGAGCCGGTGCGGTTCGTGGAGCAGTCGCCCGAGGAGGCCCGGCAGCAGATGCTGGCGTTCATGCCGGAGCCGGTCGTCGAGACCACGCTGGCCATCCTGGGCGCGCCCACCCCGGCCGAGCGGCGGGTCGCACCGGACGTGGCGCAGGTCCTCGGGCGCGCGCCGCGCGGGTTCGCGGAGTGGGCGCGGCGCAATGTGGAGGCGTTCCGCTGAGGCCTGCTGACAGGCGGGGTGAACAAGCGCTTAGATAGGTAGCGGAGACAGGTCGGGCGCCCGGCACCCGGGCGACCCGTTCGTACGCGACCGCCGGAGGCGCAGTTGTTCACGTCCGTCGACGATGTCTCGGCCCGCCTCGCCGAGACCGGCTACCTGGCGTCCCCGGCGGTCGCCACGACCGTCTTCCTCGCCGCCCGCCTCGGCAAGCCGCTGCTGGTCGAGGGCCCGGCCGGGGTCGGCAAGACCGAGCTGGCCAAGGCCGTGGCCGAGGTGGCCGGGGCGCGGCTGGTGCGGCTGCAGTGCTACGAGGGCGTGGACGAGGCCCGCGCCCTGTACGAGTGGAACCACGCCAAGCAGCTGCTGCGGATCAGCGCCGGGCGCGGCGAGAGCTGGGACGAGACCCGCGACGACATCTTCAGCGAGGAGTTCCTGCTCCCCCGGCCCCTGCTGACGGCGATCCGCGGCGAGGAACCGACGGTGCTGCTGATCGACGAAACCGACAAGGCCGACGTGGAGATGGAGGGTCTGCTCCTGGAGGTGCTCAGCGACTTCCAGGTGACGGTCCCCGAGCTGGGCACCGTCACGGCGACGCGGCGGCCGTTCGTGGTGCTCACCTCCAACGCCGGCCGCGAGCTGTCCGAGGCGCTGCGCCGCCGCTGTCTGTTCCTGCACATCGGCTTCCCCGAGGAGGAGCTGGAGCGGCGGATCGTCCGGCTGAAGGTGCCGGGCCTGGACGAGACGCTGGCCACGTCCGTCGTGCGCGTGGTGGGTGCCCTGCGCGCGATGGACCTGCGCAAGCTGCCGTCCGTGGCCGAGACGATCGACTGGGCGCGCACGCTGCTCGCGCTGGGCGCCGACACCCTGGACGAGACCGTCGTACGGGACACTCTGGGCGTGCTGCTCAAGCACCAGGACGACGTGCTGAAGGCGGCGGCCAAGCTGGACCTGGACGCCGTATGACGGCCGGCTCGGACGTCGCGGCGCGGCTGGCCGGGTTCGTCGCCGCGCTGCGCGCGCACGGGGTGCGCGTCGGTACGGCGGAGACGGTGGACGCGGCCCGGGCGGTCGAGGCGCTGGGGCTGGCCGACCGGGCGCTGCTGCGCGAGGGGCTGGCCGCCACGCTGCTGCACACCACCGGGCAGCGGCAGCTGTTCGACGCGGTCTTCGACCTGTACTTCCCGCGGGCCGTCGGCGCGCCGGACGGGGAGCCCGCCGGGCGGGAGGAGCTGCGCGACAGGCTGGCGGCCGCGCTCGCCGCGAACGACACCGCGGTGCTGGGCCGGCTGGCGGTCGAAGCCGTGGACGCCCTGGGCGGCTACGGGAGTTCGCCGGGGTCGGGCGGCTGGTCGTCGTACCAGACGCTGGAGCGGCTACGGCCGCAGACACTGCTCGCGCAGGTGCGGGACGACATGCGGGCGCGGGGCGGGGGCGCGGGCTTCGCGGGGCGGCTGCTGGAGGAGGAGATCCGGCGCCGTATCGAGGAGTTCCGCGGGCAGGTGGCCGCGGAGGCGCGGCGCCGGGTGGCCGAGCGGCGCGGACGGGACGAGATCGCCCGGCGCGCGGTGGCGACCACCGCGGACCGGGTGGACTTCCTGTACGCGGGCAAGGACCGGCTGGCCGAGCTGCGGCGGACGGTACAGCCGCTCGCCCGCAAGCTGGCCACGCGGCTGGCGGCCCGGCGGCGGCGGGCCGCGCGCGGCACGATCGATCTGCGGCGCACCCTGCGCGGCTCGCTGTCCACCGGCGGGGTGCCGGTCCGGCCGGTGCTGCGCCGGCGCCGGCCGGCCCGGCCCGAGCTGGTGCTGCTGTGCGATGTGTCGGGGTCGGTCGCCGGGTTCTCGGACTTCACGATGCTGCTGGTGCAGGCGTTGCACGACCAGTTCAGCAAGGTGCGGGTGTTCGCCTTCGTCAACCGGATCGACGAGGTGACGGGGTTGCTGACGCACGGCGTGGCCGACGCCGAGGGGCTGAGCGGGCGGATCCGGGCGGAGGCCCGGCTGACGGGCTGGCACGGCAGCAGCGACTACGGCGTCGCTTTGGGCGAGTTCGCCGAGCGGTACGGCGCCGCCGTGGGCCCGCGCACCACGGTGTTCGTGCTCGGGGACGCCCGCACCAACATGGCCGACCCGAACCTGCCCGCGCTCAAGCGGATCGCCGCACAGGCGCGCCGCGTGTACTGGCTGAACCCCGAACCGCGCGCCCAGTGGGGCACGGGCGACTCGGCCGCGCCCGAGTACGCCGGGCTGGTCGAGATGCACGAGTGCCGCACCGCACGCCAACTGGGCGCGCTGGTCGGCCGGCTGCTGCCGGTGTGAGGGGCGGATCGCGCCCGGCGGGTCACTCCTTCTTGGCGTACTCCTTGGCCATCTGGCCCTCGAAGTCGTAGGCGACGCAGGGCTCGTCCCCGACGACCCACGCGTCGTGTCCGGGCGAGCACACGAACACCTCGCCCGGGCCGAACTCGCCCTCGGCGCCGTCGTCCATGCGGATGTGCATCCGGCCCTGGACGACGTACCCGTTGTGGTTCACCTGGCAGCTCTCGGTGCCCACGATCGGCCCCACGTCCGCCGACCAGCGCCAGCCCGGTTCGAAGGTGGCGACGGCGAAGTCGCAGCCCGGCAGGTGGACGGCCTCCAGGTGGCCGTGCGGGAAGTCGCGCCGTTCGTCGGGCTTGTCGAGCGTCTTGGCCTCCAGCATGACGCTCCTCCTTTCCGACCGCGTGCGCCGCGGCCGGGGCCGGTCTCCGTCTCCCCTGCGGCACAGGGGTCACCGGCGGGGGCCTGACCCCTCGGCACCATCGTCCGCCCGGCCCCTCATGAGCACCATCCGGGGACGCGCGGCTCAGTCCGGGGTGCCGCAGAGGCGGGCGAAGCGTTCGGCGTCGACGTTGCCGCCGGAGAGGATCAGGCCGACACGATGCGGCAGCGCGCCGACACGGCCCGCGAGGAGCGCGGCGAGCGGGGTGGCGCCGCTGGGCTCCAGGACGATCTTCAGCCGCTCGAACGCGAACCGCATCGCCGTGCGGATCTCGTCGTCGGTCACCAGCGCCATCGCGTCGACGAGCCGCCGGTTGACGGAGAACGTCAGCTCGCCGGGGATCTCCAGGGCCTGGCCGTCGGCGATGGTGCGCGGCACCGGCACGGCGATCCGCCGGCCCGCCTCCAGGGAGCGCTTGGTGTCGTCGCCCGCCTCCGGCTCCACGCCGATCATCCGGATGCCGGGGTGCAGTCCCTTGGCGGCCGTGGCGCTGCCCGCCATCAGCCCGCCCCCGCCGACCGGCAACACAAGGGCACCCAACTCTCCTGTCTCTTCGAGGAGTTCGAGGGCGGCGGTGCCCTGGCCGGCCATGATGTGCGGGTGCTCGTAGGGCGGGATCAGGGTGAGGCCCCGCTCGGCGGCGACGGCCTCCGCGAGGGCGACGCGGTCGCCGCTGTAGCGGTCGTACGGCACGATCTCGGCGCCGTAGCCCTCGGTGGCCGCCCGCTTGGCGCGCGGGGCGTCCTCCGGCATGACGATGACGGCGGTGGTGCCCAGCTCCCGGGCGACCAGGGCGACGGCCTGGGCGTGGTTGCCGGAGGAGTAGGCGGCGATGCCGCGCGCGAGCTGTTCCGGGGTGAGCCGGGAGGCGGCGTTGTAGGCGCCGCGGAACTTGAACGCGCCCATCCGCTGGAAGTTCTCGCACTTCAGGAACACCTCGGCCCCGACGAGCGCGTCCAGGGTGCGGGAGCGCAGCACGGGGGTGCGGTGGGCGACGCCCTCGATCCGGGCGGCGGCGTCGCGGATGTCGTCCAGGGTGATCGGGGGTGCGGTGGTGGTCACGGGCGGTCTCCCTCGGGGGCGGCGGCGGGGGGCTGGGCGCGGGACTGGGACAGGTAGCTGTAGGCGGAGGCGCGGGAGATGGAGAGGCGGGCGGCGACCTGCTCCACCGCGCCGCGCACGGCGAAGACGCCGCGTTCGTCCAGGCTGCGGAAGAGGTCCAGGCGCCGGGCGCGGTCGAGCGCCGCCCAGGTGCGGTCCTGGCGGCGCAGGTGCGTGTCGACGATGGCGTCGACGACCGCGTCGATGTCGTTGCCGAAGGGGGTGACGGGCTCCTCCCGCGTCACGCCCGCCGCGCCCGCGAGGGCGCCGAGCAGGGCGTGGGCCCGGTCGACCGCGGTGACGTCCACGTTGACGCACAGGGCACCGAATACGGCGCCGGTGGAGTCGCGCAGCACCATGGTGGACGACTTCAGCAGGGTGCCGTCGGGGGTGCGGGTGCGGTAGTTCAGCTCGTCCGTCGCGGCGTCGCCGCGGGCCAGGACGCGCATGCCGATCTCGCTCATCGCGCCGCCGGCCTCGCGGCCGGTGAGCGATCCGGCGACGGCGACCACCGACTTCTCCGGGTTCCGGTAGTCGTGCAGCACGACCTCGCACAGCGGACCGAAGGTCGCGGCGATGCCGTCCACAAGGGGGCGCAGGGCGGCGAGGATCGCGTCGCGCTCGGCCTGCATACCGGACCCCTCTTCCTGGCCTTGGACCGACAGTCCAGCTCCTGGACTGCCCATCCAAACAGAGGTCGGCGCGTACGGCAAGAAGGGGGCGGCCGGTCCTCAGTGGTTCGGGGCCGCCGCGCTGATCTGCGCCAGCGCCGACTGCGGCTCCTCCACGGTCGCGAGGTCGCCGAGGCTGACCATGCCGACGGGGCAGCCGCCGTGCTCGACGACGGGCAGCCGGCGCACGGAGTGCTCGCGCATCAGCTCGACCGCCCGGTCGGTGGTGTCCTCGGGCGTCAGGGTCACCACGGGCGGACGGCTGCACACCTTGCCGACCGCGGTGGTGTGCGGGTCGCAGCCGTCGGCGACGGCCCGGACCACGATGTCCCGGTCGGTGAGGACGCCGAACAGGTCGCAGTCGTAGGCCACGAGGACGTCCCCGACGTCGTGCTCGCGCATCACGCGGGCCGCGCGCTCCAGCGTGGTCATCGGCTCGACCGCGACCGCGCCGGGCGACATCACGTCACGAATCAGCCGGCTCATGGCTACCTCCGGGGTCCGCGGAACACTGCCTGTCCGCCGCGTAGCCCGAACCACCGGCACCAAACGGCGTGGCGGCGCGGTCCCGACGACGGCCAGGACTGTCCGGGCCTCGAACGGGCACTCGGATACCAGTCAACGACTGAGGGGTGAGAGACCGCCCATGGAGATTTCAGGCGTCATCAGCGCAATTGTTATCGGCATTGTGATCGGTGTGCTGGGCCGGCTCGTCGTCCCGGGCCGCCAGCGCATCGGCATCCTGTGGACCATCGTCATCGGTATCGTCGCCGCCCTCATCGGCTCGGCGATCGCCGCCGGCCTGGACGTGTCCGACACCAAGGGTGTGGACTGGGTCGAGTGGCTCATCCAGATCGCCCTGGCGGCCCTCGGGGTGAGCGCGCTCAGCAGGGTGAAGCTCCGGCACTGACCGGCGGCAGCGGCCCGTGGCGGGGTCCCCGCCACGGGCCTTTTCCTGTGGGCGCGACCCTCGCGGCCGGCCGGTCAGTCCGTCAGCCCGGCCGCGAGGGTCGCGCCCAGTTCCCAGCAGGCCTCGGTGTCGGCCTTGGCGGGCTCCCCCGTCACGGTCACCGGGTCGGCGGCGCGCCGCCAGCCCAGGCCGGTGGTGATGGCCTCGATGCCGCGGACTGCGCCGGTGACGTCGTTGCCGCCGTGCACCCAGAACCCGAAGGGCCGGCCGCGGGTGCTGTCCAGGCACGGGTAGTACACCTGGTCGAAGAAGTGCTTGAGGGCGCCGGACATGTAGCCGAGGTTCGCCGGGGTGCCCAGCAGGTAGCCGTCGGCGGCGAGCACGTCGGACGCGGTCGCGGCGAGCGCCGCCCGCCGGACGACCCGGACCCCTTCGATCTCGGGGTCGCTCGCGCCGGAGACGACGGCTTCGAACAGCGCCTGGCAGTTCGGCGACGGGGTGTGATGCACGATCAGCAAGGTGGCCACGGGCCCCCACCCTGCCGGTCGGGGCCCGCCGCCCGCAACCGGGGCCGCCGCCGCATGCCCGGGGTGCGCCGGGGTACTCCGGGCGCATGTCCGGCATCGAACTCCGCAGCAGCGCCTTCAGCGACCACGCCCTGGTCCCGCGCCGGTACGCGCTGGAGGGCGAGAACGACTCCCCTCCGCTGACCTGGTCGGGCGTACCGGACGACACCGCCGAGCTGGTCCTGCTGTGCGAGGACCCCGACGCCCCGTCGGGCACCTTCGTGCACTGGATCGTCGTGGGCATCGACCCGCGCAGCGACGGTACGGACACCGGCGAGAGCCCGCGGGGCGGCACCGAACTCGTCAACGGCTACGGCCGCCGCGGCTGGGGCGGCCCCCACCCGCCGCCCGGCGACGAGGCCCACCGCTACTTCTTCCGCCTGTACGCCCTCTCCGAGCCGTGCGTCCTGCCCGACGCGCCCAGCGCCGACCAGGTGCACGACGCCGTGGAGAAACAGCAGCTGGCGAGCGGCACGCTGGTCGGCCTGTACCAGCGCTGAGCCCACCCGGCGCCTCAGCCGGCGTCCGCCGGGGCGGCGCGCAGGGCCCGCAGCACGTCGTCGTCCGACAGCTGGTCGAAGTCGTCGTACCAGAGCCCGACGGCCCGGAAGTCGCTCGGCTGGGCGAGGCAGACCAGTACGTCCACCTCGGGGCTCAGCAGCCGGGCCGCCTGGGGCGAGGACACGGGCACGGCCAGGACGACCCGCTCGGGCGCACCACGGCGCACGGCGCGCAGCGCGGCGCGGGCCGTCGCGCCCGTGGCGAGGCCGTCGTCGACGACCACGGCGGTACGGCCGGACAGGTCCGCGGCCGGCCTGCCCTGCCGGTACAGCCGCTCGCGCCGCTTCAGCTCGGCCCGCTCCCGCTCCACGACCGGCGCCAGCTCGGCCTCGGTGAGCCCGAGCCGGGCCAGGCTCTCCCGGTCGAACAGCGGGGGCCCGTCCCCCGCGAGCGCCCCGACGCCCAGCTCGGGCTGGAAGGGGGCGCCGATCTTGCGGGCGACCAGCACGTCGAGCGGCGCGTCCAGGGCGCGGGCCACCTCCAGCGCGACGGTGACGCCGCCGCGGGGCAGGGCGAGGACCACCGGGCGGGGCAGCTCGTCCTTCTCCCGCAGGAGGCGCAGTCGCGCCGCCAGCTCACGCCCGGCCTCCTCACGGTCCCGGAACCGCATGGCGCGGCCCTCCTTCCCCACCGCCCCCCTCCGACTCGTCCGAACGCTCCCCGGGTACCCCCGCCCCCGCCAGGCGGCCCAGGCACCAGTCGCGGGTCGTCTCCGCGACCTGCTCCAGCGTGCCGGGTTCCTCGAAGAGGTGGCTCGCTCCGGGGATGACGCGCAGTGTGTGCGGGGCGCGCAGGGCGCGTGCCGCTGCCTTGTTGAGCCGCAGCACCTCCGGGTCGTGGCCACCGACCAGCAGCAGGACCGGGGCGGCGACCCGGGGCAGGGCGTCGCCGGCCAGGTCGGGCCGTCCACCGCGCGAGACCACGGTCAGCACGCCGTCGGGGTGCTCGGCCGCCGCGACCAGGGCCGCCGCCGCGCCCGTGCTGGCGCCGAACAGCGCCACGGGCAGGCCGCGGGTGCCGGGGGTGTCCCGCAGCCAGGCCAGGGCGCCGGCCAGCCGCCGGCCGAGCAGGCCGATGTCGAAGCGGTGCTCGGCGGTGCGCCGGTCCCGGCGCTCCTCCGCCTCCGTGAGCAGGTCGATCAGCAGGGTGCCGAGGCCGCCGGCGCGCAGCCGCCCGGCCACCATCCGGTTGCGAGGGCTGTGCCGGGAGCTGCCGCTGCCGTGCGCGAACAGCACCACCGCCCCGGCGCCCTCCGGCAGGTCCAGGTCACCGGTGAGGACCGCGTCCCCGGCGGGCACCTGAACCGTTCGGGAGATCATGGCGCTCTCCTCTCCGCAGCCCTCCGGTACCCTCCGCTCCCCCGCCTACACCCGGGTTCCACATGTTCGAAAATGCCCTTCCGGGCGTTCTTTTCCCGGTCGGAACGCGCCCCTTCCCGGATACGGAATGCGCCCCCTTTCTTACGGGGTATTCCGCGCCGTTCCCCCGCATTTCCAGCGCACATCTCGCTCAGGCGCAGTGCGTTTTCGGCCGTGTGACACCGTGCGCTCCCCGTTGGCCTGAAGGGGCCCCTCGGCGCTCTGCCCGGGCGGCGTATGTCCCGTTACCCTGAATTCGGACGCCTGTCGAGCGGGAAGCTCCGGGGGGTGAGGCGTTGACCGGTGACACGGATACGGACGTGCGCATTGACGCCTGTGGGGCACATGAGGCGCGCGATTACGGCATGATGGGCGCCTCGCAGCCGACACAAGGGCGAACGGAGCGCCGGCCTTGGGACTGAACCTGCTGCGCGGCAGCACCCGGCGGGGCCTGCCGCGGGTCGTGCTCGGTGCCTGCGCGGCGCTCTGCCTGGGCCTGGTCGCGGGCGCGGTGTGGCGCCCGGACACCTTCGTCGGCAATCCCCTGTACGGCTACCTCGCCCTGCTGCTGCTGTCGATCGGCCTGTACGGCAGCACGCACGACATCGACCTGTCGGAGGCCCGGGGGTCCTTACGGGTCGTGCTGGTCGCCGTCACCGCCGGAGTGGTGCTGAAGGCGGCGCTGATCGGCGCGGTGATGGTGCTGGCCTTCCACCGGACCGAGTACCTGGTGCTGGGCATCGCCGTCGCGCAGATCGACCCGCTGTCGGTCGCGGCGATGCAGGACGACGAGCGGGTCTCGCCGCGCGCCAAGGCCATCCTGTCGATCTGGGCCTCCTTCGACGACCCGATGACGGTCCTGCTCACCGTGTACGTGTCCGCCCTCGCGATCCGGCTCGGCCCGGACGGCGACAGCACCGGGTCGCTGGGTGCGGACACCGCGGACGTCTTCGGCAACCTCCTGCTGAATCTGCTGCTGTTCGCCGCGGTGCTGGCGGTGTGGACGCTGATCCGGCTGGGATGGCTGCTCCGCCGGCGCCGGGCCCGCACGGCCGGCGCGGGGCCGGCACCCGCCGCGCCGCGCTCCTTCGACGTGTGGGCGCTCCTGCTGGTCGTGGCGCTCGTCGCGGTGGCCGCGTCCACGACGCTGGTCCTCGCCGTGGCGCTCGCCGGACTGGTGGTGCACGTCGGCCGGTTCGCGCCCGTCCTGGACGGCGCGGTGATGCTGGCGTTCCTCGCCGCGTCGGCGCTGCTGGGCGCGGTGCTGTCCGGCCGTGTCGACCTGTACCAGGGCATGCTGCTCGGCGCGAGCGCGTTCGCCGCCCAGTTCCTGGTGACCCTGCTCATCGGCCGGCTGCTGGTCCGGCCCCGGCTCAGCCGGGCCGACCGCGCGCACCTGGGCCTCGGCCAGCAGAACGGCATCACGGCGATCCTGCTGGCGCTCTCCCTGGAGTCGACGTTTCGCGGCACGGTGGCCGTCGTCGGACCGGCCATCGTGACGGTCAACCTGCTGCACTACGCGTTCCGTTGGGCCCGCGCCGGCACCTGGAGCTGGGCGGCGCTGCGCCACCGGCTGCCGGTCCGGACCCGGCACGCCCCCGCGGCCCGGCCCCTGCACGCCACCACCGCACGGACCAGGCACGCCACCGCGGCCCGGACGCGGCACGCCGCGGCGGCGCCGCCCCGCGGGCGCGGCGCTCCCCCGCCGCCGCGCACCGGCCCGGCGCCCAAGGCGTCCGGCCCGGATCCCGGGTCCGCCGGGATGAGTACGCCGTCGCCTGAACGGGGATCGCCCTAGGGGGGATTCCCCACGGGCCCGCCCGTCCCCCGGACCGGCGCACCGACCTGATCCGATCCAGCGTCAACAGCCGTACCTGACACGGAGGTTCGTCCTCGGGGGGAAACGTGGCACAGCATCGCAGACACCGCCTTCAGGACCGGGCCGCCCCCGCGGACAGGCCGCCCGGAGCACGAGTACGGGGGGACACGTACCATGCCGCACACCAGTTGCAGCCTGTTCGGAACGCCTCCCGAAGACGGCGTCGCCCCCTGGCCGACGTATGTGCCGCTCGCGCCGTGGTTCATCCACGGGCACGAGACGCTGTGGGTGGACATCGACTCCACACCCGAGGCGCTGAAGACCTTCCGGGAGAGGCTGAGGCCCATGGCCCACGGGATCCGGCCGGGCAGTGAGGGGCACGGGCACCTGGTCGTGGTGAGCGGGCTGTCCGGCACCGGCAAGAGCAGCCTGCTGCACCGCTGCGTCCACGAACTCGTGCAGCTGCTCGACGCCGCGGCCGGCGGCAAGCAGGACGACGACGGCCCGGACGGCGAGCGCAGACCGCTGTGGAGCCGCCGCGCCCCCGCCCGGTCGACGTACATCGTCGGACTCGACGGCAGCGGCAACGAGGGGCACGGCATCGGCTCGCCGCCCGGCAGGACGCCCCTCGTGCCGCAGTTCGACATGGTGATCGACCGCGTCCTGCGGGTGGTCGCCGCCGAACTCGGCAAGGACCCCGACTTCGTCTCCGCGCTCGCCGACCCGTTCCTGACGTGGCGGGCCCTGACGGACATCCTGGAGGCCCTGGACCGCCGGCTCGTCGTCATCGTGCCGCACATCCCGTGGAACGACGCCGACCTCAGCCGCCGGTTCCTGCGCTTCTGCCACGACCGCTCCAGCCGCGGCGTCGTCTTCTTCGTGGAGACCACCCACACCGGCGTCGAGGGCGACCTGGCGTTCTTCACGGAACGGGAACGCAAGAGCATCACCCATATCCAGACCCGGCAGCTGCGGGCCGACGACTGGGCGAAGTACCTGGAGCTGTGGATGGCGCTGCCGGACGTGCCCGATCCGACCATCGCCATCGACGAGGACGTGCTGGAGTACCGGCCCGACGACTGGGCCCTGGCCAGCATCTCCACCCTCCAGGACTGTCTGCGCCGGCTCGTCGAGGAGGCCCTGCGGCACAACGCGGGCCATCTGCGCCGCCACCACGTGGCCACCTGGTTCGAGGCGAACCGGCCGACCCCGGACCACTACATGCGGAACCCGGGCGCCCCGCGGAGAGGACCGACGCGATGAGCACCGCACCCCTCCCGTTCTCCGAGGAGAACCCCTTCCGGGACAGCACCAGCGTCCAGCTGGAGGGATTCGGCGACACCACCCAGGTCGGCGCCGGACCACCACGCCGCCGGATCAACGTGCCGGGTCGGACCAGCGCCTGGTTCATGAGCCACGTGGAGCGCTATCTGCGCCACGACGGTCCGCGCGAGACCCGGGGCCGCGCGCTCGCCCTGGTCGGCGAGTTCGGGCTGGGCAAGAGCCATCTCGCCGAGCGGGCCACCGCGTTCCTCAGGAAGCAGACACCCGCACCGCCGGTGTGGGTGATCGGCCAGCCGTCCCTCGACATGGACGCGGTGTTCCGGTACCGGCTGATGAGCCCGCGCGACGACTACGACGCCTTCGTCGACTTCGAGCAGGCGATCACCGACTACTACGCCGACGTCACCGCCCAGCTGCTGGAGGCCGACGACAGCGGCCGGCTCGGGCCCGCCCGGGAGGAGTTCCTGCGCGGCCTGCGCGAGCGCCGCCTGGACCCGGAGAAGATCGCCCAGGCCTTCGACGTCGACGAGGAGCGCATCCACCGCCATCTGCGCCGGCACCTGCGGGGCGTCACCGACCACCGGGCCTTCGCCACCGCGCTGGCGCTGCTCGTCAACGACCCCTACCAGAACGAGGTGATGACCTGGCTGTCCGGCGGTGAGCCCTCGCCGTTCCTGAGGGAGCGCGGCGTGAACGCGCCGATCCAGGGCATCCAGGGCGTCTTCGACGCGCTGTCGGTGTTCAGCCTCGTCTACGGGCAGAGCGGCCGGCCGTACGCGCTGGTCCTCGACGAGCTGGACAAGACCACCCAGTGGCCGGCGCGGGAACGGGCCCTGTTCCACGACGCGTTCGAGATGCTGGTCCAGCGGTACGTCAACCAGGGCGGCCTGCTGGTGTTCTGCGTGCGCCCGGAGCTGTGGGGCGCGCTGCCGCTGTCCCTGCACGAACGGGTGCTGCCGCTGTGGCTGGACAGCTGGGAGCGCCCGGAGACGCAGAAGCTGATATCCCGTCACATCCACCGGGAGGCGGGACCGGAGCCGGACGGGGATCCGTACGCGCCGTTCACCGACGAGGCCGTGGACGAGATCGTGCTCCAGTCCGACGGGGTGCCGCGGCGGATCCTGCGGATCTGTTCGGGCGCGTGGAACGAGGCCGCCGCGGGCGGCGGTCGGCCCGCGGAGATCGGCGTGGACGCCGTGCACGGGGCGCTGCGCGCCGCCCACCGGAAGCGGCCGATGGCCGAGGTCGCGCACCGCCTGGAGCATGTGCTGGCCCGCCGGCAGTGGTGGCACCACATGGCGCCGACCCCGCTGACGGACCCGCCCCGGCCGCCCGGCGCGGGCGAGCCGCGCTGGATTCAGGTGACCCGCAACGCGTGGATAGCGCTGCTGCCGGTGCCGTCGGTGCTCACCCGTGCCGACGTGGGGGCGGTGGGGTCGTTCGCGGCCCGGGTGCGGGACGTGCTGGGGGCGGGCGACTCCGAGGTGCTCGTCGTCGTCAACGGCCACGCCTGCCGCCGGCGCCGCAACGAGATCGCCGAGGTGACCGGCGTGGTGCCACTGGTCTTCGACGACCCCCGGTTCGAGGCGATGCTGCTGGACAGCATCACCAGCCTCATCGAGCGGCTGCGCGCCAACCAGCGCGACACCGTCCTGACCCGGATCTGGCACCGGCTGGACGGCATCACCACCCAGCAGGACACGGTGCTGGGCCGGCTCGACACCCTGGTCCGCGCGGTCGAGCACCCGCGGCTGCCGACGGCGCTGCCGTTGCCCGAGGAGGCCGCGCAGCGGGTGCCGGCGCCGGTGCGGGAGCCGTTCCGGCGCGCTCAGGAGGTTCTGGACCGGCTGCTGGAGTCCGGGGTCGGGCAGCGGCCTCGGCTCGGTGCCGCCGCCTCCGGTGACGGGGTCGGGCCGCCGCTGCCGCGCCGGGCGACCACCGACCCGCAGGAGTTGCAGTCGATGGGCGCGCTGGTGCACGCCAGGCGCCTGCTGGAGGCCTTCCGGGAGGCCGTCACCCACTGGTGGGAGGGCGGCACCGGGCCCGCCCGGCGCACCGCGGACGAACTGTTCGCGGTCTGCCGCAGCTTCGAGATCTCGGTCGAGGTGCTGCCCCGCATCCAGGTCCCCGAGGGCGAGGCGGTCCTCGCGCCGGGGCCGGGCGGGCGGGCCGCGGGCAGCGTGGAGGCGCTGCTGACCGACCTCGCCGACGAGGTGCTGCACCTGCTGCGCGCGGAGATCAGCGGCGGCGCAGATCGCGGATGAGGTCGCCGAGCCGCTCCTCGGCGACCGCCACCTGCTTCTGCCGCACGGTGACCCCGACGACGAAGGCACCGGCGGCGGCATCCAGCCAGTGCAGGTAGACCGCGCCCTGCTGCACGTCCAGTACGAGGCGTTCGACGGGTTCGGTGGTGAGGGGCTCCAGGATCTGCGCGAGGTCGGCCAGGGACGCCTGCAGCCGGAAGACGAGGTCGCGGTACATCGCCCGGCGGTTCTGCGCGGGTACGGCGACCAGGGCCTCGCTGAGTTCGGCGTGCTCGAAGCAGTCCCCGGCGCAGACCGGCGTCCCGTCGCGGTAGTAGGCCGCGTAGTGCAGGTCGTACGGGTTGAGGTGGCGCGGCCAGATGCCGCGCAGCCGGTTCTCGTCCTCCTGGTCGCGGGTGGTGGCCTGCAGGGTGAGCGGGATGTGGTCGGTGAGGGCGCGCTTGTGCTGGGCGGGGTCGCCGCCGGGGAACTCGGTGCCCAGGTCGAACAGGCGGGAGCGCAGGTCGGTGGCCATGTCGTTCATGACGGTGTCCATCGCGTCGCAGTCCGGGCCGCTCGTGGCCATGCCGACGACGTACTGGCCGTCGCGCAGCCGGGAGTACTGCATGCCGCCGGAGCGGGTGACCACCAGTACCCGCATCAGCTCGCCGGTGCGCAACTGCCGCATGGTGGCGTCCGTTTCGAGGACCCAGCGCACGAACCGCTGGGCGGGCCGCCCCTCGACCTCGACCTCGTCGTCCCAGGGCAGCGCGCCGCGGAACGGCTCGGCCGCGGCGGCGCGGACGGCGAAGTCGACGGTGTTGTTGGTGAGATGGGTCAGGGACCGGATGCCGGGGCAGCCCGCCGCGGTGTCCCGGCATGCCTCGATCAAGTAGTCGTAACCGCGGCCGGCATGCGGCGCGACCAGGGTCTTCAGACCGCCCCCCGCTGCGTCGGCGTCCCGCTTCATCTGCTTGCACGCTCCTTTCGGCCCGCGACGGACCGGTGCGCCACGGCCCGGTTCACAGCAGTTCGAGGTCGATGTCCCGGCGGACGCGGGGCACCTCCCCGCCGGGCGGGGCGCCGCCGCGCTCGGCCCGGGTCATGGCGAGGTTGTCGGCGACGACCGCCCGGTCCGGGTGGCGGCCGAGTCCGGTGCGGTCGTAGCCCCGTACGACGGACTCCTCCAGGGCCTCGGCCGCGGCGAGGTCGCCGCGCGCCACCAGGGTGTTGGCGAGGCTCGCGCCCGCCGCGAGCACCCATGGGTGGTGCCGGCCCAGCCGCCGCTCCAGCCCTTCGCGGGCCTCCCGGCCGGTCTCGTCGGCCTCCCGCACGCGGCCCGCGCCGCGCAGGTGGACGCCGAGGCGGATGCGGCACAGATGGGTGCTGGGGTGCTCGTCGCCGAGTGTGGAGCGCAGCACCCGCAGGCACTCCGCCGACTCCCGTACGGCCCC
Source organism: Streptomyces griseosporeus (assembly GCF_014656055.1). GTDB lineage: Bacteria > Actinomycetota > Actinomycetes > Streptomycetales > Streptomycetaceae > Streptomyces > Streptomyces griseosporeus. Next base: position 762,305 of record NZ_BNBR01000001.1, read on the forward strand.
GTCGTGGTCGCCGGCCAGATGGTGGTCGACGGCGAGACTGAACCGGCAGCACAGGGTGGTGACGCTGCGCTCCCCGAGCACGGCGGCGGCCAGGCCCACGATGCGGGTGTCGCGTTCGCGGGCGCGGTCGTGCCGGCCGAGCCTGCGCTCGCTGACCGCGAGTCCGTTCTCCGCCTTGACCTCCAGCGGGACGCCGGTGATGCGGGGCTCGACCGGGTGGCGCAGGATGCGGGTGTTCTTCAGCAGCTGGTACGACTCGATGGTCTGGCCCAGCAGCCGGTGCATCTGGGCCAGCGCGGGCACCATGTCCTGCACCTCGGCGGCGTCGTCGCCGTGCACGGCGCGCAGATGCTCGTACAGCTCGCGCAGGATGCGCAGGCCCTCGGTGGCGTTGCCGACCATGGCGTAGCGCCAGGCGAGGTTGCGCCGCACCTGCACCCCGGCCCAGTGCCGCGGGCCGACCAGCCGCAGCATGCTGCGGGCGACGTGCAGGCCCTCGTCGAGCGCGTCGCGGAAGTGGCCGGCGGCGCCCAGGTTGGCGGCGTAGGCGTCGGCCATCAGCAGGGAGCGCGGGTGGCCGAGGCCGAGCTGGGTGCGGTAGGTCTGCAGCACGCCGCGGGCGAGCCGGGCGGAGTCGCCGTACTCCTGCATCAGGCGCAGCGTCTGGGACATCATCGAGCGCAGCCGCAGTCCTTCGAAGGAGTCGGGCCGCCAGTGCTCCTGGGCCTTGCGGGTCAGCCGCAGCGCCTCGTCCAGGGCCTGTTTCTCCTGGCTGACGATGAGGTCGGCGACATGGCCGAGCAGGGCGCTCTGCACCTCGGGGCGGTCGTCCTGCCACAGCCGCAGGGCGTCGATCTGCCGGCCGCGGCGCAGCAGGGTCTGCGGGGTGGGGGCGGTGCGGTCGTCCTCGTCGGTCTCCGTGCGGGCGGCGGCGATCACGGCGCGCAGTTCCGTGCGGCGGCGGGCGCGTTCCTCGTCGCCCATCTGGCAGCGGATCAGGTCGCGCAGGACGCGGTGCTGGCGGACGGGCTGGCGGGGGCGGGCGAAGTCGAAGTCGATCAGCCCGTGCCGGTTCAGGGCCCACAGGGAGGCGTCGACGAGGGGCCCGTCGGCGGGACGGGCGGGCGTGCCGTGCGGCCGGGTGGCAGGGTCGCCGCCGCTGGTGGCCAGGGCCAGGGCGAGGGGCCGGGAGCGCAGCAGTTTCAGGTCGGTGCCGGCCGAGGTGAGCAGGGCACAGGCCTGGAGCAGCCACTCCAGCGCGGCGCTGCCGGTCTCCTCACGGGCCCAGGCCTCCGCCGCGGGGCTCCTCAGCAGCGAGGTGCGCGTCAGGTGCAGCAGCACCTCGACACTGGGCAGCGGCTTCGCGGCGTGGGCCTGCTGGCGGTCGTCGTAGGCCTGGCTGAAACTGTTCACGGCCTGGGACAGCGCCTCCTGGCCGAACTCGTTGCGTGCCTCGGCGCGGGCGGTGGCGACGCGCAGCCAGCAGGCGGCCAGCCGGACCGCGAGCGGCAGCGGGCCGACCCGCTTGGCGACGTCCTGGGCGGCCGTCGGGGTCAGGCCGCGCACCAGGGTGGTGAGCAGGGCCTCGCTCTCCTGCCGGGTGAACGGCGGCACCTCCACGGCGGCGGCCGAGGCGCGGCTGCCGCGCACCCCGAGCAGGACATGGCAGTGCTCGGAGGGTGCGGGGAGCAGGGCGGCGATCTCTCCGGCGCGCGCGAGGTCGCCGCGGGGGGCGGCGTCCCGTGCGCCGGGGTGGGCGGGGCCGCCGGGGTGGGCGGGGTCGGCCGGGTGGTCACGGCCGTCGCCGGGATCGCCGTGTCCAGTGCCGGTGTCGCCGGTGGTGCCGGTCTCCCGGCCGGGTCTTCCGCCGCTCGCCCGGCCGGTGTCTGCGCCGCTGCCGCTGCCGACGTCGGTATCACTGTCGCCGCCGGGGGCGTCGGCGGTGTCGGTGTCGCCGATCTCGTCGCAGACCAGCAGCCAGCGCCGGCCCTCGGTGTCGGCCCGGGCGCGCAGGGCGCGGACATGGGCGGCGGCGTCCTGGGTGGTGGGTTCGCCGAGGGCGTCGCCGAGCGCGCCGAGGGCGGCGAGGGCCTCGCCGGGCGTGCCGCCCTGGAGCCACCACACGACGTCGTAGGAGCCGCCGAAGCGGTGGCAGTACTCCAGCAGCGTCTCGCTCTTGCCGACGCCCGGGGCGCCGACCAGCAGGCAGGGCCGGCCCGCGGCGGCCTGGTCGGCGAGGGTGGCGCGCAGCTCCGCGAGCAGGGCCTCGCGGCCGACGAACGCGGTGTTGCGGGCGGCGATGTTGGTGTGGTCGGGCAGGCTGGGGAAGCGCCGGCCGCGCGGTGCGGTGGCGGTGGGTGCCCGCAGGGCGAGGCTGTGCCGCAGCCGGGCCGCGGCCTGCTGCTCGGTGAGCCGCCGCAGGTCGATCTGCGGGTGGTGGGCGAAGGCGCGGGGCAGGGCCTCGTCGTCGACCAGGACGAGGCGGATGCCGGGGTCGGACAGCCAGCGCAGCGCCTGCTCGTCCTCGGGCCCGGGGGCGGTCGGCGGCAGCAGGAGCACCACCTCGTCGTCGGCCGGGGGTTCGGGCCGCCAGTCGCCGTAGGAGCGCAGGGTGACGTCGACGGCGGCGCTCCACAGCAGGTCGCGCAGCCACTCCGCCCATACGGCGTGCCGGGGGCTGTGCACGAGGACGGCGCGGGCGGGCGGTGTGAAACGGGGCCGGTCCAGGGCTCTGACGAGGCGCTGCAGGGCGGGGCGTACGCGCTCGTCGAAGCCGTTGCCCGGCTCGGTCTCCATGCCGAGGCGGGTGCTGCGCTCGGACAGGGCGTGGTAGGGGATCTCCAGGTGGCGCACGGGCCGGCCGTCGCCGAGCGGCGCGAACCGTTCGCGCACCCGTTCGCGGGCGAGGCGCAGTTGGTCCTCGTGGCCGGGGTCGGTCTGGAGGGCGAGCGCGAGGACGTCGAGGGGGCGGCCGGCCTCGTGGCGCAGGCGTTCGGCGAGTTCGACGGCGGACTCGATGAACGCGGAGGCGGCGGTGAAGCAGACGACGAGCACCGACGGCAGCCGGGCCAGGGCGGCGGCCTGCCGGTCGGTGCGGATCAGCGGAGCGTCGACGAGGACGTCGTCGTAGCGGGCGAAGGCCGGGTGGCCGGGGCCGGGGAGTCCGGCGACGGCGTCGGGGCCCTTCAGCGTGACGATGCCGACGGGATGCTCCGCGCTCCCGGGCTGCCACTCCTCCACGGCCGGCCCGTCCTCGGTGCCGGGCAGCAGGGGCGGGCCCGGGGTGACGGAACGGACGTAGGTACGCGTGCGCGTGTCGGCGTGGCGCGCGTCGAGAACGAGCACCCGGCGGCCCGACCGGGCCAGCAGCACGGCGGTGTTGAGCAGGGTGGTGGTCTGGCCGATGTTCTCCGCCGTGGAACAGAACACCGTCACGCGGGGGCTTGGCACGCGGCCGTCCGCCTCGGACATCTCGGCTCCGCTTCGCTTCGTCGATGGTGCGCGGTCCCGCCGGGCGGGGGGTGCCGTGGGGCGCCGCCGGGCGGGGGTGCGGGCGGCGGCAGCGCCCGCGTCGGTCACTCCGCCGCGGGCCCGGCGGGGCTGGTGCTGGGTTTCTGGGTGTAGTCCGTGGTGAACAGCGCCTCGGGGTGTTCCGCTTCCGCCCGGACCCGGCGCAGCGCGTGCACGAGTACGGATTCCGGGAGTACGGCGATTTCCTCGAAGGGGAATTCGGACAGGTCGATCAACGGTGATTCCACTGTGTTCCGTGCCTCGCCCTGTGCATCCATAGGCCGGTCCCGTCGCCCCGATCGAGTCGAGAATCCGCCACGGTGTGGAGGACTGCCGGACAGTTGTGGTTTGGCCGGTCAACCCGGCTGCCAAACAACCGACTTGCTGCCACACTGCGGAGTCTACCGGCAAGAGCGGCGCAGGGAGCGTTCAGTGACGGCGGCGCGCCACGGCGGCCCGGCATCTGTCGCGAATACGTTCGCGCGGGGGATCCGGGCGGAGATCCGACGGGAGTTCCATGGGCGCTGAAACGGAGTGGCTGGAAAGTCCCGCGCTGATTCCGTTCCACACCTTCGTGCTCAAACTGCACAGCCGTTGCGATCTTTCCTGCGACTACTGCTACATGTACCGGGCCGCGGACCAGAGCTGGCGCCGGCAGCCGCGCGCGATGTCCCCTGCGGTGATCGCGTGGACGGCGCGCCGGATCGCCGAGCACGCCCGGACGCACGGGCTGCGGGCGCTGACGGTGGCCCTGCACGGCGGGGAGCCACTGCTTGCGGGGCGGGAACTGCTGCGGCGCGCCGTCACGGAGATCGCGGGCGCGGTGGGGCCGGGGGTGGCGCTTGAGCTGTGCGTGCAGACGAACGGGCTGCGGCTGGACGAGGCGTGGCTGGAGCTGCTGGACGAGCTGGACGTGCGGGTCGGGGTGAGCCTGGACGGGGACCGGGCGGCGCACGACCGGCACCGGATGCGGCCGGGCGGCCGGGGCAGTCACCGGCGGGTCGCCGAGTCCGTGCGGCGGCTGGCCGAGGGGCCGCACCGCAGGCTGTTCGCGGGGCTGCTGTGCACGGTGGACCTGCGCAACGACCCGGTGGCCACGTACGAGGAACTGCTGCGTTACCGCCCGCCGATGGTCGACTTCCTGCTGCCGCTGGGCACCTGGGCGGCGCCGCCGCCGGGGCGGGTGCCGGGCCGGCCGGACACGCCGTACGGCGACTGGCTGGCGGCGGTCTTCGACCGCTGGTACGGCGCGCCGGAGCGGGAGACCGAGGTGCGGGTGCTGCACGACCTGGTCTCGCTGGTGCTGGGCGGGCGCTCCCGCACCGAGGGGCTGGGGCTGGAGCCGGTGCGGTATCTGGTGGTGGAGACGGACGGGTCGATCGCGCTGGACGACACGCTGCGGGTGGCGTACGCGGGGGCGGCCGGTACGGGCCTGCACGTCGCGCGCGACCCCTTCGACCGGGCACTGGACCACCCGGAGGTGGCGGTGCGTCAGGCCGGGGCGGCGGGGCTGTCAGCGGCGTGCCGGGCGTGCGCGCTGCTGCCGGTGTGCGGCGGCGGCCACTACGCGCACCGCTACCGGGCCGACGGCACGGGCCATCGCAATCCGAGCGTGTACTGCCCGGACCTGGCGGCCCTGATCCGGCATGTGCACCGCCGGGTGGCGTCCGACACGGAACGCCTGCGCGGGCGGGCGGCCGCGGTCCCGGAGGTGTGCCCGTGACGCGGGGCGCCGTGCGGCGGGACGTCCGGCTGCCCGCCGACGGGCGCGGCGGACGGCACCACCCGCGGTGCCCGGTGGCGGAGGTACGGCTGTGACCGTGGGCACTGCCCGGTCGGAGGCCGTACCGGAGGTGCGGCCGTGACCCTGCGCGCCTTCCGGCTCGACGTGTCGTTGCTGGAAGCGCTGGCCCGGGGCGGCGGGGGCGCCGGGGCGCTCCGGCTGCTCGCCGACGCGGAGTACGGCCGACGGCTGCTGCTGCTCCGCGCGGTGCTGGACCGGGCGCGGGAGCGCGGCGGCGCCGTGGCGGCGGAGGTGGCCGGCCTGTTCGCGGTGCTCGCCCAGGCCCGGCGGGCCGCCCCTGAGGCCACCCGCCGGGTGCTGGCCCATCCGTCGGTGGGGCCACGCCTGGTGGCGACCTGGCAGGCGCTGGGGGATCCGGATCCCGGTCCGGTGGCGGCCCTGCCGCTGGCGGAGGTGACGGCGTCGGCGGCCCTCGCCGCCGGTCTGCCGGCCGAGGTGACCCTGACGGCGCAGGGCCCCGGCGCGGTCCTGCCGGGCCTGGGCGCCGCGGTCCTGCCCGACACGCCGCCCGGCTCGCCGGTACGGCTGCGGGACGGCGTGCTGGAGGCGGAGGGCGGCGGTTCGGTGCGGGTGTGGGGTGTGGGGGGCCGGACGCCCCCTGGCGCGGAGGCGCGAGGAGAGACGGCCGCCGGCCCGGAAGCGCAGGCAAAGGCGCCCGTCGGCGCCGAGGCGCAAGCAAAGGCGCCCGCAGGTGCGGAGGTGGCGCAGATACGGGCGGCGGACAGTGCGCAGGCGCAGACAGAGGTGGCCGTCGGCGCCGAGGCGCAGCTACCGACGGCGACCAGTGCGCGAGCGCAGGGGCGGGCCTCCGTCGGTGCCGACCTCCAGGGCGAGGGAGAGGCCCGTTGGTGGGCCTTGCGGGTCGTGTGGGCGCCCCGAGGCGGGGGCGGGCCGCCAGGGGGCCTCGGTGGGCCGGACGGTGCCGGGCGGTCGGCGTCGGCCGTGCTGCTCGACGACGTCGACCCCGTCGCCGCCGCCGGTGCGCCGCGCGTGCGGCTCGGGGACGGTGAGGTGCGGGCCTGGCAGGCGGGGGCCGCGGCGGCGCTGCGGCTGCTGCGGGTGCGGCACCCCGGGTACGCCAGTGAGGTGGCGGCCGGGCTGCGCGCGCTCGTGCCGCTGCCCGCGGACGCCGGCGCGCACCGCAGCGGGAGCGCCGCGGAGCGGTTCGGCGGCGTGACGCTGACCCGGCCCGCCTCGCCGCTGACGTTCGCCGAGACGCTGGTGCACGAGACGCAGCACAGCAAGCTGGTCGCCGTGATGCACCTGGTCGACCTGCTCGACACCGACGCCGGTGAGCAGCCGCTGCTGTACGCCCCCTGGCGGGACGACCCGCGCCCGCCGGCCGGGCTGCTGCACGGCACGTACGCCTTCCTGTCCGTCGCCCGGTTCTGGTCCGTGGAGGCCGGCGCCGCCCGCGACCCGGAGCGGCGGTACGACGCCCAGGTGCGGTGCGCCCGCTGGCGGGAGGCGGCGGCGGAGGCGGCCGGCACGCTCCTCGCCCACGCGGACGTCCTGACCGGCACGGGGCGACGTTTCGTCACCGTCATGGACGCGGCCCTCACCGGCCTGCGGCGGGTTCCCCTGCCCGCGGCGGCCGTCCGGGAGGCGCGCCGGCAGGCGGAGGAGCACCGCACGCGGTGGCGGGCCAGCCTGGACCGGACCACGTCACCCAGGGTTTGACGGATCATCAGGTCGGTGGGTTGCCGCCGCATCCCCACGGGGTACATCTCCCGGCATATCCGGTCGTGTGCCGGACCCTGGGGGTGGTGGGGATGGGACCGGTCGTGCTCGTGCACGGCATCTGGAACGCCGAACCGGGCCTGACGCCGCGTCAGGCGGCCGAGGAGAAGGCCGAGGCGGCGGCGAAGCGGCTGCGTGAGGGGCTCGCCGCGGCCCGGCTGTCGCACATCGCCGTACCGCCGCTGGTGATGGCGTACTACGCCCATCAGCTCGCCGACGACTACCGCCCCGAGCAGCAGTCCGCCGGGCCGGACCGCCTGGAGGACCTGTCGGCCGCCCAGCTCGCGGACGCCTGGGAGTGGCTGCGGCTGGCCGGGGTCGAGCCCGTGGAGGAGCAGGCCGCGCTGCTCGCCCCGGTGCGGTGGGGCATCGGCCGGCTGGTGGCGCGGCGGGCCCGCGGTGCGGCGCCCGGGGCCCGGGACCGGCTGGCGGAGCTGCTGTCGCGGCTGGTGGTGGCCACCCTCCAGGACACCGACGCCTACACCTCGCGGCCGGCCCGGCGCCGCGCCGTGCGGGAGACGGTCGCGGAGGCGGTCCGCGGCAGCGGGGCGCGGGTGATGGTGGCGCACTCGCTGGGCAGCGTGGTGGCGTACGAGACGCTGCACGCGTATCCGGAGCTGGAGCTGGACCTGCTGCTGACGCTGGGCTCCCCGCTGGGCCTGCCCGCGCTGATGCGCAAGCTGGAGCCGGAGCCGGTGGACGGGCGCGGGGCGCGGCCGCCGGGGGTGCGGCACTGGGTGAACATCGCGGACGTGGGGGACCTGGTGGCGGTGCCGCCGCGGCTGGGCGACGCCTTCCCGGTCGACCACCACGACACCACGGACATCGGCCTGTTCGACCCGCACACGCTGGGCGGCTATCTCGCCGGCGGTCTGACGGCGGCCGCGCTCGCGCCCTATCTGGCCTGAGCGGCGTGCCGGCCGGGAGGTGGGGCGCCGCGTGACGGCGCACGCGCTGGTGGTGGGCGCCGGCGGCTTCCCGCAGCCGTCCTCGGGCGAGGAGGACCGGGCCGCGGGGCGGGTCGTGCTGCGGCCGCTGCCGAGCGTGGCGCAGGCGGTGCCGGAGGTGGCCCGGGCGCTCGACGCGGCCGGGGTGCGGGTCGCGGACCTGCTGCTGGACCCGACGCTGCGGGAGTGGGAGGACGCCTGGCGGCGGGTGCGCGAGGAGGCGGGCAAGGAGCCGGTGATCGTGCACTTCGGCGGGCACGGGCTGGTCGTGGACACGGACCTGTACCTGGCCGTGTCCGACACCGACCCGCGCCCGGGTTTCGTGCACGGCTCGGCCGTCGACGTGGAGTTGCTGCTGCGGACCGTCGACCGGGGTCCGGGCGGGCCGGTGCTGTTCCTGCTCGACGTGTGCGGGGCGGGCGCGGCGTTGCGCCCGCAGCTGGTGGCGAAGCTGGCCGGGGTGCGCCACCGCAAGGCCTGGGTGATCGCGGCCTGTCCGGCCGAGGAGATCACCTACGGGGCGCGGTTCAGTACGGCCGTCGCGGCGGTGCTGGAGGACCTGGCGCAGCGCCGCGTCTTCGTCGGCAGCGCGCTGCGGTACGTGCCCGTGGAGCAACTGGCCGCGCGGATCGACCAGGTGATGGCCCGGGCGGACGCGGCACGGGGCGAGCCGAAGCAGGACGTGGTGCGCACGGCGGACGACGCGGCGGTGCTGCCGCCCCCGCCCTTCCTGGCCAACCCGTACTACCGCAGCCGGGCCTCGGACGCCTACCTGGCCCATCTGGACGGCGGCCTGGACCATTTCGCGCAGGCCCTCGACCCGCGGTTCGACATCGTGCACTTCGCCGGCCGCGCGGCCGGCGGGGCGGGCGGCGCGGGTGTGTTCCGCTTCAGCGGGCGCAGACGGCAGCTGGCGCGGCTGCGGGAGTGGCTGGACGGCCCGGCGGGCACCGAGGACCGGCTGCTGGTGGTCACCGGCAGCCCGGGCGCCGGCAAGTCGGCGCTGCTCGGGGTGGCGGTGTGCAGCGTGCATCCGGAGCTGGAGGGGCTGCGCGCCCGGCTGGGCCTGGAGACGTTCCGGCCCCGGCCCGACCCCCGGCTGCTGGCCGTGCACGCGCGGCAGTTGACGACACGTCAGGTCGTGGATTCGCTGCACCGGCAGATCCTGGCCGCGGTCGCCGGGCCGGCGGACGGCGCGCCGTACGAGCCGGAGCGGGCGGTGGGGACCGGGGAACTCTTCGACACGCTCGCGCGGGCGGGCGGGGCGACCGTCGTGGTGGACGCGCTGGACGAGGCGGACGACCCGGAGGAGCTGCTGCGGGAGGTGCTGCTGCCGCTCGCGGGCTGCCCGGACCCGGGTGCGGCCCCCGGCTGCCGGGTGCTGCTCGGCACCCGGCTGTGGCCTGGCGCCCTGCGGGAGCTGCGGGCCGTCCTGGAGGGCCGCCCCGCGCTGCGCATCGATCTCGACGACGAGCGCCCGCAGGTCCTCGCCGACGACCTCGGCGTCTACCTGGAGAAACTGCTGGACCCGCACTACCCGGCCGGCACCGCGCGGGAGCTGGCCGCCCGGCTGGCGCACTCGGTGGAGCAGGGCGCGTTCCTGACGGCGTTCCTGTACGGCACCCATCTGCGGGCCCGCCATGCCGCGGGCGATCCGCCGGACTCCGAGGAGGCCGTCGCCGGTCTCCCGCTCGACCTGCCGGGCATGCTCGACCTGAACCTGCGGACCCTGCGCGCCGAGAACCCGTGGACGGGCCCGGTGCTGGCCGCGGTCGGCCGGGCGGCGGGGTCCGGCATGCCGCTGGAGCTGGTCCACGCGGTGGCGCTGGCGCTCGCCCCGGCCGCCCGCGGCCCCCTGCCGGCGCCGCGCCCGGACGACACCCGCGCGGCCCTGGACCACGCCCGCTTCTACCTCCGGCGCACCGCGGACGGTGACCGGCCCGTGTACCGCTTCTTCCACCAGGCCCTCGCCGACCGGATGGCGCCCCTGGCCGCCCCCGGCGCGGTGCTGCGGGCTCTGCTGGAGCAGGTGCCGGTGGTGGACGGCGTACGGGACTGGTCGGCGGCCGACCCGTACCTGCGGCGCCACGCGGCCGACCATGCGGCGGAGGCCGGCGCGGAGGCGCTGGACGCGCTGCTGTCCGACGCGGGGCATCTGCTGCACGCCGAGCCGGAGCGGCTCGCCCCGCACCTGCACCGGGCGCGCGGCGCGCGGGCCCGGCGCCACGCCGACGTCTACCGGCAGACCACGGCCCACCATCCGCTGCGGCACAGCCTGACCGCGCGGCGGGACCTGCTGGCGCTGGAGGCGGCGGTATGGCAGGACACGGACCTGGCGGCAGCGCTCGGCGCGGCCACCGGCCCTCCCCCGCCGCTCGTCCGCCCCCACTGGGCCCTGAGCCGGACGGCCGCGGCGGCCCGCCTGCACACCCTCGGCCCGCACACCGGACCGGTGCACCGGGTCCTGCTCACGGACGCGTCCGGCGGCGACGCGGGCACCGCCGTCGCGGGCGGGCCGGAGGCCCGGGCGCGGACGGAAGAAGTGACACGCGAGACGAGCGACCCGGTGCGCTCCGAGGACACGGGCGGCGTCACCGCCGCAGCGGACGCCCGTGCCCACGACGCGGGCACCGCCGGTGCGGACGGGCCGGAGGACCAGGCGCGGACGGAGGAAGTGGCACGCGAGACGGGCGACCCGGTGCGCTCCGAGGACACGAGCGGCGTCACCGCCGCAGCGGACGCCCGTGCCCACGACGCGGGCACCGCCGGCGCGGGCGGGCCGGAGGCCCGGGCGCGGACGGAGGACGTGGCACACGAGACGGGCGGCGCGGCGGGCTCCGGGGACACGGCCGGCGTCACCGCCGCAGCGGACGCCCGTGCCCGCGCGGGGGAGCCGACCGCCACCACCACCGGCGCGGAACGCCGGGCGCGCACCGGGAGCAAGGCGGTCGTCACCGCCTGGGCGGGCGGCCGGGTGCGCCGGTGGGATCCGTTGCGCGGCGAGGCGTTGGGCGGTCTCGACGGCATCGACGGGCCGGTGCGGGCGGCGGACACCGTCCGGGACAGCGACGGCCGGCTGCTGCTGGTCTGCGCCGGCGAGGACCGGCTCACCGTCCACGACCTGGGCACCGGCGCCCTGCGGCACCGCCTCGCGCTGAACGGCGTACCGCCCCCGTCCCTGCTCACCGCGCTCACCCTGCCGGACGGCGGTGCCCGTGCCGTCACGGCCGGGGACGGCCGTACGGTCCAGGTGTGGGACCTGGACGCGGGCCGCCTGCTGTTCACGCGGGACAGCCCGATGACGGTGGTCCGGGCGCTGGTGGCGGGCACCCTGCCGGACGGCAGGACGGCGATGCTGGCCGCCGGGGACGAGTACCTGGCGATGGTGTGGGACCTGAGCACCGGACGGCGGCTGCACCGGCTGGGCCCGCACGGGGACTTCGTGCGCGCCGCGGCGCTCGCCCGCCGTACGGACGGCGGGGCGGTGGCCGTCACCGGGGGCGCGGACGCCCGCCTGCACGTCTGGGACCTGTCCGACGGCCACGCGCTGCACACGCTGTCCGGCCACCGTGACTGGATCACCGCGCTGGCCGCGGGCCGGGCCGGCGGGCGCTGCCTCGCGGTGAGCGGGGACCGGCAGGGCCGGCTGCTGGTGTGGGACCTGGACACGGGCCGTCCGGTGCGGGAACTGCCCGGTCGGCAGGGCGTGATCACGTGCGTGGCGCTCTCCGGGGACGTGGGGGCGGGCCTCGTCGTCGCCGGGTGCGCCGACGGCCGGGTGGCGGTGTGGGACCTGGGCACCGGCGTCCGCACCCACGGGTTCGCCGCGCATCCCTCCGGGGTGTACGACGTCGCCGTCGGCCGCGTCGAGGACCGCCTGGTCGTGGTGAGCGGCGGCGGGGACGGGCGGGCGGTGGTGTGGGACGTGACGCCGGGAGAGGCAGGCGGAGAGGCAGCTCCCGACGGGGTCGCGGTCGCCGAGGGGGAGGCGCGCGCGGGGGCGGCCGGCGTCGACGGTACGGCCCTCGGGTGGGGCGGTCCGAGCGCCGCCGTCGCGCTGTGCGTGCCGCGTACGGGGCCCGCCCTGCTGGTCACTGCGGACGGACAGACGCTGGAGGCAAGAGAGTTCACCACCGGCAGGCGCCGGTTCCGGCTGGCCCTCCCGGCTCCCGTGCCGTGGGGGCGCGCCATGGCCGCCGCCGAGTTGCAGGACCTGGGCCGGGTGGCGGTGACGGCCGGACGTGACGGCGTGGTGCGGACATGGGATCTGACGACGGGGGCCCTGGCCTGCTCCTTCGCCGGGCCTTCCCGGCGGATCCGGACGCCGGCCGTCACCTCCCTGCCCGGCGGCCGGGCGGTGCTGGTCGCGGGCGAGGACGACGGGACGGCGACCGTCCGGGATCTGACGACCGGTGAGCTGCTGGCCGTCTTCCCGGGGCATGCCGGCCGGCTGCGCGCCCTCACCACGCCGGACGTCCCCGGTGCGCCCCCCGCCGCGGTGAGCGCCGACGACTCGGGCGCCGTCCTGCTGTGGGATCTCCTCTCCGGCGAGCCGATCACGGTCCTGACGCGCACCGGCCCGCCGGTCCACGCGGTGGCCGCCGCCGCGCTGCCCGACGGCCGTGCGGTGGTCGTCGCGGGCGGGGCGGGGGGCGAGGTCCGGCTGTGGGACCTGTCGGCGCCCGGGGCGGCGGAGCATCTGACCGGGCTGGAACGCCGGGTGAACGTCCTGGCGACGACGCGTCTCGCGGACGGCACCGTGGTGGCCGTCGGCGGGGGTGAGGACGGCCGGCTGGCGTTCTGGGACCTCGCGGCGCGTACGGAGCTGCGGCCCTCGTACCACCTGCCCGGCGCGGTGACGGCGCTCGCCGCCTGCCCGGAGGGGATCGCCGTGGCGCACACCGCGGGCACGGCCGCGCTCGGCTGGACGGCGGGGCAGCCGGCTTAGGGGGTGCCCGTCGCCCGGGCCGGGCTCCTGGCGTCCGGCCCCCGGCCCCGGCCCCCGGCTCCCGCTGTCCCGCACGCCCGAGGGGGCCGTCCGGGTGAACCCCGCCCGTGCGCACCGCTCCGGCATGCAGGCGGGCCGTGCGGGTTCTTCACTGAAGGTCCGGTGCCGTATCCGCGCGACCGCCGGGCAGCCGGGTCGCGCCGGGTCGGGCACCGCCCGCGGTACCGAGCGAGGAGGCCCCTGTGGAGACACCGGACGGACCACGCGCCGGCGGCTGGGCGTCGTACGACGCCGTCCGAGCGGACACCGCGCCGCAGCCCTCTCCCCCGCCCCTGCCCCCGCCCGCGTCCGCGTCCCCTCCCCCGTCGCGGCTCAACGCCGGGCGGCTGTGGGCGGGCGGCGTGATGACCGCGGGGGTGGCGGGGCTGACGGCGGTGGTGGCGGTGCTGCTGGTGCGCGGCGTGTTCGGGGTGTCGGTGTTCGGGCCGGCCGGCGACGGCGTACCGGCGAACACCTCCGCCACGGTCCCGGCGGTGACGGCCGCGGCCGCCGCGCTGGGCGCGACGGGGGTGCTGCACCTGCTGGCGCTGACGGTCCGGCGACCGTGCCGCCTGTTCTCCTGCCTGGTCACGCTGACCACGGCCGCGCTGGTGCTCCTGCCGTTCGGCACGGCGGCGAGCCCCGGCGAGAAGGTGGGTTCCGCCGTGGTGCGGCTCGCGGTCGGCGTCACCGTCGGGGCCCTGCTGTCGGCGGTGGGCCGCGGGGCCCTGCGCCGCGGCAGGTGAGGCGGCCTCAGCGGGAGGACGGCAGGTCCGTGGCCGGGTCGATCACCCAGTGGTTGCTGCGCAGGACGCGGTCCGCGAAGTCCACGTCCCGTTCGCCCAGCAGGCGGAAGCCCAGGGAGCGGCAGATGCCGTTGGAGGGGCCGTTGGCCGTGGCGGGGAAGGCGTGGATGTCGCCCCAGCGGTCTTCGTCGCGGGCCCGTTCCAGCAGGGTGCGCACGGCCCGCTTGCCGAGGCCGCGGCCCTGGTACTCGGGCAGCACCATCCAGCCGATCTCGGAGAGCGGCCCCTCGGCGCCGTCGTGCGACCACAGGACCACCGAGCCTGCCACCGCCTCGGGCACGGCCGGGTCGGGCACGATCATCTTGATCCAGGCGGCGTCCGCGGCCGCCTTGGCGGCGTCACGGCGTACCTTGTCGGCGATGCCGTCCCGGGGCAGCGGGCCGCCCAGCCCCGCCATCATCGCGGGGTCGCACCGCATCCGGACGTACGCCTCGACGTCGTCCTCCGTCACATCACGCAGCAGCACCACCCGGGAACCGTACCCCGCGCCACCGTCAGTCCTCGGGCCTTCCGGCCCTCAGCCCGCCCAGGACACCAGGCGTTCGCCGGTCTCCTGCTCCCGCAGCCGGGCCAGGGCCTGCTTCTCCAGCTGGCGGACGCGTTCGCGGGTCAGGCCCACGTGCCGGGCGACCTCCTGGAGCGTGCGGGTGTGGCCGTCGTGCAGCCCGTAGCGCAGGCTGAGGATCATCGCGTCGCGCGGCGCCAGCGTGCCGACGGCCTCGCGCAGCTCCCGCGCCAGGGCCTGGAACTCCGCGACCTCGGGCGCCTGGAGCACCTCCGTGTCGGGGATGAGGTCGCCGACGACCGTCTCACCGGTGTCGTCCACCGGCATGTCCAGACTGAGCGCGTCCCGTCCGACCCGGCGCAGGAAGACGACCTTGTCCTCGGCGAGGCCGCCCTCGGCGGCGACCTCCTCGACGGTGGGCTCCCGGCCGAGCGCCAGGTGCAGCCGCCGCTCCACCTTGCCGAGCTTGTGCAGCTGCTCCACGACATGGGTGGGCAGCCGTACCGTGCGGGCGTGCGTGGCGATGCCCCGCTCGATGGCCTGGCGGATCCACCAGGTGGCGTACGTGGAGAACTTGAAGCCCCTGGTGTGGTCGAACTTCTCCACCGCGCGGATCAGCCCGAGGTTGCCCTCCTGGATGACGTCCAGCAGGGGCAGCCCGCGGTGGGCGTGCCGCTTGGCCATCGCGACCACCAGCCGCAGGTTGGCCCGCACCATGTGGTCCTTGGCGGCCTGCCCGTCGCGCACGGCCGCTTCGAGGTCCCGCCGCCGCCCCTCCGCCGGCGCGGTCCGCTCCAGTTCCTCCAGGGCCCGCACACCCGCTTCGATGCGCTGCGCCAGCCGTACTTCCCCGGCGGCGTCCAGCAGCGGCGTCGCGGCGATCTGCGCCAGGTACTGGCCGAGCAGATCGGGTTCGTCGCCGGGTATGCCCGCCGGGTCGCGCCGCCGGGCCGGTCGGCCGGTGGCACGGCCGGGGGCGGCGCGGCCGGTCGTGGGGGCCGTTCGTGCCTGGGGAGGCATCGTCCCACTCCTCCTGCTGTCGCGTTCCGGGCGCCCCGGGTACCCGGCGGGCCTCCCGTGAACCACGCGCGGAGCCGGTGGCGCGAGCGGCGTACGACGACGCGCGCGGCCCGGGCGGCGTCCGCCGCGGGTCCGCCGGCCGGGCGACGCATGCGCGGGGCGGATCTCCGGTACTCGGGGACGTGCCCCCGTACGGAAGGAGCCCCCCGATGTCCCTCCCCCTGACGGTCGAGGCCCGTGCGTACGGGCTGGTGGGCGACGGTACCGGCAACGACCAGCCGGCCCTGGCCAAACTGGTCGACGCGCTGGGCGACGGCTACGAGGCGGACGGGCGGCCCCGCACGATCCGCGTCCCGGCGGGGCGGTACGTGATCCGGGACCGGCCGGTCGTGTGGCGCAGCGGGGTGTCGCTGATCGGGGAGGGCCGAGGGGCCACCTGCTTCGTGCTGTGCAACCCGGGCAGCCCCGCCGACCCGGTGCCGCTGGCCTGGTTCACCGCGCAGGAGCACGGCGCGAGCCGGGAGCGGCATCTGGCGGACGTCACCTTCGCGCACCTGGAGATCGACGGCTCGGGCGCGCGGACGACGGAGTACCACCCGCTCGCCAAGGGCCTCGGCCTGCAGTACGTGCTGCGGGGGCGGTTCACCGACCTGTACATCCACGACACCGGGGCCACCGGCTTCGGCTGCGACTTCCTCCAGGACACCGTCGTGGAGGGGGTGCTGGCCGAGCGGTGCGGGGCGCAGGACCCCGGGGAGAAGATGGGCGGGGCGGGCATCGGGATCGGCATCGGCGGCTGGGGCCGGGTGGAGCGGCTGACGGTCACGGCGTGCACGGCGACCGGGAACGGCACCAACGGCATCTTCGTCGAGCTGCAGCAGGAGAAGTGGCCGCCGCCGCGCGGCATCCGGATCACCGCCTGCCACACCGAGGACAACCGGTTCGGCATCTCCGACTGGGGCGCCGACGGTCTGCTGGTGACGTCGTGCACGATGATCGGCAACCACGAGGCGGGGTTCGACGTGTCCTCGCAGGGCACGTCGGGCGTCGGCGGCCGGGGCGGCATCGTCACCGGCTGTGTGATCGACGGCAATGTGCGCGACGGCATCGGCTTCGGCAACACGCCCGGCCCGTACGCCTTCCGGGGGAACCGGATCAGCAACAACGGGCGGTACGGCCACTGGGAGCACAACCTGGCGGGCGGCGACCGGGAACCGGCGGCGGACGTCGTGCTGGAGTCCAACGACATCCGGGACAACGCGCTCGACGGTGTCCGCTTCGACGCCGCCGTGCGCGATCCGGCGGTCCTGGGCAACCGGATCCGCGGCAACGGCCGCCGCTGTGCCCCCGCGGCGGCGGGCGGCGGTGACGGGGTGCGCTGCTCGCGGCTGTTCCTCACCGACGAGCACGCCGACTGGACGCCGGACGGGCACCGCGGGAAGCGGGTGACGGTCGGCGGGCGGAGCGCGCTGGTCATGTACAACACGGCGACCGAGCTGGCGCTGGCCCCCATCCGGCCTGGGGCCGGCACCGCCTGGGAGGACGGGCCGCCCCCGCCCGGCACCGCCTACCGGCTGCCGGACTCCCCCGGCCCGCGCGCCGGGATCACCGTCGACGCCGAGCTGTTCCGGGCCGATGTGCGGGACAACCGGGTGTGGGACGACCAGCCCGACCGGACCCAGACCCACGGCCTGTGGGTGACGGGCGCGGGCCGCTGGAGCGGCGGCCGGGTGTCGGGCAACGACTTCACCGGCAACGCGGCCGAGCCGGTACGCCTGGACAGCGCGCCGCAGGACGTCCGCTGGGGCGACGACAACGACACCTGAGCCCTCCGGCGGCGCCGGAGGTCAGACCCGTACCTCGCGGTCCGCGGTGCGCTGGATGCGGGCGCCCTGGCGCAGCAGCTCCTCCTGGACGGCCTCGGCGGGGACCTCGCGCGGGGTCGTGCCCCGCCGTACGGCGAGCGCGGCGCAGGCGCCGGCGGCCTGCCCGGTGGCCATCGCGATGGGCATGACGCGGTAGGAGGAGTGCGCCACGTGGGAGCCGGAGATGCAGCGCCCGGCGACCAGCAGCCGGTCGGTGTCCTTCGGCAGCAGGCAGCGCAGCGGGATGTCGTAGAAGCGGCCGCGCGGCACGCGTTTGAGGACGGTGCCGGAGCCGCGCGGGTTGTGGATGTCGACCGGGTAGGCGCCGTGCGCGACGACGTCCGGGAAGGAGCGGGCGCCGAGGATGTCGTGGCCGGTGAGGTGGTAGTCGCCGAGGATGCGGCGGGTCTCGCGGACGCCGATCTGGGTGCCGCTCTGCACGGTGTACGCCTCCTCGAAGCCGGGGACGCGGGTGCGCAGGAAGCGGTCGATCTGCTCCAGCTGGCGGCGGGCGGCGACCTCGGCGCGGGTGAGGTCCCACACGTCGATGCCGAGGGCGCCCGTGACGCGGGTGCTGTTGACGCTGAGTTCGTGCGGGTGGGGGGTGCCGAAGAAGAGGATGTCCTCGCGGGACAGGCGCAGGTCGCCGTCCTTGGTGGCCTGCTCGACGAGGTCCCACAGGCCGTGCACGCCGCGCCACTGGTCCGGGTGGTCGTGGACGTAGTCGGCGAACCGCTCGGGGTGGAAGTCGGCGATGCGGAACATCAGCGTCATCGGCTGCACGCGGCCGTCCTCGGGGCGTCCGACCTCGTACGGCGCTCCGGCGGCGACCGCGATGTCGCCGTCCCCGGTGCCGTCGACGACGACGTCCGCGTCGATCACGACCGGGCCGGACTTGGTCTCGAAGACGACCCGCCAGCCGTCGTCGAGGGGCAGCGCGGAGGAGGCGAAGGCGTGCAGCAGCAGCCGGACGCCCGCCTCGTCGAGCAGGTCGAGGAGGACGAGTTTGAAGATCTCCGGGTCGAACGGGACGGTGTAGCCGGTGTCCAGGGAGGGCGGGATGCAGCCGCCGCGCGCGGTGAGACGGTCCAGGAGCCGCCACAGGAAACCCGCGACGACCGGCTCGCCCTCGCCGTGGTCGGAGGGCAGCAGCCGGTTGTCCTGGCCGTCGCTGTCGAAGACGGCCTGTTTCTGTTCGTTGTGGAAGGACATCAGCGGCATCACCAGGGCGGCGGTGGCGTTGCCGCCGAGGAAGCCGTAGCGCTCCACCAGGACGGTGTCGGCGCCGGCGTCGGCCGCCGCGTGCGCCGCGGCGGTGCCGGCCGGGCCGCCGCCGACGACGAGGACGTGGGTGCGGCCGCCGTGCCGGGCGGCGCGTGGCGGCAGCGTGACGGTGCGGGGCTGTCCGGGCGGTTGCAGGATCGGCATCGCTTCTCCCCGTCTCGGCCGTGCGGCCGGTCGGCTGGTCGCGGCCCGCGTCCGGGCCGGTCGCCTCGGTCCGGGTGCTGCCCCGGATCCGCCCGGGTCACGCCCCGGCGCTGCCCTCGCGCGCGCCGAGTGCGTCCCCGAACAGGTGCAGGCCTCCTTGTACGGCGGTGAGGTCGCCGCGTTGCGCCTCCAGGGCGTCGAGGACGACGCCGCAGCGCACGCAGGTCTCGCGGGAGCGTTCGCGCAGCTGGCGGATGCGGTCGTTCAGGAGGTCGCGGCGCTGCGGGAACTCGTCCCAGAGCCGGTCCACCTCCGCCAGCAGCAGCCCGGCCTGCTCGCGTGCCACGCCGACCAGCGCGGGCGCGCCGATCCGGCGGGCGAAGTCGAACACCTTGCCGGAGTAGGGCAGCGGCAGCACGGGCAGCCCGGACAGCGCGGCGAAGATCAGGAAGTGCAGGCGCATGCCGACGACCAGGTCCAGGTGGTTCATGAACCCGAGGATCTGGCCCGGGCTGTAGGCGTTGTGCAGGATGCGGCCCTTGTCGGGGGCGGTCATCCGGGACAGGACGCCGTGGGCGTGGCGTACGTCGTGGCGTTCCATCGGGACGAAGACGACGTGCGCGTCCAGTCGCCGGACGAGGAAGTCGGCGACGTCGGCGAGGAGGGCGTGGTAGTCGCCCTCGTCGAGTTTCTCCGCGGCCCGGCCGGGTTCGCGCACGCTCATGCCGACGAGCCGGACGTCCGTGGGAAGGCCTTCGTTGCGGAGCATGTCCTCGGTGAACGGCTCGGGCGGCAGCAGCAGCGCGGGATCGGCGGTGACGGTGAGGTCGCGTTCGATGCCGACCTCCTCCAGGACCAGCCGGGACTCCTCGTCGCGGACGACGATGTCGTCCATCGCGGGCAGTACGGCGCGGACGGCCTCCCGGTCCTCGGCGTCGCGCAGCGGGCCGGCGCCGACGGCGTAGGCGAAGGTGCGCACCCCGCGGACCTGGGCGGCGCGGACGAGGCGCAGGTAGCGGCGGGCCTCGGTGTCGTAGAGGATGCCGCCGCCGCCCAGCACCAGCAGGTCCAGTCCGCCGAGCGCGTCGAGGACCGGCCGCTGCGGGACGTTCTCCCAGTCGACGACCTCGTCGGCCTCGGGCTGGTGGGCGCGGGTGTGCGCGGCGTCGCGGCTGAAGACGACGAGCCGGGCGCGCGGCCGGTGGCTGCGCAGGCAGCTCAGGACGGAGGTGAGGATCGCCTCGTCGCCGATGTTGAACCCGCCGTAGGAGCCGAGCAGGCCGATCCGCAGGTCCGGGGGCAGCCCGGTGGGGGCGAGCGGCGGGGGCTGTGAGGGTGTCATCCGGGACTCCTGTTCGTGCGGCCGTGGGGCGGCTGTCTCGGACGCTGGTGCGGAACGCGTCGGCGGTACGGGGTGGGGCCGGGCCCGGGTTGCCCGCGCGTGCGGGAGGGAAACCCCGGGCAGGTCCGGCGTCCCTCCCAGTGTGTGGCCGGGCGGCCGCCGGGGCACTCGGGCGGTGCCGCGGACCCCGGGTGCGGGGCGTGGGCCTGCGAAGGGAGCACTTCTCATGACGGAGCGGGAATCCCGCCACGACGACGAGCGTGACCGTTACGCCGACCGGGGTGAGGCCCCCCTCGCGGGCTATGCCGCGCTGGCCGGCGCGTACGCCACGGGTGCCACTGTGTTCACCGCGGCGGCGCGGCGGCGCGGGGTGCGGGTGCCCGACCGGGTGCCGCCGTGGGACGTGGCCCTGCTGGGCGTGGCGACGTTCAAGGCGTCCCGGCTGCTGACCAGGGACAAGGTGACCAGTTTCCTGAGGGCGCCGTTCACCCGCCGGCAGGAGGAGGGGCCAGGCAGTGAGGTGATGGACGCCCCTCGCGGCCGCGGGGTGCGCCGCGCGGTGGGCGAGCTGATCTCCTGCCCGTTCTGCACGGCTGCCTGGGTGGCCGGTGCGCTGGTCTGCTCCTACGTGGCCGTGCCGCGGGCGACGCGCCTGGTGTGCGCGGGCCTGGGCGCGGTGACGGTCGCGGACGGCCTGCAGTACGCGTGGAGCACGACGCAGGAGGCCGGGGAGGGCTGAGGTCAGTCGGGACCGGCAACGAAAGTTTCGCTCCGCCCATTTCGATGGTGACGTCGCATCAACGTCCATACGCCCTCTTGACCATAGCGATGCCGTAGCCCTAGGTTCCGTCCGGCGCCGCGCATTCGTGCGGTCGGCCTGACGAAACTTTCGGGCGGGGGTATCTCCTTCATGAAGCGAGCAACATCGCTGGCCGGTCTCACCGTCACGACGGCCGTTGCGGTCGCCTGCGCCGTGGTCCCCGCGACCCTGGTCGCGACGCGCGGCGAGCCGTCCCGGGCGCCCGGGCTCTCCGCTCCGGCGGCCGCGAGCGCGCACTGGGTGCACACCTGGTCGGCCATGCCCCAGCTGACCGAGCCGGGCAACATGCCCCCCGCCCCGTTCACCGGCACCGACCGCGTCCTCGACCACACGACCCTGCGCCAGACGGTCCACCTGTCGCTCGGCGGCGAGCGGATACGGCTGCGGTTCTCCAACGCGTTCGGCGGTACGAGCCTGCCGATCACCGGCGTGTCCGTGGCGCTGCCGGCCGGCGGGCGGGCCGGGGTCAGCGCGGTGGTCCCGGGCAGCAGCCGCACGGTGACCTTCGGCGGGCAGCCCGGCATCGAGATCCCCAAGGGCGCGCAGGCGGTCAGCGACCCGCTCGACCTCGACGTCCCGCCGGGAAGCAACCTGACCGTGACGCTCTACCTGGAGCGGGGCCAGGCCTCCACGGACATCACCTCGCACCCGGGGTCGCGCACGACGTCGTACCTGGTCGACGGGAACCACCTCGACGACCAGGAGCTGACCGGCGCCACCCCGGTCGACCACTGGTACTTCCTCAGCGGCGTCGAGACGCTGGCCCGGCGGCCCGCCTCCGCCACCGTCCTGCTCGGCGACTCGCTGACCGACGGCCGCGGCTCCACCACCAACGGCAACGACCGCTGGCCGGACCAGCTGCTGACCCGCCTCCAGGCCGACCGCGGCACGGCCGGCGTCGCCCTCGTCAACGAGGCGGCAGGCGGCAACCGCGTCCTGCGCGACGGACTCGGCCCCAACGTCCTCGCCCGGCTGGACCGCGACGTCCTCGCCACCAGCGGCGTCGACCGGCTCCTCGTCTTCGAGGGCGTCAACGACATCGGCACCGCGGAGGCGACCCCGGCGGCCATGCGGCAGATCACCGCCGAACTCGTCGGCGCCTACCGGCAGATCGTCGCCCGCGCCCACGCCCAGGGCATCCGCGTCTACGGGGCCACCCTCACGCCGCTGACCGGCCACGCCTACGACGACCCGGACGGCCTGCGCGAGTCCGCCCGCCAGGCCGTCAACCGGTGGATCCGCACCAGCGGGACCTTCGACGCGGTCGTCGACTTCGACGCGACCGTCCGCGACCCGCAGGACCCGCGCCGGCTCCTGCCCGCCTACGACACCGGCGACCACCTCCACCTCAACCCGGCCGGCTACCGCGCCCTGGCCCAGGCCGTACCGCTCGGCCTGTTCCGGGGGCAGCCGCGGTAAGAGGCTCAACGCACCGTCAGCAGCAGCTGCGGCGACAGCTCCTTGAGCATGGTGTTCGTCCAGCGGATCTGCCGCAGTGTCCGCGGGTGGCAGACGGAGGCCAGTTCGAGGAGCCGTTCGTCGCGGGCCGCCTGGGCGGCCTGCGCGAGCATCTCCCAGTGCAGCGAGTTGCGGGTGGCGGCCAGGTGCAGCTCCCGCAGGTCGTGCAGCAGGAGCAGCCCCGCCTCGGGGCGGCGGCCCAGCGCCTCGGCGGCCTTCTCGCGCAGCGCCGCCAGCGCCCCGGGCGTCGGGTTGTCCGCGGGGCCGCCGAGGTCGAGGCCGTAGGCGCGGCCCGCCTCGGCGAGGCGCCGGGTGTGCTCGCGGGACCAGCGGGCCACATCGGTGGCGACGTGGTGGAACTCGTGGTCGGCGCGGTGGCGTTCGGCCGCGGCCAGCAGATCGTGCTCCAGGTCGCGCTCCCCCCGGTGCAGTTCCTTCAGGGTCGTGGTGATCCCGGTCATGTACGGCTCCCGGCGGGCGTCGTGGACTGGCTGCGCGGTGTGCTCTCGCGGCGTGCGATCAGGGTGACGCGGGCCGCGCAGGTCTTGAACAGGGGCTGTTTGGAGACCGGGTCCCAGTCGGTGATGGTGGCCTCGTTGGCGGCCCGGCCGGCGCCGTCGTCGGCGGGCCTGTGTCCGGCGGGGGTGTCCCAGTAGCCGTAGTGGAAGGGCAGGAACACCGTCCCGTCGCGCATCGCGGTGGTCCGCAGCCGGGCCCGCACCGCGCCGCGCGGGGTGCGCACCTCGATCAGGTCGCCGTCCGAAAGGCCCTGGCGTGCGGCCTCCTCCGGGGACAACTCGGCCCACACATCGGGCGCGGCGGCGTTCAGCTCGGGCACCCGGCCGGTCTTGGTGCGGGTGTGGAAGTGGTACACGGTACGGCCGGTGATCAGCAGCAGCGGATGCTCCGGCGAGGTGTCCTCGTGCGGCGGCAGGTACTCGGCCGCCTTCAGCACGGCCTTGCCGTCCGGGTTGAGGGAGCGGTACTCCACGGGCTCCACACCCGCCCCGGTCACCATGTCCTTGCCGTAGCTCTCGCAGGTGTCGGGGTGGGCGTACGCGATGCCGTCGGTGTACAGCCGGGGCGTGCCCTCGGGGCGGTCGGGGGTGCACGGCCACTGGATGCCGCCCTCGCGCAGCCGCTCGTAGGTGATGCCGGTGTAGTCGCAGGGCCGGCCGGCGCTGCACTTCTGCCAGGCCTCGAACGCCGACTTGGGGTCGTGCCAGCGGATCAGCGGGCCGTCGTCCTGGTCGCGGAAGTCCATGCGGGCCGCGTAGTCCAGGAAGATGTCCAGGTCGGGGCGGGCCTCGCCGGGTGGTTCGACGGCCTTCTCGATCAGGTGCACGGTGCGGTCGGCGTTGGTGAGGACGCCCGTCTTCTCGCCCCAGGCCGCGGCGGGCAGGACGACGTCGGCGAGCTGCGCGGTCTCGGTGAGGAACAGGTCCTGCACCACCACGAACAGCCGCTCCTGCGCGAGGACCGACCGGATGCGGGCCAGCTCGGGCAGGGACACGGCCGGGTTGGTGCCGCTGATCCACAGCATGCGGATGCTGCCCTGCTCGGCGTAGCGGAAGATCTGCATCGCGTGGGTGGGCGGCGCGTAGTGCGGGATCCGCTCGGGCGGCACGTTCCACAGCCGGGCCAGCTCCTCGACGTGCGTGTCGTTCTGCCAGTTGCGGAAGCCGGGCAGGTCGCCGTCGGCGCCGCACTCGCGGGTGTTCTCGGCGCTGGGCTGGCCGTTCATCTGGAGCAGCCCGCAGCCGGGGCGGCCCAGCATGCCGCGGATCAGGTGCAGGTTGTTGACCTGGACGGCGGCGGCGGTGGCCTGGTGGGACTGGTAGACGCCCTGCAGGACCGTCGACAGCAGCCGCTCGGCGCCGCCGAGGAGTTCCCCGGCCCGCTCGATGGCCGCGGCCGGCACGTCACAGATGGCGGCGGCCCAGCGCGGGGTGCACGACTCGACCGCGGCGGCCAGTTCCTCGAAGCCGACGGTGTTCCGCTCGATGTAGTCCCGGTCGATGCGGCCGCCGCGGATGACCTCGTGCAGCAGCGCGTTGAGCAGGGCCACGTTGGTGCCGGGACGGGGCGCGAGGTGGACCTCGGCGCGCCGGGCCACCGGCGTGACGCGCGGGTCGACGCACAGCAGCCGCGGCGGGTTCGGGCCGGCCAGCCGGTCCAGGACCCGCGCCCACAGCACGGTCTGCGTCTCGGCCATGTTGTGGCCGAACAGGGCGATGGTGTCGGCGTGGTCGATGTCCTCGTAGGAGCCGGGCTGTCCGTCGCAGCCGAAGGTCTCCTTCAGCGCCTCGGCGGCGGTGGCGGTGCACAGGCGGGTGTTGCCGTCGAGGTGGTGGGTGCCGATGCCGGCCCGGGCCAGCACGGCCAGCGTGTAGTACTCCTCCAGCAGGAGCTGACCCGTGGTGTAGAAGCCGAAGGCGCCCGGCCCGGACTCGTCGAGGAGCTGCCGGGAGCGGTCGACGATCCGCCCCATGGCGGTGTCCCAGTCGCACTCCCGCAGCCGGCCGTCCTCGCGGATCATCGGCCGGGTGAGCCGGTCCTGGGAGGCGTTCGCCTGCCAGCCGTACAGGTCCTTGGGGCCGAGCCGTCCCCGGTTGACACGGTCCCCGGCGCGCCCCCGCACGCCGACGATACGTCCCTGCCGTACGGCGATGTCCATGGCGTCGCCGTTGGAGTGCAGCACGGAGGCGGCGGGCACCCAGCGCTCCACCTGGTCCTCGGTGACGCCGGGGGCGAGATGCAGGTCGGTGCGGGCCGGCCACGGCGTGCCGGGTGCGTAAGGGGTACGGGCGCCCCAGGGGTCCTGGACGCGGTCGGGCGTCTCGGCCACGGTGTCACCTCCGCCGGGCGGGTCGGTCGATGGCCCGCCGGGTACCCCGCGGACGGCAACCCTTGCACGGCCTCACCCGGGCGGCCCACGCGGTCACCGCCCATCGCGCCGCCGTCAGTTGTGCGGCACCAGGGCGACGGGGCAGCGCACGTGGTGGATGAGGGCGTGGGCGACCGGGGTGGTGCGGGTGGGGGCCGGGCGGATACGGGTGTCGACGGGGGCGGTGGGGGCGCCGGCCGGTGCGCCGGCGTCACCTGGGCCGATGCGGGGGTCGGACAGGGCGGTGCGGGCGCCGCCGGACGGGGCGGTGCGGTCTTCGGCGGCGCCGGTGGGTGTGCCGGCCGGGCCGGCGCCGGCGCCGACCGGGCTGCTGCCGGTCCCGAGGGCGACCTGGCCGGTGCTGGTGCCGGGCGCGTCGGTGCCGGTGCCGGACGCGTCGGTGCCGGTGCCCGACGCGTCGGTGCGTGTGCCGGCGGCGTCGCCGCGCGAGGCCGCCGGACCCGGCTTCCTGCGGTTGCCGACGACGAGCAGTCCGGCTCCGCCCGCGGCCCGGACCAGCACATGGGCCGGGCGTCCCTCGTGCAGGTTCTCCCGGACGACGACCCCGGGGTACTCGCGCTGCCAGGGGGCGAGCAGGTCGCTCAGCCGGTTCTCGGCCGCCTCCCGGGCGCGGGCGCGCTGCTCGGCGTCGGGCAGGCGGTGGGAGAACGGCATGTGCCAGGCGTGCACGGCACGCAGCGGGGCGTTCCGCAGCGCGGCGGCGCGGAAAGCGAAGTCCAGCACCTCGTCGGCGGGCGGGGCGTCGACGTCCACGGCGACCGCGACATCGCGGTAGGGGGTGTGCTCGGACGGGGTGCCGTCGTCGCCCGGCAGGTGCTCGGCCTCGGCGGTCAGACCGGCCCGTACGAGGACGACCGGCCGCGCGATCCGGGCGACGGTGGCCAGCGCCACCGCCCCGGACAGGAAACCGCCCAGGCCGCTCGGCCCCTGGCTGCCGATGACCAGCAGATCGGCGTCTGCGGCCTCGGCGAGCAGCGCGGCGACGGGGGCCCTGGGCACCTGCTCCGCGGTGACGTCGAGCCGCGGGTACCGCTCACCGAGCCGGGCGAGCGCCCGCTGCAGGACCTGACGGGCGTGCTGCTGCGGGGCCCGCAGCCCGGACGGGCCGGTCTCGGGGGCGCCCTCGGGCAGGCCCGCCTCCCAGGCGTGCACGAGCCGCAGCGGCAGCCCGCGGCGCAGGGCCTCCCGGGCCGCCCAGTCGGCCGCGGTGAGCCCTTCGGGCGAGCCGTCCACACCGGCGACGACGGACCTGCTCATGACGGCACCTCCCGGGTCACCTGGTGTGTGCGTCCTCCCCCCGAGTCTCCCGAAGCGACGTGCCCGACACCTCGGACTGCGCGGCGAGACGGGTCAGGGGTTCGCCCGTCAGGCGGCACACCGTCCACTCCTGGAGCAGGTCCGCGCCGAGGGACTTGTAGAAGCCGATCGCCGGGTCGTTCCAGTCCAGGACCCACCACTCGAACCGCTCGTAGCCCTGGCGCACGCACAGGGCGGCGAGCGCGGCGAGGAGGGCCTTGCCGTGGCCGCCGCCGCGGGCGGAGGGCCGTACGTAGAGGTCCTCCAGGTGCATTCCGCGGGTGCCGGTCCAGGTGGAGAAGCGGGGGAACCACAGGGCGTAGCCCACGGTGTCCCCGGTGGTGTCGTCCTCGGCGATCAGGGCGTGGGCCGCGGGGTGGTCGCCGAACAGCGCCTCGCGGAGCTGGTCGTCGGTGGCGCGGGCCTGGTCGGCGGCGCGTTCGTAGGCGGCGAGTTCGCGGATCATCGCGCGGATGTCGGCGACGTCGTCCTGAGTGGCGGGGCGGATCATGCGCAGATCATCGGTCGTCGCGCGTCGCCGTGTCCAACGAGTGGGCCGGTGTCCCTCAGTCCCAGGGGGTGGCGACGATCCGGATGCGCGCGTCCGGGCCGACGAGTTTGCGGGCCGTGGGCGGGAGCGGGATGTGCGCGACCCAGCGGCCGGGGGCGGGGTCCTCGTCGGAACAGGGTGCCCCGGCCGGCCGGTGGTCGCGGATCGCGCCCTCGATGTCGGAGTTCCAGGTGGCCCAGATGCCGGGGCCGGCGTCCGGCGGGCCGACGTCGATGACCAGGGTGTCGGCGAAGTCGGCGCTCTGCTCGATGTGGTCGCCGAGGTTCAGGAAGCCGTGGTGCTCGCGCAGGGACAGCAGCCGCAGGTCGAGGATGAACCGCATGGGCTCGTCCGACGACGCCCGCAGACCGCTGTTGAGGAAGGTGGTCGCCAGCTGCTTCCACGCCTGCTGCCCCTCGACGGGCGGGTCGAGCTGGACGGGGCACCAGTGCTCGGCGAGCCGTTCGTGCATGACGACGGGCAGCCCGCGCACCGACAGCCGGACCTCGGCCTGCCAGACCAGGTCCTCGTCGTCGGGGAGCCGGTAGTCGGCCAGGCACGCCTCGATGCGGGTGTCCCCGAAGAGGAACCGGCGCAGGTTCTGGTAGCCCTCCTCGGAGTTGACCATGCCGTAGCGGCCGCTGTGGCTGCGGTGCACAAAGGCGCGGTGGGCGCCGGGCACGTACGCCCGGTCGATCTGCACGAGCCCGTCGCTGCGCGCGCCGACGGCGGCGGCGGACAGGCCGAAGGCGACGTCGTAGTCCGTGGGGTCGGTGCCCACCAGGCAGAAGATCCGCTCCAGGGGCAGGGCTCCCGGGTCCTGGGGCATCTCCCGGGGGTCCCAGTCGGCGGGTGGCCCGTCGGGGTTCCGTAGGGCCTGCGGGGTGAGGTACTCGTACATCCGCCGGGGGCCGAAGATGTCGGCGCCCTCGATGCCGAAGGTGTCCCGGATGCGTTCCAGCCATCCGCCGCCGGCCTCGAAGGCGATGCCGCCGTGCGGGGTGCCGTACGTGAACAGCTTGGCGACGCAGTCGGTGGCGGTGCGGCCCCGGTCGGGCAGGATCTTCTGGAGCAGGCAGCGGCAGATCAGCCCGCCCATGGAGTGCGCGACGAGATGGACGGCGGGCGCCCCGGTCTTCTCGCGCAGCCGGTCGATGAGGTCGAGCAGGTCGGCGGCGGCCTGTTCCAGCACGTATTCCTGCGGCGGGGAGCCCCAGGTGCTGGCGGAGCGGTCGTAGAAGCGGTGGATCCAGACGGTTGCGGCCGGGATCTCGTCGTGGCCGGCGAGATAGGCCTCCTGGCTGCCCTTGACGAGCAGGTCGTAGCCCTCCTCGCGCAGCAGGCGCAGCAGCGGGCTCTCGAACTGGTGGAAGACGGGCTGGTTGAACGCGCCGATGCGGATGTGGGTGGAGCCCTCGTTGAAGCCGTAGAAGGGGTCGTCCACCGCGCGGTCGATAGCGCGGGTGCCGCCGGCGAAGCCCCGGACGTACACGAGGGGAAGTCTGCGGTCGCCGTCCATCGTGTGGCCTCCCATACGCCCGGGGTCGACGTTTCCTGGGTACAGGCAAACGGGAGCGGGCGCCCGGGGGGATAGCCCGAGCCGGTGACGGCGGTGACCTGTGTGGTGGGGTGACGTCGTCAGCCCTCGACGCCGGTGGCGTCGTGGGAGGCGCCGACGGGTTTGGACTCCGGGGAGCCGCGCTGGCGCAGATAGATGCTGAGTACGGCCATGGAGGCGACGGCGAGCAGCTCGGACTGCCAGTTCTGCAGGGTGCGACTCCAGAAGTCCGCGGAGGAGAGGTAGCCGGCCCAGCTGGTGGGAGCTTCGAGGCCGCGCAGCTGCTCCTCGTTGTGGGCGGCGACGCCCGTGACGGACTGGGCGAGCCAGGACAGCAGGAAGATCGCGCCCATGACCAGGCCGAGCGAGCGGGAGTAGAGCAGTCCGCGCCAGTCGCCGGCGGCCGCCCAGCGCGGGGAGTCCGCCCGGGCGTGCGCGCCGGTCATCTGCTCCTCGTCCGACTCGGGACCCGCCTTGCCGAGTTCCTTGGACTCGGGCGATCCGCGTTGCAGCAGCCAGACGGTGGCGAAGATGTAGAGGAAGAACTGCAGGTACTCCGACTGCCAGTTCTCGGTGACGTCGACGGCGAAGTCCGAGGTGGTCAGATAGGCGCCGAAGCTGATGGGGGCCATGCCGTCGCCGCGCAGCTCGTCGTTGAACCGCGCGTGCCCGGCGACGGCCTGGCCCGCGAGGGCGAGCAGGAACGTGACGAGGAAGAACAGGCCCAGGCTGTTCTGGCGGAGGAACCGCCGTACGCGCCCCGCGGCCGGGGCGGTGTCCTCGCGGTGCGCCGGGGTGCCGCCCGTGCCGCTCATCGCCGCAACAGCCCCAGCGCCGTGAAGTAGGCCAGACCGAGGGCCACCACCAGCAGCGTGCTCACGAACATCGTCCTCACGGCCTGTCACCCGCCCTTGATCTCACACTGGTACGGCTGCTGCGGACGGGGCCGGCACCCGGCGGCGGTCACCTTCCAGCCCCCGGGGAAGTGCGCCAGGAACAGGGTGTCGTGCTCCATCACCACGCGGGCCTGGTCGCCGTAGACGTCCACGTTCCGTACGGCGCCCGCGTGCGGCAGGTCCTCGTCGCCCATGGCCTGCGCGCAGCGGCTCTTGGCCGACTGCTCGACCTCTTCCAGGGTGGACGGCGCGAGGGCGGCGCACAGGTCGCCGTCGCGTCCCGCGTCCAGGGCCCGCTCGAACCGGACGGCCTGCGCGGTGACCTGGTCGCGGCGCTCCGACGGTGTGCCGCAGGAGCCGACGGTGACCAGCACCGCCAGCGCCGCCGCCGCGACGGCCGCGGCCCGGCCGCGTCGTCGGATCCCGGCCCCCGGATGCTCCGGGGCCGGGCCGGGCTGCCGGTCTCTCATGGACAGGGCGAGTACCCCCTCTCCCGCGGTCCACCCGTCGTGCCACCGCTCGGGCGGGGCTGCTTCGGGGGCCGGGCCCGGGGTACTCGCGGCACCGACACCTCGTGACGGAAGAAGGCGAAAGCCGTGCTGATGTCCCATTCGCTCGAAAACGGAGTGCTGGTCATCACGGTGCACGACGACCCCGGTCGGTGCGGGAAGGCACTGCTGCTGACGCGGATCAGCGATCTGGTGTACGCGCACCGGCCGGCTCCGGTCGTCATCGTCCTGGAGGCCCCGGCGGCTGCCGGTGCCGCGCTCGGCGTCGTCCTGCGCGTGCACCGCCTGTGCAGCAGGCTGCGGATCCTGATGTCGGTGGCCACCGGCAGCGCGCCCGCCCGCCGGGCCCTTGAGGCTCGCGCGGAGGGCAGCGGTGTCCGTCTGGTCATCCACGCCCGCACGGACACGGCCATCACGAGCACGGCGTTCGCGGCGGCGGCCTGACGCCCGCCCCGGGGTGCCTCCCCCCTCGGCACCCTTCCGCTGTCGCCCTTGCTCCTGCTTCCGCTCTGGGAACGTTCACGCCTCACGTCCCGTTCCCCTGCACGCGGCGGCCGTCCGCGTGCCGTTCGGCAGTCACCCGTAGATCGGCGCCCGACCCCCGCGTCCTGAGTGCCCCTCAGACGAGACGGGCGAAGTCACGGATCCGAACATTGCCGAACATCGAAGTCGGACAGAATCCTTGACGACGCATCAGCACCTCCTTACCCTCACACGCCGTGGGAGCGTTCCCACATCTGCCTCATCTGCCTCATCTTCCTGAGCGCACCGCCACCCGCACGCACGTCCGTCCCCCCGCGCGCGGTCGCTCACCCCCACACACCGGAGGTCATCGTGACCGACGCACACAGACTCCCCCGCACCCCCGCGCCGCCTCGGAGAACACGACGCCGGGTGATCGGCGGCACCTCGGTCGCCGCAGCGCTGGCCGTCTCCGCGCTCGCGGGGCTGCCGCAGTCCGCACAGGCCGCCACCGCCCGGCAGGTGGAACGCCTGGACCGGGGGCTGACCAGCGTCCACACCAGCAGTGGCAACCTGGTCTCCTGGCGGTGGCTGGCCACCGACCCGGACAACGTGGCGTTCCACGTCTACCGGGGCAGCACCAAGCTCACCTCCACGCCCGTCACCGCGTCGACCACCTACTTCGACTCCGGCGCCCCGGACTCGGCGGACTACACGGTGCGCGCGGTCGTCAACGGCGCCGAACAGGCCGCCTCCGAGCACGCGTTGCAGTTCCGGGCGGGCTACCTGGACGTGCCGCTCAGCCCGCCGGCCGGCGGTACGACCCCGGACGGGGTGGCGTACACCTACGAGGCCAACGACGCCTCCGTCGGCGATCTCGACGGCGACGGGCGGCTGGAGTTCGTGCTGAAGTGGCAGCCGACCAACGCCAAGGACAACTCCCAGTCCGGCTACACCGGCAACACGATCGTGGACGGCATCGAGCTGGACGGCACCCGGCTGTGGCGCGTCGACCTGGGCCGCAACATACGCTCCGGCGCCCACTACACCCAGTTCCAGGTCTACGACTACGACGGCGACGGCCGCGCCGAGGTCGCCATGAAGACGGCCGACGGCACCCGGGACGGCACGGGCGCGGTGATCGGCAACTCCTCGGCGGACTACCGGAATTCGAGCGGTTATGTGCTGTCGGGCCCGGAGTACCTGACCATGTTCGACGGGCGCACCGGCAAGGCGATGCAGAGCGTCGACTACGTCCCGGCCCGCGGCACGGTCTCCTCCTGGGGCGACTCCTACGGCAACCGCGTCGACCGCTTCCTCGCGGGCACCGCCTACCTCGACGGCTCCCGGCCCTCCCTGGTCATGGCGCGCGGCTACTACACCCGTACCGTCATCGCCGCCTGGGACTGGCGGGGCGGACAGTTCACCCGGCGCTGGACCTTCGACACCAACTCCTCCACCAACAGCGGCAAGGGGTACGACAGTCAGGGCAACCACCAGCTGTCGGTCGCGGACGTCGACAGCGACGGCCGGGACGAGATCGTCTACGGCTCGATGGCGGTCGACGACAACGGCGCCGGCCTGTGGACCACGCGCAACGGCCACGGCGACGCGATGCACGTGGGCGATCTGGACCCGTCCCGGCCGGGCCTGGAGGAGTTCAAGGTCGACGAGGACTCCTCCAAGCCCTCCTCCTGGATGGCCGACGCGCGCACCGGGCAGATCCTCTGGTCCACACCGGCCAACGGCGACAACGGCCGCGGCGTCTCCGGAGACATCTGGTCCGGCAGCGCGGGCGCCGAGTCCTGGTCGTCGGCCGAGAGCGGCGTCCGCGACCCGAAGGGGACGGTCGTGTCCGGCCGCAAGCCCTCCAGCACCAACTTCCTGTCCTGGTGGGACGGTGACACCGTCCGGGAACTCCTCGACGGCACGCACATCGACAAGTACGGCACCTCCGCCGACACCCGGGTGCTGACCGGCTCGGGGGTCCACTCGAACAACTCCACCAAGGCGACCCCCTCGCTGTCCGGGGACATCCTCGGCGACTGGCGGGAGGAGGTGGTCTGGCCGACCACCGACAACCGGGCCCTGCGGATCTACGCGACGCCGTACCAGACCGGCACCCGGATCACCACGCTGCTGCACGACACGCAGTACCGCACCGCGCTCGCGTGGCAGAACACCGCCTACAACCAGCCGCCGCACCCGAGCTTCTTCATCGGCTCCGGCATGGCGACGGCTCCCCGGCCCACCGTCTACACGCCGTGAGCCACGGTCCGCTGCTCGTGCGCTGCGATCTCCGGTCCGCCTGATCCACCGGTCCGCCGGTCAGGCCGTGGCGGCGGCCATCCGGCGGACCGCCTCGGTGATCAGCTCCGGTGAGGTGGCCAGGTTCATCCGGACGAAGCCCGCGCCTCCGGTGCCGAAGGGCAGCCCGGAGCTCAGCGCGACCCGGCCGCGGTGCAGGAACACCTCCGCCGGGTCGTCGCCGAGTCCCAGGTCACGGCAGTCGAGCCAGGCCAGGTAGGTGCCCTGGGCGGGTGTGCAGCGGACGGCCGGCAGGTGCTCGGCCAGCAGCCGGGACAGCAGACGGCGGTTGGCGTCGAGACCGGCCAGCAGCGCGTCGAGCCAGTCGCCGCCCTCCCTGAGGGCCGCGGTGTGGGCGATGACCCCGAGGTGGCTGGGCCCGTCGCTCACCTCCTCGGGCAGCCGCGCCAGGTCACCGGCCGCCTCGGGCCCGGCGACGGCGAGCGCGGCCTTGACCCCTGCCAGGTTCCACGCCTTGGACGCCGACATCAGCGACAGCCCGTCCTCCGCGCCGGGCACGCTCAGATACGGCACGAAGGAGACACCGGCGGCCACGATCGGGGCGTGGATCTCGTCGGCCACCACGCGCACGCCGTAGGTCCGCGACAGCCGGGCCACCTCGGTGAGTTCGGCGGCGGTGTGCACGGCGCCGGTCGGGTTGTGCGGGCTGCACAGCAGGTACACCGGCCGGCCGGTCCCCTGACCGGCGGTCCGTGCGACGTTGTGGAAGGCCTTCTCCAGGGCGGTGAAGTCGATCCGTCCGTCCGCAGCGAGCGGCGCCTCGACGACGGGCCGGCCCATGCTCCCTACGAACTGGTAGAAGGGCGGGTAGACCGGGCAGTTGACGACGACCGGGTCGTCCGGCCCGGACACCAGCTTGATCATCTCGACGACGCCCATCATCACGTCCGGCACGATCGCCGTACGCTCCACGGCCGGCCCGTCCCAGCCCCACCGCTCCCGGGCAAACCCGGCCAGTGCCTCGGCGTAGGCCGTCCCGGCCGGATAGCCGGTGTCGCCGAGCGCCACCGCGTCGGTGATCGCCCGTGCCACCGGCTCGGCGAGCGGCACGTCCATCTCGGCGACCCACAGCGGCAGCACGTCCTCGGGATAGGTCCGCCACTTCACGCTCGTGCGCCGGCGCAACTGCTCCAGGGAGAGCTGGCAGAGCGGGTCGGCGCCGTCCCGCGCCGGTACGTCATGTGTCGTCCGGTCCATGACTGCACGGTAGACGGTGACGGGCTCAGGGGCACCGGGCCGCGGTCACCCGGCGCCCGACCCGGCCGGTGCCGTCGCCCCCTCGGCCGCCGGTGCGAGGCTCTCGCGGCGGGGCAGCAGCAGCGGGGTCGCGAGGATCAGCAGCCCGGCGACGGTGAGGGCCGTGCGGGGACTGGTGGCGTCGGCGAGGAGGCCGGCGAGCGCGGTGAGCACGGCGATGGCCGTCTGCTGGCCGATCGACCAGGCCGTCAGGGTCCGGGCGACGCGGTGCTGCGGGGTCTGTTCGAGCCGGTACGTGGCGAGGACGGGGGTGTACAGGCTCATGTGGACGATGATCGCCAGCTCGACGGCGATCACGGTGACGAGTCCGGCGGTGCCCGGCGGGGTGAGGGCGAGGCCGATCAGCCAGACGGCCCGCAGTGTGCCGGCGGTCCGCAGGACGCGGTGCCGGCCGTACCGGGCGACGACCCGGCGGGCCAGCCGGGAGCCGACGAGTCCGCCGAGGCAGGGGGCGGCGAAGGCGAGGCCGTACTGCCAGGGCGGGAAGCCGAGGTCGCGGAGCAGGAGCACGGCGAGCAGCGGCTCGGTGGCCATGATCAGTCCGGCGACGAGCATGTTGTTGAGCCAGAGCGCGCGCAGGCCGGGATGGGCGAGCAGGTGCCGCCAGCCGTCGAGCGCACCGCCGGTCCCGGCCCGAGCGGCACCGGCCTCCCGTGGGGGTTCCTCACGGGCGCGGACGGCGGTGATGCCCAGCGCGGAGAGCAGGTAGCTGACCGCGTCGGCCAGCACGGTGGCGACCGGTCCGAACGCCCCGGTCGCGGCGCCGCCCAGCGGCGGGCCGACCGCGATGGAGCTCCAGTTCGTGGACTCCAGCCGGGCGTTGGCCACCAGCAGGTCCCGTGGGGGCAGCAGGGTCTTGAGGAAGGCGCCGCTCGCCGCGTTGAAGGCGATCTTCGCCGCGGCGACCACGGCCGAGACGACGAGCAGCTGGGCGAAGCCGAGCCGGCCGGCGACGTGGGCGACGGGGACGCTCGCCATGGCCGCGAAGCGGCACAGGTCCATGCCGATCATCACCTGCCGCTTGCGGCGGCGCTCCACCCACGGCGCGAGCGGCACCGCGATCAGCGCGCCCACCGCGGGTCCCACGGCGGACAGCGCGGACACCTGGGCGGGGCTCGCGTGCACCACCAGGACGGCCGTCAGCGGGAGTGCGCCGAAGCCGAGCCCGGAGCCGTAGGCGCTGACCGCGTACGCCGCCCACAGCCGGCCGAACGGCCGCCCCAGAGATCGTCTCGCCACCACGCTCCGCACCCTCCGCACAACCGGTCATCGATGTCGCCGCATCAAAGCAAGGGCGCGGACGAGGGATCAAACAACCGAACGGTGGCCGGGCCACAACCACGGGTTGTGTGCCTAAGGTGTGGGGCGTGGATCTCGAAACCGTGCGCACCTTCGTCGCCGTGGCCGACGCGGGGCAGTTCCAGGAGGCCGCCGCCGAGCTGGGGATCACCCAGCAGGCCGTCTCCAAGCGCGTCGCCGCGCTGGAACGCACCCTCGGGGTGCGGCTGTTCACCCGCACCCCGCGCGGCTCCGGGCTGAGCATCGACGGGCAGGCGTTCCTGCCCCACGCGCGCGAGCTGCTGCGCGTCGCCGAGCGCGCGGCCACGTCGGTGCGCGCGGGCCGCCGCCCGCTGCGCGTGGACGTGATCGCCTCGCGGGGCGCCGCGACCGGCCTGATGCGGGCCTTCCACCGCGCCCACCCGGAGATCGACCTGGACGTGGTGATGCTGCTCGACATCGAGACGGCCGTCGCCGCCGTCCGCTCCGGCACGATCGACGCGTCCTTCCGCGCCGTCGCGGCGCCCGGCCGGCCGCTGCCGGAGGACATCGCGGCGGTCCGGGTGCTGGACGAGCCGCTGCAGCTCCTCACCGGTCCGGGCCACGCACTGGCCTCGGCGCGCTCGGTGACCATGGACGGGCTGGCCGGGCACCGCATCTGGATGCCGGGCATCGTCCCCGGCTCGGAGTGGGGCGCGTACTACGACGACCTCGTCGCCGCGTTCGGCCTCACCATCGAGGCGACCGGCCCCAACTTCGGCTCCGACGCGCTGCTCGACACCATCGCGGACACCCCGGCGCTGGCCACGTTCATGGGCGGGCGGACCCGGCTGGTCTGGCCGGCCGGCCACGGTCTGCGGCTGATCCCGGTGACGGACCCGACGCCGGTGTACCCGCACGCGCTCCTGTGGCACCGCGACAACCCAAACCCGGCTCTGGCCACGCTCCGCGCCCACCTCACGGCGGCGACGGCGGGGCAGGACACGGCCGGGACGTGGACACCGGACTGGGTGATCCCGCGCTGACCGGCACGCCGGCACGGGCCCGCCCGGCCCATGTGCCCCCCTGCCCGGGCCCGCCGCAGCGGGCGTCCCGGAACATGCCACCTGCTTTCCTGCCCCGGGAGGACTAGGTTTGCCGCATGAGCAACCTTGACCGCGCGCCCGTACCGAGCGTGTGCGGCGGCCGCGGATTCGTCGTCGCCGAGCCCGTCCGCGAGCTGCTGAGCCCTCGCCGCGTCAGACTCGGCGAGTCCACCGAGGTACGCCGGCTGCTGCCGAACCTCGGCCGGCGCATGATCGGCGCCTGGGCCTTCGTCGACCACTACGGACCCGACGACATCGCCGACGAGCCCGGCATGCAGGTGCCGCCGCATCCGCACATGGGCCTGCAGACGGTCAGCTGGCTCCACGAGGGCGAGGTGCTGCACCGGGACTCCACGGGCAGCCTGCAGACCATCCTGCCGAAGCAGCTCGGGCTGATGACGTCCGGCCGGGCGATCAGCCACTCCGAGGAGAGCCCCCGCTCGCACGCGCGTTTCCTGCACGGCGCCCAGCTCTGGGTCGCCCTGCCGGACGCCCACCGCCACACCGACCCGAAGTTCGAGCACCACGCCGAACTGCCGACGGTCACCGCGCCGGGCCTCACGGCGACCGTGATCCTCGGCGCCCTCGACGGCGCCACGTCACCGGGTACGGCGTACACCCCGATCGTCGGCGCCGACCTCGCGCTCGCCCGCGGCACGGACGTACGGCTGCCCCTGGAGCCGGACTTCGAGTACGGGGTGCTGTCGATGTCGGGCGAGGTGCACGTGGACGGCGTGCCCGTGCTGCCCGGCTCGATGCTCTACCTCGGCTGCGGCCGCACCGAACTACCGCTGCGCGCCGAGTCGGACGCCGACGTGATGCTCCTCGGCGGCGAGCCGTTCGAGGAGGAGCTGATCATGTGGTGGAACTTCGTCGGCCGCACCCAGGAGGAGATCGAGCAGGCCCGCGCCGACTGGATGACGGGCACCCGCTTCGGCGAGGTGAAGGGCTACGACGGACGTCCCCTGGCGGCACCCGAGCTGCCCGCGACCCCGTTGAAGCCGCGCGGGAGGGTGCGCTGACCTAGGGAAAACACCGGAGCCGTCATCCATACGCCCCGGCGGCGGATCTCGATGGGAGACCGCTCCCCTGGCCGCCGAGCTGGAGCGGGCCAGTCCCGGAGGGGACGTGGGGCGGCTCAGCCGATGGCCGGGCTGCGGTGTTCGACCAGGACCACGTCGCGCCATTGGCCGTGGTGGCGGCCGATGCGCTCGCGTGTGCCGATGACCCGGAACCCGGCCCGCTGATGCAGGGCGAGGCTGGCGGTGTTCTCGGGGAAGATGCCGGACTGGATCGTCCAGATGCCCGCGGCCTCGGTGGAGGCGATCAGAGCGGTCAGCAGGGCCAGACCGACACCCCTGCCGCGGGCATCGGGGTGGACGTAGACGGAGTGTTCGACCACTCCGGCGTACGCGCACCGGTCGGACACGGGCACCACGGCTGCCCAGCCCACCACTTGTCCGTCGGCGTCCAATGCGACGAAGCGGTGCTCGGGCAGCTTGGCCGCGTCGAAGGTTTCCCAGGCCGGAGCGGCGGTCTCGAAGGTGGCGTTCTGCTCGTCGATGCCGAGCCGGTAGATCTCCAGTACGGCCGTGGCGTGCTCCGGCTCCATCGCCGCGACGTGTACGCCGGTGGCCGTGCTCACGCCGTCACCTCGATGCCGAGCTCGGCGAGCAGGCCGCGGATGCGTCGCTCGATCTCGTCGCGGATCGGCCGGACGGCCTCGACGCCCTGTCCGGCGGGATCGTCGAGCTTCCAGTCCAGGTACCGCTTGCCGGGGAAGTACGGGCAGGCATCCCCGCAGCCCATCGTGACGACCACGTCCGAGGCCTGCACGGCCTCGGCGGTGAGGACATTCGGGATCTGGGCGGAGAGGTCGATGCCGGTCTCCTTCATGGCCTCCACCACGTCGGGGTTCACGGCGTCGGCGGGGGCGGAGCCGGCGGAGCGGACCTGGACCTTGTCTCCGGCGAGGTGGGTGAGGAAGGCGGCGGCCATCTGGGAGCGGCCGGCGTTGTGCACGCAGACGAACAGCACGGAGGGGGCGGCGGGAGTGCTCATGAGGACACGGTGCTTCCTTCAGCAGGTCGGACGGGATTGGCGGGATGCTGCTCGCCGTGCGGGACGACGACCTCGTCCCCGGTTGCGGGCGCCGGGCGCCCGAAGGTGAAGGCGACCAGGACCAGGCGCGGGGCCGAGCAGGGCGATGAGCACGCCCGGACCGAAGACGGTCGCCAGGGAGTTGGCCGGCAGCTGGAGGCCGACGTCGCGGGTCGGTTCACCGGCCTGGATCCCGGAGCCGACCACCACGGCCACCAGCGCCGCCGTGCCGACGGCTTCAGCCGCCGCCCTTCGCACCAGCGGCACCGGGGCGCTCACGCGGAGGCCTCCGCCGGCACGGCGGGGGTCTGCAGCAGGGCGGACAGTTTGGCCAGGGCCTCGGGCAGCACCCAGTAGTACACCCAGGTACCGCGTCGTTCGGAGCCGACGAGTCCGGTCTCGCGCAGCACCTTCAGGTGGTGGGAGATGGTCGGCTGGGAGACGTCGAACAGGCCGATCAGGTCACACACGCACGCCTCCCCGCCCTCGTGCGAGGCGATCAGGGACAGCAGCCGCAGCCGGATGGGGTCCGACAGCGCCTTGAACATCCGCGAAAGCTCGGCTGCGTCCACTTCACCCAGCGGCTCGCGGACCATCGGGGCGCAGCACGCCGCGTCCTGACCGAGCAGCGGCAGAACAGCTTGTTTCGACATGTCCCTATGTTGACGTCTGTCTATCCAAGTGGCAACCTCGCTTGCATCGACAGCCGTCGATACAGCGTCGTCTGTGATGGGAGACCGCCATGTCCCGAGTCCAGCTCGCCCTGCGCGTCGCCGACCTGGAAGGCTCGATCGCCTTCTACTCCAAGCTCTTCGGCACCGAACCCGCCAAGCGGCGCGAGGGCTACGCCAACTTCGCCGTCACCGAGCCCCCGCTCAAGCTCGTCCTCATCGAGGGCGAGACGGGCGAGGAGACCCGCCTCGACCACCTCGGTGTCGAGGTCGCCGGCACCGAGGAAGTCTCCGCCGCCACAACCCGGCTCAAGGAAGCGGGCCTGGCCACGTTCGAGGAGAACGACACCTCCTGCTGCTACGCCCTGCAGGACAAGGTGTGGGTGACCGGTCCGGGCAAGGAGCCGTGGGAGGTGTACGTGGTCAAGGGCGATGCCGACACCTTGGAAAAGGCCGGCACCGCCCCGGACGCCTGCTGCGGTACGACCGCGTGCTGCACCCCCGAGGAGCAGGCCGTCGACTCCTCCCAGACCCTGGCCGAGGCCAAGGCGGGCGCAGGGTGCGCCTGCGCCGGCTGACACGGCTGCCTGCCGGGCGGCGTGTGCGCCGGCAGCACGCGCACGACCGCCTGGCGGTCACCGAGTTGCCGGCGCAGGTGACAGTTCTCTGTCGCTGCCTGGAGCAGGCGCCCACCAAGCCGAGCTGGGCGTCCTCTTTGACGTCGGCTGCCTCTCCCCAGCAGTTCCACAGGGCGGCAGGGCAGCAGCCCGACCTCTCCGCGCCACGGACGCCCGCCGACGGCCCCCGGCCCACCGCCTCATTCCGAAGGAACGCGGAACTCGAATTCGGGGCGGTCCCACGGCACGGCGGGCGGGTTCGCGGGCGCGGTCCCGGTGCGCACTGCGCCGGCGCGGTGGTAGAAGCCCTCGGCGGGACGATGCGAGACGACCTTGACGCGGTCGAGCCCGGCGGCACGGGCCTCGGCCTGCATGTGTGCGACGAGCAGCCGTCCGATGCCCCGTCCCTGCGCTTCGTCGGCGACGAACAGCAGGTCGAGCTCTGGCGGGGTGAGGACGAGCGAGTAGAACCCGAGGACCCGGTCTCCCTGCTCGTCGGGGCCTACGGCCGCGAAGACGCGGTGGGCCTCGATGTAGTCGGGCCCGACCCGGTAGCCCGCGACCGCGGCCGCGTACTTGCCCTCGTAGGCGCTTGAGCCACGCACGATCCGCGTGAGCCGTCTGGCATCGCGCGCGACAGCCCGCCGTATCGTGATCGGCGGGCTGATCCGGAGTGTGCGTGAACCCATCGGGAGAGTATGGCGCACGGGGCGTGCCGTCGGGCGGCGGGCCGGCCGGCCGGGCAGGATTCCTGCCACCCCGCCGTCCTCACGGGTACACCGGCGTCACCACCGGCTCGCAGTCGACCCCGCAGCGCGCGTCGGGCCACAGCGCCAGGCCTACCAGGACGAAGAGCGCGGCGAGGGTCAGCCCGTACAAGAGCCGCCAGCGCAGCGACAGCGCGTCGGGGCCCCACAGCCACCCCCTGCCGAGCATCAGCATGAGCACGGCTACCGGCAGGAGCAAGGCTCCCAGGACAGTCAGCAGCACGGACAGCACCGGCGGGCTCCCTCACGGCAGGCAGGTCACGACAGGCGGGTCAGGGCAGGGCACGGGTGGTGAGAGCAGGCAGGTCAGGGGACGGGTGGCGGCCGGCCGGTCACGGCAGGGCGTGGGTGGCGCAGGCGGTCCGGAAGGGCTTGCGGTTGCCGGTCATGGGGAGGATGTCGGCCCGCCGGCCGGCGTCCGGCGCGGTCCGGGTCAGCACCGCCATGGCGTTGACGCCGCGGGACCGTTCGCCGCGATAGCGCTCGACGGCCTGTTCGGCGTCCTGGCCGACCTCGGTGAGGATCTCCTCCACGAGGCAGAAAGGGCAGCCGCGTTCCAGCCGCGCGGCCAGGACGTGCGAGGGCGCGCCGGTCGTGCGGACCGCGACGAATCCCGTACTGGAGACGCCCACCGTGGTCGTCTCGGGGCCGTCGGGCCCGCAGGCCGCGAGCAGTCGCTGCCGCAGCTGCGCCGCGTCGACCACCGGGACGGTGGGGAGGGCCCCGACGGCGGCGGCCGCGACAGCGCCCAGCATGCAGAACCCGGTGACCGACCAGGCGACCACCACCAGCCAGTGCGGGCCCCAGCGCTCGGCCGCGAGCACGCTCACCGTGCCCCAGAACGCCAGGCCGAGCCGGTCGGTCCAGCGGGGCGGCTCGCGCAGCCACAGGCGCAGCAGGTCCCACACGGTGAGACACAAGGCGACGACCACTCCGGCAACAGCTGCGTCCACAGCGCCCTCCCCCAGCCGCCCGGTGAACGGTTTCACCGGTGGCAAGAGAGATACTCCCCCGCCGGCCGCCCGCTCAACAGCGCCCGGCCCCGCCTCGGCTCAGGTGTCCCGTCCGTTGACAGAGCATCATGCCCCTCCCATCATGGGAGCGCTCCCACACCAGCTCTCACACCAGCGCTCCGTACGGCCGGCCCCCGAGGAAGGACCCCCATGGCCTTACCGCACAGATCCCGCCGCGCCCGCGCCCGGCACCCCCGTCACCTCACCCGCACCGCCGCCGCCCTGGCCGCCGCGCTGGCCCTGCTGTCCCCGCTCGGCGCCGTCGGGACCGCCGGAGTCGCGTCGGCCGCCTCGGCCGCCGGGCAGGAGACGCCCGCCGCGGACGTCGACGTCCAGGTCAACACGCAGGCGGCGCTGGGCCGCCTGTCCGGCACGGCGCGCGGCGTCAACGCCGCCGTCTGGGACGCGCACATGAACGACCCCGAGGTCGCCTCCCTCATGAAGGCGGCCGGCGTCGGGGCGATGCGGTACCCGGGCGGCTCGTACGCCGACATCTACCACTGGGAGACGCACACCGCGCCCGGCGGGTACGTCGCCCCCGGCACCGGCTTCGACGCCTTCATGGGCACGGTCCGCGCCACCGGGGCCCAGCCGATCCTGATCGCGAACTACGGCTCGGGCACGCCCGAGGAGGCGGCAGGCTGGGTCCGGTACGCGAACATCACCAAGGGCTACGGCGCGAAGCTCTGGGAGATCGGCAACGAGATCTACGGCAACGGCCACTACGGCAGCGGCTGGGAGCACGACGACCACGCCGACAAGAGCCCCCGGGAGTACGCCCGTCAGGTCCGCGCCTACGCCGCCGCCATGAAGGCCGTCGACCCGACCGTCAAGATCGGCGCGGTCCTCACCGCGCCGGGCAACTGGCCGGACGGCGTCGTCGGCGAGGGCGACGCCGGCGACTGGAACCACACCGTGCTCTCCGAAGTCACCGACGTCATCGACTTCGTGAGCGTCCACTGGTACGCGGGGGGCTCCGACACCAGCGCCGACGCCGCCCTGGACCGCCTGAGCAGGCTGCCCGGCGAACTGCGGGAGGTGCGCAACCAGCTCGACCGGTACGCGGGCGCCGACTCCCCGCGCATCGGCATCGCCCTCACCGAGGTCAACACCAACACCGGCGGCGCGCAGCTCACCGCGCGCCCCAACGGGCTGTTCGCCGCGGACGCGTTCATGACGGCGCTGGAGAACGGCGTGTTCAACGTCGACTGGTGGAACACCCACAACGGCGCGGACCGCATCACCACCGTCGACGGGGAGACCGACTACGGCGACATGGGGATGCTCTCCAGCGGCGGATGCACCGGCACCGTCTGCGAGCCGGCGCCGAACACGCCGTTCCACCCGTACCACGGCATGAAGATGACCAGTGAACTCGGCTCCGCGGGCGACACGATGGTCGCCGCCGCCTCCTCCGCGCGGGACGTCTCCGCCCACGCCGTCCACCGCCGCGACGGGCGCCTGAGCGTGCTGCTCATCAACAAGAACCCCGACGCCGCGCGCAGCGTCGGCCTCACCTACGCGGGCTTCACCCCGTCCGCCGCCGCCCCCGAGGTCCGCCGCTACGCGCGCGGCGACACCGGCGTCACGGACGTCACCGGCAGCGGGGCGTCGGCGTCCCGGGTCACCGTGCCGCCGTACGGGATGATCACCGTCACGCTCGCCCCGCAGGCCGGCACCGGCACCTCGGCGGCCGGCACGCCGGGCACACCGCGGCTGGAGGCGGTGACGGACACCACCGCGCGGCTGTCCTGGGCGGGGGCGTCCGGCGCCGGCCGCTATCTGGTCCAGGAGCGCGACGGCGCGCACACGTGGGTGGTCGGCGAGAGCACGGGCACGTCGGTGACGCTGCGGAACCTGCCCGCGGGCAGTACCCACACGGTCAACGTGCTGGCGTCCGACGCCTCGGGGCGGTTCTCCGCCCCGTCGGATCCGCTGACCTTCACCACGGGCACGCCGTCCGACGCCGCCTGCGCGGTGACGTACCACCGCGACACGGGCTGGGGCAACGGCTTCGTGGCCACGGTCACCGTGCGGAACCTCTCGGCCGCCCCGATCACCGGCTGGACCGTGGACTGGGACTGGCCGGTCGAGGGCCAGTCCGTGTCGTCCGGCTGGAACGCCTCGTTCGGCCAGACCGGCCGGCACGTCCGGGTCACCGCTCCGGAAGGCTCGGGGCCGCTGGCCGCCGACGGCGCGTCGACGGTGTCGTTCGGCTTCGTCGGCGCCAATGACGGACCCAACCCCGATCCGACGGCCTTCCGCCTCAACGGGAGCGTCTGCTCCGGCGGTTGACCGGTCCGCTGCCCCCGCCGCGCGGCGGGGGCAGTCCGCGCTCCTCGAAGAAAATAGTAGCCATGGCTACAGTAGCCATGTACTGTATCCGTCATGAGCAGCAGCAAGGAAAGCGAAGGGGCCGAGCCCACCGCCGGGTATCTCGTCTGGCGCCTGTCGACCAAGGTGCGCGTCGCCGTCGACCGCGCGATGGCGCCTCTGGGGCTGACGCACGCGAAGTACGCCCTGGCGGCATCGCTGTACGGCATGCAGCGCGCCGGCGAGCGGCCCAGCCAGCGCCGGCTGGCCGACCACACGGGGCTGGAGCCGCTGTACGTGTCCAAGCTGGCCCGCGCCCTCGAAGGCGACGGGCTGCTGGAGCGCACCCGCGATCCGCAGGACCCGCGCGCCGTCCAGCTCGCGCTGACCGAGCGGGGCCAGGAGGCAACCCGGCGGGCGATCGAGGTCGTCCAGGAGCTGATGGCCGGGTGGCTGGAGCCGCTGGGCGGGCCCGACAGCCCGCGGACCCGCGAGTTCACGGCCACCCTGATGACGCTGCTCGACACCCCGCTCGCACCGCGCACCGCGTCCGATCCGTCCGTCTCCCCCATCACCGAGGAGCAGTCATGACCACCACCGCACCCCTCGCCGACGCCCGCACCCTCGGCCTGGCCCACTACGCCGCCCGCGCCGTCCTGGAGAGCGTGCTGTCCCGCTACGACCTCACCTTCGCGCAGAACACCGCCCTCCGTTTCGCCGCTCTGGCGGACGGCCCGGTCACACGAGACGAGATCGCCGACGGCGTCACCGGCTCGATCAGGACCGGCACCGCCGAGGCGCACCGGCTCGTCGACGAGCTCCTCGCCGGGGGGTTCCTCGCCGCCGACGGACCGTCGCGGATCCGGCTGACCGCCTCCGGCCGCGCGGTGTACGACGCCTACTCCGCCGAGGTCCAGGAGATCTCGGCGCGGATCTGGGCGGGCCTCTCCCCGGAGGACCGCGCTGCCGCGGGCCGGGTGCTGGCCCATGTGACCGAGCGGGCCGAGGCCGAGCTGGCCGCCCGCGCCTAGAGCCACCCACTCCGACCCCCATCGGTAGTGGAATATTCA
The DNA here is from genome assembly GCF_014656055.1 of Streptomyces griseosporeus. Taxonomy (GTDB): domain Bacteria; phylum Actinomycetota; class Actinomycetes; order Streptomycetales; family Streptomycetaceae; genus Streptomyces; species Streptomyces griseosporeus. The sequence continues at coordinate 807,215 of NZ_BNBR01000001.1, forward strand.
ACAACCCGTCCCGGTTGTCGGCCTCGAAACGAAGGAGGCCCCGAGTGGACACGACGTACTACGGCCACGGAACACCGGCGGAGCGCTGGGAGCGCGCCCGGCTGTTCTTCGACGCCAAGGACTACGCCGCCGCGGCGCGCGTCCTGAGCGGGCTGGTCGAGGAGGTGCCGGAGCAGACCGGACCGCGGCTGCTGCTGGCCCGCGCCTACTACCACTCGGCCCAACTGAGCCGCGCCGAGTCCGAGTTGCGCGTCATCGTCGAGCGCGACCCGGTGGAGCACTACGCCCGGCTGATGCTGGGCCGCACGCTCCAGCGGCAGGGCCGCGCCGAGGAGGCGGAGCCGCACCTGCGGATCGCCTCGGCGCTCGCCGGGGACTTCGACCGCGACTGACATCGCGTCCGGACCGGGGCGCACGGCGTGGCATGCTGGCGTGATGGCATCCGACCGTGAGCGTGCGCCCCTTGTCGAGCAGGTCGAGGAACTCCTCGCGGCCGGCGGCCCGTTGCCGATCGTCGCGGCCGGCGATCCGGTGCTGCGCCAGGGCACCGAGCCGTACGAGGGGCAGCTGGGCCCCGGCCTGCTCGCCCGGTTCGTGGCGGCACTGCGCACGACCATGCGGGCCGCGCCCGGCGTGGGCCTGGCCGCGCCGCAGGTCGGGGTGGCGCTGCGGATCGCGGTGCTGGAGGACCCGGCGCCGGTGCCCGATGAGGTGCGCGTGGCCCGCGGGCGGGTGCCGCTGCCGTTCCGGGTCCTGGTCAACCCGTCGTACGAGCCCGTGGGCCCCGCCCGTGCCGCGTTCTTCGAAGGCTGCCTGAGCGTGCCGGGCTGGCAGGCCGTCGTGGCCCGGCACGCCGAGGTACGGCTGCGGGGCGAGGACGAGCACGGCCGGGCGCTGGACGAGGTGGTCGCGGGCTGGCCCGCGCGGATCGTCCAGCACGAGACCGACCACCTCGACGGCGTGCTCTACCTGGACCGGGCCGAGCCGCGCTCCCTGTCCTCGCACCAGGCGATGGCCGAGCGCTGGAACCAGCCGACGCCCGAGGCGGCGGCCCGGGAGCTGGGCTTCGGCCTGCCCGGGTGAGACGGGCGCGTACGCCGTCGCACCCGGCGCGCGTCAGCCGCGGTACGCCTCCAGCAGCCGCAGCCACACCTCGCTGATCGTCGGGTACGCCGGGACCGCGTGCCACAGCCGGTCGACGGGGACCTGCCCGGCGACGGCGACGGTCGCCGAGTGGATGAGTTCGCCGACGCCGGGGCCGACGAAGGTCACCCCGCGCAGGATCTCCCCCTCCACGTCCACGACCATCCGCGCGCGGCCCTTGTAGCCGTCCGCGTACAGGCCCGCGCCCGCCACCGACGACAGCTCGACGTCGACCGCCCGCACCCGGTACCCGGCCTGTTCCGCCTCCGCCAGCGACAGGCCCACCGCCGCGGCCTCCGGGTCGGTGAAGACGACCTGCGGTACGGCGTGATGGTCGGCGGTCGCGGCGTGCGCGCCCCACGGCTCGGCCTCGTCGAGCGGCTCGCCCGAGGCGCGGGTGGCGATGGCGGCACCGGCGATCCGGGCCTGGTACTTGCCCTGGTGGGTGAGGAGGGCGCGGTGGTTGACGTCGCCGACCGCGTACAGCCAGTCGGTGCCCGTGACCCGCAGGCTGTCGTCGACCTCCAGCCACGAGCCGGGCTCCAGGCCGACGGTCTCCAGGCCGATGTCGTCGGTGCGCGGGGCGCGCCCGGTGGCGAAGAGGATCTCGTCGGCCTCGATGCGGTCGCCGCGGTCGGTGACGACCACCAGGGTGCCGTCGACACGGCTCACGGACTCGACGGAGGTGCCGGTGCGGACGTCGGCCCCGGCCTCGGTGAGCGCCTCGGCGACCAGTTCGCCGGCGAACGGCTCCATGCGGTTCAGCAGGCCCTTGCCGCGCACCAGGACCGTGACCCGGGAGCCGAGGGCCTGCCAGACGGTGGCCATCTCGGTGGCGACGACCCCGCCGCCGACGACGACCAGCCTGCCCGGCACGTGCTGGGCGCTGGTGGCCTCCCGGCTGGTCCAGGGCCGTACCTCGGCGAGGCCCGGCAGGCCGGGCAGCTGGGCGCGGCTTCCGGTGCAGACGGCCACGGCGTGCCGGGCGGTGAGCACGCGCCGTACGCCGTCGGGGCCGGTCACGGTCACGGTGCGCGGGCCGGTGAGGCGGCCGTGGCCGCGGTGGAGGTCGGCGCCGACGCTCTCCAGCCACCGGACCTGGCCGTCGTCCTGCCAGTGGGAGGTGTAGTCGTTGCGGTGGGCGAGGACCGCGGCCGCGTCGAGGGGGCCCTGCACCGCCTGGGCCAGGCCGGGCACGCGGCGGGCGTCGGCGCGCGCGATGACCGGCCTGAGCAGGGCCTTGCTGGGCATACAGGCCCAGTAGGAGCACTCGCCGCCGACCAGTTCGCTCTCGACGACCGCGGTGGACAGGCCGGCCGCGCGGGTGCGGTCGGCGACGTTCTCCCCCACGGGCCCGGCTCCGAGCACCACGACGTCGTACGCGATGGTTTCCGTTTCCGTCATGGGGTCAGTCTTCCGGGTGGTGTGCGCTGCGGCCACATGGGTACGCGCGCCGGATATCGACGGAATAGGCGGTGCTCCGGTCGCGTTGTGCGGGACGGCGTCACCCCCTACACCAGGAATGAGGGATGCACACGATGAGCACCGTGGAGCTCACCAAGGAGAACTTCGACCAGACGGTCACGGACAACGAGTTCGTCCTGATCGACTTCTGGGCGTCCTGGTGCGGGCCGTGCCGTACGTTCGCGCCGGTCTACGAGAAGGCCGCCGAGGACAACCCGGACCTGGTGTTCGGCAAGGTGGACACCGAGGCGCAGCCGGAGCTGGCCGCCGCCTTCGGGATCCAGTCGATCCCCACGCTGATGATCGTGCGCGACCAGGTCGCCATCTTCGCCCAGCCGGGCGCGCTGCCGGAGGCGGCGCTGGCCGACGTCATCGGCCAGGCCCGCAAGCTGGACATGGACGAGGTACGCAAGTCCATCGCGGAGCAGCAGGCCCAGCAGGGGCAGGGGCAGGCCGAGCAGAACCCTCAGTAAGACGTCCGGCTCTTCCGTACGGGCCCGCGTCCGGTGTCGCACCGGTGCGGGCCCGCGGCATGTCCGTCATCGGCGTGTCCGCCCGTGGCGTGTCCGGCCCGGCCCCGCCTGACGCCTCAGGTGGACTCGCGCGGGACGACCGACGCCCCCAGCACCCGGTGGGTCTCGGGTGCCGCGCCCGGGTTGCGTACCGCGCGGTCGACGAGGGCGGCCAGGTCGCGGCCCGAGGGCAGCTCGATGTGGACGGTGCTCAGCCGGGGGCGCAGCAGCCGGCCGAGCATCAGGTCGTCGGCGCCGATGACGGCGGTGTCCTCGGGGATCCGCACGCCGGTGTCCTGGAGGGCGCTCATCAGCAGCATCGCGTACTCGTCGTTGTAGGTGAACACGGCGTCCAGGCCGAGGTCGCCCCAGCGGGCGGCGAGCCGGGCGGCGGCCTCCTCGGTGTAGGCGAGGGGCAGCTCGGTGATGGCGGCGCCGGTGCCGCGCAGGGCGTCGCGGGCGCCGTCGAGGCGGGGCCGGGAGAAGGTCTCCAGGCCGGCCTCCTCCGGGACGACGACGCCGATGCGGCGCCGGCCGCGGCTGTGGAGGTGGGCGGCGGCCGCGTGGCCGACGGCGGCCTGGTCCATGAGCAGCGCGTGCGCGCCCTCGACGGAGGCGGGGCCGAGGGTCACGACGGCGCGGGCGCCGGACCGCTTGAGGACGGTCACGCCCTGCGGGCCGAGCCCGGCGCCCGGCACGATCACGGCGACCGGGCGCAGCTCGGCCCAGGCGCGGGCCGCCTCGTCGCCCTGGACGGCGACGGTGCCGTACTGCACGACGGTGTAGTCGAGGCGGCCGAGCGCCCACTGGAGTTCGTTGATGAACCGGCCGTAGAGCGGGCCGATCGGGATGGCCGGGGCGGGCATGAGGACCATACGGCTGTGTCCGGCGCGCAGGCTGCGGGCGGCGGCGTGGGGGACGTAGCCGAGTTCGCGCGCGGCCTCGTGGACGCGGCGGCGCGTGGGCTCGCTGATCCTGACGGCGCTGGTGTTGTTCAGGACGTAGGAGACGGTCGCGCGCGAGACGCCGGCCAGCCGGGCGACATCGGCGCTCGTCGGCACGGAGCGGGGTGCGGGCGACGCGGACGGGGGCGTGTTCGGTATCTGCACCATGACACTCCGCATCTTGGCAGAACCGAGGGGCGGCATTCCGGGCAGGGCGGACAGCAAGCGCGCACTGTGCCCGACGAGATTTTCACGAACACGTTCGCTACGAACTTGTTCGTGCCGAACATGTTCGTTACGGTGGACGGCATGACCGCGAGCCACCCCGCCCCCCGCAGCCGCCGTGAGCGGCCCGCCAAGCCCGCCCTGTCCCGGGAGGGCATCGTCGCCGCCGCGGTGGCGGTGCTGCGGGCCGAGGGGCTGCGCAAGGTGACCATGCGACGCCTGGCCCAGGAGCTCGACACCGGCCCGGCCTCGCTGTACGTCTACGTCCGCAACACCGACGAGCTGCACGCCGCCGTCCTGGACGAGCTGCTCGGCACGGTCGGGCCGGCCCCCACGGGGGGCACCTGGCGGGAGCGCCTGGAGCAGGTCCTCGGCATGTACACCGAGGTGCTGTTCGACCACCCGGACCTGGCCCGCGCGGCACTCACCGCCCGCCCCAGCGGCCCGCACTACCTGAACCTCGTCGAGACGCTGCTCGCGCTGCTCGACGAGGGCGGGGTGCCGCCCGCTCAGGCGGCCTGGGGTGTGGACCTGCTCCTGCAGCACGCCACCGCGACCGCCGCCGAACACAGCGGGCCGGACGCGGCCGGCCAGGACGAGTGGGACGCGCTGCGCCGCGCCCTCCGGGGCGCCGACGCCGGGACCCACCCGCACATCGCCGCTCTCGCCGGGCCGCTGCTCTCGGGGGCTCCCGCGGCCCGGCTGTCCTGGGCGTTCCAGGCGCTGATCAGCGGCATCGAGCGGACCGCCGTACCCGAGGAGACGCCCCGGACCACCCGGCCGCACGAAGGAGACACGCCATGACCAGCACCCCCCACCACCCCATAGCCGTCGTCGGCGCGGGGCTCGGCGGCCTGACGCTCGCCCGCGTGCTGCACGTGCACGGCATCGAGGCGGCCCTGTTCGACCTGGACCCCTCCCCCGCCGCCCGCACCCAGGGCGGCATGCTCGACATCCACGAGGAGTCCGGGCAGGTGGCGCTGCGCGCGGCCGGGCTGTACGACGCCTTCCGGGCGCGGGTCCACCGCGGCGGCGAGGCCCTGCGGGTGCTCGACCGGGACGGCCGGGTGCACCGCGAGGAGCCCGACGACGGCACCGGCGGGCGGCCCGAGATCGACCGCGGCGACCTGCGCGACCTGCTGCTGGGCTCGCTCCCCGGGGGCACGGTCCGCTGGGGCGCCAAGGTGACCGCCGCGCGGCCGCTGGGCGACGGGCGGCACGAGGTGACGCTCGCCGACGGCTCCACGTTCACCACGGACCTGCTGGTCGGAGCCGACGGCGCCTGGTCACGGATCCGGCCACTGGTGTCGCGGGCGCGGCCCGCCTACACCGGCGTGTCCTTCGTGGAGGCCGACCTGCTCGACGCGGACGTACGGCACCCCGCGAGCGCCGGGGTGGTCGGCGGCGGCATGCTGTTCGCGCTCGGCGCGGGCCGGGGCTTCCTCGCGCACCGGGAGAGCGACGGCAGCCTGCACGTGTACACCGCCGTCCAGGCGCCCGAGGACTGGCTCGACGGCATCGACTTCACCGACACCGAGGCGGCCAAGGCGGCCGTGCTGGAGCACTTCGGGGACTGGGACAAGACCCTGCGGGCGCTGGTCGCCGACGCCGACGGGCCGCTGGTGCCGCGCCGCATCCACGCCCTGCCGGCCGGCCACCGCTGGCCCCGGGTGCCCGGCGTGACGCTGCTGGGCGACGCGGCCCACCTGATGTCGCCGTTCGCCGGGGAGGGTGCCAACCTCGCGCTGCTCGACGGCGCCGAACTGGGACTCGCGCTCGCCGGGCACCCCGGGGACACCGAGGCGGCTCTGGCGGCGTACGAGGAGGCGCTGTTCCCGCGCAGCGAGGCCGCGGCGGCCGAGTCGGCGCGCGGCGCGGCGCTGCTGTTCCGCGCGGACGCGCCGCGAGGGCTGGTGGCGATGTTCGCCGCCCACGACTGAGCCGCGGTGCGGCGGACCCCTAGCGGGTCTTGGTCACCCGGGCGACCAGGTCCGTCCAGTTGGCCTCCAGCCGCTCGACCGGCATCTGGCACTGGCGGACCAGATGGTGGACGAGGGCCGGGTTGAGCTGGGCCATCAGCGTGTGGGCGAGGAGTTCGCAGTCCGCCTCGGGGACGGCCTGGCGCAGCAGCAGCGCGATGTGGCCGTGCAGCACCCGGCGGGCCGGGACGCTGAAGCGGCGGTCGGGGCTGGGTTCGGCGGCCAGCTGGAGGTCCAGCTCCTCCACCGTGCGGCGCAGCAGGGCGCGGCCGAAGGCGTGCAGCCGTTCCACCGGGGGTGCGCCGGGGCCGAGCGGGGGCGGGCCGCCGAGGAAGGCGGCCTGGAACTTGCGCTCGGAGTGGTCGAGGAGGGCCGTCAGCAGTCCGGTGCGGTCGCCGAACCGGCGGAACACCGTGCCCTTGCCGACCTGGGCCGCCGCCGCGACGGCCTCCATGGTCACGCCGTCCGCGCCGTGCTCGGCGATCAGCCTGGCGGCCGCGTCCAGCAGTTTCGCCCGGTTGCGGGCGGCGTCGGCCCGCAGGCAGGGCTCGTCCTCGGTGGCGCCGAGCTGGAGCAGATCCGGTCCGGCGGCGCGCTCGTCGTGCGGGGGAAGCGGCGGCAGAGCGGTCGACATGAAATCAGCGTAAAGCATCGGGAACAGAACTGGACCGCGGTCCGTTTAGGATGTTAGAAATTAAACGGACCTCGGTCCGGATCGTAACGGCCCTGTTTCAGCCCCTGGGAGTTCTCCATGTCTGTTCGCATTCTCGCGCTCGTCGGCAGCCTCCGTGCCGGTTCCACCAACCGCCAGCTCGCCGAGGCGGCCGTGAAGCTGGCTCCCGAAGGCGCCGAGGTCGTGCTGCACGAGGGCCTGGCCGAGCTGCCCTTCTACAACGAGGACATCGACGTCGAGGGCAGCGTCCCGGCCGCCGCCGTGAAGCTGCGCGAGGCCGCGCAGGCCGCCGACGCCTTCCTGCTGTTCTCCCCCGAGTACAACGGCACCATCCCGGCCGTCCTGAAGAACGCCATCGACTGGCTGTCCCGCCCGTACGGCGCCGGTGCCTTCGGCGGCAAGCCGGTCGCCGTGGTCGGCACCGCGTTCGGCCAGTACGGCGGTGTGTGGGCGCAGGACGAGGCCCGCAAGGCGGTCGGTATCGCCGGCGGCAAGGTGATCGAGGACATCAAGCTGTCCATCCCGGGCTCCCTGACCCGGTTCGCCGAGACCCACCCGGCCGACGACGCCGAGGTCGCCGCCCAGCTGACCGAGGTCGTCTCCCGCCTGCGCGGGCACGCCGCGGAGACCGTGGCCGCCTGACACACCGGAACACCCACGACGGGGCCGGAGCGCACACCGCTCCGGCCCCGTCGGGCTGTCCGCACCGCGAAGGTCCGGATACTCCTCAGCGGGCGCTCATCCGCAGGGCGCCGTCCATGCGGATCGTCTCGCCGTTGAGGTAGTCGTGCTCGGCGATCATGGTGACCAGGCGGGCGTACTCCTCGGGGCGGGCCAGGCGCTGCGGGAAGGGGACGCTGGCGCCGAGACCGGCCCGGACCTCCTCGCTGAAGCCCGCCATCATCGGGGTGTCGACGATGCCGGGGGCGACGGTGACGACGCGGATGCCGTACTGGGCGAGGTCGCGGGCGGCGGTGACGGTCATCCCGGCGACGCCGGCCTTGGAGGCGGCGTAGGCGATCTGGCCGATCTGGCCCTCGAAGGCGGCGATGGACGCCGTGTTGACGATGAGCCCGCGCTGGCCGCCGGCGTCCGGCTCGTGCCGGGTCATGGCCGCCGCGGCGAGGCGCATCACGTTGAAGGTGCCGACCAGGTTGACGTCGACGACCGTGCGGAACAGGTCCAGGTCGTGCGGGCCGCGACGGCCGACGACACGGGCCGACGGGGCGATGCCCGCGCAGTTGACCGCGAGGCGCAGCTCGGCGCCGTCGGCCTCGATGCGGGCGAGCGCCTGCTGGACGGGCTCCTCGCGGGTGACGTCGGCGGGCAGCAGCGTGACCCCGTCGGGCGCCGGGCCGGCCTGCTCGACGGCCTTGTCCAGGTCGAGGCCGTAGACGGTGGCGCCGCGGGCGGCGAGGGCGGCGGCGGTGGCGGCGCCCAGCCCGGAGGCGGCGCCGGTGACCAGGGCGGCGGATCCTGCGATGTCCATGAAGGGTGAACTCCTCGGCGGATGGTGGGGCGGGGCGATCAGGCGGCGAGGCCGCGGCTGATGACCAGCCGCTGGATCTGGTTCGTGCCCTCGAAGATCTGCATGATCTTGGCCTCCCGCATGTAGCGCTCGACGGGGAAGTCGCGGGTGTAGCCGTACCCGCCGAGGACCTGCACGGCGTCGGTGGTCACCTTCATGGCGGTGTCCGTGCAGACCAGCTTGGCCACGCTCGCCTGCCGGCTGAAGGGCCGGCCGCGGTCGCGCCGGCGGGCCGCGTCCAGGTAGGTGGCGCGGGCGGAGTCGACCGCGGCGGCCATGTCGGCGAGGAGGAAGCCGAGGCCCTGGTGGTCGATGATGCGGCGGCCGAACGCGGTGCGCTCGTTGGCGTAGGCGACGGCGGTGTCCAGAGCGGCCTGGGCGAGGCCGGTGGCGCAGGCGGCGATGCCGAGCCGGCCGCAGTCCAGCGCGCTGAACGCGATCTGCAGGCCCTGCCCCTCGGCGCCGATGAGCCGGTCGGCGTCCAGGACGGCGCCGTCCCAGTAGGCGGCGGTGGTCGGGACAGCGTGCAGGCCCATCTTGCGCTCGGGGGCGCCGAAGGTGAGGCCGTCGGCGGCGCCGGGCGCGAGGAAGCAGGAGACGCCGCGGGTGCCGGGGGCGGTGCGGGCGAAGAGGGCGTAGAAGTCGGCCTTGCCGCCGTGGGTGATCCACGCCTTGGTGCCGGTGACGCGGTAGCCGCCGTCGACGGGCTCGGCCTTGCAGGTGAGGGAGGCGGCGTCGGAGCCGGCCTGCGGCTCGGAGAGGCTGTAGCCGCCGATCGCCTCGCCCGCCAGCATGGCGGGCAGCCAGCGTTCCTTCTGCGCCTCGGTACCGAAGGCGTACAGCGGATGGCAGGCGAGGGTGTGCACGCTGGTGGCGACCGCGACGGCGGCCCAGCGGGTGGCCAGCTCCTCCAGGACCTGGAGGTACACCTCGTACGGCTGGGCCCCGCCGCCGTACTCCTCCGGGTAGACCAGGCCGAGCAGTCCGGCCCGGCCGAGGGTGGCGAAGAGCCCCTCCGGATAGGTTTCCGCGTTCTCGTGCTCCTCGACGCGGGGGGCGAGTTCCTTGTCGGCGATCTCCCTGGTGAGGGCGATCAGATCCGCGGCCTCCGGGGTGGGGAGCAGGCGGTCGACGTCCACGGCGACTCCAAGCGGTACGCGTACCCAAACGGTACTGAGAGAGGTACGGCAGTACCGTTTAGCGTAGCGGAAAGCGGTGGCTTGGAATACTGGCCGGGTGATCGAGACGTCGGCGACCGAGAGCCCGAAGCCCACCGGACGGGGCGCCCAGCGCCGTTCCGAGCTGTTCGAGGAGCTGACCGACCTGCTGGTGGCCGAGGGGTTCGCCCATCTGACCCTGGACGATCTCGCCGCCCGGCTGCACTGCTCCAAGCGCACGCTGTACGGCCTCGCGGGCAGCAAGGAACAGCTGGTGCGGGCCGCGGTGGTGCAGTTCTTCCGCCGGGCCACCGAGCGGGTGGAGGCGGCGCTGGCCGCCGAGACCGAGCCCGCGCGCCGGCTCGCGGCCTATCTGCGGGCGGTCTCGGCGGAACTCGCGCCCGCCTCCGCGCGGTTCTTCGACGACCTGGCGGACTTCGAGCCCGCCGCCGAGGTCTACGACCGCAACACCCGGGCCGCCGCCCGGCGCGTCCAGGAGCTGATCGAGGAGGGCACGGCGGCGGGCGCCTTCCGCGAGGTGCACGTGACCTTCGCGGCCGACGTGATCACGTCCGTGATGGTGCGGATCCAGCGCCGCCAGGTCGCGGCCGCCACGGGCCTGACCGACGCGCAGGCCTACGCCCACCTCAGCGAACTGCTCCTGCACGGCCTGACCAACTGAGCCGGGACTCCCCCTCGGCTCCCCCGCGGGTCAGCGGGTGCGTGGCCGGTGCTCCCCGGGCGTGTGGCCGAGGACGCGGCGGAAGACGTCGATGAACGCGCTCGCGGAGGACCAGCCGCACCGGTGCGCCACGGCGGTCACCGGCACGTCCTCGGCCAGCAGGACCAGTGCGCGGTGCAGCCGCAGCTGGGTCCGCCACTGCGGGAACGTCATGCCGAGGTCGGCACGGAAGAGCCGGGACAGCGTGCGGTCGCTGGCGCCGACCTCCCGGCCCAGCTCGGCGAGGGTGCGGCCGTCGGCCGGGTCTTCCTCCAGCAGGGCGCACAGCGCCCGCAGCAGCGGGACCGTCGGGGCGGGCAGGTGGAGCGGCTGCTGCGGCGAGGCGCGCAGCTGGTCGAGGAGGACGGCGCGCAGCCGGCGCCGTTCGGGGCTGCCGTCGTCGGGGGTGCGGGTGTAAGCGGCGATCAGTTCGCGCAGCAGGGGGCTGACGGCCAGCACGGTCGGCTCGTCGAGGGCGAGGGGGTTCTCGTCGGCGGGCAGCCCGACCAGGTGCAGGGCGATGTCGCCGTGGGCGCGGTGGGCGTGGACGGTCCCGGCGGGCACCCAGATCGCGCGGTCGCCCGGCGCGATCCAGGTGCCGGCGCCGGTGGTGACGGTCAGCACACCGCGCCCGGCATGGACGATCTGGTGGTCGTCGTGCCGGTGGGCGTCGATCGCGGCGCCGTGCGCCAGCCGCTGGGTGCGGGTGGGGGCGACGGGCTCGTGGCGGATCTGCGGCATCGGTTGGCAGATTAACGGAAGTACGACAGCCCGGTGGCCGCCGACGATGGCGGCGTGCGAAGGACAACACCGTTCCGAGGGCGGGCGCCGGGCGTCGTGCCGCTCTCCGTGGGACACGCCTGCGTCGACGTCTATCAGGGCGCCGTGGCCTCCCTGGTCCCCTTCTTCGTCGCCGAGCGGGGCTACGGCTATGCCGCCGCCTCCGGGATCGTGCTGGCCGCGTCCCTGCTGTCCTCGGTGGCCCAGCCGGTGTTCGGGCTGCTCACCGACCGGCGGGCCATGCCGTGGCTGCTGCCGCTGAGCACGCTCCTCGCGGGGGCGGGCATCGCGCTGAGCGGGCTGCCGGGCGGGTACCTGCCGACGCTGTTGTGCGTGGCCGTGTCCGGGCTGGGGATCGCCGCCTACCACCCGGAGTCGGCGCGCACCGCGCGGCGGGTGAGCGGGGGCAGTCACCGGGCGATGGGCTGGTTCGCGCTGGGCGGCAACCTGGGCTTCGCGGCGGCCCCGCTGCTGGTCGCCGCGGTGGTCGGCACGGGCGGCCTGGGCCTGACGCCGCTGCTGGCCGCCCCTGCGGTGCTGGGCTGCGCGCTGTGCCGCCCGGTGCTGCGCGCCGCGCGGGCCCGGCACCCGGCGGACGCCGCCGGCGGCACGGCGGACGCGGGGCGGGACGACGTACCCGCGTTCGTGCGGCTGTCGCTGGCGGTGGTGTGCCGGTCGGTGGTCTTCGTCGGCCTGAGCACCTTTGTCTCGCTGTACGCCGCCCAGCGCACCGGCGGCGGTACGGCCGCGGGCACGGCGGCGCTGTGCTTGCTGTATCTCGGCGGTGCCGTCGGCTCGGTCCTCGGCGGCGCCCTCGCCGACCGGTTCAGCCGGGTCGCGGTGTGCCGGTGGTCGTATCTCGTGGCCGTCGGCGCGGTGGCGGGTGTGGTGTACGTGCCGGGCCCGGCGCTGCTGGTGTTCCTCGCGCTGACCTCGGCCGGGCTGTACGTGCCCTTCTCGCTCCAGGTCACCCTCGGGCAGGACTACCTCCCCTCACGCATGGGCACGGCGAGCGGGGTCACGCTCGGTCTGACGGTGAGCGTCGGCGGTCTGGCGGGCCCGCTGCTCGGCGCGCTGGCCGACGCGACGTCGCTGCGGTGGGCGCTGACCCCGCTGATCGCGATGCCGGCGCTGGCCTGGCTGTGCCTGCGCCGCCTGTCCGAGCCCAGCGCGCCGCGCCCGGCACCGGCAGCGGTCAGCCGGGCCGCCCCCCGGCGGTGACGGCGTCGAGGAATCCGGCCGAGACGATGCCTGCGAACTCCCTTGCTCATGACGGTACTTGGGAGACGGTGGATGAGATCCGCCACTCGGCGTGGGTGCCGTCCGTCCGGGTCTACCGCACGGGTACGACCGCCACCGGGCAGCCGGCGTGGTGCAGGACGGCGTGCACGACCGACCCGAGGCGCAGCGCCAGCCGGCCCTCGACGGGGTGCCGGGGCAGGACGACCAGGCCGGCCCGGGCGGACGCCTCCACCAGCGCGGCGGCGGGCGAGCCGACGAGGAGGTCGGTGCCGACCTGCACGCCCGGGTACTCGGCGACGGGCCGCGACGTGTGCTCCAGCACCAGGGCGTGCGCCCGGCTCTCGTCGTCGAGGCTGCCGGCCTGGGGAACGGCCAGGCCGCTGCGTGGCCGGGGCATCCACGCGTGCAGCAACCGCACGGGCGCGCCGCGCAGTTCGGCCTCGGCGAGGGCGAACCGTACGCCGTCCTCGTCCCGTTCGTCGCGTACGCCGGTCACGACCGGGCGTCCGGCGGCGTGCCGGGTGTCCCCGCGGACGACGACCACGGGCCGGTCCGCGTGGGCGGCGACCTTCAGGCTCACCGAGCCCAGCAGCAGCCCGGTGAAGCCGCCGCGCCCGCGCGTGCCGACCACGATGAGACCGGCGTCCCGGCCCGCGGCCAGCAACGCCTCCGGGGCGGTCCGGCCGGAGACGAGGACCGTGTCGACGAGGAGGCCGGGGTAGGCGGCGAGGATCCTGGCCCGGGCGTGGGCCAGCAGGCCCTCGGCGCTGTCGGCGGCGCGCTCGGCGTCGTCGTCCTCGCGCGGCGAGCGCGGGTCCGGGGCGCCGGTGCCCGTGGCGTGGACGATCCTCAGCAGGCCGCCGCGCAGGGCCGCCTCACCGGCCGCCCAGTCCGCGGCGTGCCAGGTGTGGGCGGTGTCGTCGACGCCCACCAGCACGGTGGGGACGGGCTCGGAGCCGGTCATGCCGGCCGGGTACCCGGCGCGAGGTGGACCACACGACCGGGGCGGCCCCGCGCGGGGCCGCCCCGGTCGTGGCGGATCGGTGAGCGCCGGCCTCGGCGCCGGCCCGGGGTCAGGCCTTGTGGCCCACCCCGCCGAACATGGCGACCTCGGGCGGCAGCTCGCCGTCGGTGTCGGGCCGCCAGTGGTTGCAGGAGACGACACCGGGCTCCAGCAGGTCCAGGCCGTCGAAGAAGCGGGTGACGGCCTCGGGGGTGCGCTGGGTCAGCTTCGGGGTGCCGTGCTCGTTCCAGAAGGCGACGGCCGCGTCGACGTCGGGCATGTCCGCGCGGGTGATGGTGTGCGACAGCACCAGGTAGCTGCCGGAGGGCAGCGCGTCCATCAGGCGGCGCACGATGCCGTACGCCTCCTCGTCGTCCTCGACGAAGATGACCACGCCGAGCAGCATCAGCGCCACGGGCTTGCTGAAGTCGAGGGTGCGGCGGGCGTGTTCGAGGATGGTGTCGACGTTGCGCAGGTCCTCGTCGAGGTAGTCGGTGCGGCCCTCGGGAGTGCTGGTGAGCAGCGCCTCGGCGTGGGCGAGGACGATCGGGTCGTTGTCGACGTAGACGATGCGGGACTCGGGTGCGTGGCGCTGGGCGACCTCGTGGGTGTTGTCGGCGGTGGGCAGTCCGGTGCCGATGTCGAGGAACTGCCGGATGCCGGCCTCGGTCACCAGGTGGCGCACGGCGCGGCCGAGGAACTGCCGGTCGGCCTGCGCGTAGTCACCGATGCCCGGGTGCAGCTCGCGGATCTGGTCTCCGGCCTGCTGGTCGACTTCGTAGTGGTCCTTGCCGCCCAGCCAGTAGTTCCAGATCCGGGCGGTGTGCGGCTGGTCGGTCTTGATCCTCTGGTGCAGCTCGCTCACGGAGGGGGACTCGGTCACGCGATGGTCTCCAGTTCAGGCCGAGGCTGTCTCTCAAAGCGGCAACCTAGCGGCAGGAGTTGAGATGCGCGAGCGCCGGGTGGCGTCACGGCTGCCGGCGGTCGTGGACCCGGTGCTCCAGCCGGTGCAGGGCGCGGTCCAGCTCGCCCCGCGTGCCGAACGGCACGACCGCGGCGCGGCCCGGCAGCCGCAGCCCGCCGGTGAGGGCGACGCGGGTGGTGTCGCCGTCGGCGGCGGCCGCCATGCCGATGATCAGGAACCGGCTCTGCAGCCAGCACCAGCCGGGCCGCAGCACGCCCCGCAGATGGGCCCGCAGCCCGTACCGGCTGCGGGCGAGGGCCTCCACGCGGTCGCCGTCGGCGCGCAGCAGCCGTACCCGGCGCATGTCGGGCTGGAAGCGCCCGAACTCGCCCTCCAGGTCGCCCATCACCGCCCAGACCTCGTCGAGCGGGGCGGGCACGACGCGCTCGACGAGCCGTGCGCCGCGGACGGCGCCCGCCATGACGCGCAGGCGGCGGATGTCGTCGAAGGGGGCGGCGGGGTCGTCGGCACCGAGACCGGGCAGGCCGGGGAGGCCTCCGCCGGGCGGGGCGCTGCCGTCGCCGCCGGCGGTGGAGCCGGAGCCGGCGCCGGGCAGGCGGGAGTCGGCGGAACCGGAGCCGGGAGAGCCCGGGCCGGGGGAACCGGAGCCGGGCGAGCCGGGCCCCGGGCCGGGGGAACCGGAGCCGGAAGAGCCCGGGCCGGAGGAACCGGAGCCCGGAGAGCCCGGGCCGGGGGAACCGGAGCCGGAAGAGCCCGGGCCGGGGGAACCGGAGCCGGGCGCGCCGGGCTCGGGAGTGCCGGAGCCGGGAGCGTCGTGACCGGGGTGGGGAGTCATGCGAACCACGCCTTTCGGAAGCTCACCCGGGCGCGATGCAGCCGGGACTTGGCCGTGCCGGTGGTCACGCCGAGCAGGGCCGCCGCGGCCTGCTCGTCGAGGCCCTCGACGTCCCGCAGCACCAGCACGGCGCGGTGCTGCGGGGAGAGCCGGGCGAGGACGTCCCGGATGTCGGCGGCGAGCTGCGGGTCGCCGCGGGCGGGGAGTTCGGCCAGCTCGGCCGGGCGGTCGCGGCCGGCCCGCCGGGCGATGCGCACGGCCTCGCGCACGGCGATGGTGCGCACCCAGCCGTACAGCGTCTCGGGGTCGCGCAGCGAGCGCAGTGACCGGAAGACCGCGAGCAGCGCCTCCTGGGTGGCGTCGGGGCCGTCGTCGAGCGCGATCGGCCGGCAGATCCGCCCGACGTACGGCAGGAGGTGGTCGAGGAGGTCGTGCAGGGCGAGGGTGTCGCCGCCGCGTGCGGCCTTCGCGAGGGCGACGCCCCGAGCGCGGGCGGTCTCATCGGTCACGGAGGAACTCTTCCATGAGGGCACTGACCCGGTCGGCGCAGTCCAGGGTCAACGCGTGCCCGCAGCCGTCGAGTTCGCGCACGGTCGCGTCCGGCAGCAGCGCGCCGAACCGCCGGGCCTGCGCTACGGGCAGGACGGTGTCCTGCCGGCCCCACACCACCAGCACCGGCTGCCGGGTGCGCGGGAGCGCGGCCTCGGTCTCGCGCCAGTCGAGGCCGCGCTCCAGGCGGTAGACGGCCCGCCGGTTGGCGTCGAGCGTCCCCGGGGCCCATACGGCGTCGACGAGGTCGTCGGTGATCAGCTCGTCGTGGACGAGCACCCGGCGCAGGGACGCCTCGGCGGCGGAGCGGCCGGATCCGGTATTGACCAGCAGTTCCCCGACGGCGGGCAGTTTGAGCGCCTCCCAGGTCATCGGGTCGCGTTCGTCGAGGCCGGAGGGGGCGAGCAGCACCAGGCGGCCGACCCGCTCGGGGTGGCGTTGCGCGTAGGCCAGGGCCCAGCCGCCGCTCCAGGAGTTGCCGCCGAGGGCCGTGCGGGGCAGGCCGAGGGCGTCGAGGAAGGTGCCGAGCGCACCGGTCATGCCGTCCAGGTCCCAGGTGAAGCGGCTCTCGTGCAGCCGGGTGAAGCCCTGGCCGGGCAGGTCGACGACGTAGACGGTGTGGGTGCGGGACAGGGCGTCGACCTGGTGGTGCCAGGCGAAGGTCCAGGAGGCCCCGGGGGACAGCAGCACGACCGGGGAGCCGGTGCCCTGACGGACGTAGTGGAAGCGGGCGAGGGGCGTGTCGAGGTACCGGGATCCGGCGGCCGCCGTGAGGTACGGGGAGCGGTAGCCGTGCTGCTCGCCGGGGTCGTAGGCGTACGCCCCGTACAGGGCCGTGCCGGCCAGGGCGAGCGGCAGGGCCAGGGCGGTGCGCCGTACCCACAGCCGACGCCGGGGCGCGCCCCGCACACCCGCACCCGGGCTCCCTGCGCCCGACGCGCCGGCGCCCCGGGCGCCCGTACCCCAGACCCCCGCGAGCCGGGCGGCCCCGGCGCCCGCGATGAGGCACAGCGGGGTGTACAGCAGCAGGTTCAGCCAGTGGAAGGCACGGCTCGGCTCGTCGCCCGCGCCGCACGCCCAGGCCGCTCCCACCAGGCCCCGCACCAGCAGGCCGGCGGCGACGGCGAGGGTGACCGCGCCGAGGACGGGGCGCAGACGCCGTCCGCCGAGGCCGAGGCCGCGGGCGAGGACGACTGCGGCGGTGGCGAGCAGCAGGGCGGCGAGCGGCAGCAGCACGCGCGGCGTGAACGGTACGACGCCGCCGAGGACGGCGATCGACAGGGCGCGGGCGTCCGGCGCGGGCCAGGTCAGGCCGGTCGCCCAGGCCAGGTGCAGCAGCGCGTCGCCGGCGAGCAGCGCGGCGAGCGCCACGGCGGTGCGGGGTGGTCCGGAGTTCCTCACGGTCGTCCTCTCTGAAGGTGCCGAAGATCCGACGCCCTCAGGAGGAGGCGGAGGGGCCGGAGGTTCCTGTGGCCCCCGTCACATCGCCGGAGGGAGGGCGTTCACCTCGCCCCACCCCCTGGATCCATACCCTGGGGGGGTATAGTGTTTGTATCGTCGGAAGGGCCGGGCGACCGGCCTGACCGTCGGCCGACCCACGCATCGCGACCAGAGGGATGAAGTCATGACCGACCAGACGAGCACCGGATCCTGCTGCGGCTCCTGCGGCACCGGCGGCGCCACCGCCACGGACGTGCACCCCGTGGGCGTCACCACCGTCTACAAGGTGTCCGGCATGACCTGCGGGCACTGCGAGGGCGCCGTGTCGCAGGAGATCTCGGCCCTGGGCGGCGTCACCGCGGTGACGGCGGTGGCCGCCACCGGCGAGGTCACCGTCACCTCCACCGCCCCGCTCGACGAGGAGGCCGTGCGGGCCGCCGTCGACGAGGCGGGCTACGAACTCGTCGGCCGGGCCTGACCCCGGCCGGGCCGCAGGCCCGCACCGTCCCTCCGTGCCGGGACGTACCGCTCCGCTGATACGGACGCCGTACGTCCCGGCCCTCCCCAGGAGTCACTCACATGACCAGCACGGCACCCGAGCAGACACCCCCCGACACCGCACCGGCACCGCTCTCCCAGGTGGAGCTGTCCATCGGCGGCATGACCTGCGCCTCCTGCGCGGCCCGCATCGAGAAGAAGCTCAACCGCATGGACGGGGTCACCGCGACCGTCAACTTCGCGACGGAGAAGGCGAAGGTCAGCTACCCCGAGGGCGTCGAGGTCGCGGACCTGATCGCCACCGTCGTCAAGACCGGCTACACCGCGGAGGAACCCCCGCCGCCCGCTCCCCCGGCCGGCGACACCGGCCGGGAGCAGGAGGCCCCGGCGGCCGACGGTGAACTGCTCGCCCTGCGGCAGCGGCTGCTGGTCTCCGTGCTGCTGTCGGTGCCGGTCGTGCTGCTGTCGATGGTGCCCGCCCTGCAGTTCGACAACTGGCAGTGGCTCTGTCTGACCCTGGCTTCGCCGGTCGTCGTGTGGGGCGCCCTGCCCTTCCACCGGGCCGCCTGGACCAACGCCCGGCACGGCGCCGCCACCATGGACACCCTCGTCTCCCTCGGCACGCTCGCCGCGTTCGGCTGGTCGCTGTGGGCGTTGTTCTTCGGCGACGCGGGCATGCCGGGCATGCGGCACGGCTTCGACCTCACCGTCTCCCGCGAGGGCGGCTCCTCCGCCCTCTATCTGGAGGCCGCGGCCGGGGTGACCGCCTTCCTGCTGGCCGGGCGGTATCTGGAGGCGCGGTCCAAGCGCAAGGCGGGCGCCGCGCTGCGGGCGCTGCTCGAACTCGGCGCGAAGGACGTCGCCGTCCTGCGCGGCGGGACCGAGGTGCGGATCCCGGTCGCGGAGCTGGCGGTCGGCGACCGGTTCGTCGTACGGCCCGGTGAGAAGATCGCCACGGACGGCACCGTCGTGGAGGGCACGTCGGCCGTGGACGCCTCCATGCTCACCGGCGAGTCCGTGCCCGTCGACGTCACCGCCGGCGACGCGGTCACCGGTGCCACCGTCAACGCGGGCGGCCGGCTCGTCGTCGAGGCCACCCGGGTCGGCGCCGACACCCAGCTGGCCCGCATGGCGCGGCTGGTGGAGGACGCACAGAACGGCAAGGCGCAGGTGCAGCGGCTCGCCGACCGCATCTCGGCGGTGTTCGTGCCGGTCGTCCTGCTGCTCGCCGCCGCCACGCTGGGCGGCTGGCTCGGCGCGACCGGCGACGCCGTCGCGGCCTTCACCGCCGCCGTCGCCGTCCTGATCATCGCCTGTCCGTGCGCGCTCGGCCTGGCCACCCCGACCGCGCTCATGGTCGGCACCGGGCGCGGCGCCCAGCTCGGCATCCTCATCAAGGGCCCGGAGGTACTGGAGTCCACCCGCCGCGTCGACACCGTCGTCCTCGACAAGACCGGCACCGTCACCACCGGGCGCATGACCCTGCACGACGTGTACGCCGCCGACGGCACCGACGAGAAGGAACTGCTGCGCCTCGCGGGCGCCCTGGAGCACGCCTCCGAGCACCCCGTCGCCCAGGCGATCGCCGCGGGCGCCGCCGAGCGGGCGGGCAGCCTGCCCGTGCCGGAGGGCTTCGAGAACGTCGCCGGGCTCGGCGTCCAGGGCGTCGTCGACGGGCACGCGGTCGTCGTAGGCCGCGAGAAGCTGCTCGCCGAGTGGGCCATCGAGCTGCCCCGCGAGCTGGCCGAGGCCAAGGCCGCTGCGGAGGCCGAGGGCCGTACCGCGGTCGCCGTCGCCTGGGACGGCGAGGCCCGCGGGGTGCTCTCCGTCGCCGACGCCGTCAAGGACAGCAGCGCCGAGGCCGTCGCCGAGCTGCGCCGGCTGGGCCTGAAGCCGGTGCTGCTGACCGGGGACAACCGGCTCGTCGCCGAGGCGGTCGCCCGGCAGGTCGGCATCGACGAGGTGATCGCCGAGGTGCTGCCGCAGGACAAGGTCGACGTCGTCCGGCGGCTGCAGGCCGAAGGCCGCACCGTCGCCATGGTCGGCGACGGGGTGAACGACGCGGCCGCGCTGGCCACCGCCGACCTGGGCCTGGCCATGGGCACCGGCACCGACGCGGCGATCGAGGCCGGCGACCTCACCCTGGTCCGCGGCGACCTGCGGGTCGCGGCCGACGCCATCCGGCTCTCCCGGCGGACCCTGGCCACCATTAAGGGCAACCTGTTCTGGGCCTTCGGCTACAACGTGGCCGCGCTGCCGCTGGCCGCGGCGGGCCTGCTCAACCCGATGATCGCCGGTGCGGCGATGGCCTTCTCGTCGGTCTTCGTCGTCACGAACAGCCTGCGGCTGCGCGCCTTCAAGTGACCGGGCCCGGGTGCCCCTGTCCGACGACGTGGCGCAGTACCAGCAGCGCCACGTCGTCCGTGCGTTGTCGGCGGGCCCCCGACTCCGCCACCAGGGTGTCGATGAGCGCGTCGAGGTCGCCGTCGTCGGCGTCGGAGACGTGGCGGGCGAGGTCGGTGATCGAGTCGTCCAGGTCGACGCCCGGCGTCTCGATCAGGCCGTCGGTGTAGAAGGCGAGCATCAGGCCGGGGGTGAGCGGGATCTCGGTGACCGGGAAACGCGCGTCCGGGTCGATGCCCAGCAGTGGCCCGGGCGGCAGGTCGAGGGGCCGGGTCTCCCCGCCGGGCAGCCGCAGGACCGGCGGCGGGTGCCCGGCGCTGGCCAGGGCCACCCTGCGGGCCGCGAAGTCCAGACGGGCGTACAGACAGCTGACGAAGAGGTCCGCGCCGAGGTCGGTCAGGAGCCGGTTGGCGCCGCGCAGCACCCGGTCCGGGGTGGTGCCGAGGGCCGCGTGGGCGCGGACGGCGGTGCGGACCTGCCCCATGAGCGCGGCGGCGGCCACGTCATGCCCCTGGACGTCGCCGATCACGGCGGCCGCACCGGTGGCGCCGAGCGGCATCAGGTCGTAGAAGTCACCGCCGATGTCCATGCCGCGGGTGGCGGGCAGATAGCGTGCGGCGACCCGCAGCCCGGGGACCGCGGGCAGGGCCCGTGGGAGCAGTGCCTGCTGGAGGGCGTGGGCGAGGTCGTGCTTGGTGTCGTACAGGCGGGCCCGGTCCAGGGCGTGCGCGACGAGGCCGGCGAGCGAGGTGAGCACCGCGCGGTCCTCGGCCGGGAACGTGTGGGGCCGGTCGTAGGACAGGATGCAGCAGCCGACCGGCCGGCCGGCGACGACCAGCGGCAGGAACGCCCAGGCCTGCTTGCCGCTGACGTCCGCGGCCTCGGGGTAGGCCCGCCCCATCTCCTCCGGGTCGGAGAAGAACGCCGGGAGGCCCGTGTCGAGGACCTGCCCGGCCGGGGTGTACCGGGTGTCCAGGGCGAGTCCGTTCAGCCGTTCGATGGTCTCCGGCGCGTAGCCGCGGTAGCCGGTGATCCGCAGCCGTCCGGCGTCGACCATGGACAGCACCAGGCCCTGCGCGTCGAATGCGGGCATGATCTGGTCGGCCACCAGGTCGATGACGTCCCGGACGCCGACCACCTCGGTCAGCGCGGCGGCGAGGTGGGTGAGCTGGTAGAGCCGGCCGGCCCGGGCGGGTACGGCGGTGCGCGCGGAGCGGCGGAAGGCCGGTGCGGGCGGGTACGGCGCACCGCTCGGCACGATCCGTACGCTGATGCCGCTGGCGTCCGGGTAGAGGTGGAAGTCGAGCCAGCTGTCGGGCGGGCGGCGGGCGGTGAAGACGACCGGCTCGCGGCTGATCACGGCGGCCCGGTAGCTGTCCTCGACGCCGGGGTCGTCGAGCCAGCGCAGGGACTGCCAGGGCAGGGTGCCCAGCAGCCGGCCGGGGTCCCGCCCCAGCAGTTCGCAGGCGCCCGAGCTGAGGTAGGTGAAGCGGCCCTCCAGGTCCAGCGCGCAGCTCCCGCCGGGCAGCCGCTCGATGAAGTCGGCGGCGGCCAGCGCCGGGCCGGCGGCGCCGACGGCCGTGTGGGCGGCCAGCACCCGGGGCAGCTCCCCGGGCGCCGGGAACGTACCGCCGGCCGCGCTCTCCTCCAGCAGCCGGGCCAGCCGTCCGCAGCTGGCCGTGATGTGGCCGCGCTCGCGCTGCGTCATGTACGGCGGGCGGCCGGCCGGCCACATCAGCAGCAGGGCCCCCCAGCGGCGGACCCCGGTCACCGGGGCCGCGGCCATCGCCAGCGGGTAGGGCAGCGCGGCCGCGGTGCGCGGGTAGGAACGGGCCATCTCCTCGTGGCTGCCGATCCAGACGATGCGTTCCTCGCGCAGGGCCTCGGCCACCGGGGCCGGGGCGTTCACCGGGATTCTCGCCCACGGTGCCGCGACGTCGGCGGGGGCGCCGGACAGCACGTCGAGGACGAGGTGGCGCTCGTCCGGTGCGAGCAGGTAGAGGGCGCCGATGGACGCGCCGGTGCGGCGCACCGTCTCCGCGAACGCGGCGTCCAGTGCGTCCACTCCCGTCGCGCCGTCGCGCACACCGGTCATGACGCAGCTCCAGCCCGGGGCGGCTGCCGACACGGCCGAGGGCACGAGCGCCCCGGACCGCCCGGTACCGGCCTCTTCACCAGGACGGTACGCCCCCGTGCGACGGTCGGCACGCCACGCGCTCCGGCCGCGGCACGGCCGCGCACCTCAGGCTCTCCGGTACCCGGCGGCGGTGGATTCAGCCGCGTGCCGCGCACTTCCTGCGCGGTCGGGCCCCGGGAGGTTACCGTGCGGTAGTCGGTGGGTTCCCGCCGCAGCCGTCCACGTGCCGGAGGTGCCTCGCATGACCCTGGACCGCAGCGCAGGCCTGGTGGAGACCGCCCGTGCGCTGGCCGCGGGCGAGGTGAGCGCGCGGCGGCTGGTGGAGGAGTGCCTGGCGCGCATCGAGGCGACGCAGGGCACGCTCAACGCGTTCCGTGTCGTGCGGGCCGAGGCCGCGCTCGCGGAGGCGGACGCGGCGGACGCGGAGCTGGCCGCGGGGGTGCGGCGGCCGCTGCTCGGGGTGCCGGTGGCGGTGAAGGACGACATGGACGTCGCCGGGGAGCCGACCGCGTTCGGCTGCTGTGGTGAGTTCCCGGCCGTCGCCGAGGACGGCGAGGCGGTACGGCGGCTGCGGGCGGCCGGGGCGGTGATCGTCGGCAAGACCAACACCTGCGAGTTCGGGCAGTGGCCGTTCACCGAGGGGCCCGCCTTCGGCGCCACCCGCAACCCCTGGCACCCCGGCCACACGCCCGGCGGTTCCTCGGGCGGCTCCGCCGCGGCCGTCGCCGCGGGGCTGGTGCCGGCGGCGCTCGGCTCGGACGGCGCCGGCTCGGTGCGCATCCCCGCCTCCTGGACCCATCTGATCGGCATCAAGCCGCAGCGCGGCCGGATCTCGACCTGGCCGCGCGGCGAGTCCTTCCAGGGCATCACCGTCAACGGCACCCTCGCCCGGACCGTCGCCGACGCCGCGCTGCTGCTGGACGCGGCGAGCGGCAACGACCCCCGCGACCCGCACCGCCCGCCGCCCGTCGACGTCCTGGGGGCGGTCGGCCGCGATCCGGGCCGGCTGCGGATCGCGCTCGCGCTGAAGCCGCCGTTCACGGCCGTGCCCGCGCGGCTGGACCCGGCGGTGCGGGCGCGCGTGGTCGAACTCGCGGAGAGGCTGGAGCGGTTGGGGCACACGGTCGAGGCGGCCGACCCGCCTTACGGACAGATCGGGCTGACCTTCGTGCCCCGCGCCACCGCGGGGATCGCCGAGCGGGTCGCCGAGGCGCCGTTCCCCGCCCTGCTGGACCGGCGCACCCGGGGCGCCGCCCGGCTGGGGCGGCTGCTGGGCGGGGCTCCGCTCAGGGCGGCGCGCCGGGCGGAGGCGGTGCTGCACCGCCGTATCGGCGGCTTCTTCGCGTCGTACGACGTGATCCTCGCGCCGGCCACCGCCGCTCCCCCGCCGCGCATCGGCGCGCTGCTCCAGCTCGGCGGGTTCGCCACCGACCGGGCGATGATCGCCGCCTGCCCGTACGCCTGGCCCTGGAACGTGCTCGGCTGGCCCGGCGTCAGCGTCCCGGCGGGCTTCGTCGGACCCGGGCTGCCGGTCGGTGCCCAACTGCTCGGCCCGGCGCACAGCGAGCCGCTGCTCATCTCGCTGGCCGCGCAGCTGGAGAGCGAGTTGCGCTGGCACGAGCGGTGGCCGCCGCACCTGGGTGAGGCGGCGCAGACCCCGGCGTGAGCGCTGCCGAGCCGCTGACTCCGCCCGTACGCTGGGGCCATGGGCGATGCGTCGATGGTCGGGCTCCTGGGGCGGGTGACGGGGACGGTCGGGCCGGGCCTCGTCGGCGAGGTGATCGTCCGGGTGCGCGGTGGCGCCGAGCACTTCCTGGCCTATCCGGCGTCCGGCGCGGACCGCCTGGAGCGGGGCACGGTGGTGACGGTGGTGGAGTACCTGCCGCCGCGGACGGTCTACGTGTCGGCGGCGTACGGCGGTTGAGGCCCGCGCGCCGCGGGTGACGGCCGTAGGTGTCAAGACTGCGACAAGAAACGGCGGATGGCTTCACCGCCGGGTCCCGCCGGGCGCACACTCCCCTGGTTCGGTGCCACGAGGGCACCAGGCACAGGGGGGCGCATGCCGATGGTCGTCGGTGTCGTCGCGGGGGTGGCGGTCGTCGCCGTGCTCGCACTGATCGGTCTGTTCAAGCTGATGTGGCGGGTCGCCGAGCCCAACGAGGCGCTGGTCATCTCCGGGTCCAAGCACCGCACGGAGGGCCTGGAGGAGGGCATGGGCTTCCGCATCGTCACCGGGCGGGGCACGCTGGTGGTGCCCGGCGTGCAGGTGGTGCGGCGGCTCTCGCTCGACCTCAACGAGACCGAGCTGTACGTGGACTGCGTGACCCATCAGGGCATTCCGCTGAAGGTGCGGGGCGTGGTCATCTTCAAGGTGGGCGACGACTTCGTGTCGATCGCCAACGCGGCCCGCCGCTTCCTCGACCAGCAGAAGCTGATGTCGGAGCGGGTGCACAACGTCTTCGCCGGCCATCTGCGGTCCATCATGGGCGGGTTGACGGTGGAGGACGTGATCCGGGACCGGGAGAAGCTCACCGGGCAGACGCGGGCCGCGTGCGGGACGGAGATGGAGAAGCTGGGGCTGATCGTGGACTCGCTGCAGATCCACGAGATCGAGGACCCGACCGGGTACATCCAGAACCTGGCCGCCCCGCACGCCGCCGCCGTGCAGCGGGACGCGCGGATCGCGCAGGCGGAGGCCAACCGGCTGGCCACCGAGGCGGAGCAGCAGTCGATGGCGCGGATGGCGGAGGCCACCCGGGACAGCGAGATCCTCCAGGCGGGCTACCAGGCCGAGCGGGACAAGGCCGCGGCCAAGGCCCGCCAGGCGGGCCCGCTGGCGGACGCGGCGGCCCGGCAGGAGGTCGTCGTCCAGGAGACGCGCGTCGCCGAGCTGGAGGCGCACCGGCGCGAGCAGCAGCTCCAGGCCGATGTGCGCAAGCCGGCCGACGCCGCGGCGTACGAGAAGCGCACGCTGGCGGAGGCCGAGCGCGACGCGCGGATCTCGGCGGCCGAGGCCAGGGCGAAGGAGACGGAGCTGGCCGCGGCGGCGGAGGCGACGCGGGTGAAGACGGCCGCGGGCGCGGAGGCCGAGGCGACCAAGGCGCGCGGTGCGGCGAGTGCCGCGGCGACCCGGGCGACCGGCGAGGCGGAGGCCGCCGCCGCGCAGGCGCGGGGTCTGGCGCAGGCCGAGGCGGCCCGGGCCAAGGGCCTGGCGGAGGCGGAGGCGATCAAGGCGCGGGCCGCCGCGCTCGCCGAGAACCAGGAGGCCGTGGTCGCGCAACAGCTCGCGGAGAAGTGGCCGGAGATCGTGCAGGCCGGCGCGTCCGCGTTCGGCAACGTCGACAACATGGTGCTGCTGAACGGCGCCGACGGCATGGCGGACGTGTTCGCCAGGGCGCTCACGATGGGCGGCACGGGGCTGGGGCTGGCCCGTCAGCTGCTCGCCTCGATGAACGGCAACGGGCAGGCCGGGAACGGCACTTCACCGCTGAACGGGAAGGCGGCACCGCCCGCGCAGCGGGTGCCGGTGGAGCGCGAGGAGAGCTGAGTCCACGGCGCGGTCGCGAGAGACACGGGGGTACCCCCTAAGGTGCCCCCGTGACTGCGTTTACCGAAGAGAACGTTCCGGGCCGGCACGGCCCCACCGCCACCACCGAGGCGGACCCGCGCGAGGTCGGCCGGGTGCGCACCGAGTACTCGCCGGCGCACGACGGCGACCCCGATCCCGGGGAGATCGTGTGGACCTGGGTGCCGTACGAGGAGAACGACGGGCGCGGCAAGGACCGTCCCGTGCTGGTCGTCGCGCGGGAGGCGGCCGGGACGTTCCTCGCCGTGCAGCTGTCGAGCAAGCGGCACGACGGCGACCGGGAGTGGGTGGCGATCGGCAGCGGGCCCTGGGACCGGACGGGGCGCGCCTCGTGGGTGGACGTGGACCGGGTGCTGCGGCTGCACGAGGAGGGCATGCGCCGCGAGGCGTGCGCCCTGGACCGGGGCCGGTTCAACCTGGTCCGGCAGCGGCTGCGGGAGCGCTACGGCTGGATCTGAACGCTACGGCTGGAGCTGGGGCGCCGGGGCGCGGTCCTCGGTCAGGTCCGCGAACGCCTCGCCGAACGCCGAGCGGACCGCCTGGTCGCGGGTGCGGTCCAGGACGCCGAAGACCACGTGGGTGAAGGCCGCCGCGAACCGGCCGCCGGGGCCGAGCAGGCCGCGGAAGGCGGAGGCGACCTGCACGGGGTCGTTGCGGAAGACGCCGCAGCCCCAGGCGCCCAGCACCAGCCGCCGGTAGCCGTGCGCGGCGGCCGTCTCCAGCACGCGCTCGGCCCGCACGGCCAGGGCGCGCGGCAGCTCGGCCGCGCGCTCCGGGGCCGTGCGCAGGACGACCCCCGCGTTGGGCGCGGCGGCGGTCAGGAAGCCTGCGGTGTACGGCGTGTCCAGCAGGCGGCCCCGGTCGTCCCGGAAGACGGGCACGGACGGCGAGTGGATGACGCGGTCGGTGTAGAACGGGTCGCGGTGGGCGCGGTGGTGGTCGTAGAACTCCCGGGCTCCGAGCAGGCAGTGGTAGAGCGCGGAGGCGCGGCACAGGGCCTCCTCCTGCGCCTGGGCGCCGTTGAGGTAGCCACCGCCCGGGTTGCGTGCCGAAGCGAAGTTCAGGACGGCGACCGGTTCGGCGGCGAGCCGGCGGGCGGCCTCCAGGCTGCTCTCCCCGGTGACCTCGATGCGTGTCGTGACGGGCTCGTACGACGGCACCTCCACCGGCTCAGGCCCGTACATGCGCGTGCCGGCGCGCGCCGCCTCCAGGGCCGCGGCGACGGACACCTCCCGGCCGTCGGAGCGCCGGTAGGCCCCCGCCGCCACGATCGCCTCGGTCTCGGCGGCGATCCCCCGCAGCCGCGCGCTCATGTCGTCTCCCCCGTGCGGTCCCCCGTGCTGTTCATGAACTCATCGTGAGCGGCGCCGGTCCTCGCGGGCAACAGAGTTTTCCTTTGGCAAAAACGAACAGGTGTTCGTGATTACATGTCGCGAACGTGCCGCTATGCACTCTTGTGCGATGCGCTTCGAGGGTCTTGGGTGGAACGAGTGCCGCTCTCGGGGCGACCCGCGCCGGGAGCGGTGGCATGGTGGACTCTCAGGAGGATCCCGACATGTCCGACTCGGTAAGTGGCTGTACGGATATCGCGGCAGTCACCGAACCCGAAGTGGAAGCCCTGGTCAAGGGCATCTGCTTCAAGACCGGACCGCCCCGCACCCTCGGGGTGGAAGTGGAATGGCTGGTCCACGAGCTGCACGCACCGCGGCTCCCCGTATCGGCCGAACGTCTCGAAGCGGCCTACGCCGCCCTGCGTACCGTGCCCCTGCGGTCGGCGCTCACCGTCGAACCCGGCGGTCAGCTGGAGCTGAGCTCGCTCCCCGCCGCCTCGCTCACCGAGTGCATCGGTACCGTCTCCGCCGACCTGGACGCCGTCCGCGCCGTGCTGCGCGCCCAGGGCCTGGGCCTGGTGGGCCTCGGCCACGACCCCTGGCACCCGCCCCGGCGGTATCTGCGCGAGCCGCGCTACGACGCCATGGAGGCCTGCCTCGACCGCACCGGCCCGGCCGGCCGCGGCATGATGTGCACCTCGGCCTCGGTCCAGGTCTGCCTGGACGCCGGGTACGAGGAGCCCGGCCCGCTCGGGCACGGGCGGCGCTGGTGGCTCGCGCACACCCTGGGCGCGGTCCTGGTGGCCGCCTTCGCCAACTCGCCGCTGGCCCAGGGCCGGGCGACCGGCTGGCGCTCCACCCGGCAGCTGCTGTGGACGGAGATCGGCCCCGGCCGGGCGGGCGCCCCGGCCTCGGACGGCGATCCGCGCGCGGCCTGGGCCCGGCACGTGCTGGACAGCCCGGTGATGTGCATCCGCCGGGACCGCGGCCCGTGGGAGGTGCCGGAGGGGCTCACCTTCCGGCAGTGGATCCGTTCGGGCGCGCCCCGGCCGCCCACCCGGGCGGACCTGGACTACCACATCACCACCCTGTTCCCGCCGGTCCGGCCGCGCGGCCATCTGGAGCTGCGGATGATCGACGCGCAGCCCGGCGACGACGGCTGGATCGTGCCGCTCGCCGTCACGGCCGCGCTGTTCGACGACGCGCAGGCCGCCGAGACCGCCTACCGCACCGTGAAGCCGCTGGCCGAGCGGTCCGGGGGGCTGCCCGCGCCGCACAACCCGCTGTGGACCGCCGCGGCACGCGACGCGCTGGCCGACCCCGAGCTGCACGAGGCCGCCGTGGCCTGCTTCGGCACGGCCCTGGAGGCGCTGCCGCGGCTCGGCGCCGGGCCGCGGGTCACCGGCGCCGTCGCGGCCTACCTGGACCGCTACGTCCGCAAGGGGCGCTGCCCCGCCGACGATCTGCTCGACCGACTGGACGGGACGGCCCCGGCCGGGCCCCCGCCCCGCACGACCGCGCACGGGAAGGACATCCGCCAGTGACCGAGTCCGCCATCGACCCGCAGTCCGCCGGCACCGCGGGCCCCGCAGACCCCGGGGCCCCCGAGGAGGACCCGGAGGCCTTCCGCGGGCGCGCCGTGACCACCCTGACCTCGGCCCGTGCGCGCACCACCCTGCTCACCAGCTGCGTCGAGGAGCCCGACCTGACCGCGCAGCACTCTCCGCTGATGTCGCCGCTGGTGTGGGACCTCGCGCACATCGGCAACCAGGAGGAGCAGTGGCTGCTGCGCACGGTCGGCGGGCAGGAGGCGGTCCGGCCCGAGATCGACGGCATCTACGACGCCTTCGAACACCCGCGCGCCGAACGCCCGAAACTGCCCCTGCTGCCGCCCGCGGAGGCGCGCGCCTACGCGGCCGACATCCGCGGCCGGGTGCTCGACGTGCTGGAGCGGACCGCGTTCCACGGGACCCGGCTGACCGAGGCGGGCTTCGCCTTCGGGATGATCGCCCAGCACGAACAGCAGCACGACGAGACGATGCTGATCACCCATCAGCTCCGCAAGGGCCCGCAGGCCCTGACCGCGCCGGACCCGGATCCGGCGCCGCTGTTCACCGGACCGGCCGAAGTCCTCGTCCCCGGCGGCCCGTTCACCATGGGCACCTCGGGCGAGCCGTGGGCGCTGGACAACGAACGGCCCGCGCACGTCCGGGAGGTGCCCGCCTTCCACATCGACACCACCCCGGTGACCAACGCCGCCTACCAGGCGTTCATCGACGACGGCGGGTACGACACCGAGCGCTGGTGGACGCCGGAGGGCTGGGCGCACATCCGCAGGAACGGCATCACCGCCCCGCTGTTCTGGCGGCGGGACGGCGCGCAGTGGCTGCGGCGCCGCTTCGGCGTCACCGAGGTGGTCCCGCCGGACGAGCCGGTGCTGCACGTGTGCTGGTACGAGGCCGACGCCTACGCCCGCTGGGCGGGGCGGCGGCTGCCCACCGAGGCGGAGTGGGAGAAGGCGGCCCGCTTCGACCCGGCGACCGGCGGCTCGATGCGCTACCCGTGGGGCGACGCCGACCCGGCGCCCGAGCACGCCAACCTCGGCCAGCGCCATCTGCGCCCGGCCCCGGCGGGCAGCTACCCGGCGGGCGAGTCGCCGCTCGGCGTACGGCAGTTGATCGGTGACGTGTGGGAGTGGACGGCCAGCGACTTCCTGCCGTACCCGGGCTTCCGCGCGTTCCCGTACAAGGAGTACTCGGAGGTGTTCTTCGGCCCCGCCCACAAGGTGCTGCGCGGCGGTTCGTTCGCCGTGGACCCGGTGGCCTGCCGGGGCACGTTCCGCAACTGGGACTATCCGATCCGGCGGCAGATCTTCTCCGGCTTCCGCACCGCGCGCTCCGCGGAGGACGTCTGATGTGCCGTCATGTCGCTTACGTGGGCGACGAGGAGGCGCTGGGCCGGCTCCTCGTGGAGCCGCCGCACGCGCTGTACCGCCAGTCGTGGGCACCCCGGCACCAGCGCTACGGCACGGTCAACGCCGACGGCTTCGGCGTGGGCTGGTACGCGCCCGGCGATCCGGTGCCGGCCCGCTACCGGCGGGCCGGGCCGATCTGGGCCGACCAGTCGTTCGCCGACCTGGCCCGGGTGGTGCGCACCGGCGCGCTGCTGGCGGCCGTACGGGACGCGACGCTCGCGGGTGCCGACGCGGAGGCCGCGGCGGCGCCGTTCGCGGCGGAGCGGTGGCTGTTCAGCCACAACGGCGCCATCTCCGGCTGGCCGCACTCCCTGGCCGCCCTCTCCCGCACACTGCCGCCCGCCGACCTCCTCGCGCTGGAGGCGCGCAACGACTCGGCGCTCGTGTGGGCGCTGGTCCTGGCCCGGCTGCGGGCCGGCGACACCGACGGCCAGGCCATGGCCGACACGGTCGCCGAGGTCGCGTCGGCCGCCCCAGGCTCCCGGCTGAACCTGCTGCTCACCGACGGCGCGACGATCACCGCGACCGCCTGGGGCGACACCCTGTGGTACCTGCACGAGCCCGGCCGGCGCACGGTCGTGGCCTCCGAACCGTACGACGACGATCCGCGCTGGCGCGACGTCCCCGACCGCACACTGCTCGCGGCGACCCGCACCGAGGTGCTGCTGACGCCGCTGAAGGACCTCGACGAGGACGCCTCACCCAAGGAGCCCCGCACGTGAGCCCGTTCCAGATCACCCGCACCCTGCCGGAGGACGCCACGGAGGCCGCCCTGCGCGCCGACGTGCTGCACGGCCTGACCGCGACCCCGAAGACGCTGCCGCCGAAATGGTTCTACGACGCCCGCGGCAGCGAGCTGTTCGAGCAGATCACCGAGCTGCCCGAGTACTACCCGACCCGCGCCGAACGGGAGATCCTGATCGACCGGGCGGGCGAGATCGCCGCGGCGGCGGACGCCCGCACCCTGGTGGAGCTGGGCTCGGGCTCCTCCGAGAAGACCCGCCACCTCCTGGACGCCCTCACCGGGCTGCGCACCTACGTCCCGGTCGACGTGAGCGAGAGCGCGCTCACCCAGGCCGGACAGGCCCTGGCCGCCGAACGGCCCGGGCTCGCGGTGCACGCCCTGATCGCCGACTTCACCGGCGAGCTGACCCTGCCGGACACGCCGGGCCCGCGCCTGGTGGCGTTCCTCGGCGGCACCATCGGCAACCTGCTGCCCGACGAGCGGGCCGCGTTCCTGGCCGCCCTGCGCGATCTGCTCGCGCCCGGGGACACGCTGCTGCTCGGCACCGACCTGGTCAAGGACGAGCGGGTGCTGGTGCGGGCGTACGACGACGCGGCCGGGGTGACGGCCGCGTTCAACAAGAACGTCCTCGCCGTCGTCGACCGCGAGCTGGGCGCCGACTTCGACGCGGACGCGTTCGACCACGTCGCCCTGTGGGACGCCGACCAGGAGTGGATCGAGATGCGGCTGCGCTCGCGCACCGCGCAGACCGTGAAGATCCCCGCGCTGGGCCTGGCGGTGGACTTCGAGGCGGGCGAGGAGCTGCGCACCGAGGTGTCCGCGAAGTTCCGCAAGGAGGGCGTACGCGCGGAACTTGCGGAGGCCGGGCTGGAGTTGGCGCGGTGGTGGACGGACGCGGCGGGCCGGTTCGCCCTGTCGCTGAGCACGGTGCGCTGACCCGCGGCAGTACCTAGAACTGGACGGGGTCGCGGACGAGCGGGCAGGTCATGCAGTGACCGCCGCCGCGGCCCCGGCCCAGTTCGGCGCCGACGATGGTGACCACCTCGACGCCGGCCTTGCGCAGCAGGGCGTTGGTCTGGGTGTTGCGGTCGTAGGTGAAGACCACGCCGGGTTCCACGGCGACGGCGTTGTTGCCGCTGTCCCACTGCTGGCGTTCGGAGGCGTAGACGTCGCCGCCGGTCTCCACGACGCGCAGGGCGGGCAGGCCGAGCGCCTTGGCGACGACGTCGACGAAGGGGGTGCCGCCCTCGTCGACGACGTCGAAGCCGGGCGCCCGGTCGCTGGGCCGCAGCGAGAAGGTGTGCACCGCCTCCATGATCTTCGGGTAGAGCGTGACCAGGTCCCGGTCGGCGAAGGTGAAGACGGTGTCCAGGTGCATGGCGGCGCGCAGCCGTGGCATACCCGCCACCACGACGTGCTCGGCGGCGCCCTGCCGGAACAGGGCGGCGGCGACCTGGGTGATGGCCTGGCGGGAGGTGCGTTCGCTCATGCCCATGAGGACGACGCCGTTGCCGACCGGCATGATGTCGCCGCCCTCGAAGGTGGCCTGGCCCCAGTCGAGTTCGGGGTCGCCCCACCACACGGTCGCGTCCTTGAAGTCCGGGTGGAAGGTGTAGACGGCCTTCATCAGCAGCGTCTCGTCGTGCCGGGCGGGCCAGTACAGCGGGTTGAGGGTGACTCCGCCGTAGAGCCAGCAGGTGGTGTCCCGGGTGTAGAGGGTGTTGGGCAGCGGCGGCATCAGGTAGTCGCGCGCGCCGGTGGACTCGCGGGCCAGGGCCAGGTAGGGCGAGCGGTGGTCGTCGGGCAGGTCGGTGGTGGCGAGGCCGCCGATGAGGTATTCCGCCAGGCGCCGCGGCGGCAGGCCGTCCAGGTAGGCGCGGGTGCCCTCGACGAGGCCGGCACCGACCCGGTTGGGGACGATCTTGCGGTCCAGGAGCCAGGCGCGTGCCTCGGGCAGGGCCATGGTCGCCGCGAGCAGGTCGTGCAGCTCCACCACCTCCACACCGCGGCGGCCCAGTTCGGCGACGAAGTCGGCGTGGTCGCGCTGGGCGTTCTCCACCCACATCACGTCGTCGAAGAGCAGGTCGTCGGAGTTGGTGGGGGTCAGGCGCCGGTGCGCGAGCCCCGGTGAGCACACCAGTACCTTGCGCAGCCGGCCGACCTCGGAGTGGACGCCCAGGGCGGGCCGGGCCTCGGTGTCATTGCTGGTCACGGTCATCTCCGGGGGGGGTGGTGCGGGAAGGGGGAGGACGGCGGCGGTCACAGGCCGATCCAGCCGGCCGCCAGGGCGACGACGCCGAGGACGGCGCCCGCCACGGAGACGGCGAGGATGACCAGTTCGCCCGGGCCGAACAGGCGTCTGCGCTGTTCCCGGCGGGCCATCACGAACAGCACGGTCGCCGGCGCGTAGACGATGAAGGAGACCAGGACGAACCGCAGACCGGCCGCGTACAGCAGGAAGGCGGTGTACACCGCGGCAATGAGGGCGACGGCGAGTTCGCGGGCGGGCAGCCGGCCGCCGGTGGTGAGCGGGTCGGGCCGCAGCCCGAGCCGGACGGCGAAGGCGGCCGCCAGCAGGTAGGGGATCAGGGACAGGGCGCTCGTCAGGTCGAGCGCGAAGTTAAACGCGTCGTCGGAGAAGGCCGTCACGACCAGCACCAGCTGGGTGAGCACCGAGGTCAGCAGCAGCGCGGGAACGGGGACGTCGGCGGCGTTGACGCGGCGCAGGAAGCGCGGCATGTCGTCGTCCTTGGCGGCGACGAGGAGCACCTCGGCCGCCATCAGCGTCCAGGCGAGGTAGGCGCCGAGCACGGAGACGATCAGACCGACGCTGATGAAGACCCGGCCCCAGGTGCCGACGGCCTCCTCCAGGACGCCGGCCATGGAGGGCTGGCGCAGCTCGGCGATCTCGGCCATCGGCATGATGCCGTAGGAGACGATGGTGACGGAGGCGAAGACGGCGAACACGCTGAGGAAGCCGAGGACGGTGGCCCGGCCGACGTCGGAACGGCGCTTGGCGTGCCGGGAGTAGACGCTGGCGCCCTCCACCCCCAGGAAGACGAACACCGTCGCCAGCATCGTGCCGCGCACCTGGCTGAAGAGCGAACCGGCGTAGTCGGCCCCGTGGAAGTTGTCCGCGAAGACGTCGGCCTTGAAGTACACGAGGGCGAGGACGACGAAGACCAGGATGGGCACGAGCTTCGCCACGGTGACGATCTTGTTGATGGCGGTCGCTTCCCGCACGCCGCGCCGGATCATCCAGAAGAACGCCCACAGCCCGAGCGAGGACAGCACGACGGCCAGGGCGGTGTTCCCCTCCCCCAGCGCGGGCCAGATCGCGCCGACGGTCGACATGATCAGCACCCAGTAGGTCACGTTGCCGACGCAGGTGCTGGCCCAGTAGCCGAAGGCGGAGAAGAAGCCCATGTACTCGCCGAAGCCCGCCTTGGCGTAGGCGTACACGCCGGCGTCCAGGTCGGGCCGGCGCACGGCCAGCAGCTGGAAGGTGAAGGCGAGCATCAGCATGCCGGCGCCCGCGACGGCCCAGGCGATGAGGGCGCCGGCGACACCCGTCTCCTCGGCGAAACGCCGCGGCAGGGAGAAGACCCCGGCCCCCACCATCGACCCGACGACCATGGCCGACAGGGTCAGCAGCGACAGCTTGGCGGTGGGCGGGTCTCTCCGGTCGGCGTCGGTGGTGGTGGCCTGCGACATGGCGCCCTTCCGGCCGGACACGACAACAGGAAATGGACTCTCAGGAACCCTCAGGACAATCTAGGCACTCCTGCCCCATCCCGCACACCGGCGACCGGGCGTCCGCGCAGAGGCGCCGCCGGCTCAGCTCAGGGGCACCTGGAGCTGCTCGGTGATCCGGCGTGACGCCTTGCGGGCCTCGGTCTCCGGGTCGCCGCCGGTGAGCACCGCCGTCATGTACGCCTTGATCGGGTTGTCGGCCTCGACCACGGCCCACTCCGGCGTGCTGGGCGTGGCCCGGCCGCGTGCGGCCCCCTTGGCCATGGCGGCGACGCCCTCCTCGCCGGCGACGGCCCGGGCGAGGTCCGCCTTGTTGGGGACGTAGTCCATCGTCCGGGCCAGTTCGCTGTCCCACTTCTCGCCGGTGAGCGCGCCGACGACGGCGAGGGCGCCCGCCCGGTCGTCGGTGTTCTGCGGGACGATCAGGTCGGAGCCGCCGGTGAAGACGGCGCCCGGCCGTCCGGCGGTCGGGCCGGGCACCGGGAAGAACCCGAGCTTGCCCTCCAGCTGCGGGTTCTGCTCCAGGATGGCCCGGGCGAGCCCGGGTACGGCGACGATCTGGGCGACGTCGCCGTGCGCGAAGACGCCCGCCTGGGGCGGGTGTTCCTCGTCGGCGTCGGCGGGCCCGTCGCCGAGGGCCTGGAGGCGGCGGTAGAAGTCCATGCCGCGCAGCGCGGCCGGGGTGTCGAGGGTGCCCTTCCAGCCGCCGTCGCGCTCCTGGGCCAGCTCGCCGCCCTCGTCCCAGATGAAGCCGGAGAGGGTGTACCAGTCCTGGCCCGCGAGGTAGATGCCCTGGGCGGGGCCCTGGTCGAGCTTCCGGGTGGCCTCCAGCCACTCGGCGCGGGTGCGCGGCGGCGCCTCGACGCCGGCCTTCTCGAAGAGGTCCTTGCGGTAGATGACGACGCGGTTGGCGGCGTACCAGGGGATGCCGTACTGGGTGCCCCTGAGCTGGCCGGGTTCGGCGAGGCCGGGCAGCCACCGGTCGGCGCCCCAGTCGCGCAGCGACTCCAGCGTGAGGTCGAGCAGCCCGCCCTCGTCGACGTACTGCGGGACCTGGGTGTTGCCCACCTCGATGACGTCCGGCAGGCCGCCCTCGTCGGTATCCGTGCCGGAGTCGTCACCGGGGTCCGCCTTGAGCGCGGCCTGCACCTTGGGTCCGATGCCGGTCCACTCCTGGATGCGGATGTCGAGGTCGAGGTCGGTGTGGGTGCGCTCGAAGTCCTCGGTGAAGCGGCGCAGGAACTCCGGCGAGGCGCTGTCCTTCATCAGCCACACGGTGACGGTGCGCCGTCCGTCCCCGCCGCCGTGCGGCACCAGGCCGCAGCCGCTGAGCAGGGAGGCGGACACGCAGACGAGAGCGAGCAGACGGCGGCGCACGAGGGGTCTCCCGGGGTCCTGGAGGGGTCCTGCGGACAGGGGCCCGTGCCGCGGGCGGGTGCCACGGCAGGGCGAAGAGCCCGACGTGGGGGGACGAGCACGGCGCGCTCGAACGGGTGTGCCGGATTTTGGTATGGACCAATGCGCCGGTCAAGGGGTTCCCCGGGGTAGCCCCCGACGCCTCGCGCTCCGCCGCAGCTTGGGGCACGGTGGAGTGACGTGTGCCACACGCACCGTCGCCGTCCCCGCGGAGAGGAGCACCCGCATGTCGAACCACACCTACCGGGTCACGGAGATCGTCGGCAGCTCGCCCGACGGTGTCGACCAGGCCGTACGCAACGCCATCAGCCGCGCCTCGCAGACCCTGCGCAACCTGGACTGGTTCGAGGTGACGCAGGTGCGCGGCCAGCTGGAGAACGGGCAGGTCGCGCACTGGCAGGTCGGCCTGAAGGTCGGTTTCCGCCTGGAGGAGTCGGACTGAGGCACGCGCCCGGCGCCGGCGGGGCGTCCCGGGTGCTGGGTCCGGGATACGGCGTCTCAGGTACGGCCCTGTCGCTCCTGGGCGTCCTTCAGCTCCGGCGACGGGGCCGCCCAGCGCGCCCGCACGACGGTGAACCCCGCCCGCTCGGCGTCCGCGCACACCAGCTCGTCGTCGTCGACCAGCATCCGCACCTCATGGGTGCGGGCGAGGCGGCGCAGGATCGCCAGCTTGGTGAAGCGGGCGGGGCGGCGGTCGTCGTCCCGGCGCATGTACAGCCGCCCCTCGGGCAGCCCGTGCGCGGCGAGCCACTCCAGGGTGTCGCGCCGGCAGCGCTCGGGCCGCCCGGTCAGGTACCGGATCTCGCACTCCCGGGCGCTGTCGACCGCCAGCGCCACGCCCTCGGCGAGCGGCGGGTCCTGCGGCGCCGCCGCGAAGAACGCGTCCCAGTCCCGCGGCCTGCGCTCCAGGAAACGCTGCCGGTGCGCGGTGTCGGCCAGGGTGTTGTCCAGATCGAACACGGCGAGCGGCCGCCTGCTGCTGTCGGTCACGCGTCCACCCTAGGCCGTGGCCTCTCCCCCGGTGGGAAAAGCCCTGGAGGGCGGGCCGTGTCCCGTGCTTGCATGGCCGTATGGTGTCCACCGACCGTTTTCTGGCCTTCGCCGCGCTCTCCTTCCTGCTGATCATCGTGCCCGGCCCGAGTGTGCTGTTCGTGATCGGGCGGGCGCTGGCGCAGGGCCGCAGGGCCGCGCTGACGACGGTCGCCGGCAACACGCTCGGCGCGTACGTCCTCGTCGCGGCGGTCGCGCTCGGCGTCGGCACCGTGGTGGAGCGCTCGGTCGCGGTCTTCACCGCGCTCAAGCTGGCGGGCGCCGCCTACCTGGTGTACCTGGGGGTGCGCGCCTGGCGAGAACGGGGGGCGCTGCGGGCCGCGTTCGCGGAGCAGCCGGCGGTCCGGGACGGGCGGCGCACCTTCCTGGAGGGCTTCCTGGTCGGCGTGTCCAACCCCAAGACCATCGTGTTCTTCGCCGCCGTCCTGCCGCAGTTCGTCGACCGCGAGGCGGGCCACGCTGTGGCGCAGATGCTGCTGCTCGGGCTGGTCTTCAACGTCATCGCGCTCGCCTCCGACAGTGTGTGGGGGCTCGTCGCGGCCACCGCACGCGACTGGTTCGCCCGCTCCCCGCGCCGCCTCTCGATGGTCGGCGGCGTCGGCGGGCTGACGATGATCGGCCTCGGTGTGACGGTGGCGGCGACGGGCCGCAAGGACTGACCGGCACCCCCGCTCCACCCGGGCGCCCCGGATGGATCATGCTTCTGCCATGCGATCCCCCTCCGCCCGCACGCCCGCCGGCCGCACGCCCGCTGCCCGTACGCCGCTGATCGGCGCCGCCGCCCGGCGTCCGTGCACCCTCGTCGTCTGCCGCGGCTGCTGCTGCGGCAACGCCCGCAAGAACCCCGGCACCGACCACGCCTGGCAGCTGGAGCGGCTGCGGGCCGCCGCGGCCGAGCACGGCTTCCAGGTCCGTACGAGCGACTGCCTCGGCCCCTGCGACCAGGCGAACGTCATCGTCGTCCAGCCGTCGGCCGCGGGCCGCCGGGCCGGCGGGCGGGCCGTGTGGATCGGGTTCGCCACGGACGACGACTCCACCGAGGAGGTCATCGCCTGGGCGGCGGCGGGCGGACCGGGCGTGGCCGCGCCGCCGGTGACGCTGGAGCTGCAGTTCGTCAGCCCGCGCCCGCAGCGCTGAGCGGTCAGGAATCCCGGGGCGCGCCGAGCGTTGAACCGTACATGAGTTCCGTGATCGCCCAGACCCGCTTCTCGATCCTCGACCGCTCCCGCATCCGCGAGGGCCACACCGCCTCCGAGGCGCTGCGCGACACCGTGCGGCTGGCGCGGGAGGCGGAGCGGCTGGGGTTCCACCGGTTCTGGGTGTCGGAGCACCACGGCGTACCCGGAGTGGCCGGCTCGGCGCCGACCGTGCTGGCGGCGGCCGTGGCGGGCGCCACCCGCACCATCCGGGTCGGCACCGGCGGCGTGATGCTGCCCAACCACCGGCCGCTGGTGGTGGCCGAGCAGTTCGGGGTGCTGGAGTCCCTCTTCCCGGGCCGCATCGACATGGGGCTCGGCCGCTCGGTGGGCTTCACCGACGGCGTCCGCAAGGCACTCGGCCGGGACAAGGGCGACGCCGAGGACTTCGCCGCCCAGGTGCAGGAGCTGCTGGGCTGGTTCCGCGGCACCTCCCCGACGGGCGTGCACGCGCGCCCCGCCGAGGGCCTGACCGTGCCGCCGTTCGTGCTGGCCAT
Source organism: Streptomyces griseosporeus (assembly GCF_014656055.1). Taxonomy (GTDB): domain Bacteria; phylum Actinomycetota; class Actinomycetes; order Streptomycetales; family Streptomycetaceae; genus Streptomyces; species Streptomyces griseosporeus. Next base: position 845,921 of record NZ_BNBR01000001.1, read on the forward strand.
GGGCGAGGGCGCGGACATCGCCGCCCGCGCGGGCCTGCCGATGGTCATCGGCGACCTGCGGGGCCGCGAGAAGATGCGGCGCGGCATCGACCACTACCGCGCGCGCTTCCGGCCCTCCCCCTGGGCGTCCGAGCCGTACGTCGTGGTCTCCGGCACCGTGGCGGTGGCCGCCACCCCCGATGCGGCCCGGCGGCTGCTCGTCCCCGAGGCGTGGTCGATGGCGTACTCCCGCACCCACGGCACCTTCCCGCCGCTGCCGCCCGCCGAGGAGGTCGAGCGGCGGACCATGACCGCCAAGGAGCGCGGCTTCTACGAGGCCGGGCTCGCCGGGCACATCGCGGGCACCGAGGAGCAGGTCGCCGACGAGCTGGAGACCCTGCTGAAGGAGACCGGCGCCGACGAGGTCCTCGTCACCACCAGCACCCACGACCAGGAGGCGCTGCTGGACTCGCACCGGCGGCTGGCCGGCCTCGTGCGGCGGGAGACGGGCGCGCGCTGACGCCGGCCCCGGCAGCCGCTCGCGCTCACAGCGGGAGGCGTAGGATCGCAGGGTTTGCCCGGTGCGCGGGTCCCGCCCGCGCGAGTGCGAGAAGCGGTACGGAGTCACCATGCACAGCCCCCACGACCCGTTCGTCCGGGTGCGCGGCGCCCGCGAGCACAATCTGCGGAACGTGGACGTCGACATCCCGCGGGACGTCGTCGCGGTCTTCACGGGGGTCTCCGGCTCCGGCAAGTCGTCGCTGGCGTTCGGCACGGTCTACGCCGAGGCCCAGCGCCGCTACTTCGAGTCGGTGGCGCCGTACGCGCGGCGGCTGATCCACCAGGTGGGCGCGCCGAAGGTGGACGGGATCACCGGTCTGCCGCCCGCGGTCTCGCTGGAGCAGCGCCGCTCGGCGCCGACCTCGCGCTCGTCGGTCGGCACGGTGACGAACCTGTCCAACTCGCTGCGGATGCTGTTCTCCCGCGCCGGTGACTACCCGCCGGGCGCCGAACGGCTGGACTCCGACGCCTTCTCCCCCAACACGGCCGCCGGCGCCTGCCCCGAGTGCCACGGCCTCGGCCGGGTCCACACGACGACCGAGGAGCTGCTGGTCCCCGACCCGTCGCTGTCGATCCGGGAGGGGGCGATCGCGGCGTGGCCGGGGGCCTGGCAGGGCAAGAACCTGCGGGACATCCTCGCCGCGCTCGGCCACGACGTGGACCGGCCGTGGCGCGAGCTGCCCGCCGCCGCACGCCAGTGGATCCTGTTCACGGACGAGCAGCCGGTGGTGACCGTGCACCCGGTGCGGGACGCCGACCGCATCCAGCGGCCGTACCAGGGCACGTACATGAGCGCCCGGCGCTGGGTGATGAAGACGTTCGCGGAGTCGAAGAGCGCCACGCTCCGGGCGAAGGCGGAACGCTTCCTCACCAGTGCCCCGTGCCCGGTGTGCGGCGGCAGCAGGCTGCGCCCGGAGGCCCTGGCGGTCACCGTCGCGGGCCGGACGATCGCCGAGCTGGCCGCGCTGCCGCTGACGGAGCTGGCGCGGGCGCTGGGCTCCCCCGCGTCGGAGACGGCCCGGGTCCTCACCGCGGACCTGGTCTCCCGGATCGCGCCGGTCGTCGAACTCGGCCTCGGCTACCTCAGCCTCGACCGGGCGACACCGACGCTGTCGGCGGGCGAGCTGCAACGGCTGCGGCTGGCCACGCAGTTGCGGTCCGGGCTGTTCGGGGTGGTGTACGTCCTCGACGAGCCGTCGGCGGGGCTGCACCCGGCGGACACGGAGGCGCTGCTGACGGTGCTGGAGCGGCTGAAGGCGGCGGGCAACTCGGTGTTCGTGGTGGAGCACCACCTCGACGTGGTGCGCGGCGCGGACTGGCTGGTGGACGTCGGCCCGGGGGCCGGGGAGCACGGCGGCCGGGTGCTGCACAGCGGGCCGGTGGCACAGCTGGCGGACGTACCGGAGTCGGCGACGGCCCGCCACCTCTTCGGCCGGGCGCCCGCCCCCGCGCGGGAGGTGCGCGCCCCGCGCGGCCGGCTGACGGTGGGGCCGGTGACCCGGCACAACCTGCGCGCGGTGACGGCCGAGTTCCCGCTCGGGGTGCTCACCGCGGTCACCGGGGTGTCCGGCTCGGGCAAGTCCACGCTGATCGGCGAGATCACCGAGGACCTGCCGGGCGTGGGCCGCCTCGTCACCGTCGACCAGAAGCCGATCGGCCGGACCCCGCGCTCCAACCTGGCCACCTACACGGGCCTGTTCGACGTCGTGCGCAGGCTCTTCGCGGCGACCGACGAGGCGCGCTCCCGCGGTTTCGGCGTGGGCCGCTTCTCCTTCAACGTGCCCGGCGGGCGGTGCGAGACCTGCCAGGGCGAGGGGTTCGTCAGCGTGGAGCTGCTGTTCCTGCCGAGCACCTACGCGCCGTGCCCGGACTGCGGTGGCGCCCGCTACAACGCGGAGACCCTGGAGGTGACGTACCGGGGGCGGACCGTCGCGGAGGTGCTGGACCTCACGGTGGAGGCGGCCGCGGAGTTCTTCGCGGACACCCCGGCCGCCGCCCGCCCGCTCGGCACGCTCCTCGACGTGGGCCTCGGCTACCTGCGGCTCGGCCAGCCCGCGACCGAGCTGTCCGGCGGCGAGGCGCAGCGCATCAAGCTGGCCGCCGAGCTGCAGCGCGGTCGCCGCGGCCACACCCTCTACCTCCTGGACGAGCCGACCACCGGCCTGCACCCGGCCGACGTCGAGGTGCTCATGCGCCGGCTGCACGGCCTGGTGGACGCGGGGCACACCGTCATCGTCGTCGAGCACGACATGGAGGTGGTGGCCGGCGCGGACTGGGTGCTCGACCTGGGGCCGGGCGGCGGCGACGCGGGCGGGCGGATCGTGGCGGCGGGGGTGCCGGAGGAGGTGGCGCGGGCCGAGGGGAGCGTGACGGCGCCGTATCTGCGGCGGGTCATGCATGCACCGGCCGGTTCACCGTGACGCACCTCAGTCCGAGGGGACGGCGCCGGCCCCCACCGTGACGTCACCGACCCCCACGGCGCCGGCCTCGGCCCTCACGGCACCGTCCCGCCCCGCCGTACCGACGCCCCTCCCGGTCCGTGATGACGGACCCTCGGCCGCCCGCGCCGGGTGCGCCGTGTGCCACGGCTCCCGCGAGTCCACGCACGCGTGTTGAGCGGCCCGCGCGAGCGCACGGCGGTCGGGGTGTGCGCCCGGGGCGAGCGCCGGGCGGACGTCGACCTCGGCGACCAGGCCCCGGCTCACCGCCACCCGCCACACCGAGGCGAGCAGCGTGTCCTCCCCGACGAAGGCGGGTGCCGTGGCGGTCCCGCCGTCGGCGCGCCGGTACCGGATCCGTACGGGCTGGACGCACGCGTCCGCGTCCAGCGCCGCCTGGAACACCGCGCGCCGGAAGCGGCCCTGGGCACGGCCGCACCAGGTGCTGCCCTCGGGGAAGACGGCGACCGTGCCGCCGGCGCGCAGGACGGCGGCGATCCGGTCCACCGTGGCGGGCAGGGCGCGCAGCCGGTCCCGGTCGATGAACAGGGCGCCGCCGCGGGCGGCGAGGGCGCCGGCCACCGGCCAGTGCCGTATCTCCCGCTTGGCGAGCATGCGGGCGGGGCGTACGGCGGCCAGCAGCGGGACGTCGAGCCAGGAGATGTGGTTGGCGACCAGCAGGAGGCCGCCGTGCGGGGCGGCGCTGCCGGTGACGCGGACCCGGACGCCGGCCGCCCGGACGAGCCACCGGCACCAGGCCCGTACCGCCCGCGCGGGGACGCGCGCGCCGAGCGGTGCCAGGGCGATCCCGGTGAGCAGGAGTGCCACGACCCCGGTGAGGCGCAGCACTGCGCGCGGTACGGCGGTGGCCCGCGCCGTCGCCCGCACGCACGCCCCGGGGGTGCAGGGCGCGCTCGGCAGCCAGCCGCTCATCAGGCGGGGACGAGGGAGAGGAAGTGCCGCAGATAGCGCGGGTTCACCCGGCGCATCGACAGCAGCACGTACAGGTCGGCGACCCCGAAGTCCGGGTCGTGCGCGGGCTCGCCGCACACCTGGGCGCCCAGACGGAGGTAGCCGCGCAGCAGGGCGGGCAGTTCGGTGCGGGCGGCGGCGGTCGCGGGGCGGGCGGGGACCCAGGGCAGCAGCGGCCGCACCCGGAACTCCTCGGGCGCCAGGTGGTCGGCGCGCACCCGCTCCCAGGTGGCGGTCGCCAGCGCGCCGCCGTCGGCGAGCGGGACCGAGCAGCAGCCGGCCAGCCACTCGTGGCCGCGGTCGGTCATGTAGCGGGCGATGCCCGCCCAGATCAGGCCGATGACGGTGCCGTCGCGGTGGTCGGGGTGGACGCAGGAGCGGCCGACCTCGACCATGCCGGGGCGGATCGCGTCCAGCGCGGAGAGGTCGGCGACGGCGGCGCGCTCCGGCGGGAGCAGCCGGTAGGTGCCGACGACCTCGCCGGTGGTCTCCTCGCGGACCAGCAGGTGGTCGCAGTAGGCGTCGAAGGCGTCGATGTCGTGGCCGGGCTGCGGGGTGGTGAGCAGGGCGCCCATCTCCCCGGCGAACACCTCGTACCGCAGCCGCTGCGCGGCACGCACATCGGCCTCCTCACGGGCGAGGGAGACGGTGTAGCGGGCGGGGGCGGCGGGCTGCGGGGGACGGTCGAGCGTGGTGACGCCGGTCATGGCTGACTCCTGGGCACGGGCCGGATGCGGCGGGGCGGACGCAGACCGGTGGCGTACGGTCTGCCGCTCCTGTTCTTCCGACGCCGGTTGGCGCGGACGTGACCGGTGCCCGGAGCACGGATGTGCGGTTGTTGAATGACACGGGCGACGCCGGCCCGGGCCCGTCCCGGGCCCCTGGGTCAGACGCGTCGACGCGCCCCCGCCCGGTGCCAGGTGCCGCCTCTCACAGCGGTGTTCTCTTCCACTCGGAGGGCTTGTTGTAGATCTCTTGCAACAGCCTGGCGAAGGCGCCGCCGTCGAACAGCACGGCGTTGCGCTCCATCGGGATCATCCTGCCGTTGATCACAGCCGTCGGCGTCCCGGGCCCCCGGGGCGCCTTCGCGGCCTCGTAGGCCTGCTGTGCGGCCGTCACGAACGACCGGTACTTCATGGTTCTGACGGCGGTGTCGAACGCGGGGCCGCGCAGGCCCTCGACCTGTGCGGCCAGGTCCAGCAGGACGGCGTCGGTGAAGCCGTCGACGCTCTCCTCGGGCTGGTTGTCGTAGAGGACCTTGTGGTACTCCACGAACTTGCCCTGCTCCAGCGCGGCGCGCAGCGCGTTGACGGCCTTCTTCGATCCGCTGCCGCCGAGGCGGTCGTCGAGGAAGGACGCCATCGTGTACCCGGTCCGGGCGCGGCCGTCGAGCATCGCCCCGAGCAGGGCGGGGCCGCCCCCGGTGACCGTCTCGAACTCCTCGCAGTACGGGCAGCGCGGATCCTCGTACAGGTGGACGGTCATGTCCGCCTGGGGATCGCCCACCTCGATCGTGACGCCGTCCTCACCGAGCCGCTCCGGCAGTTGCTCGGCGCCGGCGTACCCCGCGCTCGCGTGCGCGCCCCGCGGCCCGCATCCCGTCAGCAGCAACGCCCCCACCGCGCACAGCGCCGCCCACCGTCCCCTTCGCCCCACGTGCCCTTTCCCCTCCCTTGTGAACAGCGTGACGATAGGGCATCCCGGGTGCCGGACGCGGGTGGGGGTCTCCTCGGGGCCGCGGTTCCCCTCGGAACGGTCGGGCAGGGTGCCTGGCGGGACCGGGGCTGAGCACCACGTCCGGTCCCGCCCGTCCGCACCCTGTCGGCGAACGTCCTTTCCGCAGCTACCGCTTGGCGGCCTTGCGGGTCGCGCGCAGCCACTCCCGGTTCATGTGGGTGATGGAGGTGAGCGGGATGCCCTTGGGGCACGCGGTGGCGCACTCGCCGGTGAGGGTGCAGCCGCCGAAGCCCTCCTCGTCCATCCGGGCCACCATGTCCAGCACGCGGGTCTCGCGCTCGGGGGCGCCCTGCGGCAGGACGCCCAGGTGGTTGACCTTCGCCGAGGTGAACAGCATCGCGGCGCCGTTGGGGCAGGCGGCCACGCAGGCGCCGCAGCCGATGCACTCGGCGTGCTCGAAGGCGTAGTCGGCGTCCGGCTTCGGCACGGGCGTGGCGTGCGCCTCGGGCGCGGACCCGGTCGGGGCGGTGATGTAGCCGCCGGCCTGGATGATCCGGTCGAACGCCGAGCGGTCCACCACCAGGTCCTTGATCACCGGGAAGGCGGACGCCCGCCACGGCTCGATGTCGATGGTGTCGCCGTCCCGGAAGGACCGCATGTGCAGCTGGCAGGTGGTGGTGCGCTCCGGGCCGTGCGCGTCGCCGTTGATGACGAGCGAGCAGGCGCCGCAGATGCCCTCGCGGCAGTCGTGGTCGAAGGCAACGGGGTCCTCACCGGCGAGGATGAGCTGTTCGTTGAGGACGTCCAGCATTTCCAGGAAGGACATGTCGGGCGAGATGCCGTCCACCTCGTAGGTGGACATGGCGCCGTCGGCGTCGGCGTTCTTCTGGCGCCAGACGCGCAGGGTGAGCTTCATGCGTAGCTCCGCTGGGTGGGGTGGACGTACTCGAAGACGAGGTCTTCCTTGTGCAGGACGGGCGGCGCGCCGGTGCCGGTGAACTCCCAGGCCGCCGCGTAGGCGAACGCGTCGTCCTTGCGGGCGGCCTCGCCGTCGGGCGTCTGCGACTCCTCGCGGAAGTGGCCGCCGCAGGACTCGGTGCGGTGCAGCGCGTCGAGGCACATCAGCTCGGCGAGCTCCAGGTAGTCGACGATGCGGTTGGCCTTCTCCAGCGACTGGTTGAACTCCTCGCCGGTGCCGGGCACCTTGATCCGCCGCCAGAACTCCTCGCGGATCTGCGGGATGCGCTCCAGCGCCTTGCGCAGGCCGGCGTCGGTACGGGCCATGCCGCAGAACTCCCACATGAGTTCGCCGAGTTCGCGGTGGAAGGAGTCGGGAGTGCGGTCGCCGTCGACGGACAGCAGCAGGTTCAGCCGGTCCTCGGTCTCGGCGAGCACCTCCTGCACCTCCGGGTGGTCGTCGGTGATCTCGTCGCGGTGGGGGTGGCGGGCCAGGTAGTCGTTGATGGTGGCGGGCAGCACGAAGTAGCCGTCGGCCAGGCCCTGCATGAGCGCGGACGCGCCGAGCCGGTTGGCGCCGTGGTCGGAGAAGTTGGCCTCGCCGATGGCGAACAGGCCGGGCACGGTGGTCTGCAGGTCGTAGTCGACCCACAGGCCGCCCATCGTGTAGTGCACGGCGGGGTAGATCCGCATCGGCACCTGGTACGGATCCTCGTCGGTGATCCGCTGGTACATGTCGAAGAGGTTGCCGTACTTGGCCTCGACGGCCTTGCGTCCCATGCGCTTGATCGCGTCGGCGAAGTCGAGGTAGACGCCCTGCCCGCCGGGGCCCACGCCCCTGCCCTCGTCGCAGACGTTCTTCGCGGCGCGGGAGGCGATGTCGCGCGGGACGAGGTTGCCGAAGGACGGGTAGATGCGCTCCAGGTAGTAGTCCCGCTCGTCCTCGGGGATCTCGTTCGGCGGGCGGGTGTCGCCCTTGGCCTTCGGCACCCAGATCCGGCCGTCGTTGCGCAGCGACTCGCTCATCAGCGTCAGCTTGGACTGGTGGTCGCCGGTGCGCGGGATGCAGGTGGGGTGGATCTGGGTGAAGCAGGGGTTGGCGAAGTACGCGCCGCGCCGGTGCGCCCGCCAGATCGCGGTCGCGTTGGAGTTCATGGCGTTGGTCGACAGGTAGAAGACGTTGCCGTAGCCGCCGCTCGCGAGGACCACGGCGTCCGCGACGTACGTGTCGATCTTGCCGGTGACGAGATCGCGCGCCACGATGCCCCGCGCCCGCCCGTCGATCACGATCAGGTCGAGCATCTCGGTACGGGGGTGCAGCTCCACGTTGCCCGCGGCGATCTGCCGGGACAGCGCCTGGTAGGCGCCGAGCAGGAGCTGCTGGCCCGTCTGGCCGCGGGCGTAGAAGGTGCGGGAGACCTGGACGCCGCCGAAGGAGCGGGTGTCGAGCAGGCCGCCGTACTCGCGGGCGAAGGGCACGCCCTGCGCCACGCACTGGTCGATGATCTCGACGGAGATCTGCGCGAGCCGGTGCACGTTGGACTCGCGGGCGCGGAAGTCGCCGCCCTTGACGGTGTCGTAGAACAGCCGGTGGACCGAGTCGCCGTCGTTGCGGTAGTTCTTCGCGGCGTTGATGCCGCCCTGCGCGGCGATGGAGTGGGCGCGGCGCGGGGAGTCCTGGTAGCAGAACTGGATGACCTTGTAGCCCTGTTCGGCGAGGGTGGCGCCGGCGGAGCCGCCCGCCAGGCCGGTGCCGACGACGATGACCGTGTGCTTGCGCCGGTTGGCCGGGTTGACCAGCTTCGCCTCGAAGCGGCGCTTGTCCCAGCGCTCGTGGATCGGGCCTTCGGGGGCCTTGGTGTCGGCGACGGGCTCGCCGGTCGTGTAGGTCACGTAGTCGGTCATGTCAGCTCACCACTCCGGTCATGACGCCCACGGGTACGGCGACGAAGCCGGCCGTGAGCAGCAGCGCGAGGACGTTGGCGACGGTCTTCAAGGCCCGGTCCCGGGCGCGGCTGCCGACGCCGAGGGTCTGGGCGGCGCTCCAGAAGCCGTGCCGGATGTGCAGGCCGAGGGCGAGCATCGCGACGATGTAGATCACGTTGCCGTACCAGGTGGAGAAGGTGTCCACGACGTTCTGGTACGGGTGGCCCTCCTGGAAGCCGCCGGAGTGCACGGTGCCGGTCGTCAGGTCCAGGACATGCCAGACGATGAACAGGCCGAGGATGATCCCGCCCCAGCGCATGGTGCGCGTCGCGTAGCTCGCCCGGGGCTTTCTGTGCACGTACTTGCTGGGGCGCGCCTTGATGTCGCGGCGGCTGAGCTGGTACGCGGAGACGGCGTGCGCGACGACGGCGACGACCAGCACGACGCGGATCAGCCACAGCGTCCACTCGTAGTGCATGAAGGGCTCGCCGACGGTGCGCAGCCAGTGCCCGTAGTGGTTGAACTCGCCCGCCCCGAAGAAGATCTTCAGGTTTCCGATGACGTGCGCGACCAGGTACAGCAGCATGATCACGCCGCTGACGGCCATCACTGCCTTCTTGCCGACGGTGGAGTCCCACACGGTGCGTGCCATCGACGGCCGTCGGTCCGTCCGCGTTGCCAGAGCCATGTCTCAGCACGCTAGGCCCGCCGGCCCCCATCGGTCCAAGACATGGTCCGGCTCGTTTCGATAGGCCGAGCCTATATTCCGTCTATGCTGGCCGGGTGCAGTTCCAGCAGCTCCAGTACTTCGTCGCGGTCGCCGAGGCCCGCCACTTCACCCGGGCCGCCGAGCTGGTGCATGTCGCCCAGCCGTCGCTGTCGCAGCAGATCAAGGCCCTGGAGCGGGAGCTGGGCGCGGACCTGTTCCTGCGCGCGCGGGGCAACATCACCCTCACCGACGCCGGTGAGGCGCTGCTGCCGCTGGCCCGGCGGATCCTGGCCGACGCGGACACGGCCCGGCACGAGGTGCAGGAGCTGGTGCAGCTGCGGCGCGGCCGGGTGCGCCTCGGCGCCACGCCCAGTCTGTGCACGGGCCTGCTGCCGGACGTGCTGCGTGCCTTCCACGACCGCTACCCCGGCATCCAGCTGCTCGTCGAGGAGGGCGGCTCGCACGACCTCGTCCGCCAGCTCGCCCGCGGCGCCCTCGACCTGGCGCTCGTCGTGCTGCCGCTGCCGACGCCCTCGCCCGCGCTGACCACGGTCGAGCTGCTGCGGGAGGACCTGGTCGTGGTCTCCTCACCGGAGGCGCCGAGGCCGGGCGGCGGCCGGCGCACCGTCCGCGTCGCCGACCTGGAGGGCGAGCGTCTTGTGATGTTCCGGCACGGCTACGACCTGCGCGAACTGACCGTGGCGGCATGCCGCTCGGCCGGATTCGAGCCGGACTTCGCGGTGGAGGGCGGCGAGATGGACGCGGTGCTGGGGTTCGTCCGGGCGGGGCTCGGGGTGGCCGTCGTCCCGCGGATGGTGGCGGCACGGTCGGGACGGGGCCTGCGGGTCACGCCACTGGCCCGGCCCGGGCTGCACCGCACGATCGCGCTGGCGCACCGCAGCGACGTGGCTCCGCCGCGGGCCGCGCGGGAGCTGCAGCGGATGCTGCTGGAGAGGTGAGGTGGGCCGGCTTCCGGGGCGCCGTTGCGCGTCGGCACCGTCGGGGCCCGCGGGTTGATTGCGGTCGCTCGCCCGATTCCCCGCGCCTCTAGCGGGCGCCTCGCGCCGCTGCGGCCTCCCGTACCGCCTCCAGCGGGATCGCCGCCTGCGCGCACAGTGTCGCCAGGTCGAAGTAGATCGTCTCGCCCGCCATACGGCCGTCCCGGAACGGGACGACGTTGGCGAACGGCACCTCGAACGTGCCGCCGCCCGGCGGGACCCCGAGCCACTCCCCCTCGCTGGTGCCGCGCAGGGTGCCCCAGACGGTGAGTACGTCGTCGCCGAATGCGATGCCCTCGTCCTCGGGGCTGAGGTCGGGGAACGCGGTGAAGTACTGGCCGCGGTAGGCCGCCCGCACCGCGTCCTTGCCGCTGCTGCGCAGCCCGAGCGCCTTGGTGTCGAGGAAGCAGTCCTCGACGAACGTCTCCAGGATGCCGTCGATGTCCCGTGCCGCCTCCGCCGTGCGGTGCGCCTCGAAGAGGCGGCGCATCTCGGTGGTGTCCATACCCGTGCTCCCTGGTCCGGGGCCCGGTCGGGTCCTCTGCCTCGATCGTAGGCGCCGTGCGGGAGTGCGGCCCGGGCGGCGGTGGTCAGGCCCGCACGGCGGGGGCGAGCACCTCCTCGCACCAGCGGCGGAACGACGTGGGCGCGGTGTCCGGCGTGCTCGGCACCGTCACGCCGTAGAAGCCCTGTTCGTCCGTGGCGGCGCTCAGCTCGGCCACCGCCCGCGCCCAGTCCTCGCTCGCGCCCGCGCGGAGCAGCGCCGCCCGGTACTCGGCGTCGCCGATCCGCCGGAAACGCACCGGCCGGTCCAGCACCTCGGACACGATCTGGGCCATGTCCTCGGGGGTCAGCGCGTCGGGTCCGACGGTCGGCACGTCGTCCTGGCCCGTCCAGGTGGCGTCGAGGAGCAGCCGGGCCGCCGTGACCCCGATGTCCCGGGCGGCGCAGGTGCGCAGGACGCGGTCGCCGTGGGCCGTCATGGCGAGCACGCCCCCGTCGCGGAGCGCGGCTGTCTGGCGCAGCAGGTTCTCCATGAGGTACGGCGGGCACAACGCGCGGTGGTGGACGCCGGTCGCCCGGATCACGTCGTCCATGGCCAGCGACGCGGAGATCTGCCCGGCACGGACGGCGATGCCGCGGCCGAGGGTGGAGACGCCGACGACGCGCTCGACGCCCTGCTGTTCGATCGCGTCGACGAGCGGCCGGGTGAAGGCGCGGAAGTGGTCCTCCACGCTGTCGGCGGTGGGCTGCGGCGGCAACAGCCAGAACACCCGGTCGACGTCCGTGCAGGCCTTCGCGACGGTGTCGGGGTCGGCATGCGAGCCCTGCACGACCTCGACGCGTGCGCGCACCCCCGGGTCGAGGCGCCCGGGATCGCGGACGATCACCCGCAAGGGTCCCGCCGCGTCACCGGCGGCGAGGAGGGTGTCGAGGACATGGCTGCCGATCTGGCCGGTGGGGGTGGTGACGAGGATCATGCGGACTCCCTGGACACGTCGTGGAGAAGGACGTGTCGAGCCTCGCCCCGGGCACCGCGGAACGGAAGGATCGGCCGGCTCACGGTTGTTACCCTGAAAGTAATACCGAGCGGAGGGAGCCGCCGTGGAGTCCCGCCCGTTGCGCTATTTCGTCGCCGTCGCCGAGGAGCTGAACTTCGCCCGCGCCGCCGACCGCCTCGGCATCTCCCCGCCGCCGCTGTCGCGGGCGATCCGGCAGCTGGAGCGAGAGCTGGGCGTGACGCTGTTCGAGCGGACCACGCACCACGTCACGCTGACCCCGGCGGGCGCCGTCCTGCTCACCGAGGCCCGGCTCGCGCTGGACGCCCTGGAGGCGGCCGGACGCCGGGCCCAGCGGGCCGCCGCAGCCGAGCCGAAGCTGGTCCTCGCGGTGAAGGCGGACGGCGACGCGGGGCTGCTGGAGCCGGTCCTCGGCAAGTACGCCGCCGATCCCGCGGCCGTGCCGGTCGAGGTACGGCTGTGCGGCCGGGGCGAGCAGCCGGGGCTGCTGCGGCGCGGCGAGGCGGACGCGGCCCTGCTGCACGAGCCGTACGACCGGACCGGGCTGGACGCGGAGACGCTGGCCGGCGAGCCGCGCGTGGCCGCGCTCGCCGCCACGCACCCGCTCGCCGCGCACGACGGGGTACGCCTGGCCGACCTGGGGCTCGGCCCCGGCGACCTGGACCGCTACCTCGACGAGGTCGCCTCCCGCGGCCACGACCGCGACCTGGCCCAACTGCTCACCCGCGTCGCCCTGGACGGGCTCGTCACCTTCCTGCCGACCTCGGTGGCGGACCGGTACCCCCGCCCCGGCGTCGTGTACCGCCCGGCTCCGGACACCCCGCCGTCGGTCCTCGCGATCGCCTGGCCGCAGCAGTCCCGCTCACCTGCCGTGGCGGCACTGGTCCGGGCGGCCACGGCCGTGGCCGAGGCGCACGGGACCGGCCTGCCTCCGGGGACGGAGAGCGCAGGGTCCTGACCCGGCGTCGGGGGCGGACGGCAGGGCTCAGGAGCCCGTACGCCGCCCGCGCTCACCCCGTCGCGTCCACCAATGCCAGTTCGTGCAGGCGTTCCGGTGGTCCCGGGCGGGCGTAGTACCAGCCCTGGGCCGTGTCGCAGCCCAGTATCCGCAACTGCTCGGCCTGCGCGCCGGTCTCCACGCCCTCCACCGTGACCGCGAGGTCGAGGCTGTGGGCGAGGGAGACGATGCCCTCGACGATCTTCAGGTCGACGGGGTCGGCGGGGAACTGCTGCATGCTCTGCGTGAAGGAGCGGTCCAGCTTGAGGATGCTCACGGGCAGGCGGCGCAGGTTGGCCAGGTTCGAGTAGCCGGTGCCGAAGTCGTCGAGGGCGATGTCCACGCCCATCTCGGCCAGCCGCCGCAGCGGTTTGAGCAGGTCGTCGTCGGCGCCGATGAGCGCCGACTCGGTGACCTCCAGGCACAGCGCGTCCGGCTCGACGCCGGCCCGCTCCAGGATGTCGACGGTGTCCTGGACCAGGCCGGGATGGGTGAGCTGGCAGGGCGAGAGGTTGACGTTGATGCGGAACGGGCCCGCGTCCGCGTTGCGTTCGCGCCAGGAGCGGGCCTGCCGCACCGACTGCTCCAGCACCCAGCGGCCCAGCGGAACGATCAGCCCCGTGTGCTCGGCGAGCGGGATGAACCGGTCCGGGCCGAGCACCCCGTGCTGCGGGTGCAGCCAGCGCACCAGCGCCTCCGCGCCGCGCACGCTGCCGTCGCCGAGGTGGACCAGCGGCTGGTACTCGATGAAGAACTCGCCGCGGTCCAGGGCGGCCGGCAGCGCCGTGGTCAGCCCGTGCCGGGTGATGGCCCGGGCGTCCGCCTCCGGATCCGCCAGCTCGAACCGGTTGCCGCCCGCCGACTTGGCCCGGTACATGGTGATGTCGGCGCTGCGCAGCACCTCCGCCGCGCTGCGCTCGCCCGCCGGGCCCTCGACGATGCCGATGCTGCCGCGCACGGTCAGCTCGCGGCCGTCGATGCGGACCGGCGCGAGCAGCGCGTGCATGATGCGGGAGGCCAGCTCGTCGACCTCGCGCTGGGTGTCCGGGCCGGTCGTCAGCGCCACGAACTCGTCACCGCCCAGACGGGCGACCATCTCGCCGGGCGCGGTCGCGCAGGACTGCAGCCGGTCGGCGACCTCGACGAGCAGCCGGTCGCCGGCCGCGTGGCCGAGGCTGTCGTTGATGGTCTTGAAGCCATCCAGGTCGAGGTAGCACAGGCCGAACCGCTGGCCCTCCCCCGCGCCGAGCGCCTTCTCCAGCCGCTCGAAGAACAGCGTCCGGTTGGGCAGCCCGGTCAGCGCGTCGTGCGTGGCCTCGTAGCGCAGCCGCAGGTTGAGCAGCCGGCGCTCGGTGGTGTCCTCCATCAGCGCCAGCTGGTACTGCGGCCTGCCGTCGGGGTCGCGCAGCAGGGAGACCGTCAGGTTGGTCCACAGGACCGTGCCGTCGGGCCGGTAGAAGGCCTTCTCCACGTGGTAGTGCTCGCGGTCGCCGCGCACCAGCTCCTCGTAGAGCCGCCACACCTGGGGGGCGTCCTCGGCGTGCGTCCAGTCCTTGACGTTACGGCCGCGCAGAGCCTGTTCGGAGCCGCCGAACATGCGCACCAGGGCGCCGTTGACCTGCAGTATGTTGCCGTCCAGGTCGGCGATGCCGATCCCTATGGCGGCGCCCTCGAACACCGCGCGGAAGCGGGCCTCGCTGGCGTGCAGGGCCTGCGCCACCACGCCCTGGGCGCGCAGCGCGGCCTGGGCGATGGCCTCCTGCTCGCCGAGGGTGCGCTCGCGCAGCGCCTGCGCGTACCCGGCGGCCATGGCGTGCTGGAGGCGGGCGCTGCGCGAGCGCAGGGCCTCGGCGTCGCCGTCACCGCCGCAGTAGAGCACCAGGTAGGCGTCGACGCAGTCGAGGCTGCGGCTGAGCGCCTCGGGGTCGGTGCAGTGCGCGGCGACCAGGGCGGCGCCGACCGCGCGCCCCTCCTCGGCGTCGAACGCCGGCGCCACCAGTGCCCTGCTCAACCGCTCGGCGAGCGGCAGCAGTTGCTCCTCGAACTCCGGCCGGGTCGACGACGTCGAGGTGAGCGGGAACACCGCCCGGCTCCAGATCGCCGCGAACCGTCGCAGTCTGTCCTCCGGTCCGTCCGGCTGTGCGCTCACGCCGTACGCCCCACGCCCGCGAAACCGGAGAAGGCAAAGGGATCCTCGTCCTCCGGCGCCGTCTCCGGCCGCCACCGCGGCATCGGCACCAGTCCCGGTTCCACCATCTCGTACCCCTCGAAGAACCGCGCGATCTCGTCACGCGAGCGCATGATCAACGGGTTGCGGATGTCCCTGTACACGTCCACCGCACCCTCCGCCCGCCCGGGCGGCAGCGGGATTCCCTCGTACGAGGCATGGGTGAGCAGCAGCAGGCTGCCGGGCGCGAGCGCGTCGCGCAGTTCGGCCACCGCCCCGTACGGGTCGTCCTCGTCCTCCACGAAGTGCAGTATGGCAACGAGAAGCAGCGCCACTGGCCGATTCAGGTCGATGAGGCGCTCCACCTGAGGACTCGACAGGATGTCCTGGGGCTTGCGCAGGTCCGCGGCGACCACGTCGGCGTCCGCGTTGCCCGCCAGGACGGCCTGACTGTGCGCGACCGCCACCGGGTCGTGGTCGACGTAGACGACGCGGGCGCCCGGCCGGGCGGACTGGGCGATCTCGTGGACGTTGCCGAAGGTGGGAATGCCGGAGCCGATGTCGAGGAACTGGGTGATGCCCTCGCCGATCGCGAATCGCACGGCGCGGCGCATGAACGCGCGGTTCGCCTGCATGATCTTCGGCAGGCCCGGCATGAACTCCAGCGCCTTGCGGGCCGCTTCCCGGTCGACCTCGAAGTTGTGCGAACCGCCCAGGTAGTAGTCGTAGATGCGCGAGACGCTCGGCACCGAGATGTCAATGCTCCGTGGGGCCCAAGCGGGACGCTCCATCTGCTCTCTCCAAGGTGTGGCGATCCGGTGTTCGAGCTGAGGCTACTGATCGCCCGGCAAAGGAGCGAGTGGAAACGGAAATTGACCGTCCGTTCCCGGTCACTGCCTGCGGCACGTGCCGAATTGCACATCCGCGCGGTCGTCCCGAATGGCGCGCGGAGAATTGCGTGGAGTTCCCCGAGACGGTGAAGAATCGTAGGACTTCGGATGAACGGAACGGAAAGGGACGACGCGCACCGGGGCCCGACGGGGTGTCCGCGCACAGAGGTCCGCCCCCTCCGTGCGGTGCGGAGGGGGCGGACGGGCCGGGCGCGTGGCAGCGGGCGGGGGCGATCAACCCTGGGGAGGTGATCTGCTACTGCTTCGGCGCGCCGACCGGCTTTCCTTCGGGGGTCACGGCGTACCAGGTGCCGCCGACGCCCTGACCGTTGATGTCCCCGGGCGCCTTGTCACCGGAGAAGGTGTAGATGGGCCAGCAGTTGACCGTCTGCTGCTTGACGCCGTCGGGCCGGGTGAAGCTCATCAGGCCCTTCTTCTTCACGCCCTTGGTGTCGTTGGCCTCGACGGGCGCCACGGCCGGCCACTTCGCCAGGCAGGCGCCGGTGCAGGCGGAGACCGGCTTGGGCCAGGCCTCGTCCTTGAGGAAGCGGTAGACCGTCATGCCGTTCTTGTCGACGATGATGTCGCCGAGATTGGTGTCGTGCCGCACGGACAGTCCGGGCAGACTGCTCAGCTTGGCCTTCTTGCCGTCGGCGGCGAGCGCGTACCAGGTGCCGCCGACGCCCTGGCCGTTCACGTCGCCCGCCTTGGTGTCCTTCGCGTAGCGGTACGCCGGCCAGCCGCCGATGGTGAGCTGCTTGCTGCCGTCGGCGCGGGTGACCTCCCCCAGCTGTGAGTCGTCGATGCCGGCGCCGGCCGTGGCGTCGTCGGCGGGGACCGGGGGCCAGGCCTTGGCGCAGTCGCCGTCGCAGGCGGACTTCGGCGGCTCGGCGGTGTCCTTGTCGAAGCGGTACAGGGTGAATCCGGCGCTGTCGGTCAGCACCTCGCCCAGTTCCGGGTTGTCGGCGACGGTGAGCTCGCCCGCCGTGGCCGTCCGGGTGGCGGAGTTCTCCTCCTTGGCGCCGGTGCCGTACCCCGGGTTGCCGAGGCCGCTGTAGCCGCCGCCGGCCGGTGCCGTGGCTCCGACGTTCTGGCTGACCGGCGTACCGCCGCCGTTGTCCTGACCGCACGCCGTCGTCAACGCCAGCACGGCCACGGCGCCCGCCGCGAGCGAGGCGCTCCGCCAGGAGGTCTTCATCTCAACTCCCCAAATTCACAAGGCTATTGCAGCGCCCTGCTGCGCCGCCGCACGGACATGGGTACGCACGGCGGCGGGGGGTGTGTTCAACGGGGGCGCGTTTTTCTTTCCGGAACCCGTGCGCCGGGGCGCCCGGCCCGCACGCCCACAGCTCGTACAGGCGTACGCGCCGGCGGACATACGAGCGTCAGCGGGGCGAACCCATCGGGTGCCGGGTGTCCCTCCTTCGGGCGCATTCCGGGCTCGGCCGGGCGTGGCAGACCGGGGCAGGCCGCATGATCTTCGTCGTGCATGGACCCGAACCGACCCGTTCCCGCACCGCCGCGCGGGTGTTGGCGCTGACCACGCTGACCTGGCTCCTCGTCGGCGCGCCGGCCGGGACCGCGGCGGCCGACGCGTGCGCCTACGCCTCGACCGGCCCGGGCGGTGTCGACGCGGTGGCGGTGGCCGGGAGCACGGTCACCTGGCCGACGGCGTGCCCGAAGCCCACGCCGACCCCGACCCCTACGCCCACCCCGACCCCCACTCCCCCGCCCCCGCCCCCGCCCCCGCCGCCGAAGCCCACCCCCGCCTCGCCGAAGCCTCCGCCGCCGAAGCCCACGCCCGCGCCGCCGCAGCCGGCGCCGAGGCCGCCGAAGCCCACCCCGGCGCCCGTGCCCCCGCCGGCCCCGCGCCCCGCGCCGCCCCGGCCGGTGCCGAGCCCCCCTCCCCCACCGCCGTCGGCGCCGGAGCCGGCGCCCAGCCCCACGCCGTCGCCCGCGCCGCGGCCGTCCGCGAGCCCGGTGGTCTACCCGCGGTACCACGCGGCGCCGCCCCATCGGACCCCGCACCGCACGGTCTCGCCGCTCACCTACGTGCTGCTGATCACCGTGCCCGCGCTCGCCGCCGTGGCCGCGCTGCGCCCGCGCTGAGCCGTCCCGGCCGCCCTGCCCGCTCCCTCCGGGGCGCCTCGCCGGCGCCCGCCCGATACCAGGAGGTATCTCCCGTGCCGGAATGGCTTGTTCTCACCCTCGCGATGCTCGCCGCCTGCGCGGTGGTGGTCGTCATCACCCTCGTACGGCATCGCAGGGCCCCCGACGACGAGGACCCCAGCGAGACCCCGGACGTCATCGAGTACATGACCATGTGGATCGGCGTGGTGTACGCCATCGTCCTGGGCCTGGCGATCGCCGGTGTCTGGGAGGCGCGCAGCGCGGCCCAGGACCATGTACAGGCGGAGGCGCAGGCGCTGCACGAGATCGACGAGCGGGTACGGGTCTACCCCGTGGACGTCCGCGACCGCATCCGTACCGATGTCAACGCCTATGTCGGACACGTCGTCACCACCGAGTGGCAGGCGATGAAGGACCACGGCGAGGTCACCCAGCGCGGCACCGAGCTGCTCGAACGCGTCCGCCGGGACGTCACCGACTACCAGCCGCGCAACGACTTCGAGGCCCAGGCCTACCAGCCGCTCGTGGACCAGGTGGCCGCCGCCGACCAGGCGCGCACCGCCCGGGCCGGCGCCACCGATCCGACGATGCCGGGCGTGGTGTGGTTCGGGCTGATCACCGGGGCGGTGATCACCATCGGCATGGTCTTCGCGCTGCAGATCCGGCGGACGCCTCGCGAACTGGTCCTCGCCGGTCTGTTCTCGGCGCTCATCGCCTTCCTGCTGTTCCTCATCTGGGACTTCGACGCCCCCTACAGCCGGGGCATCACGGCCTCGATGGAGCCGTTCCTCGACGTCTTCCCGCAGGCCAAGGGCTGAGCCCCGGACACGGCGACACGCCGTCGGCGTCCCCCGGTCGCAGGAGCGCCGTCCCCTGGGCGGCGGACACGCGTGACCCGTTCGCGTGACTGCGATCGCGGGGACGCACACGTGTTCCTAGCGTTTCGGTCATCGAGGTGCATTCCTGGCGCAAGCGGAAGAGGTCCGCAGCAGCTGCTCCTCGGGGACCGGAGGATTCACATGCGCGCGATACGCGTCGCCTCGGCCGCACTGCTGGGCCTCGGCACCCTCGCCCTGACCACGCCGCCCGCCGCCGCGCAGGGCGACGGCGACATCACCCCGTTCGGCTTCAGTGTGGCCCCGACGACCATCGCGGCGGGCGGGCAGGTCAGCCTCCGGCTCGAACGCGCCCAGGGCGGCTGCAAGGGCGCGGCCACCATCACCTCGGGTGTCTTCGACACGGTCACCATCCGGCCCGGCCACTCCTCGGCGACCACCGCGGTCGACTGGGACGCCAAGGCCGGCGCCTCCTACCGGGTGACGTTCACCTGTGACGGCGTCAGCGGCTGGACGGACCTGGCCATCGCGGGCGGGCGGACCGGCCCCACCCCGGCGCCGTACCCGGTGCCGCGGGGCGTGCACGCCGGTGAGGGCGGCAGCGTCGCCGGGTTCGACCTGAAGGAGATCGGTCTGGGCGCCGCGCTCGTCGCGGGCTCGGTCGGGGTGGCCTACCACCTCGCGCGCCGGCGCAGCGGTCAGGACGGCGCCTGACGGCGGCAGGCCTTCGCCCCGGTTCCCTCCTGGGAGCCGGGGCGAAGGCGTGTCTCCGACGCGCGACGTGCCCGAGAGCCCGCGCCGGGTCAGACCTGGCGCTCGGCCCGGCGGCGCATCCAGAACACGCCGCCCCCGATCAGGGCCGCGGCCACGAGCCCGCCGCCGATGGCCATGTCGGTGGGCGTCGCCCCGCTGGAGCTGCTGCCGCCGAGGCCGCCGCGGACACCGCCGATGACGGTGAAGGCGGTGGGGTTGGTCAGGGTCCGGCCGTTGCAGTTGACGGTGATGCTGTGCGAGCCGGGACGGGCGTTGGGGCTGACGGTCGCGGTGCCCTTAGCCGTCCGGTTGGCGCCGTTGATCGGCGTGAGGGGGGTGCTGGGGAAAGCGTCCGAGGTCGCCGTGCCGCCCGCCGGGCAGCCGTCGACGGTGATGGTGAGCTGCCCGCCCCGGGCGATGACGCTGGGCAGCGCGACGATGTTGCTCGGGTTGACGCCCATGCCGTCCCGCGCCACGGCCGCGGGGGCGGCGAGGCCGAGGGCGGCGACCGCGGCGGCCGTAACCGCCAGGCCACGAGAGTTGCGCATGTGATCCTCCGCGGAAGGCGCCCCGGGACCCGTCCCCGGTCGATCGGCGAGAAAGCGCCTCCCGGAAAGACCCTCAGATGCCGTGCGCGAGCGCGCATTTCGGGGATGGTCCGTCCTGGTGAGCCGTGATCATCCGACACGCCGGGGAAAAAGCGCACAATCGGATATCGCCGCAGGTCACACACCGTCAGAAAATTCCTGTCGGGCCGCTCCCCGGATGGCGCACAGAAGGGGACGCGGGCCACCCGTTCGCTGCTGCCTTGTCGCCGCCCGGGCGCGGTGGACTTAGCGTTTTGTTATGCGCGAAATGACGCGGCGACGGCCGCGTCGAGAGGGGATGGCGAATGTCTGCGTCCGAGCTGTCGGAGCTGGCCGAAGAGGAGGAGCGCCGCAGGAAGCGCGCCCCCTGGGGCGTGATAGCGCTCGTTCTGCTGACCGGTCTCGCGCTCATCCGCAATGGTTCGGGGGAGTTCGACATCGGGCCGCCGCAGCCGGCCTCGGCCGCCGCGGCGGACAGCAGCACCACGGCCGGGGCCTTCGGCCGCACACCCGCGCCGCTGCCCTTCGCGTTGGTGGACCGGGTGCGGATCCCGGCGATCCAGGTGGACGCGCCGGTGATGCCGGTCGGCCTGGACGCGGACGGCTGGGTGGGCGCTCCCCCACCGGAGGACCCGAACCTGGCGGGCTGGTTCACCGGCGCGGTCTCGCCCGGTGAGAAGGGCACCGCGGTGATCGTCGGCCACGTCGACAACAAGCTGGGCCCCGCCGTGTTCTACGGGCTCGGGGCGCTGAAGAAGGGGAACAGGATCGAGGTGCGGCGCCAGGACGGCAAGACGGCCGTCTTCGAGATCTACGGCATCGAGGTCTTCGCCAAGAACGACTTCCCCGGCGACCGCGTCTACGCCTCCAAGGGCGCCCCGGAGCTGCGGGTCATCACCTGCGGCGGCGGCTTCTCCAAGCAGAACGGCTACGACGGCAACGTCGTCGTCTTCGCCCGCCTGGCCGAGGTCCGCTGACGGATCCCCGGCCGGGCGGGCCGTCCCCCGTCAGGTGTACTGCCGGCGGGGGACGGTGATGTGGTAGCCGGAGTCCAGCAGCTGCGGCAGATACCTGCGCAGGGCCCGCACGCTCTGCGAGCGGTCGCCCCCGGCGTCGTGCGAGAGCACCACGACGCCGGGGGCGGCGCCGCTCTCCACCCGGTCGACGATGGTGCCGGTGCCGGGGGTGGTCCAGTCGAGGGTGTCGACGGTCCAGGCGAGCGGCTCCATGCCGAGTTCGGCGCCGAGCTGGAAGGCGGCGCGGTTCCAGGCGCCGTAGGGGGCGCGGAACCACTGCGGGCGCTCGCCGTAGGCGTCCTCGATGACGTCGCTGGTGCGTTCCATCTCGGAGCGGATCTGCCCGCGGCGCAGCTTGGTGAGCAGCGGGTGGGACCAGGTGTGGTTGCCGACGACGTGTCCCTCGTCGGCCATCCGCGCCAGCAGGTCCTTGTTGTACGAGGCCATCTCGCCGCACACGAAGAACATCGCGCGGACGTCGTACTCGCGCAGGGTGTCCAGGATGCCGGGGGTGTAGCGCGGGTCGGGGCCGTCGTCGAAGGTCAGCACCATGGTCCGGCCGCGGCCGGAGATCCGCAGCAGCGGCTCGTGCCGTACCGGCGGGCGGCGGGGGGCGGCGCGCGGAGGTCCGTATCCGGTCAGGGGCTGGAGGCGGTACGCGGACGGCTTCTCCGGCAGGTGGCGGGCGGGGGCGCCCGCGGCGGGCGCGGACGGGGCCTCGGGGGTGCCGCCGGTGCGCAGCGCGACCACACCGGCGGTGCCGGCCGCTCCCACGGCGACGGCGCCGGCGAGCAACGCCCGGCGGCGCGTGAGCAACTGATCCTTCTTCATGAGTCATGCCTCGCCCCTCGGGAGGGCGGCGCACCACAACGACACCGGTGCGGCGGCGGGAAAACACCCGCGCGGCCCAAGCAGTCGGGTCATCGGACGCCCGGTCAGCGGCGGCGGACCAGCGGGAAGGGCAGGGTCTCGCGGATGGTCAGGCCGGTGAGGAACATGACGAGGCGGTCGACGCCGATGCCGAGGCCGCCGGTGGGCGGCATGGCGTACTCGAGGGCGTCGAGGAAGTCCTCGTCCAGCTCCATCGCCTCGGGGTCGCCGCCGGCGGCCAGCAGGGACTGCTCGGTGAGGCGGCGGCGCTGCTCGACGGGGTCGGTCAGCTCCGAGTAGGCGGTGCCCAGCTCGGTGCCGAAGGCGACGAGGTCCCAGCGTTCGGCGAGCCGCGGGTCGGTGCGGTGCTGCCGGGTGAGCGGGGAGACGTCGGTCGGGAAGTCCTTGTAGAAGGTGGGCAGCTGGGTCCGCTCCTCGACCAGGCGCTCGTACATCTCCAGGACGACGTCGCCGTGGCCGTCGTCCGCGGTGTACGGCACCCCGGCCCGGTCGCACAGCAGGTGCAGCCGGGCCAGTTCGGTGCCGGCGTCGATCTCCTCGCCGAGTGCCTCGGAGATCGCGCCGTAGACGGTCTTGACGGGCCAGGGTCCGGAGATGTCGTACTCCCGGCCGTCCTTGCGGGCGACGGTGCTGCCGAAGGCGGCTGTGGCTGCGCCCTGGATCAGTTCGCGGGTGAGGTCGAGCATCACGTCGTAGTCGGCGTGCGCCTGGTAGGCCTCCAGCATCGTGAACTCGGGGTTGTGCTTGTAGGAGACGCCCTCGTTGCGGAAGGTGCGGCCCATCTCGAAGACCTTCTCCAGGCCGCCGACGCACAGCCGCTTCAGGTACAGCTCGGGCGCGATGCGCAGGTACAGGTCGAGGTCGTAGGCGTTGATGTGGGTGGTGAAGGGGCGGGCGTTGGCGCCGCCGTGGATCTGCTGGAGCATCGGCGTCTCGACCTCCAGGTACCCGCGCTCCAGCAGGCCCTGGCGCAGGGCCTGGACGGCGGTGGAGCGGGCGCGGACCACGTCGCGGGCGGCGGGGCTGGTGGCCAGGTCGAGGTAGCGCATGCGCACCCGGGCCTCGGGGTCGGCGAGGCCGCGGCGCTTGTCGGGCAGCGGGCGCAGGCACTTGCCGGTGAGCTGCCAGGAGGTGACGAAGACGGTCGGTTCGCCCTTGTCGCTGACGCCGGCCCGGCCGGTGGCGCTGATGTGGT
The DNA here is from genome assembly GCF_014656055.1 of Streptomyces griseosporeus. Classification (GTDB taxonomy): domain Bacteria; phylum Actinomycetota; class Actinomycetes; order Streptomycetales; family Streptomycetaceae; genus Streptomyces; species Streptomyces griseosporeus. The sequence continues at coordinate 869,120 of NZ_BNBR01000001.1, forward strand.
CGCCGATGTCGGTGTCGGCGCGGAAGCGGGCGAGGGCGGGGCCGGACCCGTCGCGGGTCAGGGCGAGCTGATGGTCGCCGGACCAGTCGCGCAGCACGACGAAGACGATGCCGCCGAAGTCCCGTACCAGCATGATCCGGCCGGCGACGGTGACCTGGTCGCCCTCGCGGACCTCGGCGAGCGCGTGGGTGCGCGGCGGTACCCCGACCGGGTAGGGGTCGGTGCCCTCGGCGCGCAGCCGGTCGAGGGTGCGGCGGCGGACGCGGACCTGCTCGGGCAGGCCCGCGTCCGCACCGGCGGGCCCGGCCTCGTCCCCTCCGGCGAGGCCGAGTTCCGCGAGCGGCGGCAGCCCTTCCGTGGTGGCGGGCCGCCGCGCCCCTTTCGGGTGCCCCTTTCCGCGGAGTTTTCGCAAGGACGGTACGGAGACGAAGCCCTCGGCGATGCCGGAGGCCAGGCCGATGCGGGCGAGGGCGGCGGCATCGCCGTAGCAGAGGAAGCGCGGGTACCACTCGGGGCGGTACTTGGCGTTGGACCGGTACAGGGCCTCCAGCTGCCACCACTTGGAGAAGAACAGCAGCAGGCGGCGCCAGAGCCGGAGGACGGGTCCGGCGCCGATGCGGGCGCCCTCCTCGAAGACCGAGCGGAAGACGGCGAAGTTCAGGGAGATGCGGCGCACGCCCAGTTTGGGTGCGACGGCGACCAGTTCGGCGACCATGAACTCCATCACCCCGTTGGGGGCGGCGCGGTCACGGCGCATCAGGTCCAGGGAGACGCCGTCACGGCCCCAGGGCACGAAGGAGAGCAGGGCGAGGAGGCGGCCGTCGGCGTCGAACGCCTCGACGAGCAGGCAGTCGCCGTCGGCGGGGTCGCCGAGCCGGTCCAGGGCCATGGAGAAGCCGCGTTCGGTCTCGGTGTCGCGCCAGGCGTCCGCCTTGCGGACGATCTCCTCCATCTCGGCGTCGCTGAGCGCGGCGTGGCGGCGGATGCGGCAGGTGGCGCCGGTGCGGCGGACCCGGTGCACGGCCTGGCGGGTGACCCGCATGTCGCGGCCGTCCAGGTCGAAGGCGGCCACCGGGAGGATCGCCTCGTCGCCGAGCTGGAGGGCGCCGAGTCCGGCGCGCGCGTAGGCGGTGGCGCCGTCCTCGGAGGCGCCCATCACGGCCGGCACCCAGGCGTAGCGGCGGGCGATGCCGAGCCAGGCGGCGATGGCGTGCGGCCAGGCCTCACGGTCGCCGACGGGGTCGCCGCTGGCGAGGCACACCCCGGCCTCGACGCGGTAGGTGACGGCGGCCTTGCCGCTGGGCGAGAAGACGACGGCCTTGTCGCGGCGGGTGGCGAAGTAGCCGAGGGAGTCCTGCTCGCCGTAGCGGCCGAGGAGGGCGCGGATGCGCAGTTCCTCGTCGTCGTGGAGGGCGGCCTCCAGGCGCTGGGAGCGGAAGAGGGTGGCGGCGGCGTTCAGCAGGGCCAGCGCGCCGAACAGGCCGAGCAGGAAGAACAGGGCGCGCGGCGGGCGGCCGTCGAAGGAGCCGGCGTCGACCAGGCCGCCGAGGACGCGGTTGGCCGCCCAGGCGAGGCGCTGGCCGCGCGGCAGCGTGCCGGGGAACAGCTCCACCAGGCCCCAGCCGAGCAGGATCGCGATCCCGAGCCCGGCCAGCAGCACGCCGAGGGCGCGGCCGGCGGCGGCGCGCCGGGAGGCTGCGTAGAACTCCCGCCGGGCGAGGATCAGCAGGCCGAGGGCGAGGGCGCAGACGATCAGCGAGGGCAGGGAGTCGGCGTAGTAGCCGAAGGCGACGCCGAGGGCGTCGGTGAGCACCAGCAGGCCCAGGTAGACCACGACCAGCCACCAGGCGACCTTCTTGCGGGCGGCGGTCGCGCCGGCCAGCAGGAACAGGAAGACGGCGTAGGCGAGGTTGGCGCTGACCGGGACGATGAGCAGGTCCAGGGCGTGCACCACCGGGCGCAGCAGCCGGCGCAGCGGCGGGATCAGGGCGAGCAGGACGCACAGCAGGGCGAGGGCGCCGAAGAAGGTGGCGAACGCCTCGGGCACCCGGCTGAGGAAGCCGCGCCCGGGCGGCCGTATCGGCCCCTGGGTGTCCCGTCCCGCGGCGGCTTCCACGGTGGCACTCATGCCTCCGACTGTAGGAAGGTCCCCGGCTCCTCGCCCGTCGAGGCGCCCGCCGGGCTCCCGGAGGGGCGCCCTCCGATAGCCTCGGCTCGTGACGGAACAGCACTCTCACCAGTTCGACTCACACCAGTTCGAACGGGGTACGGACGGGCCGAAGGTGATCGTGGTCGGGGTGGACGGCTCCGACTCCTCGCTCCGTGCCGCCGCCTACGCCGGCGGCCTGGCCCGGCGGCAGCGCGCCCTGCTGGCCGTCGTGTACGTGCAGCCGGTGATGGCGGCGGGCGCGGCGTTCGGCGCGCCGGTGGCGGAGACGACCGACGAGATCGCGGAGAACCTCGTCCAGCAGATCCGGGAGGCCGCCGAGCGGGTGAAGGGGATATTCGACGTGCGCTGGGAGTTCCACACCTTCCGCGGCGATCCCTACAGCGGTCTGGTGAAGGCGGCCGACGAACTGAAGGCGGACGCGGTGGTGGTGGGCGCCTCGGAGCAGGCGGGGCACCGCATCATCGGCTCGGTCGCCGTCCGGCTGGTGAAGGCGGGCCGCTGGCCGGTGACGGTGGTGCCGTAGCGCCGGTGACGGTGGTGGCGTACCGCCCGGGAGACCGGGCGGTACGGCGATGGCGTGCGTACCGCCCGGACAGTGCGGCGCTCACCGGTGGGCGGCGGGGGTCAGCCGCCGTTGCTGATCGCGTCGGCACCGGCGCGGGCGAACTTCTCGTCGAGGTCGCCGGAGGGGGCGCCGGCCACACCGATGCCCGCGATCGGGGCGCTGTCCTTCGCGACCGGGGCGCCGCCGGCGAGGAACAGGGTGCCGGGGATGTCCTTCAGGTTCGGCGCGGACTGCAGGCGCTTGGCCAGCTCGGAGGTGGGAGCGTTCCACGACACGGCGGTGTAGGCCTTGCGGATCGCGGACTCGTAGGACTGGGGGCCGGCGCCGTCGCCGCGCAGGGTGACCACGGTGTTGCCGTTGCGGTCCACGACCGCGACGGTCACCCGCTGCCCCTCCTTCTCGGCGGCGTCCAGCGCGGCCCGCGCGGCGTCGGTGGCCGCGTCGACCGTGAGGTGGTCGCTGGAGAAGGTCGCCTTCGCCTTCAGCGCGGCCGGGGCGGCGGCGGGCGCGGCGGCCGGGGCGTCGGCGGAGGCGGAGACCGCGCCGGCCAGGCCGGCGCCGAGGGCGGCGAGGAGGGCGGCCGAGCTGAGGACCTTGGTGCGGGTGGTGAACTTCTTGGCCTTGTGCTGCATGGCGGACGACTCCCTGTCGTGACACCGGAACCCTCGTCGGGGGGTTCCGCCGGCGCTCCCTGCGCTGTGTCTCCACCTTCCGCCGGGGAACCCGGCGGCCCCGTCGACGTCCCGGCTGCTCCCGGCGACCGCATCGGACGACGGGCGGGTCATCCGATCGGACGACCCCGGTGGGCGCGTGAGCCGGTAGCCGCGTCGTGCGTGGCGTCTTCCCAGGGACGGCGCGCTGCGTCATCATGATCCGCCGTCAGCCGTTTGCCGATCGCGAAGAGGTGAGGCGCATGGCCGGGCTCCGCATGGGTGAGGGCATTCTCCGCCGCAAACCCATCGAGCACATCGAGGAGACGGAAGTCGGCGAGGGCACCCGGCTGGAGCGGTCGCTCGGGCTGTGGCAGCTGACCGCGATCGGGGTGGGCGGCATCATCGGCGCGGGCATCTTCACGCTCGCGGGCACGGTGGCCAACGGCACGGCCGGGCCGGCGGTGGTGGTGTCCTTCCTGATCGCGGGCGTGGCCAGCGCCTGCGCCGCGCTGTCGTACGCCGAGTTCGCGGGGCTGATCCCGAAGGCGGGGTCGGCTTACACCTACGGGTACGCGGTGCTCGGCGAGTTCGCCGGGTGGTTCATCGGCTGGGACCTGCTGCTGGAGTACACGGCGATCGTGGCGGTGGTCGCGATCGGCATCTCCGGCTACTTCAGCTTCCTGGTGGAGGAGATGGGCGCCGATCTGCCGCAGTGGATGCTGGGGGCGCCCGGCACCGGTGACGGGCACCGGGTGGACCTGTTCGCCGCGCTGCTGTGCCTGCTCATCGCCTACCTGCTCAACCTGGGCATCCGCAACGCCGCCCGGTTCGAGACGGCGGTCGTGGTGCTGAAGGTACTGGTCGTGCTCCTGGTCATCGGCGTCGGCGTGTTCCACATCAACACGGACAACTACCACCCGTTCTTCCCGTTCGGCATCAGTGGTGCGTTCACGGGTGCGGCGACGGTGTTCTTCGCGGTCTTCGGCTACGACGCGATGTCGACGGCGGCGGAGGAGTCCAGGGACGCGCAGCGGCACATGCCGAAGGCGATCCTGTACTCGCTGGCGATCTCGATGGTCCTGTACGTGGCGGCCTGCCTGGTGCTGACGGGCATGCAGGACTACAAGGACATCGACAAGGAGAGCGGGTTCTCCACGGCGTTCAAGTCGGTCGGGCTGAGCGGGCTCGCGGACGTCATCGCGGTCGGCGCCATCATCGGCATCCTCACGGTCATGTTCACGTTCATGCTCGGCGTAACCCGGGTGTGGTTCTCCATGTCCCGGGACGGCCTGCTGCCCCGCTGGTTCGCCAAGACGCACCCCACGCGGCACGTGCCGACGCGCGTGACGTGGATCGTCGGCGTGGCGTCGGCCGCCATCGCGGGGTTCGTCCCCATCGGCGAGGCGGCCGAGCTGACCAACATCGGCATCCTGCTGGCGTTCGTGGTGGTGTGCACGGCGGTGATCGTGCTGCGGTACCGGCAGCCCGGCCTGCCGCGCACCTTCCGCACGCCGTGGATGCCGTTCGTGCCGGCGCTGGGCGTCGGCTTCTCGATCTGGCTGATCACGTTCCTGCAGTGGCAGACCTGGGTCCGGTTCGCGGTGTGGTTCCTGATCGGCCTGGTGGTGTACTTCGGGTACTCGTACAAGCGGTCGGCGCTGGCGTCGCCGCAGCACCGGGACGATCGGTGAGAGGCCGGGGCGGCGCCCCGGTCACTGGGCCATCCGCAGGCCGTCCTTGGCCGCGCCGCGGCTGAGGACGACCTCGCGGATGCGGTCGCGGACGCCGCGCACGTCGGCGCCCTGGGCGAGGGCGCGGTTGAGGTTCACCACGCGGCCCGCGTCGACGTCGAACAGCTGCGGGAGGAACTCGGCCCGGGTCACCTCCCAGCGGCCGCCGGGCCGGCGCGGCGGGGCGAAGGTGAAGCGGGCGACGGACGACTGGTTGCCGCGCGGGTCCTCCACACCGCTGTGGTCGAACATCTCGCCGGCGATCTGGTCGCCCATGCCGTACACCACCCAGGTCCCGTTGACCTTCTCGTACGCCTGCGGGACGTGGGCGTGGGTGCCGAGGATCAGGTCGATGTCGGGGCGGCCGTCGCTGCGGGAGGCAGTGAGGACGCGGGCGAGATCCAGCTGCTGCCGGTCGGGGGCGTCCTGCCACTCGGTGCCCCAGTGCACGGAGACGACGACCACATCGGCGCCTGCCTTGCGGGCGGCCCGGGCGTCGGCGACGATCCGGGCCGGGTCGATCAGGTTGACGGCCCAGGGCTGCCCGGGCGGCAGGGGGTAGCCGTTGGTGCCGTAGGTGTAGGCGAGGTGGGCGACCATCGCGGGTCCGGCCCGCAGCAGGGTGACGGAGTTGGCCTCGGCCTGGGTGCGGGCCGAGCCGGCGTGCCGCACGCCGGCCCCGTCGAGGGCGTCCAGGGTGTGGCGGATGCCGTCGGCGCCGTCGTCGAGGGTGTGGTTGGAGGCGGTGGAGCAGCCGTCGTAGCCGGTCGCGGCGAGGGCGTCGGCGATCTCGGGCGGGGACTTGAAGGCGGGGTAGCCGGTGTAGACGCCGTCGGCGCCGTAGACGGTCTCCATGTGGCACAGCGCCAGGTCGGCGCGGGAGACGACGGGCTTGATCCCGGCGAGCATGGGCTTGAAGTCGTAGCCCGTGCCGCCCGCGTCGAAGCGGGCGCGGTCGATGATCGAGGTGTGCGGCAGGACGTCGCCGGAGGCGACGAGTGTGAAGCCGCGGTCCGTGGAGGACGGGGCGGGCCGTCCGGTGCGGGCGGACGTGTCGTGGTCGTGGGCCTGGCAGGCGGCGGCCGCGGCGAGGACGGCCGTCAGGGCCAGGGCCACCTGGTGTCTGCGTGCGATCATCACTCACCCCAGTGCGGTGATATTTACCCACGAATAGGTACGAGGTTCACCGGCGCCCCAAACGGCCCCGGCGCCCCTTTGACCCGTCCGGTGGCCGCTGACGGAGGGTCACAGTCCGATCACGACCGTTCGTCGAACCGTTCGTCGACGCGATCGACCGTCCGCCGCACGGCCGTGCGCCCGCCCTGTCCGAAACCCTCACGCTGCGGTGCCATACGCGCATGACGGCCGGAACCACTCTCACCACCACGGCGACGACCGCCGAACACGAGCTCGCCGCGCTGCAGCGGGAGCACGGCAGGCCCCTGTTCGCGCTGCTGCTCAGGCTCTGCGACGGCGACCGGCAGCGCGCCGAGGACCTCGTGCAGGAGACGCTGGTGCGCGCCTGGCAGCATCCCGAGGCGCTGCGCGCCGACTCCTTCGACTCCGTACGCCCCTGGCTGATGACGGTCGCGCGGCGCCTGGCGATCGACGCGCGCCGGGCCCGGCAGGCGCGGCCCGCGGAGATCGGCGACGCGGTCCTCGACCACGCCGCGCCGGTGTGCGCCGATCACGCCGAACGGGCGGCCGCCGCCCTCGACGTCCGCGAGGCTGTGAAGACACTCACTCCGCAGCACCGTGAAGTCCTGGTGCTGGTGTATTTCCAGGGGGCCAGCGTGGCGGAAGCGGCGCAGACCCTGGGCATCCCGCCCGGTACCGTGAAGTCCCGCGCGTACTACGCGCTGCGCGCCCTGCGCCGGGTGCTGCCGGGATACGCGGCCGACCTGCGGTGAAACGCATGTGACGGTCAAGCCTTCGCAAAGCGCCTTGCTGCGGACCATGGTTGAGTAATCGGCTGTCTCCATCCGTGTTCCGGAGGGGGATCCGGCGAGGCGGATCCCGGCCCGGCAGCGGGCGACGCGCACGCACCGGAGGAAGGCAGGAAGGGATGCTGCACAGAGGTCATCAGAGCACGGACGGCACCGACGGCGGTGAACTGACCGTCCCCATGGCCTGGTTGTACGCCGAGTACATCGCGGACGAGCTGCTGCGCACCGGCGACCTCATGCCGCCCACGTCCTTCGAGTTCCGGGCCGGCCGTGACGCGCTGGCGCTGACCGTCTTCCTGTCGGACACCGACGGCGAGCTGTCCGGCATCCGGGTCGTCACCCAGCTGGAGATGTGGCTGTCGCTGACCGCCTACGACCAGCCGTGGCAGGAGTGGGTGCGCGAGCGGCTCGCCGAGCTGACCGCCGAGGCGGCCGCGACGGGCCGGCCCGCGCCCGATCTGGAGCTGGCCGGGGCGGCCTGGCGCTGGCTGGAGGAGACCGAGCTGCTCGCGCCCGATCTCGACGCGGTGCCGGGCGGGGCGGGGGTGTTCGGCGAGGACGACGGGCCGAAGGTGTGGACGCCGGCGTGGCGGCTCGGGCTGCCGCTCGGGCACCTGGCCATCCACCTGTTCTAGCCGCGCCCTCCTCCGGTGCCGCCCCCGGTCGCCTGTCCTCCGGCCGGTTTCGGCCACTTTCCGGAAATCCCGCAGGGGGACCAATCCGGGGGCCGTCCCGCTCCGAATCTCTTGGTTGCGATTCTGCGCGGGGCTTGAGTGATTCGGCGGTCCGGTGCGTACGGGTGGGAGCAAGGAGTAACCCCACCCCCACTCAACGGCACGAGGATGCGCATGAGGTCCCTGGAGAGGCATCGCGACGTCGCCGCGTACGCGCTCGGCGTGCTGGACGAGGCGGACGCCTTCCGCTTCGAGGACCACCTCATGGAATGCGTCGACTGCTCCGCCCGGGTGACCGAATTCGGTCCCGTGACACGGCAGTTGATGCTCTACCGGCGGGCGACACCGCGCACCGTGCACCCCGCGGCGCGGCCCGGTCCGCGGCTGCTCGACCGGCTGCTGGCCGAGATCACCGCCCGGCACCGCCGGGCGCGGCGGAGGCTGCTGTACGCCGTGGCCGCGTCGGTCGTCTTCGCGGTCGCCGGGCCGGCGACGGCCCTCCTCGCGAGCGGTGGCCCGCACCCCGTCCGCGTCGCCGCGACCGACGAGCGCACCGGCGTGTGGGCGCAGGTCACCACCGCGGACGAGGACTGGGGCAGCCGGGTGGAGCTGACCGTGAAGGACGGGGCGGGCCCGCGGACCTGCCGGCTGGTCGTGATCGGCCGGGACGGCTCCGAGGAGACCGTGACGAGCTGGCGCGCCCAGCAGCACGACGCCCGTCCCGACACCGTCGAGGGCGGCGCGGCCCTGCACCCGGACGAGATCGCCCGCTACGAGGTCCGCACGGCGGACGGCGAGCACCTGGTGACCCTCAGCCCGCGCTGACACCGCTCCGGGCCACCCGAGCCCGCGGAGTGCGCGGCACCCTTGCCGGCCCGCCTCACTTCAGCAGCCGCGACAGCCTGCGGTCCGCCAGGGGCTTGCCGCCCGTCTGGCAGGTCGGGCAGTACTGCAGGGAGGAGTCGCTGAAGGAGACCTCGCGGACGGTGTCGCCGCAGACGGGGCAGGGCTCGCCGGTGCGGCCGTGGACCCGCAGCCCGGACTTCTTCTCCGCCTTCAGCCGGCCCGCCGCGACGCCCCGGGAGCGCTCCACGGCCTCGGACAGCGTGGTGTTCAGGGCCTCGTAGAGGCGGTGGACGTCCTGCGGGGTCAGGGACGCGGCCAGTCTGAACGGCGATATCCTCGCCGCGTGCAGGATCTCGTCGCTGTAGGCGTTGCCGATCCCGGCGATGAGGCTCTGGTCGCGCAGGGCGCCCTTGATCTGGCGCCGCTCCCCCGCCAGCAGTGCGGCCAGCCGCTCCTCGTCGAAGTCGGCGGCGAGCGGGTCGGGGCCCAGCCGGGCGACGCCCTCGATGCGCTGCGGGTCGTCGACGACGTACACCGCGAGGCGTTTCTGCGTGCCGGCCTCGGTCAGGTCGAAACCGGCGCTGGTCTCCAGGGCGACCCGCAGCGCGAGGGGGCCCTTGCCGGGGCGGGGCGGGCCGTCGGGCAGGCGGTCCTTCCAGTGCAGCCAGCCCGCGCGGGCGAGGTGGGTGACCAGGTGCGGGCCGGCGTCCGTCGCGACGTCGAGGAACTTGCCGTACCGGTGCACGGCGGTGACGGAGGCGCCCTCCAGGGCGGTCAGGGGCGGGTCGTACGTCTTCAGGACGCTGATCGCGACCGGCAGCACCCGGACGATCTCGTGGCCGACCAGGTGCTCGGTGAGGAAGTGCTTCAGCGCTTCGACCTCGGGGAGTTCCGGCATGGGTCCAGCTTGCCACTCAGTCGCCGGACGGGCCCGGCACGGCGAACTCGCACCACACGCACTTGCCGCCGCCGCGCGCCTCCACCCCCCACACGTCGGTGAGCAGGTCGACCAGGAGCAGTCCCCGCCCGGAGACGCCCGACTCGCCGGCCTCGCGGCGGCGCGGCAGGGCGCTGGAGGAGTCCTCGACCTCCACCCGCAGCCGGCGTTCGGCGCCGGTGAGCACCCGCAGGGTGACGACGGCGGCGCCCTCGGTGTGCATGAGGGCGTTGGTGATCAGCTCGTCGGCGACGAGTTCGATCTCGTCGGCGCGGTCCCGGGCGCCCCAGGTGCGCACGGCGGCGCGGATCATGTGCCGGGCGCCGGTGAGGGCCTCGGGGTCGCCGGGTGCCACGTGCTGCTGGAGCCGGCCGCCGGTGCGCGGCGTGCGCAGGCCGCGCCGGCGCAGCAGGAGCAGGGCGACGTCGTCGTCGCCGCCGCGGTCCTCGGCGACCTCGATGAAGCGGTCGGCGAGCGCGCGGACGTCCTCGGGTCCGGCCGCGACGAGCGCGGCGAGCGCCCGCATGCCGTCGTCGAGGTCGGTGCCGGGCTGTTCGACAAGGCCGTCGGTGCACAGCACGAGGGTGGCCCCGGGGTCGAGTTCGAGGGTGGCGACGGGGTAGTCCAGGCTGCCGAACTCGGCGGACAGGCCGAGCGGCAGCCCGCCGGGCACGGGGACGCGGCGGCAGGTGCCGTCGGCGTCCCGGACCAGCGGGTCGATATGGCCGGCCCGGACCGCCTGGACGACGCCGGTGGCCAGGTCGGCCTCGGCGTACAGGCAGGTGGCGAAGCGGTCGGTGTCCAGCTCGTGCAGGAAGACGGAGGCGCGGGCCATCACGGTGGCCGGGGTGTGGCCCTCGGCGGCGTAGGCGCGCAGCACGATCCGCAGCTGGCCCATGACGGCGGCGGCGTGCGTGTCGTGGCCCTGGACATCGCCGATGACGGCGCCGACCCGGCCGCCGGGCAGCGGGATCAGGTCGTACCAGTCCCCGCCGATGTCCCGGCCGAGGGAGCCGCCGACGGTGGCGGCGCGGTAGCGGACGGCGACGTCGGCGCCGGGCACGCTGGGGATGGTGCGCGGCAGCATGGCCTGCTGGAGGCCCTGCGCGATGTCCATCTCCTGCTCGTAGAACATGGCCCGTTGCAGGCTCTGCGCGATGCTGCTGCCGAGCGCGAGGAGGATGTTGCGGTCCTCGGCGGTGAAGGTGCGCCGGTCGCTGTAGAGCAGGCCCATCGCGCCGATCGGGCGGGCCTGGACGATGAGCGGCAGGTAGGCGGCGGCGGTGATGTCCAGGTCGGTGAGGTGCGGCCACAGGACCGGGTAGCCGGCGGCGAACTCCTCCGGGGACTCGATGAAGCGGGGGCTGAGGGTGCGCACGACCTCGCCCATCGGGTAGGGCTCGTCGATGCGGGTGACGCGGGTGCCGGGCACGAAGCTGCCCTCGGGTCCCTCCGCGACGAGCCGGATCCGCCCGGCCTCGACGAGTCCCATGACCAGGCTGGTCGCGCCGAGATGGGTGAGGCCGTGGGTGTCCTTGAGGACGTCGATGACGTCCTGGACGGTGCGGGCGTGGGCGAGGGCGGCCGTGGCGAGCTGGACGACGCTGGTCTGCCGGCGGCGGGCGTGGTCCAGGGCCGCCTCGTCGCGGCGCGTGGCCAGCTCGTCGAGTTCGCTGGTGGCGTCGCGGACGATGCCGACGATACGGCGGGGGCGGCCGGTGTCGTCGCGGCGGATGTAGCCCTGGGTGTGGGTCCAGCGCAGGGTGCCGTCGCGGCAGCGCAGGCGGAAGTAGGTGCCGTAGTTCTCGCTGCCGTCCTTGATGGCCTGGGCGACCAGGGCGTCCAGGCGGCGGCCCTCGCCGGGCGGCACCCGCACGCCCAGCGACTCGGGGCGGCCGTCGAACTCGTCGGGGCGCACGTCGAAGACCTCGTGGGCCTGGGCGTCCATGTGGAACAGGCCGGTGTCCAGGTCCCAGTCGAAGCTGCCCATGCGGTTGAGCGCCAGGATCGGATCCGGGTGGGCGGGCCAGTCGTCCGGGAGTGACCGGGCGCTCGCTCCCCGATCAGCCATGGGGACACCTTGCCAGGCTTTGTCCGATTGTTCGACCGGGGTGGCGGAGGGGTTCGCCGCCCCGGCCGGTCCGCTCAGGCATCGAAGACGTCGGTGGGGCTGCCGAACACGGTGCCGGTGGGGTCCGCGGGCGCGTCGGTGCCGTCGGGGACCAGTCCGCCGCCGTCGGGCAGGCCGGGCAGGTCCGGCACGGTGTCGGGGCCGGCCTCGTCGGTGGGTGCGGGGATCCCGGGCGGCCGGCCGGGGCCGGGCGGCGACGGCTGCGCGGGGACCGGCCGGCGGCTGGCGCCGTCCCGTTCGCCGTCCGGCGGCTCGGTGGCCGGTGGGCCGGTGTCCCAGGGCGCCGTGGCGTCCGGCCGGCGCGGGGTGGCGCCGGGAGGGCTGTCGTACGGCTCGGGGGTGCCCAGGCCGTCCGGCGGGGGTGTGCCGAAGGCGTCGCCCGTGGGCGTACCCGGGTCCGGCGCCGAGGGGCTGGGGGTGCCCGTCGGCGGGGTACTCGGCTCCGGCGACGAGGGGGTCGGCGGTGCCGGGGGCGGTACGAGGCGGTCCCGGTCGGCGCGGTGACCGGCCGGCCGTTCGATCCAGGCGCGGTCGGCGAGACCGAGGAGCGTGAAGTGGGTGACGACCTGCGGTGCCGGGGCGACGACGACGACCTCGGCGGGCCGGTACCGCTCCCAGGCGTGCCCCGCGATGCCCGGCTCGCCGCGCAGCGCGACGGGCGGGGCGAGCGGGTTGCCGCAGGCGCAGCGCACGCGCGGCACACCGCGGTCGTCGACGAGGACGGCGGTGCCCGCCTGCAGGACGGCCTGCCGGGCGTCGGCGTGCCCGGCGCGGTAGCCGTGGCCGGTGACCCGGGTGTCGGCGCGCAGCACGACGGAGGTCAGGCCGCGCAGATACGACGGGACGGCGGCCGGCTCGACGCCCTCGGCGCGGGCGAAGGCGCGGGTGCGGTCCGGGTCGGCGGCGAGCAGGCGGATCTGCCGCTCCACATCGCAGGAGGCGACGCGGTGGGTGCCGCCGTAGAGGCCGGGGGTGGCTCCGGACAGGGTGCGCACCCCGCGAGGGCCGCCGGGGCGCCACTGTCGGGGGCGGGCGCGGTGGACGCCGGTGTTCCCTCCGCCGTCAGCACGAGCCCGGTGGCGGCCGTGGACTCGGTGAACGGGTCGGGCCCGCGGTCCGCGACCGGCTCCAGGAGGAGGTCGCCGTGGGGCCGGGTGTCGCCGCCGGCACAGCCGGCGACGAGGAGCGCCGCCGCGAGCGCGCAGGCGATGGCGAAGGGTCCGGTGGGTGTACGCACCAGGTTCTCCCGCCTCGTCGAGGGCAGTCCGTCCCGGTCTGCCGGTTCTTGTCGCGTCCCATTGTCTGCGTCACCCCGCCGGGTGACGCAAACGGAGTGATCGGCTACAGAGTGTGATGAGAGGGTGGGGCGTCAGAATGGAGAAGAGGAGCGGACGGCCGTGGACTGGTTCATCGCACCCGACTACTGGCTGAGCCGGCTGGTCTTCCAGCGGGCGCTGGCCGGCGTGTACCTGGTGGCGTTCCTGACGGCGGCGCTGCAGTTCCGGGCGCTGCTGGGCGAGCGGGGCCTGCTGCCGGTGCCGCGGTTCGTCGCGCGGGTGCCGTTCCGGCGGGCGCCGAGCCTGTTCCACCTGCACTACTCCGACCGCTTTTTCGCGTGCTGCGCCTGGGCGGGCTGCGCGGTGTCGGCGGCGCTGCTGGCCGGGGTGGACGGGTACCTGCCGCTGGGCGCGGCGATGGCGCTGTGGCTGGTGCCGTGGGCGCTGTACCTGTCGATCGTCAACGTCGGCCAGACCTGGTACGCGTTCGGCTGGGAGTCGCTGCTGCTGGAGACCGGTTTCCTCGCGACGTTCCTCGGCAACGACGAGGTGGCGCCGCCTGTCGTCGTCCTGTTCCTGCTGCGCTGGATCCTCTTCCGCGTCGAGTTCGGCGCGGGACTGATCAAGATGCGCGGGGACGCGTGCTGGCGGAACCTGACCTGCCTGGACTACCACCACGAGACGCAGCCCATGCCGGGCCCGCTGAGCTGGTTCTTCCACCATCTGCCGAGGCCGCTGCACCGGGTGGAGACGGCGGCCAACCACGTCACCCAGCTCGCCGTGCCCGTCCTGCTGTTCACGCCGCAGCCCGTGGCGACGGCCGCCGCGTCCCTGATGATCCTCACGCAGCTGTGGCTGGTGCTGTCCGGCAACTTCTCCTGGCTGAACTGGATCACGATCGTGTTGGCGATGTCCGCGATCCGGTTCCCCGGCGGCGGCGCCCCGGCGTCCGCGCCGGACACGGCCCCGCTCTGGTTCGAGGTGCTGGTCCTCGCGGTCGCCGCGCTGCTGCTGTTCCTCAGCTACCGCCCGGTGGCCAACATGGTCTCCCGCCGGCAGGTGATGAACCGCTCCTTCGACCCGCTGCACCTGGTCAACACCTACGGCGCGTTCGGCAGCGTCAACCGGGTCCGGTACGAGCTGGTGGTGGAGGGCACGGCCGACGCGGTGGCCCGCGAGGACTCCGACTGGCGGGCGTACGAGTTCCGGGGCAAGCCGGGCGATCCGCGGCGCTGGCCGCGCCAGTTCGCGCCGTACCATCTGCGCCTGGACTGGCTGATGTGGTTCGCCGCGCTGTCCCCGGCCTATGCCGGGCCGTGGTTCGGGGCGCTGGTGGAGCGGCTGCTGGAGGGCGACCGGGCCACGCTGCGGCTGCTGCGCCGCTCGCCGTTCCCGCCCGACGCGCCGCCCCGCTACATCCGCGCCCGGCTGTTCCACTACCGGTTCACCACCTGGCGGGAGCTGCGGGAGACGGGCGCCTGCTGGGAGCGGACGTATGTGCGCGACTTCCTGCCGCCGACCCGGCTGGCGGAGACGGCCGAGCGGATCTGAGCGCCGTACGCGGTCCGCGACCAGGGCGTCCCACGGTCACGGCCGCGCCTCCTCCCCCGGCACGGGCGCGTCGGCCGGCAGCAGGCCGCTCTCGCGCAGTTCCGCCCACAGTCCGGCCGGCACGGGAGTGTGGTACTGCCGTACGCAGTCGTCGACTTCAGCGGCCGAGCGGGCGCCGACGAGGACGGCGGCGACGGCCGGGTGCGCGGCGCAGAACGCGAGGGCGGCTGCGCGCAGGGTGGTGCCGTGCCGTTCGGCGGCCGCCTTCAGGCGCAGGGCGCGGTCCAGCAGGGCGGGCGGCGCCTGCCGGTAGTCGTAGGTCGCCGCGGTGGTGGGGTCGGCGAGCAGCCCGGAGTTGAAGGGGCCGCCGATCAGCACGGCCGTGCCGCGCCGCCGCGCCTCGGGCAGCAGGTCGGTGAGGGCGCTCTGGTCGAGCAGGGTGTAGCGGCCGGCGCACAGCACGACGTCCACGTCGGTGTCGCGGACGAAGCGGGTGAGCATCGCCGTCTGGTTCATGCCCGCGCCGATGGCGCCGACGATGCCTTCGGCGCGCAGCCGCTCCAGCGCCGGGTAGCCCTCGTGGAAGGCCTGTTCGCCGTGGTCGTCGGGGTCGTGCAGGAGGGCGACGTCGACGTGGTCGGTGCCGAGCCGGGTGAGGCTGTCCTCCAGGGTGCGGCGGAGGCCGTCGGCGCTGAAGTCCCAGACGCGGCGGTGGGTGGCGGGGACGGCGAAGCCGTGGGCCAGGTCGTCGCCGCCGCCATCGTGGGGCTCCAGGCGGCGGCCGACTTTGGTGGAGAGGGTGTAGGCGGCGCGGGGCCGCTCGCGCAGGGCGGCACCGAGGCGGCGTTCGGCGAGGCCGAGGCCGTAGTGCGGGGCGGTGTCGAAGGTGCGGATGCCGTGCCGCCAGGCGGCGTCCACCGCGGCGTGCGCCTGCTCGTCGGAGACCGGCGTGTACAGGTTGCCCAACGCGCCCGTGCCGAGGGCGAGTCGGGTGACGGTGACGCCGCTGCGTCTGTCGAAGTCGCGCATGCGATGTGCTCCTGTGCGAGGTCGGCGGCCCAGTGGGTGCTGCGGGGGCGGACCGGGCCGTAGCCGCAGAACCCGGGACCCCGGGGCCGGCCGCCCATACCGCGGCACGGCCGGCCCCGAACGTGTGTCTCAGGCCCGCCGCAGCCGCAGCGTCACCAGCTCGAACGGCCGCAGCCGTACGGCGATCCGCTCGCCGTCGACGGCCGGGGCGGGCGCGTCCGGCAGCGGGCGTTCCAGCAGGTCGGTGACGGTGGCCCCGGCGACCGGGAACCCGGCGGTCAGCGTGGCGCGGGCCCGCCCGCCGTGGGCCTCGTGGAAGCGGACGACCACGTCGCCGCTGCCGTCGTCGGCCAGCTTCACGGCCGTCACCACGACCGCGTCCCGGTCCACCGCCACCAGCGGCGCCACCTCCCGCCCGCCGGTCAGCCGCCGCTCGGGCAGGTTGATCCGCCAGCCCTCACGGACCGCGTCGCCGATCCCCGCGCCGGGCACCAGCGCGTGCCGGAAGCGGTGGACGCCCTGGTCGGTCTCCGGGTCGGGGAAGCGCGGGGCGCGCAGCAGCGACACGCGCACCGTCGTGGTCGTCCCGCCGTCGGCGCGGACGGTGCGGGTGACGTCGTGGCCGTAGGTGGAGTCGTTGACGACCGCCACGCCCCAGCCGGGCTCCTCCAGGTGGACGAATCGGTGGTTGCAGGCCTCGAACTTGGCGGCCTCCCAGGAGGTGTTGGTGTGGGTGGGGCGGTGGACGTGCCCGAACTGGGTCTCGGACGCGTACCGCTCGGCGTGCACGTCCAGCGGGAACGCCAGCTTCAGGAACTTCTCCGTCTCGTGCCAGTCGACCTCCGTGTCGATCACCAGCCGCCGCTCTCCCGGCGGCAGCGACAGCACCTGGGTGACGCGGGAGTCGCCGAAGGCGCGGACGATCCGCACCGACGCCCCGTCCTCCCCGGCCGTGACCGACTCGGCGCCGGTCAGGTCGGTGACGGTGTTGCGGTAGAACTCGTCGACGTCCCAGGCGTCCCACATGTTCGGGAAGTCGGGGTGCAGCTGGAGCAGGTTGGCGGCCCGGCCCGGCGCGACGGTCTCGCGGTCGGCCTCGGTGTCGTATGCCGAGACGACCAGGCCCCGGCCGTCGACCTCGACCCGCAGCAGGCCGTTGTCCAGGAGGAACCCGCCGTCCTCGCGGGCGGTGAGCGTCGTACGGCCGGACACCGCCGGCACCCCCGCCCCACCCGCGGCCACCCCGGCGCGCTCGTGCGGGGCCGCGTTGAACACCAGCTCCCGCTCCCCCTCCCCGGCCAGCGCCCGCTGGGCGGCCTCGATGATCCCGTCCAGCTCGGCGGCGACCCGCGCGTACGTGGCCCGTGCCTCGCGGTGCACCCAGGCGATGGAGGAGCCGGGCAGGATGTCGTGGAACTGGTGCAGCAGCACCGTCTTCCAGATGCGGTCCAGGTCCTCGTGGGGGTAGGGGAAGCCGGTGCGGACGGCGGCCGTCGCGGCCCACAGCTCGGCCTCGCGCAGCAGGTGCTCGCTGCGCCGGTTGCCCTGCTTGGTCTGGGCCTGGCTGGTCAGCGTGGCGCGGTGCAGCTCCAGGTACAGCTCGCCCACCCACACGGGCGGCTCGGGGTACTCGGCCTCCGCCTTCACGAAGAACGCCTTCGGCGTCTCCCACACCACGGTCGGCGAGCCCTCCAGGTTCCTCACCCGGGCCGCCTTGGCGACCATCTCGCGGGTGGTGCCGCCGCCCCCGTCGCCCCAGCCGGTCGGGGCGAGGGAGTGCCGGGCGCGGCCCTTGTCCTTGAAGTTGCGGGCCGCGTGGGCGAGTTCGCTGCCCTTCATGGAGCAGTTGTAGGTGTCGACGGGCGGGAAGTGGGTGAAGATCCGGGTGCCGTCGATGCCCTCCCAGCGGAAGGTGTGGTGCGGGAACCTGTTGGTCCGCGACCAGGAGATCTTCTGCGTCAGCAGGTACCTGGACCCGGCCGCCTTGATGATCTGCGGCAGCCCGGCGGCGAAGCCGAAGGTGTCGGGCAGCCAGGCCTCGTCGTTCTCGACGCCGAACTCGTCGAGGAAGAACCGCTTGCCGTGCACGAACTGCCGGGCCATCGCCTCCGAGCCCGGCATGTTGGTGTCCGACTCCACCCACATCCCGCCGGCCGGCACGAACCGCCCGTCCGCCACCGCCTTCTTCACCCGCGCCCACACCTCGGGCCGGTGCTCCTTCACCCACGCCCACTGCTGCGCCTGGGACATGGCGAAGACGAACTCCGGCTCGTCCTCCAGCAGGGCCGTCATGTTGGACGTCGTCCGGGCCACCTTGCGGACCGTCTCCCGCAGCGGCCACAGCCACGCCGAGTCGATGTGCGCGTGCCCGACCGCGCTGATCCGGTGCGCGGAGGGCACGGCCGGGGACGCGAGGACCTGCTCCAGCTCGGCGCGGGCGCGGGCCGCCGTGCCGTTCACGTCCTGGAGGTCGATCGCGTCCAGGGCCCGGTCGACGGCGCGCAGGATGTCGTGCCGGCGGGCGGAGTCGACCGGCAGTTCGGCCATCAGCTCGCCGAGCACCTCCAGGTCGATCACCAGCTGCCACACCGTCTCGTCGAGGACGGCCAGGTCCATCCGGGTCAGCGTGTACTGCGGCTCGCTGCCCGCGGTCTCCTTGTCGCCGAGCCGGGTGGGCACGAAGGGGTGGTAGTCGAGGATCACCGGGTTGGAGGCGGCCTCGATGTGCAGCCGTACCTCCTCCCCGCCCGCGACGGGCGCGCCGATGCGCACCCACTGGTTGCGCGGGTTGAGGCCCTTCACCGGGGTGCCGTCGGGGCGGTAGACGAGGCCCTCGCACTGGAAGCCGGGCATGTTCTCGTCGAAGCCGAGGTCGAGGACCGCCTCCACGGTCTTCCCGGCCCAGTCCTCGGGCACGGTCCCCGTGACCGTGAACCAGCTGGTGCCCCAGGGGGCGCCCCAGCGGGCGCCCACCGCGATCGGCTCGGGCGTCGCGGCCAGGCCCTCGGCGACCGGCACCGGCTCGCCGGGCGCGTGCCACACCGCCACCTGAAGCGGTACGGACGCGGGGTACACGGCGGGGCGGACTCGTTCGTCCAGGACGCGCTTGAGGCGGGCCTCGACCAGGGTGCGGTCGTCATGCATGCGGATGCTCCAATGGGCCGGGACGGGTTACCAGGGGTGGGTGACGGTGGCGGGAGCGGACGTGGTGTACAGCTCCCCCACGGCGCGGACCTCCAACCGCGCGGCCCGCTCGCCCTGCTCGGGCCGCAGCCCGGCGGCGAACCAGGCGCGCTGGCCGGTGGCGCCGAGCCGGCGCCGGGTGCCGTCGGGCAGCAGGCGGTGCACGGTGTAGTGCCGTACGGCGCCGCCGCCGGGGTTCCAGGCCAGGCGCAGGTCACCGCCGGAGGCCGCGGTGATCCGCGCTCCGGTGGGCGCGGCGGGCACGGGGGCGCGGCCGGTGTGCACGGCGAGCCCGCCGAGCCGCCAGCGCACGGCACCGCCGTGGGGAGCGGTGAGGCGCACGCCGAGCGCGCGCACGGTGCCGGACAGACCGGTCAGCGGCACCGTGACGGTCCGCCAGCCGCTGCCGGCGGCGACCGGCAGGCAGGTGTACGGCGGTGTCGCCCCCGGCGTCGCGGGCTCGGCGGTGGCGACGGCCAGCTCGACGTCGACCTCACCGGCGTCCACGCGGTGGGTCAGCTCGACGACCGTGCCCGCGGCGACCGGCAGCCGGGTCGCGTACAGCTCCACGACGACCGGAGCGTCCGGCTCCCCGGCGACGAGGACGCTGCTGCCGCCGTGCCAGGCGTCGGCGAAGTCGAAGGCGACGGAGGGCCGCCGCCCGGTGGTGTGCACGGCCCAGCGGCGCGCGGGCAGGCGGTCCTGCAGCCCGAGGTGGTTCCACGGCGCGTCCGAGACGACGCGCCCCTTGTCGTACCAGCGCAGCCCGTGCCCGGTGTTGAACACGGTCGCGAACGGCAGCGAGGTGACCGTCGACCGGTCGGCGACCGACACGGCGGGCGCCCGCCACGGATCGGCCGGGTCGGACCGCGTCGGGTCGAGGGACCGCCCGGTCCAGAACCGGTCGTCGGCCGCGTGGAAGGCGGCCGGGTCGCGGCCGTCGGCGGGCAGGTGGTTGCGGGTCCACTCCGGCCGGTAGAAGCCGACCGAGGTCACGTGGGCGCGGTCCCGGGGGACGATCGCGTCCCAGTCCACGGCGGAGTTCCAGCCGTTCGCCTCGACGTCCACGCCCGCCCACAGCTCGTACCGGCTCCGCCCCAGCTCCTCGGCGGCGGCCCCGGAAGCGGCGAGGGATGCCGCGCTCCACCGGAAGTCGACGAACAGGTCGTCGGCGGCCTCGAAGAAGGGCCGGTTGCGGCTGTTCAGCGCGCCCTGCCAGCTCACCGTGCCGTCCACGGTCATCGCGTCGTACCAGGTGACGCGCTGCCCGCGGGCCGCGGCCAGCGCCCTCAGCTCCCGGACGAAGCCGAGCATGTCCGCGCCGAGCGCGCTGTCCCCGCCCCCGGTCTCGGCGTTCACGAACCACCCGTCGAACCCGTACGCCGCCGCGACGGCGACCAGCCGCTCGGCGAGCGGGAAGCGCCCGGCGGCGTCCCGCCGCACGAGATCGCGGGTCCACCGCAGCTGTCCGCCGTAGGCGGCGGGCGGCAGGAAGACGGTGCCGAGGACGGGCACGCCGTGGCGGTGGGCGGCGTCGACGACCGGGGCGTTCGGGGCGAGGATCAGCCCCTCGCCGGCGGAGCCGCCCCAGAAGACCAGCTCGTCGAGGTAGGCCCAGTGGGTGAGGGCGTAGTAGTCGGCGGTGGCGGAGCCCTGCGAGGGGTTGGACGACGTCGGCCCGAACGAGACCAGGGCCTGGACGCGCGCCTGCCCGGCGCGGGCGGTGGGATTGGCGGGGACCGGTGTGAAGCGGGGGGCGAGGGGGACGGAGGAGGCGTTGAAGGCGAGGTCGGGGTCGGTCTCGGGGCGCCACGCGGTCAGGCTGCGCCAGGTGACGCCGGGGCCGGGGCTGCCCTCGGGCAGGGAGTCGGGGTACCAGTAGGAGGCGTACGGCTGCTGCGCGGCGGCCGCCCTGGGGGCCGCCCCGGCGGGTGCCGGGGGCAGCAGCGCGGCCGCGGTGGCGGCGAGCAGGACGGTGCGTCTGGTGGGGTTCACGAGCGGGTGCCTCCTTGTGGGGTGGGGAGTACCTGTCCGGGAGCGACGACCTCGGTGATGCCGCGTGCGGCGAGGTGTGCGGTGTCCCGCGCGCGGGTGTCGAGGACGGTGGTGGGGCGGGCCCCGTCGGCGACCAACCGGAAGAAGGCGTCGAAGACGTCACCGCCGGGGGCGCAGCGGGAGCGCTGCGCGGGGTCGGCGGGCACGGCGAGGGCCGTGGTGCGGGGCGCGGGCGCGGGCCGGGGGGTGCGCGCGGCCCTGGCGAGCACCCGGGCCAGGTCCTTGGGCCGGCGGTCGTTGGTGAGCACGCCGAGCCCGTACTCCAGTTCCGGGAAGTCGGCGAGGCCCCGGGAGACGTCGTGCGAGCACCACCAGGTGATGCCCCACAGGTCGGGGCAGTCCAGGGCGTGTTCGACGGTGGCCTCGGTGAAGGCGGCGGCGTGCTCGGGCGGGATCAGCGGGGCGGGCGCGCCGACCTCCTGGAGCCAGACCGGCCGGTGCGGGTCCTCGGCCCAGGCCTTGCTCAGCTCGACGAGGTAGGCGGCGTGGTGCTCGGTGGGGATGCCCGTCCGGCCGTGGCGCTGGGCGGTGCCGTTGAAGACCCAGGAGTGCACGGCGGTGAGGGCGCCGTGCCGGGCGGCCTGGGCCGGGGTGAAGGGCTGGTCGTCCTGGTACCAGGTGGCGTCGTACTCGGCGTGCAGATGGAGCCGCCCGGGCGCGCCCTCCTCACAGGCGTCGAGCATGCGCGCGAGCCACAGATCGACCTGCGCTTCGGTGGCCCGGTCGGGGTCGGGGTGGGGCCCGGCGGAGAACTGGTTGATCTCGTTGCCGAGGGTCATGCCCAGGAACGCGGGCCGGTCGGCGAGCGCGCCGGCCAGGGTGCGCAGATAGGCGGCCTGCCCGTCGAGGACGTCCGGGTCGGTGAAGAGGTTGCGCCTGTGCCAGGTCCGGGTCCAGGCCGGGAGGAAGTCGAAGCTGCTCAAGTGCCCTTGCAGGCCGTCGACGTTGACGTCCAGTCCCCGCTCGGCGGCGGCGTCGACGAGGGCGAGGAGCTGCTCCACCGCCCTCGGGCGGATCAGGGCGCGGTCGGGCTGGAAGTAGGGCCACAGCGGGAAGACCCGGATGTGGTCGAAGCCGAGGGCGGCGAGGGAGTCCAGGTCGGCGCGGACGGAGTCGAGGTCGAAGTCGAGCCAGTGGTGGAACCACCCTTCGCTCGGGGTGTAGTTGACGCCGAAGCGGGGCGCGGAAGGCATACGTCGGTCCTTTGGAGGAGTCAGCCCTTCACCGCGCCCTCGCCGACGCCGCGGAAGAAGTACCGCTGGAGGCAGGCGAAGAGCACGATGAGCGGGGCGACGGCGATGACGGTGCCGGCGGCGACGAGGCGTTCGTCGTTGGCGAAGGTGCCGTGCAGGTAGTTCAGGCCGATGGTCAGGGTGAACTTCGACGGGTCGCTGAGCACGATGAGCGGCCACAGGAAGTCGTCCCAGGCCCCCATGAAGGCGAAGATCGCGACGACGGCGAGCGTGCCCCGGACCGACGGCAGCGCGATCCGCCAGAACCGCTGCCAGACGTTCGCGCCGTCGACGAACGCGGCCTCCTCGATCTCGTACGGCAGGTTGAGGAAGGCGTTGCGCATCAGCAGCACGTTCATCGCGGCGACGGACCCCGGCAGCACGACCCCGACCAGGGTGTTGTTCAGCCCCAGCTCCCGCATGGTCGTGAACTGGGCGATGACGATGCCCTCGACGGGCACGAGCATCGCCAGCACGAACGCCAGCGTGGCCGCGCGTCGCCCCCGGTAGCGCAGCCGGGCCAGGGCGTAGCCCGCGAGGGCGGAGCCCACACAGTTGGTGACGACGTTGGCGGCGGCGACCTTCAGCGAGTTCAGGGCGTAGTCCCAGACGGGGATGGTCTCGGCGACCCGCTCGTAGTTGTGCAGGGTCGGATGCTCGGGCAGGAAGGTGGGCGGGGAGCTGAAGATGTCCTCCGTCGGCCCTTTCAGCGAGGTCGACAGCTGCCACAGGAAGGGTCCGACGGTCAGGGCGAGCACACCGAGCAGCAGCAGGTACCGCCACACCAGCTCCAGCCCCCGGATCCGCCGCCCGTGCTCGTCGGCGACCCGGGGCTCCCGCGCGGCCACCGGCCGCCCGGTCCGCACCTTCTCGGCGACGCTCATGACTCCTCCCTCCGGTCGGCGCGCAGCACGAGCAGCATCAGGGCGACGGTGACCACGAAGACGACCAGCGAGAGCGCGGAGGCGTACCCGACGCGGCCGGTGAGCCCGGTGCCGGTGCGCTGCACCAGCATCACGAGGGTGGTGTCCTCGCCGGCCGGCCCGCCGCTGGGCCCGGCCATCAGATAGACCTCGGAGAACACCTTGAACGCGGCGACCGAGGACAGCGCCCCGACCAGCACCATCGTGGAGCGCACGGCGGGGACGGTGACGGTCACGAACCGGCGCACGGCACCCGCGCCGTCGACGGCGGCGGCCTCGTGCAGCTCGCGCGGCACGTTGGCGAGCGCCGCCAAGTAGATGATCATGTAGTAGCCGAGCCCCTTCCACACGGTGACCGTCATGGCGCTGACCAGCAGCAGCCACTGGTCACTGAGGAACCCGACCCGACCCACGCCCACCGTCTCCAGCATCGCGTTGACGAGTCCGCGCTCGTCCAGCAGCCACACCCAGATCAGCCCGACCACGACGATCGAGGCGACGACCGGCGTGTAGAAGGCGGACCGGAAGAAGGTGATGCCAGGGATGTTCTTCTGCACCAGCAGGGCGAGCAGCAGCGGCAGCACGACGAGCGCGGGCACCACACCCACCACGTACAGCGCGCTGTTGCGCAGGCCGGTCCAGAACATGTCGTCGTGCAGCAGCTCACGGAAGTTGGCGAGCCCGACGAACTCTCCGGGGACCAGGGTGCGCCGGTCGGTGAAGGCGTTCACGACGGTCGACACGAACGGGTACAGCACGAACAGACCGGCGACGAGCAGTCCGGGCGCGGCGAACAGCCAGGGGCTGCCGGCCAGTTGACGCCGCACCCGCACGGACGAGGCCCTCACTGTCCCTGCTGCCGGAGGAGGGTGTCGCACTGCTTGACAGCGTTGTCGAGAGCTTCCTGCGGGCTCTCCTTGCCCTGGAGCGCCCGGGCGACCTCGTTGCGCAGCGCGGTCTTCATCTGTTCGCTGAACAGCACCGGCGTGTAGTTGACCGCGTTCTTCAGCGACTTGGCGGCGGCCACCCGCACCCGGGTCTCGTCGGTGCCGTCCTGCTGGGTGAAGTACGGGTCGTCGAGCGAGCCGGCGGTGCTGGGGAAGATGGCGACCTGCTTGGCGAACGACATCTGGTGGGCGGCGTCCGTCACGAAGTGCGCGAAGGCGACGGCTGCGGGCTTGCGCTTGCTCTGCGCGTTCACCATCACGCCCATCACGTACATGTTGACGTGCCCGGTGCTGGTGATCTGGTCGGTGATCCCGATGTTCCTGTACAGGTTCGGCGCCTGCTTCTTGAAGTTGCCGAGGTCCAGGGCGCTGCCGGGGTTCATGGCGACGGCCTCGGTGAGGAACTTCTTGCCGGAGGACTCGGGGGTGGCGGTGAGCGCCTGCGGGTCGAGCGCCTTGGCGTCGTACAACTGCTTGTACTTGCCGAGCAGTTCGACGCCCTTGGGATCGTTGAAGGCGAAGCCCGTGCCGTCCCGGTTCATCAGGGGGACGCCGTACCGCCCGAAGTCCTCGATGGTGGGCACGTTGGCGAGGGTGGCGACCTTGCCGCCGGTGCGCTCGGCGATCCGCAGGGCGTCGGCGATGAGCTGGTCGTAGGTCTTCGGCGGCGCGTCGGGGTCCAGCCCCGCCTTCCGGAACAGGGACTTGTTGTAGAAGAGCGGCCCGGTGTTGAGGTACCAGGGGAAGGCGTACGTACCGCTCGTCCCCGGTATCCGGTGGGCGCCCCAGGCACCCTCCAGGTACTCGCCCTTGTACCGCCCGGCGGCCTTGTCGAGGTCGAGGGCGAGCCCGGCCCGGGCGAGCGGGGCGACGAGGTCGGGCGAGACGTTCACGACGTCGGGCAGGGTGCCGCCGGCCGCGTCGGCGCTGATCTTGTCGGCGTAGCCCTCGGCGGGCTGGTCGATCCACTTCACGTGCGTGCCGGGGTACTTCTTCTCGAACTCCGCGACGAGCCCTTCGAAGTACGGCTTGAAGTTCGCCCTCAGGTTCCAGGTCTGGAAGGTGATGTCACCCTCGACCTTGCCCGAGGCGTCACTCGAGCCCCCGCCGTCGCCCCCGGAGCCGCAGGCACTCAGGGGCAGCAGGACGGCGGCGACGGCAGCGGCGGCGAAGGTTCTGCGGGACATGCGCACGACGGTGTGCTCCTTTTCGGGGACGGCGGTGCCGGCCCAGACCTTGCACGCGCCCGTGAGCCGAAGTCAATGGAGCAACGGCAACTAAAGACATTAGCGCCGCAAACCCCCAGCTCACAGCCCCTTGCCCTATGGACTAATGCGCTTTACTTTGAAACAGCTCAAGCGCATTAGTAAGCGAGGCGGATGGAATGGGATCCACGGGCCGACGCCGGCCGACGATGAAGGACATCGCGCGCCGGGCCGGCGTCTCGGAGAGCGCGGTCTCCTTCGCGCTCAACGGCCGGCCGGGCGTCTCGGAGGTGACCCGGGCCCGGGTGCACCGCGTGGCGGAACAACTGGGCTGGCGCCCCAGCACCGCGGCCCGCCAGCTGTCGGGCGAGGGCACGGCCACGGTCGGCTTCGTGCTGGCCCGCCCCGCCGGGACGCTCGGCGTGGACTCGTTCTTCCTCCAACTGGTCTCCGGCATCCAGGAGGTCCTCGCCGAACGCCACCTCGGCCTGCTGTTCCAGATAGCGCAGGACATTCCTGACGAGTGCGCGGTCTACCGCCGCTGGTGGGCGGAACACCGCGTGGACGGCGTCCTCGTGGTCGACCCCCGCACGGACGACCCGCGCCCCGCCCTGCTGGACGAACTCGGCCTGCCGGCCGTGGTGATAGGCGGCACCCCCGACGACCGCCACCCGCACCTGTCGACCGTATGGGCGGACGACGCCGCAGGCATGGCCTCGGCGGTGGACCGCCTCCACGCCCTGGGCCACCGCCGCATCGTGCACATCGCCGGCCTCCCCGGCCTGGCCCACACCGAACGCCGCATCCGCACCCTGCGCGCCGAAGCGGAACGCCGGGGCCTGACCGAGGTCGAGTCGGTCACCACCGACTACTCCGACGCCGAGGGCGCCGCGGTCACCCGCCGCGTCCTGGAGCGCCCGACGCCCCCGACGGCCCTGATCTACGACAACGACGTGATGGCCGTGGCCGGCATCGCCGCCGCGACGGAACTGGGCCGCAGGGTCCCCGACGACGTCTCCGTGGTCTCCTGGGAGGACTCCGCCCTGTGCCGCATGGTCAAGCCCTGGCTGTCGGCGCTGTCCCGCGACAGCGTGGAGTTCGGCCGCACGGCGGCCCGCGAACTCCTCACCCTCCTGGACGGCGGCCCGGCCCGCACGGTCCGGGTCCCGGTCCCCCACCTGACGGAACGGGACAGCACGGGCCCGGCGTAACCACCGCGCAGGCCCGCCCTGACCGGGCTGCAGTCGCCCGCGGCGGAAGGGGACGTGTCGGGGGGTGTCCGCCCGCAGCGGGCGCCGGAAAGAGAGGGCACGAATTTGACCGTACCCAGCGGCGCACCGAGGACGGATACCCCCCGGCGCGGCCCCGACCCCACCACCGGCCGTAGGCGCTACGCACGCCACAACGCAACCGCAACGGGCCGCCGCAGGCATACAGGGGCGCGGGGCTGTATCGATATGCGGCTCCGCCGCGTGGGCGCGAGCAACCACCCACCCACCCGCACCCGAAGAACCGGCTCAGCCCCCTCGACGCACGAGCACCCCCCAAGGCACAGTTCTCCCAACGACCGAACTACTCACCGGTAATACCGAGGGAGCCCCCGTGACCACCTGGGTCGGCCGCACCGCCGCAGACATAGCCGCCGCGGTCCGAGAGAAGCGCACCACCCCACGGCAGGTGGTCGAGGAGCACCTCGCCAGGATCGCCCGCCTGGACACCCGCGTGGGCGCCTTCCGCACGGTACGCACCGAGGCCGCCCTCACCGAGGCCGACGAGGTCGGCGCCCGCGCCGACCTGGCCGGCCTCCCGCTCGCCGGCGTCCCCGTGGCGGTGAAGGACAACCTCGCGGTGCGCGGCGAGTCCACCCGCGTCGGCTCGGCGGCGACGCCGGACACCCCCGCGGCGGAGGACCACGTCACCGTGGCCCGGCTGCGCGCCGCCGGCACAATCGTCGTCGGCCTCACGAACGTGCCCGAGCTGTGCGTCTTCGGCACGACCGAGGGCGTGCACGGCACGGCCCGCAACCCGTGGGACCTCACCCGCAGCGCGGGCGGCTCGTCCGGCGGCAGCGCCGCCGCGGTCGCCGCCGGCTTCACCCCGATCGCCCTCGGCAACGACGGCATGGGCTCCCTGCGCATCCCCGCCGCCAACTGCGGCCTGGTGACCATCAAGCCCGGCCACGGAGTGGTCCCGGCGGGCATCAGCGACGGCGACTGGTTCGGCATGTCGGAGAACGGCCCGCTGGCGACGACAGTGGAGGACGCCCGGCTCATGCTCCAGGTGCTGGCCGACCCCGACGGCCTGCGTCCGCCCGCCGAGTCCCCGGGCAGCCACAAGATCGCCGTCTCGCTCCGCAGCCCCCTGGCCGGCATCACGATCAGCAAGCCGTACGGCACGGCCGTCCGCGAGGCGGCGGGCGTGCTGGCCCGGGCGGGCCACACGGTACGGCGCGCCGAGCCGCCGTATCCGATGTCGCTCGGCGCGACGGCGATCGCGCACTGGACGGCGGGCACAGCCGTCGACGCCCGGGCCCTGGACCCGCGCCTGCTGAACCGCCGTACCCGCACGCACGCGGCCGTCGGCCGCCGCTTCGTGACCCGGGTGAGCCACGGACGCGGCCGGGACGCGCTGCGCCACCGGCTGGAGCCGTTCTTCGCGGAGTACGACGTGCTGCTCACGCCCGCGCTGGCGCGCCGCTCCCCCAAGGCGGGGCCGTGGCACGAGCGGGGCTGGCTGCGCAACATCCTCGCCGACTCGGCCTACTCGCCGCTGACGCCGCCGTGGAACCTGACGGGCTGGCCGGCGATGGCGGTGCCGTTCGGCACGCTGCCCTCGGGCGCGCCCTGCGCCGTGCAGCTGGTGGGACGGCCCGGTTCGGAGCTCCAACTGCTCGCGCTGGCCGAGCAGTTGGAGAACCTGCACCCATGGCGCCGGACCGCGCCGCTGGACTGACGGGATCGCGGCGCCCGCGCCGGGTCAGTCGACGCTGGGCAGGATGTGGGGCTCGGCGAGGTCGTCCTCGTAGCCGGCGAGCCGGATGGGCGCCGACCGGGCCCACACGTCGAGGCTTCCCAGTTCCCCGGGCCGGCGGCCCGCGCGCTCCGTACGTTCCTTGGGGCGCTGATCGCGATTCGTCTTCTCTGGTGTCACCGCGCACTCCTTATGTGTCGGTCACCCTCGGGACATCGAGGCCAGTCTGCGGCCTTGAGCTCGACGCCCGCTAAGGTCTGGCTTGAGGCGGATCGGACGCGGTGGCGCCGGTAACTCGTGCGGAGAGCAGGCCGTTGTGAAGCGGCTTGTCCCATGGCGGACGGTGGGTGTGGGTAGGACCCGTACTGCTGTCCGCCGGCTTCAGGTTAACCAAATGAGCGGGCCTCCGCTCGATAGGGCTGAAAATTTGGGGTAACCATGGCAAGTCACCCGTATGTCCTCGCTTGGGAATTGAACCCTTTCGCCCCGTGATGCGCCTTTCGAGGGTCACTCCAACGGACTACTCGGCCGCCCGCGCCTTCGAGCGCGCCACGGCATCGGCGGGACATCGTTGCGCCGTTCAGGCGGCGTTGGCCGGACGGCAGGCTCGCCATGATCTCCTGCCCCGGCAACTCGCCCCCAGGCGCGATGGACTGACCCGCCCGGCCCCCCTCCGGACCGTCAGGCGCGGCCCCGGAAGGTCACCAGCGCCCGGGCTCGTAGTCCTTCATGAAGACCCCGTACAGGTCCTCCCCGGCCTCACCGCGCACGATCGGGTCGTAGACCCGGGCCGCGCCGTCGACCAGGTCGAGCGGAGCGTGGAAGCCGGCCTCGGCGAGGCGCAGCTTGTCGTAGTGCGGGCGCTCGTCGGTGATCCAGCCGGTGTCGACGGAGGTCATCAGGATGCCGTCGGTCTGGAACATCTCCTGGGCGCTGGTCCGCGTGACCATGTTCATCGCGGCCTTGGCGGCGTTGGTGTTCGGGTGACCGGCACCCTTGTAGCCGCGACCGAAGACGCCTTCCATCGCGGAGACGTTGACCACGTACGACCGCCCGCTCGGCGCCTTCTTCGCGGCCTCGGCCATGACCGGCCGGAGCTTGCTGATCAGGATGAACGGCGCCGTGTAGTTGCACAGCTGGGTCTCCAGCAGCTCCACCGGCGAGATCTGGTCGATGGTCTGCACCCAGGTGTTGGTGTCGACGACGTCCGGCACCAGGCCGCCCGCGTCGATGGCGGTGCCGTCCAGGTGCCGGGCGACGGAGGCGTTGCCCGCGACCAGGGCGAGGTCGGCGACCTGCTGGGCGTCCAGCTCGCTGGTGCCGACGGGCAGCGCGGCCAGGCCGTCGACGGCGCCGGAGTTGAAGGCGCCGATGACCTGGTGGGCGGGGAGTTCACCGGCGGGCAGCGGGGCGCTCTCGCCCTCGACCAGGGCGGCGTAGGCGGAGGGCAGCCGGCGCACGGTCTGGGTGGCGTTGTTGATGAGGATGTCCAGCGGGCCGGCCGCGGCGACCTGGTCGGCGAGGGCGACGGCCTGACCGGGGTCGCGCAGGTCGATGCCGACGACCTCCAGGCGGTGCAGCCAGTCCGCCGAGTCCTCCATCGCCTTGAAGCGGCGGATGGCGTCCTTGGGGAAGCGCGTGGTGATGGTGGTGTGGGCGCCGTCGCGCAGCAGCCGCAGCGCGATGTACATGCCGATCTTGGCGCGGCCGCCGGTGAGCAGGGCGCGCCGGCCGGTGAGGTCGGCGCGGGCGTCGCGCTTGGCGCGGTTCAGCGCGGCGCAGTCCGGACAGAGCTGGTGGTAGAAGTAGTCGACTTCCACGTACCGGGACTTGCAGGTGTAGCAGGAGCGCGGGCGCTGGAGTATGCCGGCGATCGTGCCGGGCTCGGCCTTGGAGGAGGGCAGGATGCCCTCGGTCTCGTCGTCGATGCGCTCGGCGGAGCCGGTGGCGGTGGCCTCGGTCACGGCGCGGTCGTGCGCGGTCTTGGCGGCGCGGCGCTCCTGACGGCGGCGCTGCTTGACCGTGCGGTAGATGTGCGAGGTGGCCCGGCGGACCTTGATCGCGTCCGGGTGGTCGACGTCGAGCTTGTCCAGCTCTTCGAGGACGCTGAGGCAGACGGCCAGGCGCTCGGGGTCGATACCCGGCCCGTACGAGTCCCCGGGCGTGCCGGCGCCGGGGCCGTACGACTCCTCGGGCGTACCGCTCTGGATCGCCGAGCCGTCCTCTGTCACCGTCATCGCGCTGCCGTTTCTGGGGTCCCGTGGCGGCGCTCCGACCGCGCCTGCTTTCGAACGCGGAATTCTACGGAGCGCCGCACCCGGGAACCAAACCGCGGAGGGTCAGCCGGCGCAGGCTGTGAGCAGTGTCTCCACCTCCAGCGTGAGCGCCCTGGCGAGCCGGTCGAGGTCGGGGACCGCCTCGGCGTCCGCGACCAGGCCGTAGTGGACGCGGCCCCGGTAGGTGGAGACGGCGACGGCGAGGGACTGGCCGCGGGCGAGCGGGGCGAGCGGGTAGACCTCGGTGAGCGGGTGGCCGCCGAGCCTCAGACCGAGGCTGGGCAGCGGCACGCTGGTGACGAGGAGGTCGAACCAGAGCCGGGCGGCCTGGCCGACGAGCG
This sequence comes from Streptomyces griseosporeus, assembly GCF_014656055.1. Classification (GTDB taxonomy): domain Bacteria; phylum Actinomycetota; class Actinomycetes; order Streptomycetales; family Streptomycetaceae; genus Streptomyces; species Streptomyces griseosporeus. Next base: position 899,761 of record NZ_BNBR01000001.1, read on the forward strand.
GTCCGCCGACGCGGTGGCCGAGCGCGGGCACGTGGTCGGCGAGCAGCGCGACGGCGCCGGCGCCGCGGTTCGGTCCGGCGTCCTTGTTGCGGTCCATCGCGGTGCGCACCGCGGCGAGCCGGGCGAGCGGGTCGGGGTCGCCGACGGGGAGCCGTATCAGGTAGCCGGAGAGCCGGTTGCCCTGCGGGTGGGCGGTGCGCGGGCGGCGCTTGGAGACGGGGATCAGGGCGCGGGGCGCGACGCCCTCGCTGCCGTCGCCGCGCTCGTCGAGCCAGCGGCGCAGGGCGCCGGCGACGACGGCGATGAGCACGTCGTTGACGGTGCCGCCGACGGTCTTGCGGACCCGGTGCACGTCGTCGAGGTCGATGACGACGCCGGCGGTACGGCGGGTGCCGGTGGGCTCGGCGGTGAGCGCCGGGGTGCTGCGGGTGCCGAGCGTGGAGAGCGCGACGGAGGCGCCGATGTCGAGGGCGCGGCCGACGTCGGACAGCGCGCCGCGCACCAGCCCGGGCAGCTGCCGTACGTCGGGCAGCAGGCCGCGGCGCGGCTCCTCGGGGCGGGGCCGGGCGGGCGGCAGGTCGACCGGGTCGAGGACGGCGGCGGCGAGGCCGAGGGCGCGCAGCCCGTCGGCGAGGGCGTGGTGGAACTTGAACAGCACCGCGAAGGACTCCCCGTCGGCGCCGGGCAGCACATGCGCCTCCCACGGCGGCCGGGACCGGACGAGCGGGCGTTCCATGAGCCGGCCGGCGGCGGCGTGGAAGTCGGCGGTGGGCGCGTGCAGCAGCACGTGCCGCAGGGGGTCGAAGCCGGGGTCGGGTTCCCGGGCGGCGCCGCCGAAGCCGAGCGGGGCGCGCAGCGGCTGCCAGGTGTCGCGGATCCGCATCCTGAGGCCGGGCACGGCGGCGGAGCGGGCGGCGAGCAGGTCGGCGGCGTGGGCCCCGGCCGTGGGCGAGTGGGCCGCGAAGACCCCGAGCGCGCCGAGGTGCATCGGGTGCTCGGCGGATTCGATGTTCCAGAACGCCAGATCGAGCGGTGCGAGCAGATCAGAAGTCAAGGGCTTGCCTCGCGTCGGCGACGGGTGAGTCAGCAGTCAATCGCCCTCAGGCGATTACGGTCAAGTACGATCAGGCTACGCTCAGTTAACAGCGGATTAAGTCCCGCCTCTTGGCGGACTGGGCCGAAAGAGGCGGGACTCGGGGTGACTCACGGGGCGGACGAGGTCACTTCAGGGCAGGGGGCGCCGCTTCGGGTGACGTACCCCACTCCGACGGGCGCGGGCCGACCGTGAAGTCGAGCGAGCGGATCGAGCGCAGGGTACCGGTGGTGAGGTAGGTGCGCGGGTACGGCGTGCCGTCGGCGCGCGCCGACTGGATGTACCGGTCGGTCGCGCTGGTGCCGCCGGCCGTGACGGTCAGCCGTCCGAGCGGGTGGTAGCGGCGGTCCAGGGTCAGGTCGACCCGGTCGAAGACGGGCGTGGACAGGCCCCAGACGGCGTCGCCGGGCTGCACCGGGAAGATCCCGATCGAGGACAGCACCATCCACGCGGACATCGTGCCGAGGTCGTCGTTGCCGGTCATGCCGGTCGGCGTGTCGGTGAACAGGGTGAGCGCCGCGTGCACCACGTCGGTCGTCTTCCAGGGCTGCCCGGTCGACAGGTAGGTGTACGGGGCGATGAGGTCGGGCTCGTTCTGCGGGTTGTACTTGTCGGCGTTGTAGTAGTCGTACGGCCCGTTCACCCACACCTCGCGTGCGGTGCGGGCCGGGTCCGCCTGCAGCCGGTCGTAGGCGAAGAAGGCGTCGAGCCGGTCGTTGGCGGCCCGGGCGCCGCCGATCAGGCCGATCATGCCGGGCAGGTCCTGCGGCACGAGCCACTGGTACTGCCAGGCCGTGCCCTCGTGGAAGCCCTCGCCGCGGGCCGGATCGGCCGGCCCGGTGAAGGCGCCGGAGGCGTCACGGGCGCGGAAGAAGCCGGTCGCCGGGTCGAAGATGTTCCGGTAGCTCTGCGCGCGGGCCGCGTACCGGTCGGCGTCCGCGGTGTGCCCGAGGGCGCGGGCCATCCTGGCGAGCATCGCGTCGGCGAGGGCGTACTCCAGGGTGGCCGAGGCCCCGTGGTCGTAGTCGGAGTCGCCGGGCTTGGCGTGCGGGCGGTCCTTGACGTACGGCGCGAAGCCCTGGGCCAGGTACTCCCGGTTGGCCTCCCGGCCCACCGCGGGCGAGCCGGCCGGCGGCACCCCGTCGGCGTTCTTCTTCAGCGCCCGGTACGCGCGCTCCTCCCAGCCCTTCAGCAGCCCCTGCCGGTAGGCGTTGGTGAGGAACGGCGTCACCGGGTCGCCGGTCATGATGTTCGTCTCGACCGTGCCGTATCCCCACTTGGGCAGCCAGCCGCTCTCCTCGTCGATGCGGATGACGGAGACCGCCATGTCGCGGGCCTCGCGCGGGGCGAGCAGGGAGAGCAGCTGGGACTGGGTGCGGTAGGTGTCCCACAGGGACCAGTTCTGGTAGTAGGTGAAGCCGCGGGCCCGGTGGACGCGCTGGTCCCAGCCGGTGTACCGGCCGTCGGCGTCGCTGCCGATGTTCGGCGCGAGGAACGACCGGTACAGCGACGAGTAGAAGGTGCGGCGCAGGGTGTCGTCGCCGCCCCGGACCCGCACGTCGTCCAGCCGGTCCTCCCACAGCCGCCGCGCCTGATCGCGCACCTGGTCGAAGGAACGGCCGCCCTCCGCGCGGAGGTTGACGGCGGCGCCGTGCGCGTCGACGTACGACAGCGCGGTGGTCGCCTCGACGGTGCGGTCCCGCCGGGTGTCGAAGCGGAGGTAGGCACCGCCCCGCCCGGTCCTCGCGCCCGCCGTGACGGTGGTGCCGTCCCAGGTGCCGTAGGCGGTGAAGGGGCGGTCGAAGCGGGTGATCGTGTAGAGGGTGTACGGCTCGGTGTCCTGGCAGAAGCCACGGCCGGTGAGGGCCGTGCGCACGGTGCGGTCGTCGACGATCTCGACCTGGGTGACGACGGCCCGGTGCAGGGACTGGGCCGCGTTCAGCAGGACGTTGGCCCGCTCGCCGGCCGGGAAGGTGTAGCGCTGCACGCCGGTGCGTTCGGTGGCGGTCAGCTCGGCGCGGATGCCGGAGTCCAGGCCGACGCGGTAGTAGCCGGGGGACGCCTCCTCGTCGGTGTGGGAGAAGCCGGCCGCGTACTTCGCGTAGTCCGTCTCGGTCACCTCCCCGGTCGTCGGCAGCACGGGCAGGTCGCCGCCCAGGCCGCAGCCGACGCCGGACAGGTGGACCAGGGAGAAGCCGCGGATGCGGGTGTGGGAGTAGTCGTAGCCGGTGTTGTGGCCGGTGTCCGGGGACAGCTGGACCATGCCGAACGGCACGGCGGCGCCGGGGTAGGTGTTGCCCTCGTTCTCGGTGCCGATGAACGGGTTGACGAGATCGGTGAGGCGGTCGGTCGGCTCGGCGGCGGCCCGGGCCCCGGCCGGGGCGCCCAGCAGCGCGGACGCTGCCAGGGCCCCGGCCAGGCACAGCCGCAGCCGGTCCCGGATCCCTCTCATACGGGGAGACCTCCAGGCTGGGTGGACATCGTTGTCCGAAGGGTGGTGGAAAGCGCTCACGAGGCCGCGCATCCGGCGACGGTCGCCCGCGACGCGTCGCGGATCAGCGCCCGGTGGGCGGCCCGCATGCGGTCGGCGTCCGGCTTGAGCACCCGCCGGTCGTACGTCACCAGGCCGTTCAGCTCGCCCTCGACGTCCGAGATCTGCGTGTACACAGCGCCGTTGGAGCCGCGGCAGGCCAGCGCGTGCACCTCGGCGAGCCGGGCCAGGTAGTCGTCGGTGTAGGCGGCGGGGTCGACGTCGACGTACGACTGCTGCACCGACCAGGCGTGGCCGGGCACCGCGAGGCCGAGGCCGCCGTACTCGCCGCTGACCAGGGCGCGTTCGCCGTCCGGGTGGGGCGGCAGGGCGGGACTCGGGTAGCCGTGCTCGTCCATGATGTCGCCGGCGCCGCCGTCCGCGCCGAGGTTCAGGCCGGACATGTTGTTCACCAGCCGGGTCGGGTCCCAGGCCTTGGCCTGCTCGGCGACGCGGCCGACGTCGTACTGGCCCCAGCCCTCGTTGAAGGTCACCCACATGATCACCGAGGGGCTGCTGAGATGCTCGTCGATGATCTGCTTCATCTCGCGCTCGTACTCCGCGCGGGCGGCGTCGCCCGGGTTCACTCCGGCCGTCATCGCCGGGATGTCCTGCCACACCAGCAGCCCCAGCCGGTCGGCCCAGTAGAACCAGCGGTCCGGCTCGATCTTGATGTGCTTGCGCACCGAGTTGAAGCCGAGGCGCTTGTGCAGGCGCAGGTCGTAGGCGAGGGCCTCGTCGCTGGGCGCGGTGTGCAGGCCGTCCGGCCAGAAGCCCTGGTCGAGGGTGGCCATCAGGAAGACGGGCTTGCCGTTGAGGAGCGTGCGTGGCACGCCGTTCACCTTCTCGACGGCGACCGAGCGCATGCCGAAGTAGCTGCCGACGCGGTCGGCGCCGACGCTCACCTTCAGGTCGTACAGGAAGGGGTCGTCGGGAGACCACAGGCGGGCGTCGGGGATGCGCAGGGTGAGCGGGCCGCCGCTGCGGCCGGTGGCGCCGGCGACCCTGCGGCCGTGGTCGTACGCCGTCGCCGTGACCGGGAGTCCGGCGCGCACGCCCTGCGGTTCGACGGTGAGGGTGCCGGCGGCGACGTCCGGGGTGAGCTTCAGGCCGTCGACGTGGTCGGCGGCGACCGGCTCCAGCCACACCGTCTGCCAGATGCCGGAGGACGGGGTGTACCAGATGCCGCTGGGGTCCAGGCGCTGCTTGCCGAGCGGCGGGTTCTCGCCGTTCGCCGCATCCGTCGGGTCGTACACGCCGACGATCAGCTCCTGGGTGCGGCCGGGCTTCAGCGCGTCGGTGATGTCCGCGGCGAACTTGTCGTAGCCGCCCTGGTGTTCGGTGACCTTCGTGCCGTTGACCCAGACCTCGGCGCGCCAGTCGACGGCGCCGAAGTTCAGCTGGAGCCGCCTGCCGGAGCCGATGTGCCAGTCGGCCGGGACGGTGAAGGTGCGCCGGTACCACATGCGGTCCTCGTGCCGCTCCAGGCCGGACAGCTGGGACTCGACGGGATAGGGCACGAGGATCCGCTCGGGCAGGTCCCGCCCGACCGGCGGCCGCTCCCCCGCCCCGGCGGCCGCGAACTGCCAGCTGCCGTTGAGGTTCTGCCAGACGGGCCGGGTGAGCTGGGGCCGCGGGTACTCGCGGTGGGCGTTGCCCGGGGTGACGCCGTCGGCCCACGGCGTGCGCAGCTCGTACGTGGAGTGGTTGGGGCCGCTGCTCCAGAACGCTTTGACAACGTTGCCGTCGGCTCGGGTCAGGCCGCCCTGCCCGTCGTAGCGGACGTCGGCGAGGCCGGGCGCGGTGCCCGTTTTGTTGCCGACGACCGGCTCCTTGAGGCCGACGAGGAGGGACCTGGGGTCGGCGGGGTCGAGGCGCGCCGTCCCGAGCGGCCAGCGGGCGCCGCCGATCACCGCGTCGAGGTGGCCGGCGACGTCGGCCGGCGGTGCGGTAAGCGCGTGGGCGAAGTCCAGGCGCAGGGTACGGCCGTCCCGCTCGACCGTGGTGGCGATGGCGCCGTCGTAGTCGTAGCCCTCGGGCAGCAGGAACGCCGACTGCGGTACGGCGGTCTTCACGCCGCCGGGCGGGGTCCAGCGCAGGTGGAGGTTGGAGCCACCGAAGTGCTCGAAGTACTCGACCTTGATGGCGTAGGACCGGCCGGCGGTCAGCTCCACGGGGGCGGCGGTCTGTTCGCGGTCCCAGTCGTCGACCCAGTGGTCGATGAGGAGGCGGCCGTCGACCCAGAGGCGGAAGCCGTTGTCCCCGATGAGGGAAAACGTTGTCGGACCGCTCTTCTCCGGCATGATCCGGCCGGTCCAGCGGACGCTGACGTCGTCGGAGCGGCCGGTCGCGGAGGCGAGGCGGGACTCCAGCGAGGGGAAGTCGAGCTGCGGGTCGAACCCGGTGGCCTTCAGCTCGTGGAAGTCGAAGGCGCCGGGGGCGGTCTGGGTGTAGTACTCGCCCTTGAGGCCATGGACCTCGACGGGCTCGTCCAGGGCGGTGCCCGGGGTGGCGGTGCTCGCGGTGGCGGTCAGGCCGGTGAGGCCGAGGGCCGCGGTGAGCAGTAAGGCGAGTCGGGCTCTGAGTCGTCCGGTGCGCACGGGTCTCCCTTCAACGGGGTCGGCTGGCGGCTCGTTGACACTCTGCTTGCCTGCGCGCTCGTTTACATCGTTGAAACGAGCGGCAGGTGGCATTCGAGCACGAGCTTCCGCTTCCCGTCCAGGGGCATGACAAGACCGGGCGGCACCGGGCGGTGCACTCGGGCTACGACACTCGCTGCCCCTTGCCCAGCGCGATCACGCCCGCCTTGGAGACCGTGTACAGCTCGGCGTCCCGGCTCGGGTTGACGCCGATCGTCGCACCGGGCGGCACCTCCACGTTCTTGTCCAGCACCGCGCCCCGGACGACCGCGCCGCGGCCGATGTGGACGTTGTCGTGCAGGACCGAGCCCTGGACGACCGCGCCCGGGTCCACCACCACGCCCGGGGAGAGGACCGAGCGGGTGACCTGGCCGCGGATCAGGCAGCCGGCGCTGATGATCGACTCGCTGGCTATGCCGCCCGCGTTGAAGCGGGCCGGGGAGAGCTGGCCGGAGTGGGTGTAGATGGGCCACTGGCGGTTGTACAGGTTGAAGGCGGGGCGCTCGGCGATCAGGTCCATGTGGGCGTCGTAGTAGGCGTCCAGGGTGCCCACGTCCCGCCAGTAGCCCTGGTCGCGGCTGGTCTCGCCGGGCACGTGGTTGGCGCTGAAGTCGTAGAGGGCGGCCTCGCCGCGGTCGGTGAGCTGGGGCAGGATCGAGCCGCCCATGTCGTGGACGGAGGCGGGGTCCTCGGCGTCGCGCTGGAGCGCCTCGATGAGGGCCTTGGTCGTGAAGATGTAGTTGCCCATGGAGGCGAAGACGCACCCCGGGTCGTCCGCGAGGCCCGGCGGGTCGGTCGGCTTCTCCAGGAAGCCCTGCACCGTCTGCCCGTCCGAGCCGGGCGTGATCACGCCGAAGGCGGAGGACTCCTCGCGCGGCACGCGGATGCCGGCCACGGTGACGCCCGCGCCGCTCTCGATGTGCTGGGCGAGCATCTGGCGCGGGTCCATGCGGTAGACGTGGTCGGCGCCGAAGACGGCGACGTACTCCGGCTGCTCGTCGTAGATCAGGTTGAGCGACTGCAGGATGGCGTCGGCGCTGCCCAGGTACCAGCGCGGGCCGAGGCGCTGCTGCGCGGGGACCGGGGTGACGTAGTTGCCGAGCAGGCTGGACATCCGCCAGGTGGTGGTGATGTGCCGGTCCAGCGAGTGCGACTTGTACTGCGTGAGCACGCAGATCCGCAGGATGTCGCCGTTGACCAGGTTGGACAGCACGAAGTCGACCAGGCGGTACGTCCCGCCGAAGGTGACCGCCGGTTTCGCGCGGTCGGCGGTCAGGGGCATCAGACGCTTGCCCTCTCCGCCGGCCAGCACGATGCCCAGCACCGAAGGTCCGCCACGCCGCATGGCCGCTCCCCTCACCGCGATTGCCCCATGCCTGCCCCTGACCTGGGACGGCTAAGCCTGTTTCAGGATCTCCTCGTACAACCGCACCGTGCGCCGGGCCACCGCGTCCCAGCCGAACTCCTCCACCGCCCTCTCCCGTCCGGCCTCGCCCATCCGCCGCGCGGCCTGCGGATCTCCGATCACCGCGTCCAGCGCCCGGGCGAGTCCCGCCTCGAAGTCGTCGTCCAGAGGGACGAGTACCCCGGTGCGGCCGTCGTCGACGACCTCGGGGATGCCGCCGACGCGGGACGCCACGACGGGGGTGCCGCAGGCCATCGCCTCCAGGTTGACGATGCCGAGGGGTTCGTACACCGACGGGCAGACGAAGACCGCCGCGTGGGTCAGCAGCTGGATCACCTCCGGGCGCGGCAGCATCCGCGGGATCCAGAAGACGCCGTCGCGGACCCGGCTCAGCTCCTCGAACAGCTCGCGGAACTCGCGGTCGATCTCCGGGGTGTCCGGGGCGCCCGCGCAGAGCACAACCTGGGCCGCCGGGTCGATGCCGCGGACCGCGCGCAGCAGGTGGTCGACGCCTTTCTGCCGGGTGATGCGGCCGACGAACAGCACGTACGGGCGGCCGGGGTCGACGCCGATCCGGGCCAGGGCCTCGGTGCCGTGGTCGGGGCGGTACAGGCCGGTGTCGATGCCGTTGTGGACGATGTGCACCCGGTCCGGGTCGAGGGCCGGGTAGCAGCCGAGGATGTCGTCCCGCATGGCACCGGAGACGGCGATGACCGCGTCGGCGGCCTCGATCGCGGTGCGCTCGGCCCAGCTGGACAGGTCGTACCCGCCGCCGAGCTGCTCTGCCTTCCAGGGGCGCAGCGGCTCCAGCGAGTGGGCGGTCATCACGTGCGGGATGCCGTGCAGCAGCTTGGCGAGGTGGCCGCCGAGGTTGGCGTACCAGGTGTGCGAGTGGACCAGCTCGCGGCCCTCCAGGGCGGCGGCCATGGACAGGTCGACGGAGAAGGTGCGCAGCGCGTCGTTGGCGCCGTCCAGGCGCGACCAGGGGCGGTGGCGCAGCACGCCGTCGGTGCGGCCCTCGCCCCAGCAGTGCACGTCGAGGTCGACCAGCGGCCGCAGCTCGCGGGCGAGGAACTCGACGTGGACACCCGCGCCGCCGTACACGTCCGGGGGATACTCCCGGGTCAGCAGTCCCACTCGCACCCGGAACCCCCTGCTGCTCGGCGGCTGTTCCCCTTCATGGTCACCCAGATGCGGCGTGCGGGGAAGAGCGCGGGGGCCGGACGAAGCAGCAGTCGCCGCAGACCCCGCCGCCGGGCACCCGGTAGTACAGGCAGCAGCTGCGCCGCCGGAAGGCGGTGCCGGTGAGGTTTCCGGTGCCGGCGAGGTACGGATGGGCGAGCAGTTCGGCGGTGCGGGCCCGGGCCTGTGCGGCGGCGTCGGTACGGCCCTGAGCGCGCGCCCAGCGCTCCAGCTGGCGGGCGGCGCCGGTGAGCGCGGAGGCGGCGTTGCCGCGCAGCAGCCCGGGCGCGAGGCGGTACCCGGCCCGCAGAGCGGCCTCCAGGGGCCGCAGATGACCGTCGATCACGACGTCCGCCAGCCGGTCCGCGGGCAGCGGTCGTACGGCGTCCAGCACCAGGTCGTCGGGGGCGCTGCCGTCGGGGTCCCAGCGCAGCAGCCGCGGGTCGAGGTCGGGGACGGCGCCGTGGAGGACTGCGCAGGCCAGGGGCGCCGACCACAGGCGGGCGGCGAGGCCGAGGTGGGCCACGGAGGCGGCGACGCGCGGCTCGGGGGCGCGCAGGGCGGCGGCCACCTTGCCGACGCGGAAATCCAGTGGATTCCCGTAAACATCCGACGTTTGATGGTCGTACACCTGCGCGAGCGCGGGTGCGGACGGGGGCGGCCCTCCGGTGGTGCGTAGGAGGAAGTAGCCGCCGAGCGGGCGCAGCGCTGCGAGGTCGGGGTCGAGGTCCACGACCAGCAGTAGTACCAAGCCGGGCGCCGGGTGCGATCAGGGGGCCGTCGGGGTCGCGCCCACCCAGGGGAGGAGGGCGCGTGCGGCGTACTCCATCGGCAGTAGGACCCATTGCGTGCTCAGGGACGACGACGGGAACAGCGGAAAGGGGCATCGTGTTGCCTATGGAAGCCGACCGTTCGTCGCGCCGGGCCCATGGCCCCCGCCTCACGCAGAGGAGCAGCTCATGAGCGCCCTCGCGTTGTCCGTGCTGCTGTCGCTCGTCTCCGCCGTCGCGTACGCGGGCGGGGCGATCGTGCAGGAGCAGGTCGCGGTGTCCTCCCCCGGCGAGCAGTTCGCACCGCTGCGCCGCCCGGGCTGGTGGGCCGCGGTGGCGCTGAACGGGCTCGGAGCGCTGCTGCACGTGGTGGCGCTGGCGTACGGACCGCTCAGCCTGGTGCAGCCGCTGGGCGCCCTCACCATCGTCTTCGCGCTGCCGATGGCGGCGCTGTTCGTGCGCCGCCGGGCCGGGGCGACCGCGTGGCGCGGCGCCATCATGGCCACGGTCGGTCTCGCCGGTCTGCTGTCCCTGGTCGGCAACGCCGACGCGCAGTCGCTGAGCACCCCGCAGCGGGTGGGCGCGGCGCTGGTCACCGGTGTCGCGGTCGCGGCGCTGATGGTCGCCGGGCGGGCCGCGCACCGGCACCCGGCGGTGCGCAGTGTTCTGCTGGCCACGGCCTCCGGCATCGCCTTCGGCATGTCCTCGGTGTTCACCAAGACCGTCGCGGTCGACTGGACCGGCGGCGTCACCGCCTCCGACGTGCCGTCGCTGGGCGTCATCGCCGTGTTCGCCGTCGCGGGCGTGCTGCTGTCGCAGGCCGCCTACCAGGGCGGCGGGCTGGCGGCGCCGCTCGCCACCCTCACGGTCGTCAACCCGGTGGTCGCGGCGGCCATCGGCATCACGATGTTCGACGAGACCTTCCGCTACGGCACCACCGGCACCGCGCTCGCCCTCGCCTGCGGTGTCGTCGCGGCGGGCGGCCTGATCCTGCTGACCACCGAGCGGATCGAGCGGACGCCGGTGGTGGAGGCCGGCGGGTTTCCTGCGGTGGACGGTGCGAAGCTTGCGGCACGGGAGGCCGAGGACCTCCCGGTCGCGGCCGCGGTGACCGGGCCGAGGAGCACGGAAGGGGCGCCGTCGGCGGCCCCCTCCGGGGTCGTGCCGTCCGTGGCGACCCTGACGGTCCTGGATCCCGGGCTGCTCGTCCCGCGGCAGCAGCCGGTCCCCGGCCCGCTGTACACGGACGACGAATACGCGGCATCCGGGCCGTACGGCGAACCGGAACGGGCCGACGCGGCGGGCGAGGGGGAGGAAGCCGGCCCGTTGAGCGCGATGGGCGCGCTGGGCTCGGTGGGCGCGGTGGCGGGCCACTTCGCGGTGCTGAACGTCGGCCCCTGCTACGGCGGGGCGTTCGTCCCGGCGGTCGTCCTGGACCGCCACCGCCCACGCGTCAAATCCTGACGCCCCCGGCCCGCAGATACGCCAGCGGGTCGACGTCCGAACCGAAGCCGGGCCCCGTCCGCACCTCGAAGTGCAGATGCGGGCCCGTGCTGTTGCCCGTGGAGCCGGAGCGGCCGATGCGCTGCCCGCCGCCCACGCTCTGCCCGTCCCGGACCGAGATCGCCGACAGGTGCGCGTACTGGGTGTAGCGGCCGTCGGCGTGCCGGATCACCACCTGGTAGCCGAAGGACCCGCCCCAGCCGGCCTCGACGACCGTGCCGGGCGCGACGGCCTTCACCGAGGTGCCGGTGGGGACGGGGAAGTCGACGCCGGTGTGGTAGCCCTTCGACCAGGAGGAGCCGGCCGCGTGGTAGGGCGTGCCGACGGCACCGGCGCTCACGGGCGCGACCAGGGCGCCGTGGCCGGTCCTGCGCTCGTTCTTGCGCTCGGCCTTGCTGTCGTGGTGCTTGCGCGGCGCGTCGTGCTGCGGCGCGGCCTTCCTGGACGGGGCCTTCTTGGACGACGCCTTCTTGGAAGGGGTCTGCGGGGTCCCCGTGGCGGTGTCGTCCAGGTGCAGCCGCTGCCCGGGCAGGATCAGGTCGGGATCGGCGCCGATCGTCTGCCGGTTGGCGGCGTACAGGCCGCGCCAGCCGCCGCGGACGTGCTGGTCGGAGGCGATGCCGGAGAGGGTGTCGCCCTGGACCACGGTGTACATCTCGGCCTTGCCGGCGCGGGACTGGGGCGTGGTCTGGGGCCGGACGTCCGCCGCGGAGGTCCTGACGGTGCCGGCCGCCTTGGTGCGGACCGCGTCCGGGTGGATGTCCGGGGTGTCGCCGCCGCGGGCGAGCCCCGCGCGCACCGAGCACTGCGGCCAGGCGCCGGGCCCCTGCCCGTCGAGGACACGTTCGGCGACGGCGATCTGCTCGTCCCGGGTGGCCAGATCGGCGCGCGGCGCGTACCGGGTGCCGCCGTACTCCTCCCACGTGGACCGGGTGAACTGCAGGCCGCCGTAGAAGCCGTTGCCGGTGTTGATGTGCCAGTCGCCGCTGGACTCGCAGGCCGCGACCTTGTTCCAGGTGCCGACGTCGGCGGCGTGGGCGGCACCGGCGCCGATGAGGGGCAGCGCCATCCCGGCACCGCCCGCGGTGACGGTGAGCGAGGCGCGGTTGATCCTGTTCGGCTGGTACCGGCGGTGCCGGCCGCGTACGGCCATGTCTGAAGCCCCCTAGCCCTGCGTCGGAGGGGCCAAAAGTAAGCGCCGCGAACAGGCCATGACAAGACGGCAATCGGCCGCGCACCACGTCAAGTGGCGGGTATACGGCGCTCCTTGTGCCCCCGCCGGGCGCACGTTGAGCCGCGGGGGCGCATCGGTGCGTACTGAAGCCTGGCGGGTCACGTGGGCGTGGCCCGCGGCCGCGCGTCAGGATGGGCCGTAGGCCGTGTCCGCGAAGCCGGGACCTTGCGGACAGGGCCCAGCACGATACTGACGAGCACGACCGACACTTCCAGGAGCAGGCGGTATGAGCACTTCAGCGCAGATCGGCGTCACGGGTCTGGCGGTCATGGGCCGCAACCTCGCCCGGAACTTCGCCCGCAACGGCTACACGGTGGCCGTGCACAACCGGACGGCGGCGCGCACCCACGCGCTCGTCGAGGAGTTCGGGCAGGAGGGCGACTTCATCGCGGCCGAGACCGCCAAGGAGTTCGTGGCGGCGCTGGAGCGCCCGCGGCGCCTCGTGGTCATGGTGAAGGCCGGTGAGCCGACGGACGCGGTGATCCAGGAGTTCGCGCCGCTCCTGGAGCCCGGCGACATGATCATCGACGGTGGCAACGCGCACTTCGCGGACACCCGCCGCCGGGAGCGCGACCTGCGGGAGCGGGGCATCCACTTCGTCGGCATGGGCGTCTCGGGCGGTGAGGAGGGCGCGCTGCACGGCCCGAGCATCATGCCGGGCGGCCCGAAGGAGTCGTACGACTCGCTCGGCCCGATGCTGGAGAAGATCTCCGCGAAGGCGGCGGACGGCGCGCCGTGCGTGACGCACGTGGGTCCCGACGGCGCGGGTCACTTCGTGAAGATGGTCCACAACGGCATCGAGTACGCCGACATGCAGCTGATCGGCGAGGCGTACCAGCTGCTGCGGGATGTCGCCGGGTACTCCCCCGCCGAGATCGCGGAGATCTTCCGCACGTGGAACACCGGGCGGCTGGACTCCTACCTGATCGAGATCACGGCCGAGGTGCTGTCGCACGTGGACGCGGCGACGGGCAAGCCGTTCGTGGACGTCGTGGTGGACCAGGCGGAGCAGAAGGGCACCGGCCGCTGGACCGTGCAGATCGCGCTGGACCTGGGCGTGCCGGTCTCGGGCATCGCGGAGGCGGTGTTCGCGCGCTCGCTGTCGGGCCACGCGCAGCTGCGGGAGGCCTCACGGGGGCTGGCCGGCCCGAAGGCGGCGCCGCTGAACGAGGCGGAGGCGGCGGCGTTCGCGGACCGGGTGGAGCAGGCGCTGTACGCGTCGAAGATCGTGTCGTACACGCAGGGCTTCCACGAGATCGCCGCGGGCAGCGAGGAGTACGGCTGGGACATCGACCTCGGTGCCGTGTCGTCGATCTGGCGGGGCGGCTGCATCATCCGGGCGGCTTTCCTGGACCGCATCCGCGCCGCCTACGACGCGCGGCCGGACCTGCCGAGCCTGCTGTCCGACGAGACGTTCGCGCGGGAGATCGCGGACGCGCAGGACGCCTGGCGCGAGGTCCTGGTCTCGGCGACGCTCCAGGGCGTGCCCACGCCGGGCTTCGCCGCGGCTCTCGCCTACTACGACGCCCTGCGCGCCGAGCGGCTGCCGGCCGCGCTCACCCAGGGCCAGCGGGACTTCTTCGGCGCGCACACCTACCGGCGCGTCGACCGGGACGGCTCGTTCCACACGCTGTGGGGCGGGGACCGGTCCGAGGTGTCCGCGTAGGGGCTGCTGACCGCTGCTGACACGGGGTCAGGAGCTGTCGGCCTGCGTTAAGTGGATGAAGGGCCCTCCCGTCTGGCGGGAGGGCCCTTGCGCATCCCTGGTCGGGGCCTTTGCCGATCCGGTGGCCGGCCCGCACGCCCCGTGGTTCAGCTGAGCGGCGGCCCCGGCTCGGGATTGGGCACGGGTTCGGGGCCCGGCGGGACGGGAGAGGGGTCCGGCGCGGGAGGGACGGGTGAGGGGTCGGGCGCCGGCGGAACCGGTGACGGGTCGGGGCCCGGCGGTACGGGCGACGGGTCGGGGCCGGGAATCGGCCCCGGGGGCGGTCCGGGCGGCGTCGGCTGCGGTCCCGGGGGCTGCGGGCCGGGAGGCTGCGGACCAGGGGGCGGCGGCTGCGGGCCGGGAGGCGGGGGCGGGGCAGGGCTCGGCGGGGGTCCGGGGGCCGGGGGCGGCTCGGGCGGCGGCACCGGGTGCGGTTCCGGCGGCGCCGGGTCCGGGCCGGGCGTGGGACCCGGGTGGACGGGGTCGGGGAAGGGGTTGGTCATCGTGTCCTCCGGCCAACAGGTCGACCTTGGCTCTGGACTACTCCCCCGCCTACCCGGAGGCGCCGCGCGCAGTCACCCACGGGGAGCAACGGGCAGGGCCGGGTGGCGCACGCGGCGCGAGGGGCTCAGCGGCGTACGACGGCCTGTTGCAGCAGCTGCTGGAGCTGGGTCTGCTGTTCTCCGGTGAGGCCGGCCAACGGGGAGTCCTGGGCCAGCAGTTCCAGGAGGCGGGCGCGCAGGGCCGTGCCCTCGGCGGTGAGGACGAGGTGGCGGGCGCGGCGGTCGGTGGGGTGGGCGCGGCGTTCGACGAGGCCCTGCTTCTCCAGCCGGTCGACGACGAAGGTGGCGTTGGAGGGCTCGCAGCTCATGCGGTCGGCCAGTTCCCGCATGGTCAACGGGCCGGTCATCTCCCGCAGCGCGGTCGCCTGGGGCGCGGTGAGGCCGAGGGCGGCGGCGCGCACGCGGACGTGGTCGGCGATCTGCTGGGCGAGGCCGTTGACCAGACCGCACAGTTCCCGCTCGGCGACGGTCGGCTGCTGCGGGGAGTTCGTCATGGCCTCATCCTAGCAACCCCATCAAGCCTGAACCTTTCTAGCTTGAACGTTTCGAGCTTGATGCTTATGGTTTCCCTGACGCGGCTTCAGAACCCTTTCCCCCGAGCACTCGACGAGGACGACCGATGACGACGACGAACCTTGCAGTGGACGACGAGACCGCACGCCTGCGCCGCCCGGCGGGCATCCGCTCGATACGGCTGGGCACGACGAAGGTGTCGTTCGTGCCGGACGGGGTGGTGCTGCTGCCGCCGCGGGGCTGGCTTCCCGACACCACGGACGAGGTGTGGCGCGCCCACCCCGAGTACCTGGACGAGTCCGGCCACCTGGTGGCGAGCCTCGGCGGGCTGCTGGTGGAGAACGGCGACCGCGCGCTGCTGATCGACACGGGCTTCGGCCCGCAGTCACTGCCGGCCGACCCGGCGACGCCGCGCGGGCCCATCCGGGGAGGCGCGCTCCTGGAGAACCTGGCGGCCCTCGGCCGCCACCCGCGGGACGTGGAGGCGGTGGCCTTCACCCACCTGCACCCCGACCACCTCGGCTGGACCGACCGGCCGGCCCCGGGCACGGACCGGCCCGCGTTCGCGCACGCCCCGCACCTGGTGTCGGCGCCGGAATGGGCCGCGCGGGCCGACGGTCATGGAGAACAGGCGGCGGCACTGGAGCCGTACGTGCGCACGGTGACGGACGGGGAGGAGATCTTCCCGGGCGTACGGGTCCGGGTGACCGGCGGGCACACGCCCGGCCACACCACGTACGAGATCACTTCGGGCGGGCGGCGGCTGATCGCCTTCGGCGACGCCCTGCACTCACCGGTCCAGATCGGGCATCCGGAGTGGTCGGCGGCGGTCGACCACGACCCGGCCCGCGCCGCCGCACAGCGCCGCGCCCTGATCGCCGAACTGGCGAAGCCGGACACCATCGGCTTCGGCATCCACTTCGCGGACGTGGTGTTCGGCCGGGTCGGGCGGGGCGAGTCCGGCCCGGTCTGGGAGCCGGTGGACGAGTGAGCCGGGGGCGCGCGCCGCAACCGTCTCGGCGTCAACGCCCCCGTGGCTGCCCTCTAGAACCGCCCGGGGTGGGCCGCCAGCCACGCCTTGGCCGCCCGCAGCAGCTCCGGGTCGGCCTCGGGGGCCTCCTCCGGGTGGCGGGCGGCCCACTTGACGACATAGGGGCAGAGCGGGGCGACGGGCACCTGCTCGCGGGCGGCGATGCCGTACAGCTCGCGGGCGAGCGAGCCCGCGATGCCCTGGCCCTCGTGGGCGGGCTCGACGATCGTGTGGACCGGGACCAGGGCGCGCTCGGGCGCGTCGAGGACGAAGTACTCGATGTGGCCGACGACCTCGCCGTCCGCACCCAGCGCCTCCAGGCGGCCGGCCGCCCGGTCGTCGCGGATCTCGATGTCGCTCATGGGCTCGCTCCTGGTCCGTCGGGGTGCCTGCGCCGATCAGCCGGTCAGGCCGGGACGGCCTGCGGGCTGCGCTCCTGGTCCGAGCCCGGCACCGGCTCCGACGGGTCGGCACCCAGCGCCACGATCCGGTTGTCGTGGTCCACATGCACCACTCGCGGCTTCAGCGCCCGCGCCTCGGCGTCGGAGACCTGAGCGTAACTGATGATGATCACCAGGTCACCGGGGTGCACGAGATGGGCGGCGGCCCCGTTGATCCCGATGACCCCCGACCCCCGCTCGCCCTCGATGACATACGTCTCCAGGCGGGCGCCGTTGGTGATGTCGACGATGTGCACCAGCTCACCGGGCAGCAGATCGGCGGCGTCCAGCAGGTCGGCGTCGATGGTCACCGATCCCACGTAGTGCAGGTCGGCCTGGGTGACGGTGGCGCGGTGGATCTTGGACTTGAACATGGTGCGCAGCATGTTGAACTCCCGGAAGACGGCTCCCTGCCTGCTTCCTGCAGGTCAGGGGCGGTATCACTGTACAACTGTCACGCGCCCGACTCGAAGATTGTGAGGAACATCGCTTCACTCTGAGGAAAGGGCTCCCCACCTGCAGTTCCGCGCGAGCCCGCTTACTACGAGATTGCGGACGATGGACCTCCGGCGCTCACGCGCCGCCCGGCTCACTCTTCGGCGTCCTCTGCCGGAACGGCCACGCCCAGCAGGGCGAGGCAGATGTGCAGTACGGCGTCCTTCAGGCCGGGGACCTCGCCGATGCGCCCCTGGCGCAGGAGGCGGCAGACGGCTTCGTGTGTAGCGTCAGCAGCGGCCATGTAGGCCTCGTCGGGGACACGGCGGTGACCAGGAATCCTGGCGCGCCAGGCGCGCATCGACTCGGCGAACCAGGAGCGGCAGGCGTCCTGGTGCTCCTGCGCACGTCCGCCGGCCGCCGCCGTCTCCAGGAAGAACGCTTTGGCGAATTCCGGCTCTTCGGCGATCAGCCCGAGAAACGCCTGGATCGAGGCACGAAGCGTCGCCACAGGGGAGAGCGACTGCGTCGACGAGCGGGCGAACGACGCCTCAAGCCGCTTGACCATGAGCTCGCGTCCCGTCTCCGCAGCGGCGATGAAGCACTCCCCCTTGTCCGCGAACAGCTCGTAGAACGTCTTGCGGGACACGCCCGCCCGCGCCGTCACATCGGCCACGGTCGTGGTGAGGTAGCCCTTTTCGGCAACCACGGTCGTCATCGCGTAAAGCAGCCGCTGGCGCTGCGAGCCCGTCACACGCTCCCTCGCGAGCCCGTGCGGCCCGCGGGGAAGGTCGGTCAGGCTCGGCTGCAGCAGCGGCCGGATCGGCTCTCTCATGAGTGAGAAACAGTCTGGTACACGTTATAGACGCAAGCGTTTCTCACTCGACGTCATCTTACGAGGAAGCAGGAGCGCACCTTCATGAGAAAACCAACATCCCTTTCGGTGCTGGCTGCCTTACCGGTGGCCGTCGCGGGGATCGTGGCCACCGCCCCGGCCTCTGCGCAGACAGCCTCCGCGCCGGCGACCTTCACGGTCGACTCCACCCAAGACGCCGTGGATGCCGACGCGTCCGACGGTCTCTGCCGCACCGCCGTAGGCACCTGCACCCTGCGTGCGGCGGTCATGGCCGCCAACGCCCGGCCCGGCAGCACCATCGAGCTGCCCGCCGCCCACTACCGGCTGACCATTCCCCCCGACCCCGACCGGCTCAACAGGCGCACCGCCGACCCGGCCAGAGGCGACCTGAACATCCTCGAACCGACCACCATCCGGGGTGCCGGTGCGCGGGAGACCATCATCGACGCCGACGGCATCGACCGGGTCTTCCGCATGGGCGCCGACACGCAGCTGTCCGACCTCACCGTCACCGGAGGAGACGCCAAGCAGCGGGAGGTGCCCGTCACCGACCCCGGCGGAGGCGGCATCGCCAACGGCAAGAACATGACGCTGCGCCGGGTGACGGTGACGGGGAACCGCGCCGGCTACGGAGGCGGCATCTTCAACATCCCCGACTCCCACCTGACGCTGATCGACAGCACCGTCAGCCGCAACACGGCGGGCGAGGCCGGAGGCATCCGGTTCGATGACACCGGCACCGTGGTCAATTCGACGATCGCGGACAACCGCGTGACCGATGACTGGGACCGGCCGGGCAGCCTGTCTGGATACGGCGGCGGCATCGACATACGCGGCATCGGCCTCGTGGACATCCGCAACTCCACGATCACCGGCAACACCGCCACCGACGGCGGCGGCGGGATCAACATCGCCCCTGCCTACCTGGACAGCCTGCCGGGCCCCGTTACCGACCCCGTCAACCTGCCGCTGGGGCACCTCGCGCTGAAGAACACCATCATCGCCGGGAACACCGTCGGCCACACCCCCAGCGACTGCAAAAACGTCTTCGCCGCCATCGAGTCACGGGGCAACAACCTCGACAGCGGAAACACCTGCCACCTCACGGCCGAAGGCGATCTCCCCACCCGTGATCCCCACCTCGCACCCCTGGGTGACAACGGCGGTCCGACGGACACCGTGGCCCTGCTGCCCGGCAGCCCCGCCCTCGACGGCGGTGCCGACTGCCCCTCCACCGACCAGCGCGGCGTGCCGCGGCCTCAAGGCCCGGCATGCGACATCGGAGCCTTCGAACACCGGCCCTGACGTCCGCCCCGCACCTCGAGGACTCTCCGTGCGCGCGGAGTGCTCGGGGTGCGGATCTCCCGAGAGAAGCCGAGGTGTGACCTTCGCAGCGGGCGCAACGTCAGCAAGTCGTGCTGACCAGGGGAACCTCTCTCATGCCCATGACCTGCCCTGGCCGATTGCCGACTTTTCCGCACACCACCAATCGACATGGCCAGCGGCCTGCACATCCTGCCGCCGCTGACAATGGTGGCTACTGAGCGACGTCGACCGCGGCGCGCGAAACGTCGCGCTGCCGGAGGGTGATCAACGTCCCCATGCCGGTCCCCCGGCCCTCGGCTCGACGGCCGTAGGCGGGCAGCTGCCTCACCGACGAGAAGGCTGAGCCGCTCGTTCAGGCCGGAAAGGCCTCAGTATGCCAAGACGTTGCAGCTCAACGATGTGCTCTGCCGCGCGCCGCGGTGCTTCCCCGCCCGCCACCAGCACACCCGCCTCTATGTTGCGCCGAACTGCGGACTCGGTCAGGTTGGCGCTACCGAGGAAGAGGGTTCGGCGGTCGGCGACCGCCAGCTTGGCGTGCTGGCGTGAGCCGGCGTGTTCGACCGGGTTCCGGGCCCATACCCACAGCACCAGCCCGGGCACTGAGGCGAACGCTTCGGCGGGTTCCCTTCCCGAAAGAAGTCCGCCCGAGCCTGCCAGCGTCTCGACCACGACGTGCATCTCCACGCCCCTCTCCGCAGCCTCCCTCAGCGCTCGGGTCAGCGCCGGATACGGACGAGCGGCGTACGTCATGGCCAGCAGTTCGCGTTGCGCCCCGTTGATGACCTCAACGAGCACCTGGGCTGTGGCGCGCACCGGTACGGCCGGTGTCGAGGGACCACTCCACACTGTGCGGACACGGACCGTGTCCCGAGCCTGTCGTTGGGCGGCCACATAGCCGCGCACATAGGCAGCCGCCTCGGCCGGCGCCACCGACTCCGACTGCATCGCGTCACAGAGCCGCGCTACGGCCTCGCCGACTCCCGGGCTCTCCAGTTCGGTCAGTATCCGTTCCCTGGAACGTGCCTGGGCCAGCAGACCGGCGAGGTCCTTGCTCCGGGAGAGTCCGAGAGCCGCGACCGCAGGTCCGACAGCGGCCTCGAATGCGGGGCGGCTCATGGCAGCAGACCGACCGGTGTCAGGACCGGCTCCTTGTCCCCGGCCAGCGGGACGAGGAAACGACGGTCAAGGAAGCGGTTGCCGCGTTCGCAGGTCGTCTCGGACACGAACAGACAGACGTGGCACGCGGCTCCGTGCAGGAAGTCGGCCGGGTCGTGCGGCAGGCGCTCAGCGCACAGAGGATCGGCTGAGCAGTGACTGGCGTCGGCCAGGGCCCGGCGCACGATCCGGTCGAACTCGCGTTCCTCAGCGAGGGAGACCAGACCACCCAGGGTGCCCTCAGAGTCCGGTACCGCGGTGTAGATGAGGATGCCCGTCCTCGGGTTCTGTTCATCTCCCGCGTAGATCCGTTCGGCGAGCGAGGCGGAGTTGTAGCCGCATTCCAGGGCGATGGTGCGGATCAGCAGGTGGGAGAGGGTGTGCAGGGCGATGTAACGGGCGCCGGGCCAGCCGGAATAGGGGTCGAAGTCGCTCGTCATGCGGTCCGACTTCCGATTGGCACGGAAGCGCGCGTACGCCTCTCTGTGCGCCTCCATCTGCGGGGACTTCTCCATGCGAGCGACCCACTCGGCCATCAGGCCGTCCCGCACCCGCAGGAAGACACCCTCGCCGCGCACCTCACTCGCGGGCACCCAGTTGCGGGCCCCGCGGGACAGTTCGACGCGCGTGGCGATCTCCGGAGATTCCGGGTCCGGCGCATCCAGCCGGCTGAAGCCGATCAGCGCCCGGGCCTCGCGCAGTCTCTCGACCTGCCTGATGTCCCCGAAGAACTCGCTGAGACGGGACGGCACCGGGACCTGCCGCAGCGCGAAGTCGTCGCTGGGGGAGGGGATGGGCCCGGAAAGGGCGTCCCATTCCGGTCCGAACAGGTCCGCCTGGACGTCGGGCGCGGAGGGAGCCGGGCCGCCCGCCCCCTGCTTGCGCGCTGTGATCGCCTCGACCACCGATTCGGCGTCGAACTCTTTCAGGAAGGCGAACTTGGGCATGCGCGCCATGAAGTCGAACTGCCCTCGGTCCTCGATCAGTTCGAGGTCGGGCCAGTGATCGTCGAGGAGCTTGTCGATGTCACCGCCCTGCGCCTTCGGCAGTGCCAGGGCGCTCAGGGTGAGCGGGAACCACTGGTTCGAGGCGCCCGCCACCATCAGGACCGGTTCCTGTGCACAGCCGTTCGGCTCGTAGGTGCCGAGGTGCGGGTGTCGTCCGCGGCACGCGGGCAGGTTCCGGCGCCCCCGTTCGCCCATCGCTTCCCGGATGTTCCGCTTCACGCCGCAGGCGACGCACTCGATGGTGACGTTGGCGGCCTGGTTGCCGCCGTGGTCCTTCATGCGCAGCTTGGGACGCGGCGTCCTGGCGCAGTTCTGCCCGTGGTGGACGTAGGCGGTGTACGGGAATTCGTCGAGATGACCAGCGGTGCAGACCAGGGTGAAGCGGGCGGCCACGGCGAGCGGCTTGCCTCGCTTGCAGTCGTGGACGAACTTCGCCTCGTGCGGTGTCCGAGCGTTGGAGTTGACGAAGGCAAACTCATCCGAGTCGATGGCGGCCAGCACGTTGCAGGCGGTGCAGCGCAGCCATTGGGGGAAGGGCGTGACGGGCACGCCGACTCCCTGGGCCGCCCAGCCCTTCGGGTCAGCGTCGGCGCCCTCGAGCCAAGGAGCGGCTCGCAGTTGTTCGACCTGTCCGCGCCCATAGCGCTGGAGCGAGCGGTTGACGGCGGCGCGGAGGCGGGGCTCGTCGATGTCGTAGTCGGTGACACCGGAGTGGCTCCAGGCGTCGATGCCCCGGATCAGCACGGAGAAGTTCGGCAGATCGACAAGGGCGCCGACACCGGCGGTGAACATGAGGTGGCTCGGCCGTACGGCACCGACCCTGCGGTTGCTGCCATGGGTGCTCATCGCTGTGCCTTCCTGACCGTGTCGGCCGTAACGGGCCCGTACTCGTCACTGTCCACAATGGTCGCGGTGTCGGGGTCGGGGTCGGAGTCGGTCGCGGGCGTGCCGAAGTGCCAGTCGGGACCGCTGCCCGAGGGCTCTTCCAGGAACACGCCGCCGCCGGGCAGGAGCAGATTGATCTCATTCTCCGTCTCACGCATCGACATGCCGACGGTGAGTTCGGTCCACCGGGATCCGTCCGCCCGCCTGAGCAGTCCGTTCACGACGGTCTTCTTGTGCTTCTCCTTGCGGTAGCCGAGTGCCGCAGTGCTCTCGTCCCGCTTTCTGCGCCATTCGTCCTTCAGTCGGTCCAGGCGTTCACTGAGGTACTGACGGGGTCGGTCACCTCCCACTCGTTCCGCTCTTTCCAGCAAACGCCGTTCGACGTCCTGCGCGAGCGGGCCGTCGAGGTCGACGTGGTGGGCGTCGAGGTTGCGGGAAGTCTCGTACGTCCTGTGCCGCAGCGCGGCGACGTAGGTGGCGGCGACACCCCGGTCGAGTGCACGGCGGGTGTAGGGAGTGACGGAGAGAGCTTCCACCTGGCGGTAGAACGTCGCGTGATAGTGCTCGAAGTCCTCGTAGTGCGCGAGGTCGCGGGGACGCGACCAGTTGTAGAGGGTCACCACCAGACCGGGACGCCTTGCGTCACGGCCGACCCGGGAGGACGCCTGGATGTATTCGGCGGTGTTCTTGGGCTGACCGACGACCAGCATGAGGCCGAAGCGGGAGACGTCGACGCCGACCTGCAGCATGGAGGTGGCGAGGACGACGTCGACCGCTTGATGCACGGCCGGCGTCATGGACGCCCGGGGCTCTCGCTTCTCCTTCATGGCGGCCGCGTACTCCCGCAGGAAGGCCCGCCGTCGTACCGAGGTGTCACGCTCGGGGTCGAACTCGATCTCCAGCCGCTTGAGGGCCGAGCCGATGTCCGCAGAGGAGATGCGTGAGGTCAGCTCCTGGATGCTGAGCATCCCTGCCTTGCTCACAATGCGGTCCGAGAGTGTGTCCTGGCCCTTGCGGCTGCCGTTGGCCCGCACGCGGGTGGTGATGTCGTCGTCCATGTATCGCCGCATGCCGGCAAGTTCGCGGGTGGCGTTGAAGTAACCCACGAGTGTCATGTATGGGTCCGCAGGCTTGCCGTAGTCGTCGAAGAGCTGCTGTCCTGCGAGCAGGAGAATCTCCGCGACGCGGATCTCCGCCGCCTTCAGCCGTGTGCCGTGCGCGCACACGCCCAGATAGCGGCGGCCGGGGTTCTCCCGGCTGAGCTCCACCTGCCGGGAGAAGAAGGTGTCACCGACGTCCAGCACCTGGGGCGGGAAGACGGCGACCTCGCGGCCGAAGACACCGCGTACCTGGTCGGCGGCCCGCTTGGTGGTCGCGGTGGACGCGACGATCTTGGGGCCGGTCTCATGGCGCCGTCCGTGGGCGTCGGTGAAGCTCCACGTGCACAGCTGGTCGACGGCGGCTTCGAAGAGGCCCACGGTGGTGCCGAGCGCTCCGGAGATCAGGTGCAGCTCGTCCTGGATGATCAGGTCCGGGGGCCGCAGTCGGGTGACGGGCTGGGCGGTGACGCCGGGCAGGTCGCCCCTGGCGTTGTGCCGTCCGCCGCAGCCGGTCTTGGCGTCCAGGTCATCATGGCGGTAGCCGTGGCGGGGGCACAGCTCGGTGACCCTGCCGAACAGCAGGCCCGCGTAGCCGTTCCACGGAAGCTGAGCGAACTTGTCTACCGTGGCGATCAGCAGCGAGGGCGCAAGCCGGTAGATCTCCTCATCGACCGTGAGGACGGGGATGCCCTCGCCGGGCGCCTCGCGACGGGAGAAGGGGCAGCGGTCCTCTCCCTCCCCGCGCGGGCAGTAGAGCAGGATCCGGCGGCGTCCTTCGTCGTACTCCATGTTCGAGCGGGCGGTCAGTCCGCTGCCGCACCACGGGCAGCTGAGGACCTGCAGGACGCGGGCGTGCTTGTCGCTGGCACTCTCCTTGGCCTCCGCGATCTGCTCCTTGGCCTCCTCGAACCAGTTCGGCGAAACGGAGGTGCCCACCCAGAGCCCGATGCGGAACGGCGTGGAGCCCCACCTCTGATCCCGCGCGACCTCCTCGCGGCGCAGCACCTCACATGCGCTCACCAGAGCAGCGGCGCGCTGGAACTGCTGGGCGGTCAGCAGCCGCAGGGTGTAGCGCATGAGCACGCCCACCCCGGCGTCACCGCTGCGCGCCTCTGTTCCCGAACCGATCGTCCCCTGCAGACGCCTGAGCGCGAACGTGTAGGCGGCAAGGCCCAGGTACGCCTCGGTCTTGCCACCGCCGGTCGGGAAGAACAGCAGGTCGACGAGGGCTTGGCGGCCGGTGCCGCGGTGCGGGTGGCCGGGCTGGGTGAGGGAGGCGATGTTGAGCAGGACGAAGGCGAGCTGGAAGGGACGCCAGCTGGCCCCGGCCTTGCCCTTCCCGTGGACCTCTTCCTGGGCTTTTCGGTAGGAGAGGGGGTCGTTCTCATGACCGGCGCGGGCGGCGGCGATCGCGGTGTTGCGCCTCTGCAGCGCCATGGCCTGGTTGGCGAATCGGAAGGCCGTGAGGGCCGTGTCGTCGGCCACGAGCCGGTCGATGCCCAGGGTGATACGGTCGCAGACCTCGAGTGCCTGCTCGATCGCGACCTCGGCCGATTCACGCAGTTCGTCGGGGAGCGAGCGGGCGGCCCTGCGCTGCTGTTCCAGCCAGGTGCCGTACCCGTCGGCCAGCGGAGCCAGGGCGGCGCTGAGTTCGGCGCGACGGTCGGGAACGGCGAGTGCGGCCAGTTCGTCCATACCCAGCTCCAGGCCCTGAAGCAGCTCCTGCTCCTCGAGCGCCGGCGCGGTGGTGGCCCTCACGTCGTATTCGGGGAGCCAGACGGTGGTCAGGCGGTGCGCGTTGCGTTCGCCGTCGCGGACATGCGCGTGAACAGCGACATTGCGGCCCTTGGCGTGGCTGAGGCTGTCCCGGTAGAGGAGGCGCAGCCGCCGCTCCTCGGCGTCCTCGGGCGCGTTGCCGCGACTTGCCGCGTCGAGAGGATCGTCGACGGGCAGAAAGACGGCGGCCTGGTCGTCGGGAAAGGCGGTGACGTCGATCTCGGTCTGGAAGAGCCAGTGGGCGTCGCGTGCGTCCCGGCTGTCCGGCTGCCGGTTGACGAGGGCCAGCTCGACTATGCGGAGATCCTCAGTACCCGCGCGGCTGGTGTGCCGGCGTACCTGTACGTCCAGAACCACGGCCTCACCGCTGAGTTCGACGGCCCGATCGGTCGCGCCGGTCACGTCGATGTCCACCAGGTGCTCGACGGGCTCACGCGACCAGACCCTGCGGGTCGTCCCCCGGTCGGTGGCTTCCTCCGTCTGCGTGTAGCGACCCCAGCGCACCGTGGCGCTGAGTGTGCCCACGGAGGCCGGGACCGTGAAGGCCAGCCCCATCGACGATGCCCAGATGTGCCCGGCGGCCTGCGGGCTGAGCCGGTCCTGCAGGTCGCTGTCGTCACCTTCCTGCTCGTCACCCGACTCACCGTCCGCACTCTGGGCGGCCGCGCGCGCGATCCGGTCCGTCGTGACGGCCTCGGGGCGCGGACCGAGCATCCCGACGAGGTAGCGGTCGCGTGGCCCGGAGGATGCACTCGGAAGGGTTTCCGTCTCACCGTCCCAGGGCCCCAGCAGATCCCGGCGGATGTAGGCGACGAGTGCGTCCCGGACTGTGTAGGAGTCCCCTGCGCGGAAGGTTTGGGGAACCTCGTCGAGCGGGTGCGGGACAGCGGCCTGGGCAGGCTGGGCCGGCATGCGGTGGGTCCTTTCGGACAGATCCGTTGGAGCGCGGTGATGCGCCCATGGGTGGCAGCAACAGAAAATATAGATCGTTGACTCAGTTCACACAACGATTATGGGGAGCTTCGTCACTCGGCGGCCCGATCAGTCTCTAGGCTGTTGCTCGCCCACCGCCCGCCCACGGCTCGAGGACGCCCATGCCCCGTCTCGCCCTCTCCGACGACTTCGTCGAGGACCTGATCTCCCTGCAGAGACCGGTCCAGAAGGAGGTGAACGACGCCATCCAGATGTTCCGCGGCCTGACCGTGCCTCAGCTGCATGCCAGTAAGGGAATGCACCTGGAGAAGCTCGAAGGGGCGCGCGACCCTCGGATCCGTACGATCCGGATCACCAGGTTCTACCGGGGAGTTCTCCTCGCTCCGGACGACGGGAGCGGGCTGTACACACTGCTGCGGGTCGCACCGCACGACGAGGCGATCAACTGGGCCTGCAAGCGCGCCTACTCGGTCAACGGTGCCACCGGCGGCCTGGAGGTCCGCAACGTCGAGGCCCTCGAGCAGATGGAGACCTACTTCGAGACCAAGGCGGTCGAGACCCCGGCGCGGCTCTTCGCCAGGCACTCCGACACCGTCCTGCGGGATCTGGGTATCGACGAGCAGGTCCTGCGGCTGGCACGGGTGTGCGTCACGACCGACGACCTGACGGTCATGGCTCCGCCCATGATGCCGGCCGACCAGTACGAGGTCCTGGAGTACCTGGCGGCCGACTACTCGCCCGAGGACGTCTGGGAGCAGCTGATCGCCCCGCGCGGGCAGACGGTGCGCACGGCTGAGGAGCGGCCTGCCGTCACCCTCAGCGAGGCGATCCTCAACACACCCGACCGCATCGTGGAGGTCACCGGCCCCGGCGAACTGGAACGGATCCTCGCCGAGGACTTCTCCCGCTGGCGTGTCTTCCTGCATCCCGCCCAGCGCCGGTACGCCTACCACCCGGGCTTCAACGGGCCGGCTCAGGTGACGGGCGGTCCCGGCACCGGCAAGACCGTCGTGGCCCTGCACCGGGTGCGGCATCTGCTGCATCACGGAGGTGAGGGTGACCGGATCCTGCTCACCACCTTCACCAATGCCATGGCTGCCGCCCTGCGCGACAGCCTGGCCCTCCTGCTCGGCGACGCCGACGCCCACCTGCTCGACCGGGTCGACGTCACGACGGTGGACTCGCTCGCCGCACGGGTCATACGGGAGGCGCGGGGCAGCTCACCGAAGCCGTTGTCGGCGGCAGCAGAGAAGAGCGCATGGACCCGTGCCGCCGCACGCGAGAACCTGCCCTGGTCGGAGCGCTTTCTCGCGCAGGAGTTCCGGGGTGTCGTCCTCGCCCAGGGACTGCGGACGCCCGAGGAGTACCTGCGGTGTGTGCGCAGGGGGCGCGGCACGCAGGTCGGGCGGGTGCAACGAGCGCGGCTGTGGCGGGTCATAGAACGGTTCGCGAGTGATCTCGCCTCGCGCGACTCGGCGACGTACACCATGCTTTGCGACCAGGCCGCCAAGATCCTTGCGGAGCAGGGGCCGCGTTACCGTCACGTCGTGGTGGACGAGGCGCAGGACCTGCACCCGGCCCAGTGGCGGGTGCTGCGCGCCAGCGTCGCCGAGCAGTCCGACGACCTGTTCCTCGTCGGTGACCCCCACCAGCGCATCTATGACTCTCGGGTCTCGCTCCGCTCGCTGGGTATCGACGTGCGAGGGCGCACGTCCCGGTTGCGCGTCAACTACCGGAGCACGGAGGAGATCCTGCGCTGGTCGGCGTCACTCCTGGACGGTCAGCCAGTGGGCCGGCTAGGCGAGGACGACGACGATGACGGTGGCCGGGACTCGCTGCGGGGCTACCGGTCGGAGCTGCATGGCCGCGTGCCGGTGGCTCGTGGCTACGCCAGTCAGGACGACGAACTCCGCGCGCTCGTCGAACAGATCCGGGTCTGGGTTGACCAGGACAGGGTCAAACCGTCCGAAGTGGCGGTGTGCGCCCGTTTCAACACGCTGGTCGACGCCGTCATCGCGCGTCTGCGCCGGGAGGGCATTCCGGCGGTAGCCGTGAGGGACGACCCGGGGCCGGAGGTGTCGGGGGTGCGTGTGGCGACGATGCACGGGATGAAGGGTCTGGAGTTCCGCTGCGTCGCCGTCGTGGGTGTGACGTCGAGCGTGCTTCCCTTCGCTCCGCAGGTGACGCCGGTAGACGAGGACGCCGTGCAGCACCGTTCGGATCTGCTGGCGGAGCACTGTCTGCTCTTCGTGGCGTGCACGCGGGCGCGTGACGCGCTGGCGATCTCCTGGAGCGGAGAACGGAGCGGCCTGCTGGACCCGGTGGCCGGCTGAGACGCACAGGGCCCTGTCACCCGGACACGTAGGTGCGGGTGGACAGGGCCGGCTGCCGGTGTGCTCAGACCCGGATCTCCCGTACGACAACCGAGCGCGCCTTGCCGTTCGACGCGTCGTATGGGATCTCCCGTCCGGCGGGCTGCCACATCAGCGCGTGGCCGAGAGGAGACGACGGGGAGACGATGTCCGCTTCCCCCGTGGGCAGTTCGGCGACGGCGTACAGCGTGTCCTCGTCGAGCACACCGTCGAACTCCAGGACCAGCAACGTGCCCGGGACCACGACGTTGGGGACGACAGGTTCCCGCCCTACACCGACGGAATCGAGGAACGTCCGCAGGAACGCAAGGCGCTTCGTGCGCCGGTCGCGCTGGTCGGCATGGGTCCTTCTGAGGAACACCAGCTGCGCCGCGTCCACCCCCTCGGGAATCTCGTGGGGAGCGTCCAGGGCTGCCTGCAGTTCCTGCACCTCGCGGACCAGCCGCTGGAAGGCGGCGGCAGGGATCTCCCGGACCGGCAGTGAGCCTCGGGCGACCGAGGCCGGCGCCGGCTCGGGCTCCAAGGCCCCGGTGGCGCCCGCACGTGTCCCGGTGACGGCCCGGTGCCCCGAAGCAACCGTGGGCGGTTCCGCCGCCGCGGGCATCGCCTCCCCGGCCGGATCCCGCAGCAACTCGCGCGGGTCCGAAGGCTGCGGCGCGGTCACCGCGTCGGGCACGGCGCCGATGTCGGTCGTCGCTTGAGGGTCGCCCGTCTCCTCACTCTGTTCACTGCGCGGCTCCCCCCCGTCCGGCACCGGCTCGATGCCCAGGCGATCCAGCTCCGCCCAGAGCGGCGTCAGTGCCTGCTCCCGGTCGAGATGGAACCGACTGCCCCGGATCCGGACGAACGTCCAGTCGACCCGTTCCAGGTCGCGCTGTCTGGCCGCCGCGGTGGAGGCGTCCTCGCCCTCGGCGAAGGCGTCCCCGTCGCAGGCGACGGCAAGCCGGCGTGTGCCGCCCTCCACGACAAGGTCGAGGGTGTGACGCCCCACCTTGTATCCCGGGCGGACCCGATAACCCCGCGCCGTCAGTTCCAGGTACACCTGCTGCTGGAACAGACTGTCGAAAGCTTCGTGCCTGACGTCGGGCAGGACGTCGCCTTCGACCGCGGCGGTGTCCTCCTCCACGGGCCTCGTGAGGTGGTCGAGCCACCGTCGGCGCAGATCGTTCTCATGGAATTGCTCGACGCGCGCGCTGTGGAACACCCACACCTGGTCCTGGGCGCGGGAGGCCGCCACGTTGATCCGCTGCTCGTAGGTCTTGCCGTTGAAGCCACCAGGGACGGATCCAGCGGCGGTGGACGGCGAGTTGACGCAGGAGATGAACATGACGTGCCGCTCGTCGCCCTGGAAGTCCTCGGCGTCACCGACCCGGATGCGCCGCTCCTCGCGCTGCTCGTAGTCGAGACGCTCGGCAAGCAGGTTCTCCAGCTCCGTGAGATGCCCCTTGCTGGCGCGGAGGCTGATGACGCCCATGGTCTTCCCGTCGTAGGCAGGGTCGGCGCAGCAGCGCACGACCGCGTCGACGAGGGCCTCGGCCTCGGCGGTGTTGGTCAGCCGGGAGTTCGCGCCGACAGCTTCGCCGTGCTCGACGAGGATGGTGCGGACCGGGGGCAACCGGTCGGCGCCGTACTGCCGAAGAGGAAGCAGCTGACGGTTGTAGCAGAGGTCGTTGGAGAAGGAGATGATCTCCGGCATGCACCGGAAGTGCTCCTTGAGCATGAGCGTGCCACGGCCCGCCGACAGCGCTTCGGTGAGGTCGAAGAAGCTCGAGTCTGGGCCGAACAGGCTGCGCACGTCAGGCTCCAGCGCGGTGAGCAGCCGGTCCCTGAGGTGGAAGTACTCGTCCTGCTTGAGGCCGACGTTGGACGGACTGACCTGCTTGCTGTCGCCTACGACCACCATCCGGTCGGCAAGCCAGCTCAGCAGCATCGCCTCCAGACCGGACTGACTGGCCTCGTCGACGATGACGACATCGAACATGCCGGGCTGGTCCAGGGGCACGGTTTCGGCGACTTGGTGCAGCGGCATGATCCAGGCCGGCACCGCGGTCTGCGCCTTGCGCAGGGCCGCCTGCGCGTCGCGCCGGTAGCGTTGCTGGTACTTGCCCTTGATACGCCTGGCGGCTTGCTGATAGGCGCTGAGCGCCCGGGACTGGTCGCCAGTGAGCAGACCAAGGCAGCGGTGCCAGGCTCGGGCAGCGGCGAGCCGCGCGAGCAGGATGCGGGCTTCGTCGTCGGCCTCCGTCAGCCGCTTGCGCAGCGTGCGTTCGGCCTCTGGGTCGGTCAGCCGCTCCATGCGCTCCCGCCATGCGGACCAGGCCCAGGCCTGGGCGAGCGAGGGCAGCCGGGTGTCCCAGGCGGTGTCCTGGTGCGTGCCGGTGATCCGCTCGGCAAGGACGGGGAAGGCCTCACGGACCCGGGTGAGCGCCGCGTGCTGTTCTGCCCGCAGCCGGGCGGCTTCGCGCACCTCGGCCATCTCTTCACTGAAGGAGCGGTATCCGTCGGGGTCCCGTTTGCGTACGGCGTCCAGGGCCCGCAGAACCGCGGGCGCGACACCCGGCCGGTCGCTCCAGGCCCGCAGCAGCTCCTCAGTGTCAGCGACGGCTCTGCGGGACTGTTCGGCCGCGCGCAGTGTGGTCGCCGCGCGCAGCAGGCTCCGTACGGCGTTCTCGACCGACGCGTCGTGCCAAGTGGCGGCGGCGAGTGCCGGTGAGGTGGCCGCGGCGGTCAGGACGTCGGTGCGCGTGGCGGCGACGGCGAGCAGCGCGTCGAGCACCTCGGCCTCCTGACGCAGCCGGGCGAGGCGCGGTCCGTGCCCGTGCCAGGCGGCGGCGGGGGTGCTGCCCCACTCGGTCTCGACCTGTGCCAGGCGCAGTTCGAGCTGGACTCGGGCAAGCACCACGGCCGCTGTCACCGTTTCCTCCGGTGCCCGCCCGTCCACCCGTACGGTCTCCGCGAACGCGCCGACCGCCTTCGCCAGCTTCGAGCGCATGCCGAGCGGGCCGCGCAGCTTCTGGCCCTGGCCGAGTCCGTCGTGCAGGCCGGTGGCCTGTGCGAGCGCCGTGGCAGGGTCGTACTGCTCCAGGCCGCTGACCATGGACGTGCCCAGTGTGGTCAGCAGGGCGTCGACCGCTGCCAGCGTCTCGGTCACGGCGGCCCGACGGCTGCGTGCCTGCCAGTCCTGCCCTTCGGTCACCTCCTTCAGGAGTGCCGCGGCCCAGGCGCCGGCCGGGGCGGCGAGGGACGCGGCGCGAGCGCGGGCAGCGGAGAATGCGTCCAGAGCCGAGGACAGCCGATGCTGTTCCGCCTCGCTGAGGCTCCGCACGGCCGTGTCGTACTCCGCGCACAGGGGAGCCTGGCGCGCGGCTGCGTGCGCTTCCTCGGCCGACCGTACGACCCGCACGGCTTCCTCGAAGTCACCGGGATCCGGCAGTTCGGTGGGTCCGGGTACCTCGGCAGCCAGGGTCTGGTGGTGCGGCGTGAAGGCACGGGTGGTGTGCAGTAGGCGAAGGGCCTCGCCGGCGCTCAGGCTGGGCTGTTCCTGCGGGACCGGGCCGAGCCAGTCGTGGCGTCCCGCTTCCGCGGTGAGGCGCTCGGCGATCTCCTGGAGACTGCCGCTGTAGTCGCCGATTTCCGCGCCGAAGCGGTGGGTCTCCTGCTCGCGCAGTACGGCGAGGTCGCGCAACATGGCCTGCTGGCCGGTGCGGGCCTTGGCGAGGCGCGACTGGAGCGTCTTGACCTGCTTCCGGGAGGCCTTCTCGTCGTAGCCCGCGTACTCGCTGAGGATCCTGTGCACGGACGCCTCGAGCTCGCGCTGGGCGGCCGCGCCGTCCTCGGTGCGACTCACGCACAGGTCACGGATCGACTCCGGCAGCTTGTCCCGGAGCACGCGCAGGGCGCGCGGGGTGTGGCTGGTGATGAGGACTCTCTTGCCCTGCGCGAGCAGGTCCGTGACCAGGTTGGCGATGGTGTGCGTCTTGCCGGTGCCGGGCGGCCCCTGTACGACGACGAGCCGATTCGCGCGCAGGCGTTCGGCGATGGTGCGCTGTTCTTCGTTGGCGGGCAGCGCGAAGTACATCTCGCCGCTGCTGTGAACCGCACCGTCCTCTTCCGCCGCTGCGAGGTCGGCCGCGGTGAGCGCGCCGCCTCGGCCTGCGATGTAACTGAGCAGTTCGGTGGGCGGGGTGCCCGCGTCGATCTGCCGGGCGATGGCCTTGAGGGCGTCCATGGTCGAACGGCGGCTGCGCTCGCGCAGGATGAGTGCGGGCGTGAGCCCCACCTGCGGGACGT
Source organism: Streptomyces griseosporeus (assembly GCF_014656055.1). Lineage (GTDB taxonomy): Bacteria > Actinomycetota > Actinomycetes > Streptomycetales > Streptomycetaceae > Streptomyces > Streptomyces griseosporeus. The sequence continues at coordinate 932,503 of NZ_BNBR01000001.1, forward strand.
CGAGGCTGCGCGGCTTGGCGCGCTCCACGGTCGGCAGGTAACTACCCGCACTATGCGCGGCGTTGACCCAGCTGCGCAGGGCGGTGTGGACGGCGTTCAGGTGTTCGGGGTCCGTGACGTCCGAGGCACCTTCCAGTACCTCGACGATCTCCTCCCGCACGGTGCCCGGTACGTGCTGAGCCCCTTCGAGCATGCCCTCTTCGAGTTCCAGGCCCGCGCCGGTCGGGTCCGGGGCGGCGGTGAGCGTGCCTGTGGACGGGTCGAGCCGGAGGGTGGCCCGGTGGGTGACCAGGTGCCGTTCCACCCGCTGCCCCGAGGTCGTCTGCCAGGTCAGCCGACCCAGGCCGAGGACGAGTTCGTAGGATTCGCCGAGGTTGGCGGCGTCCTCGTGCATCTTGTGCAGCCGGTCGTACAGCCTGACGACGGGGTCGATCGCGCGGCGCCGCTCCGCCCAGGCGAGCCACTCCTGTTCCCAGGCGGCGTACAGCTTCTCGATCTTCTCGCGGTGGGGGTGCTCGTCCAGCTCGTGGTAGGTCTTGTCGAGCGGGATGCCCTGCGACCAGTCGGGAAACTCGGGTTCGATGCGCCGGCGCAGGTGTGGGGCGCGGGTCTCCTTGAAGTCGCGGATGCGGGTGTCGTCCACCCAGGGGGCGAGCAGGGGCTCGGGGTGCGGCGCGTCCTCGCGTTCGGGGCGGGTGACGGTCAGCCAGGCCGGCTCGTCGGTGGCGAGTACGCCGTCGATCACCACGTCTACGCCGTCGTCGTCCGGCAGTTCGTCGAACCACACGATGCCGGCCGCGCCGTCGAGCGTGCGCACGGGGCGGGTCTTGGACTCCTCCGCCTCGGCGAGGAAGCGGAAGATCTGCCGGACGCGTGCGGCGTCGAGTTCGTCCGCGGAGAGCTGCGGTGGGGGTTTCGGCGTGCCCTGCGGCCAGGGACCGGCCGGCTGGGCGGGGACGGCGTCGAGCGCTCTGTCGGCGCTGCCGCCGAGGCCGTCGGGGGCACCGGCCTCCGAGCCCCCGGGCGGCGACAAGTACGCTGCGCCGGTACTGGTGCTCGCGCCGCAGATGGCCGGCGCGGCGGCCGCGGCCGTCGTGAAGGTGACGCTCTCACGGTCGTGCGCGTGCCGGAAACGGACCTCGATGTCGAGGTCGCCGGCGGTTCCGGCCGGAATGCTGTAAGCCCACGTGGCGGATACCCTGCGTCCCGCGCGCAGGGTGCCCTCCAGCTCATCGTCGAGCACATCACTTCGGTGATCCTGCACCTGACGGCCCGTTTTGCCGTACGGCCCGCCCCGCACCAGCAGGGCGATGCCGTCGACGTCGATGGGGCCACCGGTACCGTTGCTCAGGTGCAGCGTGCAGCGCACCAGGTCGTCGCCCGGCCGAAACCCATGGCTGTCGTCGGCGTCGACCAGTTCGTACGGCACGACGTCGTCCACGCGCACGTACAGGCCATCGTCGTACTGGTAGACCGAACCGACCGACTGCACACCGTCGACCGGCCCGCTCTGATCCTGATTCACACGCCACCCCCACTGCTGCTGAGGACCATCTGGTGGCCCGTTTCAGTGACATCGCGCCCGGCCGCCTCAAGCCGGCCACAAGGCGCCCCCCGGCGCGCGAACTTGAGTGTGAACTGAGCACACGCGGGGAGCGTATCAGCAAGCCCGCCACTTCTCCCCCGCCCAGGAGGTCCGCGAACACATATCGCCACTGATGAGTGATCCAGAAGCGCATCCAGCCACCCGAGACGCCGTCACGCAGGCCACCGATCCAGCGGACAGTCATTGACTTAGTTCACACTTACAAGGGAGGATGCTTACCGCGTCACCGTGCATCTCGTGACGCCACTCCCTCAGGAAGGTGCTCGCGCCATGCACATGCAAGTAGTCGACGTCTCGCCCCAGTTGGCGGCAGAGTGGCTCACCCGCAACACCAACAACCGGCCGCTCAGCAAGAGCACGGTGCAGCATCTGGCCGCCCAGATTCAGCGCGGTGAATGGCAATTGACCCACCAAGGCATCGCCTTCGACGAGGACGGTGTTCTCATCGACGGGCAACACCGCCTGGCGGCTGTCGTCAAGGCGGGCGTCACCGTGCAGATGACCGTCGCACATGGGGTGCCGCGAACGGCGTTCACCGTGATGGACACGGGCCGCAAGCGCACGGGCCGCGACGCGCTCGCCCTCGCGGGTGAGACCAACGCGACGCATCTGGCGGCCGCGCTGCGAGGACTGCACCTGTACCGGAACGCCCCCAACTCCTCGTGGAGCGGCGGATCGTCGATCACCAGCAACGACCAGTTGCTGGATCTGCTCGCAAAGCACCCCGGCATCCGCGACGCCCTGCACCACGGCATCGCTCTGAACCGAGGCTGCCGCATCACCGTCACGGCGGCGACGATCGGCTGGTACGTCACGACCGAGGCCCGGCCCGACGTCGACCAGTCCGCATGGGAGGAAGGAGTCGTCACCGGCGCGCGTCTGGAGCCGGGCGACCCGCGTCTCACGTTGCGCAACACCATGCTCAACCTGGCCCTGGGCAACGCACACCGGCGCCGCGACGACTCACGCGAGCACCTTCTCTACTACCTCAAGGCGTGGAACGCATGGATCGAGGGCCGCAGCATCAAGCTGCTGCGCCGCTCTCCCAACGAGACGATGCCGCGTATCTCCAGCCGCTCAACCCTGACATCGGCGGACAACACTGCCTGAAGTGGCTTAGATTCAACGAACGGCCGCTCCTAGGAAAGGAGGCGCATGCGCGCCCAGGAAATCACCTTCCTCAAGCTGGTCCAGGGGGACAAACAGTTCCAGGTGCCGCTCTACCAACGCACGTACAGCTGGGGCAGGGAGCAGCTCCAGCGGCTGTGGGAGGACGTCGGGGAACTCGTCGAGCAGCACCTGGCAGGCGAGACCGCGGCTCCTCACTTCCTCGGTTCGGTGGTGCTCGCACCGGGCCAGATCCAGGCGGGCGGGGTGCAGAGGTGGCTGGTGGTGGACGGACAGCAGCGGCTGACCACGCTGATGCTGGCCTTCGCGGCGCTTCGTGACCATCTGAAGGAGACCGGTGACGAGCGCGGTGTGGACCGGGTGCACCGCCAGATACTGGTGAACGAGTTCCACGAGGGCGCGGACCACTACCGGTTGCTGCCCACGCAGGCGGACCGTGAGGCCTTCACCGCCTGTGTCCAGTCCCGTGCCGACGCCGGCGGAGGCGACAACATCGGTGCTGCCTACCGGTTCTTCCGCGGCGCGCTCGCCGAGGGCCATGAGACGGGCGAAGAGCGCTGGACGGCCACGGTCGAGACGGTCCTCAAGGATCTGTTGTCCATCGTGGAGATCACCGCCGAGTCCGGAGACAACGTCTACCGGATCTTCGAATCCATCAACAACACCGGGGTCGGACTCAGCCAGAGCGACCTCTTGCGCAACTACGTGTTCATGCTGCTGCCCAAGCGAGGCGAGCGGATCTACCAGGAACTGTGGCTGCCCATGCAGCAGAGCCTCGGTCCGAAGAACCTCGAGCTGCTGGTCTGGTTGGACCTCGTGGTGCGCGGCCACTACAAGACCAAGCAGAGCGAGATCTACCGCGAGCAGCAGAAACGGCTGCAGCCGCTGGCCGGTGACGAGGACGCGCTGCAGCGCGAGATCGAGCAGTTGGCCGAACGGGCCGGGAGGTTCCGGCGCATCGTCGACCCGGCACGTGAGCAGTCCCCCGCCCTGCGTGCGGTCCTGGAGCGTCTTGCCTCCTGGGGCGGTCAGACGCACTATCCGCTCGCGCTGCACCTGCTCGACCTTGTCGCTTCAGGAAGGACGACGTCCGAGGACGCGGCGCAGGCGCTGGGCTATGTCGAGTCCTATCTGGTGCGGCGCCTGATCTGCCAGACTCCGACGACCGGCCTCAACCGGATCTTCATGGAGGCTCCGAAGGAGCTGGAGACCGATCGGCCGGCCGCCGAGGCGGTACGGCGGTTCCTTTCCGGACGGCGCCGTCGCTGGCCGAGCGACGAGGAACTGCGCGAGGCGATCCGCACCAAGCCCTTCTATTGGAGCGGCCGTCCTCCGCAACGAAGCTACATCCTGCGCCGCTTGGAGGAGAGTTACGGCGCATCTGAGCCGGTGGACTTCGCCAAGGCGTCCCTCAGCGTGGAGCACGTCCTGCCGCAGCGCCCCGCTCCGGCGTGGTTCGACCTCCTCGCCGAGGAGACGGAGCCGAACCAGACGCCGCAGGAACTGCACGACCTGCTGGTGCACACTCTGGGCAACCTGACGCTGACAGGAGACAACGCCAAACTGTCCAATCATCCCTTCGAGCGCAAGCAGCAGATCCTCGACTCCAGCGCCCTGCGCATGAACCTCGAGATCTCCTCGGCACAGCGCTGGGGCAAGGCAGAGATTCTGGAACGGGCCGACCGTCTGTCAGAGCGCGCGGTCAAGCTGTGGCCGGGCCCGATCGGCGGGGTGAAACCGGCCGGCGAGGAGTCTCCGGGCTGGGCCGAGCTGCGCGCCGCGCTCGTGGCGATGCCGAGTGGGACGTGGACCACGTACGGCGATGTGGCCGAGCTGATCGGCAGCCATCCGGTGGCCGTAGGCGCCTACCTGGGCGCCAACCCGACGGTGATCGGCGCTTACCGGGTACTCACTGCGGAGGGCAAGATCTCGCCTGCCTTCCGCTGGGCGGACGGCGACGACCGGCCGCCACCGCAGGAGCTGCTGACGAGTGAAGGAGTGCGCTTCGACTCCTGGGGCCGGGCGCATCGTTCGCAACGCCTGACCGCCGCGGAGCTGGCCACCCTGCTGGGCAAGGACGTCTCACAGCAGGTGTCGCACGACCCCCTGCCCGAAGGTGAGGACTCGGCGGCGGCCGAACGCTTCCGATCGCAATTGCAGGAGCACTGGCCGGACGCGTACCCCGGCGTGCTCGCGGCCCTCGACTTCTGGCGCAGACAAGGCGGTTACGTCAGCTACGGCCGTTACGAGGAGACCAGCTGCTTCCCGATGCTGGACACCGGGACGAGCCGTGGCCCGCACTTGCTCTGGCCGGTCGGGATCTACCCGGTGAGCGGCACGGTCGAGGTCGTCTTCCAGTACCTGAAGTCCCGCACGCCCTTCGACGACACGCAACAGCGCCGGGAGCTGCTGAACCGTCTGAACAAGATCGACGGCATCGACCTGCCCGAGGCGAAGCTGGAGCTGCGTCCTTCCTTCCCTGTCAGCGTCTTCGCCCAGCACAGTGAAGGGATCTGCGAGGTGCTGGACTGGTTCGTCGGGGTGGCGGCGCTGGATCTGGCGCGGCGGGGCTGAATGCGGCTGGCATGTCGAAAAAGAGGGGGGATGAATCGTGCAGCTGATGTCCGACCTTGTGTTGGTACGCAACGATGGGACGCACAGAGACAAGACAGGCACGACTTGTTCCGGCGTGATATCCCGAGCAAGCGCCATCGAGTGGGAGCTACGGCTCCCGGGGCGACCCACGCTGACGGTGCACGACAACCATTGGGTGAACGGCGAGCGGGATCTGGTGCTCTACAAGCCCACGGTTGTCCCCGAAATGCCCGCCGCCCTCTCAAATCTGCACAATAGGCTGCGCTCGGGCATCTCCGGCACTCCAAAGCATGGAGAACTGCGGGTCATGGTGTTTCCCACGTACGTCGACACGCATGACAGACCACGGATCAAGAAGTCCCTGACAACAGCAGACTTGGCGGACGAAGTCGGGCTGCCCCACCTCAGAGAGCTGACCGCCCGAGTGGGGGTCAGGCTAGCAAGCGCGTTCGACCGACCCGATCTACCTCCGGTTGACCTGGACGACCCGCAGAATGAGAAGTCCCTTTAGCACGCCTTGTTCTTTCCCGCCGCGGACGACGAGACACCCGTGGTTGCCTTCGTCTGCTTCCGGGTCGTGCCTGTGCTGCGGCACATCGGCTGGCTGTCTCCGGACGACGGCTGAGGGAGGAGACAGTTTTGCCAGACCGACTCTGCACAGGAACAGTTCGCGGGCTCAAGGGCCAGACTGTCTGCTTCACGGGTCGTGTTCTCGTCGACGGCGCGTGGACGGTCAGATCGGACTGCGCCAAGAGAGCAGGACAACACGGAGCGATCCCCAAGACGGATTTCTCGCGCAAGGTCACACTGGTTGTGTACGGCGATCTGGCCAGCAAGGTCGTGACCGACGACCGTCGCACCTACAGCAGTACGCTCGTGGACGCCGAGGCCGAGCGCAGCCAGGGCCGGCACATCTGTGTCGTGGACGCAGACGGCTTTTCGAACTTGCTCAAGGAGCGTCCCGCGCCTTGCCTGGAGCTGAGAAGTGCAGGCGCCGGGCGTGTTCGTCCCGTCGCAGCCGCTACGACCGAAAGCCGCATTCTCGGCCGTGTCCTCCGAATGAGAAGGACGGGCCGACGACTGCCCGGTGATCTCACACTGGACCTCAGTCGTCTCGACAAGGCGACGGCCGCACACGAGGCGACGATCGGCGCGCTCATAGCGCATCTGTCACGCCAGGACATCGAAGTACACACGTACGCTCCGGGCGCTCCGGCGTTCGACGCCGGTTGGTCACGCGGCGATGAGGTGTTCGTGGCCGAGATCAAGAGCCTGACCGGGGCACGTGAAGACCAACAGATCCGCTTGGGCATCGGACAGATCCTCGACTACACCCACCAGCTACGGACTGCGTTCCCCAGCACTCTCATACGTCCGATCCTTGTACTGGAGAAGCCCCCCACTGATGCCCGCTGGACGTCGCTTGCGGGCAGTGTCGGCCTACGACTCACCTGGGCCCCCGGCTTCTCCGGAATCTGATCGATCGGCGGAGGGGCAGTGCCGCGCTCGGGGTAAGGCCGCCACGCAAGCGGACTGCCCTGCCCGCGGCGGGACCTCGGGGCCCAGCTCAGGGTTGACCCTCAACCTTGTCGAGGGCTCAGAGTTCCATGTGTGGAGAGCGAGATGCGCAGCATCGGGGAGATGGCGCGGGACAGCGGACTGGGCGTGAGTGCGCTGCGGTTCTACGACCGTGCCGGTGTACTGGTCCCCGCCTGGGTGGACCCGGTCAGCGGCTACCGGTGGTACGACCCCGGGCAGCTGGAAGAGGCCCGGTTGCTGGCCCGTCTGCGCCGGGCCGGCATGCCTCTGGCGGACGTCCGGATGGTTCTGGTGGGCTGGTCCACCGCGGACACGGACCTCGTGCGGGGACTCCTCCAGGCGCACCTGCGCCGCCTCGAACGGGGTCTGGCCGACGCCCACGGTGAGTTCTCCACACTCCGAGCACTACTCGACGAACGGGAGAACCCCATGACTTCGCTCGGCACGGCCACCGTCGAACTGTCCGTTCCCGCCCCCGAACTGGCCGCCGCACTGGACGCGGTCCGTTTCGCGGCCGGCTCGGACCCGGACCTGCCCATGCTCGCGGGTGTCCTGTTCGACATCGAGGGCGCGGCACTGAGCGTCGCGGCCACCGACCGCTACCGGATGGCCGTCGCCCGGACCGCCAGCACCGGATACGACGGGCCCCGCGTGCAGGCCATCGTGCCGCTGCCCCTCGCCGACGCGATGCGAGCGCTGCTGGACGGCGAGGCACAGGTGCAGCTCGCCCTGGACGGTGACCGGGTGTCGCTGACGGCCGGCGACCGGCAGACGGCCGGCCGGTGCCTCGACCACGACTTCCCCGACTACCGCCGCCTGGTGCAGCTGCCCGAAGGCCGCCGGGCCGTCGTCGGCACGGCCGCCCTCCAGGAAGCGTTGAAGTCCGGCCCGGTCCGGAGGGGCGAGCTGAGCAAGCAGGACGGAGAGCACTGCGACGTCAGCGTGCTCAGGGTGGTGGACGACGGCACGGTGACACTCTGCGAGGACGGTGACGAGGGCCAGGACGATGTCGCCGTCAACCGCCGCTTCCTGCTGGACGCGCTCACCGCGGGGGATCGTGACGAGCTGATTCTGGAGTTCGGCGCCCCCACGGCCCCGATCGCGATCCGCCGGCCCGACGACGAGCGGGCCTTGTCGATCCTGATGCCGGTCCGCCTGGAGGACTAGCCTCCGCGGCGACGGGCTGTCGAGGGTCCGCCGAGCCAACGGCGGGGCCCTCCGCATTGCTCACTGCTGTGCCTTTGGGGCGCACCGCCACCTCCCTTGAACTCCCGCACGCGCCCTGCCATTTGGCATGCCTCTGACCCATACTTCGCAAGAGGGATGGTCCCGTTTGCCGTCCGGGGCCTGAGGCTGGGGCTGGGGGGAATCATCGATGGGTGACGCACGTCTTCTGTGGCTCCAAGAGGCCATTTCGGCCTTCGGCGCCGAATGCAAGCGGAACCTCGCGGGGCCCGGTGACCGCGAAGCCGCCATTCGCGGCCCTCTGGAGCAATTGTTCCGCACCATGGCCGTGCACCATGCGAGGGACGAGATCACTTGGCACCCGGAAACGCGCATCCCCCATCTGGGAGTGCGCCCTGACTACGCTGTACGCGTCAACACGGACGTGACGGGCTACATCGAGGTCAAGCGGCCGGGAAAGAGCATCGACCCCGAATGCTTCACCGGCCACGACAAGAAGCAGTGGGAACGGCTGCGTGACCTTCCCAACCTGCTCTACACCAACGGCACCCATTGGAGAGTCTTCCAGTACGGCGCACAGCTCGGCGAGGAGGTCGTCCTGTCTGGCCCCCTGAAGAGCGCCGGGGAGAAGCTGAAAGCCGGCGACCTCGCCGCCTTCGACGCGCTGGTCCAGACCGTACTGTGCTGGGAACCACCGAAGATCCGACGTGTTTCTGTACTCGTCCAGCACATCGCCCCGCTGTGCCGCCTGTTGCGGGAGGCCGTACGGGAACAACTGCGGGCCGAGGTCGGGCTCGACGCGGCCGACTCCACGGCCGACCGACCCTTCATCGGACTCAGAAGCGACTGGCGCCGGCTCCTGTTCCCCACCGCCGACGACGCCACCTTCGCCGACGGCTACGCCCAGACAGTCACCTTCGCGCTGCTCCTCGCCCGAACGGAGAACATCCCGGTCACCGGCAGCAGCTTCCACGAAATCGGCCGTCGCCTCAACGCCGGCCATGCGCTGATGGGCAAGGCTCTCCAGCTTCTCACCGACAACGTCAACGAGCGGTTCGAGGTGACCTTGAACCTTCTCGCCCGCACCGTCGCGGCCGTCGAGTGGGACGTCATCCGCCAGGGCAACCGAGACGCCTACCTTCACCTCTACGAGTCGTTCCTCTCCGTCTACGACGACACCCTCCGTCAGCGCAGCGGTTCTTACTACACCCCACACGAGGTGGTGGAGGAGATGGTCCGCCTGGCCGAGGAAGTGCTGCGCACCCGTTTGGGCAAGGCGCGCGGCTACGGCGACGAGAGCGTGCACATCGTCGACCCCGCCATGGGCACCGGCACCTACCTTCACACCATCATCGAGAGGGTTGCGCGACAGGCGGCCGAGCGGCATGGCGAGGCCATGGCGCCCGACGCGATCGGCAGGCTCGCCGAGCGCCTGTACGGCTTCGAGCTCCAGATGGGCCCGTTCGCCGTCGCCGAACTCCGCGCGGCCGACCTGCTGAAGAAGCACGGGGCCCAGCTCCCGCCCGGCGGCCTCAACCTCCACGTCACGGACACGCTCGACGACCCGTACGTCCAGGAGGAGCAGCTCGCCTCGACCTACGCGGCCCTGTCGGTGTCACGTGCACGCGCCAACCATGTCAAGGCTAACGTGCCCGTCACCGTCGTCGTTTCGAACCCGCCGTACGACGACAAGGCCGAGAACCGGGGAGGCTGGATCGAGAAGCGGGTGAAGGGCCAGGGCCGCCCTCCCCTGGACGATTTCCGGCATCCAGGCAACGGCCGTTACGAGCATGCGCTGAAAAACATGTACGTCTACTTCTGGCGCTGGGCCACCTGGAAGGTGTTCGACGCGCACGCGGACGACCGTCACGGCGTCGTCTGCTTCATCACCCCGTCCGCGTTCGCCACCGGGCCCGCCGGGCGAGGCATGCGCGATTACCTGCGCCGTACGTGCGACGAGGGGTGGGTCATCAACCTGTCGCCGGAGGGGCAGCGGTCGGACGTGGCCACCCGCGTGTTCCCGCACGTCGCTCAGCCGCTGTCCATCTGCATCTTCGTACGGCGCGCGGATCACGCCGGCGACCTGCCTGCGCGCATCCATTACCGGGCGCTGCACGGGAGGCGGGCGGAGAAGTTCGAGCAGCTTCGGCAGGTGCGGCTGGATGACGGGGGCTGGCGGGATGCGCACGCGCAGGGGGTGCGGCCTTTTACACCGGCGACGTTGTCGGGGTGGGATGAGTATCCGGCGCTGGAGGATTTGTTTCCGTGGGGAAGCCCTGGAAACAAGACCAACCGGTCGTGGGTGACTTCCCCCTCCGAGAGCATCCTGCGGAGGCGGTGGGCGCGCCTCGTGGGTGAGTCCGATCCCCAGATGAAGGCACTACTGTTCAAGGTGACACGAGACCGTCAACTCGGCAGCCGCCCAGCCTGCTTACCGGGCTTCCCGCACCCTGACCGGACCATGCGTGACGAGGCCGACCCTCAGCCCCGGCTGCTGCGAATAGCGCTGCGCAGTTTCGACCGCCACTGGCTCGTCGCTGACAACCGGGTACTCGACTTCCCGCGGCCCGACCTGTGGGAGTCCCTGCAACCCCGGCAGTTGTTTCTCAACCAGCAGAGCAGCCACGAGATCAGCGGCGGTCCCGCGCTGGTCGCGACCACGTTGCTGCCCGACACGCACCACTTCAACGGCCGGGGCGGAAGGGTGCACCCCGTTCTCCATCCGGACGGCACCGGGAATGTCCCCAGCGGGCTGCTCCGCTATCTGGCCGGCGCACTCGGTCTCACCGAGGTGGCCGTGCACGACCTCGCGGCGTACGCGGTGGCTATCGCCGGGCACAGCGCATTCACGGAACACTTCGCCGAGGACCTCCTCACCCCGGGAGTTCGGTTGCCTCTCACCCGCGACCCGGACCTCTGGAAGGAGGCAGTTCGCATCGGGCACGAATTCCTGTGGGCGGCGACTTACGGAGAGCACACGCTGCCCGACGGAGCGCCGGCTCCTGACGAGGACAGCATCCGTTTTCCTCAGGGCGATCCCCGGCAGGTGCGCTACGTGACCGGGATAGGCGCCGATGTGCCCGACACCCTGGCGTACGACGAGGAGACGATCACGCTTCGGGTGGGCCCGGGCGCTTTCACAGGAGTGCCGCCGGCCGTATGGAACTACGAAGTAGGCGGCATGCGCATCGTAAAGAAGTGGTTCGGCTACCGGAAGGCCTCCCCCACCAGCAGGAAGACCAGCCCGCTCGACGACATTCACGTCACGTCCTGGCCGCGCGAGTGGACGGAGGAGCTGATCGACCTGTTGTCCGTCCTCCGGCGGCTAGTCGACCTCGCACCCGCGCAGCAGGCACTCACCGCGAAGATCGTGAGCTCGCCGGTCATCACTGCCGCGGACCTCACCACAGCGGGCGTTCTTCCTCCGCAGCCCGGGGCAAGACGTGCACGACGTCGCGTCGTCCTGGACTTCGGCCAGTCGGACAAGTCATGAGAGGTCGGCGCCACCCGCCTCTCCGGTGCGGACATAGGACTCGGCCTGCTCCAGGGTCCACGTCCCTTCCGCGAGCCGTTTCAACGCATGCCCTGCGGGACGCGGCGGCGCGCCCCGGGACACCATGTCAGCGAAGGACGCCACCGCGCTCAGGCGAGCCGTCAGCTCGTCGCACTCCGCCTCGCGCAGGGCCGCCGCACCGAGGGGGGTCAGCCGGAGGATGTCATGGTCGTCACCGCTCTGTTCGACCAGCCCGGACCACAACAGCGCCGGCAAGGCATCCCGGACCTCGTCCGTGTCGAGGTCCCGGGCCGCGTAGGACTCCGGCGCCGTCTCGGGCGCCGGGAGGTCACACAGATCCATTTCCCGCAACAAGTGTTGCTGGAGCGGCGACAGCTGGCCGCTGGGAACAAGCATGCCTCCAGTATTGCGCGCGGCGGGCGGATACGACGCCCGACACCGAGGAGTTGATACGGCGGTGCGGAACACTCAGAGCATGACGGAGGCCAAGATGGACCTAATGCCTACCGGGACTACCGTCCCTGACCGTGGCGAAGTGCTCGTGCAAGCGATCCCGTTCGATCGGGCCCGTTGGCTGCCCCTTCTACCCAGCGTCGACTGGTGGCCGCCGGAACTCGACGACTGCCCGACGGTGGCGGGTCGGCGGAGGGTCGACCGCAAGACGGTCTTCGGTGTAGCCCGCCGATCGGACACCGTCGTAGGCCGTCGGCACTTGCTGACCGCCGCGCTCGTGTGGGGCACGGGTACCAAAGCAAGGTCGGTCATACGTCGCGCAGCCGTCTTCGCGGCCAATTCCGCCGGGGACATCGACGCACGTCTGGAGGCAGCGTTGGGCACGCTCGAGGAGCAGGGCCCCGTCGCGGCGTACTACGCCTTCAACAACGACCAGCACATCAAGCACCTGGGCCCGGCGTTCTTTACGAAGGTGCTCTACTTCGCCGGTCCCGAGCAGTCCGAGGGAGCGTTGCGTCCGCTGATCCTAGACCGCTTCGTCGCCCTGGCGCTGCGGGCTGCCGATACCGGAGAGATGTGGCCCACAAGCGGTTGGACGACGCCGTGGTACCGCCGGTACTTGCTCCTCACCCACGAGCACTCGCTGCAAGTGGGTGTCGCCCCGGACCAGATCGAAGCCGCGTTGTTCGCCCGGGGCAAGCAACTTGCTTGATTTCCAGGAAGTGCCTCCTGCGGCAACACGCCGAGCTCAGTTGTCCGCCTGCTCCACAGAGTCGGGCGGAGTGGACGTCGGCAGCGCTTCCTCCTCCCGGAGCAATCCCATCACGCCGATCACGTCATCATCCTGCACGAGGTCGGCGTCGTCGTAGTCAAGGTCACCGGTCAGGTCGCCGCCCGTTTTCTCGATCAGGAAGCGTTCGCGATACGCGTCGCGCGCGGAAACAGCAATCCGATCGATGAGCAGGTAGCTCAGCCCCGCGCCGACAGCCATGCCGGCGACGGGCACGAACTGGCCGAGCTTCTTCTTCGGTAGCTGCTGCGTGAACTTCAACGCGAAAGCCTGGGCGATCTTGGTGAGAACCTTCTCGTTCAACTTGGCCCAAGGAGCATTCTTCATCAGCAGCTGTGTGAGTTGAGACAGTTCGGCGTAAGCGGCCGTCTTCGCTGATGTGCCCGTGGACATTCCGAGAGCGATCACGGACATTACGAAGATTTCCTCTTCGGGATCGCTCGGGTCGTAGCCGTAGTAGAGAGCTGTGGCGGCGACCGTTCGAGTGGAAAGGGCGAGCATCATCGCGGTGTCGGCGGCCATCGCCCCGGCCACGGTTCCGAATCCGGGTGCGGCACCCGCACCTGCGCCGGCGATTGTTCCGGCGCCGGCGAGGACCTCGCCGCCTGTCACGGCCGCGGCGGAGCCAAGGCCGGTTGCAGCGGCCGAGAGCGCGTGCCCGTACCGGAGCATGTTGTGCCTGGTGACCTCATCGACGACACGCATGTCGAGCTTACGGATCTCATCCAACCCGGCGACGTCGTGCCCCGCGCGTCGATACTGTTCGACGACACGTTTCTTGCTCACGGTCCTACTTGCGGTGTCTCCCACAGCCTTGCCGAGACCCCTTGCTGCTCCGCTGTAGGCGGCAGCCACTTTGTCGGCGCCCGGGGCGCTCTTCACCTTCTGCCCGAGCGAAGCGAGTCGGTCCCTGGCCGACTGCGGCAGGATCTTCCTCGCCTCCTTGCTGAGGGATTCCGCCTTTCGCTTCTGCAGTTTGTCCCACTCCTGCTGTTCGTAAGCAGAGAGAGTCATGTCATCGCCCCCCGTTGTCAGAGTGTTTAAAAGCAGTAGCACTTGATCGCGGCCATGAGTCCCCGCCAATCGACGAGGGACTGGCTATAGCTGTCTGCCGGGGCCTCGGGCGGATCCGCCAGGCTTGCACGGCTCCGGAGTTTCCGGGTGCGGCAGTTCCCGGTGGGAACGGGGCTCACTTCGGCCTCGTCTTCGGCTCGACGTTGCCGACTCCGGGTAGAGGACGTGCACCCTGCAAAGGGTCCTTCGTCTTCTTCCCCCGCCGCGTCTTCTTCCCCCGCTCCGCCTTCTTCACTGCGGCGGTCTTCTTCGCGTCGCCCGCTCCTTTGGCACGCCGACTCTTCCTCGGCTTCCGCGCCGGTGTATCCGGTCGGTTGTCCAGCCAGCGGCGGGTGATGGCCATCTCTGCGACCAGCTCGGTGCATTGCGGCTCCGGCAGTCTGGTCAGCGCCTCTTCTGCCCGCGCCATGAGAGCCGCGGCGTACCTGGGCCTGGGGCCGCGTCGCTGCCGTGCGCTGCGGAGGGCGTGCCGAATCTCCGTGTCACGGAGGAGGAGGACACCGGCGAGTTGCGATTCCGGCTTCCACCGGGTCGTCGACTGTCGGACCGGGCCGCCCTGGACATGCACGATGGTCTGGTGCTGAGCGGGCTCCGCACTGTGCTGGGGGGCGAGCTGACCGTCCGCGGTGAGCGGCAGCCGCGGCGGGGCCGTGCGGGACGGTACCCCGTACACGGCAAACGCCCGGTCCGCCTCACGCTGGCACCATCGCTTGAGTACCGCCGCCGTCGCGGGGGCCCCGCATCCGACAGCGGCGACCACGCTCCCTACGTAGACCGGCGGGTCGCTCTCCCCGGTCCTGATCAGCGCCGACAGCAGCGGACTCCCCTCACCGCCCCCGGCACGCTCCACGGCGACCAGCAGACCGACACGGTCCGGGACGGACAGCCCGAGCAGGTCGCTTCCGGCGGTCCGGGCCAGCGCCTCCCAGGTGGGCCGGGTCCGGAACCTAGCGGCGCTCACCAGCGCCTCCCTCAGCGCGAGCACCTGCTCCTCTCGGGACCGCGGCACCGGCACCGCCCCGCGTCCGGCTCCCGCCTCGGCGGCCGGGCCGGCACCCGAACGGCGGCGCGGCTCGACTCCCGGGATCCGGAGCCCCGCAGGGGTCATCGCACAGGCGTCCAAGGGCACCCAGTCGGTGCTGCGCCGGGGGTCCTCCGCCCTGAGTCGGATGCGCCGTACCGCGCCGTGCGTCTCGAAGCGGAAGCGGAGCAGGTATCCGTACTCGTCGTACAGCTCCTCCATGGTCTCCGGTTGGGCCGTGCCCGGCCCGAAGACCCAGTCGAGGGTGGCCGATTCACTGGAGAGCCGCCGACGGGCCTGCTGCCACTCGGCGTGCGCGAGCCTGCTGAACTGGAAACGCACGTGCTGCTGTCTGGCGGTGCCGACCCTGAAGTCGACGGCGTCACCGGGGCCGGATCCGAGGTTGCGTGCAGTGGCCCGCCCCTTCAGCCTGTTGCGTCCCGCCCATGCGGCGAGGTCGTCCTTGATGAAGAGGTGGTCCGCACTGGCCGCACCGGTGGCCGTGCGGTGGCAGGAGGTGTGGGGCCGGTGAGCGAAGTGGCAGACCTTTTCGCGGTACAGACGGTCCGACAGCTCATTGCCGCAACCACCGAGCTGGGTGCCACACCAGTAGGTGTAGGCGGGGTGACGCCGACGCCAGCGGGTCAGTTCGTCCGCGTCCGTCGGCAGGATGATCGCGCGTCCGGAGTTCGGGCCCCCTATCACCGCCGTCTGCACGAGACGGCCGTCTGAACCGTTCACGAATCCCCCCCGCCCCCGGGCCACGTGTGCCTGCCTGCCGAAGAGCGGGCGGGCGGCGATTGATTGGCCCAGTATGTTGTCCGTGCGCTGAGTTCACAAGAGGTTGAGGTCATCTCCGGGATTTCGGCCACAGCCGCGCCGCCGGTGGCATAGGTTCAGCGGTCGTCGGTGTCCGGGAACGGGAGGTCACATGCAGAGGGGCTCGCTGGAGTACGAAGAGGCTCTGGAGGCCGTGATCGAGATCCTGCGTTCACGAGCGCGCAAAGGCGCGGCGCCAATTTCGTACGGCGACCTCAGCAGCGAACTCGCGCGCCGCGGTCATCACGTCCCGGCCCACGAGGGCCTCATGCGCTACCTCCTGGAGGACGCCTCGGTTCGGGAAAGCCCAGACGGATCGCTGCCCCTGCTGTCGGCCCTCGTGGTGCTGAAGGACAGCGGCTGGCCGTCCGGCGGCTCCTTCAAGCTGGCCCGGCGCGCACCGTACAAGCGGCCGGGCGACGACGTACTGCTGTGGACCCGGGAGATCGAGAAGCTGGCGGAGCACTACGCCACTCGTTGACCGTCTCCTTCAGCCCGTGAGGCGGGTCCGCACCTCCGCCCAGACGGTCTTCGTGAACGCGTCGCGGACCGTGCATCCCCAGCGGTCGGCGCAGGCCTGGACGAGAAGCAGTCCCGGCCCGACGTCTCGTCGGCGGGCTGTGGTGTCGTGCGCGATGGCAGGCGCTCGGGGCGGGTGTCGGTCACCTCGATACGGAGCGTGTACGGCAGGAGGATCAGCAGCGCGAGGCGGAAGTCGCGGCCGGGGAGGCTACCGTGGCGGACTGCGTTGGCCGCGAGTTCGGCGGTGACGAGGGCGACGGTCCGGGCGGGGTCCGAGTCGTGGGGCAGGCCTGTCACTCGGTGAACTGCTGGACGGCGAGTTGGCGGGCCAGGCGGGCACCGCGTCTTGTGCTGCTGAAGCGCAGGGTCAGGTGGTGGGTGGGGTCGGGGGTGGGAGTGTGGGGCGGCTGCGCCTCGTCGGTGAGCTGATGCTGTGTCACGGTGACAGGCTGGGGCGGCGACTGGTCCGCTGACCAGGTACGAGGGCCGTACGTCGGTGTCGTCGTACGGGGTGGGTGGCTGGCCGTCGGCTCCGTTGTACGGGTCTTGTACGGGCGTTGTACGGGTTCTGCTCGTGTCCCCTTTGCGACGGGCCGCGTTGAACATGGCCCATTGGGTGGATGTGCAGCGGGGTGCGCTTCGGGACGGAAGGGCGTGGGCGTGTGAAGGCGGTACGGGACGGGCGGAGCGGGCGGGCGCTGAAGGCCAAGGAGGAGGCGCCGGATCTGCCTGGCGTGTGGTCGGCGTACGGTGTGCTGCTCCAGCAGCTGCGGAAGCGGGCCGGGTTGAACCAACAGCAGCTCGGGGACGCCATCGGTTACTCGTTGGAGCAGGTCGCCTCGGTCGAGCAGGGACGGCGGCCGGCGAAGGCGGCGTTCACGGTGGCGGCGGATCGGGTGCTGGGGGCGGGTGGGGTTCTGGAGGTGCTCCAGGATGAGGTGGATCGGGCGAAACTGCCGCGGTTCTTCCGCAACTTCGCGCTCATCGAGGCCGAGGTCGTCAGCCGCTTCTGCTGCACTGGTTCAAGAGCAGCTACAGCGGATCGGACGGCGGCGACTGCGTGGAGGTGGCCACAGGTCTCGACGTCGTGTACGTACGGGACTCAAAAGCGGTCGGCAACGGGCCTGTGCTGCAGGTCAGCCGTGACGAGTGGGGGGCGTTCTTGGCCCTTGCGGCGGAGTAGGGCCGGTACAGCCCCGAGCGGAACGACGGGCTCGCGCATGTCTCATGCGGAGACATGCGCGAGCCCATTGTCATGCCGTCGGCTCAGAACAGTGCGCCCTCGGCGCCCTCACCGAAATCCAAACCACCTGGCGCGGCAAGCTGCTCCTTGCGCTTCCGCACGGCCTCGGGAAACGGCGGCGGCAAGTCGGGGTGCTTCTCCCGCGCCTTCTTGTCCGTCACGCCTTTGTGCAGCCCGAGATGCACCTCGTCGGCGTATGCCTGGTGGTTCAACTGGCGGAGACGGTCGATGATCTCGGTTCGGGCTAGGAGGCCGATGGTGTAGCGCGGGCCCTGGTCGGTCTCGTGGAAACCGTGATCGAGGGCGTAGGTCTCATGAGTCGGGTCGGTGGGCGGAGTTTGCCCGGACTCGTCGAGTAAATCATGCCAACCATATGCCTCCACGGTCGCCTTGTCGATCTCTTCGTGAATGGATCGGAGCTCGACGATCTCAGGGTCTTGACAGGTAGCATCGTGGAACAGGTTGTAGGTCGCTGTGAGACCCATGTTCCGCGCCCGCATCAGCTCGCCCCGGAAGGTGTGCAGGCGGGTTCCAGCAACGCGAAGACGGTCGGTGAGCCGTGGGCGGACCAGAGTTTCAAAGACATCGGAGGGGCTGTAGTTGAGGTCTGCCTTCATGGTCGAGCTGCGGTCGAGGGCCCACCAGTAATGTGGTGCGCTGCTCAGCAACCCCAGAAGAGCCGGGTCGTCGGAGGCAAAGATGCCAAGCTTGTGCGAGAACACGCGGCCTGTCGGCACCATAACCGGCATGACAACCTTGCTCACAAGTGTGATCACGATGCACTGATTCAGTGGTGCGATGGCCGCACGCAAGCCCGGGGCTAGCTTTTCGTACTGCCACCACTTTTCACGAACAGCCTTCTTGTCATCACCCAGCCGGTCCCGTTGAGGCTTAACCAAGAGACGCACCCGCTCCAGCGCCGCCGCGTACTTCTCAGCATCCGCCAACGTTGAATCCCGGAAGTCAATAATTTTTCGACTTGCGGAACACGTGGGACTGTTGTTCAAGTCCTGGCCGTTGAGATAGTCGAACAAGACCTCGCGCGACAGCGGGTCCTGCGCGATCAAATCGTGTGCATCGGCCGGATCCATTACAAACCCGATCCCGTTCACAAAGTTCCCGATGAATGCCGTTCCAGCGCTCATCGAGAGCTTCTCAACCCATGACGATTCGCGCGACCTCGGGTTCAGTGACGTCGTGATTCCATGCGGCACCGTCATCCCGTTCAGAACATACGAAGCCGCTTCGGCCACGCGGGCCCTACTTGTCCACACCGCGCAGTATTCGAGCACCGCCGAGCTCGAAGGCCAAGGCGCGCTCTTAATTGCACGCCGAACGGTGACCGTTTGGGACTCCAGCTGGTCGAGCCCGACTTCCCTCGAATCTCCCTGCGCCAACGTATTCGTGGCAATGAGCCCGGTCTGACCAAAGCTGTTCAGTAGCTCATGCGCCCGAAGTTCAAAGTAGGCGACGAGATCTGCATTGCCTCGCATCCCACCAGCGAGGAAGTCAACGAGGTACTCACGATAGGCTTGCCCGAACGGTGCTGTGAGCTTCTTCCCTCCCAGAAAGGGCGGGTTGCCGACGACCGCGTCGAATCCACCCCGCAGCGAGAACACCTCTGGAAACACCAACGGCCAATGCACCGGCCGCCGCTCCAACGCCCCCTCCGGCAACTCAGCCGCCAACCACTTCTCCGCCGTAGCCCGAGCCTCCCGCACTACCTCGGAATCGTCCCCAACCCCCTCCTCCACGATCTGCCGCACGATCCACGCAGCCCGAGGAAACAGATCCCGAACCCGCTCCCCGCCCTCCTCCTCGTACCAAGGCACCCGCCCAGAAGCACAAGTGGCCAGCGCGGCCCCCGCGATCAGGTCCCCTACCAGCCGCAGCCGCCGCGAATGCCGGTTGACGGCCTCCAACCGCTCCCGCTTCTTCTGCAGTGCCGGCAGGTCCACGCCCTTGATCGCGGTGATCGCCAGCCGCTCCTGCGTCAGCTGGTCCACCAGCTCCCGCGCCTGCTCGGCCAGAATGTCAGCCTGCTGCCCCGGCTTCATGTGCACGGACTGGATCTGCTCCATGCTGTGCACACCCAGCAGCGAGTCCCCGCACACCAGCCGGTCGTCCAGGAACGTGAAGGGCCGACCCGGGTCCATCGACACCAGCCACAGCGACAGCTTGGCCATCTCCACGGCCATGGGGTTGATGTCGACCCCATACAAACAATGCTCAATCACCTGGCGCCGCGCCTCGACCACCACCGGGTCCTGCTCCGCGTCCGCCGCGGTCACCGCGTCCACGGCCCGCCCCGCGCGGTACGTCATCGCGTCCGCACGACCTTCGGACTCCCACGCCTCGATCAGGCGGTCCGCCAAGTAACGGCACGCCGCCACCAGGAACGCCGCCGAACCCATGGCGATGTCCGCGACCTTCAGGTCGAGGATCTGCTCGGAGGACTTCAGCCGCCACTCCCCCGTGTCCGCCGTCTGCAACGGGCCCGGCTCGTACACCAGCGGCTCCAGCGCATGCAACACGACCTCCTCCGCCAGGAAGCGGGGCGTGTAGTGCGTGCCCGTGTTCTTCCTCAGGGACGACTCGGTCACGTACAGCGCACCGTTCGGGATGACCGTCGGCAGGCCACGCAAGTCATCACGCAGGATGCCGACGAACGGCAGCAGCCGCTCCGTGAGCCCCGGGTCCTTCGCCACCGCGTTCAGCCGACGCCGTGCCTCGGCCGCGTCCTCCGCACCCAGCGGAGCCAACTTCTTCTCCAGCTGCCCCGCCGTCGCCGGGGGCTTCGGGTCCTTCCATTTGTCGTGGATCGACTTCGCCAGCGTCTTCACCGACGCACCGGCCTTCGCCGCCAGCGACTCCAACTCGCGCAGAGACACCTCGTGTTCGAGGCCCTCGGGGCCAATCAACCCCACCATGTGCTCAGTTGCCCGACGCCCGTCAAAGGACAGCAGGCCCTCGTACACGTAACCGATCTGCTCAACATCCAGCGCCCGGAAGCTGAGCGTGCGAACCTCTCGGTCCTTGCCCTTGCCGACCCGGACCTCCTGCACCGCCTGGAGCATGTGCAGGACCGTGCGGTCGTCGATCGGGAGGAGCGGGGTGGTGCGCTCCAGCCACGGGTACTTGTCCGGGTCGAAGATCGAACCGTCGTACGCCGGGAGGTGGAATCCCGAACCCGGGTGGTCCACTCCCCCGTGCACCGCGTGGAAGAGGGCGATCAGGCGGTGCCAGGCCGACGTCGTGTGCTCCAGCGACGTCTCGCCCTCCTCGTCCGCGCGTGCCTTCAGCTCGTCACGGAGGAAGCGGGCCGAGTACGAGCGCGCGTAGACCTCGTTGTCCGCCGGCAGCAGGCCGCGTTCCTCTGCGAACAGCAGGAAGACGACGCGCATCATCACCGCCACCGCGCCCCGGTAGACCTCCCCCGCGCTCACGCCCGACGCGTGCAGCCCCGGCGCGCCGTGCTCGACCGCCCGGACGTCCGCCCGCCCTATGGCGTCCACCAGCAACTCGACCGCCTGCCGGACCTGGATGCCCAGCGCCTCGGTGACGTCCTCGCCCGCCGCCAGGCTGGCCTTCAGCAGACCCACCAGCGTCTCGGCGTCGTCGTACTCGAAGAACCGGCGGCGGCGCAGCAGCGACACGAACGCGCGCACGACGTTCCGCTCGGCCGCCTCGTTCCAGCCGATCGCGTCGAAGACGGCCGTGGTCGTCACGCCGCCGAGCGGCGCCCAGACGAGGCACCACCAGCGGCCGTCGGTCACCAGGCCGAGCGGTACGCCGTGGTGGCGCAGGAGGCGGGCAAGGCGGTCGGCGGGGGCCGCGGACCAGTCGCCGCCACCGCCGACGCGGGCCGTGGGCGCCGTACCCGCCGGGACGGTCATGCCCAGCAGCCGTACCCGCTTGGCCGCCGACTCCACGTCCGGCTCGGCCGCCAGCTCGGTGCCCGGTTCGACCAGCGCGAAGTCGGGACGTACCTCGGTGTTGTGCTCCGCTACCCGCAGGGTCAGGCGGTCCAGCCCGTCGTGCTCCGACTCGCCCTGGCGGAAGGCCAGCGCGTCGCCCCACTCCAGCAGGCGGCCCAGCACATACGCCACCCACTCGTCGCGGCCCGCCGTCGTGTCCGTCTGCCAGTCAGCATGGCGGGCGCGGAGCCTGGCCCGCTCGTCCTTCTCCAGGGCGTCCAGCTGGGGCCAGGCGCGCAGCAGGACCGGCATGGTCAGGAACGGCCCCGAGACCTCGGTCAGGTCCAGCCACTCCTGGTGCTGCCGGCGGCCGTCGGTGGCCTGGGCCTTGGCGGCGGCTGCTCCACGGCTCATGGTGCGGCGGGGGCTCATCGGCGGGCTTCCTTTGCGGGGATCACGAAGACAACGGCGGCGGGGAAGAGGTGGGAGCGGGGCTCGCGGTAGCGGGCGGCGATGGCGGCGAGTTCGCGCTCGCGTTCGGCGGGGAGGCCGTCGAGGCGCTCCTGCCAGCGGCGGCGGTCGTCCTCGAACTGGCGGCGCTCGTGGCCGGTCAGCTCGTGGGTCGACAGCAGGGCAAGCTGTTCGCCCTCTCCTTCTCCCTCTTCCTTGAGCTTGGCGCGCAGGGTGGCCTCGAAGCGGTCGAGGGTGGCCGTGATGCGGCGCTCCTCCTCCGCCCGGCGGTCGGCGAGCCTGCTCTCCAGCTGGCGGCCGAGTTCACCGGCCCGGGCCTCCAGGGAGCGGTAGAGGGGGTCGCGGAGCCTCGGCCAGGCCTCTGTCAGCTCCTTGCGGAGGTGCGGGGCCGCCTCGATGCCCTCGGTGAGCGCCTGGGACAGGACTCGGCCCTGCTCGCCCACCGACTCCCAGCGGCGGAAGCGGCCCGTGTCGCCGAACCAGCCGCCCGCGTATAGGACTTCCTCGTGCAGGCGCGTGCCGTCGGTGCCGACGAGGACGTAGCGGGCGTACGCGGAGACCAGCGTCGTCGTCACCGCCGGGTCGTCAGAGACGACCGCCGTGACACGGCTCAGGCCGATCGAGTCCGCGTTCCAGACGGCCGCGGTCAGCAGACGCGTCGACAACGCCACCAGCGGATGCTTCAGGTGGGCGAGGACCACGTCGTCCTTGGCCTGCGCGGCCACCAGCGGGGAGAACGTAAGCGGACGCTGCTCGCCCTCGCGGAGCTTGTGCGCAAGGCCTCGGGTCGCCCGCTCCCAGCTTCCCGACAGGGGCTGGACCTCGTACAGGTCGCCCGGTTCGAAGTCCTCCGCCCGGAAGGTGGAGGGCAGGAGCGGTGGCTGGTGGTCCAGTGCCAGGGCCGTGTCGACGACCCGCTTGACGTTCGCCGGCGTCAGACCCAGCGCGGTCACCGTCTCGTCGTACTGGTCGGCGAGCCGCTTCGTCTGCGCGGTGACGTTCTGCTCCGGCGCCACCTCGCCACCGGTGCGGCGGCCCTTGATCGGCTTGGGCTTGGCGTTCTCGATGTCGACCGGTGCAGTGTCGCCCGTCATGCGGCGCTGTACGGCGTCGGCGAGGACGGCGTTGACGGAGCCGAGGTCGTGCTCCATGCGCGCGACCTTCTTGGCCACGCGGGAGAGGAACTCCAGGTCGGCCTCGTAGGAGCCGGCCTGGGCCTGCTGCCAGCCGGAGCCGATGAAGTGGGTGATCTCGGGGTCGTGCTTCTGGCCCCAGCGGTCGATGCGGCCGATGCGCTGTTCGAGCTTGTTGGGGTTGAAGGGGATGTCGTAGTTGATCAGGCGATGGCAGTGGTTCTGCAGGTCGATGCCCTCGCCGGCGGCGTCGGTGGCGAGGAGGATGCGGACCTTGCCCTCCTCGCGGGACGGGTCGGTCTGGAAGCCGAGGCGGATGCGCTCGCGCTCCTCCGCCGACAGGCCGCCGTGCAGGCGCTCGACGCGGCCCCCGTCGGTGAGTTCCTCCTGCTGGAGGAGGTCGTACAGCCACTCCTGGGTGTCGCGGTACTCGGTGAAGACCACGACGCGTTCGTTGGTCCACTTCTTGCCGTCCGGGCGGCAGATGGCTTTGAGAGTGCGGATCAGCGCCTCCGCCTTGGAGTCCGGTGCCGCCTCGTGCGTGAGGGCCCAGCGCTCCATCTCCTGGAGCAGGTCCAGTTCCCGGCCGTCCTCCGCCGGGGTGAGCGAGGTGGAGCGGGTCAGCGCGTCGTCCTCGGCGTCGACCAGGCCGGTGTCGTCGAGGTCGGCGACCAGGTCGGCGAACTCCTCCAGCCATTCGGGGACTTCGGCGGCCGCCGAGCGACCTCGTGCGGGGCCTGTGTCCTCCAGATGAGAAAGGTAGACCTGGACGGTGTGCAGGAAGGCCGCCGGGGAGGAGAACAGGCGCTTCTTCAGCAGCAGGGTCACCAGGTCGGCGGCGCGGCGTCCGCCCCGGGCCTTCGGCGTCAGCTTCTTGCGTCGCAGCTCGGCGAACTCACCGAGCAGACCGTGGATCTCGCGCTCCTGTGGGGTGTATTCAACGGGGAGTTCGAGGGTTTTGCGGGTACGGAAGCGGGGCGTGCCGTCCGCGTTGGTCACCGTCGACTTCAGGCGTCGTACGACGGCGTCCTTCAGGGCTTCCTTGTCCGGCCCCTGAGGCCCGCGGATGAAGCGCTGGGGGTCGAGGAGTTCGAGCAGCGCCGTGTACGACTCCGGGTAGCCGTTGTGCGGAGTGGCCGAAAGGAAGAGGCGGTGCTCGAAGTGCGGGACGAGGCGCCGGATCAGTTTGGTCTGCTGGGAGTCGACGGCGTACACCTGCTTGGGTGCGGCCGGCGCCACGTGGTGGGCCTCGTCGAGGACGAGCAGGTCGAAGAAGCGCTTGTGCTCGCCGTCGGGGCTCTCCTCGGGGGCGCCGATGACCTCGTCGAGGAGGCGCTGGGCCTTCTGGCCGCGCAGCCAGGGCAGGGAGACGATCGTGAGCGGGTGAACGCGGAAGGGGTTGGCCGCCGTGCCGTGGGTGCGGCGCAGGCGGGCGCAGTGCTCGGAGTCGACGATGGTGAACTCCAGGCCGAACTTCTCGGCCATCTCGTCACGCCACTTGAGGGTGAGACCGGCCGGGCAGACCACCATGGTGCGGCGGGCCCGGCCGCGCAGCAGCAGCTCCTGCACCACGAGACCGGCCTCGATGGTCTTGCCGAGGCCGACGTCGTCGGCGAGGAGCAGGTTGACGCGGGGTGCGCCGACGGCGCGGGAGACCGGCTCCAGCTGGTACGGCTCGACGGCGACGCCGGAGCGGAAGGGGGCCTGGAGTGTCTTCGCGTCGGCGGAGGCCACGGCGGACCAGCGCACGGCGTCGAGGAACGCGGCGAGGCGGTTCGGGGAGTCGTAGGCGCCGGTGGAGGCGTCGGGGAGGGAACCGGCGGGCAGCACACGGCGGCCGGGCTCGACCTCCCAGATCACGGAGAGGGTGTCGCCGAAGCGGCCGTCGGCCACGGACTGGAGGTGGACCAGGGTGGCCGGACGGCGGTTCTCGTGGCCGTCCGGGGCCGGCGGGGACGGCTCGACGCGGGCAACGACCCAGGACTGACCGCGCACCTCGACCAGGTTGCCCTCTTCGGGGAGCGCCTCCGCCCCGGTCCGCTCGGTCTCGCGCTGGGCTGCTGGCGTCATAGGTGCTCTTCCCCTCGCTGTTCTCCGCCGCCGTCCGTAGACAGTTTCCTGTCTCCCCTCCGAAACGACGTGACCGCAGGCTAACACGACCCGTTACCTGTGAACAGAGATTACAAAACCATGCGCTGAAGGTGCGACTCAGCCCATCCGGCGCAGCCGCTCCAGCAGTGCCCGGCTGCGCCCGAGCCCGGCGTCCCTCACGGGCGAGGTGCGGTCCTCTTCGTCGGCCAGGCGACGCAACAGCTCCTCGGCAGCATGTCGCTCGCCGGTGCGGACCAGGAGGACGGCTATCTCATAGCGAGTCTCCAGCACGGCGGGGTGCCCCGGCCCGAGCAGGCTGCGCTGTTCTGCGAGGACCGATTTGAGATCGTCCAGGGCCTCACGGGTGCGCCCGAGCGCGCCGATGCACAGGGCGGCTCCGGCCCTGGCGGTGAGGGCGCTCGCGCGGTCCAGGCCGCCGACGGCCATCAGCTCGTGGTACTCCTCCAGGGCGCGGGCTGGACGGCCCGCTCGACGCAGGGCCTCGATCTCGGCCAGGCGGGGATGAGTGGGCATCTCCTCCGTGACGGGAGCCGGCCTGGGTACCCACGCGGCGAGCAGCGCGGCCACCTCCGCGGCGGAGGCGGGCCGGTCCTCGGGCTTCTTCTCCAGCAGCCGCTCGACCAGCGTCCGCAAGCCGTCCGGTACATCGGGACGGCGGTCGGCGAGCGGTGGGACGGGCTCGTTGGCGTGCCGGTGGTACAGCATGAAGGGGCTGCCGTCGGTGAAGGGCGGTGCTCCGGTGAGCAGCTCGTACAGGACGCAGCCCAGCGAGTAGAGGTCACTCGCGGGCACGGTCTGGCCGACGGCCTGTTCGGGGGCCATATAGACGACGGTGCCGGGTGTGGCGTTGGAGGCGGTGAAGCGGGTCTCGCCAGGGTGGGGCTCGAGCGCGGCGGCGACTCCGAAGTCGAGGACCTTGATCTCACCGTCCGGAGTGATCATCAAGTTGGACGGCTTGAGGTCGCGGTGCACCACGCCTTGAGCGTGGGCGTAGGACAGCACCTCGGCGGTGCGGCGGGCGACGTCCGCAGCCTGCTCGATGGCGAGCGGGCCGTCGTTCTTGAGGACGGCGTCCAGTGCGCGGCCCGGGACGAGGTCCATGACCAGGTAGAGCTCGCCCTCGTGGTTGCCGTGGTCGTGGACGGCGGGGACACCGGGGTGGCGGAGGCGGCTGGTCAGGCGGGTCTCGCGCAGGAAACGGCGTTCCAGTGTGGTGAGTTCGGCCCCGCGGCCGCGAGGCGCGAGCACCTTGACGGCCACGTCTCGATGGTGGTCGCGGTCGCGGGCCGCCCATACGACGCCCATGCCGCCCCGGCCCAGTTCGTGCGTGAGCTCGTACCGTCCAAGGCTTCGCCGCATCGCGCCCCGTCCCCAGTTCCGGCGCCTACCGCGCCCGCCACCTTCTGACGGCCGGGAACGCACGCCACCCAGCCGACGGGACCATTTTGTCATCGGTCACGGCGCGCCTGCGCCGTGTGTGACCAAAAAGGTGGGAGTTGCAACCACCTCCGCCTCCCCCAGGTCGCGCGGGGAGAGCGTCACAGGGGCAGTGGGCCCTGCGGGACGAGGAAGGGGCGTCGGGGATCCTCGGGCACGGTACGCCTGACGGCCAGCTCAGGGCGCCGGTCCGGCAGGTGCGGTGCGAGGGCCGCATACACCTCTGCCGCCGAGGAGGGACGGTCCTCCGGCCGCTTGGCGAGCAGGGCCGTGATCAGCTCCTGGAGGTCACTGGGCACGTCCACCCCCGCGTCGGCGACGAGGGGCGGTGGTGTGGCGAGATGGTGTGAAGCGAGGAGCGCCGGCTGGTGGGCCGGGAAGGGGGGTGCACCCGTGAGCATGTGGTGCAGCAGGCAGCCCACGGCGTACAGGTCGCTACGGCCGTCGAGCCGGTCGCAGCCGGCCAGGAGCTCGGGAGAGGCACAGAAGAGGTTGCCGACACCCTCGCCGGTCGTCGTGAGTCGCGGATCCGTGTCACTGAGCAGCTTGACCAGCCCGAAGTCCAGGATCTTCACGATCCCGTCGCGCCGGATCATGATGTTCTGCGTCTTCAGGTCACGGTGGACGAGGCCGGCCGCATGGACCGCGGACAGTCCCGCGCAGATCTGCGCGCCGACAGCAGCCGCAGAAGGCACGTCGAACCGCCCGTTGTCGTGCTGGTCGAAAAGGTACTCGAGGGTGGTGCCCTCGATCAGTTCCATCACCAGGCAATAGGTGTCGTCCGTGAGTGACGCGTCGAAAACGGTGGCGACGTTCGCGTGGTTCAGGCGCGCGGCCGCCCTCGTCTCACGGTAGAACCGCGCCAGGGCCGCATCGCGGCCGCCGGCCACGGCCAGCAGCTCGGTGGCGACGGTCTTCACCGCGACGGGCCGGTCGAGGGGCAGGTCGAGCCCCCGCCACACCTGGCCCATCACGCCTCGGCCCAGGACCGACTCCAGCCGATAACGGTCACAGAGCAGCATCCCCGGCACTGGGCTCGGCATTTTTCTTGACCTCCACATTCTCTGCACATCACGGTGGAACGAGGACCCTGTGAACAAAGTCAATAAGCGTAGTAGCCTCTCAGCACTACGGCAGCTGGGACGCCGACCAGCCCAGCCGCCAAGTACCTCGGAGACTGATCGATGAGTAGCCCGGACGTCGTACCCGTCAGCCTGGCCGAAATCGCCCGGATCGCCGGCGTCGGGCGAGCCGCGGTGAGCAACTGGCGTCGCCGCCACGACTCCTTCCCCGCTCGGATCGGGGGTACCGACGTCAGCCCGCAGTTCTCGCTCGCGGAGGTCGAACAGTGGCTGCGAGACAACGGCAAGCTCAAGGACGTCGGTCGCAAGGAGCTTCTCTGGCCACGTTTCGAGGTACTCGGCAGCCGGAACGAGTCAGGTCTGGCCGTGGCCGAGGCCGCCCGCCGGATGCGTTCCCCCAGGGCTCGGACCTCCGATCCGGAACTGTCCGCGCAGGCTCGGGACCTGGTGGCCCAGGCGGCGAGGCTGGGACGGGAAGAGGGGCCGCGCGAGACGTTCGAGTTCTTGCTGCAACGGTGGCTGGAAACCCATGTCCGGCAGCTCAGCACCACGCCACCGCCACTCGCCGCACTGATGATCCGTATCGCCCTCACAGTCCGTCTCGGTTCCAAGGACGGTGGACTGACATTCCTGGATCCGGCCTGCGGCACG
Organism: Streptomyces griseosporeus; assembly: GCF_014656055.1. GTDB lineage: Bacteria > Actinomycetota > Actinomycetes > Streptomycetales > Streptomycetaceae > Streptomyces > Streptomyces griseosporeus. Next base: position 960,795 of record NZ_BNBR01000001.1, read on the forward strand.
GGACACCTGGCCGCCGCGGCTGTGCAGGAGTTCGACGGTACGGGGCTCGAACTGCTTGCGTGCGAGCGAGACAAGGCGCTGGCCGCGCTGGCGTCCGCCCGCCTGGGCTTCGTCGCGGAGAACCGTGACATCCGTACGCGGATTGCCGTGACCGACGCGCTGCGGGAGGATCCCTTCGCGGGCACTCAAGCGGACATCGCGGTGTGCAACCCCCCTTTCAACGAACGGGACTGGGGATACGAGGAGCTCGCCACCGACCAGCGCTGGACCCACGGACTGCCGCCCCGGACCGAGCCCGAGCTGGCCTGGGTGCAGCACCTCCTTGCCCACCTCAAGCCCGGCGGTGCCGCAGTCGTCGTCCTGCCCCCGGCGGTTGCGTCGCGCAAGGCCGGCCGCCGCATCCGTGGGAGCCTGCTGCGTACCGGGGTGCTTCGGGCGGTCGTGTCCCTGCCCCCAGGCAGCGCGCAGCCGCACAGCGTGTCCCTGCAGTTGTGGATCCTCAGAGCGGCGGCGGACAGCCCGACGGCTGCTCCCCCGAGCCAGGACGCCCTCCTGGTGGACGCCACACATTTCGCACGACCGGGAACGCGCGAGCCGAGCCCGGACTGGGATGCTCTGGGTTCGTTCGTCCTCAGCGCGCTGGCGACCCTCGACCATCCCGACAAGGAGCCACCGGAGGGAGCCGTTCGTGTTCCCCTGCTCGACCTTCTGGACGACGAGGTGGATGTCACCCCAGGGCGCTATACCGCGTCCATGTCGGAGCCCAGCCCGAAGGAACTCGCCGCGAGGTGGGGTGAGTTCAGGTCGCTGCTGACCGATCTGGCCGATCAGGCACGGCAGCTGTCCGTTCTCGAGATCGAGGCCGGCTCCCAGCCGGCCATGACGACCCTCGGAGATCTGGTCAAGGCGGGCGCGCTGACGCTGCGCGCCGGCCAGCAGCCCCCGGAAGCGGCGGCACCGACCCGTGGGGCCACGGTGCCGCTTCTCACCGTTGCGGGCCTCCTGCACGACGGCAGGCCTGGCCAGGTCCTGTCGATCGACTCGGCGCACGCCATCGCCGAGGAGGGCGACGTCGTGGTCGCCGGAGTGATCCGGGCCTTCCGAGCCTGGGTCCACCAAGGGCCGCCGATGGCCGTCGGTCCGCAGCTCTACGTCCTGCGGGTGGACTCCGAGAAGCTGGACGCCCACTTCCTCGCCGGTTGTCTGCGGGCGCCGGCCAACGGGCGTCAGGCAGGCACCCACGCCTCCAGTTCGTCCCGGGTCGATATCCGGCGTCTTCAGGTGCTCCAGCTTTCCCTGGAAAAGCAGGTGGCGTATGCGGAGACGTTCCGCCGCCTCAGCGCATTCGAGACACTGCTCACCATGGCTGACGGTCTGGGTAAGGGGCTGGCGGGCGACATGAACGACCGTTTGGCAGCAGGAGGGCTGACCACCTGACGCGTCGCGGTGTCCAGCCACCGATCAATGCTGCAGCGAATGCCGGCGTTGATGCGGTTCCCCCTAGCGAGGTCCGAATCGCCATGCCCTCTTCATATGCAAGGGTATGGGAAGCATGCACCCTGATGAGTCTGATCAGTTCCGCAGACAGCCCCCGCCCTTGAGCGACCGCATCTGATCGCCGCCCGCACGGTCCTCGACGTCGGCGGGGCGCCCCTCCACGGGCGAGCTCTCGAGCCGAGTGCCACGCCTAGCGAGCAGGACGCCGGGGCGGCGCGGGCCCTGCCATTGGTGCAAGTCAGCAAACCGGAAATCATGCGGCCCCATGCTGACCCATTGCTGACCCGAGTCCGATGATCACAATTTCGATCTGGGGGAACACCCAAACGCTAGATCTTGGACTTGAACACGGTGCGCAGCATGTTGAACTTCCGGGAGACTGCGGCTCCCTGCCTGCTTCCTGCAGGTCAAGGGCGGTCTTCACTCTACCGTCGGCACGCACTGGACTCGAAGACTGTGAGCAACATCGCTTCACTCGCACGCAGCCACTCGGACGCTCTTCCCGGTGTTCCGGATGCTCACCGCCGGGCCGTGCACCCGCCCCCGGTCCCCGCTGCCGCCCACAGTGCGATCTGCGTGCGGGAGCGCAGGCCCAGCTTGTCGCGGATCCTGTCCAGGTGCGTGGCGACCGTGTGGACCGAGAGGCCGAGCCTGTCCGCGATCTGCCGGTTGGTCAGCCCTTCGGCGACGAGTCCGGCCACCGTGGACTCCCTTGCGGTGAGCCGGAGCCGCTCGTCGGTGGCGTGGGCATCGCGCCTCGGCCGGTCCTCGTCGCTCCCGGCGCCGAGCGCGTACGCGACCAGCCGCTCCCCGCGCAGCCCACGGGCACCGGCGACGGCGGCCTCCCGCGCCGCGGCCGGCAGCCGTGTCCGGGCACGGGCCGCCGCCTGTTCCATCCTGTGCCGCCAGGGAGCCTCGGGCTGGGTGTCCAGGTGGCGCCGCGCCTGCACGCTCGCCTCGTACAGCCTCAGCGCACGCTGCATGTCCCCGCTCTCCGCCGCCACGAGGGCCAGGCCCTCCACGGGGTACAGGGCGTGGAAGCTGGCCCCGGGAGCGATCCGGAGCACCTCGGAGAACAAGGTCTCCGCGCTGTGCAGACGCCCCAAGGCCAGTCGTATGGCTCCAGCGGTGTGCAGCGCGGCCGCGAGCCGCGGCCATGGCGCTTGTTGTCTCAGCACGGGCAGACACCTCGTCATCAGTTCGTCGGCCTCCACCTCGCCGCCGGACTGAAGCAGCGCCCAGGCCAGGTGATGGGTGCACCAGGCGATGTCCTGCGGGCTGCCGGAGGAGGCGACGGCCTCCAGGCACTCCCTCAGATCCGCGACGGCCTCGGCGAACTCACCGCGGCACAGGCGCGCCGCCGCCCGGGCGTCCAGGGCGTTGGCCAGTCCGGCGGCGTCACCGCGTATCCGTTCGCTCCGCACCGCCTGCTCCCCCAGGCGCAACGCCTCGTCCAGGTCGGCCTGCTGGCAGGCCACGCGGGCGGCGAGCGCCGGCACCTGTCCGCCCAGTGCCCGGCCCGCGGCTCCCCCGAGCAGTCCGCCGAGCAGCGCACGGGCGGCCGACGGCTGCTCCTGCTGGTAGTGCACTCGGGCCAGCTCCAGTGTCAGCCGCGCCGGTACGGCATCGCCGTGGCCGGCGCTGCGGGCCAGTACCGACACGAGAGTGTCCCGTTCCGCCGCGAGCGGGCTGCCGGCCTGGTCGGCGAAGACCTCCCTGCGGCCTCCCTCGGCCAGCTCGGTGAGCCATGCGAGCGCCCGGCTCAGGGTGGCGTGAAGCTCGCCGGATGCCCGCAGGCGGTCGAGGGCGAAGGCTCGGATGGCACTCAACTGTCTGAAGCGTGTGGGCGCCGTCTCTCCCGGCAGACGTACGACGAGCGACTTCGCTTCCAGGGCGCACAGGATGCGGAACACCTGCCGCGGGCCGATGCCGTCACCGGAGCAGACCGCTTGCGCGGCGGTCGCGTCGAACCCGCCGACCAGGACCGACAGGCGCCGGAAGACCGCCTGCTCGGCCGGGTCCAGCAGTCGGTGGCTCCAGTCGACGGCTGCGGCGAACCCGCTGTGGCGTGCGGGTCCGGTTCTGCTTCCCCCGGTCAGAAGGTCCAACTGGCAGAACTGGTCGTCCAGCCCCGCCAGGATGTCGCTCAGCGCGAGCGCACGGACGTGACGGGCCGCGAGTTCGACTGCGAGCGCCAGGCCGTCCAGGCGCCGGCAGATCTCGGCGACCAGATGGCCGTTGCCGGGATGGAGCGCGAACCCCGGGGAGTTGCTCGCGGCCCGGTCGACGAAGAGCCGTACGGCATCGGACTGCATGAGGGCCGTCGCGTCGTCTCCGGCGTGGGCCGGCGGCAGGGACAGCTCGCCGACCCGGAACACGGTCTCTCCGGGCACCCTCAGGGCCTCACGGCTGGTGGCCAGGATCCGCAGTCGGGGGCAGCGGCCCAGCAGGCTCGCCGCCAGCCGGGCGCACGGCTCGGCCAGATGCTCGCAGTTGTCCAGGATCAGCACCCGGGAGGCGTCACCGATCGCTCGGACCAGCACGTCGACGCCGGTCCGGCCCGCTCGTTCGCCCACCCCCAGCGCGGCGGCCACGGACTGCGTCGCCGGCGCGCCGTCCTGGAGGGAGGCGAGTTCCACGAGATCGACCCGTGCGAAGCGCCTCGGTAATGCCTTGGCGAACTCCAGCGCCAGCCGGGTCTTGCCCACACCGCCCGCACCGGTCAGCGTGAGGAGGCGCGAACTCGTAAAGAGGGTACGCAGGGCCGACAGCTCGCTCTGCCTGCCGACGAAGGAGTCGAGCGCCGACGGCAGGGCGTTCCCACCGGCCGTCGCGACTGCGGGCGTGACGCCCGAAGCCGCCCGTCGCCGCAGCGCCCGCTGCCGGCAGGCGCCGGAGCAGTATCGAGCCGGCCGGCCCCCGTGCGGCCTCACGGTCAGCGTCGCACCGCACATGTCACACGTCCGGCTCCGGCTCATGCCCGACTCCTGGCCGCACCGCCCCGGAACGAAACCATCGCCTTCAGCCCCGTGTCTCTGCCAAGTCCGAGCCGGTCGGCTCCGGGAGGAGCAGTACGGCCGGAGTCGCGGGTGCGAGGGCCGACACGGTGGCGGGGCCGGCCACTGCGGGTGTCCGAGTACGTCAGGGTGTGGCGGCGGGGTCGATGCCGAGCACGACGGTTCCGGTCACGCCCTTGCCGAGGTCACTGCCTGCCTGGGTCAGGGTCAGCAGGGTCGCGGACCCGCCGTTGCGGTAGATGCCGTCCCGCGCGTTGAGCGTGCGGGTGGCCGTGTTGTTCCGGTACGGGGAGAGGGCAGCGATCCTGCTGTTGTAGGCCTCCGGGAAGTAGAGCTGGCCCGTATGGGACACGTGGCCACCGTGGTACGTCCCGTTGGACACGGTGCCTCCCGCATGTGTCTTGACGTGGATGTGGAGGGCCCGGCCGACGTACCAGCCGGGGTAGACGGTGGTGAACTCCGCGACACCGGCGGAGTCGGTGAGCTGCACGCCGCGCAGGAAGGTGGTGTCCGGGGTGGAGCCGCCGGCGACATAGCCGGAGTAGACCCCGAGGGCGTCGCAGTGCCAGATGTCGACCGCCGTCCGGGGCAGCGGGGCGCAGGTCGCCGCGTCGACCACCGACACGCGGAGGGTCAGCGGAGCACCCGCCTTCCCCTCCGTGATGTCCTTGCGGACCGTCTCCAGGTCCAGGTAGTACGGCCCCTCGGTCTGCTCGGGCGTCAGGACGCAGGCTGCTGCCTGCTGGGCCGCGGCCCGGTGCTCGGTGTCGGCGGTCGTCTGCGTGTCGGCGGTCGCCTGCGTGGCGGCGAGACCCAGCGCGGCCACGCCGAGGGTGGCGCCGCCCAAGGCGGCTATGACGGACCTGCGGGTGGCGCCTGCGGGAACGTCCGACGGCTGGAGGTCGCGCTGCGGTTCCGCGGAGTTGCTGGGGGGAATGTCAGTCATGGCATGAGCATGGCGCCTGTGACGGCTCAGGGGATCGCACGGACGACCCACGAGGCGACCGCGTGACGAAACCCTCCACCACGAAGGCCGCGCCGTGGGAATCGGTCCCACGGCGCGGCCCCGGGCCGCGGTGCGCAGTGCGCAGTACGCAGTACGCAGTGCGCGTCTACGCCGCCAGCGTCTCGTCCTCCTGGGTGACGGAGCACCGGCGGCCGGCGCGGTAGCGGTCGAGCAGAGCGTCCGCCGCCGCCAGGGCGTCGTCGGCGGTCCGCGCGCCGGTCATCACGCACAGCGTGTAGGTCGCGTCCTCCAGCACACGGCTCGTGTCGCCCGTGGGACGCCGGTCGTGCTCGATTCGCGCCTGGGCGAACCGGGCCAGCGCAGCACGGAGTTCCTTCTCGGCCGGAAGCAGCATGACCATCCCTCTCCCCTGCAAACACCTCGCCCGCCGGCCCTGGACTCCGGTCAGGAGCAGGCCGCAGCGGTGACTCACGCGGCCACCGCTCTGGCGCTGAACAGCGCCGGGCACACGGCTACGGTTGCCCGCACTTCACAGTCGTATACCGGGGACTTTTCGGCCACTCCCGTCGCTTCGTCGATCGTTCCCCTCCGGGCATTCCCCGGCTTCCCACGATCAGAGTCACCCGGGTCCGAGCGCGACCGTCGTCGTGACCCGGGTCAGCGCCGGTTTCCTCGGCACCGAGCCGAAGCCGAAGTGCACGGGTGGGTCGACGGGGGCCGGCGCTCCCAGGTCGGCGCCTTCGTAGGAGGCCGACAGGAGGCGGACCGGGCGCAGGTCGCGGGCGCCGTACCACTCGCGGCGGCCCGCGCCGGCGCTCCCCCGGGTGCGGACTCCGGGCAGCAGCAGGCGGGCCGGCCCGTCCGTGAGCGCGCTCCACGCCGGGCGCCGGGCGAGTGCGGCCGGCACGGCGCGCAGCAGCAGGCCCACCGGTCCGCGCGGTCCGGTGACGAAGCGCAGGTCGAGGGAGCCCGCCGTCACGGTCCAGGTGTCCGCCGCGACGCCGACCCGCACTGGCACGACCTCCACGGTGTCGAAGACGTACGTGGCGCCGATGAAGTCCGCCGTCGCCCGCGTGGGCGCCAGCAGGAGCCGCTCACCGTCGGCCCGCTCCAGCATGACGTCGCTGAACGCGCCGAAAGGTGACCGTTGCCAGTGGCCCAGCACGACGCGGGTTCCGGAGGAGGTGCCCAGGCCGGCGATCCAGCCCTCGAAGCGCAGCCTGCGCCGGCGTGCCGGCCCCTCGATGGTCATGCCGTGGCTGCCTGGGGCAAGGGCCGCGGGGCTCCCAGCCGCACGTGCCTGACCCCTTCCGAGAAGTGCACGACGGGCTCGCCCGAGGGGGCGGGGAGGCCCGCCGAGGTGGTGAGCGTCTCCTCCAGCACCTCGATGCCGGCGTCGGCCAGCGGCCACGGCTCGTGCTCCACGGGCGTCTCCCAGAGCAGGCCGAGCCGACGCGTGTACGCCCGCCAGCGCGAGGTCAGCCACACGTCCCGTTCCGTCGGCCGTTCGACGGGGCCGCCGGGGCGCACGACAAGCCGGTAGGAGGCTCGGCCCGCCCATCTGCGGCCGGAGTAGGCGACGGTCTCCCCCCGCCTGGTTACGCGAAGGGAACCGGGGTGGTACGGCACACCGGCCGCTCGCGCCGCCAGCATCAGCGGGCAGGCGACCTCCAGGGACAGGAACCACAGGCCGTCCCGGCCACCGGGGTGCCGTACATAGGTGCGCAGGTTGGTCTCCGGGAACGTGGGAACGCCGGGCAGCCCGGCCGGTACGCCGGGCGGGCGTACGTCCGCCATCACGAACGGCGTGAGCCCGACCCAGGCCGCGCCCTCGTACGCGTCCACGACCAGCGGTTCGGGCAGCAGCGCCTGCACCGCCTCCACCGGATACGACCAGTGGACGAACGTCTGCGTCAGCCAGCCCGCCCGCAGCGCCGGCAACCGCACCCGCTGCTCCGCACCGTATGCCACCACCCGTCGCGGGTCCCCGCGCATGGCCTGGGGAAACGCACGACCGCACGACCGGAGGAGCCGCCACCGCCCGTGTCCCTACACGCTGCCGTGGCCGGACCGCACGCCGTGCGTCCCCGCGTTCATCCGGACGAGGGACGCATGCGGCCGTCCAGGCGTCTGCGGTCGCGGGTGCCCGCGGATGGCTGAAACCTGGCGGGGGTGCCCCGGTGGCGACATGCGCCGCGGCGTCAGGGGTACTGCGTCGTCCCGTCCCGTCGTCACCTCTCCCCCATCCGTCCCGAGGAGCGTCTTCCGTGACCTTCAATCCCCTGGAGCAGCGGGGCATCCCGCTGGACCGCCAGTTGCGCAACTGGCGTGAGCTGAACGTGCAGCCGATCGACCCCGACCGCTGCGACCCGTACACCCGCTGCCGGATCATCACCATGAACGGCATCGAGGTGGAGGCGATCCTCTTCAGCCACCAGCTCGCCCGCAACACCGTCGACCCCGAGGTGAAGCGGCAGCTCGCGCGGACCCGGTACATCGAGGCGCAGCAGCAGAAGGTGGTCAACTGGCTGCTGCCGGGCGTGTCGTCGGTGCTGGAGACGACCATCGCCTACGAGCAGGTCGCGGTGGACCTGACGGCCTGGGTCGCGCGCATGGAGCCCGACCCGTACCTGAAGCAGGCGTACCAGTTCGGTGTGCTGGAGGACTTCGACCATCTGTACCGGTACGCCAACCTGTACGAGATGATCGAGCACCGCAAGGCGGAGTCGATCGTCGACAACCTCACCGAGGTCATGCCCGGCCGGCCGACCAGGTACCACCACCGCGACGCGTACGACAACGTCCGCGACCCGTACGACAAGACGGCCACGGACCCCCTGTCGAAGCTGCACGCGCTGACGATCATGTCGGCGGAGCAGCAGACCATGAACTTCTACATGAACACCGGCCCCACCTACATGGAGCCCATCGCCCGGCAGCTGTACCAGGAGATCGGGCTGATCGAGGAGGAGCACGTCACGCACTACGAGTCGCTCGTCGACCCGGGTGAGACGTGGTGGGAGCAGCTGGTCAACCACGAGTACAACGAGTGCTACCTGTACTACTCCTTCATGGAGCAGGAGAGCGACCCCAGGGTGAAGTCGATCTGGGAGCTGCACCTGAACATGGAGCTGGAGCACCTGCACACCGCCTGCGACCTGATGCGCCGCCACGACGGCCGCGACCCGCAGGAGGTCCTGGCGCCGGAGCTGCCGAACGTGCTCACCTTCGAGCCGAACAAGCAGTACCTGCGCGAACTGCTGGACACCCAGATGGACCTCACCACCCTCGGCGCCGGCTATGTGCGCGAGGCGCACGAGCGGTTCGAGAAGATGCAGGAGCAGATCCACGGCGGCGAGGCCCCGCCGAGCGACCGGGTCATGACCGAGCACGACGAGATGTTCGGCCGTGAGTACCGCGTCCAGACCGAGGGCGAGCACCCCGACCCCGCCCAGCGCGAGAAGTGAGGGGCCGGCCCATGTCCGATCTGCACACGCCCCAGGCCGGCGACGACCAGCTGCCCGACATCGACGTGGTCGGGCTGCTGATGCGCCAGCACGGCGACATCCGCAACCTCTTCGACGAGGTCGAGCAGAGTGAGGGCGAGGAGCGCCGGGACGCCTTCCGGCGCCTGGTACGGCTGCTCGCCGTGCACGAGACCGCCGAGGAGGAGGTCGTCCACCCGTTCGTCCGCAGCGCGGTCGACGGCGGCGCTCAGATCGTCGAGGAACGCCTGGCGGAGGAGAAGTCCGCGAAGGAGACCCTTTCGGCGCTGGACGACATGGACACCGACGACCCGAAGTTCCTGCCCATGCTGATGCGGCTGCGCACGGACGTGCAGGAGCACGCGCGGGCGGAGGAACGATACGAGTTCTCCCACATCCGCCGCAGCACCGACGTCACCAACCTGGCCGCTATGGCCAAGGCGGTCAAGGCCGCCGAGGCGATGGCCCCCACCCGGCCGCATCCCGGGGTCGAGTCGGCCACCGCCAACGTGGCCCTCGGGCCGGTGGCCGCGCTCATGGACCGGACGAAGGACGCCGTCCGCAAGGCCATGGGCAGCGGCTGACACGGCTCGCCGCCGGGCCGCCCGGCCCCAGTCCGCCGGACCGCTGGACCGCCGGACCGCCGGACCGGCATCGGAAAGTCGTCGCATAAGGTCAACGGCATGGACCTCGACCTCGCCCTGGTCCGCGCCTTCGTCGCGACCGCCGGGACCCTGCACTTCGGGCGGGCCGCCGAAGAGCTGGGCACCAGTCAGCAGGCGCTGTCCAAGCGCGTCGCGCGGCTGGAGGAGGCGCTGGGCGTGCGGCTGTTCGAGCGCCGGGGCGGCGTCCGGCTGAGCGGGGCGGGCGAGCGGTTCCTGCCGGCCGCGCGCGAGGCGCTGGCGGCGGGCGAGCGCGCGGTCGCGTCGGTGACCGGCGCGGGCCCGGTCGTACGGATCGACACGTGGGGTCATCTGTACGCGCCGATGCGCACGGTCGCCGAGGCGGTGCAGGCACTGGGCCGTGTCGGGGAGGTCCCGTCCGCTGGCCGACGCGGCCCGGGCGCGGTGCGGTGGGAGCCGGCGCCCGGGCGGGACTGGCCTTCCGTCGCGCAGGCGCTGCTGCGCGGCGACACGGATCTGGGGTTCGGCCGGGTGCACCCGCTGCCCGACGGCCGGGACGCGGGGCTCACGCAGCGGCTGGTGCGGCTGGAACCCGTCGACGTGGTGGTGGGCCCGTCCCACCCGCTGGCCGGTGCCGAGGCGCTGCGGCCCGCCGGCCTTCGCGGCAGCGTGCTGTGGTGCCCGGCCGAACTGAACCGCCTGGACTTCCTGCGCCGTTTCGCCGACGAGTTCGGGATCGCGCGGCGGCACGACGGTCCCAACCTGGGTCTGGACCACCTCGTCCGGCATCTGCGCACGGACCGCGAGGGCTTCACCCTCTTCCCGGCCGACGCGCCGCTCCCGGACCACACGGAGGTGCGCCGCGTGCCGCTGGTCGGGCCGACACCGCTGTACGCCTGGTCCCTGACCTGGCGGGAGTCCTCCCGTCACCCCCTGCTCGACACGCTGCTGCGCGGCTTCACCGAGACCGGCCGCGCCCGGCGCTGGCTGGAGTACGACCCGCGGCGAGACTGGCTCCCCGACAGCGACCGTCCGATGCTCGCGGTGGACCGGACGCCGGCCCGGTAGCGGTCCCACGCCGGTGGCCGGACCGGAGCGGCCTGCCGGTTCCGGCTCCGGGTTGGCCGAGTATCCCGTCGACCTCGCGGACGTCCGCACGGCACCGTGGCAGCGGTGGGCGCCGGCCGGTCGGCAGCACTTCCCCGTCCGCGCCCGCGGTTCCGCACAGGGCAAGTGCCGTTCGGTCAGAGGGAGATGGGCATGTCCACGTACGACTACGTCATCGTCGGCGCCGGATCGGCGGGGTGTGTCCTCGCGGCACGTCTCTCCGAGGACCCGGAGGTGCGGGTGGCGCTGATCGAGGCGGGCGGTCCCGACACCGCGCAGGAGATCCATGTCCCGGCCGCCTTCCCGCAGCTGTTCAAGTCGGCCCTGGACTGGGACCTGGACAGCGAGCCGGAGCCGGGCATCGGCAACCGGCGGGCCTATCTGCCGCGCGGCAGGGTGTTCGGCGGGTGCAGCTCGATCAACGCCATGATCTACATCCGGGGCAACCGGGCCGACTACGACGGCTGGGCGGCGGCCGGCGCCGACGGCTGGTCGTACGACGAGGTCCTGCCGTACTTCAAGAGGTCCGAGGGCAACGAGCGCGGCGAGGACGAGTTCCACGGCGCGGACGGGCCGCTGACCGTCAGCGACGGCCGCTCCGAGCACCCGCTCGCCTCGGCGTTCGTACAGGCCGCCGTGCAGGCCGGGCACAAGGCGAACGACGACTTCAACGGGGCCACGCAGTTCGGTGTCGGCCGCTACCAGCTCACCCAGCGCGGCGGTCTGCGCTGCAGCGCCGCCGTCGCCTACCTGCACCCCGCGCTGGAGCGGCCGAACCTGACCGTGCTGTCCTTTGCCCTCGCCCGCCGCGTGGTGATCGAGGGAGGCCGGGCCACCGGTGTGGAGGTGGAGCGGGGCGGCGCCGTGGAGGTGGTGCGCGCCGAGCGCGAGGTGATCCTGTCGGCGGGCGCGTACGAGTCGCCGAAGCTGCTGATGCTGTCCGGGATCGGGCCGGCCGCCACGCTGTCCGCGTTCGGCATCGACGTCGTCCGCGACCTGCCCGTCGGCGAGGGTCTGCAGGACCACTACATGACGCTGCTGAACTTCCGCACCGACGTGGAGTCGCTGCTCACGGCGGCGACGCCGGAGAACGCCGCGCTGCTGCAGAACGAGGGCCGCGGCCACCTCACCTCCAACATCGGCGAGACCGGCGGCTTCTTCCGCAGCCGCGACGACCTGACCGCCCCGGACCTGCAGTTCCACGCCGCTCCCGTGCTCTTCCACCAGGAGGGCCTCGGCGCGGCCGCCGAGCACGGCTTCTCCTTCGGGCCGTGCGTGCTCGCCCCGGCCGGCCGCGGCGCGGTCACCCTGCGCTCCCCGCGGCCCGACGCCGCGCCCCGGATCACGCACAACTACCTGGTGGCGCCCGAGGACCAGGAGGTCATCGTCGCCGGTCTGCGCATCGCCCTGGAGATCGCGGCGCAGCCGGCGGTGACCGACCTCGCGACGGGGCCGTACCTGGTGCCGGAGTCGGACACGGACGCGGACCTGCTCGCCTGGGCGCGGCGCCACGGGCAGACGCTGTACCACCCCACGTCGACCTGTGCCATCGGTTCGGTCGTCGATCCGGAGCTGCGCGTGTACGACGTGCCGGGGCTGCGCGTGGTGGACGCCTCCGTCTTCCCGACGGTGCCGCGCGGCAACACGAACGCGCCGACCGTCATGGCCGCGGAGAAGGCGGCCGACCTGATCACGGGGGCCGGGCGCTGACGCGTACCGCGCCGGCGGCCTGCCGCGCCCGGGTCGTCGGCCGTCCTCTGCGTGTTTGCTAGAGGTGCGGTCCGCGGTGAGCGACCATAGGGTCGCGGAACACTGCAAAGCCGATGAAACACCGCGAACAGGAAGAAGGACGGGCATGTCCGGCAGCGAAAGCGAGAATCCAGCAATCCCTTCGCCGACGCCCACACCGACGCGGCGGCCCAGGACGAACCGGGACTGGTGGCCGAACCAACTGGACCTCCAGGTCCTCCACCAGCACTCACCCCTGTCCGACCCGTTGGGCGAGGACTTCGACTACGCGAAGGAGTTCGCGTCCCTCGACGTCGAGGCGCTGAAGCGGGACGTCTTCGAGGTGATGACGTCCTCCCAGGACTGGTGGCCCGCCGACTACGGCCACTACGGGCCGCTCTTCATCCGGATGAGCTGGCACGCCGCGGGCACGTACCGCATCGCGGACGGCCGTGGCGGTGGCGGCAGCGGCGCGCAGCGCTTCGCCCCGCTCAACAGCTGGCCGGACAACGCGAGCCTGGACAAGGCGCGCCGGCTGCTCTGGCCGGTCAAGCAGAAGTACGGCCGGAAGATCTCCTGGGCGGACCTCCTGGTCTTCGCCGGGAACTGCGCCATGGAGTCCATGGGGTTCGAGACGTTCGGCTTCGGATTCGGGCGGGAGGACATCTGGGAACCCGAGGAGATCTTCTGGGGCCCCGAGGACACCTGGCTCGGGGACGAGCGCTACAGCGGCGACCGGGAACTGACCGGTCCCTTCGCCGCCGTCCAGATGGGGCTGATCTACGTCAATCCGGAGGGGCCCAACGGCAACCCGGACCCGACGGCCGCCGCCCGGGACATCCGGGAGACGTTCGGGCGCATGGCGATGAACGACGAGGAGACGGTCGCGCTCATCGTCGGCGGCCACACCTTCGGCAAGTGCCACGGCGCGGTGGACCCCAGCTACATCGGCCCCGAGCCCGAGGCCGCCCCCATCGAGCAGCAGGGCCTCGGCTGGCGGAACACGTACGGCAGCGGCAAGGGCCCCGACGCCCTCACCAGCGGTCTGGAGGGCGCCTGGACGACCGCGCCGACCACCTGGGACAACGGCTACCTGGACAACCTGTACGGCTACGAGTGGGAGCTGACCCGCAGTCCCGCCGGTGCCCACCAGTGGACGCCGACGGATCCCGCGGCCCGGGACACCGTCCCCGACGCCCACGACCCGTCGAAGCGGCACGCCCCGATGATGCTGACGACGGACCTCGCGCTGAAGGTGGACCCGGTCTACGGGCCGATCACCAAGAGGTTCCACGAGCACCCCGAGGAACTCGCGCTGGCGTTCGCCAAGGCCTGGTACAAGCTGCTGCACCGCGACATGGGGCCCGTCTCGCGCTATCTCGGCCCGTGGGTGCCCGAGCCGCAGCTGTGGCAGGACCCCGTCCCCGCCGTCGACCACGACCTGGTCGGCGCCGAGGACATCGCCGACCTGAAGTCCCGGATCCTCGCCACGGGCCTGTCGGTCCCCCAGCTGGTCACCACGGCCTGGGCGTCGGCGTCCAGCTTCCGCGGCACCGACAAGCGGGGCGGGGCGAACGGGGCGCGCATCCGGCTCGCGCCGCAGAAGGACTGGGAGCTCAACAACCTCCCCGAGGTGACCGAGGTCCTGCGCGCGCTCGAACAGATCCAGCAGGACTTCAACGCCTCGCAGACCGGCGGCACCCGGATCTCCCTCGCCGACCTGATCGTCCTCGGCGGGTGCGCGGCCGTCGAGCGGGCCGCGAGGAACGCCGGGTACGACATCACGGTCCCGTTCGCGCCGGGGCGTACGGACGCCTCGCAGGAGCAGACCGACGCGGAGACGTTCGCCGTGCTGGAGCCCAAGGCCGACGCCTTCCGCAACCACCTTCCGGCGGGCGAGAAGCTGTCGCCGGAGACCCTGATGCTGGACCGCGCCAACCTGCTGACGCTGACCGCGCCGGAGATGACGGTGCTGATCGGCGGCATGCGGGTGCTGAACACCGGCTTCAAGGGGTCCCCGCACGGCCTCCTAACCCACCGGCCGGAGAGCCTGACCACCAATTTCTTCGTCAACCTGCTCGACATGGGCACGGAGTGGAAGGCGTCGGCCACGGACGAGAACGTGTTCGAGGGCCGGGACCGCGCCACCGGCGAGGTCAAGTGGACCGCCACCGCCGTCGACCTGGTCTTCGGCGCGCACGCCCAGCTCCGCGCCCTGTCCGAGGTCTACGCGTGCCGGGACGCGGGAGAGAAGTTCGTCCGTGACTTCGTCGCCGCGTGGAACAAGGTGATGAACCTCGACCGGTTCGATCTCGCCTGACCGGCGCCGGCCGGCTCAGAAGGCGTACCGGATCCGCAGCCAGGGGGCCCGCGCGGCGATCAGCCCGCGCAGGTCGTGCAGGGCCTCGGCCTTGACCTGGTTGCGGTACCGGACGTTCAGGGCGCCGTTCTCGGAGCGCTTGGACTGCTGCAGGGCGGGCCGCCACAGCGCGTCCTCGGCCTTGGGGTGCCAGCCGAGGTTGACCTCGTGCAGGTCGCGGTTGTGCGTGAGCATGATCACTTCGGCGGCGGCCTGCTCCTTGACCCGCGCCGGGAGTACGTCGTCCAGGTGCTCCAGCAGCTCGCCCCAGGCCGCCTGCCAGCCCGGCCGCAGGACGACCGGGGAAAGGTTGAAGTGGACCTCGTAGCCGGCGTCGACGAAGTCCGCGGCGGCCGCGACGCGTTCCGCGACCGGGGAGGTGCGCACGTCGAGCAGGCGCGAGTCGTCCGCCGGCATGACGGAGAACCGGATCCGCGTCCGTCCGCGGGGGTCGTACGCCAGCAGGTCCGGATTGACGAACTTCGTCGCGAAGGACGCCTTGGCGGTCGGCCACTGCCGGAAGGCGTGCACGAGATCCGCGGTGTTGTCGCAGATCAGCGCGTCCACGGAACAGTCGCCGTTCTCGCCGATGTCGTACACCCAGGCCGTGTCGTCGCACTGGTTCGGCGCGGGCTTGCGGCCCTGGCGGGCGATGTGGCGGCCCAGGTGGGCGATGATCGCGTCGATGTTGGTGAAGACGGTGACGGGGTTGGCGTAGCCCTTGCGGCGCGGTACGTAGCAGTAGGCGCAGGCCATCGCGCAGCCGTTGGACGGGCCGGGCGCGATCCAGTCGGCGGACCGGCCGTTGGGGCGGGTGGTGAGCGTCTTGCGCTCGCCGAGGACCAGCGTCTCGCCCTTGACCCGGACCCAGCGCTCCACGTTGCCCTCGTTGCCGTGCAGGCCGGGGATGTTCCAGTGGGAGTCCACCTCGATCAGCCGGGCCCGCGGGAACCGCTCCCGGATCTGCCGGCCGCGCGGGGACGCGGCGGCCGCCGGTTCCGCGTAGATCTCCCGCACGGGCAGCAGACGGCGGGCCGTGTCGCCGGTGCGGAAGGCCGGACCGGCCGAGGGCTCCGCGAGGGCACCGGTCGCCGGTGCGCCCGGTGCGCCGAGGGCTTCCAGGCCGAAGAGTGTGGCGGCTCCGTCGTCGTCCGACGGGCCGGCCGGGTGGGGCATCGGGGGCTCCGGGGTGCGAAAGGACAGGACCGTCCAGTCTACGGCGAGGGCTCGCGGGGCGGCCGGGCTGCGGTTTCCCGGCGCGCCGGTGTGCGGTCGCGTTGTCAGTGCCGTACTGCATGATCGGAGAACTGATCGACATCGTCGGAGCTGGGTAGGCGCTTGGGGTCGTCCAGCTCAAGGAGGCCCTGTGCAGCCCGTCCCCGAACCGGTCCTGTCCCGCGGCACGGAGCGCGACGCGGAGCGCCCGCGCACGGCACCGGCGCGGATCCTGCCGTACCGGCGGCGGTCCGTCGCGCCCCTCCGCCCCGCCGGCGCCGACCTGCTGCGGATCATGGCCGATCCCGCGACCCCCGTCTTCCTCACGGTGCACGCCGGGGGCCGCAGGAGATACGGCTACTGGCGTCCGCTCGACGGCCGGGACGGCACGGGCAGCTGCTATGTGGCCCTGCCCACCGACGAGTGCGACGCGCTGCACGGATCCGGCCGGATCGTGCTGGGTGATCCCCTGGTGGACCCCGCCAAGACGACGTACCGGGTCCGCGCGGTGGGCACACCGGCCGGCGCGGCCCGCACCGCCCGCGCCGACCGGCCGGGAGCGCGTGCGCGGACGGCGTGAGGGCGGCCCCGCCGGCCCGTGCGGGTTTGTGAAGCCGTTGACCGGCAAGCCGGAATTCCATGAGTGAAGCGAACAAGGGAACGGATCAGAAGAACGGCACGGCGAAGCGTACGACCGCTTCCCGGACCCGATCGGCCGCCGGCAAGGCGACCCGTCAGGCGGAGCGCACCGCCCGGCAGTCGGCGGACGGCGCCGCCAAGGGCGGGTCCGCGGTGGCGGACGGAGCCTCGAAGGCGAAGTCCGCGGCAGCGGCCGGCGCCGCGGACGCGGCCCGGAAGACCGCCGGAGCGGCCGAGGCGGCGACCCGGAAGCTGGAGGCGGGCCGCAAGGCCGCCGCCGCGGCCACCGGACAGGTCACCGTCGCGGCCAGGACCGCCTGGACGGCCCTGGCCCACCGCAAGCTCCTCGCGATGGGCGTCGGCGCCGGGGCGACCGCCCTGACCGCCGCGTCCTACGCCGCGGGCCGCCGCTCGGGCCGCGCCGCGCAGGGCTTCCAGGGGCCGCTGACCCGGCTCACGGGCGGCCGCATCTGAGCACCGTGTTCCAGCCGTATCGATCCGTAGCCGAGCAGCACGGAAGGAGCGCCATGCCCGGTGTCGTGGAACGACTCAAGCAGTTCGCGCGGAGCCCTCAGGGACAGCGCACGATCGCCCAGGTACGCCGTCAGGCGGCCGACCCCCGCCGGCGCGCCCAGGCCGGCCGGCTCCTCAGCCGGCTGCGTTCGCGCCGCTGACGTCCGCGAGTCCCCGGGAGACGCGTGGCGCCGTCCGGCCTCCGCCCGTCTCCCGGGCGCGGGAAACTCACCGCGCCCCCCTCAGTTCACCCGTACAGGCAGACCGCGTGCCGGCGGTCGCGGCTCCCGCCACACCCCCCGCGGCGGGCTGTGGCGACGATGAGCGCAACCGGCTCAGGTACCCCCGTTGTGGCCGGTCATGCACAAGATGGCGGGTATATATCTCTCCCTTCCGGATCGGCCCCCACGCTTTGGTCCGGGCCTGCGGATCGCGTTAGCCTTCGGCGTATTTCTCACCCGATGATCCGTGAGAATCGGGTACGGGGCAGCCGGTCACCGACCGGTTCCCGGGGGGTCTGGGTCTCCGGTCGTCGGGGGCTCCTGGGGAGCGGAACGAGGAAGCGCATGGCCAGCAAGAACAGCGCGGTCGTCGAGACGGTGCCGGGCGACGAGGAGTTGCGCCGGCTGCTGGACGGTCTGACCGCCGTACGGGACGGTGACTTCGGCACCCGGCTGCCCGACGACGGCGACGGCCTCATGGGCGACATCGCCAAGGTCTTCAACGGCATGGTGGACCAGCTCTCCGTGTTCACCTCCGAGGTCACCCGGGTGGCCCGCGAGGTCGGCACCGAGGGGACGCTCGGCGGCCAGGCGCAGGTGCCCGGCGTCTCGGGCACCTGGGCGGACCTCACGGACTCCGTCAACGCCATGGCCGGCAACCTGACGACCCAGGTCCGCGACATCGCCCAGGTGGCGACCGCGGTGGCCAAGGGCGACCTCTCCCAGAAGATCGACGTGCCCGCCCGGGGCGAGATCCTCCAGCTGAAGGAGACCGTCAACACGATGGTCGACCAGCTGTCCGCGTTCGCCGACGAGGTGACCCGGGTCGCCCGCGAGGTGGGCAGCGAGGGCCGCCTCGGCGGTCAGGCCAAGGTGCCCGGCGTCGCGGGCGTCTGGCGCGATCTGACCGACTCGGTCAACCTGATGGCGGGCAACCTGACCTCCCAGGTGCGCAACGTCGCCCAGGTGACGACCGCGGTGGCCAAGGGCGACCTCTCCCAGAAGATCACCGTGGACGCCCGCGGCGAGATCCTGGAGCTGAAGAACACCATCAACACGATGGTCGACCAGCTCTCCGCGTTCGCCGACGAGGTCACCCGCGTCGCCCGCGAGGTCGGCACCGAGGGCCGCCTCGGCGGCCAGGCGGACGTGAAGGGGGTCCGGGGCACCTGGCGGGACCTCACCGACTCCGTGAACTTCATGGCGGGCAACCTGACCTCCCAGGTCCGCAACGTCGCCCAGGTGGCCACGGCGGTGGCCGAGGGCGACCTCTCCCAGAAGATCACCGTGGACGCCCGCGGCGAGATCCTGGAGCTGAAGAACACCATCAACACGATGGTCGACCAGCTGTCCGCGTTCGCCGACGAGGTCACCCGCGTCGCCCGCGAGGTGGGTACCGAGGGCCGCCTCGGCGGTCAGGCGCACGTCCGGGGCGTGTCGGGCACCTGGAAGGACCTCACCGACAACGTCAACGTGATGGCGTCCAACCTGACCAGCCAGGTCCGCTCCATCGCCCAGGTGGCGACGGCCGTGGCGCGCGGCGACCTGTCGCAGAAGATCACCGTCGAGGCCAAGGGCGAGGTCGCCGCGCTGGCGGACGCGATCAACACCATGGTGGACACCCTCTCCGCGTTCGCGGACGAGGTGACCCGCGTGGCCCGCGAGGTCGGCACCGAGGGCCGCCTCGGCGGCCAGGCCCAGGTGCCCAATGTGGCGGGCACCTGGAAGGACCTCACCGACAACGTCAACTCGATGGCCAACAACCTCACCGGCCAGGTGCGCAACATCGCCCTGGTCACCACGGCGGTGGCCCGGGGCGACCTGTCGAAGAAGATCGACGTCGACGCGCGCGGGGAGATCCTGGAGCTGAAGACGACCATCAACACGATGGTCGACCAGCTCTCCGCGTTCGCCGACGAGGTCACCCGCGTCGCCCGCGAGGTCGGCACCGAGGGCCGCCTCGGCGGCCAGGCCGAGGTCGAGGGCGTCTCCGGCACGTGGAAGCGGCTCACCGAGAACGTGAACGAGCTGGCCGGGAACCTGACCCGGCAGGTCCGTGCGATCGCCGAGGTGGCCAGCGCCGTCGCCGAGGGCGACCTGACCCGGTCGATCAACGTGGAGGCCTCCGGCGAGGTCGCCGAACTCAAGGACAACATCAACTCCATGGTGGAGTCCCTGCGCGAGACCACCCGGGCCAACCAGGAGCAGGACTGGCTGAAGACCAACCTGGCCCGGATCGCCGGCCTGATGCAGGGCCACCGCGACCTGCCCGTCGTCGCCGAACTCATCATGGACGAGCTGGTGCCGCTCGTCTCCGCCCAGTACGGCGCGTTCTACCTCATGGAGGACGGCGAGCAGGGCGCCGAGCTGCGGCTCGTCGGCTCCTACGGCCGTCCCGCGGACGACCCGCGGCCCGACCCCATCCCGGTCGGCCGCTCGCTGGTCGGCCAGGCCGCCCGCAGCCGCCGTACCATCGCGGTCGACCAGCTGCCGGCCGACTACGTGACGATCTCCTCCGGGCTCGGCCACACCGTCCCGACGACGCTGCTCCTGCTGCCGATCCTCTTCGAGGACCAGGTCCTCGGCGTCATCGAGCTGGCCTCCATCACCCCCTTCACGCCGATCCACCAGGACCTGCTGGAGCAGCTGCGGGAGACCATCGGCGTCAACGTCAACACCATCGTGGCCAACGCCCGCACCGACGAGCTGCTCGGCGAGTCGCAGCGGCTCACCGCCGAACTCCAGGTGCGCTCCGCGGAGCTGCAGGCCCAGCAGGAGGAACTGCAGCGTTCCAACGCGGAACTGGAGGAGAAGGCCTCCCTGCTCGCGGCGCAGAACCGCGACATCGAGGCGAAGAACCTGCAGATCGAGCAGGCCCGGCAGGAACTGGAGGCACGCGCCCAGCAGCTGGCGCTGGCGTCCAAGTACAAGTCCGAGTTCCTGGCCAACATGAGCCACGAGCTGCGCACCCCGCTCAACAGCCTGCTCATCCTGGCCCAGCTGCTGGCCCAGAACCCGCAGCGCAACCTCACCCAGAAGCAGGTCGAGTACGCGGGCATCATCCACTCGGCCGGCTCCGACCTCCTGCAGCTCATCAACGACATCCTCGACCTGTCGAAGGTCGAGGCCGGGAAGATGGACGTCACCCCGGAGCGGGTGCCGCTGCGCCGCCTCATCGACTATGTGGAGGCCACCTTCCGGCCGATGACGACGCAGAAGGGCCTCGACTTCGCCGTCACCACGGCGGCCGGCGCGCCCCGGGACCTGCTCACCGACGACTCCCGGCTGCGGCAGGTGCTGCGCAACCTGCTGTCCAACGCGGTGAAGTTCACCGAGCAGGGCAAGGTCGAGCTGCTCATCGAGCCGGCCGCCGACGAGGAGGTGCCCGCCGCCGTGGTCAAGGGCGGCTCGGTCGTCGCCTTCCGCGTGAAGGACACCGGCATCGGCATCCAGGAGCAGCAGCTGGAGGCCATCTTCGGCGCCTTCCAGCAGGCCGACGGCACCACCAGCCGCAAGTACGGCGGTACGGGCCTCGGGCTGTCCATCACCCGTGAGATCGCCCATCTGCTCGGCGGCGCGGTCACCGTGGACAGCGCGCCCGGCCGGGGCAGCACCTTCACGCTGTACCTGCCGGTGGCCCGGCCCGACTTCGAGACGCCGGTCGGCCGGCTGCCGGAGCAGCAGGCCGAGCCGGCGGTCGAGGCGCATGCCGTCGAGGCGCCCGCGGCGCTGCCCGCGCCGGCGGAGCGCACCGGGCGCCCGCGCCGGCTGCTCGTGGTGGAGGAGCGGCCGCGCGGCCTGCTGACGCTCGTCGCCGAGAGCGTCGTCGCCGACGTGGCGCGCCACCGCGAGGAGGACGTCCTGCCCTGGCCCGACGTGGAGCTGATCACCGCGGTCAGCGCCCAGGAGGCGGCCGGTGCGCTGGCCGCCGAGTCCTGCCACTGCGTGGTCCTCGACCTCGACCTGCCGGACGGAGAGGCGGCCCAGTTCCTGCGGGCGCTGGGCGGTGACTCCGCGCTGGCCGACGTACCGGTGCTGGTGCACAGCAGCCTGCGTCCGGACGCCGCCCGGGAGGAGTCGCTGCGTGCCCGGGCGGACCACGCCGCCGTCGAGTTCGTCGCCGGCCTGGACGAGCTGCGCGAGCGCATCGCGCTGCACCTGTCGGCCGAGGAGCCCGGCGAGGTCCTGTCGCTGGCCCGGACGGAGGAGCCGCAGCAGCTCACGTCGCATGTCGTGGACACCTCCCTGGCCGGGCGGACCGTCCTCGTGGTGGACGACGACGCCCGCAACCTCTTCGCCCTCAGCGGCATCCTGGAGCTGTACGGGCTGCGCGTGCTGCACGCCGAGGACGGCCGCAAGGGCATCGACACCCTGCTCGCCAATTCGGACGTCTCGCTGGTGCTGATGGACGTGATGATGCCGGAGATGGACGGCTACACCGCCACCGCCGAGATCAGAAAGATGCCGCAGTACGCCGACCTGCCGGTCGTCGCCGTCACCGCCAAGGCGATGCCCGGGGACCGGGAGAAGTCCCTGGCGTCGGGGGCGAACGACTACGTCACCAAGCCCGTCGACACCCAGGAACTGCTCGCCTGCCTGCGCCGCTGGCTGGCCCCGTGAGCGGGCCGTACGCCGTCCCCGCCGCCCGCGGGGACGCGACCGGCCCGACCGTCCGCGCCCCCGCGGCGCCCAGCCGAGGAGCATCCCGATCGTGACCATGTCCGACCAGCCCGCCGAGCCGAGGGAGCGTGAAGCGCCCCCGGCCGAGGTGGAGCACGCCGGGTCCGGGACCGGCAGCGCCGAGGTGACGCACGCCGGCGGCGGCCCGCGCACTGCCGAGGTGGCGCACCCCGGGACCGGCCCGGCCGCCGCCCCGCTGCCGGCGGGGCCCGGCGAGCCCTCCGGTGTCTCCGCGACCTCCACGGTCGGCCGGCTCGCCGCCACCGTGGAGCGGCTGCGCCAGGAGGTGCGGGCGGCGCAGGCCGAGGCGGAGGGGCGGGCCCTGATCGAGCTGGCCAAGGGCATCCTCGTGGAACGGCTCGGCTGCGGACCGGCCCAGGCGGCCCGGCAGTTGTCGGAGCTGACCGAGCAGGCGGGGGTGACGCTGCTGGAGTTCGCCGTCGACGTCATCAACCAGGCCGCCCGCGACCGGCTGTCGGAGATCACCGACGCGTTCCTGACCGCCACTTCGGGCTCCCGTCCCGCGGACGGCGGTGAGGCGGCGGTCCGCCTGCGCGCCGCCGAGAGCGGGGCGCTCGCCGCCCACGACACGCAGGCCGTCGCCGACTCGCTGCTGGAACACGCCCTGCGGCCGCTGGGCGCCGTGGCCGTCGCCGTGTGGGCGGCCGGGTCCGACGGCTCGCTGACTCTGGCCGGCAGCGCCGGTTTCGCCCCCGCCGAGGCCTCGCGCTGGCGGTATGTGCCGCCGGACGTGGTGACCGTGGCGCGCCGCGGGCTCACCGAGCGCAGCGGCCAGTGGATCGAGTCGCTGACGGAGACGGGGCTGCCGACCATCGGCCGGCACCTCTACCCCGACGGCGGGCGGGCCGCCGTACCGGCGGGCACCGGGGGGCGGATCCACGGCGTGCTGGAGATCGCCTGGCCCACCGCCCTGGAGCCGCAGCCGCCGCAGATCCTCCGTCAGGTGGAGGCCCTGGCCGAGCTGTGCGCGCACACGCTGGAGAACTTCACCCCGGGGACGGACCCGGTGCAGGAGCCGCGGCTGGTGCCGGACGTCGCCGAACTCATGGACCTGGCCGACGGTCTGCACGACCCGGCGCTGGTCCTCGTCCCGCACACCGACCCCGCCGGGCAGCTGGTCGACTTCCGCATCCAGCACGTCAACACCCGTTTCCTCGACCCCGCGGGGCGGCCCCGCGCGGTGATCAACGGGGAGCTGCTGCTGGAGGCGTACCCGATGACGGCGGGGGACAGCGAGCTGTTCCAGCGCATCGAGCGGGTCTACGCCACGGGCGAGCCGTTCCGGGCGCAGCGCATGCGCCTGACCGCGCTGGTCGGCCAGGTGCCGCTGTCGGCGGTCGCCGACATCAGCATCAGCCGGCACGGCGCGAGCGTGCTGCTGATCTGGCGGATCGAGGACGAGACTGCCCGCCTGGCCAGCCTGCTCCAGCACGCCCAGCGGCTCGGCCGGATCGGCGGCTTCGAGGAGGACCTGCTCACCGGCGGCATCACCTGGAACAGCCAGATGTACGACCTGTTCGGCCGCCCCGACACCAGCCTGCCGGTGCCGCTGGAGGACCTGCCGGCCCACGCCCACCGCGACGACGCGGTGATCATCGGCCGTTTCCTGCGGACCCTGCTGCACCACCGGCGGCCCGCCTCCGCGGCCTTCCGGCTGCAGCGGCCCGACGGTGTCACCCGGCATGTGCGGGTGGTGGCGGAGCCGGTGCAGGACGCGGACGGCCGGCTGTTCGTGGTGCGCGGCGCCTACCAGGACATCTCCGCCCAGCACTGGACGGAGGTGGCCCTCGCCGCCACCCGTGACCAGCTCGCGCACACCGAGCAGCAGGCCGCCGAACGCAACCGGCTGACGCTGCAGTTGCAGCACGCGATCATGCCCCCGGCCCAGGCGCCGCTGCAGGCGCCGGGGCTTGAGGTGGCCGTGCGCTACCGTCCGGCCGAGGCCGAGCAGCTGGTCGGCGGCGACTGGTACGACGCCGTGGTGCTGCCGTCCGGGCAGGTGCTGCTGTGCGTGGGGGACGTGGCCGGGCACGGCATAGAGGCCGCGACGAGCATGGTCGTGCTGCGCAACGCGCTGCGCGGCCTGGCCGTCACCGGTGCCGGCCCCGGGCAGCTGCTGTCGTGGCTCAACATCGTCGCCCACCACCTCAACGGCGCGGTCACGGCCACGGCCGTGTGCGGGCTGTACGACCCCGACCGGCGCGTCCTGCGCTGGGCGCGGGCCGGTCATCTGCCGCCGGTGCTGGTGCGCTCCGGGGAGGCCGCGCCGCTGCCGCTGGTCAAGGGCATCCTGCTGGGCGCCCTGCCGGACGCGGTGTACGAGGAGGCCGAGGAGCTGCTCGCCCCCGAGGACACGCTGCTGATGTACACCGACGGTCTGGTGGAGCGCCGGGACCGGTCGGTGGAGGAGTCGGTGACCCATCTGGTGACGACGGCCCGGTCGGCGCCGAAGACGCTGGACCAGCAGCTGGACCGGCTGCTGACGTACGGCCGGTCGGACACGGACGACGACACCTGCCTCGTCGGCGTGCGGGTCATGAAGGAGGCGTCGTAGCGGTCTGTCGCGGCCTCGCTCGACCGGCCTCGGTATTCGCTTCCGCGTTCTAGGTATCGGCGGGGTGTGTGGTGTGGCACGTCGTGCCGCGACCGGGGCGCCCCGCACGCGTTGGGTTTGCCGTGGCGCGGCTTGCAGTGACGGTTCTGCACACGGGTTTCTGCACCGTTCGGGACCGTCGGCCGGGAGGGCGCGCCGGCAGCTGACGGGTGACGACGGGGAGTACGGCGACGGTGTGGACGAGCGGTGGCGGTCCGGGGGGCGGGTCCGCGCACGGGGGTGCGGGCCCCGCGGTGATCGGCAGGGAGCGGGAGACGGCCGCCGTGGCCGGATTGCTGGCCGCTCACCGGCTGGTGACGGTCACCGGGCCGCCCGGGGCCGGCAAGAGCACGGTGGCGGCCGCGGCCGTGGCGGCGTCGGTGTCAGCGGGGTGGGAGTGCCTGGTCCAGGTGCGGCGGCAGGGGTCGGCGCCCGGGCGGCCCGGTGATCTGGCCGCCGACCTGGTCACCCGGCTGACCGGTGCCCCGCCGGCGGGGCCCGTCGCCCCGCAGCGGGCGGCGCGCGCGCTGCCCGACGCCCCGACGCTGCTGTGGCTCGACGACGTCGACCCGGTGCACGACGAGTGCGTCCGCCTCGTGCAGCAGGTACTGCTGAGCGCGCCGCGGACCGGGGTCCTCGTGACGTCCCGCCGGGCGCTGGGCCTGGACGCCGAGCGGACCGTGCGCCTGAGCGGGCTGCGGTACCGGCCCGCCCCGGAGGACGGCGAGGGGCCGGCGCCCGCGGTCGAGCTGTTCCTCCGGCACGCGCCCACCGGGCACGGCGCACCGGACCCGGAGAGCGTCGCCGAGGTGTGCCGGCTGGTCGAAGGGCTGCCGCTGGCCGTGGAACTGGCGGCCGAGCAGACCGCTCAGCTGCCGGTGCGGGAACTGGTCCGGCTGCTGCGGCTCAGCCAGACCTGGCTGGCGGGCCCGCGCCGGGCGCACCGCCGCCACCGGTCGCTGCGCGACGCGGCCGGATCCGCGTGGATGCTGTGCGACACGGCCGTACGCACCGTGTGGGCGCGGGCCAGCCTGTTCGCCGGGTCGTTCACCGAGACGTCGGCGGTCCATCTGTGCGCGGGCGGCGCCGTGGAGCCGGCGCAGGTCCCGTCGTGCCTGGTCCAGCTCGCCGCCCACGGGGTGCTGGAGGTGCGGGGCGAGGTCGGGGCCGTACGGGAGCACCGCTACCAAATGACCCGGCTGGCCCGGGAGTTCGGCGCCGAACGGCTCACCGCGAGGGGGGAGTTCGCCGCGGCGGCGCTGCGGCGCTCGCAGCGCTGGGGGCAGGTGGCCGCGGAGGCGGAGAGCCTGTGGGAGCGGGGCGCCCAGAGCCGTGCGGTGCGGATCGTGTCCGAGGAGTACGAGGAGCTGGCCGCGCTGTTCGCGCACGCGCGCACCGAGCCGTCGCTCGCGCCGGCGGCGCTCCAGACGGGTCTGCGGCTGTGGTTCTGGTGGGTGGCCTGCGACCGGGCCGAGGAGGGCGCGGACCGGCTGCTCGGTCTGCTGCCGCACTGCGACGGCAGTCCGCTGCTCGCCCGCGGGCAGTGGCTCGCCGCCTGGCTGAGCGCGCGGACCGCGCCGGAGACCGCCCGGGCCCTGCTGGACGACGCCTGGTGGGCCTCGGTCCTGGCCGGCGACACCGCGACCGTCGGCCGTATCGCCCATGTGCAGGGCGTGCTCGCGCTGCAGGAGGGCGACGCGCGGGCCGCGGCGGGGCACTTCCAGCTGGCCGCCGACACCATCCCGGCGCACGCGCCGGGCGGGCCCTCGGCGACGCTCAGCCTGGCGGCCCTGGCTCTGGCGCAGCTCCGGTACGCGCCCGCCGCGGCCCGGCGCAGCGCCCACCGGGCTCTGGCGCAGGCGGGGCTGCGGCAGGACGCGTGGGTGTGCCAGGTCGCCCGCTACGCGCAGGCCTGCACCGATCACGGGCTCGGCCGCCCGGGGCGGGCCTGGCAGCGGGCGCGGCGCGCGCTGGCCGACACCGACGACGGCCTGCCCGCGACGCACGGCACCAGCGCCCTGCGGCAGTTGCTCGCCGACATCGAGACCGGCTCCCCCGCCCGGCTGGAGCTGCCTGCCGCGCTGGTGCCGCACACCGCGCCGCTGCCCGCGCCGCGTCCGTCGGACCGGGAGATCCGCCTCGGCCGCGGGCCGGCCCCGGCCTGAGGATCGGTACGACACGTCGAGGTGGTCGATGTCGTCCTGAGGATCGGTACGACATGTCGCTCAGTACGACACGTCGAGGTAGTCGATGTCGCTGATGTCGACCTCCAGGTCGGCGGCACGGCGGCCGTTGTCCTTGAAGTAGATCTCCTGGAGTCCCTCGGCGACGATGCGGCGCAGCTGGGGGTCGCCGGCGCCCTGCTGCTGGGCGTCGAAGAGGCGGCGGGCGTACTCCGGGGGCAGGTGGACGGTCAGGCGGCGCACGCGCGGGTCGTCGGTGGTGCCGATGGGGGCGGTGTAGCCGAACCGGGCGCGGGTCTCGATGGTGATGCCGGTGTCGGTGGCGGCCCTGGCGCGGGCCTGCTGCCGCACGCGCGGCTGCCAGCGGGCGCGTACGGCGGCCTCGATGCGGTCGGCGATGGCCTGCGGCGGGTGCCGGCGCTCGCCGCTGCGGTAGCGCTCCACCGAGCGTCTGCTGACCCCGATCTCGCGGGCCACGGCCTGCGTCGACTTCAGCTGCCGCACCAGGAAGTTGACGCGCCCCTTGAGGGTCTTGGGCGGCTGCCGTGTGAAGGCCTCCTGCCCGGCCCGGTCCAGCGCGTCGTCGATCTCACCCGCCACGGGCTGCTCCCTCCGTCCGGTACGGCGTCACGATCACACAGGCGGCCCGCCGCTCACAACCGCCGTCCCGTGGCCGCCTCCTCCAGCCGGCCGAGGAGGAAGGGGACCACGCCCCGCTCCCGCAGGGCCAGTTCCCACGCCTCGCGGGCCCGGTCCGCCTCCCCGGCGGCGCCGGCGGGCGGCGTGGCCCGCGGCGCGTCCGGGTCGCGGGGCGCCGCGTCGCCCGGGCGGGCGGTGGTCCGGGTGAGGCGCTGCCAGAGGAGGTCCCCGGCGCCGGCGCCCACCGCCAGCGAGCCCGCGATCAGGCCCGCCGTCACCAGCCCGCCGCCGATGTAGGGGTGTCCGGCGACGGCGCTCAGACCGTATCCGGTCGGCAGGAGCAGGGCCGCGGCGCCGGCGAAGAGGAGGGAGGCGCGGACGGCCGGCGGGGGCGGCACGTCATCGGACGCCTCCTCGGCGCAGGTGCTCCGCAGGTACTCCTGGTACTCGGCCGCGGCGGCCGCGGTGATGGCCGGCCGTGCCTGCCGGGCCCGGCTGCGCAGCTGCTCCCGGCTCAGCGCTCCCCCGGCCCGGTCGAGCGCGTCGCGGATCTGCCGGCAGTCCAGGGCCTCGTCGAGCACCCGCTCGAACACGGCGCCGGTCTCCCGTACCGGCGGGCCGGCATCGGTCATGCTTCCCCCGAAGAGTCCGGAAAGTGCGGCGCGGCACGCCCCCGTCCCGGGGGACAGCCGCCCTGAACCGCGGTCACGGCCCGGGAGTCTAACGTCCGCCACGTTCGCGGGCGCCGGACGACGCGCCCTGCGCGGCGCGCCGCCGCGCGGCCCGGACCGCCCCGTGCCGACCACCCTCCGCCGCCTGCGAGAATGGACGGTCGTTCGACCGCAGGGACAGGAGAGTGCGGACCGTGGAGATCCAGAACCCCGGATCCGGGGGCCGTGAGCAGTTGCTGGCCGCGTGCGGCGACTGCTTCGGGCTGTGCTGTGTCGCGCTCCCCTTCGCGCGGTCCGCGGACTTCGCGGCGGACAAGCCGGCCGGGAAGCCCTGCGGGAATCTTCAGGCGGACTTCCGCTGCGGCATCCACGCCCGGCTGCGCGACGAGGGCTACCAGGGCTGCACCGTCTTCGACTGCTTCGGCGCGGGCCAGAAGGTCTCGCAGGTCACCTTCGGCGGCACGGACTGGCGTGCCGCGCCGCAGAGCGCGGGCACCATGTTCGCGGTGTTCCCGGTGATGCGGCAGCTGCACGAGCTGCTGTGGTACGTCGACGAGGCGCTGCGCCTCGCGGCCGCGCGGCCCGTCCACCGGGACCTGCGGCGGGCGTACGACCGTATCGACGCGCTGACGCGGCGGAGCGCCGAGGAGATCCTCGCGCTGGACGTCAATGCGCTGCGCGGCGAGGTGAACGAGCTGCTGCTGCGGGCGAGCGAGCTGGCGCGGGCGCGGATTCCCGGCCGGAAGCGGAACCACCGCGGCGCGGACCTGATGGGGGCCAGGCTCGCCGGGGCGGATCTGCGCGGGGCGAGTCTGCGGGGCGCGCTGCTCGTCGCGGCCGATCTGTCCGGGGCGGACCTGCGCGGGGCGGACCTCATCGGCGCGGACCTGCGGGACGCCGACCTGTCCGGGGCCGATCTCACGGACGGGCTCTTCGTCACCCAGGCACAGCTGAACGCGGCCCGGGGCACTGCGTCGACCCGTCTGCCGGCGGGGCTGGAGCGCCCGGGGCACTGGTGAGCGCGGGCGTCCGCCCCCGTTCGCCGCACCGGAGATGCGGCCGTCGGCGCGGCGCCGTTAACTGAAGCGCACCGGTACTCGGCGGACGGCGTCCCCTCACCGTCCGGCGGGTGCGGATGCGGGCCGGGCCGGGTCCGGAACCCCGAGACGGACCCGGCCCGGCCCACCACCCGCACGGCGTCATACGGCCGCTCCGGCCGCGTCCGCCGGCTCCTCCCCCTCCTCGTGTGCCTGCGCCCCGGCCGTCGCCGTGCGGTGGGCGAACTGGGTGCGGTACAGCTCGGCGTACCGGCCGCCCGCGGCGAGGAGTTCGTCGTGGGTGCCGCGTTCGACGATGCGGCCCGACTCCACGACGAGGATCTGGTCGGCGGTGCGCACGGTGGACAGTCGGTGGGCGATGACCACGGCCGTGCGGCCCTGGAGAGCTTCGGTGAGCGCTTCCTGGACGGCCGCCTCGGAGGTGTTGTCGAGGTGGGCGGTGGCCTCGTCGAGGACGACGACGCGCTGACGGGCCAGCAGCAGCCGCGCGATGGTCATGCGCTGGCGTTCGCCGCCGGAGAGGCGGTAGCCGCGTTCGCCGACGACGGTGTCGAGACCGTCGGGCAGGGCGTGCACCAGGTCGTCGAGGCGGGCGCGGCGCAGCGCGTCCCACAGCTCCTCGTCGCTCGCCTCGGGCCGGGCGAGCAGCAGGTTGGCGCGGACGGTGTCGTGGAAGAGGTGGCCGTCCTGGGTGACCATGCCGAGGGTGTCGCGCAGGGAGCGGGCGCTGAGGTCGCGCACGTCGACGCCGCCGATGCGGACCGCTCCGGCGTCGACGTCGTACAGCCGCGGCAGGAGCTGGGCGATGGTCGACTTCCCGGCGCTGGAGGAGCCGACGAGGGCGACGGTCTGGCCGGGTTCGGCGCGGAAGGTGACGCCGTGCAGGACCTCCGAGCCGCCTCGCGTGTCGAGGGCGGCGACCTCCTCCAGGGAGGCGAGGGAGACCTTGTCGGCGGACGGGTAGGCGAAGCGGACGTCGTCGAACTCGACGGCGACCGGGCCGTCGGGGACCTCGCGGGCGTCCGGCTTCTCCTCGATGAGCGGCTGCAGGTCCAGCACCTCGAAGACCCGCTCGAAGCTGACCAGCGCGCTCATTACCTCGACTCGGGCCCCGGCTAGGGCGGTGAGCGGGGCGTAGAGGCGGGTCAGCAGCAGGGCGAGGGGAGACCACGGCGCCCGCCTCCAGGGTGCCGCGCAGCGCGAACCAGCCGCCGAGGCCGTAGACGAGGGCGAGCGCGAGGGCGGAGACCAGGGTGAGCGCGGTGATGAACGCGGACTGGGCGGTCGCCGTGCGCACGCCGATGTCGGCGACCTTGCGGGCGCGCAGCGCGAACTGCACGGACTCCTCCTCGGGCCGGCCGAACAGCTTGACCAGCGTCGCGCCGGGCGCGGAGAAGCGCTCGGTCATCCGGGTGCTCATGGCCGCGTTGAGGGTGGCCGCCTCGCGCTGCATACGGGCCATCCGGCTGCCCATGCGCCGCGCCGGGATGACGAACACGGGCAGCAGGACCAGGGCGAGCAGGGTGATCTGCCAGGACAGGGTGAGCATCACGGCGAGGGTGAGCACCAGGGTGACCAGGTTGCTGACGACGCCGGAGAGGGTGTTGCTGAAGGCGCGCTGGGCGCCGATGACGTCGTTGTTGAGACGGGAGACGAGCGCCCCCGTACGGGTGCGTGTGAAGAACGCGACCGGCATCCGCTGCACATGGTCGAAGACGGCCGTCCGCAGGTCGAGGATGAGGCCCTCCCCCAGCGTCGCCGACAGCCGCCGGCCGAGGATGCCGAGCGCCGCCTCCGCCACCGCGATGAGCGCGATGAGCAGGGCGAGACGGACGACGGTGGCCTCGTCGCCGCCGGAGACGATCGCGTCGACGACGTGTCCGGCCAGCACCGGTGTGGCGACTGCGAACAGCGCGGTGACCACGCCGAGCAGGACGAACAGCGCGATACGGCGCCGGTGGGGGCGGGCGAAGGCGCCGATGCGGCGCAGGGTGGCCCGGGCGAGGGGGCGGCGGTCCTGCTGGGCGTGCATGACGCTGTACAGCTGCGTCCACGCGGTGGTCTCCATGCTCATGGACAGCAACGTAGAACCTCAAGCATCGTTGAGGTCAATGTCCGCCGTCCGTCACCCCGTTCGAAGGACCCGATGACCGCACGTAAGGTGTCGTCCCCGCTGCCGCAACCCGCTGTTGGCGGGCTGCCGCGATCCTCGTCCGATGTGAGCGCTGTCCCCCTCCCCGACGTCCCTCCGCTCTCCCGTTCCCCCCGTCTGCCCCGGGGGCGCTTCGTCCGCCGGATCCCCGTCCGGCAGGTGCTGTGCCTGGTTCCGCTGCTCCTCGTCACGGTCGTCGCCGTGCGGCACCGGTCGGTGCTCGCGGAGGGCCTCGCCCGGTTACGGTCGGCCGAGTGGCCGTGGCTGGTCGCGGCGGTCGGAGCGACCTGTCTGACCTGGGTGGCGGCGGCCTGCACCCGGCAGGGCGCGGTGGTCGAGCGGCTGCCGTGGCGGCGGCTGCTGGCCACGCAGTTCGCGGCGGGCGCGGCCAACCATCTGCTGCCGACCGGGCTCGGCGCGAGCGCGGTCAACCTGCGTTTCCTGACGGTGTGCGGGGTGCCGCTGGCCCGCTCGTCGGCGGCGCTCGCGCTGTATCTGCTCGCCGAGTGCGTGGGCCGGCTGTCCCTGATGGCGGCGCTGCTGCTGGTGTTCCCGGGCGCGCTGCGGTTCGGCGCGCTGCTGCCGGAGGACGTGTTCGGGCCGCTGCTGCTCGCCGGGGCCGCGGTGGCGGTGGCGGCGACGACCGCGCTGGTCGTCGTACGGCGGCTGCGGTCCGCGGTGTGCGGCTTCCTGCGGACCGCGCTGGCCGAGGCGCGCGCGGTGCACGCCCGGCCGGCGCGGGCGCTCGCCCTGTGGGGCGGGGCGCTGGCCTTCCCGGCGCTCCAGGCCACCGCGCTGGTGCTGGTGGGCCGGGCGCTGGGGCTGGCGGTGCCGCCCGGGCACATGGCGGTGGCCTATCTGGCGGCGACGGTCGCCGTGGCCCTGGTGCCGACGCCGGGCGGGGTCGGCTCGGTGGAGGCGGCGCTGGTGGTCGCTCTCGTCGCGGCGGGCGGCCCGGCGGCGGTGGCGACGGCGGTGGTGCTGGCGTACCGGATCCTCACGGTGTGGCTGCCGCTGGTGCCGGGGGCGCTGACGCTGGCGGCGCTGGTGCGGATGAAGGTGATCTGACCGGCCGGGGTCAGGAAGGCCCGCTGTCCTTCCGGGCCCGGCGCCGGGTCACCACGGCACCGGCTTGCCGTCGCGGAAGAAGCCGCCGGTCGGCCCGTCGTCCGGCAGGGTCGCCGCCCAGACCACCCCGGCGGCGCCCTCGGCCACGGGCCGGCCGCCGCCGCCCATGTCGGTGTCGGTCCAGCCCGGGCAGACCGCGTTGACGAG
Source organism: Streptomyces griseosporeus (assembly GCF_014656055.1). Lineage (GTDB taxonomy): Bacteria > Actinomycetota > Actinomycetes > Streptomycetales > Streptomycetaceae > Streptomyces > Streptomyces griseosporeus. Next base: position 993,438 of record NZ_BNBR01000001.1, read on the forward strand.
CACCCTCTGTGCGCGCAGTTCGCCGGCGAGCAGCCGGGTCAGGGCGTTGAGCGCGGCCTTGGAGACGCTGTAGGCGGGGGTGCCGCCGCTCATCGAGGCGAGCGAGCCGGCCTCGCTGCTGACGTTGACGACCCGCGGGTGCGGGCTGCGCTCCAGCAGCGGCAGCAGCGCCTGGGTGACCCGCCAGGCGCCGAACAGGTTGGTGTCCAGGGCCTGCTGGACCTCGGCGAGGTCGGCGGTGCGGGCCCGGGCCCAGCTGTCGTACAGGATGGCGGCGTTGTTCACGACCACGTCGACGCGGCCGGTCTCGCGGGCGATCCGCTCGGCCATGGCGGTCACGCTCGCCGCGTCGGAGACGTCGAGTTGCACGGCCCGCACCCGCTGTCCGCCGGGGTCGATCGCGGCGGCGGCCTGCTCGCCCTTGCGCGGATCGCGGGAGCCGAGCAGGACGTGGTGGCCGAGTCCGGCGAGCTGCCGGGCGACCTCGCGGCCGATGCCGCGGTTGGCGCCGGTGACGAGGGCGACGGGGGTGGGGGGCGTGTGCGGCGCATGGGGTGACATCGCCTCCATCATGGCAGCTCAACGGCGTTTTTCGTAGGGTCGATCACACAGTTCGCGGAGCTTGTCCGGGCCTGTGCGCGGCTCGGAGAATCGTCCGCCATGGGTGACGTGGGGAAGATCGATCAGGATGCCGTGCTGCGGGCACGGGCGACGCTGCTGGCCTCGGACACGCCGAGCCGCGCGCGGCAGGTGGAGGCCTACCGGGTGCTGGCCGAGGTCAGTCCGGAGTCCTACTTGCCGAAGCTGGCCAAGGCGCTGGTGTCGTACGGGTACGAACCGGAGTTCCGGGACCGGCCGGAGGCCCGGCTGGCGCTGAACGCCGAGGCGGTGGCCGTCGCGCGGCGGATCGACCCGGACGATCCGCGCCGGACCGAGGTGCTCGTCGACACCTTGCGCTCCTGGCAGTTCGAGCTGTTCCGGGCGGGCCGGCGCGCGGAGGCTCTGGCCGTGTGCGAGGAGATGGCCGAGGTGGGGCGGGACGGTTTCGCCCGGGGGCAGGTGACGAGCCCGGAGTACGGGGCCGCGCGGCTGGCCGTCGTCCTGGCGGAGGAGGGACGGCACGGGGAGGCCGCCGAACTGCTCGGGCGGTTCGCCGCCCGGGCGCGTGCGGAGAGCCCGTGGTCGGCCTTCTGGGACGGCCTGGCCCACGTGGCCGAGCTGGAGGCCGCCGGACGCCGGGGAGAGGCCCTGGACGCCTTCGCGGACCTCGTGGCCGCCGGCTGCGCCGAACTGGAGTCCGGTCGTACGTCGCTCGCCGTCCCGGTCTGGCTCCTCGTCCACCACTCCCGCATGCTCGACGCGGCCGGACGCCCGGCCGAAGCGCGCGCGGCGAGGGCGCGGGCGCTGGGTCTGCTGACCGAGCTGGACGCGACCGGGGAGCGCAGGACCTGGGGCAACATGCTGGCCTGGTGGGTCACGCTGCTGGCGCTGTCGGGCCGGGCGGCCGAGCCCGGGTACCCCGCGCCCGCGTTCGGCAGGCACTTCACGGACTGGTCGCCCGACCTGAGACAGACGTACGTCGACGGCATCGCGCCGCTGGAGGCGGAGGTCGCGGCGCTGCGGCGGGCGGCCGACGCCGACCCGGACGGCCCGCACCTGCCCGAACTGCTGGAACGGCAGCGGCGGTTGACGGTGCGCTCGGCGGTCCACCGCGAACACCGCACCCACAGCGTCCTCAAGCCGCTCCGCCCGCTCTTCGCCGAGGGCGTGGCGCTCGCCCGCCGCCTGGCCGCTCGGGCGGATCCGCGGCGGGGGCGGGACGCGCTGGCCCGTGCGCTGACCGACCGGGCCATGTTCCTGCTCGCCGGCCGTCAGTACGGCGAGGCGTACGACGACTTCCGGGAGGTCGTCGCGCTGCTGGACTGAGCCGGGGCCGCCCTCGTGGCCATGGCAGGATCGGCGGTCATGAGCATGGACACAGCGGACCGGCCGGTCGCCCTCGTCACCGGATCCACCTCGGGCATCGGGGAGGCCGTGGCCCGCAGGTTCGCGGCGGACGGGATGCGGGTCGTGGTGCACTCGCGCCGCAGCGCGGCGGCCGGGCGGGCGCTGGCGGAGGAGCTGGGCGGCACGTATCTGCGGGCCGATCTGGAGGTGGAGGACGAGGCGCGGGGGCTGGTGGAGGCCGCGCTCGACCGGTACGGGCGGCTGGACGTGCTGGTCAACAACGCCGGGATCAGCCGGCCGATCCCGCACGCGGACCTGGCAGCGGCCACCCCGGCGGACTGGCGGCGGCTGCTGGAGGTCAACCTGATCGCGCCCTGGGTGCTGTGCACGGCGGCACTGCCCGCGCTGCGCACGGCACCCGGGGGCGGCAGCATCGTCAACATCACCAGTCACGCGGGGGTACGGCCGAAGGGGTCGTCCGTGCCGTACGCGGCGAGCAAGGCGGCGCTGAACCACGTGACGTTGCTGCTCGCGGCGGCACTCGGGCCGGACGTTCGGGTCAACGCGGTGGCGCCGGGCCTGGTGGACACGCCGATGACGAAGGACTGGGCGGGGGCGCACGACCTGTGGCGGGAGCGTGCGCCGATGCGGCGCCCGGCGCGGCCCGAGGACGTGGCCGATCTGGTGGCGTCGGTGGTGGGCAGCGCGTATCTGACAGGCGAGGTGATCGTGCTGGACGGCGGGCTGCATCTCACGTGAGCGGGGCCCGGCGCTCCGGTCCGGGCGGGCCCGCCGATCTCACCCGGGCGTGGCCGACCGGCCGGTAACGTGCGGGGCGTCGCCGCAGCGAAGGGGAGACCGTCATGTCCGTCCGTGTCGAACGCCGGGGGCCCGTCACCACCGTGGTGCTGTCGCGGCCCGAGGTCCGCAACGCCGTGGACGGCCCCACGGCCGCCGAACTCGCCGCCGCCTTCCGGGAGTTCGAGGCGGACGACAGTGCGCGGGCGGCGGTGCTGTGGGGTGAGGGCGGCACGTTCTGCGCGGGTGCCGACCTGAAGGCGATGGGCGGGGAGCACGGCAACCGGGTCGCGGAGGACGGCGACGGGCCGATGGGGCCGACGCGGCTGCGGCTGTCCAAGCCGGTGATCGCCGCCGTCGCCGGGCACGCCGTGGCGGGCGGCCTGGAGCTGGCGCTCTGGTGCGATCTGCGGGTGGCCGAGGAGGACGCCGTGTTCGGGGTCTTCTGCCGCCGCTGGGGCGTGCCGCTGATCGACGGGGGCACGGTACGGCTGCCGAGGCTGATCGGCACGAGCCGCGCCCTGGACCTGATCCTCACCGGCCGGCCGGTACCGGCCCGTGAGGCGCTGGAGATGGGGCTGGCCAACCGGGTGGTGGCGCCGGGCACCGCCCGGGCCGCCGCGGAGGAGCTGGCCGCGACGCTCGCCGCCTTCCCGCAGGGCTGCCTGCGCTCGGACCGGGCCTCGGTCCTCGACCAGGAGGGCCTGTCCGAGGAGGAGGCGCTGCGGCAGGAACTGCGGTACGGCGCCCGGGTGTTGCCGGAGGCCCTGGAGGGCGCCGCCCGCTTCGCGGACGGGGCGGGGCGGCACGGGTCGTTCGGCTGAGGGCCCGCTCGCGCGCCGGTGGTGACGTCCGAGCGCGCGCTGCCGTGCGGTCCCCTCTTGGGTCGTTCTTCAGCACAGGGGACCGCACGGCCTTCCCGTTGCGGCGTCGAGTGGCGCCTCGTCCCTCATGATGCGACGCCGCGGGCCGGAGCGGGCGCAGACGTGATATTTCCCCCTCAAAGGTGTGGCGGCCCCCGGCTCCCCGGGGGCATTGTTCCGTAACCCCATGATCACGTGGCGTTCCGGGCGAGCGCCGCGCCATGCTGTCTGCCCGCCTTCCTGACGGCGCTTCAGCACCGCTGCCGGAAAGGCCCGTTCGAGTGGCGACTCACAGAAAACACGTTGCACATGACAAGTAAGAAGGTGCTCACCGTCGCCGTCCTGGCGACGGTCCTCACGTGGAGCACGGTGATGACCGTGCTGGGGCAGGTCGCGGCCGTCGCCGCGCTGCTCCCGTCCCTGGGCCTGCTCGTGCAGCAGATTGTCCAGGCCCTGACCGCACCCGACGGCTCCCGCCCGGCCGACGGCACCCCCGCCCCCGACGGGCGGCCGCCGGCCGGTGCGGGGCCCGTCGCCGCCGGCGGACAGGAGCCGCCCCGATGATCTGGTCCCCCGACGCCGACCAGCCGCCGCCACCGGACACCTTCGGGCCGGGCGGCCGCCGGGGCCGCAAGCCGGCCCCGATCTCCGACACCGCCGGCCTGTCCCACCGGGCGTGGCTGGAACCGGTCCGCAGTCTGCTGTTCGCCAGCGGCCTGACCCTCAACGACCTCGTCGACCGGTCCGGTTACTCCAAGACCCGGATAAGCGAGCTGCTGCGCGGCAACGGCTACTACCCCGCCTGGGAGATCACCTTCAGCGTGATCCGCGCCCTGGGCCTGCCCGGCCGGCCGATGCTCCGGCTGTGGACCGCGGCGGCCCGGGAGGCGCGCAAGGAGCCCGCCTGGATCCGGCACAGCATCGAGCAGGTCGCCCTCCAGCCGGAGCGTCCGCCGCTGGCGCACCGGGCGTTCACCGAGGCGATGACCCGGCCCTACACCGACTACGCGCGCGCCTTCCTGCTCACCGAGGAGCGCGCCCGGGCGGCGGTGTGGGAGACCTTCGACATCCTGTGGCTGTGCTGGAGCGAGGCCGCCACCAGCGCGGACATCCGCCGCTACGCCTGGCTGCTGCTGCGCTCGCGGGTCATGGCCCGCGCCCACCGGCGTCAGGACGGCGGTCCCGACCTGCGGGCCGCCGTCTTCTCCACCGCCGAGGTGCACGACAGCGTGCCCGGCCATGTCGTGGTCCTCAGCGAGCTGGTCGACCTGTTCGACGCGATCGGCCGGCTGCCCCACGACCAGCTGGACGTGGCCGTGCTGCGCTACCTGTGCGGCATGCCGCTGGACGCCGTCCCGGACGTGCTCGGCCTGACCCCGGCCATCGCCCACGCCGTCGACCACCACGCCCGCGCCACCCTCGAACGCCTCCTCAGCTCACACAGCCCCCGGGAGTGAATCCAGCCGCCATGACCTCCGTCGACGCCCTCCTCGCCCGTGCCCGCCTCCACCCCGGCCCCGACGTGCCCCCCGACACCGTCGCCTACGAAGACTGCGCCTATTTCGACCTCACCGCCGACCCGGCCACCGCGCCGGCCGGTGAGCCCGCCGGTGACGACACCGCCGCCGAGCAGCTCGACCGGCTCTGCGAGGTCGTCGTGACCGCCGTCGCCCCCGGCACGCTGGAGTTCCTCACCGACCAGCTGCCCGAACCACCCGCCGCCTGGCTGCTGGGCTGCGCGCTGCACCTGGCCGGCGTCGCCGACGGGGCCCGGTTCTGGTGGCAGTACGCCGCCGGCGCCGGCCACTCCCCCGCCGCCTACTGCCTGTCCCTGCACCACCACGCCCGCGGGGAGGAGCACGCGGCCGCGTTCTGGTACGACCAGACGGGCTTGGACGAGGCCGCGGAGGCCGACACGTTCCCGGTCGCCGGGGTGTGCCCGTCGCTGAGCGGTTTCCGCTTCGACGCCAGCCTGCCGACGGTGCTGCGGATCCTCAGCCATCTCGCGGCGCCCGGCCGGCGGCGTCTGCCGCACCGCGCGGACGCCGTCACGAACTACGTCGCCCGGGCCGTCGCCCACGGCTACCGGCGGCACCCGGGCGTGGAGATCCCGGTGCCCGAGCCGCGCTTCGCCGACCGGATCAGCTTCCTGCTGGGCACCGACCCGCCGTGGGCCCGCCGCATGGCCCGTGTCTTCCACCGCCCCGCGCTGCCCAGCCGGGCCCAGAGCGCCGGCTCCGCGCGGGAAGGGGCCGGGAAGGGCCGTACGGCGGCCGAGGCGGCCGATGCCGCCGCCGCGTCCACGGTGGCGTCCTGGGGGCGCCCGGCCTGAACGGCGTACGGCCCCGGAACCGGCGGACGGCCGGGGCAGGCTGCCCACCCGAGCCGCCGTACGGCTGGGACGGGTGCCGGGCGCTCACCCGTTCGGCGTACGCGGGCGGGAACCTCGGCCGGTCGGCGGCTTTGCTGGGGAGGTCAGCCAGTACACCCGCCGTGAACGGCAAGGAGTCACCCATGGGCATGATGGACAAGCTCAAGCAGATGCTGAAGGGCCACCCCGACCAGGCCGGCAAGGCCGTCGACAAGGGCGGCGACTACATCGACCAGCGCACCCAGGGCAAGTACAGCGGCCACGTCGACACCGCCCAGGACCGGCTGAAGGACCAGTTCGGCCGGGGGGACCAGGGCCCGGGCGAGCCGCGGCAGTAGCCGGACACCGGCTCCTGGGCCCGCCCCGCGGACGTCATCCGCGGGGCGGGCCCGTGTCCGCCGTGCGGACGTGGCCGGTTGCCGTCGGCACCCGTTGCGAACTGGTGTTCCGGATACGGCAGGATGGGCCGGCGCGCCGTTCCATGACGCCTCGTCGGATCCGGCGCGGTCGCACATCCCGGACATCGAGCAGGTGACAACGTGACGAGAATTCCCATCCGGCCGGTGGCGGCCCCGCGTGCCGCGGTTCGTCTTCCCGGAGGTGGCCGGTGACCCGCGCGCTGACCCTGGACGACTGGATCCTGGCCGGGATCGCCCTGGCGGCGGGCCTGTTCGCGGCGTTCCTGTCGCGGGCGGTGCTGCGCTGGCTGGCCAAGCACGCCAAGCGCACCCGGTGGAGCGGCGACGACGTCATCGTGGACGCGCTGCGGAGCGTGGTGCCGTGGGCGGCGATCGCGGGCGGTGCCGCGGCCGCGGCGGCGGTGCTGCCGCTGACCCGGACCGTGCAGCGGCACACCAACCAGGCGCTGACGGTGCTGCTGATCGTCGTGGTGACGTTCTCGGCGGCCCGGGTGATCGCGGGGCTGGTGCGCAGTGTCACCCAGTCCCGCTCGGGTGTCGCCGGTTCGGCCACCATCTTCGTCAACATCACCCGGGTGCTGGTGCTGGCGATCGGCTTCCTGGTGGTGCTGCAGACGCTGGGCATCTCCATAGCGCCGCTGCTCACCGCCCTGGGCGTGGGCGGTCTGGCGGTCGCGCTGGCGCTGCAGGACACGCTCGCGAACCTGTTCGCCGGCGTCCACATCCTCGCCTCGAAGACGGTCCAGCCGGGTGACTACATCCGGCTGAGCAGCGGCGAGGAGGGCTACGTCGAGGACATCAACTGGCGGCAGACCACGGTGCGGGCGCTGTCGAACAACCTGATCGTCATCCCGAACGGGCAGCTGGCCAAGGCGAACATGACCAACTTCATGCGCCCGGAGCAGCAGTTGACCATCCTCGTGCAGGTGGGGGTGGCCTACGACAGCGACCTGGAGCACGTGGAGCGCGTGACCACGGAGGTCGTCGCCGAGGTGATGACCGAGATCACCGGCGCGGTGCCGGACCACGAGCCGGCGGTGCGCTTCCACACGTTCGGCGACACGCGGATCGGGTTCACGGTGATCCTCGGGGTCGGCGAGTTCAGCGACCAGTACCGGATCAAGCACGAGTTCATCAAGCGGCTGCACCGCCGTTTCCGGCAGGAGGGCATCCGCATCCCGGCGCCCGCCCGGGACGTCACGCTGCGGCAGGGCGGCCTGTCCATCCCGCAGCAGCGCGCCGCCGGGGAGGCGGGCGACGTCTCCGCCGCCCGCCTCGACTGACCGTTACAGCGTGGCGGAGTTGTCGTGCCGGTCGCCGTCCCGCCGGCTGTGCGGGGCGGCGAACGACGGACTGACCGGCGTCACCGTCCAGTCGGGGTGGCCGGGCATCCGCGGCGTCTTCGTGCCGTACAGCCACTCCCGCAGGAAGCCGGAGACGTCCTCGCCGGAGACCTCGCAGGCGACGGCGATGTAGTCCTCGGTGGAGGCGACGGCGTTGCGGTACCGGGCGAGGAAGGCGCGCTCGACGGCGTCGAACGCGCTCTGCCCGATGCGCTGGCGCAGCGCGTACAGCACGAGGACGCCGCCCACGTAGCGCTGGGCGTCGAAGAGGTTCGCCGCGTTCGGCGCCGCGACCGGGCCGGAGGTCTGCCGCCACTGGTCGCCGAGCGCGTAGGTGTACTTCATGCGCGCTTCGAGCGTGGTCAGGCCGAGGGAGTCGGGCCAGCCGCGCTCGTAGCGGTAGAGCAGCCCGTAGTAGTCGGCGTGACCCTCGTTGAGCCAGAGGTCGGCCCAGGTGGCGGGGCTGACGCTGTTGCCGAAGTAGGAGTGGACCAGCTCGTGCATCATGTGCGAGCCGATCTTCTTCTCCTCCTGGAGGAGGAAGTTCGGCTTGTACAGGGTGAGGGTCTGCGTCTCCAGGCCGGTGAAGTCGAACGCGGCGGCGTCGTCGTTGTTGCAGGGCAGCAGCCCGTACGTCTCGAAGGGGAAGGCGCCGAGCCGGGCCTCCAGCCAGGCGACGAGGCCGGGGGTGAGCGCGAGGGCGGGCTCCAGGGCCTCGGCGCGGGCCACAGGGACGACGTCCCTGAGCGGCAGCCCGTGCGGGCCCTGCCGTTCCTTGATCACGTAGTCGCCGACGGTGATCTGCACGAGTTCGGTGGCGATGGGCGAGTCGGACCGGTAGCGGTAGGCGGTCCGGTCGCCCGGCAGGACCTCGGTCCCGGTGAGTCGGCCGCTGGCGACGGCCCGCAGACCGCTGGGCACGGTGAGGCGGAAGGTGAAGTCCGCCTTGTCCGAGGGGTGGTCGTTGCAGGGGAAGACGGTGTGCGCCGAGTTCGGCTGCGGGCACACCGCGAAGCCGTCGGGGGTGGGCACCCAGGCGGTGTGCGGCAGCGTGCGGCGGGGGTCGGCGCCGTACTCGACGCAGACGGTGACGTTCGCCTTCCCGGGCAGCGTACGGGCGGGGGTGACCCGCAGCTTCTCCCCGGCCTGCTCGAAGGCGGCGGGGCGGCCCGCGACGCGCACCGCGCGTATGTCCAGGCCGAGGGCGTCGAGGGAGAACCGGGTCAGCGCCCGGGTGGTGCGGATCCTGAGGGTGGCCTCGGCGTCGACGAGCCGGGTGGTGGCGTCGTAGGCGAGGTCGAGGTGGTAGGCGGCGACGCGGTAGCCATCGTTGCCGAGGTCCGGGTAGACGGTGTCGCCGAGGGTCTCCGGGCCGGGTCCGGCGTCCTGCCCGGTGGCGCGGGCGGGGGCGGCGTGGGCCTGGGGTGCCAGGGTCAGTGCGGCTGCCGTGGCGGTCAGTGCGGCCATCGGGGCCGTCACTCGGGTGCGATATCTCATGGTCCGCTTTCGCTCGGGCGGCCGGGTGGTCAGGTCCGGCCGTCGCTGGATGAGACGACGATCACCCTGCATGACCGCAAGATCCGCCCGTTCGGTTGCACCCGGGGCGGCTCGATCCGGTCCGGATCGTGGCCGGGCCCCTGTCGAGCCCGGCCCGATCACGAGATATCTTGATGTCGAGCAATGTTGCAGACGTGGAGCGGAGCACCCGGTGACTGACTCGACCATCATCTATACGCACACTGACGAGGCCCCGGCCCTGGCGACGTATTCCTTCCTGCCGGTGGTCCAGGCGTACGCCTCGCAGGCGGGTGTCGCTGTGGAGACCCGCGACATCTCGCTGGCCGGGCGCATCATCGCCGTCTTCCCGGAGTACCTGACCGAGGACCAGCGCATCCCGGACGCGCTGAGCGAGCTGGGCGAGCTGGCCAAGACGCCCGCCGCCAACATCATCAAGCTGCCGAACATCTCGGCGTCCATCCCGCAGCTGAAGGCCGCGATCGCCGAGCTGCAGGGCCAGGGCTACGCGCTGCCGAACTACCCGGACGACCCCAAGACCGACGAGGAGCGGGAGATCAAGGCCCGCTACGACAAGGTCAAGGGCTCCGCCGTCAACCCGGTCCTGCGCGAGGGCAACTCCGACCGCCGCGCCCCCGCCTCGGTGAAGAACTACGCCAAGACCCACCCGCACCGCATGGGCGCCTGGACCTCCGAGTCCAAGACCAACGTGGCGACCATGGGCGAGAACGATTTCCGCTCCACCGAGAAGTCCGTCGTCGTCGAGCAGGACGGCTCGCTGAGGATCGAGCTGGTCGCCGAGGACGGCACCACCACCGTGCTGCGCGAGTCGGTACCCGTCCTCGCCGGTGAGGTCGTCGACGCCTCCGTGATGCGCGTCGCGAAGCTGCGCGAGTTCCTCGCCGCGCAGGTCGCCCGCGCCAAGCAGGAGGGCGTCCTGTTCTCCGTGCACCTCAAGGCCACGATGATGAAGGTCTCCGACCCGATCATCTTCGGTCACGTGGTGCGCGCGTTCTTCCCGAAGACGTTCGCGAAGTACGGCGAGGTCCTCGCCGGTGCCGGCCTGTCCCCGAACGACGGTCTGGGCGGCATCCTCAAGGGCCTGGAGACCCTGCCGCACTTCGGCGAGGAGATCAAGGCGTCCTTCGAGGCCGAGCTGGCCGAGGGCCCCGAGCTGGCCATGGTCGACTCCGACAAGGGCATCACCAACCTGCACGTCCCGTCCGACGTCATCGTCGACGCCTCCATGCCGGCCATGATCCGCACCTCCGGCCACATGTGGGGCCCGGACGGCCAGGAGCACGACACCCTCGCGGTCCTGCCGGACTCCTCCTACGCGGGCGTCTACCAGGCCGTCATCGACGACTGCCGGGTCAACGGCGCCTACGACCCCGCCACCATGGGCTCGGTGCCGAACGTCGGCCTGATGGCGCAGAAGGCCGAGGAGTACGGCTCCCACGACAAGACCTTCGAGATCCCGGCCGCGGGCACGGTCCGCCTGGTCGACCAGTCCGGCGCCGTCCTGATCGAGCAGCCGGTCGCCGAGGGCGACATCTTCCGCGCCTGCCAGACCAAGGACGCCCCGATCCGCGACTGGGTCAAGCTGGCCGTCACCCGCGCCCGCGCCACCGGCGACCCGGCCGTGTTCTGGCTGGACGAGACCCGCGCGCACGACGCCAACCTGATCGCCAAGGTCCGGCAGTACCTGCCGGAGCACGACACCGAGGGCCTGGACATCCGGATCCTCAACCCGGTCGAGGCGACCAAGCTGTCGGTGGAGCGCATCCGCCGCGGCGAGAACACCATCTCCGTCACCGGCAACGTCCTGCGTGACTACCTGACCGACCTGTTCCCCATCCTGGAGCTGGGCACCAGCGCCAAGATGCTGTCGGTCGTCCCGCTGATGGCGGGCGGCGGCCTGTTCGAGACGGGCGCCGGCGGCTCCGCGCCGAAGCACGTCCAGCAGCTGGTCAAGGAGAACTACCTGCGCTGGGACTCCCTCGGTGAGTTCTTCGCCCTGGTGCCGTCGCTGGAGCACTACGCCACGGCCACCGGCAACACCCGCGCGAAGGTCCTCGCCGACACCCTCGACCGCGCCACGGCGACCTTCCTCAACGAGGACAAGTCCCCGACCCGTCGCGTCGGCGGCATCGACAACCGCGGCAGCCACTTCTACCTGTCCCTGTACTGGGCGCAGGAGCTGGCCCGGCAGAGCGACGACGCCGAGCTGGCCAAGGCCTTCGAGCCGCTGGCGGAGACGCTCGCCGCGAACGAGCAGAAGATCGTCGACGAGCTGAACGCCGTCCAGGGCAAGCCGGTCGACATCGGCGGCTACTACCAGCCCGACCCGGCCAAGGCCGCCGCGGTCATGCGCCCGTCGGCCACCTGGAACGAGGCCCTCGCCTCGCTGAGCTGACCCCGGAAGGCCCCCACCGGTAGCCCCGCCTGAATACACCCACACAGGCAGGGCCCCACCGAAAGGCCTCTTCTCCGCCCCGGCCGCGCACCGCCCGGCCGGGGCGGAGCCGTCTCCGCGCGAGGGCGGACCGTCACCTCTCCCGGGTGGCTGCCGGCTCCTCCCCGTGCTCATCCACCACGCCCTGACAACGCCGCCTCGACACCCCGGAGCCGCCCCGTGCCGACCGCCGCCCCCTCCGCCGCGCTGCTGCCCGGCGCCGCCGACTCCCCGGTGCTGCTCCATGTCCCGCACTCCGCGCGGGAGATACCGGCCGAGGTACGCGCGGACATCGTGCTCGACGACGCCGCGCTGGAGCGGGAGCTGGACCACATCACCGACGCCCACACCGCCGGGATCGCCGCGCGGGCCGCCGGCGCGGCCGGCCGGACGCCGTGGCGGTTCGTCAACCGGCTCTCCCGGCTGGTCGTCGACCCGGAGCGGTTCCCGGACGAGCGGGAGGAGATGGCTGCCGCCGGCATGGGAGCCGTGTACACACGGACCACGCACCGCGAGGCGCTGCGGCCGGCGGGCTTCGACCCGGAGCCGCTGCTGGCCCGCTACTTCCGGCCGTACGCGCGGGCGATGACCGAGGCGGTCGCGGAGCGGCTGGCGGCCACCGGCCGGGCCGTCATCATCGACGTGCACTCCTATCCGGCCCGCGCGCTGCCCTACGAGCTGCACGGCACGGGCCCGCGCCCGCCCGTGTGCCTGGGCACGGACCCCTTCCACACCCCGCCCGGGCTGCTCGCCGCGGCGCGGGAGGCGTTCGCCGACTGCGGGGAGACCGGCCTGGACAGCCCGTTCGCCGGCACCTACGTACCGCTCGACTTCTACGGCACCGACCCGCGGGTGACCGCCCTGATGGTGGAGATCCGCCGGGACACCTACATGACCGAGCCGGGCGGCCCGGCCGGCCCCGGCCTGGACCGGCTCGCCGCGGCCCTGACGCGGCTGGTGGACGCCGTACCGCTGTGACCCGGGGCCACGGCCCCTCCCCTGGAGCACTCCCGCGCGACAGCCGGGGCCGGGGCCGGTGAGGGTGGGGGCATGACCGAGGAGACCACCACCACGTTCACCGGCCAGGCGCCGCCGCCCGTGCGCGACTGGCCCGTCCCCGACCTGGACGGGACGGTGTTCGACCCGGTCCTCGCCGAGCTGATGCGTGAGGGGCCGCTGACGCGGATCCGGCTGCCGTACGGCGAGGGGTGGGCGTGGCTGGCCACCCGGCACGAGGACGTCCGCCTGATCACCAACGACCCGAGGTTCGGCCGGGCCGGGGTGACGACACGTCAGGTGACGCGGACGGCACCGCACTTCGAGCCCCGGCGCGGTTCGCTCGCCTGGGCCGACCCGCCCGACCACGACCGGCTGCGCAAGCCGGTCGCGGGCGCGTTCACGGTCGCCGCGATGAAACGGATGCGGCCCCGGGCCCGGCGGATGCTCGACGCGCTCGTCGACGGTGTCGTCGCGGACGGGCCGCCCGCCGATCTCGTCGAGCGGGTCCTTGAGCCGTTCCCGGTCGCCGTGGTCAGCGAGGTCATGGGGGTGCCGGCCGCCGACCGGGAGCAGGTGCACGCCTGGACCCGGCAGATCCTCTCCACCTCCGGCGGCGCCGAGGCCGCCGAGCGGGGCCTGGACGGCTGGATCAGGGACACCGTGCGCGCCCGCGCGGCCGGTACCGGCGACGACGTGTATTCCCTGCTGGGTGCAGCCGTGGCCCGCGGCGAGATCGGCGAGGAGGAGGCGGTCGGCCTCGCGGGCCCACTGCAGACCGGCGGCGAGGCCGTCACCCACATCTGCGGGCAGCTGCTGTACCTGCTCCTCACCCGGCCCGAGCTGATGGAGCGGGCCCTGGACGCCGAGCGGCGCGTGCCGCTCCTGGACGAGCTGCTGCGCCACATCCCGCACCGCAGCGGCGTCGGCCCCGCCCGTATCGCCCTGGAGGACGTCGACCTGCACGGCGTCCGCATCGCCGAGGGCGAGCCGGTGTACGTCTCCTACCTGGCCGCCAACCGCGACCCGGACGTCTTCCCGGACCCGGACCGCATCGACCCCGACCGTGAGCCGAACCCGCATCTGGCGTTCGGCAACGGGCCGCACTTCTGCACCGGCGCGGTGCTGGCCCGGCTCCAGACGGAGCTGCTCGTCGACACGCTGCTGCGGCGGCTGGCGGGCCTGCGCCTCGCGGTCCCCGCCGAGGAAGTCCGCTGGCGGCGCAGGACGATGATCCGGGGGCCGCAGGCCCTGCCGTGCCGGTGGGACTGAGCGTCAGCCGGGGTTCCGGTCAGGCCCGCAGCCACTCCGTGACGACCACCTCGCCGCCGGTGCGCAGCCGCAGCGCGAATGGGCCGGCGGGCGGCGCGTCGGAGGTGAAGCGGCCCAGCGCGTCCGCGGTGAGGGACGCCCCGGCCTGCGGGCCGCTGAGCACCTCGATCCGGGCCTGCCGCGGCGGCAGCAGCTGCCCGAGCAGTCCCTCCTCGGTCACCTCCACGTCGACGGTCAGCTCCCCCGCGCGGAAGGTCAGCATCCGTGGCACGTCGACGGCTCCCCTGACCGGGAGGGCGTCGACGAGGGAGTCGAAGGCCAGCTCGGCGATCCGTGCGTCGAGGTCGTGCAACGCGTAAGCCTCGACGGCGAGTTCGCGCAGTTCGGCCGGGACCGGGTCCAGAACCGCGGCCGCCCCGCGCAACTCCTCCTCCACCCGGTCGCAGTCGGGGGCGTCGTCGCCCGCGCTGCCCTCCCACGGCTCGTCGTGGTCGTCGTGTTCGTCGGTCATGCCGTTCACAGTGCTCCCCGTTTGTCGAGTCGGGCCCGCAGCCGGCGCAGGCAGCGCTGGCGCAGCGGGCCGATGCTGCCGACGGCGATGCCGAGGGCCGCGGACACCTCCTGGTAGCTGGGCGGCGGCGAGGCGATCAGGACCCGCAGCAACTGGCGGCAGCGGTCCCCGAGTTCCTCGAACTCCTGCCACAGCCGCCGGACGCGTTCGCTCTCCGCCGCCGCCTCCTCCGCGTCCAGCAGCGACTGCTCCGGGGTGCCGTCCTCGCTCACCCGGTCCAGCAGCTGAGGATCGTCGGTCAGGGTCAGCCGCCGCAGGCTCTTGATCACTTTCAGGGACTCGTGCCGCGCGGTGGTGGCCAGCCACGAGCCCGCCTTCTGCGGTTCCTGGATGCGCCCCAGGTGCTGGGCGAAGCGGAACCACACGGTCTGGTACACCTCGTGGGCGTCGGCGTCGGAGAGCCGGTGGGCCCGCACCACGGACCACACCAGCGGACTCAGCCCCTCCACCAGTGCCTTCCAGGCCGCCCCGTCGCCGTCGACGGCGGACTGGACGAGCGCGCCGACATCTGCACGGTCCACGGCTGTCCCACCCCTCGTGTACGACCTGTCATCGTACGCCGTGGAGCAGGGCGCCCCGCCCGTCACGCGGAGCCGGCCGGGGCGGTGACGGGCACCGGACGCCAGGTGGGCGGCCGCAGCGCCGGCACCCGCGCCCCCCGCACCTCGGCGGAGTCGGTGGTGGCGGCGAGGAGTTGCCGCCGGGCCGCCCGGGGGTCGGTCTCCTTGTGGGCACTCATGTGGGCGGCGATCAGGCCGGCGACGACGGGCGTGGCGAAGGAGGTGCCGCTCCACTGGGCGAACCCCTCGAACATCACCTGGTCCGGCTTGCCCGTCGGTCCGTCCTCGCTGAGCAGACCGGTGTGGCGCGGGGAGCAGCAGGTGCAGGAGTAGGCGAAGCCGTACCGGCAGGCGTCGTAGGTGGAGTGCTGGTAGACGTACGGCACGGGCGTCTCGAAGCCGGTGAGGGCGCTGGTGAGGCGCTCGCCGGGGGCCCAGGCCTTCACCCAGGGGCCGTGGTTGGAGAAGCAGGCGCCCGCCTCGCCGTCGCCGCGCAGCGCGCCGACGGACAGCACCGAGTCCTCGAAGCCGGGCAGGTCGGCGTAGGCGGCGGGCCAGAAGGGGTTGGCGCTGCCGTTGTTGCCGGCGGCGGCGACGAGCAGGGTGCGCTGCTCGCGCAGTGCCCGCATGAACGCGTCGATGCCGAGGAGGCCGTCGGTGCGGCCGTTGGAGGTGCCGGCGGACAGGCTGATGATGTCGGGCCAGCCGGCGTCGTCGACCGCGTCGAACAGCGCCTCGCCGAAGTCTGATTCGAGGATCGCGCCGGCGTCGTTGAGGGTGTTGCGGACGGTGATGGCGGTGTGCGGGGCGACGGCCGCGACGAGCCCGGCGATGAACGTGCCGTGTCCGACGTACTGGTGGAGGACGCCGTTCTCGTCGGTCTCCGCGAGCTGCGGGTCGCCCTGGGTGCGGGCGAGCGGCGGGTAGGCGCGGTAGTCGTGGACGAGCCCGTTGTCGATGACGAGCACGCCCGGGGCGGTCTCCGGGTCGTACGGCGCCTCGGCCACCGCCGGGTTGGCGCCCGAGGCGAGCGGCGCGGGCACGGGTTCGTCGCCGGGGCAGGCGTTGACCGCGATGTGCACGACGTGGTTGCGGCTGACCAGGCGCCGCCCGGTGCGCCCCTCCGCCTCGCGCAGCGCGTGCAGCGCCCCGGCGACGGCGTGGTCGGCGCGGTGGTCGCCGTGACCGGGGTCGCCGACCTGGATGCGGGTGATGCCGGAGCGGTTGGTCCGCGGGCCCGCGCGCCGCACATGGTCGGCGACGAGTCCGTCGGTGGCGTCGAAGTGGCCGCGCACGGTGTCCTCGACGAGGCGGGCCTCCTCCCCGTCCCGGGCGAGGACGACGCCCTTCTCGTAGATGAACTCGGCGGAGTCGTCCGGTCCCATCGCCAGGGGGACGCCGGGCAGCGCCCGCTGGATCTTGCCGAACTGCTCGTGGAATCGCTGGGGTGCCATGGCGTGTCCTCCCACAGAGGCGGTGGTCGTCAGTCAGAGCCGCGGTGCGGCTGTTTGATACAAGAGCCCGCCCGGTGTGACGCGGTTGCACGGGCCACTACCATCCGTGGGGTGAGAGCGGGCAACGACGCGGTTCTCGAACTGCTGCCGATGGTGTTCGCCGCCCCGGGCGACGCGCTGGCGCGGGCGGAGGCGCTGCTCGCCGCCGGTCCGCCGCCGCTGCACGCCTCCGTCGCCCATCAGGTGATCGGCATCTGGCAGCGGGACTGGGGCGATCTGCGGATCGCCCTGCACCATCTGCGGCGGGCCCGGGACCTCGCCGCGCGTGCCGACTCCGCCGAGCGGGAGGGCGATGTGCTCGGCACGCTCGGCGTGGCACTGGTGCACGCCGGGCGCACCCGGCAGGGCCTGGCCGCGTTCGAGCGGGGCGTGGTCCGTACGACGGGTCACACCCGGGCGCGGGTGCTGTTCCGGCGGGCGTACGCCTGGTGGGTGCTGGGGCATCACCGGGAGGCACTGGAGGACGTACGCCGGGCGATCCCGGTGCTGCGGCAGGAGAACGACGTCATCTGGACGGCGCGGGCGCTGACCCTGCGCGCCACCGTGCATCTGGCGCTGGGCGCGGTGGACCGGGCCGACGCCGACTTCACGGCGGCGGAGGCGCTGTGGGACACCACGGGCCAGGAGCACGACAAGGCCGACGCGGTGGAGAGCCGGGGGCTGGCCGCGTTCCGCTCCGGTGACATCCCGGCGGCGCTGCGGCTGCTCGCCGAGGCGGAGCAGCGCTACGCGCGGCTGGGGACGCCGACCTTCATGCTGGACATCCGGCGCTGCGAGGTGCTGATGGCGGCCGGGCTCGCGCCGGAGGCGCTGGCCGAGGCGGACGCGGCGATCGGGGAGCTGGACGGGATCGGCGGGCAGTCCACCCGCAAGGCGGAGCTGCTGCTGACGGCGGCGCGGGCGGCCCGGCTGGCGGGCGACCCGCACACCGCGACCGCCCGCGCGGCCGTCGCCGTACGGCTGTTCGCGGCGCAGCGGCGCACCTGGTGGGAGACGCACGCGCGGCTGGTGCTGATCGAGGCGCGGCACGCCGCCGGGCGCGCCTCGGGGCGGCTGGTCGCGGACGCGGCGGCGGTCGCGGGGAAGCTGGCCGCCTCCGGGGCGCCGGCCGCGCCGGAGGCGTGGCTGCTGGCCGGGCGGATCGCGCTGGACCTGGGCCGGACGGCGGACGCGGAGCGGCATCTGGCGCGGGCGGCCCGCAGCCGGCGCAGCGGGCCGCCGCTGGCCCGGCTCACCGGGTGGGCGGCGCAGGCGCTGCGGGCCCGGGCGGCGGGGTCGAGCCGCGGGGTGCTGGAGGCGTGCCGGCGGGGCCTGGACGTCCTCGACGACCACCGGATGACGCTGGGCGCCTCCGAGTTGCGGGCGCGGGCCACCGCGCAGGGCGCGGAGCTGGCGGCGCTGGCGCAGCGGGCGAGCCTGGAGCACGGGGGGCCGCGGCGGCTGCTGGTGTGGAGCGAGCGCTGGCGGGCGACCGCGCTGAGCGCGCCGCCCACCCGGCCGCCGGCCGATCCGGAGCTGCTGGGCGACCTGACCGCCTTCCGGGAGATCGCGGCGCGTGCGGAGGAGGCGCGGAGCGAAGGCCGTCCGGTGCCGGCGCTGGAGCGCGAACAGCGCCGCCTGGAGCGGGAGATCCGCGCCCGCACCCTGCACTTGCGGGGCGACGCGCCCGGCGGCGGGGACCGGTTCGACGCGGCCCGGCTGCTGGCCCGGCTCGGGGAGACCCGGCTGGTCGAACTGGCCGTGGTGGACGGCCGGGTGCACGTCCTGCTGTGCGGGCAGGGGCGGGTACGGCGGTTCACGGCGGGGCTGCTCGCGGAGGCGGAGGCCGAGGCGGAGCATGTGCAGGCGGGGCTGCGGCGGCTCGCCCACCCCGGCGCGGAGGCGCGGCTGCCGCTGGTGGAGGCGGCCGGGCGGCGCCTGGAGGAGCTGCTCCTCGGGGAGGCCGCCGGGCAGCTGGGCAGTGGCGCGCTGGTCGTCGTACCGCCCGGGCGGCTGCACCGGGTGCCGTGGGCGCTGCTGCCGTCGCTGCGGGAGCGGGTGGTGAGCGTGTCGCCGTCGGCGAGCAGCTGGCTGCGCGCCCGGGAGACCGAGCCGCCGCCGGGCGGCGGGCATGTGCTGGTGCGCGGGCCGGGGCTGGCGAGCGGCGGCGCGGAGGTGCCCGAACTGGCCGGGCACTACAGCGATCCGACGGTGCTGGACGAGGAGCACGCGCGCGTGCCGCGGGTGCTGCGGGAGCTGGACGGGGCGGCGCTCGCGCACATCGCCGCGCACGGCACGTTCCGCAACGACAGCCCGCTGTTCTCCGCGCTGCGGATGTCCGACGGCCCGCTCATCGTGCACGACTTCGAGCGCCTCGCGCGCAGCCCGTACCGGCTGATCCTGTCCTGCTGCGACACCGCCCGCTTCGCCTCGGTCGGCGCGGACGAGCTGCTCGGGCTGGTCACCGCGCTGCTGCCGCTGGGCACGGCGGGCGTGGTGGCGGCGAGCGCGCCGGTGAACGACGCGGCGGTGGTGCCGCTGATGCTCGCCCTGCACAAGGGCCTGGGCGCCGGGCTGTCCCTGGCCGAGGCGCTGCGCGACGCGCGGACCGCCCTGCCGGACGACGCGGTGCACCGGGCGACGGGCTGGGCGTTCACGGCGTTCGGCGCGGCGTGAGGCATTTCGGCGCGGCGTGAGGCTTTCACGCCCGGCCGCTGTCCGCGGTCTCCGTCAGCCACGGCAGGGCGCCGCGGTCGCCGCCCGTGCCGAGGCGGGTGTAGGCGCTGTACAGGTGGTTGCCGACGGTACGGACGGACAGGGTCAGGCGTTCGGCGATCTGACGGTTGGTCAGCCCGGCGGCGGCGAGGGTGACGATCTGCCGCTGCCGCGCGGTGAGTTCGCCGAGCACCAGCCCCGACAGCGCGGGGGTGCGCGCGCCCTGGCAGCGCCGCGCCAGCGCGACGGCCCGGGTCCGCGCGGTACGGGCGGCACCCGGATCCCGGTGGACGTGCGCGGCCTGGGCGTACGCCTCGGCGGCGAACAGCAGGAAACCCCGCTCGCGCAGCGCCTCGGCGGCCCGGTCCAGCGCGGGCCCGTCCCCGCGGGCGAGCGCGTCGGCGTGCGCGGCGAAGACACTCCCGCTCCGCAGCCGTCCGAGGGCCCGCTCGGGCCGCCCGAGCCGCACGGCGTCGTAGGGATCGTCCTCGCGCAGCGCGTCGAGCGCGGCGGCGAGGTCACCACGGGCGGCGGCGGTCCATACGGCGACGGTGCCGAGGGCCTGGTCCCGCCCGGGGGACGGGCGCGGGGGCGCGCCCTGCGAGGGACCTGGGCGCCGGGGCTCGGGGGCGCCCTGTGAACCGTCCGCGCTCGGCGTCCGCCCGGTCGGGTCCTCGGGCGCGGCCCTGGACATGGCGAGCGTGGCCTCCGGTACGGCACCCGACTGGGCCAGCGCCAAGGCGAGTTCCGTGCGGCAGGCCGGGTCGTGCGGGGCCTGGCGGGCCCAGGACGCGGCGTCGCGGAGTTCGCCGCGCAGGCGGGCGAACCGGGCCCGGGCGGCGGCGTACGCGGGCGGCACCGGCGCGCCCTCGGCCAGCAGCCACTCCCCCACCGGGGTCGGCAGGTTCCGTACGTCGTCCACGTCGACGCGCCGGGCCAGCGCGGCCGTCTCGGCCTTGACGGCGAGCGCCCGGTCCTCGGGGGCGGCGGCGAGGCGGCGGGCCCGCAGCCGGCCGACGGTGGCCCGCAGCACCGCCCCGTGCAGCGGGTGCGCGAGGCGTACGGCTCCGCAGGCGTCGGCCTCGATCAGGTCGTCGGCCTCCAGCCGCTCCAGGACGCCCGCGTCGAACAGGTCGGCGTCGAGCGGCGCCGGTTCGGCGAGGGCGAGCCGGTCGAGGGTCTCACGCTCCTGCGGGCACGCGCGGTCCAGGGCCGGGGCGGTGCGCTCGCGCAGGGCAGCGGTCACCGGTACCGGGCCGCGCCACGCGTGCGTGTCCGTGCCCGGGACGGCGGTGAGCCGGCCACCGGCCCGTACCGCCTCCAGCAGGTCGCGCAGGAGTCCGAGGTCGCCGCGGGCCAGCCCGTGCAGGCGGGTGACGGTGAGCGGGTCGAGGGGCGTGTCGCCGCTGCCGAGCAGCCGGGCCGTCTCCTCCTTCGGCAACGGCCGGAGCGCCAGGCGGGGCAGGAGGTCGCCGGTCCACAGCCGGGTGATCGCCTCGGGGGCACGGATGCCGTCCGTGACGAGGACGAGCAGCCGGGTCCGGCCGTGCACGGCGAGCTGGTGGACGAGGGCGGCAGAGGCGTCGTCCAGGAGATGGGCGTCGTCGACGACGAGCAGCCGTACGGCGGACAGCCGGTGCATGGCCTCGTGCAGGGTGGCGGTCTCGGGCAGCAGGGGGGCGAAGGCGGCGTAGCGGGTGCCCCGGGCGCCGGGCGTGCCGGTGACGGTGGTGTGCTCAGTGCCGCGGACGGCCTCGGCCGCCAGCCGGGTCCTGCCGCAGCCGGCCGGGCCGGTGACCACCAGCCCGGGACGGCCGGCGGCCAGGCAGCGACGGACGGCCTCCAGCTCGTCCTCCCGCCCGGTGAACGGCCAGGGCGCCGCGGGCGGCGTCACGCGGACCAGGGCCGGGGCGGCTCCGGGGCGGGGCTCGGCCGGGCGACCCATGTCCGAAGCGCGGTCCGGGTCCGGCGTTCCCCCCGAGCGGTCCGAAGGCCTCACGGTCGCGATAACAGTCGTCACACTCTTACGAGTCCGCCTGCTCATCCCTGATACAGGGCGACTTGAGCAGACCCCGACTCAGGCGCTCCCGCGCGGGTCACGGCAGCCTGGGCGCATGTCCGTTCGCCACTGCCCGCTGCCGCGGCAGTCGGCCGGCCCCGGCGCTCCCGCCCGGGCCGAGGCGAGACGGCCGTCATGTGCCGGTGAGCACACAGGGGCGGCCCGCCCGGGCACAGGGACCACAGTCCGGCACCGGGGGCGCGGCCGGGGAGAGTCGCCTTCGGGGGAGGGTGGCTCTCTCCGGTCCGCATGCCGCGGTCAGGGCTCCAGCGTCCGGGTGAACACGACGCGGGGGCGGCCCGGGCCGTCGTAGTCCTCCACCGTGCGCGCGGCGAAGCCGAGGCCGCGGTGGAAGGCGACCGAGCCGTGGTTGGTCACCGAGGTGATGGCCTTCAGGCGGACCGCGCCCTGTTGCCGGGCCCGCGCGGTGAACGCCTCGTACAGGCGGCGGCCCAGTCCGCTGCCGCGGGCGTCGTCGCGGGTGGCGATCAGGTGGACGTAGCCGGTGCCGTCGGGGGTGACGAAGCCGAAGAGGTAGCCGCGGATGCCGTCGGCCGCCCGCGCGACCAGGCACGTGGAGCCGAACTCCCGCACGATGACCGGCTGGTGGAGCGCGCGCAGGTCGCGGTCGCCCCAGTAGCGGGGGTGGTCGTCGAGGACCTGGTGGAGGTCGGCGACGGTGGCGGTGACGATGTCGCAGTCCATCGGCCGATGATCGCAGAGGACGTGCGGCCGGGGTGCGCCGGGCCCGGTCGGCGCGCCCCGGTGGCGTCCGGTCAGCGCCTGCGGCGGCGGGCCAGCAGCACCGCTCCCGCGCCGAGCAGGGCGAGGGCGCCGGCGGCCGCGGCGAGCGGGACGGTGGCGTCGGAGGTGCCGGTCCCGGCCATCTCGCCGCCGGTGCCAGGGGGCGGAACGGCCGGGGCGGACGGTGTGGGGGTCGTCGCGGACGAGGTGGGTGTGGGCGTGGGCGTCGCGGACGGTGTCGTCGTCGGAGTCCGGGTCGGCTTGGGGGCCGGTGTCGTGGTGGTCGGTGTGGCGCTCGGCGTCGGGCGCGGGGTGGTGGGCCGCGGGGTGGGACTCGTGGTGGCCGGACGCTCGATGCGGAAGGTGTCGTTGGCGGGGGCCACGCCCGTGCAGGGCACTTCCTTTCCGGTGTCGGGGAAGCGGTAGACGTCCGCGAAGGCGCCCGTCAGGGCGTACTCGGAGCCGCCGGGTGTCCTCGGCAGATTGCCCACGACGCGCACGCGGAGTTCGTAGGTGCGGGTCTCGCCGGACTTCAGCGGGGACGCGTCGATCCAGGCGGTCTCGTCCAGCTCCCGCCAGCCGCCGTCCGCGGTCCGCGTCTCGGTCTTGACGTAGTCCCGCATGTCGGGCGGGTCGGGCTCGCCGGTCTGCAGCCAGGGGTAGGCGCGGACGACGACCACGGGCAGGTCCCGCTCGCCGACGTTGGTCACCGAGGCCCTGGCGGGCTGCCAGTCCCCGCCCGCGACCAGCACGGGCGCCACGTCGACGGAGGCGGTCAGCTCGTCCTGCTCGTAGTCGCCGTAGGAGGTGGAGACGTCGGTGCAGGTGGGCAGGGCGCCGGGGTCCTCCGCCGCACTGGCTGCGGGTGGTCCGGCGAGCAGGGCGGCGGAGGCGGCGGCCGCGAGCACGGCCGGACGGTACTTCATCGACAGAGTCCTCACGGTGCGGCGGGATCGCCGGCACGTCATGTGCCGTACACCGTGAAGACCCTCCGCAACCCCCTAGGGTTGTACGGCGGTTACGGGGCTGCGGAGGCCGAGGTGGTCGCGCAGTGTGGTGCCCTCGTAGTCGGTGCGGAAGACGCCCTCCTCCTGGAGGAGCGGGACGACCTTGTCGGCGAACTCGTCGAGGCCGCCGGGGGTGAGGTGCGGGACGAGGATGAAGCCGTCGGAGGCGTCCGCCTGCACGTACTCGTTGAGGGTCTTGGCGATGGTGGACGGGGAGCCGACGAAGTTCTGCCGGTTTCCGGTGTGGATGACCAGGTCGCGGATGGACCAGTTGTTGGCCTCGGCCAGCTCCCGCCACTCGCGGGCGGTGGCCAGCGGGTCGCGGTACATGCGCACCTGGGCCCGGCCGCGGGCGAGGTGGTCGGAGTCGACGTCCGGGTCGATGTCGGGCAGCGGTCCGTCCGGGTCGTACGCCGACAGGTCCCGGTTCCACACGAACTCCAGGTGCCGCAGCGCGGTGGCGCCGCTGACCTGCCGGCGGCGGACCTCTCGGGCCAGTTCCTCGGCCTCGGCGTCGGTGTCGGCGAGGGCGAAGGTCGCGGCGGGCAGGATGAGCAGGTCCTCGGGGCGCCGGCCGTACTTGGGCAGGCGGGACTTCACGTCCCGGTAGAAGGCCTGGCCGGCCTCCAGCGTGCCGTGCCGGCTGAAGATCGCGTCGGCCTCGGCGGCGGCGAACTCGCGGCCCTCCTCGGAGTCCCCGGCCTGGAAGATCACGGGGCGGCCCTGCGGGGAGCGGGGCACGTTGAACCGGCCGTGGATGTCGAAGTGTTCGCCGTGGTGGGCGAAGGCGCCGGCTTCGGGGTCGCCCAGGAAGGTGCCGCCGGTCTGGTCGGCGACGATCTCGTCGCCGCGCCAGGAGTCGAACAGCTCGTGGGCGGTGGCGAGGAACTCCTTGGCGCGCGAGTAGCGCTCCTCCTGCGGCAGGAAGCCGCCGCGGCGGAAGTTCTCGCCGGTGAAGGCGTCCCAGGAGGTGACGACGTTCCAGGCGGAGCGTCCGCCGGAGAGGTGGTCGAGGGTGGCGAACTGGCGGGCGACCTCGTAGGGCTCGTTGAAGGTGGAGTTGATGGTGCCGGTCAGGCCGATCCGGTCGGTGACGGCGGCGAGCGCGGCGAGGACGGTGAAGGTGTCGGGGCGGCCGACGACGTCCAGGTCGTAGATGTGGCCGCCCTGTTCGCGCAGGCGGAGGCCTTCGGCGAGGAAGAGGAAGTCGAACTTGGCGCGTTCGGCGGTGCGCGCGAAGTGGACGAAGGAGCTGAACTCGATGTGGCTGCCGGCCCGCGGGTCGCTCCACACGGTGGTGTTGTTGACGCCGGGGAAGTGCGCGGCGAGGTGGATCTGCTTGGTCTGCTTCTGCGGCCTGGTCACGGTCGTGGGTTCCCTTCCGGCTCAGACGGCGTGTGCGTAGCGGTTGGCGGGGCGGGCGAGGCCGAGCAGCCCGCGCAGGGTGCCGGCCTCGTAGGCGCGGCGGAAGGCGCCGCGGCGCTGGAGTTCGGGGACGAGGCCGCGGGTGACGGCGGGCAGGTCGTGGCCGAGGACCGCCGGGCGCAGCCGGAAGCCGGTCAGCCCCGTCCCGCCGAACTCCTGGAGCAGGTCGGCCAGTTCGGAGGGGGTGCCGGTGAAGACGAGGGCGTCGCTGGTGTACGGCTCGCCCGCGAGGGTGTCCAGGCGTTCCTTGCGGGCGGCGGCCGCGCCGGGCTCCTCGTCGAGGAAGACGACCAGGTCGGCGAAGACGTGCAGCGGCTGGTCCGCGCGGCCGGCGGCCTCCTGCTCGGCGCGGATCTCCGCGAGGATCGCGCGGGCGTGGCCGGTGTCGTGCGGGGTGACGTAGCCGACGTCGGCCTGCCGGGCGACCAGCCGGTAGGGCACGGTGTCGTGGGCGAGGGCGGTGACGAGGGGCTGGCCCTGCGGGGGCCGGGGGGTGATGGAGGGGCCCTTGACGCTGAAGTGGCGTCCCTCGAAGTCGATGTAGTGCAGCTTGTCCCGGTCGATGAACCGGCCGGTGGCCACGTCGCGGATCTCGGCGTCGTCCTCCCAGCTGTCCCACAGCCGGCGCACCACCTCCACGTAGTCGGCGGCCTCGTCGAACAGTCCGGCGACGAAGTCCGCGGTGTCGGGGCTGTCGTAGGCGGTGATGCGGGGGACGGTGCGGCGGCCAAAGTGGGCGGCCTCGTTGGGGCGGGCGCTGATCTGGACGCGCAGCCCGGCCCGGCCCCCGCTGACGTAGTCGAGGGTGGCGATGGCCTTGGAGAGGTGGAACGGCTCGGTGTGGGTGGCGACGACGGTCGGCACCAGGCCGATGTGCCGGGTGAGCGGCGCGATCCGGGCGGCGGTGAGGACGGCGTCGAGCCGGCCGCGGACCTGGTCGGTGCGGTCGTCGGGGTCGAGGAAGTGGGAGGACTGCGGGCCGAGGCCGTCCTCGATGGTCACGAAGTCGAGCAGGCCATGTTCGGCCTCGGCGACCAGGTCGGCCCAGTACCCGGCGGTGAACAGCTCCCGGGGGCGGGCGACCGGCTCGCGCCAGGAGGCCGGGTGCCAGCCGGTGCCGTCCAGGGCGACGGCGAGGTGCAGCGGGGAAGCGGGGGTCGCGGTCATGCGGTGAGCGCCTTCCTGAAGTCCGGAGGTCCGGAAGTACCGTGCGGTGGTCAGGAGTTGTCGAGCGGCAGCCCGGGCGGGTTGACCTCGCTCTTGGGCAGGGCCTCGCCGGAGAGGTGCCACGCCTTGAGCCAGGCGGCGTACTGGCCGTTCGCGATCAGGTGGTTGATGGCGTCGGCGAGGGGCTGCGCGAGGCCGCTGCCCTTCTTGGCGGTGGCCGCGATCAGGCCCTGGAGGGTCTCGCCGGCGCCGGAGAACTGGCCCGCGATCCGGGTCGGGTGCGGGGTGCTCGCGGTCTGGGTGGCGTGGTAGGCGAGGTTGGGGTTGGGCCCGAAGTAGGCGTCGATCTTGCCGCTGCCGAGGGCGAGGTAGGTGCTGTTGGAGTCCTGGAAGTACTTGACGGTGAGCTTCTGGCCGTCCTGCTCCAGCTTCCGCTTCCACTCCAGCAGGATCCGCTCCTGGTTGGTGCCGGCGCCGACCGAGACGGTCTTGCCGGCGAGTACGCGGTAGTCGCCGTCGAAGGTCCAGGTGGCGCTCTTGGGCGTCTCGAAGGCGAGGTCGTCCTTGCGGTAGGAGGCGAACTCGTACTTCCGCTTGCGTTCCTCGGTGTCGGTGATGTTGGAGAAGCCGACGTCGACCTTGCCGCTGTCGATGCCGACGAAGAGGTTCTCCCAGGTGAAGCGTTTCACCTCGGGCTTGAGGCCGAGGACGGCGGCGACGAGCCGGGCCAGGTCGACCTCGGAGCCGGTGAGGGTCTTCTGGTCGCTGCCGGTGAAGCCGAGCGGCGGCGCGCCGGAGGGCAGAGTGCCGGAGCCGATGACGAGGGTGCCGCGCTGTCTCACGGCCTCGGGCAGCCGTGCGCTGATGGACTTGACCTCGGACACCTTGATGGGGGTCTCCTGCGCGGCGCCGTTGGAGAGCCGCCCCACGGTCACGGTCCCGGCGGTGTCGGTCGTGGTGGCGGCGTCACTCTCGCCGCCGCAGGCGGCCAGGGTGGTCGCGAGGACGGTGGCGGCGGTGGCCGCGGTGAGGCCGCGCAGCAGCCGGCGTCGGGTGAACAGGGAGGTCATGGCGGTTCCTCGGGCTCGTGCGAAGTGGCGGTGGGACGTGGGGGTGCGGCGGGGCGCGGAAGCGGAGCGGGCGGGTGGGGCAGGGGGTACGGCGGTCATACGGCGGTCTCGCGGCGGAGGCGTTCGCGCACGTCGGCGAGGCCGGTGCGCAGGCGCTGCAGCGGGGTCGGCGGGAGGGTGCGGGTCGCGCCGCGGGCGTAGTACCGCTCGACGTAGAACTGCGCGACGGAGACGACGGTGGTCAGGATCAGGTACCAGACGGTGACGACGAGCAGCAGCGGCACGATGTCGCCGGGGTAGGTGGAACCCATGGACTGGGCGGTGCCGAACAGGTCGAGCAGCGAGACGTAGAAGACCAGCGAGGTGGACTTGATCAGGCCGATGAGCTGGTTGACGTAGTTCGGCGTGATGGAGCGCAGGGCCTGCGGGAAGACGATCCGGCGGAACCGGTGGGCCCGGGGCAGGCCGAGGGCCGCGGCGGCCTCGTGCTGGCCCTGGTCGACGGAGAGGATGCCGCCGCGGACGACCTCGGCGGCGTAGGCGGCCTCGTTGAGGCTGAGACCGACGACGGCGACGGCCATGTCGGTGGCGAGCCTGGACTCGTCGAAGGTGAACAGGGCCGGCCCGAAGGGGACGCCGAGGCTGAGGGTCTTGTACAGGGCGCTGAAGTTGTACAGGAACAGCAGGACGACGATGAGCGGGACGGAGCGCAGCACCCAGACGTAGGTCCAGCTGACGGCCCGCAGCACGGGGCTTCCCGACAGCCGGGCGAGGGCGAGCAGGATGCCGCCGAGCAGGCCCAGCACCGCGCTCCAGGCGGTGACTTCGAGGGTGATCAGCAGGCCGTCGAGGATGGTGGGGCGCCAGAACCAGTAGCCGAAGCGGTCCCACTGGTAGAAGGGGTTGGTGGCCAGTCCGTGGACGAACTGGGCGAGCAGGACCAGGACGACGGCGGTGGCGATCCACCGTCCGGGGCGCCGTCGGGGCACGACTCGGTCCGCGGCGGCGGTTCTCGGTGACGGGTCGATGGCGGGGGCCGTGGCGAGGGACACGGCTCCGCCCGGGGATTCGCTCATGGCGGGCTCCGGCAGAGGGGGACGCCCCGGGGCCGTGCCGCAGGGGACGGCACCGCGCCCGCGCCGGAGGGGTCCGGGCGGGGCGGTGCACGGCGGGCGCGCACGGTACCGGGGGTGGTGGGCGGGCTACGGCACACCGCTCGGGCGGTGTGCGGGAAGGCGTGCGGGGCGGGAGCGGGTGAGGCTCAGCCCCGGCAGCGGGCGTGGCCCGGCGCGGTACACAGTGCGCTGTTCACGCGGAGAAGGTCGACGGCACGGTCGGCGACCAGGAGGTCAGCGGCTGCGTGCATGTCGTCACCGTCACCAGTTCCGGCCCGTCGTGGGCCTCGCGCTTACCGAACGTCATCCGGTCCGGTCGTCACCTGGGGCACCCCACCGCGGTGCGAGGGTTGCCGGTCAGCCAGCCAGGGCTTGTCACTGACACTCTTGACCGTTCTGGGCCGTCATTGAAGACGATCACCCGAAGGGGTGTCAACGGTCGTCCACTTGATGGGACGCGTACGCCTCCCAGTCCAGGATCCGTACGGCCGCGCCGGCCGCCTCCAGGCCCCGGCAGCGGGCGCGGTGGCGGCGGGCGATGCCGCCGAGGTCGAGGTGGCCGCCGAAGGCGGGGTGGGCGGTGAGCCGGCGGGCGTGCGCCCACAGGCGGGGGTGGTCGGCGATGCGCTGGACCGCGGCGGCGTCGAGGTGGTGGCTGTGGACGGTGTCGAGCTGCACCAGGCTCACCCACACCGCGATGTCGGCGGCGGTGAGCCGGCCGCCGAGCACATGCTCGCCGCCGCTCAGCCGGTGCTCCAACTCCCCCAAAGCGTCGAGGAGTTCACTGAGCGCCGCTTCCCGCTCGGCCCGCTCGGCGCCGGCCGCACCGGCGCGCTGCGCTGCCTCGTCGACGCCCTGGGCGCACAGCCGCTCCACGGCCTCGATGTCCTTCAGCGCGTCCTCGGGGTACAGGGCGGGCCGGCCGGGGCCGAACCAGCGGTCCAGGTCGCGCAGGATGTCGGGGGCGTGCGTGCTGACGATCCGGCCGAGCCAGTCGTCGCCGAGGACGGGCGCGAGGGCCGGTCCGGTGTACCGGTGGGCGCTCGCCTCGTACAGCGGGCGCAGGGCGCTGTGGCCGCCGTCCGGGCCGTCGGGGACGGCGGGCAGGAAGGTGGCCGGACAGACGTCGTCGAGGCCGAGCAGGCTGTGCGCGACGGCGAGGCGCAGTCCGCTGGGACACGCGATGGACAAGTAGAGCCGGTAGCGGCGGGGCA
Source organism: Streptomyces griseosporeus (assembly GCF_014656055.1). Lineage (GTDB taxonomy): Bacteria > Actinomycetota > Actinomycetes > Streptomycetales > Streptomycetaceae > Streptomyces > Streptomyces griseosporeus. Next base: position 1,022,557 of record NZ_BNBR01000001.1, read on the forward strand.
CGGCGTAGTGCCCGCTGCGGGCGTCCCGGCCGATCCGGCCGCGGAAGGCGGGGGCCGGGCGGGAGGAGGACGGGGAGGCCGGGGCGGGGGCTGTCTGTGCGGCGGTCGGTCCGGCGGTCGGTGCGGGGGCTGTCTGTGCGGCGATCGGTGCGCTGGATGCGGACATGTCTCTCCCGGGAGCTGCGCGCACGGTTGGCGCGGCGGTGGCGGCGGCGGGGGGCAGGGGCCGATCTGCACCGGGTGCGGGGCATGGTCGGGTACGGGGCACGGTCGAGTGGGGCACGGTCGGTGGGTGTCCGGTCGAGCGCGTGCCCGGGCGAGCGGGAGACGGTCGGGTGCCGGGGCTGGGACGGCCGGGCGCAGGGGCCGCGACGGCCCCGCTCAAGGGGCTCGGCGCCCCGGACGCGGCCGGCTCAGCGCGCTCGGAGCGCCTGGCGCACCCGGCGCGAGGACCCCATCGCGCTGCACACCCGCTGCAGGTCGATGTGCCGACGGGACGTCAGAAGCGGTGTGCGAACGGGAAAGAGAGGCGTACGGCTCGGGCGGCCCTGCTCCGGCTCTGCACGCCTCATCTTTTTCCCTACCACTTCACTAGGATTCCCTTGGAGTGTCGATCCGCCCGCTGCCGCCGTCAAGAGGGCGTCCGCCTGCTGAGCCGGGCCGTCTCATGTTCGCCGGGGAAAGCCTCGCGGAGGACGCACGCGGGCGCGCGGCGGAGTCCCGCCCGCTCACCAGCCGCGGCGGACGTGCGCGGCACGCAGGCGCGCGACGAGGGCGCGGCGCAGCTCGCGGTCCTGGTCGGTCTCCAGCGGCATGTCGAGCTGCACGACGCTCACTCCGGCCGCGCGCAGCCAGCCGATGCGCGCCGCGACGGTCTCGGGCGAGCCGATGAACGCTCCGGCCAGCGAGCGCGCGATGTAGTCGGCGACCGGCCGGTGGCCGTCGGCCCGGCCGCGCTCGCGGTCCCGGTCGAGCTGTACGGCGTCCAGTCGCCGTCCGGCGTCCGGACCGGACGTCAGCCGCAGGGCGTCGGCCCGGATGCGGCGGGCGCGCTGCTCGGCCTCCTCGTCGGTGGGGGCGGTGACGGCGGTGACGTGACGCCAGATCCGCACGGTCCGGCCGTGGGCCGAGGCGGCGGCGCGGACCCGGGCGATCTGGCGGCGGGTGGCGCTGAGCGGCATCGGGGAGACCGCGTACACGTCGGCGTACCGTCCGGCCAGCGCCACGCCCTCCGGGGAGGAGCCGCCGAAGGAGATCAGCTCGGCGCGGGGCTCGGGGAACAGCCCCGCGCGGGCGCCGCGCACGGTGTAGAACTCGCCGTCGTGGTCAAAGTCCTGACGTGCCGTCAGGGTGCGGTGGAAGAGGTCCAGGTACTCCCCCGCGCGGCGGTAGCGGTCCGCCTTGCCGAGGGTGTCGCCGTCGCGGGCCACGTCGGCGTCGCTGGAGCCGACGATGACATGGGCGGCGGCCCGCCCGCCGGAGAGCCGGTCCAGCGTGGCCAGGGAGCGGGCCGCCACGGTGGGCGCGGTCGTGCCGGCGCGGTGGGCCACGGCGACACGGAGCCGGCTGGTGGCCGCCAGCGCCCAGGCGGCCACCAGCCAGGGGTCGGGCCAGGAACTCGACTGCACGACCAGGGCGCTGTCCAGGCCGTCCTCCTCGTTCTCCCGGGCGCTGCGGGCCACGAACGCCGGGTCGGCGTCGCGGTCGCGCGGGTCCGGGGCGAACCGCAGGGCGGTCCGCTCCTCGGGGGTGGCGCCGGGCACGGGGGCGGCGCGGACGCCGCCGCGTATGTCGAGCTCCATGGGGTGCCTCCCGGGTGGGGTCAGTGGGCGGCGGCCGGTCCGAGGCGGGCCAGGGTGTCCAGGACGCGGGCCCGGCTGACGAACACCTCGGGGGGCAGGGACACGTACAGTTGGATCGTGGTCACGCCCGGCCGGTGGTAGCGCAGGATGCGCTCCCGGCACTCCTCGGGCGAGCCGCTGATGAACAGCCCGTCGACCACCTCGTCCGGCAGCGCCTTCTGCGCGCCGTCCACGTCCCCGTCGGCCCAGCGCTCGTGGGACTCGCGCAGCAGCTCGCCGTGGCCGAGCCACTCGTGGAACTTGCGGTACGGCTCGCGGTTGAGGATCCAGGCGAGGAACGGGCGGGTGGCGCGGTGCGCGTGGTCGGTGTCCTCGGTGGGACAGACGAACACCTTGACGACGAGTTCCTTGCCGGGCGGCTGCGGTCCGACGGCGTCGAGGATCTTGGCCACGTCCTCGGGGAAGAGCAGGTTGGTGATGGCGCCGTCGCCCTCGCGGAAGCCCAGCCGCAGCATGCCGGGCCGCAGCGCGCCGAGGATGACCTTGACGGGGTCGGCGGGCGGGTGGGGCAGGCGGTAGCCGGTGATGGAGAAGGTGTCGAAGTCGCCCGCGATGTGCTCGCCGCGCAGCGCGCGGGTGACGAACCGCAGGACGTCCCGGGTGCGCTTGTACGGCTCGTCGAACGGGATGCCGTTGATGTCGGTGACGTGCGCGGGCACCGAGGCGCCGATGCCCAGCAGCAGCCTGCCGGGGGCCAGTTGGGCCAGCGTGGCGGCGGTCTGGGCGAGGACGGCCGGGCCGCGGGTGTGCACCGGGACGATGCCGGTGGCGATGCGCAGGCTCGGCGACCAGGCGGCGACGGTGGCGAGCGGGGTGAAGGCGTCGGTGCCGCCGCCTTCGGCACTCCACACGTCGGTGTAGCCGAGGTCGGGCAGCCGCTCGACGAGGAAGCGGTGCCGGTCGATGGTCAGTCCGGGCAGCGGCAGGGTGATGCCCCACTTCGGGGGCGGGCCGGCGGGGGTCGGGGAGAGGGTCATCGGTCCACCCGGACGGTCGTGAGGTCGAGGAACCAGGACTGCGGCTGCACCAGGCCGTGCACCGTCGGCGCCAGCGCCCTCGGGTTGCGGTCGTTGACGACGAACAGCCAGGGCGCGTCCGCCGTGACGAGCTTCAGGGCCTGTGTGTAGGCGGCCTCGCGGGAGGCTCGGTCGGCGTCCGCGCCCGCCTTCGCGAGCAGCTTGTCGACCTCGGGGTTGCTGTAGTGGCCGGTCCAGAAGGGGCTTCCGGTGCCGATGAACAGCGGCAGCAGCGCCTCCGACTGGAAGAGGGTGGTGGACTGGGCGACGGCCTGCGAGCCGCGCGCCACCTCGCCCTTGGCCTCGGCGCCGATGAGGGTGGTCCAGTCGGTGGTGCGGATCTCCGCCTTGATGCCGACGGCGGCGAGGTCGCGCTGGACGGCCTCGGCGATGGGCACCGGCACGAGGTTCCCGGAGCCTCCGGTGGGCACGGTGACGGAGGTGGCGAAGCCGTGCTTGTAGCCGGCCTCGGCGAGCAGCCGGCGGGCCTTCGCGGGGTCGTGACGGTAGGTGTCGTTCGCGGGGTCGTAGGCGAACGTGCCGTGCGGGGCGGCCTGGTGGGCGGGCTCGGCGGTGCCGTGCAGCAGGTTCTCGGCGATGGCCTCGCGGTCGAGCGCGTAGTTGGCGGCCCGCCGGACGCGCGGGTCCTTCCACGGGCCGGCGCCGGTGTCGAGGATCCAGTACCACAGGTGGTCGTAGGCGTTGGTGAGGACGTTGACGCCGTCGGCCTTCAGGGCCGGGATGTCGTCGGGGTTGGGGTACTCGATCCAGTTGACGGCGCCGGAGCGCAGCGCGGCGGTGCGGGCGGCGGCGTCGGGCAGGGCCTTGACGACGAGCTTGTCCAGCTTGGGGGCGCCGCGCCAGTAGCCGTCGAAGCGGGCGAGTTCGATCTGTTCGCCGGCCTTCTGCCGGACGAACTTGAACGGTCCGGTGCCGACGGGGTGTTCGGAGAACTTCGCTGAGCCGGTCCTGCGGACGGCGGTGGGGCTGGCGATGAGGACGTGGGCGAGGTCCTGCGGGAAGTGCCCGTTGGGTTCCTTGGTGACCAGCCGGATCCGGTCGCCGTCGAGCTTGCCGTACTGGGTGATGTCCCCGGCGTACTCGCTCGCGCCCGCGCCGAGCGCGTCGGTGTAGTAGGGGCTCTTCTTGTTCAGGTAGCGGTCGAGGTTGAAGACGACGGCGTCGGCGTCGAAGGCGGTGCCGTCCTGGAACTTCACGCCCTTGCGCAGGGTGAACGTCCATGTCCTCCGGTCCTTGGCGACCGTCCAGGAAGTGGCGAGGGCGCCGGTGATCTCGGAGGGGCCGTCGCTCCTGGACAGGTCGTAGCGGGTCAGGCCCTCGTACAGCTGGAAGCTGACCAGGCGCTTGCCCTCGTAGCCGGCGCCGCCGATCACGGTGTCGGGGTTGGGGAGCTTGCCGGTCGCCCCGATGACGAGGGTGCCGCCGGACGCGGCGCCGCCGGAGCCGCCGTCGGCGGCGGAGCCGGTGCCGCAGCCGGCCACGGCGAGGATCGGCAGCAGCACGGCGGCCAGGGCGCGGTGCCGCCGGGCGGCGGGTGGACGATGGTGGTGCGTCATGGGTTCCTCGTCGTCGGTCAGGGGGCGGACGGTTCACCGACCGGCTCCGGGTCTCCGGGCCGGGTCGGCGTGGGGGGCTCGGGGGCGCGCCGGCGTGCGGGGGCGCCGTCGTCGGCGGCGAGCAGGGCGCGGGTGTAGGGGTGGCGGGGCACTTCCCACAGGGACGCGGCGTCGCCCTCCTCGACGATCCGGCCGTGGCGCAGGACCACGACCCGGTGGGCGAGGCGGCGGACGACGGCCAGGTCGTGGGAGATGAACAGGTAGGCCACGCCCAGGCGTTCCTGGAGGCCGGCGAGGAGGTCGAGGACCTGGGCCTGCACGGTGGTGTCGAGAGCGGAGGTCGGCTCGTCGCAGACGATCAGGTCGGGGCGGGTGGCCAGGGCGCGGGCGACGGCGACGCGCTGCACCTGCCCGCCGGACAGCTCGCGCGGCCGGCGGCGGGCGAGGCCGGGGTCGAGGCCGACCTTGCGGAAGAGGTCGGCGACGCGGTCGGGGCGCTCCCGGCGGGGCGTGCCGTGCAGGCGCAGCGCGAAGGCGACGGCCTCGCCCGCGCGCAGGGCCGGGTTGAGGGAGCCGCGCGGCTGCTGCGGCACGAACTGAAGCCGGGCCCGCACGCGCCGCCCGGCGGTGCCGCGCAGCCGGTGCGGGTCGTGGCCGTCGAACCGTACGGTCCCGGAGTCCGGCGCGAGCAGCCCGAGGGCGAGCCGCGCGAGGGTGGACTTCCCCGAGCCCGACTCCCCCACCAGGCCGACCGTCTCCCCGGCCGCCACGCGCAGGGAGACGCCGTCGAGGGCGAGGGCGTCGCGCCGGTAGCGCTTGGAGACGCGGTCGAGCCGCAGCAGCGCGCCGTCGCCGGGTGCCGCCGCCTCGTCGTGGGTCATCGCGGGCCTCCCGGCCGTGCGGCCACCAGCGCGGCGGCATGGGGGTGTTCGGGCGCGGTCAGCAGGCGCTCCACGGGCCCCGACTCGACGATGCGGCCGGCGTGCATGACCGCCACGCGGTCGGCGACGCGGCGGGCGGCGCCGATGTCGTGGGTGACCAGCAGGACGGACGCGCCGCTCGCGGTGAGCAGGTCGAGGACGCGGGCGCGGACCAGGGCGTCCAGCGCGGTGGTGGGCTCGTCGGCGACCAGCAGGCCGGGGCCGCAGGCGAGGGCGAGCGCGATCGCGGCGCGCTGCCGCTGGCCGCCGGAGAGTTCGTGGGGGTAGGCGCGGGCCGCGCGCTCGGGGTCGGTGAGGCCCGCGGCGTCGAGGAGCCCGGGCACGGCCCGCCGGGCGGCACGGCGGCCGTCGGCGACACGGTGGCGCAGCAGCACCTCGACGAGCTGGGCGCCGATCCGGCGCAGCGGGTCCAGGGCGGCGTCCGGGTCCTGGGGGACGTAGCCGATACGGCGTCCGCGGATGTCGGCGAGGGCGCGTTCACCGAGGGTCGGCAGCTCCGTGCCGGACAGCGCGACACTGCCGGTCACCCGCGCGGTGCGCCCGGGCAGGCCGAGCACGGTGCGGGCGAGGGTGGACTTGCCACTGCCGGACTCGCCCAGCAGCACCAGGACTTCGCCGGGGTGCACGGTCAGCGACACCGAGTCGACGGCGCGCACCGCGCCGTGGGTGACGGTCAGGCCGGTCACGTCGAGGCGTTCCGGGGCGCTCATCGGGCGGCCTCCACGGCCGGCGGGCGGCCGACCTCGTGTCCGCCGCCCGCGCGCCGGCGCAACGCCTCGCCGAGGCAGTTGAAGACGACGGAGACGACGAGGATCGTCACGGCGGGCAGCACGGCCACCTCGGGCCGGGTGAGCAGGCTGGGCCGCAGCTCGTCCAGCATGGCGCCCCACTCGGCGGCGGGCGGCGGCACACCGAGGCCGAGGAAGGACAGCCCGGCGGCGTAGACGACGGCGAGTCCGACGAGGGAGGACGCGTAGACGAGCAGCACGGGCGCGACGACCGGGGCCACCTGCCGTACGGCGACGCTCGCCGCGCCCGCCCCGCTGACCCGGGCCGCCTCCAGGAACGCAGCCGTGCGGATGCGCCGTACCTCGGTGAAGGCGACCCGGGTGACCGCGGGGGTGAGCACGACGGACAGCGAGACGACCGTGGCGAGGAGGCCGGGCCGCAGCACGGTGGCGACGGTGATGGCCAGCAGGACGCCGGGGAAGGCGTAGAGCACGTCGAGGGCGCGCAGCAGCACGTTCTCGGTGGTACGGCCGCCCAGCCCGGCGGCGATGCCGAGGAGCCCGCCGGCGAGGGTGGCGACGACGACCGGCAGGAGCCCGCCGAGCAGGGAGGGGCCCGCGGCGACGAGGAGCCGGCTCAGCACGTCCCGGCCCTGGGTGTCGGTGCCGAGCGGGTGACCCGCGCTGCCCGGGGCCAGCAGCCGCTCGCGCAGGTTCCCGGCGTCCGGGTCGTCGGGGGTGAGCAGGGGCCCGGCGACGGCGAGCAGCAGCAGGGCCGCCGCGGCGTACGCGGACAGGGGCGGGCGGCGGCTCACAGCGCACCCCGCAGCCGGGGGTCGACGAGGGCGTGCGCGGTGTCGACGACGATGTTCACGCCGACGAACGCCACGGCGACGAGCAGCACCCCGCCCTGCACCAGGGGCAGGTCGCGGGCGGTGAGCGCGTCGTAGAGCAGGCGGCCCACGCCGGGCCAGGCGAACAGGGTCTCCACGAAGACCACGCCCTCCAGCAGATAGGCGAGCTGGAGCCCGCCGATGGTCAGCAGGGCCGGGGAGGCGTTGTGCACGCAGTGCCGCAGGACGGCCGCGCGGCGCAGTCCCCGGGCGCGCAGCCCGTCGGCGAGGTCGGAGTGCAGGACGGAGGAGAGCGCCGCGCCGAAGACGCGGGCGGTCAGGCCGAGCGGGACGAGCGCGGCCGCCACCGCGGGCAGCACGAGGTGGTGCAGCTGGTCGGCGGGGCCGCCGCCGGTGAACAGGTCGCGGGTGCCGCCGGCCGGGAACCAGCGCAGGGCGACGGCGAACACGGCGATCAGCAGCAGCGCGACCGAGTACTGCGGTGCGGAGACGGCGAGCGTGCTCACGGCCCGCCCGGCGCGCGCCCGGCGGCCCTCGGGGCGGCCGGCGCCCAGGGCGCCCAGCAGCGTGCCGCCGGTGATCACCAGCAGGAACGCGGCGCCCGCGAGGAGCAGGGTCTGGCCGAGGGCCGGTCCGAGCAGGTCCGCCACCGGCCGTTGCGCGGAGACCGAGACGCCGAGGTCGCCGTGGAGAGCGTGCCACAGCCAGTGCCCGTAGCGCACCGGCAACGGCTCGCCCAGGCCGAGGCGTTCGGCCAGGCGCTCCCTGGCCTCGGCGGGCGCGCCGGGCCCGAGGAAGGCGGTGACGGGGTCGCCGGGGACCAGGGCGACGGCGGCGAAGACGACGACGGTGACGCCGAGCAGGGTGGGCACGGCGAGCAGCAGGCGCCGCAGCAGATAGCGCCTCATCCGGGGGTCTTCCGTCGCGGACGGGGGTGGGCGGCCATGTGCTCGCTCCTCCTGGACCGGTCGTTCTCGGGTGGTGGTGCGGCAGCAGCGTGCGGGAGGGCAAGCGATCGGAACCAGCCAGGCGTTGATGCTGATACCCCTGGTCATAGGAGCGGTCGTACGGAATACACGCTTCCCTCATACGCGTGTGATCCGGGGCGTGTTGACCCCCGCCAAACGGCCGAATTACGCTGCCGTCATGGTCAAACGGCGAACCGACTTCACGCTGGTCGGTATCGGCGGCTCGTGGCACCGCAGGTGTTTCGACGAGTCCTGTCGTCCGTGTGCGGGGCGCTGACCCGACGGACCGTCCGTCCGCGCGCGCCCCTCCGTCTGCTGCAGGCCCACTGCCACCGCCGAGGGGACCACACGTGAAGCCGTACCGCCGTTCCTGCGTCATCTCCCGCTTCATATCGGGGAGTTGGCGATGACGACGCTGACGACCGCCACCGCGTTCGGCGACCCGGGGTCGCTGCACGCCGAGATCGACAACCCGCTCGACCTGATCGCCGGGCACCAGCTGCTGGCCGACGCGGAGGACCGTGCCGCCGGCCGGCCACCCGGCCCCCGCTCGGCGCACGTCACCCGGGTCTTCCTCGCCGAGCGGCACCCCGTGGCCAGCGCCGGTCTGCGCAGTGTCCTGAACGCCGACCCCGGCATGATGGTCGTCGGCAGCTCCGGCGACCCGGTGCGGCTGCCGGACGCGCTGCGCCGGGTCCGCCCGGACGTCGTCCTGCTCGGCCGGGCCGGCACGCTCGCGGAGGACCTGGCCCTGGTGACCCGGCTGCGCGCACCCGACGTGGCGCCCGGGGCGCGGGTGCTGCTGCTGCGCCGGGCCGAGAGCACCGCCGAGGCCAGCCGCATGCTGCTGGCCGGCGCGAGCGGCTGCTTCCCGCTGGACCTGCCCGAGGAGGGCATCATCCGCGCGGTCGGCCTGGCCGGCGCGGGCGGCTCGGTGTTCCTGCCCGCGCCCGCCCCGGCCCGGATCCAGGCGGTGAGCCTGCCGGAGGACGCCGCCGAGCCGTTGCCGCAGCACTGCGGCCTCACCGGCCGGGAGCGGCAGGTCCTCGCCCAGCTCGCCCGCGGGCTGAGCAACGCCGAGATCGGACGGGAACTGGCCCTGGCCGAGGCGACGGTGAAGAAGCACCTCACCAACGCGATGCGCAAGACCGGCCAGTCGGACCGTCTGCGGGCGGCGCTGTACGCCCACCGGCACGGGCTGGCGGGCTGACCCGCGGACCACGCTCCGGCATGGTTCCCTCCTCCGCCCTCCCCCTCCCCCCTGCTCCGAATGCCCCTCACGCGTGCCCCGAGGGGCGACCTTCGGAGCAGTTCCGGGGCTCCGAAGGTCGCCGCCGGTGCCGCCTTTCGGGGCTTCTGACGTGGTCAGCGCGTTCGTAGCGTGGCCGGACACCAGGACCCGACCGGTCCTTGCCCCCACCGCGAAGGAGATCCGAGATGAGCGATGCGCCCGCAGGAGGCATCGCGCGCGGCGGTCCCGACGGGGTCGCGGCCACCACCGAGGACGGCGGCGCCGGCGCCCGGGAGACCGGACGCCTCGTCACCGCCGTCCTCGGCGACGCCCCCGCACCGAGTCCGCTGTCGCCCGAGCGGCTGCGCAACACCTACCGGTCCATGCCGGCGGCCGAGCGGTCGGCGCTGTGGCGGCAGCGGCTGCACGAGGCGGAGTCCGGGCTGACCCGGCTGCTGGCCGCGCGGCCCACCAGCACCCACCTCGCCGACTGGTTCGCCCTCCAGTCGGAGATCTTCGCCGACCTGCCGGACCCCACGACCGGCGGCCCCGAGGACTGGCAGCGCGTGTTCTTCCGCGGCCAGGCCCTGATGGAACGCTTCCTCGTCGCCCGGTTCGGCGAACAGGCGCTGGCCGCCTGGGCGCAGGCCATCGCCGAGGTGCACCGGGGCGTGGAGCCCGACCACGGCCGGGGTGCCGCCGACCCCGTGCACCGCATCGCCCGCCAGGCCGAACTGTACGGCTCCGACTACGAGTTCGACGACGGCATCGACACCGAGGGCGCCACCCGCGCGGCGCTGACCATCACCCACTGCGCGATCTGGGACTACCGGGAGAAGGCCCGCCGCTCCGGCGTCCGCCTCACCCTCGCATCCCCGTGCACGTACTGCACCCGGGCGCTGTCCGCGAACATCCGCGCCAAGGGCTTCGAGCCGTCCCACAGCCTGCGCACCGGGCCCACCGGGCACGGCTGCCGCTGGGAGGCGACCGCCCCGCAGCAGCCCTCCGCCGAGCCGTCCGGGGAGCGGTGATGTGCGGCGTCACCGGCTGGCTCGACTGGGAGACCGATCTGCGCACCCGCGGCCCGGTCGTGGAGGCCATGGCCGAGACCCTCGCCTGCCGTGGCCCCGACGCCTCCGGCACCTGGCTGTCCCGGCACGCGGCCTTCGGCCACCGCCGGCTGTCCGTGATCGACCTGGAGGGCGGCGCGCAGCCGCTCCAGGCCCGCGAGACGGTCCTCACCTACAACGGCGAGCTGTACAACCACGTCGATCTGCGGCGGGAGCTGACCGGGCTCGGCCACACCTTCCGCACCCGTTCCGACACCGAGGTGGTGCTGCGCGCCCACCTGGAGTGGGGCGCCGACGCGCCCCGCCGCTTCAACGGCATCTTCGCCTACGCCCTGTGGGACGGGACCGCGCAGGAACTGCTGCTGGTGCGGGACCACTTGGGCATCAAGCCGCTGTACTGGCACGCCCACCCCACCGGCGTGCTGTTCGGCTCCGAGCCGAAGGCCGTCCTCGCCCACCCGGCGTTCCGCGCCGAGCTGGACGCGGAGGGCATCGCCGAGCTGTTCGCCCTGCCCGCCGCGCCGACGGCCGGGCACGGCCTGTTCCGGGGGCTGCGCGAGGTGCGGCCCGGGCATCTGGTCCGGGTACGGCGGTCGGTGACCCGCGAGTCGCGGTACTGGGAGCTTGTCTCCCGCCCGCACACCGACGACGCGGACACCACCCGGCGGACGGTGCGGGAGCTGCTCGGCGACGCGGTCGAGCGGCAGCTGATGAGCGACGTGCCGCTGTGCACGCTGCTGTCGGGCGGCGTCGACTCCAGCGCCATCACCGCGCTCGCCGCGCGGGCCCGCGAACGCGCCGGGCAGTCCAAGGTGAGCAGCTTCTCCGTGGACTTCCCCGGCAGTGCCGACCGCGCCCCGGACGCCTGGCGCACCGGCGCCGACGCCCCCTTCGTACAGGCCGCCGCCGAGCACATCGGCACCCTGCACACGTCCGTGGTCATCCCCGACGACGATCTGCTGCAGGCCCGGCAGGCGGTGCTGCGTGCCCGGGACCGGCCCGGCTGGGGCGAGATGGACGCCTCGCTGCACCTGCTCTTCAGAGAGGTGCGGCGGCGTTCCACGGTGGCGCTGTCCGGGGAGGCGGCCGACGAGGTGTTCGGCGGCTACCCCTACTTCCACGACCCGGCCGCCCGCGCCGCGGACACCTTCCCCTGGCTGCACGGCCGTACCACCCCGGCCGCGCTGCTGCGTCCGGAGGTGTGGGCGGAGGTCAGGCCCGAGGAGTACACCGCCGAGCAGTACCGGGCCTCGCTGGCCGCGACCCCGGCGCTGCCCGGCGAGTCGGGCGCCGACCGCCGGGTGCGGGAGCTGTTCCACCTGGCGCTGACCCGCTGGCTGCCGCCCCTGCTGGAGCGGGTCGACCGGGTCAGCATGTCGGTCGGCCTGGAGGTGCGGGTGCCGTTCTGCGACCACCGGCTGGTGGAGTACGCGTGGAACGTGCCGTGGGCGCTGAAGGCGCCGGACGGCCGCCCGAAGGGGCTGCTGCGCGACGCCGTGCGGGACCTGCTGCCCGCCGAGGTCGCCGACCGGCCCAAGAGCGGCTACCCGTCCACCCCCGCCGTCCGCTACACCCAGGTCCTCACCGACCGCGCGCACGACCTGCTCGCCGACCCCGCGGCCCCGGTGTTCGACCTGGTCGACCGTGACCTGGTACGCCGGGCCCTGGCCGAGGGCCGCACGCTGCCCTCGCCGCGCACGGCGCCCAACCCCGTGGGCGGCCTGGACCATCTCGTCCAGGTCGACGAGTGGCTGCGGGCCTACCGGGTGGGGCTGCGGTGAGCGCCGCCCGCACCCGCGTGGGTCTCGGCGGCGATCCGGTCGCCGACGCGTTCCGCGACGCCGCCCGCCGCTGGACCACCGGCGTCGCCGTGATCACCGCCCGGCACGGCGAGGAGGTCTTCGCCAAGACCGTCTCCTCCCTGTGCACGCTCTCCCTGGACCCGCTGCTGGTCAGCGTCGCGGTGAACGCCCGCAGCCCGCTGGCCGCCGCGGTCCGCGCCGACGGCCGGTACGCGGTCTCGGTGCTGGCCGGCCACCAGGAGCCGCTGGCCCGGCACTTCGCCGCGCCCGGCGCCGGACGCGCCCTCGGGCTGTTCACGGCGGCCCCCATGCACGTACGGGCCACCGGGGCGCCCGTGCTGGAGGACTGCCTGGCCTGGTTCGACTGCCGACTGCACACGGTGCTGCCCGGCGGCGACCACGCCGTGCTGGTCGGCCGCGTCGCCGCCGCCGACGCCCGCCCTGGCGAACCCCTCGTCTACCACCAGGGCGGCTACCGCTCGCTCGCCCACCCGCCCGCATCCCCGACGGGAGCCCGCACATGACCCTCCTGACCACCTCCGCCGACACCGCCCGGGGCCTGCTCACCGGCGACCGGTACCGCGCGGAGCTCGACGACGGCCGGGAGCTGTACCTGAACGGCGAGCGGGTGGCCGACCCGGCCCGGCACCCCGCCTTCCGCCCGGCCGTGGACGCCCTCGCGGACCTGCTGGACCTCCAGCACGACCCCGCCCACCGGGACCTGCTCACCTACGAGGACCCCGGCAGCGGACGCCGCCTCGCCCGCGCCTACCAGCCGCCGCGCACCCTGGAGGAGCTGCGGCTGCAGCGCCGCAGCGCCGAGTTCTGGCACGCGAACGCCTTGGGGCAGCACGGCCGCTCCCCCGCGTTCATGGCGTCGATCGCCGTCGGCGTCTACGACTTCCGGCACCGTCTGGAGGCGTCCCGGCCGGGCTTCGGCGCCCACGCGGAGGCGTGGTACCGGTACTGCGCCGGCAACGACCTCGTCCTCTCGCACGCCCTCGGCGACCCGCAGATCGACCGCTCCGCCGACCCGGTCGACGACCCCGACCTCGCGCTGCGCGTGCTGGAGGAGAACGACAGGGGCATCGTCGTACGCGGCGCGAAACAGCTCACCACGCTCGCGCCGCTCGCCCACGAGGTGCTGGTGTACCTGTCGGCGTCGTTCACGCAGCGGCGCGGCGAGCAGTTCGTCGTCTGGTTCGCGCTGCCGCTGAACACGCCGGGCCTGGTGACCCTGTGCCGTGAACCCCTCGGTGCGGAACCCTGGGGCCACGCGCACCCGTTGGGGGCGCGGTACGACGAGCAGGACGCCATGCTCTTCTTCGACGACGTCCTCGTGCCGTGGGACCGCGTCTTCCTGCTGCGGGACGCCGACCTGGCCCGGACCGGGCTGGCCCGGATCAACGCCTGGTCGGCGTACATCGGCCACGTCCGCTACCGGGAGCGGCTGCGCACCCTGCTGGCCACGGCCACGCTGGTCGCCGAGAGCATCGGCGTCGACGGGTTCCGCAACGTCCAGGAGGACCTCGGCCGGCTCGCGTCGTACGCCGAGCTGACGGAGTTGTTCCTCGACGCGGCCGAGGCCCGCGCCGCCGTCACGGACGGCGGGCTGCTGGCCCCCGGCGACACGGCCGCGAGCCGCGTGTGGTCGGCCGAGGTCGCCGACAGCGCGGTGGACGTGCTGCGCCGCATCGGCGCCTCCGGGCTGCTCATGCAGCCCACCGAGAACGACCTCGCGCACCCCCGGCTGCGTCCCCTGCTCGACCGGTACATGCGCGGCCGGGGCATCGGCGCCGAGCGCAAGTCCCGGCTGCTGCGGCTGGCCTGGGAGCTGACCGGCGACGGCTTCGGCCAGCGCCAGCACCTGTACGAGCTGGTCCACCGCGGCGACCTCGCCCGCAACCGGATCAACCTGTTCAAGCGGTACGACCAGAGCGACGTACGGCGCCGCCTGGAGGAGTTCGTCGCCGCGCCGCCGCCCTCCCGTACCGCCGTCCCGTCCGTCCCCCGTGAGGAGCACCCGTGACCCTGTCCGACACCGAGGCCCAGGCCCGCACCCTCGGCGGGTACGACGACGCGAGCCGGCTGCGCCAGGTCCACGACCGCGACTGGGTGCTCGACCGGGTGACCGGCGAACCCGGTGTACTGGTCGATCTCGGCAGCGGCATCGGCCAGTTGCTGGAGGCCGCCCTGGAGCGGTTCCCGTCGCTCAGGTCGGCGGTCGGTCTGGAGCGTTCCGCGCACCGCATCGCCGAGGCGACGGCACGGTTGCGCCCGTACGGCGCCCGGGTGGCCCTGCACCCCGCCGACCTGACGGCGCCCGCGCCGCTGCCGTACCGCGCGGACGTGGTGACGATGACGTCGGTGCTGCACTGGCTGTACCCGGTGGAGCACCGGGTGCTGGCCTGGGTGCGGGACCATCTGGCACCCGGCGGCAGTTTCCTGCTGACGACCTATCACCCGGCGCGGGACGAGCACGGCCTGGGCGGCGAGGACGACCTCGTGCGCGCCGCGCTCACCGGTCTGGGCATCCCGCCGGAGGCGGTGCCGGAGCTGCTCGACGACCGCGGGGTGCTGCCCATCGCCACCCGCACCCGCCCGGCGGACGAACTCGGCGAGCTGCTGGCCGGGTTCTTCACCGTCGAGGAGTGGTGGGAGCGGGAAGCGGTGGTCACCGTGCGGGACGCGGCGCAGTACGAGCACTTCCACGCCGCCACGTTCGGCGACTACTACGCGTCCGTGCTGGACCCCGCGCTGCACGCGGAGTTCTACCGGGCCGTGGGCCGCGTCGCCGAGGAACGGCAGCGCACGCTCGGCCGGGTGAGCGCGATGCCGGTACGGCTGTGGCGGCTCACCGCGCGTACCGGGGGCGGCGCCTAGAGTGAACGCGGGTGGGCCGGACGGCAGTTGTCCGCCCGGCCCACCCACCCCGCCCCACCGCACCGCACCGCCCGCACCCGTCCCACCGCACCGCACGCCGTAGGACCGACCAGGCCGAGGAGCCCTCCCCATGTCCACACCCACCCCCGGCCCCAGCGAGGAACTGGGTGCCTTCCTGCGCGCCCACCGCGAGCTGCTCAAGCCCGCCGACGTAGGCCTGACCGCCACGCCGCGGCGGCGCACACCGGGCCTGCGCCGGGAGGAGGTCGCCTCCCTGTCGGGGGTCGGGCTCGCCTGGTACACCTGGCTGGAGCAGGGCCGGGTCACCGCCAGCCGCCAGGTGCTGACCTCGGTGGCCCGGGCGCTGCGGCTGGACGCGGCCGGGCTGCGGCACGCGATGCGGCTGGCCGGCTACCACGAACCGGCGGGGTCCGGCGGCGCTCCGGAGGGGCTGGCCGCGACCGTGCGACCGGTCCTCGACTCCTGGCCGGCCAGCCCGGCGGTGCTGCTCGACCGCCACTTCGACCTGCTGGCCTGGAACACGCCGTGGAGCGCGCTGTGGGGCAGCCCGGAGTCGGTGCCGGCGGACCGGCGCAACCTGATGTGGCTGATGGTCGCCGACCCGCGGCTGCGCACGGTGCTGCACGACTGGGAGCCGCTGGCGATGAACATCTTCCAGCACTTCCGGGCCCAGGCCGGCCCGGCGCTCTCCGACCCGCGCACGGGTGAGGTCTACGCGCGGCTGGAGGAGGACGCGCCGGAGCTCCGCCACTGGTGGGGGTGCCACTCGGTGGCGGAGCTGACGGCCCGTACGGTGACGGTGCGGCCCGCGGGGTCGGCGCCGATGACGCTGTCGCTGTCGTCGTTCCACCCGGTGGACGACCCCTCCGCGCTGATCCTGTTGTTCACGCCGACCACCGAGGAGGACCGGACGCGGATGCTGGCGCTGACCGAGCGTCCGCTGCGGGCGGTGGAGGGGCAGGGCGGCGAGCGGGCGGCGGGCTAAGCCCCTGCCGTCATGGGTGACTTTACGGGCGTACGGCCTCGTCGGCGGCAGGGGCCGGGGCGGTGGCCTCCCCGTCCTGGCCGGTGTCCGCCGCCGCTCGGGTGCCTCGCCGCAGCCCGGCGGTGACGGCGAGCGCGGCGAGCGCCGAGGCCAGGGCCAGGCCCGCCCCGATGACGAGGGTGCCGGTGCCCGCGTCGTCGAAGGCGCCGACGGCCCAGGCGCCGAGCCCGGTCCCGGCGTACATGGTGGAGGTCAGCCAGGCGCTGGAGGTGGCCCGCAGGTCGGGCGCGGCCGTACCGGCCAGGGTCTGCTGGTCGATGACGAACCCGCCGCTGGCCACGAACCAGACGGTCACGCCGAGCAGCGCGAGCACCAGGCCGGGGCCGGCGGCGGAGAGCGCGATGCCGGCCGCGAGGAGCAGCCCCCACACCGGCAGCAGCGGCAGGTGGTGGCGTCCGGCGGCGCGGGCCCGGTCACCCAGCCGGCCGCCGAGCAGGGAGCCGGCGACGCTGCCCGCGCCGACGAGGACGCCGACGAGGCCGAGCGCGGACACCGTCAGGTCGAACCGGTCGACGAGGACCACGCCGAGGAAGGTGTAGGCGCCGAGGTTGGCCGCGTGGAACGCGGTGTTGACGGCCAGGGCCCTGCGCAGCGCGGGGTGTTTCCACGCGGCGAGGACGGCGCCGAGCGCCCCGCCCGCCGGTGCCGGTGCCGCGGCCGTGGGCACGCCGGTCACCTGGCGCAGCAGCAGCGGTACGGCCGCGGCGGTGCCGATGGCGAGCGCGAGGAACGCCGACCGCCAGCCCGTGGCCCCGGCGAGCAGTCCGCCGAGCGGGACGCCGACGACCTGGCCGCAGGAGAACAGGGCCATGCCGAGGCCGAGGGCGCGGCCGCGCACCCGCTCGGGGGCGGTCTCGGCGATGTGCGCCCAGATGGCCGGGCCGGCCGCGGCGGCGGCGAGCCCGGCGAGGGCCCGGGACACGATCAGCAGGGCGAGGCCGGTCGACAGGGCGGCGGCCGCGTTGGCGAGGAGGAACAGCGCGGTGCCGGCGAGCAGGGTGCGCCGCCGGCCGACGCGGTCGCTGCGCAGGCCCAGGAAGGGCGCGGTGACGGCGTAGACGAGGACGTACGCGGTGACGCTCTGGGCGGCCGCGGACTCGGAGACGTGGATGTCGTCCGCGATGGTCGGCAGCAGCGGGGAGACGAGGAAGGTCTCGGTGCCGAACAGGAACAGGAGCAGGAAGACGCCCGCGTAACGCCATCGGTCGAACGCGGCCTGCGGTCCGCTCGGGCTCACAGGGGATCACTGCCTTTCGGGGGCGGGGTCGGGAAGGCAGGGCTCCGGTGTGCGCACGGCCGCCCTGCCCGCCCATCGTTTCCGCCGCCGCGCCGGGCAGCCAGACAGGCGTTGGTCCTGATACCGCCGGTCACAGGCTGCGGCTTCCGGTCCGATGCCGGGGCTGCCCTGTGCCCGAACGCGGCGAGGCCGTACCGGACTACTCCGGTACGGCCTCGGCCGACTGTTTCCGTCGGGACGACAGGATTTGAACCTGCGACCCCTTGACCCCCAGTCAAGTGCGCTACCAAGCTGCGCCACGTCCCGTCGCGTCTCCCGCGGTGGACCGCGGGATCGCGCAGGTCAACACTACCGCACGCGCGCGGGTGCGCTCACCGGGGCGGCCGGTGCGCCGGAGGCCGTCGCGCCGCCGCGGGGTGCGGTCGTGCGGCGGACCGGGACGAGCAGGGCGGCCAGGGCCGCGGCCAGGCAGAGCACGGCGAGCAGGGTGAAGCCGTGGGTGTAGCCGGAGCCGTAGGGCAGGCCGGACGGCTGGAGGCGGCCGGTGACCAGGACGCCGGTGACCGCGGCGCCGATGGAGCCGCCGATGGTGCGGATGTTGGCGTTCATGCCGGTCGCGGCGCCGGTCTGGGCGGGCGGGACGCTGCCGACGATCAGGTTCGCCATCGACGCGAAGGCCAGGCCGATGCCGAGCCCGAACAGGCCTGCCACGACGGCGATCTGCCACTGCTCCTGGTGCCAGACGGCGAGGAAGCCGCAGGCGAGCGCGCCGAGGGCGGCGCCGGTGGTGAGCAGTGCCTTGGCGCCGACCACGGGTTCCAGGCGGCCGCTGAGCATGCCGGAGAGGAACATGGCGACGAGCATCGGCAGCATGAGCAGCCCGGAGGCGGTGACGCTGGCGCCGAAGCCGTAGCCCGCGCTGCTCGGTGTCTGCACGAAGCCCGGCAGGAACGACCAGATCGCGTACATGCCGGCGCCGAAGAGCAGCGCGGCGAGGTTGGTCGTCCACACCGCCGGCAGCCGCATGACCTTCAGGTCGATGAGCGGGCTGCGGGAGCGTGCCTCGACGGTCAGCCACAGCGCCAGCAGCACCGCGGCGAGCACGAACAGGCCGATCACCTTCGCCGAGCCCCAGCCCCACACGGCGGCCTGGCTGAGCGGCAGCAGCAGCGCCACCAGCCAGCCCGACAGCAGGACCGCGCCGAGCCAACTGACACTTCCCTCCGCCCTGTTGGGGGACTCGGGGACGTGGCGGGCGGCGATGAGGACGGTGGCGGCGACCACGGCGACGGGGATCCAGAACAGCCAGCGGTAGTCGAGGGCGGAGACGATCGGCCCGGCGGCGACCATGCCGACGCCGCCGCCCGCGGCGATGACGGCGGACAGGGTGCTGATGCTGCCGGGGACCTCGCCGGGCGCGAACTCGTCGCGGATGATGCCGAAGGAGAGCGGGAACAGCGCGCCGCCGACGCCCTGCACCACCCGGGCGAGGATGAGCACGCCGATGGTCGGCGCGAGCGCGGCGAGCAGACAGCCGGCCAGCACGGCCAGCAGGACGGCGACCAGGGTGCGTTTCTTGCCGACGAGGTCGCCGACGCGGCCGAGGATGGGGGTGAAGACGCTGGCGGACAGCAGGTACGCCGTCATCACCCAGGTCGCGGTGGACTGGGACGTGTGCAGGGCATGCTGGACGGTCGGCAGGGCCGGCGCGATCAGCGACTGCAGCATGGCGAACACGCCCGCACCGGTCGCGAGGACCGCGAAGGTGAGGCGGGTGGACTTGCGGGGCATGAAGGGGCCTCTCAGGACGCGAAAGAGCCGAGAAAAGGACGGAAGACGGCGATGGGGTGCCTGCGGGCACTCGCCGGGCAGGACGGATCCAGGACCCACTGCTAAAGTGGAGGTACTCCTCCACTCTAACGGAGGCACCCCTCCGGTTCAACCGTGCACGCCCCCGGGAGGCCCACGTGACGCCCCAGCCGTTCCCCGTCAGCGAGATCGTCGCGGCGCGCCGCCCGCACCGGAAGGACGCGGCCCGCAACTACGACGCGCTGCTCGCGGCCGCCCGCGAGGCGTTCGCCGAGCACGGGGCGGAGGCTTCCCTGGAGGACATCGCGCGCCGCGCGGGCGTCGGGATCGGCACGCTGTACCGCAACTTCCCCACCCGGCGGGACCTGTTCGAGAGCGTGTACGCCGACGAGGTCAACGCCCTCTGCCAGGCGGCGCTGGAGGTCGCCGGGCGGGAGCCGTGGGAGGCGCTGACGGCGTGGCTGGACCGGTTTGCCGGTTACATGGTGACCAAGCGCGCGGTGCGGGAGGCACTGGAGGGCGAGTCGGAGATCTTCCAGGCCTGCCGGGATTCGATGTACTCCGCGGGCGGCCCGCTGTTCGAGCGGGCGCAGCAGGCGGGGCAGGCGCGCACCGACATGGACTTCGGCGACCTGCTGCGCATGGTCGCGGGCATCACCGCGACCGCGTACACGGACGACGCGCAGCGCGACCGCGTGCTGGCGATCGCGCTGGACGGGGTGCGGGCGGCCCGCTGACCGGCACCGCCGGCGTCGGCCTTCAGCTCGCCGGCGAGCTTCTCCGGCGCGTCAGACCGCCTCGCCCGTGTACGCGGCGGTCGTGCGGTCGGCCCGGGCGCGGGCGCGCGGCTCGTCCTCGCCGCTCGCGACACTCGCCGCGTACCACCCCTCGCTGCTCGCCGTCACGAAGCGGCGGCCCTCCGCCGACCCCGCCCAGGCCATGAACGCCTCGGGGTCGTTGGGCCGTCCGGTCGACAGGTGCAGGAAGAGCCCGGCGAACGTCATGTCCCAGCCGACGCCGACGGCGCCGGGCCCGAAGTCGGCCCACTTCTCGTCGTCGAGCGGGAAGAGGTGGTCCAGTTCGAGGCGGGTACGACCGTCACCCTCGGGGATCAGCCGCAGCTCGATCCAGCTGGTGTCACCGCCGTACTCCCAGGTGGCGAAGAAGCTCTTGGGCGGGTCACAGCGCTCGATGGTGCCGCCGGCGTTGCCCTGGAGCTGGTAACGGCCGCCCGTCCGCAGCTCGCCCTCGACCGGCAGGAACCAGCGCGGGATGCGCTCGGGGTCGGTGCAGGCGCCCCACACGTCCTCGACAGGGACGTCGTGGCGCTGGGCGAGGGTGACCGCGCGGACCTCGCCGGCCTCCAGGGCGCGGCGGCCGACCCTGCGTCCGACGGCGTCGATCTGCCGGGTGACGTCGATCATGGGGTACTCCTGCGGGGTTCGAAGACGGCCTTCTGCCTTCTGCCTTCTGTCTCGGCTCAAGGTAGCGCCGCGACCGCCTCCATGACGGTGGCGGCGACCCGCGCGGGCTGCTCGACCAGCAGCAGGTGCCCCGCGTCGGGAACGGTCCGCAGGGTGACGTGCGGGCAGGCTTCGAGCCCTCGCCGCTCGTCCTCGGTCAGGCCGATCTCGTCGTGCTCGCCGCGCACCACCCAGGCCGGTACGCCGGCCCGGCACAGCCGGTCGACCAGCGTGCCGTGGTGGTCGAGGTAGGCGTAGTAGCGCCGCACCATACGGCGGCAGACGCCGGGGTCGTTGCCGGTCATCGCGGCCGTCAGCGCGTCCGCGCGGTGCGCCGGCAGGCTGCCGCGCATCGCCCGCGGCAGCAGCTTCAGCATGCCGGTCCACACCAGCCGCCCGAGCAGGGGCACGCGTCCGGCGGCGTCCATCATCGCCAGCACCTTCGACTCGTCGCCGCGCGAGAAGGTCGGCGACAGCAGCACCAAGGGGCCGGTGAAGTACCCGGCCGCGGCCATCTCCAGCGCCCAGTTGGCGCCCAGGCTGTGCCCGACGACGACGTCGCAGCGCTCCTCGCGGGCCAGCTCGGCGAGGAGCCGTGCGTAGCTGTCCATCCCGACGTCGTCCGGCGCCTCGGTGCCCCCGAACCCCGGGGGTGTCACGGCGACCGTGCCGAGCCCCGCGAGGGCGGGTTCGGCCACGAGATCGGCGTAGAACTCGTGGCTGCACATGCCGCCGGGGATCAGCAGCGCCCGGTGCCGCGCGTCGGCGGACCCGGCCCGGCGGATGTCCCAGCTGACGCTCATCCCCCCACAGTGCCCCGCTGCGGGGCGGGGTGCCAGCGGAGGGGCAGCGGGGCCTGCGGGGATGCCGTATACCGTCGTACGACACCCCCGAGCGGGGTGGTCAGTGGGCGGTGACCAGTTCCTGCGGCTCGCTGTCGCGGCCGGCGGTCTTCGGAGTGCGCAGCGAGGCGATGCCGATGAACACCATCGAGGACACACCGGCGAGCGCGAACGCGGTGAAGCCCCAGTCGCCCCGGTCCGCGGCGAGCAGCTGGCCGCCGAGCCACGGGCCGAAGACGGCGCCGAAGCGGCCCATGCCGGAGGTCCAGCCGACGGCGGTGGCGCGGTGGGCGGCGGTGGAGCGGATGGAGACGGTCGCGTAGATCATCGTCTGGGCGCTGTTGAGGAAGACGCCGGTGAGGAAGACGACGATCATCGTCACGGTCATCGGCATGTGGACGCTCAGCAGGAAGACGCCCGCGGCGGTCAGCGCGAACCACACGGCCGAGATGCGCGGTGCGCCGAAGCGGTCGGCGGCGCGTCCGGCGACGAGCATGCCGACGATGCCACCGAGGTTGAAGACGACGACGAAGGAGAGCGCGGACCCCAGTTCGTAGCCTTCGGCGCGCATCAGGGTGGGCAGCCAGGTGGCGACGCCGTAGACGAGGAGCAGGCCGCCGAAGGAGGCCAGCCAGTACAGGAGGGTCTGGATCCACTCTCCGCCGCGGAAGAGGGTGAGCAGGTTGGTCCAGCGGTCGGCCGCGCCGGGCTTGCCGGTCCTGGCGGCGGGCAGTTCCACGTCGTAGCGAGCGGCGAGGGCGCGGGCCTCGTCGGTGCGGCCCTTGGCCAGCAGGAAGCTCAGCGACTCGGGCAGCAGCTTGGCGAGGACGGGGGCGAACAGCAGCGGGAGCACGCACACCCAGAAGGCGGCGCGCCAGCCGACGGGGTCGATCAGCCACTTGGCCACGTACGCGGAGAGGATGCCGCCGGCGTGGTGGGCGGTCATCAGCAGGCCGATGACGATCGCGCCGCGGCCGCGGGGAGCGTAGTCGGAGACCATGCTGATCGCGGTGGGCAGCAGACCGCCGAGGCCGACGCCCGCGAGGGTCCGGCCGACGCCGAAGACGGCGACGCCGTCGGCGATCGCGCACAGGCCGGAGGCCAGCGAGAAGACGGTCACGCAGGCGACCATCAGCTTCTTGCGGCCGATCCGGTCGGCGACGGTTCCGGCGGCCAGCGCGCCGACCAGCATGCCGAAGGTGGCGTACGAGCCGAGGTCGCCGGCCTGGTCGGGGGTGAGGCCGAAGGTCCCGGTCGCCAGCAGGTGCGGCAGTACCGAGCCGTAGATGAACATGTCGAGGCCGTCGAAGAGCACGGCCAGCCAGCACAGGCCGACGACCAGGAAGGCCAGTCTGCTGCCGTGGGCGGCGACGGGGGTGGGAGCGGGGGAGGAGGACATCCTTGTTTCCTCTCGTACGGGTGCGCGGGGCGCTGCGGGGTGCGCCTGGACGCTGCGGGGTGCGCTAGACGCTAAAGAGCCACCCCGAAAGAGTCAACGTTTTTGTCAACAATCTCATCGACAATCAGGCGGTGGTCGTCGACGAGCCTTCCGGGGTGGCTCCGGCCAGGGCGTCTCAGCCGACGGGAGGCGTGCCGTGGGTGTGGAACGACTCGATGGTCTTCAGCCCCCAGGCCTGCCCCTTCTTGCGCTCCTCCTCCGTCCAGGTGATCAACGGCCAGTCCGGGGCCAGGACGAGGCGGGTGAGCGGATTGCACAGCTCGACGCGGTTGCCGCCGGGCTCGTAGACGTAGAGGAAGAACGTCTGCTGGATGGCGTGCTTGTGCGGCCCGGTCTCGATGAACACGCCGCTGTCCACGGCGAGGTCGGCGGCGCGCAGGATGTCCTCGCGGGTGTCGGTGGCGAACGCGATGTGGTGCAGGCGTCCGCTGGAGCCCGTCCAGTCCTCCGTGTAGACGACGTCGTAGGACTTGTCCGTGAAGGTGAGCCAGCGGGCGGCGATCCGGCCCGAGTCCAGCCGGATCTGCTCCGTCGGCCGGGCGCCGAGCACGTGCTGCTGGAACTCGGCGCCGGCGAGCACGTCGGCGGCGAGGAAGTTGATGTGGTCCAGGCGCCGTACGCCCACGCCGCGGTTGGGTTTGGCCTGCGGCTGGTTCTTCAGCGCGGGCCGCAGGTGCTCGGGGGCCACGTAGTGCTCGCTCTCCCAGTACAGGGCGTGTGCGTGGCCGTCGGGGTCGGTGGTGACGTACAGCTTGCCGAGGCCGGGCTCGTCCTCCACCCAGTGGCCGGTGCCGCCGGCCTCCTCGACCGCCCTGACCCGGCGGTGCAGCGCCTCCTCGCTGGAGACGCGCAGGGCGAGCCGGCCGAGGCCGGGCCGGTCGCGGGCGGTGAGGACCAGGCTGTGGTGCTCGTAGTCGTCGAAGGTGCGCAGGTAGACGGTGTCGCCCTGCTGTCCGTTGACCGTGAGGCCTAGGTAGTCCGTGAAGAAGGCGACGCTCGCGTCCAGGTCCGGCGTGAACAGCTGGGCGTGGCCGATGTGGGCGATGTCGCCGAGCGGCGGAGTCATCGGTGGCCTCCAGGGGGTTGTGCGGGGTGCGGCTCGGAAGGGGCTGCGGGCGGGGACGGGGGTGCCGACGGGGACGGGGGTGCCGACGGGAACGGCGGTGCCGCCGGGGATGGGGGTGTCTGCTGGGACGGGGATGCCGGCTGGGACCGGAGTGCGGGGTCGGCGGGCCGGGGGAAGACCGTGCCGTCGAGGATCTTGCGGGCGGTACGGACCACGGCGGTGCGGCGGGCGCGGGGCCGGCCGTCCCCGATGGTGCCGAGGCTGGTGTCGAGGCTGGTGTCGATGTCGAGGAATCCGGTGGGGTGCTCGACGCGGACCCGGTCGCCCCGCTCCGGCAGCCGGGCGATGCCCTCCCCCACACCGCCTTCGATGCGCAGGCCGGCGGCGACGCTCGCCGCGCCGAGCACACCGATCGAGGGGTGGCAGCGCACGGGAATGAAGGTGCGGGTGGTGACCGCGCCGCCGTGGCGGGGCGGCGCGAGCAGGGTGAGCTTGGGCACGGTGGTGTCGGTGACGTCGCCGAGGCCCATCAGGCGGCCGGCCTTGAGCCGGATGCCGCGCAGCCGGTCGGCGAGAGCGAGGTCCTCCTCCAGGTCACGCGGGGTCTCGTAGCCGGTGACGTCGAGGCTGGTCGCGGCGATCAGCACGGTCGGCATGCCGTTGTCGACACAGGTGACCTCGACCCCGTCGATCATGTCCCGGACGCTGCCGGTGGGCAGCAGCGGGCCGTCGCCCGGCGGGAACTCGATCACCACGGGGGCGGCGCTGCCGGGCACGCCGGAGATCTCGGCGTCGCCGCCGTACTCGACGCGGCCGTCCGGCGTGGGGAAGGTCGCGGTGGCGAGGCCGCCGGTGTTGACCATGCGGATGCGGACGGAGGTCCGCCCGGGCGCCGCCGGGACCAGTCCGCGCTCGACGGCGAACGGGCCGACGCCGGCCAGGATGTTCCCGCAGTTCTGACGGTCACTCACCTCGGGGCGGTCGACGGCGACTTGCAGGAAGAGGTAGTCGACGTCGGCGCGCGGGTCGGCGGACGGGGAGACGACTGCCACCTTGCTGGTGAGCGGGTGCGCCCCGCCGAGGCCGTCGATCTGCCGTTCGTCGGGGCTGCCCATGATCCGCAGCAGGAGCGCGTCCCGCTCGGCGGGGTCGGCGGGCAGGTCGGCGGCGAGGAAGTACGCGCCCTTGGAGGTGCCGCCGCGCATCACCAGACAGGGCACACCGCCGGCCCCGCCGCGTGCCGGGGCGCCGGGCGGTTGCCGGCTCACGACCGCTCCCCCGCGTACTCCTCGTGACTGAGGTACCGGACCCCGAGTTGCTTCAGCCTGTCCCGCAACCCGTACCGGTCCAGCCCGAGTTGGCCGTCGAGGAAGGCGGCGCGGGCGGCGGCCTCCTTCTCCTCGCGGGCCCGCGACCGCTCGGCGGTCTCACGGGCGCGCTCGCGCGGTACGACCACGACGCCGTCGTCGTCGGCGAGGATGACGTCGCCGGGGCGGATCACCTGGCCGTCGATCGCGACCGGCACGTTGACCGAGCCGCCGGTGGCCTTGACGGTGCCCTGTGCGGAGACGGCGCGGGACCAGGCGGCGAAGCCCATCTCGCGCAGGTCCCGGGTGTCGCGGATGCCCGCGTTGATGACCAGGCCGCGGACGCCCCGGCGCTGGAGCGCGGTGGCGAACAGCTCGCCGAACATGCCGTCGGTGGACGGGGAGGTGGCGGTGACGACCAGGAGGTCGCCCTCGCCGCACTGCTCCACCGCGGCGTGGATCATGAGGTTGTCGCCGGGCCAGCCGAGCACGGTGACGGCGGTGCCGGCGACGCGTACGCCCTGCTGGATCGGCCGGATCTGCGGGCCGAGCAGCCCGGTGCGGCCCATGGCCTCGCTGACGGTGGCGACACCGAACGCGGCGAGCGCCCCGACGTCCTCCGGGTCGGCCTTGGGCGGGTTGGTGACGATGACACCGCTCATGCTCAGGCCAGCTCCTTCGCGATCTGCGGGTACGGGCGCATGTACGCCTCGGCCATGGTCTTGTGGGCGAGGCCCAGGTTGGGGCCGGCGTTGCGCCTGAGCTGGACGCCGCGGCGGACGGCGAGGTCGGTGTAGTAGTCCCACAGGTGCTGCTGGGCGCCGAGGCACTCCATGGCCTTGCGCTTGGTCTCCCACACCTCGGTGATGTCGAGGAGTACTTCGGGCTTGAAGCCGCTCATCTCCGGCTGGTGCGGCTCGAAGTAGAAGACGGGCGGGGCGCCGATGATGTCGCCCTCGCCTGGGTAGCCGATGGCCTGGGCGAGGACGCGGGCCTCCAGGGCCATGCGGTGGGCGGCGGGGTGGTCGCCGTTGTACGGGTCCTCGGCCGGGTGGGTGAGCACGACGTCGGGCTGTGTCTCGCGGTAGACGGCGACGAGCCGGTCGGTCAGTTCGGGGGTGGCGAGGAGCGGGTAGTCGCCGGCGTCGAAGAAGCGGACTTCGGCGCCGAGGACGGCGGCGGCCCGCTCCGCCTCCTCCCGGCGTATCGCCTTGATCTCGTCGAGCGTCCTGCCCTCCCGCCAGGCCTTGGCGGACTCGCCGCGCTCGCCGAAGGTCAGACAGGCGATGGTGACCTTCTCGCCCCGGGAGGCGGCCAGGGCGATGGCGCCGCCGGCCCGCCAGACGAAGTCCCCGGCGTGCGCGGTGACGACGAGGGTGGAACGGGCTGGGGCGGGCGCTTTGCCGTGCGTCATTGCTGCTTCTCCTTGCTGGACAGGGGGTGCGCCCGCCCCGCGCGGCCGTGCCGCCGCGCGTCAGCCCTGACAGCGGCGTCGGGTCAGTCGCGCAGCGCCTCGATCACGCTGGTGAGGTGGGCGCGGACGGCCGCTTCGGCCGCCTGCGGATCCCTGGCCCGGATCGCCTCGATCATGGCCAGGTGCTCGTTCAGGGACTGCTGCGGGCGCCCCGGGCGCAGTGCCAGCTGGAAGCGGTGGCGCACCAGTTGGGCGTTGAGCCGCTCCAGCAGCTCCAGGGCCGTGTGCTGGCCGGAGAACTCCCGGATGCGGGCGTGCAGTTCGTGGTTGAGGTCGGAGTAGGTCACCGGCTCGCCGTCGGCCACGGCCTTGCTCATCGCCGTGCCCAGATCGGTGAGTTGCTCCAGCTGCTCGTCGCCGGCCGCGACGGCCGCCTTCGCCGCGCAGAGTCCTTCCAGGACCATGCGGCACTCGGTGATCTCGACCGCCTCCTCCACGGTCACCACCCGCACCCGCGACCCGCGGTTGCGGATCCGCTCGACCAGGCCCTGTGCCTCCAGATCGATCAGCGCCGCCCGGATGCTGGCCCGCGTGACGCCGAACTGCTCGGCGAGCTCGTTCTCCACCAGCCGCTGCGCCGGTGCCATCTCGCCGTGCAGGATCGCCTGCCGCAGCCGCGCGAGAGCATGCCGCTTGGCCTGCTCCCCGGTGCTCGGACGGGCTTCTGTAGGCATGTGCCCTCCCTGAGTGAGTGCCTGTCGAACCTAAATCTAGCCAAACAACATTGTCAACAATTTTGTTCTACGTTTTGTGGCCCAGATACGACCGAGGCCGCCGATGCGCCCCGGACGTCGCCGAACAGGACAGCGCCCGCGCCCGCCCTCCACGGGCGTGACGCGGGCGCGAGAGCAGAGCCCGGGACAGCAGCGGTCAGCCAACCGTCTCCCGGACGGCCGCACGGCGCTGCGCCCCGCGGTCCAGATGCACCACGACGCTCGTGTAGAAGCGCTGCACGGCGTCGTCGACGCTGCGGATGAAGCCGGTCTCGGCGCTGCCCCGGCCGCTGCCCATGCCCTTCAGCAGGGACAGCCGGAACCCGGTGATCCGGACGCCGCTGTCCTTGGGCAGCAGGTCCCCGGGTTCGGGCCGCAGCCGTTCCAGGGTGCCTCGGGGGCCGCCGGTCTCGCTGTCGACCAGCGTCTCGACGTGGAGGTCCGCGGGCGCCTCGGCCAGCTGCCGGACCAGCCGCTTGGCCCAGGACAGCGGATAGCCCTGCTCGGGCGCCGGGATCTCGATGGACGTACGCAGCTTGCCGGTCCGCAGGTCCGCGGTGAGCGCCAGCACGCCGGGCGTCCCCTCGATGCGCAGCTCCGCCTGGAGCCGCCCGTCCGCGCACAGCTGGTCGGCGAGGCGGCTGCGGCGCACCTGGGGATCGGTGCCGCGCCGGGAGCGCTGCACCGGGAGGACCTTCTGGCCGAGTTCGCCGCCGAGGCGGAGGCAGACCTGACGGACGAGCCGCTCCCAGCTCTCCACGACCTCCAGGGCGCGCAGGTCGCCCTGGCACAGGGTCTCGTCGTCGATGCCGTTGCGGACGGGCACCCAGGCCGGTCCCATGTTCTGGAAGCCGTGGCAGCCGGAGTTCTCGTGCTGCAGGTAGTGCAGGAGTTCGTGGAGCAGCCAGGCGTGGGCCGCGTTGCCGACGCCCTCGTGCCGGATCAGCATCTGCGCCTGGTGCGCGACCTCGGCCCACGACAGATGCCAGAGGGCCACCTTGTGCTTGCGCCGTTTGTCGATCTTGACCTCGACGAGCGGGCTGCCTTCGAGCGCCACGTCGTTCGACAGCGTGATGACGGCCTCGTAGCCGCGCCGCGCGGCGATGTCCATGTACGCCTGCACCTGTTCGGCCTTGAGCGCGTTGCCGTTGGTCTTCGTCTCGACGAGCGCGGTCCAGAGCTTGCCGGCCCGCTCCACGCGGATGACCCCGTCGGGCCGCCGCGGGGTGTCGCCGTGCGGCAGGGAGACCTCGGTGAACGTCTCCATCCGGCCCGCCGGGGCGCCGAACGCGGCGGTGAGCCGCCGGCCGAACTCCGGGACCTGGGCCATCACCGAGAGCAGGACGGAGGTGGCGCGCATCTCGCGGTCACGGTCGCTCTTGAGCGCCGAGACCGGGAAGAGGCGGGCCGGCTTCCAGGAGTCGTTCTCCGCGAGGGCCTTGGCGGGCTTCCTGGGCAGGGTGACCTTCTTCTTCGCGGTGCGCGGGCGCACGGCGGCCTTCTCGCGGACCGGCTCGTCCGCGGGCGGGCGGGGCGCGGGTACGGCCTCCAGCACCACCTGCGGAGCCGGCGCCGCGGGGACCGCCTCGGGGGCGGCGCCCGGCCCGTCCGCCAAGACGCCGTCCACGGCAGCGTCTTCCGCCGCCGCCTCGTCCCCAGCCGCCACCGTCTCGTCGGCGTCCGCGTCGTCGATGTCCACGCCGAAGTCCGTCGCCAGTCCGGCCAGACCGGAGGCGTACCCCTGCCCGACGGCCCGGAACTTCCACTCCTCGCCCCGGCGGTACAGCTCGCCGAAGATGATCGCGCTCACCGAGTCGGCGTCGTCGATGGCGAAGCGCAGGAGGCCCTCGCCGCTGCCGTCGGCCAGCGTCACCCGCACGTCGTCCAGCTCGCCGAACCGGGCCCCCCGGTAGCGGCTCGCGGCCACGACGATCCGGTCGACGTCGGCCGGGACCGCCGTCAGGTCGAAGCTGATCCGGTCCTCCTCGCCGTCCTCCGTGGGCACCTTGCCGAGCAGCTGCACACTGCCGTCTGCGGCCACCAGGTTGTTGTAGAAGTAGAAGTCGGCGTCGCTGCGCACCTTCCCGTCGGCGTTCAGCAGCAGGACGGACACATCCGCGTCCCCCTCACCGGTCGGGCTGGACCAGCCCAGGCCGACCATCACGGAACCGGCGTTCTCGCTCAGGGACGCCAGGGCCACGTTCTGGCCCTTGACCATGTCTTGCACAAAGCCCCCCACAGGCCACAGCGCACCGGGGCACGCGGACACACCCCGCCCCAAGTGCTTTTCGTGCGACACGAGGTGACATGTCGCAGGCGGAAAACTGTAATACGCACGCAGCGGGCGCGCGGCCCGTGCGACGAACTGTCCGTCCTCGCGGGGAGATCCGTACACCCTGTCCAGGCCGTCGCACCGCCGGCTCCCGCTAGGTTCCCCGCATGACCCACGACTCGCCCCCCATCGCCCACGCCTTCGCCCTCCACATCCCCGACGCGGACCTGGAACCCGAGCCGCTCGACCCCGCGCAGGTCGTCTCGGGGACGCCCGAGGTCAGCGGGAAGGTGGTGTGGGAGTCGGAGGACGGGCGGCAGGTGCGCGGGATCTGGCAGATCACGCCGGGGGTCGTCACCGACACGGAGGCGGACGAGTTGTTCGTCGTGGTCAGTGGGTCGGCGACGATCGAGGTCGAGGGCGGGCCGGTGCTGCGGGTCGGGCCCGGGGACATGGCGGTGCTGCGCGCGGGCGACCGTACGACGTGGACGGTGCACGAGACGCTGCGGAAGGCCTACGCGATCACGCGGTGAGCGGGGGTCCCGTCGTGCCCCGGACCTCCAGCGCGGGTGCGGCGAGGTGGAGCCTGCCCGCTCCCCCGCGGCCCTCCAGCCGGTCCAGCAGGCAGCGGGCGGCGCGGTGGCCGACCTCGTGGCCGGCGTTGTCGACCGTGGTCAGCCACAGGTGGCGCAGCCGGGCGAGGCTGGTGTTGTCGTAGCCGACGACGGACAGGTCGTGCGGGACGCGCAGGCCCAGTTCCCCGGCGGCCGACAGGACTCCGACGGCCGTCATGTCGTTGACGGCGAAGACGGCGGTCGGCCGGCCCGGGCGGCCGAGCAGGCGTACGGCGGCCCGGTGGCCGCCCTCCTCCGTCAGGTCGGCGGGCTCGACCACCACGTCCAGGCCCCGCTCGCGCGCCGCCGCCTCGAAGCCGCGCCGGCGCAGCGCGGCCACCGCGCCGTGGCCGGCGATGTGCGCGATCCGGCGGTGGCCGAGCGCGGCCAGGTGCTCCGCGACCAGGCGGGCCCCGGCCTCGTCGTCGCCCGCGACCACGTCCACGCCGGGCGGCGCCGGCTCCCGGGCGCCCGCGACGACGGTCGGAAGCCGCCGGGCGACCGGGGCGAGCGCCGCCGGGTCGGGCAGCGTGCCGACGACGACGAGGCCGTCCACGCCCAGGTCGAGGAAGGGCTCGGCCGGCTCGTGGCCCGTGCGGCGGCCGAGGCGGGCGTCCGCCAGCAGCATGCGCAGGCCGGCCGTGTGCAGCGGGGAGTTCAGGCCGTCGAGCAGTTCGACGTACCAGGGGTTGCGCAGGTCGTGCAGGAGCACGCCGACGGTGCGGGTGCGCCGTTCGCTCAGGCTGCGGGCGGCCGCGTTGGGCCGGTAGCCGAGCTCGCGCACCGCCGCGAGGACGGCGTCGCGTTTCTCCGGGCGCACCTGGTCCGAGCCGCGCAGCACCAAGGAGACCAGCGACTTCGACACCCCGGCCCGCTCGGCCACGTCGCGGATCGTCGGCGGCTTCATGGGATGGACCGTTCCACGGGCCGACACGCCTTGTCAAAGAGGTTGACAGCAAGGCCAGGAGGTCAGGAGGGTGAAGGTCAGGTTTTGGACCGGTCCAAGGAACAGGGGCTGTCATGGTGGTGCGCACGCTCGGGGTCGCCGTCGTCGGGTTCGGCTGGATGGGCCGGGTGCACACCCAGGCCTACGCGCGCGTGCCGCACCACTTCCCGCAGCTCCCGCTGCGCCCGCGCCTGGTCGCCGTCGCCGAGGAGGTGCCGGGGCGGGCGGAGGAGGCCGCGGAGCGGTTCGGCTTCGCCTCCGCCACCCGCGACTGGCGGGAGGTCGCCGCCGATCCGCGGGTGGAGGCGGTCAGCGTCACCGCGCCGAACTTCCTGCACCGCGAGATCGGCGTGGCGATGGCCGAGGCCGGCAAGCACCTGTGGATCGAGAAGCCGGTCGGCCTGACCGCGGCGGACGCCCGCGCGGTGGCCGACGCGGTCGCCGCGTCCGGCGTCCAGGGCGCCGTCGGCTTCAACTACCGCAACGCGCCTGCCGTGGAGGCGGCCCGTGACCTGATCGCCGCCGGGGAGATCGGCACGGTCACGCACGCGCGCGTGCGGCTGTTCAGCGACTACGCGGCGCACCCGGAGGGCGCGCTCACCTGGCGGTACGAGCGGGCGCGCGGCGGCAGCGGCGTCCTCGGCGACCTGGCCTCGCACGGCGTGGACCTGGCCCGTTTCCTGCTCGGCGACATCGCCGAGCTGACCGCCGACACGGCCGTCTTCGTACCCGAGCGGGCCCGCCCGGCCGGCGCGACCGCGGGCCACACCCGCGCCTCCGGCGGTGAGCTGGGCCCCGTCGAGAACGAGGACTACGTCGGCTGCCTGCTGCGGTTCGCCTCCGGTGCCCGCGGCGTGCTGGAGGCCTGCCGGGTCTCGGTCGGCGAGCAGAACAACTACGGCTTCGAGGTGCACGGCACGCGGGGCGCGGTCCTCTGGGACTTCCGCCGCATGAACGAGCTGGGCGTCAGCCGCGGCACCGGCTACCAGGACCAGCCGGTGAGCACCGTGTACGTCGGCCCGGGCGCCGGCGAGTACGCCGCCTTCCAGCCCGGGGCGGCCAACGCCATGGGCTACGACGACCTGAAGGTCATCGAGGCCTACCGCTTCCTGCGCTCGGTCGCCGAGGGCACGCCGTACGGCACGACGCTCGGCGACGCCGTGCACAGCGCCGCCGCGCTGGACGCGATGACCCGCTCGGCCGAGACCGGCACCTGGGTCAGCGTCCGGCCGTGAGCAGCCGTACGCCCGCGGCGAGGGCGTCGGCGACCCGCGGCGGCGGGATGTCGTCCGGGCCCGACGTCCGGGCGAGCAGCGGGAGTTCGACCTGGACGCCGCCGCCCCGGGTGAGGTTCACCGGGTTCCTGGCGTGCAGTCCGCGCAGCGCGACCGGGATCCCGGCCAGGTCGGTGACGGTCCGGAACTCCGGGCGCAGCGTGCGCAGTCCGTAGGCGAGGCGGCGGGCCGCGGAGCGGTTGCGGCCGCCGAGGAAGAGGGTGCGCGGGGCGGCGGCGCGCATATGGCCGTGCAGGGACACGGTGACCGAGACATGGGCGAGGAAGTCCTGGAGCAGCGCGCAGTGGTCGGCGGCCATCCGCGGCGAGGGCAGGTGCACGGGGTCGGTGACGCCGGGCTGGCGGAAGACCAGGCTGGTGGCGCCGCAGCGCTCGGCGACCGACTCGGCCAGCTCGGCCGTACCCCCCTCGTTGTCGGCGTGCAGGGCGAGCAGCCCGATCGCGCCGCGCGGGCGCAGGGTCACCGTGAAGGGCACCCCCTCGATCTCCACGTGTTCGGTCCGTCCGCTCGTCATCTCCCGCGCCCCCTTCAGTTCCCCGCCTGGGGCGGCATGTTGTACGGCGTGACCACCTGGATCGCCGACGGCAGCACGGGCCCCGCGGGCGGCAGCGCGCCGTGGGCGCGCATCACGAGGCGGCAGGCCTCGCGCAGGTCCTGGCGCAGGTCGTGGTGGAGCACGGCGGACAGGCGGTGTTCACGCAGCAGCCGCGTGTTGTCGTGGTCGAGGTCGTGCGCGACGAACACGGCGCAGGTCCGGCCGAGGTCCTCGAAGGCCCGCAGGGTGGCGATATTGCCGCCGCCGATCGAGTACACCGCGCGGATGTCCGGGTCGCGCTCCAGGGCGGCGCGGACGAGGTCGTACTGGGTGGCGTCCAGCCCCTGTCCCTCGGCGATCTCCACGAGCCGGCGCCCGGGGTGCAGGGCCCGCATGGCGCTGCGGAAGCCCATCTCGCGCTCCTCCTCGTTGCGGAAGAACCCGCTGCTGAGGCTGGTGAGGACATGCCCCGGACGGTCGCCGAGCCACTGCCCCATGAGGTACGCCGCCGTCGCGCCGGCCGCCCGGTTGTCGATGCCGACATAGCCGGCGCGGGGGCTGGCCGGCAGGTCGGTGACCAGGGTGACGACCGGAATGCCGGCGGCGACCAGCCGGCCCACCGCCGCGGTGACCTCGGGCACGTCGGGCGCCTTGAGGATGACGCCCTGCGAGCCGCGCCGGGCGATCCGGTCCAGCGTCCGCACCTGCTCCGCCACCGGCCCGGTCTCGCGGAAGTGGAAGCGCGAGCGCAGCACGGCCGGATGCAGGGACGGCAGCTCGGTCTCCAGGGCCGCGCGGACGGCCGTGGTGAACCGCTCCGGCGCCTGCATCACGATGTCGACCATGAAGGTGCGGCCGACGAGCCGGACCTGGGTGCGCTGCCGGTCCAGGTCGGCGATGGCCCGGTGCACCTCCTGCGCGGTGCTCGCGCGCACCCCTCCCCGGCCGTTGAGGACGCGGTCCACGGTGGCCTCGCTGAGGCCCGCCTGACGTGCGATCTCCCTGATCGGGAAGGGGTGGCCCATACGACGGCTCCTCCCTGCTCCTGCGACGGCCGCTGAGGGGTTTTTGATGGCTCACTGCCGGTTGTTCGACGGGTTTGTCAGGACAAGAATGACAGCGCTGCGTCGCCCCTGTCACCGAAAGGACGACGATGTCCCTCACCGCCGCACAGCGCCGTGCCCGGCTCTCGAAGCGGGACTGCGATCTCGACACCTTCCGCGTGCTCGTCGAGCGCCGGACCGACCCCGCCGAATACCCGCACGCGGTAGCGGTGGAACGGAACATCCCGGTGTACGACGCCGCGCGCGCCGCGGACCGCGAGGCGCTGCGGGAGGAGCTGGTGCGCGCCCTCACCGACGGGCCCGGCGTCGTCGCCTTCCGCGGCGCGTTCGAACCGGCGGTCGTGGACGCGGCGACGGCCGTGTTCGAGGCGCTGATCGCCGGGCAGCGCGCCTCCGGGGCGGGGGCCGGCGACCACTTCGCCCCGCCGGGCGCCAACGACCGGGTGTGGAACGCGCTGGAGAAGGCGGCCCTTCGCGACCCGGAGGTGTTCGCCGACTACTACGCCAACGAGGTGCTGGCGCTGGCCGCTCAGGCCTGGCTGGGGCCCGGCTACCAGGTGACCTCGCAGATCAACGTGGTCAACCCGGGCGGCGCCGCGCAGACCGCGCACCGCGACTACCACCTCGGCTTCCTCCCGGCCGAGGCGGCCGCCGCCTACCCGGCGCATGTGCACCGCCTCTCCCCCGTGCTGACCCTCCAGGGCGCGGTGGCGCACTGCGACATGCCGGTGGAGTCGGGGCCGACGCTGTACCTGCCGTACTCGCAGGCGTACGAGCCCGGCTATCTGGCCTGGCGGCTGCCCGCGTTCCAGGCGTACTTCGACCGGCACCACGTGCAGCTGCCCCTCGCCAAGGGCGACGCGGTGTTCTTCAACCCGGCGCTGTTCCACGCGGCCGGCGGCAACCGCTCGGCGGACATCCGGCGCATGGCCAACCTGCTGCAGATCTCCTCCGCCTTCGGGCGGGCGATGGAGACGGTCGACCGGGAGGCGGTCGTCAACGCCGTCTACCCGGTGCTGCTGCGGCGGCGGGCCGCGGGCGCGGACCAGCGGTGGCTGGACCGGGTGATCGCCGCGAGCGCCGAGGGCTACCCCTTCCCCACGAACCTCGACAACGACCCGCCCGTCGACGGGCTGGCCCCGCCCGCGCAGGCGGACGTCGTACGACGGGCCCTACGCAAGGAACGGACGCCGGAGGAACTGCGCACCGAGCTGCAGGCGGCGGCCGGGCGACGCGAGAGCTGAGGTAGGCGATGGGACTGCTCCACGACGACGGCTCGGGCAACGGCACCGAGGGCCTGCTGCACGACAAGGTCGTGCTGGTCAACGGCGGCAGCCAGGGCGTCGGTGCCGCCGTCGCCCGTGCCGCGGTCCGCGAGGGCGCGGTGGTGGCGGTGACCGGGCGGCGGCCGGAGCCGGGCGAGGCGCTGGTGGCCGAGCTGAAGGCGGCCGGCGGCACGGCCCGGTACGTCCGCGCCGACCTGGCCGACGCCGCGCAGGCCAAGGCGGCGGTGGCGGAGACGGTCGACGCGTACGGCCGTGTCGACTGCCTGGTCAACTCGGCGGGCCTCACCTCCCGCGGAACGCTGCTCGACACCACGCCCGAGCTGTTCGACCAGCACATCGCGGTCAATCTCAAGGGACCGTTCTTCGCGATGCAGGCGGCGGTCGCGAACATGCTCGGGCGCGGGGCGCCCGGCACGATCGTCAACATCATCACCTCGTCCGCGCACGGCGGGCAGCCGTTCCTCGCCCCGTACGTGGCCGCGAAGGCGGGGCTCGCCGGTCTCACCCGCAACGCGGCGCACGCGCACCGCTGGGACCGGATCCGGATCAACGGCCTGAACATCGGCTGGACCGCCACCGAGGGCGAGGACGCCACGCAGCGGGCGTTCCACGGCGCGGGCGACGACTGGCGCGAACAGGCCGCCGCCCGGCTGCCGATGGGCCGGCTGGGCCGTCCGGACGAGATCGCCGACTTCGTCGTCCTCCTGCTGTCGGACCGGTCCGGCGTGGTCACCGGCTCGGTGATCGACTGGGACCAGAACGTCCTCGGCGCACTCGACTGACACCCTCTCGACGACCCTCACCGCACCGCCTCGTAAGGAGCACCATGCGTATCGGAATCCTCGGCCTCGGCCGGATCGGCGCCTTCCACGCCGGGACCCTCGCCGGACTCGACGCCGTCGGGTCCCTCGTCGTCACCGACCCGTTCGCGGACGCCGCGAAGGCCGCGGCCGAGCGCTTCGGGGCCGAGGTCGTGGACTCGCCCGAGGCGCTGTTCGCCGCCGGCGTGGACGGCGTCGTCGTCGCGGCGGCGACCGACGCCCACCCGGAGCTGATCCGGGCGGGGGTCCGGGCGGGCGTGCCCGTCTTCTGCGAGAAGCCCGTCGCGCGGACCATGGCCGAGGGCGTCGAGGTGCTGCGGGCCGTGCGGGACGGCGACGTGCCGGTGCAGATCGGCTACAACCGCCGCTTCGACGCCGGGTTCGCCGCCGCGCGGGCCGCGGTGCGCTCGGGCGAGCTGGGCACGCTGCACACCGTGCGGTCGACCACGCTGGACCCGGCGCCGCCGCCCGCCGCGTACGTCGCCGCCTCGGGCGGCATCTTCCGCGACTGCTCGGTGCACGACTTCGACATCATCCGCTGGGTGACCGGCCGCGAGGTGACCGAGGTGTACGCGGTCGGCGGCAACCGGGGCGCCGACTACATCCGCGAGGCGGGCGACGCCGACACCACCGGCGCTGTCCTCACCCTCGACGACGGCACCATCGCGGTGGTGTCCAACTCCCGTCACAACGGCCGTGGTTACGACGTCCGTATGGAACTGCACGGCTTCGCGGACTCCCTCGCCGTCGGCCTCGACGACAAGCTGCCGCTGCGCTCGGCGGAGCCCGGGGTCACCTTCCCCGCGGGCACCCCGCACGACTTCTTCATGGACCGCTTCGCCGACGCCTACCGCGCCGAACTCACCGCGTTCACCGAGGTCGTGGCCGGGACCCGGCCCTCCCCCTGCACGATCGAGGACGCCCTGGAGGCCGGCTGGATCGCCGAGGCGTGCACGCTGTCCCTGCACGAACACCGCCCGGTGACCCTGGCGGAGGTGCGCTCCGTCTGACGGCTAGGCCGTGTCCTGGCGGGCGGCCCGCGCGTGCAGATGCCCGTCGAGCGGATACGCGGGCGGCGCGGCGGGCACCACCGCGTCGAGACCGTAGCCGCAGGCGCGGGCCACCCGGCAGGAGGCGTCGTTGTCCACCTGGTGCAGCAGCTCCAGCCGGGTCAGCCCCTCGGCGGCGAACGCCGCGAACGCCCACTCCGTCAGCGCCCGCAGCGCGCGGGAGGCGACGCCCCGGCCGCGCGCGGGGGCGGCGGTCCAGTAGCCGACCTCACCGGAGCCGGGGCGGGGCCGCTTGAGGACGACATGCCCGAGCAGGCCGCCCTCGCCGCCTCCCGCCTGACGTTCCGTCACCGCGAACGCGTACCGCTCCCCCGCCTCCCAGGCGTCCGCCTGCTCGCGCAGCCAGCCGGCCGCGCTCGCCTCGTCCTCCACGGGGAAGCTCGTCCAGCGCCGGACGGCGTCGTCCCGGCCGAGGCCGGCCAGGGCGGGCGCGTCCTGCGGCCGCCACGGGCGCAGCAGGAGGCCGGGGGCCGTGGCGGTGGCGGGAGCGGTCAGGCGTACGACGGTCAGGTCCATGCCGGGAGCGTATGCTGCGGATCTTTCCGGAACCGGATCCTCAGGCCCCGCAGGACCGCAGGAACCTGCGGGTGCGTACGGCGATGGGGAGCGGCTTGTCCGGCTCGCAGGGGTACATGTCCTGCTCGACGATGGCGAACAGCTCCACCCCCAGCTTCTGGGCCGCCACCAGCACCGGCTCCAGCTCGGGGACGCCGGACGGGGGTTCGCACATGACGCCGCGCTGCACGGCGGGCCCGAAGGGGATCCCGTTCCTGACCACGTCGGCGAGGATCTCCGGGTCGACCTGCTTGAGGTGCAGGTAGCCGATGCGCTCGCCGTAGGTCTCTATCAGCTGGACGCTGTCGCCGCCGCAGTAGGCGTAGTGCCCGGTGTCCAGGCAGAGGTTGACCAGTTCGGAGTCGGTGGAGTCGAGGAAGCGCTCGACGTGGTCCTCGGTGTCGATGTGGGTGTCGGCGTGCGGGTGGACGACGATGTCCAGGCCGTAGGTCTCCTTCACCTCGTGGCCGAGGCGTTCCATGCCCTTGGTGAGGTACGCCCACTGCTCGGCCGTCAGCTCCGGCGGCTCCAGGATCTCGGCGGTCTTGTCGTCGCGCCAGAAGGACGGGATGACGACGAGGTGCCGGGCGCCCATCGCCTGGGTGAGCGCGGCGACCTGGCTGACGTGCGCCCAGGTGGACTCCCACACGGACGGGCCGCGGTGCAGGCCGGTGAAGACGGTGCCCGCGGACACCTTCAGGCCGCGCCGGGTCACCTCGTCGGTGAGCCGGGCCGGGTCGGTCGGCAGATAGCCGTAGGGGCCCAGCTCGATCCACTCGTAGCCGGCCTCGGCGACCTCGTCGAGGAAGCGTTCCCAGGGCACCTGGCGCGGGTCGTCGGGGAACCAGACGCCCCAGGAGTCGGGTGCGGAGCCGACCCGGATGCGGTCGAGGGCAGCGGGCATGTCAGGTGGTTCCTTCCTCGGTGCCGGTCGCCACGGGCGCGGTGAGGTCCCGTGCGTCGGGCAGCTCCTCGACGTCGACGCCGCGGACCTGGGCGAGTTCGTGCTTGAGGGCGGCGAGTTCGGCGCCGCCGGCCATGTGGTTGGTCAGCTCCTCCAGGCCGACCTCGCTGCGCGCGGCGGACAGCTCCAGGGTGCCGAGGCGCAGCACGTTGAAGTGGTCGCCGACCATGTAGGCGTGGTGGGGGTTGTGGGTGATGAAGATGACGCCGAGGCCGCGGTCGCGGGCGGCGGCGATGTACTTGAGGACCACGCCGGACTGCTTGACGCCGAGGGCGGCGGTCGGCTCGTCGAGGATGAGCACGCGGGCGCCGAAGTAGACGGCGCGGGCGATGGCGACGCACTGGCGCTGGCCGCCGGAGAGGGTGCCGATGGGCTGTTCGAGGTCGTCGAGGACGATGCCCATGTTGCGCAGCTCCTCGTCGGCGGTCTTCTTCATGCGGTCGATGTCGAGGCGGCGTACGGGCCAGGGGCCCTTGGTCATCTCGGAGCCGAGGAAGAAGTTGCGCCACACGGGCATCAGGGGGACGGTCGCCAGGTCCTGGTAGACGGTGGCGATGCCGCGGTCGAGGGCCTCGCGCGGGCTGGTGAAGCGCACCTGCTCGCCGTCGACGTAGAACTCGCCCTCGGTGTGCTGGTGCAGCCCTGAGACGATCTTGATGAGGGTGGACTTGCCGGCGCCGTTGTCGCCGAGGACGCAGGTCACCTTGCCGGGGTGCACGGTCAGGTCGACGCCGTGCAGGGCACGGATGTTGCCGTAGGACTTGCCGGCGCCGCGCAGTTCGACGAGCGGGGCGTCACCGGTGGGCGGGGTGTCCTGGAGGATCGCGCCGTGGGTGCCTTCGGTCGTCATGTCAGGTCACCTCCGGGTCGCCGTGCGCTGGACGTACAGGTTGATCAGGACGGCCCCGAGCAGCATCACGCCGAGGAACGCCTTGAACCAGTCGGGGTTCCAGCCGGCGTAGACGATGCCCTGGTTGACCATGCCGAACATGAACGCGCCGAAGACCGGGCCGATGGCGGAGCCGTAGCCGCCGGTGAGCAGGCAGCCGCCGATGACGGCCGCGGCGATGTAGATCAGCTCCTGGCCGACGCCCTCGCCGGACTGCACGGTGTTGAAGGAGAACAGGTTGTGCATGCCGACGAACCAGGCGCCGAAGCCGACCGTCATGAACAGGGTGATCTTGGTGAAGTTCACGGGGACGCCGACGGCGCGGGCGGACTCCTTGTTGCCGCCGACGGCGAAGGTCCAGTTGCCGTACCTGGTGCGCAGCAGCACCCAGGTGGCCAGGGCCGCGAAGACCAGCCACCACACCACGGTGATCTTCACCTGCACCCCGCCGACGTCGAACGACGAGGCGAAGATCTTTCTCGCCTGTTCGAAGCCGTCCATGTCGCTGATGTCGTCGGTGGCGACGTTGCCGGTGACCAGCTTGGTCACGGCGAGGTTGACGCCCTGGAGGATCAGGAAGGTGCCGAGGGTGACCAGGAAGCTGGGCAGCCCGGTCCGCACCACCATCCAGCCGTTGAACGCGCCGATGCCCAGCGAGACGAGCAGCGCGACGGCGACGCCGGTCCACACGTTCACCGTCAGCTGGAAGCTGAGCATGCTCGCGGTGAGCGCCGAGGTGATGACGGCGACGCCGGCGGACAGGTCGAACTCGCCGCCGATCATCAGCAGCGCGACGGGCAGCGCCATGATGCCGATGGTCGAGGACTGGTAGAGGACGGTGGCCATGGAGCTGCCCTGGCGCACGGTCGGGGCGGCGATCAGGAAGAAGACCAGGACCGCCACGGCGCCGAGGAAGACGCCGACCTCGGGCCTGGCCAGCAGCCGCAGCACCAGCGAGCGCTGCCGGGTGCGGCCGTCGGTCTGCCCCGGGCCGGGGGCCGGCGGTGTCCCCACCGCCGGCGCAGCCTGCTGGGTCATGCCGATCACCGGGTGCCCTTCTCGGCGAACTTGTCGATCTGGTCGACGTTGGACTTGTCGACGAAGGCCGGACCGGTCAGCACGGGCTGCTCGCCGCCGCCCATGTAGTTGCCGTTGTTCTTGTACAGCCACAGCGAGTCGATCGCCAGGTAGCCCTGGAGGTAGGGCTGCTGGTCGACGGCGAACTCGATGGTGCCCTTGCTGATGGCGCCGGTCAGCTCCTTGTTCAGGTCGAAGGTGGCCACCTTCGCCTTGCTGCCGGCCTCGGACACCGACTGCGAGGCGGTCAGCGCGATGGGCGCGCCGAGCGCGATCACGTGGTCGATGCCGCTGTCCTGCTTGAGCTTGGCGGTGATGGTCGACTTCACCGAGGGCATGTCGGTGCCGTTGACGTACAGGTTCTCGATCGAGCCGGAGAACGTCTTCTTCACACCGTCGCAGCGCTGGGTGAGGCCGATGTTGCCCTGCTCCTGGATGACGCAGACGGCCTTCTTGGAGCCGA
The DNA here is from genome assembly GCF_014656055.1 of Streptomyces griseosporeus. Lineage (GTDB taxonomy): Bacteria > Actinomycetota > Actinomycetes > Streptomycetales > Streptomycetaceae > Streptomyces > Streptomyces griseosporeus. The sequence goes on from NZ_BNBR01000001.1 coordinate 1,063,776, forward strand.
GCTGGTTGAGCTTGTTGCCGAGCGCCTCGCCGGCCACGGTCTCGTCCTGGCCGAAGAACTCCAGCAGGCCGAGCTTCTTCCACTCGCTGACGCCGGAGTTGAGGCCGACGACGGGTATCCCGGCGGCCTTCGCCTTGCCTATGACGCTCTTGAGGGCGTCGGGCTTGGCGAGGGTGACGGCGATGCCGTCGACCTTCTGGTCGATGGCGTTCTGCACGAGGTTGGCCTGGTTGCCCGCGTTGGGGTCGGCCGAGTAGATCAGCTTGATGTTGTCCTTGGCCGCGGCGGCCTCGGCGCCCTTGCGGACGATGTCCCAGAAGGTGTCGCCGGGCGACTGGTGGGTGACCAGCGCGACGGTCATCCGGGGGGTGGTGGCCTTGCCCGCGGAGGCATTGTCCCCGCCCTCCTCGGCCTTCTTTCCGCCGGAGCCGCTGGAGCAGCCGGCGAGGGTCAGGGCCGCCGCCGCGGCGAGGGCCACGACGGGGGTGAATCTGCGGGAGCGAGAAGAGCGGTCCATCTTTCCTGCACCTCACTGTGCGACGGGGGAAAGCCTGTTGCGTTGGGACCGGATCCAAGTCCTTGGCGCGTCCGCTGTCAATACTTTGTCAAGACATCATTTCACACTCAGGTCCGAATGTAAGTACAAACTATTGACAGCGGGGGGCCCTGCCCCCTACACCTGGGGGGGCGGCAGGCCGTATCGCAGTTGATCCGTACCCCCTGCCGCCCCGGGTACCCCTGGCGCGGTGGAGCCACGAAAGGCAGCGAGATGACGTATCACCTGCCGGCGGGCAAGGCGGCCGCCGGCCCCTACGCCGTCGACGTCACGCCCGAGCGGGCCGGCTGGGCCCACTCCGCCCTGCGGGTCCTCGACCTGCCGCCGGGCGGCGCGCACACCTTCGACAGCGGGGACAGCGAGTGGATCGTGCTGCCGCTCGCCGGCGGCTGCACGGTCGCCGTCGCGGACGGCTCCGGCCGGGAGACCTTCGAGCTGACCGGCCGCCCGGACGTCTTCAGCGGCGTCAGCGACTTCGCGTACGTCCCGCGCGACGCCCGCACGACCGTCACCTCGCCGGGCGGGGGCCGGTTCGCGCTCACCGGAGCCCGGTGCGAGCGCCGCTTGCCCGCCCGCTACGGCCCGGCCTCCTCCGTGCCCGTGGAGCTGCGCGGCACCGGGAACTGCTCCCGGCAGGTGAACAACTTCGGCGCGGCGGACGTCTTCGACTGCGACCGGCTGATCGCGGTCGAGGTGATCACGCCGGGCGGCAACTGGTCGTCGTTCCCGCCGCACAAGCACGACGAGCACCGGCCGGGCGAGGAGTCGGTGCTGGAGGAGATCTACTACTTCGAGTTCGCCGGCCACGAGGGCACCCCCGGCCTCGGCTACCAGCGGGTCTCGCCCTCCGGGCGGGGCCGCGGCACGGACGTGCTGGCGGAGGTCCGCGACGGGGACGTCGTCCTCATCCCGGACGGCTGGCACGGCCCGTCGATGGCGGTGCCCGGCCACCACATGTACTACCTCAACGTCATGGCCGGTCCGGGGGCCGAGCGGGCCTGGCTGATCTGCGACCACCCCGACCACGCGTGGATCCGCGACACCTGGCCCGGGCAGCCCGTCGACCCCCGGCTGCCCCTGTACACCGCACCCGGGAGGTCCCCCCGATGAGTGTCCGTCTGACGACCGCCCAGGCCCTGGTGCGGTTCCTCGCCGCCCAGCACACCGAGCGCGACGGCGTACGGCGCCGACTGATCACCGGCATGTGGGGCATCTTCGGCCACGGCAACGTGGCCGGGCTCGGCCAGGCACTCGTGGAGTACGCGGACGTGATGCCGTACCACCAGGGCCGCAACGAGCAGGCGATGGTGCACGCGGCCGTCGGCCACGCCCGCCAGCTCAACCGGCTCTCCGCGCAGGCCGTGACGACGTCGATCGGGCCGGGCGCGACCAACCTGGTCACCGGCGCCGCGCTCGCGACGATCAACCGCCTGCCGGTGCTGCTCCTGCCGGGCGACTACTTCGCGGCGCACCCCGCAGACCCGCTGCTGCAGCAGCTGGAGCACCCGGTGGAGGCCGACGTCTCCGTCAACGACACGCTGCGGCCGGTCTCCCGGTTCTTCGACCGGATCACCCGCCCCGAGGCGCTCATCGCCTCCGCGCTCCAGGCGATGCGGGTGCTCACCGACCCGGCGGAGACCGGCGCCGTCACGCTCGCCCTGCCGCAGGACGTGCAGGCGGAGGCGTACAACTGGCCGGAGGAGTTCTTCGCCGAGCGGGTGTGGCGGGTACGGCGCCCCGCCCCCGACCCGGAGGAGCTGGCCGAGGCCGTGCGGGCGATCCGGGCGGCCGAGCGGCCCCTGCTGGTGGCGGGCGGCGGCGTCCACCACAGCGAGGCGGAGGCGGCGCTGCGGGCGTTCGCCGAGGCCACCGGCATCCCGGTCGCCTCCACCCAGGCGGGCAAGGGCTCCCTGCGCCACGACCACCCGGCCGACCTCGGCGGCATCGGCCACACCGGCACCGCGGTCGCCGACGACCTCGCCCGCACCGCCGACCTGGTGATCGGCGTCGGCACCCGCCACAGCGACTTCACCACCGCCTCCGGCACGCTGTTCCAGCACCCGGAGGTCCGCTTCCTGAATATCAACATCACCGCCTTCGACGCGCACAAGCTCGCCGCGCGCACCCTGGTGTGCGACGCGCGGACGGGCCTGGAGCGGCTGACGGAGGCGCTGGACGGCCATCGCGTGGACCCCGCCTACGAGACGGAGTACCGCACCGGCAAGGAACGCTGGGACCAGGTCGTCGAGGCCGCCTACCGGGCCGACGACCCGAGCGCGGTGCCGACGCAGACGCAGGTGCTGGGCGCCCTGGACGCGGTCGTCGGCGAGACGGACGTGGTGATCAACGCGGCCGGTTCGCTCCCCGGCGACCTGCACAAGCTGTGGCGGGCCCGCTCCCCGCGCCAGTACCACCTGGAGTACGGCTACTCCTGCATGGGCTACGAGATCCCGGCCGCGATCGGCGTGCAGCAGGCGGCCCCGGACGCGGTGGTCTGGGCCCTGGTCGGCGACGGCACGTACCTGATGATGCCGACGGAGATCGTCACCGCCGTCCAGGAGGGCCTCCCGGTCAACCTGGTCCTCGTCCAGAACCACGGCTACGCCTCCATCGGCGGCCTGTCGGAGTCGGTGGGCGCCGAGCGCTTCGGCACCGCCTACCGCCACCGGGCCGCCGACGGCACCTTCACCGGCGCCCCGCTCCCGGTCGACCTGGCGGCCAACGCGGCCAGCCTCGGCATGGAGGTGCTGCGCGCCAAGACGGTCGCCGAGCTGCGCGACGCGCTCGCCGCGGCCCGCGCCTCGGACCGGCCGACGTGCGTGTACGTCGAGACGGACCCGGCGCCGACCGCTCCGCCGGCCGAGGCCTGGTGGGACGTACCGGTCGCGGAGACCGCCTCCCGCGAGGCCGCGATCGGGGCCCGCGAGCAGTACGACCGTCAGGTGGCGGCCCGCCGCCGCCACCTGTGACCGCACGTGCCGACAAGTCCGGCCCGAAAGGGGGGATCCCGGTGGCGAGGACGTCCGCCCGCTCCCGCACCGCGACCGTCACCGCGCTCGACGCGGTCCACTTCGCCCTGGACCGGGGCAGCCCGGTGCCGCTGTACCACCAGCTCGCCCAGCAGCTGGAGGCGGCCATCGAGGGCGGGGCGCTCGCCCCGGGCAACCTCCTCGGCAACGAGGTCGACCTCTCGGTCCGCCTCGGGCTGTCCCGGCCCACCGTCCGCCAGGCCATCCAGTCCCTGGTCGACAAGGGGCTCCTGGTGCGCCGCCGGGGCGTCGGCACGCAGGTCGTGCACAGCAAGGTCAGGCGCCCGCTGGAGCTGAGCAGTCTCTACGACGACCTGGAAGAGGCGGGGCAGGGGCCCACCACCGAGGTCCTGCGCAACGAGACGGTGCCCGCCTCGGCCGAGGTCGCCGCCGCCCTCGGCCTGCCCGAGGGCGCCCCGGTGACGGTCCTGGAACGGCTGCGCCGCACCCACGGCCAGCCGGTGGCGTACCTGTGCAACCACCTGCCCGCGTCCCTGCTCGACCTGGACACGGCCCGGCTGGAGGCGACCGGCCTGTACCGGCTGCTGCGCGCGGCGGGCATCACCCTGCACAGCGCCCACCAGACCGTCGGCGCCCGCTCCGCGACGGCCGCGGAGGCGGCCCTGCTGGACGAGACGAAGGGCGCGGCGCTGCTGACGATGACCCGCACGGCGTACGACGACACGGGGCGGCCGGTGGAGCACGGCACGCACATCTACCGGGCGTCGCGGTACGCCTTCGACTTCCGGTTGCTCGTGCGGCCCTGAAAATCCCACTTGACCAGGGGCCGGACCGGGCGCACAGTGGGCATATACACCGTAAACATACGGCGTTCCGCCCACCCGCACGCAGGAGCCGTCCCCCATGACGCGCAGCGCAACCGGAGGAAGCGGTGCCTCCTGGGCACCCTCGACCGTCCTCGTCACCGGCGGGGCCGGGTTCCTCGGCAGTCATGCCTGCGTCGACCTGCTCGACCACGGCTACGAGGTCATCGTGGTGGACGACTACTCCAACAGCACACCGCAGGTGTTCGCCCGCATCGCCCGCATCGCCGGACGCTTCCTCGGCGCCGTGTACGAGCTGGACATCCGTGACCGCCGCGCCCTCTCCGCCGTCTTCGACCGCCACTCCGTGGACGCCGTCGTGCACTTCGCCGCGCAGAAGGCGGCGGGCCGGTCGGTGCGGATGCCCGTCGAGTACTACGACACCAATGTCGGCGGGACGACCGCCCTGATGAACACCATGCATGAGCACGATGTGCACCGGCTCGTGTACCCCTCGACGTGCGCGGTCTACGGAGACGCGGGACGCGGCCCGCTGGACGAGAGCACTCCGATCCGGCCCGTGACGCCTTACGCCATGTCGAAGTGGATGTGCGAGCAGATCCTCGCGGACGTGTGCCGCCACTGCTCCGAGTGCACGGTGCTGTGCCTGCGCTGCCCCAGCCCCGCCGGGGCGCACCCGAGCGGACTGCTCGGCGAGGACCCCCGCATCCCGCCGGAGAACCTGATGCCCCATGTCGCGCAGGTCGCCGTCGGCAGATGCGACCGGCTCCGCGTCTTCGGGGCCGACTATCCGACCCCCGACGGCACGCCCGTGCGCGACTACCTGCACGTCATGGACGCCGTCGAGGCCCACCGGATCGCGCTCGACCACCTCGCCGACGGGCCCGGCATGCAGGTGTACAACCTCGGGGTGGGCGAGGGCAGATCCGTCCTCGACGTGGTCGCCGCCTTCTCCGGCGCGTCGGGCCGGCCTATCCCCTACGACATCACCGACCGCCGCCCGTGCGACGTCGCCGAACTCGTCGCGGACGCCGGTGCGGTCGAACGCGCCTGGGGCTGGCGGCCCACCCGCGGCCTCGGTGACATCTGCCAGGACGCCTGGCGCTTCCAGCGGCTCAACCCTCAGGGCTACGCGGACTCCGCCCGCCGCCGCCCGGACGCCAAGGGGTGACCGCCGTGCGGTGCCGCGCCGTCAGCGCCCCACGGAGCGGAAGGGGGCGGCTCCGTCGGTCCGCGCGGTACCCTCGCCCGGCCTCCTCGTCGGCGCTCACCAGAGGCGGCACGACGAGATGCGACCCCTACCAGGGGACGCTTAGGATCGGTCCAGCACATCCGCGCCGGCGCATCCAGCACGGCCGGATGTGGCCCGATTCGGGGAGGCGCGTGCCTGTGGTGGCCGCCCGGCGGCTGATGGCGATCCTCATTGTGTTGGTCGGGGCCGCGACGGGCCTGTACATGACCACCACACAGCTGCGTACGGCCGCCTGGGCCGCCATCGGGCTGTGCGGGGTCGCCGCCGTCGTCATCGGGGTCCGTCTGTACCGGCCCGCGCACCGCTGGCCCTGGTACGCGCTGGCCGCCGGACTGCTCTCCTTCACCGCGGGCGACACGGCCTACAACGTGCAGGAGGTCTACCTCCACACGCCCAACCCGTTCCCGTCGCCGGCCGACGCGTTCTACCTGGCCATGTACCCCCTGCTCACCGCCGGTCTGTTCGGTCTGGTGCGCTACCGCTGGATGGACCGCGACCTGCCCAGCCTGCTCGACGCGCTGATCATCACCGCCGGGCTGGCGCTGCCGGTCTGGGTCTACCTGGTGCAGCCGCTCGCCCGGCAGGACGGCCTCACCTGGCAGGAACGGGCGATCAGCGTCGCCTACCCGCTCGGCGACATCCTGGTGCTGGCGATGCTGGTCCGGCTGCTCGCCCCCTCCCCCGGCGCCCGCCCCAACCGCGCGGTGCGCCTGCTGGTGCTCGGTACCGTCGCTCTGCTGGCCAACGACATCGCGTACGGCATCCTGCAGATGGACGACGCCTGGCACGTGGGCACCCTCGGGGACTCCGGCTGGGTCGTCTTCTACACGGCGTGGGGCCTCGCCGCGCTGCACCCCTCCATGGCCGAGCTGACCGAGGCGGACGTCCCGCCGCAGTCCCTGCTGCCGCCCTGGCGCAAGCTGGCGCTGCTGACGGCCGCCACCCTCGTGCCGCCCCTGGTCCTGGTCTACGAGGAGAGGGTGGGCCGGGTGCAGGACGCGACGGCCCTGGCAGCGTTCTCCGGTGTGCTGTTCCTGCTGGTGATCCTGCGGCTCGCCGTGATGGTCGTGGCGCACCGCAAGGTCGTGGCCCGGGAGCAGGCGCTGCGTGACGCGGCCTCCCCGCTGGTGGCGGCCGTCTGGCCGGAGGAGATCGCGCGGGCCTGCGACCGGGCCGTCAACGCGCTGTTCGGCCCGAAGGTCCCGCACGCGACCCGCCTCCTGTCGCCCCGGGACGCCGACCGGCTCTACGACCGCCTGGCCCGCACCACCACCTGGACCAGCGGGCGCTGGGTGACCGACCGCGGCACGGCCTCCGAGGACGATGCGGCCGCCCTCGTCCGCCACCCCACCCTGCTGGTCCCCGTCGCCGCGCTCGGACCGGAGCTCTCCGCCCAGCTGGACGGCCTGCCGCACGCTCTGCTGTGCCCGCTGATCCAGCCCTCCGGCGGCAGCGTCCACGGCGTGCTGCTGGCGGCCGGCCCGGAGCTGAACCTCGCCGAGGTGCGCGGCTCACTGGAACTGCTGGCCTCGCACGCGGCGCTGGCCAGCGAACGCCTCGCGCTGCGGCGGCAGATCATCCGCCGGGAGAGCGAGGCGTACTTCCGCACCCTCGTGCACAACGCCTCGGACGTCATCCTGATCGTCAACGACGACAGCACCGTCCGCTACGCCAGTCCGTCGGCGGAGGCCGTGTTCGGCACCGCCGAGCTGGCCGGCCGGCAACTGCCGGACCTGGTGGCACCGCAGGAGCGCAAGCGGGTGATCCGGACCCTGGCGACCCTGCGCTCCCTCGGCCGGCAGGAGGCGCACGACCACTGGTGGGTGGAGGGCGACAAGGCCCGTATCGAGGTGGACGTGCGCTGCCGGGACCTGCGCAAGGACCCGACCGTCGGCGGGCTCGTCATCACCCTGCGGGACGTCACCGAGCAGCGCCAGCTGGAGCACGAGCTGACCCAGCGGGCCTTCCACGACTCGCTGACCGGACTGCCCAACCGGACCCTGCTGCTGGAGCGGACCCAGCGTGCCCTGCTGCGCGGCCGCCGCGAGTCGACGGTCACCTGCCTGCTCTTCATCGACCTCGACGACTTCAAGATCGTCAACGACACGCTGGGCCACTCGGTGGGCGACCGGCTGCTGTGCGCCGTGGCGGAGCGGCTGTCGGCGACGCTGCGCCGCACCGACACCGCCGCCCGGCTCGGGGGCGACGAGTTCGCCGTCCTGATGGAGGACGCCAAACAGCCCCTGGACGCCGAGCTGCTGGCCGCGCAGGTGATCCAGCGGCTGAGCCGGCCGTTCCAGCTGTCGGTGGAGTCGGTGAGCGTCTCCGCCAGCGTGGGCGTGGCCACCGCGATGGACAGCACCGACGCCGAGGAACTGCTGGCCCTCGCCGACCTGGCGCTGTACGCGGCGAAGGCGGCCGGCAAGCGCCAGTGGCGGCGCTTCCAGCCGCAGCAGCGCATCCGCATGGTGCGCCGCCACGACCTCCAGCTGCGGCTGGACACCGCGATCGCCCGGCACGAGTTCGACCTGCGCTACCAGCCGGTCGTGGACATCCGCGCGGGTGAGGTCGTCGGGTTCGAGGCGCTGGCCCGCTGGCCGCGGCTCGGGCAGGACGCCGTGCCGCCGGGGCAGTTCATCCCGCTGGCCGAGGAGACCGGGCGGATCTCGGCACTCGGTGCGTGGGTGCTGCGCAACTCCACCGCCGACATCGCACGCCTGCAGCGCCGGGTGCCCGGCCTGCGGCTGCCGTACCTCAGCGTCAACGTCTCCGCCCGGCAGTGGCGCGACAACGGTTTCCTCAACGAGGTGTGCCGGGCCGTCGAGTCCGCCGGGCTCGCCCCGCACACCCTCCAGCTGGAACTGACCGAGTCGGTGCTCATGCAGCGGACCCCGCAGATCGACGCGCTGCTGCGGGCGCTGAAGGATCTCGGGGTGAGCATCGCCGTCGACGACTTCGGCACCGGGTTCTCCTCACTGCGCTACCTGCGCGACTTCCCCATCGACGTCCTGAAGATCGACAAGTCGTTCATCGACGAGATCCCGTCGGATCCGCAGCAGGTCGCCCTCGTCGAGGGCATCGTCCACCTCGCCGACACGCTCGGACTCCAGGTGATCGCCGAGGGCATCGAGAAACCGGAGCAGCAGCGGCTGCTGGCGGACATCGGCTGCCGCTTCGGGCAGGGCTTCCTGTTCGCACGACCGCTGACAGTGGAGGAGAGCGAAGCCGTCCTGCACCACCGCAACGGCGCTCGGCCGAAGCCCCAGGGCTGAGCGGACAGGGAGCACATCATGCGCGCAACAGCGGCCGAACTCCCGGACGTAGGCGCCGACCCCCGCTGGCGCGACCTGGATCACCTGCGGCGCACCAGCCCGATGAGCGACGCGGTCCTCGACGAGGTGCGCGGCCGGCACATCCGCAGCGGTGACCACTGGATGATCGACTTCGCGTCCTGCAACTACCTGGGCTTCGACTGGGATCCGGAGATCATCGAGGCGATCGAGCCCGCCGTACGGCGGTGGGGCACCCACCCGAGCTGGTCGCGGCTGATCGGCAACCCGCGGCTGTACCCGGAGATCGAGGAGCGCCTGACCGCGCTCCTCGGCGCGCCGGACACGCTGCTGCTGCCCACCGCGACCCTGATCCACGCCTCGGTGATCCCGCTCCTGGCCGCCGAGGGCCATGTCTTCGTCGAGGCGCGGGCCCACAAGACCGTGTACGACGGCGGTGTCTCGGCCCAGGGGCGGGGCGCGACGCTGACCCGCTTCCACGCCGACCGGCCCGAGGAGCTGGAGGGCCTGCTGCGCGCGGCGAACGGTTCGGGGCCGCGGCTGGTCTGCCTGGACGGCGTCGACAGCATGAGCGGGACCAGCCCGGACCTGCCCCTGCTCGCCCGGATCTGCCGGGAGCGGGGCGCGACGCTGTACGTGGACGACACGCACGGCTTCGGCGTCATCGGGGAACGCTCGGCCCACGAGACGTGCCCGTACGGCTCGCGCGGCAACAGCGTGGTCCGGCACACCGGAGAGAGCTACGACGGCATCGTCCTGGTGGGCGGGTTCTCCAAGGCGTACTCGTCGCTGCTGGCCTTCCTCGCGCTGCCGCCGCGGCTGAAGGACCGGCTCAAGGTGGCCGCGGGCCCGTACCTGTACTCGGGTCCGTCCCCGACGGCCTCCCTGGCGACCGTGCTCGCGGGTCTGGAGGTCAACGAACGGCGCGGGGACCTGATCCGCGCCGACCTTCACCGCAAGACGCTCCGCGTCCTCGACCACGTCCGCCGTCTCGGTGTCCACACCCCGGGCGAGCAGGGCTTCCCGATCGTCGAGCTGCCGCTCGCCGACAGCGCGGACCTGGACGACGTCGTGCGGTTGCTGTGGGACCGGGGCATCTACGTGACGGTCGCGGCCTATCCGCTGGTCCCGCGCGACCGGGTCGGCTTCCGCATCCAGCTCACGGCGCTCAACTCCGACGAGGACATCGACCGGCTCAACGACACGCTGAGCCTGCTCGCCGAGCGCTCCGTCCTGCGTCCGCGGGAGTGAGCCCGCCGTGCCCGCGCCCCGGCGCACCTCCGAGCCGGTCCGCAACGACGACGTGGACTGGGACCGCTGGCCCGTCGAGGACTACCTCGCCGAGAACTACCGCACCCTGCACCCGAGCGACGCGGCGGTCATCGCCCACCACGCGGCGTTCTACCGCACGCTCCCACCGGGGAGCATCGCCCGCGCGGTGGAGTTCGGCGCGGGACCCAACCTGTACCCGCTGATGCTGGCCGCCGCCGTGAGCCGCCGGGTCGACGCCGTGGAGGCGGGCGCCGCCAACGTGGCCTATCTGCGGCGGCAGCTGCACCGCGGGCCCGACGCGGAGTGGCGGCCGTTCCACGCGCTGTGCCGCCAGCTCCTGCCCGCGCTGCCGGCGACACCGGCGCGGACGCTGGCGCCGGTGCGGGTCGTCCACGGCGACGTCCGGGCCGTACCACCGGGGACGTACGGGCTGGCGTCGATGCACTTCGTGGCGGAGAGCGTGACCGAGGACCGCGCGGAGTTCGAGGCGCTGTGCCGGACGTTCGCGGCGTCCGTCGCGCCGGGCGGACACCTGGTCGCCGCGTTCATGGAGAACATGCCCACGTACCGGATCGGCCGCGCCTCGCTCTGGCCGGGCTGCCCGGTGGACGCGGACACCGTCAGGTCGGTGTTCGCACCGCTGACCGAGGAGCCCGCGGTGACCCGGATCGACGCCGATCCGACGCTGCCGGACTACGGCGACTCCGGGATGGTGCTGATGACAGCGCGGACAGCAGGTACGCCGTCTCGGCCAGCGCGGCGTGGCTGACGGCCTGCGGGACGTTCCCCCGTTGCCGCCGGGCCGCCGGATCCCACTGTTCCGCCAGCAGTCCGACGTCGTTCCGGACGGCGAGGACCCGCTCGAAGGCCTCGCGCGCCTCAGGGACATGGCCGGTCGCGGCCAGGGCGTCCGCGTACCACAGGGAGGAGGAGACGAACGCCCCTTCACGACCGGCCATGCCGTCCACGGTGTGCACCCCGTCACCGCCCGGCGTGTAACGGTGCAGGAACCCGCCCTCGTCGAGGGCCCGCACGGCCCGCACGGTGCCGCGCACCCGCCGGTCGGCGGCGGGCAGGAAGCCGACCCGGGGCATCAGCAGGGCAGCGGCGTCCAGGGCGCCGGAGCCGTAGTACTGGACGAAGGACTGCTGCTCCGGGTCCCAGCCCTTCCGGCAGACCTCGCGGTGCACCTGCTGCCGCATCGCGCGCCACTGGCCCGAGGAGCCGTTGCGGCCGAGCAGCTCGCCCATGCGCAGCGCACGGTCGGCGGCCACCCAGGCCATGACCTTGGAATGCACGAACTGCCGCCGGGGGCCGCGGACCTGCCACAGTCCCTGGTCGGGCTCGTGCCAGTGCCGAAGCAAAAACCCCATCAGCACCTCGACCAGTTCCCAGACATGCGCGGGCAGCGGAACACCCGCTCGCAGAGCCACGTACAGGGCGTCGAGGACCTCGCCGTACACGTCGAGCTGGAACTGGCCCGCCGGAAGACAGCCGAACCGGACCGGCTGTGACTCCTCGTAGCCGGGCAGCCAGTCGGCCTCGGTCTCCGGCAGCAGGCGCTGCCCGCCGAGGCCGTAGACGGCCTGGAGCCCTGCGGGGTCACCGGCGACGGCACGCACCAGCCAGTCCAGCCATGCCACTGCCTCCTCGCGGTGGCCACCGCGCAGCAGGCAGGCCTGGGCCAGGGTGGAGTCGCGCAGCCAGCAGTGCCGGTGGTCGAAGTTGCGCTGCCCGCCGACGCACGCGGGCAGCGACGTGGTGGGGGCGGCGACGATTCCTCCGGTGGGCGCGTACGTGAGGGCTTTGAGCGTGATCAGGGACCGTACGACGGCGTCCCGCCACTCTCCCTGGTAGGTGCAGCGCCCGGCCCAGCCGCGCCAGAAACCGGCCGTCTCCTTCAGCAGGGTCTCGGCAGGCACAGCGAGGGTCACCGGAGGCTCGGGGAGGTGGGAGGGTGCCCAGGCCAGCGTGAGGGCCAGCCGGCGGTGCGCGGGTACGGTGAACTCGGCGACGGTGGTGTCCTCGCGGCCGTGCAGGTGCAGCGGCCCGTCGGCGCTCATCCAGACGGCGTCCGGCCCTGCGACGGAGATGGTGCAGCCTTCGCGGACGCGCACCCATGGCACCACGCGCCCCTGATGGAAGCGCAGCCGCAGCTCGCTGCGCAGCCGGACGGCCCCCGACAGGCCCTCCACCACGCGCACCAGGCAGGGCATGCCCCCGCGCGGCGGCATGAAGTCGGTGATCCGCACAGCGCCGTCCGGTGTCTCCCACCACGTGTCCAGCACCAGGGTGTCCTGCCGGTACGCCCGGCGGGTACAGACCGGCGCCGCGTCCGCGGGAGCCAACCGCCAGCAGCCGTTGCCAGGGTCTCCGAGCAGCGCGGCCATGCAGGCCGGCGAGTCGAACCGGGGCAGGCACAGCCAGTCGACCGATCCGCTGCGGCCGACCATCGCGGCCGTCTCCATATCGCTGAGGAGGGCGTACTCCTCGATGGGCGGGCTCACGATCACCCTCCTGCGTACGTTTACAACGTATATATACAGATTCGTCGCGATTGCCCCGAAAGTCAATATCTTGACTAACGCGCCCGATCGGTGGAATTGTACGCATACGGCGTAAACATACAGAGGGGCACCTCTCTGAGGAGGCCGTCATGACGGCACAGCAGACCGTCGGCATGCGTACCTTGGTGATAGGTGCCGGCGAAGCCGGGCGAGCGCTGGTCCGCGATCTTCAGCGCGACGCACGCCACGGGCTGCGGCCGGTCGCCCTGCTGGACGACGACCCGGCCAAGCGGCATGTGGCCGGGCTGGACGTACTGGGCGGCCTCGACGACACCGCGGCGGTGGTCCTGAAGCACCGCATCCAAGTCGTCGTGGTCGCCATCCCGGGACTCGCCCCACGCCGGTTCCGGCAGGTCGCCCTCGCGGCGGAGGCCTGCGGGGCGAGCGTGCGCCACCTGCCGTCCTACGTCGCCGCGCTGCGCCGTGACGTGGTCGGCGGCGATCTGGACGCGGTGGACGTCCGCCGGCTGACCGGCCGCGGCGCGATCGCCGTGACCCGGCCCGGCACCGGCGCCGTCATCGCCGGCCGGCGCGTGCTGGTGACCGGAGCGGGCGGATCGATCGGCAGCGAGCTGTGCCGACAGGTACGTCGCCTCCAGCCGAGCCGGCTGTTCCTCCTCGATCACGACGAGTCCCATCTGCAACGGCTCGGGCTGGAACTGTACGGCTCCGCCCTCCACGGCGACGACATCGTCATCTCGGACATCCGCGACCGGGCGCGGATCGACCAGGTGTTCGCCGAGCTACGCCCCGACGTGGTCTTCCACGCGGCCGCGCACAAGCACCTGCCGCTGCTGGAGCGTCACCCTTGCGAGGGGGTGAAGTCCAATGTGACCGGCACCGACAACGTCGTACGCGCCGCGCTCGCCGTGCAGGCGGAGCGCTTCGTGCTCATCTCCACCGACAAGGCCGCCGACCCGGTCTCGGTGCTCGGGGCGACCAAACGGGTGGCCGAGCTCATCGTGCAGGACCGGGCGGGCGCCTCCACCGTGCTGACGTCGGTGCGGTTCGGCAACGTACTCGGCAGCCGCGGGTCGCTGCTCACCGTGCTGGCGGAGCAGCTCGGCTCGGGCCGGGCGGTGACGGTGACCCATCCGGACGTCGCGCGGTTCTTCATGACCGTGTCGGAGGCCGTCGGACTGGTCCTGGAAGCGGCCAGGATGGCGAGGGGCGGCGAGGTGTTCGTCCTCGACATGGGCGAGCAGGTACGCATCCTCGACCTGGTGCGCACCGTCGCGCAGGCGCTGCATGTGCCCGACCCGGAGATCGAGTTCACCGGGCTGCAGGCGGGCGAGAAGCTGCGCGAGACGCTGTTCGCCGAGCACGAGGTGCACCTGCCCACCCGCCACCCGCGCATCCACGCCGCCGCACCGACCTCCCGGGACGAGGTCGCCACGGCGCTCGGCTGCCTGCCTGCCCTGTACGCCGCGGCGGACACCAACGACCGTGCGGAAGTACGGCGGCTGCTCGCCCGGATGCTGCCCGGATTCCCCGCGCAGGCCCAGGTCAGGGAGCGGACTCAGGAAGGGGAAAGAGCTCGTGTGGTGCCAGGTTGAGCCTGCGCAGAACCTTGAGCAGGTCAGGATGGTCCGCCAGGCGGCCGCCCGCGTACTCCCAGGCGAACGTCAGCTGCCCCTCCCAGTCGGAACGCTGCCACTGGGCGATCATGCCGCTCAGCTCGTCGGCCGTGGGCCAGCGCCACTGCTCGAAGGAGAACGCCTGGAGCATGCCCATGTAGCGGGTGACCCCGGCTTCCCGCAGCCGGGCGATGGCGTTCGGGATCTTCGACCAGTCGCAGGGCTTGCCGACCAGGCAGGGATAGACGTCGACGCTCATCACGTCCGTCGTGCCGCGGAAATCGGCGAACTGGTTCGGGTCGTCGACGTTGACGAGCGTGAAGCGGTCGGTGTCCGGGTCGAGGGATCGCACCAGGGCCGCCCGCTCGCGGACGTCGGCGGCGGCCTGGGGGCAGTTGAGATTGGTGTTCGGCTCGTCCGCCACGAAGTAGCCCGCGACCCGGGTCGACCCGGCGAGACCGTAGCGCTCGAACTGCTTCTTGACCTCGTCGTCGCTCCACTTCCAGCCGCAGTTCTCCTTGTCGTAGCCGCCCAGCCAGACCAGCGCCCGCTGGCCCGCGGGAGTCTCGTCGAGATGGGCGGGATTGACGTCGGCGAGGCTGTAGCCGTAGCGGGCCGTGTCCTGGTCGTGGGTGTTGAGGGCCACGGACGGGAACGGGGCCGCTCGCTCCGGCGGACGGTCCGGCGACTGGGGGCATCCGGCGGCGAGCGAGCCGGCCACCAGGACTCCGACCACGGCCAGGACGTGGCGCCTGCGCGGCCGTCGGCCCCGGGTCTCGGAGTCGGTCATCGGCATGTCTCCCTCGGACGTCGGGACACCCTCACACCGATCATCGCCCCCCGCGCACGGATGCGCCTTTTCCGACCGTAAGGGACACGTCATGGAATTCAACGAAGCCGTGCGGCGCACCCTCGGCGGCCACTGGCGGCTGCTCGTCGTGTTCGTGCTGCTGCCCATGCTGCTGGTGGGCGCGTTCGAGCTGCGCGACGCACGGGCCTACGTCTCCACGGCGCGTGTCCAGGCCTCCGCCACGCTGCCCACCACCGACGTGCAGGCCAACGCCATGCTGAGCCGCGTACGGGCCGTCGCCACCAGTGGTTCCGTGGTCAAGGCCGCCCTGAAGAAGTCCCGGGTCGACGACCGCAGCCAGAGCCAGGTGGGCCACGAGACGACGGTCTCCCGGCTCGGCGGCTCCGCGGTGTTCAATCTCAAGGTCACCGACCCCGACCCGCGTACGGCGGAGAAGCTCGCCGGGGCGCTGTCCGAGGAGCTGGTGGCGTTCTTCAACGGTTCGGGGAACGTGCTCGTCACCCAGCTGACCGACCGCGAGCGCGCACTGCAGCAGGAGCGGCTGCGCGTCGCGGCGAAGCTGCCGCAGGCCGCGGACGAGGCGGAGGCCGGCCGACTGACCGCCCAGCTGGGCTCCATCGACCAGCAGATCCTCGACGTGCAGAGCTCGCTGCGCGCCGCGCAGGCCGCCGGGCTCGGCGACCGGACGGCCTCGCTGCTGTCCTCCGCCTCCGACGCCACGCCGGTACCCCCGCTGTCCGTCATCCGCCTGGCTCTGGCCGGGGCGATGGGACTGGTGGCCGGGCTGCTGGTGGCGGCTCTGCTGGAGGTCGTCCGGCCGCACGTGGCCGGACAGGGCGCCTTCGGCCGTGAGCTCGGCGCCCCGGTGCTGGGCAGGCTCGGCACGACCGGCCGCCGGTGGCACCGGGCCGACCCCGACGCGCCGCCCACGGTCGACGCCGACACTCTCGTCACGCTGCGCCGGGCCGCCGCCCGCCGCCGCGTGGGAACGCTCGTCCTGACCGGGCCGGCCCCCGACGCCTGGCTGGCGGCCCTGGCACGGGATCTGGAGTCCCGGCTCGGCGGCGCCCACGGCACGACGCCGCGCGCCGGACGGGCCGGCCCGTGGTCTCCGGCGGCACCCTCCGAATCCCCGGCAGCGGCGGAAGCCGCCGGGCCCGCGGACAGCAACGGCGGCCGCAGAGACGCCGGCGGCGGCCTCGGCGCGCTCGCCGGCATGGGCTCGGCCACGGCGGTCCGCGACGAACCGGTGCAGACCGACGGCCGTGTCAAGGTGGCCGCCGCGGCTCGCGCCGCCGCGCTCCGGGTGCGCGCGTTGCACCAGGTCGACGATGTCTCCGACAGCGGCAGGTACGGCCTGGTTCCCGTGGAGCCCGCGCTCCCGGACTACGCGGAGCTGCGCCGCGTACAGGACGTTCTCGCGACGACCGGCTGGCCGGTCGTCGGAGTGCTCGCCGACCCCGTCCGCCGCCATCGCTCACGACCGAGGTGATGGGGGTGCGCGCGCTGCTGGTCCAGGCCGGGGAGCGGCTCGTGGTCGACTGCCGCTGGTCCCCCGTCGCCCGGCTGCTGGCGGAGGGCGGCGCCGGCGCCTGGCGGCCCGCCGACGGGACCGGGGCCGACGTGCGGGTCGAGGTGGAACCGCAGCACCGTCCCTTCGACATCCGCGGGTGGCGGCCGCTCGCCCGCGGCGCTCACGTCCGGGATCGTTCCGTGGTGCTGCACAACGCTTGCGGGAGCGGTTTCGACCTGTGCCTGACCGTCGTCGCCGAGCAGCTGCAGGTGCGGGCCCGGTGGCGGCCTCCGGCCCGGGAACGGATCGCCGCGCGGCTGCTGCGCTCCCGGTTCCACCTGCTGGTCCGCGCGGTCCTGCTGCAGTACCCGGCGCTGTGGTGGGCCGGGCACCACGGCCGGGTGCCCCTCCACGCCGGAGCCGTGACCCTCGGCGGCTCGGTCCCGCTGCTGGCCGGACCGGGCGGGACGGGCCGCTCCACCCTGCTGCTGCGGGCCGTCGCCGACGGGGGGCGCGCCTGCGCCGACAACCTGTGCGTCACCGACGGCCGGGATGTGTTCGGGCTGGTCGAACCGGTGCGGGTGGAGGGCGGCGGCGGCCGGCGGATGGCGTACGGGCGCTCCGAACGCCCGCTGCCGAGCCGGGTGGACAGCCTGCGCCCGGACCGGCTGGTGGTGCTGTGCCGGCGCCCCGGCGCACGGCCGTCGGTACGCCCCGCCGACCCCGCACAAGCGGCGCGGTCGCTGGTCGCCGGCACCTACATGGCAGGTGAGCTGCGACGGTACTGGCCCTTCGCGGCGGCACTGGCGCTCGGCACCGGCCTGGGGCCGGCGCATCCGCCGGTCACCGGGGCCGCGCAGGAGCTCGCCCACCTGCTCCCCGCCGACGAACTGGTGCTCGGGGACCGGCCGGACGAAGGACTCGCCGCACTGTACGGCCTGGTCTCCAGGCCCGTCGCACGGACGGAGGAGCGGCCATGACCGCACGGACGGTGGCGGTCGTCGTCACCCGGTTCGAGGCCGGCGCCGGCGTCGTGGCGCTGCGCGGCGCCCTGGGCCTGGATCCCGCGGCATTCCGCCCGACGATCGTCACCGGACGCGGCGAGCGGCTGCTCGGCGTCGCCCGTGAAGCCGGCATCGAGGTGGTCGTCGAGCCCGCGCTGGTCTCGCCCGTCTCCCCCGCCGACGACGTGCGGGCCCTGCACCGGCTGACGCGGCTCTTCGCCCGCCGCCGGTTCGACGTGGTGCACACGCACAGCGCCAAGGCGGGCGCACTGGGACGGCTCGCCGCGCACCGCACGGGCGTCCCGCGCATCGTGCACACCTTCCACGGTCTGCCCTACCACAAGTTCGAGTCCGCCGCGCGGCGCGGTCTGTACGCGGGCATCGAGCGGCGGCTCGGACGCTGCACGGACGTGGCGCTGTGCGTGGGAACGGCGGTCTCCGTGGAAGTGATCAGGCGCGGTCTGGTGGCCCCGGAGCGGGTGCGCACGATCGGGGTGCCGGTCGGACAGGACGCGCCCGTCAGGACTCCGGCCGCGCGGTCCCGGGCCCGCGCCGCGCTCGGTCTGACCGGCCCGGGGCCGGTGGTGGGCGCGGTCGGCCGCCTGGCGTACCAGAAACATCCGGAGGCGTTCGTCCGGGCACTGGCCGCGCTGCGCCACCGCCCCGGCCTGACCGGGGTGTGGCTCGGTGGCGGCGAACTCGCCGGCGAGGTGAGCCGGCTGGCGGAGCGGGACGGGGCTCCGGTGCTGTTTCCCGGGGAGCGTGCCGACGTCCCGGACCTGCTGCCCGCCTTCGACGTCTTCGCGCTGCCGAGCCGCTACGAGGGACTGCCGGTCGCCGTCGTCGAGGCGATGGTGTGCGGCATACCGGTGGTGGCGACGGCCGTCAACGCCGTACCGGACGTGGTGGTGCCGGGGCGCACGGGGCTGCTGGTGCCGCCGCAGCGGCCCGACGCGCTCGCGAGGGCCGTCGCCCATCTGCTGGACCACCCGCGCGAGGCCGCCCGCATGGTCGCCGAGGCCCGCGCCCGGATCGACGACCGCTTCACCGCGAAGACCCTGAGCGAGGACCTGTCCGCGGCCTACACCCCCGAAAGCCCCTGAACCGAGGAGCGGGCGACATGCACGTCGACATCATCGGCGGTCCGGCCGCCGACCCACGCACCGGCCTCACGGTGTTCGACAGCACCGAGGCCCCGGCCGACCTCGCGCTGCTGGAGCGGGTGCGCCGGGGCACCGAGACCGCGGACCTGGCGGCGCCGCCCGTGGTCCTGCCCGACTTCTGCCACAAGGGCAAGTCGGAGATGCCCTCCAGCATCGCGGTGGCCACCAGGGGCGCGATCCGCCCGGCCCTCACCGACGCCGCGCTCAACTGCGGCATGGCCCTCGCCGTGCTGGACGTGCCCCGGCCCTCGGAGGCCGCCGTGGAGGAGTTCTACCGGCGAGTGCGGCAGCGTTATCCCGAGCCGCCCCGCTGGAAGGCCGAGCTCAGCCGCGCCGAGGTGCTGCGCGCCGCGGTCGAGGGAGCAGGCTTCGCCGCCGAGCGGTTCGGTATCGACCCCGCCGACGTGGAGCACATCGAGGAGTTCGGTCACCTGCCGGTCGAGGAGTACGGAGGTGCCGCGCGCGCTCGCCGTGAGCTGCCCTGGCTGTGTGTGCAGCTGGCCCGCCTGCGGTTCGGCGGCATCGGGCCCAGCACGCACTTCCTCGAACTCCAGGAGGTCGAGGAGGTGCTGGAACCGGACACCGCCGCACGGCTCGGCATACGGCAGGGTCAGGTCACGCTCCAGTACCACAACGGCGGAGGGGTGCTCACCGGCCAGCTGGGCGAGCTGTACGCCCGCCGGCAGGCCGCCTCGCGGCTGCTGCGCACCGAGATGGCCGTGCAGAAGCCGCTCACCCATCTGCTGCGGGCGGGAGGGCCGGCAGAGCTGCGGCGCCGGTACGCCGCGTACTTCCGGCACGGCTGCCCGTCGGTGCCGGTCGAGGGCGACGAGGGCCGGCGGGTGCTGCTCGCCCAGCGGCTCGCGATGAACTACGGCTTCGCCTACCGCCTCGCCACCTACGCCTCGTTGCGCGCCTTCGCCCGGCTGGCCTTCGGGGCCTCCCTGCGGCTGGTCGTCGACTCCCCCCACAACTCCATCTACGAGGAAGTCGTCGACGGCCGACCCGCGTTCGTGCACCGGCACAACGCGGCCCGCGCCTGGACCCCGGAGATGATGGCCGGCCATCCCGCCTTCGCCCAGACCGGCCAGCCGCTGCTGGTGCCCGGCACCAACCGCACGTCCTCGTTCCTGTGTGTACCGGCCCCGCAGGCACACCGGAGCCTCTACACCGCCTGCCACGGCACCGGCAGCATCATCGGCGCCTTCGCGCGCAGCGGCCGCAGCGGGCCGGACCCGTTGCGCCGCTCCACGGTCCGCTTCACCTACGACCGGGCCGCACCGCGCGTCGTCCCTCAGCTCGACGACGTCGGAGTGGACGCCGCGGTGGCCATCCTCACGGGCAGCGGCCTGGTCAGGCCGGTCGCCCGGCTCCGGCCGTTCGCGGTGCTGTCATGACGATGGCACCGGCGGACGAGCGGACGTGGCACGGACTGCTGCCTCCCGGACGGAGGTACGTGGCACTGCCGTCCCGGGCGCATCCGATCGTGGTGGCCGAGGACCGGGCGCCGGTGCTGTCCTACGTCCGCGAGTCCCTGCTCGCCGTTCCGCCGCCGCTGCCGGCCTGGCTGTACCCGACGGCCCGGGCGGCCCTGTCCGTGCCGGCCCTGCCGCGCCGGCTCCCCGGCGTGGCCCTGAGCACCCCGGAGGGCGCCGACGTCACGGCGGACGCGGCGCTCGGCGGCATCGGCCGGCTGACCGCGACCGGGGCGGTGGTGCTGCTGGACCACAGCCACGACCCGGCGGCCCGGCTGATCCTGCTGGTGTTCCCGCCCGGCTCCCGGCGCCCCGCGCTCGCCGTGAAGGTGCCGGTCACCACGTCGGCGGCCCAGGGCGTCCTGCGGGAGGCCCAACGGCTGCGCGCGGTACTGGACTTGCCGCTTCGCGCCGCCCGCCCCGCCGTACCGACCGTGATGGGCCTCCTGCGGCACGAAGGCAGGCCGGCTCTGGTGACCACCGCGCTGCCGGGCACGCCGATGCTGGTCGCCTACCACCGCCCCGGCCACCACGCGCGGCCGGCGCCGGTGTGCGCCGACTTCGCCGCCGCCGCCCACTGGCTGGCGGCTCTGCAGTCGGCCACGACCGGTACGGTCGCGCCGCTCGGGCTCGCGCCCGGCGTCACCGAGGCGCTGGAGAACCGGCTGGACCGCCCGGCCCGCGTCCGGCTGCACGCCCTGGGACGGCGGCTGCGGGAGTATGCGGCGCCGCGCACAGCGGTGCACGGCGACTTCTGGCCCGGGAACGTCCTGGTGAGCGGTGGGCGGGTGACCGGTGTCATCGACTGGGAGCGGGCGAGGCGCGCGGGCGGTCCCCTGGCCGATCCCGCGCGGTTCGTCGTGGCGTACAGCGAGTACCTCGACCGCCGCACCCGGCCCGGCCACCGGGTGCCGGGGCACCCCGGACTGGTGGCCGGCCCGCCGGGGACCGCCCTGGCGTACGCCCTGCACGGCACCGGCTGGTACCCGCACCTGGTCGGCGCCTTCCTGACGGCGGCGCTCCGCCGCCTGGGGCTGCCGGCCGCCTGCGGGCGGGACGCCGTCCTGGCGGAGCTGGCCGCCGTGGCCGCCGAGGCCGAGGACCCCGGCTTCGCCCGGGCGCAGACGGAGGCCTTCACCCGTCTGGTCCTCACCGAGGAGGGGCCATGACCGTCGCGACCGCAGCCGCGCGGCCCCTCGCTCCGGCCACCGCCGCCCGGTACGAGACGCTCACCCGGACCACGGCGGCGCTGGCCTGCTGCGCCATGGTCATGCAGCCGATCCTGCGGCCCGCGGGGCCCGGCAACAGCAGTCCGGTGGACCTGCTGACGGTCGCCACGGTGCTGATGAGCCTGCTGTGGGCCGCGACCTGCGGACGGCGGCTGGGGGCACCCTACGGGGTGGCCGGTGCCCTGATGCTGCTGAGCGGCTGCCTCGCGGGCCTGTCCGGACCGCTGCCGGGCACCTCTTTGATGAACGTCAGCAAAGAGGTGCTCCTGCTGGCCTGGTGCGTGGCGTTGTACAACCTGGCGCGGCGGCCGGGCGTCCTGCGCCTGCTGCTGTCGGTGTTCGCCTACGCCGCCGTGGTGTGGGCCGCGGTCCTGGTCGCGGCGACGCTCGGGCACGTCACCGCGATCGAGGGCGTCTCGCCCACCGAGGGCGACCGCCGGCTGTTCACCCTGGGCGACCCCAACTACGCCGCCACCTACTGGGTGGTGTCGGTGTTCGTGGTGTACGCCGCCCAGCGGCCCCGGACCCGGGCGGTCCGCTGGTGCGGATACGCCCTGCTCTGCTGGGCGCTGCTGCTCAGCCAGTCCAACGGCGGGTTCCTCGATCTGTGCGTGGGGCTGGTGTTCCTCGCCGTGTACGCCGCGCACCGCAAGGGCGGCACGGCCGCCGCGGCGGTCGTGCTGCTGACCGTGCTGCTCGCGGTCGGCGGGGCGATCACCACGGCGCCGCTCGCCCAGGTGCAGGACTGGGCGCGGCTGTCGCCGCACGCGGAGCTGGTCAACACGCTGGGCCGCAGCGGGGCGAGCACCGAGCAGCGGGGCACGCTCGTGCGCGAGAGCCTCCAGCTCTACGAGCGGCAGTGGATGACCGGCTCGGGGCCGGGGACCACCAAACAGCTCCTGACCGACCGCCAGTTCGAGTACGCCAAAGAGGCACACGACGACTACCTGGCGGCCCTGACCGAGCGCGGCCCGCTCGGGGTGGCCGGGCTGCTGACCTTGATGGCGTCGGCCGCCTGGCGCTCGGCGCGGGCGCTCCGGGCGCCCCCAGGCAGCGGCTTCGCCGAGCAGGTACCCCGGCCGGCCGGACTGGTCGCGGCGCTGCTGGGGCTGGCCGTGGCGGGTGCCTACTACGAGGTACTGCACTTCCGCTTCCTGTGGGTGCTGCTGGCGTTCGTGGCGGTGCTGGCCTCGGCCCCCGACCCGGACGGCACGCCGGGTCCCGCGGAAGCGGGCCGCACCGGGGATGCGCCATGACGACTCGGTTGAGGGCGGCTGCCCTGGGACGGCGCAGCGTGGCCGGGAACCTGGCCGCGCAGGGCGCCGCCATGTGCCTGGTGTTCGTGGCCAGCCTGCTGGTGGCCCGGCTGGCCGGCGCCGAGGTGCTCGGTGAGTACGCGCTGCTGCGCGTGCTGCCCTGGCTCACCGGTGTGCTCGTCAGCTGCGGACTGCCCCTGGCCAGCACCTACTTCCTGGCCGGCGAGACGCGCGAGGACCCCCGGCTGCGGCCGACACTGGCACTGCTGGCCGCAGCCGGGGCCGTGGGCGGTGCGCTGCTGTGGCTCGCGGTCGTGCCCCTGCTCGACCGGTTCTTCACCACGGTGCCGCGCTGGCAGCTGGCGCTGATGGCGGGGGCGGTGGTCACGCAGCTGCTCACGGTGTGGGGCAAGGCCTGCTGCCAGGGCGCAGCCGACATGCGGGGCGCCGGCCTCGTCATCGTCGCCGAGGAACTGCTCTTCCTGCCCGCCTACGGAATCGCTCTGTGGACCGGTCTGCACGGGTCCAGTGCGGTGATCGCCGGGCTGCTGGGCGGCGGCGTCGCGGCCATGACCGTGTCGCTGGGCCGGCTGGCGAGCACCGGGTTCGCCCGCGGCTGGGGCCGCGTCTCGCGGCCGCTGGCGGCCGAAGTGCTGGGCTACGGAGCCCGCGGCCAGCTCGGCAACTTCCTGATGCTGGTCAACCTCCGGCTGGACTTCCTGATCGTGGGCGCACTGTCCGGACCCGCGGTGCTGGGCGTGTACGCGGTCGCCTCCAAGTTCGCTGAGCTGATGCGGCTGCCGGCCGTGGCACTCCACTACGTGCTCTGTCCGCGCTTCGCGCGTGCGACGGCGCAGGCGGCCGGCGCCGAGATGCGCCGCTTCCTGCCGAGGGCCGCCGCCCTCACCGCGGCGCTGGTCCCGCCGCTGGCCGGCGCCTCCGTGCTCGCCCTGCCGGTGCTGTACGGCCGGGCGTTCGACAGCGCCGTGGTCCCTGCCTGCATTCTGCTCGCGGGTCTGGCCGTCGAGGGCGCGGCAGCCGTCTCGACCGCCTTCCTGTTCGGCGTCCGCCGGCCCGGACTGATCTCCTGGGGCATGGGGGCCGGCGTGGTCGTGACCGTCGTCCTGGACGTCGTGCTGATTCCCCGGTACGGAGCGACCGGTGCGGCGGTCGCCTCCAGTACCGCGTATCTGGCCACCACCGGCGTGCTGGTGGCCATCGCCCGTGCCGTGGCCGCTCCCGGCACCCGACCCCTGAGGAACCGCCATGTGTTCGGCATCCGTTCCATCCGCTTCCGCACGGCCGACCGGCCGCGTCGTCCTCATCGGCGCCGTGCACGAGGCACAGGCGGTACTGGAGGCTCTGCTCCACTCGCCGCTGGTCCGGCCGGCGGCGGTGATCACACCCCCTGACGAGGAACGCCGGCGCCTGTCGGGGGCGGCCGATCTCGCGGGGCCCGCCGCGGCGGCGGGCATTCCCGTGCTGCGCGAGGGCGACGTCAACAGGCCCGAGGTGGTGGCGTTCGTACGGGCTCTGGACCCGGATCTGGTGGTCGCCGTCGGCTGGACCCGGCTGCTCGGCCAGGACCTGCTGTCCGTACCCCGGCACGGCTGCGTCGGCTTCCACGCGTCACTGCTGCCGCAGCACCGCGGGCGCGCTCCGGTGAACTGGGCGATCCTGCGCGGGGAGACCGTCACGGGCAACACCATGATGCTGCTCGACCCCGGTGCCGACACCGGCGACATCGTCGACCAGCGCCGGGTGTCCATCGGCCCGGAGGACACGTGCGCCACGGTGTACGAACGGGTGGCGCGGGCCGGCGCCGAGATGCTGCTCGCGCATCTGCCGGCGCTGCTCACGGGGAACGCCCCGCGCCGTCCGCAGGATCCCGCCGCCGGTGACGTGCTGCCCCGGCGCACGCCCGCCATGGGGGTCATCGACTGGGACCGGCCACCGCGGGCCGTGCACGACTGGGTGCGGGCACTTTCCGTCCCGTATCCGGGCGCGTTCGGGCTGCTGGACGGCGAGCGGGTGATGGTCTGGCGGACACGGCCCCCGCGCCGCGAGGAACCCGAGGGGGCGCCCGGCCTCGTGCTCGACGTGGAGCCGGGCGGGGTCCGCGTCGCCGCACGGGGCGGCAGCCTGCTGGTCACCGAGATGAGCGGTCGGGGCGAGCCGCCGCAGCCCGCCGCCGCCTGGGCCCGCCGAGCGGGGCTGCGGCCCGGGGCCCGGTTCGCCGCCGTTCCGCCCGAGGTCGCCCGCTGGGTGCTCGGCCACGGCCCCAGGCCCCAGGAGGTGGCCTGGTGAGAACCGTACTGGTGCTGGCCGCGCATCCGGACGACGAACTGCTGGGCGCGGGCGCCACCTTCGCCCGGCACACCGCGGAGGGCGACGCCGTGCACGCCGTCGTGCTCACCGAGGGCGCCAGCAGCCGCTACCGGGAGGGACTGGCGTCGGAGCTGGCGAAGGCGGCCAAGGGGGCGGCTCAGGTGCTGGGACTGGCCTCGCTGCGCCTGTGGCGGCTCCCCGACCAGCGCCTGGACTCCCTCCCGCTGATCGACGTGGTCCAGCGCGTGGAGGCGGTCGTCGACGAGCTCCGCCCCGACCTGGTGTACACGCACTTCCCGGGTGATGTGAACGCGGACCACGGGATCGTGGCGCGCGCGGCCTGGACCGCCTGCCGGCCTTATGTGCTGCCCCGGCTGCGCCGGTTCGCGGTGTTCGAGACTCCGTCGTCCACGGAGTGGGCGTGGGCGACCGGAAAGATGTTCACCCCGACGCTCTATGTGGACGTCAGCGGGACTCTGGCCGTCAAGCTGGAGGCGATGAGGTGCTACGAGACAGAGGTGCGCGACCACCCCCACCCCCGCTCGCTGCGTGCCCTGGAGGAGCGCGCCCTCTACTGGGGGAGCCGGGTGGGGCGGGAGGCGGCCGAGCCCTTGCAGGTGCTGAGGGAGGTGTACTGACGTGATTGTCGAACGGGCCCCGGCGGACCGGCTCCCGCGCGGGGACACGGCTTCGCGCCGTGCGGTGGACGTCGTCGTCGCCCTGGTGCTGCTGCCGTTCCTGCTGGTCCTGCTGGTGCTGCTCGGCCTGCTCGTCCGCTGCACCAGCCGGGGTCCTGCCCTGTACCGGCAGTGGCGGGTGGGCCGTGGCATGCGGCCGTTCACGATCCTGAAGCTGCGGTCGATGAGGGTCGGCGCCGACCGGACCGGCCCCGCGGTCTGCGGCGCGGCGGACCCGCGGGTCACGGCCGTCGGGCAGTGGCTGCGCAGGACGCGTCTGGACGAACTTCCGCAGGTGGTCAATCTGCTGCGGGGCGAGATGACCCTGATCGGGCCTCGGCCGGAGGTCGAACGGTTCCTGCCCTTCTACACCCCGGACGAACTGCGGCTGCTGGACTTCCGGCCCGGCATCATCGGCCCGGGAGCGCTGTACGCGGCCCGGCACTGCGCGGAGCTGGACGGCACGGACTCCGCCGAAACGCAGTATGTGGAGCGGCAGTTGCACGTGAAGCTGGCCCTGGACCTGGCCTACCTGCGGGACCGCCGGCCGGCCACCGATCTGCGCCTGCTGGCCGAGGCCGCGGGCACGGTGCTGGGCCGCCGCTGACGCGGGCCCGCACGGGGCTCACCGGCCGGCTTCGGCGGCGTGCCACAAGGCTCGCAGCTTCCGCGTGTCGAGGATGAGGGTGTACTGCCCGCGGATCATCTGCGCGCGCACGACGGGCGCGGTGGTGAACGTGGTGCGGCCGGCGTCGAGGGCCCGCAGGCCGATGACGAGGTTGCGCAGGTCGCCGTTGGACATACGGTCGTCGACGCTGACGGTGCGGGTGATCGCGTCGAGGATGCGTGCCGTGCCGATCGGACGGGTGAGGCCGACCCGGTCCCGGATGCGGGCGGCGAGACTGTGCAGGAACTGCTGCTGGTGCCTGATCCGGTCGAGTTCGCCGCCGGGCACGCCGTGCCGCTGCCTGACGTAGAGCAGCGCCTCCTCCCCGTGCATGAGGTGCGTGCCGGCTGTGAAACGGTGCTGCAGGACCGGGTCGTAGGAGTCGTGCTCGATCGTGACGGGCACGCCGCCGACCGCGTCGGTGAGGGCCTTGAAGCCGTGCCAGTCGATCACGGCGAAGTGGTCGATGCGGGTGCGGACGAGCTGCTCCACCGTCTGGATCATCAAGGGCGGTCCGCCCCAGGAGAACGCGGCGTTGATCTTGGCTGAGCCGTGGCCGAGGACAGGCACCCAGCTGTCCCGTGGCAGAGACATGACGTAGGCCGTGTGCCGGTCGCGGCTCAGGTGCACGAGCATCAGGGTGTCGGTCCGCTGGGCGCCGTACCGCCACAGCCGGGCGGTGGCGTCGCTGCCCGTGGTGGGTCTGGTGGAACGCCTGTCGACGCCGGCCAGGAGGAAGGTCGTGCCGCCGTCGTGGACGCTGGGGCGAGGCGGGCGCGGGCCGGTGGGGAAGGCGTCGGGAATACGTGTGACCTGGTCGCCGTAGTGGTTGGTGCCCCACCACACGGCACCGGCCCCGAGACCTGCCACCGTGAGCACGGCGGCGAGGCAGCACAGGAGGACGGCGCGCAGGATGTGGCGGCGGCGGACGGGCAGTGGGCGGGGTTCCCACTGCGGCCAGGCTGTGCGGGCAGGCATCAGAAGTCGTCCGCGTAGGGGTCGGCCAGGGCGGCCTGCGCCCAGTCCGGTGCGGCGGCGGGGAAGCCGGGCAGCAGGGCGGCGAGGATCCTGCGCACACCCGCGGTGTCGTTGCGTTCGGCCGCGGCCTGGAGGGCGGGCAGGTACCGGGCGAGGGCGACGGGGCGGGTCACGGGGGTGGCGATGGCGATGGCCGGATGGCCCGTGCGGGTACGCCGTTCATACGACGACAGCATGGGCTCGTCGCACTTCTCGCCCGGCCTGAGGCCCGTGTAGCGGATGTCGGCGTCCGGCATGTGCTGGGAGCGGGCGTAGGTGCGCACCAGGTCCGCGATCCGCACCGGCCCGTCCAGATCGAGGACGAACACCTCGCCGTGGCAGGCCATGTGGGCCGCCTCCAGGACGAGTCCGACGGCCTCCTCGATGGTCATGACGTATCGGGTCGCCTCGGGATGGGGCACTGTCACCGGGCCGCCGTCGGTCAGTTGCCGGTTGACGACGGAGAGCAGAGAGCCCCGGCTGCCGAGTACGACGCCGAAGCGGACGGCGGCGAACACGGTCCCCGGCGCGGTTCCCTGGCCGCTCCCGCACACGACGAGTTCGGCCAGCCGCTTCGTCGCGCCGAGCACCGACACCGGGTCCGCCGCCTTGTCCGTGGAGATCAGCACAAAGCGCGCGGTGCCGGCGGCGATCGCGGCACGGACCAGGTTCTCGGTGCCGCACACGTTCGTCTTGACGCCTTCGCACGGGTGCAGTTCGAGCAGCGGCAGGTGCTTGTGGGCCGCCGCGTGGAAGACGACTTCCGGGCGGAGTTCGCGGAACACCTGATCGATGCGGGGGCGGTCCCTGATGTCCGAGATCACCACGTCGTCACCTTGCAGGGCATCGCCGTACAACTCCAGTTGGAGGCGGTGCAGGTTCGACTCGTCATGGTCGAGGAGGAACAGCCGGCTCGGCGCGAAGGCCCGTATCTGGTGGCAGAGTTCGGTACCGATGGAGCCGCCGGCGCCGGTGACCAGGACCCGCCGCCCGGCGATCACCGAGCGCGCGTCGGGGCTGACCACGTGCAGTTCGGCGCGCCCGGTCAGCGCGCTGAGGTCGAGCGAGCGCATGTCGCTGCCCACGACGTCGCGTTGGAGGGCGGCGACGAACGACGGAAGGTAGCGCACGCTCGCCCCGGCGCCCTCGGCGGCCTGGGCGACCTGCCGGAAGCGGTTGGCGGCGAGCCCCGGAATGGCGACCACGACCGCTTCGACACGGTGGGCCCGGACCATGTCGCGGGTGTCGTCCAGTCCGCCGAGAACGGGCAGTCCCACGGCGAGGCCGTCGTCGCGCCGGGCCGGGTCGTCGTCCAGGAAGCCCACCGGGTCGAGTCCGAACTCGGGGGTGTGCGCGAGGTCGCGGGCGAGGGACCGGCCGGCCTCTCCGGCACCGATCACCAGGGTGCGCAGCCCTCTCGGCCGGGTCCGGCCGCGGGCCGGGGCCGCGAGCCGGGCGAGCCGGTCGCAGACGTGGTCGACGTCCCGCTCGGAGAGGTCGGGGTACATCGGCAGTGACAACAGCTGCGGAAAGAGCGCTTCCACTCCCGGCAGGCCGTCCGGCGGAACGACGGCGGCGCGCTGGAAATACGGCATGTGGTGCAGGGGGATGAAATGGACGGATGTGCCGATGCCGTCGTCGGCGAGCAGTTCGATGAGCTGGTCGCGGTCGCGGCCGTACCGGTCCAGCACACGCACCACGTAGAGGTGCCGGGCGTGCCGGCCGGGGGTCGGGGACGTCAGGGGCTCCAGTCCGGGCACACCGGCGAGGGCCTCGTCGTACCGGGCGGCCACGGCGTTCCGCCGCTGCTGCCAGTCGTGGAAGTGGCCGAGCTGGGCCCGGCCGATCGCGGCCTGGACGTCGGTCATGTTCGCCTTCAGCCCGGCTTCGTCGACCGAGTACCGCCAGTTGCCGCCGGGCAGATGCCGGCGCCAGGCGTCCGCGGACATGCCGTGCAGCCGGGCCCGGCCGATCCGGGCGGCCAGCTCCGGGTCCTCCGTGGTGACCATGCCGCCCTCGCCGACCGGCAGGTTCTTGGTGGCGTAGAAGCTGAAGCAGGCAGCCGCGGACAGGCCGCTGCCCACGGCCCGGTCCCCCACCGAGGTGCCCAGGGCGTGGGCGGCGTCCTCCACGACGCGGTTCGCCGGGAGGCCCGCGGCCTCGGCCAGGTCGTCGACGGGGGCGGGTGCGCCGCCGTAGTGCAGGACCATCATCGCCTGCGGGCTGCCGCCGCATGCCCGGGCGGCCCGCTCCACGGCGTCCGGGGTCGGCATGGCGGTAGCCGGGTCGGCGTCGACCAGGAACGGGCGCAGCCCGGCGTGGATCACGGCCTCGGCGGCACCGCAGAAGGTCAGGGCCGGCACCAGGACCGGTGCGCCGTCGGGGAGCCGGAGAGCGCGCAGCGACAGCTCCAGGGCGGCGGTACAGGAACTGACGGCGACAGCGTGGCGGGCCCCGACGTGGGCCGCGAACTCCGCTTCGAACCGCTGGGTCTCGTGGCCCGTGGTCACCCATCCGGACTCCAGTACGCGCCGGGCGGCGCGCCGCGCCTCGGGGCTGATCCGGACGACCGCGAAGGGGATGCCGCCGGGGGCGGATTCCCGCCGGCGCCGGGGATGAAGCCGATGGACCGTCATGAGGTGCTCCCCGGTGGTACCCGTGAGGGGAACGGGCGCCGAAGCCTCGGACCTGGTGGATGAACCGTAAATTTACGGCGTATAGATACACTCTGGATCCGCCGGGGCATAGTGTCAATACGCACGTCGGCTGCGCGGGAAGGGACAGCATGGCAAGAGAGCGGACCAGAGACGACGCCCGGGGGTCGGCGGCGCCCGCGCGCCGCGCCAGCGACCGCGGCAAGTACGGGCGGCTGAGCCGGGAGCGGGTGCTCACCGCCGCCCTGGAGCTGGTCGACCGGGAGGGCCTCTCCGCGCTGAGCATGCGCCGGCTCGGGGCCGAGCTGGGGGTGGAGGCGATGGCCCTCTACCGGTACGCGGAGGGCAAGGACGCCCTGCTGGACGGGCTGGTGGAGGCGCTGTACCTGGAGCTGGAGGAGCGGCTGTCCGCCGGGGAGCCGGCCGACGACGGGTGGCGGGAGGGTCTGCACCGCGTCGCCCGGGCGACGTACGACGTGTGCCTCGCCCACCCGCAGGCGGTGCCGCTGCTGGCGACGCGCATGCTGGCGGTGCCGCTGGCCCGGCGGCCGCTGGCCGTCCTGAAGGATCACGAGCGGGTGCTGGGCCTGCTGCGCCGGTCCGGCCTGGACGAGGCCGGCACGGCGGCCGCCTTCCGCGCCTTCACGGCGTGGCTGCTCGGCTATGTGGAGGTGGAGCTGCGCCCCGTCGTGGACAACCCCGACGAACCCGACCCGGCCTTCCGCCTGGGCCTGCACCGGATGCCCGCCCAGGACCTTCCCACCCTCCGCGAGACGGCCCCCGCCCTGGCCGAACCGGGCGGTCCGGAGGGCCTGTCGGCGGGGCTGGACGTGTTGCTGGACCGGTTCACCGGCCCTGACCGTCCAGCTCCCCCCAGACGATGAGCCGGTGGACGTAGTCGCGGCTGACCGGGTCGCGGTCCGTGCAGGTCGTGAGGGTGATCCGCGCCTTGTCGGGCTTGGCGCCGGGCTTGTCGGGGACCGGCGCGATGACTTCCACGTCGGTGGGCTTCACCGTTCGGCTCCCGGTGACGTGGTAGGTGAACGTCCGTCCCCGCCATTCGACGACGATCCGGTCCCCGCGCGCCAACTCGTCCAGCCGGTTGAAGGGCTGGCCCCAGCCCGTGCGGTGTCCGGCGACCGCGAAGTTGCCGACCTCCCCCGGCATCGCGGTGCCCGGATAGTGCCCAGGCCCCTTGGCGAGGTCACTCTGGGACACTCCCTCGACGATCACCGGCTGGTATCCGGCGCCGAAGCGCGGGATGCGCAGGACGGCGAGTGCCGCTCCTTCCGGAGGCGCGGACTGCTTGCGGGGCGCCGGGTCGGCGCGCGGCGTCCGGCCGGTGACGGCCGGTGCCTCGCGCCTGGCCTGCGGCTCGGAGAGATCGGCGTGCAGTGCACGCTGGGCTCGCCCGTACTCCCGGTCCCGCTGCCAGTTCTGGAAGGCGGCGAAGGCCACCAGCAGCAGGCCCACGACGATCAGCACGGTCCCGGCCGTATGGATCACTCTGCGCATGGTGCGACATCCTCGGCATCGTGACGTGGCCGGTCTCCCGCTCGACCGGTCCCCGCCGGCCACGGGTGGTCAGGCGCGGCCCTTCTCGTAGACGGCGAGCCCCCTGGTCAGCCGCAGCGGCACCAGGATCAGCTCCACGACGAGGGCCTTCCACGCGTAGTAGGTGTTCACCACCTTGTTCACGTAGAGGTAGGGCAGGTTCCGGAACACCCGGCGGTACGGGATTCTGCGTCTGTGGGCGGCGTAGACCAGGGGCGGAGTCAGCAGCAGGATCTCCATGCCCAGCCACCAGGTCAGGGTCCACAGGACACTCGCGTGGAAGACGAAGATCGCCAGGAAGGGCATGGCGTACCACAGGGGCGCGGACACGATGTCCCAGATCGCGATCAGGATCCACAGCAGGAGCACGGGCTTGTGTCTGGCCAGCCGCGCGGTGTGGATCCTCACGTTCTGGAAGAACCCCGACATCCAGCGCCACACCTGTTTGCGGAGGTAGGTCATGGTGGAGGGGTCGGCGGCCCAGGCGACGGCGTCTCCCACGTAGACCGCGCGCCGCCCCTCCTCCTGCTTGGACCAGGTGTAGTCCATGTCCTCGACGATCGTCCGCTCGGGGAACCCGCCGAAGGCGCGCAACTCCTCGGTCCGGAAGGCCGAGCAGCAGCCGGAGCAGACCACGGGGCTGTTGGCGGCGTTCTGGATCGGGCGCTGGAAATGGAAGCCGAAGAGGTACTCGATGGACCTCCCGCGTTCCGTCGGCCGGTCCTCGAACCTGGTCATGACACATCCGGCGGCGATGGCCACCTTCGGATTCTCGAACGGTTCCAGGATCAGTTCGAGGTAGTCCGGCGCGAGGAGCGTGTCGGCGTCGACCGGGAGCACGAGGTCGGTCCACACGTACGGCAGCCCGTAGTTCTGCGCCCGGGCCTTGCTCCCCTGGTTGCACTCGGCCGTGAACACCGTGACGCCGTGCGCGAGTGCCACCTCGCGGGTCCGGTCGGTGGAGCAGTCGTCCACCACGATGATCTCGTCGAACGGGCGGGTCTGGGCGAGCAGGGACTCGAGCGTGTCCGCCAGCCCCTGCTCTTCGTTGTGCGCGGGAACCAGCGCACTGACGGTGGTCATCGGCGACCTCAGCCTCGCTTGAAGATGCGGGCCAGGACCCCCACGCCTGCCGCCATCAGACCCACGAGCGCGTAGATCGGCCAGGACACCCCGGTATGGGCCAGTGATCCATTCTGCGTCATGACTGTCTCCCTGTATGTGCCGCGAGTGGCGTGTACGACAGACATTTACGTCGTACACATACACCCTCGCGGATCTCGGCAGAGCTGTCAATTTCAGCGCTTATGTCCGTTTTGCCAGCCTGGCTGGCGTGCCCCCGCCGGCCTGCCCTGCCGTCTCGTCACGGGCAAGGAAAAAGGGTCTCCGCAGGCAGATGCCTGCGGAGACCCTTCACACTGTCGGGACGACAGGATTTGAACCTGCGACCCCTTGACCCCCAGTCAAGTGCGCTACCAAGCTGCGCCACGTCCCGGTCTGCTGCTCGCGCGGTCGCCCGCGTGATCGCGACGAACAGAACTTTACCTCACGTCGGGGGTGGGGCCGAAGGGGGCCCGGCCGCCGGGGGACAATCGGTGGATGAGCGAAGCAGGGCGTACCGGGGAGACCGCCGCGGGCCGGCCCGCGGGTGTGCGGGACCGGGACAGCGAGGGGCGGGCGCGCAACGCCCGGCCCCGGGACGGGCTCGGGCGGCCGCTGCCCTACGGCGTCGAGGGCGTGCCGCGGCAGCCGGAAGGCGTCGTGCGCACCCCGGACGAGACCGTCGCCGAGGCGCAGGCGCTGCTGGACGCCGGGCGGCCGTTCCACGCCCACGAGGTGTTCGAGGACGCCTGGAAGGCGGGGCCCGAGAGCGAGCGGGCGCTGTGGCGCGGGCTGGCGCAGCTCGCCGTGGGCCTCACGCATGCCGCGCGCGGCAACGCCACCGGCGGGGCGCGGCTGCTGCGCCGCGGGGCGGGGGCCGTGCAGGAGTGGGCCGAGGCGGCGGGTGAGACGCGGCCGTACGGGATGGATCTCGCCGGCGTGGCCGGCTGGGCGCGGGGGCTCGCGGCGCGCGTCGAGGGCGGCGAGGGCCCGGTGGACGCCCGGGAGCAGGCTCCGCGGCTGCGCTGAGCGGCAGCCGGTGCCGTCACTGTCAGTGGCGTACGGCAGACTCGGGGCGTGCGAACGATTCATGTCATCGGTATCGGTGCGGGCGACCCCGACCAGCTCACCCTGCAGGCCGTGAAGGCGCTGCGGGGCACGGATGTGTTCTTCGTCCTGGACAAGGGCGAGGTGAAGAGCGACCTCACCCGGCTGCGCCGGGACATGCTGGAGACGCACATACCCGAGGGCGGCTACCGCGTGGTGGAGGCCCGGGACCCCGAGCGGGACCGGCGCGCGGGCGGCGCGGCCTACTCGCCGGCGGTCGGCGACTGGCGCAGCGCGCGCGCCGACATCTACGCCCGGCTGATCGAAGAGGAGCTGGGCGAGGACGAGACGGGCGCGTTCCTGGTGTGGGGTGACCCCGCGCTGTACGACAGCACGATCGCGATCCTGGAGGAGGTGCTGGAGCGGGGCCGCGTCGACTTCACGTACGACGTCGTGCCCGGGATCAGCAGCGTCTCCGCGCTGGTCGCCCGCCACCGCACCTGCCTGAACCGGGTGGCGCGGCCGGTGCAGATCACCACGGGCCGGCGGCTCGCCGAGGGCTTCCCCGAGGGGGTGGACGACGTGGTGGTGATGCTCGACGCCCACCAGGCCTTCCGGCAGTACACCGACGAGGACCTGCACATCTACTGGGGCGCCTACATCGGCACGCCGGACGAGATCCTGGTCTCCGGCCCGATCGCCGAGGCCGCGCCGCGCATCGAGCGGCTGCGGGCCGAGGCCCGTGAGCGCAAGGGCTGGATCATGGACACGTACCTACTGCGCCGGCACCCGAAGGAGGCCTGAGCCGGCCGCGGCGGAGGGGGCCACCCGGGCGGGCCACCGCACGTGTCAGGGCCGGTCCGCCGGTGTGATCGTGACCTCTGACGCTCGCCGACCCGGGGCGGGGCGGTCGCGTCAGGCCGGCGCGGCGGCTGTCCAGGCCGGAGCCCTGAGGGCCACCCGGCCGCGCGTCCTCGTGGCGCAATCGACCGCCCGCGCGTCTCGCTCACGACCGGCTGAGCCGCCCGTCCGTCATATCCGGGCGAGCCACTCCAGCGCGCCCGTCACGTCCGGCACCGCCGCGACCCCGTCGGGCAGCGGGGGCCGGCGGACGACCACGACGGGCAGGGCGAGCGTCCGCGCGGCCGTCAGCTTGGCGGCCGTCGCCTCTCCCCCGCTGTCCTTGGTCACGATCACGTCGATACGGCGCTCCCGCAGCAGCGCCGTCTCGTCGGCCTCGGTGAACGGCCCCCGGGCCAGCAGCACCTCCATGTCCGGTGGCATCGGCGGCTCGGGCGGCTCCACGGACCGTACGACGAAGTGCAGGCCGGTCAGGTGGGCGAAGGCGGCCAGCCCGAGCCGGCCGGTGGTCAGCAGCACCCGCTGACCCAGCCCGGGCAGCAGCGTGGCGGCCTCCGCCAGGGACGCGGCCTCGTGCCAGCGGTCCCCGGGGCCGGGACGCCAGCCGGGCCGGCGCAGCACCACGGCCGGGGTGCCGGTGGCGGCTGCCGCGCGGGCGGCGTTGGCCGTGATCGACGCGGCGAAGGGGTGCGTGGCGTCGACCAGGGCGTCCACGCGGTGCTCCCGCAGCCACGCGGCGAGCCCCTCCGCCCCGCCGAACCCCCCGATGCGTACGTCCCCGTCGACCGCGCCGGGCCGGGTGACCCGCCCCGCCAGCGAGGTGGTCACCCGCACCCCATCCCGCACCGCCAGCTCGGCGGCCAGCCGCCGCGCCTCGGTCGTACCGCCGAGGATCAGGATGTGGGACATGGACATGGCGCCGAGCGTACAGACGGCGACCGGACCGACCCGCCCCGGGATGCGGCACCCGCTAGCGCAGCAGCAACTGCAGGCCCCCCACCACCGTCGCGCCGATCACCAGCTGCTCGAACAGCCGCTGGTTGATCCGGTGCACGGCCCACTTGCCCAGCAGCGCGCCCGGCACGACGAACACCACCAGCGCCGCGTCCAGCAGCAGGGAGCGGCCGTCGATCAGTCCGAGTCCGGCGCTGAAGGGCACCTTGGAGACGTTGACGATCAGGAAGAAGAACGCCGAGGTGCCGAGGAAGCCGAGCTTGCGGAAGCCGGCCGACAGCAGGTACAGCGACATCACCGGTCCGCCCGCGTTGGCGACCATGGTGGTGAAGCCACCGAGGACGCCGTAGGAGCGGGCCTTGGCGCGGCCCGCCCGGGTGGTCACCGCGTCCGGCTCGTCGCCCGCCTCGGCCGTGCGGCGCCGCCACACCGTCACGCCCGCCATCAGCAGCAGGATCGCCCCGATCGAGGTCCGTACGACACCGTCGTCGGCCCACACCAGGAACAGCGTGCCGGCCACCACGCCCGCCGCGACCGCCGGGAACAGCCGCCACAGCGTGGGCCAGTGGGCGTGCCGCCGGTAGGTGAGGACGGCGAGCAGGTCACCGGCGATCAGCACCGGCAGCAGCACCCCGGTGGAGGCGCGGGCGGGCAGCACCGCGGCGAAGATCGCCAGACTCACCGTGTTGGCGCCGCTCACAGCGGTCTTGGAGAAACCGACGAGGAGCGCGGCGAAGGCGAGCGCGGCGAATCCCCAGCCGGTGAGGTGCCAGAGCGTCATCGTGTCCATGCGGACACTGATCCTATGTCCGTACAACTTCCCGGCATAAGGACCGTCTCGCACCGTGGGCCGAGGTCAGCGGCCCGCGTACCGCGCCCGCAGCTCCCGCTTGAGGATCTTCATGCTGGGGCCCAGCGGCAGGCTGTCGGTCACCTCGACGCGGCGCGGGTACTTGTGGCGGCCCAGGTGTTCCTTGGACCACTCGGTGATCGCGGCGGCGTCCGGGGCGGCGCCCGGGGCCGGGACGACGACCGCGCAGACCTCCTCGCCGTGCAGGTCGTCGGGGAGGCCGATGACGGCGGCCTGGGCGATGCCGGGGTGGCGCATCAGGACCTCCTCCACCTCGCGCGGGTAGACGTTGTAGCCGCCGCGGATGATGACGTCCTTCTTGCGGTCGACGATCCTGAGGAAGCCGTCCTCGTCCTTGGTGCCGAGGTCCCCGGTGCGGAACCAGCCGTCCACGACCGCCTCCGCCGTCGCCTCGGGGCGGCCGAGGTAGCCGGAGAAGACGTTGTGGCCGCGGATGACGACCTCGCCCAGCTCACCGGGCGGCAGCAGCTCGATGCGGTCCTCCACCTCGGCGCGGGCGATCTCCACGTCGACGCCCCACAGGGGGTGGCCGATGGTGCCGGGCCGGGTGCCGAAGCAGGGCTGGTTGACCGTCGCCGTCGGGGAGGTCTCCGACAGCCCGTATCCCTCGTAGATCCGAGCGCCGAACGCCTCCTCGAAGCGTTCCAGCACGGCGACCGGCAGGGAGGCGCCGCCGGAGACGCAGATCCGCAGCTCCGGCAGGGCGGCGGCCTCGGCGGCCGCGGCCGCCAGGGACACGAACATGGTCGGAACGCCGTGGAAGGTGTTGACCTTCTCCCGCACCATCAGCTCGATCGCGCGGGCCGCGTCGAAGCGGGGCAGCAGCACCAGCGTGGCGCCGGCCCGCCACGTCGAGTTCATCGACACCGTCTGCCCGAAGGCGTGGAAGAGCGGCAGCGCGCCGAGCGCGATGTCGTCGGGGCGGATGTCGTTGGCGTCGAAGGCGTTGACGGTCGCGTTCATCACCAGGTTGAAGTGGCTGAGCACGGCACCCTTGGGCACGCCGGTGGTGCCGCTGGTGTAGAAGACGACGGCCGGGTCGTCGGCGGCCCGGGTGACGTACGACGGCAGCGGCTCGGCGTCCGCGGCGAGCCGGTCGAACTCCTCGCCGAGGACGACGACCCGCACGCCGACGGCCTGCGCGGCGGCCCGGCCGGTGTCGGCCTGGGCGGGGTGGACGAGCAGCAGCGTGGCGCCGCTGTCCTTCAGGACGTGCTCGACCTCCGGCGGCGACAGCAGCAGATGGACGGGGACGACGACTCCGCCGGCCGCGGCGACGGCGTAGTAGGCCACCGGGAAGTCGGCGGTGTTCGGCGCCATGAGCGCGATCCGGTCCCCGGGCCGCACGCCGAGCGCGGTGAGCGCGCCCGCCCGGGCCAGCGCGCGCTGCCAGACCTCGCCGAAGGTCAGCCGCAGCTCGCCCTCCACCAGGGCGGTCTTGTCCGGGCGGCGCCGGGCGTTCTCGGCGAGGATCGCGGCCAGGGAGAGGGTTGCCATGGAGTGTCGCTCCGATTCCTTGCGGCTTTCGATACCGGATCCCCTTGCGGGGAGCCCCCGTTGCGCTGCCGTCCCCGGGCGGTCAGTGCCGCTCGACGAGCACGGCGCTGCCCTGCCCCACGCCGACGCACATCGTCGCGAGGCCGCGCTCGGCGCCCGTGCGGCGCATGCGGTGCAGCAGGGTGGTGAGGATGCGGGCGCCGGAGCAGCCGAGCGGGTGGCCGAGCGCGATCGCGCCGCCGGAGGGGTTGACCAGGTCGGGGTCGATGCCGAGCTGGTCGACGCAGGCGAGGGCCTGCGCGGCGAACGCCTCGTTGAACTCGGCCTCCTGGAGGTCCCCGATCTCCCAGCCGGCGCGGGCGAGCACCTTGCGGGTCGCGGGCACCGGGCCGATGCCCATCACGTCCGGGTGGACCCCGGCGGAGGCGCCGGCCACGTACTGGCCCATGGACTCCAGGCCCAGCTCGTTCAGGGCCTCCTCGCTGACCAGGATCAGGCCCGCGGCGCCGTCGTTCATCGGGGAGGCGTTGCCCGCGGTGACCGTGCCGCCGTCCCGGAAGACCGGCTTCAGCCGGGCGAGCTTCTCGATCGAGGTGTCCTCGCGGACGCACTCGTCGGCGTCGACGACCACCCCGTCCGCGCGTTCGACGGGCAGGAGTTCGTCGTCGAAGTGGCCGTTCTTGCGGGCCAGGGCGGCGAGGCGGTGGCTGCGCAGGGCGAACTCGTCCTGCCGCTCACGGGCGATGCCGTAGCGGGCGGCGACCTCCTCGGCGGTCTCGCCCATCGACAGCAGGCCGTGCAGTTCCTTCATCGCCGGGTTGACCAGACGCCAGCCGAGCCGGGTGTCGTACGTCTCGATGCGGTGCGGCAGCGCCTCGTCGGGGCGGGGCAGCACGAAGGGGGCGCGGCTCATGGACTCCGAGCCGCCCGCGATCACGATGTCGGCCTCGCCCGCGGCGATGGTGCGGGCGGCGGCGGTGACCGCCTCCAGGCCCGAGGCGCACAGCCGGTTCACGGTGGCGCCGGGCACGGTCTCGGGCAGCCCGGCGAGCAGCGCGGCCATGCGGGCGACGTTGCGGTTGTCCTCCCCGGCCTGGTTGGCGGCGCCCCAGTACACGTCGTCGACGCGGGCGGGGTCGAGCGCGGGCACGTCGGCGACGAGTCCGCGGATCACGGCGGCGACGAGATCGTCGGGCCGCACGGAGGACAGGGCACCACGCAGCTTGCCGATGGGTGTGCGGCGGGCGGCGGCGAAGTGGACGGGACGCACGGGTGGACTCCTGACCGACGACGCTGTGGACCAGCGAGCTTGATGAGCACTGAAATGCTTAATTAGCACTGCTAGTTTTCGACTATAGACCGCCCGGCGGCTCCCTGGGAAGATCCCCCGGAAACCTTCCCGCGGCACAGACGGAGGAGAGCATGCCCGACGCCCGCGAGCACGTGCTGGACGGAACGCGCGGCACGGTCGCCGTACGGGAGTGGCCGCACCCGCGGCCCCGGTACCTCGCCCTGCTGGTGCACGGCTACGGCGAGCACGCCGGCCGGTACGAGGAGGTCGCGGACGTCCTGGTGCGGCACGGCGCGTCGGTCTGGGCGCCGGACCACGTCGGCCACGGCAGATCGGCGGGCGAGCGGGTGGTGATCGAGGACTTCGAGGACGTGGTCACCGACGTGGAGGCGGCGGCCGGCCTGGCGCGCGCCGCCCATCCGGGGCTGCCGCTGGTCGTGGTCGGCCACTCCATGGGCGGCCTCGTCGCCGCCCGCCACGCCCAGCGGTACGGCGACACCCTCGCCGCGCTGGTGCTGTCCGGGCCGGTGATCGGGGCGTGGGAGACGCCCGGCCTGCTGCTCGCTGAGGCCGCCGTGCGCGGCGCGGTGCCAAAGACACCGGTCAGTCCGGCCGCGCTCAGCCGTGACCCGGCGGTGGGGGCGGCGTACGCGGCCGATCCGCTGGTGTGGCACGGGCCGATGAAGCGGCCCACGCTGGAGGCCTTCGTACGCACCCTGGAAACCGTCGCCAAGGGCGGCGACGTGGGCCGGCTGCCGATTTTGTGGCTGCACGGCGACGACGACCGGCTGGTGCCGCTGCCCGGCAGCCGGACCGGCGTGGAGCGGCTCAGCGGGGGCGCGCTCACCGAGCGCGTCTTCCCCGGCGCCCGGCACGAGGTCTTCCACGAGACCTGCAAGGACGAGGTGTTCGCCACGCTGATCCGCTTCCTGGACACCGTGCTCAACCGGTGAGACCGGCCTCCCGGGAGTGCCCTGTTTGCCCGCAGGCCCCCCGGGCACCCGCCGCACCGTGAGACGAGGTCCACCAGGCCCGGACGGCCGGGGGCCGACCGATGCACGCACGACGGAAGACGAAAGGGGCGGCTGTGGCTGACTCCCTCGAACTCGACGCGCTGTGGGAGGACTTCCACCGCGTGGTGAACATGACCTCGGCCGAGCTGTCCGCCTGGCTGCGGGTGCGCGACGCCGAGGAGCAGACCGAACCCCTGCCGGAGCAGGCGGGCAGCGAGACCGGCCGGCAGGTGCTGGCCATCCTCCAGAAGCGGCGCACCGACCTGACGGACCACGACCTGCGCGTGATGCGGGAGGTCGTCGAGACGGTGACCGAGCGGGCCGACCTGGAGAACGAGCCGGTGGCCGAGGACGAGCAGCTCCGGCACCAGCTGATGACGATCGGCCACGACCCGCTGAAGCCGTGAGGAAGACCGCGAGGCTGCCGTGAGCGACGAGCGGCGCGTCCTGCGGGAGCTGGTGGACGCGCACGGGCGGACGTACGCCGAGGAGGCCGGGATCCGGCTGACGGACACCCCGCAGCCGCTGTACCGGCTGCTGGTGCTGTCGGTGCTGCTCAGCGCCCGGATCCGGGCCTCCGTCGCGGTCGCCGCCGCGCGGGAACTGCACGCGGCCGGGATGCGGGACGCGCGCCGCACGGCCGAGGCGACCTGGCAGCGGCGGGTGGACGCGCTCGGCCGTGGCGGCTACCGGCGTTATGACGAACGCACGGCGACCATGCTCGGCGAGGGGGCCGAGTTGCTGCTCGACCGCTGGGGCGGCGACCTGCGGCGGCTGCGCGCGGAGGCGGACGGCGACGTGGACGCGCTGCGCCGGCTGCTCCAGGAGGTACCCGGCCTTGGCCCGGCCGGCGCGGACATCTTCCTGCGCGAAGTGCAGCGGGTGTGGCCCGAGGTCGCGCCCCGCCTGGACGGCAAGGCGCTCCAGGGCGCCGGACGCCTCGGCCTGCCCGAGGACCCGGACCGGCTGCTCCGGCTCGCGGGCGGCACGGACCCGGCGGTGCTGGCCGCCGCGCTGGTCCGCGCGGCCCTGGACAAGGCCGTGGTGGAGGACACCCGGCGACGGGCCGCCTGAGCCGTCCGAGGCGCCCCTACGCCAGGAACCGGCTCAGCGCCGCCGACACCAGCGTGCGGACGCCCGGCAGCACCACCGACAGGTCCGGGGCGAAGTGCGGGCTGTGGTTGCTCGGGACGGCGTCGATCTTCCCGGCCAGGTCCTCGCCGGGCGCCGCCTCCCACACCGCGGCCGGGGTCGAGGTGACGAACCAGTAGTCGTACGGCACCCCCTCGGGAGCGAGCAGGGAGAAGTCCTCGCTGCCCATGGCCGGGCCGAAGTCGAAGACCGTGTGCTCCCCGAAGACCGCGCGGTGGGCGGCGGCGGTCTCCCCGGCCAGCCGCGCGTCGTTGACGGTCGCCGGGAAACGGGACCCCGCGGTGACCTCCGGCGGCCGGGGGCAGCCCGCGGCTGCGCACTCGCCCTCGACGATCCGCCGGACCGCGGCGAGGATCCGCTCGCGCACCCGCGGGCCCTGGGTGCGCAGGTTCAGCCCGAGCCGCGCCTCGGAGGGGATGACGTTGTTGCGGGTGCCGGCGTGCAGCTGCCCCACGGTCAGCACCGCCGACTCCTTCGCCGCGACCTCCCGGGAGACCACCGTCTGCAGCCGGGTGACGAGGTGCGCGGCCGTCACCACCGGGTCGACGGTCGACTCCGGGCGTGAGCCGTGACCGCCGACGCCGTGCACGACGACGTCGATGTCGTCGGAGGCCGACATGGCCAGTCCCGTCGTGTGCGGGTAGAAACCGGCGGGGCCCGGCGCGACGTGCTGTCCGAACAGCGCGTCGGGGCGCGGGAAGCGCTCGTGGAGGCCGTCGGCGACCATCGCCGCCGCTCCCCCGCCGTTCTCCTCGGCGGGCTGCCCGACCACGACCAGCGTCCCCGACCAGGCGTCCCGGCCCGCCGCGAGCGCCTCGGCGGCCCCCGCGAGCCAGGTGACGTGCAGATCGTGCCCGCAGGCGTGCATCACACCGGGCACCGTGGAGGCGTACGGCAGCCCGGTCGCCTCCTGCACGGGCAGCGCGTCCATGTCGGCGCGCAGCCACACCACCGGCCCGTCGCCGTTGGCCAGCACGCCGACGACGCCGGTGCCCGCGACGCCCTCGGTCACCTCGTACCCGGCGTCCTTGAACCGTCCGGCGAGGCGGGCGGCGGTGCGCTGCTCCTGGAAGGACAGCTCGGGGTGGCGGTGCAGGTCCTGGTAGAACTCCGTCAGCGCGGGCACGTCGAGGCCCGCGGTCAGTTCCTCGGTCCGGTGTGCCACGGTGACCGGCTCGGGCATGCTGTTCCCCTCTCCACGGGTGTCGGCGCCTGCCGCGCGGCCATTGTGACCCGGCCCGCGGCGCGCCGCTCAGAGAGGCAGCGGCAGGTCCAGCACGCGGGCGAGGGTGCGCAGTACGCCGTTGTCGTTGTTGGACGGGGCGATGTGCCGGGCCCGGCGGACGACCTCGGGGTGGGCGTTGGCCATGGCGAAGGACCACTCGGCGGTGTCCAGCATCTCCAGGTCGTTGAGGTAGTCGCCGAACACCATGGTCTGCGCGGGCGTGATGCCCAGCTC
Source organism: Streptomyces griseosporeus (assembly GCF_014656055.1). GTDB lineage: Bacteria > Actinomycetota > Actinomycetes > Streptomycetales > Streptomycetaceae > Streptomyces > Streptomyces griseosporeus. The sequence goes on from NZ_BNBR01000001.1 coordinate 1,106,698, forward strand.
GCGCTGGAGGCGGCGGACGGCGGCGCCCTTGTTCGCGGTGCGGTTCATCACGTCGACCCAGTGCTCTCCGGAGACGACGACCTGGTGGGTGGCGGCGAACGGCGCGAGGGCGGGGGCGACGGTGTGCTCGGCCGAGCCGAAGTCGAACAGGGCGACCTTGATGATCTCGTCGTCGACGGCGGTGACGTCGTCCACGACCCGGTGGTTCAGGTAGTACTTGCGCACCTCGGCGAGGAACGGCTCGTCGGCGCGCTCGATGTACGCCGACCGCTTGCCGCACACCACCGCGCCCACGTCCGCCCCGCCGGCCGCCAGCTCGCGCGCGGCGCGGGCTGTCGCGGCGGCGACGCCCGCCTCCAGCGGGTCGCTGCTCAGCTCCACCCCGTCGCGCACCACGTACGTGCCGTTCTCGGCGATGAACACCATCCCGTCGGCGACGCCCTCGAACTCCCGGGCCAGCGTGGCGTACTGCCGTCCGCTCGCCGGGCAGAACAGCACCCCGCGCTCGCGCAGCAGCCGCAGCGCCCGCGGCAGGCCGGCGGGGGCCCGCTTCGCGTCGTCGAGGAGTGTGCCGTCCATGTCCGTGACGACGAGCCGGATGTCGGCGCGGGCCTCGGCGGGGCGGGGATCGGTGCCGGTGGACAGGGGGGCGTGCGAGTAGGGCATGTCCTGCTTTCCGTGACGGGGGCTGCCCCGCCACCCTAACCGGGCCCCGGTTTTCCGGGACAAGGTGATCACCGGGCGGCAGAATGGGCGGCGCCGGGTACGCGCGGAAGCAGGACACGGGAGCACGACAGAGGAGGACGTATGACCACCCTTGCCGACCCCGTGCCGGGCGGCCGGCCCGGTGACGTGGCCCGGGCCACCGCCCTCAGCGGCGAACTCGCCGGGCGGGGGGTGCACGGGATCGTGCTGTCGTACGTCGACACCGCGGGCGTCGGCCGGGTGAAGACCGTGCCGACGGCGAAGCTGCCCGCCGCAGCGGCCCGGGGCGTCGGCATGTCGCCGGTGTTCGACACCTTCCTCGCGCACGACGCGATCGTCACCACCGACGTGCTCGGTTCCCCCGACGGCGACCTGCGGCTCTTCCCCGACCTGGACGAGCTGGTGGCGCTGGCCGCGCAGCCCGGCTGGGCGTGGGCGCCGGTCGACCGGATCACGCAGGACGGCGAACGGCATCCGGGGTGCAGCCGGACCGTGCTGCGCCGGACGGTCACCGAGGCCGCCGAGCGGTACGGACTCGAGTTCCGCGCGGGCATCGAGATCGAGTGGGTCTACGGCCGCGGGGACGTGCCCGACGGGGAGTTCGTGCCGGCGGCCACCGGCCCGGCGTACGGCGCCACCCGGCAGGTCGAGCTGAGCGCGTGCACCGCCGAGCTGCTGGCGGCGCTCGCCGCGCAGGGCGTGGACGTCGACCAGCTGCATCCCGAGTACGCGGCCGGGCAGTTCGAGCTGTCCGTGGGCGCGCTGGACCCGGTGGCGGCGGCCGACCGCAGTGTGCTGGTGCGGCAGACGATCCGGGCGGTGGCGCAGCGGCACGGCCTGCGGGTCTCCTTCGCGCCGGCCGTCACCGCCGGGAGCGTCGGCAACGGCGGCCACGTCCACCTCTCCGCCTGGCGCGACGGCGTGAACCTGCACGCCGGGGGCGACGGCCGGTACGGGATGACGGCCGAGGCCGAGTCGTTCACCGCGGGGCTCCTCGCCCATCTGCCGGGCCTGACGGCGGTGACCGCGCCGAGCCCGGCCAGCTATCTGCGGCTTCAACCCTCCCGGTGGGCGGGGGTGTTCACCGCGTGGGGGCCGGAGGCCCGTGAGTGCGCGGTGCGGGTGATCGCCGGCGCGGCGGGCGGCCGGGGCCGGGAGGCCAACGTGGAGGTCAAGCCCGTCGACCTGGCCGCCAACCCCTATCTTGCGCTGGCCTGCCTGATCGCCGCCGGTCTGGACGGGCTCGCCACGGGCGCCGGGCTGCCCGCCGAAGTCACCGGGGACCCGGCACGACTGGCCCCCGGGGACGCCGCGGCACGGGGCGTGGAGCGGCTGCCGGTCTCACTGGCGCAGGCCGTGGCGGCCTTCCGCGGCGACCGGGTGCTGCGTGAGGCACTCGGCCCCATCCTCGCCGACGCCGTCATCGCCGTACGCGAGGGCGAGAGCGCGGCCGTCGAGGGGTGGGACGAGGAGCGGATCGCGGCGGCCTACCGGTGGACGTACTGACATGGGCGGCCCCGTCCACGAGGAGCTGGCCGCGCTGCGGCTGGTCGACCACCACTGCCACGGCGTGACCCGCGAGGACCTGGACCTGGCGGGCTTCGAGGCGCTGCTCAGCGAGGGCGGACGGTGGCCGGGCAGCGGCATCTCCCCGTTCGACACGCCCGTCGGTCTCGCGGTCCGCCGGCACTGCGCGCCGCTGCTGGACCTGCCCCGGCACGCGCCCGCCGAGGCGTATCTGGCCCGGCGGGCCGAACTGGGGGCGGCGGAGGTCAACCGCCGCTTCCTCACCGCCGCGCACACCGGCGTCCTGTGCGTGGACACCGGGTACGCCCCGCCGGGCGCGACGAACCCTCGGGAGCTGGCGGAGGCGGCCGGCGCACGGGCGTACGAGGTCGTACGGCTGGAGAGCGTCGCCGAGGCGGTCGCCGCGCGGGGCGTGGAGCCGGACGCCTACGGGGACGCCGTGCGGGCCGCGGCCGAGGCGGCGGTACGGCGGCCCGGCGTCGTGGCGGTGAAGTCGGTGGCCGCCTACCGCACCGGCTTCGACCTGGACCCGCGGCGGCCCACCCCGGCGATGGTCACCGCGGCGGCCCGGCACTGGCTCACCGCGGGCGGCGGACGGCTGGCCGACCCGGTGCTGCAACGGCATCTGCTGTGGACGGCCGTGGACCTCGGACTGCCGCTCCAGCTGCACGTCGGCTTCGGCGACAGCGACATCCGGATGCACCGGGTGGACCCCACCCACCTGACCGACTGGCTGCACCTGACCGCAGGAACGATTCCGGTGCTGCTCCTGCACTGCTGGCCCTACCAGCGGCAGGCCGCCTACCTCGCCGCCGTGTTCGAACAGGTCTATCTGGACGTCGGTCTGACGCTGCATCACGTCGGTCCGGCCCGGGCCAGGACGATCCTCGCCGAGGCCCTGGAGATCACCCCGTTCCGCAAGCTGCTGTACAGCTCCGACGCCTGCGGTCCGGCCGAGTTCTACGCGCTGGGCGCGCTCGCGTTCCGGCAGGGGCTGGCCGGGCTGCTGCGGGACCTCGTCGACGCGGACGAGATGAGCCTGCCCGACGCGCTGCGGATCGCCCGGTGGGCGGGTGCGGAGAACGCCCGCCGGGTCTACCGGTTCCCCGCCGACTCCTGAAAGTATGATCGAACAATGTCAGACATGACCGAAACCACGCCCGGCTGGCTGTCGTCCGACGACCTGGAGCAGGCGCGGGCCCGGATGCCGATCCTGTACGTCGAGGCCGTGCCCGTGCGGGTCGACGACAGCGGCGAAGTCACCAGCATCGGCCTGCTGTTGCGCATCGGCCCGGACGGAACGGTCAGCCGGACGCTGGTCTCCGGCCGGGTACTGCACCACGAGCGGGTCCGCGACGCGCTGCTGCGCCACCTGGAGAAGGACCTCGGCCCGGTGGCGCTGCCCAGGATCCCGGCCTCGCTGCAGCCGTTCACGGTGGCCGAGTACTTCCCCACGGCGGGCATCACGCCGTACCACGACCCGCGTCAGCACGCGGTGTCCCTCGCCTACATCGTGCCGGTCACCGGTGACTGCCGGCCCCGGCAGGACGCCCTGGACCTGGTGTGGTTCAGCCCGCACGAGGCGGCGTCGGCGGCGGTGCAGGGCGAGATGCCGGGCGGCCACGGGTTCCTGCTGCGGCAGGCGCTCGGCCACCTGGGGCTTCCGCACTGAGCCCTGCGGGCCACGCCCCGGCAGCCGTACGGCACGGGGCAGGCCGCCCGCTCGCGTGCGAACGGACGGCCTGCCCGACTGCCGTGGTGATCAGACCAGGTCGAACCGGTCGAGGTTCATGACCTTGTCCCAGGCGGCGACGAAGTCCTTGACGAACTTCTCCTTGGCGTCGTCGCTCGCGTAGACCTCGGCGAGGGCCCGCAGCTCGGAGTTGGAGCCGAAGACCAGGTCGGCGCGGCTGCCGGCCCACTTCAGCTCGCCCGTGGCCGCGTCGCGGCCCTCGAACGTGGTCTGGTCCTCGCTGGTCGACTTCCACGTCGTGCCCAGGTCGAGCAGGTTGACGAAGAAGTCGTTGGTCAGCGCGCCCGGCGTGTGGGTGAGGACGCCGAGCTGCGACTGCTGGTGGTTGGCGCCCAGCACGCGCAGGCCGCCGACGAGGACCGTCATCTCCGGGGCGCTCAGGCTGAGCAGGTTGGCCCGGTCCAGCAGCAGGTACTCGGCCGGCAGGCGGTTGCCCTTGCCGAGGTAGTTGCGGAAGCCGTCCGCGGTGGGCTCCAGCGCGGCGAAGGACTCGGCGTCGGTGTGCTCCTCGGTCGCGTCGACGCGGCCGGGCGTGAAGGGCACCTCGATGTCGAAGCCGGCGTCCTTGGCGGCCTTCTCCACGGCGGCGCAGCCGGCGAGGACGATCAGGTCGGCCAGGGAGACCTTGCGGGGCGAACCGGCGTTGAAGTCCGCCTGGACACCCTCCAGGGTGCGCAGCACCAGGGCGAGCTGGTCGGGGTCGTTGACCTCCCAGTTGCGCTGCGGCTCCAGGCGGATGCGGGCGCCGTTGGCGCCGCCCCGCTTGTCGCTGGAGCGGAAGGTGGACGCCGACGCCCACGCGGTGGTCACCAGCTGGGAGACGGTCAGACCCGAGTCGAGGACCTTGGCCTTCAGCGCCGCGATGTCGGCGTCGGTGACGACCTCGCCCTCCTGCTCCGGCAGCGGGTCCTGCCACAGCAGGGTCTCCTGCGGGACCTCCGGGCCGAGGTACAGCGACTTCGGGCCCATGTCGCGGTGGGTCAGCTTGTACCAGGCGCGGGCGAAGGCGTCCGCGAACTCGTCCGGGTTCTCGTAGAAGCGGCGGGAGATCTGCTCGTAGACCGGGTCGAAGCGCAGCGCCAGGTCGGTGGTGAGCATGGTGGGCTTGCGCCGCTTGGTCGGGTCCTCCGGGTCGGCCGGGTCCGGGATGATGGCCGGGGCGTCCTTGGCCACCCACTGCTTGGCGCCGGCCGGGGACTCCGTCAGCTCGTACTCGTACTCGAACAGGTTGGTGAAGAAGCCGTTGCTCCAGGCGGTCGGGGTGGCGGTCCAGGTGACCTCCAGGCCGGAGGTGATGGTGTCCGCGCCCTTGCCGGTGCCGTAGGTGGACTTCCAGCCGAGGCCCTGCTCCTCCAGGGAGGCGGCCTCCGGGTCGTTGCCCACGTGGTCGGCGGGGCCGGCGCCGTGGGTCTTGCCGAAGGTGTGGCCGCCGGCGATGAGGGCGACGGTCTCCTCGTCGTTCATCGCCATGCGGCGGAACGTCTCACGGATGTCGCGGGCGGCGGCGATCGGGTCCGGGTTGCCGTTGGGGCCCTCGGGGTTGACGTAGATGAGGCCCATCTGGACGGCGCCGAGGGGGTTCTCCAGCTCGCGGTCGCCGGTGTAGCGCCGGTCGTCGAGCCAGGTGGTCTCGGGACCCCAGTAGACGTCCTCCTCCGGCTCCCAGACGTCCTCGCGGCCGCCGCCGAAGCCGAAGGTCTCGAAGCCCATCGACTCCAGGGCCACGTTGCCGGCGAGGATCATCAGGTCGGCCCAGGAGATCCGCTGGCCGTACTTCTTCTTCACCGGCCACAGCAGACGGCGGGCCTTGTCGAGGTTGGCGTTGTCCGGCCAGCTGTTCAGCGGGGCGAACCGCTGCTGGCCGGCGCCGGCGCCGCCGCGGCCGTCGCTGATGCGGTAGGTGCCGGCGCTGTGCCAGGCCATGCGGACGATCAGCGGGCCGTAGTGGCCGAAGTCGGCCGGCCACCAGTCCTGCGAGGTGGTCAGCACCTCGGCGATGTCCTGTTTCACGGCCGGAAGGTCGAGGCTCTTGAAGGCTTCGGCGTAGTCGAACTCCTCACCGAGCGGGTTGGCCACCGGGGGGTTCTTCGCGAGGATCTTCAGGTTGAGACGCTCGGGCCACCACTGGCGGTTGCCGCCGCCCTGGGTGGGGTGCGGGGCGCGCCCGTGCGCGACCGGGCAGCCCCCGCCCTCACCCTCGTTCTTGGGGTCGGTGACGATCGCATCGGGGTTCTCAGCCATGGGATTCCTTCCGGACTGCTAGCTGGATCTAGGTGCTCAGGAACTGCTGGCGGTGGAACGTGCGGAACAGTCGGGGCAGACGCCCCAGTAGATGACCTCGGCCTCGTCGACGGCGAAGCCCCGGTCGTCGGAGGCGGTCAGGCACGGCGCGTGGCCGACCGCGCAGTCCACGTCGACGACGGCACCGCACGACCTGCACACGAGGTGGTGGTGGTTGTCGCCGACGCGCCCCTCGAACCGGGCCGGGCTGCCGGGCGGCTCCAGGCGGCGGACGAGGCCGGCGGCGGTGAGCGCGTGCAGGGCGTCGTACACGGCCTGGACCGTGATGTGGCCGACGCGTGCGCGCACGCCGGAGGCGATCGCCTCGACGTCGAGATGGTCACCCGCCCGAACGGTCTCGAGCAGCGCGACCCGAGCGGCCGTCACCCGCAGGCCGGCACCGCGCAGCTCCTCGGCGGTGGTCGGAGGCTGGGATGCGGTCATGCGGGGAACCTATCCTCATAAACACGAATGGTTCAAGGAAACGAACGGTACAAGTTTGGTGTCGTGGCGCGGAACAGCCGTGCGCACGGGGGTGCCACAAGGCAGAGTCGGGCCGCACAACGCAAAAAGGGCCTCCGCAGACTCTCGTCTGCGAAGACCCTTCGCTCTGTCGGGACGACAGGATTTGAACCTGCGACCCCTTGACCCCCAGTCAAGTGCGCTACCAAGCTGCGCCACGTCCCGTTGCCCGTCTGACCTGGGGTTTCCCCCGGCCGAACGTGCAGGGCAACAATACCGCACTCGGGTCGGTGGTCGCGCACCCCTTTTACGACGGCTCCCGGCGCGGCGCGTCCGCGCGGACGAGGTCGCGGATCGCCGGGACGGCCAGCAGCGCACCGCACACGACGAGGCTGACAGCCCCGGAGGCCAGCAGGACGTGGTCCGTGCCGAGGACGGAGGCCGCGGGGCCGGCGAGGGCCTGGCCGACCGGCATCATCGCGAGGGAGCCGGCGACGTCGTAGGCGTGGATGCGGTTGAGGACGTCGGCGGGGACCTGGGTCTGCACGCTGGTCGCCCACATCACGCCCCAGAAGGACAGTCCGGCGCCGGCGACGGCGGCCCCCGCGGCCATGGCGGGCACGCCGAGGCCCGCGCCGACGGACGCCGGGAACGCGGCGAAGCCGAACAGGGCGATCGCACCGGCCCGCAGCATGCGGCGCGGGCGCAGCCGCAGGGCGATCAGGCCGCCGACGACCGTGCCGGCGCCGAGAGCGGAGTTGATCAGGCCGTAGGCGCGGGGGCCGTGCCGCTGGACGACCTCGGCGGCGACCAGCGGCACGCTCGGGCCCCAGGCGGCGATCATGTACAGGCACCAGACGGCGATCACGCCCCACAGCCAGGTGCGGGCCCGGAACTCCCGCCAGCCCTCGACGAGATCGGCGCGGAAGGCACGCGAGCCGCTGCGCGGGGCGCGGGCGCCCGGCGGCAGCGGGGGCAGGCGGATCAGCAGCAGGCACAGGGCGCTGATCGCGTACGTGGCGGCGTGGGCGGCGAAGACACCGCCGGGTGAGGCGAAGCCGACGAGCAGGCCGGCCAGGGCGGGGCCGGCGAGCTGGGCGGCGGACTCGGCTATGCGGATGGCGCCGTTGGCGCCCTGGATGTCGGTGGCGAGCCGGGGCACGGTGCTGGCGACGCCGGGCTGGAAGACGGCACCGGCGACGCCGTTGGCGAAGCCGATCGCGCAGATCTCCCACAGCACGACGTGGTCGGCGAAGAAGAGGGCGGCGGCCAGGGCCTGCGTGCCGAGCCGCACCAGGTCGGCGCCGATCATCAGGCGGCGGGTGGAGAAGCGGTCGGCGATCACCCCGCCGAACACGACGAGCCCGGCGAACGCGGCGGCCGTCGCGGCCATGGCCAGACCGACCGCGCCCGCGCCGTACCCGTGCTGCAGCAGGCCCGCGGCGAGCGCCACGGGCAGCATGGTGTCCCCGAGCCGGGCCACGGCCCGGGCGGCGAAGAAGAGCCCGAAGTCCCTGGACCACACCTCACGGGCACCGGCCGCAACACCAGGCCGACGGGACGTGCCGGGGACGCCTGGGACGCCTGGGACGCCTTCAGTGATCTCGCCGGGCTCGCTACGGACACCCGCGCCGGTTCGGCCGGGCATGCCGGCTACACCTGCACCGGGCCGCCCCTCCCGGAGTGGTCCGCCGGCCCGCTGCCCCGTCCGTACCCCGGCCCGGGCCTCCGCGCGCAGGCGCCAGCCCGCTCCCAGGCCGGGGTCGGGGCGGGGGGCGACGGCTGTGCAGGTGCCGTCGAGGCGGTCGTGCGTGTCCTCGGGTCCGCTTGCTTGCTCCGCCACCGACGACGTCCCCTCCCCGGCCGTGTCCGACAACGCGCCGTGGCAGCCGGAGCCCCCTCCGCTCCGGCTGTCACCGCTGCCGTCGGATCATGCCACGGGCCACTGACAACGCCCGAGGGGTTTTCCGCGCCGGGGCCGGCCCGTCACGCCTCGGCCGGGCGGCCCAACTCCGGGTAGGCGTCCAGGAGTCGGGACGGGGCCGCCTGCCGCCAGGAGTCCGCGAGGATGTCCCGCAGCTCGTCCTCGTCCTCCAGCGCCCCGAGCCGGGCCCGGACCCAGGCGAACTGCGCCTCGTGGTCGGCGATCCAGAACTTGTCCGGCTCGGCGAGGACCAGTTCCTCGCGCTCCTCCTTGGGGCAGCGCACGGCCATGGACGTCTCGTCCTCGGGCAGCGTCGCGAACATCTTCCCCGCCACCCGGAACGTGGGCATGCCCCAGGCGATCTTCTCGGACGTGTCCGGCAGGGACAGGGCGATACGGCGTACGTCTTCGGCATCCGGCATGCTCCGCACCGTAACCGCTGCCACTGACACCCCGCCCGCCCCGCCGGACGCGCCACGTCACCCACCGCGACCCGCCCCGCCGGCGGCCGCCCCTCAGGCGCCCACGTACTCCGCCAGATGCCGTCCCGTCAGGGTCGAGCGGGCCGCGACCAGCTCGGCCGGTGTGCCCTCGAAGACGACGCGGCCGCCGTCGTGGCCGGCGCCGGGGCCGAGGTCGATGATCCAGTCGGCGTGGGCCATGACGGCCTGGTGGTGCTCGACGACCACGACCGACTTGCCGGAGTCGACCAGGCGGTCGAGCAGGCCTAGGAGCTGTTCGACGTCGGCGAGGTGCAGGCCGGTCGTCGGCTCGTCGAGGACGTAGATCCCGCCGTTCTCCCCCATCTGCGTGGCCAGCTTCAGCCGCTGCCGCTCACCGCCGGAGAGCGTGGTGAGGGGCTGGCCGAGGGTCAGATAGCCGAGGCCGACGTCGGACATCCGCTCCAAGATCCGGTGCGCGGCCGGCGTACGGGCCTCGCCGGACGCGAAGAACTCCTCCGCCTCCGTCACCGGCATCGCCAGCACCTCGCTGATGTCCCGCCCGCCGAACCGGTACTCCAGCACCGACGCCTGGAACCGCTTCCCCTCGCACTCCTCGCAGGTGGTGGCCACGCCGGCCATCATCGCGAGGTCGGTGTAGATCACCCCGGCGCCGTTGCAGGTGGGGCAGGCACCCTCGGAGTTGGCGCTGAACAGGGCGGGCTTCACACCGTTGGCCTTGGCGAAGGCCTTGCGGATCGGATCGAGCAGCCCGGTGTACGTCGCCGGGTTGCTGCGCCGCGAGCCGCGGATCGGCGTCTGGTCGATGGAGACCACGCCCGCGTCGGCCGGCATCGAGCCGTGCACGAGCGAACTCTTGCCGGAACCGGCGACGCCGGTGACGACCACCAGCACGCCGAGCGGGATGTCGACGTCGACGCCCTGGAGGTTGTGGGTGCGCGCCCCGCGGATCGGCAGCGTGCCGGTGGGTTTGCGCACGGTGTCCTTCACCGCAGCCCGGTCGTCGAGGTGGCGCCCGGTGATGGTGCCGCTGGCGCGCAGGCCCTCCACGGTGCCCTCGAAGCAGACGGTGCCGCCGGCCGTGCCGGCGCCGGGGCCGAGGTCGACGACGTGGTCGGCGATGGCGATGACCTCCGGCTTGTGCTCGACGACGAGCACGGTGTTGCCCTTGTCGCGCAGCCGCAGCAGCAGGTCGTTCATCCGCTGGATGTCGTGCGGGTGCAGACCGGTGGTCGGCTCGTCGAAGACGTAGGTGACGTCGGTCAGGGACGAGCCGAGGTGGCGGATCATCTTCACGCGCTGGGCCTCGCCGCCGGACAGCGTGCCCGACGGCCGGTCCAGGGCGAGGTAGCCGAGTCCGATCTCCACGAACGAGTCGAGGCTCTGCCGGAGCGCGGCGAGCAGCGGCTCCACCGACGGTTCGTGCAGGCCGCGCACCCACTCGGCGAGGTCCCTGATCTCCATCCCGCAGGCGTCGGCGATGCTGACGCCCTTGATCTTCGAGGAGCGGGCGAGCGCGGTGAGCCGGGTGCCGTCGCACTCGGGGCAGGTGGCGAAGGTGACCGCGCGGTCGACGAAGGCGCGGATGTGCGGCTGCATCGACTCGCGGTCCTTGGACAGGAACGTCTTCTGCAGCTTGGGGATCAGGCCCTCGTAGGTGAGGTTGACGCCGTTGATCTTGACCTTGGTGGGTTCGCGGTGGAGGAAGTCGTGCCGTTCCTTCTTGGTGTAGCGGCGGATCGGCTTGTCCGGGTCGAAGAAGCCCGACTCCCGGATGACCCGCACCACCCAGCCGTCGCCGGTGTAGGTGGGGATGGTGAACGGGTCCTCGTTCAGCGACTTGGAGTCGTCGTAGAGCTGGGTGAGGTCGATGTCGGAGACGGTGCCGCGGCCCTCGCAGCGGGTGCACATGCCGCCGGTGCGGCTGAAGGTGACCTTCTGCGTCCGCGTCTTCTCGTCGCCCCGGTCGACGGTCAGCCCGCCGCTGGCGCTGACCGAGGCGACGTTGAAGGAGAACGCGCCGGGCGGGCCGATGTGCGGCTCGCCCAGGCGGGAGAAGAGGATGCGCAGCATCGCGGCGGCGTCGGTGGCGGTGCCGACGGTGGAGCGCGGGTCGCTGCCCATCCGCTGCTGGTCGACGATGATCGCGGTGGTCAGGCCGTCGAGGACGTCGACCTCGGGGCGGGCCAGGTTGGGCATGAAGCCCTGGACGAAGGCGCTGTACGTCTCGTTGATCAGCCGCTGCGACTCTGCGGCGATCGTGTCGAACACCAGCGAGCTCTTGCCGGAGCCGGAGACGCCCGTGAACACGGTCAGGCGGCGCTTGGGGATCTCGACGTCGACGTCCTTGAGGTTGTTCTCGCGGGCGCCGTGCACGCGGATCAGGTCGTGGCTGTCGGCGATGTGCGGCGCCGACGCCGGCGGCTCCGTCCTCGTGGCCTTGCTCATCGTCTCTCCCGTCTCGGTGGGCCTGCTCGGCCCGGCGGTGACTCCTGCGGCCACGCTAGCCGCGGCCCACCGGCCCGCGCTTCTCGATTCCTGACGGACCCGCGGGCGAGGGGCTCAGGCGCCGGTGACCGCCTTGTAGTAGAGCGTCGTCGGCCGCAGCACCCCGGCCGGGTCGGCCGCGTAGTCGGGGATCGTCCCGGCGCGGGTCCATCCGGCGCCGCGGTACAGGTGTTCGGCGGGGCTGCCGGTCTCGGTGTCGAGGTGCAGGAGGGTGATCCCGGCGTCGGCGGCGGCCCGCTCGGCGGTGGTGAGCAGCGTGCGCCCGAGGCCCTGTCCGCGGGCCCGGCGGTGCACCATGAGCTTCACCAGCTCGGCCCGGTGACGGCTGTTGGGCTTGTCGGGGAAGGCGAGGCTGACGGTGCCGAGGACCCGGCTGCCGTCGTGCGCCGCCCAGACGGCGAGCCGGCCGGCGGCGGCCTCCGCGGCCCGCCCGCGCCACCAGGCCACGGCCTCGCCGTGGTCCAGGGGGGCGAGGAAGCCGATGGAGGCGCCTCCGGCGACGGTGTCGGTCAGCAGCTCCGCCAGCGGTCCGGCGCACTCCTCGACGCGCTTCGCGTCCAGTCGCTCCACGATCACGGCCGCACCACCGCCAGCAGGTACCGCGCCTCCGTCTCGCCGGCGCACCGGAACCGCGTCGGCCCCCATACCCGCATCCGCAGGCAGTCCCCGCTCTCCAGCCGGTGCGCGGTCTGCTCCGCCGTGACCTCCAGGGCGCCCTCCAGCACCCAGATGTGCTGCTCCAGGCCGGCGACGGGCGGCCGGTCGTAGGGGAGGTCGGCGCCCACGGCGAGCCGGCCCTCGACGAGTTCGCCGCGCAGCCCGGCGTGCGGGGGCGACACGGAGCGTCGTACGAAGCCGGAGGCGCGGTCCTGCCACACGGCCTGGTCGGCGGCCCGCACCACCGGCACGGGCTCTGCCTCCACCTCGCTGAGCAGCTGGGACATGGTGCGGCCGTAGACATGGCAGAGGCGGTTGAGGACGGCGGCGGTGGGGCTGATCTCGGCGCGCTCGGCCCGGGACAGCGTGGACCGGCTCACGCCACTGCGGTCCGCCAGCTCTCCCAGGGACCAGCCGTGCTGGGCGCGCAGTTCGGCGAGGCGCGCGCCGAGCCGGGCGTCGACGGGGTCGGGTTCCGGGACGCCCGAGCCCTCGGATGCGTTTCTCATATTCGGGACGCTATCCCGGATATGAGACGCGCGGGTTTCCGATTCCTCACACTCGAAGCCGACCCGTTCAGACCCGCGCCGCCTCCGTCAGCGCCCGCAGCACCGGCCGGATCAGCGGATGCTCCTCCGCGCCCCGGCGTACCGCGGCGAAGACGCGGCGGGTCGGGGCCACCCCGTCGACCGGGCGGACGACGACACCGCTGAGGTCCATGCCGCGCAGCGCGGAGCGCGGTACGAGGGCCACGCCCGCATCCGCCGAGGCCAGCGCGACGACGGCGCGGAAGTCGTCGGAGGAGTGCTCCAGGCGCGGCTGGAAGCCGGCGTTCTCGCAGGCCAGGACGACGACGTCATGGCAGGGGTTGCCCGGGTAGGGGCCGATCCACGGGTCCTTGGCCAGTTCGGCGAGCGGCACCTCGGCGGCGTCGGCCAGCCGGTGGTGCACGGGGACGACCGCGTCGAAGGGCTCGGCGTACAGCGGGACGTGGGCGAGGCGCGGATCGTCGGCGGGCGGCGCCCCGCGGTACTCGACGGCCACGGCGACGTCCACCTGCCGGTCCAGGACCATGGGCAGGCTGGCGTCGCCCTCGGCGTCCTGCACGCGGATCTTTATGCCGGGGGCGGTCCGGGCGAGGGCGGCCACCGCCGGCGCGACGACCAGGGCGATGCCGGTGGCGAAGGCGGCGACGGTGACCGTGCCGGCCTGGCCGGAGCTGTAGGCCGCGAGTTCGGCCTCGGCCCGCTCCAGCTGGGCGAGGACGGCGTTGGTGTGGCTGAGCAGGATCTCGCCGGCCGGGGTGAGCCGTACGCCCTTGGCGCCGCGTTCGACCAGGCGGTGGCCGGTCTCCTGCTCCAGCGCGGTCAGCTGCTGGGAGACCGCGGAGGGGGTGAGGTACAGCGCGGCGGCAGCCGCGGTCACCGTGCGATGGTCGGCCACCGCACGGAGGATGTGCAGCCGCCGCGCTTCGATCACCACTCGATTGTCTCAGCTCAGGCGGCCAGTTCCGCCCGCGCGGCGACGAAGGCGTCCACGGCCCGGTCGACGTCCTCGGTGGAGTGCGCGGCCGACAGCTGGACGCGGATGCGGGCCTGGCCCTGCGGGACGACCGGGTAGGAGAAGCCGATCACGTACACGCCGCGCTCCAGCAGCAGTTCCGCCATCCGGCCGGCCACCGCCGCGTCACCGATCATGACCGGGGCGATGGGGTGGTCGCCGGGGAGGATGTCGAAGCCCTCCTCGGTCATCCGGCGGCGGAAGTGCGCGGTGTTCGCGGCGAGCTTCTCCCGCAGGTCGCCCGCCGACTCCAGCAGGTCGAGGACCTTCAGCGAGGCGGCGGCGATCACCGGGGCGAGCGTGTTGGAGAACAGGTACGGCCGCGAGCGCTGCCGCAGCAGGGCGACGATCTCGGCGCGGGCGGCGACGTAGCCGCCGGAGGCGCCGCCGAGGGCCTTGCCGAGGGTGCCGGTGACGATGTCGACGCGGTCCATGACGCCGTGCAGCTCGGGGGTGCCGCGGCCGGTGGGGCCGGTGAAGCCGACGGCGTGCGAGTCGTCGACCATCACCATCGCGTCGTAGCGTTCGGCGAGGTCGCAGATCTCCGCGAGGGGGGCGACGTAGCCGTCCATGGAGAACACGCCGTCGGTGACGATCAGCCGGCGCCGCGCGGACTGCGCCTCCTTCAACTGCCGTTCGAGGTCGGCCAGATCACGGTTGGCGTAGCGGAAGCGGCGGGCCTTGGACAGGCGGATGCCGTCGATGATCGACGCGTGGTTCAGCGCGTCGGAGATCACCGCGTCCTCCTCGCCGAGCAGCGTCTCGAAGACACCGCCGTTGGCGTCGAAGCAGGAGGAGTACAGGATCGTGTCCTCCTGGCCGAGGAACGCCGACAGCCGCGCCTCCAGCTCCTTGTGCACCTCCTGGGTGCCGCAGATGAAGCGGACGGACGCCATGCCGTAGCCCCAGCGGTCCAGGGCCTCGTGGGCGGCGGCGATCACGTCGGGGTGGTCGGCGAGGCCGAGGTAGTTGTTGGCGCAGAAGTTGAGGACCTCGCCGGGGCGGCCGCCCGCGGTGACGTTCACGGTCGCGGACTGCGGGGTGCCGATCACCCGCTCGGGCTTGTGCAGGCCGGCGGCGCGGATCTCGTCGAGGGTGGCGCGCAGGTCGTCGCGCACGGAGTCGAACATTGCAGGGGCTCCTAAAGGGTTACGCGGTCCAGTCGAGGATGACCTTGCCGCCGGTGCCGCTCGCCGCGTCGGCGAACGCCGCCTCGAAGTCGCGGTAGCCGTAGCGGCCGGTGATGACGGGGGCGAGGTCGAGGCCGCCTTCGAGGAGGACGGTCATCGCGTACCAGGTCTCGTACATCTCACGGCCGTAGATGC
Organism: Streptomyces griseosporeus; assembly: GCF_014656055.1. Taxonomy (GTDB): domain Bacteria; phylum Actinomycetota; class Actinomycetes; order Streptomycetales; family Streptomycetaceae; genus Streptomyces; species Streptomyces griseosporeus. Next base: position 1,121,860 of record NZ_BNBR01000001.1, read on the forward strand.
CCTTGAGGGTGATCATCGAGGTGACGATCCGCGACCAGTCGACGGGGAACTCCTCGGCGGGCAGGCCGAGCATGGCGATCTTGCCGCCGTGGGTCATGTTGGCGATCATCTCGCGCAGCGCGGCGGGGTTGCCGGACATCTCCAGGCCCACGTCGAAGCCCTCGCGCAGGCCGAGTTCGCGCTGGCCGTCGGCGATGGAGGTGCGGGAGACGTCGAGGGCGAGGTGCGCGCCGATCTTCCGGGCCAGCTCCAGGCGCTCCTCGCTGACGTCGGTGACGACGACGTGGCGGGCACCGGCGTGCTTGGCCACGGCCGCGGCCATCAGACCGATCGGGCCGGCGCCGGTGATCAGCACGTCCTCGTTGACCAGCGGGAAGGACAGCGCCGTGTGCACGGCGTTGCCGAACGGGTCGAAGATCGCCGCGACGTCGAGGTCGACCGGCACCCGGTGCACCCACACGTTGGACGCGGGCAGCGCCACGTACTCGGCGAACGCGCCGTCCCGGCCGACGCCGAGACCGACGGTCGCCCGGCACAGGTGGCGGCGTCCGGCCAGGCAGTTGCGGCACTTGCCGCACACCAGATGTCCCTCGCCGCTGACCAGGTCGCCCGCCTTGATGTCGGCGACGTCGCGGCCGGTGTCGACGACCTCGCCGACGAACTCGTGCCCGATGACGAGGGGGGTGCGGATGGCCTGCTGGGCCCAGCCGTCCCAGGACCGGATGTGCAGGTCGGTGCCGCAGATGCCGGTGCGCAGCACCTTGATGAGCACGTCGCCGGGCCCGACGGCGGGCTCCGGGACGTCCATGAGCCAGAGCCCGGGCTCCGCCTTCTCCTTGACCAGCGCCTTCACCGCTACGGCTCCTGAGGGGTGCGTTCCCGGACGCGGGCAGGCCGAAGGAGCCCGCGTCCGGGAGGGAAGTGGAATCGTGCAGCAATCTGCCGTACGGCGCCCGCCCCGGTCCATCGAGGTTTTCTTAAGCGCCGCCTCAGCTTTGCTTCACACATGCTGACCTGCGCGGACGCGGGTGGCGAGGGGCTGTTGGAGTGACGGCGCGCGGCGTCGGCGACACGCCCCTCACAGGATGGGCAGCCCGTCCTCGGCGCTGCGCTCCAGCCGTACGACGAGGTCGGCGGCGGACGCCTTGACGGTCTCCAGGCCCGCCTTCCCCCAGGGCCGGGGAGCGAGGTCGGCGACGCTCACCGTGCCGAGGACGGTGCCGGTCGAGTCGATCAGCGGGGCGCCGAGGTAGGAGCGGATGCCGTAGTCGTCGACGACGGGGTTGCCGGCGAAGCGCGGGTAGTCGCGGACGTCCTCCAGCGCCAGCGCCCGGCGCCGCACGACGACGTGCGGGCAGTAGCCGTGGTCGCGCGGCAGGACGCGGCCGAGCTGCGGCCGGGGCGGCTCGCCCGGCACCGGCGGGAGCGGCGGCGGGATGCACAGGCCCGCGAAGAACTGCCCGCACTCGCCGGGGAAGTTGACCATCGCGTACGGCGCCCCGGTGACCTCGGCGAGCCGCTGCGCGAAGGCGTCCAGGGCGGGCTCGGGCCGCTCCCCCAGCCCGAGGTGCCGCAGCCGCGCCAGCCGGGCGGGCGCCTCGCGGTCCTCCGGGGTGACCAGCAGCCGGCCGGCCGGGCGCGGTGGGTCGTAGCTCATGACGGGGCTCCGGGCTGGTACAGGGCGGCGCCGTGGCCGGTCGCGGGAGCGGCCGGGGCGTGGGCGATGAGGTGCCGGACGAGGGTCAGCAGGGTCTGCACCCCGGAGGCGGAGATCCGGGCGTCGCAGCGGACGACGGGGACGTCCGGGTCGAGGTCGATCGCGGCGCGCACCTCGTCCGGGTCGTAGCGGTAGGCCCCGTCGAACTCGTTGATCGCGACGATGAAGCCGAGGCCGCGTTCCTCGAAGAAGTCGACGGCGGCGAAGCACTCCTCCAGCCGCCGGGTGTCGGCGAGGATCACCGCGCCGAGCGCGCCCTCGCACAGCTCGTCCCACATGAACCAGAACCGTTCCTGGCCGGGGGTGCCGAACAGGTACAGCACATGCTCGGGGTCGAGGGTGATGCGGCCGAAGTCCATGGCGACGGTCGTCTCGACCTTGTTCTCGATGCCGTCGAGGTTGTCGGTCGCGGCGCTCACCGTGGTCAGCAGCTCCTCCGTGCTGAGCGGGGCGATCTCGCTGACGGCTCCGACGAAGGTGGTCTTGCCGACCCCGAAGCCGCCCGCGACGAGGATCTTCAGCGCGGTCGGGAACGGGTCGCCGTCGTCGTGGGCCGTTTCAGAGCTGTCGTCGTAGTCCATCGAGCACTGCCTCCAGAAGAGCCCGGTCGGTGGGGTGGTCTTGGAACGCGGGGGGCTTGGTGGTCAGGGCCCCGCAGTCGACGAGGTCCGACAGCAGCACCTTGGTCACCACCGCCGGCAGCTTCAGGTGCGCGGCGATCTCGGCGACCGGCTTCGGCACGCGGCACAGGTCGAGCGCCTGCGCGTGCTCGGGGCCGAGGTAGCCGAGCGGGGTGGCACCGGTGGCCATCACCTGCGACAGCAGGTCCAGGGCGACCGTGGGCCGGGTGCGGCCGTTGCTGACGGTGAAGGGCCGCACCAGCCGTCCGGCCGCGTCGTCGAGCCAGGGCCCGTCGCCGGCCGCGGCCACGCTCAAGGCCTCATCACCGAGGGTTCGGCCGCGTGCTGGCGGGGCGCTGTCACCAGATACGGCCGGACGCTCTTGACCAGCATCGCCATCTCGTACCCGAGCACCGCGGCGTCGGCCTCGCGGCCGGCGAGCACGGCGAGGCAGGTGCCGGAGCCGGCGGTGGTGACGAACAGCAGCATCGAGTCGAGTTCGACGACGACCTGCCGCACGTCGCCGCCGTCGCCGAAGCGGACGCCGGCGCTGCGGCCGAGGGAGTACAGGCCGGAGGCCAGCGCGGCCATGTGGTCGGCGCTGTCGGGGTCGAGGCCGTGCACGGACTTCACGAGTCCGTCGCTGGACAGCAGGACGGCGCTGGTCGTGTGCGGTACGCGCTGCACGAGGCCGCTCATCAGCCAGTCGAGGTCGGAAACATGGCCGGTCGGCGCTTCGCTCGCCATGGTGGATCGACTCCTTGGGGTACGAAGGTCTGCGGGAGCGGTGGGGGCGGGGCCCGGGGCGGGCCGGGGGACGGTCATCCGGCCGGCGCGCTCCCGTCGTGCCGGGCGGTCGGGGCGGTGGGGGCGGGGCCTGGCGCGGTATGGCCGTCCGGGACGCGGTGCGCCTCGGGGGCGGCGTGCGCGGGGACGGTGCGCGCCTCGGTTATGCGGGCGGTGTCCGGGCCGGGGTCAGCGGCCGGGGACGGTAGGGCGGTGGGGGGCCGGTGCGCGATGCTGCCGCTGTGCTGGGCCTCGGCGAGGCCGATGCCGCGCTGGAAGGCGGCCATCAGGCCGGGGTCGTGGCCGGCGGGCTGTTCGGACTCCGGGCGTGGTGCGGGGCCGCCGCGCAGCTGGGGGGCGATGTGCTCCTGGGCGCGGCGCCGGGGCAGCCGGGGCTTGCCCATGGTGCCGCGGACGGTGCCGGTGCGCGGCACGGGCGGCAGGCCCTCGTTCTCCTCGACGACGGCCCGGTCCTCGGGCCGGATCCCGGGCGCGGCGGAGGCGGGCGTCGGCCGGTCCGCCCGCCGGCCGCGGACGGGCAGGGGGGCGGGGGGAGCGCCGGGGACGGGAAGCTGCGCCGGGGTGCCGAACTCGTCGGGGGGCGGTGGGGGTACGGCAGAGAGGCCGTGCCCCTGGCGGGGCGCCGCGTCGGGAGTGCCCGGGGTGCCGCTTCCCCCTGGGGTCGGTACGGCGGTGTCGTACGCCTCGGCGGCCGGTACGGCGACGGGGCCGGTGGTTTCGTACGGCTCACGGGCCGGTACGGCGGAGGGGTCCCCGGTGGGGGGCTCGGCGGGGGCGATGCCGGCGGTCCCCGGGAGCGGGGCGCTGCCGAGGAGGTCCTGGGGGACGACGAGGACGGCCTGGACGCCGCCGTAGATGTTGGTCTGGAGGCGGACGCGGATGCCGTGCCGCCGGGCGAGCTGGGAGACGACGTACAGGCCGATGCGGCCGTCGGCGAGCAGGCGGGCGACGTTGACCTGGTCGGGGTCGGCGAGCAGGGCGTTCATCCGCTGCTGTTCCTCGACGGGCATGCCGAGGCCGCGGTCCTCGACCTCCACGGCGAGGCCCGAGGTGACGAGGTTGGCGCGGAGCAGCACCTGGGTGTGCGGGGCGGAGAACACCGTGGCGTTCTCGACGAGTTCCGCGAGCAGGTGGATGACGTCCGCGACGGCGTGCCCGCGCACGTCGCCGTCGATCGGCGGCACGAGCTTGACCCGCGAGTACTGCTCGACCTCGGCGATGGCGGAGCGCAGCACCTCGGTCATGGAGACGGGGTTGCTCCACTGGCGGCGGGAGACGGCGCCGCCGAGCACGGCGAGGTTCTCGGCGTGGCGGCGGATGCGGGTGGCGAGGTGGTCGACGTGGAAGAGCCCCTTGAGCAGGTCGGGGTCCTCGATCTCGTTCTCCAGCTCGTCGAGGATGGAGATCTCGCGGTGCACCAGGGACTGCAGCCGCCGGGCGAGGTTGACGAAGACCTCCAGCTTCTGCTGGCTGCCGGCCTGACTGGAGAGCTGGGCGGCCTGGACCACGGCGGTGACGGCGCCGTCGTGCGCGCGGGCCAGGTCGGCGGCGAGCAGCTCGAAGTCGTCGGCGTCGGCGGGCGGCTGGCCGCGGGTGCGGCGCGGGGGCGGGGTGTCGCCGCGGCGCAGCGCCTCCACCAGGGCCCGCAGGTCGGCCTCGCCGCGGGCGCTGCTGCGGCGCAGCGCGTCGACGCGCTCGCCGACCGCCCTGGCGGCGCGGCCCGCGGCGACGGCGGCGATGCCGACGGCGGCTCCGGCCACCGCGACCGCGCCGGCCAGGACGGCCCACAGGGTGAGGGTGGGGTGCACGCCGGTGGAGCGGACGGCGAAGAGGACGGCCGCGCAGCCGCTGAGGGCGACCGCCACGGGCGGGAGCACGGCCAGGCGCAGCAGCTGTGACCGTATGTGGGCCTCGGGCACGGCGGGGAGGGTGCGGGCTACCGGCCGCCCGTGCCGCCCGCCGCCCTCACGGCGGTCTGCGCGCGCGGCCGGTGCGCGGAGGTGAGACATCGGTGTCCTCGTACTGGTCCGTCGGGCCTGTTTGCTCGCGCGTCGGTGCGCAACGGACACTCACAGTAGTCGCGAACGGAACATGTGCGAGGGGCAGTTGACAAAGTCCCACGCAAAGCGTCCCGCTCTGGTATGAGGGCTCGTACGACAGACCGATAAACCGGCACCCAACCCGGTCCGATATGACCGTCATCTAACCCCAAACGATCGAACTCGATCGTGAACGATCGCAAAGATGTCCCAGTCATGGCGCCCGCTCCGTCGTCGGCCGACGGCGAACAGCGGCCCGTTCACCCGAAAGGAGGAGTAAGGCTGTCATGAGGTAATCGAAAGGGGTCGCACCGTGGCCGCAGCCTTTCCCCTCTCCGATCCCGACCGCTCCCCCGGCGAGCGCGCCGCCCTCGACGCCTACTCGCGCGCCGTCACCTCGGTGGCCGCGGAGATCACGCCGAAGGTCGCCGCGGTCAGCGTGGCGCACCGCCGCCGGCACGGGGGCTTCGCCACCGGCACCGGCTCCGCGGTGGTCTTCACCGACGACGGGTTCCTGCTGACCAACGCCCATGTGGTGGGGCACGCCGACGCCGGCACGGTGGCCTTCGCCGACGGCACCGGCGCCCCCTTCCACGTCATCGGCACCGACCCGCTCTCCGACCTGGCCGTGATCCGGGCCGACGGGCCCGCCCCGCCGCCGGTCCGGCTGGGCGAGGCGGGGGCGCTGCGGGTGGGGCAGCTGGTGGTGGCGGTCGGCAACCCGCTCGGGCTGGCGGGCAGTGTCACCGCCGGGGTGGTCAGCGCGCTCGGCCGCGCCCTGCCGACCAGCTCCGGGCCCGCCGCGCGGATCATCGACGACGTCATCCAGACCGACGCGACGCTGTATCCGGGCAGCTCCGGCGGGGCACTGGCCACGGCCGACGGCGAGGTGGTCGGGATCAGCACCGCGATCGCGGGCCTCGGGCTGGGGCTGGCCGTCCCCGTCAACGCCAACAGCCGGTACATCATCGGCACGCTGCTCGCCCACGGCCGGGTGCGCCGCGCCTGGCTGGGCCTCGCGGGCACCCCGGCGCCATTGCCGCCGGCGCTGCGCGACCGGCTGGGGCAGGACGCCGGGCTCCGGGTCGTCCAGGTGGTCCCCGACTCGCCCGCGGCCCGGGCCGGCCTGCGCTCCGGCGACCTGCTCCTGACGGCCGGGGACCGCCCCGTCACCGGCGCCCAGGCCCTGCAGCGCCTGATGCTCGCCGACGCCATCGGCCGGCCCATGCCGCTCACGGCACTGCGGGGCGAGGCGCTGGTCGACGTGATCGCGACGCCTCGGGAGCTGGTGACGGACGAGGACTGACGTCAGCCCAGCAGCCCGGCGAGCCCCGCCTCCGCACCCACCCCCGTCTCCGTCCCCGTCGCCGCCCCTGTCCCCGTCCCCGTCCCCGTCCCCGTCCCCGTCCCCGGCAAGTGAATCCACCCCTCCCGGTCCGCGGCCTCCCGCTCCTCCGCCGTGCGCGGCCACATCGTCCCCCCGAGCAGTACGGCCCGCGCGACCAGGGCGCACAGCAGCGCGTCGAGGTGGTCGTGGCTGTCGACGCACCGGGCCCGGACGTCCTCGGGCAGCGGCACCCCCAGCCCGGTCTCCACCGCGGACACGATGTCCTCCCGCACCCCGCGCGTCTCCGTCCCGGCCCGCTTGTAGCTGCCGGCGGGCCGGATCCCCCAGCAGCGCAGGGCCGCCGCCGGGTACACCTCGGCGATCCGCCCCGACCCGTCCCGCGGTACGGGCCCGTCCGTCGCGGCCAGGGCGTCCAGGAGGCGGGCGGCGCGCAGGGCGACGACGCCCAGCAGATCAGTGGAGACCGACAGCGGCGGCCGCATGCGGGTCGCCTTCCAGGTGAGGTCGTCGGTGAGGCGGAACCGCAGCGGATCGAGGCCGGCCCGCCCGTCCGCGCGCCCCTCGTACCGGGCGGCGGACGGCAGCCGCTCGCCCCGGTGGTGGGCGGTGACCAAGTCGACGAAGCCGGACGGCCAGCCGAGCGGGCAGTCGAGCCCCGTCTTGTCGGCCGCCCGCACGAGCGCGAGCAGCTCCGCGTCCCCGTCGGGCACGACGAACTCCGCGTCGAGCCCACCGGCGCCCCAGGTGACGCGGCACACGGCGGTGCGCCGCGCGTCCGCCGCCAGATCGACCCCGACTGTCACGACCTGCCGTTCCGTCATGCGCCCATCCTCTCAATGGAGTTCACCGCATCCCGCCGGTCGCGGTCCGCAGGTCACGGTCCGCCGGTCACGGTCCGCCGGATCGTGAACGGCCTGTTTCGCTTCTCCCGCACCGACCGTTGAGAATTGTTCGATTCTCTAGGGTTCTGTTCGGCCACCGTCCGTCCTCCGAAAGCGAGTCCGCCATGCGCCGCCGCCGGCCGCCCGTCCTGCTGAGCCTCACGGTCGCGGTCCTCGCCGCCCTGACCACGGCCGCCGCCCCGCCCGCTCCCCAACCCGACCACCACCGCCGGCTGCTGGCCCACGACGACTTCCGGCACGGCACCGGGCAGTGGCGGGCCGAGCTGGAGCGGGGCGGCAGCGTCACGGCACGGGACGGCGTGCTGGACGTCGACGTGCCCGCGGGGGCGTCGGTGTGGTTCACGCGTCCCTTCTCCGGACGGTACGAGATCGACTTCACCGCGACCCCGGTGGCCGCGGGCGGCCCCAACGACCGGGTCAGCGACCTCAACTCGTTCTGGAACGCCAGGGACGCCCGTTCGCCCGAGGACCTGTTCGCCACGCCCCGCTCGGGCGCACTCGCCGAGTACGACCACCTCACGACGTACTACGCGGGTGTCGGCGCCAACTACAACACCACCACCCGGCTGCGCCGCTACGTCGGCGTCGCGGGCGAGCGGCCCCTCGTCTACGACTACACGGCACCGCTGCTCACCGCGAACCGGCCGCACCGCGTGCGCCTGGTGTCGGACGGCCACCGCGTCCGGTACTGGTGCAACGGCGAGCTGGTCTTCGACTTCGCCGACCCGCGGCCGTACACCAGCGGCTGGTTCGCCTTCCGCACCACCTTCAGCCACTTCCACGTCACCGACTTCCGCGTCTGGCGGCTCGACGGCGGCAGGGGCTGACGGCGAAAAATCCTTTGGCGGGCCGCGACGGCCCCTGCTACCTTCCCGGAGGCCGTGCGAGAGACGAGGAGGTGGTACCCGTGAACGCTGTATCGACATGGGTGCTCCCCTCAGGGGTCACGGTCGGGCGGTAGGTCGTCCGGGAGCGCCGTTTCACGAGCACTCCCGAAAGGCACCACCATGCGCTTCACTTCCGAGCAGCGCCTCGACGACGGCGTCCGCGAGCGCGAGTTCACCCTCGGCGAGACCCCCGGCACCCTGTGGACGCCGCCGGGGTCCACGCCGGCCCCGCTGATCCTGATGGCCCACAACAACGGCCTGCCCAAGGCGGATGCGCGGCTGGTCGCCCGGGCCCGCTACACGGCGGCGCGCGGCTACGCGGTGGCCACCGTCGACGCCGCCGGGTGCGGTGACCGGCCCCGTTCCGCCGCCGACGAGCAGGCCCGCGCCGACCTGCGGCGGGCGATGCGGGCCGGCGAACCGGTCGACGGCATCTTCGAGTCCTTCATCGGCCCGCTGGTCCAGAACGCGGCCCCGGAGTGGCTGGCGGCCCTGGACGCCGTCCTCCAGCTGCCCGAGGTGGTCGGCGGCCCGGTCGGCTACTCGGGGTGGACCGCCCTCGGGATCCGGCTCGCGGCGCTCGACCCGCGCATCGCGGCCGCCTGCTGCTTCGCCGGCGGCTATGTGCCCCTCGCCCAGCGCGAGGAGGCCCGGCGGGTCACCGTACCGCTACTGTTGCTGCTCCAGTGGGACGACGAGGGCAACCCCCGGCAACGGGCGCTGGACCTCTTCGACGCCTTCGGCGGCGAGCAGAAGACGCTGCACGCGAACCTGGGCGGCCACACCGGCACCCCGTGGTTCGAGCTGGAGGACAGCTGCCGGTTCTACGACCGCCACCTGAGGTAACCCGGCCGGGCCCGCGCGGGGGCGGACGGCCGTGGAGGCGCGGAGCACGTCATACGGCTCCGCCGGGACGTCGCGGCGGGCATGATGGGGGCCATGGCCCCTGTCGCCCGCCGCATGTTCGAGCTCCTGGAGCCGATCTGCCTGGTCACCTTCTTCGCCGACGAGTGCAACGCGGAACTCGCCGCGCTCGGCCACCGCACCTACTGGGACGGGTACTTCGCCAGCCGCGCCGCGCCCCTGGGGCGAGTGCCGGCGAACGTCGTGCACGCGGCCTTCTACAACTTCGCCGACGGGGAGGCCGCTCGGCACATCCCCGGCGCTTGGGAGACGATCCCGCCCGAGGCGTCCCTCGCCGCGCGGCAACGGGGCAGCGCGGCCTCCCTGCGGCGGATCCTCGGCGCCGAACCGGCCGGCTCCCCCGGCCTGGTGCGCGCCGCCGACCTCACCACCAAGGCCGCGACGAGCGCGCCCATGGAAGGCCGGGTGATGTACGCCGGGATGCGCGCCCTGCCGGTGCCCGGCGACCCCGTCGCCCGGCTGTGGCACTCGGCGACCATGCTGCGCGAGCACCGCGGCGACGGGCACATCGCCGCTCTGCTCACCGAGCGCATCGGAGGCACGGAGGCCCATGTGCTCTCCGCGCTGGAGCAGGGCATCCACCCGCCCGAGTCGTTCGGGCGCATCCACCATCTGCCCAAGGAGCGGCTGGCCGCGGTCATGGACGGCCTGCGCGCCCGCGGACTCGTCGACGCCGAGGGCCGGTTCACCGACGCGGGCCGCGCGACCAAGCAGCGCGTCGAGGCGCTCACCGACGATCTCGCCGCCGCGCCGTACGAGGCCCTGTCCCCCGCCGAGCTGGACGAGCTGGTCGCCGTACTCGAACCCCTCACGGCGAGGCTGGTGGCCGCGGGGTCGAAGTGACGGACCCGGGCACCGGACAGGTCGTGACGGCTCCGCCTCAGCGGTCACCCGCCAGATCCAGCTCGTCCCTCGGGGGCACGGCAGGCGCCGGCACCGGGCCGGGCCGCCGCCACGCGCGCTCGACCGGCGCGGACACCCCCCGCCACCACCGCTCGGTGGGCACCTTCCCGGCCGGCTCGAACGGCTCGCCGGGCTGCGGCAGGGCGACGGCCTGCCCGGCCTCGTCCGCGACGTCCTTCATCCACTCCCCCGGCTCCGCCCAGGCGTGCGGGGCGAGGTTGAAGGTCCCCCAGTGGATCGGCAGCAGCACCCCGCCGGGCACGCCGCCCTGCAGATCGAGGTGGGCGCGCAGGCCCTCCTCGGGCGTCATGTGGATGTCCGGCCAGAACTCGCTGTAGGCGCCGACCTGGATCATCGTCGCGTCGAACGGCCCGTGGGCGGCGCCGATCGAGCGGAAGCCGTCGAAGTAGCCGGTGTCGCCGCTGTGGTAGACGCGGTGCTCCTCGCCCGCGACGACCCAGGAGGCCCACAGCGTGTGCTGGGTGTTGCGCAGGCCGCGTCCGCAGAAGTGGCGGGCCGGGGTGGCGGTGAGGGTGAGGCCGCCGACCTTCGTGTCCTCGTGCCAGTCCAGCTCGCGCAGCCGGCCGGCGGACACGCCCCAGTGCTCGAGGTGGGCGCCGACGCCCAGCGGCACCGCGAACAGGGTGTCGGTGCCGGCCAGTGCCTTGATGGTGGGCAGGTCCAGGTGGTCGTAGTGGTCGTGGGAGATGACGACCACGTCGACGGGGCCGAGCGCGGCCAGCGGCAGCGGCACCGGGTGCAGCCGCTTCGGCCCGGCGAACGGGAACGGTGAGCAGCGCTCGCCCCACACCGGGTCGAACAGCACCCGCTGCCCGTCGATCTCCACGAGGACGCTGGAGTGGCCGGCCCAGGTCAGCCGCAGACCCGTCGCCGCGGGGCGGGCCAGGTCGGCGAGGGTGGTGGCGTGCACGGGCACGGTGCCCCGGGGGGCGCGGCGCTGCCGGGCGTCCTTGTCGAAGTAGATCTTGGCGAAGTCCAGCGCGGAGCCGGAGGGGCGGGTGCGGGCCACACCGCCCGGGTTCTGGAAGACACCGTCCTTGAAGTGCGGTGACCGGCGGATACGGGCCATGCGTTCACCGCCGGGGTCCGCGCCGAAGGCCGCGGGCCGTAGCGCGCTGGGCCCGGGGCTCGTCAGACGGAAACCGGTCACGGCACCTCCAGGTGGAGTCGGGGCGTTCCATTATGGTCGGCTGGTGTGACGGACGGCGTGGCGGGCGGGAGCGGCCCGCACCGGCGGACGCCGTGGAGGAGCCCCGTCCCGCCCCCGCGACCTTGCTTTCGCGGCCCGCTTGACCGATAACTCTGTGGTCGGCTCGTCACGCACGGACAACGGGCCCCGTCCCCGACGACGGCAGGGGAAGTGATGTCACAGCGCAGTGACCTGAGGCAGCGCAGGGCCACGCTGGAGGGCGAGTGGTCCCGCTGGATCCCGCAGCTGAGGACGGCTCGCCGGTCACCGGCCGGCGGCGGAGTCGCGCTGCGCCCGGAGGTGGCCGAGTCCTGGCTGCGCTCGCTGAGCAGTGTGGACCCGCACCGCGACAGCGCTCCGGCCGCCGAGGACGGCTCGGTGGCGCGGCGCTGGGCCGCCTCGCCGCTGCGCCGGCCCGTCGACGACCTCGCCGGGGAACTGCACAGCATCGCCGACGACGCCGGGTTCGTCACCGCGGTCACCGACGAATCGGGCACCATCCTGTGGACCTGTGGCGGGCGCACCATGCGCAGCCGCGCGGAACGCGTCAACTTCGCTCCGGGCGGCCGCTGGGACGAGCCGGACATGGGCACCAACGCCCTCTCCCTCGCCCTGCGCACCGGCCGCCCCAGTACGGTCTTCTCGGCCGAGCACCTGGTGTCCGCGCTGCACGGCTGGGTCTGTTACTGCGCCCCGGTGCACGCCCCGGACGGCCGGATCCTCGGCGTCCTCGACCTGTCCACCACCTGGGACCGTTCGCACCCGCTGGCCATGTCCACGGTGCGGTCGCTGGTCACCGCGATCGAGAGCCGGCTGGCCGCCGAGCTGCCCGCGCCCCGGCCGCCGGCGCCCGGCACCCCGGTACGGCTGGCGTGCCTGGGTGTGGAGCGGGCGGAACGGGGCGGCGTACCGCTGCCGCTGCGCCCGCGCCAGCTGGAGATCCTCACACTGCTCGCGCTGGAGCCGGACGGGTTCACGGCGGAGCGGCTGCGGGAGGCCGTCTACGGCGACCGCCCGGTGACCGCCTCCACGTTCAAGGCGGAGATCTCGCATCTGCGGCGCGCCCTCGGCGGTGGCGTCACCCCTCGCCGCTACGCCCTCACCACCCCCGTGACCTGCGACGCGGTGGAGGTGCTTGACGCGCTGCGGCGGGGCGACACCAGCACCGCGCTGCGGCACTACCGCGGCCCCCTGCTGCCCCGCTCCGAGGCGCCCGGCATCGTCGAGTGGCGGGCCCAGCTGGAGGTGGCCGTCCGTGAGGCGGTGCTCGCGAGCACCGGCCCGGAGGACGCCCTGCGCTACGGGGAGCGGGCGCCGTACGACGCGCAGGTGCACGAGCACGCGCTGCGCCTGCTCGCCCCGGACGACCCGCGCCGCCCGATCGCGCTGGGCCGGCTCAGCACGGCGCTGCGCGACTGACCGGGCGGGCCGTGCGCGGGGGACGTACGCCAACCTCCCGCCAACCTTGCGGAGCGACAGTGGCCCCGGCACCGCGGCACCAGGCCGCCGTGCCGGGGATACGCACCGTCCTTCGAGGAGAGCCGCCATGGTGTACGCGCAGCCCGGATCAGAAGGCAGCATCGTCGAGTTCGCCCGCCGCTACGACAACTTCATCGGCGGCGAGTGGGTCCCGCCGGTCGAGGGCCGGTACTTCGAGAACCCCTCTCCGGTCACCGGCGCGACCTTCACCGAGGTGGCGCGTTCCACCGCGCCCGACGTCGAGCTGGCGCTGGACGCCGCGCACCGGGCCGCCGAGAAGTGGGGCCATACCTCCACCACCGAACGCGCCAACATCCTCAACCGGATCGCCGACCGCATCGAGGCGAACCTGGAGAGGATCGCCGTCGCCGAGACCTGGGAGAACGGCAAGCCGGTGCGGGAGACGCTGGCCGCCGACATCCCCCTGGCGATCGACCACTTCCGCTACTTCGCGGGCGTGGTCCGCGCCCAGGAGGGCAGCATCGCGGAGATCGACGCGGACACGGTCGCCTACCACTTCCACGAGCCGCTGGGCGTGGTCGGCCAGATCATCCCGTGGAACTTCCCCATCCTGATGGCCGCGTGGAAGCTCGCGCCCGCGCTCGCCGCCGGCAACTGCGTGGTCATCAAGCCGGCCGAGCAGACCCCGGCCAGCCTGCTGTACGTGGTCGACCTGATCGCCGACCTGCTGCCGCCCGGCGTCCTCAACGTCGTCAACGGCTTCGGCGTCGAGGCGGGCAAGCCGCTGGCCTCCAGCCCGCGCGTGGCCAAGGTCGCCTTCACCGGCGAGACCACGACCGGCCGCCTGATCATGCAGTACGCCAGCGAGAACATCATCCCCGTCACCCTGGAGCTGGGCGGCAAGAGCCCGAACATCTTCCTGCCGGACGTCATGGCCGCCGACGACGACTTCCTGGACAAGGCGGTCGAGGGCTTCGTGATGTTCGCGCTCAACCAGGGCGAGGTGTGCACCTGCCCGTCCCGGGCGCTGGTCCACTCCTCGATCTACGACGACTTCATGGCCCGCTGCGTCGAGCGGACCCGGGCCATCGTCAGCGGCGACCCGCTCGACCCGGCCACCATGATCGGCGCGCAGGCCAGCAACGACCAGTACGAGAAGATCCTTTCCTACATCGACATCGGCAGGAAGGAGGGCGCCGAGGTCCTCACCGGCGGCGCCCCGCGCACGGTGTCCGGCCTGGAGGGCGGCTACTACATCGAGCCGACGATCTTCCGCGGGACGAACGACATGCGGATCTTCCAGGAGGAGATCTTCGGCCCGGTCGTCTCGGTGACGACGTACGACTCGGTCGACGAGGCCCTGAAGATCGCCAACGACACGCTGTACGGCCTCGGCGCGGGCGTGTGGACCCGCGACGGCAACACGGCCTACCGCCTGGGCCGCGAGATCAAGGCCGGCCGCGTGTGGACCAACTGCTATCACGCCTACCCGGCCCACGCGGCGTTCGGCGGGTACAAGAAGTCCGGCATCGGCCGCGAGACCCACAAGATGATGCTGGACCACTACCAGCAGACGAAGAACCTCCTCGTCTCCTACTCCGCGAAGAAGCTGGGCTTCTTCTAGACACCGGCACAAGGGGCGCCCGACCAGGAAAGCTGCCTGGTCGGGCGCCCCTTTTCGCGTGCGGCGTGCGGCGCGCGGCGTGCGGCGTGCGGCGTGCGGCGCGCGGCGTGCGGCGCGCTGTCAGCGGTCCTCGGCTGCCGCCTCGTCGGGATCCGTCTCCGCGGGCGTGAGCCGGACGCAGCACTCGCCGGGCCGGGGGGCCAGGACGGCCTGGACTCCGCTGATCCGCAGGCCGTCGAGATAGCCGGTGAGGAAGGCGTGGTTCATGCCGCACACCAGGTCGGGGGCCTTGGCGGCCAAGGGGTGGAAGGGGCAGTTGCGCAGGCGGATGTCGGTGGGGGTCTCCCGGACGGGTTCGTAGCCGTGCTCGTCGAGCATGCGCTCGCACAGGGTCAGCCCGCGTTCGGCGCCGAGGCGGCCGGGGCGCGTCTGCTCCCGTTCGCTCTCGCCGAGCAGGCGTCCGCGCACTCCGGCGGTGCGGGTCGCCGCCTGCGTGGCTCTCTCGTCGGGTCCCTCGGTCAGGACGGCGTCCAGCAGGAGGTCCGCCAGGAGTTCATGGCGCCGGTCGGGGATGCTCACGGTGAGCTGGGTGTCGGTGGGCTCGTAGACCTTGGGCTGCCGGCCGACCTTGCGGACGCCGCCGGGTGTTTCGTAGCGGGCGCGCAGCAGGCCGGCGTCGACGAGCTTGTCGAGGTGGAAGGCGGCCAGCTTGCGGGAGATGCCGACGCTGGCGGCGGCCTCGTCGCGGGTGACCGCGCGGTGGGCCCGCCTGATGAAGGTGAACATGCGTCGCCGCAGGTCCTCGCCCAGGACGCTCACGGAGTCGATGGCGGCGTCGGCCGCCCGGGTCGGCGGTATCGGATCAGAAGCCACGGGACCACGGTAACTCCTTCTCGTATGGGTATTCGCGTTGTTCGACCACGTCGACCTGGGCATCTTGACGACCGGACGTAATAAGACCAAGATTTGTTGGTGAAACTACGGAGGTCGCGATGACGGTGAACGAGTCCCAGCTTCAGGCGAAGCGGCCGGTCAGTGCCGCGCTCGCCGGCCCGTACGGCCACCCCTTCCACCCGATCCTGGTGACGGTGCCGATCGGCGCCTGGGTGGCGAGCCTGGCGTTCGACATCGCCTCCCATGTGGTGGACGATCCGGCGTTCCTGACCCAGGGCTCGGAGTGGCTGATCGCGGTCGGGGTGATCGGCGCGCTGCTGGCCGCCATGGTCGGCTTCCTCGACCTGTTCGCGATCCCCTCCGGAACGCCCGCGTTCCGCACCGGCCTGGTGCACATGGCGCTGAACCTGGGCGTGACCGTCGCCTACGCGCTCAACTTCCTGTGGCGGTACGGCACGTACACCGACGGCGGCAGCGTCGGCGCCGGCCGGCTCGCCCTGTCCGCGGTCAGCCTGGCCGTCCTCGGTGTCTCGGGGTTCCTTGGCGGCAAGCTCGCCTACCGCTACGGCGTGCGGGTCGCGGACGAGAGCACGCAGGCCGAGGGATACGCGGCCGGCGGCTCCGGCCGGGCCTCCTGACGGCCGCCCCGTTCCCTTCCCACGGCCCGGTACCCGGCGGGCCGCCTCTCCCCTCACCATCGGCTAGGAGTTCCTCATGGACATCGCCGCACTGATCGCCTGGGTGGTCACCGCCCTCGGCGGCTTCTACCTGCTCGGCACCTGGATCCAACGCGGCGGGATCCGGCAGCAGCAGTCCGGCACCAGCCGCCTGCCCGCGCCGGTGATCTTCGGGCACTTCGCCCTGGCCGCGATCGGCCTGGTGGTGTGGATCGTCTACGTCGTCGCGGACAAGGACGCCCTGGCCTGGACGGCCTTCGGCCTGCTGCTGCCGGTCGCCCTGCTCGGTTTCGCGATGCTGGCCCGCTGGATCCCCGTGCACCGCGAGCGCGCCGCGGCCGCTGCCACTCCGGGCGCGGAGGGGACCGTCCCCGCCGAACGGCACTTCCCCGTGGCCGTGGTCGTGGCGCACGGCCTGTTCGCCGTCGTCACCCTCGTGCTGGTCCTGCTCACCGCTCTCGGCATCGGCGGCAGCTGACATGACCGAGTCGTCCCACCGCACAGCGGTCCGCATACGCCCCGCCGACCAGGCGGCGCCCGCCGTGCCCGCCCTGCGGGTGGTCCACGAGCCCGACGGGATCGACCTGGCCGCGGCGGAGCGCGCGGCCGGCCAGTTCCTGAACGCCCTGGGCGTCTCCACCGCTTCGGAGAGCCTGCGCGGCACACCGGGCCGGATGGCCCGCGCCTACGCCGAACTGTTCAGCCCGCGCCCCTTCGACCTGACGACGTTCCCCAACGACGAGGGCTACGACGAACTCGTCCTGGCCCGCCGCATACCGGTCCGCAGCGTCTGCGAGCACCATCTGCTGCCGTTCGTCGGCACCGCCCATGTCGGCTATCTGCCCGGCGGCCGGATCCTCGGCCTGTCGAAGCTGGCCCGCGTCGTCGAGCACTTCTCCTGCCGCCCGCAGGTCCAGGAGCGCCTGACCAAGCAGGTCGCCGACTGGCTGCAGACCCATCTGGAGCCCAAGGGCGTCGGCGTCGTCATCGAGGCCGAGCACAGCTGCATGACCCTGCGCGGGGTGCAGGCCACCGGCTCCAGCACCATGACCTCCACCCTCCTCGGGCTGCTGCGCACCGATGCCCGCTCGCGCAGCGAGTTCCTCGCGCTGACCGGCACCACCACCTGACCGGCGGCACCTGCCCGCATACGCCGAGCCCGGCGCCCCCGCGGTGGGGACGCCGGGCTCGGCGTTCAGCGTGTCAGGCGGGGCGGATGTTCTCCGCCTGCGGGCCCTTCTGGCCCTGGGTGACGTCGAACTCGACCTTCTGGCCCTCGTGCAGCTCGCGGTAGCCCTGGCTCGCGATGTTGGAGTAGTGGGCGAAGACGTCAGGCCCGCCACCCTCCTGCTCGATGAAGCCGAAGCCCTTCTCGCTGTTGAACCACTTGACCGTGCCCTTGGCCATGGCTGTCTCCTTGGAGGAAAGCCGGGCCCGCACCTTGCGGCCCCGGAGGTGATCGCCCTGGTCCAAAGAGGCGCCGTACAGCAAGAACGCCCGTGAGGCGATCACGGGCGAACGGAACTTCGGAACCACGACTGCTGATCACGACGCTACACCGGCGACACGGTGTCCGCCACCGATCACGCGGCGGCGTCCGAAAAGCGTCCGGCGTGGGGGCTGCCGCTCGTGTCGAAGCGCATCGACGACCACCGAACCCTTGTTTCACCGGAATCACGTCCACTAGCTTGCCGTGCCTAGTGAAGCGCTTCGACGCGCACTCGACGAAGGGACAGCGTGTCCGCCGAGCCTGTGATTCCCGGCTTCCATCCCGACCCGAGCATCTGCCGGGCGGGTGACGACTACTACCTCGCCTGCTCCAGCTTCGAGTACTTCCCGGGCGTCCCCCTCTTCCACAGCCGCGACCTGGTGCACTGGAGGCAGATCGGCAATGTCCTGGACCGGCCCGGGCAACTGCGGCTGCCGGCCGGCATGCCGTCCTCCGGCGGGATCTACGCCCCCACCCTGCGGTATCACGACGGGCGCTTCTGGCTGATCGTCACCAACGCCAGTGAGGGCGGCGGGAACCTCGTGGTCACCGCGACCGATCCCGCGGGGCCCTGGTCGGACCCCGTGTGGGCGCCGGGCGTGCCCGGCATCGACCCCGACCTGGCCTGGGACGAGGACGGCACCTGCTGGTGCACGGTGGCCGGGGTCTCGCAGCTGCGGATCGACCCGGTCACCGGACAGACGTACGACACCCCGCGGCCGGTCTGGTCGGGTGCGCCCGGCGCCAAGGCCCCGGAGGCACCGCATCTGTACCGGATCGGCGCGTACTGGTACCTGCTGATCGCGGAGGGCGGCACCGAGCGCGGCCACGCCGTGTCGATCGCCCGCTCCCGCACACCGGACGGCCCGTTCGAGCCGTGCCCGGCCAACCCGGTCCTCACCCACCGCGGCACCGACCACCCCGTGCAGAACACCGGCCACGCCGACCTGGTGGAGGGGCCCGACGGCTCCTGGTGGATGGTCTTCCTCGGGGTACGGCCCCGGGGCGGGACGCCCGGCTGGCACGTGCTCGGCCGGGAGACCTTCCTGGCGCCCGTCACTTGGGTGGACGGCTGGCCCGTCGTCGGCGAGGTGGCGCCGGACCCGTCCGCGCTGCCCTGGCCGCTCACCCCCGGCCCCGCCGAGGAACCCCGGGACGACTTCGACGACCCCGGCCTGCGGCCGTACTGGATCTCGGTGCGCGACCGCCCCGCCGAGCACGTCACCACCGGCGAACGCCCCGGATGGCTGACGCTGCGCGCGCGGGGCGGCTCCCTCGACGCGCCCGACGTCGTCTTCACCGGTCGCCGCCAGCAGCACCACGCCTGCCGGGCCCGCACCCTCGTCGACGCGTCCGAGGGGCGCGGCGGCCTCGCCCTACGGCTCGACGAACGGCACCACTACGCCATCGAGGCGAGCGGCACGCGCGTGCGGGTCATCACGCGCATCGGTGACGTGCGGGCCGTCGTCGCCGAACGGGAGGTTCCCGCCGGGCCCTTGGTGCTCGCCGTCGCCATCGCCGATCCCCCACCGCCGCACGGCCCGTGCACCGGCCCCGACGTCGTCTCCCTCGGCGTCGAGGAGCCGGACCGCACGTTCAGCGAGCTGGCGTCGCTCGACGGCCGCTATCTGTCCACCGAGGTCACCGGCGGCTTCACCGGCCGGGTCATCGGCATGTACGCCGCGCACGGCTGCGTCCGCTTCGACTGGTTCGACTACCTGCCGGACGACCGTGCCCGCACGACCGATCGAGAGGGGAACAGCACGTGAACACCCTGCACGGAAGTCGCCGCGGCCGCGGCCCGGGACGTCTGGCCGTCCTGCTGCTGGCGCTGGTCACCCTGCTGGGGATCGGCGCGGGCACCGCGCCGGCCGCCCCCGGCCGCCACCGGGTGCCGGTCTCCGCCCTGGGCGCGGTCGCGGCGATGCAGCCCAGCTGGAACCTGGGCAACACCCTCGACGCCATCCCCGACGAGACGTCCTGGGGCAACCCGCCGGCCACCCGGGAACTGCTGCACACCATCCGCACGCAGGGCTTCCGCAGCGTCCGCATCCCGGTGACCTGGACGGACCACCACACGGCCACCGCCCCGTACACCATCGACCCCGCATGGCTGGACCGCGTCGAGCAGGTCGTCGACTGGGCGCTCGCCGAGGGCCTGTACGTAGTCCTCAACCTCCACCACGACTCCTGGCAGTGGATCGCGAAGATGGCCGGCGACCACGACCACGTGCGCGCCCGCTTCGACGCCCTGTGGACCCAGATCGCCCACCGGTTCCGCAACGCGCCGCGCACGCTGCTCTTCGAGAGCGTGAACGAACCGCAGTTCGAGAACGCCACGGACGCGCAGAAGGCGCGGTTCCTGAACGAGCTGAACACGTCCTTCCACTCGATCGTCCGCGGCTCGGGCGGCGCCAACGCGGACCGTCTGCTGGTCCTGCCCACGCAGTACTGCACGCCGTCACAGCCCCTGATGGACGACCTGGCCGCCACGATCGGCGCGCTGCACGACCGCAACCTGGTCGCGACGGTGCACTACTACAGCTGGTATCCGTTCAGCGTGAACATCGCGGGCGGCACCCACTACGACGCCACCGCGCGCAAGGACCTCGACGACGCGTTCGCCCGGATGCACGACACGTTCGTCGCCCGTGGCATCCCCGTCTACCTCGGCGAGTACGGCCTGCTCAGCTGGCCCGACCACTTCCACCCGGACCGCGTCGAGCGCGGCGAGGCGCTGAAGTACCTGGAACACCTCGGGTACCGGGCGCGCGCCGCCGGTGTCACCACCGCCCTGTGGGACCCCTTCGCCTATCTGGACCGCACCACGCTGCGGTGGCGGGACCCGGCGCTGTTCGCCTGGATCAGGTCGAGCTGGACCACCCGCTCGGCGACCGCCTCCTTCGACAAGGTGTTCGTGCCGAGGTCCCGGCCGGTCACGGACCAGTCCCTCACCCTGGACCTCAACGGCACCCGCTTCCGGGGGCTGTGGCACGACGGCACCAGGCTCGTGGCCGGGCGCGACTACACCCTCTCCGGCAGCCGGCTCACCCTCACCGCGCGGGCCCTGACCCGGCTGACCGGGGACCGCGCCTACGGCGTCAACGCCACGCTCCAGGCCCGGTTCACCAGCGGGCTGCCGTGGGTGATCGAGGTGATCACCCAGGACACCCCGGTTCTCGCCGACGCCACCGGGACGACGGGCTCGTTCACCGTCCCGACGCTGTTCCGGGGCGACGTGCTGGCGACCCTGCACGCCACGTACGCCGACGGCGGCAACGCGGGACCGGCCGACTGGACGCCCTACCAGGAGTTCAACAAGGCGTTCTCGCCCGACTACGGCAACGGCGCGATCGTGCTGACGCCGGACTTCCTGAACACCCTGCGCGACGGCCAGCCGGCCACGCTGGTCTTCCACTTCCACAGCGGCGCCACCGTCACCTACCAGGTCACCCGGTCCGGCGACTCGGTCACCGGCACGGTGGTGCCCTGACCGCCGGTCGCAGGTTCCCGTGGACGGCCTCCTGACGTCCGGCCGCCGATCGCGCAGTATCGGGTGAGGGAGGCCAAGGCCCGTCCGGGCCTGCCGGCCGGTGACGAGACGAGGTGCGCATGGACACGCGACGGGTGACCCGGGTCGAACTGACCGAGGCCGCGGCGGACTTGCTCCGGCAGCTGACGAGCCGTCACGGCCCGGTCATGTTCCACCAGTCCGGCGGCTGCTGCGACGGCAGCGCACCGATGTGCTACCCGCGCGGCGAGTTCCGCGTCGGCGGTTCGGACGTCCTGCTCGGCCATGTCGCCGGGGACACGCCGTTCTGGATGAGCGCCGACCAGTACCGGTACTGGGAGCACACCCATCTCACCGTCGACGTGGTCCCCGGCCGCGGCAGCGGCTTCTCCCTGGAGGCCCCCGAGGGCGTGCGGTTCCTGCTGCGCTCGCGGGTGCTCACCGACGAGGAGTGGCAGCGGATGGCGGCGGAGCCGCCGCTGCCGACGGGCGCCGAGGGCTGACCCCGGGCCCGCCGGGCAAGGCGGCGCGGCTCAGGCCACCGCCGCGATCCGCATCTTGATGTCGTCCGGGGAGAGCGCGCCCTTGGCGGTGACGTGGTCGCCGGAGGACTCGCCGCGCAGCCGGCGCCCGATCCAGGGCACCAGGTACTCGCGGGCCCAGTGGACGTCGTCCCGCCGCACCTCCAGCGTGCCGCGCGGCGGCAGCGGCGGCCAGGCCTGCTCCGGGTCGGCCGGCACGTCGAGGCCGAGCGCCTGGCCGGCGCGCAGCGCCACCCGCGTGTGGCCCTCGGGCGACAGGTGCAGCCGGTCGTCGTCCCAGGCGCGCCGGTCCTGCACGGACTTCAGCGACCACAGGTCGAGCACCGGGCAGCCGTACCGGTCGGCGATGGCCCGCACATGCCCGTTGTAGGTGGCGATCTTGCCGCGCAGGTGCTTGAGCAGCGGCACGCCGCGGGTGTCGAAGCCGGTCGTCACCATCACGGTGCCGGCCGCCGCGGCGAGCTGCGCGACCGCCCGCTCGAACCGTTCTGCGACCTCGTCGGGGTCGGTGCCGGGGCGGATGATGTCGTTGCCGCCGGCGCAGAACGACACCAGGTCCGGCGCCATGGCCACGGCCTGCGGAAGCTGGTCGGCCACGATCTGGTCGAGGAGCTTCCCGCGCACGGCGAGGTTGGTGTACCGGAAGTCGCCCTCGGGCCGCCGGTCCGCGAGGAGTACGGCGAACCGGTCGGCCCAGCCCACGAACTGCCCGTCGGGTCCGGGGTCGCCCACGCCCTCGGTGAAGCTGTCCCCCAGCGCCACGTACGACCCGATCACTGATCTGCTGTCACTCTTCGAATCGTCTGCCACAGCCGTCCATGATTCACCCTTGAATGTGACCTACGCGACCGTAGGCAAGGGTTGACGGTCGGTGAGATAAGCCACTGCCCAACTCCTTAAAGTGTTGGCCAAGGAGGGAATAGGCATGCCTCAGGACCGCCCGGGTCCCGCCTGGAGCACCCTGCTCGACCTCGACGGGCAGCCCGCCGGGCCCCTGCACCGGCGGCTCGGCTCGGCGCTCAGGTCCGCCGTCGTCACCGGCCGGATCGCGCCGGGCAGCGCCCTGCCGCCGAGCCGGGTCCTCGCGGCCGACCTCGGCTGTTCCCGCTGGGTGATCACCGAGGCGTACGCACAGCTCGTCACCGAGGGCTATGTGGAGGCGCGCAGCGGCTCGGCGACCCGGGTCCGGGCGGGCGCGGTGTCCGTGCCGGGGCCGGCGCGGACCGGCCCGGAGCCGTCGCGGCCACCGGAGTTCGACATGCTGCCGGGCGTGCCCGATCTGCGGGCCTTTCCCCGCAAGCGGTGGGCGGACGCGGTGCGCGCGGCGACCTCCTCGATGAGTTCGGCCGACCTCGGACTGCCCGACTGGCCGGGCCATCCCCGGCTGCGGCAGCGGCTGGCCGCCTATCTCGTGCGCGGCCGGGGCGCCGTGGCCGCCGCGGAGAACGTCGTCGTGTGCGACGGCACCCTGGACGGCGCGGTACGGCTGTGCCGCGCGCTGCGCCGGGCCGGGCACACGTGCGTGGCCGTGGAGGACCCCGGCTGGTCGCGGCTGCCGGCGGCGGTCACGGCGGTCGGGCTGACGCCGGTGCCCGTGCCGGTCGACGGCGACGGGCTGCGCGTCGACCGGCTGCGCGCGCTGCCGGAGGTGCGGGCCGTCGTGGTGGCACCCGCCCACCAGTTCCCCACCGGCACGGTGCTGTCACCGGCCCGGCGCGCCGAACTGCTGCGCTGGGCGCGGGAGGCGGACGGTCTGGTGCTGGAGGACGACTACGACGCCGAGTTCCGCCACGAGCGGCGGCCGATCGGCACCGTCCAGGGCATGGACCCGTCCCGGGTGGTCCTCATGGGGTCGCTGAGCAAGACGCTGTCCCCGGCCCTGCGGCTCGGCTGGCTGGCCGCCCCGCCGCGCTGGACGGAGGCGCTGCGCGCGGAGGAGGCGGCCACGACGCCGCCGCCCGTCATCGACCAGCTGGCGTTCGCGGAGTTCCTGGACGCCGGGTGGTACGACCGTCATCTGCGGGCGTCCCGGCTGCGCTACCGGCGCCGGCGGGACCTGCTGCTGCGGGAGCTGGCCGCCGCGCTGCCCGGGCTGGAGGTGTCGGGCGCCGCGGCCGGCTTCCATCTGCTGCTGCACCTGCCGGAGTGCTCCGCCGAGCGGGTCGTCCGCCGGGCGGCGCGGCGCGGGCTGCGCCTGGCCGGCCTCGACCGCTACCGGGCCGAGCCCGCGGGCGGCTCTCCCGCCCTGGTGCTGGGCTACGGCAATCTCTCCGACGCCGCCGTCCCGGAGGCCGTACACCGCCTCGCCGCGTGCGTGCGGGCGGAGTGCGGGGGGTGAGGGGCCGGCGGGGCGGGCGGGTCCCCGGTGCCGGCCGGCCGGAATCGGTCCGGTTTTCCGCGCCGGAATCGGTCCGGTTTCCCGGTCCGCTCGGCGCCTACGGTGGCAGGGCGCCGCGGCCCCGCCCGCGGCCGCATCCCAAGTGACCCAGCGAGCAAGGGAGTTGCGCCATGCTGCGACGCCGTATCGGAGGGGCGGACGGGCCGGAGGTGGGCGCGCTGTGCCTCGGCGCGATGACGTTCGGCACCGCCCTGGACGAGGCGACGTCCTTCGCCGTCCTGGACCGCTTCGTGGAGGCGGGCGGGAACCTGATCGACACCTCGGACAACTACGCCTTCTGGCTGCCCGGGGCCACGGGCGACGAGAGCGAGACCACCGTCGGCCGCTGGATGGCGAGCCGCGGCGCCCGCGACCGCGTGGTGATCTCCACGAAGTTCGGCGCGCGCCCCACCGTGCCCGGGGGCGGCCTGGAGGCGGCGGAGGGCCTGTCCGCGCCCGTGGCGCGCAAGGCGGCCCAGGAGAGCCTGCGCCGCCTGGGCACCGACCGGATCGACCTGTACTGGACCCACATCGAGGACCGGTCCGTCCCGCTGGAGGAGACCCTCGGCGCGCTGGACGAGCTGGTGACCGCCGGGCAGGTGCGGGTGCTGGGTGCCTCCAACCACCCGGCGTGGCGCATGGAACGGGCCCGCGCGCTCGCCCGGCGCAACGGCTGGACCGGCTACACCTGCGTGCAGCAGCGGTATTCCTACCTCCAGCCGCGGTTCGACGTCGCCCTGCCCGAGGGCGGCCATGTCCATGTGACGCCGGAGATGCTGGACTACGTGCGCAGCGAGCCCGATCTGACGCTGATGGCGTACTCGACGCTGCTGTTCGGCGCGTACTCCCGGGACGACAAGCCGCTCTCGCCGGCCTACGACCATCCCGGCACCGCCCGTCGCCTGGCCGCCGTGCGCGCGGTGGCCGCCGAGCTGGGCGCGACGCCGGGCCAGGTGGTGCTGGCGTGGCTGCTCGGCGGTGACCCGGCCGTCCTGCCGATCGTGGGCGTCAGCTCGGTCGCGCAGCTGGAGGAGCTGCTCGGCGCCCTGGAGCTGACGCTGGACCCGGAGCAGCGGGACCGGCTCGACCGCGCCTGAGAGCCGTGCGCAGACGGGCCGAAGGCCGGACCCAGGGGAAGAGGTCCGGCCTTCGGCGGCGCGTGTCGGGCAGGGGGTGGCGTCGGTGAGCAGCCCCCTGGCCGGGGTCAGCCGACCGAGACGCCGTGCGAGCGCAGGTAGGCGACCGGGTCCACGTCGGAGCCGTAGTCCGGCGTGGTGCGGATCTCGAAGTGCAGGTGCGGGCCGGTCACGTTGCCGGTGGCGCCCGAGAGGCCGATCTGCTGGCCCGCGGTCACGGTCTGTCCGGCGGAGACGGACAGCTGCGACAGGTGGGCGTACTGGGCGTAGTAGCCGTCGTTCAGCTTGATGACGACCTGGTTGCCGTACGCACCGCCCCAGCCCGCGGAGACGACGGTGCCCGCGGCGACGGCCTTGAGCGAGGTGCCGGTCGGGACGACGAAGTCGACGCCGGTGTGGTAGCCGCTGGACCACATGCTGCCCGCCAGGTGGTACGGCGTGCCGACGGTGGCGCCGCTCACGGGGAGGCTGAAGCCGGTGACGGGGGCGGCCTGGGCGGCCGGCGCCGCCTTGGCGGCGGACTGCTGCGCCTTCGGCGCCGAGGACTTGGCGGCCGGCTTCCTCGCCGGACGCTCGGCGTTCGTGGAGGCCGCCGCCTTCTTGCCGAGGGTGAGCTTCAGGCCGGGGTGGATCAGCGACGGGTCGCTGCCGATGGCCTCGCGGTTGTCGGCGTACAGCTTCTTCCAGCCGCCACTGACGTGCTGCGTCTGGGCGATCTTCGAGAGGTAGTCACCGGACCTGACCGTGTAGGTACGCACGCCGGTCTTCGTCGCGGCCGTCTTCCCGGCGGCGACGGGAGCCGACTGCACGGCCTTGTCCGGGGCGGACTGCGGGGTGGCCGCGTGGGCGCCGGTGGCTCCCAGGAGCGGGAGGGCGAGCGCGGCGCCACCGGTACCGGCGACGGCGATGGAACGGGTGAAACGCTGAGCCTTGGGACGACGGTGCTTACCCTTCGCGGGCATGGCGAATTCCTCTCCGGCGCCTGCGAGGTGAGCTGTCGGGTGCGGACTGGAGATGTCCGGCCGCGCTTTTCGGCGCGACTAAACCCCAAGCCGTTCCGGGAACCGGAACAGGCGGTCGTACCTGTGGGTCCCCCGCTCCTGCCGGGCACGGGTGAGTGTGTGCGGGCCCCGGGCGGCGGCAGGATTCGGCGTTCCGCCCGGATCGGTGTGGAACGTAAGCGAGCAAGACGCACGGAAACAAGCGCGGGGTTCCACATACGCCGATTTCACGTGATCGACAGGCGGAATCGCCGGTCACCCTGCGTGTATTCCGTACCGCTTCGCTCTGCCAATTCCCCAGCAGAATGGCAGGTATTACGTGAACATGACGGGCGACGGACGGTCACGGTTATGACGCTCCTCACGCACGCCACCGCCATGACCCCCTATTTCCTTGCGACTTGGAATGAAGGCTGCAATTCGGACAGAAAGCCCAGAGGTGCCGCAGTCGGGGGAAATCTCTCGCTCTGCGAGCGTGCCCCGGCGTGTGCCCCGTCGCGCCCCCGCCGAGCGCCTGTGGACAACCCGTTGCCCCAGGAATCCATGTCGTATCGTCGAAAGGCACATCCCGTCGGCCTGAGCCGCGCCGGCGGGAGCCGAGAGGGAGGAGCCCTTCGTGACGCAGCAGGTGCCGTCGACCGAACCCGAGCTGGCCGGAGTGCGCAACTTCCGCGACGTGGGCGGACTGCCCACGGTCGACGGACGGCGGGTGCGGCACGGCGTGCTGTTCCGCAGCGGTCACCTCGCGCACGCCACGCAGGAGGACGCCGCCTTCCTGTCCTCCCTCGGCCTGCACACGATCTTCGACTTCCGCAACGCGGCCGACCAGAAGCTGGAGGGCCCGGACGTCGCCCTGCCCGGCGTGCGGAACGTGAACCTGCCGCTGAGCGACCCGGCCGACGGCGCCGAGTTCTGGAAGATGGTCCGTGACGGCGACATCGAGCAGCTGCGCGGAATCCTCGGCGACGGCAGGGCCGCGGCCCGGATGATCGCCTCCTACCGGCAGATCATCAAGGAGCGCACCGCCGAGCACTCCCGGGTGCTGCACGCGCTCGCCGAGGACAGCGTCCCGGCCCTGATGCACTGCGCGGCGGGCAAGGACCGCGCGGGCCTCTCCATAGCCGTCACGCTCCTCGCCCTCGGGGTGGAGCGGGAGGCGATCATCGCCGACTACCTGGAGTCCAACGCCAAGCACCGCCGCTACAAGGTGCACCGCAGCAACGGCTCGGGCGACGCGTACTCCCCCGAGGTCATGGAGCTGCTCAGCCCCCTGTTCGACGCGCGCGCCGAGTACCTGACGGCCGCCTTCGAGACGATCGAGCAGACCTGGGGCGACGTCGACACCTATCTGGAGCAGGGCCTCGGCCTGGCGCCCGCGACCCGCGAGCGGCTGCGCGAGCGCCTGCTGGACTGACCGCTCCGGCGGGCCGTCGTACGGCTACTGGTTGGCGCCCACCTCGAACAGCAGCCAGATGAACGCGGCCAGCACATGGCCCACCGCGATGTAGATGATCAGCCGGATCCACAGGGTGCGCGGAAACCTCTCCTCGCGGTCGTTCATGACGTCTCTCCAGGGGTGTGGCCGAGGCACAGCGTGGCCGTCGGGCTCTGCAGCAGCGTGTGGACGAAGAGCAGCTCCGCCCCGCCCTCGTCCTGGGCGGCGATACGGTGCGGGGTCAGCGAGTCGAAGTGCGCGCTGTCCCCGGGGGCGAGGCGGTGCGTGGTGTCGCCCAGGCGCAGCACGAGCCGGCCGGCGAGGACGTACAGCCACTCCTCACCGGGGTGGACGCGCACGATGTCGCCCTGCGAGCCGTAGGGGACGCGGACGCGCAGGGCCTGCATGCCCCGGCCCGGCGCGCCCGCCTGCCAGTACGTCCAGCCGCCCGCCGCCGTCGGCTCCATGTCGGCGTGGCGCACGACGGCGTCCCGCTCGGCGACCGTCTCGCCGAGCAGCTCGGAGACCGTCGTACCGTAGATACGGGCGAGCGCGAGCAGCATCGGCAGGGAGGGCTGGCGCTGCCCGGTCTCCAGGCGGGACAGGTGGGCGGGCGACAGTCCCGCGGCGCGGGCCGCCGCCTCCAGGGTGAGACCGGCCCGGCGGCGCAGGGCGCGCAGCTGGGGCGCCACGGTCGGCAGGCCTTCGGGGGCCGGCCCGTCGGGCGGGCCGTCGGAGGAGCTCATGCCTCCATTGAGCCGAAGTTTTGCCTCTGCGGCAATTTTCTTGCCTCAGAGGCAAAAGCTCGTCAGCGGTTGGCCACCGCCTGCTTCACCAGCGTCTTGCCGAAGTCCCACATCAGCCCGCCGCCGCTGTGCGCGTCGTCCATCACGGCGGTGAAGGCGTCGACGAACCGGTCCACGTCCGCCTCGTCGATCACCAGCGGCGGGATCAGCTTGATCACCTCCAGGTGGTCGCCGGAGACCTGGGTGAGGATCCGGTGCCGCTGGAGCAGGGGCACGACCACCATCTGCGCGAACAGACCCTTGCGGGCGGCCTGGAGCATGGTCCAGCGGCTGCGCAGTTTCAGCGACTTCGGTTTCCCGAACTCGATGCCGATCATCAGGCCCCGGCCGCGCACGTCGGCCAGCAGCTCGTACTTGCCGATCAGGGCGGTGAGCCGGGACTTCAGCAGCTCCCCCATGGCCCGGGCGTTCGCCACGGTCTGCTCGTTCTCCATGACGGACAGCACCGCGAGCCCGGCGGCCATGGCCTGCGCGTTGGACCCGAAGCTCGCCGAGTGGACCAGCACGCGGTCCATCGACGAGTACACCTTCTTGAAGATCCAGTCCTTGCCGAGGGTGGCGCCGACCGGCACATAGCCGCCGGAGAGCGCCTTGGCGACGCACACCAGGTCCGGCTCGACGCCGTCCTCGTGCTGGTAGGCGTAGAAGTCGCCGGTGCGGCCGAGGCCGGTCTGCACCTCGTCGGCGATGAGCAGCGCCTTGTGCCGGTGCAGCAGCTCCTGCGCGGCCCGCAGATAGCCGGGCGGGGCCTCGTGGACGCCCTTGCCCTGGATCGGCTCGACGATCAGCGCGGCGACATCGCCCTTGCGCAGCTCCCGGGCGAGCGCGTCCAGGTCGCCGAGCGGGACGGCGGTGTCCGGCAGCAGCGGGGCGAAGCCGTCCCGGAAGCCGGACTCGCCGTTGACCGACAGGGAGCCGGTGGTCAGGCCGTGGAAGGCGTGCTCGCAGTACAGGACGCGCGGCTTGCCGGTGGCGTACCGGGCGAACTTCAGCGCGCCCTCGACCGCCTCGGTGCCGCTGTTGCCGAAGAACACCCGGTCCAGGTGCGGGCTGTGCGCGAGCAGCTTCTCCGCGAGCAGGCCGGGCAGCGGCTGGCAGTCGAACCGGGTGAGGTCGGCCAGGTTCAGGTCCAGCACGTCGTGCAGCGCCTGGCGGACCACGGGGTGGTGGCGGCCCAGGCCCATCACCCCGAATCCGGCGAGCATGTCCAGGTAGTCGTTGCCGTCCGCGTCCCAGAAGTGGGCGCCCTCGGCCCGCTCGTAGACCTTGTCGAAGCCGATGGTGTGCAGCATGCGCGGGAGCTGGTGGTTGAGGTACTTGCCGTGCAGCTCGTAGCGCTCGGCCCCGCGTGCGGCCAGCAGGGCGGCGAGGTCGAACCCACCGGCCTGCGAGGGCGACGGCGACGCGGATTTGGCGGTTGTCATGCCTGTTTCTCCTTGGACGGCTCTTCCTCGGCGGCCGGGCCGGTGCCCTCGGCGTGCGCACCGATGTCCTTGACGGCCAGGCTCGCGCTGATCCGGCCCGCGACCTCGACGGGCGTCAGCCCGATGTCGGCCAGCACCTCGCCGCGCTTGGCGTGCGCGAGGAACTGCTCCGGGATGCCGAACCGCCGTACGGGGACGTCCACGTCGGCGTCGCCGAGTGCCAGCGCCACCGCGCTGCCGACGCCGGCCGAGCGGCTGTTGTCCTCCACGACGGCGACCAGCCGGTGCCGGGCGGCGAGGCCGGGCAGCGCCGGGTCGACCGGCTTGACCCACCGGGGGTCCACGACCGTGCAGCCGATGCCGCGCGCTTCGAGCAGCTCCGCCGCCTGGAGGCAGACGGGCGCCATCACGCCGACCGCGACCAGCAGCACCTCCGGCCGCTCGGCGCGGTGCAGGACGTCCAGTCCGCCCACCCGGTCGACCGCCGGGATGCTCGGCCCGGCCGACTCCTTCGGGAAGCGGACCAGTGTCGGCGCGTCGTCCACGGCGACGGCCTCCCGCAGCTGGGCGCGCAGCTGGTCGGCGTCGCGCGGCGCGGCGATCCTGAGGCCGGGCACGACCTGGAGGATGGACATGTCCCACATGCCGTTGTGCGAGGGCCCGTCGACGCCGGTGACCCCGGCCCGGTCCAGTACGAAGGTGACCCCGCAGCGGTGCAGGGCGACGTCCATGAGCAGCTGGTCGAAGGCGCGGTTGAGGAAGGTGGCGTAGACGGCGACGACCGGGTGCAGCCCGCCGGTGGCCAGGCCGGCCGCGGAGACAACCGCGTGCTGCTCGGCGATGCCCACGTCCCACACCCGGTCGGGGAAGCGGGCGGCGAACGTGCCCAGGCCGACGGGGTGCAGCATGGCCGCGGTGATCGCCACGACGTCGTCGCGCTCCTCGCCGATGCGGACCATCTCCTCGCCGAACACCGACGTCCAGGACGGCCCGCCCGCGGGGACGAGCGGCTCGCAGGTGAGCGGGTCCATCACGCCGACGGTGTGGAAGTGGTCCTCCTCATGGGCGAGGGCGGGCTCGTAGCCGCGGCCCTTCTCCGTGAGGCAGTGCACGAGGACCGGCCCGTGGAAGCGCTTGGCTCGCCGCAGCGCCGACTCGACCGCCTTGATGTCGTGCCCGTCGATCGGGCCGACGTACTTCAGGCCCAGGTCCTCGAAGAGGCCCTGCGGGGCGAAGGCGTCCTTGAAGCCCTTCTTGGCGCCGTGCAGGGCCTCGTAGACGGTGCCGCCGACGACCGGGGTGCGCTGCAGGACCTCCTTGCCCCAGGCGAGGACCTTCTCGTAGCCGTCGGTGGTGCGCAGGGTCGCCAGGTGGTTGGCGAGGCCGCCGATGGTCGGCGCGTACGACCGCTCGTTGTCGTTGACGACGATGATCAGCGGCCGGTCCTTGGCGGCCGCGATGTTGTTCAGCGCCTCCCAGGCCATGCCGCCGGTGAGCGCGCCGTCCCCGATGACGGCGACGACGTGCCCCTTCCCGCCCTGCACCTGGCGTGCCTTGGCGAGGCCGTCCGCCCAGCCGAGGGCGGTGGAGGCGTGGCTGTTCTCGATGACGTCGTGCTCGGACTCCTCGCGCGAGGGATAGCCGGACAGACCGCCCTTGCCGCGCAGCTTGGAGAAGTCCTGACGTCCCGTCAGAAGCTTGTGGACATAGCTCTGGTGTCCGGTGTCCCACAGGATGCGGTCGACCGGCGACTCGAAGACCCGGTGCAGGGCGACGGTGAGCTCCACCACGCCCAGGTTGGGGCCGAGGTGACCGCCGGTCCTGGCGACCGCGTGCACCAGGAACTCCCGTATCTCCTCGGTCAGTTCACCGAGTTCCGCCTCGGACAGCGCCTTCAGGTCGCGTGGTCCCCGGATGTTCTCCAGAATGGTCACGCTCGGGCCCCCTCTCGGTCCGTGCCGTACGTCAGCTCACCGTCACTGCCGGTTTCCCCGGGTCCGGGGCGGTGCCCTCCCGTTCCATCCGCTCGGCGATCTTCATCGCCTCCTCGATCAGCGTCTCGACGATCTTCGACTCGGGGACCGTCTTGACGACCTCGCCCTTGACGAAGATCTGGCCCTTGCCGTTGCCGGAGGCGACGCCGAGGTCGGCCTCGCGGGCCTCGCCGGGGCCGTTGACGACGCAGCCCATGACGGCGACCCGCAGCGGCACCTCCATGCCCTCCAGGCCCGCCGTGACCTCGTCCGCCAGCTTGTACACGTCGACCTGGGCGCGCCCGCAGGACGGGCAGGAGACGATCTCCAGCCGCCGCTGCCGCAGCCCCAGCGACTGGAGGATCTGGATGCCGACCTTGACCTCCTCGACGGGAGGCGCGGACAGGGACACCCGGATCGTGTCGCCGATGCCCTGGGAGAGCAGCGCGCCGAAGGCCACCGCGGACTTGATCGTGCCCTGGAAGGCCGGGCCCGCCTCGGTCACGCCGAGGTGGAGGGGGTAGTCGCACTGGGCGGCGAGCTGGCGGTAGGCCTCGATCATCACGACGGGGTCGTTGTGCTTGACCGAGATCTTGATGTCGCGGAAGTCGTGCTCCTCGAAGAGGGATGCCTCCCACAGCGCCGACTCGACCAGCGCCTCCGGGGTCGCCTTGCCGTACTTCTCCAGCAGCCGCTTGTCGAGCGAACCGGCGTTGACGCCGATCCGGATCGGCGTGCCGTGGTCCTTCGCGGCCCGCGCGATCTCGCGCACCTGGTCGTCGAACTTCTTGATGTTCCCCGG
Organism: Streptomyces griseosporeus; assembly: GCF_014656055.1. Taxonomy (GTDB): domain Bacteria; phylum Actinomycetota; class Actinomycetes; order Streptomycetales; family Streptomycetaceae; genus Streptomyces; species Streptomyces griseosporeus. Next base: position 1,154,348 of record NZ_BNBR01000001.1, read on the forward strand.
GTTCACCCGCACCGCCGCGCAGCCGGCCTCGATGGCGGCGAAGACGTACTTCGGCTGGAAGTGGATGTCGGCGATGACCGGGATCTGCGACTTCCGGGCGATCGTCGCGAGGGCGTCCGCGTCGTCCTGCGTCGGACAGGCGACGCGGACGATCTGGCAGCCGGACGCGGTGAGTTCGGCGATCTGCTGGAGCGTGGCGCCGATGTCCGACGTACGGGTCGTCGTCATGGACTGCACCGACACCGGCGCCCCGCCCCCGACCGCCACCGGCCCGACCTGGATCCGCCGCGACACCCGCCGCTCGGCGACCGGCCGGACCGGTACCTCGGGAACGCCCAGGGAAATGGCGGTCATGACGTCACTCCCGGTTTCCGGAGACCGTCTCGCGCATCGCCCGCAGGGACTCCTTCAGCGAGCCCATGGTGGCGAGGACGGCGGTGGGCTCGTAGCCGCAGTGCGCCATGCAGTTGGCGCAGCGCGGGTCCTTGCCCCGGCCGTACTTGTCCCAGTCGGTCTCCTCGATGAGTTCGCGGTACGTCGGCACGTAGCCGTCGCTCATCAGGTAGCAGGGCCGCTGCCAGCCGAAGAGGGAGTAGTTGGGGATCGCCCACGCGGTGCACGGGAAGTCCACCTTGCCCTCCAGGAAGTCCAGGAAGAGCGGGGAGTGGTTGAGCCGCCACTTGCGCCGGTTGCCGCCCGCGAAGGCCTTCTTGAACAGCTCGCGGGTCTGCTCCACGCCCAGGAAGTGCTCCTGGTCGGGCGCCTTCTCGTAGGCGTAGGCGGGCGAGATCATCATCTCGTCGACCTTGAGGTCGTCGTTGAGGAAGTTCAGGACCTCGATGATGGTCTGCGGGGTGTCGGTGTTGAAGAAGGTGGAGTTGGTGGTCACCCGGAAGCCGCGCCGCTTGGCCTCCTTGATGGCCTCGACCGCCTCGTCGAACACGCCCTCCTTCGCGACGGACTCGTCGTGCCGCTCACGCAGCCCGTCGATGTGCACGGCGAAGGCGAAATAGGGAGAGGGCTTGAACTTGTCGATCTTCTTGCGCAGCAGCATGGCGTTGGTGCACAGGAAGACGTACTTCTTCTTGGCCACCAGCTGGCGCACGATCTCGTCGATCTGGGGGTGCATCAGCGGCTCACCGCCGGCGATGGACACCATCGGCGCGCCCGACTCCAGCACGGCACCCACGGCCTGCGCGACCGGCATGCGCTGCTTCAGCACACCCGCCGGGTGCTGGATCTTGCCGCAGCCCTCGCACTTGAGATTGCAGGCGAACAGCGGTTCAAGCTCCACGATCAGCGGGAACTTGTCCCGCTTGCGCAGTTTCTGTTCGGCCAGGTATGTAGCGACCTTGATGGACTGGCGCAGCGGCATGGCCATCGGGCTTACCTCCTCGGGAGCAGCACATTGCGGTGCCATTCGTAAAAAGCAGGTAGTACGGAACGAAGAACGCGGAAAGCCGATATTCCACCGCGCACCGTGCCGATCCGGACGAGTTCATGTTCTGGAGCGTCCACGACCACCCGGACGGCCGCAACCGGGCGCTCGCCCGAGCGCACGGCGCTCAGGAGCGTGGCCGCCGACTCCATGTCGACGGCGATCGCGCCGGTCGCGCGCAGCGCGGAGCGCTCCGGGCCGCGGACCACATGGTCCGAGCCGGTGAGCGGGCCGGTGTGGACCGTGCGCCCGGGCAGGATCCGGGCGAGTTCCTTGACGAGCAGTTCGGTGCCGACGCAGGCCACCGTGGACCGCGGGTCCCGGGTCTCCTCGGCGACGACCAGGTCGCCGGGGTGCATGCCGGGCGCGAGTCCCGCGCAGAAGCCGGTGGCGAGCACGGCGGCGTCGGCGAACGCGGGGTCGGCCAGCAGCCGGGCGACCGACCTCTCGGCCGCCCTCGGACCCATGCCGGTGCGCAGCACGGTGACCGGCCCGCCCGTCTCACCGCGATCGCGCCGGCGCAGGGCGAGGTGCTCGATGCCGAGCGCGCAGGCGATCAGCAGCGGGGCCGGGGCGGGCTGGGTGCTCATCACATCCCCTTGGCCTCGGCCCGGGGCCGGTCCGCGGCGCGGGCGCCGGGTGCCGGAAGCCGGCCGGCGAAGGGGTCGCCGTTGAGGTACCGGCCGAGCGCGGTGAGCGGGAACACCTGCCGGTACAGGTGGTAGTTGATGGAGAAGTCCCACGGGAAGCCGGTGCCGGTGAAATACGGCTCGTCCCAGGAGCCGTCCTCGCGCTGGGTGGCGGCCAGCCACGCGACGCCGCGCTCGACGGCCTTGGACTCCTTCTCCCCCGCCGCCAGCAGCGCCATCAGCGCCCACGCGGTCTGCGAGGCGGTGGAGGCGCCGCGCCCGGCCCACTTGCGGGCGTCCTTGTAGGAGCGCAGGTCCTCGCCCCAGCCGCCGTCGTCGTTCTGCACGGACTCCAGCCAGGCCACCGCGCGCCGGACCGCCGGGTGCGAGGCGGGGATCCCGGCGGCCACCAGGGCGGGTACGACGGATCCGGTGCCGTAGATGTAGTTGACGCCCCAGCGTCCGAACCACGAGCCGTCCGGCTCCTGTTCGGCGAGCAGCCACTCGATGCCGCGCCGGGTGCGCGGGTCGTGTGCGAGGCCCTCCACGGCGAGCATCTCCACCACGTGCGCGGTGACGTCCGCCGACGGCGGGTCGATGACCTCACCGAAGTCGCAGAACGGCAGCCGGTTGGGGAAGGGGCTGGTGTTGTCGACGTCGAAGGCGCCCCACGCGCCGTTCTTCGACTGCATGCCGAGGTTCCAGCGCACCCCGCGCGCGATGGCCCCCTCGACCCGGTCGGGGTCGTGGTGCCGGACCCTGCGCAGCGCGAGGACCACCTCGGCGGTGTCGTCGATGTCGGGATAGTTGTCGTTGTGGAACTCGAACGCCCAGCCGCCGGGCGGCAGTCCGGGGCGGCGTACGGCCCAGTCGCCGGGGCGGACGATCTCCTCGCCGAGCATCCAGTCCGCGGCCTTCACCAGCTGCGGATGGTCGGTCGGCAGTCCCGCGTCGACGAGGGCGATGGTGGCCAGGCAGGTGTCCCACACCGGCGACTGGCAGGCCTCGATCATGCGGGCGCCGTCCTCGCGCCACACGGCGAACCGTTCCAGCGAGGCGAGCCCCTCGCGGATCACCGGGTGCTGGAGGTCGTAGCCGAGCAGGTGCAGCGCGATGATCGAGTACACGGCCGGGGGCTGGATGCCGCCCCAGCAGCCGTCGTTCTCCTGCCGTTCGATGATCCAGCGGGCGGCGGTGTTCATCGCGGCCCTGCGCAGCCGCTTCGGGGCGACCTTGCGCAGCGCGTGCAGCGCCTTGTCCAGGCGCTGGAAGGCGCCGTCCCAACTGGCCACCGGGGCAAGGGGCTTGACCGGGTTGGGGTGGGCGGGGTCGGTGTGCAGCTCGTCCAGCGGGAAGGGTGCCGGGCGCACCGGGCGCTTGGCGGAGACGATGGTCAGCGGCACGATCGTCTGCCGGGCCCAGCAGCCGAAGTCGTAGATGTTGAGCGGGACCCAGGTGGGGAAGAAGATCAGCTCGGGCGGGAGTTCGGGCAGGTCCTCCCACTTCCACCAGCCGAACAGCGCGAGCCAGATCCGGGTGAAGACCCGGGCGGCGGCGATGCCGCCCTGCGCGCGGATCCACGCGGAGGCCTTCGCCATGTGCGGCGCGTCCGGCGCGTCACCGGCCAGCCGCAGGGCGACGTACGCCTCGATGGTGGCGGACAGCTCGCCCGGCCCGCCGTAGAAGGTGGCCCAGGTGCCGTCCTCGCGCTGCTCGCCGCGGATGAACAGCGCGGCGGCCTGGGCGGTGGCCTCGTCGAGGATGCCCAGGAACTGGCGGAGCAGCAGGTCCTCGGCGTCCATGGTGACGTTGGTCTCGAGGTCGCCCTTCCACCAGCCCTCGGCGTCCTGCCGCGCCAGCAGGAAGTCGGTGGCACGCGCCACCGCGCGCCGGGCGGCGTCCGGTACATCCGGTACCCCGGCCGCCGCGGGGATGTCGGTGCGGGTTTCGCTGGCCGCGGCAGCGCGGGGCGGCAGTGCCCCGGTGCTTCCGTCGGTCGTCGCTGTCATGGCTTCCCCTTCGTGCAGTCGTGCAAGTCGTGCTGCTGTGGGTCCGCCGTCGGCCGGTGCCGTGTCTGCCGCGGCACCGGCCGGCGACTACGCGTCGGGTGTTCGACCGATAGTGATCATCTCTTCCGTACGACGACGAAGTCCGCGAGCGCCGTGAACCGCGCCCGGACCTGCTCGGGCATGTCGACGGCGTCGAGGGCTTCGATGGCGATGGTGTGCTGGCGGCGCGCCTCCTCGGCGGTCCAGTCCCGGCCGCCGGCCTCCTCGATGAGGCGGGCGCGGGCCGCGAACTCCTCCTCGGAGAAGTTCTCGAAGTCGCTGCTCTTGGCGTCGGCGGCGAGCAGCTCGCCGAGTCGCGCGGCAGCGGGGCCCTCGGCGGCGAGCGCGGCGACGACCGGCAGGGACTTCTTGCGCTGGCGCAGGTCGCTCCAGGTCTGCTTGCCGGTGGCCTCCGGGTCGCCCCAGATGCCGAGCAGGTCGTCGACGGCCTGGAAGGCGAGGCCGAGGTGGTAGCCGTACTTCTCCAGCGCGTCGGCGGTGGCGTCGTCCGCGCCGCCGAGCACCGCGCCGATGGAGGAGGCGCAGGCGAGCAGGGCGCCGGTCTTGTTGCCCTCCATCTCCAGGCACTCATCGACGCTGACGCGGTCGCGGTGCTCGTAGGAGATGTCCTGGGCCTGGCCGTCGATCAGCGCGCGGGTGGCGGTGGTCAGCCGGCGGGCGGCGCGGCCGGCCTCCACGGTGCCCAGCTCCAGCAGCACCTCGTTGGCGAGGGCGAACAGGGCGTCGCCGACCAGGATGGCCTGGGCGGGGCCGTGCACCTTCCAGACGGTGTCGCGGTGGCGGCGCTGCTCGTCGCCGTCCATCAGGTCGTCGTGCAGCAGCGAGAAGTTGTGCACCAGCTCGACGGCGACCGCGCCGGGCACGCCGGTCTCGGGGGCGGCGCCGGTGACCTCGGCGGACAGCACGGCGAGGGCGGGGCGTACGGCCTTGCCGCCGTCGCCGGCGGTGGGGTTGCCCTGTGCGTCGATCCAGCCGAAGTGGTAGGCGGCAACGGTGTCCATGGGCGGCGCCAGGCGGTCGACGGCCGTCCGCAGCACCGGCGTGGCAAGCGTCCGGCCGCGCTCCAGCAGCGCGGTCACGTCCACCGCGGTCCTCCGAGCGGCCGTCTCGGCCGGGGGCACAGTGGGCACAGTCTCTCCTCTTGTTGCGGTACCGGGGGTGCGGGAGCCTGCCGCGCCGCGCTCGCCGATCATCACGCCGCCTCCTCGAACGCGAAGAGATGGCGGGGGCGGGGCCGGCCCAGGGCGCCGAGCGCGGCCTCCGCCGCGCTCACACCGCTGCGGACCGCACTCTCCATGGTCGCGGGCCACCCGGTGGCGGTCCACGCTCCGGCCAGGTACAGGCCGGGGGCCTTGGTGCGGGCGCCGGGCCGCAGCCGCCCGACGCCGGGGGTGGGAGCGAACGTGGCGGTGCGCTCCCGGGTCACGAAGAAGTCCAGCACCTCGGCGTGCCGGGTGTGCGGCAGCAGCCGCCCGAGTTCCGGGAGGTAGCGCTCGCGCAGCTCGGCGACCGGCCGGTCGATGTCGTCCTGCGCCGCCGACTGGGACAGCGCCAGGTACTGGCCGCCGCCGCTCAGCCCGGAGGCCTCGGTGCGGTCGAACACCCACTGCACGGGCGTGCCGAGGGCGGCGAAGAAGGGGGCGTGGAGGACGGGACGGTCGTAGACGACGTGCACGTTGAGGATCGGCGCGGTGCCGATGTCCAGCAGCCGCTCGGGGGCGTCGAGCGCGCCGGGCGGCAGCAGGTCGTACGTCTCGCGCTGGGGTACGGCGAGCACGACGGCGTCGGCGGTGAGCGTGTCGCCGGGAACCTGAACGCTCCAACGCCCGTTCTCGTCAATAGAGATGGAGGTGACGCGTGTACGGAGTCCGATGCGCACGCCCGCGGTCTCGAGCGCCTTGCGGGCCAGCCGGTCGTGCAGATCGCCCAGGGGGACGCTCGCCCAGCCGATGTCGGCGGCACCCGGGTCGGACAGCAGACCGGTCTTGAACACCATGGCGGCGAGCCCCAGCGAGGCGTCGCCGGCGACCGCGTTGAGGGTGGCGACGCCGACCAGGTCCCACAGGGCCTCGACGGCACGCGCCGACTGGCCGTGCGCGGCCAGCCAGCTGCCGAAGTCCTGGTCGTCCAGGGCCGGATCGGTGAGGTCGAGCCCCTTGAGCGCGAGCGCGGCGCGCCCCACCTTGGCGCGCTCGGCGAGCGAGAGGTGCGGGTAGGTGGCGAGGCTGCGTCCCAGGTGCAGCGGGACGGGCAGCGCGTCGCGCCGCAGCCGGCCGAGCCGGCGCCCCTCGGGCTTGCCGGCGTCCACGACGGGCACGTCGAGACGGCTCTGCAGCGGAGCCAGGTCGGCGGCCTGGATCCGGTCGAGGAACCAGCGGTAGGCGGTGCAGCAGCGCAGGTAGACGTGCTGTCCGTTGTCGACGGTCAGTGCGCCGCGCCGGAAGGAGAAGGCGAGGCCGCCCAGTCTCGGTCTGCCCTCCAGCAGGGTGACGCGGACGCCCGCGTCGGCGAGCGCCAGGGCGGCGGTGACGCCGGCGAGGCCGCCGCCGATCACCACGGCGTCCCGGCCGGGCCGGGCGGCGTGATGTGGTGGCCCGTCGGACCGGGTCCCGTCGGTCATCGCACGCCCTCCCCTGCCCGTCCGCCGAGATGGGTGAATGCTGTACGGCAGGCCGTCGCAGTCAGGGACGCCGCGCCGCACCGGAGGGTTGCGTGCCGCATGCCGCCTTCCGAGGTCGAGTCCATCAGGCGCGCCTCCTGACGGTCTGCCGGGAGACGTTCCGCGCGTCCAGGCCGGACAGGCCGCGCACGGCGACGTAGGCCTTCTCGTGCCCGGGCAGCGAGACCCGGCCGCGCAGCACGGCCTCCGGGTCGCGCTCGATGCGGTCGAGCAGGCGGCGGTAGATGCCGGCCATGGCGGCGACGCAGGCGCCGCTGCGCCGGTCGAGCATGGGCAGCAGGCGGTAGCCCTCGGCGAAAAGAGCGCGGGCCCGCCGCACTTCGAAGTGCACGAGGCCCGCGAAGTCGGAGCCCTGTGGTGGGGTCGGCCCGTCGAACCCGGCGGAGCAGCCGAACTTGGCCAGGTCGTCGGCCGGGAGGTAGGTGCGTCCGCCCTGGGCGTCCTCGCGGACGTCCCTCAGGATGTTGGTGAGCTGGAGCGCGAGCCCGAGCGTGTCGGCGTACTCCGGCGCGCGTTCCGCGCCGCGCGCCCCCGGTTCGGTGCCGAACACGCCCAGGGAGAGCCGCCCGATGGCGCCCGCCACGCAGCGGCAGTACACCTTCAGGTCGTCCCAGGTCTCGTAGGTCTCGCCGCGTACGTCCATCTGGACGCCGTCGATCAGCTCGTCGAGACCGCCGAGCGGGATCGGGAAGTGCTCGGCGGCGTGCGCGAGGGCGACCGCGACGGGGTCGGTGTCGTCCTCCTCGACCTCGCCCGCGCGGATACGCGTGAGCAGCGCCCGGGTGTCCTCCAGCCGTGCGACCTTGACATCGTTGCTCAGCGCCCCGTCGCCGATGTCGTCGACGCGGCGGGAGAACGCGTACAGGGCCGACATCGCGCGCCGCTTGTGCGTGGGCAGCAGCCGGATGCCGTAGGCGAAGTTTCGGGCCTGCTGTCCGGTGACGGCCTCGCAGTAGCTGTAGGCGGCGAGTACCGGTGCGGACGCGGGCGGTGGCAGCTCCACGGTCCGGATCACCCCTCTCCTCGCAGAGTCACGCCCACCTCACGCAGCAACCGGAGCTTGCCGTGCCGGGGCGGGCCGGGAAGTACGTCGTAGTCGGCGGCGGCGATCGCGCCGAGGGCCGCCCGTCCCCCCGCCACGAACCCTGCGAGCAGCAGTTTCAACCTGCCGTGGACGCTACCCACCAGGGGGGCGCCTTCATTCAGCAGATCGCGGGCGCGTTGTGCCTCGTATGCAACCAGGGCGCGCACCGATGCGCCCGCGGTTTTCGCCGCGAGGTCCGCCTCCTGGACGTGAAAACGCTTCATGTCGGCGGCGGGGAGGTAGATACGGTCGCGGCCGAGGTCCTCGGCCACGTCCTGGAGGTGCTCGACGATCTGCAGCGCGGTGCAGACGGCGTCGGAGCGGCGGATCCGCTCGGGGGTCGAGGTGCCGGTGACGGCGAGGACGAGGCGGCCGACGGGGTTGGCGGACAGTTCGCAGTAGGCGAGGAGGTCGTCGAAGGTCTCGTAGCGGCTGACGAGCTGGTCCTGCCGGTTGGCGGCGATCAGGCCGAGGAAGGGCTCGGGGGTGAGCGAGCAGCGGCGCACGGTCGGCTGCAGGCGGCGCAGCAGCGGGTGCCGGGGCGTGCCGTCGAAGACCCGCCACAGGTCGGCCTCGAAGGCGTCGAGCAGGACGAGCCGGTCCTGGGCCTCGCCGGGGGCTACCCCGAGCAGGCGGGCGTCGGCGCCGCCGGGCGCCAGGTCGCCGTCGCCGATGTCGTCGACGAGGCGGGCGAAGCCGTAGACGGCCATGAGGTCGGCGCGCCAGGCGCGGGGCAGGAAGAAGGGGGCCACGGGGAAGTTCTCGTCCGCGGCCTTGGCGAGCGTGCCGTGCCCGGGGTCGCCCGCGTGCGCCGGCCGCGCGGTCCCCACTCCCGCTGTCGTTCCCGTCACCGCGCGCTGCCCCGGGCGGGGACGGCACATGCTGCGTTGAGCTGGGGAGTTTCCGTAGCCATTGCCGTCACATCTCCCGTTCTACACTGCCGACCCAATACACACTATTTCGGACACGCCGCCCGGCGGTCCGCACGGCTGCCCCAAGTGAGGGTGTCGCGCATTATCTCCCCACTTGCCGCCTTTGGGGACCGGTACAGCTTACGTTGTACAACGCAGCGGGGACCGCGGGGGTGTCCTGCACATCACAACAACACACCGATTGGCTCCAAGATTCCTTACGGGAGCCGTAGTTGACGTTTCTTTTGCAGACGCAGGGCCCCGCCGGAGCAGTTCCGGCGGGGCCCTGGGCCGGTCGGGGTCACTTCCCCGTGAACTTCTCGTACTCCTTGAGCACCTCTTCCGTGGGCCCGTCCATGCGCAGTTCGCCGCGCTCCAGCCACAGCACACGGTTGCAGGTGTCACGGATGGACTTGTTGCTGTGGCTGACCAGGAACACCGTGCCCGCCTCCTTGCGCAGCTCCCGGATGCGCTCCTCGGAGCGCTTCTGGAACTTCGCGTCACCGGTGGCGAGGGCCTCGTCGATCATCAGGACGTCGTGGTCCTTGGCGGCGGCGATGGAGAAGCGCAGCCGGGCGGCCATGCCGGAGGAGTAGGTGCGCATCGGCAGGGTGATGAAGTCGCCCTTCTCGTTGATGCCGGAGAAGTCGACGATGTCCTGGTAGCGCTCCTTGATCTCCTCCCGGGACATGCCCATGGCGAGCCCGCCGAGGATCACGTTGCGCTCGCCGGTGAGGTCGTTCATCAGCGCCGCGTTCACGCCGAGGAGCGAGGGCTGGCCGTCGGTGTAGACCTTGCCCGACTCCGGGGGCAGCAGGCCGGCGATGGCGCGCAGCAGGGTGGACTTGCCGGAGCCGTTGGAGCCGATCAGGCCGATGGCCTCGCCGCGGTAGGCGACGAAGGAGACCCCCCGCACGGCGTGCACCTTGCGCACCCCGCGCGCGGCCTCGTCGGAGCCCCGCTTCAGGATGCGGCTGAGGGCCGCGGTGGCGCTGCCCTTGCCGCCCCCGCCGCCGTTGACCCGGTAGACGATGTGCACGTCGTCGGCGATGACGGTGGGGACGCGGGCGTCGGTGCGCTGCTCAGCCACGGCCGTACCTCTCCTCGGCCTTCCAGAAGTACACGAAGCCGCCGGCCGCGAAGAGCACGGCCCAGCCGACCGCCGCCGCCCACACGTGGGGAGGCAGATTGGACGAGCCGTAGCCGTCGATGAGGGCGAAGCGCATCAGGTCCATGTAGATGGCGGCGGGGTTCCACTGCAGGGCGGTGGTGACCCAGTCCGGCTTGTCCGCCAGCATCACCGGGATGGAGAACATCACGCCGGACGCGTACATCCAGGTCCGCATGACGAACGGCATCAGCTGCGCGAGGTCGGGGGTCTTGGCGCCGGCCCGCGCCATGATCAGGGCGAGGCCGGTGTTGAACAGGAACTGCAGCGCCAGCACCGGCACGATCAGCAGCCAGGACAGGTCCGGGTAGCTGCCGAACCCGGCCGCCACCAGAAACAGCACGATCATCGAGAACAGCAGCTGCTGGAGCTGCTGGAGGGAGAAGGAGACCGGCAGCGAGGCGCGCGGGAAGTGCAGCGCGCGCACCAGGCCGAGGTTGCCGGAGATCGCACGGACGCCCGCCATCACGGACGACTGCGTGAAGGTGAAGACGAAGACGCCCGTGACGAGGAACGGGATGTACACCTCGCGGGCCATCCCGCGGTCCGCCTTGAGGATCACGCCGAAGATGAAGAAGTACACGGCCGCGTTCAGCAGCGGCGTGGCCACCTGCCAGAGCTGGCCGAGCTTGGCCTGGCTGTACTGGGCGGTCAGCTTCGCCTGGGAGAACGCGAGGATGAAGTGGCGGCGCCCCCACAGCTGCCGGACGTACTCGCCGAGGCCGGGCCGGGCACCGCTCACGGACAGCCCGTACCGGGCGGCGAGCTCGGCCGCCGTGAGGCCCTCGTCGGGCGATGCGGCCCCGCTCAGCGTGACGGGGTCGTCATGCGTTGTCTCACTCACAAGTGGAAACTTTCGTCTTCGGATTGCGCGGCCTGTACGGGCGTGCGGCCGGGACCGGGTCGGTCCCTCCGGCCGGAGCCGTCGGGTCACGGCCCGCACGCTCTCACGGTCGAGCCTGTCAGATGACCGGCGGGCGGCCCAGTCTCGTCAGCCGCCACACGGTACGCCACTTCATGGGCCGGCGGGGCCCGCACGGGGTGGTCCAGCCCTCCCGGAACCCGCCGAACCAGGCCCTCAGCGCCGCCACCCGCGGCCGGCGCAGCAGCGTCAGCAGCAGCCAGACCCCGAGGTAGACGGGGACGAGCGGGGCGGGCAGGTTGCGGCGGGCCAGCCAGACCCGGTTGCGGGCGACCATGCGGTGGTAGACCGCGTGCCGCGAGGGCGCGGTCGCCGGGTGGTACAGCACCATGTCGGACCGGTAGTCGATCATCCAGCCCGCGTCGAGGGCCCGCCATGCCAGGTCGGTTTCCTCATGGGCGTAGAAGAATTCCTCCGGCAGCGTCCCGACCTGCTGGAAGACCGCGGTGCGTACGGCGTTGGCGCCGCCGAGGAAGGTGGTGACCCGCGAGGAGCGCATCGGGTCGGCGGCGCGCAGCCGCGGCACGTGGCGGCGCTGGGTGACGCCGGAGGCGGGGTCGGCGATGCGGAAGCTGATGATGCCGAGCCGCGGATCGGCCGCGAAGGCCTGCCGGCACAGCTCGGCGGTGTCGGTGCGGGCGAGCAGCCCGTCGTCGTCGAGGAACAGCAGGATGTCGACGTCCCGGCCGCCCGGGCCGAACGCCTCGATGCCGGCGTTGCGCCCGCCCGGGATGCCGAGGTTCTCCGGCAGCTCGATCGTGCGCACCCCGGCGGGCAGGTCCGGCACCGGGGAGCCGTTGCCGACGACGACCACCTCGACGGGGTCGCCGTCCTGCGCGGCGACGGACTCCAGCAGCGCCCGCAGTTCCCCGGGGCGGTTGCCCATGGTGATGACGACCGCGCCGACCTTCACCGGAACGCTCACTTCAGCCTGCGCGAGGCGAGCACGGACACCAGGTGCAGCACGGTCTGCAGCATCGCGATGCCGGCCAGCACGGCGGTGCCGAGGCGGGTGAAGTACAGGTCGCCGCGGACGTGGTCGGCGATCGCGAGGACGAGGATCAGCAGGGACGCCTCGATGCCGAGGATCAGCCGGTGGAACTTGAGCGCGGCGGCGGCCCGGCGGGCCAGCGCCATGCCGGAGGAGCGCATCTCGGCGGCGACCTCCTTCACCGGAGGCATCCCGGCCTGGTGGCGGGCGACGCCGACCAGGTCGGTCTCGGCCTTGATGAGGATCGCGCCGAGCGCGGCGAGCGTGCCGAGGAAGGCCCACAGCCAGTCGATGCGCCCGCTGCCGAACAGGTCGGCGGCGCGCAGGCCGAGCCCGACCAGCACGGCCGCGTCGGTCAGATAGGCGCCGACCCGGTCCAGGTAGACCCCGCCGAGGGAGTACTGCTTCTTCCAGCGGGCGATCTCGCCGTCGACGCAGTCGAGCAGCAGGTACAGCTGCACCATGACCACGCCCAGCACGGCCCCCCACACGCCCGGCACCAGCAGCGCCGGGGCGGCGAGGACGCCGCACAGGGTCATCAGGTAGGTGAGCTGGTTGGGCGTGACCCGGGTGTTGACCAGGTAGCGGTCGACGCGCAGGGACACCTCGCGCATGTAGAGGCGTCCCATCCAGTGCTCGCCGCTGCGCCGGTCCTTCACGCCCGCGGGGTGGACGACGGGCCGGAGTTCAGCTACCGATGGCCTTGACATAGTCGGCGTAGGTGTCCTTGATCTGCTCGGTCGTGAGGTCGAGGTGTTCCAGGATGGTGTAGCGGCCGGGGCGGGTCTGCGGGGCGAACTCGACGACCTTCACGAACTCCTCCGCCGAGAAGCCGAAGTCCTCCGCGCGCACCGGCAGCCCGTGCCGGCGCAGCACCTCGGTCATGAACACCGACTCCTCCGGCGCCCCGCGCAGCCACATCGCGAAGGCCGCGCCGAAGCCGCACTGCTCGCCGTGGGCGGCGGCCCGCTTGGGGAAGAGCAGGTCGAAGGCGTGGTTGATCTCGTGGCAGGCCCCGGAGGACGGCCGGGAGTCACCGGAGACCGACATGGCGATGCCGCTGAGGACCAGCGCCTCGGCGAGCACCTGCAGGAAGTCGTTGTCGCCGATGCCGCCGGGGTGGCGGAGCACCGCCTCGCCGGCCTGGCGGGCCATCGCCGCGGCCAAACCGTCGATCTTCTCGCCGTTGACCCGGTTGGCCAGCTCCCAGTCGCGGATCGCGGAGATGTTGGAGATCGCGTCGCCGATGCCGGCCCGGACGAAGCGCACCGGCGCCTCGCGGATGACGTCGAGGTCGATCACCACGGCGATCGGGTTGGGCACGCCGTAGGAGCCGCGGCCGGCGTCGTTGTCGAGGGTCGCCACCGGGGAGCACAGGCCGTCGTGGGCCAGGTTGGTGGGGACCGCGACCAGCGGCAGGCCGACCCGCGCCGCGGCGAACTTGGCGCAGTCGATGATCTTCCCGCCGCCGAGGCCGACGACGGCGTCGTAGTGGCCGGCCTTCATCTCGCCGGCCAGCCGGATCGCGTCGTCGAGGGTGCCGCCGCCGACCTCGTACCAGTCGGCGCCGGGCAGCGACGGCGCGATCCGCTCGCGCAGCCTGGCTCCCGAGCCGCCGCTGACCGCGACGGCGAGCCTGCCGGAGTGCGAGATCCGCTCGTCGGCGAGGACGTTGCCGAGGTCGTCCAGGGCGCCGGGGCGGATGTCGACGACGACCGGCGAGGGGATGAGCCGGGTCAGTAGAGGCACGCGATCTCCCGTCCGCGGGCCAGGTCGTCGTGGTTGTCGATCTCGACCCACTGGACGTCACCGATGGGGGCGACGTCGATGCGGAAGCCGCGGTTGACCAGCTCCTGGTAGCCGTGCTCGTAGAACTGCTGGGGGTCGGTCTCCCACACGGTCTTCAGCGCGTCGGCCAGCTCGGCCGCGGCGTCGCCCTCGATGAGCGTGACACCGATGTACTCGCCGGTCGCCTCGGCGGGGTCCATCAGCTTGGTGATCTTCTGGACGCCCTTCTCCGGGTCGACGACGACCTTCATCTCCTCGTCGGCGAGGCTCTTCACCGTGTCGAGGGCGAGGATGATCTTCTTGCCGTCGCCGCGGGCGGCGAGCAGGGTCTTCTCGACGGAGACCGGGTGGACGGTGTCGCCGTTGGCGAGGATCACGCCGTCCTTGAGGGCGTCACGGCCGCACCACAGGGAGTAGGCGTTGTTCCACTCCTCGGCCTTGTCGTTGTCGATCAGGGTGAGCTTGAGGCCGTACTTCTGCTCCAGGGCCTCCTTGCGCTCGTACACGGCCTCCTTGCGGTAGCCGACGATGATCGCGACCTCGGTCAGGCCGATCTCGGCGAAGTTGCCGAGGGTGAGGTCGAGCACCGTGATGCTGTCCTCGTTGCCTGCGGGCCCCACCGGCACCAGCGCCTTGGGCAGCGTGTCGGTGTAGGGGCGCAGACGCCGTCCGGCGCCGGCCGCCAGCACGAGGCCGATCATGCGGTTTCTCCTTCGTCGTGTACGGCGGGCGCGCCACCCTGGTGGGCGGCCACCCAGAAGCGGATGCTCTCGGCGAGCACCAGCACGGCGACGGCCACGGCGAGTGCCGTGAGCGCCACCTCGAACTGCGGGGCGGTGAGCAGTGCGGCCAGGACGGTGACGAGCAGCGTCCGGCCCTCGTGTCCCCCGGTGGCCCTGACGAGCCAGGCCGGGGGTGCTCCGGCGTTGCCGCGGATGCGGTACACCGTGTCGTAGTGATGGTAGGCGACGGCCGCCACCAGCCCGAAAGCCGCCGGAAGCACGCCGTTCACCCCCGATGTCGCGGCGAGGACCAGCACGGTGCCGTACTCGCCGGCGCGGAAGAGCGGCGGGACGAGCCAGTCCAGGGGCCCGGTCAGCGGGCGGGAGACGGCCTCGGCGGCGCACAGCGTGTACAGGCCGGCGAGCAGGACGACCCACCAGCTCGGGCCCCAGGACCAGGCGGCGAGCACGACGGCGGCGGCGCCGAGGGCGGCGGCGAGCGGGGCGACGCGGGGGCCGGTCGCCGGCACCAGGCGGACGAGCAGCTGCACGACCGGACCGTCGTCCGCGAGGTCGGCCAGCGCCTGCGCCGCCCGGTCGGTGCGGCGGGCCTTGCGGGTGACGGAGCGCAGGACGCGGCCGGCGGTGGTGTAGAGGGTGGCGAAGGCCATCCAGGCGAGGAGCGCGCAGAAGGTGACGCGCGGGGTGGTGAGCGCGGTCAGCAGGGCGATCATGGCCCAGCGCTCGCCGATGGGCAGGATGATCACGCGCCGGACCCACACGCTCCAGCCGACGCCGTCGAGCCGTTCGGACAGGGCGGCGGTGGGGGCCGCGGCGGAGGTGGCGTCGGCGTCCTGCTGGGCCTCGATGAAGGCGAAGTCCACCATGTGCCGGGTGGTCTGCAGGACCATCGCGGCGAGCGCGAGCGCCCATACGTCGTCGGTGCCGCCGTGGGTGGCGCCGAGCGCGAGGCCGGCGTAGAAGGCGAACTCCTTGGCCCGGTCGAAGGTGGCGTCCAGCCAGGCGCCGAGCGTGGAGTACTGCAGGGAGTAGCGGGCGAGCTGGCCGTCGGTGCAGTCCAGCACGAAGGAGGCGATGAGCAGCACGCCGGCCGCGACGAAGCCGCCGCGGGCGCCTGTGGCGGCGCAGCCGGCCGCGATCAGCGCGGTGAGCAGCGAGGCGGTGGTGACCTGGTTGGGGGTCAGGCCGCGCCGGGCGCACCAGCGGGCGATGTAGCGCGAGTAGGGGCTGATGCAGTACGTGGTGAACAGGCCGTCGCCGGACTTCACGGCCGACTTCAGGCGTACGGCCTCCTCGTCGACGGCGGCGACGGCCTGCCGTGCCTCGTTGCGGGCCTGCGGGTCGGCGGGCACGGCGGCGACCAGGCTGCCGAGGGCGGGGCGGTGCACGTCGGCGCCGTCCGCGTCGAGCGCGGCGGTGATGCGGTCGGCGAGGCCGTCCACGACGACCGCGGTGCCGTCCCCGGCGCCGGGGACGGCGTCCGTGCCGGTCGCGGAGTGCTCACGGGCCATGGCGCGGGTGAGGGCCTGGCGGCCGGCCGCGCGCGCCGAGACGGCGCCCGGTATCGCGGCGAGCGCGAAGCGCGGGTCGGTCAGGGCCAGCCGCAGGGCGTGCACATGGCCGACGAAGCGGGCGTCGACGACGGCGACCCGGTCCTCCTCGGGGACCCGGGCGAGCAGCGTCTCCGCGTGGGCGGCGTCGGTGGCGGGGCGTACCTCGAACCCCAGCGCCCGCAGATCGCCCTCGATCGACGAGCCGGGGACCGGCTGACCGGTGAGGATGGCGGTCGGCAACCGAACTCACTTCCCTGGGTGCCGGCGCGCTGCGCCGGTGCTGAGCATGGTGGGGACGCCCCTGGGCTTGCCAGCCGGGCGGCATGTCCGGCAGAGGCTATCCGATACGGGATGAGCGGTGTTCACCGCCCGTTCACGGGCCGCTCCCCGCCGGATCCGCGCCGGTTCCGTGCGGCTCGCGGGGCCTGTGCCGAGATCATCATCGGCGATGGGCCGCGCGCCCGACAAACCGTGCACGCATACCCGGCATTCGGGACATCGGGGCGCTCTGACCTGCGGAAGCCCGCAGATCGCGGCCGGCGATGCGTTTCTGCAGGTCAGAGCAGATGACAACGGTGTTCAGTACCGCGTTGCCGGATACCCCCCACCCGTAGTTCACTGGGGGTTCCGGACGGCCGGCGGAAGGGCGGGTTCATGGGGGCTGGGCACGATCACGGGCATACGCACGCGGCGCCGGCGGGCGGCACCGCCGCCGCGGCGTACCGCGGCCGGCTGCGGGTGGCGCTGGGGATCACGGTCACCGTCATGGTGGTCGAGATCGTCGGCGGGCTCGTCGCCGACTCGCTCGCGCTGATCGCCGACGCGGCCCACATGGCGACCGACGCCGTCGGGCTGGGCATGGCACTGCTGGCCATCCACTTCGCGAGCCGCCCGGCCGGCGCCAACCGCACCTTCGGGTACGCCCGCGCGGAGATCCTCGCCGCCCTCGCCAACTGTCTGCTGCTGCTCGGGGTCGGCGGCTACGTCCTGTACGAGGCGGTGCAGCGGTTCCTCACGCCCGCGGGGACCGAGGGCTCCCTGATGGTCGTCTTCGGCGCGATCGGCCTGGCGGCGAACACGCTGTCGCTGACGCTGCTGATGCGCGGGCAGTCGGAGAGCCTGAACGTGCGGGCGGCGTTCCTGGAGGTGGCGGCGGACGCGCTGGGGTCGCTGGCGGTGATCGTCTCGGCCGCGGTGATCCTGGCCACCGGCTGGCAGGCGGCCGACCCGATCGCCTCGCTGGTCATCGGCGTGATGATCGTGCCGCGGACGCTGAAGCTGCTGCGCGAGACGCTCGACGTGCTGCTGGAGGCGGCGCCCAAGGGGGTCGACATGGACGAGGTGCGGGCCCACATCGTCGCCCTGGACGGGGTGGAGGACGTCCACGACCTGCACGCCTGGACGATCACCTCCGGCATGCCGGTGCTGTCGGCGCACGTGGTGGTGCGCTCGGACGTCCTGAACGCGATAGGGCACGAGAAGATGCTGCACGAGCTGCAGGAGTGCCTCGGCGGTCACTTCGACGTGGAGCACTGCACCTTCCAGCTGGAGCCGGTCGGGCACGCGGAGCACGAGGCGCGGCTCTGCCACTGACGCCCGCACTCCCGTACTGGCGTTCAGGCGGTTCCCGGACCGCGGCACCGGGAATGATCACCTATCGGGCCCCGCTTCCGGACGCCGTGGCGTGCCGGGAGTGCCTGAGGTGTACGGCAGACTGGGGGCGCGAGGACCGATGCGAAGGATGGGTATGCCGATCACTCCTGCCACCGCGGCGCACAGTTCGTCGGCGAACGGCACCGCGGATGCGATTTTGCTCGAACTGGTCGACGAGAACGGCGTGACGATCGGCACGGCGGAGAAGCTCACCGCCCATCAGCCGCCCGGGCAGCTGCACCGGGCGTTCTCGGTGTTCCTCTTCGACGACCGGGGGCGGCTGCTGCTCCAGCAGCGGGCGCTGGGCAAGTACCACTCCCCCGGCGTGTGGTCCAACACCTGCTGCGGCCACCCCTACCCGGGTGAGGCGCCGTTCGCGGCGGCGGCCCGGCGCACCTTCGAGGAGCTGGGGGTCTCCCCGTCGCTCCTCGCGGAGGCGGGCACCGTGCGCTACAACCACCCGGATCCGGCCTCGGGCCTGGTGGAGCAGGAGTTCAACCACCTGTTCGTGGGCCTGGTGCAGACCCCGCCGCGGCCGGACCCGGAGGAGGTCGGGGCGACCGCCTTCGTGACCGCCGCCGAGCTGGCGGAGCGGCATGCGCGCGACCCGTTCTCGGCGTGGTTCATGACGGTGCTGGACGCGGCCCGTCCCGCGATCAGGGAGCTGACGGGCCCGTCGGCCGGCTGGTGAGCCGTCGGCTCCCTTTCCTCCACGGAAGCCGTACGGCGGTTCTAACGCAGTGCGGCGGGTTTGAGCGGCAGGGCGGCCCAGATCACCTTGCCGCCGCTCGCCGTGTGCTCGACGTCGCAGACGCCGCCCGCCTCCCTGGTGATCTCGCGGACGAGGAGCAGTCCGCGGCCGCCGACCTGTGCGTGGTCGGCCTCCAGGGCGGTCGGGCGGTAGGGGTGGTTGTCCTCGACGGACACCCGCACCCACTCGGCGCCGACGGCCACCTCGACGGCGAGCATCGGGGACAGCAGGGCGGCGTGTTTGACCGCGTTGGTCACCAGTTCCGACACGATCAGCAGCAGCCCCTGCACCAGGTCGTCGGAGGCGGGCACGCCCTGGCGGTACAGCAGGTCGCGCACGGCGTGCCGCGCCTGCGGGACGGAGGAGTCGGCGGCGGGAGCGGTGAACCGCCACACCCCTTCGTACGGCAGCGGGTCCGGGGGGCTCGCCTCGTACGGTGCGTCCGCTCCGCCTGCTGGGCGTGGGCCGGGCCCGCGCCCCTGGTCGTCCATCGTCCGGTCGCCACCCTCGCGCTCGATTGTCACCACATGACGAGTGTTGGTAACGATGCGCTGCGTTCCCGATGACTGAACACAAGTCAGCGACTATCGAACGTTTCTGACCGTTGGCGTATGACACGGTCAGATGTGGGACTGCTCCTGTTCCGGCCGGACCGACTTCGCGAACTCTTCGGGTTGTACGGGTTTGGCGGCGGCGCCCTCCCGTCCGTGCCGGCGCCCCTCTAGGGGATCCGGTCGGAGACCATGCCGACGATCCTGCGGCCGCCGAACCCGGTGGCGAGCAGGCCGAGGCCGTCGAAGAGCAGGGCCAGGGAGAAGAACGTGCCGATGACGTACTGACTGCTGCTCGGCCACTCGGCCAGCACCAGGATGCCCAGCAGCAGGTCGAAGACGCCGAGCAGCAGGGTCCAGCCGAACTGGGAGCCGCGCACCACCAGGCTGCCGACCACCCGGAACAGGCCCGCGCTCAGGAACAGCAGCGCGGCGAACATGGTGAGCGCCGCGGCGGCCGCGTCGGGACGGCGGATGACGACGACACCGGCGGCGATGTTGAGGGCGGCGACGATCACGCCGAGCCAGAAGAAGCTGGTCCCGCGGGCCTGGACGGCGTGGAGCAGGCCCACCACGCCCCCGATCAGCAGCAGCCAACCGAAGAGGATCATCGAGGTGAGGGTGGCGACGGCGACGTAGACGAGTCCGACGAGGCCGGCGATCACCAGGATCACACCGAGCACGGCGATCCAGCTGAAGTCGCGCTTGAGCTTCTTCGCCTCGGGCCGGCGACGTTTGGACTTGGCCATGGGGGGCCTCCTCGGTTTCCTTGCCCTATCAGTAACGTTTGCCCAGACAGCTCCCGGTGTCACCCGTCCCACCGGATCTGTCCCCTCCGGCCGGTGTTCCCCCGGCCGACGCCGCCGCCCAGCCCCGCGAGGTGGCCGGATAGCATCCGGCGCATGGAGCCCCAGCTGCTGCACAGCGTCACCGAGTCGGTCGCCACGGTCGTCATCCGGCATCCGGAGCGGCGCAACGCCATGACGGCCGGGATGTGGCGGGCGCTGCCGCCGCTGCTGGACGGCCTGGCCGCCGACCCGGAGGTGCGGGCGCTGGTGCTGACCGGGGAGGGCGGCACGTTCTGCGCGGGCGCGGACATCACCTCGCTGCGGGAGGGGCCGCAGGAGGCGCAGGAGCTGGCCGTGCGGGCCGAGGAGGCGCTCGCGGCGTTCCCGAAGCCGACCCTGGCGGCGGTGCGGGGGCACTGCGTGGGCGGCGGCACACAGCTCGCCGCGGCGTGCGATCTGCGGTTCGCCGAGGAGGGCGCGCTGTTCGGGGTGACTCCGGCCAAGCTGGGGATCGTGTACCCGGCGTCCTCCACCCGCCGTCTGGTCTCGCTGGTGGGCAAGGCCGGCGCCAAGTACCTGCTGTTCTCGGGCGAGTTGATCGACGCGGCGCGGGCGCTGCGCACCGGACTGGTCGACGAGGTCCTGCCGGGGGGCGACCTCGACAAGCGGGTCGCCGAGTTCACCCGGATCCTGGTCTCCCGCTCGCAGCTGACGCAGGCCGCGGCCAAGGAGTTCGCCGACGGGCGCACCGACCGGGACGTCCACTGGGCCGAGCGGGCGCGCGGCAGCGGCGAGGCCGCGGAGGGCGTCGCCGCGTTCCTGGAGCGCAGGCAGCCGCGCTTCACCTGGACTACGTCAGGATGAACCGGCTCCTCGCGCGCAGCGCCTCGACGAGGTGCGCGGGGGCCTTGTCCGGAGAACCGGCGTCGTAGGCGGGCTGCGGGTCGTACTCGGTACCCAGTTGCACCGCCTGGGCGACATCGTCGCCGGCGATCCGGCCGACGAGGCTCAGGCCCATGTCGATGCCGGCGGAGACACCGGCGGCCGTGACGTACTTGCCGTCGAACACGACGCGCTCGCCGGTGGGTTCGGCGCCGTACGCCCGGAGCTGGTCGAGGGCGAGCCAGTGCGAGGTGGCGCGGCGGCCGCGCAGCAGCCCGGCCGCAGCCAGCAGCAGGGAGCCGCTGCACACGGAGGTCGTCCAGGTGCTCGTGGCGTCGGCGGCGCGCAGCCAGTCCAGCAGCGGCGCGTGCTCCATCAGCGCGCTCTGGCCGGGTCCGCCGGCCACGACGACGACGTCGGGGTGCGGGACCTCGGCGAGCGCCTTGTCGGCGGTGAGCGCGACGACGCCGGTCTCGGTGCGCAGGGGGCCGGGCCGCTCGGCGACGAAGACGGTCTCGGCGCCCGGGAGACGGGAGAGCATCTCGTAGGGGCCGACGACGTCGAGGGCGGTGAAGCGGTCGTAGATGACGAAGGCGATCTGCATGGGGTTCCTCTCGGTGGTGGGCGCTCCGGTGTCCCGCGTGGGTCGGCGGGCCGGAGTCGCCGTCGGGTGGCGGGCGGTCGGGTGATCCACGTGGGTCAGCGGGCCGGTGCCGTCGTGGTGGGCTGTCCGTCGTTCCAGGTGGGTCAGCGGGCCGGGGTCGCCGTCGGGTGACGGGCGGCCGGGTGATCCGGGTGGGTCAGCGGGCCGGTGCCGTCGTGGTGGGCTGTCCGTTGTTCCGGGTGGATCAGCGGGCCGGGTCGCCGTCGCGTGGTGCGCTGTCGGTCGTTCCGGGTGGGTCAGCGGGCCGGTGCCGTCGGGCGGAAGCGGCGCCGGTACTCGGCCGGGGCGGCGCCGAGCGCCTTCACGAAGGCGCGGCGCATCGCCTCGGGGGTGCCGTAGCCGCTCGCGCGGGAGATCTCCTCGACGCCGTCGGTCGTGTCCTCCAGCAGGCGCCGGGCGTGTTCGAGGCGGACCCGGTCGACGTAGCGGCCGGGGGTCATGCCCGTCTCGGCGTGGAAGGCGCGGGCGAAGTGGCGGGGCGAGAGCAGCGCGCGGGCGGCGAGCGCCTCGACGCTCAGGTCCGCGTCCGGGTGCTCGGTGATCCACCGCTGGACCTCGCGCAGCGGTTCCCGGCGGGCGGTCTGGGTGGCTAGCTGGGCGCTGAACTGGGCCTGGTTGCCGGGGCGGCGCAGGAAGACCACCAGGTGGCGGGCGACGGTGAGGGCGGTCTCCCGGTCCAGGTCCTCCTCGACCAGGGCGAGCGCGAGGTCGATGCCGGAGGTGACGCCGGCGGAGGTGGCGATGTGTCCGTCGCGTACGTAGATGGGGTCGGGGTCGATGTCGACGGCCGGGTGGTTGCGGGCGAGCGAGTCGCAGTACGCCCAGTGGGTCGTCGCGCGGCGGCCGTCCAGCAGGCCCGCCTGGGCGAGCCGGACGGCGCCGGTGCACACGGAGACGAGGCGCTCGGCGCGCGGGCCGTGCGCGCGCAGCCACTCGGTCAGCTCCGGGTCGGGCAGGCGGGTGCCCTGGCCGCCCGGGACGAGGAGGGTGTGCGGGTCGGGTTCGGCGGTGAGGGCCGCGTCCGGGACCAGGGTCAGCCCGCTGGAGGTGCGCACCGGGGCGCCGCCGAGCGAGGCGGTGCGGATCCGGTACGACCCCGGCCACTGCTTCTCGGCGCCCGCGAAGACCTCCAGGGGGCCCGTGACGTCGAGGCTCTGGACGCCGTCGAAGAGGACGATGAGAACGGTTCGCTGCGGCATGCCGGTGATTCTTCGGGGTCCGGAGCACGGCAGCAATGACGGGTTCCCCACCTTTCCTGCCACACGGGGGCGGGTGGCCGACCCGGGACTGGAGGAGGTACCGACCGGTCGGTAACGTGCGGGCATGACTACTGCCGTCCTGGAGCCGCGCGCCGGCCGCCGCTGTCACAACGCGCTGAACTCCCTGCACGCCACCCACTACTTCGCGCCCGAGCTGGGCAAGGAGCTGGGGGCGATCGGCGTCACGGATCCGCGTGCCGTCAACTTCGCGGTGCGGTCCGCCGCGCTCGGTCCGGTGGGAGCCGGCACCGTGGCGGCGACCTTCTACAACTACAAGTACGAGCTGGTGGCACGGCATGTGCCCGCCGTGTGGGAGACCGCCTCGCCCGAGGACGTCCTCGCGGCACGCGCGCGTGCCGTCGACGCCTCGCTGCGGCGGCTGCTGGGCACCGAGGTGCTCGCGTCCGCGGAGATGGCCGAGGCCGCGCGGCTGGCGCTGCGCGCCGCGGAGGCCTGCACGCGCGCGGGGCGCCCGCTGTACTCCGGGCACGCCGACCTGCCCGTGCCCGAGGAGCCGCACCTGGCGTACTGGCACGCGGCGACGCTGCTGCGCGAGCACCGCGGCGACGGGCACCTCGCCGTGCTCGTGGCGGCCGGGCTCGACGGTCTGGAGGCCGTGGTGACGCACACCGCCACCGGCAAGGGCATGGCGCCGAAGTGGGTGTCTGTGACCCGTGGCTGGACCCGGCAGGACTGGGACGCGGCGGTGGACCGGCTGCGCTCACGCGGCCTCCTCGACGCCGACGGCGAGCTGACGCAGGCGGGCGTCGCCCTGCGGGAGCAGATCGAGTCCGACACCGACCGCCTTGACCGGACCCCGTACGAGCACCTCGGCGCGGAGGGCGTGGCCCGCCTGACGGAACTCGCCACCGCCTTCGCCCGCACCGCCGTGGGGTCGGGGGCCTTCCCCGCGGATCTCTTCGGCAAGGGGTGAGCCTCCGGCCCGGCGCGGGCTCGGTCGCGCGGTCGACTGGCCGCCGGGAGCATGGGCGTGCGCCGGTGCGGTACCCGTCCCCCGCAGCCCGTGAGGGTGTCTCACGGGCCGTTCGACGAGAGGGGACACACGTGTTGCGTGCGATCGCGGATGTGCTGCGGCAGGTCGGCTCGGCGGTGGCGACCGTCGTGACGCTGCCGTTCCGGGCGGTGGCCCGGCTGTTCGGCGGCGCCTCGGGGACGGCACGGGGGCACCGGGCCTGACCCCCGGGCGACGCGCGGCGGCGGGCCCGGCCCCCCGGTGACGGGTGCGGGCCGGGCGCCCCGCCGGGGCCGCCCTGATCCCCGGCTGTCGGTGTCACCTGCCACAATTGCCGCGCACCCCGAAGTGGAGAAGGCGGTACGGCAATCGTGACGACACCCGGGTCCCTCGGAGCAGGGTCCATCGAAGGCAGGATCGCCGAGGAGCTCGGCGTACGGGAGCGGCAGGTCAAGGCCGCCGTGGAGCTGCTGGACGGCGGTTCGACGGTGCCCTTCATCGCCCGCTACCGCAAGGAAGCGACCGAGATGCTCGACGACGCGCAGCTGCGCACGATCGAGGAGCGGCTGCGCTACCTGCGGGAGCTGGAGGAGCGCCGGACGGCGATCCTGGAGTCGGTGCGCGAGCAGGGCAAGCTCACCGACGAGCTGGAGGCGCGGATCCGCGGCGCCGAGACCAAGGCGCGGCTGGAGGACATCTACCTGCCGTACAAGCCCAAGCGGCGCACCAAGGCGCAGATCGCGCGCGAGGCGGGGCTGGAGCCGCTGGCGGACGGGCTGCTCGGCGACCCCACCGTGGAACCGCTCGCCGCCGCTGCCGCCTTCGTCGACGCGGACAAGGGCGTCGCCGATCCGCAGGCCGCGCTCGACGGGGCCCGCGCGATCCTCACCGAGCGGTTCGCGGAGGACGCCGACCTCATCGGCGAGCTGCGTGAGCGCATGTGGGTGCGCGGCCGGCTGGCCGCGAAGGTGCGCGAGGGCAAGGAGGAGGCGGGCGCCAAGTTCGCCGACTACTTCGACTTCGCCGAACCGTTCACCGAACTGCCCTCGCACCGGGTCCTCGCGATGCTGCGCGGCGAGAAGGAGGAGGTCCTCGACCTCGTCCTGGAGCCGGAGGAGCCCACGGAGGGCCCGTCGTCGTACGAGGGCATCGTCGCGGCGCGGTTCGGGATCGCCGACCGCGGCCGCCCGGCCGACAAGTGGCTGACGGACACCGTGCGCTGGGCCTGGCGGACCCGCATCCTCGTGCATCTCGGCATCGACATCCGGCTGCGGCTGCGTACGGCCGCCGAGGACGAGGCGGTGCGCGTCTTCGCCGCCAACCTGCGCGACCTGCTGCTCGCCGCCCCGGCCGGCACGCGCGCGACCCTCGGCCTCGACCCCGGCTTCCGTACGGGCGTGAAGGTCGCCGTGGTCGACGCCACCGGCAAGGTCGTCGCCACCGACGTGATCTACCCGCACGTCCCGGCCAACAAGTGGGACGAGGCCATCGCCAAGCTGGCGCGGCTGGCGAAGGAGCACGCGGTCGAGCTGATCGCGATCGGCAACGGCACGGCGTCCCGCGAGACCGACAAGCTCGCCGGTGAACTCATCAGCAGGCATCCGGAGTTGAACCTCACCAAGGTGATGGTGTCGGAGGCGGGCGCCTCCGTGTACTCGGCGTCGGCCTTCGCCTCGCAGGAGCTGCCCGAGCTGGACGTGTCGCTGCGCGGCGCGGTCTCCATCGCGCGCCGCCTCCAGGACCCGCTGGCCGAGCTGGTGAAGATCGACCCGAAGTCGATCGGCGTCGGCCAGTACCAGCACGACCTGTCCGAGGTGAAGCTGTCCCGCTCGCTGGACGCGGTGGTCGAGGACTGTGTGAACGGCGTCGGCGTGGACGTGAACACCGCCTCGGCGCCGCTGCTCGCCCGGGTGTCCGGCATCACCTCCGGGCTCGCCGAGAACATCGTCGCGCACCGCGACGCGAACGGCCCGTTCACCTCCCGCGCCCAGCTGAAGAAGGTGCCGCGGCTCGGCCCCAAGGCGTATGAGCAGTGCGCGGGCTTCCTCAGGATCCGCGGCGGCGACGACCCGCTGGACGCCTCCAGCGTGCACCCGGAGGCGTACCCGGTGGTGCGCCGCATGGTGAAGACCACCGGCCAGGAGGTCGCCGCGCTGATCGGCAACACATCGGTGCTGCGGTCGCTGAGGCCGCAGGAGTTCGTGGACGACACCTTCGGTCTGCCGACCGTCACCGACATCCTCAGGGAGCTGGAGAAGCCCGGCCGCGACCCGCGGCCCGCCTTCCGCACCGCCACCTTCAAGGAGGGCGTGGAGAAGATCTCCGACCTGTCCTCCGGGATGGTCCTGGAGGGCGTGGTGACGAACGTGGCCGCGTTCGGCGCGTTCGTCGACGTCGGCGTCCACCAGGACGGCCTGGTCCACGTGTCGGCGATGTCGAAGAACTTCGTCAAGGACCCGCGCGAGGTCGTCAAGCCGGGCGACATCGTCAAGGTGAAGGTCCTGGACGTGGACATCCCGCGCAAGCGGATCTCGCTGACGCTGCGCCTGGACGACGAGGCCGCGCCGCAGGAGCGGTCCGCGCCGGGCGCCGGACGGCAGCGCGGCGGGCGTCCGCCGCAGCAGCGGCAGGGTGGCGGGGGCCGTGGGAGCGGCGGTGGTCGCGGTGGCGGCAACGGTGGCGGCCGGCAGGCCGCGCCTCCGGCCAACAGCGCCATGGCGGACGCGCTGCGCCGCGCCGGGCTGCTCGACCCGAAGAAGGGCGGCCGGGGCTGACCCGGCGGGGGCCCGGCCGCGGGCCGGGCCCCCGTGTCAGCGTTCGGTCACCTTGCCGTCGGCGACCTCCAGGCGGCGGGTGACGCGGACCGCGTCGAGCATGCGGCGGTCGTGGGTGACCAGCAGCAGCGTGCCGTCGTAGGCGTCGAGGGCGGACTCCAGCTGCTCGATCGCGGGCAGGTCGAGGTGGTTGGTCGGCTCGTCCAGGACGAGCAGGTTGACGCCGCGGCCCTGCAGCAGGGCGAGGGCGGCCCGGGTGCGCTCGCCCGGGGACAGGCTCGCCGCCGGGCGCAGCACATGGTCGGCCTTGAGGCCGAACTTGGCGAGCAGGGTGCGCACCTCGACGGGCTCGGTGTCGGGGACGGCCGCGCAGAACGCGTCCAGCAGGTTCTCCGGACCGTGGAACAGGCCGCGCGCCTGGTCCACCTCGCCGACCAGCACCCCCGAGCCGAGCGCGGCGTGCCCGGCGGCCGGCGGGATCCGGCCGAGCAGCGCGCCGAGCAGGGTGGACTTCCCGGCGCCGTTCGCGCCGGTCACCGCGACCCGGTCGGCCCAGTCGATCTGCAGGGAGACCGGGCCGAAGGTGAAGTCGCCGCGGCGGATCTCGGCGTCCCGGAGGGTGGCGACGACGGCGCCGGAACGCGGGGCGGCCGCGATCTCCATGCGCAGTTCCCACTCCTTGCGGGGCTCCTCGACGGCATCGAGGCGTTCGATCATGCGCTGGGTCTGGCGGGCCTTCGCGGCCTGCTTCTCGCTGGCCTCGCTGCGGAACTTGCGGCCGATCTTGTCGTTGTCGCCGGCCTTGCGCCGGGCGTTCTTGACGCCCTTGTCCATCCAGGAGCGCTGCATGCGCGCCCGGTCCTCCAGCGCGGAGCGCTTGTCGGCGTACTCCTCGTACTCCTCGCGGGCGTGCCGGCGGGCGACGTCGCGTTCCTCCAGATAGGCCGCGTAGCCGCCGCCGTAGAGGGTGATCTGCTGCTGGGCGAGGTCGAGTTCGAGGACCTTGGTGACGGTGCGGGTGAGAAACTCGCGGTCGTGGCTGACGACGACGGTGCCGGCGCGCAGTCCGGTCACGAAGCGTTCCAGGCGCTCCAGGCCGTCGAGGTCGAGGTCGTTGGTCGGCTCGTCGAGCAGGAAGACGTCGTAGCGGGACAGCAGCAGGGAGGCGAGGCCGGCGCGGGCCGCCTGCCCGCCGGACAGGGAGGTCATCGGCTGGTCCAGGCCGACGGCGAGGCCGAGGGAGTCGGCGACCTCCTCGGCGCGCTCGTCCAGGTCGGCGCCACCGAGCCCGAGCCAGCGTTCCAGGCTGGTGGCGTACGCGTCGTCGGCGCCGGGCGCGCCGTCGACCAGCGCCTGGGTGGCCTCGTCCATCGCCCGCTGCGCCTCGGCGACACCGGTGCGGCGGGCGAGGAACTCCCGGACGGTCTCCCCCGGCCTGCGCTCCGGTTCCTGCGGGAGGTGGCCGACGGTGGCGGTGGGCGGGGAGAGCCGCAGCTCGCCCTGCTCGGGCGCGGTCAGCCCGGCGAGCAGTCTCAGCAGGGTGGACTTGCCCGCGCCGTTGGCGCCGACCAGCCCGATCACGTCACCGGGGGCGACGACGAGGTCGAGTCCGCTGAACAGGGTGCGGTCGCCGTGCCCGGCGGCGAGGTTCTTGGCGACGAGGGTGGCAGTCATCAGGGCGCCGATTCTATGAGGCGGCGGAGCGGCCCCGCGCTCGGGCTTCCCCGGCGGGGCCGTCGGCGGCCGCTCAGCGGGGCACCGCCTCCACCAGCACGTCCGACGACGTCCTCGCCACGAGGAAGGCCCGGCCCCGCACCGCCTTCGGGTCCAGCGGGATGCGGTGCCGGCCCGCCTCCAGGACCCCGTCGAAGACCTCCTCCTCGTGGGTCCGTGAGAGCCGGTCGAGACGGTACGCGGTGAGACGGACCCGGCACGGCGAGCCGACCTCGACGCTCGCCTCGCCGTCTGCGGCGGCCAGCCGGGTGAGCCGCCGACGGTCGGCGGGGGCGCGGTCCAGGGCGTGTTCGATCTGTGCGACGAGCAGCGGGACGATCGGGGCGAGCGCGTCGACGCAGGTGATGTCCACCCCGGCGGCGTCGAAGGCCCGGCGCACGACGGCGCGTTCGGCGTCGCCGACCGTGTCGCCGAACGCGACGGCGCCGTAGCCGCGGAGTTCGTCGGCGGGCACGTCCTGCGCGTCGCGGGTGATGTCGGCGCCGATGCCGATGGTGCGCAGCGCGGCGGCGAGCCTGGCGAGCAGAGCGACGCGGGCGCCGATCAGCAGCACTCGGCGGCGGCCCGTGCCCGGTGCGGTGCCGTCCAGGAGGGAGCGCAGGGCCGTACGGTACTCCTCGCCGCGGAAGCGGAACGGCCCGGTGCCGTGGTAGCCGTCGCGTTCCAGGTCGACGTTCTCGCCGGTCTGCCAGGCGAAGTCCCGCCAGACGTAGTCGTCGCCGTCGCGTTCGATGACCGCGGTGACGGCCCCGCACGCCAGGTCGGCGCACTCGGGGCAGCCGTAGACGACGTACCGTCCGCCGGGCAGCGGCGCCGGGGCCTGGAGCAGCAGACTGTGCACCTGCTCGGTGAAGATGGCGGGCGGCACGTCGGAGGCGAGCGGGGAGACGGCGTCCAGGTCGGAGAGCTGGAACAGCAGTGGGCGGCCGTCGACGACGAAGTCGAGGAAGTCGCGGTGGATCTGGTAGCCACCGCCGGCGAGCACCGCGCCGGCGCGCATCGCCGGGGCCAGGCCGAAGGTCGCGTACGCGGCAGACATGCGGTGAGTATTCCCCCCGCGCGGCCGATGTGAGCACGGCATGGAGGATTCCGGTACGGCCGCGCGGATGTCCGGCCCGGGGACGGGACCGTCGGCCCTGCCCCCGGGGGTGTTCAGCCGAGCACGAGGGCGCGCGGCCGGGTCGGCGGGCCGCCTCGGGGGCGCCGGCTCACCGGACGTCCCCGGGGATGCGGTGCGCGTCCGGGGACGGTCGCACGCCGTCCAGGTGTCCGGCCCCGGGCGTCGCCGCCGGCGTCCCGGTGGTGGCGCGGGCGAAGGCGGCGGTGCCGCCGAGCAGCGGGAGCCGGGCGACGGTGCGGGACAGGTCGAGGGTGAGGGTGGGGGTGGTGGAGGGCGGGTCGATGAGGTCCTTGTCGGTGCCGGCGACGATCAGCGCGAGCCGGTGCCTGGCGGGGATCACGTGGTCGGTGGCGGCGAGGGAGAGGGTGAGGGTGTAGGGCGTGCCCGGGGTGAGCGGTTCGCCCCTGCGGTCGGAGGCGTGGTTGCCGAGGTCGCCCCAGCCGCGGCTGACGACGGTGAAGCCGACGTCGGCGGTCTTGGCCCTCGTCTCCTTGTAGCAGGCGCTGTCGCCCGTGGTGCTCGCGCCCCAGCAGGTGCGGTCGGTGAGGGTGGTGATGCCCTCGGCGGCGTCGGCGTAGTCGCGGACGGTGTCGGGGCCGAGGTCGACGAGGACGGCCGACAGGTGGGCGGTGGTGGTGGTCGGGGTGGCGGTGACGGTGACCTTGGAGGTGCCGGACAGGCGCAGGGGGCGGGTGAGCGGCGCGGTGGTGAAGCCGGCCTTGTCGGGGGTCGGTTGGTCGATGTGCGCGGCCCAGTCGGTCTCGCCGTGCCGCGGGTCGTCGGTGAAGGTCTCGGTGCCGGTGGCCCGGGCGAGGCCGAGGGTGCCGACGCCGGCCTGGGTGCCGGGGGCGGGGCGCAGGAGGGTGGTCCGGGTGCCGGTGGGCGGCCAGACGGGCGAGGTGACCCACTGGTCGGGGTGGCGTTCGATGTCGGCCATCGGCTCGCGGTCGATGCCGTTGTCGTAGCCGAGGAGTTCGTGGTCGAACCAGCGGTGCAGGGTCTCCACCCAGGCGGTCCGGCGGAAATCGAAGGGGTCGACGTGGCCGGTCTGGGAGAGCCAGATCTTGCGCTCCACGTGGTGGCGTGCGAGCGCGTCCCACCACTGGCCGACGTGCTTGGTGCGGACGTTGAGGTCCTGCATGCCGTGCACGAGGAAGACGCTGGCCCGCACCTTCGCCGCGTCCTTCACGTAGTCGCGCTCGGTCCACAGGGGTGTCCAGTCGCCGGTGCGCGGGGCGCCCTCGGCCAGTTGCCGCTGGACGGCGGCGCACTTGGCGCGGGCGTCGGGGCTCTCGACGTAGTTCGACAGCCAGTCGGGGCCCGAGTCGTACAGCGGGGCGCCTTGTTGGAAGTAGTAGTCGTACCAGGAGGAGATGGCACTGATCGGGACGATCGTCTCCAGGCCCTTGACGCCGGTTGCGGCGACGCCGTTGGCGATGGTGCCGTCCCAGCTCTTGCCGATCATGCCGGTGCGGCCGTTGGTCCAGCCGGCGGTGGCGGGGGTGGTGCCGGTGCGGGTGGTGTAGGCCCTGGCGCGGCCGTTGAGCCAGTCGATGACGGCCTTGGCGGACTGGATGTCGGAGCGGCCGCCGACGTCCACGCAGCCGTCGGAGCGATTGGTTCCGGCCAGGTCGACGCCGACGAAGGCGTAGCCGCGGGGAACGAAGAAGTTGTCGTAGAACAGCGGCATCTGCACGTCGTCGCCGTGGGCGTCGTACGTCTTCTTCTGGCTCTCGTTGCCGCGTCCGCAGCAGGAGTAGTAGGGGCTGGCGTCCATGATGACGGGCACCTTGCGGCCCTGCCGGGCGGCCTCGCGGGGCCGGACGATGTCGGCGGCGACGCGGTCGGTCCTGCCGTCCCCGTCGCCGTCGAGGCCGGTGTCCACCCAGACGGCCTCGCGGACGGCGTTCTCGTACGAGTAGACGGGCCGGCTCTCCCGCGGGGTTCCGTGGGCCGTCGCCGGGGTGAGGAGGGCGGCCGGCAGGGCGACGGCCGCCGCGGTCGCGAGCGTTCTCCAGATCCTGAAGCGCGTGCGTTTCGGCATGGGCGGACGGTACATCGGTCAACTCCCGTGCAGAAGGGGGCGAGCCGGGCCGGAAAGGCGCATGGGCCAGGTTCGGTCATGACGGCCGGATGGCGATCGTGTGACAGCAGTGGCCGTGGACATGCTCAGGGCACAGGGATTCCATAGGCTCCCAACGGACAGCGTGCCCCTACGACTTGGAGCTTTCGTGCACCGCAGAATCATCGCGCCGGGCGCACTCGCTGCGGCCTCCGTCCTGCTGGCGATCCCGGCATCGGCCGCGAGCGGCACCCCCGGCGCACCGGGCATCGGCGACCCCTACTACCCGGCCTACGGCAACGGCGGCTACGACGTCTCCCACTACGACCTCCGGCTGAAGTACCAGCCGGCCACCGACGAACTGGAGGGTACGGCGACGATCCTGGCGCGGACCACGCAGGATCTGTCCCGCTTCGACCTGGACTTCCTGCTGGACGTCAGCGAGGTGCGGGTCAACGGCGCCGTCGCCTCCTTCACCACCGCGGGCGAGCACGAGCTGGTGGTGACCCCGAAGTCGCCGCTGGCCAAGGGCACGGCGGTCACCGTCGTGGTCCGCTACCGCGGTGTGCCCTCCTCGAAGAAGGCGTACGGCTTCACCAGCTGGCACCGCACCCCGGACGGCGGTGTCGGCGCCAACGAGCCCGAGGCGGCCTGGTGGTGGTTCCCGAGTAACGACCACCCCCTCGACAAGGCCACCTACGACGTGTCGGTGCTGGTGCCCGACGGCACCCAGGCCATCTCCAACGGCACGCTGCAGTCGACGAGTTCACGGCTGGGCTGGACGCGCTTCAACTGGCGCTCCAACAAGCCCCAGGCCACGTATCTCGCGACGCTCGCCGTGGGGAGGTTCGACATCACGACCGGCACCAGCGACAGCGGCATCCCCGTCGTCAACGCCTACAGCAAGGACCTCGGCGACAACTACGACGCGGCGCGCTCCAGCGTGGAGCGGACCGGGGAGATCGCGGACTGGCTGAGCGGCTGGTTCGGCCCCTACCCGTACAACGCGCTGGGCGGGTACGTCCCGAACACCACCACCGGCTACGCGCTGGAGACGCAGACGCGGCCCTTCTACAGTCCGCGGCAGTTCGCGAACGGCTCCAACACCTCCGTGGTCGTGCACGAGCTGGCCCACCAGTGGTACGGCGACCTCGTGTCCGTCGCCGGGTGGAAGGACATCTGGATCAACGAGGGCTTCGCCCGGTACGCGCAGTGGCTGTGGTCGGAGCACGAGGGCGAGGGCACCGCGCAGGAGCTGGCGGACTACGTGTACGCCTCGCACCCGGCCGACGACCCGTTCTGGACGGTGAAGCCGGGTGACCCGGGGCCGGAGAACCAGTTCGACATCGCCGTCTACGACCGGGGCGCGCTGGCGCTGCAGGCGCTGCGCAACGAGATCGGTGACGACGCCTTCTTCGCGATCCTCAAGGGCTGGCCGCAGCGGTACGCGTACGGCAACGCCTCCGTCGCCGACTTCCAGCGCTACGCCGAGCAGGTCTCCGGCAAGCCGCTGGCGGCGCTCTTCGACACCTGGCTGTTCCAGCCGGTGAAGCCGGGTGCGCCGGCGGCACGGGAGGCGTCGGTCGCGGCGCGGACGCTCGGCGCGCCCGGGGCTCCGGTGCAGCCGAGGTCCTGGAAGAAGATCGCGGCGACGAACGGCGTGCACGCGCACTGACGCCCGGTCAGGGTCTGGATGGCGCCGGGTCCGCCTCGGCCGCGCGGGCCAGCAGTTCGTCCCGGGTGATCGCCGATGCCTCGGTCGAGGGGATCGTGCAGGCGTGGGCGCCGGCGATCGCGCCGAAGCGGGCGCACCGCTCGGGCGTCTCGCCCGCGAGCAGGCCGTGGAGGAAGGCCGCCGCGAAGGCGTCGCCCGCCCCGTTGGAGTCCACCACCGGGGCGGGCGGCGCCACCGCCGGTACGTGGGTCACATCGCCGTCGGCGAGCAGATACGCGCCCTCGGCGCCGGCGGTGGCGACGACGATCCGGGCCCGGCCGCGCTCGGCGACGCGGCGCATGACCGCCTCGGGGTCGGTGAGGGCGGCGGCGGAGAGGAACACGATGTCCGCGCCGTAGGCGAACGCCTCGTGGTACGGATTCTCCCCGTCCCAGTCGTGCAGGTCGGTGGAGACGCCGACTCCGGTCTCCCGCAGCAGCGGCAGGGCGTCGGCGCACGGCTGGGTGATGCACACGTGCACATGCCGGGCGCGCTCGGCGAGGGCGCGGACGGTGTCCTCGGGCAGCCGGTCGCCGGGCCGTGCGCGACTGGTGTCGTACAGGGACAGCCGACGGCCGTCGGGGCCGACGAGGTTGACCGCCCGCTTGGTGCCGGCCGGCTGCGGCACATCGGTGAACGCGATGCCGTGCTCCCGGTGCAGAGCCCGGACGAGGTCCCCCTCGTGATCGTCACCGACCAGATCGAGGTGATGGGTGCTCAGCCCCAGCGCGGCCAGCCCCAACGCCATGAAGTCCCCGGTCTGCCCGGCACGGGTCCGGATCCCGGAGTCGATGTGATAGCTGTCCGCGTAGGGCAACGGCAGCTCGGGCACGTACACGATCGTGTCGACCCCGGCCCCACCCAGCACGAGCACGTCGATGTCCCGGCTCATCGCGAGTCCTCCCCCTGGTCGTACACCGTCACGGTGACCCCCCTCTTGACCAGGCGCTCCTGGATGAGCGGCTCGATGCGGGACCATCTGCCGCCCGCGAGTCCGCAGCCTATCCGGGGCATGTGCACCGAAGCGCCCAGTTTCTCGGCGTGGTCGGCGAGGCGGCCGAGGGCCGTGTCGATGGCCTCGTAGCGCACGGGGACGCCGTTGCTGCCGGTCCTGATCCCCCGCTGGCCGATCATGTTCGCCACCCACACATACGGCTCGACCTGGACCAACTGCACGGCGCCCAGCCCAAAGTCGTTCGTCGACCGCGCCCGGTGCCAGGCGCGGTAGGCCTTCTCAGGCTCCGGCCAGCGGCGCGAGAGCGCCAGCACGAAGCCCTTCCCCCATCCCCCGATGTCGTTCGCGACATGGGCGATCACTTTGACGCCCTTGCCGAACGGCACGGTGGCGTCACCCCGGACATAAGTGATCTCCGACATGACGCCACCGTAGGCGATGCCACTGACAATCGCCGTGGCCTGGGGAAACGCCCCCTAGACCGGTTACTGCGTGATCTTGCCCAGTTCCCGGTCCGTCTCCTGGGAGACGCGGCGGCGGACGCCGTACCAGCCTGCTACGAGGAGGACCGCGATGCCGGGGATCAGGAGGAGGGTCTTGCGGCCGACCTCCGGGTCGTTCCACATCATGCCGAGGCAGGCCAGCAGGAACGCGATCGTCGCGATCTCGGTGACCGGGCTGCCGGGGAGGCGGAAGGACGGGCGGGCGAGGAGGCCGGCCTTGGCGCGGCGGACGAAGACCAGGTGGCAGATCATGATGATCACCCAGGTGCTGATGATGCCGAGCGAGGCGACGTTCAGCACGATCTCGAAGGCCTGGCTGGGCACGAGGTAGTTCAGGCCGACGCCCAGCACGCAGATGCCGCAGGTCAGCAGGATGCCGCCGTAGGGCACCTGGCTGCGGCTCATCACGCGGGTGAACTTGGGCGCCGAGCCCGCCATCGCCATGGAGCGCAGGATGCGGCCGGTGGAGTACAGGCCGGAGTTGAGCGAGGACATGGCGGCGGTGAGGACGACGAGGTTCATCACGTCGCCGGCGCCGTCGACGCCGATCTTGGAGAGGACCGTGACGAAGGGGCTCTCGTCGGCGGAGTACACCGAGCCCGGCAGCAGCAGGGCGAGCAGGATGACCGAGCCGCAGTAGAACAGGCCGACACGCCACATGATCGAGTTCACGGCGCGCGGGACGATCTTCTCCGGCTCGGCGGTCTCGCCCGCGGCGACGCCGACCAGCTCCAGCGCGGCGTACGCGAAGATCACGCCCTGCATGACGAGGACCACCGGCATCAGCCCGTGCGGGAAGACGCCCCCGTGGTCGGTGATCACGCTCAGGCCGGGCGTCTGGCCGCCCACCTGGTGCTGCGTGGCCAGCAGGAAGATACCGACGAGCATGAAGGCGACGAGCGTGGCCACCTTGACGATGGCGAACCAGAACTCCATCTCGCCGAAGATCTTCACGGAGATCAGGTTCACGGCCAGCACCACGGCGAGCGCGATCAGCGCCAGCACCCACTGCGGGATCGGGGTGAAGAAGCTCCAGTAGTGCGTGTACAGGGCGATCGCGGTGATGTCGGCGATGCCGGTGGTCGACCAGTTCAGGAAGTACATCCAGCCGGCGACGTAGGCGCCCTTCTCGCCGAGGAACTCGCGCGCGTACGACACGAACGAGCCGGACGACGGGCGGTACAGGACCAGCTCGCCCAGCGCGCGCACGACGAAGAAGGCGAAGACGCCGCAGACGAGGTAGGCCAGGGCGAGCGCGGGGCCCGCGTTGTGCAGCCGGCCGCCGGCGCCGAGGAAGAGGCCGGTGCCGATCGCGCCGCCGATCGCGATCATGTTGACGTGGCGGTGCTTGAGGTCCTTGCTGTAGCCGGCGTCGCCCGCGTCCGCGGGCGTCCGGGTCGCCTCGGGGGTGGCGGCGACCTGTGCCGTGTGCACGGCGTCCTTGCTCACGGGGTGGATCCGTTCTGTGGTGCGCCCGAGCGGGTTCTCCGCCGGATGTGCTTACGTGCCTCGGCCCGCACCACCGGTCGCGGCACAGACCAAGGCAGCAGCTTCCCAGAGGGATCAGCCGTCATGCGATGGTCCATGTCACAGAGCGGTTCTTCTCACACGCCCTTCACCTGCCGTTTTCTTCTCCTCACAGGTGTCACAGCATTGGTGAGACAGCGATACTGCTGCACATGACGACCACCGACGAGCCGACCCTCACGATCGACGAGCTGGCCGCCCGAGCGGGCGTCACCGTGCGGACGGTCCGCTTCTACGGCACCAGGGGTCTGCTCCCGCCGCCCGTGCTCGGCCCGCGCCGGGTGGGCCGCTACGGCGCCGGGCATCTGGCGCGGCTGGCGCTGATCGAGGAGCTGCAGCACCAGGGCATGACGCTGGCGGCGATCGAGCGGTACCTGCGGCAGCTGCCGGCCGACCTCAGCGCCCGGGATCTGGCGCTGCACCGCGCGGTGGTCGCGTCGTGGGCGCCGGACACGGTGGAGTCGCTGAGCCGGGAGGAGCTGGACCGCCGGGCGGGGCGTCCGCTGTCCGAGGCGGAGGTGGAGCGGCTGACCGCGATGGACGTCGTCGCCCGAGACGGCGACAGCTTCCGCGTCGACGCCGGGCTGCTGCGGCTCGGCGTCGAGCTGCTGGACGTACCGCTGTCGCAGGAGACCGTGCTGGCGGCCCGTACCGTCCTGATCGAGCACTCCCGGGCGGCGGCCCGGGAGCTGTCGGGGCTGCTGCGGGCCGCGGTCGCCGACCTCGGCCCGCAGGACGTGAAGTCGCTGTCCGCCCATATGCACCCGCTGGTGGTGCAGGCCCTCCTCACGACCTTCCAGCGGTCGCTGAAGGAGGAGCTGCGGGAGTGGCTGGACGGCGACGAGGGATGACGCCCGGCGCGCGCCTCGTGAAGCGGGGGCGCCGGGTGAGCCCGGCGTTCAGCGGCCGTCGGTGAACGTCTCCCCCTTCTCCGCCTTCTCCACCAGCAGCGCGGGCGGCGTGAAGCGCTCGCCGTAGCGCTCGGCGAGTTCACGCGCGCGTGCCACGAATCCGGCGGGGCCGCCGTCGTAGCCGTTGATGTACTGCAGCACGCCGCCCGTCCAGCCGGGGAAGCCGATGCCGAGGATCGAGCCGATGTTGGCGTCGGCGACCGAGGTCAGCACGCCCTCCTCCAGCAGCCGGACGGTGTCCAGCGCCTCGGCGAAGAGCATGCGCTCCTGCATGTCCCGGAAGGGGATCTCGTACCCCGGCTTCGTGAAGTGCTCGCGCAGGCCGGGCCACAGGCGCACGCGCTTGCCGTTCTCGTCGTACTCGTAGAAGCCGGCGCCGCCGCTGCGGCCGGTGCGGCCGAACTCGTCGACCATGCGGTCGATGAGGGCCTCGGCGGGGTGCGGCGTCCAGGTGCCGCCGGACTCCTCCACCGCCCGCTTCGTCTCGCTGCGGATCTTCCGCGGCAGGGTGAGCGTCAGGTCGTCCATCAGGGACAGCACCTTCGCCGGGTAGCCCGCCTGGGCCGCGGCCTGCTCCACCGACGCGGGCTCGACGCCCTCGGCGACCATGGCCACGCCCTCGTTGATGAAGTGGCCGATGACCCGTGAGGTGAAGAAGCCGCGCGAGTCGTTGACGACGATCGGCGTCTTGTTGATCTGCCGGACCAGGTCGAAGGCGCGCGCGAGGGCCTCCTCGCCGGTGCGCTCGCCCTTGATGATCTCCACCAGCGGCATCTTGTCGACCGGCGAGAAGAAGTGCAGACCGATGAAGTCGGCCTGCCGCTCCACCCCTTCGGCGAGCTGGGTGATGGGCAGGGTGGAGGTGTTGGAGCACAGCAGCGCGTCCGGCGCGACGACCGATTCGATCTCCTGGAACACCTTGTGCTTGAGCGAGGTGTCCTCGAACACCGCCTCGATGACGGCGTCGCAGCCGGCGAGGTCGGCGGCCTCGGCGGTGGGCGTGATGCGCGCGAGCAGCGCGTCGGCCTTCTCCTGGCTGGTACGGCCCTTGGCGACGGCCTTGGCGCACAGCTTCTCGGAGTAGCCCTTGCCCTTGACGGCGGCCTCCAGGGAGACGTCCTTGAGGACCACCTCGATGCCGGCGCGGGCGCAGGAGTAGGCGATGCCGGCGCCCATCATCCCGGCGCCCAGCACGGCGACCTTGCGGACCTGGCGGGGCTCGACGCCCTTCGGGCGGTTGGCGCCGGCGTTGACGGCCTGGAGGTCGAAGAAGAACGCCTGGATCATGTTCTTGGCGGTCTGCCCGGTGACCAGCTCGGTGAAGTAGCGGGTCTCGATGGTGATCGCCGTCTCGAAGTCGACCTGGGCGCCCTCGACGGCCGCCGCCATGATGTTGCGCGGCGCCGGGTAGGGGGCGCCGCCCAGCTGCTTGCGCAGGTTGGCGGGGAAGGCGGGCAGGTTGGCGGCGAACTTCGGGTGCGCCGGGGTGCCGCCGGGGATCTTGTGGCCGGGCAGGTCCCAGGGCTGGTGCGACTCGGGGTGGGCGTCGATGAAGGCGCGGGCCTTGGCGAGCATCTCCTCGGGCGTGTGGGCCAGGTCGTGGACGAGGCCGTTCTCCAGGGCGCGCTTGGGCGTGTACTGGGTGCCCTGCAGGAGGACCTTCAGCAGCGCGTCGGTGATGCCCATGAGGCGGACGGTGCGGGTGACGCCGCCGCCCGCGGGCAGCAGGCCGAGGGTCACCTCGGGCAGGCCGATCTTGGAGCCGGGGGCGTCCAGCGCGATGCGATGGTGCGAGGCGAGGGCGATCTCGTACCCGCCGCCGAGGGCCGCGCCGTTGAGGGCGGCGACCACGGGCTTGCCCAGGGTCTCGATGCGGCGCAGGGCGCTCTTGATCTCGGTGGCGGTGTCGAAGACCCGCTGGGCGTCCTCGGGGCCGGCCTTGATCATGTCCTTGAGGTCTCCGCCCGCGAAGAAGGTCTTCTTGGCGGAGGTGTAGATGAAGCCGCGGATGGAGTCCTTCTCGGCCTCCGCGCGCGCGGCGACGGCCGCGATGGAGGCCCGGAAGGCCTGGTTCATGGTGTTGGCCGACTGGTTCGGGTCGTCGAGGACGAGGGTGACGACGCCGGTGTCGTCCTGCTCCCAGCGGATGGTGGTGGGCTCAGTGCTCATGGAAGCTGCTCCGTGGAGGTCCGTGGTGATCCGTTGGGAGGGGGTCAGACGCGCTCGACGACGGTGGCGATGCCCATGCCGCCGCCCACGCAGAGCGTGGCGAGGCCGTAGCGCTTGTCCTGCCGCTCCAGCTCGTCGACGAGCGTGCCGAGGATGATCGCGCCGGTGGCGCCGAGCGGGTGGCCGAGGGCGATGGCGCCGCCGTTGACGTTCACCTTGTCCAGGGACAGGCCCATGTCCTTCACGAAGCGCAGGACGACCGCGGCGAACGCCTCGTTGATCTCGACGAGGTCGATGTCGTCGATGGTCAGCCCGGCCTTGGCGAGGGCCTTGCGGGTGGCGGGGGCGGGCCCGGTGAGCATGATGGTGGGCTCGGAGCCGGAGACGGCGGCGGAGACGATCCGCGCGCGCGGGGTGAGGCCGTAGCGCTCGCCGACCTCCTTGGAGCCGATGGCGACGAGGGAGGCGCCGTCGACGATGCCGGAGGAGTTGCCGGCGTGGTGGACGTGGTCGATCTTCTCCACCCAGTGGTACTTCTGCAGCGCCACGGCGTCGAAGCCGCCGAGTTCGCCGATGTCGGCGAAGGACGGCTTGAGCCTGGCGAGGGAGTCGGCGGTGGTGCCGGGCCGCATGTGCTCGTCGTGGTCGAGGACCGTCAGGCCGCTGCGGTCCCTCACGGGGACGACGGAGCGCTCGAAGCGGCCCTCCTTCCAGGCGGTGGCGGCCCGCTCCTGGGACAGCGCCGCGTACTCGTCGACGTCCCGGCGGGTGAAGCCCTCGATGGTGGCGATGAGGTCGGCGCCGATGCCCTGCGGGACGAAGTTGACGGCGAGGTTGGTCATCGGGTCGTTGAACCAGGCGCCGCCGTCGGAGGCCATCGGCACCCGGGACATCGACTCCACCCCGCCCGCGAGGACGAGATCCTCGAAGCCCGAACGGACCTTGGCGGCGGCCATGTTGACGGCCTCCAGACCGGAGGCACAGAAGCGGTTCTCCTGCACGCCGGCGACGGTGTCCGGCAGCCCGGCGGCGATCGCGGCGATGCGGGCGATGTCGGAGCCCTGGTCGCCGACCGGTCCGACCACGCCGAGCACGATGTCGTCGATGGCGGCCGGGTCCAGGCCGGGGAAGCGGTCGCGGAGCTCGTGGATGAGGCCGACGACCAGGTCGATCGGCTTGGTGCCGTGCAGGGCGCCGCCTGCCTTGCCGCGGCCGCGCGGGGTGCGGATCGCGTCGTACACGTACGCTTCGGTGCTCACGAGGAGGCCTTTCGCTCAAGGGGTTCGGGGCGAGGGCTGCGGCCGCGGTCGTCCGCCGCGGCCAGGAGGCGGGGCGCGTCCCAGTCGCGGGC
This sequence comes from Streptomyces griseosporeus, assembly GCF_014656055.1. GTDB lineage: Bacteria > Actinomycetota > Actinomycetes > Streptomycetales > Streptomycetaceae > Streptomyces > Streptomyces griseosporeus. The sequence continues at coordinate 1,194,665 of NZ_BNBR01000001.1, forward strand.
CACGTCCTCGGTGTCGGCTCCGGGCCGCGCGGGGCCGGTGCGGACGGCGGTCGGGGTCGCGGAGAAGCGGGGCGCCGGGGCCGGCTGGGTGAGGCCGCCGTGGTCGGTGAAGGTGCCGCGGGCGGCGAGGTGCGGGTGGTGGGGGGCCTCGCGCAGGGACAGTACGGGCGCCACGCACGCGTCGGTGCCCTCGAAGACGGCGGTCCACTCGTCCCGGGTGCGGGTGCGGAAGCGGGCCGCGACGGCCTCGCGCAGTTCGCCCCAGCGGGTGACGTCCGTGTGGTCCGCGACGCGGTCGCCGAGGCCGATCAGGCGGACGAACTCGGCGTAGAACTGCGGCTCCAGCGCGCCGACGGCCATGTGGCGGCCGTCGGAGGTCTCGTACGTGCCGTAGTAGGGGCAGCCGCCGTCGAGGAGGTTGGCGCCGCGCCGGTCCTGCCAGGCGCCGGCCGCGAGCATGCCGTGGATCATGGCGCTGAGGTGGGCGGCGCCGTCGACGATGGCGGCGTCGACGACCTGCCCGGTGCCGCTCACGCGCGCGTGGTGCAGTGCGGCGAGGACGCCGACGACGAGGTAGAGGGAGCCGCCCGCGTAGTCGCCGAGCAGGTTGGCGGGGGCGGCCGGGGGCCGGTCGGGGGCGCCGATCATGCCGAGGGTGCCGGTGAGGGCGAGGTAGGCGATGTCGTGGCCGGCGGCCGGGGCGAGCGGCCCGTGCTGGCCCCAGCCGGTCATCCGGCCGTAGACGAGCCTGGGGTTGCGGGCGTGGCAGTCTGCGGGGCCCACGCCGAGGCGTTCGGCGACGCCGGGGCGGTACCCCTCGATGAGGACGTCGGCGCGGGCGGCGAGGTCCAGGACGCGGGCCGGACCGTCGGCCGCCTTGAGGTCGACGACCACCGAGCGCTTGTTGCGGTTGGTGACGTCGACGGCGGGGTCGATGCCGAGGCCGGGTCCGCCGGGGCGGTCGACCCGCACCACGTCGGCGCCGAGGTCGGCCAGCAGCATGGCGGCGAACGGGCCGGGGCCGATGCCGGCCAGCTCCACCACGCGCACGCCGCTGAGAGGGCCCTGACCCGCTGTCGGTGCTGCCGCCATCCGGCCCCCTCGCCGTGGACGTCGATATGACACAAACGATGTAACACCAGTGATGCTAAGAACACGTTCCACCGGGCACAAGACCTCACGAGCAAGCGCTTAGTCCATTGTGCGTACGGGGTGCCCGCCCCCGTCCAGGGCGGAGCACGGGCGGAGCACTCCTCACGCTAGCCTCAGCCACCGACAGCGGCGCGGCCGCACGACGCGAGGAGTGTCATGAACAGGCTGAACAGGACGGACCGCCCGTACGACATCGTGCTCTTCGGGGCCACCGGTTTCGTCGGGACGCTGACCGCGGAGTACCTCGCCGCGCACGCGCCGGACGACGTCCGCTGAGCGATCGCCGGCCGCAGCGAGCGCAAGCTGGCCGCACTGCGCGAGCGGCTGCCCGGCGGCGAGCGGGTCGGCGTCCTGCGGGCGGACGTCGACGACCCGGCCTCCCTGCACTCCCTCGCCGAGCACGCGCGCGTGGTCGCGACGACCGTCGGCCCGTACATCCGCTACGGCGAACAGCTCGTCTCCGCCTGCGCCGACACGGGCGCCGACTACCTCGACCTCACCGGCGAGCCGGAGTTCGTGGACCTGATGTACGTCCGGCACGACGCACGCGCGCGGGAGACGGGCGCCCGGCTGGTGCACGCCTGCGGCTTCGACTCCGTGCCGCACGACCTGGGGGCGCTGTTCACCGTCCGGCAGCTGCCCGAGGGCGTACCGCTGCGGGTGGACGGATTCGTGACCGCCGACGCCACGTTCTCCGGCGGCACCTTCGCCTCGGCGCTCGGCCAGTTCGCCCGCGGACCGCAGATGCTGGCCGCCGCCCGGGAGCGCCGCCGGCACGAGCCCCGGCTGCTGGGCCGCCGCGCGCTGGCCCCGACCGGAACACCCCGGTTCGCCAAGGAGATCGGGGCCTGGGCGCTGCCGCTGCCGACCATCGACCCGCAGATCGTGCGCCGCTCGGCCAAGGCCCTGGAGGCCTACGGCCCCGACTTCCGCTACCGCCACTACGCCGCCGTACGGCATCTGCCCGTGGCGGTGGGCGGGGTCGCCGCCGTGGGGGCGCTGTTCGCGGCGGCCCAGGTTCCGCCCGTCCGGCGCTGGCTGGCGGACCGGATCGAGCCGGGCGAGGGGCCGGACGCCGAGAAGCGGGCCAGGAGCTGGTTCAGGGTGCGGTTCGTCGGCGAGGGCGGCGGCCGGCGCGTCTTCACCGAGGTCTCCGGCGGCGACCCCGGCTACGGCGAGACGGCGAAGATGTTCGCCGAGTCGGCGCTCTGCCTGGCCCTGGACGACCTGCCGCCGACGGCCGGGCAGGTCACGACGGCGGTCGCGATGGGCGAGGCGCTGACCGAGCGGCTGGGCGCGGCGGGCATCCGCTTCCGGGTCGCCGCGCACGCCTGACGCGGCGCTCCCGCTGATCCGGCGGCGCTACCGGGGCCACTGCACGACCGTGTAGACCATCCCGCAGATCCAGGCGAACCCGGCCAGCGCGGCGAGCACCAGCGCGGCGGTCACGGCGCGCTCGACGGGCCGGTCGGGGTCGGTGAGCGGCGGGGCGGAACGGCGGGCGGGAGCGCGATGCGTCGTCATGGGCGCCAGCCTGGCCGAGGGCGGCGGGGCGGGGCATCCGTACGGCTACTCAGAACAGGTACTCAGTCCGGGGCGCCCGCCGCGGGCCCGCACGGCACCGCCGTTTGAGACTTTCCCCCGGCCCTCCCCCAAGGCGGTGGGAAAAGTCTCAACGGGGAGTTCAATGAAACACTTGAGGGCATGAAATTCGTACTCGAAGTCGCCCTGGACGAGGGCGCGTTGAAGGACGACCCGGTGGCGGAACTCGGCCGGATCCTGCGGTACTGGGCCGGCAACGTCCGTCACTACCCGCTGCGGCCGGGCGACCGCTCCGACATCTACGACTCGGGCTACCGGGACGTGGGCGAATGGCGGGTGGTCGCCTCCGGAGAGGCCGCCTCCCGAGAGGTCGCCTCCTGAAGCGCCCTTCGGCACAGGGAGTCCGCGCGGCGGGTGGTCTCCGGGAGGCGGTAGGCCGGGGTGAGCGCGAGGACGTGGGCGCAGGCGTTGTCGAGGGCGACGCGGTGGCCCACGGAGACGAAGACCGGCTTCACGCCGTCCCGGGTGCGCAGGGCCCGGCCGACCTCCTCCTCGCCCGCGAGCAGCGGCGAGGAGGAGCCGCGCCGGGTGCCCGGTTCGTCGTAGGTGAAGGTGAAGGGGTTCTTGGCGACGCCGATCACGGGGAGACCGGTGAGCACGCCCAGGTGGCTCGCGAGGCCGAAGCGGCGCGGGTGGGCGAGGCCGTACCCGTCGCACACGACCAGGCCGGGCGGGCGGGACAGGGCGTCGAGGGCGGCCAGCACCGTGGGGATCTCACGGAAGGCGAGCAGGCCGGGCACGTACGGGAAGGAGACGCCGCCCACGGCGGTGGCCTCGGCAAGGACCTCAAGGCTCGCCGCGTCCAGCACCACGGCCGCCGCCGCGACGACGTCGCGCTCGTCGTCGTAGGCGACGTCGACCCCGGTGACGTACCCCGTGCCCGGGGCCGGTCCCGGCTCGTCGAGCACCACCCGGGCCCGCAGTTCGTCCTGGACGGCGCGGGCCTGCTCCTCGGTCGCGGGCCAGCCCGCGGGAATCCGTACGGTCGTCATGATGATCGTGAGACTACGCCGCCGGGGCCGCTGCCGGGAGCGCCGCCGGGCCGGCCGCCCGGGCCCCGGGCCGGTGACCCGGGGAGCGTAGGCTCGCGATCATGTTCGTACTGGAGCTGACCTACACCGCCCCGCTGGAAGCCGTGGACGCCGTGCTCGACGCCCATGTGGACTGGCTGAACGAGCTGTACGCGCAGGGTGTCTGCCTCGCGTCCGGCCGCAAAAGCCCCCGTGACGGCGGGGTGATCCTCGCCGTCGCCGAGAGCCGGGAGCGGATCGAGGAGATCACCGCGGGCGACCCGTTCGTGACCGCCGGGGTGTGCACGTACCGCGTCACGGAGTTCGTGGCGACGAAGACGGCCCCGGAGCTGGAGCGTTTCCGGGAAACGCTCGCCTGAGGCTCCGGGGTCGGCCGGCTCACTTGCCCAGGGCCCGCTGCAGCTCGCTCTTGTTCATGTCCGAACGGCCCTTGATGCCGCGCTGCTTGGCCTCCTCGTAGAGCTGGTCGCGGGTCGGGCCCTGGGAGCCCTTCCCGGACCGCTGCCCGCCGCGCTTGCCGGAGGACATGTCCTGGGTGGAGGTGCGGCTGGCGGTCTTGGACTCGCCGGAGCGGGCGCGTTCCTTGTTCACCGTCCGGGCGGCCATCTCCTTGGCCCGCCCGGTGCTCTCGCCCCGCTCCTCCGCGCTCTTCTTGATGTGCTCGTACTGGCGTTCGCGCTTGGGGCTCGAACCGCGTGGCATGGTCGCTCACTTCCTCTCACGTTCGGCGACCGAGTACCCCCATCGCACACCACTACGACCTTTCAGGCGCGGCTCAGCCCTCCAGACGGGCGACGCGCCCCTTCTCGCCGGCCGCCCAGCAGCCGAAGTCCGGTGCGCAGTCCACGGTGTCGTACGACCCGGTGTCGACGGTCCGCCAGGTGCGTCCGCCGTCGGTCGTGAGGTCGGTGCCGGTGGGGCCGACGGCGAGGGCGGCGCCGCGGCTGTGCGGCAGCCAGGCGGCACCGGAGCGGTAGGCGGGCGGCGCGCCGGCCGCGGGCCGCCAGGTGCGGCCGCCGTCGTCCGTGACGGCCGCCGCGCGCGGGGAGGCCTGGTCGGGGCGGTAGTCGCCGCCGACGGCCAGTCCGTGCGTCCGGTCGCGGAAGGCGAGCGCGAAGACACCGCGGGCCGGATCACCGGCGGGGACGGGGGTGTCGGCGGCGGTCCAGGTCCGTCCCCGGTCGGCGGAGTGCAGCACGCGCGCGCGTGCCGCGCCGCCGGTGGCCAGCCAGGCGTCCTTCGGGCCGGACGTGACCAGGCACTGGCCGCTCGCCGCGAACCCGGCCTCGCCGTCCAGGGCGGGCGGCATGCCCGCGTCCGGCAGCACGGTCCAGGTGCGGCCGCCGTCCCCGGTGGACAGGATGCGGAAGCGGCCGTCGACCGGATCGCTCATCGCGAGGCCGTGGCGGTGGTCGAAGAAGGCCATGCAGTCGTAGAACGCCTTCGGGTCGGCGTTGCGGAAGGTCTCCGCCCAGGTCCGGCCCCCGTCGTCGGTGCGGTACACGCGTGAGGCCTCGCCCTCGCCGATCGCCAGCACCACCGCGTGCCGCGCGTCGAACGCCTCCACGTCCCGGAACTGCAGGTCCTCGGCGCCCGGCGGCGAGACGTTCCGCCAGCTCGCGCCGCCGTCGGTGGTGCGCAGCACGGTGCCGCGGGTGCCGGCCAGCCAGGCCGTGTCCCGGCCGACGGCGGCGAGGCCGCGGAAGCGGACCTCGGGGGTGCCGGTGTCCTTCGGCGCCCAGTGGACCGCGCCCGGCCCGCGTCCCTGCACCGGTGCCGGCTCCCGCGCCGCGGCCGGCAGCGCGGCCACCCCCGCCAGCGCCGCCCCGCACACCGCCGCGGCCACCCGTCCGAGTGCCCGCCGCCGCCGTCCCGTCCGTCCCGTACGCCCCATGGTCGTCATGGCGGGCGAAGCTAGCCCACTCCCCCGGCGCCGTCCAGACCACCGGAAATGTCCCAAGTGCCGTATACGGCACGGGAGAAGCGGGCGGTGACGGCTGTGCATGAATGCGGTGACAGAGGTCACTCGGCTCCGGGGTGCACGGATGGGCCGGTTCCGACGTCTCTAGAAGTGCCGGTGCCGTCCGCCCGTCATTGGTTGAGCCGTCACGTTGAGCCGTCACAAGGGAGCAAGGCGTTGTCCACCGTCATCGCGCAGCCCGTGGAGGCGCGGCTCGTCGCCGCCGCGCCGCGCATGCCGACCATCCCCGCCACACTGCACTACGACCGGCGGGACCCCTTCGCCGTCCGCATGACCTTCCCCGCCCGGGCCACGCTGGAGGGCGTCGAGGTGTGCTGGACCTTCGCCCGCGAGCTGCTCGCGGCCGGTCTGGAGGGACCCGAGGGCCAGGGTGACGTCCGGGTCCGGCCGTACGGCTACGACCGCACCGTCCTGGAGTTCCACGCCCCCGAGGGCACCGCCATCGTGCACGTCCACTCGTCCGACATCCGCCGCTTCCTGGAGGCGACCGGCGCCCTGGTGCCGGCGGGTCTGGAACACCTCCAGCTCGACCTGGACCACGGTCTGGCCGAGCTGATGCGGGACGCGCGCTGAGGCCGGTGGGAGCACCCCGCCCTGACGGCCCCTGACGGCTCCGCTCAGCCCTCGACCGACAGCAGCCCGTTGAGCCGCCCGTAGTCGAGCCCCCCGGCCAGCGTCCCGTACGTCCCCGCCTCCAGCAGCTCCCGGGCGGCGCGGTGGACCAAGGCGTGCACGGCCTGGGCGATGCCCGAGCCGACGCTGACGCGGGCGACGCCGAGCGCGGCCAGTTCGGCGACGGCTGGCGCGCCGGGACCGGCCATCACGTTCAGCGGCGCGTCGACGCCGTCCACGAGCAGCTTCACCGTCCCCGGTTCGGCCACCCCGGGCACGAAGACCCCGTCGGCGCCCGCCGCGCGGAAGGCGGCGGCCCGCTCCAGCGTCTCGTCCACCCCGCCGGCGCCCTGGAGGAAGGTGTCGATGCGGGCGTTGACGAACAGCGGCACCCCCGCCCCGTCCGCGGCGGCCCGCGCGGCCGCGATCCGCTCGGCCTGCTCGGCGACCGGCCTGAGGCCCCCGCCCCCGTGCAGGGCGTCCTCGATGTTGACGCCGACGGCACCCGCCGCGAGCACCGCGCGCACGGTCTCCGCGACACCGTCCGCGTCGGCCGCGTAGCCGCTCTCGATGTCCGCGCTGACCGGCACCCGCACCGCCGCGGCGACGTCCGCGACCACGGCGAGCGCCCGGCCGCGGTCCACCCGGTCCCCGTCCGCGGCCCCCAGGGCCCAGGCGAGCCCCGCACTGGTCGTCGCCACCGCGGCGGCCCCGGCGTCCTCGACGAGGCGGGCACTGGCGAGGTCCCAGGCGTTCGGCAATACGAGGGGCCGCCCCGGGACGTGCAGGGCGTGGAAGGCGAGGGCGCGGTCACGAAGGGTGTTCGGCGTTGTCATGCGGATCACTCAAGCAGCCCGCACCGGACGGTGGCTGGCAGGAATCCGACATCAACCGCGCGCCCCTGATTGCCCCCGATTTAATTCCGTTGACACCCCGGAGGCCCCTTCCTACGGTGTACGAGGTCCTGTTGCCGTCGATTGGAGAAGGACGTTGCTCCTCTGAGGTCATGAGACACCGCGTCACGCACCGGTGAGGTGTGTGCGCAGCGTGCGACCTCGGCGTCGAGCCGTCCTCCGGCACAGGGCTTTTCTCCGTCTCCGCCCTCCCCGGACGCCCGGGACACCCCTGGGCTCCCCCGGACCTGCCCGGACTCTTCCGACTCCCGCCTCCGCTGTCGCCGCGCGGTGTCTCGACACGCGTTTGCCCTGACCGCACCGACGCAACCGCGAGGCCTGTATGACCATGTCGATCACCTGTACGTCCCTCTCCTTCGCCTGGCCCGACGGCACCGTCGTCTTCGACGGCCTCGACGCCTCCTTCGGCCCCGGCCGGACCGGACTCGTCGGCGTCAACGGCTCCGGCAAGTCCACCCTGCTCAAGCTGGTCGCCGGGGAACTCGCCCCGGCCGACGGCGCCGTCCGCGTCGCCGGCGAGGTCGGCTGGCTGCCGCAGAACGTCACCCTCGACACCGCGCTGCGGGTCGACGAGGCGCTCGGCATCGCCGCGCGCCGCGCCGCCCTGCACGCCATCGAGGCCGGTGACGTCTCCGAGGAGCACTTCGAGACCGTCGGAGACGACTGGGACGTCGAGGAGCGCGCCCTCGCCACCCTCGGCGAGCTGGGCCTCGGCCACATCGACCTGGACCGCACCATCGGCGAGGTGTCGGGCGGCGAGTCCGTGCTGCTGCGGCTGGCCGCGCTGCTGCTGCGCCGCCCCGACGTCCTGCTGCTCGACGAGCCCACCAACAACCTCGACCTGTACGCCCGGCGGCGGCTGTACGCGGCCGTGGAGGCCTACTCCGGCGTCCTGGTCGTCGTCAGTCACGACCGTGAACTGCTCGACCTGGTCGACCGGATCGCCGACCTGCGCGGCGGGGAGGTCACCTGGTACGGCGGCAACTACTCGGACTACGAGGAGACGCTCGCCGTGGAGCAGGAGGCGGCCGAGCGGATGGTGCGGGTCGCGGAGGCGGACCTGAAGAAGCAGAAGCGCGAACTCGTCGAGGCGCGCACCAAGCTGGCCGCGCGCACGCGCTACGCCAACAAGATGTACGAGAACAAGCGCGAACCCCGGGCAGTGATGAAGCTCAGGAAGCGCGCGGCGCAGGTCTCGGCCGGCAAGCACCGCATCCTGCACGAGGAAAGGCTCGCCGAGGCCAAGGAGCGGCTCGACGAGGCGGTGGAGGCCGTACGGGACGACGACGAGATCCGCGTCGAACTGCCGTACACGGCCGTACCGCCGGGCCGCGGCGTCCTCACGCTGCAGGACCTGCACCTCGCGTACGGCGCGCGCGTCGAGGGCGGCCTGGATCTGCGCGGCCCGGAACGCATCGCGCTGATCGGGCGCAACGGCGCGGGCAAGACGACCCTGCTGCGCACGATCGCCGGGGAGCTGGCGCCGGTGTCGGGCGAGGTGGCGGCGCATGTGCCGCTGCGGTTCCTGCCGCAGCGGCTGGACGTCCTCGACGACGAGCTGACCGTCGCCGAGAACGTGGCCCGGTTCGCGCCGGACGCCGGCAACAACCGGGTGCGGGCGCGGCTGGCCCGCTTCCTGTTCCGCGGGGCGCGCGCCGACCAGCAGGCGGGGACCCTGTCGGGCGGCGAGCGGTTCCGGGCGGCGCTGGCCGCGCTGATGCTGGCCGAGCCCGCGCCGCAGCTGCTGATGCTGGACGAGCCGACGAACAACCTCGACATGGCGAGCGTCCGGCAGCTGACCACGGCCCTGGAGTCGTACCAGGGGGCGCTGCTCGTGGCCAGTCACGACCTGGCGTTCCTGGAGTCGATCGGCATCACGCGCTGGCTGGTGCTGGAGGAGGGTGTGCTGAAGGAGGCCACGGAGGAACATCTCGGGAGGGCCACAGCCTGACAACGGCGGTTTTGCCCGCACGGGCCCGGCCTGCATGATGGCGGACCGGGCCCGTCACGGCCCGACCGGGTCCGGAGACGGCCCGACCGGGTCCGGTGACGGCCCGCAGAACCACCCCGCCGATACGGAGACCAGCTCGTGCCCAGCAAGAAGGCCCTCGTCCGCCGCCCCAGCCCCCGCCTCGCCGAAGGTCTGGTGACGCACATCGAGCGCGAGAAGGTCGACGTCGAGCTGGCCGTGGAGCAGTGGGAGGCGTATGTCGCCGCCCTGAGCGCGCACGGCTGGGAGACGATCGAGGTGGAACCGGCCGACGACTGCCCCGACTCGGTGTTCGTCGAGGACACGGTCGTCATGTACAAGAACGTCGCGCTGATCACCCGGCCCGGCGCCGAGGCCCGCCGCCCGGAGACCGCCGGGGTCGAGGAGGCTGTGGCGGCGCTGGGCTGCTCGGTCAACTGGATCTGGGAGCCCGGCACGCTGGACGGTGGTGACGTGCTGAAGGTCGGCGACACGATCTACGTCGGCCGGGGCGGGCGGACCAACCCGGCCGGTGTGCAGCAGCTGCGGGCCGCGTTCGAACCGCTCGGGGCCCGGGTCGTCGCCGTCCCGGTGAGCAAGGTGCTGCACCTGAAGTCGGCGGTCACCGCGCTGCCGGACGGGACGGTCATCGGGCACATCCCGAAGGTGGACCGGCCCGCGCTGTTCCCGCGGTTCCTGTCCGTGCCGGAGGAGTCCGGGGCGCACGTGGTGCTGCTGGGCGGCAGCACGCTGCTGATGGCGGCGAGCGCGCCGCGGACCGCGGAGCTGCTGACCGACCTCGGCTTCGAGGTGGTGACGGTCGACATCGGCGAGTTCGAGAAGCTGGAGGGCTGTGTGACATGCCTCTCGGTGCGGATGCGGGAGCTGTACGCCTGACCGGGTGATCCTCTCCCCCGTTCGGCCCTGGGACCTGCGGGTCCCGGGGCCGCTCTGTACGGGGTGGCCGGCCGTGTTGACGGTGCTGATCAGCGGTCTTTACGTCGTGCTTAACCTACGGCTTCGTAACCTACGGGTTCGTAGCCTACGATCCCGTAAGTTCCCGGCGCCCGCTCGCCGGAAGATGTTGCTCCGCTTTCACGTCCCCCTGGAGATCCCGTGACGATCACTTCCCCGCACCTCGGCAGCCCCGCCGTCTGGACCGACGCCCGGCTGCTGTACGCCCTGGAGGAAGTGGTCGAGCAGGAACTGAACCGGCATCTGAAGGTCGCCAAGGACTGGATGCCCCACGAGTACGTCCCCTGGAGCGACGGCCGCAACTTCCCCGGCTTCTTCGAGGACGGCGAGGCCTGGGACATGGAGCAGTCGAAGGTCACCGAGGTCGGCCGGATCGCCCTGGTGGTGAACCTGCTGACCGAGGACAACCTTCCCAGCTACCACCACGAGATCGCCACCCTGTTCGGCCGGGACGGCGCCTGGGGCACCTGGGTGCACCGCTGGACCGCCGAGGAGGGCCGGCACGGCATCGTGATGCGGGACTACCTGCTGGCCTCCCGCGCGGTGGACCCGGACAAGCTGGAACGTTTCCGCATGTCCCACATGAGCGAGGGCTTCGAGTCGGACAACCGGCACTCGATGCTGCACTCCATCGCCTACGTGGCCTTCCAGGAGCTGGCCACCCGCATCTCCCACCGCAACACCGGCCACCAGTCCGGCGACCCGGTCTGCGACCGCATGCTGGCCCGCATCGCGACCGACGAGAACCTGCACATGGTCTTCTACCGGAACCTGCTGAAGGCCGCCTTCGAACTCGCCCCCGACCTCACCATGCAGGCCGTGCGTGACGTCGTCGTGAACTTCCGCATGCCCGGCCACGGCATCCCCGGCTTCGAGCGGGCCGCCGCGCAGATGGCCATCGGCGAGGTCTACAACCTGCGGATCCACCACGACGACGTGCTCCAGCCGGTGCTGCGCTTCCTGAAGGTCCTGGAGATCGACGGCCTCGGCCCCGAGGGCCTGCAGGCGCAGGAGGAGCTGGGGATGTTCCTCGGCGGCCTGGACGCGGAGGCGTCGAAGTTCGACGAGCGCCTGGCGGCCCGCAAGGCGCGGATGGCGGCACGCGGCCGGATCTGACGCGCGGGGCGGTACGGCACAGGGCTCGGGTCAGGGTGCCGAAGGCTCGCACACGGGGTCGATTTCACGGTGCGGGGCGGCCCTGGCCTGCGGCATCATGCCGTCCATGTCTGACACCAGCACCGCGGAACGGGCGGCCGGGTTCCTGCTCGGCCTCACCGACGAGGACACAGCCGCCCGGGTACGGGCGCGCACCGGCCTGCCCGGCCCGGAGGACCGCGACGAGACCCGGCTGCGCATCCGGCGCACGCTGACCTGGGCGCGCGCGGGGCTGCCGGGCTCCGTGACCCTCTGGGCGCTGCAGGAGGACGACCCGGAACTCAACGCAGTGCTGTGGCAGTACGCGGTCACCGACCCGGGCCTGCGCCGGGCCCTGGCCCGTGGCGTGCCCTTCGGGCCCGGCCGCACGGAACAGCTGCCGGTGGACGAGGCGATGGCGGCCGAGGAGCCCGAGATCCCCGAGAGCTACCTGCGTCTCGGCCTGGTCGGCGCGCTGCGCGCCGTCGACTCGCTCGGCAGGGCCCGCTCGGCCGCGTCCATGGTGCTCACCGAGGAGGACTGGTGGACGGTCACCGTGGCGGACGACGAGCAGCCGCTGCCCGGGTACGCCCGCTGGGCGCTGTCCGTCCGCCCGGACTGTCCGCCCGAGCTGCGGGCACAGTTCGGCTCCCACCCCAAGTTCACGCACCGGCTGCGGCAGGCCGGGGTGCTCGACGGCCCCGCCGAGTACGCCACCGCGCACGGCCCCGCCGTCCGCGTGCTGGACGTGCTGTCGCTGGGCCATGTGCTGTTCCCGGCCCGGATGCGCGCCGCCGAGGACGCCCTGCGCCCGCTCGTCCACGAGCATCTGGGCGACCACGAGGAGGCCTGGGCGATCCTGGCGCAGCTGATGGGCACCTTCCACGGCACCGCACCGGAGCTGATCGCGACGGCGGGCGCCATCGCCTGACGGAAGCCGGGGGACGGCACAGGGGCGGACGGCCGTACGCGCTGCCCCTCCCCGCTGGTGACTCTAAGCTGACAAAAGGTACGTCTTGCATCCCGGGCTGACGGAGGCGCCGCCGCGACTGCTCATCGGCGAGGGAGGCCACCATGGGGCACAGGAGACACCCGCGATCCCGGGGACGCGTTCTCGCCGCAGCGGTCCTCACCGGGGTGTCGGTCGCCGGAGGAACCGTGGGCCATGCCGCAGCGGCGGGTGCGACGGCCCGGGAGCGCGCCGAGGCCACGGTGACATGGCCGGCCACCGCGACCGCTCCCGGATGCGAGGTGGCTCTGCCCTCCAGCGTGTGGAGGGCCCCCGTCGACGCCCTGCCACGCCATGCGCGCTCCGACGCCTACGTGGCCTCGATCGGCGCCGACGCGCGCTTGCATCCCGACTTCGGCTCCGGCCTGGACGACGGCCGGCCCTTCGGGATCCCGGTCACCGTGACCGACGGGAACGTCCCGGAGGCCGAGGTCGCGTTCGACTACGCCGACGAATCGGACCCCGCGGGGTACCGGATACCCGACGACGCGCGTGTGGAGAACGGCCCCACCAGTGACGGCGACCGCCATGTCGTGGTCTTCGACCGCGCCCGGTGCCGGTCGTACGAACTGTTCGACGCGCACCTGCAGAGCAGCGGCCGGTGGCACGCGGGGTCCGGCGCGGTGTTCGATCTGCGGTCCACCGCCTTGCGGCCCGACGGGTGGACGTCGGCCGACGCGGCGGGGCTGCCGATCCTGCCTCTGCTGGTCCGCTACGACGAGGTGGCGTCCGGTGCCGTCCGGCACGCCCTGCGCATCACCGTTCCGCGCTCCGACCGGTCACATGTGTGGCCGGCGCGCCACGACGCCGGTGCGGCGGACGACCCCGATCTGCCCCCGATGGGCCTGCGGCTGCGGCTGAAGCAGTCGGTGGACACCTCCGGGCTGCCCCCGCAGGCGAAGGTGGTCGCGGAGGCACTCAAGCGTTACGGAGCCGTGGTGGCCGACAACGGCTCCGCCTGGTTCGTCTCCGGCGACCAGGACGAGCGGTGGGACAACGAACAGCTCGCGGCGCTCAAGGCCTTCAAGGGAAGCGACTTCGAGGCTGTGGACACCTCCTCGCTGCGGACCGACCCGGACTCGAGCGCCGCCCGTACTCCCTGAGTCATCAGGTGCGGTGCGGCGGCGGGAGACATACGTCGCGGGAGGGGCGGGGCGGCTGGATTCGAACCAGCGTGTTCTGGTTTTGGAGACCGGTGCGCCTGCCTCTGCGCTACGACCCCGCCTTGCCGGCCAGCGTAATGGCTTGGCCCGTTGTCAGTGGCGGCTGGTACCAATGGAGCACGGGGGATCCCGGGGATCGGGGGATCCGGGGGACGGCACCACGGGGGAGCACACATGACGTACGGAGACGGGGGGCGACGGCTGCGCGCCCCGGTGGTCGAACTGACCGACCTCAGGGCGCTGGAGCGGTACCGGCCGGCGGACCCGGGCGTCGTCGCGGAGGCGCGGCGGCTGAAGGAGGCCGCGCTGCTGGACTTCGGGCTGACCGAGTCGGCGGTGGCGTCCTGGCTGTACGCGAAGTGCCGGCACCAGATCCCGACGACGGCGGTGGACACGGCGGCCGTGGTGGCCTCGGGCGACGGCACCTGCCTGCTGCTGTACCACCCCGGCTTCTTCGTCGGACTGGGCCTGGACGGCGTGAAGTTCGTGCTGTTCCACGAGGCGCGGCACCTGGTGCACCGCCATCTGCTCGCCGAGCCCGAACTGCGCGAGGACCCGGTGTTCGAGCTGGCCGCCGAGGTGTCCGTCAACCACGTGGCGCTGATCCGGCTGGAGCGCGAGGAGCTGCCCCTCCTCGACGGGCGTCCGACGGGCGTGGACCCGCGGCGGGTGTACGAGGCCTACACCGCCGACCTGACGGCGCACGGGCTCCAGCCGGTGCCGTACGAGACGTTCACCGAGACGGACATGCGGGTGTACGGCGAGCTGAAGCGAATGCACCACCCGCCGGTCCCGGACCCCCGGCTGTGCCTGCACCTCGGCGAGGACGGCGTGCCGCTGGACCAGCGGACGATCGACGAGATCACCTCGTCCGCGCTGCTCAACTCCCTGCTGGCGGCCCGGCGCGGGCACGCGGGCGCCGAGCGGGAGCTGCTGGACCTGATGGGCCGCACGGAGGAGGGCTCGGCGCGGGCGGCGCGGCTGTGGGGCAACCTCGGCGCGGGCCTGCTGCGCGGGGAGACGGCCCGTACCCGGACGGTCGACTGGTGGCAGCGCTGGCTCGTCGACGTGCTCGGCTCGAAGCTGCGGGACGGCGAGCGGCTGGTGTACCCCAAGAAGCGGGGCGCCCTGCTGGCGGCGCTCGGCCAGGACCCGATGCTCGCGCGGCGCGGCCCGGTGCGGGAGAAGGTCCTCGTCATCGCCTACGACACCTCCGGGTCGATGCCCGACCACGTCGTCCGCTGGCTGACCGACCTGGTCGGCCGGATCGACGGCGTGGAGGCGCACTGGCTGTCCTTCGACGCGGTGGTGATGCCGTTCCGGCCGGGCGAGCGGGTCTACGGCGGGGGCGGCACCAGCTTCCAGGCCGTCGCCGACTACGTGGAGGGCCGTACGGAGGTCGGTGGCCGCCGGCTGGACGTCACCCCGGACGCGGTCGTCGTCCTCACCGACGGTTACGCGCCGCCGATCAGCCCGGCCGAGCCGGAGAAATGGATCTGGCTGATCACACAGGGCGGCAGCGAGTGGCCCGAGACGCACACCCCGGCGATGGCCTGCCATCGCGTCACGACAGGATCGCGGTAGATGAGCACGCAGACGGAGCAGTTGACGGGCCTTGCCGACAGGCGCCGCCCCGACGGGCCCTCGCGGCTTGAGGAGTTCATCGACGCGATGATCGAACTCGGCCAGACGGGGCAGATCTTCGGCGAGCACGGCATCGGCAAGACGGCGACGTTCTTCTCGCACATCGCCCGCGCCCACCCGGACACCGCGCTGGTGTACGTCCCGGCGGCCAACCTCACCCCGGACGACCTGCTGGTCAACGCGCCGGTGCGGGACCCCGAGACGGGCGAACTGGTGCTGCAGCAGCTGGTGATGAGCCAGCTGAAGCCGGGCCGGCCGTTCGTGCTGCTCATCGACGACTCCCTGCAGGCGGGCGACACGATCCAGTCGCAGCTGATGCAGGTCGCCTGCAACTGGACGCTGGGCGAGCACGACCTGCGGGAGCTGGGCTGCGTCGGCGTGTTCCTCACGGACAACGAGTCGCTGGCGGAGACCTCGGCCCGGCGCGGTGACCTGGCGCTGCTCGACCGCATGGTGACGATGCGGATCACGGCGAACGACACCTCCTGGCGGCGGCATCTGGCGGCCAGGTACCGGCCGTGGGACCTGACCGAGGTGTTCTCGTTGTGGGCGTCGCTGCCGCACGGGCTGCGGGAACTGCTGTCCCCGCGCACGCTGGACCACATCCTGGCCAACGCGCGCGAGGGGTTCCCGCTGCGGTGGGGGCTGCCGCTGGTGGACGGCGAGCGGCTGCGGCTCGCCGAGCCGGGCCCGGACGGCCGGCCGGGCCAGAACCGCACGGCGGAGATCCTCGACCGCATCGCCCGTGCCGTCGGCGCGCCGAACCCGCCGCGGATCGCCGACCCGGTACGGCAGGTGGTGCGGGCGGCGCTGCGCAACCGCTGGACGGTGCTGCTGCAGGGCCCGCCCGGCTGCGGCAAGACGGAGCTGGTGCGGGAGACGGTGCGGGAGGGCCTGGGCCGGGAGGCGCTGTACTTCTCGCTGCCCGTGACCAACGTGGAGGACCTGTGCGCCCCGGTGCCCGCGCCCGACGGTACGCTGGACAACCTGCTCGCGGCGAAGTTCACGGGTCCGGAGCCGAAGGCGATCGTGTGGGACGAGTACAACCGGCCCAAGGACAAGGCGGCGTTCGCCAAGCTGATGGAGATCACCCAGGAGTGGTCGCTGGCGGGGCGGCGGATCGAGAACCTGCGGGCGCAGATAGCCGTGCAGAACCCGCCCTACCACCTGGGCCGCAAGCTGCTGGTGTCGCGGAACAACATCGCGCAGGCGACCCGGTTCACGGCGTCGCTGGAGGTGGAGCCGGAGGACATCCCGGCCAACGAGTGGCTGATCGACCGGTACGGCGCGGACGCCGAGACGGTGCTGGAGTGGTGGAAGCACGACATCGACGAGGAGGGGCGGGCCTGGATCACCAAGCGCACCCTGGAGCGGCTGATCAAGCTGCACCGGCGGGGGCTGCCGCTGGAGATGGCGACGGTCTACCTCGGCGACGGGGAGTACGCGCCCGTGCCGCTCACCGCGCTGATCGACCGGCTGCGGGGCCGCCCGGTGACCGGTCTGCGGGAGCTGGCCCGGGACGTGGACGCGTGGGAGGCGCGGCTGCGGCGGGCGGCCGAGCGGTCCTCGGAGGGCGGTGCCGACAGTGACGTCGTGCACCAGATCCTGGCCAACGCGGAGCTGTCCCAGCTGAAGAAGCACCGGGCCGCGGTGGTCCGGCTGGTGGCGCTGCTGCCGGCGAAGCTGCGGGCGACCTATCTGGTGGGGGCGTCGGAGAAGCAGCAGCGGTTCTGGACGGAGGTCTTCATGACGATGCGCAAGCGCTGACGGCGGACCGGCTACGGCTGCCGGGGCGGGGGCGCCGTGCGGTGGACGCTGCGGACGGCGGCCACGTCGGCGGGGACGGCGGGGGCCGGGATGTGGGCGCTGAACGCGGCGAGGCGGCGTTTGATGCTGGAGGCGATGCCGGGACCGAGGACGAAGCGGGTGGGCGTGGCGGCGCGCGGCGCGGTGTCCAGGAGGCGGTGGGCCTCGCGGCTGCGCATCCCGGTGTGGCTGAGCACCAGGTGGGCGAGGCGGTGCTCGGCGCCGGCCAGGGCCGCGGCGATCGTCTCGGCCGCCGCCAGGTCGACGCGGTTGTCCGCCGCGCCGAGCACGGCCGCGGCGCGTACCCGGCCGAGGTCCAGCAGGCCGACGCCGGCCGCGGTGGCCGCCGTGACCAGCCGGGCGGCGGCAGCGGGCCCGATGCCGTTGCTCGCGACCGACAGGCGGGTGAGGCGTCCGTGCGGGGCGCGGTCCAGGGCGTCGGCGAGCCGGAGGGCGCCCGCGTCGCCCAACCGGGCGGCGGAGACGTACAGTTCGTCGACCGCGCCCGCGGCGAGCACCGCGCCGAGGGCGTCCGCGCCGGCCTCGCCGAGCGGGTTGCCGCCGAGGTAGAGGCGGGCGATCCGGCGGCCGTTGCCCGCGGCGGCGAGCAGGGCGTCGGCGAGGACGACGGCACCGGCCGGGTCGAGGCCGGTCTGCACGAGGTCGAGGGTGCGCAAGGTGCGGGCGGAGTCGATGAGTTCGGCCGCGGCCCGGCCGGCGGCGCTGCCCAGCGGGTTGCGCTTCAGCCACACGCCGGTGACGACCTGCGGCGAGGCGCGCAACCGGTCGGCGATACGGCAGGCGCCGCCCGCGGTGATGCCGTTGCAGCCGAGGTACAGCGTCTCGACGGCGCTGCCGGCCACCGCCTCGGCGCCGTCGTCGCCGAGCGCGTCCGTGCCGAGCAGCAGATGCCGTACCGGGGAGGGACCCTGCCCGAGTGCCTCGGCGACCAGACCGGCGCCGCGCGCGCCCAGCGCCTGCTTGCACAGATCGAGCCGCCCGTCGGGCAGCACGGTCCCCGCGGCGAAGTCCAGCCGCTCCCCCGCCGGCCGCCCGGCCCGCAGCCAGTCCAACAGCGGCTCCAGCTCCCCCAGCGGCCGCGGCACGACCACCGGCACCCCGGCGAACCTCACCGGCCTTCCGCCCGGCACCGGCCCGACGGGGTCGGGCTCGGTGGGGTCCGTCCCGACCGCGTCCGTCCCGGACGGGTCCGGCTCGGTGGGGCCCGTCCCGATCGCGGCCGCGGACGCCTCCGTCTCGCCGGGCACCGGCCCAACCGAGTCCGGCTCGGCAGGGTCCGTCCCGACCGCCTCCGCCCCGGACGGGTCCGGCTCGGTGGGGCCCGTCCCGAGGGCGGCCGCGGACGCCTCCGTCTCGCCGGGCACCGGCCCGACGGGGTCCGGCTCCGTGCGGTCCGCCCTGATCTCCTCGGCTCGGGACGCCTCCGCTCGGGACGGGCCGCGCTCGACGGGGTCCGCCCCGACCGCCTCCGCCCCGGACGGGTCCGGCCCAGTCGGGCCCGGTTCCCTCGGCTCCGGTTCCGTCGGGTTCGTCACCACTCCGCCTCCTGGTAGTCCTTGAGGAACACGCCCGAGAGCGGGGCGCCGGCCTCGCCGCGGACTATCGGGTCGTAGACGCGGGCCGCGCCGTCCACGACGTCCAGCGGGGTGCGGAACCCGGCGCCCGCCATGCGGGCCTTCTTCGGGGCGGGGTTCTCGTCGGTGATCCAGCCGGTGTCGACGGCGCACATGTGGACGCCCTGCTCGGCGAGTTCGGCGGCGGAGGTGCGGGTGAGCATGTTGAGCGCGGCCTTGGCCATGTTGGTGTGCGGATGGCCGGCGGTCTTGTTGCGGACGGCGAAGCGGCCCTCGACGGCGGTGACGTTGACGACGTAGCGGCGCGGGTGCGGGGAGGCGAGCAGCAGCGGCAGCAGCCGGTCGCACAGCAGCGCCGGCGCGAGGGCGTTGACGAGCTGGGTCTCCAGCACCTCGGCCGGGTCGAGCGCGCCGAGCCGGGCGGACCAGGAGTTCTCCGGGGAGGGGTCGGGCAGCAGCCCGGCCTCGTCGGCCTCGCGCAGCGCGGCCGGCAGCGCGGCGGCCGAGCCGGACAGCATCCGCATCGGCGTGAAGCCGGGTGCCCGGCGCGCGCCCTCGGGCAGGGCGTCGTACTCGCCGGCGGCGAGCAGCGCGTAGGACTCGGGCGGCCGGCGCACGGTCTGCGCCGCGTTGTTGACGAGGATGTCCAGCGGGCGTCCCTCGCCCCGCAGTTCCTCGCACAGGCCGAGCACCTGCCGCGGGTCGCGCAGGTCGACGGCGAGGACGGTGAGCCTGTCCCGCCAGGCCTCGCTGCCGGGGACGGCGTGGAAGCGGCGGACGGTGTCGTGCGGGAAGCGGGAGGTGACCAGCAGCTCGGCGCCGTCCCGCAGCATCATCAGCGCCAGCTGGAAGCCGATCTTCACGCGGCCGCCGGTGAGCAGGGCGCGGCGGCCGGTCAGGTCGGTGCTCAGGGCGCGGCGGCGCCGGTTGTCGGCGGCGCAGTCGGGGCAGAGCCGGTGGTAGAAGGTGTCGACCTGGCGGTAGGCCGACTTGCAGACATAGCAGTGGCGCGACTTGCGGTACACGCCCCCGCTGCCGGGCTCGGCCAGCGGGGCGTCCTCGCGGCGGTCCAGGGCGCCGGTGGCGGTGGCGGCCATCGTCGCGGCGTCGGAGGCGGACACCTCGGCGCCGCGTGCCTTGCGCCGTTTCAGCCGCCCGTCGCGGGCGAAGGAGGCGGCGACCTGTTCGGCCCGCAGCCGGACCGGGTCGTCGACGGGCAGCGCCCGCAGCTTGCCCACCACCGCGTGGAAGGCGGCCAGCTCCGCCTCGCTGATCGCCGTACCGGTCCCCTCGCCCATCCGTCCCCGCCCCTGTCCGTGCCGCAACCGTGGTCCCGGCCGGATTCGAACCGGCGTATCCGCCCTGAGAAGGCGGCGAGTCTGCCTCTGCTCTACGGGACCCGGGACGCGCCCGGACGGCCGGATTCGAACCGGCGTGTCTTCGTCTGGGCAAGACGGGTGCGCCTGCCTCTGCGCTACGCCCGGACGCGCCCGGTGATCCTATCGGCACCCGGCCCCACGGCTCGCACGCGTTTTCGTACGGCGGTCGGCTGGAAGCCCTGCGGGGAGGGCGGGGCGCTCACGAGCAGGTACGCCGCAGGGCGAGGCGTTCCTTCTCGGACAGGCCGCCCCAGACGCCGAAGCGCTCGTCGTGCTCCAGGGCGTACTCCAGACAGGCCGAGCGGATCGGGCACAGCCCGCAGATCCGCTTCGCCTCCCGCACGGAGCTGCCGGGCTCGGGGAAGAAGAAGTCGCCCCCGGTCTGCGCGCACAACGCCTCCTGCTGCCAGGCGAGGTCGGGCGCGGGGATCGTGTCGATGTGCATGGCCGAGAGCCTGCCGCGCGGCGAAAAACGTTCGATCAACGCGCGATCAACGCGCCCTGTCAGACCTCCCGCCGCTCGATGATGCCCGCGCCGCGGGGCCGGGCGCACGGCGGCGCGCCCGCGCGGTGCGGCGGCGGTTGTCAGTGGGCGGTGCAAGACTCGGCAGAGCAGGCACCCCGGACGACGGGGCCCGGCACAGGAGAAGGAGGGCGAAGATGCTCACCACCCGTTTCGTCGACGGCGCCCCGAACTGGATCGATGTCGGCACGTCCGACATCGAGGGCGCCACCCGCTTCTACGGCGCGCTCTTCGGCTGGCAGTTCGTCTCGGCCGGCCCGGACGCCGGTGGCTACGGCTTCTTCCAGCTGGACGGGAAGACCGTGGCGGGCGGCATGCAGACCACGCCGGAGCAGGGCCCGCCGTCCTGGACGGTGTACTTCCAGAGCCGGGACGCGCAGGCCACGGCCCAGGCCGCCGGGCAGGCGCACGGCCGGGTGCTGTTCCAGCCGATGGATGTGATGGGCCAGGGCCACATGGCGATCCTGGCCGACCAGGCGGGCGTGTCGTTCGGGATCTGGCAGCCCGGGCAGAACAAGGGCGTCGACCTGGCCGGCGATCCGGGCTCGCTGTGCTGGGTCGAGCTGTACACGCCGGACATCGCGGCGGCCGCCGCGTTCTACCACTCGGTGCTGGGCCTGGAGACCTCCGCCGTGCCGTTCCCCGGCGGTGTCTACACCTGCGTCAACCCCGCCGAGGGCGGGGAGGACGCGATGTTCGGCGGGATCGTCCCGCTGGCCGACGACCCCACGGAGACGGACGCCTTCTGGCTGCCGTACTTCGAGGTGCCGGACACCGACGCGGTGGTGGCCGACGCCGAGAAGCTCGGCGGCACGGTGCGGGTGCCGGCCACCGACATCGAGGGGGTGGGCCGCGTGGCCCGGCTGGCCGACCCGTACGGCGCCCGCTTCGCGGTGATCAAGAGCGCGCCGCCGCAGCAACAGCAGTAGGCATCGCCGCAGCGGCCCCTCGGCAGCTGTCGTCGTCCCGGCGGCCGTGTCAGGCGGAGGCGCGGCGGACCAGGGTTGTCGGCAGGACCACCCCGGTGGGCGGCTCGGAGCCGTCGGCCGGCGCCGCGCCGTCCCGGGGGCTGCCGAGCAGCAGCCTGGCCATGAGCCGGCCCATCTCCTCGATGGGCTGGCGGACGGTGGTGAGCGGCGGGTCGGTCTGCTCGGCGAGGGGCAGCATGTCGTCGAAGCCGATCACGGCGATGTCGTCGGGCACCCGCAGCCCGCGCTCGCGCAGGACGCGCAGCGCTCCGGACGCGGTGAGGTCGTTGGCGGCGAAGACGGCGTCGAGGCCGGGGCAGCGGTCGAGCAGGGCGCGCATCGCGCGCTCCCCGCCGGCCGGGGTGAAGTCGCCCTCCGCGACGAGCCCCGGGTCCGTGCCGGCCATGACGTCCCGGTAACCGGCGAGGCGGTCGGCGGCGGAGGTCTGGTCGAGCGGGCCGGTGATGTGCGCGACGCGGGTGCGGCCGAGGCCGACGAGGTGGCGTACGGCGTCGCGGGCGCCGCCGCGGTTGTCGCTGTCGACGTAGACGGCGGCGCGTTCGTCGTCGTCGCTCCAGCCGGGCCGTCCGCCGAAGACGGTCGGCACACCAGCCCGGCGGATCAGTCCCGGCAGCGGGTCGTCGAGGTGCAGGGAGAACACGAGTGCCCCGTCGACATGGCCGCCGGCGAGGTAGCGGCCGACGCGCGCGTGGTCGTCGCGGCCCTCGGTCAGCAGCAGCACGAGCTGGTTGTCGTGGGCGGTCAGCTCCTTGCTGATGCCGCGCAGTTGCAGGGCGAAGAAGGGATCGGCGAAGACGCGGGTCTCGGGTTCGGCGATGACGACGGCCACGGCGTCGTGGCGCCGGGTCACCAGGCTGCGGGCGGCCTGGTTGGGCACGTATCCCAGCTCGTCCACGGCTCGCAGGACCCGCTCGACCAGGGGCGGGCGGACCCCGTCGCCGCCGTTGACCACCCGGGACACCGTCGCCCGCGACACCCCGGCCCGCGCCGCCACGGCCTCCAGGGTCGGACGCGGCGCTGTCTCGGTCACTTCGGGGCTCCTCACCGGCGGTTGCGGCTCAGGATAGCCCCGGCGCGACGGGCACACGCCGTCAGCCGTCCTGCGCCGGCAACGCACGGACACGGCCCTCGACGGCCCTCCACGCCCAGCGCACGGACACGGCCCCCGACGGCCCTCCACCCCCAGCGCACGGACACGGCCCCCGACGGCCCTCCACCCCCAGCGCACGGACACGGCCCCCGACGGCCCTCCACCCCCAGCGCACGGACACGGCCCCGACGGCCCTCCACCCCCAGCGCACGGACACGGCCCCCGACGGCCCTCCACCCGAGCGCCGGGACACAGCCGTCGGCCGCCCGTGCGCGTCCCGCCCCTCAGTCGCCCTCCGCCGCCTGCTTGGGTTTCCTCGCCCGGCTCGGCTGCACCCGCTTCGGCTCGCCCGGCATCTTCGGGTACTCGGGCGGGTACGGCAGGTCGCCCAGGCCGTGGTCGTGCTCGTCCTTCGTGGCCAGCTCCAGGAGCGCTTCCAGGGAGTAGCGGTGGTCGTCCATGTCGGCGTGGACGTCGCCGAGGGCGGCGAAGCGGGCCGGCATGGTGGCGAGGTCGAAGTCGCGGGGGTGGGCGTCGCCGACCTCCTCCCAGCGCAGGGGCGCGGAGACCGGGGCGTGCGGGCGGGGCCGTACGGAGTAGGCGGAGGCGATGGTGCGGTCGCGTGCCGTCTGGTTGTAGTCGACGAAGATCTTCTCGCCCCGTTCCTCCTTCCACCACTTGATCGTCACGTGGTCCGGCATGCGCCGCTCCATCTCGCGCCCCACCGCGATGGCGGCCCGCCGCACCTGGGTGAAGGTCCAGCGCGGCTCGATCGGCACGAAGACGTGCAGGCCGCGCCCGCCGGAGGTCTTCGGGAAGCCGCGCAGCCCGCCGAACTCCTCCAGCACGGCGCGCAGTTCGCCGGCGGCGCGCACGGCGTCGGCGTAGTCGGTGCCGGGCTGCGGGTCGAGGTCGATGCGCAGCTCGTCGGGCCGGTCGACGTCGGCGCGGCGCACCGGCCAGGGGTGGAAGGTGAGGGTGCCGTACTGGGCGGCCCACACCACGGCGCCCTCCTCGGTCGGGCACATCTCGTCGGCGCTGCGCCCGCTGGGGAAGGTGATGTGGGCGGTGGGGATCCAGTCGGGCATGTTCTTCGGGGCCCGCTTCTGGAAGAACCACTCGCCGGTCAGCCCGTCGGGGTAGCGCTCCAGGGTGGTGGGGCGGTCGCGCAGGGCGCGCAGGATGCCCGGGCCGACGGCCAGGTAGTACTGCGCGAGGTCCAGCTTGGTGAAACCGCGCTCCGGGAAGAAGACCTTGTCCGGGTGGGACAGCCGTACCGTGCGACCGCCCGCCTCCAGTTCCACCGCGTCACCCATGCGGCCACCGTAGGCGCACCCCGCAAACATCGCATACCGGGCATTCCTGGCCGTGGCAGAGCAGAATCGAGGCATGGATCTTCCGGTGATGCCCCCCGTGAAGCCGATGCTCGCCAAGTCCGTGGCGAGGATTCCGGAGGGGATGCAGTACGAGGCGAAGTGGGACGGGTTCCGGGCGATCGTGTTCCGGGACGGGGCCGAAGTCGAGCTGGGCAGCCGTACCGGCAAGCCGTTGACCAGGTACTTTCCCGAGCTGGTGGCGGCGCTGCGGGAGCGGGTGCCCAAGCGGTGCGTGCTGGACGGGGAGATCGTGATCGCGCGGGAGGGGCATCTGGACTTCGACGCGCTCACCGAGCGCATCCACCCGGCCGACTCCCGCGTGCGCACGCTGGCGGAGCGGACCCCGGCCTCCTTCGTCGCCTTCGACCTGCTGGCGCTGGACGACGAGGCGGTGCTCGACGTGCCGCTGAGCGACCGGCGGGCCCTGCTGACCAGGGCGCTCGCCAAGGTCACTCCGCCGGTGCACGTGGCGCCGGCGACCACGGACATCGAGGTGGCGCGGTCCTGGTTCGAGCGGTTCGAGGGCGCGGGCCTGGACGGGGTGATCGCCAAACCGCTCACGCTGCGCTATCTGCAGGACGAGCGCGCCATGTTCAAGATCAAGCACGAGCGGACGGCGGACGTGGTCGTCGCGGGCTACCGCCTGCACAAGTCCGGCCCGGTGGTCGGCTCGCTGCTGCTCGGGCTGTACGACGACAAGGGCGCCCTCCAGCACGTGGGCGTCTCCGCGGCGTTCCCGATGAAGCAGCGGGCCCAGCTGGTGGACGAGCTGGAGCCGCTGCGGATGGACGACGTGGCCGGGCATCCGTGGGCGGCCTGGTCCGACGAGGCCGCCCACGAGACGGCCCGGCTGCCGGGGGCGCCGAGCCGCTGGTCGGGCAAGAAGGACTTGTCGTGGGTGCCGCTCAAGCCGGAGCGGGTGGCCGAGGTGGCCTACGACCACATGGAGAACGGGGCGCGGTTCCGGCACACGGCCCGCTTCCGCCGCTGGCGCCCGGACCGCACCCCCTCCAGCTGCACGTACGCGCAGCTGGAGGAGCCGGTGCGCTACGACCTCGCGGAGGTGCTGGGCACCGGCGGCTGACCGGGGCCTCGCCGGGCGCCCCGCCCTCTCCCGCTCAGGCCTCGCCCCGCGGTCAGGGCTTCATCAGCACCTTCACCGCGCCCTCCTGCTTGCGCTGGAACATCTCGTAGGCGTGCGGCGCCTCCTCCAGCGGCACGCGATGCGTGGCGAAGTCGTCGACGCCGAGCGGGTCCTCGTCGGTGAGGTACGGGATGATCTCGTCGCTCCAGCGGCGCACGTTGGCCTGGCCCATACGGATCTGGATCTGCTTGTCGAACAGCGTGAGCAGCGGCAGTGGGTCCGCCATGCCGCCGTAGACGCCGACGAGGGAGAGCGTGCCGCCGCGGCGCACCAGGTCGATGGCCGTGTACAGGGCGGCGAGCCGGTCCACGCCGAAGCGTTCCGTGAGCGGCGCGCCGATCTTGCGCGGGAGGATCGAGACGGCCTGCTGCGCGAGCTTGGCCGCGGCGCTGCCGTGCGCCTCGGTGCCGACCGCGTCGATCACCGCGTCGGGGCCGCGCCCGTCGGTCTCGTCGCGGATCGCGGCGACCAGCTCCTTGTCGCTGTCGAAGCTGCGCAGGTCGAACGTCTCCACGCCCCGCTCCTTCGCCCGGCGCAGCCGCTCGGGCACCAGGTCGATGCCGAACACCCGGCCGGCGCCGCGGACCTGCGCGACCCGGCAGGCCATGTCGCCGATCGGCCCGAGCCCGAGGACGGCGACGCTGCCGCCCTCGGGCACGTCGGCGTAGGAGACCGCCTGCCAGGCGGTGGGCAGCACGTCGGAGAGGTACACGAAGCGGTCGTCGGGCGGCCCTTCGGGGATCTTGATCGGCCCGAACTGCGCCTGCGGCACCCGCAGGTACTCGGCCTGCGCGCCCGGTACGGCGCCGTACAGCCGGGTGTAGCCGAAGAGCGCGGCGCCCATGCCCTCGCCGGCCACCTGGGTGGTCTCGCACTGGGTGGGCAGTCCGTTCAGGCACATCCAGCAGTCGCCGCAGGCGATCTGGAAGGGCACCACGACCCGGTCGCCGGCCTTCAGGTCGGGCACGCCCGCGCCGACCTCCTCGACGATGCCGATGGGCTCGTGCCCGAGGATGTCGCCCGGTGTCATGAACGCCGTCAGCACCTCGTACAGGTGCAGGTCCGACCCGCACAGGCCGGTGGAGGTGACCCGGATGACGGCGTCCGTCGGCTCCTGGATCTTCGGATCGGGCACGTTCTCCACGCGCACGTCCCGCTTGCCCTGCCACGTCACTGCCCTCATCTGCCCGCTCCTCGGTCGTGTCGCGTCGCCTGGCATGCCCCCGTCCGTCGGGCGCCGGGTACCCGGCGGCTCCGCGGACAACCGTTCGACGGGCCGGTACGTCGAACCGGGGACCCGGGGCCGATCGGCGGATTCGCCGAGCACGAACAGAGCAGGGACGGGACCGCACGGCTCTCCGCCTGATTTGTCCGGGTATGCACGCAATAGTCCTATGAGCGGACAATCGACATACAGCGGAGAACGGGGTGGCGGCGGTGGGCATGAGACGAGGAACGCGCACCCGGCGCGCGGAACGGGCGAGAGCGGCGGCCCTGCTGGCCGCCGCGGTGACGATGGCACTGGCGGCGGCCTGCACCGCCCCGGGCGGCACGCACGACGACGGGCGCCCGCCGGACCCGTCGCCGAGCACCCGGCACCACGGTGCCGTCCTCGCGGTGAAGATCGACAACGCGCGGGCGGCCCGGCCGCAGACCGGCCTGAACGCCGCGGACATCGTCTACGCCGAGCAGGTCGAGGGCGGCCTGAGCCGGCTGATGGCGGTGTACGCGACGGACATGCCGAAGGCGGTCGGCCCGGTGCGCAGCGCCCGCGAGTCCGACCTGGAGCTGCTGCGCCAGTTCGAGCGGCCGACGCTCGCCTTCTCCGGCGCGCAGAAGAAGCTGCTGCCGCTGATCGACGCGGCCCCGCTGCGGCCGGAGACACCCGGCAAGGTGTCCGGGGCCTTCTACCGGGGCACCGACAGGCCCGCCCCACACAACCTCTATCTGCGCCCGGACCGCCTGCTGCCCACCGCGCCGGGCCGGGACGCGCTGACGACCGGCTTCCGCTACGGCGCGCGGCCCGCCGGCGGCACGGCGGCGACGAGCCGCACGGTGCGCTTCCCCGCCGCGACCTTCACCTTCACCTGGTCCGACGCCCTGCACGGCTACCGGGTCTCCATGGACGGCACCCCGACGGTGACCACGGACGACGGGCCGGTGGCGCCGCCGACGGTGGTCGTGCAGTACGTGAAGGTCCACCCGTCCGCCTTCCACGACTTCCTCGGCAACCACACGCCGTACACCGAGACGGTCGGCTCCGGGCGGGCCGAGGTGCTGCGCGACGGCCGCGCCTACGACGTCACCTGGGAGCGGCCGACGCCGGCCGACGGCACGCGCTTCACGACGCGGGACGGCACGCCGGTGAACTTCGCCGAGGGCCAGGTGTGGGTGGTGTTCGCGTCGGCGAGCTGAAGCTCAGCCCTGCGTGACGAGGGGTTCCGCCGGGTTGCGGAGCCCCTCCGCCGCGTCCGAGACCCGCCGGATCAGCTCCAGGAACACCGCCTGTTCCTCGGCGGAGAGCGGGGCGAGGAAGACCTGGTTCATCCGGGCGGTGCGCACGGCCAGCTTCCGGTGCGTGCGCTGCCCCTCGTCGGTCAGCCGCAGCAGGGAGCGCCGGCCGTCCTGCGGGTCCCGGACCTTGTCGAGCAGGCCCCGCCGGGTCAGCCGGCTGATCACTTCGGCGATGGTCGAGCGGTCGAGGCCGACGCGCTCCCCCACGGTCCGCTGGTCGAGCCCCGGCTCGGTCACGAGCGCGTTGAGCACCGCGAACTGCGGTGAGGTGATCTCCTCGGAGACCATCGTGGTCCACAGCAGGTAGTGGGCCTGCTGGAGCCGCCGGGCAAGGTGCCCGGGGTGGGTGGAGAGGTCCACCGCGGCCATGTGCGCTCCTGGTGTCGGTGCCGTCGATTCCGTCGGTGCACTGAACAATAGCGACCATCCCCGTCCCTGTCTCGCGCCATCACTCCAGCTCTTGACGGCTTCGAGCTCCGGTGGCACCGTGAGCGCACCGCGCCGAAATACTCAGTGCGCTGACTAATTGACGGAGATGGGGCTACACGGATGGACAAGGTGGTCGCCACGGCGCCGGAGGCGGTGGCCGACGTGCCCGAGGGCGCGTCGCTGGCCGTGGGGGGCTTCGGGCTGAGCGGTGTGCCGAACGTGCTCATCCAGGCGCTGTACGAGCGCGGGGTGGGCGGCCTGTCGGTGGTGTCGAACAACTGCGGGGCGCTGGAGACCGGGCTCGGGGTGCTGCTGGCGGCGGGCCGGATCACCCGCGTGACCGGCTCGTACATCGGCGGGAACAAGGAGTTCGCCCGCCAGTACCTGGGCGGGGAGCTGGAGCTGGAGCTGATCCCGCAGGGCACGCTGGCCGAGCGGCTGCGGGCCGGCGGGGCCGGCATCCCCGCGTTCTACACCCCGGCCGGAGTCGGCACGCAGATCGCCGAGGGCGGGCTGCCCTGGCGCTACGACGGCTCGGGCGGGGTGGCCCTCGCCTCGCCGCCCAAGGAGGTGCGGGAGTTCGACGGGGTGGAGTACGTGCTGGAGCGCGGCATCCGCACCGACTACGCCCTGGTGCGCGCCGCGAAGGGCGACCGGCACGGCAACCTCGTGTTCAACAAGTCCAGCCGGAACTTCAACCCGCTCGCGGCGATGGCCGGGCGGATCACGATCGCCGAGGTCGAGGAGCTGGTCGAGCCGGGCGGGCTGGACCCGGACCAGGTGCACCTGCCGGGCATCTTCGTGCAGCGCGTGGTCGCCCTCACCGCCGACCAGGCGGCGGACAAGAGGATCGAGCAGCGGACGGTGAGCAGCTGATGGCCTGGACACGCGAGCAGATGGCCGCCCGCGCGGCGCGCGAACTTCAGGACGGGCAGTACGTCAACCTCGGCATCGGTCTGCCGACCCTGATCCCCAATCACCTCCCGCCGGGCGTCGAGGTGGTGCTGGAGAGCGAGAACGGCATCCTGGGCACCGGCCCCTACCCCACCGAGGACGCCGTCGACCCGGATCTGATCAACGCCGGCAAGGAGACCGTCACGGTCCTGCCGGGCGCGTCCTTCTTCGACTCGGCGCTGTCCTTCGCGATGATCCGCGGGGGGCACATCGACGTCGCGGTGCTGGGCGCGATGCAGGTCTCCGCCCGCGGCGACCTGGCCAACTGGGCCGTCCCCGGCAAGCTGGTCACCGGCATCGGGGGCGCGATGGACCTGGTCCACGGCGCCCGCACGGTCATCGTCGTGATGACCCACACCGCCAAGGACGGCAGCCCGAAGATCCTCGACACGTGCACGCTGCCGCTCACCGGCCGGGCGTGCGTGAACCGGATCATCACCGACCTCGGCGTCCTCGACGTCACCGACGACGGACTGGTCCTCGTCGAGACCGCGCCCGGCGTCACGGCCGAGGAGATCACCGCCCGGACCGCCGCGAAGATCCGCGTCCCGGAGGAGACCGCGGCATGAGGGATGTCTACATCGTCGACGCGGTCCGCACCCCGTTCGGCAAGAACAACGGCGGACTGGAGCGTTAGGAACGTCCATGACCCTCACCCAGCACGACATCGACCAGGAGATCGCGGCCGAGCACGCCGCGTACGACAAGCGCGTCGCCGACGGCGCGCCCGTGGAGCACCACCCGCGGCGCGACTACGCGCCGTACCGCTCCTCGGTGCTGCGGCACCCGAAACAGCCGCCGGTCACCATCGACGTCACCCAGGACCCGGAGCTGGTCGAGCTGTCCTCGCCGGCCTTCGGCGAGCGGGACATCACCGAGATCGACAACGACCTCACCCGCCACCACCGCGGTGAGCCGATCGGCGAGCGCATCACCGTCTCCGGCCGGCTGCTGGACCGCGACGGCCGGCCCGTGCGCGGCCAGCTGGTCGAGATCTGGCAGGCCAATGCGGCCGGCCGGTACGCCCATCAGCGCGAGCAGCACGACGCCCCGCTCGACCCGAACTTCACCGGCGTCGGCCGCACGCTCACCGACGACAGCGGCTTCTACCGGTTCACCACGATCCAGCCGGGCCCCTACCCGTGGCGCAACCACGTCAACGCCTGGCGGCCCGCGCACATCCACTTCTCGGTGTTCGGCACCGCGTTCACGCAGCGGCTGGTGACGCAGATGTACTTCCCGAACGACCCGCTGTTCCCGTACGACCCGATCCTGCAGTCGGTGACGGACGACGCGGCCCGGCAGCGGCTGGTCGCCACCTACGACCACAGCCTGTCCGTGCCGGAGTTCTCGCTGGGCTACCACTGGGACATCGTGCTGGACGGCCCCGCCGCCACCTGGCTGGAAGAAGGACGCTGACCTGCCATGACGAAGATCGACACGAGCAGGCCGGAGACCGTGCTGCCCACCCCGTCGCACACCGTCGGCCCCTTCTACGGGTACGCGCTGCCGTTCCCCGGCGGCGGTGACATCGCCCCCGTCGGCCACCCCGACACCATCACCCTCCAGGGGCGTGTGTACGACGGCGAGGGCGTCCCGCTGCCGGACGCCTTCCTGGAGCTGTGGGGCCCCGCCCCGGACGGCACCGTGCCCACCACGGACGGCTCCCTCCGCCGCGACCCGGCGACCGGCGGCTATCTCGGCCGCAACGGCGTGGAGTTCACCGGCTGGGGCCGCGTCCAGACGGACGCGGGCGGCCACTGGTACGCGCGGACGCTGCGGCCGGGGGCGCGCGGGAACAGCGCCCCGTACCTCAGTGTGTGCGTGTTCGCGCGCGGACTGCTGGTCCACCTGTTCACGCGGATCTACCTGCCGGGCGACGACGCGGCGCTCGCCGCCGATCCGCTGCTGGCCCGGCTCGACGCCGGGCGGCGCGACACGCTGATCGCGCGGGCGGACGGTGCGGGCACCTACCGTTTCGACATCCGCCTTCAGGGCGAAGGCGAGACGGTCTTCCTGGAGTTCCAGTGACAGCTGCGGAGTTCGACACCGGCCTGCTCGCCCCCGGCTGGGCGGGTTCCCCCGCCGCGTCCGCGACGAGCGACGCGGCCTACCTGCGGGCGCTGCTCGACGCGGAGGCCGCGCTCACCCGGGCGCAGGCCGCGCTGGGCCTCGTCCCCGAGGCGGCGGCGCGGGCGGTGACCGACGCGGCGGACGCCGGCGGCTTCGACGTGCGGTCGCTCGCCGAGCGGGCGCGCGGCGGCGGCAACCCGGTGATCCCGCTCGTCGCCGACCTCACGCGGGCCGTGGGCGAGGAGTACGGCCCGTACGTCCACCGGGGCGCGACCAGCCAGGACATCATGGACACGGCGGCCATGCTCGTCGCGGTCCGCACGCTGGACCTGGTCCTGGCCGACCTGGACCGTACGGCGGACCGGCTCGCGGAACTGGCCGCGGCGCACCGGGACACGCCGATGCCGGGGCGGACGCTCACCCAGCACGCCGTGCCGACGACGTTCGGGCTGAAGGCGGCCGGCTGGCGTTCGCTGGTGCTGGACGCGCGGGACCGCTGCCGCGCGGTGCGGGAGTCCCTGCCGGCGCAACTCGGGGGCGCGGCGGGCACGTTGGCCGCGTTCGCGGTGTACGGCGCCGAGGACCCGACGGGGCTCGTGGCGGCGTACGCCCGTGAACTCGGGCTCGCGGCACCGGTGTTGCCCTGGCACACGCTGCGCACACCGGTCGCCGACCTGGCCGGCGCGCTGGCGTTCACCGCCGGGGCGCTGGGGAAGCTCGCGGTGGACGTGCTCACCCTGTCCCGTACCGAGATCGCCGAGGTCGCCGAGGGCAGCGGCGGGAGCTCGTCCGCGATGCCGCACAAGGCGAACCCCGTGCGGTCCACGCTGATCGCCGCGGCGGCCCGGCGCGCCCCGCAGCTCGCGGCGACGCTGTACGGCTCGCTCGCGGCGGAGGACGAACGTCCGGCCGGCGCCTGGCACGCCGAGTGGGAGCCGCTGCGGGAGCTGCTGCGGCTGGTGGGCGGCGCTGCCCGCGACGCGGCGGAGCTGGTCGAGGGGCTGCGGGTGCGTCCGGAGACGATGCGGGACCACCTCGGCCTCACCCATGGGCTGATCGTCTCCGAACGGCTCTCGGCCGAACTGGCGGGGGCGCTCGGCCGCGCCCGCGCCAAGGAGCTGCTGACCCGGCTCGCCGAGCGCACCTGCGCGGAAGGCGTGCCGTTGGCCGAACTCCTGGCCGCCGAGCCCGAGTTGAAGGACGTCGACGTCGACCTCGGCGCGTCGGCCGACCCCGCCTGTTACACGGGCTCCGCGGGAGCCCTCACCGACCGTGCTCTGGAGCGACGTTGACCAGGAAGCTGCTCGACCACCGTGCCGAGGGACCCGATACGGCTCCCCCGCTGCTGCTGGGGCCGTCGCTCGGCACCTCGAACGCCCTGTGGGACGCAGTCGCGCCCGAGCTGTCGGCCGGGCACCGGGTGGTCCGCTGGGACCTGCCCGGGCACGGCGCCTCGCCCGCCGGCCTGATCGGGCCGGGCGCCACCGTGGGCGACCTCTCCGGCCTGGTCCTCGACCTCGCCGACTCCCTCGGCGTCGAGCGGTTCGCGTACGCGGGCGTGTCGCTGGGCGGCGCGGTCGGGCTGCACCTGGCCGTGCACCACCCGGAGCGTGTCACGTCGCTCGCGGTGATCTGCGCGTCGGCGCACTTCGGCGGGACGAGCCCCTGGCGGGAGCGGGCCGAACGGGTCCGGCGGGAGGGTGTCGGCTGGCTGCTGGAGAGCGCCCCGGCCCGCTGGTTCGCCGGTGACTTCACCGTGCCCCGCCTTATCCGCGACCACGGCGAGGCCGACCCCGGTGCGTACGCCGCCTGCTGTGACGCGCTCGCCGCGTTCGACCTGCGGGACCGGCTGGCGGACATCGCCGCGCCCACGCTGCTCGTGGCCGGGCGGGAGGACCCGGCGACCCCGCCCGCGCATCTGCGGGAGATCGCGGACGCGGTGCCGGACGCCGCGCTCGTGGAGATACCCGGCGCCTCGCACCTGGCGCCCGCGCAGTGCCCGGAGGCGGTCCTGACGGCGCTGCGCGCGCACCTCGGCGGGGGTGCGCGGCGCGGGATGGAGGTGCGGCGGCAGGTGCTCGGCGACGCGCACGTGGACCGGGCGCAGGCCCGGCAGACGCCGTTCACCGCGCGGTTCCAGGACTTCATCTCCCGCTACGCGTGGGGCGAGATCTGGACCGACCCGACGCTCAGCCGCCGCGAACGCAGCATGATCACGCTGACGGCGCTGGTGGCGCACGGCCACTACGAGGAGCTGGCCATGCACGTGCGCGCGGCCCGCCGCAACGGGCTCACCC
Source organism: Streptomyces griseosporeus (assembly GCF_014656055.1). GTDB lineage: Bacteria > Actinomycetota > Actinomycetes > Streptomycetales > Streptomycetaceae > Streptomyces > Streptomyces griseosporeus. The sequence goes on from NZ_BNBR01000001.1 coordinate 1,228,020, forward strand.
CGGAGGAGATCGGTGCCGTCCTCCTCCAGACGGCCGTGTACTGCGGGGTGCCCGCGGCCAACTCGGCGTTCGCGACGGCGCAGCGGGTGCTGGCCGAGGAGGACTGAACGGGCCGCGCGGTCCCCGCCGGGGCCCTACGGTGGTGTCATGTCCACTGTTCTCCTCACCGGCGCGACCTCGGGTCTGGGCCGGTACGTCGCCTTCGAGCTGGTCCGCTCGGGCCATCTGGTCCTCGCCCACGGCCGCGACCCGGCCCGCACCGAACAGCTGGTGACGGAACTGCGCGCCGAGGGCGAGGCCGAGGGGTTCGTCGCCGACCTGGCCTCGCTGGCGCGGGTACGGGAGCTGGGCGAGCGGGTCGCGCGAGCGCACCCCGAGCTGTCCGTCCTCATCAACAACGCGGGCATCGGCGCCGGGCCGCCCGGCGCGGGCCGCGAGGTCAGCGCCGACGGACACGAGCTGCGCCTCGCGGTGAACTACCTGGCGCCGGTCGCGCTCACCCGCGCCCTGCTGCCGGTGCTGCGCGCCAACGCCCCCGCGCGGATCGTCAACGTCGGCTCGGCGGGCCAGGAGCCCGTCGACTTCGACGACCCCGGACTGAGCCGCGACTACGGCGGCTTCGCGGCGTACTGCCGCAGCAAGTTCGCCCTCGCCGCGCACACCTTCTCCCTCGCCGAGGAGCTCGCGGGCACCGGGGTCGCGGTGAACGTCCTGCACCCGGCGACCTTCATGAACACCGGCATGGTCCGCGAGGCCGGCGTCCAGCCGTGGAACACGGTCGCGGACGGAGCCCCGGGCGTCCTGGCCCTGGCCACGGAGGACCTGGGCACGGGCCACTACTTCGACGGCACCACCCCGGCCCGGGCCCACGACCAGACGTACGACGCGAAAACCCGCGAACGCCTGACCGAACTGACGGAGCGGCTGCTGGGCGATTGAGCGCCGCCCGGGCGGACTGCGGAGGCGGCCTCGGGGCCCGGTGGCCGCCGGGGTTGCCGGGAGGCGCGGCTGCCGCCGGGCCCGAGGCGGCGGCGCGGGGCAGGGGCCGGCTCGCCGGGGCGGGCGGCGCGCGGCCCTCCCGGCCGAGCCACCCCTCGGCGCGCTGCCGCGAGGCCGCCCCGTGGGCCGACCACCGTCCCGGCGCTGCGCCGAAAGCCACCTCGCGAGCCGGCTACCGTCGGGGCGCTGCCGCGAGGTGGGCTCGGTCGGATCCCTCAGGTCAGGCCGTGGCCCGTGTCCAGTTCCTGTTGGGCCCGGGCTGCCAGGCCGTCCGCGCCGCAGGCCCGGGCCAGGTCCAGGCCGCGGCGGAGTTCGGTGACCGAGCGGGCGGCGATGCCGTACTCGACGCGGGCCGCGGCGTGTTCGTACTGGCAGGGGGAGGACTCCAGGTAGGCGACGGCCTGCCCGGCGAGGCGGACCGCGCGCTGACCGGTCTCCAGGGCGGCGGCGCAGCGCAGGGCCTCGCCGATGGCGGTGTCGGTGCCGAAGCGCTCGGCGCGGCGGCGGGCCTCGGAGGCCAGCTGGGCCGCCCGGGACGGCTCCTCCGTGGCGAGGGCGCGGGCCAGGTCGACCGCCCAGGGCACCATGACCGGGTTGTGGTGCCCACGGGAGGCGGCGGCCTTCTCGGCGGCCTGCAGCTCGTCGACGCCCTCCTCGGTGCGGCCGACGGCGAGCAGCAGCCGGCCGCGCACGGACTGCGGGTCGGGCAGCACGATGGTGGACGGGTAGGGCGGGTGGAAGCCGTACTGGTCGGCGACCGACCAGGCCTCGTCGATGTGGCCGCGGGCGAGCAGGGTGTCGACCAGGCCGCAGGTCGCGGACCAGTACAGGGGCAGCCCCCGGCCGACACGCTCGGCGAGGCGCAGGGACTCCCGCAGGATGCTCTCGGCGTCCCGGAGACGGCCCTGGCGGCGGTAGGCGAGGCCGAGGAAGGCGTTGGCCAGGGCGAGGTGGCCGCCGCTCCAGCCGGCCACGGTGTAGGCGCGCAGGGCCTCGGCGAACAGGCTCTCGGCGCGGTCGAGCCGGTCCGCGTAGGCGTACGAGCTGCCCAGCATCATCAGCAGCTCGACGCCCCACTCGGTGTCGGTCCAGCCGAGGCCGGGCGCGAGGCGGCCGTTGACGAGGGCGCGGTCGCACAGCTCGACGACCTCCTCGGCGCTCTCTCCGCGGGTCATGGCGTCGAAGCCGCGCAGGATGAGCAGCGCCCGCTCGGAGTTGTCCCGGCCGGTGCACGTGCGGGCGAGGCCGGCGAGCCGCTCGGAGCGGCCGGGCGTGGCGGACTCGCCGGCGTGGATGCCCTCCCACATGTACTGCACGGCCTGCAGGCGCAGCCGGGCCGGACCGTCCGGGTGCCGGGCGGCCTCGGCCTCGACGGTGCGGACGGCCTCCTCCAGCTGGTCGTTGTGGAGGAGCGCCTGGGAGAGGCGGAAGACGGCGTCGACGCGTTCGGCGCCCTCCAGGCCGGGCATGGCGAGCGCGGTCTGCAGGTGGCCGATGGTCCTGGCGGGCGCGGTGAGCAGGCTGGCGCAGCCGAGTTCGAAGAGCACGCGCGCGTGGACATCGGGCAGCGGCGGTTCCAGCAGGGCGCGCTCCAGGCAGCGGCGGGCCGCGTCGGGCGCCCCGACGGCGAGGTGCTCGCGGGCGGCCTCGCGCAGTTGCTCGACCAGTTCCTGGTCGTCGTCGGGGTGCACCTGGAGCAGGTGGCGGGAGGCGGCCGCGGCGCCGAGGCCGCTGTCGGTGACGACCTGCGCGGCGACGCCGTGCCAGGCACGCCGCAGGGCGTCGGGGATGGAGTTGTACACGGCGGTGGCGATCAGGGGGTGCACGAACTCCAGGGCGCCTTCGCCCGCCCGGCCGGAGGCCGGGTCGGGGGCGGTGAGGATACGCGCGGCCTTGAGCAGGTCGGCACACCGCGCGGCGTCGTCGAGGCCCATCGTGGCGAGCTTGGCGACCAGGTCGACGGTGATGCCGTCGCCGAGGATGGCGGCGGCCCAGGCGCACCGGGTGGCGTCGATGCCCAGTTCCTCCAGGCGGGCGACGAGGCCACCGCCGCGGGCGGAACGGTTCAGGGCGCGCAGTTCACCGGCCGAGGTCTCGGCCGGCTCCAGCTCGCTGTCCTGGACCTTGGCGAGGAGTTCGACGGTCTCGTAGGGGTTGCCGCCGGTGACCGCCCACACCTCGCGGCAGAACGGGGCGTCGGCGTGGGCGCCGAGGGTGGCGCGGGTGAGGCCGGCGACGGCGTCCGGGGTGAGCGCGCTCAGCGTGCCGGCGGGGCGTCCGGCGGCGGCGATCTGCTCCAGCAGCTCGGCGTTGACGCCGCGGACGTCGCCGGGCCTGCGGGCGACGACGACCAGCACGGACAGGTCGTCGAGGCGGTCGGCGAACGCGGCGAGCCAGCGCAGGGTCTCCTGGTCGGCCCAGTGGGCGTCGTCGACGAGCAGGACGAGCGGCCAGTCCCGGCGGGCGAGGCGCCGTACGGCCGCGACGAGTCCGTCGCAGACGCCCTGCGGGTCGGCGGGCCGTTCGCTGGGCTCGGCTATGCCGAGGGCGGGGCCGGCGATGTCGTACCAGTCGCCGAGGTACTCCCGGGCCTCCTCCGGCATCATCGACACGAGCGCCGGCTGCAGCAGCTGCCGTACGACGTTGAAGGGGACGGAGCGCAGCGTCTCGCCGCCGCGCGCGGACCAGACGGTGCAGCCGCGGGCCTCGGCGAGCCGGCGGATCTCGGCCAGCAGCGCGGTCTTGCCGAGGCCGGCCTCGCCCCGGAACACCAGTAAGCTGCCCGAGGACGACCGGTCGGCGCACAGGGTGTCGACCGCCCGTGCGACGGCGGCGACTTCCTCGTCACGCTCCCACAGGGAAGCCGAGGCGGCCGCCGTGGGCCGGACCTCCGTCATCCCGCTACCTCCCCAAGTCGCCCGACCGACGTGCAGGTCCCGAGCGTAGTCCCCCGGCACGGCGTTCGGACAAGGGTCGGCGGACCTGTTGCCGTGACGGGTGAAAGGGGGTAGAGGGCGCGGCGGCACATGGGGCGCGATGGCGCGCGGTCGGCGTCAACGGGACACCGGGCGCGGAGAATTGACCGTCCGTCGCCCGGGTTTGACGCCGCGCACGGATCCGGCGGCCCCTTCATGCGCCCTTCCTCAGCTGTTCGGTGATGCGCAGCCCGACCGCGTGGGAGAGCGGGTGGCCCGCGGGCGCCTCGATGCGCAGCGCCGCCGCGAGGTCGTGGCCGTGCAGGTCCACGACGGACTCGGCGAGGTCGGCCAGGCCGGCCGCCGCGCTCCTGCCCCGCTGCCGTCCCGCCACCACCGCGGCGAGGGCGATCACGGCGGCCGGCCACCAGCGTGTCGCGAGCACGGCGTAGGGCACCGCCCAGGCCGTGAGCCGGGTCGCCGCGTCCAGCCGGTCCCGGGCGCCGGTGATCGCCGTCCGGACGGCGTCGGGGACGATGAGCCACAGCCGCGGCCACGCGGCCACCAGGTCGATGCGGTACTGCTGCCACACACGGCGGTCGGCGGCCGCGACCCGGTCGCCGATCCACGTCGGGCGGCACGGCGGCTCGACGCCGATCCGGGCGCGGCGGGCCGCCAGCCGGTCGAGGCGGTCCTGGCGGCCGGGGGCCGAGGACGCCGCGCGAGCGGCCTCGAAGGCCTCGTCCGCCGCCTCCCACCGCTGGTGACGGCTGTTCACCAGGGGGGCGCCCAGGCGGCCCGGCCACTGTCGCAGCCAGACCGTCTCGACCAGTGCGGCCAGGGCCCGGTTCACCAGACCCGCCGCGGTCGCGGCGAGGCCGGCGCCCACGACGAGCGCCCCCATCGACGCCGGCCGCCCGTCGAGGCCGGAGGCCTTGCGGTCGAGGGTGTCGACGAGGAACCGCGCGTCGAGACCGTGCCGGTGGCCGAGCGTGAGCGCCACCACGGTCGTGCCCACGAGCAGGAGGCCGGGCAGTACCACTGCGCTCAGCCATCGGTCCGCGATCCTGCGGCCCACGTCGACCAGCAACGAGCCCATGTTCCGCCCCCGCCCCGGTGGTTCGTGTCATCGGCCGGTCACGAGTGGCCGTTCGCCGATGTCGCACATCGGCGCGTCGTGCCCGGCCCGCCGCAGGACCGCGCGCGGGCAGACCCCCAGCGGGCAGACGTAGGGCCGGTCCGCCACATGGCCGCCGCCCGTGGCGACCGACGGCACGCCACCGGGCGGCTCCTGGCCACCGGCCGTTCTGGTGCCGCCCGCACCGGGAGAACCCGTCCCCGGTCCCGCGGCGTCCGCGTCCAGGCCCAGGGCGGCGAAGAGCGCGTCGAGGCGGTCGGTGTCGGGCCGTCGCCCCTGCCGTACCACGTCGACCACTTCGTCGAAGACGTCACGCGCGCCCCGCCGCTCGGCGAGGCGCAGCAGTCCGAAGAAGTCGTCGCACAGATCAGCGAGCACGAGAGCCATGGCGCATCCCCCCATATCCTGGTTTGTTATCCCCAACACCCGGGCTGCCAACCGCCGTTGGGGGACCCGGGCCAGGGAGGGGGAGGCTCGTGGGTATCGGCGCCGACATCCTGACCGGGCTGCGCAGGGCCACGCTGCGTCGCCGTCTCAGCCGGCGGCTCGACCGCCACCGCGCCACCGGCGATCCGCGGGCCGTCCTCGCGGCTCCGGCCCGGGCGGTGGCAGAACGGCTGGCCGCAGCCGTCGGGGACCGCGTGGACCTGCCCTCCCTGCGGGCGCTGGCCCGTTTCCACGCTGCGTGCGGGGAGGAACGGGGCCCGGACGACGGGCGGGCCGACCGCTTGCGGGCACGGGAACTCGCCGACCGCATCAAAAGCGTGGACCCCGATGCCGTACCCGAGTCGGTGATCGCGCTGTCGGGCCGGTCCGAGGCCCTGGAGCCCCCGGGCGACGACCCCGCACTCGCCCTGCTGGTCCACGCCCTGCGCACCGGTGAGGGCGCACCGGCCGTGGAGGCGGCGCGGCTGCTGCGGCAGGAACTGCGGTCGAGGCCCGACGACCCGGAGCGCGGCATCACGCTGGCCCTTCTGGGCGGGGCACTCCTGATCGCCTCCGCGACCGGGACGCCCGGAGCCGACGTCGACGAGACGGTCGACGTGTTCCGTGCGGCGACGGCCGCGCTCGAGGACGATCCGGACGGCGCCTCCGCCGTGGGCCAACTCGGGTGGGCGCTGGCCCTGAGGTACCTCGACCGCGGCAGCGCCTCCGACCGCGACGAGGCCGTCGAGGCGCTGCGGGAGTCAAGCGTCCTGGTCGCCGGCGACCCGGCCCAGATGGTCGTCACGCTCACCCTGCTCGGCGGGCTGCTGCTGGAGAGGTTCGCCGCCGACGGGCGGCCCTCGGACGAGGCGGAGGCGCTGGACGTCCTGCGCGACGCGGCGGCGCGGACCGCCGCCGACCCGGCCGGTGTGGGCGAGTTCGCGGGCCTCGCCGTTCCGGCGCACCTGCGTCCCAGCCCGGGCAAGGCTCCCGCGCTCCTCGGCTCCGCGCTGTACGAGCGCTTCGTGAGCGGCCGCGGTCCGGCGGACCTCGACGAGGCGATCGACGCCCTGCGTACGGCGTTGTCCTTCGACGGGACGACCTGGCACGGCGGTGCCCCGCAGCCCGGGTCCGGCGCGTCGTCGGCGATCGGGGGCGATTCCCGGCTGCACACCCTGCTGAACCTGGGCTCCGCGCTGATCAGCCGCTACGACCGCGACGGGACACCGGGGGACGCGGACGAGGGCATCGCTCTGCTGGACGAGGCGGCGCGGAGCCGGCCGTCCGGTGATCCGGACCGCGCCCTGACGTACGGACGGCTGGGCATCGTCCTGACGCGCGCACTCGGCCATCGGGACGCCGCGGCGGACCTGTCGCGGGGTATCGAGGCGCTGCGGGAGGCCGTGGCGGCCACCCCGGACACCGACGCCGGGCGCGCGGACCGGCTCGCCGACTTGGGTCAGGCGCTCCTGGACCGGTTCGTCGTCTCGGGCGCGTACGACCCGGACGAGACCATCGAGACGCTCCGCGCGGCCGTGGCCGCGACCGGGGAAGGGCACCCGGACCGGTCCCGGAGGCTGACGTCCCTCGGCACGGGCCTGTGGACGCGGTTCCAGCGCGTCGGCGGGCTGGCCGATCTCGACGAGGCGATAGGGCTGGGGCGCCGCGCCGTGGCCGCGGCCGCCCCGGGTTCGTTCGACGAGCGCGCTTCGCGGCTCATGCTGGCGGCCTGGCTGCACGGCCGGTTCCGCCGTACGCGTCAGGACGTGGATCTCGAGGAGGCGCTGGAGGCCATCCGGCGGGCCGTCGCGCTCACCGGGGACGACCCCGAGACCCGAGGGGTCGCCCTGGCCACGCTCGGCACCCTCCTGCAGTCCCGCTTCCAGCACCGTGGCGCGCCCGAGGACCTGCGGGCGGCCGTCGAGGCCCTCCGCGCCGGCGTCGAGCTGCGGCCCGCGGACCATCCCCGCGGACGCGCGCTCGCGCGGGCCAACCTCGCCAACGCCCTGCGTCTCGCCTTCGACCAGGGCGGCCCGCTGAGCGACATCGACGAGGCCGTCGACGCCCTGCGCGGCAAGCTGCCGTTCGACGCCGACGTCGTCAACCTGGCCGCCACCACCTGCGCGCTGGGCGAGGCACTGGCGAGCCGGTACCGGCGCACCCGGGAGGAGGCCACCCGGCGGGAGGCCCTCGGCTGCCTGCTGGAGGTCGCCGACATGGTGGCCGCACCGGCTCACCTGCGTCTGCAGGCGGCCAAGGCGTGGACGGCCCTCGCCGCGGACGTGGAGGACTGGCCCGACGCCGTCGCGGGCGCCTCCCGCGCGACCGAACTGCTCGCCCTGCTGGCCTGGCGGGGGCTGCCCCGCCGGGACCAGGAGCGGCTGCTGTTCGACCACGAGGGGCTGGCGGGGGACGCCGCCGCCTACGCGCTCCTCGCGGGCGACAGCGGGCGTGCCCTGGAGATGCTGGAACACGGTCGCGGTGTGCTGCTCGGCCAGGCCCTCGACACCCGCACGGACATCGGCGGGCTGCGGTCCCGCCGGCCGGACCTCGCGCGCCGCCTGGAGGAGATACGCGACGCCGTGGACTCGGGCGGGTCCGGCGACCTCGTCCCCGGACAGCCGCCGGCCGACGCGCGGCCGGCCACGGGCGCCGACTACGAGCGGCGTCTGCTGCTGGCGCGGGAGTGGGACGGCCTGGTGGAGCGGATCCGCCGGCTCGACGGCTCCCTCGCCGGCTTCCTGCGGCGTCCCGACGCGTCCCGGCTGCGCGGGGTCGCCGCCGAGGGCCCGGTCGTCGTCCTCAACGTCTGCGACCTGCGCAGCGACGCACTGGTCCTGACGGCCGGCCGGCTGCTGACCGTGCCGCTTCCGGACGTCACACCGCAGCGGGTGGCCGAGTACGTCGTCGACTTCTACCTGGCCCTGCAGGACCCGGCGAAGCCGAGCGCCCGCGCGGCCCTGGAGGACACCCTCGCCTGGCTGTGGGACGCCGCCGCGGAACCCGTGCTGGACGCCCTCGGCCTGAGTGCGGTGCCCCCGGACGGGACACCGCCCCGGTTGTGGTGGGTGCCGACGGGACTGCTCACGCTGCTGCCCCTGCACGCCGCCGGACGGGCGGACGACGGAGTGCTCGACCGTGTCGTGTCCTCCTACGCGCCCACCGTCGGTGCCCTCGCGCACGCCCGGAACGCCGTGCGGGCGCCCGGGGCCACGCGGGTGACGGTGGTCGCCCTGCCCGGCGACGGCCTGCCCAACGCCCGGCGCGAGAGCGAGGACATCGCGCGTCTCTTCCCCGGTGTGCGGCAGCTGGTGGACGGCGGGGCGACCCGGGACGCCGTCCTGCGCGCCCTGCCGGCCAGTCACGTGGTCCACTTCGCCTGCCACGGCGCCCAGGACCTGGAGGACCCCTCCCGCGGGCATCTGCGCCTGCACGACGGGATTCTCGACGTCCTGGAGCTGAGCCGCCTCCGGCTGGGTACCGCGGAACTCGCCTACCTGTCCGCCTGCCAGTCCGCGACGGGCGGTGTCGCCCTGGCCGACGAGGCCGTCCATCTCGCGAGCGCGTTCCAACTCGCCGGATACCGCCAGGTGATCGGCACCCTGTGGCCCATCGAGGACGCCGCCGCGGCGGACATCGCCCGGGACGTGTACACGCGCCTGCGACGGGAGGACGGCGCCCCCGCCACGGACGAGGCGGCGGCGGCACTGCACACCGCCGTCCGCCGGGCACGCGCCGCGCATCCGCGCGAACCGCACCTGTGGGCCTCCCACATCCATCTCGGACCCTAGTCTGGCGCCCTGCACCAGGGGGCCGGGCGCGGGGGCCTCTCATCCGGCTTTCAGCGAGGGCTCATACCGTAGGCCCATGACGCAGGTGACTCCCCCCGGGTGGTACCCCGACCCCGGGCAGACAGATGACGGTCCCGCCGGCGAGCGCTGGTGGGACGGCACGGCGTGGACGGAGCGGACGCGCCCCGCGGGGCCGGCCGCCGCGTGGGGTCCGCCCGGGCAGCCGCCCGCGCCCGCCGGGGCGGACCCGGCGGCGCCGACGCAGACGGCGTTCCCGGCGTACCCGGGCGCCTCGACTCCGCCCGGCGCGCCCGGGTACGGCGCACAGCCCGGGCAGGGAAACCCGTTCGGGTACGGCCCGCAGTCGGGGTACGGCGCGCAGCCCTACCCGGTGCACCCGGGCTACCCGGGCGTGCCGCCGGCGCCGGGCGGGCGGCGCGGGGTGCGGACCGGGATAGCCGTGGCCGCCGCGGTCGCGGTGCTCGCCTGCATCGGGGTCGGGGTGTGGGCGCTGGCCAAGGACGACGGCGGTGGCGGCCGGGACGAGGCCCGGCAGGGACAGCCCACGCCCGGCGGGCCGGACGGCGGCGGTCCCGGCGGCCCGGGCGGCGGCGGGTCCTCGCCCTCGCCGCGGCAGTCCGAGGCGCCGCGGATCGAGAGCGGGGCGGTGACGGACCGGGTCAGCGGCATCAGCCTGCCGATCCCGAAGGGCTGGTACGGCCAGGAGAGCGCGGCCGGCGCCGCGGTGACCGACAACGACAGCTACAAGTGCCCCGGGGACACCAGCAAGACCTGCACCAAGGGCGGCGCGTACTCGGCGCCCGCGTTCGCGCTGGGCACCCGCGGCAGCACGGCAGAGGAGGTCGCCAAGGCGGACATCGCGGACAACGCCGAGGAGTCCTACGGCGGCGCCACCTACGGCAGCATCACCTCGCACCAGCAGCTCGCCGCGAAGGCCGTCACCGTGGCCGGGCAGAAGGGCTATCTGGTCCGCTGGAAGGCGGTCACCAGCAAGGGCGCCGACGGCGTGGTCGAGTCGCTGGCGTTCCCCTCCCCGGCCGACTCCCGGCAGATCGTGGTGGTCCGCTTCGGCGTCGACGCCGACCAGGACGTGTCCGTCATCGACGAGATCACCCGGGGCATCCAGGCCGCGTCGACCGGCGGCGGCAACGGGCAGGAGGTGTAAGGGCCGTCCAGCCCGTGAGAGCGATCGGCCGGGCGGGGTCCCTCTCCGCTCAAGAGGGACCCCACCCGGCCGGGGGGTGCGCGCCGCCCCCGTCCCCACGGTGCGGCGCGGTCAGACCACCGTCCAGTCATCCCGTGGACGGCGGCCTGGGTCTCAGGGCCTGTTGACGGTCCCTAGGTCAGGCCGAGTGCCGGCAGCACGGCGACCTCCGTGAAGCGGACCAGGTAGTCCTGGTCGGCGTACTGACCCTCCAGGATCGGCCGGACGCGCAGCAGGCCGAACAGCTGCGCGGGCACGAACTCCAGCGCCGGATGGCCGGCCGCGACCTCGCCCCGCTCGACCCCGCGGCGCAGGATCTCCTTGAGCGCGGCGACCTCGGGCTCGACGAGCGCCTCGCGCAGCGCGCCCGCCAGCTCGGCGTCCTGGGTGACGGCGTGGCCGAGCGCCTGGAGCAGCTTGGTGTCCTTCACCGCCCAGTCCCCCGCGGCGCGGGCGGCCTCGCGCAGATCGTCGGCGAGCGAGCCGGTGTCGATCCCGGTCAGCCGCGAGGTGCGGCGCGAGCGCAGGGCGGCCACCACGAACTGCGGTTTAGTCTTCCACTGCCGGTAGAGGGTGGACTTGCTGCAGCGGGTGCTGGCGGCGATGCCCTCCATGGTCACGGCGTCGTACCCGCACTCGCGGATCTGGTCGAGGACAGCGTCGAAGAACTCCTGCTCACGCTCGGGCGTGAGCTTGGAGCGGCGCGATGCGGCGGTCGTCTCCGGCCCGTCCGCGGCCTGCGACGTCATCGGTGTCTCTCCTCGGATCCATGGTGTGCCGAACGTCATCGATACGCCAGTGTACCGGTACCCGCGCGTATCGGTACACTGGCGTATCGGTACGACGTCGTATCGATGCCGTGTTCAGCCACACGGCAACGCACCACCCACGCACCACCGTCAGCGAAGGGGCCGGGGGATGAATGCCCGCACCGAGCCTGAAGAAGAAGCGGAGTCCGACGCGATAGCGCGGCCCCCGCTCGTCCGTGAGCTCCTGCTCGTCGCAGGTCTCTTCCTCGTCTACAAGTTCGGCCGGCAACTGGCCACGGGCCACACCGGCGAGGCCTTCCACAACGCGCACCGCGTGTGGGACCTCGAACGAGCGGTCCGGCTGCCCGGCGAGGGCTCGGTGCAGTCGCTGCTGCTGCACGGCGACACCCTGGTGCACCTCGCGAACACCTACTACGCGACGGTCCACTTCCCCGTCACCGCGGCGTTCCTGGTCTGGCTGTACCTGCGGCGCCCCGCCCACTACGTGTGGGCCCGCCGGGTGCTGGCGGCCGTCACCGCCGCCGCCCTGGCGCTGCACCTGGCGTTCCCGCTGGCGCCGCCGCGGATGCTCGCGGCCACCGGCCTGGTCGACACCGCGGCCGTGTACGGCCCGTCGGTGTACGGGCCGCCGCGGACCGACCACCTCTCGAACCAGTTCGCGGCGATGCCGTCGCTGCACTTCGGCTGGGCCCTGATGGTCGCCGTCGGTCTCATCGCGGCGACCCGCTCCCGGTGGCGGTGGCTGTGGCTGCTGCACCCGGCCCTCACCCTGTTGGTCATCGTCGGTACGGCCAACCACTACTGGCTGGACGCGCTCGTGGCCACCGCCCTGCTCGGCGCGACCCTCGCGGTGATCCACCTTCCGCGCCGCACCGCCACGACGGCGGGCCGCGCACGCGACGACCTCGCCCCGGCCCCGGAGCGCGAACTCGTGGGGGCGCACCGATGAGCGCCGCCCTGACCGCCGTCGTCCTGTCCCTGTTCTCCGCGGTCGCCTACGCGGCCGCCGCCGTGGCCCAGGAGCGGCTCGCCGCCCGGTCCGCCGGCACCGGCCTGCTGCGGCTGCTGGGCAGCGGCGCGTGGTGGGGGTCGGTGACGCTGAACGCCGCCGCGGCGCTGCTGCACGTCGTGGCGCTGAAGTACGGCCCGCTCACCGTGGTGCAGCCGCTGGGCGCGCTGACGCTGGTCGCGGCGGTGCCGATGGGCGCGCGGCTGGCCGGGCGGCGGGTCGGCGCGCTGGAGTGGCGCGGCACCGGCTTCACCCTGCTGGGCCTCGGCGCGATCCTCGTCACGGCGTCGGGTCCGGCGCCGGACGACGTGCTGAGCGTGCCGGAGGCGCTGGCGGTGGCGGGTGCGACGGCCGCCCTGATCGGCACGCTGTCCTGGGGCGCCCGGCCGGGCCTGCGGCACGCCACCGCCTCCGGGGTCGCCTCCGGGGTGGCCTCGGCGCTCACCCAGACCGTGACGGTGGCGGCGACGGACCGCTCGGGTCCGCTGCTGAGCATGCAGGTGGTCGGGGTGGCGCTGCTGGTCGCGGCGTTCGCCACGGGCGGCCTGCTGCTGTCGCAGACCGCCTACCGGGGCGGGCTCGGCGCCCCGCTCGCGGTGGTGACCCTGGCCAACCCGGTGGCCGCGGCCGTGATCGGCGTGGCCCTGCTGGGCGAGCGGCTGCAGGGCGGGGCGCTGGGCGCGCTGCTGGCACTGGCGGGCGCGGGGCTCGCCGCCTGGGGCGTCGTCCTGCTGACCCGGGCGAACGCGCCCGCCGCCCCGGTGGGCGAGGAGCGGGACGATACGGCCGAGGAGGCGCACCCCGTGGCCGCGGTGCTCGCGCTGGACCCGGCGGGGGCGTCGGCGGAACCCGCGCTGGTGCCCCGCCCGGCGGACCCGGGACGCCTCACGCCCCTGTGAACGACAGGCCCCGGCCGGGGCGGCGGGCGGCCGGGGCGGCGGCCGGTCAGCCCAGGCCGCGCGCGTCCTGCTTGAGCGCGGTGTCGACGGTCAGCGCCGTCGCCACGACCAGGCTCAGCAGCGGCTCGGGCAGCTGGTAGTGGATCTGCAGGACGTAGTTGTCCGCGGTGGTGAACATCGTCTTGGCGAGGCCTTCCCAGGTCTTGGTGATCCGGGCGACCTCGTTGCCGGCGTGGTCGACGATGGCGAAGTTCCACGCCCGCCAGTTCTCCGCCTTGATCGCGCCGACCTGCTGGCCGTTGACGTTCATCGCGAAGTTGATCTTGCCGAAGACGTTCTGCTGGACGATCTCGCCGACCGGGGTGCCGTCCGGGCGCTCGACGATCACCCGCGACTTGAAGATCTTGCCCGGGCGGGTCAGCAGCAGGACGGGCTGCCCGTAGGCGTCCCGGATCTCCAGCCTGATCTTCATGAACTGGTCGATGCTGTACAGGAAGCGCACGATCTTCCGGAACCAGCTCTGCCCGACCTGGACGACGGCGCCGAGCTGGTTGCCGTTCTGATCCATGACCTTGTACTCGTTGGTCAGCTCGATCAGCTTGGCCTTCTGGTTCACCACCAGCACCGGCTCGGAGAAGAGGGTGCCGCCGCCCGCGGCGCCGCCGGCCACCCCGGCCTGCTGCTGCACCTGGCGCTGCACGCGCTGGTCGGGGCCGGCCTGGTGGGGTATGTGCGGGGCCTGCGCGGGCTGGTGGGCCTGCTGGACCGGCACGGCCTGCTGGGCGGGGGCCTGTTGGGCCTGGGCCGCGGCCTGCTGGTCCGGGCTGGTGTGCTGGGTCCACTGCGCTCCGTCCCAGTAACGGAGTGTCTGGGGCGCCCCGTGCGGATCGGGGTACCAGCCTGCAGGTGTGTTCGAATGCGTGGTCACCGGGGCACACTACCCCGAGCCCACCAGCCCGTGACCAGACCCTACGGCTCGCTGTTCACCGCCGCTTCACCCACCTCACAGGGTGGCGATCGCCGGGTCGCTGACGCCCGGCGCCCCGTTCTCGACATGTCCGGCGAACCGCCGCAAAAAGGCCGGGTCGCCCTCGGCGGTGACGGTGAGGTCGTACCAGCGCCTGCTCGCGGTGAGGTCGACGCTCTGCCGGACGGTGGCGCCGGGACGCATGCTGAGGGTGCGCCGGGTGCCGGTGTAGCCGTCGGCGACCGTCAGACGCACCGTGCCGGAGCCCTTGTTGGTGAAGGTGAGCTGGAGGCCGCTCCCGCTGTGCCGTGCGGTGACCTCCGGGCCGGCGGCCTTGTTGCGGCCCTTGAAGGCGCGCAGGAAGCCGTTGGGGCCGTGCACGGTCAGGTCGTAGGAGCCGCCGGAGTACACCGAGTTCCAGGTGTCGGCGAGCGTCTTGCCGGCCTCGGTGGTGTACGTCCAGGGGCCGTCGGTGCGGTTGCCGGACGTCACCAGGAAGGCGGCGCCCGCCTGCGCGCCGGAGGCGAAGGTGAGGGTGAACTTCCCGGCCGCCGCGTCCACCGAACCGTCCGTGTACGGCGCGTACTTCAGCGGGCGGGTGGGCCGCTGCCCGCGCTCCTGCCGGGGCAGGACGCCGTGCGCGGGCGGCGTGGGCACGTAGTCGGGGTGGCGCAGGCGGTCCGGCGGCTCGTAGCCGGCGGTGTCCGGCAGGGCGACCGGCCGGGTGTCCGTCGCGGAGAAGTCGAAGGCGGAGGTCAGGTCGCCGCAGACCGCGCGCCGCCAGGGCGAGATGTTCGGTTCGCGCACGCCGAAGCGGCGCTCCAGGAACCGGATGACGGAGGTGTGGTCCAGCGTCTCCGAGCAGACGTAGCCGCCCTTGCTCCACGGCGAGACCACGAGCATCGGCACCCGCTGGCCGAGCCCGTAGGGACCGGCGGCATGGCTCGCGTCGCCCGGGAACAGGTCCGGGCCCGGGTCGACGGTCGATTTCCCCTGCGCGGCCGAGCCGGGCGGGAAGGGCGGTATCACGTGGTCGAAGAAGCCGTCGTTCTCGTCGTAGGTGAGGAACAGGGCCGTCTTCGCCCACACGTCCGGGTTCGCGGTGAGCGCGTCCAGCACCTGGGCGATGTACCAGGCGCCGTAGTTGGCGGGCCAGTTGGGGTGCTCGGTGAAGGCCTCGGGGGCGACGATCCAGGAGACCTGCGGCAGCGTCCCGTTCTTCACGTCGGCCCGCAGCCGGTCGAAGTAGCCCTCGCCCTTGCGGTGGTCGGTGCCGGTGCGGGCCTTGTCGTACAGCGGGTCGCCCGGCTGGGCGGTGCGGTACTGGTCGAAGTAGAGGAGCGAGTTGTCGCCGTAGTTGCCCCGGTAGGCGTCGGTGATCCAGCCCCAGGAGCCGTTCGCGTCGAGGCCGTCGCCGACGTCCTGGTAGATCCGCCAGCTGACGCCGGCCTTCTCCAGCCGCTCGGGGTACGTCGTCCAGCCGTACCCCTTCTCCTCGTTGCCGAGGACCGGGCCGCCTCCGGTGCCGTCGTTGCCGGTGTACCCGGTCCACAGGTAGTAGCGGTTGGGGTCGGTCGAGCCGATGAACGAGCAGTGGTAGGCGTCGCAGACGGTGAAGGCGTCGGCGAGGGCGTAGTGGAAGGGGATGTCCTCCCGGGTGAGGTACGCCATCGTCGTGGCGCCCTTGGCGGGCACCCACTTGTCGTACTTGCCGGCGTTGAAGGCGGCGTGCCCGTCGTTCCAGCCGTGCGGCAGGTCCTGGAGGAAGGCGAGGCCCAGGTCGTCGGCGTCGGGGCGGAAGGGGAGGATGTCCCGGGTCCCGTCGGACTGGTGCCAGACGGAGGTGCCGTCGGGCCGGGTCACCGGGCGCGGGTCCCCGAAGCCGCGCACTCCGCGCAGCGAGCCGAAGTAGTGGTCGAAGGAACGGTTCTCCTGCATCAGGACGACGACGTGCTCGACATCCTCGATCGACCCCGTGCGGCGGTGCGCCGGCAGCGCCGCCGCCCGCTGGATGCTGGCCGACAGTGCGCTGAACGCCGTGGTGGCGCCCGCCAGTTGGAGGAATCTGCGCCGGTTGACGTCGGGCATGACTGAGGGACCTCTCTGCCAGGGGACGGGTCGACCGGCCGGGTGGTGACGGAACGCGCGCGAAAGGAGTGTTCCAGGAGCACCAAACGTCAGGGAAGGGTGCGGTGGCGCCCGTGTGAAAGTCGCCGGTACGCGAGGTGTTGGGGACCGGCGCCGAAGGGGCGGTCTGCGATCCCCCTGCAACACCCCTTCAGCAACCACGCACCACGGCGCCCGCGCCCGGAGAGGTCACCGGGGCGCGGGCGCCGTTACGGGGTGGGGGGTCAGACGCGGCTGCCGGTCGCCGTGTCCGCCGAGAGGCGCTGGGCGACGTAGATCGGGATCACGGAGAGCAGGACGAGGACCGCGGCGACGACGTTCACCACGGGTGCCTGCTGGGGCCGGGTCATGTTGTTGAAGATCCAGATCGGCAGGGTCTCCACGCCGGGCCCCGCCGTGAAGGTGGTGACGACGATCTCGTCGAAGGAGAGCGCGAACGCCAGCAGCCCGCCCGCCAGCAGCGCCGAGCGCACCAGCGGGAACGTCACGTCGGCGAAGGCGCGGAAGGTGTTGGCGCCGAGGTCCATGGCCGCCTCCTCGTACGAGCCGGAGGTACGGCGCAGCCGGGCGACCACGTTGTTGAAGACGACGACGATGCAGAAGGTGGCGTGGCCGACGACCACGGTGAACAGGCCGAGGCCCACGCCGAGCGGCTTCAGCACCGTGCCGAACGCCGAGTTGAGGGCGATGCCGGTGACGATGCCGGGCAGCGCGATCGGCAGGACGACCACGAAGGAGAGCGTGCCGCGGCCGAAGAAGCGGTGCCGGGCGACCGCGAACGCGATCAGGGTGCCGAGCACCAGCGCGATGGCGGTGGCGCCGAGGCCGGCCTTCACCGACACCCACACCGCCTCGCGCGCCCCGGAGTTCCGCCAGGCGACCGACCACCAGTGCGGGGTCAGGCCGGGCGGCGGCCAGCTCGCGCTGCGGTCGGGATTCAGGGAGTTGACGAGGACGAGCAGCAGCGGCACGTAGATCACCGCGAAGCCGAGCGCCGCGGCGGCGCGCAGCGCGATGCGCGCCGGACGGGACAGGTGCATGAGGCTCCTCCGGGCTTCCTACAGGCTGCTCAGGGCACCGGTGCGGCGCATCAACAGCAGGTACAGCACGATGACGACGACCGGGACGGTGCCCAGCGCGGCGGCCATGGGCAGGTTGAGCTCGATGTTGGCGTAGACGAGGTTGCCGATGAGCTGGGTCTTGCCGCCGACGATCTGCACGGTGATGTAGTCGCCGAGGCTCAGCGAGAAGGTGAAGATCGAGCCGGCGGCGACGGACGGCAGCACCAGGGGCAGCACCACCGACCGGAAGGTGCGCCAGCTGCGCGCCCCGAGGTCGGCCGAGGCGTCGAGCAGGCCGGAGGGCAGCTGCGCCAGCGCGGTGTGGATGGGCAGCACCATGTACGGCAGCCAGAGGTACGTCAGGGTCAGGACGGTGGCCGGCAGTCCGAAGCCCGGCCCGCCCGTGCCGAACGGCCCGAGCATCCAGTCGGCGAGCCCGCCCTCGGACAGGATCAGCCGCCAGGCGTACACCTTGACCAGGTAACTCGCCCACAGCGGGGTGAGGATGGCGACGACGAGCAGCGGCCGCCACCTCGGCTTGGCGACCCGCGCGGTGTAGAAGGCGAGCGGGAAGGCGATCACGGCGCACAGCGCGGTGACCGCGAGGGCGACGGCCACGCTCCTGACGACGACCTGCCGGTAGACCGGGGTGGTCAGCAGGGCGTGGAAGTTGTCCGTGGACCAGACCTTCACCACCTGGGAGGTGAAGGAGTCCGTCGTCCAGAACGCGGAGACGAAGAGCACCGTCAGCGAGCCGAGGTAGAGCACCGCCAGCCACAGCAGCGGGGCGGTGAGCAGCAGGGTGAGCCGGAGCCGGGGATGGCGGTGCAGCACCCCGGCCAGCCGGCCGGCCGTCCGGGCCACGGGCGTCAGCCCTTGATCTCGGTCCACGCCTGGACCCACTTGGCGTACGGCACGCACTTCACGTCGGTGCGGCCGTCCAGGCACTGCTCGATGGGCGTGTTCCAGAAGGCGATCCGCTTCCAGTAGTCCTCGTCGCTCGCGTGGTAGGTGGTGCAGAAGTTCTTGTCGCTGGTCAGGGCGCACGCCTTGGAGTTGGCCGGTGCCTCGCCGAAGTACTCGGCGACCTGGGCGTTGACCTTCGGGGAGACGATCCAGTCGAGCCACTTGTAGGCGCAGTTGGGGTGCTTGGCCTTGGAGGAGACCATCCAGGTGTCCGACCAGCCGGTCGAGCCCTCCTTCGGCACGAAGGCCTTGACCTTCGCCCCCTCGTCGGCGGCGAGGCTGGCGATGACCTGCCAGGTGGTGCCGACGACGGAGTCGCCGCTCTTGAAGGCGGAGACCTCCTTGAGGTAGTCGCTCCAGTACTCGCCGATGCTGGCGTTCTGCTTCTTCAGCAGGTCCACGGCGGCGTCGAACTGCTTCTGGTCGAGGGCGTAGGGGTCCTTGATCTTCAGCTCGGGCCGGGTGGCCTTGAGGTAGAGGGCGGCGTCGGCGATGTAGATCGGCGAGTCGTAGGCGGTGACATGGCCCTTGTGCTTCGGGGCGTCGTCGAAGACCGCCGCCCACGAGGTGGGCGCGGGCCGGACCTTGTCGGTGTTGTACATGAGCAGATTGGCGCCGCGGCCGTGCGGGATGCCGTACATCTGCCCGTCGACGGAGTTCCAGGAGCCGTTCTTCAGCCCGGCGAAGACGTCCTTGTAGTTCGGCACGAGGTCGGTGTTTACGGGGGCGGCGTCGCCGGAGGCGATGAGCCGCAGCGAGGCGTCGCCGGAGGCGGACACGGCGTCGTACTCGCCGGTCTTCATCAGCTTGACCATCTCGTCGGAGCTGGCGGCGACCTTGGAGCTGACCTGGCAGCCGGTCTGTTTCTCGAAGTCGGAGACCCAGTTGACCTTGGGGTCGTTGGAGCCGTCCTCGACGTAGCCGGCCCAGGCGATGAGGTTGACTCTGCCCTCGGTCTTGCCGAGTTCGGACGGCTGCTTCAGGTCGGGCGGGTTGAGCCCGCCGGACGAGGAGCCGTTGCCGGAGTCGGAGGAGCCGCAGGCGGCGGCCGCGACGAGCACCGCGGCGGCGGCCGCGGCCTTGAGGGTACGGGTGAGGCGCACGACGATCTCCCAGGGGTGAGTGGGCCTGGCGTGGGGGTGGTCAGCGGGAGCCGGGCACCTCGACGGCGTGGCGTCGGTGCCACAGCAGGCGGACCCGGGTGCCGCGGTACGCGGCGACGTCCGCGGAGGACGTCTCCAGGTTCTGCTGGAGGGCGGCGAGCCGGCCGCCGGCGTCGAGGTCGACCAGGAAACGGGTCACGTCCCCCAGATAGACGACCTCGGCGACGGTGCCCGTCGCGCTGGTGTGCTCCGGCAGGTCGGCGTCGGCGGACTCCTTGAGGATCCGGATCTTCTCGGGCCGGATGCTGTAGGTGCCCGGGGTCCCGACGACGCGGTGGGCCGCCTCCCCCTCCAGCAGGTTGGACGTGCCGACGAAGGACGCGACGAACGGGCTCGCGGGGCGTTCGTACACTTCGGCGGGGGTGCCGACCTGCTCGATGCGGCCCTGGTGGAAGACGGCGATGCGGTCGCTCATCGTCAGGGCCTCCTCCTGATCGTGGGTGACGAAGACGAAGGTGATGCCGACCTCGCGCTGCAGCTCCTTCAGCTCGACCTGCATCTGCTCCCGCAGCTTGAGGTCGAGGGCGCCGAGCGGCTCGTCGAGCAGCAGGACGCGGGGGCGCCCGACGAGGGCGCGGGCGAGGGCGACGCGCTGGCGCTGGCCGCCGGAGAGCTGGCCGGGGCGCCGCTTGCCGAAGCCTTCCAGGCGGACCTCGGCGAGGGCCTTGCGGGCCCGGACCAGGCGCTCGGCCTTGGGGACCTTGCGGATCCGGAGGGGGTAGGCGACGTTCTGCTCGACCGTCATGTGCGGAAAGAGCGCGTAGTCCTGGAAGACGGTGTGCACGTCCCGCTCGAAGGGGGCGAGACCGGTCACGTCCTGCCCGGCGAGTTCGATCCGGCCGCCGGTGGGGGTCTCGAACCCGGCGATCAGGCGCAGCACCGTCGTCTTGCCCGAACCGGAGGGCCCCAGCATGGAGAAGAACTCCCCGTCGCGGACCTCCAGGTCGATCCCGGCCACGGCGGTCGTCTCCCCGAACGACTTGCGCAGATCCCGCAACCGGATCGCAATCCCCTCCATGGGCGGCAACCTTTCTGGCGCTCGCTTACGTCGGCGGGAAACATATGAAGTCATAGTTCAAATCTCAAGGCCCCCTTAGGGTAAAGCTTGCGCAACGTTCAAGGTGGTGGCCGTGATGGAACCGACTGACGGCGGGGCTCGTAGAGCCATTTTCGCGCCGGTCGACAATCTGGCGCGCGTCGAGGCGGTCGTCCACCGGCTGGGCGACGCCATAGAGCTGGGCCTTCTCGCCGACGGGGAGCAGCTGCCCGGCGAGAGCGAACTGGCCGGCCTGCTGGGCGTCTCCACGGTGACGCTGCGCGAGGCCCTGATGGCCCTGCGCCAGCAGGGCCTGGTGACCACCCGGCGCGGACGCGGCGGCGGCAGCTTCGTGTCCCAGCCCGCGGTCCCCGCCGAGGAGCGGCTGAAGGCCCGGCTGCGCGGCTGGAGCACCGAGGAGCTGCGCGACCTCGGCGACCACTGGGCCGCGCTGTCCGGAGCCGCCGCGCGACTCGCCGCCGACCGCACCGCGCCCGAGGACCTTCGGCCGCTGCGCCGAACGGTCGAGGAGCTGACCCGCGCCGGGGACGCCGCGGCCCGCAGCCGTGTCTACGGCCGCTTCCACGTCGAGCTGGCGGCCGCCGCGCAGTCCGCCCGGCTCACCCGCGAACAGGTCACCCTGCAGACCGAGATCGGGGCGCTGCCCTGCCTCGTGCTGAGCGACGACGCATATCGTGAAGAAGTAGCGGAACGTCAACGCGCCGTGATCTCGGCGGTGCAGGATGGGGCGCACGACTCGGCCGGCGCGCTGGCCGAGCGGTGCGTGCGGGAGTCGACGGCGCGGCTGATCGCCGTACGGCTCGCGCTGTAGGCACACCCGGTCCGGTCCCCGTCCGCTGGAGGGCGCCATGAGCGCGAGCCCGGATCTCGTCGACGTCGCCGGGACACCGGTGACGCCCACTCGCCGGACCGAGGCCGAGGAACGCGTCGCGGCCCGCGTCGGCGGCGCCCTCGAAGCGGTCTTCGACGCGGTCGCCGCCACCCGCGCCGAGACGGCCGCCCTGCTGGGCCGTGTCCTGGGCGAGGGCCGCACCCCCGCGACGGCCGACCTCGCCGCGCTGCGCCCGGGCCTGCATCTGCGGCTCGCCCGGCACGAGCTGGTCTCCGGGCTCGGCTTCGTCGCCGCGCCGGGCCTGCTGGGCGACGTACCGGCCTGGCTGGAGTGGTGGCAGTCGTGCGCCGGGGGCGGGGTACGGCCGCTGCTGCCGGACCTGGATCCCGGCCGGTCGGCGTACTCCGACTACACCCACTGGGACTGGTTCGCGCTGCCCCGCGACACCGGTCGGCGCGCGGTCGCCGGGCCCTACGTCGACTACCTCTGCTCCGACGAGTACAGCCTCACCCTGTCCGCGCCCGTCGAGGCCGGCGGACGCTTCGCCGGCGTCGCCGCGGCCGATGTCTACCTGCGCCACTTCGAGGCGGCCGTGCTGCCCCTGCTGCGGGAGCTGCCCCGGCCGGCCCGCCTGGTCAACGCCCGCGGCCGGGTCGCCGCCTCCGCCGACCCGGCACACCTGGCCGGCTCCCTCACCCGGGGCGCCGACGTCGCGGCGGTCCTGGAGCGGGGCCGGGCCGTGGCGGGCGCGGGGGTGCGGATGGTGCCGTGCGGGGGTGTGCCGCTGGTGCTGGTGGTGGGGTGAGCGGGATCGCCGAACGTGGTGTTGTGCGCTGACCGAGGCGCCGTCGGCGACCTGAACGCCGACGGTGCCCGGTCAGGGTTCCGGGGTGGGCACCACCGTGAGGTGCGCCGCGTGCCGGCGGGCGGGGCGGGTGCGCGACGCCGGGGCCGGGCGGCGGGCCTCGCGCAGGACCAGCGTCAGCCGGGTGCAGCCCACCTCGCGCAGCGTGCGCGGCGCCTCCTCCACGATGCGGCACTCCACGGCGCCCCGGCGCGGATCGGGATGTACCAGGGGACGCACCGCGCCGTCCTGCTGCACCGCCTCCTCGCCGACCGCGCTGATCCAGTGCGGCAGGCCCTGCCGGTAGGCGGCTTCCATGAGCGGGTCCTGGGCGAGGTCCCGGCGCACCGTCTGCAGCCCGTGGTCGTGCGGATGCCGCTCCAGCGCCGTGCGCAGCTGCGCCAGCATCGGCAGGCACCAGCTCGACTCGTGATCACCGAGCACCGCGGAGGCATCCGGGTGGAACAGGACGAACCGGAGGAAGTTGTCCCCCGGCATGGCCGTCGGATGGGGGCCGACCGCCCGGAAAAGTGACGCGAAAGCGCTGTTGGCCGCCACGACGTCCCACCGGTGGTCGACGACGAAGGACGGAAAGGAGACCGCCTCCACGAGCAGGGCGTAGTCCTGGACGTACGCCTGAGCCTCGGGGCTCTCGAGGACCGGCCGCGGCGCCGGCCGCTGCCCTCCTGCCTGAAATGCCATCGGGAGGTCACCCCTCTTGCCTATGCGCCTTCACGCGGCGCCCCGATCCTGCTGCCCCGGCGCGAGCCATGTCAACTATCGTGGCATTTCGCGCTTGTTGACGGCTGAAATTGGCCACAGTTGTGGCGAGACCTGGATGTGAGTTCGAACGAGCGGATAATCTCCCGGCAGTTCACAGTGACCGCCCGAGCGCGGCGCGACGCCTGTGAGAGGGCTGTGAGAGACACAGGAGACGAGTCGGTGACGGATGGCTACGAGGTTCCCGGCGCCACGGCTACATCCGCTCTGTCCGCCGTCGCCGCCCGCGTCTCCGCACTGGCCGACCGGCTCGGCGTCGCGCACGCGGAGGTCTTCGACACCGCGCGTCTGTCCGTCGAGTGCGGCGTCCCCGAACCCGTGGTCAAGGCCCTGCTGAGCGGGAGACCCGCCGGCGAGCCCGATGTGCAGGCCCGCTTCCTGCAACGCCTGGACCTGCTGCGCCGCACCCGGCTGAAGCCCAACGGCCGCAAGTACACGCAGCAGGAGATCGCCGACGGCGCCGGCATGTCCCGGCAGCAGGCCGGCGCCCTCATCAACGGCGACCGGCGGCCCACGATGGAACACTGCGACGCCCTCCAGCGCTTCTTCCGCGTCCACGCCGGCTTCCTCACCGCCGAGGACCCCGAGGCGCTCGCCGGCGCGCTCCAGCGCACCGAACAGGAACTCCTGCAGAAGCTCGCCGACCGCGAACGGGCGGCCGCCGAGGCCGCCGACGACCCGCTGGAACGGCTCCTGCAGGACCACGGGGTGCGCGGCATCGCCTGGCGGGCCGCGCAACTGCCCACCGACCAGCACCGCGACAAGGTCGCCGAATGGCTCGACATGCTCCTGGAAAGCGTCAAGCGGCCCGAGTCGTGATCCCGGGAGACAACTGTGGGCATCGGTAAGGAAATGCGCCGCCTGTGCGGCGAACTGGTCGCCGAGCTGGACCTCCCGGCACCGGCCCGGCCCGACGAGCTGTACACCGCCCTGTGCGGCGCGATGAGCAGACGCCGTGGGCGCCCGGTCCGCGTCCGTACGTCCGCCTTCCCGCCCGGCACCGCCAGCGGGCTCTGGCTCGACATGGCGGACCAGGACCTCGTCGTCATCGAGGAACGCACCGCGCCCGAGCACCAGTTGGTCATCCTCGGCCACGAGCTGTGGCACATGCAGGCCGGGCACGGCGGCCACCACGTCGACGGCGCCGGCGTCGCCGCCCGGCTCCTCGACGACACCACCGACCTCACCGCGACCGTGCGCGCGGTCGCGGCCCGCACCCGGTTCGACCTGGCGGAGGAGCAGGACGCCGAGCGGTTCGGCCTGCTCCTGGCCAGCAAGTGCCGCACCTGGCTCACGGGGGCGGCACGGGGCGCAGGGCAGGACAACCGGCAGGCGGAACATCTGGCGGGGCGGATCGGGGCGTCCCTGGGGTACCGGGGCTGACCCGGGGGCGGGAGCCGGCGTCGCCGTGCTCCCGCGCGCTGCGCTGAGCGGGCGAACCCGGAGGCGGCTCGGGCCGATTGTCAGTGGCGGGCGGCAAGCTGGGGAGTGACACCTTGCTGCGATCCACGGGGAGACCGAGCCATGCCGACCGCCGTCCTGACCGACCGTGAACGCGCCGCCGTCCAGGCCTATCTGCGGCTGCTGCAGACCGTCCGGGCCTCCTTCGCGCAGGCCGACGGGGCGCGGCCGGCGGTGGTGCCGCCCTCGGTGCTCGCCGAGGCCGAGGAGGCACTGGCCGGAGCGGGACTCGCGGGCAACGAGGAGGAGTTCTTCCGGCTGCTGCGGGGGTGGGGGTCGGCGGGCTAGGGGGTGCCGGATCCCGCGTGTGGTCCGGACTGTGCGGACACGCCCTGGTCGTACGGCAGGGCGATGGCCGTGGCCACCAGGCCCTGCTGGACCGTCCAGCGCCCCTCGAAGGCCGGGACGCGGCGGCCGGCGACGGTCGGGCCGGGCACGAGGAGCCGGGCGCGCAGACCGCCGTGTGCGGCGGTGCCGGCGTCACCGCCGGGGCCGGAGTCACCGCCGGGGCCGGAGTCACTTCCAGTTCCGGCGTCACCGCCGGTTCCGGCGTCGTCCGCCCACAGTTCGATGTCCGCCTCCGAGAAGTCCAGCCACTTGCCGGTGAGGGGGAACCACGTCTTGTACACCGACTCCTTGGCGCTGAACAGGAGGCGGTCCCAGTGGATCTCCGGGCGGGCCGCGGCCAGGCGGCGCAGCCGGTCCCGTTCCGCGGGCAGGGTCACGGCCGGGCCCACGCCCTCCGGCAGCGGCCCGTGGGGTTCGGCGTCGATGCCGAGGGAGGCCAGGTCGGTGGCGCGGACCAGGGCGGCGGCGCAGTAGCCGTCGCAGTGGGTCATGCTGCCGGCCAGGCCCCGCGGCCAGCGGGGTGCGCCGCGGTCGCCGGAGAGCACCGGCTGCGGCGGCACGCCCAGCGTCACCATGGCGCGCCGGGCGCAGGAGCGTACGACGGCGAACTCGCGGCGGCGCTTGGTGACGGCCCGCGCCACGAGCGCCGCCTCCTCGGGGTGCAGGCCGGCCTCCAGGGCCGCGGTGTCGCCCTCGTCAAGGCGGGCTTCGACGGTGACGACGGAGCCGGGCAGGAGTTCCCCGATCACCTGGGGGCGTCTTCCGCGGGCAGGATGCGGCGCGGGCGGCCGGGCGGGGTGGAGCGCTTGCGCCACTCGCGGGGGTAGCCGACCGACACCTCCTCGAAGCGGACGCCCTCGTGGTGGGTGGTGCGGGGGATGTGCAGATGGCCGTAGACCATGGCGGCGACGCGGAAGCGGCGGTGCCAGTCGGCGGTCAGCCGGGTGCCGCACCACATGGCGAACTCCGGGTGCCACAGGACGTCCATGGGGTGCCGGTCGAGCGGGTAGTGGTTGACCAGGACCGTGGGCAGGTCCTCGGGGATGCCGGACAGGCGGCGCTCGGTCTCGGCGACCCGGGCCCGGCACCACGCCTCGCGGCTCGGGTAGGGGTCGGGGTGGAGCAGGAACTCGTCGTTGCAGACGATGCCGGTGCCGTGCGCGTAGGCCAGGCCCTCCTCCTTGGTGGCGCAGCCCTGCGGCAGGAAGGAGTAGTCGTACAGCAGGAACAGGGGCGCGATCGCGACCGGGCCGCCGGGGCCGTCCCAGACGGGGTAGGGGTCCTCGGGGGTGAGCACGCCGAGGTCGCGGCACAGGTGCACGAGGTGTTCGTAGCGTTCGACGCCGCGCAGGGTCACCGGGTCGCGCGGGTGGGTCCACAGTTCGTGGTTGCCGGGCACCCAGACGACCTGGCGGAAGCGGCTCGCGAGGGTCTTCAGGGTCCAGCGGATGTCGGCGACGTTCTCCGAGACGTCACCGGCGACGAGCAGCCAGTCGTCGTCCGTGCCGGGGCGCAGCCGCTCCACCAGGGCCCGGTTCTCCGGGTATCCGATGTGCAGGTCGCTGATGGCCAGGAGCTGTCCGGCACCACCGGCCGTCGACGCCACGTCCTCCCCCTCCGGTCGCACGACTGGCACCACGACAACACATTCGGGGGCCCGGGACAAGCACCCCCGCCAGGGGCGGAGCGGGGCGGGGGATTCCGTAACACGCGCGTTGCACGCGGGGCCCCTTGAAAGCCGTATGATCTGGCCCGACACCACCGCCGGAACTCCCTTCTGACAGGGCGGTTTGGTGACCCTCCCTCCCCCCTGCCCGGGCACGGGCTGCTTCGCCCTGCCCGCGAACCGTGAAAGGCGGCCTGCATGGTCTCTCGCGTACGCGTCTGGCTCAACCGCACGTACGCGGAGAACGTGTTCTTCATGGATCAGCTGCGGCGAAATCCGAGCGATCGCGCGGTCGAGATCCACGCCACCCACGGTGACGCCGACTCCCCCGTGCTGGCCGCCGCCGACACCGCCGAGCTGGAGCCGGAGGGCCTGTCCCCGGCCGGGTACGTCGAGTACGCGCTCGACCAGTGCCGGCGGCGCGGCATCGACGTGTTCGTGCCGCGGCTGCACCAGGCCGCGATCGTCGCGCACCGCGCGGAGTTCACGGCGGCCGGTACGGCGCTGCTGGCGCCGCCACCGGAGGCCGTCGCGGTGTTCCAGGACAAGGTGATCGCCTACGAGGCCGTCCAGGCGATCGGGGTGCCGGTGCCGCCATGGCGGCGAGTGCGCGACGCCGACGGACTCCTCGCGGCTGTCGAGGAGTTGGAGGCGGCCGGGCACAAGGCGTGCTTCAAGCCGGCGTCCGGCGCGGGCGGGGTGGGCTTCCGCGTGATCACACGCGCCCCCTTCTCGCTCGCGCACCTCAACGGCTTCCCCGGCCCGTACGTGCAGCTGGACCTGGTGCTGGACGCGCTGCGGCGGGCCGAGGAGCCGGTGGACTGGCTGGTGATGCCGCGGCTGGAGCAGCCCGAGGTGTCGGTGGACTGCCTGACCGGTCCGGACAACCGGGTGCGTCTCGCGGTGGGGCGCACGAAGAACGGGCGGCGCCGGGGCTTCACCCTGCACGAGCAGTGGCTGGAGCCGGCGCGGCGGCTCGCCGAGGGTTTCGGGCTGCACTACCTGTCCAACATCCAGTTCCGGATGTTCGGTGAGCGGCCGGTGCTGATGGACGTCAACACGCGTCCGGCCGGCGGGCTGCACCAGCTGTCCCTGTGCGGGGTCAACGCCCCGTGGGCGGCGGTGCAGCTGGCGCTCGGGGAGGACCCCGGGGAGATCGTGCCGCCCTTCCTCGGGCAGGACTACACGGTGGTGTCCGGGCCGCGCCCGCTGCGGCCGGTCGCGCTGCCGCAGCAGCGGGAGCCGCTGCCGGCCGTGCCGGCGCCCGCTCCGGCGGCGCCGGTGGAATCGGCCCAGGCGGCCCAGGCCCTGCCGCTGTAGGCGGCGGCCGGAACCCGGACCTCCTACAGGTATGGACCAATTCCGCTCCACCTCTTGACAGCGAGATTGGTCCATACCAACTTGGTTGCGCACCATCCCGCACTTCCGTGCACTCCCGAACACCCCCACTCCTTCAGGGAGATCGTGTGCGCACCTCCACTCTCGGACGTCCCAGACATCGCCTCGTCGCCCTGCTCGGCACCGCCGCCCTCGCGCTCACCGGTGCCGTCGCGCTGCCCGGCAGCGCCGAGGCGGCCAACATCCTCAGCAACGCCGGGTTCGAGTCGGGCGGCCTCTCCCCCTGGACCTGCACCGGCAACCTCGGTTCCGTCGTCTCCTCCCCCGTGCACAGCGGGAGCAAGGCCCTTCAGGGGGCGGCGAGTTCGAGCGACAACGCCAAGTGCAGCCAGACCGTCGCGGTCCAGCCCAACACCACGTACTCCCTGACCGCGTGGGTGCGCGGGAACTACGTGTACCTGGGCGTGGACGGCGGCGCCTCGACCTGGACGCCGTCCGCTTCCTCGTACACGCAGCTGTCGGTGAGCTTCACGACCGGCGCCTCGCAGACCAGCGCGACCATCTACACCCACGGCTGGTACGGCCAGGGCACCTACTGGGCCGACGACATCAGCCTCGACGGGCCCGGCGGCGGGGGCGGCGGCTCCGACACACAGGCGCCGACCGCGCCGACGGGGCTCACCTCCACCGGCAAGACGTCGTCGAGCGTGTCGCTGTCCTGGAACGCCTCCTCCGACAACGTGGGCGTGACCGGCTACGACGTCTACAACGGGTCGAGCAGGGTGACGACCGTGACCGGCACGAGCGCCACCGTGGGCGGGCTGTCCGCGAGCACCTCGTACACGTTCACCGTGCGCGCCCGGGACGCGGCCGGGAACACCTCCGGCGCCTCCAACGCCGTGACGGTGACGACCAGCACGGGCGGCGGGGGCGGCACCGGGTTCAAGCAGGCCGCGCCCTATCTGTACGAGGGCTGGGGCGACCCGCCGAACCCGCAGACGGTGATGAGCGCCACCGGCATCAAGTGGTTCACGATGGCGTTCGTGCTGGACTCCGGGGGCTGCAACCCCGCCTGGGACGGCAGCCGGCCGCTGACCGGCGGCGCCGACCAGACCGCCATCAACCAGATCCGGGCCGCGGGCGGTGACATCGTCCCGTCGTTCGGCGGCTGGCAGGGCAGCAAGCTCGGCGCCAACTGCTCCTCCGCGAGCGCGCTCGCGGCCGCGACGCAGAAGGTCATCGACGCCTACGGCCTCAAGGCCGTCGACTTCGACATCGAGAACACGGACGAGTTCGAGAACGAGGCCGTGCAGGCGAAGATCCTCACCGCGCTGAAGACCCTGAAGGCCAACAACCCCGGCCTGAAGACCATCGTGACCTTCGGGACGTCCACGACCGGGCCGACGTACTACGGCAACCGGCTCATCGAGCAGGCCAAGTCCATCGGCGCCGACATCGACGTCTTCACCATCATGCCGTTCGACTTCGGCGGCGGCTCCGACATGTACGGCAACACCGTGAACGCGACGGAGGGGCTGAAGAACAAGCTGAAGTCCACCTTCGGCTGGGACGACGCCACCGCCTACGCGCACATCGGCATCTCCGGCATGAACGGCCTGTCCGACCAGCAGGAGAACACCACCCCGCAGATCTGGACCCAGATCCGCGACTGGGCCAACTCCCACCACATCGCCCGGCTCGCCTACTGGGCCGTCAACCGTGACCGGCCCTGCCCCGGCGGCGGTGTGACCAGCAACTGCTCCGGCATCAGCCAGACCAACTGGCAGTTCACCTCCATCACGGCCGGCTTCACCGGCTGACCCGTTCCGCCCCTCGGCGCCCCCCACGGGAGGCCGACGTTCCCCCGGTCCGCGGACCGGGGGAACTTTTTTTCCCGAGGGGTGTATCAGAGTCCGCGGCCGGCGCTCATAAGAGTGCAAGAGAACGGGGACGGTCCCCACGGGGGACGGGGGAGCGGGGCCCACGGGGGAAACGCACGGGGGGTGCGGGGTACGGGGGAAGCGCACGGGGGCCCGGGTCGGTCGGCCGCAGGCAACGGGGGACGGCCGACCGGCCCGGGGCGCTGAGCCCCACGGGGTCTTGCTCCTAGGTGAGATAGGCCAGGCCGGGGTGGACGGCGGTGTAGCCGTCGACCAGGCGGCGGGCCACCGTCACGGAGTCGACGAGCGGGTGCAGGGCGAACGCCTTCACGGCCGTCGCCCGGGACCCCGACTCGGCGGCGGCGAGCACCTCCCGCTCGACCGCCTTGACCGCGCAGACCAGCCCTGCGGCGTGCCCGGGCAGCGGCTCCGCGGCGAGCGGGTGCGCGCCGCTCGCGTCGACCAGGCACGGCACCTCGACCACCGCCTCGCCGTCCAGCGCGGACAGCGTGCCGCGGTTGCGGACGTTCAGGACGAGCGTGGCCCGCTCGTCGCGGGCGATGGCCCGCATCAGCGCCAGCGCCACCTTCTCGTAGCCGCCGGACAGGTCCTCCTCCTCGCGCTCGCCGGCGCCGGCGGTCTCCCGGTTCTCGGCCATGTAGGTGGCCTCGCGCTCGGCACGGGTCCGGTCCCAGGCGGCCAGCGCGGCGGTGCCCGGGTCGCTCGCCTCGGCGTAGAACCGGGCCTGCTGGTCGCGCAGGAAGGCGCCGCGGGTCTGCTCCACCTCCTGGTAGGCGCGGACGGTCTCGCGGTTGAAGTAGTAGTAGTGCAGGTACTCGTTGGGGATCGCGCCGAGCGAGCGCAGCCAGTCGGCGCCGAACAGCCTGCCCTCCTCGAAGGAGCCCAGCAGGGCCGGGTCGGCGAGCAGCCGCGGCAGCACGTCGCGTCCGGCGACGCGCAGGCCGCGCACCCAGCCGAGGTGGTTGAGACCGGCGTAGTCGACGAACGCCTCGCGCGGATCGACGCCGAGCACCCGGGCGATACGGCGGCCGAGGCCGACCGGCGAGTCGCAGATGCCGATGACGCGGTCGCCGAGGTGGCGGGACATGGCCTCGGTGACCAGTCCGGCCGGGTTGGTGAAGTTGATGACCCACGCGTCCGGGGCGAGCCGGGCCACCCGCCGGGCGATGCCGACGGCGACCGGGACCGTGCGCAGGCCGTAGGCGATGCCGCCCGCGCCGACCGTCTCCTGCCCGAGGACGCCCTCGGCGAGCGCCACCCGCTCGTCGTCGGCCCGGCCCTGGAGGCCGCCGACGCGGATCGCGGAGAAGACGAAGTCGGCGCCGCGCAGCGCCTCGTCGAGGTCGGTCGTCGCGGTCACCGCGGGCGCGTCGGGGACGCCGGCGGCCTGCTCGCGCAGGACACGGGCGATCGCGGACAGCCGGCGGTCGTCGAGATCGTGCAGGACGACCTCGGTCACCCGTCCCTCGCCGCGGTCGCCGAGCAGCGCCCCGTACACCAGCGGCACCCGGAAACCGCCGCCGCCCAGAATCGTCAGCCTCACACCCGCACCTTTCCCGCGACGACCCTCACCGCGCACCCTACGTCGCGGTGGGCGGGACGCCGGCGGCAGCACACGCCGGGGATCCGCTGCGGGGA
Organism: Streptomyces griseosporeus; assembly: GCF_014656055.1. Taxonomy (GTDB): domain Bacteria; phylum Actinomycetota; class Actinomycetes; order Streptomycetales; family Streptomycetaceae; genus Streptomyces; species Streptomyces griseosporeus. The sequence continues at coordinate 1,259,341 of NZ_BNBR01000001.1, forward strand.
CGACGTTCAGGCGTAGCGGCTGAAGAGGGAGGCGATGTATTCCTCCAGCCGTCGCGTCAGGACACCGGCTGTCAGGTCGACGCGGCCCAGTTCGCGCCAGGGCACGGCGACCTTCTCCGCGTCCGGAGCGAAGCCCAGCGCGTCCAGCAGCCGCCAGTGGAGATGGTCGGCGGTGTCCTCGGCCAGGGTTCCTCCCGCGGCGACGTAGCGGTCGGCGAAGCGCATGCCCGCGGGGACCCCGTGCAGCAGGGCGAGGGCCGTCGAGCAGTGAGCCACGTCCAGGTCGGCCGGGCCCCAGGAGGTCTCCACCCAGTCGACGATCCCGCTGATCCGAGGGTCGTCGTCGGTGCCGGTGAAGAGGACGTTGCCGGGGTGGAAGTCGCGGTGCAGGAAGCACCCCTGCCAGGCCGGGGGCTCGCGGCGGATGACGTCGAGGGCCCGCTGCCAGAGTTCCGGCCGCTCGGTCGCCGCGGGCACGGTCACCCGCTCGGGCGAGGCCCAGGCCTGGTAGGTGCGAGGCCGCTGCTGCGCGGTCACCGGCAGCCGGTGGATACGCACCAGTTGCCGCGCCAGCAGGTCGGCGCGGGCATCGGCACCCGTGTCGCCCAGGCGCACGGTCCCCGGTAGAAGGGACATCAGCAGGGAGGGGTGGTCGCAGTACCGTGCCGTCGCGTCCACGGCCACGAGCGAGGCCGCGGGCACGTCCGTGTCGGCGAGCAGGCGCAGGACGGCCGCCTCGCGAGTCAGCAGACCCTCCGCGTGCCGGCGGAAGAAAGGCTTGACGAAGGACCGCAGGACGAGTGGGCGCCGACCGCCGGGACCGCGCAGGTCCAGGCGGCGCATCTCCGACGTCCAGCCGCCGCGCAGCCGCACCGCCTTCTCGACGCGCTCCCCCTCGGACAGCCCCTTCTCCACCCAGGAGCGCGTGGCACCCCAGCCCTGACCACCGAGATCCGTGCCGATGTCCTCGGCCCCCTCGTCCGAACCCACGCAGGCAGGTTATCCGCCTCCCGCCGCACGCATGCCGTGAACCCGCATCGCAACAGTGCCGGGAAACAGCCGGAGGCTGCGCGCCGGTGACGACCCGCCGATATCCCTCTCGCCGGTGAGGACCGGGCCGCGAGCGGCTGGTGATACTGGAGGCCCGCAGCCGCTTCGGCGTGCGCGCCCGCGCCCGCACCCGCCCCGGCAGCCGCCCGAGGAGCCGCCGATGTCCCGCCGTCCCTGGATCTCCGGCGCGCGTGACCGTCTGCGCGCCGCCCCTCGGTACGCCGTCGACGCGGCGCTGGCCGCGCTGGTGCTGTTCGCCGTCTCGCTGCCGTGGATCTTCCCGGAGCACGGGGGCGACCGGCTGTCCTGGCAGGGCTGGCTGCTCGGCGCGGCGACCGCCGTACCGCTGGTGTGGCGGCGCCGGGCGCCGTTCGCGACCGCCTGGGCGGTGTCGGCGGCCACGCCGGCGATGGCCGTCCTGCACGCGCCGCCGCCGCACGTGATGTACGGCGGGTTCGTCGCCCTGTACACCCTGGCCGTGCTGGGCCGGCCCTGGCAGCGGCGGCTGATGCTGGCCGGCTGGCTGTGCGGGGTCGCCGTGACGATGACGCACAAGCAGGAGCCGCAGCCCTACGAGTACGCCTTCCAGCTGCTCAGCGTCGCCGCCGCGTACGGGTTCGGGATCCTCGCCCGGGTGCAGCGCGCCTACACGGCCGAGCTGGAGGACCGGGCGCGGCGGCTGGAGCGGGAGCGCGCCGCCGACGCCGAGCGGGCCCGGGCGCAGGAGCGGGCCCGGATCGCCCGGGACATGCACGACATCCTCGCCCACGCGGTCAGCCTGATGGTGGTGCAGGCGGAGGCCGGGCCGGTGGTGGTGCGCAGCGATCCGGCGCGCGCGGAGGCCGCGTTCGACGCGATCGCCGCGTCCGGGCGGGACGCCATGACACAGCTGCGGCGGATCCTCGGAGTGCTCAAGGAGCAGCCGGGCGCGGCGGTCTTCCCGCAGCCCGGACTGGCCGCGCTGCCCGAGCTGGTCCGGCGGGTCGGCGCGTCCGCCGGGCTGCGCACCGAGCTGCGCACCACCGGCACGCCCCGCCCGCTGCCCCCGGACACGGAGATCGCCGCGTTCCGCGTGGCGCAGGAGGCGCTGACCAACACCGTCAAGCACGCGTACGCTTCCCGCGCGGAGGTGGAACTCGGCTGGACGGAGGAGACGTTGACCCTGACGGTGACCGACGACGGGCGCGGGCCCGCGGGCACGCCCGGCGGGCACGGGCTGATCGGCGTCCGGGAGCGGGCCGCGGCGTGCGGCGGCACCGCGGAGGCCGGGCGCGCTCCGGGCGGCGGCTTCCGGGTCGTCGTACGGCTGCCGCTGTCCGCCGACCGGCAGGCGGCGGTGGGATGAGCCTGCGGGTGGTCGTCGCCGACGACCAGGAGCTGGTCCGCAGCGGCTTCAGCATGATCCTCGACGCGCAGCCGGACATCGAGGTGGTCGCGGAGGCCGGGGACGGGGCCGAGGCGGTCGCCGCGGTGGAGCGGCACGACCCGGACGTGCTGCTGCTGGACATCCGGATGCCGGTGATGGACGGCCTGGAGGCGGCCCGGCGCGTGTGCGCGGGGTCGGCCTGCAAGGTCGTCATGCTCACCACGTTCGACCTGGACGAGTACGTGTACGAGGCGCTGTACGCGGGCGCCAGCGGCTTCCTGCTCAAGGACGTCCGCCGGGACGACCTGGTGCACGCCGTGCGGGTGGTCGCGGCCGGGGACTCGCTGCTGGCGCCGGCCGTGACCCGCCGTCTGGTCGCCGACCTGGTGCGCCGCCGCCGGGCGCGGGCCGCCGAGGAGGTCACGCCGGGGCGGCTGGACGTGCTGACCGCCCGCGAGGTGGAGGTCCTGCGGATGCTGGCCCGCGGGCTGACCAACGCGGAGATCGCCACGACGCTGTTCGTCAGCGAGCACACCGTCAAGACGCATGTCAGCAACGTGCTGAGCAAGCTGGGCCTGCGCGACCGGGTGCAGGCGGTGATCTGCGCGTACGAGACGGGCCTGGTCACCCCCGGCTCATGAGGGGTCGCCCAGCTCCTCGAACAGGGTGAGCTGAAGGGCTGCGGGTGCCTCCAGGCGGGAGTTGAGGGAGTTCCAGGGGGTGCGGGTCGGCTCTGCGAGCACCTCCGCGCCGGCGGCGGCCAGCCGCGCGGTGACCGCCGCGGAGTCGCCGACCTGGAAGGCGACCCGGACGTGCCCGGCGACGCGCCGGCCCACCTCGACGTCGTCGATGAACGCCGCGTGGTTCGGGTCGGTGATCTCCAGGGTGGCCCGGCCGGCCTCCAGGATGGTGACGTGGCCGCCCGGCGAGGAGAACGCGGCCCGCTCGGGCAGCCCGAGGACGTCCCGGTAGAAGTGCAGGGCCGCCTCGTAGTCGTCGGCGGTGACGACCAGTCGCAGTTCGCGGACAGCGGGTTCGCCGGACATGGGACTCCTTCTCGATCACGGGTACCGTCCGGGTCAACGACCGTACCCCCAGCGCGATTCCCTCCCCCGCGCGACCGATCCCGGCGCCCGGCTCCCCCGTACGAGCGAGGCCTGTGAACCGCTCGCTCCGGCGATCCGGGGGCCGGGGGTGCGGCGGGAGTCTGTGGGCGTAGCCGATGGACGAAAACTGCCGGGAGGGGCCGTGCTCGACACGCTCGCCCGGGTGGCGACGCGCCGCCCGCTGACCGTCATCCTGTTCTGGACGCTGTTCCTGCTGCTCGGCTTCGGCCTCGGCACGGGCGTCTTCGGCCGTCTGTCCGACGAGGTGCCGAACGTGCCGGGCACCGAGTCGCAGCGCGCCGCCGCGTACCTGCGGCACGCCGACCCGGACGGCGACACCGTCGTCGGCGTCGTCGAGGGCGCCAGGGTCTCCGGCCCCGCCCTGCGCGGCCAGGTCGAGCGGGCGGTCGCCGAGGTGCGCGCGGTCGGGGGGATCGCCGCCGTTCCCGACCCGTACACGACGCGCGGGCTCGTCGCGGCCGACGGACGCGCGCTGTTGATCCCCGTCACCCTGAAGGGCGGTCTGGACGACGCCGCCGAGAAGCGGGCGGTGGACGCCGCCGCCGAACGCATCCGGCGGATCGACGCGCCCGAGGTCCATGTCAGCGGCGGCCCGCTGCTCGGCACACAGATCGGCGAGCGGGCGCAACAGGACGTGCGGAACGCGGAGTTGATCTCGCTGCCGGTCGTGCTGGCGCTGCTGCTCGTGGTGTTCGGCGGGCTGCGCGCGGCCGGGCTGCCGCTGCTGGTCGCGGTCAGCGGGATCGCCGGCGCGTTCCTCGCCCTGTTCGGCTTCAGCCAGGTCACGGGCATCTCGGTGTACGCGATCCAGGTCACCACCATGCTGGGCCTCGGACTCGCCGTGGACTACGCCCTGTTGATGCTGGTCCGCTTCCGCGAGGAGCGCCGGCACACTCCGGACGTCACCGAGGCCGTGCACCGCACGGTCGCCGCGGCCGGGCGGACGGTGCTGTTCTCCGGGCTGACGGTGGCGGTCAGCCTGACCGGGCTGCTGGTGTTCCCCAGCACGTTCCTGCGGAGCATGGGGCTGGCCGTGGCCGCGGTGGTGGTCGTCGACATGCTCGCCGCGCTCACCCTGCTGCCCGCGCTGCTCGTCAGGTTCGGCGGGCGGATCGCCCCGGCGAAGGAGCGGCCCGCGGGTGAGGAGGGCCGTCCGTTCGCCCGGCTGGCCCGCTTCGCGGCGCGCCGCCGCGTCGCCGTGCTCGCCGTGGTCGTGCCCGTGCTGCTGGTACTCGCCCTGCCGGTGACGGGGATGCGCATCGCCATCGGCGACGCCCGGCAGCTCCCGTCGCACACCGAGGCCCGGCAGCTGTACGACACCGTGGACGCCCACTTCCCGCCCGGCACCGGCGTCTCCCCGGTCCTCGCGGTGCTGCGCCCCGGCACGGACCCGGCGACCGCCGGCCGCATCCGCGCCCTGTCCCCCGGCGCGCAGAGCCGCACCCTGCCCGACGGCACGGAGGTCGTCCGGCTGCGGCCGTCCGGCCGCGTCGACGGCGCCTCGGCGACCGCCCTGGTGGAGCGGGTGCGCGAGCTGCGCGGCACGCAGCCGGTGCAGGTCACCGGGACCGCGGCCCGGCTGGCCGACTTCCGGGCGATGCTCGCCGACCGCGCGCCGTGGGCGGCGCTGACCGTGCTGGCCGGGATCTTCGTGCTGCTGTTCGCGTTCACCGGCTCGGTGCTGGTCCCGTTGCGGACGATCGCGACCACGCTGCTCAGCCTGGGTGCCGCGCTCGGCGTGGTGGTGTGGGTGTTCCAGGACGGGCATCTGGCGGGGCTGCTGGGCGCCGAGGGCCTGGGCGCGCTGAGCCTGACCGCGCCGCCGCTGATCGTGGCCATCGCCTTCGGACTCGCCATGGACTACGAGCTGTTCATCCTCGCCCGGATGCGGGAGGCCCGGCAGCTCACCGGCGACGACCGGGAGGCCGTGGCCGACGGACTGCGCCGCTCCGGCCGTGTGGTGACCTGCGCGGCGCTGCTCCTGGCCGTCGTGTTCGCCGCGTTCATGACCGGCGGGTTCTCGCCCATCCTGCAGATCGGCCTGGGCCTGACCCTGGCGGTGCTGATCGACGCGACCGTCGTCCGGATGCTGCTGGTGCCGGCGACGATGACGCTGCTGGGCCGGTACGCGTGGTGGGCGCCCGCGCCGCTGCGCCGCCTGCACGACCGGTTCGGGCTGCGGGAGGCACCGGGCCGTCCCGAGGGCGCCTCGGCACCGGCACATTCCGCATTCATGCGGTGAACTCGCCCCGCCCGCACAGACTTTCCGTGCTTCAACTCTTGACGACCGGAGGGAGCGGGAGCACATTGGGGCCACTTTGAGAGCGCTCTCAAGAACGGTTCGGGAGCGCTCCCGAAGCGGCATCCGCACTTCCCCACAGCACCGAGAGGCACCCCCCTATGCGTGACTCCTCCGGCACCCGCTCCAGACGGCGCCCGCTGCGGCGGGCGCTCGTCGCCGCGATCTCCGCGCTCGGCATCGCGGCGGCCGCGGCCACCCTGGCGTCCCCGTCCGCCAGCGCCTCCGCGCCACCGGCCCCGTCCGGCTGGACGCAGGTCTTCGTCGACGACTTCAACGGCCCCGCGGGCACCGGTGTCAACACGGCCAACTGGCTGTACGACACCGGCACGTCCTACCCCGGCGGCGCGGCCAACTGGGGCACCGGCGAGGTGGAGACGATGACGTCGAGCACCTCGAACGTCTCGCTCGACGGCAACGGCAACCTGCGCATCACCCCGCTGCGCGACTCCTCCGGACGCTGGACCTCGGGCCGTATCGAGACCGTCCGCACCGACTTCCAGCCCCCGGCCGGCGGCAAGCTGCGCGTCGAGGGCCGGATCCAGATGCCCAACGTCACCGGCACCGCCGCCGAGGGCTACTGGCCGGCCTTCTGGGCGCTCGGGTCGCCGTACCGGGGCAACTACCAGAACTGGCCCGGCGTCGGCGAGCTGGACATCATGGAGAACGTCCAGGGCCTGAACAAGGTCTGGGGGACGATGCACTGCGGCACCAACCCGGGCGGCCCGTGCAACGAGACCACCGGCATCGGCAACTCGACCGCCTGCCCGAACACCACCTGCCAGTCCGGCTTCCACACCTACGCCATGGAGTGGGACCGCTCGGTGAGCCCCGAGGCGATCCGCTTCTCCGTGGACGGGGTCGTCTACCACACGGTGACGGCCGCTCAGATGGACGCCGCGACCTGGGCCAACGCCACGAACCACGGCTACTTCCTCATCCTGAACGTGGCCATGGGCGGCGGCTTCCCGGACGCGTTCGGCGGCGGCCTGGACGGGGACACCCAGCCCGGCCACCCGATGGTCGTGGACTACGTGCAGGTGCTGTCGACCGGCGGTGGGAGCGGTACCACTCCCCCGCCGAGCGGCAACCGCGACGCCTACAGCGCCATCCAGGCCGAGTCCTACGACAGCCAGTCCGGCACGATCACCGAGACGACCTCGGACAGCGGCGGCGGCAAGAACATCGGCGCGATCGCCAACGGCGACTGGGCGCTGTACAAGGGCGTCAACTTCGGCTCCACGGCGGCCCGGCAGTTCTACGCCCGGGTGGCGAGCGGTGCCGCGGCCGGGGTGAGCGGCCTGGTCGAGGTGCGCCTGGACAGCCGCAGCAACGCGCCGATCGGCAGCTTCGCCCTCGCCAACACCGGCGGCTGGCAGTCCTGGCGCACGGTCCCGGCGAACATCAGCGGCGTCACGGGCACCCATGACGTCTACCTGACCTTCAGCAGCGGCCAGCCCGCGGACTTCGTCAACGTCAACTGGTTCGACTTCGGTCACTGAGCCACCGACCGACCGGCACGCCCCGAAGGCCTCCCCACCCCCCGGGCCTTCGGGGTCCGGCCGGGCTGACACGAGTTGCCAGTCGTCCGGTTGACGCGCGTAGTCTCCGGCCCCATCCTGGCACCGGCCGCCCCGACGGCGGCCGGTCAGCTTCCGATGACAGGACGGACGGTCGGGAGGCCGGATGTTCAGACGCGTGGCACGTCTCCTTCTCTCCTTTGTCATGATCTCGACAGGTGTGCTGCTCGGTACGGTCGCCACCACCGGCACGGCACACGCCGACGAGTGCTACACCTGGAGCCGCACCCTGTCCCAGGGCGCCTCCGGCAGCGATGTGACCCAGCTGCAGATCCGGGTCGCCGGCTGGGTCGGCTCCGGTGAACGGCTCTCCTACGACGGCCAGTACGGCGAGCGGACGGCCGCGGCCGTGAAGAAGTTCCAGGCCGCCTACGGGCTGCCCGCGGACGGCGTCGCCGGCCCGCAGACGTACAGCAAGATCTACGCCCTCCAGGACCCGGACTGCACCCCGGTCCACTTCAGCTACGCCGAGCTGAACAAGTGCAACTCGGACTGGTCGGGCGGCGCCGTGCCGGCTGCCACCGCCAAGGCGAACGCCCTGAAGACCATGTGGAAGCTGGAGGCGATGCGGCACGCACTCGGTGACGTGCCGCTCACGATCTCCAGCGGCTTCCGCTCCTACGCCTGCAACAGCGCCGTCGGCGGCTCCTCCACCAGCCGCCATCTCTACGGCGACGCGGCCGACCTCACCGGCTCACCGAGCCTGTGCCGCCTCGCCCAGGAGGCGCGCACGCACGGCTTCTCGGAGATCCTCGGCCCGGGCTACCCCGACCACAACGACCACACCCACGTGGCGCTCGACCCGTCGCCGTACTGGTCGGCCCCCAACTGCGGCATCTGACCCGCGACTTCACCCGGCCCCGGCGGTCTGCCGCAGCTCCGCGCGGAAGGCCGCCGGGGTCATCTCCGTGTGCTGGTGGAAGAACTTGGAGAAGTTCGCCGCGTCGGGGAACCCCACCGCGACGCCGACGCGACCGATCGGCAGGTCGGTGTGGGCGAGGAGGCGTTTGGCCTCCAGCACCACCCGCTTGTCGATGAAGCCCTTCGGGGTCTCGCCGGTGGCGGCGCGCACCGCGCGCACCAGGGTGCGGCGGGAGACGGCGAGGGCGTCGGCGTAGGCGCTGACGCTGTGATTGGTGGCGAACCCCTCCTCCACGGCGTCCCGGAAGAGGGTGAAGGTGGTGTCCGCCCGGCGGCGTTCGGCCTCCGCGGAGCTGGCCGCCAGGTGCGCGAGACGCAGCAGGAACGCCGTCAGCTGATGGCGCAGCACCGCCGTGTGCAGGCTGAGCGGGAGCGAGGTGTCCTCGTACTCGCGCCGCAGTTGCGCCAGGGAGGCGTGCAGCGCGGCGAGCCGCTCCTCGTCGGGCCGCAGCAGCGGCGGCAGGTCGTAGCGGTAGAGGCCGGTGGCCTCGACGGTGGCGCGCGGCAGGAAGCCGGGCTGCATGGTCAGGACGGTTCCGCGGTACTCGCTCTCCTCCGAGAAGCGGTGGACCTGGCCCGGGCGGATCCAGAGCACGTCTCCGACCCCGGCCTCGTACTCGGCGAAATCGACCATGTGGCGGACGGGACCGGCGGAGAAGAACATCACGACGTGGAAGTCGATGCGGTGGACGCGGTGCAGCGGCGCGTCCGCGTGCCAGGTGTGCCCCGCGCCCATCGGGCCGACCTGCATGCCCACACCGCCGACGCTCAGGTCGACCGGGAAGGGGAAGGTTCTGATTCCGTCCGTGTCCTGGCTGTCCTGGCCGCCGGCCGCGCCTTGCTGTGATCTGTCCGCCATGTCCTTCTCGTACCGCCCGGCTCGCGCTCTAGCTGTCCCACTTTCACCACAGGCTGACACACGCCGACCTTCCCGAGAAAAAGTCAGACTTTTAACTTTGAACACGTCAGACCACCGATACGGCTCCTGATGAGGATTTCTTGAAGATGAGCACGCAGACATCCGACAGCTTCGAGTGGACCGAGCTCGACCGGCGTGCCGTCGACACCGCCCGCCTTCTGGCGGCCGATGCCGTACAGCGGGTCGGGAACGGCCACCCGGGCACGGCGATGAGCCTGGCCCCGGCGGCGTACACGATCTTTCAGAAGGTGATGCGTCACGACCCGGCCGACCCGGAGTGGACCGGCCGCGACCGCTTCGTGCTGTCGCCGGGCCACACCTCGCTCACCCTCTACACCCAGCTCTACCTCGCCGGGTACGAGCTGGAGCTGGACGACCTGAAGGCCTTCCGCACGCACGGCTCGAAGACTCCCGGCCACCCGGAGTACGGCCACACGGCCGGCGTGGAGACCACCACCGGCCCGCTCGGCCAGGGCGTCGCCAACGCCGTCGGCATGGCCATGGCCGCCCGCTACGAGCGCGGCCTGTTCGACCCCGAGGCCCCGCGGGGCGAGTCGCCGTTCGACCACATGATCTGGGCGATCGTCTCCGACGGCGACCTGCAGGAGGGCGTCTCCGCGGAGGCCTCCTCGCTCGCCGGCCACCAGAAGCTCGGCAACCTCGTCTTCCTCTACGACGACAACCACATCTCCATCGAGGGCGACACCGCGACCGCGTTCTCCGAGGACGTGCTGAGGCGCTACGAGGCCTACGGCTGGCACACCCAGCGCATCGAGCCCGCCGGGAACGGCGACATCGACGTGCACGCGCTGTACGCGGCGCTGAAGGCGGCGCAGGCGGAGACCGAGCGCCCCTCGATCATCGCGATGCGGACGATCATCGCCTGGCCGGCCCCGAACGCGCAGAACACCGAGGCCTCCCACGGCTCGGCGCTCGGCGAGGACGAGGTCGCCGCCACCAAGCGGGTCCTCGGCTTCGACCCGGAGCAGTCCTTCGAGGTGGCCGACGAGGTCCTCGCCCACACCCGCCAGGCCCTCGACCGGGGCGCGGAGGCGCACGCCGCCTGGGACAAGCAGATCGCCGCCTGGCGCGGCGAGCAGCCCGAACGGGCGAAGCTGTTCGACCGGATCGTGGCCGGTCAGCTGCCCGAGGGCTGGGAGGACGCGCTGCCGGTGTTCGAGGAGGGCAAGGCGGTCGCCACCCGTGCCGCCTCCGGCAAGGTGCTCCAGTCGCTCGGTGCGGTCCTGCCCGAGCTGTGGGGCGGCTCCGCCGACCTGGCCGGCTCGAACAACACCACCATCGACAAGACGTCGTCGTTCCTGCCGGAGGGCAACCCGCTGCCCGAGGCCGACCCGTACGGCCGTACCGTCCACTTCGGCATCCGCGAGTTCTCCATGGCCGCGGAGATGAACGGCATCGCCCTGCACGGCAACACCCGCATCTACGGCGGCACCTTCCTGGTGTTCTCCGACTACATGCGCAACGCGGTGCGCATGTCGGCGCTGATGCAGCTGCCCGTCACCTACGTCTGGACGCACGACTCCATCGGTCTGGGCGAGGACGGCCCCACCCACCAGCCGGTCGAGCACCTGGCTTCGCTCCGGGCCATCCCGGGCCTGAACGTCGTCCGCCCGGCCGATGCCAACGAGACCGCCGCCGCCTGGGCCGAGATCCTGAAGAGGCACGCCACCCGTCCCGCCCCGCACGGGCTCGCGCTCACCCGCCAGGGCGTGCCGGTGTACGCGCCGAACCCGGACGCGGCCAAGGGCGGGTACGTCCTGCGCGAGTCCTCGACGACGACCCCGGAGGTGATCGTCATCGCGACCGGCTCCGAGGTGCAGCTGGCGGTGGCCGCGCGCGAGCGGCTGGAGGCCGAGGGAATCGGCACGCGCGTGGTGTCGATGCCGTCCGTGGAGTGGTTCGAGGAGCAGTCCGCCGAGTACCGCGAGAGCGTCCTGCCGGCCGCCGTGAAGGCCCGCGTCGCGGTCGAGGCCGGGATCGGCCTGACCTGGTACCGGTACGTCGGCGACGCCGGACGCATCGTCTCCCTGGAGCACTTCGGCGCCTCCGCCGACGCGAAGACCCTGTTCGTCGAGTACGGCTTCACCCCCGAGAACGTCGCCGCAGCAGCGCGGGAATCCCTCGCTGCCGCGCGTGGTTGATCCGACCGCCAGAAAGAAGATGATCACTGTGACCGAAGCAACCGCCACCGCGGGAGCACTCAAGCGCCTGTCCGACGAGGGCGTCTCGATCTGGCTGGACGACCTGTCGCGCAAGCGGATCGCCTCCGGCAACCTCGCCGAGCTGGTCGGGACCGGGAGCGTCGTCGGCGTCACCACCAACCCGTCCATCTTCCAGGCCGCCATAGGCTCCGGCGAGGGCTACGAGGAGCAGCTCGCCGACCTGGCCGTGCGGGGCGTCACCGTCGACGAGGCCGTCCGGATGATGACCACGGCCGACGTGCGGGCCGCCGCCGACATCCTGCGCCCGCTGTACGAGGCGACCGGCGGCCGGGACGGCCGGGTCTCCATCGAGGTCGACCCGCGCCTCGCGCACGACACCCGGGCGACCGTCGCCGAGGCCAAGCAGCTCGCCTGGCTCGTCGACCGGCCCAACGTCATGATCAAGATCCCGGCGACCGAGGCCGGTCTCCCCGCGATCACCGCGGTGCTCGCCGAGGGCATCAGCGTCAACGTCACGCTGATCTTCTCGCTGGAGCGCTACCGCCAGGTCATGGACGCCTATCTGGCCGGCCTGGAGCAGGCCGCGGCCAAGGGCCTGGACCTGTCGGCGATCCACTCGGTGGCCTCCTTCTTCGTCTCCCGCGTGGACAGCGAGATCGACAAGCGGCTGACCGTGCTGGGCACCGGGGAGGCCCTCGCGCTCAAGGGCCGCGCGGCGCTCGCGAACGCCCGCCTGGCCTACGAGGCGTACGAGGAGGTCTTCTCCGGCGGGCGCTGGCAGGCGCTGGCCGGGGCGAAGGCGAACAAGCAGCGCCCGCTGTGGGCGTCGACCGGGGTGAAGGACCCGGCGTACAAGGACACCCTGTACGTGGACGAGCTGGTCGCCCCCGGCACGGTCAACACCATGCCGGAGGCCACGCTGCACGCCGTCGCCGACCACGGCGAGATCACCGGCGACACCGTCACCGGCGCCTACGCCCAGGCCCGCGCCGACCTGGCCGCCGTCGAGCGGCTCGGGATCTCCTACGACGAGGTCGTGCGGCAGCTGGAGGACGAGGGCGTACGGAAGTTCGAGGCGGCCTGGCAGGACCTGCTGGACGCCGTCGCCAAGGCACTGGACAGCAAGGGGGTGGACGCGGAATGACCGCGACCCCGCTCATGGAGCTGACGGCTCCGGCCGCCGGCTGGGACAACCCGCTGCGCGACCCGCGCGACCGCCGACTGCCGCGCATCGCCGGCCCCTCGGGCCTGGTCATCTTCGGCGTGACCGGTGACCTGTCCCGCAAGAAGCTGATGCCGGCCGTGTACGACCTGGCCAACCGCGGCATGCTGCCGCCGGGCTTCTCCCTGGTCGGCTTCGCCCGCCGCGACTGGGAGGACCAGGACTTCGCGCAGGTCGTCCACGACGCCGTCAAGGAGCATTCGCGGACCCCGTTCCGCGAGGAGGTCTGGCAGCAGCTCGCGGAGGGCATGCGGTTCATCCCCGGCGACTTCGACGACGACACCGCCTTCGACCAGCTGCGCGACACCGTCGACGAGCTGGACCGGGTGCGCGGCACCAGCGGCAACTACGCCTTCTACCTGTCGGTGCCGCCGAAGTTCTTCCCCAAGGTCGTCCAGCAGCTGAAGAAGCACGGCCTGGCCGACGCGCCCGAGGGGGCCTGGCGGCGCGCCGTCATCGAGAAGCCGTTCGGCCACGACCTGGCCAGCGCCCGCGAGCTGAACGCGATCGTGCACGAGGTGTTCGAACCGGAATCGGTGTTCCGGATCGACCACTACCTCGGCAAGGAGACCGTCCAGAACATCCTGGCGCTGCGCTTCGCCAACCAGATGTTCGAGCCGATCTGGAACCGGTCGTACGTCGACCACGTGCAGATCACCATGGCCGAGGACATCGGCATCGGCGGCCGGGCCGGCTACTACGACGGCATCGGCTCGGCCCGGGACGTCATCCAGAACCACCTGCTCCAGCTGATGGCGCTCACCGCCATGGAGGAGCCGATCGCCTTCGACGCCGAGTCGCTGCTCACCGAGAAGCTCAAGGTGCTGAAGTCGGTCAAGCTCCCCGACGACCTCGGCAAGCACACCGTGCGCGGCCAGTACGGCCCGGCCTGGCAGGGCGGCGCCAAGGTGCGCGGCTACCTGGAGGAGGACGGCATCGACCCGGCCTCCACCACCGACACCTTCGCGGCCGTCAAGCTCGGTGTGGACAACCGCCGCTGGGCGGGCGTCCCCTTCTACCTGCGCACCGGCAAGCGGCTGGGCCGCCGGGTCACCGAGATCGCGGTGGTCTTCCAGCGCGCCCCGCACTCCCCCTTCGACACCACCGCGACGGAGGAGCTGGGCCAGAACGCGATCGTCATCCGCGTCCAGCCCGACGAGGGCATGACCGTGCGGTTCGGCTCCAAGGTGCCGGGCACCTCGATGGAGATCCGGGACGTGACGATGGACTTCGCCTACGGCGAGTCGTTCACCGAGTCCAGCCCGGAGGCGTACGAGCGGCTCATCCTGGACGTGCTCCTCGGCGACGCCAACCTGTTCCCGCGGCACCAGGAAGTGGAAGAGTCCTGGAAGATCCTCGACCCGATCGAGGAGTACTGGGCGACGCACGGCAGGCCGGCCACGTACCCGTCGGGGAGCTGGGGACCGAAGGAAGCGGACGAGATGCTCGCACGAGACGGACGGAGCTGGCGCAGGCCATGAAGATCGACCTGACCGACACCACGGCAAGCAAGATCAACAAGGCGCTGGTGCAGGGCCGCCGGGCGATCGGCACCCCGGCCGTGGGCATGGTCCTGACGATGGTGATCGTCACGGACGAGGAGAACGCCTACGACGCGATCAAGGCGGCGGAGGAGGCCTCGCACGAGCACCCCGCGCGCACCCTCGTCGTGATCAAGCGGCATGCGCGCACCCCCCGCGACCGCACCCAGTCCAAGCTGGACGCCGAGGTGCGCGTGGGCGCCGACGCCGGTACCGGCGAGACGGTCGTGCTGCGCACCTACGGCGAGGTGTCCGACCACGCCGACTCGGTGGTGCTGCCGCTGCTGCTGCCGGACGCGCCGGTGGTGGTGTGGTGGCCGGTGGACGCGCCGGACAACCCCGCGCAGGACCCGCTGGGCGCGCTGGCCCAGCGCCGCATCACCGACCTGTACGCGGTGGAGAACCCGCTGCAGACGCTGGAGGCCCGGGTCCGCTCGTACGCGCCCGGCGACACCGACCTGGCCTGGACCCGGCTCACCCCGTGGCGTTCGATGCTGGCGGCGGCGCTGGACCAGGCCCGCGCGAAGGTGACCTCGGCGGCGGTGGAGGCGGAGGCGGAGAACCCGGCCGCCGAGCTGCTGGCCCGCTGGCTTGAGGCCCGTCTGCACGTGAAGGTGGACCGGGTGGTCACCGCGGGACCGGTGGTCACCGCCGTCCGGCTGGGCACCGAGGACGGCGAGATCGTCATCGACCGCCCCGAGGGCCCGCTGGCCACGCTGACGCTGCCCGGCCAGCCCTCCCGGACGCTGGCGCTGAAGGTCCGCGCCACCTCCGAACTCATCGCCGAGGAGCTGCGCCGCCTCGACGCCGACGAGATGTACGCCATCGCCCTGCGCGGCGGCGAGGTCAAGGAGAACGTCTGAGATGACCGAGAACCCGCACCTCACGCGGCGCCCCGAGTGGGCGTCCCTGGCCGACCACCGCGCCGAGTGGCAGGCCCATCTGCGCGACCTGTTCGAGGCCGACCCCGGCCGCGCCGAGCGCTATGTCGTCACCGTCGGCGACCTGCGCATCGACTACTCCAAGCACCTGATCACCGACGAGACGCTGGCCCGGCTGCAGGAACTGGCCACCGCCACCGATGTGTTCGGGCTGCGCGACGCCATGTTCCGCGGTGAGAAGATCAACCTCACCGAGCACCGGGCCGTGCTGCACACGGCGCTGCGCGCCCCGCGCGACGCGGTGATCGAGGTCGACGGCGAGAACGTCGTCCCGGCCGTGCACGCCGTCCTGGACAAGATGGCCGGCTTCGCGGGCCGGGTCCGCTCCGGCGAGTGGACCGGCCACACCGGCAGGCGCATCCGCAACGTCGTCAACATCGGCATCGGCGGCTCCGACCTCGGTCCGGCCATGGCGTACGAGGCGCTGCGCGCCTTCACCGACCGCGATCTGACCGTGCGGTTCGTCTCCAACGTGGACGGCGCCGACCTGCACGAGGCGGTGCGCGACCTGGACCCGGCCGAGACGCTGTTCATCGTCGCGTCGAAGACGTTCACCACGATCGAGACGATCACCAACGCCACGTCGGCCCGCGCCTGGCTCCTGGACGGCCTCGGCGGCGACGACAAGGCGGTGGCGAAGCACTTCGTCGCGCTGTCGACCAACGGTGAGAAGGTCACGGAGTTCGGCATCGACCCGGACAACATGTTCGAGTTCTGGGACTGGGTCGGCGGCCGCTACTCCTACGACTCGGCGATCGGCCTCTCCCTGATGATCGCCATCGGCCCGGACCGCTTCCGGGAGATGCTCGACGGCTTCCGCCTCGTCGACGAGCACTTCCGCACCGCCCCCGCCGAGGCCAACGCCCCGCTGCTGCTGGGTCTGCTGGGCATCTGGTACGGCAACTTCTTCGACGCGCAGTCGCACGCGGTGCTGCCGTACTCCCACTACCTGTCGAAGTTCACCGCCTACCTCCAGCAGCTGGACATGGAGTCCAACGGCAAGTCGGTGCAGCGCGACGGGGAGCCCGTCGAGTGGCAGACCGGCCCGGTGGTGTGGGGCACGCCCGGCACCAACGGCCAGCACGCCTACTACCAGCTGATCCACCAGGGCACCAAGCTGATCCCGGCCGACTTCATCGGCTTCGCCCGCCCGGTGGCCGAGCTGGACGACCGGCTGGCGGCGCAGCACGACCTGCTGATGGCGAACTTCTTCGCGCAGACGCAGGCGCTCGCCTTCGGCAAGACCGCCGAGGAGGTGCGCGCCGAGGGCGTCGCCGAGGAGCAGGTCGCCCACCGCACCTTCCAGGGCAACCACCCCACCACCACCATCCTGGCGCGCGAGCTGACCCCGTCGGTCCTCGGCCAGCTCGTCGCCCTCTACGAGCACAAGGTGTTCGTGCAGGGCGCCGTCTGGAACATCGACAGCTTCGACCAGTGGGGCGTGGAGCTGGGCAAGGTCCTCGCCAAGCGGGTCGAGCCCGCCCTCACCGAGGGCGCCGACGTCCCCGGCCTCGACGCCTCCACCGCCGCTCTCGTCGCGGCCTACCGCGACCTCAAGGAAGTGAAGTAACCATGCAGATCGGTCTTGTTGGTCTCGGCAAGATGGGCGGCAACATGCGCGAGCGTCTGCGCAACGCCGGCCACGAGGTGATCGGGTACGACACCAACCCCGAACTCTCCGACGTGAAGAACCTGGTGGAACTGGCCGACCGCCTCGCCGCGCCCCGCGCGGTCTGGGTGATGGTGCCGGCCGGCCGGGTCACGCAGAGCGTCATCGACCAGCTCGGGGGCATCCTCAAGCCGGGCGACACCGTCATCGACGGCGGCAACTCCCGCTGGACGGACGACGAGAAGCACGCCGAGGAACTCGCCAAGCGGGGCATCGGCTTCGTCGACGCGGGTGTCTCCGGCGGCGTGTGGGGCCTGGAGAACGGCTACGCGCTGATGGTCGGCGGCGAGAAGGAGCACGTCGACCGCCTCAAGCCGATCTTCGACGCCCTCAAGCCCGAAGGCCCCTACGGCTACGTCCACGCGGGCAAGGTCGGCGCCGGGCACTTCGCGAAGATGGTCCACAACGGCATCGAGTACGCGATGATGCAGGCCTACGCCGAGGGCTGGGAGCTGCTGGAGAAGGTCCCCTCCGTGGAGAACGTCCGCGAGGTGTTCCGCTCCTGGCAGGAGGGCACCGTCATCCGCTCCTGGCTGCTCGACCTCGCCGTCAACGCCCTCGACGAGGACGAGCACCTGGACAAGCTGCGCGGCTACGCCGAGGACTCCGGCGAGGGCCGCTGGACCGTCGAGGCGGCCATCGACAACGCCGTCCCGCTGCCCGCGATCACCGCGTCGCTGTTCGCCCGGTTCGCCTCCCGGCAGGACGACTCGCCGCAGATGAAGATGATCGCGGCGCTGCGCAACCAGTTCGGCGGCCACGCCGTCGAGAAGAAGTAGCGCCGCCGGGCCCCAGTGCCCTGAACACCCCCTCCGGCGCCCGGAGTTGACACCCCCCGTTCGGCCGGGTCAGAGTCCCCGCGATGGACACCGACGATCTGACCCCGGCCGAACGGCGGGTCCGGGAAGCCTTCGTGACCGGCGCGCACCTGGACTTCCGCCCCTCCCCCGACGACGACCCCGCCGACGGGGCGGCCTGGGGCCCGGAGCGCACCGTCCGCGCCGAGGTACTGCGGGCCCTCCTGCTCGACGGCCCCCGCCGCACCGGCGAGATACCGGCGCTCAACCTGGCGGGCGCCCGGATCACCGGACGGCTCGACCTCCAGTACGCGACCGTCGACCACCCGGTACGGCTGCGGCACTGCCACTTCGCCGAGGCACCCCGCTGCTACGCGGCCCGGCTGCGCGAACTCAACCTCAGCGAGTCCGTCCTGCCCGGGCTCGTCGCCCACGCCGTGCACGTCGACGGCGTCCTGCGCATGACCCGCGCCCGGTTCACCGGGACGGTACGGCTCGGCGGAGCGCAGATCAGCGGCAGCCTCTACATGGAGAGCGCCACGATCGACGCGGGCGACACCGAGGAGCCGGTGCTCCAGCTCAACCCGACGGCCGTCGGCGCCGACCTGTGGGCGCCCGGGTTGCACACCCACGGGCAGATACGCCTCAACGGGGCGAACGTCGCCGGGACCCTGAACCTCAACGACGCACTGCTCGACCACCCCGGACACGCCGCCCTGGACGCCGAGACCCTCAGCGTCGGCGGGCATCTGCTGCTGCGCCAGGCCGAGGTGCGCGGCTGGGTCGGTCTGCGCGGCGCGCGCGTCGAGGGGCGGCTGGACCTGTCGTACGCCCGGCTGGCCAATCCGGGCGGGCACGCGCTGCGGGTGGCCAGTTCGAGCATCGGTGAGCTGTGGCTGCGCAAGAGCCCGCCCATGGAGGGCGTCCTGAACCTGCGGCGCGCCCAGCTCGACACGCTGCTGCTGGAACCGGAGGTCGTGCCGGACGAGGTGCTGCTCAGCGACCTCACCTACACCTCCCTGACGCCGCACGAGCCTCCCGAGCGCCGCCTGCCGATGCTGGAGCGCGACCGGCACGGCTATGTGCCGCACGCCTACGAGCAGTTGACCGCCGCCTACCGGCGCATCGGCGACGACCACGCCGCCCGCCTGGTGCAGCTCGCCAAACAGCGCCGGCACCGGGGCACCCTGCCCTGGTACGGGCGGCTGTGGGGGCACGTCCAGGACGCCACCGTCGGCTACGGCTTCCGCCCGCTGCGCGCGGCGGGCTGGCTGCTGTCGCTGCTCGCCGTCGGCTCGGCCGTCTACGCGCTGCACCCGCCGCAACCGCTGAAGGCCGGGGAGGCACCGCCGTTCAGCCCGCTGTTCTACACCCTCGACCTGCTGCTGCCGGTGATCTCCTTCGGGCAGGAGTCCTCGTTCGCGCCGACCGGCTGGTACCAGGCGCTCGCCTACGTCCTCGTCCTCGGCGGCTGGATCCTCGCCACCACCGTCGTCGCGGGCGTCACCCGTACCGTCAGCCGTCCCTGACGGGCCGTGGGGCGACGCGGCCGGGTCCGGACGGATCCCGGCGCCGGGCGGCCTGGCGCCTTCTACAATCACCGGCACCGGCCGCCGCCACCGCCCCCAGACCCCGAAAGGACCCGATGACCAGCGTCGACGAACCGTCACGTCCCGGCGGACGCGACCGTGACGCCGCCCGCACCCGGGCCGAGATCCTCGACGTGGCCACACAGGAGTTCGCCCGGGCCGGCTACGACGGGGCCCGCGTCGACGAGATCGCCGCCCGCACCCGCACCACCAAGCGGATGATCTACTACTACTTCGGCGGCAAGGAACAGCTGTTCACGGCCGTCCTGGAGCGGGCGTACGAGGCGGTCCGCGAGGCCGAGCAGCAGCTGGACGTGACGGGCCTGGACCCGGTGGCGGCCGTCCGGCGGCTGGCGGAGCTGATCTTCGACCAGCACGAGCGGCACCCGGACTTCGTCCGGCTGGCCGGCATCGCGAACATGCGCGGCGCCGAGCACATCGCCGCCTCCGCACAGCTCGGCCGGGCCGGCTCCCCCGCCCTCGACGTCATCCGCCGCGTCCTGGCCGCGGGGCGGGAGTCCGGCCGGTTCCGAGCCGACGTGGACGCCGTCGACGTGCACGCGCTGATCAGCTCGTTCTGCTTCTTCCGCATCGCCAACCGGCACACGTTCCGCGCCCTGTTCGACCGGGACCTGGCCGACCCCGCCCGGCGCGGGCACTACCGCACCCTGCTCGGCGACATGGTGATCGCCTACCTGACGGCGGAACGCCCCGCGGACTGATCCGGCGGTGCCCTGCGCTACGGCCGCGGATGCCGGGGCTCGTACAGGGAGATCTCGCCGCCCCCGGGCAGCCGGATCCCGGTCAGCCGGCCCCAGGGGGCGTCGACCGTGGGCCCGGTGATCTCCACGCCCCGGTCGGTGAGGTCGGCGACGGTCGCGGTCAGGTCGTCGCACATCAGCATCAGCTCGTGCGACGGCTCCCCGTCGGCCGGATGGCAGGCCACCTCGGCGGGCGGTGTGCGGAAGATCAGCCAGCCGTTGCCCGCGTCGACGTGCGGCCAGCCCAGCACGTCCCGCAGGAAGGCCCGGTCCGCCTCGGCGTCCCGCGAGTACAGCACGACATGCACTCCATCGATCACGCGGCGAGGCTAGGCCCCGCCCGCCCCGACGGCAAGGACCGCCGCGTACAGGGGCCTCCGGCCAGTGACGGGGTGTCAGGACCGTTCCGGCGCCGGCGCCGGCGCTCCGCCCGGTCGGCCGGGCGTTCGTCGGACAAATTCGCTATCTGACGACCGGAGCCCCGTGATACACCTTCGAAGTGCACACCATCTTGGAGTTCCCCGAGGTCCTGCGGCTGATCGAAGACCGCTCGGCCGCCTTCCGCGCCGCGCTCGCCTCCGCCCCCGACCTCGACGTCCAGGTCCCGACCTGCCCGGACTGGACGCTGCGCGAGCTGGCGCAGCACCTCGGCGACGGCCGCCGCCGCCAGGCCGCCATCGTCACGGCGGGCCCGGGCGCCGAGCCCCCGGCGAAGACGGACCCGAAGGGCGCCCCGACCGCGCCCCGCGACCGAGAGGCCCTGGACGCCTGGCTCGCCGAGTCGACCGGGCTGATGCTCGACGCGCTGCGCGAGGCCGGCCCGGACCGCGGCTGCTGGACCTGGTGGGGCCGCTCGCAGGCCCCGCAGACCAGCGGAGCCGTGGCCCGGCACCAGATCCAGGAGATCGCCGTCCACACCTACGACGTCCAGCTCACCCTGGGGGCCGCGCAGCCGCTGCCGGCGGACGTCGCGGTCGAGGGCGTCGACGAGTTCCTGACGACCGTCTCGGCGACGGACGTCCCCTGGCCGTTCAAGCCGGCGACCATCGACCTGCACGCGGCCGAGGGCGGCTCCTGGCGTCTGACCCTCGACGCCGACGGCGTGCGCTGCGACGACCTCGCCGCCAACGCGGAGCCGGCCGACCTGACGATGCGGGGCCCGGCGAGCGAACTGGTCCTCTACTTCTACGATCGCCTCCCGTTCGACGACCTGGAGATCACCGGCGACACCGAGCCGATGGAGCGGCTCGCCGAGTGGGACCCGACCGCGTAGAGCGCGCACCCGTCCCGCGTCTGCCGCTCTTGAACCTGACACCAGTGTCAGGGTCGACCCTGCGGGCATGAGCATTCGGACCGAACAGACCTCGCGGCCGGTCGGTGCCCCCGCCCGTGCGCCGCGCCTTCCCCTGGCCGCCCTACTCGCGCTGGCCACCGCCGTGTTCGTCACGAGCCTCACCGAGACGCTGCCCGCCGGGCTGCTGCCCGCGATGAGCGCGGGCCTGAAGGTGGGCGAGCCCGCGATGGGGCAGTCGGTGACGATCTACGCCGTCGGCACGGCGCTCACCGCGATCCCGCTGTCGGCGGCGACCGCCGGCTGGCGGCGCAAGCGGCTGCTGCTGACGGCGATGGCCGGGTTCGCCGCCGCCAACACGGTGACCGCCCTGTCGGCGAGCTATCCGCTGACCATGGCCGCCCGGTTCCTGGCGGGCGTCGCCGCCGGCCTCGCCTGGGCGCTGCTCGCGGGCTACGCGCGCAGCCTGGTCGCCGCCCCGCTGCGCGGCCGTGCGGTCGCCGTCGTCATGACCGGCATCCCGGTGGCGCTGTCGCTCGGGGTGCCCGCGGGGACGTATCTCGGTGAACTGCTGGGCTGGCGGGCGGCGTTCGCGCTGATGACCGCCGTGGCGGTGGCGCTGCTCGGGTGGATCGGCCTGCTGGTGCCGGACCGGCCGGGGCAGGAACGCGGCGCGCGGGCGCCGATGCTGCGGGCTGTGGGCGTGCCGGGCGTGGTGCCGGTGCTGTTCGTGACGCTGGTGTTCGTGCTGGCGCACACCGTGCTCTACGCCTATGTGGCCGCGTTCCTCGACCACGCCGGGCTGGGCGGCTCGACCGGCCTGGTGCTGCTGGTGTTCGGGGCGGCGTCCCTGGTGAGCATCTGGTACGTCGGCGCCCGTATCGACCGCCGGCTGCGCGCCCTGACCGTGGCGGCCACCCTCCTGGTCGGGGCGGGGGCGGCGCTGCTCGCGGTCTCCGCGCACAGCCTGCCTGCGGTGTACGCCGCCGCCGCGCTGTGGGGGCTCGGCTGGGGCGGGGTGCCCACGCTGCTCCAGACGGCCGCCGCGGACGCGGGCGGTGAGCACGCCGAGGCGGCGCAGGCGATGCTGGTCACCCTGTGGAACGTGGCGATGGCGGGCGGCGGGGTGGTCGGCGGGGTGCTGCTCGACCGGTTCGGCGCGGGCGTGTTCCCGTGGAGCGTGCCGGTGCTGCTGGCGCCGGTCCTCGCGGTGGTGGTCGGCGCCCGCCGGCACGGCTTCCCGGCGGGGCCGGCGGCCTGACGCGGACGCCGGTCCCGTGCCGGGCCCTCCCTCAGGTCAGCCGGTCCTCTTCGGGATGCCGTACGCCCGCTCCACCCGGATCCGGACGACCAGGCGGCGGTCGCGGACCATCGCGGCGCGGTAGTCGTCCCAGTCGGGGTGCTCGCCCTGGACGTCCCGGTAGAGGCGGACCAGTTCCTCGACCGTCTCGTCGTAGGGGTCCCCAGCGACCGGGGACAGCTCGGCCGTCCCCTCGGCGACGGTGTAGGCCCACCGGTCGGCGGAGGTCACGTGGTACGAGGCGCGCGGGTCGCGGCGCAGGTTGCGGGTCTTGGCGCGGTCGTCGGTCACCGAGATCCGGATCGTGCGCTCGTCCGGGTGGTAGTGGTGGCTGACGTTGGAGAGCTGGGGGCGGCCGTCGCGCCGGAGGGTGACCAGCACCCCGCTGTGGCCCTCGGAGAGCAGGGCGAGGAGGGCGGCCTCGGTGGCGTCGGGTCCGGTGTGCTGAGTCATGTCTTTCTCAACCCACCACGCAAGAACACCCATTCCCCGCATGTCACAGGCCGTAGACACTGTCTACCCCGCTCTGGTAGACAGTGTCTATGCGGGATGAGGAGTCCGGGCTGCGGGCCCGGCTGGTGGACGTCGGAGTCGAGCTGGTCGCACGCGAGGGGGTGCAGGCGCTGACCCTGCGGGAGATCGCCCGCCGGGCGGGGGTCTCGCACGGGGCGCCGCGCCGCCACTTCCCCACCCATCTGGAGCTGCTGTCGGCCATCGCGCGGCGCGGCTTCGCCGAGCTGGGCG
Organism: Streptomyces griseosporeus; assembly: GCF_014656055.1. GTDB lineage: Bacteria > Actinomycetota > Actinomycetes > Streptomycetales > Streptomycetaceae > Streptomyces > Streptomyces griseosporeus. Next base: position 1,282,641 of record NZ_BNBR01000001.1, read on the forward strand.
AGCGGGTGGCCGCGGTGCCGGGCGGCGGCGACGCCGACCCGCGCCGCCGGATCGGGGAACTGGCGCGTGTGTACCTGGAGTTCGCCTCCGGCAACCCCGGCATGTACGAGCTGATGTTCCGTCACGACCTGCTGGAGAGCGGCCATCTGGGCCTGCGGGACACCAGCCTTCCGCTCTTCGGCGTCCTGGTGGACTTCGTCGGCCGGGTCCGGCCCGGCGCCGACGCCCGGGCCGTCGCGGGGGCGCTGTGGGCCAACCTGCACGGCCTCGCCCAGCTGTGGCGCTGGGGCAGCCTGCAACTGGCCACCGGCTCACAGGACTTCGGGCCCCTGCTGGACACCGTGCTCACCGCGCACCTGGGCGCCGGGGACGCCCGGTGAACCCGCGTCTCGCGCTCGCGGCCAGCGTGGCCGGGGCCGTGGTCGTCGCGCTGGACGGCACGGTCCTCACCGTCGCCCAGCCCGCGCTCCAGCGCGACCTGGGCGCGTCGTTCGCGGCGGTGCAGTGGACCAGCACCGGGTACCTCATCTCGGTCGCGGGCCTGCTGGTGTTCGCCGGGCGGCTCGCCGACCGGTACGGGCACCGGCGGCTGTTCGGCATCGGTCTGCTCGGCTTCGGCGCGGTGTCGGCGGGCATCGCGGTGGCGCCCGGCGTCGGCTGGGTGATCGGGCTGCGGGTCGTGCAGGGCGTGTGCGGGGCGCTGCTGCAACCGGCCACCCTCGGCATGCTGCGCGCCGCGTACCCGCCGGAGGGGCTGCGCACCCCGCTGGCCGTGCGCACGGCGGCGATCGGGCTGGCCGCGGCGGCCGGCCCGGTGGTGGGCGGGGCGCTGGTGACGGGGGCGGGCTGGCGGGCGGTGTTCCTCCTCAACGTCGTCCCGGCCGCGGTGTTCGGCGTGCTCGCGCTGGCCCGGCGGGCGGAGGTGCGCCGACCGGAAGGACGCCATCAGGCAGGCGCTCCCGCCCTCGACCTGCCGGGCGCGCTCCTGCTCGCCGCACTGCTGACCTGCCTCGTGCACACCCTCGTCGCACTGCCCGCGAGCGGCTGGACCCCGGCGCGGCTCTGCGGCCTCGCCGCGGCCGCGGGGTGCGCCGTGGCGCTGGTGCGCCATGAGCGCCGTACGCCCGGTCCGCTGCTGCCCGCCGCGGTCGTCGGCGCACCGGCCGTCGCCTCGGCGCTCGGCATCCTGGTCGCGGCGTCGGCGGCGCTGCACGGCGCCCTGTTCGCCTGCGTGTACCTGCTCCAGCGCGGGCTCGGCCTCGACGCGCTGCACTGCGCGCTGCTGAGCCTGCCGCTGGCCGTCCTGATGATCGCCGCCGCGCCCTGCTGCGCCGTGCTGCTGCGCCGCGCCGGTGCCCGGCGCACGACGGTGTCGGCGATGGCCGTGCTGGCGCTCGGGGTGCTGGTGCTGGACCGGGCCGCCGGACCCCTCGGCTTCGGGGCCGGGTTCGCGCTGCTCGGCGCCGGGTTCGGCACGGTGATGGTGGCGGCCACCCATGTCGTCGTACGGGAGGCGGAGGCGTCCTCGGCCGGGGTGGCGGGCGGGCTGCAGCAGACCGCGCTGAACGTCGGTCCGGTGCTCGGCGTGGCCCTGGCGGCGACGCTGACGGACGCGGGCGGGGCCCGGGCGCCGCTGCCGGTGCTGGCGGGGGTCGCGCTGGTGGGGGCGGTGGCGGGCCGATGGCTGCCGGGACGTTTCTCCGGGGCCGGCGGGGGACACGGCCAAGAGAGGGTTCGTGCCCGTGTTCCCGCGCGACGGTGAGGTCTTCGGACGGGTCGGGCGGGTATGCCGGAACGCACCCAGCGGCGCGATGTGAGGAGAGCGATGGCACTGCTGCGACAAGAGGTCGACCCGGCCGAGGCCGGGCTGGGCGCGAAGGCGCTGGACCGCCTGGACCGGCACCTGGCGCACCTCGTCGACGAGGGCCGGCTGCCGGGTTTCCTGGTGTCCGTCGCCCGCGGCGGCCGCGTCGCCCACCTCACCGCGCACGGGCTGCGCGATGTCGCCGCGGGGGCGCCCGTCACGCCGGACACGCTGTGGCGGATCTACTCCATGACCAAGCCGGTGACCGCCGTCGCCGCGCTGCTGCTGGTGGAGGAGGGCCGGCTGGCGCTGGACGACCCGGTCGAACGGCATCTGCCGGCCTTCGCGAACCCGCGGGTGTACGTGAGCGGAACGGGCGAGGACGTCGTCACCCGGCCCGCCGCCGGACCGATACTGGTCCGGCATCTGATGACCCACACCGCGGGCCTGACCTTCGCCTTCTACCACACCCACCCGGTCGACGCGCTCTACCGGGCGGCCGGCCTGCACTCCTCGGTGCCCTCCGGCGCGGACCTCGCCGAGACCATCGAGGTGTACGCGCGGCTGCCGCTCCAGTTCGACCCCGGCACCCAGTGGAACTACTCGGTCGCCTCCAATGTGCTGGGCCGGGTGATCGAGGTGGTGTCCGGGCAGCCGCTGGACACCTTCTTCGCCGAGCGGATCCTCGGCCCGCTCGGCATGACCGACACCGGCTTCCAGGTCACGGCCGAGCAGGCGGGCCGGCTCGCCGAGCTGTACGGCGACACCGACGACGGCGGCATCACGCCGATCCCCGGGCTGCCGGTGCACGGCCGGCCCCGGTTCCTGTCCGGCAGCGGCGGGCTGGTGTCGAGCGCGCCCGACTGGCACCGCTTCATGGAGTTCCTGCGCCGCCGCGGCGAACTCGACGGCGTCCGCCTGCTCGCCCCCGAGACGGTGGACCTGATGACCCGCAACCACCTGCCGGGCGGCGCCGACCTGCGCTCCTTCGGCAGCCGCCCCGCGCACGACGAACCCGGCAACGACGGCGTCGGCTTCGGCCTCGGCGTGTCGGTGGTGGTCGACCCGGCCCGCACCCAGGCGCCGTCGGGGCTCGGCACGTTCGGCTGGAGCGGCGTCGCCACCACGACCTTCTGGGTCGACCCGGGCCGCGATCTGACCGTGCAGTTCCTCACCCAGGTGCGGCCCCGCCGCTCGCTGCGGATCTTCCCGGAGCTGAGGCGGCTGGTGCACGAGGCGGTCACCGGCTGACCGCCTTCACGCCCTCAGCGGGTCAGCTGCCCCACCGCGTCCAGGTGGGGCAGATGGTGGTCCATCCGCTCCCGCTTGGTCCTCAGGTAGGTGATGTTGGACTCGCACGGCGGGATCAGCAGCGGCACCTGCTCGGCGACCCGCACCCCGTGGCGGACCAGCGCCTCGCGCTTGCGCGGGTTGTTCGACATCAGCCGCACCGACCGCACCCCGAGGTCGCGCAGGATGCCCGCGGCGACCCCGTAGTCGCGGGCGTCCACCGGCAGCCCCAGCGCGAGGTTCGCCTCCACCGTGTCCAGGCCCTCCGCCTGCAGGGCCATCGCCCGCAGCTTGGCGAGCAGGCCGATGCCGCGCCCCTCGTGCCCGCGCAGGTAGACGACGACGCCGCTGCCCTCGGCGGCCACCGCGCGCAGCGCGGCCTCCAACTGGTCGCCGCACTCGCAGTGCCGGGAGCCGAAGGCGTCCCCGGTCAGGCACTCCGAGTGCAGCCGGACCAGGACGTCCTCGGTGCCGATCTCGCCGTACACCAGGGCCACTTGCTCGTCGCCGCGGTCGTGGTCGAGGTAGCCGACGGCCCGGAACTGGCCGTACACCGTGGGCAGCGGGGCGGTCACGACGCGTTCCACGCCGGTGCGCGGAGACGGCTGGGCGCCGAGGAGGCCGAGGGGCGCGGTGCTGTTCTCTGTCATGATCTGGTTCCTAAGCTTCGGGCGACGACGAAAGGCCGGGGGACGATGGGCGGTTCGGACAGGGACGCGGCGGCGGCGCACATGCTGGTGCCGGCGGACACCGCACAGGACGTACGGGAGCGGGCGGAGGGCGTCTCAGCACAGGTCGCCGTCCTTCCCGTGGGCAGCTACGAGCAGCACGGGCCGTACCTTCCGCTGGCCACCGACACGCTCGTCGCCTGTGCCATCGCCCGGGAGATCGCGGCAGCGCACCCGGTGCACCTCCTTCCTCCGGTGACGGTCTCCTGCTCGCACGAGCACGCGGCCTGGCCGGGGACCGTCAGCATCTCCTCCGTCACGCTGCACGCGGTGGTGCGGGACATCGCGGACTCCCTGCGCCGCTCCGGCGTCGGCGCGCTGGTGCTGGTCAACGGGCACGGCGGGAACTACGTCCTCGGCAACGTCGTCCAGGAGGCGTCGGCCCGCGGGGAGCGGCTCGCGCTGTTCCCGGCCGTCGAGGACTGGGAGGCGGCGCGCGAGCGGGCCGGGGTGGTCACCTCGCTGCTCAGCGACATGCACGCGGGGGAGATCGAGACGTCGATCCTGCTGCACGTTCATCCGCACCTTGTCCGCCCTGGGTACGAGTCCGCCGATCACCTGGCGGACGACCGCCGTCATCTGCTCACCGCCGGCATGTCCGCCTACACCGACTCGGGGGTCATCGGCCGTCCTTCCCTGGGTTCGGCGGACAAGGGGAAGGCGCTGCTGGCGAGCCTCGTGGACGCCTTCGGCGCGACCCTCGCGCTGCTGACCGGGGACGGGCCGGAGGCCGCCTGACGCATATCGCCCCACCAGCGGGCGACGAGGACGACCGCGCCCGGCAACGCCGCCGCGAGACACAGCACGCCGTAGACGACGGCGGTGGCGAGGCCGGTGCCGGCGCCGAGTCCTGCCGCGCCGAACGCCCAGGCGGTGACGCCCTCGCGGGGCCCGAAGCCGCCCACGTTGAGCGGCAGCCCCATGGCGAGCAGGGCGAGCACCGCGAGCGGCAGCAGGGCGGTGAACGGGGCGCCGCTGCCGGCGACACGGGCCGCGACGAAGAAGGTCGCCACGTGCCCGGCCAGCACGACCAGGGACGAGGCGGCGACGCCGGGTCCGTTGCGCCGCGACAGCAGCCCCTCCCGCGCCTCGGCGAGCGCCGCGCGCAGCGCCCGCGCCCGCGGGGACGCGGTGCGCTCGGCCGCGCGATGCGGGGCCCGGCCCGGCGTACGGCTCAGGCGCAGGGCGAGTACGACGGCCAGCACGCCGGCCGCGGCGAGGGCGGCGAGCGGCACCAGGCGGCGTACGTCGGCCCGCACCGGGGAGTCCACGACGAGCAGGACGCCCGCGCCGACGGCGGCCAGCGCGAGCTGCCCCGCCGTGCGCTCCAGCACCACCGCCCGCACGCCCCGGCCGAGGTCGCCCGCGCTGCGCCCGTGCCGCACGGCCCGGTGCACGTCGCCGAGGACGCCGCCGGGCAGGGCCGCGTTGAGGAACAGGGCGCGGTAGTAGTCGGCGACGGCCGCGCCCAGCGGCAGCCGGATGCGCAGCGCCCGGGCGACCAGCGTCCACCGCCAGGCGCTGGCGGCGGTGGTGAGGGCACCGAGCGCGACGGCCGCGAGCAGCGCGGTCAGGTCGATCCGCCGCAGCCCGTCCAGGAACGCGCCGGTGCCCAGCCGCCACACCAGCACCCCCAGGATGAGCAGCCCGGCGAGGGTGCCGAGGTGCCGGCGGAGGGAGCGGGAGGGGCGGGGGGCGGCGGGCGCCGTGGTCTCCTCCTCGGGTATTTGGTCCGACAGGGCCGTCACTTCGGGTGAGGCAGGCGGGCCCACCGGGTGGGTCGCCTCTGGGCGGGCCGACGGGAGCGCCTGTGCCGACGCGTCCGGCGAGACCGACACGACCGGCGAGGCCAATCCGCCCGGCGAGGCCGACTCGGCCGCCGGAGTGGGCATGGCCGCCGTAGTCGGCATAGCCGCCGGGGCCACTGCATCCGGCGTGCCCGACACGACCACCGGGGCCAATCCACCCCGCGTGCCCGACACGACCACCGGGGCCAATCCGCCCGGCGAGGCCGACTCGGCGGCCGGGGCCTCCTCCTCCGGCAGCCGACCCGACGGTGTCGTCACTTCGGACGAGGCCGACAGGACCGCCGGCCCGGACGCCTCTGGGCAGACCGGCGGGACCGCCGGGACCGGCGTGTCCGGCGAGGCCGGCACGGCCGCCGGGGCCGGACCCTCCGACGAAGTCCGCTGGGCGGTCCGCGCCGGAGCAGGGGCTGGGGCCGCCGTCATGCTGTGCCTCCCCTCGGGCGGGACAGGGCGAGCAGGTCGCTGTGGTGGACCGTGACGCGCAACTCGCCCGAGGCCAGGGCGGCCAGACGGGCCGCCAGGTACTTCTGGGCGCGGTCGGCGAGTTCGGGGCGTTGTTCGACGGCCGCGCCGACCCAGCCGCGCAGCCACTGCGCGGTCAGCGCGGCCGCGTCCGGGCCGAGCCGCCAGGGGCTGGGGCGGACGTGGACGGTCGCGCCGTGCGCGGCGAAGGCCTCGCAGGCGGCGGTGACGGCGTCGGGGCCGAGCAGTCCGGTGCGGCGCTGGTGGTCGTTGAAGGCGGCGGTGAGCTCCGCGTCCAGCGGGTCGGCCGGGGTGAACTCGACCCGGCCGGCCACCGACAGGGTGAGCAGGGCGGGGCACCCGGCGCCCGTGCACGCCGCGGCGAGCGTGTCGACCTCCTCGCGGGTGAGGACGTCCAGCAGCGCGGAGGCCGTGACCAGGCCGGCACCGGTCAGCGCGTCCGGGGTGAGCCGGGCGACGTCGCCGCGCCGGGTCTCGACGGTGACGCGGCTGCCGTCGGCGGCGGCGCGCGGGGAGGCGACGGCGGCGAAGTGCAGCAGGTAGGGGTCGCGGTCGTGCAGCACCCAGTGCTGGGGGCCGTCCAGGCGCGGGGCGAGCCAGCGGCCCATCGAGCCGGTGCCGCAGCCCAGGTCGTGCACGACCAGCCCGCCGGGGCGGCCGGGCAGGTTGGCCAGCCGGATCCGCAGCGGATCCAGCAGCTCCCCGGCGCGTGCGGAGGCGTCGGCGGCCTCCCGCAGCTCCAGCCACTCGGGCGCGTACCGCGGCGGCTCCTCCTGCTGTGCCCCGCCGTCCCGCAGCCGCAGGGTGGGCCGCTCCCCCGGGCGGGGGGCGGGCCCGGCGCCCGGGATCACCGTGTCCTCGTCCTGCCCGGCGGAAGCCGTCCGCCCCGGGCCCGGCTGGGACGGGATCATCGCGGCCCCCTGGGCGCTCGTCGTCGACTTCGTCATGCCGCGCTCCTCGGTTCGCCGGGGAGCCGGCCGAGAACGGCGGCCAGGCTCCGTGCGGTGGTGGCCCAGCCGGCGAGCGCCGCGCGGCGGGCGCGGGCGGCGGCCTTGAGCCGGCGGCGCACGTCCGCCTCGCCGAACCAGCCGCGCAGCTCGGCGGCGAGCGCGGCCGGGTCCTCCGGCGGGACGAGGATGCCGGGCACCCCGCCGTCGGGTGCGCGGCCGACCGCCTCGGGCACCCCGCCGACGTCGGTCGCCAGCACCGGAATGCCCCGGGCGAGGGCCTCGGTGACGGCCATGCCGTAGGTCTCGGCGTAGGACGCGAGGACCATCAGGTCGGCGGCGGCCCAGCTGGCGTCGAGCGCGGCGCCGGTCTGCGGTCCGGCGAGGCGGACGCGGTCTTCGAGGCCGTACGACGCGATGAGGCGGCGCAGGTCGGCGACGTACTCGGGGTCCTGGGTGAGCCCGCCGACGCACACGCAGCTCCACGGCAGGTCGGTGACGGCGGCGAGCGCCTCCACCAGCCGGTGCTGGCCCTTGCGCGGGGTGACGGCGGCGACGCACAGCAGGCGGGAGACGCCGTCGGTGCCGGGGGCGAGCGGGGCGATGTCGGCGCCGGGGGCGGCGACGTGCACCCGGTCGGGGGCGAGGCCGTGGTGGGAGACGAGGCGGCGGACGGCCCAGTCGCTGGTCGCGATCACCGCGGGCACGGCCCGCAGCACCTCCCGCTCCCGCGCGTCCAGTTCGGCCGCGACCCGCGGCGCGAGCCCGGTCTCGTCGCCGAGCGGCAGATGGACCAGGACGGCGAGCCTCAGCCGCGCCGCCTCGGGGACGACGATCTCGGGCACCCCGCAGGCGACCAGCCCGTCCAGCAGGACGACCGCCCCGTCCGGCAGCTCGCGCAGCACGCGGGCGAGTTCGCGGCGCGCCGGTTCGGCGGGGCGGGGCCAGGCGCCGTCCACCAGGTGCTGCCGCACCTGCCAGCCGAAGCCGGGCAGGTCGAGGCAGATACGGCGGTCGTAGGCGTTGCCGCCGCTCGGCGCGGCCGGGTCGGCGACGCCGCCCGGCATGACGAAGTGCACCTGCCGCAGGGCCATGGGGACGATCTCCGCGTGGGCGAGGGCCGAGTGCTGCACGGGGATGTGGCCGAGCCGCGCGGGCGATGCCACCACCGCGCCGGTCACACCGCACGCTCGTAACTCGCCCACGCGACATGCGACTCGTGGAGCGTGACGGAGATCTGGGCGATGCCCTTGGCGCCCTCCCCCAGCGCGCCCTTGTGGATGCGCTCGGCGAGGCGGTCCGCGATGACCTTGGCGAGGAACTCCGTGGAGGTGTTCACTCCGGCGAAGTCGGGCTCGTTGTCGAGGTTGCGGTAGTTCAACTCGCCGACGACGGCCCCGAGTTCGCGGGTGGCCAGTCCGATGTCGACGACGATGTTGTCGTCGTCCAGCTGCGCGCGCCGGAACGTGGCGTCCACCAGGAACGTCGCTCCGTGCAGTCGCTGCGCGGGCCCGAAGACCTCGCCGCGGAAGCTGTGGGCGACCATGATGTGATCGCGGACGGTGACACTGAACAACGGACGACCCTCCAGGTGCGGTGCGTCGGACCCCGGCCGGCGGTGGCCGGGGCTGCCGTGTAGTACGGCTCTTCGCTTCCCCGTGTTCAGCTCCCCCTCACTCTTTTCTCAGGTCAGGCACTGCTCCCGGGGTCCTGGTAGCGGATCCGGTGGCACAGGGCGGGCAGTTCGCCCGAGGCGAGCCTCGGAAGTACTTCAGGCAGTTCCTCGAAACCGGATTCACCTGTGACGAGCGCGTCGAACACGGGGTCGGCGAGCAGGTCGAGGGCGAGGGCGAGGCGGTCGCCGTAGGAGCGGGTGCCGGACCGGGCCGGGGAGACGGTGCCGACCTGGCTGCCGCGCACGGTCAGCCGCCGGGAGTGGAAGGCCTCGCCGAGGGGGACGCTCACCCGCCGGTCGCCGTACCAGCTCAGTTCGAGGACGGTGCCCTCGGTGCGCAGCAGTTCCAGGGAGCGGGCGAGGCCGGCCTCGGTGGCGCTGGCGTGGACGACGAGGTCGCAGTCGCCGCGGGCGTCCTCGGGGGCGGCGAAGTCGACGCCCAGGGCCTGCGCGGTCTTCGCGCGGGCCGGGTCGGGGTCGACGAGCTGGACGCGGACGCCGGGGAAGCGGGTGGCGAGCGCGGCCACCGAGCAGCCGATCATGCCGCCGCCGACGACCGCGATCCGGTCCCCGACCAGCGGCGGGGCGTCCCACAGGGCGTTCACGGCGGTCTCCACGGTGCCGGCGAGCACGGCCCGTCCGGCGGGCACCCGCTCCGGTACGACGGTCAGCGCGCTCACGGGGACGGCGTACCGCGTCTGGTGCGGGTACAGGCAGAACACGGTCCGCCCGAGGAGGTCGTCGGGGCCCTCCTCGACCACGCCGACGTTGAGGTAGCCGTACTTCACCGGGGCGGGGAAGTCGCCCTCCTGGAAGGGGGCGCGCATCACGGCGTGCTGGCTTGCGGGGACGCCGCCGCGGAACACCAGCGTCTCCGTGCCGCGGCTCACCCCGGAGTACAGGGTGCGCACCACCGCCTCGCCCTCGGCGGGGCCGGCGAGGGCGGTCTCACGGATCTCGCCTCGGCCCGGCGAGCTGAGCCAGAACGCGCGTGCGGTGCGGTTCATCGGCCTCCTCCTGAACGGTCGGGAAGTTGTTCACGTACCGAGAAGTGCACAGGCCGCGCACAGTACGCGGCGTTGATCGACTCTGTCACTCGGCCGGAGGGTGTGCGGTGGCCCTGAACAACCTTGACCCAGCGAGGACTGTCCAGCAGGAGCCCGCTCTGGGAGCGGGCGTACAGCTGGTACTGCTGGGCCTGCTCGGTACGGCGATCGGCATGGGCGTCGCGGGCTGGCTGACCGGCCTGGCCTTCGCGCTGGCCGGCTGGGCGGCGCTCTCCCGCGCCCTGCACCGTTCCGGCCTCGACTCCTTCGGCCCCGCCAACCGGGTCACCCTCGGCCGCGCCACCCTGGTGGGCGGGGTGACGGCCCTGGTCGCGGACTCCTTCGAGAGCGCGCCGCCGGTGACGCTGCTGGTCGGTCTGACGGCGGTGGCGCTGCTGCTGGACGGCGTCGACGGCAAGGTGGCCCGCCGCACGGGCACCTCCAGCGCGCTGGGCGCCCGCTTCGACATGGAGGTCGACGCGTTCCTGATCCTGGTGCTCAGCGTGTACGTCTCCATGGACCTCGGCCCGTGGGTGCTGCTGATCGGCGGCATGCGGTACGGCTTCGTCGCCGCGGCCCGCTGCTGGCCGTGGCTGAACGCCCCGCTCCCGCCGAGCACCGCCCGCAAGACGGTCGCCGCGCTGCAGGGCGTCCTGCTCCTGCTCGCGGGCGCGGACCTGCTGCCGCGTGCGGTCAACGCCGGGGTGGTGCTGCTGGCGCTGGGCCTGCTGGTGTGGTCGTTCGGCCGGGATGTGCGGTGGCTGTGGCTGACCGGGCGGACTGTGGAGGAGCCGCTCCCCCGCGAGCGCGAGGAGCAGGAGCCGGTCCTGGCCGCCGGCTGAGCCGGCCGGCTCCCGCGCGGTCCGCCGGGTTCAGCCGACGCCCACCGCGGACCGCCTCGGCAGGAGCCGCACCGCCGACAGCGGTACGGCGGCCAGGACCAGCCAGGGCACGGCGGGCGGCAGCCCGCTGTCGAGGAGGGCGCCGGTGGCCGCGCTGCCCACGAGGACGATCAGTCCCGACACGGAGGACAGCGCGCCCGGTGTACAGGCCGAGCCGCCCCGGCTCGGCGAGGTCGGGTACCCAGGCGCGGGCGCGATGAGCAGCCGCCCCGCGGTGAGCAGGTGAGCCGGTCGGCCTCATGGCGTGGTCGCCACCTCACGGGCCGGCACGGTCCTTTCCCGCGCCCGGGGGCGGGGCACGCGCACCCCGCCCGCCGCGCCGACCGCCAGGGCGCCGAGCAGGGCGAGGACGGCGGCGGGCGCGAGGACGGCCCAGGGGGCGCGTTCGGCGTAGGGCTGGTTCTCGGCGAGGAGCAGACCCCATTCGGGGGACGGCGGCTGGGCGCCGAGGCCGAGGAAGCCGAGGGAGGCGAGCGCGAGGGCGGTGCCGGGGAGGCGGAGCAGGGCGTGCCGGGTGACCGAGGGCAGGACCGCCGGGAGCAGTTCGCGGGTGAGGATCCACCAGCGTCCGGCGCCGAGGGCGCGGGTGGCGGTCAGGTGGAGGGTGGCGCGTTCCTGGCGCAGGAGGGCCGAGGTGTGCGCGGCGAGGGGCGCCCAGGCGACGACGGCCACGGCGAGCGCGGGCGTGGCACCGTCGCCCCCGGTGACGGCGGTGACGAGGAGGGCGACGAGGACGGGCGGTACGGCGTTGACGGTGTCGGCGACCGGTGCGGACAGCCGGGGCACCAGCCCGAGCAGCACGCCGGTGACGAGGGCGGCGGCGCCGAGGAGGCAGGCGAGCAGCAGGGTGTCGAGGGCGCCGTGGGCGATCCGGGCGAGCAGGTCCCGGCCGAGCGCGTCGGTGCCGAACGGGTGCTGGGCGGACGGGGGTTGCAGCCGGGTGGTGGTGTCGAGGGCGAGCGGGTCGCGGGGCAGGCCGAGCGCGACGACGGCGGCGAGTACGGCGGCCAGGGCAAGGGGCAGGGCGCTGCGGGCGGGCGGCGCGGGCCGGTGCAGGGTGGACAGGGCGCCGTCGCGCGGGGCGGGTCCGGTGAGCAGGCGGGCGGCGAGGTGGGCGGCGGCCGTGGTGGCGGCCGCGAGGAGCAGCAGGGCGAGGGTGCCCGCCTGGAGGACGGGCAGGTCCTGGGCGAGGGCGGCCTGGAGGGTGGTGCGGCCGAGGCCGGGGATGTCGTAGACCTGCTCGACGGTGACGGCGCCGCCGGTCAGGCCGACGACGAACAGGCCGGCGTTGGGCAGCAGTGCGGGCAGGCAGCGGCGCAGGGTCTGGCGGGCGATGCGCCGGTGCGGCAGTCCGCGGGCGGCGGCGGCCCGCGCCCAGGGTTCGGCGAACGCGCCGGGCAGCAGGTCGTCGAGGAGCCGGCCGAGGACGGCCCCGGCGGGCAGGCCGAGGGCGAGCGCGGGCAGCACCGTCCACCGGGGGCCGTACCAGCCGAGTGCGGGCAGCCAGCCGAGCTGGACGCCGACGACGGTGGCGAGGACGGAGGCGGTGAGGAACTCGGGCAGTGCGGCGAGGACGGCGGAGCCGGTGCCGGCGCGCGGGCCGCGGTGTCCGGTGCGCAGGGTGCGGGCGCACACCAGAGTGGCGGTGAGGACGGCGACGGCGAGCGCGACGGCCATGACCAGCAGGGACACTCCGAGGGCGCGCAGCACCTCCGGCGCGACCTCGGTGCCGGACACCCACGACCGTCCGGCGTCCCCGCGCGGCAGCCCCGCCAGCCAGCGCCCGAGCAGGGGCAACGGCCCCTGGTCGAGGCCCAGTTGTCCGCGGACGGCGGCGAGCACCTCGGGCGTCGGGTCGCGGTCGGCGGACCGCGCCTTGAGCACGGTGAGCGCGGGGTCGGTGCGGGCGAGCCAGGGCAGCAGGCCGATGCCGCAGACGAGGCCGGCCGCGAGCGTGAGGCGCCACAGGGCCGTGACGGGACTGCTCTTCATGGGTCAGCGGCGGGTTCCGGTGTCGATCAGGGTGCGCTCGTAGGGGTCGAGGAGCACGCCCCGCACGCCGGTCGCGACGCCGGTGAGGACGCGCTGGTGGACCAGCGGTACGACGGTGTCCGTGCCGAGGATCGCCGCCTCGGCGGCCAGTGCCGCCTCCTGCCGCTTTCCGGTGTCGGCGGTGGCCTCGGCGCGGGCGACGGCCCGGTCGATGCCGGGGTCGCACACCTGGGCGATGTTGTAGCCGCCGTGGCAGGTGTGGTCACTGGCGAGGACGGCGACGGGGTCCCCGGTGTCGACGAGGCTGTTCCGGGCGAGCACGAACGCGTCGAACTTCCCGGCGAGGGCGTCGCTCTCCAGCCGTGAGTACTCGCGCACGACGAGCCGGACCCCGAACCCGGCCTTCTCCAGCTGCTGCTTCAGCACCTGGGCGGCCTCGGGCAGTTCGGGGCGGTTGTCGTAGGTGGCGAGGGAGACGGAGACCCCGTCGGGCCGTGCGGCCCGCGCCCGCCCGACCGGCGGGGTGCGCTTGCCGGCGGCCCAGGTGACGGCGGGTCCGTAGATCCCCGAGCCGGGGTCGGCGTGTCCCTCGTAGACGCCCCGGGCGAGGGCGTCGGTGTCGACGGCGGCACGCGCGGCGGCCCGCAGCCCGGCGTCCCGGAAGGGTCCGGCCTCGCTGTTGAGCAGCAGGCTGGTGGTGCGGGTGGTGGCGGTCTCCCGCAGGGTGCCCTTGGGGAGGGCGGCGGCCTGGGAGACGGGGACCGCCTCGGCGATGTCGACGTCGCCGGTGCGCAGGGCGTTGGCGCGGGCGGTGCCGTCGGCGACGAAGCGGGCGTCGATGCCGGCGGCCTGGGCGCGTCCGCCCCAGTAGTCGTCGTGGCGGTCGAGGGTGGCGGCGGTGGCGCCGGTGACCTTGGTGAGGACGAAGGGCCCGGTGGCGGTGCCGGCGGGGTCGACGCGGCCCTGGCGGTCGTAGGCCTTCGGGGAGAACACGGCGAGGCTGGGGCTGGACAGCCGCAGGGGAAGGATCGGGTCGGGAGCCCGCGTGGAGACCTCCACGGCGTCGGCGCCGCGGGCGCGCACGGCGAGGCTGACGCCGGAGAGCGCTGCGGGCGCCGGCTGGGCCTTCCCGGCGCGGGTGAGGGCGTTGACGACGGCGGCCGGGGTGAGCGGGGTGCCGTCCTGGAAGGTGGCCTCGCGCAGGGTGAACCGCCAGGTGCGGTCGTCCTCCCGCTGCCAGGAGGAGGCGAGCGCGGGCGCGGCGGCGCCGTTGGCGTCGAGCGCGGTCAGCCCTTCGGTCACGCCGAGCCGGCTCAGCAGGGTGGCGTCGGCGCCGTAGGGCGAGAGGTTCTCGGCGGGCGGGAAGGCGAGGGCGACGCGCAGCCGGGAGCCGCCGGACCGCGAAGGGCCGTCCCCGCTCCCGGAGTCGGCGAAGCAGCCGGCCAGGCCGGGTATGAGGAGGAGGACCGTCAGCAGCCGCAGCCGACGGGACGGCGAAGCGGCGTTCACCGGCTCACCGCCTCGGCGGTCACGGTCATCGGCACCTCGAAGTGCACGGTCCGCTGCCCGTGCCCCTCGGCACGCTCGTCGAGCACGACGCGGCCGAGCGACCGCCAGAAGGCCTCGGCCCCCGGCACGGCCGGATCGGTGTGCAGATAGACGGCCCGGTATCCCCCGTCGGCTGCGGCGAAGGCGACCAGGTCCCGCACGATCCGCCGGGCGAGCCCGCGCCTGCGGTGCTCGGGCCGGACGTAGACGCGCCGCAACTGCGCGGTGGTCCCGGAGGGGTACCGCTCGGCGAGCCGGCGAGGGTTGGGCGGGTGTGCGGGGCCGCGGGAGTCGAGGGCGCCGGTGGCGGCGACCTCGCCGTCGGGGGTGACCGCGACGAGCAGGGCGTGCCGGTCGGGCGTCAGATACGCGGCGGCCGGATCGACGATGTCGCCGTGCCACCGGGGCACGTAGCCGGTGCCGAAGTCGCGGTAGACGGTGTCGAGCATGACGGCGCGGGCGGCGTCGAGGTCTTCGGGCCGTGCGGGCCTGATGCGGAAGTCAAGCACTTGCACATCATATGCAAGAAGCGTCGGAGTGATCACGACGGGCACTCTGCCACATGACATTCATTTTCAACACCTGCCCGCGACGGGCGGGACACCCCCTGGGCCTTGGGCGTTCACCAGCCCGGATACCGGTTCCACCAGTGCGGGTCCCAGCCCTGGACGTACTCGCTGCCGCTCGGGGAGTCGTCGAGTTCCAGGACCAGGTCGCGGGCCAGGGTGTCGAGGACCCAGGCCAGTTCGTGGCGGGCGACCAGGTCCGTGGGGAGTGCCTCGACGCCGTGGGTGGCGCCGAGGAGGGCGCCGGTCACGCAGGCGACCGAGTCGCCCGCCGGGGCGGTGGCCGCGAAGGCGAGGGCCGCCCGCAGGTCGGCGGGGCGGGGGAAGGACGCCGCCGCGTAGATCCCGCCGAGCAGGGCCGAGGGCGCGGTGGCGTCCGGGGCGAGACGGGCCAGGCGGGCCGGGTCGGCCGGGGCCTCGGCCGCCTCGCGGAAGGCCGCCCTCAGCCGGTCGTGCTCCTCCTCGGACAGATTGCGCGCTTCCGACGGCAGGGCGGTGAGGCCGGCGTCGAGGGCTTCCCCGAGGATCCCGTCGAAGGGGGCGTAGGGGGTGCGGTCCGGGAGCGGGTGGTTCAGGCAGTGGCGGGTCAGCAGGGCCGCGTGGACGGCGGCGGCGCGCGCGGCCGGGTCGCCGTGGGTGAGGCCGGCGAGCGCGTCGACCAGGGCGACGCCTTCGACGCCGGTGACGGCGACGGGGAGGCTGCGGGTCAGCGCGTGGGCGCCCCGGCTGGGGGTGGCCATCGCCTTCTCGCCCTCGTCGATGCGGGACAGGGCCGCCACGGTCGCCGGGGCGCTGCCGCGCCGCTCGGCCAGGGCGGGGACGCCCGCGAGCCAGCCGTCCGGCCAGGGCCGGTCGCCGGGCGACTGCCAGCGGGCGAGCATCTTCTCCGCCGCGATGCCCTGGAGGTAGGCCCACCGCGAGTACGCGTGCAGGACCACGCCGGGCGCGTAGCAGATGCCCTTGTGGTTGCCGCGGACCTGCGCGCGGATGACGCCCTCGGCCGTGAAGCAGGCGAGCTGGGTGGCGACGCCCGCCCGCAGCGGGCCGGCGTCGGGCACGGTGCCCCGGGCCGCTCCGAGGGTCTCCCCCAGGGCCAGGCCCAGCATCATCCCCCGGACCCGGGACTGCCTGGTGACGAGGTTGCGCTGGTGGTCCTTGGCGTGCGGCACGGGGGCACCCTACCGACCGGCGGACGGACGGTCAGAGACCGGCCCGCTCCAGCAGCAGGGGCAGCGCCGCCGGCTTCACCTTCTGCACCGAACGCACCTGGCCCAGGCCGAGTTCGTCACGGCCCACCGGGGCGCGGTACAGCGCCTTCGTCGCCTCGGTCAGCAGCGTCACGGGGACGAGGTACGAGCCGTCGCCGGCCTCGGAGTCCAGCCGGGGTTCCTCGTCGACCTCGCCCACGGCCGCGACCGCCGCGTCGGGGCTGGTGAAGAAGAACCACACGCGGTCGCCGGGCACCATGCGGTTGCGCCGGCTGAGCCAGAACTCCGCCTCCGGGTCCTCCTCCGCCAGGCCGAGGATCTTCTCCTTGTCGCAGGGTTCCTGGTCCAGCACGTCCCTGAGGGGGTTGAGGATGTAGATCCAGTCCGCCACGGTTTCCCCCTTGATCAGGACCACTTCGACCAGGACGTGCGCCGCACGGCGCCGCAACGCACAGTGCGGCGGCCCATCTTGCCAGGCGCGCGCCACCCGTGCGTACACATTTTCGCGTACGCCACCTCACCGCTCGCGGGCGGGGTGACCTAGCCTTGTCCGCATGCCTCCCGCCAAGACCTCGTTCGTCTGCCTGCCCTGCCGGGCCTCCTTCAAGCAGCCGTACGCCGGGGCCTGGGCGCGCCGGTGTCCGCGCTGTGCGCGGGAGTTGGTGCACGTCGGGTCGGCGTTCGCGGCGCCGCCCCGGCGGGACACCGAGGGCTGGCGGGTGCTGTCCGTGCTGCTGCACGCCGGCGTCCGCTTCCACAAGAGCTGCTGCGGCGGCCCCGGATACCGCCCGCGCACCCTGCGGGAGGTGCGCGAGCGGATGGCGTACGCCCGGCGGACGGGTGAGCCGGTCGCCCGGGCGCTCACCCGCCCCGAGGTGCCCTGAGCCCTGGCCGGGCAGGCACGTCTACCGCTTCTGCTCCACCCGCACCCAGTCCACCTCCGCCTGCACTCCCCCGGCCGCGATCCGGTCCACGCTGGACTGAGGCAGGCCCCAGTAGGGAGTGGTGACCTTGTTCCAGCCGGCCGGGTAGGCGCCGCCGAGGGCCAGGTTGAGGATCACGTACTGGTTGTGGTCGTAGACCCACTGGCCGCGCGTCGACTCCAGGACGTTGCGGGTGGTCTCCTGCACGAGGCGGTCGTCGACGTAGAACCGCATCGCCGTCGGGGTCCACTCCACGGCGTACGTGTGCCACTGGTCGGCGCGGCCGCCGTTCGGGTAGGTCTGGCGGGCGCCGATGTTGCCGTCGGCGGAGTAGCCGGGGCCGTGCAGGGCGCTGCTCGTCCAGTCGGCGTAGCCGATGTTCTCCATGATGTCGGTCTCGCCGGAGGCCGGCCAGGACACCGACGGGTCGTCGACGTTGCTGCCGAGCAGCCAGAAGGCGGGCCAGTAGCCGTCGCCCACCGGGAGCTTCATACGGGCGCTGACCCGGCCGTAGGAGAAGTCGAACCTGGTGTGGGTGTCGATGCGGCCGGAGGTGAAGTCGTAGGTGGTGCCGCCCGCCTGGGTGCAGCCCTTGCAGTACCTGGCGCGCAGGACCAGGCTGCCGTTCTCGGTGCGGATGTTCTGCGGGGAGTCGACGTACGCCTGTGACTCGCCGTTGACCGGGCCCATCTCGGTGCCGGTGCGCACCACCCGCCACTTGGAGCGGTCGAGCCCGGCCGAGGTGAAGTCGTCGAAGAACGTGGTCTGGTAGGTGCCCTGCTGCTCGCCGGGGAGGGCCGGGTAGGCGGCCGAGGCGCTGCCGCCGGTGCCCCAGACCTGGAACTCGTAGAGGGAGTAGCCGAACTGGGCCGTGGCGGGGGCGGGGTTGTAGAAGGAGCGGCGTTCCTTGCCGAGCATGCGGACGTAACGGCCGGTCGCCGGCTGGGGCAGGCGGATGGTGTCGTGCAGGCCGGTCGCCTCCGCCGGGGACTTGACGTTGGCGCGGCGGGCGGCGACGTCGGACGCCGAGGGCTGGTACACCGTGCGCCAGGTGCGGTTGTCGTCGGAGACCTGGAGCTGGTAGTCGACGGCGTAGGCCGCCTCCCAGTACAGGTCGACCGTGTCGATCGTCGACGTCGCGCCCAGGTCGACCGCGACCCAGCGGTCCGCGTTCCAGTCGCTGGACCAGCGGGTGGCGTCGGCCTTGAGGTCGGCCGGCCAGCCGCCGTCGGTGACGAACGCCGGTGAGTTGCCCGCGTGCTGGTAGAAGTTCGAGTAGGCGGGGTGGTTCAGGGCGAGGTTGGCGCGGGTCGTGGCGGCCGGGGCCGGTTCGCCGCCGTAGACGCGGAAGGACCACAGCGAGTAGCCGTACGGGGTGGCGCGCTGGATGCCCCGCAGGCGGAGGTAGCGGCCGGTCACCTCCTGGGGGTAGGTGTGGGCGGTCACCGTGCCGCCCTTGCCGTCGGTCTCGGTGAAGAACGGCGTCCAGTCCGTGCCGTTCTTCGAGATCTCCAGGGCGTAGCGCTTGCCGTAGGCGGCCTCCCAGTCGAGCACCACCCGGTCGACGCGGATCGTCGATCCGAGGTCGAGGCGGATCCAGGCGTCGTCGGCGAAGTTGCTGGACCAGCGGGTGGAGCCGTTGCCGTCGAAGGCGAGGCCGGGCGCGGTGCCGCCGTTCTCGCTGCCGGAGGCGGTGACGGCGGCGGGGTTCACGGCGTAGGCGGCGGCCGCGCGGTCGGTGTCCCAGCCGGCCGCGGCGGCGGTGGGCGCGGCGGCGGCCGGTGCGGTCAGGGCCGGGCCCGCGGCGAGCAGGGCGAGGGCGGCCAGGGCGGTCAGGAGCACGCGTGGGGTACGGCGCGTGCGGGGGGTGCGGACGGTCATGCGGCTCTCCTCCGTGTGGGGTGCGGTGAGGAACAACGGGTGACGCGTTCATGACAGAAAAAGGGGGGTGTGCGGGCCTGGGGGGCGGCCCTCGCCGCGGTGGGCGCCGGCTCCCGCACCGGCGTCCACCACGGCTCCGCGGTCTCAGGCGGCCCGTGCCGTCCTGTCCCGGTGGGCACGGATGATCTCCGCATAGTGGTGGCCGCTGCCCTTGATGGTGCGCTTCTGGGTGCGGTAGTCGACGTGGACCAGGCCGAACCGCTTGTCGTAGCCGTACGCCCACTCGAAGTTGTCCAGCAGCGACCAGGCGAAGTAGCCGGCCAGCGGGGCGCCCCGGCGGGCGGCGCGGGCGCAGGCGGCCAGGTGCTGGGTCAGGTACTCCTGGCGCTCGGGGTCGTCGACCGTGCCGTCCGGGCGGACGACGTCCGGGTAGGACGAGCCGTTCTCGGTGACGTAGATGCGGCGCGCCCGGTACTCGTGGGTGAGGCGCATCAGCAGGTCCTCGATGCCAGTCGCGTCGACCTCCCAGTCCATGCCGGTGCGCGGCACGCCCGGGCGGCGCACGGAGCGCACGTGCGGGGCGGGACCGGCGGGGTCGTCGGCGACGGTCATCGGGAAGTAGTAGTTCAGGCCCAGCCAGTCCAGCGGCGCCGCGATCAGCTCCAGGTCGCCGTCCTTCTCCGGGAGGTCGACGCCGTACAGCTCGCGCATGTCCTCGGGGAAGCCGCGGCCGTGCACCGGGTCGAGCCACCAGCGGTTGGTGTGGCCGTCCATGCGGCGGGCGGCGGCGACGTCCTCGGGGCGGGGGGTGGCCGGGTGCACGGTGGAGAGGTTGTTGACGATGCCGACCTGGGCGCCGGGCGCGGCGGCACGGATCGCCTGGGTGGCCAGGCCGTGGCCGAGGAGCAGGTGGTACGAGGCCCGGACGGCGGCCGTGAGGTCGGTCAGGCCGGGCGCCATCTTCCCTTCCAGGTGGCCGATCCACGCCGAGCAGAGCGGCTCGTTGAGGGTGGCCCAGTGGGTGACGCGGTCGCCGAGCCGCTCGGCCACCACGGCGGCGTACGCGGCGAAGTGCTCGGCGGTCGCCCGCTCCGGCCAGCCGCCGCGGTCCTGGAGGACCTGCGGCAGGTCCCAGTGGTAGAGGGTGACGGACGGGGTGATGCCCGCCTCCAGCAGGCCGTCGATCAACTCGTCGTAGAAGTCCAGGCCCTTGCGGTTGACCGGGCCGTCGCCGCCCGGCACGACCCGCGGCCAGGCGATCGACAGCCGGTAGGCGTCGGTGCCGAGCTGCCGCATCAGGGCGATGTCCTCGCGCCAGCGGTGGTAGTGGTCGCAGGCGACGTCGCCGTGGTCGTCGCCGTCGATCTTCCCCGGGGTGTGGGAGAAGGTGTCCCAGATCGACGGGGAACGGCCGTCCTCCGCCACGGCACCCTCGATCTGGTACGCCGATGTGGCCGTGCCCCACAGGAAGTCGTGCGGGAGTGCGGCGAAGTCGATGGTCACAGAGGTCCTTTCGGCAGGCGGGGAGGGGGTCACTTGACGGCTCCGGCCGTCAGCCCGGCGACGAGATAGCGCTGGAGCAGCAGGAAGCCGGCCACCACGGGGACGCTGACCACGAGCGAGGCGGCCATGATCTGGTTCCAGTACACGTCGTTGAGGGTGGAGTAGCCCTGCAGGCCCACGGCGAGCGTGCGGGTGGTGTCGTTGGTCATGACGGAGGCGAAGAGCACCTCGCCCCACGCGGTCATGAAGGCGTACACGGCGACGGCGACGATGCCGGGGACCGCCGCCGGGACGACGACCCGGAACAGGGCGCCGAGCGGGCCGCAGCCGTCGACCAGCGCCGCCTCGTCCAGATCGCGCGGCACGGAGTCGAAGTAGCCGATCAGCATCCAGATCGAGAACGGCAGCGAGAAGGTCAGATACGTCAGGATCAGCCCGCCGCGCGAGCCGAACAGGGCGATGCCGGTGGCGTTGCCGATGTTGACGTAGAGGAGGAAGAGGGGCAGCAGGAAGAGGATGCCCGGGAACATCTGCGTCGACAGCACGGTGACCGTGAAGACGCGCTTGCCGCGGAAGTCGTAGCGGCTGACGGCGTACGCGGCGAACACCGCGATCACCACCGAGCAGACCGTCGCCGCGCCCGCCACGATCAGGGAGTTCACGAAGTACTTGGCGAGCGGGACCGTCGACCAGATGTCGATGTACGGGCGGATCGTCAGACCGCTGGGCAGCCAGCGGAAGGTGCCCGAGACGTCCGCGAGGGGCTTCAGCGAGCTGGACACCATGACGTACACCGGCAGCAGGACGAAACCGGTGAGCAGGGTGAGGAAGACCCGCCGGGCCCACAGGAAGGAACGGGGCGGCGCCAGCGGCGAGCTGCGCCGCACGGCCAGGGACGGATCAGGCATCGGCGGTCCTCCGTCCGCGCGAGGTGACGGCGAGGTAGACGCCGGTCACGAGGAGCAGGAAGAGCAGCAGCAGGACGGACATCGCCGAGCCGGTGCCGAAGTTCCAGGTGACGAACGACGCCTGGTAGATGTGGACCGAGATCAGGTCGGCGGCCTGCGGGGCCGCCTTGCCGAACATCACGTACGGCGTGTTGAAGTCGTTGAACGTCCACAGGAACAGCACCAGGACCAGCACCTGGTTGACCGGGCGCAGCGACGGCAGGGTGATGCGGCGGATCTGCTGCCACATCCCGGCGCCGTCCAGCGCGGCGGCCTCGTACAGCTCGCCCGGGATGTTCTGCAGGCCGGCCATGACAATGAGGAAGGCGAACGGCCAGCCCTTCCACACCGACACGGTCAGCAGCGCCCAGAAGCTGTTGTCGCCGATCAGCCAGAACGACGGCTCGTCGGTGAGGTGCAGCTGGTCGTGCAGGACGTGGTTCACCAGGCCGTTGTCGTGCTGGAACATGAACACCCAGGTGATGACGGCGGTGTACACCGGCAGCGCGTACGGCACCAGGAACAGCGTCCTGAGCAGGCCCCGGCCGCGGAAGGTGTCCTGCATGAAGACGGCCGCGGCGGTGCCGATCAGCCAGCACAGGCCGACCGAGAGCAGGGTGAAGCCGACGGTGACGAGGAAGGAGTGCAGCAGGGCCTCGCCGACGGGGGCGTCGAAGTCGACCGACACCTTGTAGTTGTCGAGGCCGGACCAGGGCGCGGTGCCCCAGTCGCGGATGTAGAACTGGGTGAGCTGCTTGAAGCTCATCACGATGCCGATGACCATCGGCACCAGGTGCACGAGGAGTTCGAGCACCAGGGCGGGCAGCAGAAGAAGGTACGGCAGTCCGATGCGGCGGATCCGCCCGGTGCGGCGGCGGGGAGTGCCGGAAGGCGCCGCACCGGGCGAGTTCTTGCGCACCGCGGGTTCGGCGGCGGTGGTGGTCATCGTGCTCACTTCGCCGGCATCTGCTGCTGGGCCTTCTCCAGCTTCGCCTTCACCGACTCCGTGGTGACCGCGCGGCCGGCGGCGGCGTCGGCGAACAGCTCCTTGACGGCCGTGCCGACCGCCGTCTCGAACTGCGACTCGTCGGGCACCTGGGGCAGGGCGGCCGCGCTGCGGGCGAGGGTGTCCTTCAGGACGGCGTTGGCGGGGGCGGTGAACGCGGCGTCGGCCTGGGCGGTCTTCACCGGCGGGATGGAGCTGTACGCCTTGTTGAGGATCTTCTGCTCCTCGTCGCTGGTCATGAACTTCACGAACTTGGCGGCGCCGTCGAGGTTGTCGGTGTTCTTGAACACGGCCAGGTTGATGCCGGCGACCATCGAGTTGACCTGGGTGCCGGTGCCGGGGGTGCCGGACTGCACGGGCACGGGGGCGATGCCGTAGGCGTCCTCGCTCATGCCCTGCGACTTGAGGTTGGCGGAGGCGGACTGCCACAGCAGCATCGCCGTCTTGCCCTTGGCGAAGTCGCTGACGGACTGGTTCTGCGCGTACTCGGCGTTGCCGGCCGGTATGGCCTTGTCCTTGGCCATCAGGTCGACGTACTGCTTGACGGCGTCCACGACCTTGGGGTTGGTGAAGTCGGGCTTGCCGTCGGCGGTGAAGAAGTCGGCACCGTGCTGCTTGGCGAAGACGAAGATGTGGTGGATGTTCTCGGAGACGTTGGCGCCCTCGGCGCCGAGCACCTGCTTGCCCTTGGCCTGGATCTTCTTGCCGTCGGCGACCAGCTCGGCCCAGGTGGCCGGGGGCTTGGCGATACCGGCGTCGGCGAAGATCTGCTTGTTGTAGTAGAGGGCGTACGCCATCGAGTACAGCGGTACGGCGGCCGGGTCCTGGCCGGGGACACCGGTGGAGCCGAGCGCGGAGTCGACGAAGCGGTCCTTGCCGCCGATCTTGGAGAAGTTCTGCGCGTCCCAGGGCAGCAGCGCGCCGGTCGCCTGGAGGGAGGCCGACCAGGTGTTGCCGATGTTCAGCACGTCCGGGCCCTGGCCGGAGGTGGTGGCGGTGAGGATCCGGTTCAGCAGGTCCGACCAGGGGACGACCTCCAGCTTCACCTCGATGCCGGTCTGCTTCTCGAACTTGTCGAGTTCGGGCTGGAGGACCTTCTTGTCGATCTCGATACTGGCGCCCTGGTTGGAGGCCCAGTAGGTGAGCGTCTTGGGCGAGTCGTTGGACCCGCCACCCGTCGACGAACCGCCTCCGCAGGCCGACGCGGCCAGGACGAGAGACAGGGTGACGGCGCCTGTGGCCGCGGCTCGGATGCTGCGCATGGCTCCCGGTGTCCCTTCAGGGGTTGCACTCATGGCTTAATTTAGGACGTGAGTTAATCCGGCGGCGAGGGGGACGTCAAGGGGTCGGGACATCACTATTCGAACCTGGCGGGGGCGACGTTCACTTCTTGAATGCGGGGAGCCGCCCTGGACGGCCGGGGAGGCCTCCCCCGTGTCGACGGGAGAGGCCTCCTTCGGGCGGACCGGCGGTGCCGGCCGTCGGTCACCGGGTCGCGGTGGCCGTCGCGGCGGGTGCCGGGGCGTGGCCGGCCGGGCGGGCCGTGAACGTGCCGCGGCCCTGGGTACGGCTGCGCAGCCGGGTCGCGTACCCGAACAGCTCGGCGAGCGGCACGGTCGCCGTGACCGTCGCGGTGCCCGCCCGGGACGTGGAGCCGGTGACGCGGCCGCGGCGGGCCGCGAGGTCGCCGAGGACGCTGCCGAGCGCGTCCTCGGGCACCGTGACGGCGACCTCGGCGACCGGCTCCAGCAGGACCATCGCGCAGGCGCGCAGGGCCTCGCGCAGGCCGAACCGGCCGGCGGTGCGGAAGGCCTGCTCGGAGGAGTCCTTCACATGCGTGGACCCGTCGGTGAGCGTCACCCGCAGCCCGGTCACCCGGTGCCCGCCGAGCGGGCCCTCGGCGAGCGCGTCCCGGCAGCCGGCCTCGACCGCGCGGACGTACTCCTGCGGCACCCGGCCGCCGGTGACGGCCGAGCGGAACACGAAGCCGGACCCGGCGTCCAGGGGCTCGACGTCGAGGACGATGTGCGCGAACTGGCCCGCGCCGCCGTCCTGTTTGACGTGCCGGTGGACGAAGCCCGTCACCCCGCGCGCCACCGTCTCCCGGTAACTGACCTGCGGGCGGCCGACGTTCACCTCCAGACCGTGGTCGCGCCGCAGCTTCTCCGCCGCGACCTCCAGGTGCAGTTCGCCCCGGCCGGACAGGACCGTCTGCCCGGTCTCCGCATCGGTGCGCAAGACCAGTGAGGGGTCCTCCTCCGCCAGCCGGGCGAGCGCCCCGGCGAGCCGTTCGGTGTCGGTGGCGCGGCGCGCCTCGACCGCGACGGACACGACCGGTTCGGCGACGTTCGGCGGTTCCAGGACGAGCGGCGCGTCCGGCGCGCACAGGGTCGACCCGGCGCGCGCGGCCTTCAGCCCGACGACGGCGACGATGTCACCGGCGACGGCTCGCTCCAGCGGCGCGTGCCGGTCGGCCCGCACACGCAGGATCCGGCCGACGCGCTCGGTGCGGCGGGCGCCCGCGTCCCACACGGTGTCTCCCTTCTCGATCGTTCCGGAGTAGATCCGCAGGTAGGTCAGGCGTCCGGTCGGCGTGGCCTGCACCTTGAACGCCAGGGCGGCCAGCGGCGCCGCCGGGTCGGCGGGCCTGCGCTGGACCACACCGTCGTGCATACCGTCGACCGGCGGCCGGTCGGCCGGCGACGGCAGCCAGGCCACCACCGCGTCCAGCAGCGGCTCGACCCCGCGGTTGCGGTAGGCCGAGCCGCACAGCACGACGACACCCTCACCGCTGCCGGTCAGGTCGCGCAGGGCGCCGCGCAGGGTCGGCACGGACAGCCGCGAGGTCGCGCAGAACTCCTCCAGCGCGCCCGCGTGCAGCTCGGCCACCTGCTCCTCCAGCAGCCGCCGGCGCCGCCCGGCCTCCGCGCGCAGCTCCTGCGGCACCGGTCCCACGCTCATGCCGTCCTGCCCGTCGGCCCAGGTCAGCGCCCGCATCTCCAGCAGGTCGACGACCCCGGTGAAGGCGTCCTCCGCGCCGATGGGCAGCTGCACGACCAGCGGGGCCGGGTGCAGCCGCTCCCGGAGGGAGGCGACGGCCGCGTCCAGGTCGGCTCCGGCCCGGTCCAGCTTGTTGACGAAGGCGATCCTGGGCACCCCGTGCCGGTCGGCCTGCCGCCACACCGCCTCGCTCTGCGGCTCGACGCCCGCCACGGCGTCGAACACGGCGACGGCGCCGTCCAGGACGCGCAGCGAACGCTCCACCTCGTCGGCGAAGTCGACGTGCCCGGGGGTGTCGATCAGGTTGATGCGGTGCCCGTCCCAGGCGCAGCTGACGGCCGCGGCGAAGATGGTGATGCCGCGGTCCCGCTCCTGCGGGTCGAAGTCGGTGACGGTGGTGCCGTCGTGGACCTCGCCGCGCTTGTGCGTGGTGCCGGTGGCATACAGGATCCGCTCGGTGACGGTGGTCTTGCCGGCGTCGACGTGGGCCAGGATGCCCAGGTTGCGAACGGCGGCGAGCGGGTGGGCGACGGTACGGTCGAAGGTGTTGGTGGTGCGCACGGCCCTTGGCCTTTCGTGTGGTGCGACAAAAGGGGCAGCGCGATTTCCCGGACGGAAGGTCAGAAGTACGCGGAACAGAGCGGGTCGGCGTACTCAGGCGGGCGTCGCGGGCATCCGGTACCGGCCGCGCAGCGGGCACCGGACGGCACGAGACACCAGGATCACCTCGTAACGGGCGCGGGGAACGGCGACAGCGGTGCGGTCACGCACGGCCGGGCTCCCCTCACTCGTCGAACAGCGGCGCACCGCCCGGTCGTTGAGGGGCGGCGCGCGATGGCGTTGTGAGTGTAGGGAGGCGGGGCGGCGGGAGGCACATGGTTTTCCCAGCGAGTTGCCGCCCCGCGCCGCCCCCTCAGCCGGGAGGCACATGGTTTTCCCCGGCCGGTGACCGCCCCCGGCCGCACCCGCCACCCCCGCTGCCCCCTCAGCCCGCGGCCCCCGGAACGTCGTAGAACCGCCGCCGCACGCGCCGCAGCCATGCCTCGGCGGGACGTTCGTCGGGGTGGTCGGGCAGTGCGCTCGGCGTCTCGTCGAAGGCGGTCTCGAAGCGGCGCAGCAGCGGTTCGGCGGTCGTGGGGTCGGCGGCGACCTGCTCACCGAACCGGTGGTAGGCGTCGGGGTCGTCGACGCGGATCGTCAGCCGGCCGGTGGCGTACAGCTCGAAGCCCTGCGTGCACAGCCGCTTGAGGTGCCGGGCGTGCTTGGCGGTGCGGCGGGACGCCTCGTCGGTGGCGCCGCGGGAGATCAGCTTGCGGAACTGCTGGGTGGCGTATCCGAGGTAGGCGTCCCGCACCCGGCGGGCGCTCAGGAACGACGTGCGGATGCCGATGAGTTCCTCGCCGAGCGGCGTCCGCACCTCGTACAACTCCTCGGGCAGCCAGACGAGTTCCATCACGGTCGGGTTGCCGCCGAGCGCGAGCCGGCACCACTTGGCGGCCTCGTGCAGGGTGCGGTCGGGTGCCGTGCCGACGTGGGACTCGGCGGGCCGGCGCAGGCCGTGCAGCTCCTCTGTGGGTGCGGCGAACAGGCCGAGCCGGTCGATGTCGGAGCCCTCGTGGGCGAGGCCGTAGGCGGTCGAGCCGACCACGCCCGACAGCAGGATGTTCCTCACGGCGGTCATGGATCCCCCCGGTGGTGCGCTCTCACCCGCGCCGGACAGGCGCGGCGCAGGCGCCCATGATGCCGGGCGGCGCGCCCCGCCCACCTCGCATTTTCCGCGCCGGTCAGGCGGAGGGGCGGCCGGTGAGCCCGACGAGCTTGCCGACCCTGCGGCCCTCCTCCAGGTCACGGTGGGCGGTGCGGATGTCGTCGAGGGCGTAGGTGTGGACGGGGCCGAGGCCGATCTCGCCGGCGGCGATGCGGTCCAGGTAGGTCTGCAGGACGGGGGCGGGCAGGTCGCTCGCGTCCCCGCCGTAGGCCGTGAGCCGTACGCCGGTGGGCAGGTAGCCGATGGGGTAGAAGTCGGGCACGGTCCACTCGTTGGAGAGCATGCCGGTGAAGCAGACGGTGCCGTGGACGCGGGTGGCGCGCAGGGTGTCGGGCAGGGTCGGGGTGCCGACCAGCTCCAGGGCCGCGTCCACCCCCTCGGGGAGGAGCCGCCGGACCTGCGCGGCGACGTCGCCGTCGTCGAGCAGGGGGTGGTCGACGCCTTGGCGCTTGAGGTCGTCGAGGCGTTCGGGACGGCGGCTGGTGGCGAGCAGGGTGGCGCCGAGGTCCTTGGCGAGGGCGGCGGTGGCCAGGCCGAGGGCGGAGGTGCCGCCGCGGAT
Organism: Streptomyces griseosporeus; assembly: GCF_014656055.1. Lineage (GTDB taxonomy): Bacteria > Actinomycetota > Actinomycetes > Streptomycetales > Streptomycetaceae > Streptomyces > Streptomyces griseosporeus. The sequence goes on from NZ_BNBR01000001.1 coordinate 1,310,225, forward strand.
GAGCAGGGTCTGCCCGGCCCGCAGGTCGAGGCCGGTGGTGAGGGAGCCGTAGGCGGTCTGGAGGGTCTCGGGTACGGCGCCGAGCGTTGCCCACGGCAGGTCGGAGCGGAACGGCACGATCTGGGCGCGGGGTACGACGGTGTACTCGGCGTAGCCGCCGTCGAAGACGCGCCCCATGCCGCCCATGAGCGCGGCGACCTGCTGTCCCGGCGGCAGCAGTCCGTCGGGGTCGGCGTCCACGGTCCCGACGGCCTCGATGCCGGGCACCCGGGGGAAGGTGACGCCCTCGGCGAGGCCGAGCCGGGTGTGCAGCTCGGACCGGTTCAGCCCGAACGCCTCGACCTTGATCCGCACCCACCCGCGCTCCGGCTCCGGCAGGGGCAGCTCCCGCAGGTGCAGCCGGGTCACGGGGCCGGGCTCGTCGAGGACGACGGCTCGCATGGTGGCGGTCATGGACGCTCCCTGACTAGCTCGAATCGAGGTACCTCGTGGGATGCTACCTCGATTCGAGGTGAGGGGGCGAGAAAAAACCCCGGGCGGATCGAGCCGTGCTCGACCCGCCCGGGGTTCGTGGTGTCCGAGGGGGGACTTGAACCCCCACGCCCGATAAAGGGCACTAGCACCTCAAGCTAGCGCGTCTGCCATTCCGCCACCCGGACCAGGTGTCTGTCGCTCGCGTGGGTGTTCCCCGCGGCGACACGGACAACCATACCAAGCTTTGGGAGTGCGTTTCACCTGCGTATCCTTCCGGCCTGACCGGCCCGGTCGGCGTGGCCGCGGGTCACGGGAGCGGCAGCGGGGCGCCGCCCGTGGTCATGTCCGCGGCGACCGCGCGGACCTTGCGGCCCTGCTTGCGGGAGAGCGCGACGAGCAGCTGGAACGCGGTGCCCTCGTCGCAGCCGCGCACGGCCATGAGCATGCCCTTGGCGCGTTCGATCAGGGCGCGGCCCTCCAGGGCCTCCTTCAGCTGGCGGTTCTCGGTGCGCAGCGCCTCCAGCTCGTCGACCAGGGCGAAGACCGCGCGCAGCGCCTCCAGCAGGGCGGTGGCGTGGTCCCGGGGTGGTCCGGGCTCGACGCCCGGCGGTTCGTCGAGGGGCATACCGGCCATCTTTCGGGACCGACCGGGAAACGCAGCAGTGTTTCCGTGGGAAATGCGACGAATTTTCCCGGCGCGTAGTCAATGGCGTAGGTCTGGCTACGTATGGACGGGGCCGGTGGGACGATTGCGTCTCCTGAGACGCAAAGCGTTCGAAGCAGGTAAACAACAGGCTAATTACGGACGTAAGCCGACCGAATCCCCGACGAACGGTGGGAGCCCGCTGCTAGCCTCTGGCCACCGCTCCTGACCGCGGAGCCCGGGTGCGCCCCGCGCACCCGATGCACCTCCCGTCACCTCCCCGCGTCGCGTCGAGCCCGTACGCCGCGAGGGTCACCGCTCACTCCCGCCGCCCCGTCCCACGGGCGGCACCGGTGTCCGTCGTGTCGCTGCGCCGACGGCCCATGTCCAGGGGGGCTCTCATGACGCACGTCGTCCCATCCCGTCCGGCTGCCCGCACAGGCGCGGACGGCCCACCCGTACCGGAACCCACCGACGGCGGTCCCGCCGCACCGAATCCCGCCGACGGCAGTCCCGCCGAACCGGACCCCGCTGACGGCGACTCCGCCGTCCTGGAGCTCGGCGGGGGCGGCGGCCCCGCCGGGCCGCCCCGCCTCACCGTCGTCGTCCCCACCCGCGACGAGCGGGAGAGCGTCCCGCTGCTGCTCGACCGGCTCGGGCCGGCCCTTTCCGGGCTCGGCGCCGAGATCCTCTTCGCGGACGACAGCGACGACGACACCGTCACGGAGCTGACCGCCCTCGCCCCGCGCTGCCCGGTCCCCGTGCGGCTGCTGCACCGGACGCCCGGCACGCGCGGCGGCGGCCTCTCGGGGGCCGTCGTCGCGGGCATCCGGGCCGCGCGCGGCGGCTGGGTCCTGGTGATGGACGCCGACCTCCAGCACCCGCCGCAGGCCGCCGCGGTGCTGGCGCGGACCGCGATGCGGGAGGGCGTCGACATCGCCGTCGGCACCCGGTACGCGGGCACCGGCCGCTCCGGCGGCCTCGCCGGGGCCGGTCGGCAGGCCACCTCCTCCACGGCGACCCGGCTGGTCAAGGCGGCCTTCCCGCGCCGGCTCGCCACCGTCAGCGACCCGCTCAGCGGACTGTTCGCCTTCCGCCGCGACGCCGTCGACCCCGCGCTGCTGCGCCCGGTCGGCTTCAAGATCCTGCTGGAGATCCTCGTACGGCACCCCGCCGCCCGCGTCGCCGAGGTCGCCTACGCCTTCGCGCCCCGGCAGGCGGGCCGCTCCAAGGCCTCCCTGCGCGAGGGGCTGGCGTTCGTCCGGCATGTGGCGCGGCTGCGGCACTCGGTGGCCGGCGGGCAGCGTCAGCTGGCACGGATGGCCGCGTTCGGGCTGGTCGGGGCGAGCGGCATCGCCGTCAACACCGCCGCACTGTGGCTGTTCTTCGAGGTGCTGGGCCTGCACCACCTGCTGGGCGCGGCCCTCGCCACGCAGTTCTCCACCGCCTGGAACTTCGCCCTGACCGATACCGCCGTCTACCGGCGCGGGCACCGCCGGGGCCGCCGGCCCGGGCGGGCGGGACGGTTCTTCGCCCTGAACAACCTGCTGCTGCTCGCCCGGCTGCCGCTGCTGCAGTGGCTGGTCCTGGCCGGCACCGGTGTGCTGACCGCCAACGCGCTCACCCTCGTGCTGCTGTTCGCGCTGCGCTTCCTCGTCAGCGACCGGCTGATCTACCGCGCGGGCGAGGCGAAGGTACGGCGCCGCGACCCGGTGAAGCTGCTCGTCGACCCCGACGCCGCCGCGGCGCCGCCGCCGCACCGCAGGCGCTCCGGCTATCTGCCCTACCGGTACGACGTCGCCGGCACCGTCACCATCGGCTCCCAGATCCGGCTGCCGGAGCTGGAGTTCTTCCGGGCGCAGTGGGTCCCGGACGCCGACGTCGACATCGCCGTACGCGTCGGGGACGTCGGACGGCGCAGGCCACGCGGGCGGGCGGCGCTCACCGAGGACCACAGCGGATCGGCCGCGCTGCGCTACGAGGAGCACCTGGGCCGGCTCGGCGCCAACTTCCGGGTGCGGCTCGGCCCGCCCATCACCGTCGAGGTCGGCCCCCTGCTGGCCCGCTCCCCGCACGTGGTCTACACGAACGTCGTCGAGGCGCTGCTCAGGTTCGTGCTGATCTCACGCGGCCGGATGCTGCTGCACTCCGCGTGCGTGGAGCTGGACGGGCGCGGCGTGATGCTGTCGGCGCTCACCGACACCGGCAAGACGGCGACCGTGCTGCGGCTGCTGCGCGAGCACGGCGGGCGGTTCCTGTCGGACGACATGACGGTCGTCGACGCGAGCGGGCGGGCGGTGTGCTTCCCGAAGCCGCTCACCATCAGCGCGCACACGCTGCGGGCCGTGCACGCCGAGGACCTGACCCGCGGCGAGTGGCGGCGCCTGGCGCTGCAGTCGCGGCTGCACAGCAAGGGCGGCCGGTCGATCGCGCTGCTGCTGTCCCGGTTCAACCTGCCGATCATGGGCATCAACGCGCTCACCCAGATCCTGGTGCCGCCGCCGAAGTACAGCGTGGACCGGCTGGTGCCGTGCCGGCTCGGGTCGAGCACCGAGGTGAAGGACCTCTTCGTCATCGAGCGCGGCGCCCCGGACCTGTACGACCTGGACCCGGCCGAGGCGCTGGAGCGGATGCTGGCCAACACCGAGGACGCCTACGGCTTCCCGCCCTACCGGCACCTCGCGCCCGCGCTGCGCGTCGGCGGCCTCGACCACGCCGAACTGCGGGCCCGGGAGCGGGAGATCCTCGCCGGGTTCCTGTCCGGGGTGCGCACCCGCGTACTGGCCTCGGACTGCTTCGGCTGGGCCGACGAGATACCCCGCCTGCTGGCCGGCGAGGAGTCCGCCGCACCCGTGCGGACGGCCGAGGCCTGGCCCCGCTGGGACCTGCGGACCTTCCCGGCGGCATGACCGACCGCTCCGTGCTCCCGGCGGGAGCACCCAGAACCGCCCCGGCGCCGACTCCCTCCGGCGCCGGGGTGCCCGCCGCCCTGCCCCTGGCCGCCGTCCTGCTGCTGGCGGCCGGGCTGCGGCTGTGGCGGCTGACCGCGACCGGCTTCAACAGCGACGAGGCCGTGTACACCGCTACGGCCGCCTCCCTCGCCGGGGACGAGCAACTCGGCGCGCTGTTCCCGGTGTTCCGGGCGCACCCGGTGCTGTTCCAGTCGCTGCTCTCGCTCGCGCTGCGGATCCACGGCGGCGACGGCACGGCCCGCGCGGTGCCGGCGCTGCTCGGCGTGGCGACGGTGGCCGTGACGTACGCGCTGGGGCGGCGGCTGTACGGCCGCGCGGCCGGGCTGGTCGCCGCGCTGCTGCTGGCGGTGATGCCGTACCACGTCGTCGTCAGCCGCCAGGTGCTGCTCGACGGCCCGATGACACTGTGCGCGACGGGCACCCTGTACTGCGTGGTGCGGTACGCCGAGTCGCCCGCCCCGCGGTGGCTCATGGCGGCGGGTGGCACGCTGGGGCTGACGGTGCTGGCGAAGGAGACGTCGCTCGTGCTGCTCGGCTCGCTGTACGCGTTCTTCGCGCTCACGCCGGCGGTGCGCACCCGTGGACGGGCCCTGCTGCCGGCGCTGGCCGCGCTGGCGGTGGTGGCGCTCGCGCATCCGCTGGCGCAGGCGGTGTCCGGGCACGCGCAGGCGGGCGGCAGCTATCTGCTGTGGCAGATGTTCCGCCGCGCCAACCATCCCTACGACTTCTACGTGCGTGAAGTCCCCTGGTCCATGGGCCCGTTGGCGGTGCTGGCGGCGGGGGCGGGGCTGGTGTGGCTGCGGCGGGAGAACACCTGGCGGGAGCGGCTGCTGGTGTGCTGGGTGGCGGTGCCCGCGCTGTTCTTCACGGTGTGGCCGGTGAAGGGCTTCCAGTACCTGGTGCCCGCCGCGCCGGTGTGCGCGGTGCTCGCGGCGCGGACGCTGACCGGGCTGCCGCGGACCTTGCGCGCACCGGCCCAGGCGTCGTGGGCCGGGGCCGTGCGGCGGGTCGTCGCCGTGGTGGCCGTCGCGGTGGTGGCGGTGTCGCTGGCGGTGCCGGCGTGGGCCAGGATCCCGCCGCAGACCTCCACCCGGTTCCTGGCCGGCACCGGAGGCCTGCCGGGCGGGCGGGAGGCCGGGCTGTGGGTGCGCGCGCACGCCCCGGACGGCGCGCGGCTGCTGGCGATCGGCCCGTCCATGGCCAACGTCGTGCAGTACTACGGGCTGCGGCCGGTCTCCGCGCTGTCCGTCTCCCCCGACCCGGCGCGCCGCAACCCCAGTTACCGCGCCGTCCCCAACCCGGACCGGGCGTTGCGCGACGGGGACTTCCAGTACCTGGTGTGGGACGCGTACACGGCCCGCCGTACGCCCTTCTTCACCGCCCAGCTGGAGAAACTGACGGTCCGTTACCACGGGGCGGCGGTGTTCCGGGTGAACGACCTGCGCGGTGATCCGGTCGTGGTGGTCTACCGGGTGAGGGCGTCATGAGGGCGCCGGGCGCCGCGCTGCTGCTGGCCCTGCTGCTCGCAGCCGTGGGCGGCGGCCCTGCGGCGGCCCGAGAGTCGGCGGGCGGGGCGGCGGGCGGTCCGGTAGGCGGGACGCGCACGCCCGTCCAGCACTTCGTGTACGTCCTGCAGGGCGACCGCACCTTCGACCACTACTTCGGCACCTACCCGGGCGCCGACGGGCTGACGGCGGGGCTGCGTCAGCCCGTCGAGCCGGGACGTCCCGAGCGGGGCACGGTCGCGCCCTATCCGCTGCACGGCACCGCCCCCGCGGCGCCCGGCGCGGGGCCGCGGCTGGTGCGGCAGCAGTACGACGGCGGCCGGATGGACGCCTTCGTCGCCGCCTTCACCCGGCAGGGCCGCGACGGACGCCTGGCCATGGGCCACTACGACCGCCGTGACCTGCCCTTCCACTGGAACGCCGCCGACCGCTACGAGCTGTTCGACCACTTCTTCGCCTCCTCCCTCGACGGCACCCGCGCCAACCGCGCCCACTGGGTCACCGGCACCCCGGAGCTGACCGGCCCGACCGTCTTCGACCGGCTGGAGGAGGCGGGCGTGAGCTGGAAGTTCTATGTGCAGAACTACGACCCGCGGGCCACCTACCGCGCCGCGGGCGGGCTGTCGACGCAGCCGCTGCGCGTCCCGCTGCTCGCCGTCCCCCGGTTCGTCGACGACCCGCGGCTGCCCGCGCACATCGTGGACCTCGGCACCTACTACCGGGACCTGGAGGCCGGCACGCTGCCCGCGGTGGCGTTCGTCGCGCCCTCGGGTGCGGCCGAGCGCTCCGCGCGGTCGGTGGCGGCCGGGCAGCGGCTGCTGCGGGAGCTGACCACCCAGCTGATGGTGAGCCGGTACTGGCCGTCGTCCGCGCTGCTGTGGTCCTACGACGGCTCCGGCGGCTGGTACGACCATGTCCGCCCGCCGGCCGGGCTGGGGCTGCGGGTGCCCGCGCTGCTGGTCGGCCCGTACGTGCCGCGCGGCGTGGTGCAGCACGGCCGGTTCGAGGCGGCGAGCGCGCTGCGGTTCGTGGTGGAGAACTGGCGGCTGCGACCGCTGGGCGGGCGGGCCGGCACTGCGCGCAGCCTCGCCGACGCCTTCCGCTTCGACGCCCCGCCGCGCCGCGCGGAGCTGATCCCGGACGGCGAGCCGGGCACGGCGGCGCTGCCGGTGGTGCGGCGGCCCCGGCCCGGACCGGTGTATGCGATCTACGGAATGGCGTCCGCGGTCGTCGCGGGCCTGCTGTGGGGGGCGGTGCGGCCCCGATGGCGTACCTCGTGAGCCGGCTGCTGCTGCTCGGGGCGGTGGTGGTGGCGGCGGTGGCGGGGCTGGTGCCGACGCCGGCCGCGGCGGCGACGCCGGTGACCGTCACCGTGCGCACCACGCCGCAGTTGGCGGGGGTGCGGTTCGTCTTCGACGGGCGGGCGGCCGTGACCGGCGCGGACGGCGCGGTGCGGTTCACCGGCGGGCACGACCGCGCCGGGCACACCCTGGGCGTCGACGACGGCGGGCTGTCCTTCGCCGACCGCCGGTTCTCCTTCGCCCGGTGGGCCGGGCAGCGCGATCCCGACCAGGCGTTCCGGCGCACGGTCGGCGGGCTGCCGCTGCGCCGCGACTACACGGTCACCGCGGCGTTCACGGCCCGGTTCCGGGTGACGGTGCGCTGCGTCGACCAGGACGGGACGGCCGTACCGCGCGAGCGGGTGCCGTATGTGACCGTGCGCGCGGACACCGGGCAGACGCTGCGGCTGCCGGTGGCGCGGCCGGTGTGGCTGGACGGGCTGCTGCCGGTGTACCGGCGCAGTGTCCTCGGCAGCCGGGCGATCGTCTACAGCCTGCAGTCGGCGGTCGCCCACGGCGCGAACACCGTGGACGCCGGACGGCAGCGGTTCGCTCCCGCGCGGGTGCGTCAGGCCGTCTTCACCACGCCCTTCCACGATCTGACCGTGTCGGCGCGGGACGCGGTGTTCGGGTCGGCCGCGGGCCGCGCGGCGCGGGTGACGCTGCCGGACGGGTCGGTGCGCCAGGTGCCGTTCGGCGCGGACCGCACGGCCACGCTGCGGGGCCTGCCGCACGGGCAGTACCGCGTCGAGGTGACCGGCGGGCGGGGGCTGCGGGCGGACCGGCTGGTGCGGCTGTCCCGGACGCAGACCGTGCGGGTCCGCGTGGTCAGCCGCGCGGACCTGGCCGTCGCGGGCGGCACGGTCGTGCTGTTCGCGGCGGGCCTGCTGCTGGCCGGGCGGCGGCTGCGGGCCGGACGGGGCGGTGCGGGATGAGGGAGGGCGACGGCGGTCCCGCGAAGCGGACGCCGGGTGCGGGCCGGCCGGGGCGCAGCCGGATGACGGGCGCGACGGCTGTCGTGCGGGGCGGGCGGCGGGTGTGGGTCGCCGTGCTGCTGCTCCTGCTGGTGTCGGTGGGGGCGCCGCCGTCCGGCGGCGGGGCCGCGGCGGCCGTCCCGGCGGCCGGCGGAGCCCGTCCCCCGCTGCTCGCCTACTACTACCAGTGGTTCCAGCGGTCCTCGTGGCAGCGGGCCAAGACCGACGCACCGCGGCTCGGGCCGTACTCCAGCGACGACGCCTCCGTGGTCCGTACGCACATCGCGTGGGCGAAGGCGGCCGGCATCGACGGGTTCGTGGTCAGCTGGAAGTCGACGCGGGTCAACGACCGCCGTCTCGCCCTGCTGTTCGCCGAGGCCCGCGCGCAGCGCTTCCGGGTCGCCGTCATCTACCAGGGGCTGGACTTCCACCGCCGCCCGCTGCCGGTGGCCCGCGTCGCCGCCGACTTCCGGCTGCTGCGCGACCGGTACGCGGCCGACCCGGCGTTCTTCCGGATCGGCGGCCGGCCGCTGACCGTGTTCAGCGGCACGTGGGAGTACGCGGCGGCGGACGTCGCCCGGGTCACCGGCCCGGTGCGCGACCGGCTCATGGTGCTCGGCACCGAGAAGAACCCGGCCGGTGTGCGCCGCGTCGCCGCCGCCACCGACGGCGACGCCTACTACTGGTCGTCGGTGAACCCCGGCACCAACGACCGCCACGCGGCCAAGCTGCGCGCCATGGCCGCCGCCGTGCACGCGGCGCACGGCTGCTGGATGGCGCCGTTCGCGCCCGGCTTCGACGCCCGGCTGGTGGGCGGGACGCGGTCGGTGCCGCGGAGCGGCGGGCGCACGCTGCGCGCGGAGTACGCGGCGGCGCTGGCGTCGGACCCGGAGGTGCTGGGCCTGATCAGCTGGAACGAGTTCAGTGAGAACTCGCACGTCGAGCCGTCCCGGGCCTACGGCACCCAGGCCCTGGACACCCTGCGCGAGCTGCGCGGCGTGCCCGCGCCGCCCGCCGGATCCGCCCCCTCGGGAGCCGCCCGGCACACCTCCCCCGGCTACGGGCCCGGCCTGCTGCGCCTCGCCGGCTGTCTCGCCCTGCTGGTCGGCGCGGTCGCGGTCCTCGGCCGACGCGCGGCCGGGAAGCGGGGCGGGGGCGGAAGTCGGGGGCGGGACGGAAGCCAGGATCGGGACGGGGGCGGAGGCCGGGGCGCCGGAAGCAGAAGGGAACGAAGAGCATGAGCAGACCACCGAGACCGAGGCGGGTCCGCGGCGCCCTGTGCGCCCTCGCGCTGGGCACGGGCGCGGCGCTGGCCTTCGCGCCCGCCGCGCACGCCGATCTCCCGGGCGCCGACCCCCAGTTGACCCGCGCCCCCTACCTCTCCGACCCCACGACCGCCTCGATGCAGGTCAGCTGGGCGACCACCACCCAGAGCCGCGGCTTCGTGCGCTACGGCCCGCCCGGCGACTGCGCCGCCCGGACGGCGACCTCCGCCTCCCTCGGCTCCCCGATCACCGTCGGCACGGCACGCGAGTACGCCACGTCCGTCACCCTGACCGGCCTGAGCCCGGACACCCGGTACTGCTACCGGGTATACACCGCGGCCGGCACCGACCTGCTGGGCACGCTGCCCACCCCGTCCTTCACCACCCCCGAACCCGCGGCGGCCGCGGGTCCGTTCACCTTCGCCGTGCTGGGCGACACGGGTGAGACGACGGACTCCGGGGTGAACGACGGCTCGGTCAACGTCCACCAGGCGAATGTGCTCGACGGCATCGCGCGCAGCGGAGCCCGTTTCGTCGTGCAGACCGGGGACAACACCCATCCGGGCACCTCGCAGATCCAGTACGGGGACCTCGCCCAGACCGGGCCGGACGTCAGCGCCTGGTTCGGGCCGTCGTACTGGGCGCAGCCCGGGATGCGCGTCCCGCTGGTGGGGATCGTCGGCAACCACAGCATGACGGCGACGTACCTGGCGGTGTGGCGGCAGCAGTCGCTGGCCGCGGCCTCGGGCGGGGTGTGGGCGATGGTGGACTACCCGTCGTACCTCGGCTCGGCGGCGGTCTCCTACCCGACTACGTACTACGCCTTCACGACCGGCGGCATCCGCTTCTACCTGCTCGACACGGCGTGGGGGAACTCCAACACCGGTTCGGCGACGGGCGGTTCGTGCGGAGCGCACTGCGCGATCTACGAGCAGGACGCGCACGCGCACTGGCAGGACGCGTCGGCCGAGCATGCCTGGCTGCGGGCGGATCTCGCCGCCCATCCGGGTGTGCCGAAGTTCGCGTTCTTCCACTTCCCGCTGCGCTCGGACAGCGCGAGCGAGCCGGGTGACACCTTCCTCGCCGGTCTGGAGCAGACGCTGCTGGAGGGGGGCGTGGACCTGGTGTTCAACGGCCACTCGCACGTGTACCAGCGCAACAGCGCCGGTGACGGCCGGATCGTCTCCTACGTCACCGGGGGCGGCGGGGCGACGGTGCACTCGGTCGGTGAGAACGGCTGCTCGGCGGCCGACGCCTACGCCGTCGGCTGGTCGTACGCCCGGGACCGCGGCTCTGCGTGCGGGTCGGCGCCGGTGCCGATGGACGACGCGCAGGTGTACCACTTCCTGAAGGTGAGCGTGGACGGTACGGCGGTGACGGTCGCGCCGACGGACTCGCTTGGGCGCACGTTCGACGTGCAGACGTACACGGTCACTCCGTGACGGGAGCGGACACGGGCGCGCCGTCGGTGGCGGTGAGGGCGCGCAGCGCGCGGACGAGTGTGGTGGCGGTCTCCTCGTCGAGCGGGGCGAGGAAGCGGCGTTCGGCGGCCCGGTGGGCGCGTTCGGCGCGGCGCAGGCACTCCCGCCCGTCGGGTGTCAGTTCGACGAGGTTGCGGCGGCGGTCCTCGGTGCAGCGGCGGCGGCGTACCAGGCCGTGGTCCTCCAGGCCGTCCAGGAGGGCGGCCGTGGTGGTGCGGTCCAGGCCCAGCCGCCGCGCCGTCTGTGCCTGCGACAGGGGTGCGCCGTCGGCGAGGGCGGCGAGCACGGCGAGGTCGTGGCCGTCCACGCCGTGCGGGACGAGCGCTGCGGCGGACACTCTGGTGAGCCGGGTGTGGGCGGCGTGGAGGAGGTGGACGAGCCGGACGTCGGAGGCGAGGGGCTGCTCGTCACGGGGCATGTCGTGACTGTAGCCGGAGGTGATCGCCGGAGGTCTGCGATCACCTCCGTCGCCGGCGGCTACCTGCGGCGCAGGCGGGCGAGGTTGTCGTAGCCGATGCGGGCGTGCCGCAGGGACTGGGCGGGGTCGGTGGCGCTGGGCGCGTTGTCCTGCTCGACCATCGGGTTGTGGTAATTGCGGTGGCCGACGCGGGAGAAGAACGTCGTGTAGTCGATGACGCCGGTGCCGAACGGGACCATGTCGTAGCCCATGCCGTTGGTGGTGTTGGTGACGCCGTCCTTGGCGTGGAAGAGCGGGTAGCGCTTGTCGTACCGCTCGACCAGGCCGGCCGGGTCGAAGACGTTCGTCTGTGCGGAGCCGTCGTGGGCGGTGTAGGTGCGGAACTTGTACTGGGCGACGTGCGCCCAGAACACGTCCATCTCCAGCCAGACCAGTTGGGGGTCGGTGACGGTGAGGAAGTACTCCAGTTTGCGGACGCCGGAGCTGCGGGTGGGCCGGCCCTGGGCGTCGAGCGGGCCGCCGTCGAGGAGGAAGTTGTAGGCGGCGTCGTGGTTGTGGGTGTACAGCTTGATGCCGGCGCGGCGGGCGATCTCGCCGAGGGTGTTCCACTTGTCGGCGGCCACGTCCCAGTCGGCCTTGTAGGAGCTGGAGGTGGGGTCGCCGCCGGTGCCCATGTGGGCCATGCCGAGGATGTTCGCGATCTCCAGGTGCCTCTTGAAGGTGTCGAGGTCGGCGGTGGTCAGCGGCCAGGACGGCGGGATGAAGCCGTGGTTGCCCTGGGCGCGCAGGCCGAACTCGTCGAGCCAGCCCCGCAGGAGCTTGGCGCCTGCGACGGACTCCAGGCTCGCCCCGCCGGGGGCGTTGGCGTGCTGGCCGTAGCCGGCGAACTCGACCTGCCGGTAGCCGAAGCGGGCGAGCTGCTCGAACACGGCGCGGAACCCGGAGGGCAGCGGCGTGGACAGCGGGTCGCGGCCGATGGCGTCGCGGACGGTGTAGAGGATGATGCCGCGTCTGTCGGCGGGCACGAGCGCGTGGCCGGTGCCGGTGGGCTCGGCCGCCGGGGCCGGGGCCGCGTGCACGGGGGTCGCGCCGAGGACGGGGGCGGCGATCGCGCCCGCGGCGACGGCGGTGCAGGTGCTCAGGAAGCGGCGGCGGTCGAGGCCGAGGGTGCGGCGCAGGGGTTCGTCGCTGGTGCGGAGGTCGGTCACGGGTGCCTCTTTCCGTACGGGCCGTCGTCAAGACCGGCGAGGGTGAGCAGCAGGGACTTCACGTCGGTGGCCGCGAGGCGGTCGCCGACGGCGCGGGGGGTGGAGCACAGGAGGAGCGGACCGTCGTCGTCGCTCGCGGGGAGACGGCCGTGGCTGCCGCGCACGGGCGCGGGGTCGAGGGGTACGACCGCCATGCGGTAGCGCAGCCCGAGCTTCTTGCGGGCGAGCGCCCCGGCCGCCCTGACCTTCACGTAGGGGTCGAGGGGGTCGAGGAACAGCTCGGCCGGGTCGTAGCCGGGCTTGCGGTGGATCTCGACGAGCTGCGCGAAGTCGGGGGCGCGTGCGTCGTCGAGCCAGTAGTAGTACGTGAACCAGGCGTCCGGCGCGGCCACGGCGACGAGTTCGCCCGAGCGCGGGTGGTCCAGGTGGTGGGCCTTCTTGCCTTCGTCGTCGAGGAGCAGGTCGAGCCCGGGCAGGTCCTGGAGGGCGGCGCGGGTGGCGTCGAGGTCCCCGGGGCGGCGGACGTAGACGTGGGCGATCTGGTGGTCGGCGACGGCGAAGGCGCGGGAGGCCATCGGGTCGAGGTACTCCATGCCGTCCTGGGTGTGCACCTCCAGCAGGCCGGCGCGGCGCAGCGCGCGGTTGATGTCGACGGGGCGGCTGACGCGGGTGATGCCGTACTCGGACAGGGCGACGACGGTTCGGCCCTCGGCGCGGGCGTCGTCCAGCAGCGGGGCGAGCGCTGTGTCGAGGTCGCGGGCGGCCCGCAGGGAGCGCGGGTCGTCGGGGCCGTACCGCTGGAGGTCGTAGTCCAGGTGCGGCAGGTAACACAGTGTCAGGTCGGGGTGGCGGGTGCGCTGGATGTGGCGGGTGGCGTCGATGATCCAGCGGCTGGAGACGAGGTCGGCGCCCGGCCCCCAGAAGTGGAAGAGGGGGAACGTGCCGAGTTCGGAGGTGAGTTCGTCGTGCAGGGAGGGTGGCCGGGTGTAGCAGTCGGGTTCCTTGCGGCCGTCGGCGTAGTAGACGGGCCGCGGGGTGACGGTGTAGTCGGTGTCGGCGCCCATGGCGTACCACCAGCAGATGTTGGCGACGGTGTAGCCGGGGTGGGCGCGGCGGGCGGCGTCCCACAGCTTGTCGCCGGCGACGAGGCCGTTGTGCTGGCGCCACAGCAGGACGTCGCCGAGTTCGCGGAAGTACCAGCCGTTGCCGACGATGCCGTGTTCGCCCGGGTGGGTGCCGGTGAGGAACGTCGACTGGGCGGCGCAGGTGACCGCGGGCAGCACGGTGCCGAGGTGGGCGCGGGAGCCGGTGTCGGCGAGCGCCTTCAGGTGCGGCATGTGGGGCAGCAGGCGCGGGGTGAGGCCGACGACGTCGAGGACGAGCAGCGGGGTCGGCGCGCCGGGTGCGGTCATGGCAGCTCCTTCAGGCCGAGGTCCGTGAGCAGGTCGCGGGCGAGGGTGAGTTCGGCGGCGATGCCGTCGGCGAGCCGGTCCCGGGTGCGGGGGCGCAGCTCGGGCGGGAGGGCCTGCCAGGTGTAGGTCTCGACCTCCAGGTGGCGGGTGAGCGGGCGCGGCCCGCCGACGAGCCGGGCCAGCGCGGTCTTGAGCACGGGGAGGGTGGAGGTGAGGGGCGGGGCGGGCGCGGCGTGCAGGGGGACGTGGAAGTGGGCGCGCCAGGGCGCCGCGTCGGGCAGCGCGTCCCCGGTGAGGGCCTCGTCGAGGTCGTCGGTGCCGCGCAGGCCGGCGGCGGTGAGGGTGCGGGTCTGGTGCAGGAAGCGGGGCTCGGCGAACGCGGCGAGCGCCCGGCGCACCTCGGGCAGGTGCGGCTGCCCGGCGTGCAGCGCGGCGGACAGCTGCGCCTTGACGACGGGCACGCCGGCCTCCGTGAGGGCGTCCAGTGCGCGCCGCGGGTCCTCGAAGGAGGTGGCGAGATGGCATGTGTCCACGCAGACGCCGATCCTTGGGTGGCCGATCGCGGTCAGCGGGGCGAGGGCGTCGCCGGTGGTCTCGACGACACAGCCGGGCTCGGGTTCGAGGCCGACGCGGACCGAGCGGCCGGTCAGTTCCGCCAGCGCGTCGAGGCAGTCGGCGAGCGAGCGCAGCGCGTCGAGCGCGCGGGGCGTGCCGGGTGCGGTGCGCCAGGCCAGCGGCAGCGTGGAGATGCTGCCCTCGGTGACGTCGTCCGGCAGCAGCCCGGTCAGGACGCGCGCGAGGGCGGTGGTGTACTCCAGCCGTTCCGGGTCGGTCCAGTCCGGCCGGTAGACGCGGTACTTGACCTCGTCGGCGCCGAACCCCTCGTAGGGGAAGCCGTTGAGGGTGACCACCTCCAGACCGCGCCGGTCCAGCTCGTCCCGCAGGGTGCGCAGAGCGGAGGGGTCGGCGGCGAGGGTGCGGGCGGCGTCCCGGGCGAGCCACAGGCCGATGCCGAGCCGGTCGCGGCCGAGGCGGCGGCGGACCGGCTCGCAGTGGTCGCGCAGCTGGGCGAGGACGCCGTCGAAGGTCTCGGCGGGGTGCACGTTCGTGCAGTACGCGAGGTGGACGATGGTCCCGTCCGGGTGGCGGAAGCGCATCGCTCACTCCCCGCCGCGCAGCACGGAGTTGCCCTCGTGGGTGGGCGCGGTGGCGGCGACGTCGAGGACGAGCCGGCCGCTCATGCCGTAGAACTCCACCGGGTTGCGCCACAGCACCCGGTCCACGTCGTCCTCGGAGAACCCCTCGGCCAGCATCAGGTCGCCGACCTTGCGGGTCTTCAGCGGGTCGCTGCGGCCCCAGTCCGCGGCCGAGTTGACCAGCACCCGCTCCGGGCCGTACGCCTTCAGCAGCGCGACCATGCGGGCCTCGTCCATCTTGGTGTCCGGGTAGACGGAGAAGCCGAGCCAGCAGCCGCTGTCCTTCGCCTCCTCGACGGTGGTCTCGTTGAGGTGGTCGAGCAGCACGCGTTCCGTCCCGAGCGCGGACTCCCGTACGGCGTCCAGGGTGCGGCGCAGCCCGGCGAGCTTGTCGCGGTGCGGGGTGTGCACGAGGGCGGGCAGGCCGTGGTCGGCGGCGAGCTGGAGCTGGGCGGCCAGTGCCTTGTCCTCGGCGGGGGTCATCGCGTCGTAGCCGATCTCGCCGACGGCGACGACGCGGTCCTTGACCAGCCAGCGGGGCAGTTCGTCGAGGACGGGCAGGCAGCGCGGGTCGTTCGCCTCCTTCGGGTTGAGGGCGATCGTGCAGTGGTGGGCGATGCCGTACTGGGCGGCGCGGAACGGCTCCCAGCCGAGCAGGGAGTCGAAGTAGTCGCGGAAGGTGGCGGGCGCAGTGCGGGGCTGGCCGAGCCAGAAGGCGGGTTCGACGACGGCGCGGACGCCCGCCGCCCGCATGGCCTCGTAGTCGTCGGTGGTCCGGGACGTCATGTGGATGTGCGGGTCGAAGATGCGCATCACACCTCCTGGTCGGCGTGGTGGAGCACGCGGTGCAGGTCCTCCGGTACGGCACGGCCCGCGGCGGTGCGTTCGGCGGCGTAGTCGCGCAGCATGCGGGCGAGTTCGCCGTCGCCGCGGGCCCGCTCGGCGAGGTCCGCGACGGCGTCCACGGGCACGCCGGTGAACAGGCACTTCAGGACGGCGTGCCGCCAGCCGTGCCGGTCGAGGTGGCGGGCGGCGTACGGTCCGACGGCGGCGGCCAGCAGCCGGGTGTCGTTGGTGCGCAGGGCGTCCTCGACGAGCGGGAGGGCGTCCGGGCCGGGTACGAGGTCGGGCAGCGCCCGCAGCACGGCGAGGCGTTCCTCGGCGGTGCCCTGGAAGTAGACCCGGGCCAGGGCGGTCGCGTCGGGGCGGGCCGCGGCGAGGATGCGGATACGGGCGGCCTCGGCGTGCGCGGGCCCGCAGCGGCGGCCCGCCTCGGCCAGGCGCAGCTCCCACACGGAGATCGGGCCCTGGCTGTTCGGGCGGGCGGCGGCCTCGGCGAGGGCCTGGTCGAGCCAGGCGCGGGCGGCACCGGGCAGGTCGTCGGTGGTGGGTCGGCTCATGGGGTGCTCCCTAGGGGGTGTCTCGTCGGTCAGGCCGGGCTCCCGGCGCCTGGCACCGCGCCTCGCCGCGTTGTCGTCGGTCCCCGACGCTCCGCGTCGACTCCCTCCTCCGCCTTGCGATGCACGGCACCAGACGCCGCTCGCTGATCCGGCCTGACCGACGAGACACCCCCTGGTGCGGTTTCCGCCGCCCGCCGCAGGAACGGCAGCGAGACGGCGGCCTGGTGGGGGCCGGCGTGGGAGTGGCGGGGCAGCTCGACGACGGTCAGGCCGCGGTAGCCGGCCGCGGCGAGGGCCGCGAGGACGGGCGGGACGTCGAGTTCGCCCTCGCCGAACGGCAGGTGCTCGTGGACGCCGCGCCGCATGTCCTCGATCTGCACATGCCGTAGCCAGGGTGCGGCATCCCGTATGCAGTCGGCGGGCGACAGCGGCTCCAGGCACAGGCAGTGGCCGATGTCGAGGGTGAGCCCGAGGGCCCCCGGGTCGCCGAGGGTCCGGCGCAGCCGGTGGAAGTCGGCGAGCGTGGCGAGGAGATGACCGGGCTCGGGCTCCACGGCGAGGGGCACGCCGGCGGAGGCGGCGGCGTCCAGGACGGGGCCGAGCGCGTCCGCGAGCCGCTTCCAGGCGGTGTCCTCGTCCGTGCCGGCCGGGAGGACGCCGCTGAAGCAGTGCACGGCGTGCGCGCCGAGCTCGGCGGCGACCTGGACGGCGCGCAGCAGCAGGCCGGTGCGGCGGTCCCGGTCCCGGGGGTCCGGGTCGAGCAGCGAGGGCCCGTGCTTGCGGCGCGGATCGAGGACGTACCGGGCTCCGGTCTCCACAGTGACCTGGAGGCCGAGCGCGTCGAGGCGCCGGGCGACCCGCCGGGTGCGCTCGGCGAGGCCGGGGGCGAGCGGGTCGAGGTGCATGTGGTCGAGGGTCAGGCCGACGCCGTCGTAGCCGAGGTCGGCGAGGAGCGCGAGGGCGTCGTCGAGGCGCAGGTCGGCGAGGCCGTTGGTGCCGTAGCCGAAGAGGAGGGGGCTGCCGGGCGTCATGTGATGCTCACCTTCCGGGCGAGGCGGGCCCCGAGCGGGGCGAGCGCGGCGGTGACCAGCGCGGTGCCCCGGGCCCCGGACCGCGCGGCGAGCGCCGCCTGCAGCGGCACGGTCGCCCGGATCCCGGCGCCGACGGCCCGCTGGGTGAGCGGGGGCGAGGCGTTGAGGACGGCGTGGGCGTAGGGGCGGGCCACGGTGGCGGCGTAGAGGGCGGTGAGGGCGGGGACGACTGCATGGGCCGGACGGCCGGGGGTGGGGGTGCCGGTGGGGCGGGATGCGCGGGTTCCGGCGGAGCGGGCCGCGAGTGCGCCGGAGAAGTACGAGGGGAGGGCACGGGTGAGGCGCTCGATGACCGCACCGGCGGAGCCCGGTGCGAGTGCGCCGGTGGGCGTCGCCGCGCCGGAAGCCGGCCCGGTGCGGGCGGAGGCGGGTCGGGTCAGGGCCCCGGCCAGCAGGGTCGTCGCCGTCAGTGCCGCCAGGGGGGCCAGCGGGGCGCCGCCGCGGGTCTCGGTGCGGGAGACGGTCGTGACGGCGAGGGTGTGGGTGCCGAGGAGGGCCGCCGAGGAGAGGGCGGCCCGGGTGCGGCCGGTCGTGGCCGCGGCGCCGAGCAGCAGGTCGAGGGCGCGCGCGGCCGCCATGGCCGCGGGTCCTGCCGGGGTGTGCTTCAGGACCAGGTCGTACGCCCAGACCGTGGCCGCCAGCGGTACGGCGACCATGAGGGCGGGGCGGCCGGCGCGGGCCGCGAGGCCCAGGCCGGCCGCCGTGAGCGCGCCGGCCGCGGTGAGCGCCGCCGCGGGGCGGACACGGCCGGACGGCAGCGGCCGGTGCGGGCGGTCCACGGCGTCCTCGGCGCGGTCCGCCCAGTCGTTGAGGGCCATCCCGGCCTCGTACAGGCACACCGAGGCGCCGGCGGCGAGCAGGGTGCGCCGGCCGGGGCGGGCGCCGGCCGCCGCCGTGCCGGCCAGGACGTCGCCGGGGACGGTGACCAGGGCGGGCAGCCGCAGCAGTTCGGCCCAGGCGCGCAGCCGCCCGGCCCGGCGCGCGGCGCGGCTCATCGGGTGGCCCCGGCGAGCCGGCCGGCGAAGGCGACGAGCGCCGCGTACTGCTCGCCCAGCGCGGCGGGCCCGTCCCCGACCGGGTCCTTGAAGTAGAAGCCCAGGTCGCTCAACGGCCCGGACAGGCCGATCTGGTGGGCGCGGGCGGTGAACCGGGCCAGGTCGAGCACGAGGGGTGCGGCGAGGGCCGAGTCGCAGCCCTGCCAGATGGTCTGCAGGACCATGCGGGTGCCGAGGAAGCCGTCGAAGGCGACATGGTCCCAGGCGGTCTTCCAGTCGCCGAGCGCCGGTACGTCGTCGATGTGGACCTCGCCCTCGGGTGCGGCGCCCAGGGTGTCGGCGAGGACGCGTTCCTTCCCGGCGTTCTTGGCGGCCGCGGCGGCCGGGTCGGCGAGGGCGGCGCCGTCGCCGCCGCCGAGCAGGTTGGTTCCGGACCAGGCGCGCACGGCGAGCGCCCGCTGCGCGAACATCGGCCCGAGGACGGCCCGGAGCAGCGTCTGCCCGGTCTTGCCGTCCCGGCCGGCGTACGGCAGTCCGCTCGCGGCGAGCGGCGCGGCGAGTGCCGGGTGGTGCAGCCCGGTGGAGGGCGTGAAGTTGACGTAGGGACAGCCGGCGCGCAGGGCGGCGGCCGCGTACAGGGAGCTGGGCGGCAGTTCGGCGCCGGTGGGGGCGGGTTCGGTGGAGGCGACGTTGACGACGACGGCCCGCGCCAGCCGGTGACGGTATACGAAATCCTGGATGTCGGATGCGAAGACGGTGATCAGCTCGTCGGCGTCGCGGGTGTCGCCGGGCAGCGGGCCGCCGGGGCGGATCTCCCGGTCGGCCGCGGCCAGTTCGGCGGCCACGGCCGACGGCAGGCCCGGCGGCAGCACGCCGCCCGCCGCGAGCTGTTCGGCCCGCTTGGGCAGCGGGCAGTCGGTGGTGTCGTGGCCGCCGAAGACGAGCGCGGTGAGCGGCGGCAGGCCGCTGCCGGCGCACACGGCCGTCTCGGTGACCAGGCCGGTGGGTGGGCGCAGGCCCGCGGTCAGCGCGGCGCAGCCCGCGACGACGGTGGTGGCGACGGAGCCGCGGGCGCCGACGAGCCAGACGCCGGCACGGTCTGCGGAAGGGGACGCGGGCATGGGGCAGCCTCCTGGTCGTACGCGGACAACCTGCGGGTGGGGGGAGCGGCGGGCGGGGGTCCGGCGTCCCCCGCCCGCCGCCGCTCAGTCGCCCTTGACGGGCGGCGCGGGCAGTTCCTTGATGCGGATGTCGCGGAAGGACACCTGGTCACCGTCACCGTGGTTCTGGATGCCGATGTGTCCGTCCGCCAGGCTCCGGGCCGGGTCGGTGTTGGTGAAGTCGTTGATCTTCACGCCGTTGAGCCAGACGCGCAGGCGTTCGCCCTGCACGCGGATCTCGTACGTGTTCCACTCCCCCGGCGGGTTCAGCGCGCGGTCGCGCTTCTTCAGGTCGGCGGACTGGAAGCCGTAGACGGACCCGGTGGTCTTCTCGGGCACGTCGGTGGCGTCGATCTGGACCTCGTAGCCGTTGTTCACCGCCGACCACGGGTCGTCCGAGGGCGGGAAGCCCACGAACACCCCGGAGTTGTCGTCGCCGGCCACCTTCCAGTCGAGCTTCAGCGAGTACGAGCCGAAGCTCCGCGGGGTGTACCAGAGCAGTCCCAGGCCGCCGGACGAGGTGAGCGTGCCGTCGGCATCCAGGGTGAAGGAGCCGGGGCCGGCCTGCTTCCACCCGTCGAGGGAGGTGCCGTCGAAGAGCGGCCGGTAGCCGTTCTCCGGCCGGCAGTCGGCCTGTGCGTCGCCGGCCGCGTACCGGATCCCGCCCAGCAGGTGGGCGCGGAAGGCGGGTTCGGCGTAGGACTCCTTGGTGTGGCCGCCGCCGGTGTAGAAGGCGCGGCCGCCCTGGTACTCCTGGCACCAGGCGATCGGATGGTCGCCGTTCATGGTGCCGCCGGTGTACGACGTCTCGTCGAGCGAGGCGAGGACATGGGCGCGGTCGCGCGGGTTGGAGCGGTAGTTGTACCACTCGTCGGTGCGCTCCCAGGTGCGGGCGAGTGCCGAGGTGGCCGGGTGGGCGCGGTCCTCGACGTCGACGGTGGCGGGCTGGATCGCCGGGTGCGACCGGAAGTAGGCGCCGGCGAGGCCGCCGTAGAACGCCCAGTCGTACTCGGTGTCGGCGGCGGCGTGGATGCCGACGTAGCCGCCGCCCTTGTGGATGTAGTCCTCGAAGGCGCTCTGCTGGGCGGTGTCGAGGACGTCCCCGGTGGTGGACAGGAACACCACGGCGTCGTAACGGCGCAGGGTGTCCGGGGTGAAGGCGCCCGCGTCCTCGGTGGCGTCGACGGTGTAGCCGGCCTCGGCGCCGAGCTGCCGGAGCGCGGCGACGCCCTCGGGGATGGAGTCGTGGCGGAAGCCGGCCGTCTTGGAGAAGACGAGGAGGTGCTTGCCGTCGCCGGGCTTGGAGACGGCCGGGCCGGTCAGGCAGCCGAGCAGGACGGCCGCGCCCGCGACCGCGGTGGTGAAGCGGGTGGTGGTGCGCACGGGGTGTCCTCCTCTCAGCTGGTGGTGAAGGTGAAGTCGTCCACGTCGAAGAGGGCTCCGGCGCCGCCCTTGAAGACGAGGTAGAGGGTGGTGGTGCCGCGCGGGGCGCGGGACAGCCCGGCCTGGACGTCCTGGAAGGTCTCCCAGCTGCCGGTGACGGGGACGGCGGCAGAACCGAGCAGGGTGCCCGTCGGGGAGCCGGCGCGGATCTCCAGGGTGCCGCCGGCGCCGCCGGAGGAGACCCGGGCGGTGATCTTCGTGGCGTTGCTCAGGACGTACGGGGTGAAGGAGATCCAGTCGCCGTTGTCGATGTCGCCGACGGTCCGGCCGCCGTGCGCGGCGTCCTTGGTGATGACGCTGACGCCGGAGCTGTCGCCGAAGTGCTCGGCCTGGCGGTGCTTCGGCTGGGCGACGGCCTGGTCGTGCGAGGTGAGCGGGGCCTGGCCGCCGCCTCCGTTGTCGGTGTACTCGGCGTCGAAGACACCGAAGATGTTGGCGTCCTCGTCGTGGCCGCCGTCGGCGCTGGTCTGGATGGTGCCGGTGCAGCCGTTGGCGGAGGTCACCGGGTGGCCGTGGCTGTCGTGACCGAGGACGAAGGTGACCTTGACCTTGGCGCAGTCGATGGCGGTGCCGTCCTCGGGGTCGGTGACCTTCACCTTGAACGGGATGGCGTCACCGAAGCTGAACAGCTGCCCGTCCTGCGGGAGTTCGAGGGTCACCTTGGGCGCGGTGTTTCCGACGACGATCCGCGTGCCGGCGCTGCCGGTGCGGCCGGAGGGGTCCTTCGCGGTCAGCGTGGCGGTGTAGGTGCCGTTCTTCTTGTACTTGTGGATGGGGTTCGCCTCGGTGGAGGTGCCGCCGTCGCCGAAGTCCCAGCTGTACGTGAGGGTGTCGCCGTCCTGGTCGGAGGTGCCGGCGGAGGAGAACTGCACCTTCAGCGGGGCCTGGCCCGAGGTGCGGCTCGCGGCGGCCTGGGCGACCGGGGAGTGGCCGTCGGTGGCGTTCTCGATGCGGTACAGGGCGGAGTTCTCGTCGCCGCCGAACCAGGCGAGGCCGTAGTCGAGGACGTACAGGGCGCCGTCGGGGCCGAACGCCATGTCCATCACCTGGGTGCCGGTCCACGGGAACGGGTTGATGGACTGCACGGTGCCGCTGCCGTCGGTGACGATCCGCTTGATCCAGCGCCGGCCGAACTCCCCGGCGAAGAAGTTGCCGTCGTAGGCCTCGGGGAACTTCACCGGCGAGTCGAGGGTGGCGTCGTAGTGGTAGACCGGGCCGCCCATCGGGGACTCCGAGCCGGAGCCGAACTCGGGGACGGAGCCGCCGTCGTAGGGGATCCAGGCGGGCTGTGCCGGGGGCAGGTCGGTCAGGCCGGTGTTGTGCGGGGAGGTGTTCTTCGGGGCGGCGCAGTCGAAGGCGGCGCCGGAGGTGCCGGTGGCGAAGTCGTAGTCGACGTAGGCGTCGTTGTCGCCGGTGCAGTACGGCCAGCCGAAGTTGCCGGGGCCGGTGACGCGGGCGAACTCGACCTGGCCTGCCGGGCCGCGGGCCGGGGAGGCGGTGCCGGCGTCGGGGCCGTAGTCACCGACGTAGAGGACGCCGGTCTGCTTGTCGACGCTGAAGCGGAAGGGGTTGCGGAAGCCCATGGCGTAGATCTCGGGCCGCGTCCTGTCCGTGCCCGGCGGGAAGAGGTTGCCCTCCGGGATCGAGTACGAGCCGTCGGCGTTGACCTTGATGCGCAGGATCTTGCCGCGCAGGTCGTTGGTGTTGCCGGAGGTGCGCTGGGCGTCGAAGCCCGGGTTACGGTTCGCGCGCTCGTCGATGGGGGTGTAACCGTCCGACTGGAACGGGTTGGTGTCGTCGCCGGTGGACAGGTACAGGTTCCCCGCCGCGTCGAAGTCGATGTCGCCGCCGACGTGGCAGCACAGGCCGCGGGTGGTGGGCACGTCGAGGATCTTCGTCTCGCTGGCGGTGTCGAGGGTGCCGTCGGTCTTCAGCACGAACCGGGAGAGCCGGTTGACGCCGTCGAAGGGCGCGAAGTCGGCGGCGGTGCCGGTCTCGGGGGCGTCGCCCGCGGGGGTGTTCAGCGGGGGCGCGTAGTAGAGGTAGATGAAGCGGTTGGCGGCGAAGCCGGGGTCGACGCCGACGCCCTGCAGGCCCTCCTCGTCGTGGGAGTACACGGCGAGCTTGCCGGCGATCCTGGTGTTGCCGGCGGCGTCGGTCAGGCGCAGTTCGCCGTCGCGGGAGGTGTGCAGGACCGAGCGGTCCGGCAGGACGGCCAGCGACATCGGCTCGCCGACCTCCGGCTCACCCTTGGCGAGGGTGACCTGCTGGAAGTCCTCGGCCGCGGCGGCGTCCGGGCCGGTGACGGCCGCGCCGGCCGGGGGTGTGGTGAGGGTGAGGGTGGCTCCGGCCAGCAGGGCGCCGGCGAACAGGGCGAGTGCCCGGCGCAGCCGTGAGCGAGGGGATCTGGTGGTGCGGTCGTTCCCGTGCACGAATGCCTCCAGAAGGGGCCGGTTGTACGGGCGGGTGCGGTACGCCGGGATGCGCCGTCATCCCGGAGAAGGGGAAAGGGGTGTCAGTTGCCGAACGCCGCGTCGAACGAGGCCGACGGGGGTTCGAAGTCGTAGGCCTTCAGGCGGGTCAGCGCCTCGGGGGCGCCCTGCAGCCGGTCCATTCCGGCGTCCTCCCACTCCACGGAGACCGGGCCCTGGTAGCCGATGGAGCGCAGCATGCGGAAGACGTCCTCCCAGGGGACGTCGCCGTGCCCGGCGGAGACGAAGTCCCAGCCGCGGCGGGGGTCGCCCCAGGGCAGGTGGGAGCCGAGGCGGCCGTTGCGTCCGTCGAGGCGCTTGCGGGCCTCCTTGCAGTCGACGTGGTAGATCCGGTCGCGGAAGTCCCACAGGAAGCCGACCGGGTCGAGGTCCTGCCACACGAAGTGGGAGGGGTCGAAGTTGAGGCCGAAGGCCGGTCGGCGGTCGACCGCGTCCAGTGTGCGGACGGTCGTCCAGTAGTCGTAGGCGATCTCGCTGGGGTGGACCTCGTGTGCGAAGCGGACGCCCTCGGCGTCGAAGACGTCCAGGATCGGGTTCCAGCGGGTGGCGAAGTCCTCGTAGCCGCGGTCGATCATCGCCTCGGGGGCGGGCGGGAACATGGCGACCAGGTGCCAGATCGCGGAGCCGGTGAAGCCGATGACGGTGTCGACGCCGAACGCGGCGGCGGCGCGGGCGGTGTCCTTCATCCGGTCGGCGGCCCGCTGCCGTACGCCCTCCGGGTCCCCGTCGCCCCAGACGGCGTCCGGCAGGATCGCGCGGTGGCGTTCGTCGATGATGGCGTCGCAGACGGCCTGCCCGACCAGGTGGTTGGAGACCGCCCAGCACTTCAGGCCGTACTTGTCGAGGAGCTGGTGGCGGCCCGCGAGGTAGGCGGGGTCGGTCAGGGCCTTGTCGACCTCGAAGTGGTCGCCCCAGCAGGCGAGTTCGAGGCCGTCGTAGCCGAAGTCGCGGGCCAGGCGGCAGACCTCCTCCAGCGGCAGGTCGGCCCACTGTCCGGTGAAGAACGTGAACGGGCGCGGCATCGGTGGCAAGCCCTCCTCAGACGGCGATCGGCGTGTAGACGGAGTTCTTCTCGGCGCTCTCCTCCACCGCGGCGAGGACGCGCTGCACCTGGAGCCCGTCGGCGAAGGAGGGTTCGGGCGCGCGGCCCTCGGCGACGGCGAGGACCAGGTCGCAGGCCTGGTGGACGAAGGTGTGCTCGTAGCCGAGGCCGTGGCCCGGCGGCCACCAGGCGTCCAGGTAGGGGTGGCCGGGCTCGGTGACGAGGATGCGGCGGAAGCCGGCGTGGTCGGCGGGTTCGGTGCCGTCGTGGTACCAGAGCTCGTTGAGCCGTTCGAGGTCGAAGGCGAGGGAGCCGCGCTCGCCGTTGAGTTCGATGCGCAGGGCGTTCTTGCGGCCGGTGGCGTACCTCGTCGCCTCGAAGGAGGCGAGGGCGCCGGAGGTGAACCGGCCGGTGAACAGGGCGGCGTCGTCGA
Source organism: Streptomyces griseosporeus (assembly GCF_014656055.1). GTDB lineage: Bacteria > Actinomycetota > Actinomycetes > Streptomycetales > Streptomycetaceae > Streptomyces > Streptomyces griseosporeus. Next base: position 1,335,169 of record NZ_BNBR01000001.1, read on the forward strand.
CGGTGACCGTGCCGGTACCGGCCGACGACACGGCGGCCAGGCCGCTGGTGGGCGCGCTGGGCAGCGGGCGCTCCCGGACGAACGTCTCGGTGAGCGCGGAGACGCCGGCGAGCGGTTCGCCCGCGAGGTACTGGGCGAGGTCGACGATGTGCGCGCCGAGGTCGCCGAGGGAGCCGGAGCCGGCGTGTTCCCTGCGCAGCCGCCAGGTCAGCGGGAAGGCGGGGTCCACCAGCCAGTCCTGGAGGTACGTCACTCTGACGTGCCGCAGGGTGCCGAGGCGGCCCTCGGCGACCATGCGGCGGGCGAGGGCGGTGGCGGGCACCCGGCGGTAGTTGAAGCCGACCATGGCCACCTGGCCGCGCCGCCGTGCCTCGTCGGCGGCCCGCACCATGGTCTCCGCCTCGGCGACGGTGTTGGCCAGCGGCTTCTCGCACAGGACGTGCTTGCCGGCGGCGAGCGCGGCGACGGCGATCTCGGCGTGGCTGTCGCCGGGGGTGCAGATGTCGACGAGGTCGATGTCGTCCCGGGCGATCAGGGCGCGCCAGTCGGTCTCGGCGGCCGCCCAGCCGTGCCGGTCGGCCGCCGCGCGCACGGCGGCCGCGTCGCGGCCGCAGACCGCGGCGAGGACCGGCCGGCGGGGCAGGTCGAAGACGCGGCCGACGGTGCGCCAGCCCTGGGAGTGGGCGGCGCCCATGAAGGCGTACCCGACCAGGCCGATCCGCAGCGGCGGCTTGCCGGCAGGGGTGTCCGGACGGGCCGGGGTGTCCGCTCCGGCCGCGGTCTCCGGTCGGGCCGGGGTGTCCGGTCCGGCCGCCGGGTCTGCTGCGCGCCGGGCGTCCGCCTCGGCCTCCGTGTCCGCCGGCTGCTGCGGCTGTCCCATGGATGGGTCCTCCTCGTCCTCGTCCTGGTGGGGTGGTGCCGTGGGGGGTGCGGGCTGATTCGGCTCAGCGGAAGCCGGTGGACATGTACTGGTCGACGTTGGTCTTGTCGACGACGGCCGAGTAGAGGGTGAGCGAGGCCGGGATCTCGTACTCGGCGAGGCCGCCGACGCCCTTGCCCTGGCCGAGGGCGCGGGCGAGGTCGATGGCGGAGGCGGCCATGGTGGGCGGGTACAGGACGGTCGCCTTGAGCACGCCGTTGTCCTGCTTGATGGCCTGGAAGGCGGAGAGGGCGCCCGCACCGCCGACCATGAGGAAGTCGTCGCGGCCGGCCTGCTCGATGGCGCGCAGGGCGCCGACGCCCTGGTCGTCGTCGTGGTTCCACAGCGCGTCGAACTTGGGCTGTGCCTGCAGGAGCTGGGCCATCTTGGCCTGGCCGGACTCGACGGTGAACTCGGCGGCCTGGCGGGCGACCTTCTTGATGTTGGGGTAGTTCTTCAGGGCGTCGTCGAAGCCCTGGGTGCGCTGCTTGGTCAGCTCCAGGTTGTCCAGCCCGGCCAGTTCGATGACGCGGGCGTCGGGCTTGTCCTTGAGCTTCTCGCCGATGTAGTGGCCGGCGTTGAGGCCCATGCCGTAGTTGTCGCCGCCGATCCAGCAGCGGTAGGCCTGCGGGGTGTTGAAGATGCGGTCGAGGTTGACGACGGGGATCCCGGCGCGCATGGCCTTCAGGCCGACCTGGGTGAGGGCCTTGCCGTCGGCGGGCAGCACGACCAGCACGTCGACCTTCTTGTTGATGAGGGTCTCGATCTGGCCGATCTGCTGGGCGGTGTCGTTGGAGCCCTCGGTGATCTCCAGGGTGACGTCGGAGTACTTCTCGGCGCGCTTCTTGGCGTTGTCGTTGATGGCGTTGAGCCAGCCGTGGTCGGCCTGCGGGCCGGCGAAGCCGATGGTGACGTGCTTGCCGGGCTTGTCGTCGGCCGCGGACTGGCCGTTCGCGGCCGGGGTCTCGTCCTTGGACTCGTTGCTGGTGCAACCGGCGAGGAAGGCACCGGCCGAGACGGCGGCCGTCCCGAAGAGCAGTCCTCTGCGTGAGGTGACACGTGACACGGGGTGGGACATGGCGGGGAACCCTTTCCTCAGGTCGTGCTCGCGGTACGGCGCTGGACCAGCACGGCGGCGACGATGATCGCGCCCTTGGCGATCTGCTGGACGTCGCTCTGCAGGTTGTTCAGGGCGAAGATGTTGGTGATCGTGGTGAAGATCAGGACGCCGAGCACGGAGCCGGTGATGGTGCCGCGGCCCCCGCTGAGCAGGGTGCCGCCGATGATCGCGGCGGCGATGGCGTCGAGTTCGTACAGGTTGCCGTTGGTGTTCTGGCCGGAGCCGGACAGGACGATCAGCAGGAAGGCGGCGATGCCGCAGCACAGCCCGGACAGCAGGTAGAGGTAGAGGCGCTGGCGGCGGACGTCGATGCCGGCGAGCCGGGCGGCCTCCGCGTTGCCGCCGACGGCGACGGTGCGCCGGCCGAAGGTGGTGCGGTTCAGCACCAGCCAGCCGGCGATCGTCACGGCTGCGAAGACCAGCACGAGGGGCGGCACGCCGAGGACGTAGGAGTCGCGTTCGCCGAGGTCGAGGATGCCGTCGACGGTGACGATCTGGGTGCGGCCGTCGGTGATCTGCAGGGCGAGGCCGCGGGCGGAGGCGAGCATGGCGAGGGTGGCGATGAAGGGGACCATGCCGCCGTAGGCGATGAGCAGTCCGTTGACCAGTCCGCAGCCGACGCCGACGATCACCGCGGTGAACAGGATGCCGGCGAAGCCGTACTCCTGGGTGGCGACGGTGGTCGCCCAGACCGAGGCGAGCGCGACGATCGCGCCGACCGACAGGTCGATGCCGCCGGAGGTGATGACGAAGGTCATGCCGACGGTGACGACGCCGATCACCGAGGCCTGGGTGAGGACGAGTTGCAGGTTGCGGGTGTCGAGGAACTCGTCGGGCTTGGTGACGCCGCCGATCACGACGAGCGCGGCGAGCACGCCGAGCAGGGACAGGGTGCGGACGTCGGTACGGCCCATCAGCCCGCGCCAGGCGGGCAGTTCGCCCGCCGGGGCCGTCTTTCCGGTGCCGTCCCGCGGTGGTGACACATGCTGCGTCATGACGCCGGGCTTCCTTCCATGACGAGGTCGAGTACGCGGTGTTCGTCCAGCTCCCCCGCGGGCGCGGTGTGTACGACGCTGCCCTCGCGGAGCACCAGCACCCGGTCGGCGAGGCCGAGCACCTCGGGCACCTCGCTGGAGACCAGCAGGACGGCGAGCCCTTCGTCGGCCAGCCGGCGGACGACGGCATACAGTTCGGCGCGGGCGCCGACGTCGACGCCGCGGGTGGGCTCGTCCAGCAGCAGGACACGGCAGCCGCGCAGCAGCCAGCGCGCGAGGACGGCCTTCTGCTGGTTGCCGCCGGACAGGGTGCGCACGGGCACGGACGGGTTGTCCGGCCTGAGGGACAGCTCGCGGGTGGCGGCGCGTGCGGCGGCGCGTTCGGCCCCGCGGTCGATCCAGCCCGCGCGGGAGAAGCGGGACAGCGAGGAGACGGAGACGTTGCGGGTGACGGACTCCAGCATCAGCAGCGCCTGCGCCTTGCGCTCCTCGGGGGCGAGGCCGACGCCGGCCCGGACGGCGGCGCGGACGCTGCCGGGGCGCAACGGCCGACCCTCGACCAGCACCTGACCGGCGGTCGGCTTCCGTGCGCCGTATACCGTCTCCAGTATTTCGGACCGCCCGGAGCCGACCAGACCCGCGAGGCCGACGATCTCTCCCGCGTGGACCTCCAGGTCGAGCGGGGCGAACTCGCCGTCTCGGGCCAGTCCGCGCACCTGGAGCACGGGCGTACCGGTGGGCGGCGCGGCGGGCCGCTCGGGGAAGACGTATTCCATGGTCCGGCCGGTCATCAGGGAGACGACCTCGCGGGTGGGGGTGGTCTTCGCGGGGAGCCCGCCGGCCACGGCACGGCCGTCCTTGAGGACGGTGACGCGGTCGCCGATGCGGCGGATCTCCTCCAGCCGGTGGGAGATGTAGACGACGGCGACGCCGTCGGCGGTGAGGTCGCCGACGATGCGGAAGAGGTTGTCGACCTCGTCCGGGTCGAGCGCGGCGGACGGCTCGTCCATCACGATGAGCCGGACGTCGTGGGAGAGGGCGCGGGCCATGGAGACGATCTGCTGCTGGGCGGCGGACAGGTCGCCGACGAGCCGGCCGGGGTCGATCTCCGGGTGCCCCAGCCGCTTGAGCAGCGCGGCCGTCGACGCCTTGGCCGTGCGGCGGCGTACGACGAACCCGGCGGCCGTGGGTTCGTGGCCGAGGTGGACGTTCTCGGCCACTGACAGGTGCTCCACCAGGTCGAGTTCCTGGTAGATGGTGGCGATGCCGAGGCGCATCGCGGCGATCGGCGAGCGCAGGACGACCTCCTCGCCGCGCCAGCGGATGGTGCCGGTGTCGGGCTGGTGGGCGCCGGCGAGCACCTTGATGAGGGTGGATTTGCCGGCACCGTTCTGGCCGAGCAGGCAGTGCACTTCACCGGCCTGGACGTCGAGGTCGACGCCGTCGAGGGCCCGTACTCCGGGGAACGACTTGGTGATGCCGGACATGCTGAGCAGAGATGGTGGTGAGGCCATGCGGATCTATCCCCTCGGCGCGGACGTGCGGGGGCCGGTTCAGGGCAGGGCGAAGCGGCGTGCGGTGCGGGTGGGGTGTGCGGACGCGGGTGCGCTGGGTGCGGGTGCGCTGGGTGCAGGTGGGTGTGCGGGTGCGCTGGGTGCGGGTGGGGTGTGCGGGTGCCTGAAGGCGGGTGGAGCGTGCGGGTGCGGTGAGTACGGTGAGTACAGGTGGGGCGTGCGGGAGGGTCGGCTCGGTTACGCGGGCGAGAACAGGTGGTCGCTGATCAGCCGGGCCGCGCCGATGACTCCGGCGGTGGGGCCCAACTCCCCCAGGACGATGGGCAGGTTGCCGGTCGCCAGCGGCAGCGACTGGCGGTAGACCTGGGTGCGGATCGCGGCGAGCAGGGTGTGGCCGAGTCCGGTCACACCGCCGCCGATCACCACCAGGCCGGGGTTGAAGAAGCTGACGAGCCCGGCGATCACCTGGCCCGTGCGGGTACCGCCCTCGCGGATCAGCTCGAGGGAGGTGGCGTCGCCGGCGGCGGCCGCGGCGGCCACGTCGACGGCGGTCAGGGTGCCGTGCGTCTCCAGCCGGGAGGCCAGTTCCGCGGACAGGCCCTGGCGGGCGGCCTCCACGGCGTCGCGGGCGAGCGCGGCACCGCTGAAGTGGGCCTCCAGGCAGCCCCGGTTGCCGCAGGCGCAGGGGCGGCCGTCGGGTACGGCCTGGATGTGGCCGATGTCGCCGGCGCTGCCCGTGACACCGCGGTGGACGGCGCCGCCGACGACGATGCCGCAGCCGATACCGGTGCCGATCTTGACGCAGAGGAAGTCGCCCACGGAGCGTGCGACGCCCGCGTGCATCTCCCCCGTCGCCATCAGGTTCACGTCGTTGTCGACCATGACGGGGCAGCCGAGTTCCTGGCTGAGCGCCTCCCGCACGGGGAAGCCGTCCCAGCCGGGCATGATCGGCGGCGCCACCGGGACGCCCTCGGGGAAGCGGACTGGGCCGGGGACGCCGATGCCGGCGCCGTCGAACCCCTCCGCGAGCCCCGAGTTCCTCAACTTCTCCGCCATGGAGAGGACTTGCTCGAAGACCGCGACCGGTCCGTCGCGGACGTCCAGGGGGTGGTTGAGATGGCCCAGGATCTCCAGTTCGGCGTTGGTGACGGCGACGTCGACCGAGGTCGCGCCGATGTCGACGCCGAGGAAACGCAGGCCGGGGGCGAGCCGGATGTTGTGGGAGCGGCGTCCGCCGCGCGAGGCGGCGAGTCCGTCGGCCACGACCAGGCCCGTCTCCAGCAGCCGGTCGACCTCCACGGCCAGTTTCGACCGGGACAGATCGATCTGATCGCCCAGCTGCGCGCGGGAGTTCGGTCCCTGGTCGCGCAGCAGCTTCAGCAGCCGGGCCTGATGGGCGTTCGCGGGTCGTGCCGTCATGCGTCTCACGTGCCCCTCCCCGCCTCAATTCGGCCACTGTCGTCGGGCTTTCGAGGGGAACGTAGCAGTGACTGTTGAAGGTGGGAAGAAGTCGCGCACGGATTCCCGCAGACTTTTTCCACTGACAGGACAAAGAAGAGGGCGAGCCGGTACGGCGGATGGGGTCCGGACAGCGCGACGGCGGCCCCGCGCCACGGGACCGCCGTCAGGCCGAAGAGGCGGTCAGGAGCCCGAACGGGCGTGGTAGGACCGCCGGGTGTGCTCGGTGTGGTCGCGCATGAGCCGGGTGGCGAGGTCGGCGTCCCGGGAGACGATGGCCCCTATCAACGCCTGGTGTTCGATCCACGACTTGTGACCGCGCTGCCGGGCGACCGGCGTGTGGTATCAGCGGACCCGGCGCTCGACCCGGGCGGCCAGCTCGGCGAGGACGGCGTTGCCGGCCAGCTCCATGATCTTGGCGTGGAAGCGGGCGTTGAGCGCGACGGCGGCGTCCACGTCGTCGGCCTGGACGGCCTTCACGCCCTCGGCGACGATCTCCTCCAGCGCCTCGATGCCCGCGGCCGTGGCGTAGAGCGCGGCGAGCCGGGCGGCCTCGGCCTCCAGCAGCGTACGGACCGTCAGCAGCTGGTCGGCCTCCTCCTCGGTCGGCTCGTGCACGAACGCGCCCTGGGCGGGCCGCAGGTCCACCCAGCCCTCGGTGTTGAGCCGCTGCAGCGCCTCGCGCACGGGCTGCCGGGAGACTCCGAGGTGTCCGGCGAGTTCGCTCTCGACCAGGTGCCGGCCGGGCGGCAGGGCGCGGGTGGTGATGAGTTCGAGCAGCGCCTCGTAGACACGTTCGCGCAGCGGGCCGGGGCGCTCCAGCCTGGGCACCGCACCGTGCGGCAGTCCTTGCGACAACATCGGTCCCCCTCCTCGGCACGGACGCCCAGTGTCGACTGTCCTTCGTCGACAGGCTACGGCGCACAAAAGCCCGGAGGGGGAGCGGAGCCGGCCGTGCACACCGGGGCGTCGGCGACCGCGCAGGGCCGCCGCAAGGAGACTCGTCCCCTCAGGGTTCGGCCCCTCGGGGTTCGGCCCCTCAGGGTTCGGCCCCTCAGGGTTCGGCCCCTCAGGGTTCGGCCCCTCAGGGTTCGGCCCCTCAGGGCTCGGGCCCTAGGGGCAGCGCACGACCTGCCCCGCGTACGACAGGTTGCCGCCGAAGCCGAACAGCAGGACCGGGTCGCCGGTGGTGATGCCGCCCTGTTCGACGAGCTTGGACAGGGCGAGGGGGATGCTGGCCGCGGAGGTGTTGCCCGATGCGGTGACGTCACGGGCGACCACGGCGTTGACGGCGCCGATGCGCGCGGCGAGCGGTTCGATGATGCGCAGGTTGGCCTGGTGCAGGACGACGGCGGCGAGGCCCTCGGGGGCGATCCCGGCGCGCTCGCAGGTCTGCCGGGCGAGCGGCGGCAGTTGGGTGGTGGCCCAGCGGTAGACAGTCTGCCCCTCCTGCGCGAAGCGGGCGGGCTCGCCCTCGATCCGTACGGCGTGCCCCATCTCGGGCACCGATCCCCACAGCACAGGCCCGATGCCGGGCTCGGTGCCCTCGGGGCAGGCCTCGACCACGGCGGCGCCCGCGCCGTCACCGACGAGGACGCAGGTGGTGCGGTCGGTCCAGTCGGCGACGGCGGACATCTTGTCGGCGCCGATGACGAGCGCGCGGCGGGCGGCGCCGGCCCGGACGGTGTGGTCGGCGGTGGCGAGGGCGTGGGTGAAGCCGGCGCACACCACGTTGAGGTCCAGCGCGGCGGGCCGGGGCACGCCGAGCCGGGCGGCGACGCGGGCGGCGGTGTTCGGGGAGCGGTCGACGGCGGTGGAGGTGGCGACCAGCACCAGGTCGATGTCGCCGGGGGTCAGGCCGGCCGCGGCAAGGGCCTTGGCGGCGGCGTGCGCGGCGAGTTCGTCGACGGGCTCGTCGGGTCCGGCGATGTGCCGGGTCCGGATGCCCACCCGGGTCCTGATCCACTCGTCACTGGTGTCGACCATGCCGGCCAGGTCCTCGTTCGTGAGCACCTTGGCGGGCTGATAGTGGCCGACGGCGGCGATGCGTGAGCCGTTCATCGGTGGCGTTCCCCCTCGTGGCCTCGGGTAGCGGGATGCACCAGTCTGATCAGTGACCCACGGGTACGAGGGCAGGTGAAGCGACAGGAATCGGGCGCCGGGGTTGTCGGCTTCCCTCAGCGCCGCCCTGGGGTCACGCGGACGTCCCGCGCGCCCCGGACGTCTCCGGCGCCTCGTCCGCGCGCGCCCCGGCCAGGACGGCGTCGAGCAGCCCGGGATAGCGGGCGTCGAGGTCGTCGCGGCGCAGCGACAGCAGGTTCTCCCGTCCGGAGGGGTGCTGCCAGATGACGCCGCTCTCCCGCAGGACCCGCCAGTGGTGGGTCATGGTCGACTTGGCGGTGATCCCGAGGACGTTCAGCACGCTGGTGCAGTTGTGCTCGCCGCCGGCGTCGAGCACGCGGACGACGGCGAGGCGGACGGGACTGCCCAGGGCGGACAGCACGCCGTCGATCCGGATCTGGTCGCGGTCGGGGTGACGGCTCATGGTTCAACAGTACCCGTACAGACGAACGGATTGACCGCACGACACCGATCGTACGTATAGTGGCGAACAATCGAACGTACGTATAGATACGAACGATCAGGGGCGCGACCCCACCGACCCGAGGGGCAACCTGGCATGTCCTCATCCTTAAAGTCGTCCATGGCGTCCCGCTGGACCCTGGCGCTGCTCGCGCTGGCGCAACTGCTCTACGCGCTCGACCTCAACATCGTGTTCGTGGCCCTGCCCGAGATCGGCCGGGACCTGGGCTTCCCCGGCCAGACGCAGCAGCTGGTGGTCAGCGCCTACGTCGTCTTCGCGGGCGGTTTCCTGCTGTTCGGCGGGCGGGCGGCCGACCTGCTGGGCCGCCGCCGGATGTTCGTCCTCGCGCTGTGGCTGTACGCGGCCTCGTCACTGGCCGGCGGACTCGCGACCGGGCCCGGGGTCATCATCGCGGCCCGTGCCGTGCAGGGCATCGCCGGCGCCCTGCTGCTGCCCTCGACGCTGTCGCTGATCAACACCCTGTTCGAGGAAGGCCCCCGGCGGAACCGGGCACTGGCAGTCTGGGGCGGCGCCGGGGCCAGCGGCCTGACGATCGGCGCGCTGCTCGGGGGCGTCCTGACGGAGAACTTCGGCTGGCACGCCGTCTTCTACGTCAACGTCCCGCTGGGCGCGGCCATCGCGCTGGGAGCGCTGTTCGTCGTACCGCGCGACCCGGGCCGCACCGTACGGTGCGGCTTCGACCTGCCGGGCTCCCTCAGCGTCACCGGAGGCGCCACGCTGCTGGTGTTCGCGCTCGTCGAGGGGCCCGAACGGGGCTGGGGCGACGGCCTCGTGGTCTGTGCCCTGGTCGTCGCCGCTCTCCTGCTGGCCGTGTTCGCGGTCGTCGAGGCGCGCAGCGCCGACCCGCTGATGCCGTTCCGGCTGTTCCGCAACCGCCACCTGACGGTCGGCATGGCCGTCACCTTCCTCTACATGGCGACGTTCGGCGTCCTGCCGTACTTCCTCACCGTCCTGATGCAGACCGTGCACGGCTACGGCGCCCTGCGCACCGGCCTCGGCTTCCTGCTCCCCTCGGTGGCGATCGCCGCCGGCACCCAGCTCGGGGAGCGATTCGCCGGCCGGATCGGTACCCGCACCACCCTGGTGACCGGGTTCGTCACCGGCGCGATCGGCACGGCCGTGCTCGCCCTCGGCTTCGACGCCGACGCCGGTTACGGCCTGCTCGTGCCCGGTCTGGTCGTCTCCGGTGTGGGCCAGGGCATCGTCTGGACCGCGATGTGGATCGTCGCCGCCACCGGCACCGCCCCCCAGGAGCAGGGCGTGGCCAACGGCATCGCCTCGACCGCGCTGAACATCGGCAACGCGATCGGCCTGGCGGTGTTCACCGTCGTCGCCGACCTGGGCACCGAGGGCAGGACGGGCGGGGCGCTCAGGGCCGCCACCGCCGACGGCGGGGCCCTGGTCGTCCTGCTCACCGCGGCGGGCATGGTGGCCGGCCTGCTCGCCACGCTCACCCTGCGGCGCGGCCCGTCACGGGCGGCCGCGTCCGTCGCGGAGTACGAGAAGGCGCCGGCCGCGCGCTGATCCGGGGCCGGGGCGGTGGAGCAGGGGGCTCTCCACCGATCCGGGCTTGGCCGGTGGAGCAGGGGGGCTCTCCACCGGCCCGCGCTCCTCCCCGGCCCGCGCTCCTCCCCGTGCAGGACAATGAGATCGTGAAGGTCACCTCCCCGCACGACGACCCGGTGACCCACGGCAACCTCTGCAGCAAGGGCGGCTTCAGCTGCCGGCACGTACGGAACCGGGACGGACGGGACTGAGCGCACCATGGGACGAGTCACCGAACGACGCAAAGTGATCCGCATCCGCGACGGCGCGGTCTCGTCCCGCGCGGACACCCTCGTCGCCGAGGAACCGCTGGAGATCCGCCTCAACGGCAAACCCCTCGCCATCACCATGCGCACCCCTGGCGACGACTTCGCCCTCGCCGCGGGCTTCCTCGTCAGCGAGGGCGTCCTCGCCGAACAGGCCGAACTGCAGAACATCGTCTACTGCGCGGGCGCCACCGCCGACGGCTCCAACACCTACAACGTCGTCGACGTCCGCACCGCACCCGGCGTCGCCCTCCCCGACATCACCCTCGAACGCAACGTCTACACCACTTCCTCCTGCGGCCTGTGCGGCAAGGCCAGCCTCGACGCGGTCCGCACCACCGCCCGCTGGCCCATCGCCGACACACCCCCGCTCCGCATCGAACCCGGCCTGCTCGCGGGCCTCCCCGACCGGCTGCGCGCCGCCCAGCGGGTCTTCGACCGGACCGGAGGACTGCACGCCGCAGCCCTCTTCGACGAGCACGGCGAACTCCTCGACATCCGCGAGGACGTCGGCCGGCACAACGCCGTCGACAAGCTCGTCGGCCGCGCCCTGCGCGACGGCCGCCTCCCCCTCAGCCGGACGATCCTGCTGGTGTCCGGGCGGGCCTCCTTCGAACTCGCCCAGAAGGCCGTCATGGCCGGCATCCCCGTGCTCGCGGCCGTCTCCGCGCCCTCGTCCCTCGCCGTCGACCTGGCGGTGGAGACCGGGCTGACCCTGGTGGGCTTCCTGCGGGGCCCCAACATGAACGTGTACGCGGGCGAGGACCGCATCACCCTGCAGGCGGCGACCGCCCAGGGCTGACCGCTTGATGGGTCGGTCGCCTGCGGGGCGCCTTCTGCCTTCGGCTCCCTCCCGGCCGGTGTCCTGGGGACACACGCCCATGGTGGGCCCTTGCCCCGCGCCCCGGCCACGCCCCCGGCTCAGTCCTCCTGCGTCGCGATGCGGCGCAGCACCCCCAGGAAGCGCTCCCGCTCCGTGGCCGTCAGAGGGGCCAGCAGCGCCTCGTTCGCCTCCCGCGCCGCCTCCTCGCACCGCCGCAGCATCCGCTCCCCCTCCCCCGTCAGGCTCACGGCGTTCTTGCGGCGGTCCGCGGGGTCGGGCCGGCGGACGACCAGGCCGGAGGTCTGCAGGTCGTTGAGGACGCCGACCAGGTCCTTGGGGTCCAGGCCGATGCTGCGGCCCAGCTCGGCCTGCGCGACCGGGCCCAGGTCGCGTACGGCGGACAGCACCACGTGGTGCCACATCTTCATGCCCTGCTCGGCCAGCGCGTCGGCGACCAGGGCGCGTCCGCGGGCGGCGGCGCGGCCGAGCAGCCAGCTGGGCAGGGAGCGGATCGCGGGGAGGGGCGCTTCGGGCATGGCGGAAGCCTAACGGAAAGTCATTGGGGTTCCCTATGAAAAACCGTTGGGAATCCCCACGGGTTTCGTTATCGTTGGGAGCACCAACGGTTCCCTGCCTCTGGAGGTGCTTCATGCGCCGCGTCCGCTATACGTCCCCCGGCGGCCCTCTCTTCGTCGAAGAGGTCCCCGTGCCACGACCCGGCCCCGGTGAGCTGCTGGTGCGCTGCGCGGCCGTCGGCGTCACGCTGCCCGTCGTCCGCAAGGTCACCGAGGCGGCCGAGCCGATCGCGCTCGGCGGGGAGGTCGCCGGAGAGGTCGTGGCCGTCGGCGACGGCGCCGGACGGTTCCGGGCCGGCGACCGGGTGACCGGGCTGTGCTTCGGGCACGGCTACGCCGACTACGCCGTGCTGCACGAGGCGATGGCCTCACCGGTGCCCGAGTACGCGTCGTACGTCGACGCCGTCGCCCTGGTGCGCAGCGGCCTCGTCGCCCTCGGTGCGCTGCGGGCGGCGCGGCCGGAGCCCGGTGAGGCGGTGCTGGTGACGGCGGCGGCGAGCGGGGTGGGGCACCTCGCCGTCCAGCTCGCGCGCGCCCTGGGCGCGGGCCGGGTCGTGGGTGCCGTGTCCGACGCGGGCAAGGCGGACTTCGTGCGCTCCCTCGGCGCCGACGAGACCGTCGTCTACGGCGACGACGGCTGGGGCGCGCCCGTGGACTGCGTCCTGGACGCGGTGGGCGGCGACCTGCTCTCCCCCGCGCTGGCCGCGCTCGCGCCCGGCGGCCGGCTGGTGGCGTACAGCTCGGGCGGCGGGACCCTCCAGGCGTACGACCTGCTGGTGGGCGGCAAGTCGGCGATCGGGTTCCAGCTGGGGCTGGTCGCCCGCCGGGAACCGGAGCGCTACGAGACCTGGCGGCGGGAGCTGTGGGAGCTGTTCGAGACGGGCGCCGTTCGGCCCGTCGTGCACGGAGAGTTCGCGCTGGAGGACGCCGCGGCGGCGCACGCCCTGATCGAGGCGCGGGGCAACCGGGGGAAAGTCGTACTCCGCCCGTGACCTGCCCGGGTGCGGTGTTCGGGGGGTGGCTGCCGCTGGACGAGGTGGGCCGTCCCTGACGCCGGCCGTGGCTCAGCGGGGGCGGGGCGAGGTGGCGACCGTGGTGCGGGAGGGTGCGGCCGGCTCCGGGGCGGTGTGCGGGTCCGGCTCGGGGTCGTGGGAGCGGCGCTTGGCGATCACCGCGCACACCATGAGCTGCATCTGGTGGAACAGCATCAGCGGCAGCACGGCGAGGGAGGCGTGCGCGCCGAACAGGACGCTCGCCATGGGCAGCCCCGAGGCGAGGGACTTCTTCGACCCGGCGAACTGGATGGCGATGCGGTCCTCGCGGGAGAAGCGCAGCGCCTTCGCGCCGTACCAGGTCAGCAGCAGCATCACGGCGAGCAGCACGGCCTCCACGGCGAGCAGCGCGCCGAGCCGGGCGGGGCTGACCTGGTGCCAGATGCCCTGGACCATGCCGGCGCTGAAGGCGGTGTAGACGACGAGGAGGATCGAGCCGCGGTCGACGTAGCCGAGGACCTTCTTGTGCCGGGCGACGAAGTCGCCGATCCAGGGCCGCAGCAGCTGCCCGGCGACGAACGGCACCAGCAGCTGCAGGACGATCTTCACCAGGGAGTCGGCGGAGAAGCCGCCGCCGCTGCCGCCGAGCAGGCCGGCCGCGAGCAGCGGGGTGACGACGATCCCGACGAGGGAGGAGAAGGAGCCCGCACAGATCGCGGCGGGCACGTTGCCGCGGGCGATGGAGGTGAACGCGATCGACGACTGGATGGTGGACGGCACCAGCGTCAGGAAGAGCAGGCCCTGGTAGAGGGGGTGCGTCAGCAGGACCGGGACCAGGGCGCGCGAGGCCAGGCCCAGCGCCGGGAAGATGACGAAGGTGCAGGCCAGGACGGTGACGTGGAGGCGCCAGTGGCGCAGGCCGTCCAGGGCCTCGCGGGTGGACAGGCGGGCGCCGTAGAGGAAGAAGAGGAACGCGATCGCCGCGGTGGAGGCGCCGGAGGCGACGTCGGCGGCCGTGCCGCGGGCGGGCAGCAGGGCGGCGAGGCCCACCGTCCCGAGCAGCAGCAGGATGTACGGGTCGATCGGCATCCAGCGCGGCCAGTGCAGGCGTTTCACGGTGCTCCACGTACTTCGTCGGCGATCTGCGCACCCCGCGGGTCCCCGGTGTCGGGGGCCTGAGGGCTCTCCTCCATCGTGCTCCCGGACGCGCCGATCGGGAATCCGGCATACCGTTCTGACTGTCATCACGAACGACGATCACCGGCTACGGTGGGCGGTGTGTACGACCCCTCCCAGCTGCGGACCTTCCTCGCCGTGGCGCAGACGCTGAGCTTCACGCAGGCGGCGCGGCGGCTCGGGCTGCGCCAGTCCACGGTCAGCCAGCACGTGCGCCGCCTGGAGGAGGCGACCGGGCGGACGCTGTTCGACCGGGACACGCACTCGGTGGAGCTGACCGAGGACGGTGAGGCGATGCTCGGCTTCGCGCGGCGGATCCTGGAGGTGCACGAGCAGGCGGCGGCCTTCTTCACCGGCACGCGGCTGCGCGGCCGGCTGCGGTTCGGGGCGTCGGAGGACTTCGTGCTGACCCGGCTCCCGGAGATCCTGGAGGGCTTCCGGCACGACCACCCCGAGGTCGACCTGGAGCTGACGGTGGAGCTGTCCGGCACCCTGCACGAGCGGCTCGCGGCGGGCCGGCTCGACCTGGTGCTGGCCAAGCGGCGGCCGCAGGATCCGCGCGGTGAGCTGGTGTGGCACGACGAGTTGGTGTGGATCGGCGCAGAGCGGCTGCGCCTTGAGCCGGACCGGCCGGTGCCGCTGATCGTGTACCCGCCGCCGGGCATCACCCGGGCGCTGGCCCTGGAGGCGCTGCAGCGGCAGGGGCGGCCGTGGCGGATCGCGTGCACGAGCGGCAGCCTGAACGGGCTGATCGCCGCCGCGCGGGCGGGTCTCGGGGTGATGGCGCACTCGCGCGGGCTGATCCCGCCCGGGCTGGTGCGGGTGCCGGACCGGTCCGGGCTGCCGGAGCTGGGCGGGGTGGACTTCGTGCTGGTGCACGGCCGGCGCGGCGGCGCCGCGCAGGAGGCGGCCGACGCGCTGGCGGCGGCGGTCCTCGCGGGCGGGGACCGGCTGCAGCGCCGTCAGCGGACCGGTATCGGATAGGTCAGCTGCTTGACGCGGCGCAGGAACGGGCTGGCCTCCACGTGCTGCACCCCGGCGAGCCCGCCGAGGGGGCCGCTGAGATAGGCGTACAGCTCGGCCGTGCTGCACACCACGGCGGTCGCGGTGATGTTCGACGGGCCGGCGGTCGCGGCGGCGTGCGCGATCTGGTCGTGGCCGGCGAGCGCCTCGCCGACCGCGGTGAGCGCGGCCGGGGTGGTGGTGATCCACAGGGCGGCGGCGGTGGGGAAGCCGAGCGTCTCGGAGTGGTACTCGACGTCGATGTAGACGGCGCCGGAGCCGAGCAGTGCGGCGATGCGTCGTTTGACGGCGGATTCGGAGCGGCCGGTGGCCCGCATCAGCTCGGGGTACCCGGCGCGCCCGTCGCGTTCCAGCACCGCCAGCAGGGGTTCGTCGGCGGGGTCGATGCGGGCCTCGCCGGGCTCGGGGGCCGGCTCGGGACGCAGGGCGGCGATCTCGTCCGGGGCGAGCAGGCCGAACTTGCCGAGCCAGCCGCTCGGGCCGCCGTAGAAGCGGTGCAGCATCTGGTGGGCGCGGATCTCCAGCACGCGCGGGGTGCGGGGCAGTTTGCCGAGCAGCAGGTCGTCGCGGTCGCCGGCGCTGCGCGGGCGGGTGCCGCAGACGATCTCGGTGCCGCCCGCGGCGAGGCCGATCCAGTTGGTGTCCGGCCGCTTGGCGAGCGCGTCGGCGATGGTGAGGGCGGCGTCGGGGACACAGCGCAGTCGCAGCGTCCACTGGTCGTGGCCGAGCCGCTCGGCGTCGCGCACCGCCACCACCCTCAGGCCCGCCTCGGCGCACAGCCGCCGGTAGCGGCGGGCGACGGTCTGGTCGGACACGCCGAGGACCGCGCCGAGCCGGCTGAAGGAGGCCCGGGCGTTGACCTCCAGCGCGCACAGCAGGCGCACGTCCAGCTCGTCGAGGATGTCGGATTCCATCTGCAGCACGGCCGCCTCCGTCGGGTTCCGTCGCGCTGATGCCGGTTTCCGCTGCGATCGGCCGCGACGGGGTCATCGTACGGAATCGGACCACACACGGACGCGTGAGGAGAGAAGGACATGCGCACATGGGGGCCGCTGACAGCGGTGTGCCTGGGGACGTTCATGCTGCTGCTGGACGTGACCATCGCGGTGGTCGCGCTGCCGGACATGGCGAAGGGGCTGCACGCGTCGCTGAGCGATCTGCAGTGGGTGATGGACGGCTACGCGCTGGCGCTGGCCGCGCTGCTGCTCGGGGTCGGCGCCGCGGCCGACGTGCTCGGGCGGCGGCGGGTGCACGTGGCGGGGATCGCGCTGTTCGCGGCGGCGTCGCTGTGGTGCGGGCTGGCGACCGGGCCGGGGATGCTGGTCGCCGCGCGCTGTGTGCAGGGCGTGGGGGCGGCGGCGATGTTCGCGACGACGCTGCCGCTGCTGGGCTCGGTGTACCAGGGGCGGCGGCGGTCGGTGGCGCTCGGTGTGTGGGGCGCGGTGAGCGGGGCCGCCGCCGCGGTCGGGCCGGTGCTGGGCGGGCTGCTGACGGACGGGCCGGGCTGGCGGTGGATCTTCTTCGTGAACCTGCCGGTGAGCGTGGCCGCGGTGGCGCTGACGCTGCGGGTGGTGCCGGAGTCGCGCGCCGAGCGGGCGCGGCGGGTCGACGTGGCGGGCACGGTGACGTTCGCGGGCTTCGCCGGGGCGCTGACGTACGGGGCGGTGCGGGCCGGGTCGCACGGCTGGACGGAGCGCGGGACGCTGCTGTCGTTCGGGCTGGCGCTGCTGGCGCTGGTGTGCTTCGTCGTGGTGGAGCGGCGGGTGGCCGATCCGCTGCTGGACCCGCGGCTGTTCCTGCGGCCGGCGTTCGCCGGGGTGATGGTGGGGGCGTTCGCCTTCAACGCGGCGGCGTTCTCCGTGATGGCGTACACCTCGATCTGGTTGCAGACGCTGCTGGGGATGAGCCCGGTGCGCGGTGGTGTGGTGTTCCTGTGGCTGTCGCTGGCGTCGTTCGTGGTGGCCGCGGCCGGGGGCCGGCTGCTGCACGGGGTGCCGGCGCGGCTGACCGTGGGCGGCGGGCTGCTGCTGATCGCCGCCGGCCAGTTCTGCACGGCGGTGCTGGACGCGGGGTCGACGGCGACGACGCTGGTGCCGGGTCTGGTGCTGGTGGGCGTCGGTACGGGGCTGGTGTCGCCGGGCATCGCGGGCGCGGCGCTGGCCGTGGTGGAGCCGGAGCGGGCCGGCATGGCGGGCGGCGCGGTCAACACCTTCCGCCAGCTCGGGTACGCGCTCGGCATCGCCGTGTTCGGCACGGTGCTGACCTCGCGGATGCAGGACGCGCTGCCGCACGACGCGGCGCACGCCCTGGCCGGCGGCGGCGCGGGCGGGCTGCGCGGCGCGTTCCCGGAGCACGCCCTGCGGTCGGCGTTCGCCTCCGGCCTGAACGCGGCCTCGGTCGCCGCCGCGGTGGTGGCCCTGGCGGGCGGGGTGCTGGTGCTCGCGCTGGTGCGGGCGCCGCGCGGGCCGCGGGCCGCTGTGACGGAATCGGCGCCCGCGACGCTGGAGGAAGTGACGGCACAGCCGCGGGGGTGAGACCGCGCCCGCGCGGTGACAGGGTCGTACGGAGTCGTACAGATTCGGTGGAGATTACGGCCCCGAAACTTACGGAACCGTCGGTTTTCTGTCCGACCCTTCCCCATGTGAGCCCATTTTCCTCCCGTGACCAGCACGGTCGTGAGCGCTGCTCGCTTTCGCCGCCCCTCCCGGCGCTGTGCCGGGTGGGGTAGCTTTCACGGCGCTGTGCGGGGCGCCACAAGTGAGCCGAGCACCAAGGAGCGGGGAGCGGGGTTTGCGCGAGTACACCAACCCTCCGTTGGCGTCGGCACCGCCGGTGGGCGGTCTGGCCGACGTCGTCTTCCGGCATGCCGAGACCGATCCGCAGCACATCGCCCTGGGCCGCAAGGACACTGAAGGCGTGTGGCGGGACGTGACCTCCGCCGAGTTCCGCGACGAGGTGCTCGCGCTGGCCAAGGGGCTGCTGGCGAGCGGCATCCGGTTCGGGGACCGCGTCGCGATCATGTCCCGCACCCGGTACGAGTGGACGCTGTTCGACTTCGCGCTGTGGACGATCGGCGCGCAGGTGGTGCCGGTGTACCCGACGTCCTCGGCGGAGCAGTGCTTCTGGATGCTGTACGACGCCGAGTGCACGGCCGCGATCGTGGAGCACGAGGACCACGCGATGACGATCGCCACCGTCATCGACCGGCTGCCGCGGCTGCGCCGGCTGTGGCAGCTGGACTCGGGCGCCGTGCGGGAGCTGTACGACGCGGGCGCCCACCTCGACGACGACATGGTGCACCGGCACCGCGAGGCGGTCACCCCGGAGACCGTGGCGACGATCATCTACACCTCCGGCACCACCGGCCGGCCCAAGGGGTGCGTCCTCACCCACGGCAACTTCATGATCGAGGCGGACACCGTCATCGAGCGGTGGGAGCCGGTGTTCCACTCCAAGAAGGGCGACGAGGCGGCCACCCTGCTGTTCCTGCCGCTCGCGCACGTCTTCGGGCGGATGGTGGAGGTCGCCGCGATCCGCGGCCGGGTCCGCTTCGGCCACCAGCCGCAGCTGAACGCGGCCGCGCTGCTGCCGGACCTCCAGGCGTTCAAGCCGACGTTCATCCTGGCCGTGCCGTACATCTTCGAGAAGGTGTTCAACGCGGCGCGGCGCAAGGCGGAGAAGGAGGGCCGCTCCGGGCCGTTCGAGAAGGCGGTCGACGTGGCGGTGAAGTACGCCGACGCACTGGAGGCCAAGGCCTGGGGCATCGGCCCCGGCCCGTCGGCGGGGCTGCGGATGCAGCACCAGTTCTTCGACAAGCTGGTGTACGCCAAGGTCCGCGCGGCGATGGGCGGCCGCATACGGAACGCGATGTCCGGCGGTTCGGCGATGGACCGCCGGCTGGGGCTGTTCTTCGCGGGCGCGGGCGTGCAGATCTACGAGGGGTACGGCCTGACCGAGTCGACGGCGGCGGCGACCGCCAATCCGCCCGAGCGCACCCGCTACGGCACCGTCGGGCAGCCGATCCCCGGGGTGACCGTGCACATCGCCGACGACGGTGAGATCTGGCTGCGCGGCGGCAACATCTTCCAGGGCTACCTCAACAACCCCAAGGCCACCGACCAGGCGCTGCACGACGGCTGGCTCGCCACCGGCGACCTCGGCTCCCTCGACGAGGACGGCTATCTCACCATCACCGGCCGCAAGAAGGAGATCCTCGTCACCTCCGGCGGCAAGAGCGTCTCGCCGGGCGTGCTGGAGGAGCGGGTGCGCGAGCATCCGCTGGTCAACCAGTGCATCGTGGTCGGCAACGACCGCCCGTTCGTCGCCGCGCTGGTCACCCTCGACCAGGAGGCCGTCGAGCACTGGCTCCAGATGCGCGGCAAACCCCGGATGAGCCCGGCCGAACTGGTGCGCGACGCGGACCTGGAGACCGAGGTGCGCCGCGCGGTCGTCGCCGCGAACACCCTGGTCTCGCAGGCCGAGTCGATCCGCACCTTCCGCATCCTCGCCCAGCCGTTCACCGAGGAGCACGGACTGCTCACGCCGTCGCTGAAGCTGAAGCGCAAGGCGATCGAGAAGACGTACGAACGCGAGGTCGAGGCGCTGTACCGGGCGTAGCGCCGGACCGGGTGCAGCGCCGGACCGGGTGTAGCGCTCGCCACGGATTTCCCGGTCAGGAATGCATCACCGCCCGTGATCGTTGACCATGGGTGTACCACCTGACGGACAACCGAAGGATCGAGAGCTCGTGAGCAGCAAGGTCCCCCCGATCACCCTGAACAACGGCGTCGAGATGCCCCAGCTGGGCTTCGGCGTGTGGCAGGTGCCGGACGACGAGGCGGAGCGGGCCGTCGCCACCGCGCTTCAGGCCGGGTACCGCAGCATCGACACGGCGGCGATCTACGGGAACGAGGAGGGCACCGGCCGGGCCATCGCCGCCTCGGGCCTGCCCCGTGAGGACATCTTCGTCACCACCAAGCTCTGGAACAGCGACCAGGGGTACGACTCCACCCTGCGGGCCTTCGACACCTCGCTCGCCAAGCTGGGCCTGGACTACGTCGACCTGTACCTGATCCACTGGCCGCTGCCGGGCCGCGACCGTTACGTCGACACCTACAAGGCGTTCGAGAAGCTGCACGCCGACGGCCGGATCCGCGCGATCGGCGTCTCCAACTTCCTGCCGGAGCACCTGGAGCGGCTGATCGCCGAGACGTCGGTGATCCCTGCGGTCAACCAGATCGAGCTGCACCCCTACCTGCAGCAGCACGCGGCCCGTGAGTACCACGCCGAGCAGGGCATCGCCACCGAGGCGTGGTCGCCGCTGGGTTCGGGCAAGGGTCTGCTGGAGGTCCCGGCGATCGTGGCGATCGCGCGCAAGCACGGCCGCACCCCCGCCCAGGTGGTGCTGCGCTGGCACCTGCAGACCGGCAACGTCGTGATCCCGAAGTCGGTGACGCCGTCCCGCATCGAGGAGAACATCAGCGTGTTCGACTTCTCCCTGGACGACGAGGACCTCGCCGCGATCAGCGCGCTCAACGAGGACCGGCGCCTGGGTCCCGACCCGGCCACCTTCGACCTGGGCTGAGCACCGTCGCGGCGGCGCCGCGCCCCGGATACCGCGGTGCCGGGGCGCGGCGCCCGCGCATGTCGCGCAGCGGCCGGGAACCTCTCGCGGGCCCGGCTCGTCCCCTCACTGTGCGCACCCGACGACTGACCCTCACCGCGGCCGGTGCCGCCGCCGTGCTCGCCGCCGCGACGGCCGGCTGCACCGGTGCCCCGGCCGGCACCCAGGAGGGCGGGGTGAGCGCCGCCGAGCTGCTGGCGAAGACCCGCACCTGCCACCGCATATCCCACGGCACCTACCGCACCGACCAGGAGAAGCGGCCCTCGGTCCAGGTGTGCGGGGCGCGGGGCGCGGTGTTCTTCACCGCGGACCTGGACGTCGACTGCGACGGGCAGCGCACGGAGCGGTGCAACGAGCGCACCGACCCCTGGTACCAGGACGACACCGCCTACCACGACTCGGCCGGCCGGCCGCTGCGCGCGGACCGGCTGCCGTACGTGGTGATACCGGGCCCGAGCGGCGTCTGGGACCACCGCTCGGCGGGCGTCGAGGGCGGCAGTGTCGTCGCGGTGATCCGCGGCGACCGGGTGCACTACGCGGTGGTCGGCGACACCGGCCCGAAGGAGATCATCGGCGAGGCCTCCCACGCCACCGCCCGGGCCCTGGACATCGACCCGGACCCGGCCCGGGGCGGCACCGACGAGCCCGTCACCTACGTGGTGTTCACCGGCCCCCGGGTGCGGCCGATCGAGAGCCACGACGCGGCGGTCGACCTCGGCGACCGGCTGGCCCGGGAGTTCGTCCGGACCGGCTGAAGCCCGCTAGTTGGGCTGGCCCAGCGGCCGTACCACGACGGTGTTGACGTCGACGCCCTCCGGCTGTCCGATCGCCCAGGTGACCGACTCGGCGATCTGGTCGGCGGTGAGCAGATGGCCGGGCGGCAGGCTGCCGTAGGAGTCCCAGAACGGGGTCTCCACCCGGCCGGGCGCGATCAGCGTCACGCCGATGCCCAGCTCGGTGACCTCGCGGCGGGCGTTCTCGGCGAGCCCGGTCACCGCCCACTTCGTCGCGCCGTAGATGTTGCCGGGGGTGTGCACGAACCCGGCCACGCTGCCGACCAGCACGATCCGGCCGCGGGTCTCCTTCAGCGCCTCGACCGAGGCACGGATCAGCAGCGCCGGGCCGAGCACGTTGGTCAGCACCATCTCCGTCCAGCCGGCCGGGTCGCCGGTGGCGACGCTGTCATGGGTGGCGAAGCCGGCGTTGGCGACGACGGTGTCGAGACGGCCGTACGTCTTGAGCGTCTGCTCGACGGCGGCGGCGACGTCGCCGTACTCGGCCGCGCTGCCGGTGATCGTCAGCAGTTCCTGCGGGTTGCCGAGTCCCTCGGCGAAGTCCCGCAGCCGCTGTGCGCCGCGGCCGACGACGGCCACCCTCCAGCCGCCGTCCAGCAGCCGCCGCGCGACGGCCGCGCCGATGCCGCTGCCGCCGCCGGTGATGAGCGCGACCTTGGACTCGGACATGTGTGCCCCCTGTGTCGTTCCGGCCGGCCGGACGGACCCGGTCGGCCTGGTACGCGGGGAGTCCATCACTTGGAGCGCGCTCCAAGTCAAGGCACGCGGGCGGCGGCCGGTGTTCAGTGCGGCTTGACCGCCGTGTGCACGGTGTGGGCGGCGAGCACGAACAGGTCGGGGCGGCGGTGGACGCTCGCCGGGTCCTCCGGGTCGAGGAGGCGGTCGACGGTGGCGCGGTCCTCGGCGTCGAGGCCGTCGCCGACGGTCTCGCGCAGCCGGCCCAGCCAGGTGGCGACCAGGGTGCGGGCCCGGTCGGGAACCGGTGCGGGCAGGTCGAGCAGGAAGCTGCGGGTGCGGGTGTGCTTGAGGCCGACCGAGGTCAGCAGCGCGGGCCAGTCCTCCGTCACGGGGACGCTGCCGGGCAGCTCGGCCCGCATCCGCGCGAACCACTCCTCCTCCAGCGCGTCCAGTCGCGCCTGCAGGCCGGGCCGGCCGAAGCCGAGGTCGCGGGGCAGATAGCGGGCGGGCAGGCCCCCCTCCATCAGGGCCAGCGTGCCGTCGGGCGCGAGCCGTTCGGCGAACGCGGCCAGGGCGGCCCGCTGGTCGCCCAGGTGGTGCAGGCTCCGGCTGGCCCACAGCAGGTCGGCGGGATAGTCCAGCTCGTCCAGGGCCTGCGGCAGCTCACCGGCCACGGTGCCGAAGCGGTCGGCGACACCGGTGCGCTCGGCGCGCGCCCGTGCGCGCTCCAGCAGCTCCTCGGAGCCGTCCACGGCGAACACGCGGGCGCCCGGGAAGGTCTCCGCGAACAGGCAGGAGATCACGCCCGGCCCGCTGCCCGCGTCCACGATCAGCCCCGGCTCGGTCACCTCCTTGCCCAGCCAGGCCAGCGCCCGCTCGTACAGCGGGGTGTACAGCTCGGCCTGCGCTTCGAGGTGCGCGGCCATCGCGGCCCAGTCGATGTCGGTGCCGTGGGCGTGATGGGCGTGCCCGGTCTGCGGGGTGCCGGGGCCGTGTGCCGCGTCGGGGGTGTGGTGGTCGTGCGCCATGGGGTCAGCCTCTCGTCCGGATGCCGACAGCGTGCGCCGACGCACCGCCGGACGGCCACTCCGTTTGCCGGGACGGCAAACAGGCGCGGGCAGCGGTTTCCGGACACGGCGGTCCGCCGGGACCGGTCCCTCTCGGGCCGGCCCCGGCGGATCGTCACGGCGCTACAGCGCCGGGTAGGCGTTCTTCATCAGCTCCTGGAACTGGGCGGAGAACCACTTGCCGGCCAGCGGCGAGTTGGGCAGCGCACCGGTCGGGTTGTTGCCGTTGCGGGCGTTGCCGCCGTACGTCGGGTCGCACATCCGGTCGAAGCCCTTCCCCTCGTCGTTGGAGATGGCCGTGCTCGACCCGTCCGACTCCCCCGGCGGCTTGACCCACACGTAGGCGTCGATGCCGGCGGCGGGCGCCGCGGTGGGCCGTTCGCCGAGTCCGGCGCCGCTCTGGTTGCACCAGTTGCCGGCGTGGATGCGGCGGTCGATGCGGCCGCCGTCGACGTAGGCGTCGACCGAGGTCGTGGGACCGGCGGCGGTGGGCCGCGCCGAGCCGCCCCAGCCGTTGCGGGAGGTGTCGACCAGCATGCCCAGGCCGGAGTTGAAGCCGACCGAGACGAGCTTGGTGCGCAGCGCCTGCGCGAAGGACTGCTCGTCCACGTACCAGTTCCAGTCGATCCACTTGGACTGGCGCACGGTCTGCCCGTTCACCGAGTCGGTGATCTTGACGAACGGCTCCTTGGTGGCCCCGTAGTTGGCCGTGTTGACGATGAAGCCGGTGACGTCGTTCACGCTCGCGCCGTTGGTGGTCGCGACCTTGTAGAACTCCTGGACGGTCGGGTCGAAGTTGCTGTCCCAGCCCAGCCAGGCGTGGTGACCGGCGTCGATGTAGTTGTAGACGTTGGGGATGGCGCCCAGCTTGTCGAGGGCGTAGCTCACGCCCTTCTCGTAGTTGCCGTTGGCCTTCATGGTCGCGCAGGCGTCGGTGCTGCCCGCGGTGCCGCCGGCGTTGGTGACCAGGTTGGGCAGGGAGTCCGGCTCGATGACGGTGGCGATGCGCAGGCCCGCGTACTTGGAGTCGGAAAGGATCGACGCGATCGGGTCGATGTACTGCGACTTGTACTTGTCGAGCTCGGTCGGGCCGAGCTCGCCGTTGGAGGCGAGGGCCGCGCAGTCACGTCCGGGCAGGTCGTAGATGACCAGCTGGATGACGAGCTGGCCGGAGCCCTTCTGCTTCAGGGCCTCGTCGAGGTGGGCGCGCAGGCCCATGCCGCCGTTGACGCCGTTGATGGCGGCGATCCGGTCCAGCCAGACCGCGGTGGACTGGTTGGCGACGCGGCTGCCGCCCGGCTCGGCGGCGGCGTGGGCCGACCACTCGGGGTTCACGTAGCCCTTGGCGCCCACGAAGGGGTTGTCGACCTTGCCGGAGGGGTCGGTCGGGGTGGGCGTCGGGTCCGTCGGCGTGGGCGTCGGGTCGGTCGGGGTCGGGGTGGGCGTGCCGCCGGAGTCGGTGTTGCAGGTGACGCCGTCGAGGGTGAACGTGGCGGGCACGGCGTTGCTGCCGCTGTAGCTGCCCTGGAAGCCGAAGCTGACCGAACCGCCGCCGGCCAGGCTGCCGTTGTAGGACTCGTTGGCGGCGGTGACGTTGGTGCCGGACTGGGTGACCTTGGCGTTCCAGGCGTTGGTCACCTTCTGGGTGCCGGCGTACGTCCACTTCACCGCCCAACTGCTCTTGGCGGCGCCGTTGTTGGTGACGGTGACGTTGGTGGTGAAACCGCTGCCCCAGTCGTTCTGGACCTTGTAGTCCACGGTACAGGCGGGGGCGGCCGCGGCGGCGCCGGCCGGGACGACGGCGAGGGCCGTCGCGGTGGATCCGGCGGTCAGCGTGAGCGCCGCTATCAGGGCAAGTCTCGTACGACTCATAGGTGCGGGTTTCCTTCTGAGTGACGGGAGTTCTCCGGGGGACACCGGTCGGCCCGGTGCCGGAGGGGGTCGGGTTCCGGCGTGGTCGAGGACCAGCGCGTGCGGAAGCGGTCAGGCGAACGCGCCGGCCTCACCGGTGTCCGGCGGGTCGGTCGGACCCGTCGGGTCCCGCGGGGAGGCGAGAGGGCCGGCGCCAAGGCGCGCACCGGCGGCCGACGGGTAAAAGTACTGAACGCGGGGGATGTCGCATGAGCGATTCCTTGCAGTTCGGCGCCGGGTGACGGACGCGTCGACTGGTGGAAGCGCTCCCACTGGTGCGAAGGAAGGTAGCGCCAAGTGACGGCGAAGAACAGAGGGTCGTCTGACCCTTTTTCAGGCGCACCCCCTCTGACCTGTGTCGAATCTTTTCGACTCTTCAACCCTCTTGACCGCTGTCATGCCCATACCCACCATGGGAGCGCTCCCACTGGTTCAAGCCTTGACTTCTCCGAGCCGCAAGGAGGAACCAGCACCATGCATCCCCCGCCCAGGAGGCGCAGAGTTGCGCGACGGCTGTGGACGGCCGCCGGCGCCGCTCTGGCGCTTCCGCTGTCGATGCTCGCCACCGGTGCGACGACCGCGCACGCGGCGGCGCTGCAGTGCAGCGTCGACTACAAGACCAACGACTGGGGCTCCGGCTTCACCGCGGACCTGACCCTGACCAACCGCGGTACCGACGCCATCAACGGCTGGACCCTGACCTACTCCTACTCGGGCAACCAGAAGCTGTCCAACGGCTGGAACGGCACCTGGAGCCAGTCAGGCCAGCAGATCACGGTGAAGAACGCCTCGTACAACGGGACCGTCGCCGCGGGCGCGGCCGTGAGCGCCGGGGCGCAGTTCACCTACAGCGGCACCAACACGGCGCCCACCTCCTTCGCGGTCAACGGCACCACCTGCGCCGGCGCGCACCAGCCGCCGGTCGCCGTGCTGACCAGCCCCACCGCGGGCGCGGTCTACACACAGGGCGACGCGGTGCCGCTCGCGGCCACCGCGGCGGCGGCCGACAACGCCACGATCAGCAAGGTGGAGTTCTACGACGACACCAAGCTGCTCGGCACGGACACCACCGCGCCGTACACCCTGTCGGCCACGGGGCTCGCCACCGGCAGCCACTCGCTGCTGGCGAAGGCCTACGACAGCCTGGGCGCGTCGGCGGAGTCCACGCCGGTCGGCATCACCGTCGCCGCGGGCCCGTCCGTGGTGGCCTCCACCAACCAGCTGGCCGTGCAGCAGGGCAAGACGGGTTCGTACGAGCTGAAGCTGTCGACGCAGCCGACCTCGAACGTCACCGTCACCACCGCGCGCACCGGCGGCAACACGGGCCTGAGCGTGACGGGCGGCGCCTCGCTCACCTTCACCCCGTCGAACTGGAACACGCCGCAGAAGGTGACGATCACCGCCGACGCCTCCGGCACCGGCGCGGCCACCTTCGAGTCGACGTCGCCGGGCCTGGCCAAGGCCGCGGTGACGGTGACCCAGATCGCGGCGACGAAGACCTACGACGCCCGCTTCCTGGATCTGTACGGCAAGATCACCAACCCGGCGAACGGCTACTTCTCCCCCGAGGGCATCCCCTACCACTCGGTGGAGACGCTGATCGTCGAGGCCCCGGACCACGGACACGAGACCACGTCCGAGGCGTACAGCTACCTGCTGTGGCTGCAGGCGATGTACGGCAAGGTCACGGGTGACTGGTCGAAGTTCAACGGCGCGTGGTCGATCATGGAGAAGTACATGATCCCCACCCACGCCGACCAGCCGACGAACTCCTTCTACAACGCCTCCAAGCCGGCGACGTACGCGCCGGAGTACGACACCCCGAACGAGTACCCGGCCAAGCTCGACTCCGGTGTCTCGGTCGGTTCGGACCCGATCGCCGGTGAACTGAAGTCGGCGTACGGCACCGACGACGTCTACGGCATGCACTGGATCCAGGACGTCGACAACGTCTACGGCTACGGCAACGAGCCCGGCAAGTGCGAGGCCGGTCCGACGGCCACCGGCCCGTCGTACATCAACACCTTCCAGCGGGGTCCGCAGGAGTCGGTGTGGGAGACGATCCCGCAGCCGACCTGCGACGCCTTCAAGTACGGCGGTACCAACGGCTACCTGGACCTGTTCACGGGCGACTCGTCCTACGCCAAGCAGTGGAAGTTCACCAACGCCCCGGACGCCGACGCGCGTGCGGTGCAGGCCGCCTACTGGGCCGACGTGTGGGCCAAGCAGCAGGGCAAGGGCTCCGACGTGTCCGCGACGGTCGCCAAGGCCGCGAAGATGGGCGACTACCTGCGGTACGCGATGTACGACAAGTACTTCAAGAAGATCGGCAACTGCGTCGGTCCGTCCGCCTGCCCGGCGGGCACCGGCAAGGACGCCTCGCACTACCTGCTGTCCTGGTACTACGCCTGGGGCGGTGCCACCGACACCTCCGCGGGCTGGGCCTGGCGCATCGGCTCCAGCCACACCCACGGCGGCTACCAGAACCCCCTGGCCGCCTACGCGCTCAGCTCCTACGCCGACCTGAAGCCGAAGTCGGCGACGGGCCAGCAGGACTGGGCCAAGTCGCTCCAGCGCCAGCTGGAGTTCTACCGGTGGCTGCAGTCCAGCGAGGGCGGCATCGCGGGCGGCGCGACCAACAGCTGGGCGGGCCGGTACGCCACGCCTCCGTCCGGTACGTCGACCTTCTACGGCATGTACTACGACCCCGCGCCGGTCTACCACGACCCGCCGTCCAACCAGTGGTTCGGCTTCCAGGCGTGGTCGATGGAGCGGGTGGCGGAGTACTACCAGCAGACGGGTGACGCCAACGCCAAGGCCGTGCTGGACAAGTGGGTGAAGTGGGCGCTGTCCAAGACCACGATCAACCCGGACGGCACCTACCTGATCCCCTCCACGCTCCAGTGGTCGGGCCAGCCCGACACCTGGAACGCCTCCAGCCCGGGCTCCAACGCGGGCCTGCACGTGACGGTCGCCGACTACACCAACGACGTCGGTGTGGCCGCCGCGTACGCCAAGACGCTGACGTACTACGCCGCCAAGTCCGGTGACACGGCGGCCAAGACGACGGCGAAGGCGCTGCTCGACGGCATGTGGGCGAACTACCAGGACGCGCTCGGCATCGCGGTTCCGGAGACCCGCACCGACTACAACCGCTTCGACGACGGCGTGTACGTCCCGAGCGGCTGGAGCGGCAAGATGCCCAACGGCGACACGATCAACTCGTCGTCGACCTTCATGTCCCTGCGGTCCTTCTACAAGAACGACCCGGCCTGGTCGAAGATCCAGAGCTACCTCGCCGGCGGGGCCGCGCCGGTCTTCACGTACCACCGGTTCTGGGCGCAGGCGGACATCGCCCTCGCCATGGGTTCGTACGCGGAGCTTCTCGAATAGTCCCCGCGGGGCGCTCCGCGGGTCGGGCGGTTGTCCGGCTGCGGGCCGGTTGTGGCCGGTCGCGCAGTTCCCCGCGCCCCTGGGGGCGTGGTGGTCACCGCCCGCTCCCCGCGGAGCCGCCTGACAGCTCCGTGTACGAGGTCCCGCTCCCTGACGGCGGGACCGACCGGCCGGGCGGCTCCTCCCGCACAGGGGCCGCCCGGCATCTTTCACCCCTCCTGGAAAGCGCTTACCCCCCTCTCTCTCTCCGTTTCGCCGAAAGGACCCCTCCGTGCGAAGAACCCGTGTCCTCGCGGCCGTTCTGGCGCTCGGCGCCGGGCTGGTCGTGGGCGCGCCGCCCGTGCTCGCCGCCGGCTCGCCCGCCCCGCGGGCAGCCGTCGCGGCCGAGTCGTACACCTGGAAGAACGCCCGCATCGACGGCGGCGGCTTCGTCCCCGGCATCGTCTTCAACCGCAAGGAGAAGAACCTCGCCTACGCCCGCACCGACATCGGCGGCGCCTACCGCTGGCAGCAGTCGACGAAGACCTGGACGCCGCTGCTGGACTCCGTCGGCTGGAACGACTGGGGGCACACCGGCGTGGTGAGCCTCGCCACCGACTCCGTCGACCCGAACAGGGTCTACGCGGCGGTCGGCACGTACACCAACGGCTGGGACCCGGGCAACGGGGCCGTGCTGCGCTCCGCCGACCGCGGCGCCAGCTGGCAGAAGGCGGACCTGCCGTTCAAGCTGGGCGGCAACATGCCCGGCCGCGGCATGGGCGAGCGCCTGGCCGTCGACCCGAACAAGAACAGCGTGCTGTACCTGGGCGCGCCCAGCGGCAAGGGCCTGTGGCGGTCCACGGACTCCGGCGCGACCTGGTCGCAGGTGACCAACTTCCCCAATGTGGGCAACTACGTGGCCGATCCGGGCGACACCTCCGGCTACGGCAACGACAACCAGGGCATCGTCTGGGTCACCTTCGACGAGTCGACCGGCAGCGCGGGCAGCGCCACGAAGACGCTCTACGTGGGGGTCGCCGACAAGGCCAACGCGGTGTACCGGTCGACGGACGCGGGCGCCACCTGGCAGCGGCTCGCCGGGCAGCCGACGGGCTACCTCGCGCACAAGGGGGTGCTGGACGCCGTCAACGGTTATCTGTACCTCGCGTACAGCGACACGGGCGGCCCGTACGACGGCGGCAAGGGCCGGCTGATGCGGTACGCGACCGCCACCGGCACCTGGACGGACATCAGCCCGGTCGCCGAGGCCGACACCTACTACGGGTTCAGCGGGCTGACCGTCGACCGGCAGCACCCGGGCACCGTGATGGCGACGGCGTACAGCTCCTGGTGGCCGGACACGCAGATCTTCCGCTCGACGAACAGCGGGGCGAGCTGGACGAAGGCGTGGGACTACACGTCGTATCCCAACCGGGAGAACCGCTACACGATGGACGTGTCGTCCTCGCCGTGGCTGACCTGGGGCGCCAACCCGTCGCCGCCCGAGCAGACGCCGAAGCTGGGGTGGATGACCGAGGCGCTGGAGATCGACCCGTTCGACTCGGACCGCATGATGTACGGCACGGGCGCGACGATCTACGGCACCGAGGATCTGACCAAGTGGGACAGCGGGACCAAATTCACCGTGAAGCCGATGGTGCAGGGCCTGGAGGAGACCGCGGTCAACGACCTCGCCGCTCCCCCGGCGGGCGGCGCGACCCTGTTCAGCGCGCTCGGTGACATCGGCGGTTTCCGGCACACGGACCTGACCAAGGTGCCGTCGATGATGTACAGCTCGCCGAACTTCACCACGACGACCAGTGTCGACTTCGCCGAGAGCAACCCGGACACGGTGGTGCGGGTGGGCGACCTGGACTCCGGGCCGCACATCGCGTTCTCCACGGACAACGGCGCCAACTGGTTCGGCGGCAGCGACCCGTCGGGGGTCAGCGGCGGCGGCACGGTCGCGGCGGCGGCCGACGGCAGCCGGTTCGTGTGGAGCCCGCAGGGTGCGGGCGTGCAGTACACCACGGGCTTCGGCTCGTCGTGGCAGGCGTCGTCCGGCATCCCGGCGGGCGCGGTCGTCGAGTCCGACCGGGTCGACCCGAAGACGTTCTACGGTTTCAAGTCCGGCAAGTTCTACGTCAGTTCGGACGGCGGCGCCACCTTCACCGCGTCCGCGGCGACCGGGCTGCCCGCCGGGGACAGCGTCCGCTTCAAGGCGCTGCCCGGCACCAAGGGCGACGTGTGGCTGGCGGGCGGCGCGAGCGACGGGGCGTACGGCCTGTGGCACTCCACGGACGGCGGCGCCAGCTTCGCCAAGCTGGCGAACGTCGAGCAGGCCGACACCGTCGGTTTCGGCAAGGCGGCCACGGGGGCGTCGTACCAGACGCTGTACACCAGCGCGAAGATCGGCGGGGTGCGGGGCATCTTCCGCTCCACCGACAAGGGAGTGACCTGGACCCGGATCAACGACGACGCCCACCAGTGGGGCTGGACCGGCGCGGCGATCACCGGCGATCCGCGGGTGTACGGGCGGGTGTACGTCTCGACCAACGGGCGGGGCGTGATCTACGGCGACACCTCCGACACGGGCGGCGGCACCGGCGGAGGCGGCGGGGGCGGTACGGATCCGACGCCCACACCGACGCCCACGGGTGCCTGCGCGGTGACGTACAAGATCACCAACCAGTGGTCGGGCGGCTTCCAGGCCGACGTGCAGCTGGCCAACACCGGTACGGCCGCCTGGAACGGCTGGTCGCTCGGCTGGTCCTTCGCCGACGGGCAGAAGGTCACCCAGCTGTGGAACGCCGGCTTCACCCAGTCGGGCGCGGCGGTGACGGTGAAGAACACCAGCTGGAACGGGACGGTCTCGGCGGGCTCGTCGGTGGGCTTCGGCTTCACCGGCAGCTGGTCGGGAACGAACACGAAACCGACCGCGTTCCGACTCGGCGACCAGACCTGCACGGTCAGCTGAGCGGCGAGGGGGGCGTGCCGGACGCGGCACGCCCCCCTCAGGTCAGGTCGCCGCGTCTCCGTCGGTGCGGTATCTCCGGGCCAGTTCCGTCACCGTGTCGGCCATGCGTGCGCGCAGTTCCGCCGGTTCCAGGACCTCGATGTCCGTGCCCAGGCGGAGGAATTCGGCGTGGGCGTGGTCGAGCGACTCGATGGGGACGCGGGCGAGGGTCCAGCCGTCCGGCTGGGGGTGGGCGGTGCGGTGGGCCGCTTCGGCCGCGGGGCCGGTCAGACGGGCGCCCGGGCCGAGGCGGACCAATGCCTCGGCGCGGTACAGGGCGCGGTGGAAGTCGCGCTGGTACGCCGTCCAGTAGGCGGCCAGGTCGAAGTCGGCGGGGCGGGTGAAGTCCTCGTCGGCCGGGGTGAGTTCGAGGATCTGGTCGACGCGGTAGGTGCGGGGGCCGGGAGCTGCGACGACGTACCAGCGGCCCGCCTTCAGGACCAGGCCCAGGGGTTCGAGGCGGCGCCGGACGTCGGTGGGTTCGCGCCAGCGGCGGTAGGTGACGTGCAGGACGCGGCTCCGCCAGACGGCGTCCGCGACGGCCGGGAGGTACGGCGTGTCGTCGGCGTCCGTGTACCAGCCGGGGGCGTCCAGGTGGAAGCGGCCGGCGACACGGTCGGCGTGGGTGCGCAGCTCGGCCGGGAGCGCGGCGCGGACCTTCAGCTGGGCGGCGGCGAGCACGGGGCCGAGGCCCAGCTCGGCGGCGGGGCCGGGGACGCCGGAGAGGAACAGCGCCTCGGCCTCCTGGGCGGTCAGACCGGTGAGGCGGGTGCGGTAGCCGTCGAGGAGGCGGTAGCCGCCGGCGTGGCCGGCGTCGCCGTACAGCGGAACACCGGCGGCGCTGAGCGCCTCGACGTCGCGGTAGACCGTGCGCACCGAGACCTCCAGCTCCTCGGCGAGCTGGGCGGCGGTCATCCGGCCGCGGGTCTGGAGCAGCAGGAGGAGGAAGACGAGTCGGCTGGACTTCACTGACACAGGATGTCAGGGGACCGTGCCTAGCGTGCGGGTATGGCCTTCAGGGAGAAACTGCTGACCGTGCCGCCGCCGATCGAGGTGGGCGGCCGGTACGTCAAGCGCTATCACGTCACCGACGATCCGGACGGCATCGCAGCCGAGGTGCAGGATGCCGCATACAGGATCCTGCCGACCTTGCTGCCGGATCCCGACGGCACCCCGCCGGCGACGTTCGTGGTGCTGCACCGCGGCGGCGACAGCGGCGCCTATCTCAATGTCTACAGCTGGGTGTGGGACAACGTGCTGCACTTCCGGGGCGCGGCGGCCGGGCAGCCGGTGCTGGGCTGCCCGGACACCGATCCGACGCACTTCGTGCCCACAGACCGTCCGTGGATCGGCTGCGTGTGGGAGCTGCCGCCGCTGCTGCACGAGCGGGACGCCTGGGTGCGGCACCTGCTCGCCCCCGAGACGCCCGACCTGACGGCCTACCTGGCCGACGCCCTGCCCGCCGGAACCACCGGAGACCGCTCATGAGCAGCCCGCACGACTTCGACTTCCTCCACGGCGACTGGGAGATCCGAAACCGCCGCCGCACGGACTTCCTCGACCCGGACAGCGGCTGGGAGGAGTTCGGGGCCACCGGTCACTGCCGCCCGCTGTTCGACGGGGCCGCCGACATCGACGAGATGGACGTACCGGATCAGGGGTGGAAGGGGCTGACGCTGCGGCTGTTCGACCCGGTGGCGCGGGAGTGGTCGCTGCACTGGTCCTCCAGCCGCAGCGGGCGGCTGTTCCCGCCGGTGACCGGCCGGTTCGAGGGCGGGCGGGGCGAGTTCCACGGCGGCGACACCCATGACGGCAGGGACGTGCGGGTGCGGTTCGTGTGGTCGGGGATCTCGCCCGCCGCCGCCCGCTGGGAGCAGGCGTTCTCCCTCGACGGCGGTGAGACCTGGCTGACCAACTGGGTCATGGAGTTCAGCCGGCGGCCGTCGGCCCCGGCACCGTCGCTCTCCGGAACGCCCGCAGGCTGAACACCGGGTCCGGGCGGGGCCGTTCCTGGTCCGGCAGCGAGGCCAGACGGGCCGCGAACCCCTCGGCGAGCGGCTCGCCCGGCGGCAGCGTGACGAACCAGCCGCGCCGCAGGTCGGCGATGGTGCGGCGGGGACTGCGGCCCTGCCCGTGGCCGGTGAAGCGGCCCTGCCCGACCGGGACGAGGCGGTGCTCGGCGGCGTACGCCTCGACCGTCGCGGCGGCGTCCGTCGCCGGGGTGGGCGGGCGGGAGGCGAGGACGGTGTCGATGTCGCTGCCGACGTTGTGGGCGGCGGCCTTGTCGACCGTCGTGACGTAGACCCCGCCGGGGCGCAGCACCCGGGCGCACTCGGCGACGACGGCGCGGGCGTCGGCGGGGCCCGCCAGGAGGTGGAGCAGCCACACGCTCGTCACGGCGTCGAACACGCCGTCCGGGAAGGGCAGCCGCCGGCAGTCGGCCCGCACGACGGCGCCGGGCAGCCGGGCCGCGGCGTGCCGGACCATGCCCTCGGCCAGGTCGACGCCGGTGACGTCGAGGCCGCGGGCCGCGAGGCGCCGGGTGACGATGCCGGTGCCGCAGGCGAGGTCGAGGACGCGGCGGGTCCCGGCCGGCATCAGGCCCAGGACGGCGTCGGCCGCGGCGGCCGCCCGGGGTTCGCCGCCGCGCAGGGCGTCGTACCGCTCCGCTTCCGCGTCGTAGTCCAGCATCCGCGTTCCCCCGCCGGCCGCGTCACCGGGCGCCGTGCGCCGGGGCGAGGGCGGCGATACGGCGGGCCAGCTCGACGTCGAGGCCGGTGACCCTGCCGCCGGCGCTGTGCGTGGAGACCGCGACGGAGACCGTGTTGTAGCCGAGGGTGAGGTCGGAGTGGTGGTTCAGCTCCTCCTGCACCTGGGCGACGTGGATGACCATCGCCGTCGCCGCGAAGTGGTCGGCGAGCCGGTAGGAGCACACCAGGCGGTCCTCGTCCAGGGACCAGCCCGGCAGTTCCGCCAGCCGGTCCTCGATCTCCTTCTGTGACAGCGGTTCCACGGCCATGGCCCGGGCTCCCTTCGGTCGGCTGCTGCCCGTCCCAGCGTGCCACAGCGCGGCGGTCCCGGCGCTGGTCGGCGCGGTGCGCCGGGGGGAGCGTCCGCGGCACGCGGGGGTCGTCCGCGGCGTACGGGTCGATCATCCGTACGATCCTCGGCTACGGTCGGTGTATGGCCACTGCCGCGTCCACCGCCGCCGGTCCCTCCGCCGCTCCTGCCGGGCAGGGCGTCGGCCCGCTGCTGCGGGCGTGGCGGGAGCGGCGCCGGGTCAGCCAGCTCGAACTCGCGCTGCGCGCCGACTCCTCCGCCCGGCACATCAGCTTCGTCGAGACGGGTCGCTCCCGGCCCAGCGAGGAGATGGTGCTGCGGCTCGCGGAGCACCTGGAGGTGCCGGTGCGGGAGCGCAACGCGCTGCTGCTGGCTGCCGGTTACGCGCCCCGCTACCCGGAGACCCCGCTGGACGACCCGGCGCTGGACGCGGTGCGCGTGGGCATGGAGCGGCTGATCCAGGGCTACGAGCCGTACCCGGCGCTGGTGGTCGACGCCCTGTACGACGTGCGGGCGGCGAACCGCGGGATCACGATGCTGCTGGAGGGCGTCCCCGAGGAGCTGCTGGCGCCGCCGCTGAACGCGATGCGGCTGACCCTGCACCCGCGGGGACTGGCGCCGCGCATCCGCAACCTGCGCGAGTGGCGCGGGCATCTGCTAGCGCAGATGGAGCGGCAGATCGCGCTGCACCGCTCGGCGGCGCTGCGCGCGCTGTACGAGGAGGTGGCGGCGTATCCGGTGCCGGAGGGGGCGGGGGCCGGCGGGCCGGACGCGGACGATCCGCCGTATCCGTACTTCGCGCTGCCGATGCTGATCGAGCACGACGGGCGGGTGCTGTCGTTCGTGTCGTCGATCTCGACGTTCAACACGCCGATGGACGTGACCGTCGCCGAGCTGGCCATCGAGACGTTCCTCCCGGCCGACCCGGCGACGGTCAAGTACCTTCAGTCGCTCTCCTTCTGACGTCTCTTCACACACTCGTGCTCTGACGGCCGCGCAGGGCGGCGTACTGCAGCGCGGCGAAGCCGGCGACGGTGCCCGCCTGCAGCACCGTCCACACCGCGCCCGCGGTGGTCGGACTCAGCCACACGGCGAGCGCGAGCAGACTCAGCGCGGACCAGGCGAGGTTGGCCTCCACCACGGCCCGCACCGGCAGCGCGGCAGGCTGCGGCCGGGCGGCCAGCAGGCCCACGCCGGCGGCGAACACCGCCAGGAAGGCGCCGAGTCCGAGCAGGAGACCCGGTCCGACGCCGAGGAGGCGGCCGAGCGGTCCGGAGGCGGCGAGGTAGGCGACCCCGTTGGCGCCGGTGACCACGGCGTCCAGGGCGAGGAAGCGGCGCAGCATGGTGTTCGGCTCGGTGGTGCGGGCGAGGGCGGCGAGCTGGGCTGCGGACATGGGACATCACCCTTTCGTCGGGGTCGGACCGGGGACGGGACCGGTGCTGCGGCCGCGTGGGCCGCGTCCCGGGCCGGAGTGCGCCGGCCCGGAACCCGGTGACTCAACGATCCCGCCCGGCGGCGGCAGGGTCGATTACTCCCGAGGTAATGAGACTGCCGCCGGAACATGACAGACTGCCCGCGTGGTTCGGCTGCCTGGGGACACATGGGGAGGCGCGGGGTGAGTGAGAGGCGGCCCGCGCCCACGGTGGGCCAGGTGGTGCTCGGCAGACGGCTCCAGGAGCTGCGGGAGGCGGCCGGCCTCAAGCGCGAGGAGGCCGCGCGGGTCCTCAGGGTGGCCCCGGCGACCGTACGGCGGATGGAGACGGCCGAGGTCGCGCTGAAGGTGCCGTACGTGCAGGTGCTGCTGGAGACGTACGGTGTGCCCGAGCACGAGACCGCGGTGTTCGTCGCCCTGGTCGAGGAGGCCAACCGGCCCGGCTGGTGGCAGCGGTTCCACGATGTGCTGCCGGACTGGTTCAGCCTGTTCGTCAGCCTTGAGGGCGCCGCGAAGATGATGCGCTCCTACGAGCCGCATTTCGTGCCCGGGCTGCTGCAGACGGAGGAGTACGCGCGTGCCGTGCTGGAGGCGGGCACGATCGGGCAGGGCACGCCGGAGGCCATCGAGCGGCACGTGTCACTGCGGATGGAGCGGCAGCGGCTGCTGGAGCGGCCGGACGCCCCCCACCTGTGGGTGATCATGGACGAGACGGTGCTGCTGCGGCCGGTGAGCATCCGCGCGCAGGTGATGCGCGAGCAGCTGGAGAAGCTGCTGGAGTTCGCCGAGCGGGACAAGGTGACCCTGCAGATCGCCGAGTTCGCCGCGGGCCCGCACCCGGGGACGTACGCGCCGTTCTCGCTGTTCCGGTTCGCCGAGCCGGAGCTGCCCGACATGGTGGTCAGCGAATATCTGACGGGGGCGCTGTACCTGGACTCGCGGCAGGAGGTCTCCGCGCATCTGGAGGTGCTGGACCACCTCACCACGCACGCGGCGTCCGCGCAGCGCACGAAGAAGATCCTCAGCGAGTACCGCGAGACATTCTGACGAAGGCAGGAGAGCACCGCGCATGACCGGTTCGCAGGCCGAGCCCCTCCGCATCGACACCAGCCGCCCCCACCCGGCCCGGGTGTACGACTGGTGGCTGGGCGGCAAGGACAACTACCCCGTCGACGAGGAGCTGGCGCGCCGCATCCTCGCAGTGGACGGCACGGTGGTGCGCGGTGCGCGCGCCAACCGGCGCTTCATGCACCGGGCCGTACGGGCGGTCGCGGAGGCGGGGATCCGGCAGTTCCTGGACATCGGCACCGGCATCCCCACCGAGCCGAACCTGCACCAGATCGCCCAGCAGGTGGCACCCGAGGCGCGGGTGGTGTACGCCGACAACGACCCGATCGTGCTGCGGCACGCGGAGGCGCTGCTGCACTCCACCCCGGAGGGCGCCACGCACTACGTGCACGCCGACGTCCGGGACGCCGGCACGCTGCTGGCGAAGGCCGAGGAGGTGCTGGACCTGACGCGGCCGGTGGCGCTGTCGCTGGTGGCGCTGACCCACTACCTGGACGACGAGCCCGACGGCGACGACGTGTACGGGCTGGTGCGGCGGTACCTGGACGCGCTCGCGCCGGGCAGCTACCTGATCCTGTCGCAGGTCACGCCCGATCTGAACCCGGAGGCGATCGCGCGGGCGGCGGAGAACTTCCGGCGCAGCGGCACGCCCTTCCACCCCCGTACGGTCGCCGAGTTCCAGCGCTTCTTCGAGGGTCTGGAGCTGCTCGGTCCGGGTGTGATCCCGGTGTCCGGGTGGCGGCCCGGCCCGGAGGACGTCGCCGCGCAGGCGGAGGGCGTCGTACCGGTGTACGCGGGGGTGGCCCGCAAGCCGTGACGCCGGGCCGGCGCGCCTGACTCGAACGGGTGCGCTGAACAGGTGCGCTCCCCTGCCCGCCCCTAGCGTCGGTGGCGGGGTGAGCAAGGGAGCGCATGTGACCGACACGCGGACACCGCCCATCGAGCCGGGCGCGGCGCTGCCGCGGGCCGGGCGGTTCTTCCGGCCCGGGAGGCCCGCTGCTGTCGGCGGGCCCCGACCGGCCGGAGTACGAGCCGCGGGGCTGCCGGCGCCGCGTTCTCCTGGCGCCTCCGCCGTCTCCGGCCGCAGACGGCTGCCGCTGATGTCGGCGGAGACCTCCCACCCGCTCCGGCAGACCGAGGACGAGGCGGAACCGAAGGAGGCCCTGTGATGCCGGACGACTCCGTGCTGTACCAGGCCGCGGCGCTCTGTCTGACCTATCCCGACGACGACTTCCGCGCCCGGCTGCCGCTGCTGCGCGAAGCGGCGCCGCAGCTGCGGGAGTTCACCGACCACGCGGCGCTCACGCCCGCGCGGGAGCTGGCCGAGCACTATGAGCGGGTCTTCGACTCCACGAACCGGCACAGCCTCTACCTGAGCCGGTGGAGCGACGGCGGCACCCGGCGGCGCGGCATGTCGCCGGCCCGCTTCAAGGACCTCTACCGCGCCCACGGCCTGGAGTTCACCGGCGAGGAGCTGCCCGACTTCCTGCCCGCCGTGCTGGAGTTCGCGGCCCGCACCGGCGACACCGGCCTGCTCACCGAGTACCGCGACGCCCTGGAGCAGCTGCGCTCCCGGCTCACCGCCTTCGGCACGCCGTACGCCACCGTCCTGGACGCGGTGTGCGCCACGCTGCCGGCCACGACCACCGGGGCGCGCAGATGACGACCGGCCGGAGCGGCGGGGCTGGGAGCGGGCGGGCGGTCAGCCGGCGGCCTTGCCCTTGCTGTCGCGGTCCTCGTCGACGATCTCCGCGTCGACCACGCTCTCGTCGTCCTGTCCGGGCGAGGCGTGTTCCCCGGCGGTGGGCTCCTGGCGGCCCGCCTGTTCGTACATGGCCTGGCCCATCTTCTGGCTGACCGAGGCGAGCTTGTCCACCCCGTCCCGCAGGGGGCCGGTGTCGGCGTTCTGCTCCAGCAGCGTCTTCAGCTCGGCGACGGCCGCGTCGACCTCGGCGCGGGTGGCCTCGGGGACGCGGTCGGCGTTGTCGCGGAGGAACTTCTCCGTCTGGTAGACGAGCTGCTCGGCCTGGTTGCGGGTCTCGGCGGCCTCGCGGCGCTTGCGGTCCTCCTCGGCGTACTGCTCGGCGTCCCGCATCATGCGGTCGATGTCCTCCTTGGGCAGGGCCGAGCCGCCGGTGACGGTCATCTTCTGCTCGCGCCCCGTGGCGAGGTCCTTGGCGGAGACGTGCATGATGCCGTTGGCGTCGATGTCGAACGCGACCTCGATCTGCGGCACCCCGCGCGGGGCGGGCGGCAGCCCGGTCAGGTCGAAGACGCCGAGCTTCTTGTTGTACGCGGCGATCTCGCGTTCGCCCTGGTAGACCTGGATGCCGACCGAGGGCTGGTTGTCGGTGGCGGTGGTGAAGATCTCTGAACGGCGGGTGGGGATCGTGGTGTTGCGCTCGATCAGCTTCGTCATGATGCCGCCCTTGGTCTCGATGCCGAGGGAGAGCGGGGTGACGTCGAGCAGCAGCACGTCCTTCACGTCGCCGCGCAGCACACCGGCCTGGAGAGCGGCGCCGACGGCGACGACCTCGTCGGGGTTGACGCCCTTGTGCGGGTCCTTCCCGGTCAGCTCCCTGACCAGCTCGGTGACGGCGGGCATCCGGGTGGAGCCGCCGACCAGGATGACGTGGTCGATCGCGGACAGCTTGATGCCCGCGTCCTTGACCGCCTGGTGGAAGGGCTGCTTGCAGCGGTCCAGCAGGTCGGCGGTCAGCTCCTGGAACTGGGCGCGGGTCAGCTTCTCGTCGAGGTGCAGGGGGCCTTCGGCGGAGGCGGTGATGTAGGGGAGGTTGATCGTCGTCTCCGAGGAGCTGGACAGCTCCATCTTGGCCTTCTCGGCGCCCTCGCGGAGCCGCTGCACGGCCATCCGGTCGGCGGCGAGATCGATGCCGTACTGCCCCTTGAACTTCTTCACCAGGTACTCGACGATCCGCTGGTCCCAGTCGTCGCCGCCGAGGTGCGTGTCGCCGTTGGTGGCCTTGACCTCGATGACGCCGTCGCCGATCTCCAGCAGGGAGACGTCGAAGGTGCCGCCGCCGAGGTCGAAGACGAGGACGGTCTGCTCCTCGCCCCGGTCGAGGCCGTAGGCGAGGGCGGCGGCGGTCGGCTCGTTGATGATCCTCAGCACCTTCAGGCCGGCGATCTCCCCGGCCTCCTTGGTGGCCTGCCGCTGGGCGTCGTCGAAGTAGGCGGGCACGGTGATCACCGCGTCGGTGACGTCCTCGCCGAGGTAGGCCTCCGCGTCCCGCTTCAGCTTCTGCAGCACCCGCGCGGACAGCTCCTGGGCGCGGTAGCGGGTGCCGTCGACGGAGCCCTGCTCGGGGAAGCGCCAGTGCGCGTCGCCCATGTGCCGCTTGACCGAGCGGGCGGTGCGGTCGACGTTGGTGACCGCCTGCCGCTTGGCGACCTCGCCGACGAGCACCTCGCCGTTCTTGGCGAAGGCCACGACCGACGGGGTGGTGCGCGCCCCCTCCGCGTTGGCGATGACGGTGGGCTCACCGCCCTCCAGCACCGCCACGACCGAGTTGGTGGTCCCGAGATCGATCCCGACCGCCCGTCCCATCGCCGTCCCCTTCCGGTTCCGCCAGGGCACTGCTCCCAGGACACCAGCACAAAACTTGAGCGGATGGTTGTCAATGCCGCGGGGCGGTGGTGAGACAGCGGCGCGGACCGGTCCCCGGGGCGGGGGCCGGTCCGCGCGGGCTTGCGGTGCCGGGTCAGGCCAGCTTGGCCGACAGGGTGATCGGTACGGCCTTCAGGGCCTGGCTGACCGGGCAGTTCGCCTTGGCGTCCTCGGCGGCGGCGACGAACGCGTCGTTGTCGAGGCCGGGGACGGTGCCCTCCACGGTGAGGTGGATGCCGGTGATGCCCTCACCCGGCTGGAAGGTGACGTCGGCGGAGGTGATCAGCTTGGTGGGCGGGGTGCCGGCGCCGGCCAGGCCGTGCGACAGGGCCATGGAGAAGCAGCTGGAGTGGGCGGCGGCGATCAGCTCCTCGGGGCTGGTCTTGCCGTTGGCCTGCTCGGCGCGCGACGGCCACGACACCGGCTGCTGGCCGATGCCGGAGGAGTCGAAGGTGACGACGCCGTTGCCCTCGAGCAGGTTGCCTTCCCAGACGGTGTGTGCGGAGCGCGTGGTGGCCACGTTTCTTCCTTTCGCGTGTGGTCCCGTGTCCGGGATTCCTGGCCCCATCCGATCACATTCCGGCTCGGCGCACACGGAAGACCGGTGCCCGGCCGGTGAACGGCAGCCGGGCCCTCGGGCTCAGCCCGTGGCGCGCTGCCGGCGCGCCGCCAGCCACGCGTACACCGGCACGCCCGCGAAGAGGAACAGCACGCCCTGGTAGACGGCCGCGTACCCGGCGCCCGCGACCAGCCACAGGGAGAAGGCGAAGGCGAGCGCGGCGAGCACCGCGTCGCGCACCAGACGGGCCCGGTGCACCTGCTCGCCGCGGGCCAGGTGGTAGAGCTGCGCTGCGGTGGCCAGCAGGTAGGGCACGGTCGCGGTGAACGTGGTGACCAGGACGAGGATCTCGAAGACGCGCGCCGAGCCGGCCGTGTAGTTGTACACGGTCAGCAGGGAGGCCAGGACGACGGTGACACCGACGCCGGTGGTCGGCACGCCGCGCCGCTTGCGGGTGAACGCGGCCGGGAAGAGGCCGTCCCGCGCGGCCGCGTACGGGGTCTGCGCGCTCAGCAGGGTCCAGCCGTTGAGGCAGCCGGTCATCGACACCAGCGCGGCGAGCGCGACGGCCCAGCCGCCCCAGGAGCCGCCGAACATGGCGTTCACGGCGTCCGAGAAGGGCGCGGCGGAGGTGACGAGCCGGTCGTGGGCGACGGTGCCGAACACCGAGAAGGTGCCCAGCAGGTAGACGAAGGCGGCGCCGAGGGTGCCGATGACGGTGGCGCGGCCGACGTTGCGGCGCGGGTCGCGGACCTCGCCCGCGCTGACCGCGGCGGACTCCACGCCCAGGTAGGAGAAGAGCAGGATCGCCGCGGACGCGGAGACCGCGCCGAGCGCGCTGCCGCCGCCGGGGTGGAAGGGCCCGAGGTTGTCCGGGTCGAAGAAGAACAGTCCGCCGACGGCGACGAGCAGCAGCGGCGCGAACTTCAGCACCGTGGAGACCAGCTGGACCGCGCCGACGTACCGGGTGCCCGCGAAGTTGGACAGCGCGGGCAGCCACTGGATGACGAGCGCGGCCAGGCAGGCGGTCCACCGGTGGTCGTTCACCGGGATCAGGACGTCGAGGTAGCCGACGGCGGCCACGGCGAGCGCCGCGTTGGAGACCCAGGTGGTGATCCAGTAGGCCCAGGCGGCGAGGAACCCGGCGAAGTCGCCGAAGGCGGCGCGCGCGTACACGTACGGGCCGCCGGTGCGCGGGTCCCGCTCGGCGAGCCGCCCGAAGACCAGGGCGAGGGCGATCGCGCCCGCGGTCAGCACCGCGAAGGCGACCAGGCTGACCGTGCCGTACGGGGCCACGGAGGCCGGGAGCAGGAAGATGCCGCCGCCGATGATGTTGCCCGTGACGAGGGCGGTGGCGACGGGAAGCCCG
The DNA here is from genome assembly GCF_014656055.1 of Streptomyces griseosporeus. GTDB lineage: Bacteria > Actinomycetota > Actinomycetes > Streptomycetales > Streptomycetaceae > Streptomyces > Streptomyces griseosporeus. The sequence goes on from NZ_BNBR01000001.1 coordinate 1,377,760, forward strand.
AAGCGCCGGGCGTGCTGGTCGGGGGCCGCGTCCGTCCGCTGCGGTTCGGTCCGCGGGGCCGGAGCCGGTGTGACGGTCCCGGTGTCGTGCATGGGGTGGTGCGCCTCTCGTCGTGCTGGTGCTGCCCGGGATCGCCGGACGACCCCCCATGCTCGGTCACCGGTTCGAGCCGCACCAAATCACACGGATTTGTCCGGCACGGTCGGGTCGGGCACCGCAAAAGGTGCGCCGTCGAGGGCCGCGGACCGGGGATCGTCCAGGAGGGCGGACCGGGAATCGTCCAGGGGGGCGGCGTCCGTCACCGGGGACACGCCGGGCACCGGGACCTGCGGGCCGTCCGCCTCCCGCAGCCAGCGGCGCAGCACCCGGTGCACCTGCTCGGCGCCGACCAGTTCGGCCCCGTCGTCGACGGGCGGCGAGCACACCAGCGGGGACAGGAGGAACGGCCTGCCCTGCGCGCCGCCGAGCCCGCCGTGCGAGCCGATCTGCTCCTCGAAGGCGAGGACCTCGCCGTCGGCCGGGTCGTGGAAGGAGTTCACCATGATGTCGGGCGTGTTCGGGAAGCCGTGGGTGCGGCGCACGGCGTCGGCGGCGCCGGGCCCGAACGCGGCGAGCGGGCCCGGGTCGTCGTCCAGCCGGTGCAGGGGTATCTCGGCGCCGCGCGCGCCGAGGACGACGCCGCCGTGCTCCTCGCTGGCGACGAGGAGGAAGCCGATGCCGGGGTGGTTGGCGAGGGTGGTCAGCAGCGCCGGGTGGCGGGCGTCGATCTCCTCCTTCGTCATGCGGTGCGGGACGTCCGGGAAGGAGACGAGGCCCAGGTTGCCGGAGGCGAGGACGATCGGCTCGGACGGCGGCTCGGACGTCCGGTACCGCTCGCGCCCCTCCTCGACCGGCCGCCGCAGGGCGGCGCGGACGGCGGCGCGGGCCTCGGCGCCGCTGCGGGTGCGGCGCGCCCGGCGCGGCACGGGCAGCCCGCAGCCGGCCCGGACCAGGTCGGCGAGGGTGAGGCCGTAGCGGGCGCGGAAGGTCTCGCCGGGGCTCTGCCCGTGGTCGGACAGGACCACGATCCGGTACGGCCGCGGGGCGTGCTCGGCGACCTTCTCGATCAGCGCGAGGGAGCGGTCGAGGCGCTGCAGGACCTTCTCGGCGTCACGGCTCGCGGGTCCCGAGTGGTGGGCGACCTCGTCGTAGGCGACGAGGTCGGCGTAGACGGCGGTGCGGCCGGCGAGCATGTCGCCCATGACGGCGGCCACCACGACGTCCCGTTCGACGACGGTGGCGAAGGCCCGCACCAGGGGGTAGAGGCCGCCGCGGGAGACGCGCGGGCGCTGCCCGCGCAGCCGGGCCCGCACGGACTGGCCGATCTCACGGCCGGCCTCGGCGACGAAGGAGAGCGCGGTGCGCACGGCGTTGGCGGGGTCGGAGAAGTACGCGAAGTAGCCCGCCCGGGACCGGTGCTCCCGGCCGCGCCGGGCGGAGACGGACAGCACCAGGGCGAGTTCGCCGGCGCCGCCGCTGAACAGGTTGCCGCGGCTCGCGCCGTCGGCGGAGAGCAGCCCGCCGTCCCGGGTGTGCTCGACGGCGCGGCGCTGCAGCTCGGCGGCGCTGGAGGGCCGGTTGCAGACCATGATCTCGCCGCGGCGTTTGTCGTACCAGCGGAACGCGGGCACGCCGTGGTTGCTGCCGTGCAGGATGCCGAGCTGGCTGGCGCCGGTCTGGCTGGACCAGTCGGTGCGCCACTCGGTGAGCCGGTGGGTGGGCGGACCGGCGTCGCCGGCGCCGAGCAGGCGGGCGACGGTCGGCATCAGGCCCTTGCCGACGGCGTCCAGCAGGACGTCGTGCCCCACTCCGTCGAGCTGGAGGAAGACCGTGCCCGGGGTGGCCGGGCAGGGCGGGTTGGCGCGGCGGCGCCGGTCGGCGAGCCGGTACAGGCGGCGCCGGTAGGCGTCGTCGTCGCGCACGGCGAGCGCGGCGCCGGTCGCGGAGGCGACCGCGGACATCACGGCGGCGACGATGACGGCCGTCTCGGGCGCGGCCTCGCTGTCGCCGGAGGGGTTGATGCGCAGCGCGACCAGCAGCAGGGAGCCGTTGAGGAAGAACACCAGCAGGCCGAGGACGAGCGCCGGCACCAGCAGCAGCAACCGCACCAGCAGCGGCCACACCAGCGCCGACAGCAGACCGAAGGCGCCCGCGCCGAGCGCGGCGGTGACGGCGATCCGGGTGGCGCTGTCGCCGTCGGCCGACTGGAGCTGGAAGTCCGGCAGCAGGCCGGCGAGCACCAGCATGGTGACCGTGGACACGGCCCACACCGCGGTGCTCCGCCCCATCTGGCCGGCGACCCGCCGCCAACGCCCCGCACGCACGCCCCGCACCCCTCACGTCCCGGCCCGCACCCGCGGCGGGCCCGGCTTCTACCCTGACACACGGCACCGACAGCCCGCGGCGGCACGGGGACACGCGGGGCGGCCGGTCAGCGGCCGTCTTCCGGGGGCGTACGTCAGCGGCCGTCGTACCCGGCCGTCGGCATCGACAGGCGCCGGTGCACGCGGGCCTTCATCTGGGCGTCGTACGACGGTTCGGCGCAGCCCACCGTCTCCACCCGCACCCCGCGCCGGGCGCACTCGGCGGTGAACTCCTCCACGGAGGCGAGGGCGCTCTCCAGGACGCGGCGGCTCGGCGCGACGAACACGTCCACGCCCGGCCGGACACCGTCCCACAGCACGCCGTGGTCCGGGCGCAGCCCGCTGACGAGGAGCTCGCGGGCGACGACGTAGCCGCGTTCGGCGGCCCAGCGGGCGCAGATGGCGTGCTGGCTGCGGGAGTCCACCAGGAAGGGGTCGGTCTCCAGCTCCTCCAGCGGCGTCAGACTCGCGATCGCCGTGACGCGGACCGGTCCCATGGCGTCCCCCTCACCTCCGGGTTTCGCCGCCGACCCTACTCCTGCCCGTAGGCTTCGGGGAGTCGCGCGAAGGAGGCAAAGAGGTGCCGGCGGAGATCACCTGGTGGGGTCACGCCACCTGCACGGTCGAGGATTCGGGCATCCGTGTGCTCACCGATCCCCTGTTCGCCCGCAGGCTGGCGCACCTCAGGCGGCGCCGCGGGGCCCCGCCCCCGCCGGACGCCCGGCGCGCGGACGTCGTCCTGGTGTCGCATCTGCACGCCGACCACCTCCATGTGCCCTCCCTGCAGACGCTTGCGCCGGGCACGCGCCTGCTCGTGCCCCGGGGTGCGCCGCGTGCGGTCCCCGGGTTCGCGCGCCTGCGCCATCTGCGGATACGGGAGATGGCCCCCGGCGACGAGGCGACCGTCGGCGACCTGGTCGTGCGGGCCGTGCCCGCGCGGCACGACGGGCGGCGGCTGCCGGTCGGCCCGCAGCGCTCCCCCGCGCTCGGGTACGTCGTCGAGGGCGAGGCGCGCACGTACTTCGCCGGGGACACCGGCCTGTTCGAGTCGATGGCCAAGGAGACCGGGCCGGTCGACGTGGCGCTGCTGCCGGTCGGCGGCTGGGGGCCGTATCTGGGCGAGGGGCATCTGGACGCGGGGCGCGCGGCGCAGGCGCTGGCCCTGCTCGGGCCGCGCAGCGCGGTCCCCGTGCACTACGGCACGTACTGGCCGATCGGCCTCGACGCGGTGCGCCCGCACGAGTTCCACGCGCCCGGCACGGAGTTCGTGCGGCTGGCCGCGGTGCACGCGCCGGAGGTGGCGGTGCATCTGCTCGGGCACGGGGAGCGCGTGCGGCCGGAGGTGGCCCGGTGACGCTGCTGGCGGGTGCGGCGGCCGGCGTGCTGGCCGCGGCGCGCACCGTCGTGCCGACCGAGTCGACCCAGCAGGCGCTCGGCTATCCGTCGCTGTTCCTGCTGGTGCTGATCGGGGCGCTGGTGCCGGTCGTGCCGACGGGCGCGCTGGTGAGTTCGGCGGCGGTGGTGGCGTTTCATCAGACGGCGCCGTTCGCGCTGGCGCTGGTCTTCGTGACCGCGTCGCTGGCCGCGTTCTGCGGGGACGCGGCGCTGTACTGGCTGGGGCGGCGCGGGATGAAGTCGAAGAACGGCTCGCGCTGGCTGGAGGCGATCCGCGCCCGGGCGCCGCAGGAGCGGCTGGAGCAGGCACAGGAGAAACTCGCCGGGCACGGGGTGGCGGTGCTCGTGCTGTCGCGGCTCGTGCCCGCCGGGCGGATCCCGGTCATGCTGGCCTGCCTGCTGGCGAAGTGGCCGCTGCGGCGGTTCGTGCGGGGCAACTTCCCGGCCTGCCTGGCGTGGGCGGTCACGTACCAGCTGATCGGCATCCTGGGGGGTTCGCTGTTCCCGGAGCCGTGGGAGGGGGTGCTGGCGGCGGTGCTGCTGACGGTGCTGGTCAGCGCCGCCCCGGGGGTGTGGCGGCGCCTGCAGCGGTGAGTCCGGGCGGTCCGTCCGGAGCCGGGGTCACTCCAGGACGCGCGACGCTCCCACCGGCAGGTCCCAGAGGTCCTCGCGGTCCAGTCCCGCCTTCTCCCATGCCGTCCGCACCCGGGTGAGCGGCTCCAGGACCGGTTCCGCGGAGAGGACGAAGGTGCCCCAGTGCATGGGGGCCATCCGGCGCGCCCCGAGGTCCTGGGCGGCGCGCACCGCCTCCTCCGGGTCGCAGTGGACGTCGCTGAGCCACCAGCGCGGGTCGTAGGCGCCGATGGGCAGCAGGGCGAGATCGATGCCGGGGTAGCGGCGGCCGATGCGGCCGAACCAGTGGCCGTAGCCGGTGTCACCGGCGAAGTAGACGCGCTGCCCTTCGGGGTCGGTGAGCACCCAGCCGCCCCACAGGGTGCGGCAGGTGTCGGTGAGGGTGCGCTTGGACCAGTGGTGGGCGGGGACGAAGTCGAAGCGTACGCCGGACAGTTCGGCCGCCTCCCACCAGTCCAGCTCGGTGACGCGGGTGAACCGGCGGCGCTGGAACCAGCGGCCGAGGCCGGCCGGCACGAACACCGGGGTGTCGCGCGGGAGTCGGCGCAGGGTCGGGGCGTCCAGATGGTCGTAGTGGTTGTGGCTGATGACGACGGCGTCGACGGGCGGCAGCGCCTCCCACGCCACTCCGACGGGCGTGATCCTGGCCGGGGTGCCGAGGATGCGGCGGGACCACACCGGGTCGGTCAGCACGGTCAGGCCGCCGATCCGCAGCACCCAACTGGCGTGTCCCGCCCAGGTGACGGCGACGGTGCGGGTGTCGACGCGGGGCAGCGGGCCGGGCTCGAAGGGCAGGCGCGGGATGTCGGCGAGGCCCTCGCGCCCGGGCCGTACGGCGCCCTCGCGGGCGAAGCGGGCCATGGCCTTCAGGCCGGGCAGCGGGGCCGTGAGCCGGTCGTGGAAGGTCCGCGGCCACACTCTGCGCTCGCCCAGCGGGCGCGGTTCGGCGAGCGGCGGGAACGGGGCGAGCGGGGAGGCCGGTGACGGCGCCGACAGCGCGGGCGCGCCCGCCGGGTCCGTCGTGACGGCCGGGCCCGCGGGGTCCTCGGGGAGTGTCGTGTCGGTCGGGTCCGTGGTGACGGTGGCGCTCGAACCAGTGGTGGCCGTCGTGGTGTTCGTCTCGGACTGCTGCGTCATCGAGGAGGCTCCCATCGCTGAGCGTCGTCGCGGAGATCGTCGAAGACCGACCTCAGGGTGATCAACGCGCGGTGCACGTGTGGCAGTTCCAACGGGACGGGTGAGGTGAGGCATTCCGCGCGTTCGGCGTCGGTGGCGCCCAGCAGGGGCCCGGTGGACAGCCGGACGCGCAGCGCGCCGAGGTCGTCGCCGAAGCGGTGACCGCCCGGCGCGGGCATGCCGAGGCGGTCGGTGAGGAAGTCCTCCAGTTCCTGGGCGTCGCCCACGCCACGGCCCGTCAGCGCGGGGCGCAGCGGGCCGAGGTCGGCGTACAGGTGGCGGCCGGCCTGCGGCGGGCGGGCGAGGGCGCCAGCGCCGACGACGGCGGCGTGCACGGCGGCGGCCACGCGCGCGTGCAGGCGTACGGCGGCGGCGCGGCGCTCGGTGACCGCGGCGGGCTCGGTCAGGGCGTGGCCGGCCGCGGCGGCGACGGGGGCGGCGACGCGCGCGCCGAGCGCGGTGAGGATGTCCAGCACGCGCGCGTGGAGGGCCGCGCCGAGGTCGCCTGCGGGGAAGCGGGCGATCGCGGCGGGCCAGCCCGCGGGCAGCAGGGCCCCGGCCAGGTCGGCGACGACGGTGACCCGCTCGGGCAGCATCTCGGCGGGGCTGAGCAGCACGGTGCCGTGCGGCCGGTGCAGGGTGTCGCGCCACGTCTCGTCGCTGACCAGGTGCAGGCCCTCGCCGGCGGCGGCCTCCACGGCCTCGTGCAGCACCTCGGGCGGGGCGACGGTGCCGGTGGGGTCGTCGGCGACGGACAGCACCAGCAGCCGGGGGTCGCCGCCCTCGTCGCGCACCCGGCGCACGGTCTCCAGCAGCGCGTACGGGTCGGGGACGCCGCCGCACTCGGCGGGCGTGGCGACGTGGAAGACGGGTCTGCCCAGCAGGCGGGCGTACGGCGCCCACCAGGCGGCGCAGGGCCGGGGCACCAGCACGTCGCCGCCGAGGGCGGCGGTCAGCGCCACGAGCAGGGCGTTCGCGCCGGGCGCGGCGGCGACCCGGTCGGGCAGGGCGGGCAGTGCGCGGCGGCCGAACCAGCCGCAGGCGGCCTCCCGCAGGGCGGTGCCGCCGCCGGCCGGCTCGGCCTCGGCGCGGCCCGCCGCGGCGGCGACCCGGTCGGCCAGCTCGGGCAGGACGGGCAGCCCGTCGTCGGGGAGGGGCGGCCCGTAGCGGACGGGCCCGTGGCCTTCGGGGTCCGTACGCCGCATGCGTGCCTCCGCCCGGTTCCCGGTGCGGTACCGCCGCTGCCGGGATCTTCGTCGATCTTCGGTGCCTCGGTTCCCCAGTACCCACGCGACCCGTGGGCCATGGCCGCCCGCGGACGTCGCGCGTGTCACATCCGTCAGTCGTGCCGGGTCGTGTCCCGCTGCCGCAGCCGGTGCACGGCGGCGCCGGCCGCGCCCGCGATCAGCAGGCCGCCCGCGACCAGGGCGGGCACGGAGTCGGTGAAGGAGCCGCCCTCCCCCGCCCGCACGCCGTGCGGGAGCGCGGCGGCACCGCAGGAGGTGGCATGCGGGGACGGGCAGGGCGACGGCGGTGGCGGCACCGGCGGAGACACGTGCTCGGGCGGGGAAACGTGCTCGGGCGGGGAAACGTGCTCGGGCGGGGAAACGGGCTCTAGCGGGGCCACGGGCTCGGGCGGGGGCTCGGGGACGGGCGGGGCGCTGCCGTGGTGCGCGGCGTCCCGGGCGACGTCGAAGGTGGCGCTCCACGGCTTGCCCTGGCCGCCGGACGCCGCCGGGCAGGTGCCGTCGACGGTCCACGCGGTGTCCGGCCCGGTCCCGTCGACGTCCTCGAACTCCTCGGCGGGGGCGACCTGCGCGGTGCCCCGGTAGGCGGGCCCGGCGGCCCCCTCGCCCTCGCCGGGGACCTTGCGCAGCTCGACGGTGCCCTCGTCGAAGGCCTGCGAGGTCGCCTCCAGCGTCTCGGGCGCGGTGCCTCCGGCCGCGTCGCAGGAGACGGAGACGGTGACGGTGCCGCCGGGCTGCACGGACGCCGGGCCGACGTCGGCGGCGGGGTCCGCGACGCCGTGGGGCGCCGCGGCGGCCACCGCGGCCCCGCTGAGCAGGGCGACGGACAGGACACGGGCGGTGCGGCGGCGCATGGGCGGGGCTCCTTCCGGCGGCACGCCGTACACGTGCCTCCGCAAGCCATCACAGCCCGCCGGTGCCGGGGACGCGCGCGGCCGTCACCCATTGGCGGGACCCGCACGGCCAACCGGGTGAGAGCCGGACCGCCCCCGGCGGCTGCCGCCGCCCCGAGGTTTTCCCCCACCCCCGGCGGTGACTCGTCACCCGCAGACCCCTGTCACGGCATCGCACCCTCCGGGAGGTCCCGTCCATGAGCACCAAGGTCTCCGACCACGTCCTGCAGCGTCTGCGGGAGTGGGGCGTGGAAACCGTCTTCGGCTATCCCGGCGACGGCATCAACGGACTGCTCGCCGCCTGGGGCCGGGCCGAGGACCGGCCGCGGTTCATCCAGTCCCGGCACGAGGAGATGTCCGCGTTCCAGGCGGTCGGCTACGCCAAGTTCAGCGGCCGTCTCGGGGTGTGCGCGGCCACGTCGGGACCCGGCGCGATCCACCTGCTCAACGGGCTGTACGACGCGAAGCTGGACCATGTGCCGGTGCTGGCCATCGTCGGCCAGACGCACCGCACCGCGATGGGCGGCTCCTACCAGCAGGAGGTCGACCTGCACACGCTGTACAAGGACGTCGCCTCCGACTTCGTGGAGACGGTGACGGTGCCGGAGCAGCTGCCGAACGTGCTGGACCGGGCGATCCGCACCGCGTACGCGCGGCGGGCGCCGACGGCCGTCATCATCCCCGGCGACGTGCAGGAGCTGGAGTACAGCGCGCCGACGCACGACTTCAAGATGGTGCCCTCCAGCCTGGACCGCAGCGCGTGGACGGCGGTGCCGTCGCAGGACTCGATCGAACGGGCGGCGGAGATCCTCAACGCCGGTGACAAGGTGGCGATCCTGGTCGGGCAGGGCGCGGCCGGCGCCCGCGAGGAGGTGCACCGGATCGCGCAGCTGCTGGGCGCGGGCGTGGCCAAGGCGCTGCTCGGCAAGGACGTCCTCAGCGACGAACTGCCGTACGTCACCGGCTCGATCGGGCTGCTGGGCACGCGTGCCTCGTACGAGCTGATGCGGGACTGCGACACGCTGCTGACGATCGGCTCGTCCTTCCCGTACTCGCAGTTCCTGCCGGAGTTCGGCAAGGCGCGGGCGGTGCAGATCGACATCGACCCGCACATGGTGGGGATGCGCTACCCGTACGAGGTGAATCTCGTCGGCGACGCGAAGGAGACCCTGCAGCGGCTGATCCCGCGGCTGGATTCGGACCGCGGCCGCGAGTGGTACGACACGGTCTGCGACAACGTCAGGCACTGGCACGAGGTGATGGAGGGGCGCGCCCAGCTGTCCGCCGACCCGATCAACCCGGAGTACGTGGCGCGTGCCCTTGACCCGCTGCTGCCGGACGACGCGATCGTCACCTCCGACTCCGGTTCGACCGCCAACTGGTACGCGCGGCACATCACGATGCGCGGCACCATGCGCGGCTCGCTCTCCGGCACGCTGGCGACGATGGGCCCGGGCGTGCCGTACGCGATCGGCGCGAAGTTCGCGCACCCGGACCGGCCGGTGGTCGCACTGGTCGGGGACGGCGCGATGCAGATGAACGGGCTGGCGGAGATGATCACGGCGGCGAAGTACGCCGACCGGTGGGAGGACCGCCGGCTGGTGGTCGGCGTGTGGAACAACCGCGACCTGAACCAGGTGACGTGGGAGATGCGCGCCATGGAGGGCGCGCCGTCCTTCCTGCCGTCGCAGGAGCTGCCGGACGTGCAGTACGCGGCGTTCGCCCGCTCGCTGGGCCTGACCGGGGTGCGGGTGGAGAAGCCGGAGGACGTGGAGGCGGGCTGGCGGGCCGGCCTGGAGGCGGACGGGCCCGCGGTGATCGAGTTCCTGACCGATCCGGCGGTGCCGCCGATCCCGCCGCACTCCACCTGGGAGCAGATGGAGGCGACCGCCGCCTCGATCCTCAAGGGCGACACGGACCGCGGCTCGATGATCCGGCAGGGCTTCAAGGCGAAGGTGCAGGAGTTCCTGCCGCACCGGGACAAGAAGTGAGCCGTGTCGGTGCGCGGCTGCCGGGTACGCGGGGGGCCACCGTCGAGGATCTGGAGGGAGACATGCAGCGAGGCAGCGACCGGATGAGCGTGCACCGCGACAACGAGAGGAAGCACGAACTGCAGGGACTGCTCCGCTCCGGCCACCCCACGCGCGTGGAGGAGTGGCACGACCCGGAGCCGGCCGCCGAGGACGACCCGCAGATCTGGGGTGCCCCCGTCTCCCCGGGCGGGCTGGGCTCGTCGCTGGAGACGGTACGGCTGGAGCTGGCCCGCATCCTGGGCCGCAGCTCCTTCCCGGCGGCCGCGGGCGAGCTGGCGGGCGTCCTGCGCCGCAAGAACGCCCCGGACGCGCTGGTGGAGGCCCTTCAGGGGCTGCCGCGCAAGGAGCGCTACGACAACGTCCAGCAGCTGGCCGAGGCGGTCACCGCCGCCGGACGGGGCCGGGAGGGCGGCCGGTGACGGCGCAGGCCGTACGAGAGGTGATGACACCCGGCGCGGTGACCGTGCCGCCGGAGGCCTCGCTGGCCCAGGCGGCACGGCTGATGCGCTCCGGCGATGTCGGCGACGTCCTGGTGGTCGACGACCAGCAGCTCGTCGGGGTGCTCACCGACCGGGACATCGCGGTGCGGGCGGTAGCCGAGGGAGCCGATCCGCTGACGACGACCGCGCACTCGGTGTGCACACCGCACCCGGTGGCGATCGGCCCGGACGAGCCGGTCGCCGCGGCGGTGACACTGATGCGGGAGTGCGCGGTACGGCGGCTGCCGGTGGTCTCCGGCGGGCGCCCCGTCGGCATGGTGAGCCTCGGCGACCTGGCGCTGGCCCGGGACCCGGACTCGGTGCTCGCCGAGATCGCCCGGACCGCGCCGGACGGGGGCCGCGCATGAGGCGCGACCAGGCCACGCGGATCGCCGCGTCCGGCACGTCCGGCGCGTCCGTCGACGTCGGCGACGTCACCACCCGCTATCTGCTGTACGGGCTGCTGCCGAGCTGGTTCGTGCCGGGGCTCGCCGACTGGGCGATGCACCGGCGCACCCGGATCGAGGACACCGCCGGCACCAAGGAGTCCCTGATCCACGCGCTGATGATGGCCGAGGTCGGCCTGCCCATCGCGCTGACCCTGCGCTACCGGGTCAACCCGCTGCTGCTGTCGGTGCAGCTGGCGGGCGCGGCGGTGCACGAGGCGACCGCGCTGTGGGACGTGCGCACCGCCGTGCGCAGCGAACGCGAGGTCAAGCCGCTGGAACAGCACATCCACAGCTTCCTGGAGTCCCTGCCGTTCGCCGCGCTGGCCTCGCTGATGTGCCTGCACGCCGACCAGGTGAAGGCGCTGCTGCGCGGCGGGGGCGGCGATCCGCAGGCGTGGCGGCTGGTGCCGCGCCGGCCGCAGCTGTCGCCCGGCTACCTCGCGGGCATCGCGGTGGCCATCGGCGGATGCGTGGCGCTGCCGTACGGCGAGGAGCTGCTGCGGTGCGTGCGCGCGGGCTGGCGGCGCAGGAAAGACGACAAGAACAAGCGTACGAAGGACTGATCGCTCATGCGTATCGCGTTTCTGGCCGCTCCCGAGGGCGTGGAGCAGGTCGAGCTGACCGACCCGTGGCAGGCCGCCGTCGACGCCGGGCACGAACCGGTGCTGGTGTCGACCGAGCCGGGCGAGATCCAGGCGTTCAACCACCTGGACAAGGCGGACACCTTCCCGGTCGACGAGGTCGTCGGTGAGGCGTCCGCGGACTCCTTCGGCGGGCTGGTCCTGCCGGGCGGGGTGGCCAACCCCGACTTCCTGCGCATGGACGACAAGGCCGTGGCGTTCGTGAAGGACTTCTTCGACCGGGGCCTGCCGGTCGCCGCGATCTGCCACGCGCCGTGGACCCTCGTCGAGGCGGACGTCGTGCGCGGCCGGGTGCTGACCTCGTGGCCCAGTCTGCGGACGGACCTCCGCAACGCGGGCGGCACCTGGGTCGACGAGCAGGTGAAGGTGTGCGACCACGGGCCGAACAAGCTGGTCACCAGCCGTAAGCCGGACGACCTGAAGGCGTTCTGCGAGGCGTACCTCGAGGTGTTCGCCCAGGAGTCCGGCTGACGGCCGGCACGGGGGTCAGGAGCGGGGAGTCGCCGACTCCCCGCTCGTGCGTTCCCGGGCCCCTTCGCGGGTGCGCCCGGCGGCGATGGTGCGCTGCGGGTTGCGGCGCAGGTACTCGCCCTCCAGCTGCGCCATGCGCTCGTTGTGCGCCCGCAGCGCGTCGCCCGAGGCGTACAGCAGGGTGTCGTGGCGTGTGCGGTGGATGGTCTCCAGCTCTTTCATCAGCTGCTGGTCGTCCAGTCGCGCCGGGTCGACTCCGCTCATGGTGGTGCCCTGTTCGTCGTGTTCGTTCATGGGGCCCGGGTACCCGCCCGGGAACCGAGCACGACCTTTGAGCGGCACCGGGAGGGAGTCATGGATCTCGCCTTCCTGCATCCACTGTACGAACAAACCGGGCCCTGGGCCTCCGTGTACGTGGACCTGTCCCGCCATGCGGAGGACCGGCGGGAGGAGCGCCGGCCGACGGCGCGCGCGGTGGCCCGGGAGCTGGCGTCGCAGGGGGCGGACGAGGCGACCTGCCGGGCGGTGCGGGAGGCTGTGGAGGATCTCGTCCACTCCACCGGCCCGCACGGGCGGGCCCTGTTCGCGCGGGACGGCGAGGTGGTGCTGGATCCGCCGCTGGCCCGCCGCCCGGTGGCCGGCGGCTCCGCGCACTGGGCACCGCTGCCGCATGTGTCGCCGCTGCTGGAGCTGGCGGCCGAGGACCCGGTGTGCGTGGTCGCCTACATCGACCGCAAGGGCGCGGACTTCGAGCTGCGCAGCGGGCTGGGCGGCCATGAGGCGGGCGCGGTGACGGGCGGGCCGTGGCCGGTGCACCGGACGGGTTCGGCGGACTGGTCGGAGCGGCACTTCCAGCTGCGGGTGGAGAACACCTGGGACCACAACGCGGCGGAGATCGCCGACGCGCTCGCCGTCTGCCAGGAGGAGACCCGGGCGGACGTGCTGATCCTGGTGGGGGACGACCGTGAGCGGCGGGCCGTCCACGACCGGCTGCCGCGGCGGCTGCACGACCGGCTGGTGGGGGCCTCCCACGGCACCGGCAGCCGGCTCCGCGACGAGGACGTCGAGCGGGCACGCGCCGAGCATGTGCGCCGCCGGACCCGGCAGGACCTGGACCGCTTCCTGGCGGCCCGCGCCCCGGACGGCGAGGGCCGGGCGGCGGCCGTGGAGGGCGTGCCGGCGGTCGTGGAGGCGGCCCGTGAGCACCGTATCGACGAACTGCTGATCCGCCCCGAGGGCCCGGACACCCACCGTGAGGTGTGGGTCGGTGAGGGCCCCGACCAGCTGGCGGTGCGCCGTACGGAGCTGAGCGCGCTCGGCGAGCGGCACTCCTGGTCGGCGCGGGCCGACGACGCGCTGCTGCGGGCGGCGGTGGAGACCGGGGCGCCCGCGATCTCGGTCACGCCGGCGCTGCCGGACGCCTCCGAGGACACGCCGTCGGGTGGCCTGGGCGCGCTGCTGCGCCTGCGGTGACGGCCCGCTACGCCCCGTTCACCGCGCCCGCTCCACGCGCCGCTCGTCCCACACCGGCTCGGCGGTCTCCCGGACCCGGCCGTCGCTGCCGAAGACGAGGAACCGGTCGAAGGAGCGGGCGAACCAGCGGTCGTGGGTGACCGCGAGGACCGTGCCCTCGAAGCCCTCCAGGCCTTCCTGGAGGGCTTCCGCCGATTCCAGGTCGAGGTTGTCGGTGGGCTCGTCCAGCAGCAGGGCGGTCACGCCCTGGAGTTCCAGCAGCAGGATCTGGAACCGGGCCTGCTGCCCGCCGGAGAGCCGGTCGAAGGTCTGCTCGGCCTGCTGGGTGAGTTCGTAGCGGCGCAGCCGGGACATGGCGGCGCCGCGGTCCTGGGCGTGCTCCGTCCAGAGGATGTCCAGCAGGGTGCGGCCGTGGAGTTCGGGGTGGGCGTGGGTCTGCGCGAAGTGGCCGGGCACCACCCGCGCGCCGAGCTTCCACTGCCCCGTGTGGGCCACGTCCTCCCCGGCGAGCAGCCGCAGGAAGTGCGACTTGCCGGAGCCGTTGGAGCCGAGGACGGCGACCCGTTCGCCGTAGAAGACCTCCAGGTCGAAGGGTTTCATCAGGCCGGTGAGTTCGAGCCGCTCGCAGGTGACGGCGCGGACGCCGGTACGGCCGCCCTTCAGCCGCATCCTGATGTCCTGCTCGCGCGGCGGCTCGGGCGGCGGGCCGGCCTCCTCGAACTTGCGCAGCCGGGTCTGGGCGGCGTGGTAGCGGGAGGCCAGCTCGTGGCTGATGCTGGCCGCCTGACGGAGGCTCAGCACCAGCTTCTTCAGCTGGGCGTGCTTCTCGTCCCACCGCCTGCGCAGCTCCTCGAAGCGGGCGAAGCGTTCCCGGCGGGCCTCGTGGTAGGTGGCGAAGCCGCCGCCGTGCACCCAGGCGTCGGCGCCGGCCGGGCCGGGCTCCACGGAGACGATCTTCTCGGCGGCGCGGGCGAGGAGTTCGCGGTCGTGGGAGACGAAGAGCACCGTCTTGCGGGTCTCCCGCAGCCGCTCCTCCAGCCAGCGCTTGCCGGGCACGTCGAGGTAGTTGTCCGGCTCGTCGAGCAGCAGCACCTCGTCGGTGCCGCGCAGCAGCGCCTCCAGCACCAGCCGCTTCTGCTCGCCGCCGGAGAGCGTGCGCACCTGCCGCCACTGCGCCTTCTCGTAGGGCACGCCGAGCGCGGCCGTGGTGCACATGTCCCACAGCGTCTCCGCCTCGTAGCCGCGCACCTCGGCCCAGTCGGCGAGGGCCTGCGCGTAGGCCAGCTGGGCCGCCTCGTCGTCGACCGTCATCACGGCGTGCTCGGCGGCGTCGACGGCCCGGGCGGCCTCGCGGATGCGCGGCGGGGCGACGGAGACGAGCAGGTCGCGTACGGTGCTCTCGTCCCGTACGGAGCCCACGAACTGGCGCATCACGCCGAGCCCGCCGCTGACGGTGACGGTGCCGCCGTGCGGCTTCAGCTCACCGGAGATCAGCCGCAGCAGGGTGGTCTTGCCGGCGCCGTTGGGTCCGACGAGGGCGACGGAGGCGCCTTCGCCGACCCGGAAGGAGACATCGCCGAGCAGCGCCCTCCCGTCGGGAAGGTGGTACTCCAGGTGCGCGGCTTCGAGATGTCCCATGGGGCCGCATTCTCCGGGGCGGGGCGCGCGAGCGGCAAACGGATTAGATCGCTCCTCACGCTCGGTGACGGTGTCCCTCAGGGGGTGCGCCGCGGCAAAGGGCACATCGGCGCCGGCCGCCGGGCCACGGTGGCGGGTCCACGGCGGTCCGCCGGTCGGGAAACGGCCGCTTCCGGGTACCCGGGACGGTATGAGCCCAGACGTCGATCTGACCGTCCCCCTGCCCGGCCGTCACCGGCTGCGCGAGAAACTGCTCGCCCTCGACTCCCGGCTGTTCGAGTTCGCCGCCGAGCAGCACTGGCCGGGCGGAGAGCCGGTGCTGCCGCGGCTGAGCCGCAGCGCCAACCACGGTGTGCTGTGGTTCGCGACGGCCGCCGCGATGGCGGCGAGCCGCACCCCGCGGGCCCGCCGGGCCGCCGTACGGGGTGTCGCCTCCCTCGCCCTGGCCTCCCTCGCCATCAACACCCTCGGCAAGCGCTCGGTGCGCCGGCCGCGCCCGGTGCTGGACCCGGTGCCGCTGGTACGGCAGCTGAAGCGGCAGCCGATCACCACGTCGTTCCCGTCGGGTCACGCGGCGTCGGCCGCCGCGTTCGCGACCGGGGTGGCGCTGGAGTCGCCGGGGTGGGGGCTGGCGGTGGCGCCGGCCGCCTTCTCGGTGGCGATGTCCCGCGTCTACACCGGCGTGCACTTCCCGAGCGACGTCCTGGCCGGTGCGGCGCTCGGCGCGGGCGCCGCGTTCGCGGTGCGGGGCCTGGTGCCGACGCGGGCGCAGCTGGGCCCGCCGCCCCGGCCGCGCGCCGACGCGCCGGCGCTGCCGGACGGCGAGGGTCTGGTGCTGGTGACCAACACGGCGGCGGGCAGCGCCGAGCGGGTGCGGGCGCTGCAGGGCCTGCTGCCGGGCGTGGAGATCGTGGAGTGCGAACCGGAGGACGTGCGGGCCGAGTTGGAGAAGGCCGCGGCGCGGGCCCGGGTGCTGGGGGTGTGCGGCGGCGACGGCACGGTGAACTCCGGCGCGGAGGTCGCCCTGCGGCACGGGCTGCCGCTGGCGGTGCTGCCCGGCGGCACGCTGAACCACTTCTCCTACGACCTCGGGGTGGAGGGCGCCCGCGATCTGGCCGAGGCGCTGACGCGCGGCGAGGCCGTGCGGGTGGACGTGGGCCGGTTCACGTCGGGCGAACGGCGCGGTGTCTTCCTCAACACGCTGAGCCTGGGCGTCTACCCGGAGCTGGTGCGGGTGCGGGAGCGCTGGTCGCACCGGATCGGCGGCTGGCCGGCCGGGGTGCTGGCCGCGCTGCGGGTGCTGAACACCGACCGGCATCCGCTCCAGGCCGAGGTGGGCGGCCGCCCGCACCCGTTGTGGCTGCTGTTCGCCGGGAACGGCACCTACCACCGCATGGGCCTCACCCCTGGTCGCCGGCTCGACCTGGCGGACGGGCTGCTCGACGTACGGGTGGTGCACGGGGGACGCCGGCCGGCGCTGCGGCTGCTGGCCGCGGCGATCGCCGGACCGCTCACCCGCTCCCCCGTGCACGCCGCCGAGCAGGTGCCCAGGCTCCGCCTGGACGGTGTCGCGCCGGGCACGCTCCTCGCCTACGACGGCGAGGTCGTCGAGGTGTCCGGCCAGGTGACGGTGGACAAGATGCCGCAGGCGCTGACCGTGTACCGCCCGGCACCCCTCACCTGACCGCGCGCCCTGCCCCTCTTCTCGGAACTCTCTGACGGACCGTCAGACCATATGCCGGACGCCGGATCTCATCATCCGGCCGGTGCGCGGTACGGTGACGGCGATCGCCCCGCGGGCCGTTCCCCGGCGGGGACCGGTACGAGGAGAGGGGCACAGCCATGCCCGAGGCGCGGGAGACGGCCGTCTACACGCACGGCCACCACGAGTCGGTGCTGCGGTCGCACACCTGGCGCACCGCGGAGAACTCCGCGGCCTACCTGCTCGGTTCGCTGAAGCCCCACCTGAGGATCCTGGACATCGGCTGCGGCCCCGGCACGATCACCGCCGACCTGGCCGCGCTGGTCCCCGAAGGGCACGTCACCGGTGTCGACCGGGCCCCGGAGGTCCTGGAGCGGGCGCGGGCCGCCGCCGGGGAGCGCGGTCTGGCCAACGTGGACTTCGCGGTCGCCGACGTGCACGCCCTGGAGTACGCCGACGCCTCCTTCGACGTCGTCCACGCCCACCAGGTGCTCCAGCACGTCGGCGACCCGGTGCGGGCACTGCGCGAGATGGCGCGGGTGACCCGGCCGGGCGGCATCGTCGCGGCCCGCGACTCCGACTACGCGGCGATGACCTGGTACCCGGAGGTCCCGGGGCTGGACGGCTGGCTGGACCTGTACCACCGGGTGGCCCGCGCGGGCGGCGGCGAGCCGGACGCCGGGCGGCGGCTGAAGGCGTGGGCGCGGCAGGCGGGCCTGACCGACGTCACCGCGACCTCCAGCACCTGGACGTACACCACGCCGGAGGAGCGCCGCTGGTGGAGCGAGCTGTGGGCGGAGCGCACGGTGGCCTCGTCCTACGCGCGGCTGGCCGTGGACGGCGGCCACGCCACCGAGGAGGAGCTGGCGGCCGTCGCGGAGGCCTGGCGGGAGTGGGGCCGGCACGAGGACGGCTGGTTCGCGGTGCTGCACGGGGAGATCCTGTGCCGAAAGGATGCGTGAATCCCCGTTTTCCGGGCGTATTTCGGGAAACCCGGATCGCAGGAGGTTCACATTATGGTTCCCATTCTGCTCGTACTGCTTCTGGCGATAATCCTTTTCGGCGTCGGATTCGCAGTGAAGGCGCTCTGGTGGATCGCACTCGCGGTTCTGGTCGTGTGGCTGCTGGGGTTCCTGTTCCGTGGTGCCTCGACGGCCGGCGGCGGGCGGGCCCGCTGGTACAGGTGGTGACACACCGGCACAGGTGGTGGTGAGGTGACCCGGGCGGTCACTCCCGGGGGCACCCGGGGGCCGTCACTCCCGGGGCAGCAGCGGCCCGAGCGGCCCGAGGTCCAGATTCAGGTCCTCGGGCCGCAGTCCGTAGCGGTCCCGCAGCTCGGACATGCGGTCCTCCAGCAGCATCAGCGTCAGCCCGATCCGCTCCTCCTGGTCCTCGCTCAGGTCGCCGGCGTCGAACCGGCGCAGCGCCTGCCGCTCCATCAGCTGCCGCAGCAGCTCCACCACGGTCAGGACGAGTTTGACGAGGTCCCGCTCGACGGTGTCGGGATCGAGGTCCAGCCGGTTGCGCGGGGCGGTCACTGGGAGTCTCCGAAGGGCGAGGGCACCTGGGCGTTGACGGAACTGATCAGGGCGTTCAGGTCGATGCGGACGAGGTCGACGTCCGCGATGCGCAGGGTCAGGTCGCCGACGATGACGACACCGCCGGCGAGCAGCCGGTCCAGCAGGTCCACGAGGGCCACCTCACGGCGTTCGACGACGGTCACGTCTGCTCCTCCTCCACGAACGAGTACGCCGCCCACGGGCCGGTGAGTTCCACCCGCATTCCGGGCGTCCCGCCCTTGCTCTCGTCCTTGGTGCGGTCGACCAGTTCCACGAATTCCTCGGAACGGGACCGCGGCACCAGATAGGCGGCATTCAGCACATTGCGTCCGGCGGCACCGGACAGCGTGGCATTCTGCGGATTGTGCAGCCGGGAATCCTCGGCGTGCGCGCACAGGGTGGCGTGCAGGCGTCCGGCAAATTCCTCGGCCTGCTGCCACATGTTCTCGTGGGCGCGGGCCTGGGTGCTGCGGCGGCGCAGGTAGTCACGGCCCGACACGGGCTGCCCCGACACCGCGGGCGCCGAGGGCGTCCCGCTCTGCGCCTGCTCCGGGGACACCTCGGCGTACACCTTCACGCCCCACTCCACGCGGCCCTCCAGCCGCTCCAGGGTGCGCCGGAAGACCCGCTCGCGGGCCTCGATCATGGTCCGTACGCCGCTGTCGTCGTGGAAGACGGTGCCCAGCCGCAGCGGCAGCGGTGTGGTGACGACCGTGAGCGCGTCGATCACGCCCTGGTGGGCGCGGGCGGTCGCGGTCAGCCAGTCGAGGTCCTCCAGGTGGGCGCGCAGCGGTTCCTCGGCGAAGTCGCTCGCCGGGACCTCGCTGAACACGGCGACCAGGCCATGGTGGACCAGCTGCCGGGGCGGCGCGCCGGCCACCCCCGTCAGCTGTGCCTGCAGGGGCGCGCCGAAGGGGCGGCAGACCGCGTACACGTACCGCAGTCCGGTCATGAGGCCTCCTCAGGGCCGTGGGCCCGGCTGCGGGGCCGGCCGCTCTCCAGCTCGGCCAGCCGGGCCCGCAGCTCTGCGTTCTCACGGGCGAGTTCGTCGCGGCGGGCACCGCTGGAGAGGGCCGGATCGGTCTCCCACCAGTCGATGCCCATCTCCTTGGCCTTGTCGACGGAGGCGACGATGAGCCGCAGCTTGACGGTGAGCAGTTCGATGTCGAGCAGGTTGATCCGGATGTCCCCCGCGATCACGACACCCTTGTCCAGGACGCGCTCGAGGATGTCGGCGAGGTTGGCCCCGCCGCCGCTCCCGTAGGGCTCGGGCAGCCGTCCGGCCATGGGGCTCGGCTGGGTCATCGCCTGCTCCCCGAACGGGAGTACTCGTCCTCGTCCTCCTCGGCGTCCTCGTACTCCTCCTCGTCACCCTCGGGCTCGTAGCCCTCCTCGGGCTCCTCCTCGTCCTCCTCCTCGTCCTCGTCGTAGGCGTCCTGGTCCTCGGAGGTCTCCTCGCCGTACGGCTCCTCGTCCTCCTCGGCGGCAGGGGCGCCCTCGCCTTCCTCGTCCTCCTCGTACTCCTCTTCCTCGTCCTCGGGCGCCTCGTCGGACTCCTCGTCCTCGTCACGGGCTTCCCGGCCGGACTCCTCGTCCTCGGACTCCTCGCCCGACTCCTCGGACTCCTCGCCCGACTCCTCGGCTTCCTCCGCCTCCAGGGCTTCCTCGTGGCTGCGGACGACCTCGCCGTCCTCGATCTCGCCGCGCCAGCCCTCGTCCACCTCTCCCTTGAGGGTGATGAAGCGGGCGTAGTGCTTCAGGTCGAGACGGGCCCGGCGGCCCTGGGCACGCCAGATGTTGCCGGTCTTCTCGAAGAGGCCGGAGGGGTAGTACTCGATCACCAGCAGGACGCGGGTGAGGTTGTCCGCCAGCCGGTGGAAGGTGACGGCGCCCTTGGTGGAGCCCTTGGCGCCCTCCGACGTCCAGGCAATGCGCTGGTCGGGGATCTGCTCGGTGGTGGTCGCCTTCCAGCTGCGGCTCGACCACCAGACCTTCGCCTGCCAGTCGGAGTGGGTGTCGTCGGCGCGGCTCGCGCTCTTGACGCCCTTGGCGAAGCTGCTGAAGTCCTGGTACCGGGTCCACTGGTCGTAGGCGGTGCGCAGCGGCACGCCGACGTCGATGGACTCGATGATCACGGTCGGCTTGTTGCCGGCGCGGCCCTTGCCGCCCTTCTTCTTCCCGCCGAGGCCCTTCAGCGCCCCGACGACGTTGTCCTTGGCACGCGTGGCTCCCACCTCCAGGGCGGTGCGCAGCGGGCCCTTGCCCTCGGCCAGCTTGCGGCCGCCGTCGAGGGCCAGCTTGGCGAAGCCGGGACTGTTGCCCTCGGCTATGTCGTTCAGCTTCCCGGTCGTCTCGCCGAGCTTGCGCCCGACGCCGGTCAGCATCCGGGTCGCCTGGGCGGCGAGGTAGTCCTGCAGTTCCGCCTTGAGCCGGTCCGCGGCCTCGCTGTGGGCCAGGTCCGACAGCGGGTTGCCGTTGCCGCCCGCCGCTCCCCGCGCGGCCGAGCCGGCCGATCCCAGGGTGTCGGTCATCACTCACCGCCTCCCTTCGCGCTCCGGCCGGAGGGAGCGGACTTCGCCGCCTTCTTCCCGGCCGAGGCGGTCTTCCGGGCCGCTCCGGCGGCCGGTGCCTTCTTGGCGGCCTTCTTCGCGGGGGCCGTCGCGGACGTCTTCTTCGCCGCGGTCTTCTTGGCCGGTGCCTTCTTCGCCGGAGCCTTGCGCGCCGAGGACCCGCCCTCGGACTCGTCCTCCCGCGCCGACCCCTTCCGCGACCCGGCCTCCTGCTCCTCCGGCTCGTCGTCGGCGGCCTCGTCCCGCTCCTCGCGGGAGTCGTCCTCGGCCTCGGTGTCGTCCTCGTCGTCCTGCCGGCCGCGGCCCGTGCCGCCCGCCAGCTGGTCGCGCACCTGGCC
Source organism: Streptomyces griseosporeus (assembly GCF_014656055.1). Lineage (GTDB taxonomy): Bacteria > Actinomycetota > Actinomycetes > Streptomycetales > Streptomycetaceae > Streptomyces > Streptomyces griseosporeus. The sequence goes on from NZ_BNBR01000001.1 coordinate 1,398,859, forward strand.
GGTACGCGAGTGCAGCCGGTCGGCCAGCGCGCCGATCTGCCGCTCGACGAGCGCCCCGGAGGCCGCCTTGCCGACGCCGCGCAGATCGGAGCGGAGTTCCTCGCCGATCTCCTTGAACTGAGGGTTCTCCTTCAGCTGCCGGTTCACCAGCTCCGCGACCGCGCGCGGGCTCAGGTTCATGCGTTTGCCGGCGACGAGGCTGCCGACGGCGAACGCCAGTTTCGCCTTCTTCGTACGTCCCAGGACGTACCCTGCCCCTACCGCGAGGCCCACTCCGACTCGGTTCATCGTGCCGTCCACTCACCTGTCCCCGCGCTCGCGCGCGTCGCCGTCTCCAGCCGTTCGAGAAGTTCGTCCTCCTGCCGGTCGAACTCCTCCTCGCTGATCTCCCCGGCCTCCAGTCGCTCCTCCAGACGGGCCAGCTCGGCGCGCACGGTGGCCGGGTCGTAGTAGATGCGCTCCGCTTCCTGGAGCACCTGTTTGATCACCCAGGCGCTGCCGCGCACCGGAGCGAACGGCAGCAGCAGCACCTCGCCGAGCAGGCCCATGGCTCATCCCGCCTCTGTGTCCGCGTCGCCGGCCGCGGTGGCCGCGTGCTCGGCCGGACCCGGGTCGACGAAGCTGTACGGCGGCAGGGGTCCGTTGACGCGGATCTCCAGCTGCGGCAGCTCCTCGCGGGCCCGGTCGACGGCCTCCAGGAAGCGCGCCGCGGCGTCCCTCTCGACGAGGAACGACACGTTGGCCAGCCAGCCGGTGGACTCGGGCCCCGCGTTGACCGCCTCGGCGGCGGGCTCCAGGAGCTGCTGGAGGACGCTGCCGTCCTCGGCCTCCTTGGCCTTCACCGCGGCGGCGACCATCTCGCCGAGCCGCAGCTTGTCCTCGTAACTTCCGCCGCCGGCCTTGCGATTGGCCTCTGCGACCGCCCTGACCTCGCTGTTCTCGGCCATCACGCGATGCAGGACGGCCTCCTCGACGTGGCTGGCCTTGACGTTGTACTCGACGCGGCCGTCCAGCGCCTGCAGCCGTTCCCGGTAGTGGTCGGCGCGCTCGGCGAGGACGTCGGCGACGGTCTCGTCGTCGGGGGCGATGCTGCCGAACCGCATGGGCAGCACGCAGCCGGCCGCGCCCGCCTCACCGAGGACCGTCTGGTGGGCGAGCAGGTCGCGCCGCTTGGGGCGCAGCCCCTCGGGGGCGTCGCTGACGATGGCCGCGAGCTCGCCCGCCCGCACCACGCGCACCGGCAGGGGCGGTTCGCCCACGCCGGTCAGCCCGTCGGGCAGAGCCAGGTCGGAACCCGCGGTGATGCCGTAGACGTAGGTGCTCACTCCTCTTCCTCCCGCTTCCTGCGCGCGGCGGTGGTCTTGCGGGGACGCGGCCGCTCCTCTGCCTCGCCGCCCTCCTCACGCGCCTGCTTGAAGGCGTCGGAGATGGTCTGGGCGGCTCCCGAGAGGGCGCCCTTGGACTTGCCGCGCGCACCCGACTCGGTGATCTCTCCGACCATGTCGGGCAGGCCGGGGCTCTTGCGCGGACCGGCCTCCAGGTCGAGGCGGTTGCACGCCTCGGCGAAGCGCAGATACGTGTCCACGCTGGCCACCACGACCCGTACGTCGATCTTCAGGATCTCGATGCCGACGAGGGACACCCGCACGAATGCGTCGATGACGAGCCCCCTGTCGAGGACGAGCTCGAGAACGTCGTAGAGGCCACTGCTGCCTCCCCCGCCGCCGGACTGCTGTGCCGGGACAACGGTCATGCCGACCGTGCCTCCTTCTGTCGTGGTGGATTTCTGTCGTCGTACTCGCCGGGATCCGTGGCGAGGGCCACGGACGGCGGCTACTGCCTGCCGCCCCGGGCGTCGGCCCGGCCGCGTTCGTAACGGCGGACGCGGCGGTAACCGGTGAGCTGTCCCTCCGGATCGAGCTCCACCTGGTAGCTCGCCATGAGGCTCATGGTGTCGGGCACCCGGGCGAGTTCCATGACCTCGATCTCCAGGGCCCAGCCGTCCTCCGTCTGCTCGAAGGAGGACACGGACTCCGCCTGCATTCCGGTGAGTTCCGCGAGTTGCGCCCGCGCGTTGCGGAGCACCTCCATGGGGCGCAGCCGCTCGCCGGCCGGCTCCCGCTCCTCCGTTTCGTCCGATGAGTTCTGTGCGTTCTGTGCGTCTCTTGTGTTCTTTGTGTTCGCCATGGCCACCTCTTCTCCTCCGTGTGGCCGCTGGTTCCTTGGCCAAACCTTGACGGGCTCGCCGATCGGGGCCGGACGGGACGGCACCGGGTGCCGGGCGGCTCATCCCCGCAGCGCGTCCAGCCGCCGCCGCGCCGGGCCGAGCGCCCGCCCCCGGCCGCTCACCGCGGCCCACGGGTCGGTGCGGGCGTGCTCCACGGCGTCGGCGAGGGTCCAGCGGCGGGGACCGAGGTCCGGGTCGTCCAGCTGCTCCCAGGCGATCGGTACGGCCACGGGCGCACCGGGCCTGGCCCGCACGGTGTACGGGGCGACCGCGGTCTGGGCGTAGCCGTTGCGCTGCACGTCGAGGTAGAGCCGGTCGCCGCGGTCCTTCTTGCGGGCGGCGGTGGTGAACCGGTCGGGGTGTTCGGCGACGAGCAGGTCGGCCACGTCCCGGGCGAAGTCCCGCACCTCGTCGACCTCGTCCCGGCCGTCGAGCGGCACGATCACGTGCAGTCCGCGCGAGCCGGTGGTCATCAGCGCCGAGGGCAGCCGGAGCTGGTCCAGCAGGTCGCCGAGCCGGCGGGCCGCCTCGCGTACGGCCGTGAAGTCGTCGTCCGCGGGGTCGAGGTCGAAGACCAGCCGGTCGGGGCGGGTGGGGCTGCCGGTGCGGGAGAGCCAGCGGTGGAAGGTGAGGCAGGCCTGGTCGGCGAGGTAGACCAGGGTGGCGGTGTCGTCGCACACGGTGTGGCAGACGGTGCCGTCCTCCTTGGGCAGCTCGGCGCGGGTGATCCAGTCCGGGTAGTGCTCGGGGGTGTTCTTCTGCATGAAGCGCGGCCCGTCGAGGCCGTCGGGGTGCCGCTCCAGCATCAGCGGACGGCCGCGCAGGTGCGGCAGCATGAAGGGGGCGACCGACCGGTAGTAGTCGACCAGGTCGCCCTTGGTGTACTCCTTGGTGTCCGCGCCGCCGGGGAAGAGCACCTTGTCCGGCCGGTGGACCTCGACGGTACGGCGCCCGGCCCGCACCGTGCGCGCGCCGCCATGGCTCACGGCACGATCGCCTCCTCCACGAGGAGCTTCCCGGCGGCCGCGATCGACTCGGCGTCGATGCCGGCGGCGTGCAGCTGCTCGTCCGGGCTCGCCGAGCCGGGCATGGTGCGTACGGCGAGCCGGGCCAGCCGCGGCACCGGCCGCCCGTCGGCGAACGCCTCGGCGACCGCGTCGCCGAGGCCGCCCTCGGGGTGGTGGTCCTCGACGGTGAGCAGGCAGCCGGTCTCCTCGGCGGCCCGGTGCAGGGTGTGCGTGTCGACGGGCTTGACCGAGTACAGGTCGATCACCCGGACGTCGATCCCGTCGGCGGCCAGCGTGTCGGCGGCGGCCAGCGCCTCCGGCACGGTGATGCCGGCGGCGACGAGGGTGAGCCGGTCCCGTTCGGAGGAGCGCAGCACCTTGCTGCCGCCGACGGGGAAGTCCTCCTCGGGGCCGTAGATCACCGGGGTCTTGCCGCGCAGGGAGCGCAGGTAGCCGATGCCGTCCAGACCGGCCATGGCGGCGACCAGCCGGGCGGTCTGGTTGGCGTCGCAGGGGTGCAGCACGGTCGAGCCGTGCACCGCGCGCATCATCGCCAGGTCCTCCAGGCCCATCTGGCTGGGCCCGTCCTGCCCGATGGAGACACCGGCGTGCGAGCCGACCAGGTTGATCCGCGCCCCGCTGACCGACGCCATCCGCACGAAGTCGTAAGCGCGGGTCAGGAAGGCCGCGAAGGTGGAGGCGTACGGCACCCAGCCGCGCGCGGCGATGCCGACGGCCGCGGCGACCAGCTGCTGCTCGGCGATGTAGCACTCGAAGTAGCGGTCGGGGTGCTCCTTGGCGAAGAACTCCGCCCGGGTGGAGTCGCTGACCTCGCCGTCGAGGGCGACGACGTCGCCGCGTCCCGAGCCGAGCGCGGCGAGCGCGCGGCCGTAGGCGTCCCGGGTGGCCACCTCGTCGCCCTTCTCCCAGGTGGGCAGGTCGACGGGGGCGGTGGACATCGACCGCAGGGCGCGCACGGCGGGCGGCTCGTGCACCTCGACGCGCAGGTTCCGCTCGCCGCCGAGCTGCGCGATCGCGTCGTCGGCCTCGGGCAGTGGCTTGCCGTGCAGGCCCTCGCGGTCCTCGACGCCCTGGACGCCCTTGCCCTTGAGGGTGCGGGCGAGGATCACGGTCGGCTGCCCGACGGTGGACAGCGCCTCCCCGTAGGCGCGGTCGATCGCGTCCACGTCGTGCCCATCGACCTCGATCGTGTGCCAGCCGAACGCCTGGAAGCGGCGGGCGTAGGCGTCCAGGTCGTGGCCGTGGCGGGTCGGGCCGCGCTGGCCGAGCCGGTTGACGTCGACGATCGCGGTGAGGTTGTCCAGGTGCTCGTAGGCCGCGTGCTCGGCGGCCTCCCACACCGAGCCCTCCGCCAGCTCGCTGTCGCCGGTGAGGACCCACACCCGGTAGCCGGTGTGGTCGAGCCGCTTCCCGGCGAGCGCCAGGCCGACGCCGACCGGCAGGCCCTGCCCGAGGGAGCCGGTGGCCGTCTCCACCCACGGCAGGCGCCGCGGGGTGGGGTGTCCCTCCAGGCGGCTGCCCAGCTCGCGGAAGGTGAGCAGCTCCGCGTCGTCGATCGCGCCGGCCGCCTTGTACGCGGAGTACAGCAGGGGCGAGGCGTGGCCCTTGGAGAGCACGAAGCGGTCGTTGCCGGGGTGGGCGGGGCGGTCGAAGTCGTAGCGCAGGTGGTGGGCGAGCAGGACGGCCATCAGGTCCGCGGCGGACATCGACGACGTCGGGTGCCCGGAGCCGGCGGAGGCCGCCGCGCGGACGCTGTCCACGCGCAACTGCTGCCCCAGCTCGACGAGTTCACCGGTGTTCATGAGTCTCCTTCCGCGGGGTCGGGCGCGTCGGTGCGCTTGACGGGGCCGGGGGCGGGGTGCTCCTCGGGCAGTCCGCCGGGTGCGGGGCCGGGCTGGTTGCGGGCGGGTTCGCCGCCGGGCTGGTTCCTGGCCGGCTCGCCGCCCGGCTGGTTCTTCGCCGGTTCACCGCCGGGCCGGGCCCGGGCCTCCTCGGCGCCGGGCCGCGGGCGGGCCTCCGCGGGCCCGGTCTCGTTCTGCGCGGCCTTCTCGGCGGAGTCGGTCGGTCGCATGTGCGTCTCCTTCTCCGGTTGCTGCTGCGGGGGTTCCTCGTGCTGTCTCTGCGGCCGTCCCGGCACCCGCGCCAGCTCCGGCGACGCCGATTCCAGCGGCACCGACCAGGAGCGGACGAGCCCCAACTGGACGGCCTGGCGCGGCAGCAGGGTGTCCAGCAGCCAGTCGGCGGCGACCCGGATCCGGTTGCCCGGCATCGCCGCGAGGTGGTAGCCGCGGGTGACCGCGCCGGCCACGGGCCCGGACAGCGGCACGCCCAGCGGGTTGGCGGCGGCCTGGGCCCCGCCGAGGTCGACGACGAACCCCATGTCCTTGTGCCGGTACGGCTGCAGCTCGCCGCCGCTGAGGGAGGCGGCGACGTTGCGCCCGGCGACCGTGCCCTGCCGCCAGGCGTGCTGCGCGGTCATCGGCGTGTAGCCGCCCGGCTTGTCCAGGTCGGGTACGGCGGCCGCGTCACCGCAGGCGAAGACCTCGGGCCGGCCCGGCACCTGGAGAGAGGGCTCGACGAGCAGCCGGCCGCGTTCCATGGGCAGTCCGAGCGACGCGGCGAGCGGGTCGGGCCGTACGCCCACGCACCACACCAGGGTGCGGGTGGCGACGAACTCGCCGTCGGTGAGCAGGACCCCGTCCGGCGTGGCCTCCTTCACGGAGGTGCCCATCCGCACGTCGACGCCGCGCTCGCGCAGCACCCGGTCGGCGGTGCGCGAGAGCCGTTCGTCCAGTTCGGGCAGGACCCGGTCGGCGACGTCCAGCAGCATCCAGCGCGGCCGCACACCCTTGCGCAGGGGGTGCTTGCGTACCTGCGCGTCGGTGAACAGCTGCCCGTGGGCGGCGACCTCGGTGCCGGTGTAGCCGGCGCCGACGACGACGAACGTGCAGCGTGCGGCGCGGCTCTCCGGGTCGTCGGCGCCGGCCGCCAGCTCCACCTGGCGGGTGACGTGGTCGCGCAGGTAGAGGGCCTCGGGCAGGCCGCGGAAGCCGTGCGCGTGCTCGGCGACGCCGGGGACGGGCAGCAGCTTGTTCACGCTGCCGGCGGCGAGGACCAGCCGGTCGTAGCCGAGGCTGCCGGGGTTCCCCTCGGGGTCGGTGTAGCGCACGGTGCGCCCGTCGAGGTCGATGCCGTCCGCCTCGCCGAGCACCAGCCGCACCTGGGGCAGGGTGCCGGAGAGGGAGATCGTGACACGGCGCGGTTCGAGGAGGCCGGCGGCGACCTGGGGCAGCAGCGGCAGGTAGAGGAAGTAGTCCGTCGGGTTGAGCACGGTGATGTCGGCCCTGCCCCGGGCGAGCCGCGCCAGGGTCCGGGCCGTGCGGTATCCGGCGAAGCCGGCACCGACGATCACGATGCGGGGTCGACTCACGAGGTTCGCCTCCGGCGGTATGGGTCCCGTACGAGGGTTTCCGCGTTTCCCCGGCCTCCGGGGCCAAACGTCGGCCCGGGGCCCGGGGCGGGCGGTCACGGGTTGCCGGGGGGAGGCCCGGGTACCCGGCACGCGACCCGACCCCCCACGTCGTGGAGGCACCAGCCCATGCCCGAGTACGGCTACTTCCTCTCGTGCGAGCAGTACGGCCCCGCGGAGCTGATCGAGCAGGCCCGGATGGCCGAGCAGGCCGGATTCACGGCGCTGTGGATCTCCGACCACTACCACCCGTGGAACGACGAGCAGGGGCAGAGCCCCTTCGTGTGGTCCGTGATCGGCGCGCTGTCGGAGGCGGTGTCGCTGCCGGTCGAGACGGCGGTGACCTGCCCGACCGTGCGGATGCACCCGGCGGTGGTGGCGCAGGCCGCGGCGACCAGCGCGGTGATGACGAACGGCCGGTTCCGCCTCGGGGTCGGCTCGGGCGAGGCGCTCAACGAGCACATCCTCGGCGACCCCTGGCCACCCACGCACGTCCGCCTGGAGATGCTGGAGGAGGCGATCCAGGTGATGCGCCGGCTGTTCACCGGCGAGGAGGTCAACCACCGCGGCCCCCATTACACGGTGGAGAACGCCCGCCTGTACACGGTGCCCGACGAGCCCGTGCCGATCGACATCTCCGGCTTCGGTCCCGCGGCGACCGCACTGGCCTCCCGGGTCGGCGACGGCTATGTCACCGTCCAGCCGGACGCGTCGATGGTGGAGCAGTTCCGCAAGGGCGGGGGCGGCGGCAAGCCGGTCAGCGGCGGCACCAAGGTCTGCTACGGCACCGACAAGGACGAGTGCGTACGGACCGTGCACCGGCTGTGGGCCAACGAGCAGCTGCCCGGCGAACTGGGCCAGGTGCTGCCCTCGCCGAAACACTTCGAGCAGGCGCAGCAGCTGGTCACCGAGGACATGGTGCGCGAGAGCCGGGTGTGCGGCGACGACGTGGACGAGCACGTCGCGGAGCTGAAGCAGTTCGCCGACGCCGGGTTCGACCACGTGTACGTCAACCAGATCGGCCCCGACCTGCGCGGCTTCTTCGACTTCTACCGCACGAAGGTGCTGCCGCAGCTGCAGCAGTCCTGAGGGGGCGCGCCGATGCCACTGCACCGCCCCGCCGTGTCGGTGTACACGGTCCCGACGGACGCCCCCGAGGCGGACGGGACGCTCGCCTGGGACTCCACCACCATCGTGATCGCGGAGGTGTCGGACGGGGAGGCCACCGGCACCGGGTGGACCTACGGCCCGCCCGCGGTCGGCGCCTTCCTGGACGAGCAGCTCGCGCCGCTGGTGGAGGGCCGCGATCCGCTGGACGTCCCGGGCGCGCACGAGGCGATGTGCCGGGCGGTCCGCAACGCGGGCCGCCCGGGCGTCGCCGGGTGCGCGATCTCGGCGCTGGACATCGCCCTGTGGGACCTCAAGGCACGGCTGCTGGAACTGCCGCTGGCCCGGCTGCTGGGCCTGGCCCAAGAAGAGGTCCCGGTGTACGGCAGCGGCGGCTTCACGACGTACCGGGACAAGCATCTCGCGGCCCAGCTCAACGGCTGGGTGCACGGGCAGCGCATCCCCCGCGTCAAGATCAAGATCGGGGAGGACCGGGGCGGCGCGGTCCTGCGGGACATGGCGCGGGTGCGGGAGGCGCGGCGGGTGATCGGCCCGGGAGCCGAGCTGTACGTCGACGCCAACGGCGCCTACACGCGCAAGCAGGCGGTGCGGGTCGGGCGGGCGCTCGCCGAGGAGGGCGTCGCCTGGTTCGAGGAGCCGGTCTCCTCGGACGACCTGACCGGTCTGCGGCTGGTGCGGGACGCCCTGGTGTGCGACGTGACGGCCGGGGAGTACGGCTACGACCTCGCCTACTTCGCGCGGATGATCGGGGCGGGCGCGGTGGACTGTCTGCAGGTGGACGCGACGCGGTGCGGCGGCATCACGGAGTTCCTGCGGGCCGCCGCGCTGGCCCAGGCGCACGGCCTGGAGGTGTCCGCGCACTGCGCGCCGCACGCGCACGCCGCGGCGGCGGCCTCGCTGCCGAACGTGCGGCACCTGGAGTGGTTCCACGACCACGTGCGGATCGAGGACATGTTCTTCGACGGCGCGCTGGACCCGTCGGGCGGCACGGTGCGCCCGCTGTCGGGTGTGGGTCACGGGCTGACGCTGCGGGCGGAGGAGGTGGCGCGGTACCGGGTGGGATGAGGCCGGCGACGCCGACGCCCCCGGGGTTCCCGGGGGCGTCGCCTCGGTCCCGGCCTCAGCCTCGGCCGTTGCGCCGGCGCAGCCCCGCCGCCACCGCCGCGCCCACTCCGCCGACCAGGAGGCCCGCGCCCACCCGGGTCCGGTTGCGGGAGGCCCACTCCTGGGGGCTGGAGGCGGTGGACTCGTCGTCGAAGCGGCCGTGCGCCCCGTGGTCGTAGCCGTGCGGCCCGTCGGCGGGGGCCCACAGGTTGCCCGTCCTGCCGTGCCCGTCCTGCCCGGCGGGCGGCTCCTCCTGCTGGGAGTCGTAGCCGGTGCGGGCCAGGTAGCGGTCGAGGAACCCGGGCGCGATCGCGTTGGCGATCAGCGTGGCGGCGGTGGAGCCGCCGACCCAGTACTCGCGCCGCCGGCCGTGCGCGGCGGCGTGCACGATCGCCCGGGCGGCGACCTCCGGCTGGTAGACCGGAGCGACGGGCCGGGCCTGTCCGGGCATCCGGCTGAGCACCCAGTCGAACTGGGGGGTGTTCACCGCGGGCAGCTGCACCATCGTCGTGCGCACCTTGCTGCCGTCGTGCAGCAGTTCGCAGCGCAGGGACTCGGTGAAGCCCTGGATCGCGTGCTTGGCGCCGCAGTAGGCGCTCTGCAGCGGCACACCCCGGTAGGCGAGCGCGGAGCCCACCTGCACGATCGTGCCGCGGTCGCGCGGCACCATGTGCCGCAGGGCGGCGCGGGTGCCGTTCACATAGCCGAGGTACGTCACCTCGGTGACCCGGCGGAACTCGTCGGCGGTGATCTCCGTGAACGGCGCGAAGGCCCCGGCGAACGCGTTGTTGACCCAGACGTCGATCCGGCCGAAGGCGTCGGCCACCTGCTGGGCGGCGTCCTCGACCGCCTTGGCGTCGGCCATGTCGACCGGTACGACGAGGGCGTCGCCGCCCGCCCGCCGTACGTCGTCGGCCGCGGCGGCGAGTCCCTCACGCCCGCGGGCCAGCAGGGCGACGCGGGCGCCCCGGGCGGCGAAGGCCACCGCGGTGGCCCGGCCCACGCCGCCGCTCGCCCCGGTGACGACGACGGCCTTGCCGTGCTTGGTCGGTCCCCGCATCGCGCATCACGCCCTGTGGTGCGGCTGCTCGGGGTCGATGTCGTCCTGGCGGGGCGCCGCGGGCCCGGAGCCGCCGGGTGCCGGGGTGCCCGCGCCGGGGGCGCCGGTGGCCGCGCCCGCGCCGCCGGGGGCGACCGGCGGCATCGGCGGGTACGCCGGTCCCGGGCCGCCCGCCGGGCCCACCGGCGGGGTGCCGCCGACGACGTGGTCACGGCTCGCGGCCTGCTCCGCCTCGCGCTCCGGCGCCGGCCGGGAGCCGGCCGGGTGCGCGGCGCCGCGCAGCAGGTAGGCGGCCACGCCGAGGATCGCCGCCGTGATCAGCGCGGCGGCCCAGTCAGGGACGCCGAGCGCCAGGGCGAGGCCCAGAGCGAGCGCGAGGGCCGCGCCCGCGTACAGGGCGACGGCGCCGGAGGCGGCGTACAGCATGGCCGTACGGCGCTGCTTGCGGGTCTGCTGCCGCAGCTCGTCGCGGATCGTCTCCCGCGCCACCTGCGCCAGCTCGTCGACCAGATGCTTGTCCAGATGCTCCAGGTGATCCATGCCTGCCATGCCGGCCGGGTACCCGTGGCTGTGCGGGCGTAACGCGGCGTGGCGGCCGCCCGGGGGTGCGGCGGATCCGGTGGAGGATCACCCGCCGCGGCCCGGGCCCGGCAGGACCCGGCCCGGGCTCGCCGCCAGGGAGATCCTCAGGGCGGCGGCGGGTCAGGACTACGCGAAGGCGCCGGCGGCGCCGGGACCTGTGGAGCCGTCGAAGGCGTCGAACGCGTCCACGACGATGTCGGCGAGCAGCGCGCCCGCCGTGCCCTCGGGGTCCAGATCCGGGTCGTAGATCGTGATATTGAGGCCGACACAGTGCGGGGAGGCGAGCAACGGGCGCAGCAGGGCGAGGAGTTCGTCCGGGGTGAGGCCGTCCGGGTCGGGGCTGTCGACGGCGGGCATCACCGACGGGTCGAGCACGTCGGCGTCCAGGTGCACCCAGAAACCGTCCAGCTGCGGCACGGCGAAGGCCTCGGCGGTGGCGCGGGCGAGGGCGTCGGCGCCCCACTCGCGCACGTCGCCGACGGTGACGACGGGGATCTTCAGCGCGGCGAGTTCGGCGCGCGCCTCCTCGAAGCAGTCCCGGATGCCGAAGTAGCGCACGTCCTCGTCGCGCAGATACGGCTTCAGGCCCTCCAGGTTCGTCAGGTCCTCCTGCCCGCGCCCGGTGCCCAGGGCGATCTCCTCGCCGCCGGCCGCGCCGATCCGGCCGGAGTTGCCGGGGTGCCGGAAGTCCGGCGAGGCGTCGAGGACGGCCATGCCGTAGCGGCCGAGGCGGCGCAGGGCGAGCGAGGCGCCGAGGTTGATGGAGCAGTCGCCGCCGAGGACGAGCGGGAAGTCCCCGGCGCGGACGTGGTGTTCGATCCGGTCGGCGAGCTTGCGGGTGTACGAGGCGAGCGCGCCGGCGTTGAACACGCCGTCGCCCTCCTGCCAGTCGCCCCGGTCGTAGCGCGGCGGCACCACCACCCCGCCCCCCAGCGCGCGCAGCCGCTGCACGATCCGCTGCTCGCGCAGCGCGCCGGCGAGCTTGTAGCAGCCGGGGACGGTGCCGGGCGCGGGCGGACGCAGGCCGAGGTTGGACGGGGCGTCGAGGGCGACGATATTGCGCATGCGGTCCATCGTCGCCCACCGTACAGTCGGCCGTCGACCGTATACGGGGGACGGCCGCATACAGCGGTCCGAGGGAATGCGGCGGTCGACCGGATCCAGTGAGGAGCACGATATGAGCGAGCAGCACACCTACCGGGTGATCGTCCGGGGGACCTGGGACGGCCTGACCGACGAGGCCCGCGAAAAGCTGCTCGCCGAGGCCGCCGAGCATGGGCTGACCAGCATGCGCTTCACAGAGGAAGGGTCGCTCAGCTACGAGCCGCGCCCGCTGAAGCACTTCTCCCTGCGGTACGAGGTGGTGTCGGACGCGGCCGACGGCGAGGAGATGGCGGGTGCGCTCGCGGAGGACCGCGCCGAGCGCACCCTGCGGGAGCTCGGGTACGGCTTCCGCGACCTGAGGTCCACCGTCACCGACCTGGACACGATGAAGGTCAACCGGAAGTCCGCATCTCCGCGGTGAGCGCCCAGCGCTCGTGGTCGCGCCACGCCCCGTCGATGAAGAGCATCTTCGGCGAGTAGCCCTCCAGCCGGAAGCCGCAGGAGCGGGCGAGGGCGAGGGAGGCGGCGTTGCCGGGCTGCGCGTTGATCTCCAGCCGGTGCAGCCGCATCGGCCCGAACGCGTACCCGATGACCAGCTCCAGCCCCTCCTTCATCAGCCCGCGCCCGGCCGCGTGCGCGAAGGCGCCGTAGCCGAGGGCCCCGCACAGGAAGCCGCCCTCGACGATGTTGTTGATGTTGATGAACCCGGCGAGGGAGCCGTCGCCCGTCTCACCGCCCTTCTCGCAGACCAGGAACCCCGCCTTGGTCGGGTCCTCGATCAGCCGGCCCGCGTACGCGGTGTAGGCGCCGGCGCTGTCCGGCGGGAACAGCCACGGGTGGTGCAGGTCCTTGCTCTCCCTGGCCCGGGCGGTGAACTCGGGGCCGTCGTCGTGGGTGAAGTGGCGTATGCCCACGCGAGGGCCCTCGGCGAGGTAGCGGGATGCGTTGTGCGGCATCCCGCCACCCTACGACGGCCCCGGCCCCGGCACGCGTCGAGCACCGGCCCGGGCGGCTCAGCCACCCGCGACGGGCAGCTGGAGCACGCCGGTGTCGCCGGGCGCGCTGACCACCGTCACGGGCTTGATCCCGCGGTTGCCGAGGTAGGCGCTTCGCTCGCGGCGACGTGAGGATCCGGCCGGGCGGGCGGCGCACGGCCGGGCGCACCGGCCCCGGGATACGGCACCGCGCGGCGGGGGCGGTCGGCGGGTTCGCCCCTCAGCGGAGCGCGGGTTCGTCCAGCGTCAAGGTGCCCGCGTCCGCGTCGAGTTCGGCCGTCACCCCGAAGGGGATCGTGAGCGCGCCCTCGCAGTGCCCGAAGCCGAACTCCTCGGCCACCGGGACCCCGAGCCCGCCGAGTCGGTCGACGAGCAGTTCCCGCACCCGGTCGTAGGACTCGCACCGGTCCCACGAGCCGAGCAGCACGCCGTGGACGCCGTCCAGCCAGCCCGCGCGCAGGAGTTGGGTGAGGTAGCGGTCGAGGCGGTACGTCTCCTCGCCGACGTCCTCCAGGCAGAGCAGGCCGCCGGCCGCGGAGGGGCGGGCGAGCGGGCTGCCCAGTTCGGCGGCGAGCAGGCACAGGCAGCCGCCGAGGAGTACGCCGCGGGCCCGGCCGCCGGTCAGGGCGCGTCCGCCGGAGGTGATCGTGCGGACCGTCTCCGGCGCGAACAGGGTGGCCCGCAGGTGGTCCTGGGCGCGGGCGTTCTTGAGGAAGTCGACGCCCGCGGCCATCGGGCCGTGCAGGGTGACCAGGCCCAGCCGGGTGGCGAACGCCTCGTGCAGGGCGGTGATGTCGCTGAAGCCGACGAACACCTTGGGGCCGGCCGCCCGCATCGCCTCCCAGTCCAGCAGGTCGGCCATGCGCTGCACGCCGTAGCCGCCGCGGGCGCACACCACGGCGTCGACCGACGGATCGCACCAGGCGGCCTGGAGGTCGGCGGCGCGGTCGGCGTCGGTGCCCGCGAGGTAGTCGAACCGGGCGTGCCGGTCGAGGACATGGGGGGCCACGACCGGGTCGAGGTCCCAGCCGCGCAGCACGTCGAGCCCGGCCTGCAGGCGCTCCTCGGGCACGGGGCCGCTCGGCGCGACGACCGCCACACGGGCGCCGGATGCGAGCCGCGGGGGCCTGGTCAGTTCCTTCACTCGGTCAGCTCCAGTGCCGGGACGCCGGGCGGTTCGAGACCGAACACCTGGGCGTACAGGGACAGTTCGGCCTCCAGGGCGCGCACCATGGTGTCGGCGCGGCGGAATCCGTGGCCCTCCCCCTCGAAGGCGATGTAGGCGTGCGGCACTCCGCGTCCCGCCATGCGGGCCAGCAGCCGCTCGCTCTGGGCGGGCGGGCAGATCACGTCGTCCAGGCCCTGCAGCAGCAGGAAGGGCGCGGTGATCCGGTCGGCGTGCTCGACCGGGGAGCGTTCGGCGTACCGGTGGGGCACCTCGGCGAACGGGCCGACCAGCGACTCCAGGTAGCGGGACTCGAAGTCGTGGGTCTCCCCCGTCGCCCAGCCGGTGAGGTCGAGGACGGGGTAGATGATCGTGCCGCAGGCGTAGACGTCGGTGCCGGCGAGGGAGGCGGCCGTGGTCCAGCCGCCGGCGCTGCCGCCGCGGATCGCGAGCCGGGCGCGGTCGGCGGTGCCCTCCTCGGCGAGGGCGAGCGCGACGGCCGCGCAGTCCTCGACGTCGACCACGCCCCACTGCCCGCGCAGCCGGTTGCGGTACTCCCGCCCGTACCCGGTGGAGCCGCCGTAGTCGACCTCGGCGACGCCGATGCCGCGGGAGGTGAAGTAGGCGATCTCCAGGTCCAGCACGAGCGGGGAGCGCCCGGTGGGCCCGCCGTGCGCCCAGATCACGTACGGGGCGGGCCGGTCGCCGGGGGCGACGCAGCCCGGGTGGTGCGGCGGGTAGACGTGCGCGTGGATGTCCCGGCCGTCGGGCCCGGTGAAGGTGCGGATCTGCGGTTCGGGGTAGTAGGCGGGGTCGACGGCGTCGGTGTGCGCGGCGCCGACCACCCGGGCCCGGCCGGTGGCGGTGTCCAGTTCGACGACCTCGTAGGAGGTGCGGGGGCTGGCGCCGACGGCGAGGACCCGGTCGCCGTGGACGGCGAGCGTCGGCGCGAACTCGGTCCAGGGGCCGGCCGCGTCGACGACCTCACCGGATTCCGGATCCAGTATCCCGAGTGCGGTCGACCCGCGTCCGTGGACGACGGCGATCAGCCCGCTGGCCAGCGGGGCGAACCAGCGGTGGCCGAGCTTCCACAGCGCCCCGCCGAACTCCTCCTCGCGGGTGCACAGCGGCCGGCCGTCCCGGTGGAGGTTCCACCAGCCGCCGCGGTCGCTCGTGTACAGCAGACCGCCGTCCGGCGACCAGTCGGCCTGGGCGATGGACTCCTCCGGCCCGCCGGCCACGGTCCGCGCCCCGCCCAGGGTGCCGTCGGCGTGGACGTCGGCGACGATCAGCTCGGTGCCGTCCCACGGCATCCGCGGGTGGTCCCAGGCCAGCCAGGCGGCCCGCCGCCCGTCCGGGGAAAGGCGCGGCCCGGTGACGAACCGGTGCGCGTCGTCGGTGAGTTCGCGCACCGCGCCGCGGTCCCCGGCGGCCGAGCCGTCCAGCGGTACGGCAGCCAGGACGCGCCGCACGTCACCGGGGCCCTCGCCGGTGAACTCCTCCAGCACGCACCACACCTCGCCACGCTCGGCGAGCACCTGCGGCTCGGCCCAGCGCAGCCCGCCGCCCACCTCGGAGACCGGGGTGAGGGGGCGCGGGTCCTCGCCGGGGTGGAAGGCGTACAGCCGCTGGTCGGCGAAGTGCACGAAGACGACCAGCGGCCGCCCGTCGACCACGGCGCCGCCCCAGGGCTGCCCGCCGTACTCGATGACACGGCTGCGCACGTTCCACGGCGCCGGCAGCACCGGCTCCTCGCGGCCGTCGGCGTGCCGTCGCACCAGGGTGCGCCGGCCGCCCTCCGTGGGCCGGGGCTCGGTCCACCAGGCCTCGTCGCCGACGAAGCCGACGTACTCGGGATGCCCGTCGTGGGCGGCGGCCAGGGCCGCGTCGATGGGCGACGGCCACGCGCCGTACGGCAGGGTCTGCACGTTCTCCCCCAACTCGCCTACGCCGTCCGCAGGAAGCGGTCCAGCACCCGCACCCCGAAGTGCAGCGCCTCCACGGGTACCCGTTCGTCGACGCCGTGGAAGAGGGCCTGGTAGTCGAAGCCCTCGGGCAGCTTCAGCGGGGCGAAACCGTAGCCGGTGATGCCGAGCCGGGAGAACTGCTTGGCGTCGGTGCCACCGGACATGCAGTACGGCACCACGTGGCCCTCGGGCGCGAACTCCTCGACGGCCGCGCGCATCGCCGCGAACGTGGGCGAGTCGACCGGCGCCTGGAGGGCGACCTCGTGGTGGTGGAACGCCCAGTCCACGTCGGGGCCGGTCAGCTCGTCGATGGTGGCGCGGAACTCGTCCTCGTGGCCGGCGAGGTAGCGCCCGTCGACGTAGGCGACGGCCTCGCCCGGGATGACGTTCACCTTGTAGCCGGCGTTCAGCATGGTCGGGTTGGCGCTGTTGCGGATGGTGGCCTCGACCAGCTTGGCGGCCGGGCCGAGCTTCTCCAGCAGGCCGTCCACGTCGTCCAGGCCGGCGTCGAGGCCGTACAGCGCGGCGAGTTCGGTGAGCGCGGCGCGCACGGTCGGGGTGAGCCGCAGCGGCCACTGGTGCTCGCCGATGCGGGTGACCGCGGCGGCGAGCCGGGTCACCGCGTTCTCCCGGTTCACCTTGGAGCCGTGCCCGGCCCGGCCGCGCGCGCTGAGCTTGAGCCAGCCGGTGCCCCGCTCCCCCGCGGCGATCGGGTAGATCTGCCGTCCGCCGCCGTCGTGGAAGGTGAACGCGCCGGACTCGCTGACGCCCTCCGTGCAGCCCTCGAACAGCTCCGGGTGCCGGTCGGCGAGGAAGCCGGAGCCGTCCTCTGCGCTGTCCTCCTCGTCGGCGGTGAAGGCGACGACGATGTCCCGGCGGGGCCGGAAGCCCTCGCGGGCCCAGGCGCGCACGACGGCGAGGATCATCGCGTCCATGTTCTTCATGTCGACGGCGCCGCGCCCCCACACGACCCCGTCGCGGATCTCCCCGGAGAACGGGTGGACGCTCCAGTCCAGGGCCTCGGCCGGGACGACGTCGAGGTGGCCGTGGACGAGCAGCGCGTCGGCCGACGGGTCGGTGCCCTCGATGCGGGCGACGACGTTGGTGCGGCCCTCGGTGCGTTCCAGGAGCACGGGCTGAAGGCCCGCCCCGGCGAGCTGCTCGGCCGCGTACTCGGCGGCGGGCCGCTCCCGGCAGTCGCCCCCGCCCCGGTTGGTGGTGTCGATCCGGATCAGCTCGGAGGTGAACCGGACCACCTCGTCCAGCGCCTGCTGGTCAGCCATACTGCTCCTCCACCGCCGCCGAGACGATCGTGGTGACCGCCTTGAACGTGCGGATGCCCTCGTACATGGTGCCGCTGGTGTACGCCACCTTCCGCTCCCCGGTCCGGGCCACACCCGGCACCACGGTGGCGGCCATGGCGAGGTGTTCGGCGTCGAACTCGACGGCGACTGTATACGGTCCGCCGTCGACGGGCGCCCGGCGCACCGCCAGGGCCGCCGCCTCCTTGGCCGCGGCCCGGATGTCGGCGGCGGTGCGGGTGGGGGTGCGGCACACGGCGGCGTACCGGGAGACGTGGTCCTTGACGGCGACCTTCAGGGCCTCCGGCGCGTAGCCGAGGGCGTCCTCGCACGCCAGGTCGTCGCCGGTGACGAGGACGACGGGGACGCCGTACTCGGCGACGACGTGCGCGTTGAGCAGGCCCCCGCTGGCGCGGACGTCGTTGAGCCAGACACCGGTGATCTGGTTGGCGAGGTAGGTGTGGGCGAGGACGCCCTCCTGGCCGGCGCCGGCGTGGTAGCCGACGAAGGCGATGCCGTCGACGTCGCCGTGCTGGACGCCCTCCACCATGGACAGTGCCTTGTGCCGGCCGGTGAGCATCTGCACCCGCGGGTCCAGCTCCTCCAGGAGGAGGTTGCGCATGGTCCAGTGGGCCTCGTTGACGAGGACCTCGTCGGCGCCGCCGTCGAAGAAGCCGAGCGCGGCCGCGTTGACGTCCGAGGTGAACAGGGCGCGGCAGCGCTCCCACTGCGGGGTGCCCGGCAGCACGTCGGCCGGCCAGGTCACGCCGGTGGCGCCCTCCATGTCGGCGCTGATGAGGATCTTCATGGCATGTCACGGTACGCGCCGGGCGGGCGTCCCGCCATGACGGGGAGGGCGCCCGGTCAAGCGGTCCTGGGCGCCCGCTCAAGCGGTCCTGGGCGCCCGCTCAGGCGTCCCGGACGCCGGTCCCGGTGCCCGCGAGGACGAACCAGCGGGCGGGCAGGTCGATGCGGGTGCCGTCCGGCAGGTTCTCGGTCTGGGGCAGGGTCGTCTCGCCGGTCGCGAGGACGTCCAGGCCGGCTTCGCGCAGCAGGCCGGGGATCTCCTCGTCGGCCGCGTCGGCGGGCTTGAGGCCGTGCTCGAAGACCCGGCGCAGCTTGGGGCCCGGCCCGCCCGGCGCCGACGCCGCGCGGGCCAGTACGTCCCGCGACCCGGAGGTGAGTTCGACGACGAACGCCCGCCCACGGGTGCCGACCAGCTCGGCGACGGCCCGGGCGACGGCGG
This sequence comes from Streptomyces griseosporeus, assembly GCF_014656055.1. Lineage (GTDB taxonomy): Bacteria > Actinomycetota > Actinomycetes > Streptomycetales > Streptomycetaceae > Streptomyces > Streptomyces griseosporeus. The sequence goes on from NZ_BNBR01000001.1 coordinate 1,417,235, forward strand.
GCCGCGCCGGGGGTTCGCTCTGGTGGATGACGGCGCGCATGTACACGTTGGTGTCGCCGAGGCGGTCGTGCAGGGCCTGTACGGCCTCGGTGTCGGTCAGGTCGAGCTGCTGGAACTGAACGGCCACGCCGTCCGCGGCCCGGCGGGCATGCTCGACGGCGGCGTGCGAGAGGTCGACGCCCACGGCACGGGCGAACCGGGTGGCCAGGTACCGAGTCTGGGTGCCGTTGCCGCAGCCGAGGTCGACCACGGGCAGGGCGGGGTCGGCGTGCGGCAGGAGCAGCTCGCAATGGGGCGCCGCGGTCAGCGACGGATCGGCGTCCCAGATCGCCTCGCCCGGGGCGTCGGACGTCTCCCGCCAGTAACTCTCCCAGTTGTCGCGGTAGTTCTCGGAGATCTTCATGCGCGCTCCCCACGGCTCGGTTCCGTGATCGGAGTATCGCGACGGGAGGGTGCACCGCAAGGGCAGGGCCCCCTCTTTCACCTCGTGTTCGACGCCCCGGCCCCTGGCCTGCGCGGCGGGAGCGAGTGCTCGAACCAGACGGTCTTGCGGTGTCCTGCGGCGCTCGCGCCCCATTCGCGGGCCAGCCGGCTGACCACCCGCAGGCCGCGGCCCGACTCCTCCCAGGGGTCCGCCGCGCGCAGCGCGGGCAGCTCCGGTTCGTCGTCCGTGACCTCGCACAGCAGCGCGTCGGCGCGGACCAGGCGCAGGCCGATCCGCTCGCCGGTGCCGTGCCGTACGGCGTTGGTGACGACCTCGCTGACCAGCAGCTCGGCCGTCTCCACCGCGTCGGGCAGGCCCCAGTGCAGCAGCCGGTCGCGGACCAGTCGGCGGGCGTGGGCCACCTCGCGCGGGTCGCGGGTGAGCTGCCAGTCGGCGACGTCGTCGGCGGGGATGCCGTTGAGGCGGGCCATCAGCAGGGCCACGTCGTCCTTGCGTTCGCCGTGGGTGTTCAGGGCCCGGATGATGGTGTCGCAGGCCTCGTCCATGGAGGCGGCGGGGTGGGCCGCGGACTCGCACAGCGCGGCGAGCCCCTCGCCGATGTCGGCACCGCGCACCTCGACCAGCCCGTCGGTGCACAGCACCAGCCGGTCGCCGGGCCGGACCCGGACGCGGGTGGACTCGAAGGGGACGCCGCCGACACCGATGGGGGCGCCGGTGGGCAGGTCGAGCAGTTCGCTGCGGCCGTCGTCGGCGCGCACCAGCACCGGCGGGATGTGCCCGGCGTTGGCGATGTCCAGCTCGCCGCGGATCGGGTCGTAGACGGCGTACAGGCAGGTGGCGAGGTAGGTGTCGCCGAGGCGTCGGGCCAGGTCGTCGAGGTGGCGCAGGAGCTGTGCGGGCGGTGTCTCAAGGGTGGCCATGGTCTGTACGGCGGTGCGCAACTGGCCCATCATCGCGGCGGACTTCAGGCCGTGTCCCATCACGTCGCCGACGACGAGCGCGGTGCGCGAGCCGGGCAGTTTGACGGTGTCGAACCAGTCGCCGCCGACCCGGCCGAGGCGGGTGCCCGGCAGGTAGCGGGTGGCCACGTCGCAGCCGGCGAGGCGCGGGGTGACCTGCGGGAGCATGCTGTCCTGCAGGGTGTCGGCGACGTTCTCCTGGTAGGTGTACATGCGCGCGTTGTCGAGCACCAGGCCGGCGCGGGCGGCGAGTTCGGCGCCCGTGGTGCGGTCCATGGCGTCGAACGGCTCGCGGTCGGGGCGGCGCATCAGCACCATGAAGCCGAGGACGACATGGCGTGCCTTGAGCGGCACGATCAGCAGGGAACGGCCGTTGATCAGCGGCCTGAGGTCGCGTTTTTCGAACTCGGCGGAGATCCGGTTGCCCATCTCCTCGGTGACCCGCGGGACGAGGACCGGTTCCCCGGTGCTCATGCACTGGAAGAACGGGGTGTGTTCGGGGAAGGCGATGGCCTCGCCGACCGGGACGGTGTCGTCCCAGCGGCCCGGTTCGTCGTTGTGCTCCACCCAGACCCGGTGCCAGACGGTGGTCACGTCGGGGACGCCGTCCGGGAAGCCCTCACCGGCGAGGACCGCGGCGCGCAGATGGGTGCCGGCGAAGTCCGCGAAGCGGGGTACGGCGGCGCTGGTGACCTCGCGGATGGTGGCGTCGAGGTCGAGGGAGGAGCCGATGCGGGTGCTGACCTCGTTCAGGAACTCCAGGCGCTCGCGGACGGCGGCGTACTCCAGCTCGCGTTCGGCGGCGGGCAGGAGGGGCTCGCGCTGCGCGTCGCCGGGGCCGGCCGGGGTGCCGGTGCGGCGGCCCGGGCGGCGGGGCACGCCCCAGTCGGGGGTGACGGGCACCCGCTCGGACTGGCTGAACTCCAGGACGGGATAGCCCAGTTCGAGGACCTGGGAGACGATGCGGCCGCTGAGGCCGGGGCCCATGTTGGGCAGGATGTCGGGCAGCCGCCGGGCGAGTTCGCCGGAGGCGGGCAGCTCGCTGTGGCGGGCGAAGCCGGGCGAGATCCGCTCGGTGGACTCGTCCTCGTGGCCGCGTTCGCCGCGCAGCCGGGTGGCGTCGGTGGCGAGCACGAGCAGCCGGGCGGGCTCGGCTCCGACGAGGGGGTAGGCCCACCACAGGACGTCGATGCGCTCACCGCCGCCGTCGCGGGGGGTCTGCGGCGGGACGGCCCAGCCGTGCCGTCGCCGGTCGAGGCGGGCCCGGCCCGCCCGCGGGTAGGGGGTAGGGCCGCCGAGCGAGACCTCCGGGTCGCCGCCGAGGAGGTCGTCGTCGAGGCCGCGGGGGCCGGGCTCGTCCTCGGTGTACGCGGTGGAGACGGGGAGCAGGTCGGCGGCGGGCCGTCCGATCGCCTCGTCCTTGGCCACGCCGAGGAGCCTGCGGGCGCCGCTGCTCCAGTGGGAGACCAGGCCGTCGCGGTCGACTACGACCACGGCGAGCGGGACGCGCCCGGCGGGGTGTCCGGTCGGTACGCCGGTCCCGGCGCGACGGCTGTCCGTCCCGCCCCGGTCCGTGCCACGGTCCATGGCCCAGGCCCCTTCTCCGCACGGCTGTCCAAGATCTGTTGTCCCCCGCCCCACGGTAAGGCCGCCGTCGCTCGCCGCGGGAGACGTTTGCCGAATTGGTTGCGTCGGGCGCCTTCTTGTGGGCGACGCCCGACCGGAACGCCGGCCCGGGCCGTCCGGCTCAGTCCTCGTGGCCGAGCTGGAGGTCGCGTTCGGTACGGCCGCCGCCCGCGACCTGCAGGACGGTGGCGACGGGCGGGTAGCCGGCGGCGATCACCGTGTACTCGCCGGAGGACAGGTCGACGAACCGGAAGGTGCCGTCGGCGCCGGTGGTGAGGGTGTCGACGACGTTCCCCGCGGCGTCGAGCAGGGTCACGCGCGCGTCCTCGACGGGGCGGCCGCCGCCGGCCCGGACGGTGCCGCGCAGCACGGCGCCGCCCGCGAGTTCGATGTCCTGGCGGGTCTCCCGGGCGGCCTGCACGGTGACCGGGAGGGCGGCCGGGCGGAAGGCGGGTGCGCTGGCGGCGAGGGTGTACTCGCCGGCGACCAGTTCGGTGATGACGTAACCGCCCTCGCGGGAGCTGCGGGTGGCGGCGACGACCTCGCCGTGGACGTTGGTGAGGGTGACGGTGGCGTCGCGCACGGGGGTGCCGTCGGCGGTCAGGACGCTGCCGGCGAGGCGTCCGGCGCCGCCGAGGACGACGTCGAGTTCGACGGGGCGTTCGCCGACGGTCACGGAGACGGCCTGCGGCTGGTGGCCGCCGGCCGCGGCGATGAGGACGTACGATCCCGCGCCGGGCGTGGACAGCGCGTACCGCCCGTCCTCGCCGCTCGCGCCCCGCCCGACCTGCTGCCCGGCGACGTCGATGAGGGTGAGCGCCGCGCGGGGGACGACGGTGCCGTCGTGGTGCTGCACCGTGCCGCAGACGGGGATGCCGGCGCTGTGCGGGGAGCGCGCGTGCGGCAGCGGGGCGTTCGCCTGGCCGGTCTCCGGGGCGGTGGCGGCGGGGGCGGCGTTGTGGGACACCAGGGGTTTCTCCTTGAGGAAGAAGGCGATGAGCAGGCCGAGGGCGAGCACCGGCACGAGGTAGAGGAAGATGCGCGGCATGGCGTCGGCGTACGCCCGGATGTAGGCGTCGCGCAGCGCGGCGGGCAGGGCGTGGACGAGCTGCGGGGTGACGGACTCCGGGTCGGGCAGCTCGCCGCCTGCGGGCAGTTCGCGGCGCAGCGCGTCGGCGAGCCGGTCGGCGAAGAGGGTGCCGAAGACCGCCGCGCCGACGCTGCCGCCGATCTGCCGGAAGTAGTTGCTGGCGCTGGTGGCGGTGCCGAGGTCGGCGGGGCGCACGGAGTTCTGCACGGCGAGGACCAGGACGGGCATGACCAGGCCGATGCCGGCGCCGAGGACGGCCATCCAGATGCTGTAGTGCAGGCGCGGGGTGTCCGCCTCCAGGCGGGACAGCAGCCACATGCCGGCGACGGCGAGGGCGCTGCCGAGGACGGGGTAGAGCTTGTAGCGGCCGGTGTGGCTGATGAGCTGGCCGGAGACGACGGAGGCGCCGACGATGCCGCCCATCATGGGCAGCATCAGCAGTCCGGACTCGGTGGCGGAGGCCCCGTCGACCATCTGCAGGAAGGTCGGCAGATAGCTGGCGGCGCCGAACAGGGCGACGCCGACCACCAGGCCGACCAGGCCGGTGACGTTGAAGACGGGGTCCTTGAACAGCCGCAGGGGGATGAGGGGTTCGGCGGCGAAGCGCTCGGCGAGGAGGAACAGGCCGGTGGCGAGGACCGCTCCGGCGCCGAGGCCGGCGATGACGCGGGAGTCCCAGGCGTACTCGGTGCCGCCCCAGCTGGTCAGCAGGACCAGGCAGGTGGAGGCGGCGGCGAGCAGCAGGCAGCCGAGCAGGTCGAGCCGGGGCCGCACGGCGGGCCGGGGCAGTTTCAGCACGACGGTGACGACGGCGAGGGTGGCCAGGCCGAAGGGGACGTTGATGTAGAAGCACCAGCGCCAGGAGAGGTGGTCGGTGAAGTAGCCGCCGAGGAGCGGTCCGGCGACCGAGGCGAGGCCGAAGGCGGCGCCGATGAGGCCCATGAACCGGCCGCGCTGCCGGGGCGGCACGATGTCCGCGATGATCGCCTGCACGCCGATCATGAGTCCGCCGGCGCCGACGCCCTGGACGGCGCGGAAGGCGATCAGCTGGTCCATGCTGTGGGCGCGGCCCGCGAGCGCGGAGCCGATCACGAAGACGACGATCGCGAACTGGAAGACGCTCTTGCGGCCGAGGAGGTCGCCTAGCTTGCCGTAGACGGGCAGGCCGACGGTGGAGGTGAGCAGGTAGGCGGTGATCGCCCAGGACATGCGGTCCAGGCCGTGCAGCTCGCCGACGATCTTCGGGAGCGCGGTGGCGACGATCATCTGCTCCAGCGCGGCGAGCAGCAGGGCCAGCATGAGCCCGAGGAAGACCAGCCGGACGCGGCGGGGGCTCAGCGGGGGCGGCGCCGCGGCCGGTGCCGGGGCGGCGGCCTCGGGGGGCGCCACCGCCGGTTCGTCGTGCACCAGAGTGATCCCGCCCACGTACCGCTCCCCTCGTCACACCTGTTCACAATTCCCGCGTAATGCGACAACCACGGTCAGGTGCGACGAGTTACGGCGAAGAGGTACGGAGCGAAGATATCCACTCGAACCGGTGAAGGGGTCAACCCCCTTCACCGCGGCGTGACTTCGCTACTTCTCGACCTCGGCGGCCAGCTTGGCGAGGACGGCGTCGTAGATCCGGCCGAGGCCCTTGGGCGCGAAGGTCTTCTCGAAGAAGCCGCCGATGCCGCCGGCGCCGTTCCAGGTGGTGGTGACGACGACCCGGGAGCGGCCCTCGCCGGCCGGGGTGACGGTCCAGGTGGTGACCATGGAGGAGTTGCGGTCCTTCTCGACGAGCTGCCCGTCGGTGGGCTCGCTGACCTCCAGGAGGCAGTCGCGGACGCGCTTGCTGGTGGCCTGGAGCTTCCAGTGGACGAGGGTGCCCTCGCCGTCGCCGCCCTCGCGCACCTCGTACTCGCTGAAGTGCTCGGGCAGCAGCTTCGCGCGCGTGCCGCTGTAGTCGGCGAGGGTGTCGAACACCTTCTCCGGGTCCGCCGCCACGACCCGCTCGGTAGTGGCCTCGACCTGCGCCATGGGATCCCTCCAGGACCTGATGTTCTCGGGGTTGCGCACAGCCAACCACCCCGCTCACCGACCACCCAAATCGGGGTAGCGGAACCGATCGTTCGAGTGTCAGGGACGGACAGAGGATGACGCTCGCACGATCAAGGGAACATGTGTTCTATTCTGGGTCCAGTGCTACCGAGGAGGCGTCATGCGCTGGGAGAACCTCACCCTGGACCCGGACGATCACGGCCGGGCCGCCGACCCCGCGCTGTTCGGCGCGGACGCGGTGGTGACCCGCACCGTCGACACGCCCGAATTCGCCGGGATCACCTTCCACGAGATCCGCGCCCGCTCGATCGTCAACCGGGTGCCGGGCGCCTCGCGCATGCCGTTCGAATGGACGGTGAACCCCTACCGCGGGTGCTCACACGCGTGCGTGTACTGCTTCGCCAGGAAGACGCACAGCTACCTCGACCTGGACACCGGGCTCGGCTTCGACACCCAGATCGTGGTGAAGGTCAACGCGCCGGAGCTGCTCCGCCGTGAGCTGGGCGCGCGCGGCTGGCGGGGGCAGCACATCGCCATGGGCACCAACGTCGACTGCTACCAGCGCGCCGAGGGCCGCTACCGGCTGATGCCGGGCATCCTGGCCGCCCTGCGCGACCACGCCAACCCCTTCTCGATCCTCACCAAGGGCACGCTGATCCTGCGCGACATGCCGCTGCTGACGCAGGCCGCCGAGGTCACCGACGTCGGCCTGTCCGTCTCGGTCGGCTTCACCGACCCCGGCCTGTGGCGCACGGTCGAACCGGGCACCCCGGCGCCGCAGCGCCGACTGGACGTCGTACGGACGCTGGCGGAGCACGGCCTGGGGTGCGGTGTGCTGATGGCGCCGGTGATCCCGTTCCTGAGCGACCACCCCGCCCAACTGCGCGACACCGTGCGGGCGATCGCCGAGGCCGGGGCCACCTCCGTCACCCCGCTGGTACTGCACCTGCGGCCCGGCGCCCGCGAGTGGTTCATGGCCTGGCTCGGCCGCGAGCACCCGCACCTGGTGGCCCGGTACGAGCGGCTGTACGCGGACGGCGCCTACGCCCCGAAGTGGTACCAGCGCCGGATCACGCGTCAGGTCCACGAACTGGCGCAGGAGTACGGCATCGGCCCGGCCGGCCCGGGCATGCCGCGCCGGATCCGCCCGGCGGCCCCGGCGGAGACGCCTCCGGTGTCCGAACCGACTCAACTCTCGCTGATCTGAGAGCGTTCGAGCGCATCCGGCGGACCAATTGGGTCAAGTATTGCCAGAACACGTTCTTCCAGGCGTCCTTTCCGGGACGATGCGGCCAGGGCCGTGACCCTCGCGGCCCGCGCCCCTCCGTCCTGGGAGGACCCCATGAGACAACGCGCAGCCGTGCTGTGCGGCGCCGCCGTCGCCCTGGCCGGGTCGCTCACGGCCCTGCCCGCGCGGGCCGACGCCCCGCACCCCGCATCCACGGCGTCCGCGGCGACCACCGCTTCCGGCGCCCGGCTCGCCTGGAAGAAGTGCGGCACCGACGACTACCCGACCCTCCAGTGCGCCTCCCTGAAGGTGCCGCTCGACCACACACGCCCGCACGGGCGGCAGATCACCCTCGCCCTGTCCCGCGTCCCGCACACCGCGAAGACCTACCAGGGCCCGCTGCTGGTCAACCCCGGCGGCCCGGGCGGCAGCGGTCTGACCCTGGCCGGGTTCGTCGCCTCCGCGCTGCCCAAGACGGTCGCGGCGCAGTACGACGTGATCGGCTTCGACCCGCGCGGGGTGGGCGCGAGCAAGCCCGCCCTGAACTGCCGGCCCGGCCACTTCGACCCGGTGCGCCCCGACTCGGTGCCCGGCACCCGGGCGCTGGAGAAGGCCAACCTGGCGCGCGCCAGGGCCTTCGCGGACGCCTGCGGCAAGAAGTACGCGGACCTGCTGCCGTACATCGACACCGTCCAGGCCGTACGGGACATGGACACGATCCGGGCCGCCCTCGGCGCCCGGAAGATCAACTACTTCGGCTACTCGTACGGCACCTACCTGGGCGCGGTCTACGCCAAGCTCTTCCCCGAGCGGGTCCGGCGCCTGGTGCTGGACTCGATCGTCGACCCGACCGGCGTCTGGTACGACGACAACCTGAGCCAGGACTACGCCTTCAACGACCGGCACCGGGCCTTCATGGCCTGGGTCGCCCGCAACAACGGGACGTACAAGCTCGGCACCGACCCGGAGAAGATCGAGGCCAAGTGGTACGCGATGCGCGCCGCCCTCGTGAAGAAACCGGCCGACGGCAAGGTGGGCGCCGCGGAGCTGGAGGACACCTTCATCCCGGGCGGCTACTACAACGGCTACTGGCCCTACCTCGCCGAGGCGTTCGCCGCGTACGTCAACGGTCACGACGACGACCCGCTGGTCGAGGCGTACGAGAACTTCGGCGCCGTGGACACCTCCGGCGACAACGGCTACAGCGTCTACACCTCGGTGCAGTGCCGGGACGCCGTCTGGCCGCGCGACTGGGACCAGTGGCGCGACGACAACTGGGAGGTGTACACGAAGGCGCCCTTCATGACCTGGAACAACGCCTGGTACAACGCGCCGTGCGCGTTCTGGCCGACCCGCTCCCGCATCCCGGTGAACGTGGCCAACGGCAAGCTGCCGCCGGTGCTGCTGTTCCAGGCGACGAACGACGCGGCCACCCCGTACGAGGGCGGTGTGACGGTCCACCAGCTGCTGGCCCGCTCCAGCCTGGTCGTCGAACAGGGCGGCGGCAACCACGGCATCACGCTCAGCGGGAACAGCTGCCTGGACAAGCACCTCGCCAAGTACCTGACCGACGGCACGGTGCCGCGCGGGCACGGTGAGGCGGACGCCGTGTGCAAGGCGCTGCCCGACCCCAAGCCGCTGACCACCAAGGCCGCTTCCGGCAGCAGCCGCGGCTCGACGCTGCACGGGCTGCTGGGCTTCCGGGGCTAGGAAAACCGGGGGAGGCCTGTCAGTGCCGTCGTCCATGATGGGCACATGAGCGCACTGACCCGGATCACCGCCCCCGACGGGGTCGCCCCCGCCGCCCAGTACAGCCATGTCGTCCTCGGCACCGGCCGCTTCGTCGCGGTCTCCGGGCAGATCGCCCTGGACGAGGACGGCAAGGTGGTCGGCGAGGGCGACCCGGCCGCACAGGCCCGCCAGGTCTTCGAGAACCTGCGGCGCTGCCTGGCCGCGGCCGGCGCCGGTTTCGACGACGTGATCAAGCTGACGTACTTCGTCACGGACGTGGCCCATCTGCCGGCGATCCGCGAGGCCCGGGCCGCACACATACCGGACGACCGGCTCCCGGCCTCCTCGGCCGTGCAGGTCGCGGCGCTGGTGCGGCCGGAGTTCCTGCTGGAGATCGAGGCGTTCGCGGTGATCGGCGCGTGAGCGCGGTGGCGGTGCGGGAGATGGCCCTGGAGGACTGCGACCGGGTCGCCGAGATCCGGGTCCGGGGCTGGCAGAGCGCCTACCGCGGTCTCATGCCGCAGGCGTATCTGGACGCCATGAGCGTCGCGGAGGACGCCGAACGGCACCGCGCCCGGTTCACCGGGGGCGACGGCAGCGTGACGAACCTGGTCGCGCAGGACGAGGGCGGAGTCGTCGGCTGGGCCTGCCACGGCCCGTACCGGGACGGCGAGCGGCGCACCGCCGACGCCGAGCTGTACGCGATCTACGTGGACCCCGCCCACTACGGCACCGGCGTCGGCCGCCTGCTCCTCGCCGAGTCGGTACGGCGCTGCTCGGCCGCCGGGCACGCGCGCATGTTCCTGTGGGTGCTGAAGGACAACACCCGCGCCCGGCGCTTCTACGAGCGGGCGGGCTTCACCGCGGACGGCGCCGAGGAGCCCTTCGAGGTGCAGGGCGTGCCGGTGCCGGAGGTGCGGTACGTCAGGGATCTGACGGCCTGACAGTTCTGCTCAGGGGGTCCGCTTCTGCTCAGGGGATGGATCCGCTCCGCCCGCTCACCCCGGCTTCCCCCGCTGCCCGGGGATCCTGGCCAGCGCGTGGACCGCCGCCTCGGCGAGGGCCGGATGGGCGAGGGCCTCGTTCAGCACCGGGCGGGCCCGCGCGTCGCCGAGTGCGCCCAGGCCCTCCACGCAGGCCAGCGCCACCCGCCGGTAGGGGTCGTGCGGGCGCAGCCGCCGCTGGAGCGTGGTGATCAGGGCGGGTACGGACTCCGGTGCGCGCAGCTCGGCCAGCAGCCGCACCGGGTGCAGGGCGTAGGCGACGCGCAGCTCGTTGGTGGCGAGGGCCGCGGCGGCGCGGGCGGTGCGCGGGTCGCCGAGGCGGGCGAGGGCATGGGCGGCGGAGGCGCAGCGCTGCGGGTCGCGGTGGTTCAGGAAGAGGACGAGGGACTCGAAGGCCCGCCGGTCGCCGGCCAGGCCCAGCCGGAACGCGGCCAGCTCCCTCGCCCACAGCGGCTGCCCGGGCGCGGTGAGCACTCCGGCCAGCTCGTCGTGGCCCTCGGTGGCGGCCAGCCGCTCGAACTCCGCCGCTCCGCGCGCCTCCTGCCGTAAGCGGTCCGTGAGCGATCGCAACTCTTCGTCCATGACGCAGAGGTTAGGCGGGACACAGGCACGGCGGGACCTACATCACAAAGTCCGGGGGCTGGCGCGCTCGTTACCCACCGGTTAAGCTCAGACGAGCGAGATACCCCTCGCATCTCCCCCACGACGGCTTGGTGACGCAGCCTCGTGGGAGCAGTCGGTTCGGTACTGAGTACCGCAGTACGGCTCGGCCCGGGGACAGGGCCGGTCGGAACCGCCGTCCTGCCGGGCGTGTGCGCGCCCCGCGACGACGGCACCGGGCGTGTGCGCTCGCAGCCCGGCCACACCCGCACTCCTTTTCTCACGCACCCGGTGCGCCGTTTCCGGCGCACCCGGTCGTGCTTCCCGTCGTCACCCTCATTTCTGGAGTCCCGCGATGGCCACTCCCCAGCCCGACCCCTCCCTGTCCCCGCTCAGGACCGTCGCCGTGGTCGGCCTCGGCACCATGGGCACCGGTATCGCCGAGGTCCTCGCCCGCGCCGGCCGTGACGTGATCGGCATCGACATCAGCGAGGCCCAGGCCGCGCGGTGCACGGCCGCGCTGGAGTCCGCCACCGCCCGCGCGGTGGAGCGCGGGCGGCTCACCGAGGCGGAGCGCGCCGACGCCCTCGCCCGCTTCCGCACCTCCACCGAGCTGGCCGCGGCGGCCGACGCCGACCTGGTCATCGAGGTGGCTCCGGAGTCGTACGAGGTCAAGCACCAGATCATCCGCGAGCTGGACGGCATCGTGCGGCCCGACGCGATCCTGGCGACCGGCACCAACGCGCTGTCCGTGACCCGTCTGGCCGCCGACTCGGCCCGCCCGGAGCGCGTGCTCGGCCTGCACTTCTTCAACCCGGCCCCGGCGATGAAGCTGGTCGAGGTGGTCTCCTCGGTGCTCACCGCGCCGGCCGCCGTCAGCGCCGTCACCGACCTCGCGCTCGACCTGGGCAAGGAGCCCGTCGCGGTGGGCGACCGGCCCGGGTTCGTCGCCGACGGGCTGCTGTTCGGCTACCTGAACCAGGCCGCCGCGATGTACGAGGCGAAGTACGCCTCGCGGGAGGACATCGACGCCGCGATGCGGCTCGGCTGCGGTCTGCCCATGGGCCCGCTGGCGCTGCTCGACCTGATCGGCATCGACACCGCGCGCACGGTCCTGGAGGCCATGTACGCCGAGTCCCACGACCGGCTGCACGCCCCCGCCCCGATCCTGAAGCAGCTCAGCGAGGCGGGCCTGACCGGCCGCAAGTCCGGCCGCGGCTTCTACACCTACGAGGCGCCGGGCAGCGCCACCGTCGTGCGGGACGCGCTGACGCCGCTGGAGGGCGACACCCTCACCCCGGGCCGCCCGGTCCGCTCGGTCGGCGTGGCCGGCTCGGGCACCATGGCCTCCGGCATCGCCGAGGTGTTCGCCAAGGCCGGGTACGAGGTGGTCCTCGCCGCCCGCAGCGAGGAGAAGGCACAGACAGCGAAGGCCCGTATCGGCAAGTCGCTGGCGCGTTCGGTCGACAAGGGCCGGATGACCGCCGAGGCCGCCGCCGAGGCCCTGGACCGGATCACCCCGGCGGGCTCCTACGACGCCTTCGCCGACGTCGACCTGGCCGTCGAGGCGGTCGCGGAGGACCTGGAGGTCAAGCAGCAGCTGTTCGCGGCGCTGGACAAGGTGTGCAAGCCGGGCGCGGTCCTGGCCACCACCACCTCCTCGCTGCCGGTCGTCGCCTGTGCCCGGGCCACCTCGCGTCCGCAGGACGTGATCGGCATGCACTTCTTCAACCCGGCGCCGGCGATGAAGCTGGTCGAGGTGGTCCGTACGGTGCTGACGGCGGACGACGTCCACGCGACGGTCCGCGAGGTCTGCGCCAAGATCCGCAAGCACGCCGTGGACTGTGGCGACCGCGCCGGGTTCATCGTCAACGCGCTGCTGTTCCCGTACCTCAACAACGCGATCAAGATGGTCCAGGAGCACTACGCGTCCCTCGACGACATCGACGCCGCGATGAAGCTGGGCGGCGGCTACCCGATGGGCCCCTTCGAGCTGCTGGACGTCGTCGGCCTGGACGTCTCGCTGGCCATCGAGAAGGTCCTGCACCGCGAGTTCCGCGACCCGGGCCTGGCTCCCGCGCCGCTCCTGGAGCACCTGGTGGCCGCGGGCTGCCTCGGCCGCAAGACGGGCCGGGGCTTCCGCGAATATGCCCGGCGCTGACCGCCCGGGCGACCGGACGCCGGCCGGGCGGGACTGGGGCGGGCTGCTCGATCCGGCCGGGCCCCCGCCGCCCGCCCGGTCCGGCCCTCCCCCGTCCGGCCGGGGCGGGGGAAAGCCCGGACCTGCGCAAAGAAGGCCGCGCATGCAGTACGTTCGGGGCATGTCCCAGCCCGCCAAGTCCTCACGTACACCAGCTACGCCAGAAGCGCCGGAAAGTGCCGCAGGCAGTCGCGCCGCCGCCCAGCGGCTCAAGATGCGCCGGGAACTGGCGGCGGCCGCGATGGAGCTCTTCGCGACCAAGGGGTACGAGGCGACCACCGTCGACGAGATCGCCGCGGCCGCCGGCGTGGCCCGCCGCACCTTCTTCCGCCACTTCCGCTCCAAGGAAGAGGCGATCTTCCCGGACCACGACGACACCCTGGTGCGCGCCGAGGCGGTGCTCAACGCGGCCCCGGCGCACGAGCATCCGCTCGACACGGTGTGCCGCGGCATCAAGGAAGTGATGAAGATGTACGCGGCGCGGCCGGAGATCTCCGTCGCCCGCTACAAACTGACGCGCGAGGTGCCCACCCTGCGCGAGGCGGAGATCGCGTCGGTGGCCCGCTACGAGCGCCTGTTCACCCGCTATCTGCTCGGCCACTTCGACGAGCACGCGCACGACGACGACGCCAACGACGACCCGCTGCTCGCGGAGGTCGCCGCGTCCGCCGTGGTCACCGCCCACAACCACGTGCTGCGGCGCTGGCTGCGGGCCGGCGGCCAGGGCGATGTGGAGGCGCAGCTCGACCACGCCTTCGCGATCGTCCGCAAGACGTTCGGCAGCGGCATCATGGCGGGCCGTACCACCGCGCCGCCGAAGCCGGCCGCGGCGACCACCTCCACCCACGGCGAGGTGCTGGTGACCGTGGCCCGGACGGACGCCCCGCTCGACGAGGTGATGCGCACGATCGAGCAGGCTCTCAAGGAGCGCTGAGTCACTCGGTCGCTGTGATGACGGCCACCCCCTCGGGGTGGCCGTTTTGGCATGTCAGGGACCCTTTTCACGTCCTTTTTCACCGGCTGCCGAGGGCCGTTCGATCGATCATCGCTCATTTGTTACGTAAAGATTTCATCTGAGAGCAAGTTCTGGCACTCAGTGCCTTGTCACCTGACACGCGGTGTCATACGTTGAAGACGTCCGGGCGACTGTCCCAGCGGACGCACCAGCCCGCGCGCCCCGGACGCCTGCGTCACAGGCACCCTCCCGCGCCACAAAGCGCTGCCGAACCAGCACCACCCCCCGCCGAACCGACGGCACACCCTCACCACTCTCAGCAGCACCGACGTACCCATCGGCGCCCCTCCCTCAGGGCGCTCACCGCCGGAGGCAACACCGTGACCGTGAAGGACATCCTGGCCGCGATCCAGTCGCCCGAGAGCACCTCGGCCGACTTCGCCAACCTGCCGCTCCCCGAGTCGTATCGCGCCATCACCGTCCACAAGGACGAGGCGGAGATGTTCGCGGGCCTGAACAGCCGCGACAAGGACCCGCGCAAGTCGATCCACCTGGACGACGTCCCGGTGCCCGAGCTCGGCCCGGGCGAGGCCCTGGTGGCCGTCATGGCCTCCTCGGTGAACTACAACTCGGTGTGGACCTCGATCTTCGAGCCGGTCTCGACCTTCGCCTTCCTGGAGCGCTACGGCAAGCTCTCCCCGCTGACCAAGCGCCACGACCTGCCGTACCACATCATCGGCTCCGACCTGGCCGGCGTCGTCCTGCGCACCGGCCCCGGCGTCAACGCCTGGCGCCCCGGCGACGAGGTCGTCGCCCACTGCCTGAGCGTCGAGCTGGAGTCCCCCGACGGCCACGACGACACCATGCTCGACCCCGAGCAGCGCATCTGGGGCTTCGAGACCAACTTCGGCGGCCTCGCCGAGATCGCCCTGGTCAAGACCAACCAGCTGATGCCCAAGCCCAAGCACCTGACCTGGGAGGAGGCGGCCGCCCCCGGCCTGGTCAACTCCACCGCCTACCGGCAGCTGGTCTCCCGCAACGGCGCGGCCATGAAGCAGGGCGACAACGTCCTGATCTGGGGCGCCTCCGGCGGCCTCGGCTCGTACGCCACCCAGTTCGCCCTCGCCGGCGGCGCCACCCCGATCTGTGTCGTCTCCTCCCCGGAGAAGGCCGAGATCTGCCGCAAGATGGGCGCCGAGCACGTCATCGACCGCAACGCCGAGGGCTACAAGTTCTGGAAGGACGAGCACACCCAGGACCCCAAGGAGTGGAAGCGCTTCGGCAAGCGCATCCGCGAGCTGACCGGCGGCGAGGACATCGACATCGTCTTCGAGCACCCGGGCCGTGAGACCTTCGGCGCCTCCGTGTACGTCACCCGCAAGGGCGGCACCATCACCACCTGCGCCTCCACCTCGGGCTACATGCACGAGTACGACAACCGCTACCTGTGGATG
The DNA here is from genome assembly GCF_014656055.1 of Streptomyces griseosporeus. Taxonomy (GTDB): domain Bacteria; phylum Actinomycetota; class Actinomycetes; order Streptomycetales; family Streptomycetaceae; genus Streptomyces; species Streptomyces griseosporeus. Next base: position 1,432,567 of record NZ_BNBR01000001.1, read on the forward strand.
TCGCTGAAGCGCATCATCGGCTCGCACTTCGCCAACTACCGCGAGGCCTACGAGGCCAACCGCCTCATCGCCAAGGGCAAGATCCACCCGACGCTGTCGAAGACGTACTCCCTGGAGGAGACCGGCCAGGCGGCGTACGACGTGCACCGCAACCTCCACCAGGGCAAGGTCGGCGTGCTGTGCCTGGCCCCCGAGGAGGGCCTGGGCGTGCGCGACGAGGAGCTGCGCGCGCGGCACATCGACGCCATCAACCGCTTCCGGAACGTCTGAGCACCCCGAGGTCATAGATGACTGAGCGTCAGCCCGCCGAGGCGAAGCGGGAGAAGGACCGGCCGTGGCTCATGCGGACCTACGCCGGTCACTCCACGGCCGAGGCGTCCAACGAGCTGTACCGGCGCAACCTCGCCAAGGGCCAGACCGGACTGTCGGTGGCGTTCGACCTGCCGACGCAGACCGGCTACGACTCCGACCACATCCTCGCCCGCGGCGAGGTCGGCCGGGTCGGCGTGCCCGTCGCGCACCTGGGTGACATGCGCCGTCTGTTCCAGGACATCCCCCTGGAGCAGATGAACACCTCGATGACGATCAACGCCACGGCCATGTGGCTGCTGGCGCTCTACCAGGTCGTCGCCGAGGAGCAGGGCGCGGACATCACCAAGCTCCAGGGCACGACCCAGAACGACATCGTCAAGGAGTACCTGTCCCGCGGGACGCACGTCTTCCCGCCGGGGCCGTCGCTCCGCCTGACGACGGACATGATCGCGTACACGGTCTCCCACATCCCGAAGTGGAACCCGATCAACATCTGCAGCTACCACCTGCAGGAGGCCGGGGCCACGCCGGTGCAGGAGATCGCGTACGCGATGTCCACCGCGATCGCCGTCCTGGACGCCGTGCGCGACTCGGGCCAGGTGCCCGAGGAGCGCATGGGCGACGTGGTCGCCCGCATCTCCTTCTTCGTCAACGCGGGCGTCCGCTTCGTCGAGGAGATGTGCAAGATGCGCGCCTTCGGCCGCATCTGGGACCGCATCACCCGGGAGCGGTACGGCATCGAGAACCCCAAGCAGCGCCGCTTCCGCTACGGCGTCCAGGTGAACTCGCTCGGCCTGACCGAGGCGCAGCCGGAGAACAACGTCCAGCGGATCGTGCTGGAGATGCTGGCCGTGACCCTCTCCAAGGACGCACGCGCGCGTGCCGTGCAGCTGCCGGCCTGGAACGAGGCGCTGGGCCTGCCCCGCCCGTGGGACCAGCAGTGGTCGCTGCGTATCCAGCAGGTGCTCGCCTACGAGAGCGACCTGCTGGAGTACGACGACATCTTCGAGGGCTCGAAGGTGATCGAGGCGAAGGTCGAGGAGCTGGTCGAGGCGTCCTTCGCGGAGATCGACCGGATCCAGGAGATGGGCGGCGCGATGGCCGCCGTGGAGTCCGGCTACCTGAAGTCGCAGCTGGTGGCCTCCCACGCCGAGCGCCGCGCCCGCATCGAGTCCGGCGAAGAGAAGATCGTGGGCGTCAACATCTTCGAGTCGACCGAGCCCAACCCGCTCACGGCCGATCTCGACACGGCCATCCAGACGGTCGACCCGGCCGTCGAGGCCCGCGTCATCGCCTCCCTGCAGCACTGGCGGGACACCCGCTACCAGCCGCCGTTCAACCACCCGCGCCCCTGCAAGGCGCTGGAGCGGCTGAAGGAGGCCGCGCGCGGCACCGACAACCTCATGGAGGCCACCCTGGAGTGCGCCCGCGCCGGCGTCACCACCGGCGAGTGGGCGGGGGCGCTGCGTGAGGTGTTCGGCGAGTTCCGGGCGCCCACGGGCGTGTCCTCCGCGCCGGTCGCGGTGCGCCCCGAGGAGGGATCCAAGCTCGCCGAGGTGCGCCGCAAGGTGGAGCTGACGGCCCGCGACCTCGGAGTGGGCAAGCTGCGCTTCCTGGTCGGCAAGCCGGGCCTGGACGGGCACTCCAACGGCGCCGAGCAGATCGCCGTGCGGGCCCGCGACGCCGGGTTCGAGGTGGTCTACCAGGGCATCCGGCTCACCCCGGAGCAGATCGTGGACGCGGCCCTCGCCGAGGACGTCCACGCCGTGGGCCTGTCGATCCTGTCCGGCTCGCACGCCCAGCTGGTGCCGGACGTCCTGGAGCGGCTGCGTGTGGCCGGTGCCACAGATATACCGGTGATCGCAGGTGGCATCATCCCCAGCGGTGACGCCGAACAGCTGCGCGCCGCCGGAGTGGCCGCGGTCTTCACCCCGAAGGACTTCGACATCACCGGAATCATCGGCGCGATCGTCGACGAGATCCGGAAAGCGAACAAGCTCGACCCCCTGGAGGTCCCCGCATGACCGTCAACCGTCTGCGTCCGCGCCGTTCCTGCCTGGCGGTCCCGGGCAGCAACCCGCGCTTCCTGGAGAAGGCGCAGGGCCTCCCGGCGGACCAGGTCTTCCTCGACCTGGAGGACGCGTGCGCGCCGCTCGCCAAGCCCGAGGCGCGGCACACCATCGTCAAGTTCCTCAACGAGGGCGACTGGACGGGCAAGACGAGGGTGGTCCGCGTCAACGACTGGACGACCGAGTGGACGTACCGCGACGTCGTCACGGTCGTCGAGGGCGCCGGCCAGAACCTCGACTGCATCATGCTGCCGAAGGTGCAGAACGCCGAGCAGATCGTCGCCCTGGACCTGCTGCTGACGCAGATCGAGAAGACCATGGGCTTCGAGGTCGGCCGCATCGGCATCGAGGCGCAGATCGAGAACGCGCAGGGCCTCAACAACGTCAACGCGATCGCGCAGGCCTCCCCGCGCGTCGAGACGATCATCTTCGGCCCGGCCGACTTCATGGCGTCGATCAACATGAAGTCCCTGGTCGTGGGCGAGCAGCCGCCCGGCTACCCGGCGGACGCCTACCACTACATCCTGATGAAGATCCTGATGGCCGCCCGCGCCAACAACCTCCAGGCGATCGACGGCCCCTACCTGCAGATCCGCAACGTCGAGGGCTACCGCGAGGTCGCGCAGCGCGCCGCCGCGCTCGGCTTCGACGGCAAGTGGGTGCTGCACCCGGGCCAGGTCGAGGCGTCCAACGAGATCTTCTCGCCGTCGCAGGAGGACTTCGACCACGCCGAGCTGATCCTGGACGCGTACGACTACTACACGTCCGAGGCGGGCGGCAAGAAGGGCTCCGCGATGCTCGGCGACGAGATGATCGACGAGGCCAGCCGCAAGATGGCGCTGGTCATCTCCGGCAAGGGACGCGCCGCCGGCATGCAGCGCACCAGCAAGTTCGAGATCCCGGAGGCGTAGGGCCATGCAGTTCGGACGCACCTACGAGGAGTTCGAGGTCGGGGCGACGTACAAGCACTGGCCGGGCAAGACGGTCACGGAGTACGACGACCACCTGTTCTGTCTCCTCACCATGAACCACCACCCGCTCCACATGGACGTGAACTATGCGGAGAAGACGACGGACTTCGGCAAGAACGTCGTCGTCGGGAACTACATCTACTCGCTGCTGCTCGGCATGAGCGTGCCGGACATCTCCGGCAAGGCGATCGCCAACCTGGAGATCGAGTCGCTCAAGCACGTGGCGCCGACCTTCCACGGCGACACGATCTACGGCCAGACGACCGTGCTCGACAAGTGGCCGTCGAAGTCGAAGAACGACCGCGGCATCGTCTACGTCGAGACCAAGGGCTACAAGCAGGACGGCACCCTGGTGTGCGTCTTCCGCCGCAAGGTGATGGTGCCCACCGAGACGTACATCAAGGAGCGCGGCGGCGAGCAGCCGGGCCGCCCCGAGCTCAAGGAGCAGGAGAAGTAAGCATGGCCCGTCTCGCCCAGACCGCCGGTCTGACCGACGTCCAGCAGGAGATCCTCGCCACGGTCCGTGACTTCGTGGACAAGGAGATCATCCCCGTCGCGACGGAGCTGGAGCACCGCGACGAGTACCCGCAGCAGATCGTCGACGGCCTGAAGGAACTCGGCCTGTTCGGTCTGATGATCCCCGAGGAGTACGGGGGCCTGGGCGAGTCGCTGCTCACCTACGCCCTGTGTGTGGAGGAGATCGCCCGCGGCTGGATGTCGGTCTCCGGCATCATCAACACCCACTTCATCGTCGCGTACATGCTCAAGCAGCACGGGACGCAGGAGCAGAAGGACCACTTCCTGCCGCGGATGGCGGCCGGCGACATCCGCGGTGCCTTCTCGATGTCGGAGCCGGGCCTGGGCTCCGACGTGTCGGCCATCACGTCGAAGGCGGTGAAGGACGGCGACGAGTACGTCCTGAACGGCCAGAAGATGTGGCTGACGAACGGCGGCACGTCCTCCCTCGTGGCCGTCCTGGTGCGAAGTGACGAAGGACACCCCGAGGGCACGGCCCCGCACAAGTCGATGACGACCTTCCTCGTGGAGAAGGAGCCCGGCTTCGGCGAGGTCCGTCCGGGGCTGACCATCCCCGGCAAGATCGACAAGATGGGCTACAAGGGCGTCGACACGACCGAGCTCATCATGGACGACCTGCGGATTCCCGCCGACCGGGTGCTCGGCGGGGTCACCGGCCGAGGTTTTTACCAAATGATGGACGGCGTGGAGGTCGGCCGCGTGAACGTCGCGGCGCGTGGCTGCGGCGTCGCGCAGCGTGCCTTCGAGCTGGGTGTCCAGTACGCCCAGCAGCGTCACACTTTCGGCAAGCCGATCGCCCAGCACCAGGCGATCCAGTTCAAGCTCGCCGAGATGGCCACCAAGGTCGAGGCCGCGCATGCGATGATGGTGAACGCAGCGCGCAAAAAGGACTCGGGTGAACGAAACGACCTCGAAGCAGGGATGGCGAAGTACCTCGCCTCCGAGTACTGCAAGGAGGTCGTGGAGGACGCCTTCCGGATCCACGGCGGCTACGGCTTCTCCAAGGAGTACGAGATCGAGCGCCTCTACCGCGAGGCCCCGATGCTGCTCATCGGTGAAGGTACCGCCGAGATCCAGAAAATGATCATCGGGCGCAGGTTGCTCGAAGAGTATCGGTTCCAGGGCTGATTGTCCGGGTACGGGGTGTTTTCTCCGGGAGGAAGATCACACCCCGTAGGCACTCTTCGGCCGCCGACTCGGCTGCCTGGCTTACCCAGTTGTGCCCGTGAACCGCTACGATCGCGGAAAGCCGCCGTCCCCCTCCTGAAGCGCGGCATCATCCGCTACGAAGGTCATCCATGCCCCACAGCCAAACCTCTGCACCTCGCGACAGCCGAGCCGGCGTACGCCTCGCGCGCGGAGCATCGCCGTGGCTTCTCCCGACCGTCGCCACCGCAGCCGTCAGCCTCCTGCGCGCCCGCCGCTCCGGCGCCGCCAAGGCCGTCGCCGTCCCCGCCACCGCGCTCGCGGCGGGGATGCTGTGGTTCTTCCGCGACCCCGAGCGCGAGATCGCCCCGGGCCGGGTCATCTCGCCCGCCGACGGTGTGGTGCAGAGCATCATGCCGTGGAAGGACGGCCGCACCCGCGTCGCGATCTTCATGAGCCCGCTCAACGTACACGTCAACCGGGCGCCGCTGGCCGGCACGGTGACGTCGGTCGAGCACATCCCGGGCGGCTTCGTTCCCGCTTTCAACAAGGAGAGCGAGAACAACGAGCGGGTCGTCTGGCACTTCGACACCGAGCTGGGCGACATCGAGATGATCCAGATCGCCGGCGCGGTGGCCCGCCGTATCGTTCCCTACATCCCCGAGGGCACGAAGGTCGAGCAGGGCGAGCGCATCGGTCTGATCCGGTTCGGCTCGCGCGTCGACCTGTACCTGCCGGAGGGCGTGGAGGTCGCGGTGGAGGTCGGGCAGAAGACGGTGGCTGGGGTGACTCGCATTGACCGTGATTGATCCGGAGACACAGGCGGGCTGGGTGCCCGAGGCCGACGGGGACGACGAGGAGGAGATGCCGCTCTCGCTCCGCCTCTCGATAGCGGACACCCTCACCCTCGGCAACGCCACGTGCGGCTTCATGGCGGTGTACTTCACCACCACCGGCATCCTGATCCCGCACCTCACCGGCAGCCAGGAGTCCGGCATGGCCCGCCACAGCGCGGCCACGGCGGTCATCCTGATGCTGTGCGCGGCGGTCTTCGACCTGTTCGACGGCCTGGTGGCGCGCAAGCTGCGCTCCTCCCCCATGGGCGCCGAGCTGGACAACCTGTCCGACCTGATCAGCTTCGGGCTGGCGCCCGCGTACTTCGTGCTGGTCTACGGCATGGTCGCGGACGACGCGCACCAGCGGGTGGCCGCGCTCGGCGCGATCGTGGTGCTGCTCGCCGTGGTGCTCCGGCTGGCGAGATTCTCCTGCGTGACGATGAAGGACGGCATGTTCCAGGGCATGCCGAGCCCGTTCGGCGCGCTGACGGTGGTCTCCATCGTGCTGCTGGAGCTGCCCTTCGTGGCGACGCTGCTGGCGATCCTGGGCACCGCCTGGCTGATGGTGAGCCGCGTGGAGTACCCCAAGCCGCGGGGCCGCCTGGCCGGCGCGATGCTCGGCTGGATCGTCCTGTCGATGGGTCTGCTGGCGGCCTGGGCGTTCGACGCCCCGAGCGGCCAGCTGCTGCTCCAGACGGGCTGCGCGCTGCAGCTGGTCATGGGCGCGGTGATCCCCCTGTTCGCCACGGCCCGCCGGGTGAACAACTTCCGCGACAACCGCCGCGAGGCGCGGGCGGCGCAGCTGCCGTAAGCGGCCGTATGACGCCGAGGGGCCCCGAACCGGATGGTTCGGGGCCCCTCGGCGTTTCTCCTTGCCCGGGTCAGCTCAGGAAGTCCCGGGCGATGCGCGCGGCGACCCGCTCCAGGATGGGGCCCGCCTCCGCGATGCACAGCGCCACGTCCGGCTCCAGGTCGGTCAGCGCGTACGCGCGCCGGATCCCGGCCCGGCCCAGCACCTCCGGCGCCAGCGCCAGCCGCCCGCACACCGCGACGACCTCCTTGTCCGCGGCCCGGGCCGCCGCGGCGACGCCCGCCGGGGCCTTGCCGTGCAGGGTCTGCTCGTCGAGCGAACCCTCCCCGGTGATCACCAGCTGGGCCCGCTCCAGCGCCGGGGCGAAGCCCAGCACGTCGAGCATCACCTCGATGCCGGGCCGGAACCGGGCGCCGAGCAGCAGCGCGCCGTACCCGATGCCGCCCGCGGCGCCCGCGCCCGGCGACGCCGCGTACTCCGCGGCCTTCGGGCCGGCCGCCGTCTCCAGGACCTTGGCGTAGTGGGCGAGGGCCGCGTCCAGCGCCGCCACGTCGTCCGGGGAGGCGCCCTTCTGCGGGCCGTAGACCGCCGGGGCGCCCTTGGGGCCGGTCAGCGGGTTGTCGACGTCGCTGGCCAGCACCAGCTCGACCTCGGCCAGCCGCGGGTCCAGCCCGGACAGGTCCGCGGAGGCCAGCTCGGCCAGCCCGCCGCCGCCCGGCGGCACCGGCTCGCCGTGCGCGTCCAGGAGCCGCGCGCCGAGCGCGGCGAGCATCCCGGCGCCGCCGTCGGTGGTGGCGCTGCCGCCGACGCCGAAGACGAGGGTGCGCGCGCCGGCGTCCAGCGCGGCGCGCAGCAGCTCACCGGAGCCGTACGTGGAGGCCGTGAGCGGCGCGAAGACGCCGGCCGGCAGCCGCTGCAGTCCGCTGGCCTCGGCCATCTCCACGACCGCGGTGTCACCGCGCAGCGCGAACGCCGCGGTCACCTCCTCGCCGAGCGGGCCCGCGACCCGTACCTCCCGGCGCTCGAACCCGGCCGCGACCGCCGCGTCGACCGTGCCGTCGCCGCCGTCGGCGACGGGCAGCGCCTCCACCTCGATGTCCGGCACGACCAGCCGCAGCCCGGCCGTCACCCGCTGGGCGACCTCGACCGCCGTCAGCGAGCCCTTGAACTTGTCCGCGGCAACGAGCACCCGCCGGGTGCTGTGCACAGCAGCGTCCGCCACCTTGCTATCCCCTTGCTCTCCGGGCCCCGACGCACGTCAGGGCCAGTCGCGCCGCTGTGACCTTAACCGGAGACCGCCCACGCCGTCATGCCCCGCCCGCAGCGTGGACAGCCGTTCACCCCCTCGGACACAGGCGCGTCACCCCCGGAAACGGGTACACCGGTCCCATGACCACAGTGGGCACGACGGGCACCACGCACCGGCCGGAGGCGGCACCGGACCTCGCCGACCGCGTCCTCGGCGGCTGGCTCGGCCGGATCGCGGGCAACATGCTCGGCAAGCCGGTCGAGCAGGGCGAGGTGTGGACCCGCGACCGCATCGACCGCTACCTGCGGCGGGCCGGCGCGCTCCCGCTCACCGACTACCTCCCCGAGCCGCCCCCCGGCCACGACGGCGACCCGCCGCTGCGTCCCGAGTGGCGGCAGTGCGTGCGCGGCCGCATCGACGGCAGCTGCCGCGACGACGACGTCGACTACGCGATCCTCGGCCTGCACCTGCTGGAGACCCACGGCTTCGGCTTCAGCACCGAGCAGGTCGGCGACCTGTGGCTGCTGCGGCTGCCGTACCTGCAGACGTTCACGGCGGAGCGGGCCGCCTACCGCAACCTCGCGAACGGGCTGAAGCCGCCGCTGACGGCGACGTACGACAACCCGTACCAGGAGTGGATCGGCGCGCTGATCCGCGCCGACGTCTACGGCTGGACCTGTCCCGGCGCCCCGCGCCGCGCGGCCGGCCTGGCCCGCCGGGACGCGGTGCTGTCGCACACCGGCAACGGCGTGTACGGCGCGATGTGGGCGGCGGCGCTGATCGCGGCGGCGTTCACGGCGCCGACCGTCCGGCACGCCCTCGACACGGCCCTGACCGTCGTCCCGGCGAGCAGCCGCCTCGCCCGCACCGTGCGAAGGGTGGTCTCCCTGCACGACGCCCGCCTGCCCTGGGAGGACACGCTGACGACGCTCGCCGAGGAGACGGCGGGCCTCGGCTGGATCCACACCGTGCCGAACGCGGCCGTGCTCACCGCCGGGCTGCTGTACGGCGACGGCGACTTCACGCGGACCATCGCGCTCACCGTCCGCGGTGGCCTGGACACCGACTCCAACGGCGCGACGGCCGGCTCGGTGGCCGGGGTGCTGACCGGCGCGGAGGCGATCCCCGCCCAGTGGACGGAGCCGCTGCACGACACGGTCCGCAGCGCGGTGTTCGGCTTCGACGGGGTGCGCATCAGTGCGCTGGCCGAGCGCACCCTGCGCCTGGCGGAAACGGATGTGCTCGGGCCCGGGCTGGATACCCTTCCGGGATGACCACAGCTGACTTCGCCGCCTACATCGCCTCCCTCCCCCGCGTGCTCGCCGGGGCCGCCGCCCTGTTCCGGGACGCCGAGGGCCGGGTGCTGCTCGTCGAGCCGAACTACCGGGAGGGCTGGGCGCTGCCGGGCGGCACCATCGAGTCCGACGACGGGGAGACGCCGCGCGAGGGCGCGCGCCGGGAGACGCTGGAGGAGATCGGCCTGGACCGTCCGCTCGGGCGGCTGCTGGCCGTGGACTGGGTGCGCGGGCCGGGACGCCCGCCGCTGGTGGCGTACCTGTACGACGGCGGGGTGCTCGGCGAGGACGAGCTGAAGGCGATCCGGCTGCAGGAGGAGGAGCTGCTGTCCTGGCGCCTGGTCCCGCGCGGGGAGCTGACCGCCCATCTGCCGGGCGCCCTGGGCCGCCGGGTGCTGGCCGCGCTGGACGTCCTGGAGGACGGCACGGGCACGGCGGAGCTGGAGAACGGGGAACGGGTGGGCTGACCCGCCCGTGCCCGAGGTGACGCGGGCTGGCGTCAGCCCTCCTCGCGGGGCTTGAGCTCCACCGCGCGCAGTTCCTCCTCGCGGGCGGCGGTGCGGGCCTCGGTGCGGTGGCCGCGGGCGATGTAGTCGCGGACGACGAGTTCGACCGCGTCCTGCGGGCTGCCGACGCCGGCGAGCACCATGACTTCCACGACGAGGTCGGCATCGAGCGAGACGGTCACCTTGGCCATGGGCGGGACCCTACACCGGTCGCTCCGGGCGCCGTACGGATATCCGTTCGCCCGCCCGGAGCCCGCCGCCTACTCTCGGCTGCATGACCAAGCCCCTCGTCGCCGTCCTCAGCGGCGCCGGCATCTCGACCGACTCCGGGATCCCCGACTACCGCGGCCCCAACGGGCTGTGGCGGCAGGATCCGGAGGCGGAGAAGCTCGTGACGTACGACTTCTACATGGCCGATCCGGAGATCCGCCGCCGGTCGTGGCTCATGCGGCTGCGCACCGGCGCCCTGGGGGCCGAGCCGAACGCCGCGCACCGGGCGGTGGCCGAGCTGGAGCGGTCCGGGGTGCCGGTCCGGGTGATCACGCAGAACGTGGACGGGCTGCACCAGCTGGCCGGGATGCCCGCCCGCAAGGTGCTCGAACTGCACGGCACCGCACGGGCCGTGGTGTGCACGCGCTGTCATGCGCGCGGTTCCATGGAGGACGCTCTCGCCCGGGTCGAGGCCGGGGAGGACGATCCGCCCTGTCCGGAGTGCGGCGGCGTGCTGAAGCCGGCGACGGTGATGTTCGGCGAGCGGCTGGACCCGGTCGTCCTCGGCGAGGCCGTCGCGATCACCAAGGCGTGCCAGGTGTTCATCGCCGTCGGCACCAGTCTCCAGGTGCAGCCCGCGGCCGGCCTCGCGGGCGTCGCCGCCGACCACGGCGCCCGGCTCGTCATCGTCAACGCCGAGCCGACGCCGTACGACGAGATCGCCGACGAGGTGATCCGCGAGCCCATCGGCACGGCCCTGCCCCGCCTGCTGCGCGGGCTGAGCGGCTAGACCCGTGCGCCCCCGTCCCGGTTTGCCGGTCCCCGGTGCGGGGGTGATTCTGGAAGCAGGTCCTGGATGCCCGGCCGTGTGCGCGAGGGGGAGATGTGGACACGGCACAGGGAGAGGCATCCGTCATGAGCAGCACCGAACCGCCGAGGGATCCCCGCAATCCGTACGCCTCGCAGCCGTACCCGCCGCCGGGGCAGCCGGGCCCCTATGCGCAGTACCCTCCCTACCCCGCCCAGCAGCCGACCAACGGCAAGGCGATCGGCTCCCTGGTGACCGGGATCGTCTCCCTCGTCGTGCCGTTCGTCGGCATCGTCACCGGCCCCATCGCGGTCGTGCTGGGGGTGAAGGCGCGCGGCGAGATCCGGCAGAGCGGCCAGCGCGGGGACGGGATGGCGATCGCCGGCCTGGTGACGGGCATCCTCGGCTGCATCGGCTACGCGATCTTCGTGGTGCTCCTGATCGTCGGTCTGGCCGTCGGCGACTAGCGCCGGTGGCACGGGACCTCAGACGGCGAACAGGGCCGTGCCCGTCTCGAAGTCCAGCAGCCGCTGCTTGCGCTCCAGCCCGCCGCCGTAGCCGGTGAGGCTGCCGTCGGCGCCGACGACGCGGTGACAGGGGACGATGATGCCGATGGGGTTCTTTCCGTTGGCGAGGCCGACGGCGCGGGAGGCGGCGGGGTTGCCGAGGGCGGCGGCGAGTTCGCCGTAGGTGCACCGCTCGCCGTAGGGGATGGTGCGCAGCCGGTCCCAGACGCGGCGCTGGAACGGCGTGCCGTTCAGGCGCAGTTCGAGGGTGAACTCCTTCAACTCGCCCGCGAAGTAGGCCTCCAGCTGTTCCTCCGCCTCGGCGAAGGGGGTCTCGTCCGGTGTGCCGAAGCTCTCCTCGGGCGGGCGGTGCCGCTGGTCGGTCATGTACAGCCCGCACAGGACGCCGTCCTCGGCGACGAGGGTGAGGGGGCCGTACGGGCTGTCGATCACGGTGTGCTGCTTCATGGAGGTGTCCTTCAAAGGGCTCATACCGGGAGGAAGTTGATCGGGTGGTCGTCCGTCGCCCACAGGTACTGCACGGCGTACGCCCGCCAGGGCCGCCAGGCCGCCGCGCGGGCGGTGAGCGCGGCCGGGGTGGAGGGCAGGCCGAGTTGCTGTGCGGCGCGGCGGATGCCGAGGTCGGTGGGGAGGAAGGCGTCGGGGTCGCCGAGGGCGCGCATGGCGATGACGTCGACCGTCCAGGGGCCGAACCCGGGCAGCCCGGCGAGGCGCGCGCGGGCCTCGGCCCAGTCGCTGTCTGCGCCCAGGTGGAGCGAACCGTCGGCCAGCCGGGAGACCAGGGTGGTGAAGGTGGTGCGGCGGGTGCGCGGCATCGCCAGGGTCTCCGGGTCGAGGGCGGCGAGCGCGGCGGGGGCCGGGAAGAGGTGGGTGAGGCCGCCCTCCGGGTCGTCGACCGGGTCGCCGTGCGCGGTGACCAGGCGGGCCGCGTGGGTGCGGGCGGCGGCGGTGGAGACCTGCTGGCCGAGGACGGCGCGGACGGCGAACTCGGCCTCGTCGGCGGTGCGCGGCACACGCCGGCCTGGCGCCTTGTCGACCAGCGGGGCGAGCAGCGGGTCGGTGCGCAGCTGGTCGTCGACGGCGACGGGGTCGGCGTCGAGGTCGAGCATGCGGCGGCAGCGGCTGATCGCGACGGTGAGGTCGCGCAGGTCGCTGAGGGTGAGCCGGCAGGCGATGTGGTCGGGGGTGGGGGTGAGGGCGACAACGCCGTGCCCGTAGGGCAGCCGCAGCGTGCGCCGGTAGGCGCCGTCCCGCCACTCCTCCACACCGGGGACGGCGGTGGCGGCGAGGTGGCCGAAGAGGTTGTCGGGGTTGAGCGGGGCGCGGAAGGGCAGCCGCAGGGTCAGCGCGCCGGAGGCGGGGCCGGCCGCGGCCGTCCGGGGGGTGCGGGCGCGCAGGTCGGTCGGGGTGAGGGCGAAGACCTCGCGGACGGTGTCGTTGAAGGTGCGGATGGAGGAGAACCCGGCGGCGAACGCGATGTCCGCCATCGGCAGCGGCGTCGTCTCGATGAGCAGCCGGGCGGTCTGGGCGCGCTGGGCGCGGGCCAGGGCGAGCGGGCCCGCGCCGAGTTCGGCGAGGAGCTGGCGTTCGATCTGCCGGGCGCTGTAGCCGAGCCGGGAGGCGAGGCCGGGCACCCCCTCGCGGTCGACGATGCCGTCGGCGATCAGCCGCATGGCGCGGGCGACGAGGTCGGCGCGCCGGTTCCACTCGGGGGAGCCGGGGCTGGTGTCGGGCCGGCAGCGCTTGCACGCCCGGAACCCGGCCTGCTGGCAGGCGGCGGCGCTGGGCTGGAAGACCATGTTCTCGGGCTTCGGCGGCACGACCGGGCAGCTGGGCCGGCAGTAGATGCCGGTGGTCAGGACGGCGGTGAAGAACCAGCCGTCGAAGCGCGCGTCCTTGGACTGGACGGCGCGCACGCAGCGCTCCCGATCGGTGTGCATCCCGTTCTGCATGGCTCCAGCATGGTGCAGCGGCGGGGCGGAGGCTGGCGGGAATCCGACGTCAACGTCCGCCGGCCTGCGACGGCCCGGATCACGCGGCGCTCTGCCGCCAGGCGCTTCGCCGCAGCAGCCGGAGTCCGTTGAGGCCGACCAGGACGGTCGAGCCCTCGTGGCCGGCGACGCCGAGCGGCAGCGGCAGGTGCCCGATCAGGTCCCACAGGACGAGGCCGGTGATGAACGCCCCGGCGATGACGAGGTTCTGCACGACGAGGCGGCGGGCGGCCCGGGACAGCCGTACCACGGCCGGTACGGCGGTCAGCTCGTCGCGGACCACGACGGCGTCGGCGGTCTCCAGGGCGAGGTCGGAGCCGGCCCGGCCCATCGCGATGCCGGAGTGGGCGGCGGCGAGCGCGGGGGCGTCGTTGACGCCGTCGCCGACGAAGAGCACCGTGCGGCCGGCGCGCTGGAGGTCGCGTACGGCGTTCGCCTTGTCCTCGGGGAGCAGTCCGGCGCGGACGTCGGTGAGGCCGGTGGCGTCGGCCACCAGGGCGGCGGCCCCCGCGTGGTCGCCGGTGAGCAGGACGGGGGCGGTGCCGGTCAGGGCGGTGAGCGCGGCGGTGGTGGCGGGGGCGTCGGGGCGGAGACGGTCGGTGAGGGTGAGGGTGCCGACCGGCGTCTCGTCGCGGGTGACGAGGACGACGGTGCCGCCCTGCGACGCACCCCCGCTCTCGTCGCGGCCGACGGTGACGCGGTGCCCGTCGACGAGGGCGCTGACGCCGCGTCCCGGGGTGGCGGTGAAGTCGCCGGCGGGGGCGACGGGCAGGCCCTGGGCGCGGGCGGTGGCGACGATCGCGCGGGCCAGCGGGTGTTCGCTGGGGTGCTCGGCCGCCGCGGCGAGCGCGAGGAGCGCGTCCGCGTCGAGCCCGGAGTCCGGCCGGGGGGTCACGGCCGTCACCTCGGGGGCGCCCTCGGTGAGGGTGCCGGTCTTGTCGAGGGCGGCGGTGTCGGTCTCGGCGAGGCGTTCCATGGCGACGGCGGACTTGACGAGGACGCCGTGCCGGCCGGCGTTGGCGATCGCCGACAGCAGCGGCGGCATGGTGGCCAGGACGACCGCGCACGGCGAGGCGACGATCATGAAGGTCATCGCGCGCAGCAGGGCGTCGGTGAGGGCCTCGCCGAGGGCGAGCGGGACGCCGAAGACGGCGAGGGTGGCGGCGACCACGCCGACCGCGTAGCGCTGCTCGATCTTCTCGATGAACAGCTGGGTGGGCGCCTTGGTGCGGGAGGCCTCCTCGACGAGGGTGACGATGCGGGCGATGACCGAGTCGGCGGGGTCGCGGTCGACGCGGACGCGCAGGGCGCCGGTGCCGTTGAGGGTGCCGGCGAAGACCTCGTCGCCGGGGCGCTTGACGACGGGGAGCGGTTCGCCGGTGATGCTCGCCTGGTCGGCCTCGCTCAGCCCGTCCAGGACGGTGCCGTCGGCGCCGATGCGCTCCCCGGGGCGGACCAGCAGCACGTCACCGACGGCGAGGGCGTCGGTGGGGACGGTCTCCTCGCCGCCTCGCGAGGTGAGCCGGGTCGCGGTGGCGGGCGCGAGGTCGAGCAGCCCGCGCACGGAGTCCGCGGTGCGGGCCGTGGCCAGCGCCTCCAGGGCGCCGGAGGTGGCGAAGATGACGATGAGCAGGGCGCCGTCGAGGACCTGCCCGATCGCGGCGGCGCCGAGCGCGGCGACGATCATCAGCAGGTCGACGTCGAGGGTCTTCCCGCGCAGGGCGCGCAGGCCTTCGAGGGCCGGTTCCCAGCCGCCCGCGAGATAGGCGACCGCATACAGGATCCCGTGGACCCACACCGGCATACCGGCGACATCCGACACCAGGGCGAGCAGGAAGGCGACCGTGGCCGCGAGCGCCCAGCGCATCTCGGGCAGGGCGAGCAGACGGGTACGGCGGTGCGGTGCCGGCCGGGCGGGGGACGGGCTGGGTGCGGGGGCAAGAGTCGCTGACACCCGGGCCACGATACAGGAACACATGAAGACCCATTCATCTGTTCATACGTCGTGGGTAAGATACGGCCATGGGTCATGGAGCCGTCACCACCACCGCCGCCGACCGGGTCCGTCTCGACGCGGACAACGTCGCCAAGGTGGCCACCACCCTCCAGGCCCTGTCCACCCCCTCCCGGCTGCTGATCCTGGCGCGGCTGCGCGAAGGCTCGCTGCCCGCCACCGAGTTGGCGGCCGAGGTCGGCATGGAGCAGTCGGCCTGCTCGCACCAGCTGCGGCTGCTGCGCAACCTCGGCCTGGTGGTCGGCGAGCGGCGCGGCCGGTCGGTGGTGTACGCGCTGCACGACCACCACGTCGCCGAACTCCTCGACCAGGCGGTGTACCACGTGGAGCACCTGCGGCTGGGGATCAGTGACGCCACCGCCGAGTGACCCGGCACACCGCGGGGTGATGTGGCCGCTGTACGCCGCCGGTTTCACCACCGCCTTCGGGGCGCACGGCATCGCGGCGAACCTCGGCGCGTCCGACCCGGACGCGGTGACCTCGCTGCTGGTCCTCGGCGGGCTGCTGGCCCTGTACGACGGGGCGGAGGTGCTGCTGAAGCCGGTGTTCGGCACGCTCGCCGACCGGGTCGGGGCGCGCCCGGTGCTGCTCGGCGGCCTGGTCGCCTTCGCCGCCGCCTCGGCGCTGTACGTCGCCGCCGACCGCACCGGCTGGCTGTGGGCGGCCCGGCTCGGCCAGGGCGCGGCGGCCTCCGCCTTCTCCCCCGCCGCCTCGGCGCTGGTGTCCCGGCTGAACCCGGCGGCCCGGCAGGGGCGCGCCTTCGGCGGGTACGGCTTCTGCAAGTCGGTCGGCTACACGCTCGGCCCCTTGCTCGGCGGACTGCTGGTGTGGGCCGGCGGTCTGCGGCTGCTGTTCGGGGTGCTCGCGGTGCTCGGCGCGGGCGTCGCCTGCTGGGCGTGGGCGGCCGTACCCGCCGTACCGCCCCTGCCGAAGGTGCGGCAGACCGTGCTGGATCTCGCGCGGCGGCTCGCCGACCCGGTGTTCCTGGTGCCGGCGGCGGCCCTGGCGGGGGCGACGGCCGCGCTGTCGGTGGGGGTGGGTTTCCTGCCGGTGTCGGGCCGGGCGGCCGGGCTCGGCCCGGTGGCCACGGGGGCGGCGGTGTCGGTGCTGGCCGCGTGCGCGGCGGTGGTCCAGCCGCGGGCCGGGCGGGCGCTGGACGCCGGGCGGCTGCGCACCCGGACCGGGCTCGGCGCGGGGCTGCTGCTGGCGGCGGCCGGGCTGGCGTGCGCGACGCTGCCGGGCCTCGCGGGGGTGCTGCTCGCGGCCGCGCTGACCGGCGCCGGCACCGGTCTGATCACCCCGCTGGGGTTCGCCGCGCTGGCCGCCGGTACACCGCCGGAGCGGCTGGGGCAGACCATGGGCGCGGCCGAGCTGGGGCGGGAACTCGGCGACGCGGGCGGCCCGCTGCTCGTCGCGGGGGTGGCGTCGGCGGCGACCCTGGCCTACGGGTACGCCGCCCTCGCCGTCCTGCTGGCCCTCGGGCCGGTGCTCGCCCTGGCGGGAGGGCACCGGCCGCCGGAGCGAAGGGCCTAGAAGTTGATCATGTGACCGGCCAGGCCGTGGACCGCCTCCTTCACCGCCTCGCCCAGCGTCGGGTGGGCGTGGACGTTGCGGGCGACCTCATGGACCGTCAGGTCCCACTGCTGGGCCAGCGTCAGCTCGGGCAGCAGCTCGGTGACGTCGGGGCCGATGAGGTGGCCGCCGATCAGCTCGCCGTACTTCGCGTCGCTGATCAGCTTCACGAAGCCGGTGGAGTCGCCGAGGCCGTGCGCCTTGCCGTTGGCGGTGAACGGGAACTTCGCCACCTGCACGTCGTAGCCGAGGTCGCGGGCCTGTTCCTCGGTGTAGCCGAAGCTGGCGATCTGCGGCTGGCAGTAGGTGGCGCGCGGGATCATCGCGTAGTCCAGCTCCATGGTCTCCGCGCCCGCGATGGTCTCCGCGGCCACGATGCCCATCGCCTCGGCGGCGTGCGCGAGCATCAGCTTCGCCGTGACGTCGCCGATGGCGTACAGGTGCGGGACGCTGGTGCGGCAGCGGCCGTCGACGGCGATCGCGCCGCGCTCGGTGAGCTGCACGCCGGTCTTGTCCAGGCCGTAGCCCTCGACGTTCGGCTGGAAGCCGATGGCCTGGAGCACCTTGTCGGCCTCCAGGACCTGCTGGGAGCCGTCCTTGCCGGTGACGGTGACCCGGACCTGCGGGCCGGACTCGTCGATGGCGTCCACCCGGGTCGAGGTGAGCACGTCGATGCCGAGCCGGCGGTACTGCTTGGCGAGTTCGGCGGAGACCTCGGCGTCCTCCAGCGGGGTCATCCGGTCCAGGAACTCGACGATGGTGACCTTCACGCCGTAGTTGTGCAGGACGTACCCGAACTCGACGCCGATCGCGCCGGCGCCCGCGATGACGATGGACCGCGGGAGGTCCTCGGCGAGGATCTGCTCCTCGTACGTCACCACGCGGGAGGTGCGGCGGGTGCCGGGCAGCAGCCGCGGGGTGGCGCCGGTGGCGATGATGCAGTGGTCGAAGCCGATGGTGCGGGTCTCGCCGTCGTAGCCGGCGATCTGCAGGGTGTGCGGGTCGAGGAAGGTGCCGCGGCCGTCGTACTCGGTGATCTTGTTCTTCTTCATCAGGTAGTGGACGCCCTTGACGCGGCCGTCCGCGACCTTGCGGCTGCGCCGGAACGCCTCGCCGTAGTCGAAGGTCACCTGCCCGTCGACCTTGATCCCGAAGGTCTTCGCCTCCTTGGTGACGATGTGCGCCAGCTCGGCGTTGCGCAGCAGCGCCTTGGAGGGGATGCAGCCCACGTTCAGGCAGACGCCGCCCCAGTACTTCTCCTCCACGACGGCGACGCGTTTGCCCAGCTGGGCGGCGCGGATCGCGGCGACGTAGCCGCCGGGGCCCGCGCCGAGAACGACGACGTCGAAGCGATCGTCCGGCTCGGCCATGGGGTTCTCTCCCTTTCGGCAGGTTTCGGTCGGCGCCGACCGCACGCGGGATGCGGTCGGCTCCGATGCGATTGTTCCGCTCGTGCCGGGTCCCCGCCACACCGGCCACCGATCCCCCGCCAGGCCCCCGGGCCCTACGCGGGGAACTCCTCCGCCGTCGGCCTGCGTGAGGCCGCCGCCGCCTGCCCCAGGTCGGTGAGGGGCCGCAGCCGGTAGGTGTAGGAGTAGTCGCGGTCGGCGAAGAGCTTGTACTCGTCGTGGGTGTGCGCGCCCCAGCTGTTGTCGCCGCCGACGCCCATCTGCCGGTGGTTGACCCGCAGGACGACCTCCTCGCGCGGGTCGAGCTGGTAGTCGTGGCGGGCGCCGAGGGAGAGGTCCTCGGGGGTGAGGTGGGAGGCGTTGATCTCGATCAGCGGCTCCCCGCTGACCAGGAGCCCCCGCCCGCGGTCGTCGGTGAGGGCCGCCCACCGCACGTCGGTCTTGTTGCCGTTCTCCTGGGGGCGGATGTAGGGCGTCCACTGGCCGGAGACGGTGCCGGAGTACAGGCCGACGTCGGTGCCGTCGTTGCGGTCCCAGTAGTTCTCCTCGGGGCCGCGCCCGTAGTAGTGCAGGTGCTCCAGCCGGGCGGGCAGGAGCAGCAGGGAGCCGACCTCCGGGATGTACGGCAGGTTCGGCGCGCCGGGGTGCAGGGTGTGGTCGACGCGGATCTCGCCGTTGCCGAAGACGGTGTAGGCGGTGGTGTACGTCGAGACGGTGGTCGTCGGCAGGGTGCCCGCCACCTCGATCCGCACGGCGCGGTCGCGCAGGGCCCGCACGGCCGTGGCGGTGACGGTGCGGCGGGCACCGGCGTCACGCCAGGTCTGGTTGCGGGTGTGCTGCCCGTTGCCGTGGTCGTTGTCGGTGGGGGCACGCCAGAAGTTCGGGGCGGGCCCGGAGACGATCAGGGGCTCGCCGCCGGCCTCGTAGGAGGTGATGACGCCGGTGCGCTTGTCGACGGTGACGGAGAAGCCGGGGCCGGTGACGGTGACGGCGGTCTCGGTGTCGTCGTGGTGGAGGGCGGGGACGCTCCCCAGCGGGACGGGGGTGACGGCCGGGCTGTTCGCGTCGAGCGGGAGCTGCGCGCGGGCGATCTCGAACCCGGCCGGGGCCCAGGGGGTGGGCTCCCGGGTGGTGAAGGACAGTTCGAGGAAGTACTCGGCGCCGGGCGCGGGGTCGGCGGGCAGCCGGACGGGGAGGGTGACGTCCTTGCGGGACAGGGGCGGCACGTCCAGCTGGTCCCGGGTCAGCCTGCCCTTCCGTACCGTCTTCCCGTCGACGACCAGGGACCAACTGCCGTTGAAGTCGCGGAGGTTGGTGAAGAGGTACTCGTTGGTGAGGGTGACCGTGCGGCCGTCGCGGGCGGCGAGGGTCGCGTGGACCGCCTGGTAGATCCGTTTGATCTCGGCGGCCTTGCCGGTGTGGCCGCGGTCGGCGGTGACGATGCCGTCGGCGACGAAGTTGCCGTCGTTGGGGTTGTCGCCCCAGTCGCCGCCGTACGCGAGGAAGGTCTTCGACCTCGGGCGCTCGCGCCGTACGCCGGCGGTGGCCGCGTCGAACCAGAAGCGGACGCCGTCGGCGCCGGGGCCGCGGCCGGGGTCGGCGAGTTCGGCGGCGGTGAGCGCGCGGGCGTGGACGGCGGCCCGCCGGATGGTGCCGCTGAACTCGCGGGTCATGGTGTCGGCGTCGACGCCGAGGGAGAGCGGGGCGGTGGTGACGGCCGGCCGGCGGGTGGTGGTGCGGGTCGCCCTGACCACGCCGTCGACGTGGAGGGTGAGCGTGCCCGTGTCCGCGTCGAAGACACCGGCGACGTGGTGCTCGGTGCCGGTCCAGTCGGCGGGCGTGGCCCAGCTCGCGCTGATCCACTGGCCGCCGCCGTGGATGAAGAACTCCAGCGTCCGGTCGGTCTGCTTCAGCGCGTACTGCGTGTCGCCCTTGGCGAGGATCGGCTGGTGGTATCCGGTGACGTGGGGCGTGATCCACGCCTCCAGGGTGAGCGAGCCGGTGAGGTCGAGGCCGGGGTCGCGGGCGAAGACGGTCGCGCCGGACAGGCCCTTCGCGGGGTCGAACGTGCCTGCCGGGTTGAGGAGTTCGCCGCGCAGACGGAGCGGGCCGGTCTCGGTGAGCAGGGTGCGCGGCGGGGTGGGCCAGTTCAGGGACTGGTCGACGAAGTCCCAGATCCAGCCGCCCTGGAGGACGTCGTGGCGGCGGATCACGTCCCAGTACTTCTTGAAGTTGCCGTTCGAGTTCCCCATCGCGTGGCAGTACTCGATCATGACGTACGGCCGGGTGTCGGCGGTGTCCGTGGCGCGTTGCTCGACGCGGGCGGGGCTCTCGTACATCGCGGAGCGGATGTCGCTGATCGCGGGGCGGTCGTCGCCCTCGTACTGGATGACGCGGGTGGGGTCGTAGGAGCGGATCCAGTCGTGCATGGCGACGAAGGTGCTGCCGCCGCCGGCCTCGTTGCCGAGGGACCAGATGACGACCGAGGCGTGGTTCTTGTCGCGGTGCACCATGTTCTTCGCGCGGGCGAGGCAGGCGGCGGTCCACTCGGGGTGGTCGCCGGGGTACTGGCCGCGGATGCCGTGGGTCTCCAGGTTGGTCTCGTCGACCAGGTACAGGCCGTACGCGTCGGCGAGTTCGAGCCACTGCGGGTTGTTCGGGTAGTGCGAGGTGCGGACCGAGTTCATGTTCATCCGCTTGATGATCTTGATGTCCTCGATCATGTCGGCGCGTGTGAGGGCGGTGCCGCGGGCGGGGTGCATCTCGTGGCGGTTGGTGCCGCGGAAGGAGACCGGCTTGCCGTTGATGCGCATCAGGCCGTCCCTGATCGCGAACTCGCGCAGGCCGACGCGGTGCGAGAGGGTCTCGGTGACCCGGCCGGCCGGGTCGCGCAGCGTCAGGACGGCGGTGTAGAGGTAGGGGTCCTCGGCCGACCAGAGGCGGGGCGCGGGGACGGCCCGGGCGGCCTGTACGGTGCTCTCGCCGCCGGCGGGGACGTCGGCGGACTGCGCGAGCGGCCGGGGCCAGACGGGGTGACCGTCGGCGTCGTACAGCATCGTGTCGACGGTATACCGCCCACCGGATGCGTCGCCGTACGCCCGTACGCTCGCGGTGACCGACAGCTCGGCGGTGCGGTAGCCGTCGCCGAGCGGGGTGTCCAGCTTGAAGTCGCGCAGATGCACCGGCGGGGTGGAGTACAGGTAGACCGAGCGGAAGATGCCGCTCAGCCGGATCATGTCCTGGTCCTCCAGCCAGTCGCCGTCGGAGTAGCGGTAGACCTCGACGGCGATCTGGTTGGTGCCCGGCTTCAGATGGTCGGTGATGTCGTACTCGGCGGGGGTGAACGAGTCCTCGTGGTAGCCGACGAGGGTGCCGTTGATCCACACGTAGTGGGCGGACTTGACGCCCTCGAAGTGCAGGAACGTACGGCGGCCCGACCAGGCGCGCGGGACGGTGAAGGTGCGCCGGTACTGCCCGACGGGGTTGTAGCGGGTCGGCGCGGCCGGCGGCTGCGGCTCCTCGCCGAGGCCGTTGGGGCCCCAGTAGGGGTAGGTGATGTTGACGTAGATGGGGAAGTCGTGGCCGTGCAGCTGCCAGACGGACGGGACGGGGATCGTCTCCCACCCGCGGTCGTCGAGGTCGGTGCGGTGGAAGTCGGCGTCCCGGTCGGCGGGGCGGTCGGCGTACGCGAACTTCCACGTGCCGTCGAGGCTCAGCCGGTACGGCGATCTCGTGCGGTCGCCGGCGAGCGCCTGGGCGACGTTCGCGTACGGCATCAGCGTGGTGTGCGGGGGCTCGGTGCCGACCTGGAAGAGGTCCATCTGCCCGTTCCACTCCGGCTGCCCGGGCGCCGCGTCCGCCGGGCCGGCGGCGTAGGCGCGGCCCGGCGGTCCGGACAGGGCGAGGGCGCCGAGCACGGCGGCCGAGGACTCCAGAAGCCGGCGGCGGCTGACGAGGGCCCGCCCGGTGGGGGCGGGCCGGGACGTGTGCGGGTCCGGGTGCGGGTGCGGGTGCGGCATGACCGTGGCCTTCCTCGTGACGACCGTGGCGTGCACGGGCTGAGGGTGCGTCGGATCGTGTGCGACGTCGTGGCAACTAGCGGTGACGGTGCGGCTACTGAGGCACCGTCACCCTAGAACCCGAACACAATCGAAGCAATGATCCTGTCGGAGTCTGTGCGTTCCTGTTGGTCGCACGCGCTCCCGAGCACCCTCGCCGCGCCCGGCCGCCGGCCCCGCGGTCACGGCCGGCCCGCGCCCCTCACTCCGCCGCGCCGGTCCTCACTCGGCCGCGCCGGTCGTCACCGCGCCGCGCCGGTCGTCACCGCGCCGCGCCGGTCGTCACTGCGCCCGCGCCCGTCCTCACTCCGCCCGCGCGGCGGCCCGCTTCGGCAGCTTCCAGTTCGGCCGCGGGAAGTGGCACGTGTAGCCGTCGGGGTAGCGCTCCAGGTAGTCCTGGTGCTCGGGCTCGGCCTCCCAGAAGTCGCCGGCCGGCTCTACCTCGGTGACCACCTTGCCCGGCCACAGGCCGCTGGCGTCCACGTCCGCGATGGTGTCCAGCGCCACCCGGCGCTGCTCTTCGTCGGTGTGGTAGATGGCCGACCGGTAGCTGCGGCCGATGTCGTTGCCCTGGCGGTCCCTGGTGGTCGGGTCGTGGATCTGGAAGAAGAACTCCAGCAGGTCCCGGTAGCCGGTGACCGCGGGATCGTAGAGGATCTCGATCGCCTCGGCGTGGTCGCCGTGGTTGCGGTACGTGGCGTTCGGGGTGTCGCCGCCGGTGTAGCCGACCCGGGTGGACACCACGCCGGGCAGCTTGCGGATCAGGTCCTGCATGCCCCAGAAGCAGCCGCCGGCCAGCACGGCCCGCTCGGTTCGGACTGTCATCTCGTACTCCCTACGCCCACGGACGGCCGCCGCTCCGGGTCGCGGACGGGCGGCCGGCCTGTTCGGTCACTGCACCCAGTGTGCAGGACCCGATCACGGAGCCGGGCGGGGTCTTCCCCGGTGACGCCACGCCCGCCGGTCGCTCACGGTGAGTGACCGTCCTGCGGCTCGTCGGGGTGTGGTTCTCACCATGTGGCGGCCCCGGCGGGGCCTCGCGCGTGCCGCATACGATCACCCGCGATCCGTCGGGGTGGCACCGGGCCGCCGCTCGCAGCACCGGAGGTGTCGGTTGGCCTTACATGTCTCGCGGCTGTTCGGGGAGGACGCCGCGCGCTTCGACCGCGACCGCGCGGGGCTCGTCCCGCATCTGCACGCGCTGTACGACGTCGCCGTGGAGCTGGCCCTCCGGGGCCAGGGAACGGCTCCCCGGGTGCTGGACCTCGGCGCCGGGACCGGCCTGTTCAGCGGCGAGCTGGCCACCCACCTGCCCGACGTCTCCATCGACCTGCTCGACGCGTCCGCGGAGATGCTGGAGGTGGCCGCCCGCAGCCTCGACCTCTACGCGGTGAAGCACACCCTCGTCGAGCGCGACCTGTGCGCCCCGCTGCCCGAGGGCCCCTACGACATCGTGGTGTCCTCGCTGGCCATCCACCATCTGCCGGTGCCCGAGCAGGCCGGGCTGTACCGGCGGGTGCGGGACGTGCTGCGGCCGGGCGGGGTGTTCGTGCACGCCGAGCAGGTCGCCGCGGCGGTACCCGAACTGGACGCGCTGTACGAGGAGTTCTGGCTGCGGGAGGTGCGTGAGGCGCAGACCCCGCCGGAGACCGTCGACAAGGCCCGCCGGCGGATGGCCTACGACCGTCCGGTGTCCGTCGCCACCCACCTGGACTGGCTCGCGCAGGCCGGGTTCCGCTCGGCGGACTGCTTCTACAAGCGCTTCCGCTTCGCGGTGCTGGCCGCCTGGCGCTGACGGCACGCGTCAGGCCGTGCCGCCCTCGCCGGTCTGCCGGGCGAACGCGTCGTAGGCCCGGTCGTCGAAGAGCACGAACCGCACCTCCTCGACCCGGGTCGGTGTGTTCCGCACCGTCTCCACCGCGATGCGCGCCGCGTCCTGCATCGGCCAGCGGTACACCCCGGTGGAGATCGCCGGGAACGCCACCGTGCGCGCCCCCAGCTCGTCGGCGACGCGCAGCGACTCCCGGTAGCAGGAGGCGAGCAGGTCCGAGCGGTCCTCGCTCTCGCTGTGGACCGGGCCGACGGTGTGGATCACCCAGCGGGCGTCCAGGTCGCCGGCGGTGGTGGCGACGGCCTGGCCGGTGGGCAGACCCTTGCCGTACCGGGAGGCGCGCAGTCTGCGGCAGTCCTCCAGGATGGCGGGGCCGCCGCGGCGGTGGATGGCGCCGTCGACGCCGCCTCCGCCGAGCAGGGAGGAGTTGGCCGCGTTGACCAGGGCGTCGGCGCTGACCCGGGTGATGTCGCCGCGTACGAGCGTGATGGTGGTCATGCCTGCCTCAGCCTCCTCCAGACCGCCTTCGCCGCGTTGTGCCCGGACATGCCGTGCACGCCCGGGCCGGGCGGGGTGGCCGACGAGCAGATGAACACGGCCGGGTGGGCGGTGGCGTACGGGAACAGCGACAGCTTGGGCCGCAGCAGGATCTGCAGGCCGGAGACCGCGCCGGAGGCGATGTCGCCGCCGACGTAGTTGGCGTTGCGGGCGGCGAGCTCGGCGGGGCCCATGGTGGCGCGGGCGAGGACGCGGTCCCTGAACCCGGGGGCGAAACGCTCCAGTTGGCGTTCTATCGCGTCGGTGAGGTCGCCGGTCCAGCCGTTGGGGACGTGGCCGTACGCCCAGAAGACGTGCTTGCCCTCGGGCGCGCGGGTCGGGTCCATGACACTGGGCTGGACGGTGATCATGAACGGTTTGTCGGGGGCGCGGCCCTCGCGGGAGGCGGCGCGCAGCGCGGTGCCGATCTCGGCGGTGCTCGCGCCGATCTGCACGGTGCCGGCGGCGCGGGCCTCGGGCGCGGTCCACGGGACCGGTCCGTCCAGCGCGTAGTCGATCTTGAAGGCGGCGGGGCCGTAGCGGTAGTTCTCGTAGGTGCGGCCGAGACCTGCGATGCGGGCCAGGGCGGTGGGCGAGGTGTCGAAGACGTAGGCGCGGGCGGGCGGCAGGTCGTCCAGGCGCTTGACCTCGTAGTCGGTGTGGATGGCGCCGCCGAGGTCCTTGAGGTAGGCGGCGAGGGCGTCGGAGATGGACTGGGAGCCGCCGCGGGCGACGGGCCAGCCGCGGGCGTGCGCGGCGAGCGCGAAGACCAGTCCGATGGCGCCGGTCGCGAAGCCGTTCAGCGGTGCCATGACATGGGCGACAAGGCCGGCGAACAGGGTGCGGGCCCGGTCGTCGCGGAAGCGGCGCATCAGCCAGCTCGACGGGGGCAGCCCGGCCAGGCCGAAGCGGGCCAGGGTGACCGGGTCGCGCGGCAGCGCGGTCAGCGGCAGGGACATGAAGTCCCGGGTGAGGGTGTCCCACTTGGCGAGGAACGGCTCGACCAGTCTGCGGTAGGCGCCCGCGTCGCGCGGCCCGAACGAGGCGGCGGTCTCGGCGACCGAGCGGGACAGCACGGCGGCCGTGCCGTCGGGGAAGGGGTGCGCCATCGGCAGGTCGGCGTGCACCCACCGGAGCCCGTACCGGTCGAGCGGCATCGCGCGGAACGCGGGCGAGTTGACGGCGAGGGGGTGCGCGGCGGAGCACGGGTCGTGCCGGAAGCCGGGGAGGGTCAGCTCCTCCGTGCTCGCCCCACCGCCGACGGTGGAACGCGCCTCGAACAGGGCCACGGAGAAGCCGCGGCGGGCCAGCTCCACGGCCGCGGTCAGTCCGTTCGGCCCCGCACCCACCACGACCGCATCGAGCATCGACGGCACCTTCGGACCCCTTCGTCAGCCGACGGCCTGCCTAGGAAGGTCAGGATATGCCGGGGCACCTACAGACCGGCGGGGCGGGTGGTGGGCAGGGGACGGGTGAGGCGGGTGCGGGGCACGCCGCGGGTTTCCCCGAGACCCCGGGCGTGCCCCCGCGCTCACCCGGCGCTCCCCGACAGCAGTGCCGCGATGCGGCGCGCGGTGGCGGCGTCGCGGGCGGCGGTGAACGGCAGGGAGTTGCCGCCGGTGATGCGGAACGGCTCGCCGGTGAGGGTGAGATGGGCGCCGCCCGCCTCCTCCACCAGCAGCAGGCCCGCCGCGTGATCCCAGGCGGCCTCCCAGGAGAAGGCCAGGGCGTCCAGGTCGCCGCGGGCGATGGCCAGGTACTCCAGGCCGGCCGAGCCGCACGAGCGGAAGGCGACGCCGGGGACGCGCAGGCCGAGCAGGGCCCGCTTCTGCTCGTCGGTGGTGTAGTCGGGGTGGGAGGTGGCCACCCGCAGGTCGTGGTCCGGCTCGGGCGGGCCGGCGAACAGCCGCTCCCCGTCGAGGTAGGCACCGCCGCCCCGCACGGCGGTGGCGAGCTGGTCGCGGGCCGCGGCGTACGTCCACGAGGCGCGCACGACGCCGCCCTGGGCGAGCGCGACCAGGGTGCAGAAGCCGTCCTCGCCGTGCACGAACTGCCGGGTGCCGTCGACCGGGTCGACGATCCACACCGGCGCCTCGCCGCGGATCGCGTCGTACGACGCCGGGTTGGCGTGCACCGCCTCCTCGCCCACCACCACCGAGCCCGGCAGCAACGCGCCGAGCGCCTCGGTGAGATACAGCTCGGCTCTGCGGTCGGCGTCGGTCACCAGGTCGTGCGGTCCGCTCTTCTCGTCGACCTCGTGCGCGGCGAGGCGGCGGAAGCGGGGCATGATCTCGGCCGCGGCGGCCGCGCGGACCGCCTCCTCCACGTCGGCCGCGCTGCGGGCGAGAAACTCGTCGATGGTTTCGCTGTTCTTGATCACCCCTCCATGAGAGCACGCCCCACTGACAATCCCCACCGGGGCCGTGCATCGCGGGTGGAATCGACATGAACGGCGCGGGTCGCGTCCGCCCGGCGGGGTTCAGCGGCCGACGGCGTACCCCTGCATGCCGCGCGGGTTCGCCGCCGCCGACAGGACGCCGGTGCGCGGGTCCCGGGCGACCGCGCACAGCCGGCCCTCCGACCAGGCGGGGCCGACGGTGACGTCGTGGCCGCGGCGGCGCAGCCCGGCCACGACGGCGGGGTCGGTGCGGGCCTCGACGGTGACGCTGCCGGGGCGCATGCCGCGCGGGTGGAAGGAGCCGGGGAAGCTGTCGTTGTGCCAGTTCGGCGCGTCGATGGCGCCCTGGAGGTCGAGGCCGCCGCGGACCGGTGCGCGCAGGGCGGCGGCGAGGAAGAAGTGCAGCTGCCACTGGTCCTGCTGGTCGCCGCCGGGTGTGCCGAAGGCGAGGACCGGCTCGCCGTCGCGCAGGGCGAGCGACGGCGTGAGGGTGGTGCGGGGGCGGCGGCCGGGCGTGAGGGAGCTCGGCAGCCCCTCCTCCAGCCAGGTCATCTGCAGCCGGGTGCCGAGCGGGAAGCCGAGTTCGGGCACGACCGGGTTGGACTGGAGCCAGCCGCCGCTCGGGGTGGCGGCGACCATGTTGCCCCAGCGGTCGACGACGTCGAGGTGGCAGGTGTCGCCTCGGGTGGCGCCGTCGGCGGCGACCGGGGGCTCGCCGGGCACGGGCGAGGCGGGGTACCTGGCCACGGTCGGTTCCCCGGCGCCCATCGCCACGCTCAGGGACCGCTCCCCCGCCCCCTCGGCGACGACCACGCGCGCGTGGGCGCTCAGCCGCGGGGTGCGCCCGCCGGGGCTGCCGGGCCGCAGCTCGCGGGAGGCCCCGGGTCCGACGAGGGCCCGCCGCTCGGCGTTGTAGGCGGGCGACAGCAGGTCGTCCAGCGGCACGTCGGCGGCGTCGCCGTACCAGGCCTCCCGGTCGGCCATGGCGAGCTTGCAGCCCTCGACGAGCAGGTGCACGTAGTCGGCGGAGCCGTACGGCGGCAGCTCGGGCGGCAGCAGGGCGAGCTGCTGCAGCAGGACCGGGCCCTGGCTCCAGGGGCCGGCCTTGCACACGGTCCAGCCGTTCCAGTCGTACGTCGCCGGGCTCTCGTAGCTCGCGGACCAGGCGGCGAGGTCGTCGCCGTCGAGGGTGCCGGTGTGGCGCTCGCCGCTGGTGTCCAGGGTGGGCCGGGCGGCCTGCCGGACCAGCGCCTCGGCGATGAACCCCGTGCGCCACACCTCGCGCGCCGCCTCGATCTGCGCCTCCCGCCCGCTCCGGCCGGCGACCTCGGCGAGCAGCCGCTTCCAGGTGGCGGCGAGGGCGGGGTTGCGAAAGCGCTCCCCGGGCCGGGGCGCCCGGCCGCCGGGCAGGTACACCTCGGCCGACGACGTCCACTCCGTCTCGAACAGCTCCCGTACGGTCTCGACGGTGGCGCCGACGTTCTCCACGGGCGCGTGCCCGTGCTCGGCGTAGCCGATGGCGTACTTGAGCACGTCGGCGAGGGACTTGGTGCCGTGGTCGCGCAGCAGGAGCAGCCATGCGTCGAAGGCGCCGGGCACGGCGGCGGCGAGCGGCCCGGTGCCCGGGACGAGGTCCAGGCCGAGGCCCCGGTAGTGCGCGACGCTCGCCCTGGCGGGGGCGACGCCCTGCCCGCACAGCACCCGCACCTCGCCCCCGGCCGGCGCGAGCAGGATCGGCACCTCGCCCGCCGGTCCGTTCAGGTGCGGCTCCACGACGTGCAGCACGAAGGCGCCCGCGACGGCCGCGTCGTAGGCGTTGCCGCCGTCCTCCAGCACCGCCATCGCCGACTGCGAGGCCAGCCAGTGCGTGCTGGAGACCATGCCGAAGGTGCCCTGGAGGGTGGGGCGGGTGGTGAACAAGGGGGCGCTCCTCGGGGGTCACGGCCGGCGTCCGTCTCCCGGGTGATCGTACGGACGTGATCGCGTCCCGGGAACACCACGACGACCTGCGGCGTTGATCTCCTGCGGCAGAACGGAGGCCGAGCGGTGCATGGTGAGTACAAGATCCCCGGCGGCAAGCTGGTCGTCGTCGACGTGGACGTCGAGGACGGCGTGCTGCGCCGGCCCCGCGTGGCGGGCGACTTCTTCCTGGAACCGGACGAGGCGCTGGACGCGGTGAACGGGGCGCTGGAGGGCGCCCCGGCGGACACGGACGCGGCGGGCCTGGCCGCCCGGATCGACGCGGCGCTGCCGGAGGGGACGGTGATGTACGGGCTGACCTCGGAGGGCGTCGCGGTCGCCGTGCGCCGCGCCCTGGCGCACGCCACCGACTGGACCGACTACGACTGGCAGCTGATCCACGAAGGCCCGCAGTCCCCGGCCCTGCACATGGCGCTGGACGAGGTGCTGACCGGGGAGGTCGCGGCGGGCCGCCGCCCGCCGACGCTGCGGGTGTGGGAGTGGGGCGCCCCGGCGGTGATCATCGGCAGTTTCCAGTCGCTGCGCAACGAGGTCGACGCGGCCGGTGCCGAGCGGCACGGCATCGAGGTGGTGCGGCGGATCTCCGGCGGCGGGGCGATGTTCGTGGAGCCGGGCAACACGATCACCTACTCGCTCTCCGTGCCGGAGGCGCTGGTGCAGGGCCTGTCCTTCCAGGACAGCTACGCCTATCTCGACGACTGGGTCCTCGGCGCGCTCGGCGACATGGGCATCCGCGCCTGGTACCAGCCGCTGAACGACATCGCCACCGACCAGGGCAAGATCGCCGGCGCCGCGCAGAAGCGGATCGTGGGCCCGCACGGCGGCCCCGGGGCCGTGCTGCACCACGTGACGATGGCGTACGACATCGACGCCGGCAAGATGCTCGACGTGCTGCGCATCGGCCGGGAGAAGCTGTCCGACAAGGGCACCAAGAGCGCGGGGAAGCGGGTGGACCCGCTGCGCCGGCAGACGGGTCTGCCCCGCGAGGCCGTCATCGACCGGATGATCGACTCCTTCCGCGGCCGGTACGGCCTGACGGCCGGCAAGGTCACGGACGAGGAACTGGCGCGCGCCCAGGAGCTGGCCCGCGCCAAGTTCTCCTCGCCGGAGTGGACGGCCCGGGTGCCCTAGGGCGTTCCTGGGGCGCCTCACGCGAGCGTCCCGTCACCGCCGCCGCGCCGCCACCAGCCCCGACTCGTAGGCGAACACCACCAGTTGGGCCCGGTCGCGCGCGCCCAGCTTGGTCATCGCGCGGCTGACGTGGGTCTTCGCGGTCAGAGGGCTGATGACCATGTGGGCGGCGATCTCCTCGTTGGTGAGGCCGCGGGCGGCGAGTGCGGTGACCTCGCGTTCGCGTGGGGTGAGGTTCTCCAGGCCGGGGGCGGTCGCGCGGTCCGGGGGGCGGGAGACGAACTCGCCGATCAGGGTGCGGGTGACGGACGGGGAGAGCAGGGCCTCGCCGCGAGCGACGACCTCGATGGCCTGGAGCAGGTCGGCCGGTTCGGTGTCCTTCAGCAGGAAGCCGCTCGCGCCGGCCCGCAGCGCCTCGAAGACGTACTCCTCCAGGCCGTAGTTGGTGAGGATGACGACGCGTACGGCGGCCAGGGCCGGGTCGGCGGCGATGCGGCGGGTGGCCTCGATGCCCGTCATCACCGGCATCTGCACGTCGATCAGGGCGATGTCGGGGGCCTGAGCGCGGATCAGCGCCAGGCCCTGCTCGCCGTCGGCGGCCTCGCCGACCACCTCGATGCCGTCCTCGGCGTCCAGCAGGGCGCGGAAGCCGGCCCGCATCAGCGCCTGGTCGTCGACGAGCGCCACACGGATCATCGCGCCTCCTCCAGGGAGTGTCTCTCCAGCGGCAGCCGGGCCCGGACCCGGAAGCCGCCCTCCGGGCGCGGGGCGGCGTCGAGGGTGCCGCCGAGGGCCGTGGTCCGCTCGCGCATGCCGGTCAGGCCGATGCCGGGGCGGGGCGGGCGGGCCGGGTCGGCGGTACCGTCGTCGTCGACCTGGACCGTCACCGCGTCCGCGCCGTAGTCGAGCCGCACGTCCACCGTGGCGGGGCCGGCGTGCCGGGCCGCGTTGGTCAGGGCCTCCTGGACGATGCGGTACACCGTCTTGTCGACCTCGGACGGCAGCGGGCGTTCGTCACCGGTCACGGTCAGCGCGGTGGCGAGGCCGGCCGCGCGGGCCCGTTCCACCAGCTGGGCCGGGGCGCCGGGCAGTTCGTCGTCCTCGGTGCGCAGCACCCGCAGGGTGGCGCGCAGTTCGCGCATCGCCTCGCCGCTCGCCGACTGGATGGCCAGCAGCGCGGGCGGCACCTCCTCGCCGCGCTTGCGGGCCAGGTGGACGGCGACGCCCGCCTGCAGCTTGACGATGGAGATGCTGTGGGTGAGCGAGTCGTGCAACTCCCGCGCGATCCGCAGCCGTTCCTCGCCGGCGCGGCGCCGGGCGGCCTCCTCGCGGGTGCGTTCGGCCTCCAGGGCGCGCTGTTCGGTGGCCCTGAGGTAGGCCCGCCAGTTGCGGTCGGCCATGCCGGTGACGACGGCGCACAGGAACCAGCCGGTGAGCAGCGCCGCCCGCTCGACGGTCTGCTGGGTGCCGGGCTGGGTGAGCGCGTAGCCCGTGAGGAGGACGGCGCTCGCCGCGGCGGCGAGGGAGCGGTGTCCGACGCGCGCGGCGGTGTGCACGGCGCCGAGGACGGGCAGGACGGCGAGCGGGCCCGGGTGGGCGTGCACCACGTGGGCGGTGCCGAGCACGGTCGTCGCGGCCAGGACCGCGCGCGGGGCGGTGCGGTAGCAGGCCAGCGCCGCGCAGCTGAGGACGATCAGCGCGTAGTCCAGGGCGGTGGTGCCGTCGTCGACGGCGGCCGTGGTGACGACGAGGGCACCGACGACGAGCGCGAGCGCCCCGTCGGCGAGCCATCTGCGCACGGGCGCCGGCCGGACCGGCACCGCCTGCCCCTGCCCCTCCCCGTCCCCCTGTGTCTGCCGCTCCGTCCGCCCTTGGCTCTCCGCCTGTCCCCGCCCCTCGGCCGCCGCCGACCGCGACCCCCGCATCCCCCGCAGCCCCCGCGGCATGACCTGATCCCCGCTCATGTCCGCACGATAGACCGCCCCGCCCACCGGCGCGTCCGCCCTGGGGACAACTCCCGTCCTACTCCCGGGGAAGTAGCCGCGCCCGGCACCGGCTCCCGGTGGCGCAGCCTCGAGTGACACCGGCCGTACGACGACCGAGGACCCCCTCCCGGCGCACGCTGAGGCCCATGACCACAACGTTTCGCCACACGTCACCGCCGTCCCCGAAGACGGCCACCGGCACCACCGCCGAGGTCTTCGCGCAGATCGCCGCCGACTTCGGGATGGCCGCGCCGCCCACCTTCGTGGTGCTCGCCTCGGCGCCCGAACTGCTCGCCCCGGCCTGGGCGCTGATGCGCGAGTCGCTGATCGCAGGCCCGGGCGACCGCACCGGCAAGGAGATCGCCGCGCTCGGCGTGTCCCTCGCCAACAAGTGCCCGTTCTGCGTGGACGCGCACACCGTGCTGCTGCACGCCACCGGCGACCACGCCCTCGCCGAGCGGCTGGCGCGGGGTGAACGGCCTCAGGACGCGGACCACGCGCGTGTGCTGGAGTGGGCGGAGCACACGCGCGTGCCCGGCGCGGCGGGGTCGCCGTACCCGTTCCCGCGGGCGGAGGCCCCCGGCTACCTGGGCACCGTTCTCGCCTTCCACTTCATCAACCGGATCGTGTCGGCGCTGCTGACGGAGAAGCTGATGCCGTGCAACATGCAGCGGCTGCGGCCGGTGCGCAGCCTGGCGGGGCGTTCGATGTCCCGCGCGGTGCGCCGCCCTGCCGCGCCCGGCACCTCGCTGCCGCTGCTCGGTGACGCGGGCCCGGCGCCCGCCTGGGCGGCCGGCACACCCGTGGGGCCGGCCTACGCGGCCCTGCGGGCGGCGGCCACGGCGGGCGCCGGGCTGCTCGACGCGCAGGACCGGGCGCTCGTCGGGAAGACCCTGGCCGACTGGGACGGCACGCACCCGCCGCTGACGCCGGACCCGTTCCCGAAGCGCGGGGAGCGTCCCGGGGCGCGGCTGGCGCTGCTCGCCGCGATGGCGCCGTACCGGCTCACGGAGGAGGACGTGGCGGCCTGGCGGCGTCCGGAGCACACCGATCACTGTCTCGTCCGTCTCGTCTCCTACGGCGCGTTCCTGGCCGTGGACCGGGTGGAGAGCGCGCTCTCCGGTGCGCTTTCCGGGCAAATCGCCCAAGAGGCCGCGGAATCGCGCCCTTGACGTGACGGCGCCTGCACGGAGCGAGTTCGCACTTCCGCAGCACAGGGAGTCGTGTGACACTGTCGTCCCGTCCACAGTGTGGACGTGGTCCGCAGCCCTCCCCCACGAGAAGTGCGCCGTGCGATCCCTTCCCCTGCCGCTCGCCCTGACCGCGCGTCTGTCCCCGGTGGCCGTGCTCGCCACGGTCGGCTGGGCGCTGTCGTCCGGCCCGCTCGCCACGGTACCGACCGCCGGGGCGGAGCCCTCGCCCACCAAGACGGCCGCGCAGTCGGCCTCCGCCCCGTCGACGTCCGCGGTGTCGAAGACGTACGCCACCGCGCCCGCGCCCTGCCGCAGCCTCGCCGAGAAGACGATCACCTCGCTGGTGCCGGGGGCGAAGACGGCCGGCAAGGAGATCCCGTCCACGGACACCGCGGTGCGCCGCACGTGCTCGTGGAACGCGCTGAAGGGGTACGACTACCGCTGGCTCGACGTCACCTTCGACCTCGCGGACTCGGCGGACGAGGCGCACCGGGCGTACCTGGACCGGGTCGGGGAGAAGAGCGGCGGGGGCACGGTGCCGGGCCTCGGCGACGAGGCGTACTCCGTCGTCAACCTCACCACCGAGGACAAGCAGCAGACCCGGGAGGGCGTCGTGATCGCCCGCGCGGACAACGCGCTGGTGGTCGTGACGTACAACGGCAGCGACTTCGAGTCGAAGAAGGCGCCCGGCACGGACGAGATCAACAAGGGTGCCATCAAGGCGGCGAAGGAGGCCGTGGCGGCCCTGGGGAAGGGCCGGGCGGGCTGACCCTCCCCCGGTTCCGCGGGCACCGGAACCTGGCCGGACCTCAGTCCCGCGCCCGCCGCGCCCGCGGGGCCATCAGCAGCAGGTACAGCACCAGCGAGGTGCCGAGGCCCACCGCCCAGCCATAGTCGGCGAGCGGCCGCAAGGCCGGCACCGGCCGGCCGTCGACGAGCGGGTGGAAGTCCGCCCCGCCGACGGCGAGGACGCCGCCCACGGCGAAGGCGACGACGGCCCGCCAGTTCCAGCCGGCGCTGTACCAGTAGCGCCCGCCGGTCCGGTACAGGTCGACGAGGTCGAGGCGGCCGCGGCGCAGCAGCCAGTAGTCGGCGATGAGGATGCCGGCGACGGTCCCGAGCAGGCCGCCGACCAGGCCGAGCCAGGTGAAGATGTAGCCCTGCGGGTCGGCGTACAGCTTCCACGGGAAGATGAGCACGCCGAGCACACACGTGACCAGGGCGCCGGTGCGGAAACTGACCTTGCGGGGCGCGACGTTGGAGAAGTCGAACGCCGGGGAGACCAGGTTGGCGGCGATGTTCACCGACAGCGTCGCGACCAGCACCGTCACCAGCGCGTACAGCAGGCCGACCGTGTTGTCCGTCTTGGCGGCCAGCTGCACCGGGTCCCAGACGGGTTCGCCGTAGACCGCCGCCGAGCCGGAGGTGACCATCACGGACAGGAACGCGAACAGGGTCATCGTGGTCGGCAGGCCGAGGGCCTGGCCCCAGGTCTGCGCCCGCTGGCTGCGGCCGTAGCGGGTGAAGTCGGGGATGTTCAGGGACAGCGTGGACCAGAAGCCGATCATGCCCATGAGGGACGGCCAGAACAGCTTCCAGAAGTCGCCGCCCCAGCCGAGCTTGGAGGGCTGGTCGAGCAGCGGGCCGAAACCGCCGGCCTTGTCGCTCATCCACCACAGCATCACGAACGCGCCGACGAGCACGAAGGGCGCGGCCCAGTTCTCGAAGCGGCGGATGGTCTCCATGCCGCGGAGGATGATGGCGACCTGGAGGACCCAGAACAGGGCGAAGGACAGCCACATCGTCCAGGCGTGGCCGCCGACCTTCCCGGCGTCGGTCCACCCGTCGCCGATGAGTTTCCCGGCGAGGAAGTAGATGGCCTCGCCGCCGATCCAGGTCTGGATGCCGAACCAGCCGCACGCCACCAGCGCCCGCACCACGGCGGGCAGGTTGGCGCCGCGGACGCCGAAGGAGGCGCGGGCGAACACGGGGAAGGGGATGCCGTACTTGGGTCCGGCGTGCCCGGTGAGCAGCATCGGCACCAGCACGATGACGTTGGCGAGGGCGATGGTGAACACCGCCTGCTTCCAGTCCATGCCGACGGCGATCAGACCGGAGGCGAGGGTCCAGGAGGCGGTGTTGTGGGCCATGCCGACCCACAGCGCGCAGAAGTTGTACGTCGTCCAGGTCCGCCGGCGCACGGGCACCGGCAGCAGGTCCTCGTTGGCGTACGGGCCGCTCGGCGCGGCGGAGTCCGGGGCGAGTTCCACCCTGCCGTCGGGCAGGGTGACCTGGGTGGCCGGGGGTATGGCGGGGGGAGCGGTGTCGGTCATGGCAGCCCCATGAGGTGAGGTGGGTCGTTGAGTGGCCGTGCGGGCACCGGCCCCTCCCCGGGGGAGCGGGGAGGGGCGACCAAGGGCTGGGGGGTGGCGGGAAACCGGGAAGGGGCGGGTCAGGCGTTGACGGCGGGGATGACGTGCTGCCCGTAGGCGTCGATGACGGCTTCCTGCGCGTCGTGCATGTCGTACACCGCGAACTGGTCGACGCCCAGCTCGCGCAGCGCGTTCAGCTTCTCGACGTGCCGTTCGACGGGTCCGATGACGCAGAACCGGTCGACGATCTCGTCGGGCACGAACTGGGTGTCCGGGTTGCCGGCGCGTCCGTGGTGGGAGTAGTCGTAGCCCTCGCGCGCCTTGATGTAGTCGGTGAGGGCGTCGGGCACCTGGGCGGAATGCTCGCCGTACTTGGCGACCAGGTCGGCGACGTGGTTGCCGACCATGCCGCCGAACCAGCGGCACTGTTCCCGGGCGTGGGCGAGGGCGGCGGGCGAGTCGTCCTCGGTGACGTAGGCGGGGGCGGCGACGCAGACGGTGACCTCGGCGGGGTCGCGGCCGGCGGCCGCGGCGGCGTCCCTGACGGCCTTCACCATGTACTCGGTGAGGTACAGGTCGGACAGCTGGAGGATGAACCCGTCGGCCTCCTCCCCGGCCATCTTCAGCGCCTTGGGCCCGTACGCGGCCATCCACACCGGGAGTCGCGCGCCGGGCTTGATCCAGGGGAACCTCACCACCGTGCCGCCGCCGAGGTCGGCCTCGTCGCCGCTGCCGAGGGCGCGGATGACCTTCATGGCCTCGCTGATACGGGCGAGGGTGTTGGGTTTGCGTCCGGCGACGCGCATCGCGGAGTCGCCGCGGCCGATGCCGCACACGGTGCGGTTGCCGAACATGTCGTTGAGGGTGGCGAAGGTGGAGGCGGTCACCTCCCAGGTGCGGGTGCCGGGGTTGGTGACCATCGGCCCGACCGTCAGCCGCTCGGTGGCGGCGAGGATCTGGCTGTAGATCACGAACGGTTCCTGCCAGAGCACGGCCGAGTCGAAGGTCCAGCCGTGGGTGAAGCCGTTGTGCTCGGCCCGCTGCATCAGGGTGATGACGCGGGAGGCGGGCGGGTCGGTCTGCAGGACGAGTCCGAAGTCCATGGGCGCCACTCCTCGTTCGACTGGTTCCGGCTAGCTCAGGTACTGGCAGGTGGAGCGCGGGGTGTAGACGCCGTGACCGGGTCGGCCGGTGTACTCCCGCTCGGTGATGACGGCCTCGCCGCGCGAGAGGACGGTCTCGACGCGGCCGGTGACGCGTTTGCCCTCGTACGCCGAGTAGTCGACGTTCATGTGGTGGGTCACGGCGGACATGACCTGTTCGGCGTGCGGGTCGTAGATGACGACGTCGGCGTCGGCGCCCGGCGCGATCGTGCCCTTCTTGGGGTAGAGGCCGAACATGCGGGCCGGGGTGGCGCAGGCGATCTCGATCCAGCGGCGGCGGCTGATGTGACCGTCGAGGACCGCCTGGTGGAGCAGGTCCATACGGTTCTCCACGCCCGGCAGCCCGTTGGGGATCTTGGAGAAGTCGCCGCGGCCCAGCTCCTTCTGGCCGGTGAAGCAGAAGGGGCAGTGGTCGGTGGAGACGACCTGGAGGTCGTTGGTGCGCAGGCCGCGCCAGAGCACGGCCTGGTGCTCCTTGGGCCGCAGCGGGGTGGAGCACACGTACTTGGCGCCCTCGAAGTCGGGTTCGGCGAGGTTGTCGGTGGACAGGAACAGGTACTGCGGGCAGGTCTCCCCGAAGACGTTCAGCCCCTCGTCGCGGGCCCGGGCCAGCTCGGCGACCGCCTCCATCGCGGAGACGTGCACGACGTACAGGGGCGCGCCGGCGACCTGGGCGAGCCTGATGGCGCGGTGGGTGGCCTCGGCCTCCAGCAGCGCCTTGCGGACCTCGCCGTGGTAGCGGGGGTCGGTCTCGCCACGGGCGAGGGCCTGCTCGACGAGGACGTCGATGGCGATGCCGTTCTCGGCGTGCATCATGATCAGGCCGCCGTTCTCGGCGGAGCGCTGCATGGCGCGCAGGATCTGGCCGTCGTCGCTGTAGAAGACGCCGGGGTAGGCCATGAACTGCTTGAAGGAGGTGACCCCTTCCTCCACCAGCAGGTCCATCTCCTTGAGCGTCTCCTGGTTGACGTCGGAGACGATCATGTGGAAGCCGTAGTCGATGGAGCAGGTGCCCTCGGCCTTGGCGTGCCAGGCGTCCAGGCCCTCGCGCAGGCTGTGGCCGACGCTCTGCACCGCGAAGTCGACGATGGTGGTGGTGCCGCCCCAGGCGGCGGCGCGGGTGCCGGTCTCGAAGGTGTCGGAGGCGAAGGTGCCGCCGAAGGGCAGCTCCATGTGGGTGTGGACGTCGACGCCGCCCGGGATGACGTACTTCCCGGTGGCGTCGATGACCCGGTCGGCCGTCCAGGCCTCGGCGGCCGGGGTGCCGGAGGCGGCGAGGGCGGCGATGCGGCCGTCCTCGATCAGGACGTCGGCGTGGGTCTCGTCGGACGCGGTGACGACGAGACCGCCGCGGATGACGGTACGGCTCATGCTCCCTCTCCTTCCGGTCGGACGTACGGGGTGCTCAGGGCGCGGTGAGCGGCGTGTACGCCCCCGGCGCCCGGTCCCGGTAGAACTGCCAGCGGTCGCGGACCTCGCGCACCCTGGC
Organism: Streptomyces griseosporeus; assembly: GCF_014656055.1. Classification (GTDB taxonomy): domain Bacteria; phylum Actinomycetota; class Actinomycetes; order Streptomycetales; family Streptomycetaceae; genus Streptomyces; species Streptomyces griseosporeus. The sequence goes on from NZ_BNBR01000001.1 coordinate 1,470,967, forward strand.
CAGGTCCAGGTCGCGCACGACCAGTTCGGTCTCCTTGTCGCTCGCCGGCTCGCCGACGAACTGGGCCTCCGGGTCGACGAAGTAGGAGGTCCCGTAGAAGTCGTTGTCCCCGTACTCCTCCACGCCCACCCGGTTGATCGCGCCGACGAAGTACTCGTTGGCGACGGCCGCCGCCGGCTGTTCCAGCTGCCACAGGTAGCCGGACAGGCCGCGCGAGGTGGCCGACGGGTTGAAGACGATCTCCGCGCCGGCCAGGCCGAGGGCCCGCCAGCCCTCCGGGAAGTGGCGGTCGTAGCAGATGTAGACACCGATCTTCCCGGCGGCGGTGTCGAAGACGGGCCAGCCGCTGTTGCCGGGGCGGAAGTAGAACTTCTCCCAGAAGCCGCGCACCTGCGGGATGTGCGTCTTGCGGTACTTGCCGAGGTAGGAGCCGTCCGCGTCGATCACGGCCGCGGTGTTGTAGAGGACGCCCGGCTGTTCCTCCTCGTACATCGGCAGCACGAGGACCAGGCCCAGCTCCCTGGCCAGTGCCTGGAAGCGGCGGACGATCGGGCCCTCGGGGATCTGCTCGGCGTACGCGTAGAAGGCGGGATCCTGCACCTGGCAGAAGTACGGCCCGTAGAACAGCTCCTGGAAGCAGAGGACTTGTGCGCCCTGCGCGGCCGCGTCGCGGGCGGCCTGCTCGTGGACCTGGATCATGGATTCCTTGTCGCCGGTCCACGCGGTCTGGAAGAGGGCGGCGCGGATCACTGGGCTCATCGGGACCTCCACTCGCTCGGTGCGGTGGGGCGAGCCTAGAAAGTCCTTGTGGCGCCGGTGAGTTGCACCGTGTCACGTCCGCGGGCGTGCCGCGTGCCACCGTGTCACGCTCTGGCCGTCCCATGTTTCACCGCCGTTTTCCCAGGTCGTCACAGGTTTCACCGCTGTTGCGCGTCGTGCGCGAGGAGCGCGATGTGCACCGACGCGGCCTGCTCGAAGTCGTCGAGGTCGACGCCGAGCCGGGCCTGTATCGCCTCCAGGCGGCGGTAGAGCGCGGGCCGGGAGACGTGGTGGAGCTGCGCGGTGCGGGACTTGTTGCGGCCGGTGGCCAGGTAGGTGCGCAGGACGGCGAGCAGGTCGTCGTCGGCTGGCCCGAGCAGCCCGTCCAGCTCGCGTTCGGCGAAGGACTGCACGTGCGGGTCGTCGCGCAGCAGCCGGATCAGGCCGCGCAGATGGACGTCGCGCAGGCGGACCACGGGCGGCAGGTCGAGGGCGGCGGCGAAGCCGGCGACGGCGTCGGCGACGTGCCGGGCCTCGCGCAGTCCGGCGGGTACGTCGTCCCAGGCGGCGCGGGCGTCGGCGGCGGCCACCACGGTCGCGGGGCAGGCGGCGTCGGCGCGCAGCCGGGCCGCGAGGTGCGCGGTGAGCGCCCGGGCGTCCTGGTCGCGGGCGAGGCTGAGCAGGACGGCGGTCGCCCCGTGGGCGAGCCCGGCGACCAGCCCCGGCAGGCCCAGCAGCCTGAGCACGCGGTCCAGCCGGGCGGGTGTGGCGTCGGGAACGACGAGCGGGACGAACGTACGCCGGTTGACGGGCAGTCCGGCGGCCCGGGCCCTGGGCAGCAGCTGCCGGGCGGGTACGGCGCCGGAGAGCAGGTCGGTGAGCAGGCTCTGCGCGGACTGCTCCTCCCAGGTGCCGGCCGACGCGCCGCCGAGCATGCGGTGCAGGACGAGGGCCTCGGCGGCCCGGTCGGCGAGCAGGCGGCCGACGGCGGTGTCGCCGCGGTGCCGGCACAGCACGACCTGCCCCCACCGCTCCCCGCGCCCGCCGAGTTCGGCGCGGATCCAGCCGTCGCCCTGGCCGGCGCCGGCCTGCCGGGCGATGCGCTCCCAGTCGCGCAGCACATCGTCGACGGCGGGCCGCTCGCCGGCGGTGGCGAGGACGCGGTGGGCGAGGTTGGTGACGACGACGGGGCAGCCGCTGTGCGCGGCGATCTCGTCGAGGAGGCGCTGCAGCGGGGCGCCCGCGGTGATCAGGCCGGTCAGGGCGGTGCGGACGGCCTCCGACAGGCTGACCGCGGCGAACTTGCGGCGCACCAGCCGGGACTGCACCTCCTCGGTCAGCTCGGCGAAGGGGAACGGCCGGTGCAGGACGACCATGGGCAGCTGGCACCGCTCGGCGGCCCGGCGCATCGCGTCCGGCGGGGCGGGGAAGGCCCGTCCGAGGCCGAGGACGACGGCCGCCGCCTCGGCGCGGTGCAGGGAGCGGACGTACTCGGCCTGCTTGTCCTCGTCGCCGGCGAGCAGCACACCGGTGGTGAGGACCATCTCGCCGCCGCTGAGCATCACGCCGACGTCGGCGGCCTCGGCGACGTGCACCCAGCGCACCGGGCGGTCGAGCTGGGCGGCGCCGGCCACCACCTCGGGCTCTCCGGCGAGCACCCGTTCGAGGCCGAGGACCTGCCGGACGGACAGGGCCGGTTCCAAGGGCTCCAAGGTGGTGGTCATCGCGCCCCCTGCTCGTGCTGCCGAACGGTCTCGCTCGTTACGGGATGCTCCTCAGTGCGCGTTCGAGGATCGCGGCGCCCTCCTCGGCCTCGGCGACGGTGAGCGTGAGCGGCGGGGCGATACGCAGCGCGCTGGTGCTGTGGCCGCCGCCCTTGCCGATGAGCAGGCCGTCCGCGCGGCACGCCTCCAGTACGGCGGCCGCGGCCTGCGGGTCGGCCTCGTCGCTGCCCGGCCGGGCCAGCTCGACGCCGATCATCAGTCCGCGCCCGCGCACCTCGCGCACGGCGGGCACCTGCGCGGCGACGGCCCGCAGCCGCTCGATGAGCAGCCCGCCGACGCGCCGGGCGTTGCCCTGGAGGTCGTGTTCGAGGAGGTACGACAGGTTGGCGAGGCCGGCGGCCATGGTGAGCTGGGTGCCGCCGAAGGTGGAGATGCTGTTGGCGTCGAGGCAGTTCATGATCTCGGCGCGGGCGACGACACCGCCGATGGACATGCCGTTGCCGATGCCCTTGGCGAAGGTGACGATGTCCGGCGGGCCGCTGCGGGCGTGGGCCTGCCAGCCCCAGAAGTGGTCGCCGGTGCGGCCCCAGCCGGTCTGCACCTCGTCGGCGATCCACAGGATGCCCCGCTCGTGCAGCACCTCGCGGAAGGCGGCGTACAGGCCGTCGGGCGGGGAGGTGAAGCCGCCGACGCCCTGGACCGGCTCGGCGATCAGGGCGGCGGGCGGGCGGGTGTGGCCGAGCAGGTCCTTCAGGTCCTCGACGCAGGCGGCCACGAACGCGGCGTCGTCGAGGTGGGCGAACGGGCCGCGGGTGCGCACCCCGCCGTGCACGTACAGCGTCTGCAGCGGGGACAGCGAGGTCGGGGACCAGCCGCGGTTGCCGGTGATGCCGACCGCGCTGAAGGAGCGGCCGTGGTAGCTGTTGCGCATCGCCAGGATCGTGTTGCTGCGCCGGTACGCCGTGGCCAGCAGCAGCGCGGTGTCGTTGGCCTCGGTGCCGGAGGTGGTGAAGAAGACCCGGGCGTCGGGGATGCCGCTCACCTGGGCGATGCGCTCGGCGAGCTCGACCATCGGCCGGTTGAGGTAGAGGGTCGAGGAGTGGATGATCCGCCCGGCCTGCTCGGTGACCGCCTTGGTCACCTCGGGCAGGGCGTGCGCGGTCATGGTGGTGAGGATGCCGCCGAAGAAGTCGAGGTAGCGGTTGCCGTCGGAGTCCCAGACGTACCGGCCCTCGCCGTGGGTGATCTCGATCGGGTCGTCGTAGTAGAGGGCGAGCCAGTCGGGCATCACCGCGCGGTGGCGGGCGAAGAGGTCGCTCACGGCTGCACCAGCCCTTCGTAGGCGTCGGGGCGGCGGTCGCGGTAGAAGGCCCACTGCTGCCGCACTTCTTCGATGAGGTCGAGGTCGAGGTCGCGGACGAGGAGTTCCTCCTTGGTGTCGCTGGCGATGTCGCCGACGAACTGTCCGCGCGGGTCGACGAAGTAGCTGGTGCCGTAGAAGTCGTTGTCGCCGTACTCCTCCACGCCCACGCGGTTGATCGCGGCGATGTAGTAGGCGTTGGCGACGGCGGCCGCCGGCTGTTCCAGCCGCCACAGGTGGGAGGAGAGGCTGCGGTGGGTGGCGGACGGGTTGTAGACCAACTGGGCGCCGTTCAGGCCGAGTTGGCGCCAGCCCTCGGGGAAGTGGCGGTCGTAGCAGATGTAGACGCCGACCCGGCCGACGGCGGTGTCGAAGACGGGCCAGCCGAGGTTGCCGGGCCGGAAGTAGTACTTCTCGCGGAAGCCCTTGAGCTGCGGGATGTGGTGCTTGCGGTACTTGCCGAGGTAGGTGCCGTCGGCGTCGATCACGGCCGCGGTGTTGTAGTAGAACCCCGGCTGGTCCGCCTCGAACACCGGCACGACGATCACCATGCCGGTCTCGCGGGCCAGTGCCCGCATCCGGCGCACGGTGGGCCCGTCGGGCACCGGCTCGGCCCAGCGGTAGTGCTCCGGCTCCTCGACCTGGCAGAAGTAGGGACTGTTGAAGACCTCCTGGAAACCGATGATCTTCGCACCCTGGCGGGCCGCCTCGCGGGCGTGCTCCTCGTGCTTCGCCACCATGGAATCGGTGTCGCCGGTCCAGCTGGCCTGGACCAGAGCGGCACGTACGACGTTGGCCATGAGCTGCTCCTTCGACGCGACGTCAGAGCCTCTACGCCCGTAGAGCAGGCCGTAGAGGGATGAACGTAAGCCTCGGCGACGGGCTTGCCAAGACCATCGTCGTGTCCGTTCGGGTGTTTCAGCCGGTGGTCCCGGCGACGCGCAGGGCGTGTACGAGATCCCAGTGCCGCTCCTCCGACACGGCCCGGGCGGCCCGCAGCAGCAGGGGGGCGATCAGCTGGGGGTCGGCGGCGGCGCTGCGGGCGGCCTCCTCGGGGGTGCGGACGCGGACGCAGGCGTCGAGCAGGGCGGTGATCTCGCGGTCGCGGCCCTCGGCGGCGAGCGCGCGGACGGCCTCGCCGATCTCGGCTGCGGGGCGTACGACGCCCTGCCGGAGCATCTGCTCGCCGTCGGCGCCCAGGCCGGCCGCGGCGAGCGCGTCGGCGGCGGCGACCAGCCGGTCGGCGGGCAGGGAGGCGGCCTCCCACAGCAGGGTGGCCCAGTCGGCGCCGAGCCCGGCGCGCTGCAGTTCGGCGGCGAGCAGCGGGAAGCGGGCGGCGGGCCAGTGGGCGGCCTCGACGAGCAGGGCGTGGGCCTCACCGCTGCGGCCCTCCGCCCGCAGCAGCCCGAGCCGCGCCACGGCGTCCAGCACGTCTCGCCGGGCCCGGTCGTCGAGGCCCGGCTCCTGGCGAACGGTCGCCTGCTCCGCCTCGTCGGCGGCCCCGGCGAACCGCGCGCCCCGTGGCGCGGGCCCGGCGCCCGCGCCGGCCGTCACCGCCTCGGCCACGCCGGCCGGCGGCACGACGGCGGGCGGTGCGTCGTCCTCCGCCGCCCCGGCGAACCGGGCACTGCCGCGACGCCGCTTGCGGGGCTTGCCGGCCGGGGCGGGCCGGGCGTCCGGCGCGGGCGAGACGGGTGGGTCGGCGGGGGCACCCCCGGCAGGGCCCGCTCCCTCGGCACCCGGCCCCCAGGAGACACCGCGGACGTCGGCGGCGGTGTCCCCGGAAGGGCCGGCTCCCTCAGCACCCGGGCCGGAGAAGGTGCTGCCGGCGGCGTCGGGCGTGGCCCGGCGGGCGCCGGGGCGGCCTACCGGGGTGACGCCGGCGTCGGCAGGGCCCGGGGCCACGGGGGTCGTCTCGGCGGGAGCGGTCCCATGAGCACCGGCACCCCCGAAGCCGGCGGGGGCGGTCCCGTGAGCACCGGCACCCCCGAAGCCGGCGGGGGCGGTCCCGTGAGCACCGGCACCCCCGAAGCCGCCGGTACGGGGACGGCCCAGCGAGGCGATGCCGGCGTCGGCAGGGCCGGGGGCCACCGCGGTCGTCTCGGCGGGGACGGTCCCATGAGCACCGGCGCCCCCGAAGCCGCCGGTGCCGGGGGCGCGGAAGGTCGCGTCCCGGCCGCCGAACCAGTCGTCCGGACCGCGGACCCGGCGTCCACCGGCCACGTCCCCGGCGGCACCGTCGACCGGTCCCGCCGACCGCGCCCGCGAGCCTTCCAGCCGTGCGATCCGCCCCCGCAGTTCCGCGCAGCGCGCGGCCGCGCGGGCGTGGTCGTCGCGGGCCCAGGCGAGGTCGAGGCGGAGGGCACGGGCCTCCTCCGGGCCGGTGGCCGAGGTGAGCCGGTGGGTCAGGTCGGCCTGGCGTTCGGCGGCGTACCTCTGTTCGCGGAGCATGACGTCGAGCCGGTCCGCGAGGGCGTCCCGGGCTCCGGGGCGGGCGTCGTAGGCGGTCAGCGCGGCGGCGTGCAGCGGGCGGGCGCGGTCCGTCTCGGCCGCGGCGGCCGGGCCGCCGTACCGTCCGGCGAAGTCGGTGAGCAGCGCCTCGACCACGTCCCACGGCGGCACCTCGCGCCCGTCGAGGCAGGCCCGCATGCCGTCGGGGTCGCGCTGCCAGAAGACGCCGCACCAGCCGCCGCCCTGGTCGAGACGGGTCAGCAGACCGTCCAGCCAGCGCGCGAACTCCCTTACCCTGCCCGGGAGTTGTTCCACCGCCATCTCTCAGACTCCCGTCCGGAGCGGAAGCACTCCGACCGGTAGCCAACACGAGCCGTGTTACGGCCCGGCTACAGGGAGTTTTCAGCGGGGGTGCGGAGGCCTCCCCGCGGGCGTCACACGTCGACCGGCACGCACATCCCCGCCAGCTCGTCCATGGAGAGTCCGAGCACGCCGGCCAGCGCGGCCACCGTGAAGAAGGCCGGGGTCGGCGCCCGGCCGGTCTCGATCTTGCGGAGCGTCTCGGCGGAGATCCCGGCGCGCGCCGCGATCTCGGTCATGCTGCGGTCGCCGCGCGCCTCGCGCAGCAGCCGGCCGAGCCGTTCGCCGCGCTCGCGCTCTTCGGGGGTCAGGGGGGTGCGCACCATGACGCCCATTCTAATACCGGTATAGTAATTGGCATGGTGGAACTGAAGACGGACACATCGATCGACGCCATGTACGAGGCGGGGCAGGTCGTCGCCCGCGCCCTGACCGCCGTACGGCAGGCCGCCGGCGTCGGCGTCTCCCTGCTGGAGCTGAACGAGGTCGCCCACGACGTGCTGCGCGCGGCGGGCGCGTCCTCCCCCTTCCTCGGCTACCGGCCGTCCTTCGCGCCGACGCCGTTCCCGGCCGTGCTGATCACCTCGGTGAACGACGCGATCGTGCACGGCATCCCCACCGCCTACCGCCTGCGCGACGGCGACCTGCTCTCCATCGACTTCGGGGCCGAGCTGGGCGGCTGGGTCGGCGACTCCGCGCTGAGCTTCGTCGTCGGCCGGCCCCGCCCGGAGGACCTGCGGCTGATCGAGACGGCCGAGCGGGCGCTCGCCGCCGGGATCGAGGCGGCCGTCGTCGGCAACCGCATCGGCGACATCGCCCACGCCGTCGGCTCGGTGTGCCGGGCCGCCGGCTACGGCATCCCGCACGGCTTCGGCGGGCACGGCGTGGGCCGCCGTATGCACGAGGACCCGGAGGTCCCCAACGAGGGCCGCCCCGGCCGCGGCCTGCCGCTGCGGCACGGCATGGTCCTGGCCATCGAGCCGATGGTCATCGCGAGCGGCCGGGACGGCTACCACGAGGCGCCGGACGGCTGGACCCTGCGCACCAACGACGGCAGCCGCGCCGCGCACGTGGAACACACCGTGGCGATCACGGAGGACGGACCCCGGATCCTCACCGCACGGTGACGCCCCGGGGTGGACGGCCGCTGCACATGCCCCCCGGAACAAGACATGCCATCGTGGGCATGAGCGACCCCACCCCCGGTTACCCGGCTCCGGAACGTCTCAGCGAAGGAACGGAGCGCCATGACCAGCGGCTTCTACGGCCCGGAGGGCGACCCCTTCGGAGAATTCCTCGCCCGCTTCTTCGGCGGCCCCCGCCCCGGCCCCCGGCAGATCGACATCGGCAGGCTGCTCAGCCAGCCGGCCCGGGAGCTGGTGCGCGGCGCCGCCCAGTACGCCGCCGAGCACGGCAGCCGGGACCTGGACACCGAGCACCTGCTGCGGGCCGCGCTCGCCACCGAGCCGACCCGCAGCCTGCTGAGCCGGTCCGGCACCGACCCGGACAGCCTGGCGTCGGAGATCGACGAGCGGTCGGGGCCCGTGCAGCACCAGCCGGGCGAGGCGCCACCGCCGACCACGCTCTCCCTCACCCCGGCCGTCAAGCGCGCCCTGCTGGACGCGCACGAGCTGGCGCGCTCCAGCGGCGCCGGGTACATCGGCCCGGAGCACGTGCTCAGCGCGCTGGCCGCCAACCCCGACTCGGCCGCCGGGCACATCCTGAACTCGGCCCGCTTCTCCCCCTCCGGCCTGCCCCCCGAGCCTCCCGAGGCGGCGCCCCGGGTCCGCCCGGAGCGGCAGCAGCCCACCGGGACGCCGACGCTCGACAAGTACGGCCGCGATCTGACCGACATGGCCCGGCAGGGCCGGATCGACCCGGTGATCGGGCGGGAGGGCGAGATCGAGCAGACGGTCGAGGTGCTCTCCCGGCGCGGCAAGAACAATCCGGTGCTCATCGGTGACGCGGGCGTCGGCAAGACCGCCATCGTGGAGGGGCTGGCGCAGCGGATCGCCGACGGGGACGTGCCGGACATCCTGATCGGGCGGCGCGTCGTCGCCCTCGACCTGACCGGGGTGGTCGCGGGCACCCGGTACCGGGGCGACTTCGAGGAGCGGCTGAACACCATCGTCGAGGAGATCCGCACCCACTCCGACCGGCTGATCGTCTTCATCGACGAGCTGCACACCGTCGTCGGGGCCGGGGGCGGCGGCGAGGGCGGCTCCATGGACGCCGGCAACATCCTCAAGCCCGCGCTGGCCCGCGGTGAGCTGCACATCGTCGGCGCGACGACGCTGGAGGAGTTCCGGCGCATCGAGAAGGACGCGGCGCTGGCCCGCCGGTTCCAGCCGATCCTGGTGCCCGAGCCGACCGTGCCGGACACCATCGAGATCCTGCGCGGGCTGCAGGACCGCTACGAGGCCCACCACCAGGTCCGCTACACCGACGAGGCGCTGGTGGCGGCCGTGGAGCTGTCGGACCGGTATCTGACCGACCGGCGGCTGCCGGACAAGGCCATCGACCTGATCGACCAGGCGGGCGCACGGGTGCGGCTGCGGGCCCGCACCAAGGGCACCGACGTGCGGGCGATGGAGCGCGAGGTCGAGCAGCTGGCCCGGGACAAGGACCAGGCGGTCGCCGACGAACAGTACGAGCAGGCCACGCAGCTGCGGGACCGGATCGTGGAGCTGAAGCAGCGGATCGCCGAGGTGACCGGGGACGGCGAGGCCGACGAGGGCCAGAACCTGGAGGTGACCGCGGAGGCCGTCGCCGAGGTGGTGTCCCGGCAGACCGGCATCCCCGTCGCCAGCCTCACCCAGGAGGAGAAGGAGCGGCTGCTCGGCCTGGAGGAGCATCTGCACCGGCGGGTCGTCGGCCAGGACGAGGCGGTCAGCGTGGTCGCCGAGGCGGTGCTGCGCTCGCGGGCCGGGCTGTCCAGTCCCGACCGGCCGATCGGCAGCTTCCTCTTCCTCGGGCCGACCGGCGTGGGCAAGACGGAGCTGGCGCGGGCGCTGGCGGAGGCGCTGTTCGGCAGCGAGGACCGCATGGTGCGCCTCGACATGAGCGAGTACCAGGAGCGGCACACCGTCTCCCGGCTGGTGGGCGCGCCGCCTGGGTACGTCGGCCACGAGGAGGCCGGTCAGCTGACCGAGGTGGTGCGCCGGCACCCGTACTCGCTGCTGCTGCTCGACGAGGTGGAGAAGGCCCACCCGGACGTGTTCAACATCCTGCTGCAGGTGCTGGACGACGGCCGGCTGACCGACTCCCAGGGCCGCACGGTCGACTTCACCAACGCCGTCATCGTGATGACCAGCAACCTCGGCTCGGAGGCCATCACCCGCCGCGGCGCGGGCATCGGCTTCGGGGCGACCGGCGCCGACGCGGACGAGGAGGCGCGGCGCGAGCAGATCCTGCGGCCGCTGCGCGAGCACTTCCGGCCGGAGTTCCTCAACCGCATCGACGAGATCGTCGTCTTCCGCCAGCTCAGCGGCGACCAGCTGCGGCAGATCACCGACCTGCTGCTGGAGAAGACCCGCCGGCTGCTGCACGCGCAGGGCATCACGGTCACGTTCACCGCGGCGGCCGTGGACTGGCTCGCCGAGCGCGGCTACCAGCCCGAGTACGGGGCCCGGCCGCTGCGCCGCACCATCCAGCGGGAGGTCGACAACCAGTTCTCCCGGCGGCTGCTCGACGGCAGCGTCAAGGAGGGCGACCGGGTCACCGTCGACGTGGCGGACGGGCGGCTGGTGTTCCGCGCGGACCAGCAGCCGCCCCCCGCCGAACTCTGACCGGCCTTACGGCGCGGGCCGGACCACCATCGCCGAGCCGCCGCCGCGCCGTACCTTCTCGGCGGCGGCCAGCCAGCGGCCGTCGGGCAGCCGCTGCACGCCGGTGGCCGCGCCGATCTCCGGGTTGAGTTTGAAGGAGTGCCCGATCGCCTCCAGTTGCTGACGCAGTGCCGTGTCGTTCCAGAGGCCGGGCTCCAGCTCGGTCTGCGCGGCGTTGCGCTGGCTGGCGCGCGGCGCGGCGATCGCGTCGACGAGCGGCAGCCCCCGGTCGAGGAACCCGGTGAGGGTCTGCAGCACGGTGGTGATGATGGTGGCGCCGCCCGGCGAACCGACCGCGACGACCGGCTTGTCGTGCCGGTCCAGGACGATGGTCGGCGAGATGGACGAGCGGGGCCGCTTGCCCGGGCCGGGCAGGTTCGGGTCGTGCACGGCCGGGTTGGCCGGGGCGAAGGAGAAGTCGGTCAGCTCGTTGTTGAGCAGGAACCCGCGGCCGGGCACGGTGATGCCGCTGCCACCGGTCTGCTCGATGGTGAGGGTGTAGGCGACGACGTTGCCCCACTTGTCGGCGACGGTGAGGTGCGTGGTGTTCTCGCCCTCATACGTGGTCGGCGCCGCGACCCCCGGAGCCCCGCAGTCGGCGGGGTGCCGCGGGTCGCCGGGGGCGACGGGGCTGGTGAGCACCGCGTCGTCCTTGATCAGGCAGGCCCGCGAGTCGGCGTACCGCTGCGACAGCAGCTCCTTCGCCGGTACGTCCTCGAAGGCGGGGTCGCCGACCCAGCGCCCGCGGTCGGCGAAGGCGATGCGGCTGGCCTCGATGTAGCGGTGCAGGTACTGAGCCCGGCTCAGCTTCGACAGGTCGCTGTTCTCCAGGATGTTGAGCGCCTCGCCGACGGTGGTGCCGCCGGAGGAGGACGGCGCGATGGAGTAGACGCCGAGGCCGCGGTACGACGTCCGCGTGGGCGCCTGGATTTTGGCGCGGTAGGCGGCGAGGTCCTTTTCGGTGAGGTCGCCGGGGCGGGCGTTCCAGCCGGAGGCGGGGTCGACGGGCGGGTGGTTGACGGTGGCGACGATGTCCTCGCCGATGTCGCCGCGGTAGAGCGCGCCGACTCCCTTGCGGCCCAGCTCCTCGTAGGTGCGGGCGAGGTCGGGGTTCTTGAAGGTGGAGCCGACGGCGGGAAGCGCGCCGCCGGGCAGGAACAGCCGTGCCGTGTCGGGGAAGTAGCGGAAGCGGGTCTCGTTGGCGGCGGTCTGCGCGCGGAAGGTGTCGTCGACGGTGAACCCGTCGCGGGCGAGCCGCTCGGCCGGCTTCAGGAGCGGGCCGAGCGGTTTGCTGCCCCACTGCTCCAGCGCGGTCTGCCAGGTGGCGGGCGTGCCCGGGGTGCCGACGGCGAGGCCGCTGCTGACGGCGTCGGCGAAGGCGAGGGGCTTGCCGTTCTCCAGGAAGAGCCCGGAGCCGGCGCTCAGCGGCGCGGTCTCGCGGCCGTCGATGGTGTGCACGGTACGGGACTTGGCGTCGTAGTAGACGAAGTAGCCGCCGCCTCCGATGCCGGCCGAGTAGGGCTCGGTGACGCCGAGCGCGGCGGCGGTGGCGACGGCCGCGTCGACGGCGTTGCCGCCCTTCCTCAGCACCTCGATGCCGGCGGCGGAGGCGTCCGCGTCGACACTGGCGACGGCGCCGCCGTAGCCGACGGCGACGGGGGCCTTGGGCGTGGTGTGCCGCGCGGCGGAGGGTGGCGCCGCCGCCCCCACCGACACCACGGCGGCCGAGACCGCCAGGACCGACAGTTTCCGAGCGACGGGGTGACGCATCCGCACCTCCCGGTAGAGGGACCGTTCGCGCAGCCTATTCCACCACCATGGTCACGTCAGGCAAGTACCATGCGCGGCCATGAACGACGACGTGCGCAACATCGTCCTGGGCGTGATAGCCGCCGGTATCAGCGCGGCGCTCGGCTGGCTGGCCCGCACCTCGCTGTGGCGGCGCAGGCTCCGCCGCAAGCAGGCGTTCTTCGGGTTGCCGGACAACTCCGAGTCGCTGCTGGTGGTCAACCGCGGGGCGGCGGGCCCGGATCTGGCGGTGATGCGGTACGACGTCTTCGCGCTCCTGGAGCTCGCCGCGCTCATCAAGGACTGCAACGCCCATGCCCAGGTGGTGCCGCACGACATGGCCCGTCAGGGCTTCGGAGAGCGCACCGAGTTCTGTGTCGGCGGCCCGGCCTCCAACCGCCGTATGGCGGCGCATCTGGCGTCGCTGCTGCCGGGGGTGCGGGTCAATGTCGACGCGGAGCCGTCCCCGGACCGGGGCGCCTTCCAGATCGGGTCGGAGCGCTACCGGGTGGAGCCCGGCCGGTCCGAGTATGTGCTGCTGGCCCGGCTGACGGTTGAACAGAGTCACGGCACCCGGCCGGTGTTCCTCTTCTGCGGGCAGACCGCGATCACCAACCAGGCCGCGACCCGCTACCTGGCCCGCAACCACGAGCGGCTGCAGCGCAAGCACGGGAACGGCTCGTTTGTGCTGCTGCTGAAGGTCGTCAACTCGCAGGCGTACGGCCCCGATGTCGTCGAGACGGTCGCCGACGTGACCCGCGCGGCCCAGGCCCCGCTGCCCGTCCCGTCCCCCACGTCGCACCGGGCGACGTCCTGAACGCGGACGCCCGCGATCCCTGCAGGGTGAGCACAACCCGTCCGGCGCGCGGCTGACCTTCTCCTCGCTCGTGGGGGACCCGTGGCGTGGGCCCCGCCCGCCTGCGCGAGCAGTGATCTCCGGCCGCGGCCGGCCGGGTATGGCTCTGTGAACCGCTGCCCCCCGGGCGGGGGCCGATGGGGGCTCCCACCCCGCAGCAGCGTCCCCGGTTCGGCCGCGGCGGCTCACGCGGCCTCACATGTGCCGGCCGGGGAACCGGCCGTCAGCACGGGGACGAAGGATTCATCGTAGTCGAGGGCCGTGGCGGCGGTGGCCGGGGCCGCCGTCGGGTGAGTGGCCTGGGCGTCATGAGGCGGTGCTAGAAGGGTCGATGGGGCCGGCCGCCCTCCGTGGCGCGGGCCGGACAGGGCACACGTCGGCTGCGGGACATCGGTGCGGCACTCCCCCGGTCAGTGCTTGAGAATCTTGGACAGGAAGTCCCGGGCCCGCTCGCTTCTCGGGTCGGAGAAGAACTCCTGAGGGCTGCGGTCCTCGACGATCCGCCCGTCGGCCATGAACACGACGCGGTTGGCGGCGGAGCGGGCGAAGCCCATCTCGTGGGTGACGACGACCATGGTCATGCCCTCCCGGGCGAGCTGCCGCATGACCTCCAGGACCTCGTTGATCATCTCCGGGTCGAGGGCGGAGGTGGGCTCGTCGAACAGCAGCGCCTTGGGGTCCATGGCGAGGGCGCGGGCGATGGCGACGCGCTGCTGCTGGCCGCCGGAGAGCTGGGCGGGGAACTTGTCCGCCTGGTCGGCCACCCCGACCCGCTCCAGAAGCTCCCGGGAGCGCCGGTCGGCCTCCGCCTTCCCGCGGCCGCGGACCTTGACCTGTCCGAGGGAGACGTTCTGCAGGACCGTCTTGTGGGCGAAGAGGTTGAACGACTGGAAGACCATGCCGACTTCGGCGCGCAGCCGCGCGAGCGCCTTGCCCTCGGCCGGCAGCGGCCGGCCGTCCAGCAGGATCGTCCCGGACTGGATCGTCTCCAGCCGGTTGATCGCCCGGCACAGCGTCGACTTCCCCGACCCCGACGGGCCGATGACCACGACCACCTCCCCCTTGCCGACGGTGAGACCGACGTCCCGCAGGACGTGCAGTTCCCCGTAGTACTTGTTGACGTCACGCAGTTCGATCAATGGATCGACGGCCATGCGCAGCCCTACCCACTCTCCGCTGTGTCGTGGTCCCGCAACCTATCCAGCGGCCCGTCAACCGACCGGACGACACGCACCTTTCGGGCATTAGCCGTATTTACGCCGAAGAGTGGGCCAGGACGTCACCCTTCGGCGACCTCCGCGTACAGCTGGGAGAGTTCGGGCACCCCGCTCCCGGCCCAGCCGAGACCGGCCCGCACCACGTCGACCTCCCGCCCGGAGGCCAGCCGCACGAAGGGTTCCTGCCCCGGGCGGATCACCCAGGCCGCCCCGGGCACCGTGCGCACGATGACGGTGCCGAGATAGAGCCCGGCGTCGTGCCCCAGCTCGGGCAGCGTCTCCGCGTCGTCCCGCCAGCCCGGCACCAGCTGGTCCAGCTTCTCCAGGGACACGGCCGTGTCGTCGAGTTCGACGCCCTCCCGCACCGCCTGGGAGCGCAGCAGCCCGCACTCGGCGAGCAGGTCGGCGACCGCCTCGGGGTCCGCGAAGGACGCCGGGGCGCCGGTCTTCTTGCGCCGGTTGCCCAGAAAAGGGATGTTCATAGGCCCAGCGTGGCACCGGGCCCCCGGCGGACACCACAGGCGCGCGGCCGCCACGGACGGCCGATTTGCCCCCTTCCCCTCGCACGCCTCGTTGACGAGCCCCAGGCGGCTCCCTAGCTTCTCGGTGCGTGTCCGCACCGTCGCGGAGCGTGATCGGTGAGCGGAAGGAGTCCGTACGTGCGCCGAGGTCTACGGGGTCTGGTGGTGGCCCTCGTCCTGTGCCTGGTGGGCGCGGTCCCGGCGGTCTCCGCCGCGGCGGGCGCGGCCCGGGCCCGGGTCCCGCTCCCGCTGGAGCTGCTGTTCGACAACCGTGCCGTCAGTGACGACGCCCAGCCCGCGCAGGCCGACTTCGACGGCGCGGGTGGTTCCCTGTCGGCCCGGACGCTGACGGCGGCGGGCTGGACGCCCGGGCGGGAGCTGACCGTCCAGGGCGCCCGGCTGACCTGGCCGCGCAGCGCGCCGGGCGAGCCCGACAACGTGCGTGCTGCCGGACAGCAGGTCCACGTCACCGGGCACGGCGACGCCCTGGCCTTCCTCGTCGCGGGCACGGCCGGCGCCGACACCCGCGGCACGGGCACGGTGGCGTACGCCGACGGCACCGGCTCGCCGTACCTGCTGACCGCGCCCGACTGGCGCACCGGGCCGCTCGCGACCAAGGCGGTGGCGCTGCCGTACCGGAACACACCGGGCGGGACCCTCGCCGAGCGGGTGCGGCTGTACGTGGTGACGGTGCCCGTCCTGCCGGACCGGGAGGTCGCCTCTGTGACCCTGCCGTACGCGCCCGACCTGCATGTCTTCGCGGTGTCGGTGCGGGAGCGGGCGGCCGGCTGGACCGGCAGCTGGGCGCGGTCGACCGGCGGGTACGCGCCGGTGGGGCCGTGGACCGACCGGACGCTGCGGCTGGTGGTGCACACCTCGGCGGGCGGGCCGCGGGTGCGGCTGCGGTTCGACAACACCTTCGCCGCGGCGCCGGTCAGGATCGGCGCGGCGACGGTGGCGGTGCGGGACGCGGGCGCGGCGGCCCGGGGCACGCCGGTGCGGCTGGCGTTCGGCGGCGCGCCCGGCGTGGAGATCCCGGCGGGCGCGCAGGCGGTCAGCGATCCGCTCGGCTTCGCGGTGCCCGCCGACGCCGATCTGCTGGTCAGCTTCCATCTGCCGGGGACGGTGACGGCGGTGCCGGTGCACCAGGTGGCGGTGCAGCGGTCGTATCTGAGCGGGGCCGGTGACCACACGGGGGAGGCTGAGGCGACGGCGTACACCTCGACGCTGACCTCGTGGCCGCTGCTGACCGGCGTCGACGTCGGTGGCGGGCCCGGCTCGGTGGTCGCGCTCGGCGACTCGATCACCGACGGGCACCGGTCCACTCCGGACACCAACCGGCGCTGGCCCGACGTGCTGGCGGACCGGCTGCTGGGGCAGAGCGACGTCCCGCACTACGGCGTGCTCAACCACGGCGTCGGCGGCAACCGCGTGGTGACCGACCGCTACCCGGGCGACGGCGTCTCCACGGACCAGTCCGGGGTGAGCGCCCTGCACCGCCTGGACCGGGACGTGTTCGCGCAGTCGTCGGTGCGGACGGTGGTCGTCTTCGAGGGCGTCAACGACCTGCTGTCGGGGACGCGGGCCCCGGACATCACCGCCGGCCTGGCGGAGATCGCCGAGCGGGCGCACGCCCGCGGGCTTCGGGTGCTGGCGGCGACGATCCTGCCCTGCGAGGGCTGGGGCACCTGCACGGCCGCCGTCGAGAGCGAGCGGGCCGCGGTCAACACCTGGATCCGCGCGGGCGCCGTGTTCGACGCGGTGCTCGACTTCGACGCCGTGGTGCGCGACCCGGCCCGGCCGACGCGCATTCTCCCGGTGTACGACGGCGGGGACCATCTGCACCCCGGGGACGCCGGGCTGGCGGCGCTGGCGCGGTCGGTGGACCTGCGGCTGCTGTGACGCCGGCGGGCGCGGCCCCCGAAAACGCGGGGGCCGTCGCTCAGACGTCCAGGTCGACGACGACGGGCGCGTGGTCGGAGGCGCCCTTGCCCTTGCGCTCCTCGCGGTCGACGTAGGCGTCCTTGACGGCCTGGGCGAACGGGTCGTTGCCGTACACCAGGTCGATGCGCATGCCGCGGTTCTTCGGGAAGCAGAGCTGGCGGTAGTCCCAGTAGGTGAACGGGTGCTCGTACTTCAGCGGGCGCGGCACCACGTCGTTCAGCCCGGCGTCGCGCAGGGCGGCGAGCGCGGCCCGCTCGGCGGCGGTGACGTGGGTGGAGCCCTCGAAGGCGGCCGGGTCGAAGACGTCGTCGTCGGTCGGCGCCACGTTGTAGTCGCCGAGGACGGCGAACGGGCGGCTGCCCCGCGCGTCGTCCGCGACGGCGGCCTTGAGCGCCTGGAACCACTGGAGCTTGTACTGGTAGTGCGGGTGGGCGACCTCGCGGCCGTTCGGCACGTACACCGACCAGACGCGGACCGGGCCGCAGGTGGCGGAGAGGGCGCGGGGCTCGACCACGCCGTCGAAGCCGGGGTCGCCGGGCAGGCCCTTGACGACGTCCTCGATGCCGACGCGGGAGAGCACCGCCACGCCGTTCCACCGGCCGGTGGCGTGGACCGCCGCCTCGTAGCCCAGTTCGCGCAGCTCGTCGAACGGGAACTGCTCCTCGCCGACCTTGGCCTCCTGCAGGCACAGCACGTCGGTGCCGCTGCTCTCCAGCCAGGCGAGCAGCCTTGGGAGGCGGGCGGTGATCGAGTTCACGTTCCAGGTCGCGATACGCATGCCTCACAACCTACCGGGCGGCACTGACAACGCGGTCCCGCCCGGTCCCCGGCTCACAGCTCGGCGGCGTCGCCCGGGGTCAGGCGCAGGTGCTCGGCCCCGCCGAGGGCGCCGATCTGGCGGTCGTAGATCGGCCGGGCGAGGTCGGTGAGCAGGGCGTCGTGGATGTCGTAGGCCCGGCGCGGGGCGACCTCGCGGACGTAGTCGATGACCTCCGAGATCTTGTTCCAGGGCGCGTGCACCGGCAGCATCAGCGTCTCCACGGGCAGGCCGGGGACGGTGAGCGCGTCGCCGGGGTGGAAGACCTTGCCGCCGTCGATCAGGTAGCCGACGTTGGTGATGCGCGGGATGTCCGGGTGGATGACGGCGTGCAGTTCGCCGTGGACCTGCACGTCGAAGCCGGCCGCGGTGAACGTGTCGCCGTGGCCGACGGTGTGCACGCGGCCCGGGAAGGCCGCCGCCAGCTGCTCGGCGACCGCCCTCAGCGTCCAGACCTCGGCGGCCGGCTCGGCCTCCAGGGCGGCGCGCAGCCGGCCCTCGTCGAAGTGGTCGGGGTGCTCGTGGGTGACGAGGATCGCGTGGGCGCCGACGGCGGCGTCGGGCTCGCTGAACCCGCCCGGGTCCACGACGAGCGTGCGTCCGTCCTTCTCCAGGCGGACGCAGGCGTGCGACATCTTCGTGAGCTTCATGGCTCCATCCTGCCTGCCGGGCGGCGTGCCCCGGCGGCTCACTCGACGGGGGTGGTCTCCTCACGGATGACCTGCTGGGCCACCCGGAAGGCGCGGTGCGCGGCGGGGACGCCGCAGTGGACGGCCGTCTGGAGCAGCACCTCCTTGATCTCGTCGGGGGTGAGACCGCCCCGGAGCGCGGCGCGGGTGTGCGGCGCCAGCTCCTCGGCGTGCCCGGCGGCGACCAGCGCGGCGAGGGTGACGACGCTGCGCGTGCGGCGGTCCAGGCCCGGCCGGTCCCAGATCTCTCCCCAGGCGTAGCGGGTGACGAAGTCCTGGAAGTCGGCGGAGAAGGCGTCGGCCTGCGCCAGCTCGCGGTCGACGTGGGCGTCGCCGAGGACCTCGCGGCGGATCTTGATGCCGGTGTCGTAGGGGTCGGGCCGCCCGGCCGGCGCGGGGTCGGCGGGGGCGGGCGCGATCTCGGCGATCGGCTGGACCTGCGCGGGCTGCGCCGGCGCCGGCTTGGCGAGGGCCGCCGGGAGGGCGGTCTGGCCGGTGGCGGAGTCGAAGACCGGCTGCCAGGCGGTGGAGAAGTGCGTCACCAGCAGGTCGGTCACGGCGGCGGGCTGCTCGACCGGCACCAGGTGGGAGGCGCCGGGTACGACGGCGAGGCGGGCGTCGGGGATCCCGGCGACCAGGGTGCGTGCCTCGGCGGGACCGGTGACCTGGTCCTCCGAGCCGACGAGCACCAGCGTCGGCACGCCCACCCTGCCCAGCTCGGGCCGTACGTCGAACGCGGCGAGCGCCTCGCAGGCGGCGATGTAGCAGCCGGGGTCGGTGGTGCGGACCATCTGCACGGCCCAGTCGGTGATCGCGGGCTGGGCCGCGGCGAAACCGCCGGTGAACCAGCGGTCCGGAGCGGTACGGGCGATCGGTTCCAGCCCGTTGGTCCGCACGATCACCCCGCGCTGGCGGAACTCGTCGGCGGTGCCGAACCGGGGCGAGGCCGCGATCAGCGCGAGGGACGCCAGCCGCTCGGGGTGCCGCAGCGCCAGCTCGACGCCGACGGCCCCGCCGAGCGCACAGCCCGCGTAGCCGAAGCGCTGCACGCCGAGGGAGTCGAGCGTGGCGAGCAGGCGGGCGGTGAGTTCGGCGACGGACCCGGCCGGGTGGGCGGGGGCGCCGCCGTGCCCCGGCAGATCGAACCGCAGGACACGCCACTGCTGGGCCAGCTCCGGGACCTGGCGGTCCCACATGTGCCAGGTGGTGCCCAGTGAGGGACCCAAGATCAGGAGCGGAGCGTCTTCTGGCCCGTCGAAGCGGTATTGCAGGGTGTTCGGTGGTGTCTCACTCACGCCCCAGACCTTCTCACGTCTCACGACTGCCCCTATAACGGAGGTTACGACTGCACGGGTCTGACCAAGTGGAAGACCTCCCGGGCCGCGTAGCGCTTGAGGCAACGCGGTGCTCGAGACGCGGGCTGACGCGTCGGCAGGTGGGCGTCTCGTGGTGGAACGCTCCCTGTCAGCCGACCTGCTGCGCCTTGATCGCGTCGCTCACCCGAACCGTCCCGGCTGCAAGGACGTCCAGGAGCGCCGGGAGTTCGTGGACGGTCGAAGTACGCGTCAACTGGTCCGAAGACCGACCGCCAGCGTCAGTTCAAGGACCCGGTGGGGCGATGCGAGATCCGGAAACAGCTCCCGCAGCTGCGACATCCGGTACCGGACTGTCTGGGGATGGACGAACAACGCCGCCGCCACCTCGTCCCGCCTGCCCTGGTGCAGCAGCCACGCCCGCAACGTCTCCTCCAGCCGCCGTGCGGTCGCGACAGGCAAGGTGCGCAACGGTGCGAGGGCTCGGGCACGCAGGTCTGCGAACGCGTCCGCGTCGGCGCTCAGCACCAACTCGGGCAGGTGGTCCTCGGTGTCGCGGATATCAGAGGAGAGGGAGCGCGCGCGTACGGCTCGTGCGTACGAGGCGGACGCACGCGTCCATGGCCGGGCCGGGCCGACCACGGCGGTGCGGTCGGTCAGCTGCCGCAAGAGATGTGATCGGTCGGCATCGGGGACGAGCAGCACACCGGTGGTGTCCGGCAGATCGTCGAGGACGAGGGTGCTCGGGTCGAGCGCGCGGTAGGCAGGCCGGGACTGGGCGGCGGGCAGCAGGACCGCCGTCAGCGTAACCGGAGGCTGCCATCCGGCCCGTTGAGCAGAGGCCAGCAGCACGTCCGGGCTCGCGCCGGCGAGGAGGTCGCGGGCGAGGTGTTCCAGGTGGCGCTCCTGGGCCCTGCCCCGGGCGGCCAGTTCGTCGGCGTGGCCCGCGGCGCTCGCGGCGGAGAGCTCGTCGATGTAGGCGAAGGTCAGCTCGGCGAACTTGGCGACCTCGGCGGCGGGCAGACCTGCGGACACGGCGCCCGCTGCCAGGCTTCGCCAGGCCACGCGGGCGCCGACGCGGTAGGCGCTGAGCAGGGCGTCCATCGAACGGCCGTCGCGCACCTCGCCGCGGCCCAGCTCGTAGGCCGCGTCACCGCCGCCGCCGCCCACGGCGTTCCCGCTCGCGAGATCCAGGTAGTGCCCGAGGGCGGTGCGGACGGCTCGGCGGATGGTGCCGCCCATGCTGCCCGAAAGGGCGCCTGCGTAGGAAGGGACCTCGTCGATGATCGCCTGGACGACCTCGTCGGCGGTGGTCCTCAGCGCGGCCCGAAGTGCGGTGACCGTCGTCTCGTCCAGGGCCAGTTCGCTGGCCCTCTGGGTCACACGACTCACGTTTTTGTTCCCTGCGAACAACTCCACCCACCAGATTCACGTCCTACGGTCAGGACTTTACGCCCTGAGACGCAGCAAGCTGGAGTCATGACAAGTGCAGCCCTCCGCAGCAGGGCGTGGAAACTGCTCGAGATGGTCACGACGCCGCTGCTGCCGTCGGACTACCTCGACCTGGTCAGCCCGCTGCGTGCGGGCGCCGATCTGCGGGGGCGCATCGAGGCCGTGCACCCCGAGACGGATCACGCCGCGACCATCGTGATCAGACCGGGTCGGGGCTGGCGCGGCCACAGGGCCGGTCAGTACGTGCGGATCGGGGTCGACGTCGACGGGGTGCGCCTGTGGCGTGCCTACTCCCTCACCTCGCCGACGAACCGCCAGGACGGCCGCGTCACGATCACCGTGAAGGCGATCCCGGACGGCAAGGTCAGCAACCACCTGGTCCGCAGGGCGAAACCGGGCACGCTGATCCAACTCGACCAGGCAACCGGTGACTTCGTGCTGCCGCAGACCAAGCCCGCCAAGGTGCTCTACCTGACGGCCGGCAGCGGCATCACACCCGTGATGGGCATGCTGCGCGACACCGAGTTCGACGACGTCGCCATGGTCCACTGCGCGCCACGGCCGCAAGACGTGATCTTCCGCAACGAACTGCGCGACCTGATCGCGGACAAGAAGCTGCGGCTCACCGAGGTGCACACCGACACAGACGGCATGCTCGACATCTCCCGTCTCGACGAACTCGTGCCCGACTGGGCCGAGCGCGAGACCTGGGCTTGCGGGCCCGCGGGCCTGCTCGACGCCGCCGAAGAGCACTGGAGCGAGCACGGCGTACCGGAGCGCCTGCACACCGAACGCTTCCGCCCCAGCATCGTCGCCGCCGGCGACGGCGGCGAAGTCACGTTCAGCGCCACCGGCAAGACCGTCGACGCGGACGGCGCCACGCCGTTGCTGGACATCGGCGAGGAGGCCGGCGTGCTCATGCCCTCCGGGTGCCGCATGGGCATCTGCTTCGGCTGCGTCACGCCGCTCAGGGCGGGCGCCGTCCGCGACCTGCGCACCGGCGAGATCACCGAGGCCGAGCCAGGCGTCCTCATCCAGACCTGCGTGTCCGCCGCGGCGGGCCCCTGCGACATCGACCGGTAGGAGCACCTTGACCGCTATCGACCCCACCGCCCACCTGACCGCGGAGCAGATCGAGGAGCTGGGCCGCGAGCTGGACGCGATCCGCGACGAGGTGATCGCCAGCCGTGGCGAGAAGGACGCCGCCTACATCCGTAAGGTCATCTCGGCGCAGCGCAAGCTGGAGCTGGTCAGCAGGGGCGTGCTGCTGTTCTCGATCTTCCCGCCCGCGTGGCTGCTCGGCACCGCCGGACTGTCCGTGGCGAAAATCATGGACAACATGGAGATCGGCCACAACATCCTGCACGGCCAGTGGGACTGGATGCGCGACCCGAAAATCCACTCCACCACCTGGGAATGGGATCACGTCTCGCCGGCCGACCAGTGGAAGCGCTCGCACAACGAGCTGCACCACACGTACACCAACGTGATCGGCAAGGACAACGACCTCGGCTACGGCATCATGCGCGTCGACGAGGACCAGAAGTGGCACCCGTTCCACCTCGGCCAGCCGCTGTGGAACTTCATCAACGCCTGCTTCTTCGAGTACGGCATCGCAGCCTACGACCTGGAGCTGGGCAAGAATCTGCACAAGCGCGGCCGCAAGAACCCGGAGTTCCGCGCACGGGCCAAGGCCGTGGGCCGCAAGATCCGCAAGCAGGTGCTCAAGGACTACCTGATCCACCCGCTGCTGTCGGGCCCGTCGTTCCTCCCCACGCTCGCCGCCACGTTCACCGCGAACCTGGTCCGCAACATCTGGTCCCACTCCGTGATCATGTGCGGACACTTCCCGGAGGGCGTACAGGTCTTCGAGCGCCGGTCGATCAAGGACGAGACGCGCGGCCAGTGGTACCTGCGCCAGATGATGGGCTCGGCGAACATCAGCGGCAGCAGGGCCATGCACTTCATGACCGGCAACCTGTCGCACCAGATCGAGCACCACCTGTTTCCCGACCTGCCGAGCAACCGGTACGCCGAGGTCGCGGTGAAGGTGCGCGCCCTGTTCGAGAAGTACGAGCTGGAGTACGTCACAGGGCCACTGCCCAAGCAGGTGTTCTCCGCGTGGCGTAAGGTCTTCCGGCTCTCGCTGCCGAACAAGAAGACAGAGGTCGGAACGCCGGACCGCGAACAGGAGCTCGTCGCCGCCTGATTGTTGCAAGCGCCTGGCTCACGAACCCGAGGTCAGGCGCCCTTGCCCGCAGGCTCCGGCATCGCCACGCGCTCCACGTGATGCGTCATCGGAGACACGTCACAAAGTCAGGTCAGCTGCTGGATGTGCTGCGGGATGCCCTGCGCAGCGCTCGCCACCGGGCCGCCCGGGCAGACCCGGTGGGCCGGTGACGAGGCTCGACATCAGGACCGACTCGTCGCCGAGTTTCACCTCGTGCACATCGGCGTCCACGCCCGGACGCCTGCCCGGGTGCGGCTCAGGCGTCGATGATGACGGGGATGATGAGGGGCTTGCGGCGGTAGGTGCGGAACGCCCAGTTCGCCACGGCGCGGGCGATGAGCTGTTCGAGTTGGCGCGCGTCCCCGACGCCTTCCTCGGCCGCGGTGGCCAGCGTCTTCTCGATGACGGGGATCACCGGCTCGAAGGTGGCGTCGTCGTGGACGAAGCCCCTGGCCAGGAAGTCGGGGGCCTCGGCGAGGGCGCCGGTGTCCGCGTCGACGATCGCCACCACCGTGACCACACCCTCCTCCGCGAGGGTGAGACGGTCCTTGAGGGACGCCTCGGTGGCACCGCCGACCTCCATGCCGTCCACGTAGACATTGCCGGCGGGGACCTTGCCGGTGATGGACGCCCGCCCGTCGACCAGGTCGACGACGACGCCGTCCTCGGCGATGACCACCCGGTCTGGGTCCACACCGGTGCGGATGGCGAGGTCGCCGTTGGCCCGCAGGTGGCGCCATTCGCCGTGGACGGGCATGACGTTGCGGGGCTTGACGATGTTGTAGCAGTAGACGAGTTCGCCGGCGCTCGCGTGCCCGGAGACGTGCACCTTGGCGTTGCCCTTGTGGACCACGTGGGCGCCCCACCGGGTGAGCCCGTTGATCACCCGGTAGATGGCGTTCTCGTTGCCGGGGATGAGGGAGCTGGCGAGCAGGACGGTGTCGCCCTTGCCGATGCGGATCATGTGATCGCGGTTGGCCATCCGGGACAGCGCGGCCATCGGCTCGCCCTGGGACCCGGTGCACACCAGAGCGATCTTGTGATCCGGGAGCTTCTCCAGCTCCTTAGTGCTCACCACCAGACCGGACGGGACCTTCAGATAGCCCAGGTCACGGGCGATGCCCATGTTGCGGACCATCGACCGGCCGACGAAGGCGACCTTGCGGCCGTGCTGGTGGGCGGCGTCCAGCACCTGCTGGATGCGGTGCACGTGGCTGGCGAAGCTGGAGACGATGACCCGGCGCGGCGCGGTGCGCATCACCTGCTCGATCGCCGGGTTCAGCTCACGCTCAGAGGTGGTGAAGCCGGGTACCTCGGCGTTGGTGGAGTCGGTGAGGAACAGGTCCACGCCCTCCTCGCCGAGGCGGGCGAAGGCGCGAAGATCGGTGATGCGGTCGTCGAGAGGGAACTGGTCCATCTTGAAGTCGCCGGTGTGCAGCACCATCCCGGCGCCGGTACGGATCGCGACCGCGAGGCTGTCCGGGATGGAGTGGTTGACCGCGACGAACTCCAGGTCGAAGGGCCCGAAGCCGCGCCGGTCGCCCTCCCGCACCCGCACCGAGCGCGGCCGGATGCCGTGCTCCTTGAGCTTGGCCTCCAGGAACGCCAGCGTCAGCTTGGAGCCGACGACCGGAATGTCCCTCCGCTCGCGCAGCAGGTACGGCACGCCGCCGATGTGGTCCTCGTGGCCGTGGGTGAGGACCACGGCCACGATGTCGTCCAGCCGGTCCCGGATCGAGGTGAAGTCCGGCAGGATCACGTCCACGCCGGGCTGGGTCTCCTCGGGGAACAGGACGCCGCAGTCGACGATGAGCAGCTTGCCGGCGTGCTCGAAGACGGTCATGTTGCGGCCGATCTCCCCCAGGCCGCCCAGGGCGATGACCCGCAGCCCTCCTTCGGGAAGGGGTGGGGCAGCTTTCAGCTCGGGGTGCGGATGACTCATACCCTGACGGTACCCGGAGAGCGGGACAGGGTGATCCATTACCTCCTCCCGCGGGGACGATCCGATGACGCCGGGGGTCGGACAGGGAGAGGGGTCAAGGCGGGGTCCAGCCAAGGTGAGCTCAAAAGCCGCCACGAGATGATCTTGGAGCCCTGAAGGCGGCTGGTCAGGATGCGGTAGGTATCGCGCGAGCGGATCTTGCCGGCGCTGATGGGGTCTTACACCGAGGCGGCGACGGCGTGCTGCGAGGTGGTGATCATGTCTGCCCTCGCCGTCCGGTGCTCGCCCAGACACTCGATGCGACGATGACGGCGCCCTGCTCCTTGGCCTACCGGTACGCCGCTTCGAAGGCCGCCATGCCCGTCGCGTCGGGAATGAGGCCGGCGGGGCAGGGAGCCGGCAGCGGCTGCATGCGAACCATCATCCCAGGCGCGCGGGACGGTACAGACGTCGACACGGCAAGCATGTGCCTCACTGGGCCTGGCAGGCCGCCGATGGGCAACCGGGGCGCTGGCACGGCTCCGGCCCGGGACTGGTGGAACCGTCTTGGACAGAGAAGGACCCCAGCGTGGTGATCGCCGAGGTCCTCGCCCTGTGGTGGTCAGGGCGCTCGTTTCAGGGGCCGGTGGTGGGGTCCAGTCGGTGGCGGGCCGGGAGCGTCGTCCGTGTCTTCGTGCCGGCGTCCGGTCAGGCCGAGGTCTTCGACTGCGGCTCGGGGCCTTGTGTGCGCATTTGCTCGTTGATGCGCTGTGCTTCTTCGAGTTGGTCTTCGAGGACGATGATGCGGCAGGCAGCTTCGATGGGGGTGCCCTGGTCGACGAGTTCGCGGGCACGGGCAGCGATGCGCAGCTGGTAGCGGGAGTAGCGACGGTGGCCGCCTTCGGAGCGCAAGGGGGTGATCAGGCGGTGTTCGCCGAGGGCGCGGAGGAAGGCGGGGGTGGTGCCGAGCATGTCGGCGGCCCGGCCCATGGTGTAGGCGGGGTAGTCGTCGTCATCGAGAGGGGTGACGGCGCGGGAACTGCCAGGGGGCATAGACCTCTTCTTCCGGGGGACGCGTCGGGGGGCCCGGGCACCGTACTGGCACCCGGGCCCCGAGCTTTCAACACCATCTACCGGCGAACTGCGCCGGCCTTGTATATCCGCAGGTCCGCCTGGGAGGGCGGGGCTGCGGGGATCGCGGATGCGTGACCGGGGACCACCTTCCAATCCGGGGCCTGCGGTACCCGGGCGCACTGCTTCCTCGCCCGGGCGATCCTGATGGCGTCTCGCTCCTTACCTTCGGTTACTCGGTGACACTGCTGGATACCGCGGGTACTGCTCACGACCCTCTTGGGCCGTGTCCTGCTTGACCTGCCGGCACGGCAGTTCATGTCTGCCGTGCCCACTTCGACTTCCTGGGTACGACAAAGACAGTAACCCTGCGACGGACCAATGTCTACTGTCGTCACGACAGGTTTTCTCCATGGTCAGCATCTGGAACTCTTCTGCAGGCACATTCGGAAGAGTGCTGTCCCGGGTTGCTTCCCGGCTCGGCGACCACATGCTGGGCCGGGAGGTACAAGACCGATCCAGGTGGGGTGACAGCGCATTGACGCTGATTGATCACGGCCCTGAGGAGGCTGCTCAGCGGGCGGCCGACGACCTGGAGGGCGTTGGCTGGCGGGATCGGCCAGCGGCCGGCGGCGGACTCTCCATGAGGTAGCCGAGCAGGGCGCCGGCTACCTGCCGGGCAGGCGGCCAGCCGGATCTCCGCCGTCGGCCAGCACGATGGCGGCCCTGACTCGCTTGCCCACCGGCTCGCGGCGCACCTCGAAGCTCTGGCACACGGCCATGACGATCTCCAGGCCGTGCTGCCCGACCCGGCCCGGGTCCGCGAGGCAGGCCGGCAGTGTCGGGTCGGCGTCCCAGACGCTGATCTGGACGGTGCCTTCGCTCACCTCCAGATCCAGCAGGCAGGGGTCTGGCGCGTACTTGTAGGCGTTGGTGACCAGCTCGCTGACGGCCATCTGCGCGGTGCCCGTCGCGCGGTCGGAGACCGGGATGCCGTGTCCTGCCTGTACGTCGGTCAGGAAGCGGCGGGCCGCGCTGCGGGCCTCGGCGATCGGTTCGCCGCCCTCGAAGGCGAGGGCCGACAGTATCGGGCGGCGGGCCAGCGGCCGGTCCTCGTTTTCGTCCACCACTGGGCCCACATCGACACCCTCGTCCTGAGCAACCCGGGTAAGGCGCACGAACACCCCCGAAACGACATGGCACGCCTCCGCACCACTGGCCCCCCGCCGGCGTGACTTTGCTGTGGCGGCCACCGCAGGCCCAGTTGGTGGCGAGACCGACCTCGACGGACCCTGTCACGGGCAGCTTCATGAGGGCACCGCGGCCAAGTCGCGCTCCGTGACGCTCTCACCCGCCCCGCCGGGGGCCCGGGGGCGGCTGGGCGGCGCCCTCGTCCGCCGGCAGGGATGCCGGCTGCTCCAGCGGGCGGGGGACGCGGGAGCCGGGGCCGGGTGTACGGGCGGTGGGGTGCCCGGTCCGGGGCCCGGCGCTCCGGCGGGTTCGGCGCAGGGCCAGGTGCAGGGCCGGGATCAGGACGCAGGTGACCGCGGCGCTGTGCCACAGCAGGGCGTCGAGCCGGCCGGCCGTGAGGTAGGCGCCCGCGGCGACCGCCGCCAGTGCGCACACCCCGCGGTCCACGATGCTCTCCACGGACAGCAGCGTGGCGCGTGGCGCGTCGGCCGGGACGGCGTCGTTGACGAGCTTGCGCTGCACCGGGTACACGAACCCGGTGATCGCGGCGAACGCGCACAGCAGCGCGAGCACGGCCCACGGCGCGCCGAGGGTGGTGGCGGCGAGGGTCACGGCCAGCGCCACGCTCAGCAGGGACACCCACTGGGCGGCGGACAGCCGGCGGCTCAGCCAGCGCGGACGGGCCGAGGCCACGGCCTCGGCGACCGTCATGGCCGCGAGGACGCCGCCGTGCGCGCCCTCCCCGATGCCGTGGTCCAGGAGCACCGGCTGGAAGAGGTTGACCTGGCAGATGCGGGCGAGGGTGAACACCGCGACGCCCTGCACCATGAGCAGCGGCAGCCACGGTGAGGCGCGCAGGGCCCGCAGGGCGGCCCCCGTGTCGTGCAGGAGGGTGCTCCGCCGCCGTCCGCCCGGATCGCACCCGGCGTCCGGGCGCGGGGCGAGGCGGGGCAGGGCCAGCGCGCACAGCAGCGACCCGGCGGCGCAGGCCGCGCTGAGGACGTACGGGGCGGGCCGGGCCAGCGTCATCAGCGGGCCGACCAGCGGCCAGCACAGCACCTTCGCGGCGAGACCGAGGGAGCGCGCGGTGCCCTCGGCGTCCAGGTAGTGCGCGTCGGCCCCTTCGGCGCGCAGCGCGTCGTAGAGGTAGGCGCTCGCCGCGCCCGAGGCGAGGGAGCGTCCGGCCGCGATGGCGAGGAAGTGGACGAGGAAGCCGGTGTAGGAGGGGGCGAGGACGGGGGCCAGGTTGGCGGCCGTCATGACGACCGCGCCGGCCCGCAGGCAGTTGCGGGCGCCGATGCGGTCGGCGACCACGCCGGTCGGGATCTCGAAGAGGCAGAACGCCGTGTAGTAGATGCTCTGGATGCCGAAGATCTGGCCGTCGGACAGTCCGGCGTCACGCTGGTAGGCGTAGAAGACGGGCATCCACCACAGCAGGTTGAACAGCAGCTGGAAGGCGTTGTTGAGGCGGATGACGCGGCGGGCGGCCGGGGAGGGGGCCGGGCCGGCACGGCGGGTGGCGCGGGCGGGCATCGGACGGCTCACCGGGCGTAGGGGCGGATCTGGACCAGCCGGAAGTCCCCTTCGCCGGTCATCAGCCACTCGATGTCGAGGGCGTCGTCGGGGTCGTCGGCGCCGAAGTGGGACTGCAGCAGGCGTCCGGCGAGGGCCAGCCGGGCGAGCGCCGCGCGGGTGGCGGCGGGCAGGTCCTCTCCGGCGGTGCCGACGTCGAGCGTGCGCCCGCCGCCCTCGACGGTGTTGTACAGGTACTGCTGGGGCAGCACCGAGCCGTCCACGACGCGTTCGGGCGAGCCGGGGGTGCAGTTGACGTACACGTTGCGGAAGTCCTCGCGGCGGGTGGGGTTGCAGGTGACGAGGACGCCGCCGAGGCTCGCGGGCAGGTACTCCTGGACGATCACGCCCATGTAGGTGTCGTCCAGGCAGATGCCGACCTGGTGCCGCAGGCGCACGCTGCGCGGTGACAGCAGGGACGCCCACACCTGCCGTACCGCGTCCATGAGGTGTTCCGCTCCCCGCACGGTGGTCACGGAGTCGTAGATGCCGGCGGCGGAGAAGCCGGGCAGGTCCTCGGCGTTGGAGGAGGAGCGCACCACCATGCGGCGTCCGCCCGCGAGCAGCCGCGGCACCGCGGAGGTGATGGCGCGGGCCACGTCCGGCGGTACGGGCGTGGCCCGCACGAGCTGCTGGAGGTTCAGGCACAGGGGGTCGACGAGGTCGAACGCGCCGAGTTCCAGGGCCATCTTCAGTTTGCCGATGCCCTGCTGGAGGGCGGGCGACGAGGTGAGGAACAGATGGTGCAGGCGGAAGGGCAGCGCCACGCCGTCGGGTGCGCGGACGGTGTCCGCCACGTACCGGGCGGCGGCCGCCCGGAGGTGCTCGCGTGCGGCGTCCCGCTCACCGAGCCGGGCCGCCAGGTGGCCGAGGAGGTCCTGGCGCGGCGGGCGGGGCCGGGCGTGGAACGCCGTCAGGTCGGCGGTCCGGCTGTCGAGGACGTGGTGGAGCTCACCGAGGTTGGCCGCCTTGGTGCCGTAGCTGTCACGGTCGGAGCGCCGCAGCCGGTGCAGGGCGAGGACGGGGGCCTCTTCGAGCAGGGGCGTGTCGATGCGGATGCGCTGCTGGTGCCAGGCGGGCTTGGTCAGCCGGGGCGGGGCGGCGAGCGGCTCCAGGGTGACGGCGTCCTCGCTCACCCGGTAGCGCACCCAGGTGCCGTCCAGGCCGCCCCGCCCGTCGGGGGCGTCCGGGTCGTCGAGGGTGTCGAGGTCGCGCACGATGGCGTTCGGGATGCCCCAGCCGGAGGCGAGCACGTTGGTGTGGGAGAGCGGGGTGGTGGGCGCGGTGTTGATGAAGCCGGCCACCCTCGGCACGTCGTCGGGCAGGCGGGGCATGGCGACGATGTCCGCCCAGCCGAGACCGGCGGCGGCCGCCTCGTACGCGGCCGTGGTGCGGAAGTGCCGCAGACGGCCCTCGGCCTGCCCGGGGTTGAGGCAGGTGCGGGTCCGGTCGCCGAACAGCTTGTGGCTGAGGACGCGGGGGACGACCGCCTCGGGGATCGAGGCGAGTTCCCCTTCCTGCCCGTGGTTGGCGGGTTTCAGCAGCAGCGGGAGGCGTCCGTCCACGCGTCCGCGCACGTAGAGGTAGAACTCCTCCAGCAGGGCGCCGTGCATGGTGTCGGCCTCGGTGGTCTCCAGGACCAGGAAGGGGCACTCGGTGCCGTCGGCCGCCCGGTCGGTGTGCAGGGACAGCACGCCCAGCAGGAAGCGGCGGTCGGGGTCGGTGTAGACGGACGCGTTGAACGCGTCGAGGCAGGCATCCAGTTCGTCCACGGACATGCCGAGGACGCGGGTGGCGATGTAGTCGACGTGGAAGGGGTGGACGCGGGTGTCCAGGAGGTGCCAGGTGCAGGCGTGCCGGTCGACGACGACCTTCAGGTAGGGATGCCCGGCGAGGACACCGGACAGGGTGCGGAACAGCGGCAGCGTGAGGTTGGCGCCGACGACGGTGCGGTCCGCGCCCGCCTCGGCCGGGCCGGTGCGGTCCAGGGCGGAGGTCATGCCCGCGCTCCTTCCGTGACGTGCGGGGGCAGGAGGCCCGGCAGGGCGTCCACGAGGGCGGTGAAGTCGCGGACGACGGTCTGCGGCCGGTCCGCGGACAGCAGACACAGCGCGGCCATGGTGTTGGCGCCCGCGGCCGGGTCGTAGACGGGGACGGGGGCACCGTCCGGCAGGGAGCTCTCCTCCACGACGCGCAGCCTGCTGTGCGGTCCGACCGGGGCGGAGCGCACCACCGCGGTGGAGTCCCACAGGTGACGTCGCGGCCAGGGGGCGCCCGAGCCGTCCACGGCGAGGACGACGAGGGAGCCGGCCGCGCCCCGGGCGTCCGCGGGGGTCAGCGCCCTGGCCGGCCAGCCGGGTGTGCCGCCGAGCAACTGGTCGGTGAACAGGCCGACCAGGTCGAGTCCGAAGACCTCCTCGATCTGCGGCACGGTCATCGCGCCGCCGAAGCGGGCCGCCGTCTCGATCACCCACATGCGGCCGCCCGGCCCGAGCTTGATCTCCGTGTGTGTGCCGCAGTCCTCCAGGCCGAGCGCGTCCACGGCCCGCCGGGCCAGCGCCACGATGGCGTCCTGCGCCTTGCCGGTGACGGCGGCCGGTGTGATGCCGGCCCGTTCGGTGAACGGCGCGACGGTCGGCATCCTGCCGCTCACGCAGACCGGCCGGAAGACGCCTTGCGCGACCACGCCCTCGACGCTGACGTAGTCTCCCCAGCCCGGTCCCTCGAACCACTCCCCCGCGTGTCCGGTGACGATCTCCTCCACGAGGAAGTCCTCGCCGGCGCCCGCGACATGGAGTTCGGCGTAGCCCAGGCGCGCCGACTCGATCATCACCGCGTGTGAACGCGCCCACGCGGCCGGGGCGTCGGCGGGGACCTCGATGATCTGGTGGGCCGTCGAACCGGCGCTCCAGGCCGCCTTCAGCAGCAGCGGGCACCGTAACTCGCGGGTGGACGTCCGCAGTTGGTCCAGTGTGGCAACGGGCCGGAAGCGGGGCTGGGGGATGCCACAGCGTTCCCAGGCCGTGCGCATGAGCCGCTTGTCGCGGGCGAGGGCCGCGGCCGGGCCGGCGCCGCGCAGCCCGAGCCGGCGGGCGGCCTCGGCGACGGCGACGACCGCGTACTCCGAGAAGGTGACCACCGCGTCGGCGCCGACCTCGCGGGCCCGGGACGTGATGGACGCGACCAGGTCGTCCGCTGCCACGTCCCCGGCGGTGACCTCCGAAGCGCACCACGCGCGAATGGGCGCCGCGCTGCCCGCGGGCAGTTCGGTCAGTGCCAGCAGGTGCACCTCGGCCCTCGCGGCCACCCTGGGCAGGGCGTAGCCGACCGGGGGGCCGCCCTTGGCATGCACGTACAGCACCTTCGCCACGGGATTTCAACTCCTTCGTCTGGGGGGCTTGTCCGGTACCGGAACCCCACCGCCTCGCCCGCGCAGACCGCCGTGCGGCCTGCCGTCCGCGTGCGTCGTGGGACGGTTCCTGTCCAGCGAAGCAGTCGGGTTTCCCGGCTCCCGCCGCTTCGAGCGCGGTGGTCTCAGGCAGATGCCTGAGTCGGATCGCGGGCCGGGTGGCCCGCGGGCCTGGGGCGGGCCGCATGGCTGGGCATGTACGGGACACGCATGAGATGTCACACACCGTGACTTCCGTACGGGATTCAAGGAGTTGGGCTGTGGACGAGGTCGATTTCGAGACACTGCTCGCCCGTCTGCCGGTGTCCTGGTGGGAGACGGACGCCGACTCGGGGCGGCTGCGCAGCGGGGGCGGCGCATTCGCCGACGAGCACATGGCGCACCGGTTCCTGAAAGCCCTCTCGGCCGACGACGCGCCGTCGGGCGGAGGCGCCCGGCCGGGTGCCGGCCCCCGCCGCACCCGGTTCGAAGGCCGCACCTTCGACGTCACCTGGTCGGCCCGGGGCGGCGACAGCGGGCGCGGTGGCAGCCGGGGCGTGGCGGTGGAGGTGGGCGGCGGCGGCGCGCCGGCGGGCGCCGGTGCCTACGCGTCGTTCGCCGATCTGAGCCCGGCGGCGATGTTCGTGCGCGACGCCGCCGGGTGCTACGTGTGGGCCAACCACGCCTACGCCCACCTGTACGGCACCACGCCCGACCGGATGGTCGGCCGTCACCTCGGCGAGTTCGACGCCCCGGACGACGCGGCCCGGTTCCTGGCGCTCGACGACGAGATCCTCACCGGCGGCCGCTCCCTGCGCCACACGCTCACCTACCGGCGCCCGGACGGCTCCCCCGGCCACGCGGCGGGATACCGCTTTCCCGTGTCCTGGGGCGCGCTGCGCTGTGTGGCGGGCACCTATGTGGACGTCACCGAGTACGTCCACGCGCTGGACGGCAGGCGCCGGGCCGAGGAGGACCTGCGCGCCCTGCGGGACCGCAGCGGCCTGCCCTGCGTACGCCTGTCCGCGGACGGGGTGGTGGGCGAGGCGAGCACCGCTGCCGCCGAGTTACTGCGGCTGCGGCCGAGCGACCTGGTGGGCACGCCGGCCGACGCCTTCCTCGCCGAGAGTCCGGAACGCGCCGCGCTGCACGCCGTCTGGCGTGAACTGACCGCCGGGCGGCGCAGGAACGCGCAGTCCGGTGCCGTGCTCGTCGACGGGGACCGGCGCCTGCGCCGCGTGTGGGTCCACCTGAGCGTCGCCCACCGCACCCGGGAGCGGGACGCGGGCGTGTGGGCGGTCGTCACGCGGCCCGGCCTGAGCCACGAACCGCATCCCGTGCTCACGCCGGCCCAGGTGCGGATCCTCGCCCTGCTGGCCGCGGGACACGACAACGCCGGTGTCGCCGCGGCGCTGCGCCTGTCGCGGCAGACGGTCGACTACCACCTCGCCCGCCTCCGGCGTCTGCTGGGCGCCGCCACCCGTCCGGCGCTGGTGGCGCGCGCCTACGTGCTCGGCATTCTCTCGCCGCACTCCTGGCCGCCGCGCTCCCCCACGGCGGCGCATCCGCTGAGCCCCGCCTGAGCGGCTGCGTGTGCCTGGGCTGTGAAGGAGCTGTGGGAGAGTTGTCGGACCTTGGAAACGGGCGTAGCGCTCCCGGTCACGTCTGCGGTTCTGTCGTGTTCACCTCTCCAACCCCCCACATTCCATGGAGACTTCATGCGTCGCGCTGCCGTCAGGCTGTTGACCGCCCGAGTGACCCCGGGTCACCCGGCGAGCGCGGGCCCGGCCGGAAGACCGTAGCCCGCAGCCCGCAGCCCGCAGCCCGCAGCCCGCAGCCCGCAGCCCGCAGCCCGCCGGAGCGTACGGCCCCGCCGATCGCTCCTCCCGGCCATCGAGGTCGCGAAGTTGTTGAAACTTGTCATGTGCAGGACAGGCATGTCATGGACGGGCATGCCTGCGGGCCGGGCCGCGGCGCCGCATCGACCACCCCCCACGCCCAACCGGCCGGCGCCTGCCGGCCGGACCACCCCCCACACCCCTCTAGAGGAGTTTGTGTGACCTCCCGTTCCCAGCGTCACCAGCACACCCTGCTGGCCCTCGCCACCGCCGTCGCGGCCGGAGCGCTGCTGAGCACCACCCTCGGCGGCGCGGCCACGGCACAGCCGGCCGCACAGGACCGGCCCGGCGCGGCTCCGGTCGCCCTGTCCGCCACCGCCCGCACCAGCCTTCTCCAGCAGGCCCGGACCTCGGCCGCCGCGACGGCGCAGGCGATAGGACTCGGCACCCAGGAGAAACTGGTCGTCAAGGACGTCGTCAGGGACGCCGACGGCACCGTGCACACCCGCTACGAGCGCACCTACGCCGGCCTGCCCGTGCTCGGCGGCGACCTGATCGTGCACACGGCGAAGTCCGGCGAGCGCAAGGGCGTGACCAGAGCGGCGCAGGGTTCGGTGAAGCCCGCCTCGCTCACGCCACGCATCGCTCCCGACCGGGCAGAGCAGCAGGCCCTGGGCGTGGCGAAGTCCGCCGGCTCCGAGAAGTCCCGCGCCTCCCGGGCGCCCCGCACGGTCGTCTGGGCCGCGTCCGGCACGCCCGTCCTCGCCTACGAGACCGTCGTCGGCGGCTTCCAGGACGACGGCACCCCGAACGAGCTGCATGTCGTCACCGACGCCGCCACCGGCCGGAAGCTGTTCCAGTACCAGGCCGTCGAGACCGGCGTCGGCAACACGAAGTACAGCGGGAAGGTGGATCTGACGAGCACGCAGTCCGGCTCCTCGTACACGCTCACCGACGCCTCGCGCGGCGGTCACAAGACGTACGACCTCGCCCACGGCGAATCCGGCACCGGCACCCTGTTCACGCAGGACAACGACACCTGGGGCGACGGGACCACGGCCTCGGCGGCGACCGCCGCCGGAGACCAGCCGACGCGGCCTACGGCGCGCAGGTCACCTGGGACTTCTACAAGAGCGCCTTCGGCCGCAACGGCATCAAGAACGACGGTGTCGGCGCCTACTCGCGCGTCCACTACGGCAAGGCGTACGTCAACGCCTTCTGGGACGACTCCTGCTTCTGCATGACCTACGGCGACGGCGAGGGCGACAAGGCCCCGCTCACCTCGCTCGACGTCGCCGGTCACGAGATGAGCCACGGCGTCACGTCCAACACCGCGGGCCTGGAGTACGCGGGTGAGTCCGGCGGCCTGAACGAGGCCACCAGCGACATCTTCGGCACCGGTGTGGAGTTCGCCGCGAACAACCCGAGCGACGTCGGCGACTACCTCGTCGGCGAGAAGATCGACATCAACGGCGACGGCACGCCGCTGCGCTACATGGACAAGCCGAGCAAGGACGGCGGCTCGGCCGACTACTGGTCCGCCGACGTCGGGAACAAGGACGTGCACAACTCGTCCGGCGTCGCCAACCACTTCTTCTACCTGCTGGCCGAGGGCAGCGGGAAGAAGACGATCAACGGGGTCGACTACGACTCCCCCACTCAGGACGGCTCCACCGTCACCGGGATCGGCCGGGACAAGGCCCTGCAGATCTGGTACAAGGCCCTGACCACGTACTTCACATCCACCACCGACTACGCCGGCGCCCGCAAGGGCACCCTGTCGGCGGCCGGCGACCTCTACGGCGCCGACAGCGCCGAGGCCAAGGCGGTCGCCGCGGCCTGGACCGCCGTCAACGTCAAGTGACGACCCCTGCCTGACGGGCGGCACCCGGGACCACTCCCCCGGGTGCCGCTCTCGCGTACGGGCCCACCCACTCGAACCTGCACATGCCGGACGAGCGGACGGATTACCCTCCGCCGTTCGAGGAAATCGCAGTTCATGAGCGTCTTGACAGGTGTGCGTGCGGTCGATCGGGTGCTGACGCAGCGGGCGGCTTCCCGTGTTCCGCCCGGGGTGGCCCGGGTGCTGTCGGCGGTGGAGGAGGCGGCGGAGGGCACGAAGTTGTGGTGCGGGGCCGCCGCCGTGATGGTCTGGCGGGGCGGGTGGCGGGGCCGCAAGGCGGCCGCCGCCGGGCTCGCGGCCCTGGTGGTGGCGCAGCTGGCGTCGAACGGCCTGTGCAAACAGCTGGCCGACCGGCCGCGGCCACCCGAGGAGTTGATCCCGCACGACGAGGTGGAGGACCGCCCCGACTCGTCCTCGTTCCCCTCCGGCCACACCGCGGCGGCGGTGGCCTTCACGGCCGCCGTGGCGGCGTCGTGGCCGGTCGCGGGCGCGGTGTGCGCGGTGCCGGCCGCCGTGGTGGGGGTGCAGCGCGTGCAGTCGGGGGCCCACTACCCCAGCGATGTCGCGGCCGGCGCGGTCATCGGCCTGGTGTGCGCCCGGCTCGTGCGGCGCACCCCGCGCCTGCTCCTGCGCCTCGGGAAGCGGCGGCTTCGCCCGTGAGAGGTGGTGATCCGGGGTACTCGCGCGCCGTGCGCGGGTCGGAACGCCCGGCCCGCAGTCATGACACGAGGAGACGGGAGGTGAGCGCCGTGACGAGCACACAGCCGTCCGCGGCCGGGCCCGGCCCTGGTCCGGGCCCTACCGGCCAGGAGCCGGTGAGCGAGCTGGTGCAACGGGCCTCGCAGCAGCTGACGGAGCTGGTGCGCGGTGAGATGCGCCTGGCGCAGGCGGAGATGAAGGAGAAGGGCAAACGCTACGGCAAGGGCGGCGGGCTGTTCGGCGGTGCCGGAGTCGTCGGCTTCCTGATGCTGCAGGCCCTGGTGGCCACCGTGATCGCGGCCCTGGCCGTGCCCCTGCCCGTGTGGGCCGCGGCACTGATCGTGACCGCCGCGCTGGGCGTGATCGCCGCCGTGCTGGCCCTCGGCGGGAAGAAGCAGGTCAGCCAGGCCGCACCCCCCGCCCCCGAACAGACGATCGAGAGTGTCAAGGCCGACGTGGCCGAGATCAAGGAGAGCGCACGCCGATGACCCAGCCACCCCACGACGAGCCCACCGCCGCGAGCCCCGAGGAGCTGCGCGAGCAGGTCGAGCAGACCCGCGCCGAGCTGGGCGAGACCGTCGAGGCGCTCGCCGCCAGGACCGACGTCAAGGCGCGCGCCCAGGAGAAGGCCACCGCGGCCAAGGAGCAGGCCACGGCCAAGGCCACCGCGGTGAAGGACCAGGCCACCGCCAAGGCCATCGCAGTCAAGGACCAGGCCGCCGCCAAGGCGGGCGAACTGAAGACGCGGGCCGCGGACCTCGCCCATCAGGCGCAGGACCAGCTGCCCGCCCCGGTGAAGGACAAGGCCGCCGTCGCCGCGGAGCAGGCCCGGACGAAGGCGGCCCAGGCCGGCCGGCTGTGGCACGACAAGGCTCCCGAACCGGTTCAGCAGACGTCCGCCAGGGTCGGCCGGGCGACGCGGGACCACCGCGGCCTGGTGCTGGCGGCCGCCGGTACGGCCGTACTGGTGTGGCTGGTCCGCCGACGCAAGAGGTGACCCGTACGGGCCACCCGCAGGGGTGCCGGCGCCGGGCGGGCGCCGGCACCCTCGTACGGAAAACCGGCACTTTCGGTTGCCTCCCCCGGGCGTGATCAAGGTCTCTACCGTGACGAATCCGATATGCCGGAAACATCGCCTGCCTGGGCAGCAGGCCCCGCTCCCCCACGCATTAGCTTTACGACTTCTTCATCGATCTCTGACCTAAGGTCGAAGCACACACATGTACATATCGCCGTCCGTTCCGGGGGAACGGACATCTTCGCGCGCCCCCGCCCGGCGCACCCCGGCGCTTGTCGCGCTGTCCCTGGCCCTGTTGGGGGGTACCGTCCTGGCCGTGCCGGCGCCCGCGGTCGCCGTGCCGGCCGCCGAGGCGCACCGGCCGGCCGGGAACCTCTCCGCCCCTGACGTCGCCTCGGCGCGGGCCGCCGCCCAGCGGTCCGGGGAGCGGGTCGAGGCGCTGTCCGAGCGCACCGAGACCGCGACCACCTGGGTCAACCCGGACGGGTCGCTGACGAGCGAACTCGCCGCCGGACCGGTCCGGTTCGACCGGGACGGCCGCTGGGTGACCGTCGACACCGACCTCACCGAACGCGGCGACGGCTCCGTGGTCGCCAAGGCGCACCCCGCCTCGCTCACCCTCGCCGGCAAGGGCGGCACGCCCGCTCCGTCGCTGAGCGCGACACGCACGGCCGGCGCCCGCGACCTCGTCACCCTCGGCGAGGGCGAGCAGCAGGTCGCCTTGCAGTGGAAGGGCGGCCTGCCGCAGCCCGTGCTGGACGGCAACCGGGCCACGTACCCGAACGCCGTACCCGGCGCCGACGTCGTCGTCGAGGCGACCCGCACCGGCTTCGAGCAGTACGTCGAGATCAAGCAGCGCCCGGCGACGAAGGACTACGGCTACACCCTGCCGCTGCGCGCCAAGGGGCTGCGGGCCACCCAACAGGCCGACGGCAGCGTGCTGTTCACGGACCGCAGGACCGGGCAGCGGCGGGCCGTCATGCCCGCGCCGGTGATGTGGGACGCCACCGTCGACGAGCGGTCCGGCGAGCACACGCACCGCGTGCCGGCGGCGATGAAGGTGGTGCAGCACGGCTCGTCCGTCGACCTGGTGGTGACGCCCGACGCCGCGTTCCTGGCCGACCCGGCGACGCGGTACCCGGTGACGGTCGACCCGTCGACCTCCGTGCTCGGCACCGTCTTCGACACCTACGTCCAGCAGGGCGAGACCCGCGACTGGTCCACCGACACCGAGCTGGACTTCGGCAACCCGGGCACCAAGAACGCCAACGGGACGCCGCGTACGGCACGGTCGTACCTCACCTGGGGAACGGCTCCCATCGCCGACGCCCTGGTCAGCAGCGCCAAGCTCAGCCTGTGGAACTTCCACTCCGGCAACACCGACTGCAAGGCCCAGCCGTGGGTGGTCTGGTCGGCCGACAAGGCCTCCACCGCCAGCCGGTGGGGTTCCGCGCCCGCGCTGCACGACAAGACGGCGACGTCCACCGCGACCAAGGGCAACGCGAGCTGCGGCGCGGACGGCTGGATCGACGCCGACGTGACGTCGCTCGTGCAGACCTGGGCGTCCTCGAAGGCGCCGCAGTCGAGCATGGCCCTGACGGCCGCCGACGAGTCGGCGGTCGCGCAGTGGAAGCGGGTCAACTCGGCCAACGCCACGGACAATCCGCCGAAGCTGACGGTGACGTACAACTTCCGTCCCCGCTCCGGCAACAACCGGCAGGCCGGTCCGCCCTTCACCCAGGACGCCTCCGGCACCTGGCAGGTGAACACGACCACGCCGACGCTGCGGGACACGTTCTCCGACAAGGACGGCGACCGGGTCACCGGCACCTTCGAGATCGTCGACGCGGCGACCGGCACGCGCGTGGGCGACTACCTCGTCTCGCCGCGCGTGGAGTCCGGGCGGGCGGCGGCCGTGACCGTGCCGGACGGCCTGCTGAAGGACGGTGCCACCTACCGCTTCCGCACCAGCCCGTACGACGGCACGCACTACAACCTCGCCTGGTCCGACTGGGCCACGTTCACGGTGGCGACCGGGCGCCGGCCCGGTGGGCTGCCGGACATGCCGCAGGCGCTGGAGGCGGGTGCCACGCAGTCGCTCACGCCGGTGCTGTCTGGTCTGGTGTCCAGCCCCGAACAGGGCCGGGTGCGCGCCGAGTTCGCGGTGCGGGACGCCGACGGCAGGCAGCTGCCCGGGGTGACCGTCCCCGAGGCGTGGGTGGACAGCGGCCAGCGTGCCCTGTCCCGGGTGCCCGAGGGGGCGCTGAAGGCCGGCACCACCTATCTGTGGGCGATGCGCGCCTGCACCGACCTGGGCTGCTCGGCCTGGTCCTACGAGCAGGAGCTCACCGCCACGGCCGCGCCGGACCCGGGTGCCCCGGCGACCACGTCCGTCACGCTGAGCGGTACGGCCCTCGCCGACACGACGGTCCCGGTCGGCAGCGGTGCCTGCGCCTCCGGCGGCTGCCCCGCGGTCGACGACGCCCGGCTGACCCTGGGCGGCGGCGCGTCCGGCGAGCGGGCCGTCTGGCTCAAGCCGGATCTGGGCAAGGTGCCCGCGGGCGCGCGGATCACCCGCGCCCGGCTGCTGCTGACGCCCGCCGAGTGCGGCGGCGCGGCCTGCGCCCCGCGGCCGGTCGAGCCGTACCAGCTGTTCGAGGCGTGGCCCGCCCCGCACACCGGCACCGGTCTGCTCGGCGTGCTGGACGACGCCCCGTTCACCGACGCCGCGCTGCCCGAGGCGCAGGATCTGACGCCCGTCGTGCAGGCCTGGCTGGACGAGGGCACGGGCGAGGGGCTGGCGCTGCGGCTGCCCGCCGCCGATGTCGGCTCCACGGTGTCGTACCACTCCGGCCGCAGCCCGGAGACGGCGAAGCGGCCGCGGCTCGTCGTCGACTACGTGGCACCGGCCGCGCCGGGCGCCCCGCAGGAGCTGCGCGCCAGCGGCGGCGACGGCGGTCTGCTGGCGACGTGGAACGCGCCGCAGGACCTCGGCTCGTCGGCGGACGGCGCGGAGTACACGGTCGTCGTCCGCGCGGAGGACGGCAGCGAGGCCGCGAGGACCACCACCCGTGAGACGCACGCCGTGGTGACCGGCCTGCGCAACGCCGCCCCCTACCGGGTGACGGTGTCGGCGCGCACTCCGTACGGCACCGGTCCCGAGACCGCGTCGGAGCCGGTGACCACCGTCGCCGTGCCCGGCGGCGCGGGCAGCTACCGGGAGATCGTGCAGCAGTACGTCGACGCCCGTGCCGCCCTGCTCACCGGCGCCCGGCCGACGGCCGCGGCCGCGCTCGCGGCGAGTTCCCGGGGCGCCTCGTTCCAGGACCTGCTCGGCGCGCAGGCCGCGGACCTCGTCGCCTCCCGTGAGGCCTTGGCCCGGCACGGGCAGCGCTACACCGAGATGACGACCAAGCTGTCCGACGTGCTGGTCGGCGTCGACGAGAACGGCACGGTCTTCCTGCGGGCCGTCGTCGAGGACACGGCCGTCCTGACCGCCGCGGACTCCGGCGGCGAGCCGGAGGAGGGGCGCAGGGAGCAGCGGTTCACCTTCAGCACCAACAGCGGCGCCCCCCTGCTGCACATCGAGGCCGACGCCCCCGCGACCGAGGCGGTGCTGCCGGCGTCGGCGGCGGCGGACAGCGCCCTGGAGAGCGGCGAGGAGCCGGGCCCGGTCACCGAGGTGCCCGACGAGCCGATCGCGCTCGACGCGGACGGCCTGCCCGTCGAGCAGGCGGCACCGGCCGCCGGCACCGCCGCGGCGTCCCCGGTGCGCGTCCAGCGCGCCGCTGCCGTCTCCGGTTCGGGTACGGTCCGGTGGGCGTCGAGGAACATCAACACCGGCTGGGAGTACGGCCAGGACTGCACGAACTTCGTGTCGAAGGCCCTCTACTACGGCGGCGGCATGAAGCAGCGCATGGGCGGCCGCAAGCACGACCGGTCGTGGTGGCAGCAGTACTACTTCTTCGGCCAGATCAAGAACAAGAGCTACACCTGGGCGGGCGCGGAGAACTTCCGCCGCCACATGCTCGGTTACCGCGGCGCGCAGCACATCTCGGCCGCCTACGCCAAGCCCGGGGACCTCGTACTGTTCAAGTGGAAGAAGGAGCGGGGGTACAACCACGTGGCCATCGTGGAACGCAACCGGCACGGTCTGCAGCTGATCCAGCACGGCAGCTCGAACCGGACCAGCCTGGCGGCCGCCATCATGCGGTACAAGGGCAAGGCGAACTACATCGAGAAGGTCATCGTGCTGCGCCCCAAGGCAAGGAACTGACATGGCACGCAAGACGAGGGCGGCCGGCGCCGCCGCCGCGGCGGCCGTTCTGGGCGGGCTCCTCGCGGGCTGCTCGTCGGACACGTCGCACGCCTACCAGACCGACTACAGCAGCCACCCGCCGCTGCACGTCGTCGGCTACCCCTCCACGGGCAGCCTGCAGACCGTGCAGGAGGCCGTGTGGCGGCTGGCGGACGGTGACACCGAGGGCCTGGCCGCGCTGGGCGTCGACGACAAGGACGCCGACGCCACGGCCCGCAACTGGGTCAAGGCGTTCGGCGCGGCGGCCAAGGGCGAGGTGACGGCGGACTTCTACGACGAGGGATCCGTACGGCAGGTCGT
The DNA here is from genome assembly GCF_014656055.1 of Streptomyces griseosporeus. Classification (GTDB taxonomy): domain Bacteria; phylum Actinomycetota; class Actinomycetes; order Streptomycetales; family Streptomycetaceae; genus Streptomyces; species Streptomyces griseosporeus. Next base: position 1,513,494 of record NZ_BNBR01000001.1, read on the forward strand.
CGTGCTGTACTTCGCCAAGTCCGGGCAGGTCAAGGAGATCGAGGCCCGTATCGGCGAGGACGACGCCTGGGGGCTGACCCTGGCGGAACCCGACCCCGCCGAGGCGTCGGCTAAGCCCGGCTGGGCTCCGGCCAAGCCGGGCGCGACCGGCTCCCGCACGTCGGGAGCGCAGCCGGGCGGCTGACGCGCGCTCCGCACGGACGGCCGCCGAGGCCGCCGAGTGCGGCTGAAGGCCGTTGAGGGCCGTACCCCGTAGGTGACTTCGGGGTACGGCCCTCACGGGTTGTCCCTGAAATCCCCCGGAATTGTCCTTGATCGGTAACGGACGCATCCTGCGGGCGCCTTTCCTCGTCCCGTCAGTTGGCAGCACAGCGGCCAGGACTTTCGGGAACTTGCGGGAACTGCGGGAAAGCGGGGCGGACATGGCACGTCACAGCGGCGGGCGCGGCTGGTACGGCAAGACGGTCGGGGCGGCTCTCGGGCTGGTGGTGGCGGCCGCCGGCGCGTCGGTGTGGGCGGCGCAGGCCGGCGCCGTCAGCTCGGCCTCGCCCGGGCCTGCCGCGTCGGCCTCGCCGGCCGCCGCCCAGCAGCGGGTGACCGTGACCATCGCGCACGCCTCGGACGCGGGGGCGCGCGGCGTCAACATCACCATCGACGACGGCCCGGACCCCGTGTGGACGCCGCAGATGCTGGACGTGCTGGACGAGTTCGGGGTGAAGGCCACGTTCTGCATGGTGGGGACGCAGGCGCAGGCCCACCCGGACCTGGTGAAGAAGGTCGTCGCCGCCGGACACCGGCTGTGCGACCACTCGGTGTCGCACGACACCGCCATGGACAAGAAGTCCCAGCAGTACCAGGCACAGCAGATACTCGACGCCGAACGCATGATCACCGAGGCGTCCGGCGGTGTGCGGCCGATGTACTACCGCGCGCCGGGCGGCGCGTTCACCCCCTACAGCCGCACCCTGGCCGCCTCCCGCGGCATGCGTCCGCTGGGCTGGAACGTCGACACCAAGGACTTCGAGCGTCCCGGCACGGACGCGATCGTCGCCACGGTCCAGCGGGAACTGCCCAACGGGCCGACGCTGCTGTTCCACGACGCGGGCGGCGACCGCTCCCAGACGGTGGCGGCCCTGCGCCGGATCCTGCCCCAGCTGAAGGAACAGGGCTACTCCTTCGGGTTCCCCGTGCGCTGACGCCCGACCGGCGCGGACCCGGTCAGCCCTCCAGGGCTTCGTCGGGCGCGCCGAGGCCCGTCAGCGCGCCGACCGGGTCCGGGTCGGGTGTGCCCCGGGGCCACCAGTCGTCGGCGCCGGGTTCCGACTCGTAGGCGTACCACAGACCGTCGCGGCCCAGGCGGAGCTGGACATGGCCGCGCGGGTGGGTGAGCCGGTTGCGCCACGGCCGGAAGGCCGGGAGGTCGGCGGCGAGCAGCAGCGGCCGGGCCCGGTCGAAGCGGCCGGCCGGCGGGTCCCACGGCTCCTCCAGCACGGCGAGCCCCTCCGGCCCGCCCTGCCGCCAGGCGGCCACCGCACGCGCCAGCTCCCCGGGGGTACGGCCGGCTGCCGCGGCCAGCGACGCGTACAGGGCACGGCTGCCGGCGGTCAGGCCCGAGCCGGGGCGGGCCGCCGCCAGCCGCACCGCGTCCTGCCACAGGGTCAGCTCGCCGGTCTCGTCGTGGCCGGTGGCGAGCAGGGCGTGGGCGCGGGCGGCGGCGTCGGTGGCCAGCTGGTCCAGCGCGAGCGCGTCCGGGCCGTCGGGAACGCCCGGGTACACGGGCGGCTGCTCCGGGTGCGCGGGCACGGGCAAGGGCGGCGGCAGCGGGGGAAGCTGACGGGGTGCCAGCGCCTGCGCGGCGCGGATCCCGGGCAGCGGGGCCGGTTCCCGCTCCTGCGCGGCGCGGGCCGCACGGGTGGCGCTGAGCCGGGACAGCGCATCCAGCAGCTCCCGCTCGCCCCGGCCGCGCAGCAGGAGCAGCACGAACGGGTCGGCGTCCAGCAGGCGTGCGGTCTGGTAGCACAGGGCGGCCGCGTGCTTGCAGGGATGGCCGCGGTCGGGGCAGCTGCAGTGCGGCTCCAGGTCCCCGGGGCCGGGCAGGAGCGGGACACCGCACTCGGCCAGGGAGTGCGGCATCTCCTTGTCGAGCAGCGCCGCGATGTGCCCGGGCCGCTCGGCCGCGGCGTCCAGGAACCGCGCCCAGTCGGCGTCGCCGAGGGTGCGCAGGCGCACCTGCACGCGGTACGGGCGGGGGCGGCTGCCCTGCACGTACGCGAGGACGAGGCCGGGCGTCACGGTGATGGCGTCCACGTTGCCCTGCTCGGCGTACCCCCGTCCGCGGGCCAGCCGCTTGGCGTCCAGCGCTCCCCGCTCCAGCGCGTCGACCCAGGCGTTGCCCCACCAGGTCTCGGCGAAGGCGGGGGTGGTGTCGCTGCTTTCGGGGGCGGTGGTTGCGGCGGTGCCGGTGCGCGGGGCGGTCCGGGGCGGGAAGCGGGGGAAGGTGCGGCGGTGGTCGCCGTCCCTGGTGGGGGCCGCCATGGTGGTGGGGGCGGGTGAGCGGGCGGGGGGTGGGGGCGCGGGGTCGCCGGCATCGCTGATGTGACGGACCTCAGCGGGATCGCCGGTGGGTGAGGCGTCGGTGGGGCCGGTTGTGGGGAGGGGGCCGAGTGCGGCCGGGGTTTCTGCACCCTCAGCACCAACGGCACGCTCCACACCCGCAGTATCGACAGGGTGGGTGGTCCCGGCGGAGCCGGTGGCTTCGGTCGGCATGCGGAAGGCGCTCGCCAGGAACCGGCGTACGTCCCGGGCCCGTTCGGCCGGCGCGTCGGCCGGGCGCTCGGCCGGGCGCTCGGTCTGGCGGCGTCGCCGGACGGGCGTCCCGGCATCCGTCTCCGCGGTGCCGGTCGAGCCGCGCCGGGCCTCCGCGCGGGCCGCCCGCAGGGCCTCGCGGGCACGGTCGGCGGGCCGTACGGCGGTCGACGCGGACGGCTCCTCGGCCGGGGTGGGCTGGTCGGCCGAGGGCGGGGGGTCGGCGGGGACGGCCGGGTCCGCCGGTACCGCCGGGTCCGCCGGGACGACCGGGTCCACCGGGACGACCGGGTCCACCGGGACGGCCGTGTCCGCCGGGACGGCCGGGGCCGCCGGGACGGCCGTGTCCGCCGGGTCGGCCGGGGTGGGCGCGACCTGGGCCGGGTCCGGGGACTCGTCAGAGGAGGGCTCGTCGTGGGGGCGCCCGCCCTCGTCACCTGGCTCGGGCTGTGGCTTCGGCTCGGGCTCCGCCCCGGTCTCGCGCCTGGCCGCCACGGCCCGCCGCAGGGCCGCGCGGGCGGCGTCGGCGGGCCTCGGCGGCAGGTCGGTGCGGGCCGGGGCGGCTTCCTTGTCGGTGACGGTCCCGGAGTCCGGGCGGGGGGCCTCGGCGCGGTCGTGCCGCACCTCGGCGAGGGCCTCGCCGGGCGTCTCGGCGGCGTACCCGGCCGTGAGGTCCTCCACGGGTCCCTCGGTCCGCTCCCCTTGCTCGAAGTTGCGGCCACGCGCCCGTGCCACCCGCAGGGCCCGGCGGGCGGCCTCGGCGGGGCTGGGTTCCGTCGGGTCCATCACGCCTCCCTCCGCAGCGAGACCAGGTCGGCCAGTTCGCGGTCGGTCAGTTCGGTGAGGGCCGCCTCGCCGGAGCCGAGGACGGCGTCGGCGAGGGCGCGCTTGCTGGTGAGCATGTCGGCGATGCGGTCTTCGACCGTGCCCTCGGTGATGAGGCGGTGGACCTGCACGGGCTGGGTCTGGCCGATGCGGTAGGCGCGGTCGGTGGCCTGCTCCTCGACGGCCGGGTTCCACCAGCGGTCGAAGTGGACGACGTGACCGGCGCGGGTGAGGTTCAGGCCGGTGCCTGCCGCCTTCAGGGAGAGGACCAGGACGGGGGTGGCGCCGCTCTGGAAGCGGTCCACCATGCGTTCCCGTTCGGGTACCGGCGTGCCGCCGTGGAGCAGGTCCACCGGGATCGCCCGGCCGGACAGGTGCGCGGTGATCAGCCGGGCCATGCCGACGTACTGCGTGAAGACCAGGGCGGAGCCGTCCTCGGCGAGGAGCGTGTCAAGGAGTTCGTCGAGCAGGGCGAGTTTGCCGGAGCGCGCGGCGAGGCGGTCGGTGTGCGCCGTGGCGTGGTCCTCCTTCAGGTACAGCGCGGGGTGGTCGCAGATCTGCTTGAGCGCGCCGAGCAGCTTCAGGACGAGGCCGCGGCGGGCGATGCCCTCGGCGGTCTCGATGGCGAGCATCGACTCGCGCACCACCGCCTCGTACAGCGCGGCCTGTTCGCGGGTGAGCGGCACCGGGTGGTCGGTCTCCGTCTTGGGCGGCAGCTCGGGCACGATGCCGGGGTCGGACTTCTTGCGGCGCAGCAGGAACGGCCGGACCAGGCGGGCGAGGCGCTGTGCCGCCTCCTCGTCCTCGCCGCTCTCCACCGCGCGCGCGTGCCGGGCGCGGAAGGACTTCAGCGGGCCGAGCAGGCCAGGGGTCGTCCAGTCGAGCAGGGCCCACAGCTCGGAGAGGTTGTTCTCGACGGGGGTGCCGGTGAGGGCGACGCGGGCGGGGGCGGGGAGGGTGCGCAGGGCCTTGGCCGTGGCGGAGTACGGGTTCTTCACGTGCTGGGCCTCGTCGGCGACGATCATGCCCCAGCGCTGCCGGGCGAGAGCCGGGGCGGCGGAGCGCATCGTGCCGTAGGTGGTGAGGACGAAGCCGCCGGACAGGTCGTCCAGGGTGCGGTCGGGGCCGTGGTAGCGGCGGACGGGGACGCCGGGTGCGAACCGGGTGATCTCGCGCTGCCAGTTGCCGAGCAGCGAGGCCGGGCAGACGACGAGCGTCGGCTCGGGGCGGGCCCGCTTCAGGTGCAGGGCGATGAGGGTGACCGTCTTGCCGAGGCCCATGTCGTCGGCGAGGCAGCCGCCAAGGCCGAGCGAGGTCATCAGGTCCAGCCAGGCCAGGCCGTGCAGCTGGTAGTCGCGGAGGGTGGCGGCCAGGCCGGGCGGCGGCTGGGCGGGGCGCAGGCCCGCGGTGAGGCGGTCGCGCAGGGCGGCGAGTGTGCCGGCCGGGACGGCCTCGACGCTCTCGCCGTCGACGTCGGCGGTGCCGGTGAGCGCGACGGCGAGGGCGTCGACGGGGTCGAGCAGGCCGAGGTCGCGCTTGCGGGCCTTGCGGACCAGCGCGGGGTCGACGAGCACCCAGCGGTCCCGCAGCCGGACGACGGGGCGGTGCGCCTCGGCGAGGGTGTCCATCTCGGCCTCGCTGAGCGGGTCGCCGCCGAGGGCGAGCTGCCAGCGGAACTGCAGCAGCTCCTCGCTGTCGAAGAAGCCGGTGCCGTCGGTCGCCGAGCCGGGCGCGGGCCGCACCACGGCGGTGGCGCTGAGGTCGTGGGCGAGGTCGCGCGGCCAGTGGACGGCGATCCCGGCCGCGGTGAGCCGGCCGGCCGCGGTGCCGAGCAGGTCGCCCAGCTCCTCGTCGGACAGGGCCAGCACGTCTGGGGTGTCCTGCTCGGCGAGCCGGCCGAGCGGCGGCCACACCCGGGCGGCCCGCCGCACGGCGAGCGCGGCGTCCACGCGCGCGCGGGGCCCGAACGCGGCGTCCGCCTCGCCCGCCCACAGCGCGGCGGCGTCGGCCACCAGCGTGGGGTCGGCGAGGCTGTGGACCTGGACGATCGCCGCCCCGGCCCGGCGCACGCCGGCGGCGCCACCGCCGTGGCCGTCGTGGTCGTCGTCGGTCCGGTCGAAGAGGTCCCGCGCGGACAGGTCCAGGCGCAGCGAGATCCGTACGCCCGCGTCCATGCCGGCGGCGACCTCCGCGGCCCAGTCCCGGGCGCGGTGCAGCCGCTGTGCCTCGCGGGCGGCGAACGGCCTGCCGTAGGCGTGGGGCGCGGCCGGGGTGCGGGGCAGGGTGTCGGCGACGGCGTCGAGGAAGGTCCGCATCAGCGCGTCCGGCGCCGGCAGGGTGAGCGGGCCGGAGCCGGGCAGGGGCACCGCGTGCCCTTCATAGGGCAGGGCGGCGGCGACGGCCCGCAGGTGGGCGATGTCGTCGGGGTCGAGGGGGCCGGCCCGCCAGGCGTCGTGGCCGGACGGGGTGAGGCCGGGCAGCAGGCGTCCGCGGGCGGTGAGCCGCAGCGCGTGCAGCGCGGCGGCGCCCCAGCAGGCGGTGGCGGGGTGGGCGGCGGGGTCGTGCCGGGCGCGCACGAGGAGCGGCAGGGCGGGGGCGAGCGGCAGGGTGAGCGCGGGGGTCGTGCGGCGGCGGGCGGAGGCTCCGTGGGGTCGTACGACCGTCAGCTCGGTGTGTTCGGCGCCGGGCGGGTCGGGCAGCGGCTGGTCGTCGGGGTCCCAGAAGGCGACGCGGCCCTCGCGCGGCAGCGGCGCGGGCAGGAAGACCGCGGCGAGCCGCACGGGCACGTCCGGGAGCGTGGCGGTGTCGCCCATGCGTCCGGTCATCTCCCCTCCCCACGCCTGTCCACGAGTCGCCGTCCGATCGGATCGGATGTCTTCGACTCTACGGGCGGGGTCTGACAATCGGTCGCGGACGGCCGCACGCCACGGCCGCCGGGCGCTGCCGGGGTGGTCAGGGCACGGTGCGGGCGACGACGTAGACCATCGGATACGCCGGGTCGGCCATGTTCACGACGACGTCGTGGGTGGGTGCGGGGTTCTTCTGCTCGTGCACCAGGCCCCACCAGGGTCCGGGGCCGGAGAAGTTCCAGCCGGTGACGTTCTGGTCGCGGTCGCTGATGGCGATGTCGCCCTGCCGCAGGTGGGAGCGGTCGGAGCCCATCGTCTTCAGGAACCGGTCGAAGTTCGCGGCGGAGGTCTGGAACTGCACGTAGAGACGGCTGGTCTTCCAGTTGTTCGTCTCGTAGTAGGCGACCTTGGTCGACGGGTCGGGGACCGGGACCTGGTAGAGGCGGCGCTGCACCCGGGAGGGCCAGCCCGCGGTGAGGCCGGTCGCCGAGTACTTGTCCTCCTTGTCCTTGCCCGCGTCGCGGCTCTGGTTGGCGGAGATCACCAGGTAGCCGGCGGGCACGCCGATGAGCAGGACGATGATCAGCAGGGTGAGCGCGCGGCGGCGGACCACATGGCGGCGGTCCTCGGCGGGCCGCTTCGGCTCGTCCGGCGGGGCGGCCTGGTGGGGCAGCGACGCGCTCATGCGGTGTCCCGGTCCGAACGGCGGGACTGGAAGTACCGCTCGTAGCGCTCGGAGCGCTCCACACGGCGCCGCTTGGCGCGCCGGAAGCGGCGGGCGACCAGGCGGGCCAGGTCGGCGGCGCCGACCATGCCGGCCTCGGGGCCGAGCTGGGCGCGGACGATCCGGGCCTCGGGGCGGTAGCCGCGGCCGGTGAGGTGCCGCTTGAAGGCGTCCCGGGCGGGGCCGATGAGCAGGTCGTCGGCGGCCGAGACGCCGCCGCCGATGACGAAGCAGGACGGGTCGAGCGCGGCGGCGAGGTTGGCGATGCCGACGCCGAGCCACTGGCCGATGTCCTGGAGCAGCTCGACGCACATGGCGTCGCCCTCACGGGCCAGCTCGGTGATCATCGGGCCGCTGATGTCGCCGATCTGCCCCTTGACGTGCTCGATGATGCCGTACGCCACCGGGGAGTCGGCCGCGGCCAGCTCCTTGGCCTCGCGGACCAGCGCGTTGCCGGAGCTGTACTGCTCCCAGCAGCCGCGGTTGCCGCACGGGCAGCGGTGTCCGCCGGGCACGACCTGCATATGGCCGAACTCGCCGGCGACGCCGTACTTGCCGCGCTTGACCTGGCCGTCCTCCAGGATCGCGCCGCCGATGCCGGTGCCGAGGGTGATCATGACGAGGTGGTCCTCGCCGCGTCCGGCGCCGAAGCGCCACTCGGCCCAGGCGGCGGTGTTGGCGTCGTTGTCGACCAGGACCGGTACGGACAGCCGGCCGGCCAGGCGGTCGCGCAGCGGCTCGTTGCGCCAGGACAGGTGGGGGGCGAACAGGACGCGGTTGCGGTCGGCGTCGACCCAGCCGGCCGCGCCGATGCCGACCGCGTGCACGTCGTGCCGGTCGGACAGGTCGAGCACCAGCTCGACGATGGTGTCCTCGACGACCTTCGGGCTCTTGGACTTGTCCGGGGTCTCCGTGCGGAGCTTCTCCAGGATGTTGCCGTCGGCGTCCACGACGCCGGCCATCACCTTGGTGCCGCCGATGTCGATGCCGACGGTCGGGACACGGGGGGCGGTCAGGTGTGACCGGCGTTCCCTCGTGCCGACCGTGCGCAGCGCCGGCGCGCGGCGGGATCCGATGGGGGCCGTGAAGGTGCCGTAGGTGCTCATCGTCGCCGATTCTGCACCACGCTCACGCTGAGTGCCGAACGGGAGTGCAAGGGGGTGTTTGCCGACACATGCCGGGTGCGGGGCGTCCGTGGCTGGTCGCGCCGTTCCTCGCGCCCCTTACCGGCGCTGCAGTTCATGGCGTAGAGCGTCCAGGTCGCTTCCCCCCGCCATCTGGCTCGTCAGCTCGTCCAGGGTGATCTCGTCCCGGGTGTGGCTGCCCGTCATCGTGCCGCGTTTCAGCAGGACGAAGCGGTCGCCGACCAGGTAGGCGTGGTGCGGGTTGTGGGTGATCAGGACGACACCGAGACCCTCGTCACGGGCCGCCGCGACGTACTTGAGGACCACCCCGGACTGCTTCACGCCCAGGGCCGCCGTCGGCTCGTCCAGGACGAGGACCTTCGCGCCGAAGTGGACCGCGCGCGCGATGGCGACGCACTGGCGTTCGCCGCCGGAGAGGGTGCCGATGGGCTGGTCGACGTCGCGCAGGTCGATGCCCATGCGCAGCAGCGCCTGCCGGGTGGTGCGGCGCATGAGGTCGACGTCCAGGCGCTTGAAGGGGCCGGTGCCCTTGCGGGGCTCGGAGCCGAGGAAGAAGTTCCGCCACACCGGCATGAGCGGGACGACGGCCAGGTCCTGGTAGACGGTGGCGATGCCGCGGTCCAGGGCCTCGCGCGGGGAGGCGAGGCGGGTCTCCTCGCCGTCGATGCGCAGGACGCCGTCGTCGTGCTGGTGCAGACCGGCCACCATCTTGATCAATGTTGACTTGCCGGCGCCGTTGTCGCCGAGGACGCAGGTGATCTCCCCGGCGTGCACCTGGAGGGAGACGCCCTCCAGGGCGCGGACGGAGCCGTAGCGCTTGCTGACGCCCGTCAGCTCGACGAGGGGCGTGCGCTGTGCGGTCTGTGTCACTTCGTGGCCTCCGCGCGCTTGCGGACCCAGGCGTTGAGCAGGGTCGCGAGGAGCAGCATCGCTCCGAGGAAGAACTTGAACCAGTCGGGGTTCCACTCGGCGAAGACGATGCCCTTGCCGGTCATGCCGAAGATGAACGCGCCGACCGCGGATCCGACCGCGCTGCCGTAGCCGCCGGTGATCAGGCAGCCGCCGATGACGGCCGCGATGATGTAGATCAACTCGTTGCCGACGCCCTCGCCGGACTGGACGACGTCATAGCTGAAGAGCAAGTGCTGACCGGAGATCCAGGCGCCGAACGCCACGCCCATGTACAGGCCGATCTTGGTGCCGTCCACGGGGACGCCCACCGCGCGGGCCGCGTCCTTGTTGCCGCCGACGGCGAAGATCCAGTTGCCGGTGCGGGTGCGCAGCAGGATCCAGGAGGCGAGGGCGACCAGGCCGAGCCACCACAGGATGGTGACCTTGATGTCGACGCCGCCGACCGTCAGCGTGGACGCGAAGACGTCATGGGCGGTCGGGAAGCCCTCCATGTCGGAGATGGTCTTCGTCGAGACGGTGCCGTCGATCAACTTGGTGAAGCCCAGGTTCATGCCGGTCAACATCAGGAACGTGCCGAGCGTGATGATGAAGCTGGGCAGCTTGGTGCGGGTGAGCATGAAGCCGTTGAAGGCGCCGATGGCGAGGGTGGCGAGCAGGGAGACCCCGACACCGACCCAGACGTTCGCCGTCATCTGGTAGCTGAACATCGACGAGATCAGCGCCGACGAGGTGACCAGCACGCCCGCCGACAGGTCGAACTCGCCGCCGATCATCAGCAGCGCGACGGGTACGGCCATGATGCCGATCGTCGAGGACGCGTACAGGACGGTGCTGAGGCTGGAGGCGCGCAGGAAGCTGTCGGCGCAGCACGCGAAGAAGACGAAGACGGCGAGCGCGCCGACGACCGAGCCCAGCTCGGGCCGGGCGAGCAGGCGGCGCAGCGGGGAGGTCTCCAGGAGCCGCTCGTCGGCGGTCTCGGTGAGCGCGCTCATCGGGTGCCCCGCCGGGTGTACGCCTGGAGGGCGTCGGCCTGGTCGCTGGTGACGATCTGCGGGCCGGTGAGCACCGGGCGCCCGCCGCCGAGGGTGTCGTTGTTGTACTTGTACAGCCACAGCAGGTCGACGGCCTCGTAGCCCTGGAGGAAGGGCTGCTGGTCGACGGCGAAGCCGAGGGTGCCGTCCTTCAGGCCGACGGCGACCTTGGCGTTGAGGTCGAAGGTGTCGATCTCGGCCTTGCTGCCGGCGTCCTCACGGGCCTTGACCGCGGTGTCGGCGTAGGGCGCTCCGAGGGTGACGACGGCGTCGACGGACGGGTCGGACTGGAGCTTGGCCTCGATGCCGGACTGCACGTCGGGCATGTTGGTGCCGTTGACGTAGACGCGCTGGAGGCTGCCGCGGAAGGTCTTGCCGATGCCGTCGCAGCGCTGTTCGTGGCCGACGTTGCCCTGCTCGTGCATGACGCACAGGGCCTTCTTCCTCCCGCGCTTGTTCAGCTCCTCGCCGACGGCCTCGCCGGCGACGGTCTCGTCCTGGCCGACGTGGGTGAGCGCGCCGAACGCCTTGGACTGGGCGGAGCCGGAGTTCACGGTGATCACCGGGATGCCGGCCTTCTCGGCGCGGGCGACGGCGGCCTTCATCGCGTCGGGCTTGGCCAGGGTGACGATGATCGCGTCGACCTTCTTGTCGACCGCGGCGTCGACCAGCTGGGCCTGCTGCTGGGCCTCGTCGTCGTGCGAGTAGAGGAAGTCGATGTTGTCCTTGCGGGCGGCCTCCTCGGCCCCCTCCTGGACGATGTCCCAGAAGGTGTCGCCGTCACCGGAGTGGGTGATCATCGCGAAGGTCCAGCGGGGCGTGCTCACCGCGGCGCGGCCCTGCGCGGCGGCCTTGCGGGCGTCCTCGGCGCGTTTGCCGCCGGTGCTGCTGCACGCCGTCAGGGACACGCACAGTGCCCCTGTCAACGCGATCCCTGCCCAGGTCCGAAACCGTGCCACGAGGCCGTGCCCTTCTTGCCGTGTGTCGTGCGAGTACTGCGGGGGCTGCCGACTGGTCCCAGTGGTCCCGGTAGTCCCAGCAGCCCCAAACGCCCCAGTATCAGGCACAGGGCACTCGCGTCACGTCACGGGGGTGGTGCGACGGTCACATTGTCCGGACATTGCGACGACCGCCCCCAGGGGCGGCGGGCGGCTCAGGACCGTACGAGGAGCTGGAACTCGAACGAGTAGCGGCTCGGGCGGTAGATGTGGTCGCCGAACTCCACCGCGCGGCCGGTGTCGTCGAAGGTGGTGCGCTGCATGGTGAGCAGCGGGGCGCCCTCCTTCTCGGCGAGCCGCTCGGCCTCGGCGGTGGTCGCCGCGCGGGCGCCGATGGACTGGCGGGCGCTGTGCAGGGTGATCCCGGCGGCCCGCATGAGCCGGTACAGACCGGTCGCCTCCAGCTGGGCGGTGTCCAGGTCGAGCAGCCCGGGCGGCAGGTGGTTGCACAGGTACGCCATCGGCTCGCCGTGCGCGAGACGCAGCCGTTCGACGCGGTGCACGTCGCCGCCCTCGGCGAGCCCGAGGGCGGCCGCCACCTCGGCGGAGGCGGGGACGAGCGTGTTGACCAGGACCTTGGTCGCCGGACGCTGGCCGGCCGCCTCCAGGTCGTCGTAGAGGCTGCTCAGCTCCAGCGGGCGCTTGACCTGGCTGTGCACGACCTGGGTGCCGACGCCCCGGCGGCGCACCAGCAGCCCCTTGTCGACGAGGGACTGGATGGCCTGGCGGACGGTCGGCCGGGACAGGCCGAGCCGGGCGGCCAGCTCGATCTCGTTGCCGAGCAGGCTGCCGGGGGTGAGCGTTCCGTGCTCGATCGCGGCTTCCAGCTGCTGGGAGAGCTGGAAGTACAGCGGTACGGGCGAGCTCCGGTCCACACGGAGCTCCAGCCGCACGGTCGGGTCCACTTCTGGTTTCGGCACGGGGCGAGCGTAGCCCCGCGCGCTGTTGACGGGAAGTTGTGTAGTCAGATTGTCCTGACATACGGATTGACAGACGCGGGAGCGGGCCCCACCTTGTTGCCATGCGCATCGGCGTCATCGGTACGGGCCGGCTCGGCACCATCCACGCGAACACGCTCAGCCGTCATCGCGAGGTCGGCTCCCTGATCCTCACGGACACGGAGCCCGCCCGGGCCCAGGAGCTGGCCCTGCGGCTCGGCGAGACGGCGGCGCCGGGCGTGGACGAGATCTTCAAGTGGGGCGTGGACGCCGTGGTCATCACGACGGCGACGCAGGCGCACGCCGATCTGATCGGCCGGGCGGCCCGCTCGGGGCTGCCGGTGTTCTGCGAGAAGCCGATCGCGCTCGACCTGCCGGGCACGCTCCAGGCGATCGCCGAGGTGGAGGCGGCCGGGACGGTTCTGCAGATGGGGTTCCAGCGCCGTTTCGACACCGGCTACACCGGGGCGCGGGACGCGGTGCTCTCGGGCCGGCTGGGGCGGCTGCACACCGTGCGGGCGATCACCTCCGACCAGGCGCCGCCGCCGGCCGCGTGGCTGCCGGTGTCCGGCGGCCTGTACCGGGACGCGCTGATCCACGACTTCGACGCGCTGCGCTGGGTGACCGGGCACGAGGTGGTGGACGTGTACGCGGCCGGGTCCGACGCCGGGCCGGCCATGTTCCGGGAGGCGGGCGACGTGGACACGGCCGCGGTGCTGCTGACCCTCGACGACGGCACCCTCGCCACCGCGACCGCGACCCGGCTGAACGGGGCGGGCTACGACGTGCGCATGGAGCTGGCCGGGGAACGGGACCAGATCGTGGTGGGCCTGGACGACCGTACGCCGATCGCCTCCACCGAGCCGACCGGTCCGCCCGCCGCCGACAAGCCCTGGCCGGGTTTCCTGGAGCGCTTCGCGCCCGCCTACGAGGCCGAGCTGGCGGCGTTCGTGGAGGTGATCCGCGGCGAGCGGCCCAACCCGTGCGACGGCCGGGAGGCGCTGCAGGCCCTGCGCATCGCCGAGGCGTGCGAGCTGTCACGACGGGAGCGCAGGCCGGTACGGCTGGCGGAGATCCCGGGCGGCGCGGGTACGGCGGCGGGCTGAGGACGTCCCCTTCCCCTCCCCCGGCACGCGTCCCGGAGCACCCGCTCTCCCCTCTGCGCCGCGCGCCGTCAGGCCAGCACCCGCACCGCCGGTGTCGTCGCGTCCGTCGCCAGCACCGCCTTGCAGTGGGTGCAGCGCAGGTCGCAGGGCCGGGCCACGTTGGTCTGGAGGCTTGTCCGGACCGGTTCGCCGGCCGTGGGGCAGTGGTAGCCGAGGTGCAGCCGGACCCAGGGGTGGCTGGGGGCGGCCGGGCAGGGGGCGCCGGTCTTCTTGTCCTCGAAGGGCGCCCACCAGAAGTCGACGAGGGCACGCAGGGCGAGCCGCTCCGCGCCCGAGGTGGTGTCGTACGCGGCGATCCGGCCGGGCGTGTAGTGACGGGCGAGGCCGCTGCGGGTGCCGGAGCACAACGCCCGCTCGGCCCCGCGCTCGAAGACCTGGGTGCGCCCGGTGCGCTCGCAGATGAAGCAGTCCACGGCGAACTCCAGCCGCGGACCGAAGTGCAGGGCGTGGAAGTCGTCGCCCTTGAGCTGTCCCGTCAGCTCGGCGGTGATCTCGACGGTGCGCAGCACGCGGGCCCCCCTCGGTGTGTCGGACGTGGCTTTCTACCAGCGCACGGGAAGGCTGCGCATCCCGCGGATCAGCAGGCCGGGCAGCCAGGGCCCGGGCGGCCCGTCGAGGGCGAGGCCCGGGGCCCGCTCCAGCAGGGCGCGGATCGCCGTGCGGGCCTCCAGGCGGGCCAGCGGGGCGCCCATGCAGAAGTGGATGCCGTGGCCGAAGGCGACATGGCCGCGCGGGTCGCGGCGGATGTCGAAGCGGCCCGGGTCGGCATAGCGGGCGGGGTCGCGGTCGGCGGCCGTGAGGCCGACCAGCACCGTCTCGCCCTGGGCGATGGGCACCCCGGCGATTTCCAGCGGCTCGGCGGCGAACCGGAACGTGGCGGCCTCCACCGGGCCCTCGTAGCGCAGCATCTCCTCGACGGCTCCGTCGAGCAGGCCCATGTCGGCGCGCAGGGCGGCGAGTTGGCCGGGGTGGGTGAGCAGGGCGTGCACGCCGTTGGCGATGAGGTTGACGGTCGTCTCGTGGCCAGCGAGGAGCAGCAGGTACGCCATGCCGCGCAGTTCACCGGCGGAGAGCCGGTCGCCGTCCTCGGCGGTGGTGCGGATCAGGTCGCTGAGCAGGTCGTCGCTCGGACCGCTGCAGCGCTTGTCCTCGATCAGCTCGGTGAGGTAGTCGGCGAGCCGCACCACCGCGTCGTACTCGCTGCCCGAGCTGCTGGGCGCGACCACCTCCGTCGACGTCTTGCGGAACTCGGCGCGGTCCAGCTCGGGAACGCCGAGCAGTTCGCAGATGACGGTGAGGGGCAGCGGGAAGGCGAACGACTCCACGAGGTCGGCGCGGCCCTGCGGCAGCATCGCGTCGAGCAGGTCGTCGGTGATCTGCTGGACGCGCGGGCGCAGCCGCTCCACGCGACGCGCGGTGAAGGCGCGGGAGACGAGCGAGCGCAGCCGGGTGTGGTCCGGCGGGTCGACGCTGAGCAGGTACTTGCCGATCAGCTCCTCGTCGAGGAAGGTCATGCCGAGCTTCGCGGGGTCCTTGGCGAGCCGGGGGTCGGCGAGCGCGGCGCGTGCCTCCTCGTACCCCACGACCAGCCAGGTCTCGTGTTCCGGTTCGGCGCCCGGGGGACGCACGCGGTGCACGGGTCCGCGGGCGCGCAACTCGGCGTAGACCGGGTGCGGGTCGGTGCGGAACGCGTCTCCGTACCGCCCCAGGTCGATCACCTCGGTCATGCTGTCCTCCCCCTCGCGACGACTCTCACGTCCCCTGACGGCTCCCACGTCCCCTCCGCTCAACGGACGGCCCGCCCGTTCAGTGCCCGTCCGGGAGATCTTCCTCGGTCAGGCCCGCGTCGTAGGCGAGAAGGGCGATCTGCACGCGGTTGTTGAGACCGAGCTTGGCGAGCACGCGCGAGACGTGCGCCTTGACGGTGGCGACGCTCATGAACAGCGTCGCGGCGATCTCGGCGTTGGACAGCCCGCGGCCGACGGCCACGGCGACCTCGCGTTCCCGGTCGTTGAGGAGGGCGAGGCGTGCACGCGCGCGCGTGCGGCGGGTGTCGCCCGCGGTGCCGGCCGCGTGCGCCATCAACTGCCGGGTGACCGCGGGCGACAGCACGGGGTCACCGGCCGCGACCGCGCGGACCGCCGCCACGATCTCGGCGGGCGGGGTGTCCTTCAGGACGAACCCGGCGGCGCCCGCGCGCAGGGCCCGCAGCACCTGCTCGTCGGCGTGGAAGGTGGTGAGGACGACGACCTGCGGGGCGTCCGGGCGGGCGCGCAGCCGCTCGGTGGCCGTGAGCCCGTCCACCGCGGGCATCCGGATGTCCATCAGGACGACGTCGGGGCGGGTGCGGTCGACGAGCGCCTCGACCTGGTCGCCGTCGCCGGCCTCGCCGACGATCCGGATGTCGTCGGCGCCGCCCATCATCAGCGAGAGTCCGGCCCTCACGAGCGGGTCGTCGTCGACGAGGAGCACTCTGATCGCAGCAGTCATGGGCTTACGAAACCACGGCGGCGGACGCGGGACGGCTGCCTCACGGCTGCCTCCTCCGCCAGGGCCCTGGGGCGTGTGCCGTGACGCTCGCCGTCTCCGTTCAGCCCCACGGCAGCCATGCCCGCACCGTGAACCCCCCGTCGGCGCCCGGTCCGTGATCCAGTCGGCCGCCCGCCAGGGTGGCGCGTTCGG
The DNA here is from genome assembly GCF_014656055.1 of Streptomyces griseosporeus. GTDB lineage: Bacteria > Actinomycetota > Actinomycetes > Streptomycetales > Streptomycetaceae > Streptomyces > Streptomyces griseosporeus. The sequence goes on from NZ_BNBR01000001.1 coordinate 1,529,569, forward strand.
TGAGGCCGATCAGGCCCTGGCCGGAGCCGGGGACGGGCGGGGCGGGCCGGTCGGGCGGCGGGTTGTGGACGGTGACGGACAGGCCTTCCCCGCGGGCGCCGGTGACGGTCACGGTGACCTCGGCGCCGGGGGCGTGCTTGCGGGCGTTGGTCAGCGCTTCCTGGACGACGCGGTAGACGGTGCGGCCGGCCGAGGCGGGCACCGCGTCGGGGTCGGTGACCCGCTGGTCGAGGGTGACCTTCATGCCGGCCGCACCGGACTCGGCGACGAGCGCGTCCAGCGCGGCGAGCGTCGGCTGGGGGCGGCCCGTGTCGTCGCGGTCGCCCGCGCGCAGCACGCCGATGATCTCCCGCAGGTCCTGCAGGGCCTCGTGGGCGCTCTCCCGGATCACGCCGGCCGCGCGGGCGATCTCCTCGCGGGGCGCGTCGGGCCGGAACTCCAGGGCGCCCGCGTGCACGCTGAGCAGGGTCAGCCGGTGGGCGAGCACGTCGTGCATCTCGCGGGCGATGTCCTCGCGGGCGAGCCGCTGGGCCTGTTCGGCGCGCAGCCGCGCCTCGGTCTCGGCCCGCCGGGCACGGTCGCGCAGGCTGAGCAGCAGCTGCCGTTTGGAGCGGACGAACATGCCCCAGCCGATGACGGCGCCGGTCAGGACGACCACGAAGGTGACGGACACCAGGTAGGGCATCTCGGGGTCGGGCCGCCACCAGTAGTACAGCGTGGTCAGGGCGAGCTGGGCGCCGCCGATCCAGGCGACGTACCGGAAGGGCCGGTGCACGGCGAGGGTGAACAGCGCGATCAGGCAGGCGCCGCCCGCCGTCTCGGAGACGAAGTTCACCGCGGTCAGCGCGACGGCGAGGGCGACGGGCAGACGGCGGCGCAGCCACACCGCGCAGCAGGCGAGCGCGCCGAGCGTCTGGTCCGTGACGGCGAGGGCGTGCGGGATGTGCGGGTTGTCGTGCAGGGGTTGCGCGGCGGTGAACCCGACGAGCAGGGCCAGCAGGAAGCAGGAGCAGTCGACGACCCAGTCGCGGGCGGTGCGCCTGGGGCGCCCGCCGCGCCCGGCGTCCAGGTCGAGTTCGAGTGCGTGGGCCAGCGCGGAGGGCAGCCACCACCGCCGCCCGGCGAGCACCGGCGCCGGGGCCGGGACCGTACCGTCGTCCTTCACAGTCGGCCAATCTACGCAGCTCCGGACGGCGTCACCCGCCGCTGCGCGCGCTCGTCGACCGAAGTCGCACGGGTGTCGACTTAGGTCTGCCCGGAGCCGGCGGAAGGCGGGTCGGCCCGGGTCAGATGGCCATCGCCTCCTGCAGCCACCGGTTCACCCGGTACGGCAGCCACCAGGCGAGGTCGCCCACGCGCAGGACCAGGTGTTCCCCGGTCAGGTCGGCGAGGACGGGCGGGGGTATCTCGTGGTGGCCGGTGCCGGCGTCCAGGGCGGCGATGGCGGCGTGGTAGGCCGGTTCGTCCGTGGTGAAGCGGCGCAGCTCGCCCCAGCGGCGGTCGCGGATCTGGACGAAGCCGGGGCCCTGCCGCCACACGAACTTGCACAGGTAGTGGTGGGTGCGCCAGGCGTAGAGGGCGGCGTCCGCCTCGGGGAGCCCGTCGATGCGGCGCGGCGGATGCAGGTGGGACAGCAGCTTCCACTGCTCGGCGCCGCCGTCGGCGGGCAGCCGCAGGTCCCAGTCGACCTGTACGGCGCGGGCGGTCAGCTCCCGGACCAGGCAGAGCAGGTCGACGGTCCGGCGCGCGGCGGCGGGGCCGTCGGCGGACAGGTCGACGGGCTCGTGGAGGGCGACGCGGCGGGCGCCGAGACGCCACAGACCGTCGCAGGTCTCGCCGGTCCCGCCGGTCTCCGCCGGCAGGTCGATCGTGCCGAGGGCCATGCCCGGCAGGGTGCGCGCCTCGTCGTCGAGGTCGCGCCACGCGGTCACGGAGATCCGCGCGGCGGCCGGCTTCTCGGCGGTCTGCGTCATCATGTGCGCTCCAGTGCTCGCGAAGGGGTCGGGGGTCAGGACAGGGCCGGTTCTTCCGCGCGGGCCGCCGGCCCGTCGGCCCGCACCCGGTGGGTGTGGCGCATGAAGTCCAGCCGCAGCAGGTCCTGGTTGACCGCGGACGGCGCGAGGTGCACGTACTGCCCGGCGTCCGTGAACACGATCCCGTCGTCCACCCAGCCGTCGAGGAGCGCCCGCACCTCGTGTTCGCCGCGGGGCTCGGAGGTCTCCTCGGCCGCCTTGCGCCGCAGGGCGGCGACGGAGTGCGGCTGGTCCAGCAGCCGGAAGACGGCGATCTCGTACGGGTCCGTCAGCTCACGGGTGCGCCACGCGAAGCCGCTGCGCCGGCTCACCAGCACGATCCGCTCGCCCAGGTCCATGTGGGTCAGCCGGGCGTCGACATGCCGCTTCCGCCACAGCGCCAGCGCCGCGTTCAGCGCCTCGACGGTGTCCTCGCCGATGCCCCGCGCGGGTGCCTCGAAGACGTACGCGAGGTCGTACAGCTCCTCCTCGGGCAGGTCGTAGGTGAAGCGGTAGTGCTGCTCGGGGCGCAGGCCCGTGAAGCCCAGTTCGGGCTTGTCGAAGTAGGGGCTGAAGCGCTCGATGGCGATGCGGGCCGACAGGTCGACCGGCGGGTTGAGGTGTTCGAGGGCCGGGATCTGGCGGATGACGGGCGCGTAGTCGTCGTCCGTCTCGCCGGGGAAGCCGTGCAGGTAGTTCCAGGAGACGGACAGCCCGGTCTCGGCGGCGTCCCGCAGCATGCGCACGTTCTGGCAGCCGCTCACGCCCTTGTCCATCAGGTCCAGGACCCGGCTGTTGAGGCTCTCGATGCCCGGCTGGACGTAGATGAGGCCCGCGTCGGCGAGGGTCTTCAGCTGCGCGCGGCGCATGTTGGCCTTGATCTCGATGTGCATGCGCAGGTCGTAGCCGCTGTCGATGATGCGGGGCAGCACCGTGGAGAGGTACTTCATGTCGAGGATGTTGTCGACGACGTACATGTCGAGCACGCGGTGCCGGGCCGCGAGGTCCATGATCTCGTCGTAGAAGGTCTCGGGGCTCTTGCTGCGGAACTGCATGAAGGAGCCGTTCAGTCCGCAGAACGTGCAGTGGTGCTTCTCCCCCCACCAGCAGCCGCGCGCGCCCTCCACGACCAGTTTGGGCTCCACCCAGTTGCGTGCCACGGACTTCGCCAGCCGCTCGAAGTAGCCGCTGTAGTCGGGCGGCAGGATGGCCGCCGGCGGCAGCGGGCTGGTCGCCATCGGGTTGGCGACGCTGCTTCCGTCGGGCGCGCGGTGGCACAGCCCGGGTACGGCGGTCAGGTCGCCGGTACCGTCACGCAGGGCGGTCAGCAGCGCGGGGAAGGCGCTCTCGCCCTCGCCGCGCACGACGTGGTCGACGAAGGGGAAGTTGCGGTGCACCGCGGCGCCCTGCTCGGAGTCGCAGTTGGCGCCGCCCATGACCGTCACGATGTGCGGTGCGAGCGCCTTGACGTGCCGGGCGGCGGCGAGGGCGGCGGTGTTCTGCTGGAAGGTGGAGGTGAAGCCGACCACGTCCGGCTCCGCCGCGACGATCGCCCGCGCGATCTCCTCGACGAACTCCGGTACGACCCGGTGCAGTTCCTTCGTCATCCGCATCCGCGACCTGCGCAGCTTCGGCGTCATCACCCGGGTGAACTCCTCGTCCTTCCACTCCGGGTCGTCGTAGAGCGCGGAGGAGAACACCCAGTCGCCGCAGCCGAGGAAGTAGGAGGACAGCGCGTAGTACTCGTAGTCCTGCGCGGTGAACTCGGTGCGGCGGGTGATCCAGTCGGTGAACTCCAGGTTGGCGTGCAGCACGTCGCAGGTGGCGTCCGGCACGCGCTCGTCGACGCTGCGCTTGAGGATGCCGAGGGCCAGCGAGGGCAGGTCGATCGGGGACCAGGGCATGTTGACCAGCAGAACGCGCACGGCTTGCTCCTTGAAACGGGACGGCGGGGAGACGGGGAGGGGCGGAGCCCGGCCGGCCCCGTGCGCGGGGCCGGCCGGGTGGTGATCAGTCCTCGTCGCCCTCGTCGGCGTTCCGGAACGGAACGGTGATGGTGATGCCGATGCCGGGCTTGCGGTTCTCCTCCTCGTCCGCGAGCGGATCGTTGTGGATGATGTCCTTCTGCACGGTGCTCTCCCTTCGTTCAGTGGGTGGTTCGTGCCGGCCCGGGCCGCCGAGTGAGCGGCGGCTCCGGGCTCCCCCGTTGGCCGGGGGAGTCGGGGGTGACCGGGCCCGGGGGCGCGGTCAGTCGGCGGCTCAGGAACGTCATCGCGCGCCGCAGTACGGCGACATGGGCGGCGCCGTCGTATCCGTCGTGGCCGGTGTCGAGCCACATCGCCTCGTGCGGGACGCCGGCGGCGTCGAGGGCGCTGAGGTAGGAACGGATCTGGTCCGGGGGGCACTTGGTGTCCCGGGTGGCGCCGACCACGAGCAGCGGCGCGGTGACGCGGGGCGCGTAGCTGAGCGGTGAGCTGCGCGCGTAGCGTTCGGGCACCTCGTCCGGGGTGCCGCCGAACAGCCGCAGGTCCAGGGCGCGCAGCGCGGACGTCGAGGAGCGGTGCGCGGCGGCCCAGTCGGCGAGCGGCTTCACGGCGATGCCCGCCTGCCACAGACCGGGGCGGGTGCCCAGGGCGAGGAGCACCAGGTACGCCCCCCAGGACACGCCCCACAGGGCCGTCGCGTCGGGTGCGGCGAGCCCGCGGCGCAGCAGGTCGGCGCGGACGGCGGCGAGGTCCTGGACCTGGGTGTGGCCGACTCCGGCGGTGAAGGCGCGCCGCCAGCGGGGGCCGTAGCCGGTGGAGCCGCGGTAGTTGACGCGGGCCACGGAGTAACCGGAGGCGACGAGGGAGTGGACGGTGGCGTCGTAGGCGTCGCGGTCCTGGTCGGCGGGGCCGCCGTGGACGAGGAAGACGAGGGGCGCGGGCCGGCCGGGGGCGGCGGTGCCGGGGAGGCTGAGCAGGGTGTGGACGGGGCCGTCGGGCGTGGGGGTCCACAGGTCCTGGTGGTGGCCGGGCACGTGCGGCGGGGTGCCGGTCACCGGCGGCAGCGGCGTGTCGTCGGTGGCGCGCAGCACCGGCGGGTGCGCGGCGTCGGTCCACAGGTAGTGCAGGCCGCCGCCGGGGCGGGGCGCGGCGTCCAGGATCGTGCCGGGCGGTGTGGGGACGCGGGTGCGGCGGCGGGCCGTCAGGTCGACGCGGTGCAGCAGGGAGCGGCCGTGGCGGTCCTGCCGTACGAGGACCGCGCGGCTGTCCGGGTACCAGCGGGCGGTGATCTCCGTGTCGAACGCGCACCAGTCGTGGACGGTCGTCCCGGCGGCCGGGGTCCAGGTGGCGAGGAGGTAGTGGTCGTCGGTCTGGTGCACGAGGAGCAGTTCGCGCCCGCCGTCCGGGCGGAAGCCGCGGCACCACTGACGGGCGGCTCCGGCCGGGGATACGGCCGTGACGGCGCCGGCCGGGTCGAGCAGCGTGACGGCGCCGTCCGCGCCGGTCACGGCGAGCAGGCCGCCGTCGGGGGCGATGCCGTGCAGGGTGAGCGGGGCGGGAGCGGTGAGGAGCCGCCGCGCGGGGTGTCCCTTGCGTCCGAGGTGGACGGTGGCGGTGCGGCCGTCGGAGAGGGCGACGGCCGTGGTGCCGTCGGCGGCGAAGGCGAGGCCGCAGGGGAGGCCGGGCGGGAGGCCGGGCAGGCCCGGGGAGTCCGGGAGTCCGCCCGCTAATTCGCCGGAGAAGGGCCGGTGGCGCCAGGTGCCGTGGCCGTCCGGGTCCTCGTCGAACCACCAGATGCCGGCATCGTGGTCGATGGCGCAGTGAAACGTTCCGGCGGGTCGGGAGGTCACCTGCCGCGCCCGGCGGGACGTGGCCTCCCAGGAGAAGACCTCGCAGCGGCCGTCCGCGTCCGCCGTGAACACCATGCGGGCGGGGTCGCGGGGACAGGCCTCGGGTAACGCGCTGCGGAAGACCTGGTAGCGGGGGGCGGTGTCGCTCATGGGCGTTCGTCCTCTCCCGCGGACGGGCGTGCGGCCGGCGCCGGCTGGTCGGTACGGGGGCGCGCGTCCGTCTCCTCGGCACGCGGACGGGCGTCCGCCTCCGCGGTCAGCGACCGGCCCGCCGCGCCCTGCGTGTACACGGCGAGCAGGGCCAGCAGCGCCAGGCACAGCACGGCCGGGGTGTGCGGGCCCCGCCACGTCACCAGGCCCGCGGCGAGCGCCGGGCAGCCGGCCGCCGCCAGCGCGGCCGCGGCGCCGACCGCCGCGCCCGCCTGCGACTGGACCTCGCGCGGTACGGCCCGCACCAGGACACCGGACAGGACGACGGTGACCGTCGGCAGCAGCAGCGCCAGCAGGGCGAAGCCCGTGGCGTAGCTCGCGGCCGCGTCCGCGGTGACCAGGACGCCGGCCGGGACGAGCAGCAGCCAGGTCGCCAGGACGACGGCGCGCCGCGCGCCCAGGCGGATCACGAGCCCCGGCGCGAGCAGGGCGCCCAGCAGGCCGGCCGCTCCGGAGGCGCTGAGGACGAGGCCGACGGTGGTGCCGCCGTCGAGCACGAACATCGCGGTGTACGACAGCAGCGTCACCAGCACCGAGGCGGCCGACGCCCACACCAGGACCATCCGCAGCGGGGCAGAGCCGAGGACCGTCCGGAAACCGGAGGTCACGGGCGTTCTGCGGCGTCCGGGCGCAACGGGGGTGTCGAGCGGTGCGCGCAGCGCCCGGATGCCGAGCGCGGTCGCGGCGTAGGACAGGGCGTCGGCCAGGAACGGCAGGGGCCGGGCCGCCTCGAACAGGGCGCCGCCGAGGCCGGGGCCAACGACGAGGGCCGCCTGGTCGCCGGCCTGGAGTCCGGCCGCGCCCCGCGTGACGTCCTCGGGCCGCGCCACATGGGCCAGCGCTCCCCGGGCCGCCGCTTCGTGGGCGAAGGCGCACAGCCGCTCGGTGAAGGCGAGGCCGAGGACGGCCCACAAGGGCGGACGCCACCAGAACAGGGCGGCGGTCAGCCCGCTCATCGCGGCGGCGGCGAGTGCCGCCGAGCCGATCAGCAGGGCGCGCCGGTGCCCGTGGTCGGCGGGCCGCGCCACCACGGGTCCGAGGACGACCCCGGCGACGGCGACGGCGCTGGCGAAGGATCCCGCCGCGGCGGCCGGATGCCCCAGGTCGAGGATCAGCAGCGGCAGGACGATCCCGGAGGCCTGGGTGCCGAGGCCGTCGATCGCGTTGGTCCACCACAGGATCCGCAGATCCCGTCGGCTCTTGCGGGGCGCCGGTGCCGGTGATGCCGGCGACGACGGCTCGTTCACGATCGTTCACCTCCTTGCGCAGCGCGTGCGAAGCCGACGGGCCGGTCGAACAACCGGCCCGAGGTGGAGAAATCGTGTGCTGATCGTGTGCTGTCGGTGAAAGCGAGCCGGAGCCTAGCCACGGGTTCGCGACGCCCACAAGGGTCAGGTGGACGTGGCGGGCGGGACCGGAGAGGCAACTTTGACCAAGAAGAATCTGGTCGGCGACGCCCGTGGCATGCCGTTCGGCGGACACCGCGGCCTGGGCGGGCGGCCGGTGGACCCGTGAGCGGCGCCCGTCGCTGCCGCACACCTGGCAGACGCGCGTCGCACGCGGTCCAGGGCACGGGGCGTGCCGTGACCGCGCCCGGCACCGGTCAAGCGGAATCTTCCCCAAGGGGTTGCGCGAATCGTTCGGGAGTCATCGACTCCCGTCCGCCGCGCAGGAGTCGGCACGGCATCCGCCCACACTCCGCCCACCCGGCCATTGGCCGAGAATGCGTCCGGCCTCGCACGTCGCCCGTCATCCCCGCGGGGCGGAGGGGGGCTTACGGCGCCGCCGTCCAGCGCGGTGCGGTGTCGGCCCACGCCCTGTCCCACGCGGCGAGTTGGCGGCGCTGGACGACGCGGGAGGTGACGCCGTAGGCGGCGATCGAGGCGGCCGGGACGCCGAGCGCGGCGATGATGGCCGACCCTCGGACCCGGTTGCGTATCTGATCCGGCGTCAGAGGCGGCTCGGTGAGTTGTCCGTCGGCGCCGACCCAGACGCGCAGGGTGCTGCCCTTGGACAGGGCGGGCGGAACGTCGGTCGTGGCGGTGCGGGGGCGGCCCTCGGGGTCGGTGTAGCGGACCTGTGCCGGGTAACGGGTGCCGCGCGCTTCGGCGGAGCCCGGTTCCGGGTGGTGCCGGGCGCTCTCCAGGAGGGTCGCGGTGGTCGCGTGGCGGGTCTGCGCCTGCCGCCGGGCGGTTTGGGTGGCACGGTCGTGGGCCGCGTCGGCCGCCAGCACCACGGCTGCCGGTGTGGCGGCCGACGCGGTCAGGAGCAGGGCGAGGCCGATCCAGCCCTGGACCAGGTCGCTGCGGCGGCGCAGCGGGTTGCGCCGCAGCCGCCACGACAGGACCCGGGGCGGCCTCCTGGCGGGCGGGGGTGGGGGTACGGCGGTGCGGCCGGGCACGGGTCCTCCTTCCGGCGACCGACGCGGCGGGTGGGGGTCGGGGGTGGGGGTGAGGGGTCGGGGGTGGAGGTAGGGCCGAGGACGGGCCGGCCGAGCGGGACCGACGCGGCAAGGCGGGGTGGGCCGAGGACGGCCCGGCTCGGTGACGCCGACGCGACAAGGCGGGGTGGGCCAAGCACGGGCCGGCTCAATGACACCGACGAGGCACGGCGGGGTGGGCAGAGACGGCCCGGCCGGATGACGCCGACGAGGCACCGCGGCGGCCCTGCTCAGTGGAGGTCGGCCGCCGGCGGGAGGCCGCCGGAGGCGGAGGGGTGCGTGTGGGCGACCTGGAGGAGCCGGGCGGCGCCGCGGACGGCGGCGGTGTGCGGGGCCGGGACCACGGACAGGGGCGTGTGCAGCAACCCGGCCAGCCGGCCGGTGATCTCGGGGCGCAGGGCGCCTCCCCCGGCCAGCAGGACGCCGCGGGCCAGCGCGTCGGCGGTGAGGGAGGTGCGGTCCTGCCGGAGCATCGCCGTCAGCATCAAGGCCACGGCCTCGCTGAGCCGCTCGGGCGGAGTCGTCCCGTCGAGGTCGCCGGTGCCGAGCGCGGTGCGCCGCGCGTCGGTGACCGCGCCCTCGTGCAGCAGGACGACCTCGGTGAGGTGGGCGCCGATGTCCGCGACGAGCAGTGGGCGGGACATGTCGGCGCCCGCCGCCACGGCGACCGCGCGGGCGCTGGGCACGGTCAGGACGCCGCGCGGGCGCAGCGCGTCCACCGCGATCCGCGCCTGGGTGCGGTAGGCGAGACCGCCCAGGGCGGGAGCGGTCACGACGATCAGGGGGTGGCCGAGGCGGGGCAGGCGGTCGGCGAGCAGGCGGAGCAGCATCCGGGCGCACCCCGGCGTGTCGACGATGGCGCCGCGCCGGACGGGGTACAGGGCGCCGGTACCGGTGGCGGAACCGGTGCCGGTGCCGGTGGCGGTACCGGTGGCGGTACCGAAGCGAGCCCCGGCTTCACCGCCTGCCCCCGTGCCGGTGCACGTCACCGTCGGCACGTCGACGACGACCCCGCTGCCGGTGATCCAGGCGCGGGTGCGGGCGCTGCCCAGGTCCAGGGCGATGCCGCAGCAGCGCCGGCACAGTGGTCCCGGCCGGTGTGCCGCGGTGGTGCACGGTGCGGGTGTGCCGGTCATGGGACGGCCTCCTTGACCTGCTGGCAGCGGGCGCAGTAGCGGGCCTGCGGCACGATCATCAGCCGTTCCCGGTCGATGGGCCGCCGGCACAGCCGGCAGCTGCCGTAGGAGCCGTCCTCCATGCGGCCCAGGGCGGCCTCGACGTCGGCGAGGACCATGCGGGCGGTGGCGGCGAGTCTGATGTGCACCTCGATCTGTCCGGCGGTCCGCTGCCGGAGCCGGTCGTCGGCGCGGGAGGGGACCGGTCCGGCGAGCCGGCGCAGTTGCTCCTCGCGGAACAGGCGCTGCTCGTGCAGGTTCTCGCGCAGGGCGGCGAGATCCTCGGCCGACAGGTGTGCCGTACGTCGGCCGACGGTCTGGTGGTTCACCACGTCACCCCTTCTCAGGGCAGGGCAAGGGAGGTCCGGCGGGAGCGGGTCAGACGGCGCGGCGCCGGCAGGCCACGCAGTGGCGGGTGTACGGGAGGATCTCCAGCCGTTCCGCGGGGATGGGCTTGGCGCAGCTCAGGCAGGTGCCGTAGGTGCCGTCCTCGATGCGGGCGAACGCGGCCTCGATCTCCTTCAGGACGCGTTCCATCGCGGTCCGCTGCTCGGACAGCAGGTGGTCCTCGGCGCTCTGCCCGGTCTCGCGGAGGGCTTCGAGCTGCGCGAGCCGGGAGGAGCGGGCGTGCTCCAGGCGCTGCCGCGCCTCGTCCAGGTGGGGTTCGGCCCGGGAGACATCGAGTGACATGGTCCGTCCCTTCTCAGGGGCTTGCCGACGCGCCGAGACGCTCGGTGGGCTTTTCGGTGCCTTCCACCCTGGCCGACCCGGCGGCGGACGCCCATCGGGCGCGGACCCCATTTGCGGGGGGTCACGGCATCCATAGGCCGACCTCATGGGTGCCGTACGGGCCGGGAAATGGGGGCTGGGCCCCATCGACGGGCCGACCGGCGCCGGGCAGGCTGGCCGTGCGAGTTCACTTCGGGCACCGGCGCCGTGAGCGTCACGGGCGGACAGTGGAGGTGGAGCGGAAAGAGGGAGGCGTCAGCCGATGCAGATGTCGAGGCCGGTGTCGGGTTCGGTGTCGGGTTCGGTGTCGGGGTCGACATCGGGTTCGGTGGCGAGGTCGGTGTCCCTGTTCTGGCGGATCTTCGCCCTCAACGCGGTGGTGCTGGGCACGGCCACCGCCCTGCTGCTGTGGGCCCCGGTCACCGTCTCGGTGCCGGTGCTGCTGACGGAGGCGGTCATCCTGGTCGCCGGGCTCGCGGTGATGCTCGTCGCGAACGCCGCCCTGCTGCGGCTGGGCCTCGCCCCGCTGGACCGCCTGACCCGGCTGATGGCCACGGTGGACCTGCTGCGGCCGGGGCAGCGGCTGACCGCGTCGGGTGGCCGCGAAGTCGCCGAAGTGATCCGCACGTTCAACGCCATGCTGGAGCGGCTGGAGCAGGAGCGGGCCACCAGCAGTGCGCGGGCGCTGCTGGCGCAGGAGGCCGAGCGCCGCCGTATCGCCCAGGAGCTGCACGACGAGGTCGGCCAGAGCATGACCGCGATCCTGCTCGGCCTGAAGCGGGCCGCGGACGCCGCGCCGGCGCCGTTGCGCGAGGACATCGAGGAGGTGCGGGAGATCACCCGGGAGAGCCTGGACGAGGTGCGCCGCCTGGTGCGCCGGCTGCGGCCCGGCGTGCTGGACGATCTGGGCCTGGTCAGCGCGCTGACCTCGCTCGCCGAGGACTTCGCCACCCACACCGGGCTGCACGTCACCCGCCGCTTCGACGGCGATCTGCCGGCGCTCGCCCCGGAGACCGAGCTCGTGCTGTACCGGGTCGCGCAGGAGTCGCTGACCAACGTCGCCCGCCATGCCGACGCCCGGCGGGTCACCGTGGCCCTGCGCCGCGCCGGGGAGAGCGTGGTGCTGACGGTCACGGACGACGGGCGCGGCATCAAGGCCCCGCGCGAGGGCGCCGGCATCCGCGGCATGCGCGAGCGCGCGCTGTTCGTCGGCGCCGGCCTGGAGATCACCCCGGCGCCCGGCAGCGGCACCCGCGTCCAGCTCACCGCTCCCGTCGCCAGGAAGCAGCCCTGACCATGCCCCACGACACCGCCCCGCCCCCGGCCGGTACGACCGCTCCCGCCGGCCCGATCCGCATCCTGCTCGCCGACGACCACGCGCTGGTGCGCCGCGGGGTGCGGCTCATCCTCGACCAGGAACCCGATCTCGTCGTGGTCGCCGAGGCCGGGGACGGCGCCGAGGCCATCGAGCTGGCGCGGGCCCACGACATCGACCTGGCCGTGCTCGACATCGCCATGCCTCGCCTGACCGGGCTGCAGGCGGCCCGCGAGCTGACCGCGCTCAAGCCGGGCCTGCGGATCCTGATGCTCACCATGCACGACAACGAGCAGTACTTCTTCCAGGCCCTCAAGGCCGGGGCGGGCGGATACGTGCTGAAGTCCGTCGCCGACCGGGACCTCGTCGCCGCGTGCCGGGCCGCGATGCGCGACGAGCCCTTCCTGTACCCCGGCGCGGTCACCGCGCTGATCCGCAACTACCTCGACCGGGCCCGCCATGGCGAGGAGACCCCCGACCAGATCCTCACCCCGCGCGAGGAGGAGGTCCTCAAGCTGGTGGCCGAGGGACACTCCTCCAAGGAGATCGCCGACCTGCTGTTCATCAGCGTCAAGACCGTCCAGCGGCACCGCGCCAACCTGCTGCAGAAGCTGGGCCTGCGCGACCGGCTGGAACTCACCCGGTACGCCATCCGCGCCGGCCTGATCGAGCCCTGACCGCACGCCCATCCACCCCCGGCCGCCCGCCGGACGACATCCAGGAGAGGGGACGGCCCGTGCACGCCATCCGACGCGCCGTCCTCTCCCCCGCCGTCGCGCTGCTGACGGCCGTCCTGCTGGCGTTGCCGGCCGTGCTCGGCTTCGGCGCGTCGCCGCTCGCCACCAGGGATGTGCCGGCAGCCGTCGGCGCGCAGACACAGGCCGACGAGAAGTGGGACACCGCCGCCTCCCCCGCCCGGCCGGTGGCCCGGCACGAGGCGCACACCGACCCCGCCCCCCGCGCCCACCCCGCCTTCGGTGACCCGGGCCCGCTCCCCGTACCTCCGCGGTCGTGGCGGCTTCCGGCCCCGGCCGGGAAGGCCCTCTGCCCGGCCCCGCACACACCCCCCGACCGCGGGCGCGCACCGCCCGCCACCTCCGGCACCTGACGACACCCCCTTCCTTTCCTCACCCACCACCGGGCCGGGCCGCCGCCCCGGCTGCCGGTGTGCCTGCCGGAGGCCCCCTTGAACCGTTCCCTGCGTGTGCGGGCGCTGCTCGCCCTCGCCGTGCTCGCCGTGTCCCTGTTCGTCGCCGTCACCGTCCCGGTCCGCCTCGGGCTCGACCTGCGCGGCGGTACCCAGATCGTGCTGGAGACCCGCTCCACCCCCACCGCCGACGCCGACGGCGAGGCCACCGAGCGCACCCTGGAGGTGCTGCGCGGCCGGATCGACGCGCTCGGCGTGGCCGAACCCACCCTCGTGCGCTCCGGTGAGCGGCGGATCATCGTCGAACTGCCCGGTGTGCAGGATCCGGAGAAGGCCGCCGCGGTCCTCGGCCGTACCGCACAGCTCACGATCCATCCGGTGCTGGGCACGGCCGGGGCCGGCGAGGACACCTCCCGTCCCCTGCCCAAGCGGCCCGCGCCACGGGTGCTGCCCGACGAGTCCGGCACACCGCTGCGGCTGGGGCCCGCTGCGCTGACCGGTGAGCACGTCGAGGAGGCCGCCGCCCGCTTCGACCAGGACGGCGGCGCCGGCTGGCACGTCACCGTCGGCTTCGAGGGCGCGGGCCGGGACGGTTGGGCGCGGCTGACCGGCGAGGCGGCGTGCCGTCCGGCGGGCGATCCCGCGCGGCGGATCGCCATCGTCCTGGACGACAAGGTGATCTCCTCACCGCAGGTCGATCCGTCGGTGGCCTGCGGAAGCGGCATCGCCGACGGAGCGACCCGGATCACCGGCTCGTTCGGGCCGGAGGAGGCCCGCGAGCTGTCGCTGCTCATCAACGGCGGGGCGCTGCCGGTGCCCGTGGAGACCGTCGAGCAGCGCACGGTCGGGGCGAGCCTCGGGGCGCAGGCGATCACCGCCAGTGCGTGGGCGGCGGCCCTCGGCACCGCGCTGACCGCGCTGTTCATCGTCGCCGTCTACCGGCTGCTGGGCGCGCTCGCCGTCGTCGCCCTCCTCTGCTACGGCGTGCTGTCCTACGCCGCCCTGGCCGCGCTCGGCGCCACGCTGACGCTGCCGGGGCTGGCCGGTTTCGTCCTGGCGATCGGCATGGCCGTGGACGCCAACGTGCTGGTCTTCGAACGGGCCCGTGAGGAGTACGCGGCCCGTCGCGCCCCCAGCGTCCGCTCGGCGCTGACGGCCGGATTCCGCAACGCCTTCAGCGCGATCGCCGACTCGAACATCACCACCCTGATCGCGGCCGGGCTGCTGTTCTTCCTGGCGTCGGGACCGGTGCGGGGTTTCGGCGTCACGCTGGGCATCGGTGTGCTCGTGTCCATGTTCAGCGCCCTGGTGATCACCCGGGTCCTGGCCGAGTTCGCCGCGGGCCGCCCCGGGGTGCGCCGCCGGCCCCGGCTCACGGGCATCGCGGCCACGGGCGTCGTACGCGACCGGCTCGCCCGCCGCGACCCCCGGCTGATGCGGCACGCGCGGCGCTGGCTGGCCGCCTCAGCCGCCGTGCTCGCGCTGGCCGCCTCCGGCATCGCCGTGCGGGGCGTCGACCTGGGCGTGGAGTTCACCGGGGGCCGGCTCGTCGAGTACGCCACCACCGACCGTGTGGATCCCGACCGGGTCCGTACGGCGCTCGCCGACGCCGGGTTCCCCCGGGCCGTCGTGCAGACCTCCGGCGACAGCGGCCTGACCGTGCGGACCGGTGTGCTCAGCGACGCGGAGGAGGACGAGGTCACGGGCACGGTGCGGGCGCTCGCCGGAGGGGCGGAGAAGGTCCGCGACGAACTGGTCGGGCCCAGCCTCGGCGAGGAACTGCGCCGCAGCGCGCTGATCGCGCTCGGTCTGGCGCTCGCCGCGCAGCTCGTCTATCTCGCGGCGCGCTTCCGCTGGACGTTCGGCGCGGCCGCGGTGACCGCGCTCGCGCATGACGTGGTGATCCTCGTCGGTGTGTTCGCCTGGCTGGGCAAGCCGCTGGACGGGGTGTTCCTGGCGGCGCTGCTGACCGTCATCGGCTACTCCGTCAACGACTCCGTCGTCCTGTTCGACCGGGTGCGGGAGCTGGCCCGCAAGGCGCCCCGGGCACCGCTGGGGGGCGTGGCGGACCGGGCGATCCTGCAGACGCTGCCGCGCACCGTGAACACGGGCATGGGCGCCGCGTTCATCCTCACCGCCCTGGCCGTGCTGGGCGGCTCCTCCCTCACCGACTTCGCCCTGGCGCTGCTCATCGGCCTGGCCGTCGGCACGTACTCGTCCGTGTTCACGGCCGCCCCGGTGGCGGTGGAACTCGCCCGGCGACGGGGGCGGTGACGTCACGGTCGCCACGGGGCCGGCCGGGGTGACGGCACCCGCGCCGCAGGGCCGGCCGCCTCCCCGTCGGGCGGGCGGCCCCGGGGCTCGGCGTGCGGGGCCCCGGGGGCATGGCGCGCGGGCCCCCGGGGCATGGCGTGCGGGGCCGGCTCAGCCGGCGTGGGTGGAGAACAGTCCGCCGGTCGGGCCCTGCTTGTCGCCGCCCTGGGCCTTCTTCAAGGCGTTGGCCAGGGACTCGATGGTCAGTGACTGGAGGATGACGCGGCCGTTGCCCTCCAGGGTGGCCAGGGACAGGCCCTCGCCGCCGAAGACGGCGTTCATCAGACCCTGGCGGTTGAGGCCGCCGACGCGCTGGACGCCGTACCGGATGCCGTCCTCGAAGGCGACGACGCAGCCGGTGTCGACCTCGATGCGGCCGCCGAAGTCGGCCGGGTTCAGGTCGATGAAGTTGCCGGCGCCCGCGATGATCACGGTGCCGCGTCCGGTGAACTTCTCCAGGACGAAGCCCTCGCCGCCGCTCATGCCGGTGCGGCCGCCCTGGAAGGCGATGCCGAAGTCGACGGTGGACTCGGCGGCCACGAAGGCGTCCTTCTCGGCGAACCACGCGCGGGTGCCGTCCAGCTCCAGGGCGCGCATCTCGCCCGGCAGCACGCCGGCGAAGCCGACGGTGCCCTCGCCGCTCTGCGCGGTGAAGTACTGGAAGGCCAGCGACTCGCCGGCCAGGGCGCGCTGGCCGACCTGCATCGCGGTGCCCACGGCCTGGCGCAGCAGACCGCCCATGCCGCCGCCCGCGCCGCCCTGCTGCTGGCCGCCGCCGCTGTTCGACGGGCCCGACAGGCGGGTCTCCATGGTCACGTTCGTCGTCTTGAACAGGAACTTGCCCGCCTCGCAGTACACGGTCTGGCCGGGCTGGAGGCTGACGACCGCCATCTGCATGGCGTTGCCGACGATTTCTTGCTGAAGAGTCACACCGGGGGAACGCACCGGGCGGAGCGAAAGGTTCCGGCCGGGGGCCAGGTCGACGTCCGTTCGCCGCCAGCGCACCCGGCCGGCGGTCGCTGAGATGGACGCATGACCACAACAGACGGTTCTCTGAACGGCAAGGCGGCTCTGGTGACCGGCGGCAGCCGGGGCATCGGCGCGGCGACGGCGGTACGGCTCGCCCGGGCGGGCGCGGACGTGGCCCTGACCTACGTCAGCGACAAGGAGGCGGCCGAGGGCGTCGTACAGGCGGTGACGGCCCTCGGGCGCCGGGCGGTGGCGCTGCGCGCGGACGCAGGGGACGCCGCGGAGGCGGCCGCTGCGGTGGACCGGGCGGCGGAGGCGCTGGGCGGCCTGGACGTGCTGGTGAACAACGCGGGCGTCGGGGTGCTCGGCCCGCTGGACGGCCTGAGCCTCGACGACGTGGACCGGGTCCTCGCGGTGAACGTGCGGGGCGTCTTCCTCGCCTCGCAGGCGGCGGCCGCGCGGATGGGCGAGGGCGGGCGGATCGTCACGATCGGTACGTGCATGACGCAGCGCGTGCCGGGTCCCGGCGGGACGCTGTACACGATGAGCAAGGCGGCCCTGGTCGGGCTGACCAGGGCGCTGGCGCGGGAGCTGGGGCCGCGCGGCATCACCGCGACCATCGTCCACCCGGGGCCGATCGACACCGACATGAACCCGGCCGACGGCCCCTACGCGGCCGGTCAGGCGGCGATGACCGCGCTGGGCCGCTTCGGGCGGGCCGAGGAGGTGGCCGACCTGGTCGCGTACCTCGCGGGGGCGGCGTATGTGACGGGAGCGGAGTTCGCGGTGGACGGGGGCCACGCGGCATGACGCCGCCGGGCCGACGGGGGCGTGTGCCCTAGGTCCGTCGCGAAGGCCGCCTGACGGTGTCGGGCCCGCACGCGCGCGGGGAGCCGGCGGAGGGTCCTGCCGCCGTGACGTGCCGCAGGGCGCACCGGTGCTGTCCGGCCGGTGCGCCCTGCGTGTCCTCGGGAGCCGTCAGCCGCCCAGTTCCTGGTGGCGGGCCGTCAGGCGGGCGGCGCCCTCCGCGGTCAGGGAGCCGTGCAGGCGCAGGCGGGAGATGCCGCCGTCGGGGTAGATGTCCACGCGCGCGTGGGTGCCGACGGCCGGCTCCGGCAGGACGAAGCGGTGGTTGGTGTCGGGCTGGAGGCGGGTGCGCGGCAGGATCTCGCGCCACTCCCCCGCCTCGCCGTCCTTCACCGACACCGACGCCCAGCCGGCGCTGTTGCCCTTGAGGTAGGCGGTGTCGATCTCGATCGCGCGGATCTCGGACTGCTCGGCCAGCCGGTAGCGGATCCAGTCGTTGCCCTGGTCGCGGCGGCGGCGGGTCTCCCAGCCGTCGTCCATCTTGCGGGAGCGGCCCGGCTGGATGGTGTTGGTGGCGGGCGAGTAGAAGAGGTCGGAGGCGTCCTCCACGCCGCCGCCGTTCTCCAGCGCGACGACGTCGAAGGTGCCGAGCGCGGCGAGCCACTTCGGGTCGGGGACGACTTCGCCGTACACGCGCAGGCGGGCGATGCCGCCGTCGGGGTGCTGGTTGACCCGCAGGTGCGTGAAGCGCTGCTCGACGTCGACGGCGAAGCCGTTGGCGGCGTGGCCGCCGACCGGGGTGCGCGGGACGAGGGTCGTCCACTTCACGTCGTCGGCGAGCAGTTCCTCGGGCGAGGGGGAGCCGGCCACCGAGGTGCCCTCGATCGAGACCGCCTGCGGGTAGTTGCCGCGGAAGTGGGCGGTGTCGACGACGATGCCGCGGACGACGCCGGGGGCGCCGAGGCG
Organism: Streptomyces griseosporeus; assembly: GCF_014656055.1. GTDB lineage: Bacteria > Actinomycetota > Actinomycetes > Streptomycetales > Streptomycetaceae > Streptomyces > Streptomyces griseosporeus. The sequence continues at coordinate 1,547,487 of NZ_BNBR01000001.1, forward strand.
GATCAGCGCCCAGTCGTGGTCGTCGGCGGTCGGCCAGGGGTGCCCGGCGGAGGCACCGCGCCGGCGGCGGGTCTCCCAGCCGTCCATGATCTTGCCCTTGTGCCCGAAGTGCTCCGGGTCGAACTCGGCGCGCTCGGGCACCAGCAGGTTCTCGCGCTGGGCGAAGAACTCGTCGTTGGCGGCGATGACTCCCGCGCCCAGCCGGCGGTCGGCGAGGTCGGCGTGGTGGGTGAAGGGGAAGTCGGCGGTGCGGTAGTCCGCGTACGGGTCGCCGCCTCCGTAGGGGTTCGCGTCGCCGGTGAAGCTGGGAATCGCCGTCACGGTGATCAGGTCCTGCCTTTCGGGAAGTCGGCCGCTGCCGTGCGGGGCGGGCGGTGCGGGAAGGGAGCGGGCGGTGGCTCAGGGGTGCCGGGTGAGCAGGCGGCCCCGCGGCTCGGTGAACTCGCCGTCCGCCACGATGCGCCGCCCGCGCAGCCAGGTGGACCGCACCACGCCGTGCAGCGTCCGGCCCGCGTACGCGGTGACGCGGTTGCGGTGCTGGAGCTCGGCCGGGTCGACGGTGAAGGTCGCGTCGGGGGCGAGGACGGCGAAGTCGGCGTCGCGGCCGGGCGCGATGGCGCCCTTGGCGTCCAGGCCGACGAGGGCGGCGGTGCGCTCGGACATCCAGCGGACGACGTCCTCCAGGGTGTGGCCGCGGCGGCGGGCCTCGGTCCACACGGCGGACAGGCTGAGCTGGAGACCGGAGATGCCGCCCCAGGCAGTGGCGAAGTCGTCGGTCTTCAGGTCGGCGGTGGAAGGCGAGTGGTCGGTCACCACACAGTCGATGGTGCCGTCGGCGAGCGCCTCCCACAGCAGATCCTGGTTGGCGGCCTCCCGGATGGGCGGGCAGCACTTGAACTCGCTGGCGCCGTCGGGGACCTCCTCGGCGGTGAGCGTCAGGTAGTGCGGGCAGGTCTCCACGGTGATCGCCACGCCCTCGGCGCGTGCCTCGCGGATCAGCGGCAGCGCGTCGCTGGAGGACAGGTGGAGCACGTGCACGCGCGCGTGGAGGCGTTTGGCCTGGGCGATGAGGCCGGCGATGGCGGTGTCCTCGGCGTCGCGCGGGCGGGAGGCGAGGAAGTGCGCGTACTTCGGGCCGCCGTGCTGGGGGGCGGCGGCCAGGTGGTGGGGGTCCTCGGCGTGCACGATCAGCAGGCCGCCGAAGCCGGCGATCTCCGCGAGCGAGCGGGCCAGCTGCTCCTGGTCCAGGTGCGGGAACTCGTCCACGCCGGACGGGGAGAGGAAGGCCTTGAAGCCGAAGACGCCGGCCTCGTGCAGCGGGCGCAGGTCCTTGACGTTGTCGGGCAGGGCGCCGCCCCAGAAGCCGACGTCGATGTGGGCCTTGTCGCGGGCCACGTCCTGCTTCACGCGCAGGTTGTCGACCGTGGTCGTGGGCGGCAGGGAGTTGAGCGGCATGTCGACGAGGGTGGTGATGCCGCCGGCCGCCGCGGCGCGGGTGGCGGTCCAGAAGCCCTCCCACTCGGTGCGGCCCGGGTCGTTGACGTGCACGTGGGTGTCGACCAGACCGGGCAGCAGGACGTCGTCGCCGAAGTCCTCGAGGCGGGCACCGGCGGGCACCTCGGCGTCGTACGGCAGTACGGCCGTGATCTTGCCGGCGGCGACCGCGACGGACGCCGCGCGCGTCCCCTCGGGAGTGATGACGCGCCGCGAGCGCAGCACCAGTTCAGCCTCGGACACCCGGACCCCTCTCTCTGCCACCACTTTTTCAACACTCTGTTGAAGCCGTGTTTCCGGAGTCTTCACTCCCGCTTCGGCCTCGTCAAGGGCACACTCGTCCACAGTGCACCCGAGAGGCGCCCCTCTGGACGTTTCCACAAAGCGAAATTAGAATTCCGGCAAGCAGAACGTAGCTACGCACAAGCGGGGAGTCAACCGACTGCCGGGTAGGCTTCTGCCTCTCCCGCCCGCCCCGAAAGGAACGCGCCGTGCCGACGTCCAGCGCCAGCACCACCGACTCCGCCAAGTCCGCCGCAACGGGCGGGGTCCAGTCCCTGGAGCGCGCCTTCGACCTGCTGGAGCGGATGGCGGACGCGGGCGGTGAAGTGGGGCTCAGCGAGCTGTCCGCGAGCAGCGGGCTCCCGCTGCCGACCATCCACCGCCTGATGCGCACGCTGGTGGCGTGCGGGTACGTCCGCCAGCAGCCCAACCGCCGCTACGCGCTCGGCCCGCGCCTGATCCGCCTCGGCGAGTCGGCCGCCCGGCTGCTGGGCACGTGGGCGCGGCCGTATCTGGCGCGGCTGGTCGAGGAGACCGGCGAGACGGCCAACATGGCGCTGCTGGACGGGGACGAGATCGTGTACGTCGCCCAGGTGCCGTCCAAGCACTCGATGCGGATGTTCACCGAGGTCGGGCGGCGGGTGCTGCCGCACTCCACCGGCGTGGGCAAGGCGCTGCTCGCGGACTTCCCGGCGGAGGAGGTGCGCGCCCTGCTGGCCCGTACCGGCATGCCGGCCGCGACCGAGAAGACGATCACCACGCCGGACGGGTTCCTCGCGGCGCTGGAGGACGTGCGGCGGCTCGGCTACGCCGTCGACGACAACGAGCAGGAGATCGGCGTGCGCTGCCTCGCGGTGTCGGTGCCGGACTCCCCCACCGCGGCGGCCATCTCCATCTCCGGCCCGGCGGGCCGTGTCACGGAGGCCGCGACGGACAAGATCATCCCGGTGCTCCAGCAGGTCGCCCTCGAACTCTCCGAGGCGCTGGCCAGCTCGGGCAACAACGGCGGCTGAGCGCACCCGCGCGGGGCGGCCGAGGGGACGCTCCCCGGACTCGGCCGAGCGCCCCGCCCGACGCGGCCGAGAGGACACTCCCCGAACGCGGCTGAGCACACCGCCCCAGCACGGCTGAGCGCACCTCCCGAACGCGGCTGACCTCACCGACCCGAGCACGAACGCGGCTCACCCTCACCGATCCGAGCACGACTGCGGGGGCCCTCCCCGAACGCGGCCGAGCACACCGCCCGACGCGGCCGAGCGCATCGCGCCAGACGCGGCTGAGCGCGCTTGCCGAACCCGGTTCAGCGCACCGCCCGGCCGCCGCAATCCCAGGCGGTGCGCACGGCGTCACGCACCCGCCCGCCTGCCGGGCAGGTGTCAGCGGGGCGGCTCTCCGAACAGGTCCACCGCCGCGCGGACCTCCCGCACGCCCCGGGCCAGGGCGCTCACCGAGCCTATGGCGCCCGCGATCAGGAGCAGGGAGCGGCGCAGGTGGCGCAGTTCCGGGGCGCCGCCGGCGGCCATGGCGTCCAGGGCGGCCAGTTCCTCCTCGGCGATCCCCCGGTCCCGGAACTCGGCGGGGTAAGCGGCGAGTTCCCGGCGCAGCCGGGACACGGCGGAGCGCAGCTCCGTCACCCGCGGATCCTCGTCCCTGCCGGTCACCGGCCTCTGCCTCTGCTCGACGCTCCGCACCAAAGCCCTCCCCCTCGCACGTCGTTGTGCACGCCCCGGCCCCGGGCGGCCACGAATCGCCCGGGCGGTGCGGGCGCCCAGTAAACGCCACCCCGGCCCGCGCGCGCCAGTCCGGTGCGTGAGGGAATTGCTGCGCAGGGTGACGAGGGGACGCCGCCCCGGACCGGCTCGTGTGCGGTATGCAGGGGGGATGACGACACAGGAGACACCGCGCGAGCCGGACGCGGTCGCCGGGCTGGTGCTGGCCGCGGGCGGCGGACGGCGGCTCGGCGGGCGCCCCAAGGCCCTGCTGACCCACCGGGGACGGCCGCTCGTGGAGCACGCCGTCGCCGTGCTGCGCGCCGCGGGGTGCACGCGCGTGCACGTGGTCCTGGGGGCCGCCGCAGACGCCGTACGGGAGCGGGCCCGGCTCGACGACTGCGTACTCGTCGACAACCCGGACTGGGCGCAGGGCATGGGCGGCTCGCTGCGCGCGGGGCTGGACTCGCTCGCCGGCACCGGCGCCCGGGCGGCGCTGGTCTCGCTCGTCGACCAGCCCGGTATCGGCCCCGAGGCGGTCGCACGCGTGCGTGCGGCGTACCGGGACGAGACCTCGCTCGCATCGGCCGCCTACGACGGCGTACGCGGGCATCCCGTGCTGTTCGGCGCCGCGCACTGGGCGGGCATCGCCGCGACTGCCACCGGCGACCAGGGGGCACGCGCCTATCTGAAGGCACACGCGGCGCGGATCACCCTCGTGGAGTGCGGGGACGTGGCGCAGGCCTACGACGTCGACACCGAAGCCGACCTGGGCCACCTTGAGTGAACGGCGTGGCACGCGGCGCCACCTTGCCTCGACTCAGAGAATCTCGACATCAACAAACCATTGAAGTTCCACGATGAGGAAACTACTATCCACTGCTCAGAAGCACTCGACCGCACAGCGGGTGTTGAATCCTCCCTGTTCATCCCCTTAGGCACCCGGTGCCACCGCTGAAGGAAGTGACAGCTCATGTCCGCACCAGCGCCGTCCCCGCTGGCCATCGTCGACGCCGAGCCCCTGCCCCGGCAGGAGGAGGTCCTCACCGACGCGGCGCTCGCCTTCGTGGCGGAGCTGCACCGGCGGTTCACGCCGCGCCGTGACGAACTCCTCGCCCGCCGTGCCGAGCGACGCGCCGAGATCGCCCGCACCTCCACCCTCGACTTCCTCCCGGAGACCGCCGCGATCCGCGCGGACGACTCCTGGAAGGTGGCCCCGGCCCCCGCGGCGCTGAACGACCGCCGTGTCGAGATCACCGGCCCCACCGACCGCAAGATGACCATCAACGCCCTGAACTCGGGCGCGAAGGTCTGGCTCGCGGACTTCGAGGACGCCTCCGCCCCCACCTGGGAGAACGTCGTCACCGGTCAGCTCAACCTGATCGACGCCTACACCCGGAACATCGACTTCACCGACGAGCGCACGGGCAAGTCGTACGCCCTGCGCCCGGACGAGGAACTCGCCACCGTCGTGATGCGCCCGCGCGGCTGGCACCTGAACGAGCGGCACCTCGTGGACGCCGACGGCACGCCCGTCCCCGGCGCCCTCGTCGACTTCGGCCTGTACTTCTTCCACAACGCCCAGCGGCTGCTGGACCTCGGCAAGGGCCCGTACTTCTACCTGCCGAAGACCGAGTCGCACCTGGAGGCCCGCCTCTGGAACGACGTGTTCGTCTTCGCGCAGGACCACGTCGGCATCCCGCAGGGCACCGTCCGCGCCACCGTCCTCATCGAGACGATCACGGCCGCGTACGAGATGGAGGAGATCCTCTACGAGCTGCGCGACCACGCCGCCGGGCTGAACGCCGGCCGCTGGGACTACCTGTTCTCCATCGTGAAGAACTTCCGCGACGGCGGCGCCAGGTTCGTCCTGCCGGACCGCAACGCGGTCACGATGACCGCGCCGTTCATGCGGGCGTACACCGAACTCCTCGTGCGCACCTGCCACAAGCGCGGCGCGCACGCCATCGGCGGCATGGCGGCCTTCATCCCCTCCCGCAAGGACGCCGAGGTCAACAAGGTGGCCTTCGAGAAGGTCCGCGCCGACAAGGACCGCGAGGCGGCCGACGGATTCGACGGCTCCTGGGTCGCCCATCCCGACCTGGTGCCGATCGCCATGGAGTCCTTCGACAAGGTCCTCGGCGACAAGCCGAACCAGAAGGACCGCCTGCGCGAGGACGTGGCCGTCAAGGCCGAGGACCTGATCGCCATCGACTCCCTCGACGCCAGGCCCACCTACGCCGGTCTCGTCAACGCCGTGCAGGTCGGCATCCGCTACATCGAGGCCTGGCTGCGCGGCCTCGGCGCGGTCGCCATCTTCAACCTCATGGAGGACGCGGCCACCGCCGAGATCTCCCGCTCCCAGATCTGGCAGTGGATCAACGCCGGTGTCGTCCTGGACAACGGCGAGCAGGTCACCGCCGAGCTGGCCCGCAAGGTCGCCGCGGAGGAACTGGCGAGCATCCGCGAGGAGATCGGCGAGGAGGCCTTCGCCGCCGGCAACTGGCAGCAGGCGCACGACCTGCTGCTGCAGGTCTCCCTGGACGAGGACTACGCCGACTTCCTCACGCTGCCGGCGTACGAGCAGCTGAAGGGCTGAGTCCCGGCCGCGACGCCGAGCGGCCCCGGGGGCGTCCCCGGGGCCGCTCGGCCCGTTCAGCCCAGGTGTACCGACCAGTCCTGCCGCGCTGCCGGCTTGCCGTGCAGGTCGGGCACCCGCTTCAGCCAGTCCGGGCGGCCCGCCTGGGTGCGCGCCGCCCGCCGGGCCTCGTCCGCCGCCAGCTCCTCCCGGCTGGGGAAGTCGGTGGGCAGCCAGGTCCCGGAGTCCCGCACGCGCGCGTGCAAGTACGCCACATACGCCTCGCGCATCTCACCCGGGTTCGCGAACTCCGTCAGCCAGGCGTCCGGGACCTCGGCGACGATCGCGCGCAGCAGCTCCTCGGTGACCTTCGGCGCCAGTTCGGCGTCGGCGGCGCGCACGTCGGGGCCGTAACGGCCGAGGGCGTGGTGCCGGAAGTCGTAGGCCTTGGCGGGGTCGGCGCCGTCCCAGCGGTGGTGGAAGACCAGGGCGGCCCCGTGGTCGATGAGCCACAGCCGTGGGGGCGCGACGCCGAGCGTGGGCCACACCATCAGGTTGGAGCTGTGCACCGTGCGGTCCACGTTCGCGGTCAGCGCGTCCAGCCAGACGATCCGGCCGGCCTCCACCGGGTCCACGGGGAAGGCCTCGGCGATCTCGGGTGTGAAGTCGACCGCGCCCGGCAGATGGTCCATCCCGAGGTTGACGCCCGCGCTCGCGGCGTGCAGCTCGCGCACCTCCTGGTGCGGCTCGTCGGCGGCGACCGCCGGGTCGAAGTGCACCAGCACCAGCTCGGGGAAGCGCAGCCCGAGCGCGCGGGCCAGCTCACCGACGATCACCTCGGCGACCAGCGCCTTGCGGCCCTGCGCGGAGCCGGTGAACTTCACGACGTAGGTGCCGTCGTCGTCGGCCTCGACGACCGCGGGCACGGACCCGCCCGACCTCAGGGGGGTCACGTATCGAACAGCAGTCACGTCGCGCAGCACACCGGCCAGGGTAGATCAGGGCGCGGCGAGCGGGTTGGGCAGCGGCCGGTAGCGGGCGTCGGCGCCGTCGGCGCCGGTCCAGCGCAGCAGCAGGTTGGTCTTGCCGGGCAGGGTGGGCGCGGCGAGCAGGGCGGCGGTCTCGGGCAGGTCGCGGCGGGCGAACGCACGGCGGGCGGCGGGCCACGGGTCGAGGCCGGGGTGATGTTCGGCGAGGGCCGCGGCGACCTCGGTGAGGTGGTTGACGACCAGGCAGTACACCAGCCGTTCCCACCCGGCGGCCCGGCCGACGTCCGGCAGCAGCTTCACGCCCTCCGCGTCCCGGAACAGCGCCTGCACGGGCGTACCGCCGGCGTCCACGGCGACCAGCGTGTTCTGCAGGTGCGCCTCCAGTACGACGCCGTGGTCGGCGTAGGCGGCCAGCGCCGGCGGGACGACGGCCGCGAGGTAGGCCTCCCACCAGGCGGCCGGGTCGGGGGCGGCGGCGAGCGGGTTGCCGGGGAAGCCCTCGACGAGGGCGGCGGCGAGCAGCGGGGTGGCGCCGGGCCGCAGATGGCCGCGCAGGCCGTCGCGGACCACGACGGCGAGTTCCTCGAAGGCGAAGCCGGCGGTGCGGTAGCCGCGGTCGCTCAGCCAGGCGGCGGGGCCGGGGGCGGCTGCGAGGGCGTGCCCGGCGGCCGCGTCGGTGCGGCGGAGCTTCAGCAGGTCGTGGCGCCACAGGCGGCGGATGTCGTTGGTGATGCGCACGTCGAGGCTGAACTTGACGAACAGGTCGGCCCCGGGGGCGTACACCGTGCGGATCGCGGCCGTCGGCCACACGTCGGCACCGGTCGTGCCGAGCCGGATCAGCCGGCCGTCCGCGAAGGCGTCCGCGAGGCCCGGCCCGGCCAGGTCGAGCTGCCAGGGGTGGGCGGGCAGCAGCCGGTAGCCGGGCGGGGCGGTGCCGAGGGCGTCCAGGGCGCCGGTGTCGCCCTCCTCGACGACGGTGTCCTCGCGCAGGCCGAGCAGCACGAGCGGGAAGCGGGCGTGCGCCTCCGGGGCGTACGGCAGCCAGCGGGCGGCCGGGCCGATGCCGCGGAACTTGGGGGCCGGGTGGTGCGGGTGGCCGGTGAGCAGGGCCTGCTCGGACCGCACGTACGGGTCGGCGGGCGGGGTCGTGCGCGAGCGGGCGGCGAGCAGCGCGGCGACGGTGTCCCGTCCGGCGGTCATCTCGGCGGGCAGCTCGTCGTTGGCCAGGCCGGTGTGCCGGCGCAGCTCCTCGGCGACGAGGGCGACCAGGGCGGCGTGCCCGAGCGGACGCCAGCCGTCCCCGTCCCGCGTCTCGGGCTCCGCGGGCCGCCGCCCCCCGCGCACCCGCAGCAGCCGCCCGGTCGCCGGCAGCCGGTACACGTCCCGGCCGTCCTCGCCGCCCCACGGCTCGGCCACCTCGCGCAGGAGACAGTTCAGGAGGGGGCTGACGGCATGCGTCTCGGCGCGCGCGACGATGTCCCCGGACGGCGAGCCGGAAGCCGGCAGGCCGCCCGGGACCACGCCGTCGGACGGCCCGCTGACACCGGCCGCCGGGGCAGCGGCGCGGGATCCCTCGGCGGCGCCGTCAGGCAGCCGGGTCGCACCGGCCACCGGAGCAGCGGCGCGGGACCCCCCAGCAGCGCCGTCAGGCACCCGGGTCGCACCGGCCGCAGGGGCAGCGGCGCGAGACGGCCCGCTGGCGCCCTCGGACGGCCCGCCGGCACCGAACGCCGGGGCAGCCGCGCGGGACCCCCCAGCAGCACCGTCAGGCACCCCGGCCGCACCAGCCACCGAAGCAGCAGCGCGGGACCCCCCAGCGGCACCGTCAGGCAGCCCGGTCGCACCAGCCGCAGGGGCAGCGGCGCGGGAGCCCCCGGCAGCACCGTCAGGCAGCCCGCTGACACCGGCCACCGGAGCAGCAGCACGGGAGCCCCCCACGGCGTCGGCCTCCGTGCCGGATGGCCGGGCGGCGTGCGACGGTGCGGAGGCGGACCTGGCCCCGTGCGCCGGCGCGGCGGCGCCCGACGCAGCGTCCTGCGGGGCCGGCGCGGCGGACGTCGGTGGCCGGTGCCGGGACGGGGGCCGCCCGGCGGCTGCGGCATCATCGTGCGCGGCGTCGTCGCCGGCGGCCTGGGGCATGAGGTCCACGCGTTCCACTCGTTCCCTGTGGTCATGTCGGGCGGAGACGATCAGTATCGCCGCCGTTCCGCCCGCCCTGACGCCCTACTCGTACCCGAGGAGCCCGCCCGTGCACCGACCGCCCACCGCCGAGGACGAGGTCGCCGCCGACCTGGCCGCCGTACGGCCGGATCTGGTGCCGCGGTTCGCCGCGGAGCTGCCCGGCGCGCGGGCGGCCGTGCTCACCCGGCTGTGGCGGGCGCTCGCGCACGAGCCGCTGCCCTGGGTCCGGCGCCGGGAGCGGACCGGGGACGGCCTCACGCTGTGGCTGGCCGACGGCCGCCGGCTGCACGGGCCGGCCGCCGACCCGTACGCGACCGCCGCGTACGTCACGGCCGTGGACCTGGACGGCACGCCGTACGACCGTCCGGAGCCGCTGATGACCGCGCTCGCCGTGCCGCACGCGACCGGCTTCGCCGTCGAACTCGGCCACAGCACGGCCTCGTTGGCGCTGTCCCGGGCCGGGCAGCCGGCCCCCTCGGCGCAGTGGCCCGGCACCGACTGGGAGTGGGAGCAGCGGGTGGTGGACGGTCATCCGTATCACCCCAACTGCCGTTCCCGGCCGGGTTTCTCGGTGGCCGAGCAGCTGGCGTACGGCCCGGAGCACCGGCCCGTGGTGCGGCTCGGTCTGCTGCCGGTGCCGGAGCGGGAGTGCCTGGTGTCCGGCGCGTGGCCGGGCGGGCTGCGGGACGGGGACCGGCTGCTGCTGCCGGTGCACCCGTGGCAGGCGGCCCACGTGCTCAAGCGCGGCGGCGAGGCGACGCTCGACGCGCATCCGCTGATGTCCCTGCGCACCCTCGCGCTGCCCGGCGGACCGCATGTGAAGACCGCGCTGAGCGCCCGGCTGACGTCGTCGGTGCGGGACATCTCCGTGGGGTCGGTGCGTTCGGCGGCGGCCCTGTCGGCGTTCGGCGAGGAGCTGGCGGCCCGGACGGACGGGCTGCTGCACATGACCCGCACACTGGGCGCGGCCACCGCCCACTCCCCCGACCTGGCGGCGGTGCTGCGCGAGTCGCCGCAGGTGTACGCGGGGCCGGGCGAGCGGGTCGTCCCGGTGGCGGCGCTGCCCGGCACGGGCCTGCCCGGCTCCCCGGCCTGGCTCGCCGCCTTCGCGCGGCTGGCGCTCGGAGTGGGGGTGCGGCTGCTGGAGCTGGGCGTGGCCCTGGAGGCACACGGGCAGAACCTGCTGGTGGTGCTCTCCTCGCGGGGTGAGCCCGTACGGCTGGTCTACCGGGACCTCGCGGACATCCGGGTGAGCCCGGCCCGGCTGGACCGGCACGGCATCGCGCTGCCGGAGCTGCCCGGGCGGATCCTCACCGACGACGTGACGGCCCTACGGCGCAAGCTGTTCGGCTCGCTCGTGGCGGGGGCCCTGGCGGCGACGGCCGGGGCGGGCCCGGCGCTGGCGGCGGCACTGGCGGCGGCCGTACCGGACCTGCCGGACTCCCCCGACCTCGCGGCACTGCGCGAGGAGCCGGTGCCGGCCAAGGCGTTGACGCTGATGCGGCTGACGCCCGGCCACGCCGGTGATCTGTGGACGGCGCTGCCGCGCCCCCCGGCCGTCGACACGATCTGACAGATCGTCACTTCGCTTGCGTAAAAGGCGGGTCGGGCGGCCTCGTTCACCCGTACGGTGTAACCACAGGGCGTTCGCCGGACGGGGAGAGGTTCGAGAGCAGCAGATGACTGACGTCGACAGCAGTGACGGCCTGATGACGCCGATCCGCCCGGAACAGCTGGACCCGGGCGCGGTGATCGCGCAGTCGCTGGACAACCAGTGGGTGCCCGCCCCGCTCGCCAGGAAGATGATCGAACGCGGCGAGTCGCTGGACGACGTGGCCCGGCAGCGGCTGACGGACGTGCGGGCGGAGTACTTCCGCAGCCTGATCAACGCCAGCCAGGTGGTGGTCAACCGGGCCTACTTCTACAACAACGACGCGATCACCGTGGACCTCATGGAGGAGGGGGAGGCGCGGCAGGCCCACCGCAGGCTGCTCGCGTCGGGGGCGATCGTGCCGTTCCTGCTGACCGAGCGGCATCCCGCGGAGGAGCCGCCGGCCCATCTGCATGTGCGGCAGGCGGGGTTCACCGCCTGGCAGGAGACGCTGGCGGGGCTGCCGGCCGGCGACCGGGTGCGCTGTGTGCGGATGTCCTGGGACGACCCGGACGACGACCGGGAGAACCGCGAGCGCTCTCGGACCCGGCTGTTCCAGCCGTTCGCGGAGAAGGTGCAGGGGCTGACCGCCAAGGACATCGACATCCTGGCCGCCCAGGTGGGCGTCGCCCCCCGGGACGCCGACCGGTTCGGGCAGCGGCTCGGCGAGGTGGTCGCGTTCAGCAACAGCCTGAGCGTGAACCGGCGGCAGGTGGTGCGCAACACCCTCTACGAGGAGTTCGTGTCCGTCCCCGGCAGCAACGTCGCGGAGGGCCGCTACGACGCGGGCAAGCCGTTCGCCGGGGAGATCAAGCAGCTGCTGGACCTGATCTACAGCGTCAACCTGGCCGACGCGCTGGGCCGTTACCCGCTCACCCCGGTCGGCAGTCTGCGCCGCGTGGTGCTGCAGGAGGCGCGCGAGGCCCGGGCCACGCCGGGGATCGTGCAGGATCCGGAGCAGTTGCTGACGTTCCTGCGCCGTCAGACCTTCGCCGCCGTGCAGGACCATCTGACGCCCGCGGCCGTCAACGGGCTGGCGCTGCAGGACATCTGGCGGCTGCGGCAGACCGCCGCGTGGAACGCGTACGTGCGGGCGTTCGGGGCGCTGACCGCGTCCCCGGAGGCGTTCCGGGACTCCGTGGGGGAGGTCTTCGACTGCTATGTGCGGCTCAACTCGGAGATCCTGAAGCTGGCCCGGGAGCGCCGGCAGGCCCGGCCCAATCCGTGGCGTCCGGTGGTGGAGGTCGTCGTCACCGTGGGGGCGGCGGTGTTCACCGCCGTCAGCGGGGACGACTTCTGGGAGGTGGCGGGCGCCGCGCTGCCGCTGGCGGTGTCCGGTTCGCTGAGCGGTTCGGTGCAGCTGGTGCTGCGCAACCGGATCCACGGACGCCAGGAACAGAGGTTCGCGCGGGAGATCGCGAGCGTACGGCTGGCGAGTGCCCGAGAATGGGAGCAGTTCCACGACCTGGTGCGGCGGCTGCCCGGCTACCGCGAGAGCGCGGGCCCCGGACCGACCGGCCGGGCCGCGACGACCACCCAGGACAACGAGGACCTGCCCGAGTACTGACGTCCTGGCTGGAGAGATGCGTGCACCGTCCTGGAAGCGCCCGATGAACCGGTACGAGGCCCTGCGCCGGGCCGTCCCCGAATGGTTCCGCGACGATCCCGGCGGCGTCCGCATCCTGAAGGACCCCGCGCTGGTGCAGCGGGCGCGGCGGGAGGTGACGCGCAGGCAGCAGGGTCCGGTGCGGGGCCTGCCGGGGGCGTTGCGGGCGCGGCTGCGGGCGGTGGTGCGCCCGGTGCGGGCCGGTGTGGTCTCCGCCAACCGCTATCTGTGGTACCTGCGGGATCCGGTGCGGTTCCCGGACGGGCGGCTCGGGCTGTACGACCGGCTGCTGCCGCCGCCGGGCTCCTCCCCTGGTGTGGTGGTCCTGCCGCTGCTCGGGCCGGAGGGCAAGGTGGTGCTGATCGAGCATCACCGGCACGCCACCCGCGGCCGGCACTGGGAGGTCGTACGCGGCTTCGGGGCGCCGGGGGCCACGGGCGAGGAGAACGCGGTGCGGGAGCTGCGGGAGGAGATCGGCGTCACGCCCACGGAGGTGACGGCCCTCGGCGCCGTCCATCCCGACACGGGCCTGCTCGCGCACAGAGTGGAGCTGTACGCCGCCCGCGTCGACGGCGTCGGCGCCCTGGAGACCGGTGAGGCGATCGCGCGGGCGCTCGTCGTGACGCCGGCCGAGGCGGAGGCCATGGTCGCGGACGGCCGGATCACCGACGGGTTCACCCTGGCCGCGCTCTACCGGGCGCGTCTGTCCGGGCTGTTGGGCGGCGGTCCGGGCGGCTGACGTCCACCGGCCGTTTTGAAGCGGAGCCGGTCCGATCAATAAGATCCGCCGATGATCAGAAGACAACGGCTGGCGGCCGGGCTCGGTGCCCTGCTCGCCGCGCTCGCGGCCGGGCTCGCGTTCCCGGCCGGGGCGGTCGCCGACGAGACCACCGCCATGGCCCCGAAGGTCGATCTCGTGATCGACGTCAGCGGCTCGATGCGGGCGAAGGACATCGACGGCCAGTCGCGGATGGCCGCGGCGAAGCAGGCCTTCAACGAGGTGCTGGACGCGACGCCGGAGGAGGTGCAGCTCGGCATCCGCACGCTCGGCGCCAACTACCCCGGCGACGACCGCAAGACCGGCTGCAAGGACACCGCGCAGCTGTACCCGGTGGGTCCGCTGAACCGCACCGAGGCGAAGACGGCGGTGGCCACGCTCACCCCGACCGGCTGGACGCCGATCGGCCCGGCGCTGCTGAAGGCGGCCGACGACCTTCAGGGCGGCGAGGGCTCCAAGCGCATCGTCCTGATCAGCGACGGCGAGGACACCTGCGCGCCGCTCGACCCGTGCGAGGTGGCCCGGGAGATCGCGGCCAAGGGCATCGGCCTGACCATCGACACGCTGGGCCTGGTGCCCAACGCGAAGATGCGCGCGCAGCTCAGCTGCATCGCCGAGGCGACCGGCGGCACGTACACCTCCGTCGAGCACACCGACGAACTCACCGACCGCGTGAACCAGTTGGTGGACCGGGCGGCCGATCCGGTGGTGGTGCCGGTGGCGACCGAGGGCGCGGCGGAGTGCGCGAAGGCGCCGACGCTGAAGTCGGGCCTGTACACGGACCGAGAGGAGTTCGGGCAGGAGCGCTGGTACCGGGTGGACGTGAAGCCCGGGCAGGAGCTGCGGGCCGCGGTGAGCGTCGCCGCGGACCGGGCGGTCAGCCCGGACTACGGGGTGCTGCTGCGGGCGGTGACCGTGCACGACCGGGAGATCGTGCGCGGTGAGGCCGCGGGCACCGGCCGTACGGACGTGATCTCGACCGGCCTGCGCTACCCGAAGGCGGACAGCGACGACGAGAACGCGCCCGCGGAGACCGTCTGCCTCCAGGTCACGCACTCCTTCGCGGCGGCGGCCGGCGTGAAGGCCACGCCGGGTCTGCCGCTGGAGCTGACCGTCGACGTGGTGGACGGTCCGTCCGACGCGAGCGACGTGGCTTCCTTCGGGCTGGGCCGCGGCTGGTGGCTGCTGGGTGCGCTGATCGTGGCCGGCTTCCTGGCCGGTCTGGTGTGGGGCTGGCTGTCGCGCTGGCGTGTCGCGGTGTGGAGGACGAACTGATGCGTATCACCCGTGTGTTGAGCGTGGCGCTGTTCGCCCTCGGCCTGGCCGCGGGCCCGGCGGCGGCCGACTCCTCCCCCTCCGCGAGCCCGTCCGGGGACGGCGGCGCGCCGACCGAGGCGGGCACGTCGTTCCGTACGGCGACGGAGATCGAGCAGGGCCAGACGGCGACCGCGAGCGGTTCGGCCGGTGACTACCTGTACTGGTCGTTCCCGGCGGACACCGGCCAGCGGCCCACCGTGAAGGCGACGGTGAAGCTGCCGGAGGACCACTCGGGCAGCGAGAAGTGGCAGGTCGACGTGTACGACGGGCTGCGCCGCCGGCAGGCCTGCCAGTACGGCGCGCAGACCCGGACCGCGGCGCGGGGCGCGTCCTCCGTGGAGCTGTCCTGCACGCTGCGTACCGTGCGGTCCTGGTCGGAGCCGTGGGCCGACGACCCGCTGCCGGGGACGTACTACATACGGCTGACCGTGGTGGGCCTCGCCCAGTCCGATCTCGGCCTGCCGGTCGGCGCCGAGGTGCGGGTCGACTCCAAGGACATCGGCGGCTCGGCCGCGGTGGACGGCTCGCTGGCGAAGCCGCTGGTGCCGGGCATCGCGGTGACCTCCGCGGGCGAGGACGACGACAAGCCGGGTTCGGCGGTCCTGTCGGCCATCGACCCGGACGACGGCTGGTCCTCCGGCTGGTGGACCGACCGCTGGGTGTGGACCGGGATCGGCGGCGTGCTGGCCGCGCTCGCGGGCATCGGCGGGTACGCGCTGACGCGCGGCTCGGGCAGGCCCTCCCGGGTGCCGCCGGGCGCCTGACGATACGTCAGCACCCAGGTGCAGGCAGGCCCGTCCCGCGGCGTGCGGGGCGGGCCTTCGCCTTGCGCCCTACGTACGGCCGTACGTGGGTCACAGGTCCCGCAGTTCCTTGGCGAGCGCCCCCTCGCCGGACACCTCCACGCGGCCCCCGCGCACCGCGTCGGCGAGGTCCAGCTCGCCGCGGGCGAGGGCGAATCCGGTGCCCGAGTCCATCACCAGGCGGGCGTCGGGCTCCCCGGGGGCGGGCCCCTCGCCGTAGACCGGGGTGTCCTCGGCACCGACGTACAGGTGGAAGTCACCTTCCTCCAGCCGGACTTCGACCAGTCCAGCCCGGCCGTCCAGTGCCCGCAGCAGCGGCAGCGCGAACCAGTGGGCGCGCACCGCGTCGGTGGGCCGCGGCTCGCCCAGCTCGGCCTGCCCCCACACCCCGAGGGCCTGCAGGACCGGCAGCAACGCACGTCCGCGCGGGGTGAGTTCGTAGACGTAGGCGGCGCCGGGCGGGGGCAGCCGGCGCCGGGTGGCGAGGCCGTCGCGTTCCATGTCCTTCAGCCGGGAGGCCAGTACGTCCGTGCTGACGCCCGGCAGGTCCGCGTGCAGGTCGGTGTAGCGGCGCGGCCCCGCGAGCAACTCCCGGACGATCAGCAGGGTCCAGCGGTCGCCGACGACGTCGAGGGCGCGGGCGGCGGAACAGAACTGGTCGTAGCTTCGGCGCGGTGACATGCGACGCAGTCTAGACATGTTGTTGGACTTTCCAAGCTCCAACTTGGTAAAACCAAGCAACACCCGACAGCGGAGGGGAAGCGGCGCATGGAGTTCCGGCAGTCCAACAAGCTCAGCGAGGTCTGTTACGAGATCCGCGGCCCGGTGATCGAGCACGCCAACGCGCTGGAGGAGGCGGGCCACAGCGTGCTGCGCCTCAACACCGGCAACCCCGCGGCCTTCGGCTTCGAGGCGCCCGAGGAGATCCTCCAGGACATGATCCGGATGCTGCCGCAGGCGCACGGCTACACCGACTCGCGCGGTGTCCTCTCCGCCCGCCGCGCGGTCGCCCAGCGCTACCAGACGCTCGGCCTGGAGGTCGGCGTGGACGACGTCTTCCTCGGCAACGGCGTCTCCGAACTCGTCTCGATGGCCGTGCAGGCGCTGGTGGAGGACGGCGACGAGATCCTGATCCCGGCCCCGGACTTCCCCCTGTGGACGGCCGTGACGACCCTCGCCGGCGGCAAGGCGGTCCACTACCTGTGCGACGAGCAGGCGGACTGGAACCCGGACCTCGCCGACATGGCCTCGAAGATCACCGACCGGACCAAGGCGGTCGTGATCATCAACCCGAACAACCCGACCGGCGCGGTCTACCCGAAGGAGGTCGTCGAGGGCATCCTCGACCTGGCCCGCCGGCACGGCCTGATGGTGTTCGCCGACGAGATCTACGACCAGATCCTCTACGACGACGCCGTGCACCACTCGGCCGCCGCGCTCGCCCCCGACCTGGTCGTCCTCACCTTCTGCGGCCTGTCCAAGACCTACCGGGTGGCGGGCTTCCGCTCCGGCTGGCTGGTGGTGACCGGTCCGAAGCAGCACGCCAAGGACTACCTGGAGGGCCTGACCATGCTGGCCTCCATGCGCCTGTGCGCCAACGCGCCCGCCCAGTACGCCATCCAGGCCGCGCTCGGCGGACGCCAGTCCATCAGCGAGCTGACCCGGCCGGGCGGCCGGCTGTACGAGCAGCGCAACACGGCCTGGGAGAAGCTGAACGAGATCCCGGGCGTGAGCTGCGTGAAGCCGAAGGGCGCGCTGTACGCCTTCCCCCGGCTCGATCCCAAGGTGCACCGGATCCACGACGACGAGAAGTTCGTCCTGGACCTGCTGCTGCGGGAGAAGATCCAGGTGGTGCAGGGCACCGGCTTCAACTGGCCGACCCCCGACCACTTCCGCATCCTCACCCTGCCGTACGCCGACGACCTGGAGGCGGCGATCGGGCGGATCGGCCGGTTCCTCAGCGGGTACCGGCAGTAGGCGGCGCGAGGACGAGCGCCACGGCGGCCGTGCCCGTGGCGCGGACCAGGGCGCGCCGGCCGCCGTCGAGGAGGGGCGGGGCCAGGCCGAGGATGCGGACGCGGCGCGGGGCCTCGCCGGACAGCCCCCGGCGGTCGGCCTTCACAGCGGCCTCCTTCAACGCCCAGGCGGCGGCGAGGCGTTCGGGGTCCGTCCCGGCGATCCGGCGCTCCTCCGGGTGCAGGACGTGGTCGGCCGCCCGCAGCACGGCGGGCGCGCAGGACGTCTCGCACACGTCCACGCCCACCGGGCCCGGCGCGGTCGCCGCGGCGACGTGCACGGCCGTGTGGCTCAGGGAGATCCGCAGGCCGGGGACGGAGAGCCGGGGGCTGCCGTCGGCGCGGGGCAGGATCTCCACGTCGCCGGCCCGCTCCCCCGTCACCCGGGCCACCAGCTCCTTGGCGAGGACGCGGGCCGCCGCCCACTCCGCCCGCCGCCGGGCGGGCAGCCCGTCCAGGACGTGCCGCTCGGCCGGGGTGAGCAGCGGGGACCGGGCTGCGGACCGGTCGAGATCCGCACGCCGGGCCACCACCAGGGCGGCACCGCCCCAGCGGTGCACCCGGCCCGGCGCGAGCGACGGGAACACGGCCCCGGTGTACGTGGCTCCGCCCCTCACGCAGCGGGCTCCAGGTCCGTGTCGGCGAGGGCCCGCAGCTCCCGCCGCAGTGCCGCGACCGTGGATCGGATCTGCTCCGGGGTGTGCGTGGCGGTCACGAAGAACCGCAGCCGCGCCAGCTCCTCGGGGACCGCCGGGTGCAGGATGGGGTTGACGCTGACGCCCTGCCGGAACATCCCCTCGGCGAGCCGCAGCGTCCGCGCCGAGTCCCCGACGATGCACGGCACGATCGGCGTGCCGTCGCTGTCCCCGGTGTCGACGCCGGCCTCCTGGGCGAGGCGCAGGAACAGCGCCGCGTTCTCCCGCAGCCGTACCAGCCGCTGCGGCTCCTCCCGCAGCACCCGCAGCGAGGCCAGCGCGGCGGCCGCGTCGGCGGGGGTCATGCCCGCGCTGTAGACGAAGCCGGGCGCGGTGTAGCGCAGGTAGTCGACGACGGCGTGGCTCGCGGCCGCGTAACCGCCGCAGCCCGCCAGCGCCTTGGACAGCGTGCCCATCCACAGGTCGACGTCGGCCCGGTCGACGCCGCAGTGTTCGCCGACCCCGCCCCCGCTCTCCCCCAGCACGCCGATGCTGTGCGCCTCGTCGACCATCAGCAGCGCGCCGTGCCGCCGCTTGACGGCGACGAGTGCGGGCAGGTCGGCGATGTCGCCGTCCATGCTGTACACGCCCTCGGCGACGACCAGCACCCTGCGGTACTGGTGGCGGACGCGGGCCAGGAGGGTGTCCAGGGCGGCGGCGTCGTTGTGCGGGAAGGGGCGCCGGGTCGCGCCGGAGAGGCGGCAGCCCTGGAGGATGCTGTCGTGGGCGAGCGCGTCGTGCACGATCAGGTCCCCGGGGCCGACGAGGTGTCCGATCACGGTGACGTTGGTGGCGTGTCCGCTGGTCAGGGTGAGCGCGTCCTCGGTGCCGAGGGTGCGGGCGAGTTCCCGCTCCAGCTCCAGGTGGAGCGGCCGGCTCCCGGACAGCAGCCGGCTGGCGGAGGCGGAGGTGCCGTACCGCTCGACGGCCTCCTGGGCGGCGGTCCGCACCCGCGGGTGCGTGGCCAGGCCGAGGTAGTTGAAGCCGGAGAAGGAGACCAGCTCCCGGCCGTCGACGACCGTCCGGTCCGTCAGCCCGCTGTCGTGGACCATCAGGTACGGGTTGGGCAGGCGGAGTTCGTCGAGGAGGGCCTTGCGCTCGCGGTGCGCGGCGACCTCCGGGAAGGACTCGATGCGCCCGTGCTCCGGAGCGGGCGGCGCGGGTGCCTCCCGGTCGTCGGCGTCGCTGCCGGTGCCGGTGTCGGTGTAGGTGTCGATTGCCGCCTCCGCCGGGAGCAGCGCGGTGACCCCGGCGACGGTCGGGCGGGCGCACCGCTCGTCGATGGTGAGCGACGGCCACCGGCGCTTGAGCGAGGTGAACAGGTCGGTCAGCATCAGCGAGTCGAAGCCGAGGTCGTCGACGAGGCTCTGGTCGCCGCGCAGATGGTCCACCGGGAAGGCGCTGACGCGGGCTATCTCCTCGCGTACGACGCGTGCGGCACCGCCGCCCGGATCGCCGACCGTCGCGGACGGGGGCGGGGGCGGGTGCGGTACCGCGTGGTCGACGGCGGTGGCGGGGGGCCGTACGGCGTCGGTGGCGGTCTCGGCAACGGCCGCGTCGGTGCCGGTGCGGGCGCCGGGGAGGGTCTCGCTGAGGCGCCGCAGGACGGTCACCTGCTGCTGAAGGAGGTCGAGCAGTTCCTGCATGGGGGTCTCCTGAGGGGCGGGGGCGGGCACGGGCAGGGGTGCGGGGAGGGCCGGGGCGTCCGGGCCCGGGCGGCGGATCCAGTAGGGGCGGGCGTCGAGGCGGGCGGGCGGCAGGTCGAGGACGCGGCGGTCGGACTCCGCGACCGGGGCGCGCGGGTCGGCCGGTACGCCGAGGACGGCCAGCCGGGCCAGGGCGCGGGGCAGGGCACGGGTGTCGTCCGGTGCCGTGCCGTCGAGGGCGACGACGTGGACGCCGTCGTACCCGGCGAGGTTGCGGCGGACGGAGGTCAGCAGCGAGCCGCCGCCGGTCACCTGGAGGAAGATCCGCGCCCCGGCCTCGTGGGCGGCGCGGACGGCGTCGCCGAAGCGGACCGGCGCGGACGCGTGCCGGGCCCACAGCGCGCGCAGCTCCTCCGGGTCGGAGCACGGCGTGCCGCTCACGGCCGACACGAACGGCAGCCGGGGCGCGGTGAGGGGCCGCCCGGCGAGGTCGGCGCGCATCGCCTCGTCGGCCGGGGCCAGCCGGGGCGAGTGGAAGGCGTTCGACACCTGCAGCGGCAGGGTCGCGACGCCCGCCTCGGCACACACCCGGCGCAGCGCGTCCAGGCCCTCGCGGCTGCCGCTGACCACGATCTGGCGGGGCTGGTTGAAGCAGGCCGGCCACACCTCGTCGAGGCCGTCCAGCAGCCGCCGGCAGGTCTCCTCGTCGGTCTGCACGGCGAGCATCCCGCCGCGCGGCCCGGCCTCGGCGGACCTGAGCACCGCGCCCCGCCGGGCGAGCAGCCGTACGGTCTCCTCCGCGTCGAGGAACCCGGCCGTCGCCGCGGCGGCGAACTCGCCGACGCTGTGCCCGAGGAGGAGGTCGGGCCGTACCCCGCAGCGGGCCAGCACGCGGGTGGCGGCGATCTGCAGGGTGCCGAGCACGGGCTGGCACACCTCGGTCGGGGTGAGCCGCTCCGGGTCCTGGGCGCCGTACACCAGGTCGGTGACGTCCAGGCCGGCCGCGGCGCCCAGCACCTCCAGGGTGCGCCGGAAGTCGGGGAAGCGTTCGTGCAGGTCCCGCAGCATGCCGGGCTTCTGGCTGCCCTGGCCGGGGTGGACGAGGGCGAGGCGGCGGGCGTGCGGCGGCAGGGGCGCGTCGGCGGCCCAGGCGTCGTCGCCGAGGTCGCCGCGGACGCCGTCGGCGAGCTGGCGGCGGGCCCGGCGCAGCCGGTCGGTGAAGGCGGCCGGGTCGGCGGCCACGACGGCGAGCCTGCTGGGCAGCGGCGCGCGGCCGCCGAGGGTGTGGGCGAGCGCCGCCATCGACGGGGCGGGCGTGCGCTCCAGCGTGCCGAGCAGGTCGTCGATGTGCTCGCGCAGCAGGGCCGGGCTGCCCGCGGTGACGAGGGCGAGCTGGGGCCGGGCGGCGGGCCGGGTGCGGGCGGGCGGGCGCGGGCGGTGCGGCGTCGGGGCGGGGGCCTCTTCGAGGACGACGTGCACGTTGGTCCCGCCGAAGCCGAAGGAGCTGACGGCGGCGCGGCGCGGGGTGTCGCCGTCCGGCCAGGGCCGGGCGGTGCCGGCGAGGCGCAGCGCGGCGGCGTCCAGGCCGAGTTCCGGGTGCGGGACGGTGCGCGGCTGCGGCACGACCGTGCGGTGGTGCACGACCAGCGCGGTCTTGATCAGGCCGGCGATGCCCGCGGCGGACAGCCCGTGCCCGATCAGGGCCTTGGCCGAGGACAGCCAGCAGGGGGCGACGTCCTTGCCGCGCAGCCGCCGGAGCGCCTCTATCTCGACGCGGTCGCCGACGGTGGTGCCGGTGCCGTGGGCCTCCAGGAAGCCGACGGCGCCGGGCGGCAGGCCCGCGTCGGTGTAGGCGCGGCGCATGGCCCGCAGCTGGCCCTCCGGGGTGGGGCTGAGCGGGCCGCTGCTCGCGCCGTCGTTGGCGGCGCCGGTGCCCTTGACGACGGCGTAGATCCGGTCGCCGGCGGCGAGCGCGTCGGCCAGCGGGCGCAGGACGACGGCTCCGGCGCCCTCGCCGAGGACGAAGCCGTCGGCCCGCTCGTCGAACGGGCGGCACACGCCGTCGGCGGAGAGCGCGCCCAGCCGGGAGAAGCCGACGAGGCTGTCCGGGGTGAGGCTGACGTACACACCGCCGACGACGGCCGCGGCGCAGGAACCGCTGCGCAGCTGGTGGACGGCCTGGTCGAGGGCGATGAGCGAGCCGGAGCAGGCGGCGTCGACGGCGAAGCTCGGCCCGCCGAGGTCGAAGTGGCGGCTGATCGCGGCGGGGGCCATGTTGAGCAGGCTGCCGGGCAGGGTGAAGGCGCTGAGCGCGCCGGTCCGCCGGCCGACGTGCGCGCGCAGGGCCTGCGTGAGGGCCGTGTCGGTCCCCTGGCCGCCGTCGTGGTCGAGCAGGCCGAGGGCGCGGATCCGGGCGGTCATCAGCTCCTTGTAGTCGGACACGGACAGGGCGACGAAGACGCCGGTGTTCTCCCGGTCGAAGCCGCCCCGGCCGAGGCCCGCGTCGTCGAGCGCCTCGCGGGCGACGTCGAGCATCAGCCGGTGCTGCGGGTCCATCGCCTCCACGCGCCGGGGCGGCAGCCCGTAGTGCAGGGCGGCGAAGCGGTCGACGCCGTCGAGGAAGGCGACCTGGTCGGTGTAGGCGGCGTCGGCGGCGGCCCGGTCGCCGGGGGCGTGGAAGGCGCGGTGGTCCCAGCGTTCCCCGGGGACGGAGGTGAACTGCCGCTCGGCGCCGAGGAGGAGCCGCCAGTAGGCGTGGTGGTCGGGGGCGCCGGGGAAGCGGCAGCCGATGCCGGTGACGGCGATGTCGCGGGCGAGGTCGGTGGAGTGCATGGCGTGTCGTCTCAATCGTGGGAGGGGCAGGGGACGGGCGGGGGCGGAGGACAGGGTGGGGGCGGTGGTGGTGGAGGCGGGGGCGGCAGGGCCGTGGGCGCGGGGGTCCCGGCGGCGGACGGCCGCTGCGCGCCGCGCCCGCCGAGCCGCAGCGCCGGCACGAGCAGGCCCCGCACGAGGGCCAGGTCGAGCAGGACGCCGAGGCCGGCGCCGATCCCGAAGAGCTGGACGGGGGCGACTCGGGAGGTGCCGAGGCCCAGCAGGCCGGCGGCGAGGAGCAGGCCGGCGGAGGTGACGAGGCCGCCCGTGCGGGCGACGCCGGTGACGCTCGCGTCGGCGGCGGGCTGTCCCGCGTCCCGCGCGTCCTGGACCCGGGCGAGGGCGCAGACCGTGTGGTGCACGGAGAGCCCGAACAGGACGCAGAACAGCAGGACCGGCAGGGCGGGGTCGAGCGGTCCGGACGCGTCGGGGAGCAGGCCGAGCGCCCGGCCGTCCTGGACGGCCCACACCAGGGTGCCGAGGGCCGCGGCCACGCTCAGGGCGCCGAGCACGATCGCCCTGAGCGCCGCGAGGACGCTGCCGGAGAAGAGGAACAGCAGGACGAAGGTGGTCCCGGCGATCAGCACGCCCGCGACCGGCAGCCTCTGCGTGAGGGCGTCCCGGGCATCCGCCAGGGCGGCGCCGGGTCCGGTGACGTGGAGGTCGGTGCCCTCCGGGGTGGGGACCCGGCGGATGTCGCGGACCAGTCGCTGCGTGGCGTCGGAGCGCGGGTCGGCGGACGGGACGACGGTGAGGATCGCGGGCGCCCCGGGCTCGGCCGGGCCGGGCGGCGCCACGCGGGTGCCGTCACGCCACACCCCGGACGGGCCGTCGACCTCGGCGACGTCCGGCAGCACGGACAGCTGGGGCGCGTAGTCGAGGGCGGTCTCGGGTGTGCGGCTGGTGGTGAAGACGGTGAGGGCGTCGACGGGCCTGCCGTCGAAGCCGTCGCGGACCAGGTCGCCCACCTGCCGGGCGGCCGCGGCCGGGGGCAACGCCCGGTCGCCGGAGGGCGCGAAGGCGGCGTGCGCGACCGGCGCGGCGAGCAGCGCCAGCAGGCCCAGCGCGGGGAGCGCCGCGAGCAGAGGGCGCCGTACGGCCTCGCGGGCCAGGCTCTCCCACCGCCGGGAGGCGGACCCGGCGCGGGCAGCCCGCCGCCCCGGCACCGGCCCGGCGTTCACCCGCCGGCCGAGCAGGGTCAGCAGCGCGGGCAGCAGCGTCACCGCGGCCACCGCGGCCGGTACGACCGCGGCGACGCCCGCGCAGGCGAGGGAGCGCAGCGCGTACGGCGGGAGGACGAGCAGTCCGGCGAGGGCCGCGCACAGGGTGGCGGCGCTGAACACGACGGTGCGTCCCGCCGTGGCCACGGTCCGCCGGGCGGCCTCGCGCGGTGCGTGTCCGGCGGTGAGGTGTTCGCGGAAGCGGGCGACGACGAGCAGCCCGTAGGCGATGCCGAGGCCCATGCCGAGGACGGTGGTGAGGTGCGGCGCGTACACGGACACGCCGGTGACAGCGCCGAGCAGGTGGAGGGCGAGCAGGCCGGTGGCGGTCGCGAGGACGCCGGCCAGCAGGGGCAGGGCCGCGGCGGCCAGGCTGCCGAGGACCCATACGAGCAGCGCGACGGTGACCGGCAGGGCGACGGCCTCGGCGCGCCGCAGGTCGGCGGCGGCCAGCCGGCGGGTCTCGGCGTCGGCGAGGGCCGGGCCGCCCACGCGGACGTCCAGCCCGTCCCGCGGGTCCGTGGTCAGGGCGGCGCGGATCCGCTCGGCGTACCGGCCGCGTGCCTCGGCGTCGCCGTCCAGGTGGGCGAGCAGCAGGGCCGTACGGCCGTCCCGGCCGCGCAGGGAGGGCGTGCCGTCGGTCCAGTAGGAGGAGACGTCGCCGACGTGCCGCTGCGCGGCGAGCCGGCGGGTCAGCCCGGTGCCGGCGCGGCGCGCGGCCGGGTCGTCGACGCCGTGCGGGGTCCGTACGACGACGACCAGGTCGGTCGGGGCGCCCCGGTGGGCGGCGGTGATCTCCGCCGGCACCGCGGAGTCGGCGCCCGGATCGTCGTACCCGTGGGTCCGCAGCGCGGCGGCGCCCGGTCCGCACACCACGGTCAGGACGAGGAAGCCCAGCGCGGCGAGCAGGACGAAGCGGGGGTGGCGGGTGACGAGGGCGGCGGGCCGGCGGTGCACGGGGGCCTCCTTCCGGGGCGGTCGTTGCCGCTCGTGCCGGGAGCACGGCGGGTGGACTGCCACCGTCGCCCGTCGGCGGGGGTGCGCCCCAGACACGGCTGTTCGTTACTTGCCGCCGCAGGGCCCCTCTGCTACGGACGGCCCACCCGGCCCTGCGGACCCGGAGGACGTTGTGAAAGCGTGCAGGCAGAGAGTCGGGAGGGTGCAGGCGTGGGTGATCTGTTTCTGGTGCGGCACGGCGAGACCGAGTGGTCCCGGTCCGGGCGGCACACCGGGTCGACAGACGTGCCGCTGACCGAGCGCGGGCGCGAGGAGGCGCGGCGGCTGGTGCCGCTGATCCGCTCGCACCGGATCGGGGCCGCGTTCGTGAGCCCCTTGCAGCGGGCGCGGGAGACGGCCGAGCTGATCGGGCTGCACGACGTGCGGATCGACGAGGATCTGCGGGAGTGGGACTACGGCGGCTACGAGGGCGTCACCACCGTCGACATCCAGCGGGAGCGGCCGGACTGGTTCCTCTTCCGCGACGGGGTGGCGCCGGGCCCGCCGGAGCATCCCGGGGAGAGCCCGGAGCAGGTCGGCGCCCGGGCCGACCGGATGCTGGCGAAGGTGGACGCGGCGCTCGCCAACACCGAGGGCTGTGTGGTGCTCGTCGCCCACGGGCACTTCCTGCGGGTGCTCACCGCGCGGCGGCTGGGGCTGCCGGCGGGCGGCGGGGCGCTGTTCCAACTGGCGACGGGGACGCTGTGCCGGCTGGGCACCGAGCACGGGCGGCCGGTGATCGCCGCCTGGAATGTCAGACCCCCGGCGTAACCTGCGCAGCAGGGGGCCGGGACCGCGCGGGGCGGTGGGCCGGGGCCGGGAAGGAGCGTGCTGTGACCCGTCAGCCGACCGCCGCGCAGCGGCGGGTGATCGAGGCCGCCGATCCCGTCACGGGGCGGCTGCGGGGTACGGAGGCGCAGCTCGCGGCGCTGGTGAAGCGGGGGCTGGCGTTCCGGCATCCGCGCCCGCCGCACGACCACTTCCTGACGCCTGCCGGGCACCGGATACGGGAGGCGGAGCCGGAGCCCCCCGCGCCGGAACCCCGGTCCGCCGACGGGGTGTTCGCGGCGCGCGTCGGCGGCGAGGAGGACTCCCCGCAGGCCGGGGCGGGTGGCGCGGCGCGGCTGCGGGAGGTGCGCAGTGCCTGGCAGGGGCTGCTGGAGCTGCGCCGGATGACGAACCCGGGCGGGGGCACGGACCGGCCGTGCGGCTGGGAGCGCGCGCATCTGGTGCGGGCCGCGGCGCTCGCCCTGGAGGCGGCAGGGCATCCGCCGGCCGGCCCACGGGGCGCCGGGTACCGGGTGCGGGCGACGCCGCAGCCCGAGGCGGTCGCGGTGTACGACGAGGACACCGCGGCCCTGGCCGGTCTGGCGGCGACGCTGGAGCGGGCCGGCTGGCAGGCCGGGGAGTACACCGAGCCCCGCACCCGGGTCCGCTATGTGCTGGCCTCGCCGCGGCGGGCGTGAGAAGCGTGCCAAGATCGGCGGTCAGGGCACACGAGTGCGAGGCGACAAGGGGAGATTCGTGAGCGAGCCGTTTTCCGTCCGGGTCACCGTGCGCGGCTACGAGACCGACACACAGGGCCATCTGAACCAGAGCGTGTACCTCAACTACGCGGAGCACGCCCGCTGGTCGCTGCTCCAGGCCGCCGGCATCACCCAGGCCGGGCTGATCGCGACCGGGGTGGGGCCGGTGGCGCTGGAGACCACGATCCGCTATCTGCGGGAGCTGCTCGCCGGTGACGAGGTCGATGTGACGTGCGCCTTCGAGTGGGGCGGCGGCAAGACGTTCCGCATCCGGCAGGAGATCCGCAAGACGGACGGCACGCTCGCCGCGCAGGTCACGGGCGTCGGCGGGCTGCTGGACCTGAAGGAGCGCCGTCTGGTCGCGGACCCGGCGGAGCGCTTCAAGCAACTGGCCGCCGACCCCGCCCTGTTCGACCTCTAGAGTGCCGCGGCGAAGGCCTCGCGGTGGTCCTCGGCCCACTCCCGGAAGGTGCGGGCGGGCCGGCCGAGGACCTCGCGGACGTCGCCGGTGACGACGTCGTTGCCGCCGCCGCGGACGTAGGCCATGCCCGTCAGCATGGCCTCGGCCTGCTCCTCGCCGAAGCCCCAGGCGGTGCGCAGGAAGTCACGGGTCTGCTCGGGTGAGAGGTCCCGCGTGGTCACCGGGCGGCCGAGGACCGCGGCGAGGACCGCGGCCTGCTCCGGCACGCCGATCGTCTCCGGCCCGGTCAGGGTGTACGTCCGTCCCGCGTGCCGCCCGTCGAGCAGCGCCCGCACGGCGACCTCGGCGATGTCCCGCGGGTCGATCACACCGGAGGGCGCGTCACCGGTGAAGTTCGGCACCGGATCGCCCTGCCCGATCGCCTGCGCCCAGGTGAGGCTGTTGGAGGCGAACGTCGACGGCCTCAGGACCGTCCACGCGATGCCGCTCTCCCGGACCGCCCGCTCGCCGGGCACGTGCCACTGCCCCGAGGGGCCGAGCGCGGGCTCCCCCGTCGCGATCGCCGACAGCTTCACCAGCCGCTCCGCGCCCGCCTCCCGCGCCGCCGCGACCAGTGCCGCGTCCTCCCCCTCGTCGGGGCCGGGGGGACGCACCAGGAACACGGCCGTCACCCCGGTCGTCGCCGCGCGCAGGGAGGCGGGGTCGCCGTAGTCGCCGCGTACGACCTCCACTCCGGGGGCCGCGGGGACCTTCCCGGGGTCCCGCGTCAGGGCGCGTACCTTCTCGCCGCGCGCCGCGAGCTGCCGTACGACTTCACTGCCTGTGGTGCCCGTGGCACCCGTCACCAGAATCATGCGGTCCAGGCTGCCCGCGGCCGGGCGCCGGGATCTTGGAGATTCCGGCACGGCCGGACGACCGGGAGGGGCGGGCGGGCCGCCTACAGTGAACGGGTGACGCTTGCCGCCGTGGACCAGTTCCTGACCGTGCCCGAGCCGCTGGCCTCCTGGGTGTCGGGCGCCCGCCGGGTGTCCCTGCCCGACGCCTCCGAGGACGCGCTGGTGCATCTGCCGGACGCGGCGGCCCGGCTCGTGGTGCGGGTGGGGCCGCGCGGGGAGCGGGACGTGCTGGCCGTCGGCCCCCGGGTGCGTGCCGCGTACTACCGGGGCAGGTCCGGGGTCTCGTGTGTGGAGCTGCGGCTCGCGCCGGGCACGGTCCGCCCGCTGCTCGGCGTACCGGCCGCCGAGCTGGTCGGGCGGGCGGTGCGGCTGGAGTCGCTGCCGACGCGGGCGGCCCACCGGCTGGCACGGGAACTGCGCTGGACCGGCCCGGAGGAGACCGTGGCCCGGGCGGCCGAGGTGCTGCCGGAGCTGATGGCCGAGGCGGCGGATCCGTCGCGTACGGCGCTGCTGCGGGCCGGGGTCGAGGCGCTGTCCGTGCGGGCGGGGCGGACGCCCGGCCAGGTGGGAAACGTGGCGCGGGAACTGGCGGTCAGCGAGCGGCAGTTGCGCAACCTGTTCACCGAGGGCGTCGGCGTCTCCCCCAAGCACTACGCCCGGATCGACCGGGTCCGCGCGGTCGTCGACCGGGCCCCCACCGCGCCCTGGGCCGAACTGGCCGCCGCCACCGGCTACTACGACCAGTCCCATATGACGACCGACTTCCGCGCCCTGATGGGCGTGCCGCCCCGCTCGTACTTCACGGGGCGGCTGCCGGCCGACTCGCCCTGCCGGCTGACCGCGCGGGCCTGAAGCCCTACGGGGTGGTGACGGTGAGGGTGGCGTCGACGATGCGGTGGTTGGAGCAGGGGATGTACAGGCCGCTGCGGTTGGTGCAGCGGTCGGTGGCGATGGGGTGGGCGTCCTCGTCGTAGGAGACCAGCCGGGAGGCCGCCGCCCACACGAGGTCCACCTTGGCGCGCTGGTCGCACCGGCCCAGCAGGGAGCCCTCGGTGGTCGCCTCGCCCCAGCCCGGGCACAGGCCGTCCTGGTCGTCCAGCTCGTGGAACTGGCCGGTGTTGCCGCCGTTGTCGGCGGTCGCCACGGCCGGCGTGTACCAGCTGTCGAGCAGGGTGTCGTGGGGCTGGGTGTTGAAGTCACCGGCGGTGACGACCGTGCCGCCGGCCGCCGTCCACTGCTGGAGCTGGGTGCGCACCGCGTCGAGCTGGGCCGGCTTGACGGCCGTCTTGAAGGTGATGTGCGTGGTGCAGAAACGCAGGCCGCCGGGCTGGGAGGCGATGGACACGCACAGCAGCTTGCGGGCCTTGTCGCCGTCGGAGGGCAGGGTGATGCGGTCGGTGCCGCTGGGGGCGAACCGGCTGAACACGGCGACGCCGTACGGGTCGGAGTCGCCCGTGGCGTCGTCCTTGCAGAGGTCGGCGTCGACGTCCGGCATGGGTTCGAACCGGGCGAAGTTGGTGGAGCTCTGCGGCCAGCCCCGCTCCTGGAGGCCCTTGAGGATGGCCCGGTACTGGTCGGGGCAGACCTCGTTGAGGGAGATGAAGTCGGGGTCGCGGTAGTCGACCGAGCCCAGGATGGCGTCGACCAGGCCGTTGGTGGTGGAGTTGTAGTTGGACTCGTCGCCCGCGACGTTCCAGTGCCACACCTTGTAGGTGGCGGTTCCGGCGGCCGAACCGGCGGGCGCCGCCCACACCGTCAGGCCCAGCACGGCGGCGAGCGCCAGGACGAGGACGCGAAGTCTTCGCACGTTCCCCCCAGTTGTCTGTGATGTCGTTCCGGCGGGTCGCCGGAGGTGATGACGAGGGAAGATCATCACACGGATCGCGCCGCGCGGCGGAACGGCCGCGGGGCGCGGTGAGCGTCCTCACAGCGCCCCGCCCCGCGTGGTTGTCAGTGCACGGCGGCGATCTCCTCCCCCGCCTCCATCGGGTGGGTCACGTCGTGGGCCTCGCGGCCCTTGCCGATGTGGTTGAAGACGAGGTTGAGCAGGACGGCCATCACACAGCCGGTGGAGATGCCGGAGTCCAGGACGATCTTCGCGGTCTCCGGGAAGGCGTGGTAGAAGTCCGGCTCGGTGATGGGGATGATGCCGACCGCCAGGGAGACGGCGACGATGAGGACGTTGTTGTCCCGGTCGAGGCCGGCCCGCACCAGGGTCTGGATGCCGCTCGCGGCGACCGAGCCGAACAGCACGACGCCCGCGCCGCCGAGGACCGGCCGGGGTACGACCGCGATCAGCGAGGCCGCCACCGGACACAGGCCCATCAGCACCAGGAAGGCGCCGCCGGTGGCGACGACGAACCGGCTGCGGATCCTCGTCATGGCGACCAGCCCGATGTTCTGTGCGAAGGCGCTGCACATGAACCCGTTGAACAGGGGGCTGAGCGCGGAGCCGAGGGTGTCGGCGCGCAGCCCCGCGGCGATGGTCCTCTCGTCGGCGGGGCGCTCCACGATCTCGCCGAGGGCGAGCATGTCGGCGGTCGACTCGGTCATCGAGACGACCATCACCACGCACAGCGAGAGGATCGCGGCGAGCTGGAACTGGGGCGCGCCGAAGTGGAACGGGGTGGGGAAGCCGACGATGTCCGCGTCTCCGACGGGGCTGAAGTCGGTGACGCCGAACGGTATCGCGATGAGCGTGCCGGCGATCAGGCCCAGCAGGACGGCGATCTGCTTGACGAAGCCGCGGGTGAAGCGGCGCAGCAGCAGGACCACGAGCAGGGTGATGCCGGCGAGGGTGAGGTTGGTCGCCGAGCCGTAGTCGTGGGCGGCGGGGTTCGGGCCCTGCGCCCAGCCGAAGGCGACGGGCAGCAGCGAGACACCGATCAGGGTGATGACGGTGCCGGTGACGACGGGCGGGAAGAAGCGGATCGCCTTGCTGAAGAAGGGCGCGGCGAGGAAGCCGAGGAGTCCGGCGACGATGACCGCGCCGAAGATGATCGGCAGGGCGTCGGACTTGTCGTCGGTGGAGGCGACGATCGCGGTCATGGGGGCGACACCGGCGAAGGTGACGCCGTTGACGAAGGGCAGCCTGGCGCCGATCTTCCAGATGCCGAGGGTCTGCAGGAAGGTCGCGAGGCCCGCGGTGAACAGGCAGGCGCCGGTGAGGAAGGTGAGTTCGGTGCCGGTGAGGCCGATGGCCGCGCCGACGATCAGGGGTGGGGCGACGACTCCCGCGTACATGGCGGCCACATGCTGAAGGCCGGTGGTGGCCATCTTCAGCGCGGGGAGTTTCTCGTCTACGGGATGGGCGGCCACGGCGGCTCCTCCGGACGGGTAACACGTCTTTGTCGACGTGGGTTTCAGGGAGGTGGTGCGGTTGTGGTCGTGCGGGACCGTGACGGGGGTGGCGCGGCGGGGGGGTTGTTGGTGCTGAGCGGTGCTGAGCGGTGACCGTTCCGGGGCGCGGGCGTGTGCGCGCGCCCCGGAGACGGCTGCCGTGGATCCCGCTCGGATCCACGGTCCCGGCCGGGAGCCGTCCCTCTCGGCCGGGAGTCCTGGGGGTGATCAGGCCTGTGCGGCGATCCGGGCCAGGCGCTGGGCCTCTTGGCGGGTGGAGCGGGCGACGGCGTCCTCGTCGACGGTGAGCAGGCGGCCGTTCTCGACGATCTGCCGACCGTTGACGAAGGAGGCGGTGACCGGGGCCGCGGCACCGAAGACCAGCGCGGTGACCGGGTCGGCGATGGAGGCGTGGGCGAGGGTGTCCATCTTCCACAGCACGACGTCGGCGAGCTTGCCGGCCTCCAGCGAGCCGATCTGGTCGGCGCGGCCGAGGACCTGCGCACCGCCGTGGGTGCCCAGGCGCA
Source organism: Streptomyces griseosporeus (assembly GCF_014656055.1). Lineage (GTDB taxonomy): Bacteria > Actinomycetota > Actinomycetes > Streptomycetales > Streptomycetaceae > Streptomyces > Streptomyces griseosporeus. Next base: position 1,579,027 of record NZ_BNBR01000001.1, read on the forward strand.
GCGCCTGGCGGGCGTTGAGCGCGGCCTCGCGGTGGGCGCCGAGGCGGTTGATCAGCAGGGCGTTGCGCAGTTCGGTGTGGAGTTCGCCGGACTCGTTGGAGGCGGTGCCGTCCACACCGAGGCCGACGGGGACGCCCGACTTGAGCATGTCGGGGACGCGGGCGATGCCGGCGGCGAGGCGGGCGTTGGAGGACGGGCAGTGCGCGACGCCGGTCCTGGTGCGGGCGAAGGCGGCGATGTCGGAGTCGTTCATGTGGACGCAGTGCGCCATCCACACGTCCTCGCCGAGCCAGCCGGTGGACTCGAAGTAGTCGGTCGGGCCCATGCCGAACAGCTCGTGGCAGAACTTCTCCTCCTCCACGGTCTCCGAGCCGTGGGTGTGCAGCCGTACGCCGAGGCGGCGGGCCAGTTCGGCGCCCTGGCGCAGCAGTTCGGTGGAGACGGAGAACGGCGAGCAGGGCGCGACGGCGACCTGGGTCATGGCGTCGAAGGAGGCGTCGTGGTGCTTGCGGACGGTTTCCTCGGTGGCGGTGAGGGCGCCCTCCAGGGTCTCGACGGCGAAGTCCGGCGGCAGCCCGCCGTCCTTGACGCTGCGGTCCATCGAGCCGCGGGCGAGGGTGAACCGTACGCCCATCTCGGCGGCGGCCCGGATGATTGCGCCGGACAGGTCGCCGGAGCCGTGCGGGAAGACGTAGTGGTGGTCCATGGCGGTGGTGACGCCGCCGCGGGCCATCATGGCGAGGGAGCCCTGAGCCGCCGAGTAGCACATCTGCTCGTCGATGCGCGCCCACGTCGGGTACAGCGCGACCAGCCAGTTGAACAGGTTGTGGTCGGTGGCCAGACCGCGGGTGATCCACTGGTAGAAGTGGTGGTGGGTGTTGACCAGACCGGGCGTGGCCAGATGGCCGCTCGCGTCGATCCGGCGCACCACGTTCTCCAGGCCTTCGGGGGCCTGGCCCGCGCCGACCGACTCGATCCTGTTGCCGGCGAGGACGAGGTACCCCGAGGCGTACTCGGTGTCGCCGGCGTCCACGGTCGCGATCGCGCAGTTCTCGATGACGATGCGCGGGGCTGCCGAAGGTGCCATGGTGCTTCCTTGTCTTTCGGTGGCGGACCCGTGCACACGGGACCAGGAGTGTCCACGGGAGGGCACGGCAGGACCCTAGGAGGATTTGAGTGCCGGGGCGGGGCTGCCGCTCCGGGTGCCGAGATGGTGGAAGAACAGGTTCAGCGATACGGCGACGAGCGCGCCGGCGCTGATGCCGGAGCCGAGCACGGTCTGCGCCCAGGCGGGGAAGCCGGCGTAGAAGGTCGGTGCGGCCAGCGGGATGATGCCGGCGCCGAGCGCGACGGCGACCAGGATGATGTTGGAGCTGTCGTCGAGTCCGGCCTCGGACAGCGTGCGGATGCCGCTGACGGCGATCGAGCCGAACAGGACGATGCCCGCACCGCCGAGGACCGGCATCGGGACGAGGGAGACGACCGCGCCGAGCACCGGGAAGGCGCCTAGGACGAGCAGGGTGCCGCCGGCGACGGCGACGACGTACCGGCTGCGCACCCGGGTGAGGGAGACGACGCCGACGTTCTGGGCGAAGGCGGAGGTGGGGAAGCCGCCGAAGACGGGGCCGATCAGGGTGGCGATGCCGTCGGTGCGCAGGCCGCGGGTGATGGTCCTCGCGTCGGTGCGGCGGTCGCAGATCTCGCCGAGGGCGAGCATGCCGGCGCTCGACTCGGTCATCAGCACCAGCATCACGATGCACAGCGACAGCACGGCCGCGGGCTGGAACTCGGGCGCGCCGAAGGCGAACGGGGCCGGCAGGGCGGCGACGGGCGCGGACTTAAGGCCGCTGAAGTCGGCCATGCCGAACGGGATCGCGGCGACCGTGCCGACGAACAGGCCGCACAGCAGGGCCACTTGCCTGAGGAAGCCGCGGCCGAAGCGCTGGATGAGCAGGATGACGGCGAGGGTGAAGGCGGCGAGCGCGAGGTACTTCATCGCGCCGAAGTCGGCGGCGGTCTTGTCGCCGCCCTGCGCCCAGCTCACCGGCACGGGCATCAGGGTCACGCCGATCAGGGTGATCACCACGCCGGTGACCAGCGGCGGGAAGAAGCGCAGCAGCCGGCCGAAGAACGGTCCGAGGGCGAGGCAGAAGGCGCCGGCGACCATCACCGCGCCGTAGATCGCCGGGAGTTGGTGGCCCTTGCCGTTGGTCTCGGCGATCGCGAGGATCGGCGCGATGCCCGCGGAGGAGGCTGCGTTGACGAAGGGCAGCCGGTTGCCGACGAGGCCCTTGACGCCGATGGTCTGCAGGATGGTCGCGACGCCCGCGATGAGCAGGGACGCGGCGATCAGCCGGGTGCGGGCCGCGACGTCGAGTCCGCAGGCCTGGCCGATGATGAGCGGAGGAGTGACCACGCCCGCGTACATGGCGGCGATGTGCTGGAGCGCGGCGGGGACGAGCCGCGAGGGGTGGAGCTTCTCGTCCACCGGGTGCACGGACGTGACGGCGTCCTCGGTGTGCACCGGCGGGGTGGGACAGGAGCCCTTCGCCGGCTCTGTTGCAGGCTGTGCCATGGTGTTCCCTCCGGTGTGGCGCGCCCCCGGTCCAGGTGGCGGGACCGGGGGCGCGCGTCCCGCGTCAGAGGTTGGTCATGTCGACCGGGATGAGCTGCTCGGCGCCGTCGCGCAGGATGGTGGCCTCGATCAGGCCGTAGGGCCGGTCGGCGGCGTAGTACACGGCGCCGTCCTTGGCCTCGTTGTCGATCCCGAAGGGCGACAGGTCCGAGCGGAAGTGGTGCTTGTTGGGCATGGAGAAGCGGATCTCGTCGACCTCGTCGCGCGAGTTCAGCACCCGTACGCCCATCTCGAACAGGGTCTGCTGGAGCGAGTACGAGTAGGTCTCGGCGAACGCCTGCAGCGCGTGCTTGCGCACCCCGTTGTAGGAGCGGTCCCAGTTCGGGGCGTGGGAGTCGATGCCGTCCCAGTTGTGCCGCCACCAGGTGGAGACGGTGGTGGCGAGGATGCGGTCGTAGTCCTCCTGAAGGGTGGTGTACTTGTCCTTCAGGAAGCCCCAGAACTCGGAGTTCGTCGTGTTCAGGACGGTGAGGTCCTTGAACCCGGAGAGCACCTGGATGCCGTGGCCGTCGTAGGTGATCTGCGCGACGCGGGTCTCCTGGCCCTTGCGGACGAAGGAGTGGGCGATCTCGTCGGCGCCGACGAACCGGGCCCCGGACTGCGAGGTCTCGATCCGCTCCCAGCCGTACTCCTCGATGCGGATGCGGGCCCGGTGGATCGGCTCGTTGTTGTCCACGAAGTGGCGGGCGAGCTTGACGCCGAAGTCCTCGGCGCTGTCGATCCCGTGCTCCTTGGCGAAGGCGAACACCGTGTTCTTGGTGGTGTCGGTGGGCAGGACGTTCGCGTTGGACCCGCTGCGGTGGACCTCCTCCATGTCGCCGGAGAGGGCGACGGAGACGTTCAGGTCCTTGATGTGGTGCGTGTCGCCGTCACGCGTGATCTTTACGACGCGGTTCTCTGCCTTGCCGTACTGGTTCTGTCCCAGGACGAATCGGGTCATGGTGTCGGTCAGCTCCCTCGGTAAACGGAGTAGCCGAACGGGTTGAGCAGCAGCGGAACGTGGTAGTGCTCGCCGGGCACCACCGCGAAGGCGATGGTGACCTCGGGGAAGAACACGGGCCGGCCGTTCTCGCTGTCCCGGAGCGCGGGGGCGTCCTGCTGGGCCGCGGCTTGTTTCTTGGCGAAGTACGTCTCGGTGTCGAAGTCGAGCCGTACGTGGGTGGTCCCCTCCGGCAGGGCCGGGAGGTCCTTGCACCGCCCGTCCGCGTCGGTGGCCGAGCCGCCGAGCGGCTGCCACTCCGCGTCGGACCCGGAGCGGGCCGAGAGGCGGACGGCGACGGCTTCCGCGGGGCGGCCTACGGAGGTGTCCAGGATGTGCGTGGACACCGAGGCGGTGGTGCTGGTGCTCATGGCTGTGGTCAGTCCTCTTCGACGAGTCGTGCCAGTCGGATGCGGTTGATCTTGCCCAGCTCGGTGCGGACGATCTCCCGCTCCTGCTCCGGCGAGTTCCCGATCCGTTCCTTGACCGCGTCGCGCATCTGCTCGCCGGTCCGGCCGGTGGCACAGATGAGGAAGACGTGGCCGAACTTGTCCTGGTAGGCCAGGTTCAGTTCGAGCATCTCCGCCTTGAGCTGGTCGGAGGCGCCGGCCATGCCGCTCTGCTCCCGGGCCGAGGTGGGGTCCCCCGGCTTGGGGCGGCCGATCGGCGGGTGCCCGGCCATGGCCTCCGCGAGGTCCTCGGCGGTCAGCTCGGCCATGGCGGCGTCGCTCGCGGCGTAGAGGTCCTCGGGGGCGGCATAGGGGCGGGCGGCCAGCAGCCGCCGCGCCCATGCCGTGGAGCTGCACGCCTCGTGGAGCGCGGCGCGTGCCGCGTCCTCCTCCAGGGCGTTGAAGCGGGCCAGGCCCGGCGGCGTGGAAGTCGAAGTCACGGGTGCCTCCGTGGCCTTGTGCTGTACGGGCTGCGGATAGCTAACGCCCTCCGAAACACCACGTCAACAGTTTGTTGAAAATTCCGGGTAACAAAAGGCCGCCGCCCGGCGGGTCCGGACGGCGGCTCGGTGAAGCGGTGCGATCAGGCTTCTTTCTGGCGGTTCAGGTAGTTGTAGACCGTGAAGCGGCTGACGCCGAGGGCGCTCGCCACCGTCTCCACACCGTGCCGGACCGAGAAGGCTCCGCGCGCTTCCAGTATGCGCACGACCTCCTGCTTGGCCTTGCGGTCCAGGTCCGCGAGCGGCTTGCCCTTGCGGCGCTCCATGGCGGCCAGGATGTGGTCGAGGGAGTCGGCCAGCTGCGGCAGCCGTACGGCCACCGCCTCATTGCCCTCCCAGGACAGCACCACGTCCTCGGGGGCGGCCTCGTCGGGCGGCACCATCTCGCCGCCGATCGCGTCGACGAGCGGCTTCACGGCCGCGATGAACGTCTCGTCCCCGGCGCCGTTCACTCGCCCTCCCGGATCACGTTGACCTGGAGGGAGACACGGGTCGCGCCGGCTTCGAGGCTCTTGCGGAGCAGCGCGTCCACGGCCGTCAGGACGGCGTCGGCGCCGCCCTCGGCGGTGTTGCCGAACGGGCCGACGTCCACCGACTCCAGGTCGGCGGTCTCGATGACCCGGCGGGCCACCACCGCGTGCTCGGGCGCCTCGTCGAGGTCGAAGGGCTCGGTCGTGAACTCCACTCTCAATCGCACGCGCACAACCTAACGCGCGGGGCCGCTTTCCGCCGACCCCTCTTGACAAGGGCGACACCCCGACGGCAATCTTCCAATACGCAGAAACTAACTTCCGTCATACGGAAATTCGACACGGAAGGGAGCGCGGCACCCGATGGGATTCGCAGACCAGCGCTTCAACGTCAACCTGTCGATCCTCTTCACGGAACTCCCGCTCCTGGAGCGCCCCGCGGCCGCCGCCGCGGCCGGCTTCACCGCGGTCGAGCTGTGGTGGCCCTGGATCGACACCCCGACCCCCGAGCAGTCCGAGCTCGACGCCCTGAAGGGGGCGATCGAGGACGCGGGCGTCCAGCTCACGGGCCTGAACTTCTACGCCGGGCAGCTGCCCGGACCGGACCGCGGCGCCCTGTCGGTGCCGGGCGAGGAGTCCGAGCGGTTCCGCGCCAACATCGACGTGGCCGCCGGCTTCGCCGCCTCGCTGGGCTGCCGGGCGCTCAACGCGCTGTACGGCAACCGCGTCGAGGGGGTGGACCCGGCCGAGCAGGACGCGCTCGCGCTGGAGAACCTCGTCCTCGCGGCCCGGGCCGCCGACCGGATCGGCGCGATCCTGCTGATCGAGGCGCTGAACAAGCCCGAGTCGCCGCTGTACCCGCTGGTGAGCGCGCCGGCCGCGATCGGCGTCGTGGACCGGGTCAACGAGGCGACCGGCCTCGGCAACGCGACGTTCCTCATGGACCTGTACCACCTGTCCATGAACGGCGAGGACCTGCCGGCCGTCATCGAACAGTACGCGGCGAAGACCGGCCATGTGCAGATCGCCGACAACCCCGGCCGCGGCGCCCCGGGCACGGGCTCCCTCCCCCTGGAGGACCTGCTCGACCAGCTGAGGAAGGCGGGCTACGACGGCTGGGTGGGCCTGGAGTACAAGCCGGGCGACCGCCCGAGCGCCCAGGCCTTCGACTGGCTGCCCGCCGAGGCCCGCGCCGCCCGCTGAGGCCCGCGCGGCCCGCTGACCACCCCCGTTTTTCAGAAAGGCCCTCATATGTCCCTCCCCAAGATCGCCTGGATCGGCCTCGGCATCATGGGCTCGCCCATGTCCGAGAACCTCGTCAAGGCGGGCTACCAGGTCACCGGTTTCACGCTGGAGCAGGAGAAGCTGGACCGCCTGGCCGCCGCCGGCGGCACCGCGGCCGGCTCGATCGCCGAGGCGGTGAAGGACGCGGACGTGGTCATCACCATGGTCCCCGCCTCCCCGCAGGTCGAGGCCATCGCGTACGGCCCGGACGGCATCCTGGAGAACGCGAGGTCCGGCGCGCTGCTGATCGACATGTCCTCGATCACCCCGCAGACCTCGGTCGACCTGGCGAAGGCCGCGAAGGACAAGGGCATCCGCGTGCTGGACGCCCCGGTGTCCGGCGGCGAGGCCGGTGCCATCGAGGCCGTGCTCTCCATCATGGTCGGCGGCGAGAAGGCCGACTTCGAGGAGGCCAAGCCGATCTTCGAGGCGCTCGGCAAGACCATCGTGCTGTGCGGTCCGCACGGCTCGGGCCAGACCGTGAAGGCCGCCAACCAGCTGATCGTCGCCGTGAACATCCAGGCGTGCGCCGAGGCCGTGGTCTTCCTGGAGAAGTCCGGTGTGGACCTGAAGGCCGCGCTCGACGTGCTCAACGGCGGCCTGGCCGGCTCGACCGTGCTGACGCGCAAGAAGGACAACTTCCTGAGCCGCGACTTCCGGCCGGGCTTCCGCATCGACCTGCACCACAAGGACATGGGCATCGTCACCGACGCCGCCCGCAACGTCGGTGCCGCGCTGCCCGTCGGCGCCGTGGTGGCGCAGCTCGTGGCGTCGCTGCGCGCCCAGGGCGACGGCGGCCTGGACCACTCGGCCCTGCTGCGGGCCGTGGAGCGCCTCTCGGGCGCCCAGGTCTGACGCGACCGGCCGGACGCCTCCGTCCGGCCCCTGTGAAGACTTCCGGGCCGCGGCGCCGTCGACACCTGTCCCGTCGCGCCCAAGCGGCGCCGCGGTCCGGAAACCACTTCAACAAACTGTTGACGCCCTGATCGCCCCCTCCTAGGCTCCACGAAGCGGAAACAGTTTTCCGCTGACTCTCGTACGGAAGGTCCCCCGATGTCGAAGCGCGTGCTCACGACCGAGTCCGGCGCCCCCGTCGCCGACAACCAGAACTCCGCCTCCGCCGGCGTCGGCGGGCCGCTCCTGATCCAGGACCAGCAGCTCCTGGAGAAGCTGGCGCGCTTCAACCGCGAGCGCATCCCGGAGCGCGTGGTGCACGCCCGCGGCTCCGGCGCCTACGGCCACTTCGAGGTGACCGACGACGTCACCGGCTACACGTTCGCCGACTTCCTCGGCACGGTCGGCAAGCGCACCGAGGTGTTCGTGCGCTTCTCCACCGTGGCCGACTCGCTCGGCGGCGCGGACGCCGTCCGCGACCCGCGCGGCTTCGCGGTGAAGTTCTACACCGAGGAGGGCAACTACGACCTCGTCGGCAACAACACCCCGGTGTTCTTCATCAAGGACCCGATCAAGTTCCCCGACTTCATCCACTCGCAGAAGCGCGACCCGTTCACCGGCAAGCAGGAGCCGGACAACGTCTGGGACTTCTGGGCCCACTCCCCCGAGGCCACGCACCAGGTGACCTGGCTGATGGGCGACCGCGGCATCCCGGCGTCGTACCGCCACATGGACGGGTTCGGCTCGCACACCTACCAGTGGACGAACGCCAAGGGCGAGGCCTTCTTCGTCAAGTACCACTTCAAGACCGACCAGGGCATCCGCTGCCTGACCGGCGAGCAGGCCGCGGAGATCGCGGGCAAGGACCCCAACTCGCACCAGACGGACCTGCTGCAGGCCATCGAGCGCGGGGTGCACCCGTCCTGGACGCTGTACGTGCAGCTCATGCCGGCGGCCGAGGCGGCGAACTACCGCTTCAACCCGTTCGACCTGACCAAGGTGTGGCCGCACGCCGACTACCCGCTGAAGCGCGTCGGCAAGCTGGTGCTGAACCGCAACCCCGACAACGTCTTCGCCGAGGTCGAGCAGGCCGCGTTCTCCCCGAACAACTTCGTCCCGGGCATCGGCCCGTCGCCGGACAAGATGCTCCAGGGCCGTCTGTTCGCCTACGCGGACGCCCACCGCTACCGCCTCGGCGTCAACCACACCCTGCTGCCGGTCAACTCGCCGAAGGCGGTGCCGGGCGGCGCGCAGAACTACGGCCGCGACGGCTTCATGGCGCTCAACCCGCAGGGCCGCCACGCCAAGAACTACGAGCCGAACTCCTACGACGGCCCGGCCGAGACCGGCCGCCCGCTGTCGGCGCCGCTGCCGGTGTCCGGGTACACGGGCAACCACGAGGCCCCGCAGCACACCAAGGACGACGACTTCATCCAGGCCGGCGCGCTGTACCGGCTGTTGTCCGAGGACGCGAAGTCCCGTCTGGTCGCGAACATCGCCGGCGGCCTGTCGCAGGTCTCCCGCAACGACGTGATCGAGAAGAACCTCGCGCACTTCCACGCCGCCGACCCCGAGTACGGCAAGCGCGTGGAGGAGGCGGTCCGCGCCCTGCGCGAGGACTGAGACTCCCTGGCCGCGTCCCGGCCGGCACCGAGCGACCCGGATGAGGGGTGGTCACCGGTGTCGGGGACGCGGCCCGGGTGAGGACCGCGGCGGCCTGCGAGCCAGTGCGGTGGTGAAGGACTCCGGTTCCCCTTCTCGACCTGAGGGAAGTGCGTCCCGGGGCTCCGTCGCAGCCGCCGCGGTCCCGGCATCACCCCCACCCCTCCCCCAGACCCCGTCCGGCGGCGCGAACGACCTGTCGCGCCCAGCCTCGCGCCGTCGGACGGTCACCAGGCTTTCACCACAGGCCCCGAAGCGCCGGGTACGGACGGTCCCGTACCCGGCGCTTCGGCGTGCGTACCGGCGGCTGCGGCAGCAGCCTGAAGGCATGGCACATCCGACGCAGCACCCGCACGTCGTGGTGCATCCCCCGGCGCTGGACGGCTCGCGGCGCGTCACCGCGGGCGAGGAGACGCTGGGGGTCGCCACGCACGCGGACGACGTGAGCGAGATCCTGCGGCTGGCCGACCTGTACGTCACCGATGTGGCGGCGAGCGACATCGTCGAGTGGCAGGGCGGCGGCCCCGACGACTGGCCGGGACTGTCGGAACACCACGAGCAGCACCACGAGCAGCGCGGCGGGCAGCAGGGCGTACAGAAAGGGTCGTAGCCGCCCCTACGGCACCCTCAGATCCTGCTCTGAACCCGGGCCCGGGGGGCTTGGACCGCCCTCGGCCCCGGGCACACCCCTGTCACACGGGGGTGAGGACATGAGCACGGATACGACGACGAAGCCGCCGGGGCCGCACGAGATCGCCCTGCTGCGGGCCGGGCCGCGGGCCGCGGTGACGGTGGCCGTGGTGGCGCTGCACCTGCGCGGCGCGGTCGGCGCGGGACGGCGGGGGACGCTGCGCAGGACGCCGGGGGGCGCCGCCGGGGCCTTCCGGCACCCGCTGGAGAAGGCGGTGCGCTCGGCGCTCTACCGGCCCGCGGGGCTGCGGGAGCTGCCCGGCCGCCTGATGGTGGCCCGCGCACTGGCCCGGATGCGTGCCGAGGCGGTGGCGGCCGGGCTGTCGCGGTCGGTGCCGCCGCGCCGCACCCGCGCCTGGCGCCGCCGGCTGGCCGAGCTGCGCGCGGCACACCCGCTGCCCGGGGGCCCGGAGGGGCTGGGCGAGGACGAGATCGTGCTGGCGGTCGCGCTGTACGGCGAGCCGGCGCTGACCGCCCTGGTGCCGCGCTTCGCCCGCGAGGCGGGACTGACCGGACGCGGCGCGCTCGCCGACGCCGGCCGGTTCCCCTTCGGCCGGAGCGACGACCTGCGGCTGCTCTCGGGCGGCGAGTCGTACGACGGCACGGACGGCGACCGGGGATACGGCGGTCACGGCGGCCACGACCACGCCTCGGGCGGCGGCTTCGGCTGCGGCGGGGGCGGCGGGGGCTTCGACTGACCGCCCGCGGGCACGCCGAAGGGGCGGTCCAGCCCCCCGGGTGGACCGCCCCTTCAACGGGTCGGAGTCGGTGTGTCAGACCTTCAGCGGCTTGATCGAGGTCGGCGCGTGGCCGGGCTCGGTGGCCAGGTCCTCGAACTCGCTGATGTCGCTGATGTCCATCGTGCGGCTCATCGAGATGTTGGTGATCCGCTCCAGGATCGCCTCCACGACGACCGGCACCCGGTACTCCGCGGCCAGCTTCTTGGCCTGCTCGAAGGCGGCGCCCAGCTGCTCCGGCTCGGTGACGCGGATGGCCTTGCAGCCCAGTCCCTCGGCGACCTTGACGTGGTCGACACCGTAGACGCCGATCTCGGGCGAGTTGACGTTCTCGAACTCCAGGTTGACCTGGAAGTTGATGTCCAGGCCGAGCTGCGCCTGGCGGATCAGACCGAGGTAGGAGTTGTTGACCAGGACGTGGACGTACGGGATGCGGTGCTGGGCGGCGACGGCCAGCTCCTCGATGAGGAACTGGAAGTCGTAGTCGCCGGAGAGCGCGACGACCTGGGCGTCCGGGTCGGCCTTGGCGACGCCGATCGCGGCCGGGATGGTCCAGCCGAGCGGGCCGGCCTGGCCGCAGTTGATCCAGTGGCGCGGCTTGTAGACGTGCAGCATCTGCGCGCCGGCGATCTGGGAGAGGCCGATGGTGGTGACGTACCGCGTCTCCGGGCCGAAGGCCTTGTTCATCTCCTCGTAGACGCGCTGCGGCTTCAGCGGCACGTTGTCGAAGTGCGTACGGCGCAGCAGCGTGGCCTTGCGCTCCTGGGTGGAGGCGACCCACTCGCCGCGGTCGGGCAGCCTGCCGGCGGCCTTCAGCTCCTTCGCCACCTCGACGAACAGCTCCAGCGCGGCCTTGGCGTCGGAGACGACGCCGTAGTCCGGCGGGAAGATCTTGCCGATCTGGGTGGGCTCGATGTCGACGTGGACGAACTTGCGCTCGCCGCGGTAGACGTCGAGCTTGTAGCCGGTGTGGCGGTTGGCCCAGCGGTTGCCGATGCCGAGGACGAAGTCCGACTCCAGGAAGTTGGCGTTGCCGTAGCGGTGCGAGGTCTGCACGCCGACCATGCCGGCGTTCAGCTCGTGGTCGTCGGGCAGGGTGCCCCAGCCCATCAGGGTGGGGATGACCGGGGTCTGGGTCAGCTCGGCGAACTCGACGAGCAGGTCGGTGGCGTCGGCTCCGATGACACCGCCGCCGGCCACGATGACCGGGCGCTGCGACTCCAGAAGAAAGGTGATCGCCTTCTCGATCTGGGCGCGGGTCGCGGCCGGCTTGTAGACGGGCAGCGGCTCGTACGTCTCCGGGTCGAACTCGATCTCGGTGAGCTGGACGTCGATCGGCAGGTCGATGAGGACCGGGCCGGGGCGGCCGGAGCGCATCAGGTGGAAGGCCTGCTGGAAGACGCCGGGGACCTGCGCGGCCTCCAGGACGGTCACGGCCATCTTGGTGACCGGCTTGGCGATCGACGCGATGTCGACGGCCTGGAAGTCCTCCTTGTGGATCACGGAGGTGGGCGCCTGGCCGGTGATGCACAGGATCGGGATGGAGTCGCCGATGGCCGAGTACAGGCCGGTGATCATGTCGGTGCCGGCGGGACCGGAGGTGCCGATGCAGACGCCGATGTTCCCCGGCGAGGTCCGCGTGTAGCCCTCGGCCATGTGCGAGGCGCCCTCGACGTGGCGGGCGAGCGTGTGGTGGATGCCGCCGCCCTCCTTGAGCGCCTTGTAGAAGGGGTTGATCGCGGCGCCCGGCACACCGAAGGCGTCCGTGACGCCCTCGCGCTTGAGGATCTCAACTGCCGCGCGGGCAGCGGTCATACGAGCCATCGAGTACTCCTGCTTCGACTGCTTCGGCTGTCGGATTCGCACTCCCGTCGCGCCCCGCGGTGAGCCGTATTCCGTATAGCGGAAAGTAATTTCTACGATCTGGAAGCAATGTAGGCGGGCGGGCGAAGAGCCGTCAAGAGACGGACAAGCGGGGGGCCGGGCGGGCGATGGGTGGAGCACCATGGGGGCGCTGTCCGACGAGCCGTGCTGGAGGGGCCGTGACCGAGAGCGTGCCGGTGCGCTGTCCGGCCTGCCGCCGCGAGCGCCTGTTCACGGCTCCCGGCTATCCGTGCGTGTGCGGGACCCCGGTCGCCCCGCCCCTGGACCCCACGGTCCCGCCGGTGCCGGTGACGCACCGGAGCTGGGAGGACCAGTGGGTGACGGTCCGCTGCCCGGCCTGCGACCGCCGCTCGCAGTGGCCCCGGCCGGAGCTGGGGTGCGCGTGCGGGGCGGTGCTGCGGATCGCGGTGTCGGGGGCGGCGCGGGACACGGAAGCGGCGGAGTCGGACTGGGGACCGACCGAGGAGGCACCGGGGAACGGGCCGCGTTCGGAACCGCCTCGGCAAGGGGCGCCGGAGCGCGAGCCGGAGCCAAGGGCACCGGAGAACGATCGGGAGCCACGTACGCCGGAGAGCGAGCCGGAGCAAGGAGCGACGAGAGGCGAGCGGCGGCGGGGCGTCTTCCGGCCGGTGCCCGTCCGCACCGCGCGGGACGCCGTGACGGTCGCCGCGCTCTATCTGCGCTGGCTCGGCCACGACGACGTGCGGCGGGCCGACCAGCGGCCCCCGAGCGGCATCGGGCTGGCCGCCCGCGGCATGGTGGCGCAGGTCGACCCGTCGGCGCGTCCGGCGTCCCTGCGGGACGTGGAATGCCTGTGGCTGACGGCGATGACGGAGTCGGCGGCCTGCGCCTTCTTCTCGCTCAGCGGCTACACGGCCGGGGCGCGGGCCGGCGCGGACGGCCTGGGCGTCGCGCTGTTCGTCCTGGCCCCCACGGGAAAGGTCCTGCCGGTGAACGCGCCGGCCCGCGCACTGGCCTCCGGGGACCCGGGCTGACCTTCAGCGGCGGGTCCCCGGAGGCCGGGAGACGGTTCAGCCGGCGTACTTCTCGCGCAGCTCCACCTTCCGGACCTTCCCGGACACGGTCATCGGGAAGGCGTCCAGCACCTGGAGCCGGGTCGGGACCTTGTAGTGGGCCAGCCGGTCCGCGCAGAAGGCGCGTACGTCGTCCAGGGTCGGCGGGTCCGCCGGGTCGAGCGGGATGACGCAGGCCAGCACCTCCTCGCCGTACCGCTCGTGCGGCACCCCGACCACCTGGACGTCCCGGATCTTCGGGTGGCCGTAGAGGAACTCCTCGATCTCGCGCGGGTAGATGTTCTCGCCGCCCCGGATGATCATGTCCTTGATGCGGCCGACGATCTCGACGTAGCCGTCCTCGCGCATCACCGCGAGGTCCCCGGTGTGCATCCAGCGGCCGGCGTCCACGGCCTCCGCGGTCTTCTCCGGCTCGTTCCAGTAGCCGAGCATCACGCTGTACCCGCGCGTGCACAACTCCCCCGCAGCGCCGCGCGGTTGGGTGACGCCGGTGGCCGGGTCGACGACCTTGACCTCGATGTGCGGCAGGACGCGGCCGACGGTGCCGGTGCGGTGCTCCAGGTCGTCGTCCATGCGGGTCTGCAGGGACACCGGCGAGGTCTCGGTCATGCCGTAGCAGATGGAGACCTCCTCCATGTGCATCTCGGCGACCACCCGCTTCATCACCTCGACCGGGCAGGGCGAGCCCGCCATGATGCCGGTGCGCAGGGAGGTGAGGTCGTAGGAGGCGAAGTCCGGCAGGTTCAGCTCCGCGATGAACATGGTCGGCACGCCGTACAGCGAGGTGCACCGCTCCGCCTGCACGGCCTCCAGCGTCGCCTTCGGGTCGAAGGACGGCGCCGGGACGACGATGCAGGCGCCGTGCGAGGTGGCGGCCAGATTGCCCATGACCATGCCGAAGCAGTGGTAGAACGGCACCGGCACGCACACCCGGTCCTGCTCCGAGTAACCGATCAGCTCCCCCACGAAATAGCCGTTGTTGAGGATGTTGTGGTGGGAGAGCGTGGCGCCCTTGGGGAAGCCCGTCGTGCCCGAGGTGTACTGGATGTTGATCGGGTCGTCGCAGGACAGCTCCGGCCAGGGCGCGGGGACCGCCCGGCCGAGCAGCGCCTCCCAGCTCGGGTCGCCGAAGTACACCGTCTCGCGCAGCCCGGGGCAGCGGCCCCGGACCTCCTCGATCATCGCCCGGTAGTCGCTGGTCTTGTGGCTGACGGACGCGAACAGCAGCGAGACGCCCGACTGGTTGAGGACGTACTCGACCTCGTGGGTGCGGTAGGCCGGGTTGATGTTCACCATGATCGCGCCGATGCGCGCGGTGGCGTACTGGACGAGCACCCACTCCGGGCAGTTGACCGCCCAGATGCCCACCCGGTCGCCCTTGGCGACCCCGCTCGCGAGCAGCGCGTACGCGAGCCGGTCGACGTCCGCCGCGAACCGCGCGTACGTCCAGCGCCGCCCGGAGGGCACGTCGACGAGGGCCTCGCGGTCCGGCCAGGCCGCCACCGCGCGGTCGAGGTTGGCGCCGATGGTGTCGCCCAGCAGCGGGGTGGCACTGGTGCCGTGGGTGTAGGAGTTCACCGGAAGTCCTCCTCGCGGTACTCGGCGTCCGATCCCGCTGCCGTCGCCTCGCGCAGCTCGATGCGGCGGATCTTGCCGGAGACGGTCTTGGGCAGGGCGCCGAACTCCAGCCGGCGGATGCGCTTGTAGGGGGCGAGGACCTGCCGGGAGTGCTCGAAGATCACCTTGGCGGTGTCCGGGCCCGGCTCCCAGCCCTCCGCGAGGACGACGTACGCCTTCGGCACGGCCAGGCGCAGCTCGTCCGGCGCGGGCACGACGGCGGCCTCGGCGACCGCCTCGTGCTCCAGCAGGGCGCTCTCCAGCTCGAACGGGGAGATCTTGTAGTCGCTCGCCTTGAACACGTCGTCGGCCCGGCCGACGTAGGTGATGTAGCCGTCCTCGTCGCGGGAGCCGATGTCGCCGGTGCGGTAGTAGCCGCCGGCCATCGCCTCCGCCGTGCGGTCGGCGTCGCCGTGGTAGCCGGTCATCAGGCCGACCGGGCGCTCGGACAGGTCCAGCGCGATCTCGCCCTCCCGGGCGCCGGGCGCGCCGGAGACCGGGTCGAGGAGTTCCACGCGGTAGCCGGGGCTGGGGCGGCCCATGGAGCCGGTCTTCAGCGGCTGGCCGGGCGTGTTGGCGACCTGCACGGCGGTCTCGGTCTGCCCGAAGCCGTCCCGGATGGTGACGCCCCAGGCGCGCCGCACCTGCTCGATGACCTCCGGGTTCAGCGGCTCACCGGCGGCCACGACCTCGCGGGGCCTGCTGCGCAGCTGGGTCAGGTCGGCCTGGATGAGCATGCGCCACACGGTCGGCGGGGCGCAGAACGTGGTCACCCCGGCCCGGTCCATCTCGGCCATCAGCCGGGCCGCGTCGAAGCGGGTGTAGTTGTGGATGAAGACGGTCGCCTCGGCGTTCCAGGGGGCGAAGAGGTTGGACCAGGCGTGCTTGGCCCAGCCGGGTGAGGAGATGTTCAGGTGCACGTCGCCGGGCTTGAGGCCGATCCAGTACATGGTGGCCAGGTGCCCGATCGGGTACGAGGTGTGGGTGTGCTCGACCAGCTTGGGCCGGGCGGTGGTGCCCGAGGTGAAGTACAGCATGAGCGGGTCGTCGGCGAGGGTCGGCCCGTCCGGGAGGAACTCGGCGGGGGCCGCGTAGGCGTCCTCGTACGGCTCCCAGCCCTCGGTGGGCAGGCCGCCGACGGAGATCCGGGTGTAGGCGCCGGGCACCTCGTCGAACTTGCCGGTGTCGTCCGCCCGCACGATGACGTGCTTGACCCGGCCGCGCTCGACGCGGTCGCGCAGGTCGGCGGGGCCGAGGAGCGGGGTGGCGGGGATGACGACGGCGCGCAGCTTCATCGCCGCGAGCGCGGTCTCCCACAGCTCGGCCTGGTTGCCGAGCATGACCAGCACCCGGTCCTCGGCGGCCACGCCCCGGTCGCGCAGCCAGTTCGCGACGCGGTCGGACCGGTCGGACAGCTCGGCGAAGGTCAGCCGGGTCTCGGCGCCGTCCTCCTCGACGATGTGCAGGGCGGTGCGGTCGTTGCCGTCCGCGATGACGTCGAACCAGTCCAGGGCCCAGTTGAACCGTTCGGGCCGGGGCCAGGCGAAGCCCTCGTAGGCCGCGGTGTAGTCCTCGCGGTGCTGCAGGAGAAAGTCCCGCGCCCTGCGGAAGTCGTCTGTGGCCGTCATCTGTGCTCCCTGATCGCGTACTCCGGCGGTTCCGGACCATTGCCGGGCGGCTCACGGACATCGTGTAATCCGTGATGCAGGTCTCACTACCCCCGAACGGGGGTGGAGGCGGCACAGGGGCCGCGGCGAAAGGGCGAAACGGGTGGCAGCGCACGCGACGGGGACGGTGGAGATCCAGGCAGCGCTGGCGCGGCTGCGGCGGGCGACCGGGCTGCCCGTGGCCTTCGGCGGGCTGGTCGACCCCGGGCGGCGGCAGATGCGGATCAGCG
Source organism: Streptomyces griseosporeus (assembly GCF_014656055.1). Taxonomy (GTDB): domain Bacteria; phylum Actinomycetota; class Actinomycetes; order Streptomycetales; family Streptomycetaceae; genus Streptomyces; species Streptomyces griseosporeus. The sequence continues at coordinate 1,595,759 of NZ_BNBR01000001.1, forward strand.
AGCTGAGCGGCAACGCGACCGTCGCGCTGCGGGCGCTCGCGGTGACCTCAGGCAGCGGCCTGGGCGGCAAGGCGGTGGCGCTGGCCCGGCCGTGCGCGGTGACCGACTACTCGGCGTCCCGGCAGATCAGCCACGAGTACGACGCCGCCGTCGCCGAGGAGGGCCTGCGCTCGGTGCTCGCGGTGCCGGTGGTGGTGCGGCGCCGGGTGCGCGGTGTGCTCTACGGCGCCCTGCGCACGGCCCAGCCGCTGGGCGACCGCACGCTGAGCGAGGCCGTGGCGGCGGCGCGGGACGTGGAGCAGGCGCTGGTGGTGCGGGAGGAGGCGGGCGACCTGCTGGCGGCGGCCCGCGCGGAGCCCGCCGCCCCGGCCGGGTCGGCCGCCGCCTGGGAGCAGGTCAGGGAGGCGCACGCGGCGCTGCGGGCGCTGGCGCCGCGGATCGCCGACCCGGGGATGCGCGCGGAGCTGCTCGCGGCGTGCGGGCTGCTGGCGCCGGCCGGCGGGGCGAGCGCCGTGAGCCTCGCGCCCCGCGAGCTGGACGTCCTGGCGTGCGTGGCGGCCGGGGCGACCAACGCGGCGACCGCGGAGCGGCTCGGGCTGCGCCCGGAGACGGTGAAGTCCTACCTGCGCGCGGCCATGCGCAAGCTGGGCGCCCACACCCGGGGCGAGGCGGTGACGGCGGCCCGGCGTGCGGGACTGCTGCCGTAGCCTCCGGCGGGGCCTACCCTGGACGCCGGTCGGGGCGACGGGCCGCAGGCACGGGCGAAGGGTGTGAGATGAGCGGTGACCATTCAGTGGACAGCATCTTGAATTGTCATATGCGTACCGTTGTTATATCCCTCACCACACCGTCCGCCCGGATTTCCGCAGCTGTTGCCTAGAATTTGGCCCGGACACGACACTCGGAGGGAGCGGTGACCGTGCGACGGGACTTCCAGGAGTCTGCGAGATGCCGCCCCGACCTGGTCATCGGCAGGGAGGAGCTGTTCGGCGCGGCGCGCGAGCAGCTTGGCTCGGGCGGCAGCGTGCTGCTCCACGGGCCCGCCGGAATAGGAAAATCGACCGTGCTGCGGGCAATCGCCGCGGAATACGGCCGCACGGCCCGGACCGTGTTGCGCTGCTCGGCCACCGAGTCGGAATCGCACCTGCCGTTCCTCGCCCTGGCCGACCTCTTCGGCCTGGTCCTCGACGAGGTCGCCGACCGGCTGCCCGCCGCCCAGCGCGACGCCCTGGAGTCCGCGCTCACCGGCCGCGGCGAGCCCACCCTGCGCGACGGTCTGGCCCTGCGGCTCGCGGTGCTCTCGGCGCTGCGCGCGCTGGCCGCCGACGGGCCCGTCCTGCTCGTCGCCGACGACCTGCAGTGGCTGGACGCGGCCAGCGCCGAACTGCTCGGCTTCGCCGCCCGCCGCCTCGGCGACACCCCGGTGCAGATGCTCTGCGCGGTCCGCACCGAGGGCCAGGAGTACGACCGCTTCCTGAACTCCTCCCCGCCCGACACCCTCGCCGTCCGCCTCGGCCCCTTCACCCGCACCCAGGTCTCCGCCCTGCTCGACCACCGCGGCTACACCGGTCTGTCCCGCACCACGGTCCGCGACATCCACCGCACCAGCGGCGGCAACCCCCTGTTCGCCCTGGAGCTGGGCCGCGCCCTCAGTGAGAACCCCACCCCGCCCCGGCCCGGCGAGCCGCTGCCGGTGCCGACCTCGCTGCGGGCCCTGGTCCTCAAACGCCTGGACATGCTCTCCGAGGAGGCGCGCCGCACCCTGCTCGTCGCGAGCGTCGGCGCCCGTCCCACCCAGGCGCTGCTGCACGCGGCCGGCCGGGACAACGCCGAGGCGGAGTGCGCGCAGGCCGCGGCGCTGGGGCTGCTGGCGACCGACCCGGAGGGTCCCGCCGTACGGTTCGCGCACCCGCTGATCTCCGCCGCGCTGTACGCGGAGGCCCCGGCGCAGGAGCGGCGGGCCGCGCACGCGGCGCTGTCCACGGCCGCGTCCGACCCGATCGAGCGGGCCCGGCACCTGGCCCTGGCCACCACCGGCACCGATCCGAAGGTCGCGGCCCGGCTGGCGGAGGCCGCCGCACTCGCCCGGGACCGCGGGGCGCCCTCGGTGGCGGCCTCGCTGGGGCTGCTCGCCGCCCGGCACACCCCGGCCGGCAGCGTGCCCGGCGCCGACGACCGGCGGCTGCAGGCCGCGGAGGACGCGATCACCGCCGGCGAGGTGGACCTCGCCCGGGACATCGCGCGGGAGGTGCTGACCCGGGCCGCCGCCCCGACCCAGCGGGTGCGGGCCTGGATGGTGGTGATCGAGTCGGCCGGGCAGGCGCTCGGCGACGTCGACGCGGTCTTCCCGCAAGTGCTCGCCGACGCGGGCGACGACCCGCGGCTGCTCGCCCAGGTGCACTACCAGCTGGCCTGGCGCGGACTGGTCGTCGAGGGCGACTTCGCCGAGGCCCGCGAGGAGGCCGCGCACGCCGCCGAGCTGGCCGCGCGCGGCGCGGACCGCCGTACCGAGCTGATGGCGCTCGCCTTCCAGGCCTCCACCGAGACGCTGATGGGGCATCCGAACGCGCCCGTGACGATCAAGCGGGCCCTGAAGGAGCCTCAGGACCCCTACGTGGCCTGCCACCACAACGGGGCGGGCGCGGCCCGCTTCCGCTGGCTGCTGATGAGCGACCAGCTGCCCGAGGCCCGTACGGTCATCACCTCGCTGCTGCGCGAAGTGCAGCGGCGCGGCATGGTCGAGTCCGAGGTGCACTTCCAGCGGTTCCTCGCCGACACCGAGCTGCGCTCCGGGCACTGCGGGCGCGCGCTCGACCTGGCCCGGGAGAGCCTCCGGCTGGCCCGCGACTCCGGGATCGGGCTGGGCGCGTCGGCGATGCTCACCTCCCTCGCGGAGGCCTCCGGCGGCGAGGTCGACAAGGCGCTGGCGCTCGCCCGGGAGGCGGCCGAGCACGCCGAGGAGGACGGCGACCAGATGTACCTCTCGCGCGCCCTGGCCGCCCTGGGCTACGCCCATCTGGTCGCCGGGGACGCGCAGGCCGCGGTGGTCGCGCTGCGCCGGGTGCGGGAGCTGGAGCAGGGCCTCGGCATCCACGACCCGGCGCGCGGGCGCTGGCAGGGCGATCTGGCCGAGGCGCTCGTGGCCGTCGGCGAGATCGGCGAGGCGCAGGACGTCGTCGACGTCACCCGTGAGCACGCGCTGCGGCTGGGCCGGGAGAGCGTCCTCGCCGTCCTGGACCGCGCCGAGTCGCTGGTGCGGGCCGCGCGCGGCGACCACGACGCCGCCGTCGCGCAGCTGACGAGCGTTCAGGACCGGCTCGCCAAGCTGGGGTACGGCCTGGAGGAGGCGCGGACCGCGTTCGCGCTGGCCCGGCTGCGCACCCGGCCGCGCCCGCTCGGCGCACCGCGTGAGGGCGGGGCCGGTGCGGCGCCGGCGGGTGCGGGGGCGGCCGGCCCGGCGTCGACGGGTGCGGCATCGGCCGGTTCGGCGTCGGCGGGTCCGGCGGCGGTGGGTCCGACCTCGTTCGACGAGGCGGCGCGGCTGTTCCGCCGCTGCCGTGCGCTGCCCTGGCTGCGGCAGGTCGAGGCCGCCGTCGCGGCGGGCCCGGCGCTGCCCCCGCCGCCGGCCGGCGAGCGGGAGTCGGCGCTGGAGGGGCTCGCCTCGATGGAGCGTCAGGTGGCGGCGCTGGTGATGGAGGGCGCCACCAACCGGGAGATCGCGGCACGCCTGTTCATCAGCGTCAAGACGGTCGAGGCGACCCTCACCCGGGTCTACCGCAAGCTGGGGATCCGCTCGCGGGTGGACATCGTCCGGCTGGCGGCGGGGCACCACGCGAAGTGAGCCCGGCGGGGTTTTACTGCCCTGACGGTTCGGACGGGCCCCCCAGGGGCGGACCGAGGGTTTTCCCTGCCCAACTCCCCTAGGGGGTTTCCCTCATTGGGAGGAGCGCGGGCCGGGTTCTAGCGTAAGGGCGTGCCGCTCGCCGGGCATACGGGGGCCGGTCCCGAGGCCCCCGTGTTCACCCCCCACACCCGCGCGAACCCCCCACCGGCAACGCCACTGAGGAGACTCATGTTCGGGCTCACCCGCGCAAGACAGACCGCCGCCGCGCTCGCCGCGACCGCTGCCGCCGCCGCGACAGCGTTCCTCGGCGCGCCGTCCGCGGTCGCCGCTCCGCAGCCCATCGTCGGCGGCACCACGACGACCACCACGGCCTACCCGTTCATGATGCAGATCACCGACGCGTCGCAGAACCAGTTCTGCGGCGGCACCCTCGTCGCACCCACCAAGGTGGTCACCGCGGCGCACTGCATGGCCGGCGAGACCACCAGCAGCATCCGGGTGGTCGGCGGCCGCACCTACCTGAACGGCACCAACGGCACGGTCAGCCGGGTCAGCAGGATCTGGGTCGACCCGGACTACCGGGACGCCACGCGCGGCGACGACGTGGCCGTCCTGACGCTGTCCACGGCGATGCCGTACACCGCGGCGAAGTACGTCTCGGCGTCCGACACCTCGGTGTACGCGGCGGGCACCACGGCCCGCATCCTCGGGTGGGGCACCACCCGCGAGAACGGCAGCTCCTCCAACCAGCTGCGGACCGCGACCGTCCCGGTCGTGTCCGACTCCGGCTGCAGGACTGCGTACGGCTCGGACTTCGTGCAGTCCGACATGGTGTGCGCCGGATACACGTCCGGCGGCGTGGACACCTGCCAGGGCGACAGCGGCGGTCCCCTGCTCATCGGGGGCGTCCTGGCAGGGATCACTTCCTGGGGAGAGGGGTGCGCGGAGGCCGGTTACCCGGGTGTCTACACCCGGCTGACCACGTTCTCCGCCCTGGTGACCGCGCAGGTCACCTCCTGACTCCGGAGGTCTCCTGAGTACCCCTCAGGTGAGTAACCAGGGGGGCGTTGCGAGCTTCCACGAGCAGCCCGCAGCGCCCCCCTATCCATGGGCGCACGGCTTCACGTCCGTACGGTCCCGAAGCGGATGTCGTACGACGCCCCGGGGTGCAGGACCGTCAGCAGACGCTCGGCCTCGGCGACGACGTCCTCCCGCCGGTCCGCGCCCAGCCTGCCGAACGGCTCGATGACGAGGGCGTCGTCCCGCAGCGCCCACAGCCCGGCGAGGAAGCCGTCGACGAGGAGGGTGCGGTAGGCGACGTTGCCCTGCCAGCTGCGGCCCCAGTGCTCGGGCGGGATGACGCGGGTGCGGTCGGCGTGGGACAGCAGCAGGTTGTCGAACTCGGGCAGGAAGCGGGGCGGGGCCGGGGTGTCCGGGTCGGGGCGCGGGGCGTCGGGCAGGTCGTACAGCTCGACGCCGTTCGGGTCGCGGAAGGTGACCAGCTCCGGGCGCAGCCGTTCGAACGCGGGCCGCAGCCGGGTCAGCCCGGACCAGGTCTGCATGTCCTTCACGGAGGCGGGACCGAACGCGGCGAGATAGCGCCGTACGACGGCCTCCTGCGCCGGGGGTTCCTCGGCGGGCCGGCCGAGCCAGTGCTCGGCGGTGGTGAGGGCGACGCGGCCGCTCTCGCCCCACAGGCCGCGCGGGGTGACCTGGACCAGCGGGAGCCGGCAGCGGGCGGCGATGCCGAGGGCCTGCGGGTCGGCGTCCGGCCACTCGGCGCTCAGCGCCTCGCGCAGCTGCTGCGGGGTGCGCGGCTCGGCCTCGACGAGCTCGCGGGCGAGCGCGGCGAGCCGGTCCAGATCGACGCCGACGAGCCCCTTGCGGAAGACGGTCACCTCGCGTTCGCGGGCGGGCTGCACGAACGGGCGCAGGGTGAGGCAGTCCTCGGCGGTGTGGGTGTGGATGGTGGACCGCATGGTCACGATCCGCACGGCCGCCCGCCCGGCCATCGCGGCGGACAGCTCCGCGGGCGCGAACCCGTCGAGCCGTGCGGCGAGCGCGTAGTACGGCGGCCGGACGTTCTGCGCCTGCAGCCCGAGCAGATGCCCGACGGTGTCGAGCGCGGAACGCCGCTCACGCCGCAGCAGCCACTGCCGGGCGAGCGTGGCCCGGTTGAGGGCGCGGGTGCCGAGGACGGGGGCCGGGGAGGCCGCGGTCTTCCTCATGTTCCTCATGAGGGCACGCTAGCGGCGAAGTAGGACAGATATCGTCCGCTTGTGCAACGGACTGGTGCGGAGCGACCACTTGGCCGTCCGGGGCGCCACACTGCTGAGGTGGACCCCGATCTCTATCCCGACCTGGTGGCCGTGGGCGGCCTGGCCGCCGCTCTGGAGCGCGCGGCGGGTGAACGCGCCGTGCACGTGACCGTCGTACCCGAGAGCGGGGGCGCGTCCGTCGCGCCGGTCAGCCCGCCGCCGGTGCCGTTCCGTCGCCCTCTGTCCGTCGCTCTGGCAGCGGAGAAGCGCCTGTTCGTGGTGTGGGGCAGGAGCCGAGGGGTCGAGCTGGTCAGGGGGGCGACAGCCGACCTGAGGGACGTCGTAGGGGCGGCCGTGGCCTGGGGGGAGGGCAGGAGCCTGAGCGAACTGCGGGAGCTGTTCCCCTTTCTGTCCTCCGACGAGCGCGCGCGGGCCCATGAACGGGGACCGGCGGCGGTGGTCGACCTCCAGTGGCGTCAGCTGAGGGAACAGGCAGCCGGCGAGCGGGGGTTCCCGGAGTTCGCCCTGCTGGTGGAAGCGGCGTATGCCGATCCGCGGCTCAGGCGGCTGTCCGCGTTCTCGAGCCACTGGACGCTGGGCTTCAGCGCCGGCACCGGCCAGTCGTCGGGGGTGGAGGTCGCCATCGCCCCCGCGCACGACGGCCGCCCCTACCGGGTCCGGGCGTCCCTGCACGACGGCGACCTCATCGGTGAAGCCGACACCGCGGACGAGGCTGTGGCCCTGGCCGTGGCCCACCTTCCGGTGGGCCTCGGTCCGGCCGTCGCCGGAGCCGACGACGCCCTCTGACCGGCGGCGCCTTGCCCCGTCAGCGGTCGGCGCTTCCCTCCGCCGTCTCGGGGTCCGCAGGACGCTCCGCCAGTTCCTTGAGGCGCAGCAGGCGGGTCTCCCAGGAGCGGCCTATCCGGTCCAGTTCGCGGGCCAGGGCGCCGAGGCGGGCGCCGACCGCGACGTGGACGACCTCGCGGCCGCGCTGTTCGGACTCGACCAGGCCGACCTCGCGCAGCACCTCCAGGTGCTTGCCGATGGCCTGGCGGCTCACCGGCATCACCTTGGCCAGCGCGGACGCGGACATCGGGCCCTCGCCGAGGCGGGTGAGGATCTCCCAGCGCGTCGGGTCACCGAGCGCGGCGCACACGGTCGGCAGCGGGGCGGGGGCCGTCACGGGCGGCCCGCCGGGGCCTGCGTGTCCGCCTCGACGAAGGTCTTCGCCGCCTGCAGTTCGGTGAGCCAGCCCTTGTCGTTGCCCTCGCGCTGCTTCAGCCAGTCCGCCGGGTCGTCGGCGAGCCCGGAGAAGCCGCTCTCGACCACGCGCAGGGTGACCCCGCCGCCGTCCCGTTCCTCGATCCAGAACTCGACGAGGGTGGAGGGCGTCGACTCGTCCCGGGACGGGGTGCCGATCCAGCGGAACGCCGCGTAGCGCGGCTTGTCCAGCTCGACCGTGCGGAAGCGGAACTCGCCCATCTCGGGATGGCGGACCACCGCCACGTCGTCCTCGTAGCGCAGGTCCGGCTCGGCGTCGACCGTGCCGTCGTTGATGTACCAGCCGGGCCGGGCGACCAGCTCCCAGACGCGCTCGGCCGGGGCGTCGATGTCGATCTGCCGCGCGATCCGGTCCAGCTCGGCCAGTTCCGCGGCGGTGTGGGTGGCGTCGGTCATGGGTCTCTCCTTCGAAGCGGATACGCGATGCGCAATGTGCAATTCAAAGGTTGCACATCGAGGGGCTGCGCGCAACCCGTGGGTTGCATGTGCTGGCTCGCCGTCTTCCTTACCGACCGGTGACATGTCCGGCGGGGTCCTGCGCCCCGCCCCCTCCCGCGCCCTAGCCTGCGGTCCATGCGCGTACTGGTCACCGGCGGTGCCGGGTTCATCGGGTCCCATGTCGTCGAGGCGCTCGCCGCGCGCGGGCACGAGCCCGTGGTGTTCGACGTGCGGGCCGACGCGGCGGCGGACGTACGCCACCGCGACGCCGTGGAGCGCGCGCTCGTCGGCGTGGACGCCGTGTGCCACCAGGCGGCGATGGTCGGGCTCGGCGACGGCGTCGCCGACGCGGCCGAGTACGTCTCCCGCAACGACCTCGGTACGGCCGTGCTGCTCGCCGCGATGGCCGACGCGGACGTGCGGCGCCTGGTGCTGGCCGGGTCGATGGTGGTGTACGGCGAGGGACGGTACGAGTGCGCCCGGCACGGCGTCGTACGGCCCGGGCCGCGGGATGTCGCCGGCCTGGACGCCGGGCGGTTCGAGCCGCTGTGCCCGCTGTGCGGTGCCGAGGTGACGCCGGGGCTGGTGGGCGAGGACGCGCCGCTCGACCCGCGGAACGTGTACGCGGCGACCAAGGTGGCCCAGGAGCATCTGGCGGCGGCGTGGGCGCGCGCGACGGGCGGGTCGGCGGTGTCGCTGCGGTACCACAACGTGTACGGGCCGCGGATGCCGCGAAACACGCCGTACGCCGGGGTCGCCTCCCTCTTCCGGTCCGCGCTGGCGCGCGGCGAGGCGCCGCGGGTGTTCGAGGACGGGCGGCAGCGACGGGACTTCGTGCACGTGCGGGACGTGGCGGCGGCCAACGCCGTGGCGCTGGAGGCCGATCAGGCCGGCGGGGTGCTCGCCGCGTACAACGTGGGCAGCGGTGAGCCGCACACCGTCGGTGAGATGGCGCGGGCGCTGGCCGCCGCGTACGGCGGGCCCGAGCCCGTCGTCACGGGCGAGTACCGGCTCGGCGACGTCCGGCACGTCACGGCCGACTCCTCACGGCTGCGGGACCGGCTGGGCTGGAAGGCGGAGGTGGGCTTCGCCGACGGCATGCGGGAGTTCGCGGCGGCCCCGCTGCGCGGCGAGTGAGCCTCAGCCCGGTGCCGTGGGCAGGGTGACCTCGAAGCGGCAGCCGCCGGGGATGTTGCGGACGGTCGCGCGCCCCTGGTGGGCCTCGACGATGCCCCGCACGATGGCGAGGCCGAGTCCCGCGCCCGCCGGGGGCGTACGGGCGTGGCTGCCGCGCCAGCCGGTGTCGAAGACGCGCGGCAGGTCCTCCTCGGGGATGCCGCCGCAGCCGTCGGTCACGGACACCACGACGCCGTCGGGCGAGCGTTCGGCGGCGACGGCGACCGTGCCGTCGGCGGGGGTGCGGCGGATGGCGTTGACGAGGAGGTTGCCGAGGACGCGGCTCATCTCCCTGCCGTCCACCTCGACCGGCACCGGTTCGATGCGGTCCCCGACCAGCCGTACGCCGTGCTCGCGGGCGAGCGGGTCGGCGCCCGCGAGGGCGTCGCCGACCAGGTCGTACAGGGAGATCCGGGCGGGCGCGAGGGCGAGCGTGCCGGCGTGGATGCGGGAGAGTTCGAACAGGTCGCCGACCATGTCGTTGAGGCGTTCCACCTCGGTGCGGATCTGCCGCAGATACCGGTCGGGGTCGGCGGCGACGCCGTCCTCCAGCGCCTCGGCCATGGCGCGCAGTCCGGCGAGCGGGGTGCGCAGGTCGTGGGAGATCCAGGCGACGAGTTCGCGCCGGGAGGACTCCAGGGCCCGCTCCCGCTCCCGGGACGCCGCGAGGCGGGCGCTGGTGGTGGCCAGCTCCCGGCTGAGCGCGGCCAGTTCGGCGGTGGCGGGGCCGTCGGGGGCGGCGAAGGAGCCGTCGTCGCCGAGCGCGCGGGCGGCCAGGGCGAGGGCGTGGCTGCGGGCGACGACCCAGCGACCCAGCAGCAGCGCGGTCGCCAGCGACACCACGGCGGCCATCGCGACGACCGTGGTGACGACGGTCAGGTCGTGGCCGGAGAGGAACATCGCCCGGGCGACGGCGAGCGTGCCGGCCAGCATCGCGGTGACCGCGACGGCGGCGACCACCGCGAGGGAGGCGGTCAGCGAGCGGCGCCGGATCAGCAGCAGCACACCCGCGCCGAGCACTCCGGCCGCGGTGGCGCCGAGGAAGGCGTACAGGGCGATGAGGAGCATGTCACGCACGGTCAGCTCCCGTTCGCCGCGGTCTCGAAGCGGTAGCCGACGCCCCACACGGTCTGGATCAGACGGGGGCGGCCCGGGTCGTCCTCGACCTTGCCGCGCAGCCGGCGCACGTGCACGGTGACGGTGGACAGGTCGCCGAAGTCCCACCCCCACACCTCGCGCATCAGCTCCTCGCGGGTGAAGGCGCGGCCCGGGTGCCGCAGGAAGAACGCCAGCAGGTCGAACTCGCGGATGGTCAGGGCGAGTTCACCGCCGTCCTTGACGGCGCGGCGGCCCGCCGGGTCGACCTCCAGTCCGCCGGCGCGCAGCATGCCGGGCGTCCCCGCGGGCCGGGTGCGGCGCAGCACGGACTCGACGCGCAGGACGAGTTCGCGGGGGCTGAACGGCTTGGTGACGTAGTCGTCGGCGCCGACCTCCAGGCCGAGGATGCGGTCGTCCTCGTCGCCGCGCGCGGTGAGCATGATGACCGGCACCGGCCCGTGGCCGCGCATCCGGCGGCACACCTCCAGACCGTCCATGCCGGGCAGCATCAGGTCGAGGACGACCAGGTCGGGCCAGTGCGCGGCGGCGCGGGCGAGGGCGGCCGGACCGTCGCCGGCGCGGTCCACGACGTAGCCGGCGCGGTCGAGGTAGCCGGAGACCACCTCGGCCACGGTGGGGTCGTCGTCGACGACCAGGACCCGGGCGCCCGCGTCCGCTTCGGCGCCCGGCGTGTCGTACGGCTGCTGCATGCCTCCAGCCTCGCACCGCGCCGCCCGGCGTGGCGCGGGCCTGCGCGGACGTCCGCGTTTCGTAAGACGGCGGCGCCCTTTTCGTCCGTTTCGCGTCCGTAGGGTGAGAGCCGTGACGACCCCTTTCCCGACTTCCCCGACGTCCGCGATCCCGGACGTCGACGTCGTACTGCCCTGTCTGGACGAGGCCGAGGCGTTGCCCTGGGTGCTGGAACGCATCCCGGACGGCTGGCGGGCCCTGGTGGTGGACAACGGCTCCACCGACGGCTCGGCCGACCTCGCCCGCCGCCTCGGCGCGACCGTGGTGCAGGAGCCGCGGCGCGGCTTCGGCGCGGCCTGCCACACGGGCCTGCTCGCGGCCCGCGCGGACATCGTGTGCTTCTGCGACTGCGACGCCTCGCTGGATCCGGCGCTGCTGGTGCCGTTCGTGGAGCAGGTGCGCGGCGGCGCGGCCGACCTGGTGCTCGGGCGGCGCCGGCCGCAGCGCCGCGGCGTGTGGCCCGCGCACGCCCGCGCCGGGAACCTCGTCCTCGCCCGGCTGCTGCGCCGCCGCACCGGCCTGCGCCTGCACGACCTCGGCCCGCTGCGGGCGGCCCGGCGCGAGGCGCTGCTCGGGCTGGGGCTGACCGACCGGCGCAGCGGCTACCCGCTGCAGATGGTGGTCCGGGCCGCGGACGCCGGCTGGCGGATCCGCGAGCGGGATGTGCCGTATCTGCCGCGCAGCGGCGCCTCGAAGGTGACCGGCACCTGGCGCGGCACCTGGCAGGCGGTACGCGACATGAGCCGGGTGCTGGCCGAACCGGCGGCCGAGGGGGCGGTGCGGTGACCACGCTGCTGGTGATCGCCAAGGAACCGCGCCCGGGCCGGGTCAAAACCCGGCTCACCCCGCCCTACACCCCCGAACAGGCCGCCGCGCTGGCGGCCGCGGCGCTCACGGACACACTGCGGGCGGTCGCGGCGGCGCCCGCGTCCCGACGGGTGCTCGTCCTGGACGGGCGGCCGGGCCCCTGGCTGCCGCCCGGCTTCGACGTCGTACCGCAGTGCGCGGGCGGCCTCGACGAACGGCTCGCCGCGGCCTTCGCCGCGTGCTCCGGCCCGGCCCTGCTCATCGGCATGGACACCCCCCAGGTCACCCCGGAACTGCTCACCGTCGAACCGGACGGCTGCGACGCGTGGTTCGGCCCCGCCGAGGACGGCGGCTTCTGGGCGCTGGGCCTGGCGGCCCCCGACCCGGCGCTGCTGCGCGGGGTGCCGATGTCCCGCCCCGACACCGGGGCGGTCCAGCGCGCCCGGCTGGTCGCCGCCGGCCTGCGGGTGCGGGACCTGCCGCCGCTCCGCGACGTGGACACGGCCACGGACGCGGAGGCGGTCGCCGCGACGGCCCCGCACGGCCGCTTCGCGGCGGAACTGGCCCGCGTCCGCGGGGAGCGCGCACGAGCGGGGGTACGGCGATGAGCCTCGCGGAGACACCGAGGACGACGACGGCCGACCGGCCCGGCACCCCGGACGCCGGGGGCAGCCTCGGCCGACCGGCCCTCGACGCCGATGCCACCGGACCACGTCCGGCACGAGCGCACACAAGAATCGCCGCCGCGCCGGCACACGTGCCGCCGGAGGCGGGCGGCGTGGGCCACGGGACCGTCACGGGCACCGTCACCGCGCCGACGGCGGCCCGCTGGGCTACGACCGGGACGCCGCGTCGGCGCACCGTCCAGCCCGCCGGGGCGGAGCGTGGTGGCGCCGCGTGTCCGGGAGCCGGGGTGGGGTCGTGAGTACCGTCCTGCCGTCGGAGGCCACCGCCGGTGCCTGGGGTGCCGACCCTTACACGTATGCCGTGCGGGCCGGGCGGGGGCCGCTGTTCCTCAGCCGGGGGGACGGATGGCTGCTGCCGCTGGAGGTGGAGCGGTGGTGTGCGCGGGCCGACGCGGACGATCTGGAGGTGCTGCGGCGGTGCGAGGGCGCCGTGCTGGACGTGGGGTGCGGGCCGGGGCGGCTGGTGGCGGAGCTGGCGGCACGGGACGTGCCGGTGCTCGGCATCGACGTCAGCGAGGCCGCCGTCGCCCGCACCGCCGCGCTCGGCGGGCGGGCGCTGCGCCGCTCGGTGTTCGCGCCGCTGCCCGACGAGGGCCGGTGGGGCACGGCGCTGCTGGTCGACGGGAACGTCGGTATCGGCGGGGACCCGCGTGCGCTGCTGGACCGGCTGCGCGGCCTCCTCGCGCCCGGCGGTCTGCTCATCGCCGAGACGGTCCCGGCCGACGTCGACGAGCGGGTCCTGGTCCGGGTCACCGACGCCCTCGGCCGCAGCAGCGCCCCCTTCCCGTGGGCCCGGCTCGGCACACCGGCGCTGCTGCGGCACGCCCGCCCGCTCGGGTGGCGTGCGGTCGATCAGTGGACGGCCGGCGGCCGCTGCTTCGTGGCCCTGCGGAGCCGCCGCAGCCGGCGCAGCCGCAGCAGGAGCAGCAGCGCGGAACCGCCGAAGAGCGCGGCGCTGATCAGCAGCCAGCGGGCGGCGAAGCCGTCCGGGGACAGCCCGGTCACCGCCCGGTAGCGGTCCTCGACCCGCCCGCTGATCAGCGGGAACCACACGAGGAGCAGAAGTCCGGAGAGGGCCGCGGGGACCCGCACGTACCCGGTCAGTTCGCGGCCGCCCCGCGCGCCCGGGCCGCGGACACGGTCCAGCGCCCGCACGAGCGCCTGGTCGGCCGCCGTGTACAGCGGCAGCAGCACCAGGTCGTGCACGAGCGCGGCGCCCACGAACCACAGCAGCACGCCGACCGGGTCGCCCTCCAGCAGCCGCACGCCCGCATACCCGGCGAGGGCGAAGGAGCAGGCGAGCAGCAGCGTCGCGAACGGGCTGCCGAGCGGCAGGCGGGGTCGGCGCATCACAGGTCTCCGAAGGTCAGCCGGGCCACCCACTTGGTGTTCAGCACACCGGGCGCGGCGGGCACGATGATCCGGGCCGGGTGGCCGTGGTCGGCGGTGAGGATCTCGCCGTTGACGGACAGGGCGAGCAGCGAGCGCGGGTCCGCGACCTGGTTGGCGCGCAGCGCGGCGCGGCGGAAGGGCCCGTGCCGTTGCAGGGACTCCACGAGCACGTCCGGCGGGTCGGTGTCGTACCCGACGAGCGCGGCGAGGTCGCGCAGCCGTACCCCGCGCCACCACTGGTCGGGCGTGGACCAGCCCTCCACGCAGGCGATGGGCAGCGCCGCGCTGTGCTGCGGCAGGCGCAGCAGGTCGGCGCGGGCGAGGCGGACGGTGCCGGTGCGGCCGGTGACGACGAGCCGCCAGGCGTCCTCGCCGGTCTCGGCGGGGCGGATCCCGGCGTAGGCGGCGGACTTGTTGATCTGGAAGCCGTTCGGGCCGCTGCCGGGGTCGGCGCCGCCGTGCGGGGCGAGCAGCGCGGTGCGCCGCCAGACGCCGCCGAGGCTCTGCCCCACGCTGGTGGCGAACAGCAGCAGCGACGCCCCGCCGACCAGCCCCAGCGCCCCGCGCCGGGACACGGTCGGCGGGGCGGGACGCGGGGAGACCAACTCGGCCGCCTCGCGCTCCCGGCCGCTCCTGAGCTGCCGGACGTTGCGCAGGGCCGCGGGCAGCCGCAGCGCCACGTGCACGGCGAACGCGGCGAAGAACACCCAGGCGCCGTAGAAGTGCAGGGCGTAGAACGAGCCGGGGAACAGGTAGTCCAGCTGGATGTTGAGCACGCCGGTGGTGAACTCGAACAGGGCGCCCCCGACGAGCAGCAGCAGGGAGATCCGCTCCAGGGCGTGGCTGACCGAGCGGGCGGGCGGCAGCGCGAACAGCTTCGGCACCACCGACCACAGCTTGGCCAGCAGCACGGGGATGAGGGTGAGGCCGAGGGTGACGTGGACGCCCTGGGTGAGCCGGTACAGCCAGTGCGGGCCGGTCGGCCAGGCGAACAGGTAGAAGCCGAGCAGGCCCTTGCCGGGGGTCTTGTCGTTCACCGGCGACAGGTCCGGGTTGTAGGCGGCGTACGACACCAGTCCCGTCACGAACAGCACGGTGATCCCGGCGAGCAGGACGAGACCGAGGACGGAGGTGAGCCAGGGGCCGCGCAGCGGGCTGCGCCAGAAGCCGGGCGAGGTGGGGAGCCGTGGGGCACGGTCGGGGCGGGGCATGGCACGACCGTAGGCCGAGGCGGGGCCGGTGACGTGGGTGCGACCCATGACGAAACGCTGACGTCCGGGCCGGGCGGCCGCCGTCCGCGGCCCCGGAGCCCTAGCGTTCGACGGTGTGATCCGCACCCGCACGCGCAGCCGCGCCGCTGCCCCCGACCGGTCCCGTCCCCCCGCCGGCGACCTCGCCGCCGTCCTCGTGGCGGTCCTCCTCGTCGTGGCCGCCATCGTCGTCGGCCGCCGCATCCAGGACACCCGGCACACCCTCTTCGTCGACTGGCCGCCACTGGTGGGCACATGGGAGCCGCACCTCGGCCCGGGCACACCGGCCGCCGTGGCGATCGCCGTCGCGGTGGTGGCGTACGGCCCCCGGGCCGCCGCCCGGCTGCCCTGGCGGGGCCTGCTCCTCGCCGCGTACGGCACCACCCTGGCCTGGATCTGGTCGCTGGCGCTGGTCGACGGCTGGCAGCGGGGCGTCGTGGACCGGCTGACCACCCGGCACGAGTACGTCCCCGTCGTCGGCCGCTTCCACGACATCCCGGCGGCCCTGCGGGACTTCACGCACCACATCCTGGTGCACTCCCCCGACAACTGGCCCGCGCACGTCGCCGGCCACCCGCCGGGCGCGGTCCTCACCTTCGTGCTGCTGGACCGGGCGGGCCTCGGGGGCGGCGGCTGGGCGGGCGCCTGGTGCATCACCGTCGGCGCGACGGGGTGCGTGGCCGTGCTGGTCGCGGTGCGGGCGCTGGCCTCGGAGGGCCTGGCGCGGCGGGCGGCGCCCTTCCTGGTGCTGGCGCCGGCCGCGGTGTGGGCGGGCGCGTCGCCCGACGCCTACTTCGCGGCGGTCGCCGCCTGGTCGCTGGCGCTCCTCGCGCTCGCGGTCACCGGGGGCTCGCGGTGGTGGGCGCTGGGGTCGGGGCTGCTGTTCGGCCTCACCTGCTACCTGTCGTACGGCCTGACGCTGTTCGCGGTGCCCGGGGCGGCGGTACTGCTGTTGGGGCGGGGGCGGCTGCGGGCGCTGCCCTTCCTCGTGGCGGGGCTCGTCGTGGTCCCGGCCGTGTTCACGCTCGCCGGCTTCGACTGGTGGGAGGCGTACCGACTCCTGGTGCGCCGCTACTACGAGGGGGCGGGCGGCGTCCGTCCGTACGGCTACTGGGTGTGGGCCAACCTGGCCTGCACGGTGCTGCTGGTCGGCCTCGCGACGGCGGCGGGTCTGGTGCGGGCCGGGGGCGCGCTGGGTGGTGCCGTACGGGCCCGCGGGCGGGGCACGCCCGAGGTGCGGCTCGCCGTACTGGTCGCGGCCGCCGCGCTCGCGCTGCTCGCGGCCGATCTGTCGGGGATGAGCAAGGCGGAGACGGAGCGGATCTGGCTGCCGTTCGCGCTGTGGCTGCTGCCGGCGTGCGCGTTCCTCACCGGCACGCGCGCGTGGCTCGCCGCCCAGGCGGTGCTCGCGCTGCTCGTCAACCACCTGCTGCTGACGGGCTGGTGAGCGGACCACAGCGCACCGATACGGCCGGGGGGGCCGCAGATCAGCACGGCAGTTCATACGGCGGCTCCGGGGCGGGCGTCCAGCCTGCGCGCGGCACGCTCCACGTGCGGGGGCAGCGGGCGGCGGTCGCGCAGCGCGGCCGGCAGACGGGCCAGGGTCTCGCGCAGGGCCTGCCGGGCCGCCGGGTCGTGGCGGGCGTCGGCGGCCAGGTCGCGGGTGCGGGCGAGGGCGTACGGCACGGGGCGGCGCAGCCAGGCGGTGAGGGCGGCGTTGCGCAGCAGGCGCGCCGAGCGGCCGGTGCGCGGGTCCGGGTCGGGGTGGTGGTGGGCGACGACCTCGGGGCAGTGGGTGACGCCCCAGCCGCGGGCGGCGAGGTCGTAGGCGAGCAGGGTCTCCTCGCCGGCGAAGAACAGCACGGGGTGGAAGCCGCCGGCGTCCAGGTAGGCGGTGCGGCGCGCCACGCTCGCGCAGGCGAGGAAGCCGAGCACCTGGGTGCCGGGCAGGTCGCCGGCGGGGCCGAGCGGGGAGCGGGCGAGGACGTCGTTGAGCGGGTCGGGTTCCTCGGCGGGGCCGACCAGGGTGCGGGCGGCGATCAGACCGAGCCGGGGGTGGGCCTCAAGCAGTTTGCCGGCGAGTTCCAGGGCGCCGGGCGCCCACCAGGAGTCGTCGTCGGCGAAGGCGACGTACGGCGTGGACAGGGCGCGCACGCCGTCGGTACGGGCGACGGCGCCCCGGTTCCCGGCCAGGGCGAGGACGCCCACCTGCGGGAAGTCGTGGGCGAGCAGGGTGCGGGTGTGGTCGGTGGAGGCGTTGTCGACGACGAGGATCTCCGGCCGCTCGGGCAGCTCCGTCAGGTGCCGCAGGGTGCGGGCCAGGCGGTCGGCGCGGTTGCGGGTGGCGATGACGACGCCGAGGCCGGTCATGGCGCTCACCCGCTCGGGGGGAGCCGGTCCAGGGCGTGCAGGACCTCGTCGGGGGTGATCCGCAGCAGGGCCGGGTCGGGACGGGTGCCGTGCGGGTCGCCCTCGTCGGGGCCGGGGTGCCACAGCGCGCGGTGCCGGGGGCCGGGGGGCGGGCCCCAGCGGCTCGGCGGGACCGGGCCGAACAGGGTCACCGACGGGGTGCCGTGGGCGACGGCGAGGTGGGCGATGCCGGTGTCGCCGCTGAGGACGGCGCGGGCGCCGGCAACCAGCGCGGACAGCCGCTCGAAGGGCGGGCCGCCGCCGAAGGTGTCGGTGTCCGGCAGCCGCGCCTGCTTGGCGAGGCGGGCGACGAGGTCGTCCTCACCCGGGCCGCCGGTGACGACGACGCGCAGGCCGCGCTCGCGCAGGGCGGCGGCGACGGCGGCGTACCGTTCCACGGGCCAGCAGCGGGCGGGTGCGCCGGCGCCGGGGTGCAGGACGACGGCGCCGGGGGCCGGGGAGGGCTGCGGCGGCGGGGGCAGGCGCAGGTCGGTGGGGTCGGCGGGGATGCCGTAGAACTCCAGGAACCGGCACCAGCGGTCCCGTTCGTGTTCCTCCGCCCACCAGGTCGGGCCCTCGATCTCCGGGGTGCCGGGGTGCGCGAAGGCGAACAGGCGGCGCGGGCGCAGCCCTTGGAGCAGCCGGTGGCTGGGCGGCCCGTTGCCGTGCAGGTCGACGGCGACGTCCGGCGGCGGCCCGTCCCAGTCCAGGGCGGCGGGTACGGCACGGCCGGGCGCGGAGGCGGGCAGCAGCCGGTCCACGGCGCCGACGGCGGCGACGGGCCCGGCGAGGTCGGCGGGGGCGGCGAGCACCAGCTCGGCGCCGGGGAACCCGCGGCGCAGCGCCCGCAGCGCGGGCACCCCGGCGAGCAGGTCCCCGAGGCCGAGGGCGCGCAGGACGAGGACGCGGGCGCGGTCCGTCATCGGGCACCTCCCCGCGCCGCCCGGGCCAGCAGCGAGGTCGAGGAGCGGCCGTCCAGGTAGGGCAGCAGGACCGCCTGCCCGCCCCACTCCTGAAGCAGGGCCGCCTCGGGCAGGTCGGCGCCCGCGTAGTCGCCGCCCTTCACCCACACGTCGGGCCGCAGGTCGGCGAGCAGCCGTTCCGGGGTGTCCTCGTCGAACACGGCCACGGCGTCCACGCAGGCCAGCGCGCGCAGCACCCGCACCCGGTCGTCGAGCGGGTTCACCGGCCGTCCCGCGCCCTTGCGGCGGCGGACGGAGTCGTCGGAGTTCACGCACACCACCAGGCAGTCCCCGATCCGGCGGGCCGCCTGCAGCAGTCCCACGTGCCCGGCGTGCAGGAGGTCGAAGCAGCCGCCCGTGGCGACCACGGTGCCTCCGGCGGCCCGGACGCGGGCGACGAGGGCGAAGGGGTCGTCGAAGGGCTCCGGGGCGGCGGGTGCTTGGGCGGGGCCCGTGGGACGCCCCGTCGTACGGACGGCGTGACCTGTCCCGGAAGCCTGCCCGGCGCCCGGGGCGTGGACCGCCCCCGCACCCGGCCCGGCGTCGGAGGCGGGCCGTCCGGCGGTGGGCCGCAGCGCGTCCGGCAGGCGCAGGGCCGCCGCGCCGCCCTCGCCGACGAACGCCGTCGCCGCCGCCACGGCGCCCTCGACGGCCTCGCCGACCAGCGCGCCGTCGGCCAGCAGCCCGGCCGCCGTCGCGGCGAAGGCGTCCCCGGCACCGCAGGGGTCGCCGTGGTGGGCCACCGGCGCGGGGACGAGCAGCGGATGCTCGCCGTACGACAGCAGGACGCCCCGCTCGCCGAGGGTGACCGCCACGGCTCCGGCCCGCCAGTGCCGTACCAGCACACCGGCGTCCCGGGCGGCGTCCCGCAGCTCACGCCCGGCACCCGCCCCACGGCCGTGCGGCCCTCCGGTACGGGCGCCGCGCGCGGGGTCGGCGGGCGGTGCGCTGTCGCGGGTGTCGGCGCCGGTGCCGCTGTCGCGCGCTTCTGTGCCGCTGCCGCGGGTGCCGGTACCGCTGCCACGGGTGTCGGCTTCGGTGCCGCTGTCGCGCGTTTCGGTGCCGCTGCCGCGGGTGCCGGCACCCGTGCCACTGTCACCGGTGTCCGTGCCGCTGTCGGCCACCGCCCGCGCGGCGAGGGCCGCGGCCTCCGCCCGGGCCGGGGTGACGAGCCGTACCCCCGGCACCGGAGGGCCGCCCCGCGGATGCGGGTCCCAGACCGCGGGCGGGCGTGCGGTCAGCTCGGCGCGCAGGGCGTCGGCGGCGCCCCGCCCGTAGTCCGCGACCAGGACGGCCGGGGCCGCGCGCAGCGCCTCGCGGGCCTCGTCCGTCGCGGCGCGGGCGCGGCCGTCGCCGCGGTCGAGGCGGACGACGGGGCGGCCGCGGGCCAGGACGCGGGTCTTCTCCGGGAGCGGCCCGGTCAGCGGCAGGGCGATCAACCGCACCCGCCCGTCGAGCAGTGCACGCAGCGCCTCGCTCGCCTCGTCGTCGCCGAGCCCGGTGATCAGGGTGACGTCCCGGCCGTCGCGCGCGGCCAGGCAGGCGGCGAGGGCGGCGCCGCCCGGGCGCAGGCGTTCCGCGCAGTCGGCGACGACGGGTACCGGCGCGTCGGGGGCGAGGCGGTCGGCGGTGCCGGTCAGGTCGCGGTCGAGCAGGGCGTCGCCGACCACGACGAGGGGGGCCTTGCGGGCGCCGGACATGATCACCTCCGGTTCCTGTCCTGCCGCTCGGGTGCCCGCTGTCCGGGTTCCCGCCGGTCGAAGCCCCGCTGCCGTTCCGGCCGCCCGGACGCGGGCTGCCACCGCTCCACGGCCGCGTCGAAGGCCTCGCAGATCATGTGCACGGCCACCAGGTGGACCTCCTGCACCGTCGCGGTGGAGGCGCCGGGCACGCACAGGGCCTCGTCGCTGCCGGCCATCAGCGGGTTGGGGGCGGGCCCGGTCAGCGCCCACACGCTCAGCCCGGCCGCGCGGCCCGCGTCGGCGGCGGAGAGCAGGTTGGCGCTGGCGCCGGAGGTGGACAGCAGCATCAGCACGTCGCCGGGGCGTCCGTGGGCGCGTACCTGGCGGGCGAACACCTCGTCGACGCCGTAGTCGTTGGCGATCGCGGTGGTGGAGGAGGTGTCGGCGTGCAGCGCGAGCGCGGAGAACGGCGGCCGGTCGTCGCGGTAGCGGCCGACCAGCTCGGCGGTCAGGTGCTGCGCCTGGGCCGCGCTGCCGCCGTTGCCCGCGGCGAGCAGCCGTCCGCCGCCGCCGAGCACGGCGGCGAGCCGCTCGCCCCACCGCTCGGTGAGCTGGGCGCGCTCACGGAACCGGTGCAGGGCGTCGAGGAGTTCGTCGCAGTGCCCGGCGACGGACGAGGAGGGTACGTGCAGGGTCATCAGGCCACCTCCCAGGAGACCGCGCGGTCGGCCGTGACCCGCCGGTAGACCTGCTCGACGCCGTCGGCGACGCGCCGCCAGGTGTAGCGGGCGAGGACGCGTTCGCGTCCCGCGGCGCCGTAGCGCCGGCGCAGCCGCCCGTGGCCGAGGAGTTCGCGGACGGCGTCGGCGATCGCCCAGGCGTCGCCGGGCGGCACCAGCCGGCCCGTGCGGCCGTCGGCGACGGTGTCGCGGTGGCCGCCGACGTCGGTGGCGACGACGGGCACGCCGCACGCCATGGCCTCCAGCGGCACGATGCCGAACGGCTCGTACACGGGGGTGCACAGCACGAGGTCGGCGCTGTTCATCAGCTGCGGCATGTGCCGCGGGTCGACGGCGCCGACGAGGCGGACGCGGTCGGCGACGCCGGCGCGCTCGGCGAGGTCGAGCAGGCGCTCGGCCTCCGGGTCGGCCTCCAGCAGCTCGGCCGGGGGCCCGCCGGCGATGACGAGTTCGGTGTCGGGGATCCGGGTGAGGGCGCGGATGGCGCGGTCGTAGCCCTTGCGGCGGACAAGGCGGCCGCAGGACAGCAGCCGGTGCCGCTCGCGGCGAGGCGGTACGCCGGGCCCGTCGGCGCCGGGCCGGAAGTGGCCGGCGTCGACGCCGCAGGGCACGACGGAGACGTGGCCGGGCGGCACGCCCATCTCGGCGAGTTCGTGCACCTCGTCGGTGCAGGTGGCGAGGACGCGGGTGCAGGTGCGGCCGATCTGGCGCTCGATGTCGACGCGTTCGGCGGGGCTGGTGTCCAGCTGCCCCTGGTGGCGTCTCTTGACGGTGCCCAGGGCGTGGAAGGTCTGCACGACGGGGATGCCGTGGGGGTGGGCGCCGATCTGGGAGGCCATGCCGGACATCCAGAAGTGGGCGTGCACGGTGTCGGGCCGCTCGCGTTCGAAGGCGCGGGCGAGGTGGGCGCCGAAGCCGGGCATGTACGGGAAGAGGTCGTCCTTGGGGACGGGTTCCGGCGGTCCGGCCGGGACGTGCTCCACCACGGCGCCGCCGGGCAGCGGCACCCGGTCGGGCAGGTCGGTGGAGTCGCGCCGGGTGTAGACGGTGACGTCGTGGCCGCGACGCGCCAGTTCCTCGGAGAGGCGGGCGACGTACACGTTCTGGCCGCCGGCGTCGACGCCGCCGAGCGCGGCGAGCGGACTCGCGTGCTCGGACACCATGGCGATCCTCATCGGGTCACCTCCTTCAGCAGCCGCTCCCAGTCGTCCAGGAAGCGGGTCAGTCCGTAGCGGGCGAGCGCCGCGGCGCGTGCGCTCTCGCCGACGGCACGGGCGTGCGGCGGGTCGGCGACGAAGTCCCGTACGGCGTCGTGCAGGACGTCGGGGCGGTTGGAGACCACGCCGGCGCCCGGGGGTACGGCCTCGGCGACCTCGGTGGTGGCGAGCGCGACCACGGGCATGGCCAGGTGCATCGCCTCCAGCAGGGACAGGCCGAGGGAGGTCCAGCGCACGGGGTGCAGGTAGAGGCGGCGGCGGGCCATCTCGGTGTGCAGGTCGGCCTGGACCAGGTCGTGGGTGGTGACGCCAGGCACGTCCAGCTGGTCGGTGCGCATGCCGAAGACGTCCAGGGGGGCCACGCGGGCGAAGTCCGCCAGCAGGTCGGTGCCGGTGGTACGGCCGCGGCGGACGGGGTCGTTGACGACGACTGCGGCATGCGGGAGTTCGCCGGTCCAGCGCGGGCCGGGGTCGACGATGCCGTGTTCGATGACGGTCGCGGGGGCGCGGCCGTTGTCCCACATCAGCCGGTTGAAGTGGGTGACGTGGACGAGCGCGGCGACCGGCAGGCCGGCGGCCGGGTGGCGGGTGTCGGGCACGTCGCCGTGCGGGGCGTTGTGCTCCAGGTACACCAGCGGCGGGCGGCGGCCCAGCCACGCGTCGACGAGGGCGAGTTCATGGGGCCGCTGGAGCACGACGAGGTCGATGCCGGCGTCGCGCAGCTGCTCCGGCGGGAGTTCGATCACGCTGTCGGGCCAGTCGAAGGTGCGGGCGCGGCCGAGGCCGTCGGGGCCGCGGTCGGGGGTGACGGGGACGACGTAGGTGTGCGGGCCCTGCACGAACGCCGTGGTCCAGGAGCCGTGCACATGCCAGATGAGGATCCTCACCTCGCGCTCACCACCTTCTCTACGGCGGCGACCACGTCCTGCGCGGTCACCGACTCAAGGCACGGGTGCCCGGGGACCGGGCAGGTGCGGGCGCGGCTGTCCGCGCAGGGCGCCCGCTGGTCGCCCAGCAGGACGTGGGGGACGCCGTAGGGCCGCCAGCGTTCGGCGGGTACGACGGGGGCGAAGAGGGAGACGACGGGGGTGCCGGTGGCGGCGGCGAGGTGGGCGGGTCCGGTGTTGCCGGTGACCACCGCGTCGGCGCCCGCGAGGACCCCGGCGAGCAGCGGGGCGTCGGTGCGTCCGCCGAGGTCGAGGCCGGTGCCGCCGGCGACGTACGCGGTCAGGTCGCGTTCGCCGGGGCCGCCGGTGACGACGACGCGGTGTCCGGCGGCGGTCAGCTCGCGCACGGCCTCGGCGCAGCGGCCGGGGCTCCAGGCGCGGGCGGGGACGCTGGCGCCGGGGTGCAGGACGACGTACGGGCCGTCGCCGGTCAGGGCGGTGGTGCCGGGCGGGGGCAGGACGCGCAGCCGGCCGTCGTCGACGGGCGGGAAGCCGGCCGCCGCCGCGAGGTCGAGGGCGGCCTCGGCCTCGTGGGCGTGCGGGGCGCGGTGGTGCCGTACGTCGAGCAGGGAGCCCGGGTAGTCCTCGCTGTCGGCGGCGATGCGGGCGACGCCGGCCAGGCGCAGCAGCAGCGCGGTGGGCAGCGGGGACTGGTGGAAGGAGGTGAGCACCAGCGCGGTGTCGGCGGCCAGCCGGGGCAGCAGGGCGGCGATCTCGGCGGGCCGCACGGGCGGCGGGTCGAACCCGGCCCAGGGCGCGTCCCAGACGACGACCTCGTCGACGCCGGGGAGCATCCGGGCGGCGGGTTCCCCGAGCGGCCCGCACAACAGGGTGACGTGGTCGGCGCGGGCCGCGACGGCGCGCACCGCGGGCCCGGCGAGGAGCACGTCGCCGAAGCTGTCGAGACGGCTGACCAGGGCTTTCATCCGCATCTCCCGGCGGCGAGGGGCTGCTCGCGCAGCAGGCCGCGCACGGCGGCGGCGAGGTTCTCGGCGACGCGGGGCGCGGCGGTGATCTCCTCGGGGCGGGTCACCGGGGTGGGCACGAGGATGCCGTGGGCGCCGGCCCGGCGGGCGGCCTCCACGTCGGCGCCGATGTCGCCGACGACGGCGATCCGGTCCGGCGGGGTGCACAGCCGTCCGGCCGCCCAGAGGACCAGGCCGGGCCGCGGTTTGCGGCAGTGGCAGCCGTCGTCCGGGGCGTGCGGGCACACCGCCCACGCGTCGAACGGGCCGAGCAGTTCGTCGACGCGCTCGTTGACGCGGCGCATGTCGGTCTCGCTGATCAGCCCGCGCCCGACGCCGGACTGGTTGGTGACGACCCCGGTCCGCAGCCCGTACGAGCGCAGCAGCTCCAGCGCCTCCCGGGCCCCGGGCACGGGACGGACCTGCTCCGGGTCGCCGTTGTACGGCACGTCCTCGACGAGGGTGCCGTCGCGGTCGAAGAGCACGGCGCGGATGCGGTGGCCCGCGCCGGTCCGGGGCGCGGTGGGGTTCATGACGCCACCTCCCGCCAGGGGGCCGCGTTCCGGTGGCGCCACACGCCGCGCAGCCAGTGCCAGGTGGCCGCGGGCGGGATCAGGGCGCTGGTGGCGAGCATCGTGGTGACCTCGTGCCGGGTGCGCGGGCCGGGGGCGATGCGGGTCCAGGCGAACTCGGCGGTGCCGGCCGCCCAGGCCGCCGTGGCGCCCGCGGCGGCGGCGCGACGGCCGGCGAGGGCGCAGCCGACGGCGGTGAGCCCGGCCGCGGTGGTGGCGAGGTGGCCGCGGAGCCGGCCGCGCGGGGCGAGCGCCCGGTGCCACCAGTCGGGCCCGTGCAGGCGCCGCATGAGGGCGTCGTCGGCGTTGCCGCGCTGGGCGCGCAGCGAGACCCAGCGGTCGGCGTCCCGCACCGGGTGCCGGGTGGTGCGCCGGCCCTGCCGGACGCGCCAGCCGGCGTCGAGCATGCGCAGGGCGAGGTCGGCGTCCTCGCGGAAGGCCCGCGGGAAGCGTTCGTCGAAGCCGCCGACCTCCTTGAGGGCCTCGGTGCGGTAGGCCATGTCGGCGGTGATCCAGCGGGCCTGCGCGAGCGCGGCGGTGGACCGCTCCCAGTCGGTGGGGCGGCGCTCGCCGGGCAGCGGCACGGCGATGACGCCCTGCACGCCGCCGGTGTCGGGGGTGGCCTCGGCGAGGTCCTGGCTCAGCTGCTCGCACCAGTGCGGGCCGACCTGCACGTCGTCGTCGAGGAACGCCACCCACGGCTGCACGACCGCGCGCCAGCCCGTGTTGCGGGCGGCGGCCGGTCCGCGCCCGCCGCTGGTGAGGACGAGGGTGCGGGCGCGCAGGTCGCCGAGGACGCTCAGCGGGTGTTCCAGCCGGGCCGGGTCGGGGTCGGGACGGTCGTCGACGAGGACGATGTCGGTGGGTCGTGGCCCGGTCGCGGCGGCGAGCGCGGCCAGGCAGTCGGCGAGCGTGTCCCGCGCGAGCGTGGGGATCACGACGGCGTAGGGGGTGCTCATACGGCGGCGCTCCCGGGGCGGCGTACGCCCGGCCGCGGCGTACCGCGTACGGTCCGATGGCGAGGAGGTCCACGGGCGCGGAGCCGAAGCACTCCAGCGCGTCGCGCGGGTCGTCGACCATGGGCCGTCCGGCGGTGTTGAGGCTGGTGTTCACCACGACGGGCAGTCCGGTTCGGCGCTCGAAGGCAGCAAGCATGCGTGCGACGAGGGGTTCCTCGCGGGCGTCGACGGTCTGGATGCGGGCGGTGCCGTCGACGTGCACGACGGCCGGGATGCGCGCCCGCCACTCCTCGGCGACGTCGTGCACGAAGAGCATGTACGGGCTGGGCAGCGGCCCGGTGAACAGGTCGGCGGCGCGTTCGGCGAGGACCATGGGCGCGACCGGCCGGAACTCCTCGCGGCCCTTGACGTGGTTGAGGCGTTCCAGGTTCTCGGCGCGGCCGGGATGGGCGAGCAGGGAGCGGTGCCCGAGGGCGCGCGGCCCGTACTCGCTGCGGCCCTGGAACCAGGCGACGACGCCGTCCCGGGCCAGCTCCTCGGCGACGGTCCCGGCGATGTCGTCGGGGCGCTCGTAGGGCACGCCGGCCGTCTCCAGCCAGGTGCGCAGCTCCTCGTCGCTCCAGCCGCGCCCGAGGTCGGCGCCGGGCATCCGCTCGGGGTCCTCGGCGAGGTGCAGGGCGCCGCCGAGCGCCGTACCGGCGTCCCCGGCCGCGGGCTGCACCCACACGTGCCGGTACGGCCCGCGCGCGGCGATCTTCGAGTTGGCGACGCAGTTCAGGGCGACGCCGCCGGCCATGGTGAGGGCGTCGCCGCCGGCCTCGCGGTGCAGCCAGTGCACGAGGTCGAGCAGGACCTCCTCCAGGACGGCCTGGGTGCTCGCGGCGAGGTCGGCGTGGTCGCGGGTCCAGGGCTCGCCGGGGGCGCGGGGCGGGGCGAACGCGGCGAAGTCGACGCCGTGGGCGCGGAAGCCGCCGTCGCCGGTGGCGTGGACCTGCTCGCGCAGCCGGTCCAGGAAGCGGGGGGTGCCGTAGGAGGCGAGCGCCATGACCTTGTACTCGTCGCTGCTGCGCAGGAAGCCCAGGTACTGGGTCAGCTCCTCGTAGACCAGGCCGAGGGAGTCCGGCAGGGCCTGGGTGCGCAGCGGGTCGAGCTTGCCGTCGCGGTAGCGTCCGGCCAGGTGGGAGGCGGACTCGCCGCGGCCGTCGAGGACCAGGACGTCGTTGTCGGGGTGCGGGGAGGCCACTCCGGCGGAGGCGGCGTGCGCGACGTGGTGCGGCACGAAGACGACGCGCTCGGGGTCCAGGCCGGGCAGGGCCTCGGCGAGAAACTCGGGGGCGCGGCGGGCGTACTCCAGGCGCAGCGGGTCCCACGGGTCGTCCAGGCCCAGCTCGGCGGCCGGGCGGGCGAGCGCCGGGTCGAAGGAGTAGGTGACGGCGTCGAGCTGGTCGGGGCGCAGACCGCCGTACTCCAGGCACCAGCGCGCGGACAGTTCGGGCAGTTCCCACGCGGAGAACGGCAGGGGCCGCTTGCCGTGCTTGCGGCGGCTGAACCGCTCCTCCTCGGCCGCCGCGACGGTGCGGCCGTCCACGACGAGGGCGGCGGCCGGGTCGTGGAACAGGGCGTTGATTCCAAGGATGCGCATGCGGTGTGCTCCGTCCCGGGAGGCGGGTCGCGGGCTCCGGACTCGCCGGGTGCCGCGGGGGCTGCTGTCTCAAACACTTGGAGACAACTCGGCACGAAAAGTGCCCATCAATCACTCTTTAAGGGGCGCGCGGGTGCGCTGGGTGAGCCGTGTGAGGGCGTTCAGGCGGCGACGGACCGCGAGAACCAGCCGATCGTGCGGCGCAGCCCCTCGGTCCACTCCACGCGCGGCCGCCAGCCGAGCAGCTCACGGGCGAGGCGGGTGTCGGGGCGGCGCCGGCCCGGGTCGTCGACCGGCCGCTCCACGAACCGGATACGCGACGCGGAACCGGTCAGTTTGATGATCGTCCGGGCCAGCTCCAGCATGGTGATCTCGTCGGCGCCGCCGATGTTGACGGGCCCGGTCTCGCCGGACGCGGCGAGGGCGAGGATGCCGTCGACGGTGTCGTCGACGTAGGTCAGCGAGCGGGTCTGCGCGCCGTCGCCGGCCACGGTGAGCGGCATGCCGTCGAGGGCCTGCGCGATGAAGGTGGGCACGGCGCGGCCGTCGCCGGTGCGCATGCGGGGCCCGTAGGTGTTGAAGATGCGGACGATGGCGGCGTCGGTGCCGTGCACCGCCCGGTGGGCGGTGACCAGGGCCTCGGCGTAACGCTTGGACTCGTCGTACACGCTGCGCGGCCCGACGGGGTTGACGTTGCCCCAGTAGTCCTCGGGCTGCGGGTGCACCAGCGGGTCGCCGTACACCTCGGAGGTGGAGGCGAGCAGGAAGCGGGCGCCGTCGGCGTGGGCGCGCTCCAGGGCGAGGCGGGTGCCGGTGGCGCCGACGTCGAGGGTCTCCAGCGGCAGCCGCAGGTAGTCGGCGGGCGAGGCGGGGCAGGCGAAGTGCAACACGAGGTCGAACCGGCCGGGCAGCGCCCGCCAGGCCGCGGGGTCGGTGGCGTCGCCGTGCACGAAGCAGAAGGCGGCGCCGTGCCGGTGCAGGTCGGCGACGTTGGCGCGGGAGCCGGTGGCCAGGTTGTCCAGGCAGACGACGTCGCAGCCGCTGTCGAGGAGCCGGGCGCACAGATGGGATCCGACGAATCCCGCTCCCCCGGTGACCAGGACCCGCTGCCGGGTGCGCCCGCCCCCCTGGACGCGTGTGGGGACGGTCATGGGGCTCTCTCCTCGCTCTCTGCCATCACTTGTGTCGTCGCAAGTAACCACATCACCTCACCCCATACTCGAACAATCAGCCGATTCATGCACATGCCAGGGCAAAGCCGCACATCAGAGGCGGAAAGCGGGCACTGGGCGGCACCCTGGATCCCTAAGATCGTCAGGTGGCCCAATTCCTCCTCGAACGCACCGCGCCGCTCCCCCTCGACGAGGCCTGGCGCAGGCTCACCACCTGGCCCCGGCACGGGCAGGCGGTCCCCCTCACCCGCGTCACGGTCCTCACACCGCCGCCCACCGCCGAGGGCACGGTCTTCGTCGCCCGCACCGCCCTCGGCCCCCTCGGCTTCGACGACCGCATGGAGGTCACGGTGTGGCGCCCTCCGTCCGGCGGTGAACCGGGCCACTGCCGCCTGGAGAAGCGCGGCCGCCTGGTCCGCGGGTGGGCGGAGATCGAGGTACGGCCGGGTCCGGGCGGGCGGACACGGGTGACCTGGCGCGAGGAACTGGACGTGCGGCTGCTGCCGGGGGTGTTCGACGGGGTGCTGCGGGGGGCGGGGCGGTGGGTGTTCGGGAGGGCGGTGAACCGGCTGCTCAGGCAGGGGCTCAGTCCTTCGGCGCCTCCTGCTTGAACGCCAGGGACACGTGGAACCGCTTCAGGTCGATGGAGCGGACCTCGACATCCACCATCTGCCCGACGACCAGCGGCCGGGAGGAGGAAGAGGAGCGGAGCAGACCGTGGATGTTGCGCCCCAGGTGCACCAGAGCGCCGTAGGGTCCGATCGCGCTGACCGTACCTGGCAGGATCATTCCCCTCCTGAGGGTGGTGAGGAACCGCTCAGCCGCTCCCTGCCTATGACGGATCGACATACCCTGGCGGGACAGCAGCACCTGCCTGCGCCTCCGGTCCAGGTGAACGATGTGCGCCGACAGCTCGGTGCCCGGCAGGATCTGCGGGGTGCTGCCCCCTTGCCGGGGCTGGCCCCACATGAGCTGGGTGGGCAGAACAGCGGACACATGGCTCGCGATCTGGAGCACAAGGCCCTCCCGACCAGCGCGTACCACCCTTCCAGTGACGGCTTCACCTCTCCTGTACCGCTCTTCGACGGCGTTCCAGGCCCACGCCTCGGCCGGCAGCTTCATCGAAAGGATCAAGTCGCCGGTGTGGCGGTCGACGTCTGTCACCATGACCTCGACCGCCTGACCGATCCGCATCTCCTCACGACGGGTGCCGTACTGGTCGACGGGGACGAAGCCGTATCCCGCACCGACTTCCAGCACTGCGCCCTCCTGGTCCATCTCCACGACGGTGCCGATGACCAGGTCCCCGATTCCGTAACGCCTCGGTGCCGAGGCGGCCTGCACCGAGTACAGCCGCTGGAGGGTGTGGGCCACCAGGGAGGCGTGGTTCCCCAGAAACCAGTCGGGCTCCCGCCCAGAGCCGACGTCGCCCAGCCGGCGCAGTGTCTCCGCGTAGCTGCGATAGACGGCGCCCTCTGTCGCCCAGTCGCCATAGGAGTCGGTCAGCGTGAGCAGCAGCGTCGAGCCCCCTCCTAGCGTCTCCTCTCCGTCGGCGATCCTGCGGCAGGTGAGCCAGGAGGCCCGTGCCAGCCGGGTCACCGGGTGGGCCTCACCCAGGACGCGGCCCGCCCGGCGGACCTGTTCGTCCAGTGCCTCGGCCGTCCGGTCGGCTGTACCGGGTTCGTCCCTGGCCCGCACCACCTCCACCTGGGCGGTGACCAGATTGGCGAGCGCCGCCACCGAGCGCGGGTGCGCGGGCCCCAGCCGGGCGTCGAGCCGTTCGGTGACCGTGGCCAGTTCCGCGACGGCCCGCTCCAGCCGGGCGGCTGAGCGGACGACCCGCGCCGCCTCGATATGGACCGCCGCGAGGTCGGCCCGTAATCCGAGGGCCTTGGGGTGATCGGCGCCCAGCAGGGCGGACAGCCGCTGAGCGGCCACTTCCAGGACCCCGACCGCTCTTTCCAGAGTCTGCGCGTCCGAGGCTTCCACCGCGGCCTCGATCCGGGCCATCGCCGCGTCGGCCACGGCCAGGAACGAACGTGCGTCGTTGCCGCCGTACTTGCGCACCACCGCTCGTGCGCTGTCGTCGAGTTGCGGCAGATGCCGCGCGCGCCGGGAGCCCGCACCCAACCGGAACTCCAAGGTGTCCAGCAGTTCCCGCACTTCCAGGCAGTGCGCGGGAGGAACCTCGGTCAACTCCCTGCGTGCCGCCGCGAGGTTGTCCCTCGCCAGGATCATTTCTCCGAGGCTCAGCTCCAGGGCGGCGAGGTTCGCGTGCGTCACGGCCCGCGCCAGTGGATCTCTGGTACCGCCGACCGACAGTGCCGCGACCAGCAACGACCGCATCTTGTGCTGCTGCCCCGGGGATGTAGCCACAACCGCCAGGGCGTTGCGGAGCGGAATGCTCTCGGCCGCCGGTAAGGGAGCGCCGAGGAACTGTTCGTACAGGGTGTCGAACAGCGCTGTCGCCTCACCGCGCAGCCCCAGCTCCCACAACAGCCGGTTCAGGCGGACGGCCGAGGCCAGTTCATGCGGGCTCCAGTCCGCGGGGCGCGTACCCACCTCGAGTGACGACACGAACGCGACGAGGGACGGGACATGCGCGAACCGCAAGCCTCCGGGATCGGCCAGTGCCTCCTCGGCGCATTCGACAGCAGCGTGGAAGGAGTCGATCACGGGGCTTCCTCCCCCCACGCACGCTGGGAGATCTCTTCCAGAACGCGGATCTGGTAGGGCGACAGGTCTCTGGGGTCGACGAGGCTCTCCTCGGCCATCTGTTTGAACGCCCGCAGCAGCAACCTGCCCGTGTCGAGCGCCTCCCGCACAGCCTCGGCTCGACCGGGCGCGGCCGGGCACGGCGGCGACTGAGGTGTGGTGCCCGGCACCTCGGTCGGGGGAAGGGCCGCTGACGGGACCTCCTCCACACCGGCCAGGAGGCCCATGAGTTGTTCCGCGGACAACGCGTGGAACGCCTCGACGGCGCTGTTGATGGCCCCCGCCGTCAGGATGTTCTCGGCGCCGTCCCGCAACCGGCAGGCGTCTTCGGGCGTGAGAAGAATGCCGACGACGG
This sequence comes from Streptomyces griseosporeus, assembly GCF_014656055.1. Taxonomy (GTDB): domain Bacteria; phylum Actinomycetota; class Actinomycetes; order Streptomycetales; family Streptomycetaceae; genus Streptomyces; species Streptomyces griseosporeus. The sequence goes on from NZ_BNBR01000001.1 coordinate 1,627,076, forward strand.
CTACGTCCCTGCCTTCCGTGCGCCGTTCCACGGGCCCGCCGGCGTATCCGCCGTAGTCGTTGGCGCCCCGCTCAGGGGTGAGTTCCACGAGGCTCACCGGACGGCCGTCGCCGTCCCGTCTGTCGTGCGCAACGGCGTCGACCGTGCCCATGAGGGCGGCGGCCACCGGACTCGGGCGGTACGGCGCCCGCCAGGCGTCCCCCTTGACGGCGTGGTCGGCCTGCGGAGTGGCGTAGTCGGCGAGCGGGTCGGGCCGGACTCCCAGGAGGGCGAGCCCGATGTCGTCCGCCACCTCGAACACCTGGCCCTCCAGCGGCAGACCGGTGGCCGTGTGCAGGTCGACGGCGTCGCCGGGAGCCAGCCCGCGCACACAGGCCGCGGTGGTCAGGGCGTAGAACCTGGTGACGAAGAATCCTCCGCCCAGCAGGGTCCCGTCCCGGGATATGGCCAGCCAGTAGTCCTCGTGCCCCATCGAGTACCTCAGGTCCCCACTCTTAGGCGACAGCCCCGCCCCCGAGCGTACTGGCCGCCGCCCCTGCGCGTCCCGGTCCCGCCGGCGATCGGTGAGGGCGGATCGGTGCACAAAGTTAGTCGCACCCCTAACCTCGCCCGAGGACCCGCCGTGCCCCTGCGATGACCGCCGTGACAAGGGTCCAGCCGGAGACGATGAGGACGACTGCGACGACCTTGCTCGGGCCGGTCGGGTCGAAGGCGCCGCGGTAACCGAGGCTCGCGACCGGGACGAGCAGGTCCAGGCTGTACAGAATGGGGTCCCAGGCCCGGTTGTTGTCGCCGCCAACCCGCTCCGGTGGATGACCGGCAAACCACAGGGACCCGGCGGCCACCAGCGTCAGCAGCCACATCAGGGCGCGGCGCGGAGCATAGCCGTAGCCGAACAGCACGTCCTGCAGGAGACCCCACAGCCGCCCGGACAGCCGGTCCTGACGGCTGAGGTGGCGCTCACGGGCGTGGCGCACGGTACGCGCCGCACGCTCGTCGCCGCCGTTCTCGTACGATCTCGCCAGCTGTTCGAAGGCACTGGCTCCCACGCGGGGGTCACGTGTCAGCCAGCCGATGCGGGAGCGGACCTGCACGGGAACCTCGGTCTCCAGACGCTGGTAGGAGAACCCCTCCAGGGAGAGCCGGCCGGATCCCGGCCAGGTGGCCTCGGCATCCACCAGGACGTCCACGGCCGCGTCCTGGAGGATCACCCGCCCGGCCGGGGGTTGCCGGAGGTCCAGCCGCAGGCGCGGCACGCGCAGGCGGCTGAGCAGCAAAGCACCCGCCGGCTCGGCCAGCACGGCGTCGTGGAAGGTGACGACGCCACCGATCTCCGCGGCCCGCAACAGTACTTGGCCGCTGCTGTGGAAGCCCCAGTCCGCGTAGAAGCCGCCGCCGCACACGAGGCCGGTCGCTTCGATGCCGCCGACGTCGGCCGCGTGCAGGTTGACGGCGTAGGTCACGCGGGCGTCCCGCAGGTAGAGCGAGCCGGAGGCGGTCAGGTCGCGGGCGTGCAGGGAGCCGCCGACGGCGAGCCGCGGGGCGAGCAGTGACCAGTCGCCGCTGTCGGCGACGGTGAGCCCGTCCAGCACCAGGTTGCCGTCGATCCGCGAATCAGCCAACTGCACGGTCCCGACGGCGGTGTCCTCCTGAAGCCGGCGCGGACGGCGCGCGCCGGTGCCGTCGACGGAAGGGTCGGTCATGGGCTGGCGTTGCTCGCTGCCGTCACCCAACCGGGCTCCCACGAGTCGCAGTTCGCCGCTCACCGTGATGCGGTCGGCGCGCAGCGCGGGCAGGACCGAACCCGAGAGGTCCAGCGACGGTACGGTCAGTTCGGTCAGGTCGACGGGAAGCTCGAAGACGCAGTCGATGAGAGCGAGTGGGGCCTCCAGACGGCGGTGCCCGAGGTCGAATACGCCGGTGACCCGCAGTCCCTCACAGTGGAACGGCCCGCTCTGCGGATCGTGGGCGGCGAGCGCGGCGGCGAGTGCCGCGGCGTCGACCCTGCCGGACAGGACGGTGTTCCGGAGCCGGCGTCGACTCCCCCAGGTGCGTGCCATGCCCAATCCCCCTTTTCCCCCTGGCATATCACAGCAACGGGCAGCTCCCGCACGGCCGTTCGCAGCGCGATCGTCGTGGCCATACTGGAGGGATGACGCGCACCCCTTCCCCGGCGCAGGTCGTCTTCGGTGACGAGGACCTCGACCGGGAACTGGCCGAGTGGCTCTCACAGAACGGCCTGGAGCTGGAGGGGCCGGAGCAACTGGAGACGGGCAGGAGCGGTGGCAGGCTCGTCTCCGCCTACCTGAACGTCAAGAGGGGGCGGCGCACCGGAGGTGTGCGGATCGTCAAACTGGTCGGTCCCTCGCCGGACGCGGCGGCCGAGCCGGAGAACCACCTGACGGCCCTGGATCTGCGGATGCCCGGCACGGAGGAGTTCACCGAGCGGCACATCGTGCGGCTGGACGAGATGAGCACCGGGAGGCTTGGTGACTCCTGGGTGATGTTCCAGTTCCCCGCGGGCGACGGCAAGGAGGACACCGCGACGCTGGCCTCGCTCGGCCGCACGCCCCGGCTGCCCGCACTCGCCGCGCACATCGTCGAGGGGGTCCTCCGGGGCTGGAACCCGAATCCCACGACCCGCGAGAAGGACCAGCTCGGCCGCCCGCTCCCCCTGCCGACCGGGGCGGAGTTCGTGCGGGGACTGCTCGGGGCGCGCGCGGACGACGGCAGTGCCCTGCGGTCCTGGGCCCGCTCGTGCTTCGGCACCGCCGTGACGGGCGAGGAGTGGGTCACTTTCCCCGACAGCGCCCATCCCCTGCCCAACCCTCTTGCCCTGCACGGCGGTTCGACCCTGGACCGGTACACGTTGCGCTTCGTCCCGCGCGGTCAGGCCCACGGTGACCTGCACCCCGGCAACATCATGGTGCCTGTCCGCGAGGATGCCTCCGCCGAGGACTTCTGGCTCATCGACCTCTCCCGGTTCTCCGAGACGGCGGCGCTGGCCCGGGACCCCGCCCATCTGCTGGTGTGTCTGATCGCCGACCTGTATCTGCCCCATCTGTCCGGCGACGCCCGTGACGAGCTGCTCGTCGCCCTGACCGCGGACAGCCCAGAGTGTTCCGGTCCGCTGGTCCCGCAGGGGCTGGCCGACACTGTGACCCGGGTGCGCGAGGTCTGGATCGACTGGGGCGCCCTGCCGCACATCGGCATCAACACGGTCTGGCGCCAGCAGTGGTTCCTGGCGCTCCAGGCGTGCGCACTGATGGTCTGCACGCGCGAACGCTACCCCGATACGGACCGCCGGTGGTTCTTCCGTCTGGCAGCAGAAGCCTGCTGGGCGTACCTGGAGAAGCAGGGTGTGCGGCCTCCCGCCGAGGCACCGGCGCTGACGGCATCGATGGCACCGCAGTCCGCTCCGCGTGCACCGCAGTCCGCTCCGCCTGCGCCGCGGCCCGCGTCGGTGCAGGCGCTGCCAGCCCGGCTCCCTTCCGGTGTGCGGCAGGCACCGCCGTCCGCGGGGCCGACCGTCCTGGACATGCTCAAGGAGATCTGGGACACCTTCGAACGCCCTCGGCGCCAGCTACCGGCTGCGGACAGCCAACACGCACTCGGGGCCCTGGCCAAGTCGATCCGGGTACGCGCCACCGATCTCGCACTCGCCCTGACCGGGGTACCGATGACAGCGAGCCGACCTCAGGCTCCACAGGCCCGGGAACGGGTGAAGCGGACGGCGGCCCTCCTGCGCCGGGTGGAGACCTTGGCGGGCGAGCTGGAACTCCCCGGGCAGCGCCGGACGCCAGGGCCGTACGACGACTTGGTCCGGCAGCAGCCCGCCGTCACGGACGCCCTCCTGGAAGCCCTTGACGCTCTGCTCGACGAGGTCGGCGTGGCGGCGGCAGCGCTGTCAGCCGACGGGCCGTGACACCTGGGGCCACCTGGCATCCGGACCATGACAAGCGCGCCAGACGCGGGCCCTCTCAGGCCACCGACCCGATCCGCCCCGCCGCCACCCCCGCCGACGTCGTGTCGTGGTGGATCGGCGTGTGCGCGCCGGTCAGCGCGACGCCGCTGCCGCCGCGCCGGTTCGCGACGATCTCCGCGGCGATGGACAGGGCCGTCTCCTCCGGGGTGCGGGCGCCGAGGTCGAGGCCGATCGGGGAGCGCAGGCGGGCCAGTTCGAGGTCGGTGACGCCGACCTCGCGCAGCCGGCGGTTGCGGTCCAGGTGGGTGCGGCGGGAGCCCATCGCGCCGACGTACGCCACCGGCAGCCGCAGGGCCAGCTTCAGCAGCGGTACGTCGAACTTGGCGTCGTGGGTGAGGACGCACAGGACCGTGCGGGCGTCGACGGCCGTGTGCTCCAGGTAGCGGTGCGGCCACTCGACGACGATCTCGTCGGCCTCGGGGAAGCGGGTCCTGGTGGCGAACACCTCGCGGGCGTCGCACACCGTCACGCGGTAGCCGAGGAACTTGCCGATCCGCACCAGCGCCGACGCGAAGTCGATCGCACCGAAGACGATCATGCGGGGCGGCGGGACGGAGGACTCGATCAGGAGGGTCAGCGGCGCTCCGCAGCGGGAGCCCTGCTCGCCGATCTCCAGGGTGCCGGTGCGGCCGGCGTCGAGGAAGGCGCCCACCTCCGCGGCGACCGTGCGGTCCAGCTCGGGGTGGGCGCCGAAGCCGCCCTCGGAGGAGCTGTCCGCGCGGACGAGCAGGGCCCGCCCGCGCAGCTCCGCCGGACCCGACACGATCCGCGCGACCGCCGCCGCCTCCCCTCGCGCGGCGGCGGCCAGCGCGGTCGCGAGCACCGGCCGGGCCGGATCGGCGGCCCGGACCGGTGTGACGAGGATGTCGATGACGCCGCCGCAGGTGAGGCCGACGGCGAAGGCGTCCTCGTCGCTGTAGCCGAAGCGCTCCAGGACCGTCTCGCCGTCCTCGAGCGCCTGCCGGCACAGTTCGTACACGGCTCCCTCCACGCAGCCGCCGGAGACCGACCCGATCGCCGTGCCGTCGGCGTCCACCGCGAGCGCGGCGCCGGGCTGGCGGGGGGCGCTGCCGCCGACGGCCACCACGGTGGCCACGGCGAAGTCGCGTCCCTGCTCGACCCACCGGTTGAGCTCTTCGGCGATGTCCAGCATCTGTCGGTCTCCTTCGGAGGCGGTTGCGGAGAGGGTTTCCACGGAAGGGCGGGCTCAGCCGTGTCTTTCGGATCACCCCGGGGCCGCGGGGCTTGGCACGCACATCTGCCGCGTTGTCGTCGGTCGCCGACGCGCCGCGTCGACTCCCTCCTCCGCCTTGCAGCTGCACGCACCAAGCCCCGCTCACCGGCACCATGAAGGCACCGCGCCCCGGAGTCGGGCTGATCCGAAAGACACGGCCTAGTGCACGCCCAGCCAGCTCTCGATCGGGTGGAGGGCGAAGTAGATCAGGAAGATCACCGTCAGGCCCCACATGAAGGCGCCGATCTCGCGGGCCTTGCCCTGGGCGCTCTTGATGGCGACGTAGGAGATGACGCCGGCCGCGACACCCGTGGTGATGGTGTACGTGAACGGCATCAGGACGACCGTGAGGAACACCGGGATCGCGGTGGCCCGGTCGGCCCAGTCGACGTGCCGGGCGTTCATCAGCATCATCGCGCCGATGACCACCAGCGCGGCGGAGGCGACCTCCTGCGGCACGATCGCCGTCAGCGGGGTGAAGAACAGGCAGGCCGCGAAGAACAGGCCGGTGACGACGGAGGCGAGGCCGGTGCGGGCGCCTTCGCCGACGCCGGTCGCCGACTCGATGAACACGGTCTGCCCGGAGCCGCCGGCCACGCCGCCGATCGCGCCGCCCGCGCCGTCGATGAACAGCGCCTTGGACAGGCCCGGCATACGGCCCTTGTCGTCGGCGAGCTTGGCCTCGGTGCCGACGCCGATGATGGTGGCCATCGCGTCGAAGAACCCGGCGAGCACCAGCGTGAAGACGATCATGCCGACGGTCATCGCGCCGACCTCGCCCCAGCCGCCGAACTCGACGTCGCCGAAGAGCGAGAAGTCGGGCATGGAGACGGCGCTGCCGTGCAGTTCGGGCGCGCCGTTGGCCCAGGCGCCCTCGCCGATGACGCCGGCGGCGTTGAGGATCGCGGCGACGACGGTGCCGGAGACGATGCCGATGAGGATCGCGCCGGGCACGTTGCGGGCCTGGAGCATGAAGATCAGCAGGAGGGTGCCGGCGAACAGCAGGACCGGCCAGCCGGCCAGCTCACCGGCGGGGCCGAGGGTGAGCGGGGTGGCCTTGCCCTGGTGGACGAAGCCGGACTTGTAGAAGCCGATGAGGGCGATGAACAGGCCGATGCCCATGGTGATGCCGTGCTTGAGCGCGAGCGGGATCGCGTTCATGATCATCTCGCGCAGGCCGGTGACGACGAGCAGCATGATGACGCCGCCGTACATCACGCACATGCCCATCGCCTGCGGCCAGGTCATCTCGGGCGCGACCTGCGAGGAGAGGACACCGGAGACGGAGAGGCCCGCGGCGAGGGCGAGGGGCACCTTGCCGACGAAACCCATCAGCAGCGTGGTGAAGGCCGCGGCGAACGCGGTGGCGGTGATCAGGGCCTTCTGGCCGAGCGTGTCCCCCGCCGCGTCCTTGCCGGACAGGATCAGGGGGTTGAGCAGCAGGATGTACGCCATCGCCATGAAGGTGGTGATGCCGCCGCGCACCTCACGTGCGACGGTGGACTCCCGCCGGGATATGTGGAAGTACCGGTCGAGCCAAGAGCGTCCGGCCGGAACGCGGGTGCCGTGGCCCGCGTCCTCCGCGACGGTCTTCGGCTCCAGTGACTGCTGGGTCATGTGGGCCTACTCCCAAGGTTCATAGGGGCACCCGCATAGGAACCGCCTGACGGCTTCTCGCCGCTCGGGGCGGCTGCGGGATTTGGGAAGGTGCTTCGGCCGCACGACCCGGGGGACGGCCCGAGACGAACGAACAGGATCTGGTGCTGGCTGGTGGTGCTGTCCGAGTGCCGCGAGCGGTGCGGCACTTGGGGGTACTCCGGGCGGCGCGGGGAGGCTGTGACGTTCCGTGCGCCGCCCGGAGAGACTTGCGGTACTTCCTGGTTACGCCGTGCCGGTCAGGTGCTCGGGCCGCACCGGGGTGCGGTTGAGCTCCAGGCCGGTGGCGTTGCGGATGGCCGCGAGGACGGCCGGCGTCGACGACAGGGTCGGCGCCTCACCGATGCCGCGCAGGCCGTACGGGGCTTGGTCGTCGGCGAGTTCGAGCACGTCGACCGGGATGGTCGGGGTGTCGAGGATGGTGGGGATCAGGTAGTCCGTGAAGGAGGGGTTCTTCACCTTCGCCGTCTTCGGGTCGACGATGATCTCCTCCATCACCGCCACGCCCAGGCCCTGGGTGGTGCCGCCCTGGATCTGGCCGATGACGGAGAGCGGGTTGAGCGCCTTGCCGACGTCCTGGGCGCAGGCCAGCTCGATCACCTTCACCAGGCCCAGCTCGGTGTCGACCTCGACGACCGCGCGGTGGGCGGCGAAGGAGTACTGGACGTGGCCGAAGCCCTGGCCGGTGCGCAGGTCGAAGGGCTCGGTCGGGCGGTGCCGCCACTCCTCCTCGACCTCGACGGCCTCGCCCTCCAGCACGTCGACGAGGTCGGCGAGGACCTCGCCGCCGTCGGTGACGACCTTGCCGCTCTCCAGCAGGAGTTCGGCGGTCGCCCAGGCCGGGTGGTAGGAGCCGAACTTGCGGCGCCCGATCTCCAGGACCTTCTCGCGGACCAGTTCGCAGGCGTTCTTCACGGCGCCGCCAGTGACGTACGTCTGCCGGGAGGCCGAGGTGGAGCCGGCCGAGCCCACCTGGGTGTCGGCGGGGTGGATGGTCACCTGCTGCACGCCCAGCTCGGTGCGGGCGATCTGCGCGTGGACGGTGATGCCGCCCTGGCCGACCTCCGCCATCGCGGTGTGCACGGTGGCGACGGGCTCGCCGCCGACGACCTCCATGCGCACCTTGGCGGTGGAGTAGTCGTCGAAGCCCTCGGAGAAGCCGACGTTCTTGATGCCGACCGCGTAGCCGACCCCGCGGACGACGCCCTCGCCGTGCGTGGTGTTGGACAGGCCGCCGGGCAGCTGCCGTACGTCCGCGCCCTCGCTGGACTCCCACTGGCGCTCCGGCGGCATCGGCATCGCCTTGACGCGGCGCAGGAGTTCGGCGACGGGGGCGGGCGAGTCGACGGGCTGGCCCGTCGGCATGAGCGTGCCCTGCTCCATCGCGTTGAGCTGCCGGAACTCCACCGGGTCCATGCCGAGCTTCTTGGCCAGCTTGTCCATCTGCGCCTCGTAGGCGAAGCACGCCTGGACCGCGCCGAAGCCGCGCATGGCGCCGCAGGGCGGGTTGTTGGTGTAGAGGGCGATGGCCTCGATGTCGACGTCGTCGATGACATACGGCCCGACACTCAGCGAGGAGGCGTTGCCGACGACCGCCGGGGAGGCGGAGGCGTAGGCGCCGCCGTCCAGGACGATCCGGCACTTCATGTGCGTGAGCTTGCCGTCCTTGGTGGCGCCGTGCTCGTAGTAGAGCTTCGCCGGGTGGCGGTGGACGTGCCCGAAGAAGGACTCGAACCGGTTGTAGACGATCTTGACGGGCTTGCCGGTGCGCAGCGCGAGCAGGCAGGCGTGGATCTGCATCGACAGGTCCTCGCGGCCGCCGAACGCGCCGCCGACGCCGGCCAGCGTCATCCGCACCTTCTCCTCGGGCAGCCCGAGGACGGGGGCGATCTGGCGCAGGTCGGAGTGGAGCCACTGGGTGGCGATGTAGAGGTGGACGCCGCCGTCCTCCTCCGGCACGGCGAGGCCGGACTCGGGGCCGAGGAAGGCCTGGTCCTGCATGCCGAAGGTGTACTCGCCCTCCACGATCACGTCGGCCCGCTTGCGGGCCTCCGCCACGTCGCCGCGCACGATCGGCTGGCGGTGGACGATGTTGGGGTGCGGGACGTGCCCGATGTGGTGGTCGTCGCGGCCCTCGTGGACGAGGATCGCGTCCGGGGCGAGGGCGGAGGCCTCGTCGGTGATGACGGGCAGCTCGCGGTACTCCACCTTGATCTTGGCGGCGGCGCGGCGCGCGGTCTCCGGGTGGTCGGCGGCGACGATCGCCACGGGCTCGCCGTGGTGGCGTACCTTGCCGTGCGCGAGGACGGGGGTGTCCTGGATCTCCAGGCCGTAGTTCTTCACCTCGGCGGGCAGGTCGTCGTACGTCATGACGGCGTACACGCCCGGCGTGGCGAGCGCCTCGGCCGTGTCGATGGACACGATCTCGGCGTGTGCGACGGTGGAGCGCAGGATCTGGCCCCAGAGCATGTCCTCGTGCCACATGTCGGACGAGTACGCGAACTCGCCGGTGACCTTGAGGGTGCCGTCCGGGCGGAGCGTGGACTCGCCGATGCCGCCCTTGGTCTGCGCGCCCTGGGTGATCTTCGTGGGGGTTCCGCTGGGGGAAGCCATGGTCAGACCGCCTCTCCCTGCCGTGCGGCCGCCAGGCGGACCGCGTCCATGATCTTCTCGTAGCCGGTGCACCGGCACAGGTTGCCCGACAGCGCCTCGCGGATGTCCGCGTCGGTCGGGTTGGGGTTGCGCTCCAGCATCTCGTCCGCGGCGACCAGCAGGCCCGGGGTGCAGAAGCCGCACTGGACCGCGCCGGCGTCGATGAACGCCTGCTGGATCGGGCTGAGTTCAGTGCCCTCGCCGGTCTGCGAGTCGGTGCCCTTGGCCTGCCACTGCTGGGCCTCGTCGAGGGAGGTGCCGCAGGCGCCGGAGGCGCAGCCGCCGTGCTCGGCGCGCTGCTTGGCGTAGTCCGCGAGGCCCTCGACGGTGACGACGTCACGGCCCTCGACCTGGCCGGCGGCGACCAGGCAGGAGCAGACCGGCACGCCGTCCAGGCGGACCGTGCAGGAGCCGCACTCGCCCTGCTCGCAGGCGTTCTTGGAGCCGGGCAGACCGAGCCGCTCGCGCAGCACGTACAGCAGGGACTCGCCCTCCCACACGTCGTCGGCCTCCTGCGGACGTCCGTTGACAGTGAAGTTGACGCGCATTACGCAGCTCCCTCCGAGGCGCGGCGGGTGCCGCGGTACGACTCCCAGGTCCAGGTCAGCGTCCGGCGGGCCATGACGCCGACCGCGTGGCGGCGGTAGCTCGCGGTGCCCCGGACGTCGTCGATCGGGTTGCAGGCGGCCGAGCACAGGTCGGCGAACTGCTTGGCGACCGACGGGGTGATGATCTTTCCGTTGTCCCAGAAGCCGCCCTCTTCGAGCGCCGCGTTCAGGAACTCCTCGGCGGCCTTGGCCCGCACCGGGGTCGGCGCGGCCGAGCCGATGCCGGTGCGCACGGTCCGGGTCTCGGGGTGCAGGGCGAGACCGAAGGCGCACACCGCGATGACCATGGCGTTGCGGGTGCCGACCTTGGAGTACTGCTGCGGGCCGTCCGCCTTCTTGATGTGCACGGCGCGGATCAGCTCGTCGGGCTGGAGCGCGTTGCGCTTCACGCCGGTGTAGAAGTCGTCGATCGGGATCAGGCGGGTGCCGCGCGCGGCGGAGGCCACTTCGACCTCGGCGCCGGCCGCCAGCAGGGCGGGGTGGGCGTCACCGGCCGGGGAGGCGGTGCCGAGGTTGCCGCCGACGCCGCCGCGGTTGCGGATCTGCGGGGAGGCGACCGTGTGCGAGGCGAGCGCCAGGCCCGGCAGCTCGGCCCGCAGGTTGTCCATGATCTTCGTGTACGGCACGGAGGCGCCCAGCCGTACGCTCTCCTCGCCGACCTCCCACTCGTAGAGGTCGCCGACGCGGTTGAGGTCGAGGAGGTACTCGGGCCGGCGGTGGTCGAAGTTGATCTCGACCATCACGTCGGTGCCACCCGCAATCGGCACAGCGGTGGGGTGCTCTGCCTTCGCGGCGAGCGCCTCCTCCCAGCTGGCGGGGCGAAGGAAGTCCATGACCGGCTCTCTTCTTCGTCTCAGTGCTCTTGGAAGTCGTGCTTTTGAGCCAATCCGTGTGCGGCGGGCCAGGCTCGTTCATGTGCTGTTCACGTGGAGTGGGGCCAGTACACAGCGCCGTACTCCACCGGGGTCAGTCACCGAAACCATGAAGGAGTTGGCTGGCCACGACGGTCATCTTGTAGATTCGTATGAAGGGAGGCCATCAGTAACCTCTGCGTTTTCCTGTGGAAACGCCAGACCCAGCAGGTCCGCGCCACGCGGGCCGCCCTCCGCAGGCCGGCGCCCCGTCCGCCCGGCCCACCGCCACAGGACCCACACCATCGATCGTAGATTTCGAGACAGAGAACGGCGGCGACGAGAATGCGGCTGCGCGCACTGCTGGACACCGACGCGCTGGGCCTCAGGCTGCTCGGCGGCGAGGACGAGCTGGACCGCACCGTCCGGGGCGTGATGACCACCGACCTGCGGGACCCCAGCCGCTACCTCTCGGGCGGTGAGCTGGTCCTCACCGGCCTGGCCTGGCGCCGGGACGCCGACGACTCGGAGCCGTTCGTCCGGATCCTGGTGCAGGCCGGGGTGGCCGCGCTGGCGGCCGGCGAGGCGGAGCTGGGCGATGTCCCCGACGACCTGGTGGTGGCCTGCGCCAGGCACCGGCTGCCGCTGTTCGCGGTGCACGAGTCGGTGGCCTTCGCGACCATCACCGAGCACGTCGTACGGCAGGTCAGCGGCGAGCGCGCCGGGGACCTCGCGGCGGTCGTGGACCGGCACCGGCGGATGATGACCTCCGGCCCGGCGGGCGGCGGCCCGGACGTGGTCCTGGACCTGCTCGGCTCCGACCTGGACCTGCGCGCCTGGGTGCTCTCCCCCACCGGGCGGCTCATCGCCGGCCCGAAGCCGGGGGGCCAGCAGCCGGCGGGCCCGGAACTGCCCGGCGAGGTGTGCGCCCAGCTCGCGGGCGAGCACCTGGCGGCCACCCGCACCGGGCGGCGCGGCCCGCACCGGGTGACGCTCGGTACGACGACGTACTCGCTGTTCCCGATCCGGACCAACGGGCGCTCCCCGCAGCCCTCCCGGGACGTGCGCGAGACGGTCCTGTCGGAGTGGCTGCTCGCGGTGGAGGCGGACGCCTCCGACTGGCCCGAGGAGCGGCTCGACCTGCTCCAGGGCGTCACCCAGCTGATCGCGGTCGAGCGGGACCGGCGCGACGCCGCCCGCACGGTGCGGCGGCGGCTCGCGCAGGAGGTGCTGGAGCTGGTCCAGACCGGCGCGGCCCCCGCCGAGATCGCGGCCCGGCTGCGGGTCGCCGCGCCCGTGCTGCTGCCCGGGCTCGGGGCCGCTCCGCACTGGCAGGTCGTCGTCGCCCGGGTGGAGTGGGACGGCGGGGAGATCGACGGCGGCCCGGTCGCCCAGTCGCTCCTGGAGGAGGTCCTCGTCGACCCGCTGTCGACCGGGCCCGAGCCGTCCGACCGGATCGCCGTCGCGCACACCGGCGACGAGGCGATCGCGCTGGTCCCGCTGCCCGCGGTGGGCGGCGAGGCCGACGGCTCCGAGACGGGCGTCCTCGCCGACCAGCTGCTGCGGTCCGTACGGGACCCGCTGACGGCGGGCCTCGACGGCGACGGGCGGCTCACCCTCGGCGTCAGCGCGGCCGTGCACTCGGCGGAGGGGCTGCGCGGCGCCCTGGAGGAGGCCCGGCACGCCCGCCGGGTCGCCGCCGCCCGGCCCGGCCGGGTCTGCGCCGCCGGGCACCAGGAGCTGGCCTCGCACGTGCTGCTGCTGCCGTTCGTCCCCGACGACGTGCGGCGCGCGTTCACGGCGCGGCTGCTGGACCCGCTGCGCGACTACGACCGTCGGCACCGGGCCGAGCTGATCCCGACGCTGGAGGCGTTCCTCGACTGCGACGGGTCCTGGACGCGCTGCGCGACCCGGCTCCACCTGCACGTCAACACGCTGCGCTACCGCGTCGGGCGGATCGAGCAGTTGACGAGCCGTGATCTGTCGCGGCTGGAGGACAAGCTGGATTTCTTCCTGGCGCTGCGGATGAGCTGAGGTCGCGGGGGGTCGGCCGGGGGTCGGGCGCCGGTCGGGCGCCGGCTGCGGGTGGCCGGGAGTCGGCTCCGTGTCCCACGACTTTGTGAAATCCTTCACCCACCCTCTTGGCCCCGTGCCGTGATTGGTGCTGGAATGCCGCCACCACTCAAAGCTCGATGGCGTGCTCGGGGAGGGCAACGTGGCGCATACCGCCATGTCTGATACGGGAACGACCGCCGGTGACGATCCGCTCCAGACCGCGGTATGGAGGCTGCGCTCACGCGCCTGCTGGACCGACGCGGCGGCCCTGCTGAGCCCGGTCACGCCGGGCGCGGCGCTCCAGCGGGCCGCGCTGCTGGTGGAGCGGTGCCTGTACACCGAGCAGGGCTGGGAGGACGCCGAGGACGCGCTGCGCACCGCGGAGGCGCTGGCGCTGGGCGACGAGGAGCGGGGGGCGGCCGCTTGTGAACGCGGGTACTTGGCCTACGCCGCCACGCTGCTCGGCGTGCGGGACCGGGCCGACGAGGCGCGGGCGGCGCTCGGGCGGGCCGCGGCGCTGATCCCTCCGGGGGGTGCGGGGAGGGCCCTGCTGGACTTCCGGCGCGGGTTGCTCGCGGAGAACCTAACGCGGTCCCCGCAGGCGGCGCGGGCCGCGTACCGGCGCGCGCACGCGGGGGCGATCGCGGGGTCGGACGCGCTGCTGCTGTCCTTCACATGGCGCCACCTGGCCGGACTGGCCCTCCGTGACGGGGAGTTGGCGGAGGCGCGGCAGGGCTTCGCCGAGTCGCTGCGGATCCGGGAGGAGCTGGGGTACCTGGTGGGCACGGCGCCGGCACTGGCGTCCCTGGCGGACACGGAGACGGAGCCGGAGGCGTCGCGGCTGCGGGAGGAGGCGCGGCGGTTGTTCCGGCTGCTGGGGGGCGTGCCGACATGGCTGGCCCGCCAGCTGACGCCTCCTGCTGCGGCGTAGCGCTGCGCGGCTTGGCGGGGGGGCTTGCTGTTTCGCGCCGACTGCGGGCCGGTGGGGGCTGGCCGCGCAGTTCCCCGCGCCCCTGAATGCCTGCGGCAGCCCGTGCGGGTGTGTGGGTGGTTGCGGTAGCGCCTCCCGCCGGTGGGTGGGTCGGGGCCGCGCCGGGGGGTGTCCGTCCTCGGTGCGCCGCTGCGTCGGTCAAATCCTTACCGCCACTTTCCGCCGCCCGCTGCGGGCGGACACCCCCCGACACGTCCCCTTCCCGCCGCGGGCGGCTCTTCCACTTAGCTGCGGGCAGTCGTGCCGCTGGGGCGATGGGGGTCCCCCCTGCTCGAGCGAAGCCGAGAGCTTGGGGGAGGGTGGGCGCAGCGGCACCCCGTCGCGCCGGGCTGCGCCACCCACACCCGGCCCGCACCAGCGCCGGGCGCCCGATCGGCCTGGCTGCGCGCCGACCGCCGGTCAGGTCGCTCCTGCGAAGTGTTCGCTTACCAGGGCGCGGACCACGTCCACGTTTCCCGCGATCAGGGCGTCCAGGAGGGCCGTGTGTTCCGCCGCGTCGGCTATCAGGTCCGCGCGGCCCCAGCGGCCCGCCGCGCCGATGAGGGGCCACTGGGCCCGGCGGTGCAGGTCGTCGGCGATGCGGACCAGCTGGGCGTTGCCCGCGAGGCCGAGCACCGCGCGGTGGAAGGCGCGGTCCGCCTCGGCGTACGTGGCCCGGCAGCCGGACGACGCCGCCCGCACCGTCGCCTCCGCGAGCGGCCGCAGCTCGGCCCACCGCTCCACCGGCACGGTCCGCGCCAGCCGCAGCATCACCGGCATCTCGATGAGCGACCGTACCTCCGCCAGCTCGGCCAGCTCCCGCGCGTCCCGCTCGACGACCCGGAAGCCCCGGTTGGGGACCACCTCGACGGCCCCCTCCAGGGCCAGCTGCTGCATGGCCTCCCGCACCGGCGTGGCCGACACCCCGAAGCGGTCGCCGAGCGCGGGCGCGGAGTACACCTCGCCCGGCTTCAGCTCCCCGGAGACCAGCGCGGTGCGCAGCGCGTCCAGGATCTGCCCCCGCACCGAGGCCCGCTGGATCAGCGGTCGGTCGGCGGGCTGCTCGCCGTGGGTGTGCTCGCCGCGCGCCGCCGCGTTCACGTCCGCGGCGCTCGGCTGGGCCGGCACCGACGCGGGACGGCCCCGCGTCGCGGGGATCCCGGGTCCGGCGGAGCCCTGCACGCCCTGCTTCACGGGTCCTCCTCCGGGCTTGTCGGTACTTGGGGTCATTACGGCCGGTTGTTACTCGGCCGTCAAGCACCATAGGCGCAGAACCGCCCAGTTCAAATCCGAGCCATGTTCGATAAGGTGAGGCTTGCCTTGCTTGGAGGGCGTCGAGTTTCCGTGATTGGTGGTTCCGTATGCCTGTCCCGTCGTCGGCCGTCGCGGACTCCTACGCCCGCCTGACCGAGGTCTTTCCGGGACTCATCGTCACCGAGCTGGGACCGGGCGAGCGCGCCCCGCAGGGCGGCGGCTGGGTCGCGGCCGCTGCGCTGGCCGGGGGCGGGGCCGAGCTGGACGCGTTCCTCGAATGGGACGACGCCCAGGTGCTGCGCGACTACGGGCAGCGGGCCCGCCCGGACGTCGTGGCGAGCTTCGGGCTGCACCGGTACGCCTGGCCGGCCTGCCTGCTGATCACCGTCCCCTGGTTCCTGCACCGCCGGGTGCCCCGCTATCCCGTGACGCACGTCTCGTACGACCGCACCGCCGGGCGCATGGCCGTGCGCCCCGCGTCCTTCGCCTGCCTGCCGGGCGACCCCGCCGCCGCGCTGCCCGGGGCGCGGGTGGTCGCGGACGAGGAGGCCCTGCGCGCGGAGGTGCGGGGCGCCGTCGCCGAGCACCTGGAGCCGCTGCTCGCCGCCTTCGGGCCCCGGATGCGGCGCCGCGGCCGCGCCCTGTGGGGCACGGCGACCGACGAGGTCGTCGAGGGGCTGTGGTACGTCGCCCATCTGCTCGGCGAGGAGGAGCGCGCCCGGCGCGAGCTGGAGCTGCTGCTGCCCGGCGCCACCCGGCCGTACGCCGGGTCGGCCGCCTTCCGCGAGCTGACCGGGCCGGACGGCGAGCGGCTGCCCACCCGGGACCGGGCCAGCTGCTGCATGTTCTACACCGTGCGGCCCGCGGACACCTGTGTCACCTGTCCGCGCACCTGCGACGCCGAGCGGGTCGCCAAGCTGGCCACCGCGGCCGTCAGTTGAGGATCCCTCAGGTAAGATCACCGCGAGCAGGACACCCGTTCGGTCACAGGTGTTTCACATCTTCCCCACGCGTCGCGGGAACTTTCCGTGGAACCACCCGTACGGGTAGTCTTATTCGAACTCAACTCCCGCCCCTCAAGCGGCAGTTCGAGCAGAACGCCGTCCTGGGCATCCCCTTGCACCTCCTTGGCGGCCTCTTGCCCCGAAACCCCCTGAGGGCCGGTGGGATTGGGCCACTATGGCGGGCGTTACGCCCTATCCCAATGCAAGGGACCCCAGATGAGACTGACCGACATATCGCTGAACTGGCTGCTTCCGGGCGCCGTACTGCTCCTGGGCATGCTGGCGGCGGTTGCGGTGCTCGCGCGCGGCAAGCGCTCCTCCGGGGAGCACGCGAAGACGGAAGACTCGTGGGAGCGCGCCGAGGAGCGCCGCAGGCGCAAGGAGGCCCTGTACGGCACGGCCTCCTACGTGCTGCTCTTCTGCTGTGCGGCGGTGGCCGCGGCACTGTCCTTCCACGGCCTGGTCGGCTTCGGCCGGCAGAACCTGAACCTCTCCGGCGGCTGGGAGTACCTGGTGCCGTTCGGCCTGGACGGGGCGGCGATGTTCTGCTCCGTGCTGGCCGTGCGCGAGGCCAGCCACGGTGACGCGGCCCTCGGTTCCCGGATACTGGTGTGGACGTTCGCGGGCGCCGCGGCCTGGTTCAACTGGGTGCACGCGCCGCGCGGCATGGGCCACGACGGTGCGCCGCAGTTCTTCTCCGGTATGTCCCTGTCGGCCGCCGTGCTGTTCGACCGGGCGCTGAAGCAGACCCGCCGCGCCGCGTTGCGCGAGCAGGGCCTGATCCCGCGGCCGCTGCCGCAGATCCGCATCGTGCGCTGGCTGCGGGCGCCGCGTGAGACGTACAAGGCGTGGTCGCTGATGCTCCTGGAGGGTGTGCGCAGCCTGGACGAGGCCGTGGACGAGGTCCGTGAGGACAAGCGGCAGAAGGAGGAGTCGCGCCGTCTGCGCCGGGAGAAGGAGCGGGTGGAGCGCGCCCAGCTGAAGGCGATCAGCCGCGGCCACCGCGGATTCGTGGGCCGGGGCACCGGCCGCGAGGTCGAGGTCGCCGTCGAGCGGGACGACGAGCGGGTCTCCGCGGAGCCCGCCATATCCGCGGAGCAGCTGCCCGTACGCTCGCGTCCCTCCCTCCAGCCCGTACGGAGCGGATCTGACCCGATCACCGTCGACCTGACGGCCGAGGACGACACCCAGGCCCTGCCGCGCCTCGACTCGCTGGAGCGCAAGCTGAAGGACCTGGAGCAGCAGTTCGGCTAGGAGGCCGGTGGCTGTCCGCCGACGGATTCACGGGAAGGGGCGCGACCCGCTTGGGGGTCGCGCCCCTTCCCGTTGCCACAAGGGCCGTCTGCCGGGCCGGTCAGGCGGCCTCGGCGTCCAGTTCGAACCACACCACCTTGCCCGCGCTGTGCGTCTTGACGCCCCAGGCGTCCGCGAGGGCCTGCACCAGCACCAGGCCCCGGCCGTGCGTACCGTCGTCGGCGTGCGGTACGCAGGGCCTCGGGCGGCGGGCCAGACCGTCCCGGACCTCCACGCGCAGGGCGTGCGTCCCGACGGTGGCCGTCAGGACCGCGTCATGGTCGGTGTGCACCAGCGCGTTGGTGACCAGCTCGCTGGTGAGCAGTTCCGCTATCTCCGAGCGTCCCGGCCTCCCCCAGTGCCGCAGCAGCTCCCGTACCGCCCGGCGTGCCTCCGGCACGGCCTTCAGGTCGGCGCGCCCGAGTCTGCGTTCCAGCCGGGGCGCGCCCGGTCCGTCCGCGGCCGAGCCGGTCTCCTCGGCCGCCATGTCCGTTGTCGTCGTCTGAGCCGAGGTGGCCCCGATGGTCATCGGTCCGCTCCCTCGTGCTTGCCTCTTCATGACCCCCGCCCGCGTGCCGATGTCGGTTTCCCTCCTGCTCGAACACGTTCACGGGAATGCTTGCCCGGCGGTTCGGACGGCAGTCATGTCACGTCGCCGACGCCCGGGTGTTCGGCCATGGCCGGGGCGCCCCGCACATGCTCCGGGAAGGTGTCCGGCGGGTTCCCGGCGGGATTTCGGAGCGTTGCCGTGCGCCGGTGTGCGCGGGCGGCGCCGGGGCGGACGGTCGTACCGGGCCGGGTGAGCCGTACGACCGGCGCGACGTTCCCGGAACGCCACCGTCACCCCGGCCGCTGCACCCGTCGCACGCATCCCCGGTCCTCTCCGCCTCGCGGCCTGCAATTGCACGCCGTGCGGCCACTGGCCCCGCCCCCGTCCGCAGGCCCGCGTCACCGCGGTCGCCGGGCGCGCGATCCGGGCCCGGGCCGGGCCGCGCCGGCCCCCCGGTGCACTCACGGTGACGCGCCGGGCGCGGCGCGCTGCCACGCCGTCCGTCCGCCCGGTGAAGTTGGCCGGAAACCGACCCTCCGGCACGTCAGGGACGGGGCACGTTGCGCAGGTTGGAGCGGGCCATCTGGAGCATGCGGCCGACGCCGCCGTCCAGCACGATCTTCGAGGCGGACAGGGCGAAGCCGGTCACCATGTCGGCGCTGATCTTCGGCGGGATGGAGAGGGCGTTGGGGTCGGTGACCACGTCGACGAGGGCCGGACCCTTGTGCTTGAACGCGTCCTTCAGCGCGCCCGCGAGCTGCTTGGGCTTCTCCACCCGCACCCCGTAGGCGCCGCAGGCGCGGGCGACGGCGGCGAAGTCGGGGTTCTTGTTGGTGGTGCCGTGCGAGGGCAGGCCCGCGACCAGCATCTCCAGCTCGACCATCGACAGCGCCGAGTTGTTGAAGAGGACGACCTTCACCGGCAGGTCGTACTGGACGAGGGTGAGGAAGTCGCCCATCAGCATGGCGAAGCCGCCGTCGCCCGACATCGACACCACCTGGCGGCCGCGGTCGGTGAACTGGGCGCCGATCGCCATCGGCAGGGCGTTCGCCATCGAGCCGTGCGAGAAGGAACCGATCACGCGGCGGCGGCCGTTGGGCGTGATGTACCGGGCCGCCCACACGTTGCACATGCCGGTGTCGACGGTGAACACCGCGTCGTCGTCGGCGAGTTCGTCGAGCACGGCGGCCACGTACTCGGGGTGGACGGGGATGTGCTTGTCCACCTTGCGGGTGTACGCCTTGACCACGCCCTCCAGCGCGTCGGCGTGCTTCTTCAGCATCTTGTCGAGGAAGCGCCGGTTCTCCTTCGGCTTCACCCGCGGGGTCAGACAGCGCAGCGTCTCGCGCACGTCGCCCCACACCGCGAGGTCCAGCTTGGAGCGGCGGCCGAGGTGTTCGGGCCGGACGTCGACCTGGGCGATCTTCACGTCGTCCGGGAGGAAGGCGTTGTACGGGAAGTCCGTGCCGAGCAGGATCAGCAGGTCGCACTCGTGGGTGGCCTCGTAGGCGGCGCCGTAGCCGAGCAGGCCGCTCATCCCGACGTCGAAGGGATTGTCGTACTGGATGTGCTCCTTGCCGCGCAGCGCGTGCCCCACCGGCGACTTGATCTTCTCGGCGAACTCCATGACCTCCGCGTGCGCGCCCGCGCAGCCGCTGCCGCAGAACAGGGTGACCCGCTGGGCCCCGTCGATCAGCTCCACCAACCGGTCGATCTCCGCGTCGCCGGGCCGCACGGTGGGCCGGCTGGTGACGAGGGCGCTCTCGGCGGCCTTCTCGGGCGCGGGCTGGTCGGCCAGGTCGCCGGGCAGGGCGACGACGCTGACGCCGGAGCGGCCGACCGCGTGCTGGATGGCGGTGTGCAGCAGCCGCGGCATCTGCTTCGGGCTGGAGATCAGCTCGCAGTAGTGGCTGCACTCGCGGAACAGCTGGTCGGGGTGGGTCTCCTGGAAGTAGCCGAGGCCGATCTCGCCGGACGGGATGTGCGAGGCGAGGGCGAGGACCGGGGCCATCGAGCGGTGGGCGTCGTACAGGCCGTTGATCAGGTGCAGGTTGCCGGGCCCGCAGGAGCCGGCGCACGCGGCGAGCCGCCCGGTGATCTGCGCCTCCGCCCCGGCGGCGAACGCGGCGGTCTCCTCGTGGCGTACGTGGATCCAGTCGATGGCGGCGTTGCGGCGCACGGCGTCGACGACCGGGTTGAGGCTGTCGCCGACGACGCCGTACAGACGGCGGACGCCGGCGCGGACGAGGATGTCGACGAACTGCTCGGCGATGTTCTGCTTGGCCATGCCCAGGCATCCCTTCCTCGGTCCCGGCCCGGGCGGGGAGCCCGGGGGCGGTCGCGTACGGCGCGTCGGGATCCATCAACCCACAGGCGGCGCGGTCACGCCTCCCACACCGCGGCGGCCGTACGGTCGTCGGCGTACCCCTTCACCCGGACCTGGGTGTCCGCGAGGAACGCGGCGAGGCCGGGCGGGGCGGGCTCGGACCACCGGCCGGTCAGATGGCGGCACAGCTCCGGTTCTCCCCGCAGCGGCTCGGCCAGGCCCTCGGTGCACATCAGCAGCACATCACCCGGACGGGCGACCGAGGCGCGGAACCGGAACGGCTCGCGCGGCGGCTGCGGGGCCGGCTCGTACGGGCTCGGGGGCGTGGGGATGCCGAGGTCCATGGTGAGGCGGTCGCCCTCGGGTGTCTCGGCGGGCGGCGAGCCGAAGCCGACGACGGGTTCCCCGGCGACCTCGCCGACCGGCGGTTCGATGTCCCGCCAGGCGCCGTCCCGCAGCCGGAACAGACCGCCGGCGCCCACGCCGAAGAAGACCCGGACCCGGCACGCGGGGTCGGCGGGCAGCAGCAGGCAGCGCAGGGTGGCGGAGTACTCCTCCGGCTTCAGGCCCTGTTCGGCGGCGCCGGCCCGCAGCCGGCCGAGGCTGCGGTCGGTCAGCCGGTGCAGCCCCGACTTCAGGTCGCCGCGCCGGGCGGCCCGGATGTCCTCCACGAGCCGGGCGTGGCTGCGGCCGACGGCCCGCCCGATCCACCGGCAGGCCTCCGCGGCCGCGCGGTGCGCGCCGGGTGTGGCCCGCGCGCCGGTCGCCATCGCGACCAGCACCAGCGCCTGCTCCCCCGCCCCGAACCGGGCGGTGAGCAGCGCGTCCCGGCGTGGTTCGCCCCGGTAGCGCGCGGAGTCCCCGCGCACGGACGCGGCCCGCAGGGTGCACACCCCGTAGCGGGCCCCGTCCAGCACGGTGTCCGCCACCAGGTCCCCCAGGTCGTCGGGGTCGGCGGCGGGCAGCGCGGTGGGCTCGGCGTCGTAGGTGGGCGGCCGCGTCCCGACGAAACGGAGGGGGGCGGGGGGCTGCGCGGGGAGGTCCACGCGGGTGGGGGTGCGGGGTGCCGAGGGCTCCCCGGTGCTGTCGAGTGCGGGCGGGGCGTCCGGCAGCGGGGGTGCGGGGACCGCGGACGGCGACGGTGGCGCGGGCGGGGCGTCCGGCGGCAGCGGTGGGGACGGGGGCGCGGGCGGAGGGGCGCCGAGGCCGGGGGCGGCGCCCTCCGTGCTGGCGGTCGGCCGGCTCTGCGCACCGGAGTCCGGGCCGGGCGCGGTCCCGGCGGGTTCGGGCGGGGCCGTACGGCCCTCGGGCCCGCGCTGCGTGAACCCCGGCGGCATCGGGCCGGGCGGGAAGCTCGCCGGCTCCGGCGGGGCGGCCGGCGGCGGCTCCCAGGGCGCCCGCGGCCGGACGGTCCCGGCGGCGCCGGACGCCGTGGCGCCCTCGGGCCCCGGCGCCGGCCCCGTCCGCTGGGGAGGGAGTGCCTCCGGGGCGGCGGGGGCGCCCAGCGTGCCGGTCGCGGAGACGAAACGGTCGTCCAGCGAGTCCGGTGCGGCCGTCGGGCCGGTGTCCCCGGTGGCGTCGTCGTACAGCTGCGCCCACCAGTCGTCCTCGGGCCCGGCGGGCCTTCCCCCCTGCTGGCTCATGCCCCTCATTGTCCACCGCACGGGCCGGATGAGAACGGGGCATCGGGAAAATGGGGCACCACGGGCCGCACCGGACGGCGTGTCGGACGGCGTGTCGGGCGAACCGTCAAACAACCGTACGAAGTGTGGAGTTGAGGGTCGCCGGACGGCTCCACCCCCCACGGGAGAACCGCCCGGCGACAGCTGGTGACCCGGCCCCGGATCCCCTTCGCGCACACACGCGTCGCGGGCCCGGGTCACGTCCTGGGTACGGCCGGTCCGCCCGCACGCCTGAGGAACCGCGGGAAGGACACCCGTCGCGGTGATCATGCGGGACCGCCGTGGCCCCCACCTTGGCAGAGCGGCCAGGGGTACGGCGATGATGTCCGGCGGCGGGTTTACGCCGTGGCCGTTTCCCGCCACCTCGGGCACCCGCCCCACCGGCCCGCCGTCACCAGGGAGGACGAAGCAGGAATGCTGGCAGCGATAGACCTGGACGAGACGCACGAGTCGGCGTACCGCGCCCTGGTGGCGCTCGGCGCCGCCGACGTGCCGGACCTCGCGCGCCGGCTGTCGCGGGGCGAGCGGGACACCGAGCGTGCGCTGCGGTGGCTGGAGCGGCAGGGGCTGGCCGCCCGGTCCTCGGCGCGGCCGGGCCGCTGGGTCGCCGCCCCGCCCGCCGTGGCGCTCGGCGCGCTCCTCACCCAGCAGCGGCACGAGCTGGAGCAGGCGGAGCTGGCGGCGGCCCTGCTGGCGGAGGAGTACCGGGCGGCGTCCGCCGAACCGGCCGTGCACGACCTGGTCGAGGTGGTGACCGGCGCCGCCG
Organism: Streptomyces griseosporeus; assembly: GCF_014656055.1. GTDB lineage: Bacteria > Actinomycetota > Actinomycetes > Streptomycetales > Streptomycetaceae > Streptomyces > Streptomyces griseosporeus. The sequence goes on from NZ_BNBR01000001.1 coordinate 1,649,962, forward strand.
CGGTCGCGCAGCGCTTCCTCCAGCTCCAGCTCGGGGCGGGCGAGGAGGTGTGCGCGCTGGTCACCGGCAACCCGGTGGTGGTCTCCGGCACGGAGAACGAGGCGGAGGAGCGCGCCGCCGCCCGGGGCGTGCGCTACCGGGTGGTGGTGGAACGCCCGGTGCTGGACCTGCCGCACGGCATGACCGAGCTGACGGCCGCGCTGTCCCGGGACGAGGAGGTGCGGGTCGTGGAGTCGGTGCCGACGAAGCTGGTCGTGGCCGACCGTTCGCTCGCCCTGGTGCCGCTCACCTCGCGCAGCGCGGAGCCGGCCGCGCTGGTGGTGCACGCGAGCGGGCTGCTGGAGCTGCTGCAGGGGCTGTTCGAGTCGGTCTGGCGGGACGCGCTGCCGCTGCGGCTCGGCCCGGACGGTGTCACCGAGCAGGGCCCGGACGGTCCCGACGGCACCGATCTGGAGATCCTCTCGCTGCTGCTGGCCGGGCTGACCGACGCGAGCGTCGCCAAACAGCTCGACCTGGGGCTGCGGACCGTACAGCGGCGGGTGAAGCGGCTGATGGAGCTGACCGGGGTGACGACCCGGCTGCAACTGGGCTGGCACGCCCATGAGCGCGGATGGGTGGCGCGCGGGCGGTGAGCGGTGCCGGGGCGGTCCGCCCCCGCCTGCGCGGCGGGGCTGCCTCCGGCACCCTGGGCAGATGGGAGTGTGGGAACTCCTGCTGGTCGGGGTGGTGCTGCTGCTCGGCCTGTGCGGAGTGCTGGTGCCCGGCGTGCCCGGATCGTGGCTGGTGTGGGCCGCGGTCATGTGGTGGGCGCTGCAGGACCCGCGGCCGCTCGCCTGGGGCGTGCTGGTCGGCGCCACCATGGTGCTGCTGCTGTCGCAGGTGGTCCGCTGGGCCCTGCCGCCGCGCCGGCTGCGGACCGGCGGAGCCACCCCGCGCATGGGCGTGTACGCGGGGCTCGGCGCGCTGGCCGGCTTCGTCCTGCTCCCCGTGGTCGGCGCGATCCCCGGCTTCGTCGGCGGCATCTACCTCTCCGAGCGGCTGCGCCTGGGCCGGCACGGCGAGGCGCGGGCGGCGGTGCGGACGGCGATGCGCTCGGGCGGCTGGAGCGTCCTCGCGGAACTGTTCGCCTGCCTGCTGATCGCGGGGGCGTGGCTGGGTGTGGTGCTCGGGGGCTGACCGTGCCGCCGGCCGGGGTCCGCGGGGACCGGAAGCCGTAGGTCGCAGGTCCCGGTCGGGCTCCGCCGAGGATCCGATGTGCGGGACGGCGGCGCGTGCTTGGCTGCCGTACATGACGACGACGCACTCCGGCGAGGCGACGACCGGGCGGTTCAGCGAGGCCGAGCGGGCCTACCTGCGGACACAGCGGCTCGGCCGCATGGCCACCGTCGACCCGCGGGGACAGCCGCAGGCCAACCCGGTCGGGTTCTTCCTCCAGGACGACGGGACGATCCTGATCGGCGGGTACGCCCTCGGCACCACCAAGAAGTGGCGGAACCTGCGGAAGAACCCGAAGATCGCCCTCGTCGTCGACGACGTCGTGAGCGTACGGCCGTGGCGGGTGCGCGGGGTCGACATCCGCGGCGAGGCCGAACTGCTCGTCGGCCCGCACGACCTGGGCCCCCACTTCAGCGAGGAGCTGATCCGCATCCACCCGCGGCGCGTGCACAGCTGGGGGCTGGAGGACGGTGACGCCTAGAACGTGTCACCACGCCTCGGGGAGCGAACCTTCCAGGGCGAGCAGCCGTTGCTTGCGCTCCAGGCCGCCCGCGTAGCCGGTGAGCGAGCCGTTCGCGCCGATCACCCGGTGGCAGGGGCGCAGCACGAGCAGCGGGTTGGCGCCGATCGCGCCGCCGACCGCCCGGACGGCGGCGCGGGGCGCGCCGATGCGCGCGGCGATCTCGCCGTACGTCGTGGTGGCCCCGTAGGGGACGGCGTCCAGGGCGTCCCACACCCGCTGCCGGAAGGCGGTGCCGTGCGGGCGCAGCCGGAGCCGGAACTCCTTCAGGTCGCCCGCGAAGTACGCGGCGAGCTGCTCCTCGGCCTCCCGGAAGGGGGCCGGGTCGCGCACCCAGCCGTCCTCGACGCTGCGGCCGCCCTTCTGTCCGGGCACGGACAGCGAGGTCAGCGCCCCGTCGTCGGCGGCGGTGAGCAGGAGGGTGCCGAGCGGGCTCGGCGTCTCGGTGTAGCGGATCGGGCCGGTCATGTCAGCTCCCACTCCCCTGCGACGAGCAGGTGGTGTACGGCGTAGGTGCGCCAGGGGCGCCAGGTGTCGGGTACGTCGGCGCCGGGCGGCGCGACGTCGGGGTCGCCGAGGGCGCGGGCACGGACGGCGGCGGCGGTCGCCGCGTCGACACCGTCCACGGCGAGCAGGGCCTGCTGGGCGTCGTCGCGGTCGGCGCCCGCGTCCAGGCGTACGGCGCCGTCGGCGAGGGCGGCGGCGAGCGCGCCGACGGGCCCGCCGGGCTCGGCCTCGGCGAGCACGCCCGGTTCGGGGAACAGGTGGGTGAGGGTGCCGCAGGGCGCGTCGAGGGCCTTGCCGTAGCGCTGGACGAGCCGCTGCGCCTCGGCGGTGCCGACGAGGGCGCGGACGGCGAACTCCTCGGGGTCGGCGGCGCCCGGCACGCGCAGCCCGGGCCGGGCGGCGACCAGCGGGGCGAGCCGCGGGTCGGCCCCGAGGCGCTCGTCGACGGCGTACGGGTCGGCGTCGAGGTCGAACAGGCGGCGCAGCCGCTGAACGGCGGTGGTCAAGTCGCGCGGGTCGGTGAGGTGCAGCCGCGTATGCAGCCAGCCGCCCGGGTGGGCACCGCCGCCGGGCCGGGCCGCGCCCGGCCGCTCGTCGACGGCGACGATGCCGGTGCCGTACGGCAGCCGCAGGGTGCGGCGGAAGACGCGCCGGCCGGGAGGGCCGGTGACCTCCTCCACGCCGGGCACGGCCTCGCTCGCGAGCCGGTCGAAGACGGGACCGGCCTGGTACGGCCCCCGGTGGGCGAGCCGCAGCGGGATGCCGGCGCCGGGGGTGCCGGAGCGGCTGCCCCGGGGGGCGGCGTCCCGCAGCGCGGTCGGGGTCGCGGCGTACACGGCCCGTACGGTGTCGTTGAACTGGCGGACGCTGGCGAACCCGGACGCGAACGCGATCTCGGTGACCGGCAGGTCGGTGGTCTGGAGCAGCACGCGCGCGGTGTGCGCGCGCTGGGCGCGGGCCAGGGCGACCGGGCCGGCGCCCAGCTCGGCGGTGAGCTGCCGCTGCACCTGCCGGGCGCTGTAGCCGAGCCGGGCGGCCAGGCCGGCGACGCCTTCCCGGTCGACGACTCCGTCGCCGATCAGCCGCATCGCCCGCCCGACGACATCGGCGCGGGCGTTCCACTCGGCCGACCCCGGCACGGCGTCCGGCCGGCACCGGCGGCAGGCGCGGAACCCGCTGCCCTGCGCGGCGGCGGCCGTCGCGAAGAACCGCACGTTGCGGCGCTTCGGTGTGACGGCCGGGCAGCTGGGCCGGCAGTAGATGCCGGTCGTCTCGACACCGAAGAAGAACACCCCGTCGAACCGGCCGTCCCGGCTGCGCACGGCCTCGTACCTGGTCTCTTCGTCCATCACGGGATCCAGTGTGCGCTGCCGGGACGGGTGCCGCTGGCGGGAATCGGACATGGCGCTGAGGTGCGTCTCCCACCGCGGGGAGGGTGGGAGACGCCGGTCGCTCAGCTCACCGCAGGCGTCCCCGCTTCGCCTCCATCGCCGCGCGCCCGATCGCCCCCTTCCGCTTCCAGTCCCGTCGCAGCTCCGCGCGGACCCGTGCGTCGGTCTTGGCGACGATCCGCTGGTTCTCGCGCTTGAGCTTGCGGTAGCTCTCCAGGCGCCGGGCCGGCAGCTCACCGGCGTCGATGGCGGCCAGCACCGCGCAGCCCGGCTCGCTCTCGTGGGCGCAGTCGTGGAAGCGGCAGTCCTCGGCCAGTTCCTCGATCTCGGCGAAGACCTGCCCGACGCCGGTCTCGGCGTCCCACAGTCCGACGCCGCGCAGCCCGGGAGTGTCGATGAGGACGCCCCCGCCGGGCATGACGAGGAGGTTCCGGGTGGTCGTCGTGTGCCGGCCCTTGCCGTCGACGTCCCGGGTGGCCTGCACGTCCATCACGTCCTCGCCGAGGAGCGCGTTGGCGAGGGTGGACTTGCCCGCGCCGGACTGCCCGAGCAGCACGGACGTACCGCCGGAGACGACCGCGGCGAGCACGTCCAGCCCTTCGCGCAGCTCGGCGCTGACGGGGATCACGGGCACGCCGGGCGCGGTGGTCTCCACGTCCTGGGCGAGGTACGACAGGGTCACCGCGTCGGGCACGAGGTCGGCCTTGGTGAGCACCACGACCGGCTGCGCCCCGGACTCCCAGGCCAGGGCCAGGAACCGCTCGATGCGGCCGAGGTCGAGTTCGACGCCGAGGGAGACGGCGATGATCGCGTGGTCCACGTTGGCGGCGAGGATCTGCCCCTCGGACCGCTTGGAGGAGGTGGAGCGCACGAACGCGGTACGGCGCGGCAGATAGGCCCGTACGTAGCGCGGGTTGCCGCCGGGTTCGACGGCGACCCAGTCGCCGGTGCACACGACCCGCATCGGGTCGTGCGGGGTGACGAACGCGGTGTCGGCCCGCAGGACGCCGCCGTCGGTGGCGACGTCGCACTGGCCGCGGTCGACCCGCAGCACGCGCCCGGGCAGCAGTCCTTCGGCGGCGTACGGGGCGAACGCGTCGGCCCAGTCCTCGTCCCAGCCGTAGGGCAGGAGGGAGGACGGGGTGGACGGCGAAGAAGAGGTGGAAGTCAAGGGTGACCCTTCACAGGGTGGCCCCGGCGGCGCCCGTGGGCGCGGGATGGGTGTGAGGTCAGCCGGTGGCCACGGAGGTGGACGGAATGGATTCCTGGATGCGGGCAACGCCCGTCACAGGGACAGCCATCGGTCGACACCTCCTCACACTCGTCACGTCGGCACGCGGCGGCCGACTGCCGTCGCGCGGAACGTCCCTCACCCTAGCGAGGCGCCCTGGGTCCGGGTCAACCGGTTTTACAGGGGTGTCCGTTGAGGGTGAAGCCGTAGGGGGCCGTGTTGCGCTCGGACCAGGTGGCGAGGAAGCCGAAGGAGACGGTGCCGCCGGCGGGGACGGAGCGGTCGTAGTCGGCGGCGTCGGCGGTGACGTGCGGGCCGTTCTGGGTGGCCTGGGCGTTCCACATCTGGGTGATGCGCTGGCCGTCCCGGAAGGACCAGTCGACGTGCCAGTCGGTGAGGGCGTCGGCCGTGCTGACGGTGACGGCGGCCTGGAAGCCGTCGGGCCACTGGTTGAGGAGGCGGTAGCCGACCGTGCAGGCGGCCGCCGCGGAGGCCGCCTCGCCGGTGGTGGAGGCGGTGCCCTGGGGTTCGGGGTCCGGGTTCTGGGCGCGCGAGGGCGCTGTGGTCCTGGCCGCGGGCGCGCTGGTGGCCGTGACCGTGGGGTGCTTCGGGGTGGCGGAGTGGGTGAGCGCGGGCCGGGTGGGCGGCGCGTCGGGGAGGGCGCCGGTGGCCTGGCGGCGGTCGGGGTCGTCGGTGCGGGCGCCGGCGGCGTCCCCGTCGGAGCCGAGCGGCATCAGGGTGACGGCGAGGGCGAGCAGCGAGACGAGTCCGGCCGCGGCGAGGAGGCCGCCGCGCGTCCTGCGGGTCCGGTCGGGTTCGCCGGGCTGCTCGGCCGCCGGTGTCCGGGCGCCCGCGCGGACCTCGGCGGCCCTGCGGCGCCGCTCCAGGTAGGCGAGGCCGCCCCAGCCGAGGACGCCGCCGGCCAGGGCCGCGGGAAGGGTGCCGCCGTGCAGGCGCAGGCAGGAGACGGCCTCGGCGCAGTCGGGGCAGGTGGCGAGGTGCCGGGAGAGGTCCTCGGGGGTGTCGGTGCCGGGCCGGCGGGTGACGGCGTCGAGCAGGTGGGCGTAGCTGCGGCATTCGGTGTCGAGCGGGGCGTCGAGGTGGGCGCGCCGGCAGCGGTCCCGGAACAGGACGCGGACCTGGTCGAGTTCCTCGGCCGCGGCGGCCGGGTCGAGGCCGAGCCGGCGGGCGACGGCGCGCAGCGGCAGCGCCTCCACTTCGGCGAGCCACAGCAGTTCGGCGTCGGGTTCCTGGAGGTCGCGCAGGCCGCGCAGGGCGAGGGGGCGGCGGCCGGTGTGGCGGGCGGCCTGCGGGGAGTTGAGCCACAGCCGCAGGTCCGGGTCGAGGTGGTGGCCGCGTCCGGTGGCCTCCCAGTCGGCGGCGGTGGCGCGGACCGCGGTGAGCAGCAGCGGGATGCGCGGCAGCCGGGCGGGGCGGCGTCCGGGGCCGCGCCGGGTGACGGCCTCGGCGTCGCGGACCTCGCGCAGGCCGCGGGCGAACGCCTCGCGGGCGAGCGTCGGGGCGGCGCTGGTTCCGGCCGTGCACAGGTCGGCGTAGGAGAGGACGGCGTCCCAGCACTCGGTGAACTGCGCGGCCTCGGTGGCGTCCTGGGGGGTCGGCAGGTCGGGCATGCGTCTCCTGCATCCACACGGGCGAGGTCAACTCATCTACCTGGCAGTGGAGTTGAGGGGAAGCCTCGCGGGGTGACGGCCGAGCCTTTCACGTTTCCCGCACAACTGACAAGCGCGCTGTTCAGATGTGGGGGGCCCGCTGCCGTGCCGCCCCCAGGGGTACGGCGGCGGGCCCCCGTCCGTTCACGGGGTGGTGGCGGCGGGTTCCTGGGCCGGGAGGCTGTCCATGAAGGAGCTGACGGAGAACACGGCGCGGCCGGGTCCGGGCGGGCCGTACCCGGGGGGCGAGGAGAGGCCGAAGTCCTCCATGGTCTGCCGGTAGGCCTGGAGCAGCCGGATGTGGTACTCCAGCGGCGCGCCCTGCGGGTTGGCCTTGCCGAGCGGGGTCGTCGGCTCGGGGCACCAGGTGGTGAAGCGGGGCGTGATGCCGTGGGACATGAAGAAGCGCAGGCCCTCGGTGGTGGAGGCGATGGCCTCGTCGACGGTCTTGAAGCCGAAGGGCTCGGCCATCTCGACGCCCGCGACGAAGTTGGGGATGACGTTGCGCGCGCCGAAGACGTCGGCCGAGTCCAGGATGCGCTTGTGCCACTCGTCGCGGCCGACGTACCGCTCCTTGCCCGGGCAGTACATCTTGAACAGGTACTCGTCCCACACCTCGTAGTTGGGGTGGTAGATCTGCACGCCGTAGTCCTTGAACCGCTGCACGTCCGCCTTGGGCAGTGCCTGGGCGACGACCTTGCCGATCCAGCGGCCGGGGAAGCGCTCCTCGATGGCCTTGGCGTAGTGGCCGTAGAAGTCGGCCTCGTCACGGCCGGAGACGGTCTTGGTGATGGCGCCGCCGGTGAGCGTGTAGGCGGTGGACGCCTTCTGGGTGTCGTACCGGTCGATGATCTCCAGGGCCTCCAGGACCTCCTCGACGTCCTTCACACCGGTGTAGGGGCGTCCGGCGGCCTTGTGCTGGCGCCAGTTGTGGTTGATGTCGCAGTACTGGCACTCCTCCTTGGCGCCGAAGTACTGGCAGACCCGGAAGACGGTGAGGTAGATCAGATAGCCCCACTGGATGGTGGGGGCGACCTCCATGACGGACTTCCCGTTGGACAGCTTGTGCCGGTAGTACTCCGGCATCGGCGGCACGCCCACGTCGGCGATGCGCCTGCCGTCCAGGTAGAGCCCGAGCATGCCCTCCTCGTCCGCGGCGACGCGGTAGGGGGAGGCCGGGTTGACGCGGACGGACACCACGGTCCGGCGCAGGTCGTACGGCCCGCCGGTGAGGATGATCTCCTCCGGCGGGCGGCGCAGCGCGGCCTCGCCCAGCTCGGGCAGGGTCCCGTGGTCGAAGGAGAAGATGAAGTACGACTTCGGCTTCACCTCGCCGCTCTCGTTGTCACTCAGGGCCGACGGGTCGAAGGCGACCCCGCCGCGCAGCAGGTCCTCCTTGAAGACGGCCTCCCGCGGCACATGCGGAAAGCGCTCCATCAGATCCTCGACCAGCGCGGTACGGCTGCCCATCCGTCTCTCCTCCCGGCTCAGGCGTACGACTCCTCACGGTATGCCCTGCCTCCCGCGTCACCCCTGCCGGGTCCCCCCGCGCCGCGCGAGGTGCGCCGGGACGGGGGTGTCCGGGGGCAGCGCGGGGTCGGTCACCGGGGCACCCCAGACCGAGGTCAGCGGCAGGACGCCCGCCCACAGGCCGAGGGCGGCGTCGGGTCCGTCGCCGTCGTCCGGCGCGCCCGTGCGGATCTTGACGGAGGCGTGTTCGAGGGAGACGGCGAGGAGGGTGGTGGCGGCCAGCTCCTTGCGGTTCGGGCGGCGCGCGTAGGCCCACTGGCCGGGTGCGGCGTGCTCGGTGAGCCGGCGCAGGCCCTCCAGCTTCTCCTCGGGGTCGGTCACCGGGCGGGCGTCGCCGTGGACGACGGCGCTGCGGTAGTTGACGCCGTGCTCGAAGACGGACCGGGCGAGGACGAGCCCGTCGACGTGGGTGACGGTCACGCAGACGGGTGCGCCGCCGGCGAGGCTGCGGCTGGCGACGGAGCCGTGGACGTACAGCCACCGCTCGTCGCGTCCGTACACGGTCGGCACGACCAGCGGCCGCCCGTCCACCACGACCCCCAGATGGCAGACGAACCCGGCGTCGAGGATCGCCTCCAGGTCGGCGCGGCGCAGGCTGCCCTGCTCGCGCAGACGGCGGTGCCGGGTCAGCTCGGTGAGGGGGAGGTCGGCGGGCAGCGGGGAGGCATCCATAGGCAGGGAAGCTACCGATTTCGCGCAACGGAAGCCAGATACCGGCGATAACAATCGCTGGAACGGCGTGATACGACGAAATCCGCAGTGATCTCGGGCGACCGAGGATGCGCGGGATATGTTAACGCGGAAAACTAATTCGACCCTGCACCCTGGGAGGGCGTCCGCATGACCGTGACCAACTGGGCGGGCAACATCACCTACTCCGCCGCGGAGCCGTACCGACCCAGCTCCCTTGAGGAGCTGCGGGCGCTGGTCGCCGGCGCGGCCGCGGTACGGGTGCTGGGCAGCGGGCACTCCTTCAACGAGATCGCCGAGCCGGGCGCCGGGGGCGTCCTGCTGTCGCTCGACGCAATGCCCGCCGGGACGGACGTCGACACGGCGGCGCGCACCGTGCGGGTGGGCGGCGGCGTGCGGTACGCCGAGCTGGCCCGCCGGGTGCACGCGCACGGGCTCGCGCTGCCCAACATGGCCTCCCTGCCGCACATCTCGGTGGCGGGCTCGGTGGCGACGGGCACGCACGGCTCGGGCGTCGGCAACGGACCGCTCGGCGACGCCGTACGCGAGGTGGAGCTGGTCACCGCGGACGGCTCGACGGTCGTCATCGGCCGCGACGACGCCCGGTTCGGCGGCGCGGTCACCTCCCTCGGCGCCCTCGGCGTCGTCACGGCGCTCACCCTGGACCTGGAGCCCGCCTACGAGGTGGAGCAGCACCTCTTCACCGAACTCCCGGCGGAAGGCTGGGACTTCGAGACGGTGGCGGCAGCGGCGTACAGCGTGAGCCTGTTCACCGACTGGCGCGACCCCGGCTTCCGGCAGGTGTGGCTCAAGCGGCGCACCGACCAGCCTCTCACCGCGTTCCCCTGGGCGGTGCCGGCGAAGGTGGCGCTGCACCCGGTGCCGGGCATGCCGGCCGGGAACTGCACCGAGCAGTTCGGGGTGCCGGGCCCCTGGCACGAACGGCTGCCGCACTTCCGGGCGGAGTTCACGCCCAGCAGCGGTGCCGAGCTGCAGAGCGAGTACCTGCTGCCGCGGCGGCACGCGGAGCGGGCGCTGCGCGCCCTGCACGAGGTGCGCGGGGCCGTGGCGCCGGTGCTGCAGACGTGCGAGGTGCGAACCGTCGCCGGCGACCGGCAGTGGCTCAGCCCGTCCTACGGCCGGGACACCGTGGCCGTGCACTTCACCTGGATCGAGGACACCGCGACCGTGCTGCCGGCGGTGCGGCGGGTGGAGGAGGCGCTGGAGCCCTTCGAGCCGCGGCCGCACTGGGGGAAGGTGTTCACCACCCCCGCGGAGGCGCTGCGCGAGCGCTATCCCCGGCTCGGTGACTTCCGGCGGCTGGTGGCGGAGCTGGACCCGGCGGGGAAGTTCACCAACGCGTTCGTGCGGAGGGTGCTCGGCGGGGGCCGCGCCTGAGCGGCGGAGGCCCGCGGCCGGGACGGCCCTCCGACCCGGCCGGGACTTTTTTCAGCCCCTTTCCTAACCCCTTGTCGAACCCGAGCCGTACACCCTAGCCTGAGCGCCGTGAAACGCACATCCCGCGACATCCGCACCGCGAACCGCTACGAGGTGCTGCGTCAGATCATCGCCTCCTCCCCCACCTCCCGGCAGGAGCTGGCGGCCGCCACCGGTCTCTCGCTGGCCACCGTGGCCACCCTCGTCGGGGAGCTGCTGGACCTCGGCATGATCACGGAGGTCGGGTTCGAGGACTCGGCCGGCGGCCGCCCGCGCGGGCTCGTCGCCGTCAACAGCTCCGGCGGCGCGCTGATCGGCGTGGACATCGCGGAGACGTACGTCCGTGTCGAGCTGTTCGACCTGGCGCTGACCGTGCTGGCCCGCGCCGACGAGGACGTCCGTCCCGGCGAGAGCCGCCCCGAGCAGGTGGTCGCCCATGTCGCCGCCGCCGTCGGCTCGGTGGTCGCGCAGGCCGGGGTGGAGGCGGCGCGGGTGCTGGGCGTCGGGGTGAGCGTGCCGGGGCAGGTGGACCGCGACGGCGGCATCGCCGAGTACGCGCCCAACTGGGACTGGCACGACGTGCCGTTGCTCGACCTGCTCGCCGAGCACATCGCCTACCCGCTCTACCTGGACAACCCGCTGCGTGCCTGCGCGGTCGCCGAGCTGTGGTTCGGGGCCGCGCGCGGGCACGGGGACGCGGTGGTGGTGAACCTCGGCACCGGGGTCGGTGCCGGGCTGGTGCTCGGCGGCGGGGTGCACCGGGGCGTGAGCAACAGCGCGGGCGAGTGGGGGCACACCACGCTCGTGCTCGACGGCCGGCTGTGCCACTGCGGCAACCACGGCTGCGTGGAGACGTACGTGGGCGCCCCCGGCATCATGCTCAACCTGCGCGAGCTGAGCCCGCGGAGCCCGCTGCTGCACCCGGAGGACCAGACCGCGACCGTCCGGGCGCTGGCCGACGGGGTCGCGGCGGGCGACCCGGTGGCGCTGAAGGTGGTCCGCGACACCGCCCGCTACCTCGGTGCGGGCATCGCCGACCTGGTCAACCTGCTCAACCCGGAAGTCGTCGTCCTCAGCAGCTGGGTCGCCTCCCTGCTCGGCGAGCCGCTGCTCGACGAGGTGCGCGCGTCCGTCGCCCGGCACGCGCTGCGCCGGCCGCTGGCCGCCACCGAGATCGTCCTGTCCCCCGTCCCCACCGACCCGGTGTGCCTCGGCGCCGCGACGTTCGCGCTGGAGGGCGCGCTCCAGTCGGTGGGCCAGCGGGCGGCGGGCAAGCGCGCCCCCGCGGCGAAGGGCCGTACCGCGCCGCCTTCCTGACGGTCCGCCCCCGCGCCCGAAGGCCGCCGGCCACCCCTGACCGGCGGCCCGCACCCGCGTGCCGACTCGACCGTCCGTCCGTGCTGTTCGTCATCCCGAACCCGGCACAACGTTTCGCACCGACTTCGTCCAACCCCTTGCCGAAGCCTTAGCCGAAGGTTAACGTCCCGCACCGCACCGCTCGCCTCTCACGACAAGGACGTCACCATGCCGGCACCGAACAGCAGCACCTGGAACCGCCGTTCGCTCCTCCGCGCCGCCCTCGGTGTGACCGCCGGCGGCGCGCTCGCCGCCTGCGGCAGCAACAACGGCCGGGCGGGCGGCGGTTCCGGCAAGGGACTGGTCCAGTACTTCCACGCGTACGGCGAGCCCGGCACCGAGCAGGCGATCCGGCGGTACGCCAAGGCCTACCAGGGCGCGAACGTGACCACGCAGTGGATCACCGGCGCCGACTTCGAGAGCAAGCTGTTCGCGACCCTGCTCACCGACAACGCGCCGGACCTGTTCGAGTTCCACCCGCAGATCCAGCTGGTCAAGAGCGGGCAGGTGGCCGATCTGACGGACATCGTCGCGCCGGTGAAGGACGACTTCAACGCGGCCGACATCGCCTCGCACACGGTCGACGGGAAGATATACGGCGTCCGGATGCTCGACGACCCGCAGTTCTTCTTCTACCGCAAGTCGATGCTGGAGAAGGCCGGCGTCGGCGTGCCGCAGACCCTCGACGAGCTGATCGAGGCCGCCGCCAAGCTCACCACCGGCAAGGTCAAGGGCCTGTTCCTCGGCAACGACCTGCACGCCGTCATCAACCCGCTGATCTGGTCGGCCGGCGCCGACACCCTCGACGACAACAACCGGATCGCCTACCACACCGACGGCGTGGTCGAAGGCCTGAAGAAGATGCGCACGCTGTTCACCAGCGGCTCCCTGCTGCTGGGCGCCCCGGCCGACTACTGGGACCCCTCCGCGATCAGCCAGGGGCTGACCGCCATCCAGTTCTGCGGCATGTGGGCGATGCCGCAGCTGCAGCAGGCGCTCGGCGACGACCTCGGCGTCTTCCCCTTCCCTAAGGTCACCGACGCGGGCAAGCCGTCGGTGTACAACGGCGGCTGGTCGATGTTCGTCAACGCCAAGGGGAAGAACGTCGACGCGGCCAAGGAGTACGTCAAGTGGCTGTGGATCGACCAGAAGCGGTACCAGGAGGACTGGGCGCTCTCCTACGGCTTCCACATCCCGCCGCGCACCTCGATCGCCGCCTCCGCCGGGAAGCTGAAGAGCGGGCTCGCGGCCGAGGGGGTGAAGCTGTTCAACGACTTCGGCCACTTCGACCGGATCGGCTGGACCCAGGCCATGATCAAGGCGACGGAGGACGTCTTCGCCGACTGCGTGCGCAAGGGCGGCGACCCGGAGGCCGCGCTCGACCGCTGCGACAAGGCCGTGAACACCGAGCTGAAGAAGCTCTTCGGATAGGCCGCCGGACGGACAGCGCCATGTCGACCACCACCACGAAGGACGTCGCCCGCCCCGCCGGACCGGGGGCGTCCCCGGTGCGGCCCCGGCGGGGACCGCGCGCGCTGCTGGGCAGCCGTACCTTCAACTTCTGGCTCTTCACCGGCCCGTTCCTGATCGGGCTGCTGGTCTTCGTCTACATCCCGATCGGCTGGAGCGTCTGGCTCAGCTTCTTCGAGGCCCGGTTCACCGTCACCCCGGAGAAGTTCACCGGCTTCGACAACTACCGGCAGATCCTGCGGAACGGGAACTTCACCGGCGCGCTGGTCACCTTCACCGTGTTCGCCGCGTTCATCGTGCCCACCACCTGGGCGGTCTCGCTGGGCCTCGCGCTGCTGGTGAACCGGCTGCGGTTCCTGCGGGCGTTCTTCCGGTCGGTGTTCTTCCTGCCGACGGCGTGCAGTTATGTCGCCGCCTCGCTGATCTGGAAGATGTCCCTGTTCAACGGTGTCCGCTTCGGTCTGGCCAACACCGTGCTCGGCTGGTTCGGGGTGGAGAACATCGCCTGGCTCGCCGACCCGGACCCGCCCTGGTACTGGCTGGTCATCGTCACGGCCCGGCTGTGGCTGCAGTCCGGCTTCTACATGATCCTGTTCCTGGCCGCGCTGCAGAACATCCCGCAGGAGCTGTACGAGGCCGCCGCGATCGACGGCGCGAAGCGCGGCTGGCAGACCTTCCGGTACATCACGCTGCCGCAGCTGCGGGCCACGTCCACCGCGGTGATCCTGCTGCTGCTGGTCGCCGCCTACCAGGCCTTCGACGAGTTCTTCAACCTGCTGTCCCGCACCACCTGGGGCCGCCCGCCCCTCGTCGAGCTGTACTACACCGCCCTCGGACAGAACCAGGACTACGGCGCGGGCAGCGCCGGCGCGGTGCTGCTGACCCTGCTGATCTGCGTGGTCACGCTGTTCCAGGGGAAGATCCTGGGCTTCGGCCGGGGGGAGGAGTCGAAGTGAGCCGTGCCAAGCGCGGCGGGGTCATGGGCTCCGCCGGCCTCTACCTCGCCACCGGCGTCGCCGCCCTGTTCTTCCTCGTCCCGTTCTATCTGCTGGTCCGCAACGCCCTGTCCACCGACCCGCAGATCACGGGCGAGGAGTGGACGTTCTTCCCCACCGACCTCCAGTGGGGCAACATCACCGAGCCGTTCCGCGACCCGACCGTCGACTTCGGCCGGTCGATGGTGAACTCGCTCGTCGTCGGCGTCCTGCACACGCTGGGCACCCTGCTGGTGTGCTCGCTGGCGGGGTACGGCCTGGCCCGCATCCCGTACCGGCACGCGAACAAGGTCTTCTACGCCGTCCTGGTGACGCTGATGGTCCCGGCCGCCGTGACGTTCGTACCGAGCTTCGTGCTGGTGTCGTCCCTCGGCTGGGTGGACAGCTACCGCGGGCTCATCGTCCCCGGCCTGTTCAGCGGGTTCACCTGCTTCCTGTTCCGGCAGTACTTCCTGGGGTTCCCCAGGGAGCTGGATGAGGCGGCGCGGGTCGACGGGCTCGGCTACTGGGGCGCGTACTGGCGTGTCGTGGTGCCGAACTCGCTGAACTTCTTCGCGGCGATCGCCACGATCACCTTCATCAACGGGTGGAACTCCTTCCTGTGGCCGCTGGTCATCGGCCAGGACCCGAGCGCCTGGACGGTCCAGGTCGCCCTGTCGTCGTACATGACCAACCAGACCGTCAACTATCACCTGATCTTCATGGCCACGGCCATCTCGATCCTGCCCCTGCTGCTCGTGTTCCTCTTCCTCCAGCGCTGGCTGGTGCAGGGGATCGCGCAGACCGGCATCAAGGGCTGACCCGCTCCTTCTTCCACCGTCTGGAGACCGATGTCTTTCCGTACGACCGCCGACTACGTCGAGGACGTCTCCCCGGGCGGCGGCGCCCTGCCGCCGCGCGCCTGGTACGCGGCGTCCGACGCGAAGTCGCTCTCCCTGAACGGCAGCTGGCGGTTCCGGCTGTCGGCGACCGCCGACGCCGAGGACGACACCTTCGCCGAACCCGGCCACGACACCGGGGACTGGGCCGAGGTCACGGTTCCCGGGCATTGGGTGCTCCAGGGGCACGGCGCGCCGATCTACACCAACCACCTCTACCCGTTCCCGGTGGACCCGCCGCGGGTGCCGACGGAGAACCCGACCGGCGACCATGTGCGCCACTTCGACCTGCCGGCGGACTGGCCGGCGGACGGCGCGGCCGTGCTGCGCTTCGACGGGGTGGAGTCCTGTGCCCGCGTCTGGCTGAACGGCACCGACATCGGCGAGTTCAAGGGGTCGCGGCTGCCGCATGAGTTCGCCGTCGGGCACCTGCTGCGGCCGGCCGGCAACGTGCTCGCCGTCCGTGTCCACCAGTGGTCGGCCGGCTCCTATCTGGAGGACCAGGACCAGTGGTGGCTGCCGGGCATCTTCCGTGACGTGACGCTGTTGCACCGCCCGGCGGGCTGCGTCCTCGACTTCTTCGTGCACGCCTCCTACGACCACGTGAGCGGCGAGGGCACCCTGCGGGTCGACTCCGACACCGACGGGCGGGTGACCGTGCCGGAGCTGGACCTCGACCTCGCCACCGGCGAGGCCGCCACGGTCCCGGTCGAGCCGTGGACGGCCGAGACGCCCCGCCTGTACGACGGGGTCCTCGCCACCGAGGGCGAGCGGGTGCCGCTGCGCATCGGGTTCCGCACGGTGGAGCTGTCCGACGGGCTGATCAAGGTCAACGGCAAGGCGGTCCTGTTCAAGGGCGTCAACCGGCACGAGTGGCACCCGGAGCGGGGCCGCGCGCTGAATCCGGAGACGATGCGCGAGGACGTGCTGCTGATGAAGCGGCACAACATCAACGCCGTCCGCACCTCCCACTACCCGCCGCACCCGGCCTTCCTCGACCTGTGCGACGAGCTGGGCCTGTGGGTGATCGACGAGTGCGACCTGGAGACGCACGGCTTCACCGAACAGGGCTGGCGGGACAACCCGGTCGACGACGACCGCTGGACCCCGGCCCTGCTGGACCGCGCCGCCCGCATGGTGGAGCGGGACAAGAACCACCCGTCGGTGGTGATGTGGTCCCTCGGCAACGAGGCCGGCACCGGCCGGGGCCTGACCGCGATGGCCGAGTGGATCCGCGGCCGGGACGCCTCGCGCCTGATCCACTACGAGGGCGACCTCGACTGCCGGGACACGGACGTGTACTCGCGGATGTACGCCGCCCACGCGGAGGTCGAGCGGATCGGCCGGGGCCTGGACGGCGGGACGCACAAGCGGCGCGCACTGCCGTTCATCCAGTGCGAGTACGCGCACGCCATGGGCAACGGCCCGGGCGGACTCGCCGACTACCAGCGGCTGTTCGAGGCGTACGAGCGGCTCCAGGGCGGGTTCGTCTGGGAGTGGATCGACCATGGCATCCGCCATCCGGAGCTGGGCTACGCCTACGGCGGCGACTTCGGCGAGGAGCTGCACGACGGGAACTTCGTCTGCGACGGCCTGCTCTTCCCGGACCGCACGCCCTCGCCCGGCCTGGCCGAGTACAAGAAGGTGATCGAGCCGGTCGGCTTCGACGGCGACGGCGGTACGGTCCGGATCACCAACAAGCAGGACTTCGCCGACCTGTCCGCGCTGGCGTTCGAGTGGTCGTACCAGGTGGAGGGGGAGACGGCCGAGTCGGGCAGCCTGGCCGTGCCGCCGCTCGCGCCGGGCGCGTCGGCCGAGGTGAAGCTGCCCGAGCCGCCCGCCCCGCACCCGGACGGCGGGGAGACGCAGTGGACGGTACGGGCGGTGCTGGCGGCGGACACCGCGTGGGCGCCGCGGGGGCACGTGGTGGCCTGGGGCCAGTTCCCGGTGACGGCACGGCAGGCCCCGGCCGTCGCGGCGACCGCCCGGCCGGTGCGCGGGGCGGACCGGATCACGCTCGGCCCGGCCGCGTTCGACGCCCGCACCGGCGCGCTGCTGTCGATCGGCGCGGTGGCGGTGCGGGACCTGCGCCTGGACGTGTGGCGGGCGCCCACCGACAACGACGACGGGGCGTCCTGGCAGGACGACGTCCGCCACGGCCCGCTGTGGCGCAGGCTCGGCCTGCACCGGATGCGGCACCGGCTGGACGCGGTGGAGACGGCCGGCGACGCGCTGACCGTGCGGACCCGGGTGGCGCCCGCCGCCTGGGAGTTCGGACTGGCCACCGTGTACCGGTGGACCTCCGACGGCACCCGGCTGAAGCTCACCGTGTCGGTGGTCCCCGAGGGCGACTGGACGGTGCCGCTCCCCCGGCTCGGCGTGCGCTTCGCGCTGTCCGCGGCCGACGAGGTGCGCTGGTTCGGCGGCGGCCCCGGCGAGGCGTACCCGGACACCCGGGCCGCGTCGATGACCGGCCGCTGGCGGTCGACGGTGGACGCGCTGCAGACGCCGTACGTCCGCCCGCAGGAGAACGGCGCCCGCGCCGGGGTCCGCTGGGCGGAACTGGGCGGCCTGCGGGTGGAGGGCGACCCGGAGTTCTGGCTGACGGCGCGGCGCTGGACGACCGAACAGCTGGACGCGGCCCGGCACCTGACCGACCTCGCGCCCGGTGACGCGGTGTGGGTCAACCTCGACCACGGCCAGCACGGGATCGGCTCGCAGTCCTGCGGTCCGGGCCCGCTGCCCGGGTACTTCCTGCGGGCGGAGCCCGCGGAGTTCTCGTTCGTGTTCACGGAGACCGGCTGACCTGCGCGGTTCATCCGTCGTCCGCGGCCGGCCGGGGTGCGTCCACCCGGCCGGCCGCGGTCGTGTTCCACCGGACCCGGGGAAGGGGTCAGCCCGCGCGGTACGCCCGCAGGAACGCCGCCACGCCCCCGCTGATCAGCCGTTCGGTCTCGTCCCGCGGCAGGGGCAGGATGCCGTAGTGGGACAGCTGCACGATGGCCTGCCAGGTGAGCGCCGTGTAGTGGCCCGCGGTCAGGGCGGCGTCCCCGTGCGTGTCGATCAGCCCGGCGTCCGCGAGGTGGCCCATGGCCTCGGTCAGGGCCCGGCGCACCGGTTCGGGGCCCGCCTCCTGCCAGGCCCGCAGCACCTCCGGCGGCACATGGTCGGCCTCGGCGTGGATGTGCCGGACCAGCGCGAAGTGGTTGGGGAAGTCCGCCATGAGGTCGACCAGGGAGCGGGCGAGCGCCACCAGGTCCCGCTCCAGGTCCTCGGGGCGGGGCAGCCGCGCGGTGTCGAGCACGGCCTGGATACGGGCGATCTGGGCGTCCTTGACCTGGGCCGACGTCCAGGCGAACACGGTGCGGAAGAGCTGCGCCTTGCCGTCGGGGAAGTGGTTGTAGAGGGTGCGCGTGGACACGCCGGCCTCGGCGGCGAGCGCGTCGACGGAGGCGCGGGCGTACCCCTCGCGTCCGAAGACCGTGCAGGCCGCGCTCGCGATGGCGATCTGCTTCTCCAGCTTCCTGGGTGACATCTCCCGCCGCGCCTGCTCCAGCCAGGTCTCGTTGGTCCGGCCCACTGCGTCTCCTCGCTCCATGGAGTTACAACGAGCATTGTACTTTCAACAACGCTCGTTGTAGTTTTTACAGCGAGCGTTGTAACTCCATCCCTGAAGGGGGACCCATGACCGTGTCCGAGACCCGCCCCGCCGCCGACGAGGCGCCGCTGCGGGTGGCCGTGATCGTCGGCAGCGTCCGGGAGGGACGGCAGGGACCTGCCGTCACCGACTGGTTCCTGCGCACCGCCGAGGGCCACGGCCTGGACCTCGACGTCATCGACGTCGCCGAGGTGGACCTGCCGCTGGTCATGCCCGGCTGGGGCGGCAGCGCGAGCCCGGAGGCGGCCGCCGCACTCGCGCGGGTGTCGCCGCGGGTGGAGCGGGCCGACGCCTTCGTGATCGTCACGCCCGAGTACAACCACAGCTTCCCGGCCGCGCTGAAGAACTTCATCGACTGGCACCACCCGCAGTGGCAGGCCAAGCCGGTCGGCTTCGTCTCCTACGGCGGCCTCGGCGGCGGTCTGCGCGCGGTCGAGCAACTGCGCCTGGTCTTCGCCGAGTTGCACGCGACGACCGTGCGCGACTCGGTCAGTCTGCACGGCCCGTGGTCGGGCCTCGGCCAGGACGGCGAGCCGCTCGACGCGACCGTGTGCGCGGGCGCCGCCAAGGGCATGCTCGGCCAGCTGGCCTGGTGGGGCCGGGCCCTGCGAACCGCCCGCGCCGAGCACCCCTACCAGGGCTGAGGGGCGCACCCGATGGCCACGGTACGGGCCGCCGACGGGGACGTGGCGGCGTCCCCTCGGCCCACCGGCCCCTCGCCCACCGCCGCTCTGCACCGCGTCATCACCGTCGTGATCATCGGCTCGGTGATGTCGGTGCTCGACATGACGATCGTCAACGTCGCCCTGCCCGCCCTCTCGACGGCCTTCTCCGCACCGCTGGAGACCATCCAGTGGACGGCCACCGCCTACACGCTCGCGCTCGCCGCCGTGATCCCCACCGCCGCGTGGGCGATGGGCCGGATCGGCGCGAAGCGCGTCTACCTCACCGCGCTCGTCCTGTTCACGCTCGGCTCGCTCCTCGCCGCGTGCGCCTGGGACGCGCCCAGCCTCATCGCGTTCCGCGCGGTGCAGGGGCTCGGCGGCGGGCTGCTGATGCCGGTCGGCATGGCGATGACGATGCGCGCGGCCGACCCGGCACGCCTCGGGCGGGCGATGGCCCTGCTCGGACTGCCCATCCTGGTCGGTCCGGTGGCCGGTCCGGTGCTCGGCGGCCGCCTGCTCGATTCGGCCTCCTGGCACTGGATCTTCCTGGTCAACCTGCCGGTCGGCGCGGTGGCTCTGATCCTCGCCGTACGGCTGCTGCCGCGCGACGCGCCCGCCGGCCCGGCCGCCGCGCCCCGGCTGGACGTGCCCGGCCTGCTCGCGCTGTCACCGGGCCTCGCCCTGCTGCTGTACGGCCTGGCCCGGGGCGGCGAGCGCGGCGCGTTCACCTCGGCCGGCGTGCTCGTCCCGACGGTCGCGGGCGCGGCGCTGGTGGCGGCCTTCGCCGTACGCTCCCTGATGATCCGTCACCCGCTGCTGGAGCTGCGCCTGTTGCACGACCGTGCGTTCGCCGCCGGGATCGTCACCCTCGCCCTGTTCTCCTGCGGCTACTTCGGGTCGATGCTGCTGGCGCCGATGTACTGGCAGCAGGAGCGCGGCCTGAGCGCGTCGGCGGCCGGCCTGCTGGGCGCGCCGACCGGGCTCGCCGTCGGCCTGGCCATGCAGGTGGCCGCCCGCCGGATCGACCGGGTCCCGCCACGCCGGGCCATCCGGGCCGGGATCGTGATCGGCGCCCTCGGCATGGCGCTCACGGCGCTCCAGGCGGGCATGCCGGACGTCGCCGCCTGGCGGATGGTGGCCTCCTCGATGGTGATGGGCATCGGCTCGGGCATGACGCTGATGCCGACGATGGCCACCGCGACCCGCGCGCTGCCGAAGGACCGCGCCGCCGCCGCGAGCACCGCGCTCGGCATCAACTCCCAGATCTGGGCGTCCGTCGGCACGGCCCTGATCTCGGTCGTCCTCGGCACGGGTACGGGCGGCCCGGCCGCCTTCCGCGTCGCCTACGCCGTGGCGGCGGCCCTGCTGGCCCTGGCGTGGCTGCCGGCGAGCCTGCTGCCGGGGCGGCGGGGCTGAGACCGAGGGGGATCCTCCACCTTGATGCGCTAGGCTCATACCTAGAGCCCCTAGCTTCGGGAGGATTCCCCTTGGCCCGTGCCGGTATCACCGTCGACCGCCTCGTCGCGGCCGCCGCCGAACTCGCCGACGAGGTCGGCTTCGAGAAGGTCAGCCTGTCGGCGCTGGCGCGCCGCTTCGGGGTGAAGGACGCGAGTCTCTACTCGCACGTCCGCAGCCTCCAGGACCTGCGCACCCGGCTCGCGCTGCTGGCCGGCGGCGAGATGATCGACCGGATCGCCGCTGCGGTGGCCGGGCGGGCCGGGAAGGAGGCGCTGGCCGCGTTCGCCGGCGCCTACCGGGAGTACGCCCTGACGCACCCGGGGCGGTACGCCGCCACGCAGATCCGCCTCGACCCGGCGCTCGTCGCCGACGCCCCCGCCATGCGCCGCACCGCCGAGATCACCTACGGCATGCTCCGCGCCTACGGCCTGGAGGAGCCCGACCTCACCGACGCCGTCCGCCTGCTGCGCAGCACCTTCCACGGCTACTGCGCGCTGGAGGCGGGCGGCGGCTTCAACGCCTCGCGGGATGTGGGCCGTTCCTGGGACAGGGTGGTCGACGCCCTGCACACGGCCCTCACCCACTGGCCCCACGACGACCACTCCGACGGGAGCGAACATGACTGAGTCCGGCCCGCACCACGACGTCCGCGGCAGTGGGCCCGTCCTGCTCGTGCTGCCCGGTGGCGCGGGCCATCCGATGGGGCTCGGCCCGTTCGCCGAACGGCTAGCGGCGCGGTTCACCGTCGTGACGTACGACCCGCTGGGCCTCGCCCACGGCCGCCTGGGCCTGCCCGTCGAGGACCAGCGGGTCGAGCGGTGGAGCGACGGGGCGCGCCAGGTCCTCGACGCCGTACTGCCCGACGGGGAGCAGGCGTACGTCGTCGGCTTCAGCTCGGGCGGCATCGCCGCGCTGGACCTGCTCGCCCGGCATCCGGAGCGGCTCGCGCACGTCGTCGCGCACGAGCCGCCGTGCGTGGCCCCGCTCCCGGACGGGGCACTGCAGCGCGGGCGGTTCCAGGAGGTGGTGGCCACCTACCGCGCGGAGGGACCGGAAGCCGCGGCGCGCGGTCTCGGCGCCGTACTGGAGGGACGGGAACCCACGGCTCGGCCGATATCCGCCGGGGACGGCGAGGAGACAGTCACCGAGGGCCGGCCCCTCGGCCGCCAGGAGGAGTTGAGCCGGCCCATGGCGCTCTTCCTCCGCCACGTCCTGGGCCCGTTCACCGCCTACGTCCCCGACCGGGCCGCTCTGGCGGCCCCGCACCGCACGGCCCGGCTCACCCTCGCCGCGGGCGCCGACTCCCGCGGCCACCTGCTGTACCGCACCGCGGAGTTCCTCGCCGGGTGGGCGGGCGGTGACTTCGCCGAGTTCCCCGGCGGGCATGTCGGCGCCGCGACGCACGCCGGGGAGTTCGCCGACCGGCTGGCCGGGCTGCTGTCCGTCAGCCGCCCGGACTGAACGCCACGACCTCGGCGTACGCCGGTGCCGTGCCCGTCGGCGTACGGCCCTCCCGCACGTCCGCCGCCGTCTCCAGCGCGGCGCCCAGCGCCCTGCGGTACAGCAGCGAGCCGAGGCTGATCCGGCGGACGCCGAGGTCGGCCAGCCGGCCGACGGGGAGACCGTCCGGCGAGTAGAGGATGTTCAGCGGCACGTCGAGGTGCCGGACGAGCTCGGCGATGGTCCGGGGATCGGTCACGCCCGGCACGAACACGCCGTCGGCGCCCGCCAGGCGGTAGGCCTCCAGCCGGGCCAGGGTGGCGGCCGTACCGCCCTCGCCGTCGCCGAGCCAGTGGGTGTCGGTGCGGGCGTTGACGAACAGGCCGGGGGCCGCCGCCTTCACCGCGGCGATCTTCGCGGCGTGCCGGTCGGCGGGCCCGAGCCCGTCCTCCAGGTTCACGCCGACCACTCCGACCGACCACAGCTGCCGCGCCAGCTCCCCCACCTCGTCGGGATCGTCGCTGAAGCCGCCTTCCGCGTCGACGGACAGCAGGAAGGGACCGCTGCCGAGGGCGACGGCCAGCCGCAGCGTCTCGTCCCGGGTCGCCGCGGCCCCGTCGGGCAGCCCGGCCGCCGCGGCCACGCCCAGGCTGGTCGTCCCCACGGCGGGGAACCCGGCGGCGGCGAGGGCGTGCGCGGAGGCGTGGTCCCAGGCGTTGGGCAGCAGCAGGGGGCGCTCGGCGTGGTGCAGGGCCGCGAACGCGGTGGACGGGCGGGTGAGCGGCGGGGAACCGGGGGCGCTGTCGGTCATACCGGCACGGTAGGCGGGCATCGCTTCGGCAGCGGCCGAACTGTCCCCCTCCAGCGGCGGCCGGGTCAGCCCTCCCCCCGCTCCGCCGCGCTCCGCTCCACGCAGAACTCGTTGCCCTCCGGGTCGGCCATGACCGCCCAGCCGGTGCCGTCCGGGTTGCGCCGGTCGGCGACGAGGGTGGCGCCGAGGCCGAGCAGCCGCTGCACCTCCTCGTCCCGGGTGCGGTCCTGCGGCTGGAGGTCGAAGTGCAGCCGGTTCTTCACCGACTTGGCGTCGGGCACCGCGATGAACAGGAGGTGGGCGTCCTCGATGATGGCGGCGGGGTCGCCCGGCTTGTCGTCCTCGTGGAGGGGCAGGTCCAGCACCCGGGACCAGAAGCCGGCCAGCTCGTAGGGGTCGGCGCAGTCGATCGTGACGTGGCGAATCGTCGAAGTCATGCGGGGCATTGTCCGCAGCGCCCGTGGGGCGGGCAACGGGATTAGGAGCCGCCCGGCGGCTCCTCCGGGACGAGCCCCAGAGCGCGGGCCCTGTTCACCGCGGTGACCCGGTCGTGCACGCCGAGCTTCTTGTAGAGGTTCTCCTTGTGCTTGACGACCGTGCGCTCCGCTATCCGCAGCGGACGGCCGATGGCGTACGCGGTCAGCCCCTCGCTCAGCAGCGCCAGGACGGCCGCCTCCCGCGCGGTGATCCCGAACTCCGCGGGATCACCGAGGGCCGGAAGACTACGCACGACCGCTTCATGGGCGGAGACCGTGTCGAGCAGGGAACGGGCCAGCCCGGCATACTCCAGGTCGCGGCCGGTGAAGCCCTGCCCGCTGCGGCTCATGATGACGCTCCGGACCTGGCCGGTGCGCGCACTCAGCGGTAGCGCCAGCTGGCGGTCGATCCCGATGGCCGACCTGCCCGCGCGGTAGGCCTCGCTCTTCCACCACCGGTCGTCAGCGATCGCGTCGAGGGTCAGCGGCGTCCGGTCCGCCGTGGACGCGTAGTGGCGCAACAGCGGGTGGACCCGCATATGGGTGTTGATCAGGGCGTCCAGCGGGGCCTCGTACAGCCAGTCCGGTTTGCCGGTCAGCGCATGACCGGTGCCGGCGTCCCAGTCGAGGTCGACGAGGACGGCCAGGTCCACCGGCAGGTCGGCGGTCAGCCGCTCCATGAGCAGCGGCCACACACGCACCGGTTCGCGTTCGGTGAGAATCGCCATCGCCAGATCGTGAAGGAGCCGGGCATCACGCCCCGACAGAGCGGTCACCCACGCAGTGTCCCCGATCGGTCAGGGCACCGCCAGGCGCATCGGGGGCTCAACCGGCGTACAGCAATGCGGAGTTGTCCGTATGTCCCGCCCCCCGCGCCGGAGGCCAGCCTGGACCGACCAGGAGGCGGGCAGGGTGTCCGTCTCTCCGTCCGTTCCGGAGGTCCCAGGCATGCGTACACCCATCCGTGGCCGGCTCGCGCCCGCAGCGGCCACCGACCGGAAGCCCCGGTTGCGCCGCCGTTTTCTGCTCGCCGCGCTCCTGTTCACCGCAGTGGCGCTCACGGGGGCGCAGCAGGCGCCGCCGGCCCACGCCGTGACCTTCCAGCCGCTGCGCAGCTGGTGGAATGACGGACGCGGTGACAACTTCGCCACCGGAACGCCGGAGCAGGAGGCGAGCGCCCGGTCGGCGAACTACCGTTCGCTGCGCGTCGAGGCATGGCTGTGGCCGGACGACGGGGACAACACCCGGTCGGGGCTCTACCTGTTCTGGAACGCCGACCGGCAGGACTACTTCAGTACCGCGACCCGGCAGGGTGTCGACTCCGCCGTCAGCGCCGGATACCAGTACATCGGCGTCCAGGGCTACGTGCTGGGCCGGTACGAGGCCCACACCGTCCCCCTCCGCCAGTACTGGAGCGCCGACCGGCAGGACAACTTCCTCACCGCCACCCCGGAAGGCATCCGCGACGCCGTCGCCGCCGGCTACACGTTCGTCCGCATCGAGGGCTACGTGTACCCCGCCACGTGACCGGCCCGGCGCGCGGCCGGTGCGCCGCGCGCCCACCGACCACCCCACGCCGGAGAGGGCCGCGCACGGCCCAGGACACACCGAGGACGGCACCATGCCCGATCTTCCGACACCGGACGGCTCACCACCGGTGTTCGTGATCAACCTCGACCGGGACCACGAACGCCTGGCGGCCATGGCCGCGCGACTGGGCGCGTGGGGGGTCGAGTTCACCCGCTGGCCGGCCACGGACGGCCAGGCCCTGGCCGACGGCCCGCACCTGCCGGCCGCGGCCGAGTTCGACGGGGTCGCGCTGAGCGGCTTCGACCGTTTCGCACTGCCTGAAGCGGCGTGCGGGATCAGCCACATCAGGCTGTGGCGGATGCTCGTCGCACAGCGCGTTCCCTGGGCGGTCGTCCTGGAGGACGACGCGAGGCTGATCCGCCGACCGCCGTCCGGCATCGGCGCGTGGGGGCTGCCGCAGGACGCGGACATCGTGCTGCTCAGCGACCGCGCCGCCCCCGGAGCGGTACGGCGGGCAGGGGCTTCGGGATTCTCCTTTGCCGACGTCGTCGGCGGCGCGGGCACCGAGGGGTACCTCGTCTCCTGGGAGGGCGCGCGGCAGTTGCTCGCCGTGACGCGGCCGCTGCTCAACCCGCTCGACTTCCAGATGTACGCGCACTTCGCCTCCGTACGGCGCGCGGACACCTTCCCCCATCTGTGGTCGCTGCCCCGCAACGAGGCGGCGGACGGGACGGAGCTGAACGCCTACCGTCTCCTCCCGCCCCTGGTCGCCCACGCGGACACCCGGTCGAGCATCGGCAACGGCCGCCACCGCAGGGCACGTTTCCTGTGCCGGGCCCTGCTGGGCCTCAACTTCGACACCGACGGCTCCTACCCCTACCGACCCCGGCCGCCGGCCGCGATCGCCGCGTCCACCCGGCCGGCGGCGGCACCTCCGGTCTCCGCCCCGGCGCGGGGCGGCGCGGGGGAAGCCGGCTTCGTCACCGGTGCCGACCTTTCCCACTGCCCGGAGGGTGCCGCGGCGCGCATGGCCCGGACGCTGGCCGAACACGGTGTCACCACGGCCAGGATCAGCTGCTGGGTTGCCGACGACAGCACCATGAACCTCGCCAGGACCGTGCGGCTGGCCACCGCCGCCACCCGCGCCGGCCTGGGGGTCCATCTGGTCCTGCATTACTCCGACACCTGGGCCGATCCCGGGCGGCAGAACAAGCCGGCGGCATGGCGGGGGCTCGGCATCGGCGCCCTGCGCTCCACCGTCCGCACCTATACGTCGGCCGTCCTCGCGCAACTCGCGGACCACGGTGCCCCGCCGGTGATCGTGCAACTCGGCAACGAGATCACCAATGGCCTGCTGTGGGCCGCGGAAGGTGAGGACCAGCGCGCGGGCGGACGCCTGCACCCGCCGGGCCGGGATCCGCACCCGGGTGGCGCCGGTGCCCACCCGTACTGGGAACGCGAGGACCAATGGGTGATCGTCGCCGAGCTGCTGAACGCGGCCTCGGCCGGCGTCCGCGCGGTCCTGCCCCGGGAGTGCCGCACCATGGTCCACCTCGACCGGGGCGCGGACATCGACGGAGCACGCTGGTGGCTGGAACACGCCACTCGGCACGAGATCGGCTTCGACCTGATCGGCCTGTCGTTCCATCCCCTCTGGCACGACGACGCGACCCTCGACCGCCTGGGCCGGATCGCCGAACTGCACACCGCGTTCCCCGGCAAACCGGTGGTCGTCGCCGAGACGTCCCACCCCTACCGGGTGTTCCGGCACGACGGCCCGGTCCGCCGCACCGGTCCCGAGTTCCCCTTCACCCCTGAGGGGCAGGCCGCGTTCCTGGCCGGGGCGCTGCGGACCGTGCGCGACGCGCCCAACGGGGCCGGGGTGATCTGGTGGGGCACCTGCTTCACCGGCGATCAGGTCGAGAACGGGGTGGACGCCTTCTACGCCCAGGCGCTCTTCGACGCCGCGGGCACACCTCTGCCCGCCCTCGCCGCCTTCCGCGCGGCCCGGCGGCACCACGGCGAATGAGTCACGGATCCCGAGCGCCCGCCGGTCAGGCCAGGTCACGTCCTCCCCGGCTCGACGGCATGCGTCAGACGACGCTGTCCAGAGCCGGCGCGAGGACGGCGAACGCCTCGTCGGTCAGGGCGGCGGGGTCCTGGTCGCCCTCGCCCGCGCTCCAGCGTTGCAGCACGGTGTCGAACGCGGTGAGCGCCGCTCCGGCGGCGAGTTGCGGGTAGAGGCCGGCCGGGCCGAGGCCGAGCCGCCGGGTCAGTTCCTCGGCCAGCGCGTCGCGCCACTGCGCCTGGCGTTCCAGGAAGCGCGCGAGCAGGGCCGGTGTGCCGAGGATCAACCGGATGACGCGCAGGGTCTGTTCGCCGTGGCCGGCGCACGCGTCGACGGCGGACCAGACGGTGTGCCGCAGCGCCACGGACGGCGGCTCCTGCGCGGGACGCTCCGCGAGCGCCGCCCGCATCCCGGTGCCCATCTCGCCCAGGAACTGGACGACGACGTCCTCCTTGGAGGCGAAGTAGCGGAAGAAGGTCCGCTTGGACACGCCGGCCGCGCCCACGATGTCGTCGACCGTGACCGCGTCGAACCCCTTGCGGGCCAGCAGATCCAGCGCGGCCCTGGTCAGTTCGTCCGCGACCAGCTGCCGTTTGCGCTGGGCCAGGGTCGGTTCGGGTCGGGCGGTCATGGCGCCATCCTATAAGCGATGTCATGGGTGGCACTTGAGCGCATGCTTGACACCAAGTGTCATTAGGGGCATGTTGTGCCGCATGGGGAACGGACAGAAGGACACCAGCGGCGCGGAGCACGTGCCCGACCAGACCGGCCGGACGTTCGTCGTCACCGGCGCCAACAGCGGCCTCGGGCTCGCGACTACCCGTGCGCTGGCCCGCCGGGGCGCCCGCGTGGTCCTGGCCGTCCGCGACGAGAGCAAGGGGCGGCGGGCCGTCGCCGGGATCACGGCCGAAGTGCCGGACGCCCGTCTGGAGGTGCGTTCGCTCGACCTGGCGGACCTGGACTCGGTCCGTGCCTTCGCCGACCGTCTGCACGCGGACGGTCCACGACCGGACGTCCTCGTCAACAACGCGGGGGTGATGGCCCCGCCGCGCACCCTCAGCGCCCAGGGCCACGAGCTGCAGTTCGCCGCGAACCACCTCGGCCACTTCGCCCTCACGGGCCTGCTGCTCGGCCTGCTCACCGAGGGCAGGGACCCACGCGTGGTCACCGTGACGTCCCTGAACCACCGTCAGGGCCGTCTCGACTTCGACGATCTGCACGGTGAGCGCGGCTATGCCCCGATGCGGTTCTACAACCGGTCGAAGCTCGCCAACGCCGTCTTCGGCCACGAGCTGCACCGGCGGCTCGACGCCGCCGGCAGCCCGGTGCGCAGCCTGCTCGCCCACCCCGGGTACACCGCCACCAGCCTCCAGACGAGCGCGCCCACCGGCCTGGTGCGGTTCCTCTTCGGACGCCTCCTCACCCCGCTCGCCCAGTCCCCCGACCGGGGCGCGCTGCCCCAGCTGTACGCGGCGACCCGCCCGGACGCGGGGAGCGGGCAGTTCTTCGGGCCGGGCGGCCCGGCCGAACTGCGCGGCGCGCCCCGCCGGGTGCTGCTCGCGCCGGCCGCCACCGACGCCGGGACGGGCCGACGGCTGTGGGAGGTCTCGGAGCGGCTGACCGGCGTACGGTTCCCCCTGCCGGTGGCGTGACCGGGGCGCACGCCGGGTTCCGGTCGGGCACCCTGCGTCCGGTCAGGGCACCCCGGGGCTCTCAGCCCTCCGCCCGCACCAGCCCCGCCGGAACCAGGTGCTGGGCGAGGAGCTCGTCCCGGACCAGACCGGCGTAGACCGTGGCGCCGTGGACCGAGGTGTGCGTGTTGTCGCGCTTCTCGTTGGAGAGGTAGAGCGCCTTGGAGCCCTCCACGCCCAGGGACTCCACCAGCGCCTTGGTCTTCGCGGTGAGGTCGATCAGCGGGACGCCCTCGGCGGCGGCGACGGAGCGGATGACGGCCGGGTGGTCCACCCCGAGGCCGTTGACCAGCAGGGCGGTGTTGTTGTCCAGGGTGCCGTCGGAGTTGAACCAGCGGCGGACGATGGGCGTCACGAGGACGGGCTCGCCGCCCCGCGCCCGGACGCCGTCGACCAGCGTCTCCAGGTTGGCCCGGTAGGTCGCCGCGTCCGTCGTCTTGTCGTTGTGGGCGAGCTGGACCAGCACCAGGTCGCCGGGGCGGATCAGCGGCTCGACGGTGGCCCACAGCTGCGGGTTCTGCAGATAGCTGACCGTGCTCTCGCCGGAGTCCGCGTAGTTGGCGACGGACAGGCCCTTGCGCAGGTACTGCGGCAGCTGCTGACCCCAGCCCGAGTACGGGTCGCCGGGCTGGTCGCAGACCGTGGAGTCGCCGACGAGGAAGAGCCGGCGGGCGTGCCGGGCGGGGGTGACCCGGATGTCCGCGAGGGCCGGGGCGCCGCCGCCGATCGTCAGGTCGAGGCCGGGAGTCCCCGCAGGGCCGGTGGGCTCTCCCTCGGGGGTGCGGACGTTCACCGTGAAGCTGCGGGCGGCGCGTTCGCCGGCCGCCACGGCCGTCTCGGGCAGCAGGGAGCGCCTGGTCTCCCCGCCGAGGCCGGTGCGGGAGGCGGCGTCACCGCCGAGGAGGACCTGGACGTCGTACGTGCCGGGCGGGACGTCGAAGTGGCAGGCGGTGGCGGTGCAGTGGTCGAGGCCGAGGGGGCGCGGCGCGTCCCCGGCGGCCCGCGCCGGTACGGCGGTCAGGGCGGTGGTCAGGGACAGCGCCGCCAGCACGGCGAGGTTGAAACGTCTCACGTACGGCTCCTCCGTCGGCAACAGGGCTGGGCGGCTGGACCGTACCGCTTACGACAAGCGCTTTCTAGACCCGTGGCAGATTTTGCCCGTCGCTCAACCACAGCTCCGTGAAAGGGCTTTCGCGAAATCGATTCAACTGTCACGCTGCCAGACACCCGCAACCCCGCACGCCCCGAAGGAGGGCACCCGTATGCCCGGATCCGTGAACCGACCGGTCCGCCGCCGCACCCTCGTCCTCGGCTCCGCGGCCGCCGCCGGCGCGGCCGCCCTCGGCGGTCCGCTCGCCCCGGCCGCGTCGGCGGCGGGCTTCGGCTGGAGCGACGACGGCGCGAACTACGTCGTCGACACCGGAGCCAACCTCGTCTTCAAGGTCAGCAAGACCAACGGCGACCTGACTTCGCTCGTCTACCGGGGCACCGAGTACCAGGGCTACGGCGGCAAGAACTCCCACATCGAGTCCGGTCTCGGCACCTCCACCGTGACGCTGAAGCAGTCCGGCTCGACGATCCTGATCTCCGTCGCGTACGGCACGCTGCGGCACTACTACGCGGCCCGCAGCGGCGAGAACAACATCTACCTGTGGACCAACAAGGCCGACACCTCGGTCAGCGCCACCCGGTTCATCCTGCGCGTCAAGGCGGGCCTGTTCCTCAACGACGAGCCCGACTCCTACACCTACGCGCCGACCACCGTCGAGGCCTCCGACGTGTTCCGCAAGGCGGACGGGCAGACCCGCTCCAAGCACTACTCCAGGCTGCGCGTCATCGACTACGACCACGTCGGCTGGAGCACCGGAACCGTCGGCTTGTGGATCGTCCGCAGCAACCACGAGAAGGCGTCCGGCGGCCCCTTCTACCGTTCCCTGCTGCGCCACCAGAGCGCCGACGGCGGCGGCCTGTACGAGATCCTGTACTACGGCGAGAACCAGACGGAGGCCCAGCGCTTCGGGCTCCAGGGCCCGTACGTCATCGCCCTCACCGACGGCGGCGCGCCCTCGCCGTCGCTGTACCACGGCGCCCTGACGACGCCCTGGGCGGACGGGCTCGGCATCGCCGGGTACGTCCCGGCGAGCGGGCGCGGCCGGGTCGCGGGCGTGGGCATCGCAGGGCGGAACACGGCGTACCCGTACACGGTCGGGCTGGCCAACCCGGAGGCGCAGTACTGGACGCCGGCGCGGGCCTCGGACGGCTGGTTCTCGCTGGCGGGAGTGCTGCCGGGGACGTACACGCTCACCGTGTACAAGGGCGAACTGGCGGTGTACACCACGTCGGTGACCGTGGCCGCGGGTGCGACGACGACCCTGAACACGATCACCGTGCCGTCCTCCGGCGACCCGGGCAACGCGAGCGCGATCTGGCGGATCGGCCAGTGGGACGGCACGCCGGGCGGGTTCAAGAACGCCGCCCTGATGACGTACGCCCATCCGTCGGACGTACGGGCCGCGTCCTGGACCGGGAACGTCGTCGTCGGCAGCGGCACCGAGACCTCGTCGTTCCCCTGCTATCTGTGGAAGGACGTCAACAGCGGCATCCTCGTGCACTTCCGGCTCACCGCCGCGCAGGCCGCCGCCGCGCACATCCTGCGCATCGGCGTGACGACGGCCTACGCCAACGGCCGGCCGCAGGTCACCGTCAACGACGCCTGGACCTCCGCCGTCCCCTCGCCGCCCGTCCAGCCGAGCACCCGGTCGCTGACCGTGGGCTCCTACCGGGGCAACAACCACACCTTCACGTACAGCGTCCCGGCGTCCGCGTGGCTGACGGACACCAGCCGGTACAACACGCTGCGGATCGATGTGGTGAGCGGTTCGGGGACGACGTCCTACCTCAGCGCGGGCACGGCGATCGACGCCATCGACCTGCTGGCCTGACCGGTCCTCAGCTGCCGCGCGTCCACTGCTGGTTGGTTCCTCCGTTGCAGGTGTAGGTGATGATCGCGGCGGAGTCGGCGGTGGACGCGCCGGACACGTCCAGGCACTCGCCGCTCGCCCGGGACACGACGGTCACGTAGGAGCCGGAGGCGGTGACGGACCACTGCTGGGCGGTGGCCGTGCCGCAGTCCTCCTGGGTGACGGCGCTCGCCTGTTCGGTCAGGCACAGGGAGCTTCCGCGTCCCACCAGCTGGTAGGTGCCGTCGGCGACCGGCTTGAACCACCAGGCCTGGTTGGTGCCGCCGTTGCAGCTGTACTGGCTGACGGCGACGCCCTGCCACAGCGACCGGCCGGGCACGTCGGCGCACTTGCCGCTGTGCCGGGCGATCAGCGTCCGGTAGGTGGCGGCGGTGCCGGTGACGGTGCCGGCGGCCGTGTCGACGGTGATCTCCGGGTACCAGGTCATGGACAGCGTGGTGGAGGTGGGGAAGGCCAGCGGCAGCCAGACGTACCGGGAGTCGTTGACCGTCCCGTCGAAGGAGTTGCCCCAGCGGTCGCCGAGGTAGAGGTACGACGTGCCGGAGGTGCCCTGCACCGGCAGCACGTACGCGGTCTGCGAGCCGTAGGCCGTGGCGTCGCCGACGTTCGCCATCCCCGTCCAGGGCCCGGACGGGGACGGGGCGGTGGCGTACTGCTGCTGGTTGGGGTTCCAGCCGGTGGCGCCCGAGGTCAGCATGAAGTAGACGCCGCCCCGCTTGAACAGGGCGGGGGCCTCGCGGTGGCCGCCGGGCCAGGGGTTGGCGACCAGGCTCGCGACACCGGTGTAGTCGGCGGTGAGCCGGTAGATGTGCAGGTCGTAGTTGTCCCGGGCGGCGGAGATCAGATACCCGGTGCCGTCGGTGTCGGTGAAGACGGTGAGGTCGCGGGACATGTACTGGCCGAGCGGGCGGAAGCTGCCGCGCCAGGTGTAGGTGCCGTCGACGGTGTCCGACACGGCGACGGCGGCACGGGCCTCGCTGTAGTCGGAGCCGTTCTCCTTGTGCATCCACATCACGAACTGCCCGGTGGCGGCGTTGTACACGACCTTCGGGCGCTCGATGTTGGCGGTGGCCAGTTCGGCGGCGGACGACTGGGTCAGGACGTGGTTCCTGAACTCCCAGTTCTTCAGGTCGGTGGAGCGGTAGGCGTCCACGGACCGGAAGGTGTTGTCGGCGTTGCGGTGCTCGCCGAACCAGTAGTAGTACGCGCCGGCCTTGAGGACACCGCCGCCGTGCGCGTGCAGCGGGTTGCCCGACGTGTCCTTGAACTGCGTGCCGTTGGCGATGGTCTGCGGTGCGGCCTCGGCGGGTGCGGCGGCGGCGAGGGCGGCGGCGAGCGCGCAGCACAGGGCGAGGAGGAGCGCGGGGAGGCGTCTCATCTCACGCGCCTCCCCGCCGGGTGTCGGCGACGGGGACGCCGAAGTCCGGTGTGCCGTCGGGCTTCCAGCCGAAGGGCTGGATCCGGGTGTGCCGGTTGGGGTCGTCGAGCGGGTCGCCGGTGATCTCCGGGTAGGTGCGGGCGTGGTAGACGAGGACGTCGGTACGGCCGTCCTCGGCGACGGTGAAGCAGTTGTGCCCGGGGCCGTACTGGCCGGTGGTGTCGCTGCTGGTGAAGACCGGCACCGGGGACTTGGCCCAGCTCGCGGGGTCCATCAGGTCGCTGCCGGCGTCGGCGGTGAGCAGGCCGACGCAGTAGTGCCGGTCGGTGGCGGAGGCGGAGTAGGTGAGGAAGACGCGGCCGTTGCGCTGCAGGACGTACGGGCCCT
This sequence comes from Streptomyces griseosporeus, assembly GCF_014656055.1. Classification (GTDB taxonomy): domain Bacteria; phylum Actinomycetota; class Actinomycetes; order Streptomycetales; family Streptomycetaceae; genus Streptomyces; species Streptomyces griseosporeus. The sequence continues at coordinate 1,683,395 of NZ_BNBR01000001.1, forward strand.
CGTTGACCTTGTAGCCGACGCACTCCCAGTCGTACTCGGGGGTGGTGAGCCGGATCTGGGGGCCGGTCAGGGTCCACGGGTTCGCCATCCGCGACAGCCACAGCGCGGTGTTGTTGTCCATACCGGGCTCGTGCTGGGCCCAGCACAGGTAGCGGGTGCCGCGGTGGGTGAAGGTGGTGGCGTCCAGGGAGAACGTCTCCCAGGCGGTCCTGATCTGCCCCTTCTCCACCCACGTCCCCCGGAACGGGTCGGGGTGGGCGTTCTCCAGCACCCAGACGCGGATCCGCCACACGTCCTCCGCGGGGGCGGCGGCGAAGTAGACGTACCACTTGCCGTCGGCGCGGTGGAGCTCCGGCGCCCAGATGTGGGCGCCCATGTCCCCGGTGGGGTGGGCCCGCCAGACGACGGTCTCGGGGGCCGTGGCGAGGCCGTTCAGGGTGCGGGAGCGGCGCAGCACGATGCGGTCGTACTCGGGGACGGTGGCGGTGAAGTAGTAGCGGCCGTCGGTGTGCCGGTGGATGTGCGGGTCGGCGCGGTGCGGCACGAGGGGGTTCACGAACCGGGCCGCCTCCGGGTGTGCGACGGGCTCGGCCGCCTGGGCGGTGCCGGGGACGGCGGCCAGGGCGCCGGCGGCCGCGGCACCTTTCAACAGCAGTCTGCGGCCGGGGGCTTGGGGCAGGTCGGGGTCGCGGCTCATACGGTGCTGCCTCTCGGTGGGGGACGAAACGGTGCGCACACTCTGTTCGGCATATCAAACGCCATCTGCCATTCCGAACGCCGAAAACGTAAGGGCGGTCCGCGGGGAGGTCAACACTCCCGGCCGTGGATTCCGGGCCCGGCTCGACTACCGTCGACGGCATGACCAGCACCGTCCCCCTCGCCGAGGCCCTCACCGCCGGGACCGTCGTCCTCGACGGCGGCATGTCCAACCAGCTGGAGTCCGCCGGGCACGACCTGAGCGACGCGCTGTGGTCGGCGCGGCTGCTCGCCGAACGGCCCGAGGCGGTCACCGAGGCGCACCTGGCCTACTTCGAGGCGGGCGCCGACGTGGCGATCACCGCCAGCTACCAGGCCACCTTCGAGGGGTTCGCCGGGCGCGGCATCGGCCGGGCGGAGGCGGCCCGGCTCATCGGGCTCAGCGTGGAACTGGCGCGCCGGGCCGTGCGGCAGGCCCGGGACAAGGGGGTGACGCGGCCGCTGTGGGTGGCGGCCTCAGCCGGCCCGTACGGGGCGATGCTCGCGGACGGCTCCGAGTACCGGGGCCGCTACGGCCTGAGCGTCGGCGAACTGGAGCGGTTCCACCGGCCCCGGCTGGAGGCACTGGCCGCCGCCCGGCCGGACGTGCTGGCCCTGGAGACGGTGCCCGACACGGACGAGGCGGCGGCCCTGCTGCGCGCGGTGCGCGGGCTCGGGGTGCCGGCTTGGCTGTCGTACACCGTGGACGGCCCCCGCACGCGGGCCGGGCAGCCGCTGGAGGAGGCCTTCGCCCTGGCCGCCGACGCGGACGAGATCGTGGCGGTAGGCGTGAACTGCTGTGCCCCCGAGGACGTGGACGCCGCCGTGGCGACCGCGGTGCGCGTCACCGGCAAGCCCGTGGTGGTCTACCCGAACAGCGGCGAGGCCTGGGACGCCGAGGCCCGCGCCTGGAACGGCCGCTCGACCTTCACGCCGACGCAGGTGCTCGGCTGGCGGCGGGCGGGCGCCCGGCTGATCGGCGGCTGCTGCCGGGTGGGCCCGGACGCGATCACGTCGATCGCGCGGACGCTGGCGGGCTGAGACGGTCGCGGGGAGAGGCCCGGCCCGCCGGCCAGGAGGGCCCGCTCCACCGGACCGCGTGCGGAGGCGTCAGCGGCGGCGGACGCCGGCCGAGCGGCGGAACCGCCGTACCGCCGACCGCAGTTCCGTACCTCGCGCGGACGAGCCGGCAGCCGGGTCGGGGGCGACCTCCGGAACGGTGAGTTCGGCGGCGCTCCACAGGGCCAGCTCGGCGTCGCGGTGACCCCGGGAGGTGTACGGGGCACGCACGGCGGACGGGTCCCGGGCGGCCACCGGCTCCACCGGCGCCCCGGCCGCCGGCTCGTCGGCGCCGGCGGCGAGCAGCGGTTCCGTGGCACCGCCCGCGCGGACCGACTCGGCGGCCTCGGCCACCGGCAGCGGCGCGGGGGCCCCGTCCACCGGCACCGGTTCGACGTCTTCGTCCGCCGGTGACGGGCCACCGCCGCCGTACCCGCCAGGGGCCAACGCGCCCGTTCCCCCTCCTGTTTCGAGGTCCACCGCCTCCGTGCCGTACAGCGCGCCCGCGGCCCCCGAGCCGCCGTCGCCCGTCCCGTACGCCGTCGGTCCGGCGACCTCGCCGAAGATGCGCACCGGGTGCGTGGCGTCCCAGGCCTCCCAGCCCGGGTCGCCCTCGGCGGCGAACCGCACCCACGCGCGGTGCATCGCGTCGGCCAGTTCCTGCGGCGCGCCGTGGCCGGCCAGCTTCGCGGACTCGGGGACCTCGCCCGTGTCGAAGACGAACCCGAGTTCCAGCGCGTGGCAGGCGCCGAGCCCGGGCAGCAGGGACGGCCAGGCGAACTCGTACACGTACGACGAGCCGGGCCGGGACTCGGCCAGGCGGTGCAGCGGCAGGCGCAGGAGGTGGTCGGTGACCATCTGGCCGACGATCTCGGCGGTGCCGGCCCGGGGGTGCAGGGCGCGGTAGCCGCGCGGCACCTCGTGGCCGCAGTGGCAGCGGGCCATGGCGCCGGCGAGCGCCACCGGGCCGAGCCGGTCGACGCGCTCGACGAGCCCGCCCGGCACCAGCCACAGCCGGTACTCGTCGCGGGTCCAGCCGAGGAGCAGTTCGGCGTCCCGGGCCACGCCGCCGTCGGTCAGCGCCTCCAGCGGGTCGCGCGGCACCAGGTCGCCGTCGACGACGATGCCGAAGGACGGCCCGCCGAGGACGGGGCTGCCGAGCCGGCCGACCTCGGCCTGGGTGCGCAGCAGCAGGTCGCGGTCGACCTCGGCGAAGGCCTGCGCGGTCGCGGGGATCTTCAGCCGGGCCGCCATCCGGCGCACCATGCGCCGCACCTTGTCCCGGCCGAAGGCCTCCGGCGGCCCGCTCTGCAGGACGGCGCGCCGGAACAGGCCCTGGGCCTGCGGGGCGGCGATGAGCGCGCCGACGCTGATCGCCCCGGCCGACTGCCCGGCGAGGGTGATCCGGCCGGGGTCGCCGCCGAAGGCCGTGATCGCCTCGTGCACCCAGCGCAGGGCGGCGAGCTGGTCGCGCAGGCCGGGGTTGGCGGGGGCGTCCGGGAAGAGGCCGTAACCCTCCACGCCCAGGCGGTAGTTGACGGACACGAGGACGACACCGTCGCGGGCGAAGGCCCGGCCGTCGTAGACGGGCACGGCCGAGGAGCCGCGGGTCAGCGCGCCGCCGTGCAGCCAGACCAGGACGGGCAGCCGGGCGTCCGGGTCGGGGTCGGGCGTCCACACGTTGAGGTTGAGGCAGTCGTCGCCGGGGACGACGGGGTCGGACAGGTACTTCTCGAAGGCCTCGGAGTACGGCGGTTTCGGCGGGGTCGGCCCGAACGCGCCCGCGTCGCGCACCCCGTCCCAGGGCTCGGGCGGCTCCGGCGGCCGGAACCGGCGCGGGCCGAAGGGCGGCGCCGCGTACGGGATGCCGCGGAAGGTGGCCACGCCGTCCTCGTACCTGCCGCGTACCGCCCCGTAGGGGGTCCTGACCACGGGATCCGTCGGGTCCGCCGTCATGTGCCCACCAGCCCTTCGCCGCACACGTGCACCGGTAACACCAGAGCATCACACCGGCGGCGGGTATTCCGGCGCTCGCGGGGTGCGGGGGGCCGTTCGGGGGACCTCGTCCGGGCCGGGGCGCCGGGCTCTTCACCTCGCGAGGCCGCCCACCTAGGATAGCAAGCGCTTTCTGCACCTCGTTCGGACGCGGAGAGTGCGGCGCTGGTCGATCGATGGCCCCCGGGGCGGGCCGGAGAGGTGGTTGTCGATGGTCCGTACGGGGAGTGCGAGCGTGGCGGCCGGACCGACGCTGGCGGTGGTGGCGCGGGAGGCCGGGGTGTCGGTGCCGACCGCGTCGAAGGTGGTCAACGGCCGCCAGGACGTGGCCCCGGAGACGCGCCGGCGGGTCACGGAGGCGCTGGACCGGCTCGGTTATGTGCGCAGGCCCCGCTTCGACGCGGCGAAGGCACCCCGGCTGGTGGATCTCGTCGTGCACTCCCTGGACAGCTCCTGGTCGGGCGCCGTCCTGCACGGGGTGGAGGAGGCGGCGTACGACGTGGGGCTGGACGTGGTCGTCTCGGCGGTCCTGGCGCGCGGCCGGGGCGGCCGGGCGCGGCGCGACTGGCTGGACAAGCTGACCGTGCGCGGCTCGGCCGGGGTGCTGTTCAACCTGGCGGAGCTGACGGAGTCGCAGTACGCGTGGCTGGACGCGCACCGCATCCCGTTCGTGATGCTGGACCCGGTGGTGGAGCCGCCGGCGGGCGTGGTGTCGGTGGGGGCCGCGAACTGGCAGGGCGGGGTGACGGCGACGGAGCATCTGCTCGCCCTCGGCCATGAGCGCATCGCCGTGATCGGCGGGAACCGGCGCATGCTGTGCAGCGGCGCCCGGGTGGCCGGCTACCGCTCCGCGCTGGCGGCGGCGGGGGTGCCGTACCGCTCCGAGTACGTGCGCCACGGCGGGTTCGACGAGGCGGTGGCGGGCCGCCGGATGCGTGAGCTGCTGGAGCTGCCGGAGCCGCCGACGGCGGTGTTCGTCTGCTCCGACCGGATGGCGCTCGGCGCCTACGAGACGCTGGCCGAGCGCGGGGTGCGGGTGCCGGAGGACATCAGCGTGGTCGGCTTCGACGACCTGCCCGAGTCGCGCTGGGCGGTGCCGGCGCTGACGACGGTCCGCCAGCCGCTGGCGGAGATGGCGGCCACGGCGCTGCGGCTGCTGGTGCGGATGATGGACGGCGACCACCCGGAGAGCACCCGCACCGAGCTGTCGACCCGAGTGGTGGAACGGGCCAGTACGGCGCCGCCCCGGGCGAGCTGAGGAGCCGCACCGGGAGCGGGTGAACTGCGCGTCCGTTCGGGCGTGCGCCTCGTGACGGGCGGCGCGGCAAGATCGTTTGCCGGGCATGAACCTCACCAAACGCACCGCCGTGCTGCTCGCCCTCGCGGCGCTCACCGCGACCCTCACCGCCCTCGCCGTCGCCGGACCGGCCCAGGCCGCCGCGCACCACGACCCCTCGCACCGTCACTCGGCCGCCGCCGACCCGGTGGACGAGCCGGAGGACGTCGAACTCGACGAGGCGGGCCGCCCCGACCTCACCGAGGACTGACCGGACACAGCGAACGGCCGGGCACCCACCGTCGGACGGGTGCCCGGCCGTCGTCGCGCACCGGTCCGGCCGGACAGGCGCCCCCTCGCGCGTCAGCCCCTCAGCCCGGCCCCTCCCCCGCGACCCGGTGCCCCGCCGCGGCCAGCGCCTCGACCATGTCGACGGCGCTGCCCTCGTGGTCACTGCCGGCGGTGCCGCTGCCGGTCTGGAGGTTGGCGGCGCGGTCCACCTCCAGGACCGAGTCGGAGTGGGAGTTGTCGATCACGGTGATGAGGCTGCCGGCCGCCGCGGGGCTCGCGGCCGCGCCGAGCAGCGCCGCCGTGAGCGCCGCCGCCGTCCGCAGCCGGGCGGGGCCTGCGGTCATACGGTCACGCCCGCGGCGCGTACGGCGGCGTCGTCCCGGCCGGCCTCGTGGTCGCCGGCCGAGCGGAAGCGGGCGATGTTGCGCTCCAGCAGCCGGGTGGCCGCCTTGACGCCGACGCCCCGCTCGGCGTCGACCTCGGGCAGTCGGCCGTCGGCGGCCTTGAGGCCGGTGAGGGCGGAGTCCATCGCCTCGTGCGCGGCGAACAGACACGGCGTGCTGTAGATCGCGACGTCGACGCCGAGGTCGGACAGCTCGCCGAGGGAGAGGCGGGGCGACTTGCCGCCGGCGATCTGGTTGAACAGCAGCGGCTTGCTGCCGACGACCTCGCGGATCCGGCGGATCCACTCCACGCTGCGCACCCCGTCGACCAGCACCACGTCGGCGTCGGTGGCGGCGAGCTTCTCGGCGCGGCGCAGGATGTCGTCCTCGTCGGTCGCGTCGGTGCGGGCGACGACGACGAGGTCCCGGCGGGTCTTGAGGACCTGGTCCAGCTTCTCCAGGTACTCCTCCAGCGGCAGCACCTGCTTGCCGTCGGCGTGGCCGCAGCGGCGGGGCCGCTTCTGGTCCTCCAGGATCACGCCGGAGGCGCCGATCCGCTCCAGGCCCTCCACGACGTGGCAGGCGACCTCGGGGTCGACGTACCCGTCGTCGATGTCGACCAGCAGATGGTGGCGCGGGAAGGCGCCGCGCAGCCGCTGGACGAAGGCCACCATGTCGGGCCAGGCGATGAACCCGATGTCCGGCAGCCCGTAGTAGGAGGCGGCGAAACCGAATCCGGAGACGAACATCCCGTCGTAGTGGCGGGCCGCGATCGAAGCGGAGTACATGTCGTAGACGCCGATGAGCGGGGTGGTCCCGGGTCCGGCGATCTGCTCCCGCAGCTTGTTCCCGTAAGTCAAGGTCCGGCTCCTCCACTGGAGTTGGATCACATGCGTCGAGCGGGCCGCCGTGCGGGACACGGGCGGCCCTTTGCCAGGACAAAAGGATCCCTATACCGAAGCGAGACCTCTGCTGGATGTGTCCTTTACTCACTCCAATGGGGTAAGCAGTTCACCGGAGAAACGTCACTGGAGACCGCCGTCCGCCGTGTGGGCCGCCCAGGCGGTGCCGCCGCGCAGATGGGCGCGGAAGGCGGGGTCGGCGTAGGCCTCGGCGGCATGGCCCAGAGCGGTGTAGAAGACGCGTCCGGCGCCGTGGCCGTGGCACCAGGCGAGCGGGTGGTCGGCGCCCATGCCGCCGCCGTCGTACGACGACTCGTCCGCGGCGAGCAGCACGCGCACCCGGCCGCGCGGGCTGGAGCGGAAGTCGTACCACTCGTCGGTGAAGTCCCACCGCGGCGGCAGGTGCCGGGTGGCGGGGTGGTCGCGGTCCTCGACGACGGCGCTGCCGGGCTGGTACCGCGGGTGGCGGGCGAAACGGGCGCCGAGCAGGTCGCCGTAGTACGGCCAGTCCTCCTCGGTGCAGGCCGCGGCGTGGACGCCGACGAAGCCGCCGCCCTCCTCCACGTACCGCGCGAGGCGTGCCCGGCCGGCGGGGGTGAGGACCTCGCCGCTGGTGGAGAGGAACACCACGGCCGCGTAGCCGTCCAGCGGGGCCTCCAGCGCCGCGGGGTCCTCTGTGTGCTCGACGTCGAAGCCGCCGAGCGCGCGGAAGGCGGCGACGGCGTCCGGGATGGAGTCGTGCCGGTAGCCGGTGGTGCGGGTGTACACCAGCAGGCGCGGGCGGTCCGCGGGGACGTGCGGCCGGCGCGTCATCCGCTCACGCCCACGTTGTTGTCGGGGGCCCCGTCGCCGGCCGGGGGCAGGTCGCCGCGCTCGACCGGTGCGTCCGCGGCGGGTGCGGAGGGGAGGAGGGCGTCGAGTTCGTCGGCGGACGGGCGGTGCACGTGCTCGGCGGCCGTGCGCAGGACGTCGCGCGGGACGCCGTCCGCGCCGACGCGGACCACGTGGCCCTTCTTCCGCAGCGTGTACTCCCGGTGCCCGCCCGTGCCCTCCAGGTACCAGGCGTCGCCGTCGCGTACGCAGGGCGCGGACGTGGCGTCGCCGGCCGGCCGCGGGCAGGCGCCGGCCGCGAACGCGTCGCGGTCGACGGAGAGCTGGATGGTGGTGCCGTTGTCCTGTGAGACGTACGCGGCGGAGAAGCCGTCGCCGCCGATCACACCGACGGACTGCCGGGCCAGGGTGTAGCCGGGGACCTCGGTGACGTAGACATGCTCGGGGGCCACGCCCAAGGCCCGCGCCCGGGTGGCGAGTTCGGCCGGGTCCGCGGGGCCCGGGGCACCGGCCTGCTCGCTGCCGCACCCCGCGAGGACCGCGAGCAGCACGGGTACGAGCAGGGGCAGGGCAGCTGATCGACGCTTCATGGGCCCATCGTGCCGTACAGGTGTTCCCCGGTGGTGCCGGTCGTGCCGTTCCGGCGCACCCGCCGCTGTCCGTTTCGTTCAAGACCCGGCCCCGGGGCCGCTCCTACGGTGGCCCGTATGACTCCACGATTCGATGCCATCGGGCTGGTCGTCTCCGACATGGCCGCCTCCGTCGCCTTCTACCGCCGGCTCGGCTTCCCCTTCCCGGAGGGCGCCGAGCGGGAGCCGCACGCCGAGGCCGCGCCGCCCGGCGGGGTGCGGCTGCTGCTGGACACCGAGGACACCGTCCGCTCCTTCCACCCCGGCTGGCGTCCGCCCGTCGGCGGCGGCCGCGCCTCGCTCGCGCTGGCGTGCGACGGCCCTGGCGAGGTGGACGCGGTGTACGAGGAGCTGGTGGGCGCCGGGTACCACGGCGAGCTGAAGCCGTGGGACGCCTTCTGGGGGCAGCGGTACGCCGTCGTGCACGACCCGGACGGCAACGGCGTCGACCTGTTCGCGCCGCTACCCGCCACCCAGTAGCACGCCCAGCGTCCGCCCGGTCAACTGCCGTACGTCGCGGGCGAGGTGGGCCTGGTCGGCGTAACCGGCGCGGGCCGCGGTGTCGGCGTACGGCACTCCGGCGCGGGCCAGGACGAGGGCGCGCTGGAGGCGGAGGACGCGGGCGAGGGTCTTGGGCCCGTAACCGAACGCGGCCAGCGCCCGCCGATGCAACTGCCTTGCCCCCAGGCCGAGTTCATCGGCCGTGGCGCCGACGGGACGGCCCGCGTCGAGGGCCGCGACGAGCCTGCCGAGGAGCGGGTCGGGCGGCCCGGCCTCCGCGGCCAGCAGGAGCGCGGCCTCCTCCAGGCCCGCCTCGGGGCCGGCCGCGGCGGCGACGCGCGCACGCAGCCGGCGCACCGGCCCCGCCGACCACAGGTCGGCCAGCTCCACGCGCCGATCGCGCAGTTCGTGCGCGGGCACACCGAGCAGCGCGGGGGCGGTGCCGGGGCGGAACCGGATGCCGGACCAGGGCGCGGCGGGACCCTGCGGGGTGTACGCGCGCGTGTCCGGCCCGGCGACCAGCAGCCGGCCCTCGTGCCACAGCAGATCCATACAGCCGTCGGGCAGCACGGGGGCTCCGCCGGGGCCGGCCGGCGTGTTGGTCCACACCACGGCCCCGGCCAGTCGAGCGGGCCGCTCCGTGTACATGCCTGCCAGGCTACGCCGGAGGACGCAGGCGGGGCGGGGTGGGCGGTGTGCCGTCAGGGCCCGGCAGGGGGCGGGACCGGCGGTGTGCCGTCAGCAGCCGGCCGACGATGCGGCTGCAGCGGGCCGTGTGCCCCGGCGCCCTCGGCCGGCGGAGCGAGCCGTGCCCGGTCGGCGATGCAGCGGGCCGCGTCCTCCGGCACTCTCGGCCGGGGGGGGCAGGCCGCGTGCCGTCAGGGCCCTGCCCCCCGGGGCAGCGTCAGGGCCCGGTCGGCCGGGCGCCCGGTGCTCCCTCCCGGTGTTCCTGCGGGCTCACCCCGTACATCCGTTTGAAGGCGGTGGACAGGGAGAACGCGCTGCCGTACCCGACCTGGCGGGCGATCGCGGCGAGCGTGGCGTCGGTGGTGCGCAGCCGGTCGGCGGCCAGGGCGAGGCGCAGGCCGGTCAGGTGGGCCATAAGCGGCTCGCCGACGAGGCCGGTGAAGCGGCGGGCGAGGGCGGCGCGGGAGACGCCGGCCTTGGCGGCGAGGGAGGCCACGGTCCACGGGTGGGCGGGGTCGTCCTGGAGGAGGCGCAGCACCCGGCCCACGACGGGGTCGGCGAGCGCCCGGTACCAGGCGGGCGCCTCGGCGTCCGGGCGGGAGAACCAGGCCCGCAGCGCGGCGATCAGCAGCAGGTCGAGCAGCCGGTCCAGGACGACCTCCTGGCCGGGCTCGTCCCGCACGATCTCCTCCATCAGCAGCGGCGTGAGCGGGCAGCGCCACTCGGCGTCGGTGAGGGACAGCAGCGGTGGCAGGGCGTCCAGCAGACGGGCGTTGATCTCGCTCCGCATCTGGTAGGTGCCGATCAGCAGGACGGTGGCGCCGTCGGGGCGGCTGCCCCAGGTGCGCACGCCGAGGTCCATGGAGCCGTTGAGCGAGCGGCCGTCGGGGTAGGAGCACGCGCCGCCCGGCAGGATCAGCGCCTGCGGCTCGGTGGCGGGGTCGTCGGCGCAGGTGTACGGGGCCGGGCCGCGGGCGATCGCGAGGTCACCGGCGCGCAGCCGCACCCCCGCGCCGCCCTCCGGGACGACCCAGGCGTCGCCGCGGACCAGCAGCATCACCGTCAGCGGGGCCCGGTCCTCGACCCGCACGGCCCACGGCGGATCGAAACAGGCCCGGATCAGGAAGGCACCGCGGGCCCGGGGCCCGTCCAGCAGCCCGGCCAGGGGATCCCCCGGCGTGAACGGCGGCGCACTCGGGGGAACGTCCATGCGGTCAGGGTAGAGGGCCCCGCCCCCGCCCTGGACGCACGCGCATGCGGGCGAGCCGATCAGCGATGGGAGGCCGGGCGGGGCCGGGCGTTCACTGGAGGTATGGCAGAGAACGCGAAGGACATGACGGTGGTGGTGACGGGGGCGTCCGGGCGTACGGGCCGGCGTGTGGCACGGGCCGCCGAGGCGGCGGGGCTGGCGGTGCGGGCCGCCTCGCGGGCGTCCGGCTTCGACTGGGACGACCGCGCCACGTGGGCGGACACCCTGAGCGGCGCGGACGCGGCCTACCTGGTGTACCCCTTCGACGTGGGCGCGCCGGACGCGGCCCGGGGCGTGGGCCTGCTCGCGCACGACGCGGTGCGGCTCGGGGTGCGGCGGCTGGTGCTGCTGTCGGCGCGCGGCGAGGAGGCGGCGCGGCCCGCCGAGGAGGCGCTGCGGGAGTCGGGCGCGGACTGGACGGTCGTACGGGCCGCGTGGTTCGCGCAGAACTTCAGCGAGGGGCCGCTGGCGGAGGAGCTGCGGGCCACGGACGGCCTGGTGTTCCCCGCCGGTGAGGTGCGCGAGCCGTTCGTGGACGCGGGGGACGTCGCGGAGGTCGTGGTGGCCGCGCTGACGGGGGGCGAGCGGTACGTGGGGCAGGCGCTGGCGGTGTCGGGGCCGCGGCTGCTGACGTTCGCGGAGGCGGTCGCGGAGATCGCGGAGGCGACCGGGCGGGCGCTGCGGTACACGTCGGTGCCGGTGCGGGAGTACGGGGCGCGGCTGGCGGAGGCCGGGACGCCGCCGGAGGAGTCGGAGTTCCTCCTCGATCTGTTCGAGCAGCTGCTCGACGGGCGGAACGCCTATCTCTCGGACGGCGTCCGGCAGGTGCTGGGCCGCCCGCCCCGGGACTTCGCGGACGTGGTCCGGGAGGCAGCGGCGGCGGGGGCGTGGACGCCGGGGAGCTGACCGGCGGCCGTACACCCCAGACCGCGCGCCCTCCTCTCACTTCTCCCCGTGCGGTGTCTCCCCCGGCCCCTTGGGCGTGTGGTGGGGTGCCCTCGCGTGGGTGCGCAGTCGGCCGGTGACGTCCTCCGGGGGGAGGAAGCGGGACCAGCGTTCGGGGAACTCCGAGGGCATGTCGACGTCCGTGGACTCGTCGTCGGGGTCCTCGTGGGCGCGGTACGCGGCCAGGGCGGCGACGTACTCGGCGACCTCCTCCTGCCGTGCCCGCTCGTTGGCGGCGCGGGCCGCGGCGGTCGCGGCGGCGGGCCAGACCCGGTCGATGGCCGCGTTGACGGCGGCGCCGACGAGGACGGCGAACGCGGACACGCCGATCCACAGCAGCACGGCGACGGCGGCCGCGAGCGAGCCGTAGATCGTCGCCCCCTCGATGGTGGACTGCAGGTAGAGGCGGAGCAGGAAGCTGCCGAGCACCCACATGGCGAGGGCGACCAGCGCGCCCGGCACGTCCTCGATCCACGGGGAGCGGACCGGGACGGACACGTGGTACAGCGTGGTGAGGAAGGCGACCGAGAGCACCAGGACGACCGGCCAGTACAGGACCTGTACGACCGTCGTCGACCAGGGCACGATCCGCACCACGGCGTCCGGTCCGGCCACCATCAGCGGCAGCGCCACCGAGCCGATCAGCAGCGCCACGGTGAACAGCAGGAAGGCCATCAGCCGGGTCTTGACGATGCCGCGGACGCCGTCGAGGCCGTACATGACGGTGATGGTGTCGATGAAGACGTTCACCGCGCGGGAGCCCGACCACAGGGCGAACAGGAACCCGATCGAGATGACGTCGGGGCGGCCGCCCTTGAGGACGTCGTCGAGGATCGGCTGCGCGATCTGCCGGACGCCCTTGTCGGACAGGACGGTGCGGGAGGCGTCGAGGAGGTTGGTCTCCAGGCTGGTGATGGTGTCGGTGCCGGTCCAGTCGTCGACGTAGCCGAGCAGGCCGATGAGGCTGAGCAGCAGCGGCGGCACCGACAGCAGGGTGAAGAACGCGGCCTCCGCGGCGAGCCCGAGGATGCGGTACTCGATGCAGGAGTTGACGGTGTCCTTCAGCAGCAGCCAGGCCGTCCTGCGCTTGGAGACGTTCCGGTACAGGGCACGCGCCCGGTGGAGACGGCCGGAAGGGCTCGGGGGCGGCTCGGGAGACTGACTTGCTGGCTGCACGCCCTAAAGGTATCCGCCGCGGGAGGGTGCACTCACACCCCTGGCGGGACCGGACCGGACGGGCACCGGTCGCGGCCCGTGTCGGGCCGGTCATGAGCGTCCCCGTGGCGGGTAGGTTGCGGAACATGGCAGGCAGCACGCACACGGTGAGCAACCAGCCCGAGCCGCTGACCGAATACGACGTCTACGGCGCCGACCGGGCCCTGGTCGAGGCGGTGCAACGGCACCTGGACCCCGCTCTGCTCGACGAGGCGCACGGCGAGCTGTCGGCGCTCGGCCGGTCGGCCGGGTCGGCGCAGCTGCAGGAGTGGGGTGCGCAGGCCAACGAGTTCCCGCCGCGGCTGCGCACCCACGACCGGTACGGGCGGCGGATCGACGAGGTCGAGTTCCATCCGGCCTGGCACCGGCTGCTCGGCAAGGGCGTCGCGGCCGGGCTGACCTCGGCGTGGACGCGGCCGGGCGGGCATGTGCGGCGGGCGGCGGCGTTCCTGGTGTGGACGCAGGTGGAGGCCGGCAACGGCTGCCCGCTGTCGATGACCCACGCGGCGGTGCCGGCGCTGCGCACCGATCCGGAGCTGGCCGCCGAGTGGGAGCCGCGGCTGACGTCGACGGTCTACGACCGGGAGCTGCGGCCCGCGCACCTGAAGGCGGGCGTGCTGTTCGGGATGGGCATGACGGAGAAGCAGGGCGGCAGCGACGTCCGCGCCAACACCACCGCCGCCCGGCCGCTCGCCGAGGCCGGCGCGTACGAGCTGACCGGGCACAAGTGGTTCTGCTCGGCGCCGATGTCGGACGGTTTCCTGGTGCTGGCGCAGGCGCCCGGCGGGCTGACGTGCTTCCTGGTGCCGCGGGTGCTGGACGACGGCACCCGCAACGTCTTCCTGATCCAGCGGCTGAAGGACAAGCTGGGCAACCGGTCGAACGCCTCGGCGGAGGTGGAGTTCGACGGCACCTGGGCGCGCCGGGTCGGCGAGGAGGGGCGCGGGGTGGCGGCGATCATCGGCATGGTCGCGGCGACCCGGCTGGACTGCGTGCTGGGCTCGGCGGGGCTGATGCGGCAGGCGGTCGCGCAGGCGGTGCACCACTGCTCCTACCGGGAGGCGTTCGGCGGGCGGCTGGTCGACAAGCCGCTGATGCGCAATGTTCTGGCCGATCTCGCGCTGGAGTCGGAGGCGGCGACGACGCTGGCGCTGCGGCTGGCGGCGGCGTACGACGACGGCGGCGAGGAGGAGCGGGCGCTGCTGCGGATCGCGGTGCCGGCGGCGAAGTACTGGGTGACCAAGCGGTGCGCGCCGGTGGCGGTGGAGGCCGCGGAGTGCCTGGGCGGCAACGGCTACGTGGAGGAGTCGGGCATGCCCCGGCTGGTGCGGGAGTCGCCGCTGAACTCGATCTGGGAGGGGGCGGGCAATGTGCAGGCCCTGGACGTGCTGCGGGCGCTGCGGCGGGAGCCGCGGGCGCTGGACGCCTGCCTGATGGAGATCGGGCGGTCGCGCGGCGCCGACCACCGGCTGGACGCGGCGGCGAAGAACCTGCTGACCGAACTCGGGGACCTGGAGGGCGTCGAGGGGCGGGCCCGGCGGCTGGCGGAGCGGCTGGCGCTGGTGCTGCAGGGGTCGCTGCTGGTGCGGTTCGCGCCGCCCGAGGTCGCGGACGCGTTCTGCGCGGCGCGGCTGGGCGGGGACGGCGGGGCGGCCTTCGGGACGCTGCCGTCCACCCTGGACCTGGCGGCCGTCGTGGAGCGGGCCCGGCCGGTGGAGTGACGCGGGGGTGGTGCTGCGCCGACACGGCACCACCCCCGCCGCGTTGGCCCTTCGAGGCCAGTGACGCCGCTCGGGACGGCGTGCATCAAGTTTCAACCACCGCACGAACGTCCCACCAGGGTTGCAGGGGGTTGCAACTGAACGGTCCGTTGTGACCGGACTGTGCCCCTCCGTCACCAGCGGGCGGCAGTATGGGGGCACACACCGAAACCAGTGGAACAGGACCGGAAAGCGTCGGCCGCAGGGCTTGACATCCGGGTGGTACGGCCCCTCTCGGGAGGACCCAGTGGCGAACCCGCCGATCAACGTGACGCAGCTCGCCGCCGTCGACGCGGCACGCGCCGCGCGGGTGCTCAGCAAGATGCGCGACGCGGCGCTGGCCGGGCGGCGCACACCGATCGCGCCCCGGCCGGTGATCGAGGAGTCCTGGGGGCGGATGCTGCGCAGCGGGGTCGATCCGGACCACGACTTCCGGTCGGGGCTGCTGTCCGACGAGGAGCTGCGCCGGCGGCGGGAGGAGTCGCCGCTGCGCCATGTGCTGCCGGTGCTGCGCCAGGGGCTGCTGTCGGTGGCGGACGTCGCCCAGCACATCATGGTCGTCGCGGACGCCGACGGGCGGGTGCTGTGGCGGGAGGGTTCGCCGACGGTGCTGCGCAAGGCGGACGGCCTCGGTTTCGAGCTGGGCGCGGACTGGCGGGAGGACGTGGTCGGCACCAACGGGGTGGGGACGCCCGCGGTGGTGCGGCGGCCCGTGCAGGTGTTCGCGGCGGAGCACTTCGTGCGCTCGCACGCCTCGTGGACGTGCGCGGGGGCGCCGATCACCGACCCGCGGGACGGCCGGATGCTGGGCGTGGTCGATGTGAGCGGGCCGCTGGAGACAATGCATCCGGCCACGCTGGCCTGGGTGGACACGGTGGCCCGGCTGGCCGAGGCGCGGCTGCGGGAGATGCATGTGCAGTCCCTGGAGCGGCTGCGGGCGACGGCGGCGCCGCTGCTGGCCCGGGTGGGCGGCCGGGCGGTGGCGGTGGACCGGGACGGCTGGACGGCGGCCGTCACGGGGATGCCGTACACGAACCGGGTGGGGCTGCCCAAGTCGCTGGCGCCGGGCCGCCGGTGGCTGCCCTCGCTGGGGGTGTGCGCGGTGGAGCCGCTGGCCGAGGGCTGGCTGCTGCGGCCGGTGGACGCGCCCGACGGGGGACAGCCGGAGGGGGGCACGCGGATCGTGCTGGACGTCTCGCAGCCGCGGCGCTGGACCGTGACGGTGTCCGGCGGCGCGGGCTCGTGGACGCACGAACTGAGCCCGCGGCACGCGGAGTTGCTGTACCTGCTGGCCGTGCACCGGGCGGGGCGCAGCGCGGCCGACCTGGCCGAGGACATGTTCGGGGACCCGGCGCGGACGGTGACCGTACGGGCCGAGATGTCCAGGGTCCGGCGGTACCTCGGGGGGTTTCTGGACCACCGGCCGTATCGTTTCTGCGAGGGTGCGGAGGTCGAGGTGCTCCTTCCGGACCAGCCGGGCGCGCTGCTGCCGCACTCCACCGCGCCCGGGGTGATCAGGCGGCGGAATTCCGCCGTCGTACCGTGACCTGGATCGGACATCTTGCACCGAACGGGCCCTACGGTGGCATCTTCCGCATCTTTGCGGGGTCTTCGTCCCGCGCGGCACCCGACTGCCGTAGCATCCCGTGCTACGGGCCGCCCCATCTGCTCCTGCAGCCAACCTACGGATCACCGGGCGCAGTTGGCTCGCCTCGGGAGGAACGATGAAGCATCGCGGGAGACATCGCCGGCGCAGGCGGGGCAGGGCGCTGCGCGCGTTCCTGGCCGGAACGGCCTTCGCGCTGACCGCGGCCGCCACCATGATCAGCGCCTCCCAGGCCACGGTCACCGATACCCCGGGCCGGCCCATACCCCTCACCTCCGCCGCCGACCTGGCGGAACTGCGGCTGGAGCGGGAGCCGGTCGCCCCGGCCGACCTCGACCGGCTCGCCGCGGCGATGGGCCGGCCCGTGGACGTCGGCGCGGTCCTCGCCGGCGCCGACCACACACTGCGCGGTGCGGACGCGTGCACCGCCGACGAGAAGCGGGCGCTGCCCGCGGCGCCGGCCGCCACACGCGCGTACTGCTTCGGCGCCGCCGACACCGCCTCCCTGCGGCCGGGCGCGGTCACCGCGCCGGGCGACTCCCCCGACGGCCGCTGGCAGGGCGAGCGGGTCCTGCTGTCGGCCTGGTCGGGCCCCCCGTCCGACGGCGACGAGGCGTCCGGCGAGGCCGGAGCGGCCCGGGTCGCCTTCGTCGACGCCGACGACCCCGACCACCTCGCCTACACCTGGGCGCTGCTCGCCGTGCCGGCCGACGGCGGCCGCGACTACCGGGCGCTGGCCTCGGCGGTCACCGGCATGGTCTGGTACGGCAGCACGCTGCTGGTCACCGCTGACGGGGCGGACGGCCGGGCGCTGTACGTGTACGACGTCGGCCGGATCCAGCGCGCGGACGTGGAGAGCGCGGCCGTGGGCCGGGTGCCGGGCGGCTGGTCGGCGGCGGGGGCCCGGTTCGTGCTGCCGGCCGTGGGCGCGTACCGGATGCCCGGTGACGTGCGGATCGGCAGCATCTCGCTGGACCGCAGCACCTTCCCCGACGGCCTGGTGGCGAGCGAGGCGGTGCCCGCCGGCAGCGACCGGCCGACCCGGCTGTGGCGCTACCCGGTCGGCCTCGACGCGGCCCGCACGGGGCTGCCGGCGCTCGACGCGCGAGGGCGCGCGCTGCCGGACGCGGCGTACGAGACGAAGGTCACCGGGGTGCGCGGGGTGCTGGCCCGCGGCTCCGACTGGTACGTCGCCCGGGCGGCGGGCGACGCGGACGGGCGCGGCCTGCTCGGGCGGCTGGGCGACGGCGGCACCGCGTCGGCGAAGTGCGGCCCGGACGGCTCGCACCAGTGCTGGAGCGCCCCGGCCGGCCCGCTGTCCGTCACGGACGGCACCGGGGCGGTGTGGTCGCAGGCAGGGCGGATGCTGTTTTCGCTGGGACTGAACACGATCGACAGGTCGCTGGGGTAGATGGTTCCCTGGCCGGTATGGCCAACATCCCCGTGACCACCTGGTCCCTCGAACAGACGTCCCCGTCCGACCTCCTCCCGGCCGCCGCGCCCGAGGGTGACGTGCGGATCGTCCGCGCCGAGGTGCCCTCCCCCGAGTTCAGCCGTTTTCTGTACGCCTCCGTGGGCGGGGACATCCGCTGGACCGACCGGCTCGGCTGGAGCCACGCCCGCTGGCAGGAGTACCTGGACCGGCCCGGGGTGGAGACGTGGGTGGCCTACGACCGGGGCACGCCCGCCGGGTACGTGGAGCTGGAGCCGCAGGACGACGGTGCGGTCGAGATCGTCTACTTCGGTCTGATCCCGGCCTTCCGCGGCCGGCGGATCGGCGGCCATCTGCTGTCGTACGGCGTCGCCCGCGCCTGGGACCTCGCGGACCGCTGGCCGGGGCTGGCCGGGACCAAGCGGGTGTGGCTGCACACGTGCAGCAAGGACGGCGAGTTCGCCATGGACAACTACCTGCGCCGCGGCTTCAGGCTCTTCGACACCAAGGTCGAGGAGGAGCCCGAGGTGGCCACGCCCGGCCCGTGGCCCGGCGCCTTCCCGGCCTGACCGCTCGCGGTCTCGCCATACCCCGGCTGACCTGCGTCGACAAGGTCCCGTGCGGCGGGTGTGACCGACGACACCCTTGTCCCACATAGCGGGACAAGGGTGTCCGCATGATGGACGAAGCTGGACTGTGTCCAGATCGCCGTGACACGCTTCCGTCATGTCTGGAACTGGAATCGCCTTGGTGAGTCGGCGGCACGTCGACCTCGGCCGCATGTCCAGCGCCATCTGTCCGATGCGCTGACCGCCCGCAGCATCCCCGGTTCCCTCCCCTTCTGTCTGCCCTGCGCAACGACGCGCACGCATGCCCGCACGCGCCCGAAAGCGCAGATCAGAGCCGCATTCCGCCTGTCCGAAGGACGTATCCACCATGGCCGCCACCCCGCAGAACCCTGCCGCCTCAGCGCCCCGCCGCAAGGTGAGCCGTCACCGCGGCGAGGGTCAGTGGGCCGCGGGTCACTTCACCCCGCTCAACGGCAACGAACAGTTCAAGAAGGACGACGACGGTCTCAATGTGCGGACACGCATTGAGACGATCTACTCGAAGCGCGGATTCGACTCGATCGACCCCAACGACCTGCGCGGCCGGATGCGTTGGTGGGGCCTGTACACCCAGCGCAAGCCCGGGATCGACGGCGGCAAGACCGCGATCCTGGAGCCGGAGGAGCTGGACGACAGCTACTTCATGCTGCGCGTGCGCATCGACGGCGGTGCGCTGACGACCCGGCAGCTGCGCGTCATCGGCGAGATCTCGCAGGAGTTCGCGCGCGGCACGGCGGACATCACCGACCGGCAGAACGTGCAGTACCACTGGATCCGGATCGAGGACGTGCCCGAGATCTGGAACCGCCTGGAGGCCGTGGGCCTGTCCACCGTCACCGCCTGCGGTGACACCCCCCGCGTGATGATCGGCTCCCCCGTCGCGGGCATCGCCGAGGACGAGATCATCGACGCGACGCCGGCGCTGGAGGAGATGAAGCGCCGCGTCCTGAACAACCCGGCGTACTCGAACCTCCCCCGCAAGTTCAAGACGGCGATCTCCGGCTCGCCGCTGCTGGACGTGGTGCACGAGATCAACGACGTCGCGTTCGTCGGCGTCCGCCACCCCGAGCACGGCCCCGGCTTCGACGTGTGGGTCGGCGGCGGCCTGTCCACCAACCCCAAGCTGGGCGTGCGGCTCGGCGCCTGGGTGCCGATCGACGAGGTGCCGGACGTCTACGAGGGCGTCATCTCCATCTTCCGCGACTACGGCTACCGCCGGCTGCGCAACCGCGCCCGGCTGAAGTTCCTGGTCGCCGACTGGGGCGCGGAGAAGTTCCGCCAGGTGCTGGAGGACGAGTACCTCGGCGGCCGCAAGCTCGTCGACGGGCCCGCCCCCGAGCAGCCCGTGCAGCAGTGGCGCGACCACATCGGCGTCCACCGCCAGAAGGACGGCCGCTTCTACGTCGGCTTCGCGCCGCGCGTCGGCCGGGTCGACGGTTCCACCCTGACGAAGATCGCCGACCTGGCGGAGGCGCACGGCTCGGGCCGGGTGCGCACCACGGTCGAGCAGAAGATGATCATCCTGGACGTCGAGCAGGACCAGGTCGACTCGCTCGTCGACGGCCTGGAGGCCCTCGACCTCACCGCGCGTCCGTCCTCCTTCCGGCGCGGCACCATGGCCTGCACCGGCATCGAGTTCTGCAAGCTCGCCATCGTCGAGACCAAGCAGCGCGGCTCCACCCTGATCGACGAACTGGAGCGCCGCCTGCCGGAGTTCGACGAGCCGCTCACCATCAACCTCAACGGCTGCCCCAACGCCTGCGCCCGTATCCAGGTCGCGGACATCGGTCTCAAGGGCCAGCTGGTCCTCAACGACCAGGGCGAGCAGGTCGAGGGTTACCAGGTGCACCTGGGCGGCGCGCTCGGCCTGGAGGCCGGCTTCGGCCGCAAGGTGCGCGGTCTGAAGGTCACGGCGGACGAGCTGCCCGACTACATCGAGCGCGTCCTAAAGCGGTTCCAGGCCGAGCGCCAGGACGGCGAGCGGTTCGCCGCCTGGGCGGCCCGCGCCTCCGAGGAGGCCCTGTCGTGAGCGAGCGTGCGGCGCCCTTCTACTGCCCGTACTGCGGCGAGGAGGACCTGCGCCCCAGCGAGGAAGGTCACGGGGCCTGGGAATGCGCGGCCTGCAACCGCGCATTCCAGCTGAAGTTCCTCGGGCTGCTGGCCCGGGGGCTGAAGCAGGCCGACAACGGAGGGGACCCGACATGACGACGGCTCAGCGAGAGCGCACGGCAGACGAGTTGAAGGCACTGGCCGAGCAGGCGGGACGCGACCTGGAGGACGCCTCCGCGCTGGAGATCCTCCAGTGGGCGGTCGACACCTTCGGCAAGGGCTTCTGCGTCACCTCCTCCATGGAGGACGCGGTGGTCGCGCACCTGGCGTCCCGCGTGCTGAAGGGCGTGGACGTCGTCTTCCTCGACACCGGCTACCACTTCGAGGAGACCATCGGCACCCGCGACGCGGTGGAGGCCGTGATGGACGTCAACGTCATCACGCTCACCCCGCGGCAGACGGTCGCCGAGCAGGACGCCCAGTACGGGCCGAAGCTGCACGACCGCGACCCCGACCTGTGCTGCAAGCTGCGCAAGGTGCAGCCGCTGGAGGAGGGCCTGAAGGGCTACCAGGCGTGGGCGACAGGCCTGCGCCGCGACGAGTCCCCGACCCGGGCGAACACCCCGGTCGTCGGCTGGGACGAGAAGCGGCAGAAGGTCAAGATCTCCCCGATCGCCCGCTGGACCCAGGACGACGTGGACGCCTACGTCACCGAGCACGGCGTGCTGACCAACCCGCTGCTCATGGACGGCTACGCCTCCGTCGGCTGCGCCCCCTGCACCCGGCGGGTGCTGGAGGGCGAGGACGCGCGCGCCGGCCGCTGGGCGGGCCGTGCCAAGACCGAGTGCGGGCTGCACGGATGACGACGAACCACCAGGACGATCAGGAGAGCGACGTGACGAGCGGAGCCACCGTCTGGCTCACGGGTCTGCCGAGCGCCGGCAAGACCACCATCGCCTACGAGCTGGCCGGCCGGCTGCGTGCCGAGGGCCAGCGGGTGGAGGTGCTCGACGGCGACGAGATCCGCGAGTTCATCTCCGCGGGCCTCGGCTTCTCCCGCGAGGACCGGCACACCAACGTGCAGCGCATCGGCTTCGTCGCCGAACTGCTCGCCCGCAACGGCGTGAAGGTCCTCGTCCCGGTCATCGCGCCGTACGCCGACAGCCGTGACGCGGTGCGCAAGCGGCACGAGGCGAACGGCACGACGTACCTGGAGATCCACGTGGCCACGCCGGTCGAGGTGTGCTCCGTGCGGGACGTCAAGGGCCTGTACGCCAAGCAGGCCGCGGGCGAGCTGACCGGCCTGACCGGGGTCGACGACCCGTACGAGGAGCCCGAGGCGCCCGATCTTCGGATCGAGTCGCAGAACCAGACCGTGCAGGAGTCCGCGGCCGCCGTGCACAGCCTGCTGACCGAAAGGGGACTGGCATGACGACCGTCGCCACCGCCCAGGAGGGCACGGACACCCCGTACGCCCTCTCCCACCTGGACGCCCTCGAGTCCGAGGCCGTGCACATCTTCCGCGAGGTCGCGGGCGAGTTCGAGAACCCGGTGATCCTGTTCTCCGGTGGCAAGGACTCCATCGTCATGCTGCACCTGGCGCTGAAGGCGTTCCGGCCGGCGCCGGTGCCGTTCGCGCTGCTGCACGTGGACACCGGGCACAACTTCCCCGAGGTCCTGGAGTACCGCGACCGCACGGTGGAGAAGCACGGGCTGCGGCTGCACGTGGCCTCCGTGCAGGACTACATCGACCGTGGTGTCCTCAAGGAGCGCCCGGACGGCACCCGCAACCCGCTGCAGACGCTGCCGCTGACGGAGAAGATCCAGGCGGAGAAGTTCGACGCGGTCTTCGGCGGCGGCCGGCGCGACGAGGAGAAGGCCCGCGCCAAGGAGCGGGTGTTCTCGCTGCGCGACGAGTTCTCCCAGTGGGACCCGCGCCGCCAGCGGCCCGAGCTGTGGAACCTGTACAACGGCCGGCACGCCCCCGGCGAGCACGTGCGCGTCTTCCCGCTGTCCAACTGGACCGAGCTGGACGTGTGGCAGTACATCGCCCGCGAGGGCATCGAGCTGCCCGAGATCTACTACGCGCACGAGCGCGAGGTGTTCCAGCGCTCCGGCATGTGGCTGACCGCCGGCGAGTGGGGCGGCCCCAAGGAGGGCGAGACGGTCGAGAAGCGGATCGTCCGCTACCGGACCGTCGGTGACATGTCCTGCACCGGTGCCGTCGACTCGGACGCCGACACCATCGAGAAGGTGATCGCGGAGATCGCCGCGTCCCGGCTGACCGAGCGGGGCGCCACCCGCGCCGACGACAAGCTGTCCGAGGCCGCGATGGAAGACCGCAAGCGCGAGGGGTACTTCTAGAGATGAGCACGACCACGACCGAGGAGCTCTCGGCCACCACCCTGCTGCGGTTCGCCACGGCCGGTTCCGTCGACGACGGCAAGTCCACGCTGGTGGGCCGGCTGCTGCACGACTCCAAGTCGGTCCTCGCCGACCAGCTGGAGGCCGTGGAGCGCGTCTCCGCGAGCCGCGGCCAGGAGGGCCCGGACCTCGCGCTGCTCACCGACGGCCTGCGGGCCGAGCGGGAGCAGGGCATCACCATCGACGTCGCCTACCGCTACTTCGCCACGCCCCGGCGCCGGTTCATCCTGGCCGACACCCCGGGCCACGTGCAGTACACGCGGAACATGGTCACCGGCGCCTCCACCGCCGAGCTGACGGTGATCCTCGTCGACGCCCGCAACGGCGTCGTGGAGCAGACCCGCCGGCACGCCGCGATCGCCGCGCTGCTGCGCGTCCCGCACGTCGTGCTCGCCGTGAACAAGATGGACCTCGTCGGCTACGCGGAGTCGGTGTTCGCCGCGATCGCCGAGGAGTTCACCGCGTACGCCACCGAGCTGGGCGTGCCCGAGGTGACCGCGATCCCGATCTCGGCGCTCGAGGGCGACAACGTCGTGGAGCCCAGCGCCCACATGGACTGGTACGGCGGGCCGACCGTCCTGGAGCACCTGGAGACCGTCCCGGTCGCCCACGACCTGCGGCACTGCCACGCGCGGCTGCCCGTGCAGTACGTGATCCGGCCGCAGAGCGCCGAGCACCCCGACTACCGCGGCTACGCGGGCCAGATCGCCGCCGGCACCTTCCGCGTCGGCGAGTCCGTGACGGTGCTGCCGTCCGGGCGGGCCACGAAGATCGCCGCAATCGACCTGCTGGGCGAGTCCGTCGACGTGGCCTGGACCCCGCAGTCGGTGACCCTCCTGCTGGAGGACGACATCGACATCTCCCGCGGCGACCTGATCGTGCCCAGCAAGGACGCCCCGCCGACCACGCAGGACATCGAGGCGACGGTCTGCCATGTGGCGGACGAGCCGCTGCGGGTCGGGCACCGGGTGCTGCTCAAGCACGGCACGCGCACGGTCAAGGCGATCGTGAAGGACATCCCGTCCCGGCTCACGCTGGACGACCTGTCGCTGCACCCGCACCCGGGGCAGCTCGCCGCCAACGACATCGGCCGGGTGAAGATCCGCACCGCCGAGCCGCTGCCGGTCGACTCCTACGCCGACTCGCGGCGCACCGGCTCGTTCATCCTGATCGACCCGAACGACGGCACCACCCTGACCGCGGGCATGGTCGGCGAGTCGTTCGCCGCGCCGGAGCCGGTCAAGGACGAGTCCGACGACGACGGCTGGGACTTCTGAGCATGAACTCCAACGGTTTCTACGGCACGTTCGCGAAGGAGGGCGGCCGCGTCGGCAGCGGCGCCCTCGGCAGCGGACAGGGCGGGGTGGCGCGATGTGTGCGCTGACGTACGCGCACTGCCTGCGCGCCCTCACCCCCCACCTGCGTGAACGAAGACCTGCCGACCTCCCGGCCACGGCCTGAGAGACCGTGACCGCCGGGCCAACGAGAGGAACACCTCCCGTGCCTGCCAGCTCCGTGCTTGTCCGCCGCGGCATCGCCGCCGTCGCCGCACTTCCCCTCCTCGCCCTCGCCGCCTGCGGCTACGGCTCCAACGCCAAGGACGACTCGTCCGAGCAGAAGGTCGCCGCCGGCGCCGAGAAGATCGACGGCCTCGACTCCGTCAAGATCGGCTACTTCGGCAACCTCACCCACGCCACCGCCCTGGTCGGCAAGCAGAAGGGCTTCTTCCAGAAGGAGCTGGGCGCCACCCGGGCCAAGTACCAGGTGTTCAACGCCGGCCCCTCGGAGATCGAGGCGCTGAACTCCGGCTCCATCGACATCGGCTGGATCGGCCCCTCCCCCGCGATCAACGGCTACACCAAGTCCGAGGGCAAGAGCCTGCGGATCATCTCCGGGTCGGCCTCCGGCGGCGTGAAGCTCGTCGTGAACCCGGAGAAGATCAAGACGCTGGACGACGTCAAGGGCAAGAAGATCGCGACCCCGCAGCTCGGCAACACCCAGGACGTGGCGTTCCTCAACTGGATCGCCGGCAAGGGCTGGAAGGTCGACGCGCAGAGCGGCAAGGGTGACGTCTCGGTCGTCCGCACCGACAACAAGGTCACCCCGGACGCCTACAAGTCCGGGTCCATCGACGGCGCGTGGGTGCCGGAGCCGACCGCGTCGAAGCTGGTCGCCGAGGGCGCGAAGGTGCTGCTGGACGAGGCCGACCTGTGGCCGGACAAGAAGTTCGTGATCACGAACGTGATCGTGTCGCAGAAGTTCCTCAAGGAGCACCCGAAGGCGGTCGAGGCGGTGCTGCGGGCCTCGGTCGGGGCCAACAAGTGGATCAACGCCAACCCGGAGCAGGCGAAGGCCGCGGCCAACGCGCAGCTGAAGGAGGACTCCGGCAAGGCCCTGCCGGCCAAGGTCCTCGACCCGGCGTGGAAGTCCGTGCAGTTCATCGACGACCCGCTGGCCGCGACGCTGAACACCGAGGCCGAGCACGCGGTGAAGGCGGGGCTGCTGAAGCAGCCGAAGCTGGACGGCATCTACGACCTGACGCTGCTGAACAAGGTCCTCGCCGCGCAGGGCGCGAGCCCGGTCGACGACGCTGGCCTCGGCACCAAGTAAGCCCGTAATCCCGAGAGTTCCCAGGAGGTGACGACCATGGCCACCGCGATCGCCAAGGCCGTAGGCGTCGAGTCGGTCGAGCACGCCGCGCGCATCGAGAACGTCTCGAAGTCCTTCGCCGGGCCCGCCGGGCAGCAGCTCGTCCTGGACGACATCACCCTCGATGTCGCGCCGGGCGAGTTCGTCACCCTCCTGGGTGCCTCGGGCTGCGGCAAGTCCACCCTGCTGAACCTGGTGGCGGGCCTGGACCGGCCCACCGCCGGCAGCATCACCACCGACGGGCGTCCGGCTCTGATGTTCCAGGAGCACGCCCTGTTCCCGTGGCTGACCGCGGGCAAGAACATCGAACTGGCCCTGAAGCTCCGGGGCGTGCCCAAGGGCGAGCGGCGCTCCCGCGCCGAGGAGCTGCTCGAACTGGTCCGGCTGAACGGGTCGTACGGCAAGCGGGTGCACGAGCTGTCCGGCGGTATGCGCCAGCGCGTGGCGATGGCCCGGGCGCTCGCCCAGGACAGCCGGCTGCTGCTGATGGACGAGCCGTTCGCGGCGCTGGACGCGATCACCCGGGACGTGCTGCACGACGAGCTGACCCGGATCTGGGCGGAGACGGGCGTGTCGGTGCTGTTCGTCACGCACAACGTGCGCGAGGCCGTCCGGCTCGCCCAGCGGGTCGTGCTGCTGTCGTCGCGGCCGGGCCGGGTGGCGCGCGAGTGGCGGGTCGACATCCCGCAGCCGCGCCGGATCGAGGACGCCCCGGTGGCGGAACTGTCCCGGGAGATCACCGAAGTACTGCGTGGGGAGATCCGCCGACATGGCCAGCACTGAGACGACCGACACGACGGCGGACACTCCGCCCGTCAAGGACAGCCTCGGCGGGCTGGAGGCCGGGCTCGACGCGCTGGAGACCTCGGCCGCCGGCCGTCCCCCGCTGAAGCAGACGCTGCTCAACAAGGTTCTGCCGCCGGTCGTCGCCGTCGCCGTGGTGCTGGTGATCTGGCAGGCACTGATCTCGTTGAAGATCGTCGACGATCCGACGAAGCTGCCCTCGCCCGCGGACGTCGGCAACGAGTTCAAGGACGCCTGGCTCGCCGGCACCCTGCTCGACTACATCTGGACCAGCGTCTCGCGCGGTCTGCTCGGCTTCCTGTTCGCGCTCGCCATCGGCACGCCGCTGGGGCTGCTGGTGGCGCGGGTGAAGTTCGTGCGGGCGGCGATCGGGCCGATCCTGTCCGGGCTGCAGTCGCTGCCGAGCGTGGCGTGGGTGCCGCCGGCGGTGATCTGGCTGGGTCTGAACAACTCGATGATGTACGCGGTGATCCTGCTCGGCGCGGTGCCGTCGATCGCCAACGGGCTGGTCTCCGGCATCGACCAGGTGCCGCCGCTGTTCCTGCGGGCGGGCCGCACGATGGGCGCGACGGGGCTGCGGGGTGCCTGGCACATCGTCATGCCGGCCGCGCTGCCGGGCTATCTGGCCGGTCTGAAGCAGGGCTGGGCGTTCTCCTGGCGGTCGCTGATGGCCGCCGAGATCATCGCCTCCTCCCCCGACCTGGGCATCGGTCTGGGCGCGCTGCTGGAGAACGGCCGCAACGCCAGCTCCATGTCGATGGTGTTCGAGGCGATCATCCTGATCCTGTTCGTCGGTATCGCGATCGATCTGCTGATCTTCAGCCCGCTGGAGCGGTGGGTGCTGCGCAGCCGCGGTCTGCTGGTGAGGAACTGATCCGTATGTCCCCGAACCCGGTCCTCCTGGTCATCGCCCACGGCAGCCGCGATCCGCGGCATGCCGCGACCGTGCACGCCCTGGTGGAGCGGGTGCGGGCGCTGCGGCCGGGGCTGCGGGTGGAGACCGGGTTCCTGGACTTCAACATCCCGTCCGTGCACGGGGTGCTGGAGTCCCTGGCGGCACAGGGCGTGCGGGACGTCGTCGCCCTGCCGCTGCTGCTGACGCGCGCCTTCCACGCCAAGGCGGACATCCCGGCGGTGCTGCGGGACGCGCCGCCGCGGCTGCGGATCCGGCAGGCCGAGGTGCTCGGCCCGTCCCCGCTGCTGCTGTCCGCGCTGGACCGGCGCCTGTACGAGGCGGGGCTGTCCCCCGCCGACAAGTCCTCGACCGGGGTCGTGCTGGCCTCGGCGGGGTCCTCCGACCCGGAGGCGATCGCAGTGATCGCTGATATCGCGCGGGAGTGGCGGCACACCGGTTGGTGCGCCGTGCGGCCTGCGTTCGCCTCCGCATCCCTTCCCCGCACCGAGGACGCGGTACGCCGGCTGCGCGCCCTCGGCTGCGCGCGCGTCGCCGTCGCCCCGTACGTGCTGGCCCCCGGCTTCCTGCCGGACCGCATCGCCCGGGGCGCGGCGGACGCGGACGTCCTCGCGGACGTCCTCGGCCCGGCGCCGGAGGTGGCGCGGCTGCTGCTGGAACGGTACGACGGGGCGCGGGTGCCGCTGGTCGCGGCGGTGGGGGCCTGACCGTCCCCGGCGGACGGCATCAACGGCACAGTCCGTCGCCGAGTGCCGTGCGGGCGTAGCGGACGATGCGGCCGCTGCGGGTGCGGGTGAGCAGGCCCGCGTCGTAGAGGACCGCCAGGTGCTGGCTGACGGCGCCCGGGGTGACGTCGAGGCGGTGGGCCAGTTCGGTGGTGGAGGCCGGCTCGGCCAGCAGGAGCAGCAGGCGGGCGCGGGGGCGGCCGAGGAGGCGGACGAGGGCCTCGCCGGTGACCGGGGGCGGCTCCTCGGAGAGGGTGGCCCGGCCGCGCGCCGGATACATCATGACCGGGGGCCGGCTGGGGTCGATCAGCGGCTGGGCGCCGCGGGCGAACAGCGTCGGCAGCAACACCATGCCGCGTCCCTCGATGCTGACACCGGTCCAGGGCGCGGGCACGTTGAAGTCCCGGGTGGACAGCCGCAGTCGGCCGTCGGTCCAGCTGAGCCGGTGGTCGAGCCCGGCGAACAGTGCCACGGCGCCCTGCTCGGCCAGGGTCCGGCCGCGGTGGGCGAGGTCGGCCTCCAGGATGGTCCGCACCCTGGGCCACCAGTCGGCGGCCAGGCAGGTGTGCCAGTAGGCGTCCAGGGCGCGGACGATCCGGTCCAGGAAGGCGGCCGGGTCGGCGAGTCCGCGGGCGACGACCGGGGGCAGCGACTGCGGGGTGCGGTAGGTGGCGCGGAAGTCGGCGTCGACGACGTCCGGCGGGGTGGCGGCGAGCCGGTCGAGTTCCTCGGCGAAGCCCGGGCGGGCGCGTTGGGGGCGCGGGGTGAGGAAGTCCGGCACCCACAGCCAGGGCGCGACGAGCGCGGTGAGCAGGTCGCGGTCCAGGCCGTCGAGGTGCGGGCGGATCCGGCGCAGCCAGGGCCGGTGGTGCGGGTAGCGGGCCGGGTCGTGCAGGCAGCGCAGCGAGAACACCGCCTCCTGGAGCGGGGAGTAGGCGAAGGAGGTGGTGGCGAGGTCACCGATGGCGAACCGGAACTCGATCATTGAGCGCCACGCTAAATCATTGTCGGCGCCATGGGGAGGCCGGGTTGGCTTGTCGCATGACCACGACACCCGTGTCCCCCGCCCCCGGCCAGAGCGGCCCCGACACCCCCCGCCCCGACACCCCGCGCCGCGCCACCCGCGCGGCCGGACTGCTTCCCGCCGATCCGGCACTGCGGCTGGCGAGCGTCCTGACGCTCGTCAACGCCCTGGGCAACGGTCTCTACTTCCCGCTGGGCGTCCTGTACTTCACGCGCGTCGTCGGACTGGACGCGACCGCGGTCGGCATCGGCCTGACCGTCGCGGGCCTGACGGGCGTGGCGGCCGGGGTGCCGGCCGGGCGGGCGGCGGACCGGTGGGGCGCGCGGCGGGTGGGGGCGCTGCTGTGGGGCGGCACCGGGGTGGCCACGGCGGCGTACGCGCTGGTGGACTCCTACGCCGGTTTCCTGCTCGCCGTGGTGTGCGCGACGGGGCTGCAGATGGCGAGCCGGGGTGTGCAGGGCGCGCTGTACGCCGATGTGCTGCCGGCGGCGACGCGGGTGGAGGCGCGGGCGTACCTGCGGATGGTGGTGAACGTCGGCATGGGCATCGGCGGCGTGTTCGGCGCGGTCGCGCTGCAGATCGACACCGAGTCGGCGTACGTGACGGTGATCATGGTGAACGCGGTGTCGTTCGCGGGTCCGGCACTGCTGCTGCCGCGGCTGCCGCTGGCACCGCACGTGGCCGAGCGGGCGCCGCTGGACGCGGACGCGCCTGCGGCGGAGCGCTGGCGGGCGGTGCGGGACCTGCCGTTCCTCGCGGTGACCGTCCTCAACGCCGTGCTGGTCGTGCAGTACTCGCTGTCCGAGGTGGGGCTGCCGCTGTGGATCGTGGAGCGCACGGACGCGCCGCGCTGGACGGCGGCCCTGCTGATGATCGTCAACTGTGTGCTGGTGGCGCTGCTGCAGGTGCGGGTGGCCCGCCGCGCCTCGCAAGTCCCCTCCGCGGTACGGGCGATGGGTTGGGCGGGGCTGCTGCTCGCGGCGTCCTGCGCGGTGTACGCGCTGTCGGCCGGCCTGTCCCCGGTGTGGGCGGTGGTGGCGCTGACCGTCGGCGCGGTGGTGCAGGTCTTCGCCGAGGTGCTGTCGGCGGCCGGCGGCTGGACGCTCGGCTACGAACTGGCCGACGCCCGCGCCCACGGCGTCTACCAGGGCGTCTTCGGGGCGGGCATGTCGGCGGGCATGATGTCCGGCCCGGCCCTGGTGACCGTCACCGCGATCGCCCACGGCTCGGTGGGCTGGGCGGCATTGGGCGTGCTGTTCGCGGTGGCGGGCCTGGCGGTGGCCCCGGCGGTGCGGTGGGCCCGCCGGGACGGGGCGTGGCGGGGCGAGCCGGCCTGATCCCGGCCCGTCA
Source organism: Streptomyces griseosporeus (assembly GCF_014656055.1). GTDB lineage: Bacteria > Actinomycetota > Actinomycetes > Streptomycetales > Streptomycetaceae > Streptomyces > Streptomyces griseosporeus. The sequence goes on from NZ_BNBR01000001.1 coordinate 1,713,437, forward strand.
GGCGAACGACAGTCCTCCGGTCCGGGTCCGCTTCACCTCGAAGACGTCCGGGTCGGCCGCCAGTACCCGGAAGCCGTCGAAGAGGCGGGCGGCGCGCTCGCCGCGTGGGACGGCCCGCAGCACCGGCCCGAACCAGACCGTGCCGTCGACGTGGAGGGTCGGCGTGCCGACGTAGCCGCCGGATTCCGGCTCGGCGCCGGCCTCGTGGCTGCGGCGCACGGCGTCGTCGTACGCCGGGTCGTGCGCGGCGGCGGCCAGCTCGGCGGGGAGGCCGAGTTCGGCGAGGGACTCGGCGACCACGGTGTCGTAGTCCTCCTGCCGCTGCTCGTGGATGCGGGTGCCGAACGCCGTGTACAGGTCGCGCAGCACCTTCTCCCCGTGGCGTTCGGCGGCGGCCACGGCGACCCGGACCGGGCCGATCGACTTGTCGACCAGCTCGCGGTACCAGTCGGGCAGGTCGTTGCCGGTGTTGTGCAGGTAGAGGCTCATCGCCCGGAAGCGCAGGTCGAGCGGTCGCTGCCGTTCGACCTCCAGCAGCCAGCGGGAAGTGATCCAGGCGAAGGGGCAGGCGGGGTCGAAGTAGAGGTCCACGCGGGTGGGCGAGGTGGTCGGCGTCGTCATACCGCCGACGTTAGGCGGTGATTGGGGCGGTGTCCCGGTCCACTGATGCACCTTTTCATTGGTCCATTCGGGCCGGCTGCCGGGGGTCGCGTCCGCTGGCCGCGAGCGCCCGGGCGAAGGCGGGGGCGTCCTCGGGGACGGGGACCGGGTCGGCGAAGCCGTCGTAGCGGCGGTAGATCTCGGCGTGCCGCTCGACGACGCCGAGGAGGAACCGGGCGGCGTCCTCGGAGACGCGGAACTCCTGGCCGGTTGCGGTGGCCACGTCCCAGCCGTGCACCGCCAGCTCCTTGACGATCAGCGCGGCGATCTCGGCGGCGGGCAGCGCCATGGAGCCGAGGTCGATCTCGCCCTCCCACACGGCCGGATCGCGCCAGGCGTCGAGCGCGCGCTCCAGTTGGCCGGCGTAGGCCTCGGCCCAGTCGGGGTCGGCGGTGAAGTCGCGGGCCGTCAGCTCCTCGGGCAGCGGGATACGGCGGGCGCGGTGCTCCAGGCCGTGGGAGGTGTACAGGACCCAGTGGTTGACCAGGGTGCGCACGTCCCAGCCGGCGCAGTGGGTCGGCTCGTCCAGCCGGCCGGCCGGGACACCGCGCGCGACGCGGGCCGCCTCGGCGGCGCACTCGGTCAGGAGGGGGAAGGTCGTGTCGTACGTCATGCCCCCACGCTAGGCAGCGGCGGCCGCGGGTTCTTGAACAAACGCGACGGCGGCGGCCGGGCTCACTCCTCGGTCAACTCCACCAGTTTCCGTACGGTGTTCCAGTTCCGGCTGGTCGCGATCAGGCCCTTGGTGACGCGGGGCCGGGAGAGCACCTCGGCGAGCTTGGAGCGGCCGAGGCCGTCGGGGACGTACAGGTACAGCGCGCGGTCGCCGAGGCGGAACTCCTCGGGCCGGAAGGCCACCTGGTCGATCTCCGTGAACCGCTCGGGGGTGACGGGCGCGGAGAAGTAGGTGACGTGGAGCTGCTTGGGCTCCAGCGTGTCGGCCGGGAACGGGCAGGCGTCGGCGACCGCCGCGAGGTAGGCGTGGTCGCGCACGAGCACGTCGACGGCGAAGCCGAACCGCTTCTCGATCGCCCGGGCCAGCCCGGCGGCGAGGGACTCCTCGTCACCCCGCTCGGCCCCGAAGGCGGCCTGCCCGCTCTGGAGGTAGGTGCGGACGCGCGTGTGGCCCAGCCCTTCCAGCAGGGCACGCAGGTCGGCCATCGGGACCTTGCGGCTGCCGCCCACGTTGATCCCGCGCAGCAGGGCGGCGTACATCGTCGTCATGTCCCCACCCTAGGCGGTCGACCGTCCCCGATCACCGTCCCCGAGGGCCGCCGGTAGGTGTAGGGGGCAGGGTCCTCCTCAGTGCGGAGGGCGCGGGGGGCCGAGCGGAGGAGCCGGGTCGGCGACAGGTCACCGGGCAGCACGACGAGATGGCTTTATCCGGCCCCTACCGTCGATGTGAAGGGTGGCGGCAGGGGGTCGCCACCGAAGTCAAGGGGGGCAGGCCCGTCATGGCAAGTTCACAGGCGCGGGTACGGGGACTCGCCGCGCGGGCCGGCGGATGGAGCGCCCGGCACCGGTGGGCGGCGGTCGGCATCTGGGTGCTGTTCGTCGTCCTGGCGATGGGGCTGGGCTCGGCGGCGGGCCGGGTGGACGTCAAGGACAGCGACCAGCTGAAGGGCGAGACACACACCGCCGCGAAGATCATCGAGGACGCGGGGATCGAGGAGCCGGCCAGTGAGACGGTCCTGATCCAGGCCAAGGGTACGGGGCTCAAGGCCACCGACGGGGAGTTCCGGCAGGCCGTCGGGGACGTCGTGCGGGCGGTGCGGAAGACCGGCGCGGTCACGGACGTCACCTCGCCGTACGACACCGGAACGGTCTCCAAGGACGGGCGCAGCGCGCTGGTGCAGTTCGACATGCGCGGCGCGTCGGACACCGCCGGGGAGCGCGTGCAGCCGGTCCTGGACGCGGTCGCCGGGGTGCAGAAGGAGCACGCGGGCACGCTGCGGATCGAGGAGATCGGCGGCGCGAGCATGATGAAGACGTTCGACGACGCCTTCGGGGACGACTTCCAGAAGGCCGAGTTCTCGGCCGTGCCGGTGGCCCTCGGCATCCTGCTGATCGCCTTCGGCGCGCTGGTGGCGGCGCTGCTGCCGGTGCTGCTGGCGATCACCGCGATCATGGCGACGATGGGTCTGATGGGCGTCGTCAGCCATGTGATGCCGATGAGCGACACCGCCAACTCCGTGATGCTGCTGGTCGGTATGGCGGTCGGGGTCGACTACTGCCTGTTCTACCTGCGCCGTGAGCGCGAGGAGCGGGCGGCGGGCCGGGACGCGCGGACGGCGCTGCGGATCGCCGCCGCGACCAGCGGCCGGGCGATCGTGGTCTCCGGTGTCACGGTGTGCGTGGCGATGGCGGGCATGCTCTTCACCGGTCTCGCCGAGTTCGAGGCGATGGGCCTGGCGTCGCTGATCGTGGTGGCCGTGGCGATGGTCGGCTCGGTGACGGTGCTGCCCGCGCTGCTGTCCCTGCTGGGCGAGCGGGTCGAGAAGGGCAGGCTGCCGTTCCTGCGCCGGCGGGCGCGCAGGGCGTCCCCGCAGAGCGGCAGCCGGATCTGGAGCACGGTCCTGCGCGGGGTGCTGGCCCGTCCGGTCGTCTCGGTCGTGGTGGCGGTCGGCGCGCTGGCGGCGATCGCGGCGCCCGCGCTCGGCATGAAGACCCAGCAGCTCACGCTGGACCAGGAGTTCGGCGACTCGCTGCCGATCGTGCAGACGTACAACCGGGTCAACGAGGCCTTCCCCGGCGGTTCCGAGCCCGCCGAGGTCGTCGTCCGGGCACGGGACATCGACGATCCGCGGGTGCAGGACGCGCTGGCCGCGTTCAAGGAGCGCGCGGTCTCCTCGGGCGCCTCGCGCGGCCCGGTCGAGATCAAGACGCACGCCGCGCAGAACGTCGCCTTCGTGTACGTCCCCCTGGTGGGCGGTTCCGACCAGGACAAGGCCGGCGCGAGCCTGGAGAAGCTGCGGGACGAGGTGCGTCCCGCCACGCTGGGCCGGGTGGAGGGCGTGCAGGCGCCGATCACCGGGCAGGTCGCCGGGTCGCACGACTTCAACGACCAGCTCGCCGGTTCCGTCGTCCCGGTCTTCGCGTTCGTCGTGGTGTTCGCGTTCCTGCTGATGCTGCTGTCGTTCCGGTCGCTGACCGTCGCGATCACGTCGATCCTGCTGAACCTGCTGTCGGTGGGCGCCGCGTACGGCATCCTCGTCGCCGTCTTCCAGCACGGCTGGGGTGCCTCGCTGGTCGGGGCGGAGGGTGTCGGCGCGATCGTCAGCTGGCTGCCGCTGTTCCTGTTCGTGATCCTGTTCGGCCTGTCGATGGACTACCACGTGTTCGTGGTGTCCCGGGTGCGCGAGGCGCGGCTGCGGGGCCGTACGACCAAGGACGCGATCGCGCACGGCGTGGTCACCACGGCGGGGGTGGTCACCAGTGCCGCCGTCATCATGGTCGCCGTCTTCGCGATCTTCGGGACGCTGTCCATGCAGTCGATGAAGCAGATGGGCGTGGGCCTGGCCGCGGCCGTGCTCATCGACGCGACGGTCATCCGCGGTGTGCTCCTGCCGGCGGTGATGGCGCTGCTCGGTGAGCGCAACTGGTACCTGCCGAAGTGGCTGCACCGGCTGCCGGACCTGACCCACGACGAGGCACCGGAGGCGATCGAGGCGCAGGAGGTGAGCGGGGGCGAGCCCGTCCGGGTCTGAACCCGCGTCCGTTGCGGGGCCCGTCCGGCTCCTTCGGGAACCGGCGGGCCCCGTGGCACGTCCTCATGGCCGACCGGCGCACCACCTGACCATCTGTCACCTCGGGGGGGGACAGCACATGGACGGCACCATGGACCGGCGCGCGCTGCTGCGCGGTGTGCTCGCGGGCGCGGTCGCGGCACCGGCCGCGGGACTGCTGACGGCGGGCACCGCCGAGGCGGCGCCCGCGGCGTTCGACGTACTGCTGGGGGACGTCACCTCGGGCACGATCTACCAGTTCGCCCGGACCAAGCCGTTCACCCGGGCGAACGTGAAGTGGTCGTTCAAGCCCTCCGGCGGGCATCCGATGGAGCACCGGGTCCGCGACACGTCCGCGGACGGCCGGATCCTGCTGGTCGCGACCGGCACCCGGGACAGCGGGGTGGCGAGCATCCGCCGCCGCAGCGACAACAAGCTGCTGTGGTCGGCGTCGCTCGGCACCTATCTGCACTCCGTCGAACGGGCGCCCGGCACCGGTGTCGTGGTGGTGGCGGGCCGCAGCAGGGGCCCGGCGCCGGGCGGTGACGGCGGCGCCACCAAGGGCGGCAGGATCTATGTGTACCGGCCCACCGACCGCTCCAGCCGGTCCCTGGTCAAGGCCCAGCAGTTCGACTTCCACCAGGCGCACGGGCTGCTGTGGGACCCGCAGCTGGAGCGCATGTGGATCATCGGCGGGAGTGTCCTCCAGGCGTACCGGATCGTGACGACGGCGAGTTCGGCCAAGCTCGTCGCCGATCCCGGGCGCCGGGTCAAGGTGACCCGCGGCCACGACCTCCAGCCCGACTACACCAGCCCGGGCCGCCTGCTGTTCACCGACACCAACGGCGTGTACGGCTACGACAAGACCACCAAGAAGGTCACCCTGCTCTACGGCCGCCACCATGTGAAGTCCTTCGTGCGGCACGCCTCCGGCGAGGAGATGTGGACCGGCGCCGCCGACGGGGGCAGCGCCTTCGGCACCAAGTGGGTCCACTTCAACCGGGCGGGGGCCCGCGCCCTGGAGACGGGCGGCGGCCCCGTCGTGTACAAGGCGCGGATCCTCGACCCCGCGTACCTGTAGGCGGGGTCAGCCGGCGGGCAGTTCGGCCTCGATGAGGTCGGCCGCCCGCCGGGTGCCGCCCTCCTCCGCCATCTGCGCCTGGATCTCCTTCAGCCGGCGGGCCACCTCCGGGTCGTCGACGAGGGCGAGGGCCGTCTCGCGCAGCGTCTCGGCGGTCGCCTCGGCCGTCGGCAGGTGCCGGGCGACGCCGAGGCCCTGGAGCACGTCCGCGTTGCCGAACTGGTCCGCGGCCTGCGGTACGGCGATCATCGGGGTGGCGGTGGCCAGCCCCTCCTGGCTGCCGCCGGCGCCGGCGTGGGTGACGAACAGGTCGGCCTGCTTCAGGACCGCCAACTGCGGTACCCAGTCGCGCACTTCGACGCTCGCCGGTACGTCGCCCAGTTCGGCGGGGTCGACGTGCTTGCCGATCTGCAGGACGAGGTGCCAGCCGGGCAGGTCGCCGAAGGCCCGTACGCACTCCCGGTAGAAGGCCGGCTGCCGGGTGAAGGCCGATCCCAGCGAGACCAGGACGACCTTGTCGGCACCGGCGGGGCGCCGCCAGCCGCCCTCCGCCTCGCGGTCGCCCTGGCAGGCGCCGACGAAGGTGTACACGTCCGGGTCGACCCGGTCGGCGTTCCACTGGAGCGCCCTGGGGATGAGGACGAGCGAACGGGCGGGGCGGCCGGCGAAGTCGTCGGGGTGCAGATCGATCCCGTTCTCCTGCAGCCAGGCCTGGAAGCGGGCGTAGTACGCCTTGCCGCGCTCGGTCTTCTTCGGCTCCTCCCACATCGGGGTGGCCACCTCTTCCTCGTACCCCGCCCAGGCCACCATGTGGGGCGCCAGGGAGATCGCGGGGACGCCCCAGCGGTGGGCGAGGACCCGGGCCGGGTAGGAGGCGGTGTCGTGCAGCACGAGGTCGGGCTCGTCGCCCTCGTAGGCCTCGGTCAGCTGGGGCAGCGCCTGCACGGCGTCGTCCAGGAACGGCTCCACGTTGTCGAGGAGGGTGGTCCCCCAGGCCGACGGGTCGTCGTCGGGGGCGGGCAGGATCGAGGTCCAGGGCTTCACCTCGGCACCGGTCTCGGCGACCTTGCCGGCGAGGGCGGGCGGGACGGCGTAGGTGACGCGGTGGCCGCGCGCGACGAGCTCGCGGATCACCTCCAGGCTGGGGTTCACATGGCCGTGGGCGGCGATGGAGAACATGGCGATGTGCGCGCGACGGGTCATGCCCCCGACGCTAGACGAGACGAGACGTCTCGTGCAACTTGTATGACTGGCTCCTCTCAGTGCTGGTTCTGAACGGCTCCTCTCAGCGTTGGTAGCGGGCGAGGACCAGGTTGCCGTCGCGTTCCAGGCGGCGGCGCAGCTCGTCGAGGCCGATCGCGCCGCTGTAGTACTCCTGGAAGGCGGGGGTGGCGACCTTGTCCTTCCACTCGGGATAGCCGCGGACGGACTGGGCGGGCGCCGAGGTGAGGTGGGCGGCGAGGGCGGTGCCGGTCGCCCAGCCGTCGCGGGCGGTGTGCAGGGCGGGGTCCTTCAGCGCCTCGGTGCCGGTGGGCAGCATCCAGTCGCCGAGGGCGAGGCGGACCATGTTGCGCGGCTGGAGCAGGAAGTCCAGGAAGGCGGCGGCCTCCTTCTTGTGCGGGCTGTCCTGGGCGATCGACAGGGTCTGCGGGCTGACGCCCTGGGTGAGCCCGCCGGCGCCGGCCGGGGCGGGCAGTACCTGCCAGCTGAATCCCTTCGGGGCCTGCTGGGCGATCTGCTGCCGGTAGGAGAACCCGAGCGGCACCATGGCGTACCGGCCGCCGAAGAAACCGGGCAGGGTGTCCGAGCCGCCGCTGCCGAGCGTGGTGCGCGGGGCGCTGCCGTCGGCGGCGAGCTGGTCGCGCACGGTGCGGGGCACGATCTCGTCGGCCGCCTCGAAGCGGATGGCGACCTTGCCGTCCGGGCCGCGGTGGAAGAGGCGGCCGCCCGCCGACAGCGACAGGTTGAGCGTCGCGGAGACGGGCTCCTTCAGCGGCCAGGCCACGCCGTACCGGCCGCCGCCGCTCAGCTCCTTCGTCACCTGCCGGAACTCCGGCCAGGTCCAGGGGTGTTCGGGTGTGGGGATGCGCACGCCGGCCTGCCGCAGCCAGGTCGCGTTGGCCACGAGGACGCGCGGCTCCTGGAGGAAGGGCACGCCGTAGACGCGGCCCTCGAAGGTGGCCGTGTCCCAGCTGCGCCGCGGGATGGCCGCCTTCAGGCGGGCCGGGAGCAGGCGGGTGAGGTCGGCGAGGTAGCCGCCGTGGGCGAAGTCGGCGAGGTCGTCGGCTGCGTCGTGGACGATGTCGGGTGCCTCGCCGCCCTCGAAGGAGGTCAGCAGCTGGTCGTGGACGGAGTCCCAGCTGCCCTGCACGTACCGGACGGTGACGCCCGGGTGGGTGGCGTTCCACTCGCGCACCAGCTCCTTGGTGGCGCGGACGGAGTCGTCCTGCCAGGCGAGGGACTGGAAGCGCAGCACGATACGGCCGTCGCCGCCCCCGTCGGGGGAGGCACAGCCGGCGAGCAGCAGGACGAGGATCGCGATGAGGCGCAGGCGCATCAGCTCTTCACCGCCCCGGCGAGCATGCCGCCCGCGATCCGCCGCTGCACGAGGGCGAAGAAGACCAGCGAGGGCAGGGTGGCGAGGACGGCCGCGGCGGCCAGCGGGCCGAGGTCGGCGACGCCCTCGGCGCCGATGAAGCGGGTCAGCACCACCGGCAGGGTCTGTTTCTCCGGCGTCTTGAGCAGGACGAGCGCGAAGAAGAACTCGTTCCACGCGGTGACGAACGCGAACAGCGCCGTCGCCGCGATGCCCGGCGCGAGCAGCGGCGCGGTCACCGACACCAGGGTGCGCAGCCGCCCGGCGCCGTCGACGGCCGCGGCCTCCTCCAGCTCGACGGGCACGGCCCGGACGTACCCGGTGAGCAGCCACAGGGCGAACGGCAGCGCCCACACGACGTACACCATCACCAGCCCGGCCTGGGAGTCGATCAGCCGCAGGCTCCGCAGCACGAGGAACAGCGGGATGATCACCAGGACGAACGGGAAGGCCTGGCTGACCACGACCCAGCCGCTCGCGGCCCGCGCGAGCCGGGTGCGGCGCCGGGCCATGACGTACGCCATCGGCGTCGCGAGGCATACGGCGATCAGCGCGGCGGCGAGCGCGACGAGCAGGGAGTTGAGCGCGGAGCGCAGCAGGGGCTGCTCGTCGAAGGCCTGCCGGAAGTTGGCGAGGGTGGGGTGCTCGGGGATCCACGTGGGGTGCAGACTGCCCAGTTCCCGCGGGGGTTTGAAGGCGGTGGACAGCAGCCAGAGGAAGGGGAAGGAGAGGAAGGCGAGGTAGGCCAGCAGGGCGGCGTACTGGCCGGCGCGGGTGGCGGCGCGGGTCCTCATCGGTCGTCGTCTCCCCTCAGCCGGCCGGCCAGGAACACCGCGAGGCACACGGCGATCACCGCGACCATCACGCAGCCCATCGCCGCGGCGTACCCGAACTGGCCGTACCGGAAGGCCTCTTCGTAGGCGAACAGCATCGGCAGCCGGGTGCGGCCGCCGGGGCCGCCGCCGGTGAGCACGTACACCAGGGCGAAGGCGTTGAAGTTCCAGATCAGGTTGAGCGCGGTGATGGCGAGGGCGACCGGGCGCAGGGCGGGCCAGGTGACGGCGGTGAAGCGGCGCCAGGCTCCGGCACCGTCGAGGGCGGCCGCCTCGTGCAGGTCGCGCGGGGTGTTCTGCAGGCCGGCGAGGAGGGCGACGGTGGTCTGCGGCAGGCCCGCCCAGACGCCGACGACGATGACGGCGGGCAGGGCGGTGCCGAGGGAGCTGAGCCAGTCGCGGCCGCCGCCGAGGCCGAGGTCGCGCAGGGTCTCGTTGAGGACGCCGGCGTCGGGGCTGTAGACCAGCCGCCACATGATGCCGACGACGACCTCCGGCATGGCCCACGGCACGATCGCGAGGGCGCGGGCCAGCCAGCGCAGTCGCAGGTCCTGGTTGAGCAGCAGGGCGAGGCCGAGCGCCAGCAGGAACTGCGGCACGGTCACACCGACGGCCCACACCAGGCCGATCCGGAACGACTCCCAGAACAGCGTGTCGTGCAGCAGGTCCCGGAAGTTCAGCGCGCCGATCCACCGGGTGGGCGCGGCCCGGCCCGACTGGGCGTCGGTGAAGGCGAGCAGGATGCCGTAGAGCAGCGGGCCGACGCTCAGCACGAGGATCGGGATCAGCGCGGGCAGGACCAGGAACCAGGCGCCGCGGTCGAGGGAGCGGGCGGGGCGGTGGGCGGGCGGGGCGGGTAAGGCCGGTCGTTTCACGTCGGCCACTGATGTCACGGAATCAGCCCCTTTGCGATCCGGTTGGCATGGTCATGGTGGTGACCGCATGGGAGTGCGTCAAGGGGCCGCGCACACCGGCCGACCTGTGCGAATGCGAGACTGACCGACGACCGCTCAGCAACGGCACGGATCAGGCCACGGATGAGGACACGGAGGCGGACGGGATGGACGAGGCACGGGCGCGGGAGGTGCTGGCCACGGCGGACGTGCTGCCGGGCCCGGCCGGAGGGGCGCGGCTGCTGGCCCTCGGCGAGAACGCGGTCTTCGCCGCCGGTGACCTCGTCGCCAAGGTCGGCCGCGACGCCGAACTGCTGCCCCGGGCCGCGCGGGAGCTGGACATCGCGCTGTGGCTGGAAGAGGCCGGTGTGCCCGCCGTGCGCGCCGCCCGGCCCGAGCCGCTGCTGGTCGACGGCCACCCGGTGACGGTGTGGCACCGGCTGCCCGATCCGGTTCGGCCCGCCGGGCCGCGGGACCTGGCGGAGCTGCTGCGGATCGTGCACGCGCTGCCCGCACCGCCCGTCGCGCTGCCGCCGCGCGAGCTGCTGGGCGGCGTGGAGCGCTGGCTGCGCCTCGCGGGCGACGCGATCGACCCGGCGGACGCGGCATACCTGCGCGAGCGCCGCGACGGCTTCGCGGCCGCGGCCGCCGCCCTCACCCCGCACCTGCCGCCGGGTCCCATCCACGGCGACGCCCTGCCGCGCAATGTGCACATCGGCCCCGGCGGTCCGGTCCTGGTCGACCTGGAGACCTTCTCCGCCGACTTCCGCGAGCACGACCTGGTCGTCATGGCCCTGTCCCACGATCGCTACGACCTGCCGACGCAGGAGTACGACGCCTTCACCGAGGCCTACGGCTGGGACGTGCGCGCCTGGGAGGGGTGCGCGGTGCTGCGCGGGGCGCGGGAGACCGCCAGCTGCGCCTGGGTGGCCCAGCACGCGCCGGGCAACCCGAAGGCACGGGCGGAGTTCGAACGACGGGTAGCGTCGCTGCGGGACGGGGACGAGACGGTGCGGTGGTATCCGTTCTGAGCTAGTCCCGGGCGTCGATGCTGGTGTCGATGCTTTCGTCGTCCCGGTCCCGGATCACCGTCGCCGCCCGGCGCAGTTCCGTCAGGACCGTGCGGACCGCTCTGCGGGCCGTGCGTTCCGGGCGGTGGAGGGCGTCGATGTGGCGGCGGGCGCGGACCCCGGTGAGGGGGCGCAGGACCAGGTCGGGGTGGCGGGGCATGGTCCAGCGGGGCATCAGGGCGATGCCTCCGCCGGCGGCCACGGCCTCCGCGACGACCGCGAACTCGTTGATGCGGTGGGCGAGGTGGAGCCGGCGTCCCGCCGCCGCGGCGATCGCCTCGATGGTGGCCAGCACCGGGAACCCGTCGTGCACGGTGATCCACGGTTCGTCGGCCACGTCCTTCGGGGTCACCCGCCGCTTGGCCGCCAGCGGGTGACCCGCCGGCATCGCCACGTCCAGCGGCTCCCGCAGCAAGGTCGTGGCCGTGACCGTGCGCGGCCAGGGCGGGGTGTGGTCCAGGCGGTGGGCCAGCACCAGGTCGTACTCCCGGGTGAGCCGGGGGAAGTCCTCCTGCGGCACGTCCTCGTCGGCGAGGGCCACCCGGGGCATGCCCGGGGCGGCGAGCGCGCGCAGCAGCGGCGGGAAGAACGCCGCGCCGGCGCTGTGGAACGCCGCCACCGACACCTCCCCGTCCGGCCTGCCGAGAAACCCTTCGACCGCTCCCCTGGCCCGCGCCAGCGCCGCCTCCACCTCGATCGCCGCGCCGGCCAGCGCCTGCCCGGCGTCGGTGAGCACGAGCCGTCTGCCCTGCCGCTCGGTGAGCGGCACCGGCACGGAACGCTGGAGCAGCCGCAGCTGCTGGGAGATCGCCGAGGGCGTCACCAGCAGCGCCTCGGCGACCGCGGTCACGCTGCCGAGTTCGCCCAGCTCCCGCAGGATCCGCAGCTGCCGTTCGTCCATGTCCGCAGTGTAGGGGCACAGTGAAGGACTGCTAAAAGATCGTTTTAGGAAGTGGTGCTGGGCTTCAGGGTCGTCGCCGGTGCACCGTGAACGGGTGACCGACACCCGCCGTACCGACGCGGTACTCCTGCTTGTCGCGCTCGTCTGGGGCTCCAGCTATCTCTCCGCCCAGACGGCCGCGGCGGCCCTGCCCGTGCTCACCGTCCTGTTCGCCCGCTACGCGCTCTCCGCTCTGGCCTGCCTCGGTCTCGTCGCGGCCGGGCGGAGCCGGTGGTCCCGGGACGAGCTGCGGGCCGGAGTGCCGCTGGGGCTGACCCAGGCCGCGGTGCTGGTGGTGGAGACGTACGGGGTCGCGCACACGACCGCCGCCAACGCGGGCCTGATCATCAGCCTGACCATCGTCCTCACCCCCCTCCTGGACCGGTCCGGGCATCCGGGCGGCCTCCCTCCCGCCTTCTACGCCGCGGCCGGGGTCTGCGTCCTGGCCGTCGGCCTGCTGATGTCGGGCAACGGCTTCCACGCGCCGCGCTCGGGCGACCTGCTGATGCTGGCGGCGGCCGGGGTGCGGGCCGGGCACGTGGCGCTGGTGGGGCGGCTCACCACCCGGCGGGCCGTACGGCCGGTGCACCTGACGGCCGTGCAGACGCTGGTCGGCACCGCGCTGTTCCTGCCGGTGGCCGCGGCCGACCTGCCGGAGCTGGGCCGCGCCTCGGGCGCCACCTGGGCGCAGCTGCTCTATCTCGCCCTGCTGTGCAGCGTGTTCGCCTTCCTCGCGCAGACCTGGGCGGTGCAGCGCACCTCCGCCAGCCGGGCCAGCCTCCTGCTGGGCACGGAACCGGTGTGGGCGGCGCTGGTGGGCGTCACCGTCGCCGGCGACCGCTTCACCCCGCTCACCGCCCTGGGCGCGGCCCTCATGGTCGCCGGCACGTACTGGGGGCAGGCGGTGGAACGCCGCCATCGCGGCGCGGCGGCCGCACGGATGCCGCAGGAACCGTCCCTTCGGCCTGGCATGCCGGCCGAACCCCCGGACGCACCTCGCCGGAACTCCCCCGCGTCCGCCCAGGCGGGCCCCGGGTAGGTCCGGTCGGCCACACGCTCGGTCAGAGGCACCGGTGGCCCCCGGTCAGACCACCCCGGCCGCCAGGTCCCGCAGTGGCCACGCCGCCTCCACCACCGCCGTCGGGTCGCCCTTGCGGCGCAGGAAGGACTGGAAGTCCGCCGCCCACTCGGCGTACCACTCGATCTGGCGGTGGTGCAGCTCCGCCGGGCCGAGGGCCGCGATCTTGGGGTGGCGGCCGGCTATCGCGCGGGCCAGACGGGCGGCCGCGAGGGCGTCCGCGGCGGCGTCGTGGGCGGCGTCCAGGGCGATGCCGTACTCGGCGCAGACCGCTTCGAGGTTGCGCTTGCCGCGGCGGTAGCGGTCGGCCCAGCGGTCGATGGTGTACGGGTCGACGACGGGCGCGGGGTCCAGGCCGCCCAGGCGGTCGCGCAGGGACGGCAGGCCGTACCGGCGCAGTTCGGCGGAGAGCAGGGTCAGGTCGAAGGCCGCGTTGTAGGCGACGACCGGGACACCGGTGCGCCAGTAGCCGGCCAGGACGTCGGCGATGGCGTCGGCCACCTGGTCGGCGGGGCGGCCCTCGGCCGCCGCGCGTTCACTGCTGATGCCGTGCACCGCGACCGCGTCCGGCGGGATCGGCACGCCCGGGTCGGCCAGCCACTCCCGGCGGCCGAGCGGCTGCCCGTCCCTGACCTCGATCACGGCGCCCGTGACGATGCGCGCCTCGCGCGGGTCCGTCCCGGTCGTCTCCAGGTCGAAGCCGATCAGCAGCTCGCGGTGCCAGGCCATGGCGTCCCCCTTCGTGGTGGTGCGTCCCCCAGTGGTCTCCACCTTCGCATGCGCCACTGACAATCCGACGCCGGGATTCCGCTTTCCGCCGCGGACGAGGGGACAGTTCAGGACACCGGCCGCGAATCCGCCCAAGCCAGCTCGAACTCCTCGCGGTAGATGCCGAACAGGCCGCCCTCGTCGGCCTCGCCGGACTTGACGACCCGGTCGCCGTTGCGCAGCACCAGCACCGGCGACTCCATGCCGCGGGCCCGCCGCAGATAGGACTGCACGACCGCGATGCCGTCGGCGCCGTCGCCGTCGACGAGGTAGGCGGTGAACCGGGGCGTCTCGTCGTACACCTGGATCTGGAAGGCGCCCGGGTCGCGCAGCCGGGCCCGCACCCGGCGCATGTGCAGGATGTTCATCTCCACCGAGCGGCTCAGCTCGCCCCGCTTCAGGCCGAGTTCGCGCTCCCGCCGCTTCACCGCGCTGGAGGCGGGGTTGAGGAAGAGCAGCCGCACCCGGCAGCCGCCCTCGGCGAGCCGGACCAGTCGGCGCCCGGAGAAGTTCTGCACGAGCAGGTTGAGCCCGATGCCGAAGGCGTCGAGGCGGCGGGCGCCGCCGAAGATGTCCTCGGCCGGGAACTGGCGCAGCAGCCGCACCCGGTCGGAGTGGACGGCGACGACGTCCGCGTACCGGTCGCCGACGAGGTCCTCGACCGCGTCGGTGGGCAGCCGGCGCGCGGAGGGCACGTCGCCGCCCGCGCCGAGCATCTCCAGCAGCCGGGCGGAGGCCCGCTCGGCCTGGGCGAGGACGGCCTCGGACAGGGCGCGGTTGCGGGAGACGACGTTGCGGGTCACCTCCAGCTCGTCCAGGGCGAGTTCGACGTCCCGGCGGTCCTCCAGGTACGGCTCGAAGCACGGCCAGTGCTGCACCATCAGCTCGCGCAGCTGGGGCAGGGTCAGGAAGCTGATGACATTGTCGTCGGCGGGGTCGAGCAGATAGCCCTTGCGGCGGCTCACCTCGCGTACGGCGACGGCGCGTTGGACCCATTCCTGGCCGGCCGGTCCGGCGGCGGCGACCACCCAGTCGTCGCCGTGCACGGGTTCGTAGACGGGCCGCAGGACGGCGGCGACGACGGCGCGCAGCCGCTGCTCGACCAGGTTCAGCCAGATGTAGGCCCGGCCGGCGCGCTGGGCGCGGGTGCGCACCTCGCGCCAGGCGTCGGCGTCCCAGTCCAGCTCCGGGCCGATGGAGCCGGTCTCCATCGGCCTGGCCAGGGACACCGTGCCGGGCGGGACGTCTGCGGAGTTCCCCTCGTGACCCTCGTCACCAGGGGGCAGCTCCAGCCCTCCCGAGCCCACCCGCGCACCGCCTTCCAGTCCCCCGGACTTCCCGTCTCAACGATCAAGGAAGGGTACTCCGCAAGCGGTCGGGGACGCAGCCGGATGGGCCGGGTCGTTTCTCAACTGCGCGGTCGTGGCTGCCCGTTCTCACCGGCGAGGGCCGGCGGAGTGAGCGGATTCATAGCGGTGACATCGCGCGGTGCGAGGGAGAAACCCTGCCAGTGGACGGGCATCGGCTGCTGGTCCTCGTCGCGCGCGACGTGGTGGAAGCCGACGTTCACCCAGACCACGGGCCGGGTGAGGGTCTGCCCGTCGACGAAGCGGTCCACCGACTGCGGATGCCCGCTCGCGCAGCCGGGGTTGTTGCTGGCGAACTGCTCGCACGGGGTGTACTCGGTGAAGTACACGTCGTGCCGGGTGAAGCCGCGGCCGGGGTACTTGGCGGTCGCGCCCTGGACGATCTCGTACGAACGGGCGTGGCCGTCCTTGTTCTTGCCGGTGTCGCTGACCACCCGCCACCAGCGCATGTTCTTCGCGTCGCCGGCGAGTTCCTTGGTGACGTTGGTCCGCGTGGTCTTGTTCGTGGGTGCCTGCCGGCCGCGGGCGGGCGGGCTGACCTGCGAGTCGTACTGCTCGACGTGGTTCTTGCGGGAGCCGTCGAGGGCGAAGTCGAGCTTCCAGAACACGTTGTGGCTGTGGCTGGTGGCGTAGGAGCGGGCGCCCTTGCCGATGGGCCAGCCGCGGCCGTCGCCGGCGTCGTAGTCGCCGGGCGAGAGGCTGCCGGTGGCGCCGACGTTCATGCTGATCAGGCCGTCGTCCTGGAAGCGCCATTCGGTGATGTACTCGTACCAGCCGACCTTGTTGACGGTGTACAGGAGCAGGTCCTTGCCCTGTTCCTGATATACCCGGTTGCCGGTGTCGGCCTGCATCCGGTACGCGTGTCCACGCGCGCGTGTGGTGGCGCACAGGCCCTTGATGTTCGGGTTGTCGGAGTAGAAGGCGTCCTGGACCTTGACGGTCTTGATGGTGCCTCCGGGGCACTCGGCGGGCGCGAGGTTGACGAGGCCCTGGGCGAAGCCGAAGCCGGTCAGGTCGTCGTACTCGACGCTGCCGTCGTCGTAGGGGACGTCGATCTGGCCGAGGCGGGCACTGGCCAGCACCTTGACGGGCGCGGTCTCGCCCTTGGGCTGGTAGGAGATGTCCTCCAGGACGAGCCCGGCCTTGGTGTCGTAGCGCCAGCACATGCGCCAGGTGGTGCCGGTGGAGAGTTTCTGTTCGATGCGGTAGGCGGCGCTGCACGCGGGGGCGGGGGCCGCGGGCGCCTTGCCCGGCGCGGCGGTGGCGGGTCCCGCGCCGGTGGTCGCGGCGGCGGCGAGCGCGGCCAGGGACAGGCCGAGCGCCGTTCGTCTGCGGGCAGGGCTGGGATGGTTCGCACGCATGCGGAAGTGGCTCCCTTGTGCGGGGTGCGGTCGAAGAGAGGTGCGGGCCGGAGCGGCTGCGTCAGCCGCGGTCGAGTGCGGCGACCTTGCGGGCGCTGAGGTCGATCACCAGGTGGCGGGTGTCGATCCACGGCCCGTTCACGACCTTCGGGAACAGGCGCAGGCAGCGGTGCGTGCCGCAGGCGTCGAGCACGGCGGGCTGGGCGCCCGGCGCGGCCCGGTAGACGGCGCTGTTGAGCAGCAGCTGGTCCGGGGAGGTGAGGTCCTTGCCGGTGGCGTCCTTGAAGTCCGCGCGCAGGCCGGCGCCGAGCGGGTCGGCGATCAGCAGACGGGCCGCCTCGGCGTTCTCGGCGGCGCTCAGCGGCGGCTGGACGCCGTGCTGGGTGGTCGTCGCCTCGATCTTGCCGCTGTCGAGGTCGACCGTCCGGGTGACGAGGGTGTCGGCCCGGTAGTCGTAGAAGGTCACCACCGCGCGCCGGGGGGCATGCGGGTCGTCGAGCTCGTCGGCGGCCGGTTCGGCGAGGTCGACGCCGAGCCGCTGTGGTCCGCGGTCGCCCTCGACGTCCTCGGCGGCGGCCGCCATGCGCCGGTCCACCGCGAGGGACTCGACGCGGGCGATCTCGTCGTCGGTCAGCGGGTCGCGGCCGGTGCCCTTCTTCCCCTCGGCCGGGGCCTGCTCGACGACGCCCGGCGCGACGGCGGCACCCGGGCCCCCCGGCCCGCTCGCCGCCCCCTGGGCGCCTCCTCCGGCGGCCCGCTGCTCCGTCCGCGCCGATCCCCCGGTCTCGTCCGCGCCCGCCGTGCCCGGCAGGGTGATCGCGACCATCGCGGCGGTCCCCACCACCGCGACGGCCGCCCCGGCCACCACCTTGCCCAGGTGGCGGTGGACTATCGTCCGCACATCTCCCCCTGTTCCCCCTCTGTCCCAGGGGCCACGGCAGGCCCCATTGGTACGTCTGGTCGAGGGACGTACCGTTGCTACCGACTGGTCGCCCGGTAAGAGGGACGTGAGACGGAGGTGGTTCCCTCACTTTCGGGGAGACTCGGGCCGAAGGCGCTCCCCGTGCCGTCGTACACCTGAAAGAGTCGTATCCATGCAGGTCTGGCCTGGCGAGGCATATCCACTCGGTGCCACCTATGACGGCGCCGGCACGAACTTCGCGGTCTTCACGGAGGCCGCGGACCGAGTAGAGCTGTGTCTGCTGCACGACGACGGCTCCGAGACAGCGATCGAGCTGCGCGAGAGCGACGCTTTCGTCCGGCACGCGTACGTGCCGGGCGTGATGCCCGGACAGCGCTACGGCTACCGGGTGCACGGCCCGTACGCCCCGGAGCGCGGGCTGCGCTGCAACTCCGCGAAGCTCCTTCTCGATCCGTACGCGCGTGCGATCAGCGGCTCGATCCGCTGGGGTGAGGAGGTCTACGGCTATCACTTCGACGCGCCCGACAAGCGCAACGACCTGGACTCGGCGCCGCACACGATGTCGTCGGTCGTGGTCAACCCGTACTTCGACTGGGGCGACGACCGGCCGCCGCGCATCGAGTACCACCGCACGGTGATCTACGAGGCCCATGTGAAGGGCCTGACGATGCGCCACCCGGGGCTGCCGGAGGAGCTGCGCGGCACGTACGCGGGGCTCGCCCATCCGGCGGTCATCGAGCACCTGACCGAGCTGGGGGTGACGGCGCTGGAGCTGATGCCCGTCCACCAGTTCGTCAACGACCACCGGCTGGTCGACATGGGGCTCAACAACTACTGGGGCTACAACACCATCGGCTTCTTCGCCCCGCACAACGCGTACGCCTCCTGGGGCGACCGCGGGCAGCAGGTGCTGGAGTTCAAGTCGGCGGTGCGGGCGCTGCACGAGGCGGGCATCGAGGTCATCCTCGACGTGGTCTACAACCACACCGCCGAGGGCAACCACCTGGGTCCGACGCTGTCCTTCCGGGGGCTGGACAACCCGCAGTACTACCGGCTGACGGACGACCCGCGCTACTACATGGACACCACGGGCACCGGCAACAGCCTGCTCATGCGGTCCCCGCACGTGCTCCAGCTGATCATGGACTCGCTGCGGTACTGGGTCACCGAGATGCACGTGGACGGGTTCCGCTTCGACCTCGCGGCGACCCTGGCGCGGCAGTTCCACGAGGTGGACCGGCTGTCGTCGTTCTTCGACCTGGTGCAGCAGGACCCGGTGGTCTCCCAGGTGAAGCTGATCGCCGAGCCGTGGGACGTCGGCGAGGGCGGCTACCAGGTGGGCAACTTCCCGCCGATGTGGACGGAGTGGAACGGCAAGTACCGGGACACGGTCCGCGACCTGTGGCGGGGCGAGCCGCGCACGCTCGCCGAGTTCGCCTCCCGGCTGACCGGGTCCTCGGACCTGTACCAGGACGACGGGCGCCGCCCGCTGGCCTCGATCAACTTCGTCACCTGCCACGACGGCTTCACCCTGCACGACCTGGTGTCGTACAACCACAAGCACAACGACGCCAACGGCGAGGACAACCGGGACGGCGAGAGCCACAACCGGTCCTGGAACTGCGGGGAGGAGGGCGAGACCGACGACCCGGAGGTGCTCGCGCTGCGGGCCCGGCAGATGCGCAACTTCATGGCCACGCTGATGCTGTCCCAGGGCGTGCCCATGATCAGCCACGGTGACGAGTTCGCCCGCACCCAGCAGGGCAACAACAACGCCTACTGCCAGGACAACGACCTGTCCTGGGTGCAGTGGCCCGAGGAAGGGCACCCACTGCTGGACTTCACGCGGGCGATGGTGTGGCTGCGCAAGGACCACCCGGTCCTGCGGCGGCGCCGCTTCTTCCACGGGCGGCCGGTGGAGGGCACCCACGACGACCTGTCGGACATCGCCTGGTTCACCCCGGAGGGCCGGGAGATGACGCAGCGGGACTGGGAGTCGGCGCCCGCGTCGGCGCTGACGGTGTTCCTCAACGGCAACGCCATCTCCGAGCCCGGCCCGCGCGGGGAGCGCATCACGGACGACTCGTTCCTGCTGATGTTCAACGCCTCGCCCAAGGCGCTGGAGTTCGTCGTGCCGGTCGACCACGGACGGCAGTGGCAGGTGGTCGTCGACACCTCCCTGGAGGAGGGCGTCCCGACGGGCACGGGCGTCAAGGTGGACGCCGGGGACCGGCTGACGCTGGTGGACCGCAGCATGACCGTGCTGATGCGGCCGGCATAGCCCCGCTGCCCGGGGTGCCTCGGCGCCCCGGGCCTGTCCGGACGGCCACGCGCGCGTGCGCGGGTGGCCGAGCCGGATGACACGAAAAGCGGCCGGGCGGGTACGTACGGTGTCATGACACCTGAGCGATCCGCCCCCGGGGTTCCCACGGCCACCTACCGGCTGCAGCTGCAGCCGGCGTTCCCGTTCGCCGCCGCCGCGGCCGCCGTGCCGTACCTGGCCTCGCTCGGCGTCTCCCATCTGCACCTGTCCCCCGTCCTGGAGGCCGTCCCCGGCTCGCTGCACGGCTACGACGTCGTCGACCACGCGCGCGTACGCGAGGAGCTGGGCGGCGAGGAGGGGCTGCGGGCGCTGGCGCGCACCGCGCGGGAGCACGGTCTCGGCCTGGTCGTGGACATCGTGCCGAACCACATGGCGATGTCACCGCGCCACAACCGCGCTCTGTGGGAGGTGCTGCGCGACGGCCCGCAGTCGCCGTACGCGCGCTGGTTCGACATCGACTGGGAGGCACAGGGTGGCCAGGTGCTGCTGCCGGTGCTCGGCGCCCCGCTCGGCGAGGTGATCGGCGAGCTGCGGGCCGAGGACGGCGAGCTGCGCTACTGGGACCACGCCTTCCCGCTGCGCGAGGGCACCGAGGACCTGCCGCTGCCGCAGCTGCTGGACGCGCAGTGGTACCGCCCGGTGTGGTGGCGGCTGGCCCGCACCGAACTCAACTACCGGCGGTTCTTCAGCATCTCGGAGCTGATCGGCGTGCGCGTGGAGGACCCGGAGGTCTTCGAGGCCACGCACGCCACGATCCTGCGGCTGCTGCACGAGGGCGTGATCGACGGGCTGCGGGTGGACCACCCGGACGGGCTCGCCGACCCCGACGGCTACCTGCGGCGGCTGCACGAGGCGAGCGGCGGCCGCTGGACCGTCGTGGAGAAGATTCTCGCCGACCACGAACACCTGCCGCCGTCCTGGCCGGTCGCGGGCACCACCGGCTACGACGCCCTGCGCCGCGTCGACGGCGTGTTCGCCGACCCGGCGGGGGCCGGGGAGCTGACCGGCCTGTACCGGCGGTTCGCGGCCCCGCAGACGGACCGGGGCGGGGAATGGGCGGCCACCGCGCGGCGGGCGGCCTACAAGGTGCTCACCCACGAGCTGGCGACCGAGGTGGAGCGGCTGGTCCGGGTGGCGCACAAGGTCTGCGCCACGTCACCGGACCCTGCGCTGCGCGACCGTGCGCCGTGGGCGCTGCGCACCGCGCTGCAGGAACTGCTGGTGCGGATGGAGGTCTACCGCCCCTACGCCTCCGTGGACCCGGCGTCCGTCGTCACCGAGGAGGCCGCGGCCGAGGCGCGGCTGGCGTTCGTGGTGCCGGAGGAGGGCGGCGCGGTGGACGTCGTGCGCGGCCTGCTGCTCGGGCGGTACGGCGACGGGCCCGACCAGGTCGAGCTGCGGACGCGGTTCGCGCAGACGGCGTCGGCGCTGCGCGCCAAGTCGCTGGAGGACACGGCGTTCTACCGCTATGTGCCGCTGCTGTCGGCGAACGAGGTGGGCGGCGATCCGGGCAGCCCGGCGGTGTCGCCGGAGGACTTCCACGCGTACTGCGCGCGCGTGCAGCGCGACTGGCCGGCCGGCGGGGTCGTGGTGTCCACGCACGACACCAAGCGCAGCGCCGATGTGCGGGCGGCGCTCGCGGTGCTCACCGAGTGCCCGCAGCGGTGGGCCGACACGCTGGCGGAGGCGACCCGCAGCGGCGAGGGCGGCCCCGACGCGCAGCTGGCGTGGGCGGCCTGGCAGACGGTGTTCGGGCTGGGCCCGGCCGACCCCGAGCGGGTGCAGGGCGCCCTACTGAAGCACGTGCGCGAGGCGGGCCTGTACACGAGCTGGACGGAGCAGGAGCCGCCGTACGAGGAGGCGGTGGCGGCGTTCGTGGCGGCGGGGCCGTGCGGGGCGCCCGGCGAGCACGTGCGGGCGCTGCGGGCCGCGCTGGAGCCGCACATCCGGGCGAACGTGCTCGGCACGGCGCTGCTCCATCTGACGATGCCGGGCGTGCCGGACGTCTACCAGGGCACGGAGGCCGAGTACCGGGCGCTGGTCGACCCGGACAACCGGCGGCCGGTGCGGTTCCCTCCCGAGGCCCCCGGCGTCAAGGACGCGGTGACCGAGGCGGCGCTGCGGCTGCGCCGGCGGCTGCCCGAGGTCTTCGGCGACGCGGCGACGTACGCCCCACTGACCGCGGAGGGGCCCGCCGCGGCGCACTGCCTGGCCTTCGCGCGCTCCGGCGAGGTCGTCACGGCCGTGACGCGGCTGTCACTGCGGCTGGCGGAGGCGGGCGGCTGGCGGGAGACGGTGCTGCCGCTGCCGCCGGGCCGGTGGGCCGACGCGCTCGCCCCGGAACGGGAGTTCACCGGGCACGCGCGCGTGGCGGAACTGTTCGCGGAGCTGCCGGTGGCGCTGCTGGAGCGGGTCGGGGAGGCGGACCGGGGCTGACGCGGGCGGTCAGCGGGTGCCGGGCGGCCCGTCGCGCGCGCCAGGTGTCGGTCAACCGTGGGGGGCGCGCCGACCGTCGTGCCAGGCGTCGGTCAGCGGATGGCGGGGCTGCCCCGCGCCTGGCGCGCCACGTGGCTGTCAGCGGATGGCGGGCTGCCCGTCCCGCCACGTGGTCGTCAGCAGGTCGACGAACGCCCCGGCGGCGCCGGTGGGCGGCACGCGTGTGAAGACGCTCAGGGCGCGCCGCCACGCGGGGTCGGGCGAGAGGACCGCGCAGTCCTCGCCGACCGCGCCGCGGACCACGTGAGTGGGGGCGACGCACACCCCGACGCCGGCGGCGGCCATCCGTACGGCGGTGGAGGTGTGCTCGGTCCACACCGCCGTGCGCGGGGTGAAACCCGCCCGCTCGCACGCCCAGTCGAGGAAGCGGACGCCGTGCACGACGGGCTCCATCGCGCAGCGGACCCAGGGCCGGTCGGCGAGTTCGGGCAGCGTCACCGTCGCACGGCCCGCGAACCGGTCGTCGAAGGGCACCACCAGGGCCAGTTCCTCCTCGCCGAACTCCACGACGGTGCCGGGCCAGCCGGCGGGGACGGGGCCGACGGCCAGGTCGGCGGTGCCGCGTTCGACCTCCTCCTGGAGGGCCTCCGGCGTGGCGTACTCGTGCAGGCGCAGCAGCACCTGCGGATGGGCCCGGCGCCACTGGGCGAAGACGTCCGGCAGGACGCCGACGGCGAGCGAGTGCAGCGCGGCGACGTGCAGTTCGCCGCCGTCGGCCCCGGCGGCGGCGCGGGCGGCGCGGCGGGCCTGGGCGGCGCTGCGGACGGCGCGTTCGGCGTGCGGGCGGAAGGCGCGGCCCATGGGGGTGAGGCGCACGCCGCGCGGCATGCGCTCCAGCAGCGCGCCCCCGACGGACTTCTCCAGGGCCTTGATCTGGTGCGACAGGGCGGGCTGGGTGACGTGCAGGGCCTCCGCCGCGCGGGTGAAGGACGCCTCCTCGACGACCGTGAGGAAGTACTCCATCTGCCGCAGGCTCATCCCCGACCCACTCCCCTGCCATGAACACCGTGCATCGGATCCACAAGAACATTGCCTTGGACTCATGGCAAGGGGCGGGCGGAGGGTGGTGGTCATGAACACACCTCAGGCCGTGGACACCACGGACGTCATCGTCGTCGGCGGGGGCACCGGCGGCTACAGCACCGCGCTGCGCGCCGCCGCCCTGGGGCTCGACGTGGTGCTCGTCGAGCGCGACAAGGTCGGCGGCACCTGTCTGCACCGCGGCTGCATCCCCAGCAAGGCGATGCTGCACGCCGCCGAACTCGTCGACGGCATCGCCGAGGCCCGTGAACGCTGGGGCGTGAAGGCGACGCTGGACTCGGTGGACTGGGCGGCGCTGGTCGCCACCCGCGACGACATCGTGACCCGCAACCACCGGGGCGTGGAGGGGCATCTGGCGCACGCGGGCGTGCGGGTCGTACGGGGCAGCGCGCGGCTCACGGGACCGCGTTCGGTGCGCGTGGAGGGCGTACGGGAGGACAGCGCGCCCGGCGCGAGCGGTGCACCCGTGCCCGGGACGCGCCGTGGACCCGCGCCCGGCGTGCGCGACCTGTCCGCGCGCCGCGGCATCGTGCTGGCGACCGGTTCGCGCCCGCGCACGCTCCCCGGGCTCACGCCGGACGGCCGCCGCGTGGTGACGAGCGACGACGCCCTGTTCGCGCCCGGGCTGCCGGCGTCCGTCCTGGTCCTCGGCGGCGGCGCGATCGGCGTGGAGTACGCCTCCTTCCATCGGTCGATGGGCGCGCGGGTCACGCTGGTGGAGGCGGCCGACCGGCTCGTGCCGCTGGAGGACGCCGATGTCTCCCGCCATCTGACGCGGGGTCTGAAGAAGCGGGGCATCGACGTGCAGGCGGGCGCCCGGCTGCTGGACGCCGAGGTGCTGGACGACGGCGTCCGCGCCCAGGTGCGCACCGCGCGCGGCGAGGTGCGCACGGTCGAGGCGGAGCGGCTGCTGGTGGCCGTCGGCCGGGTCCCGGTCACCGACGGCCTCGACCTGGCCGCGGCGGGCCTCGCGACCGACGAGCGCGGTTTCGTCGCACCGGCCGACTGGCGCCGGCTGGAGACGGCCGTGCCCGGCGTCCATGTCGTCGGGGACCTGCTGCCGCCGCCGTCGCCGGGGCTCGCCCACGCGTCGTTCGCGGAGGGCCTGCTGGTGGCCGAGACGCTGGCGGGCGTCGTCTCGGCGCCGGTCGACTACGCGGCCGTGCCCCGGGTGACGTACTCCTCGCCGCAGACGGCGGCGGTCGGACTGAGCGAGGCGGAGGCACGCGCGCGTGGGCACGAGGTGGAGGTCAACAGCATGCCGCTGACCGCCGTCGCGAAGGGCATGGTGCACGGGCAGGGCGGCACGGTGAAGGTGGTCGCGGAGGCGGGCGGCGGGCAGGTGCTCGGCGTGCACCTGGTCGGCCCGCACGTGTCGGAGATGATCGCGGAGAGCCAGCTGATCGTCGGCTGGGACGCCCAGCCCGACGACGTGGCCCGCCACATCCACGCCCACCCCACGCTGTCGGAAGCGGTCGGCGAGGCGTTCCTGACGCTGGCGGGACGGGGCCTGCACCAGCAGTGAGCGCGACGGCCCACCGGGCGCCCCGGGGTCCGCCCCACCGCACGCTTGACAGGTGCTCCCCCGCGTGGGGTACTGCGGGTGCGAAGCCGGGCGGACGGGTCGGGGGGTGAGTCTCCTGCCGGAGCTGCGCTACCCCACGGTCCCCGAACTGGTCGCCGCCGCACGCGCGCTGACCGGCCGGCGGCCCGGCCTGTGCACGCTGAGACAGGTGGGCGTCTCCCGGG
Source organism: Streptomyces griseosporeus (assembly GCF_014656055.1). GTDB lineage: Bacteria > Actinomycetota > Actinomycetes > Streptomycetales > Streptomycetaceae > Streptomyces > Streptomyces griseosporeus. Next base: position 1,738,340 of record NZ_BNBR01000001.1, read on the forward strand.
CGGGCAGGCCCCTGCACCTGCTGTCGGTCGGCCGGTCCCCGCGGGCGGTGCTGGTCGTCGCGGGCGCCCACGCCAACGAACCCGCCGGGGGTTCCTCGCTGCTGGCGCTCGCCGAACGGACGGCGGCGGAGCGCGCGTTGCGGGACGGCGTCTCCTGGCACTTCCTGCTGTGCGCCGACCCCGACGGGGCGAGCCTGCACACCACCCCCGCGCCGCGCAGCCTGTTCGACTACCACCTGGGCTTCTACCGGCCCGCCGGCCCGGAGCAGCCGGAGTGGTCGCCGTCCGTGCTGCCACCGGACCGGCTGCCGCCCGAGACGCTCGCCCTGACCGCCGTCATCGACGAGCTGCGCCCCTACCTCCAGGTCAGCCTGCACGCCACCGATCTGGGCGGCACCTGGGTGCAGTTGACGAAGGACGTGCCCGGTCTCGCCGAGCCGTTCGCGAAGTCCGCGGCCCGGCTGCACATCCCGGTGGAGGCGGGCGCCTCCGACGCGGCGGGCTGGCCGGCCGCCGGTCCGGGCGTGCACGTCATGCCCGCTCCCGGCGCGGGCGCCGCCTACCCGAGCATGCCGGACGACGCCCGGCACAGCACCTGGTACCACGCGCACCGGCACGGTGGGCTGACCGCGATCGTCGAGGTGCCGATGTGGGCGAGCGACCTGGTGGGCGACCCGGCCCCGCACCCCGCCCCGGAGGCGGCGCTGCGCGGGATCGCCGGCCGGCTGCGGCGGGACGCCGCGCGCGTGGAGGGGGTGCTCGCCGAGGCCGGCCCGCGGCTGGAGGGCGCCGACGGGCCGCTGCTGCGGGCCGCCCGCTGGGCGCTCGACCTGGTGCCGGGGCTGGCGGAGGACTGGGCGCGCACCCCGCCGGCCGACACGAGCCGGGCGTACGTCGGCAGCGTGGAGGCCTTCGCCCGGCGGCTGCCGCTGCGCGCGGCGGCGATGCTGCTGAGGGTGCTGCGGCAGTACGACGACCGTGCCGCGCCGCCGCTGACGGGGCTCGTGGCGGACTGGAGCGACGCCTTCGCGCGGCGCTTCCAGGCGCGCTGGGTGCCCCTGGAGCACCAGATCGAGCACCAGTCCGACACGGCGATCGCGGCGGCACGGCACGCGCGGGACGCGGTGACGTGAGGGAGCGCAGGCACCCCGCCCCTGTCGTCCCTCACCCGTCGAGCGCGAACACCGCCCCCGTCCGGGCCGCCATCACACACCCGTTCGGAAACGTCTCTGTGTACGTGACGGGCCGTCCGCCCCACTCCCCCTGCGCCCGTACTGTCACCGGGGCGTACACCATGGGGCAGTAGACGTCCTTCAGCGGCAGCGCGGCGATGTCGCCGTCCGCCGCCGCGAGTTCCGCGCAGGCCTGCGCCGCACGGGCGTGCCCCTGCGGCGGCGCGCAGAGCAGCAGGGCGCCCCGGGCGTCGCCCGCGGACGCGTCACCCCGGGTCACGGTGAGGTACAGCCAGTCGTCGAGCGGCACGACGGGCGTGGGCAGGTCAGCGGTGGCCGGCCGCTCGACCGGCCCGGGGACGGCTGCGGTGGCCGGCAGCCCGCCCGGCACGGCCAGGGCCGCGGCGGCCGGCTGCGCGGCGACGGTGAGGAGGGCGGCCGACAGCAGGCCGCCGACGATCGATCGTGCGAGGTACGTCATTCCTGGTGCATCGGCACGGCGGTGCCCGAGCACCACCCCGGCTCACCCGAACGAGCCCCCTCCGGCGCGCGGTGCGCCGCCAGTTCGAACGCGGCGAGCACCACCCGCGCCTGGTACTCCACCTGCCGCGCGACCGGGATCCAGCGCGCCCCGCAGCCGTCGCGGTAGTCGGCGCACCAGGCGTCGATGAGCCGGTCCAGCTCGGGCAGCGCACCGGCCGCGACCGCCCCGGCGCCCGTGACGAGCTGGTGGAGCAGTCCCGCGGTGCGCAGGGCGAGGCGCCGGCCGGCGATGCGCAGGGCGGCCAGGTGGGCGGTCATCAGGGGCGGCAGCGGCCGGTCCTGGACGCCCCGGTCGGGGTCCCAGGCGTCGGCCAGGCCGGGGCAGACCAGTAAATAGTCGCCGACCGGGGCGAGCAGGCGGGCGGCGTCGGGCACCGCCGCGAGCAGCGGACGGATCCGGGCCAGCAGCAGCTCCAGGGTGCGGGCGTCGTGGCGCAGGGTCCTGCTGATCGTGCGCAGGACGGCGTCCCGGTCGGCGGGCGGCGAGCCGTCCTCCACGGCCGCCACGCCCCACATGGGCGCCTCGACGATCGCGGTGACGGTGCCGTAGCGGTGCGGGTGGTACCAGGTGGACTCGACCGCCGCCTCGGTGATGGCCGCGGCCAGGTCGCCGCGCTGCGGTGGCGGGATCAGATGGACGGCGGGGCCGAGGACCGGCCAGTACAGGGTGTCGTACGGGCCCAGCTCGCGCGGCACGCCCAGGCGGCGGGCGATCCCGGCCATCCGGTCGGCGAGTCCGGGCAGGTCATGGGTGAGTTCGACGAAGCCGCCGCCGACGTCGACCCCGTGCAGGGACGCCTGGAAGAAAGGTTTCAGTTCGTCCTGGAGGGCGAGCAGCGTCCGCGTCTCCGGCAGGACGGCCGCCGCGGCGCCGTCGGGCAGCCACTCGGGCTGCTCCAGGAAGCCGGGCCGGAAGAAGTGCCGGAAGTAGTGGCCGAGGGTGTACGGGCCGGACAGCCAGTCCTCGTTGCGGCGCAGCCCGTCGGGGTCGAGGCACAGCAGCAGGTTCCAGGTGGCGTCGGCGCCCTCGGTGAGGCTGGGGTCGGCGAGGACGCGTTCGGCGAGCCGCAGGGCGGTGGCGCCGCCGACGGGTTCGTTGGCGTGCGGTCCGGCGACGACGAGGGCCTGCCGGCTGCCGTGGCCGACGGACAGCAGCCACAGGGGCGCGCCCGCGCGGGAGGTGCCGACGCGCCGCAGCCGGGCGTGGCGGGGGCGGCGGGCGACGAGTGCGGCGGCCTTGTCGGCCAGCTCGTCCACGCTCGGGTAGCGGAGGAGTGGCGGCAGGGCACACCTCCACGTGCGGGGCCGTCGGTTCACCTGGTGTCCATGGTGTACGCACAGTCAGTCACGGCTCGTCGGCCACGTCAACACCGCGACGACCACGGAAACTTGGTGACCCGGTTCAGTGCGCGGAGAGCCGGTACGCCACGCTGCCGAAGCCCACCTGGTCGCCTTCGCGGACGACGGCGGCGCCGATGACGCGGCGGCCGTTGACGGTGGTGCCGTTGGTGGAGCCGAGGTCGCGCAGCACCCACAGGCCGCCCTGGCGGCTGAGTTCGGCGTGCATGCGGGAGACCGTCTCGTGGGTGAGCCGCAGCCCGTTGCCCGGGTCGCGGCCGATGCGCAGCGGGTGGCCGGTGCCGGGGTGCGGCAGCAGCAGCTTGGGCAGCCGCTCGGCCTGCCAGGCCCTGCGCAGCCGTACGGTGAAGCCGGAGACGGCCTCGACGGCGCCGAACAGCGCGCGGGAGACGCGGTTGTCCTGGGGCAGGTCGGCGGTGAGGGCGGCCAGCTCGTCCGAGCGGCGGGCGGCGAGCGCCAGCTCCATCCGGCGGATGAACGTGTCGTGGGACAGGCGGCCCAGGGCGACGCCGTCACGGAGCACCTTCAGCGCCCGGTCGCGCTCCGCGTCGGAGAGCCGCGCGGGGTAGGTATGGAACTCGAAGGACGACGTCACGCGTGTGATTGTCGGTCAGCGGAGTGCGGGTGTCCAGAAAGCGGAGAAACGGGGCCACGCGCGCGTACCTGTGCCGACACCCGCCGCAAAAGGAATGATTCAAAAGCGGATTGATCTCGTTTGACGCAGGATGGACGGGCTACATCACGGTGAGCAGACGAAGGGGAACCGTCCGTGCAGTTCGAGGTGTGGGCACCACAGGCCGATCGGGTGTCGCTGGAGTGCGACGGCGTCACGCGCGCGTTGGAGCGCGATCCGCAGCGGGCGGGGTGGTGGACGGGGGAGGCCGAGGCGCGGGACGGCTCGCGGTACGGCTTCGCGGTGGACGACGGCCCGCTGCGGCCGGATCCCCGCTCGCGGCGCCAGCCGGACGGTCCGGACGGGCTGAGCGCCGTCGTGGACCACGGGCGGTACGAGTGGCGCACGGAGTGGGCGGGCCGCCCGCTGCCGGGCGCGGTGCTGTACGAGCTGCACGTGGGCACGTACACCCCTGAGGGCACGCTGGACGCGGCGGCTGACCGGCTCGGGCATCTGGTCGAACTGGGTGTGACGCACGTGGAGTTGATGCCGCTGTGTCCGTTCCCGGGGCGGCACGGCTGGGGGTACGAGGGGGTGTCGCTGTGGGCGGTGCACGAGCCGTACGGCGGCCCCGAGGCGCTGAAGCGGTTCGTGGACCGGGCGCACGAGCTGGGGCTCGGCGTGGTCCTGGACGTGGTCCACAACCACCTCGGTCCGTCCGGCAACTACCTGCCGGTCTTCGGGCCGTACTTCACCGACCGGCACCAGACGCCGTGGGGTTCGGCGGTGAACCTGGACGCGCCGGGCTCGGACGAGGTGCGCGCGTACCTCGTGGGCAGTGCGCTGGCGTGGCTGCGGGACTACCGGATCGACGGGCTGCGGCTGGACGCGGTGCACGCGCTGGTCGACACGCGCGCGTGCCACTTCCTGGAGGAGTTGTCGGCGGCGGTGGACACGCTGGCCGCGGAGACCGGGCGGCCGCTGTTCCTGATCGCCGAGTCCGATCTGAACGACCCGCGGCTGATCACCCCGCGCGAGGAGCACGGCCTCGGTCTGCACGCCCAGTGGAACGACGACTTCCACCACGCCCTGCACACGGCGCTGACCGGTGAGTCGCAGGGCTACTACGCCGATTTCGCGCGCGCCCCCTTCGCCGCCCTGGCCAAGACCCTGACGGGCGGTTACTTCCACGACGGGTCGTACTCCAGTTTCCGGGGCCGGAGCCACGGGCGCCCGCTGGACCGGGGCCGGGTCGGCGGGCACCGGCTGCTCGGCTACAGCCAGACCCACGACCAGGTCGGCAACCGGGCGCAGGGCGACCGGCTGTCGGCGTCCCTGTCGCCCGGCCTGCTGGCGTGCGCGGCGGCGCTGACGCTGACGGCGCCGTTCACGCCGATGCTGTTCATGGGCGAGGAGTGGGCGGCGGGCACGCCCTGGCAGTTCTTCACCGACCACACCGACCCGGTGCTGGCCGACGCGGTACGGCGGGGCAGGCGGCGGGAGTTCGCGGCGCACGGGTGGGCGGAGGACGAGGTTCCGGACCCGCAGGACCCGGCGACGCGGGAGCGGTCCTGCCTGGACTGGTCGGAGCCGGAGCGTGAGCCGCACGCGCGCGTGCTGGCCTGGTACCGCCGGCTGATCGCCCTGCGGCACACCCAGCCCGATCTGACCGACCCCGACCTCGCCGACCTGAAGGTGGCCTACGACGAGGAGGCCCGCTGGCTGGCCTTCCGGCGCGGGGACGTGCGGGTGGCCGTGAACCTGTCCAAGGAGCCCGCCGCGATCCCGCTGGGCACGCGCCCGGCGCGGGTCCTGGCCGCGTGGGACGAGGTGAGCGGGCCCGGGGAGGACGGGATGCTGCGGCTGCCCGGGGAGTCGTGCGTGGTGCTGGAGCAGGACTGACGGACTGACGGGGGCTGGGGTCGGGGCCGCGTCTGGATCCGGGTCCAGGTCCAGGTCCAGGCTCAGGCCTAGGCCTCGTCCTCCGGGCCGCCCTCCCTCAGCTCCGTCACCCGTTCCAGCAGGATCGCCTCCCAGGCGCGGCGCAGCTGGGTGCGCAGCAGGGGCAGGGGGGCGGTGTCGCGGCCGTCGAGGCGGGCGGCAAGGTGCAGGACCGTGTCGCAGCGGGCGAGCCACAGGCCGCGCAGGCAGGGGCGGGCGCCGTACCCGGCGAGGGTGGCGGCGCGCACGGCGGCGCCGGAGCCGACGGCGAGGGCGAGGCCCGCGATGTCCTCGGCCGGGTCGCCGAGGACCGCCTGCGTCCAGTCCAGGACGCCGCGGACGCGGCCGTCGGCGCTGACGACGAGGTGTTCGCCGCGCAGCGCGTGGTGGACGAGGACCGCGGCGCCGGGCTGGGCGGCGAGCTGGGCCGCGCCGGGCGGGGTGAGCTGGCTCAGCCGGGCCGGGTCGAACTCGTCGGCGTCGCCGAGGCCGCGCGCGGCGGAGACGGCCATCCGGCGCAGCGCCTCCAGGGAGCGCGGGGCGGCGCGCGGCACGCCGAGCGCCTCGGCCTGACGGGCGGGCACCTCGCGCAGTCCGGTGAGGAGTCCGGCCAGGTCGGCCTCGCCGACGGCGGAGACGTCGTGGTCCTCGGCGGTGGCGCCGGGCACCTTGGTGTCGAGGGTGTAGGTGAGCCCGGGGGTCCACTCGCCGTGGGCGACGCTGGTCGGCACGGCGACCGGGACGTGCGGGCGGACCAGGTCGCGCAGGCGCAGCTCGCGCCGCTGGCGGACGGCGGCCTCGCGGTCGGGGGCGAGGCGCAGCACATGGCGGGTGCCGACCCACCAGGTGGAGTGCTCGCCGTCGCCGGCGACGGGCCGTACGTCGGGGCCGGCGGTGCCGTCCGCGCCCTTGCCTTCCTTCAGCAGGGTACGGACCAGTCGGCGGACGGTGTCCGCGGTGGGTGTCGGTGCCTGGGTCATGGTCGCGCCGTCGTCGTCGGTGTGGGTGCTGGGGCTGCCGGGGCTGCTCAGTCCACTATGACCATCTCGCGGGTGGTGTTGTTCAGGCGGCGCCCGCCGTCCCCGGTGACCGTCACGATGTCCTCGATGCGCACGCCGAACCGGCCGGGCAGGTAGATGCCGGGTTCCACGGAGAAGCACATGCCGGGCACGAGGGGCTGTTCCTCGCCCTCGATCATGTACGGCGGCTCGTGGGTGGTGACGCCGATGCCGTGGCCGGTGCGGTGGATGAAGTACTCGCCGTACCCGGCGTCGGTGATGACGGCGCGGGCGGCCCGGTCGACGTCCTGGCAGGCGGCGCCGGGGCGGACGGCGGCGACGCCGGCCTCCTGGGCGGCGCGCACGATGTCGTGGACGCGGCGCTCCTCCTCGGTGGGTTCGCCGACGTGGACGGTGCGGGTGGTGTCGGAGCCGTAGCCGTCCTTGAGGCCGCCGAAGTCGAGGACGACCATGTCGCCGGGTTCGATGACCCGGTCGCCGACCTCGTGGTGCGGGTTGGCGCCGTTGGGGCCGGAGCCGACGATGGTGAAGTCGACCTGGGAGTGGCCGAAGCGGCGCAGCAGGTCGGCGAGGTCGGCGCCGACCTCCGTCTCGCGGCGGCCGGCGAAGCGCATGGTGCGGATCTCCTCGAAGGCCCGGTCGGCCGCTGCGCCCGCGGCGGCGAGCAGGCCGAGTTCGGCGGCGTCCTTGACGGCCCGCAGCATCGGCAGGGCGTCGGTGAGGGAGGCGTAGCCGCTGTCGGGCAGGGCGCGTTGCAGGGCGAGCAGGTGCAGGGCCCAGGTGGTGTCGCTGATGCCGTACCGGCCGCGGGCGTCGAGGAGGGCGGCGGTGGCGGCGTAGGGGTCCTTGCCGTCGGTCCAGTCCCGCAGGGTCAGCGCGGACGCTCCGGCGGCCTTGGCGGCGTCCGGGGCCTCCAGGGCGGGGACGACGAGGACGGGGTCGCGGTCGGGGGTGAGCACCAGCAGGGTGAGCCGTTCGGTGACGGCGGTGGGCGCGTAGCCGGTGAGCCACACCAGGTCGGGGCCCGGGGCGACGAGGAGTCCGGCGAGTCCCGCGTCGGCGGCGGCCGTGACGGCGCGCTCCATGCGGGCGCGGTAGTCGTCGGCGGTGAACGGCGCGGCTGCGGTGCCGGTCATGCGGTCCTCCCTGGGCGGGTGCGGGGACTGACGGGTGTCCCTCCGCGTCGGTCCGTTGCCTGCCAGCATCCTGCCCGCAGCGTGGGGGCGGCGCGAGCCGATGGGCGGTTTGTCCTGGGCCATCGTGCCGGTGCGGCGGACGCCGGACCACTGGTTTCGCACACGGCGATCACGGGCCCGGGTCGAGCCGCCCTTGCCCGGCCCGTGTTGCTAATGCTTGGATGCGCCGTAAACGTTAACCACGATCAGGGGGAGGGCGCGACACCGTGCTCGTACTCGCACACATCAGCGATCTGCATCTGGACGGAAGCGCGCGGGCCACGGAGCGTGCCGAGCGGGTGCGCGACCATCTGTGGGGGCTGCCGGGGCCGGTCGACGCCCTGCTGGTGACGGGCGACATCGCCGACCACGCCGCCGAGCCGGAGTACGAGGAGGCCGCCCGGCTGCTCGGCCTGCGCGAGGACGGCGGGTCCGCGCCGGCCCCCTTCCCCGTCCTGACCTGCCCGGGCAACCACGACAGCCGCGCCCCCTACCGCAAGGCCCTGCTCGGGCAGGAGCCGTCCGGTGCGCCGGTGAACAGCGTGCGGGTCTTCGAGGGCGGTGCCGTCCTGATGTGCGACTCCAGCGTTCCGGGCGAGGACGACGGGGCGCTGGAGGAGGAGACGTACGCCTGGATCGAGGCGACGCTCGACGACCTGGGCGGCCGGCTGCCGGTCCTCCTCGCCTTCCACCACCCGCCCGTCGCCCTGCACCACCCGCTGCCGGACTCCTACCGGCTGGGCCGGCCCGAGGCGCTCGCGGCGCTGATGGAACGGCGCCCGGAGATCGCCGGGCTGATCACCGGGCACGCGCACACGCCCGCCGCGACCTCGTTCGCCGGGCGCCCGCTCGTCGTGGGGCCGGGGGTGACCTGGACGCTGCGCCTGCCCTGGGAGGGCGAGCAGATCGCCGACCGGGACGCGCCGGTCGGGCTGGCCTTCCACATCCTGACCGACGACGGGCGGCTGACCAGCCACTTCCGGGTGGTCTGAGACACCGGGCCGACGCCCCCGCGTGTCCCTGGGCCCCGCCTGTTCCTAGACGACGACGCCCAGTACGGCCGTCAACTGCTGGTAGCCCCCGCTGCGGTGCCGCACCGTCAGCGTCACCTCGCTGCCGGGGCGGGCGTGGGCCACCGCGCGGGCGAGGTCCGCGGCCGAGTCGATGCGGGTGTGGTCGAAGGCGAGCAGGATGTCGCCGCGGACCAGGCCGGCCGCGTAACCGGGACCGGGGACGTGGACGCCGACGACCAGGGCGCCCGCCTTCTCGGCGTCCATGGCCTCCACGCCGAGTCCGGCCCGGACGGGCGGCGTCGGCGAGGGGCTCGCGGACGGCGGGGCGGGCGCGGGCCGGTCCGGCGCGTGCGCCGCGTGCGGGGCCTGCGGGGTGTGGGACGCCTGCCGCTGGAGGTCGGCGAGCTTGCTCATGCCGATGACCGTGGCCCCCACCGTGCCGAGGCCGACCCCGGCGAGCAGCAGGACCAGGCCGAGGAGCAGGGTGGACAGCCGCCGGCCGCGGCGCCGCGCGGCGTGCGGGCGGCGGGGTGCCGGGCCGCCGGAGCGGGGCCCGCCGGGTTCCTGGCCGGGCATCGGCTTGGGACGCAACGCAGTCGGTTCCATGGATCGCCTCCGGCTGGTGCTCTACCCTGCGCGCCGGCGCACGACGTGCCACGAACGAGTGAGACTGACCCGGCGTCATCCACGGGAAGGGGCCCGTGTGACGTTCCCGGGATCCCCTCCGTCCGGGGTCAGGAGGCCCCGGTGAGCGTGTCCGCCAGCGCGGCCGCGGCCCCGCGCGGCACGCTCGCGTACACGAGTTCGACGCGGTGGACGACGCGGGGCTCCGTCACCGGCACCGCGACCGCGCCCGGCACCCCGGCGGCGGCCGAGGCGGGCAGCAGGGCGAGGCCGTGGCCCGCGGCGGCCAGCGCGGTCAGCGTGCGCAGGTCGGTGCCGTCATAGCGCAGGGACGGCCGGAAGCCGCGGCCGCCGTCCGTCGCACGCAGCTGCGCCAGCGGCAGGCCGGCCCCGGGGGCGTCCAGCCAGCGCGCGTCGGCGAGGTCGCCGAGACGCAGCGCCGGGCGGCGGGCCAGCGGATGCCCGGCCGGGAGCAGGACGCTGACCGGTTCCTCGGTCACGCCGCGCGTGGTCAGCGGTGCCACGTCGGGCAGCCGCAGCGGGTCGCTGGGCGCGGCAAGCCCGTCGACCAGGCCCAGCTCCACGGCGCCCGTGGCGACGGCCGCCGGGATCTCGTCGCGGGCCAGGACGCGCAGGGTCGTACCGGCCGGGGGCAGGGCGGCGAGCACGCCGGGGGCGAGCGCGGTGGGGGCGGCGGCGAGGGTCAGGCCCTGCTGGGGCGCCGCCGCCATGCGCGCGACGTCGGCGCGGGCCGCGTCCAGGCGCAGCAGCAGCGGGCCCGCGTGCTCCAGCAGCCGCTCGCCGGCCGCGGTGGGGGCGACCGGGCGGCGGGTGAGCAGCGGGGCGCCGAGGTCCTGCTCCAGCGCGGCGATGTGCTGGGAGACCGCGGACTGGGTGTAGCCCAGCTCGCGGGCGGCCTCCGAGAAGGAGGCGAGGCGGGCCACGGTGACGTACGTGCGCAGCAGGTGCGGGTCCATGCCCGACAGCATCCCACCCCGTATAAGGAACGCTGATCGACCGTGCAGGAATCATCGTTGGACGTGAAGTCGCCGGCGCGCCGAGGATGGCTCGCATGACGCACACCGCATCTCCCGCCGCGCGGATCGCCCTGGTCGGCGACCGCTCCCCCAACGTCGTCTCGCACACGCGGATCCCGCTGCTGCTGGACGCCCTCGCCGAGCGTGACCGGCTCGTCCTCGACGCCTACTGGATTCCGAGCGAGGACGCCGCCGCCGAGGGCGCGGTGCGCGGCTTCGACGCCGTGTGGGTGCTGCCCGGCAGCCCGTACCGCAGCGAGGAGGGGGTCCTCGCCGCGGTCCGCGCCGCCCGCGAGGACGGGGTGCCCTTCCTCGGCACGTGCGGCGGTTTCCAGCACGCGCTGCTTGAGTACGCCCGCCATGTGTGCGGTCTGACCCGGGTGGCGCACGCCGAGAACGACCCCGATGCCGAGGACTTCCTGATCGAGCCGCTGGCCTGCTCGCTCGTCGGCCACGAGGCGGCCGTGGTGATCGAGCCGGGCAGCCTCGCCCAGTCGGTGATCGGCGCGGAGCGGACCGTCGAGCGCTACTTCTGCGCCTACGGCCCCTCCCGCCACCTCGACACGCTGCGCGCCCACGGCATGCGCTTCTCCGGGCACGACGAGGAGGGCCACGTCCGCGTCGCCGAACTGCCCGGCCACCCCTTCTTCCTGGCGACGCTCTTCCAGCCGGAGCTGTACGGCGACGGCTCGCGCCCCCACCCGGTGGTGCGGGCCCTGGCCCGAGCCGCCGTCGCGCACGCGCGCGGTGAGGCGCCTCAGCCGGTGTGACCTACGACGAGCACTACCGGCTCACCCTCGCTCTGACCGATGCGGACCTGCCGGAGGAGGCCCGCGCCCTGCGCACCGCCGCCGCCTCCCTGCTCGGCGAGCTCTCCGAGGACGCCGCCGCGGGCGTTCGGGAACTCGCCAGGGAGGCGGCGGCACACATAGGGCAGGTCAGCCGAGGCTGAGGACCGGCGCCGGGGGCCGGTCCGGCAGGAAGCCGTGGGCGCGGCGGGCCAGCCACTCGGCCCGGTAACGGTCCACGCTGCGGTGCCAGTTGAGGATGCCGGCCAGCCAGTTCCGCAGGTCCGCGACATAGCCGTGCATCGCCGCGCGCGCCTCCGCGGACAGCCCCAGGTCGTCGTAGAGCACCGGCAGTTCGTGTGCGACGACGTGCTCGAACTGCTGCATGCGCTGGGTCGTCAGGTCGTGGACCACGCCGAGGGCCTGCGGATAGTCGCAGCCGAAGAAGTTCTGCACGACGAGGATCGCGTTGTGGATCTCGCCCTCGTACTCGATCTCCTTCTGGTAGGAGAAGATGTCGTTGAGCAGGCAGGCGTAGTCCATGGCGGCCGTCTCCAGGGAGGTCACCGGTCCGCTCGCGTACACCTCGGGCGGCACATCGGGGCCGTGTCCCATGCGGCACAGGCTGAGGGTGAGGTCGGAGCCGAAGGTCTGGCGGCGCATCTCCAGGTAGTCGACCGGGTCGGGGATGCGGTTCTGGATCTGGTTGGACAGCTCCCACACCCAGCTCTCGGTCATCACGTCGACCGAGGCCTTCACCGAGCGCCGCTGCTCCAGGGTCATCGACGCGGTGGTGCGCTCCCACAGGTCGATCAGGGCGCGTTCCATCGCGTTGGCCGGGGCGATCGGCTCCTCGCCGTCCAGGGGCATGCACGCGGACAGCCGGGCCGTGGTCAGGCGGGCGGCGGCCAGGTCGCGCCGGTGTCCGTAGACGAGCGGGTAGTAGTCGTCGCCGTACGTGCCGAAGGCGAGCCAGCAGGCGCTGAGGTCGAGGGCCTCCCGGGTGGCGTCCGGGTCGAGGCCGGCGGAGCACAGGGCGAGGTCGTAGGCGCGGAGCTTGTCCTCGTCCCAGACGCCCTCCTGGAGGATGCCCATGGCCCGGCACCAGTCGGCCAGACGCGCCCGGGTACCGTCCAGGTGCGGGCTGAGCTGCAGCTCGAAGGGCATGTAGAAGTCGGGGATGCGGGACGGGCCCACCTTCTGGAAGGGCACGTGCCGGTAGGCGCGCAGCCGGTCCTGGGCGGCCCCGGCGAGCAGCGCGCCGACGTCGGCGGCGGAGGTGCCGCGCCCCCCGATGACCTGCCACGGGGAGGAGGACCGCGCGCCCTCGTTCATGTAGCGGCTGGAGCGCAGATGCCACTCGTGGCCGCCGGACTGCCAGTCCTGCAGCCCCTTGGTGTACGCGGCGACGGCGGCGACCTCCGCCGGGCCGAGACCCTTCTCCACGGCCAGCGCGGGCACCTCGGTGAGCGCGGTGTGCTCGAACTGGTGCAGGCGCGAGGTGAGGATGTCGTTGACGGTGTCCGCGGCCTGCTGGGTGGTGCAGCCGAAGAACGTCTCCAGCACGAGCACGCCGTTGCTGTTCTCGCCCTCGTCCTCCACCTCCCGCTGGTAGGAGAACAGGTCGTTGCGCAGGTGCACGGCGTCGGAGAAGGTCTCCATCAGCACCCGCAGCGGCCTCGCCCCCGCGACGGACGCCGGGACCTCGGCGGTGGCGTACTCCACCAGCCCCGCCGACCAGGGCGCGCCGCCGACCTTGCGGCGCATCTCGATGTACTCGACCGGGTTGGCGATCCGCCCCTCGTTGATGTTGGACAGCTCCCACATCGACTCGTTGAGCAGGTGCTCGGTGGCGACGGCGAACCGGCGACGCCAGTCCACCGACATCGCCGGCACGGTCCGCGCCCACAGATCGGCGAGGCCCGCCTCGACCGGGTTGCGCGGCTCCGGCACCGGCGTGGCCAGGTCCAGCGGCATGAACAGCGGGAGCCGGTCCAGGTGGGCCTTGCCGGCGGCGCGGTCCTGGGTGCGCTTGAACATGTCGAGGAAGTGGTCGTCGAAGAAGAACACCCACACGTACCAGTCGGTGATCAGCGAGAGGGCGGGGCCGTCGCAGTCGGGGTGGGTGTAGGCGCAGAGCAGGCCGTAGTCGTGCGCGTCGAGGTCGGCCTGCTCCCAGATCCCGGACCCCTCCAGCATGCCCATGTCGCGGGCCCACTGCGTGGAGTGGGCCCGCGCCTCGTCCACATGCGGGTTGAGCCGCGCGGGATACGGCATGTAGAAGTGCGGGAGTTCGAACGGCTGCGTCATGGCCGGGCCCTACCCATGCCTTTCCGGGATCATCCGGACGGCGGGACATGATCACACCATCGCGTGAACCGGGCCCGAACACGTGACCTGCGCGGAACGCGCCGGTGCCGCGCTCTTGCCGGGCCGGCGACCCACGGGTCACGGTGGCCGCATGACTGTGCCGGACGTCTTCGACCCGCGCCGGTACGCCGCCGGGGTGCCGTACGCCGACTACCGCGCCCTGCGCGACCACCACCCGGTGGCCTGGCAGGAGGAGCCTGAGGTGCTGGGCTGGCCCGCCGGGCCCGGCTTCTGGGCGGTGACCCGGCACGCGGACGTGGTCCGGGTCCTCAAGGACGCGGCGACGTACTCCTCGCATCTCGGCGCGACGCAGATCCGTGACCCGGACCCGGACGATCTGCCGTTCATCCGCCGCATGATGCTCAACCAGGACCCGCCGGCGCACGGCCGGCTGCGGCGGCTGGTCAGCCGGGCCTTCACGCCCGGCCGGGTGGAGCGGTTCACGGCGGTGGCCGAGGAGCGGGCGCGCACCCTGCTCGGGGACGCGCTGGCGCGAGCCCGCGCCGGGGACGGCACCGTCGACGTCGTCGCCGCCGTCACCGACGACTACGCCCTGCTCAACCTCGCGGACCTGCTGGGCGTACCGGAGAGCGACCGCGGGCTGCTGCTGCACTGGACGCGGCGGGTGATCGGCTACCAGGACCCGGACGAGGCGGGCCCCGAGGTACGGGACACGGCGGGGAGACCGGTCGATCCGCGGTCGCCGGCGATGCTGCGCGACATGTTCGCGTACGCGCACCGGCTCGCCGCGCACAAGAGACGGCACCCCGGCGACGACGTGCTGACCACCCTCGCCCAGGAGCGCGAACTCGCCGACGGCGAGCTGGAGATGTTCTTCTTCCTGCTCACCGTGGCGGGCAACGACACCGTGCGCAGCGCGGCCCCGGGCGGTCTGCTGGAGCTGGCGGGGCACCCGGAGGCGTACCGGCGGCTGCGGACCGGTCAAGCCGAACTGGGCGCGGCCGTGGAGGAGTTGCTGCGCAGGCATCCGCCCGTGCTGACGTTCCGCCGTACCGCCGCCCGGGACACCGAGCTGGCGGGGCGGCGGATCCGGGCCGGGGACAAGGTGGTCGTCTTCCACGCCTCCGCCAACCGCGACGAGCGGGTCTTCGCCGACCCGGACGGGCTGGACCTCGGCCGGTCGCCCAACCCGCACGTGTCCTTCGGCGACGGCCCGCACGTGTGCCTGGGCGCCCACTTCGCCCGGCTGCAACTGCGGGTGCTGTACCGGCAGGTGCTGCTCGCCCTGCCGGAACTGCGGACGGCGGCACCGCCGAGGCGACTGGTGTCGAACTTCATCAACGGCATCAAGTCGCTGGAGCTCCAGGTCACTTGACCTGCGGTTACTTCTCCCGCACCTGGATCAGCGCGTGCGTGCCGCCGGTGCGCCAGCGCTGCCCCTCGGCGGCGACGAGCGCGGCCTCGGTGGCCGCGTCGAGGCCGGTGATCACGTCGGACTTCAGGGTGCGCAGGGCGGCGACCGGACCCGGGAAATGGGCGGTGACGTCGGCGAAGGAGGTGGTCGGGGGCCACAGCCGGTCCCCCACCAGGCGGCGGTAGTTGAGGTCGCCCTTGAGGACGGTGAGCGTGTACCCGGCGAACTCCGCGCGCAGGTCGCCGGGCATCGCGGCGTACGGCAGCGGGCCCGCGGAGAAGGGGTGCGCCCGCACGGTGAGGGTGCCGTCGCTCAGCGCCTCCCACAGGCGCCGCCCGTACGCCCGGGCCGCACCCGGGGCCGCGGCCAGCCGGCGCAGGGCGTCGAGGAGGTCGGCGGTGGTGGCGTCGGAGACGTAGTAGGGCTGCGGTTTCAGGTGCAGGACCGCCCGTGCCACGCGTCCGGCGTCCAGCAGATGGGCGAGGAGCAGCAGGTCGGGGATGAGTTCGCGCCCCGCGTTGTCGGCGACCAGGCACAGGGTGCCGGCGCCGCCGGGCGGGAGCAGCGCCCACAGGGCCGCGCTGTCGTCGGCGACGAGGGCGGGCGCGACGGGGGTCCGCGGGGCGTCGGCGCCGGTGCCCGGTCCGGCGGCCCCAGCGGCGCCGGCGGACAGCCGGAATCCGAGGTCGGCCCTGTTCCCCCACAGCGAGCCGTGCAGCAGGGCCTGGGCCCGCTCGTCGGACGGGCGGGAGGTGAGGTCGTCCAGTGCGGCCAGTTCCTCCTCCGTCTCGGCGGAGTCGAGTTCGGCGAGCTTGGACGGGCGGAACGGGTCGATGCCCTGCCAGGGGCCGGGCGTGAAGTAGCCGGTCGCTTCGAGGAGCCGGCGGTAGAAGTAGCTCTCCGCCCACAGCCAGGGCACCTCGAACCAGGACCGGCCGGTGTGCTCCCCGAGTCCCCAGGTGTGCCAGCGGTCCCGGTCGGGGGCTTCGGCGGGCAGCGGCTCGATCACGCCGTCGGTGCAGCTCTCCAGCAGTGCGTCGAGGGCGCGGCGGATCCCGGGGCCGTAGGGGAAGGCGTCCCGCACCTGCCGGATGATCGCGGGATGCCGTTCGGCGAGCACGCTGTGCGGGAAGGTGCCGGGTGCGCCGCCGACGAGCACGGGGGCGCCGGGCGTGGGAGCGGGGCTGTCGGGCATGCGGCTCAACCTACCGCCGCCCGCGTCCGCCGGGCGGCTCACACGGCCGCGGCCGCCATGACCTCCCGCTCCAGGCGCGTGATCAGGGTCATGTAGCGCGGTCGGCGCGGAACCGGGACCAGTCCGCGGACGAGGACGCGCCACATCTCGGCCGTCCTGCGCGGCAGTCGGGCGACGGGTTCGAGGGAGCGGCCCACGACACGGGTGCCGACGAAGAAGGAGACGAGGGAGTGGGCGACGGCGTCCACGTCGACGTCCGGGTGGAGGTCGGACTCGCGGACCGCGCTCTGCAGCCGGTGGGTGACGATCTCCAGCCACTCGGAGAACGGGTGCCGCAACGGCTCGCGCAGCGGCACCGGGCCGGTGGCGAGGCGGAGTCCGGCCCGGGTGACCGGTCCCTCCACGGACAGCCGGGTCATGGCGAACACGATCCGTATGAGCGCCTCCAGCGACGGGTAGTCGTGGCCGTCCACCTCGCCGGTGACCTGGCGGGAGACCTCGGACTGCAACTCCATGATGGCGTGGGCGAGATCCTCCTTGGCCGCGAAGTGGAAGTAGAGGGCGCCCTTGGTGACCTTCGCGTGCTGGACGATGTCGCTCAGGCTCGTCGCCTCGTAGCCACGCTGGTCGAACAGGTCGGCGGCCGCTGTGATGATCGTCGCGCGGGTCTGCTCGGCGCGTAACTGCCTCGGCATCGACGGGACACTCCTGGGACGGGAAAGAACGGGTCATGCCGTTTGTTTCTAACTCCCTGTACACGATATCTCACCGGTCCGCCGTTGCGACCAGGCATTCGAAGAGAGTGGATCCGCCCTGCACGCCCACGACTTGGATGCCTGCCGCATCCGTGCGCCGGACCTCGATCCAGGCGGGTTCGTCCAGCTCAGCGTAGCGATGGAAGCGGGATCGGTAGGCCACCGGGACCCGTTGTCCCGCCGTGTGGACCACGGTGGCCTGGCGGGCCGCCTCCAGCAGCAGCGTGCCCGGGACGTGATCCAGCGGATGGTCGAAGAAAACGGGGTGTGCGGTATCTACTCGCAGCCGCCAGCGGCCCCTGCGGTCGGCGGGGGCGAGGACGACATCGCCCGGCAGGGCCCGGTCGACCGCCTCCGGGGGAAGTCCCGCCGGCGCGGGCAGGGCGGTGACGGTCTCCGGGGTGCGCCCGGACCGCAGTCGCCGGTAGACGGCCTCACTCATGCAGGTGAACGCGACGTCCGCGGTGGCGGCGCGCTCGCCGCAGCGCAGCACCTCGGCGGTGTAACGGGCGGAGACCGGGCGCCGGCCGCGGTACTGCACGTCCGTGAAGACGACGTCGACCTCGATCTCGGCGGGCAGCGCGCCGACCCCGAGGTGTTCCGGGAACGTCGTCACGTCGAAGGCGTCGAGCACGAACCGGTGGCCCAGCGGCACGTCGTACTCGGCGTGCGTGAGCAGGGTGCCGCTCTGCCGAACCGTTTCGACAGCGAGCAGCGGGTCGTAGGCCGTCCAGTCCGCCGACACGTGTAAGCCGTGCGCGCGCGGCCACTGCGCCGCTACCGTGAAACGGTCGTCGGCCAGCCGGTGCCAGCCGGTGAGGAGGGTTTCCGCGACCGCCGCGCGGTGCACGAGCTGACGGGGGACGGTCGCCGTCATGGCCGGGTTCCCGGCCAGCTGCCGCGGTTGAGGCATCTCTCTCCCTACGGGCCCCGTACGGTCCTTGAGGGCCCGGCGGGCGGCGTGGGGTCCGCTTCGGCGGGCGCTAGGGTACGAGGCGACCGGTTTGTTTTCAACGAGATCAGTCCGTGACGCCCGGTGATCAGGGCGTTCCGTAAGATCGTACGGGTCGTTCAACTGCGGTGCCCGCGGAGGGGCTTACATGGCAAGACAGGAACGGGCCATCCGGACTCGCCGAATGATCCTGGAAGCCGCGGGCGCGGTCTTCGACGAGCACGGGTACGCCTCCACCACGATCGCGATGGTGCTGGAACGGGCCGAAGTCACCAAGGGCGCCCTGTACTTCCACTTCCCCTCCAAGGAGTCGCTCGCCCAGGCCGTCCTCGCCGAGCAGGTGCTCTTCGGCGCGGTGCCCTCGCGCAGCAGCAAGCTGCAGGAGGTCATCGACATGACCTTCGCGGTGGGGCAGCGGCTGCGCAGCAACGCGCTGCTGCGCGGCGGGGTGCGGCTGGCGGTGGACCAGGAGACGCCGTCCGGCATCGACCGGGGGGAGCCGTTCCGGCAGTGGTCGCGGCGGCTGACGGCGCTGCTGGAAAGGGCGGCCGAGCAGGGCGAGCTGCTGCCCACGGTACGGCCCGCGGACACGGTCGACCTGCTGGTCGGGGCGTTCACCGGGATCCAGCTGATGTCGCGGGCGCTGACCGACCGGGCCGATCTCGCGGACCGGCTGGCGGTGCTGTGGGCGCACATGCTGCCGAGCATCGCGGTGCCGGGTCTGCTGCCGGGGCTGGACAGCCGGGCGGACCGGGGCGTGCGGGTGCTGGCCGAGATCGATCCGGCCCAGGCCGGCGCGGAGGCCGAGGAGCGGACTCCGGCCGGGGTGCGGTGAGCGCGTGAACGCGCGGCGGGCCGGC
>NZ_BNBR01000001.1:1757164-2046116 GCF_014656055.1 Streptomyces griseosporeus
ATCCGCACCGGCCGGCCCGCCTGTTCAGGGACCGCTCAGCGGTCTGTCGCTCGGAGGGCCGGCTTCGTGAAGCCCGGCCGTCCGGGTCAGAAGGTCAGCGCCCAGCTGTTGAGCGTGCCCGTGTCGTAGGACGCGACGTCCTGGACGCGCAGCTTCCAGGTGCCGTTGGCCGCCTCGCTGGAGGCGTCCACCGTGTAGGTGGTGTTGACGTTGTCCGCGGAGTCGGAGGAGCTGGAGTTCTTCAGCCGGTAGGCGGTGCCGTCGGGCGCAACCAGGTCGATGACCAGGTCGCCCCGGTAGGTGTGGGTGATGTTCACCGCGACCTTCAGGGTGGCGGGCGCGTTGCCGCTCAGGCCGCTGACCGCGAGGGACGAGGTGATCGCGGAGCCGGCGTCCGGGATGGCGACCGCGGTGGAGTTGGTGAAGGTGGTGCCCCCCGTGGAGCCGCCGGAGCCGCTCACCGCCTGCACGGTCTTCGCCGCGTCCGCGAGGCCGGCGCCGCAGCCGCCGGAGCAGGTGCCCGGCAGCGGGCGGGCGTTGGCCTTGATCGCCGACTCGATCTGCGCCGGGGTCAGGGACGCGTTGGCGGACTTCATCAGCGCGACCAGGCCCGCGATGTGCGGGGTGGCCATGCTGGTGCCCTGGTAGTAGGCGTACGACTCGGTGGACGGCGTCCGGGTGCCGGAGTTCAGCGTGGACAGGATGCCGTTGGCGGTGCCGGTGCTGGTCTGGCCGCCGGGCGCGGAGATGTCCACCAGGGAGCCGTAGTTGGAGTAGGAGGCCTTCGAGCCGGTGCGGTTGGTCGCGGCGACCGAGATGACGTTGTTGCAGTTGCCCGGCGAGTGGTTCGCGACGTTGTCGTTCTCGTTGCCCGCGGCCACGACGACGGTGGTGCCGCGGCTGACCGCCGCGTTGATGGCGTTCTGGGTGGCCGAGGTGCAGGCGCCGTCGCCGCCCAGGGACATGTTGATGACCTTGGCGACGTTGGAGTTGGCGGGCACGCCGGAGACGGTGCCGCCGGACGCCCAGGTGATGGCGTCGATGATGTCGGAGTCGTAGCCGCCGCACTTGCCGAGGACGCGCAGCGGGGAGATCTTCGCGCCGTAGGCGATGCCGGCGACGCCCTTGCCGTTGTTGGTGACGGCGGCGATGGTGCCGGCGACGTGGGTGCCGTGCCAGGAGGAGTTGCTGCCGGGGACGTTGGTGCCGCACTCGTTGTCGGCGTACCAGTCGCCCGGGTCGGCCGGGTTGCTGTCGCGGCCGTCGCCGTCGACGGAGACGGCGGTGTCGGAGATGAAGTCGTATCCGCCGACGATGTTGGCGGCCAGGTCGGAGTGGGCGACGTAGCCGGTGTCGATGACGGCGACGGTGACGCCGCTGCCGGTGGCGATGTCCCAGGCGCCGGGCACGCGCATGCCGGCGGTCTCCTCGAACAGGTCCCACTGCTTGCCGTACTCGGTGTCGTTCGGCGTGGCCATCGGCTTGTTGAGGCGGTCCGGCACGACGTAGGCGACCTGCGGGTCGGCCCTGAACTCGGCGACCACGTCGGCGACGTCCGCGCGGGTGGCGCGCGCGCCGAGGTCGACGAGGGCGGCGCCGGTGCCGAGGCGGCGCCGGAAGTCGGCGTCCGTTCCGGCCTCCTTGCCCTTGGCGGCGGCGTCGGCCTCGGCGGCCCGGTTGGAGGTGGCCTCCTCGGCGCCCGGCTTGTAACCGACGATGAGCCGCTCGGCGGGCACGCCCGGTGCGGCCTCGGTCTGGGCGGCGGGAACGGCGGCCTCGGCCGTGGGGGCCTGCGGGGCGGCGGCGACCGCGGCGGTGGCGGCCGTGAGCAGGGCCGCGGAGACCGCGGCGACGGATATCAGCTTCCGTCCGGTGGCGTGGGGTGTACGCAAGGGCTTTGCCTTTCGTGGCCGATTCCGCGCAGGGCGGAGCGGCGGGTGGACGCGCTTCGTCGTCGAAGCGGAGGGGGGTGTGCCGAAAAGCGGCGCGATGGCCGGCCGTGCGCGGGTCGCCGTCCCACCGGGGTTACCTGTGGGTCAGCTGTGCAGGAACGATAGGCAAACCGCAGGTCGCGGGGATACAGAGGAAACCCTCGATCTGGCCGGAAACTCCCCCTGCCCTACGGCGGGTTGGGCGGGTTTTACGGCCCTTCGTCACCCTCCGGGCGGCCGGTGCCGGCCGTTGAACGCACGGAACCGGATGCCCGTACTGATGGGTGCAGGCCATGCCCCTCCCCCGGCCGAGGAGACCTCCCCGATGCCCCGGAAGACCACGCCCCGCCGCCGTACCGCCCTGGCGGCCACCGCCGCCGCTCCCCTGCTGCTCGGGCTGTGGGCGGCGGGCCCGGCCGGGGCGCACGGCGCGCCGACGGACCCGGTGAGCCGGGTGTACGCCTGCTCGCCGGAGGGCGGCGCGGCGGCCCGGTCGGCGGCGTGCCGGGCGGCGGTCGCGGCGAACGGCGGGACGCCCTTCACGGCGTGGGACAACCTGCGGGTGGCGGACGTCGGCGGCCGGGACCGCCGGGTGATCCCGGACGGTGAGCTGTGCAGCGGCGGGCTCGCCGCCTACCGCGGCCTGGATCTCGCCCGCACGGACTGGCCGTCGACACGGCTGACGCCGGGGACCACGGTGACGCTGCGGTACGCCTCGACGATCCCGCACACCGGCACGTTCCGGCTCTATCTCACCGAGGCCGGCTACGACCCGTCCCGGCCGCTGACCTGGTCGGACCTGCCCGAGCGGCCCCTCGCCGAGGTCAAGGACCCGCCGCTGACGGACGGGGCGTACCGCATCCCGGTCAGGCTTCCGGCGGACCGCACCGGACGCCATGTGCTGTACACGGTCTGGCAGAACAGCAGCACGCCGGACACCTATTACTCGTGTTCCGACGTGGTGTTGGCGGGAGGTGCGCCAACGAGGCCGAAGCCGTCCCAGGCGGCCCCTGCCGCCGGCCCGAAGCCGTCCGGCGCAACCCCCGCCGGCACGACGCCCGCGAGCACGACCCCTGCCGGCACGACACCCGCGAGCACGCCCCCCGCCGGCACCGCGCCCGCACCGACCGCTGTCGTCGGCGCTGCCCGTACGGCCGCGGACACCGGCGGCGCCTCCTTCGCCCCCGGTGCCCCGCTGCTCGCGGGCGGCGCCGCCGCGGTGCTGCTGCTCACCGGGGGCGCCGCCCTGGCCGTACGGCTGCGCAGGCGCTGAACTGACCGGCTTGGTCGCTCAGTTGACGTAGACGGCGGCGCCTCCGGTCGTCACCGGGGCGTACTTCGCGGTGAAGTAGGCGTTCGAGAAGCACAGGGACGAGCCGGAGATCTTCGTGAAGTGCTGGTCGTCGAACGTGATGGAGTTGTCGGCGTTGCTCGCGGTGCCGGACAGGCCCGGGCCCTGGTAGACACAGGTGACGGTGCCGAGCAGGGTGCGCAGCTTGACGGTGGTCTGCACGGTGGAGCCGGCCGGCGGGGTGACATCGAGCGCGCCCGCGGAGGTCACGGTGGCGGTGTAGGGCAGGTGGTCGACGGTGATGCCGCTGACGCCGAGCACCCCGGTGACGTTGCTGGTGCAGCTCGCCGCGTCGAAGGTGTGGGCGGTCACGGACTCGGTGGCCGTGCCGGGCGCGCTGGGGTTGCCGGTGACGGTGGCGGTGAACTGCGAGGACGTGCAGCGCAGACCGCTGGTGCCGTCGGCGCTGGAGTAGAAGGTGGCGGCGGTGCCGCTCGCCAGGGAGGCGGTGAGGACGGAGCCGGTGGCGACCGGGGTGCCGCCCGCGCCGCCGGTGGTGAGGACCGCGGTGTCGGCGGCGGAGGCCGGCAGGGTGGCGGGGAGCGCGAGGGCGACGACGGCTCCGGCGACGGTGAGCAGGCTGCGAGTACGCATGCGGGTGCCTCTTTCTCAGGAAGTGGGGGTCGAACGAGGGCTGCACGCAGGACGCCCGTCGTGCGCCCGGCCGAAGGGCGTGGGGGGTGTGGGGAGACCTTCGGCCGGGCCGGGCGGAAAGGGCTTGTGCCGGACGATGTGTGGCGGCGCGCCACGGGCATGCCGGGCGCAGTGGATCCGGCGCCACGGATCCGGGCTGACGTAGCAGAGTTGTAGACCTGAATTTCTGTCAACGTCAAGGCTTCACAGGGAAGTTGAAGTACGTGCACGGATCATGCACAACACCCTTGACCCCCGACTGTAACCATCGGTAACTTCCGATTGGCTACTACCGCGTAACACGAAAGCCCTTGCGGCCCACGGAAGGTGCGGAGGGCGGGCGCGGCAGTCGCCGTCCGCGCCAGGACATCGCGTCAGTGCACGTCAGTGAAGGTCAGCGCACTCCATCACCCCGCGTTCACCATGCTTACGGGAGCAGACATGGAAAGCGGTTCCGCAGCCAGCGCACCGGAAGAGACGGCGGGCAGCGCCCCGGAGGACACCGAAAGACGCGGCCGGGTCCGGCTGCGGCGCGCCGCCGTGCTCGCGGTGCCCGCGACCCTGGTCGCCGCCGGCCTCGCGGTCCTCACCGCGCAGGGCGCCCTCGGCGTGCAGTTCGCCATCTCCGGCATGCCGTTCACCGTCACCGCCACCGACCTCGAAGGGACCGGCTTCGAGCAGTTCGGCGCGCTGGACAACATGGCGGAGGGCAGCCCCAACGCCGGTGACACCGGCGGTCAGGTGCTGGTCGTCACCTCCGCGATCAAGAACGCCACCCTGACCAAGCTGTGCCAGAGCGTCGACCTCGGCGGCACCAACCTGCTGATCACCGCGGGCGGCGGCAAGGACAAGGTGACCGCGACCGACCTGACCACCGACTCCACCGAGCTGTCCGGCAACGCCGACTTCGGCAACATCGAGATCGGCAACGACGCCAGCACGCTCACCAAGGCCGGGGTGAAGGGGCCGATCGGCGTCTTCAGCCAGCAGGCCGACACCGTGCACATCGGCGACCTGCGGCAGACCAACTACGCCACGACCGCCGCGGTGTTCCGGCTGCCCGGTCTGAAGCTGCGCTTCAGCGACAAGGGCTGCTGAGCCGATGCCCGGGCGCGCACGGACGGGGCCGCGGGCGGCCTTCCGCCGCTGGCGGCACGGGCGGCCGTTCTGGGGTGGGCTGCTGCTCGCCCTGGGCGGCGGCGAGATCCTGCTGACCGAGAAGGCGTCGCTCAAGGTCGTCCTGCACATCGGGATGCAGGGGCTGGCCGGGTATCTGCTGCCGGCCCTGATGGTGCTGCTCGGCGTGCTGATCCTGGTCAACCCGGCCCAGCGGCTGTTCTACTCGCTCACCGGCATCCTGCTGTCCCTGGGCACCTGGCTCACGTCCAACCTGGGCGGCTTCTTCCTCGGCCTGCTCCTCGGCGCGACCGGCAGCTGCCTGGCCTTCGGCTGGCTGCCGGACCAGGAGCCGCGCCGCGGCCCGCTGCGCCGGCGCAGGGAAGCCGCCGCACGACGGCGGTCCCCGGCGCCGGTCACCACGGGCGAGGAACCGGCATGAGTCGGGGCGGGCCCGCGCCCCGACTGCGTCAGGCCAGGCCCGCCGACTCCAGCCACGCCCGGGCCACGTCCAGCGGGTCCTTGTCGTCCAGCTGGACCTGGGCGCCGAGGTCGAGCAGCGTCTTGGTGTCGAGCTTGGCCGAGACGGCGTTCAGCGCGTCGACGCCCTGCTGGGACAGGCCGCCCTTGTAGACGAGCGGCTGCACGTTCGCGAAGCCGAAGAGGTTCTTCGGGTCCTGCAGGACGACGAACTTCTCCTTGGCGATGGTGGGGTCGGTGGTGAAGATGTCCGCGGCCTGCACGGTGTTCTTCTTCAGCGCCTCCTTGGTGAGCGGACCGCCCGCGTCCAGCGCCTTGAAGGACTTGAACTCCAGGCCGTAGACCTCCTTGAGGCCGACCAGGCCCTGCTGCCGGGTCTGGAACTCCGGCGAGCCGCCGATGACCAGGTCCTTCGCGATCCCCTTGAGGTCGGCGATGCTCGACTGCGAGGTCAGCTTGTACTTGCTCGCCGTCTCGGCGTTGAGCGTGACCGAGTCCTTGTCCTGGGCCGCGGACGGCTGCAGCAGCGTCAGCTTGTGGTCGAGCTTGGCGTTGATCGCCGCGGTCGTCTCCTCGGTGCTCTTCGGCGCGGCCTTCTTGTCGAGGTAGGCGAGGAGCGAGCCGTTGTACTCGGGCAGGACCGTGATCGAGCCGTTCTTGATCAGGCCGTACGTCGTCTCGCGGCTGCCGATGTTCGGCTTGTAGGTGACCTTGACGCCCTTGGCCTTCAGTGCCTCGCCGTAGATGTCGGCGAGCAGGATGCTCTCGGGGAAGTTGTTCGAACCGACGACCACGGTGCCGCCGTCGGCCTTGCCGCCGTCCAGCGGGTCGCCGCCGTCGGAGGAGGAACAGCCCGCCAGCAGGCCGGTCGCGGCGAGAAGCGCCGCGGCCGTGGCCGCCGTACCCGAGAGCCTGCTGAGGGACCTGTTGCTGCCGCCGGTAGAAGTCACGGTTCGATCCAAGCCAGCACCTTCTCGATCAGTCAAGCGAATTCGGACCGCCGCGCGGCTTCGTTACGCGGCCGGAACACCCCGGACGCACCCGTCCGCAAGGGCCACGGCGGCCAGGGCAGTTGGGGCGGAGTGAGCCGTCAGCCGCCGCGGCGCACCCCCGGTGACACGGCGAGACGGCCCGCCGCCCAGAAGAGCGCGAGGGTCGCGAGGGCGAGGGCGGCCACCAGGGTGGCGCCGCCCACGACCTTCTCGTAGTCGTGCTGGTAGAGGCCGTCGATGATGTAGCGGCCGAGGCCGCCGAGGCTGACGTACGCCGCGATGGTGGCCGTCGAGACGATCTGCACGGCCGCCGAGCGCAGGCCGCCGAGGACGACGGGGAGCGCGACCGGCAGTTCCACCTGGAGCAGGACGCGGCTCTCGGACATGCCCATGCCGCGGGCCGCGTCCACCGGGGACGGGTCGACGGACCGCACCGCCTCGTACGTGGTGACGAGGATCGGCGGGACGGCGAGCACGACCAGCGGGATCATCACCGGCACCAGTCCGAACCCGAACAGGATGAACATCAGCACCAGCAGCCCGAAGCTGGGCAGCGCGCGGGCGGCGGTGGCGAGGAACGCCAGGACGTTCCCGCCGCGTCCGGTGTGCCCGGTGAGCAGGCCGGCCGGCAGCCCGACGGCGGCGGCGATCGCGAACGCGGTCACCGAGTACCGCAGGTGTTCCAGCAGGCGGGCGGGGATGCCGTCGTAGCCGTGCCAGTGGGCGCCGTCGCCGAAGAAGGCGCTGACGAAGTGGAGTACGTTCACCGGGCTGCGTCCTTGCGTGCGGTGGCGGCCGGTCCGGGCCCGTCCGTGGCGAGGCGGTCCGCGGCGGCCGGGTCCACGGCGGGCCGGGGCCGGGTGCCGCGCGGCATCCAGGGGGTGAGGATCCGGCGCACCAGGACCAGCAGCGCGTCCACGGCGATGGCCAGGACGGCGGTGCTGATGACGGAGAGCCAGATCAGGCGGGGGCGGCCGTACGTCATGCCGGTGTAGAGCATGTTGCCGAGGGCGCCCTGGTTGCCGATCAGCATGCCGACGCTGACCAGGGAGATGCTGGACACGCTCGCCACCCGCAGGCCGGCGACGATCGCGGGCGCCGCGATCGGCAACTGCACCTGGAAGTAACGGCGTACGGGGCCGAGGCCCATGCCGGTCGCGGCGTCCAGGGTCTCCTGCGGGACCGAGCGCACGCCGTCCACGATGGCGGGGACGAGGACGACGAGGCTGTAGACGGCCAGCGGGATCATCACGGTGGTCTCGGTCTGGCCGGTGTAGTCGATGAGGACGACGAAGAAGGCGAGGGACGGGATCGCGTACAGCACGGTCGTCAGCCCCAGCACCGGCGCGTACAGCCAGCGCAGCCGGACACACAGCTGGGCGACGGGCAGCGCGAGCAGCAGTCCGGCGGCGACCGGGATCAGGGCCTCCCGCAGATGCAGGCCGACGAGGCCGAGGTAGCTGTGCTGGAGGTCGCTCGGGAGGTCGAACAGGCCACTCATCGCGCGGCCTTCGCGGCCGTGCCGTCGGTCCCCGGTTCTGCCGTGCCGTCGGGCTCCGCACCGGTCGCGCCCTCGGTCTTCGCCCCCGCCGCGTGGGCGGTGCGGATGGCGTCGCCGATGGCCTGCTGGGAGACGACGCCGGTGACGCGGCCGGTGTCGTCCACGGCGACGGCCCAGCCGGTGGGTGACAGGACGGCACAGTCGAGGGCGGCCCGCAGCGAGTCCCGGCCGGCCACGAACGGACGCCCGTACGACAGCAGTCGGGCGGCATCGACCGGCCCGGCGGCGAGCGCGTCGGGCTCGGCCCAGCCGAGCGGCCTGCCCTCGGGGTCGGTGACGAGCAGGCGGGGGGAGCCGCCGGTGTCCCGGGCGGCGATCTCCTCGGCAGTGGCACCGGCCGGGACGACCGGGCCGGTGAGCAGGTCCAGCCCGGCGGAGGAGAAGAAGGAGAGCCGGCGGATGCCGCGGTCGGCGCCGAGGAAGTCCTCGACGAAGGCGTCGGCCGGGTCGGACAGCAGCTCGGCGGGCGGCGCGTACTGCGCGAGCCGCCCGCCGGTGCGCAGGACGGCGACCATCGTGCCGAGCTTCACGGCCTCGTCGATGTCGTGCGTGACGAAGACGATGGTCTTGCCCAACTCGTCCTGGATCCGCAGCAGTTCGTCCTGGAGGCCCTTCCTGACCACCGGGTCGACGGCCGAGAACGGCTCGTCCATCAGCAGCACCGGCGGGTCGGCGGCGAGCGCCCGCGCCACGCCGACGCGCTGCTGCTGTCCGCCGGACAGCTGGTAGGGGTACCGCTCGGCGAGGGAGGCGTCGAGACCGACGCGTTCCATCAACTCGCGTGCCCGGTCTCGTGCCTTGCCCTTGTTCCAGCCGAGCAGGCGCGGCACGGTCGCGATGTTGTCCACGATGGTGCGGTGCTGGAAGAGGCCGGCGTTCTGGATGACGTATCCCATCGACCGGCGCAGGGTGTTCACGGGCTGCTGCCGGCTGTCGACGCCGTCGATGAGGATGCGGCCCTCGCTCGGCTCGACCATCCGGTTGATCATGCGCAGGGTCGTCGTCTTCCCGCAGCCGGAGGGGCCGACGAGGACGGTGATCGCCCCGTCGGGTATGTCGAGGGAGAGCCGGTCGACCGCCACCGTGCCGTCCGGGTACCGCTTGGTGACTGCATCTATCCGTATCAAAACGCCGAATGCCCTTC
The DNA here is from genome assembly GCF_014656055.1 of Streptomyces griseosporeus. GTDB lineage: Bacteria > Actinomycetota > Actinomycetes > Streptomycetales > Streptomycetaceae > Streptomyces > Streptomyces griseosporeus. The sequence continues at coordinate 1,766,373 of NZ_BNBR01000001.1, forward strand.
GGGTCTGGCAGCTTCCGCCCGCTCGGCTACCGAACGTGATCATGCGGGCGCCGTTGCCGGGCAGTCTAGACGTCGGGTGTGACAGGACTTCGGCGGTGATGTGAAGGACGCCGGCCGGCCGCGGTGGGGCGAGCCGGCCGGCGCGGTGTCTCAGTCCTCCGCGGGGGTCAGCCGCAGGGAGATGGAGTTGATGCAGTAGCGCTGGTCGGTGGGGGTCGGGTAGCCCTCGCCCTCGAAGACATGGCCGAGGTGGGAGCCGCAGCGGGCGCAGCGGACCTCGGTGCGGACCATGCCGTGGGAGCGGTCCTCCAGCAGTTCGACGGCGTCGGTGTCCTTCGGGTCGAAGAAGGACGGCCAGCCGCAGTGCGACTCGAACTTGGTGTCCGAGGTGAACAGTTCGGCGCCGCAGGCCCGGCAGGAGTAGACACCCTGGGTCTTGGTGTCGGTGTACTCACCGGTGAACGCGGGCTCGGTGCCGGCCTGGCGCAGGACGGCGTACTCGGCCGGGGTCAGCTCCGCGCGCCACTGCTCGTCCGGCTTCTCGACGTCGTATGCCATGAGCCTCAGCCCCTCACTTCGCCAGTCGGTCCAGGATGCGCGGTCCGAGGTCGGTGACATCGCCCGCGCCCATGGTGAGAACGAGATCACCGGCCCTGGCCATTCCCGCGACGGCGTCCGGCACCTCGGCCTTGTCGTGTACGGCGGTGACGTCGGCGCCGGCGGCGCGGGCGGCGTCGATGATCAGCTCGCTGGTGACGCCGGGAACCGGGTCCTCGCGGGCCGGGTAGATGTCGAGGACGAGGGAGGCGTCGGCCAGGGCCAGCGCCTCGCCCATCTCCTTGCCCAGCTCCTGGGTGCGGGAGAACAGGTGCGGCTGGAAGACGACGAGGATCCGGGCGTCGCCGGCCGCGCCGCGCATGGCCTCCAGGTCGGCGGTCATCTCGGTGGGGTGGTGGGCGTAGGAGTCGATCACCTGGACGCCGGCCGCCTCGCCCTTGAGCTGCAGGCGGCGCTTGACGCCGGTGTACGCGGCCAGCGCCGGGGCCAGCTCGGCGGCGGGGATGCCGAGCGCGGCGCCCGCGGTGAGGGCGGCGACGGCGTTGAGGGCGTAGTGGCGGCCGGGCACGGAGACGGTGAAGGTGATCTCCTCGCCGTCCAGGCGGACGGTGACCTCGCTGCGCAGGCCCTGCGGCACCACGGACAGGACCCGCACATCGGCGTCCTCGGCCTCGCCGTAGGTGACGACGCGCACGCCGCTGACGCGACGGGTCAGTTCCCGGGCGCCCTCGTGGTCGGCGGAGATCACCAGGGTGCCGCCGGGCACGATCTTCCCGGCGAAGGTCTCGAAGGACTCGTAGATCTCGTCCATCGAGGCGTAGTTGGCGTGGTGGTCCAGCTCGACGTTGAGGACGATCGCGACCTCGGGGGCGTACTTGTGGAAGCTGCGGTCGCTTTCGTCGGCCTCGGCGACGAAGATGTCGCCCTCGCCGTGCAGGGCGTTGGAGCCGGGGGCGTCCAGGTCGCCGCCGATGGCGTACGACGGGTTCAGGCCCAGCTCGCCCAGCGAGACCGCGAGCATGGAGGTGGTGGTCGTCTTGCCGTGGGTGCCCGCGACGGCGATCGGGCGCAGGCCCTCCATCAGCGCGGCGAGCGCGTCGGAGCGGTGGACGACGGGGATGCCCAGCTCGGCGGCGCGGGCCAGCTCGGGGTTGTCCTGGCGGATCGCCGAGGAGACGACGACGCAGCTGGCGTCGTCGGCGAGGTGCCGCGCCGCGTGCCCGATGTGCACGGTCGCGCCCAGCGCCCGCAGCGCCTCGGCGGTGGCCGACTCCTTCGCGTCGCTGCCGGCCACCTTCGCCCCGCGCTGCGCGAGGATCTTCGCGATCCCCGACATCCCGGCGCCGCCGATACCGATGAAGTGCGGTCGCTCCATGGCGGGGGGAAGACCGGGTGCCATGCGTGTCTCCTGCGTACTGGGGTGGGACGGACGTACAGCGCCCCACCCTACTGGCCGTGCGGTGCGCGGCCGGTCCACGGGGACGCGGCGCGGGGAGGCCGCGGGCGGGGACGCGGTCAGGCCTTGCTGTGCGAGAACAGCTTCAGCACCGGGACGCCGACCTTGTGCCGGGCCCGGGAGGCCCAGTCGCGGTGGAAGAACTCCTCCACGTAGTGCGGGTCGGTCAGCACGATCACCTCGTCCGCGCCGACCTCGTCGACGAGGCGCTTGAGCGCGTCCAGCGGGTGGTCCTCGATGAGCCGTCCGTCGGCCGCGCTGCCGGCCGCCCGCAGTGCGGCCAGCGACACGTCCAGCGCCTGCTGCCCCACGCTGCGGGCCTGTGGCCCCTCCGGCGTCTCGTTCTCGCGGGCCGCCTCGTCCAGCTCGCCGAGGGCGATGTCGTCGATGGCCCGCAGCAGGCGGTCGGCCTGGTCGCCGCGGGGCTGGAGCAGCACATGGAAGGTGACCGGCTCGTCGCCGTGCAAGGTGGTGACGAACTCCACGTCGGCGGACGTGAGGGCCTTCTCGATCATCAAAACGCTGGTGAACACCGGGCGCCCCTTCTGCTGTGCGGGCCCCCTGGGCCCTTCGTCCTCCGTGGGCCGCACCAGGCCCTGAGGAAACCATCCTGCCCCGTGATCGCACGGGTACTGCCGGGGATTAGTGTGCCCGGCCGCGGCTAAACGGAACGACAGATTCCGTTAATGTCGGACCCACGGGTGACGATCACCGCGCGGCGGGCGGCCCGAGACCGGCCCGGCCGCCCTCGGCACGCTCATGACCTGCGGTAACGGCTGTACAGGAACCCGTCCTCCTCCAGTAGGGACATCAGTGCGAAGCGGTGCGGAACGGTGACGGAGGGGCCTCCGGCGATGCGCTGGGCGTCGCCTGCGGTGAGCATCGGGGAGACGGTCAGGCACAGCTCGTCCAGCACCTCGGCGGCCACCAGCTGACCCAGCAGCCGGGGACCGCCCTCGGTCAGCAGACGGGTGTGGCCCAGCTCGGCCAGGGCCCGGACGGCCCGGACCGGGTCGACGCCTACCCCGTCACCGGCGATGACCACCCGCGCGCCGGCCTTCTCGGCGGCCGCCCGGCGCTCCGGGGAGGCCGCGGCGCCGGTCAGCAGCAGGGTGGGCACGAGCGGGGAGGTGAACAGGGGCAGCGAGAAGTCCAGGTCCAGGCTGGCGGTGACCACGGCGATGGCCGGCGCGGGGCCCTGCCCGGCCGCCGCGCGCCGCTCCGCGAACTCCTCCCGCGCGCGTGCGGGGCGGTAGCCCTCCTGGCGTACCGTTTCCGCACCGACGATCACCACGTCGGCGAGGGCCCGCAGGGTGCCGAAGACCCGCATGTCCGTGGCGTTGGAGATGGGCTGCGAACGGCCGTCGTGCTGGGCGGCGCCGTCGAGGGTGGACACCATGTTGGCCCGCAGCCAGGGCCGCGGCTCCCCCGGTGGCAGCTGCGGATACGCGTAGGCGTCCGCCAGCTCGGCGAGACTCCACTCCCGCGCCTGGACCGCGGCCCCCACCCCCTCGTCCGTCGCTGGACCGGCCGCTTCTTCGCTCACAGGGAACAGGCGTCGCATGCCGTGCAGTCTGGCACGCCCGTGGCCGGAACGAGTGGGTGGAGGGACGGGAGGGGCCGCGGGTGCGGGCTGGTCGTCTCCGGTGAGGGCGGTGGTGGCACAGGCCACGACCGGCATCGGCCGTCCACCCCCTAGCATGGGGAAACGTGTCGTCCTCCACCCCCGCCTCCGACCTCGCCCCCATAACCGGCGCGGCCCCTCTGTCCCTGTGCGCCCGTGAGCCGCACGTGCCCGCGGACCGGCTGGTCGCCGAGATGGTGCCGCCGCCGCGCTTCGACTCGGTCCGGTTCAGCACCTACATCCCGGACCCGAACCAGCCGAGCCAGACCGAGGCCGTACGGGTGCTGGAGTCCTTCGCGGCGGGCCTCGGCGGCGCGCACGCCACCGGCGGCGGCCGGCGCGGCTTCTTCGGCTTCGGGCGGGCGGCGAAGGCCCCGAAGACCCCGGCAGGTCCCCGCGGGGTCTACCTCGACGGCGGTTACGGCGTCGGCAAGACCCACCTGCTCGCCTCCCTCTGGCACGCCACCCCGGCCGCCCCCGAGCTGAAGGCGTTCGGCACCTTCGTGGAGCTGACCAACCTGGTCGGCGCCCTCGGCTTCCAGCAGACCGTGCGGACCCTGTCCGGCCACCGCCTGCTGTGCATCGACGAGTTCGAGCTGGACGACCCGGGCGACACCGTCCTCGTCTCCACCCTGCTCGGCAAGCTGGTCGAGGCGGGCGTCGCGCTCGCCGCCACCTCCAACACCCTGCCCGGCAAGCTCGGCGAGGGCCGGTTCGCCGCCGCCGACTTCCTGCGCGAGATCCAGGGCCTGTCCGCCCACTTCCGCACCCTGCGCATCGACGGCGAGGACTACCGCCACCGCGGCCTGCCCGAGGCACCGGCGCCCTACGCCGACGAGCAGGTCACCCGTGCCGCGCACGCCACCGAAGGTGCCTCGCTGGACGCCTTCCCGCAGCTGCTGGAGCACCTGGCCAAGGTGCACCCGAGCCGTTACGGCGCCCTCACCGACGGCCTGAAGGCCGTCTGCCTCACCGGTGTGGCGCCGGTGCCGGACCAGTCGACGGCCCTGCGGCTCGTCGTGCTGGCCGACCGGCTGTACGACCGCGAGGTGCCGGTCCTCGCCTCGGGCGTTCCCTTCGACCAGCTGTTCAGCGAGGAGATGCTGAACGGCGGCTACCGCAAGAAGTACTTCAGGGCGATCTCCCGGCTCACCGCCCTCGCCCGCGACGCGCAGCGGCTCGTGCGGTAGTCGATCGCCCCACCTTGATCAAGAGCGGGTTCCGGCCATCGGACCCGCTCTTTTCACGCTCTCTCGCGCTGGAAACCTGTTGTTAACCCAGCAAAGGCCTTTACCGGGTTAACGTCTTTCTTGACCAGTTGTTGACCAAGCATTGGTCCGTACTTGAGACGCGCGAGCTGCCGGAGGGGGGCGTATGTTCCGAGGTGCGACGGCCCGGACGGTGATCGGCGTCCTCGCCGCCGTCCTGCTCGCCCTCCAGATCTTCGCGCCCACCGGAACCTTCGCATCCGCGCATACGGGCCGTCATGCCGAGGCCAAGGCCCTGCCCGGGGTGATCCCCCAGGGCGCGGCACCGCGCGACGAGACGGCGACGCCGCACGACTGCGGCCCCGCCGGCGGCACGGGCGGCACCGGCGGTCCCGTCGGACCCCGCGACCGCCACCGGCACGCCGACCTCTCGCCCCAGGCTCCCGACCGGCCCCTGCCGGTCCCCGATCCGACGGCGGCCGTACCCCGGCCCGCCGTGCCCGCGGCCGCCTACTCCCGACCGTCGAGACCCTCGGCGGACCGCACACCCGCCGCGCTGCAGGTCTTCCGCTGCTGAGCACGGGGCCCTCCCCGCCCCGCCTCTGTCAGTGCGGAGCAGTCTCCGCTCCCGAGCAGAGCCCCACCTCTGTCCACGAGACCCGACGCGCCCCCGTGGGCGCGCCAGGAGGAGTCACCACTCATGCAACCCCTCATCGACAACGCCCGTTCCTTCGGACAGCGCCCTGAGGAGTTCGCCGGGCTGGCCGCAGGCCAGTCGCCGCAGGTCCTGTTCATCACCTGCTCCGATTCCCGGGTCGTCCCGGCCCTGATCACGGGCGCCCGCCCCGGCGAGCTGTTCGAGCTGCGCACCGCGGGCAACATCGTCCCGCCGTACGGCTCGGGCACCCCCACCGGTGAGGCCGCCACCATCGAGTACGCCGTGAACGTGCTCGGCGTGCAGGACGTCGTCGTCTGCGGCCACTCGCACTGCGGGGCCGTCGGCGCGCTGGTGCGCGGCGACGACCTGGCCGCCGTACCCGCCGTGCGGGACTGGCTCGCGCACGCCGCGGAGGATCCCAAGGCGTCCGACCCGCAGGACCCCACCGTCGCCGAGGCGGTGCAGAACCACGTCCTGACCCAGTTGCTGCGGCTGCGTTCCTACCCGTGCGTGGAGCGGCGGCTGACGGCCGGTCAGCTCCGGCTGCACGGTTGGTACTACGAGGTGCACACCGGCCGGGTCCGCGCGCACCGCGCGGAGACCGACTCCTTCGAGGCGCTGTGAGGAGGTGGCGACCATGCTGACATCTCTTTCCAAGTTCCCTTGTCTGAGGCAGGACTTCCTCGCCTCCATAGTCGTCTTCCTGGTCGCCGTGCCGCTGTGCGTGGGCGTGGCGGTGGCCTCCGGGGTGCCGGCCGAACTGGGCCTGATCACCGGCATCGTGGGCGGCCTCGTCACCGGACTCATGCCCGGCAGCAGCCTCCAGGTCTCCGGCCCGGCCGCCGGTCTGACGGTGCTGGTGTTCGAGGCGGTCAGCGAGTTCGGGGTGGCCACGCTCGGGGTGATCGTGCTGATCGCCGGGCTGCTCCAGCTCGCCATGGGCTTCGCGCGGATCGGCCGCTGGTTCCGGGCGATATCCGTGTCCGTCGTCGAGGGCATGCTCTGCGGCATCGGCCTGGTGATCATCGCCGGGCAGATCTACGCGGCGGCCGGTCTGAAGGCCCCGGAGACCGGGATCGGCAAGATCGCCGGGCTGCCCGGAGCGTTCGCGGACACCTTCGGCGACGGCGACGCGCTGGTCTCGCTCGCGATCGGCGCGGGCACCATCGCCGTGATCGTGCTGTGGCGGAAGCTGCCGAAGGCGCTGCGGTCGGTGCCGGGCGCGCTCGCCGCGGTCGTGCTGGCCACGGCCGTCACCCAGGTCTTCGGGCTGAAGGTGGCCACCGTCGAGGTGGAGGGCCTGCTGGGCGTCGTCCAGCCGCCCGGCGCCGAGGCCTTCGGGGAGCTGGCCTCCCCGGCGATCTGGGGCACGATCGTCGCCTTCACGCTGATCGCGTCCGCGGAGAGCCTGTTCAGCGCGGCGGCGGTGGACCGGCTGCACGACGGGCCGCGCACCCAGTACAACAAGGAGATGATCGCCCAGGGCGCGGGCAACACCGTGTGCGGGCTGCTCGGGGCGCTGCCGATGACCGCGGTGATCGTGCGCAGCTCGGCCAATGTGGCCGCGGGCGCGCGGACCAAGGCCTCGCGGGTGCTGCACGGCGTGTGGCTGCTGCTGTTCGCCGCCGCGCTGCCCTCCGCGCTCGCGCTGATCCCGATCCCGGCGCTGGCGGGCATCCTCGTGCACGCGGGCTGGAAGCTGATCCCGTTCCGCCAGATCGCCGACATGTGGCGGGACCACAAGGGCGAGGCGCTGATCCTCGTCGTCACGGCGGTGTCGATCGTCGCGGTGAACATGTTCGAGGGCGTGCTCATCGGTCTGGCCCTGTCGGTCGTCAAGACCGCCTGGGAGGCCAGCCACGTCCGGCTGGAGGTCGTCGACAAGGGCGCCGGCCCCGTCCAGGCGTACCTGACGGGCAATGCGACCTTCCTGAGGCTGCCGAAGATCCTCGACAGCCTGGAGTCCCTGCCGCAGGACCGCCCCGTGGAGCTGGACCTGTCGGGTCTGCACCACCTGGACCACGCCTGCCGTACGGCCCTGGAGTCCTGGGCCGAGCGGCACAGCGCCACCGGTACGGAACCGGTGAAGCTGACGAGGCTGACCACGGCGGCGTAACCGGGTGCCGGTCTCCGGTCTCCGGTCCGCGGGGTGCGGCCCCGCGGACCGGGGAACCGGGCATGTCGCCGTACGGACTTCCGGCCTATCGTGGCAGGAGCAGGCGAAGCGGCCCTCTGCCGGAGGAGGTCGTGATGCTCCAGGAGCTGGTCACGGTGGTGGTGGCGGCCGGTGCCGCGGGCGCGGTGTACGCCGCCGCGGCGGCGCGGGTCGTCAAGCAGTACGAGCGCGGCGTGGTGTTCCGTCTCGGCCGGCTGCGCGGGACCGTACGGCCGCCCGGGCTGGCCATGATCGTGCCCGGCGTGGACCGGCTGCGGCGGGTGAACATGCAGATCGTGACGCTGCCGATCCCGGCCCAGGAGGGCATCACCCGGGACAACGTGACCGTGCGGGTGGACGCGGTGGTCTACTTCAAGGTCGTGGACCCGGCCGCGGCCGTGGTGAACGTCGAGGACTACCGGTTCGCCGTCTCGCAGATGGCGCAGACCTCGCTGCGCTCGATCATCGGCAAGAGCGACCTGGACGACCTGCTCTCCAACCGGGAGAAGCTGAACCAGGGCCTGGAGCTGATGATCGACAGCCCGGCCATCGGCTGGGGCGTGCAGATCGACCGCGTCGAGATCAAGGACGTGTCCCTGCCGGAGAGCATGAAGCGGTCGATGGCCCGTCAGGCCGAGGCCGACCGGGAGCGGCGGGCCCGGATCATCAACGCCGACGCCGAGTTGCAGGCGTCGAAGAAACTCGCCGAGGCGGCGCAGCAGATGTCCGAGACCCCCTCCGCGCTGCAACTGCGGCTGCTGCAGACGATCGTGGCCGTCGCCGCCGAGAAGAACTCCACGCTCGTGCTGCCCTTCCCGGTGGAACTACTGCGCTTCCTGGAGCGCGCCCAGCAGACGCCTCCGGGGCCGCTCCCCGGGTGACACGTGCTACAGGCGTGGTTCCCGAGCCGCGCGTCGGGTGATAGACACAGCGGGTCACAGTTCCTGTCCGCCAGCAGGAAGGTCGCACCGCCATGTCCGCAACACGACGTCAGATGCTCGCGCGCACCGGTGCCCTGGGGGCGGGGATCGCCTTCACCGGCGCCCTGTCCGAACTGTTCGCCGGGACCGCCGCCGCCCAGCCGCTCGGCCACACCGGCTACGGCCCGCTGATCCCCGACCCGGACGGCCTGCTCGACCTGCCGGAAGGTTTCCGCTACCGGGTGCTGTCCCGCGAGGGCGACCAGCTCCGCTCCGGTGAGGGCAGGGTTCCCTCCCACCACGACGGCATGTCGGCCTTCCGGGGCAGAGGCGGCCGTACCCATCTGGTCCGCAACCACGAGAACCGCGTCACGGCGGAGATCCCCGTGCCCACCGTGGCGGGCCTGACCTACGACCCCGCGGGCAAGGGCGGCTGTACGGCGCTGACGGTCGACGCCCGTCTCGACGTGCTGTCGGAGCGGGTCGCGATCGCCGGTACGGCCGTCAACTGCGCGGGCGGGCCCACCCCTTGGGGCACCTGGCTGACCTGCGAGGAGACCGAGGACCGGGCGGGCACCAACGGCTACACCAAGGACCACGGCTTCATCTTCGAGGTGGACCCGGTCGACCCGCACCGCACCGGCGCCGTCCCGCTGACCGCGATGGGCCGCTTCCAGCACGAGGCGATCGCCGTCGACCCGCACCGCGGCATCGTGTACGAGACGGAGGACGCCTTCCTCAAGCCGTTCGGCCTGTTCTACCGGTTCCTGCCGGAGAAGCCGCTCGGCGGCACGGGTTCGCTGCGCGCGGGCGGCCGGCTCCAGGCGATGCGGGTGCCCGGGGTGCCGGACCTGTCGACGATCCAGGAGACCGGCGCCTCCTTCGACGGCATCGAGTGGGTGGACGTACCCGACCCGCTGGCCGCGCAGACGCCCACCCGGCTGCAGGACTACGGCCCGAAGGGCATCACGCACGCGCAGAAGCTGGAGGGCTGCTACTGGGGCGGCTCCTGCGTCTACTTCGTGTCGTCCTTCGCGCGCAGCGCGGACGGCTCGGCGGCCGACCACTACGGCCAGATCTGGCGCTACGACCCGCGACGGCGCCGCCTGACCCTGGTGGTCGTCTTCGGCCCGGACACCGACGTCCAGCTGCCCGGCGAGTCCCCGGACAACATCTGCCTCGCCCCGAGCGGCGGCCTGATGGTGTGCGAGGACGGCAACGGCGCCCAGCACGTCTTCGGCGTCACCCGCACCGGAGAGGTCTACGCCATGGCCCGCGGCCGGCAGAACATCGGCACCCCGGAGGAGCCGGAGTGGGGCGAGTTCGCCGGGGTCACCTTCTCCCCCGACGGGCGGACGATGTTCGTCAACTGCTACACGCCCGGCACGACGTTCGCCGTGACGGGCCCCTGGCGGGGCTGATCACCGCCGGGGGGACGCGGCCGTCTCCCCAGTGAAACGGGGCGAGCGGGGTACTCGTCGCCCCATGTCCGAAAAGCAGCAGGTCAGCGGCTCGTACTGGCTGGAGACGGCCCCGGGCGGGCCGCCGCACCCGGCCCTGGCGCAGGATCTCGTCGTGGACGTCGCGGTGATCGGCGCCGGGGTCGCGGGGCTCAGCACGGCCTGGGAGCTGGCCCGGGCCGGGCTCGGCGTGGCGGTGCTGGAGGCCGGGCGGGTCGCGGCCGGCGTCACCGGGCACACCACCGCCAAGCTCAGCGCGCAGCACACGCTGGTCTACGACAAGCTGCGGCGCACCCGCGGCCGCGAGGGCGCCCGGCTGTACGCGCGCTCGCAGACGGAGGCGATCGAGCGGGCCGCCGGGATCGTGGAGGAGCTGGGCGTCGCCTGCGCCTGGGAGCGGCGCAGCGCCTTCACCTTCGCCCGGGAGCCGGGCCGGGTGGGCGAGCTGCGGGCCGAGGCACGGGCCGCGCGGGAGGCGGGGCTGCCGGCGTCGTTCGTGACGGAGACCGAGCTGCCGTTCCCGGTGGCGGGCGCGGTGGAGGTCACCGGGCAGGCGCAGTTCCATCCGCGCCGCTACCTCCTCGCCCTCGTCGACGAGCTGATCGCCCGGGGCGGCCAGGTGTACGAGAACACGCGGGTGACCGGCCTGCGGGAGGGCGAGCCGTGCCGCGTGACGACCGAGGGCGGTGCCGTGGTCACCGCGAAGGACGTGGTGGTCGCGACCCACTACCCGGTCTTCGACCGGGCGATGCTGTTCACCCGGCTCTCCCCGCGCCGTGAGCTGGTCGTCGCGGGCCCGATCGACGCGGAGCGGGACCCGGGCGGCATGTACATCACGCCCGAGGAGAACACCCGCTCGGTGCGGACCGCGCCGTACGGTCCCGGGCAGCGGTTCCTGGTGGTCACCGGCGAGCACTTCACGCCCGGCACCGGCGACACCCGCGCCCGCTTCGCCGAGCTGGCCGGCTGGGCCACCCGGCACTTCCCGGACCTGCGGATCACGCACACCTGGGCCACGCAGGACAACGACCCCACCGACACCGTGCCGCTGGTCGGCCCGCTGCACCCGGGCGCCCGGCACACGTACGTGGCGACCGGCTTCGGCGGCTGGGGAATGAGCGGCGGCATCATGGCGGGCCGGCTGCTGACCTCGCTGATCCGGGGCGAGCCGTGCGCGTGGAGCGGACTGTACGACCCGCGGCGGATGCGCAGCCAGGTCCGCGAGGCGCCGGCCTTCCTGAAGAACCAGGCCAAGGTGGCCCGGCACTTCGTCGGCGACCGGCTGCGGCCGGGCCGGTCCGTGGCGGACCTCGGCCCCGGCCAGGGCGCGGTGGTCCGCGTCGGCGCGGACCGCCTGGCCGTCTACCGCGACGAGGACGGCGAGACGCACGCCCTGTCCGCGCGCTGCACCCACATGGGCTGTCTGGTCTCCTTCAACTCCGCCGAACGCGCCTGGGAGTGCCCCTGCCACGGCTCCCGCTTCGACACCGACGGCACCGTCGTGCAGGGCCCGGCGGTGAAGCCGCTGGAGCGGCGGCGGCTGCGCGGCCCGGACGAGGAGCCCCCGGCCGGGTGAACCACCGCCGGACGCGGGGCGCGGCGCCCCCGGACGCCCCGGAAGGCATTCGTAATGTCATACGGTGATCAGACCTCTCCGCCGTGTCACCGCCGTCTGTGCCCTGGCCGCCGCCGCGCTCACCGCGTGCGGCACGGCCCCCTCCGGTCCGCCGGCCCATCGGCAGGCCGCCCACCCCGCGCCGTCGGTGGCCGTCTCCCGGCCGCCGACGCTCGCCCCCGGCCCGGCGGGTCTTACCCCCGTCTTCGAGCACGGGCCGCGGGCCGGCCGGGAGAAGACGGTGGCGCTCACCTTCGACGCCGACATGACCGCGGACCAGGGGCCGCGCGCGGCACGGGGCGAGCGCTTCGACAACCCGGGGCTGATCGCGGCGCTGCGCGCGCTGAAGGTGCCGGCGACCGTGTTCATGACCGGACGGTGGGCGGAGCAGTACCCGGTCCAGGCCCGCACCATCGGCCGGGACCCGCTGTTCGAGATCGCCAACCACTCCTACAGCCACTACGCCTTCACCGGTGACTGCTACGGCCTGCCGACCGTCTCCGCGGAGCGGATGCGGGCCGACGTGGAGCGGGCCTACGCCGCCTTCCGCCGGGCGGGGGTGCGGGACGCGATGCCGTACTTCCGCTTCCCGGGCGGCTGTTACGACCGGCAGGCGCTGAAGGCGCTCAGCGGCACCGGGGTCACCGCGGTGCAGTGGGACGTGGTGAGCGGGGACGCGTTCGCCACGGACGCGGACGCGGTGGCCCGGCAGGTCCTGGACGGGGTGCGGCCGGGTTCGGTGGTGGTCCTGCACTGCACCCGCAGCGCCGCCCCGACCACCGAGCGGGTGGTCCGCACGGTCGTGCCCGAGCTGCGGGCGCGCGGCTACCGCTTCGTGAAGGTCTCCGAGCTGATCGGCGCCACCGGCGCCCGGCGCTGACCGGCCCGCGCGCCCTACGCTGGGGGTATGAGCGAGGACTACTGCACGATCGGCACGGCCGAGAAGCCCCCGAAGGCGGACGGCCCGCCGTACGCGGAGTGCGTGCTGTGCCGGGAGCCGACGGAGTACCCGGAGTCGTACAAGGGGATCACGCTCTGCCCGGTCTGCGAGTGGCAGGAGGCGCAGCGCACCGCCTGCTCGGGGTGACGCTCAGGGTGCCCGGCGGGCGGTGAGCGCGCAGGCCAGGGCGGTCGCCCCGGCCGTGAGCAGGGCCGCCGCGGCGAGCGGGAGCAGGGGCAGCGGCACCTTCCCGGACTGCGAGCCGGTGACCAGCCCCTCGACCGCCGCCTGGGCCGGTGACCCCGTCACCACCAGCGCCAGCAGGGCCGCGAGCAGCAGCGCGGGCACGGCACGGCCGGTCGAGCGCAGCAGCGGCCACGCGGTGAGCGCGCCGACGGCCGTGCCCAGCAGGACGCAGACCAGCACGGCGAGCAGGCCCGCACCGGCCGCCGGGAGCAGCGGCACGCGCGTGCGGTGGTCGGTGCCGACCGGGTCGCCGACCAGCGAGACCAGCACGACGGCGGCCGTGCCCAGCACGGTGGCCGTGGCGGCCGCGACCAGCAGGCAGGCCAGGTGGGCGCGGGCGGGACCGGCCGCCGCGGCGACGACCGCGCGGGCCGCGGGCGGCTCGCCCGTGACGCAGATCCGCACCAGCCAGGCGGCGACGGGCAGGAGTCCCGCGGCGGCGTACCCGAGCGAGTCCAGCACCGGCTGCCCGGCCTGGACACCGACGGCGAGGAACGCGGCGTACAGGATCACCGGCGGCAGCCAGCGCTGCGAGCGCAGCAGCAGGGCGGCCTGATAGCGCAGCAGGGCGGTCACGGACGGCTCCTGGGGGTGTCGGCGGGCGGGGAGGCAGGGGCGACGCGGACGACGTGGCGGGGCGGACGGCCGGTGGGCAGGGGGCGCGGGATCGCGGTCACCGGTGGCTTTCGGGGGTGTCGGTGGGCGGGGTGGCGGGGGCGACGCGGACGACGTGTCGGGGCGGACGGCCGGTGGGCAGGGGGCGCGCGATCGCGGTCACCGGTGGGTCCCGGGGGTGTCGGTGGGCGGGGAGGCGGGGGCGACGCGGACGACGTGTCGGGGCGGACGGCCGGTGGGCAGGGGGCGCGGGATCGCGGTCACCGGTGGGTCCCGGGGGTGTCGGTGGGCGGGGTGGCGGGGGCGACGCGGACGACGTGTCGGGGCGGGTCGGCGGTGAGCAGGGCGCGCAGCACGGTGTCGGAGTGGGTCGCGGGGACGGTCAGCCGGTGGGTGCCGGGGGCGGTCTCGGTGGCCGTGGCGGTCATACGGAGCACGTCGGGCGGCGGGGGCGGTCCCTGGACGACGACGGTGACGCACGGGCCCGGCTCGGACGGATCTTCCGCCGGGGTACGGCGGACCAGGGTGCCGTCGGCCACCGTCCAGACCGCGTCGACCGCGCCGGCGAGGCGCCGCGGGTCGTGGTCGACGAAGACGACCGCCCCGCCGGCGGCGGTCCGCTCCCCCACCGCCCGGTCCAGCTCGTCGCGCGCGGCGGTGTCCAGCCCGGTCCACGCCTCGTCCAGCACCAGCAGCCCCGGCTCGGCGAGGAGGGCCTGCGCGACCGCGACCTTCTGGCTGCTGCCCTTGGACAGCCGCGCCAGCGGGGTGCCGGCGTGGGCGTCCGCGTCGAACCGCTCCAGCCAGGCCCGCGCCGCCCGGGCCGCCTCGGGCCGGGACAGGCCGTGCACCGTGCCGAGGTGGGTGAGGTAGCCGGCCGCGGTGAACGGCAGCGCGGCCGGGAAGCGTTCGGGCACATAAGCCGTGCGGGGACGGCCGCTGACCCGGCCCTCGCTGGGCGCGTCGAGTCCGGCGAGGACACGCAGCAGGGTGGACTTGCCGGTCCCGTTGGCGCCCTCGACGCGGGTGAGCGTGCCGGGCGCGACCGCCAGGTCGACATGCCTGATCACCCACCGTCCGCGCGGCCCGTACCGGCGTCCCACGTCGCGGAGTCGAAGCTCACGGTGCATGCGGGCCATCCTCTCGTGCCGTGGGGCACGCCCGGGGGCCGATCGCCGGGAACCGCACAGCCCGTGCGGCTCGGTCGGCGTCCGGGCGGCTTGGCAGACTGAACGGCGTGAACAGTGAAGCGACCCCCGTCCAGGACAGCCCCTTCCGCCCCGAGCGCAGCGACCGCGACACGGCACCGCAGTTCGTGCTGCCGATGGTCGTACGGATCGAGCGCGCCGCCCCGCCCGCGCGGACCGACGCGCTGGAGACCGCGGCGCGTGCCGTGCTGGTGATGCTGGCCGACGAGCGGTCGGTGGGCGACGGCGAGTGGGCGCAGGCCGTGCGGGACTGGCAGGACGCGCGGATCCGCAAGGTAGTGCGGCGGGCGCGGGGTGCGGAGTGGCGGCGGGCCGAGGCGCTGCCCGGGATCACGGTGACCGGCAAGGCGGCCGAGGTGCGGGTCTTCCCGCCGGTGCCGCTGGACGGCTGGCCCAAGGATCTGGCGCGGCTCCAGGTCTCCGGCACCGATCTGGACGACCCGGAGCCGCCCGCGGCGCCGGACCCCGCCGGGCCGGTGCTGTGGATGAGCCCCGAGGTGGAGATGTCGGCCGGCAAGGCGATGGCTCAGGCCGGGCACGGCGCCCAGCTCGCCTGGTGGGAGCTGTCCGGCGAGGAGCGCGCCGCCTGGCGCGACTCCGGCTTCGCCCTCTCGGTGCGCACCGCCGACCCGGACCGCTGGCGTGACCTCACCACCAGCGGCCTGCCGGTGGTGCGGGACGCGGGCTTCACCGAGATCGCCCCGGGCAGCTGCACGGTCGTGGCGGACCACCCGGCGCTACGGCCCTGAGCACCCAACCTCAAATGTTGCTCTGAACCTCCCCGGCCCGCGGTTCGGCACCGCCGGGCGGGGCCATACCCCCCTCACCGAGAAGGAGGGGGAGACATGCGGCGACTGGGTACGGGCATCGGATGGCGGCCGGAGATCGCGGACGCCGTGGAGCGCATGCCGGGCATCGACTGGGTCGAGGTCGTGGCGGAGAACGTGTGCCCCGGCCACCTCCCCGACTCGCTGCGCCGGCTGCGCGAGCGGGGGGTGACGGTCGTCCCGCACGGCGTCTCCCTCGGCCTCGGCGGCGCCGACCGCCCCGACGAGGGACGGCTGCGGGCCCTCGCCGAGCGGGCCGAGGCACTGGGCTCGCCGCTGGTCACCGAGCACATCGCGTTCGTCCGCGCGGGCGGGCCGCTGACCGCTTCCGCGCACCTGGAGGCCGGCCACCTGCTGCCGGTGCCGCGCACCCGGGACGCCCTCAACGTGCTGTGCGAGAACGTCCGTATCGCCCAGGACGCGCTGCCCGTGCCGCTCGCGGTGGAGAACATCGCCGCGCTGTTCTCCTGGCCCGGCGAGGAGATGACGGAGGGCCAGTTCCTGTACGAGCTCGCCGACCGCACCGGCGTGCGGCTCCTCATCGACGTGGCCAACCTGCACACCAACCACGTCAACCGCGGCGAGGACCCGGCCAAGGCGCTCGCCGAACTCCCGCTGGAGGCCATCGCCTACGTCCATGTCGCGGGCGGCTACGAACGCGACGGCGTCTGGCACGACAGCCACGCCCACCCCGTCCCGCGCCCGGTCCTGGACCTCCTCACCGACCTCGCCGCGCAGGTCAGCCCGCCCGGGGTCCTCCTGGAACGGGACGAGAACTTCCCCGCACCGGCGGAGCTGGAGCGTGAGCTGGGATCCATCCGGGACGCGGTGGAGCGGGGCGGGGCGGCGGCCGGGCCCCGGCAGGCCGGGGGCGGGCCGGTGACCGAGCCCCGGCAGGCCTCGCCACGTCAGAGCGGGCACGAGTCGGCGTGCGGCGCGGTGGACGAGGTGCCCCGGCAGCGGCTCGCCCTCGCCCAGACGGCGCTGCTGTCCGCGCTGGTGGCGGGCACCCCCGCGCCGGAGGGCTTCGACCGGGTCCGCCTCGGTGTCCAGTCCCGCGCGCTGGCCGCCAAGCGGGCCGGGGTGGTGGCCAAGGTCGCCCCGGAGCTCCCGGAGATCCTCGGCGAGCTGTACCGCCCCGCCTTCCTCGCGTACGCCCACACCCACCCCATGACCGCGGGCTACCGCCACGACGCCCTCGCCTTCGCCGCGCACCTGCTGCGCGAGCGCCGGGTGCACGACCCGGCGGCGCACCGGGAGTTGAGGGAGTGGTGGCTGGACCGCTCGGGCCCCGAGCCGCGCTCGCACCGGCCGGCGGCCCGGCTGGCGCGGGCCACCCGGAGGGTGCTGCTGCGCAGGTGAGGCGGGCCGGGGCCGCCCGGCACCCGCACCGCCCGACCGGACGGCCGGGCACCCCGCAGTAATATTCGGTGCCGCAAGCAGGAGGGCACCATGCGACCCCGACCCCCCATACCCGGCCGACGATTCTTCAGCGGCACCGGTCTCATCATCACCGGCCTCGCGGCCACCCTCGCCGCCCTGGTGTTCCCGATCTGGTCGTACGCCGACCGCTCCGGCACCGCGGCCGCCACCCTCGACGCCGAGTCCGTGTCGACGCCGTACGGACCGCTGTCCGCCCTGGACCGGGACTTCATCACCAAGGTGCGCCTGGCGGGCCTGTGGGAGCTGCCCGCCGGCGGGCTGGCGCTGCGGAAGGGCACCACGGACGCCGTACGCGTCGCGGGCCGGCACCTGATCGAGGGGCACACCTTCCTGGACCAGCGGGTCCGCGACGTCGGGGCGCGGCTCGGGCTGGCGCTGCCCGAGGAGCCGAACGAGCAGCAGCGGGGGTGGCTGAAGGACCTCACCGCGGCGCAGGGCACGGAGTTCGACCGGACGTTCGCCAATGTGCTGCGGGTCGCGCACGGCCGGGTGTTCTCGGTCGTCGCCCAGGTCCGCGCGGGCACCCGCAACACCCTCGTCCGCGACCTGGCCGACGACGCCAACACCACGGTCCTGGACCACATCAAGGTGCTGGAGGCCACCGGGTACGTCGACTACGACGCGATGGCCCGCGACCTCGCCGCCGACAGCGCTCCGCCGCCCGCCGGCTCCTCGGTGCCGCCCGGCCCGGTGTCCGACCCGCCGCCGGCGCTCCCGGCCACCCCCGGCCCCACGGACCCGGCGAGCCCGGCGAACCCGCCCGATCCGGCGGACCCGGCGACCGGTTACCCGCTGCCGCCGCCTGCCGTCAGTCCGCCGCCGAGCCGGGCCGGGACGACCGGCTGAGCGGGCCAACCGAACGGAACGTCACATACCGGCAACGCTGTGTCCGGATAATGAACAGGGCATGGCGCGGCCCCTTCCCCCTGGCATAGAAACACGGCATGTTCTGGGTCCTTCTCCTGCTGCCGGCCTGGGCCGTCGCCGGCCTCGCGTGCACCCGGCTGTGCCTGGCCGCCGTCCGCGCGGCGGCGGTCGAGAGGCAGGACACGGCCGTGGTCCGGGAGCACGATCTGACGCTGTACGAGGCCGCGTTCCTCTCCGGCGGCCCCGCCCGGGTCGCCGACCTGACACTGGTGTCGATGGCCCGGCAGCGCCGGCTGCTGCTCGCCCACACCGGCTGGGCCACCGTCGTCGACCCGCGCGCCCGGGACGACATCGAGCGGTCGGTGATCGGGGCGATCGGACCGGAGGGCCAGTCCCGTATCGCGCCGGTACGGGCCGCCGCGTCCGCCGCCGACGCGGTCCGCCACCTCGCCGACCGGCTGGTCAGCGCCGGGCTCGCGGTCCCCGACGGGGCCCGTACGACGGTCGCCTCCGGCATGCGCCAGGTACGGCTCGCCGCGGTCGCGGTCCTCGCCCTCGGCGCCACCGCGCTGCTGCTGCCGGTGCCGTCGGACCTGCCGCGCACCCTGATGGCCCTCTGGTTCACGCTGCCGCTCGCGCTCACCCTGAGCTGCCTGGCGATAGCCCGGATCGAAGTGCACCCGTACGGGCGCTGGGCCTCCCCCGCCGGTCAGCGCCTGCTGGCCGCCCTTGCCCGGCGCGCGGGCGGCACCGCGAGCGGCGACGACCGCTCCTTCCTCGCCACCGTCGCCGTCCGGGGCGTGCGGGCGATAGGCGAGCCGGAGCTGCGGGCCGCGTTCTCCCACCGCGACGCCGCCTTCGGGGAACGGCCGTACTGACCGGCACCGCCGGCCGCGGCCGCCCGGGGGCGCACAGGGGGCATTGACGCCGACACCGGCGAACGGTGCTTGCCTTCCCCACCCCGCGAACCAACGATCCCTTGTGTCGCCGCCGCGCACGAAAGGGATCCGCCATGCGAGCTGCCGCCCTCCCCTCGGCCGCCGGGTCGTTGCTGCTGACCGTCCTGGCCGCCGCCCCGGCCGGCGGCGCGCCGGACGTCCCCGGCACCGGGGCCACCGCCGCCGAGCTGCGCGGCACGCTGGTGGCCACCGCGCGGGCCGCGGCCGAGGGCATCGCGTTCGGCCCCTGCGCCGACGCCCAGGACATGCCCGGCAGCATGCAGTGCGGCACGGTCGAGGTGCCGCTCGACTACGCCCACCCGGACGGCCGGAAGATCAACCTCACCGTCAGCCGGGTGCAGGCCACCCAGCGCGACCCGCTCAACAGCAAGCGCCGCGTCCCCCGGCAGGGCGCCCTCGTCTTCAACCCGGGCGGCCCCGGCGGCGACGGCCTGTACTTCCCGCTGACCGGCCTGCTGCCGCAGTGGAAGCGCCTCGGCGCGGCCTACGACCTGATCGGCTACTCCCCGCGCGGCGTCGGCCGCTCCGCCCCCCTGTCCTGCCAGGACCCCCGACAGCTGTTCAAGGGGCCGTCGCAGGCGCCGACGCACCCCACGGAGTCGTACAAGCGGGAACGGATCGCGCAGGCGAAGGCGTACGCGCGCGGCTGCGCCCGGCGGGCGGGCAGCGCGCTGCGGCACTACACCTCCCTGAACAACGCCCGCGACCTGGACGTCCTGCGCGCCGCGCTCGGCGAGCACCGGCTGACCTTCATGGGCGCCTCCTACGGCACCTACTTCGGCGCGCTGTACGCGACGCTGTTCCCCTCCCACGTACGGCGGATGGTGTTCGACTCGGCGGTCAACCCGGACCCGGAGCAGATCTGGTACCGCAACAACCTGCGGCAGTCCGCCGCGTTCGAGAGCCGCTGGGCGGACTTCCGGGAGTGGATCGCCCGGCACGACAAGGTGTACGGCCTCGGCGACACCCCCGAGAAGGTACTGCGCAGCTACGAGCGGGCGCGCGCCCGGCTGGCGCGGAAGCCCGCCGGCGGGAAGGTCGGCCCGGGGCAGCTGCAGGGCGCGTTCCTCCAGGCCGGCTACTACGACGACTACTGGCCGCACCGCGCGCACGCCCTGTCCGCCTACCTGAAGGGCGACCCGCGGCCGCTGATCGAGCAGGCCGCGCCGGTCACCGAGGCGGCCGCCGAGGCGGAGAACGCGGACGCGGTCTACACGGCGATCGAGTGCAACGACGCGCCCTGGCCGACGGACTTCCGCGTCTGGGACCGGGACAACACCCGGCTCGCGCGCGTCGCGCCGTTCGAGACGTGGGACAACGCCTGGACGAACCTGCCCTGCGCCTACTGGCCCGCGCCCCGGCAGCAGCCCCTCGACGTACGGACCGGGCCGGGTGAGCTGCCGCCGGTGCTGATCCTGGCGGCCGAACGGGACGCGGCCACGCCGTACGACGGGGCGCTGGAGCTGCACCGGCGGCTGTCCGGCTCGGTACTGGTCACCGAGCGGGACGCCGGCACGCACGGCCTCGCCGGCGGGCCCAACCGGTGCGTCAACGGGCACCTGGAGGCGTACCTGCTGGAGGGGCGGCTGCCGGCGCGGCGGGCGGCGTGCGCGGGGCACGCCGAGCCCGAGCCGCGCGCGGGCGGGCGCTGACCGGCGCCCTGAACAGGCCTGTTCGGGCGTGCACAGGCCTGTTCGGGCCTGACCAGGCCTGTTCAGGCCTGACCAGGTATGGGACCGGTCAGGTCGGGGGCGGCGTCAGGCGAGGCCCGCGATCAGGTCCGAGACGTCCTTGCGGCGGCCGGTGAAGAACGGCACCTCCTCGCGGACGTGCATCCGGGCCTCCGAGCCGCGCAGGTGGCGCATGAGGTCGACGATGCGGTACAGCTCGTCGGCCTCGAAGGCGAGGATCCACTCGTAGTCGCCGAGCGAGAACGAGGCGACGGTGTTGGCGCGCACGTCCGGGTAGCCGCGGGCCATCTTGCCGTGGTCGGTGAGCATCCGGCGGCGGTCCTCGTCGGGCAGCAGATACCAGTCGTAGGAGCGCACGAAGGGGTAGACGCTCACGTAGTTGCGGGGCGTCTCGTCGGCGAGGAACGCCGGGATGTGCGAGCGGTTGAACTCGGCGGGGCGGTGCAGCGCCATGTTCGACCAGACCGGCTCCAGGGCGCGGCCCAGCCTCGTGCGGCGGAAGAGGTTGTACGCCTCCTGCAGCTGGTCGCTGGTCTCCGCGTGCCACCAGATCATGAGGTCGGCGTCGGCGCGCAGGCCGGACACGTCGTAGGTGCCGCGGATCGTCACGTCCTTCGCGGCGAGCTGGTCGAACAGCTCCTGGACTTCCTCGGCGTACCCCGAGCGGTCCTCGGGCAGCACGTCCTTGAGCTTGAAGACGGACCACAGCGTGTAGCGGATGACCTCGTTAAGGTCCTTGGCCAGCTTGCCCTTGTTCGGGATGCGCTCGTTCGGGATGCGCTCGTCACTCATGGTTCTTATTCTCCCGCTCCGCCGTGCAGGCTCTGCACCGGGTGGGCGGTGAGCTGCTGCACACCGGTGAGATCGCCGCCGAGCTGGTCCACGGCGGCGTACGCGCTCGCGATGCACGCGGGGATGCCGACGCCGTCGTACGGCGC
This sequence comes from Streptomyces griseosporeus, assembly GCF_014656055.1. GTDB lineage: Bacteria > Actinomycetota > Actinomycetes > Streptomycetales > Streptomycetaceae > Streptomyces > Streptomyces griseosporeus. Next base: position 1,787,761 of record NZ_BNBR01000001.1, read on the forward strand.
CCCGCACACCGCGAGGCCCGGCAGTGCGGCGACGTGCGCACGGATGCGGGCCACGCGCGCGTGGTGGCCGACGGGGTACTGGGGCAGGCCGTCGTCCCAGCGGGTGACGCGGGTGCGGAGCGGGGTGGCGTCCAGGCCGGTGGCCTCCCGCAGGTCGCCACGGGAGATCTCGACCAGGTCGTCGTCGTCCCGCTGGAGGATCTCCGTCTCGCCGTACCGGCCGAGCGAGGTGCGTACGACCACCACGTCCGGGTCCTCCTCGGCGATCCAGGCCCACTTGTGCGAGGCGAATGTCGACGCCTTGATCGTGTGGTCGTCGACCGGCGGGACGAGGAAGCCACTGCCCTCGGGGAGGCGGGCTTCGGTGTCGGAGCGGCGGTAGGCGAGGGTGACCAGGGCCATGGAGGCGTATTCGATCGCGCGCAGCTCGGCGGCGGCGGGCGGGGACTCGGGGCCGAGGAGGCTCGCTGCGGCTCGGGCGGGGGTGGCGACGACCACGCCGTCGGCGTGGAGGGTGCGGTCGCCTGCGGTGACGCGCCAGCCGCGTTCGCCGTCCCGGCGGAGGTCGGTCACCGGGGTGCCGGTGAGGATCTCGGCGCCGCGGGCGCGGAGTGTCTGCGCGACGGCGAGGGGGAGGGTGCCGATGCCGCCGCGGAGGCCCATGAAGACGGGGGCGGGGGTGGTGGGGGTCGTGGGGGTTGGGGTGCTGGGGGCGTTTGCGGTGGCCTTTGCCTGGATCTCTCGGACCGCCTCCGTGAGGGAGGTGTGGGTGCGGGCGGCCTCGAAGAGCTGGGGGACGGCCATGCGCATCGAGATGCGGTACGCGTCACCGGCGTAGACGCCGCCGAGGAGCGGTTCGACGAGGCGGTCGACGACCTCGCGGCCGAGGCGGGCCGCGACGTACTCCCCCACCGCCACGTCGTCGCCGATGTCCGTGGGGGGCAGGTCGGCGTCGCGCTCGATGCGCGCCAGGCCCTGTTCCGAGAGGATGCCGGCGACGGCGGCCGCGGTGCCGGGTACGCCCATGACGTGGCCCTTGGGCATGGGGCGCAGGGCGCCGCGGGTCCAGAGCGAGGCGGTCGCGGTGGCGGGGGGCTGGAGGTGGTCGGCGAGGCCGGTCTCGCGGGCGAGGGTGACGGCCTCGGGGCGGCGGGCGAGCATCGACTCTGCGCCGAGGTCGACGCGGACGCCGGCGATCTCGCCGGGGAGCAGCTTGCCGCCGACGCGGTGGTCGGCCTCGACGACGGTGACGCGGGTGGTCTGGTCGAGGAGACGGTGCGCGGCGGCGAGGCCGGCGATGCCGGCCCCGATGACGACGACGTGGCGAGATCCGCTCATGGGTCCACCTTCTCAGGTGGTTGCTCGTCTGCGGGTGGTGGGTGGTTGCGCGCAGTTCCCCGCGGTGTGCCTGCGGCGGCCTGTGCGGGTGGGTGGGTGGTTGCTCGCGGTGTGCCTGCGGCGGCCTGTGCGGGTGGGTGGGTGGTTGCTCGCGCAGTTCCCCGCGCCCCTGAATGCCTGCGGCGGCCCGTGCGGGTGTGTGGGTGGCTGGTGTAGCGCGTTGTGCCGGAGGGTGGGTCGGGGCCGCGCCGGGGGGTATCCGTCCTCGGTGCGCCGCTGCGTACGGTCAAATTCGTGCCGCTTCTTTCCGGCGCCCGCTGCGGGCGGACACCCCCCGACACGTCCCCTTGCCGCCGTGGGCGACTGCGGCCCGCCAGTGGCGCGCCCGCCCCGCTGGAGTAGCGGGCAGCCCTCCCACTTAGCTGCGGGCAGCCGCACCGCTGGGCCGGCGCCCACCCAGCAGCGGCGGGCCGTATGCCTGCGTAGCTGCGGGCAGTCGTGCCGCTGGGGCGGCACGGGTGGGCGCAGCGGCACCCCCGTAGCGCCGGGCTGCGCGACCCACCCCCGGCCAGCACCAGCGCCGGGTGCGGAGGGCGTGCCGTTGTCTGAACGTGACCCGCAAGAACCAACGTCCGGTGTGGTCCGTGCGTCGAAGGTGCGTCTGTGATTCAGCGACCCGGGGGAAGCCCATGGTTCACCTGCGTACCCGACGCCCCGTCCACACCCTGGCCGGCCTGCTGCTGGCCACCGCGCTCGCGCTCACCGCCTGCTCCGGTGCCGCCGACTCCGGAGGAGGGAGCAGCGCCGATGCCAAGGCGGCCGTGCCGGAGGGCGCGGCGGGGAGCGGCGCGCGGAAGGCCACCGCCGCGCCCCGGCTCCCCGCGGCGCACATCATCCGCACCGCCTCCCTGACCGTGCAGGTCAAGAGCGTCGGCAAGGCGCTGGCCGACGCACGGAGCACCGCGGAGACCGCGGGCGGCTACGTGGGCGAGGAGAACACCACCCGCGACGAGGAGGGCCACGAGGAGACGCGCGTCGTGTTGCGCGTGCCGGTCGAGCGGTACGACGCCGTGCTCACCGAACTGCAGGGCGCGGGCAAGTTGCTGGAGCGTGAGGCGAAGGCGCAGGACGTCACCGACCAGGTGCTGGACGTCGACAGCCGCGTCAAGTCCGCGCGGGCCAGCGTGGCCCGGGTGCGCGAGCTGATGGATCAGGCGACCCGGCTGAGTGATGTCGTCGAGCTGGAAGGGGAGTTGAGCCGCCGCCAGGCCGACCTGGAGGCGCTGCTCGCCCGGCAGGCATCGTTGAAGGACCGGACGAGTCTCGCCACGATCACGCTCGCGCTGTCGCAGACGCCCGTCGAGATGGCCGCGCGGGACGACGGGCCCGGGTTCGTGGACGCGCTGGCCGGCGGCTGGGACGCGTTCGTGACGATGCTGCGGTGGGTGGTCGTCGGTGTCGGTGCCGTTCTGCCGTTCGCCGTGGTCCTCGCCCTGCTCGTGTGGGGGTGGGTGAGGGTCGTCCGGCCGCGCCGGCGGCAGGCCGTCGCCGTGGCGTCCGCGCCGGAGCAGCAGGGCGCGCGGGAGTGAAATGCCTGGCCCCCGTAGCGTGTTCGCATGGACATGAGTGCTGCGCGGGGTGCGAGGGAACGACTGGTCGTCGTCGGGGGCGACGCCGCGGGGATGTCCGCGGCGTCGCAGGCACGCCGGATGCGCGGGCCGGACGAGCTGGAGATCGTGGCGTTCGAACGCGGCCACTTCACCTCGTACTCGGCGTGCGGCATCCCGTACTGGGTCGGCGGGGATGTCGAGGAGCGTGAGCAGTTGATCGCCCGTACGCCCGAGGAGCATCGGGGGCGGGGCATCGATCTGCGGATGCGTACGGAGGTCGTCGAGATCGACGTGGCGGGGCAGCGGGTCCGCGCACGGGACGTCGACACCGGGGCCGAGTCCTGGGCGTCGTACGACAAGCTCGTCCTCGCCACCGGCGCCCGTCCGATCCGGCCCGACATGCCCGGCGCGGACGCGCCCGGCGTGCACGGTGTGCAGTCGCTGGACGACGGTCAGGCCCTCCTGGACACGCTGGCCCGTACGCGTGGCCGCCGCGCGGTCGTCGTCGGCGCCGGGTACATCGGCGTGGAGATGGCGGAGGCGCTGATCAACCGCGGGTACGAGGTGACGGTCGTCAACCGGGGCTCCGAGCCCATGGCGACGCTCGACCCGGACATGGGGCGCCTCGTGCACGAGGCCATGGAGGGGCTCGGCATCACCATGGTCGGCAACGCCGAGGTCACCAAGGTGCTGACCGGCGAGGACGGGTGGGTGCGTGCCGTCGCCACCGAGGATGCCGAGTTCCCGGCCGACGTGGTGGTGCTGGGCATCGGCGTCCGGCCGGAGACCTCGCTCGCCGCCGCGGCCGGGCTGCCGCTCGGCGCGCACGGCGGGCTCCTCACCGACCTGGCGATGCGGGTGCGGGGGCACGAGAACATCTGGGCCGGCGGGGATTGTGTCGAAGTGCTGGATCTCGTGTCGGGGCAGGAGCGTCATATCGCCCTCGGCACCCATGCCAACAAGCACGGCCAGGTCATCGGCACCAACGTCGGCGGCGGCTACGCCACCTTCCCGGGGGTGGTCGGTACGGCGGTCAGCAAGGTGTGCGACCTGGAGATCGCCCGTACCGGCCTGCGCGAGAAGGACGCGCGCAGGGTCGGCCTCCGGTTCGAGACGGTCACCATCGAGTCCACCAGCCGCGCCGGCTACTACCCTGGTGCCGCCCCCATGACGGTGAAGATGCTGGCCGAGCGCCGCACCGGCCGTCTGCTCGGCGTGCAGATCGTCGGCCGTGAGGGCGCCGCCAAGCGGGTGGACATCGCGGCGGTGGCCCTGACGGCCGGTATGACGGTGGAGCAGATGACGGCCCTGGACCTGGGCTACGCTCCCCCGTTCTCACCGGTGTGGGACCCGGTGCTGGTGGCGGCGCGGAAGGCCGTGGCCAAGGTGCGGGCGGCCGCCGACGGCTCCTCCGGCGGCCCGGCCGGCGGTCCTATGCCGACCCGCTGATCCTCGGCAGTGCCGAGACCGCCGCGGGCTGCTCGGCCGGCTTCGCGTGCGCCGCGGGCACCCGCGCGGAGCGCAGCCGGTGGCTGACCGCCTCGTCCAGCGTCACCGGCCGCTGCATCTGCGCGGCGAGGCGTCCCGCCTCCTGGCCCAGCCGTGCCACGTCCTCCCACGGCAGCCGCACCACGAGGGCCAGCTCGGCCTCGCCGTCCGGCAGCGCGTGCATGGCCGGAGAAGCAACCCGCTCGTTCATCGCCCGATCCTCACGTCGTTCCCGGGGCGCGCCTCGGCCGCGCCCCGGACGGTCGAGGAGTCATACGCAGACCCGGCCCCGCGTGTTCACCGATTCGCCGCACGCAGGGCGGGCAGTAGTTCCTCGTGGTCATCCCCGTCCATGACGTGAATCCGGTCCGCCGTACGCCCTGGGTGACGTACGCGCTGATCGCCGCGAACGTGCTCGTGTTCCTGTTCATGCCCGGCCTCGCCGGTTCCGTGGCCGGGGAGTCGAGCCTGGCCCAGTCGTGCCATCTGCACGCCTTCCTGGAGCAGTACGCGGCGGTGCCGCAGGAGCTGATCCACCATCGGATGCCGCAGATGGTGCCCACCGGCGAGGTGGGGATCGGCGCGCACGGCGCGGGCTGCCTGGTCGGGCCGCCGTCGTACGACAAGTCGCCGGCGCTGAGCGTGTTCACGGCGATGTTCCTGCACGGCAGCTGGCTGCACCTGCTGGGCAACATGCTGTTCCTGCTGATCTTCGGCAACAACGTCGAGGACCGCATGGGCCACGTCCGCTTCGCGCTGTTCTACGTGGCGTGCGGCTACGCGGCGTCGTACGGCTTCGCGCTGCTCAACGCCGGCTCCGGCGACCCGCTCATCGGCGCGTCCGGCGCGATCGCCGGGGTGCTGGGCGCCTATCTGGTGCTCTACCCGAAGGCCCGGGTGTGGGTCCTCGTACCGTTCCTGGTCTTCCTGCCGCTGCGCCTGCCGGCCTGGCTGGTGCTGGGTTTCTGGTTCGTGCTGCAGGCGGTGTACTCGTCCGGCGAGGGCGTCTCCGACGCGGGCACGGTCGCCTACGCGGCCCATGTCGTCGGGTTCCTCGCCGGCATGCTGCTGGCCTGGCCGCTCAAACCGGGCACGCCCCCGCCGCCGGAACCGCGCGGCCTGCTGTTCGGCAGGAACGCGCGGCCCCGGCAGACCTGGTGAGTCGGGTCAGCGCGCGCTCCGCGCATGAACGTACTCCACGAGCCGCGTCAGCGCGTCCGGGTCGGTGGACGGCATGACGCCGTGGCCCAGGTTGAAGATGTGGCCCTCCAGGGCCTGTGCCGCGTCCAGTACCTCGCGGGTCTTGGTCTCCACGGCCTCCCGGGAGGCGAAGAGGACCGTGGGGTCGAGGTTGCCCTGGAGCGCCTTGCCGGGGCCGACGCGGCGGGCGGCCTCGTCGAGCGGGACGCGCCAGTCGACGCCGACGACGTCGGCGCCCGCCTCGCCCATCAGGCCGAGCAGTTCGCCGGTGCCGACGCCGAAGTGGATCCGCGGGACGCCGTATCCCTCGACCGCGCGGAAGACCTTCGCGGAGGCCGGCAGCACGGAGCGGCGGTAGTCGGCGGGGGCCAGGGCGCCGGCCCAGGAGTCGAACAGCTGGACGGCGCTCGCGCCCGCCTCGATCTGCACCTTCAGGAAGGCGGCCGTGATCTCGGCGAGGCGGTCCAGCAGGTCGGCCCACAGCTCCGGGTCGCCGTACATCATCGCCTTGGCGTTCTCGTACGTGCGTGACGGACCGCCCTCGACGAGGTAGCTCGCGAGGGTGAACGGGGCGCCCGCGAAGCCGATCAGCGGAGTGCTGCCCAGCTCGGCCGTCAGCAGGCCGATGGCCTCGGTGATGTAGGGGACGTCCTCGGGGGTGAGGTCGCGCAGCTGCGCGAGGTCGGCGCGGGTGCGGATCGGGCGCTCGACGACCGGGCCGACGCCCGGCTTGATGTCGAGGTCGACGCCGATGGCCTTGAGCGGGACGACGATGTCGCTGAAGTAGATCGCCGCGTCCACGCCGTGCCGGCGCACCGGCTGCAGGGTGATCTCGGTGACCAGCTCGGGCCGCATGCACGACTCCAGCATGCCGACGCCCTCACGGACCTTGCGGTACTCCGGCAGCGAGCGCCCGGCCTGCCGCATGAACCATACCGGGGTGTGCGGGACCGGTTCACGCCGGCACGCCTTCAGGAAGGGGCTGTCGTACGTCGCTGTCGGCTGCTTGCCCGAGGGGCTTCCGTTGGCACTCACGTCGGCAAGTCTCGCACGGCGGTACGCCCGCCCCGGCCGCGCCCGGCCCTTTACGCCCTTGGCCGACGAGGGGTGTCTTGCCCTGCGCGACGGCCCCGTTCCCCTTACTCTTCCCCGCATGGCTGCGGCTCAGGGACGACTGTCGGACGGCGCTGGCGGAATGGACGAGGCGAAGGACACCAACGAAGAGGGACCCGGGGGCGGGTCGGTTCCGCTGCCGTTCCGGGCCGCGGTGGAGGCGCTGCGCACGGCGCGGCTGCGCCCGCAGATCGAGATCGAGCCGACCCGGCCCCCGCAGCGGCTCGCGCCCTTCGCGTACGCGCTGGAGGCCACGGTCGTCGACGGGGACCAGGACCTGGCGGACGGGCGGCTGGTGCTGCTGCACGACCCGGCCGGGCACGACGCCTGGCGGGGGACCTTCCGGCTGGTCACGCTGGTGCGGGCGGAGCTGGAGCCGGAGATGGCCGCGGATCCGCTGCTGCCGGAGGTGTGCTGGTCCTGGCTGACGGGCGCGCTGCAGGCGCGCGGGCTGACGTACGGCGAGCCGAGCGGCACCGTAACGCGGGCCGGTTCCCACTACTTCGGCGGGCTGTCGGCGCGGCCCGCGGCCTCGCAGATCGAGATCCGGGCGTCGTGGACGCCGCGGGAGGGGCTGGGCGGGGTCCCGGACACGGCGGCCCATCTCGCGGCCTGGTGCGATCTGCTGGCGCAGGTCGCGGGGCTGCCGCCGGCCGGGCCCGGCGACGCCTCCGTGGTGACGCTGCCGCAGCGCCGGGGGCCGCAGTCCCGCTGACGCCCTCGTCCGTCGAGGCCGTGCCGTCCGTCCGACGGCACGGCCTCTCGTTTGTTCAGCCCTCCCCCCGGCTCCCGCGGGGACCGTCGGCCGCCCGCACTCCTGTCCGCCGGTTCAATCCTCCACGGCCGCACTTTGGGGATCTCTTTGTCGATACGGACACTTTGTGACCTGTCTCGCCACCCAAACGGGCCCGATCGCACCCGACCGATCCGATTCGATCTTCGGATGATCGAGCACCTGTCCGAATTGCACGTATTGTTACTCACTAGATCGTGATCATTTCCTAAAGCCCACCGGGCTCGGTGCCGAAGACGACTGTGACCTTGAAAGCAGGGTTCGTCCCCATCCCGCACCCCAGGAGGCCTGGTGTCCGTTCTCCTCGAGCAGCCCTCAAGCCTGGTCGCCTACCGCCCGAACAAGCCCACCGCCATGGTCGTCGTCGCCGACCCGCGCGTCCGCTCCACCGTCACCCGCCACCTGTGGGCGCTCGGTGTGCGCGACGTCATCGAGGCCTCGTCCATCGCGGAGGCTCGTCCCCGCATCGGCAACCCCCGCGACATCTGCGTCGCCGACGTCCACCTGCCCGACGGCAGTGGGCTGACCCTCCTGTCGGAGACGCGCGCCGCCGGCTGGCCCAACGGGCTCGCCCTCTCCGCCGCCGACGACATCGGCGCCGTGCGCAACGCCCTCGCGGGCGGCGTCAAGGGCTACGTCGTCACCGGCACCCGCACCAACGTCGGGCTCCCCACCCGGCCCGGTGCCGCCCCCATCGGCGCCGCCGCCGCGCGCCTGCACCGCCGCCCCCCGGGTGCCCCGAGCCACCCGGGCGGCTACCGCGAGCTGTCCGGCCGCGAGGTGGAGGTGCTGCGGCTGGTGGCGGAGGGCCAGTCGAACAAGGCGATCGGCGTCTCGATGGGCCTGTCCGCGCTGACCGTCAAGAGCCACCTCGCCCGCATCGCCCGCAAGCTGGGCACGGGCGACCGGGCCGGCATGGTCGCGGTCGCCCTGCGCACCGGCATCATCCACTGAGCCCACGCCACAACGTCCCCCTTCGCCTTCGCCTTCGCCTTCGCCTTCCCCTTCGCCTTCCCCTCGCCCCTCCCCGTCCCTTCCCTGCCTCTCTCCCCTCCTGCACCGGCCGTTTGACGAAACCCGGGCGCCTGTCGACGGAACGTTCCGTCGGTGGGCGCTCCGGCGTGTGCGGGCCGAAAAATCGGGCGCGGACGCGGTGCGGGCCGTGCCAGGCTGGCGGATCGCCCGGACCGGTCCGACCCAGGAGCGTCGATGACGACCCCGCCCCGCCTGTCCCCCCTGCTGGAGCAGTACGACTTCGCCCGCGAACGCCTGACCGCCCGCCTGACCGGCCCGGTCATGGACAGCGGCGACGGCTCGGACACGAAGGTCGGCCCCCTCACCGACGAGGAGTACCTCTGGGAGCCGGTGGCCGGCTGCTGGTCGGTACGGCGGCGTACGGACGGGCCGGGAGCGCGGGCGACCTTCCTGGCCGGGGCCGGGGACTGGGGGCGCGACGCGGCGTCGTACCCGCACCCCTGGCCGCCGCCGTTCACCACCCTCGCCTGGCGCCTGAGCCACCTCACCGAGATGCTCGCCCTGCGCGCCGACCACACCGCCGGCACCCGCGCGCTCACCCGCGACGACCACACCGTCAGCGGCACCGCCGCGGAGGCGATCGCGGCGTTCGACACGGCGGCCGGGGCCTGGCGCACGGCGCTGCTCGGCGCCGACGACTCCGCGCTGGACACCGTCGGGTACTGCACCTACCCGCATGGCAGCGACGCGGAGGAGCCGTTCGTCGACATCGTGTGGTGGGTCAACCAGGAACTGCTGCACCACGGGGCCGAGATCGCGCTGCTGCGTGACCTCTACCGGGAGCGCGGCCCTCGGCAGGGGTGAGCCGGGCCCGCCGACGGGGGTGTCGATTTCGCGACGGCACATCCGGGGCACACAGGACGAGTGGCACCCGGAAACCGTGACACATGCTGAGAAGTCGTTTCTGCAGGTCAGCCGAACTTTCGACCGAAACCGCAGGTCAGGCGTTCGCTCGTTACGGATACCCTTGACAGGTGACCGACGCCCAAGACACCGCAGCAGACACTTCACTGCGAACCACCGGAGGCGCCCCTCCGGACGACGGCGGATCGACTGCTGAGGGGGCGCCGATTCCTTTGCTGGAGCCACGGGAGGGCATTCCGCCCGTGATCGCGGACGAGTCCGCGCTCGCCGAGGTGATCGCCGCCTTCGCCGCCGGGTCCGGGCCCGTCGCCGTCGATGCCGAGCGGGCCTCCGGCTACCGGTACGGGCAGCGCGCCTACCTCGTGCAGCTGCGCCGCGAGGGCGCCGGCAGCGCGCTGATCGACCCCGTCGCCTGCCCGGACCTGTCGGGTCTCGGCGAGGCGCTGTCCGGCGTCGAGTGGGTGCTGCACGCCGCCACCCAGGACCTGCCGTGCCTGCGCGAGATAGGCATGGTGCCGACGCGGCTGTTCGACACCGAGCTGGCCGGACGGCTCGCCGGTTACCCGCGGGTCGGCCTCGGTGCCATGGTCGAGAACGTGCTCGGCTTCGTCCTGGAGAAGGGCCACTCCGCGGTCGACTGGTCGACCCGCCCGCTGCCCGAGCCCTGGCTGCGTTACGCCACGCTGGACGTGGAGCTGCTGGTCGACCTGCGGGACGCGCTGGAGAAGGAGCTGGACCGGCAGGGCAAGCTGGAGTGGGCCCTCCAGGAGTTCGACGCCATCGCCGCTGCCCCGCCGGCCGAGCCCCGCAAGGACCCCTGGCGGCGCACGTCCGGCATGCACAAGGTGCGGCGGCGCCGGCAGCTGGCCGTCGTACGGGAGCTGTGGCAGACCCGCGACCGCATCGCGCAGCGGAGGGACGTTTCGCCGGGGAAGGTGCTCTCCGACGCGGCGATCGTGGAGGCCGCGCTGGCCCTGCCGGCCAATGTGCACGCGCTGGCCGCGCTGAACGGTTTCGGCCACCGGATGGGGCGGCGCCAGCTGGAGCAGTGGCAGGCCGCCGTCGACCGCGCCAAGGCGCTGCCGGAGGCGGAGCTGCCGCAGCAGGGGCAGCCGGTGCTCGGCCCTCCCCCGCCGCGGGCGTGGGCCGACAAGGACCCGGCCGCCGCGCAGCGGCTGTCCGCGGCGCGGGCCGGGGTGACGGCGCTGGCCGAGGAGCTGAACCTGCCGCAGGAGAACCTGATCACGCCGGACACGGTGCGCAGGGTCTGCTGGGAGCCGCCGAAGGTGGTCGACGCCGGGTCGGTGAGCGCCGCGCTGGCGGGCCACGGCGCCCGTCCTTGGCAGATCGAGCTGGTCACGCCGGTCCTGGTGAAGGCCCTCACGGCGGCGCCCCAGGCGTAAGGCCGTCGTAGACCGGCCCGGCCCGCCCGTCGGCGGCGGACACCCGACGTGCGCGGGCCGGCCGGCGACTTCTCCAGGGGCGCTCCCGGTGTGACCTTCACCGCTTGCGGCTCCGGGACTGTGCAGCAACATTACCCATGAGTAGCATGGGCCTGAGCGCGCGCTCAGCGTGTCGCAGCAGTGCCATCCCGCACCCTGGAGGAGAGCCATCGTGCCTCGTACCGTCAGGGACGTCGTCTTCGTCGACGGCGTCCGCACCCCGTTCGGCAAGGCGGGCCCGAAGGGCATCTACCACGAGACCCGCGCCGACGACCTTGTCGTGAAGGCGATCCGGGAGCTGCTGCGCCGCAACCCCGGCCTGGACCCCAAGAAGATCGACGAGGTCGCCATCGCCGCGACCACGCAGATCGGCGACCAGGGCCTGACGCTGGGCCGCACGGCCGGCATCCTCGCCGGGCTCCCCCAGTCCGTGCCCGGTTACTCCATCGACCGGATGTGCGCGGGCGCGCTGACGGCCGTGACGACGACGGCCGGCTCCATCGCCTTCGGCGCCTACGACGCCGTCATCGCCGGCGGTGTCGAGCACATGGGCCGCCACCCGATGGGCGAGGGCGTCGACCCGAACCCGCGGTTCGTCTCCGAGAAGCTGGTCGACGAGTCCGCCCTGTTCATGGGCATGACCGCGGAGAACCTGCACGACCGCTACCCGTCGATCACCAAGCTGCGGGCCGACGAGTACGCGGTGCGCTCGCAGGAGAAGGCCGCCAAGGCCTACGCCAACGGCAAGATCCAGGCCGACCTGGTGCCGATCTCCGTGCGCCGCACCAGCCCCGAGGCCGGCGAGACCGGCTGGGGCCTGGTCACCGCCGACGAGCCGATGCGCCCGGGCACCACGCTGGAGAACCTCCAGGGCCTGAAGACGCCGTTCCGTGTGCACGGCCGGGTCACCGCGGGCAACGCGGCCGGTCTGAACGACGGCGCCACCGCGTCGATCATCGCGAGCGAGGACTTCGCCCGCGAGCACGACCTGCCGGTCAAGATGCGCCTGGTCTCCTACGCCTTCGCGGGCGTGGAGCCGGAGGTCATGGGCTACGGCCCGATCCCCGCCACCGAGAAGGCGCTCGCCAAGGCGGGCCTGTCGATCTCCGACATCGGCCTGTTCGAGATCAACGAGGCCTTCGCCGTGCAGGTGCTGGCCTTCCTGGAGCACTACGGCATCGCCGACGACGACGCCCGCGTCAACCAGTACGGCGGCGCCATCGCGTTCGGCCACCCGCTCGCCTCCTCCGGCGTCCGTCTGATGACGCAGCTGGCCCGCCAGTTCGAGGAGCAGCCGCACGTCCGCTACGGCCTGACCACCATGTGCGTGGGCTTCGGCATGGGCGCGACGGTCATCTGGGAGAACCCGCACTTCGACGGAGGCGACAAGTGAGCACCACCGCTGAACTCCTGAAGGGCGCGGCCGAGCTGTTCCCGGACGAGGTCGTCACGCAGGCGCACGTACGCCACTTCGACCTGCCGCTGGGTGCGGGCCGCTTCGCGCTCATCACCCTGGACAACGGCCACGACCACACCAAGCCGACCACCTTCGGCCCGCAGTCGCTGGCGAACCTCAACGCCGCCATCGACCAGGTCGAGAAGGAGGCTGCCGAGGGCGGAATCGTCGGCGTCGGCATCACCGGCAAGCCGTTCATCTTCGCCGTCGGCGCCGACCTCAAGGGCGTCGAGCTGCTGAAGGAGTGGGACCACGCCTACGCCATCGGCAAGGGTGGCCACGACGTCTTCAAGCGGCTGTCCGGCCTCGCCGTGCCGACCTTCGCGTACTACAACGGCGCGGCCATGGGCGGCGGCGTCGAGGTGGGCCTGCACTGCACCTACCGCACGGTGTCCGCGGCGATCCCCGCCTTCTCGCTGCCCGAGGTCTTCCTCGGCCTGGTGCCCGGCTGGGGCGGCTGCACCCTGCTGCCGAACCTGATCGGCCCGGAGAAGGCCGTCTCGGTGATCATCGAGAACAGCCTGAACCAGAACAAGCAGCTCAAGGGCAAGCAGGTCTACGAGCTGGGGATCGCCGACGCGCTCTTCGAGGGCGCCGACTTCCTGGAGCAGTCCCTGATCTGGACGGCGTCCGTCCTCAAGGGCGAGATCGTCGTCGACCGACCGGTGATCGACCGCGGCGAGGCCTGGGACCAGGCCATCGCCAAGGGCCGCTTCATCGCCGACTCCAAGGTGCACGGCGCGGCCCCGGCCGCCTACCGCGCCCTGGACATCATCGCCGCCGCGAAGAACGGCGACCTCCAGCAGGGCTACGACGCCGAGGACAAGGCGCTCGCCGACCTGATCATGGGCGGCGAACTGCGCTCCGGCATCTACGCGTTCAACCTGGTGCAGAAGCGCGGCAAGCGCCCGGCCGGCGCGCCGGACAAGAGCCTGGCCCGCCCGGTCACCAAGGTCGGTGTCGTCGGCGCCGGTCTGATGGCCTCGCAGCTGGCCCTGCTCTTCCTGCGCCGCCTGGAGGTCCCGGTCGTCCTCACGGACATCGACCAGGAGCGCATCGACAAGGGTGTGGGCTACGTCCACGCCGAGATCGACAAGCTGCTCGGTAAGGGCCGTATCAACCAGGACAAGGCCAACCGCCTCAAGGCGCTGGTGACCGGCGTCCTGGACAAGGCCGAGGGCTTCGCGGACGCGGACTTCGTCATCGAGGCCGTGTTCGAGGAGATGGGCGTCAAGCAGCAGGTGTTCGCGGAGGTCGAGGCGGTCGCCCCGGCGCACGCGATCCTCGCGACGAACACGTCCTCCCTGTCGGTGTCGGAGATGGCGTCGAAGCTGAAGAACCCCGAGCGGGTCGTCGGCTTCCACTTCTTCAACCCGGTGGCGGTCCTGCCGCTCCTGGAGATCGTCCGCGGCGAGAAGACCGACGACGCCTCGCTGGCCACGGCCTTCGCCGTCGCCAAGAAGCTGAAGAAGACCGCGGTCCTCGTCAAGGACGCCCCGGCGTTCGTGGTGAACCGCATCCTGACCCGCTTCATGGGCGAGATCCAGAACGTCATCGACGAGGGCACCCCGGTCGAGGTCGCGGAGAAGGCCGTCGAGCCGCTCGGCCTGCCGATGTCCCCGCTGGTCCTGCTGGAGCTGGTCGGCCCGGCGATCGGCCTGCACGTCTCGGAGACCCTCAACGGGGCCTTCCCGGACCGCTTCAAGGTCTCCCCGAACCTCAAGGCGGTCGTCGAGGCGGGCAAGCGCGGCTTCTACGTCTACGACAGCGGCAAGCCCGAGCTGGACCCGGAGGTCGCCGCCCTCCTCAAGCAGGGCGACGTCGTCCTGACCGAGGAGCAGGTCCGCGCCCGCGTCCTGGACGCGGTGGCCCAGGAGATCGCCCTCATGCTCGACGAGGGCGTCGTCGCCGAGGCCCAGGACATCGACCTGTGCCTGATCACCGGCGCCGGCTGGCCCTTCCACCTGGGCGGCATCACGCCGTACCTGGACCGCGAGGGCGTCTCGGAGCGGGTGAACGGCAAGCGGTTCCTGGAGCCCGGGGTGGCTTCGGTCCCGGCGTAACACCGATCCGGTCCTGAACAGGAGAGGGGGCCTCCGCCGCGGCGGAGGCCCCCTCTCCTGTCGTCTGCCGTCAGACGGCCTGCCAGGGCGACAGCGCCAGCCCCGGCTCGTCCTTGCGACGGGTCAGGAACAGCCGGCCCGTGGAGGGCGAAAGGGCCGCCGCGGCGACACGGCCGTCGGCGTCCACGGCCAGGGACACCTCGACGTCCGCGGGCAGCTGCGGGCCGGACGCGGTCCACGAGGCGCCGGCCGACTCCTGCTCGCTCGGGTAGGCCGCGAAGGCGACCCCGCCGTCGGCCGAGCGCTGCGCGAGGACGGTGACGTCGTGGCCGTCCAGCTCACAGCGCAGGGCGGAGAGCCGGCCGGGGCCGGCCGCCGCGAGCAGGACGACCGGCTTGCTGCCGGGGCGCCAGGCGCAGACCTGCCCGGAGTCGTCGTCGGTGTAGAGGAGCGTGGTGCTCTCCGCGGAGGTGGCCAGCGCGCGCAGGGTGCCCGGGCGGACGGTGACCTCCAGCGCCTCCTCCAGCTCGAAGTGGGTGGCCGGCTTCTCCTGCCGCCAGTACAGGACGGCACCCGGGACCGTGGCGTACACCTCGATACGGCCGTCCTTGCCGGCGACCGCCGAGGGCGCGCCCTGGATGTCGGCGCCCTTGAGGTCCCGCCACGGGCCCCAGCCGCCCTTCAGCGCCTGGGCGCGCATGCTCAGGCCGCCCTCGTCGTTGCGGACGAAGACATGGGCGCGGCCCTGGTGGTCGACGGCGACTGCGGGCTCGGCGGTGCGGTCGCCCTTGCCGTTGGGGTGGCCGATGGGCTCCCAGTCCAGCGCGGCCAGCAGCGGCCGGAAGTGGGTGGAGTGCACCAGCCCGGACTCGCCGGGCACCGTGGGCCGCCAGGAGACCAGATGACCGTAGGAGTCGATGCCCTGGCCGACCGCCGGCACCGGGTACACCCGCTGCTCCCCGCCGATCCTGCGGGGGGCGTCCCAGGAGCCCCCCGGTACCCGCTCCGCCCGGCACAGCACGGCGTCGCCGGAGAGCTGATAGACACTGAGGCGGCCGTCCCGACCGCGTATGAGCCACTCGCCGTTCACCGGATCACTCTAAGCCGCCCCCGGGAGTGCCGCCGCACCCGGGGGCAGGCGCTCGGATGCGCGTGGGAGGCTTGCCGCATGGACGACGGCACCCCCCTTCTCGTGATCGTCGACGGCGCGAACGTCGTCGGGTCGGTGCCCGACGGCTGGTGGCGGGACCGGCAGGGGGCGGCGCGGCGGCTGCGGGACCGGCTCGCGGCCGACGGGCTGCCCGGGCACCCCGGCCCCGTGGAGATCGTGCTGGTGGTCGAGGGCGCGGCGCGGGGCGTGGAGGCGGTGCCCGGGGTGCGGGTGGAGGAGGCCGACGGCAGCGGCGACGACCTCATGGTCGACCTGGTCGCCCGCGCCGCCGGCCGCCCCGTCCTCGTCGTCACCGCCGACCGGGAACTGCGCCGCAGGGTCGTGGACCTGGGCGCGGAGGTGACGGGACCGCGGGCGGTGCGGCCCGGGCGTTAGGGAGTACCGGGGCCGGGCCGCATGGCCTCTTCCGGGGTGGTCTCCTCGCGGCGGGCGAGGCGGCTGTGGGAGCGGCCGTAGAGGAAGTAGACGAGGAAGCCGATCGCCATCCAGATGCCGAAACGGATCCAGGTCTCGGCGGGCAGGTTGAGCATCAGCCACAGCGAGGCGCAGACCGACAGGATCGGGATGACCGGGACCCACGGGGTGCGGAAGGCGCGGGGCAGGTCCGGCCGCTTACGGCGCAGGATGATCACGCTGATCGCCACGACGACGAACGCGAACAGCGTGCCGATGTTCACCAGCTCCTCCAGGGTCTTCAGGCTGGTGAAGCCGGCGACGACGGCGATGATCACGCCGAGCAGGATCGTCGGCCGGTACGGCGTCCGGAAGCGCGGGTGGGTGTGGGAGAAGAACCGCGGCAGCAGCCCGTCGCGGCTCATCGCGAAGAACACCCGGGTCTGCCCGAGGAGCAGGATCATGCAGACGGTGATCAGACCGATGGTGGCACCGAAGCTGATCGTGCCCGCGAAGAAGGGGTGCCCGGTGGCCTTGAAGGCGTTCGCCAGTGGGGCTTCCTTGATGAGTTCCGTGTACTTCTGCATGCCGGTGACGACGATCGACACCGCCACGTAGAGCAGCGTGCAGATCAGCAGGGAGCCGAGGATGCCGCGGGGCATGTCGCGCTGCGGGTTCCGGGTCTCCTCGGCGGCGGTGGCCACCACGTCGAAGCCGATGAAGGCGAAGAACACGATGGAGGCGCCGGTGAAGATGCCCATGACGCCGAAGTCGGACGGTGCCCAGCCGAAGATCAGCTGGATCAGCGGGGCCTTGAGACTGCTGCCGGCGGGCTTCGGCTCGCTCGGCGGAATGAAGGGGTCGTAGTTGGCGGAGTCGACGATGAACGCGCCCGCGATGATCACGATGAGGACGACGGTGACCTTGACGGCCACGACCACCGAGGTGACGCGCGCGGAGAGCTTCATGCCCAGGACGAGCAGCCCGGTGAGGGCCAGCACCAGCAGGGCCGCGAAGAGGTCGAAGCCGAACCCGTGGGCGTCCTGACGGCCGCCCAGCGCTTCGGGTACCTGCCAGCCGAGGATGTGGTCCAGGAAGTCCCGGAAGTAGGCCGACCAGCCCGTGGCCACCACCGCCGTGCCCAGCGCGAACTCCAGGACGAGGTCCCAGCCGATGATCCAGGCGGGAAACTCGCCGATGGAGGCGTAGGAGAACGTGTACGCGGAGCCCGCCACCGGCACGGTGGAGGCGAACTCGGCGTAGCAGAGGGCTGCGAGTCCGCAGGCCACGCCGGCGACGACGAAGGAGATCGCGATCGCCGGACCCGTGGTCGACCTGGCGACGGCTCCCGTGAGGACGAAGATGCCCGTGCCGATGATCACGCCCACGCCGAAGACGGTCAGGTCCAGCGCGGAGAGGGACTTCTTGAGCGCGTGCTCGGGCTCCTCGGTGTCGCGGATGGACTGCTCGACGTTCTTCGTCCTGAAGAGGGTTCTGCTCACGGGCGTACCTCCCACGCTGTGTCGTCCTCGACATGATCGAGAGGGGGCGTGGTACGTATGCCCCGGCACGGGCCCTTTCACGCGAATGGGCCGGTTTCACCACTCTCGCAGAGGTGAAACCGGCCCGCTCGTCAGCAGGGTCGGCCGGGTCAGTCGCGCGCGGCCTCGACCGGGTCGGCGTCGGCCGCGGTGCGCTCGTAGCGCCCGTCGAGCTTGGCGACCAGGCCGGTGACCTGGCGCGCGATGTCCGGCGCGGTCAGCCCGATCTCGGCGAGGACCTCGGCGCGGGAGGCGTGGTCGAGGAAGCGCGGCGGGATGCCGAAGTCCCGCAGCGGCACGTCCACGCCCGCGTCGCGCAGGGCCTGGGCGATCGCGGAGCCGACGCCGCCGACGCGGGAGTTGTCCTCGACGGTGACGACGACCCGGTGCCGCTCGGCGAGCGGGGCCATGGCCTCGTCGACGGGCTTGACCCAGCGCGGGTCGACGACCGTGGTGGAGATGCCCTGCCTGTCGAGGAGGGCGGCGACCTCCAGGCACATCGGCGCGAGGGCGCCGACGGAGACGAGCAGGACGTCGGGCCGGTCGGTGCCCGGCTCGCGCAGGACGTCCATGCCGCCGACGCGGCCCACGGCCGGTACGGCGGGGCCGACGGCGCCCTTGGAGAAGCGGACGACGGTCGGCGCGTCCTTCACCTGGACCGCCTCGCGCAGCTGGGCGCGGACCTGGTCGGCGTCGCGCGGCGCGGCGAGCCTGAGGCCGGGGACGACCTGGAGGATCGACATGTCCCACATGCCGTTGTGGGAGGCGCCGTCGGTGCCGGTGATGCCGGCCCGGTCCAGCACGAAGGTCACCCCGCACTTGTGCAGGGCCACGTCCATGAGGACCTGGTCGAAGGCGCGGTTGAGGAAGGTGGCGTAGACGGCGAAGACGGGGTGCAGGCCGCCGGTGGCCAGGCCCGCCGCGGAGACCGCGCCGTGCTGCTCGGCGATGCCGACGTCGAAGACCCGCTCGGGGAAGCGCTTGGCGAACTTGTCGAGGCCGACCGGCTGGAGCATGGCGGCGGTGATGGCGACGATGTCGTCGCGCTCCTCGCCGAGCCTGACCATCTCGTCGCCGAAGACGGAGGTCCAGTCGGCGCCGGAGGAGGAGATCGGCAGGCCCGTGTCGGGGTGGATCTTGCCGACGGCGTGGAAGCGGTCGGCCTCGTCCTGGAGGGCGGGCTGGTAGCCGCGGCCCTTCTCGGTGAGGCAGTGCACGATGACCGGGCCGCCGAAGCGCTTGGCCCGGGCGAGCGCGGACTCCAGCGCCTCGATGTCGTGGCCGTCGATGGGGCCGACGTACTTCAGGCCGAGGTCCTCGAACATGCCCTGCGGGGTGATGAAGTCCTTCAGGCCCTTCTTGGCGCCGTGCAGGGTGTCGTACAGGGGGCGGCCGACGACCGGGGTGCGCTCCAGGAGGTCCTTGGTGCGGGCCAGGAAGCGCTCGTAGCCGTCGGTGGTGCGCAGGGTCGCCAGGTGGTTGGCGAGGCCGCCGATGGTCGGCGCGTAGGAGCGCTCGTTGTCGTTGACGACGATGACGAGGGGGCGGTCCTTGGCGTCGGCGATGTTGTTCAGCGCCTCCCAGGCCATGCCGCCGGTGAGCGCGCCGTCACCGATGACGGCGGCGACGTGGCTGTCGCGCTTCAGGAGCTGGTTGGCCTTGGCGAGGCCGTCGGCCCAGCCGAGCACCGTGGAGGCGTGGCTGTTCTCGATGACGTCGTGCTCGGACTCGGCCTGCGAGGGGTAGCCGGACAGGCCGCCCTTCATCTTCAGCCGGGAGAAGTCCTGCCGGCCGGTGAGCAGCTTGTGCACGTAGGACTGGTGGCCGGTGTCCCACAGCACCTTGTCCTTGGGTGAGTGGAAGACCCGGTGCAGAGCGATGGTGAGCTCGACCACACCGAGGTTGGGGCCGAGGTGGCCGCCGGTCTTGGAGACGGCGTCGACGAGGAAGGTGCGGATCTCCTCTGCCAGCTGGTCCAGCTCTTCCAGGCTGAGCCGGTCCAGATCGCGCGGTCCCCTGATGCGGGTCAGCAGCGGCACCCGTGCCTCCTTGCAGTAAGAGCTGATCGAGCTGTTGCCGGGCTTGTCGAGTCTAATGTTCCGCCCCGGCGGGCGGCGCCCGGACCCGTGACACACCCGTGCCCGGCGCCTTGTGGGCACCGGGCACGGGCAGGGCGTGGGGGGCCGTGGGGCCCCCGCGGACCCGCGTCTAGGCGCGGCCCGCGGCCTTCTGGCTGCGGCGGGAGACCGAGTCGATGACCACGGCGCCTAGCAGAACACCACCGGTGATCATGTACTGGATCGAGGTGTTCATGTTCAGCAGGTTCAGGCCGGTGGTGATCGACTGGATCACCAGCATGCCGAGCAGCGCGGACCACACGGAGCCGCGGCCGCCGAACAGGCTGGTACCACCGATGACCGCGGCGGCGATCGCCAGCATCAGGGTGTTGCCGCCACCGGCGCTCAGCGTCGCGGACGCCGTCTGGCCGGCGAAGAACATGCCGCCGATCGCGGCGAAGCCGCCGGAGATGGCGAACACGCTGATGCGGACCATGGGCACGCTGATACCGGCGCGGCGCGCGGCCTCGATGCCGCCGCCGACCGCGAAGACCTTGCGGCCGTACGTCGTACGGCGCAGCACGAAGTCCACGATCACCAGCGCCGCGAGGAAGATCACCAGCGCGTTGGAGACGCCCTGGGCGTTGTTCAGCACGGCGGCCGCGACGAAGGACGCGATCGCCAGCAGGCCGACCCGGAAGAGGATCTCGCCGGTGGGCCGGAAGGGCACACCCGCGGCCTTGCGGCGGCGCTGCTCGCCGAAGTTGCCGATCAGGGACAGCACGACACCGAGGCCGGCCAGCAGGTAGGCGCCGATGATGGCCTGGTCCATGAAGAAGGAGCTCTGGCCGAACAGCTTCACGGGGCCCTCGTCGGAGGGGATGTTGATGGTGCCGCTGGAGCCGAGCAGCCACAGCATGAGGCCGTTCCAGCCGAGGAAGCCGGCCAGGGTCACCACGAACGCCGGTACGCCGATCTTGGCGAAGAACCAGCCGTGCAGGGCACCGATGGCGACGCCGGTGATGATCGCGAGGACCAGCGCCAGCCAGCTGTTCATGCCGTGTTCGACCACGAAGACGGCGAACAGGGTGGAGGCGAGGCCGCTGACCGAGCCGACGGACAGGTCGATCTCGCCGAGCAGCAGGACGAACACCAGGCCGATGGCCAGCATGCCGGTCGCCGACATGAAGAAGCTGATGTCCGACAGGTTGGCGGCGCTCAGGAAGCGGTCGTTCTTGGCCTGGAAGATGGCCCAGATGATGATCAGGCCGATGACCACCGGCAGCGAGCCCAGCTCGCCGCCCTTGACCTTGCGCTTGAACTCCGTGACGTAGCCCTTGAGGCCCTCTTCGCGGACCAGCAGGCGCGGGTCGACGACGGGCACCGCGGCGGCGGTGGGGTCCTCGACGGACGCGGTGGTGGCGCCGGCGTCGGTCGTGCCCGCGGTCACGCCCTTCTCCGGTCCCGAGTCGCTCTTCACGGTCTTGGACGTGTCGCTCACTTTGCCGCCTCCGTGGTGCGACGCCCCGCACGACGGGTGACGGCATTGTCCGTGGCACCCGTGATCGCGGCGATGATCTCTTCGTGGGTGGTGTCCTTCACGGGGAAGGAACCGTTGTTCTTGCCCAGGCGCAGGACGGCGACGGTGTCCGCGACCGCCTTGACGTCGGCCATGTTGTGGCTGATGAGGATGACCGCGAGGTCGCGCTCGCGCAGCCGCTCGACGAGGTCGAGGACCTGGGCGGTCTGCTCGACGCCGAGGGCGGCGGTGGGCTCGTCGAGGATGACCAGCTTCGGCTCGCCGATCAGGGCGCGCGCGATGGCGACGACCTGACGCTGACCGCCGGAGAGGCTCGCGATCGGGATGCGCACGCTCGGGATGCGGATGGAGAGCGTGGACAGCAGCTCGCGGGCCTTCTTCTCCATCGTCACCTCGTCGATGACGCCGCGGTGGAGCAGCTCACGCCCGAGGTAGAGGTTGCCGACGACATCGAGGTTGTCGCACAGGGCGAGGTCCTGGTAGACGGTGGCGACGCCGAGTCCCTGGGCGTCGTGCGGCTTGTTGATGCTGACCGCCTTGCCCTCCCACTCGATGACGCCGTCGTCGATGGGGTGGACACCCGCGATCGTCTTGACCAAGGTCGACTTTCCTGCGCCGTTGTCACCGACCAGGGCGACGACTTCTCCGGCGTGGACCTCCAGGTCGACATCGGTGAGGGCCTGGACCGCACCGAATCGCTTGGAGACTCCGCGCAACGCCAGCACGGGCGTAGCGGACACGTGAACCATCTCCTTCGCCGCCTGACCGGCGGGGATGCCGCGCGTGGGATATGCGCGGAGGGATGTGCGGGACGCGCCGTCCGCGGGGGCGGCGGCGGTGACGCACGAGGTTTACAAGATGAACATGCGCGATTCCGCTGCGCTTGGCAACGGTCTCCATCCGACGCCCGCCCCGCAGCGGGGTTGGAGGCGGGCCGGGCGTCGGAGGGGTCTCGCGGGGCCGCCGGCGGTCACGGGGACCACCGGCCGGCGTGGGGGTGCCTTACTGCAGGCCGGCGGCCTTGCAGGCGGCGGCGTACTGGGCGGTGCAGATCTGCGCGACGGTGTACAGACCGTCCTTGACGACCGTGTCCTTGATGTTGTCCTTGGTGACCGACACCGGGACCAGCAGCTTCGAGGGCACCTTGTCGCCGGAGGCGCTGGTGAGCTCGGTGGAGGCCATGGACTTGATGTCCTTGCCCTGCAGGAGGGCGACGGCCAGCTCGGCGGCGGTGTCGGCCTCGGGCTTGTAGGCCTTGTAGACGGTGGAGGTCTGGGTGCCGGCGACGATCCGCTGGATGGCGGCCAGCTCGGCGTCCTGACCGGTCAGCGGGAGGTCGCTGAGACCCGCGCCCTTCAGGGTGTTGGCGATGCCACCGGCCATGCCGTCGTTGGCGGAGTAGACACCGGCGATGTTGTTCTTGCCCAGCTGGGTGATCGCGGCCGACATCTTCTCGGCGGCGACGGTGTCCTTCCACAGGCCGGACTGCTCGTAGGCGATCTTGACCTTGCCGTCCAGCGCCTTGTGGGCGCCCTGCTTGAACTGGGCGGCGTTCGGGTCGGCGTCGTCACCGTTGATCATGACGACGTTCGCCTTCGGGTTGGCCTTGGAGCCCATGGCCTTCAGCAGCGCCTCGCCCTGCAGCTCGCCGACCTTCACGTTGTCGAAGGAGACGTACGCGGAGACCGGGCCCTGGGCCAGACGGTCGTACGCGACGACCTTGACGCCCTTGTCCACCGCGGCCTTGATGGAGGACTTGATCGCGGCGGAGTCCTGGGCGGAGATCACGATGACCTTCACGCCCTTGGTCACCATGGTGCTGACCTGCTGGGCCTGCTTGTTCGGGTCGGCCGCGGCGTTGGCGTACTCGACGGTGCAGTCGGAGCAGAGGTCCTTGACCTTGGCCTCGAAGTACGGCTTGTCGAACTTCTCGTACCGCGCGGTGACGTTGTCGGGGAGCAGCAGGCCGATGGACTTGCTGCCGCCGGAGCTTTCGCCGCCGGACTCCTTGTCGCTGTCGCCCGCCTTGCCGCACGCGGCAATCGACAGGGCCATGGAGACGGCGGTCGCGCCGATCACGACTCTACGCATCGTTGCGTTCATTGGGTTGTGCCTCCCTGACAGGGCCGCAACGCTGCGGCCGAGGTGGCTGGAAGTCAACTCGGCCACACGTGCGACGTCAAGAAGTAAATACTTAACGAGATGGCAACGGGCTCATTCGTTCTCTAAGTGAAGGCGGGTGCCGCCACCGGGAGGGAGCCGTCCAAAAGGGTCGAGTCACCCATCTCGCTGAGCGCGAGAGCGAGTGCCCCGAGCACCTCCGCACGGCCCCCGAGTGCCCCTGGGAGAACGGACAGTTGACGCGCTGCACTGGGGATCGCGTAGCGGCCGACGGACTCACGGATGGGCCCGAGTACCAGCTCACCGGCCTCGGCGAGATCACCGCCGAGGACCACGCGGCTCGGGTTCAGCAGGTTGCAGAGGTTGGCGACTCCACTGCCGATGTGGCGGCCGACGTCGGCGATCACCCGACGGCAGCCCGGGTCTCCGTCCTTGGCCAGCCGCACGACGCCTTCCATCGTCAGATCGGTGCCGTGGCTGGGCTGGAGGAGCGGCAGCACGTATCGTGCGGCCGTGAAGGTCTCCAGGCAGCCGCGGTTACCGCAGCGGCAGACCGGGCCGGACTCATCAAGCGTAATATGTCCGATTTCTCCCGCAGTGCCACCGGGACCGCGATAGATCTTCCCGTCGATCACCAGACCGGCTCCGACGCCGCTGGCGACCTTGATGTAAGCAAGATCACGAACGCCCCTGCCGCTGCCCCAGACCATCTCGCCGAGGGCGCCCAGGTTGGCGTCGTTGTCCACGTGAACGGGCACGCCCAGCCGCTCTTTCAGCTCTTCCGCGGGCTTCGTGCCGCCCCAGCCGGGCAGGATCGCGGTGGACCCCAGGGTGCCCGACTCCACGTCGATCGGACCGGGCACGCCGAGGCCCACTCCGGCGACCTTCGACCGGTCGACGCCCGTTGCTGCGATCAGGCGACTGACCAGCTCCTCGGCCCGGTCGAAGCCCTCCCGGGCGGAGGCGTCGACGTCCAGCGGCTCGGACTCCTCGGCGAGCACCTGATGGGCGAGGTTGCCGATCGCCACCCTGAGGTGCGTATGGCCGAAATCAACCCCGATCACGATGCCGGCGTCCCCGCTCAGCGAGACGCTGCGGGCCCGGCGGCCGCCCGCCGACGTGGGCGTGACCTCGACGGTTCCGCCGTCCTTGAGTTCACGGACGATGTTGGAGACCGTCGCCGCCGACAGGCCGGTGGTCCTCGCGATCTCCGCCTGGGTGAGGGATCCCGCCAGTCGCACAGCGCGTACGACCCGCTCCAGGTTGGCTCGGTGCAGCGACGACTGCGACCCCGGAGTCTCCACGACGACCTCCTGCGCGCGGGGCCGCTTCGGTGAGACCCCGTCCATGTCCAACTAGTGAACTCTAAGCTGAGCCGTTCGGGGTGCCGCCCGTCAAGAGGTTGAACAGTTTCCGCGTCTGTGCACACACCGGGACGCGCCGCCCCCGAACCCGGAACGGCCTGCTTACGGACGACTGCGGAGCGCTGCGCCGAAGCGCCTCCAGCGGCCCTCCCCGCACAGCAGCGCGCCGCCCCCCGAAGGGAGCGGCGCGCTGCCGGAACGGCCGGCTGCCCCGGCGTCGCCGACGCCAGGCCCGCTACTTCAGCGTCGCCGACGCCAGGCCCGCTACTTCAGCGTCGCCGACGTCAGGCCCGCCTGTACCTGGCGCTGGAAGGACAGGTACACCACCAGCATGGGCACCATGGCGATGGTGACGCCGGCGAAAAGGACCGGCAGGTCGGTGGCGTAGCCCTGCTGCTGCTGGAGCTGGATCAGCCCCTGGGTGAGCACGTACCGCTCGGGGTCGTCGCCGCTCTGCGGCTGCATCAGCACGGTCGGCAGGATGAACTGGTTCCACTGCCCCAGCGTGTTGAAGATGCCCACGCTGAGCAGGCCCGGCTTGGCCATCGGCAGCATGACCTGGAAGAAGGTCCGGCTGTGCGAGGCGCCGTCCAGGATCGCCGCCTCGAAGACCGCCGTCGGCAGGGTCCGGAAGAAGGCGTGCATGAAGAAGACGGTGAACGGCAGCGAGTAGGCGACGTACACCAGGATCAGGCCCTGGTACGTGTTGAGCATGTCCAGCCGCTTCACCATGAAGAACAGCGGGACCAGGGCGAGGAACACCGGGAACATCGCGCCGGCGACGAAGAAGTAGTACAGCAGCCGGTTGCCCCAGAACTGGTACCGGGCCAGCACGTACGCCGCCATCGAGCCGAACAGCATCGTCAGCGGCACCGAGAACACCAGCACGATGACGGTGTTCAGGAAGTAGTCGCCGATGCCCTTGTCCCAGGCGCGGGTGAACACGTCCAGGGACCAGTGCTGCGGCCAGCCGAAGGCGGAGGCGCCGATCTGCGCGTCGGTCTTGAAGGAGCTGAGCACCAGCCACAGCAGCGGCAGCACGATCAGCAGGGCCCACACGGCGAGGAAACCGTGGCTGAAGGCGTTCAGGACGACACCCTCGCCGCGCCGTTCGCCGGAGCGGGCGGGGACCTTGTCCACGGGCCGCGGCGCCGGTACGGGGGACGTCTCCTTGGTGAGTGCACTCATCGTCGTCTCTCCCGCTCAGAACTCGATGCGCTCGCGGCGGGTGGCGCGCAGCATGACCACGGACAGGATCAGGGTGAGCAGCAGCATGACGACGCCCATGGCGCACGCGTAGCCGCTCTTGCCGTAATAGAGGAAGTTGCGCATCATCACCGTCGCCATGACCTCGCTGTGATGGTCGGGGCCACCGCCGAACTCACCGGAGGTCATCGTGGAGACCAGGATGAACATGTCCATCGCGGCGATGCCGAGGTAGACCCAGGCGGTCTGCACGGAGTCCCACAGCAGCGGCAGCGTGATGCGGAAGAAGGACTGGGCGCGGCCGGCGCCGTCGATGAGCGCGGCCTCGTAGATGTCCCGGGGGATGGACTGCATCGCGGCGGAGAAGAGCACGAGGTAGAAACCGACGCCGTGCCAGACGACGACCGCGATGAGCGCCCACAGGACGAAATTCGGCTCGTTCAGCCATTCCACCGGGCTGTCGGCGTCGATCAGACCGAGTTTCAGCAGGACGCCGTTGAGCATGCCGCCGGTGTCACTGCGGTACACGGCGCCGAACAGCACCGCGAGAATGGCCAGCGACAGCACCTGGGGGAAGAAGTAGACGACTTTGTAGAACTTCGAGCCGGCCACGCCCCGCACGCCGCCGGCCTTGCTGCGCCCGCCCGCGTTCAGCATGAAGGCGAAGAACAGCGCGAGCAGGATGGTGATCACCGGGATGAACACCAGGAACAGGATGTTGTGCCAGATGGCCTCGGTGAAGATGTCGTCCTTGAACAGCGCCTTGTAGTTGTCCAGGCCGACGAACTTGAAGGTCTGCGACTGGCCCTTCCAGTCGGTCAGCGAATAGCCGAACGTCTGAAGGTAAGGCCAGATGACGAAGATCAGATAGAGCGCCACGGGAACGAGGAGAAATCCCGCGACGAACCGGTACTGCCCTTTGCGCATGGCGTTCCTGCCCCTGTTTTCCGGTCGGTGGCCGCGCCCCCACCATAAGGAGAAGGAGGCGCGGCCGGGCGGAGCTAACCGCTTCGCTAGTCGCGGTGGTTCTTCTTGGACGCCGGGTCCTTCGCCGCCTTGTCCACCGCGGCCTGGGCCCGCTTCAGCCATTCCTTGGGCTGGATGCGCTTGGCCATCAGCTCGTTGGAGGCGTTCTGGATCTCGGTGTCCATCTCGCCGTACCACTCGGTGTACAGGAAGCGGAAGGTGTTGTCGCCGGCCGCCTTGGACACCTCGACGGTGGACTGGGTGCCGGGCCGCAGCTGCACGCTGGGGTCGACGCCGTCCTTGAGGATGGTGAGCGAGTTGGCCTCCTTGGCGAACATGGTGGACCACTCGCGGGAGAGCATGCGGCGCATGAACTCCTTGGCCGCGGGGAGGTTCTTGGCCTTCGCCGGGATGATGAACGGCTCGCCGGAGCCGGCCCGGATCGCCTCGAAGGGCAGCTTGCTGCCGGGCAGGGCGGGCATCGGCATGAACTTCATGTCGAAGTCCGCCGGGGTCTGCTTGAGCTGCTCGTTCTCCAGCCAGGAGCCGCAGGTGATGAAGGCGGCCTTGTACTGGTTCCAGCGGGTCTGCGACTCGGTGTGGGTCAGGCCGTTGGTGCCGGGCATGAGGTAGCCCTTCTCGACGACCTCGTAGATCGCCTCGACACCGGCCTGCGCGGCGTCGGAGCCGACGAATGCCTTGGGGTCGAGGTTGTCGATCGCCTTCATGGCGTCCAGGCCGCCCTTCTTGGCGATCAGGTCCATGATGGCGACGTTGATGTAGTACGGGAACTTGCCCTGGTGGGCGAGGCCGCCGATGCCCTGGGACTTGGCGTCCTTGCAGATGGCGAGGAAGTCGTCCCAGGTCTTGGGCTCCTCCCAGCCCTTCTCCTTGAAGAGCTTGCCGGAGTACCACAGACCCCACACCGTGTAGATGTAGTTGAGGGCGACGACCTTGCCCTCCTGCAGGCCCGGGTCGAGGGTGCCGGGGATGAGCGTGTCGCGGACCTTCTTGGAGGGGTCGTCGACGGAGGGCGCGTCGAGCACCTCGGCGAGGTCGAGCAGCTGCCCGTTCTTGTACAGGACGTCGATCTTGATCTTCTGGGCGCCGGAGTCGTCCACGATGTCCGGCGGGTTCCCGGCGTTGAAGCGGGGCTGGAGCTTGCCGGTGATCTCCTGCGTTCCGGTGTGGGTGGAGGTGACGCCGAGTTTCTTCTGGAAGTCGGCCTCCCACGCCTTGGCGTAGTCGTCGCCGTAGCCGCCCTTGAAGATGACGACGTCGAGCTTGCTGCCCTTCTGGGCGCCGAAGGGGTTGTCCTTGGTGGCCTTGCCCTTGGTGTTGCCGTCGCCGGAATCGTCGCCGCCGCCGCTGGCACAGGCGGAGAGCAGGCCCATCGCCGGCACGGAGACCAGGCCGAGCGCGGCGGACCGCTTGATCAGATCACGGCGGCCGACCCCCTCGGCCGTGTGGTGCGAACCGAGGTTCTCTTCGGAAGTGGATCCCATGCTCAAGTCCTCGCCTTCTCACAGGACTCAGGCGGTGAACCGGATCCTTCCCGGCACCGCGGTCAGGTCGAGCGGAGTGGTGCAAGTGCATCAGGTGGTGCAGGTCGCGCTGGAAGTACGGGATCGTTCGGATCGTGTGAAGTGCCGACAGGTATAGTCCACTTCCCGCCAGCTGAGCAAGATCGAATGCAAGGTTGGCCATCGGTCTTTTCCGAGTTGAGACCTCGCGGAAATATGAGCGGCCTGTGCGCCGCTTGCCGGAAAAATCCGCTGCACAGGCCCCGAATGCCACACGCAACACCCTTGACATCTCTGCCCACTTGACCACTACTGGTTCCTGCGCCACGAAGTTGACAACGTTGTCCAGCGTGCGGGAGGGGTCTTCCTCGATGTCCAGAGCCCGGCTCAGATACGGTCCGGCGGTCGTGTTGACGGCCGCCTTTGTCATGGCGGTGGGCGCGCAGGGGGCGGCGGTGGCGCTCCCGCGCGAGGAGCCGGCCGCCGACCGGTCCTTCGCCTCGTCCTTCGAGGCGGGCGAGCCCGCGCCGGACTGGCTGAACACGGTGGACACGACGGCCGGCGGCGGCAAGCGGGCCTCGGGCGTGGACGGCGGGTACAGCAGCGGCATTCCGGGCAATGTGACCGACCATGTCACGGACGTCCGGGCGAGCGGAGAGAACACCGGCGCCGGCGAGGTGAAGGAGAACCTGGTCGACGGCGAGCCGAGCACCAAGTGGCTGACGTTCGAGCCCACCGGCTGGGCCGAGTTCGACCTGGACGGCGCGCAGACCGTCCGGACGTACGCGCTCACCTCGGCCAACGACCACGCCGAGCGCGACCCGAGGGACTGGACGCTGAAGGGCTCGGCCGACGGCACGGCCTGGACGACCCTCGACACCCGGACGGGCGAGTCCTTCGGCGAGCGGTTCCAGACGAAGACGTACGACATCCCCGCGGCCGCCGTCGGCGCCTACCGGCACTTCCGTCTGGAGGTCACCCGGAACAACGGCGCCGCCGACATCGTGCAACTCGCCGACGTGCAGTTCTCCACCGGCGGCGGTGACGGCCCGGTGCCGCAGGACATGCTGTCCCTGGTCGACCGCGGCCCCAGCGGCTCCCCCACGGCCAAGGCGGGCGCCGGCTTCACCGGAAAGAGGGCCCTGCGTTACGCCGGACGGCACACCGCGGACGGGCGGGCGTACTCGTACAACAAGGTCTTCGACGTGAACGTGCGCGTCGGCCGGGACACCCAGCTGGCGTACCGCGTCTTCCCGTCGATGGCGGACGGCGACCGCGACTACGACGCCACGAACGTCTCCGTGGACCTCGCCTTCACCGACGGCACCCACCTCAGCGACCTCGGCGCACGCGACCAGCACGGCTTTCCGCTGACCCCGCGCGGGCAGGGCGCGGCGAAGGGCCTGTACGTCAACCAGTGGAACAACGTGACGGCGCGGATCGGGACGGTCGCGGCCGGCAAGACGGTCGACCGGATCCTGGTGGCGTACGACTCCCCGAAGGGCCCGGCGAAGTTCCGCGGCTGGATCGACGACGTGAGCCTGCGGCCGGTCCCGCCCGAGCCGCCGAAGGCGCATCTGTCGGACTACGCGGTGACGACCCGCGGCACCAACTCCAGCGGCGGCTTCTCCCGCGGGAACGACTTCCCGGCGACGGCCGTCCCGCACGGCTTCAACTTCTGGACGCCGGTGACCAACGCGGGCTCGCTGTCCTGGCTGTACGACTACGCCCGGATGAACAACGCGGACAATCTGCCCACGATCCAGGCGTTCAGCGCGAGCCATGAGCCGAGCCCCTGGATGGGCGACCGGCAGACCTTCCAGGTGATGCCGTCGGCGGCGGCCGGCACGCCGGACACCGGCCGGGAGGCGCGGGAGCTGCCGTTCCGGCACGAGAACGAGACCGCCCGCCCGTACTACTACGGGGTGCGTTTCGAGAACGGCCTGAAGGCCGAGATGACGCCGACCGACCACGCGGCGATGCTCCGCTTCACCTACCCCGGCGACGACGCGAGCGTGCTGTTCGACAACGTCACCGACCAGGCGGGGCTGACCCTCGACAAGGAGCACGGGACCCTCACCGGTTTCTCGGACGTGAAGTCCGGCCTGTCCACCGGGGCGACACGGCTGTTCGTGTACGGCGTCTTCGACAAGCCCGTCACCGACGGCTCGGCGAGCGGCGTCAAGGGCTATCTGCGGTTCGACGCGGGCGAGGACCGCACGGTCACGCTGCGCTTGGCCACCTCGCTCATCAGCGTCGACCAGGCGAAGGACAACCTGGCCCAGGAGATCCCCGACGGCACCGGCTTCGACGCGGTGCGCAACCGCGCCCGCAAGGCGTGGGACGGCCTGCTCGGCCGGGTCGAGGTCGAGGGCGCCACCGCCGACCAGCTGACCACCCTCTACTCCAGCCTCTACCGGCTGTACCTGTACCCGAACTCCGGCTTCGAGAAGGCCGACGGGAAGGACCGGTACGCCTCCCCCTTCTCCCCGATGCCGAGCCAGGACACCCCGACACACACCGGCGCGAAGATCGTCGACGGCCGGGTGTACGTCAACAACGGCTTCTGGGACACCTACCGGACCACGTGGCCGGCGTACTCGCTCCTCACCCCCGGTCAGGCGGGCGACCTGGTCGACGGGTTCGTGCAGCAGTACAAGGACGGCGGCTGGACCTCGCGCTGGTCCTCCCCCGGCTACGCGGACCTGATGACCGGCACCTCCTCCGACGTGGCGTTCGCCGACGCCTACGTCAAGGGCGTCGGGTTCGACGCGAAGGCGGCGTACGACGCGGCCGTGAAGAACGCCACGGTCGTGCCGCCGACCTCGGGCGTGGGCCGCAAGGGCATGGCGACCTCCCCGTTCCTCGGCTACACCAGTACCGACACCCACGAGGGCCTGTCTTGGGCGCTGGAGGGCTACCTCAACGACTACGGCATCGCCCGGATGGGCCAGAAGCTCTACCGGGAGACGGGCGAGAAGCGCTACCAGGAGGAGTCGGCGTACTTCCTCAACCGGGCCCGCGACTACGTCAACCTCTTCGACACCAAGGCCGGCTTCTTCCAGGGCCGCGACGCCAAGGGCGGCTGGCGGGTGGAGTCCTCGAAGTACGACCCGCGCGTGTGGGGCTACGACTACACCGAGACCAACGGCTGGGGCTACGCCTTCACCGCCCCGCAGGACTCCCGCGGCCTCGCCAACCTCTACGGCGGCCGGTCCGGGCTCGCCGACAAGCTCGACGAGTACTTCGCCACCCCGGAGACGGCCTCGCCGGACTTCGTCGGCTCCTACGGCGGTGTCATCCACGAGATGACCGAGGCGCGGGACGTGCGGATGGGCATGTACGGGCACTCCAACCAGGTCGCCCACCACGTGATCTACATGTACGACGCGGCCGGGCAGCCGTGGAAGGCGCAGGAGAAGGTGCGCGAGGTGCTGTCCCGGCTGTACGTCGGCAGCGAGATCGGCCAGGGCTACCACGGCGACGAGGACAACGGCGAGCAGTCGGCGTGGTTCCTGTTCTCCGCGCTCGGCTTCTACCCGCTGGTCATGGGCAGCGGCGAGTACGCCATCGGCTCCCCGCTGTTCAAGCAGGCCACCGTACACCTGGAGAACGGCCGGGACCTGGTGGTGAAGGCGCCGGAGAACAGCGCGAGGAACGTCTACGTACAGGGGCTGAAGGTCAACGGCCGCACCTGGACGTCGACCTCGCTCCCCCACCGGCTGCTCGCGAACGGCGGGGTGCTGGAGTTCGACATGGGTCCGCGGCCGTCGGCCTGGGGCACCGGGAAGAACGCCGCCCCGGTCTCGGTCACCCGGGACGACCGGGTGCCGGACCCGCGGTCGGACGTGCTCAAGGGCGAGGGTGCGCTGTTCGACGACACCTCGGCGACGAACGCCAAGGTGACCACGGCCGACCTGCCGGTCCCCGCCGACGGCACGAAGGCGGTGCAGTACACGCTCACCTCGGCCGGTCACGCCGAGGCGCCCACCGGCTGGGTCCTGCAGGGCTCGGACGACGGCACACGGTGGCGGGATCTCGACCGGCGCACCGGCGAGTCCTTCCGCTGGGACCGGCAGACCCGCGCCTTCTCGGTGCCCGAACCGGGGTCGTACCGCCACTACCGGCTCGTCCTCGACGGTGAATCGACGCTGGCGGAGGTGGAGTTGCTGGCCTGATCCCACCCCTGGTCATGGGACGCCCCGTACCCCTCGGGCGTCCCATGACCCACAATGACGACCACGCCGCCCGGTGCACGCCGGGCGGCTCGTCGACGTAGGGGGAGGACGCACGCATGAGCATCACCCGACGGCTCACGGGCCTGCTCGCGGCAGCCGCCGGAGCGGTGGCCCTGCTGGCCGGCACGACCGCGCCGGCCCAGGCCTACAGCCCGAACCCGGCGTTCTCCAAGTACTACTACGACACCGACAGCTGCCCGTGCAGCGGCGGGAACCTCACGGACCCGTTCGACAACACCTACTTCGCGTACGACGCCGGCGGGCTGGCGGTGAAGATGGAGCTGGTCTCCGGCGGCGCGTTCGTCGGCAAGGTGGAGTTCCACCCGAACGACGAGAAGCTGTGGGTGTACGACACCCGCAACGACGGCGACAGCTTCTACGTCACCATCGGCTACGCGTCGGGCGGCACCTACCACAGCCTCGGCACCGTCAGCCCGCCCGGCACCGACGAGGTCGTCGACCTCACCGTCAAGGACTACGACATCCCCGACGGCGCCTCCGTCGACATCTCGGTCTACGACGACGCCGGACCGAGCGACCTCATCGGTGCCGCGCGCGGCACCGGCGCGGCGGTGGCCTGAGGTCAGCCGACGGCCAGCGTGAACACGTGCAGGTCGGTGTCGTCGGGCAGGGTCACGCTCGCGATCCGCTTGCCGTCCGGCGCGGCGAACGGCTTCGTGGCGAAGACGTACGTGGCGACCGGGTCACGGTCCGCTCCGGCCACGTTGCGGTAGGCGGTGCGGGCGACGACCTCGTTGCCGTACTGCACGCCGCCGCCCCCGCCGCCGAGGGTCCAGTCGGAGAAGGACAGGTCGGCGGTGCCGGTGGTGCCGTCGGTGTAGGTGATCCGGGCCTGGGCCTGCTGGTTGCCGTTGACCGCGCTGCCGACGAACGCGAGCCGGGCGGCGGGTTCGGCGAGGCGGATCGTCTGCCCGGTCGCCGCCGCGTTGTCCGGGCGGCCGCCGGGCGAGGCGGGCCAGGTGAAGGACAGGCCGCCCACCTCGCCCTGCCCGCCCGGGGTGAGTCCGGCCGCGGCGAGCGCCTGCCGTGAGTAGCTCCAGCCGCCGCCGTCGTAGTCGGCCTCGTCGTGCTCGCCGGAGTCGTCGGAGACGCCGGTGTTGTTCCAGGCGGCGAGCAGGCTGCCGGGCGCGGCCACCGTCAGGGTGATGGGCTGGGTGTACGACGTGTCGCCGGAGACGACGGTGATCTGGGCGTCGTAGAAGCCCTGGGCGGTGCCGTCGGCGGCGGACAGCACGACCTGCCGGGCGCCGTCGGTGACCGTCCCCTCGGAGGGCGTCGCGGTGATGCCCGCCGGTGCCGTCACCCGGAACCGCACCTCGGGGCCGGTCCCGCCGCCGAGCGCGAGGGCGCGGATGCCGACGGTCGCGCTGCCGCCCGGCGGGATCGTCGCCGAGGTCGGCCCGACGCCGATCTGGTACGGCTGCTCGCCCTGCCGGAAGGACGGCGGGGCGTCGGCCGGGTCGCTGCCCCACGCGGGGTCGGGGGTGCCGGCCAGCGTGAAGTCGAGGCGTCCGCCGTCCCGCACGAACGAGGCGGGCAGCCAGGGCCGCTGCGTGCC
Source organism: Streptomyces griseosporeus (assembly GCF_014656055.1). Taxonomy (GTDB): domain Bacteria; phylum Actinomycetota; class Actinomycetes; order Streptomycetales; family Streptomycetaceae; genus Streptomyces; species Streptomyces griseosporeus. The sequence continues at coordinate 1,821,862 of NZ_BNBR01000001.1, forward strand.
GCGGCCGTCGACCTTCAGGGCGTGGACGTACGGTGTGTCGGCGGCGGCCCGCGGCGCGCGGACGGTGATGTCGTTGCCGTCGGGGCGGTCGATGTCGATGCGCGGGAACAGCGGTGAGGCGAGGACGAGTTCGGCGCGGGAGGGCACCTGGGGGTACATGCCGAGCGCGGAGAAGACGTACCAGGACGACATCGCGCCGAGGTCGTCGTTGCCGGGGATCCCGCCGGGCTGCGTCGACCACAGCTGCCGCATGGCGGCGCGGACGGTCTCCTGCGTCTTGTACGGGGCGCCCGCGTAGGCGTACAGGTAGGGCACGTTGATCGACGGCTCGTTGTCCAGCTCGGACTTCTCGCCGCCGGCGCCGGTGAACGCCCAGGTGCCGTCGGCGTCGTGGAAGAAGGCGTCGAGCCGCCGCAGCGCCTGGTCCCGGCCGCCCATCGCGGCGAAGAGCCCGGCCGGGTCGTGCGGGACCATCCACGTGTACTGGGCGGCGGTGCCCTCGACGAAGCCGGTGCCGGTGCCCGGGGTGAAGCCGGTGACCCAGCTGCCGTCGGCCTTGCGGTCGGCGATGTAGCCGTCGCTGCCGTGGGCCGCGATGTTGAAGTTGTTCTGCCACCACTGGGCGCGGCGGGCGAAGAGGGCCTCGGTGTCCCGCTCCCCCGCCGCCGCGGCGAGCCGGGAGAGGGAGAAGTCGGCGGTGGACATCTCCAGCGTCTCGGCGGCGCCGCCCCAGGCGTTGGAGACGGACGGCATGTAGTGCAGTTTCAGGTACTTGTCGAGGGAGGGCCGCTGGCCGACCGACAGCACCGGCTTGCCGGCGGCGGACAGGTCCTGCGCGGTGGGCACGGTCGCCGCCCGCACCAGTGAGGCGAGCGCGCCGCGCAGGTCGAAGTCCGTGCCGCCGAAGGCGTGGATGCCGGCGAGGGCGGTGGTCGAGGGGTCGCCGTTCATCACGTGCGTGCCGCTCGCGCCGTGCAGCCAGCGGTCCCACACGCCGCCGTTCTGTCGCGCGAGTTCGTACAGCGACTGGGCGATGTCGGAGCCGGTGCGCGGGTCGAGGAGGGTGACCAGCTGGAGCTGGTCGCGGTAGACGTCCCAGCCGGAGAAGGTGCCGTACTGGGCGCGGTGGCGGCGTCCCACGGTGTGCACCGCGCCGTCCGGGCCGCGGTAGCGGCGGTCGGCGTCGCTGATGACGTTGGGGTGCAGCAGGGAGTGGTAGAGCGCGGTGTAGAAGGTGGTGCGCTCGGCGTCGGTGCCGCCGCCGACCCGGATGCCGCGCAGCCGCTCCCGCCAGGCGCGGCGAGCCGCGTCGCGGACGCTGTCGAAGGAGCGGCCGGGCGGGTTCTCGGCGGCGAGGTTGGCCTCGGCGCCGGCCCGGCTGACGTAGGAGATGCCGATCTGCACGCCGACGTCCTCGGTGCCGGGCGCGAACCGCACGTACCCGCCGGCGCCCTTGCCGGCGACGGGCCGGCCGCCGGCCGCGAACCCGCCGGTGCCGCCGGAGGCCTGCAGGGAGCCGGGGCTGAGCTTGTCGTCCTGCCAGGTGCCGACGGCGTCGAAGGGCCGGTCGAAGCGGGCGGTGAAGTACAGGGTGTAGTAGGCGCGGCGGCCCTCGGGGTCGAGGTAGCCGCAGAAGTTGCCGGAGGTGACGGACCCGGAGACGGTGTGCCGGGCGGGGTCGATCTCGACGGTGGAGTCGGTCGAGCCGACCTCGGAGTTGGCCGTGCGCACCAGCAGCGAGGCGGGCTTGTCGGCGGGGAAGGTGAAGCGGGCCGAGCCGGTGCGGGCGGTCGCGGTCAGGTCGGCGGTGACGCCGGAGTCGAGGGCGACCCGGTAGTGGCCGGGCTCGGCCCGCTCGTCGGCGTGCCGGAAACCGGAGGCGTAGACGGCGTCCTTGGTGTCGCTCGCCGGGGAGGAGGTGACCTCGCCGGCGAAGGGGAAGAGGGGGATGTCGCCGCTGCCGCCCGCGCAGCCGGTGCCGGACATGTGGGTGAGGCTGAAGCCGCGGACGCGGGTGACGTCGTAGTGGTAGCCGCCGGGGGCGGCGGTTCTGGTGGCGTCGCCGCGGGTGTTCTCGGGGCTGAAGGAGAACATGCCGAAGGGGGTGACGGCGCCGGGGAAGACGTTGCCGCCGTTCTTCGTGCCGATGAGCGGGTCGACGTACGCGGTCGGGTCGGTGACGAGCCGGGGTGGTCCGGCGGCGGTGGCCGCCACGGCGGGGGTGGCGCCGCCGGCCGCGAGCGCGGCGGCCAGCAGCAGGGACACAGGACGGAAACGCATGACGCGGCCCCTCCTCCTCGGACGGGTCGCGCACACCTCGGGTCGCACAAGCCGCAGGGACAGTAGCGTGCGACAGGGTTACCACGGAAGACCGCGTGCGGCGGTGCGGGCACGGGCGGGGTCCCCCGGACGCGTGGTGGACCCAAGTGCCTTGACATCGTTGTCCGTTCACGCGGTAGAGTCTTGTACAGACCAATCCAGACAACGTTGTCGCGCATGCTGTGGCGCACACAAGCCAGCACCACCCCGTTCGGCCGCCTCCCCCGAGGCCGACCGGCTCGCGGACCCGGTGGGCGTGAAGGGCTCTCCGCCCACCGGGTCCGCCCCGAGCGGTAGTTCAGCCCACCCGGCAGGGCAGGCCGGTCGTACTGTCCCCGCCGGAGCCGGTCACCACGTATCCGAAGGTGGCGCTCTGCCCCGGCGCGAGCGCGCCGTTCCAGCCGGCGTTGTGGACCATCACGTCCTGGCCGTCGTAGGTGGCGTTGCCGCTCCAGAGGCTGTCGACCTTCTGGCCCGCGGGCAGGGTCCAGTCGACCATCCAGCCCAGCATCGGCACGTCGCCGGTGTTGGTGACGGTCACCTCGGACTGGTAGCCGCCGGACCAGCTGCCCGTGGTGCGGCGGGTCGCGGAGCAGGTGCCCGGCACCGGGTCGGTGGGGTCGCCCGGCTCGTGGATGCCGGTCACCTCGCCGTTGCCGCCGTCGAAGACGACGTCGGAGCAGGAGTAGAAGGTCTCCTGGCTGTCCGAGCGCTGCCAGACCATGTAGACGATGTGGCGGCCCGACTTTCCCGCGGGGAGCCTGCCGGTCCAGGAGTAATTGGCCTCGACCGGCCGGGGGTGCCGTTGAGCGGCGGGTGGTCGGCGGTGAGGAAGGGCTGGTCCTCCAGCGCGTCCCAGGTGAGGGTCCGGGTCGGGTCGAAGCCGTCCTTGGTGAGGTAGACGCGGAACCAGCCCGGGTGGGCGGCCCAGGCGTTGTAGGAGAAGTCGACCGTGGCGCCCGAGGTGAGGTGGGTGACCGGCCAGTCCGCGCGGGGCTGGTCGAAGCCGGTGAAGTTGGGGTTGCCGCCGCTGCACAGCGCGCCGTCGGGCACGAAGCCGCGGGTGCGGCCGGCGCCGTCGGAGCGCAGCACGGAGAACCAGTTGTAGAACGGCGTGGTCCCGCTGACCTGCTGGGCGGCCCGGCAGGCCGGGTTGACGGGCTTGATCTCGCCGGTGTCGGTCAGGGCGTCCTGCCAGCACAGGAAGGTGCGGCTGCCCGGCTTCATGGGGGTGCCGTGGGCCTGGGCCGGGGCGCCCGTGGTGATGATCAGGGTGAGGGCGGGGACGGTGGCGAGGAGGGAGACGAGGAGGAGGAAGAGGGTTCTGGCGCGTAAGAGGGGGCGGGCGGGTCCGGGAGCCTTGCTTATCAGGTTCATGACAGGAGAGTCCGTCCTTCCGTGTACGGACCGCGCGGTGACATGCCGGGGCGTCACGGGCAGGCGGGAGTGCTGCGCGGCGGGTTCCGGTCCACCGCTGGGAGCGCTCCCACCTGCCCTGTGGCGGAAGTTAGCGCTCCGGCGCCCGGTTGTAAACGCCCTGGACAGGGCTCCGGGCGTCGAAAAGATGCGAGGGCCGCACCCCCGGTCGCCGGGGATGCGGCCCTCAACCGCCGTGCCGTACCGCTTACTTGCGGATCAGGCTGCGCAGCACGTACTGCATGATGCCGCCGTTGCGGTAGTAGTCGGCCTCACCGGGGGTGTCGATGCGGACGACCGCGTCGAACTCGACGCCCGTGTCGGTGGTGACCTTCACCGTGCGCGGGGTGGTGCCGTTGTTCAGCTCCTCGACGCCGGTGATGGAGAAGGTCTCCTCGCCGGTCAGGCCGAGCGCCTCGGCGGACTGGCCCTCGGGGAACTGCAGCGGCAGGACGCCCACGCCGATCAGGTTGGAGCGGTGGATGCGCTCGTAGGACTCGGCGATGACGGCCTTGACGCCGAGGAGCGCGGTGCCCTTGGCCGCCCAGTCGCGGGACGAGCCGGAGCCGTACTCCTTGCCGGCCAGGACGACCAGCGGGATGCCGGCGGCCTGGTAGTTCTGCGAGGCGTCGTAGATGAAGGAGACCGGGCCGCCGTCCTGCGTGAAGTCACGCGTGTAGCCGCCCTCGGTGCCCGGCGCGATCTGGTTGCGCAGGCGGATGTTGGCGAACGTACCGCGGATCATGACCTCGTGGTTGCCCCGGCGCGAGCCGTAGGAGTTGAAGTCACGACGCTCCACACCGTGCTCGGTGAGGTACTGGCCGGCCGGGGTGTCGGCCTTGATCGCACCGGCCGGGGAGATGTGGTCGGTGGTGACCGAGTCGCCCAGCTTGGCCAGCACGCGGGCGCCGGTGATGTCGGAGACCGGGGTGGTCTCCATCGTCATGCCCTCGAAGTACGGGGGCTTGCGGACGTAGGTCGACTGCGGGTCCCACTCGAAGGTGTCGCCGGTCGGGACCGGGAGGGACTGCCACTGGGCGTCGCCCGCGAAGACGTCGCTGTAGGACTTGGAGAACATGTCCTCGCCGATGGCGTTGGCGACGACGTCGTTCACCTCGGCCTCGGAGGGCCAGATGTCCTTCAGGTAGACCGGGTTGCCGTCCTGGTCGGTGCCGAGGGCGTCCTTGGTGATGTCCACCTTCATGGAGCCCGCGATCGCGTAGGCGACGACCAGCGGCGGGGACGCCAGGTAGTTCATCTTGACGTCGGGGTTGATCCGGCCCTCGAAGTTGCGGTTGCCGGACAGGACCGAGGTGACGGCGAGGTCGTGGTCGTTGACCGCCTTGGAGACCTCCTCCGGCAGCGGGCCGGAGTTGCCGATGCAGGTGGTGCAGCCGTAACCGACGAGGTTGAAGCCGAGCTTGTCCAGGTACGGGGTCAGGCCGGCCTTGTCGAAGTAGTCGGTGACGACCTTGGAGCCCGGGGCGAGGGTGGACTTGACCCACGGCTTGCGGGTCAGGCCCTTCTCGACGGCCTTCTTCGCCACGAGCGCGGCGGCGACCATGACGTACGGGTTGGAGGTGTTGGTGCAGGAGGTGATGGCCGCGACCGTCACCGCACCGTGGTCGATCTCGTACGACGAGCCGTCGGGGGCGGTCACGGTGACCGGGTTGGACGGTACGGCGCCGGTGCCCTGGCCGTGCTGCGGGGCGCCCGCGCCGTTCTCCTCGTGGCCGTAGGCCGGGGCGTCGGAGGCCGGGAAGGACTCGGCGCTGGCCTCGTCGACCGGCGAGGTGGCGGCGGCCGGCGTCTGGGCGACGGGGGCCTCGACGTAGTTGAGGACGTCCTTGGCGAACTGCTCGGCGGCCTCGGCGAGGACGATGCGGTCCTGCGGGCGCTTCGGGCCGGCGATCGACGGGACGACGGTGGAGAGGTCCAGCTCCAGCTTCTCGGAGAAGTCGGGCTCGGCCTTCGGGTCCAGCCACAGGCCCTGCGTCTTGGCGTACGCCTCGACGAGCGCGACCTGCTGCTCGGAGCGGCCGGTCAGGCGCAGGTAGTTCAGGGTCTCGTCGTCGATCGGGAAGATCGCGGCGGTGGAGCCGAACTCCGGCGACATGTTGCCGATGGTGGCGCGGTTGGCCAGGGAGGTGGCGGCGACGCCCTCGCCGTAGAACTCGACGAACTTGCCGACGACGCCGTGCTTGCGCAGCATCTCGGTGATGGTGAGCACCAGGTCGGTGGCGGTGGTGCCGGTGGGCAGCTCGCCGGTGAGCTTGAAGCCGACGACGCGCGGGATCAGCATGGAGACCGGCTGGCCGAGCATGGCGGCCTCGGCCTCGATGCCGCCGACGCCCCAGCCGAGGACGCCGAGGCCGTTGACCATGGTGGTGTGCGAGTCGGTGCCGACCAGGGTGTCGGGGTACGCCTTGCCCTCGCGGACCATGACGACACGGGCCAGGTGCTCGATGTTCACCTGGTGGACGATGCCGGTGCCGGGCGGGACGACCTTGAACTCGTCGAAGGCGGTCTGGCCCCAGCGCAGGAACTGGTAGCGCTCCTTGTTGCGGCCGTACTCCAGCTCGACGTTCTGCTTGAACGCGTCGTTGGTGCCGAACTTGTCGGCGATGACGGAGTGGTCGATGACCAGCTCGGCCGGCGCCAGCGGGTTGATCTTGGACGGGTCGCCGCCCAGCTCCTTGACGGCCTCACGCATGGTGGCGAGGTCGACGACACAGGGCACGCCGGTGAAGTCCTGCATGATGACGCGGGCCGGCGTGAACTGGATCTCCTGCGACGGCTGGGCCTGGGAGTCCCAGTTGCCGAGCGCCCGGATGTGGTCGGCGGTGATGTTCGCGCCGTCCTCGGTGCGGAGGAGGTTCTCCAGCAGCACCTTCAGGCTGTAGGGAAGGCGCGCGGAGCCCTCGACCTTGTCCAGCCGGAAGATCTCGTACGACTCGTCGCCCACCTGCAGCGTGCTGCGGGCGTCGAAGCTGTTCGCCGACACGACAGTCTCCTTCATTGATGTGCGCGTACCACCGTCAATCGTGCCGCCACGCCGGCTTGGCCGTTCCGGTAAGGTCAGGCTAAGTTAGGGTCGCCTTACTGGAGTAGCGGCTACGGTGCGCCTCGGCAGATATCTCGATGTCGAGATAACAGTAATACATGGGCGGCGCCTGGTCATGCCCGACCCGGCGCCGAGCTTGGCGCGACCCGGCGCCGAGCCCGGCGCGGACCGGTCCGCCCGCCGGTCGCGGGCCTGTCGGTCACCAGTCCTTCTCCGCGGTCATCTTCGCGGGGGCCAGGACCTCCACATGGCCGTGGTCGCCGTACACCGAGTGGCGCCAGTGGGCGAACACCGCCGCGGTGCGGTCCAGGGCGTCCGAGTCGTCCACCTCGAAGGAAGCGCGTACGCGGGCCAGGGTGCGGGCGCCGCCCCGGGTCGTGCAGACGCTGACGCTCTCCAGCCGGGCGGCGAGGGCCCGGTCCTCCTTCGAGGCGCTCGCGTCCAGGTACGCGCGGAAGTCGCCGGTCATCGAGTACCAGCGGTCGGACAGGTCGGCGTCCTCCTCGGTGTCGACCGGGGTCCGGCCACCCTGGTCCTCGGAGGTGGTGTCGGGCAGGCCGGTGCCGGTCGCGTCCTCGTCGGTGTCCGGGCCGGTGTAGGTGCCCGGGTCCTCGTCGGTGTCCGGGCCGGTATAGGTGCCCGGGTCCTCGTCCGTGTCCGGGCCGGTATAGGTGCCTGCGTCCTCGTCCGTATCCGGGCCGGTGTACGGGCCCGTGTCCTCGTCGGTGTTCTCCGGTGTCTGTACGTCGCAGGGCGCGTCGGACGCGGACGGGCGCGGTGAGGCCGGCGGGCCTGCCGACGCCGGCTCGCCCGCGCGCTGCGTACCGCACGAGGTCAGCGCACAGCAGACGAGCGCCACGGCGACGGCGAGGCGCCGCATCTGGATGTCCATGTGGGTCCCCCTTTCGGACGAGGAGAGGGGAACGAGCCGAACGGGGTTCCCGGTGCCCAACGGAAGCGCGGCCGACGGGATCAGGACATGGGCGATTTGCCGGTATCTTTCGGCGCACCGGGGCACCCGTACCGTCCAACGGCACTGACGGGCCGTCATGGGCGTCACTCGCGTGCATCACCCGAACGGACCCCCCGGCAGGCGCCATCTCATATCTGAGATAACCTCAGTCTCATGTCAGACGACTACCTCGTACGCATCGGCAAGCTCATCCGCGACGCCCGCCAGCACCGTGGCTGGACGCAGGCGCAACTCGCCGAGGCGCTCGGAACCAGCCAGAGCGCCGTCAACCGCATCGAGCGCGGCAATCAAAACATCAGCCTTGAGATGATCGCTCGAATCGGTGAAGCCCTGGACAGCGAAATCGTCTCACTGGGCTACGCGGGCCCGATGCACCTGCGGGTCGTCGGCGGACGCCGCCTGTCCGGTGCCATCGACGTCAAGACGAGCAAGAACGCGTGCGTGGCCCTGCTGTGCGCCTCGCTGCTCAACAAGGGCCGCACGGTGCTGCGCCGGGTGGCCCGCATCGAGGAGGTGTACCGCCTCCTGGAGGTCCTCAACTCCATCGGTGTGCGCACCCGTTGGATCAACGACGGCGTCGACCTGGAGATCGTGCCGCCGGCCGAGCTGGACATGGGCGCGATCGACGCCGACGCGGCCGTGCGCACGCGCTCCATCATCATGTTCTTCGGCCCGCTGCTGCACCGTATGGACCGCTTCAAGCTGCCGTACGCCGGTGGCTGCGACCTCGGCACCCGCACCATCGAGCCGCACATGATCGCGCTGCGCCGCTTCGGGCTGGACATCGCGGCGACGGAGGGTCAGTACCACGCCCAGGTCGACCGTTCCGTGCGCCCGGACCGCCCGATCGTGCTGACCGAGCGCGGCGACACGGTGACCGAGAACGCGCTGCTCGCCGCGGCCCGCCACGACGGCGTGACCGTCATCCGCAACGCCTCCTCCAACTACATGGTCCAGGACCTGTGCTTCTTCCTGGAGGCGCTCGGCGTACGGGTGGAGGGCATCGGCACGACCACGCTCACCGTGCACGGCGTGCCGGACATCGACGTGGACGTCGACTACTCCCCCTCCGAGGACCCGGTCGAGGCGATGAGCCTGCTGGCCGCGGCCGTGGTGACGGAGTCGGAGCTGACGGTGCGCCGGGTGCCGATCGAGTTCCTGGAGATCGAACTGGCGGTCCTGGAGGAGATGGGCCTCGACCACGACCGCACCCCGGAGTACTTCGCCGACAACGGCCGTACCCGCCTGGTCGACCTGACGGTCCGCCCGTCCAAGCTCGAAGCCCCGATCGACAAGATCCACCCGATGCCCTTCCCGGGCCTGAACATCGACAACGTCCCGTTCTTCGCGGCGATCGCGGCCACCGCCCAGGGCAAGACCCTCATCCACGACTGGGTCTACGACAACCGGGCCATCTACCTGACCGACCTCAACCGCCTCGGCGGCCGCCTCCAGCTCCTCGACCCGCACCGCGTCCTGGTCGAGGGCCCGACCCGCTGGCGCGCCGCCGAGATGATGTGCCCGCCGGCCCTGCGCCCGGCGGTGGTCGTCCTGCTGGCGATGATGGCGGCCGAGGGCACGTCGGTGCTCCGCAACGTGTACGTCATCAACCGCGGGTACGAGGACCTCGCGGAGCGGCTCAACTCGATCGGGGCGCAGATCGAGATCTTCCGGGACATCTGACCAACGGCTGCCGCCGCACCCTATGTGACCTGCACGAATGTCGGTCGGGAAGGGTGCGGCGGCGTCCTGCATCAGTGCAAGCCGGAGGGTCGCTCCCTTCCCAAGGGCGAGCACTGATAGCGCACCCCCCTGCTGACCGTCCTGAAGCGGTCGCGCCCCGGCGCCGAGAACGGATTCGGCAGGTCGAAGACGCGGCGTTCCTCCGGGACGAGGGCCGAGGTGATCAGCAGGATGCGGTAGCGGTTGCCGCGGGCGTGGCGGCGGGCCTCGTCCACCTCGGACGGTCCCAGCTCGAACTCCACCCGATCGGCGGCCGGGTCGCTCGACGCCTTCACCTCGTACAGGCGGGTGGTGCCACGCCAGGTGACCTCGAAGTCGTAGCCCAGGGAGTCGGACGCCTCGTTGTCGCCGTTGACCACGGCCGCGTAGCCCGAGACCCACCGCACGTCGGGGTAGTGGCGCTGGAGCCAGGCGCGCGCGGCCACCTCCCCGACGAGGCCGATGGCAGACCGCTGGTCCTCGGTGGTCGGCTTCGTCTTCGCGACGACGATGCGCGACTTGGCGGCGGAACTTCCTCCGCTTCGTGGCCGGGGCACCCCGGCCACGGTGTCCAGGCGCACTCTGCCCGACTGGGCGAGAAAGGCCTCGTCGATGGTCTTCGAGGCGATGTCCGCGATGGTGGAAAGCTGGTCGCTGCCGACCCTGACCTCGGCGTCCCCGATGATGATCGTGCGCGGGGCGACGGTCGTGGAACCGCCGGAGCCCGGGGTCCGTGGCGCCGTCTGCGCGAAGTCCTTGTCGGTAAGGCCCAGGGCCGCGGGGTCCGTATCGTGCGGCATTCCGTCGGGCCATCCCACGGCCCGTTCCACCGCGTCGAGCAGCTGTTGCTCGCTCAGCGGCAGCAGGTCGCCCAGCCCGGTCCCGTCGATGTGGCTCCTGCATTCCAACAGCACCGCTCCGTGCCATCCGGCGGGCACCTGGACGCCGTGACGTCGGCACCAAGCGGTCACCAGGGGGGTCAGCGCCGGGACGAGCGCGTCGAGTGCGGCCGTGTTGCGTGCGCGGAGCCGGTCGACGGAATCCAGTTCGGTGGCCCGTTCGAGGTCATCGTCGGCTCCATGCGCCCGGAGCCATTCCCGCACTCTGTCGCGCATCTCCTCTTCGGGCGGGGTGATGAAGCGGGGAAGCCAGTCCGGGTCCGGCTGGAGATCGTGGAGACCGCGGGCCGCTGCGTAGCCGGAGATGTCCTCGCCCTGCCGTGCGGCGGCAGCGTATCGCTCGCGGAGTCGGTCGAGGAGGATCCCGGCACGGGCGCGCACGAAGTCGCCGAAGACCTGTTCGTGCCGGTCAGGGTGGTGGTCCGGGGCGTATCCGGGGCCGAGGGCGGCCAGTGCGGCGTTGAACTGCTGGAAGTCGAGCCCCAGTTCGTCCCTCAGCTCCGCCGGTTGTGTACAGGAGCGGGCCAGGGCCACCAGCTCCGCCGCCGGCAGCGGCAGGTCGGGGGCGATTCGATCCAGGATCCCGGCGAGTTCGCGCTCGCCGGCCGCACGGCCGAGGAGGTGAGCGGCCTCCTCGTTCCAGGCGTCGGCGGCCAGGCACGCCAGTACCGGGCGCAGCAGTCTCACCGTGTCCTGCACGTCACCGGTCAGGTTGCGCCGGATCTCGCTGACCTTGGCCTCGGTCGTGTCCAGTGCGGCGGCGAGGACGCTGTCGTCGACAAGTGCCGGGCTGGTGCCGCCGAAGCTCCGCTCGAGTTTGACCAGGACCAGTTCCAACGCGTCCTGCAGCCACGGCCTGCCCAGCAGCTGCGCGACGGCGGGCGTCGCCGCCTGCAGCTCGTCCCAGCCCTGCTCGCTCCTCCACACGACCACCGTGGGGTGTTCGTCGTCCGGCAGCGGCAGGGCACGCGTCGACGACGGCGGTTCCGCCGGCGTCCCGGAGACAGTGATCTCCACGTCGTCGGTGTGCACGACGCGGAGGGCACGGAGCCGTTCGAGCGCGGCACGAAGACCGCGCTCGCTGCGGCGCACGAATGCCCCGGACTTGAGCTCCATGGCGAGCGCGACCACGGTGACCAGCCACTCACGCCCTCTGATGAACACCGCCGCCTGTCCCGACGGTGTGATGAGAGCTCCGTCGCGATGACGTACCTGCACGTGGGTGGCCGACGTGCGCTGCGCCCTCAGTCCGTTCGCCTCGGCCAGGCGGACGACGGCGTCACCGGACTCCGCCGGGGCGATGAGGACGGGATGTCCCGCCGGCTCGATGAGCGCCTCTTTCAGGGGGTCCGTCTCGTCGCAGACGATGACCGGTGCTTCGTCGGCCGACGATGTGAAGGTGCCGAGCATGTGGGATCGGCTGACCACGAGACGGACTTCCTCACCCGGTGCCCAGGGCCACCGGCCTGTCCTTGCGATGTTCGACCACGCCCGCTCGCAGTGCCGTTTGAAGGAGACGCTGAGGTACTCGGGCACCTCGCCCTTGTCGAGCACGTCAGCGAGCTGTTTCACCGCCGCCCCGGCGTGCTGCGGATCGTCCCACCTGCGGAGACCGAGCCGGAGCAGCCGCTCGACGATGCCTGCGTCACTGAGCAGGCGCCGCGTCGACAGGGGCAGCGCGGGCACGAAGGCCGGTAGCTCACCGTCGGTGCTGAACCAGGCCCGACGGGGCTCGACGAAGGACGGGCCGTCCGGGTCCTCCACGGGGAGCCAGGCCATGGTGCGCAGATAGGAGGCCAGCGGGGTGGGCCAGATATGGGCGTCCTTGAAGGGGTACGTGGGCCTGTGCACCGTGACGGCGAGAACCTCCTCGCCCCAGGTGCGGAGCCCGTGCATCAGCAGTTCGGCGAACTCGCGCCGAGCGGTGGAGCCGAGCCCGGCAACCTCGGTCGCTCCGGCCAGGTGGGCCGGAGGCTTCGTGAACTCGTACGGCGTGTAGGGGTGTGCGAACTTGGTCCACCCGCTCCTGACGTCGGCGGACCAGGCTTCGGCAAGAGCATCGTCCAGTCCGAGCCGCACGGCGAGGCGCGGGGGCGCCAGTTCATAGCCTTGGCAGGCACCGAGGCGTTCCCCGACGGCTCCCGGCCTCAGGCCGTCGCACACGCCGAGGGCCTCCAGGAACTCGGTGTAGGCCACCCGGTTCCGGATCTGCGCGGGCCAGTCGTCGGGGGCGCTGATCCACTGGTCCCGCTGTGCGGCCAGGGCCGGGATCCGGGATCCCCCTTCGGCGAGGAACCGCTCCAGCCGCAGCGCCCCCTCGGTGCCCCAGGCGGGCGAGAAGGAGCAGTGTGCGGCTCTGCCCCACCGGCCGGTGCCGGCCAGCGGCAACCGGAAGGGGATACGGGCCAGCCGACGACGCTGGGCCTGGGTGAGCAGGGGGTACTGCCGGAAGGCGAAGGTGAGGGCGTCGCGGCTGAGCGCCTCCGAAGGATGGTCGGAAAGCAGGTCGTTCAGCGCGTCGAAGACGCGGTCCAGTTGGTAGGGACGCACCAGTTCGTTGCGCTCGAGGAAGCCGCGTCCGGCCATGTCCCAGGCGATCGCCGGGTGAGTGAAGGAGATACGGCGCCGGAGTGCCTTGAGGTCGCCCGGGACGCGGGTGACGGCATCGCCGTCCGCGATGTCGTCGGCCTCGGGGTGGAAGAAGACGGTCGCGTCCTGCCTGCCGGCCCCGGCCCGGCTGCCGAGGGCGCTTCTCAGCCGCATGTCCTGGGTGAGGATGATGCGCCGGCCCCGCAGGACGCCCTGGTCCCGGGCAAACGCATGGGACAGGTCGCTGTAGAAGTCCGCCCATACCTGCCCCGCCGGTTCCGTACCGGCGACCAGTGACTGGGCCACGGTCTCGGCCCACTCGGCGGTGAGCAGCGCCGGCGGGCGGAAAGGTCTGGAGAGAACGGCTCGGCACAGTTTGTCCAGCCGCGCGTGGCGGACCGGGCCGACGGACGGGGTCAGCAGGTCGGCTCCAGCGCTCGTGAGTGCCTCGGTGGTGAGAACACGCCAGGAGCGCTTGCCGTCGGGCCGCCAGCCGTAGGAGTCCTGCAGCGAGCCCCATGCCTCCCGGCCGTGCAGGGGCACGATCGATTCGGCGGCGAGCTTCCCGTCCATGGCGGCGTTCAGCCGGTCGGGAACGTCCCAGCACATGAGGTCGAGTACCAGGTCCGCGGCGCGCGGGCGCGGGGTCTGCGAGCGGATGCGTTTGCCCAGTTCCACCGTCAGCATGGCGATCTGGTCGAGGAGGAAGGAGTTCAGAGCCACCGTTTCGCTGATGTCGAGGCGGGCCAGCTTGGTGAAGAACGGGGCGTGGGCGTGACCGGGGAACGGGGCGTGGACGCCTTCGGCCATCGGCAGGAAGGTGTACATGCGCCCGTGGGTGAGCGGCTCGTCCAGCCGCAGCGCGACCGCCACCCATGCCTCCGCGTTCCAGCTCTCCCAGGACGCGTCGATCTCGCGCGCCCGGACACTGCGGCTGACCGCCGCGCTCAGAGCCTCCGCGTCGAGGGTGCGGCGCGCCAGCAGATAGCGGCCCGTCCCGGCCAGGTCGACCTCCCGTACCCAGTCGTTCTCGGCCGCGGTGACCAGGTCCGATGCGCACTCGGTACGCGAGAGGACTTTTCGGAAGCCGGTGTCGGAGCCGTCGCGCACCTCGACGAGGAGTTCGGCCACTCGGTCGAGGAAGAGCAGGAGGGGCGCCTCGCCGTTCACCATGTCTTCCGCCTGCGCCACAGCGAGGCCCCAAGCGTGCCGGTCGCGCAAGGGCAGCCGGACAACCGTTGAGTAGCCGTCCTCGGCGAGTTCCTTGAGCACGGGGTCGGTGACGTCGGCCGGTACCGGTAGTGCCAACGGGGAGATGTCCTCGATCACCCGGGCCGCGAGCGCCGGGTCGTCCACCAGGGCGCGCACGTCCTCGGGCCTGGCGAAGCGGAAGCAATAGCCGTCGAACGTCCCGGAGTCGGGTAAGGACTTCGAGTAGATCTCCGGCCAGTCCGTCAGTTGCAGCACACTGCGGAAACCGAGGCCCTTGTTGCCGATCCCCTCACCCGCCGCCTTGCTCGACAAGGCCAGCTCCGTGATGGCGCGGAAGTTCTGCTCGGTGAACACCGCCCCCTCGTTGGCGACGTAGAGGACGCCGCCGTACTCCCGGGCGACCGCCAGGACGGCGATCCTTCCCGGGGCGGCCTGCCCGAGCGCGTCATGACCGTTCTGAACGAGTTCAAGGATCGTGCGGCCCTCGTACTCCTGGGCGGTGTCCTCGCTGACGGACTTCAGGCTCTCGGCGAACCGCCATGTCCTGCCGGCATCTCTGTAGATCTCGACTCGCCGCCGGGTCAGGGCGTGCACGGCCGCCCGGAACCCGTCTCCCTCAGCGGCATTCCACGTCGATGTCATGGCTGTCCCCCCTCGTTCACGCACAGCCTGCGCACGCCAGAAACACCTGGCTGTGCCATCCAACCAAACCAGGGGGCATGACTACCGGTGAACAGAAGCACCTAGCATTTTCAAAAATACGTTCGAGCAGATCACCACATCCGCCGAGCCGACCTATCCGGGCGCATGGGGGCATACTGGCGGATATCTCCGATGAGTCCCTGCCGTGCGCCGAACAGAGGGCGATCGATGACGACGATCGGTGTCGAAGAGGAGTACCTGCTGCTCGACCCGGTCACGGGTCTGCCGGTACCCCTCGCGGACAAGGTGCGGGCCGCGGCCGGCCTGGGGCGTCTCGTGGCCGACCAGGAGGTGCATTTCGAGCTGCTGCAGGCCCAGGTGGAGGTCGCCACTCCGGTGTGCAGCACGCTGGAGGAGGTCGGCGGGCATCTGCTCCGGCTGCGGCACGCCGTCGGAGCGGCCGCCGAGGCGCACGGCTGCCGGATCGCCGCCTGCGCCACGCCCCCGCTGCGCCACGGCCACCCCGTGGCGGTCACCGACCAGGCCCGGTACCGGACCATGCTCGCCCAGGCGCCCCAGCTCGTGGCCGAGCAGCTGGTCAACGGCATGCACGTGCACGTCGGCGTGCCCAGCCGGGAGAGCGGCGTGCGGGTCCTGAACCGGATCCGGGTGTGGCTGCCGGTCCTCACCGCCCTGTCCGCGAACTCTCCGCTGTGGGACGGCCACGACACCGGCTTCGCCAGCTGGCGCACCGTGATCTTCAGCCGCTGGCCGGTCAGCGGCATGCCCCCGCGCTTCGCGGACATCGCCGACCACGACCGGCGCGTGCAGCAACTGCTGGACAGCGGTCTGATCTCGGACACCGGGCAGCTGTACTGGCAGGCCCGGCTCTCGGCCCGGTACCCCACCATCGAGGTGCGGTGCCTGGACGTGCAGCTGCGCGCGGACGACGCGGTGATGCTCACGGGCCTCGTCCGGGCCCTGGTGGAGACCGCGCTCGCCGAGGCCGCCGCCGGTGCTCCGGCGCTCGACTGCGACCAGGAACTGCTGCAGGCGGCCATGTGGCACGCCGCCCGCCACGGACTCAGCAGCACCCTGATCGACCCCGCAGGCCGGCAGCGCCGGGCCGGCGAGATGCTGTACGAGCTGCTCAGCCATGTCGCTCCCGCGCTCGACGCGTCCGGCGACAACCGGCAGGTCACGGCGCTGGTCCACCGGCTCCTGCAGAGCGGCACCGGCGCGGACCGGCAGCGTGCCGCCCTCACCGCGGGCGGCCCGCGTGCGGTCGTCCGCCTCGTCCTCGACCAGAGCACCACGCCCTGACCCGCGGTCCCCGGGAAAACCCTCGCCTGCGCCGCCGCCCCCGGGAAAAGTCCGCCTGTGCCGTCAGCTCACGGGCGGGGGCGTACGCGCTGCCAGCGCGGGCGTGCGTCGCTGCCGCGGCGTCCGGCCACGGAGGCACAGCGAGGGCACACCCGCTGCACCCGGTCGGCCGCGCCGCCGGACTCCGGGAAGGTGTCGGCCCAGCCGATGTGCGGGAAGCGCACGAGCTGCGAGCGGCTGAGGGACAGCCCGCACACGGTCTCGTTCCGGCCCGGCTCCCAGGCGTGCACCTCGCCGGCGGGCAACCTGCGCCGGCCGCCGTCCTCCTCCTCGGACCACTGCCCTGAGGCGGCCACGGCGTACTGCTTGCCCCGTCTCATGCGCCGCCCCGCCCGCCTGGATCCCTGCTCCCGCTCACCTCGTCACCGCCCTCCCCCGGGCGCCACGCCCGGCCTGGTCGGGCCGCACGGTCGGATCGGGCGGCCCGCGCCTGGCGAGTGCCACCTAGGGGACCGGCCTACACGCACGGCGATGACCCGGCGCGGGCCCAGCCCTGCACGCACGGCGAGAGACGCCCCGGGCGGTCCCCCAGCGGCTTGCCCGTCGCGGATCAGCCGGCCCGCCGGACCCCGCCCGCAGCCCCCAGCCCGCAGCCCGCAGCCCGCAGCGCGTAAATGCGATGACCGGGCAGGGGGCCCGGCGACTACGCTCGACGCCGCGCCACGCGGTCACCGGGACGACGGGCGCGCGAGTCGAGAGGTTGTGGAGTGCTGGCTGACGCCGAGGCCGAGAGCGTGCGGCGGTTGCTGCGCGGGGCGCGGCTGTGTTCCGTCGGGCGGGCCGCGGACATGGGGGTCCTCGCGCTGGCGGGTGCGGGCGGTGAGGACGTCGCGGTGCACGTCCAGTGTCCGTTCCGGGTCGTGCACGGCGACCGGGTGATGCTGGGGTCGGGCGATCTGCGGTACGTACGGGACGGGCTGGCGGGCGAGGGGGCGTTCGACGCCTTCGCGACGATGTACGACGAACGGGCGGCGGACCTGAACCGGGTCCTCGGCGGCGCCGGTCCGGTGGTGGGGAACGTCGTCCTGGGGCCGGGGGGTTCGCTGACGCTGGAGGCCGGGCGGGAGCTGCGGATCGAGATCGTCCCGGACCGGTCGGGGCGGGACGAGTGCTGGCGCGCCCTCGTCCGGGGCGGGCCGCACTACGGCTATCCGCCGGGCGTGGTCTGAGGCGGTCAGGGGACCGTGCGGGGCGGGACACGGGTGGCCGCGTCCCGCCCCTGGGTGCGGGTCAGGCGGTCGTGCAGGTCCTGCCGTTGAGGGTGAAGGACGTCGGTGCGGTGTTGGCCGTGCCCTTGGTGCCGGTGAAGCCGACCGAGACCGAGCCCGCCGCGGGGATCGCGGCGGTGTAGGAAGCGGAGGCGACGGTCACCGCGGCGCCGGTCTGGGTCGGGGTGCCGCCCCACATGTTCGTGACGGTCTGGCCGCTGGGGAAGGTGAAGGCCAGCGTCCAGCCGTTCACGGCGGTCGTTCCGGTGTTGCGGACGGTGATCTCGCCCTGGAAGCCGCCGGGCCACTCGCCCGCCACGCGGTAGGCGACGGAGCAGCCGGTGCCCGGGGTGCCGGTGTCCTTGGCGGTGGTCACGGTGACCGTCGCCGAGCGCGCCGAGCGGTTGCCGGCCGCGTCCCGGGCGTACACGGCGAAGGTGTACGCCGTCTCGGGCGTCAGGCCCGTGACGGTCACCCCGGTGGTGGTGCTGGAGGCGACCGCGGTCTCGGTGGTGCCGCTGACGCGCACCACGTCGTAGCGGGTCACGGCAACGTTGTCCGACGCCGCGGGCCAGCTCAGAGTGAGCGAGGAGGACGACACGGCGGAGGCGGTGGGGGTGCCGGGGGCGGTGGGGGCCTGGGTGTCGGTGCCGGTACCGGCGAACACCGTGGCCTCGCGGGCGGTCTGGGCGATGCCGTTGGCGCCGTGGAAGACGCGCTCGCCCCAGGAGCTGAGCCGGGCCGGGTCGAAGCCGGTCGCGAGGTCGAGGATCGGGTCGGTGTTCCCGCTCCAGGACCAGGCCAGGTAGCCGAGGCGGAGCTGCTGGGCGGCGGCCATCATGGTGTCCTCGTCCGGGTCGCCCCACTGGTCGGCGGGGCCGCCGAACTCGCCGATGACCAGCGGGAGTTTCGCGGTGACGAAGGCGTTGAGGTAGTCGGTGATCTTTTGCGCCGTGTTGTAGACGCTGTACATGTGGATGGAGAAGAGCAGGTTGCCGGTGGGGTCGGCGGAGTAGACGGACCGTGCGTTGGTCCGCATCACGCCCTGCGAGTCCTGGCCCCAGTTCGGCGCGTCCACCATCAGCGTGTGCTGGAGGCCGGCCGCCCGCAGCTTCTTGATCGCGGCGATGGTGGGGTCGGTCCAGCCGGCCGGGTTCGTGTTGCCCCAGGGCTCGTTGCCGATGTCGACGATGACGTAGTTCTCCTGGCCGGCCAGGACGTCCTTCAGGCTGATCCAGTAGTCGGCGGCGTGGTCGAGGGTGCCGGCGGCGGAGTCCTCGCCGTATCCGGTGGTGTCGTGCACCTCCAGGACGCAGATCAGGCGGTTGGCCTTGCAGTCGGCGATGACGGCCGCGACGTCCTCGGGGGTGTTGCGGGTCCAGCGGTAGCCGTCGGAGAGGACGACCCGGACGGTGTTGGCGCCGAGCGCCTTGATGTCGGCGAGCGACCGGGTCTGGCCGGGATACCAGGTGTGGGCGTGGTTGACGCCGCGCATGACGAAGTCGTTGCCGTTGCCCTCGACGAGGCGGCCGTCGCTGATGTGCAGGCCGGTCGCGGCGGCGGCCCCGGCCGGCGGGGCGGCGTGGGCGGGGGTCGGGGCCAGCGCGAGCAGGCCGAGGAGCGTGGCCAGGGCGGTGATCCACAGGGACAGGGGATGGTTGCGTGTCGTGCTTCTTGTGCTTCTCACTGCGACTCCAGGAGTGAGGCAAGAAAGCGGGGCAGAAAGTAGGGTGATGGATCTTCAGCCCCGTGGGAGCGCTCCCACGAGGCGCAACCATGACGCCATACCGCCAGGGACACGTCAAGACTTGGGGCGCGAGGAGGGACGGGCCGCCCCGCGGAGCGGGACGGCCTTCGCCGGTCAGTCCGCGACGAGCGTGACGTCCTGCTGCCGCGCGGCGTGGAACCGGGGCATCGGCAGCAAGCCCTGGATGCGCAGTTCCATGAGCGTGGCCTCGACGCGCGCGGTGCCGGGCTCCAGGGAGCCGGGGGTGGGCCGGCCGGTGTTCACCCAGCGGTGCTCGGCCCCGTCGCAGACGGCGCGGGTGCTGCCGATGCCGTAACGCACGTTCATGGTGGAGGTCTGCCGGCCGACGGAGGAGCTGACGAACACGGGGCCGCTGCCCAGGCAGCGGTAGGTGCCGGACAGGGTGACCGTGCCGTCGGCGGCGATACGGCCCGTCGGGTCGACGGTGACGGCCTCGTACGGGTCGGCGGCGTGGCGCGGGGCCGCGGACGCGGCGGCCGGCAGGAGCAGCGCGGCACCGGCGGCGGCGACGCCGAGGATGCCGCACAGGGTCCGGCGGAGGGTGGGGCGAGGGGAATGGTTCATGGAAACCTCCTGGTGGTGGGGCTTCCACTGGTACCGGGCGGGCGGCTCCCGGAGTGTGATCGTCACCCCTTCGGTGGCGAGTCCGCGCCGGCGGTCGTGGAACGATCCCGGCATTGTCCGGGTGTTGTCACACCTGCCGACCGGGCCTGGCGGCGGTGCGGGCGGCGGGCGCATGGTCGTGGCACAGGACGGCCGGTCCGCTCGGCCGGCCCCCCGACGTGGAGGTGTGCCATGTGTACCCACCGCCTTTCGTGCCCCCGGCCCGACGCCCCGTGCGCGCACGTCGTGGCGGCCCGCCCCGAACAGGGCTGGAGCCTGCTGTGCGACGGCACGATCGTCTTCGACGACACCGGCGAGCTGCGCCCGGACGGCCGCGTGGTCGCTCCGCACCGGGTGCCCGGGGAGGGGCTGGCGATGGCCGCCTGACGCAGGCGCGGGCCTGCACGGGCGTGGCTGACGCAGGCGCGGGCCTGCACGGGCGTGGCTGACGCAGGCGCGGGCCTGCACGGGCGTGGCTGACGCAGGCACGGCTAACGGCAGTACAGCGCGGGCTCTGCCCACGGCAGTACAGGGCGGGCGCGTCCCACGGCGTGCGCGGCGCCGTCTCGCCCTACGGCAGTACGGCGAACCCGTCCAGCTCCACCAGCGCCTGCTCGTCCCACAGGCGTACGACGCCCACGACCGCCATCGCCGGGTAGTCGCGCCCGGCCCGCTCCCGCCAGATGCGGCCCAGTTCCCGCGCGTGGGCGCGGTACTCGGCGACGTCCGTGGCGTAGACGGTGACGCGGGCCAGGTCGGCGGGGGTGCCGCCGGCCGCGGTGAGGGCGGCGAGCAGGTTGCCGAGGGCCCGCGCGAACTGCTCCGGCAGCGTACGGCCCGTGATCTTGCCGTCGGCGTCGAGCGCGGTCTGTCCTGCCAGGAAGACGACGCGGGAGCCGGTGGCGACGACGGCGTGCGAGAAGCCGGCCGGCGGGGACAGGTCGGGCGGGTTGATCCGTCGGGCGGTCACTCGGCCTCCAGATGGGCGTACAGCTCCTTGGCGATGATGCCGCGCTGGACCTCGCTGGCGCCCTCGTAGACGCGCGGGGCGCGCACCTCGCGGTAGAGGTGCTCCAGCAGGTGGCCGCGCCGGAGCGCGCGGGCGCCGTGCAGCTGGACGGCGGCGTCGACGACGTACTGCGCGGTCTCGGTGGCGAGCAGCTTGGCCATCGCGGCACGGGCGGGGACGCCGGGTGCGCCGTCGTCGTACGCCGTCGCCGCCGCGTAGACCATCAGGCGGGCCGCCTCCGTGCGCAGCGCCATCTCGGCGACCTGGTGGGAGACCGCCTGGAGGTCGCGCAGGGTGCCGCCGAAGGCGCGGCGGCGCGCGGTGTGGGCGACAGTGGCGTCGAGGGCGGCCTGGGCCATGCCGACGGCGAAGGCGCCGACGCTGGGGCGGAACAGGTTGAGGGTGCCCATGGCGACCCGGAAGCCGCGGTCGACCTGGCCGAGCACGTCGTCCGCGGTGACGGGCACGGCGTCGAAGCGGAGGGCGCCGATGGGGTGCGGGGAGAGCATCTCCAGCGCCTCGCCGGTCAGGCCGGGGCGGTCGGCGGGGACGAGGAAGGCGGTGACGCCGCGGGCGCCGGCGCCGGGGGTGGTGCGGGCGAAGACGGTGTAGAAGTCGGCTTCCGGGGCGTTGGAGATCCAGCACTTCTCGCCGGTGAGCCGCCACCGCCGCGGCCCGTCGGGTACGGCGGCCAGGGGGGCCGGCGAGTCACCGGTGAGGGAAGACGCCCACCCGGCGGACGACCCCGCGCTGTTCACCGTCCCCGCCCCGAGCCCGCTCGCCCCCTCCTCCTCGGCCCGCAGCCGCAGCGCCCCCGCATCCGAGCCCGCGTCCGGCTCGGTCAGGGCGAAGGCCGGGACCGCCGTCCCGTCGGTCACCGCGGGCAGCCAGCGTGCGCGCTGGGCCGGGGTGCCGTGGGCGTGGACGGGGTGGGCGCCCAGGCCCTGGAGGGCGAGGGCGGTCTCGGCCTCGGTGCAGGCGTAGGCGAGGGACTCGCGCATCAGGCAGAGGTGGAGCGCGCCGGAGGCGAACACGCGCCGCAGCAGGCCCAGCCGGCCGAGTTCGGCGAGGAGGGGGCGGTCGACGTGGCCCGGCTCGCCCTTCTCGGCGAGCGGGCGCAGCCGGTCGGCGGCCAGCGCGCGCAGCTCCGCACACCAGGCGGTCTGTGCCGGTTCGAGCGAGAATGCGGGCATCGCCGGTCCTCTCTCTCCGCGGCCGCATGGCCGCTCCCCCGACGATATCGCGCTGTATTGACTGTCGTCACCAAGGCGATACGCTCGCTGGTGCGGTGCCAGGTCGGTTCCGATCTCACCGCACCGACCCCGTCGAGCCCACAAGGCACGGCCCACCCGGCAAGGGGGCGAACCGCCATGAACGTCTCGGCCCACGTCGACACCTTCGCGCGCGACCACCTGCCCCCGCCGGACGAGTGGCCCGAGCTCCGCTTCGACCTGCCGGAGCTGCGCTACCCCGAACGGCTCAACTGCGCCGCCGAGCTGCTGACCGGCCCCCCGGACGACCGCCCCGCCTTCCGTACGCCGGACGGGGCCGTGTGGACGTACGGCGAGCTGCGCGCGCGCGTGGACCGCCTCGCCCATGTGCTCGGCGGCGAGCTGGGCGTCGTACCGGGGAACCGGGTGCTGCTCCGGGGCCCGACCACGCCGTGGCTGGCGGCCTGCTGGCTGGCGGTGCTGAAGGCGGGCGCGGTCGCGGTCACCGTGCTGGCGCAGCAGCGGCCGCACGAGCTGAGGACGATGTGCGGGATCGCCCGCGTGGAGCACGCGCTGTGCGACGTGCGCGCGGTGGACGACCTGGTGAAGGCCGACATACCGGGGCTGCGGATCACGACGTACGGCGGTGACGCGCCGGACGACCTGCTGCGGCGGCCGGCGCCGGACACGCCGTACCGGGCCGTGGACACCGCCGCCGACGACGTGGCGCTGATCGCGTTCACCTCGGGCACCACCGGCCGCCCGAAGGGGTGTCTGCACTTCCACCGGGACGTGCTCGCGATCGCCGACACCTTCTCCAAGCACGTGCTGAAGCCGAGGTCCGAGGACGTCTTCACCGGCTCTCCCCCGCTCGGCTTCACCTTCGGCCTCGGCGGGCTCGTGGTGTTCCCGCTGCGGGCCGGCGCGAGTGCGCTGCTGCTCGAACAGGCGCATCCGCGGCAGTTGTTGCCCGCGATCGCCGAGCACCGCGTCTCCGTGCTGTTCACCGCCCCGACCGCGTACCGCGCGATGCTCGGCGAGCTGGACGCGTACGACGTGTCGTCGCTGCGGCGCTGTGTCTCGGCCGGCGAGAACCTGCCCGCGGCGACCTGGCACGCCTGGCGGGAGCGGACCGGCCTGGCGATCATCAACGGCATCGGCGCCACCGAGCTGCTGCACATCTTCATCTCCGCCGCCGACGAGGCGGCCCGGCCCGGCACCACCGGGCTGCCCGTGCCCGGCTGGCAGGCGCGCGTGGTCGGCGAGGACGGCCGGGAGCTGCCCGACGGCGAACCGGGCCTG
Organism: Streptomyces griseosporeus; assembly: GCF_014656055.1. Taxonomy (GTDB): domain Bacteria; phylum Actinomycetota; class Actinomycetes; order Streptomycetales; family Streptomycetaceae; genus Streptomyces; species Streptomyces griseosporeus. The sequence continues at coordinate 1,845,182 of NZ_BNBR01000001.1, forward strand.
CTCGCGGTGCGCGGGCCCGTCGGCTGCCGCTATCTCGCCGACCCGCGGCAGCGGGAGTACGTGCGCGACGGCTGGAACATCACCGGTGACACCTACGTCCGCGAGCCCGACGGCTACTTCCGGTACGTGGCACGCGCCGACGACATGATCATCTCGGCGGGGTACAACATCGCCGGACCCGAGGTCGAGGACGCGCTGCTGCGCCATCCGGATGTGGTCGAGGCGGCCGTGGTCGGGCGGCCGGACGAGGACCGCGGGCAGGTGGTCGTCGCCTACGCCGTGCTGAGGGAGGGCGCGCCGCAGGACACCGAGGCACTGCGGACGTTCCTGAAGTCGGAGCTGGCGCCGTACAAGTGTCCGCGCGAGATCGTCCTGATGGACGCGCTGCCGCGCACCGCGACCGGCAAGCTCCAGCGGTTCCGGCTCCGCGCGTCCGAGTGACACCGAACGTGACCAGCAGCGATGCCGACGACCTAAGATGATCAACGTGTCCGACCAGCATGCACCTCGGTCTTTGATCGTCACGCTCTACGGCGCCTACGGCCGCTTCGTGCCGGGCCCGGTACCGGTCGCCGAGCTGATCCGGCTGCTGGCCGCGGTCGGCGTCGACGCGCCCTCCGTCCGCTCGTCGGTCTCCCGGCTCAAACGCCGCGGCCTGCTGCTCCCGGCGCGCACCGCGCAGGGCGCGGCGGGCTACGAACTCTCCCCCGAGGCGCGGCAGTTGCTGGACGACGGCGACCGGCGGATCTACGCCACCGCGCCCCCGGCGGACGAGGGCTGGGTGCTGGCGGTGTTCTCGGTGCCGGAGTCGGAGCGGCAGAAGCGGCATGTGCTGCGCTCCCGGCTGGCCGGTCTTGGCTTCGGCACGGCGGCGCCGGGCGTGTGGATCGCGCCGGCCCGGCTGTACGAGGAGACCCGGCACACCCTGAAGCGGCTGGGCCTGGAGGCGTACGTCGACTTCTTCCGGGGTGAGCACCTCGGGTTCGCGGCCACGGTCGAGGCGGTGGCCCGCTGGTGGGACCTGGCGGCGATCGCCAAGGAGCACGAGGCGTTCCTGGACCGGCACGCGCCCGTGCTGCACGCCTGGGAGCGACGCCCGGACACGCCACCGGAGGAGGCGTACCGCGACTATCTGCTCGCCCTGGACTCCTGGCGCCACCTGCCCTACGCCGACCCGGGGCTGCCCGCCCGGCTGCTGCCCGCCGACTGGCCGGGCGTCCGCTCCGCGACCGTGTTCCGCGCTTTGCACGAGCGACTGCGGGACGCGGGTGCGGTCTTCGCCGGGGTGTCCGGGCCGGAGGCCGGTTCGTGACCGGGGCGGGGATGGGGCACTGATCGGGGCCGGGGAACGGTCGGCCGGGGCCGGTGCACGGTCGGGGGCCGGGGCCGGGGCCGGGGAACGGTAAGCGAACCCTCACGGTTCTCCGACCGTCCTCTCAGCTTCCTTACCTAGCTTCGGGCGCATGAGTCTCCTGCGTAGCCTGAACCGCCAGCTCCAGGTCGCCTTCGGCAGTTCCTTCCCGCAGCGGGCGATGGCCGGGCTGGAGCTGGAGCGCGGCGATCTGGAGCACCTGCTGTGGGACCGGGTGCTCCACCGCGAACTGCTGCGCTCCGGCAAGGACTCCATCGTGGAGAAGACGCCGGGCAACGCCTTCGCCTTCCGCCGCATCCCGGACTGCTGGCCCGACGCCCGCTTCGTGTTCCTGCTGCGCCATCCGGAGTCCGTCGCCCGCTCCTGGCACGAGAGCGACCCGGTGAAGCGGCCGTACGACACGGCGGTCGCGGACGTGCTGCGCTATCTGGAGGCCGTCGAGGAGGCCCGCAGCGCCACGCCCGACGGCTGCACCGTGCGGTACGAGGACATCACCGCCGGCCCGGAGCGCGAGATGCGCCGGCTGTGCGCGTACCTGGGCGTCGGCTACGAACCCGGCATGCTCACGTACGGCGCGAAGGACGACCGCGACCTGGTCAGGGGCCTCGGCGACTGGCGCGCCAACATCCGCACCGGCACGGTCCAGCCGGGCCGGGCGCTGCCCGGCGACGACGAGATACCGGCGCCCCTGCGGCCGGTCTGCACGGCCTGGGGTTACGCGGCGTGACGGGCGGACTCGCTCAGCGTCCCAGGGTGAGCCGGGGTTTGGGCGCGTCCGTGCGGCCGGTGCGCGGGGGCCGGCTGCCCGCCCGGTACGGCGCCGGCCAGACGGCGCCCGGGCCGTCGTAGCCCTGCTCGGCGGCGGCGTGCAGCGTCCAGTGCGGGTCGTACAGGTGCGGCCGGGCGAGCGCGCACAGGTCGGCGCGGCCCGCCAGGATCAGCGAGTTGACGTCGTCCCAGGAGGAGATCGCGCCGACCGCGATCACCGGTACCCCCACCTCGTGGCGGATGCGGTCGGCGAACGGCGTCTGGTACGACCGCCCGAACTCCGGCCGCTCGTCGGCGACCACCTGCCCGGTCGACACGTCGACGGCGTCGGCGCCGTGCGCGGCGAAGGCGCGGGCGATCGCCACGGCCTCCTCGGCCGTCGTACCGCCCTCGGCCCAGTCGGTGGCGGAGATCCGGACCGTCATGGGCCGCTCCTCGGGCCACACGGCGCGTACGGCGTCGAAGACCTCCAGCGGGAAGCGCAGCCGTCGCTCCAGGGAGCCGCCGTAGGCGTCGGTGCGGTGGTTGGTCAGCGGGGAGAGGAACCCGGAGAGCAGATAGCCGTGGGCGCAGTGCAGTTCGAGCAGGTCGAAGCCGGCGCGGGCGGCCCGCCAGGCGGCGGCCGTGAACTGCTCGCGGATGTCGGTCAGCTGGGCGCGGGTGAGCTGGCGCGGGGTCTGGCTGCCCGGCTTGTACGGCAGCGGGGAGGCGGCGACGAGGGGCCAGTTGCCGTCGGGCAGCGGCTCGTCCATGCCCTCCCACATCAGCTTCGTGGAGCCCTTGCGGCCGGAGTGGCCGAGCTGGACGCCGATCGCGGTGCCCGGGGACTGCGCGTGCACGAAGCCGACGACGCGCTTCCATGCCTCGCCCTGCCGGCCGGTGTACAGGCCGGTGCAGCCGGGGGTGATCCGGCCCTCGGCGCTGACGCAGACCATCTCGGTCATCACCAGGCCGGCGCCGCCGAGGGCGCGGGCGCCGAGGTGGACGAGGTGGAAGTCGCCGGGGACGCCGTCGACGGCCGAGTACATGTCCATGGGCGAGACGACGACACGGTTGCGCAGGGTCAGGCCGCGCAGCCGGAGCGGGGTGAACATGGGCGGGGTGCCGGGCGGGCAGCCGAACTCCCGCTCCACGGCGGCGGTGAAGCGCGGATCGCGCAGGCGCAGGTTGTCGTGGGTGACGCGGCGGGAGCGGGTGAGCAGGTTGAAGGCGAACTGGCGGGGCGGCTGGTCGAGGTAGGAGGCCAGGTTCTCGAACCACTCCAGGCTGGCGCGGGCGGCCCGCTGGGTGGAGGCGACGACGGGCCGGCGCTCCTCCTCGTAGGCCGCGAGGGCCCGGTCGAGCGACGGCTGTTCCTCCAGGCAGGCGGCGAGCGCGAGGGCGTCCTCGACGGCGAGCTTGGTGCCGGAGCCGATGGAGAAGTGGGCGGTGTGGGCGGCGTCGCCGAGCAGGACGACGTTGCCGTGCGACCAGTGCTCGTTGACGACCGTGCGGAAGGAGGTCCAGGCGGACTTGTTGGAGTGCAGCGGACGTCCCCCCAGCGCGTCCGCGAAGATCTTGGCGCAGCGGTCGATGGACTCCTGCGGGGTGACGTCGTCGAACCCGGCCGCCTGCCAGACCTCCTCGCGCATCTCGACGATCACCGTGGAGGCGTCGGCCGCGTACGGGTAGGCGTGCAGCTGCATCACGCCGTGCTCGGTCTCGGCGATCTCGAAGCGGAACGCGTCGAAGGCGAAGTCGGCGGCGAGCCAGATGTAGCGGCAGCGGTGGGTCGTGATGTGGGGCCGGAAGGTCTGCGGGTAGGCCTCGCGGGTGGTGCTGTTGACGCCGTCGGCGGCGACGACCAGGTCGTACGACTCCGCCAGCCGGGCCGGGTACGGGGCCTCGGTGCGGAAGCGGAGGTCCACGCCGAGGTCGCGGCAGCGGTCGTGGAGGATCTCCAGCAGCCGTTTGCGGCCCAGGGCCGCGAAGCCGTGGCCGCCGGAGGTGTGCTTCACGCCGCGGTGCACGATGTCGATGTCGTCCCAGCGGACGAAGTGGCGTTGCATGGCCTCGTGGACGGACGGGTCGGCGTGCTCGATGCCGCCGAGGGTCTCGTCGGAGAGGACGACCCCGAAGCCGAAGGTGTCGTCGGGCGCGTTGCGTTCCCAGACGGTCACCTCGCGGGCCGGGTCGAGGCGCTTCAGCAGGGCGGCGGCGTAGAGGCCGCCGGGGCCGCCGCCGATGATCGCGACGCGTGCCCCTTGGGTGCGTGCAGTCACCGTCCCCTCCATTTCGGGGGTCGTTTCTGCGTGAACGCCTCGTGGAACTCCGCGTAGTCCTCGCCGTTCATCAGCAGGGCCTGCGTCGAGGCGTCGAGTTCCACGGCCGCCGCGAGCGGCATGTCCAGTTCCGCCGTCAGCAGGGCCTTCGTCTGGGCGTACGCCAGGGCCGGGCCGTCGGCCAGGCGGCCGGCCAGGTCCCGGGCGGCCTCGTCGGCGCGGCCCTCCTCGGTCAGCTCGCTGATCAGGCCGATCCGCTCGGCCTCGGGTGCGCGCACTGGCTCGCCCAGCATGAGCAGGCGGGTGGCGTGGCCGAGGCCGACCACGCGGGGCAGCAGGTAGGCGGCGCCCATGTCGCCGCCGGACAGGCCGACGCGGGTGAACAGGAAGGCGAACCGGGCGGAGGGGTCGGCCACCCGGAAGTCGGCGGCCAGGGCGAGGACCGCGCCGGCGCCCGCGGCGACGCCGTGCACGGCCGCGATCACCGGGAAGGGGCATTCCCGGATGGCGCGGACGACCTGGCCGGTCATCCGGTTGAAGTCCATCAGCTGGGCGGTGTCCATGGCCAGGGTGGCGCCGATGATCTCGTCGACGTCGCCGCCGGAGCAGAAGCCGCGGCCTTCGCCGGCCAGCACCAGGGCGCGCACGGAGCGCTCCCGGGACAGTTCGGCGAGCAGGTCGCGCAGGTCGGCGTAGGCCTCGAAGGTCAGCGCGTTGAGCTTCTCGGGGCGGGCCAGGGTGACGGTGGCGACGCCGTCGGCGTGCTCGACGCGCAGGTGCCGCCAGTGGGGGGTGCGGGCGGCGGAACCGGTGAAGGGACTCATCAGGAGGGCCTCCCTCGACCACGGTGACCCTTCGAAGTTATCACCGATTCGTGACTGTCGTCAGGAGTGCGCGATACGTCGATCGGGGCGCCGTCATGATGTGACCGGAATCCGCCGGGTTCTCGACAGGGCGGTAACGGCGGGGGCCGTCGTGCGCGGCGGGCCCCGGGGGTGGGTAGGCCGCTCGGTGCCGGGGCCGGAGGCCCCGGACGGTGCCCGCCGGGAAGCTCCGCGGGCGGCGCCGTACCATTTCTGAGGTTGAAAGCAGGACAGCCTGCTCCATGAACGGACTCGCCTTGCACGAACGCCCCGCCTCGTCCCCCTCCTGGCGCATCGCGCTGCCGCACACCGCCGCGGCCGTGCCCGTCGCCCGTGCGCTGGTGCGCAACGCGCTGGCCGAGCGCGAGCACGGGGCCGACTGCGACACCGCCGAGCTGCTCACGGCGGAGCTGGTCGCGAACGCGGTGGAGCACACCTCGGGCAGCTCGCCGATAGAGCTGGTGGTGGAGCTGCTGCCGAGCGGCTGCCAGGTCGAGGTGCACGACCCGGACCCGGAGCCGCCCGGTGATCTGACCCAGCCGGCCGGCGGGATGCCCGACCCGTGGCAGGAGGGCGGGCGCGGGCTGCTGCTGATCCGCGCCCTGAGCCAGTCCTGCGGTCACCGCCCCACCGGCTCGGGCAAGGCGGTGTGGTTCAGACTCCCAGTGGTTCCCGCTCAGCGGCGTCCGGTGTGACGTCCGCGGCGGCGGCGAGCCGGGAGTGGCGGCGCCCGTAGGCCGCGTACACGGCGAGGCCCACCACGAGGAACGCCGCGAACTGGAGCCAGGCGGTCCAGCCGGTCTCGTACATCAGGTACAGGCAGAAGCCGACGCCGAGCAGCGGCAGCACCGGGTACAGCGGCACGCGGAAGGTGCGGGGCAGGCCGGGCTCGCGGCGCCGCAGGGCGATGACGGCGATGTTGACCACGGCCATGATCGCGAGGGTGCCGATGGTGCACAGGTCCACGACCGCGTCCAGGGAGGCGAAGGCGGCCGGGACGGCGAAGACGACGGCGACGATCAGGGTGCCGGCGACCGGCGTCGCGGTGCGCGGGGAGACCTTCTCGAAGACCCGCGGGACGAGCCCGTCGCGGGACATCGACATCAGGATGCGGGTCTGGCCGTACATGACGGCGAGGACCACGGAGGCGATGGCGACGACCGCGCCGAACGCGATGACGCCGCCGCCGACGGAGGACCCGGTGACCTGGTTGACCACGTAGGACAGGGCGGCGGGGCGCCCGCCGACCGCGTCGCCGCCGATGGCGCCGGTCGCGGCGAGGGCGACCGCGCAGTACAGCAGGGTGACGATGCCCATGCAGACGAGGATCGCGACGGGGATGTCCCGGCGGGGGTTCTTCGCCTCCTCGCCGGCCGTGGTGATCGCGTCGAAGCCGATGTAGGAGAAGAACGCGGCCGTGGTGCCCGCGCCGATGCCGCCGAGGCCGGCCGGGGCGAACGGGGTGAGGTTGCCGTCCTTGAAGGCGCTGAAGCCGATCGCGCAGAAGGCGAGCAGGATGGCGAGCTTGACCGCGGCCATCGCGGCCGTGGCGCGGGCGCTCTCGCGCACTCCGCGCACCAGCAGCACGCAGCCCATGGCGATGACGATCACGGCGGGCAGGTTGACGACGCCGCCGTCGCCGGGCCCCGCGGACAGGGCGGCGGGGAGCTGCCAGCCGACGAGGCTGTGCAGGAGTTCGTTGACGTACTGGCTCCAGCCGACCGCGACGGCCGAGATGGAGATGCCGTACTCCAGCAGCAGGCACCAGCCGACGAGGAAGGCGGTGGTCTCGCCGAGTCCGGCGTAGGCGAAGGAGTACGACGATCCGGAGACCGGGATCGCGCCGCCCAGCTCCGCGAAGGAGAAGGCGGTGAACACGCAGGTGATCGCCGCGAGGACGAAGGAGACGACGACGGCCGGGCCGGCCTGGGCGACCGAGTCGGACAGGCCGACGAAGATGCCGGTGCCGACGATCGCGCCGACGCCGAAGCAGATCAGCTGGAACAGGCCCATGGTGCGGGCCAGGCCGTGGCCCTCACGGTCGGCGCCGGATTCGGCGACCAGCAGGGCCGGGGACTTGATGCGGGGCATGCGGGTGGTGCTCGTTTCTCGGGGACGGGGTGCGCCCGGGTGGGGGCGCGCGACGGCCGCGGAAGGGGTGGCTCCGGGCCGCCGGACAGCATAAGGCCTGGTGACGAGGGCTGGTCCCAGCGTCAGGCGAGGGTGGCGACCAGGACCGCCTTGATGGTGTGCAGCCGATTCTCGGCCTCGTCGAAGACGACCGAGTGGGCGGACTCGAAGACCTCGTCGGTGACTTCCAGGGAGTCCAGGCCGTGCGTCTCGAAGATCTCCCGGCCGACCTTGGTGCCGAGGTCGTGGAAGGCCGGCAGGCAGTGCAGGAACTTCACGTCCGGGTTGCCGGTGGCGCGCAGCACGTCCATCGTCACGGCGTACGGGGCGAGGGCGGCGATCCGCTCGTCCCAGACCTCCTTGGGCTCCCCCATGGAGACCCAGACGTCGGTGGCGACGAAGTCGGCGCCGAGGACCCCCTCGGCCAGGGACTCGGTGAGGGTGATACGGGCCCCGCTGGTCTCGGCCAGCTCGTGGGCGCGGTCGACGATCTCCTGGGCCGGCCAGTAGGACTTCGGGGCGACGATCCGCACGTCCATGCCGAGCAGGGCGCCCGTGACCAGGTAGGAGTTGCCCATGTTGAAGCGGGCGTCGCCGAGGTACGCGAAGGCGATCTCCGTCAGGGGTCTGGCGCTGTGCTCGGTCATGGTGAGCACGTCGGCGAGCATCTGGGTGGGGTGCCAGTCGTCGGTGAGGCCGTTGTACACGGGCACGCCCGCGTACGCCGCCAGCTCCTCGACCTTCTCCTGGCTGTCGCCGCGGTACTCGATGCCGTCGTACATCCGCCCGAGGACCCGTGCGGTGTCCTTCACGGACTCCTTGTGCCCGATCTGCGAGCCGGACGGGTCCAGGTAGGTGGTGTGGGCGCCCTGGTCGGCGGCGGCGACCTCGAACGCGCAGCGGGTGCGCGTCGAGGTCTTCTCGAAGATCAGGGCGATGTTCTTCCCGCGCAGGTACGGCGTCTCGGTCCCGGCCTTCTTGGCGGCCTTCAGCTCGGCGGCCAGCTCGATCAGGCCGCGGAACTCCTCGGCGGTGAAGTCCAGCTCCTTGAGGAAGGGGCGGCCGGCGAGGACGGTCGGGACGGTCGCCATGGGGCGCTCCAGTGGGGACGGGGAACAGCGGACCTATGGAATTCTATACGAGCTTCAGAATTCTTATACGACCCCTCCCGTGGCGTCGCTCACCCCGCCGGATCGCGCTCCACCGGGCAGCTCATGCACCGTGGCCCACCCCGGCCCCGGCCCAGCTCGCTGCCCGGGATCTCGATCACCTCGATGCCCTGCTTGCGCAGGTGCGTGTTGGTGGTGGAGTTGCGCTCGTAGGCGACGACGACGCCGGGCTCGACGGCGAGCACGTTGCAGCCGTCGTCCCACTGCTCGCGCTCGGCGGCGTGCACGTCCTGGGTCGCGGTCAGCACCCGGATCTCGCTCAGGCCGAGGGCGGCGGCGATCGCGCGGTGCATGTGCTCCGGCGGGTGGTCGGTGACCTTCAGCTCCTTGTCGGCGGTGCCCGGCTCGATGGTGTACGAGCGGAGCATGCCGAGCCCGGCGTACTGGGTGAACACGTCGTGGTCGACCTGCGTCATCACCGTGTCGAGGTGCATCAGCGCGCGCCGCTTCGGCATGTCGAGGGCCACGATGGTCTGCGCGGACCCGGCCGCGAACAGCTTGTGCGCGAGCATCTCGACGGCCTGGGGCGTGGTGCGCTCGCTCATGCCGATGAGCACGGCGCCGTTGCCGATGACCAGGACGTCGCCGCCCTCGATGGTGGAGGGGTAGTCGGCCTGCCCCTCCGACCACAGGTGGAAGTCCTCCTGCCGGAACAGCGGGTGGTGCCGGTAGATCGCCTCGAAGTGCACGGTCTCGCGCTGCCGGGCGGGCCAGCGCATCGCGTTGATGGCGACGCCGTCGTAGATCCAGGCGGAGGTGTCGCGGGTGAAGAGGTGGTTGGGCAGCGGCCGCAGCAGGAAGTCGTCCAGTTCCATGACGTGGAAGCGGACCGAGACCGGCTCCGCGTGCGCGTCCAGGAACTCCCGCTTGGTCATGCCGCCGACCAGCGCCTCGGCCAGCTCGCGGGCGGGCAGCGTCTCGAAGCAGGCGCGCAGGTGGTCGGTGGCGAGGGGGCCGTACTCCTTCTCGTCGAAGACGTGGTCCAGGACGAGCTTCCGGGCCGCCGGGATCTCCAGCGTCTCGGTGAGCAGGTCGCCGAACAGGTGGACGGTGACACCCCGGTCGCGCAGCACGTCCGCGAACCCGTCGTGCTCGGCGCGCGCCCGGCGCACCCAGAGCACGTCGTCGAAGAGAAGGGCGTCCTTGTTGCTGGGGGTGAGCCTTTTGAGCTCTAGATCGGGCCGGTGCAGGATCACCTGACGCAGCCGCCCGGCCTCGGAGTCGACGTGGAATCCCATGCCTCCATCCTGACCGCGAATCCCGCCCTTCACCCGCCGCTCGGGGGTTTCGGTACGCGCTGGTCGCCGGTGCCGGGCGTCAGCCAGGCGGAGGATAGGAGAGGGAACCTCCGCTGACCCGCGCGTGCGGGCTCAGGGCGGCCGGTTTCGCCGACGTCTCCGACATGATGTGCACGACCTCCGCACCGGAGACGATCAGGGCGTCGGTGATCAGCCTTCGATGGCACCGCCAGGGCACCGCCTCGCTGCACATGATCGCGGGGCACTCGTGCCCGGCCAGTTCCAGCAGCTCGCCCAGTCCTTGGGCGAACGTGTCCGTGCTCATGTAGTCCGCGTAGTCGCGGAAGGCCTTGACCTGCCACGCCCCGTTGGGACTCGGCACACCCTTGGGTGTGTGGCGGCGGCCGCCCAGTTCGCGGATCCAGCGGTACCCGATGTCGGGCGGCAGTGCGTCGACGACGGCCGACTGGTTCCACTGCGGATGCTTCCGGGACGAGGGGAACGAGCGGACGTCGACGAGGCACGTGACACCGTTCCCGCGCAGCATGCCGAGCACGGTGTCGAAGCTGCGGGTCGAGTGTCCGATCGTGTAGACGCGATCTGTCATGGCACTGCCCTGGATGACGTCCCCGGCTCCGCGCCGCGGTGTCACGCCGGGTTCCCCCTGCCGTGCCGGCCAACCCCCGGTGCCGCGGGACCCGGCCCCCGGGAGGGGCCGACGCTCCTCCCGGGTGCCCGGCCGGCTACAGCCGCGGGTCGACCGGCTCCGACTCCAGGGCCAGCACCCCGAAGACCGCCTCGTGCACCCGCCACAGCGGCTCGCCCTCCGCCAGCCGGTCCAGGGCCTCCAGACCGAGGGCGTACTCGCGGATCGCGAGGGACCGCTTGTGGTTCAGGAACCGCTGCCGAAGCCGGGCGAGGTTGTCGGGGCGCGTGTACTCCGGGCCGTAGATGATCCGCAGGTACTCGCGGCCCCGGCACTTGATGCCGGGCTGCACCAGCCGGCCCTCCGGGCTGCGCACCAGCGCGCCGAGCGGCTTGACGACCATGCCCTCGCCGCCGCGGCCGGTCATCTCCAGCCACCAGTCGACGCCCGCCCGCACCGACTCCGGGTCGCCGGTGTCGACGTAGAGGCGGCGGGTGGTCTGCAGCAGCCCGGTGGGGTCGTGCTCCACCAGCCGGTCCAGCAGGGCGAGCTGCTCGTCGTGCGGCAGCCCGGCGAGGCTGCGGCCCTGTACGGCCAGGATCTGGAAGGGGGCCAGCCGGACCCCGTCCAGTCCCTCGGTCGTCCAGCAGTAGCGCCGGTACGCCGCGGTGAACGCCGCCGCGTCCGCGGCCCGCTCCCGCTGGCGGTCCAGCAGACCGGTCACGTCCACGCCCCTCGCCGCGGCGCCCTCCAGCGCGGTAAGCGCGGCGGGCAGCACCGCCCCGGAGGCGGCGCCGACGGCGGCGTACTGCGAACGCAGCAGCCCGGACGCCTTCAGCGACCACGGCATCAGCTCCGCGTCGAGCAGCAGCCAGTCCGTGTCGAGCGCCTCCCACAGGCCGGCCTCGCCGACCGCCGACCGCAGCCGGCCGAGGATCTCCTCGGTGACCGCCTGGTCGTCGAAGAAGGGGCGGCCGGTACGGGTGTACAGGGACCCGGTGGGCCCTCCCCCACTCCCGGCTGCGCTCGAGCGGGAGGTGCCCCCAGCGCCGAACCGCTTCCGTGCCGTCTCCGCGTCGCGGCACACCAGCGCCACGGCCCGCGAGCCCATGTGCTTCTCCTCGCACACGACCCGCTCGACGCCGTCCTGCGCGTAGCTCGCGAAGGCCTCCGCCGGGTGCTCCAGGTAGCTGTCGACGTGGCTGGTCGCGGTCGGCGCCATGGTCGGCGGCAGGTACGGCAGCAGCCGCGGGTCGATCGCGAACCGGCTCATGACCTCCAGCGCCGCCGCCGCGTTCTCCTCGCGGACCGCGACCCGGCCGGCGTGCCGGGTCTCCACCACGCGGCGGCCGTGCACGTCCGCCAGGTCCAGCGGACGCCCGTCGTGCCCGCCGGGCGCCTCCGAGCGCAGCGGCTTGACCGGCTCGTACCACACCCGCTCGGCCGGTACGTCGACCAGCTGCCGCTCCGGCCAGCGCAGCGCGGTCAGCTTGCCGCCGAAGACCGCGCCGGTGTCCAGGCAGATGGTGTTGTTCAGCCAGGTCGCCTCGGGGACGGGGGTGTGGCCGTAGACTACGGCGGCCCGGCCGCGGTAGTCCTCCGCCCACGGGTAGCGCACCGGCAGCCCGAACTCGTCGGTCTCGCCGGTGGTCTCGCCGTACAGGGCGTGCGAGCGGACCCGGCCGGAGGTGCGGCCGTGGTACTTCTCCGGCAGGCCGGCGTGGCAGACGACCAGCTTGCCGCCGTCGAGGACGTAGTGGCTGACGAGCCCGTCGATGAACTCCCGCACCTCGCGCAGGAACTCCTCGCTCTCGCCCTCCATCTGCGCGATCGTCTCGGCGAGGCCGTGGGTGTGCTGGACCTTGCGGCCCCTGAGGTGGCGGCCGAACTTGTTCTCGTGGTTGCCGGGCACGCACAGCGCGTTGCCCGACTTCACCATGGCCATCACGCGGCGCAGCACGCCCGGGCTGTCCGGGCCGCGGTCGACCAGGTCGCCGACGAACACGGCGGTCCGGCCCTCGGGGTGGACGCCGTCGACGTAGCCCAGCTTGCCGAGCAGCGCCTCCAGTTCGGCGGAGCAGCCGTGGATGTCGCCGATGATGTCGAACGGGCCGGTGAGGTGGGTGAGGTCGTTGAACCGCTTCTCGGTGCGGATCGTGGCGTTCTCGATCTCCTCGACGCCCCGCAGCACGTGCACCTTGCGGAAGCCCTCGCGCTCCAGGTGGCGCAGGGAGCGGCGCAGTTCGCGGATGTGCCGCTGGATGACCCGGCGGGGCATGTCGGCCCGGTCGGTGCGGACGGCGTTGCGCTCGGCGCACACCTCCTCCGGCACGTCCAGCACGATGGCGATGGGCAGCACGTCGTACTGCCGGGCCAGGTCGATCAGCTGCTTGCGCGCCTCGGACTGGACGCTGGTGGCGTCGACGACGGTCCGGCGCCCTGCGGCGAGCCGCTTGCCGGCGATGTGGTGCAGGACGTCGAAGGCGTCGCGGGTGGCGCTCTGGTCGTTCTCGTCGTCGCTGACCAGGCCTCGGCAGAAGTCGGAGGAGAGGACCTCGGTGGGCTTGAAGTGGCGGCGGGCGAAGGTGGACTTGCCCGAGCCGGAGGCGCCGACGAGGACGACCAGGGAGAGGTCGGTGACGGGCAGGACGCGGCCCTGTGCGGTGCTCTCGGTCATGCCGCCTTCGCCTCCTTCTCGGTGTCGGTGCCGGTGCTCATCGTGAACACGGCCATCTGGGTGGGCGGGCCCACCTCGGGGTCGTCCGGGCCGACGGGGCGGAACTCCACGTCGTAGCCGTGCCGTGCGGCGACGGCGGCGGCCCAGGCGCGGAACTCCTCGCGGGTCCACTCGAAGCGGTGGTCGCCGTGCCGGACGTGCCCGGCCGGCAGGGTCTCCCAGCGCACGTTGTACTCGACGTTCGGCGTGGTCACGAGGACCGTGCGGGGGCGGGCCGCGCCGAACACCGCGTACTCCAGGGCGGGCAGCCGCGGCAGGTCGAGGTGCTCGATCACCTCGCTGAGCACAGCGGCGTCGTACCCCTTGAGCCGGCGGTCGGTGTAGGCGAGCGAGCCCTGTACGAGTTGCACGCGGGAGGCCTGCCGCTCGCCCATGCGGTCCAGCTTCAGCCGCCGCGAGGCGATGGTGAGGGCTCGCATCGACACGTCCACGCCGACGATCTCGGTGTACGCCGGGTCCTTCAGCAGCGCCTGCACCAGCTGGCCCTGCCCGCAGCCCAGGTCGAGCACCCGGGCGGCGCCGGCCGCGCGCAGCTCGGCGAGGATCGCCTCGCGGCGCTGCACGGCGAGCGGGGTCGGCTTCTCCTCGTCCTCGGTCTCCGCCTCGACCGCGTTGTCGATCTCCTCGACCTCGCTGTCGTCGGCCTCGGCGAGCCGGACCAGCTCCAGCCGCTCCATCGCCTGCCGGGTCAGCGACCAGCGGCGGGAGAGGTAGCGGGAGGTGATCAGCTTCTGCTCCGGGTGGCCGGGCAGCCAGCCCTCGCCGGCCCGCAGCAGCTTGTCGACCTCGTCGGGCGCGACCCAGTAGTGCTTGGCGTCGTCGAGGACCGGCAGCAGCACGTACAGGTGGCGCAGCGCCTCGGCGAGGGTCAGCGCCTCCGCCTCCAGGACGAGACGGACGTACCGCGAGTCGCCCCACTCCGGGAACGCGGTGTCCAGCGGCACGCGCTCCGCGGTCACCGTCCAGCCGAGCGGCTCGAACAGCCGCGTGACGAGCTCGGGGCCGCCGCGAGCCGGGAGTGCGGGCACCTCGACGCGCAGCGGGCGGGCCTGCTCCGGCAGTTCCGGCCGGGCCCGGCACACGCCGCGCATCGCGCTGCTGAAGACGCCGCTCAGCGCCACGGCGAGCAGCGACGAGGCCGCGTACGGCCGGTCGTTGACGTACTGCGCGAGCGCCGCGTCGGGTGCGCCGCCGCGTCCCTTGCCCTTCCCGCGCCGCACCAGCGCCACCGCGTCCACCTCCAGCAGCAGCGCCGCCGTGCAGCGCTGCTCGTCCGCCTCGGGGTACAGGACGTGCGCGGTGCCGTAGGAGGTGGAGAACGCCTGCGCCTTGTCCGGGTGCTTGTGCAGCAGGAAACCGAGGTCGGTGGCGGGGCGCTCCGGGGTGCCGGTGGTGCCGATGGTCAGGAACATGCGTCCGAGTCTCGGGCCTGGCCGCGCCCGTGACCACCGGTTTTCCCGGACGGGCCGGGTCAGTCGTGCTGGTCGAGGACGGCGCGGGCGGTGCGGACGGCCTGCTCGTTATAGCGGCGCTGGTCGCGGAGTTCGTCGCGGTGCCGTGCCACCAGGGTGTTCTGGATGCGGACGTCCAGGGCGTGGGCGGTACGGAGGTAGCCGCTGCTGTGCTTGCAGCGGGCGTCGGCGGTGGCCACGCGCTTGTCCAGGGGGGTCGGCCGGCCGAGGTCGAGCGGCCCGGAGGCGTGCGCCATCGCGTCCTGAAGTCGGTCGCGGCCCTCCTGCGCCTCGGCGGGGGTGGCGTAGTCGAAGCCAGCCGCGCGCATGCACGCCGACCAGGCCTGTTCGGCCCGTTTCCAGGCCGGGTCGCGGCGGGCCTGCTGTAGGCTCTCCGACCCCAGCGTCCAGACGGGGTCCTTCCGGCCCCACGGGTCCTCGCCGTAGATCCTGCGCTGCGCCTGGCCCAGGCAGCCGCGCTCGGGGATGCGGTGGCCGTGCACGCTCTTCGGATCGTCGGGCAGTTCGGGGCCGGCGAGGGCGAGGTACTCCTCCAGCGTCCAGGTGCGCTGCGGGTGGCGGCGCTCGTAGGCGACGGCCGGTGCGCGATAGCCGTACCGGGCGGCCTCAGCGGGGTCGGTGACGCCGTACCGGGCGTCGGTGGAGGAGACCATGACGGCCGCGAACACGCCCGACTGGGCCGGGCGGCGCGGCCAGTCCGGGACCGGGTCGACGTCCAGCTCCCGCAGCGTGCCGAACCCGAGGCCGGCCATGCAGTCCTTGGCGAGGGTCCAGCGGGCCCGGCCGATGGTGTCGGCCTCCTCGTCGGTGAGGTCGTAGGCGTCGAGGGGCTGGAAGCGGGGGTCGTCGGAAGAGATCGGACGGGGCCCGGCCGCGGAGGGGGCGGAGCCGTGCCCACAGGCGGTGAGGACGAGGCTCAGCACGGCGGCCAGGGCCAGGGCGGCGGCTCGGGCGGGGGTGGTGGCTCGGGCTGGGGCGGGGGCCGCGGCTCGGGTGAGGGCGGGGGCGAGGCATCGGGCGGGGGCGGTGGATAGGGCTCGGGCGGGGGCCACGGCTCGGGCGGGGACCACGGCTCGGGCGGGGACCACGGCTCGGGCGGCGGCCACGGCTCGGGTGGTAGCGATGGCTCGGGCGGGCGCGGTGGCTCGCGTGAAGCCGGTGGCTTGGGTGAAGCCGGTGGCTCCGGCCGAGGGGCGGGCGGCGGCTCGGAGGCGGGCGGCGGCTCGGTGCATCCCGTCAGCCCATCAGGGCACCGGCCGCCCCGGCTGTGACGGAGGCCATAGTTCCGGGCACGGCTGTCACAGCCGGGGCGGGTGTCCCGCCGGGTGGGTCTGTCGCCGGGGGGTGTGTCGCCGGGGCGGGTCTCCCGCCGGCGCCGCGGCCCGGTCTAGGCGAGCTGGGACTGGACCTCGGCGGAGATCAGCTCCAGGTGGTCCAGGTCGTCCAGGTCCAGGACCTGGAGATAGATCCGCTGCGAGCCGATCTCCGCGTACTTGCCGATCTTGTCGACGACCTCGGCCGGGGAACCGGCCAGCCCGTTGGCCTTCAGTTCTTCCACCTCGCGGCCGATGGCGGCGGCGCGGCGGGCGACCTCGGCGTCGTCGCGGCCGACGCAGACGACAAGGGCGTTGGAGTAGACGAGGTCGTCGGCGCGGCGCCCGGCCTCCTCGGCGGCGGCGCGCACCCGGCCGAACTGCCGCTCGCTGTCCTCGATCGAGGCGAAGGGGATGTTGAACTCGTCGGCGTAGCGGGCGGCGAGCCGCGGGGTGCGGGTGGCGCCGTGGCCGCCGATGAGGACCGGGATCTTCTCCTGGGCGGGCTTGGGCAGCGCGGGCGAGTCGGTGAGGTCGTAGAACCTGCCGTGGAAGTCGAAGGTGTTGCCGACCTTGGTCTGCCACAGACCGGTGACGATCTCCAGCTGCTCCTCCAGGCGGCCGAACTTCTCCTTCGGGAAGGGGATGCCGTACGCCGTGTGCTCCTCCTCGAACCAGCCCGCGCCCAGGCCCAGCTCGACCCGGCCGCCGGACATCTGGTCGACCTGCGCGACCTGGATGGCGAGGACGCCGGGGAGGCGGAAGGTGCCGGCGGTCATCAGGGTGCCGAGGCGGATCCGCTTGGTCTCCCGGGCGAGACCGGCGAGGGTGATCCAGGCGTCGGTGGGGCCGGGGAGGCCGTCGACGTTACCCATCTTGAGATAGTGATCAGAGCGGAAGAATGCGTCGAAGCCCAGGTCCTCGGTGGCCTTGGCCACGGTGAGCAGGGTGTCGTAGGTGGCCCCCTGCTGGGGCTCGGTGAAGATGCGAAGATCCATACCTCCATCCTGCACACGGCCCCCGGAGCCTTGGCGTCCGGGAGGGGGTGCGGCGTGGCGGGCGCGCGACCCCGGGGGGGGCCACGGGCACCGACCTGCGCGCCGGGGACCGCCGGTCCCGGTTCCCGCCGCCCCGGTCGGGTCCCGGTTCCTGCCGCCCCGGTCGGGTGAAATTCGTCAACCCCGCGCACGGGGGCTGCCCGGGCCAGTGACCCGGTTCGGCGGTGATCGTTGGCCGGTGCGGAGCCGGACCGCCCGGCACCCGCGCCGGCGGTGGCTGCCGGGGCGTCACCCGTGCCGGCCTCCCGGGGGCCGGGGGCCGAGGAGGCCGTCATGTCCGAAGAGACCGTGCCGCAGCAGGGCGGAGGCACCGCCCGGCCGAAGGGTCTGCTGCAGCAGATGGAGGAACTCATGGCGGCGCTCAACGCGGACCTGTCCGCACTCGACGCGGACCTCCAGTCGTCGGCGACGGCCGGCCGCATCCCCGTCGAGGAGCCCGAGGCCGGCTGACGGACGCCAGAGGCGCGGGCCGAGCTCGGAGCCGGAGTCTCGTCGGCCCGCCCGCCCCCGCCGGACCCGCCGGCGGCCTCTCACCGCTCCGGCAACGCCTCCTCCCGCGCCGCCAGTTTGCGCAGCATCTCCAGGACGCGGTCGCGGGACTCGTCGGCCGCGTCGATGGCCTCCATGCACTGCCAGTACCTCGCCTCGTCGGAGGCTCCGCTGGCCACGCCCACGAGGGCGATGCCGACCTCGCCGAGGAGGCCGCCGAGGGCGAGCAGGGCCTCGCGGGCGTCGTCCAGCTCGGTGAGCTGGGCGGCCCGCAGGGCGCCGGTGTCGAGGTCGGGTGCGTCCAGCACCCCGCATCCCCGCCCCGCCAGTTCCGTCAATCCCAAAGCCTCGCCGCGCAGTTCGGGCGGTCCGGAGACCGCCAGCCGACTGCCTATCGCCTGGGCCAGTGCCTGTGCCTGCCACACCTCCGTCAGCGTCCCGGACATCTCACTGCTCGCTGCGAGCGCCTGCCTGCTCGTCAGGATGAGCCGCACCGCGTCCATGTGCCGCCCCCGTCCGTCCCCGACGTACTCCTCGCACGTCTCCGCCCGAACTCCCTTGTCCACTACCCAGAGTGAAGGCATGTGGTGCGAAAAGCCAGAGGAAGACGGAAATCTGTGGACAACAAATCGGTTTCGGACGGTTGAACAACTACCCAGAGTGAAAGCGGACGCTGTCACTCCTCCGGTCGCGGAAACCTCCGCTCGTTCCGGTCGATCTTCGCGGAGAGTTCGGCCAGCGGGTCGATGCCGAGCACCTCGCACAGCTGCAGGAGATAGGCGAGCACGTCGGCCACCTCGTCCCGGACCCGGTCCGCCGTGCCGGGGTCGTCCATCACCCGGGCCGACTCCTCCGGTGTCAACCACTGGAAGATCTCGACCAGTTCGGACGCCTCCACGCTCAGCGCGGAGACGAGGTTCTTGGGCGTGTGGTACGGCTGCCAGTCGCGGGCCGCCGCGAACTCGGCCAGCCTGCGCTGGAGTCCGCGGACGTCGAGGGGTTCGCTCACGGCTCCAGGTGTACCACCGTGACGCCTTCTGCCCCGGCCGCCCATCCCGCGTCGCTCACCGCCCCGACGCACCGGATGTGCCCGCCCTCCCCCATCCGCACGGCGAGCCGCGCCAGTTCACGGCGCTGACGGACGTCGAGCCCGCGGTCGAAGCCGTCGGCGAGGACGGTCAGCGTGCGCAGCGCGTCGGGCACCTCGCCGACCGGGTCCTCCACCTCCAGCACGCCCGCGCCGGTCAGCAGCACCAAGGCAAGGGCGAGATAGCGCAGTTCGCCGTCGCCCAGCCGGACGAACTCGGTGACCGTGCCGTCGCCGCGGTCCAGCAGGCCGCGCACCGTGCCGCCCGGGCCGGGCTCGGCGCGTACGTCCGCCACCGGGCCGGTGCAGCCGACGCGGGCCGCGTCCACGAACTGCGCGTGCCGGCGCCCGCACTCCGCTCGGGTGCGCCACAGCACGTCCGCGAGGTTGCCGCAGTCGCCGAGCAGCCGCCCGGCGCCGATCGGGACCGGGGCGCGCATCCCGCCGGGGTGAGGGTCGCAGGCGAAGACCGACCTCAGCGCGACCACGGTCTGCTCGGCGGCGGCCAGCACATGGCGCTGCCCGTCCGTCTTGCCCGCCACCCGCAGCGGCAGCAGCGCCGTGCCGAGCCGGTCGTCGGGCAGCGGCGCGCGGGTCACCGGCGCCTGCCCGGCGGTGTGCCAGGCGGCCTGCACAGCCCGCCGCCCGGGATCGCGCAGCGCGGTCTGGAACAGCACGACACCCCGCGCGGTCAGCCGCTCCCCCACGACGCGCAACTCGGGTTCGGCCTGTACGGCGAGGTCGAGGCGGACCGGTCCGGCGGGCCCCACGGACGTGCAGCCGATGCGGAAGCCGCGCCGCCGTTGGGCGTCGGGGCGGGCCCGGTCCGGCACGAGGGAGACGGGGTCCGGGAACACCTCGCCCAGTTCGCTGCCGGCCGCGAGCCGGGCCAGGGCCTCGTAGGCCCGCAGCGCCGTCGTCTTGCCGCCTCCGCTGGGCCCCGCCAGGAGCGTGAACTCCCCGAGCGGGAGCCGTGATCCGCGGTGCCCGGCGAACGCGGAGAGCCGCAGCTCGGCGAGGCGGGGGCGGGCGGTGACCCCGGCGCCGTCCGGGGCCGGGGCCGTCGCGGGGCCGCCCGCCTGCGGCGGCACCCTCGGCCCGCCGGGCGGCGCGGCTCCCGGTGTCACGCGGGAAGGGGCCCCGGGCGCCACGGACGACGGGGAGGCGGGGGACGCGGAAGAGGCGGCCATGGCCCGGACGCTACGACCCCGCCGTACGGCGAACCGTTTTGTCTGGGCCACCTTCCTACGAACGGGCTATGCGGCCCGCCCCGTGGCCGCGACCGCGTTCCGGCGTCAGGCGCCCGACAGGCCCACGCCCTCCATCAGTCCGCTCACCTCGGTACCGGGCGGCGTGAGCAGGAACACATTGCGGTCGACCCGGTGCATACCGCTGCCGAGGCCGAAGACCACGCCCGTGGAGAAGTCCAGGACCCGCTTGGCCACCTCGTTCTCCGCGCCGGTCAGGTCGAGCAGCACCGGGATGCCGGCCATGAGGGTCTCGGCGACGTCGCGGGCGTCCGCGAAGACGTTGACCCGCAGGACCACGAAGCGGCGCCGGGTCTCCGTCTCCGCGTCCGGGAGCGAGCGGTGGTTCACCGCCGACGGCCAGGCATCGCGTCCGCGCAGTGGTACGACCTGGGCGAGCCCTTCCCACTGTTCATCGGTGACGTCGTGACGGTTCACCGGCTCCCCCCGATCTGACTCGCTCTCACATCGTGCACCGGCCAATTCTTACGCGAAGTCACCCGATCGGCCCAACAGCGACACGGTCGGCCACCGGCCGTGACCGGTTTCGTCCGTCGTCCGGGGGTCTCCGCCCCACCCCCAGGGCCCGGCCGTCGGGGCTCGGCGGCGGCGGGCGCCCCCGCCGGGGGAATCGGCCCGCCAGGGGCCCCGCCCCGCCAGGTGCGTCGGGCCGCCAGGTGCGTCGGCCCCCCCGGGGGCGTCGGCCCGCAGCCCGCTCGACCGGCCGCCCCCTACCCTCCTGACCTGCGGATACCCGCCCGGTGTGGTCCGCCGCGCCGGTGGGTACCCGGGGCGCGCGGAACCCGCCGCAGGCGGGGTCGCTGACGTGTCGCCGTAGCTGTCGCGAGGAGGCCCCCATGGTGGCGTCGGATCTGCCCGCACCCGTCGGCCCCCGGCCCGCCCCGCCGGACGTCGACGCGGCCGCGCTGGCCGCCGCACTGCGTGAGCGGGTGGACGGGGAGGTGCGGTTCGACGCCGGGAGCCGGGCCGCGTACTCCACGGACGCCTCCAACTTCCGGCAGACCCCGATCGGCGTGGTCGTGCCACGGACGCCGGAGGCCGCGGCCGAGGCGGTGGCCGTCGCCCGGGAGCACGGGGCGCCGGTGCTGTCGCGGGGCGGCGGGACCAGTCTGGCCGGGCAGTGCACGAACACCGCCGTGGTGATCGACTGGTCCAAGTACTGCCACCGGGTGGAGTCCGTGGACACCGACGCGCGCACCTGTGTCGTTCAGCCGGGCATCGTCCTCGACGAGCTGAACCGGCAGCTTGCGCCGACCGGCCTGCGGTTCGGGCCGGAGCCGGCCACCCACGCGAACTGCTGCATCGGCGGCATGATCGGCAACAACTCCTGCGGCGCGACCGCGCAGGCGTACGGCAAGGTCGTCGACAACATCGTCCGGCTTGAGGTGCTCCTGTACGACGGCACGCGCTTCTGGTGCGGGCAGACCAGCGACGAGGAGTACGCCGAGATCGAGCAGCGCGGCGATCTGCGGGCTTCCGTGTACCGGCAGCTGCGGGCGCTGCGCGACACCTACGCGGACGCCGTCCGCCGCGGCTTCCCCGACATCCCCCGCCGGGTCTCCGGCTACAACCTGGACTCCCTCCTCCCCGAGCACGGCTTCGACGTGGCCGGGCTGCTGGTGGGCAGCGAGTCCACGCTGGTGACGGTCCTGCGGGCGGAGCTGAAGCTGGTGCCCGTGGTGAAGGAACGCACACTGGTGGTGCTGGGGTTCCCGAGCATCGACCGGGCCGCCGACGCCGTCCCGTCCGTGCTGCCGTACGAGCCGATCGCGCTGGAGGGCCTGGACAAGCACCTCATCCGCGACGAGCGGCTGAAGCATCTGAACCCGGACGCCATCGCGCAGCTCCCGGACGGCAAGGCGTTCCTGATGGTGCAGTTCGGCGCGGACACCCTGAAGGAGGCGGAGGAGCGGGCACACCGGATGCTCGACGGGCTGCACGAGTCCGAGCACGACCCGGACGTCGCCTTCCTGGACGACCCGTCCCACGAGGAGCAGTTGTGGCAGGTCCGGGAGGCGGGCCTGGGCGCGACCGCGCATCTGCCGGCCCGGCCGGACACCTTCGAGGGCTGGGAGGACTCGGCGGTGCCGCCGGAGCGGCTCGGCGACTATCTGCGCCGGCTGCGGGAGCTGTTCGAGGAGTTCGGCTACCAGAGCGACACCGGGCCCAGCCTGTACGGCCACTTCGGGCAGGGCTGCGTGCACACCCGTATCCCCTTCGACCTGTACACGGCGGAGGGGGTGGCGACCTACCGGCGGTTCCTGGAGCGGGCGGCCGATCTCGTGGTGGAGTTCGGCGGGTCGCTGTCCGGGGAGCACGGCGACGGGCAGACCCGGGGTGAGCTGCTGCCGCGGATGTTCGGGCAGGAGCTGGTGGAGGCCTTCGGGCGGGTCAAGGCGGTGTTCGACCCGGAGAACCGGATGAACCCGGGCAAGGTGGTGGCGCCGTACCGGCTGGACGAGCACCTGCGCCTCGGCGGCGACTGGGCGCCGTACGACCCGCAGGACCTGTACTTCCGCTTCCCGCACGACGGCGGCTCGTTCGCCGAGGCCGCCAACCGGTGCGTGGGCGTCGGGAAGTGCCGGCAGCACACCAACAGCGGCGGTGCGGTGATGTGCCCGTCGTACCAGGTCACGATGGAGGAGGAGCACTCCACGCGGGGCCGGGCGCGGCTGCTGTTCGAGATGATGGACGGGCACGGGGACAGCGCGATCCGTGACGGCTGGCGCTCCGAGGCGGTGCGGGACGCCCTCGATCTGTGCCTGGCGTGCAAGGGCTGCAAGAAGGACTGCCCGGCCGATGTCGACATGGCGACCTACAAGGCGGAGTTCCTCGCCCACCACTACGAGGGCCGCCCGTGGCGTCGGCCGCGGTCCGACTGGTCGATGGGCTGGCTGCCGGCGGTGGCGCAGGCGGTGGGCCGCGCCCGGCTGGGCCCGCTGGTCAACACGCTGACGCACACGCCGCTGCTGGCGCGCGCCGCGGTGGCGGCGGCCGGGGTGGAGAACCGCGAGCTTCCGCTGTTCGCCGCGGAGACGCTCCAGCAGTGGTACGCCCGTCACGAGCCGCGCGGCACGGGCGAGCGGGGGCGGGTCCTGCTCTGGCCGGACACCTTCACCAACTCCTTCCACCCGCACCTGGGGCAGGCCGCCGTGCACGTCCTGGAGGCGGCGGGCTGGGAGGTGGACCTCCCGACGGAACCCCTGTGCTGCGGTCTGACGTGGATCTCGACGGGGCAACTGGGCACGGCGAAGCGGGTGTTGCAGCGGACGGTACGCCGCCTCGCCGACCACGTCCGCGCGGGCGGCCTGGTGGTGGGCCTGGAGCCGAGCTGTACGGCCGTGTTCCGGGCCGACGCGGGCGAGCTGTTCCCCGGCGACCGGGACGTACGGCGGCTGGCGGCGCAGACGGTGACCCTCGCGGAGCTGCTGACCGAGCACAGCCCCGGCTACGAGCCGCCCCGCGTCCCCGAAAGCTCGGCGCGCGCGCTCGCCCAGGTGCACTGCCACCAGCACGCGGTCATGGGCTGGGACGCGGACCGCGAACTGCTGCGCCGGGCCGGCGTCGACGCCGAGCACCTGGAGTCCGGCTGCTGCGGCCTGGCCGGCAACTTCGGCTTCGAACGCGGCCACCTGGACGTCAGCCGCGCCTGTGCGGAACGGGTCCTGCTGCCCCGGCTGCGCGCGGCCGACGAGGAGACGGTGGTCCTGGCGGACGGCTTCAGCTGCCGCACCCAGATCCACGAACTGGACAGCGGCGGCCACGAGGCGGTCCACCTGGCGGAACTCCTCGCCCAGGGCCTGCCGGACGCCCCGGGCACCGCGTACGGCGTCTCCCCCGCCGCCCGCCCGAACACCCCCGGCCGCCCGGCCCAGACACTCGCACTGGCCGGCGCGGGCCTGGCGGCGGCGGGCGCCGTGGTCGGCGCGGCGGCGGGGGTGGCGCGACTGTTGCGGCGGTGACGGGCACCTGGCCCAAGGGCACCTGGTCGGTCGGGGGGGCAGGTCGGCTGAGCCCGGGGGCACTCGGCCGACAGTGCCGCGGCAGGCGCGGGTCGGCCGGGCCCGCGGGGCACCCCGGCCAACCAGGGGGCTGGTCGGCCGTGCCCGCAGGCCAGTCGGCCGACCGGCGGGCAGGTCGGCCGTGCCCCCGGGTCAGTCGGCCACGTCGACGCCGTAGCCGCGGGCCAGGTCGGCGAGGCCGTGGTCGTATCCCTGGCCGACGGCGCGCAGCCGCCAGCGCTCTCCCCGGCGGTAGATCTCGGCGAGGATCATGGTGCGTTCGGTGGTGGCGGCGTCGAGGGTGGCCCGGGCGGCCGGGGCGGCGCCGACGCCACTCGTGGCGGTGATCTCGACGGCGCCGATGTCGGAGAAGGTCGCGGCGCCGTCGATCGCGGCGGCGATGACGACCCTGTGGGTCTCCAGGGGCAGCCGCTCCAGGTCGACGGTGACGGCCTGCTCCGTCGGTCCGTCCGTGGCGAGCCGCAGCGTGCCGTCCGGGTGCTCGGGAGCGCCGTAGAACACGAAGTCCTCGTCCCCCGCCACCTGCTCCTGCGCGTCGACCGCGAATGCGACCACGTCGACGTCACAGGGCGCCTGCTGGCGCCACGCGGCGGCCACCGTCCAGGCCGTGCCGGTGTCGGCCAGGTCGATGACGGCTCCTCGGACCAGCACCCGCGCCGCGTCGGGCCGGCCCTCGGCCGCGCTCCCCGCCGTGGCCGGTGCGGGCCTCTCCGCGGCTTCCGGTGCCAGGAGCCAGGCGGCGTCGTGGACGGGGAGCCCGAGAGCGGCGATACGGCTCATGCGCCGGTCCGCCTCGCCGCCGGGCAGGACGACCACATCGGTCACACCGGCCGAGAGGTTGACCGCCGCGGAGGCACCCAGCGCGACGACGCGCCCTCGGGCTTCCACGGCCGCCTCGTGGGTACCGCCGAGGACCAGGACCCTGCGACCGGCGAGGGGACGGTCCGGCGTCGCAGGGGACACGACCGGGGCGGCGGCCCTCTGGGCCGGGATCTCGGGCGTCGGCGCGGGCGGCGCGGGCGGCGCGGTGATGGTGCGGTCGGGTGCGGTGGTCGTGCGGTCGGCCGGTGCCTCCGCGCCGCGCTGCCGGGCGACGCCCTTGGCGCGGCCGGGCCGCACGTCCTCCAGCAGCCGCAGGTACGTCGGCTCGTCCACGAGCGGGACGCCCTCGTCCACGGCCCGACGGAGTTTGGCGGAGGCCGCGGCGGGGTCGTTGGTGACGACGAGGCTGGTCCGGCCGCTGACCGACGTCATCATGTTCAGCCCGGCCGCCACCGAGCGGGCGACCAGTTCCTCGCGGGAGACCCGGGTGTCCCCGGTGATGGCCACCTTCATGCCCTGCACCAGGGGCCCGCCCGGGGTGTAGCGGCCCGGGTTGCGGTACGGGCAGGGCGTCTTCGGGACGTAGGGCTTGTAGTCCTGGCGGGGCGGGCAGTCCAGCAGCGGCAGGGACAGGCCCAGTCGTTCGGCGGCCTCCAGCGAGCCGCGCAGGATGCCGGAGAGGACGCGTACGTCGTCCTGCGCGTCGTGGGCGCGCTCCTGGCGCACTCCGTAGTGCGCGGCGAGCGTGCCCAGCTTGAGGTCGGGGACCGCGGGCCCGATCAGGCGGTTGAGGGCCAGCGTGCACAGCCGCCTGCCGACCGGCACCCACGAGCGGACGTGGGCGAACTCATGGGCCAGGAAGTCGTAGTCGAACTGTGCGTTGTGCGCGACGAGGACACGGCCGCCGAGCAGCGCCCCCACGCGAGGGGCGATCTCCTCGAAGGTGGGCGCGCCCGCGAGACGGGCGGCGGTGAGGCCGTGGACGTGCACCGGCCCGGGATCGCAGCCCGGGTTGAGCAGGGTGGAGAACTCCCCGGTCGGGTTGCCGCGGGCGTCCAGCGTGAGGACCGCCAGCGAGAGGACCCGGTCCCGGCCCGGCCTCAGCCCGGAGGTCTCCACGTCGACCAGCGCCCAGTCGTGGAAGTAGTCCGGCAGGGTGGGCCACGTGGGTTCCGACGACAACAGGACCATGCGCGGCGCCCCTCCTCGAGGTGCGGCAGGCTCCCCACCTTCTCCGCACCGGTGATCGATCGGTGGGATTTTCGCACGCTCCGGATCGCTGTCGAGAAACCCCGGCCGTCGCACGACCGGGGTTCCTCGGCACGGTGATCCTCCGTCAGCGGGCAGGGGCGTTCACGCCGCGCGCCGGGGAGGTCAGCGCTGCAGGGTCAGGACGCCCGGCCGCCACGGCAGCTGGTCGTACGGGCCGCTCGCGGTCGGCGACTTGCCCTGGTAGAGGAGCTGGAGGTTGCAGGGGTCGATGGTCATGGTCTGGTCGGGGTTGTTGCGGACCAGGTCACCGTGGCTGATGTCGTTGGTCCAGGTGGCACCGCTGTTGGCCTTGCCGGCGAAGGGGTTGCTCTCGGTCGCGGCCTGCGGGGTCCACGAGCCGCTCAGGCTGGTGGCGGTGAAGGAGCGGAAGAAGCGCTGCTCGTTCGCGCCCCGGGCCTCGACGATCATGAGGTACTGGTTCTGGCCCTTGACCTTGTAGACCTGCGGCGCCTCGAACAGGTTCTTCGTGGTGTCGCTCAGGACGGTCGTGTACGACGAGCCGAAGTTGCCCGGGAAGTTCCCGATCGGCATGCTCGCCCGGTAGATCTTGCCGTTGTCACCGGCGAAGAACAGGTACATGTTCTGGCTGTCGGCGATCAGCGTCTGGTCGATCGGCCCGGTGCCGGAGTCGGGGAGGCTGCCGGTGAACAGGGGCTGCGGCGCGGACCAGCCGTTGGGGTTGGTCGGGTCGCTGGACGTGCGGTAGATGAAGGGCCACGCGCCCCACTGGTAGGCCAGCACCCAGATGTTCTTGGGCGCGAAGTAGAACAGGGTGGGGGCCACCGCGGCCTGGCTCATGCCGGTCTGGCCGGCCGACGCCATGTCCGACCAGTTGGTGAACGGGCTGAACATCATCGAGCCGTACGACGATCCCGACACGTTGGACGCGTAGACCAGGTGCTTGCCGTTGTACGTCACGTTGGTGAAGTCCTTCAGCGCGGCCCACCCGTTCGCCGGCTGCGCCAGCGCACCCGTCGACGACCACCGGTACGTGGACGGAAGGGCGCACGTGCCGTCCGGCGGGGTGGTGCCCCCGGACAGGCCGGTCCACTTCTGGTTGCTGCCGCCGTTGCACGTCCAGATCTGCACCGCCGTGCCGTTGGCCGTGCCGGAGCCCGCTGCTTCCAGGCACAGCCCGGACTCCACGCCGACGACGGTGCCGTCGGAGTTGACCCGCCACTGCTGGTTCGCCCCGCCGGAGCAGGACCAGATCTGCACCCGGGTGCCGGCCGTGGTGGCGTGGCCGGGAACGTCCAGGCACTTGGAGCCGTACACGGTGAGCTGGTTGCTGTCGGTCAGCGTCCACTGCTGGTTGGTCCCGCCCCAGCAGTCGTAGAGCTGCAGGGCGGTGCCGTCGGTCTGGCTGGCGCCCGGCACGTCGAGACACCGGTTCGAGCCGACCCCGCGCAGGGGGCCGCTGGTGGCCGCCTGGGCCGGGGTGGCGACGAGCATCGCCGCCAGCGCGGCCAGGACCGCGGCCACGACTGCGAGCGCCGCGGGCGTATGCCTGCGGCGGAAACTTCCTCTGGGCAAGGGGTGCGTGGGGTGCATGCGGGCTTCCTCAACCTCGGGCGGAAAACGGTTGGCGAGTCCATGACATCTGTGACGTTCGGAATGTCGGACGCGGGTCGGAGGGTCGAGCAACTGAATGATAGGGAACCGCCGAACGGCGTCAACCCTTCTCGCATGTGTCGACAGCCGGGCCGAAACATCTGACGTGAACTCGGCTTGAAACGCACGTTCTTCGCAGCACCGCCCGACTGATCGGCCGGTCCCACGGCTCAGTTGGCGTGGTAGGGGACTTCGAAACATTCGAAGAAAAATCAGAAAGTTACTGTGTGACGAGTATTGACGATGCGTCATCGCTGCCCCAACCATTTGGGCCTGAGAAACCGGCCGCAGGTCGATATCCCGAACCACATGGGCCTCGAGTTCGTGCTCTCCGGCAGCGTCCGGTCGCTCCGTGCTGCCCGGGCTCCGGCCCGCCTGCGCACCCGCACTTCCGTGATGTCCACCTTGGAGGCACAGTGATGGGCTCCTCCGCCCTCCCCAGACCAACAGCCCGCCGGACCATCCGCGGCCTGCTGCTGACACCGCTCGTCGGCGTCCTCGCCGCGGCCGCCGCACTGGTCACGCCGCCGACCGCGCACGCCGCCGAGAGCACGCTGGGCGCCGCGGCGGCGCAGAGCGGCCGCTACTTCGGCACCGCCATCGCCTCGGGCCGGCTCGGCGACTCGACGTACACGTCGATCGCGAGCCGCGAGTTCAACATGGTGACGGCCGAGAACGAGATGAAGATCGACGCCACCGAGCCGCAGCGGGGCCAGTTCAACTTCACCGCCGGCGACCGCGTCTACAACTGGGCCGTGCAGAACGGCAAGAAGGTGCGCGGCCACACCCTGGCCTGGCACTCCCAGCAGCCCAGCTGGATGCAGAGCCTCAGCGGCAGCACCCTGCGCCAGGCGATGATCGACCACATCAACGGCGTGATGGCCCACTACAAGGGCAAGATCGCCCAGTGGGACGTCGTCAACGAGGCCTTCTCCGACGACGGTTCGGGCGGCCGGCGCGACTCCAACCTGCAGCGCACCGGCAACGACTGGATCGAGGTCGCCTTCCGCACCGCGCGCGCCGCCGATCCGGCGGCCAAGCTCTGCTACAACGACTACAACATCGAGAACTGGACCTGGGCCAAGACCCAGGGCGTGTACAACATGGTCCGCGACTTCAAGTCGCGCGGTGTGCCGATCGACTGCGTCGGCTTCCAGTCGCACTTCAACAGCGGCAGCCCGTACAACAGCAACTTCCGCACCACCCTGCAGAACTTCGCCGCCCTCGGCGTCGACGTGGCCATCACCGAGCTCGACATCCAGGGCGCCTCGTCCTCGACCTACGCCGCCGTGACCAACGACTGCCTGGCCGTCTCGCGCTGCCTCGGCATCACCGTCTGGGGCGTGCGCGACAGCGACTCCTGGCGGTCCGGTGACACGCCGCTGCTGTTCAACAACGACGGCAGCAAGAAGCCTGCCTACACCGCCG
The DNA here is from genome assembly GCF_014656055.1 of Streptomyces griseosporeus. GTDB lineage: Bacteria > Actinomycetota > Actinomycetes > Streptomycetales > Streptomycetaceae > Streptomyces > Streptomyces griseosporeus. The sequence continues at coordinate 1,874,208 of NZ_BNBR01000001.1, forward strand.
TCCTCAACGCGCTCAACGGCGGCTCCACCACCACGCCTCCCCCCACCACCGGCGGCCAGATCAAGGGCGTCGGCTCGGGCCGCTGCCTGGACGTGCCCAACTCCAGCACCACCGACGGCACCCAGGTCCAGCTGTGGGACTGCAACAGCGGCACGAACCAGCAGTGGACGTCCACGGACGCGGGCGAGCTCCGGGTCTACGGCAACAAGTGCCTGGACGCCGCCGGCACGGGCAACGGCGCCAAGGTGCAGATCTACAGCTGCTGGGGCGGCGACAACCAGAAGTGGCGCCTCAACTCCGACGGTTCCATCACCGGCGTCCAGTCCGGCCTCTGCCTGGACGCCGTCGGCACCGGCACGGCGAACGGCACCCTGATCCAGCTCTACACCTGCTCGGGCGGCAGCAACCAGCGCTGGACCCGTACCTGACCAAACGTGGGTCCTGGGTCGCCGTCCCGCCGGGGCGGCGGCCCTTTTCGTTGTCCGCCGGGACGGCTCCTTGGCGCCGGGGCGCGGGTACAGTGGCAGGCCCCATCCGCTTCATCCTTTCCCGGGCCCCTCGGCCGGACCTTCCGGCCTCTGCCGGAAGCGACGGATTCATGGCTCTGGTGGTACAGGACCGCACGTTTCTCGATGTCCTCAGCGCCGAAGCACGGAAGGATCTGTTCCGGATCAGTGTGGAGCGGACGTTCCGGGCGGACGAGCACCTCCTGCGGGAGCAGGACGACAGCAGCCATGTGCTGGTGCTGCTGGAGGGGTGGGCCGTGGTGTCGACGGCGACCGACCGGTCCTCCGCCAGGTTGATCCTGGCACTGCGCCGACGCGGTGAGGTCGTCGGCGAAATGGCCGCGTTGGGCGGCATCGCGCGCAGCGCCTCCGTCACCGCGCTCGGTCCGGTGCGGACCCTCGTGGTGCCCGGCGCCCGGTTCCGCGCGTTCGCCGGGCGCGACCCCGAGGTGTCGGCGCTGCTCATGGCCCAGCTCGTCTCCCGGCTGCGCACCGCCGACGAGGAGCGGCGCACGCTCGCCTCCCTGACCGTCATCCAGCGGGTGGCCGGGCGGCTGCTGGAGCTCGGGGAGCTCCAGCGGGCGGCCTCCGGTCGGGCGGGCACGCGGGACACGGGTGGGCCCGGGGACGAGTTCCCGGTGCTCGCGCAGTTCGCCCAGCACGACCTCGCGGACGCCGTCGGCGCCACCCGCGAGGCCGTCGCCAAGTCGCTGCGGCTGCTGCGGGCCGCCGGTGTCGTCCGGACCCGGCCCCGCCGCATCGAGCTGATCGACCACGACGCGCTGCGCCTACTGGCGGCCGGCGGGAACATCGGGTTCCCGGCTCCCTGAGCGACTCTTCGTACGGCTGTTCCCCTCCCCCAGCAGTCACCCCTGCCCCCATGCGTGTGACCACGCGGCTGTCAAGGGCAGCCCGGGGTTGTGTGGAAGTGCGGGGCGCAGAACGGCACAGCGTGCAAGGCGCGCGTTTTCGGAGCGCGATCCATGTGCTGCCACCCGATGTGTAAACGACCACATCGTGAGTCGGCGTGAGCCGCCATGCTGACGGTCAGTCACTGCACTAGAGGGGGGTGGCAGATGGCTGATGGAGCCGTCTACAAGACCTTGATGAGCGTGGACACCCGGGAATCGGGCAGCTACCTCGACGGCGCGAAACGGCGGATGCGCGCACGGATCTACGACCTGGCCCACGCGTCCTTCGCGGCGGCGGGCGTGGCGAGGTCCATGCTCCACCTGGAGGACCGGGGGGACGGGTTCATCGCCGCGGTGGACGCGCGCATCCCGCCCGTCAGGCTGCTCGGCACCTGGCTGGCGGAGATGCACCAGCGGCAGCGGGTGGGGAACGAGGATCTGGCACGCCGCCTCGGCCTGCGCGTCGGACTGCACGTGGGTCCGGTGGAGCACGACGAGGAGGGGTTGTCGGGCCATGCGATGGACCTCGTCTGCCGGCTGGCGGACTCACCGGTGACGCGCACGGTGCTGGACCGCTCGGGGCGCGATCTGGTCCTCGTGGTCTCCGCCTCACTGCACCACGAGGTGGTCCGGCACGGTGGGCGGTTCGTGGAGCCTTCCGCGTACCGCTCGGCCCGGGTCGCGCTGAAGGAGGGCCCCGTCACCGCGTGGTTCCACGTGCCCGGCGAGGCCCGGCCCCGGGTTCCGGGTGACGAGGGGTTCGACACGCTTCCCGTGGACGCGTCTTCGGGGGAGAACGGGGGTGGCGCGTCCACGGGAGCCGAGGCGGAGGGCCGGCCGGGACCGGGCAAGGACGCGGGGCACGCCGCTCCGGACCCGGCCGGCCGGCCCGCCGCCGACGGTGATCCCCGGGTGCCCGGGACAGAGGCGTGGCCGGTGGACACCGGTTCCGGTGCCCACTGGGACATCAAGGTGGAGGGCGGCACCAGCGTCGTCCAGGACCGCGCGACCTTCCGGGGACCGGTCCGCTTCGGGGGCGGCGGGGGCGCGGACCACGAGGACTGGCCGACCCGCGGCGACAGAGGGCTCGAAGGCCGGGGGGCGGCCGACGACAGCGCCCCGAACGACAGCCGGAGCATGGGGCAGGACAACGGCTCGACGGAGAACCCGCGTTGAGCGGCGACGGCGAGCACGCAGGCGCCGAGAGCCCCGGAGGAGTCCAGGGCGCGTCTCCCGGACCGGACCAGTGGCGGGCCGGGGACGAACCAGCGGGGCAGGACGGTGAACGGCGGTCCGGCCGGGATTCCGGCAAGGACGCCGAAGGGGAGACAGGGCCGGACGGCGCCCCGGACAGGGCGGACGAGGCGGAGCGCGCGGAGCGGCGGGACCGTCAGGAAGAGCGCTTCCGGGAGGCGACCGGGGACCCGCTGGCCGACTCGGGCGTGCCCGGTGAGGCACGCGCCGCGGCCCGGGTCCAGCGGGCCGCGCAGGCCCGGTTCGACATCCGGGGCAACAGCAGCGTCTTCGACCGGACCAGCTTCGACCGCGCCCACTTCGGCGATGTCTACATAGGCGCCCGGGACACGGCGGCTCCGGTCTTCGGGGACGTGCCCGAAGACGAGTTGGACCGGCTGCGCCAGGTCTACCGGGCCCCGGCGGGCTACCCGACGCTGAAGCGGGTGCTCCGCGCGCGCCGGGTGCTGGTGCTGGGCGGCCCGCCCGGCACGGGCCGCCTCACCACCGGGCTCTGCCTGCTGGACGAAGTCACCACCGCCGTACGCGACACGGCGTCCGGCGCCGGGGAACCCGTACCCGAGGCGGCGGAAGCCGACGGCCGGAGGGGCACCGGAGTCCTCACCCGGGGGCGGGTCACCCGGCTCGCCCCGTCCGACCTGAGGCTGCTGTCCGCCGACCCGGGCGCGGTGGCATCCGGTGTGCGGGACGGTGGCGGTCTGCTCGCCCAACTTCCCGAGAACGCGGGAGATTTCGCCCCGCCGCAGGAGCTGCACCTCGACGCCCTGGCCGCGAGGCTCGCCGCGAAGGGGTCGTACGCGGTGCTGGTCGTCTCCCCCTCCTCGCCCGCCGGGCATCTGCTGGCGGGGCGCTACGGGCTGGCCTGCCCACCGGCACCAGCCGGGGAACTGCTGGAGTGGCAGCTCGTACGCCACCTCGCGGACTGCCCGGACCCGGACGCGCTGGGCCGGGGCGAACAGATCCTCAAGCACCCGCTGTTCCTGGACGCGCTGGGCATCCTCCCGGAGGCGCTGCGGCCGTCCGAGACCGAGCTGGTCGCGGAACGGGTGGCCCGGCATGTGCGGGGCGAGCTGAGCCGGGACGCGCTCTTGGACGCCTGCGGCCGGATCGCGCGCCGGCAGGCCCGCGAGTGGTTCACCGGGACGGCCGACCCGCTGCCCCCGGCGCCCGAGCCCGGCCCGGCCGGAGCGGACGGGCCGGTGGACACCGCCGCACCCCGGGTGCGGGAGGCCTCGTTCCGGATCGCGCTCGCGGTGCTGGACGGGGAGGCGGTCAGCTCGGTGGCCGACGCCGCCGAACTTCTCGCCCAGCAGATCCTCGCCGTACGGACACCCGGGCGGGCACACGGACGGCCGGTGTTCGCGGAGGACCTGGAGGGCCTGCTCGCCGCCTGCCGGGCCGAGGTGCGCACCGCCGAGGAGGAGTCGGTGGGCGGGGTGCCCGTGCCGGTCCGCACGGTCGCCTACCGGGGCACGGCGCTGGCGGGCTCGGTGCTGGCCGAGGTCTGGCACCGGCATCACGCGGCGCGCGGTCCCGTGGCACGCTGGCTGCGCGATCTGGCGGTCGACCCCCGACCGCAGGTCTGGGTGCGCGCCGCGGTCGTGGCGGGCGAACTCGCCACCGCCGACCTCGGGTACGGCTTCGCGGAGCTGATCCGGCCGCTGTCGGTGGCCAAGGACACCCGGCGCCGCTTCTTCGCCGCGACCGCGCTCTCCCAGGCCGCGGGCCGCGAGCCATACCGGTCGGCGGTGCGCGGCGTGGTCACGGACTGGGCGGACGCCCCCGTGCCGGCACTGCGCTGGACGGCGGCGCTGGCCCTCGGCTCCGGACGGATCGTGGACGACACCCGGCAAGCCATGGAGCTGCTGTGCCGCATCGGCGGCCGGGACGAGGGCGCCCAGGCGCTCGTCGCCTCCTACGGCGCGACCCGGCTGGTGGCCGGCAGCCGGGCCGGGGAGGCGGCCACCGTGCTGCGCGAGTGGTCCGAGAACGGCTCCGCCGAGCAGCTGAACCTGGCGATGCTCTGTGCCGTACGGCTGTTCTGCGCGCGGACCGACGACATGTGGCAGGCGGAGGAGCGCGACGGGCCCGGCGCGCCGCCCGCTGACGCCGCCACGTCCGTCCCGGCGTCCGTCAGCCGGGTGTGGGGGCCGGGCGGGGTGCGGCTCGCGGGCCGGATGCCGGGGCAGCCGGGCGGTGCCGGGCAGCACGCCCGGACCGGGCAGGACGAACGGCCGCCGGTGCCGCGCGCGTCGGTCGAGGTGACCGACGCGGAGCTGGCCCGGCGTGCGCACTGGCCGCTCGTGCCGGCCGTGGCCGTGGCGGTGGAGAGCGCGGCCGAGCCGCTGGCCGACCTGCTGTGGCGGTCGCTGGCGAACCGGCTGTCGCACCAGGCCGCGACGGAGGGCCTGGCGACCTGGCTGCGGGCCGCCGAGGCGGACGCCGTGGTACCCGGACGGGCAGGCCGCACCTATGTGTTCGAGCAGGCGGCCGGGGACGGACCGGCCGACGGCACCGCCGGACGGCCCGGGGAGATCCTCCAGGCGCTGCTGTGGCTGCTGCCCCGGATGATCCGCGACCGTCGGGACGCCGAACGGTTGCGCTGGCTGCTGCGGTTGCTGGTGGACGCGCCGGAGGAACCGATGACCGCCGCCTTCGCCCGCCATGTGGTGGCCGCGATGGCGGCGGCGGGACGCGGCCGGAGCGGCCGGGGGGAGGAGCACAGGTGACGTCGGGACAGGAAGAGGAACTGGTCATCCCGGAGAACCTCGCCGGGCCGTTCCTGCACGAACGGAAGGTCGGGGGACGGGGGTTCAGGCACATGGGCGCACAGGTGGCCTCCGTGCTCTACTACCAGGACGGCGGGCACAGCGTGATCACCGCGCGGGGCGCCGACCACCGCGACCGGATCAGCCGGTGGTCCCGGCCGAGCAGTGTCTGCGAGGTCGCCTGCGGGCGGCACACGACCTCGTTCGCGCTGAAGCTGCCCGCGCACGGCTCGGCGACCTTCTTCGAGACCCGGGTGAAGCTGCGCTGGGAGGTCGTCGACTACCGGCTGGTCGTGGAGAAGCGCCTGTTCAGCGTCGAGGAGGACCTCGGCCCGGAGATCGTGGACCGCCTCCAGGGCGTCACCAGCCGGTACTCCGTGGACCAGGCGCACGAGGCCAACCAGGCCGTCCGGCTGGATATCGAGGCGGGCCGCTGGGCCGACCTCGGGCGGGAGGTGGGGCTGCGCACCAAGGTGTTCGTCGAGGTCGGCACCGACCGCACGCAGATCGGCTTCGTCAGCCAGTCCCGCAAGGACGAAGCGGAGGCCCAGCGGGTGAGCGCCCGCTTCCGGGGGTTCGCGGCGATCGCGCACGGCACCGACGCGGAGAAGTACGCCTATCTGATGGCGTCCGGCGGCACCGCCGAGGTCGGCCGGCTCATCAAGATGATGCTGGAGAGCCAGGCCGAGGAGCAGCGCGCCAACCGCGAGTTCTTGGTCCGGATGGCACACGAGGGACGGGTCAACACCCCCGAACTGGACGCGTACATCCGCCGGATGGTGCTCCCTGGCCAGCCGGCCGGGCAGCTCCCGCCCCCGGCGCTGGAACCCCGCGCCGCGCTGCCGCCCGCGCCCGTCGCCCCGGCCCCGACCGCAGCGGCACGGCAGGACTGGCCGGACACCCCGGCCGCCGGGGACGCGGACCCGTACGACACCCCGGAGCGCGGGACGGCGCGGACCGCCGGGCCGCCGCGCCAGGAGGAGGACGACTGGTGGGGAGAGCCGCAGGAGGTCGTCGCGTACGAGACGGGCCCCGCGGCGGCGCGGGACGGCTACGACACGTCCGCGCACCTCGACGGCCACGGCTACGCGCACGCGTACGGCGGTAGCTCCCCAGGTGCCGGGCGCACGGAGTCCGCGGCGGGATCCGCGTCCGGTGCGGGATCCCGTGAGGGGGCCGGCGAGGACGACGACATCTGGGGCGACCCGTCGGACGGCGCCCCGGGCGGCGGACGATGACGGCCGCACCGGGCGCGCCGACGGCCGCCGTCGCGGAGGCGCGGTACGTCGCCGAGCGGCTGCTCGCCACGGTCCGCGAGGACACCGGGCGGGCGGACGTCAAGGCGTCGGTGCTGCTGTCGGTGACCCTGGGGGTGCCGCCCCTGGTCGCCGGGGTCGGGCAGCGCCCGCCGGACCGGCCCTCCGTGCTGTGGCTGGTGCTGGTCGTGGCGGGGCTGCTGATGTGGCTGGCGGGGTCCGTTTCACTCGTTCGGGCGGTGCTGCCGCACGGCGGAACTGAGCGGGTGGGGCCCGGCATCACCTTCTTCGCCGACGTCGTCGCGGTGCACGCGGCGACCGGGTCGGGCGGCGTGGCGGAGGCGGTCGGAAGAGCGGGCGAGGACGTCACGGCCTGGCTGCTCACCCAGGCCGTCGATCACAGCCACATCCTCGTCCGGAAGTACCGGTGCATCCGCTGGGGAGCGATCTGGCTGGTGCCGGGGGCGCTGTCGGCGACGGCCGGGCTGACGCTCGGCTGATCCCGGCGCGCCGGGGGGGAGAGAGAACCGGGCGGGCACCAGCCGCCGGCACCGGGGGCGCACGCGGGCCCACGCAGGTCCCGCACGCCCGACATCTACGCCTATCACATGACATCTGAGGGGGACGACATGGACGCACACGACACCGCACCGGTGCGCGGCGGCCCGAGGCGCGCGGCACGGGGGCGAGGGGGACGTACGGCGTCCGACCCCCGTACGGCGCCTGCAAGACGGCTGGGGCCGTCCGGGGTCCGGCGGACCGCCGCCGTGCTGGCGCTGCTGCTGCTCGGGCCGGCCGCACTCGGCCGGACGGCGCAGCCCACGCCGCTCGCCCCGGCCGCGTCGGACGCCACGGACGCCGTGGACCTGGCCGTCGCGGTGGACGAGTCGAGCAGTCTGAGCGCGGCCGACGTGGAGCGGGAGCGGGACGCCGCCGGACGGATCGCCGTCGGGGAGATCTCCCCGGCGTCGCGGATGACCGTCCTGGGGTTCGCCAGCGCCGACAACGACGACCAGAGCCCGGTGGACGAGGTGTGCCCGACCACCGCACTCGACGCGGTGGCCCGGGAGAAGATGGACGACTGCCTCCGCCGGCTGGCCCGGCGCGGCCCGGGACGGGGCACCGGGACCGACTTCCCGAACGCGATCCGGCAGGGCGTGACCCGGCTGAGCGAACACGGCGGCAGCCGCCCGCGCATCCTCTTCCTGCTCACCGACGGCAAGCTGGACGTGAGCGGCAGCCCCTCCTACGGCACGGACGTGGACAGCCGCGAGGAGAACGGCCGCCGCGAGCTGACCAAGGCGCTGGCCGAGGCCCGCGCCGCCAAGGTGCAGATCTGGCCGCTCGGCTTCGGCGACGACCTCGACATGGACGCGCTGGGGGACATGGCGGAAGGCGGCTACCGGGGCGGCTGCACCGACCTGGAGGCGGCCCGCCCCCGCGCGGACAGAGCGACGGATTCCCAGACCCTGGGCGACGCCGTGCAGCGTGCCTTCGCCGGGGCCCGCTGCCTGGTCACCGACCCGCCACGCAAGGACACCCCGCCGGCGGACATCTCCGTACCGCTGTCCCCGCTGGCGACGCTCGCCACCATCGTCGTCTCCAAGGGCGACCGCGCGGTGCGGGCCACGTACTACGACCCGCGCGGCCGGAAGATCGAGCCCGGCAGCCGGTCCGACGGCTCGACGTTCACGCTGGCCGGGTCCGGGGGCGAGGTGGAGTCGCTGCGCATCACGGACCCCCGGCCGGGCCGATGGCAGGTCCGGCTCGACGCTCCTGAGGGGCACCGGGAGCGGCTGGCCAGTGTCTCCGTGCAGTGGCGGGGGGCCGTGCGTTCCTCCATCGTCCTGACGCCCGCCGCGCCCCGGCCGGGTGAGAAGGCCCGCGTCGAGCTGACCCTCCAGACCCGGGACGAGCAGGGCATCGGAGACCCGGCGGACCTGCGCCGGCTGAAGGTCTCCGGACGGCTGACCGGCGACGGTTTCGCACCCCTGGACCTCGCGCTCGCCGACGACGGGGAGAGGGGCGACAAGGAGGACGACGACGGCCGCTTCACCGGCACCGTGACGATCCCCCGGCAAGCGACGGGCGCGGTCAAGGCCGTCGGAGTGCTCGGTGCCGTCGGACTCACCGCCGACCACCGCCCGTTCCTGACCCGCATCGCCTCGCCCAACCCCGAGGTACGCGCCGGACTCCGGGTGGGCGATGCCGAGGTGCACCCCGGCGGCAGTGTGCCGTTCCGGCTGCTGGCGTCCAACGACTCGGACCGGCCACACACCCTGCGCCTTACGCTGCGGGACACCCAGCCGGGCGCCGTCGCCCTCTCCCTCACCGAGGTCACACTGGCCCCCGGCGACTCCGTGGACCGGGCCGGCCGGCTCACCGTCGGCGGCGAGCTGAGCCCGCGCGCACTGACCGCGCGGATGGAGGTGTCCGACGCGGACGACGCTGCCGGGCCGCTCGACGCGAAGCTGGTGCAGGTGGACGTCACACCGGTGCCCTCCTGGCCGCACCGGGTCTGGGACGCGTGGTGGTGGGCGCTGGTGACCGGTGCCGTGCTGCTGGCCGCACTGCTCGGCGGGTTCGTGTGGCACCGCAGGCAGGTACGCGAGGACGTCTCACCGGGCGGACTGCTGCTCCGGCTCAGCGTGTCCGACGACTCCGGGGAGTGGACGACCAGCGAGACGGCGGTGCCCCGCAAACGCGACCCCTGGTACCGGTTCGACGTCTCCGACCCGGACGGCCCCAGCCCCCGTCTGGACCCGCGCCCCACCGGCCGGTACGCCGTGCAGCGCGACCCGAGTACCGGGTTCCGGCTGCGCGCTCCGGACGGGCGCGACCAGTCGTATCCGCTGGGCCGTGACGTCCCGCTGGAGGGCCGGGTCCGGCTGCGGGCGGAACGCGGCACGGGCGGGCGGCCCGCCGCCCGGCGGCCGGGACGGCCCCGGTGGCTCGCGGACCTGCTGCCCCGGCAGCGGACGCCCGTCACGGCACCGTCCGACCGCAGGGACGCGTACGACCCGGGAGGGCGGGACTCGTACGGGGGTTCCTCGTACGGCGGTTCCTCGTACGACGAATTCGACGAGGCCACCTGACACCGGACGGCGGACGACCGGGGTCGGCCGCCCGCGAGGCGGCCCGGCCACCGGAACCGCACCACCACCCCACGGCAGGTCCGCTCACGGGACCTGGGGGCCCATCGAACGCCCGGTGCACATGCACCGGACAGGGGGGAATCGAAGCGATGAAGATCTTCCAGCCGATGCTGTTCGTCGGCCTCGGCGGCACGGGCGGCCTGATCGGCGCCGAACTGGAGCGACGGCTGCGCGCCGAACTCTGCGGCCCGGACGGCACCGCCCTCACCGCCAACGGCCGGCTGCCCCACGAGCTGCCCGGTTGCCTGCAGTTCGTGTACGCCGACTACAGCGAGGCGGAACTGCACCGGCTGCCGCACCTGAGCGCGGACACCGCGCTGCGGCAGGCCTACAGCCGCACCTCGCGCGCCACGCACGACCTGCTGCCCGCCGACTACGACAGTTCACCCGAGGTGACCCGGATGCTGCGCGCGCTGCTGCGCGACGAGGTGTCCGACTGGCTGCCGCCGCACGGCGGCGAACCCAAGATCAATCCGCTGCGCAACGGTGCCGGCCAGCTGCCCACGGTGGGCCGCGCCGCCCTGTTCGCCACCCTCGCCAACGGTCCCGCGCCGGTGCTGACCCCGCTGCACCGGGCCATCGACGCGATCGCCGGGTCCGGTGGGGAACTGCAGGAGGTGGGCGGCGACAGCATCAACGGCTGCGACGTGTTCGTGGCGTTCTCGGTGGCCGGCGGGACCGGCGCGGGCATCTTCCTCGACTACCTGCACCTGATCGGGCAGGCGTTCAAGGACAAGAAGTTCCGGGGTGCGCGGATCTATCCGCTGGTGGTCATGCCGTCGGCGTTCCCCGAGGCCAAGGGCGGCGGCCGGGAGGCCGAACTCAACGCCGCCCGCGCGGTGGTGGACCTGTCCCGGCTGGTGGACGAGCAGAACGCGCCGGACGCGGAGGCCGAACTGGGCGACGTGGACCTCCAGGAGTCGCTGCGCATCCGCTACCCGCAGACCCACCCGGTGTCGCTGCGGCCGGGCACCGTGCCCACCGCGTTCCTGTTCAGCCAGACGGCCGGCATCCGCCCCGACGACCTGCGCCGCTCCATCGTCTCCCTGGTGGTGTCCCTGGTCGGCACCGACCTGAACCTGGGCGAGGCCAAGGGCGGCGGACGCGACGACGACTACCAGACCTTCGCCAGCAACTTCGTCAACGGCGACATCAGCCGCCGGACCCGCTCCGCGACCGGAATCGGCCGCAAGGGCATCTCCACCAGCCTGGTCGCGTCGATGACGGCGCCGCTGGACGAGCTGGCCGAGCTGGTCGCGGCCAAGATGCTGGCCCACGCGGTGACCGGGCTGACCGACGCCTCCGCCGCCGTACCGCATGCGACGGCGCCGCTGGTCCGGGAGATGTTCACCGCCGCCGGGCTGGGCGAGCTGTGGCGGCGGGAGCGGCTGGAGGTGGCCGCGCCGAACCCGCTGCCGCGCGGCAGCGGCGAGATCGAGTCCGCGCTGCAGGACCGGCTGGATGAGATGCGGCGGTTGCTGGCCGACCTGGAACGGCAGGTGGCGCACCGCATGCCCATGCTGGTGGACGGCTTCTCACCACGCGCGGCGGCCGAGCAACTGCTGTCGAAGACCGACCTCTTCACGCTCGGCCGGGTGGTGTCGGGCGTGCCGGGTGAGACCAGCACGGCGGCCCGGCTGGGCTTCCTGGGCATGCTCGACCGCTGCCGGCAGGACCCGGCGCGGCCCAGCGGGGTCGAGGCGCAGCCGCCGCAGGTGCCGAGGATCAAGGGCCGGGTGGTCGGGCCCCGGCTGCGCTGGACGGACGACGAGGTGGCCGTCGCGCTGGAGGCGCAGGACCGCTGGTACAAGTGGCGGGCCCACACGATCTGGCACCGCGCCTGGAGCGAGCACGAACCCCGCTGGCGGCAGGCCGCGAACCTGCTGCGCAACGACGTGGACGGGATCACCGACGCATTCCGCAAGCACGTGGACGACCAGCCGCGGACGCACGCCGCGCAGGTCAAGGAGCTGTACGACGACCGCGCCGGCGTCTCCTACCTGCTGCCCCCGCAGGGCAACCTGGGCCGCTTCTACCAGGCGCTGATGGAGCGTCTGGTGGAGAGCCACCAGCTCGGGCCCAACGGCGACGAGGCCGCGCTGCTGCACAAGCTGGTCGACGCCGATCTGCGCCGCAGCGCCTTCGCCGCCTCCCGGCACTCCCCCGACGCGGCCGTGTCGGAGGTGAAGGCCGCGTTCAAGCACCGGGTGCAGCGGCTGTTCTCCGAGCGTCCGGACGGACGGCAGGCCCGCGCGCTGCTGCCCAGGATGAGCACGCTGCTGGCCGCCGAGGCGGGCGACACCGAGGCTGCCCAGCAGGTCAGCACGCGGGCGCTGGTGCAGTTCCGGCACAAGCTGGCCGGTCTGCTGCCGGCCGCGTTCACCCCGGAGGGCAACGGGCGGCTGAAGATCCTCATCACCTACCCGGGCTCGCGCCGGATGGCCGTGGACACCTACCTGGAGGATCACCTGCGGCTGCCCCAGGACAGCCAGCGGACCATCGAGTACCGGGCCGTGGACACCGACTCGATCTCCGTGGTGCTCTTCCGCAGCGAGATGAGCCTCACCGAGGTGCCGGAGGCCCGCAAGGTGCTGCGCCAGTGGGCCAGGGCGCAGGAAAGCCGCCGCGACGAGGACGTGCTGCGCTGGCGGCAGCGGCTCGGGTACCGCGACGACTGGCTGGCCAGCACGCCCGACGACCGGGCGCACATCCTCAACCGGCTGCTGTGCGCGCTGTGGAACGGCCAGATCGACTACCAGGGCGACCCGGCGTCCCCGCAGCGGCTGCGCATCCGGCTGCACGACGACGCCGGCCAGGACGCGCTCGGCATCCAGTTGGCGCTCACCGACTTCCAGGACGGCATCTCCAGCTGGGCCGGGCTGCTGCGGGCGTACGAGCGTTGGGCGCTGCTGGCGGAGGAGAACATCGTGCAGAGCTACTGCAAGGTGGTGATGAACACGTTGCCGCGCGGGCTGGGCACCTCGGGAAGCGAGCCCTCGGAGCTGTATCTGAAGCTGGTCCACGAGGTGGCGCCGCGTCAGCTGCGGCTGCTGGACGAGCGGGAACGGCGTTACGGCGCGCGGGTGACCGACTGGACGCGCCGGTTGCGCGAATTCTGGGCGGAGACCCTCCCCGACGCGCTCGACCTGCCCTTCCCGGAGGGCGAGAACCGCGCCCACCCGACCCTGCGCGAGCTGGAGGAGTGGGTCCGCGAGAGCCGGGGCGCGGGCGAGGACCCGCTGCACCCGGAGGCCGGGGAGGGGTGGGCCTCCGACCGGGCCTCGGACGGGTCGCAGGCGCGGGCCTGGGACCGGTCCTGGGAGCAGCGTCCCGCCGAGCGTCCGCAGCGCCCCGGCCCGGCGAACGGCGGGCCGTCCGCCGATCCCTACGGCGTGGCACGCGGCGCCGGGCCCCGGCGCGCCGACGGCTGGGACGTGCCCGCGCACGGCAGGCCGGGCGCCGACGGCGCGCCGGGTTCCGGCAGCCGGCCGGGAGGTGGGCCGTCCGCCCCCGCCGGTGAGGTGCCCGCCGCCCGGCACGGCGGCGACGGGGACATGCGGTGGCCGTCGCCGGCCCAGCACGACGAGCGCACCCGGCACTGGCCGGACACCCCTCCTCCGGCCGGCGCCGTTCCGGCGGAGCGCCCGCGCCAGGAGGCGGGCCGGGCGGCGCCGGCGGACCCGGGCCGGGTCCGGCCGGTGCCGCCTGCCGGCCGGCCCACGGTGGGGCAGGCGCCGGCCGGGTGGCCCACGCCGGGGCCGGCGCCCGCTCGGGCGCCGGAGTACCCGCCCTTCCCCCCCGCCGCCGAACAGGACCCGGGCTGGCCCGGCGCCGGTTCCACCGCGCCGTGGGGCATCTCGGACGCGGACGGCGACGCCGACTGGCCCGACGAGGAGATCACGTCCGACGGCGAGGGCGACGACGCCCGCGAAAGCTGGGAGAGGCACGCGTGAACGCCATGGAATGCCCGGTCGTCGTACTCGACTTCCGGGACGGCCGGGACGTGCCCGGGGACGGCGCCGATCTGCGGCGCCTGGTGGGCGGGCGGCTGCCGGACAGCGGCCGGGCCGGCGCCGGGAACCTGCGGTTCCTGGTCGTGGACGAGCCGGACGGGCTGACGGCGCACGCGGAGGCGTACGAACTGGTGGCCGCCTCGCCGACGCTGGGCGCGGTCAGCCTGCTCTGCCTGGTCGTCGGCGACCTGGAGCGGCGGCGGTCCACGGGCCCGCCGCCCTCGGACGTGCCGGACGAGGCCCTGTCGTACCCGGATCCGGTCCACCGGGAGGCGTCGTACGCGGAGGGCCGCCCGGTGGAGGGTGGGCGTCGGCTGCGGCTGGCGTCCGTGCTGCAGTCCTCCCGTACGGGGGTGCTGTGGGCACCCGATCCGCGGGCGGGGCACGATCCGCGCACCGCCGACCCGGCCGGGGAGACGGAGGCGGCGCTCGTCGCGCTGACCGATCTGCTGCGGGTGCGGGAGATCTTCGACCGGGTGCTGTCCGAACTGCACGACGCCCCGGTGTCGGTGGCCACCCTGTCGCTGCGGGTGCTGGAGCACGACCTGACGCCGGACGCGCGGGACAGCGCGTGGACCGGCGCGCTGGCCCGGTTCGCAGGGGGCGAGGTACCGGTCGCTGTCCTGCCCGCCGGGCAGGATCTCCCGCGGGGACTGGCGGAGTTGCTCGGTCCGGGGCCGGAACGCCCGGTGACGGCGCTGCTGCGTCCGGACGGCCCGGTGGACGCCGCCCGCGCCGCCTGCGTGCGGGCCGTGGACGCCCTTGCCGCTTCCCGGACCGAACTGGGCGCCGCACGGGCGCTTTTGACGGGACGACGGGTCGCGGACGGCGTGCCCTCCGCGCTGGCACGGGCGGTGGAATCGCTGCACCGGTACCGGGACGTGGTGGCCCGGGTGCTGCGGGACAGCGGCTCGCCCGGTGTCCCGCACGGCGACGCACTGGCCCGGCTCGCCGACGGGGGCGTGGCGCTGCCGGAGGAGACGTGGGGACGCCGGTCGCGCGGCGGCGACTCGGACGAGGGGCTGCAGCGCTGCACCGCGCGCTGGCTGGCCTCGGGGCTGCCCCTGCGCGCGGTCGCGGCCCGGCTGACGGCGCTCGCCGAACGGGTCGCCCCGGTGCCGTCCGCCGCGCGGCTGCGGGATCTGGAGCGGGCGTGCCCGAAGGAGTCACTGGGGCGGATGTCGGCGGCGGTGCCGCTGTACTTCGCCCGTGCCCGCGCGGGGCAGCTGGTGCCGGCGGCGCTGGCCGCCTTGGTCTCCGCGCTCGCGCCGTGGCCCGGCACGCTGCTCGCGCTGCTGCCCGCGGCGGTGTTCCTGCTCGGCGGCGCGCTGGCCGGCGCGGTCCGGCCGGGCCGGGCGGCGGGCGGCCGGGTGCACCGGGCGGAGGCGGCCCGCGCCGTCGCGCTGGCGGCCGGCGCGGGTGCCGGGTTCGGTCTGTCCGTGCTGGTGAGCGTCCCGCGCGAGCTGGTGCTCGGGGGTGTGCTGATCGGGGTGCTCGGCGCGGCTCTGTGCGTCGGGGCCTGGTGGCGCCGGGGCGTGGCCGACTGGTGGGAGGCGACCGGCACCTCCGAACTCGGGCCGTGCCTGGCCCGGGTGGACGCCGTCCTGGCGGACGCGCTGCGCCGGCAGTGGTGGGCGGCCGAGGAGCGCACCCGGTGCGCGGACCGCGCCCGGACGCTCGCGGCGGTGCTGCGGGGCGCGGCGGTCGAGGCAGATGCGGGACACCCGGTGTCCGGCCCGCCGCACACCTCGGGCGGGGCAGCGGCCGCTGCGGACGGCTGGTCCGACCCCGGCTGGGACGAGTCGTCCTGGGCGGACGACGGCCAGGAGGCCCCCGCCGCCTGGCAGGCCCCGTCGCGGGCGGAGGCGGCACAGGGCTGGGTGACGGAAGCGTACGGGGCATCCCCGAACGGCGCACCGCCGTACGCGGCGGAGCCGCAGGCCTCATCACCGCCGTACGCGGCGGAGCCGCAAGCGTCACAGACGGTCGGACCGCGCCGGTACGCGTCGCACCCGGCCCCGGCGGAGCAGTACTCCCCCGGGCAGAAACCGCAGGGCCAGGACCCGTCGGGGCCGGACTCGTCCTGGCCGGAGGCCGACTGGCCCGACGACCCGCCGGTCGGCGCGTCGGCCGGCGTGCCCGGTGGCCGCGACCGGCATCTCCCCCGGGTGGACCCGCCGTGGCTGCTCCGGGGCTCGGGCGAGGGCGGCCCCGACCTGGTGCCGACCCTCGTGGCGGATCTGGCAGACGCGACGGTTGCCGCGCTGCGCGACCACACCGGCTCCGACGGCGGCGCGGGCGGTGCCGGGCCCGCGGGCGGGGCGCCGACCACGCTGGAGGCCGCCGTGTCCCGGGCCATCGCGGCGGCCGGGCTGCGCCTGCGCGACAACGGGGTGGTGCCCGCCCCGCCCTACGCCCGGCAGGACCGGGTTCGGGCAGACGCCTCGGCGCTGCTGGGCATCGGGGTGCAGCGGGTCCGGGACGTGCTCGACACCGGCTCGGAGCAGGGCAGGCCACTGCTGCTGTGTCCCCCGGCGCAGCTCTCGCTGCTCAGCCGGGACCCGGCCGAGGCGCGGTCCATCGCGTTCGCCCCGCAGGCCGTACGGCCCGAGGTGGAGGTGCGTGCGGGCGGGCCCGGCCCCGACGGCGTACCGGCCGCGATGGTGTGGACGGCGTCCGGCCGCTTCGCCGGCACGCTACGGCTGGTCCCGCTGCGTGCCGGTGTGGTGGAGAACGTGCGCGTGCGCACCTGGGTCGACGACGGCCCGCTCCCCGGCCCCGACCGCGGCACGACCGGAACCGCCCCGGACCCGGGCGAGGAATGGGCGCAGCGGTGAACCGTATCCGTACGACGACGACCGACCGCGCCCCGGGCGCACGGACCAACACAGTGGGGAAGTCATGGTGAACGACCACCGGCCCGCACCGCGCCCGGACCGGTTCGGGCCGGCGCCGGAGCCGTACGCGGCGGCCCACCCGCGGCCGACCGACCGTCAGGACCCCGTCCCCGGCGCGGAGGGCGACCGAGCGGAGCGGGTGCGGCCACGCGAGCACACCGGCCGGGAGCCCGGCACCGGCCCCGCCGCGTCCCGGCAGCCTGCCGTGGAGTTCTCGTTCGTCTCGCCGCAGGGCGTGACGCACCGGGTGCGGGCCAGGTTCGGGCCGGACCGACCGCGTCTGGTCCGGCCGCCCGCGCTGGCCCGGCCGGTCCGCTTCGAGGACGGCTGGCAGGGCTTCCAGGTCCGGCTGCCGCAGGAGGCGGGCGCGGACCGGGAGGCGTACACCCTGCTCCAGGCGGAGATCACCGCCGCGCTGGCGCTGCACCGCGCGTACGCGGGCACCCGCTTCGGCGGCCTCTTCCCGACGCCGGTCGGCTACGACGTCAACACGCCGACGCCGTTCGTGCTGTACGCCGTACCGCGCGGACGCCCGCTGTCCGGGCCGACCGAGCGGGTGTCGATCGGTGAGCAGCGGGCCGTGGAGCGCGATCTCGTGCTGGCGGTACGGCTGATGGAGGCGGTCGGCCTGGTGCACCGGGGCATCGTGCCGGGCGCCGTCCGCCGGGACCCGCAGGGCGTGCAGGTCTGGGACCTGGGCTCGGTGGTGCGGGACGGGCGTCCTCGGGTGCCGTACGGCATCCCGCCCTACGCCTCGCCCGAGCAGCGGGCCGGGGTGGGCACGACGGAGGCACGGGACGCGCTGTGGAGCGTGGCGCAGGTGATGTACCACCTGGTCACCGGTCGGCCGGGGAACGCCGACGGTCCGCCCGCCGACCTCGGCGCGCAGCGGTCGGTGACCGAGACCCTGGGCCAGGTGTTCGCCCGCCACGCCCAGGACCGGCCGACGCCGGACGCGCTGTTGCGCACCCTGGTGCCGGAGGTGGCCGCCGAGGCGGCGGGCGTGCTGCTGCCCGACCCGCTGGAGCACCACCGGCGGGAGTTCGACGAGATCCGGCGCCGCAAGCACGCCTCCCTCGCCCCGCCTCCCCCGGCGCACACCCCGTATCTGCCGGAGCGGCAACACACCGTGGACCCGGGCGGGTACGGCGCGGACAGGCCCCGCTACGCCGAGGCGCCGCCGGCGCAGTTCACCGGCTACGAGTATCCGGCCCGCGAGCGCGGCCGGCTGCGCACCTGGATCAGCGGAGGCCGTACCTCCGGGACGAACGAGCCCGGCGGGAGCCGGTCCGAAGGAGACACCCGCCGATGACCGTTCCGATGCCGCCGGGCGCCACCGCCCAGGAGATCCTCTGCCCGTACTGCCTGGAGATCATCTCCTACGACGAGCAGCAGTTGTTCGCCCGCAACGACAAGCAGCTCTTCGAGGAGCTGCGCGTGGACCGGCGGATCAGTCCGCTGCGTCTGGCCGACACCCTTCGCTCCGCCTATCAGCGGTGCGGCAACTCCGAGGGGCAGCAGGCCCATTACATCCCGGTGCCGTACCTGACCAACGGCAGTCCGCTGACCGTGGCGATGGTCGGGGACTCGGCCACCGGCAAGACGCATCTGCTCACCCAGATGATCGCCGAGATCGCCGACGGCGGTCTGAAGCGGTACGGGCTGCAGATGCAGTCGGTGAACCCGCAGGACCACCAGACGTTCATGACCGAGCGAGTGGAGCGGCTGCGGTCGGGGACGATGCTGGAGCACACCCGCAGTGCCGGTGAGTTCGCCGCGTTCGTCGACGCGCTGCTGCTGAGCCGCCCGGACGGGCCGGCCCGGCCGGTGGCGTTCTTCGACCTGGCCGGTGAGGACCTGCGCCGCACGGACGCGCTCACCCGGTTCATGGTGGGCGTGGACGCGCTGATCTTCGTGGTGGATCCGCTGCGGGCGCTGCCGATGCCGTATCTGGACCCGCTGCGGGGCGACCTCGGCTACACCCGGGGCGGCGATCCGGCCTTCCAGACCGTGCTGGACCGGCTGCCGCGCGCCGGCGGGCAGTATCTCGGGGTGGCGGCGGCCGTCGTCATCAACAAGAGCGATCTGGTGCGGTTCGAACCGCCTGTGGACCGCTGGCTGGGCGAACCCCCACCGGAACGGCGGCTGGCCGAGCGGTTCGCGGCCGAGAGCCGGGACGCGTACGCGTTCCTGCGCCACCACACCGGGCAGGCGTGGGTCAGCCCCTTCGACAGTGTGCTGCGCTGCACCCTGCACTTCGCCTCGGCCACCGGCAGCCACGACCACGAGGGCCGATTCCCGCACGGCACCCGGCCGTTGCGGGTGCTGGAGCCACTGGTCTCGGTGCTGGCCATGTGCGGGCTGCTCGACGACGGCGCCGAGGACGGACCGGCGGCGGTGGGCCTGTGACCCGGACGCAGCCCGGCCGGCCCGGCGACACGGCCGCACCCGACGACCGGGTGCACCAGGTCGTGTTCCGCTGGGCCGGCAACCTCGGCCACCGGGGCGCGGGGATCGCCGCGGTCGCCTACTCCTGCCCCGAGTCCGAGGCCCGCGCACTCGCCGACCGGCTCGGCCCCGTCCTCCGCGTGATGGGCGGCGAACAGCGCCCCAGCCTGGTCCGGCACATCCTCCCCGGCGGCCGCGTCCTCCTCGTCCGCCGTACCCCGGGCTCCGACGCCCAGGGGCGCGACAGCACGGTGTGCCATGCGCTGCTGGGGCCGGCGAAGCTGCTGGTGCCGCTGTACTGCGTCAGCCTGGGCGCGGTCCCCTGGGCGGAGCGCGGCTGGGCCGACCGGGTGACGGGGCGGATCGAGCCGATGCCGCGCGAACGGCTCAACGCCCTGGCCAATCACATGCGGGACCGCATGTGGGAGAACGTACGGCTGGTGCGGCGGCCGCTGCTCTGTCTGGTGGCCCAGTTCCTGCGCACCCCGGGGGCCCGCCTGTCGGCTCTCGTGGGCGAACTGGACGATTCCCTGGCCACGGCGCACGCCCAGGCCCAGGAGCACCGATCCGTGTCCCCCGTCCAGGAGTTGCCGGAGCCGGCGCTCCTGGTGCTGTGGGGCCTGTGGTGGATCTTCGGCTCCTCGCTGGACCGGGGCTCGGGAAGCTGGCAGTTCGCCACCTTCGACACGATGGACGACCAGGCGTATCGGGTGGTGTTCGTACCGGCCTGGCGTGTCTCCCCCACCGAGGACAGCCGTCTGCGCCGGATCGACCTGCTGGACCCCGGCACGGACCTGGCCGCCGAACTCGCCGCCACACTCGTGGACCACTACCTGCACTGGCCCGGCGTCAAGTACCGACGTCTGCTGGACACCGACCCGAACACGAGCGACCCCGTCCACCGGCGGTTCCACGCCCGGCTCCGCGAAGTGTGGCCCGCCAGGTACGAGGTCCCGGACACCACGGACACGGGTTCCGTCCCCGTGCTCTCCCCACCGCCGGCCCGAGCCCCGGACCGGGCCCAGGAGCCGCCACCGCCACAACAGCCCGTCACCCAGGACGAGTCGCGTGCGCGTCCGCCGGCCCGCCACACCTCCGCACCCGCACCCGCACCCGCCGTGAGCTGGACCTCACCGCCGGAGTGGCGCCATCAGCCACCCGGGGCGCAGGGGGAAGGCCCAGTCGAAGCGACGGAAGTGCAGTGGAACGGCACGGAGACCTTGTCGTCGGCGTCGTCACCGGACGGATCGACGTCTGCGACGCCACAGGGGACGTACATCTCGGGGCGGTCCGTGGAGCCGGGGCAGCGCACCCACTCCACACGGTCGGGGCAGGGGATCCACTACGAATACCCGGAGCCGCCGAGCACCCCGCCCCTGTACCCGCCACCCCCGAACCCGCCATCGCCGAACCCACCACCACCGAACCCACCACCACCGAACCCACCACCATCGCACCCGCTGACACCGCACCCGCTGACACCGAACCTGCCACTCGAGTTCTCCCCACGGGTGGACGCGCCCATCGCCCGCCAGGCGACGGGCCACGCCACGGGGGCCGGCCCGGGCTCCGCGAAGGCCGCCCCGGCGATCAGGGCGATCACCGACTGGCTGACGCCGGACCACCAACGCGCCCTCAGGGCCGAGGCGTTGCCGGAGTTGTTCGACCAGCCGGTCATGGGACGATCGGCGGTCTCGAAATTCCGGGTGCACAAGGGCCGCCGGACCCGTATGGACATGTCGCAGATCCGAGCGCTGGCCGAGGACCTGACCTGCGCGACGAACCGTGCGGGGCACGCCGCCGATCTGCGGCACAAGGCGGAGGAACGTCTGGCCCACACCCACCACGAGGACCTTCTGACCCTCCTGCGGGAACCCCTGCCGTACGCCGCCCAGAACATCGTCCTCGGGTACCTCCCACCCGCCGTCCCGACGGAGGAGTCGGCCCGCGACCTGCTCACCAGGCTCCTGGCGATCGACTTCCGGATCACCGACCCCCCCGACCCCTCGGACCCGTACGCGACGGACCTCCACACCCAGCGCACCGCCCGCATGATCCGCTGGTTCTTCAGCTGGCTCGTCGAACCCCGGACCACGAAGACCGAGAGCCTTCGGCTCACCAGGTACCTCAGCTCGATCGCCTCCTCCGACGCCCCGGCCGACCACCGGATCCTCCAGGAACTCCTCATCGACACGGAGGAGGACCGGATCCCGTCACTGCCGAAGGAGACGTGGCTGGCGATCACCCGCGCGCTGTACGAGAAGGCACACCCTTGAGTGCATTGCTGAGTGCACTGCGGAAAACAGGAGACCGGCCTGCCCGGGACTGTACGAAGGACAGGGGTGTGGCCCGGGGCGAGGCCGCCGTCGATACGGTGAGCGGCGGACACGGCAACGGCATGTGAGGCAGGTCACGGGAAGTCGGGCCAGGGGACAGACAGCTCATAGAGGTGAGCATTGAAATGCGCGCCCGACTACGGGCTGGGGAACCGGCCGCGTTCGCCGAGTTGTTCGACAGTCATGCCCGCGGCGTCTACAACCACGCCTTCCGGCTGACCGCCGACTGGTCGACGGCCGAGGACGTCATGGCCACGACCTTCATGGAGGCCTGGCGGCTACGCGACAGGATCGATGCCGAGGGGGACTCGCTGCGGCCGTGGCTGCTCGGCATCGCCACCAACATCGCCCGCAACCAGATGCGCAGCAACCGGCGGTATCGCCGGGCGGCGTTGGCCACCGCTGCTGCCGAGCTGCCCCTCCCCGACCACGCCGACGCGGTCACGACCCGGATCGACGACCAGCGCGAGCTGGCGGCCGCTCTCCGGGCTCTCGGCGCGTTGC
This sequence comes from Streptomyces griseosporeus, assembly GCF_014656055.1. Lineage (GTDB taxonomy): Bacteria > Actinomycetota > Actinomycetes > Streptomycetales > Streptomycetaceae > Streptomyces > Streptomyces griseosporeus. Next base: position 1,896,256 of record NZ_BNBR01000001.1, read on the forward strand.
GCAGGGCGGAGCGCGAGGTCGTCGCTCTCTGCCTGGGAGAGGGGCTCGACTACGAGGCGGCGGCGAAAGCGCTCGGGATCCCCGTGGGTACGGTCGCCTCGCGGCTGTCACGGGCCCGCCGGAAGCTACGCACTCTCACGGACGTCGAGCTCGAACAGCGCGACAGTGCCGCGATGGACGGTCCGCGCGTGACGGGTGAAAGCGTTCGGTACGCGGCGCGGGCCGGAAGTGCGGGGGGATCCGAAAAAGTCGGGAGCAGACGGGAAGCCGGGGTGGCCGGCCGACAGATACCAGGTGACCGCATCACCACCACCCGGCCCGCCCAGGAGGGAAACCGATGAGCGCGAACACGCCCCGGCACAGCCCGGGCACTCGCCAGGAAGCCGCACAGCTGCTCTCCCGCACTGCGCGTGACCTGCCGACGGGCCGCCACGAGCACCACAAGGAGCGCCTGATGGCCTACATCGAGCAGACACAGCGCACCCAGGAAGCCCCCCGCGCCACCACGCCCCGACGCCTGCGGCTGTCCCGTCCCGCGATCGCGCTGCCCGCCCTGGCGGCCGCCGTCGCCGCGACCGTCATCGCCGGAACAGCGCTGACCGGCGGCGGAAGCGGGAACGGCCCCGTCCGGCTGGCCACCGGACCGGCGCTGACCACCGAGATCGGCGCCACCAGCCCCCACGGGGTCACCCGACTGCTGGACCAGGCCTCCCTGACCACGGCACGGGATGCCCACCCCACCCCCAGGCCGGGCCAGTACATCTACATCGCGTCCAAGACGGCCGACACCTTCGTCAGGACCGACCACGACAACACCAGCCTCGCCAGCCACGCCCTCCACGACCGCCAGGTGTGGTACTCCCCCGACGGGACCAAGGGCTGGCTCATCGACCCCGCCGTCAACGACAGCCCCGAAGGAGAGACCCTCAGCCTCCCAGACGAGCAGGGCAACACCCCCGTCGCGGGCCTCAACCACCCCTCCTACGACTACCTGGCCAAGCTCCCCACCGACCCCGACGCCCTCCTCGCGAAGATCTACAAGGAGACCGCGGGACACGGGAACTCACCCGACCAGGAAGCCTTCACGACCATCGGCGACCTGCTCGGCGAGTCCTACCCGCCGCCCGCCCTGACCAAGGCCCTGTTCAAGGCCGCTGCGAAGATCCCGGGTGTCGTCACCGTCAACGACGCCGTCGACGCGGTCGGCCGCCACGGCACCGCGGTCGCCCGGCTGGACGACACGAGCGGTCAGCGAGAGGAATGGATCTTCGACAAGAACACCCACGTCTTCCTCGGCAAGCGAACCATCCAGGTCGGCAAGGCCGACGGCCCGGAGCACCTCATCAAGCCCGGAACCATCCTCTTCACCAGCGCCATCACGCAACGCGCCATAGTCGACGACATCAAGCAGGTCCCCGCACAGAACAGCTGACCCCACCGCCCCATCCCCGGACGCACGCACAGCAGTTGGCCGCCCTCACCCGCCAAACGGTCGGTGAGGGCGGCCAACTGCTGTGCTCCAGAGGGTGCTTACAGGGCGTGGAGCTGGGTGAGGAGCTGGAGGGTGTCGGAGTTCAGCCAGTACTCGACGAACTTGCCGTTCTCCATGCGCAGCGTGTCGGTGCCGGTGAAGCCGACGACGGTGCCGGGCCGGGCATCGGCTCCGGGGAAGCCGCCGGCGTAGGTGCCGGTGGCGGTCCACCGTACGGAGGCGTGGTCTCCGTCGACCAGAGGGTCGATCTGCACGGAGAAGCGCAGGTCGGGGAAGGCGGCGCGGGTCTGGGATATCCAGGCCACCAGGCCGTCCGCGCCGCGGATGCTGCTGCCGTCGCCTCCGTCGAGGAGGGCGGCGTGGACGGTGAAGTCCGGCGAGATGATGCGCGGGGCCTGGGTGTAGTCGCCGTTCCACAGGCGCAGCCACGCATCGAGCATCGCTTTCGGCTTCTTGGCGGCGGTCCGGTGGTTCTGCGCCGTGGCCGAGTGAGCGGTGGGTGCGGCGGACGGGGCGGACGCCGCGGCGGTCGTGGCGCTGACGGCCAGAGCTGCCAGGGCGGCGGGGACGAGCAGACGCATGCGGTTGCGGGCGGTGGCGGTCATGAGGACTCCTCGCTGGTCAGTGAGACGAACGGCGGTGGCGCACGGAGGTGCGGTCGGGCCGGGGTGTCAGTCGGCGCAGGTGGTGCCGGGGGCGGGCAGAGAGCGCGTGGTCAGGTAGCGGTTGGTGGCATCGCGCACGCACTGCGAGAGCAGGAACATGCTGTAGTCGTCGCCTTCGCGGCTGAGGACGACGCTGCCGGGCAGCTGGGCCGCCATGGCGAGGCCCGCGCTGTGCGGAGCGAGCGCCTGGTGGGTGGACTGAACGATCAGCGCGGGGGGCGCGCCGTGGACGGGGGCCCCGGCCCGGACGGGCTGAGCGGGGACCGGCCAGCCGAGGCAGCCGGTGAGGGCGGTCCAGGAGCGTACGGCGCCACCCAGGTGCGGGGAGATCCGGTCAAGGTCCTGGCGCAGGCGGGTGAGCTGGTCGAACGTCGCCACCGGGCGTGCGCTGTCCAGGCAGGCGGGGACGTGGACCTGGACGGGGTCGAGGGTGTCGTCGGGTTCGTAGGTGAAGTCGGTCGCGTCGCCCGCCTGGGCCTTCACGACGGCCTGGGCGAGGGCGGGCCAGGTGACGCCGGAGAGGGTCAGGTAGTCCTGGGTGGCTGTGCGGATGTCCTCGCCGGTCAGTGTCCGGCTGCCGTCGGCGGTGGGGATCGGGGCGCGGTCGGCACGGGCGACGAGGGCGTCGTACTCGGCCGCGGCGTCCTTGCCGTGCAGGGCGCAGTCCGTGGCTGCCGCGCACCAGGCGGTGAAGCGGTCGAACGCCTCCTCGGCTGTGGCCGCTTCGCGGCGGATGCGTTCGGTGGGCGTGGTCGTGTCGTCCAGCGCCGTGTCGAGGACCATGGTGCGCAGTCGGCCGGGGTAGAGGTCGGCGTAGGTGCGTCCGAGCAAGGTGCTGTAGTGGATGCCGTACCAGTTCAGCTGCTTCTCGCCGAGGCCGGTGCGCACGGCTTCGAAGTCCCGTGCGGTGCTGGTCAGGTCCGTGTGGGCGACCAACGGGCCGTTGTGCCGGAGGCAGTCGGCGGCGAAGGCGCGGTTGTGGGCCACGAGTGTGTCGAACGCGGCCCGGCTGCCGGGGAAATGGGTGACGCCGGCGGGCTTGAGGGGGAGGGTGCAGCGGATCGGCGTACTGTGTCCGACTCCGCGCGGGTCGACGGCGACCAGGTCGAAGTCGCGGCTCATGGCGCCGGCGAACGCGGGGAAGCCGATGCGCAGGGCGAGGCGGAGTTGTTCGATCGAGGATCCGCCGGCTCCGTCGTTGAGCAGGAGGGTGCCCCGGCGGTGGGCCTGGTCGTCGGCGGGGCGGCGGACCATGGCGAGGGTGAGGCTGCCGGCGCGTGGGTGGGCGTAGTCGACGGGGACCCGCAGCGTGCCGCACTGCAGTCCCTCGAACTCGGTGTCGGAGCAGGCGGTCCACTGGATCCGGCTCGCCTGGGTGGTCGGTGTGGCCGGGGTGACCGCCCGGCCCTGGGCCGGGGTGGCGAGGGTGGCCGTGGCGACGACGGTGGCGGTGAGGATGCGCCGGATGTGGGTGCGCAGTCTGGGCATGGGGCTGTTCTCCTGGGGACGCGCCTGCGGCGCGTGTGACGAGGGGACCGTGCGGGGAGGGGACCGCGGGTACGACGGTGTCCGCGTGGGTCGTCAGGGGTGCAGGACGACCTTTCCGGCGACGGTGCCGGACTCGGCCAGGCGCATCGCCTCGGCGGCCTGGGTGAGGGGCAGTTCGGCGGCGATCCGGGCGGTGATCTCGCCGCGCCGCAGCGCTTCGAAGACCTCGGTGAGGTCGGCGCGCAGCCGGGCCCTGAAGCGGTTGCGGCTGAGGGCGCGGCCGGCCCAGACGTTGAAGAAGTAGGCGCGGCGGCCGTTGGGCAGCGTGTTCCACAGCCACACCCGGCCGAGCAGCTTGAGCACGGGCCACTGCTTGGAGCCCTCGTCGTCGCGGGTGGAGGCGCTGCCGTAGGAGACGAGGGTGCCGCCGGGCGCGAGGAGGTGCCAGGAGTCGATGATGCTGCGGCCTCCGACGTGGTCGAAGACGGCGTCCACTCCGCCCGGGGCCAGCTCGCGGACACGAGCGGGGATGTCCTCGGTGCGGTAGTCGACCGGAGTCACCCCCTGTGCGCGCAGGGCGTCGTGATGGCGGGCGGAAGCCGTGCCGATCACGTGCGCGCCCGCGGCGCGGGCGAGTTGGACCAGGACCGAGCCGACTCCCCCGTTGGCGCCGTGCACCAGGACGGTCTGCCCGGCTCGCACGCGGGCCTTGCGGTGCAGCATCTGCCAGGCCGTGATGCCGTTGATCACCACGGTTTCCGCCTCCGCCGCGCCGATCCCGTCCGGCACCGGCACCACATCGGCGGCGTCGACGACCACGTGGCTGGCCCAGCCGCCGACCTTCAGCAGTGCGGCCACCCGGGTGCCGGCCAGGCCCGCGGGGACACCGTCGCCGGTCGCCGAAACGGTGCCGACGAGGTCGTATCCGGGGACGAACGGGAAGGGCGGCTGGTCGTAGTAGCGGCCCCGGCGCATCTGCTGCTCGGCGAAGGACACACCCGTCGCCTCCATCCGCACGACGACCTGGCCCGGAGCGGGGCTCGGGACCGCCCCCTGCCGTATCTGCAGGCCCTCGGGCTCCACCTTGCCCGGCAGCACGACCTCGACCATCGCTCCAGCGTTCATCACGACCTCCATCGACTCCCACCAGCTGTTGTTAGCGGGTGGCGCTTTCGTTAGAAGTTATAACTGACCTCACGCGTGACGGTCAAGAACGTTCGTAATAGGCTCTAACCAAGGGGCCGCACCGGGCGCCTCTACCGGCTTCAGCTCCACCTTCAGCAGCCGGTGATCAACAGATGAAGGGACAGCCCATGACCGTCGCGGACAAGGCGACACCACGCGAGCGCTACCGCGCCCAGGTGCGGGCCGAGATCAAGCAGCGCGCCTGGGACCAGATCGCCACCGCCGGCGCACCGGGACTGTCACTGAACGCCATCGCCAAGCAGATGGGCATGAGCGGCCCCGCGCTCTACCGGTACTTCGCCAGTCGGGACGAGCTGATCACCGAGCTGGTCCGGGACGCCTACCGCAGCCTCGCCGACACCATCCGCGCCGCCGCCGCGTCGGGAGCGGATCTGGCGGGCCTGGGACAGGCGCTGCGCGCCTGGGCGCTGGACGACCCCCAGCGCTACTTCCTCGTCTACGGCACACCGGTCCCCGGCTACCACGCGCCCGACGACATCACCCTGATCGCCTCAGAGATCATGGATGCCCTGCTGAACGCCGCTCAGCCGGCCGGCGCAGCCGCGGACACCCCTCCCGACGACGACCCCGACACCCCCCTGGAAGCACACCTCGCCCAGCACCGGCAGTGGGCGGCCGACCACCCGGCGCCGCCCGCCGCCCTGCGCCGCGCGCTGCGCTTCTGGACCCGCCTGCACGGCATCCTCTCGTTGGAGCTGGCAGGCCACTTCAACGGCATGGGCTTCGACCCGGTCGAACTGTACGAGAGCGAACTGCGGCATCTGACCCGGTGAGCGGCGGCCACGCGCCGCATGATGGAGGCCGAAGGGCCGCCGGATCCGTATGCCGCTCAGCCGCATAGACGGCCGAGGGTCTTCGGACGCACCGGATTCTGACGCCTGGCTCCGGCTGCTCACGGCCAGGCGTCGGAAGCGCTCCCCTTCGAACGGTGTGGGCGACTAAGTGGGCGCGCACACGGAACCGCAGGTCAAGAGCCCTTCGCGGCCGGTTCGAGAATCGCCACGCACTCCACGTGGTGCGTCATCGGAAGCAGGTTGCACGAGAGAGATTCGAAAAACAGCCAGGTCAGAAGGTGTCTCTCGGCCCTTCGAGAGGCTAGTAGATCCTCGGAGCGTCAAACGAGCGTCATGACCAGTGCATGCGCCGGCCTCTCCTTCCCACACCTGCTGATATTGCACAGAGCGACGCCGGTCTGGCCGGGTGAGGCCGAGCACACTTCGAGCACTTCGCGATCAAGCGCAAGACCGTCACCGGCCTCGTCGACCGGCTCCCCGCATCCCGCCGGAGCTACCCGGGCACTCGGACCGCCGATTTTGAGGCCCTTCGTGCACATCGCGCTCCCTCAGCCCCGACGACCCTTGCGAGCGGGGTGGAGACGAACTGCTCGGCCGGACCGGGGAGGGCGGGATGGGACGGGCGGCGACTCCCAAGGCTCCCGGCAGCGATTGGACCGTGGTCCAAACCAGGGATTGGCCCGAGGTTATTCCCCTATGGTCGGAGGGCCGGCCATAGGGACGCTCATCCCCAGTGCTCCTCCTGGTAACGCAGGAGGTCATCGCCGTGGAGTTGCTTGGTGGCGTTGCCGACCCGGACCCAGAAGTCGGTGGCTCCGTTACCGCCCTTGGCGGGCTTGGCGAACACAGGCTTACCTGCCGCAGCAACGCTGATCTGGCAGACGACCTTGCCGGAAATCTCGGGGAAGCGTACGCGGACGGTGGTCGCTGTCGGGGCCGACAGGCTGCTGTCGAGGAGTTGGCGTACGAAGAGCTCATACCCGTCGACGCTGGCCTGGGACTCCAGAGTGGTGAGGTCGTTCTCGATGCCGAGGACGGTTCCGTCGTCGGCGACACCGATGAACAGGTTTCCGCCCTCGCCGTTGAGGAAGCCGCAGACGGCCTTGACGATATTGTGCCGTAGGGACTTGTCGGCCTGTTGGGTGTGCACGTTCCAGCGAGCGCTGGCCTTGAACTCGGTGCCCTGGGACTCGCCGGCGGCGATCATGTCGGCCGGGGTGGTTGGGACGTACGCGGGGCGTTCCCCTGTGAGGGTTTCGAACGCTTCCCGCACGACCTTGGCGATGAGCTGGCGTCGCCGTTCCAGGAAGGTGAAATAGTCGAGCTGCTGCCAGCCGACGGGGAGTGCGTGCCACCGCACCTGCCGCTCAAGCACCATCGGGTCCATCGCGTCCGTGATTCTCGGCCAGTAATCATGTGGTGCGTCGGTGTTGGACGGTTCGTCTGCCGGCCACGTCACATAGGCCATGTTGGCGATGGCATTGACTTGGCGTCGGTCGGTGATGCCAAATCTGGCGAGCACCTTGCGGTGGAACAGGTTGTCTCGGTCGACAGCCTTGGCGGGCTGGACCGAAGGGTCCAGCAGATCACGGATTCGCTGGTTCCCAAAGAGCAGCTCGGCGTCAAGGATGTTGAGCGCCGCCTGGTAGGCGAACAGCACCGGTGAACGCGACGAGGATGTGTCCAGCCGGTTCGGCAGGGAGATGTCCCAGTAGTCGCCGGTGAAGTTCGCTGCGATGATCCGGTCGAGTTCCGCAGTAAAGGCTCGGCCGTCGCCTGGCGGCAGATTACCGATCCGTCCCAGGTCGAACTCCATCTGCGACTCGGGCGAGTTGGAGTACCGACCGGTGGTGTGCGCCATGAAGAACCACCGTCCGATCACGGGACGGAGTTCATCGACCGTCAGTCCGAAGTCGTGGCGCCCGATCAGCCAGATCGCGTAGCTGTACAGAAGGGCGTTGTCGGAGGTGATCATCTTCCGACTGCGGAAGCCGGCCGCCGTGACGCACTGGAAGAACTCGTGCCAGCTGGCCAGGTCCAGGACCTTTGTGTGTGCTTGGGCGAGCCGGTCGAACTGCTCCTGCCGTCGAGCGGCGGTGACCTTGCCGGTTTCGAGGTCCTTTCCTCGCAGGACGCTGTAGACGTGCTGCAGCCGGGCGCGCCGGAAGGCAACAGCAACGGCTACGCGCAGCAGTTGGTCAGGACTGGGGTCCAGGAAGGCGTTTCGAGGGCTTGGCCCGGGAGGTCCTGCGACCACCGCACCACGACAGAAATCTTCGAGCTGACGGCGGCCCTTCTCCCAGTGCACTGACATCAGGGTGAGGATGAAGTCGGACTGGTTGAGCTTCACGCCCTCGGAGTTGATGCGCACGAAGATGTCGGCGACCTGCTCCTCGCTGGCCGAGGCACCCAGCTCCACAACCTGGAAGCGGAACTCGTGCAGGTCCCGAACCCTGTCTACGCGTTCTTCGAGCTCATCCTTGGCAGCGTCCGACAGGGGTTCGCCGCTGGCCTGTTCGAGCCGTTGGAAGAACTGCCGGACAGTGGGCTTGTAACCACCTTGGGCCCAGAGCGCGGTGATGTCCGGAATGAAGTGGGCGTTACGCTCGATCGCCGCGTCCGTGACCTCGAACGTCTGATCCTCCGGATGGAACGCGATACGAACGTTGATCTCGTCGAAAGACTTAGTGACGATCTTGTGTCCGGTGAGGACAGCGAACAGGGCCGTGAGCCGCTGCTGCCCGTCAACGACCAACAACTGCGGTGCGCGATCACCGACTTCCGTCCCGATCTGCCGTGTCCCCACCTCAGCGCCGGTCTCCCAGAACATCAGGGTGCCGATCGGGTAGCCCCGATACATCGAGTCGAAGAGATCGCGGGTCTTTGCCGCAGACCAGACGAAGGGGCGCTGAATGTCTGGTAATCCGATACGACCGCCTTCGATGTTCTCAATCAGGTGCCGGAGCGTGTAGCCAGTGTCGCGATACAGAGTGGGGGGCACAGCCGAGGGCTCCTAACGTCTGAGGGCAACTGGTAGGCGGAAGCGGTCATGGCGTGGGAACAGCATCAGGTTAGCCTGCGTCACCCTGACCGAGCAGCGCCGCTTCAGTCCCGGGGTGCGGCTGGCCGACTCGCTCGCCTCTGGAGGAAGGAATGCCGCAGGGCGGTAAACAGGCTGGCACTGGAACCCTTTGACGCCCCCGAGATCGTCACCGCCGACACAGACGGGCTGCACGAGCTGGTCAGCCCGCACGTGACGGGTTCCTCACAGAGGCTGGTGGCCGGCGAGGGCACTGGTCGCCAACGGCCACTCGTATCCAGACCGGCTCTACCTCATCGACAGCTGGGAGCGCATCCGGGCCCAAGGACGCCGGATCGTTCTGCGTGGCCGGCAAGCGCTCGCCGACGTCTGGAAAGGGGGGCTCCGCCGGGTCCGTGGCTCAGGCAGTAGTCCCGTGGACGATCAGGTGGGCACTGCCCCGTAAGGACTGTGGGCCTCAGACAACTCCGGTGATCTTGAAGGCAGCCCAGAACAGCCTGTTTTCCTGTGCCTGTTGATCGAGGTGGTGTCTCCAGTCCGGAAGCATCGCGTCGATGGCTGATTCGGCAGCGCACACCGGACCTGCCTCAAAGGGAACGCGCCACCGGTGCTCACGTAGGTAGCGGATCGTGTTGGCGTAAGCGCTGCGGGAGTCCGCGCCGACACCGAGGTGTGCGTGGAGCACGGCGGAGAACACGACACCTTGCAGGTCAGTGATGTCCCACAGGGTGGAGATGACCGCTTTCGCGCCGCGGGCGAGAAAAGCGGACTCAATGCTACGCAAGGTCTGCACGGTACGGCCGGTGCCTTCGTGCTTGCCCGTTCTGCAAGCGTTCAGGATGACTAGGTCGACACTGGAGAAGACTCCGTCGGCGAGGATCCCGCTGGAAGTGAGCACGGCCTCTCCGAGCGAACCGCCGTGCAGAGCGAGTCCGGCAGCCCAGCGATTCGGGTGTGTGAGGCCGTGTGCCGCGACGTGCACGATCCGGGCCATGGGCATCATGAACAGAGCGCGGGCGGGAGTCGCCTCCTCCTGCGTGACAACTTTTACGTTGTGGTGAAGCCCTGCGATCACGTGGGCTTCACACAGTGGGCCGCCGATCGGCTCGAGGCCGGGGAGGTGTCCACCTCCGTGTGCCACCACCAACACCTCGACCACGGCTGCTTGCCGCTGGGATCTCTCGATGGCGGACACGAGACGAGCTGTGGGGGCATATACCACCTGATCGAAGGCATCGATCAAGGTGGAGGTGCGCGCGCTGTCGAGCGGAGCTGCGTGAAGGGGCAGCAGCTCCAGTGGAGCCGTGGGGCTGAGCACCAACCGACGGACTTCGTGAGGTGCGGCCGCCTCGATGATGGCTTGTGCCGGCCCAACGCACTCGGCGACCAACTGCTCCAGGTAGTCGTGCCACACACGTCGAGGGTGATCCGGTGCTTGCCGTGCCCATTCATCAACCGCGCCAGCGAGAGATCTGAGGGGAAACTCCTCGCAGGTAACCAGATCGAAGTGCGACTGGCCCGCACGGCTCCGACACACCGCGAGCTGAAGTGTTCCGTACCGGTTGATGAGGTGGACGAACGCTGTTTGTTCGCCCACAGAGGGCTTGTCGGAGTGGTCACTCCATCGCGCCTTGCCGTTCCCTCGCCCCGTGGCCGCCCGAAGGATTTCCAGAGTGCGCTGCCTGCCCTCGGCAGCGGCCTTCAGCTCCGTATCCCCCACCGATGGGCTTTTCTCGTCGAGCAGCCCGGCGGCATGCCGAGCACGTACCCAGGCGAGGTGACGCGCGGCTGTTATGAAGGACTCGTACTCAGCGGCGTCGGATTCCAGGGAAAGCTCGTCATGAATGTCCTCGCCCTTCGCGGTTTCGGACGTTCGGAAGGCAACCTCTGCGGCCTGATCGTGGCCCTCAAGGGCGATCCTCTGGTTTATCGTCTGTGTCTCGTCACCGACGAGCCGACGGAGCGCTGCGATCGCGGCTTCCTTGGCCAGGGCGCACACCTCTTCCGGCAGTCCGAGCCATACGCTGCCCACGGCGCTGAGCTCACCGTCGCCGACAAGCCGGACGATGCTGAGGCGGGCGTAACCAACGGTCGCAAGATGCAGGAGCTCCCAAGCATGCTCCGCCCAGGAGAGGGAGTAGGTGTACGGGGCTCGGAACGGAGGGTCGGGGTCGGCCGGAAGTGTGGGGAACTGGAACCACAGCCTCAGACCGTCACCGTAGTCCTCGACCTCGAAGCCGTACCGTGTTGGCGGCTCCATCAACCTCCGCACGGCCGCCATGTGCGTCTCAGCCTCTACTGTGGCCAGCCAGACGGGATGAGGACCTGCCTGGCTGTGGAAGAAGCGGGTACCGCACGTAATGACTTCCTCGGCCATCCAGTCGGGCATCGAAGAATTCAGGGCATCGGAATCAGGACGCCACAACAAAGCTTCGTCCGGGACCAGTTCGGCTCGGTGTCGGCCCCAGCCCGCCCGAAGGCACTCCTCGCCGTACCGTTCATCTTCCGTCATGGGCAAAATTAGCTTGAGCTCATGTGCCGTCAGGTGAGATGTCAGCTGACCCATCTGGACATCCCACGCGTCGAGGTCCCTGCGTAAACCCCTCAAGAGCTCTGGTGAGAGATCCCTGACTCGATGCACGGTCTCTTCCAGGTCGACGCGGTGATGCCAGCGCTTCACGACCTCCGTGAGGTCCGGCCTGTCAGCCAGCCCGGGCCTGGTGCTCAGAAAAGCATCAGGGAGGGTGATCTTCATCAAGCCTCTGGTGACGAGGAACTGCGCGCACGCCTTCGCCGTACCGGTGGCGGACTCGTGCAGGAGGTCGGAGGGCAGGAAGGCGAAGGGATCCTCCGCGTTGTCCAGAACGGTGTCGACAAGCCGGTCGTCCTCAAGGCACCAGACGGCCGTGAGTTCGTAACGGACCTCCTCCAGTGAGTGTGTCGACAGTCGGCGTCCCGCCCACAACTCGATCAGCAGGGCATGGAGTCCGCCCACGTCCCACCACCGTTCCCACGGGACCCCACCACTGCGAACCGTGCGCAGGACAGGCATGACGAGGTCGTGGGTCACTACCGATCCGGGTAGCCCGGGGAGGACGAGGCCGGTCGATCGGAGGCGATCGCCGATGGTCTGCGGAGAGCTGCATCCGATGTCGTCCGCGGCGATGCGGGTCAGCAAGGTGGCAAGCGTCAGTTGGTCATCCGCGACCCACGAGGGGAACATCTCGGAACGGCATGTCTCGGGTCTGAGTTTGTGGCAGATCCGCGCTGCGAGGCCGTCGGCCCATGTGATGCGCATGCGAAGCAGATGGTCCCGCATCAGTCTTCCCGGCCTCCCCCAAGGTGAGCAATCGCCACGCCAGTATGTCTGGGGTACCCGCAAGTCATCGCGGAATCAGGGGACATCAGGCCATCAGGTCGCGAGGATTCTGCACCCGTTGTTCGGAAAGGCATACGACGATGCCGCACGCACCTACCGCGGTCACCCAGGTCGTGATCGTTCTTCTTCTTGTACTCCCCGGCGTGACCTACCAGTTCATCCGCGAACGCGTCCGTGGCCCGGTCCCGGGCCACAGGGATCTCGGAGAGCGCATACTCCGAGCCGTGACCGCGGGTATCGCTCTCGACACCCTTTACGTCCTGCTCACCGGCCCGTGGTTGGTGCACCTCGTCTACGACCGTCGCCGGGGCTGGCTGACCGGCGCGGCCGACAATCCTCGCATCGCCGCGCTGACAGCGACAACCCTGCTGATCGTGGTGCCGGCTGCTGCCGCCGTGCTCACCTCATGGCTGGGCTCGCGAGGAAGCCGGTCCACCTACGACCCGATCCCCACAGCATGGGACAAGGTCTTCCAGCGTCGGAGCCACTGCCTGGTACGTGCCCGTCTGAAGAGCGGTCACTGGGTGGGCGGGTATTACGGGGAGAGGTCCTACACCTCCGGCTACCCGGAAGCCGCAGACCTGTATCTCCAGACCACATGGGCCGTGTCCGGCGCCGGATCGTTCGAACGTCCGCTGCCGCATTCCGGCGGGATCTATATTCGGATGGATGACGTGGAGTTCCTCGACTTCGTCGAGGTACCTGGGGCCGAAGAGGGAGACACGGCAGGTGACCGAGACACGACCGCAGTTGGACCCCGACGGGAAGAGGGGGTATCGACCCGTGGGCAGTCGGCCCGAGCCGACGCAGGCTCCGCCGACGCCGCCTCCGGTCGCTGAGCCGGACACCGGCACCGGCACCGGCACAGCCGACGAAGAGTGACGCGAGGCGTCCGCCCTGAGAAACCGTCGCGCCTTCACTGCGGCCCGGACCAGGGTTCGCCTGCGTCACCCGAGCTGAGTGGCGTGCCATTCCCTCAGGGTGTGGTCTAGCTTGGCAGGGGCTTCCTGCCCCGGTTCGACCCGCTGAAAGTGAGGCCTCAGGTGCACATCGCCCCCCTTGGTCCCGACGATCCCGCCGAGCTCGGCGGATACGAGCTGCTCGGCCGGATCGGGCAGGGCGGGATGGGTCAGGTGTACCTGGGCGAGTCACCCGGCGGGGAGCCGGCCGCCGTGAAGGTGATCAAGCCGTCCGTGGTCGACTCCGAGACGCGGACGAGGTTCGCGCAGGAGGTGGAGATCCTCAAGACGATCTGGGGTGCCCGGATCGCCGCCCTCCTGGACGCCGACCCGGACGCCGAGCGCCCGTGGCTGGCGACCGAGTACGTCGAGGGTCTCGACCTGAGCCGACACGTGGCCGCCCACGGCCCGCTTCCCGCGCTGCTGACGTCGGCTCTGGGTGCGACGCTGGCCGAGGCCCTGGCCACCGTGCACCGCCAGGGTCTGCTGCACCGTGATCTGAAGCCGGCCAACGTACTGCTCGGCCCGAACGGACCGAAGGTGATCGACTTCGGGCTCGCGGTGTTCGCGGAATCGAATGTGTCGCTGACCGCGCCGCACACGGTCGTCGGCACGCCCTCGTGCATGCCGCCCGAGCAGGCGAACGGGGAGAAGCCCCTGACACCCGCGGTCGACGTGTACGCGCTGGGTGCCGTACTGCTGTTCGCCGCCTCGGGCCATCCGCCCTATCGTGCGGACAACATCCACCTCCTGTTTCACCAGGTCGTCGACCCCGCGGTCGCACCGGACCTCTCCGGGACCCCGGACGAGCTGGTGCCACTGCTCACCGCCATGCTGGCCCACCGCCCGCAGGACCGGCCGGACCTCGCCGAGGTCGTCCGGCGGAGCCGCGCGCTCATCGAGGCACAGGGTCTGAAGGTCGCCCAGGCACGCCGCAGGCTCACCACGTACACGGCCGCTCCGACCCAAGTCCTGGACGATCTTCTCGCGGTCGGCCGTGCGTCCGGACCCCAGGTGCGCACGGAGCCCGGGGCGGCCGGGACTCCCTTCGCGTCTCCGCAGGCCGAGCGGCGACGGGAGGCGGCGGACAGCCGGCCGGCCCGGCAGCGGCAGGACGGCTTCCCGGCCGGCCCCGAGGTGCCACCGGTGCCCGGTCCGCCGGAACCGCCCGCCGATCCCCGTCTCCTGCTCCGCCGCGTCGACACTCCTTCGCAGCCGTCCGCCGACGCCAGCGCCGACTCCACGCCCGCCGACCGGTCCCCGGCCGGCGCCGGGACGGGAGCCGGCGCCGACCCGGCCCAGGACCCCACCGCCGCGAAGTCCGCCGCTCCCCTGTCCCCGCGCCATGCCTCCGAGCGCGGCGGGGCGGCCCGGCCCTCCCTCCGCGGCTCGGCCCAGGCCCGGATCACCGCCCGGCGGCTGCGCGAGGCGTATGCGGCCAGTACGCCCTTCTGACCCGCAAGCGCCTGGGACCCGCGATAATGGGCGGGCCCTGGAGAGGGGCCGCCCGCACGATCGACCCGCTTCAGGAGGCCACCGGTGACCGCCGTCCAGACCAGCGTGGAGCAGACCGGCGAGGAACGGACCGGTGCCACGAGCGGCCAGGACCAGTACCCGGCCGGTGCCCTGGTGGTGGTGCGGGACGAGGAGTGGCTGGTCAGAAGCTCGATGCCGACGGCCGAGGACGGCACGCGCATCGAGGTCACCGGGGTGTCGGAGTTCGTCCGCGACCAGGAGGCCGTGTTCTTCTCCGGCCTGGACCGCATCGAACTGCTCGACCCGGGCGCGACAAGGCTCGTCATGGACGACTCCCCGAACTACCGACGCTCCCGGTTGTTCCTGGAAGCGGTGCTGCGCCGCACCGCCCTGCCCCAGTCGGAACACCGCCTGGCCCTGGCCGACTCGTTCCTGATGGACCCGCTGCCGTACCAGCGGCGACCCGCCCAGCTGGCCCTGTCCGGTGCCAATCTGCGTCCGCGGCTGCTGATCGCGGACGTGGTGGGGCTCGGCAAGACCCTGGAGATCGGCCTGACCCTGGCCGAGCTGATCCGCCGCGGTCGCGGCGAGCGCATCCTGGTGGTCACCCCGCAGCACGTGCTGGAGCAGTTCCAGCACGAGCTGTGGACGCGGTTCGCGATCCCGCTGGTGCGGCTGGACTCGGTGGGCATCGAGCGGATCCAGCGGGAGATCCCGGCGGGCCGCAACCCGTTCACCTCGTTCAAGCGGGTCATCGTCTCCATCGACACGCTCAAGAACACCCACCAGTACCAGCACCACCTGGAGCAGATCCGCTGGGACGCGGTCGTCATCGACGAGTCGCACAACCTGATCAACCGCGGCTCGCTGCGCAACCAGCTCGCGCGCACCCTCGCCCCCCGCACGGACGCCCTGATCCTGGCGTCCGCGACCCCGCACAACGGCGACGCGAGGTCCTTCGCCGAGCTGATCCGGCTGCTGGACCCGGTGGCGATCCGCGACCCGGAGAACTACCGCGCGGCCGACATCGAGCACCTGTTCATCCGGCGGACGAAGATCAGCCCGGAGGTCCGCGAGCAGATGAAGGGCCAGTGGGCGGACCGGGGCCCCTCCCTTTCGGTGCACTGTCCGGCCACCCCCGCGGAGGAGCGGGTCTTCGAGGAGCTGGCCGCCGTCTGGCTGCCCGGTGACGACGGCACCTCGGTCAGCGCCTTCCCCCTCTTCCCCTACACGCTGCTGAAGTCGTTCCTCTCCTCCCCCGCCGCGCTGCGGGCCACCGTCTCCGCGCGGATCAGGACGCTGGAGAAGAAGGAGGACCGGCGCGAAACCGAGGCCGAACTCGCCGCCCTGCACCGGCTGTCGGAGCTCGCCGCCGGCCTCACCGAGGAGAACTCGGCGAAGTTTGCCGCACTGGTACGGCAGTTGCGCGAGGAGATCGGGGTGGGTCCCGGTTCCGAGACGCGGGTCGTGGTGTTCTCCGAGCGGGTCCAGACCCTGGAGTGGCTTGCGGAGGTGCTGCCCGCCGCCCTCGGCTTCCGTGGCCGCGCCGCCCGCGACTGCGTCCGCGTCATGCACGGCGGCCTCTCGGACGAGCAGCAGATGGCCCGGGTCGAGGAGTTCGGCCTGGCCGACACGCCCGTCCGGGTGCTGCTCACCGGTGACGTGGCCTCCGAGGGCGTCAACCTGCACCGGCAGTGCCACCAGCTCGTGCACTACGACGTGCCGTGGTCGCTGATCCGCATCGAGCAGCGCAACGGCCGCATCGACCGGTACGGGCAGGCCCACCCACCGGAGTTCCGGGCGCTGATCCTCACCAGTGAGGTACCGGGCGCCAAGGACGACACGGTGGTCGCCGAGCGGCTGCTGGAACGCGAGGACCAGGCGCACCGCGCGCTGGGCACGGCGGAGGCGGTGACCGGCCTGTACCGTGCGGAGGCGGAGGAGCGGTCCCTCATCCAGGACCTGCTGCGGGGCAAAACTGTCGACGAGTCCCTGGACACCCCCCGCTCCGGGGCCGACGGGCAGGACGCCGGTCTGGACGACTTCCTCGCGGACTTCTTCGGCTCGGTGGACGCGACCTCGGCGGCCTCCGGCGACCCGGACGCCGACGGACACGACGAGCCGGCCCCCGCGGGGGTGCCGTCGCCTGCCGACGATGCCGACACGAGCCCGGTGCTCCCCCGCCTCTTCGACTCCACCGCGCACTTCGTGGACGAGGCGCTGCGCGAGGTGTATCCGGACGCACGCGACCGGCTGGACCTGGACCGCGACCAGCAGTCCGGGCTGATCTCCTTCCGCCCGCCGGCCGAACTCATCCACCGTCTCAAGGCACTGCCCTCGGACTACCTGCGCGAGCAGCGGCTGCGGGAGCGGCTGCTGGTGACCTTCAACCGCCGCCTCGCCGAGCACTCCCTCCAGCGGGCCCGGCAGTCCGCCACGTCGAGCTGGCCCGAGATCTCCCTGCTCACGGACCTGCACCCGGTCGTCGAATGGCTCACCGACAAGGTCCTCGTCGGCCTGGGACGCCAGGAGGCGCCGATGATCACGGCCAATGTGGCGGAGCCGGTGTACCTGGTCCAGGGCGTGTACTCCAACAAGCTGGGCCGGCCCACCGTCGTGAAGTGGATGGGCGTGACCTGGCGGGAGGGCGCCCGGGAGGGACTGGCCGTCGACGACATGGTGTCCCTGCTGCGGCGCGCCGGTGTCGGCCCCGCCATGGCGAACAAGCGGGGCTACCGCGACCCCGCCCCCCTCAGCGCGGCGCTCCCCCGCGTGCTGGAGACGGCCGAGGCGTTCCTCAACGCCCATCGTGACGCCTGGGACGAACCGCTGCGCCGGCCCGTCGAGGAGTACAAGCTGCGGCTCGGCGCCTGGGAGCAGCCCACGCTGGGCGGGGAGCGCACCCGGGAACGCCTCGCCGACCTCGCCGACTCGCTGCTGACGACGGGCAGGCCCCTGCTGCGGGTCCTCGCGGTGCTGGTCCCGGACACCGACGCGGACACCGGCCGCGGGAACGGTGCCGGGGCGCCGCCCGTCTCCCTGGCCGCCCCGCCGTCGTCCCCCTTCCGCTACGTGCCCGTGCGCGCCGCCCTGTGACCCCGGTCTGTGACCCTCTGAGAGAAGCCCTGTCATGACGTACGACTCCCTGGTCAACCGTGGCGACTACTTCTCGGCTCACTACCTGGCCGAGGTGCTGCCGAAGGATCTCAAGTCGGGCCTGCTGCAGAAGTGGAAGGAGCGCGAGGAGGCGGCGAGGCCGCCCGCCGCCGACGAGCGCGGAAGCGAGGAGGAGACGTCCGCCGCGCCGGCGCCCGGCCGGGCCGAACTCCCGGTGACCCCGCGCGTGGGACTGCGGGCGCTGCGCCGGGACTACTTCCGCGCGCGGTCCTCCTTCGCGCTTCCCGAGGACGAGGACGGCATCATCACCGTCCGCGACGCCGACGACGACGCCCTGACCTACGGGGCGCCGCGGTGGCGGGAGCGGGTACGGGCCCTCAACGCCGAGGTGCTGCGCGCGCTCGGCTACGACGCCAAGCCGCGCGTCCTCCCGGTCGAGCGCGCGGGCCGGGTGTACGAGGTCCCGGTCGCCCACGCCGAGAAGGGCCTGGTCGCGCTGGACTGCGGCTGGGCCGCCGAACCCGATGCCGCCCTCGACCCGAGGGGCCGGGGACGCCTGCTGGAACCGGTGCCGCTGGACGGCCCCGACCCGGTGGAGACCGGCGCCAGACTCGCCGCCTTCCTGTTCGCCTGCGAGGAACCGCCCCGGTACGTGCTGTTGCTCGGCGGCGGGGTGATCGTCCTTGCCGACCGCGCGGTGTGGGGCGAAGGACGCTATCTCGCCGTCTCCCTGGACACCGCGCTCCAGCGCAACGACACCCGTGCGGGCGGCGAACTCGACACCGTGGCCGCGCTATTCGGCGCGGACTCGCTGCGCACCCCGGAGGAGGGCGGCGAGAACCCGCTGGCCGAGCTGGTCGGCAAGTCGGCCAAGCACGCGGTCGGCGTCTCCAGCGAGCTGCGCGACGGCCTGCGCAAGAGCGTCGAGCTGATCGCGAACGAGGTCCTGGAGCGGCTGCGCGAGCAGGGCGTCCGCCCGGAGGACGTCGGCGAACTTCGGGATCTGGGACGGCAGTTGACCCGCGAGTCACTGCGGTACCTGTACCGGATCCTGTTCCTGCTGTACGCGGAGGCCCGCCCCGAGCTGGGCATCCTGCCCGCCGACTATCCCGAGTACCAGCAGGGGTACGGGCTCGGCCGGCTCGGCGAACTCGTCGCCGAGCGGGAGCCGGTCAGCGACTTGGCCCGCAACGGCTTCTACCTGTACGAGTCCCTGGACCTGCTGTTCCGCAAGGTGCAGGACGGCTACCGCGCCCGTCGCACGCATGGTGTGGAGCCGGTCGAGGCCGGCGAGACGGACGCACGGATCAGCGAGGACGTCGGCCTGCGCTTCGAACCGCTGCACAGCAAGCTGTTCGAGCGTGACGCCATCCGCCTGATCGGCGCGGACAGCCTCCCCGACCCACGGTACGACTCGGACGAGGCCCTGGCGCGCGGCGAGTCGGTCCGCTACCTGGACACCCGGCTGCGCAACGCCACCCTCCACCATGTGCTGCACAGCCTCATGATCACGCAGGGGAAGCGCGGGGAACGCGGCGGCTTCATCTCGTACGCCCAGCTCGGCATCAACCAGCTCGGCGCGGTCTACGAGGGCCTGATGTCGTACAGCGGCTTCATCGCGGGCGAGGAGCTGTACGAGGTCGCCCGGCACGGTGACCCGAAGGACGGCTCCTGGCTCGTCCCCGCGTCGAAGATCGCCGACTACGACGACTCCGTGTTCGTACGGCGCCGGGACCGGCTCACCGGTGAGGAGCTGCGCGTGCGGTACGCGCCGGGCACGTTCGTGTACCGCCTCTCCGGGCGCGACCGGCAGACCTCCGCGTCGTACTACACGCCGGAGTCGCTGACGCGGGTCACCGTGCAACTGGCCCTCCAGCAGCTCCTCACCGAGGAGACCGAGGCGAAGGACCTGCTGAACTGGCGGATCTGCGAGCCGGCCCTCGGCTCGGGCGCGTTCCTCAACGAGGCGATCAACCAGGTCGCGGCGGAGTACCTGCGGCGCAGGCAGGCCGAGCTGGGGCGGTCGATCGACACCGAGCAGTACGCCGTCGAGCTCCAGAAGGCGAAGGCGTACATCGCGCTGCACAACTCCTACGGCGTCGACCTCAACGAGACGGCCGTGGAGCTGGCGGAGGTGTCGCTGTGGCTCAACACCATGCACCCTGGCATGGAGGCCCCCTGGTTCGGCCTGCACCTGCGGCGCGGCAACTCCCTCATCGGCGGTCGGCGCGAGGTGTACGCGCCCGAGCGGCTGAAGAAGGGCGGCTGGCTGGGGACCACGCCGGAGCGCTTCCCGCTGGCGGAGGCGGTGGAGGGCGCCCCGCTTCCGGAAGGCGCGGTGCACCACTTCCTGCTCCCCGCGAAGGAGTGGGGCGCGGTCGCGGCCGAGAAGGAGGCGAAGACCCTCGCCCCGGCGGAGGCGAAGGCGCTGGCCGCGTGGCGTAAGGCGGTCACGAAGTCGCCCAACGCGAAGCAGACGGCCAAGCTCCAGGGGCTGGCTCGCCGGGCCGAGTACCTGTGGGGTCTGGTCGTACGGCGGCTGGAGCTGTCGGAGCGGGACATCTCCCGTGACATCCGGGTGTGGGGAGCGGAGGACGACTGGCTGCGCCGGCCGAAGGCCGCCGTGCAGCGGGACGCGATCCTGGCCGACCTTCAAGCGGAGGACACCCCCTACTGGCGCCTCAAGACGCTCATGGACGCGTGGTGCGCGCTGTGGTTCTGGCCCGTGCAGAACGCCGCGCTGCTGGACGGCACGGACGAGCGGTACGCGCGGGCGGAGGCGCTGGCCGCGCGGGCGGCGGAGCTGGAGGCGGTGAGCGTCGGGGGTGGTGCGGAGAGCGGCGCCGACGATGTGCTGCTGGCCTGGGAGGCGGAGGCCCTGCCGGGCTTCACGGCCGAGCCTCAGCAGATGACGCTGACGCGGGACTCCGTGTCGCGTCGCCGCACCGGCCGCCGCAAGGAGCAGATCAAGGGCGAGCGCCGTGACGTCATCGCGCTCGCCGACCTGGACGACTGGATCGACTTCGCCGAGGCGCTGCTGGGCACGCAGGATGTGCCGGCGGAGTCGCTGGTGTCGACGTTCGAGGACCTGGATGACCTGTCCCGCTACGAGGACGAGCTGCCCGAGTGGATGGGCATGGACCGGTTCCATGTGCTGGAGGAGCGGTTCCTGTGGGCGGGGGCGGCGCGGGATGTGGCGCGGGCGCAGGGGTTCTTCCATTGGGAGCTGGAGTTCGCGCAGGTGTTTGCGCGGGGTGGGTTTGAGCTTCAGGTGGGGAATCCGCCTTGGGTTCCGCCGCGCTGGTATGAGGACCAAGTTCTCGCGGAACGCGAGCCATGGTTCACACTGTCTGAGCGGCCAAGTGCCGCGGAATGGCGCCTACGCAAGGAGGAGGTGCTCAGCAGGCCGGGGAATACAACTTATTTCCTCGGCGAACTGGCGGCGAACACGGGGATCGCGGCAACATTGAGCAGCCCAGGCATCTATTCACTACTTGTGGGGACGAAGACTGATCTCTACCGTGCATTCATGGTGCAAGTGTGGCAACACATCGCGCCTCACGGCAGTGCAGGCCTGATCCACCCAGATACACACTTCGGCGGTGTACGCGAAGCTGCAATCCGGGCTGCCGCCTACCGACATATCCGTATCCATGCCCATTTCGTCAACTCAGCCAACTGGGCATTCGAAGACCTCGGCCGAACTCAAGAATTTGGCGTCCACATCTACGGTCCGTCACGCGAACCTAATTTCATGCACGTCAGTGAACTACGCTCGGCTGGCGTGCTGCCCGAGTCGCTGACTCACGACGGCCGAGGGGAGACCCCTGGCATCAGACATGGTGACACATGGGATGTTCGACCTCATCAAAAACGCGTGGTACACGTCAATGCTCCCCTACTGAGCAGCTGGCAAGCGCTCACCGACTCTCCGGGCCCGGCCACGGAGGCACCACTGCTTTATCCGCTTCTACGCGGCGAGCAAGAGGCAATCGACGCGCTAGCTGCTTATCCAATCGCTCTGGCCGACTACGATCCCATGATTACAACCGGGTACGACGAAGGGGCCGCCAAGAAGGATGGACTGATCCGCTGGTCCAGCCAGACCGTTCCTGAGCTTTCAGATGTCATCCTGCAAGGGCCGCATATCTCAATAGCGCACCCCTTCTCCAAAGAGCCGAGAATTCCCTGTCGTAACCACAGGGACTGGGAAGCTCTCGCGCCCACCGAGCTGCCGCTCGCGTATGTGCCAGTGACCAATTACGTGCGAGCCACCAGCGAGGACGCATACCTCGCTGCCCAGAACTCTTGGCGGGGAGAGCCATCCAGCTACTATTTCCGGCTCGCTTGGCGAGCCATGGTTCCGTTCAACACCCACCGCAGTCTGCTGGCTGCCCTCTTCCCACCCGGGCCCGCCCACGTGCATGGGGTGCACTCGATGGCCCTAAAGAACAACCGTCTAACTGCCCTCAATGGAGGTTTCTGGGCTTCGCTCCCTCTGGATTACCTTCTGCGAATCACAGGCCGCTCCAACCTCGGACTCAACGAGGCCCGGAAAATGCCAGCTCCCGACCCTAACCACCCTCTTGCACCCGCACTCCTCCTGCGTACCCTCCGTCTAAACGCCCTCACTACTCACTACGCCCCGCTCTGGACGGAGCTGTTCGACCCCCGTTGGGCAGGCTATGAAGACTGGGCCAATCCCGGCTGGCCCTATCTGGGGCCCCTTGCCGCTGGCCTGAAGCCAACCTGGCAGTACAGCACGCCCCTCCGCACCGAGCACGAACGCCGAGCTGCCCTTGTGGAAATCGACGCCCTCGTATCCGTCTGGCTCGGAATCACCGCCGACCAACTCGCTGCCATCTTCAAGTCGCGCTACCCCCAGCTCTACGACTACGAGTCGGCGACCTGGTTCGACGCCAACGGCCGTAAGATCGCGGCCGACTTCAACACCTACGGCCACGGCCAGACCAAACAGGACTACCTCGACCTCATGGCCCACCTGGAAGACCCGGAGCGCACCCCGCCCCCCGAGGGCTACCAGGCGCCCTTCTACAAGGCCGACCGCGAGGCCGAGATGCGGGCGGCGCACGCCCACTTCCACGGGCGGCTGGACGCCGAGATCGCCGCCGGCCGCTGGACTCCGCCCGCCCGCGAGAAGGCGAACGCGTAGTCGGTCAACGCGGCCTCACACAAGTCTGCCCCCGGTGCAGGGCCGGGGGCAGACTTATCGCTCACTGAGCAGCGAAGCCAACAAACGCTGCCCAAGCCTCAGCGTCGACCGCAAGGCCACGACGTGCAACGTCCTTGGAGTCACGCACTCGAACGACACGAGGGCAGACGGCGACCTCGATGCACTCTCCGCCCGAGCCCGTGCTGTAACTGCTCTTGAACCACGCCAACGCAGACGCGGTGGACTTCTCGGCGTTCATTGTTCTCCCAGCAACTTTTCGACGAAGGCCAGTGACGCGCGTGGAGTGAGCGCTTGGGCCCTGAGGATGCCGTACTGCTCCTCAAGCTCCCGGACCGCCCTGCGTTCCGTATACAGGCGGCTGTCCTTGTACCCCTCCACGTAAGCGATCCTGCGCCCGTCACGCGTCTCGATCAAGGTGAACGGTCCCTCAAGTCCAGCGTGCTCGTCCAAGTCGGTCGGCATCACCTGAAGCTCGACGTTGCGACGCTGGCCGTACAGCAGGACTTGCTCCAGTTGCCCCCGCATGACCGCCCGCCCCCCCCAAGCGGCCTTCTCAGCACCGCCTCTTCGATGACGAAGCTGATCGTGGGCTGTGGCATGCGGGAGAAGATCTCCTGCCTGGCGAGGCGGGCCGCCACCCGCTCCTCGATGACGTCCTGCGCCAGTAACGGCCGCCACATGGTGAACACCGCGCGCGCATACTCGTCGCACTGGAGCAGCCCCGGCACAGCCTTCGTGGCGTACACGTGCAGCTCAACCGCCTCCCCCTCCAGCCGAGCCGCATCCCGAAAGAACGCCGGATACTGCGCCCGAGCCACCTCCTCCTTCATCTCCAGGAGGACCCCGCCCGCGTCCAAGACCTCGTCCGCCTGGTCGATGAACCTCGGCGGCGGCACTCGGCGCCCCTGCTCGTACGCGGCGATGGTGGAGACCGAGTAGCCCGTGATCGAGCCGAACTCGGGCCGCTCCAGGCCCGCCCGCACCCGCAACCGCTTCAGCTGGCGCCCGAAGACCCGCAGGACGCCGGAGCCGGCGTCCGGTTCGGGCTGCCGCTCCTCCCCGTGACCGTCGCCGCTCCCGGACACCTCGTCCACCAGTTCCGTCGATTCGCTCATCCCCGTACCGCCTCCCTCGGCCAACGCACCCCCGCGCCGGCCGTCACGCTCCGTCCCACCTACACCCGCATACAGGCCACTTACAGCGACTCTCCGTGTGCGCGCCGTATCTGGTCACGCTAGGACCGCACCGGAAGCATGGGCCACATGAACAGCCGAATCTCCACCCCACGGGTGCACGCCGCCGTCGCCCAAGCCGAGACCGAGACCGAAAGGGCCGCCCGCCCCCGCCACGAGTTCGCGATGGCGTTCACCTCTTCCCCGCGCGGCGCGCGCCTCGCCCGCAGGCTGGTCTCCCACCGGCTCGACGCGTGGGGGCATCCCTACGGCGGCCGGGTCAACGACACGCTCACGCTGATCACCGCCGAGCTGGCCGCCAACGCCGTACGGCACGGGCGCGTCGCCGGGCGGGACTTCCATCTGCGGCTCACCCACGGCACCGACACCCTGCGAGTCGAGGTCACCGACACCCGGACCGAACGCCTCCCCGTGCTCTCCGGCCCGGCACCGCAGGGCGACGCGGAGTCCGGCCGGGGTCTGCTGATCGTCGCGGGGCTGGCGTCCCGCTGGGCGGTCGCACCGCGCGAGGGCGCGCCGGGCAAGACGGTCTGGGCGGAACTGTGCCTGACGTGACCTGGCAGGAGATGCGCGGGACTCGGCCATCGGCAACCGTGTTCACGCCAACGGCGCCGCAGGCCAAGCCCGTTGGGCCGCCGGTGTCAGTGCCGGGCGCTAGTGTCGTTCGCCCGGCAAGGAGCCGGTGAACTCACGGGGAGCACGAGAACGCCATGCCCGACAACCACACCGGATACCGGATCTCCGTCGTCGACGAGGACCCGCTGCGCGCCCGCAAGGAAGCACGCGAACTGCTCGCCGTGCTCGCCGAGGCGGACTCCACGGCCAGGCTGGACCTGCCCGCACCCGGCGGCCCCGTGGGAGCCGGCAACAAGGGCGGCCCGTCCGCCGAGACCGTCGGGCTGCTGCTGAGCGCCGGCTCTTTCGTCGTCGGGCTGGTGCAGACGTGGCTGGCTCGGATCCCTCAACGCACCATCCTCGTCAAGCGGCCCGACGGCGCGGTCCTGCACATCACCGGCAAGGATGCCCGCGAGGACGACACGCTGATCGAGCGGTTCCTCGCGGACGGCGGCGACGAGGGCACGACGGCGGGCTGAGCGACGATGACCGACAACGACCGGCACGCCTTACTCGTCGGTGTCTCCACGTACGACAGCGAGGCGTACCAGGACCTCCCGGCCGTACGCGCCGACCTGCACTACATGCGGGCAGTGCTGGAGAACACCGAGATCGGCATGTACAACGAGTGCGCAGTGGCCGCCGAGCCGACGCGCGCGGAGATGCTGCACGCCGTGGAGACGTTCCTGGAGGCCCGGCAGGCCAGCGAGACGGCGCTGCTCTACTTCAGCGGGCACGGGGAGTACTGTGAGCAGGACGGCCAGCTGTACTTCCTGACCCGGGACACCGACCCCGCCGACCTGCCGGGCACGGCCGTACCGGCGGAGTTCCTGGAGCGGATGCTCCAGTCCTGCCGGGCCGCCTCCAAACTGGTCCTGCTGGACTGCTGCTCCAGCGGTTCCGTCGTCCAGGGCTGGACCGCCAAGGGGCCGTCGGGGGAACCGGACCGGCCCGCAGCGAGCACGCTGCTGCGGCCGACCGGCGTGTACTTCATCACCGCGTCCGACGCCCTCCAGGCAGCCTCCGCGATGGCGCCGCCCGGATCCAGCCTCGGCACCTCCCGGTTCACCGGGGAGATCGTCGAGGGGCTGCGCAACGGCCGGATCAAGGAGGGCGGCTGGATCACCCCGGACGACCTCTTCGACTACCTGACCACGCAGATGACCCGGGACGGCGTACCGGAGGAGCAGCGGCCCACCAAGTCCACGATCAGAGCCACCCGCAGTCTCCCCTTCGCCCGGTCGGTGGCACGACCAGTGCGGCTTCCCGCGCCGCCCCGCGACGCCGGCGAAACCGCCCGGCGCTCCCCCGCGCTGCTGAAGGCCCGGGCACTGGCTGAGGCGGACGAACGGGACGGCGTCGACGCGCAGCGGCTGCTGCGGTACTACGCGGACTGCCTCACCGCGCAGGCGGCGGCCGGCATGCGGCCCGACCGCGACAGCGGCCGGAACGAGAAGTACTTCCTGCTGGCCCAGGGCGAGGAGACCATCCAGTCGGGCCGCGGACCGCACATCGTCGCGCCCGGATCGCTGCCCCGGCCGCAGAACGGGCGGACCGGACCGGGCACCGAGGCGGGGACGCGGCAGGAGTACTGGTACGGGTACCCGGCGATCACGCTGCCCGCGCGGGACGGCGCCCGGGGGCGGCGCGCGACGGTGGAACTGGCGCCGTTGATCGTCCAGCAGATGGAGCTGGCGCCGGACGAGGACGGCCGGGACGTGCTCCGGCCCAGCGGTGTGCCGTCCCTGCACAGCGGCGTCGTCTCCGAACTCCTGGACGCGGGCGACGCCGCCGACCTGGTGGCCCGCTGGCAGCCGGCCTGGCAGGAGGGCAACGACGCCCAGATGCTGCGCGCCATAAGGGAGCTGCTGGACGAGCTGGGGCTGCCGGAACTCGAACCGCTGGATCCGTCCGCGCTCAGCGAGCGCACGGTCATGCAGGCACTGCGGCCCGGTGCGCACAACGCGGCCGTGCTGCTGGTGCCGTCCGGTGCGGAGGCCATGGCCACCCAGGCGCTGGTGGACAACCTGCTCCAGATCTCCACGCGGACCGAGCAGATCGCGGGCACCGCCCTGGAGGCGCTGCTGGGCGGCGGGGCCGGGCAGGCACCCGCCACCACCGCCGCCGCGGCGGACCCGGTGGCACCCGTCGCTCCGGGGCCGTGCAACGAGAGCCAGGAACAGGTGATCTCCTCGGCGATGACCCGGCCGCTGACGGTGGCGACCGGGCCGCCCGGCACGGGCAAGAGCGAGGTCGTCACGGCGGTCGTCACCACGTGCGTCGCCGCCGGGCAGACGGTGCTGGTCGCCTCCACGAACAACGAGGCCGTGAACGTCGTCGCCGAGCGCTGCGACGACATCGCGCCCGGCCTGCTGATGCGGACGGGCAACGCGGAGGCGCTGGAGCGGGAGGCGGCCAAACTGGAACGGCTGCTCGCCGAACCGGTCGAGGCGCCGAGGCGCGGATCGGCCACCGTCGGCGGCGAGCTGCGCAACACCCGGGGGACGGCGGACCGGCTCCGGGCGGAGGCGGCCCACCGCGTGGTCGAGGAGACGCGGCTGCTGGAACTCCTCCGCGACCGGGAGGAGCGAACCGCCGCCCTGGAGCTGCCCCTGTCCCTCCTCGAAGAGGCCTGGGCGGCGGACGGGAACGGCCTGTCCCCGCTGGACCGGTGGGCGGACAGGGCACGGAGGACGGCCGGGGCCCGGTGGTGGCAGCTCGGGGCGTGGCGGCGGGGGCGGGCGCTCGCCGCACTGGTCGCGGCGGTGGCGGAACACCCCGGGGGGTCCGGACCGGCATGGCCCCGGTGGGCGACGGAACGACCCGTGCCACCCGAGCTGCTGGAGTCCCTGGCCGGGATGGTGTCCGTGGAGCGGGAGGTACGGGCACTCGTCCACGAACACGGGGAATGGGACGAGGACGGGCTCAAGGCGTCCAGGGCCGCGGCGGCGGAGACCCTGTCCGGCCTGTCGGCGGAACTCTCCCGCGCGCTGTCCGCCGAGACCCTGGACCGGGCCACCGGGCTCATGAACCAGCGGCTCCAGGCGCTCCGCCGCCGCTCCGGCTACCAGCGCAGCCAGAAGAACCTGATGACGCACATCAAGGGGTGGGCCGTCAGCACCCACTCGGTGCGGCAGCTGGAACTCGCCCCGAAGCTGTTCGACCTCGTCGTCATCGACGAGGCCAGCCAGTGCTCCATCCCGTCGGTGCTGCCGCTGCTGTTCCGGGCACGCCGGGCGCTGATCATCGGCGACCCCATGCAGCTCGGGCACATCCCCGGCGTGTCCCCCCAGCAGGAGAGGCAGGCACGGACGCGGGCCGGGCTGAGCGCCGCGCAACTGGAGCACCGCCGCCTCGCCTACCACGCGTACTCCTCGTACCACGCCGCCGAACAGCACGGCGACGGCGCGCTGCTCCTCGACGAGCACTACCGCTGCCACCCGCGGATCGCGGACGTCGTCAACGGCCACTGCTACGGCGGCCGGCTGCGGGTGCTGACCGACGTGCGGCGGCAGGTACCAGCACACGACCCGGTGGGAGCGGCCGACCCCGCGCCGGTGCTCGGCTGGGTCGACGTACCGTCCGGGGAATCGGCGCGCGGCGGCGACGGGCGGTCCTGGCGGAACGCGGCCGAGGCGGAGGCCGTGCGGCGCGTGGTCGACGGACTGCTGGCGGGGCTCGCGCCGGACGCGACGGTGGGAGTGGTCACGCCGTTCCGGGCGCAGAAGGAGACACTGGCCCGGATGTGGCGGGACGACGACCGGGTGCGGGTCGGCACCGTCCACACCTTCCAGGGCGGACAGCGCGACGTGATGGTGCTCAGCCCGGTGGCGGCGCCCAACACCCCGCCCCGGACGACGCACTGGGTCGCGAGCCAGGTCAACCTGTGGAACGTGGCGGTCACCCGGGCCAAGTCGCAGCTGATCACCGTGGGCGGCCACGCCTTCTGGCAGGAGCAGAGCGGCCTGCCGGCCCTCCTCGCCGCGCGCTCGGCACCGCTGGGAGCGGGCGACGGCGGCACGACGGCTGAGGCCGGCCCGTGGGGCCCGGTGACCGAGGCCCCCGAAGACCTCGCCGACCGCCTCCAGCAGTACCTCACCGGACGCGGCGTCACCGATCTGGAGCGGACCGCGCTGGTCGGCGGACACCCGGTGGACCTGCTGTTCACCGACGCCGGCGAGAACACGGCGGTACTCATCGACCCCGGACCGAGGCCCGGCGAGGACCCCGCGCGGCACCTCAGGCTCGTCCACGCGCGAGGCGACCTGCTCACCGGACTGCCCTCCGGGGGACGTGGGGCCAAGGCCTGCCCGGTGAGCCGGACGGTGCGAGTGCCCGCCTGGCGGATCCTGGCGGGCGAGACCGCGCTGGCACCACTGTTCGACTGAGCCACGCACAGGACGACCAGGCTCCACGGAGCCTGCCTGGCTGCCCGCTCAGCCGCCGGACAGGCTCCCCACGACGTACGTCATGTGCTGCAGGTTTCCCGCGCGCAGCCACTCCGTGGGGCCGCCCACGCCCTCGCTGGTCGAGAGCGGGCCGTTCGCGCAGTCGCTCAGCCACTCCTCGCCCTGCCCGGCCCCCGCGCCCCGGAACTCGGGCGATTCGACGATCCGGCGGGCCGCGCTCCGGTTGACGGCGATCCGGTCGGCCCCGCGGGTCAGCGTCTTGACGAGGAGGTACGAGCTGTCGGTCGTGTAGCGGAGCACACCCCAGGGCGGTCCGCCCGTCCTCCCGGGTGCCGGGGCCTGCGCGAGGGCACCCGGGGGCTGCACCCCGTAGTCGCCGTAACCGAGCAGCGGAGCATAGGCCCTGCCCGCGGCGCGCACCTCGTGCCACATGCGCCACTCCGCCCGCGCGCCCTCCCACCCTCCTTCCTCCAGCATGTCGGCGGTGACCCGCGGAAAGGCCCCGCCGAGCAGAGCGGCGCTCCGCCAGACCGTCAGGGGCAGCAGCACGTCGAGAGCGCGCAGCGCCTCCTTGCCCGCGTCGGGCCGGTCGTCGAGGACCGCGCCCATGTCGAGCAACAGGTCCACGGGCACCTCCGGACCGGTCCGGGCCAGCAGGTCCCGGACGTTTTCCCCCAGGTGACCGTCCCACTCGCCCGTGACCCGCACCCGGACCCCCAGCCCGCGCAGACAGCGCCGGGCCGTCTCCACAGCCGCCGCCTGCTGCGCCCCGGTCCTTTCCGGCCCGGTGACCGGCCGCAGCCGCCCCAACTCGCAGTAGAGCGCCAGCGCTTCCGCGAGGGCCACGGTCTGGGCGGCCTCACCGAAGGGGGCGTCGAGCCATCCGCCGTGACGGCTCACGGCGCTCACCCGATCGACGTACTTGGCGACCACCGTGCCCAGCGTCTGCGGGGCCGCGCCCGGCAACGGCGGTAAATTCCCACAGTGGCCTGATCGCGGCTTGGACGTCCGGCCACAGCAGCCGGAACGCCCCGGCCGCGTGCGGCCTGGTCGGCAGAACGGGAACATAGAGCGGTCCGGACATCGCGGCTCCCCCTCGGCACCGTCCGTGCTCATCCCTTCCCATCAGGATCCGTTCGCTTCGGCGCAGTTGGAAAGAGAGCGATTTCGGCCCGGGTGGCCGATGTGTTCAAGTACCTGGTGACGGTGTGACGCAAGTTGTACGCTTCGTGATGCTCGGTGGTCGGACACTCCAAGTGGTCGATGCACAGGGGGAACTGAGCGGCACTCAGCGGCGGGGCTCGGGACCGTCCGCCGTGCGCCGAACAGTTCACTGACCGGGCGCGAGTGCCCGGCCGTTCCACGATGGGCGCGAGGCGTGAACCACCGGATACTCGGTCTGACCGTGCGGAACTTCCGCACCCTCACCGACGTGAAGCTGCCACTCGGCCCGCTGACCGTCCTGTCCGGCCCGAACGCGGCCGGCAAGTCCAACGTGCTGCAATCCCTGGAGTTCCTGGGCGACGTGGCACGGACGGGTATCGGGGAGGCGCTGGAGAAGCGCGGTGGCTTCGACGTCCTGGCCTTTCGTGGCGGACGGAACCCGGTGTCGCGTATCACGGTGGGTGTCGAGGGGCTCTGGTCGGACTTCGCCTCGGAGGAGGCACCCGACCGGTACGAGTTGAGCGTCTCACGGCCCCGTCTGCCCGAGGGTTCGCGCGAGCGCTACGCGATGTACCGCCGCGAGCGGTTCGTCCAGCATCCGGCTCAGGGCTCCGAGACCTCGGTGGAACTGGCGAGCGGTTCCGTGAAGGTCGACAGCGGCCTTCCGGGAGACCGCGCCGAAGGGCGGACGGACGTCGGACGCATGGCGTCGGCCCTCCACGAGGGACGGGTGCCTGTCCTTCCGGACACCGCGCCCTCCGCTCGCGCCATGACGGACGTCAAGCGCCACCTCACCCAGATCCGGGTGTTCGACCCGGACGTACGCGCGGCGCGGCAGCCCTACGGCATCAGCGAGTCGGGGCAGTACCTGGCGAGCGACGCCTCGAACCTCGCCGACTTCCTGCGCGGGCTCAAGGAGCACGAGGACGGCGAGGCCTGGGACATGCTCCTGGAGGACGTCCGGACCGTCGTACCCCAGATCCGGGACATCCATCTCGTCACACCGCCCGACTTCGTCTCCTACCGGACCGCGGTGGAACTGGAGGAAGAGGGACTGCGCGGCCGGACCCGCCTGACGGAGGCTTCCTGGGGCACGGTCCGCATCCTGTGCATGCTCGCGATCTTCCACGATCCCAACCCGCCGCTGCTGACCTGCATCGAGGAAGTCGATCACGGCATCCACCCGCACGCGCTGGAACTGCTGGCCGAACGCCTACGCGAGGCCAGCGAGCGCAGCCAGTACCTGGTGACCACCCATTCCCCGGTCTTCGTCAACAAGCTGGACGCCGACGAGTGGGTGCCCTGCGGCCGTCGGGTCAGCGGCGCCTCCGTCATCCCCGACCGGATGCCGAGCCGGATCCGGGAGGTCGTGGAGGAGTCCGAGCACGAACCTCTCGGCGACCTCTGGTACTCCGGTTCGGTCGGGGGCGCGCTGTGAGGCCGCGTCATCCGGGCGGGAGGCAGTCGCTGATCGTCGTAGCGGGTGAGAGCGGCAACGATCGCGGCGTCCTCAAGAAGCTGATACCGGCCCTGTACAAGGGAACCTGCCCCCGCATCGAAGAGATCCGGGACGAGATCAAGCTGGCGGCGGCCATCAACCAGCTCAGTCCCCGGGTCGAGGTGATCCGCAAGCGGGCGCTGGCCAAGGCCAAGGACTGCGATGCCGAGCTGGTCGGCATCGTGGTGCACGCCGACATGGACGCCGTGGCGGATCAGGGCTACGACAGAGTCCGCGAGCGGGTCACCGCCCAGCTCCGCGCCGGGCTGCCCTGCAACACCGCCCTCGCCCTGGCCGCCGTCGAGATGGAGGGCTGGCTGATGCAGTTCCCGGACGCCTTCCCCAAGGTGCATCCGGGATGGGAGATGCGTCCCCAGGACTGTCGCCGCGATCTGGGCCTGCTGCTGAACCCCAAAGAGCACCTGATGAAGTACCTGGGAAAGCCGACCTACCGGGAGTCCCACTCCCCGAAGATCATGGACCAGGCCGTCCGGCACGGGCACGTCAGCGCGCGTCCCAGCGGCAACAACCGCTCGTTCCGCGACTTCGCCGACGAACTGGCGGGCTGGAAGTAGCCAGCGCGGCTGTGACCAGGCCCGAAGACCGACTGACCGGCCTGTCGGTGACCCGCTATACGGTGGTACCGATCACCAGGGCACCGGCATCGCAAGGGGGACCGTCGTGAAGCCCACCGTGGCCGCCGCGCAGCTCCGCGGCAGTCTGACGCAGTACCTCACGACGACGTACGCTCTCGCCGACGAGACCACTCGCGCCGCCCTGGAGCGCTTCCTCGGGCACCCCGAGACCGGCATCTTCCGCGGGCCCTACCTGCGGATCCGGACACCGTTCCACGTCGCCGACGACGGCTGGCGGCGGGAGCTGGAGTGGTCCGCCGGATTCCCCGGGTTCACGCCGTGGCGGCACCAGGCCAGGGCGTGGGCCCGGCTGTCCACGCTGCGCGGGCCCGCCCGGCCGACCCTGGTGACCACCGGTACCGGCTCCGGCAAGACCGAGTCCTTCCTGATCCCCGTACTGGACCACTGCCGGCGCCGGAAGGCCGAGGGCGTGCGCGGGATCAAGGCCGTGCTGCTCTATCCCATGAACGCGCTCGCCACCGACCAGGCCGGACGCATCGCCGAGTACCTCGCGCGTCCGGAGTTGGCCCAGGTGACGGCGGGGCTGTACATCGGCGACCGGCCCGACACCGACTTCCGGCGGGTGATGACGCGGCGCGAGGAGATGCGCCTGACACCGCCCGACGTGCTGATCACCAACTACAAGATGCTCGACCTGCTGCTCCAGCGCGGCGAGGACCGGGGTCTGTGGGAGGGCGCCGAGCCCGCGTACGTCGTGCTGGACGAGTTCCACACCTACGACGGCGCGCAGGGCACCGACGTCGCGATGCTGCTGCGCAGGCTCGCCGCCGCCACCGGCGCGGCCCGGCCCGGCCGGCCCCTGGGGTCGATCTGCCCGGTGGCGACCTCGGCGACCCTCGGCGAGGGGGCGCCCGGGAAGGAGGCCGGGGGCATCCTCGACGTGGCGGCGCGGGTCTTCGGCATGCCGTTCGCGGCGGACGCGGTCGTGGGCGAGGAGCGGATGACCGCCGAGGAGTTCACCGGCGCCGTCGACTACGAGCTGCCCGAACCGCCGGGCCCACAGGAAGTCGTGGCGGTGTCCGGCGGGCCGGACGTCGAGGCCCGACCCGACCTGCTGGACCTGGACGCGCTCGCCACCCGGCTGCTGGGCCGTTCCGGTCTGGACGCCTTCCGCGTCGGACGGCTGCTGAAGCGGCACGACTTCACCCTTGGCGTGCTGTCGCTGCTCGACGGCGAACCGCTGGACGAGTGGACGCTGCGGGACCGGCTGGGCCGGTTCGGTTACGCGTGGGGACGCACCGCGCGCGAGAACCCCCGGCTGGCGCTCCAGGCGCTGTCCCGGTTCGTGGCACTACTGTCGGCCGCCCGCGACCCCGACTCCGACGAGCGCGCGCCCCGGCCGCTGCTGCACATCGAGGCGCACCTGTGGGTGCGGCCCGTGACACGGGTACTGCGCGGAGTGGGACCGGCCCCCGAGTTCCGCTGGTACGAGGACGACCGGACCGCCGCCCGCCGCGCCGCGCTGAACGCCGCCCCGCCCGGCGAGGAGGACGCGGACGCCTCCTCGGGCAGCACGCCGTCGTACCCGTCGAGCCTCCGGCCACAGCCCCTGCCGGGCGCCGACACCGCCCCGCGCCCGGCCCAGGTGCACCTTCCGGCCGTGTACTGTCGCAACTGCGGACGCTCCGGATGGGCCGCCCTGTCGCCCGAGGCCGACCCGCAGCAGCTCGTGACCGCGCAGGACCGCATCTGGCGGGCCGGCGTCGGCCGGGACAAGCGCCGCCTGCGCTACTTCATCGCCGCCACTCCCGGCGAGCGACGGCAGACACTCGACGCGCTGACCGGCGCCCGGCCCTCGGACGGCGGCGTCGACCCCCTGTCCGTCGTCGTCCTGGACGGCGGACGGGGCACCTACCGGCTGCCCACCCCCGCGGACGACGGGGAACTGGTCGACGCCTGGTTCGCGCTGGCCGTGCTCGACCGCAAGAGCGCCGACCAGGCCGCGAAGGACGACCGGTGCCCGGCCTGCCACACCGACAACAGCATCCGCTTCCTCGGCACCGCCCAAGCGGCCCTCGCCTCGGCGACGGTCACCCAGCTGTTCACCGGCGGCGACATCGCGCTCGTCCCGGAGGAACGCAAGACGCTGCTGTTCAACGACTCGACCCAGGACGCGGCCCACCGGGCGGGGTACGTCGCGAACGCCTCGTACAAGTTCTCCCTGCGCTCGCTGCTCGCGCACAACCTGGACGAATCAGGGGCTCTGACCACGCTCAACGACCTGATCGGCCTCGTCCTGGAGTCGGTGGACGATCCCGAGGCTCTGGCCGCCGTCGTGCCTCCCGACCTCCACGGCGAGCCCGGTGTCGACCGGCTGCTGTCCGGCCGGGGCTCGGGTGACGCACGGACCTGGCGGCTGATCGGCGAGCGACTGGCCTTCGCGACGGTCATGGAGTTCGGGCTGCGCAGCCGCATGGGCCGTACCCTGGAGCTCACCCGGACCGCGGCGGCCGAGGTGGCGGTGGCCGACCCCGACTCCGTGACCGACCTCGCGCGGGACGTGCACCTGGCCCTGCCCGGCCAACTGCTGGCCGTGGGCGGGCTGCCCACACCCGAACGCTACCTCGCCTACGTCCGGGGCCTGCTGGAACGGCTGCGGCTGCGGGGCGCGGTGCGGCACCACTGGCTCGACACCTGGATCAAGGAAGCCGGCACCAGCCGCTACCTCATCTCCGGCCGCAGGCCCGACGGCATGCCCGCCTTCCCGGAGGGCGTAGCTCCGCCCAGGTTCCTGTTGGACGGGCAGAAGGACGGATCCGAGTTCGACGCGGTCACCGGCCGGCTCGGCTGGTACCAGGACTGGACCCGCAGATGCCTGGGCCTGGACGCCGCCGGGGCGACCGAGTACCTGCGCAGGCTGCTGCCCCACCTCGCCGACGCCGGTGTCCTGTCCGCGCGGACCACCCGCGACCGTCAGACCCGGGTGTACGGACTCCAGCCCGGTCACATCCAGGTCCGGCTGCTCGACGACGCCGTCGTCAACAAGGCCTTCGTGGCCTGCGAGGACTGCGGCTGGCAGCAGGTCGTCGTACCCGAGCGGCGCACCCGCTGGTACGGCCACCCCTGTC
Organism: Streptomyces griseosporeus; assembly: GCF_014656055.1. GTDB lineage: Bacteria > Actinomycetota > Actinomycetes > Streptomycetales > Streptomycetaceae > Streptomyces > Streptomyces griseosporeus. The sequence continues at coordinate 1,931,669 of NZ_BNBR01000001.1, forward strand.
CCCGCTACCGGTGCAAGGGACGGCTCACCGCGCCGCAGCCCGACACGTCGGCGGCTGGAGTCGAAGGCATCCGCCCCGACAGGCACGTGCGGGAGCGTGACTACCGACGGGACTACTACCGCCGCCTCTACCTGACGGGCGGCACGTTCCGCGTGGTGACGGCCGAGCACACCGGCATGCTCAGCCGCCCCGAACGCGAGCGCGTCGAGCGAGCCTTCAAGGCGGGCACGCACTACACCGACCCCAACGTCCTGTCGTGCACCCCCACGCTGGAACTCGGCATCGACATCGGCGACCTGTCGGCCGTGCTGCTCGGTTCCCTGCCCGCCGGGCCGGCCAACTACGTGCAGCGGGCGGGGCGGGCCGGACGGCGCACGGGCAACGCGCTGGTGGTCGCGTTCGGCGGACGCCGCGCACGCGACCTGTACTACCTCGACCAGCCGCGCGAGATGATCGCCGGGACCATCCTGCCGCCGGGCTGCTACCTGTCGGCCGTGGAGATCCTGCGCCGCCAGTACACCGCCCGGCTCCTGGACCTGGCGGCCCGCGGGGAACTGCGGACCTCGGACGGCGAGACCCTCCCACCCGTGCCCCGGCTGTCGTCGGCCCTGTTCGGTACCGAAGGATGGTGCCAGGACCTCGCGGACGCCGCACAGACGCACGGGGCGCGCCTCGTGGAGGACTTCCTCGCATTGTTCCCCGCCGTCGACGGCCCGGACACCGACGAGGCGGGCGTCTCGGAGCACGCGGCGGACGAACTGCGCGCGTACGCGACCGGCGGAATCGTCCGGGCGCTCCAGGAGGCGGAGGAGGACTGGACCGGCCGGCGTGAGGAGGTGCGCCGCAGGATCGCGGCGATCGACGAGGCGGCCGGGCAGCTGGCGCGGTCCGACGACTCGCAGGACCGGGAGCGGCGCGAACTGCTGGCCGAGCGCCGTGCCGCCGGGAACGTGCTGCGGGAACTGAGCCAGTCCCCCGCACACGCGACATTGGTGGACCTCGGACTGCTGCCGAACTACAGCCTGGCGGACACCACCACCCGGCTGGAAGCGACGCTGTACTGGTCGGAGACCCCCGACGAGGAAGACGGCCCGGTGGAGGGGACCCGGCCGGCCGCCGGTGCCAAGGTGTACCGCAGCGAGACCCGGGACTACGAACGGTCCAGCGCCCTGGCCCTCACGGAACTCGCCCCCGGGAACAGCTTCTACGTCAACGGCTACCGGCACGTAGTGCGGGCCCTCGACATCGGCGGTCCCGACCGGCGCGCCTGGTCGGTGTGGCGGCTCTGTCCCGCCTGCGGCTACGTGCGGACCGAGGACGCCGAGCGCGACACGGCGCCCTGTCCGCGCTGCCGAGGTCGGGAGATCGCCGACGCGGGCTGTGTCCAGTACGTGCTGCGGCCCCGGCGTGTGCTCTCCCGTGACAAGCGCGAGGACGCCAGGGTGCGCGACGACCGCGACGAACGCGACCGCAGGCACTACGCGACCCTCACCACCGTCGACATCGACCCCGACCGCCTCGTGCCCGGGTCCTGGCGGCACGACAAGGCGGTGTTCGGCGTGGACTTCACCCGCCACGCCACGATCCGGACCCTGAACCTCGGACTCGACCGCGAGGACGGCAGCAGCACGGTGCCGCTCGCCGGGGAGGACGTCCGCCTCAACCCGTTCTACGTCTGCACCGCGTGCGGCGGCGCGACGGCCGACGGCCGGCCGGTGGTGGACGTGCCCCAGCACGCGCTCACCGAGTCCGGCGCGACGAGCACCCCCGCCTCGGCGCACCATCTGCTGTGGTGCCCGCGCCGCCGGACCCGCGGCGCCGCGGCGAGCACGGCCGGTGCACCGGGCGCGGGCCGGGACGTGCCCCTGCTGCTGGCCCACGAACTGACCACCGAGGCCGTCCGCATCCTGCTGCCCGCCTCGGTGGCCCGCTTCAAGGAGCGCCTCGCGTCGTTCACCGCCGCCCTGTTCACGGGGATCGCCGCCCGCTACGGAGGCGACCCCGACCACATCGACATCGCCGAAGCGACCATGCCCGACGACGCGGGCGACCCGGACGCCGACTGGCCCCGGCGCTTCCTCGTCGTCTACGACCGGCTGCCCGGCGGCACCGGCTACCTGCACCGGCTGGCCTCCGCGGACGGCTTCCGCGAAGTGCTGCTGAGGGCACGCGAGGTCATCGAACGCTGCCCGTGCCAGGAGAAGGGGATGGACGGCTGCCACCAGTGTCTGCTGCGGCGGGTGCCGGCCGCCGACTACGACAGGGTCAGCCGCAAAGAGGTCCGGCAGATGCTGGACGAACTGCTCGGCGCCGACGGGGAGCGCTGGCGCACCTCACGGGTGACCACCACCCAGGAGATCCCGATCCAGCGGCAGGCCGAGAGCGACCTCGAGGTCCTGTTCGTGGAGACGCTGCGGGACTGGGCGAAGCTGCCGGAGTCGAAGGCCGCCGCAGACGCCTACACCACCTCGGCCGGCACCTACGCCCTCGACCTCAGGCTCACGGCGCCGGACGGCTCCACGGTGAGCTGGCGCGTCTCCCAGCAGCGCGCTCTGGACGGCACCCGGCCCGACATACTCCTGGAGCGGCTGGACTCCCCCGGGCCACGCGTCGCCCTGTACCTCGACGGCTACGCGTACCACGCCACCCGCGAGCACAACCGGCTCGCGGACGACGCCGTGAAGCGCACCCGGCTCCGGGCCGAGGGGCTGCGGGTGTTCCAGCTGACCTACCACGACGTGATGGCGTGGCGGCGTCGGATCAACGACACCGGGTACGCCGGGACCGACGCGGACACGTCCGTGTGGACGCCCTACGGCACCACCGGCCGGCAACGCGCCTGGGACTACTACGACCGAGTCGGCCGCGGGCTGCCCGGCGAACTCGCCGAGACCATGTGGGTCAACCCCGCCCGCATGCTCCTGGCCTACCTGCGCTCGCCCGATCCCGACCGCTGGCGGCGGCGGGCGGAAGCGGTGGCCGCGGGCATGAGCGGAGCCGACGGGGTCCGGGGCGCCGCCCTCACCGGTGCCGGGGCCGCCGCGGGCATCCGGGAGGCGCTGCGCGGCGGCGTACCCGCCGGGACCGCCGGACCGGTGCGGATGCTGTACGGCTCCGACGCCTCCGGCTGCCGCCTGGTGCTGGCCGCCGACGGCAGGAGGACCCCGCCCGTGTGGACGGGCCTTGCCGTCCTCGACGACGGCGTTGCCGCCCTGGAGGAGGGGCCGGCTCACAAGCGGCGCTGGCGCGCCTGGCTCTGGTGGGGCAACGTGCTGCAGTTCCTGGAACACGGCGGCGGTGACAGCGCCCAGCTGACATCCGGAACGCTCGACGGGTTCGCCCCGGAGGTCCTCACCGTGACCGGCGGAGAGGGCTGGTTGTCGTCCGTGCGTGTCCCGGTGCCCCGGCCCTCGGAGGAGCCCTCCGCCGTGGCAGCCGCCGCCGTACCGGCCGTCCCCGCCGTCACCGTCGACGAGACCACCACGCGGGAACCGGAGGCAGCGGAGCGGCACGGCGGCACGGACCACGGCCGGGATCGCCGCTGGGACCGGGTCATCGAGCTGCTGGACCCGGGAGAGCCTGGGCTCGCCGCCCTCGCGCACGCGCTGGCCTCGGCGGCGGTGCCGGTCCCGCGGGACGGCTACGAACTGGATGGCCATGGCTGGCAGGCCGAACTCGCCTGGCCGGACGCCCGGATCGGCGTGGTCCGGGCCCCCCGCCCCCTCGCCGACGAGCCGGACTACGAGGCCGAGGACCAGAAACGCGCGTTCGAGGCGGCCGGCTGGTCGGTCCGCACGGCGGCCGACTGGGAGGACGGCGCGGAGCTGATCGCCCGGCTCGGCGGCCGGAACCAGGACAAGGACACCACCAGCGACGGGGAGCCGAAGCGATGACCACCTCCGGCGTCACACTGCGCCTGCTCGACCGGGCCGACAAGGAGATCCTCAAGCTGCCCCGCGCGGTCAAGGGTGCCTTCTTCGACTTCCAGCACAAGTTCCGGACGAACCCGAACACCACCGGCCTTAAGCTCCAGCAGCTCAAAGGCGACCACCGGCTCTGGTCGGCACGCGTCAACGACGAGTACCGGGCCCTGCTGCTGCGCCTCGCTGACGACGACTGGCTGATCGTCTCCGTCAAGCACCGCAAGGACGTCTACAACCGGCTCTCGTACGGCGTCAACCAGGTCACCGGCGGCATCGAGTACGTCGATCTGGAGGTGGTGGAGGACAGCGTCCTGGGCAGGCTGCCCGGCACTGCGGCTCCGACACCGGCCGCGCCCGAGCCGCTCCCGCCGACCGCCCCCGCACCACTGCCCCCCGCACCACGCACCGAGCCGTTGTTCACCGCCTGGTCGGACCGCCAGTTGTCCGAACTCGGTGTCGCGGAAGCCCTGTTGCCCGTCATCCGCACGCTCACCACCGAGGAGCAGCTGCTCGGACTCGTCGAGTACGCGCCGCAGCTGACCGGCGAGGTGCTGATCGCGTTGTTCGACGGCGCGTCCTACGACGACGTCCTCGACCAGGTGACCAGGCCGGTGGCCGCCGCCGAGCCGGTCGACCCGGACGACTTCGCGGCCGCCGCCCGGCGGCCGGCGACAGTCGTCACCACCACGGACGAGGACCTCCGCGGGGCACTGGAGAGCGGTGACTTCGGCCGCTGGAAGAGCTTCCTGCACCCCACTCAGGCCAAACTCGTCGAGCGCCGCTACAGCGGCCCGGCCCGGGTCGGCGGCGGCCCCGGGACGGGCAAGACCATCGTCGCCCTGCACCGGGTACGCCACCTCGTCCGGCAGCTCCCCCCTGGGCACGACAAACCGGTCCTGCTCACCACCTACAACAAGAACCTCGCCGCCGACCTGCGCTCCCGGCTGCTGGAGCTGGGCGGGGAGGAACTACTCGCCCGGGTCGACGTGAGCCACGTCGACCAGCTCGCGCTGCGCGTCGTCCGCGAGGCCGAACCCGGCAACGGCAAGCAGGCCATCGACGACGGTCAGGCCGTACGCGAGTGGCGGGCCATGCTCGACGAACTGGGCGAGGACACCTGGGACCCGGAGTTCCTGCACGAGGAGTGGACGCAGGTCATCCTCGGCCAGGCCGTCGGCAACCGCACCGACTACTTCCGCGCCCGGCGGGCCGGGCGCGGCAAGAGCATCGGCCGTGGCGAGCGGGCCGAGATCTGGCAGCTCGCCGAACGCTTCACCCAGCGTCTCGACCGCCTCGGACGGCAGACCTGGGACCAAGTGGCGGAGCGTGCGGCACGCCTGGAGATGGGTCGCGAACAGCGCATCCTAAACATCGCACGGCAGCGGGAGGAAGCGGGCGGCCTCGACAACATCCACCTGCAGGACGGCTCCGGCGGCCGGCTGCGCTACCGGTACCGCCACATCGTGGTGGACGAGGCCCAGGACCTGCGCCCCGCCCACTGGAAGATGCTGCGCGCCATGGCCCCCCGTACGCCGGACGACCTGTTCCTGGTGGGCGACACCCACCAGCGCATCTACAAGAACCAGGTCACGCTCGGCAGTCTGGGCGTCAACATCCGCGGCCGGTCCGCGAAGCTGACCCTCAGCTACCGAACCACACGGCAGATCCTACGCTCGGCCCTGGGGGTCTTGGGCGAGATGACGTACGACGATCTCGACGGCGGCACGGAGACCCTCGCCGGCTACCGGTCCGTGCTCAACGGCGGCCTCCCGGCCGGACACGCCTTCCCGGACTGGGAAGCCGAGCGGGAGGGTGTGGCCGCTCTGATCAAGGAGTGGGACGCTGACCCGGACACTGCCGTCCCGCACGAGCGGATCGCGGTGTGCGTTCCGACCAATCAGATGGCGACCGAGATGGCGTACACGCTGAAGCTGCACGGCATCGACTCCGTCGAGATCCGCTCCGACGGGCCGAACGGCTCCGTCGGCGTGCACATCGGCACGATGTTCCGGTTCAAGGGGCTGGAGTACCAGCGGATGATCATCGCGGGCGTGACGGACGGGCTCGTTCCGCGTAAGGACGTGAGCCGGCTGCGTAACCGCGAGCCCACCCGCTACCGGCACGAGATGCAGCGCGCCAGGTCCCTGCTCTTCGTGGCCGCGACCCGGGCACGCGACAGCGTGGATGTCTTCTGGCACGGCAGGCCCAGCCCGTTCCTCGACAGCTCGTGGGTGGAGACGGAGCACGGCGGCAGGTGACACCAGTTTCGGGGCGGGTCCCCGCCTATGGCCACTGTGCCTTGGCTGCCGAGACGACGGAGCGGTTCCGTAGGCATCAGCGGGATGCTCCACCTAGGTTCGATAGCCGGCGAGCGAGCGCCATGACGCTCCGTCAGAATCAGCGTCGAACGAGCGTCAAGACGCTTTCCCGACCGCCCTCGCGAATGCGAGGAAAGGGCTCCCAACCCGCGCCCCGCTACACGGAGCCGCAGGTGAGACACGCGGCGCGAGCCTACGACAGGCTCCGCACGATGGGTTTCGAAAAATAGATCGAGCACACCCTGCCGCACTCGAACATTCGGAGGAACCCGCAGGTCACAGGCTCTTTGTGCTGGGCTCCAGAACCGCCACGCACTCCACATGATGCGTCATCGGAAACAGATCGAACGCCCGCAGCGTCCGCACCCGGTACCCGCCCTCCCGGAAGTACCCCAGATCCCGGGCCAGCGCGGCCGGGTCGCAGGCGACGTAGGCGATCCTGCGGGCGCCCAGGGACGACAGGTGCTCGACCGTCTTGCGGCCGGCGCCCGCGCGGGGCGGGTCGAGGACGATGAGGTCGACCTCCGTGATGCCGGTGCGCGGCAGGACCGACTCCACCTTGCCCTGTTCGATGCGGACGCGGGGGAAGTCGGCGAGGTTGTGCCGGGCGTCCTCGACCGCGCGCTTGCCGGACTCGATGCCGAGGACCGCGCCCTGCTCGCCGAGGCGGTCGGCGAGGGCGCCCGCGAAGAGGCCGACGCCGCAGTACAGGTCGAGGGCCGTCTCGCCCTTGCGGGGCAGCAGGCCCTGCATGACGGCCGTCACGAGGGTGTCGGCCGCCTTCGGGTGGACCTGCCAGAAGCCGCCGCTACCCACCCGGTGGGTGCGGCCGTCGGCGCGCTCGCGCACGAAGGGGCGGCCGTGGACGCGGTGCACGCCGCCGGACTTCTCGTCCACGCGCATCACCGACACGGGGCGGTCCAGCTCGACCAGGGGCAGCCGGGCGCCGGGGCGCGGCGTGAGGATCACCTGGCGGTCCTGGGAGCCGGTCGCCGCGATCGCCTCGACGGACTCCATGCCGGCCCAGTCGCGCTTCTCGATGCCCAGCTCGCTGACGCCCTCGGCGGCGATCATGCAGTGGTCGATGCGCTCGACCTCGTGGGAGCGGTGGCGGCGCAGGCCCGCGTGGCCCTCGGCGTCCACGGCGTACTGGACGCGCGTACGCCACTGCGGGACCTGCCCGGCGGGCAGCTTGTCGCCCTCGGCCGGGACCACCGTGCCGTCCCAGCCGGCCTCCTCGGGCGTGAGGCCCGCGAGCCGCTTCAGCTGCTCGGCGATCACCTCGGCCTTGAGCCGCCGCTGGGCGCCGGGCTTGGCGTGCTGCCAGTCGCACCCGCCGCAGCGGCCCGGGCCGGCGAAGGGGCAGGGCGCCTCGATGCGGTCCTTGGAGGCGTCCAGGATCTCGACGGCGTCGGCGCGCAGGAACCGCGCGCCCTCCTCGCCCTCGGTCACCCGGGCCACCACCCGCTCACCGGGCAGCGCGTGCCGGACGAAGAGGACCTGGCCCTCGGACGTACGGGCGATGCAGTGGCCGCCGTGGGCGACGGGGCCGATCTCGACCTCGTACTCCGTCCCCACCAGCGACCTCGCCCGCGACGTGTTCTGTTCTGCCTGCATGGCGGGGTGACTCCAGATCGGTGAGGGGCGAGGGGCACAGCCGGACGGCACCCCGAGGGATACGGCCGGACAACAGCCCACCAGTCTACGTGCTGCGCCGGGCCGCCGGAGCTACCGCCGGGTCCCGGCCTCCTTCGCCCGCTCCGCCTCCGTCAGCGGACCGCGCCGCACCGAACCGGGGGCGTTCCACTCCTGCCGCCTGCGGGCGCGCTTCTTCGCCGCCTCGGAGGACTGGAGCTGGTAGGGCACGGAGGTGACCATGATCCCCGGCGTGAACAGCAGACGGCCCTTGAGCCGCAGCGCGCTCTGGTTGTGCAGGAAGTGCTCGTACCAGTGGCCGACCACGTACTCGGGGATGATGACGGAGACCGCGTCGCGCGGGGACTCCTTGCGCAGACTCTTGACGTACTCGATGACCGGCCGCGTGATCTCGCGGTACGGAGAGTCCAGGACCTTCAGCGGTACGTCGATGCCGCGCCGTTCCCACTCCTCGCGCAGCACCTTGGTCTCGGCCGGGTCGACGTTGACCGTGAGCGCCTCCAGGGTGTCGGAGCGCATCAGCTTGGCGTAGGCGAGGGCCCGCAGGGTGGGGCGGTGGATCTTGGAGATCAGGACGACGGAGTGGACGCGGGAGGGCCGTACCGTGTCGTCGCCCGGCTCCTCGGGGGCCGCCAGCTCGGCCGAGACGCCGTCGTAGTGGCGGCGGATCGAGGTCATGGTGACGTAGAAGATGACCATGCCGAGCAGGGCCACCCAGGCGCCGTGCGTGAACTTGGTGATCAGCACGACGACCAGCACCAGGCCGGTGAAGAAGGCGCCGAAGGTGTTGATCGCGCGGGAGCGGATCATGTGGCGGCGCTTGACCGGGTCCTTCTCCGCCGCCAGGTGGCGGTTCCAGTGCCGGACCATGCCGGTCTGGCTGAGGGTGAAGGAGACGAACACGCCGACGATGTACAGCTGGATCAGCCGCGTGGAGTCGGCGCCGTAGATCCACACCAGCAGGGTGGCCGCGCCGGCCAGCAGCACGATGCCGTTGGAGAAGGCGAGCCGGTCGCCGCGGGTGTGCAGCTGGCGCGGGAGGTAACGGTCCTGGGCGAGGATCGAGCCGAGGACGGGGAAGCCGTTGTAGGCCGTGTTGGCCGCGAGGAACAGCACCAGCGCGGTGGCCGCCGCGAGCACGACGAAGAAGAAGCTGCCCTTGCCGAAGACGGCCTCGGCGACCTGCGTGATCACCGGGTTCTGGACATAGCCCGGGCCGATCGGGACGCCGTTCTTCAGCAGGTCCTCGGCCGGGTTCTCGGCCATGCGGACCTTGGTGGTCAGCGCGAGCACGATGATGCCGCAGAACATGGTGACTGCGAGCAGGCCCATCATGGCCAGCGTGGTCGCCGCGTTCTTCGACTTCGGCTTGCGGAAGGCGGGCACGCCGTTGGAGATCGCCTCCACACCGGTGAGCGCGGCACAGCCGGAGGAGAACGCCCGCAGCATGAGGAAGACCAGCGCGAATCCGGCCAGGCCCTCGTGCTCGGCCTTGATGTGGAAGCCGGCCGTCGGGGCGCGCATGGTGTCGTCGAGGACGAGTCCGCGGAAGGCACCCCAGGCGATCATGATGAAGACGCCGGCGACGAACACGTACGTCGGGATCGCGAAGAGCTTGCCGGACTCCTTCACGCCGCGCAGGTTCATCAGCGTCAGCAGCACGATCACGGCGACGGCGCAGGGCGTCTTGTGCTCGACGACGAACGGGATCGCGGAGCCCAGGTTCTCGATGCCGGAGGAGATGGAGACGGCGACGGTGAGGACGTAGTCGACGAGCAGCGCACTCGCCACCGTCAGGCCGGCCTTGGCGCCGAGGTTGGTGGTGGCGACCTCGTAGTCGCCGCCGCCGCTGGGGTAGGCGTGCACGTTCTGCCGGTAGGAGGCGACCACCGTGAACATCAGCACGACGACCGCGAGGGCGATCCAGGGGCTGAAGTGGTACGCCGACACGCCCGCGATGGACAGGACCAGCAGCACCTCCCCTGGCGCGTAGGCCACGGAGGACAACGGGTCGGAGGCGAAAACGGGAAGGGCGATGCGCTTCGGCAGGAGCGTTTCGCCCAGCCGGTCACTGCGCAGTGCGCGCCCGATCAAGATCCGTTTGGGCACGTCGGTCAGTTTGGACACAACAGAGAATCGTAGGCCTTCGAACAGGGGCTCGCCCACCTGCCCACGCCGATCTGCCGCACGAGTGGAAACAAGCCCGCTGCGGGCCACGGATTCCGCAGGTGGGACGGCACGCGTGCCTAGATGTCCAGACCCCCGCAGTCACCGCACCCCGGAGGTCCCGTGCCCGCCCTCCCAGAGCTGATCGGCGCCGCCGTCGCCCTTCTCGGCCTCGGATTCCTCACCTCGCGCAGCGTGCGCAGCATCACGCGCCGCAGACCCCGCACCCCCGGTAACCCCGCACAGGGGTGCACACCGGGTACCACGCGTGTGTAGCTTGGTCGCCGGTCTGAGACCCTGTTTGAGCCACGTCAGAGACTCTTGACACCGGAAGGACGGTCGTGCACATCGTCATCATGGGCTGCGGCAGAGTGGGGTCCGCTCTCGCCCAGACCCTGGAGCAACAGGGGCACACGGTCGCCGTGATCGACCAGGACCCCACCGCCTTCCGACGCCTGGGCTCCTCGTTCGGCGGTCGCCGCGTCACGGGGGTCGGCTTCGACCAGGACACCCTGCGCGAGGCCGGCATCGAGGAGGCCGGCGCCTTCGCCGCGGTCTCCAGCGGCGACAACTCCAACATCATCGCCGCCCGTGTGGCCCGCGAGATGTTCGGCATCGAGAACGTCGCCGCCCGGATCTACGACCCCCGGCGTGCCGAGGTCTACCAGCGCCTGGGCATCCCGACCGTCGCCACCGTCCGCTGGACGGCCGACCAGATGCTGCGCCGGCTGCTGCCCTCGGGCGCCGAGCCGCTGTGGCGCGATCCCACCGGCGGGGTGCAGCTCGCCGAGGTGCACACCTCCGCCGCCTGGGTCGGCCACAAGATCAGCAAGCTGCAGGAGGAGACCGGCGTCCGCGTCGCGTTCCTGACCCGGCTCGGCGAGGCGATCCTGCCCACGTCGCAGACGGTGCTGCAGGAGGGCGACCTGGTGCACGTGATGATGCGGTCGGACGAGGTCGAGAAGGTCGAGGCGGCGTTCGCCAAGGGCCCTGAAGAGGAGGGCGGTCACTGATGAGGGTCGCCATTGCCGGTGCCGGCGCGGTGGGTCGCTCGATCGCGGGCGAGCTGCTGGAGAACGGCCACGAGGTCCTGCTGATCGACAAGGCGCCGACCGCGATCTCGGTCGAGCGCGTCCCGCAGGCGGAGTGGCTGCTCGCCGACGCCTGTGAGATCACCTCCCTGGACGAGGCGGCGCTCCAGCGCTGCAACGTCGTGATCGCCGCGACGGGCGACGACAAGGTGAACCTGGTCGTCTCCCTGCTGGCGAAGACGGAGTACGGCGTCCCGCGCGTCGTCGCCCGTGTGAACAACCCGAAGAACGAGTGGCTGTTCAACGAGTCGTGGGGCGTGGACGTCGCCGTCTCCACCCCGCGTCTGATGTCGGCCCTGGTGGAGGAGGCGGTGAGCGTCGGCGACCTGGTCCGGCTGCTGCGCTTCAGCCACGGCGACGCGAACCTGGTCGAGCTGACCCTGCCGGAGGAGTCGGCGCTGGCCGGCACGCAGGTCGGCGATGTGGAGTGGCCGCAGGACACCTCGCTGGTCACGATCATCCGCGGCACCCGGGTGCTCACCCCGTCCCGCGAGGACTCCCTGGAGGCGGGCGACGAGCTGCTGTTCGTCGCCGCGCAGGCCCGGGAGCAGCAGCTGGAGGACCTGCTGTCGGTACGCCGGGAGGACGCGGCGAGCTGATCCGCCGGGGGCCCGCACGGCCTGTGCGTCGGGCCGGGCACACGGCGATACGACGGCGAAGGGCGCCCCGGTTCCCCGGGGCGCCCTTCCGCTGGTGTGACCGACCGCGGGGCCTACTCGGCCGGCCGCGCCGCCCGCTCCCGCTCGGCCTTCTCCTCCGCCTCCATCTCCGCGAACACGTCGATCGGCGCGGGTGCCTTCGCCAGGAAGACCCAGGTCAGCCAGACGGCCAGCAGGAACGGCGGGATCTTCAGGGCGACCAGGACCCAGCCCAGCTGGGTGGTGTCGGCCCACCAGTACAGCGGGAAGAGCACCGCGCACTTGGCGAGCAGGATCAGACCCCACGCCCAACTGGCCTTGGCGTACGCCTTCTTGCGGCCGGGGTTGCGGGTGCGCCAGGACAGGTTCTCCTTGAAGACCGGGCCGAGGATCAGCCCGATCAGCGGGACACCGGCCAGCGTCGTGACGATGTACGCGAGGGCGAGGCCCAGCGTGTAGAGCATGCCCGGCAGGTAGAAGTCCTTGGCGTTGCCGGTCATCATCGCGAAGACGACACCGAAGGCCACACCGAAGACGCCGCTGAAGGCGTGCTTGACGGTGTCCTTCATGGCCAGGCGCACCACGACCAGGATCAGCGAGACCGCCAGCGCGGCGATCGCCGACAGGTGGAGGTCCTTGTTGATGGTGAAGATCGTGACGAAGAGCAGGCCGGGGAGCACGGTCTCGACCATGCCCCGCAACCCGCCGAACGCCTCGAACAGCGCGGCCTCCGTCACCGCCCGGGCGTCGTCCGCCGCTGTGTCTTCGGTCGGCTTGTCGAGGGACGTCACCGGCTACTCCCGTCCGAGGGGTCTCAGTTCGTACTTCGGATTGAACAGCACCCGGCGGCCCCGGCTCATCGAGATCCGGCCCGATGCGATCAGCTTGCGCCCCGGTTCTATCCCCACTATGGAGCGCCGGCCGAGCCACACCACGTCCAGCGCGGCGGAACCGTCGAAGAGTTCCGCCTCCAGGGCCGGGACGCCGGCCCGCGGACGCAGCGTGACCGTGCGCAAGGTACCAGTTACGGTGACGATCTGCCGGTCCCGGCAGTCGCCGATCTTCGTGCAGCCGGCGGTCTCCGCGTCCTCGCGCAGCTCCTCGGACTCCAGGTCCTCCTGCGACGAGGAGAGCCGGTCGAGCATGCGCCGGAACCGGCCGGCCGGCTTTTCGGAACGAGGAACAGCACTCATATCTGAAGCGTACCGGTGTGCACGGACAGTGCCGTAGCCCAGCTCATTTCTCGAACCGGTAGCCCATCCCCGGCTCCGTGATGAAGTGCCGGGGGTGCGAGGGGTCGGCCTCCAGCTTGCGCCGCAGCTGGGCCATGTAGACGCGCAGGTAGTTCGTCTCCGTCCCGTACGACGGCCCCCACACCTCCTGCAGCAGCTGCCGCTGGCCGACGAGCTTGTCCGCGTTGCGGACGAGCACCTCCAGCAGGTGCCACTCGGTCGGGGTGAGCCGTACGTCCCTGCCGCCGCGGTCCACCTTCTTCGCGGCGAGGTCGACGGTGAACTCCTCGGTCTCCACCGTCATGTCGGCCTCGTCCCCGACGGGCTCGGCGCGCCGTACGGCGGCCCGCAGCCGGGCCAGCAGCTCGTCCATGCCGAACGGCTTGGTGACGTAGTCGTCGGCGCCCGCGTCCAGCGCCTGGACCTTCTCGTCGGAGGAGTGCCGGGCGGAGAGCACCAGGATCGGCACCCTGCTCCAGCCCCGCAGCCCCTTGATCACCTGGACGCCGTCCATGTCGGGCAGGCCCAGGTCGAGGACGACCACGTCGGGCCGGCGGTCGGCGGCGACGCGGAGCGCGGTGGCGCCGTCGTGGGCCGTGTCGACGTCGTAGGCGCGTGCCTTGAGGTTGATCACGAGGGCGCGCACGAGCTGCGGCTCGTCGTCGATCACCAGCACCCTGGTGGGGGTCCGGGGGCTCCCCGCGGCGGGGCTCACCATGTGGTCTGCCTTTCCGGTCGGACGGCGGGGGGTACGGCGGCCGGTACGGCGCGCCGGAGCGGCTCGGCCGGGGCGGGCGAGGCGCGCAGGCCCAGCACCATGGTGAGGCCGCCGCCGGGGGTGTCCTCGGCGTGCAGGGTGCCGCCCATGGCCTCGGCGAAGCCGCGGGCGACGGCGAGGCCGAGACCGACCCCGGCGCCGCGCGGCGCGTCGCCGTACCGCTGGAAGGGCTCGAAGATGCGCTCCTTGGCCTCGTCCGGGACGCCGGGCCCGCGGTCGACGACCCGGACCTCGACCCGGTCGGCCATGGCACTGGCGAAGACCCTCACGCGCCCGTCGGGCGGGCTGTACTTGACCGCGTTCTCCACCAGGTTGGCCACCGACCGCTCCAGCAGCCCGGCGTCGACCCGCACGAACGGCAGCGTCTCGGGGACGTCCAGCTCCACGCTGCCCTCGGGGACACCGCCGAGCGCCATCGGCACCACCTCGTCCAGGTCGGTGTCCCGCACGAGCGGCAGGACCGTGCCGGTCTGCAGCCGGGACATGTCCAGCAGGTTGCCCACCAGGTGGTCGAGGCGGTCGGCGCCCTCCTCGATGCCGGCGAGCAGCTCCGCCCGGTCCTCCTCGGACCAGGCCACGTCGTCGGAGCGCAGCGAGGACACGGACGCCTTGATGCCGGCGAGGGGGGTGCGCAGGTCGTGGCTGACGGCGGCGAGCAGCGCGGTGCGGATGCGGTTGCCCTCGGCGAGTGCCCGCGCCCGGTCGGCCTCCTCGCGCAGCCGGGTCCGGTCCAGCACGACGGCGGCCTGCGCGGCGAACGCCGCCAGCACCCGGCGGTCCTCGGCGGGCAGCACCCGCCCGGTCAGCGCCAGCGCCATGTGGTCCCCGGCCGGCACGTCCACATCGGCATGCTCGGGCCGCTCGGGCGACCGCCCGGGTCCGGCCCGGCCGGCGCAGGTCCAGGGCGCCACGTCGCTCTCCCGCTCCAGCAGCGCCGCGGAATCCATGCCGAAGGTCTCCCGCACCCGCTCCAGCAGGGCCTCCAGTCCGGTCTCGCCGCGCAGGACGTTCCCAGCGAGGTAGGAGAGGATCTCCGCCTCCGCGCGCAGCCGGGCCGCCTGGTGGGTGCGCCGGGCCGCGAGGTCCACCACCGAGGCCACCGCGACCGCCACGCCGACGAATATCGCCAGGGCGAGGATGTTCTTCGGGTCGGCGATGGTCACCTGGTGCTTGGGCGGCGTGAAGAACCAGTTCAGCAGCATCGAGCCGACCGCCGCCGAGGCCACCGCCGGCAGCAGCCCGCCGAGCAGCGCCGCCGCCACCGTCAGTGTCAGGAACAGCAGCATGTCGTTGGTCAGGCCCAGGTCGAGGTCGACATGGCCGAGCAGCAGCGTGAGCAGCGCCGGGCCGGCCAGCCCGACCAGCCAGCCCGCGGCGATCCGCGACCGCCCGAGCCGCGCCCCGCGCGCCACAGGCAGCCCCCGCCCCCGGGCGACTTCGTCGTGGGTGACGATGTGCACGTCGAGGTCGGGCCCCGAGTCCCGGGCGACGGTCGCGCCGACGCCCGGCCCGAAGACGTACTGCCAGCTCTTGCGGCGGGAGGAGCCGAGCACGATCTGGGTGGCGTTCACGCCCCGGGCGAAGGCGAGCAGCGCCGCGGGGATGTCGTCGCCGACGACGTGGTGGAAGGTCCCGCCCAGCTCCTCGACCAGGGTCCGCTGGACCGCCAGCTCCTTCGGCGAGGCGGAGGTCAGTCGCTCGCTGCGGGCGATGTACACCGCGAGTACCTCCCCTCCGGCGCCCTTCTCGGCCAGCCGGGCGGCCCGCCGGATGAGCGTCCGCCCCTCCGGGCCGCCGGTCAGGCCGACCACGATCCGCTCCCGCGATCCCCAGATCGCCGACACGTGGTGCTCACTGCGGTAGCGCTGGAGGTACTCGTCGGCCCGGTCCGCCACCCACAGCAGCGCCAGCTCTCGCAGCGCGGTCAGGTTGCCGGGGCGGAAGTAGTTCGACAGCGCCGCGTCGACCTCGTCCGGCCTGCAGATGTTGCCGTGCGCCATCCGCCGGCGCAGGGCCTCCGGCGACATGTCGACCAGCTCGATCTGGTCCGCCCGGCGCACCACCTCGTCCGGCACCGTCTCCGGCTCCCGCACCCCGGTGATCGACTGCACCACGTCGCCCAGGGACTCCAGGTGCTGGATGCCGACCGTCGAGACGACGTCGATGCCGGCCGCCAGCAGTTCCTGCACGTCCTGCCAGCGTCTGGGGTTGCGGGCCCCCGGCGCGTTCGCGTGGGCCAGTTCGTCCACCAGCGCCACCTGGGGCCGGCGGGCGAGGACGGCGTCGACGTCCATGTCCGCGCGGCTGCCGTCCTCGTGGTCCGGCGGCCGGCACGGCACCTGCTCCAAACCGTGCAGCAGAGCCTCGGTGCGCGGCCGGCCGTGGTGCGCGACGCACGCCACCACGCAGTCGGTGCCCCGCGCCACCCGGCGGTGCGCCTCCGTCAGCATGGCGTAGGTCTTGCCGACGCCCGGTGCCGCACCGAGATAGATCCGAAGCGTGCCGCGTGCCATGGGTCCCATGTCTTTCCGTGCCTGTCGTCTGCGCAGCGTCGACCTTACGACCGGCCTTGTCCGCAAATGGGACGAGGGGGTCGGTCAGCGGACGTCTTTGACGCAACCCTGACGCGGGGAACGCGCCCCTGACGCGGCGGACGGCCCGACCCGCGCCTCACTGCTCCACGATCTCCCCGTCCCGCAGCTCCAGCACCCGGTCGGCGAGGTCGAGCAGGGTCGCGTCATGGGTGGCCACCAGGGCGGTGACCTGCTCGCTGCGGACCACCGCCCGCAGCAGTTCCATGACGGCGTGCCCGGTCTCCGCGTCGAGCTGGCCGGTGGGCTCGTCGGCTATGAGCAGGGCCGGAGCGTTGGCCAGGGCGCGGGCTATGGCGACGCGCTGCTGCTGTCCGCCGGACAGCTCGGTGGGCCGCTGCGCGGCGTGGTCGGCGAGGCCGACCAGCGAGAGCAGCAACTCCACGCGCTCCTCGCGTTCGCGGGGGTCGGCGCGGCGCATCCGCAGCGGCACGCCGACGTTCTCCGCGGCCGTGAGGATGGGGATGAGACCGAAGGACTGGAAGACGAACCCGATGCGGTCCCGGCGCAGGGCGAGCAGCCCCTCCTCCCCCAGCGCGGACAGGTCGCTGCCGTCCACGGTGACCCGGCCCCGGTCCGGGGTGTCGAGTCCGCCGACGATGTTGAGCAGCGTGGTCTTGCCGGAGCCGGAGCGCCCCTTGAGGGCGACGAGTTCTCCGCGCCCGACCTCGAAGGAGACGCCCCGCAGGGCGTGGACGACGGCGGGTTCGCGGCCGTAGGACTTGTGGACTTCTTCGACGCGGACCATCGTCTCGGTGACGACCTGGCTCATGTGCGCTCCCCCGTTTCGTGTCCCCCGTGGGCCGGGCGTCAGTATCGCGGCGGACGCCCGGCCCCTCAATGGTCTGCCGGCTCCGGGCCGGTTTCCCGCCCTTCACCTCTTCATCGGACGAGGCCCCCGGATCGGTTCACGGTCCGGCGGAAATTTCCGGCAGAGATCGCGCGGAGATTCAGGCGGGATTGTCCCCGTGCGTGAGCGTCTCCCAGGCCACGAAGAGGTTGTTGCTGCCGGCCGGGCGCTGCCGCTGGGTCAGCGTCCCGGTGTTGGTCATGGCGATGCCGAGGCGGTTGTGCAGCGCGTTGTAGCCGACCTCGGTGACCGGGCCGAGCCCGAGGTGGAGCGTGCCGCCGCACAGCCAGCTCGGCACGGCCGTCCCCAGCTCGTACTTGGCCTGGAAGCCCAGCGCCTGCCGCAGCCGTTCGCCGACGTCGGTGCCGTACAGGTCCTGCCCCTGGATGCGGCTGGTCTCGGCGACGTGGGAGATGGCGGAGATGCCGTACCCGGTGTGCGTGAAGTCGCGGCAGGTCTCCTGCGTGAGGCCGGTGACGAATGTCGACTGGCCCTGCCAGTACTTGACGATCTTGTCGCGGGTGTCGAGGTTCTGGCTCGGCACGGTCTTCGGCAGCTCGCCGTCGGAGGCGAGGTACACATAGGCCGCGGCGCGGGTGCGGAAGCGGGCCATGGCCTTGTCGTAGGACGTCCGGTCCTCCAGGAAGACGGAGATGCCGATCGCGGCCTCCGTCATGGACAGCTCCCAGTTGCCGTTGGAGTTCGAGCCGTTGATCACCTCGGGCAGGTAGACGTCGCGCAGCATGGTCGCGAAGCGCCCGGAGTTCGCCCAGCCGCCGCCGTAGGTGTACTTGATGATCTCGGCGGCCCGTGGCCAGGTGGAGCCGGCCCAGCCGGTCTGGAGGGGCGCGTTGCTGTTGGTGTGGTCCTGGATCACCGCGGACCAGGCGTCCATCAGCTGGATGGACTTCCTGGCGTAGCGCTCGTCGCGGGTGACGTACCAGGCGAGGGCGTCGGTGTAGGCGGCGAGCGCGTCCTCGCGCTCGTCGGTGCAGCCGTAGTTGGGGTTGGAGTAGGAGCCGCACTCGACGATCGCGCGCGGCTTGGGGGTGCGGTTCAGGTCGGCGTACTTGCTCGCCAGCATCTGGTCGAAGGCCCCTTTCCACGGCTGGACCCCGGCCTGCACCTGGGTGCGGGCGAAGTCGAGCTGGGCGCGGGAGACGGTGACGCCGGGGTGCGCGAAGACGGTGGGGGCGGAGTGGGCGGCGGGGGCGGTGAGGGCGCCGAGCAGCAGGGCGGCCGCGGCTGTGGTGGCGGCTGCGAGCAGGGGGGTACGACGCACAGCGACTCCGTTCGTCTATGTGAACGATGAGCGCCTTTATGAACGTAGGCGTAGCCGGAGACCATAGGTACGGACCAATACGCCGTCAAGGGTTCCGGCACGCGCCGCCGTCCCCGCCCGGACGGGCGAAAGGGCGCCCACCGTCCATGTCCGGACAGACGAAAGGGCCGCATCCCGTCGTCGGGATACGGCCCTGGAGTGCCGGTGCGCCCGGCGGGACCTCAGCGGACCTCGGTGATCTCCGGACCGCGCTGGAGCTGCCCCATGCCACCGGAGAACCGGGAGCCGGCCTCCTCCTGCTGGACGCCCTCGGGCACCATCTGGGCGTCGTTCGGGAGCTTGAGCACGATCGGGTCGCGCGGGGCCATCGGGCCCTCGCCGCGGACGACGACCGTGTCCCGGAAGATCTGCTCCAGCAGACCCGCGGCCTGCGGCTGCACCGCGCCCTGGCCCGAGATCACACCGCGCAGGAACCAGCGCGGTCCGTCCACACCCACGAACCGGACCACCTGGAAGCCGCCCGTGCCGTCCGGCAGCTGCACCGGCACCTGGGCGCGCAGCTCCCAGCCGAGCGGGCCCTCGACCTCGTCGACGATGCCACCCTGCTGGGTGATGCCGGAGGCGATCTCCTCGCGCACCTCGCCCCAGATGCCCTCGCGCTTGGGCGCGGCGAAGGCCTGGAGCTGGATCGCGCTGTCGCGCAGCACGACGGTGGCGGCGACGATCGCGTCACCCGCGACCTCGACCCTGAGTTCCATGCCGTCGACGCCGGGCACGAACAGACCGCCGAGGTCCACCCGCCCCTCGCCCGGGTCGCGTACCTCGGAGCTGTCCCAGGGCCCGTCGGGCCGCGGCTCGGGCTCGAGCCTCACCCGCTCGCGGCCGCCCTCGTCGTCCGCCTCGGTGTCGACGCTGTCGACGACCTGCTCGGCCTCGCCGGCCGCGTCCTCGGCGGCATCCCTCTTCTTGCGACGTCCGAACACGTCACTGTCCTTCCCGGTCGGATACGACCGAAGCGTATCGATTCCCACCCGTCGGGCCGCCCTCGGCGACCTGACCGCTTGTGCCGCTCGCGCCGCCCACCGCGGCATGACCCCCGGTGGACCCGAAGCCCCCCTCGGCCCGCGCCGAGTCGGGAAGCTCCGCCACCTCCTGGAAGCGGACCCTCTCGACCTGCTGGACGACCAGTTGGGCGATCCGGTCGAAGCGCTCGAACCGCACGGACTCGCGCGGGTCGAGATTCACCACGATCACCTTGATCTCCCCACGGTACCCGGCATCAACCGTCCCCGGGGCATTCACCAGGGCGACACCGCACCGGGCGGCGAGACCGGACCGCGGGTGCACGAACGCCGCGTACCCCTCCGGGAGGGCGACAGACACACCGGTGGGCAGGACGGCCCGTTCGCCGGGGGCCAGTTCGCACGCCTCGGTGGTCCGCAGATCGGCCCCCGCGTCGCCGGGATGCGCATACGTCGGAAGCGGTACGTCCGGATCGACGCGCCGGATCAGCACCTCGACGGGGCCGCGGCTCACGGGTTCACCTCGAAGGCGCGGGCGCGGCGGATCTGGTCCGGGTCGCTCATGGCGGCCTGGATCTCCTCCTTGCGGCCGTGGTCGATGAAGTGGTCGACCTTGACCTCGATGAAGAGGGCGTCGGCCCGCACGGCGACGGGCCCGTCGGGGCCGCCGATGCGTCCGGTGGCCGTCGAGTAGATCTTGCGGCCGGCCACGGCGGTCACCTCGGCCTGGAGGTGGAGCGTGGTGCCGACCGGCACGGGCCGCACGAAGTCGGTCTCCAGCCGTCCGGTGACGGCGATCGTGCGCAGCAGCCAGTTCAGCGAGCCGAGGGTCTCGTCGAGGGCGGTGGCCAGGACGCCGCCGTGGGCCAGACCGGGAGCGCCCTGGTGGGCGGGCTGCACGGTGAACTCGGCGGTGATGCTGACGCCCTGACCGGCGCGGGCCGCCAGGTGCAGTCCGTGTGCCTGCCCGCCGCCGCAGCCGAAACAGTGTTCGTAGTGGGCGCCGAGGAGTTCGCCCGGGGCGGGTGCCTCGGGGTGGCGCACCGGTTTCACGGCGTCGGCCGGGGGCTGAAGGGCTGGGGAAGTACCACTCACAGGCGCAGACCTTACCCGCGCGCCGGCACAGTCCGGACACCGTGCCAAGCTTGGCTCCATGCAGCACTCCGCCACCCCGTACGAAGAACGCCTCACCGCCCCCCGCTCGTGGTGGCTGATCTCCTTCCTGGTGGGCCTCGCCCTGGCGCTGATCCTGCTGCCCTTCGGCACGCTGCCGATGCTGGGCGGGCTGGTCGGCGGGACCGCGGCGGCGGCCGTGACGGCCAGCGCGTACGGCTCGGTCCGCATCCGCGTGGTGGGCGACCTGCTGATCGCGGGCGAGGCGAAGATCCCGGTGGCGGCCCTGGGCGACGCGGAGATCCTTGACGCCGAGGAGGCGCGCGCCTGGCGCACCTACAAGGCCGACACACGCGCCTTCCTGCTGCTGCGTGCCTACGTCCCCACGGCACTGAAGGTCGAGGTCACCGACCCGGCCGACCCGACGCCGTACCTGTACCTGTCGACGCGGGAGCCGGAGCGGCTGGCGCAGGCGCTGCAGGCGGCGAGGGCCGCCGCGTAAAGCGCGGGCCGCCTTCCCCGAGGTGAGGCCGCCGCACGGCGGCAACGCTCCGGGCCCGGGTCAGGTCACCCGAGGTCCTTGGTGATCTCGTCCATGCTCACCGGCTTGTCGGGCTGCTCCAGCGGCGGCAGGCCGGACAGCTCCTCCCAGGGCACCTGGATCTTGCGCAGGTCACCCCGGATGCGCGCGGCGAGCTTTCTGGTCTCGCGCCGGTTCATGAGGGCGCCCACCGCCGCCCCGACCATGAACGGCATGAGGTTGGGCAGGTCGCGCACCAGCCGCTTCATGATCTGCTGGCGCAGTTCGCGCTTCATCTGGCCGCCGAGAGCGGAGTTGAACGTCGACGGCTTCATCACGTCGATACCGCGCTCACCCGACCACGAGCGCAGGTAGAGGGTGCTGCGCTCCTTGAGGTTGCCGGGCGGGCGTACGCCGTACACCTCGTGGAGTTCGGCGATGAGCTTCAGCTCGATCGCCGCCACGCCGGTGATCTCCGCGGCCAGTTCGGTCGGCATCGCGGGCGGCACGGGCAGCATGGCGGCGGCGCCGACGCCGGCGCCGACCGTGGAGGTCGCGCGGGCCGCGCCCGCCACGAGCTTGTCCGCGAGCTGTTCGGGGCCGAGGCCCGGGAACTGCCGGCGGAGCGTCGCGAGGTCCCGCACGGGCACGCGCGGGGCCAGCTCGATGATCCGGTCGGCGAGGTACGACAGCCCGGCCCTGGCGCGGCTGCCGCCCTTGCGGGCGCCCTCCCGGGCCAGGTCCCCGGCCTTGTGCCGGATCGCCGCCGTCCTGCGCCTCGCTACGGGCGCAGGACGCTGCGCAGGCGCCGGGACGCCGTCCCGGTCGCCCGTCGTTTCGAGCGAGGCCGTCCCCGACGATCCTGTGGAGGACGTCGTACCGGTGTGGCCTCGCTCGTCGTCACGCACGCCGTGGGGGCCGTCGGACGGCCCCGGGTCCGCTTTCCACCGTGGGAAGCGGCGCTTCCGGGAAGGGGTCGAGCCAGTCACGGCCGACCCGTCCTCAGTCGCAGTCGCGGCAGATCGGCTGACCGTTCTTCTCCCGGGCCAGCTGGCTGCGGTGGTGCACCAGGAAGCAGCTCATGCAGGTGAACTCGTCCTGCTGCTTGGGCAGGACCCGAACAGCCAGCTCCTCGTTGGACAGGTCGGCGCCGGGGAGCTCCAGGCCCTCCGCGGCCTCGAACTCGTCGACGTCGACCGAGGACGCGGACTTGTCGTTCCGCCGGGCCTTCAGTTCTTCCAGGCTGTCCGAGTCGACGTCGTCGTCGGTCTTGCGTGGGGTGTCGTAGTCGGTTGCCATGTCGCTCTCCCCCTCCGGGTGTCTGCGGGTGTCTCCAGCGCACGTAACGCGTGAGAGGCCGGACTTGTGCCCGACCCGAGGCGGAGATTTTGCCTCACATCAAGGTCTGTTACTCAATCGACACCCAACCGGACTCCTCAAGAGTGATCGGCTTGGATGGCGAACGGGACCGTACACGGTCCGTATGCCGCACTTCAAAGGCGTCTCACCGTGTACTTCCCGTGATCAGGACCCCCGAAAACCCGGACTTTCCAGGCTTTCCGGCGCTGGTCATGATCACGGAGAGTAGATGGCCGGAAATTCGTCCTTGTGATCGATCACACACGGAGAGGACCGCCGAGTACCCGGGAAATTCAGCGCAAAGCGAACATCCCCGCGTGTGTCGCGACATGATCTCAGAGAGGCAGGGTGACCCGCATCTCCAGCCCACCCCCCTCACGCGGCGTGGCCGAGATGTGCCCGCCGTGCGCCCGCGCCACGGACCGGGCGATGGACAGGCCCAGGCCCACACCCTTGTCGCTGCCCGTACGGTCCGTGCGCAGCCGACGGAACGGCTCGAAGAGGTTGTCGATCTCGTACGCCGGCACGACCGGCCCGGTGTTCGACACCACGAGGACCGCCTGGCCGTGCTGGACCTCGGTGGTGACCTCGACCCAGCCGCCCTCGGGGATGTTGTAGCGCACGGCGTTCTGCACCAGGTTCAGGGCGATCCGCTCCAGCAGGACGCCGTTGCCCTGGACCACCGCGGGCTCGCGCTTGCCGCGGATCTCGACGCCCTTGTCCGCCGCCTCGCCGTGCACCTGGTCGAGGGCCTGTCCCGCCACCTCGGCGAGGTCGACCGGCTTGCGCTCGACGATCTGGTTCTCGCTGCGGGCGAGCAGCAGCAGTCCCTCCACGAGCTGCTCACTGCGTTCGTTCGTCGCCAGCAGGGTCTTGCCGAGCTGCTGGAGCTCCATCGGGGCGCCGGGATCGGACAGGTGCACCTCCAGCAGCGTGCGGTTGATCGCCAGCGGGGTGCGCAGCTCGTGCGAGGCGTTGCCGACGAAGCGCTGCTGGGCGGTGAAGGCGCGCTGCAGGCGCTCCAGCATCTCGTCGAAGGTGTCGGCCAGCTCCTTCAGCTCGTCGTCCGGGCCGTCCAGCTCGATACGGCGGGACAGGTCGGAACCGGCCACCGCGCGTGCCGTGCGCGTGATCCGGCCCAGCGGGGACAGCACCCGGCCGGCCATCGCGTAGCCGAACGCGAACGCGATCACCGCCAGGCCCAGCAGGGCCAGCAGGGAACGGCTGAGCAGGTGGTCCAGCGCGACCCGGCGCTGCTGGTCGATGCAGGCGCTGATGGCCGCGTTGAACTCCGGCAGCGTCAGGTCGCCGGTGGTCACGGCCGGGCAGTTGTCGCTGGTGACCTTGATGTTCTGACCGCCGACGATCTTGAACAGCGGTTCGTTCCCCGTGTTCAGCGCCTGGGCGGCCAGCAGATAGATGATCGACAGCAGCAGGATGCCGGCGATCAGGAACATGCCGCCGTACAGCAGCGTGAGCCGTATGCGGATCGTCGGTCGCAGCCAGGGGAAGGCAGGCTCCGGCCTGCGGGGGTCCCAGGTGGGCTTCGGCGGCGCCTGGGGAGGCGCGGGAGTGGCGGCCACGCGGATCAGATCCGGTAACCCGAGCCGGGAACGGTGACGATCACCGGGGGCTCGCCGAGCTTGCGGCGGAGCGTCATGACCGTCACGCGCACCACGTTGGTGAACGGGTCGGTGTTCTCGTCCCAGGCCTTCTCCAGCAGCTGCTCGGCCGAGACCACGGCGCCCTCGCTGCGCATCAGGACCTCCAGGACGGCGAACTCCTTCGGGGCGAGCTGCACCTCCTTGCCGTCCCGGAAGACCTCGCGGCGGTTGGGGTCGAGCTTGATCCCGGCGCGCTCCAGCACCGGGGGCAGCGGCACACTCGTCCGCCGGCCGAGCGCACGCACGCGTGCGATGAGCTCGCTGAACGCGAAGGGCTTCGGAAGGTAGTCGTCGGCGCCGATCTCCAGACCCTCCACCCGGTCGCTGACGTCGCCGGACGCCGTCAGCATCAGCACGCGCGTGGGCATGCCGAGTTCGACGATCTTCCGGCAGACGTCGTCGCCGTGCACGAGCGGGAGGTCGCGGTCGAGGACGACCACGTCGTAGTCGTTGACGCCGATGCGCTCCAGGGCGGCCGCACCGTCGTACACGACGTCGACGGCCATGGCCTCCCGGCGCAGTCCGGTGGCCACCGCATCGGCGAGCAGCTGCTCGTCCTCGACGACGAGTACGCGCACGTCGCTTGTCCTTCCTCGGAACCGCCCGGGGCCATGACGGCACGCGGGCGGGAAATGCTGACGGGTTTGCTGGTCTCCATCCTGCCGCTTTCGGTCATAAACCGGTGGTAAGCCGAACTCCGGTGATCTTGAAGGGGAGGTGGGGGAATGCGGCGGCGGGCGGCGGGCAGGTGTCCCGCGGGAACGCCCGGCGGCCGGTGATCGTGCCGTCGCTGTGAACGGCCGCTCCCAGATTTCTTGGCGCCCGGAGGTTTCCGCGGTGTGGCCCGGGGGGAGGACGGCTTTACACCCCGCGATCACGCTCTGCTTGTGCCGCAGCACCATGCGGTACGTCGCTGTCCGCTTCCGCAGAGCGGGCGTGGGTGTCCGGCACCGTCGCCGCCCGGCTCGGGCAGCGCTGGGCACCTACGGGAGACGTGATCGCCCCTTCTTGATCGGCACACCCCCGTGCCACCGACCCACGACCCAGGACGAGGGGGCGCAGCATGGACGCATTCACCGCAGGACTTCTGCAGCGCATAAAGGCGACCGAGTCCGACCTGACGCGGGCTCGTGACGAGGGCGACGACTTCCTTGTCGAGGTGGAGCAGTCGGAGCTCGACGACCTGCGCCGCCTGGCCGCCGAACACGGTGTGGAAGTCGGCGCGTACAGCGTCTGACCCGGCCCACGGCACGACAGCAGACCCCCGGCGGGATCCAGCGCCGGGGGTCTGCTGCTGTCCGGGGGTCCTGAACGGTGGGGTCAGGCGCCGAAATCCACCAGAAGCCGCTGGAGGGGCTGGAAGACGGCCGGAGTGGCGGCGAGTGCGAGGGCGGCCGACGGGCGCTCTCCGGGGCGTCCACCGGTCACCGCGCCCGCTTCCCGGGCGATCAGGTCGCCCGCCGCGAGGTCCCACGGGTGCAGCCCGCGCTCGTAGTAGCCGTCCAGGCGGCCGGCGGCCACGTCGCACAGGTCGATCGCGGCCGAGCCGCCGCGGCGGATGTCCCGGACCAGCGGGACCAGCCGCCGGACCACCTCGGCCTGCTGCTCGCGGACATCGGCCACGTAGTTGAACCCCGTCGAGACGAGGGCCTGGTCCAGGGGGGCCGCGGGGCGGCAGGACAGGCGGCGCTCGCCGTCCCAGGCGCCGGTGGCCCAGGCGCCGCCGCCCAGGACCGCGTGGTACGTCTCGCCGCGCATCGGGGCGGCGACGACGCCCGCGACGGTCTCGCCGTCCTGCTCGGCCGCGATGGAGACGGCCCAGGTGGGCAGCCCGTAGAGGTAGTTGACCGTGCCGTCGAGCGGGTCGATCACCCAGCGGATGCCGGTGCTGCCCTCGGTGGTGCCGCCCTCCTCGCCGAGGACGCCGTCGTCGGGGCGGCGCTCGGCGATCAGGCCCGTGATCAGCTTCTCCGCCGCGATGTCCATCTCGGTCACCACGTCGACGGGGCTCGACTTGGTGTCGGCGACAGCGAGGTCGGCCGGGCGGCCGTCCCTGAGCAGGTCACCGGCGCGCCGGGCGGCCTCCAGGGCGATCTCCAGCAGGTCCTTGTGCAGGGGGTCGGTCACAGGTCTCCTCACGCGTAGGGGCTGTCGGCGCCCGCGGCGGCGGGACGGGGGGCGCGGGCCGGGCAGCAGCCGACCGGGCACAGGTCGTGGCTCGCGCCCAGCGCGCCGAGGGCGCAGGGGGTGACCCGCTCGCCGCGCTCGGAGCGGGCGCGTTCGAGGATCAGGTCACGGACCGCGGCGGCGAAGCGCGGGTCGGCGCCCACGGTGGCGGAGCGCCGCACCGGCAGGCCCAGTTCGGCGGCCTTGGCGGTGGCCTCCGTGTCGAGGTCGTACAGGACCTCCATGTGGTCGGAGACGAAGCCGATGGGGGCCATGACGACGGCCGGGACGCCCGCGGCGTGCCGCTCCTCCAGGTGGTCGCAGATGTCCGGCTCCAGCCACGGGATGTGCGGGGCGCCGGAACGGGACTGGTAGACGAGCTGCCAGGGGTGGTCGACGCCGGTGCGCTCGCGGACGGCGTCGGCGATCAGCCGGGCCACGTCCAGGTGCTGCCTGACGTACGCCCCGCCGTCGCCGTGGTCCTCCGCCGGGCCGGAGGTGTCGGCTGCGGACGTCGGGATGGAGTGCGTGGTGAAGGCAATGTGGGCGCCGGAGCGCACCTCCTCGGGCAGGTCGGCCAGGGAGCGCAGGACGCCCTCGATCATCGGCTCGACGAAGCCCGGGTGGTTGAAGTAGTGGCGCAGCTTGTCGATCTTCGGCAGGCCGAGGCCCTCGGCCTCCAGCGTGGCGAGCGCGTCGGCCAGGTTCTCGCGGTACTGCCGGCAGCCCGAGTAGGAGGCGTACGCGCTCGTGGCCAGGACGAGGATGCGGCGGCGGCCGTCGCGCACCATCTCGCGCAGGGTGTCGGTGAGGTACGGCGCCCAGTTGCGGTTGCCCCAGTAGACCGGCAGGTCCAGGCCGTGGTCGGCGAAGTCCTTGCGGAGGGCGTCCAGCAGGGCGCGGTTCTGGTCGTTGATCGGGCTGACCCCGCCGAAGAGGAAGTAGTGCTGCCCGACTTCCTTCAGGCGTTCCTTGGGGATGCCGCGTCCTCGCGTCACGTTCTCCAGGAACGGGACCACGTCGTCCGGGCCCTCCGGGCCGCCGAAGGAGAGCAGGAGCAGGGCGTCGTAGGGAGTGGCATCGAGCGCGTCTGGCATGACTCGATCCTGCCACCCGCCACTGACAGCGGGAAAACGGCGGTGGCGTGCCCCGACGTGACCGGCGGGCCGTGCGGAGAGGGGCCCGGTAAACCAGGTGCGTAAGGGTGCCCTTACCCGTAAGCTGTATCGACCATCTACGCGCCTTACGGACCCTCCGGAGACCCCGTGCCCAGCCCCTACCGCGCCCTGTTCGCCGCCCCCGGCACCAAGGGCTTCGCCGCCGCGGGCTTCATCGGCCGTATGCCGCTGTCGATGATGGGCATTGGCGTGGTCACGATGATCTCCCAGCTCACCGGGCGGTACGGGCTCGCGGGCGGGCTGTCGGCGACCATCGCGCTGGCGGCGGCGGTGCTCGGGCCGCAGGTGTCCCGGCTGGTGGACCGGCACGGGCAGCGCCGGGTGCTGCGCCCGGCGACGCTGGTGGCGCTCGCCGCGTCGGCGGGGCTGCTGCTGACCGCGCACTACGGCTGGCCGGACTGGCTGCTGTTCGTGTGCGCCGTCGGCATCGGCGCGGTGCCCAGCCTCGGCGCGATGATCCGGGCCCGCTGGGCGGCGCTGTACCGGGGCACGCCCCGACTGCACACCGCCTACTCGTTCGAGTCCGTGGTCGACGAGGTCTGCTTCATCTTCGGGCCGATCATCTCCATCGGGCTGTCCACGGCGTGGTTCCCGGAGGCGGGGCCGCTGCTGGCGGCCGGCTTCCTGGCGGTGGGCGTGTTCTGGCTGACCGCGCAGCGGGCCACCGAGCCCGCGCCGCATCCGCGTGAGCGGCACGGCGGCGGCTCGGCGCTGCGCGCGGCCGGGCTCCAGGTGCTGGTGGCCACGTTCGTGGCGACCGGCGCGATCTTCGGGGCCGTCGACGTGGTCACCGTGGCCTTCGCCGAGGAACAGGGCCACAAGGCCGCCGCGAGCGTGGTGCTGGCGCTGTACGCCGCGGGATCGTGTGTGGCGGGGATCGTGTTCGGGCTGCTGCACTTCACCGGGGCGCCCGCCCGCCGCTGGCTCCTGGGCGTATGTGCCATGGCCGTGAGTATGATCCCCCTCCTACTGGTCGGAAACTTGCCGTTTCTGGCCGTGGCGCTCTTCGTGGCGGGCCTGTCCATCGCACCCACGATGATCACGACGATGTCCCTGATCGAAGAGCACGTACCACGCGCGCATCTGACCGAGGGCATGACCTGGGTGAGCACCGGGCTCGCGGTCGGCGTCGCGCTCGGCTCGTCGGCGGCCGGCTGGGTGATCGACGCGGCCGGCGCACGGGCCGGGTACGGGGTTCCGGCGGTGTCCGGGGCCGTCGCGGTCGCGGTCGGTTTCCTCGGGTACCGCCGGCTCAGCAGGCCGGTTCCGCGTCGGGGAGGCACCGTTGAGCAGCACAGCGAGCGGCAAGAACGGCACGTGGCGTAACTGGGGCGGCAATGTGTCGGCCCGCCCGGCGCGGGAGGTCACGCCCGCCTCCGTCGA
The DNA here is from genome assembly GCF_014656055.1 of Streptomyces griseosporeus. GTDB lineage: Bacteria > Actinomycetota > Actinomycetes > Streptomycetales > Streptomycetaceae > Streptomyces > Streptomyces griseosporeus. The sequence goes on from NZ_BNBR01000001.1 coordinate 1,960,599, forward strand.
CGAACTCGCGGCGGCCGTCCGGCAGGCCGCCGAGGACGGGCTGCGGATCAAGGCGGTCGGGACGGGGCACTCGTTCACGTCGATCGCGGCGACCGACGGCCTGTTGATACGTCCTCAACTGTTGACCGGTATCCGCAAGATCGACCGGGACGCCATGACCGTCACGGTGGAGGCGGGTACGCCGCTCAAGAGACTCAATGTGGCCCTGGCCCGCGAGGGACTGTCGCTCACCAACATGGGCGACATCATGGAGCAGACGGTCTCCGGCGCCACCAGCACCGGCACGCACGGCACCGGCCGCGACTCCGCTTCGATCGCCGCCCAGATCAGGGCGCTGGAGCTGGTCACCGCCGACGGCTCGGTGCTCACCTGCTCCGAGAAGGAGAACCCGGACGTCTTCGCCGCCGCCCGCATCGGACTCGGCGCCCTCGGCGTCGTCACCGCGATCACCTTCGCCGTGGAGCCGCTCTTCCTGCTCACCGCGTGCGAGGAACCGATGCCGTTCGAGCAGGTGCTCGCCGACTTCGACGAACTGTGGGCGGAGAACGAGCACTTCGAGTTCTACTGGTTCCCGCACACCGGCAGCACCAACACCAAGCGCAACAACCGCAGCGCCGGCCCCGCCCAGCCGGTGGGGCAGCTCAAGGGCTGGTTCGAGGACGAGTTCCTCTCCAACGGCGTCTTCCAGGTGGCCAACTGGGTCGGCCGTGCGGTGCCCGCCACGATCCCGTCGATCGCCCGGATCTCCAGCCGGGCGCTGTCCGCGCGGACGTACACCGACATTCCCTACAAGGTCTTCACCTCGCCGCGCCGGGTGCGGTTCGTGGAGATGGAGTTCGCCGTCCCGCGCGAGGCCGTCGTCGAGACGCTGCGCGAACTGAAGGCGATGGTGGACCGCTCCGGCCTGCGCGTCAGCTTCCCCGTCGAGGTGCGCACCGCCCCGGCCGACGACATCACCCTCTCGACGGCGTCGGGCCGCGACAGCGCCTACATCGCGGTGCACATGTTCCGCGGCACGCCCTACCAGCGGTACTTCACCGCCGCCGAGCGCATCTTCACCGCGCACGAGGGACGACCGCACTGGGGCAAGGTGCACACCCGGGACGCGGAGTACTTCGCGCAGGTCTACCCGCGCTTCGGCGAGTTCACCGCGCTGCGGGACCGGCTGGACCCGGAGCGGCGGCTCCAGAACGACTATCTGCGCCGGGTCCTGGGGGCGTAGCCGAGGCGCGGGGCGGGCATGGCACCTCTCGTGGGTTTACGTGAAGTACGCCACTTTCAAGATCGCGCAATCCCGCAACGGGCGGCCGAGTCCGTCCCCTTACGAGAAGTTGGGCGGCGCGCCAATCCACGCACGTGGCCCAAATGGAGTACTGTTGCGAGCCCTGGGTCCGGTCTCCCGCCAGGGCGTCCGGGGCCTTGCTGGACCGCCAGAAGGGGGGCTGGGTTGCACAGGGTGACGCTGTTGGTCACTTAGCGTGGCGAATAGGTAACCGTGCCATAACGGCGATCCAGGGCCCGTGCCCGACACGCCGGGCAACTCGGCAAGGTTGTGGCAGGCTGCACCCGGGCAGGCCACACTCGACTAGCGGAAGCAGCGACGCACGTGACGTCGGCAGGCACCACCCGGGAGGTCCCCATGCCCGAACTGCGTGTCGTGGCCGTCTCGAATGACGGCACACGGCTGGTGCTGAAGGCTGCGGACTCAACGGAGTACACGCTTCCGATTGACGAACGGCTCCGCGCCGCCGTGCGCGGCGACCGTCCCCGCCTCGGCCAGATCGAGATCGAGGTGGAGAGCCATCTCCGCCCCCGTGACATCCAGGCACGTATACGCGCCGGCGCGACCGCGGAAGAGGTCGCGCAGATGGCCGGCATCCCCGTCGACCGCGTACGGCGCTTCGAGGGCCCTGTGCTCGCCGAGCGCGCCTTCATGGCCGAACGCGCCCGCAAGACACCCGTGCGCCGGCCCGGCGAGAACACCGGACCCCAGCTCGGCGAGGCCGTACAGGAGCGACTGCTGCTGCGCGGTGCCGAGAAGGACAGCGTGCAGTGGGACTCCTGGCGCCGCGACGACGGCACCTGGGAGGTCATGCTGGTCTACCGGGTCGCGGGCGAACCGCACTCGGCGAGCTGGACGTACGACCCGCCCCGGCGGCTCGTCCAGGCCGTCGACGACGAGGCGCGCTCGCTGATCGGCGAGTCCGACGACCTCGCCGCGCCCGAGCCGAGCTTCCCGTTCGTGCCACGCATCGCCCGGCTCCCGCGCGACCGTCCGCTGGACCGCACCCTTGACCGGGAGCGGCCGAGCTTGCCGGCCCAGCCGTCCGAGCCGGCCGAGGAGACCACGGGCGAGCGGGACTCGCTGACCAGCCTGCTGGAGGCCGTACCGAGCTTCCGGGGCGATCTGGTCGTACCGGAGCGGCCGGCGGAACCGGCGGAGGAGCCCGACGAGGAGCCCGCCGCGGAGGAGCCTCCGGCACCGGCCGCGTCGGCCGGGTCGGCCTACGCGGACGTGCTGATGCCGCGTTCCATCGGCAGCCACCGGGACCGGCTCATCGGCGCCACCGACCGCCAGGCCGAGGCGGACGGCGTCCGGCCCGGCCGGCGTGCCGCGGTGCCCAGCTGGGACGAGATCGTCTTCGGCACGCGCCGCAAGAAGCAGGAGTAGCGGCCTCACGTGACGGCCTGAGGCGCCGACAGGCCCCTCCACGCGGTGGAAGTGCGCGGGCGGGGGCGGCTCTCTTCCGGGAGCCGCCCCCGCCCGCGCGTCCACGTGGCGGCTCTCCTTTCGGGAGTTGCCTCCACCCGCGCTTCCGCGGCCCCTACTGCGGGTCCGGGCCCACCGCCACCGGGCGGTCCGGGTCGGAGGACCACTCCGACCACGAACCGACGTACAGGGCCGCCGGGATGCCCGCCACGGCCAGGGCCAGCACCTCGTGCGCCCCCGAGACGCCCGAGCCGCAGTAGACCCCGACCGGCGTGCCGTCGTCGGCTCCCAGGGCCTTGAAGCGGGCCCTGAGTTCCTCGGCGGGCAGGAAGCGGCCGTCGGGGGCCACGTTGTCGGTGGTGGGCGCCGAGACCGCGCCCGGGATGTGGCCGCCGACCCGGTCGATCGGCTCGACCTCACCCCGGTACCGCTCCCCCGCCCGCGCGTCGAACAACACGCCGGAACGGGCCAGCGCGGCGGCGCCGTCCGCGTCGAGGAACCCCCTCTCCCCCGGCTCGGGCCGGAAGTCGCCCTCCTCCGGCCGGGGAACGTCCGTCGTCAACTCGCCTTGCCACGCAGGCAACCCGCCGTCGAGTACCCGCACGTCCGGGTGACCCGTCCACCGCAGCAGCCACCACGCGCGGGCCGCCGCCCAGCCCTGCCCGCCGTCGTACACGACGACCGGCCGGGCCGCCGACACACCGGCCCGGCGCATCGCGGCGCCGAACACCTCCAGGTCGGGCAGCGGGTGCCGGCCCGCCGGACCGGGCGCGGAGGCCAACTCGGCGTCCAGGTCGACGTAGACGGCGCCGGGGATGTGGCCGGCCGCGTAGGCGGCACGGCCGTCGAACGGCGGCTCACCGGCCGCCTTGGCGAGGCTGAGCTGCCAGCGGACGTCGAGCAGCACCGGCGGCTCGCCGCCGGCCAGCTCGGCCGCGAGGCCGGATGCGGAGATGATGGCGTTCATGGCCACCATCCTCGCGCACGGGGTGGCCGCATCGTCCATGTCCGGCTACTCTGCTCGGCCGGACAGGCTCGATCACCAGGCGTACGGGATCGGGCACATGCTGTACAGGCGATCATCATCCGTCGGCAGCCGCGCGGAAACGGACAGGGATACGAACCACGACCGTCCCGCTTCGTACGGCGGCGCGCCCGGAGCGCGCGGACGACGGGTGGTGCGAGCATCGCCACGGGGGTCCGGAGAGCGGAAGCGACAACGGCCGCCGCAAGGGGCCGAGAAGAGAGTGACGATGACCGAGGCACCCGGGACGGCCGGCCGAGACGGCGAGGCGCACGCGCGGTACGCGCCCGGCACGCCCTGCTGGGTGAGTCTGATGGTGCACGGGCTGGAGGCGGCCGAGGACTTCTACCGCGCCCTGTTCGGCTGGGAGTTCGAGCCCGGCCCCCCGCAGCTCGGCCCGTACGCGCGGGCGCTGCTGGACGGCCGTGAGGTGGCCGGCATCGGCCAACTGCCCGTCGACCGCCATCTGCCCATCGCGTGGACGCCGTACCTCGCCTCCGCCGACGTGGACCACACCGCCGAGGCGGTACGGCTGTGCGGCGGCACCGTCGGCGTCGGTCCGCTGGACGCGGCCGAGGCCGGGCGGCTCGCGATCGGCTCCGACCCGAGCGGCGCGGTCTTCGGCGTGTGGCAGGCGGCGGCACACCTCGTTACGACCGTCACGGACGTGCCCGGCGCCCCGGTCTGGAACGAGCTGCTGACCTTCGAGGCGGCCCCCGTCGCCAAGTTCTACGAGACCCTGTTCGGTTACGAGCAGGAACCGGCCGCTTCCGGCGACCTCGACCACATCACCCTGCGCCTCGACGGCCGCCCGGTCGCCGGCATCCACGGCGTGGGCCCCGCGCTGCCCCGCGACCGGGGCCCGCACTGGATGACGTACTTCCAGGTCTCCGACACCGACGAGGCCCTGGAGCGGCTGGCCGGCCTCGGCGGCCATGTCCTCACACCCGCGGCGGACAGCGCCCACGGACGCGTGGCGACGGTGTCGGACCCGGAGGGGGCGCGGTTCGCGCTGCTCCAGGCGGCGGGCTGACGCACGCGGCGGTCGGGGGGTCCCCGCCGGACAGCGGCCGTAGTCTGTTGCCGGAAAATCAAGGGGAGACGATGACTGACGACCGCAAGGCAATCGTTCCGGTGTGGATGCTGGCGACGGGTGACGTCCGGGTGCCCGAACTGGCCGGGGACGAGCCGATGACGGCTGAGCGCCTCGCTGAACTGCGCGGTGTGCTGGCCGGGCTGGCCGACGAGCCGATCGCCACGCTCGAGGCGCATCCGCTGCCCGACCGGCTCGACCGCGGCTCGGGTATCGCGCTCGACGCCGCGAGCCCCCTGGCGAAGCACCTGACCGAACTCATCACGCAGTCGGTGCGCACCTCTCCCGCGGCGGCCAAGGCGGCCGCTGCCGGGGAAGGCCTGTACCAGCTTGTGGTTCCGGCGAAGGTCGCCGCCCAGTTCGGTCAGGGCATGGTGCGCCCGATGGTGGCGAAGGGGACGGCCGACGGCATCCGTAGCGCACTCGTCGACTCGGCCGGACGCATCGTCGGGCACGGGACGTTCGAGCCGGTCGGCAAGGCGGCAGCCGCGGGCGCGGTCGGTGGAGCCGGTGCGACAGCCGGTGTGGCGACCGCCGGCGGCGCGGCGCTCACCGTGGCCGCGCCGCTCGTGCTCATGGCCTTGGCGGTGGGGGTGAGCGCCCATGCCGACCGCAGGCGTCAGCAGGCCATCGACCACATCACGGGGCTGCTGGAGCAACTGCACGAGCAGAAGCTGGAAGACGAGTACAGCGAACTCGACGGCTGTCGCGATGCCATCGACAAGGCCACCGCTCTTCTCCTGGACCAGGGCAAGCTGGGCGTCTCGTTGGGACTTGACTCGGCCGTCCATGCGATCAACACGGCGTTGGGAGCCGCTGACCGGCGCCTTGCCCAGTGGCGGGTCGCGCTCGACAAGCTGCCGGACGACAAGCCGGTCGAGATCGGCACGCTGACCAAGTCGTTCCCCGGGGTCGACGAACAGGACGGTGTGTTCCACGCCCACCTCGAACTCGCCGCCTTGGCGATCGCGCTGAAGCGGCGGGTCATCGTGCTGCAGGCCGTCGAGCATGCGCAGGAGGACCCCGACAACCTGTTCGCGCACTTCGTGCGTGCCCTCAAGCGGGATCAGCAGCGCCTCGACGAACTGGAGTCGGGCATCGCCGGTGTCCTGGTACGCCTGTCGGCACTGGAGCTGGCCCGTCCGCAGGGCCGGCGGCCCGTCTTCACGACCGCCGAGGTCGACCGGCTGATGCGCGCGGCACACCGGATCCACAAGCTGGGCGACGGTGTCGTCACCGACAGCCGGGCGACGGAGGTGGCGATCGAGATCGCGCGCGACCGGGACGGCTCGGTGGTGGTGTTCCCGGCGCGGCCCGCGTAGGCGGTCCTCCGGCGTCAGCCCGGCTGTACCGGCAGTACGTCCGGGGACAGGGCCGCCGCTCGGGCCGTCGCCGCTGTCATGCGGCGGCGGTGGTGGCGGCGGCACAGGACCTCGTAACCGATCTCGTCCGCGGACTGGTTGACGTCGCCGACGACGACCTGCGCGCCCTCGACGACCATCACGCCGCCCACCGTGCGGGCGTTGTGCGTGGCGCGGGCGCCGCACCAGCACAGGGCCTCCACCTGGAGGACCTCGACGCGGTCGGCCAGTTCGACCAGCCGCTGCGAACCGGGGAAGAGCTTGGAGCGGAAGTCGGTGGTGATGCCGAAGGCGTAGACGTCCAGCTCCAGGTCGTCGACGATGCGGGCGAGCTGGTCGATCTGTTCGGGGGCGAGGAACTGGGCCTCGTCGGCGATGACGTAGTCGGCGCGGCCGCCCTGGGAGAGGTGCTCGACGAGATAGGCGTACAGGTCCATGCCGTCCTCGACCTCCACCGCGTCGGTGACCAGGCCGAGCCGGGAGGACAGCTTGCCCTCGCCCGCGCGGTCGTCGCGCGTGAAGATCATGCCCTGGAGGCCGCGCGCGGAGCGGTTGTGCTCGATCTGCAGAGCCAGCGTCGACTTCCCGCAGTCCATGGTTCCGGAGAAGAACACCAGCTCGGGCATGGGGAGTTGAGAGCCTTTCGGGGAAAGGGAGAGACGTGGTGGAGGGGGTCAGGAGCGTACTTCGAGCAGCGGGACCAGCTGCTCGGCGGGGGTCATCGAGCCGTGGTTGCCGACCATGACCGACTCGTTCGGCTCGCGCTGCGACGCGATGAGCAGGACGTCGTCGTGGGCGGCCGCGACGACGTCGCCGATGCGCTCGTACACCCGCTCGTCGATGTGCGGTCCGAACCAGCCCGCCGCGATCGCCTCGTCGCGGGAGGCCACCCAGAACTGCTCGCCGAGCACCTCGCGCCAGACGGTGAGGACGTCGTTCGCGGCGCCGGGGACGGCGTAGACGTGCCGGGCGCGGCCCTCGCCGCCGAGCAGGGCGACACCGGCCCGCAGCTCCCAGTCCTCGTCGAAGTCGATGCGGTGCTCCTCGTCGAGCGCTACGTCGATCATGCCGTGGTCGGCGGTGACGTACAGCGCGGTGCGCGGCGGGAGCTGCTCGGCCAGGCGCTGGGCGAGCCGGTCGACGGTCATGAGCTGGCCGCGCCAGGTGTCGGAGGCGACGCCGTAGCGGTGGCCGGCGCCGTCGAGTTCGGCGTAGTACGTGTAGACCAGGGCGCGGTCGCCGGCGGCGAGCTGTTCCGCCGCCAGGTCCATGCGCTCCTCGCCGGTGAGCCGCCCGTGGAAGGTGCCGCCGCTCAGGGCGACCTTGGTGAGCGGGGTGTTCTGGAAGGAGGGGGAGGACACCTGCGCGGCGTGCACCCCGGCGTCGTGGGCGAGCTGGAAGACCGTGGGGTAGGGCTGCCAGGGCCGCGGCGAGGTCCAGGGGTGCCAGCGCAGCTGGTTCATCAGCTCGCCGGTGGCCGGGTTGCGCACCGTGTAGCCGGGCAGGCCGTGGGCGCCGGGAGGCAGGCCGGTGCCGACGGACGCGAGGGAGGTCGCGGTGGTGGCCGGGTAGCCGGCGGTGAGCGGGCGTCCGGTGCCGCCGCGCGAGGTCGGCAGGAGCGAGGTGAGGAACGGCGCCTCGTCGGAGTGGGCGCGCAGCTGCTCCCAGCCGAGCCCGTCGATGAGGAAGACGCAGTTGCGGTCGGCGGGGGCCAGCTCCTCGATGGCGGCGGTCGTGCCGGGCACGCCCATGCCCGCGGCGAGGGTGGGCAGCAGGTCGGCGAGCGAGCCGGTGCCGTACTCGGGGGCGGGCGCGGAGGAGACGGCCAGGGGCTCGGGATGGTGGTCCCAGACGGTGGGCTGCGCCATCAGCGGGAGGTGTCCGCGGTCGCCTCGGAGATGGCCTGCGCGAAGGCGAGCGCCTGGCGCACCGTCTCCGGGCCGTCCCCGGCCTCGCTCACGCGCAGGCTGAGGTCGTCCGCCGTCGAGTTGCCGGTGTAGCCGTGGTCGGCGTCGCAGTTCGGGTCGCCGCAGGCGGCGGGCTCCAGGTCGATGCGGGAGACGGCGCCCCAGCCGATGGTGAGGACGACCTCGCGGGGCAGGGTGCCCGGCGTGTACGACTCCGGGTTGGCGACCACGCGGCTGACCACGACGGAGGAGATGCGGCCCAGCTTGACCGACTCCGTGGACGTGGTGGCGTACGGCGTCGGGGAGGTGCTGTCGGCGGCCTGCTCGTCGGTGTGGCTGACGATGAAACGCGTGTCGGTGAGGACGAGGACGGTGACATGCCGCCGCACCTCGTTCTGGTCGAACGTCGTCTCCTGATGGACCAGGTACGACCGCACGGGCTCGCCGCCCACGGCGGCCTCCACCGCCTCGGCCACGAGGGCCGGGTAGTAGCCGCTGCGCTCGATCGCCGCACGCAGCCCCTGGGTCGTCGTACTGGTCTTGGCCATGATGTCCATCCTACGGGGGCCCACTGACTGCGAGGGACCGCTCGGCTCCGGCCGGTTCGGCCGGTCAGTAGGCGGGGAGGGTGCGCGGGCCGAGGTCGTCGCGGGCCGGTGGGGGCGCGAGGCGCACGGAGGCGCCGAGGACGGTCAGACCGCGCGGGGCGACGACGACCGGCTCCAGGGTGACCGCGACCACTTCGGGGTGGTCGTCGACCAGGCGGGACACGCGCAGCAGCAGCTCCTCCAGGGCCGGGGTGTCGACCGGGGTCGAGCCGCGCCAGCCGAACAGCAGCGGGGCCGTCCGGATCGAACGCACCAGCGAGGTGGCGTCCCGGTCGGTGACGGGGACGAGCCGGTGCGCCATGTCGCCGAGCAGCTGGGAGGCCGCGCCGGCGAGTCCGAAGGACAGCACCGCGCCGGCCGCCGGGTCGATCACGGACCGTACGACCGTGTCGACACCGCGCGGTGCCATCGCCTGGACCACGGGGCGGACCTCGTCGGGCTTGCCGAAGGTCTCGGTCAGCTCGGCGTACGCGCGGCGCAGCTGTTCCTCGTCCGCCAGGTCGAGGCGTACGCCGCCGAGGTCGGCGCGGTGCCTGAGGTGCGGGGCGGTGGCCTTGAGGGCGACGGGGTAACCGAGGGCGCGGGCGGCGTCGGCGGCGGCGTCGGCCGTCGGGGCGGGCAGCGCCGGGCGGACGTGGATGCCGTAGCGGCCGAGCAGCTCGCCGGTGGCCTCCGTGCTGAGGGTGAGGCCCTGCCCGCGCGCGAGCAGGCCGTCGATCAGCTGGGCGGCGCCCTTCTGGTCGATGTCGTCGTACTCGGGCACCTTGCCGGGCTCGGCGGCCTCCCGCCGCCACTGGGCGTAGCGCACGGCTTCGGCGAGGGCGCGTACGGCGCGTTCGGCGGCGGGGTAGGCGGGGATGAGGCGCGGGCCGGTGGCGGGGGGTTCCTCCGGCGGGGTGGTGGGGGGCAGCTGCTGCGAGGGGCGGATCCGGCGGGCGCCGCCGGGTGCCTGGTCGGCGGCCTGCGGGGCGGTGCTCGCCGCGGCGGACAGGGCTTCGGCCAGGCCGCCCAGCTCCACGTGGACCACCAGGACCGGCTTGCCGGGTACCGCCTCGGCCGCCGAGCGCAGCGCCTCCGCCAGTTCGGCGTCGCCGGGTGAGCCCTCTCCGATCGCCGGGATGGCGGTGACGACGACGGCGTCGCACGTGTCGTCGGCCAGCGCCCGTGCCAGGGCCGCCCGAAAGTCCTCGGCGGAGGCGGCCGTCGTGAGGTCCAGCGGTCGGTGCGGGCGCAGGCCGGCGGCGAGGCACTGGTCGTAGGTGAGCACGCCGAGGGACTCGGAGTTGCCGAGGATGGCGACGCGCGGGCCGGCCGGGAGCGGCTGGCGGGCCAGCAGCAGGCCCGCGTCGACCAGCTCGGTGATGGTGTCGACGCGGATCACGCCCGCCTGCCGGAGCAGCGCGGATACCGTGGCGTGGGGCAGCCGCGTGGCGCGGACGGCGTGGCCCTGGGGGGCGGTGCCGGTGCCCTGGACGACGACGAGCGGCTTGGCGGCGGCGGTGCGCCGGGCGAGGCGGGTGAACTTGCGCGGGTTGCCGATGGACTCCAGGTACATCAGCACGACGTCGGTGTCGGGGTCGTCGTACCAGTACTGCAGGACGTCGTTGCCCGAGACGTCGGCGCGGTTGCCGGCGGAGACGAACGTGGACACGCCGGTGACGCCGGTGACGCCGCCGCCGCGGCGGTGCAGCCGGGACAGCAGGGCGATGCCGATGGCGCCGGACTGCGCGAACAGGCCGATCCGGCCGGGCCGGGGCATCTCGGGGGCGAGGGAGGCGTTGAGCCGGACGCCGGCGGAGGTGTTGATGACGCCGAAGGCGTTGGGGCCGATGATCCGCATGCCGTACGCGCGCGCGTGCCGGACGAGTGCGCGCTGGCGTTCGCGTCCGTCGGGGCCGCTCTCGGCGTACCCGGCGGAGACCACGACGAGGCCCTGTACGCCGTGCTCGCCGCACTCGGCGACGACCTCGGGGACGTGGTCGGCCGGGACGGCGACGACCGCGAGGTCCACGGGGCCGTCGATGTCGCGCACCGAGCGGTAGGCGGGGACGCCGTCGAGTTCGCTGAGGTCCTCGGGGAAGGCGCGGTTCACGGCGTAGAGGCGGCCGGTGTAGCCGGCCTCGCGGAGGTTGCCGAGGATGCTGCGGCCGACGCCGCCGGGGCTGCGGCCGGTGCCGACGACGGCGAGCGAGCCGGGCATCAGCAGCCGCTGCACGGAGCGGGCCTCGGCGCGCTGCTCGCGCGCGTACTGCACGGCGAGGGAACGCTCGGTGGGTTCCAGGTCGAACTCCAGGCGGACGACGCCGTCCTCGAAGCTGCGCTTCTGGGTGTACCCGGCGTCCGTGAACACCTTGATCATCTTGGTGTTGGCGGGCAGCACCTCGGCGGCGAAGCGGCGGATGCCGCGCTCGCGGGCGACGGCGGCGATGTGCTCCAGGAGGGCGGAGGCGACGCCGCGGCCCTGGTGGGCGTCCTGGACGAGGAAGGCGACCTCGGCCTCGTCGGCCGGTGCGGACGCGGGCATTCCGTCGGTGCCGATCCGGTCGTAGCGTACGGTGGCGATGAACTCGCCGCCGATCGTGGCCGCGAGTCCCACCCGGTCCACAAAGTCGTGGTGCGTGAAGCGGTGGACGTCCTTGGCGGACAGGCGCGGGTAGGGCGCGAAGAAGCGGTAGTACTTCGACTCGTCCGAGACCTGCTCGTAGAAGCTGACCAGTCGGTCCGCGTCGTCGACGGTGATGGGGCGGATGCGTGCGGTGCCGCCGTCGCGGAGCACCACGTCGGCTTCCCAGTGGGCGGGGTACTCCTGCCGGTCCGAGGCGCTCTGCATGGGCCCCAGAGTACGGCTCGCGTACGACAACGGCGCGAGGCAGTCTGTGGAGGACGGCCGTCGGGCCGAGGCCGCGGCCCGGCAGCCGCCGCCGGGGCGGTCGCAGGACCTCTCCGGGCATGCTTCACGATGTGGGAAACTGGTCTAGACAACCCTGAACACCTGAAGGGCAGCAACACATGGCTGAGCGCCGCGTCAACGTCGGCTGGGCCGAGGGTCTCCACGCCCGCCCCGCCTCCATCTTCGTCCGAGCCGCCACGGCCGCAGGCGTCCCGGTGACGATCGCCAAGGCCGGCGGCACCCCCGTCAACGCGGCCTCCATGCTGGCCGTCCTGGGCCTGGGCGCCCAGGGCGGTGAGGAGATCGTCCTCGCCTCCGACGCGGAGGGTGCGGACGCCGCCCTCGACCGTCTGGCGAAGCTGGTCTCCGAGGGTCTCGAGGAGCTTCCCGAGACCGTCTGAGCCGTCCGTCGTACACGCCGGAGCCGTGTCGCCCTTTTCCCGGGGCGGCGCGGCTCCGCCGTTTTCCGGGGCGGCGCGGTCCGTCGTTTCCGGGCACACGGAAAACGCGTCGGCATGAATTCACGCCGCACGCGGAGAAAGGCAGCAGAAATACGCCGCCATCGAATATCCCCTCTTTGTATACGGCCCCTGTGTTAATGCCGCGGGCCCGCCACGTTTACGGGATGTTGCGAAGTCCTCACACGGTCCGCGGCCGTGGCGAACCGCAGCCGGTGGGCGGCGGTGAAACGCTCGGTGTGCTGCGCGGTGACGGCACGCGCGCGTTCGCTGTCGCCGCGGGCCACGGCGTCCACGATGGCGCCGTGCTGCGCCCAGGACTCCACGGGGTCGGCCGGTGCCTCCACGGCGTACATCCAGGCGATCTTGTGCCGGAGCTGGGTGAGCGTCGCGGTCAGCGCCTGGCTGCCGGAGGCCTGGGCGAGCGTCTCATGGAACCAGCCGCCCAGGGAGCGCAGGTCGTCGCTGTTGCCGCGCCTGGCCCGCTCCTGGCCGATCCGGACCAGTCCGCGCAGTACCTTCAGATGGGCCTCGGTGCGGCGCTGGGCGGCCCGGGAGGCGCCGAGCGGCTCCAGCAGCAGGCGCATCTCCAGCAGGTCGGCGGCCTCCTGCTCGGTCGGTTCGGCCACGCACGCGCCCGCGTGCCGGCGCGTCACCACGAAGCCCTCGGCCTCCAGGGTGCGCAGCGCCTCGCGGACGGGGACGCGGGAGACGCCGTAGCGGCGCGCCAGCAGGTCCTCGGTGAGCCGGCTGCCGCGCTCGTAGACACCCGCGACGATGTCGTCCCGGATCGCCGTGCACACCGAATGCGCCGGAATACGCATGACCGACCTCCGCCATAATCCCCGTGACACGTCGACGATTGACGCGTGTTCAGTGACTCTATGGCAATGCGGCCGAATTTCCGACGGCGGCCGGTAATCCATGGATATTTTTTGGCCAGGGAGACCGTGGAGACGGCGTGGAAACGCCGAAGCCCCGGCTCGGGCCGGGGCTTCGGGGAAGAGCGCGGTGACGCCGTCAGAGGCTGACGCCGTGCAGGCGGAGGTAGGCGACCGGGTCGATGTCCGAGCCGTACTCCGGGCTCGTGCGCGCCTCGAAGTGCAGGTGCGGGCCGGTGACGTTGCCGGTCGCGCCCGACAGGCCGATCTGCCGGCCGGCCTCGACGTGCTGCCCGACCGAGACGGCGATGGAGGACAGGTGGCCGTACTGGGTGTACGTGCCGTCGTTCATCCGGATGACGACCTGGTTGCCGTAGGCGCCGCCCCAGCCGGCCTCGACGACGGTGCCGTAGCCGACCGCGTGGACGGGGGTGCCGCTCGCGGCGTGGAAGTCGATGCCGGTGTGGCTGCCGGAGGACCACAGCGAGCCGCCGGTGCGGTAGCCGGTGGAGACGTACGAGTGGGCGATCGGCGCGACGAAGGTGTTCAGGCGCTTGCGCTCGGCCTCGCGGGCCGCGCGCTCCCTGGCCTCGCGGGCCTTCTTCGCCGCCTCGGCGGCCTTCTGGCGGGCGGCCTCCTCGGCCGCCTTGCGCTCGGCGGCCTCCTTCTGCGCCTCCGCCTGGGCGTCGATCTCCTCGGCGACCGAGTCGATCTGCTGGGCGACGGGGTTGTCCACGGCGAGGACCGGCAGCAGCCCGGTCTGCTCGGCGGTGGACTCCGCGGCGAGCGCGGGAGCGGCGAGGGAGCCGATGACGCCGGTGGTGGTGAGGGCGGCGATGCCGGCCGCCTGCGCGGTGGTCCGCTTCATCCGGCTCGGACGGCGGTGCTTACCGGTGGCGCAGATGAACGCCATGTACTGGCTGGTCCTTTCCTTCCCTCTCGCCTACCGGGTTAGCTGACGGGTTCGGAGCAGGAAGGTCTCCTACGGACCCCCTCGCACAGGCGCGGGCGTCCGATTCACCCCAGGGACTGCGATGGGTCCCCGGCTCCCCTGGCTCGCGCCGTACGGGGACTCGGCGATGACTGTCCGGTGCCGCGGGTGCGGCGCACTGCCTGACGAACAGCCCGGACGACGCTAAGGGGACGCACTTTCAATCCTCAAACGGAACAGGGGTTTTGTAGCGCATCCCACAGGCCAGATGGGCAACCTCCGCCCCAATTCGGACATATGGCGGCCCCGTCGCCTTTGGATGCAAAAGGGCCCTGGTGGTCCGTCACCACCAGGGCCCCACGCGCGTGTGCCGCGGCCCGGCTGCTACTCGGCCGGGACGACGGTGACTTCGCCGATGCCGAGCGCCGCCACGGGCTCCTTGATCTGCGCGGCGTCCCCGACGAGGACCGTGACCAGGCGGTCCACCGGGAAGGCGTTCACGACCGCCGCGGTGGCCTCCACGGTGCCGGTGACGGCCAGCCGGCGGTACAGCGCGGCCTGGAAGTCGTCGGGCAGGTGCTGCTCGACCTGGTCGGCCAGCGTGCTCGCCACGGCCGCCGCGGTCTCGTACTTCAGCGGGGCCACGCCGACCAGGTTCTGCACGGCGACGTCGCGTTCGGCGTCGGTCAGGCCCTCCGCGGCGAGGGTGCGCAGCACCTTGAACAGGTCGTCGAGGGCCGGCCCGGTGTTGGGCGTGTCGACCGAGCCGCTGATGGCGAGCATCGAGGCGCCGCTGCCGTCGGGCGCGGAGCGCAGGACCTGCCCGAACGAGCGCACCCCGTAGGTGTAGCCCTTCTCCTCGCGCAGGACGCGGTCCAGGCGGGAGGTGAGGGTGCCGCCGAGGCAGTACGTGCCGAGCACCTGGGCGGGCCAGACGCTGTCGTGCCGGTCGGGGCCGATACGGCCGATCAGCAGCTGCGTCTGGACGGCGCCGGGGCGGTCGACGATGACGACCCGGCCGGTGTCGTCGGCGGTCACCGGCGGCACGGGCCGCGGCGCGGCCGAGGAGCCCGTCCAGGCGCCCAGGGTGTCGCCGAGCAGCTCGTCGAGGTCGATACCGGTGAGGTCGCCGACGACCACGGCGGTGGCGGTGGCGGGCCGCACATGGCGCTCGTAGAAGGCGCGGACGGCCGCGGCGTCGATGCCGGCGACGGTCTCCTCGGTGCCCTGGCGCGGACGCGACATGCGCGAGGTCGCCGGGAACAGCTCCTTGGACAGCTCCTTGGCGGCGCGCCGGGAGGGGTTGGCCAGCTCGTGCGGGATCTCGTCGAGGCGGTTGCGCACCAGGCGCTCGATCTCGCTGTCGGCGAAGGCGGGCGCCCGCAGCGCGTCGGCGACCAGCCCGAGCGCCTTGGCCAGGCGGGAGGCGGGCACCTCCAGGCTGAGCCGGACGCCGGGGTGGTCGGCGTGCGCGTCGAGGGTGGCGCCGCAGCGCTCCAGCTCGGCGGCGAACTCCTCCGCGGAGTGCTTGTCGGTGCCCTCGGAGAAGGCGCGGGCCATGATCGTGGCGACACCGTCGAGCCCGGCCGGCTCGGCGTC
The DNA here is from genome assembly GCF_014656055.1 of Streptomyces griseosporeus. Classification (GTDB taxonomy): domain Bacteria; phylum Actinomycetota; class Actinomycetes; order Streptomycetales; family Streptomycetaceae; genus Streptomyces; species Streptomyces griseosporeus. The sequence goes on from NZ_BNBR01000001.1 coordinate 1,976,061, forward strand.
CAGCGGCGCGTCGAGCAGCACCTCCACGGCGACGACCTGCTGGCCGGGGCGGTGGCAGCGCAGCACGGTCAGGCCGTTGCCGAGGCTGCCGCGCTCCGGGGCCGGGAAGGCCCACGGCCTGGGCTCGCCCGCCGTGGGCTGCGGGTGGAACTCCATCTGGGCGAGCTCGGTCACTTGGCCGCCTCCTCGTTGTCGTCGGTGGCTTCCACGGTGGCCGCGGACTCCGGGTCTTCGGTGCCTTCCACGTCCTCGGCGTGCTCCGGGGCGAGCGGCTCGTAGACGAGCACGGCGCGGTTGTCGGGGCGCAGGCGCGCCTTGGCGACCTCCTGGACCTCCTCGGGCGTCACCTCCAGCACGCGCTGCACGGCGGTGAGGGCGAGCTGCGGGTCGCCGAACAGGACGGCGAACCGGCACAGTTCGTCGGCGCGGCCTGCGACCGTGCCGAGCCGGTCCAGCCACTCGCGCTCCAGCTGGGCCTGGGCGCGCTCCATCTCCTCGGGGGTGGGCCCCTCCTCGGCGAACCGGGCCAGCTCCTCGTCGATGGCGGCCTCGATGACCGGCACCTCGACGTCACCGGAGGTCTTCACGTCCAGCCAGCCAAGGGAGGGCGCGCCGGCCAGCCGCAGCAGGCCGAAGCCGGCCGCGACGGCCGTACGGTCGCGGCGCACGAGCCGGTTGTACAGGCGGGAGGACTCGCCGCCGCCGAGGACGGTCAGGGCGAGGTCGGCCGCGTCGCACGCGCGCGTGCCGTCGTGCGGCAGCCGGTAGGCGGCCATCAGGGCGCGGGCCGGCACCTCCTCCTCGACGACCTCGCGCAGCTCCCGGCCGATGACGTCGGGCAGGGTGCCGTCGCGGGGCGCGGGCTTGCCGTCGTGGGAGGGGATGGAGCCGAAGTACTTCTCGATCCAGGCGAGGGTCTGCTCGGGGTCGATGTCGCCGACGACCGACAGCACCGCGTTGTTCGGCGCGTAGTAGGTGCGGAAGAACTGGCGCGCGTCCTCCAGGGTGGCCGCGTCCAGGTCCGCCATCGAGCCGATCGGCGTGTGGTGGTACGGGTGGCCCTCCGGGTAGGCGAGGGCGGTCAGCCGCTCGAAGGCGGTGCCGTAGGGGACGTTGTCGTAGCGCTGGCGGCGCTCGTTCTTGACGACGTCGCGCTGGTTCTCCATGGACTCGTCGTCGAGCGCGGCGAGCAGGGAGCCCATGCGGTCGGCCTCCAGCCAGAGGGCGAGCTCCAGCTGGTGGGCGGGCATGGTCTCGAAATAGTTGGTGCGCTCGAAGCTGGTGGTGCCGTTGAGCGAGCCGCCGGCGCCCTGCACCAGCTCGAAGTGACCGTTGCCCTTGACCTGGGCGGAGCCCTGGAACATCAGGTGCTCGAAAAGGTGAGCCAGGCCGGTACGTCCCTTGACTTCGTGGCGGGAGCCGACGTCGTACCAGAGGCACACCGCCGCGACCGGGGTCAGGTGGTCCTCGGAGAGCACCACGCGCAGGCCGTTGGCCAGGCGGTGCTCGGTCGCTGTCAGGCCGCCGGAGCCTGCCTCGGCTGTGGCCGTGTGACCCATGGGCATGTACGTCCCTTCGATCGCGGGCGGTCGTCGAAACCGCTCGTTTCCTGCCGGTCCTGCCACTGTATGCAAGCGGGCGGACGACCGGCGAAGTTCCCGCGGGAGGTACGCCGAGAGCGAGATCGCGTAGCCTCGGCGGTTGACCCCGGAACCGGACCGGGCGGCCGGGTGCGAGCGAGCCCCGCTCCGCGTGACGCCGGGGCCGGATCCCTGTCACGCCGGGTCCCGGCCCGCGTTGTCAGTCCCGCGGTCCACAATGGTCCGCGTCAGATCCCGTTCACGCTTCAGCAAGGAGCCAGGAGCGATGGCCCGCCGCAGCACGAAGACCCCGCCGCCCGACGACGCGTACGAGGAGAAGATCCTCGACATCGACGTCGTGGACGAGATGAAGGGTTCGTACCTCGAGTACGCGTACTCGGTCATCTACTCCCGCGCCCTGCCGGACGCCCGGGACGGCCTGAAGCCGGTGCACCGCCGCATCGTCTACCAGATGAACGAGATGGGCCTGCGCCCCGACCGCGGCTACGTGAAGTGCGCCCGTGTCGTCGGCGAGGTCATGGGCAAGCTGCACCCGCACGGCGACGCGTCGATCTACGACGCACTGGTGCGCATGGCGCAGCCCTTCTCCATGCGGGTGCCGCTGGTCGACGGCCACGGCAACTTCGGCTCGCTGGGCAACGACGACCCGCCGGCCGCCATGCGGTACACCGAGTGCCGGATGGCCGAGGCGACCGGGCTGATGACGGAGTCGATCGACGAGGACACCGTCGACTTCCAGCCCAACTACGACGGCCAGGAGCGCGAGCCGGTCGCGCTGCCCGCCGCCTTCCCGAACCTGCTGGTCAACGGCACCTCCGGCATCGCCGTAGGTATGGCGACCAACATGCCGCCGCACAACCTGCGCGAGGTCATCGCGGCCGCCCGCCACCTGATCAGGCACCCGAACGCCGACCTCGACGCGCTGATGAGATTCGTCCCGGGCCCGGACCTGCCCACCGGCGGCAAGATCGTCGGCCTGTCCGGGATCCGCGACGCCTACGAGACCGGGCGCGGCACCTTCAAGATGCGCGCGACGGTGACCGTGGACAACGTGACGGCGCGCCGCAAGGGCCTGATCGTCACCGAGCTGCCGTTCACGGTCGGACCGGAGAAGGTCATCGCGAAGATCAAGGACCTGATCAACGCGAAGAAGCTCCAGGGCATCGCCGACGTCAAGGACCTCACCGACCGCGAGCACGGCCTGCGCCTGGTCATCGAGATCAAGAACGGCTTCGTGCCGGAGGCGGTCCTGGAGCAGCTGTACAAGCTGACGCCGATGGAGGAGTCCTTCGGCATCAACAACGTCGCCCTGGTCGACGGCCAGCCGCTCACCCTCGGTCTGAAGGAGCTGCTGGAGGTCTACCTCGACCACCGCTTCGAGGTGGTGCGGCGCCGCTCCGAGTTCCGCCGCACCAAGAAGCGCGACCGGCTGCACCTGGTGGAGGGCCTGCTCACCGCGCTCGTCGACATCGACGAGGTCATCCGCCTGATCCGCTCCAGCGAGAACTCCGCGCAGGCCAAGCAGCGCCTGATGGAGCGCTTCTCGCTGAGCGAGGTGCAGACGCAGTACATCCTCGACACGCCGCTGCGCCGCCTGACCAAGTACGACCGGATCGAGCTGGAGGCGGAGAAGGACAAGCTCACCGCGGAGATCGAGGAGCTGACCCGGATCCTGGAGTCCGACGCCGAGCTGCGCAAACTGGTCTCGAACGAACTGGCCGCGGTGGCCAAGAAGTTCGGCACCGACCGGCGTACGGAGCTGCTGGAGTCGGCCGGCGTGCCGGTCGCAGCAGTGCCGCTGCAGGTCGCGGACGACCCGTGCCGGGTACTGCTGTCCTCCACGGGTTTGCTGGCCCGTACGGCCAACGGTGACCCGTTCGAGGACGACGGCGGCCGCCGGGTCAAGCACGACGTGATCGTCTCGGCGGTGCCGGCGACGGCCCGCGGTGAGTTCGGCGTGGTCACCTCGGCGGGCCGGCTGCTCCGGGTGAACGTGGTCGACCTGCCGACGCTGCCCGAGCCGATGACCTCGCCCAACCTGTCGGGTGGCGCCCCGCTGTCGGAGTTCGTCTCGCTCGACGACGGCGAGCGGGTGGTCTGCCTGACCACGCTCGACGAGTCCTCGCCGGGGCTGGCACTCGGCACCGAGCAGGGCGTGGTCAAGCGGGTGGTGCCCGACTATCCCGCCAACAAGGAGGAGCTGGAGGTCATCACCCTCAAGGAGGGCGACCGGATCGTCGGCGCCGTGGAGCTGCGGACCGGTGACGAGGACCTGGTCTTCATCACGGACGACGCGCAGCTGCTGCGCTACCAGGCCTCCCAGGTCCGCCCGCAGGGCCGCCCGGCCGGTGGTGTGGCCGGCATCAAGCTCGCCGAGGGCGCGAAGGTCATCTCCTTCACGGCGGTCGACCCGGCGTCCGACGCGGTGGTCTTCACGGTGGCGGGCTCGCGCGGCACGCTGGACGACTCCGTCCAGACGACCGCCAAGCTGACGCCGTTCGACCAGTTCCCGCGCAAGGGCCGCGCCACGGGCGGCGTGCGCTGCCAGCGGTTCCTGAAGGGCGAGGACTGCCTGTCCCTGGCCTGGGCGGGCACCGCGCCGGCCCGGGCGGCGCAGAAGAACGGCTCCCCGGCCGAGCTGCCGGAGATGGACCCGCGCCGCGACGGGTCGGGCGTGTCCCTGCCGAAGACGGTGGCGGTGGTGACGGGGCCGGCCTAGGCCCCCGTCGGCGGGCCCGGCCTAGACCTCCGTCGGCGGGCCCGGCCTAGGCCCCCGTCGGCGGGTCCTCGCCGTTCTGCTCGTCGGGGTGCTGGACGTAGCGCAGGACGCCCCACATGCCGTGCTCGTCGGCGGTGTGCGGGGCGTCGCTGCGGCACGCCTCCAGCGCCTTGGCCAGGCCCTCGGTATCGATGCCGGAGCCGATGAGGACGAGCTGGGTGAGACGGTCCTCGGCGGCGGCCCAGGGCTCCGGGTAGAAGCGCAGGAACCGGCCGACGGCGTGGACGCCGTACCGGTTGCGGGCGTCGTACGGCCCGAAGTCGACGTACCCCTTGATCCGGTACAGCCCCTCGGGCCTGCTGTCGAGGAACTCCATCAGCCGGCGGGGGTCGAGCGGGGTGCCGGAGGTGAAGGACAGGCTGTCGTAGGCGGTGTGCAGGTGACCGGCGTGGCCGTCGTCGTTGCCGGCGTCGTCATGGGTCTCGTCGTGGGTCTCGTCGTACAGGTCGTCGAAGGAGAGCTGCCCGACGCGTTCCTCGCTCGGCCGGCAGTCGAAGAGGAATGCGGGGTCGATACGGCCGTAGGTGGCCGGGACGACGGCGGCGCGGTCGGTCAGCGACCGGACGAGGCCGAGGACGCGCTCGGCGTCGGCGGCCCGGTCCAGCTTGTTGACCACGACGAGGTCCGCGATCTGGAGGTGCCGGTCGATCTCGGGATGCCGGGCACGGGTGTCGTCGAACTCGGCGGCGTCCACGACCTCGACCAGGCCGCCGTAGACGACGCGGGGGTTCTCGCTGGCCAGCACCATCCGGACCAGTTCCTGCGGTTCGGCGAGCCCGCTGGCCTCGATGACGACGACGTCGATGCCGAGGGAAGGGTTGACCAGCCGGTCCAGGTATTGATCAAGCTCACCGGCGTCGACCGCGCAGCACAGGCAACCGTTGCCCAGGGAGACGGTCGAGTCGCCGAGCGCGCCGGCGACGGCCATCGCGTCGATCTCGATGGCCCCGAAGTCGTTGACGATCGCCCCGATGCGGCTGCCGCCGCTGCGGTGGAGCAGATGGTTGAGCAGAGTCGTCTTGCCGGAGCCGAGGAAACCGGCGAGGACGACGACCGGCACCTGCCGCGGGCTCGTCTCCTGCTGCAGACCCGGTTGCTGGTGCGGACCCGGCTCCTGATGCGGGCTCGTTTCTTGGTGCGGAGCCGGCTGCTGGTGCGAACCCGGTTGCTGGTTCGGGCTCAGGCTCGGACCCAAGGTGCGACCTCTCTCACGCCGACGCGTACACCGGCTCGCGGGCCGGCGTACCTCTGGGGATGGAATGCGGCCCCAGGATACGAGCCGCGCGAATGCCGGCGAAGTGAACGATTGTTAGCAGCACTTGCGGGGCAGACGTTGGGCAAGGCGCCGGACTGTGCGACCCTCGCTTCCCTCCGTGCGCCTCCTCTCCGCCTCCCCGCCGATCAGAGCCGCTCGGCACCCTGGAGGCGGCAAGCGCCGCCCATCGCTCGCCGGTCCCCTCAGTCGACCCGCATCCCGACGACCGGCGGACGGCCGCCTGAACCGGGGGTTGACATGGCCACACGGAAGACACGGGTACGAGGCCTGGGCACGGCAACGGCAGTGGGCCTCGGCCTGGTGACGGGTGCCGTGGCCACGCTGGCCGCGCGGCACCGGGCACTCGCCGTGCTGCGACTGCGCCTCGACCACCTGGAGAAACGGGTCGCGACCAGCCACCGCGACGCCAACCTGGCGACCCAGCAGCGGCTGCACTGGGAACTGCTGAGCAAGGCGATCGACAGCCCCGAACTGGCCGAGGTCCTCGACATCTTCGAGGTGCCCGCCTCGCCGCAGAAGCGCCGTCAGTACCTGCTCGCCAACGCCCTCTACACGAACCTGCTCTTCTACTACCGGATCGGCAACCTCAGCCGTGAGGACTTCTACGGCCGGGTCCGCGGCCTGATGCAGAACCCCGTCGTCCGGGAGTACTGGACCGCCACCCACGGCCAGCGGGCCACCCTGCCCGAGGGCTCGGACGAGGCGGACCTGGGACGCATGGTCGATGACCTGCTGCGCCAACTGGACGAGGCGGACACCGAGGAATGGTGGGTGGTCGGCGAGCCGCCGACGGAGTGACCGGGCACAGACCGCACAGTCCGGGGGTGCGCTCCGCCCAGGCAGTAACCTGCCGAGAAATCACACCCTCGGGCCATAACGAACGCGTCACGGCCCGAGTTGAGCGGGACGCACTGGGGTTGACTCACGCCAGATCGCGTCGAGCGACTCCACAAGAGCGACACTCACGCCGCCGGACGGCGAGTGCACCCCACAGGGCTGCCTTCTCGCCCAGCAGGCCACCGTGCGCATCGACTTCAGCCGTGACCAGAGGAAGCAACAGTGAGTCAGATCATCCGTCGGATCGGTGTCCCTCCCGTCGAGCGGGGGAGCACAGGAGGAGGCAACTGCCCTGACATCTTCGAGCTGGCCGACGGGAACTTCGCCGTCATCGGCACGGAAGCCACCGACTCCCTCGACCCGGACCTTCCCGCGGACGCGTCGCGCGCCGACTACGAGCGCATCGTGGTCATCACCCGCGAGACGCTGATCCGCGCCAAGGCCGACATCCCCGACGCGTAGCCATGGACGAGGTCGTAGCCATAGCGACTGTCGTCGGGGCGGGGGCCGGCGTGATCTGCGCCGTCGTGGCCGTCGTGACCCTGGTCATGGCCATGGCCACCTGGCGCCGCCAGCGGGGACCGGAGCCGGGGACGGAGACGGGGACGGTGACGGCAAGGGAAACGGAGACGGCAAGGGAAGCGGAGTCGCTGCCACAGCAGCAGCCGCCACCCAGACGGGAGGCGGATCACCCGGGGTGACGAGCCCCCGTCAGGGTCCGGCACTGGCCAAGTGCCGGACCCTCACGCTGTCCCGAGCGCCGGAACCTTCACCGGCGGCTCCGGCCCGACGTAGCGCGCCACCGGTCGGATGATCTTCGGGTCCTCGGCCTGTTCCAGGATGTTGGCGCTCCAGCCCACCACGCGCGCCGCCGCGAACGTCGGGGTGAACATCTCGCGGGGCAGGCCGCACAGTTCCATGACCACGCCGGCGTAGAACTCGACGTTGGTGTGCAGTTCCCGGCCGGGCTTCAGCTCGGCGAGGATCGCCTCGACCCGGCGCTCCACCTCGACGGCGAACTCCACGCGCGGGCCGCCGAAGCGCTGGGCGATCTCGCGGAGCATGCGGGAGCGGGGGTCCTCGGTGCGGTAGATCGCGTGACCGAAGCCCATGATGCGCTCACCGGCCAGGACGCGGTCGCGGATCCAGGCGTCGATGCGGTCGGGGGTGCCGATGGCGTCCAGCGTGTCCAGGGCCCGGCTCGGCGCACCGCCGTGCAGGGGTCCGGAGAGCGCTCCGACCGCGGCGACGAGGCAGGCCGCCACGTCGGCTCCGGTGGAGGTGACGACCCGCGCCGTGAAGGTTGATGCATTGAATCCGTGATCAATGGTTGAGATCAGGTATTGCTCGACGGCACGGGCCCGCTCCGGATCCGGTTCCGTCCCGGTCAGCATGTACAGGTAGTTCGCGGCGTACGACAGGTCCTCGCGCGGTTCCACCGGTTCGAGTCCCCGGCCCAGCCGGTGCAGCGCGGTCAGCAGCGTCGGCACCGCCGCGGCGGCCACGAGGGTGTCCTCGCGGCGCCGGCCGGCGTCGATGTCGTAGACCGGGCGGAAGCCGTGGGCGGCACCGAGCAGGGAGAGGGCGGTGCGCAGGCCGGCCAGCGGGCCGGAGCCGCCGGTCGCCGCCGCGACGGCGGGCAGGGCCGCGCGCACCTCGTCGGGCAGCCGGCGCAGCGCTGCGGTCCGGGCGGCGAAGGCGGCGCTCTGCTCGGCGTCCGGCAGCTCGCCGTGGACGAGCAGATGCCATACGTCCTCGAAGCCGCGGGTCTGGGCGAGCTCGACGGCCGAGTACTGGCGGTAGTGGTAGAAGCCCTCAAGACCGCGGACGTCGCCGATCTCGGTGTCAGTGACGACGACGCCGGCGAGACCCCGTGGTACCTCGACACGGGTGCCTACGGACCTGTTGACAGTCATGTTTTCCTCCCTCAACTTGATTCGACTGTCGATGATTGACTGATTCGTTGTCAATATTGATTGAATCAATGCATGCATCAATGGTCCGAGAGGCGGCTACCGTGACCCCCATGCGCGATCAAGAACCCGGCCACGGCCACCCGGGACGACGGCTGACCACCAAGGAGGCCGCCGAGGTGCTCGGCGTGAAGCCGGAGACCGTGTACGCCTACGTCAGCCGGGGCCAGCTGAGCAGCCGGCGTACGCCCGGCGGCCGCGGCAGCACCTTCGACGCCGAGGAGGTCGAGGCGCTGGCCCGGCGCAACAGGCGCGAGACGCCCGGGACTTCGGGCTCCGGCACCGAACTCGCGGTGCGCACCCGCATCACGCTGATCGAGCAGGACCGGTACTACTTCCGCGGCGTCGACGCGACCGAGCTGGCCGCGCACCACTCCTACGAGGAGATCGCCGAGTGGCTGTGGACCGAGCAGCCGCGCCCGGGTGCCTCCTTCACCGCGCCGGAGACCTCGGTCGCCGTCGCCCGCCGCGCGGTGCGGGCGCTGCCCGAGCACACCGGCCCCACCGACCGGCTGCGGGTCGCCGCGATCGCCGCCGCGGCGGCCGACCCACTGCGGTTCGACCTCTCCGAGGAGGCCGTGCTCGGCACCGCGCGCGTCCTCATCCCGACGCTGGTCACCGCCCTGCCGACGGCCTATCCGACACACCGCGACGAGGGCCCGCTGGCGCAGCGGCTGTGGGGCCGGCTGAGCGTGCGCGAGCCGGACGAGGCCTCCCTGCGGGTCCTGGACACGGCCCTGGGCCTGCTCGCCGACCACGACCTGGCCGCCTCCACCCTCGCCGTGCGGGTCGCCGCGTCGGCCCGCGCCCACGCCTACGCGGCCGTCTCGGCCGGTCTCGGGGTGATCGAGGGCCCGCTGCACGGCGCGGCCAGCGGACTGGCCCACCGCATGCTGCTGGACGTGCTCGACGAGGGCTCGGCGGCGCCCGTGATCGCGGAGGAGCTGCGGGCCGGCCGCCGCGTCCCGGGTCTTGGCCACCGGCTCTACCCGGGCGAGGACCCACGCGCGCGTGCCCTCTTCGCGCTGCTGGAGCAGATCCCGCGCGCCGAGCCCGCCCTGCTCGCCGCCCGCGACATCGTGGCCACCACCGCCCGCCACACACCGCTGCACGCCAACGTCGACCTGGCCCTCGCCGTTTTCACCGTCTCCAGCGGCATGCCCGCCACGGCCGGCGAGACGATCTTCGCGGTGGCGCGCACGGCGGGCTGGATCGCACACGCCCTGGAGGAGTACGGCGAACGCCCGCTGCGCATGCGCCCGAGCGGCCACTACGTCGGTCCGAGGCCGCCGCGAGCGCTCCCGGAGTAGGGCGGAGGGCGCCGCCGGGAGCGGGACACGGAGGCGGCCGGAAGTCGCTCCGCGCCAAGTCAGGTTAGGCTCACCTGTGTGAGTACGTGCACGACCGTCTCGCGGGCCCTCGACGAGCCCGTTTCCGGGACCGCCGCCACCGCGAGAACCTGGCTGCTGCTGGAGCAGCCGGGCCCCTGGGGCGCCAGAGCGCTCACTTCGAGCCATCTGGACCCCGCGCTGGGTCGTGCCCTGGAGAAGGCCGCCAAGGGCACGGGCGTGCGCATCGCGCTGATCCGCCGGCCCGGCCGGCACGCCGACGTCGGCGACCCGCCGCCCGTGCGCCGGGTGTACGCGGCGCACACCACCCCGGGGAACGCCTGGCTGCGCACCGCGGTCACCGACGACCCCCGGCAGTTGCTCGACCTGGACTTCGGCGCGCTCGGCCGCGGCGACCACCGGGGCTTCGACGCCGTACTGGACGGCGGTGCGCACACCGGCGCCCCGCTCGCGCTGGTGTGCACCAACGGCAAGCGCGACCGCTGCTGCGCCCTGCTGGGCCGCCCTCTCGCCGCCGAGCTGGCCGCGTCAGGGGTGGAGGGCGTCTGGGAGGTCACCCATCTGGGTGGTCATCGCTTCTCGCCGACGGTGCTCGTGCTGCCGTACGGCTACGCCTACGGCCGCGCCGAGGCGCACACCGTCCAGGAGGCCCTGCGTGGCGTCCGGGAAGGCCGGATCGTCGTCGAGGGGTGCCGCGGCAGCTCGGCGTGGGAGCGGCCGGGCCAGGCAGCGGAACTCGCGGTGCGCGGGGCGGTGGGCGAGTACGCCGCGGACGCGTTGAGCGTCGTCCGCACCGACGGCTCGGCGCCACGCTGGGAGGTCGTCGTCGCGCACGCCGACGGGCGGCACTGGCGGGTGGTCGTGGCGCAGGGTGACGCGCTGCCGCCGCGGCCGGAGAGCTGCGGAAGCTCGGTGCTGGGATCGCCCGCGACGATGGACGTCGTGTCCGTGCGGGAACTGTCGGCGACGGCACTGGCGAGCTGACTCCCTCGGGGCCCCGTACGAGATCCGGGCCACACCCCCTACGGCGGGGCGCGCACCCCCACGTACCGTTCATGGGTATGAGCCCCACCTCCCCCGCACGCCGTCTGCGCCTCGGGCTGCCCCGACGCGTGTTCTCCCAGGTGCTGCTGATGCAGGTGGCGATCGCGGCAGGGGTCGCCGTGCTCGCGACCGGGCTGTTCCTGGCACCCCTCAGCCACCAGCTGGACGACCAGGCGATGCACCGGGCGCTGGCCATCGCGCAGACCACCGCGGAGCAGCCGCAGATCGCGGCGGACCTCCAGCACACCGCGCCGCGCCCGGACGGGCCGGTGCAGCGGGAGGCGGAGCGGATCCGGCTCGCCACCGGCGCCGAGTACGTCGTGATCATGAACCACAAGGGCACGCGCTGGTCGCACACCGACCCGGCGCAGATCGGCCGTCATGTCTCGACCGATCCCCAGCAGGCGCTGGCCGGCGAAGAGGTCATGGAGATCGACGAGGGCACGCTCGGCCGCTCGGCACGGGGCAAGGTGCCGCTGCGGGACGCGCAAGGGCACATCATCGGGGCGGTGTCGGTGGGCATCGCCTACGACAGTGTCCGCGCCCGTCTGATCAGCGCGATACCGGGGCTGCTCGCCTATGCCGGCGGCGCGCTGGCGGTGGGTGCGCTGGCCGCCTGGCTGATCTCCCGGCGGGTCCAGCGGCAGACGCGTGACCTGGCCTTCTCCGATATCTCGGCGCTGCTCGCGGAGCGCGAGGCGATGCTGCACGGCATCCGCGAGGGCGTCGTCGCCTTGGACCGCGCGGGCCGCGTCCGGCTGCTGAACGACGAGGCGCAGCGCCTTCTCGGCATCGGCGAGGAGGCCGTCGGCCGCTCCCCCGACGAGGCGCTGGGCGAGGGCCGTACGGCCGATGTGCTGGCCGGCCGGGTCACCGGCACCGACCTGCTCACCGTACGCGGGCACCGGGTGCTGGTCGCCAACCGGATGCCCACCGAGGACGGCGGCGCGGTGGCCACGCTGCGCGACCGGACCGAGCTGGAGCAGCTCGGGCGGGAGCTGGACTCCACGCGCGGGCTGATCGACGCGCTGCGCGCCCAGGACCACGAGCACGCCAACCGGATGCACACGCTGCTCGGGCTGCTGGAGCTGGAGATGTACGACGACGCCGTGGAGTTCGTCGGGGAGGTGGTCGGCGACCACCGGGCCACCGCGGAGCAGGTCACCGAGAAGATCGAGGATCCGCTGCTCGCCGCGCTGCTGGTCGGCAAGGCGACGGTCGCCGCCGAGCGCGGGGTGGCCCTGTGGGTCTCCGACCGCACCCGGCTGCCGGACCGCCTGGTCGATCCGCGCGGGCTGGTCACCGTCGTCGGCAACCTGGTCGACAACGCGCTCGACGCCGTCGCGGGGACGCCGCACGCGCGCGTGGAGGTCGAGTTGCGCGCCGAGGGGCGTACGGCCGTACTGACCGTGCGCGACACCGGGCCCGGGATCCCGCCGGCGCAGCGGGAGCTGGTGTTCACCGAGGGCTGGTCCACGAAGAAGCCGCCGGCCCACGGCAAGCGGGGCATCGGTCTGTCGCTGGTGCGGCGGCTGGCCGAACGGCACGGCGGCAGCGCCACTGTGGGCGAGGCGGAGGGCGGGGGCGCCCAGTTCACCGTCGTTCTGCCCGAGGCGCTGGCCGAGCCCGAGCCGGCGCCCGCCCTGACCCTGTCCGCGACGGCCGCAGCCGAGGAGGAAACCCGATGATCGAGGTCCTGGTCGTGGACGACGACACCAGGGTGGCGCAGGTCAACGCCGCGTACGTGGAGAAGGTGCCGGGCTTCCACGTCGCCGGGGAGGCGCACAGCGCGGCCGAGGCGCTGCGGCAGATGGAGCTGCTGCCGCATCTGGACCTGGTGCTGCTGGACCACTATCTGCCGGACGAGACGGGTCTTGAGGTCGTCTCCGAGATGCGCCGCCGCGGCCACCAGACGGACGTGATCATGGTGACGGCGGCGCGGGACGTCTCGACGGTGCAGGCGGCGATGCGGCAGGGCGCGCTGCAGTACCTGGTGAAGCCGTTCGCGTTCGCCGGGCTGCGCGCGAAGCTGGAGGCGTACGCGGAGCTGCGGCGCACGCTGGACGGCGGCGGCGAGGCCGAACAGGCCGATGTGGACCGCATCTTCGGCGCGCTGTCCGCGCCGTCGGAGCCCGGGCTGCCCAAAGGGCACTCCCCCACCACCGCCGAACTCGTCCGCCAGGCGCTGATGAACGCCGAGGGCCCGCTGTCCGCGCAGGAGATCGCCGAGCGGACGGGGGTGAGCCGGCAGACCGCGCAGCGGTATCTGAAGCTGCTGGAGCGCACGGGCCGGGCCCGGCTGACCCTGAAGTACGGCGACGCGGGCCGCCCGGAACACCGTTACGTGTGGGCGACCCGCGCCTGAGCGGGGGCGGGGGCGGGGCTGGGTTGATCAGCCCGTGGCCTTCTTGACGAACTCGGTCGTGTAGGTCTTGCTCAGGTCGACGTCGGCGTTCTTGATGTTGGGGTTGAACGCCTTGAGCACCTTCTCAACGGTTTCCGGGCCGTTCGCGGGCATCACGCCGTCCTTGGTGAACATCGGCAGGGTGCTCTGGATGGCCGCCGCGTAGAGGGTCTTGTCGCCCTGGGAGTAGTCGGCGGGCATCTTGTCGGCGATCTCCGCGGCGCTGTGGGTGGACATCCACTTGAGCGTCTTGACGAATGCATTGGCCAGCTTCTGGACGGTGTCCTTGTGGTTGTTCACCCAGTCCGTCTGCATGTACAGACTTGACGAGGGGTACGGCCCGCCCAGTGCCGCGTCCGAGCCCTCGGGGGTGCGCATGTCGATCAGGACGCGGCCGGCGTTCTTGGCGAGGATCGTGGCCACGGTGGGGTCGGTCGTCATGCCGGCGTCGATGGAGCCCCGCTCCAGAGCGGAGATGAAGGTCGGTCCGGCGCCGACGGCGACCGGGGTGATGTCACTGGTCCGCACGCCGTTCTTGACCGCGAGGTACTCGGTGAGGAAGTTGGTGGAGGAGCCAAGGCCGGTGACGCCGAGCTTCTTGCCCTTGAAGTCCTTGGGCGACTTGATCTCGTCGGCGGCCTTGTTGGAGACGATCTCGACCTCGCCGGGCGCGTGCGAGAACTGCACGACGGACTCGACGGCCTTGCCCTTCACCTGGAGGTCGAGCGTGTGGTCGTAGAACCCGACGGCCCCCTGGACCTGCCCGGAGACCAGGGCGGTCTCCGCCTGGACGCCGGCGGGTTCGCTGAGCAGCTCCACGTCCAGGCCCTCGGCGTCGAAGTAGCCGAGCCGCTGGGTGAGCATCGCCGGCAGGTAGATGACCTTGTCGAGGCCACCGACCATGATCTTGACCTTGGTGCCCTTGCCGTCGCCCTTGGCGGCGGAGCCGGCCGACGCGGTGGTGGAGGCGTCGTCGGCGCAGGCGGTGAGCGAGGACAGGGCGAGGAGGCCGGAGGCGGCGAGAGCGGCGTATCTGGCGGACTTGCGCATGGGTTCACGTCCTTGTGAGGGTGCGAGGGAGGTCAGGAGGGGTCAGCTGTCGGAGCCGGACGGCTTCCAGCGGAAGATGCGGCGCTCGGCGAAGGTCAGCAGGCCTTCGGCGACGAGTGCGACGACGGCGAGGATGACCATCGCGGCATACACGCCGGCCGCGTTGAAGGTGCCCTGGGACTGGGCGACGAGCAGGCCGATGCCCTTGGTGGCGCCGATGTACTCGCCGACGATGGCGCCGATGAGGGCGAAGCCGAAGCTCACGTGGAGGCTGGTGAAGATCCAGGAGGTTGCCGACGGGATGACCACCTGGAGGGTCACCCTGCGGTCGCTCGCGCCGAGGATCCGCGCGTTGGCGACGAGGTTGCGGTCGACCTCGCGGGCGCCCTGGAAGGCGTTGAAGAACACCGGAAAGAAAACCAGGACGACGGCGGAGGCGACCTTCGAGGCGGGGCCGAGTCCGAACCAGATCACGAAGATCGGGGCGAGGACGATCCTCGGGATCGAGTTGAGCACCTTGATGTAGGGACCGAGGATGTCGGCGAGGAAGGTGATCCTGCCCAGCGCGATGCCGAGGACCACGCCGGCCAGGACGCCGACGAGCCAGCCGAGCAGGGCCTCGTAGAGCGTGAACCAGATCTGCTCGCCGAGACTGCCGAGCGCGGTCCCGTGGGTCACCCAGGTGGCGATCTGGTCCCAGATCTTCGAGGGCATCGAGAAGTTGAACGGATCGATGGTCTGGGTGCGGGCCAGCAACTCCCACAGGCCGAGTACGGCGACCAGGAGGAGCACGCGAGCGGCGGTGACGACCGCCTTGCGTCTGCGGGCGGCACGCGCGCGTGAGTGCGCGCGGTCCGCCGGTGTCTTCGCCGTGTCCACGACGGGTGTGCTGAGCAGCTCAGGCGACATGGGCGGCACCCCTCTCGCGGGTGATGCGGACCTCTTCGCCGAGGGACTCCCAGATCTCGCGGTAGATCTCGATGAACCGCGGCTCCAGGCGCACCGACTCGACCTTGCGGGGACGGGGCAGGTCGATGTCGAAGACGTGCTTGACCGTGGCGGGTCCGGCCGTCATGACGACGACCTTGTCGGCCAGGGCGATGGACTCCTCCAGGTCGTGGGTGACGAAGACGACCGAGGCGCCGGTGCCTTCCCACAGCTCCAGCAGTTCGTCGGACATCAGGGCCCGGGTCTGCACGTCGAGCGCGGAGAACGGCTCGTCCATGAGCAGGATCTGGGGGTCGTTGACGAAGGTCGCGGCGAGGGCGACGCGCTTGCGCTGGCCGCCGGAGAGCTGGTGCGGGTAGCGGTCCTCGAAGGCGGCGAGGCCGACGCGGGCCAGCCACTCGCGGGCCTTCCGCTTCGCCTCGGCCTTGGGGACGCCGCGGAACCGGGGGCCGGCCATGACGTTGGACAGGACCGTGCGCCAGGGGAAGGTGGCGTCCTGCTGGAAGACGAAGCCGACCTTGTCGCCGACGCCGCGCACCGGTTCCCCGGCGACCAGCACCTCGCCCTGGGTGGGCTCCTCCAGCCCGCTGACCAGCGTCAGCGTGGTCGACTTGCCGCAGCCGGTGGGGCCGACGACCGCGACGAACTCACCGCGCCCGATCGTGAGGTCCAGTTCCCGGACGGCCGTGTGCAGGCCGCCGGACGGGGTCCGGAACGTTTTGCTCGCGCCCCGCAGCTCGATGGCGGGGCTGGTGTCTGCGCTCATGGGGCGGGACCGTAGATGTGGCCCGTGCCACAGCAGCAGTCTTGTGAGCACATGCGCTTCTTTTGCTTGCAACGGCCTGTTGTGCTCGTTTTGCTCGCGCTACAACAGCGGAGCCGAAACACGGGCGTAGCCGGCCCGGCTGGCCTTGAGGGAAAGAGGCCCGATGATTGACGTCCTGGTCGTGGACGACGACTTCCGTGTCGCCGAGATCAACGCCAAGTACGTGGGAAAGGTTCCCGGTTTCCGGGTGGCCGCCCGCGCGCACAGCGCCGCCCAGGCGCTGGCGGCCGTCGAGCGCGGCGGCATCGACCTGGTGCTGCTCGACCACTACCTGCCCGACGGGACAGGCCTGCAGCTGGTCCACCGGATGCGGGAGCAGGGGCACGGCACCGACGTCATCATGATCACGGCGGCCGGCGATGTCACCACCGTCCAGACCGCGATGCGGCTGGGCGCCCTGCACTACCTGGTGAAACCGTTCACCTTCGCCGCCCTGCGGGTCCGCCTCGACTCCTATGCCGCCTTGCGCCGCACGGTGGACCGAGTCGGCGGCCGGGGAGTCGCCGGTCAGGAACAGGTGGACCGGATCTTCGGCGCCCTGCGGACCGCGCCTGCGCCGTCCTCGCCCGGGCTGCCGAGCGGTCACTCGGAGCCGACGACCGATCTGATCTGCTCGGTGCTGCACCGCGCGGACCATCCGCTCTCCGCCCACGAGGTGGCCGCCGAGACGGGCCTGAGCCGCTCCACCGCCCAGCGCTACCTGCGCCACCTGGAACAGGCGGGCCGCCTCAGCCTGTTCCTGAAGTACGGCGACACGGGCCGCCCGGAACACCGGTACGCGTGGGTGGCGCCCTAGCTCTCGGCAGGCGCGGCCCACGGACCGGCGTGACCGGCGAGCCCCCCCCGACCGGCGTACGTCCGTGCGGGCGCCCTTCCTACACCGCCCCCGCTCCCGTCAGCGAGCGCACCTCGGTCTCCGCGTGCTTGGCCTCGTCGGGTTCCTCGGCGGAGGTGACGGTGCCGAGCCAGCCGGCGAGGAAGCCGAGCGGGATGGAGACCAGGCCGGGGTTCTGCAACGGGAAGTACTGGAAGTCGACGCCCGGAAACAGCGATTCGGGGCTGCCCGACACCACCGGTGAAAGGGCGACGAGGGCCAGCGCGGGCACCAGCCCCCCGTACACGGCCCACACCGCGCCGCGCGTGGTGAAGCCGCGCCAGAACAGCGAGTAGAGCAGCACCGGCAGGTTGGCCGAGGCCGCGACGGCGAAGGCCAGGCCCACGAGGAAGGCGACGTTGAGGTCGCGGGCGAGCAGGCCGAGGGCGATCGCGGCGACGCCGATCCCGACCGCCGCGGTCCGCGCCACGGTGACCTCGCTGCGCGGGGTGCCGCGCCGGCGCCGCAAGGAGGCGTACAGGTCGTGCGCCACGGAGGCCGAGGAGGCGAGGGTGATGCCGGCGACCACCGCGAGGATCGTGGCGAAGGCGACCGCGGCGACCACCGCGAACAGCACCGTCCCTCCGGTGGAGTCCGCGCCGCCGCCCAGGTCGAGCGCCAGCAGCGGAACCGCCGTGTTCCCGGCCGCGTTGGACCCCCGGACCGCGTCGGGTCCGACGATCGCCGCGGCACCGAAGCCGAGGACGATCGTCATCAGGTAGAAGCCGCCGATCAGGCCGATCGACCAGACCACCGAGCGGCGGGCGGCCCGCGCCGTGGGCACGGTGTAGAAGCGGGACAGGATGTGCGGCAGCCCGGCCGTGCCCAGCACGAGGGCGAGCCCCAGGCTCATGAAGTCGAAGCGGGCCGTCCAGTCGCCGCCGTACTTCAGCCCGGGTGCCAGGAACGCGGCGCCGTGTCCGCTGCGGTCGGCCGCCGTCAGCAGCAGCCGGTCGAAGTCGCCGTGGAAGCGGACCAGGACGAGGACGGTCAGCGCGACCGTGCCGCCGAGCAGCAGGACCGCCTTGACGATCTGGATCCAGGTGGTCGCTCGCATCCCTCCCAACGACACATAGACGATCATGAGCGCGCCCACGCCGATGACGGTCCAGGCCTGTGCCGCCTCGCTCGTGCGCCCGAGGAGCAGGGCGACCAGGCTGCCGGCGCCCACCATCTGCGCCACCAGATAGAGAACGGACACGGTGACCGAGGAAGTTCCCGCCGCGATCCGCACCGGCCGCTCCCGCATCCGGGCCGCGACCACGTCGGCGAGCGTGAACCTCCCGCAGTTGCGCACGAGTTCCGCGACGAGGAACAGCACTACGAGCCAGGCCACCAGGAAGCCCACCGAGTACAGCAGGCCGTCGTAGCCGAAGAGTGCGATGAGCCCGGAGATACCGAGGAAGGAGGCGGCCGACATGTAGTCGCCCGCGATGGCAAAACCATTTTCCAGGGGCGAGAAGAGCCGCCCGCCCGCGTAGAACTCCTCCGCCGACCCGTGCCGGTTGCGGCTCACCCAGGTGGTGATGCCGAGGGTGACGGCGACGAAGGCGCTGAACAGCAGCAGCGCCAGTGACTGGTGGTTTCCGGTCACGAGGCACCGCCCCGGGCGCCGCGGGTCAGCTCCTGGGTGTCCCAGCGCAGTTCGAGCGCGGCCCGGTCCCGGCGCAGCCGTGCGTGCCGGGCGTAGGCCCAGGTCAGCAGGAAGGTGCTGAGGAACTGCCCGAGCCCGGCGAGCATGGCCACGTTCACCGCGCCCACCACGGGGTGGGCCATGAGGCCGGGGGCGGTGGTCGCGGCCACCACGTACCCGACGTACCAGGCGAAGAATCCGGTGACGGCCGGGACGACGAACCGCCGGTACCGGCTGCGCACCTCCTGGAAGGCCTGACTGCGCTGCACCTGGAGGTAGACGTCGGCCGCGGCCACCTTCTCGGGCGCCGGACGCGCGGGCGGCACGGCGCCGGCCGGACCTCCCCCGGGAGACTCGCCCCATCCCGAGGCGAGGGCGTCGTACCAGGGGTCGTCGTATCCCGCGCCGTCGGGCGCACCGAGGGCGGACGGGGTGGGGGGTTCCTGGCTGCCGGCGGGGCTCTCGGGGCCGCCCCCGCGCGGACGACCGTTGCTTGACTGCATGCCCAAGGATGGACAGAACGGGAAGATCCCTGCTCTTCTTCCCCTGTCGCTTCACCCCATCAGGTGACTCAGCGCACCGGCGGCCGTGCCAGCCCCTTCGCATAGGCGTAACGCACCGCCTGCGCGCGGTCCTTGAGGCCGGCCTTGGCGAAGAGATTGTTGATGTGCGTCTTCACCGTGGCGACGGAGACGTGCAGGCGGCGGGCGATCTCCGCGTTGCTCAGCCCCTCGGCGATGAGCACCAGCACCTCCTGCTCCCGCGCGGTGAGGCCGTCCGGCGGCTCGTCGGGCGCGGCCCTGGGCGGCTCGGACTCCGACAGCCGCTCCAGCAGCCGTCGCTGGATGCCCGGGGAGAGCCCGGCGTCGCCGGACAGCACGCTGGTGACGGCCCGCGCGATCTCGTCGCCGCCGGCGTCCTTGGTGAGGTACCCGCGGGCACCCGCGCGCAGCGCCGCGAACAGCGAGTCGTCGTCGGCGAAGGTGGTCAGGACGACGACCTGTGTGCCGGGGTACTCGGCACGGATCCGCCGGGTGGCCTCGACGCCGTCGCAGCGGGGCATGCGCAGGTCCATCAGCACCACGTCGGGGGCGAGTTCGGCGACGAGCTTCACCGCCTCGTCGCCGTCGCCGGCCGCGCCGACGACCTCGATGCCCGGCAGCAGCCCGAGCAGCATCACGATGCCCTCCCGGACGACGGTCTGGTCGTCCGCGACCACGACACGCGCGGTCCGTGTCTGCTCGTCCTCGCTCATCCCGGAACCTTCAGCGTCACCACGAACCCCTTCTCGCCCGGCCCCGCCTCCAGCGAACCGCCGAGCAGTTCGGCGCGTTCCCGCATCCCCAGCAGACCGTACCCGCTGCCGGCGTGGGCGAGTTCGCCCGGCGTCCCGCCCGAGTCCCGTACCTGGAGGGCCACTTCGTGGGCACCGTAGTCCAGCCGGATCTGCACCTTGGCGCCCCGCGCGTGCTTGCCGACGTTGGTCAGGGCCTCCTGGGCGACCCTGCGCACGGCCTGGGACGCCTCGGCCGGCAGGGCGCGGCGTTCACCGGTGACGGTGACCTCCGCGCCGTCGGTCCGGCTGACGAGGTCCCGGAGGAAGTCCTCCACCGGGGTCAGCTCCCCGCGCAGCGCGGAGATGGCCTGGCGGGTCTCGGCGAGGCCGTCGCGGGCCATGCCCCGGGCCGCGACCACTCGCTCCAGGATCTGCTCGCGGTCCGCGTCGCGCTCGATGAGCAGCCGGGCCGCCTCCAGGTGCACCAGCTGGGCGGAGAGGCTGTGGGCGAGGACGTCGTGGATCTCCCGGGCGATGCGCGCCCGCTCGGCGAGGGCGGCCGACTCCGCCTCGGCGGCCCGCGCGGCCCGCTCCTGGGCGAGCAGCCGCTGGGCGTTGCCGCGGGCCTCGGCGTCCAGGCGCAGCGCGTAGCCGCCGAGGGCGAGGCCGAGCGTGGTGGCGACGGTGGTCAGCCAGGGGTCGTCGTTGACGGTGGCGTACGCCTGGAAGGAGACCCAGGTGACGGGCAGGGCGGCCGCCAGCGGCAGGCGCTCCAGCGCGCCGACGCCGCAGGCGCACCAGATGACCAGGGCAGGTACGCGGAATCCGGCGAGGTGGGCGGCGACCGCGACGGCCACCAGGGCGAGGGCCAGGACCAGAGAGGGCACGAGCCGGTGGGCGAGGGTGGTGCGGAAGAACCCCCAGGCGGCGAGGGTGGTGACGGTCACCACCGTCGCGCCCGCGGCTGCGGCGCTCCAGCCGTGGACCTGGCCGCTGGTGGCGGCGGTCCACAGCAGCGCGCCGAGCGCCACGAGCCGTACCGCCCAGGCGAGCAGGCGGCGCGGCCGTGAGATTCCGTCCCGCCCCAGGGCCTCGCGGGAGGGCCAGCGCGTCCAGGCGTTCTCCGTCCCTGTCACACCCGCTCCTTCCTCGCCGGCCGGGTGGCGGCGTCCGCTGCCCCCGCCCAGCCCGCGGTGCGGTCACCGTACGCGGTCGCCGGCCCGGCCGCCCCGGACACGGTGCCGGCTCGCAGCACGAGGATCCCGGAGCGGACAAGCAGGGTCAGCGCGAGGGCGAGCAGGAGTGCGGAGCTGTCCTGGTGGATACCGAGGGCCGTGCCGAGCCCGAACAGGCTCAGCCGGAGGGCGATGCCGCCGGCCCACACGGCCGCACCGGCGCGGGTGGTTCTGCTCCACACCGCTCCGTCGGCCTCCACCCATATGCGGGTGGTCCAGGCCCAGCCGGCGCCGGTGG
Source organism: Streptomyces griseosporeus (assembly GCF_014656055.1). Lineage (GTDB taxonomy): Bacteria > Actinomycetota > Actinomycetes > Streptomycetales > Streptomycetaceae > Streptomyces > Streptomyces griseosporeus. Next base: position 1,997,404 of record NZ_BNBR01000001.1, read on the forward strand.
CGACGGCGATCAGCAGTTCCGCGGCGAGGAGGGAGGCGCTCGCGGCCCGGTGCTGGGCGTCGAGTATCCCGGGCGAGCGCACGGCCATGACCGTGAGGATCGCGGGCATCAGCCACCAGCGGCGGTCGTCGTCGATGCGGCGGGCGGCGAACTGGCGGGTGATGACGAGCGCGGCGACGGCGACGATCACCAGCGCGTTGACGAGCCCGGGCATCGGGACCTCCGTGAGCGGCGGGAGCCGGCGGCGAGCGCTGCCGACGCCTTCGACGGTACGGAAACGCCCTGGTCACGGGATCGGAGCAGGGGTGGAGCCCGGGTGGATTCATGGCCCGGGGCCGCCTCCACCCTGAGGTGGAGACGGCCCCGGGCCGTCGTCAGGGGCCCGGCCGGTGACCGGGCCTAGGAGGTGTCCCCCTGGCGCTCACGCGTCGATGCGCGAGCGGTCCAGGGTCGCCGCCGAGCCGGAGATGAACTCCTTGCGCGGCGCCACGTCGTTGCCCATGAGCAGATCGAAGACCTGTTCGGCGGCCTCGAGGTCCGTGAGGTTGATGCGGCGCAGGGTGCGGTGGCGCGGGTCCATCGTCGTCTCGGCCAGCTGGTCGGCGTCCATCTCGCCGAGGCCCTTGTAACGCTGGATGGAGTCCTTGTAGCGGATGCCCTTGGTCTGGAACTCCATGAGCTTGTCGCGCAGCTCGCGGTCCGAGTACGTGTAGACGTACTTGTCCTGCCCCTTCTTCGGCTGGACCAGCTCGATGCGGTGCAGCGGGGGCACCGCGGCGAACACGCGTCCTGCCTCGACCATGGGCCGCATGTAGCGCTGGAACAGGGTCAGCAGCAGGCAGCGGATGTGGGAGCCGTCCACATCGGCGTCCGTCATCATGATGATCTTGCCGTAGCGGGCCGCGTCCACGTCGAAGGTGCGGCCGGAACCGGCTCCTATGACCTGGATGATCGCTCCGCACTCGGCATTCTTGAGCATGTCCGTGACGGACGACTTCTGCACGTTGAGGATCTTGCCGCGGATCGGCAGCAGCGCCTGGAACTCGGAGTTCCGGGCGAGCTTGGCCGTGCCGAGCGCGGAGTCGCCCTCGACGATGAACAGCTCGCTGCGCTCGACGTCGTCGCTGCGGCAGTCGGCCAGCTTGGCGGGGAGCGAGGAGGACTCCAGGGCCGTCTTGCGGCGCTGCGCGTCCTTGTGCTGGCGGGCTGCGATGCGGGTGCGGGCGGCGGCGACGGCCTTCTCCATCACGACCCGGGCCTGGGCGGCGGCGTCGCGCTTGGTGGAGGTCAGGAAGGCCTTGAGTTCCTTGGAGACCACGTTGTTCACGATGCGGCGGGCCGCGGACGTACCGAGGACCTCCTTGGTCTGGCCCTCGAACTGCGGCTCGGCGAGCCGCACGGTCACCACCGCGGTGAGGCCCTCCAGGGCGTCGTCCTTGACGATGTCGTCCTCGGCGACGCGCAGCAGCTTCTTGGCGCGCAGGACCTCGTTCATCGTCTTGGCGATCGCCTGCTCGAAGCCGGCGACGTGGGTGCCGCCCTTGGGGGTGGCGATGATGTTGACGAACGACCGCAGTGTGGTGTCGTAGCCGGTGCCCCAGCGCAGCGCCACGTCGACGCCGAGTTCGCGGGTGACCTCGGTCGGGGTCATCTGGCCGTGCTCGTCGAGGACCGGGACGGTCTCCTTGAAGGAGCCCTGCCCGGTGAAGCGGAGGATGTCGCAGACGGCCTTGTCCTTCGCCAGGTACTCGCAGAACTCGCTGATGCCGCCGTCGAAGCGGAAGGACTCCTCACCCTTGCTGCCGCCCTCGCCGAGGCCGAACTCGTCGCGCACGACGATGGTCAGCCCGGGCACCAGGAACGCGGTCTGGCGGGCGCGCTGGTGCAGATTCTCCAGCGAGAGCTTGGCGTCCTTGAGGAAGATCTGGCGGTCAGCCCAGTAGCGCACGCGCGTGCCGGTGCGGGTCTTGGTGATCTTCTTGGCCTTGCGCAGGCCGCTCTTGGCCTCGAACTTCGCGTCGGGGCCCTCGCCGGTGAACGCTCCGGGAACACCGCGGCGGAAGCTGATCGCGTGGGTGTGGCCACCGCGGTCGACCTCGACGTCGAGGCGGGCGGACAGGGCGTTCACCACGGAGGCGCCGACGCCGTGCAGACCGCCGGAGGCGGCGTAGGAGCCGCCGCCGAACTTGCCGCCGGCGTGCAGCTTGGTCATGACGACCTCGACGCCGGACAGGCCGGTCTTGGGCTCGACGTCGACGGGGATGCCGCGGCCGTTGTCCCGGACCTCGACCGAGCCGTCGTCGTGGAGGATCACCTCGATGTGGTCGCAGTACCCGCCGAGGGCCTCGTCGACGGAGTTGTCGATGATCTCCCACAGGCAGTGCATCAGACCGCGGCTGTCGGTGGAGCCGATGTACATACCCGGGCGCTTGCGTACGGCCTCGAGCCCCTCGAGGACGAGCAGGTGCCGCGCGGTGTAGTTGGAACCGTCCCGCTCTGCTCCTGCCAGCAGCGCTGTGGACGACACGGACGTCTCGGCGGTCACGCGGTTCGCTCCTCGCTGAATTTCAGATGGGGCCCTGGTGGGTAAGGGCGCGGCTTCGGTCACCGGTGAGAGGGTACCGAGGCCTGGTAGAGCCGTTGTAACGCCACCCTCGTGCTCCCCCACAGACTAGTCCAGGGTCGCATGTGTGTTCGATCCCTCGATGGGGTGAAGTGCACATCACGTTCCCTTGGAGGCATGAACCATTTAGGCTCCGGGCACGTCCTCATGAACAACCGGCAACCCGGCCGGGAGGATCCGACCATGACCGACAGCGCGAAACCGTAAGCAAGACAGACACGCAATACGGCACATTCGCCGCCAAACCGGCAGCAGCCACCCGCCTCGGAGATTTTTTTCGAGGAAAAGCCACGAGCGGGAACGTTTTGAGGCTGGTTGGATGTTGACCCTGGTACGACAGCTCGTCGAGCTAGAGAAGAGGCGACGTGACTACTGTTCTGACCCCCGCGAGCCCGCTGACGGCCGCCGATCGCTGCGACCGCTGCGGCGCCCAGGCATACCTGCGCGTCGTCCTGCTGAGCGGCGGAGAACTGCTCTTCTGCGCCCACCACGGCCGCAAGTTCGAGCCGGAACTCAAGAAGATCGCCGCTGAGATACAGGACGAGACGGAGCGGCTGACCTCCGTTCCCGGCAACGCCTCCGACGAAGAGCGCTGATCCTGGCACACGACGAGCCAGCACCGGCACAGGCCGGCGCACGGGCGGCCGCCCCCGCGAAAGGGGGGCGGCCGCCCGCACTCGTCGAGTTCTGCCGAAGGAGCTCGCCCCGAGCCGGACACCGGGCAGGTGTCGCCGAAGGCCCTCGTGGCCCCGTCGGCCCCGTCAGGCCCCGGACAGGCGCGTGACGACGTCGGAGACCCGCGTGTACACGCCCGGGCTGCCCGGCCGTCCACAACCGCTCCCCCAGGACACCAGGCCGATCAACCGGCCTTCCGCGACCAGCGGCCCTCCGCTGTCGCCCTGGCAGGCGTCCCTGCCGCCCTGCGTCTCGCCGGCACACAGCATGCTCTCGGCGAGATACGCGCCCTCCTCACCCCCGGGATAGGCCCGCCGGCACTGGGCGTCGGACAGCACGTGCACGCGTGCCGCCCGCAGGCCGGTGGTGTAGTCCCCGGCGCCACTGGTGTCCCCCCAGCCGTAGACCAGCGCGGACGTCCCCGGTGTGTACGCCGGGTCGCCCGCGGCGGCCATCGCGATGACGTCCTGCTGCGGCAGGGCTTCGGCCAGGGTGAGCACCGCGAAGTCGCCGGCGTTGCCGGCGGCGTCGTAGGCCGGGTTCACCCGGACCTCACGCACCGGGATCTCCCGGCCCTCCCCGGACAGCAGGTGGGTGCGTTCCGCGATGACCTTGAGATCGCGCACCTTGGCGGGCGGTCCCCCCAGGACCTCCTCACCCATGCAGTGGGCCGCGGTGAGCACGGTGGTCGGCCCGACCACGGCGCCGCCGCAGAACTGCCCTGCCCGCGTACCGCCGAACCGGTCACGGCTGGACACCGCCACGGTCCACGGGCTCTGTGCCACATCGACCGGGAAGCCGCCCACGACAACGCTGTCCGCGGCGGCGGGGACGGCTGAGACCAGCGGTATCGCGGCGGCGGTGGCGGCCAGCGCCAGCGGCCTGGCCAGTGCACGGACGAACAGACGACGCATGCATGCTCCTCACTCCGGGATGGTCATGAGACACCCAGAGTGATCCAGCCCGCCCGGCACCGCACCCGCGCGCGGGAGCACGCGCGCCCCGCACGCCGCGCGCGACCAGCGCGAAGGCCCGGCTCCCTGACGGGGAACCGGGCCTTCGATGTCGTACGACCGCGACCGGCCGGGACAGGCCTAGTCGAGGTAGTCGCGCAGCACCTGGGAGCGCGACGGGTGGCGCAGCTTCGACATGGTCTTGGACTCGATCTGGCGGATGCGCTCGCGCGTGACGCCGTAGACCTTGCCGATCTCGTCGAGGGTCTTCGGCTGACCGTCGGTGAGACCGAAGCGCATGGAGACGACGCCCGCCTCACGCTCGGACAGGGTGTCCAGGACGGAGTGCAGCTGCTCCTGGAGGAGCGTGAAGCTGACCGCGTCGGCCGGGACGACGGCCTCGGAGTCCTCGATGAGGTCACCGAACTCGCTGTCGCCGTCCTCGCCCAGCGGGGTGTGCAGCGAGATGGGCTCGCGGCCGTACTTCTGGACCTCGATGACCTTCTCGGGGGTCATGTCGAGTTCCTTGGCCAGCTCCTCCGGGGTGGGCTCGCGGCCCAGGTCCTGGAGCATCTGGCGCTGCACGCGCGCGAGCTTGTTGATGACCTCGACCATGTGCACCGGGATACGGATGGTGCGGGCCTGGTCGGCCATGGCGCGGGTGATCGCCTGACGGATCCACCAGGTGGCGTACGTGGAGAACTTGTAGCCCTTGGTGTAGTCGAACTTCTCGACCGCGCGGATCAGACCGAGGTTGCCCTCCTGGATCAGGTCCAGGAAGAGCATGCCGCGGCCGGTGTAGCGCTTGGCAAGCGAGACCACGAGTCGGAGGTTGGCCTCCAGCAGGTGGTTCTTGGCGCGGCGGCCGTCCTCGGCGATGATCTCCAGCTCGCGCTTGAGCTTCGGGGCGAGCTTGTCGGAGTTGGCCAGCTTGTCCTCGGCGAACAGGCCCGCCTCGATGCGCTTGGCGAGTTCGACCTCCTGCTCGGCGTTGAGCAGGGGGACCTTGCCGATCTGCTTGAGGTAGTCCTTGACCGGGTCGGCGGTGGCGCCGGCCGCGGCGACCTGCTGCGCGGGCGCGTCGTCCTCGTCCTCGTCGGAGAGGACGAAGCCGGCGCTCTCGGCACCCTCGGGCTCGTCGGCGACCTTGGTGTCCTCGAGAACCTCTTCTTCGAGGATCTCGGCGTCGTCCTTCTTGGCGGTGGTCTTCTTGGCCGCCGTCTTCTTGGCGGCGGTCTTCTTCGCCGCCGTCTTCTTGGCGGGCGCGGCCTTCTTCGCGACGGCCTTCTTGGCGGGCGCGGCTTCCTCGGCGGGGTCCGCGGGGTCGGCGGGCGCGACCGGAGCGGCAGTGGTGGCGGTGGCCTTCCGCGTGGTCACCGTCTTCGCCGCGACCGTCCTCGTGGTGGTGCGCTTGGCCGGACTCTTCGCTGCGACGCTCTTTCGGGTGCGCTTGGGCTCCGCGGCACTGACCATCAGCGTCACACCCTCTTCCTCGAGGATCTGGTTGAGGCTGCGCAGTACGTTCTTCCACTGAGTGGCCGGGATCTGGTCGGCTTCGAAGGCCCGACGCACATCGTCGCCGGCGATCTGCCCCTCAGCCTTTCCCCGCTCGATGAGCGCCATGACAGAGACGGACTCGGCAATCTCCGGCGGGAGCGTACGGGATGTGCTGGCCGACACGAACAACCTCTCGGAACGTTGGAAAACGGCTTCCGGCCCCGTCCGTGATGGACAGGAGCCGACCGCCGGCTTGGGGATGGGCCGACGGCGCGGGCGGGGGCCGGGAAGATGCACAGCGCCGTCACCGGCGTCCGTATTCCCTCCGCGGCTGTCACCTCTTAGGTCATCGCGTTCTTTCCACGAGCGTTACGCCCAATCTTCGTGGCCCGAGTCACACCCCGTAAGCACTCAAAAACGTTCAGATGTGGGCAAACACGGTCAGCCAGGGCTGCGGTCGGGACCGGACGCGGCCTGCCGTCGTCCGGTCCGCGGCTCGTCGCGCCATCGGACCCCGCAGGCTCGGGACCGACCCTGCGGGGTCCGACGGGGGGACGGTACGCCGGCCGGCGATGCCGCAGGAGGGGGGCGGCATCCCCGGGCCGCGCCGCCCGCGGTGGGTGGTCAGTGCTCGCGCGGCGCGGGAACGACCCGCTCGACCTCGGGGTGGACGGTCAGCAGCTGGCGCATGGCCGCCTCGGCCGCCGCGCCGTCGCCCGCGGCGAGCGCGTCGACGATCCGGCCGTGGTGGACCAGGCAGGCCTCGCTCGGCCGGTCGCAGCCGGTGACCGGGCCGCCGGACACCTGGAGCGCGGCGGAGACGATGCCGGAGAGGTGCTCCAGCATGCGGTTGCCCGCGACCTGGATCAGGAGCGCGTGGAACTCGGCGTCCGCGCGGGAGAAGGTGAGCACGTCGCCCTGAGCGAGGGCGTGCCCCATGATCTCGACCAGGTCGGCCAGCCGCTGCTGGACGTCCTCCCGCCCGTGCCCGGCCGCAAGGCGTGCGGCGAGGGGCTCGATCGTCCAGCGCAGCTCGCTCAGCTCGCGGCGCTGGTCGTCGCGCTGCGGCCCGAAGGCGCGCCACTCGATGATGTCCGGGTCGAGCAGATTCCAGTCACTGACGGGACGCACGCGCGTGCCGACGTTCGGACGGGCGCTGACCAGGCCCTTGGCCTCCAGGACGCGGAGCGACTCACGGACGACGGTCCGGGAGACCTCGAAGCGCTGGCCGATCTCCTCGGGCACCAGTGGGCGGTCGGCCCCCAGATCGCCGGAGACGATCATCTGTCCCAGCTGCTGGACGAGTTGGCCGTGCAGCCCACGGCCACGGCTGCCCGCGGCGCGCCGGCCGACCCGCCCGAGCTCGGGGTCCGCGGCCTCCCAGACGGGAGCGCCGACGCGGTCGGCGGCCGGGGCCTCGGCGTAGGGGTAGCGGTCGAGTTCGCCCGGGCCGGCGAGACCGGAGTCTGCGGAGCGGGCGGCGGTCATCATGGTGTGCGCAAGGGTACTCACGCATCCTTTGTCGGCGCTGTTCCCAACTCCCTTGAGGGCTTTGGTGAAAAGCACACGAAAGGGTGATCGCTCACCCCGTCGCAATTGACGCCTTATCGGAAAGAAATGGGCTTCCCATGAGGGAGTTGTGCACAGTGCGCGACCGTGCGGGCGCGTTCGATCGTCAGCGGACCCTCCCGCGCACCGTCATGAGCAGATACGTACAGAGCAGCGCCGTCACCGACAACGCCAGCGCACCGCCGACAGGTTGGGCGATCACCCGTGCCGCGGCGGTCAGATAGCGCTCGCCGCCGAAGGGCCAGCGCAGCAGGAACACCTCACGCATCCGCGCGGGGAACCCGGCCGCGGCTCGCACGTTCGCTCCCACGAGGAGCTTGTGTACGAGCGGAACGACGGCGACGGGTACGGCGACCACCGCGGCGAGCCCGGCCGTGGTGGACCGGAAGACACCGGCGGCCAGCACCCCGGCCCAGGCACAGCCGACCACGAGCCCGAGCCAACTCGCGCCGAGCGACAGCCAGTCGGCGGGAACTTCGGCGAGCTCCCGGCCGTATACGAGATAGAGCACCTCGGCGTCGCAGCCGAGGGTGAGCAGCGCGAGCAGCAGCGCGGTGGCGGCGGACACGAGCAGCTTGGCGGCGAGCAGTCCGAGCCGGCGGGGCACGGTGCCGCGGTCGGCCGCCAGGGCGGGGTGGCGGAACTCGTCCCCGAAGGCCAGCGCGCCGAGCAGCCCCGCTCCGAGCGCCGCGGGCGGCAGGGGCACCTCCTGCGGCCATGCCGCCAGCAGGCGCGGCTGCGGGGTGTGGCCGATGCGGGCCAGCAGTACGGCGGTCAGCGCGGAGACGACGAGCACGGCGGCGGCCGTGACGAACCCCGTACCGATCCCGGTGGCCCGGCGCAGCTCGTAGCGCAGGGGGCGGAGGGGGCTGGGGGCGGGGCGGACGGAGATGGGGGGCGGGAGGGGAGGGAGGGGGGCGGTGGGGGGCGTTGCGGGGGCGACCTCAGGGGCTGTCGCCGGGGCGACCTCGGGGGTTGTTGCCGGGGCGACCTCCGGAGCTGTCGCCGGGGCAACATCCGGAGCTGTTGCCGGGGCGACCTCCGGAGTCGGTGCAGTGGCGCCTTCAGGAGGCGGCGCGGTGACTTGGGGGGCCGTCGGGGCAGACGCGGCCACTGAGACCTGCGATCCGGTCGGGTCACCGTCGGCCGTGGCCCCGGCGCCGGGCCCCATGTCGCCGGTCTCGTCCGCGAGTCGGTGGACGAGGATGCCGTTCCGGAAGGCCGTCTCGCCGACGTGGGCGCAGGTGCTGCCGTACACGGAAAGGTGGTTGCCGCTTTCCTGGACGACCTCGACGGAGCGGTGGCCGGTGCGGGCCTCCTTGGCGAGGAGGGCGGCGAGGCGTGCGGCGTGGGGGGTGCGGACGGCGACGCGGGGGCGCAGCCGGGTGCGGGCGAAGGCGGCCGCGTCCTGGTCGGCGACGAGTCTGCCCCGCTCCAGCGTGACGACCCGGTCGGCGGTGCGGGCGGCCTCCTTGGGGTCGCTCGTGGTGAGCAGGACGGTGCCGCCCTGGGCCGTGTGGGCGCGCAGCATGCCGTACAGCCACTGGCTCTCGCGGGCCGAGAGCCCTTCGGCGGGTGCGTCGAGCACCAGGGTGTGGGGGTCGGGGAGCAGGGCGCAGGCGAGGCCGAGGCGGCGGTCCATGCCGCGGGAGAGGGTGCCGAGCCGTTCGTCGCGCAGGCTGACCAGGCCCACCGCTTCGAGGACTTCGTCGGCTCTGCGCACCGGCACGCCCGCCGCGGCGCACAGCATGCGCAGATGTCCGCGGACGGTGCGGGCCGGGTGTCCCGGGACGTCGCCCAGCAGGACGCCGACCTCCCGGGACGGGTGGGCGATGCGGTGCAGCGGACGCCCTCTGAAGTAGGTGACGCCGCGGCCCTGTTGGAGTTCGAGCATGAGTCTGAGGGCCGTGCTCTTGCCCGCGCCGGGAGCGCCGAGCAGCGTGGTGATGTGGCCCGCGCGCGCCTCGAAGGAGACGTCGTCCACGGCGGGCGGGAGGTCCTTGCGGGGGGTGCTGGTCAGTCCGAAGGCCTGGATCACCCGTAGCAAGATAGCGCGCTATGCCCGATTTCTAAGCGTTCGCCCTGCGGTGGTTCGGGGGCCGCTGTCATACCTCGGGGCGCAGCATCGGCGGGTTGAGGTAGGTGGCGCCGCCGGCGCGGAAGAGCTGGGCGGGGCGGCCGCCCTGCCGGGTGGTGGTGCCGCCGGTGGGCACGAGGAAGCCGGGGGTGCCGGTGACCTTGCGGTGGAAGTTGCGCGGGTCGAGGGCGACTCCCCACACCGCTTCGTAGACGCGGCGCAGCTCTCCGACGGTGAACTCGGGCGGGCAGAACGCCGTGGCCAGCGAGGAGTACTCGATCTTGGAGCGGGCGCGTTCCACGCCGTCGGCGAGGATCTGCGCGTGGTCGAAGGCGAGCGGGGCGACCGGCTCTCCGTCGCGGCCGTAGCCGCCCTGCTGGAGCAGTTCCTCGACCGGGGCCCAGCGGGCGTTGCTGGCGTCGCCGCCCGCCCGGGGTGCGGGCAGGTCGGGGGCGAGGGCCAGATGGGCGACGCTGACCACGCGCATCCGCGGGTCGCGCTTGGGGTCGCCGTAGGTGGCGAGCTGTTCGAGGTGGGCGCCGTTGTCCTGGACGGGGACGGACGGGTCGTGCGCGCGCAGCCCGGTCTCCTCCGCCAGCTCGCGTGCCGCGGCCTGCGCCAGGTCCTCGTCGGCCCGCACGAAACCGCCGGGGAGCGCCCAGCGTCCCTGGAACGGCGGTTCCCCCCTGCGGACCGCCAGCGCGCACAGTGAATGGCGGCGCACGGTCAGCACGACCAGGTCCACGGTGACGGCGAAGGGCGGAAAGGCTGACGGGTCGTAGGGCATGCGGCGATCATAGTCGTCTGCCTGACGATAAACACTCCCTTCGTCGGTCGCTTCGGTGGCTGATCCAGCTCGCTCGGGCGTGCGGGCGGCGGTGAGGCGGTGCCGCCTGGCCGGTGTGGTGTCCGGCGAGGTCAGGTGCGTAGTTGGAGTCCGTCGGCCGCCTCTTCGACCATGGCGAGGCCGAGGCGGCTGACCCGTACGGCGAACGGGGCGCCCGCGACTCTCAGGCCGGTGAAGCCGATCTCACCCAGGGGCGCGCTGCGCAGCGGGCGCAGGGTGACCGTCCCGGCGGGCGTGTCGGGGCGGATCCCGGCGAGCGTGGTCAGCAGCAGCACTCCGGCGGCGGCTGCTGTGGCCGCCGGGCGGCAGGCCGCCGGATGCGGCAGGGGGGCGGCACCGTCGATGCGCTGCTCGCCCCCGTACATCTCGGGCAGCCGGTGGCCGAAGTGTCCGGCGGCGGCCAGGGCGCCCCGCAGCAGGGAGCCGGCCTCCTTGTCGTAGCCGGCCGTGGCCAGGCCGGCCACCGCGAGGGCCGTCTCGTGGACACGTACGGCGCCGCTGCGGTGGCCGAACGGGTTGTGTCCGGCCTCTTTGGCGCCGAGTCCGCGCAGCCCCCAGCCGCTGTCCAGGGCGGGTCCGCCGAGGAGCCGAGCGAGCTGTTCGGTCCGCACCTTGTCGAGCAGGCCGGGGGCCATGGTTCCGCTGCCGAGCAGTCCGGTGTCGAGGAGGTGGACTGCGGCGGCGCCGAGGTGCGGGACGAGGCGGCCGTCCGGGGCGCGTGCGGCGGCGGGCCGGCCGCCGCCGAGGTCGTCGATCCAGAAGTCCTCGCGGAACGCCGCGCGCATCCGGCGCGCCCAGAGGCGTAGTTCCTCTCCCCCGGGTCTGCCGCAGGCGTCGAGCAGGTCGGCGCCGAGCAGGGCCGCGCGGTGGGCGTGGGCCTGGGTGTCGCAGCGGGCGGGGCCGAGAGGCTGCGGGTCGGGCAGATACGTGCCCTTCCCCACGGTGGTCAGCAGCCAGGTCAGGCACCGCTCGGCCGCCGGGAGCAGTTCGTCGAGGTCCCGCTCGGGCAGGCCCCAGCGGCGGGCCTCCGCCAGCAGGACGGGGAAGAGCAGCGTGGCCTCCGTGCCGGTGCAGCCCGGCGGCAGGTGGGGGCCCGCGTCCCGGAGCGGTCCCGGGATCATGCCGCATCGCGGCCCCGGTTCCCGCATCTGGGTGCGGGCGAGGGCGCGCAGGGTGCCGGCGGCGAGCCCGGTGCCCAGGGGGAGGGTCATGCGGGCGGCGGCGAGCGCCTCGGCCGGGGCGAGGCCGCACCGCCAGGGCGCGCCGGCGGCCAGGTAGGTGTCGGTGGGGTGGGCCGGGTCGCGCAGCAGCAGCGCCCGGAGGTCCTCGACGCTGGTGCGCAGCAGCGCCGGTACGGCGGGGTCGTCGCCGGTGGCCTCGGCGGTCGCCAGCGGGCTGGTCGCCGTACGGCCCGCGCTGCGCACCGGGGCCGCGCCGTCGGCCCGCACCCGCAGCTCGATGGTCGCGCTGCCGCCGGGAGGCAGCGCGAGGTCCCAGCGCAGCAGCCCCGCCGAGGCCAGCGCGTCCGAGGGCGGTGGATCGGCGGTGACCGAGGCCGCTCCGGCGGGGCCGGACCAGCGCAGGCCCGCGGCGCGGACGGTGGCGGGCAGTTCGGGGCCCGCGCTGCCCGCCGCGATCGCCGCCAGGTCCGCCAGATCGGTGCCCAGGGCGACCTCCACCGGCAGACGCAGGGGGCGGCGGGCCGCGCTGTGCAGGGTGATGCGCTCCGTCCCGTCCGCACACCTATGGCGTTCCACGACGAGGTCCGGGTCCGGTCCGGCGTCCGGGGAGACGCGCAGGGTCCCCACGAAGCGGGTCGTGTCGGCGCCCGTCGTCCGGGCCTGCAGCGGGAGCGGTTCGCGCCCTGCGACCCGGAGCCGGCAGCGGGCGAGGAGGCGCCGGCCCGCACGGTAGAACCCCTCCAGCCCCCGGCCGGTCAGTTGTCCGTTGTCGGGGGAGATGGCGAGGCCGGGCAGGGCGATGCAGATCAACGCGTCGTGTGCGGGTGGGAGTTCGCCGTGGCGACGCGGTGGCGGGATCGGTGCCGGGGGTGGGGCACCGCGGGGTGGGGCGGGGGCCGGGCGGTGGGCGGAAGCCTGGGGCGGGGTGGGGGCTCGGTCGGACGGGGAGGCCTGAGGCGGGGCCGGGCGGTGCGCGGATGCCTCGGGGGGAACCGGCGCCCGGTCGTACGCGGAAGCCTCCGGCGGGGGCGTGAACCGGTCCCCCGGCACCGCTGTGCGCCGGGCGCCGCGCGAGGCCGCTCCCGGCCCCGGAACCAGCCCCTGCGTCGGCCCTGGCGGTGCCTGACGTACGCCACCAGGCGCGATTGGGGGCAGGTCGCTGTCCGCGCCCGGAGGCGGGGCGGGCCGGCCGGTGCCGGGGCGGTCGTCGCGCCGGAGGGAGGGCGGATCGGGCTGCTGCATGCGGTGACTTCCTCGGCGCGCCGCACGCCTCGGGCGTGGTCGGCGCCGGGTCGAGGCCTGCGGCGGACAGGGGCGGTGCGGCGGCACGCCCGGTCCGGGCGCTCCGCCACTCAGGTGAACGGGGCGGGCCGCCTCAGGGTCACGCCCCTGCGGTGACGGTCCCACCGTTCGGCGGGACGGCGCCGGCGGACGGAGCGTGTGCGGCGGGTGCGGTACGGAGGCGCCTGTGGCGGCGTGGGGAGTCACCACGTCCGCACCCCCTGTCCTTGCCGGCCGCGCCTCTCCTCGCCGTCGGCCGCGCGCCTTGCCCGGTGGTGGGCCCAGGTCATGCTCCTTCGCCTCCCTCTCCGGTCGCGGGAGGGGTGCCGTCCACGCCCGGGGAAAGCGGTCCCGGCCGACGTGCACCGCGTCGGCCGGTGCTCTTGCCCGAGGTGCGCGGCCCCGTGGGCTCCGGCCGCTCGGTGGAGGCGCGCCTGCCGGGTGCCGTCGACCGGGCGGAGGGGCCGGACTTTCCTCCGGACCTTCCTGCCGTATCCGCGCGCGAGGTTGCGGGACGCGGCGGTGCGTCCAGCATCTGTCCGCGCGGGCGGCGTCGACGGCGGGCCGGGGTCTCGGGCGCGTCGGCGGGGGACGGCGCGGGGGCCGTCGGGGGTTCGGGGCTGGGTTCGCAGGGGGGCTCGGCGATGGGCAAGGCCATGGGTTCGGCGCTGGGCTCGCCACTGGACCCGGCAACAGGATGGGCGATGGACCGGGAGTCGAGTTCCAAGCGGGACTCGGAACCGGGCCCGGAGGAGGGTTCCGCCGCCGTCCCCCGCCCTCGCGTCCGGCGCTCCGTGCGCAGGCAGCGGCGCACGGACTCCGGGTCGAGGCCCTGGTTGAGGGCCTGGTGCAGGAGGCGGGCGAAGAGGTAGTCGGGGTCCGCGCCCAGGGCCATGGCGAGGGCCTCCCGAGCCTCGATGTCGTCGCCGGCCGACCAGGCGACCCAGCCCGCGAGGGTCAGGGGCGCCGCTGCGTGTTCGGCGTACGGCCCGACGCAGCGGCGGGCGAGGGCCCGCCAGAGGCGAAGGGCGGGGCCGGCCTCGGCGCCTTCCATCCACTCGGCGGCGCGGTCCCGGGTGGTGCGGTCCTGGAGGCCGAGAATCAGCCGCGCGGCCTCGTCGTGGGTGAGGAGGCCGTCGTCGCGCCGGTCCGCGGTGAGCGTGCCGGAGACGGGCGGGGCCTCGGCGTAGCGCCGGAGGATCCGCTCGGCCAGGGCGAGTGTCTCCTCTGCGACCCGTGCGCCCTCGGTCTCGTCGAGCATCCGCCGGACCAGCGCCAGGCCGGCGGTGTCGAGGGCGACCTCCTGCTCCAGGGCGGCGGTGTGCTCCCAGGGGAGCAGGCGGGCCCGCAGCTCGCGGAGGGTGCCGCGGACCTGGATGCCCGCGTAGGCGGCGGCCGCGGCCAGCACGGACGTGCCCGGCAGGCCCATGGGGAGGCCTTCCGGCGGGCAGCAGGCCTCGCCGGAACAGCAGTACGACCAGAAACGGCCGTCCGAGATGCACAGGGCCTCGACGACGGGTACGTCGAGGAGGCCGCACTCGACGCGGAGCTGGTGGGCGAGGGGTCCGAGCCGTTCCCTGACCTGTCGGCCGGTCTCCCCCTCGGCCGGTTCCTGGCAGACGTACGCGACCAGTTGCTCGGGGCGGGCGCCCCGGCGTTCGCTGCCGGTCACGAGTCCGTGCGCGAGCTGGCGGACGGCGGCCGTCCAGTCGGCGGGGTTCGGCGGGATGCCGACCCGCGCCCGGCCGCCGAACCGGCCACGGCCGTCGTTGTTGTGGAGCGCGACGAGGACGATGCTGTCCTCGGGTCGGTAGCCGAGCAGGTAGGGCAGGGCGTCGGCCAGCTCGGAGGCGGTGCGCAGGGTCACCTGACAGGGTTCGGCCGGGCCCGGCAGTCCCGGGAACGCGTCGTGCGCCGGGAGGTCGGCCGCGTCGGCGACACCGCTCCGGTGGTAGTAGCCGGTGCTGTCGCCGCTGTCCACATACCCGGCGCTTTCGCCGTTTTCGAAGGAACCAGTGGTTTCGCCGTGATTCGTCATGCCCCGACGATCTCGCGGAAGCGAATCTTCCGCTTGGGCCTGTGGATAACTCCCGTCGAGGGCACGTCAAACACCCCGCTCACACCCACGGCTCACGCCGCTCACACCACGCCTCATCCCGCCGACGCGAGCACCAGGGGCAGGACGGGTCCGCTGCCCGCCCGGCGGAGCAGGCGGGCCGCGACCGCGAGGGTCCAGCCGGAGTCGGTGCTGTCGTCGACGAGCAGCACGGGGCCCTGGGCGCGGGCGAGGGCCTCGGCCAGTTCCCCTGAGACCGCGAAGGCACCGGAGAGCGCCTTGAGCCGCTGGGCGGAGTTGCTGCGGCGGGCCGCGTGCGCTCCGTCAGGGCCGGTGTACGACAGCGTGCCCAGGAAGGGCAGCCGGCCGACCGTCGCGATGCCCTGGGCGAGCGAGCCGACCAGTTGCGGGCGGGTCAGGGACGGTACGGCGACGACCCCGGCCGGGCGGGCGGCGGCGTCCGGGGCGTTCGACGCCCAGCCGCCCGGGGAGCGGGCCCAGTCGGCGAGGACCGCCACCGCGGCCCGCAGCACGTCGTCGGGAACCGGCCCGTCGGGCGCGTCGTCGGCCAGCAGCGGACGCAGCCGGTTGCCCCAGCCGATGTCCGAGAGCCGGCCCAGTGCCCGCCCCGGGGAGCACTGCTCTCCGGCCGGGATCCGTCCCTTGAGGTCGACGCCCAGCGCGGGCATGCCGGTCGGCCACATCCGGCGCGGCTCGATCTCGACCCCGGGGCGGTCCAGTTCCTTCACGGCCCCGGTCAGCGCGTCCGCCGAGACGGAGGCGTCGATCCAGGGGCCGGCGCAGTTGTCGCAGCGGCCGCACGGGGCCGCGCCCTCGTCGTCCAGCTGGCGGCGGAGGAACTCCATGCGGCACGCGCGCGTGGCGACGTAGTCGCGCATGGCCTGCTGTTCGGCCGCGCGCTGCCGCGCCACGCGCGCGTAGCGTTCCGTGTCGTAGACCCAGTCGGCTCCGGTGGACGTCCAGCCGCCCTTGACGCGGGTGACCGCCCCGTCCACGTCGAGCACCTTGAGCATGGTCTCCAGCCGGCTGCGGCGCAGGTCGACCATGGCCTCCAGGGCCGGCACGGACAGCGGCCGGCCCGCCTCGGCGAGGGCGGAGAGGGTGCGGCGTACCTGCTCCTCGGCCGGGAAGGCCGTATCGGCGAAGTAGCGCCAGATCGCCTCGTCCTCCTTGCCCGGCAGCAGCAGCACGTCCGCGTGGGCGACACCGCGCCCCGCACGGCCCACCTGCTGGTAGTAGGCGATCGGCGAGGACGGCGAGCCCAGGTGCACCACGAAACCCAGGTCCGGCTTGTCGAAGCCCATGCCGAGCGCCGAGGTCGCCACCAGCGCCTTGACCCGGTTCTCCAGCAGGTCCGCCTCCGCCTGGAGCCGGTCCGCATTCTCCGTCCGGCCCGTGTACGAGGTCACGGTGAAGCCGCGCTGCCGCAGGAAGGCGGTGGCTTCCTCGGCGGCGGCCACCGTCAGGGCGTAGATGATCCCGGAGCCCGGCAGCGCCTCCAGGTGCTCGGCGAGCCAGGCCAGCCGGTGCGCCGCGTCCGGCAGCTCGACGACGCCGAGGCGCAGGCTCTCGCGCTCCAGGGAGCCGCGCAGCACCAGGGCCTCGCCGCCTCCGGTGCCCAGTTGCTCGGCCACGTCCGCGGTCACGCGCGCGTTGGCCGTGGCCGTCGTGGCCAGGACGGGTACGCCCGGCCGCAGCTCGGCCAGCATGGTGCGCAGGCGGCGGTAGTCGGGGCGGAAGTCGTGGCCCCAGTCGGAGATGCAGTGGGCCTCGTCGACCACCAGCAGCCCGGTCGTCGCGGCGAGGCCGGGCAGGACCTGCTCGCGGAAGTCGACGGAGTTGAGGCGTTCCGGGCTGATGAGGAGGACGTCGGTCTCGCCGCGCTCGATCTCCCCGTGGACGGTGTCCCACTCCTCCGGGTTGGCCGAGTTGATGGTGCGTGCCCGGATGCCGGCCCGCTCGGCGGCCTCCACCTGATTGCGCATCAGGGCGAGCAGCGGCGAGACGATCACCGTGGGGCCCGCGCCGCGGCGCCGCAGCAGGGCGGTGGCAACGAAGTACACCGCCGACTTGCCCCAGCCGGTGCGCTGCACCACCAGGGCCCGCCGGTGCTCGCGCACCAGTGCGGCGACCGCCTGCCACTGGTCCTCGCGCAGCCTGGCACCGCCCGCCGGAGCCCCGACGAGCTCGGCGAGGACGGCATCTGCTTCGGCCCGGAGCTCCACGTTGTCCATGCCCCCATGCAACCCGATACCGGGGGCCACCGCCCAATCGCGCCGGCCGAGGCGAGCCCTTACGGTCCTGGGCGCGGCCCGCGCGCGAAGGCGGCCCTCTGTACGCACGCGGTCCGCCGGGGTAGAACGTGCGGTGCGCTGTCGCCGCACGCATCACCGGGCGTCTCACCGGGCAGGGATATACAACACCGACCACCGCATACCGGTCGTCGGCCCCAATTGCTCGTTGCCGCATCCCAGTTCGGCAGGAAGAATTGAGGTCCGCTCCCCCGCGCGGTTCCGCCCGTGATCAGGCAGGGCTCCGCTGTGGTGCGCTCCCCCGAATCCGACCCGCCCGCTGCGCGGGCGCGTAGCCGAAGGGAGGAACGTGACCTTCGGATTCGCTCCGTCCTCGGCGGCATCCTTGTCGACGTCCGCGTCCGCCGCTTCCGCCAGCCGCCTGCTCGAACCCGCCGAATGGGCCGCCGCGGGAATCCCTCTGCTGCGCAACCCCCGCGAGGTGGTCAGCGGGCTGCACACCCGGCATCATCCGAAGCCGGCGACCGCCGTGGTGGCCGTCCTCGACCCGGAGGAGCGACTGCTGGCGAGCGCGTCCTTCATCCGGCGCCCGGCCCCGGCCGACGGCTGGATGTTCCGCAACGCGCTCCTGTCCCAGCTGCGCCGGGTCATCCCGCACGACCTGCGGCGCCGCACACCCGTGCGCACCGCCGTACTGCTCTACTGCCGGGAGGGCGACGCGCGCTGGACGGAGGAGGACGGCGCGTGGATGTGGGGGCTCCGAGACGCCTGCACACTGCACGGGCTGCGCTGCGGGGCGTACATCACGCTGACCCGGGACGGCTGGCAGGTGCTCGGTGAGGGCCGCGGCGGCCGACGGCCCCACGCGGACTCCGCCCCCGAGCCCTTCGCCACGTCGCAGTCCCCGGCGCCGCTGCCGCGCACCGGCGGTGCCGCGTCGGAGGTACTGCGCCGCGCGGCCGCCCGCTGACCGCGTCCACGCGGGCTGCCACGCCGATACGCCTCCGGCGGAACGTTTCGCCAGCCTCGCGCCGAGCCTCGGATTCCGCGCTTCCACGCTTCCGCCTTCCACGCTTCCGCCTTCCGCGGTTCCGCCTTCCGCGCCTCCGTGCCGGACAGCCGTCCCGCCGAGCGCCGACTCCCCAGGCACGCGCCAAGCGCACGCCGGGCACGCGCCGCCGGCGACGCCAAAGGCCGGGCCCAGGCCAGGCCACCTGCCCGCCCGCCGACCGCCCGGCGACTCAGCCGTACGGCAACCCAGCCGTCACCGCGACCCAGCCGTCACGACGCACCCGTACGGCCTCACAGACGCCGAACCCCCGAACGGCACGCACGCGCACACGCCGCACCACCACCGCACGACCTCCGGCGGCGCTCACCGGGCCCCTGCAGGCATGCCCGGACGGGCACCCCGCGGAGAACCGCGGAGAACCGAACGCCTCTGGGGCAGGAACGCCTCAGACGCCCGCGCCCAGCACCGAGTTGATCTGCTGCGGGTCACCGCAGACGATCAGCAGGGCGCCGGCCTTGCTGTGGGCGAGCGACAGGGCGGTCGCGGCCGCCGCGTCGCTGCCGCCGTTGACGGCGACGACGACCACGGGGCGGGAGGCGGCACGGCCGGCCACGGCGGCATCGGCGTAGAAGACGTCGTCGCGTGCGTCGTGCTGCGCCCAGTAGGAGGCGTCGCCGAAGGACAGCTCGTGGGTGGCCCAGGGGTGCTGTTCGCCGGTGGTGACGACCAGGACGTCACCGGGGGCGCGACCGGAGTCGAGGAGCAGGTCCACGGCTTCCTCGGCCGCGTCCAGCGCGCCCTCGGCGGAGGCCGGGATCAGCTGGATCTGCGCGGACGCCGGGGCGTCGGCGGAGGGAGCGGGGCCCGTCGGACCGGGGTGCGGAGCGGCGACGTCACGGGGCGTGCGCTGCACCGGCGGGGTGGGGCGGAGGGGGCCGGGCCGGCCTGGACGCGGCGGGGCCGCGGGGCGGGGGCCGGGTACGGGGCGAGGGGTCGGCGCGGTGCGGCCACTGGCCGGGGTGGCGCGGGGACCCTGGGCACTCTCGTGAATCTGAGGCTCCTCGGGAATGAGAGGCATGAGCTGATATTTATCAAACGTTGGTGCGGCTCACGTGAACGGGTGGCACGTGAGTGCGGGCGGAACGGTCAGAAATCGAAGCCGAGCTGGCCCTCGATCGCCGGAACGCGTTCTTCCGCCCAGCTGCGGGCCTTCTTGAGGTGCCGCCACTGGGGCAGCGCATCAAGATACGCCCACGACAACCGGTGGTAGGGGGTGGGGCCCCACTCCTCCAGTGCGGCCTTGTGCACCGGCGACGGGTATCCGGCGTTGTCCGCAAAACCGAAGTGTGCATGTTCGCTGCCCAGTTCGGCCATCATTTTGTCGCGTTCGACCTTCGCGATCACCGAGGCCGCCGCGACCGCCACACAGGACTGGTCACCCTTGATCACCGTCCGGACCCGCCAGGGGTTGCCGAGGTAGTCGTGCTTCCCGTCGAGGATCACGGCGTCCGGGCGGACCGGCAGCGCGTCCAGCGCGCGGACGGCCGCGAGCCGCAGGGCCGCCGTCATCCCCATGTCGTCGATCTCCTCGGGCGAGGCGTGCCCGAGGGCGTACGACGTCACCCATGTCTGGAGTATCTCGGCGAGCGCCGAACGCCGTTTGATGGTGAGGAGCTTGGAGTCGGTGAGTCCCTCGGGGGGCCGGCGCAGTCCGGTGACCGCCGCGCACACGGTGACGGGACCGGCCCAGGCACCGCGCCCCACCTCGTCGACACCTGCGATGATCTTCGCTCCGGTCGTGGCGCGCAGGGAGCGCTCGACGGCGTGAGTAGGTGCTTCGTACGGCATGGCGCCCTTAGCGTACGCCGCCCGGATCGGCGCGCGACACCCCGGTTTCCCGCAGCCGGCGCCGACCCCTCGCGCGGGCCGCTCAGGGGCTGTCCGGACGCAGCAGCGGCAGCATCAGGCGGTCGACCATCTCGTCGATCTCCTCGTCACTCCATTCGCTGCCGCACATCTTTGAGCGGTACATCATCATGGCTGGGGCGGCATCCAGCACATAGCTGTTCAGGGCGTCCGGCCGCACTTCTCCCCGCTCGATTCCCCGCTCTATGACGTCCCGGAGCAGTTTGATGGTCGGCTCGACGACCCCTTCGACGATCACGCCATGGAAGCGCTCGACCTGCACGGGATCGCATTCGTGAATGACGGAGCGGAGTGCGAAACCGGGGCGTGAGTACATCGCGTCACGCGCCCTCCGGCACAGCGCCACCAGGTCCGCGCGCACGCTGCCCAGATCCGGTGCCGCCTCGAAGGAGGGCAGCCCCGCCTGCAACGCGTCGGCGACGAGGTCCTCCTTGGAGGGCCAGCGCCGGTAGACCGCCGCCTTGCCGGTCTGGGCGCCGGCGGCGACGCCCTCCATCGTCAGGCCTTTCCAGCCGACGGTGCTGAGCTGCTCCAGGGCGGCATCCAGGATCGCGCGCTCGAGGACGGCGCCGCGCCGGCGGGGGGAGGCCGCCTGAGCGGAGGCGGGCGTCCAGCGCGAAGTAACCATCTGAGTGTCTCCTGCGGACGGATACAGCGGATGTCCGGGGGAGCGGACTTCCGGGGCGGACTTTCCGGGACGGATTTCAGGGGATCGGACCAGGACGCGAGGGCGGCGGGGGACACGCCGGACCATCACATCTAAGTGAACGGTTGCGTTCACTAACGAGGCTCACTACCGTGGTCGTGACAGTGAACGCGAGCGTTCACTAAGCAACTCGTGGGGGATCCATCGTGACAACCTCTCAGCTCATACAGGACAGGAAGCCGGGTGCGGCCCGCCGGGAAGGGCGCCCCGGCATCGCACTCGCCGTCATCGCGGCGTGTCAACTCATGGTCGTACTCGACGCGACGATTGTGAACATCGCACTCCCGCACATTCAAGCCGCTCTCGACTTCAGCACGACCGACCTCACCTGGGTCGTCAGTGCCTACACGCTCACCTTCGGCGGTCTGCTGCTGCTCGGCGGACGGGCCGGTGACATTCTCGGGCGCCGCCGGGTCTTCATGACCGGCATCCTGCTGTTCACCCTGGCCTCGCTGCTCGGCGGACTCGCTCAGGAGCCCTGGCAGTTGCTGGCCGCCCGGGTGCTGCAGGGCATGGGTGGCGCGATCGCGTCGCCCACCTCGCTGGCGCTGATCACCACCACGTTCCCGGAGGGCCCGGAGCGCAACCGGGCCTTCGGCGTCTTCGCCGCGGTCTCGGCCGGCGGCGGTGCGATCGGCCTGCTCGCGGGCGGCATGCTCACCGAGTGGCTGGACTGGCGCTGGGTGCTGTTCGTGAACGTGCCCATCGGCCTGCTGATCGCCGTGCTCACGCCGCTGTACATCAACGAGTCGGAACGGCACACCGGCCGGTTCGACATCGCGGGCGCCGCCACCTCGACGGCCGGCATGGCCCTGCTCGTCTACGGCTTCATCCGCGCGGCCGACGAGGGCTGGCGGGACAACCTGACCATCGGGTCCTTCGCCGCGGCCGTGGTGCTGCTGCTCGCGTTCGCCTTCATCGAGTCGCGTGCCAAGGAGCCGATCACCCCGCTGCGGATGTTCGCCGACCGCAACCGCTCGGGCACCTATGTGATCATGCTGAGCCTCGCCGCGGCGATGTTCGGGATGTTCTTCTACATCGTGCTCTTCGTGCAGAACGTGCTCGGCTACAGCCCGATCGAGGCGGGCCTCGCCTTCCTGCCGGTCACGGTGGTGATCGCGGTGGGCGCCGGTCTGTCGCAGCGGTTCCTGCCGGTCCTCGGCCCCAAGCCGTTCATGGTCGCGGGCTCGACGCTGGCGCTGATCGGGCTGGCCTGGCAGGCCCTGATCAGCTCCGACAGCACCTACGTCGGCGGGGTCCTCGGACCGATGCTGGTGTTCGGCTTCGGCATGGGCCTGAACTTCGTCACGCTGACCGTCACCGCGGTCTCCGGGGTCGCCCACCACGAGGCAGGTGCCGCCTCCGGTCTGCTCAACACCACCCAGCAGGTGGGCGGCTCGCTCGGCCTGTCGATCCTGACGACGGTCTTCGGCTCGGCCAGCAGGAACGAGGCGGAGAAGCAGGTGCCGCGCTTCCTGGCGGAAGGCTCGCCCGAGCAGAAGGCCGAGTTCGCAAAGACGCACCAGCTGCCCGCGCCCTGGGGACACGAGGTCCTCGCCCAGGGCATCTCCATGGGCTTCGTCGCGGCTGCCGCCATGGCCGTCCTGGCCCTGCTGACGGCCGGCCTGGTCATCAAGGTCCGCAAGAGCGACCTGGAGGCCCTGTCGGGGACGGCGGGCCCGGCGATCGGCTGATCCCGCGCGGAACGCGCGGTACCGCGGATGACCGGACCCTGTCCGGAGGACCGACGGCGAGGACGCCGGTCCGGTCATCCACACCAAGCCCGCGACGACCGACAGCAGCACCCCGCACACCGCCCAGAACAACACGCTCCGCATCCGGCCCACCGGACCACCACCCCCTGCCGTTCCGCCCGCATCAGCGCCCGGCCACCGGCCGACGCAGTCCTACGCGACTCCGCCGAGCACCTGTTGCACAGCGGATACCCGGGCAACGGACGGTGGTCA
Source organism: Streptomyces griseosporeus (assembly GCF_014656055.1). Classification (GTDB taxonomy): domain Bacteria; phylum Actinomycetota; class Actinomycetes; order Streptomycetales; family Streptomycetaceae; genus Streptomyces; species Streptomyces griseosporeus. Next base: position 2,020,047 of record NZ_BNBR01000001.1, read on the forward strand.
CGGAGAGTTCCCAGCGACCACACACGGCGACCACACACGGTTTCCGAGGCCGGCTACGGAAAGCGCTCATCCCCGAAGCGCTCCACCCGGCCGGCACACGATCGCCCCCGATCGGCAGGCACGGCTGAGGCTCAGACCGCCCCGGGCACCCACTCCGGCAGCGCTTCCGTCCGCTCCGCCCACTCCGCGGGCGGAGCCCCCGCCTTGCCCGCGGCCAGCACGCCGCCGACGATGGCGCAGGTGGTGTCGACATCGCCGCCGACCTGCGCGGTCGTCCAGAACGCCGCCTCGTAGTCCCCGAGGGAGCGTGCGGCCGACCACAGGGCGAAGGGCACAGTGTCATGGGCGGTCGTACGGCGGCCGCAGCCCAGCACGGCCGCCACGGTGCCCGGGTCGCCGTAGTCGAGCATGTCCCGGGCGCGCCGCAGGCCCGCGCCGACGGCGCTCTTCGGGACGAGAGCGATCACACCGTCGAGCAGGGCCTCGGGCGCGGGTGGCCCGCCGGGCGCGGCGGCCAGGGAGGCGGCCGCGGCCACGGCCATGGCGCCCACGACGGCCTCGCGGTGCTGATGGGTGGGGTAGGCGGAGATCTCGGCCTGGTGGGTCGCCTGCTCGGGGTCGTCGGCGTACCAGGCGCCCAGCGGGGCGATCCGCATCGCCGCGCCGTTGCCCCAGGAGCCCTGCCCGTTGAACAGGGCCGCGGCCAGCTCGCGCCAGTCGCCGCCCTCGCGGACGAGGCGCAGCAGCCGGTTGACGGCGGGGCCGTAGCCGCGGTCGAAGTCGTGGTGGTCGGCGAAGGAGCGGGCCAGGGCGTCCTGGTCGATGCGGTGGTGGGCGGCGAGCACCGCGACGACGGAGCAGGCCATCTCCGTGTCGTCGGTCCACTGCCAGGGGCCGGAGGGCAGCTCGCGGCGCTTGAGCAGCGGGTAGTTCACCGGGACGAAGAACTGGGAGCCCAGCGCGTCCCCCACCGCGAGTCCGCGCAGGCTGGCGAGGGCGCGCTCGAGGCGCCCTTCGGAGGAGGAGTCAGCGGTCATCGCCCTGCCACTCTAGTTCGTCGCCCGTCTCTCCAGCACCCGCCACTGTCCGGTGATCCCGTGGCTACCCGGTGATCCCGTACGGTTCCGGGTCGCGCCAGCGGTCGAAGGGCCGGTCGAGGGTGTACTTGCCGTCGTCCCCGAGAACGAGCATCCGCATCTCGGCGTTCCCGGGGTTGGACAGCGACTCGAACTCCGCGACCGTCCAGTGGAACCAGCGCATGCAGAACAGCCGCATGGCGAGTCCGTGGGTGACGAGCAGGACGTTCGGCGGATGGTCGGGGGCCTCGAAGCTGCGGAAGAGGCTTTCCAGGAAGTTGCCGACCCGGTCGTAGACGTCGGCGCCGGACTCGCCCTGGGCGAAGCGGTAGAAGAAGTGGCCGTAGGCGTCCCGGTAGGCCTTCTGGAGGCGTACGTCGTCGCGGTCCTGCCAGTTCCCCCAGTCCTGTTCGCGCAGCCGCGGCTCCTCGCGTACCCGTATCAGCTCGGGGTCGAGGTGGAAGGCCCGCAGGGTTTCGTGGGTGCGGCGGTAGGGCGAGACGTACACGCTGACGCGTTCGCGGCCGAACACCTCGCGCAGGGTCTTGCCGGTCTCCTCGGCCTGCCGCCGGCCCCGCTCGGTCAGTGCGAGGGCGTGGTCGGGTTCGCGTTCGTAGACGGTGTCATCAACATTGCCCGTTGACTCCCCGTGCCGGACAAGGACGATGCGCCGTGGTCGTGCCATGCCGAAACCCTAGATCGGGTGACGGCCGGTCGAGCACTCGTACGGGCTCCATACGGCGTATGTCACACGGAACACGTCAAACCGGCCGCACGTCAGACCGTCCAGCTCGGCTCCAGTTCCACGATCTCGCCCGACAGGGAGGCCACGTCCGCCTCCGTCTGGGCGCGCAGCGCGAGCCGCTCCACCCGCTCGGTGCGGTACTTGCCGTGCTCGGCGGCCGACCGCCACATGGACAGCACCAGGAACTCGTGGCCGGGCGCCTCCGCGAACAGGCCGCGGATCATGCCGGGCGAACCGGCCATCGCCGGGTTCCAGACCTTCTCCTGCATCAGCGTGAAGTGCTCGACGCGCTCCTCGTGGATCCGGCACAGCGCGACCCGGATCAGGTCCGCGTCGGTGAACCGCGGCTCGAAGCCGGTCTTCACGTCGAAGCGGTAGTCGAAGAGCCTGACCTGGGCGTCCTTGAACGTGCCGGCCTGGGCCGCGGCCAGCCGGTCGTGGGAGCGGGCCATGAAGGAGTCGTAGAAGGCGCGGCTCTCCCAGAAGGCGAAGATGTTCGCCACGGAGGGCCGCTCCCGGCTCCAGCCACCACCCTGCCCCCGAAACCCCGGCTCCCCCGGAAGCCCCGCCCACTTCCGCTGCCCCCGCTCGAAGCCTCGGCGGTCCACCACGGTGCAGCGAATCCACTTGACCAGCACCGCGCCATCGTAAGGCCCGGGAACGCGGCACGGGCCGCCTCGGCGACAGACCACCCGGGCGAGCGGGCACGCGCGCGTGGCAGGATGGACAACCGGCCCTGACGACCGGGCAGTTCGGGCGAGGGGCGCGCGCAGGCGGGGAAGACTCAGGGAAAAGAGGGGGGAGTCCGGTGAACGGCCTCAGCAAGGGAATCCAGAAGGTCGAGGTCTCGCTGAGGTGGGACCCGAGCCCGGCCGGTGAGCCCGCGACCGACCTGGACCTGGTCGCCGCGACGTACGCGGCCGGCGATCCGTACGGCGACCCCGTCTATGTCGTGCACTTCGACAGCCGCTCGCCGGACGGCACGATCACGCTGAACCGGGACAGCACGGACGGCAGGGGCTTCGGCTGGGACGAGGTCATGACGCTGGAGCTGAACCGGCTCGACGGCCGGTACGCGCGCGTGGTGGTCGGTGTCGTCATCCAGCAGCGCACCGCGCCCCGGACGTTCGTGGGCGTGCGGGGTCCGGGGCTGCGGATACGTGAGGGTTACACCGTGCTGTTCGAGGACGATTTCGGCGGTGTGCTGGGCGCGACGGCGGCGACGGTCGCGGAGTTCAGCCGGGACGGCTCCGGCGGCTGGCAGTTCCGCCCCGGTGTGCACGGCTTCGAGGAGGACCCGGCGGAGTTCACCCGCGCGATGGGCCAGGTCCACCAGCCCTGACGGGCCCGCTCTGCGGCGGCGTCACCCCGTCCACGGCGCCACGATCGCCAGTGTCCCGGCGAGTGCCTCCAGCACGGCCGGCCGGTGGGTGAAACCCCGCGCCGGCTCGTCGGTGTTGCGGGTGCGTACGCCCCGGTCGGCCAGGACGTAGAGCATGCGCAGGGTCCGCATGGTGTTGGAGGCCCAGACGGGTACGGGCCCCGGTTCGCCCTGCCGGAAGGCGTCGGCCACCGGGGTCAGCCAGGCGACCGACGCGGCCTCGGTGAGGTCGGGGTGGCACAGGACGCGGGCGAGCGCGTACGCGATGCGGTCGTCCTCCTGCGCGTCGAAGAGATGGTCCGTCGGGGCGAGCAGGCGGGCGACGGCCAGATCGGCCAGCGGCCGCGGATCCTGCCCGGGCCGCGCCGCCAGCGCGGCCAGCAGGTCGGCGCCGTGGGCGGCGGCGTGCAGCCAGCCGAGCCGAGGGTCCCAGCCGCGCAGATCCGTTTCCGCCGGGTACCAGGCGGCGAAGGCCTCCCACCACGGGACCCGCCACTCCCCCGCGTCGGCGATGCGGGCGAGGATCAGCGGGGCGAAGGTCCGGGCCTGCACGGCGGGATCGGTGAAGCGTACGGCCATACGGTCCCCGAGGTTCCGCCGTTCCTCCTCGTCCAGCTGCGGTATCCAGCGCACGGCCGTGAGATAGGCACCGTCGTCGCGGACCGCGGGGTCGGGTGAACTCAGGTCCTCCGCAAGGGCGTCGAGGGCCGCGGCACGCGCCGCGCCGGTCAGCTCGCGGATCTCCCCGGAGTACTGCCGCACATCGCTCATGCGCGAAGCCTACGGATGCGCTCGGGAACGAGGCGAGGGGCGCCGACCCGTGGCCGGCGCCCCTCTCAGTCACTGCTCAGGTCAGCTGCAGCCGCTGGTCGAGCCGCAGCCCTCGCAGATGTAGCAGGAACCGGCCCGCTGCATCTTCGTACCGCAGGAGAAGCACAGCGGGGCGTCGGCCTGGATGCCCAGCTGCATCTCCACCAGCTCCGCGTTGGTGTGGGCCTGCTGCGGGGCCGGCTTGGTGGCGCCGGTGTCCGCCTTCGGCGTGGCGACGGCCTTCAGCTCCTGGGAGCGGGGCGCCGACTGGGCCAGGCCCTCGACGTCGACCTCGTCGTCGGCCGGCTCGTAGGAGCCGGTCTCCAGGTGGCGCTGGCGCTCCTCGGCGGAGTGGATGCCGAGCGCGGAGCGCGTCTCGAAGGGCAGGAAGTCCAGCGCCAGGCGGCGGAAGATGTAGTCGACGATCGACTGCGCCATCCGCACGTCCGGGTCGTCGGTCATGCCGGCCGGCTCGAAGCGCATGTTGGTGAACTTCGAGACGTACGTCTCCAGCGGCACGCCGTACTGGAGGCCGACCGAGACGGCGATGGAGAAGGCGTCCATCATGCCCGCGAGGGTCGAACCCTGCTTGGACATCTTCAGGAAGACCTCGCCGAGACCGTCGTCCGGGTAGGAGTTGGCGGTCATGTAGCCCTCGGCGCCGCCGACGGTGAAGGACGTGGTGATGCCGGGACGTCCCTTCGGGAGGCGCTTGCGGACCGGGCGGTACTCGACGACCTTCTCGACCTTGGTCTCGACCGCGGCGGGCTCCTCGGCCTTCTTCTCCTCCGTCTCCTTCTTCTTGGCGGAGAGCGGCTGGCCGACCTTGCAGTTGTCGCGGTAGATGGCGAGCGCCTTGACGCCCAGCTTCCAGGCCTCGAAGTAGATCTCCTCGACCTCCTCGACGGTCGCCGACTCCGGCATGTTGACCGTCTTGGAGATGGCGCCGGAGATCCACGGCTGGATCGCGGCCATCATGCGGACGTGGCCCATCGGGGAGATGGCGCGCTCGCCCATGGCGCAGTCGAACACCTCGTAGTGCTCGGTCTTGAGGCCGGGGGCGTCGATCACATTGCCGTGCTCGGCGATGTGGGCGACGATCGCCTCGATCTGCTCCTCCTGGTAGCCCAGGCGGCGCAGGGCCTGCGGGACGGTGCCGTTGACGATCTGCATCGAGCCGCCGCCGACCAGCTTCTTGAACTTGACCAGGGCGAGGTCGGGCTCGACACCGGTGGTGTCGCAGGACATCGCCAGGCCGATGGTGCCGGTCGGGGCGAGGACGGACGCCTGGGCGTTGCGGAAGCCGTTCTTGTCGCCGATGCGGACGACGTCCTGCCAGGCCTCCGTGGCGGCGGCCCAGACGGGGGTGTCCAGGTCGTCCATGCGGACGGCCTTGGAGTTGGCGTCGGCGTGCTGCTTCATGACGCGCTTGTGGGCGTCGGCGTTGCGGGCGTAGCCGTCGTACGGGCCGACGACCGCGGCGAGTTCGGCGGAGCGGCGGTAGGCGGTGCCGGTCATCAGGGAGGTGATGGCACCGGCGAGGGCGCGGCCGCCGTCGGAGTCGTAGGCGTGGCCGGTCGCCATCAGCAGGGCGCCGAGGTTGGCGTAGCCGATGCCGAGCTGGCGGAAGGCGCGGGTGTTCTCGCCGATCTTCTGGGTCGGGAAGTCCGCGAAGCAGATCGAGATGTCCATCGCGGTGATGACCAGCTCGACGACCTTCTGGAAGCGCTCGGTCTCGAAGGACTGGTTGCCCTTGCCGTCGTCCTTCAGGAACTTCATCAGGTTCAGCGAGGCGAGGTTGCAGGACGTGTTGTCCAGGTGCATGTACTCGCTGCACGGGTTCGACGCGGTGATCCGGCCGGACTCGGGGCAGGTGTGCCAGTTGTTGATGGTGTCGTCGTACTGGATGCCGGGGTCGGCGCAGGCCCAGGCGGCCTCGGCGATCTTGCGGAAGAGCGCCTTGGCGTCGACCTCCTCGATGACCTCGCCGGTCATCCGGGCGCGCAGGCCGAACTTGCCGCCCTGCTCGACGGCCTTCATGAACTCGTCGTTCACGCGGACCGAGTTGTTGGCGTTCTGGTACTGGACGGACGTGATGTCGTCGCCGCCCAGGTCCATGTCGAAGCCCGCGTCGCGCAGGACGCGGATCTTCTCCTCCTCCTTGACCTTGGTCTCGATGAAGTCCTCGATGTCGGGGTGGTCGACGTCGAGCACGACCATCTTGGCGGCGCGGCGGGTGGCGCCACCGGACTTGATGGTGCCGGCGGAGGCGTCGGCGCCGCGCATGAAGGAGACCGGGCCGGAGGCGTTGCCGCCGGAGGAGAGCAGCTCCTTGGAGGAGCGGATGCGGGACAGGTTCAGGCCGGCGCCCGAACCGCCCTTGAAGATCATGCCCTCTTCCTTGTACCAGTCGAGGATCGACTCCATGGAGTCGTCGACGGACAGGATGAAGCAGGCGGAGACCTGCTGCGGCTGGGGCGTGCCGACGTTGAACCAGACGGGGCTGTTGAAGCTGAAGATCTGGTGCAGGAGGGCGTAGGCCAGCTCGTGCTCGAAGATCTCGGCGTCGGCGGGCGAGGCGAAGTACTTGTAGTCCTCACCGGCCTTCCGGTACGTCTTCACGATGCGGTCGATCAGCTGCTTGAGGCTGGTCTCGCGCTGCGGGGTGCCGACGGCACCGCGGAAGTACTTGCTGGTGACGATGTTGACCGCGTTCACCGACCAGAAGTCGGGGAACTCGACGCCACGCTGCTCGAAGTTGACCGAGCCGTCGCGCCAGTTGGTCATGACGACGTCACGGCGCTCCCACTGGACCTCGTCGTACGGGTGTACGCCGGGGGTGGTGTGGATGCGCTCGATGTGCAGCCCCTTGTTACCCGCCTTGGTGCCCTTGGATCGGGAACCTCGTGCCGGACCGCTCGCCGTCTCTGTCATGCCGCCTCCCTGGTACGGGCGAAAACGCCCTGAAGTGCCCCGATGTTCCCGTGGCACGGTGTTCTGTCTGGTGTTGCGGGCACCCTCTGCCTGCCGCCCGCAACAGGTCTTCTCATCGCCGCCGCCCGGCCGGACCCGGTCCTCGCGATCCGGTTCCGGCCCGCCGGTCAGTCGGCGGCGTGGGCGGGCTCGGGGACCTGGACCGTCCCGTCGGGCCCGCGCTCGTCTTCCTGGCTCCCCGCGGCCGCGCCTTCGTCCGCGCGGTCGCCCTCGGCCGCGGCGGGGCGCCCCGTCTGTTCCCTGAGTTCCGCGATCGCGGCCTCGAAGTCCTCCAGCGAGTCGAACGCCTTGTAGACCGAGGCGAACCGCAGATAGGCGACGAGGTCGAGCTCCTGCAGCGGACCGAGTATGGCCAGGCCCACGTCGTGGGTGGTCAGCTCGGCGCTGCCGGTGGCCCGCACCGCCTCCTCGACGCGCTGGCCGAGCTGGGCGAGCGCGTCCTCGGTCACCGGCCGCCCCTGGCACGCCTTGCGCACGCCGTTGATGACCTTGGTGCGGCTGAAGGGTTCGGTGACTCCGGACCGCTTGATCACCATCAGTGAGCACGTCTCCACCGTCGTGAAACGACGGGAGCAGTCAGGACACTGGCGGCGCCTGCGGATCGACGTGCCGTCGTCGGTCGTACGGCTGTCGACCACACGGCTGTCGGGGTGCCTGCAGAAGGGGCAGTGCATGGACTCCAACCCTCCTCACAGCAGACTCAATAGCCTCGTCGGGCCTCATGGGCCCCTCGAAGCAGGCACCAGCATAGGCGATCGCTGGCGGTCCGGAGACCGGGGGGACCACAACTTCTGGGCCGCTGTAGCCATCCAACCACTAGATGTGGGGATTGGCTCATACATGCACGCCACGCGCGCGTGTCGCGCACGGACTCCGTAGACGCACGGCCGGGCTCCGCGCAGGACACGGGCCCGGTCTCCGCGGAGACCCTGGCGCGGGCTCCGGGGAAACACGCGCGTGCACGGCCGTATCGCCGCCGCGCGGGACGCCGTATCGTTCCGGCACATCACGGAGAAACCGTGGGCGCCCGACGGAGATCGCGTGGGACTCCGGCAGAGAGCGGTACCCGCTGCCGGGCCGACGGGGATCCGGGTGGCAGACTGGGGCCCGCCCCGGACGGTTCGCGAGGTCGGCGCCCCGGCGGTGAAGAGTACAACAATGGGCCCTTTTGTCCGTGCATCGCCCGGGCGACGCAGGGTCGGCCATACACCTCATCACCTGATCACGTCAGGCGAAACGCGTTTTTTCACTCGAACGTGTGTTTGGCGCAACCTTTCGAAAGCAACTACCGTTGTGCTGGCAGGGAGACCACCGAGAGGGGCCGACGTGACCACCACCGCAGACAGTGCCACCATCACCGCCCAGGACCGCTCCCAGGGCCGACTCGAGCCGGTACACGTGATGAACGAGACCACGAATCCGGAGGGGCACAAGCGCTCCCTGCCGGGCCGACCTCCAGGGATCCGGGCGGACAGCTCCGGACTCACCGACCGGCAGCGCCGGGTGATCGAGGTCATCCGGGACTCGGTGCAGCGGCGGGGATACCCGCCGTCGATGCGCGAGATCGGCCAGGCCGTGGGCCTGTCCAGCACCTCCTCCGTGGCCCACCAGCTGATGGCACTGGAGCGCAAGGGCTTCCTGCGCCGCGACCCGCACCGCCCGCGCGCGTACGAGGTGCGCGGCTCCGACCAGGCCGCCTCGGTGCAGCCCACGGACACCGCCGGCAAGCCCGCCGCATCGTACGTGCCGCTGGTCGGCCGGATCGCCGCCGGTGGCCCGATCCTCGCCGAGGAGTCCGTCGAGGACGTCTTCCCGCTCCCCCGGCAGCTCGTCGGCGACGGTGAGCTGTTCGTCCTCAAGGTCGTCGGTGACTCCATGATCGAGGCCGCGATCTGCGACGGCGACTGGGTGACCGTCCGCCGCCAGCCCGTCGCCGAGAACGGCGACATCGTCGCCGCCATGCTGGACGGCGAGGCCACCGTGAAGCGCTTCAAGCGCGAGGACGGCCATGTCTGGCTGCTCCCGCACAACGCCGCCTACGAGCCCATCCCCGGCGACGACGCGACCATCCTCGGCAAGGTGGTGGCCGTCCTGCGCCGCGTCTGACGACCGCCGCGCAAGCAGCCACACCAGCACAACGGGCGGTCTCGCCGCCCCGCTCCCTGACTGGGCCCCGGGACCCCTGCGCCGGTTCCGGGGCCCTGGGCTGTCCGGGCCCCGCTCCCCCTACGCCTTCTCCGCCTCCGTCTGCCGGGCCGTCGCGTCGATCGCGGCCAGGGACCTGCGGACCTGGTTGCGGTCCGTCGTGTACCAGAAGTCCGGCAGCGAGGCCTTCAGATAGCCGCCGTAGCGGGCCGTCGCGAGACGCGGGTCGAGTACGGCGACCACGCCGCGGTCGCCCGAGGCGCGGACCAGACGGCCCGCGCCCTGGGCCATGAGCAGCGCGGCGTGGGTCGCGGCGACCGCCATGAAGCCGTTGCCGCCGGCGTCCTCCACCGCCTTCTGGCGCGCGCTCATCAGCGGGTCGTCCGGGCGCGGGAACGGGATCTTGTCCATGACCACCAGCTGGCAGCTCGGGCCCGGGACGTCGACGCCCTGCCAGAGCGAGAGCGTGCCGAACAGACACGTCTTCGGGTCGGCCGCGAAGTTCTTGATCAGCTCGCCCAGGGTCTCCTCGCCCTGGAGGAGGATCGGGAACTCCGGGATACGGCCGCGCAGCTCCTCCGCGGCGAGCTGGGCGCCCCGCATCGAGGAGAAGAGGCCGAGCGTGCGCCCGCCGGCCGCCTGGATCAGCTCGGTCAGCTCGTCCAGCATGTCGGCGCGGTCGCCGTCGCGGGCCGGGCGCGCCAGGTGCTTGGCGACGTACAGGATGCCCTGCTTGCGGTAGTCGAACGGGGAGCCGACGTCGACGCCCTTCCACTGCGGGACGTCCTCGCCCTCGGTGCCCTCGGGCGCGAGGCCCAGGGAGGCACCGACGCCGTTGAAGTCGCCGCCCAGCTTCAGCGTGGCGGAGGTGAGGATCACCGAGCGGTCGGCGAAGAGCTTCTCGCGCAGCAGGCCTGAGACGGACATGGGGGCGACGCGCAGGGAGGCGCCGAAGCGGTCGTGCCGCTCGTACCAGACGACGTCCCACTCGGAGCCGTTGACGATCCGCTCCGCCACGTCGTGCACGGTCTCCACCGAGGCGAGGGCCTGCTTGCGGACCGCGTCCTCGTCCTGGACGGACTTGTCGCGGGTGGCGCCGATCGCGGAGATCACCGTGCGGGCGGCGTCGCGCAGCGCCATGAGCGCGTACCCGAGGTCCTCCGGGATCTCCTCCAGTCGGCCCGGCAGGGCCAGCTCCATCAGCTTCTCGAAGCCCTCGGCGGCGGTCTGGAGCTGGTCGGCGGCCTTCTCGTTGACGAGCTTGGCGGCGCGGCGCACCGCGCGGTTGACCTGGCCGGGCGTCAGCTCGCCGGTGGCGACGCCGGTGACCCGGGAGACCAGCTCGTGCGCCTCGTCGACGATCAGCACCTCGTGCTGCGGCAGGACCGGGGCGCCCTCGATCGCGTCGATCGCCAGCAGCGCGTGGTTGGTGACGACGACCTCGGCGAGCTTGGCACGCTCGCGGGCCATCTCGGCGAAGCACTCCGCGCCATAGGCACACTTCGAGGCGCCCAGGCACTCCCGGGAGGACACCGACACCTGGGCCCAGGCCCGGTCGGACACGCCGGGGGTGAGGTCGTCGCGGTCGCCGGACTCGGTCTCGTCCGCCCAGTCGCGCATCCGCAGCAGGTCCTGGCCCAGCTTGCTGGTGGGCGCGGCGGCCTCGAACTGGTCGAACAGGCCCTCCTCCTCGTCCTGCGGCATGCCCTCGTGCAGGCGGTGCAGGCACAGGTAGTTCGACCGGCCCTTGAGCATCGCGAACTCCGGGCGGCGGCGCAGCAGCGGGTGCAGCGCGTCCACGGTGCGCGGCAGGTCCCGCTCCACGAGCTGGCGCTGCAGGGCCAGCGTGGCGGTCGCGACGACCACCCGCTCGCCGTGCGCCAGCGCCGGGACGAGGTAGCCGAGCGACTTGCCGGTGCCTGTGCCGGCCTGCACGAGCAGGTGCGAGCCGTCGTCGATGGCCTCGGCGACGGCCTGGGCCATGGCCACCTGGCCAGGGCGCTCCGTACCGCCGACGGCGCCGACGGCGGCATGGAGGAGTTCGGGGAGTGAGGGCTTCGTCATAGCCCGACCACCCTACGGCCCGGCACTGACAAACGGGTGATCACAGGGAGGGAGAGGGGTGGGTTCAAGACCAGGGTGTTTCGGACGGGAACGGGACGTGGCGAGAGGGATACGCCGTACGACCATTCTGCGCCCGGAGGTGACCGGCGGCCCGCGTCCTACAGCAGGGCCCGCAGCGACCGGTCTCGGATCATGAGCGCGGCCCGTTTCCCGGGCAGCTCGGCCTCGGCCGCAAACCGGAACCCGGCGGTGAGGAAGGCGGCGACGGACGGCGTGTTCCGCACGTCGGGTTCGGCGACGACCCGGGCGCAGGCGGGACGGTGGTCGAGGACCAGGTCGGCAACGGCGCGGATCAGCGTGCCGCCGAGGCCGCGCCCCCGGTCGGCCGGGCCGCCGATGAGCAGATGGATGCCGGTGTCGTCGGTGCGGGCGGGGTAATGCCGGGCCAGCGGATCGAGATCGGCCCGGTAGATCTCCCAGTAGCTCATGGGCGTGCCGTCCAGGACGCCGAGGCAGGGGACGCTGTGCCCGTCGCCGTCGAGCTGGGCGCGTACATGCCGCTCGGTGACGGCGGCCGGGCCGGCCAGCTCCCAGAAGGCGGCGACCACCGGGTCGTTCATCCAGCGGACCAGCAGGGGGAGGTCCCGCTCGACGCGCACGGGGACGAGGCGGAGGGTGCCGACGGGGGTGGAGACCGGGGCCCACGCGCCGATGTCGTCCAACACCGACGCACCCGCACTCCCCCCGCGCACGCCGTCCAACACCGACGCACTCCCCCCGCGCACGCCGTCCACCACCGTCATGCTCCTCTCCGCCCTCACCCGTGCAGGGGATTGGCGATCGTGACGTAGACGGACTGGGTGTCGACCGGGCCGACGAGTTCGTCCAGCCCGTGCAGGCGCGTGAGCAGGTTGGCCTTGCAGCGCAGGACCGGCGAGTCCAGCAGCCGCCCTGGCACGGAGCTGCGCATCCGGCCGGGCCCCGAGGCGGCGCCGGCGAGGAAGCGGCGGAACGCGGCGAGCAGCAGCCGTTCGTCGGCGAGGCGCTGCGCACCGAGCGCGCCGATGAGCCCGAACACGTTGTTGATCGCGAGGTAGTAGGTGAAACGTTCGTCGGTGACGTCGTCCGGGACGAACGTGTCGCTGCGGATTCCGATGCCGGGCAGCCGGGCGTCGAGGTCCGCGCGCCGTGACGCGCGGAAGTAGTAGCCCTGGTTGTCGCGGTAGCGGCCGCCCGCGGGCCAGCCGTCGGCGTCCAGCAGGAGCAGGGTGTTCTGCTGGTGTGCCTCCAGGGCGATGCCCGCCTCGCCGTCCAGCCACAGCACGGGCCGGACCACCTGCTCCAGGTAGCGCAGGAACCACTCGGCGGCCACGGCCCCGCGCGGGCGCCCGCTCCGGGCGGCCAGCCGGGTGAGCACGGCGGCCAGCCGGGACCCGGACGGCGTCCGCTCGGGCGCGACGAGCCCGGCGACGCAGGAGACGTCGTCCGCGGGGGTGAAGGGGTTGTGCCGGATCACCACGTCCAGGCCGGGTACGGGGCCGCCGTCCGGGGCGTCCACGGCGACCCAGGCCGGGTCGCGGACGATGTCGAAGCCCGGATGGGCCGCGTGCCACTCCCGGGCCAGGCCGGTGCGCAGCAGGCGGTGCACCTCCACGCCCCGGTGCAGTTCCTTGCGGAGGTTCTCGCGGCGCGAGTTGGTGATCCGCAGGGCCAGCGACAGCTTGAGCATGGCCGGTGCGCCGGACCGGTACACGGTGCGCACGGAGGAGGTGGGGTGCCAGGGGGCGCCGCACGGACCGAGATCGCGCAGGAGGCCCGCGTCGAGCAGGGCCGCGGTTCCGGGGCGGTGCCGTACCTCGCGCCATTGCCACGGGTGCAGCGGCAGTGGCGCGTACCCGTCGGGCACGGGCAGCCCGGCGCCCGCGAGCCGGGCGGTGAGCCGGTCCGCCGGGACGGGCCGGCCGCGCTCGGTCCACGCGGAGTCGGCGGCGAGCACGGAGGGGGCCACGGCGACCCAGTGCAGGGGGAACGCGCCGCGCGTCTCCGGCGAGTACACCCGTTCCTCGGCCTCCGTGAGCCCCTCGCGGCTCTTCGGGGCCGGGTGCAGCGGGTGTCCAAGGAGCAGCGCCTGTTCCGCCGAGAGGAAGTGGACCGGTCCGTCGGCCGGGTGCTGCCTGCGGTCGTGCAGGAAGACGGCGGTACGGCGGACCGAGTCGGCCACCCGTGCGACGAGGTCGGTGGTGTGGGCGTCGGCGGCGCCCTCGGCCGCCTCCCGGCCGAGCATGGCCGCGACGGTGACCGCGTCGACCGGCCCCGACCGGGCGGGGGCGCCGGCGAGCCGGGCGCGGCCGAAGCGGTGCAGGCCCACCGGGGACCAGTGGCGGACCGGGACGATCAGCGCCGTACCGCCGGCGGGCAGCGCGATGCGCAGCTCGCCGTCGGCGGGGGCGGGGAGCCCGGTCTCGCGGACCCAGCAGCGCAGCAGGTTCTCCACCGTGGCGGCGTCGGCCGCGGTGTGCGGATCGGGGTGGTGGAGCGGATCCGGCCCGAGGCCGTCGGCGGCCTCTTCGTACGGCAGCGGTGCGGCGGATACGCGCTGCCGGGGGACGGTGGCGTCCGGGGCCGGGTGCTGGGGGCCGGCTTCGGTCCGGGGGACGGTGTTCACGGTGCTTCCTCGGAGGGGGTGCGCAGGGCGGCGGCCTGGACGGCGTCGGCGAGCCGGTCCAGTACGGCGGTGGCCTGTTCGTCGGTGATGGTCAGCGGCGGCAGGAGGCGTACGACGCTCGCGTGCCGGCCGCCGAGCCCCACGATCAGGCCGCGCCGCAGACACTCCCGCTGGACGGCCGCGGCGAGTTCGGGGGCGGCGGGCCGGGGCACCGGCCCCGAGCCGGGCGCAAGGGCGGCGTCGCTGGAAGTCACCCCGCCGCCGGGCGCAAGGGCGGCATCCGCGGAAGCCACTCCGCCGCCGAACGCAAGGGCCGCGTCCTCTGAGGTCACCCCACCGCCGGACACGGCGGCGCCGCCCGAGGCACCCGCGCCTGCGCCCTCCCCCTGCACCAGCTCCACGCCGATCATCAGCCCGCGCCCCCGCACCTCCCCGACGCAGGGGAACGCGTCGGCGAGGGCGCGGAGAAGGGACAGCATGCGGGTGCCGAGGTCCGCCGCGCGTTCGGGCAGGCGGTTCTCGCGGACGTACGACAGGGTGGCGGCGCCCGCCGCCATGGCGAGCTGGTTGCCGCGCGGGCCGGGGGCGCGGTCGCCGGGCCGCGCGGTGGCGAGGTCGTCCCGGTAGACGATCGCGGACAGCGGAAGGCTGCCGCCGATCGCGTCGGACAGGACCATCACGTCGGGGGTCACGCCGCTGTGCTGGACGGCCCAGAAGGCGCCGGTGCGTCCGACGCCCGTGTGGATCTCGTCGGCGATGAGCGGCAGGGAGCGCTCGGCGGTGATCCGCCGCATGCGCCGCAGCCAGGCGTCGGGGGCGGGCAGCACACCGCCCTCGCCCTGGACGGCCTCGACGATCATCCCCGCGGGCCGCGGCAGGCCGGACAGCGGGTCGTCGAGGAGCGACTCGGCCCAGCGGGCGGCGAGTTCGGCGCCCTGCGGGCCGCCGATGCCGAACGGGCAGCGGTAGTCCTGCGGGTAGGGCAGCCGGAGAGTCCCGGCTCCGGAGGCAGACCCGACAGGGTCGGCCGCGGCGCCGTGATGGGCGCCCGTGAAGGCGAGGATGCCGGGACGGCCACTGGCCTCGCGGACCAGCCGGAGCGCGGCGTCGACGGCGTCCCGGGCGGCCGGGCCGCAGAACTCCACGCGCGCGTGGCGGGCGAGTCCGGGCGGCAGCGTGCGGACCAGCTCGGCGACGAACGCGTCCTCGACCGGGGTCGCGACACCGAGGACGTGCAGGGGCGCCCCGGAGTCGAGCACCTTGCGGACGGCTTCCAGGACGACGGGGTGGTTGTGCCCGAGCGGCAGCGTGCCCGCCCCGGAGAGGCAGTCCAGGTAGCGGCGGCCGTCCGCGCCCTCGATGGTCAGCCCGCGCGCCCGCACCGGGACGACCGGCAGCGAGCGCGCGTAGGTACGGGCCGCCGGCTCACGGACCGGCTGGCGCCGCGGAATTTCCTCGATCACGGTCACGTTCTCTCTCCTCCCGCCGCAGGACACGGCACCCCGCCCCCGCCCGCGCACCGCCCGCGGGCCCCACCGCTACCAACCACGCACCACCCTCCGGGTTACGGGTCACCAGAAGATCGAATCCCGCACCCTCCGGCACGCTCTCCGCCGGCGCGGCCGCGCGGAGTTGCCCCGGACCCTGCCTTGTAGCCGAACCGTTGCGGACCCGTCGGTGGCCGCCCACAGCGACCGCATAGTGTGTGGTGCCGTTCGCCAAGTTCGTTCGTCCCAGGGGGAGTCACCAGCATGCGATCCACACGTCCGTCGTTCACCGCCCGCCGGGAGCGGGGCGCGCGCCGCGGGACCTCCTCCCGGCTGGCCGCCGTCGCCCTCGTCTCGGCGCTCGCGCTCACCGCGACCGCCTGCGAGTCGGGCGACGACACGAACGCGGACGGCCAGGCCTCCGCGTCCGCGTCCGCGGCGGGCGACGGGAAGATCCGGATCCCGGACGACATCAAGGACCGGCTCAAGGAGCACGGGATCGACCTCGACAAGTGGCGGAACGGCGCCTGGAAGAACTGGGACAGGGACGACTGGCTGCGCGAGGCCAAGGACTTCGTCAACCCGATCATCAAGGGCCTGTGGAACCCGGACCGGATGCGGGACGCCGACGACCCCGACCGCGGGGTCGACGACAGCGACCTCTCCGACGACCAGGGCGTGACCGACCCGGAGCCCGCGCCGGTGCGGGCGAAGGCCGTGCCGCCGAGCTACCACGCCAACGCCCCCGAGGCGGGCAAGGTGTTCTTCGACTCGCCCGAGGGCACGATGGTGTGCTCGGCAACCGTGGTGCAGGACCCCGCCCACCCGGGCAAGTCCAACCTGGTGTGGACGGCGGGCCACTGCGTGCACGCCGGCAAGAAGGGCGGCTGGTACCGCAACCTGGCGTTCGTGCCGTCGTACAACGACTCCGGCCTGTCGACGGAGAAGATCCAGAGTGCCACCAAGGAGCAGGTCGCGCCGTACGGCGTGTGGTGGGCGGACTGGGCGCAGACCTCGGACCAGTGGATCGAGCAGGGCGGCGCGAGCGGCGGTGACGGGGCGTCGTACGACTTCGCGGTGATCCATGTGACGCCGGAGGAGGGCAACGGCGGCAAGTCCCTGGAGGAGACGGTCGGTTCCGCCCTGCCGGTGGACTTCAAGGCCCCGGCCGTGGGGAAGATCCAGAACCTCACGGCGACGGGCTACCCGGCGGCACCGCCGTACGACGGGCAGACCCTGTACCGGTGCCAGGACAAGCCGGGCCGGCTCTCGCTCAACGCCTCCGACCCGACGATGTACCGGATCGGCTGCACCATGACCGGCGGTTCCTCGGGCGGCGGCTGGGTCGCCACGGGCGCGGACGGCAAGCCCGCACTGGTCTCCAACACCTCGATCGGCCCGGTGACTTCGGGCTGGCTGGCCGGTCCGCGGCTGGGTGAGGTCGCGAAGGGCGTGTACGACGCGGTGAGCAAGAAGTACGCGGCCGCCAACTGACGTCACCAACAGACGACGGCATGACGAAGGCCCGCCTCCTGCGCGAGACAGGGGGCGGGCCTTCGCTATGGCTGCCGGTGGGCCGGTCAGCGGGTCAGAGCGCGGCGGCCGGCACGTATGGTGCCAGGTCGGCCGCCAGCTCCTCGTGGACCCGCGCCTTGAGCAGGGTGCCCTCCGCCGTGTGCTCCGCGGAGATCACCTCGCCCTCATCGTGGGCACGCGCGACCAGCTTGCCGTGCGTGTACGGCACGAGCGCCTCGATCTCGACGGCCGGCCGCGGCAGCTCGTCGTCGATCAGGGCGAGCAGCTCGGCGATGCCCTGGCCGGTGCGGGCCGAGACGGCGATGGACCGCTTCTCGATCCGCAGCAGCCGCTGGAGCACCAGCGGGTCGGCCGCGTCCGCCTTGTTGACCACGACGATCTCGGGCACGTCGGTGGCGCCGACGTCCCGGATCACCTCGCGCACGGCGGCGAGCTGCTCCTCCGGGTTCGGGTGCGAGCCGTCCACCACGTGCAGGATCAGGTCGGACTCGCCGACCTCCTCCATGGTGGAGCGGAACGCCTCGACCAGGTGGTGGGGCAGGTGCCGGACGAAGCCGACGGTGTCGGCCAGCGTGTAGAGCCGGCCACCCGGGGTCTCGGCCCGGCGCACGGTCGGGTCCAGGGTCGCGAACAGGGCGTTCTCGACCAGCACGCCCGCGCCGGTGAGCCGGTTGAGCAGAGAGGACTTGCCCGCGTTGGTGTAGCCCGCGATGGCGACGGACGGCACGCGGTGGCGCTTGCGCTCCTTGCGCTTGATGTCGCGGCCCGTCTTCATCTCCGCGATCTCCCGGCGCATCTTCGCCATCTTCTCGCGGATCCGTCGCCGGTCCGTCTCGATCTTGGTCTCACCGGGGCCACGGGTGGCGAGGCCGCCGCCCTTGCCGCCGCCCATCTGCCGGGACAGCGACTGACCCCAGCCGCGCAGTCGCGGCAGCATGTACTGCATCTGCGCGAGCGCGACCTGCGCCTTGCCCTCGCGGGACTTCGCGTGCTGGGCGAAGATGTCGAGGATCAGGGCCGTACGGTCGATGACCTTGACCTTGACGACGTCCTCGAGGTGGATCAGCTGGCCCGGGCTCAGCTCACCGTCGCAGATGACGGTGTCCGCGCCCGACTCCAGGACGATGTCCCGCAGCTCGTCGGCTTTGCCGGAGCCGATGTAGGTCGCCGCGTCGGGCTTGTCCCGGCGCTGGATCACGCCGTCGAGCACGAGCGCGCCCGCGGTCTCCGCGAGGGCCGCCAGTTCCGCGAGGGAGTTCTCCGCGTCCTGCACGGTGCCCGAGGTCCACACACCGACGAGCACGACCCGCTCCAGGCGCAGCTGCCGGTACTCGACCTCGGTGACGTCCTGGAGTTCGGTGGAGAGGCCCGCGACGCGGCGCAGAGCCGCGCGCTCGGAGCGGTCGAGCTGGTCGCCGTCCCGCTCGCCGTCGATCTCGTGGCTCCAGGCGACGTCCTCTTCCATCAGGGCATCGGCCCGAAGGCCCTCGGGGTAGTCGTGCGCGAGACGCTTGGTGTCCTGGGAAGGGGAAGAAGAGGAGGTCATTGGGTCCTTACGTCGATGGGAATCCGTTGCCGGTGTTCATCTTGCACAACGCACGAGTACCCCGGGAGATTCCCGTACCCGGTACCCGGGGTGCCGAGTACCGCGGAGCCCGTGCCCGTGCCGCGCCGACCTCACGATGGTCGCACGGCACGGCCGTCCCGTCACCGCTTTATCCGCGGCCCCCGGCGGCCTTGGCGGGGGCGACGGACGTCCAGTCGGGGTGCCCCGGCATGGGCGGGGTCTTCTCGCCGTACAGCCAGGCCCGGAAGAAGCCGCTGAGGTCGCGGCCGGTGATGTCGGAGGCCAGCTCGGTGAAGTCGGCCGTGCCGGCGGTGTCGTCCTGGTGTTCGCGCAGCCAGACGCGTTCCAGGCGGGCGAAGGCGGACGCGCCGATCTCCTCGCGCAGGGCGTAGAGGACGAGCGCGGCACCGTCGTAGACGTTGGCGCGGAAGATGCCGATCTTCTGGCCGGGGACGGGCGCCTTCGGGGCGGCCGGGGGTCCGCCGGCGGCGCGCCAGCGGTCGGAGGCGGCGTACGCGGCCTTCATCCGGGCCTGCATCGGCCGGTCGCCGTGCTCCTCGGCGTACAGGGCCTCGTACCAGGTGGCGTGGCCCTCGTTCAGCCACACATCGGACCAGGTGCGCGGGGTGACGCTGTTGCCGAACCACTGGTGGGACAGTTCGTGGACCATGATCGAGTCGACGTACCACTCGGGGTAGGCGGGCTCGGTGAACAGGTCCTTCTCGAACAGGGAGAGCGTCTGGGTCTCCAGCTCGAAGCCGGTGTCGGCGCCGGCCATGAGCAGGCCGTACGTCTCGAACGGGTAGCGGCCGACCTTGCTCTCCAGCCAGGCGATCTGGTCGGGGGTCTTCTTCAGCCAGCGTTCGAGCCTCGCCGCGTCCGCCGCGGGCACGACGTCCCGCACCGGCAGTCCGTGCGGGCCGGCGCGGTGCAGGACGCGGGAGCGGCCGATGGAGACCTGGGCCAGCTCGGTGGCCATCGGGTGTTGGCTGCGGTAGGTCCAGGTGGTGGTGCGGCCCGCCCGCTCGGTTCCCGCCGGCAGACCGTTGGCGACGGCCGTGTAGCCGTCGGGGGCGGTGACGGTGATGGTGAACATCGCCTTGTCGGAGGGGTGGTCGTTGCAGGGGAAGACCAGGTGGGCGGCGTCGGCCTGGTTGGCCATGGCGAGGCCGTCGGCGGTGCGGATCCAGCCGCTGTCCCGGTCGGTCGCCGGGGTGGGGTCGCTGGTGTGCCGCACGGTGACGCGGGTCCAGCTGCCCCGGTCGAGCGGCCGGGCCGGGGTGACCACGAGATCTTCGCCGACGGCGGCGAAGGAGGCCGGTTCGCCGTCGACCTCGACGGACTCGACGTCGCCGTACGCGAAGTCGAGGTTGATCCGCTCCAGGGGCGCGGTGGTCCAGGCGTCGATGGTGGTGACCGCCTTCAGCGGCTCGGTGTTCCTGCCGCTGTAGGTGAAGGACAGGTCGTACGACGCCACGTCGTAGCCGGGGTTGCCGAGGTACGGGAAGAGGCGGTCGCCGACGCCCAGCGCGGCCGGTGGCGCGCTCGCGGCGACGAGGCAGACGGAGACGGCGGAGGCGACGAGCGCCGCCGCCGCTCGGCGGGCGCCCTGGACGCGCCGGGACGGGGCACGAGAGTCACGCGGGGTGAGCAGCATGCACCACCGCTACCAGCGCCCCGGCCCCGTCCGGCGGCGACGCGCGCCCGCCCCACCCGAACGGGTTGCGCACGCGCGCGTGGGCGCCTTCTCAGAGGCTCGGGGTGTGGTGCTGGGCCCGGCTCACGTCGTAGACGCCGGGGACGTTGCGCATGGCGCGCATGAGGGCGGGGAGGTGGGCGGCGTCAGGGAGCTGGAGGGTGTAGGTGTGGCGTACGCGCTGCTGGCTGGGGGGTTCGACGGTCGCGGAGACGATCTCGGCGCCCTCCAGGGCGATGGCCTCGGTCAGGTCGGCCAGCAGATGGGGGCGGCCGAACGATTCGGCGACCAGCGTGACCCGGCACTCGGTGGCGTCCCCCCAGCGCACGCCGACCTCCGCGCGCCCCGCCTCCTTCATCCGTGCCACGGCGGCGCACTGCACGCGGTGCACGGTGACCGCGCCGCCGCGTACGGCGAAGCCGGTGACCTCGTCGGGCGGTACGGGCGTACAGCAGCCGGCGAGCCGGACGGTGGCCCCGGGGCGGTCCACCACGGCGTTGGCGCCGGGCCGGGCGGTGGGTGGCTGTGGCTCGGCGGAGGGGTGGGGGGCCGTCTGTCCGGACGCCCGGGCCGTGTCCGCGGTCGCGGGGGTGTCCTGTGCCGGCCCTTGCTGAGGCGCGGGAGCCGGGTGGGTGGCCAGCCACCGCTGGATGGCGATGCGCGCGGCGGGGGTGTGGGCGTGGTCCAGCCACTCGCGGGACGGCTCGGCGGCCGGGTCCTGGCCCATGAGCAGCTCGACGGTGTCGCCGTCGCGCAGCACGGTGCTGAGCGTGGCCAGCCGGCCGTTGACGCGGGCGCCGAGGCAGGCGTGGGCGTCCTCGCCGTACTGCGCGTACGCGGCGTCGACGCAGGTGGCGCCCTCGGGCAGGCCGAGCGCGCCGCCGTCGGGCCGGAAGACGGTGATCTCGCGGTCCTGGGCGAGGTCCTCGCGCAGGGTGGACCAGAAGGTGTCGGGGTCGGGCGCGGCCTGCTGCCACTGCAGGAGGCGGGAGAGCCAGCCGGGGCGGGTGGGGTCGGCGCGCTCGCCGTCGGCCGGGTCGTCGGGCGCGGGCGCGTAGGGGTTGCCGAGGGCGACGACGCCTGCCTCGGCGACCTTGTGCATCTGGTGGGTGCGGATGAGGACTTCGGCGATCTGGCCGTCCTCACGGGCGAGCGCGGTGTGCAGCGACTGGTACAGGTTGAACTTGGGGACGGCGATGAAGTCCTTGAACTCCGAGACGACGGGCGTCATGCAGGTGTGCAGCTCGCCGAGGACGGCGTAGCAGTCGGCGTCCTCGTTCACCAGCACCAGCAGCCGGCCGAAGTCGGCGCCGCGCAGCTGTCCGCGTTTGCGGGCGACGCGGTGGACGGAGACGAAGTGCCGGAGCCGGATGACGACTTCGGCGGGGATGTCGGCCTCGCGCAGCACGGTGCGCATCTCGTCGGCGAACTCGGCGAGCGGGTCGTCGGCGCGGGAGGCGTTCTCGACGATCAGTTCGCGGGTGTGCTCGTACTCCTCGGGGTGCAGGATCGCGAAGACGAGGTCTTCGAGTTCGGTCTTGAGGGCCTGCACGCCGAGCCGTTCGGCGAGCGGGATGAGGACGTCCCGGGTGACCTTAGCGATGCGGGCCTGTTTCTCGGGGCGCATGACGCCGAGGGTGCGCATGTTGTGCAGCCGGTCGGCGAGTTTGATCGACATGACGCGGACGTCGTTGCCGGTGGCGACGAGCATCTTGCGGAAGGTCTCGGGCTCGGCCGCGGCGCCGTAGTCGACCTTCTCCAGCTTGGTGACGCCGTCGACGAGGAAGCGCACCTCCTCGCCGAACTGCTCGCCGACCTGATCGAGCGTCACCTCCGTGTCTTCCACGGTGTCGTGGAGCAGGGAGGCCGTCAACGTCGTGGTCTCCGCGCCGAGTTCGGCGAGGATCAGGGTGACCGCGAGGGGGTGGGTGATGTACGGCTCGCCGCTCTTGCGCATCTGGCCGCGGTGCGAGGACTCGGCCAGCAGGTAGGCGCGGCGCAGGGGTTCGAGGTCGGCGTCGGGGTGGTGGGCGCGGTGGGCGTCCACGACGTGGCTGATGGCGTCCGGCAACCGGTCGCGCGCGGCGGGGCCCAGGAGCGCGGCCCGGCCGAGGCGGCGCAGATCGATCCGGGCCCGCCAGCGTGCTGTGGGCCCGGTGACCGGACCCGGGGTGGCAGGGTTCGTGGCCTCCGCACTCATGAGCACCTCCGGCTGCGTGGACCGGCGGACGGGGTGCCCCATGGCGGACACGGCTCAGGGGATGGCGACATTCCCCCGTCCGAGCCGGTGCTTGATGCTACCGAGCCCATCACGCGCGGCTGACCGCCTCTCGCCGAGCGTGAAACGGATCACCCATTCGAGCGAAGGGGAGGGGGTTTGCGGTTTGGGCGCGACCGCCACGCGAGGGGTTTTTCCCCCGGCGTCCCCGAGGGGGTTTTCCTCCGGCGTCCCCGAGGGGGTTTTCCTCCGGCGTCCCCGAGGGGGTTTTCCTCCGGCGTCGCCGAGAGGTCCTTCAGACAGCCCCCTGTGACGGAGGCCCCCGTGTCTCAGCGGACGGCCCCGGCCAGCCACTCCGCGTCGATCTCGCCCTCGGCGACGATCACGGCGGGGCCGGTCATCTCGATCTGGCCGTCGGGCAGCTCGGTGATCACCAGACGGCCGCCGGGGACGTCCACGGTGTACGTCGCCGGGGTGCCGGTGGCGGCGGGGTCGACGCCGTCGCGGCGGGCGGCGGCCACGGCGACCGCGCAGGCGCCGGTGCCGCAGGAGCGGGTCTCGCCGGAGCCGCGCTCGTGGACGCGCATCGCGACGTGGGCGGGGCCGCGGTCGACGACGAACTCGACGTTGACGCCGTCCGGGTAGACGGATGCGGGGCTGAACGGCGGGGCGTCGTACAGGGTTCCGGCGTGCGCGAGGTCGTCGACGAAGGCGACGGCGTGCGGGTTGCCCATGTTCACGTTCCGGGCGGGCCAGCTGCGCTCGCCGACGCTGACGGTGACCTCGCCCTCGGGGAAGGCGGCCCGGCCCATGCCGACGGTGACGTCGCCGTCCTTGGCGAGGTGCACGGTCTTCACGCCGCCGCGGGTGGCGACGGTGAGGTCGCCCTCGGTGGCGTGCCCGGCGTGCTGGAGGTAGCGGGCGAAGACGCGCACGCCGTTGCCGCACATCTCGGCGACGGAGCCGTCGCCGTTGCGGTAGTCCATGAACCACTCCGCCTCGGCCGCCATGTGCCGCGCCTCGGGGTGGGCGGCGGACCGCACGACGTGCAGCAGGCCGTCGCCGCCGATGCCCGCGCGGCGGTCGCACAGGGCGGCGACGGCGGCGGGGGGCAGGTCGATGGCGTTCTCGGGGTCCGGGACGATCACGAAGTCGTTCTCGGTGCCGTGGCCCTTGAGGAAGGCGATGCGCGTGCTCACCCCTCGATCGTACGGGAGCCGTCCGGCGGGGGTGCCGTGGGAGGCGGTGCGCGGTCCGGCGGGGGACGGTGGTGCCGGGCGCGCAGTCCCCCGCTCCCCTGAGGGGGCTGGGCTGCGTCTCTCAGCGGAGTCTGGCCACGCGCCACACCGCGAGGACGGCCACCACGGCCACCATCACGACGTAGGCGAGGACGACCCGCCAGTCCGGGCGGCGGCCCGAGCCGCGGGGCGGGAGGCCCGGCAGGGAGTAGCCGACGCGGCGGGCGGCCATCATGCCCCAGCCGGCGGCGCACGAGCAGATCAGCAGGCCCAGCATGGCGATCACGGCGCCGCTGTCGCCGAAGTCGAAGGCGAGCGGGAAGGCGAACATCAGGGAGCCGCTGGCGGCCAGCGCCACGATGGGGGCGAGCTGCCAGATGCGCAGCCGGCGCTGCGGGCGCAGCTCGACCTCGACCTCGGGGCCGGAGGCGAACATCTCCTCCGGCTCGGGGCCGTCGGCGGTCATCCCGCCCTCGGTCTCGTCGAGCCCGTCCGGGCTCAGCGGACCTCCGTCCGGCTCCGGTGCACCGCTGTCCTCGCTGATGCGTTCGGCAGTGACGG
Source organism: Streptomyces griseosporeus (assembly GCF_014656055.1). Lineage (GTDB taxonomy): Bacteria > Actinomycetota > Actinomycetes > Streptomycetales > Streptomycetaceae > Streptomyces > Streptomyces griseosporeus. The sequence goes on from NZ_BNBR01000001.1 coordinate 2,044,230, forward strand.
GTTCGGTGTCTTGTGCGGTGTCGCGAGGGCCGGCCTCCATCGCCACGCGCCCTCCCAACTCGGACTCCACTTGGTCGATCGAAGCTCGATGATGGCACGGCGCCGGAGGCCCGGATGACGGGCTGGGCGTCCCGATGCCATGACGTGATCAGGCTGTAACCGGTCGTTCGATCAACGCCAGCGCAAGCCGCGGAAGTTCCGCCAGATCCTCCGCGGCCCCACTCAACCAGTGCACCCGCGGATCGCGCCTGAACCATGAATCCTGACGGCGCGCGAAGCGTTTGGTGGCACGGACGGTCTCCTCTCGCGCCTCGTCGAGGGTGCACTCCCCGGCGAGCGCCGCGAGCACCTGCTGGTAGCCGAGCGCGCGCGACGCCGTACGCCCCTCGCGCAACCCACGCGCCTCCAGTGCGCGCACCTCCTCGACGAGGCCGGCCTCCCACATGCGGTCTACGCGGCGCGTGATGCGCTCGTCCAGCTCGGGGCGGGCCACGTCGACGCCGATCTGGACGGTGTCGTAGACGGAGTCGTGCCCGGGCAGGTTGGCGGTGAAGGGCTTGCCGGTGATCTCGATCACTTCGAGGGCCCGGACGATACGGCGGCCGTTGCTGGGCAGGATCGCGCGGGCGGCCTCGGGGTCCGCGGCGGCCAGCCGGGCGTGCAGGGCACCGGAGCCGCGCAGCGCCAGCTCCTCCTCCAGCCGGGCCCGCACCTGCGGGTCGGTGCCGGGGAACTCCAGGTTGTCCACGGCCCCGCGGACGTACAGGCCGGAGCCGCCGACGAGGATCGGCCATCGCCCCTCGGCGAGCAGGGCGTCGATGCGGGCGCGGGCGAGGCGCTGGTACTCGGCGACGGACGCCGTGACGGTCACGTCCCAGATGTCGAGCAGGTGGTGCGGGACGCCGCCGCGCTCCTCGGGCGTCAGCTTGGCGGTGCCGATGTCCATCCCTCGGTACAGCTGCATGGAGTCGGCGTTGACGACCTCGCCGCCGAGCCGCTGGGCCAGGAAGACGCCGAGGTCGGACTTTCCGGCGGCGGTGGGGCCGACGACGGCGATGACGCGGGGGGCGGGGGCTGCGCTGCTCACCGCACCAGTCTCGCAAACCTCACGGTGTGCCCTCGAACGAGTTACGTGACGCGACCGGAGCCGGGTCGTTGCCCGTTCGGGATTCCGCCGCCGGTGCGTGAGGCACGGCGGTCCCGGGCGCAACAGGACGCGCACGGGAGGGGCGGGATGTCGCCCGCACGAGTACCGTATGGAGTTGAAATGGGCGTTTTCGCGAAACTTTTCCGGAGGCCGCAGGCGACGGAGGAGACGCCGGCCGCCGAGCAACCGGCCGGTTCCCCCGAGGAGGGTGCGCAGCCGGACGGCACGGAAGGCGCCGCGCAGGCGCCGGACGAGGCGGGGAAGGGGGCCGAGGCGGCTCAGGAGGCCACGGAGATCCCCCAGCAGCAGTCCGCCGAGAAGGCGGCCGACAGCCAGACCGGTGAGGGCGCCCGCAGCTGACGGCCCGCCGGCCGGAGCCCAGGAAGAGGGAAGGTGACCCATGGGTCTGTTCGACAATCTGAAGGCCAGGCTCGCCCCGGCCAAGGACACGGCCAAGGAGAAGGTCTCGGGCCTCGCGCAGCAGCACGGGGACAAGATCACCCACGGTCTGGACAAGGCCGCGAAGGTCGTCGACGAGAAGACCAAGGGCAAGTACAGCGGCAGGATCCAGACGGGCACCGGCAAGGCGAAGGGCGCCATGGACCGGCTCGCGCACAAGAGCGGGCCGGGAGCGGGCGACGACACCTTCACACCGCCGGAGGGTCCTCCTCCCCCGGCCTCCTGAGGACCGGGCCGAGGACACCTCGGCACACGGCACACGGATCGGCGGACGGCCGCGC
>NZ_BNBR01000001.1:2046133-2104813 GCF_014656055.1 Streptomyces griseosporeus
CGCGCCGCAGGGCGCGCGGCCGTCCGCCGTCGCGTGCGTACTGTCCCCGCGCGTCGTCAGGACCAGGTCGCGACCAGGTAGCCGACGCCGTACGGCGCGTCCTCGTAGAGCAGCGCGCCGGACAGGTCCGCGTCCTCGGCGGCACCGGCGAGCACCTGCCAGGGGGCACGGCCGGAGACCTTCAGCTCCTCGGCCAGGCGTACGTCCAGCCCCTTGAGCGCCGCGACGTCGGCGGAGCCCAGCGCCCGGCCGGCCGCCGCGTCGAAGGGCTCCGCCCGCTCGTCGAGGTAGCCGGGGGCCTTGAGGGTGCGGCAGGCGCTGGCGTCGCCCATCACCAGCAGCGCGACCCGCGGGTCGGACGCGGCGATCTCCCGGCCGGTCGCGGCGCACCGCTCCGGGTCCAGCGTCCGCGCCACGGCACGGGCCTCGACGGGGGCGTCGGCCCAGCCGACCCGCCCCAGCAGCCACGCGGCGACGGCGAGCGACGCGGGCAGTACGGCGGCGCCGTCCGGGTCGGCGCCCCGCCCGAGGACGACGTCCACGTCGACGCCGAAACCACGGAACGAGCCCCGCGCGCCCTCGCCGTACGCCGCGCCCTCCTCGGCGGGCCCGACGACCACGAGCCGGTCGGGTCGGGCGGCGGCCAGGACACCGACCGCGTCTACGCACGCGGCACGGGCGGCATCCAGCTCGGACGCGGCCCCGGCGGCCACCTCGGGCACGAGCAACGGCGGACAGGGACAGACGGCAGCGGCGACAAGCATGATCGGCAGCCTAATGCCGAGCGGCGACGGGACGGCTCTTCGGCAGGGGGTGAGGCGGGGGGCGTGCCGCGGGGTGCGCTCGGGGGAGGGTGCGCAGGGTGCCGGCGCTCAACCCGCCGGCCGGGGGCGTGGCCGGGGGCCTGCACGGGCGCGCGGCGCCGCCCTCGGACCGAGGCAAGGCGTCAGCCCGCCGGCCGGGGACGTGGCACGAGCCGGACCGGCGCACGGCGCGCGCCTCTCGGGCCGAGGCAAGGCGTCAGCCCGCCGGCCGGGGGGGGTCGCCGGAGCCTGCACCGGCGCGCGGCGCCCGCCCCTCGGACCGAGGCAAGGCGCCCCACCCCCGGCGGAAGGCGCTGCATCAGCCACCCGCCCACAGGCCACGGGCCGCCGCAGGCACAGAGGGGCGCGGGGAACTGCGCGAGCAACCCCCACCCACCCGCACCGCCGTGTCCACGCCGCGGCGCCACGGCGGGATGCCGACCCCGTCGCCGCCCGCAGGCCCCCAGCACAGCCGAGGTGAGCGACGGCGCATGCCGTACAGCGGTCGTCAGTCGCAGCCGCAGCCGCTCGTCGCCGCCGGGAGCGGGGCCGGGACGCCGATCTTGGGCAGGCCGAGCAGGACGCCCGCCGGCTTCGCCGCCTTCTCGGCGTTGCGCTTCTCCCAGGCGTCGCCCGCGCGCGTGCGGCGCACGTCCAGCACCGGGCCCTCGGCGAGGAGGTGGTGCGGGGCGGCGTAGGTCACCTCGACGGTGACGACGTCACCCGGGCGCACCTCCTGGTCGGGCTTGGTGAAGTGGACCAGGCGGTTGTCGGCGGCGCGGCCGGACAGGCGGTGCGTGGTGTCGTCCTTGCGGCCCTCGCCCTCGGCGACCATGAGGTCGAGCGTCCGCCCGACCTGCTTCTTGTTCTCCTCCCAGGAGATCTCCTCCTGGAGGGCGACGAGACGCATGTAGCGCTCCTGGACGACCTCCTTGGGGATCTGGTTCTCCATGGTCGCGGCCGGGGTCCCGGGCCGCTTGGAGTACTGGAAGGTGAACGCCTGCGCGAACCGCGCCTCCCGCACCACGTGCAGGGTCTCCTCGAAGTCCTCCTCGGTCTCGCCGGGGAAGCCCACGATGATGTCGGTGGTGATCGCGGCGTGCGGGATCGCCTCGCGGACCTTGCGGATGATGTCGAGGTAACGCGACTGCCGGTAGGAGCGGCGCATCGCCTTCAGGACGGTGTCCGAGCCGGACTGGAGCGGCATGTGCAGCTGCGGCATCACGTTCGGCGTCTCGGCCATGGCCGCGATCACGTCGTCCGTGAAGTCACGCGGGTGCGGCGAGGTGAAGCGCACCCGCTCCAGGCCCTCGATCCTCCCGCAGGCGCGCAGCAGCTTGCTGAACGCCTCGCGGTCGCCGATGTCCGAGCCGTACGCGTTGACGTTCTGGCCGAGCAGCGTGATCTCGGAGACGCCCTCGGCGACCAGCGCCTCGACCTCGGCCAGGATCTCGCCGGGGCGGCGGTCCTTCTCCTTGCCGCGCAGCGCCGGGACGATGCAGAAGGTGCAGGTGTTGTTGCAGCCGACGGAGATGGACACCCAGGCCGCGTACGCGCTCTCGCGCCGCGTCGGCAGCGTGGAGGGGAACGCCTCCAGCGACTCGGCGATCTCGACCTGCGCCTCCTCCTGGACGCGGGCACGCTCCAGCAGGACCGGCAGCTTGCCGATGTTGTGCGTGCCGAAGACGACGTCCACCCAGGGCGCCTTCCGCACGATGGTGTCGCGGTCCTTCTGCGCGAGGCAGCCGCCGACCGCGATCTGCATGCCGGGGCGCGAGGCCTTCTTCGGCGCCAGCCGGCCGAGGTTGCCGTAGAGCCGGTTGTCGGCGTTCTCGCGGACCGCGCAGGTGTTGAAGACCACGACGTCCGCGTCGCCGTCCGAGCCCTCCGGGGCCCGTACGTATCCGGCCTCTTCCAGCAGCCCGGCCAATCGCTCGGAATCGTGGACGTTCATCTGGCACCCGTAGGTGCGGATCTCGTAGCTCTTGGGGGCGTGAACGTCCACTGCGGGGCTCCGGTCGCTGCTGCTGGTCATGCCCTCAAGGGTAGGCGGTCCCGGGAGGGCCCCTTCCCGCGCCTGAGGGGTGCGCGGACACCGTGCGCGGAGGCCGTGGGGGGCGCCAGGTGCGGACGCCGCGCGCCGGCCTGCGGGAAGGCGCGGCGGAAGACCGGGCGCCCCGGTTCCCCGCGCCCCTGTGAAACCCCCGCCGCAAACCCCCCCTTGTCCCCCGACCCCCGCCCCGTAATATCGGTGATCTCTTGGGGGGAGGTGGTCATGGGCAGACAGCGCCCTGACACGCCGACGCTGGAGGAGGTCGCCGCGCGCGCCGGCGTGGGGCGGGGCACCGTCTCCCGCGTCATCAACAACGCGGCCGGCGTGAAGGAGTCCACGCGGCGCCTCGTGCAGCAGGCCATCGCGGAGCTGGGGTACGTGCCCAACCTCGCGGCGCGCTCGCTCGCCGGGCGGCGGGCCGACGCGGTCGCGCTGGTCATGACCGAGCCGGACTGGCGGCAGTTCGCCGAGCCGTTCTTCTCCGAGATCGTCCGCACGCTCGGCGACACCCTCACCGAGACCGGCCTCCAGCTCCTGCTGACGCTCGTCCGCTCCGACACCGAGCGCAGCCGCTTCCTGGAGTACGCGCGCGGTGGCCGGGTCGACGGGGTGCTGGTGATGTCCGTGCACGCCGACGACCCGCTGCCCGACATGCTGGCCGAGGCCCGGCTGCCCACCGTCCTGCTCGGCCGCCGCTCCGGCGACGAGTCCATCAGCTACGTCGACGCGGACAACGTCGGTGGCGCCCGCAGCGCGGTGACCCGCCTCGTGGAGCAGGGCCGGCGGGCGATCGCCACCATCACCGGGCCGCTGGACATGTACGCCGCCCAGTGCCGTCTGCGCGGCTACCAGGAGGCACTGGAGCTGGCGGGACTGCCGGGCAGCGCCTCCCTGGTCGCCGAGGGCGACTTCACCGAGGAGAGCGGGCGGCATGCCATGGCGGAGCTGCTCGCCCGGCACCCGGAGATCGACGGCGTCCTCGCCGCGTCGGACACCACGGCCGCCGGTGCCCTGACGGCGCTGCGCGCGGCGGGGCGCCGGGTGCCCGAGGACGTCGCCGTGATCGGTTTCGACGACTTTCCGCTGGCCCGCCGCACCGACCCGCCGCTGACCACGGTGCGGCAGCCGCTGGAGGAGATCGGACGGGCGATGGTCCGGCTGCTCCAGGAGGAGATGGAGGAGCCGTCCGTGGCCTGGCGGCACGTCATCCTCCGCACGGAACTGGTGGTCCGCGAGTCGGCCTGAGCCGGCCCGCCCGCTCCCTCCGCCTGTCCACGCCCTCCCGTTCCGACCCAATTTCCGGGAGCGCTCCCAATTCGCCGCTCCCCTCACTCCCACCCCACGCCTCACCCCTGACCTGCGGCTTCGAAATCCCTTCGACACATTTCCCGTCCACGGTCTTGTCAGGGACATGAGCGGCTCCCTACAGTCCAGGCGAAACGGAGGGAATGGGAGCGCTCCCATATGCGACTCATGGGAGCGCTCCCGCACCGCTCCCCCCACCTCCCCCCGAGAGGACCCGCATGCGACCGTCAAAGCACCATGCCCGCAGAGCGCGTGGCCTGTTCGGCGCGCTGCTCACCTCGCTCACCGTGGCCGCGGCGCTGCTGAGCGGCGCCACGGCCGCGCAGGCCGACACGACGATCTGCGAGCAGTACGGCTCCACGACGATCCAGGGCCGGTACGTCGTCCAGAACAACCGCTGGGGCACCAGCGAGACCCAGTGCATCTCCGTCAGCGACACCGGCTTCCGGCTCACCCAGGCCGACGGCTCCGTCCCGACGAACGGCGCCCCGAAGTCGTACCCGTCGATCTTCAACGGCTGCCACTACACCAACTGCTCCCCCGGCACCAACCTCCCGCTGCAGCTCAGCAGCATCTCCAGCGCGCCGACCAGCATCTCCTACGGCTACGTCAGCAACGCGGTCTACGACGCCGCGTACGACATCTGGCTGGACCCGACGCCCCGCAAGGACGGCGTGAACCGTACCGAGATCATGGTCTGGTTCAACAAGGTCGGCTCGATCCAGCCCGTGGGCTCGCAGGTCGGCACGGCCACCGTGGCCGGGCGGCAGTGGCAGGTGTGGTCCGGCAACAACGGCTCCAACGACGTGCTGTCCTTCGTCGCGCCCTCGGCGATCACCAGCTGGAACTTCGACGTCATGGACTTCGTCCGGCAGGCGATCTCCCGCGGCCTCGCGCAGAGCAGCTGGTACCTGACGAGCGTGCAGGCGGGCTTCGAGCCCTGGCAGAACGGCGCCGGCCTCGCCGTCAACTCCTTCTCCTCCACGGTCAACACCGGCGGCGGCACCGACCCGGGCAACCCCGGTGACCCCGGCACCCCGGCGTCGGCCTGCAAGGTGACGTACGCGACCAACGTCTGGCAGGGCGGCTTCACCGCCAACGTCACCGTCGCCAACACCGGCTCCACCGCGGTGAACGGCTGGAAGGTGGCGTTCACCCTGCCGTCCGGCCAGCAGATCACCAGCGCCTGGGGCGCCACCGTCTCCCCGTCCTCGGGCGCGGTCACGGCGAGCAACCTCGCGTACAACGGCCAGATCGCCCCCGGCGGCCAGGCGGCCTTCGGCTTCCAGGGCAGCTACAGCGGCACCTTCGCCAAGCCCTCCGCTTTCAGCCTGAACGGCACCGCCTGCTCCGTCGCCTGATCCGCCCCGCCGGATCACCCACCGCTCCGGGACCCGCCCGCCCTTCTTCCCCGCGCCGATCGGGCGGGTCCCGGGAATCCGCTCAGCGCCGCCCCGCTCCCGGACCCGCACCCGGAAAGGCCCACCCGCATGAGCCTCCTCGCCCGCCGCCGCCCGGCGACCGCACTCGTCCTGTGCGCCGCGGCCCTGGCCCTCACGGGGTCGGCGGTCGCCGCCCCGGAGCGGCCCGCCCCCGCGGCGGCCGCCGCCCTGCCCTACCAGGACCCGTCGTTGCCGGTGCAGGACCGCGTCACCGACCTGCTGGCCCGCATGTCCCTCGACGACAAGCTCGGCCAGATGACGCAGATCGAGAAGGACGCGCTGGTCCCGCAGTCCGACCTGGCGACGTACCGCATCGGCTCGGTGCTGTCCGGCGGCGACTCCACGGTCAGCCCCAACAACGCCCAGACCTGGGCGGACACCTACGACAGCCTCCAGCGCACCGCGCTGACCACCCCGCTCGGCATCCCGATGATCTACGGCATCGACGCCGTGCACGGCCACAACGCGGTACGCGGCGCCACCCTCTTCCCGCACAACATCGGCCTGGGCGCCACCCGTGACCCCGCGCTCGTCGAACGCGTCGGGCGGGCGGTCGCCGAGGAGGTCTCCGGCACCGGCATCGACTGGGACTTCGCGCCGTGCCTGTGCGTGGCCCGCAACGACCGCTGGGGCCGGACCTACGAGTCGTACGGCGAGACCGCCGAACTGCCGTCCGCCATGACGACGTTCGTCACCGGGCTGCAGGGCGAGACGCTCGGCGCCGGCCCCGCCTCCGTCCTCGCGACCGCCAAGCACTACCTCGGCGACGGCGGCACCACCGGCGGTGTCGACCAGGGCAACACCGAGGTGTCCGAGGCCGAGCTGCGGGCGATCCACCTGCCGCCGTTCAAGGAGGCGGTGCGCCGCGGCGTCGGCTCGGTGATGCTGTCGTACAGCAGCTGGAACGGTGTGAAGTCGCACGCCAACAAGTACCTGGTGACCGACGTCCTCAAGGGCGAGCTGGGCTTCACCGGGTTCGTCGTCTCCGACTGGGCCGCGGTCGACCAGCTCGACGGGCAGACCGGCTTCACCGGCGCCGAGATCAGCACGGCCGTCAACGCGGGCGTCGACATGGTGATGGTCCCGCACGACTACAAGAAGTTCCTCTCCCTGCTGCGCGGCGAGGTCACCGCGGGCCGCATCGCGCAGGCCCGGATCGACGACGCCAACCGCCGCATCCTGACGAAGAAGTTCCAGCTCGGGCTGTTCGAACGGCCGCTGACCGACCGGTCGTACACCGGCACGGTCGGCTCCGCCGCGCACCGGCAGCTGGCCCGGCAGGCCGTGCGCGAGTCGCAGGTGCTGCTGAAGAACGACGGCGGGATCCTGCCGCTGCCGAAGTCGGCGAAGCTGTTCGTCGCGGGCAAGTCGGCCGACGACATCGGCAACCAGAGCGGCGGCTGGACGGTCGGCTGGCAGGGCCGCAGCGGCCAGGTCACCGACGGCACCACGATCCTCCAGGGCATCCGGGCCACCGTCACCGACCCGTCCCGGGTCACCTTCGACCGGTACGGCAACGGCATCGACGGCAGCTACACGGCGGCGGTCGCCGTCGTGGGCGAGACGCCCTACGCCGAGGGCAAGGGCGACCGCCCGGGCAGCCTCGGGCTGGACCAGGAGGACCTGCAGACCCTGGCGCGGCTCAAGGCGAGCGGGGTGCCCGTCGTCGTGGTGCTGGTCTCCGGCCGCCCGCTCGACATCGCGGCCCAGCTGCCCGACTGGCGGGCGCTGCTGGCGGCCTGGCTGCCGGGCACCGAGGGCGCCGGCGTCTCCGACGTGCTGTTCGGCGACCACGCCCCCACCGGCAAGCTGCCGATGACCTGGATGCGCAGCGCCTCGCAGGAGCCGATCAACACCGGCGACGGCAAGGACCCGCTGTTCCCCTACGGGTTCGGGCTCACGTACGACGGCACCCAGCCGACACCGGAGCCGTCCCCCACGCCGACCCCGACCCCTACGCCCACCCCGACCCCGACGCCCACGCCCGCCGCCTGCACGGCGACCTTCAAGACCGCCTCCTCCTGGCAGGGCGGCTACCAGGCCGAGGTCACCGTCAAGAACACCGGCACCGGCGCGCTGACGGGCTGGGCGGTCGACTGGGACCTGGCCGGGGCCACGATCACCAACCTCTGGAACGGCACCCTGACCACGTCCGGGGGCCGGGCCACCGTCCGCAACGCCTCCTTCAACGGCTCGCTCGCCCCCGGCGCCACCGCCTCGTTCGGCTTCACCGCGAACGGCACCGCGGGCACGCCGGTGCTGCGCTGCACCGGCAGCTGAGGCCCTCCGATCGAACCGCCGCGCACCACTCGGCACCGCTTCGTACCACCTCGTACCACCTCGTACCACCCGCAGATCACTCACGAGGAGGGCACATGCACGACCAGCACCCCACCGGCCGAACCGCCCACCACAGACCGCGGCCCGGTCGCCGACGGCGTCACACGACGTCGCTCGCCGCGGGGCTCGCCACCCTGGCGCTGGGCCTGGCGGGCCAGTTCACCGGCCATCCGGCGGCCGCCGCCGAGGCCCACGCCGACAACCCGTTCGCGGGGGCGACCGCGTACGTCAACCCGGACTACACCGCACTCGTCGCCGGCTCGGCGGCGCAGACCTCGGACGCCACGCTCAAGGCGAAGATGCAGAAGGTGGGGACGTACCCCACCGCGGTGTGGCTGGACCGGATCGCGGCGATCAGCGGCGGGGACGCCAACGCCGGCCGCAAGAGCCTCGCCGACCACCTCGACCTGGCCCTCGCGCAGAAGAAGCCGGGGACGCCGATCACCGCGACGTTCGTGGTGTACGACCTACCGGGCCGGGACTGCGCGGCGCTCGCCTCCAACGGCGAGCTTCCGCTCACGCAGGCCGGGCTGGACCGCTACAAGAGCGAGTACATCGACGCCATCGCGAACGTCTTCAAGAACCCCAAGTACCAGGACATCCGCATCACGACCGTCATCGAACCGGACGGTCTGCCCAACCTCGTCACCAACACGTCCGACCCGGAGTGCGCCCAGGCCAAGAGCAGCGGCATCTACGTCAAGGGCGTCCAGTACGCGCTGGACAAGCTGCACGCCATCCCGAACGTCTACACGTACCTGGACTTCGCCCACTCGGGCTGGCTCGGCTGGGACAACAACCTGAGCCAGACCGTGCAGCTGTACACGGACGTGGCCAAGGGCACGGCGGCCGGCCTGCCGAGCGTGGACGGTCTGATCACCAACGTCTCCAACTACACGCCGCTGGAGGAGCCGTTCCTGACCAACCCCGACAAGACGGTCGGCGGGAACATGGTCAAGTCGAGCAAGTACTACGAGTGGAACCCGAACTTCGACGAGTCGGACTTCACGAAGAACGTGCACCGGGCGCTCGTCGCGGCCGGCTGGCCCGCCTCCACGGGCATGCTCGTCGACACCTCCCGCAACGGCTGGGGCGGTGCCGGGCGGCCCACCGCGGAGAGCACCAGCACCACGCTGGAGACCTACGTCAACGAGTCCCGCACCGACCGGCGGGTCCACCGCGGCCTGTGGTGCAACGTCAGCGGCGCCGGGCTCGGCCGGCCCCCGCAGGCGTCCCCGGCCGGCTACCCCGACTCCTACCTCGACGCCTACGTGTGGGTGAAGCCTCCGGGCGAGTCGGACGGCGCCAGCTCCGACATCCCCAACGACGAGGGCAAGCGCCAGGACCCGATGTGCGACCCGACCTACTCGGCGCCCAACGCGGGCGGCAACAAGACCGGCGCGCTCCCGAACGCCCCGCTGGCCGGCCACTGGTTCCACGACCAGTTCGCGATGCTGGTGAGCAACGCCAACCCGGCCGTGCCGACCGACGGGGGCGGCACCCCGGGCGGTGACACCACCGCGCCGAGCGCGCCGACCGGTCTGACGGTCACCGGGAAGACGTCCTCCAGCGTCTCCCTGTCGTGGACGGCGGCCACCGACGACACCGGGGTGAGCGGGTACGACGTCTACCGGAACGGCACCAAGGCCGCGTCCGTGACCGGCACGTCGTTCACCGACAGCGGGCTGAGCGCCGGCACCGCCTACAGCTACACCGTGCGCGCCCGCGACGCCGCCGGGAACGTCTCCGCGGCCTCTTCCGCGGTGAGCGTCACCACCGACACCTCGGGCGGCACGCCCGACCCGACGGGCGGGCTGAAGGTCCGGTACAAGAACAGCGACTCCTCGGCCACCGACAACGCCATCCGGCCGAGCCTGCAGATCGTCAACACCGGCGCCTCCGCGGTCGATCTGACCAAGGTCACCGCCCGCTACTACTTCACCCGGGACGGCGGCTCGTCCACCGTCAACGCCTACTGCGACTGGGCGGCGGTCGGCTGCGGCAACGTCAAGACGAAGGTCGTGCCGCTGAGCACGCCGGTCACGGGCGCCGACGCCTACCTGGAGGTCTCCTTCTCCGCCGGCACGCTGGCCGCCGGGCAGAGCACCGGTGACGTCCAGCTGCGGTTGGGCAAGTCCGACTGGTCGAACTTCAACGAGGTCGGCGACTACAGCCGCGGCACCAACACCGCCTACGCCGACGCCCCGGCGATCCCCGCCTGGCTGGGCACCACGGCCGCGTGGGGCACACCGCCCGCCTGATCCACCGCACCACCCCCGCACCTCCCCGCCCGCCCGGTCGGCAGCAGCCCCGGGCGGGCGGGGACACCACCATGGAAGGAGAGAACGTGAAACGACGCAGCAAGCTCTTATCCCTGCTGGCGGCCTTGTCGACGCTGGCGGGCGCACTCGTCCTGACCCTCCTGGGGCAGGGCACCGCGCAGGCGCACGGCGTGTCGATGATGCCCGGCTCGCGCACCTACCTGTGCTACCTGGACTCCCGTACGGCGACGGGCGGGCTCGACCCGACCAACCCGGCCTGCAAGGACGCGCTGGCCAAGAGCGGGGCGAGCGCGCTGTACAACTGGTTCGCCGTGCTCGACTCCAACGCGGGCGGCCGGGGCGCCGGTTACGTCCCGGACGGCACGCTGTGCAGCGCCGGCGACCGGTCGCCGTACGACTTCTCCGCCTACAACGCGGCGCGCTCGGACTGGCCGCGCACCCACCTGACCAGCGGGGCGACGATCCAGGCGCAGTACAGCAACTGGGCGGCGCACCCGGGCTCGTTCCGGGTGTACCTGACCAAGCCGGGCTGGTCGCCGACCTCGCAGCTGCGCTGGTCGGACCTCGATCTGATCCAGACGGTCACCAACCCGCCGCAGACAGGCTCGCCGGGGACGGACGGCGGCCACTACTACTGGGACATGCCGCTGCCGTCCGGGCGTTCCGGGGACGCGGTGCTGTTCATCCAGTGGGTGCGCTCCGACAGCCAGGAGAACTTCTTCTCCTGCTCGGACGTCGTCTTCGACGGCGGTCACGGTGAGGTGACGGGCATCCGCGGCTCCGGCAGCACGCCGACGCCCACCCCGACTCCGACTCCCACCCCGACCCCGCCCCCGACCCCGACCCCGACGGATCCGCACACCGGCTGCATGGCCATGTACAACGTGGTCAACTCCTGGAGCGGCGGCTTCCAGGCGTCCGTCGAGGTCATGAACCACAACTCCACCGCGCTCAACGGCTGGGCCGTGGCCTGGAAGCCCGGTACGGGCACCAAGGTCAGCAGCGTGTGGGGCGGTGCGCTGTCCACGGCCTTGGACGGCACGGTGACGGTCCGCAACGCCGACTACAACCGGACCGTGCCCGCCGACGGCAGTGTCACCTTCGGCTTCACGGCCACCTCGACCGGCAACAACTTCCCGGTCGGCTCGATCGGCTGCGTGACGCCGTAGCCCTTCCGCCGGTCGCTCAGGGGTCCACCAGCCCCGCCCGGATCGCGTAGCGGGTCAGCTCCAGGCGGTCGCGCAGACCGAGCTTGTGCAGGATGTTGGCCCGGTGCCGCTCGACCGTCTTGGCGCTGATGAACAGCAGCGCGGCGATCTCCCGGGAGGTGTGCCCCTCGGCGACCAGCTTGAGGATCTCCTCCTCGCGCTCGGTGACGGCCCGCTCCGGCAGGCCGTCACCGCGGTGCAGCCGCTCCAGCCAGGAGCGCACGAGGGCGCGTTCGGCGCCGGGGCAGACGAACGCCTCGTCGCGCATCGCCGCCCGGCAGGCCGCGACCAGGTCGCGGTCGGCGACCGACTTCAGCACATAGCCGCAGGCGCCCGCCTTGAGCGCCTCGAAGAAGTACTGCTCGTTGTCGTACATCGTCAGCATCAGCACCCGCAGCCCGGGCAGCCGCCGGGTCAGCTCGCGAGCCGCCTGCAGGCCGGTCATCCGGGGCATGGCGATGTCCAGCACGGCCAGGTCGACGTCCCCGGCACGGGCCCGCTCGACCGCCTCCGCCCCGTCCCCGGCCTCCGCGACGACCGCCAGATCGGGCTCGGCCTCCAGGATCAGCCGCACCCCGCGCCGTACGAGCGTGTGGTCGTCGGCGAGCAGCACGCGCACCGGCCCGCTCACCGGGCACCCCCGGCGGGCATGCGCTCGGGTCCGGGTATCCGCCCGGCTTCCGGTATCCGTCCGGGTCCCGGTATCCGTCCGGGCCCCGGTATCCGTCCGGGCCCCGGTATTCGCAGTCGTACGTCCGTGCCGCCGCCCGGCGCCGTTACGACCGCGAGGGTGGCGCCGACGAGCAGCGCGCGTTCGCGCATGCCGCTGATCCCGGCGCCCTCGGGGGCGTCCCCCACGCCCTTGCCGTCGTCCCGGACGAGCAGCTCGACGGTGCCGTCGGCGTCGGCGCGCAGGCACACCTCGGCCCGCTCGGCGCCGGAGTGCCGGGCGGTGTTGGTGAGCGCCTCCTGAGCCACCCGGTAGAGGACCAGTTCCGTCTCGGCGGGCAGCGGCGGCAGCGCGGGGTCGAGGCCGGGGCGGACGGTCAGGCCCCGGCCGGTGAACTCCTCGGCGAGTGCCCGCAGCGCGCTCGGCAGACCCAGCTCCTCCAGAACGCCGGGACGCAGCCGGCGGGCGATGCGGCGGACCTCGTCGAGGCCGCAGCGGGTGGCCTCCTGCACCTGGCCCACCTCGGCGCGCAGCTCCGCGGGCACCCGGTCGGCCACGCGCTTGAGCTGGAGCAGGACGGCGGTCAGGGTCTGGCCCACCTCGTCGTGCAGCTCGCGCGCGACGCGCCGGCGTTCGCTCTCCTGCGCGTCGAGGGCGCGGGCGGCGCCCGCGGCACGCTCGGCGGCCAGCCGGTCGAGCATCGCGTTGTAGGTGCCGATCAGCGCGGCCGTCTCCGCCGGTCCGGCGACCTCGGCCCGTGCGCCGGGGCGCAGCAGGTCGGCGGTGGCCATGGCCCGGCCGAGCCGGTGCAGCGGGGCGAGCCCGAAGCGCAGCACGCCCGCGTTGGCGGCGAGGAGCACGGCCAGGCCGGCGACGACGACCAGGGCCTCGGCCGGCAGGACGGGCGTGGAGACGGTGACCGGGCCGAGCAGCAGCGCGGCGGCCACGACCAGGCCCGCGGCGTTGAGGGAGAAGATCCGCCAGAACAGTGACACGTTTCTGCGCCCACTCCGTCCGGTCCTCGCCCACAGCCCTGCCGTGACCACCCTCTCCGCCGTGCCCCGACCGCGTCCATCCGTGCTGACACCCATGTCGTCACCGTACGTCCGGATGGCAGCATGGCCGGTCGGACGGGTCGGAGACCGAAGCACAAGGGGACGGAACGAACGTGTCAGCACCACGTCTGCGGGCGACGCCACTGCCGGGCATCGGGGTCCAGTACGACCTCGTCACGCGCGAGCAGCGCAGGCTGTCCGTGGTGGCCCACCGGGACGGCACCCGCACCCTGGGCGTGTACCGCGCCGACGACCCCGACTCCTGCGCCCACTCGCTGCGGCTGACCGGGCCGGAGGCCGGGGCGCTGATCGACGCGCTGGTGCCGGCGCACCACAGCGCGAACCTGCTGCACACCACCGACCTGGGTCTGGTCGCCGAGCGGATCGAGATCGCGGCGACCTCCCGCTTCAACGGCCGGGTGCTCGGCGAGACCCGGATGCGCACCGAGACCGGCGCGTCGATCGTGGCCGTGCTGCGCCGGGCGGAGGCGATCCCGTCGCCGACGCCGGACTTCCGTCTCGCGGGCGGTGACACCCTCATCGTGATCGGCACCCGCGAGGGCGTGGACGCGGCCGCCGCGATACTCGGGCGGGAGTGAGCGGCCGGTGCACTCCGCGGTGCTGCTCATCGAGTTCGGCTCCATCATCCTCGCGCTCGGGCTGCTCGGCCGGGCCGCCGCCCGCATCCGGCTGTCGCCGATCCCGCTGTACCTGCTGGCCGGGCTGGCGTTCGGCGAGGGCGGGCTGCTGCCGCTCGGCGCGAGCGAGGAGTTCGTCGCCACCGGCGCCGAGATCGGCGTCATCCTGCTGCTGCTCATGCTGGGCCTGGAGTACACGGCGAGCGACCTGGTCTCCAACCTCAGGGCGCACTACCCGGCCGGCCTCGTCGACTGCGCCCTGAACGCGCTGCCGGGCGCGGCGGCGGCGCTGCTGCTGGGCTGGGGTCCGGTGGCGGCCGTGGTGCTGGCGGGCGTCACCTGGATCTCGTCGTCCGGGGTGATCGCCAAGGTGCTCGGGGACCTGGGCCGGGTCGGCAACCGGGAGACGCCGGTGATCCTGAGCGTCCTGGTCCTGGAGGACCTGGCGATGGCGGTGTACCTGCCGATCGTGACCGCGCTGGTCGCGGGGGCGGGGCTGGCCGCCGGCAGCGTCACGCTGGCGGTCGCGCTCGGCGCGGCCGGGCTGGTGCTGTTCGTGGCGGTGCGCTACGGCCGGGTCATCTCCCGGTTCGTCTCCAGCGACGACCCGGAGAAGCTGCTGCTGGTGGTGCTGGGTCTGACCATCCTGGTGGCGGGGCTGGCCCAGCAGCTCCAGGTGTCGGCGGCGGTCGGGGCCTTCCTGGTCGGCATCGCGCTGTCGGGGGAGGTCGCGGAGGGCGCGCACGCCCTGCTGAGTCCGCTGCGCGACCTGTTCGCCGCGGTCTTCTTCGTCTTCTTCGGGCTGCACACCGACCCGGCGAGCATCCCGCCGGTACTGCTGCCCGCGCTCGCGCTCGCCGTGGTCACGGCGGCGACGAAGATCGCCACCGGGTACTGGGCCGCCCGCCGGGCCGGCCTGTCCGTCAAGGGCCGCTGGCGTGCGGGCGGCGCGCTGGTGGCCCGCGGCGAGTTCTCCATCGTCATCGCCGGGCTCGCGGTCACGGCGGGCATCGAACCGTCCCTCGGCCCCCTCGCCACGGCGTACGTCCTCCTCCTGGTCGTCCTCGGCCCCCTGACCGCCCGCTGGACCGAGCCGCTGGCGGCGCTGGTCACGTCCCGGCTGCGCGGACGCACCGGCACCGGGGGTACGCCGGCGTCCGCGGCGAGCGGCGAGGGCCGGGAGCAGCAGGCCGTACCGGACTCCTCACGCTGAGTCCGGGGCCCGTGAACCGGCTGGTATTACTGGTCCATGCTGGAAGAGAGCGCGCAGTCCGCGATCGACACGTTCATCTCCGCCTTCAACGCCTCCGACGACGGTTACGTGACCGGGCTGCTGTCCCAGGCGCTGACGCCGGACGTGATCCTCTGGGGGCCGCTCGGTCGGGCCGAGGGCATCGAGGCGGTCGAGCGCTTCGTGCTGGACATCCGGCGCCACCCGGCGGGGACCGGGACGATGGTCCGCTGCTCCGGCGTGGACCAGCCGGACGAGTGGGCCCGCTACGAGTGGGCCTTCACGACACCGGACGGCGGTCCCCGTCTGACCGGCACGGACGTCGTCCACCTGCGGCGCAACCAGATCGACCAGATCATCGTGTTCGCCGGGGACGTGCGGCCGGCCGACTGAGCCCGCTCAGGCCGCCGTGCCGCCGCCCGGTCTCCAACCCTGCCGGCGCAGCACCGCCGCCACGTCCGGGGCCTCGTAGTGCTCGCCCTTGAGGACCTTGCCGTCGGCGCGGCGGGCCACCTGGCCGTCCGGGCCGAGCTTGGTCATGTTGGACCGGTGGATCTCCGCGATCACCGCGTCGAGGTCGATGCCGTGGACCAGGGCGGTGCCGTACGCCACGTACACCACGTCGGCCAGCTCGTGCGCGAGCCGGTCGAGCGGGCCGGTGACGGACACCTCGGCGACCTCCGCGGCCTCCTCGGCGAGCAGCTCCCCGCGGTGCGCGGCCAGCTCGGCCGACACCTGAGTCGGCGCGTCCCGCACGTCGAGCCCGAAGGCGCGGTGGAACTCGCGGACGAGAGCGGCGGGGGAAGCGGGCCCGGGGACGGCCGCCGGGGATCCGGGCGTGGGGCCGGGGGCGGGCGCGGCGGTGGCCGGGGACGCGGGCGTGGAACTCATGTGCCCGACTGTAACGACCGCCACTGACACTCCGCTCCGGGCCGCCGCCCCTGGTCAGCAGGGCGTCGCTCCTGGCAGGATCGCGCGCATGCCCCAGCTCCTCCGCCGTCTCGCCCGGCGCCGCGCCCCCCGGGTGGCGGCCGTCGGCGTCGTCGCGCTCGGGCTGCTGCTGTGGTGGCTGCTGCCCCTGGGCGAGGAGCCGCCCCGGGGCACGATCACCTTCAGCACCGGCACCCCGAGCGGCGTCTACCAGGTGTACGGCGAGATGCTGCGCACCGAGTTCCGCAAGGACATGCCCGATCTGAAGGTACGGCTGATCACCAGCGACGGCTCGCAGGAGAACGTGGCCCGGGTGGCCCGGGGCGAGGCCGACTTCACCATCGCGGCGGCGGACGCGGTGGAGACGTACGAGCTGAACGGCGGCGCGGGAGCCGGCCGGCTGCGCGGGGTGGCCCGCCTGTACGACGACTACGTGCAGCTCGTCGTGGCCCGCGACTCGGACATCCGCTCGGTCGCGGACCTGCGGGGCAAGCGGGTGGCCATCGGCCCTCCGGAGTCCGGTGTGCGGCTCATCGCGGACCGGGTGCTGAAGGCGGCGGGCATCGACGCCGAGCGGGACATCACGCCGGAGAGCGACGGCATCGGCAGCGCGCCGGGCCGGCTGAAGCGGGGCGCGATCGACGCGTTCTTCTGGTCGGGCGGCCTGCCCACGGACGGCGTACGGCAGCTCGCCGACGGATTCGCGATCCGGTTCCTGCCGATCCAGGCGGACCTGGTGGCGAAGCTGCACCGGGACGGCGACGCCACCCGCTACTACCGGGCCACCAGCATGCCGGAGTCGGCCTACCCGACCGTGCAGAACGGCGCGGCCGTGCCGACCATGGCCGTCTCCAACCTGCTCATCACGCGCGCCGACATGGACCCCGAACTGACCGAGTGGCTGACCCGTACCGTTATCAAGAGCCGCGACGGCATCGGCGCGCACGTCCACTCCGCCCAGCTGGTCGACCTGCGCACGGCGATCTACACCGACCCGCTCCAGCTGCATGAGGGCGCCCGCAACTACTACCGGTCCGTCAAGCCGTAGCGGAGCCGTCCGCGGGCCCCGTCCGCGGCACCCGTACCGTCACCTTCAGCCCGTGCGGCTCGTGGTGGGCGTACTCGATCGAGCCGCCGCCCGCCGCGAGCAGGGCCCGGGAGATGGACAGACCGAGGCCGGAGCCCTTGATGTTCTGGTGCCGGCCGCTGCGCCAGAAGCGGTCGCCGACCCGGGTCAGCTCCTCGTCGGTCAGGCCGGGCCCGTGGTCGGCGACGACGACGCTCGAGGTGTCGCCGTCGGCGGTGACCGACACCCGCACGGTCTCCCCCGCGGGCGTGAACTTGACCGCGTTGTCGATCACCGCGTCCAGCGCGGACGACAGCGTCACCGGATCGGCCCAGCCCGTGACCGGCGGGCAGTCGCCGACCAGCCGGACGTCCTTGACCTCCGCGACCGGCGCCCACGCGGCGACGCGCTCGGCGGCCAGCGCGCCGATGTCGGTGACGGTCAGGTCGGCCTCGGCGTGCTCGGCGAGCGCGAGGTCGAGCAGGTCGTCCAGGACCTGGGCGAGGCGGCGGCCCTCCGCCTGCACCGAGGCGATCTCCTCGTTGTCCTCCGGCAGTTCCAGCGCGAGCAGCTCGATCCGCAGCAGCAGCGCGGAGAGCGGGTTGCGCAGCTGGTGGGAGGCGTCCGCGACGAAGGCCCGCTGCTGCTCCAGCACGTCCTCGACGTTGTCCGCCATCTCGTTGAACGACTTCGCCAGCCGTCTGAGTTCCGGCGGCCCGCTCGCCACCGCGACCCGGGACTTGAGGCGTCCGGTGGCGATGTCGTGGGTGGTGGCGTCGAGGATCCGCACGGGCCGGAGCACCCACCCGGTGAGCCGGAGCGCGGCGCCGACCGCGAGCAGCATGGCCGCGATCAGCCCAGCGGCGATGACCAGCCAGCCGCGCAGGATCCGCGAGCGCATCTGCCCGGTGGGCGAGTCGGTGACCACGACCGCGACGACGTCGCCGTCCCGGATGACCGGCGAGGCGACCACGAGCCGGCCCCGCTGCCACGGCCACACCTGCTTCGGGTCGTGGCTGCGGCGGCTGAGCAGCGCCTCCGCGAAGGCGTCCCGCACCTCCCCTTCCCGCGGCAGGAAGAAGTCGGCGGGGGCGCGCGCCATGGGGGTGTCGGTGCGGTAGAAGACGCCGGCCCGGATGCCGTACACCTCGTGGTAGCTGGCCAGTTCGCGGCTGAGCGTCTCCAGGCGTTCGTCCTGCGGGTTCGGGTCCGCCTCGCCGGGGGTCTCGGTGACGTACTGGGCGAGCGCGGCGAAGCGTGCGGTGTCGTCGATGCGGTCCACGACGACCTGCTGCTGCTCGGCCGCGGCGCGGCTGAGGGCGAGCGGGATGCCGAGGGCGAGCAGCACGGCCGCCATCAGCACGATGAGCAGCGGCAGCAGGCGTGTGCGCAACCGGTCCCCGCTAGGCGGCCGGGGCGACGAGGCGGTAGCCGACGCCGCGGACGGTCTCGATCAGGGCGGGCATGCGCAGCTTGGCGCGCAGGGAGGCGACGTGCACCTCCAGCGTGCGGCCGGTCCCCTCCCAGCTGGTGCGCCAGACCTCGCTGATGATCTGCTCGCGGCGGAAGACCACGCCGGGGCGCTGGGCGAGCAGCGCGAGCAGGTCGAACTCCTTGCGGGTCAGCTGCACGACCGAGCCGTCGACGGTGACCTGCCGGGTGGGCAGCTCGATGTGGACGGGGCCGAGGCGCAGCGCAATCTCGGTGGAGCCGGTGGTGTCCTCGTGGACGGTGCGCCGGCTGACGGCGTGGATCCGGGCGAGCAGTTCCCCGGTGTCGTACGGCTTGACCACGTAGTCGTCGGCGCCGAGGTTGAGGCCGTGGATGCGCGAGCGCACGTCGGAGCGGGCGGTGACCATGATCACCGGGGTGCTGGTGCGCTTGCGGATCTTGCCGCACACCTCGTAGCCGTCCTGGTCGGGCAGGCCGAGGTCGAGCAGGACGACACCGAATCCGGGGCCCTCGGGGACGAGTGCCTGCAGTGCTTCCTCGCCGTTGCGCGCGTGCGTGACGTCGAAACCGTGCCGCGCGAGGACCGCGGACAGGGCCGCGGCGACATGGTTGTCGTCCTCGACGAGCAGCAGTCTCATCCCGGCCTCCTCCGGTTCACCGTCCGTACCTGCTCTCTCTGTAGCCATGCGAGCACACGCGCGTGCACCATGGCAGTCACGCTGATGGACGACGACGCCGTCAAGAGGGTTCCGGGTGCCCGGGACTTTAGTTATCCGGCCGATACGTCCGCTGGTCACAAGTGCTACGACACGTGTCCGATTGCTATCGGATCGTGATGCTCAGATTCCCCTCAGATGTAATGACGCTGGTCGGGAAGGGTTACTACTGTCCTGCGAAACCGAGGAGGACGGAGCCCAAGAGCGATGACCAATGTATCGGTGGCCAAGGAAGACGTGGCCGCGACCGACGAACTGGTCGTCCTGAAGAGCGTCAACAAGCACTTCGGCGCGTTGCACGTACTCCAGGACATCGACCTGACGATCGGGCGCGGCGAGGTGGTCGTGGTGATCGGACCCTCCGGGTCCGGCAAGTCCACGCTGTGCCGCACCATCAACCGCCTGGAGACCATCGACTCGGGCACGATCACGATCGACGGCAAGCCGCTCCCCCAGGAGGGCAAGGAGCTGGCCCGGCTGCGCGCCGACGTCGGCATGGTCTTCCAGTCCTTCAACCTCTTCGCGCACAAGACCGTGCTCGAGAACGTGATGCTGGGCCAGATCAAGGTCCGCAGGACCGACAAGAAGCAGGCCGAGGAGAAGGCCCGGGCCCTGCTCGACCGGGTCGGCGTGGGCACGCAGGCCGACAAGTACCCGGCGCAGCTCTCCGGCGGCCAGCAGCAGCGCGTCGCGATCGCGCGGGCGCTGGCGATGGGGCCGAAGGTGATGCTCTTCGACGAGCCGACCTCGGCCCTGGACCCGGAGATGATCAACGAGGTCCTGGAGGTCATGCAGCAGCTCGCGCGGGACGGGATGACCATGGTCGTGGTCACCCACGAAATGGGCTTCGCACGTTCGGCGGCAAACCGCGTGGTGTTCATGGCGGACGGCCGCATCGTCGAACAGGCTGCGCCCGATCAGTTCTTCAGCAACCCGCGCAGCGACCGCGCCAAGGACTTCCTGTCGAAGATCCTCCACCACTGACCGTCGGCCGCCTCGCCCCGAGGGCCCGCATCTCTTCATCACGCAAAGGATGTCCACCATGAAGCTCCGCAAGGTCACCGCCGCCTCGGCCGTCGCCCTCACGCTCGCTCTGACCGCCACCGCGTGCGGTGGCGGTGACAAGGACTCGAACTCCTCCGGTGGCGGCGGCAAGATCAAGATCGGTATCAAGTACGACCAGCCGGGTCTGGGCCTGAAGGAGCCGAACGGCGACTTCTCCGGCTTCGACGTCGACGTGGCCACGTACGTCGCGGGCCAGCTCGGCTACAAGCCGGACCAGATCGAGTTCGTGGAGACCAAGAGCGCCGACCGCGAGAACGCGCTCTCCCGCGGTGACGTGAAGTTCATCGTGGCCACTTACTCGATCACCCCGAAGCGCCAGGAGAAGGTCGACTTCGCCGGCCCCTACCTGCTGGCCCACCAGGACCTGCTGGTCAAGAAGGACTCGAAGATCTCCAAGGGCACGGACCTCAACGGCGAGAAGCTGTGTTCCGTGACCGGTTCGACCTCGGCGCAGAACGTCAAGGACAAGATCGCGCCCGACGCCCAGCTGAAGAAGTACAGCGGCTACTCCGAGTGCATCGCCGGCCTGCAGAGCGGCGCCGTGGACGCCGTGACCACCGACGACTCGATCCTCGCGGGCTTCGCGGCGCAGGACAAGTACAAGGGTCAGTTCAAGCTCGTCGGTCTGAAGCTGAGCAACGAGAACTACGGCATCGGCGTCAAGAAGGGCGACAAGGAGACGCTCGACAAGATCAACAAGGCGCTGGAGAAGATGGTCAGCGACGGTTCCTGGCAGAAGGCCGTCGACAAGAACTTCGGCCCGGCCGACTACAAGAACGAGCAGGCTCCGAAGATCGGCAACATCGTCCAGTAACGGCTCACCGCAGCCGGCTCGGGACCTCGGCGCGCGCCGCCGCCACCGCTCTCCCTGCGGCGGCGCGCACCGCCCTCCACGTACGTCAACCCGGAAGCGCGGGAGATCGTGTTCGACTTTCTTGAAGGCTACGACGTCCTAGGGGCGTTCTGGATGACGGTGAAACTCACCGTCTTCTCTGCCGTGGGCTCCCTGATCTGGGGCACCCTCCTCGCCGCGATGCGGGTCAGCCCGGTCCCGCTCATGCGCGGATTCGGCACCGCGTACGTGAACATCGTCCGGAACATCCCGCTGACGGTGATCATCGTCTTCTCCTCGCTCGGTCTCGCCGACATCTTCGGGGTGACGCTCGGCGCGAAGGACGACTTCGACGTACTGGGCTTCCGGCTGGCGGTCCTCAGTCTGGTCGCCTACACGGCGGCCTTCGTATGCGAGTCGATCCGCTCCGGCATCAACACCGTGCCTCTCGGCCAGGCCGAGGCGGCCCGCGCGATCGGCCTGAACTTCAGCCAGACGCTGCGGCTGATCGTGCTGCCGCAGGCCTTCCGCTCGGTCATCGGCCCGCTCGCCAACGTCCTGATCGCCCTGACCAAGAACACCACGGTGGCCGCCGCCATCGGCGTCGCCGAGGCGGCCACCCTGATGAAGGACATGATCGAGAACGAGGCCCAGACCCTCGCCATCGGCGCGGTGTTCGCCCTCGGCTTCGTGATCCTGACCCTGCCCACCGGCCTGATCCTCGGCTGGCTCGCCAAGCGACTGGCGGTGAAGCGATGAGCTCCGTCCTCTACGACACGCCCGGCCCGCGGGCCAAACGGCGCAACGTCCTGCTGTCCGTCGTCTTCTTCGCCCTCCTCCTCCTTCTCGCGTGGTGGATCTGGCAGACGATGGACGACAAGGGCCAGCTCGCCGGTGCCCTGTGGAAGCCGTTCGTCGAGGCCGACGCCTGGACGACGTATCTGCTGCCCGGTCTGAGCAACACGCTCAAGGCGGCCGCGCTCGCCATGGTCATCGCTCTCCCGCTCGGCGCCTTCTTCGGCATCGCACGCCTGTCCGACCACCGCTGGGTGCGCGGCCCCGCCGCCGTGGTGGTGGAGTTCTTCCGGGCGATCCCCGTCCTGCTGCTGATGCTGTTCGCCAACGAGCTGTACGCCCGCTACACGGACGTCACCAGCGAGGACCGGCCCTTCTACGCGGTCGTCACCGGCCTTGTCCTCTACAACGCCTCCGTCCTCGCCGAGGTGGTCCGGGCCGGCATCCTGTCGCTGCCCCGCGGCCAGACCGAGGCGGCCAAGGCCATCGGCCTGCGCAAGGGCCAGACCATGACCAGCATCCTGCTCCCGCAGGCGGTCACGGCGATGCTGCCGGCCATCGTGAGCCAGCTGGTGGTCATCGTGAAGGACACCGCGCTGGGCGGTGTGATGATCGGCTACGGCGAGCTGCTCAACTCGCGCAGCACACTCGCGGCCAACTACGCCAACGTCGTCCCCAGCTTCATCGTGGTGGCGGCCATCTACATCGTGCTGAACTTCGCCCTGACGACCTTCGCGAGCTGGCTGGAGGCCCGCCTGCGGCGCAGCAAGCGGGGGACGGGCGCGGTGCTCGGCGCGGACAAGGTCGACGACGTCAACGCGGCCGAGGTCGGCGGCACCTACGGAACCGGAGCGGGCGGCGGCGCGATCTGACGGCGCCTCGGTGACCCACCGTCACCTCGCTTGACCCATCGGAGGGCAGTGGCATGATCGCCACTGCCCTCCGTCACTTGACGCAAGCACCGGCAATGGGTTGCATACGTTCTGTGATCGTGCACCCTGCTCCAACCTTCTGTTCACACACGTCTCTCAGGACATCGCCGCGGGCAGGGGGCGCCGCGCAATGGACCCGGTGATCATCGTCGGGGCGGGGCCTGTCGGGCTCACGCTCGCACTGGCGCTGGCCCGCCAGGAGGTGCCGGCCGTCGTCCTCGACGAGGGCCCCGGCAAGGACGAACCCCGCCTCGCCCGCACCGTCGTGCTCCGCGAGGACACCGCCGCCCTGCTGGAACGTCTCACCGGGGTACCGCTCGCCGAGGCCGGGGTGCGTTGGGCCGGATGGCGGTCGATGCGGCGCAAGCAGGTGATGCGCGCGATCACGTTCGAGGACGGCGCCGGGCCCGCCCCCCTGCACATCGCCCAGCACGTCGTCACCGGCGCCCTGCGCGCCGCCCTCGACGGCGAACCGCTCGTCAAGGTCGCCGTCGACAGCCGCCTCGACACCGTCGAGCAGGAGCCCTCCGGTGTCACCGCCCACACCCGCGGCCCCAAGAGCACCTGGTGGCGCGGCAGTTACCTGGTCGGCTGCGACGGCCCCCGCTCCACCGTGCGCAAGCTGACCGACATCCGCTTCCCCGGCCGCACGGCCGTGGAACGGCACGCCGTCGCCGCCCTGCGCACCGAACTTCCCTGGCCGGACGAAGCGTTGCTGCACCGGACGCCGCCGTGGCGGACCTCCGGCCCCTTCGCCGGGGAGATCACCGCCCGTCCCCTCCCCGAGGGGGTCTGGCGCCTGGACTGGCTGCTGCCGCCCGGCAAGGACCTGGTCACACCGGAGCTGCTGCTGACCCGCGTTCGGGAGACCCTGACCGGCTGGAACGGCGGCTCGACGCCGTCGTACGAACTCCTCGACACCGGCGTCCACACGGTCCACCACCGCCTCGCCCGCCGCTGGCGGGCCGGCCGGGTCTTCCTCGCCGGGGACGCCGCCCACCTGCTCGGCACGCTCGGCACGCAGGGGCTGGACGAGGGGCTGCGGGACGCCGACAACCTCGCCTGGAAGCTGGCCCGGGTCTGGCACCACGGGCCGCAGGAGGCGCTGCTCGACAGCTACCAGACCGAGCGGCGCGCGGCCGTCGCGGCCCGGCTGCGCGCGGCCGACCAGGTACTGCCGCTGCTCCGCGGCGGCGGGGGGCTGCGCTCGTACGTCCCCGGCACCGCCCGCGGCCACGACGCCCTGCTCACCGACGGCCACCTGGGACGCGGCCCGCTCGGCGACCCGGGCACCTACGCCGACTCGCCGCTCGCGCCCCGGCACCTGGAGGCCGAGGTCCCCGTCGACACACCGGTGGGGGCGCCGGTGACCGACGTACGGGTCACCGCCGAGGACGGCTCCTTCGTACAGCTGCGTGACCGGCTCGGGCGGGGCGCGCTGCTCGTCCTGCTGGTCGCCCCCGGCACCGGGGTGTGGGAGCGCAAGCACTGGGCGACGGCCGGGATCATGCCGCGGCTGGCCGCCGCGGTGGCCGCGCTGCCGCACCCGGCGGAGCTGCTGGTCGCCGAGGAGTACCCGGGGGCGGCTCCGCACACTGTCCTGCTGGTCCGGCCCGACGGCCACCTGGTGACGGCGCTCAACGGGGTCCGCCCGGCCGACCTGTACGCGGCGGCGGAGGCCACCCTGGGCGGCCCGGCGAAGAAGGCGGAGGCGTCGGCGGGGTCGGGGGCGGTCTGACACCGCCCGACCGGGGCTCACCGTCACTGTGTGTCCACCATGTGACGGTGAGTTGACCGGTCGTCCCCGCCGTGCTGTACTCCGGAGCGTGACCGACACCTGCGTGCGCCTGTGGCGGAGGGTCCACATGGACCTCGTCCGCTATGCGGGCTGCGTGTGTCGTCCGTCCTGTTGATCTCGCACCCCCCTCTTCCGCGCGCGGCGCCCTGCGGGCTGTGCCGTCGCGCTTCCGCGACCTCATCAGGACGGTGTCCATGTCTGTCTCCTCCCCTGCCTCCGGCACCCCTTCCATCTCCGCCCCTGCGGCCGCTCCCTCCCAGGCCGACCTCCTCGCCTTCGTACGGCGCGTCGCCGCCGACACCCGTGTGATCGACTCCCTGCCGCTGGACCCCGAGGGCCGCACCTGGGTACGGCTGGACGGCCCCGGCGGCAGCGAAGCCTGGCTGATCGGCTGGCCGCCCGGCACCGGCACCGGCTGGCACGACCACGCCGACTCCCTCGGCGCCTTCCTCACCGCGCGCGGCGAGCTGACGGAGCACTCGCTCGCGGCCCGGCTCCCCACCGACGGCTGGAAGACCCTGGAACTCACCGACGGGGTGGACCGCGTACGGCGGCTGCCGGCGGGCCGCGGCCGGTCCTTCGGCCACCACCACGTCCACGAGGTCCTCAACGAGTCGGCCACCGAGCACGCCGTCTCCGTCCACGCCTACTACCCGCCGCTGCCCCGCATCCGCCGCTTCAGCCGGACCGGACAGGTGCTGCGCCTGGAGCAGGTCGAGCGCCCGGAGGACTGGCAGTGAGCGACGAACGGCCGGTCGGCATCGACGAGTTGCTGGAGCGGGTGCGTGCCGGGTACGCGCGCGTGGAGCCGCACGAGGCGTACGAGGCCGCCCGCGCGGGTGAGGCGCTGCTGGTGGACATCCGGTACGCGGCCCTGCGCGAGCGGGACGGACTCATCCCGGGCGCGGTCGTCGTGGAGCGCAACGAACTGGAGTGGCGTCTGGACCCGCAGGGCAGCCATCGCCTCCCCGAGGCCACCGGTCACGATCTGCGGATCGTGGTGATCTGCAACGAGGGGTACGCCTCCAGCCTGGCCGCCGCCTCGCTGCACCGGCTGGGCCTGCGCCGGGCCACCGATCTGGTCGGGGGCTTCCAGGCGTGGCGGGCGGAGGGACTGCCGGTGACGAGCTGACGCGGGCCGGCACGGGTCCCACGCCCGTGCGGGCCGGTCAGAACCCCTCGTCCTCCAGGAACTCCGTGTCCTCCCCCTCCTCCTCCAGTGCCTGCCGGACGACCCTGAGGGCCATGCCCTCGGGGTAGCCCTTGCGGGCCAGCATCCCGGCGAGGCGGCGCAGGCGCTTGTCGCGGTCGAGGCCGCGCGTGGCGCGCAGCTTGCGGGCGACCAGCTCGCGGGCGGTCGCCTCCTCCTGCTCGGTATCGAGCTGGGAGACGGCCTCGTCGATGAGCGTCGGGTCGACGCCCTTGGTGCGCAGTTCCCGGGCGAGCGCGCGGCGCGCCAGCCCCCGGCCGTGGTGCCGGGACTCCACCCAGGCGTCCGCGAACGCGCCGTCGTCGATCAGCCCGACCTCCTCGAACCGCGACAGCACCTCCTCGGCCGCCTCGTCCGGGATCTCCCGCTTGCGCAGGGCGTCGGCGAGCTGCTTGCGCGTGCGCGGAGTCCCGGTGAGCAGGCGCAGGCAGATCGCCCGCGCCCGCTCCACCGGGTCCCCCGGGGGCGGCTCCTCCTCGGCCCTCGACGAGTGAGAAGCGCCTCCGTCCTCGCCGGACGGCGGCCTGTTGGAGCCGCGCCGCCGGCGCCCGCGTCCGCCACGGCCGCGGGTGTCGTGATCGGGCACCGCCTCCCGGGTGCCGTGCCCCCCGTCGTCACTGTCGTCGTCCCACCCGTCGGGGCCGCTGCTCCCCCGCTCCGGCGGAGCGGCGGAGTCGGCGTACTCGGCCCAGTCGGTTCGCCGTGTCATGGGCTAGCTCTTGGCAGCCGCGGCCTTGGTCTTGGCCGCCTTGGCCGCCGCGGGCACCGCCTTGGCGTCGTCCGTGGCCGGGGCCGCGGTGACCGCCGCGTCCGCGCCGGGCTCGGCGGCGGGCTCCTCGGTGCGGACGCCGACGCCCAGCTTCTCCTTGATCTTCTTCTCGATCTCGTTGGCCAGGTCGGGGTTGTCCTTGAGGAAGTTGCGCGCGTTCTCCTTGCCCTGGCCGAGCTGGTCGCCCTCGTACGTGTACCAGGCGCCGGCCTTGCGGACGAAGCCGTGCTCCACGCCCATGTCGATCAGGCCGCCCTCGCGGCTGATGCCCTGGCCGTAGAGGATGTCGAACTCGGCCTGCTTGAAGGGCGGCGCGACCTTGTTCTTGACGACCTTGCAGCGGGTGCGGTTGCCGACCGCCTCCGTGCCGTCCTTCAGGGTCTCGATGCGGCGGATGTCGATGCGCACCGAGGCGTAGAACTTCAGCGCCCGGCCACCGGTCGTGGTCTCGGGGGAGCCGAACATGACGCCGATCTTCTCGCGGAGCTGGTTGATGAAGATGGCGGTGGTCTTGGACTGGTTGAGCGCGCTGGTGATCTTCCGCAGGGCCTGGCTCATCAGACGGGCCTGCAGACCGACGTGGCTGTCGCCCATCTCGCCCTCGATCTCCGCGCGCGGCACGAGCGCGGCGACGGAGTCGATGACGATGAGGTCGAGGGCGCCGGAGCGGACCAGCATGTCCACGATCTCCAGGGCCTGCTCGCCGTTGTCCGGCTGGGAGAGGATCAGGTTGTCGATGTCAACGCCGAGCTTGCGCGCGTACTCGGGGTCGAGGGCGTGCTCGGCGTCCACGAACGCCACCTGGCCGCCGGCCTTCTGGGCGTTCGCCACCGCGTGCAGGGTCAGCGTGGTCTTGCCGGAGGACTCCGGTCCGTAGATCTCGACGACACGGCCGCGCGGGAGGCCGCCCACGCCGAGGGCCACGTCGAGCGCGGTCGACCCGGTCGGGATGACCTCGATGGGCTCCTTGGACCGCTCGCCCATGCGCATGACCGCGCCCTTGCCGAATTGCCGTTCAATCTGTGCGAGCGCGGCATCCAGGGCCTTCTCGCGGTCGGTTCCTGCCATGGGTTCCACCCGGTTTGCTTGAGTCGATCGCTTCACGTCAAAGACGCTAACGCCTGCCACTGACAATGCGCCCCGACGCTCCTCCGGCCTGTGGATAACTCGGGGGCATACCTGCCGAAAACGGTACGAAGTACCTGGCCGAGCGCCGTGCCGGAGGCTCCATAAGAATGGATGTTCGATTTTTGTGTCAAGCGCACCACGCGGCACCTCCGAGAGTACGCTCGCGGCCCCGCCCCGACCGGAGGACACGTACTCCCGGCGGCGTACCGCACCCGCCTCCGGCCGTACGACGACTGCGCGAGCGCGCCCAGGAAGGCTGGGCGGCATGCAGTCCACGCCCCTGACGGCCGCCGCCGTCGCCGCCTCCCCGCCGGCCCGGCCAGGGCTGCGTCCCGTCGAGCGGCTCTGTGCCGTCACCGGTCTCGTCCTGGTCCTCTCCGGCCTCGCCCACCTCGTCGTGTTCGCCGTGGACGGCGGACCGTGGAACGGGCCCGTCTCCTGGCGCAAGCCGGTGACCTTCGGACTGTCGTTCGGGGTGACGCTCCTCGCGGTCGCCTGGGTGACGTCGTATCTGCGCGTCGGCGCCCGGCCGCGCGCCGTGCTGCTCGCCGTCTTCGCCGTGGACTGTGTCGTGGAGGTGGGCGGCATCACGCTCCAGGCGTGGCGCCGGGTGCCCTCGCACCTGGACATGGAGACACCGTTCGACACGGCGGTGTCGATGACCCTCGCCGTGGGCGGCGCCGTCCTGGTGGTGCTGCTGGGCGTGTTGGCGGTCGCGTCCTTCCGGCACCGGCCCTCCGGTCCCGCCGGGATGCCGCTCGCGCTGCGCTCCGGGTTCGCGATCCTGCTGGTGGCGCTGGCCTCGGGCGCGGCGATGATCGCGCGCGGTGTGCTGCTCACCCGGACCGGGCACCAGGGGGCGGCCTACCACTCGACGGCCCCGCTGAAGCCGCTGCACGGCGTCAGCCTGCACGCCGTCCTGGTCCTGCCGACGCTGGCCTGGCTGCTGGCCCGCACGCCGTGGCGCGAGCCGGTGCGGCGGCGGATCCTGACGGCGGCCGTCGTCGGTTACGGCGCCGCGGTGGCCGGGACGGGTGTGTGGGCCCTCGTCACGTACTGAGCCCGCGGCCACGGAGAGCCGCAGCCGGCACCTACCGGGAGCCGCTCCCCCCGCCGGACGCACCGCCACGTCCGCCGTCGCCCTCGGCTCCCCCGCCCGTACGGCCCCACAGGTGCCGTGCGCGGGTGAACAGGCCCTGCCCGGCGCCTCTTCTGCGGTGCCCGTGGACCCGGGGGTCGTCCGTGACGGCGTACCGCTTCACGTACGCCCCGAGGAAGGCCTGCAGGGTGGCGACCGCCGGGATGGCGATCAGGGCGCCGACCGCGCCGAGCAGCGCGGTGCCGGCGATGACCGAGCCGAAGGCGACGGCGGGGTGGATGTCGACGGTCTTCGAGGTCAGCTTCGGCTGCAGCATGTAGTTCTCGAACTGCTGGTAGACCACGACGAAGACCAGCACCCACAGCGCGTACCACGGGTTGACGGTGAAAGCGATCAGCATCGGCAGGGCGCCCGCGAGATAGGTGCCGATGGTGGGGATGAACTGCGAGACCACACCGACCCACACACCGAGCACGGGCGCGTACGGGATGCCCAGGGCCTGCAGGAGTATGTAGTGGGCGATGCCGGAGATCAGCGCCATCAGCCCGCGTGAGTACAGATAGCCGCCGGTCTTGTCGACGGCGATCTCCCACGCGCGCAGCACCTCGGCCTGCCGGGCGGGCGGCAGCAGGGAGCAGATCGTACGGCGCAGACGGGGTCCGTCGGCGGCGAAGTAGAACGAGAACAGCGCGATCGTCAGCAGCTGGAACAGTCCGCCCAGCACCTGCGCGGACACGTCCAGGACGCCGGTCGCGCTGTTCTGGACGTACTTGCGCAGCCAGTCGGAGTGGAGCAGGCCCTCCTGCACGTCCACCCGTCTCAGCTCCGTGTGGAACGTGGAGTTGACCCAGTTGATGACCGAGTCGAGGTAGCCCGGGAAGCCCTCGACCATCTTGATGATCTGGCCGGCGAGCATCGAGCCGAGCAGGGTGACGAACCCGGCGCAGACGATCAGCAGGCCCAGGAAGACCAGGAACGTGGCGAAGCCGCGCCGCATCCCCCGGCCGGCCATCCAGCTCACCGCCGGCTCGATCGCGAGGGCCAGGAAGAACGCGATCAGGATGTTGATCAGCAGGCCGGTCAGCTGGTGGAAGGCCCAACTGCCGAGCTGGAACGCGGCGATGAGCGCCAGCGCGACCACCATGGCGCGCGGCAGCCACCGCGGCATGCGGGCGCCCGGCCCGGCGCCCTCGGCCGGGGGCCCGGCGGGCGGCGTCGTGCCGAACGGAGATGCCTGCTGGGCGAGCTGCCCGGACTCGTCAGTGGATGCCACGGACCAAGTCTCCCGCACGCCACCGACAATCCGGTGCCGGCCTGCGCTCTCCGTGCCCGCCGAGGGCGCGGCGGTCGGTCGCGGTCAGCGTCTCTCGGCCGGGACGTTCATCACCGTGCACACCACGTGCCATACGTCCTTGGCGTCCCAGCCGGCCGCTAGCGCCTCGTGCACGGTGCGTCCGCCGAGCTCCGACATCACGTGGTCGCGCGCGAAGGTGTCGGCGTACCCCGCGCCGAAGTGCTCCGCCATCCGCTGCCAGAAGACCGTCAACCGCATGACTCCAGTATCCCGCCCCTGGGGGTGGGCCCCGGCCGAGGCCCCTTCCCGAGACCGCTTTCCGCCCTACGGTCTGACCCATGGCCGAAAACGGAGCTTCCCCACTCCCCCCTACGCCCCCGGCGCGCTCCCCGCTCGCACGCGCCGAGCAGTTCGTGTGGCTCACCGCGCGCGTGCTGGAGCAGCGGCTCTTCGCCCACCTCTTCCGGAACGCGAGCGCCGACCCGGTCGAGACCGCCCTGGACGCCTACCGCAACGACGACGGCGGATACGGGCACGCACTGGAGCCCGATCTGCGGGGCCCGGTCAGCCAACCGCTGCACACCGCCCGCGCCCTGCGCGTCCTGGACTCCGTCCGGCGCTGCGGCGGGCAGCGCGTGGAGCGGGTGTGCCGCTATCTGACGTCGGTCTCCACCGCGGACGGGGCCCTTCCGGCGATCCATCCCAGCCAGCGCGGCTATCCGACGGCGCCCTTCGTGCCGGTCGTGGACGATCCGCCCAGCGAGTTGCTGGCCACCGGTCCCGTGGTGGGGCTGCTGCACCGCAACGCGGTGTGGCACGCGTGGCTGTTCCGGGCCACCGACTTCTGCTGGCAGCGGATCGAGTCGCTGGAGAAGTCCCACCCGTACGAGGTGGAGGCCGCCGTGGCCTTCCTGGACTCCGCGCCCGACCGCTCGCGCGCGGAGGCGGCGGCCGACCGTCTGGGCCGCCTGGTCCGCGAGCACCGGCTCGCCGCGCTGGACCCGGACGACCTCGGGGCCTACCTGGTGTCGCCCGGTTACGCCCCGGCCGAACACCACTTCCCGCACGACTACGCCCGCACCCCGGCATCCCTGGCCCGCGCCTGGTTCACCGACGCCGAGATGACCCGGTCCCTGGACTTCCTCGCCGCCGAGCAGCAGCCCGACGGCGGCTGGCCCGTCCGCTGGCGCCAGTGGGCTCCGGCGCCCGCCCTGGAGGCCCGCCCGATCGTCACGCTCGAGGCGTTGCGCACACTTCGGGCCTACGGCCGCCCGGTGGGCTGAGGGGGCGTGTCCGCGGGGCAGGAGGCAGCCGGCCGGCCCTCGGGCCGTCACCCCGCGACAGCCCGCACCCCCGCCGTCACCACCACAGCCGCCGCCACCACGACCAGGAAGGGCGCCCGCAGCACGAGTGCCACCGCTGCCGCGCCCAGGCCCGCCGCCCGGGCGTCCAGCACGAGCGCGTGCCCGTCGGCGAAGGTCTGCTGTGCCGTGAGGGCGGCGAGCAGGGCCACCGGCAGCAGCGCGGCGAGCCGCCGCACCAGCGGCCGCTCCAGCGCCCCGGCGGGCACGAGCAGCCCGGCGAGCTTGACGGCGTAACAGCCGAGGGCGGTGACGCCGATGGCGATCCAGACGTTCATCGCTCGCCTCCTCGCGCCCCGCGCTGCCCGCCGCGTCCGCCCTGTGCCCGCTGCTCGCGCCGCCCCGTCACGTACAGCACCACCGGGGCGGCGAGCGCGGCG
The DNA here is from genome assembly GCF_014656055.1 of Streptomyces griseosporeus. GTDB lineage: Bacteria > Actinomycetota > Actinomycetes > Streptomycetales > Streptomycetaceae > Streptomyces > Streptomyces griseosporeus. The sequence continues at coordinate 2,077,988 of NZ_BNBR01000001.1, forward strand.
ACCAGGACCGGCACACCGGCCGGCAGTACCGGCAGCAGCCCGACCCCCAGCACGACGGCGAGCGCGGCGACGGCCCGCTCGGTCGTCGTCTTCAGCATCGGCGCGAGCAGCGCGAGGAACACCGCCGGCCCGGCTGCGTCCAGCCCCCACGTGTCGGTGTCGCCGATGCGTTCCGCGCCCAGCGCGCCGAGCAGCGTGGTCAGGTTCCACAGCAGGTAGAGGCTGACCCCGGTGACGGCGAAGCCCACGCGCGCGTTGCGCCGCGTCGGCTGGGCCAGCGACACGGCCGTCGTCTCGTCGATCACCCACTGCGCCGCGAACGGCCGTACCGCGCGCGGCAGCGCCAGCAGCTGGGAGAGCCGCAGCCCGTAGAACGCGTTGCGCACCCCGAGGAAGAAGGCGCCCGCCGCCGCGGTGAACGGGTTGCCGCCCGCCGCGAGCGCGCCGACCAGCGCGAACTGGGAGGCGCCCGTGAACACCAGGAGGCTCAGCGCGCAGCTCTGCCACACCGTGAGCCCGCTGCCGGCCGAGGTCACCCCGAAGGCGAACCCGGACAGGCCCACCGCGACGCCTACTCCGAGGGCGTCGCGGACGACGGCGCCGACCGGGCGTTCTCCTGCGGCGCCCGGCGCTCCTCCTGTGGTCGGTTTCTCTTCGACTGTCTGTTCTGCCACGTGTCGGACGCTACGAGGAGCCGGCCGGCCCCGTCTTGTACGTTCTTGCGGTCGCCGGCCCCGATCCCGCGCTCGCGCTGGTAGGCCCCCGGCGGCACCCCGACGATCCGCGCGAAGTGCCGGTTCAGGTGCGGCTGGTCGGTGAACCCGACGGCGACGGCGGCCTCCGCGGGCGCCGCCCCGGCGTCCAGCAGCCGTCGGGCCCGCCGCACCCGCGCGTCGGTCAGCCAGGTGTGCGGCGGCATGCCGTAGGCGGCGCGGAAGGCCCGCAGCAGGGCGAACGGGCTGGTCCCCAGGTCCGTGGCGAGCCGCTCCAGGGACGGCGGGTCGGCCATCCGCTCCTCCAGCACGGCACGCGCGCGTGCCGCGATCCGGGCTCCGGCCGTCCGCACCTCCCGCGCGGGCAGCGGACCGCCGTTCAGCCGCAGCAGCCGGGTCACGGCGACCCGCAGCAGTGTGTCGGCGGCCAGCGCGTTGCCCTCGTCGGTGGCGCGCAGCACCTGATGGACCAGGCCCACGGTGTACGGGTCCTCCAGCACCGGGCTGACGAAGCCGGGGCTGCCGCGCAGGGTGGTCGTCTCCGCGGCGATCTCCGCCACGACCTCCGGCGACGGGTAGACGGCCCCGTACCGCCACCCCTCGGGCACGCCGGCCCGCCCGGTGTGCGGGGTGTCGGGATTGACCAGTGCGAGGGATCCCGCCCCCACGTACACGTCGTCGCTGCCGTGCTGGAAGATCTCGGCGCCCTCGGCGACACCGGCGATCACGAAGTGCTCGTGGGTGTGGCGCACGAACGTCTTGCGCACGTACCGGGCCCGCAGCAGGTCGACCCCGGGCAGCTCCTCGTACTGCCAGTACCGCGCCTGCTCACCCGAACCCGCCATGCCCCCATTGTCCGCCACCCCCGCCCCCGACCGGCCCCCCGCCGGCTGGGGCCGACCCGGGCCCGCCCCCGACCCTCCCGCGTCCCCGCAGGTCAGCCGCATTGTCAGTGGCCGGGTGCAGGATGGACGCATGGTCAGCTCCGCACACCGAGCCCTCGACGGCTTCTCCCCCGCGACCCGCGGCTGGTTCACGGGGGCCTTCTCCGCGCCCACCGCGGCCCAGGCGGGCGCGTGGCAGGCCATCGGTGCGGGCTCGGACGTGCTGGTGGTCGCGCCGACCGGCTCCGGCAAGACCCTGGCCGCGTTCCTGGCGGCCCTGGACCAGCTGGCCTCGACGCCGCCGCCGGCCGACCCGAAGAAGCGCTGCCGGGTGCTGTACGTCTCCCCGCTCAAGGCCCTCGCCGTCGACGTGGAGCGCAACCTCCGCAGCCCCCTGACCGGCATCCGCCAGGAGTCCGTCCGTCTCGGCCTGCCCGAGCCGGAGGTGAAGGTCGGCATCCGCTCCGGTGACACCCCGGCCGCGGAGCGCCGCGCGCTGTCCACCCGCCCGCCGGACATCCTGATCACCACGCCGGAGTCGCTGTTCCTGATGCTCACGTCGGCCACGCGCGACGCGCTGACGGGCGTGGAGACGGTGATCCTGGACGAGGTGCACGCGGTGGCGGGCACCAAGCGCGGCGCGCACCTCGCGCTCTCCCTGGAGCGGCTGGACGAGATGCTGCCGAAGCCGGCCCGCCGGATCGGCCTGTCGGCCACGGTCCGCCCGGTCGACGAGGTGGCCCGCTATCTCTCCCCGCGCCGCAAGGTGGAGATCGTCCAGCCGGAGTCCGGCAAGGAGTTCGATCTGTCGGTGGTCGTCCCGGTGGAGGACCTGGCCGAGCTGGGGGGCTCGCCGGTCGCCGACGGTGGTGAGGGCACCGAGCGCCCGTCGATCTGGCCGCACGTCGAGGAGCGGATCACCGACCTGGTGCAGGCGCACCGCTCCACGATCGTGTTCGCCAACTCCCGCCGCCTGGCCGAGCGCCTGTGCAACCGGCTCAACGAGATCGCCTACGAGCGGGCCACCGGCGAGACGCTGGACGAGCACCACTCGCCCGCCGAGCTGATGGGCGGCTCGGGCGCGGCCCAGGGCGCCCCGCCCGTCATCGCGCGCGCCCACCACGGCTCGGTCTCCAAGGAGCAGCGCGCGCTGGTCGAGGAGGACCTGAAGGCCGGCCGGCTGCCCGCGGTGGTCGCCACTTCCAGCCTGGAACTGGGCATCGACATGGGCGCCGTCGACCTCGTCGTCCAGGTGGAGTCCCCGCCGTCCGTCGCCTCCGGCCTGCAGCGCGTGGGCCGGGCCGGACACCAGGTCGGCGCGGTCTCCACGGGCGTGGTCTTCCCGAAGTACCGCGGCGACCTGGTGCAGGCGGCCGTGGTGACCGAGCGGATGCGCACGGGCTCCATCGAGTCGCTGAGGGTGCCCGCCAACCCGCTGGACGTGCTGGCGCAGCAGATCGTCGCGATGACGGCGATGGACACCTGGCAGTTCGACGACCTGCTGGCCGTGGTCCGCCGCGCGGCGCCGTTCGCCTCCCTGCCGGAGTCGGCGTTCACGGCCGTGCTGGACATGCTCGCCGGCCGCTACCCGTCCGACGCGTTCGCCGAGCTGCGTCCGCGCGTGGTGTGGGACCGCGTCGCCGGCACGGTCACCGGCCGCCCCGGCGCCCAGCGCCTCGCCGTCACCTCCGGCGGCACGATCCCCGACCGGGGCCTGTTCGGGGTGTTCCTCGCCGGCGCGGACCCGAAGAAGGGCGGCGGCCGGGTCGGCGAGCTGGACGAGGAGATGGTCTACGAGTCGCGGATCGGTGACGTCTTCACACTCGGCACCAGCTCCTGGCGCATCGAGGACATCACCCGCGACCGCGTCCTGGTCTCCCCCGCCCCGGGCGTCCCGGGCCGGCTGCCGTTCTGGAAGGGCGACCAGCTGGGCCGCCCGCTCGAACTGGGCCGCGCGGTCGGCGCGTTCCTGCGCGAGGTCGGCTCCCTGTCCGAGGACGACGCGCGGCTGCGGCTGCTCACCGCGGGCCTCGACGCGTGGGCCGCGGACAACGTCCTGTCCTACCTGGCCGAGCAGCGCGAGGCCTGCGGCCACGTCCCCGACGACCGCACGATCGTCGTCGAGCGCTTCCGCGACGAGCTGGGCGACTGGCGGGTCGTCGTCCACTCCCCCTTCGGCGCCCAGGTCCACGCGCCCTGGGCGCTCGCCCTCGGCGCCCGCCTGTCCGAGCGGTACGGCATGGACGCGCAGGTCATGCACGCCGACGACGGCATCGTGCTGCGGCTGCCCGACGCCGACCTGATGGGCCTTGACCTGCTCGACCAGGAACCGTCCCGGGCGGGCACGGAGTACGACGCGGACCAGGCACCCGTCGGCGCCGCCGACGTCGTCTTCGACAAGGGCGAGGTCGACCAGATCGTCACCGACCAGGTCGGCGGGTCCGCCCTGTTCGCCTCCCGCTTCCGCGAGTGCGCGGCCCGCGCGCTGCTGCTGCCGCGCCGCAACCCCGGCAAGCGCACCCCGCTGTGGCAGCAGCGCCAGCGCGCCGCCCAGCTGCTGCAGGTCGCGAGCGAGTTCGGCTCGTTCCCGATCGTGCTGGAGGCGGTCCGCGAATGCCTCCAGGACGTGTTCGACGTGCCCGGCCTGGTCGAGCTGATGGGCGACCTGGAGTCCCGCAAGGTGCGCCTGGTCGAGGTCACCACCCCCGAGCCGTCCCCGTTCGCCCGCTCCCTGCTCTTCGGGTACGTCGCCCAGTTCCTCTACGAGGGGGACTCGCCGCTCGCCGAGCGCCGGGCCGCCGCGCTGTCGCTGGACTCGCGGCTGCTGGCCGAGCTGCTGGGCCAGGCGGAGCTGCGCGAACTGCTCGACGCCGAGGTGCTGACCGAGCTGGAGCGGGAACTGCAGTGGCTCACCGAGGACCGCCGGGTCAAGGACGCCGAGGGCGTCGCCGACCTGCTGCGGCTGCTCGGTCCGCTCACCGACGCCGAACTGGCCGAGCGGGGCGCCGAGCCGCAGTGGGCCGGGGAGCTGGCCGGCGCCCGCCGCGCCATCCGGGTGCGGATCGCCGGCAGCGACCACTGGGCGGCGATCGAGGACGCGGGCCGCCTGCGCGACGCGCTCGGCACGGCGCTGCCGGTCGGCGTGCCGGAGGCATTCACGGAGCCGGTCAAGGACCCGCTGGGCGACCTGCTCGCCCGTTACGCCCGCACGCACGGCCCGTTCACCTCGGCCACGGCCGCCGCCCGCTTCGGCCTGGGCGTGGCCGTCACCGAGGGCGCCCTGCAGCGGCTCGCCGCGAGCGGCCGGGTCGTGCAGGGCGAGTTCCACCCGGCCGGCATCGGCCAGGAGTGGTGCGACGCGGCCGTGCTGCGCCGATTGCGCCGGCGGTCGCTCGCCGCGCTGCGGCACGAGCTGGAGCCGGTGCCACCGCCCGCGCTCGCCCAGTTCCTCCCGCAGTGGCAGCACATCGGCCCGAGCCACTCGCTGCGCGGCGTCGACGGACTCGTCCGCGCGGTCGAGCAGTTGCAGGGGGCGTCCGTGCCGGCGTCGGCGCTGGAGAAACTGGTCCTGCCGTCCCGGGTGAGGGACTACAACCCGGCCATGCTCGACGAACTCACCGCCGCCGGTGAACTCGTGTGGGCGGGCGCGGGCGCGCTGCCCGGCAAGGACGGCTGGGTGTCGCTGTACCTCGCGGACACGGCCCCGCTGCTGCTGCCGCCCCCGCACCCGCTGGAGCTGACGGCCCTGCACCAGTCCGTCCTGGACGCCCTGTCCGGCGGGTACGGCCTGTTCTTCCGTCAGATCGCCGACCAGGTCCGCGCCACCACCCACCCCGAGGCGACCGACCCCCAGCTCGCCGACGCGCTGTGGGACCTGGCCTGGTCCGGCCTGCTCACCAACGACACCCTCGCGCCGATGCGGGCGCTGCTCGGCTCGGGCCGTACGGCCGGCTCCACCGCGCACCGCGCCAAGCGTGCCGTCCCGCGCGGGCGTTACGGCTCGCTGACCGCCGCCGCCCGTCCGGCCTCCCGCAGCGGCCCGCCCACGGTCGCCGGACGCTGGTCCCTGCTCCCGGCCCGCGAACCCGACCCGACCGTGCGCGCCCACGCCCTGGCCCGCGCGCTGCTCGACCGGCACGGTGTGGTGACCCGGGGCGCGGTCGCGGCGGAGGGTGTCGAGGGCGGTTTCTCGGCGACGTACCGCATCCTGTCCGCCTTCGAGGACAGCGGTCAGGCCCGGCGCGGCTATGTGGTGGAGGGGCTGGGCGCCGCCCAGTTCGCGATGGACGGCGCGGTGGACCGGCTGCGCGCGGTGGCCAACGCCCGTGAGCGCGGCGACGGCGGCCCGGCCCCGGCCTTCTCCGGCGCCACGCCCGGCGGCCGGGAGCCGTCCGCGCCGAAGGGCGGTTCCCCGTTCGACGGCTTCCCCGGACCGGACGGCTCCGGCTTCGCCGAGATCCCCGACTTCCCGGACTTCGACTTCCCCGCGGGCCCGGACGACCCCTTCGACCCGCACGGCCTGGACGCCCCGGGCGCGGGCGGCCCCCGAGGTGGGGGACCGTCCGCGGGAAGCTTCCATGACGGCGCCGCGTACGGCACCGGCAGCCGAAGCGGCGGCTCCTACGGCGGCAGCGGCACCCGCGGCGGCCGCCCGGACTCCTCGCGCGGCGGCTACGACATCCCGTACGGCACCGGCTTCGGTGACCGCCGCGGCCGTACCCCGTCCCCGTCCTCCCGGGCCGTGGTGCTGGCGGCGGCCGACCCGGCCAACGCCTATGGTGCGGCCCTGCCGTGGCCCGAGCCGCCGACCGGCGCCGGGCACAAGCCGGGCCGCAAGGCGGGCTCCCTGGTGGTGCTGGTCGACGGCGAGCTGGCGCTCTACATGGAGCGCGGCGGCAAGACCCTGCTGGCCTGGCCGGAGGACCCCGAAGCGGCGGCCGGCGACGATCCGCGCCTGTCCGCCGCCGCGGAGGCCCTGGCCGCGGCGGCCCGCGCAGGCTCGCTCGGCACGGTCACGGTGGAACGCGTCAACGGCGCCCCGGCCCTGACCTCCCCGGTCGGCACCCTCCTGGAAGGAGCGGGCTTCATCGCGACCCCCCGCGGCCTGCGGCTCAGGGCGTGACCACGGGCGCCCCACCACCGTCCGCTCCCCCCGCGTGCCACCCTTGACCCATGCCCGAAGGAGACACGGTCTGGCAGGCCACGCGACGGCTGCACGCCGCCCTCGCGGGCAAGGTGCTGGTGCTGAGCGACCTGAGGGTGCCCCGGTACGCCACGGTCGACCTCACCGGGCGCACCGTGCTGGACGTCACCCCGCGCGGCAAGCACCTGCTGACCCGGATCGAGGGCGGCCTGACGCTGCACTCGCACCTGATGATGGACGGCACGTGGCGGGTGTTCGAGGCGGGGCAGCGCTTCACGGGCGGCGCCGCCCACCAGATCCGCGCGATCCTCGGCACCGAGGACCGCACCGCCGTGGGCTACCGCCTCCCCGTGCTCGACCTGCTCCGCACCGCCGACGAGGACCGTGTGGTCGGACACCTCGGCCCCGACCTGCTGGGCCCGGACTGGGACGCCGAGCGCGCCCTCGCCAACCTCCTGCGCGACCCCGACCGGGAGCTGGGCGAGGCACTGCTGGACCAGCGCAATCTCGCCGGGATCGGCAACGTCTACAAGAGTGAGCTGTGCTTCCTGCTGGGCGTCACCCCCTGGCTCCCGGTCGGCGCTCTGCCCGCCGACCGTGCCGCGCACCTGCCGACGCTCTCCAAGAAGCTCCTGGACGCCAACCGCGAGCGCCCGGTCCGCAACACCACGGGCCTGCGCCGCCCCGATCTGTTCGTGTACGGCCGCGCGTCCCACCCCTGCCTGCGCTGCCGCACCCCGATCCGCGTCGCCGAGCAGGGCGACGGCAGCCGCGAGCGTCCGACGTACTGGTGCCCGTCCTGCCAGAAGGGACCGGTCCCCGCGGCCACGGCAGGGCAGCGCCGCCGAGCAGGCTGAGGCACCTCACCCAAGGAACGGTGCACGCCTCACTCGCACAGGACGCTCTCACTCGGACACCGGCCCGCCCCTCTTCCCCCGCATCCCCGCCCGCCAGGCATCCCGCCACCGCCCCTCGCGCAGCGCGCCGGTCGCACGGGACTTGGGCACACAGTGCACCGGCAGCAGGCTCAGCCCCCACCCGCCCGCCGCGACGGCGCCCTCCAGCACGCCCGCCCCGGGCACCAGGGCGAGCCGGAGCACGGCCCACCACCACACGGCCCCGAGCCCCACACGGGCTCCCCAGCGTGCTGCCCGCCCCGCCATGGCGGTCACCTCCAGCCGGACGCTAGAACACCGCCCTCGCGGTCGGAAAGGGCGCACAGGCGGCACGTGGGCGCGCGGGCGCACCACCGGGCCCCGGGGCCGGCCGTCAGCCGTTCGCGGCCTGGAACATCCAGTGGTGCTTCTCCAGATCCGCCGTGATCTGGATGAACATGTCCTGGCTGACCGGGTCGGCCGTCTCGGTCGCCGCCACGCGTTCCCGCATCCGGGTGATCACCGCGCCCAGCGCGTCCACGAGCGTGCCCACCGCGTCGCCGTCCTTCACCCAGCCCTCGGCCACCGCCTTGACGCCGCTGCCGGCGGCCACGGTCGCCGCCCGACCGTCGGGCGAGACCCCGAGCGCCGAGGCCCGCTCGGCGACGGTGTCGGAGTGCGTACGGGCCGTGTCGACGACCTCGTCGAGCTGGAGGTGGACGGACCGGAAGCGGGGCCCGACGACGTTCCAGTGCACCTGCTTGGCGACCAGCGCCAGGTCGATCAGATCGACGAGCGCGCCCTGCAGCGCCTCGGCGACGGTCTTCAGGTCCGCGTCGGGCAGAGGGCTCTTCACGACGTACATCCAGGCCTCCATCGGGTCACCCGTTCGTGCCCCTCCACGATGACCGCAGGCCCGGGGTCCGGCAAACGCACGAAAGCCCCGGCAGCGCTCCCCCGGTTCTCCCGGAGAAGCCCTGGCCAGGGCCTCACACACGTGCCTCAGGCAGCGACGACGTCCACTGCTTCAGCGGGCGCCTTGATGGTCACCCGTTCCGGTGGCACACCGGTCACCGAAACGGAACCCAGCATCGGGCGAACCGACGTGGGCACAGGCTCGCTGGGGGTGGCCGCAGCAGACTGGGCCAGCTCCGCGAGGGCGAGCTCGTCGCTCACTTCCCGCATGAGCTCGGACATCCGTACGTCCAGCGCGTCGCAGATGGCGGCGAGCAGTTCGGAGGAAGCCTCCTTCTGCCCCCGCTCCACCTCGGAGAGATAGCCGAGTGAGACTCGGGCGGACGAGGAGACTTCGCGCAGAGTACGGCCCTGGCGTTGGCGCTGCCGACGCAGCACGTCACCCAGCAGGCGACGGAGCAGAATCATCGGTGGCTCCCTCCTCGGACCGCGTAGCCGCATCCTTCTCGCCCCACCGTACCGCCTCGCGCCGCGGCCGTGCGGGGAGCGATGTCGTGTTCACTCAGGGCTGCAAACATCAAAACCCCCCGTTCTGTTCCGTATCCTGTGCCCGCTCATTCCTGGTCTGTTCGCCCGCAAGCTGCTTCAGGAGCAGTGCGAGTACGCTCCGTACACTCTCCATACGAATTTCCGCGCGGTCGCCGTTCAACCGCAGCGGCTCCACTTTTCCGCCACCGGCAGAACCGGAATCCGGGCCGAACGGCCCGTCCACGGCGACGAAGACCGTCCCCACGGGCTGTCCGTCCTGGGGTTCGGGACCGGCTACGCCGGTCGTCGCGATGCCCCAGTCGGCGCCCAGCGCCTTGCGCACTCCGGCCGCCATCTGCGCCGCGACCTGCGCGTCCACCGCACCACGGGTGGCCAGCAGACCGGCGTCCACACCGAGCAGCTCGTGCTTGAGCGCGGTGGCGTACGCCGTCACCGACCCCCGGAAGGCCTGGGACGCCCCGGGGACCGAGGTGATCTCCGCCGCGACCAGCCCGCCCGTCAGCGACTCGGCGACGGCGACGGTCTCGCCTCTCACCCTCAGTAGTCGCACCACGTCGGACGCGGGGGAACTCACGCTTCCGTCTCCTCCAACGCTGCCTTGCGCTCGGCGATTCCCCGCCGGCGCAGCACAATGGCCTGTCTCACATAGTCGAGGCCGGTCACCACGGTCAGGACGACCGCCACAGCCATCACCCAGAACCTCAGGGTCGCCAGCCATCCCGTCAGCGCCAGCACGTACATCCCGACGGCGACGCCCTGGGTGAGCGTCTTGAGTTTGCCGCCGCGGCTCGCGGGGATGACGCCGTACCGGATGACGAGAAAACGCAGCAGGGTGACGCCGAGTTCCCGGCCGAGGATCACGATCGTCACCCACCACGGCAGATCGCCCAGGGCGGAGAGACAGATCAGCGCCGCCCCCATGATCGCCTTGTCGGCGATGGGGTCGGCGATCTTCCCGAAGTCGGTGACCAGGTTGTAGGTGCGCGCCAGATGCCCGTCGAACAGGTCGGTGATCATGGCGATGGCGAAGGCCGCCCAGGCGAACGAGCGCCACGCCGGGTCGTACCCGCCGTTGGCCAGCATCAGCGCCACGAAGCCCGGCACGAGGATGAGCCGGAGCATGGTCAGCAGGTTGGCGATGTTCCAGACGCTGGCCTGGTTCACGGCCGCGGCGGCGATCTTGGCGCCGCGCGCCGGCTTCCCGCCGCCCGCCGCGCCTGAGGGGCCCGCCGCGGAGGCGAGGGCGGCGCCCTGCGCCTTGGGCGTGCTGTGGTTCTTCGCCGCCCCCTGGACCTTGCCGCCCGCCTGCGTCTTCGACGCGCCCTTGGGCTTGGCCGCGCCGTGCGCCGGGGAGGAGCCGCCCGCCGCGGACGCCGGTACGCCGGTCATCTGCCCGCCTCCTCGCTGGACCCGAGCACGCCCTGAAGCGGCTCGGCCACCAGGTCGACACCTTCCGTACCGACCACCTTCGCCTCGACCATACGGCCGACGCTCAGGCCCTCGCCGCTCGTGAGCAGTACCTGGCCGTCCGTCTCCGGGGCCTGGTGCGCCGCACGGCCGTACACGCCCTCCTCGTCGACGGACTCCACCAGCACGTGCACGGTCTCGCCGACGCGCTCCTCGGCGCGCTGCGAGACGAGTTCCTCGGCGAGCCGGGAGACACGTGCCAGGCGCTCGGCGACGACGTCCTCGTGGAGCTTGTTGTCGTACGTGGCGGCTTCGGTGCCCTCCTCGTCGGAGTAGCCGAAGACGCCGATGGCGTCCAGCCGCGCGCCGTTGAGGAAACGCTCCAGCTCGGCCAGGTCCGACGCGGTCTCGCCGGGGAAGCCGACGATGAAGTTGGAGCGCACGCCGGCCTCGGGTGCCTTGCTCCGAATGGTGTCGAGCAGCTCCAGGAAGCGGTCGGTGTCGCCGAAGCGGCGCATGGCGCGCAGCACGTCGGGCGCGCAGTGCTGGAAGGACAGGTCGAAGTAGGGGGCGACCTTCGGGGTGGAGGTCAGCACGTCGATGAGCCCCGGGCGCATCTCGGCGGGCTGGAGGTAGCTCACCCGCACCCGCTCGATGCCGTCGACCTCGGCCAGCTCGGGCAGCAGGGACTCCAGCAGGCGGATGTCGCCGAGGTCCTTGCCGTAGGAGGTGTTGTTCTCGGAGACCAGCATGATCTCCTTCACGCCCTGCTCGGCCAGCCACCGCGTCTCGTTCAGCACGTCGCTCGGGCGGCGCGAGATGAAGGAGCCGCGGAAGGACGGGATGGCGCAGAAGGTGCAGCGCCGGTCGCAGCCGGAGGCGAGCTTCACCGAGGCGACCGGGGAGCCGTCCAGCCGGCGGCGCAGGGGCGCGCGCGGGCCGGAGGCCGGGGCGACGCCCTCGGGCAGGTCGGTCGGGCCGTGCCCCGGCAGGGCCACGGCGGCGGCCGATTCCTGCCGTTCGGCGGGGCTGATCGGGAGCAGCTTGCGGCGGTCGCGCGGGGTGTGCGCGAGGTGGCTGCCGCCGGAGAGGATGGTCTGCAGGCGGTCGGAGATGTCGGCGTAGTCGTCGAAGCCGAGCACGCCGTCGGCCTCGGGGAGGGCCTCGGCCAGCTCCTTGCCGTACCGCTCGGCCATGCAGCCCACCGCGACGACGGCCTGGGTTCTGCCGTGCCCCTTGAGGTCGTTGGCCTCCAGGAGGGCATCGACGGAGTCCTTCTTGGCGGCGTCGACGAAGCCGCAGGTGTTCACGACGGCGACGTCGGCGTCCGCGGCGTCCTCCACGAGCTGCCAGCCGTCCGCCTCCAAACGGCCTGCGAGCTCTTCCGAGTCCACCTCGTTACGAGCGCAGCCAAGGGTGACGAGTGCGACGGTACGGCGTTCAGGCATGGGCTCAAGACTACTTCGTCCCACAGACAGCCCCTGTCGACGGGGTTGACCGATCTTGGTCAACCCCGTCCTGCGCGGTCCCTCGGTCAGCCCACCGGGGGCTCAGCCCACCTGCGGGTCGCCCTTGGTGTACGTCAGCCGCTCCACCGCGCCCGGCTGGAAATCGTCGTCGATCTTCTTGCCGTTGACGTAGAGCTGGATCGCGCCCGCGTCGCCGAGCACCAGGTTGATCTTGGTGCTGTCCTGGAAGGTCTTGGACTGGCCCTGCTTGAGCAGCCCGTCGAACATCAGGCGGCCGTTGTGGTCCCGGGCCGAGATCCAGCTGCGCCCGTCGGTCGCGCTGACCTGGACGGTCACCTTGTCCTGCGGGGCGGCGGCGATGGCGCTGTCGGAGGGGGCCGGCTTCTGGTCGCCGCTCTTGCTGCCCTTCGGCGTGGGCGCGGCGGTCGTGCCGGTCGTCGGCGTGGAGCCACCCGCGACCTGGTCCTTCGCACCGCCGTCGTCCCCGCCCTTGACCACGGTGAAGCCGACGAACCCGATGACGGCCACGATCGCGGCGACCATCGCCGCGGTCCAGTTCGGCCCCCGCCGCTCCGGGCGGATACGTTCCGCCTCGAACAGCGGCGCCGCCGGCGTGGGCGCGGGCCGCCCCCCGTGCTCGGCGTCGTACTGCGCGATGAGCGGCTCGGGATCGAGGTGGACGGCCTTGGCGAGGGTCCGGATATGGCCACGTGCGTACACGTCGCCGCCGCACGGGGCGAAGTTGTCCGCCTCGATCGCGTGCACGATGGCGATACGGACCCGGGTGGCGTTGCTGACGTCGTCGACGGTCAGACCGGCGGCGATACGCGCCTGCCGCAGGGCACGGCCGACGGAGAGGTGGGCTTCCTCGCGATCGTCTTCGAAGGGACGCTCGTCTTCAGGGGAGTTGCCGATGGACACGGGGGCGCCTTTCGAGCGTGTAGCCACCTGTGCTGGAGGTTCAGTCTAGGGGGGGTACGAAAGGGTGGGGCAACCGGGCGGTGGGACTTTGTACGCCATCGGAATGGCCGGACACGCCGATGACGGGCCAGGTGCGCACCCCAGGATGGGACCCGCGCCTGTCTTCTCGCTCAACTTGACGTATGGCAAAGGGAAACGGTTGCCCAGCTCTCTCTAACGGGTGAGTCACGGTCGCGGACGGGTGAGTCACGGTCACCGGCGGCTCTGCCACGGCCGGCCCCCTTCCTCCGGGACGACGCCTGGACGACGCCTGGACCACTCCTACCCTTCAGACTCCCCCCGGATCAGCGCGAGCACGCCGTCCAGCTCGTCGGGCTTCACAAGAACGTCACGAGCCTTGGACCCCTCGCTGGGCCCGACGATGTTCCGCGACTCCATCAGGTCCATCAGCCGGCCCGCCTTGGCGAAGCCGACCCGCAGCTTGCGCTGGAGCATCGAGGTGGACCCGAACTGCGTGGACACGACCAGCTCGGCCGCCTGGCACAGCAGGTCGAGGTCGTCGCCGATGTCCTCGTCGATCTCCTTCTTCTGCTTGGTGCCGACGACGACGTCGTCCCGGAAGACCGGCGTCATCTGGTCCTTGCAGTGCTGGACGACGGCCGCGACCTCCGCCTCGGTCACGAAGGCGCCCTGCATACGGGTCGGCTTGTTCGCGCCCATCGGCAGGAACAGGCCGTCGCCCTTGCCGATCAGCTTCTCGGCGCCGGGCTGGTCGAGGATGACCCGCGAGTCGGCGAGCGAGGAGGTGGCGAACGCGAGCCGCGAGGGCACGTTCGCCTTGATCAGACCGGTGACGACGTCGACCGAGGGCCGCTGCGTGGCGAGCACCAGGTGGATGCCGGCCGCGCGCGCGAGCTGGGTGATGCGGACGATCGCGTCCTCCACGTCACGCGGCGCCACCATCATCAGGTCGGCCAGCTCGTCGACGATCACCAGCAGGTACGGATACGGCTGCAGCTCCCGCTCGCTGCCCTCGGGCGGCTTGACCTTGCCCTCCCGCACGGCCTTGTTGAAGTCGTCGATGTGCCGGTAGCCGTACGCCGCGAGGTCGTCGTAGCGCAGGTCCATCTCGCGTACGACCCACTGCAGCGCCTCGGCGGCCCGCTTGGGGTTGGTGATGATCGGGGTGATCAGGTGCGGGATGCCCTCGTAGGCGGTCAGCTCCACCCGCTTGGGGTCGACGAGGATCATCCGCACGTCCTCCGGGGTCGCCCGCATCATGATCGAGGTGATCAGGCAGTTGATGCAGGACGACTTGCCGGAGCCGGTCGCGCCGGCGACCAGCATGTGCGGCATCTTCGCCAGCGAGTGCATGACGTAGCCGCCCTCGACGTCCTTGCCGAAGGCGACCAGCATCGGGTCGTCGTCCTCCGCGGACTCCGCGAGGCGCAGCACGTCGCCGAGGTTGACCATCTCCCGGTCGGTGTTCGGGATCTCGATGCCGACCGCCGACTTGCCCGGGATGGGGCTGATGATCCGCACGTCCGGGCTGGCCACGGCGTACGCGATGTTCTTGGCCAGCGCGGTGATCCGCTCGACCTTCACGGCCGGGCCCAGCTCCACCTCGTAGCGGGTGACCGTCGGTCCGCGAGTGAAGCCGGTGACGGCGGCGTCGACCTTGAACTCGGTGAAGACGTTGGTGAGCGCGGCGACTATGGCGTCGTTGGCGGCGCTGCGCGCCTTGCCCGGGCCGCCCCGGGTGAGCAGGTCGAGCGAGGGCAGCGCGTAGGTGATGTCACCGGACAGCTGGAGCTGCTCGGCCCGGGCCGGCAGGTCGCGCGGTTGCTGGGGCGGGCTCTTGGTGAGGTCGGGGACCTCGCTCTTGAGCTTCTCCTGCTTGGGCCGCGCGGCGGGCACGGGGGTCGGCGTGGTGCTCTCGCGGTCGCCGATCCGCACGCCCTGGGTGAGGTCGGCGACGAGCGGCGAGGGCGGCATGCCGTGCAGCACCGCGCCGTCCAGGTCCGCCGCGGCGGCCGCGGCGATGTCCACGGCGTCCGGCGCACGGTCCGTCGCGGGCTGCGGCACGGCCGCGCGCCGGCTGCGGCCCCGGCGCCGGGACAGCGCCTCCTGCTCGGCGGCGTCGGGGTCGTACTCCTGGGGGGCGCCCGAGCGTCGCCGCGGGCGCCCGGGCAGCGCCTCGCGCCACTGGTCGTCGTAACGCTCGTCGTCGTCGGTGAACGCCTCGGGGAACTCGTCGGCCCGGGGGTCGTGGACGATGCCGAGCCGCACGCCGAGCAGCCGCAGCCGCTGCGGGATGGCGTTGACTGGCGTGGCGGTGACGACGAGCAGACCGAAGATCGTCAGCAGCACCAGCAGGGGTACGGCGAGGACCTCGGTCATCGTGAACGTCAGCGGGGTCGCCGCGGCCCAGCCGATGAGCCCGCCGGCGTCCCTTATGGCCTGCATGCCGGCGCTGCGGGCGGGCGAGCCGCACGCGATGTGGATCTGCCCGAGCACGCCGATGAGCAGCGCTGACAGGCCGATCACGATCCGGCCGTTGGCCTCCGGCTTCTCCGGGTGCCGGATGAAGCGGGTGGCGACGACCGCGAGCACGATCGGCACCAGCAGGTCCAGGCGGCCGAACGCGCCGGTCACCAGGATCTCCACCAGATCGCCGACCGGCCCCTTCAGGTCGGCCCAGGTGCCCGCGGCGACGATCAGCGCGATGGCGAGCAGCAGCAGGGCGACGCCGTCCTTGCGGTGGGCGGGGTCGAGGTTCTTCGCGCCCTGCCCTATCCCCCGGAAGACGGCGCCCACGGCGTGCGCCAGGCCGAGCCACACCGCGCGCACCAGTCGGTAGACGCCGCCGGTGGGGCTCGGTGCCGGCCTGGGCGCGGGCCTCTTCGCCGCGGCCTTCTTGGCGGGCGCCTTCTTCGCGGGAGCCCTTTTCGCGGCGGCCTTCCTCGCCGGAGCCTTCGCGGGAGCAGCCGCCTTCTTCGCGGGCGGCTTCTTGGCTGCGGAGGGACGTGAGGCCATAGGTGTGAGGTTACCGGGGGAGACGCCAGTGGACACGCGTGCTTACGGCTTCACCCGTTCGTGTCGCCCTTGCCCGCACGCGCGCCTGACGCGCGCTCATCCGCAAGGCCCGCGCGGGGTACGTCAGTTCTGCGAGGACACCGGTGCGCCGCCGCCCCCGGAGCCCGGCTCCAGGGCGTCCAGCGCCCGCCGCAACCCGGTGAGTTTGCGCTCCAGATGCGCCGCCGTGGCCACCGCCGCCGCGTCCGCCGACTCGTCGTCCAGCTGCTTGGACAGCGCCTCGGCCTGCTCCTCCACGGCCGCGAGCCGCGCCGACAGCTCGGCGAGCAGACCGGCGGACTCCTTGCCGCCGACGCCGCCCTTGCCGCCCTCCAACTGCAGGCGCAGCAGCGCCGCCTGTTCCCGCAGCTGGCAGTTCTTCATGTACAGCTCGACGAACACCGAGACCTTGGCGCGCAGCACCCACGGGTCGAACGGCTTGGAGATGTAGTCCACCGCACCCGCCGCGTACCCGCGGAAGGTGTGGTGCGGGCCGTGGTTGATCGCGGTGAGGAAGATGATCGGGATGTCCCGGGTCCGCTCCCGCCGCTTGATGTGCGCGGCCGTCTCGAAGCCGTCCATCCCCGGCATCTGGACGTCCAGCAGAATGACCGCGAAATCGTCCGTGAGCAGTGCTTTGAGTGCTTCCTCCCCGGACGATGCCCGCACCAGCGTCTGATCGAGCGCAGAGAGGATCGCCTCCAGCGCCAGCAGATTCTCCGGCCGGTCATCGACCAGGAGGATCTTGGCCTTCTGCACCATGGCCCGCCCTCCTCGCCCCGGCATGGGGCCTCCCCTGTCCACAGGACTCGGGGAAGCACCGGCGGGTGCCTCCCCCGGGGACGACTCCCTTACGCCGCCCGTCCTCGTGCCGGTCATCGTAGCCGCACCCCGCCCGTCGCCACACCCTGTCACCGCGATGTCACTGTGCACATAGCAGAAACGCAGCGGGAGACCAGAAGGTTCCCCGGATCACGTCTTTCTACACGGCTACGGGCACGCGGTGTCAGCGACTCCGGGTGAACATCTACTGATCATTCCCCCCGCATCCACTGCTCCATCACCGACAGAAGATGATCGGGATCGACCGGCTTGGTGACGTAGTCGGAGGCGCCCGACTCGATCGCCTTCTCCCGGTCGCCCTTCATCGCCTTCGCGGTCAGCGCGATGATCGGCAGCCCGGAGAACTGCGGCATCCGGCGGATCGCCGTCGTCGTCGCGTACCCGTCCATCTCCGGCATCATGATGTCCATCAGCACGACCGCCACGTCGTCGTGCTGCTCCAGCACCTCGATGCCCTCCCGGCCGTTCTCCGCGTACAACACCGACAGCCCGTGCTGCTCCAGCACGCTGGTCAGCGCGAAGACGTTGCGGATGTCGTCGTCGACGATGAGCACCTTCTGGCCACCGAAGCGGATCCCGCGGTACGGCTGCTGCGCCGCGTCCCGCTCGCCGGCCGCCCACTGCTCCCCGTGCACGGCCTGCTGGGCGTCGCGGGCCGCCTGCGCGCCCACGCCCCGGCGCCGGCGCCGGAAGAGCGCCGCCGGCCCGTTCTGCGTCTCGTGGTACGACTTCACCTCGGCCGGCGTCTCGATCGCCGCCTCGGCCAACTCCGACAGGTGCGCCTCCGACGCCACCAGGTCACCGGCCTCCAGCGCGGGCACCGGCTGCTGGTACCCGTGCGGCGGCAGCTCGCTCGGGTGCAGCGGCAGGTACAGCGTGAAGGTCGAACCGCGCCCCGGCTCGCTCTGCGCGTGGATCTCACCGCCGAGCAGCTGGGCGATCTCCCGCGAGATCGACAGCCCCAGGCCGGTGCCGCCGTACTTGCGGCTGGTGGTGCCGTCGGCCTGCTTGAACGCCTCGAAGATCACCCGCATCTTGCTCGCGGCGATGCCGATACCGGTGTCGGTCACCGAGAAGGCGATCAGCGGCGCGTCCGGCTCGGTGAGCGAACCGGCCTCAAGGAGCTGCTCCCGGATCGACGGCGGCACGTCCGACCCGGCCGGCCGGATCACCAGCTCCACCGAGCCGGAGTCGGTGAACTTCACCGCGTTGGACAGCAGGTTGCGCAGCACCTGCAGCAGCCGCTGCTCGTCGGTGTGCAGCGTGGCCGGCAGCTCCGGCGAGATCCGCACCGACAGGTCCAGGCCCTTCTCCGCGGTCAGCGGCCGGAACGTGGCCTCCACGTAGTCCACGAGCTGGACGAGCGCGATGCGCGTCGGGGAGACGTCCATCTTGCCCGCCTCCACCTTCGACAGGTCGAGGATGTCGTTGATCAGCTGCAGCAGGTCGGAACCGGCGCCGTGGATGGTCTCGGCGAACTCCACCTGCTTCGGTGAGAGGTTCCCCTCGGCGTTGTCGGCGAGCAGCTTGGCCAGGATCAGCAGCGAGTTCAGCGGCGTGCGCAGCTCGTGCGACATGTTGGCGAGGAACTCGCTCTTGTAGCGCATCGACACCGCGAGCTGCTCGGCGCGCTCCTCCAGGACCTGCCGTGCCTCCTCGATCTCGGTGTTCTTCACCTCGATGTCACGGTTCTGCTGGGCCAGCAGCTCGGCCTTTTCCTCCAGTTCGGCGTTGGACGCCTGCAGGGCCTTCTGCCGCTGCTCCAACTCGGCCGACCGCTCCCGGAGTTGCTCGGTCAGCTCCTGCGACTGCTTCAGCAGCAGCTCGGTCTTGGTGTTGACGGAGATGGTGTTGACGCTCGTCGCGATCATCTCCGCGATCTGGTTGAGGAAGTCCTTCTGGATCTGCGTGAACGGCGTGAACGACGCCAGCTCGATCACGCCGAGCACCTTGCCCTCGAACAGCACCGGCAGCACGATCACCTGCGCGGGCGGCGCCTCGCCGAGCCCGGAGGAGATCTTCAGATAGCCGCTGGGCGCGTTCTCCACGAGGATCGTGCGCTTCTCCTGGGCGGCCGTCCCGACCAGCGCCTCACCGGGCCGGAACGACGTCGGCATGGAGCCCATCGAGTAGCCGTAGGAGCCCAGCATCCGCAGCTCGTAGCGGTCGTCCTCGTCCTCGCCGACGTCCTGCCCGTCGACGAGCGGCATGGCCACGAAGAACGCGCCGTGCTGCGCCGAGACCACCGGCGTCAGCTCGCTCATGATCAGGGAGGCGACGTCCTCCAGGTCCCGGCGGCCCTGCATCAGACCGGAGATACGGGCCAGGTTGCCCTTGAGCCAGTCCTGCTCCTGGTTGGCGACCGTGGTGTCCCGCAGGTTGGCGATCATCTTGTTGATGTAGTCCTGAAGCTCCTGGATCTCGCCCGAGGCGTCCACGTCGATCTTCAGGTTCAGGTCACCGCGGGTCACCGCGGTCGCCACGCGCGCGATGGCCCGCACCTGCCGGGTCAGGTTCCCGGCCATCTCGTTCACGGACTCGGTCAGGTCCCGCCACGTGCCGTCCACGTCACGCACGCGTGCCTGCCCGCCGAGCTGGCCCTCCGTACCCACCTCACGGGCCACCCGGGTGACCTCCTCGGCGAAGGAGGACAGCTGGTCGACCATCGTGTTGATGGTCGTCTTCAGCTCCAGGATCTCGCCGCGGGCATCGATGTCGATCTTCTTCGTCAGGTCGCCCTTGGCGATGGCGGTGGTGACCATGGCGATGTTGCGCACCTGACCGGTCAGGTTGGACGCCATCTGGTTCACCGACTCGGTGAGGTCCTTCCACGTGCCCGCCACACCCGGCACATGCGCCTGACCGCCCAGGATGCCGTCCGTGCCCACCTCACGGGCCACCTTGGTGACCTGCTCGGCGAACGAGCTCAGCGTCTTCACCATCGTGTTGATCGTGTCGGCGAGCTGCGCGACCTCACCGCGCGCCTCGATGGTGACCTGCCGGGTCAGGTCGCCGTTGGCGACCGCGGCCGACACCTGGGAGATGTTGCGCACCTGCATGGTCAGGTTCTTGGCCATCAGGTTGACGTTGTCGCTGAGGTCCTTCCAGATGCCCGTGACACCCTGCACATGCGCCTGGCCGCCCAGGATGCCCTCGGTACCCACCTCACGGGCCACCCGCGTGACCTGCTCGGCGAACGAGGACAGCTGGTCGACCATCGTGTTGACGGTGGTCACCAGCTCCAGGATCTCGCCCTTGGCGTCGACGGTGATCTTCTTCGACAGGTCGCCCTTAGCGACCGCGGTGGTGACCTCGGCGATGGAGCGCACCTGAAGGGTCAGGTTGTTCGCCATGCCGTTCACCGACTGGGTGAGGTCCTTCCAGGTGCCGGAGACGCCCTGCACCTCGGCCTGGCCGCCCAGGATGCCCTCGGTGCCCACCTCACGGGCCACCCGCGTGACCTCCTGGGCGAACGACGACAGCTGGTCGACCATCGTGTTCAGGGTGTTCTTCAGCTCCAGGATCTCCCCGCGCGCGTCCACGGTGATCTTCTGGGAGAGGTCACCGCGGGCCACCGCCGTGGCCACCTGGGCGATGTTGCGGACCTGCGCGGTGAGGTTTCCTGCCATTCCGTTCACGGAATCCGTCAGGTCCCGCCACACACCCGCCACGCCCGGCACCTGCGCCTGACCGCCGAGGCGCCCGTCGGTGCCCACCTCACGGGCCACCCGGGTCACCTGGTCGGCGAAGGCGGAGAGCTGGTCGACCATCGTGTTGATGGTGTTCTTCAGCTCCAGGATCTCCCCGCGCGCGTCCACGTCGATCTTCTGCGACAGGTCACCGCGCGCCACGGCCGTCGTCACCTGGGCGATCTGCCGCACCTGAGAGGTGAGGTTGCCGGCCATGAAGTTGACGGAGTCGGTCAACTCCTTCCAGGTGCCCGACACACCGTCCACCCGGGCCTGCCCGCCCAGCCGGCCCTCCGTGCCCACGTCCCGGGCCATCCGCGTCACCTGGTCGGCGAACGACGACAGCTGGTCCACCATGCGGTTCACGGTGTTCTTCAGCTGGAGCATCTCACCGGAGACGTCCACGGTGACCTTCTGCGACAGATCACCGTTGGCCACCGCCGTCGTCACCTGGGCGATGTTGCGCACCTGACCGGTGAGGTTGCGGAACGCCGTGTTGACGGAGTCCGTCAGGTCCTTCCACGTGCCCGCCGCGCCCGGCACCTGCGCCTGCCCGCCCAGCTCGCCCTCGACACCGATCTCCCGCGCCACGCGGGTCACCTCGGCACCGAACGCCGACAGCTGGTCCACCATCCCGTTGACGGTGTTCTTCAGCTCCAGCATCTCGCCGGCCACGTCCACGGTGACCTTCTGCGACAGATCACCGTTGGCCACCGCCGTCGTCACCGCGGCGATGTCCCGCACCTGCGTGGTCAGGTTCCGGAACACCGTGTTGACGGAGTCCGTCAGGTCCTTCCACGTGCCCGCCGCGCCCGGCACGTTCGCCTGCCCGCCGAGCCGCCCCTCGGCGCCGACCTCGTTCGCCACGCGCGTGACCTCGTCGGCGAAGATCCGCAGCGTCTCGGTCATCTGGTTGATCGTGTCGGCGAGCTGCGCCACCTCACCGCGCGCCGGCACCGTCACCTTGCGCGACAGGTCACCGTTGGCGACGGCCGTCGTCACCTCGGCGATGCCCCGCACCTGGGCGGTGAGGTTTCCTGCCATCGTGTTGACGGAGTCGGTCAGCTCCTTCCAGACCCCGTCCACGTCCGACACCTGCGCCTGGCCGCCGAGGATGCCCTCGGTGCCCACCTCGCGCGCGACCCGCGTCACCTCGGAGGAGAACGCGGAGAGCTGGTCGACCATCGTGTTGACGGTGTTCTTCAGCTCCAGCATCTCGCCGGCGACATGCACGGTCACCTTGCGCGACAGGTCACCCTTGGCGACGGCCGTGGTCACCAGCGCGATGTCCCGCACCTGGGCGGTCAGCCGGGACGCCATCGTGTTGACGGAGTCCGTCAGGTCCTTCCACGAACCCGACAGGCCACGCACGCGTGCCTGCCCGCCCAGCTTGCCCTCGGTGCCCACCTCGCTGGCCACCCGCGTGACCTCGTCGGTGAAGGTGGACAACTGATCGACAAGGTTGTTGACAGTCCGCCCGACCTTCAGGAACTCCCCGCGCAGCGGATGCCCGGACCCGTCCGCCGACAGCGTCCGCAGCTCCATCCGCGGCGACAGATCGCCCTCCGCGACCGCCGACAGCACCCGGCTGACCTCGGAGACCGGCCGCACCAGGTCGTCGACCAGGGCGTTTGAGTTGTCGATCGCGGCCGCCCAGGAGCCCTCACAGGCCCCCGTCTCCAGCCGCTCCGTGAGCTTGCCCTCACGGCCCACCATGCGCCGCACCCGCGCCAGCTCGCCCGTCAGATGCAGATTCCGGTCGGCGACCTCGTTGAAGACCGCCGCGATCTCCGACATCACACCGTCGCCGGACACCGTCAGCCGCTTGCGGAAATTCCCGTCCCGCATGGAGACCAGCGCGGCCAGCAACCGGTTCAGCGCCGCCGTGTCCACCACGGTGGTCCCGCCGCGTGGTGTGCGCCGACTGCTCAGGGACGGTCCGCCTTTCGCGCGCGTCTTCGTGCCCCGCGCCGCTCCGCCAGACTCCACTGTGTCCCTCCCGCAAGGGTCGACCGTCACTGCTGTGCTCGTAGTGCCGTACCGGGTACCGCTTGCCCGGCGTACCAGATACCGCTGCCCGTGTCCGCCCGACGCCGTCGGGCCACACGAACGGGCTGCTGCCCGCCGTACACAGAAGACACTCGGCCTGCCCGGACCTTCACCAGGAGCCTGCCCAGTGTTTCACCCTCACCGAACCAGGCCATAACAGTTCGGCAGCTTCGCACATCGTCCGCACACCCTCCGGACGGAAACACTGGTGACCGGCATCCGCACGGACGGGGAAGGTAAGTAACCTTGCATGCGGCTGTCCAGCCACGCCGGTCCGTCCGGCCTGGGCGGTGGCACGGGAACGAGCGGGCATCGGAGGGGCGGCCGCAGAGATGACCACCGGACTGATCCCTGGGGGACAGCCCCCGGAACCCCGGCCGACGAGCACGCGCCCGCCACACCAGCGGAGCGGGCCCGGCGACCGGACAGCCCAGCACGTCGACGACCGGCCGAGGAGTTCTGTGATCACCGCGCGCGCGGCTGCCAGCTTCGAGCCCGTGGGGCGCTCGGTCGCCACCGCCCGCTCCTTCGTCCGCGACACCCTCCAGGGCTGGGGCTTCGCCGACATCGTCGACGACGCCGTGGTCCTCACCAGCGAGCTGGTCACCAACGCCGTCGTCCACGCAGGCACCCACGCCGACGTCCTGTGCCTGCGCACCGAGGACGGCGTCCGCATCGAGGTCTCCGACCGCTACCCCGAACGTGAGATCCCCCTCCAGGGCGCGGCCGTGACCATGGGCAGCCCCGACCGCGAGGGCGGACGCGGCCTCCAGCTGTGCGCGGCCCTCGCCGGCCGCTGGGGCGTGGAGTACACCCCCACACACAAGAACGTCTGGTTCCAGCTCGACCTGCCCGAACGCCCGGTCGGCACCCGAGCCGCCGGCCCCGCCCTCCCCGCCGAGCTGCTGCCGCTGGCCGACGGCCGGGTCCGGGTGGCCGTCGTCCAGATCGACCGCACGGGCACGATCACCGCCTGGAACGAGGACGCCGAGGACCTCTTCGGCTACGCCGCCGACCAGGTCACCGGCAAGCCCCTCACCGACCTCGCCGCCTGGCCGCACACCCCGGGCACCGGCACCGGCATCGCCGAGGCCCTGCGCCTGTCCCGCTGGGAGGGCAGCTACGGCATCCGCGACGCGAACGGCCGCGTCACCCCGGTGTACGCCTCCCACCTCCGCGTCCGTGACGCCGACGGCGAGCCCTCCACGGTCTGCCTCCTGGTACGCGACCACGAACGCGCCGTCCTGCAGACCCCGCTGCGCGCCCCCGCCACCGACGTGGGCGGCGGCGACGGGCAGAACGCGGACCCGTTCGAGATGTTCATCGGCTCGCCCGCCCCGGACGACCTCGACGGCCTCCTCCAGCGCACCGTGGAACGCGCCCGCGACATGCTGGACGGCGACTCCGCCTTCCTCCTGCTCGCCACCGACGACGAGACGGAGCTGGAGGTCCGCGCCTCCACCGGCCTGCCCTCCGCCCGCCAGCGCTTCGCCCGCGTCCCCGTCGAGGCCGGCCCCGGCCGCTACGGCTCGGCCCGTATGCCGGCCGTCCACGAGGACCTGACGGCCGTCCCGGGCGCCGTACCCCTGCTGAACGGCACCGGCATGCGCTCGGTGGTCACCGTCCCGCTCAAGGTCGAGGGCCGCCTCACCGGCTCCCTCGGCGTCGCCGCGGAGGCCCCCGGCCGCTACTCCAACGAGGAGGCACTGCGCCTGCAGTTCGCCGCGGACCGCATCGCCCTCGCCGTCGAGTCCGCCCGCCTCGGCGAGCTGGAGCGGCTGCGCCGCGGCTCGCTCAGCTTCCTCGTCGAGGCCTCCGACCTGCTCGCCGGCACCCTGGACCGCGACCAGACGCTCGCCCTGATGGCGCAGATGACGGTGCCGACCCTGGCCACCTGGTGCGCGGTCTACACGATCGCCGACCAGGCCTCCGAGCCGTACCTGTCGTACGTCCTGCACGAGGACGAGGAACTCATCGACGGCATCAAGTCGTTGCTCTCCAAGATCCCCCCGCCGGACCCAGTGCCCACGCCCGGCGCCCGCGTGTGGAACGCCCCCGGGGAGACGGCCCACCAGGCGGCCCTGCGCAGCTCCATGCGCAGCCTGGGCCTCGGCGGCGGCCCCACCCACCAGATCGCCTCGGCGATGGGCCCGACCCTCGCGGTGGCCTCCGCCGTCGGCGGCGAGACCGTGGTCCTGCCCCTGGTGGCGCGCAACCGCGTCATCGGCATGCTCACCCTCGGCAAGCCCACCGACGAGCACTTCCGCCAGGAGATCCTGGAGCTGGCCGAGGACCTGTCCCGCCGGGCCGCCCTGGCCCTGGACAACGCCCGCCTGTACTCGGAGCGCACGGCCATCAGCCAGTCCCTCCAGCGCAGCCTCCTGCCCCCGGAGCTGCCGGACATCGACGGCGTCGAGGTCGAGGTCATCTACCGCGCGGCCGGCGAGGGCAACGAGGTCGGCGGTGACTTCTACGACCTCTTCCCGATCAGCGACGGCGCGTACGGCTTCGCCATCGGCGACGTCTGCGGTACGGGCCCGAACGCGGCCGCGGTGACGGGCCTGGCCCGGCACGCCCTGCGCCTGCTGGCCCGCGAGGGCCTGAGCGGCCCGGCCGTCCTGGAGCGCCTCAATTCGGCCATTCTCGACGAGGGCGCCCGCAGCCGCTTCCTCACCCTCCTGTACGGCGAGATGCGCCCGCAGGAGGACGGCAGCGCCGAGCTGAAGGTGGTCTGCGCCGGTCATCCCCTGCCGCTGCGCCTGCGCCAGGACGGCACGGTCGAGGCGGCCGCCGAACCGCAGCCGCTGCTGGGCGTCATGGAGGACCTGGAGCTGTACGAGCAGACGGTCACGCTCGACCCGGGCGACGTCCTGCTGTGTGTGACGGACGGTGTGACGGAGCGCCGCGAGGGCAGCCGCATGCTCGGCGACGACGGCCTGGCCGACGTCCTGACGACCTGCACGGGCCTGACGGCGGGTGCGGTCGCGGCCCGGATCATGCGCGCGGTGGAGCGCTTCGCCTCGGACGCCCCGTCCGACGACATGGCGATCCTGGCAATGCGAGTTCCGGAACCGCACCAGGACTGAAGGCTCGGGGATACGAGAAAGGCCCCCGCCCAATGGGCGGAGGCCTTTTATTCTTGAGCCCCCAAACGGAATCGAACCGTTGACCTTCTCCTTACCATGGAGACGCTCTGCCGACTGAGCTATAGGGGCTTGTCACTTTTCGAGGTTTCCCTCGCGGCAACGAAATAGATCATACCCCGAACAGACCTGACTTCCAAAACCCGTCACGAGGCAGGCTGGAGCAGTCCTCCAAGGGCATTGCAGGCGGCCACGATCCGCTGCATGTCCCGCTTGGTCAAGGAGGCGTCGACCGGCAGCGCCAGCGTCTCGTCGGCGGCCCGCTCGGTCTCCGGCAGCGACACGTACCGCCGGAACTCCGGCAGCCGGTGCACCGGCGTCTTCACTGGCACACGGCAGTCAACTCCCCTGGCCCGTACGGCCCGTGCGAAGGCGTCCCGGTCAGGCCGCCCGTTCCCCGGCACCCGCACAACGTACTGCTGGTAGGTGTGCCCGTCGCCCCCGTCCGGTGTCCGCACCCCGCGCAGCCTGCCGTCCAGATAGGCCGCCCGCTGCCGCCGCTGCGCCACCTCGTCGTACGGCGCCTCGCACTCCGCCTGCTCCAGCACCAGCAGCCCGTGCCGCTGCCCGAGGGCGTGCAACTGCCGTATGTCCGCGGGCCGCCCGAAGCGGTGTACGACAACTACGGCCGCGGTACGGGCGGTTACGGCGGCCTGGACCGCGTACGGGTCGAGGCAGTACGTCACCGGATCTATGTCGGCGAACACCGGCAGCGCACCCACCAGGGTCACCGCTTCGGCGACTTCGACGTTCCCGAAGGCCGGCACGACGACCTCGTCACCGATACCGACTCCGGCGGCCCTGAGCATTGCAGCAGTACCCATGCCGGCGATGCTCGGGGTGGAACGTGAACGTCAAGTGACGGCAAACAAAAAAGGGTTGGGCCCGGAACCGAAGTTCAGGGCCCAACCCTTTGAATAATTGTTCGGCGGCGTCCTACTCTCCCACAGGGTCCCCCCTGCAGTACCATCGGCGCTGTGAGGCTTAGCTTCCGGGTTCGGAATGTAACCGGGCGTTTCCCTCACGCTATAACCACCGAAACACTATGAAACTGTCGAACAATGCCGCACCGCATGTGGCCATACGGGGCCGTTCGTGGTTTCAGAACCAACACAGTGGACGCGAGCAACTGAGGACAAGCCCTCGGCCTA
>NZ_BNBR01000002.1:0-97663 GCF_014656055.1 Streptomyces griseosporeus
GCTCGGCTAGCTCAGCACGGACCTGAGGCAGCACGGGGCCGCAACCGATTCCCCGATCCGGTCGCGGCCCCGCGGGCTGGGGTGGTCAGGTCAGTCACGAGCCGCAGCAGCCGCCCGCCGGAGCCTCCTCGGCGGCCGTGGCGCCGACGGCCACCGCGGCCTGGGCGCCGAGCTGGACGAGCTGGGGCGCCGGGGCGCAGCAGCCGCCGCTCTGGTCGGATTCGGGGGCGTCGAAGAGGCCGGCTCCGCCGCAGACTCCGGTCTCGGGCAGGGTGAGTTCGACGCGGTCGGCCGCGTCGAGGTCGCCGGCGATGGCGGCGGCGACGGAGCGAACCTGCTCGTAGCCGGTCATGGCGAGGAAGGTGGGGGCGCGGCCGTAGGACTTCATCCCGACGAGGTAGATGCCCTGTTCGGGGTGGGAGAGCTCGCGGTGGCCGTGCGGGTAGACGGTGCCGCAGGAGTGCTGGTTGGGGTCGATGAGCGGAGCCAGGGCGACGGGTGCCTGGAGGCGCTCGTCGAGGCCGAGGCGGAGTTCGTCGAGGAAGGACAGGTCTGGGCGGAAGCCGGTCAGGACGATCACTTCGTCGGCCGGGTCCAGGCGGCGGCCGTCCTCGCCGACGAGGATCAGGCGGCCGTCGTCCGCCCGCTCGATCACCTCGGTGCGGAAGCCGGTGACCGCGTCCGCGTGGCCCTCGTCGACGACGGCCTTCGCCGCCAGGCCCAGGGCGCCGCGGGCGGGGAGCTGGTCGGCTTCGCCGCCGCCGAAGGTGGAGCCGGAGATGCCGCGGCGCAGGATCCACACGGCCTTCGTGCCCGCGCCGTCGTCGGCCTTGGCGAGGTCGGCGAGGTAGGCGAGGGCGGTGAACGCGGAGGCGCCCGAGCCGATCACGGCGGTGCGCTTGCCCGCGTACCGGGCGCGGACGGCGGGGTCCTTGAGGTCGGGGACGCGGTAGGTGATCCGGTCCGCGGCGGCCTTCTCGCCGAGGGCGGGCAATCCGCTGCCGCCGGCCGGGGACGGTGTGGTCCAGGTGCCGGAGGCGTCGATGACGGCGCGGGCGAAGAGGCGCTCCTCACTGCCGTCGCTGTGGGCGACGTGCACGACGAACGGCTGCTGTTCGCGGTCGGCGTCCACGATCCGGTCCCGGCCGGTGCGGGAGACGCCGGTGACGGTGGCGCCGGTGCGGACGCGGTCGCCGAGGACGTCGGCGAGCGGCTGCAGGTACTGCTCGGCCCAGTCGCCGCCGGAGGGGTAGGTGGCCGGGTCGGGCCGCGTCCAGCCGGTGGGAGCGAGGAGCGTCTCGGCGGCGGGGTCGACGACCTCGCCCCAGGTGGAGAACAGGCGTACGTGCGACCACTCGCGCACCGCCGCTCCGGCGGCCGGTCCGGCTTCGAGGACCAGGGGCTCGATGCCCTGGTCGATGAGGTGGGCGGCGGCGGCCAGGCCGGCGGGGCCGGCTCCGATCACGACGACGGGCAGCTCGGTGGTGGCGGGCGCGTTCACGGCGACTCCTTGCGTGTTTCGACATCCGTCGATGGCTTGCGCGGCCCAGCATGACATCTGTATCGATGGGCGTCAACATAGACATTCATCGAAACCAGGGTGTTCGTTCGTGGAGCACATCGACGCCGCGGTGATCGGTGGCGGGCAGTCCGGCCTCGCCGCCGCCCACACCTTGCTGCGCGGGGTCTTCGGCCAGTGGTGCTGGAGGCGTCCGGGGCTGCGGCCGGGTCCTGGCCGCGGCACTACGACAGCCTCACCCTGTTCTCCCCGGCCCGGTACAGCTCCCTGCCCGGCATGTCGTTTTCCGGCTATCCGGACCGCTATCCGCACCGGGACGAGGTGGCCGCCTACCTGACGGCGTACGCCGCCGGCCTGGACGCGGACATCCGCACCGGCCGCCGGGTCACCGGCGTACGGCGCGGCAGCGCCGGCTTCGAGGTAGAGCTGGCCAACGGCAGCGCACTGGCGGCGCGGGCCGTGGTCGCCGCGTCCGGCACGTTCGGACACCCGCACCGCCCCGCCCTTGTGGGCTTGGACCGCTTCACCGGCACGGTGCTGCACGCCGCCGACTACCGCCGCCCGGCCCCGTTCACCGGCCAGCGGGGCGTGGTAGTGGGCGCGGGGAACTCCGCAGTGCAGATCGCCGCCGAACTCGCCAAAGAGGCCCGGGTCACGCTCGCCAGCCGCGCGCCGGTGAAGTTCGCCGGCCAGAAGATCGCCGGGCGCGACCTGCACTTCTGACTGCGGCACACCGGCCTGGACATCGCCCCGCTCGGCGGCCTGCTGCGCCGGCCGCCCACGCAGCTCGTCATCGACGACGGCCGCTACCGCATCGCCCTCGCCCAGGGCACCCCAGATAGGCGGCCGCTCTTCACCGGCATCGACGGCGCGAAGGTCTGCTGGGCGGACGGAACCCGGGAGGAAGCCGACGCGATCGTGCTCGCCACCGGCTACAAGCCCGACCTGCCATACCTTGCCGGCCTGGACGGCGGGCTCGACGCCACCGGGCAGCCGGTGCACCGCGGCGGCGCCTCGGCCACTGTGCCGGGCCTGGCCTTCGTCGGGCTGGAGTGGCAGCGCTCCCTGTCCTCCAACTCGCTGCGCGGAGTCGGCGGGGACGCTGCCCGCATCGCCCGCCGCAGCGCCGCCCACCTTCGAAGCCGGTGACCCTCGCCCGCCTGGTTCGACATGTGTCAACATAGACGCATGTCGAATGCGAAGGTACTGCCGCTACTCGAACCCGAGGCGTCCGGGGCCGTGACGCCGTGCTGCCCGCCGCTGACCGAGCGGCCGTTCACCGCGGACGAGGCCGAGACGGCCGCGCGGATGTTCAAGGCACTGGGCGACCCGGTCCGTCTGCGGCTGTTCTCGGCCGTGGCCTCGCACGAGGGCGGCGAGGCATGCGTGTGCGACATCTCCGACGTCGGCGTCTCCCAGCCGACCGTCTCCCACCACCTGAAGAAGCTCAAGGAAGCCGGGCTGCTCACCTCCGAGCGGCGCGGCACCTGGGTCTACTACCGGGTCGAGCCCTCCGTACTGGCCGCGATGGGCAAACTGCTGACCATGACGCCGACCGCAGCCTGAATCCAGCTGAAGCGAACGGGGGCGCAGTCGTCTCCGGCGTGGCGGCTCCGCCGAGCGAGCGGCCGTTGCGAGGACGCACTCCCGGGCAGACTGGATCAGCCCTCCACTTTCCGACCGGGCGCGAAGATGAGTGCCACCAGCGCCAGGCCGACCGCGCCGCCGATCAGCTGCATGGAGATGAAGCCCGCCAGGGACCCGGGGGCGATACCCGCGAAGGTGTCGCTGAAGGTACGGCCGATGGTCACCGCCGGATTCGCGAAGGACGTCGACGAGGTGAACCAGTAGGCGGCGCCGATGTAGGAGGCGACGGCCACCGGGGCGAAGCGCAGCTGGTCGGTGCGGGCCAGCCCGAAGATCAGCATGACCAGGCCCGCCGTGGCGACGACCTCGCCGAGCAGCAGGTGCCCGGCCGAGCGGTCGTGCGCGGACCACTCCACGAGCGGCCTGCCGAAAATCCCGTCCGCCAGGATCGCCCCCGCGATCGCACCTACGGTCTGGACGGGGATGTAGACGGCCGCCTCGCGGATCGTCACCCCGGTGCCGCCGCGCCGGCCCGTCCACCACTCGGCCAGCGTGACAACGGGGTTGAAGTGCGCGCCGGAGACGGGGCCGAGCAGGAGGATCAGCACGCCGAGGCCGAAGACGGTGGCCAGGGAGTTGGCCAGCAGCTGCACCCCGACGTCCTTGGTCAGTTCGGTGGCCTGGATACCGGAGCCGACGACAACGGCGACGAGGGCCGCGGTGCCGACGAGTTCGGCTGCGGCCCGCGCGGCCAGCGGCCGGCGGGGCGGGGTCGCGCCCGGAGCTGGCTGCGGGGCGGCGTCGGGTATCGCCGATTCCGCGGCGGACTCGTGCGTGACGGTCAACAGGACTCCTCGGTGCGGTCGCCGGGGCGGCGACAGGTTAGGGGCAGGGCCGCTTGTTGTCGGCGGCGCTGCGGGCCGACTCGGCCAGCTCGGCGAACTGTCCGGCAAGCGATGCGATGACGTCCGCGCGCAGCTTGTAGTAGGTGAACCGGCCGCACGGCTCCGTCTCCACGATCCCGGCTTCGCGCAGCACTCTCAGATGGTTGGAGAGGTTGGTCTGCCTGGCACCGGTCTCCTCCACGAGGTGGGTGGTGCACAGCGTCTCTTCGGCGAGGAGGGTCACGATCTGCAGCCTGAGTGGGTCGGCCAGGACCCGGATCAGATCAGTGTCGGCTGACGTCAGCATGCACTGATATTGTCACATCAGCGGTGACTGATGTCACCGGGCGCTGACGCATTGGCGCCTTTCCCTCCGCCGCCGTGCAGGCGCGAGACCAAGAGAGACCTTCGATGTCCGACAAGCCCTCCGCGCTCTTCGTCTGTGTCCACAACGCGGGCCGATCCCAGATGGCCGCCGCCTGGCTGACCCACCTGGCCGGGGACCGTGTCGAGGTCCGCTCCGCCGGCTCCAACCCGGACCAGCAGCTCAACCCGGCCGCCGTCGAGGCCATGGCCGAGGTCGGCATCGACATCTCCGCCGAGGTCCCGAAGATGCTCACCGTGGACGCCGTCAAGGAGTCCGACGTCTGCATCACGATGGGCTGCGGCGACACGTGCCCTGTCTTCCCCGGCAAGCGGTACCTCGACTGGCAGCTGGAGGACCCGGCCGGCCAGGGCGTCGAGGCCGTCCGCCCGATCCGCGACGAGATCAAGATGCTCGTCGAGGGCCTGATCAAGGAGATCGCGCCGGAACCCCAGGCATAAGCACGACGACCACCACGGCCGGGGACATCCGCAGCGCCATCATCGGAGCCAAGCCCAACACCGCCTGGAACGCGAACCGCCGACTAGCTCATGTGACAGCGACATCGGCATGGGCACCCACCCCGACCCTCGCCCCACCTCCGCTCACACCGTCGCCCGATTCAGCGATGGCGCCACACCTGTTGCGCTCGATATCGTCAGCCGCACCGGCGCTGAACTGCACTGAGTCCTGAACCCTGCCTCGCGCCACGCTTCCTGCCCCAGAGAACCCGCTGTGCCAGTGATGCATGACCGCAGCGAAGGAGCGGTGGGGCACCGCCATGCGGTTCGTCAGCGGGGCTAGGCGCTCCGGGGGCGGCGGCTGGTCGTCTTCTTCGCTGCCGTCTTCTTGGCCGGGACCTTCCTGGCGGTCTTCTTCTTCGGCAGCTCGTGCCCCCCGGCCGGCTCCCCGCGGACTTCCCGCACCTTGGCCACCGACTCGTTCAGGGCGGCCATCAGGAACGCCGCGAGACAGAGCAGCAGCACAGCCTCGCTGCCAGGCCGCGCGGCCGGGACTGGCTGATCCAAGCGGCCTCAACCACAAGAACGTCGACTGGGTACACACCGACACCCCGTGAACCCGGGGATGGCTACGTCGGCATGGGCCCGATCTTTGGCTGCGGCGGGATCCCGCCGTGGGGAAGTCCGTTCAGCGCTGGCCCATGATCCGGGTTCAGCTACACCGTCAACGGCGGGAGTGGGCCGCCCGCGGTCTGCCGCGGGGGCCGCCCCCGGCTGGAGCGGCCCCCCTCGTGCGCAGACGGCTGAGGCCGTCGGCGTTACATGAGTGCGGTTACGAGGAGACGCGGGGCAGGTTGTAGTCGCAGACCTTCTGCGACCCCTTCACCAGACACACCGAGATGTCCAGCCGGGTGTCCTCCGTGAGGTCCCCGGTCACCCACTTGGTGGTGTACGGAGAGGCGTGCCCGGCCGTGGAAGCCGAGCGGTATATCCAGGGGTCCGTGACCGTCCCCATGACGCCCCAGCCGTCCGCCCCGCCGTCGTACGCCTGCAGCGCGTCCCCGGGCTTGTCGCCCAGCGGGTCCGCGTTCCAGGTCACCGCGCCGGCGTACTTGCCGTCGGCGTACAGGGAGACGACCACCGACTTGCCGTCCTGGTAAAAGATCGTGTCCGTGGTGAGCCGGGGCGCCGCCGCGGCACTGCCCGCACCGACACCGATCGAGAGACCGACGGCCACGGCTGTCGCCGCCAGCACCGTGCTCACTCGGCTGCGTGCTTGGAACATGAAGTTGCCTTCCCCCTATGTAAGTTATGGTCGGCGTGATCCTAACCCCAGGTGATCAAGACGTGGTCCCCCTTTTCGCGCGGGCGCCGTGCGGGCGTGCTGGCGACGGCTCGGTCCGGTTGGCTACGTGTGTGACAGAAGAAAGGGGCGAACACCGGGGCAAGCCGGGAGCCAGGATGCACCTCCTGTCGGACGCGGATGGACTGCTCCTCCTCGTCGGCGTCTCCACCGCCAAAGTCCACGACAGCGAAGCGTGGAAGCCGATGGTGGCTGGCCGTAAACGAGACACGGCCCTCACTTCAAACCCTGACGTCTGCACGCCGACCGGGCCCGATGACGTCCCTCAGCCTCGTAAATCGTTATGCGGCAAGCGCATCGGAGTGCGCATCGCCCGCCAGGACGTCGAGTACAGCGACAGCCTGGGCCGCCGCCGACGGGTCATCGAACACACCATCTCCTGGCTGCCCGGGTACCGACATCTGAGCCCCCGCTACGAGCGGCGATCCCCGGAACCACCTGGCCCTTCTCGGCTTCGGCGCTGCCATCCGCTCTCCAAACGGCTCGTCGGCCTCACCACATAGGGCACGGTCTTACTGAGGTTGAACTCGTGATGTCGCCGGGTGGCTTGGGTGGGTCTGATCGTCAGGCTGGTCCCGGCATGGCGGCCGTCTATGATCAGACCGCTGGCCGCCGCTGTTTACCTGGTGCGCTCAGTGCGGTCGTCGTACTCTTCGCGGGCGGTGATGACTTCTTCGATGTGCAGAACGGACCACTCCGTGAGCGCCTTCAGCGGTTCCCGTAGCGTCTGGCCGAGCGCGGTCAGCTCATACTCCACGTGCGGCGGCACCTCTGGGTAGACGGTCCGGCTGACCAGCCCGTCGCGTTCGAGGGTGCGCAGCGTCTGGGTGAGCATCTTCTCGCTCACGCCCGCCAGCGCCTGCCGGAGCTGGCCGAACCGGGAGGTCCCGTTCCGGCCGAGTTCGCCGAGCACGAGAACCGCCCACTTACTGCCGATGTGGTCGAGCAGGTCCCGCGACGGGCAGCCGCGCTCGTACGGATCGAATGACGGCATGGGCCCGGTCACCTTCTCGACAGCAGCCATACGGCTCACCCCAATGCTTTCGCTTCGGTAAGTACCGTACCAAGAAGTGGCTACTCCCCAACAGAGAGTGTCCAGGTCATTCTGTGTTCCATCCCGCTGCGGACGGACCGCGGCAGGCGTGCAAGGCACGCGCGGAAGGAAGGAATGACCATCATGCCGATCGTCGTCACCGGAGCCACCGGCCAGCTGGGCAGGCTCCCCGTCGAGGCACTGCTGCGGCGCGGGATCCCGGCCGCGGACATCATCGCGACCGGCCGGGACATCGCCGGGATCAAGGATTTGGCCGACCGAGGCATCACGGTACGCCGCGCCGACTTCGCGGACACCGACGGCCTGGCCGAGGCATTCGCGGGGGCGGAAAGGCTGCTGCTGATCTCGGCCTCGGTCCCCGTGGGCGAGCGGGTCGCCAACCACCGCCGCGTGATCGACGCCGCGGCGTCCGCAGGCGTGTCGCTAGTGGCGTACACGAGCACGACGCACGCGGACACGGCCACCACCGTCATCGGTGCCACGCACGGCGAGACCGAGGCGTATCTGCGGGACCGCGGAATCCCCAGCGTGCTGCTGCGCAACGGCTGGTACCTGGAGAATTACACCAGCCAACTGCCGCAGATCCTGCACAACGGCGCGGTCGTCGGCGCCGCAGGCGAGGGGCGGATCAGCGCCGCGTCCCGCGCCGACTACGCCGAGGCCGCAGCGGCCGTCCTCACCGCTGAAGGCCACACCGGCGCCGTGTACGAGCTCGGCGGCGACGAATCCTTCACCCTGACTGAGCTCGCCGCCGCGATCTCCGCTGCGGCCGGAAAGCAGGTTACCTACGCTGACCTCCCGGTGGCCGACTTCGCCCAGGTACTGGCCTCCGCGGGCCTACCCGCCGAGCTGGCGGAGGTCCTCGCTGACGCTGACCGCGGTATGAACCGCGGCGAGATGTACACCGACTCCGGCGACTTGCGCCGCCTGATCGGCCGCCCGCCCGTGACCCTGGCCGAGTCACTCGCGGCCGCCCTGCATGACTGAGGTTGAACTCGAGACGTGGCCTGGTTGCTCAGGTGGTTCTGATCGTCAGGCCGGTCTCGGCGAGGCAGCCGTCTATGAGTTCGCTGCGGTACTGGATGTGCCGTAGGCCGCGCCGGATGCGCTGGACGAGGTGTTCTGGGGTACTGAAGGCGACGTTGGAGAGCCAGCCGCGTCGCAGGAGGGACCAGATCCCCTCGACTGGGTTGAGGTCGGGTGCGTAGGGCGGCAGATAGTAGATGGTCAGCCAGTCCCGGGCCTCGGCGAACTTTTGCAGGTGGGCGGTTGTCCCAGACGAGAACGATCGGACCGCCGAGCTGCTGGTGTGCTGCGATCAACAGGTCCCGGTAGTCGCGCCAGGAGAAGCTCTTGCGCCCATCGCGACGGCCGTCGTCATGGCGGGCCGGTAGATGAGCCTGGAGCGGTGACGGGGTTTGTAGCAGGTCAGCGCGGCGATGGAGATCCGTCTGCGGGAGCGGCCGCGGACCCGCACCACCGGGGTCCGGCCGCGCTGTGACCAGGTCTTCGCGTGCGGCGGCGAATGGAGAATCCGGCTTCGTCCTCGAAGACAAGCCAGGCTCCACGGGCCGCCGCAAGTCTTCCGCGCAGGGCCACACCTCCTTGACCCACCCGGCCACCGCGTCGTTGTCCCGCTCCATGGCCCGTCGGGCCGAGACCTGCCAGGACCAGCCGTTACGCGCCAGCAGTTTCCGCACGCCCTGGATCGTGTAGGCCATGTGAAAGCGCCGACCGATCACCGTCTTGATCCGCGCCAGTGTCCAGCGCTGGTCCTCCCGGCCGTGCGCGGCTGGCCCCTTGGCCAGCTCCGCCTTCAGCTGCGCGAACTGCTCCTGGCTCAGCCTCGGCAGCGATGCCGGCTCCTGCGACCACAGGGCCCGCGGACCGCCCTCGTCCCACTTCTGCCGCCACCGTTGTACCGAGCGTACGTTGACGCGCAGGGCCTTGGCGGTGACCGAGCTCGCCTCCCCCTGGGCGAACCGCTCAGCCACCTTGAGCCGTAACTCCTCGCGAAGCTGCTGCCGTTTGGCAGTCAGCCCGCCTCCTTACGGATACCGCATGCCCCGGTGATACCGCACGAGCGACGAGCCATCAGACCCTACGACACCACGAGTTCAATCTCGGTAGCTCGCTCTACACGCCGAACTGCACACCGACGACACCCTCACCGCCCCGCCTTTCCACGCAGGTTCTCCCACCGCCGGCGAGTTCACGTGACAAGGGCGGCGGTGCACACCGCTGAGCAGGAGGGTTCCGACGTGCCCCCGGGGGATGTCATGACAGGCTCCCCGGGGCCCGATGGTGTCTGGTCATGCTGGACTGACGGCGCACCCGGTGGCGGAGCCGAGCGACACCGACGGAAACCCTTGACCCCGTCCACGACAGGGACGGGGCCAAGGGGCGGCACGTTTGTCACGCCGGATTCAGCAGGACTCGACCCACTTGTGGGACGCGACGTTGTCGTTGAGGGGCGCCCCCGCGCCATTGCCGTTGTAAGGGAAGTGGTCGAGTGTCATGTTCCGCAGCGAGTCGCCGTTCGGCAGGCAGAAGGACGCGCCTCCCCAGCCTATGCCCCAGTAGAGCAGCACGTCGTCGAGCGGACCGAGCCAGCCGTCGTTCCAGATCGACGACGCCTCGTTCCGGATTCCGCGGTCCCTCCAGTCGGTGCTGTTTCCTCCCCACGCCGCAGGCCGTGCGTAGGTGTAGTCGTTGAAGTTGATGTCCTGGTAGGCCTTGAGGTATCCGTCGTTGGCCTGGGCAGCCGCGGGCAGCACCGTCACGCCGACGGTGGCTGTGATCACGACAGCCGCCCACTTGCCGATGCGGATCATGGAGAACTCCTCTGGGTTCTTCCGTCTGCCGACTGAGGGATTTCACTTGTCGAGGAGGGATGCGGCCGGTGTTTCCGTGCCGGCCGGGCTGCTCCCTCGAGGATCACACGAGCCTGGGGAACCGCTTTTTTGCGCAGCGCTTCGGCCAGTGCCAGATCCTTGCCGTATGCCATGGACAGCTCCTGCTCGTACTTTTTGTCGAGCCGAGCCGCTGTCGCGGAGAATCCGCTGCTCCTCGCACATTCGGCCTCCGCCACCGCGGTCGCCTTCTCCTGGCGAAGGGATTCCTTGCCGCCGCCCCTGAAGCGGTTGGCCGTTTGCAGCGGTGACGAGTAGCGCAATCCGCGTTGGTTCATGCAAGCCGACCAGGCTTGCACTCCTTTGCCGAACTGCGGATCGTCCAGGACCCGTTGCGTGCGCAGCGTCGAAAGATAGCGCTCGACGGAGCTCGCTCTGTACCAGCCCTTCATGTCGCCGTACAGGATTCCCATGGCGGCGGTCCGGCATCCCTTGTCGCTCCGCGAGACGGTTGGCCCTCCGGGTAGATCGACGGACAATCCCGGGGGCTTCGGTCCGTTGAGCGCGGCCATGGCTTCCGCCCGGCGCCGGGCCGGCAACGAGAGCAGGTAGCTCTGGTTCGGGTCGGTCCTCCGAGCGGACTGCTGCTTCAGCCGCAGCCCGCTCCCGTAGCCGTGCACGGCCGCCCACTTCGGGTCGTCCACGACGTAGGGGAAGTCGCGGATCTGCGGAGCGGCCGCGCTGCAGGCCTGCAGCGTCCATCAGCTGGTAGGCCAGGGCGCGCAGGTCCTCCTCGTGCGCGGAGGGGGCGGCCAGGCGGCGGGTCTTCTCCCACCGGCCTCCCCCAGCTAAGGCGAGCTGAAGGGTCAGGGCGCGGGCGGCCTGGCCGCGGCGGCGCAGCAGCAGGCCGAGGTCAACGACGAGGGTGAGGAGGGCGCCGCGGACATCGGCGCCGTCCAGGACGTGCCGCTCGAAACGGCGCCGCACTGCGGCGGAGGCGGGCCGCCGCTGTCCGTCTCACCGAAGAGGAGCGGAAGAGGGTTCGTGACGACCTCCGGCGCCTCGAAGAGCTGAGGATCTGAGGCGGCTTTGCGAGTCCTGGTCACCGGCGCGGCGCCTCCTCCTGGTCCCCCTTGTGAGGGGTCGCCGTGACGGCACTCCGAGGCGGTGGTCCGGGGTGCGGCAGAGATCCGTACAACCAACGCCGTGCTTCGTGAGTCGTGATCATGACGGCCGCCACGGGGCCGTCCTGATGCGACCAGAGGACCGAATGTTCCCAGCCAGACGCACGGCCACCGCCGCGACGGTCGTGCTCGCCACCGCCGGCGGTCTGCTCACGACCGCCACCACTCCGGCATCCGCCGCGGGGTGTACCTCTCCGGCCTACACCCGGCAGTTCTTCGCGAACACCACCTTCTCGGGCACCCCCAAGTGCACCGACTGCGACAGCGCCGTCGCCGAGTCCTGGAGCGGCGCCCCCGCCACCGGCCTGCCCGCCGACAACTTCGGCGTCCGCTGGACGGTGACCCGGGACTTCGGCTCCGGCGGGCCCTTCTCCCTCGCCGTCAGGGGCCAGGACGGCATGCGCGTCTACCTCGACGGCAGCCGCAGGATCGACCTGTGGAAGAACACCTCCAGCACGGTCTGGCGCACCGTCAACCTCACCGTCCCACCCGGCAAGCACACCCTGCGCGTCGACTACGTCAACTGGACCGGCGCCGCCGCCGTCTCGTTCACGTACACCCCGCTGACCTCCGCCACCGCCGACCAGGTCAAACCGCTCGCCCCGGCCGGTCTCGCCGTGTCCTACGACAGGATCACGGGGCGCGCCCAGCTCACGTGGGCGCGGAACAAGGAGATGGACCTCTCCGGGTACCGCGTCTACCGGCGTGCACAGGGCGCGGCCTTCCCCGCCACCCCGCTGGCCTCCACCACGGGTACGTCGTACACGGACAGCACCCTGCCGGTGGCGGGTGCCGCATACGCCTACGAGGTCCGCGCCTACGACAAGGCCGGCAACACCTCATACGGCAGCTCCGACGTCACGGTCACCACCGTCGACCGGACGGCGCCCGCGGTGCCGGGCGGTCTGCAGGTGACCGACACCTCGGAGCACAACGGGCTGCGGCTCGGCTGGAACCCGGTCGCGCAGGCGGTGTCGTACCGGGTCTACCGGGCACCGGGCGCGGACGGCCCCTTCAGCCTGATCGGGAGCACCGGCGAGCCGTCGTTCCGGGACGGCACGGGCACGCCGGGTGTCACCTACGCCTACCGGGTGAGCGCCGTCGACGCCGCGGGCAACGCGTCCGCACCGTCCGTCGTGATCATGGACCGGCGTTGGGACGACCTCCGCCCTCCGCGGTCACCGGGCTGACGGTCACCCCGACCGGCTACGGCTTC
Source organism: Streptomyces griseosporeus (assembly GCF_014656055.1). Taxonomy (GTDB): domain Bacteria; phylum Actinomycetota; class Actinomycetes; order Streptomycetales; family Streptomycetaceae; genus Streptomyces; species Streptomyces griseosporeus. The sequence goes on from NZ_BNBR01000002.1 coordinate 12,485, forward strand.
CACCTCGCCTGGGACGCCAACCCGACGCCCGATCTGGCCCGGTACGCCGTCTACGCCGGTCGGGTGATCAGTGACGAGGACCTGAAGGCGTGCGAGGTGTACGCGGCGGAGTGGCTGTCCACCGACACCACCTCCTACGACTACGCCACCCTCCCTGACGGCGAGGAGCGCTGCTTCTTCATCGACGCCGTGGACGACGACTGGAACTCCCACTACGAGTGGACCCGTTCGCCGAACATCGTGACCGCGACAGAGCAGGACACCACCCCGAGCGTGCCGGCCCCCGAAGGCGCGCCGATCAGCTTGGATGCGACCGTCCCGCAGCGGGGGCTCGCACAGGTCGAGTTGAACTGGAACCACGTGGCCGACGCCACCGGCTACCAGGTCTACCGCTGGAACCCGCAGACGACGGCGTACGAGAAGCTGGCGCAGACCACGCAGACCACCTACGTGGACGCCGGCCTCACCGAGGGAACCACCCACTACTACAGGGTGACTGCCCTGTACGCGGACGGTTCCGAGTCCGCACCCGGAGCGGACGGAGCGGCTCTCGCCCCCTGAACACCCGAGGAGGGGCCCGCGATCAAGCCCCGGGCCCAGCACCGCCGAACGGGAAGATCTTCACGAACCGGGCGTCACGAAACTACGCCGAAGCCCTCGGTCCGTCCCCGCGGGGACGGCGGGGACCAGTACTCAGGAGCGCCCGGTCAGGCGTGATGGGCGTATGGCCGGAACCGGTCAGAACCGTATGTCGAAGGATGGCCTCTGGTTGTGGTAGTCGAGCATCGAACTGTTGAAGAGCCCTCCCATGTGGTGGTTCTTCGTGGCGGTGATCGTGAGCGTCGCCGGGCGAGGAGACACTCGTCGTCCAGGTGAGCGAAGACGGGCAAGCAGGGCGGGCAGCACGGGGATCTCCAGGGCGGTCACAGTAATGGGCACGGGCGTGCCGGTGACGTGCCCGGCGTGGCGGGCGAGGTGGGGAGCGAGGTCCGGGTGGCCGCCGCGCCCGGCGACCTGGAGGACCTGCGCGAGCGCGACCAGCTCCCCGACCCGTTCGGCGGGTGCGTCCGGGACAGAGATGGTCCGCGGCCAGCCACAAGCCCCGGTCCGCATCGGCCGGCGGGGCGCCAGCGGTCCGCCGGCAGATCCCACCGCGGCGGCTCCTCGTCCGGCGCGCTGCGCCGCACGTATGCCTGCGGCATCAGCACCTCGCGCGGCAGCGCCAGCAGGGCGTCGGGCACCGGCCCGTGCCGCAACTCGTGCCTGGCCTGCGGTTCGGCGACCGTCGCCGTGCGCGCGGCAGCAGGGTCCACCGCGACCGCAAGCGGGCCTGTACCAGCCGCTGCCGGTCCGGGTGCCCGGCCAAGTTGGGCCGGGGTTGCCGTGTTCGTGTCTGGGAGCGTCATCGCCTGTCCCACCCCCTTTGTGAGTACAGGCGACCGGCGAGCACGCCTTCGATCGCCTGGCGGGTGTAGGGCACGACGTCGGTGGGGAGGTCCTTCGGGTTCCAGAACCGCCACTCGACGCACCGGTCGGGCTCCCGGACAGCCGGGGTGCCGGACCAGGTGCCGGCCCGGAAGACCAGGCCGATCCTGGGGCGGGCTGACGGTGAGTCCACGTGGTGGACGATGTGCACGAGGTGGACGTCGTCCGGCTCGATGACCAGCCCGGCCTCCTCCTGCGCCTCCCTGACCAGGCAGGCGACGGCTTCCTCGCGTTCGCAGTGCCCGGCCAGGAAGTGCCACGTGTTGCCCGCGTACGCCGAGTCGCGGTGACGCAGGCCGAGAAGGATCCGGCCGTGGGCGTCCTCCAGGTAGAGGTGGACACCGACGATGTGGAGCTCAGTTCCCTCCGGTGCCTCCTCGCGCAGCAGCCGGGTCGCGGCTGGCGGGCTGCCGGCGGGCGGATGCTCGGCGGCGTGCCGGCGAATGAAGTCACCGAGACCGGGGCTGAGGTTAAGCCGCTCGAGCATGTCCGGGGTGAACCACCGCAGCAGCACGCCCTCGTGCAGGTCCACCGTCTCCGGGTCGCCACTCCAACGGCCCTGGAAGACCTGGATCGGCACCGAAAGGCCGTCGACGCTCGTCGCCTCCTCCAGTGCGTAAGGCGCCAGATGGGCCACCTCCAGCCCTGGTACTTCCTCGGCGAGTTCCCGCCGCACGGTCGCCTCCAGGCTGGCGTCGTTGCGTGTGCGGCCGCCGCCCAGGAGCGCGAACGTGCCAGGGGCCCAGATGCCTTCGCGCTGGTCGCGCAGGTGGAGGAGATATCTGCCGTGGCCGTCGTGGATCAGCGCGGAGGCGTTGCGTTGACGGGCTCCGGCCGCCCGCTCAGACCTTGGTCGCGGGCGTCCAGGAGCTTGGCGCGCAAGCTCCTGGAACGAACGTCGGCGAAGTCGAGCCAGCGGACGCCGGAGATCTCCTCGTCCTGCAAGGTGAGCTGGGGGTGCTGCTCGGGCACGAGGTAGAAGAGGAAGCGGAAGTCGAAGTGCTGGTGTGCGCCTTCACCCTTGGCGGCGTTGGCGCCGATGTCATGGACGTCGATGTCGATCGGATCCCCGAGGAACTGCGGGGTGAGGCAAAGGTGGCCCGGCCGGAGGCCGGTCTCCTCGCACACTTCGCGCAGCGCCGCGGCCAGGAGCGTCCGGTCCCCCTCGATGTGGCCACCTGGGCTGAGGAGCAGTCCTGTGCTCCGGTGGCCGATGTGCAGTACGCGCTGTTCACGGTCGATGACGGCCGCGCTGCACGTGACGTGGCCGGGGAGCGTGGCACGGTCGGCCGGGTCGTCGGCGCCGTCCAGGAGGGAGAGCAGACCAGCGAGGGAGTCCCGTTCGTGTGGATGCCGGGTCAGGTACGCCTCGGCGGTTTGGCGGATGTGGGAGCGCGTGAGCGGCACGTCATCACCTCGGAAGGGCAGGAGTAGGGCGGGCAGGTTGGCGGCGGTGGGGGTAGCCGCTGCTGCGGGGCGCGCGAAGGTGGCTCCGAGGCGGCTCACGCGGGGGTCTCGTGCTTGTCACTGTCCGGCTCGGACGTGATCTGGTAGGACAGCAACTGCTGGAAGAGTCCGCGTTGTTGGCAGAGCTGGGCGTAGGTGCCCTCCTGGACGATTTTGCCGTCGTCGAGGACGACGATGCGGTCGGCGATGGCCACGTTGGTGATGCGGTGGGTCACCAGCAGTACCGCCCGGTCCCGGGCAAGGGTCCGTAGCCGCTGGAAGATGCGGAATTCGGCGCGGGGGTCGAGGTTGGCCGTCGGCTCGTCGAGGACCAGCAGACCGGCTGGGCGGAAGAACGCCCTGGCCAGGGCGATGCGCTGCCACTGGCCGCCGCTGAGTTCCTCTCCGTTGAGCCACTCGCGGGCCAGGAGGGTGTCCAGGCCGGCTCCGAGCTTGGCGACGACCTCGTCGGCGTCGGCCGCCTCGCACGCCTCGCGGACTGCGGCGTCGCCGCGGGCGGTGGGCTGGCCCTGGGTGACGTTCTCGCGCACGGTCAGGGGCCAGTGCGCGTAGTCCTGCGGCACGAGGGCGACCTGTCGCCACAGGGCCTGCGGGTCGCAGTCGCCAGTGGGGACGCCGTCCCACAGCACCTGCCCGTCGGTGGGCAGGTAGAGGCCGCTGACCAGCTTCGACAGCGTCGACTTGCCCGAACCGTTGAAGCCGACCAGTGCGGTGACCTCGCCGCGGCGCAGGGTGAGGGAGACGCCGGACAGGGCGTCACGGTCTTTGCCGGCGTAGCGGTGGGTGACCCCTTTGACTTCGATCGTCTCCGGCGCCGGGGGGTGGTGCGGGCCGCGGCGCATGCGGAAGCCGCCGGCCTTGTCGAGGAAACGGGTCCAGTCGTCCATGTACAGGCCGGTCCGTACGGCGCGGGCGCCGACGGCCACCAGTCCGCGGACCGCCATACCGACGGTCTGCAGGGCGAAGACGGCCGTGCCGGCATGTCCGACGGTGATCCGGCCGGTCGCCAGCAGCCACACGACCGCCGCCCACACCACGGCTGACCCCAGCCCTCCGCACATCGCGCCGACCAGGGACATGCGGGCGCCCTGGTCGGCTGCGGCCCGGTCCTCGCGGTTGATGCGGGCGACGGTGCTGCGGTAGCGGCCGGAGAGGAAGTCAGCCATGGTGCCGGCGCGGATCTGGTCGGCGGCGTCCTTGGTGTAGATGTGCCAGCGCAGCACGGACAGCATCCGGTCGTCGCCGTTGCTGCGCAGGTTCGCCAGATATCGGGCGCGTGCGGCGCTGATCTGGGCGAGGGCCTGCGGGAGGCTGGCGGCGATGAGAAGGGGAAGAAGGACCCAGTGCACGCCGGCCAGGACGATCGCCCCGGCGAGGAAGGCGGCGGCTGAGGCGATCAGGTCCTGGCCCTCGTTGATCAGGTCGCCGGTGACCTGGGCGCCGCGGTCGGCGGCCTCGCGGTCGCGGTTGAAGTCGGGGTCGTCGTACGCGCACAGCTCGACTTCGGCGCAGCCGGTGAGCAGCATCTGCTCGGCCTCGCGAGACATCAGCGGGCCCAGCCGGGAGGAGAGCCAGTTGACGGTGATGCCGAGAAGCGCGCGCACACCCGCGGCCCCGGCGAGCAGGGCGACCGAGGGCCACGCCTGAAGGAGGCGGTGGTAGACGTCTCCGTCACGCAGCAGGGCGGTCAGGGTGCCGGCGATGGCGACCAGGCCTAAGGCCTGCATCACGCCGGTGACAAGCTGGCACAGCAGCAGGCCGACGGTCGCCCGCCGATCGACGCGCCAGGCAAGGGCCAGCGAGCGGCGCACCAACTGCGGCAGGCGGCGGGCCATGTCGCGCATCCGGATCGAGCGGCCGGCCGCCTCGCGGCTGCCGGTCAGGTCGACGTACCGCATCTGCGTCTCGGGCGCCGGCGCGGTGGCGGAGGCGGCGGGGGACTGCGCGGTGGTGGTGCGCGGTCCCGGAACGCTGTCGGCTGGTGCATCGGTGGGCTCACTCATGCCGTCCACCCCGCATCCGGGTGTGCTGACGTGCGCGTGCCGTCAACGCTGCGCGTGCGCGGGAGGGCCCGCCGTTCGATTCCAGGAGGCTGCTGCAAGAGGGCGAGGGTGGGGTGCATGGCGTCCTTCATCTGGGCGTCGGTGTGGCACTGATGCTCTAAAAACGCGGCTGATTCGGTCCCGTCACGGGCCCCATGGAGGGCATTCGGCGAACGCGAGTTCTCATGTCAGGGTCGGCCCGTGCGGGCTGCGGGGTGTCAGCGCCCAAACTCGTTCGATCAGGTCGGGTCACTCCTTCGGGGGATTGCGGACAGCACGCACCGGGCCGCGGTGGCGCGCGAAAGGGAGCGGCCTGGGACTGGTGAGCAGGACTGGACGGCCGGGAGAGGGCAAGGCGTCGAGGACGGTGAAGGCGACCGCCGGGAAGCGCCGGCCGTCGACGTGAAGGACAAGGCAGTAGGAGCCGGGAGAAGGGGCGGCGGGTCCCGTCGGGCCAGCGCATCGCATGCAGCACCAGGACGTCGTGGGCGCGTGCCGCGTCCGGTCCCGCGGCGAGACCGGCCCCTCCCGCGCGGTGAGATCACGGCGCACCGCGCGCAGGGAACGTCGACAGCGACGGGACCGGGTCCAGCAACGGCACTGCGATCGGCGGGGCCCTGCGGACGACGCTGCGGATTCAGCCGCGGTCGTCGGCGGCAAGCCCGGGTTCCTGCGTGAGCCGCGCGTTTCGGCTGGAGCTAGACGAGCGCCCGGTGCGGGGCGTCGTGGCAGTGCCCGGTGCCGTGGGCGCGTGCCAGGTCACGCACCGCCTGATGCAGGGCAGCTTCCAGTGTGGCGGGCGTGTTGAGGGCACCGTTCCATCAGGCGGCGAGTCGACGGCCGTGGCCGTGGAAGCCGCGCACAAGACCACGAACGGGGCGGCAGGCGGCCGAGCCATCATCGGCGCCATCACAGGCCCCCCGTGGCGCGCCCCCAGACGCTCATCTTGGGCCGCTACGACGACACCGGCCACCTGCGCCCGGCCGGCCGCAGCTCACCCCTACGCAAGGATGCCGCCCGCCAGCTCGCTCGTCCTGCAGCTCCGCCTCATTGATCAAGGCGATGGCCGCGTCCTCCACCAAGATGCGACTGTGGCCGTACGCGTCCAGGACCGGCTGATCGCCGCCGATTCGGAAGCGGCCGGTGCGCTCGCTGGGAACGATATCCTCCGCTGGGCTGAAGTAGGTCCACAGCCGATTCGAGGTCCGCGGGACGGCCACGGCGTCGCGGTGGCCGCGTACCGCTGCGGCGTATTCGCGGCGCAGCCCAAGCTGGTCGACTGACGGGGAAGCCGTCGGCGGCAAGTTGTCTGACGGCGGCGTCGATGTCCGGGGAGGTAGCCAAGCCGAGCCGCTCGTGCGGGCTTTCGGCTGACTGGGGAGGGTCTGGCGCACCCGCCCGTCCGGTTCAGTCAGGGGAGGATCTTGATGGCGCTCTGCCAGTTCAGCTCCAGGGGTTGCTGGACGGAGATGTGCAGGAAGCCCAACGCCTCGAGCTCCCGGGCGCGGCGCAGCGGACCGACGTCCAGGGGACGCATCGCGCCGGAGGAGATTAGCTCCGCGACCTTGGCTTTGGCAGCGGAGTCGTCGCCGGCGATCAGTACGTCGAGCGGGAAGCCGTGGCCATCACCGGTCGTGAGCAGGCCGGCGAACGTGGTGTTGAATGCCTTGACGACCTTCGCGTCCGTGCCGACGATGCGCTGGATCTGCTCGGCGGCCGACGTGTCGGCGGGCGTAACCCGCGAGTCCATGGTGACGAAGTCGACGGGATTGCAGATGTCCACCACGACCTGTTCGGACAGCGTGGCACGGGCGGATCCGGCGACCTCCAGCGTTGCGTTGTAGGGCAGGGCCAGCACCGTCATGTCGGCTGCCTGCGCTGCAGTGGCTGAGCCGGTTTCGCCGTCGGGGAAGAGCTGTTTGAGCTCGTCGGCCGCCGCTCTGCCGCGGTCGGCGTCAGGGTGGACGAGGCACACGCTGTGGCCGCCGGTGAGCGCGCGGGCGGCGATGGCTCGGCCCATGTTGCCGGGACCCACGATGTTGATCTTCAAGTTACTGCCTTCCGATCGGGCTGGGGTGAGCGGCAGTGCCCCGGGCTGTCCGTCCGGGCAGCGAGCAGAGGCCTGGTCATGGCCCTCGTGGCCCAGCCGGTCGCCGCCTGGCGCAGTTGCATGCCTATCCGGTGATGCGCCGCTTGTATGCGCCGAAGGCTCGCGTGTCACCCTTGCGTCCGAGCGTGTCGCGACGCGGCCCTCGGTGCCGCCCTATCCGCCCTGGCTTCGTCCGCGAGTTCTGACGTCGATGGTCGACGAGTGCGGGAGCACCGTCGTTGGCGGCAGGTCCATGTCCACGAGCGGACGCACCCAATGTCAGTGGCAGCCACCAGACTCTCGGCATGGAGACGATCCCCTCCCCGGCTGACGCCGGGGTCGATGCCGCGACGGAGGCGCTCACGCCACTCGGATGGCGGACCTACGAGAGCAGATCCAAGTCGGTGACCACGTCTTCGGGCTAGATCCCATCAGCAAGGAGATCCACTGGAAGGTGCGCAAGAGCAGCAGCTTGCGCAAGCGCTGCCGCAAGATGGTCACCCTGTTCAGGCCGAGGTCGACGACGAGGGTGAGGAGGGCGGCGCGGACATCGGCGCCGTCCAGGACGTGCCGCTCGAAGCGGTGCCGCACTGTCGCGGAAGCGGGAAGGGCGCGGGGGACGACGGGGCGGGGGGCGATGCCGCGGGCGCGGTCCGCTGGCTGTGCGGCCGGCGCGGCCGCCGAGCAGCCGCTGCACCGTCACAGGGGACACAGCGGCGAGCAGGCCGACCGCGTGGATGCCGTAGTCATGCAGCACCTGCGCCTGGCCGGGGCAGAAGGCCACGGCAATGCCGGTGAAGGCAAGGAAGTGCCAGCCTTGCCCTCGTGGCGGCGGTGCAGCCGACAAAAGCCGCCCAGCCAGCTCACGGTGCGCTCGACAGTCGACTGGTGTCGCCCGAGTCGAGTCGAAGACTCGACGCCCTCACGGGCGACACGTCGACGGATGGTCCGGTCAGCGCATCCAGGGCTGGATACCTGTTCGTAGCCCGAGCCGTGGACCAAAGCGAGCAGCACATGCTCGAACACAGTCCGGTCGGGGACACGGCGGTGACAGCCAAGCGGGTGGCCGCGGCGAATTCCCCCCGAGTAGGCAGGAGCGCCACGAACTGGTTCCAGAGGGGTTCGAGCAGGAAGATGGCAGCACGGCACGGCTGTCCCTCGCGATCACCGAGCGTAGAGGGCTCCATGGTCGCGTGGGCCCTTGGCCACTCGAAACCCCGCCGCCTACCGGGCACCTGCTGCCCGGTAGGCCTGGGAAAAAGGCTCAGTCGCCCGTCGTCCCGTCGGTCCGCTCCCGAAGGAAGTCGGCGTGGCCGTTGTGGCGGGCGTACTCCTGGATCATCAACACGTAGACCCAGCGCAGACTGAGGGAAACGCCACGAGAGGACACGAAGGTCTCGTCGAGGTCGTGTCCGGCCGCCGCCGCGTCGCACGCGATGACCTCGGCCCGGAACAGTCCGAAGTCTCTCTCCGCATCGGCTGCGTGCACTTCGTCGAGTCCCTCATTGCCATCCGACGGGCTGGTGAAGACATCGCCGATCTCCTCACCCGCAAAGCTCCGCCGGAACCACCATCGCTCCACCTCCGCCATGTGCCGGACCAAGCCCAGGAGGGTGAGGTCCGAGGGCTCCACGGTCGTCCGAGCCAATGCGGCCGGCTCAAGCCCGGCGCACTTGGCCAGCAACGTCTCGCGGTGCCAGTTCAGCCAACCTTCCAGCATCTGACGCTCAGTCACGGTACCCAGGTCGCCCAGCTGTACGGTGCGCTCGACTGGCGGTGCTGTCCAAACCATGGATACACCCTGCACTGCCCCCCAGGAAGGATCAAACACGCACTATGGCAGAGCGGCCGGGCTGTCCTTTGTGATTACTGAGCACCCCGCCCACTCTCAAGCCCCGCCGGCCCACCGCGCGGCCCCCGTACAAGCCGCCCTCGCCGCACTCGGCGTCACGACCGCCCTCATTACCGCCGCAGCAGCCATCACCGCCACCCGCTGACCACGCCCCCTCGACCAGCACACCATAAGGCCCAAAACCAGCGGGTTCCGTTCCCATGCATGCCTGCGCCTGCCCCGCGGCCTGGACGCGGGGCAGGGGGGTAAGGGGCCGAGGAGCACCGCCGCGTCCGGGGCATGAGGGTTGGCCGGGGCAGGCAGTGCACGGCCAGTGTGCGCGCAGCGGAGGTGGCCTCAGCCAGGCTGGTAGGGAAGGTTCAAGAGCTGCGCGGCGTAGCTGTCGGCGCCGGCCGCGGTGCCTGGGAGGGCGGCGGCCGCGAGAGAGTCGGCCGCGGCGGCCAGCTGCAGCAAGTCCAGGGCGGCGAGCATACGGGGGACGTCGGCAGTCCAGGCCACCGGAAGGAGCCCGCCGGGGTCTTGCCGGTGAACGGGAGCACGCGACGGCGATCCGCGATCACGCGTCGGGCCCACCAATGACGATGGACATGCACACCTAGCGGGTCGGCCGCAAAGCCTCCACCGCGGCGGCGGACGCCATTCGGCAAGCCCTGGCCGCTCTCGGCCTGCCCGAGAGTGTGTGGGGCAACGTGCGCCCGAGGGTGATCCACAGTGGCAAGCCGTACGTCCACCTGGGCATGGTGCGCGCGGACGTGGCCAAGCGGATGGCAGGGGCAATGCGGACTCCGGCCGAGGCCGTCGAGTAGGGCACGGGAATCCGGCCGTCCGACGGGTCAGCCTTCGACCGTGATCCTGAACTGATCTCGGAGGTGTGGCGGCGCCGATTCCACAATGCTCGTTTGGACCTGAGTCCTGACGTCCCCCGCCAGCCAGACTCCCAGCGTGACGGGAGTTGTCTTGAGCCCGTCGGGACGGAAGTGATGCCAGACACCCTTGGTGGTTGGCCGAGCGGGTTCGTGAAATTCCGAGAGCGACTGCAAAACCCGACTAGCGATGGACCAGTCGTCGTCGCTGTTCACGGTGATCCGTACGTCGGTGCAGCCGGCCACTGTCCGCTTTCTCCTCCATCGTGTCGCTGAGGCCCGAGCTTGCGGGGCATCTACAGGTGCGGATGCGGCTTGGAGCCCACCGTCCATTGCCGAGGTAGCCGCCTCCATGGGGTTCGGGTGCTTCCGGCGAGCGAAGTACATGACCGCGACTTCCCTGAAGTGATCCTCGCAGAGCATGCGCGATGTTCGGGCAGGCCGCTGTGCGCTTCCAGCGCACTGGGCGCATGGTTCACCCCGCTGGAACATAATCTCGGTCATGATCATTCTGCCCCGCTCTGCCATACAGACTGGCGAAATCACCAAAGGCCGCTGGCGAAACCACCGCCCCTCCATCCTGCGCTTCTGACAAGTCACTCGGCTACCCCCTGGGCCTGACTCCTGGAGGGGGTACGGGCGCTGGACACACTGAGCACACGAAACACTGAGCAAGCCTTGGATGCCCTTCCACGCGCAGAGCCCGGCGGCCGGGATCTGGTGCCGGCAGCGGCTCAAGCCGGGCCTGTCTGTCTTGCCGGCCGTCGGCCTCGCAGGAACGTGTCACCCGTCGCCCTCGTCCAGGCCGGTTCGCCGCTCCGGGCACGGCTACAGGCGGTACTCGCCGGCACAGGCGTCCGGGCGGTGTACGACAAGGGCGGCGACGTCGTCGTCGAGCTTTCCGCCGCTGTAGTGGAGCAGGGCTGCGTGTAGTCGGTCGAGCAGCTCGCGGGGCGGTGTCTGGCCCTGCTGCTGGGTCCAGTCCGGCAGTGGGAAGAACGTGCCGGTGCGGTCTCGGGCCTCCGTCACCCCGTCGGTGTAGAGGAGCAGCTGGTCGCCGGGGGTGAAGTCGAAGGTGTCGACGCGGTGGTGCTCGCCGGCGAGCGTCGTCAGGTTGAGCGGCGGCGAGGGGGTGGTGGCCTCCAGCAGCCGGGGCTTGCCCTGGTGGACGAGCAGCGGCGGAGGGTGTCCGCTGCTGAGGATTCTGACGTGGCCGCCGTCCTGGGGAATCTCGGCGATGAGGGCGGTGGCGAAGTGCTCCGGCCGGTCGGGGACGGAGAACGCGGCACTGTGACGAGTGATGGTGACCTCCAGGCGATGCATGATGCCGCTGAGATCCGGCTCGTCGTACGCGGCCTCCCTGAAGCAGCTGATCAGCGCGGAGGCCGCGCCGACCGCGGACAGGCCCTTGCCGCGCACGTCCCCGATGAGCAGCCGGATCCCGTACGGAGTGTCGACCGCTTCGTAGAAGTCGCCACCGATGCGGGCTTCCTCCTGGGCCGCCAGGTACAGGGCCTCGAGCTCGATGTCGTTCATGCGGCGCGGCAGGGGGCGCATCAGGACCTCCTGGGCGGCCTCGGCGACAAGCCGGACGTGGAACAGCGTCTCCTCGCGTTGCAGCCGGACGTGGCTGGCGTAGGCGGCCGCCAGGGTGACCGCGATGATGGCTGCCGCCGTGTAGGGCGTTCCCAGGTCGGTGTAGGCGAAGCTGAGACCGATCATGACCAGGAGGCAGAACAGTCCGAGCAGGAGCGTGGGAAGCACGGGCCACATCGCGGCGGCGAGGGCGGGAGCGGTGGGGAGGAGGCGGCTGAAGGCGATTTCCCGTGGGGTGGAGAACGCCAGAACGGCGATGAGGGCGGTGAGGATCACCGGTGACAGCGTGGCCGCTTCCCACCGGCCGCCGCGGAGAGGTTGCCGACGCCACGGCTGCCCGATCCTGATCACAAAGTGCATCATAACGATAGGAATCGGGCATCGGGCTCCGATGGAAGACTCGGCCTTTGGTTGATGATCGGACTGGCGCGGCAGGATGCGTCGCCATCCGGTCGGCGGAAGGGGCATGCCGGGCCTGGCGCACCCTGGCTGAGCCCCCTCACCCGGTGCGCCGCTCGGGCTGTCCCCCGTCGCGGCCCACGGGCCTGCTCGTCCCGCCGCGGGTGCGTCCTCTCCGGACAGGCGTCGTGAGTCATCCAGGTCTGCACGGCGGTGTTATCAAGGGAGTATGGAGGGATATCCCAGCCGATTGCGGACCTCGCGTCCTCCGCCCGCCAGTGGCCGGCGGACTCGGCGCCTGTCCGTATTGAGCCCGCGCACCGCGGCGGGGCAGGTGTTCCTCGTCCAGAGCGTGATCGTGGTGCTGCTGGTGGTGGCCGCGGTGGCGTGCATCATGCTGCAGGCGGCGCGCGACGCGGTGCGGCAGGGACGTCGTGAGTCGGTGGTGGCCGCCCAGTCGTTCGCCAGCGCCCCCGGTGTGAGCCTGGCGCTGCGCAGCCCGGATCCGACCGCCGTGCTGCAACCGCGAGCCGAGCAGGCGCGCAAGCGGGCGGGCATGGACTTCATCGTCGTCATGAACACGGACGGAATCCGGTACACGTATCCCTACCCCGCGGAGATCGGGAAGAAGTTCGTCGGGACCATCGAGCCCGCGCTCGAAGGCCGTACCGTCGTCGAACAGGCGGGCGGTCCGCCTCTGCCGGCGGGCAAGGGGACGGCCATCCAGGCGGTTGTCCCGGTGACCGACGCGCGCGGCCGGATCGTCGGTCTGGTGTCCGCGGGGATCACCGTCACGAACGTGGCGCAACTGTGGATGCCGCAGCTGCCGATCGTCCTGGGCGTCGGCGCGATCATGCTGGTGCTGGCCGCGGCGGGGACGACCGTGGCATCCCGGCGGCTGCTGCGGCAGACCCATGGGCTGGCCCCCGCGGAGCTTGCGCACCTGTTCGAGCACCACCAGGCCGTGCTCCACTCGGTGCGGGAAGGGGTACTGATCACCGGCGAGGACGGACGGCTGCTGCTGGCCAACGAAGAGGCCATGCGGCTGCTGGGTCTGCCGGCGGACGTACAGGGACGGCACGTGCAGGAGCTGGGGTTTCCCGAGCAGATGGCGCGCGCGCTCGCATCCCCGGAGAAGGTCACCGACCAGGTGTACCTCACTCACGACCGTTTGCTGGCGGTGAACAAGCGCCCCACGTTCCCGGAGGCCGACTACGCGGGCAGCGTGGTGACGTTGCGGGACACCACGGAGCTGGCCGTGGTGTCGGGGCGGGCCGAGGGGGCGCTGGGGCAGCTGAAACTGCTGTACGAGGCGGGGACGCGGATCGGGACGACGCTGGATGTGGAGCGCACCGCCCAGGAACTGGCCGACGTGGCGGTGCCTCGGTTCGCCGACGTCGTCGCGGTGGATCTGCTGGACTCGGTGGTGCGCGGCGATGAACCGACGACGGGAGGCTGGCGCCACCTGCTGCGTTCCGCGATCAGCGGAGATCAGCGCATGCTGCCGGTGTACCGGCTGGGTGAAGTGATCACGTTCTCGCCGGAGACTCCGCAGATGCTCGCCCTGGAACAGGGCCGGGGTGTCCTGGAGGCAGACCTGCGGCAGGCCCACGGCTGGCAGGAACAGGATCCGGAACGCGCTCGAAGGGCGCTGGAGCTGGGGCTGCACTCCCTGGTGACCATGCCACTGCGGGCACGGGGGGTGCCCCTGGGCCTCGCGCACTTCTACCGGACGGAGGACTCGCCCGCGTTCGAGCCGGAGGACGTGGCCTTCGCGGAAGAGCTGGGCGCGCGGGCGGCGCTGGCCATCGACAACGCCCGGAGGTTCACCCGCGAGCACGCGATGACGGTGACGCTGCAGCGCAGTCTGCTGCCGCGGGGCCAGCCGGAGCAGGACGCCCTGGAAGTGGCCTGGCGGTATCTGCCCTCGGAGGCGGGCGTGGGCGGGGACTGGTTCGACGTCATTCCGCTGCCGGGCGGACGTGTGGCGCTGGTGATGGGCGATGTCGTGGGCCACGGGCTGCACGCCTCGGCGACGATGGGGCGGCTGCGCATCGCTGTGCACAACTTCGCCACGCTGGACCTCCCCGTCGACGAGGTCCTCGGGAAGCTGGACGATCTGGTCGTCCGCCTGGATGAGGAGGACGACTCCGGCGCTGCCCCTGACGGCAAGGAGGGGGCGGGGTTGACCGGAGCGACGTGCCTGTATGCGATCTACGACCCGGTCTCGGGGATCTGCACGATGGCCCGGGCGGGGCATCCCGGCCCCGCCGTGGTGAACCCGGACGGGACGGTCGTCTGCCCCGAGGTGCCGGCCTCGCCCCCGTTCGGCCTCGGGGGCTACCCCTTCGAAACGGCCGACGTGCACCTGGCGGAGGGCTCCCAGCTGATCCTGTACACCGACGGGCTGGTCAAGAACGCCGCCCGCGACATCGACACCGGGCTCGACGGGCTGCGCCGGGCCCTGGGCGGTGCCGGGGCCGGGGAGCGTACTCCGGAGGAGACCTGCCGGGCGGTGATCTCGGCGTTGAAGCCGGCCCGGCTCTCGGACGACATCGCCCTGCTGGCGGCGCGGACCCGGAGGGTCCCGTCCTCGTCGGTGGCCGAGTGGGATGTGCCCTCGGACACGGCGGTGGTGCCCTCGGTGCGGGCCGAGTGCAGGACGGTTCTGAACGAGTGGGGGCTGGAGGAGACCGCGTTCACCACGGAGCTGATCCTCAGCGAACTGCTCACGAACGCGATCCGGTACGGATCACCACCCGTGAAGGTGCGCCTGCTGCGCGGACGCACTCTGATCTGCGAGGTGTCCGACGGCTCCAGCACCTCTCCGCGACTGCGGCGGGCGGAGACCACCGACGAGGGCGGGCGGGGGCTGTTCCTCGTGGCGCAGTTCGCACAGCGGTGGGGGACGCGGTTCACCTCCCGCGGCAAGGTCATCTGGGCGGAGCAGATCCTGCATGACGGCCCACCTGGTCCCGCGGACCAGACGCCGGTCGACGCCCTCCTTGAACAGTTCGGGGATCCGCTGATGTGAGGAGTAGGTACCAGGCGGTCGAGGTGCCGCAGGGTGGCGTCGGCCCGGTCGATCACGACCATCCCCCGCGGCACACCGCCGAGGTCGCCGTTGAGGGCGATCCGGCGCTCCAGATCGGAGCCGAGGCGGACCAGGGCATCGTGAAGGCCGGCGATATTGCCCCAGTGCGTGACCGTCGGCAGGTCCTTCGCCCACAGATCGGCGATGCGGGTGTGGTCGAGGGCCAGGGCGTGCGCCCGAACGGCCTGATCCGGGGGGAGAAGATTGGCGGTTGGGTGGTGTGCCTCTCTCCGTTTACTTGGCTGTCTTTGACAGCGAATTTTTAGGTTCGTTTCATCCCCCTCATTGAAACTCCACAGAAATGGGTTTCGCCGGGCACAACAGGCTCCTACGCACCAAAGCCATGATGGCGAATCGGTGCACGCCATGGGCCGTAAGCGCGACGGGCCCCAGAAGCCTGAGGGCACGCAGTTGACAAGATCACGCGATGCACGGCTCAGCTGCGCCTTGTTCACTTCTTATGGTTATTTCATCGGCGACCCCGAAACAAAAAATAATAAGGCATGGGTGTTGATGACGATATATTGGTCGACCTGATGGGCGCGGATACATGATCGTCACACATCAGCCTGTGGCATGACCGTCGGTCGTTAAGGGTGCTTGTGTGTACATCCATCACTCGTTCGCCGCAGCACCGTTTAAACGGGGCGGGCGTTAGGTGGGATATGACAAAGGCAACCAGGGAAAAGCTCTTCGGGTTCTACACGGCTGAGGACGGCGCCAGCAGGCCGATCCGGGGGGTCGTGGCGGTGGGTTCGTACACCTATGTTCCGGCCCCGAGGCATTCGGCGGCCGCTGCCAACGGGACCCTCACCAAAGGCGGGCTCTCCGTGCCTCTTCTAGTGACCGAACCGCTCTTCCAGGAGTTTCTGGAAGGCCTGAGTCGCCTCGAAGCAGACTTGTCCCGCCGATGGGTCGCGACCCAGGGGAATTCTGCCATCTCCGGCGCGGAATAGTCGGACGAGGCCATGTTCGAAGAACGAACCGGTCAGTGGAGCTTCGCCGATGAGCCGCGGGGAGTCCAAAGCGCCGGTACGGGATGGAACCGCGGCTCTGCGGATTTCCTGGAACGTGAGGAAACCGCGGATCTGCTGTGGGATCCGGCGGAAGAGCTCACCTTCATGCTGCAGAACGCCATGGAGAACGGCGATGAGCTGAGGGCGAGAATTCCCGCCGCTCGCCAGGAGGATTCGGTCACCCGTCCGGCGCCGGGCACGCCCATGAGCAACCTGCAGGAGATCACGGCGGAACTGCCACCACTGCAGCACGGATCCGCAAGGCACCGAAGGAGGCGTGAACGCCCACGTGGCCTCAGTATTCGCATCATCAGCCTCTCCATCACCGGCATGGTGGCGGCCATGGCCTCCGCGGTGAGTCTGTTCGGCGGCATGGTCGCCTACAGTCCGCTGCAGCTATCGGCGTCGTCGCGGATGTCTCAGGGCATGATCGCCTGGTGGCCCCTGCTGGTGTACGGGCCGTGGCTCGTGGCGGCCCTGTCGATCCTGCGTGCCGCGGTCCACCAACGGCGCGCCGTTCACTCCTGGTGCATCGTGCTCCTCTTCTCGGCGACAGCATTGTTGATGTGCCTTTTGCAGTCACATCAGTCGCTGACGAGCAATGTCGCGGCGGCCCTGCCCAGTATCGCCTCGTTGGCCTGCTTCCAGCAGTTGGTCCGTCAGATCACCCTGACCCGGCCGCCCCGGCGTGTTCCGCCCCGGCACCGGCAGCGGCCCCCGGCGACGGAAACACCAATCGACGGCCTCCAGTAGGAGTGTCCGCGCTGACGTCACGCCCACTGCGGTCCGGAGAACCTGGGAGCCGCCCTGCTGGACGCTACGGCGGACGTGCGTGCGGGCGGCATCAACACCACCCCGCCCCCGCCCTGCCGCCGACCAGCAGCCCGCCCGTGGGAGGAACTCCGACATGAGGACGATGCGCCGCCGACTCGGCACCGGCCCCGAAGCCTCCGCCAGTACGACACCCCCGGCCGGGGAGCCTTCACGCGGTCTCGACGCCTATCTGAGTGCGGTGATGACGAGGCTCATCGATCTCGTCGAGCAAGGCGATCGCGAAGTCGTGGTGAGAGATGCGGCTGGCGGCGTTGGCGGCAGCGACGGAGTAGCGCCCAGAGTGCTCCCCGTCAGCGTCGAAGTCGCCCGCTGGACTGACAATCAGCCAGTCCAGGGCGGTAGTCGAGGTGCGCAACACGTCTGTCCCGGCGGCGTGAGCGACACAGAAGGGTCGGTATTCCTGCGGAAAGCTGGGACTGTCCATCAACGGCGTGCCGTCGGCGGCCTCCAGAACGGCCGCCAGGCCGACGACGACCAACCGGTCCACACCGGCTCTCGGCAGCCCGTCCAAGAGCGCTTGGGCAGCAGTCGTGAAGAACACGTCAGCCTGGGCGCCAGGGTCGTAGGCAGCCGTGATCGCAGCGTCATGACCGTTCGCGAGGTCCGCGACGGCTTCGGCGTCGGTGACATCACCGACGAGCAGGCGGACTTGGGCCCCTTCGAGATCCCGGTACCGGTCGGGATCCCGAACGACCGCGGTGACATGGTGCCCGCGCCGTACCGCCTCGCCAACAGCGGCCCGTCCAGCGCGGCCGCCTGCTCCGAAAACAATGATCTTTCCCATGCGGCTACCTCGCATCGTCTCGACAAGCTCTGCCTGCTGACTCGGCAAAGTAGCCGGACCCGTGGTTACCTCCTGGATACCGAACTACCGTGGCACCTATGACAAAGCCTCTGGATCCGGACATGTTCGATCCGCTCTGCCCGTCTGAGCTGATGCCGGTCCGCGTGGGCGACAAGTGGGCCGGAATGATCATCCAGTGCCTCGAAGACGGCCCCCGACGGTTCTCCGAGCTACGAGTACCGCTGCGGAACATCACGCCAAAGGTCCTGACCCAGTCACTCCGAGCCCTGGAACGTGGCGGCTACGTCACCCGCACCGTCCATGCCGAACCCTCCCGCCATGTCGCATACGAACTGACCTCGCTCGGCCGGAGCCTCCTCGATCTACTGGGCGAAATTCGCACATGGGCCGAAACTCACATGGACGAACTCATTGACGCCCGCGAGGCAGCAGAGCGAGGCACAGCCACCGGCTGACGCGCCAGGCCATCCGAACGACGCTCAGTGCAATACCGGTTGTCCCGCGCAGTTTAAAAGCCAGCGCACTGCTGACAGCTCCAGTTGCATCCGGTGGCCGAAGGGCCGGTCACGGTCGCCGAAAAGACGCAGAAGGTGGCGGACGCGCTGCGGGGTCGGCTTCGAGGCTAGTTGGGCCGGCGTCGAATGAGGTCCTCGTCCCTCGTGTACGGAGGGCTCGGCCGGGCGGCGGGTCTACTCCCACCAGCCACAGCGGTGAGGGGCAGCCAAGCGTTGCGGACCCGGTCGTTTCAGGGAGACGGCCGAGACAGAGCCAAGCAGGTGGTGAGCCCTGGTGCCCGTGGGGCACAGCAGCAGGTGCCGGGCCGTCTGCGGGGCAGGCAACGGCTCTCACCTGTTGCGCGGCTCTGACCGGGCAGGTTCTGTCGGCCGGGGCGGTGGCGGGCTTCACACGAAATTCTCGTGCAGGCAGTCGTGGCGGCGAGAGTGCCTGTGTGACGGTGGGGGGAGACAACGAGACCGGTCGGCACCCCCTGGTGCCGGTCTTTGAGGGGATCGGGCGTTGCCCCCACCCCGGGCACCCGACCCCCGCCATCGTCGTACACCCCTCAAAGGGGGTGCTTCGTCTTTGGGCTCACCAACCCCCGGAAGGGGGCACGCCCTCGTGAACATCAGCACCACGATCGACAGCACCTTCGCACGCATCTCCCTCTGTGGAGAGATCGACTTCGACACCATGCTCCCCCTGCGCGCCGCCGTTGCCGCGCTGCCACCGCAGGTGACCGACTTGCAGTGGGACCTGACCCTCACGTCCTTCATGGACATCGCCGGCCTCCACCTCCTCTTCACCCCCACCGCCAGCGAGGTCCAACAGCGTCGGGTGACCGCGACCGGACTGCGCGAACAGCCGCTGTCGCTGCTGCTCCTGGCAGCCGAACTGCATCCCACCGTCTTCGATCTCTGTCGTCTCCTGCCCGACGTAGCCCTGGCCGACCTCAGGCCCGCAGCCCCGTGAGCACCCTGCGCAGGGTCTTCCCACTGTTGGGGGGTAGCTGGTCGCCGGGAACCGGATCGGTTGCGAGCGGCCCGTCAGAAGCCCAGTCACCGTGACCGGGCAGTGAGCCAGGAATCACTGGCGGGGTTCTCCCGCTCTCACCCCTGACGAACCAGGTCGGCACCGGCAACGACGGCCAGCGGCCGCCCATTCCGCGTCCGTCATGTCCGACGGATGCCGGCGCACCCGGTCCGGATGCTCGGCCGCGTTGCCGTCACGTGCGCAAGGCAATCGCAAAACGGCGGGCGAGTTGAGGTCAACATGCTGGGGCACGTCAACAGAGTCTCCGGGAACCACTCGGAATGGGAGCGCACCCCCTAGCACTTGGAGGCTCCCCTTCTCGCGGGGAACCGCCCCCGTCACCCGATCGCGTCTCCCGTTCGATCGAGAACCGTCGAGATTGGTAAGGGAAACGACCGCTTACGTGCCGGGATGCTCCGGCAAGGCGAGCCAGTCCGACCAGGAGATCTCGCGGCCGAGGAAGCGCGGCTGCTCGAACGGCCAGTCGGCGGCGATCCACTGCGGCACCAGCGCATCGAGTGCCTGCTCGACCTTGCTGTCCACCAGCTCGTCCACGACCCACCAGGAGATTTCGACGTCCGCGCCGGCCCTTTCCGGTGGGTCGATGTAGACGCAGCCGAGCAGAGCTGTCTCCTCGGCGTCGAACAGCGCGTAGTTGAAGGACTGGTGGGCGGCGATCTCCTTCTCGTGCCGCAACAGGTCGGCCTGGTCGGCTTCGTAGGTCATGGTTGCCGCGGGCCAGCCCCAGGCCGGTCCGAAGATGGCCCACAGCCGCTCGCGTGAACCCATCACAGCCGGATAGTCGAGGGGGGTGTCCGACTCCCTGATCGGCCGCAGGCGATGGCCACCGCCCGGCAGGGGTACCAGGACGGGATGGACGAAGTCATCGGGGAGCCAGCTCATGGCGCCCGACCGTAGCAGTGCGCGGCTGTGCGCTCCCCTCGAATTTTCCCCGGAGACCGCCAGGCCCGACCCCCATGTCGGGCAGGGCCCCGCGATCATCCGGTCGAGACTCCCGTTCGCTCGGCAGGCCCCATGATCGGTATGGCAACCCACCGAGCTGGAGCGGCGCGGGCTGCCCTCTTACTTACTGCGGAGGCCGCACGAGAGGCGCCGGGCTGGTTCGAGCAGCCCGTCCATGGACGGCTTCGTAAAGCTGTGCAGAATGCGGCTGACCCACGCGGAGCTGTCGGTCCTCCTCGACCAGAGCGTAGTGGTGCCCCTTGCGCTGGAGGATGTCGTGCTCCCCGTGGGCATCGCGTACTCGAAGAGGAGACGACGATCGCCGGACCGTCGGGTGCTCGTGGCCGAGCGGCTGGTCAGCGCCGTCGAACTCCCCGCGGTCGCGATATCGGCGGGCGCGAACTTCGGAACTGAGCCTGTGGTTCTTCCCGGTAGGGGCCGAGCGGACCGGCAGGGTGCGGTCGGAAACGTGGGCCGAGGACCGGGACACGGCCTGCTACGCGGTGCTCTGCCTACGCGCGAGCCGCCCGACATCGAGGAGTTACGTCAGGCGCTGCGCCGACAGCCCGAGCAGATCGAGATTGCCCGCCCGCACCATGCTGCATGGCCTCGCCCCGCTCGACGGCGACGTGCAGCCGTTGCCGGCGCCGCAGGCGCACGGCCGGTCGCACTCTCATGCCGGAGGGCTGGTGGCGGATGCAGCCGGCAGCGCCGTGGGGATGCGGTGGGTGTGGGCCAGGGCGGTCAGTGTGCCCAGGCGCAGGAGCGCCTCGACGACCAGGGCTGCCGCACCCAGTTGGAGGCCGGTTGCGGGGTGCAGGAACGCGCCGCGTACACCGCCGTAGGCCACCGCACCCACCAAAAGGGTCGCTGCGGCGAACGGCCAGGCCAGCATCCGGGCCCAGGAGGTTGATTCGGCGGCCACAGCGACCAGGAGTGCCACCGTGAGTCCGATGTCGGCGAGCAGGACGAAACCCACGGAGTGGTCGACGACGTAGACCTCCACCCAGCGCTCGTGGTGGGCGTCGGCTTCGACGGAGAGCGGGAGACTCAGTCCCAGTCCGGCCAGGAGCGTCACGCACCCGAGGACGGCTGCGACGGCGGGCGGGGTACGCAGCCGTGCTGCCGCGACCGCGGCGACCATGCCCAACGCCACGGCGATGAACACGGCCGGCCAGACAGGCCCTGCGTCGGATCCAGGCGATGTACCGTTCACCGGCTCCACCTCACAGACTCGGGAAGACGACAGCGAAGAAGAGCCACAGCAGCAGCGCCCAGACCACCGCCGCCACCAGCGACACCATCAGCGAGCTGCGCCACTTCACCGCCAGGAACGGCAGCAGCATAAGCCCGGCAACGGGACCGGCCACGCGGACGGTCGCCCTGGTCAGCCGGCCGTCGGTGCCGTGTCCGTCGGCGGCACGGCGGAGCAGCCGCTGCGAGACGAGGCCGTACAGTCCGAAGACGACGGGGAAGAACCACAGCGGTGTGACGGTGACGAGTTCCTCCTCGGAGAACTCGTCGAAACTGACGAGATAGATGAACCCTGCGGCCGTCACGCCGATCAGCAGGGCGATCACATACAGAGCGCTCAATGCGACCGGCTCTGCGGCAGGGCGCGGCGGAGAGGCGGGCGGTGGCAGGAGGGGCGCCGGCCCGACGGCCGGTCCTCGGGTGAGCGGAGCGTCGGATCGCGGGACCCGGACCACCTGGCGGCAGTGCGGACAGCGGACTTTCCGTTCGGCATGCTCGGCCGGGGCCTGCAGCATGTGTCCGCATGAAGCTCTGAACTCCACCTGTCGACCTTGATCCACGCTCGGTCTCCCCCCTCACGGACCCCACTGTTCTCTCTCGATGTCGCTGACGACGCGCTCTCCGGCCGCGGCAGTTCCCGAGGCACAGCACGGACCGGCAATCGCTCGCACTGGTAGAACAGTTCGGTACGCTGCGGCCGGTTCCGCGATGTCGGGCCGCGGGGGGAGGGGAGCACCGGGGTGGCCGTGTTCGAGGAGTTGACGGCGGGGGATCCACGGCGGGTGGGCCGGTACCGGATCGTGGCCCGGCTCGGGGCCGGCGGAATGGGTCAGGTCTATCTGGGGCGCTCGCCCGGTGGCCGCGCGGTCGCGGTGAAGGTCGTCCGTCCGGAGCTGGCGGAGGACCCGGACTTCCGCAAGCGGTTCGCGCGTGAGGTCGCCGCCGCCCGGCGGGTGAACGGGGTGTTCACCGCCGGTGTCGTCGACGCCGACGCCGAGGGCACCCCGGCCTGGCTGGCCACCGGCTACGTGCCCGGCATGTCTCTGGGCGAGGC
Organism: Streptomyces griseosporeus; assembly: GCF_014656055.1. GTDB lineage: Bacteria > Actinomycetota > Actinomycetes > Streptomycetales > Streptomycetaceae > Streptomyces > Streptomyces griseosporeus. Next base: position 34,828 of record NZ_BNBR01000002.1, read on the forward strand.
GGTGAGCCGGCACGGCCGGTGGCCGGCGGAAGCGGTGCTCGCGCTGGGTGCGGCGCTCGCCGAGGCGCTGGAGGCCATCCACGCGGCCGGGGTCATCCACCGGGACCTCAAGCCCTCCAACGTCCTGCTCGCGGCCGACGGCCCACGCGTGATCGACTTCGGCATCTCGGTGGTCGGCGGCGCCAGCGCGCTCACCGGCACCGGCATGGTGGTGGGCACGCCGGGTTTCATGGCCCCGGAGCAGGTGGTGGGCGGCCCGGTCGGCCCCGCCTGTGACGTCTTCGCCCTGGGCGCGGTGCTGGCCTATACCGCCACCGGGGTCCCGGCGTTCGGCACGGGCCCGGCGCACGCGGTCAACTTCCGTGCCGTCTACGAGGAACCGGACCTCGGCGCCGTACCTCCCGCCCTGCGGGAACTGATCGGCCCTTGCCTGGCGAAGGAGCCCGCGGACCGGCCCGCCCTGCCCGAGCTGCTGGAACAGCTGACGGAAGGGGTCGAGGACGATCCGGCGACGGGCCTTTCCCTCGCGGGCACGGACTGGCTGCCCGCCCCGGTGGCGGGAGAACTGCGCCACCGTCAGTCCCTTGACCGGCCGGGGCCACCGGCTGTTTCCCCGGCTCCTGTTGCGGCGCCGTCCGAGTCGGAGCCCCACCCCGCACCGGGAAGGTCCGGGCCGTCGGACGCCGCCGAGCCGGCCGAGGATGCGGCTCTGCCCGAGTCACACGAGCCTCCATCCGAGGCCCACAGGACCACCGCCACCGTGGCGCTCGTGCCGGCCACGGCGGCCAAGGCGTCGGCGGCGTCCACCCCCTCCCTCCCCCGGCCCACCCGCCGGCACATCCTGCTGACGGTCGCAGGCGTCACCGCCGCCGCTGGCGTCAGTACGGCGATCGCGGCAGTGGCCGAGAGGTACGACACGGACGGCGACCCGTCGTCCGCTCCGTGAGCAAGGTGGCGTCGGATTGGACCGTCACATTCTGGGGGAACTGGAAGCAGGCCTTCCCCGACACCACGGACCTACGATGACCGGGCCGACCGCTGCAGCCCAACCCGGCCCGCCCATACGGTAAGGGGAACCATGACAGGCGTCTCCAGCCCGCGCGTCCTGCTCGTCACCGCAGACGGCGCCCTGCTGGTCGAGGAGGCGGGTGGAGGCGAAGCGCGCGCCATCGTGCCGGTGCCGCTGGGTCTGCCCACGGTGGGCCGCGAGGCTGCGTTGATGGCCTCCCTGCGGGCGAGGTACGGCATCGGCGGACGGGTGGCCGCCCTGGTCCGCACCGGAGCGGAGGCCGCGCCCGGTTACGCCTACGTGGTGCGGGTCACGCACTGCTCGGACGCCACCGGCCTGCGCCCCGCGGAAGCCGGTGGCCTTCGCGAGGACGAGGAGGTCGCCGCCCTGATCCGTCGCGCCGGCGCGCGGGGACTGCTCACCCTGCCCGACCTGCGGGAGGAGGGCGAGGGCCAGGGGCCGCTGACCGCGGTGGCGGTACGGGCCGCCGGGTTGGCGGCGCGGGCGGTCGGGGACGTGGTGGCCGGCGGGCGGGTCGAGGTCGCCGCCAAGCAGGGGGCGCACGACCTGGTGACGACGGCGGACCGGGCTGCGGAGGAGGCGGCGATCGCCGAGATCCGCAGGCACCGCCCGGACGACGCGATCCTCGCGGAGGAGTCGGGCAGCCACCCCGGCACCAGCGGTGTCCAGTGGATCCTGGACCCGGTGGACGGCACGGGCAACTTCGTCCTGGGGCGGCCCGACTACGCGGTCAGCGTCGCGGCGTACCGCGACAAAGTCCCGCTGGCGGCCGTGATCCGGCGGCCGGCGGACGGCGCCTGGGCCGCGACCGGCGAGCACGGCCCGACGGGCACCCTGCCGCTGGCCTGCCGGTCCACAGGCTCGCTGGCCGAGGCGGTGGTGTCCGTCGGCGTTCCGCACGATCCTTCCATGCGGCCGGTCTCGCTGCGGTTGCTGGAGCACCTTCTGCCGCGCGCCCGCGACTTCCGCCGGATCGGCTCCGCCTGCTGCGACCTGCTGGCGGTGGCCACCGGCACGCTTGACGCCTACGTGGGCGTGGACCTCGGCCGCTGGGACTACGCGGCGGGTGTCGCGTTGGTGACGGCGGCGGGCGGCGTCGCCGAGGAGATGGAGCTGGCCGGCGGCGTGCCCGTGGTCGTCGCGGCGGCACCGGGCGTCGCCGCGGAACTCGTCGCCTTCCTGCGGTCCGTTCCGGCGGCGCGGCCGGGGGTCTAGAAGGGGTCCGGCATGCCCCGCAAGGTGGGGTCGGGGCGGGTGGAGCGAGTGCGCGGCGGATTGGATCCGCCAATGTCTGCGACGAGTTGGTGGCGCAGCTCGCTGGCCAGCCGCTGCAGGTCGTCCAGCTCGTCGGCGGTCAGGGGCGTATCAGCCCGGTCCGCCGTCTTGCTACGGCCGTCCGGCGACTTCACGAACAGCACGTTGTCGAGGGCGTCCTCCAGGGCGAGGTAGGCCCGCTTGGAGCCCTGCGACAGGAACATCCCGTGGGCCTCCTCGGCGTAGTACCAGTTGCGGAAGGAGGCGCGGACGGGCAGCAGGTCCGATCGCGTGGGGACCGGGATCAGCATCCAGTGCCGCGGGATCTGCCGGGTGAGGTGGAAGAGTGCCTGGTGGGCCGCCAGCCGCTTGTCGCGCAGCGTGCGGTCGTATTCGTGTTCCAGGTTGAGCCGCATGGTGGACCTGTTGGCGACATAGGTGGTCACGGCGCCGAGGGCCGCACCGAACACTGCGGTCAAAACGGGGAGCAACGCTGACACGGCTGCAGTGTCCCAGAGCTGCCCGGGTGCGCGAGCCGGATCACGTGTGCGCTACGGACGACGGCGTACGGCGACGGGCCGGGCAGTCGCAGAGGCGCTACGACCGGGGAGCGCCGAATGCGGGGCCACCTGGGGAATGCCGGAGTCGAGGGGGGCGGTTCGGCACCACAAAGGCGTACGGGCTCCGCCGGTCCGGCCCCACGGGGAAGCGGTGGAACGAGTGCGCGCGCTTCTCAGCGACCTGTGCCCGGGACGCTGCCTAGAGACCGCCGAGGCCGATCCCACCGTCCCCCTTGGTGTCACCCCCGGCCTCGTCGAAGTGGGGACCCATGATCAACATTGCCACGCCGACGACACACAGGGGGCCGAGAAAGAGCACGCCGAGGAAGTACGGCAAGAAGATGTGGTCGCGGAACGCCCATGTGCACAGAGCAACCTCGGCCGCGACCGAAGGCACCGTGATCAGCAGACCGGTGACGCGGTTCCGGTCCACAAGGCGGCGTTTAGCGGCCATGCTCCCTCCCCCGGCGGCACGACTGTCACCGTACAGCGGTGATGCCCGGACGCTCCGCGCGGAACACGTCGCTCCGCGCGGACACGGTGCTTCATGCCCGGCGCCGAGCTCCGGACCTCGCGCGATCTCGAGCCGGGCGACTCTGCAAGGGAGGGCTCAGTCCGAACTCCGGCGCAGCCGAGCGAGTTCGGCGTTCATCTCGGCGAGGAACCGGACGACCACCGCCAGTTCGTCGGCGCTGAACCGGTTCCGGGCCGCCTCGGTGCCGTGGGCCAGGGGCCGGAAGTAGTCCCGGGCCAGGCTCCGGGCCGCGTCGGCGTAGTGCAGGTGGACCACGCGGCGATCGCCGCCGTCCCGCACGCGCCGGACGTGCCCGGCCCGCTCCAGCCGGTCCAGGCAGGCGGTCACCGCGCCGGACGTGAGGTTGAGCTGCTTCCGCAGACGGCCGGGTGTCATGGGCTCGCCCCCCGCCTCGGGATCGGCCTCCGCGTCCAGGATCGCGATCAGCGCCTGCATGTCGGTCATGTGCAGACCCTGCGCCTGGGCGAATTCCTGGGCTATGCGGTTGAACTCCCCGTTCATCCGGCGCAGCAAAACGGCGAAGGACTGCAACCCGATCGGGTCGTCCGCCGGAAGAGATGCCGTGGGCACACCGGGACTGCTCATGGCACCAGCCTAGTATCTCTCAATGATTGAGATACTTTGTGGGTGAGATACTTCTTACGGCTTGGGATGCGCATGACTACCGCACAACGTTGGGCACGACGGCTCGTTCCGCTCGCACTGCTGCTCGTCTGGCTGGGGGTGGGCGGGACACTCGGCCCCTACGCGGGCAAGCTGGGCGAGGTCGCCACCAACGACCAGGCCGCCTTCCTCCCCCGCGGCGCCGAGTCCACCCAGGTGCTGGACGCCCGCAAGGCGTTCGACCAGGCCGAGACCGTGCCGGCCATCGTGGTGTGGACGGCGGACGGGCAGCCGTTCACGCCGCAGCAGCAGGCGGAGGCCACCCGGGCCGTCGCCGCGCTCGCCGGGAAGCCCGGCGTCGTCGGCCGCCCCTCCCCCGCCCAGCTAGCCGAAGACCGCGAGGCGATGCAGGCCGTCGTCCAGCTGGAACCCGACCTCGGCGAGGAACTGCCCGCCACCCTCGACGCGGTGCGCGCCGCGACCGGGGACGTGCCGGGCGCCGAGGCGCGGATCGCCGGGCCCGCGGCGAGCCAGGCCGACCTGTCGGACGCGTTCGCGGGCATCGACGGACTGCTGCTGGGCGTGGCCCTGGGCGCCGTACTGCTGATCCTGCTGCTCGTCTACCGCAGCGTCCTGCTGCCGTTTCTGATCATCCTCAGCTCGGTCTTCGCCCTGGGTCTGGCCTGCGCTGTGGTCTACGCCCTGGCGGAGCGGGACGTGGTCCGGGTCGACGGGCAGGTGCAGGGCATCCTGTCGATCCTGGTCATCGGCGCGGCAACGGACTACGCGCTGCTGCTGGCCGCGCGTTTCCGCGAGGAACTGGCCGCGCGCGGTGACCGGGTCGCGGCGGCGGTGGCCGCAGTGCGCCGCTCCTCCGGCGCCATCACCGCCAGTGCCGCCACGGTGGCGCTGGGGCTGATGGCCCTGCTCGCAAGCGACCTCACCAACAACCGCGCCCTCGGCCCGGTCGGCGCCATCGGCATCGTCTGCGCCGTGCTGGCCACGCTCACCTTCCTGCCCGCCGTGCTGGCCCTGCTGGGCCGGGTCGCCTACTGGCCGTCCCGGCCGAAGCCGCCGCAGGAGTCCGCGGAGGGCAGCGGCGTGTGGCGCCGGGTGGCGGGCATCGTGTCCGCCCGGCGGCGCCGCGTCTGGGTGGTGACGGCGTTGCTGCTGGCCGTGTGTGCGGCCTTCTCTCCGTCCCTGTCCGCCAAGGGCGTGCCGCTGGACGAGATCTTCGTCAACGACGCGCCCTCGGTCGCGGCGCAGCGCACGCTCGGCGAGCACTTCCCCGGCGGCTCCGGCAACCCGGCGATCGTCATCGCCGACTCCGGCCGGGCTGAGGAGGTGACGGCCGCCGCGCGCTCCACGGAGGGCGTGGCGAGCGCCGGTGCCGTCTCCGCATCCGGACGGCCCGGGTCCGGGAAGCCGCTGGTGGCGGACGGGCGCGTGCGCATCGACGTCACGTTGAAGGCCGCGGCCGACAGCGACGCCGCCAAGGAGACCGTGGAACGGCTGCGTGAGAAGGTGCACGCCGTCCCCGGCGCCGGCGCACTGGTCGGCGGCTACACCGCGCAGCAGTACGACACCCAGCTGACCGCGGCCCACGACAGGACGCTCATCGTGCCGATCGTCCTCGCCGTGATCCTGCTGATCCTCACGGTGCTGCTGCGCTCGCTGCTCGTGCCGGTGCTGCTGGTCGCGACCGTCGGCCTGAACTTCCTGGCCACGCTCGGCGTCTCGGCGCTGGTCTTCCAGCACCTGCTCGGATTCAGCGGCACGGACGCGTCGGTGCCGCTGTACGGCTTCGTGTTCCTGGTGGCACTCGGCGTCGACTACAACATCTTCCTGATGTCCCGTGTGCGGGAGGAGGCGCTCGCGCACGGCAACCGCCAGGGCGTGCTGCGCGGGCTTACGTCAACCGGTGGGGTGATCACCTCAGCGGGTGTGGTCCTGGCCGCGACGTTCGCCGCGCTCATGGTGATTCCGCTGGCGTTCCTGGTGCAGATCGCCTTCATCGTGGCCTTCGGCGTGCTGCTGGACACCCTCGTGGTCCGCTCGCTGCTGGTGCCCGCGCTCATGATCGACATCGGGCCGAGGGCGTGGTGGCCGAGCATCCTGGCCCGCGAGGCGGAGCCGCATCCAAAGGAGGAGGAGGCCGCGGTCACTGCTCCGTCCGGCTGACAGTTGCGGCTGTTCGTTTCGAGCGCGGTGGCGGCCGGCCGACCCGAGCTTGGTCTCGGTGGAGGTGTCCCGGCAGCCGCACGCGACAGGGCCAGCGTCCGCAGCAAGGCGCCGGCTCATGGCAGTCGCCTTCGGCGCCGGCGGGCTGGAAGAGACCGTCCAGTCTGTGCGACGCTCGCAGGAACAACCAGCCTGGTCTCGTGAGAGACCCCGCGCCGCCCCTGAAGGCCACCGCTGTGTGACCGGGGCGCGGTACGGGTTGTCTCGCTCGGCTGTACACGGTCTGATGCCGTGTGCGTGACACCCCTCCCCCATCGCGAGGGGCGTGATGGGCTCGACCCCGAGATGTGCGAGGGGCGAACCAGTGAACGACCTCACCGTGGTCACCCAGCAATACACCGACCGTGCCTTCATCACCGTGCGCGGGGAAATGGACCTGCACAGCTGCCCCCGGCTGGCACGCGCCGCAGCCATGATCCCGCTCGGGGGAAAACGCCTGTACATCGACCTGTCCGGCGTCCCCTTCATGGACTCCAGCGGCCTGAACCTGCTGATCTGGCTCCACAGGCGCCTCAACGCCGAAGGCGGCCTGCTCTCCGTCACCGGCCTCCAGCCCCACCCTGCTGGTTGCGTCGTCGCGCAGTGTGCCGCTCGTCGCTGCTACTGGGGTGCGTCAGGCGAGTGATTTCGCGGCGGTGGTGAGGAGGGTGTGGGTTTCTGTGATGTGGAGCAGTCGTTCTGGCAGACTGCGCTGCTGCGGCTGTCCGGGACGGAGACCACCGGGTGGCCGTACCGGCGGCGCGGGGTGGCCTCTTGAGTCCCGCGCTGGTGCCACCGCCGGGCAGGCAGGCCGGACGGCAGGCGATGGACACGGAGATTCACGCCTTCGGGCGTAGATCACCGGCGAGACCACTGAACGCCCTGGTGGGGGCAGTCGGCCATGGGACGATGCGGGACCACGATGCTCCGGGGGCATCGGTTGGTCGCTTCACGAGGAATCCGCATCCGCATGAAGAAGACAAGCAGCGTCCTGGACGACGGCATGTCCCTGGAGGGCTCGGCTGCCGAGCTGCGCCGTGCCGCGGTGCACCACTTCGACCAACTCGTCGATCTCTACGGGGAGTTGTGGGGCCAACACATCCATCGCCGGTACTGGGACCTCGACCGGCCCTACACGGAGATCCGCAGACCCATCACCCGCAACCCCTGGCTGATGCTCAGGCTGCTGCGCGCCAAGGGACTCGCAGTCCTGCGCGCCGCCACCTCGGTGCCCCCGACGAAGCGGCTCCACGACGAAGGCATCATCCGCTGCGGCGTGTTCCGTGCCACCAAGCCGCAACGGTGACAGGGCTCGGGGGAAGCCTGGGATGAGCCAGTCGCACGTGCCGGTGGTCGTCGTCGGCGCGGGCCCCACCGGGCTCGCCGCGGCAAATCTGCTCGGCTGGTACGGCGTCGAGTGCCTGGTCCTGGAACGCGGGGTGCCGGTCTGCCCGCAGCCCCGAGCGGTCCACCTGGATGACGAGGTGCACCGGATCCTGGCCTGGCTCGGCGTGCGTGAGGAGTTCGCCGCGATCTCCCGGCCCTGCCCGGGCATGCGCCTGGTCGACCGGGAACTGCGCACGCTGGCGGAGTTCCAGCGGGCGGCGACCGGCGCGCACGGCTACCCCGAGGCGAACATGTACGACCAGCCGGAGCTGGAGGCGCTTCTGTGCGCCAACCTCACCCGGTTCCCCAGCGTCACACTGCGCAGCCGTACCGAGGTCACCGGCCTGAGCCAGCGCGACGACGGCGCGGTGACGGTCCGGACCACCGACCGGGCCACCGGTGAGCAGGACGTCCTGCGCGCCGGGTATGTGCTGGGCTGCGACGGCGCGAACAGCCACACCCGGTCCTGGATCGGCGCCGCGATGCGGGACCTCGGCCGGGCGCAGCGCTGGCTCGTCGTCGACGTGGTCACCGACGCGGACCTGGGGCAGTGGGAGGGCGTGCACCAGGTCTGCGATCCCGCCCGCGCGGCGACGTACATGCGGATCGGGCCGCGACGCCACCGCTGGGAGTTCCGGCTGGGTCCCGGGGAAGTGGCCGACGACTAACGGGACATCGCCCGGCTGTACCCGCTGATCGCGCCCTGGACCGGTGCCGTCCCGGCCGGGGAACTGGAGCCCATCCGCATCGCCGAGTACACCTTCCGCGCCCAGGTCGCCGACCGCTGGCGGGACCGGCGTGTGTTCCTGCTCGGGGACGCCGCCCATCTGACGCCCCCCTTCATCGGCCAGGGCCTGGGCGCCGGACTGCGCGACGCGGCCAATCTGGCCTGGAAACTCGCGGCCGTCCTCCGCGGAAGCCTCCCCGAGGCCGTCCTGGACACCTATCAGAGCGAGCGGAAAGCACACGCCCGCGCGCTGATCCGGACGGCGAACCTCGTCGGGAGCTTGATGACGCAGGGCGGCGACCTCGGCAACGCCCTGCGCCGGTCGCTGCTGCCCCGGCTGGTTCTGCTGCCCTGGTTGCGGGACTTGGCGCTCAGCAGCAAGACCCCGGCACTGCGCCGCTCCACCCTGGTCCGTCGGCCGTGGCTGCGGCGGGGCCTCGCCGGCAGCCTGTGCCCGAACGCGCCGCTCGACCCCGCCGACCCGGGTCACCGGTTCGACGACCTCGCCCGGGGATGGTTCGCGCTCGTCACGACCGAGCGCCCGGCCGAGGCCCTGTGTGCCGAGGTGCGGCGACGCGGCGCCGTGCTGGTGGTGGCAGCACCCGGCACCGTACTGCACCGCTGGCTGCGGGGCGGCGGCGCGCGGGCGGCGGTCGTGCGCCCCGACGGCACGGTGCTGCGCGCGGGACGCGACGCACTCGATGTGTGCCTGAGCCTGCCGGCCCTCAGGAGACGGTCGGCCCATCCCCCAACCGCATGAACCCAGTGGGACATCGGCGTGGGCGGCCTTCGGACGAGTGAAAGATCGTTTCCTATCCCTTCGGCTCGCGTTCCCATGACGGGGTGCACGGAGCAGCGTGCACGGGTGAGGGCACTTCAGGGAGGAACAGATGGGAGATGGCCCCGAGGAGGACCACGTCCTGCAGGAGCTGCAGCCCTCGGTCGAACGGCTGCTGGAGCGGCATCTGGCCGCCGCGCGCGAATGGCTTCCGCACCAGTACGTGCCGTGGAGCGCGGCACACGACTTCGACGGCCCGCTGCAAGGCACGGCCTGGGCGCCGGAGCAGTCGGCACTGCCCCAGGCCGTCCGGGACGCGCTGGTCGTGAACCTCCTGACGGAGGACAACCTGCCCAGCTACCACTTCGAGATCGCCACCCGCTTCGGCCGGGACGGCGCCTGGGGGTCCTGGGTGCACCGGTGGACGGCCGAGGAGGACCGCCACGCCGCGGCCCTGCGCGCCTACGTCCACGCCCGCCGCGCCGTGGACCCCGTCGCGCTGGAGGAGTTGCGGATGCGGCATGTCGGCACCGGTTACCGGGCCGGCCTGCCGACCCTCCTGCACTCCCTGGCGTACGTCATGGTCCAGGAACTGGCGACCCGGCAGGCGCACCGCAACGCCGGAGCGGCCTGCCAGGACCCCGTCGGCGAGCAGCTGATGGCGCGGATCGCGGCGGACGAGAACCTGCACATGCTCTTCTACCGGGAACTGTTCAGTGACGCGCTCGCCCGCTTCCCCGACGCGGCCCTGACCGCCCTGGCGGACGTCCTGCACGATTTCGAGATGCCCGGCGCCGGTCTCCCCGGTTTCCGGGCGCGGGCGGCGCGGATCGCGGCAGCCGGCATCTACGGCCTGGACGTCCACCTGGAGCACGTGGTGGTCCCCCTGCTGCGCGCCCTGAAGGTGATGTCCCTGCCCGGGCTGGGACCGGCCGGCGAGCAGGCGCGGGAACGGCTGGACGCCCACACGGAGCGGCTCAGCGCACGGGCGGCCCGCGCCCGGGAGCTGTTCGACCGCATGACGACGCCTCACGAAGACCGACGACGAGAAGACCGCACGAAGACCCCTCGCGAAGACCGCTTGAAGACCCCTCGCGAAGACCCCACCGCACGGGAGGCACACGTATGACCCAGGCGTCGCCGCAGGCGCTCCCCGAACAGCTCGTCGCTTTGCTGACCCAGCACCTGGAGGTTCATGCGGATCCCGCGGACCTCACGGCGACGACCACCTTCGAGAGTCTCGGCGTGGACTCCCTGGCCCTCATGGAACTGGTGGTGGCGGCCGAGGAGGAGTTCGGGATCGTTCTGCCCGAGGACACCTTGGACCTCTCACCGGCCTCGACGCTCGCCGACGCGGCCCGCGCCTTCGCCGGCGCACGTCATGCCCGCTGAGATCGCCGTCACCGGCTTGGGCCTGGTCACCCCGGCCGGGCACACGCCCGAGGAGAACTGGGCGGCCCTGTGCCGGGGAGACTCGCTGGCCGCCCGCGATCCCGAACTCACCGGACTACCCGTCGACTTCTCCTGCCAGGTCACCGGTTTCGACCCGGTCGCCGAGCTCGGCCGTCCGCTTGCCCGCCGTGCGGACCGGTTCATCCAGTTCGCCCTGGTGGCAGCCCGCAGGGCCGTCGTCGACGCCGAGTTGGGCGCCGTCAGCGACGGAGGGCTCGGCGAGCGGGTCGGCGTCGTCCTCGGCGTCGGATCGAACTCCCTGAGCAGCTACGTCACCGAGTTCGGGCATCTCGGCGCCAACCGGCCGGAGCGGGTCTCACCGCTCGCGCTGCCGCGCAGCGTGCCGAGCATGGCCGCCGGTGAGGTCGCCATCGATCTGGGGGCGCGTGGCCCCAACTTCACGACCGCCAGCGCCTGCGCGTCGGGCACCACCGCGCTCGGCGTGGCCCGGGACCTGCTGCGGTCAGGCACCTGCGACCTCGTCCTGGCGGGCGGCAGCGAATCGGCCCGGTCGCGGATGACGGCCACCTGCTTCACCCGGATGCGCGCACTGTCCCGCCGCCGGGAGGAACCCGAGCTGGCCAGCAGGCCGTTCGACGCGCGCCGCGACGGCTTCGTCTTGGGCGAGGGTGCCGCCGTCCTCGTACTGGAACGGCTCACGGACGCGCGCGCCCGCCGCGCCCGGGTGCTGGCCGTGCTGCGCGGGTGCGCCGCCGGCGCCGACGCCCACCACCCCGTGGCCCCGCACCCGCACGGCGAGGGCGCCGCACGCGCCATCACTGCCGCTCTCCACGACGCGGACTGCCGCCCCGCGGACGTCGGGCACGTCAACGCCCACGGCACCGGCACCCCGCTCAACGACGCGGCGGAGGCCGCCGCCCTGACCCGGGTCTTCGGCGACGGGGTGCCCCCGGTCACCGCGGCCAAGGGCGTCATCGGGCACGCCCTCGGGGCTTCGGGCGCGATCCAGGCGGCCTACACGGTCCTCGCCCTGCGCCACGGGCTGGTACCCCCGGTGGCCAACTTCCAGGGACAGGACGGCGACCACAAGCTCGACATCGTGGCCGGCCGGCCACGCCCCACGGCTCTGGGGGCGGGACTCAGCTGCTCCTTCGGCTTCGGCGGCCAGAACGCGGTCCTGCTGTTCACGGCCGGATAGCCACCATCAGACGCGCACGCAATAGCGGAAAGGGCGAGAACCGAGTGTCGCCAGGTCAGAGGACGATCCAAGGGGGCTCGGAGCAGGCCGCACCCGGACCACGGGTGACGGCGATCCGCACCGCCTTACCGCCGCACCGGTTCTCCCAGGCGGAGATCATGGACGCCTTGGCGGGCACGACGCTGGGGCGGTCGGAGACCGGCCGGCTGATGCTCCGCAAGATCCAGTCCAACGCCCAGGTCGCCACCCGCCACTTCGCCCGCCCGCTCGCGGAGCTGCGCGCACTCACCGACTTCACCGACGCCAACCGGGTGTGGCTCCAGACCGCCCTGGAGTTGGGCGAACAGGTACTCACCGAGGCGCTGAAGGCGGCCGGCACCCGGCCCCGGGATGTCGACGCGGTGATCAGTACGACGGTGACCGGGGTGACGGTCCCCTCCCTCGAAGCCCGGCTTGCGCACCGGGTGGGCCTGCGCCCCGACGTCCGCCGGATCCCCCTGTTCGGCAACGGCTGCGCGGGCGGCGCCGCGGGCCTCGCCCGGCTGCGCGAATACCTCCTCGCTCACCCCGACGCCACCGCGGTGCTGCTCTCGGTCGAACTGTGCTCACTGGCCTACCAGATGCAGGACACGTCGCTGGCGAACATCGTCGCCGGCAGCCTCTTCGGGGACGGGGCGGCCGCCGTGGTGGCCACCGGAGCCCGGCGGCACCGAGACGGGCCCGAACTGGTCGACTCGCAAAGCCACCTGGTGCCCGACACCGAGGAGGCCCTCGGCTGGGACATCGGCTCGCACGGCCTGCGCATCCTGCTGGCCCCCGAGGTGCCCGCCCTCACCGCCGAGCATCTGCCGAAGGCCGTGCACGACATGCTCGGCCGGCACGCGCTCACCCCTGACGAGGTCGCCACCTGGATCGTCCACGGCGGCGGACCGAAGGTCCTCACCTCCGTGGAGCAGGCTTTCGACCTGCCGCCCGACGCCCTTGAACCGACGCGGCGGTCCCTCGCGGAGCACGGCAACCTCTCCTCCGCCTCCGTCCTGAACGTGCTGCACACCGTCATGACGACACCGCCGCCCACGGGCGCGCCCGGCCTCATCGCCGCGATGGGCCCCGGGTTCGCCATCGAACTCGTCCTCATCCGCTGGTGAAGAACACACCCCTCACACAGAACGGCCTCCACGGATGACTTCCGCACCCGCCCGCACAACCGGAGCAACGGTGGCGCTCGACCCGGCGGCACGCCGCGCGGTCCTCGCCGTCATGTGCCTCGCGCTGATGCTCGTCACCGCTTCCATGTCCGCGCTCAACCTCGCCCTGCCGGACATCGGCCTGGACCTGTCGGCCTCCTTCACCTCGCTCACCTGGATCGTCGACGCCTACACCGTGGCCCTGGCCGGCCTGGTGCTGCCGCTGGGCGCCCTGGGCGACCGGGTCGGCCGGCGGTCCGTGCTGCTCGCCGGATCCGTCGTCTTCGGCGGCGCCGCCTTCACCGCCTCGGCCGTCTCCACCACCACCGCTCTGATCCTGTGCCGCGTGGTGATGGGCCTGGGGGCCGCGATGATCATGCCGGGGACGCTGTCGACCGTCACCGCCGTCTTCCCCGCCGAGCAGCGCGCCAAGGCGGTCGCGGTCTGGTCGAGCTGCGCCGCCGCCGGGTCCATCCTCGGCCTGCTCGTCTCCGGGGCCCTGCTGGAGTGGTTCTCCTGGCGGTCCATCTTCGTGACCGGCGGGCTCGTCGCCTCCGTCACGGCCCTGGCCGTCGCCCTGCGGGCCCCCGAGTCCAAGGACACCTCCCCCGGGCGCTTCGACACTGCAGGGGCCGTCTGCACTGCGCTCGCCCCAGGCGCGCTGGTGTACGCGCTCATCGCGGGCAGCGACCAGGGCTGGCGCACCCCCCAGGTCGTCGCCGCGCTGGCCGTCGCGGTGGCGGCCGGCGGTGCCTACGTCGTCATCGGCCTGCGCACCGAGAATCCGCTGCTCGATCCGCGCCTGTTCCGCGTGCGGGAATTCTCCGCCGGCAGTGTGGCACTGACCGTTCAGTTCATGGTCCTGTTCGGGTTCTACTTCGTCGGCCTGCAGTATCTGCGGCTCGTCCTCGGTTACGGCCCGCTGCTCTCCGCCGTCGCCCTGGTACCGGTGGCCCTGGTCGTCGTACCGACCTCGCAGGCCACTCCCCTGCTCGTACGGCGCGTCGGCATGCGCGGGGTGATGATCAGCGGGCTGGCCCTGCTGGCGTCCGGGCTGTTGGCCATGTCGCTGCTCACAGCCGGCTCCGGTTACCTGCCCTTCCTAGGCAGCCTCCTGCTGGCCGGCCTCGGCCTCGGCCTGACCGGCGCCGTCGGCACCTCGGCCATCACCGGCTCGCTGCCCGCCGAGCAGCAGGGCGTGGCATCGGCCGCCAATGACGCCACCCGCGAGGTCGGCGCGTCCATCGGCATCGCGCTCATGGGTTCCGTCTTCGGCAGCCGCTACCGGTCCTCCCTCACCGCGGACCTCGACGGGCTCCCCGAGCAGGCAGCCGACGCGGTACGCCGCTCCCCGGTGGGCGGCCTGTATGTCGCGGACCTCCTGGGCCCGCGGGGCACGGCGCTCGCCCAGGACGTCCGCGACGCGTTCATGAGCGGCATGTCCGGGGCGGTCATCGCCGTGGCCGTCGTTACCGCTGCTGCGATCTGCTTCCTCGGACTGGGGGCGAGGACGTCCCGGAAACCCGCCTCCCACCGCGGGAGCGAGCAGCCCGGAGAAGTGCCGCAGTGACACTGCCCGGCAGCGTTGCCGTCCCCCTCGGCGCTCTGGTCCTGGTGGGTTCCGTGTGCTGCGTGCGCCTGGTCGAGCTGTGCGTGGCCCGACGCAACACCCGCTGGGCCGCCGCGCACGGCGGTGTGGAGTACGGGCGCCGGTCCTACCCGGTCGTCATCTTCCTGCACACCTGCCTGCTCCTGGGCATCCTCCTCGAAGTGGCCATCGCCCACCGCCCGTTCGTCCCGGTGCTCGGCTGGACGGCGGTGGCCGTCCTGGTGTTGGTGCAGGCCGTGCGGGGGTGGTGCATGCACGCGCTCGGTCCACGCTGGAACACCCGGATCATCGTCATCCCGGGTCTCCCACCTGTCCACCACGGCCCGTACCGCTATCTGCGCCATCCCAACTACACCGCCGTGGTGCTGGAGGGCGCCGCCCTGCCGATGGTGCACACCGCCTGGCTGACGGCCCTCCTGTTCACCTCGGCCAACACCGTCTTCCTCACCTACTGGACCCGGCTGGAGGAACGGGCCCTGCGGCTCAACGCCGGCAGCGGCGGTTCGCTCAGGAGCGCCAGGTCCGAAACCACTGGACTCGTTGACACGTGACCCGTTGACCACTACCAACCCACGGGCGCCCGACGGTCCTGCGCCCCGTCCACGTTCTGGGGCGCCCTCGCCGGAGTGCCCGAGTGGCGCGTTCCGGCGCCGGGGCCGGGGGCTGCCCGGCACGCCGTCGGCGGGGGCTCGGCTCACCGGGGCTCAGCGATCTGCTCCTCCTCCACGTAACGGCCCTCGCCCACCATGAACCGCCACACGAGGGCGTGGCCCAGGACCACCAGGACGATCAGCATCAGAGCCTCGGCCTGGATAGGGCGCAGCCCCAGATGGCCGGCGAGTTCGGGGAACGCGCCGACGACCGCGATCAGCGCGTACAGCAGGGCGGCAGCGCCCTGGTGCCGGGCGACGAAGCCGTCGCCGCGGGTGCGGGCCAGCAGCCGAAGGGTGCACGCGCAGCCGACCACGGCCAGCACGATGAAGGCCGCCCGCCAGATCTGCGGCTGCCTGGCACCGCCGACCTGGGCGAAAAGGCCCATCACAGCGGGCAGCAGGAAGGACAGGTAGACCCCTGCGACGACACGGCGCTGGGCAGGGTCGCACATCCAGTCGTCATGCTTTTGGACGACGTTCCACCACAGGCCGACCAAGGTGAAGCAGGTCGTGGAGAAAAGGGCGTAAAAGGTGGCGATGTTCATGGACGACGAGGATCGCAGCGCTGACGCCCCCGCCGCGCGTCACACGCCCGGTACCCGCCGGAACGGACTAGAGACCAGGCGCGCGGGCCCGAAACGACCGCCCCCTCGTGCCGAACGCGCCGCATCGCTGTACTCGACACCGCATGAAGGGGCCCTTGCGGCATGGGGGCGTCCTGACGCGCGACTCACATGGATCCTCGCTGGTGCTGGGTCTCGTCATGGAAGATCGGACGCAGAGCTGACATCGAGGACGGGCGGCGCCGCAGCGGCCCAGGGGTCGATCGCTGCGGCGGCCGGTCGGATGCCGGGAGTCAGCCCGGATCCGTCAGGGCCAGGTCGGCCCCGTCGACGTCAGGGAGTGAACTCCTCGTCCAGTCGGTCGATCGCCCCGTGGGCGCCCAGGTGGTACTTGAACACCAGTCCGCTGTTGGGGTGGGCCTCCAGCCAGTCGAGGAACTCCTGCACACCGATGTGCTGGTTCTCGGAGCCGGCCACGATGGGGTTGGTGACAGTGATGTACGCCGCCTGGTCCATGGGCATGTAGGTCTCCTTGCCCACGGTCTCGAAGGGCGCGCCGTCCGAGTCCTTGGGGGCGCAGCCCCAGTTGCCGTACTTGACGATGAGGCTCAGGAAGCCGCCTTCGGGTGTGTAGCGGTAGACCGCGACCTCGTCGGGGGAGATCGGCATCTTGTGGTCGCAGCCGTCGTCGGCGGCCGTGGCGGAGGCGAGCGGTTTGCCGGGCGCCGGTGTCGAGGCGACGGGCTTGGGAGCTGTGGACGGCGAGGCGCCGCCGCCGGCGTCGGCGGGCTTGGACGCGGGCGGGGCCGCGGGCTTGGCACCGGCCGTGGGGGATGCGGTACCCGGGGCGCTGCCGGCCGCGGTGGCCGTCGGAGTCGTCCCGTCGGGGGAGGCGGCCTTCGAAGTCCCGTCTCCATTACAGGCCGTGAGCAGCAGCGCAAGCAGGGCAGTCGACGCGCTGATCACGGTCGTACGGAGAAGGGTGCCGGGTCTGTGCCGGTCGGACTTCGCGGAGGTCGTCATGTCGGTCCTGTCTCGTGAGTGGAACTGGTGCAGTCGGCGGTGACTGTCTCAGGCACAAACGATTTCCGGCCAATCCGCGGTTGCCACCGTCACCGTGCCGTTGCCCTGTCGTGACACAGCCCGCGATGTTCCTCTCCCGGACCCGGCGCAATCCCCACCGTCGCCGCGGGCGGGGGGTGCACTGCCTGGACGGCCAGCAGGACTTACACGTCCGAGGTGCGTTAGGAGCCTGTGTCCGAAGGCTGGCGTAGCCCGTACCACGGCACCTCGCTTGTCAGACCCGCCGTCTAGGGTCTGCCCATGACATCGACGGATCTTGTTGCGTTCGATCTGGCGTGGGACCGCTTGGAATCGTGGCTCGCGTCTCATTCACCCGCGGATCACGCTGCCCTTCGGCCGCCGGCAGAGGCTGCTGAGATCGCCGAGCTGGAGGACCACCTCGGCTTTGCGCTTCATCCCGAACTCAGGAGACTGCTGGAGCGGCGCAACGGTGTCGTCGAGCCTGAGCAAAGCAGTGGGTCTGGTCACGGAGTCTTTCCGGCCGGAGGCATCCTTCCTCTGGGGCATCGGCTCATCTCCACCGTCGATGTCGCGGAGATGCACAAGATTCTCGTGGACGTCAGTGAGGACAACGTTGAAGCTGAGCTGTGGGATGAAGAGGATCTCGCCGGTCACCTCCACCAATGTGTGCCCTTCGCCGTGCCGAACGACGGAGGATTCGCGTTCGTCGACCATCGGCCGGGACCCACCTACGGACACGTGTTTGAGATGGGCATCGGCTCAGGCGACCTGGAGGGCACCCTCTGGGGCTCACATCTGACCGAGTTCGTCGGCGCCATCTCGCATGCCCTGGAGACCGGCGCCCCGTTCAAGAACTACTGGCCCACCACCTTCGAGCACTCCTCAGGCCGGACCTGCGTGGAATGGGAAATACGTGCGTAGGCCGGTGACGAGCCGGGCTCCCGGCCGGTCTCGTCGTTGAGCGGTAGCTGGTGAAGCAACCCAGCGGTGTCGGAAGAGCAGCGTGGACTCGGTCGTGATGGCGTTAGGGTTCCGTCTGTCACCGGTGCAGGGAGGGACGGGGCCTGTGAACATCCAGGTGAGGACCCGCATTTCGGCGTATGCAATCGCCGTGGAAGATGATCGGCTGCTGTTGGCCCGCTTGTCGGACGCTTCGCCGGTTTTCACGCCGGGCTTGTGGCATTTGCCCGGTGGCGGGATCGATCCTGGTGAGCAGCCCGTTGAAGCGCTGACTCGTGAACTCTTGGAAGAGACGGGCCTTGAGCTGGTCGGGGCTCGCCTGCTGGACGCGCGGACGTACTCGGCCCAGAGGAACGGCATCAGCTGGAGCCTGACAGCACTGTTCTACGCTGCGTCTCTCAAGGGAAGGGCTCCGACGGTGACTGAAGTCGATGGTTCCACCGAGGCCGCAGTATGGGTCCCCCTGAGCGACGTACGGGACACCGCAGTCCTGTCACCGCCGGCTGCCGACGCCATGCACATGCTGGACAGCTCGAAGGCGATGTCCACAGCCACTCGTTGAGGACCGCGATCAGCACCGTCGCCTCGAAGCAGACGGGTCGGCTGGACGCTGCTCCCACCACAGAAGCGCCTGGTCAGGCAGCTCACGTATGCGTAGGTCGTGGATCCGATGCGGACGAAAGCATTTGACGGCATCGGGAGAATGCCTGGCATGGGTACAGACATAAGCGGCTTCCTTGAGTATCGGGTGCCGCAGGGCGACCAGGAGCCGGGCTGGTACTGCGCACACGACCTCACCTCTCTGAACGATGTTCGTAACTACGACGCGTTCGGCTGCCTCTTCGGGGTCCGCAACTACGCGAACTTCCGTCCCCTGGCGGCAGGCCGGGGGTTTCCCACCGATGCCTCGGCCACCGTGAGCGCGCGGTTCGCCCAGCTGACGGAGTGGTACGGCGAAAACGGCCTTCATGGCACCACGTGGATCACGTGGGCCGAGGTGAAGGCCGTCGACTGGGACGAGCCCGCAGAGAAGCCCGACAGCCGGCTCCACCAATACCGCCAGACGTCGAGCGGGCTCAGGATGACGGGCAAGGCGTCCTGGAGTGGCGCCTTCGCCCAGGCGGTCGGTCTCAGCGCCGGCGAGGTTCGGGAGTGGCCCGAAGGAAGTGAGTGGCTCGTCGGAGAAACGCTCTACAAATCAGTCACCATCTGCCGCAGAGATGCCGTCACCGACACCGGCGAGTGGCGACCCGTCTGGAAAGCGATGAGACAGCTCGCAGAACAGCACGGTGACGACAACGTGCGACTCGTCGTGTGGTTCGACGACTGAGCAGACCACTGCCGCAGCACATCACCGCTGAACGCCCCGTCCGGATCATCTCGCGGACCAGATGAAGATGGCTGCGATATGGAGTCCGGCGCCGGCGAGGTAGATGGTGGCGGTCTTGTCGTAGCGGGTGGTCAGGCCGGGCCATTGGATCCAGCGCGCCCTGCGCTGCGTCCACGCCTGCACGGCGGAGGCCGCCGCCCGCCTCGCGGGCACCCCGGACGCCGATCCGGCGCCGCGCCTGGCCGAACTCTTGGTCTGAACGACTGCTGCGGAGGATGACCGTTCGTGTCGCCGGCCTGCGCCGGACGGGCGTCAGCGCCAGTCGCCGAACCTCTCGAAGTACGCCTCCACCGGCCGCACACTGATCGCCTCGACGGCGGCACGCTGGGCCTCCCAGTCGCCGGTGAACGCTTCGACCAGCACCTCTGCAGCCCTCGTCGTACCGATCACCTTGCGCAGGCACTCCTCGCGGCGGGCACCGTCGAAGTGGACGAGCGCGACCCGCGCCAGGTTGTAGGCGCGGCTCGTACCGGTCAGGCGGTACGGCGGATGGGGGCGGAAGCGGTGTGCCAGCCGTGCCCCCGGTACGGCCAGCACGTCGAGCCCCGCACGCCATGCCCGGATGCTGAAGTCCACGTCTTCGAGGCCGAGTTCGCGGAAGGCGCCGAAGCCGCCCAGCCTGTGGAACGTCGCCCGGCGTACCACGAGGCAGCCGCCCGGGGCCAGGGGCACGGCGTATGGGGCGGTACCGCCGGGTTCGGGAGGCAGCCAGCGCACCCGCAGGTGGGCGTCGATCAGTCGCGCGCCGCAGCCCGCCGACGTGCCGGCGGCGTCGTACACCGTGGGTGCGAGGACGGCGTCCGGCCCGGCGTCCAGGGCCGACCGCAGGTGTGCCAGGCAGGTCCGCTCAAGCCGGCAGTGTGCGTCGAGGAACATCAGGTGCGTACCTCGGGCGAGCCGGGCGCCCGCGTTGCGGGCCGTAGCGACGCCGCTGCGCCGGACGCGGTGCACGACGACGCCGCGGGCCCGCCACCGCGCCCCTTCCAACAGGGCGCAGCTGGCGTCCGTGCCGCCGTCGTCGACGACGATCGTCTCGTCGGGGACGACGGATCCGCCGTACACCGACTCGATGGTCGCATGCAGTTCGGCGCCCTCGTCCAGCGTCGAGATGACCAGCGACACCGTCGACGCCCGTGTCCCGTGCAGCGCCTGGCCGGGCGAGGACGTCGTACGGCTCATGTCAGCGGTGGCCCGGGAGTGCCGGGCGGGACGCCCGCGGGCGGCAGCGTGGCGACGACGTCGATCAGGCCCGGGAGGAGGGCCGCATGCCTGAGCGAGTCCTGCAGGTAGGCCGTGAGTCCGGCGGTGAGCGCGAAGTGGTAGGAACTCAGCCGGTCGAGCTCCCCGCCGTCCAGGCTCAGGGACAGGAGGTCGCCGACCCGGAGTGCCCCCAGGCCCAGCGTGTCGAGGACCGTCTGCGGCGAGGCCGCGAACTCCAGGTAGTCGGCGAAGTCGGTGGACGAATGGAAGTCCGCCTCGGCGAAGCCGGCGCGAGTCAGGGCGTGCTCGAGTGCCCGGTCGCCCTGGCGCACCAGATAGTCCGCCGACGAGACGTCCGCCTCGAGCAGGTACTCGAGCAGCGATTTCGTCAGGGCGCCGACGAGACCCAGGTTGGTGGCGTTCCTCCGATCCGTCAGGACCGGGGTGAGGTGGGCCCGGCCCTCGGTTCCGATCATGGCGATGCCCACCGCCTCGATCGTCTGTGACCCGATCCCCTTGGGCGGCCATGGCCGCTCCGTCACGGCCAGCGCCAGGACGAGAGCCTGCGCGGACAGCAGCGGTTCCAGGACCTCGGTGAAGAGGTACGGGTAGCCGTTGCGGCGGCAGAACGCCGCCAGCGCGGTCCGCGTCTGTGGGTCGGTGTCACGGGACACGGCCATCCGGACCGACTCGTTGGCGGAGGAGTGGTAGGTCATCGCGGGCCTCCGAGAGCGGGGGAACTGGCACTGGACATCCACCCGGCGACTGCGTACCGCGTGCCGTCCAGCACGGTCGCGACCTCGTGCATCAGTGAGGAGCGGAACAGCAGCAGCATCCCCGGCTCGGGCACGACGACCACCCGGCGGTCGCGCAGCCGGGGGTCGGTCTCGTAGATGGTGAGCGCGCCGCCGTCGAACGCCGGCAGGGCCCCGTTGGCGCGGCGGCCGTTGAGGTACAGCAACAGCGACCAGCGGTGGGCGGCGAGCCGGGGCGGATCCTTCTTGTGGTTGGCGACGTCGCGGTGTGCGCGGAAGTAGCTGCCCTTCTCGTACGACATGAAGTACGGGCCGTAGAGGAAGTCCGCGTCCGATTCGAACGCCGCGCGATGGTCGTCGAAGTAGGACGCCATGCGCTCGCCGATGCGCCGCTTGTCGTCCTCGGGGTAGTGGTGGTCGAAGCAGTGGCGCAGCGAGGAGTCGAGGAGCGATTCGCCGGCGCGGACGACCTGGGCCGGTTCACGGGGCGACTCGTCCATGGCCCGGATGACGCCGGCGCACTCGTCGGCCGAGAGGAAGCCCGGGACCGACGCCACGTTCTGCGTCCTGAACTGGGGTCGCATGAGTACTGACGCCTCCCGGTGGGGTACGTCGCTTGGGGTGCGTCCAGACTCCTGCAGCCGGTCCCGGCCTTCGGGGACCGGCACGCCGGAATAGCCCGCACGGCGGTATGAGGGGGGCGGGCGTCGTCCCGCTCAGCCCGGCCAGTGCCTTTGCAGCGCCAGTACCCAGGGAGGCCTGGTGGTGGCCGAGTGCCTGGGTGGTGGGCTGCCGGCGGCAGCGACCGGCGCCGACCTCATGGGCGTCGAGTCCGACCAGGGGAAAGCCCTCTTCCTCCAACTCGACTACCGGCCCTCCTGCTGAC
Source organism: Streptomyces griseosporeus (assembly GCF_014656055.1). Classification (GTDB taxonomy): domain Bacteria; phylum Actinomycetota; class Actinomycetes; order Streptomycetales; family Streptomycetaceae; genus Streptomyces; species Streptomyces griseosporeus. The sequence goes on from NZ_BNBR01000002.1 coordinate 56,779, forward strand.
GAGGCTCGCGGGAAACCGAGGCACCGGGCTGGTGCCCCGCACCCCGGTCGAGGTTCGCTCACGTCACCGGTCCCGTGGCCGGGGGCGCGGGGTCGTAGGCGGCGTCGCGGGTGAGGGTGTGCAGGTGCTGGGCCGCTGTGAGGAGGTCCTGGTGGGTGGTGAAGAGGGCGTTGACGCCGAAGCGGAGGAGGTCGGGGGCGCGCATGTCGGCGAGCACCCCCTGCGCGGCGAGGGCGGCGACCAGGCCGCGGGCGTGCGGGTGGCGCAGGGTGACCTGGCTGGCGCGGCGGGCCGGGTCGCCCGGGGTGACGGGGGTGAAGCCGAGGGGGGTCAGGAGTGTCTCCGCGCAGGTGAGGAAGAAGCCGGTCAGGGACAGGCTCTTGGCGCGGACGTCGGCGAGGTCGACGCCGTCGAAGGCGGTGAGGGCCGCTTCGAGGGCGAGCAGGGACAGGATCGGCGGGGTGCCGATGCGGGCGCGGGCGATGCCGGGGGCGGGTGCGTAGCCGGGGGTCAGGGCGAAGGGGTCGGCGTGACCGGTCCAGCCGGGCAGCGGCGTCTGCAGCGCGGGGTGGTGGCGTTGCGCCACGTAGAGGAAGGCGGGGGCGCCCGGGCCGCCGGAGAGGAACTTGTAGCCGCAGCCCACCGCCAGGTCCACGCCGATCGCATCGACGTCGAGGGGCAGGGCACCGGCCGCGTGGCACAGGTCCCACAGCGCGAGGGCCCCGGCCTCGTGGACCGCGGCGGTCAGCGCCCGCATGTCGTACAGCTCCCCGGTGCGGAAGTCGACGGGCGAGTAGCTGACGACGGCGACCCGGTGGCCCTCGGCGGCGAGGAAGCGCGGGAGATCCGCCGGCGGCACCCGGCGTACCTCCAGATCACGGCGGCCGGCGACCGCGTCGGCGAGATAGCGGTCGGTGGGGAAGTGTCCGGGGTCGGTGACCAGCAGCGGACGGTCCGGGCGCAGCGCGGCTGCGGCGTCGAGCGCGGTGAACAGCTGCACGCTGGTGGAGTCGCCCGCGACCGTCTGGCCGGGTGCGGCCCCGATGAGCGCGCCGATGGTGTCCCCGATCCGCAGAGGCGCCTCCCACCAGCCGTTGTCGTTCCAGGAGCCGATGAGGCCGGTGCCCCACTGGCGGCGCACCACGTCGTCCAGGGCGGCGGGGACGGCGGCGGGAAGCGGACCGAGGGAGTTGCCGTCGAGGTAGACGACGTCCGGCGGGAGAAGGAAGCGGGCGCGCAGAGGGGCCAGGGGGTCGTCGGTGTCGAGCTGGGCGGCTCGTTCACGCAGCTCGGCGGGGGCGGGCGGTGCGGTGGTCATGGGTGTGCGGCCTCCTGGCCCGCTGTGTGGGGGTTCTCCGGGGGGAAGTGGGCGGTCATGTCCCGGAGGGTGCCGGCGACCGCGCGGGCGCCGGGCGCGTCCGGTTCGATGAGGGTGTAGTGGCCGGTGCCGGGCAGGACGACCGTGGTGAGGTCGCGGTGGACGGCCGCGTAGTCGCCGAACTGGGTGAGCGGGACCTCCTCGTCGGCGGCGCCGTGCAGCAGCACGGTGGGGACTCCGGTGGTGCCCGCGTCGCGCAGCAGGGTGAGCGGGTCGACCTCCGGCAGCCGCTCGGCGAAGTGCCGTTCACCACCGAGGAGTTGGAGGGCGGCGTCGTTGCTGAGGCGGTCGCGGCGGGTGGCGGTGAGGTCGGTGATCGGAGCGAGGGCGAGGACGCTCGTGGGCAGGGTGCGGGTGTGCCAGCGGGAACCGGGCGGCAGCAGTCCCCGGGCGGCGCACCACAGGGCCAGGTGGCCGCCGGAGCAGTGGCCCGCCAGGACGTAGGGCCGCCCCTGGGGAAGGGTGTCGACGATGCGGGCCACGTCGTCGAAGGTCTCGGGGTAGCCGCCCGCCCCGCCGGAGCGGCGGAAGCCGGGCAGTAGCACCTCGAAGCCCTGCCGGGACAACCAGGCCGCGAACGGGGTCAGGTGCATGCGGTCGTAGCGCCAGTAACCGCCGTGCAGCAGGACGACCAGCGGGGCGTCGGGGTCCTCGCACGGCCAGGCGTCGTACGACTGGTGGGGGTGGTCGCCGTAGCGGCCGCGCACCGGTGCCAGGACCGGCTTCAGGCTCAGGACCCGCCGTTCCTCCTCGGCGGCGAAGGCGGAGATGACCCTAGACGTCACCGCGCACCTCCCACAGTTCGGGGAAGACCGGGCGGGCCGCCCGCTCCTCCAGCCACGCCAGGCCGGCCGAACCGGCGCTGCCGGGTTTGGCGCCCATGGCGCGGCGGACGACCAGGACGTGGTCGAAGCGCCAGCGGGTGACGAGTTCGGCGATGTCGGTGAGCAGTTCCCCGAGCGCCAGGTGGGGATGGTGCTGGGGTCCGGCGTAGATCTGCCTCCACGCCTCGGTCACCCCGGGGTCAGCCGTGTACGGGCTGGCCATGTCCCGTTCGAGGACGTGGCGCGGGACGGGCAGGCCCTGCCGGTGGAGGTGGGCCAGTACCTCGTCGTACAGGGACGGTTCGCGGTAGGTCTCGGCGAGCGCCTCGTGGACGGCCGGGTCGCCGCGGTGGGCGCGCAGCAGGGCGGCGGACTTGTCGCCGAGGAGGAACTCCATGTGCCGGTACATCGCAGACTGGAACCCCGACGCCTTACCGAAGGCGGCTCTGAAGCCGTTGAACTGGGCGGGTGTCAGCGCGGCGATGGGCGTCCAGGCGCCGTTCAGGGCGGTCAGCGCGCGGCGGCTGCGCGTCAGGCCGTCCAGGGCCGCGGGGAGGTCGTCCTTGGCGAAGGCCACCCGTGCCGTGCGCCACTCGTGCACGATCAGGGTGAACCACAGTTCCATCACCTGGCTGGTGACGAGGAAGCCCATCTCGTCCGGGGCCTCGGTCAGGGGGTGCTGGAGGGAGTTGAGGACGGACGCGTGGACGTAGGTGTCGTACGGGCTGGCGCCGGTGAAGGGCCGGGTCAGGGCGTCGTCCGTCACCGGATCGCCGAGGGTGGACGTGCGGTCGTTCATCGCATCTCCTAAGGGTGCGGAGGGGTCACACACCGAGGTGGGCGCCGCCGGAGGCGTCGATCCACTGGCCGGTCACCCAGCGGGCGTCGTCGCTCGCGACGAAGGAGACGACGTCGGCGATGTCCACGGGGTCGCCGAGCCGGCCGAACACGGATGCCTCGGAGTAGCGGCGGCGGATCCCCGGGACGGCGAGGGTGGGGTTGATCTCGGTCTCGGTGTAGCCGGGTGCGACGGCGTTGACGGTGATGCCCCGCGGGCCCAGTTCCTGGGCCAGGGAAAGGGTCAGGTAGTCGAGGGCGGCCTTGGTCATGGTGTAGGAGACGATCGCCGGGAAGGCGACGCGGGTGGCGACGGAGGAGATGTTGATGATCCGGCCGCCGTCGCGCAGGCGGCCCAGACCGCGCTGGATGACGAAGAAGGGTGCCTTGGTATTGATCGCGAAGACGCGGTCGTAGTCGGCCTCGGTCACCTGGGCGAGCGGGCGGGGCAGGGTGATGCCCGCGTTGTTGACGAGGATGTCCAGGCCCGCCGGGGCGTCGTGCTCCGCCAGGGCCGCGTCGAAGGCGGACCACAGGGTGTCGGCGTCGCCCGGGACGCCGAATTCGGCGTGCACGCAGAAGGCGCGGCCGCCGTCGGCCTGGATCTCCTTGACGGTCCGCTCGGCGGCCGTTTGGTCGTGGCCGTAGTGGACCGCCACCAGGGCACCCTCGCGGGCAAGGCGGCGGCTGATGGCTCTGCCGATGCCCCGGCTGCCTCCGGTGACCAGGGCGGTCCTGCCCTCGTGGCGGGCGGTGGCGGTCATCGTTGGGTCTCCTTCGCGAGGGGGTCGGGTCAGGCGTCGAAGTCGAGGGTGAGCTCGGGGGTACGCGGCCGGGCGCGGCAGACGAGGGTGTAGCCGGCGGCCCGCTCCCGTGCGTCGAGGGCGTGTTGTCGGTCGGCCGCGACCTGCCCGGACAGGACCCTGGCGCGGCAGCTGCCGCACACCCCCTCACGGCAGGCGTACGGCACGTCGGGGTGGGCGCGCAGCAGGGCGTCGAGGAGGAACGGGTCGTGCGGCTGGACGGTGGCGGTACGGCGGCGGCCGTCGAGCAGGGCGGTGACCCGGGCCTCTCCCCCACCGGGTGCGGGCGAGGCCGACTCCGGTGCCGGTCCCCGCGCGGGCGGGGGTGAGGCCGGTTGCAGTGCCGTCGGTTCCGGTGACCGCGCAGTCGTGTCGCCGGCCGTGAACAGTTCCCAGCACACGCGCGTCGGGTCCGCGCCCGTCTCCGCCAGGACCCGCCGCGCGGTGTCGACGAGCCCGGGCGGTCCGCACAGGGCGTAGGCGGTGTCCGGGCCGGGGCGGGCGTCCAGCGCCGCCAGCAGCCGGCGCAGGCCGGCCGCGTCGAGCCGTCCCGCGAGCGGGCCGCCCCTGTTCCCCCGGTCCTCCCGGGTCAGCACGAGCAGCTCGGTGAAGCGGTCGACGAACTCGTCCTTCAGCTCGGCCAGTTCGTCGGCCAGCAGGGCGTCGGCGGCGGTGCGCGCCGAGTGGACGAGGGTGACGCGGCAGGCCGGGTCCCGGCGCAGCGCGTGGGCGGCCATCGGGGCCAGCGGGGTGATGCCGGTGCCCCCCGCGAGGAGGACGTGGTGGGCGCCGGGCAGGTCCGGCAGGGCGAAGGCGCCGGTGGGCGCGGAGAGTTCGAGGTGGTCGCCGGGGGTGAGGCGGGTGGCGGCGTAGGTTCCGAAGCCGTCGGGGCTGCCCCGCCCGATCACCAGGCGGAGGGTCGTAGGGGCGTAGGGGGGTGGGCAGAGCGAGTAGCAGCGGCGGAGTTCGCCGCCGCCCTGGCGGTGCCGGACGATGACGTGCTGCCCCGGGCGGTGGGTGAAGTCCTGGCGCAGGGCGGCGGGCACGTGCAAGGTGACGGCCACCGTGTCGGCGGTGAGGTGGCGTACCTCGGTGACGCGGAGCCGGTGCCAGCGGGTGCGGGGGGTTGCGGCGGGCGGGGCGGGGGCGGCGGTGTTCACGGGGTGTGCCTCACAGCGCGGTCAGGTGGGGGAAGGGCTCGCGGCACGCTGTGCACCACAGCACCGACTGGCAGCGGGAGGGCCCGAAGTCGCTGTGCGGGCGGGTGGCCCGTGAGCCGCAGTGCGGGCAGGGCACCTCGCCGAGACCGACGGTGACCGGCGTGCCGGCAGCCGGGGAGACGGGCGGGGCGATGCCGTGCGCTGCGAGCCTGCGCCGGCCCTCGGGGGTGATGCGGTCGGTCGTCCAGGGCAGCGTGAGGACCTGGCGGACCCGGCCGTCGGGGTGGCCGCAGGCGGTCAGGACCTCCCGTACGGCGGCGGTGATCTCGGGCAGCGCGGGGCAGCCCAGGTAGGTGGGGGTGATCTCCACCTCCAGTACGCCGTCGTCGGCCGGGGCGACGGTACCGACCACGCCGAGGTCACCGAGGCCGATCACCGGCAGCTCCGGGTCCGGGAGGGCCGCCACCCGTTCCCGTACCTCGTCGGCAGCGCGGCGGGGGGTCTCGGGCACGGTCCCGCTCACCAGGTGCCCCCGGGGAACTGCCGCCGTACCGACTGAAGTTCGGCGATGAGCGGCCCGAACTCCTCGGTGTGCAGCCCCGCGCGGCCTCCCGTGGCCGACCAGGCGGGTCCGGGCACGGTGAGCCCGGCCCGGGTGACGACCTCGGTCACCCGCCCGAGCCATGTCTCACGCAGCGGTGCCGGGGAGGGCACCCTGCCGGAGGCGGCGAGGCGGCGCAGCCCCTCGTCCTCCTCGAAGAGTTCGGCGGTGTACGGCCACACCCGTTCCAGGCCGTCCCGCATCCGGCGGGCGCTCTCCTCGGTGCCGCGGCCCAGCGTCACCGTCCAGCGGTCGGCGTGCAGCCGGTGGTAGGCGACCTCCTTCGCGGCGCGGGCGCCGAACCCGGCGAGGTCGGGGTCCGGGCAGTGCGCCAGGCTGCCGTAGTAGAGGACGGCGTAATGGCTGTACACCAGCTGGCGGGCCACGGTCACCGCGAAGTCCCCGTTGGGGAGTTCGGTCAGCAGCACGTTGGTGAACTCACGGTCGGTACGGCCGTAGGCGAGGTCGTCCTCGGTGCGGCCGGTGCCGTCGAGCCGTCCGGCGCGGGTGAGCAGGGCACGGGCGTGGCCGATCAGGTCCAGGGCGATGTTGGACAGCGCGAGGTCCTCGTCGATGGTCGGCGCGCGGGTGATCCACTGGCACAGTCGCTGGCCGAGGACGAGCGCGTCGTCGCCGAGGCGCAGCAGGTGCCGGGCCAGGTCGGGGTCCGCGGCCGGCGGTCCGCCCGGCAGGGGGTGCGGGCGCGCCGCCGGGGCGTCACTGGTGATGCTCACCTTCGGGGCCTTCCTCGGTCAGGGGCGCGAAGTGCTCGGGATAGCGGTAGGGCTTGTGGCGGGCGCCGGCGAAGTACGGGTCGCGTTCGTCCGGGGAGGCCGTGTGCACGGCGTCGGAGCGGACCACCCATACCGACAGCGGGTCGCCCCGGCGCGTGTAGAGGTCGCGGGCGGCGGCCAGCGCCGCGTCGGGGCCGGTCGCGCGCACCGATCCGACGTGCTGGTGGGCCAGGCCCCGGCGGGCCCGCACGAAGACCTCCCAGGACGCCGGTGCGCCCTCCCGTGTCGGGCTCATGCGTCGTCTCCCCGCGGCGCGTCCTCGGCCGGGGCGTACGCGGAAGCGGCGTGCGTGGCGGCGGCGTACGCGGACGCGGTGGCGGCGTACGCGGACGCGGCCTCGCGGACCCAGGCGCCGTCCTCGTGCGCGGCCCGGCGGTGCGCGATGCGCTGCCGCGCCCAGTGGGTGTCCTCGCCGAGGGCCCGGCGGTAGGTGTCCCAGTCGACCGGGGTGAAGTCGTAGTGCCCGCGTTCCTCGTTCCAGCGGATCGCCGGGTCGGGCAGCACCAGGCCGAGGCGTTCGGCCTGCGGGACGCAGCTGTCGACGAAGCGCTGGCGCAGCTCGTCGTTGGTGTGGCGCTTGACGCCCCAGGCCATCGCACGGCGGGAGACCTGCGCGCCCAGCGCGGCGGTCCGCACGTCGGCGCCGCCCGCCTCGGTGTCGGGCGGCCCGAACATCAGCGCCACGGCCGGCAGCCACCACCGGTCGACCGCGTCCTGGGCCATGGCCTTCTGCTCGGGCGTCCCCTCGCACAACGCGCGCATCAGGTCGTATCCCTGCCGGACGTGGAACGCCTCTTCCTGGCAGACGCGGCGCATCGCCCGGGCGTAGGGCCCGTAGGAAGTGCGGCACAGGGGCGCCTGGTTGATGACGGCGGCACCGTCTGTCAGCCATGCGATGGCGCCGGTGTCGGCCCAGGTGAGCGCGGGGTGGTTGAAGGTGGCGGAGGCGCGCTGCTGCCCGCGGTGCAGGGCGTCCAGCAGGTCGGCGCGGTCCACGCCGAGCGTCTCGGCGGCGGAGTACAGGTACAGGCCGTGGCCGGCCTCGTCCTGGACCTTGGCGATGAGGACCGACTTGCGGTGCAGGGATGGGGCGCGGGTGAGCCAGGCGCCCTCCGGCTGCATGCCGATGATCTCGGAGTGGGCGTGCTGGGCGATCTGGCGGACCAGCATGCGGCGGTATCCGTCGGGCATCCAGTCGCGCGGTTCGATCGTCTCACCGGCGGCGATCAGCGCGTCGAAGTGCGCGAGCAGGTCGCCCTCGTCGGCGGCGGAGGTGGTGGTCGGCGCGGTCACCGGGCACCGCCCGGGTGTCCGGTGACCGCCGCTGTGGTGCCGTGGTGCGGGCACCGTGCCCGGGTGCGGACCCGTACCGGCTGCCTGGGCACGCGCATCACTCCTTCGGTTCGGGCCGCCCGCGCGGGGCCGGGCGGAGCGGGTGGCTTCGTTGCGGTAAGAGGTGCCGAGCGGGGCCCGGCTATCCCCGCGGCGCGAGATCGCGGCGCGTGACAAAGCTCACGGGCGGACCGGTGGAGTGCGGCCCGGCCCCGCCCGCCTCTTCAGGGGGTGACAGTCGTACACCGCACGGCGGCCGGCACGCCGGAGCGAAAGGGGAAACCATGAGCACCATCAGGGAGTTGCTGGTCGAACTGACCGGTACGGCCGAGTACGCCGACCAGGTCGGCGACGACGTCGACCTGGCCGCGAGCGGCATCGACTCCGGGGATCTGGTGCGTCTCGTGCTGCTCGTCGAGCAGCGGCTCGGCGTGGAGATCACCGCCGACGACATGGAGGGGCTGCGCACGATCGCCGACTACGAGCGTTTCGTGGCCGAGCGCACGGTCGCCGGCGCGAGCGGCGGTGCGTGATGTGGCTGACCCAGCTGCTCGAACGCAACCGCCAGTGCTGGCCCGACCGGACCGCCCTGGTCGACGAGGAACGCAGTGTCACCTGGGCGGAGTTCCACGACCGTACGCTGGAACTGGCCCGGGGTCTGGCCGGGTTGGGCATCGAGCGGGGTGATCGGGTCGCCGTGCTCGCCAAGGACCGGATCGAGGTCCTGGAGAGCTACTTCGCGCTGGCCCGGCTCGGCGCGCTGTTCGTGCCGCTGAACCACAGCCTGGCCGGGCCCGAGGTCGCCGGGATCATGGAACGGGTCGGCGCGGTGGCCGTCATCGGGGAGTCGGAGCTGCTGGACCGGCACCCCGAGCTGCCCGCGTCGGTGCGGATGCGGCTGGCGCTGGACGAGCCGGCCTTCGCGGCGCTGGGCTCGCCGGCCGGGGCGCGGGACCTGCCGCAGGTCGCCGACACCGATCCGATCGCCGTCCTGCACACCTCGGCGACCACCGGGCAGGCGAAGGGCGTGACCGTCGACAGCGGGTCCTTCCGCGCGATCGCCCTGGGCTGGCTGGTGATGGCCCGGCCCACCGACGGCATCGTGATGGTCAACTGCTGTCCGCTGTACCACGGCAGCATGGTCGTGTCCCTGACCTATCTCGCGGCCGGTGCCACGGTCGTGCTGATGCCCGGCTTCACCCCGCAGCGGGCCCTGTCAGCGGTGGAGCGGCACCGGGCCACGCACATGTGGCTGGTGCCGCAGATGCTGCGCTTCATGCTCCAGGCCAAGGGCTCCCACCACACCGACCTGTCCTCCCTGCGGGAGATCCTGTACGGCGCGGCCCCCATGCCGCTCGACGTGTACGCCGACGCGGTACGGCGGCTCGGCTGCGGCTTCCGGCAGGTGTACGGCATGACCGAGGTGGGCGGCCCCTTCGTCACGCTCGGTCCCGACGAGCACCCCGCCCCCGGCGACGTCACCGCACGCATCCCCTGCGGCCGGGTCATCCCGGGCATGTCCGCCCGCGCGGTGGACGAGGCCGGCCGGCAGGTGCCGCCCGGCGAGATCGGCGAGATCGTGGTGCGCGGACCCGGCGTCATGCAGGGCTACTGGAACGACCCGGAGGCCACCGCCGAGATCACCCTCGACGGGTGGACCAGGACGGGCGACCTCGGCTTCGTCGACGACGAGGGCCGCATCAGCCTCGTGGACCGCACCAAGGACGTCATCATCCGCGCGGGCCAGAACGTCTACCCCTCGGAGATCGAGCGCGCCCTGATGACCCACGCCGCGGTGCGGGACGCGGCCGTCGTCGGGATGCCCGACGAGGACTACGGCGAGGTGCCGCTGGCGTACGTCGCCCTGGAGGCGGGCGCGGAGGCGGACGCGCGGGCCCTGCTCGCGCATGTCGCGAAGCTGCTCGCGCCGTACAAGCGCCCTCGGCGGGTGGAGTTCATCGAGCAGGTGCCGCGCAACCCCGCCGGAAAGATCGTCAAGAAGCTGCTGCGGGTGTGAGCGCGAGCGGAGGGCGTCGATGACCGCACGCCCCTTGCGGACCGGGCCGATCGGGACGGGAACGTCGCGGTCGGCCCGTGACGGCTGGCCGGTGGGCGGCGAGACCGCGTGGGCGGTGTGCGGTCAGGTGGCAGCGCTGCGGCCCTCGCTGGCCGCCGCCGGGCTGGGGCTGGGCATCGCGGCCGTCTGCGAGCCGGAGCCGGAACCGGCCGGGCCCGCCGAGGCCGCCGCCGCGGCGCCGATGCCGCCGCCGCGCCGACTGGAGTTCCTGGCCGGTCGGCGGGCCGCCCGGCGGGCGCTGCGCGCGGTGGGGCTGGAGTGCGGGGAGATCCCCCGGTCCGGGCGGCTGCCGGTGTTCCCGCCGGGCCGGGCGGCGTCGATCTCGCACAGTGCCGGGATCGCCGTCGCAGTGGCGCGTGCCCCGGACCGGGACCTGCCGCTCGGCTGCGACCTGGAACTGCGTCCCCTGCCCCGCGGCGCGACCCGCCTGGTGCTGCGCGCGGACGAGGAGGCGCTGCTCGGGGCGGGTCCGGCGGGCTGGTCGGTGACGGAGCTGTTCTCCGCCAAGGAGGCCGCCTGGAAGGCCCTGGCCGGCGGGCCGGGCGGCGGGCGCCGGGCCGGAGCCGTGGGGAGCCTGCGCGACCTGCGGGCCGGCCCCGACGGGGACTGTCTGCGCGTCGGGCTGCGCGCGGAACCCGCACGCGTGGTGCGGGTGCGGGTGGTGCGCGTCGGGGCGGGCGTGTTCAGCTGCGTCGTCGGCCGGGTCGACGGCCCCGAATGAACGGGTCCCCCGCTCCCGGCGCACGGGGGCGGGGGACCCGGGTACGGAATCAGCGCTGCGTGCCGCCGCCGTCCCGGTAGGAACGCCGTGCCGCGTCGGCCGCCTTGTCGGTCTGGGCGTCGTACTTGTTGCCGGTCCTCTCGTCGACCATGCGTTCAGCACCCGACACGCCCTTGTCCGCCTGGTCGGGGTGGCCCTTGACCATCTGCTTGGCCTTGTTCATCATGTCGCCCAGCTTGCCCATGGGGGGTACCTCCGGGAATGGCGTGTGCGTCGTACCCGCCGCAGGTACCCCTCTGGGGCGGGAGGAATCATCCCCGGTCGCCCACCCGGGCGGCCATGTTCCCCGCCGGATGGCGGTTGTCGTGGATGAGCTGGTGGGCGAGACCGATCTCGTCGAAATCGAAGGTCCGGGACAGGCACGGGTCGATGATCCCCTGGTCGATCAGCCGGGTGACTTCCCGTGCCTCACGGGCGGTCGCGACGTGCGAGCCCTGCAGCCGCTTCTGCCGCATCCACAGGAAGCGCAGGTCGACGTCGCCGTTGTAGCCGGTGGTACCGCCGCACAGGACGACCATGCCGCCGTTGTCGCACAGGTACAGCGAGGTGGGGACGGTGTCGGCCCCGGAGTGCTCCAGCACGACGCGGGGGCCGCGGCGCTCGCCGAGCACGTCCCAGAAGGCCCGGCCGAAGGCGCGGGCCCCTGCCAGCCAGCGGCCCATCGCCTCCTCGTCGGACGTGTCCGGCAGTCGCCCCCAGTGGTCGAACCGCCGCCGGTCGATCCACCCCTCGGCACCCAGCTTGAGGCAGAACTCGCCGCGCTCCTCGCTGGAGACGACGGCGACGGGTCGGCCGCCGACGTGCCGCACGAGCTGGATGGCGATGCAGCCGAGGCCGCCGGCGCCGCCCCAGACCAGCACGGGGTCGCCGGGGCGCACGGTGTGCTCGCGCCAGCCGAAGAGCTGGCGGTAGGCGGTGGCGGCGGTCGCCATGTAGCAGGCGGCCTCGGCCCAGGAGAGCCGGGCGGGCTTGGGGTGGCACATGTAGTCGTCGACGACGGCGAACTGGGCGAAGGAGCCGTAGTTCTCCTCGTAGCCCCACACCCGCTGGCTGGAGGACCAGGTGGGGTCGCCGCCGAGGCGGATGTCCTCGGCCCTCTCGTCCCAGCGGTTGGCGAGGACGACGACCTCGTCGCCGAGCCGCACCCCGCGGACGTCCTCGCCGACCGCCCAGACGATCCCGGAGAGGTCGGAGCCGCCGATGTGGAAGTCCTCGGTGGCGCCCGCCTTCCGCCGGGCGGCGATCACGTCGAGCGGGGAACCCAGCGCCGCCCAGACGTTGTTGTAGTTGATGCCGGCGGCCATCACCTTCACCAGGACCTGGCCCCGGCCCACGGGCGGCACGTCGACCACCTCGGTGCGGAAGGCGTCGACGGGCTGGCCGTAGCGCTCGCGGCGGATGAGCGAGGCGTACATCTTCGTCGGGACGGTGCCGATCTCGGGTGCGTCTCCGAGCTCGTAGAGGTCCTGGGTCGCGCTCACGCTGGTTCTCCTCAACGCGGTGTCAGGGGGCGGGAGGGTGCGGCGGCCCGGTCGCCGGTGCCGCCAAGGGCCTTGGCGACTGCTTCGCCGATGCGGGCGATCGGTTCGGGATCGGTCATCTCGTAGTGACCGCAGGGCACGTGGTGGTCGTGGAGGGTTCCGTCGACATACGGCCGCCAGCTGTCGGCCTTGCCGGGCAGCACCGCCAGGTCCGCCGGGAACTCGGGGGACGGCTCCTCGGCGGCGCTGAAGAACAGCACGTCACCGCGGTAGACGCCGGGGGCGAACTGAGGCGCGAGACGCAGGTTGTTGCGCATGACGGCGGCGATGGCGGCGGCCTCGGCGCGGGTGACGGGCACGCTCGCCGCTTCGGCGCGGACGCGGGTGTCGATGTGGTCCAGGACGGTCTCCACGGCCGCCCCGGTGTCGGCGGGCAGGCCGGCCACCCTCGACAGCAGGGCGGCCACCTGGCGTTCGGCGGCGTCGGGGTCGTAGGGGGTGCCGTGCGGCTGAGGTGCGTCGAGCAGGGCGAGGAGTTCGACGCGCTCGCCGTCGCGCTGGAGGGCGCAGGCCATGGCGTGGGCGACGAATCCGCCGTAGGACCAGCCCAGCAGCCGGTAGGGGCCGTGCGGCTGGACCTGCCGCACCACGTCGAGGTAGTGGGCGACCATGGCGGCGGCGTCCGGCGCGGGCGGCCGGGTGCCGTCGAGGCCGGCGGCCTGGATGCCGTAGACGGGCTGGTCGCCGCCGAGGTGGGGCAGCAGGCCGGTGTAGCGCCAGGAGACGCCGGCGCCGGGGTGTATGCAGAACAGGGGCGTGGCGGTGCCCTCGGTGCGCAGCGGCAGCAGCGGCGCGAGCGCGGTGGGGGCGGTCCCGGGTGCTGGGCCGTCCTGGTCGTCGGCGGACGTGAGGACGCCGGCCACGGTGGGCGCGGCCAGCAGGGCGGCCGCCGGGACGTCGAGGACACCGGCCTGGCGCAGGCGGCCGGCGAGCAGCACGGCGCGCATCGAGTCGCCCCCGAGGTCGAAGAAGTTGTCGTGCAGTCCGATGCCGTCGATGCCGAGGGTGTCCTCCCAGATCCGGGCGACCGCCCGTTCGCGGTCGGTGCGGGGCGCCACGTGCTCGGTGGCCAGCCGGGGCCGCGGGGCGCGGCCGGGGGCGGGTGCCGCCGCGGCCGGCATGTCGTCGGCGGTGGGGTGGGGGCGGGTGCCGGGGGCGTCGATCCAGTGGCGGCGGCGTTCGAAGGCGTACGGGGGCAGCGGGACCCGCCGGGGCGTGCCCGGCACCGGGGGCAGGGCGCTGTCCACGCCCGCGCTCCACAGCCGTCCCAGCGCCTCGGCGAGGACGAAGCCGTCGGACGCCTCGGCCTTGGCGTGCCGCATGGTGGTCACCGTCACGGGTGCGGCGTCGGTGAGGCGGCCGGTGGCGAGCCTGGTGAGGGTGTCGCCTGGTCCGATCTCGACGAGGACGGGGTGCAGGCGGTCCCACAGGGCGGCGATGCCGTCGGCGAACCGCACGGTGTGGCGGGTGTGGTCGAGCCAGTGCCGTACGGAGGTGGTTTGGGCGTCGGTGACCCAGGTGCCGGTGACGTTGGTGACGTACGGGATGCGCGGCGGGCGCAGGGTGACCTGGCGCAGGTGGGCCTCGTAGGCCGGCAGGACCGGGTCCAGGACGTGGGAGTGGGCGGCGACGGGGATGCGCAGGCGGCGGTACGGGACGCCGCGGCGGGTCAGTTCCGCCTCGAAGCGCGTGACGGCGTCGAGGTGTCCGGCGACGGTGCAGGCGCCGGGGCCGTTGTCGGCGGCCAGGGACAGGTCGGCGTCGAGGAGCGGGCGGATCTCCTCGGCCGGGGCGGCGACGCCTACGGTGGCGCCGCCGGCGGAGCTGATGAGCCGGATGCGTTCGGTGACCAGGGGCAGCATGTCGGCCAGATCGATGACGCCGGCCAGGCAGGCGGCCGTGTACTCGCCGAGGGAGTGGCCGATCAGCGCGTCGGGGCGCACGCCCGATGCGATGAGCGTGCGGGCGAGGGCGTATTCGGTGACGACGAGCCCGAGGAACGCGGCGGTGTCGTCGGGGTGCCGCTCCTCGAAGAGGGCGGTGCGCACATCGGTGCCGAGGACGGGCCGCAGGATGCGGGCGCACTCGTCGACGGTGTCGCGGTAGACGGTCTGGTCGCGGTACAGCTGTGCGCCCATGCCGGGGTACTGGGTGCCGCCGCCGGGCAGCAGGAACGCCACGCGGGCCGGGTTGTCGGAGAGCGGCGGGGTGGCGGGGGCGGTCGAGCGCAGCGCGGCGAGGGCTTCCTCGCGGGTGGCAGCGGTGACGGTGAGGCGGTGGCGCAGCGCGGGCCGGTCGGTGCGCAGGGAGTGCGCGACGTCGTCCAGGCGCAGGTCCGGGCGGCGTTCGAGGTGCCGGGCGAGGGCCTCGGCCTGGCCGCGCAGGGCGCCTGTGGTGCGCGCGGACAGCGGCAGCACCAGGCGGCGGCCGTCCTCGGGCGGGCGGGGCGCGTCGGGGGTGACGGGCGGGGCCTCCTCCAGGACGATGTGGGCGTTGGTGCCGCCGATGCCGAAGGCGCTGACGGCGGCCCGGCGGGGATGGTCGACCGCGGGCCAGTCCTCCAGCGTGGTGGGCACGCGGAAGGGGCTCGCGGCGAAGTCGATGAGCGGGTTGGGCCGGTCGAAGTGCAGGCTCGGCGGGATCTGCCGGTGTTCCAGGGCGAGGACGGCCTTGATGAGTCCGGCGATGCCGGCGGCGGCTCCGAGGTGGCCGATGTTGGTCTTGACCGACCCGAGGGCGCAGTAGCCGGTGCGCCGGGTGCTGTGCCGGAACGCCTCGGTGAGGGCGGACACCTCGATCGGGTCGCCGAGCTTGGTGGCGGTGCCGTGCGCCTCGACAAGGCCGATGGTGCCGGCGTCGACCTCGGCCTGGGCCTGCGCGGCGAGGATCACCTCGGTCTGCCCGGCGGCGCTGGGCGCGCTGAAGCCGACCTTGCGGCGGCCGTCGTTGTTGACGGCGCTGCCGCGGATGACGGCGCGGATGCGGTCGCCGTCGGCGAGGGCGTCCTCCAGGCGTTTGAGGACCACGGCGCCGACGCCGTCGCCGGAGGTGGTGCCGGCGGCGTCGGCGGCGAAGGCACGGCAGTGGCCGTCGGGCGAGAACGGGCCGTCGGGTACGGGGCGGTAGCCGAGCGCGGCCGAGGGGTTGAGGGAGACGGCGGCGGCGAGCGCGGTGTCGCAGCGGTGGTCCAGCAGATCCTGGCAGGCGGTGTGCACGGCGACCAGTGCGGTCGAGCAGGCCGTCTGGAGGGACACGCTCGGTCCGGTCAGGCCGAGTTCGTAGGAGAGGCGGGTGGCGAGGGTGCCGAGGGAGTTGGCGGTGGCTGCGTGGACCAGTTCCACCGAGCCGGGCTGCCCGGCGAAGCGCGGGTACACGTGGGCCGGGTAGTACCGGCTGTCGCCGGCACCCGCGTACACGCCGAACGCCTCGCCCGTGCGTTCGCCGCCGAGGCAGCCGGCGTCCTCCAGGGCGTGGTAGGCCGTTTCCAGCAGCAGCCGCTGCTGCGGGTCGACGACGGCGGCCTCGGCGGGGCTGTAGCCGAAGAAGCCGGAGTCGAAGCGGTCGATGCCCTCGACGGCCGACACCATGCGGATCAGCGTCGGGTCGTCCAGGTCGCCCGGGTCGCCGCCCGCGGCGAGGAACTCCTCGTCGGTGACGGGCCGGATCGCCTCCCGCCCGGCCGCGAGGTTCTCCCAGAAGGCGTCGACGTCGTCGGCGCCGGGGAAACGGGCCGCCATGCCGATGACGGCGACGGCGGGGACGTCAGGGGCGCTGGGGAACTCCTCGTCGTGGGATGCGCTGGTGTCGTGCACGGCCTGTGCCTCGTCCTCTCCCGGCTCGGTGGTGTCAGGCACGGCCCCGGTCCTTGCCGTGCCGTGCGGTGCGGCGGGCGCGGGCGGCGCGCTGCCGCCGCGCCTGCTCCTTGGCGCGGTCCAGGCCGCCGGCCTCCTGCCGCGGAGGCTGTCCGTCGCCCGCAGGGGCGCCGGCCCCCGTGACCGACAGATGGCGGGCCAGGTCCCGGACGGTGGGGTGGGCGAACAGGTCGACCACCGACAGCTCGGTGCCGAAGGCGCTGTTGACGGCGGTCTGGGCGGTGACCAGGAGCAGCGAGTTGCCGCCCAGGTCGAAGAAGTTCTCGTCCCGGCCCACCCGGTCGCGGCCCAGTACGGCGCACCACAGCTCGGCGAGCCGGCCCTCCAGCCGTCGCAGCTCCTCCCCCGCACCCGCCCGCGCCTCGTCCGGGCGGGCCGAGGCGCCCGCCGAGCGCAGCGTCCACGCCTCGCCGGGCAGCCCGGCCGCACGGATGCCGTCGGCCGCGGCTCGGTACAGGGCGCCCAGGTCGGTGCCGTCCTCCAGGCCGACTCGGGCGACCAGGCGACGCGTCTGGCGCACGGGGGCGACGACGTGGCTGCGGACCCAGGGGGCGGTGCGGTCGGCGCCGATCAGCAGGTGCGGTTCGTCCAGGGTGCGCGCCAGGTCGAAGGAGCGCAGCGCCGCGGGCACGTCGAGCAGCCGGTAGCCGCGGGCCTCGGTGAGCGCGGTCAGCCGGTAGCCCCGGCTCATGCCGCGCTCGCGCCACATGCTCCACGCCATCGACTGGGCGGGCAGGCCGAGGCTGCGCCGGTACAGGGCGAGCGCGTCCAGGTAGGCGTTGGCGGCGGCGTAGGCGGCGTTCATCGCGCCGCCGAACCAGCCGTTCACCGAGGAGAAGGTGATGAAGGAGGTGACCGGGTGGTCGGCGGTGAGCTGGTGCAGCGTCCACGCGCCGCGCGTCTTCGCCGCGAGGGCCCGGTGCCAGGTGGCGGCGTCGAGTTCGCCCACGGGGCGTTCGGCGAGCGTGCCGGCCAGGTGCAGCACCGACGCCAGGGGGACGCCCCACGCCTCGCCTGCGGCCTCCACCGCGGACCTCACCTGGTGTTCGTCGGTGACGTCGGCGCGGGCGTACCGGACCTCGCCCAGCTCCCGCAGGCGGGGCAGGGCGTGCGCCTCGGCCTCCGGGGTGCGGCCGATGATCAGCAGCCGGGTGCCGTCGGTGCGCAGCAGGTGGGCGGCGATCTCGGTGCCGACTCCGCCGAGGCCGCCGGTGAGGAGGGTGAAGCCGTCGTGCGCGGGCGGCTCGGCGCGGCGCGGGGTGTCGGGCAGGGCGGCCAGGCGGCGTACGTAGCGGTGCCCGTCGCGGTACGCCACCTCCGCGCCGTCCGGGGTGACCGTCGCCTCGGCCGCCAGCACGGCCGGCAGGTCCAAGCCGTCGCCGTCGCCGTCGGGGAAGTCGAGGTGGGTGCCTCGTATCCAGCCGAACTCCTCGGTGAGCGACTTGAGCAGCGCGCCCGCCGGGGCGTGGGCCGGGGACGGACGGTCGCCGGGGCGTACGGCCTGGGCGCCCGCCGTCACGTACACGAGGTCGACGGAGCGCTGCCGGCCGGGCCGGGCGGCGAGGGCGCGGGCGAGGGCGAGCAGGTCCTCGGCGCCGGTGGTGTCCTGCGGTGCCGTCTCCCGCGAAGGGGTGCCGGGCACCCCGTCGAGGTGGAGGACGGCGTCGACCGGCCGCCGGTCCTCCTCCAGCCGCCGCAGCAGCTCGGCGTAGTCGGTTTCCTCGGCGGGCCGTACGCGGTGGTGCGCGGCGTCGATACGGGCGTACGCCGTGCCCTCCTCGACCACCGTGCACAGGCCGCCGGCCAACCGCAGGACGTCGGCGATCCGCTCTGCGAGATCCCGGATCCGGGGGTCGCCGCCGGCGAGGAGGAGGGTGTGCCGGACTGCCGGTGCCGGCCGGGCGGCGGGGCGTTCCGTCCGCTGCCACACCGGCCGCAGGAACCAGTCGGGGACGGTCGCGGCGGTTCCCAGCAGCAGCTGGGTGCGGCGGACCTCGTCGTCGAAGGCGCCCGCCTCGAAGCTCTTGCGGAGCCTGGTGCGCTGGATCTTGCCGATCTCGGTCTTGGGGACGGCGTCCCGCTCGACCGGGATGAGGAACGCGGGGCTGACGCCGATCTCCCGGGTGACCTTTCCGGAGATCTCCCGCAGAGCGCCGGGGGTGACGTCCGAGGCGAGGTGGAAGAAGAGCGCGAGTTCGTCGGTGGGCGACGACGGAGCGGAGCGCACCGCGACGGCGGCGGTGAAACTGCGCTCCACGTACGGCAGTTCCTCGACGCACGCCTCGATCTCGTGGCTGTAGTGGTTGACGCCGTTGACGATGATGACGTCCTTGGCGCGGCCGGTGATGTACAGCTCGCCGTCGCGCAGGTACGCCAGGTCGCCGGTGTCGAACCAGCCGTCGCCGGTGAACGCCTCCCCGTTGGCGCCCGGGTTGTCGTGGTAGCCGCCGGTCACCGAGGTGCCGCGGACCTGGAACCGGCCCGCCTCGCCCTCGGTGAGGAGCGTGCCCCGCTCGTCGACGATCCGCATGGCGAAGCCGGGGTAGGGCAGGCCGCAGCTGACGAACGTGCCCTCGTCGGGGGCGGGTTCGGCGGGCAGGACGGCGTCGGTGACCACGGAGCAGGTCTCGGACATGCCCCAGCCGGGGTGCATGACGTCCTGCGGCAGGCCGAACGGCTTCAGCGCGTGCAGGAACCGGCGGGCGGCCGAGGCGACGACGACCTCGCCGGCGTTCATCACCAGCCGCATCGGCGACAGGTCCCAGGCACGGTCCGTGAAGCGGTGGGACTGCTCGGCGAGGAGCCCGAAGGCGAAGTTGGGCGCCCAGGTGACGGTGACCCGGTGCCGGTCGGCGAGGTCCATCCAGCGCAGCGGGTCCTGGAGGACGTAGGAGGTGGGGGCGTGGATCTGGCGGCAGCCCAGGTACACGTCCCGCAGGTGGAACATCACCACGCCGGTGACGTGGTCCAGGGGGATCCAGTTGAGGGAGACGTCGTCCGCGCCGAGCCCGTTGATCTGCTCGGTGGCGGCGGACCGGGTCAGGACGTTGCGGTGGGTGAGGCGCACCGCCTTGGGCAGGCCGGTGCTGCCGGACGTCATCAGCATGAGCATCAGATCGTCCGGTGCCGCGGGGTACCAGTCGTGGTCCTCGGGCGCCTCGCGCAGCGCGTCGGCCGTGGTGAGCCGCAGGCCGGACCAGTCCTGGCGGGCGGCGACCGCGCGCAGCCCGGCCTCACGGTCGGCGGAGCACACGATCCAGGGCCGGCCGAGCATCCGCCAGATGCCCTCCAGCTTGGTCAGGGCCGCCGACGGGCTGTCGTAGGAGGTGGGGACGGTCAGCGGGACGGCGACGAAGCCGCCGAGGACGCATCCCCACAGTACGGCGAGGAAGTCCTCGGTGGCGTCACACTGGAGGACAACCTGGTCGCCGGGGCGCAGACCGGCCCGCCGCAGACCGGCGAGCACGCGGGACGCCTCGGGGATCAGGGAGGCGTAGCTCCGCCGGTGTTCGCTGCCGTCGGCGTGGACGTGGACGATGCCGCCCCGGTCCTGGGCGGCGGCGCGACGCAGGGCGTCGGCCCAGCCCGGCACGGACGGTTCGGTGAGGGCGGGGCCCTCGCTGAGGGCCGGGACGGCGCGCGCGTCGCCGGTGCCGCGGGGGGCGGGGGCGGGGTGCGGGGTGCGGTCGGGCAGGCCGGTGTGTCGGCGGTCCAGTTCCTCGGGGGTGTGCTCCACCGTCACGTCGGCCGAGGTGACGCCCGGGATCCGGGTCAGCCGCTGCCGCCAGGTGTCGGCCGCGGTGCGGTCGACGGCGGGCAGGGGGTACAGCGCTTCGGTGTCGACGGTGCCGTCCTCGGCGCGGGGCAGCGCGTTGACCGCTGTGACGCGGGCGGTGGGGTGACCCGCGCGGTGCAGCTGTTCCTCGACGCGTTCGGCGGCGTCCGCCCGCCCGGGCACCGCGTACAGGCGCGGCGGGGCGCCGTCGGTGCCGGGCAGGGCGCGGGCGTCGCGGATGCCGGGCACGGACAGCGCCGCGTCCTCCAGCTCGGCGGGGTCGGCCGCGGCCGGGGCGGGGGTCCGCTCGGGCAGCGCGGGCAGGGCGCCCAGACGGGTGGCGGGCTCGGCGCCCACGGTGCGCAGGACGTCGTGCAGGGCGCGGGCGAACGCCTCGGCGGTGCCGCTCTCGTACAGGTCGGTGGCGTACTCCACGTGCAGCGTGAGGCCGTCGGGGATGCCGTCGGGGGTGTGGTGTTCCAGGACGTCCACGAAGAGGTCGAACTTGGCGGTGCCGGTGGCGGTGGGCCGCAACCGGGCCCGTGTGCCGTCCAGCCGGAGGACGGCGGGTTCGTTGTTCTGCAGGGCCAGCATCACCTGGAACAGGGGGTGCCGGCCGGGTGTGCGGGGCGGGTTGAGGTCGTCGACCAGCCGGTCGTAGGGCAGGTCCTGGTGGTCCAGGGCGGCCAGGTCGGCGGTGCGCAGCCGGGCGAGGAGGTCGCGGAAGGCGGGGTCGCCGGAGGTGTCGGCGCGCAGCACCAAGGTGTTGGTGAGGAGGCCGATCAGCGGGTCGAGGGCGGGTTCGGTGCGGCCGGCGACGGGGGTGCCGAGGACGATGTCCTCACCGGCGCCGCAGCGGGTGAGCAGGGCGCTGACGGCGGCGTGCAGCACCATGAAGAGGCTGGCACCCTCGCGGTCGGCCAGGCGCAGCAGGGCGTGGTGCAGGCCCGCGTCGACGGTGGTCTCGACGTGCGCGCCGCCGCCGCGCGGTGTGGCGGGGCGCGGCCGGTCGCCGGGCAGGGTGCACTCCTCGGGCAGGCCGTCCAGCGCGGCGCGCCAGTGGGCGGTGAGCCGCTCCAGCCGGCCCGGCCCGTCCGGTCCGGGGGCGAGCAGGGCGCGCTGCCACAGCGCGTAGTCGGCGTACTGCGCGGGCAGTGGCGTCCAGTCGGGTGCCCGGCCGGCGCGGCGGGCGGCGTAGGCGGTGCTCAGGTCCTCGGCGAAGGGGCGCAGCGACCACCCGTCGGCGGCGCTGTGGTGCAGGACGAACAGCAGGGTGGAGTCCAGCAGCCAGACGGCGAGGGGGCTTTCGGCCGTGAGGTCGAAGCGGTGGCGCAGCGCGGCGGCGACGTGGGCGGCGGTCTCCGCGGCGGGGCAGTCGACGTGCCGCAGGGCGGGGCGCAGCCC
This sequence comes from Streptomyces griseosporeus, assembly GCF_014656055.1. Lineage (GTDB taxonomy): Bacteria > Actinomycetota > Actinomycetes > Streptomycetales > Streptomycetaceae > Streptomyces > Streptomyces griseosporeus. Next base: position 77,958 of record NZ_BNBR01000002.1, read on the forward strand.
ACCCGGCGGCAGGATGCGCTGGTGGGGCACGCCGTCGTGTTCGGCGATGACCGTCCGCAGGATCTCGTGCCGGTCGGCGAGGTCACCGAGGGCCGCCCGCAGCGCGTCGGCGTCGATCGCGGTGTCGAGCGGAACGAGGAGCGGGATGTTGTAGGTGGCGGCTCCGTCGTCGAGCCGGTTGAGGAACCACATGCGTTCCTGGGCGTACGACAGCGGCACCCGGGCCGGGCGCGGGGTGGTCCCGAGGGCCGGGCGGGGCAGGGCGCCGTGAGCCGGTGCGTCGAGCCGCCGGGCGAGGGCGGCGGGGGTGGGGGTCTCGAACAGGGCGGTGATGGGGATCTCGGTGCCGGTCGTGTGGCGCAGGCGGGCGAGCAGACGGGTGGCGAGCAGGGAGTCACCGCCGAGGTCGAAGAAGCTGACGTCGGTGCCCACAGTCCCCGGTGGCAGCTTCAGCACCTCTTCGAACAGGTGGCACACCTGGGTCTGCTGCGGGGTCCGGGGCGGGGTGCCGGACGCGGCGGCGGTGAAGTCGGGGGCGGGCAGCGCCTGGACGTCGAGCTTGCCGTTCGCCGTCAGCGGCAGCGTGTCCACCGGGACGCAGGCGGCCGGGACCATGTGCTCGGGCAGGTGCGCGGCGGCATGGGCGCGCAGCTCGGCGGGGCTCGGCGAGGTGTCGCCGCGGGGGACGGTGTAGGCGACGAGGTGCAGGGCGCCGTTCTCGGAGCGGCGGGGCACGACGGCGGCCCGGGTGACGCCGGGGTGGGCGGTGAGCACGGCCTCGACCTCGCCGGGTTCGACGCGGAAGCCCCGCAGCTGGATCTGGGCGTCGGCGCGGCCGAGGTAGTCGAGGGTGCCGTCGGGGCGGCGCCGGGCCAGGTCGCCCGAGCGGTACATGCGCGTGCCGGGCGGGCCGTAGGGGTCGTCGAGGAAGCGGTCGGCGGTCAGGTCGGGCCGGTTCAGGTATCCGGGGGCGACGCCGGCGCCGGAGACGTACATCTCGCCGGACGCGCCGGGCGGTACCGGGCGGCCGTCGGCGTCGAGGAGGTGGACGCGCAGGTCGGCGAGGGGGGTGCCGATGACGCTGCCGCGGCGCGGGTCGTCCAGGTCGGCCCGGGTGAGGCGGTGGTGGGTGACGTGCACGGTGGTCTCGGTGATGCCGTACATGTTCACCAGCGCCGGGCGGTCCAGGCCGTGCCGGTCGGCCCAGGGGCGCAGCCTCGCCGGGCGCAGGGCCTCGCCGCCGAAGACGACGTACCGCAACGCCCCAGCGTCACCGCCGCGTTCGAGGTCGGCGTCGATGAGCTGCTCGAACGCGGAGGGGGTCTGGCTGAGGACGGTCACGCCCTCGCGGTGCAGCAGTTCCAGGAAATCGCGGGGCGAGCGGCTGACGGCGTGGGGGACGACGACGACCCGGCCGCCGTGCAGCAGGGCACCCCAGATCTCCCAGACGGAGAAGTCGAAGGCGTAGGAGTGGAACAGTGTCCACACGTCGTCGGCGCGGAAGTCGAAGTGCTCGGCCGTCGCGGCGAAGAGGCGCACGACGTTCGCGTGCGGGACGGGCACGCCCTTGGGGCGGCCGGTGGAGCCGGAGGTGTGGATGATGTACGCGATGTCGGACGGGCTGGTCCGCCCGTGCCGGTCGGCGTCGGTGAGGTCGGCGGCCGAGCGGCCGGCCAGGTCCGCGGTGACCTGCTCGTCGTCCAGGCGGACGACGGGCAGCGCGTCGCCGGCGAGGTGGGCGTGCGCGTGCTCGGTGACGAGCACGACGGGGTTGGCGTCCTCGACGACCAGCCGCAGCCGTTCGGCCGGATGGCCGGGGTCCAGGGGCAGGTAGGCGGCGCCGGTCTTGAGGACCGCCAGGAGGGCGGGCAGCAGCCGCGTCCCGCGTTCCAGGGCGAGGGCCACCACACGGCCGGGGCCCGCGCCGTGGTCGGTCAGCAGCCGGGCCAGGCGGTTGGCCTCGGCGTTGAGCGCGGCGTACGTGAGCCGTTCGGCCCCGCAGGTGACGGCGGTCCGCTCGGGCACGGCCGCCGCCCACTCCTCGAACAGCTCGGTGAGGGTGCGCTGGACCGGGAACGTGTGTACGGGGGTGTCGCGGGGATGCTCGCCCGGCAGCAGGACGTCCAGGTCGCCCAGCGCGGTCGCCGGGTCGGCCTCGGCGAGCCGGCGCAGCACGGTGAGGAACCGGTCTCGGTGCAGAGCGAGTTCCGCCTCCTCGTACAGGGCGGGGTTGGCGTCGAAGGCCAGCCACAACCCGCCGTGGGCGGTGCCGGGCCGAACCGAGATCTGGAGGTCGTCGACGGCTCCGCCGGACAGGTGGTGCCAGGTGGTGGGGTGGCCGCCGAACCGAGGGGACTCGTCGAACGGGACGATGTTGAGCACCGGCCCGTACAGCCGGCGTCCGGTGCCCAGCAGGCCCAGGTCGCGGCGGAGGAACTCGCCCCGGTAGCGCTGGTGGCGGCGCAGCGCCTCCAGTTCGGCCGCGACGGTCGCCGCCAGCTGCCCGAGCGGTGTGTCCGGGGCGGCGGGCACCCGCAGCGGGAGGACGTCGGAGGCGGTGCCGGGGGTGCGCAGGGCGGCGCTGCCCAGGCGGCTCATGGTGGCGAGGCCGAGCACCAGGTCGCGGGCGCCGGTCATCCGGTGCAGGTAGGCGGCGGTGGCGGTGGTCAGCAGGTCGGTGCGCCGGATTCCGAGGCGGGCCGCGGCGGCGTCGAGGGCGCCGGTCTCGGCGGGCGTCAGCTCGGCGGTGCGGCGCAGGAAGGGTGCGGTGGGGGCGGCCGTGCGCGAGGTGAGCCGGGCGGGTTCGGGCAGGCCGGCCAGGTGTCGCGCCCAGTGGTCGCGGTCACGGGCGTACGCCTCCGAGGCGCGGTAGGCCGCTTCCTCCTCCTGGAGCCGGCGCACCGGCGCGAACCCGGCGGGGTCCGGCTCGCGGCCCTCGGCCAGCGCGTTGTACACCTCGGCCAGGCGCCGTCCGAGGAGCTTGTAGCCGTAGCCGTCGAGCAGGAGGTGATGGGCCCTCAGCAACCACAGGTGGCGGTCGGGGGCGAGGGTCAGCAGGGTGTGTGCGAACAGCGGGCCCTTCTCCAGGTCCACGGGCGTCGCGAGGTCGGCGCGGACATGCTCCCACGCCGAGGCCTCGGAGTCCTCGGCGCCGCTGACGTCCACCCGGTGCAGGGGCCAGTCGCCGGCGTCGGCGGCCGGGTGGCAGCGGGGCCCTTCGTCGGTGTCGGCGAACCGCAGGGCGAAGGTGTCGGCCTCACCGACGACGCGCCGCAGCGCGGTTTCGAACAGTGCGGTGTCGAGGGGGCCGTGGATCTCCACCGCCTCCGCCGTGTTGAACGCGGCGCTGTCCGGTGCGAGCCGTCCGGCGTACCAGAGGCCCTCCTGGGCTCCGGACAGCGGTCGACGTTCGTCCTCCTGGAGTGACATAGCACAACCCTCACGTGACAAGCCGTAATGTCCCGGACGGCGAAGTCCCGGCCGGATCGGACGGATGCGGCCACCGCTCCGTGCCGCCCTCGCGTGCCGGTACGCGCCGGGCAGGCCCACGGGTGGAAAGGCAGGTCGCACGCCGGGGGCGGGGGCGATCACGTCGCCCGGTCCTGGTCTTCCGGCACAGCACGGTGGGTCACCGCAACGGGTCGGGTCAAGCGCCACCCGGCCCCGCGCACGCCGATTCAGGGGTTTCCCTGAAGAATGCGATGCCGGGGAGTGCGCGGCGCCGCTCCCGCTTCCCGGCCGTCAACTTCTAGGGAAATCACGCGACTTCCCCGCAGGGCGGGTTCCGCGCTGGATTCGGCCATGTCGTGCCGTGCACTCTCGGAGGGCCCCCGCCCCCCGCGGACAGCCGCGGCGGCACACCGATCCCGGGCCGTGGGACCCCCGAAACGAACGACGGAAAGAAGGCTGACGGCATGCACCGTGCGCTCTGTCCGGTCGAGACGCTCTATGTGGGCCAGAGAAGCAGGGCCGTGCTCTCCTGCGCCCTGCGCGGGCCCGTGGACGTCGCGGCGCTGTCGGCCGCCTACGACGCCATGACGCAGGACCACCCGGGGCTGCGGGCCCGCATCGCACACGACGGCACGGGCCACTTGCTGCGTCTGCTGGACGAGGACGAACGGCCCCGCCTGACCACCCGGTCCGGCGACCCGGAGGAGGTCTACGCGGCGGAGCTGAACAGGCCTCTGCCGGTCGGGGGGCCGCTGAGCCGGGCCGTCCTGGTCAGCGCTCCGGACCAGGAGAGCCACCTGTTCGTCCTGGTGATCGACCACACCGTCACGGACGGCCACAGCAGCATCGCCCTGCACAACGCGCTGTGGGACCGCTACCGGGCGCTGGTCGACGGGGAACCCACCGCTGAGAACTCCGGGCCGTGCTGGCCCGAGCCCGTCAGCCGGCTGCTGCCCCCGGCCGACGAGGCCGACACGGCGGAGTACCTGCGCGGACGCCTGGAGGAAGTACGGCGGCATCCGGTCACGCTGGTGCCGTACGACACCGCCACCGGCGACGGGACCGGCCCGCAGGGGCGCATCGAGGTGCGCCGGCTGACCCTGGACGCGGACCGCACCGCCCGGCTGCGCGGGACGGCACGCGACGCGGGTGTCTCCGTGCACGCGTTGATCGCCGCGACCTTGCTGGCCACGGCCCGTCGGCGGCTGGACGGCGGCGGCCCCCGCACCCTCGGCTGCCTCTCCCCCGTCGACCTGCGCTCCCGCCTCTCTCCGCCGGTGCCCGCCACCGCCCTGGTCCCCGCGGTCACCACCCATCTGCAGACCCTGGACGTGGCCGAGGACAGCGAACCGCAGGAGCTGGCCCGTACAGTGCACGGCCGCCTGAGCGACTTCCTCGCCCGCGGCGACCACCTCCGCGAGATGCGCATCGCCCCGGAGATCCCCACCACCCCCGCGCTGCAACTGGCCACGGTGATCGCCACCAATATGGGCGTGGTCCCCGGCCCGCAGCTGCCGGAGGGTCTGCGTGCGGTCGACGTGCGCCTGGTGCCTGCCCGCGAGCAGTACTTCCCGCAGGCAGGCCGCAGCCCTGTCATGGCGTGCGTCGTCTCCTTCGAGGGCCGGCTGTCCATCGAGTTCCCGCACTCCACGGCCTGCTTCAGCCCGTCGTTCATGCGGGCGTTCCGCGACGACGTGCGCGCCGGTCTGCTCCGCTTCGCGACGGCGGCACACCCGCGGGCCGCCGGCGCGCTCACGGCCTGAACGCCTTCCCCCGCTCACGCTCCCCGCCCGCCCGGCTGCCGTAAGGAGCCCCAGCCCGACATGTCCACCGTCAGCGAACTGCCCTCTCCCCTGACGCTGCTCCCCCGAGCCCAGGCGGGCGACGAGCACGCGATGAACCACCTCCTGACCGGCATCACCCCGTATGTCGCACGCATCTGCCGGTCCATCACCCACGACGACGGCGCCGACGCCACCCAGGAGGCACTGCTCGCCATCTACCGCGGCCTGCGCTCCCTGCGCGAACCATCCGCGTTCTACGGCTGGGTGCGCTCGGTGACGGTCCGCGAGGCCGTCCGCACCGCCAAACGCCACGGCGAGGAGCACAGCTGCTGGGAACTGGAGTCCCGGCAAGAGGCGAACTTCTTGGACGCGGTGCACATCACCGATGTGCTGGAGCGTCTGTCCCAGGCGCACCGGCAGGTCCTCACCCTGCGGGCCTACGGGCTCAACGAGGAGGAGATGGCCGAGGTGCTCGCACTGCCCGTGGGCACCGTGCGCTCCCGTCTCTTCCGCGCCCGCCGCCGCTTCCTGGAGGCGTGGCAGCCCTCGGCGGCGTGAGACGCCCGGGCGGCGGCCGTGGCGGTGTTCGGGTCAGCCCGACGGCCGCCGGCCGAACTCCGGGTGAGCCCGGCCGGGGGCTGGGCCGTGTCCTGCACAGTCCCGTCCGCCGCTCGACGCCCGGCACGCACCCCCAAGCTCTTCGAGCAGGGGGACCCCCCACTCGCCGCACCGGGCGGACGCCCGCGTACTCGTGGTACGCGGGCGTCCGCCCGGCACTCTCCCAAGCTTCGAGCAGGAGGGATCACCAGAGCGCGCCCGGCCGCTCCTCGGGCGGACGACGCGACTTGGTGGACACCAGCTAGCGCACGCGCTCGGGGAGGACGCGCGGGGGCCACTGCCCGGCGGCGAACATCCCGAGCGCGTGCGCACGCGCCACCAGCGCGGGGCGGTTGGGCGCGTCGAACCTCCGCAGCATCTGCCCGACGCGGTATTCGATTCCCTGACGGCTCAGATAGAGACGGGAGGCCAACTGCACGGTGGATTCGCCATTCGCGACCCCCTCCAGGACTCGCGCGTCGAGGGCGCTGAGCACCGGCCCGGCGGACATCCCGTCCGCAGTGCGGCGCAGGAAGACCACTACGCCGGCCAAGGCGCCGGCGGGATTCCGTACGGCGACGCCGGTGACGTCGGCAAGGAATTCCCCGCCGGTGCCGTCCCGGCCCCTCACGCTTTCCGTGAAGCGCCGACGGCGCCCCGCCGAAAGGGCGGTGAACTGTTCCTGCAGTCGGCCGGGAACGGGTGAACGGAGAAGGTCGAGGAGATGGTGCCCGCATATCTCATCGGCGTTCAGGCCGAATTGCCGGGCGAATTCGGGTTCCGCGGCCGTGACGACCAGGTCCTCCGGTGAGGCATGTGCGGTGCAGGCTCCCGCCGACGCGGCACCGCGGAGCGCGCCGCTTGCGGCGGCTTCGCGGCGGGCGGGAGGAACCGGGGTGGCGGCTTTCTTCTTGCGGGGCGAGGCGTCGGGGAAACTCGTGGTCGCCACGGACGTACCGTCCTTCTTCCTGCGCGTGGGGGGCTGGGAAGGGTGAACGAACGCGGAGCTGATCGATGCGCTGTGCCCGGATGTCGGCGAGCGCCCGGTGGCGCAGGTGCCACTTTGTCGGTGGCGGGGCCGGTGTCCGCGTCGTCCCGGGAGCCCGGCGCTCGGCGCCGGGCTCCGGAGGTGGGATCAGGGTGTCCGGAGGGGGCCCGCGCCGGGGCAGCCGACGGCGAAACGAGGACAGCACTGCGGATAACGTTGTCAAGGCCACTCGATCTCCATGGCCGGGCACGGGCCCGGAGGGAAACTGGGCAGCACGAAAACCTCCAGTGGACGAAGAGGGATCGCAACCGGGGGGGAACAACGCTGACGAGATTAAGCGCCGTCAACGCCCATGGCAAGGGTTTGCCAAGTGACCTCGGCAACCTGTCAACTCCTTTGCGAATACGGGCTTTTTCCGGGCACCGCAACCCGCGAAACAAACATGACCGAGGAACCGGAAACCGCCCGGGAAAAGCGCAGTTGACCTGTGCTTACAGGTTGTCGCCGCTTGCCGCGCTCCCTAAAGTGTTGACAACTCCGTGCCCGAGCGGGCAGGCCCGCACAGGGTGGGGTCGGACATGCCCCGCCGGTCGCGCCATGGGAACCAAGGGGGGAGATGCTCGAACAGCCGCATTTCGGCCGTCGGCTGAAGAGACTCCGGCTGGCACGGGGCCTGAGCCAGGCCGGCCTCGTCGGCGACGGCATGTCGACGAGCTACCTGTCACGCCTGGAGTCGGGGGAACGGCGCCCCACCGAGCACGCCGTGTCCTATCTCGCCGACCGGCTCGGCGTCGATCCGTCCGCCCTTACCGGCCCGGCGGAAGGCAGATCTCTCACCGGGGTGCTGGCCGCCGTGACCTCGGCACCGCCCGGCATGGACGACACGGCGGCGCTCAGCCGCGCGGTCGAGGAGGACGAGGGCGAGGATCCCGCCGCCCGCTGGCAGGCCCTGTGGCTACTGAGCCGCGCCGCCGGCCGCGACGGCGACCACGAAGGAGAGCGCGCACGGCTGCGCGAGCTCGTCGAGCTGAGCGACCTGCTGGCGGAGCCGGATCTCAGGACCCGCTCACGCGTGCAGTACGCCCGCTGCGCGCACGCCCTGGGCGACCTGCGCACGGCGCAGCCGACGGCGGCACAGGCACTCTCCATCGCCCGCGCCGCGGAACTGTCCGTCTCCGACACCCTGGCCGCGCTGTCGGTGCTGATCGGCGTCGAGACGGCACTCGGCAGGCTGAAGGCGGCCGGCCGGCACGTCGAGGACATGGAGCGGGACCTGCTGCACCGGGCCGCGCCCGCCCAGGCAGCCGAGGCACTGTGGGCGGCCGCCGTGGTGAGCAGCCGTCAGGGTGACGACGATGCCGCCCTGGCCCGGCTGGACAGGGCCCTCAATCTTCTGCGGGGCCAGGACGACCTACTCCTGTGGACCAGACTGCGGGCCGCCGCCTCCGCCGCCGCGCTGGCGATGTCCCCTCCCCGGGTGGCCGCCGCCGAGCGCTGGCTGGCCGAGGCCGCCTGCGTCCTCGACCTGATCGGCACCCCGGTCCAGCTGCAGGAACTGCGGGCGCTCCAGGCCCATCTCGCCTTCCACCAGGGCCAGCTGGGCGAGGCCCGCGCGCTCGCCCGGGCCCTCCTGCAAGGGCAGGACCTGCGCCTGGCCTACCCCGACCGGGTACGTCTGTACGTCCTCCACGGCCGGCTGATGATCCTGACGGGCCACGCCGACGAGGGCATCGCCGTCCTGCGACGACTCGGCGCGCAGGCGACGAAGTCCGGCAACGTCGACCTGGCGGCCCACGTCTGGCAGGCGTTGGCCACGACCCTGGCCGATGTGCGCTCCCCCGGGCCGGCGCCGGAGCACATCCGCTCCGGTCCCGGGGTGTGACGACGGCCCCGGCATGGGCCGCCGCCTCACCGGCGAGCACACCGTCCAACGGCTGGCCTGGCGAGGAACGAGGCGAGGCGAACTTGGCCGACGGCAGAAGTCTTCGTGTGTCCCGCACAGGCGTGTACGGCCAGTCGTTGTCGCACGGCCGGTTTCCGCTCGGGGCTCCGCGTCTGCGTCCGGTGCCTCGCAGCCACGCCGTTCCCCCCCTCTCAACGGACCGGGCGGGGGGCGAGGTGCCTGGTCAGCGCCCACAGCACAAGCCCCAGGCAGCTGAACACGCAGCCCAGTGCGCATACGGCGCCCCAGCCGGCCAGGGTGTAGGCGGAGGTCGCGGCGATGGCGCCGACGGCGCTGCCGAGTGAGTAGAAGACCATGTATCCGCCGATCAGCCGGCTGCCCGCGTCCGGGTGCAGCGCGTAGATCAGTGTCTGGTTGGTGACGTGGACCGCCTGTACCGCGAGGTCGAGGAGGATCACCCCGACCATCAGGGCCCAGAGCGAGTGCCGGGTGAAGGACAAGGGCAGCCAGGAGGCGGTGAGCAGGGCCAGCGCGATGCCGGTGGTCCCTCCAGAGAGTCCGCGGTCGTTCAGGCGCCCCGCCACGGTCGCGGCCAGGGCGCCGACGACACCGATCAGTCCCAGTGCGCCGATCGCGCTATGGGGCAGGGAGTACGGGTCCTCGCTGAGGGGCAGCGCGACGCTGCTCCACAGGGTGCTGAAGGCCGCGAAGACCAGCAGACCGAACAGGGCCCGGATACGCAGCAGTCGTTCCCGCGCGAACAGGGTGATGGTCGAGCGGAGCAGCTGTCGGTAGCGCAGGGGTGTCGGCTCGGCGTCGCCGTGGCACGGCAGCGCTCGGTACAGGACCGGCGCGAGGAGGGCGGTGAGCGACGCCGAGACGAGGTACACGCTTCGCCAGCCGGCGAGATCGGCCAGGAGACCGGACGCGGTGCGGGCGAGCAGGATTCCGATGACCACGCCGCTGGTGACCAGACCGACGACGCGTCCGCGTTCACGGGGAGGGGCCAGTGCTGCCGCGAAGGCCACCAGCGTCTGTGTGACGACAGCGAGGAGTCCCACGGCGGCCATGCCCGCGAGCAGGATCACTGCCGTGTGGGCTGTGGCCACCACGGCCAAGGCCACCACGAGGAGCAGCAGTTGGGCCACGATGAGCCGCCTGCGGTCGGCGACGTCGCCCAGCGGCACGAGGAAGAAGAGCCCCAGCCCGTATCCGACCTGCGTGAGGGTGACCACACTCCCGACGAGCGCGGGGTCCATGGACAGGTCGTCGCCCATGGTCACCAGGAGCGGCTGCGAGAAGTAGACGTTGGCCACTGCCGCCCCGCAGGCGACGGCGAACAGGAGGACGACGCCACGGGACAGGACGAACGCGCTTCGGGCGTCGCATCGTCGTATCGCGGTCTCAGCGTTGCCGGGCATCAGCAGTGCTCCTCCGCGGACCTCAATCTGGTTGCAACTTGCTACCGATTCTGACGCTAAACCATATTGGTAGCATGTTGCAACCGCGATGAGAGGGGGACGCTGTGGTGGCCAGGACGCGCTTCGACGACAGCGAATGTCCCGTCGCCCGGTCGGTGGACGCGATCGGCGACTGGTGGTCCCTGCTGATCGTGCGCGATGCCTTCGACGGAAGCAGGCGTTTCGGCGAGTTCCAGCGCAGCCTCGGCGTAGCCAAGAACATCCTCACCGCGCGCCTGCGCGCCCTGGTGGCCGGCGGGGTCCTCGCATCCGTCCCCGCCTCGGACGGCAGCGCCTACCGCGAGTACGTACTCACTCCGAAGGGCAAGGCGCTCTTCCCCGTCATCGTGGCGCTGCGGCAGTGGGGCGAACAGAACTTCTTCGCCCCCGGCGAACCCCACTCACAGCTTGTCGACCGCGAACAGGGGCAACCCCTTCGCCCCCTGGAAGTGCTGTCCGCGGACGGCCGACGGCTGAACCCCGACGACACCACCGTCCACAAGACCTCCGATCAGTGATCTCAGCCGGAGACCGGGCAGGGGCGCGGACGCCCGGCAACCAACACCGTGGCCAACGTGATCGGGAGCGGTTCAGGACACCACGGGAGGGGCGTCCGTGACCTCGCTCAGCCGGACCGTGCACAGCCCGCGGGGCTCACTCTTCACCTCGGTCACCTTGAGTTGGGTGCCTGGCGTAAGGATGTATTCCTCCTCGCCGGTGAAGGCGGAGAAGCTCTTGATCCCGACCGCCCTGGCCGGCGTCACCTCGAAGAGGGTCCGCTTGCCGCGACTTCCCAGGAACGCCCGGGCCACCTTCAGCTCGGAGGTGCACGAGGAGACGCCCCACCAGGTCACCGTCCGGCCCAGCGGGTACTGCGCCCGCAGGTCCAGCGACACCCCGCGCCACAACGGCTTTGTGTAGGCGGGCAGTTCCGACACCGCCGAGAACAGCAGCCGCAGGTACGGCAGATAGGGCGTGAGCCTGCTGCGGTCCGGGGAGCGCAGAACGCGGTTGATCTCACGGTAGAAGGCTGACTCACAGGTGTAGAGGTGGAGCGCGGCGATCGCGTCCGCGGACAGGCCGCCGCCTGCCGCCTCGTCCGCACGCTGCTTGCCGAAGTCGTGGGAGCGTCCGATGTGCCCGGCCAGCCCGGGCAGCGCCGCGGAGACGGGGGCCACGGCGTTGTGGAAGTCCAGCAGCGGGGTGTCGAAGACGCCGGTGATCGCGGGCAGGACAAGGCCCTCGTCCTTGACGCTGGTGAGGCGCTCCAGGTACAGCTGGTGCAGGTTCATCGTCGACTCGATGAACGCACCCATGCGCGCCGCGACACCTCCGTCCGCACCGCCTGCGCCGGCCGCCGTCTCGTTCCACCCCTTGCTGGGCAGCCAGTCGATGCCGTCGGCGCCCAGCGAGGCCAGAGCGTCGTTGACCTGAGTGAAGTGGTCGCCCTCGCAGAAGATGTCGCCCTGTGCCGCCGGGTTGGCGTGGTCGAGATGCCGGACCTCGACGTCCGGGTACTTCTGCTGGAGGCGCAGGACGACCCGCTTAAGGTTGCGGGCGTGCGCCCCCCACCATGCGAACACGACGCCGCGGTCCTCCTCGGCCGCGTCCTGCTTGGCCTTGAGGATCTCCTCGACGATCCGCTCGGCGACCGGCCGCCAGAACGCCGTGTGCTGGTCGGCCCCCATCGCCCCGTCACCGCTCGCGGTCAGCGACGCGTTCAGCAGGAGCACGCCCTGCGTCAGCATCGCCTGGAACCACTCCGGCGGCTGGACCGCGTCCCGGTCCTTCAGCAGCGCCCGCACGTCGGCGATGGGGGTCTTCTTGGGGATGCCGTACTTCCACATCGCCGCTGCCTTGATGAGGCACCGGATGCTGACGACCCGGCCGAACTGGCTGTCCTTCCAGTCGTTGAAGGTGTTGTCGAACATGGCGATGCCGGTGGCGCTCTCCGGCCGCGGGTACGGGTTCTGGCCGAAGACCACGACCTTCCACTTGTGCGGTGGGTTCGGCTTGAGCGCCTGGAACGTCAGCTCGCGGACCGGGACCACCTCGTGGCTGCGGCTCTTCCCGATGAACCGCTCGGCATCCGGCTGCGCCTCGATGACGGGCTTCAGCAGCGGGAGCCAGGCCTCCCCGCCGCCATCGAAGAGCTCGGTCAGGGCGAGGGGGTCGTTCGGATCGGGCTGGGACTGCGTCGGCTGCCCCGGTGCCGGGGCCCCGGTCGACGGTCCGGTCGCGGCGGCGGCGCTGTCGCTCGTCGCGGCAGGAGGAGAGGAGAGGGCGGCGGAGGGAGCGGGAGAGACGGTCTCGGGCTCCGGCGCGACGGGCGTCGGCGGCACGATGCGCACCCGCTGGTCGACGGGCGCGTTCTCGATCCCGTGGAGCTGGGAGATGATCGTGGACCGCAGCTCGTCGTCGTCCTCGAACCAGTGGTCGTGGAAGAGCGTGTAGCCGGTCCACATCAGGTTGGCGCACACCCGGGCCGGCACCTGGCCGGTCTGCGCCCCCAACCCGACCAGCGCCACCGATCGGATGCTGCCCGGCTTCTTGCGGTTCTGCCGGTGAACGGCCTGGAATGCGGCAGCGCACGCCAGCGCCACGTTCAGCGTGGCGCTCACATTCTGCGAGGACCGCACCATCGTGGGCGTCGATATCAGGTACCGGGGGACGGTAGCGCCGGACGGCACGCAGACCGCGCTGCCCACCGGCAAGGACCCGGCGAACCGGTCGCGGATCGCCCGCTGGACGCGCACCTGGATGCCGGACCCCAGGTACCGCTTGATGACGGCGTCGACCCCACCGTCCATCCGCCCCCGGGAGTTCGTGGGGGTGACCCAGGCGTCGACGTCCTCGTCGAGGATCGAGCCCTTGCGGATCTCGATGCCGGGGGTGTCGGCGAACGCGGCGCGCCACGCCTCCACCACACTCTCGTTGACGTCCGTCAGCACCACCCTGAGCGCGGGCAGCACACTGCTCTCGGTCATCGTCCACTCCTGTCGTGCAACAGCGATTCCAAGACCGCGAACGTATCGCCCACCACTGACAACGCAGCTTCGGCAAGGGGCCGGTGACGGGCTCCCCCGAGGCCACGGCCGCCAACCCCGCACCCACCAGTACACACAGCCCTGATCGGCACAACCGCGTACGGCATCGATGTCGGTGAGGTTCGCCCTACGAGGTGCTGGCCTCGGCAGGGCCGGCTCGCCGGCCGACCGCGATGTCCCCGGGTGTTCAGGGCCAGCAGCGCTTTTATGGCGGCGGCCCGGTTCCCCGACACCTGTCGTCCAATCAGGGTTGCCCGGTCACGAGAACGCCGGCTTCCTTCGGGTTGACGCCGTACTTGTTCTGACCCGGGGTGCCTTCGGTCGCCATGAAGATGAGCATGACGACGAAGCCGACCAGGGGGAGCAGCCCGATCAGGCACCACCAGCCAGATCGGTCGGTGTCGTGCAGCCGTCGGACGGTCACGCCGAGCGAGGGCAGCAGGATCGCCAGCGAGTAGAGGGTGCTCGCAACCTCGCTGCCGACGTACCCGTCCACGAACATCAGGACGATGTAGATGCCCACGTTGAAGGCTGCGAACATCCAGTATTCCTGGCGGCGCGCGCGTCCGTGGAAGACCGCGTAGTTCTTGAGGACGTCAACGTACCAGTGCACTGCGTTTCCCCCTGGGGCGGCTTTCAGCGGCCCGGTCGGACGACCGGACCGGCGGACGAAGCTACGGTGGGGCCGCGTACACGTCAAACAGACTCCCCGCTGGGTGTACGGGCGCGGTCGTGCACCGTTACCGGAGCTCAGTCCTGCGCCGGCGATCGTAGAAGATCGGCCACAGCGCCACGAGAACGAGCAGCCAGATGACCACTCCGGTCCGCACGCCCGTGCCGAACGCCGCCAGCAGGAGCGGCAGCCCAGTGCACGGCAGAGCCACCCACCCCAGCCACCGGCCCTCCTGGTGGGCGTCGGGCAACCAGGCGATGCCGCTGAGCAGGAAGTAGCCGGCCAGGGCCGAGCACATCAGCCAGCGCGTGCCGTCGGACAACGAGTCGGGGTGTTCGACAGCCGACCCCAGCGCGGCGGCGAGCGCCGCGAGACAGCCGGACAGGAAGCAGTGCAGCGGCAGGGCGGCTCGGGTCGGCAGGACTCCCTCGGCCAGTGGGGGACGCCGGAGTAGCCGTGCCGTAACGACAGCGTCCACACGGCGGCGAGCAGGAAGAACGACGCGACGCCGAGCGTCCACACGTCCCTGTGCCACGCGACGTCGGAGGCGGCGTAGACCACCTGGGCGATGCCTTCGCCCAGCACGATGAGGACGAACAGGCCCAGGCGCTCACTCAGATGCTCGGCCTGAGACCGGGCCACCACGACACCGGTGACCGGCGGCTGGGAACGGGAGGAGCCACCCTCCATCCGGCTCGTGCTGCGTTCGAGAGCCTCGTGCTGGTTCTCGTCTTTGTGACGCTTGACGAACTCCCGCGCGGACACCGCGAAGGTGACGTACAGGTCCAGAGCGACGCCGAGGGCCCACAACCAGTAACGCACTGGTGCATGTGCCCACAGCGAGACGATCCACGGGGTCACCCCGAGTGACATCTGGGCCGCGGGCCAGTCGACGAGCAGCTGCCTACGGCGCTGCCACGACTGGTTGGCCAGAACGCGGATCAGGACGTAGGCGAGGGCGAGGACGCGGGCGTGCTGGTCCTCCTCCTCATGATCCAGGCCGTCCACAGTGCCAGGAACAGCAGTGCGTACAGTCCCAGGTCGGACGGGCCGAGGTCGCCGCGGAGAAGATGGGCGACCTGGGCCACAGCTGTGACGGCGACCAGATCGAAGAACAGCTCCAGCCAGCTGGCATGCCGCTCCTGCGAGTCATGGGGTTCCGGCTTCTGTCCAGCCGCAGCGTCCACGTCACTCCTCGGTGTCTCCGCCGGCACGGTGCAGGTGCCCTGCCCGACAGTAAGGCCGCTGAGACTCCACCTGTGCGCAGCGACGCAGCAGCGGGAGCAGGCAGTTGCGTACGCCCCGAGGTCTTGCTCGGGAAGCGCTCACGCCCGTAGATCGACGACCGTATAGGTCGCGAACACCCTTACTGAGAGCCACGAACTCGTCGTCGACGAGCTGCTGTTGCGGGACTTCGGGTGCTTGACGGACTGCCGGTCGTGGTCATCGGGTGGGCCGGTAATAGGCCGCTACGGGTTCGCGCGCCTCGTCGTGGAGGGCCGGGCCGTCGTGCGGCACCGTCGGCCAGGCGCCCGACGGTGGGTTGAGCGCGACGAGTTGCTCGGTCGACAGGGCGTAGACGACCCGGCCGATGCCGGAGCGGACGATGCCGCCGTCGCACATGCCGCAGGGCTGGCAGCTGGTGTACAGGGTGGTGCGGGCAGCCGTGTCCGGGTCGAGTTCGCGGGCCGCCCAGCGGGCGAGCTTCAGTTCCGGGTGGGCGCTGATGTCGTTGTCCCGCCGGACCGTGTTGTGGGCTTCCGCGAGCACGGTGCCGTCCGGTCCGGCGAGAAGGGAACCGTACGGTGCGTCGCCCAGGGTGACCGCGTGGGCGGCGATGCCGATGGCACGCCGCAGAAGGGCCTCGTCGGCCGGGGTGATCATGATGGGGTGCTCCAGTGGGTTGCCACAGTGGTGATTGCTTGCCATGCCGCTCCGGGCCGGCGGGTCTCTTCCGGGTCTCCGTGGTAGGGGTCGAGTACGACGGTGTCCGCGCCGAGCAGGCGCAACTGGTCGAGGTCGTCGAGGATCTGTTCGATGGTGCCGACGCCGGCAGGCCGGTCGGAGGCGTCGACCGGTGCGCTGGTGACGCGCAGGGCGATGCGGGGCGCGAACCCCGGCAGCTCGTGCTGTCGCAGGACTTCACGCATGTGGGGCATGGAGAGCCGCAGCGGGTGCCAGGCGTCACCGAACCTCACCGCCCGCCGCAGGGCCGCCTCGCTGTGGCCGCCGATCCAGAGGGGGACCTCCCCCTCATGGCGCCCGGCACCCCTGGCCCCCCGGAGGACGCCCAGGCATTCGTCCGTCAGGCGGCCGCGCGCGGTGAACGGCACGCCCAGTGCCTCGAATTCCTGCCGGGCCCAGCCCACGCCCGCCCCGAGGACGAAGCGACCGCCGCTCAGCTGGTGGAGGTTGGCAGCCATGCGGGCCACCAGCAGGGGATGCCGGTACGGCAGGATGAGCACCGTCGTGCCCAGCCGCACCGTGGTGGTGAGGCCGGCCAGCCAGGACAGGGTCGTGAACGGCTCGTAGAACGGTTCCGGGTACCGTTCCGCCACGTCCGGGGTGATCGCCACATGGTCCGACACCATGAGGGCTCCCAAGCCGAGGTCCTCAGCGAGCCGTGCCCATTCACGCAGGATGCCGGGATCGGTTCCGGGGCCGAAATTCGGTACGTTGACGCCGAGTTGCATGGGCCGAGCCTATGCCGGTGATCATGGCGGACGGAACGGGAAGCTCCTTGCGTAGCTGCCGCTTCTCCGTGAATTTGTTGGTACTTTCGCCGCATGGCCGGGAATCTTGACCACGTCGACTGGGCGATCATCGAGCAGCTGCAACGGGAGGCCCGCATCTCCCTCAGCGAACTGGGCCGCCGCGTGAACCTCAGCCCCTCGGCCACCACCGAACGCGTGCGCAATCTGGAGGCCTCGGGCATCATCACGGGCTACCGCGCCGAGATCGACCTGGCCAAAGTCGGCTACCCCGTCCTCGCCATCGTCCGCCTCAAATATCCGGGCAACCGCCACGAACCGCTGCGCCGCCTCCTCGCCGAACGCCGCGAGATCCTGGAGTGCCTGCGCACGACCGGCGACGACTGCTACACCCTGAAGGTGGCCGCGACGTCCATGGAACACCTGGAGACCCTCATGGACGAACTCGCCGGCTTCGGCAGCACCACCACGAGCGTCGTCTACCGCCAGACCCTCCCCTACCGCGGTCCCATCGCCCCGAAGTGACACGGACATCGTTGTGTCCCAGGTTCTCGGCGATCCGGAGTGCACGGTGTGTCAGCAAGGGAGAGGTCAGCGCCTCGCCTTCGTCGTCGACGGCGGGCACTTCGCCTTGGTCTCCTTCCGTCCCCTCAGCAAGCACGCGCCCAGCACAGCCGCAGCAACCTGGCAGCCGGCCGCTGCGAGAACCAGGCTTCCCGACCCGGGCGACTGCCAGCAGCCCGCCAGTGCGGCTCCCCCTGCGGCGAACGTGCTCTTGATACCTGCTCCAAGAGTGAACACCTGGGTCCGAACGGCCGGGGGCGCGTAGCGATCGCGCCCGGCGAGGAGCGCGGCGAAGAGCGGGCCCGTGCAGCACCCGGCCAGCGCGAAGCCGCCGGCCGCCACGGCAACGTTGTCCGCGCACGGCACGAGGGCCAGCGCCACCCCGGTCGCGCACAGCATGCCGATGACGGTCCATTCAGGGCGCCGACTCCCCCACGGCCGCCAGGCATAGGCCAGGGAGCCGGTGAGTGAGCCGAGTGCCAGGGCGGTCATCAGACCTCCTGCGGCCCAGGGCGCCCGGTAATGAGCGGCGAGCAGGACGGAGATCACGGGCAGGGCACCGATTCCGAGCTGTCCCACTCCGCTGGCCCAGGAGAGCGACCTCAGCGGGGGGTCGCGGACCAGCAGGACGGCTGCGGCACCCAGGTCCGCGGGGCGCAGCGCGGGGTTTCCCCCCGTGCGAGGGCCCAGCGGCAAGGCGAAGACGAGTAGCCCGCCGACGACGGCACCGGCGCCCAGAAGCACGAGGGCGCGGCCGGGACCCGTCGACACAGCGAGCCCGGACGCGAGGGCGGGTCCGGCCATCCCGGCCAGGTTGTAGGAGACGGCGTCCAGGCTGAAGCCGCGGCTCAACGCCGTGGGCGGCAGCAGGTCGCTCAACAGACTGGTCAGACCTCCCGTCAGCAAAGGGGTGCAGCAGCCTGCTGCCGCGGCCACCAACAGCGCCGCAGGGGCGGGCACCCTCCCGACCAGCAGGGCGACGGCGCCCAGCCCAGTCCCGTAGAACACCAGGCCACCCGCCTGGAACAGCCGACGTCGCCGGACCCGGTCGGCGAGGGCACCGGCCAGCGGGGCAGCCAAGACGCTGGGCACGAGCAGGGCCGCGCTGAGGGCACCCCCATAGCCGGTACTCCCGGTGCGGTCCACGGCGAGCACCACCAGGGCGACCCGCGCCCCCTCTGAGGCGATGCGGACCAACAGGGCTACCTGGAGGTAGCGGACGAGCACCCACCTCTGCGCGCCTCGACGCCTGCGCTGCTCCACGGACGTCTGTAAAAGCACTGCGTGCCTCCCGACCGGGACCCCGCTGCCGGGACGCCCCACGTGGCTTGTCCTGCCACTCTTCGTCATACCCTGAAGGTATGACGGCATGTGTGGTGGGCGTTCACGATGCTCATACTCAAGGGGTGAGCTTCGCCTTCGTCAGTGATCATCTGGCTCTCGACTTCGCTGCCACCATGGCCTGGCGCACCACGCGTCGCACAGAACTCCTGGCCGAGCCGCACGACTTCGTCCGGTGGGCTGTCGAAGCCGGCGTGGTGGACGAGCTGGATGCGGTGGCCCGGGCGGACCTGGCCGAGGCGCGTGCGCTACGCGAGGCGATCTACCGGCTGGCACTGTCCGCCGTGGAAGGCGGGCCGTCCGACGGTGAGGACATCGCCCTGGTCCGGCAGGCGGCCGAGCACCCTCCGGTGCGCCTCGCGCTGCAGGCCGTGGGCCGGGTGGAACGCCGGGGCGGGGTGCGGGAAGTGCTGGCCACGCTCGGGACAAGCGCCAGCGATCTGCTGGGCGGTCCCGAGCGCTTGCTCATCCGGCAGTGCACCGCTGAGCCGTGCACCCGCCTCTTCCTCGACCGCTCACGAGCAGGCACCCGACGCTGGTGCTCCAAGCGAAGTTGCGGCAGCAGGATCAACTCCGCCGCCTACCGCCGTCGCACCCGCGAGGACCTCCCGACCTGACCCCGACACGCTGAAACGCCTTCCGAGGCCGGGTCGCTGGAGACGGTGCTCACAGAGTGGCTTCTTGTTTCGAGCACCGAATCGTCACGATCGCGGAAGCGCGACGGCCGAAGGCGGCATCGTCAGCGCACGGCGTCGAGCCGGGTGAGTTGTTCGGTCGCGCTCCTCTCGATCGCGGTGGCGGTTTCCTTCGCTCTCTTCGCGCTGCCCGACGTGCGTTCGCTCGCACACAGGACACGTACATGGACGAGATGGGCCCGCAGGCTCGGCACGACGAGGCGGTCGAAGCTGCCTCCGGTGGCGGTCTTCGCTCGCTGCACCGTGTCGAGGGTGATCATGCCCGGCATGTTGTGGCCCTCGTGGGGGCGGGTGTCGGGGACGCCCGAGAGCTTCAGCAGCTCCTGGAGGTCCGCCAGTTCGTCTTTCAGTCTCCTTCCCGCTTGGGCTGCCCACCCGGCCAGGGCCGGGTGGGCGGCGCGGGTGGGCGCCAGGGCGGTGAGCAGCTGGGCTCGTTCGTCCATGGGGATCATCAGCTGGATCCACGCGGTGTCGGTGGCGTTGAACGCCTCCG
>NZ_BNBR01000002.1:97699-251124 GCF_014656055.1 Streptomyces griseosporeus
CGGCTGCCTGCCGCAGCCGGCGACCGCCGCGCCCAGGAGCAGGGCGCCCACCGTCCGCCGGGTCAGAACGTTCCGGCCGAGTTGCACTTGGCGCTCTGCACGATGCAGTCCTTGACCCGCTGGCCCAGGGCCGCGGTGTCCCAGGCGTTGAAGAAGTCACCGTGGATGGACGAGGCCATGCCCGACGACAGGGCGAACCCGTCGGCACTCCCGCTGGTCGGGTAACTGATCACGAAGGAGACCGAGGGGATGGCGACCGGGTAGGCGCCACTGCACTTGCCGTCATAGGTGAAGGCGACGTGCGACTTGTGGTCCGGGCTGTCGAGGTGCTTGCCGTCCCAGCAGTCCGGGAAGAGCAGCTGGTAGACGAGCTTGGCGGTCGGCGCGCAGACGGGCCAGTTGCCGTCGGCGCTGCGGCCGATCTCGCCGCCCGGCCCGGCGCAGAAGAACTGGTTGGGCGAGCCGGCCGGGGTGGCCACCTGCGACTTGGCGTTGCCCGCGATCATGCGGAAGCCCTGCGGGAAGGGCACGGTGGCCGTGGGATCAGGCAACCGCGACCCGTAGTAGACGATCACGCCGTCGGGTTCGACCGCCTTGTTGCGCTCGTAGAGGGTGGGGATCCAGTAGGCGGAGAGGTCCTTGGCGGGCGTGCAGCTCGTGCCGGCGTTGCCGAGCAGACTCTGGGTCGTGGTGAAGGCGTCCGTGCTCCTGTTGCCGAAGAAGCTGTGCATGTGGGACGCGCCGGGCAGGCCGGGTGCGACGATCGGGTCGTCCGGCTTGGAGTGGCTGTAGGTGCAGGTGGCGTTGAACTCGGGGACGCGCACGGCGTCGGCGGGCACCGGCGCCGGGGTCATCGCCCGGAACTGGGTCAGCTGGGCCTGCCACTTGGCCTGGTCGACGTCGACCCAGCCCGGCGCGGGTTCGTCGCCGCCACTGACGAACGAGAACCAGTTGATGTTGACGAAGTCGCCGGGTGTGCCGCTGCGCAGCACCGCGAACACCGTCTGCGCGCCGGTCGGGTGGGTGGAGACCTCGACGCTGCGGGTCACCCAGTTCTGCCAGCCGCCGGTGGGGCTGGTCTGGATCACCGCGAGCAGGGGGCCGGCCAGCGAACCGGTGCGCAGTTCGACGGAACCCGCGCCCGCGGCGGAGGCGACGCGCGCCGACACCGTCAGGCGGCCGGCGGGCCCGAGGTCGACCTGGTCGAAGCGCATCCAGTCGCCGTCGGCGAGGTAGGCGGCGTTCTGTCCGCCGCCCGTGTCCGCCGTCGCCTCCAGGCCGACGCCGGACTGTGCCGCGTACGACTCGGCCTGGACGGTGACGGTGGCGGCGCGCGCGGAGGGGGCGCCGAAAGTGATGCCGAGGGCGGCGGCGAGGGCGATCGCCAGTGCCGCCACCGACATGGGTGAGCGAGCTAAGGAGTATCTGCGCATGTCACTTCCTCGTCGGAGTGGGTGGGGCGTGGTGCGGGTGCGGTCCGGTCCGCGCAACCGGTGCGGCGAGGGCACGATGTCCGCCCCGGACTGGGCGGACCGGATCTGACAGGGGGTCGGTGCGCGCTCGGCTATTGGTAGACGCGCACGTAGTCGACGAGCAGGCGGGACGGGAACGGGGTGGACGCGTCGGTCGGGCCGGGCCAGTCGCCGCCGACCGCGAGGTTGAGGATCATGTAGTGCGGGTGGTCGTGCTGGGTGCCGCCGGTGCCCTGCGCGGTCTCGTGGACGGTCGACCAGACCTCGGCGTCGTTCGACACCTCGATGCGGAAGGCCTTGCCGTAGGCGGCCTCCCACTGCAGGTTCACGGGGGCGATCTGGGCGGGGGCCCCGAGATCGACCCTGATCCACTGCGGGTCGCTGAAGGCGCTCGACCAGCGGGTCGAGGGGTTGCCGTCGACGGCCCCCTGCGCGCTGAAGGGCTCCTCGGTGCTGGAGGCGGCGACGGGCCGGCCCTGTGACAGCAGGGTCTCGGCGGCGTGGGCTCGGGGGGCGGGCAGGGAGACGAACGTGAGCAGGAGAGCCGCGACGACGGCGGATAAGCCGAGGCGGCGGAGCAGGGGATGCACGGGCGACTCCTCAGTGGGGGAAGAGGGGTGAGGGAGCGCTCCCTGAGGGGTGAGAATGAGCCGGGCCGAGTGGGCTGTCAAGGCTTTGGTACAAGGGATGGCGACGCCTTCGGCACCCGAGTACCGGCTCAGGGAACGGTTTCTGAGATCCATTTGCGGCTGCTTCCGGGACGGCCGCGGGCCGGCCCGCGCAGGGCGGCGGGTACTGCCGCTACTACGTCAACGGGGGCGCTGGCGGGCCCGTTGACAGGTCCGTCGGGCCGCGGTCATTCTGAGGGGAAAACGCTCCCTGGACTCCAGGACCGGGTGCCGGCGATCGGAAGGCGATGAAACGACCCACTCTGGCAGTGGTCGCGGCCCGGGCGGGCGTGTCGAAGTCGAGCGTCTCCCGCGTGATCAACGGCGAGACCACCGTCGCGCCGGAGATCCGCGAGGTCGTCATGCAGGCGGTGCGGGAACTCGGTTACGTGCCGAACGCCGCCGCGCGGAACCTGGTGACCCGCCGGACCGACGCCGTCGCCGTGGTCGTCTCCGATCCGCCCAAGGGCGTCGTCTCCGACGACCCCCTGTTCTCCACCGTGGTGCGCACCGTCAGCCGGGAGTTGGAGGCCTTCGGCAAACGCCTGGTGCTCATCCTCGCCGAGTCCGACGAGAGCCGGGCCAGGGTGGAGCGCTATGTGGCGGGCGGCCATGTGGACGGCGTCATGCTCGTGGCGCTGCACGGCGCCGATCCCCTTCCCGCCGCACTCGCGCGCATGGGTCTGCCGGTCGCCTCCTTCAACCGGACCTCCGCGGCGGACGTTCCCTACGTGGCCCTGGACAACGCGGGCGGTGCGGAGCTGGCCGTGCGGCACCTGTTGGACCGGGACAGACGGCGCATCGCCACCATCACCGGGCCGCTGGATCTGTACGAGGCCCGGGAGCGGCTCGAGGGGTACCGCGCGACCCTGCGGGACACCGGCCGGCGCTCGATCGTCGCGTTGGGCGACTTCACCCGGATCTCGGGTGCGGAGGCGATGCGGCAGCTCCTGGAGGACGACCCGGACCTCGACGCGGTGTTCGCGGCCAACGACCTCATGGCCATCGGTGCCCTGCGCACCCTGCACCAGGCGGGCCGCCGGGTGCCCGACGACGTGGCCGTCGTGGGCTTCGACGACATCGAGGCCGCCGCGTACACCACTCCGGCGCTGACCTCCGTGCGCAGCTCCATGGCCGACCAGGCAACCGCCACGGTGCGCCTGTTGCTGGGCCTCATCGAGGGCGCCCCCCGCAAGCCGGTCATCATGCCGAACGAGCTGGTGATCCGCGAGTCGACCTGATCCCTTCCGTGGCGCCCGTGCGTCGCACCGTGCCCCTCACGCTGCCTCCGTGCGGGCGGAGGCCGTGTGAGGGGTGGGGAAGATCTGGCTGCGCCTCAGGGGAAGCGACGTCAGGTAGACGAAGCACCTTGCCCTAGTAGGGGTTGGCGCCGCTCAACCTCCGCCAGACCGGCGACGACTGCCGCTCCTGGGGGGCACGTGGTCCTCGACTACGGGCCGAGCGAGGACACCCGGTAGCCGCCCCGCCCGGGCAAGGCGACGGGAACGATCAGCGGACACATCGCCGAGCTATTTCCGTTTTGCACGCCCTATCAAGGCTGCGACTATGAGGACGGCCACGATGATGACTACAAGAACTGACAGGGGTGTATCGGATGGCCACCCCTTGTAGGCGAGATGTATCACGTCGTTCAACCTTATTGAGTAGGTCGATTACATATTCCCTGCGTTGAAATCCCTTATGCACACCAACAGACCCCGGCCCCGAGGCAGCCGATCGGCGACATGGATCACGGCGAGGCGGGCAACCGGGGATCACGTTCGATGTCACGAGAGGAGATCGTCGTGGACAAGCGGAAGTGGATCACGGGTGCGGCGCGCAAGGAACTGGCCGAGGTGATGAAGAGGGAGTACGAGCAGGGGCGCTCGATCCGCGCGATAGCCGAGGCCCACGGCCGCTCTTACGGCTTCGTGCACCGCGTCCTCGGCGAGGCGGGTGTGCCGCTCAGGAGCCGGGGCGGTGATGTGCGCGTGCCTGCCGACCGGTCGGCGCGCTGAGAGCCGACGGGCCGGCTGTCCAGTAAGCCCGGCCGGTCGGCACGCGCAAGGGGCGGCCGGGCACGGACAGCTCCTCGGCCCGGGATGGCGGCCATCACCCTGTCACCGTCGCACGATCAGGCTCTCCACCGCGTACGACAGCTCGTGGGCGGTGGGTTCGGGCGGGGGGTGGTAGCGGCCCGCGCAGACCGAGAGGTTGACGATGAGGTAGGCGTGCCAGTGCGCGCCCACCCCGCGGCCGTCGGCGAAGACCTCGTGGCCGTTCAGCCGCCAGACCACGTCGCGTCTGCCGAAGGTCACGGCGAGGTCGACGGTCCTGCCGGGGCCGACGGCTTCGTCGTGGACGTAACTGCCGCCAGGGCGCACATGGTTGGTGAGTTCCAGCAGGTCGGGGTTGTCCGGGTGGTACTCGAAGGCGTCCACCTCGTTGCCGCCGTCGCGCCAGGTCCAGATCGCCGGCCAGGCGCCGAGTCCGACGGGCAGTGTGACCCGGGCTTCCAGGCGGTCACCGGTGCGCACCATGAAGCCCTCGGCGCTTTCCTCCGTGGTCAGCAGGCCCGTGTCCCACAGGCCGTCGGGGCGGCGGGTGGCCCGGAACGTGCCGGTGCGGGAGTACGCCGGGTCGGCGGTGAGGTGGTCGAGTTTGTCGTCGCCCGGGTTGGTGGGACCGCCGTCCGGGTAGGCCCAGGACCGCCCGGCGACCCACTGGCTCTCGGAGGCGAAGTCCGCGACGAAGACGGTGTCGCTCACGCAGGCTCCCTTCGTCCGCCGCGGCCGGCGGCGTTGACGAGGTCATCCCCAGAGCGGCCGTGGTCATGCGGCGAGCGGAGCCGGACCGCCCGGCTTCACCGGAACGGGTGATGGCCGGGGCCTGCGCAGGGTCCGGTCCTGGGGCCCATGGGTGGGGCGCGCGCGGGCCCCGGGCTGCGTCACCCCGTCGTGTCGATGCCCGTGACCACGGCGGGCCCAAGTGGCGCGGTGGCGTCCAGACCCACCGCGGTCAGTGCGGACTCGGTGAGCCGGCGGGCCTTCTCCTCCGCCTCGGGGCCGCTGTCCGCCTCGACGGTGAGACGGACGGTGAAAGTGTCGTCGTCGTGGACGGTGAGGATGTCGATGTCCTCCTGCGTCCCCAGGTCTGTGTGGTGCGGGTCGGCCGGGCGCAGCGCGCGCACCAGTTCGTCCCGCACCTCGGGTCCGGCTCCGCCGGTGAACGTCCCGGGCACGGAGATGACGTACGTCGTCATGATGGTCCTCCCTCGGTCACTTCTCGCCTGCCCCGCCCGACGGCGCCGCAGCGCTCGCGGGCCCGGGGCGCCGCTTCGCCCCGCTCTCCCACAGGCACCAGGTCGACCACAGCAGCAGGGTCAGAAAGGCAGCGAGGAGTACCAGCAGCAGTACCGTCTGCCGTGTCGAGCCGCGCTCCCCCACCAAGGTGAGCAGCAGACACCCGGTCCAGGCGGCCGCGCCCCAGGCGTACACGGTCCTGAGCTGCCGCAACTGCTTCACCGCTTCCATCGACCCCTCCCGGGCAGGCATGTGCACGTCTTCTGCGGTGCCGGTACCCCCTGGGCGGGACTTCACCGCCGTCTCCGGATCGCCCGCATCAAGCTGCCGGGGCGTAGGGGCGGTGGGTACGCGGTGGCCTGGGGCGGAAGCGGGCGGCGCGAGGGCCGTCCCGGTCCGGTCTTCACCGGATCTGCATGGGCAACGAATCGGGCGCTTACGGGCGCCGCAGCGCGGCCGGCTGCGCCGCCGCGTGTCCGGGGGCGTTCCGTGGCGGTGTGTTCGTCGCCGCCATCACGCTGCTCGTGGTGGATATGCGGGTGTTCGAACCCGGCTTCCTGCGCGGCGGGGTCGGTCCGTGCCGTCGGCCGGGGAGGCCGCTCAGGGCGTGGGTGGGCCGGGACGGGGGTGGGGGCGGGTGTCGGTCACATGCGCTTCCCAGTCGGCGCGGCCGCCCGCCCCGAGGACGCCCACGTCGGCCGCCAACTCGTCCGGGGACCGTTCGCGCAGTTCCCGCCGTGCGATGCGGCTCACGAGGGCGGGGAAGAGCGGTCGCAGGGGTACGCACCAGCGCAGCCACGACGGCGCGTAGACGTACGGGGCGCGGTGCGCCACGCCGGCGGCGAGCCGGTCGGCGACCTCGGCGGGGCTGTGGACTCGGCGGGCGAACCACGGCTGGTGGCGGCGCAGCGCCACGAGGACCGGGTGCTCGTCGATACCGGTGACCATGTCGGTGCCGGTCCAGTGCAGATAGGCGATCCCCACCGCCACACCGGCGCCTTCGACCTCGCCCCGCAGCGCCTGGGCGAAGGATTCCGCGCCCGCCTTGGAGGCGCAGTAGGCGCTCATCAGGGGCGCGGATCCGAAGGCGGCGGTGGAGGCGATCTGCAGGAAGTAGCCGCGGGTGCGGGTGAGCTGCGGCAGGAAGGACCTGGCGGTGTTCGCCGATCCGACGAGGTTGACGTCGATGACGCGTCGCCACAGGTCGGCGTCGGTGCGCTGGAAGGGGCCGCCCGCGGCGATGCCGGCGTTGGCCACGACCACAGAGGCGGGGCCGAGCCGGTCCTCGACCTGCCGAGCGGCACGGTCGAGGGCAGCCTGGTCGGTCACGTCCGCCTCGACGCACAGGGTGGGACCGGCCAGGGCGGCAGCGGCCTGGCGCAAGGTCGCCGCCTCCCGTCCGAGCAGGGCGACGCGCATGCCGTCCTCGGACAGACGGCGCGCGAGGGCCTCTCCGACTCCGCGGGCGGCGCCGGTGACGACGGCGACGCGCCCCGCGAGCGGTCCTTCACGGGCAAGGCCCTCACGCATGTCGTACTCCTTCGGCTCGTGTCCGGTCAGCCGCCACGGCCGTCGCCGGCCGTCGGGCCCGTCACCGTCTCTTCCCGCCGGGGGCGCGGATCGGTTGCACGACCGGCGGGAGGTCACCCGGTTGCCGGGGCTGCTCCATAACGGACACTGCTCCGGCCCACTTGTCCGTAGCTGACCCGGGCACGGCCGTCACCCTGGCGACTCCCCCGGTCGGCGCAGTCTGCCTTCGGACCTGGGGGATACGCGCCCGGCAGGGACGTGGGACATCCGGTGTCACACAGATTGGCGACCGCGGCTCACCGCTCGGGTGCGTCCTCGGTGAGTTCCGGCTCCAGGCCCTCGGTCACGGGTGTGGGGCGCCGGCCGGTATCGGCACGCCAGGCCTCGAACGCCCAGGTGGTGAAGGCCACGACGGCCAGGCCCAGGAACCAGCCGCCGAGCACGTCACTGAACCAGTGCACGCCGAGGGCGACCCTGGTGAAGCCGACACCGAGCACGGAGAACAGGGCGACGCACCAGCACAGGATCCGCAGGCGGCGCGGGATCAGCGGGAGCAGGACCAGCAGGAACACGGCGAAGGACGTCGTGGCCGTCATGGCGTGGCCGGACGGGAACGAGTAGCCGGGGGCGTGTGCCACCGGGTCCTCAAGGGCGGGTCTGGCCCGCTCCACCACCGTCTTGACCAGCACGCCGATCAGGCCGCCTGCCACCGCGGTCACCGCGGCCCAGGACGCCAGGCGCCACGCCCGCCGGTGGAGCAGCCAGGCGGTCAGGGCCGCGACGGCCGTGCGGAGGGTGACGGGATCCCAGACCCAGTCGGACAGCACGTGCAGGACGTCGGTCCACTGCGGGTGCTGGGCGGCGATCTCGTGCAGGCGGCGGGCGGCGCCGATGTCGGTGCGACGCAAGGGCCTCCACTGTCCCTCGACCAGGACCAGAAGGAGCCCGAAAGGTACCGCCGCCACGGCGGCGACGCCTGCGGCGGCGAGCAGGCGTGCGCCGAACCTGCGGTCGGCCTGCCGTCGGCGTTCGGCGGCAAGGCGTCGCAGGGCGGCACCTGGCATGACCATTCAGACTCCGGGATCGGCTTGGACGGGACCGGGACGGCGGCCGCGCGCCGCTTCCAGCTGGGCGGCGAACGACAGCCCGAGGAACAGGGCGATGGAGGTCAGGTAGGCCCACAGCAGCAGGGACATGAAAGTGCTCAACGGGCCGTAGACGGTGTCGAACGAGCCGCTGAGGTCGAGGTAGAGGCTCAGCAGCCAGGTCAGTGTCGTCCACAGCACCAGGTAGACGGCCGCGCCGAAGGCGAGCCAGGTGTAGCCGGGCTGTTTGCGGCGCGGTGAGCGGCGGAAGACGGCGCTGGTGGAGACGAGGGCGAGGAGCAGTCCCAGTGGCCAGCGCAGGATGTCCCACGCCTTGAGGACGCTGCCGTTGAGGTGGTAGACGGCGACGGCCGCCGAGGCGAGGTGGTTTCCGGCGACGAGGAGGACGGACCCCAGGCCGAGCGGGAGACCAGCGGTGAGGGACATCACCAGGCCGCGCAGGTACTTGCGGCGGAAGGGCCGGTCGCGCTCGTTGCCGTAGATCCGGTTGGCGCCGCGTTCGATCTGGCACATGGCCGTGGTGACGTTCACCAGCGAGAAGACGGCGCCGAACCAGAGGGCGACCTCGGTACCGTCGCCGCCTGTGCGCCGGCTGCGGGCGAGCGCGTCGTCGACGACGTCGGAGCTGGGGCCCTGGGCGATCTGGTGGATCGTCAGTTCGGCCAGCCTGCCGATGCTCTCGGTGTGCAGGGAGGTGGACAGTCCGACGAAGACGATCGCCAGGGGTACGACGGCGAGAACCGTCTGCAGGGCGAGTGCGCGGGAGTGGCTGAATCCGTCGGCGTACCGGAAGCGGATGAAGGCGTCACGCAGCAGCGGCCAGCCGCCGTAGCGCCGTAGCGCGGCCCAGGCCTCGTCGCCGGACAGTTCCTCTCCGCTCATGTCCCGCGTCTCGGGGACCTTGGTCGCGGTACCCATTCACTTCCCCTTTTCGGCGGCTCTTTGGCAGCTGTGCGGCAGCAGCATGGTCAGGGCGCCCGCGGTGCTGCGGCCAGCAGGGCCGGCACCCCTCCGAGGCGCACGGCCGTAGTCCCCGATCAATCAGTCCCTCGCGGCGGTGGCCGGCCGCAGGCGGTCCTCCTCCGGCTCAACGCCGTATGCCCGTTCAGCCGCAGAACAGGCAGGTCGTCCCCAGCGATGGACGCGGCGAAGTCCTCCCCCGCCGGCACACCAACGTCCCGATGCGTGCGCAGCCTCTCCGCGCGGGAACCTCGAACAGGCGGCGCACGCGGCGGCCCTGCTCACCTCGCCGACGGCCGAGGAAGACCGGTTGTTCATGCACAACGATGGTGAGCGCCGGTCATACCGAGTCAGTGCCAATCCGCGCGAGTTCGTCCGCGCGACGCAGGTCCTTCGGGCGGCCGAGGGCTCGCCGCATGCGGATCAGATCGTCGAGTGCGGCATAGCGGATGGTGAATCCGGCGGGGTCACGGGTGGTTTCCGCCGTGGTCAGGCAGGAGGTGACATCCAGCGCGCCCCAGCGCAGCTTGGGAGTGCACAGGTCTCCGCTGGCACCGGTGACCTGGTAGGCCACTTGTGAGCGCTCCAGATCGGGAAGTTCGGTGCAGCCGCACATGGCCAAGGCGTCGCGCAGGGCCTGTGCCTCGTGAGGGGAGCCGTCCCAGAGCAGGTCGAGGTCTCCTGTCAGTTCCGTGGAGCCGTGCATGATGCCGGCGACCTGGCCGATGACGACCGCGCGCGAGCCGGCGTCGTGGATTGCCCGGAGGAAGGGGAAGGGATCGAAGCCGAGAGCCCCGTCGGTGGCGAAGGTGCCCAGGAGGTCGTCGGCTTCCTCTGGGCGGCGCCCGATGGGGATACGTTCGCGCGTTGCGTCTTCGGTCCGGGCGATGGCCTGCCGTAGGCGCAGGGCAGCTGTCTGGCTCATGTGCCCATCCAACACGGCCGAACCCTGCGGTGATCAGAAATGGTGGAGTCTGGCCGAGCCCTCAGCCCGTTTGAAGCCCGTTTGCAGTCCAGGTGCTCGTGACGTACGCCCTCGACTTGGGCGCGGAGGGCGGCTGGCACGGCCAGGCGTCCATCGTGCTGGGCTGGTTCCTCACCAGTACCGGCATGGACCCGGACGACGCCGCGCGAGCGGTGGAGCGGGCGATCGGCGGCCGGTTGTCACGAGGACGCGCAGGCGCCATCTCCCCGGTGGGGCGCGAACCCTGAGCGTGTCACCACGGCACCTCTCCCTCGTCGTCGAAGAAGCGGCCCGTCGGCCCGTCGGCCGATACGGTGGCCAGCCGGATCGCGATGGCTGCGCCCTGCCGGGGGGTGCGCACTCCGCGGAAGCCGTTGAGGTCGGTCGCCGTGTAGCCGGGGCAGACGGCGTTGATCAGGATGTTGGTGTCGGCCAGTTCCCTGGCGTACTGCACGGTGACGGCGTTGAGGAACGTCTTCGACGGAGCGTAGGCGACGGCGATGGGGCCGGTCTCGGCGCCCGGCGTGGATTGGCGTGTGAGGGAGCCGACGCTGCTGGAGACGTTCACGATCCTGGGCGCAGGCGAGCGGCGCAGCAGCGGGAGCAGGGCGTTGGTGACGCGGATGACGCCGATCACGTTGGTCTCCACTGCCGCGCGTACCCGGTTCACGTCGACCGTGGTGGGCTCCTGCGGCCCGCCGCCGGTGATCCCCGCGTTGTTGACGAGCGCGTCGAGCCGCCCGGCCCGCTCCTCGATCAGCCGGGCCGCCGCTGTCACGCTGGCGTCGTCGGTCACATCCAGCGGCACGCCGAACGCGTCGGCTCCGGCCGCGCGCAGCTTGTCCACGGCGGCCTCGCGCCGCTCCTCGTTCCGCGCGCCGATGCCGACGGACCAGCCGAGGGCTCCGAGCCCGGCGGCGATCTCGTACCCGATGCCCTTGTTGGCCCCGGTCACCAGCGCGACCTTGGGGTGGTTCACGGTGTTCGTCTCACTCATGGCATCGATCCTTCTCCCCCGCCGGGCGAGGCGTCCAAGACCGACTGGGTGGACGGCGATACCGCCCGGGTATCGGTGCTGGTCGCGCCAGTTAGGCTGGCGGGGTGGAGACACGTGAGCTGCGGTACTTCGTCGCGGTCGCCGAAGAGCTGCACTTCGGTCGGGCCGCACAGCGGCTCGGGATCGCCCAGCCACCGCTGTCGCGGGCCGTCGCCGGACTCGAACGGCGCCTGGGCACCCTCCTGCTGGAGCGAAGCAGCCGGGGTGTCACCCTCACCGGGGCAGGGGCGGTGCTGCTGCGGGAAGCGCGGGCTGCGCTGGACGCCGTCGAGGCCGCCGAACGGCGCACCCGCCGGGCCGCCCTCGCGGCGACCGGCCACCCGACCGTGGTCCTCGCCGCGAAAGCGGGCGCCTCCGGTGAACTGCTGGCCAAACTCCTCGACGCCTATGCCGCCGAGCCCGGCGCCGTCGCCGTGGACGTCGTGTTGTGCGGGCCGGGCGAGCAGGCACGGTTGCTGCACGACGGCCGGGCCGACGTAGCGCTGCTGCACCGGCCGTTCGACGACACGGCCGGCTTCGACACCGAAGACCTGCACACCGAGGGTCAGGTCGCGATCCTCCCGGCGGCCCACCCGCTCAGCGCCCGCCCCCACCTGCGGCTGGCCGAGGTCACCGACCTACCCGACCTGCCCCTGCCCCGCTGGCCCCACCCCGACGGCACCTTCCCGGACGGCCCCGGACCGCAGGTACGCGACCACACCCAACTCACCCAGCTCATCGCCCTCGGCCGCGCCTGCGCGGTCGTGCCGGAGTCAGGCAGCACCGGACTGCGCGAGGGCCTGACCGCCGTACCGGTCCCCGACGCCCCCCACGTCACCACCGTCATCGCCTGGCCCCCACACAGCCACTCGACAGCGGTCGCGGCACTGGTCCGCGCCGCCACCGACCTGTGACCGACGGCGGAGACCACTGGGGAAACCTGCCGCGCACGCCGTGCCATCGACCGGGACCGCGATCGTACGCAAGTAGCCATACGCCCCGCGGCGAAAGCTGCTTAGCCCTGGGGATGAGAAACCCGCTCCGGCTCTGAACTCCCCTTCACCGAGCGGGAGCCTGCGCGCCGCACCGCAGATCGGCACAGAGGCGCGACCGGCAGGGAGCAGGTGAGGAGGATCAGTGCGAGGATGCCCCAACCCGCCCCTCCGGCGCCGCTGATCAGCGTGACGACCAGCGCGGGTCCGATGGCCACCACGGCGCCTTCCGTGGTGGCCGCGACGGCTTGGTACTGGCCTTGGGCGCCGTGTGCCATGAGCTTGATGGACAGTCCCCAACGGGCTGCCACGTAGTACAGCTCCCCCAGGACGTGCAGGGCCAGTCCGGCGAGGACGACGACGGCGGCCACGGCCGGGCCGGCGGGCCAGGCGGCTGCGGCGAAGACCAGGCAGCATGCGGCGAGCGCGACACTGGCGCGCCATGAGGAGCGTACGGCTCCGGCCAGACGTTGCCCGGTTCGGGTGACGCGCACCTGGAAGAGCGCGATCAGGAGGGAGCTGGCCAGTACCGACAGGGGGGCGATCCATACCGGTGCCGTGGTGTCCTCCTTCAGCCACAGGGGCAGGCCGCTCGACAGGAGCGCCCAGCACAGGGCCAGCAGTGCGGTACTGCTCATGATCGCCGTGAAGGGGATGTTGCGGAGTGCCTCTGTGCTGAGGTGCCGCCGCGCGGCGGGCGCCGGCGGGACGTGCGGGAGGCGGGCCAGCAGCGCGGCCGAGACGACGAAGGTGAGGCTGTTGACCACTACGGCGCCGTGGTAGGGGGCAGCCGACTGGCGGGAGAGCACCCAGGCGGCGGCGCCCGCGCCGGCGGCGTAGAGGATGTGCTGGACGACGCGGGCCCGGGCGAGGACGGGCAAACAGTCCCGTTCTGGCACCAGCAGGTGGACGAGCGCCACCTTGCTGCCCTTGGCGGCCGTCTCCATCGAGGTGAACAGGGCGGCAGCGACCAGGAGCGGCCAGAAGGTGTGCGTGGCCAGGAAGGTGAGCGAGAAGGCGGCGCGCAGGACAGTGACGGCCACGAGGGTCTCGCGTGCGCCGAGACGGTCCGTCAGCGTGCCGACGGGCAGGGCGGCCAGGAGGCCGAGCCCCCCTCCGAGCCCCATCGCGAGACCCATCGTCGCGGCGGGGACGCCCTGAACGGCGGTCAGGTAGACCGCCCACATGCTGAACCAGAGTCCGTCTCCCACGGCGGTCGTGCCTTCGCTGAGCAGCAGCCGGCGGACGACTAAGCGATCTTTCGACTCTTTTTCGGCCCTAGTGTGGCTCAATTCTCGCCTTCCCTTACCGTCGCGGCGCTCTGGGGACCCGCGGCCGCTTCGAAACTCACTTCAGGACACCGTCCGGAGGAGCGCCATTTCAGCCATCCTCTGCCTTGAAACCACGCCCTCCGGCGTGACTCTGCGGATTCGGACACAGGTGGTCAGTCGTGGGTACCCGACGCCCCTTCGAGCAAACAGAATTACTTTAAGCAGACATCAACGCCCGTCTGGAAAACTCCATGAGCAGCGGTTACTACACGCTGTGACTCGACTGCCGGCGGTGCATGCATACGGAACGTTAAATACTTGCGGCGCTTGACACGCGTCCGCCCGCTCCGGATATCGTGACGACGCGTCACCGGTTATTTCAACTGGGCCCCCGGTCTTTGAGGCCCCCCCGCTTCGCCATGCATTCCACGATGCCCGTGCTCAATTCACCGCCACCTGCTCTGAAACGCATGGGCGCATACTTCCGCCTGCTTTCGTCGGAGGAAAAGAAATGGCGCACTCACCTCTCAGCATTCTCTCCCAGGTCGATTTCAACGGCGATCCGTTGACCGACGAGCTGCTGATGAAGACGTTCCACCAGCTCATGGACGAGCACGGCTACGTCCTGATGTGCAACGTGCCGGAGGAATTCGACCCGGTCAGGTTCTGCCGGAACCTGGGCCGCTTCGTGCCCAACTACACCGGCGCGGTTGTCGGTGACGTACGTCCTGAGCCCGGTATGGACGACGTCTACCACGCGGGCAACACCCGCCCGCTGACCCCGCACTCCGAGGGATACGACTTCGCCGTCGTCCCCCCGCGCTACATCGCGCTGTGGTGCGTCACACCGGCCGGCGGGCCGGGCGGCGAGACCACGCTCGCCGACACCAGGCCCTGGGTCGAGTCCTTCACGGCGGAGGAACGCGAGTGGTTCCTCACGCACGAGTACGACTGGAAGACCACCGAAGGCGTGCAGCGCCTGGGGCTCGACCTGAAGACCCGCCACCCCGTCCTCGAAGAGACCGACCAGGGCACGATCGTCCGCTTCAGCTGCAACAACCTGATACGGGACGACGGCGATCCGGCCGCCGAGCTGCAGCAGCGCTGGCACGCGGCGTTCGACCGCGAGCACGTGTCCATCGACTACTCCGAGAAGGACATGCTCGTGTGGGACAACTGGCGGCTGCTGCACGCCCGTAACGCCTTCAGCGACCGCAACCGGCACCTGCGCCGCATCCAGATCGCCGCCTGACCCCCGGACAGTGAGGAAGCACCCGCATGTACCGCACCATGCTGCACAGCAAGATCCACAGGGCCACCGTGACCCAGGCCGACCTGCACTACGTCGGCTCCCTGACCCTGGACCGCGACCTGATGGACGCCGCTGACCTGCTGCCGGGCGAGAAAGTCGACATCGTCGACATCAACAACGGCAACCGGCTGAGCACCTACGTCATCGAGGGCGAGCGCGGCAGCGGCGTCGTCGGCATCAACGGCGCGGCGGCCCGGCTGATCTCGCCCGGCGACCTGGTGATCGTCATCGCCTACCAGAGCGTTTCCGCGGCCGAGGCGAGGGACTTACAGCCGAACATCGTCTTCGTCGACCAGCACAACCGCCCCCTGGACATCGGCGGCGACCCGGCCCACGTACCCGCCGACCCCGCCGCCGCCTCATTGATGCGCGGCGACACGCTCGCCCATGGAGCGGTGCGATGACCACCGTCTCCCCCGCCCCGGCCACCGCCCTGGCGCCGGCCGGCCCCGGCACCGTCTGCCGCGCCCTCCTGCGGTACTACGACGACCTCTCCCGCGTCCTCGCGGACACCGGCAGCCGGGACCGGACGGCCGGCTTCTCCCCCGGGTGGCGGCTGCCGGCCCCCGGTCCGGCCCTGGAGCGGTTCTTCGAACCGGGCGGCATCAGCGCCCAGGACCTGGGCAGCTACCACGACACCCCGCTGCGGTTCCTGAACCTGATGCACAACCCGAGGACCCGCACCACCAAGACGCTGGCGTCCCTGCTGATCGTGGCCCGCGCGGTCGACCACATCCAGCGCACCGGCGAGTCCGTCCTGATCATCACGCCGTCCAGCGCGAACAAGGCGACCGCTCTGCGCGACGCCGTACTGCGGGCTCACGAGACCGGTCTGGTCGGCGCCGACCAGCTCCGGATCGTCTGTGTCGTGCCCGCCGCCTCCAGCCACAAGCTGTGGCGCTCGCCCCTGACCGACGACGACGTCTTACGCGCCCGCAACCCGCTCGCCGTCCTCGACGCCTCCCAACCGCTCCACGTCAAGGAACTCGCGCGCGCACTGGCCGACCGGGAGGCCGACGCCCTCTTCGCCCGGTACGGCGTCCGGCTCTGGCACACCATGGATCTGAGCAACTACGCGGTCGCGGACACCGCGCGGGCCCTGTTCGAGCGCGACCACCTCCCGGCCGCGCCGCGTGTGCACGCCCATTCCGTCTCCAGCGCTTTCGGACTGCTCGGTCACTTCTACGGCCAGCAGCAGCACACCGGCCGCGACTGGCCCGGCACGGGAGCCCGTTACTTCCTGGTGCAGCACCTGGGCACGCCCGACATGGTCTCCAGCTACTACCACGGCAGGTTCGACTACCGGCCGCAGTGGCAGTACCGCGACGGCCTGCACGTCCAGGACTCCGACCCCCGGTTCCCCGGCCGGACCTTCGCGCCCGACGAGCAACTGGACACCACCTTCTACACCCGGACTCCCGCCACGTCGGAACGGATGAACGAGATCATCCGCCGTCAGGGAGGCGGAGGCATCGTCGTCTCGCTCGCCGAGTGCCTCGACCGCTACCCGCTCGTCCGCGACCTGCTGCAACCGGCCGGCGTCGAACTGCCTGCCGACCCCCGGCAGATCCGCGAGTGGTCCCTCGTGATGGCGGTGACCGGCGTCCTCAACGCCCTGGACCGCGGACTGCTCGACGAGACGGAGATCCTGGTCCACGGGTCCGGCTCCTACCACGCGGACGACTACCGGGCGCCGCAGGCAGACCAGTTGCGTCCGATCACCGGGTACGGGGACCTGCGGGACCTCGTGCACACAGCGGCAGTCAGCTGAGGACGAGCACCCATGACGACGCAGGACCACACCCTGCCCACCGCGGCGGCCCCGCCCTCCCCCACCCCGGCAGGGGTGGGCGGCGGGGGCCGCCCGGCGCGGCACCATCCCCTCGCCCCGGTCAGGGCGCGCATCGCCTACTGGTGGAACAACACCCCGGCTCCCGGCTGGCGCGCCGTCCGCAGCAGGACCGACAGCCTCCCGCGCAGCGTGCCCGTCCTGTCCTCCCTCACCGGCCAGGACGGTCCGAGCATCGGCTACGCCGGGCTTCCGGTGGGCCGTACGAACATCCTCCAGCTCCTCGAACACCAGCGAACCCAGCTCGGCTGGGCGACCGTCCGGCGCACGGACAGCACCCTCCGCTGGGGCGACCTGGCCGCGGGCGACTGGCCCGACACCGACCTCGTCGTGGTCGGGGCCGAGGAGCGCGTACTGCGGCACCTGCCCGAACAGGGCAGCGTGACGGCGCCGTTCCGCCTCCACCTGGTGGTGGACGTCCCGCCCTCACAGGAGGAGTTGGCGCGGCTGATCTCCAAACGGGAACGCTGGCAGTTCCGCCGCGACCAGCGCGAGCACCAGTGGGTGCTGGAGGAGGACTCCTCGCCCGAGGCACTCACCTTCTTCTACAACCGCATGCACGGCCCCACCATGCGCAACCGGCACGGCGACCGCAGCCGTACCGAGCCTCTCGACGTGGCACGCTACGCCGTGCTGCGCCGGGGCACCCTGTTCTTCCTCAGCCAGGCGGGCACCCGCGTTGCCGGGGTGCTGTGCCACTGGTCCAAGGACCGGCGCACCCTCACCACCCGGCTCCTGGGCGTACTCGACGGCCTCGACGAGCACTACCGCACCGGCGCGTTCAAGGCGCTCTACCACCATCTGCTGCGCTGGGCCTGCGAGCAGCGTGTCGCGCGCGTGGACCTGTTCGGCACCGAGGCGTACATCAGCAAGGGCATCTTCCAGTGGAAGCGCAGGCTGGGCGCCCACCCGGAGTGGCCCGCCAACCACTTCGCCACCAAACGCGTCCGGATCTACCCGCGCCGGGACACCCCCGCCGTCCGCGACTTCCTCGTGGCGAACCCGCTGGTGCGCACGGACGCCCGGGGCGGGCTGACGCCGGTGTACTACACCGACGACGACCGCCCGCCCCGCCTCGACCTCAGCGCCCGGTGCCCCGGGCTCGCCGAGCCCGAGGTCGTCCATCTCGACACCGTGCTGCAGCCCGTCGCCCTGCACGAGCCGTCGAGGGGAGGCCGACGGTGAACCGCTCCCGTCACGTCGTCGTCCTCGGCACCGGTGCCTTCGCCCGCGCGCTGGTCAAAGCCTTCGCCCAGCGAGCCGGCGGGCCGACCGTCGTCCACATCGTCAGCGGCGACCACGACCGCGCCCGGCACCTCGCCGGCCTCGCCAACGCCCACGCCGCCCTGGCGGACCGTCCCGTGCGCTGCTGCCCGCACCGGCTGGACGTGCCGGACGGAGCCGACCTGCGCCCCCTGCTCGGCCGCCACCAGCCGGACGTCCTGGCGGTGTGCGCCTCGGAGTACTCGCCCGCCGAGACCCGCGGGACGAAGACCGCGTGGGCCGAACTCATCCGCGCGGCGGGATTCGGCGTCACGCTGCCGCTGCAGGCGGCGACCGCACTGCGCGCCGCGTCCGCCGCGGCCGAGGCCAGCCCCCGCACGGCCGTGCTGAACGCCTGCTTCCCCGACGCCGTCAATCCCGTCCTGCACGGTGCCGGGCTGCCCGTCCTGTGCGGGCTGGGCAACGTCTCCACGCTCGTCAGCCTCATCCGCAGCGAGCTGCGGATCGGCGACGAGTCACGGCTGAAGGTCCTCGCCCACCACGCCCACCTGCACGCTCCTCCGACGCCCGACCAGGAGGTGCGGGCCTGGCTCGACGAACAGCCCCTGACCGCCGTACACGACATCCTCCGGCGAGAGCGCCGCCGGCCGCGCGCGGATCTCAACGAGATCGGCGCGACCGCCGGCGCGGCGGTGCTGGACGCCCTGACGCATCCGCGTGACTACTTCGCCGGGCACGCAGCCGCCCCCCAGGGCAGGCCGGGCGGGTACCCCGTCGTCATCACCGGGCGCAGCATCGCGCTGCGACTGCCGCCAGGCATGTCGGAACGCCAGGCCGTCGCCCGCAACCAGGAGTGGTCCGCCCTCGACGGCATCACGGTCGACCAGCAGGGCAAGGCTCACTTCACCCCTAGGGCGCTGGACGCGCTGCGCGACCACTGGCCCGACGCCCCGGCCACCTTCGGGCCGCAGGACGTGGAGGAACTGCGTACCCGGCAGCTCGCCCTGCGCGAGCGACTGCACCAGCTGCCCGCACCGACCGCCCGAGCCCAGGAGGGCGCATGACCTCCCAGGATCTTCCCGACCGCCCTCTCGACGACCGCCCTCTCCAAGACCGCCCTCTCCACGACCGCCATCGCCGCGTCCTGCCCCGCTGGGTCACCACCTACTACGAGCAGCCGCTGCACCCCGTGTCCGCCACCGGACGCGTCGTCACCGACGCCCACGGCCGCGACCATCTCGACTTCTTCGCCGGCATCCTCACCAACTCGCTCGGCTACGACGTCGCTGATTTCCGCCGCGCCCTGGACCGCCAGCTCGACACCGGCATCGTCCACACCTCCACCCTGTATCTCATCGACGCCCAGGTACGGCTGGCCGAACGCCTCGCCGAGCAGTCCGGCATCGACGACGCGGTGGTCTTCTTCGTCAACTCGGGCACGGAGGCCAACGACACCGCTCTGCTGGCCGCCACCTGCCACACCGGCAGCAACCACGTCATCGCCCTCACCGACAGCTACCACGGCCGGTCGCTCACCAGCACCGCGGTGTCCGG
The DNA here is from genome assembly GCF_014656055.1 of Streptomyces griseosporeus. Taxonomy (GTDB): domain Bacteria; phylum Actinomycetota; class Actinomycetes; order Streptomycetales; family Streptomycetaceae; genus Streptomyces; species Streptomyces griseosporeus. Next base: position 116,940 of record NZ_BNBR01000002.1, read on the forward strand.
GCTGCCGGGCTGGCGGCCGAGTCCGTACTCACCGTTCCAGGTCACCTTCGCCTCCAACGGCAGGACCTCGCCCAGCGATGACGAGCACCCGCCCGAGGATCCCGCGGCCGATCTGGAGGCTCAGCTCGCCGGCCAAGCACCGCCCGCCGCCCTCATCGTGGAACCCGTGCAGGGCCTCGGCGGCTTCCACACACCGCCCACCGCGCTGCTCCAGCGGTACGCGCGCATCGCCGCCGACCACGGAGCGGTCCTCATCTGCGACGAGGTGCAGACCGCCTGGGGACGCACCGGCCGCGCCTGGTGGGGCCATCAACTCCACCGGCTGAAGCCCGATGTGATCACGTTCGCCAAGGGGATAGCCAACGGTCTGCCGCTCGGCGGCGTGATCGCCCGCCGGGACATCCTGGACAGCGTCGCGGGCAAGTCCATCTCCACCTTCGGCGGCAACCCGCTGGCCTGCACCGCCGCACTGGCCACCCTCGACCACATCCACGACCACGACCTGCAGCGCAATGCGGAGACGGCCGGGCAGAGTCTCCTGGCACAGCTGCGCCGCCTCGCCGCGGATCATCCGCACCTGGCGGACGCCCGCGGTCAGGGGCTGATGCTGGCCGTGGACATCGTCGACCCGCGAAGCGGACGGCCCGACCCCGACGCGGCCCGCGCCCACGTCGAGACGTGCCGCGCCCAGGGCCTCCTCATCGGCCTCGGCGGACGCCACGGCAACACCCTGCGGATCGCCCCGCCGCTGACCGTCACCCGGGACGAGATCGAGGAAGCCACCCGCATCCTCGCCGCAGCCGCGCGGCACCACACCCCCGCACCGGCAACCGCCTGACACCGTCGGCCCCGCTCCAGCAGTCCCAGAAAGGACATCCATGTGCGGCATCGTCGGATGGACCGACTTCACCCGCGACCTCAGCCAGGAGCACACGACGCTCCAGCGCATGACCGGCACCATGGCCCTGCGGGGCCCTGACGCCGCCGGCACCTGGCTCGGCCCCCACACCGCTCTCGGTCACCGCCGCCTCTCCATCATCGACCTGGAGGGCGGCACACAACCGGCCGTCGCCTCGACCGAACCCCACCAGGAGCCCGTCGTCCTCGTCTACAGCGGTGAGGTCTACAACTTCCGAGAACTGCGCGCTGCCCTCGAAACACGCGGGCACCGGTTCACCACCCGCTCCGACACCGAGGTCGTCCTGCGCTCCTACCTCGAATGGGGCGCGGCCTGCGTCGACCACTTCAACGGGATGTTCGCCTTCGCCGTCTGGGACGCCCGGCGCGAGGAACTCCTCCTGGCCCGCGACCGCATCGGCATCAAGCCCTTGTACTACTTCGCCTACCCCGGCGGCATCCTCTTCGCCTCCGAACCCAAGGGGATCATGGCGAACCCCCTCTTCCAGCCGGTCGTGGAGGAGGACAGCCTGCCCATCCTGTTCAACGCCCGTCTGGCCCTCCCCGGCGAGACACCGCTGCGCGGCCTGCGCGAGCTCCCTCCGGGCCACATCCTGCGCTTCTCACGCAGCGGCAGCCACGAGTACCCGTACTGGCGCCTGGTCAGCCGCGAACACCGCGACGACCTGACCACCACCGTGACGACCGTCCGGGACCTTCTCGAGGACATCGTCGACCGCCAGCTCGTCGCCGACGTCCCGCGCTCCGCGATGATGTCGGGAGGGCTGGACTCCACCATCATGTCCGCCCTGGCCAACCGCCGTCTGAACGCGGCCGGCGAAGGCCCCCTGCACACCTTCGCCGTCGAATTCGCCGGTGACGAGAAGGACTTCAAGCCGACCGAGTTACGACCCGAACGGGACGCCCCCTACGCCCGGCTCGCCTCCCGCCACCTGGGCACCGTGCACCACAACATCACCCTGCACACCGACGACGTCCTCGCGGCCCTGCCCGCCGCCCGGCGAGCACGCGACCTGCCGTCCCTGGGGCAGTTCGACACCTCGATGTACCTGCTGTTCAAGGCGATCCGGGAACAGTCCACGGTGGCGCTGTCCGGAGAGGCGGCCGACGAGGTCTTCGGAGGCTACCCCTGGTACCACGACGAGCGGCTCGTGTGGCGCGACCGGTTCCCGTGGATCGGTGACGCCCCGCGCCTGGCCGACGCCTTCGCTCCCGATCTGCACCGGCGCGTCCGTCCGGCCGACGCGGAGAACGACCGCTACCTCACCCTCAAGGCGGAAGTCCCCCGCCTGCCCGGGGAGCAGGGGCTGAACGCCCGTATGCGCGAGGTCATGTACTACAGCCTGAAAGGCCCCCTCGCCTACCTCCTCGACCGCAAGGACCGTATGAGCATGGCGGTGGGCCTGGAGGTACGTGTCCCGTACTGCGATCACCGGCTGGTCGAGTACGTGTGGAACGTGCCGTGGGAGATGAAGAACGCCGACGGCCGCTGGAAGAGCCTGCTGCGGCTCGCCTTCGCCGACGTCCTCCCGCAGGAGACCCTGGACCGGCCCAAGAGCGGATACCCCGGCACCCACGACCCGGCCTACGACGCGGAGGTCATGCGCTCCATCGACAAGGTGCTCAGCGATCCCTCCTCCCCCTTGCACGGCGTGTTCGATCCGCAGCGCGTGGAGGGGCTCACCCGGTCGGGGTCGAAGACCATGACGTGGCTCAACTCCAGCCACCTCCTTCTTCCCATCCTGGAAGTGGACGCCTGGATGCGGGCGTACAACGTGTCCCTCGCCTGACCGTGCCACGGCACCAGGGCCGGCAGCGGCCTTCCGTCCTCCTCCCGTACACCCGTCCGGCGGCTCAGCGGCGGGCCGGACGGGTGTACCGGAGGAGCGGAACAGCCGTACCGGCCGGTGGCCGGGAGTTCGCCCCTCGCAATCAAGGGAAGAGGTGGTTCGTGTTTCCCGACTTCACACTCGAGACCGTCGACCTCGGCGAGGTCCGCCTGCGCGTGCGCCACGGCGGGCGCGGACCGGCCGTGCTCCTCGTACACGGACACCCGCGCACCCACACCACATGGCACCGGCTGGCCCCGCTGCTCGCCGAGGACCACACGGTCGTCTGTCCCGACCTGCGCGGGTACGGCCAGTCCTCCAAACCCCCCACCGACGACGACCACGCGCCCTACTCCAAGCGCCGGATGGCCGCGGACTGCCTGGCGCTCATGCGGTCCCTGGGCCACGAGACGTTCCATGTCGTCGGACACGACCGAGGCGGCTACGTCGCCACCCGCCTGGCCCTGGACCACCCGTCGGCTGTCACGCACCTGACCACACTGGACGTCGTCCCCATCGGCGAGGCCCTCGCACGCTGCGACGCCGAATTCGCCACCCGGTGGTGGCACTGGTTCTTCCGGGCCCAGCCCAGTCCCGGACCGGAGACCGTCATCGGCAACAACCTCAGCCTGTGGTATCCGGAAACCCCCGAGGACATGGGCCAGGAGAACTGGGACGACTTCCAGCACGCGCTCAGCGATCCGCGGACCATCCACGCCATGTGCGAGGACTACCGGGCCGGACTCGGCATCGACCGCCGCCACGACGACGAGGACCGGGCGGCCGGACGACGCGTGCAATGCGGCACCCTCGTGCTGTGGGGCACGAAGAGCGATCTCCCCCTGCTGTACGAGGACATCGCCGGCATCTGGCGGAACTGGGTCGCGGGCGAACTGACGGCGAAGGGCATCGACAGCGACCACCACATCGCCGAGGAGGCTCCCGCGGAACTGGGCGAGGAACTGCGCAGGGCTTGGGCGGAGGCCGAGGCGGCAGGTCACGGCGCTTGACCTCGCACCCACGGCCCCTTTTTGACGGGCGCTGTGCGAGCGGGCCCGGCCGGTCCCTACCTTGTGTATCGCCGGAGGTCAGCGGCTCGCCCGCACGGACTGCGAAGTCGCCGCGCGGAACGAGTCGGTCGCCTCGAAGTGCGCGCGGAAGTAGCCGTGCCGTGCATCGGCGATGTCCGCCGCGAAGGCGTGGCCACTGCCGGACCAGGTGGCCTCGGTCGTGAGCAGATCGGTCCACTGCTTGCCGTCACGCGAGTACTGGATGTGCACCGGGATGGTGGCGGGCGTCCAGCCGTCGGGGAAGTCCATCGCACCCTCGACGTGCACGCCGCGGTCCGGCGTGCGGGTGGCCGAGAACGAGGTGAAGACGGAGGCGCGCAGCACGGTGATCCGGGCGCTGTTCACGGATGCGGGGGCGATGAACGGGTCGTCGCTGTGCGACGCCACGCGGAAGGTGCCGGTCTCCCACGGGGCGTGGGTGAAGGTGACCGTGCCGTCCGCACCCGTGGTGAAGTAGCCGACGGAGGCGAACTGGCCTCCGGAGGACGGCTCGAAGAGCACGCCACCGCTCTGCCCCTCGAAGGGGACCCAGCCCTGTGGGGTCTCCCGCTCCAGCGTGGCGGTGATCGTGACCTGCTGTCCGAAGTCGATCGTCCGGGCCTCTGCGGGGCTCTGGACGGTCCAGCGGGTGGCCACCTGCCGGACGCCCATCTGGATGGACGCGGACTCTCCGTACAGCACGTAGGGGTGCGCGTTGTTGTGCCGGTGCACGGCCTGGACCGGCACCGCGCCGTTGACGGTGACCGTGCCGGAGAAGTGTCCCTCGGCGTCGGTGCGGACGGTGTTCTCCGTCCAGTAGTCCACATCGAGGTCGACCGGGTGGTCCGCCAGGGGCTTCAGCTCGCGGGTCGCCGGCCACCGGCCCTTGAGGACGCCGTCGACGCGCACCTCACGGTGGTCGATGTCCACTTCCGCGCGGTCGGTCCGTACGTCCTCGAACACCGGCACGACGTAGTAGGCGAGGGTGCCCGCGGAGTTGTCGGTGGTGCGGTCGCCGTCGGCGTCCGCGGCCTCGACGCGGACGGTGTAGCTGCCCAGATCGGCGAGGTCCAGCGGCTGCCTGGTGTGCCACACGCCGTCCTGTGGCGTGCCGGAGACGAGGACGAACGCGTCGTTCTCGACGACGGCGACCTCCTGCTGTGTGGCGGCTGAGACGATATGCGCCCTGATCTCCGTGATCGCGCTGTCGGAGCCGGCGCTGACGGCGAGAGTTCCGAGGTCGTCGGAGACGCTGCTCGCCCACCGGACGTCGGGAGCCTGCCCCTCCACGGCGTCCGCCGCCGGAGCACCGGCCAGGAGCAGCGCGACGGTACCGATGGCGGCCCAAGCCGCCCGTCTTCTGAACACAAGTCCCCCCAGAATTGGTCGAGAGCGCAACCGCAACTCCGTACGTGTCTACGGTGTGCGCTGAGTCTGAAGGGCTTTCTACCGCACGGGACCGACATCGGCCCCATGAGTTTTGACCACCGGGCCGGACAAAGCAGGGGAAGCGGACGGAAGCGCGGTCAGGTGTGACGGCGGCCGGTCTCCGCGTCCGCGCAGTGCAGCAGGTACCCGTCCCCGGTCCGGCTGCGCGAGGAGAACAGCACGCGGTCGGGGCCGAGGGGCACCGGCCAGCTGTCGAACACGTCCGTGGCCGTCGTCCACAGCACCCGCCCCTCCCGGACCGCGGCGACGGTCCGGCCGTCGGAGAGGAAGACGTGGCTCGGGCCGGCGATCGTCCGCGGCCACGTCACCGCCCGGCCGTTCGGCGCGGTCACCGGCAGTGCCCGCGGGCCGGACCCGCCACCGCACTCGGCGGCGTACACATGGTGGCGGCGACCGCCGACGGCGTACAGCCAGTCGCCGACGCAGACCGGACCCTCGGAGAAGTACGTGAAGCGCCAGCGAGCGAGCCGCAGTTCCAGCAGGGGCTCTGCCGCGGCCAGGCCGGAGTGGGCGTAGACCTGGATGCGCCGGCCGTAACTCTTCGCGAACAGGGCCCGGCCGCCGTCGAGCAGGATGGGCGGCTCGGAGAAGTGCCGCATCGCCCGCCGCGGGAAGCGGGTGGCGGCGAGCTGTTCACCGGTGTCCGAGGCACACAGGGACAGTTCGGGCTCGGTGCCGTCCTTCCATGCGTGGAAGACCGCCGCGTCGTCCGTCCCCTGCTGTCCGGGAAGGGGGTTGCCGTGGCCCTTGCGCCACAGCTCCTCACCACTGCGGGCGTCCAGCGCACGGAGGCCCCCGGTGTCGAGGATCACCCGCTCCCCGCGCACCAGCAGGCGCCAGATCCGCTCGAACTCGTTCTGCCACAGGAGTTCGCCGGTCAGCGCGTCGACCCCGGCGATCTTCGCACGCTCGTCGTAGGTGTCGTTCCACAGCACCAGCGTCGAACCGGCGACCGCTACGCGGTGCAGATCACTCTTGATACGCGTCCACCGCACCGTGCCGGTCGCGGCGTCCAGGGCCACGTACCCACAGCGCCCGCTCTCCCTCTGTACGGCGATCACGACGACCTCGCCCACGGACACCAGGCGTGCGGTGTCCGGCTGGGTGAGCGGCGCGCTGCACCACAGCACGCGGCCGCGGTCCGGGTCGACGGCGGCGAGACGGCCGTCCGCCAGGAACAGGTAGACGGTGCCGCCGGTCACGACCGGCCGGCTCGGCACGCCGGGCGGCGCGCTGAGCGTCCACAGGCGGCGCTCCGCGTCGACGTCGATCGTCAAGGGCGGTCTGTCTTCGGTTTCCACGGCACGTACTCTCGGGCTCGGGATGGGCTGGGCGGGCGGGGCGACCCAGAGCGTAGCGGTGCCCTGCGGCGGCGGGGCAGGGGCGGCCGCAGGCATCGGGGTAACACCCAGACAGGACGGCCGGGACGGGCCCGAACTCCTACCCGGAGCGTCAAGGGCTCACTCAGCGCTCATGACGAGCCGCTCGGCCAGGAAGGCGATGATCTCGTCCCGGGCCTGCATCGTGGGATGACCGTCCTGGTCGACCAGGTGTGCCGTGACCACGCTGTGGGCGCAGCCGACGACGTCACGGAAGAAGGGCGGAGGGTCCGTGTTCGCTGCCTCGGCCTTGAGGACGCGGCCGTCGAAGGCGTCCCCGAGCAGCGCCCGGTAAGCCGCGAACCGCTGACCAGTGCACCACCTGTCGTTGTCGAAGCGGTAGGCGAGAACCTTCAATCCCTCTCGCGCCACGCGTTCAGCAACGGCGGCAGCGTCTTCGTCGCTGATCTCCAGACCGCCGGGATCGTCGAGCGGCAGCGACGGATGGTTGACCACTGGTGCGATGACAGCCGGTTCGAGCGCCATGGTCAGGGCGAAGTTGCCAGTGAAACACAGACCGACGGCGCCGACGCCAGGCCCGCCACGCTCGGCGTGCGCCAGGCGGGCGAGGCCGCGCAGCCATGTGACGACGGGGCTGGTGCCGCCACCGGCGAACGCCCGGAACTCGGCGCTGACGCAGGCGCGTCGAACGACAGCTTCGCCTGCCTCGGCGAGCGGATAGGCGCCGTCGACGCCGAAAAGAGAGGGCAGGTACACGGAGAAGCCGGCATCACGCACCCACCGCGCGAACCGCGCGACGTCGGGGCTGATACCCGGCATCTCGGGCATGAGGATGACTGCCGGTCCCGACCCCGTGACGTACACGGTCTTGTCGACGTCATCGACGCTGACGGCTCTGCGTGAGAAGTCGTCCAGGGGGTCGCTCTGTCCTCGCATGATGGTCATGACCGAGATGATGACGAGCGGCCGCCCTTCCCCAGAAGCGGCGTCATCGCCACGTATCACGGTAATATCGCCACCCGTTCGAGGCTGCCGGAAAGCCGGAGGAGCTGGCGGAGCTGGAGGGGCCGCATGAGTCCGCTGCGCGTCGGCGTGCTGGCGTACCCCGGCTGCTTCGCGTCGGAGGTGTTCGGCGTCCCAGACCTCCTGGCCATGGCCTCTCACGTCGCCGCGGCACAAGGAGCGGTCCAGCCGGCCTACGAGACGTCGGTCATCTCGCCCCGGCGTCGGGTGATCGCAGCCGGCGGCTCCGTCCTCGACGTGGCGGCGGTTCGCCCGGTGGACGTCCTGATCGTGCCGGGGTTCGAGCTTTCGCCCACGCTCGATCTGAACGCGACACTCGCCCACCTGAAACCGGAAGCGGCGTCGATCCGGTCGCAGGCGGCCTCGGGGGCCGCTGTCGTATCGATCTGCGTGGGTGCCTTCCTGGTCGCCGAAGCAGGGCTGCTCGACGGACGCCAGGCGACCACGTCCTGGCTGTTCGCGGATCGGTTCGCCCGCCGGTACGCCGACGTGCGCCTGCGCCCGGAGAGCTTGGTCGTCACCGACCGGGGGGTGACGACCACAGCGGCCTTCAGTGCCATGTACGACTTCGCCCTGCAGCTCATCCGCGAGCACGACGGTCCCCGTGTCGCACGGAGCACCGCGCGCATCGCGCTGGTAGATGACGCGCGTTCCACGCAGGCTCCCTATGTCGACCCGGATCTCATACCCACTGTGGGCAGGGAGTTCTCGCTCAGCGTCAAGCGGTGGCTCGACCAGAACCTCACTGCTCGCTACGACCTGCCCGCCCTCGCCCAGGAGTTCCACGTCAGCACCAGAACCTTGCTCCGCCGCTTCCGCGACGAGGCCGGCGAGACGCCACTCGCGTACCTGCAGACAGTTCGGGTACGTCGGGCCCGACACCTGCTGGAGACGACCGACAGGACCGTCGCGAGCATCGCCGCCGACGTCGGGTACGGCGACCCTGGGACATTCAGCAGCGTCTTCGCCAGACATACAGGCCAGCGGCCAAGGGAGTACCGCGCGATATTCCGTCGCCGCCGCGACCCTCACGGATCCATTCGGCGAACGGAGACTTGAGCGTCCCGGTCCCGCTGCTCCTGCGTCAGCTCGTGGTGCCGTCGGAGTTCCTCAGGACGTCGAGAGCCCTGTCGAAGGCCGAGTCCCTCTGCTTGTCGAACTCTTCCTTCGTGAAGACCGGCTCCGTGAGGTGCGGCGGAATGCCCGTGCCGTCGAAGGTCCTGCCCGACCGGGTCAGGAACTCCTCGTTGGGCAGCCAGGCCGACATGCCGTTGGGGAGGGTGCGCGACATGACGTCCGAGAAGACTCCCTGGGTGGGCCGGCCGATCCGGACGGTCTTGCCGGGCCGGTACATGAGGGCCTGGGTGAAGGTCTCCCCCGCGCTGAAGGTCGAGCCGCCGGTCAGCACGGCGACCGGCCCGGTGTAACGGGGTCCTTGGGCGGGCGTGACGTAGACGGGCTGGGGGCGGGTGTGCCGGGAGGGGTCGGCGGGGTCGTTGCGGGCCCTTTTGGAGTAGGCGAGGTAGGCGGTGTCGGTGAGGCGCTCGGCGATGTGGACACCCAGGGCGTCGGAACCGCCGCCATTGATCCGCACGTCGATGATCAGGCCCTTCAGGCGCTGGGTGCGCTCCCGGCTGAGGACCGTGTCCAGCGCCCTGTCCAGCTCGGCCAACTGGGCGGCGTAGGAGGCGCCATGACCCGCGTATCCGCCGAACCCGGAGATCCGCACATAGCCCTGTGCGCCGGGGAGGTCAGCGTAGGTGATCCGCCCGTTGGCGAAGTCCTGCAGGTTCCGGGCGTTCTTGAGGTCGCGCGCCACGACGAACTGCTTGACCTTGGTGTCCAACTCCTCGGTGGGCACGGCGGTGCCGGGTCGAACCTGTGCGAAGACGCGGTCGCCGTCCTGGACGGCGACGTGGGCATCGTGGAGCGGCTTGACCATCTCGCTGAAGACGGCGTACAGCTCGTCCCTCGTCGTCCCGGCGTGTACCCGGGGGCGGTACCGGTCGCGTACTGCGTGCCAGTCGATGCCCTTGGCGGCGAAGAAGGGGTAGTTCTCCTCGAAGGACTGCCAGAAGACGTCAAAGGCGGCGAGCGGGCCTTCGGGGGCCGGACGCGTGCAGGCGTCGGGCAACTCAGGGATCCGATGCAGGTTCCGGTCGCCGACCGAGCCGTCCACCCGCAAGGACCCGCGGTCGCCGCCTCCTTGGACGCGCACCGTGAGGACGGTGCCGTCAGGCATGGTGTAGGTGCCGGGGCCGCTCCGCTCGGCGGAATCGCCCTTGAGACAGCTGACGGTGGTGGTCTGGTACTCCTGGAAGGTTCCGTTCCGGATGGACAGGACGGTGCCGTAGCCGTCCATGCGCCAGATTCCGTCGGCGGTCGGGTGGTGGGCGGTGGCGGCCGGAACGGCTTGGCCGGCGAGGGCCAAGGCAGCGGCGGTGGCCGTGACAATGCGCACGATCTTGCCTTCTCTGGGGGCGACTTGCTCGGGACAGGTCCACAGTCGCCGCCAAGGCGTTCTCCCGGCCATCCGGCTGTCCGGTTGATCGAAGGTGGGGCCAGCCCCCGCTGTCGGCAGCGTCAGGGAGCGATCGCCGTATCGGCTCGCAGGGCGATGCGGGGCGCGGACCCCGGCAGCGCGGCCGTCGCAGGCCCTGCTCGCGGCTGCGCCCGAAGAGCGACGGCGTCCCTCGTTGCTCCGCACCCGTCGGCGCCGGACTCGGGGCCGTCCGGACCGGCGGGCGGGGCGACGTCACTCAGGGGCGCCGAGCGGCGGGTGCTCGAGCACGCGGGGCTTGTACTCGACCAGCTGGATGCGGCCGTCGAAGGTGCGGTGGTCGATCATCTCAAGGGCGACGTCCGGATAGCCGTCGTAGATGCGTTCCTCGCCCGTGGCCCCGGTGATCACCGGGAACATCACGACCCGGAAGCGGTCGACGAGTCCGGCCCGTAGCAGGGACCGGCACAGGCTGAGACTGCCGATCGTGCTGAGGAGTCCCGAGCCGCTGGACTTCATGGCGCGGACCGTCTCCACGGCGTCGTCGCGCACGAGCGTGGAGTTGGCCCACGTCAGTGGCTCCTCGAGCGAGGAGGAGAACACCACCTTGGGGGCCTGTGTGAGTTGGTCGACGGACTCCTCTTCCTCCGGCCTGAACTCGTCTTGGCCCTCCGGGACCTCGCCTGCGGCGAACCCTGACATCAGGCGATAGGTGTTCGCTCCCATCAGGTAGGTGGCTTCGGGCTGCTCACCGAGCCATGCGAGGTACTCCGGGCCCTCCAGGCCCCAGAACCCGGGCCATCCCCGTCCCGATGCGTAGCCGTCGAGGGAGGTGATGAAGTCGACGAGAAGCTCCGACATGGCGGTGTCCTTCCTGGAGTGTCATGAGCTTGGACCGGCCGGGATCCACGAACTCATCGGCCGCGCCGACCTGGGCTTGGTCGCGCCCCTCGCCGTGGCCCTCTGGCGGCGCGCGTTACGCAGCAGGCGTCGTCTCACTCCTCCCCCGGCCCGGCACCGATCCGCGCCAGGTCCGCCGTCAGTGATTCCAGCCACGACACCGTCGCGTAGTACAGCCGCGGTGCGTCCGTCGGCTCGGTCGTGGATTCCGCGAGGGTCATCTCGATCGACGGCACGGGCGCGGTGGGCGTGTCGCCGCCCGGGTCCAGGGCTGCCGAGACCAGCAGCATCCGGCCCGCCACGCGTTCGCCGACGCCGGTGAGCGCCTCCGCCGCGGCCGGGCCCAGTACGGCGTGCGGTGGCTCCAGCAGCCTCTGCGAGCCCCACAGGGTGTGGTGGCCCGCCATCAGCGTCGCCTGCCAGTCCACCGCGGGTGAGGTCGCTCGGCCACCGAGGCGTGCGGGTTCGCTCTGGTACTGGGCGTACGCGGACTCAGCGAGGATGACCGAGCGGTGCAGCGACCGGTGGCCGGGCGGTGCCCCCGAGGGCAGGGCCGACGCCGTGCCCCGCGCGGCCGAGGCGCTGGTCGCCACGACGATCTCCGCCGCCCTGCGCAGCAGCTCCGCGGCCGCGTAGCGCAGCTCGTCATGGGCGCCGCGCGGCCAGGCCAGCAGTCCGAAGACCGCGCCGATCGCGCTGCCGACCAGCACGTCGAGCATCCGCACCTCCGCCAGGTGCCAGGTGGGCGGCGCGAGCTGCGCGAAGACCAGTGCCACGAGCACGGTGAACATGCCCTGTGCCCAGCCGACACCCCGCACCGGCCCGACCGTGAAGACGATCAGCATCCACAGCGGCAGCAGCACCGCGTAGAAACGGGTGTCCGTCCCGGCCAGGGTCAGCGTCCCGGCGGTCACCAGCGCGCCGACGAGGGTGCCGGTGAGCGCCAGGCGGACGGTGTGGCGGGTCTCGTCCAGCGTCGTACGGGTGAGGGTGAGGGTCGCCAGCATGGCCCAGAACCCGTGCGGCAGCGTGTCCACCCCGGCCACCAGCCGTGCGGCCGTCAGCGCCAGGGCGATGCGCACCGCGTTCTGGAAGAACACCGAGCGGCGCCCGGCGTGCCCGCGCAGCCGGTGCCACCACAGCAGCGGCGCCCCCATCGAGGCGTACCAGAAGCGGCCCGGCGGGATCGGCACCCGGGCGTGCCGGCCGTGTACGGCGAGGTCGGCGGCCACGCCCATGGCGAGTGCCGCGTCGGCCACCTCCAGCACGGCGGCGTGCCCGCGCAGCACCGCGGCCGGGAAGGCCGGCGCACAAGCGGTGCCGGGAAACGGCCCGGCGGAGACGGCCGACAGGCGTGCGCGCGCCCCGACCAGCGCCTGGTACGGCCCCAGCGGTGACGGCCCGGAACCCAGACAGCCGGCGGTCGCCTCCCCCAGCTCGGCCACCGCGCGGAGCACGGCTGTGACCTCGGTGTCCGCCGCGTTGCGGTCTGTGCGCAGACCCGCCAGCCGGCTGAGCAGGGTGCGGGTCGCGAGGCCGGTGTGCGCCAGGGCGCGCTCACGTCTGCCCGGCCCGGCCGGGCGTACCGCCTCCGGCACATGCAGTGGCCGGAGCCCTTGCACGGCATCCTGGGCCGCCGCCCGGTCCTCGCCGGTCAGGGTGTACGGCGGTGCGGCGAGGCCTCGCGCGCACCGCGCGGCCACCCGCACGGCCCGGGCCGCCCGCTCCTCGTACCCCGGAGGGTTCGGCTCTGCCAGCAGCAGTGCCTCCGCCGCGACGAGCAGTGCCACACCGGTGCTCGTCCCGACCAGGCGTTCGCCGAGTGAGGCCGGATCGTAGGGCGGGAAGGACGGCAGGATGTAGAGCAGTTGCAGGCCCGGTGCCGTCCCCGCCGCGCGCGGCCCGCCCACGGCCGAGAAGGCCAGGGCGAAGCCGACCACCAGCATGCCGACGGCGGCGCTCCAGGTCCGCACCGAGAGATACGTGCCGACCACCGCCAGCACCCAGCACAGCGGCAGGGCTCGGAGCAGTACGGCGGCCCGTTGCCGTCCGGTGCCGGGGATCCGTGAGAGTCCGCCCAGGGCGATGGCGGCGAACAGCGCGTAGGTCGCCGCCACGGAGCGGTCCAGGCCGTAGCGGAAGACGTAGAAGCCGCTCGCCGCGGCGAGCGACACGCGCACGGCGCGGCGGCCCGAAACGGCGTAGGCCGCCGGGTTCCACCACCTGGCTACGACACCGCCCACCCCTTCAGCATCACCCACACCGCCAGCCACGGCATCCGCCCCGGGCCCCGCCCCCGGGGCGCGCACCACCAGACGGGCCGACCGCTGCGGCTGGGGCAAGGGAACGTGCAGCGATTCTCCCGACACCTGGCCCCTTTGACGCTGCCATGTCAGGTCGTAGGGTGGGGCCGCTGTACGACCGTCCCGTGTCCGACGGGATCGGCAGAGCGGGGGATTCGGTATGACGAGGGGTGGACGGCCCGCACGCGGGACCGTGATGGCAGCCGTTCTCGGCGTGCTGCTGGGGCTACTGGCACTGGCACCGTCGGCGCACGCCGAGCCGGCGCCGAACCAGCCCATGGTGTGCAAGCCGTGGGTGATCGTGTCCGCGTACGGCAGCGACGAGCGGTCGATCCCACAGGGCGATTCCAGCTACTCACCCGGTTACGAGTGGGGCTCCAGCGGCGTCAACAGCTGGTACATCGCCGGCGTCCAGAAGGCCCTGCACGACCAGCACGGGGTGGACTACGGCGACATGTCCGTCCGCAACCTGTCGTACCCGGCGAGCCTTGCCATGCCGTTCCAGCCCGGCTACTGGGACTCGATGCACGCCGGCCGCGACCGGCTGGCCCAGGAGGTGGAGTGGTACGACACCCACTGCGGCACGGGTACCGGGCTGGTCCTGATCGGCTTCTCCCAGGGCGCCCATGTCGTCAAGGAGGCGCTGGCCCAGCCGTCGGTGCAGGCCCACGAGGACGTCATCGCGGCGATCGTCGACATCGCCGACCCCTCGCGTTACAACGGCCAGATCGGCATGGGCCAGGACGGCCAGATGCTCACCGTCAACCCCGACTTCTCGGTCGGCAGCGCCTCCGTCTCGGACGGCGGCCTGCTCGCGCGGCGGGCCGTTCCCGGTGTCTTCGCCGGCTTCCTGGGCGACGGCCGCTACTTCGACGTCTGCCGCACGGACGACCACGTCTGCAACCGCCCCGGACCGCCTAAGACGGACGACCTCCTGAACGAGTTCGGCAAGAGCATCACCGCCCACCTCTCCTACGGAGCGGGCGACAGCGGCGCCACCGCCGACCGCGTGACCCGGCGGGCGGTGTCGTCGGCTGTCGCCCACCAGGCCGAGCGCAACGCGCCCGACGACTCCTCGGACACCTCGTGCAAGCCGCACGGCCCCACCGACGCCCTCGGAGCAGCCGCGGTCACGGCCGCCTGCCAGGTGATCGCGGCCGACACCTGGTACACCTGGGGCGGCGGGCACAGCGTTTCGCCGCCCCAGGCCACCTACGGTTTCGTGGACCGATCGGACCCCGAGCGCAGCAAGAACGACCCGTACCGCAAGGGCTTCGACTGCTCCGGATACGTGCGGTACGCCTTCTACAAGGCCGCCGGATACGACATCATCGGCGACCGCGTCGTATCGCAGATCTTCCAGACCCCCTGGCCGGTGCGGATCTCAGCGGACCAGGGATGGCGGGCGCTGCACGCCGGCGACATCGTCTTCTTCGGCACGCCGTCCAACATGCACCACGTGGCGATCTACATCGGCAACGGCCTGATCGCGGAGGCGCCCCAGTCGGACGAGAAGATCCGGGTGTCACCCATGAGCAGCCACAGCGACTACGCGGGCGCCGTGCGCGTGGACGGCGCCGGTGCCGGGGGCGGCCCCAACTCCACCTGGGGCACGGACGTCCGCACCCACACCGAGCCCTCCACCACCGCGCCGGTCTACACCACCCTCGCCGGACCGACCGCCCTGCGCATCGACTGCCAGAAGCACGCCCAGTCGGTCACCGCCGAGGGCTACACCAACGACGCCTGGTCCCACCTGCCGGACCTGGGCGGCAGCTGGATCTCCAACATCTACGTCAAGGGCCCCGGCTGGCTGCCCGGCATCCCGGCGTGCGACGGCTCCACCGTCCCCGGCTCGGGCGATCACTCGACCTGGGGAACGAACGTACGAGTCCACGCCACTCCCTCCGTCGGCAGCGACGTCGTGCACGTCTTCACCGAACCGGCCGGCGTGCGCGTCGTGTGCCAGAAGCACGCCGAACGGGTGACCGCCGAGGGCTACACCAACGACGCCTGGTCCTTCCTCGGCGACCAGACGGGCTGGATCTCCAACATCTACCTCCAGGGCCCCGACTGGCTGACCGACGTCCCCACTTGCGACGGCGGATCCGCCGTCGGGGGCGGCGACCACATGACCTGGGGCACCTACGTCTCCCTGCACACGGCGCCCTCCACCGACAGCCCGCGCACCGACCTGCTGCCGGGGCCGACCGCCGTGCGCATCGACTGCCAGATCCACGCCCAGTCGGTCACCGCCGAGGGCTACACCAACGACGCCTGGTCGCACCTCGCCGACCGCAACGCGTGGATCTCCAACATCTACGTCCAGGGCGCGGCCTGGCTGGACGGCGTGCCCGCCTGCGACGGCGACCCCGGAACCGGCACCGGTGACAACGTCAACTACCGCAGCACATGGGGCACCGACGTCCGGATCCACCAGGACGCCTCGTCCGGTTCCCCGGTGGTTGCCACCTTGCCCGGGCCCACCCAGGTGACGGCCTTCTGCCAGGACCACGGCGAGTCGGTGACGGCCGAGGGCTACACCAACGACGCCTGGACGTACCTCAGCGACTACAAGGGCTGGGTCTCCAACATCTACGTCCAGGGCGCGGCCTGGCTGGACGGCGTGCCCGCCTGCGACGCCCACCAGCCCGGCGAACCACCGAATGTGCGGTAGGAGCGCTCGACAGGTCTGCGACGACCGGTCGACCGGTACGGCCGTGTTGCCGGAACCGCCGCGCAGGCCGTCGCCATGAACCAGCGCACGCCACCAGTCCAGTTGTCAAATCGCGAAGGGAACTTTGGCTGCGCCGACGGCCGTTGTGCTAGCTTCGGGGCAATCTCAGGCCGAGCCAAGTGCCCGTCCTGTCCGCTCCCTGGGCGGCCCGGCGCAATGCTGGGGTGCCAGGAAGGTTTCCACAGAACCGTACCCGCCTCCGACACAGGCGGCCGGGGAGTGGATTCAAACACGCAGGCATCCAGGTCTGCATGCACGACCCTGCAGTGAGCCCCCGGGAGCTTGTCCCGGCCTGAGTTCTTGGTGTCGGCAGGAAGTCAGTTCTCTCCACGCCCAGCGTGGTCGAACTGAGCCTGCCTTCCCACCGGTTCGACCACCATCACGAAAGGTCACAAGCCGGTGAGCGACTCAGTGGTACTCATGCTCCTTGCAGGCGCAGGTGTCGTCTCCATCATCCTGTTCGCTGTGCGAAGCATTCTGGAGCAGCTGCCTGACGTCCTCCGGTCATGGCAGCGGGTCCGTACCGCCTGGCGTGAGACGGCATCCAACGATGACCAGCCGGCTCCGTGACACGGAGGCGCGCCCGCGGTGCGGTTGCCGGCCATCCGGACGCCTACGCCGAATGGCGGGGCTGACCCAAGCCCGCGTCCCGTGCGAGAGCCGCTGCTTCCGTGCGGGACCGGGCGTGCAGTTTCGCCAGCACGTCGCTGACCCGGTTGCGGATGGTCTTCTCGGACAGCGACAGGCGACGGGCGATCGACGCGTTGTCGAGGCCGCGGGAGATCAGGTCGAGGGTCTCGCGTTCCCGGTCGGTGAGGTGAGGAAAGGGGAGCGGGGACCGGTCGGCGGGCGGGGTGGCGAAATGGGCCAGGACCCGCTCGGCGATCCGGGGCCCGAAGACGGCTTCGCCACGGGCGACCCCGAGCAGGGCGCGGTGGACGTCGGCGCCGTCCGACTCCTTGAGCAAGTAGCCACGCGCACCGACGCGCAGGGCGGCGAAGACCGAGTCCTCGTCCTCGTCCATGGTCAGGACGAGCACGGCAGTCCCCGGGTGGGCCGTGGTGATCCGGGCCGTGGCCTCCAGGCCGTTGACGTTCGGCATACGCAGGTCCATGAGCACGATCGCCGGCCGCAGCCGCTCGGCGGCCGTGATGGCTTCGGCACCGTCGGACGCCTCTCCGACGACCGTCACATCGGGGAGGTCCGCGAGGACGGTGGCCATTCCGGCCCGGAAGACGGGATGGTCGTCGACGACCAGGACGGTGACCGGGCCGAGGGCAGGGTCGGGGACAGGGGGAAGGGTCACCGCTGGTCCCCTACCGGAAGGGTCGCTCGTACGAGCGTGCCTTCGCCGGGCGCGGTCGTCACCTCGAGTCGGCCCCCGACCTCGGCCGCGCGCTCCCCCATGCTGCGCAGTCCCACACCGGCCCGGTGCCTGGGCGGAATACCGCGCCCGTTGTCGCGGATCGACAGGATCAAGACGGTGTCCTCCACATGGGCAGTCAGTTCGAGGCGGCCGGCGGCGCTGTGCCTGACGGCGTTGGCGACCGCCTCGGCGGCGATGGCGTAGGCGGCGACCTCGACAGCGGCCGGCAGGCCGTGGCAGGCGCCGTCGATGCTGCTGTGGCAGGCCGGTGTGTCGTATCCGGCCAGCAGTTCCCGCAGGGCGCCGCGCAACCCGAGCTGGTCGAGGACCGCAGGCCGGAGCCCCTGGACCACGGTGCGCAGATCGACAACGGTGGAGCGGAGCCTGTCCCGGAGCGTCCTGGCGCAGTCCGCGAGACAGGGGTCGTCGATGCGCCGGGCGAGGGCGTCGAGTTGGTGGGCGGTGCCGGCCAGGGAGGGGCCGATCCCGTCGTGGAGGTCCGCCCGCAGCCGCCGTCGCTCCTCCTCGCGCACGGACAGGATGCGTGACCGGCTGCGGGCGATGTCCTCGACGAGCCCGGCGGCGTAGGCGAGCGTTCCGGCGCGGTCCGCGACCTCTTCGACCGCGGCCTGCTCCTTGGCCGTCCAGGGATCGTTGACGCTTCGCCGCCCTACGCGCAGTACACCGAGTTCGCGGCCCAGGGCCCGGCAGGGAAAGGACCGCCAGCCCGCGCCGGCCGCCGGTGTGCCGGAGGCCGCCGCCACGGCGGGGCTCTCGAAGGCGGCGTAGGGCAGGCGCAGCGCGGAGCGCAGGGCGTCGACGAGGTGCTGCATGGCCTCCGCCGGTTCACCGGCCGGGGCGACACGACGGCCGACGTGCGCGACGACGGCGTACGGATCGTGACGGTGCCCGAACAGCGTCCGGTCGACGGCCGCCTGGACGGCACCGCGGCCGTTGGCCGCGATCAGTGCGGTGAACGCGAGCAGGCAGGTTCCCGTCAGGGACCCGGGTGCGATCAGCCGCGCACCGGCGACGACCCCGGCGTACACCCCGAGGACGAGGGCGCTGAGGACGGTGAAGACGATGGCGCGGCCGAGGACGAGCTCCACGTCGAACAGTCCGTGCCGCAGCATCGCGACGGCGACACTCGCGGGCGGGCCGAGCAGCCCGATCAGCATCACGAGATCACCGACGAGTGCCGGCTGCTGGACGTCGTCCAGGAGGAGCGAGAGGAAGGAGAACGCCATCAGCAGCCCGCCGAGCATCAGCCACTGCAGCTGCGCCCGCTCGGCGCCGGTCGCCGCTCGGGTCCGCAGGACGAGGAAGACGGCGGCCACGAGGGTGCCGCCGAGCATGGTGGCCACAGCACAGACGAGCATCACGATGTGCAGCCACTCCCAGCCCGCGATCCCGAGCGGATTCGGGACACCGGGGACGGGGTCGGTGCCGCTGGGCCGCAGCATCGTCGCCAGCGTTCCGATCCCGGCGACCGTGACGACGATCCGGGCGCACACCCGGCGCGGCACTGTTTCCAGGCGGCCGTACGGGAAGAGCAGGGGCACCAGAGGCGTGGCGAACCAGTAGCCGACGAACCCCCAGCAGCCGACCCAGGCCCCCACCTCCCAGCCGGGAAGGGGCTTCGCGGCGACGAGGCGGCTGTAACCCGCGTAGTACGCCAGCAGGTGGTACGGCCCGATCATCGCGGGCAACAGCATCAGCCAGCAGACGGGGTTGCGCGGCCGCCCCCTCGCGACGACGGCGCCCACCAGCGGCCAGACCGTGCCGAGGACGAGGTCGGACCAGTACAGGGGTGCGACGGTGATGCGTTCAGCCAGCCAGTCGTGCACCGGCACGGTCGCAACGCAGCCTGCCGCGCCCAGCACCGCGATGCCGTACGCGGTGCGCCGCAGTACTCGATCCCCTCGCCCCACACCCACATGTTCCCGTAATGCGGGTCGTTACCGGGCGGGATCCGGCGAAACCGTCCCGATCGAACAGGACCGGCGTCCCTGGGCCGCGGGACTCGTCCCGCACGACAGTCGGACCGGTAACGGAACCAGCCCCACAGGGAGTTGAGGCGTATGACCACCATCGATCCGGATGCCCGCCCGCGCGGCCCGGGGCGCATGCCGCGACAGGACGGCGACCGGAAGGCCAAGTGGCCCCTGTACGGGGCCGGAGCGGGCGCGCTCGGAGGAGTCGCCACGCTCCTCACAGACGTCCGGGCCGGCACGGTCGAGCAGACCTCGGTCGACGCCTCGGTGCTCGACGACGTGAGCCGCCCACTGGCGCACCTCGGTCTCGTCACCGGGTTCCTGACGGTCTCCCTGCTGCTCGTACTGGCCGCGGCATGGCGGCGCCAGGTCGAACCGCGGGTGCCCTCCAGCACCGCCGCCCATGTGGTCAGCGGCGCGCTGACGGCTTCGGCCGCGGGACTGACCTACGGCTACGGGTGGAAGGGAGCCCTGGCGATCTACCTGCCGGACGGCTTCAACGAGCGGTCCTTCGGCGACGACGGGATGTTCGTCTACTTCATACTCAACGACTTCGGCGGGTACATCGGCTGGCTCGGCGTCATGGTCGCGGCCGGTGCGGTGGCCTGGATGGCGTTGCGTGAGCGCACCGTCTCGCGGTGGATCGGCTGGTTCAGCGTCGTGCCCGTACTGGCGGTCGTCCTCTTCGCGGGCATCACCGGTCTTCCCGGTTTCCAGGGCGTCGTCGGCCCCGTATGGATGCTGGTCACCTTTCTCGCACTGGCATGGGGGCGCAGCGCGATCGTCCGCTGACACCTTGCCCGACTCGTCCATCAGGAGGCCCCATGCCGTCCCTCTCCCCCGCCGCCCACCGCGGCGCCGTGTGCGCGGCGATTCTCATAGCCGCGCTGCTGACCACAAGCGCCTGCGGGACGGACCCCTCACCGAACCGCTCCGGGAACCTTTCGTCCTACAACAGCGTGGAGGAACCGACCGAAGACGCCAGCGACGAACCGACTGAAGAACCCGCGCAGGAGCCTGCCGAGGAACCCACGCACGAACCTGCGGAAGAGCCTGCCGAGGAACCCACGCACGAACCTGCGGAGGAGCCCACCGCGGAGCCCACCGACGAGCCCACGGAGCTCAGCGAGCCGGTCGAGGCTTCGGTGCCCGACAGCGTCGTGGGTGTCTGGTGCGGCGGCAGCAACAGCGAGGGGCACTGGACGTATGAGTTCTCCGGCAACGGTGAGTTCATGGCGAGCAGGGGCAGTGCGGGTTTCTCGGGCGTTGTCGTCAGCGACTCCCAGAACATGACCTTCCATGTGCCAGGGGAGTCACCCTTCGTATCGTCCTGGGAAGTGGTCCAGGACCCCGTCCTGGGACCTGTCCTCTTCCTCGACGGCTACAGCTACCTGCCCGGTCGCTGTAACTCCTAGGCGGACAAGGCCTCTCCATGCCGAGTGACCGTACGCCGGTACGGTCACTCGGCAGTGGCTGGTTGCCGCGAGGCTTCCACGCAGAGCCACGCTTCCCTTTACACGACGCCCTCAGTGCAGGGCTGTCTCGCGGGCCGAACTGGCATCGTATGAACCATGGCAGCGAAAGACGAGACGTTCGAACCTCACAGCCCTGTCCACAGCATTCATGCGCCCCTCCTCGAGGCGGCGTGGCTGTACCAGGCGGATCAGGTCTGTCCGGAAGAACTCCCTATGACCGCTGCCCACGCACTCGCAGCGGGAATGGACACGCCGGCCCTGTGCGAGCTCGCCGGTCTGCCGCGTCATGCGGACCCCCGGGACATCCGCAACGCGTTCGAGCAGGCTCTGGAAGAACTCGGGATGAGCCTGCCCGATCGCGACCTGGCCCGACGATACGCGCTGCGCTGGCTGGCCACGCGATTCACAGCCGGGGAGGTGGAACTCGACGAGTTGGCATCGGACGACTGGTGGGAGATGGAGGCCGAGACCCCTGAGGAGCAAGCCTTCCTTGCGCTGCTCCCGCCCTGCACGTGCTGCATCGACTACACGCTGGGGCTCGACGAGACGGCGTGGGAAGCACAACTGCACGCCGCTGCCCGCGCCTTGGCCTCCCACCCAACTGTCGGGCCCCACTAGGCACAATGGTGAACGGGGGGCCTGTGGGGAGTCGACGGTTGCATGGATGGCTCGGGGTGGCGGTGGCGCTGCTTCTCGCGGTATCCGCTGCCATGCTTCTGGGCAGGTCGTGGACCGCCTGTGACGTGGGGGTGAACAACGCGGCCAACAGCGGTTTTCTGCTGTGGTTGTTCATCCCCGGCCTCTGGACGGTTCTGCTGCTGGTCTGGGTCACGGTGGGCGCTCTTCTCGGGAACCGTCCCCTTCTCCATGCCTTTGCTCTCGCGGTGACGCTCCTCGGTGTTTTCTGGTGCGTCCTCTCGATCTTCTGGGAGGGCACCGCCACCCCTCCGTGCCCCGGCGGCGTGCCCTCGTGGTGGCCGAGCTTCATCCCCGTCCCCGGATTTTGAGAGATCGGTTCCGGTAGTTCGCGGCTTGAGCCAGAGGCGGACTGCTGCGGCGGGTGGCGACAGCGCGAGAGTTGTTGAGGCGGTTGATGGTCCGGTCGACCTCGTTGTGGCGCCGGTATCGGTCAAAGGCCAAGCCGTTGGGTCTTCCGCCCGCGGTGCCTTTGCGTCGGCGGTTGGCGCGTTTAGTCCGTACGCACGTGATGTCAGACCCTTGAGCCATGCTGTCCGAATGGACGCAACCACCTTCTGGTCTCTCATCGACCGCTGCAGGCCTTCGGGGAGGGACCGCGGTGCCCGCCGCCTTGCGCAGGCGCTGATCGATCGCCTGTCGGAGGGCCCGGTGGAGGACACTGTCGCCTTCGCCGAACATCTCTCCGAGGCGATGGCACGGCTCGTTCGCGCCCCGCTACATCATGATCTCGAAGGTGATGAGTTTCTCTACCGGCGTGCAGCAGTGGTGGCCGCCGGCCGCGCGGAATACGAGCGGATCCTGGCGGATCCGGCACGGTTCGCCGACTCGAAGGACGATACGGCCCAGTGCTTGCTCCTCGTTCCCGATCGCGCCTACCAGCAGCTCACCGGCCGTGATTGGCGGTGTGGTCACCGCTACAGCTACGAGCAGTACCACTACGAGGCAGGCCTACCGGCCGGGCCGGACGCGTCCGACGACGATCTCATCGCCGCGATCCGCCAGCGGGTCGCCGGTCGGGGGTCTGCCGCCACCGGCGTCCGCGGCCGACATCGCAGAGTTCGAACACCGCGTCGGGCATCCCATGCCCGCCCTGCTACGACGCCTGTACCTGGAAGTGGGCAACGGCGGCTTCGGCATCTGGTCATGCCTGTCCCTCACCCCCGTCGACGCCTGGTTCGGCGACTTCGAGGACCTCGCCGAGGCGTACCGGATCTTCAGCTTGCCTGCGGACGACCCATGGGACGAGTCGGTGCCGAAGGGCGTGGTGCCACTCATGGACCGGGGCTGCTGCATGTGGACCATGGTCGACTTCCGCACACCCGAGGGCCGCATCTGGGACTGGGACGCCAACGACTGCTGCACGCTCACCCCGACCACCCTGACCCTCGCCGACTGGCTCAAGGGATGGCTGGAGGGCTGGATCATCCCCGGCCCCTACTCGGAACTACGCCTACACCCCGCCGGCTGCCCGGACGCCGGGCCGGGTATGTCACCCGACCAGTACCGAGAGCGCAAGGTGCGCATTTGCGAACCCGGGCCGTGACCCAACCTGGCCGCCGACTCCACCAGCGGGAGTGAGCCCAAGGAGGTACGCAGACACGCGCACTCGCAGTCCCCCACCCAGGCGGTGGCTACCGCCCCTTACGGCTCTTGACGAGCATTGCCAGCACAAACAGTCCGATCGCGGCAAATCACGGCGCCGAAGAGCACCTGCCCCCATACAGGCCAGGTCGGCCCGCCGCCTGGCGCAGCAAGTCGGTCGAGATTCATAGGGGTACTCCTCACACGGCCGGGATCGCCAGGTGCATTTGATCTTCGTTGGGCACATGGCATCGTCGGCGTACCCAGTACCCACCGCGGCGGAAGTCTCGCCCCGGTGCTCGCGAGACGCGGTAGTGACCAGCGGCGGGTTCGGCCTCGCCTCCAACTCCCCCGTCCTGGCCGAGGGTAGGGCTGCCTGAAGCAGCCGGCCGCAGCCTTCCCCTTCTCCCGTCAGCGGGTCGCCGCGGACGTCTCCGGGCGGCCTCTGTCCCCCGCAGGCGTCCCCGTTCCCAGCAGCGCCGACAACTGCGGGGAATACGTGGCGTGCAGGACGAGTGCCGCGCTTCCGACCACCGCCGCGTCCACGCCGAGCCAGGACGCCTCGACGTCGACGACCCGTACGTGACGTGACAGCGGCCGCTGCGCCAGGGCGGCGGCGACGACGTCCACGTAGCGCGATTCCACGTGCTGGATGCCGTAGCCGCCCAGGACGATCAGGTCCACGTCGAGGAAGTTCGCGATGTCGACCGCGACCGAGGCGACGTGTTCGGCGCTCTCGTCGATGACCGCGGCGGCGACCGGGTCGCCCGCGGCCGCGGCCAGGCCGATGGCGGGGTGGTCGACGGCCTCGGGGTGCTGCGCGAAGGTCCGGGCCAGGGCGCTGTCCGGGTGGGATCCAGAGGCGAGCCTGCGGTGCACCTCGGCCACGATGGCCGTGGGGTTGACGAGGCGTTCCAGACAGCCCCGGTTCCCGCAGTAGCACTCCGGTCCGTCGGGCAGCACCGAGGAGTGGCCGAACTCCCCCGCGTTCAGTGAACCGCCCCGGTACACCTGGTGGTTGAGGATGAGGCCGCCGCCCACGCCCGTGCCGAAGTAGAAGTAGGCGAAGTCCGCCACGCCCCGGCCGGCTCCCGACCAGCGCTCACCGACCGCGGCCGCGGTGGCGTCGTTGTCGAGGGTCACCGGCAGGCCGGTCGCCTCGCTGAGCATGCGCTGCACAGGGACCCGCATCCAGCCGGTCAGCTGGGGTGCGCCGACGATCGCGCCCTGCTCGAGGTCGATCGGCCCGGGGGTGGCCAGTCCCAGTCCGAGGATCTTGTCGCGGTCGACGCCCGTCTCCGTCAGGACGTCCGCGACCAGCTCGGCCATGGCCTTGACGACCTGGGGCGGGTCGGCGTCCGGGTGCGTGGGCCGCCTCTTGACGAGCAGCGGACGGCCGAGCAGGTCCACCACGGTGCAGCTGAGCTGCACCGGGTCGAAGTGCAGGCCCACGGCGCTGCCGGCCTCGGCGTTGATGCGCAGCGTGGTGCGGGGCTTGCCGCCGCTGGCCACCCTGCTCGCGCCGTCCTCGCGGACGATGCCTTCGTCCAGCAGCCGGCGCACGATGCCCGACACCGTCTGCGGGGTGAGGCCGGTGTGCTCGGCGATCTCGACCCGGCTGATGCCGTCGGCGAGCTGGATCTGGTCGAGCACGACGGCCCTGTTGTAGCGCCCGACCTTGGGAAGGTTCGTACCTGCCTGCCGCACCTGCGGTCCTCTCTCGTTGCTCCCACCAACCTATCTCGCACGAGCCCATTGACTTAGTAAAACAAATGGATTTAGTGTCCGGTGCCGCAGCAGACGAAATCTCGGACACGATCTCGGACACGCCGACCAGGGCGGGTCATCGGAGGGCAAGTTGATGTCCATGCAATGCCGCAGGCCCGGAGGTTCGGGGACGCCTGTGCGCGTTCCGGGCGGTGGGGAGCACCGCCCATGACACCCAGCCGCACGAACCTGCTGGAGATGCGGTCGATCACCAAGACCTTCCCCGGCGTCACCGCGCTCGCCGACGTCAACCTCGTGGTGCGGGAAGGCGAGATCCACGCGATCTGCGGGGAGAACGGCGCCGGCAAGTCCACGCTGATGAAGGTGCTCAGCGGGGTCCACCCGTACGGCAGTTACTCCGGGGAGATCGTCTACCGGGGCGAACCGGTCCGCTTCCACGACATCCGGGCCAGCGAACAGGCCGGGATCGTCATCATCCACCAGGAGCTGGCCCTGGTGCCCGGAATGTCGATCACCGAGAACATCTTCCTGGGCAACGAGCCCCGCCGCCGCGGCGCCATCGACTGGAAGACAGCCCAGCACCGGGCCCGGGAGCTGATGGAGCAGGTCGGGCTCCGCGAGGACCCCGACACCCTGATCAAGGACATCGGCGTCGGCAAGCAGCAACTCGTCGAGATCGCCAAGGCGTTCGCCAAGGACGTCAAGCTCCTCATCCTCGACGAGCCCACGGCGGCCCTCAACGAGGACGACTCCCGGCACCTGCTCGACCTGCTGCGCGGCTTCCGGGAGCGGGGCATCACCTCGATCATGATCTCGCACAAGCTGAACGAGATCGAGGCCGTCGCCGACACCATCACGATCCTGCGGGACGGCCGCACCATCGAGAGCCTCGACGTGCGCGAGGACGGTGTCGACGAGGACCGCATCGTGCGCGGCATGGTCGGCCGCGAGCTCGCCAGCCGCTTCCCCGAGCGCACGCCCGACATCGGCGAGGTCTTCTTCGAGGTGCGCGACTGGACGGTGCGGCACCCCGCCTCCGAGGAACGCATGGTGTGCAAGGGCTCGTCGTTCCACGTCCGGCGCGGGGAGATCGTCGGCTTCGCCGGGCTCATGGGCGCCGGCCGCACCGAGCTGGCCATGAGCCTGTTCGGCCGCTCCTACGGCACCTGGCTGTCGGGGCGCGTCTTCAAGGACGGCGAGGAGATCCGCCTGAAGACCGTCGCGGACGCCATCGGCCACGGTCTGGCCTACGTGAGCGAGGACCGCAAGTCCATCGGCCTCAATCTGCTGGACGACATCAAGACGTCGATGGTGTCCGCGAAGCTGTCGAAGATCACCCGGCGCCGCGTGATCGACCCGGTCCGCGAGCACCGGGTCGCGGAGGAGTACCGCCAGAGCCTGCGCATCAAGACGCCCAGTGTCGACGAGGGTGTCGTCAAGCTCTCCGGCGGCAACCAGCAGAAGGTCGTCCTGGCGAAGTGGATGTTCACCGACCCGGACCTGCTGATCCTCGACGAGCCGACCCGGGGCATCGATGTCGGGGCCAAGTTCGAGATCTACCGGATCATCCAGCAACTCGTCGCCCAGGGCAGGGGGGTGATCGTCATCTCCTCCGAACTGCCCGAGCTGATCGGTCTGTGCGACCGCATCTACACGGTGTTCGAGGGCGCCATCACCGGCGAGGTGGCACGCGCCGACGCCGATCCCGAAGTCCTCATGAAGCAGATGACCGCCACGAAGAAGACCGCTACGACGACGATCGCGCCGACGAAGACCGCTACGACGGACACCGCTACGAAGAAGAGCCGAACGCCATGAGCCGCATCACCGACCTGCAGAAGAACCTCTTCGGAGGCACGACCTCCAACGCCCGCCAGTTCGGCATGATCTTCACCCTGGTGGCCATCGTCCTGCTGTTCCAGATCTGGACCGGCGGGCTGACCCTGACCTCCGGCAACCTCATCGCCGTGGTCAGCCAGTACTCCTACATCCTGATCCTCGCCATCGGCATGCTGATGGTGATCGTCGCCGGGCACATCGACCTGTCGGTCGGCTCGGTCGCGGCCTTCACCGGCATCGTCGTAGCCAAGGCCATGCAGGAGCACGACCTGCCGTGGCCCCTCGGCATCCTGCTCGGCCTGCTCGTCGGCGCCGCCATCGGTGCCTGGCAGGGCTTCTGGGTCGCCTACGTCGGCGTACCGGCGTTCATCGTCACCCTCGCGGGGATGCTGCTGTTCCGTGGCGGCAACCAGTACATCGGCAACGCCGACACCGTCCCGGTGCCCGAGGGCTTCCGCAAGATCGGCGCGGGCTTCCTCCCCGAGGTGGGTCCCGACACCGGCTACAACAACCTCACGCTGCTGCTCGGTGTCGCCGCCTGCGCGGGTGTGGTGTGGCGCGAGTGGAAGGCGCGCCGGACCCGGCTCGAGATGAAGGCCGACACGGCTCCCCTGTGGATCACGGGCGTCCGCCTGGCCGTCATGCTCGGCGTCATCGTCTTCGCCACGCTGCGGTTCGCCGGCGGCCGCATCGGCACCAGCCTGCCGATCTCCGGCATCATCCTGATCGTCCTCGTCCTGGTCTACTCGCACTACACCCGCAACACCATCGGGGGCCGGCACATCTACGCGGTCGGCGGCAACGCGCGGGCGGCCGAACTGTCGGGTGTGAAGCTGAAGCGGGTCAACTTCTTCGTCATGATGAACATGTCCGTGCTGGCCGCGCTCGCCGGCATGATCTTCGTGGCGCGGTCCTCCGCCTCGGGCCCCCAGGACGGCCTCAGCTGGGAACTGGACGCCATCGCCGCCGTGTTCATCGGTGGTGCGGCGGTCTCCGGCGGCCTGGGCACCGTCAGCGGCTCCATCGTCGGCGGTCTGGTGATGGCCCTGCTCAACAACGGCCTTCAACTGGAGGGCGTCGGCACGGACATGGTGCAGATCATCAAGGGACTCGTCCTGCTGCTCGCCGTCGCCCTCGACGTCTACAACAAGAGCCAGGGGCGCTTCTCCATCACGGGAACGCTCATGCGGCCCTTCCGGCGGGACGAACCCTCCGGGACCGCGACCGTGCCGGATCCGGCCCCGGACGCCGGCACCGCCAAGGTGGCGGGCTGAGCGACGATCCCCACTCCAAGCGGTGTCGGCGCGCCCCACGATGCGCGTCCTGCGCCCGCTTGCCTCCGACGGCCGGTCACCCGGCCCCCTGACAGCCGGGTGACCGGCTCATCCCCCCGCGACAAGGTTTCCCCCAGCACGCACGAAGGGTTCTCCACCACCATGCGCACATCCCTCATCAGAACCGTCGCCGCCGTCGGCGCCGCCGCTCTGCTCACCCTCGCCACGGCCTGCTCCAACGAACGCGAGGGCGCCGCCGGCAGTGACAGCGACGGCAAGGGCTTCGCCAAGGACTCCCTGATCGGCGTCGCGCTGCCCTCCAAGACCTCGGAGAACTGGGTGCTCGCGGGCGACCTGTTCAGCAACGGGCTCAAGGACGCGGGGTTCAAGGCCGACGTCCAGTACGCGGGTGCCTCGACCACGGTCGCCGACCAGCAGGCGCAGATCTCCTCCATGGTCACCAAGGGCGCCAAGGTCATCGTCATCGGCGCCACCGACGCCTCCCAGCTCGCCACCCAGGTCAAGCAGGCCAAGGAGGAGGGCGCCGTCGTCATCGCCTACGACCGGCTCATCACCAACACCCCGGACGTCGACTACTACATCGCCTTCGACAACTTCAAGGTCGGTCAGCTCCAGGGTCAGGCACTCGTCGACGGCATGAAGGCGAAGAAGCCGAAGGGACCCTGGACGATCGAGCTGTTCTCCGGCTCGCCGGACGACAACAACTCCAAGGTGTTCTTCGACGGCGCGATGCAGGTGCTCAAGCCCCTCATCGACAAGGGCGACATCGTTGTCGGATCGGGCCAGACCGACATCAAGCAGACGGCGATCCAGGGCTGGAAGGCCGAGAACGCGCAGCAGCGCATGGACTCCCTGCTGACCTCCGCCTACGGCGGCAAGAAGACCCTGGACGGCGTCCTGTCCCCCAACGACACGCTCGCCCGCGCCATCCTCACCTCGGTGAAGGGCGCCGGCAAGCCCGTCCCGGTCGTCACCGGCCAGGACTCCGAGGTCGAGTCGGTCAAGTCGATCATGGCTGGTGAGCAGTACTCGACCATCAACAAGGACACCCGCAAGCTCGTCGCCGAGACCGTCAACATGATCAAGGCCCTGCAGAAGGGCGAGAAGCCGGCCATCAACGACACCAAGTCGTACAACAACGGCGTCAAGGTCGTCCCGGCCTTCCTCCTGCCGCCCGTGATCGTCACCAAGCAGAACGCCGCCGAGGCGTACGCCAACGACCCCAAGCTGGCGCCGCTCACCAAGTGACGTCTCCGCTGCCGCCTTCGCCCGCCCCGTTGTGCTCCTCGGGGCGGGCGAAGGCGTTGGTGCACTCGGGGCTCGCGGGCGCAAGGGAGCCGTTCCGCCGGCCGACCGCCTGCGGCCCTACTCGAAGAACTTGAGGCTCCAGCCGGTGTCGGTGGTGGCGCCCGGAACGTTGGCGCGACGGTAGGTGGTGTTGCCCCACCAGGTGAAGGTGCCGGTGTACCAGTACCGGTTCTCCCACGCGTACGGCGTTCCCTTCGGGACCGCGTGGAACATCAGCGGAAACCTCGGGCCGGCGGGCGGGCTGGTGGCGATGTCACCGTCGAGGAGCACGAAGCTGTGGTGGCCTGGGCCGTCGACGTACAGGGTCGGATCCCAGCCGGCCATCATCGTCGCGCGGTTCGAGCCGAACAGGCAGCCGTTGGACTTGTACCAGTCCCACACGTAGGTCGGGTCGCCCCCGGCCCGCAGCCGCAGGTCGGCCAGGCAGTACTGGTCGCTCCAGCTGCCGTTGGCGGAGTAGACGATGTGCAACTGTCCGTTCGGGTCCCTGATGGGCTCGGGACCCTCGTTGATGAACGGATTGCCGACCACCCGCTCCCACGCTTCACGCGGCTGCGAGATGACGTACCGCGCACCGGTCGGAGTGGTCGGGCTGCTCATCCGGGCGATGTACAGGTTCTGTTCGACGTTGGTGTCCCCGGCCCAGCCGGACCAGACGAACCAGCACTGCCCGTTGAACGCGAAGAGGCTGCCGTCGATGGCCCACTTGTCGTCCGGCAGGGCCAGCCTGGTCGCGCCACTGTATCCGCCGTCCGGGCTGCTGGAACTGATGACGTACATCCGGTGTGCCGACCCGCGGCCTGCGGTGAAGTGGATGTAGTAGCGGCCGCTGTCGCGCACGATCTCCGGCGCCCAGACCTCACCGAGGTTGCCCGTGTCCGACCAGACCCGGCGGGCGGACGCCGACGCGAGGGCGTCGGGCGACGAGGCCTGCCGTACGGCGATGCCGTCACCCACGGACTGCACCGAGATGTAGGTGCCGCCGACCCGGATGACGCTCGGATCCGCCGCCCGCAGACCGGTCTGGCCCGCTCGGGCCGGCCCGGCTGACGCCAGGGACAGCACAGTGGCGAGCACGCCGGCCAGCAGGAAGGCGGCAGCGCCGGACAGCCACCGAGAAAGTTTCATGGTCCCGCTCCAGGGCCGGTCGGAGGGTGAAGGCCCCCCACGTGTCGTTCGACGGAACGTCGACACCGATCCACTCCCTTCACAGGTCGACCGGCAGCGTGGTGAAGCGTGTTGCGGAGATCCACCGTTGGCCGCCGTATACAGCAAGGGCCTCTATCAGTTCTGTCCGCTGTCTTTCCGTCATGGGGCCAAGGACACAGAGCGGGACGCGCGGGCGAGCTTTGACCGTGTCCGGCTGGGAATAAGGCCAGCCTGCCGGCCGGAGGATGGTCGGCCTGCCGGCGCCGGGCTCCGGGTCGATGTGAATTCCGGTGTAACGGTAGGACGGTGTTCCCTGGATTTCCTCGATGCTGACGCGCTGGATCTGGCTCCACGCGATCTCTCGCCGTCCAGCGGCGCTGCCGGTTGTGATGCCCTGTTGATCGACTTGAAGAGTCCATGGGGATCGCGCTGTCCGCGTACCCGCGTATTTGCCGATCGCGAGCGTCCCGCTGAGAGCGCCGGCAGCGGACCCGAGTGCAACCAAGCCGCCGAGTGTGCCCCCCAAGGTCAGGATGGCCAGCCAGCCCTCCTGGCCGTCAGTGGCTCCAGGCGTGACGAGTCCTAAATGGAGCGGGAAGTAAATGCTGGCCACCGCGATCGCGGACGAAAGCAGAGCTGTGTACCAGTAAGCCATCGCGCGTGGTCTTGCCGCGTAGGTGATCAGTGGCTCTTGGCCGGTCCAGGACATGGCGAAGGACTCGTGTGGTGCGGTGGACGGCAGTTGAACCGTCGTCTTCACCAGCGATTGTGTTGTCCGGACGGCGCCACTGCCGGCTTCGTACACGGAGAGGGTCGCCCGGCGCGCGAGTGACGTCTTCATGGCGCGGGCCATTTCGGTCAGGAGGACGCTGCGTGGTTCGTGGCCCGCCGAAGATGTGCGCTCTTGTACGCGGTCGAGTTTTCGTAGCGCCCGGGCGAGGTCGGCGGCGCTCGGATACCGCTTGCCGGGGTCCTTCTGCAACAGGGTCAGTACGAGGTCGTCCCAGACGGGTGGGATGTTGCTCGACACCGAGCTGGGGACGGGGGGTTCCTGGGTGAGGTGCGCGGTCAGGTAACCCACCGTGTCGGGGGCCTGGAACGGCAGTCGGCCGGTGATCAGCTCGAAGAGCAGACACCCGAGGGCGTACAGGTCGCTGCGCGGTTCCGGGAGGCCGCGCGCCTGTTCCGGCGCCATGTAGGGGGGCGTGCCCGCGATGAAGCCGGTGGGGGTGAGGCGGTCCGGGGTCGCGTAGGGGTCGACCGCCCGCGCGATGCCGAAGTCGACGACCTTCACGGTTCCGGAAGGCGTGAGGAGGATGTTGGACGGTTTGATGTCCCGATGCATGATTCCGGCGTGGTGCGCGTCAGCAAGGGCGTCACATATCTGCGCGCCCCATCTGGCGGCGTCCGGCAGGGTGACCGCACCTCGGCACAGCACCGCCTCCAGGCTCTCCCCTCGGACCAGCTCCATCACCAGGAACGGGGCCCGTTCGTTTCCCGCGCCCGTCTCGCCGAGGTCGTGGACGGTCACGATGTTGGGGTGCTGCAGGTGGGCGGTGATGCGTGCCTCTCGCAGAAATCTGGCGCGTGCCTCACTGCCGCGGCTTCCGTCGCCGGCCAGCCGAGAGATCACCTTGACGGCGACGCGCCGCCTCAGCATTTCGTCCTCCGCCTCCCATACTTGCCCCATTCCGCCCTCGCCGAGCGGCTGCACCAACCGGTAACGGCCTCCGAGGAGCTGGTTCCGCACTGCTACGCCTCCCCCGTTTCGACTTCTGTCCTTACTCTGTTGGCACATCGGCGCGACGGGGATCATGGCGCGACCGGGACTGCGACACGCCCGTAAGCCCGAAATCCGCCCCGTCGCAGGGGACTTCGTCAAGAAGGATCCCCTGATCGGGATCGCCTATCCACCCTCGGCACGTCCCCGGATTTCGCGGGGAGCCGTCGGCTGCCGCCCTGTTGCTGGTCGTGGCCCGGGCCGGCCGGGACGCTGCGAGGCAGCCGGACACTGCGGCGAGCAAGGCCGCCCCTATGATCACTCCGCCCCAGCGTCCGCTGCGGCCGCACGCGCCTCCGAGACGACCGCGTCCCCCCTTCTCCGTCAGCCCGCCTCTCCAGGAGCACCCGTTGTTCTTCACCCCCTGCTCCGCCTCCTCCCGCGCAGCGTTGGCCGTCATAGTCCTGCTGCCGGCCGCCTTCCTCGGGGCGTGCACCGCCCTCGGGGGCGACAGCTGCCAGGGCACTGAGGACGAGCTCAAGCGACTGGCCGCACAGCCGCTGCTCGACGCCGCCCCCGCGCACGCCGCGGCGCCGGCCAACTACCGCGGCCAGGGCGTGACCACCGCCTGCGACGACGACAGCAGCGGCAAGCCCTGGCTCCACGCGGACCGCATCTACGCCTTCCCGGGGACGCGCGCGGACGTCATCGCCCACTACACGAGAGCGGCGTCCGCGGCGGGCTGGCAGTACGAGCGCGACCCCTCCCCCATAGCCGCGCCGGACACCGTGGAGGGCGCCTGCTGGACCAGAACCGACAGCGGCCGGCACCTGCTGCTCGACGTGGACTTTCGCACCGACGCCTACTCGCCCCGGCCCCAGGTGAGCGACGGCATCGCCTACGAAGTCTCCATCGGGAGCACGTCGGACGGCAGCGACGACGACGGAGAGGCCACCTGCTGGCACTGAAGCCTGCCCGGCGACCCCTCCCCCCCCCCCCGGCGCTCTACGACCGGCTCGGTGCGCCGTGTACCTCCAGGGCGGCGCGTACGGCTGACTCCAGTGCTCCCTCGATCCACGCCGGCTTCACCGAGGTGTGGTCGCCCGCGAAGTGCAGGGGGCCCTCGGGGGCCGGAATGGACGGGAGCAGTTCCGTGTGCTGGCCGGGCAGGAGAACGGACGCCTCGCCGTAGGCGTAGGGGTCACGCAGCCAGCTCTGGGTGCGGCCGGCGCCGGTGTAGAAGACCTCGATCCGCTGGCCGTAGACCTCCTGCAGGCCGCACAGGGCGTGCGGGTAGCGGGCGTCGTCGTCGAGGGAGTCCCAGCGCAGGGCGTCGTCGGCCCAGCTGTAGGAGGCCAGGACCACTCCGCCCTCGCTGCCGGGTACCGGGTGGGAGGGGTGGTACATGAAGCGGTTGGCGTTGTCCGACACCGAGCCGCCGCCGATGACGTCGGCCGCTTCGGGCTGGTCGCGGGTGACGGCGCGGTTGGCGGCGTAGTGCACGCGCTGGCCGGGGGTGATGTGCCCGCGGGGGACGGAGGGGTGCGCGCCGAGCAGACGGCCGTCGCCGGGGGTGCGGCCGGTGCGGTAGGCGTCGTACAGGCCGGGGTCGATGCGGTCGAGTTCCCGCTTCCAGTCGGACTCGTCGAACTCCCACCAGCGGCGGCTGAACTCCAGCAGCACCTTGGTCGCGCAGTCGTAGTGCAGTTCGGTGATCGCCCGGCGCTTGGTGTACGACATCAGCGGGCTGATCTGCACGTGCCGCAGGCCGGAGAAGGGGACGGTGACGACGGCCGCGTCGGCGGTGAACTGTTCCCGGACAACCCGACCGTCCCGTCCCTCCGAGACGGTGTCCACCCATACGTGGGGTCCCTTGGCGTGGACGTGCGCGGTGTCGCGGCCGGCGCGGTCGGGATCGTAGTACTCGATCCGTGTGACCCGCCGGTCGAACCGCACGTCCTCGCGGACCTTTTCGAGCAGGGCGTCCGGCAGGACGGCCGTGCCGCCCTCCAGTTCCCAGAACGTCGTGTCCGGGCTGATCAGGGAGGAGCCGATGAAGCTGTGGACGAAGGACAGGGGCAGCCGTGAGGTGTAGTTCTCGACGGTGCCGATGAGGTCGACCGTCCGCTCGTCGAGGCCGGCGTGCTCGGTCAGGAAGCGGAACATCGACCAGTCGCCGAAGCGCTGGATCACCCTGGCCCAGCCCTGCACCCGTTCGGGCAGCGGCTTGTCGACGCGCTTGCCGTCCGGGCCGAGGGTGCTGAACTCGTCGCGCACCGGGTCGAGGGCCGAGCGCAGGATGGCGGCGGCCGGCGTGTCCCAGTGGGCGCGCGGGACGCCGAAGGAGCGGTTGATGCGCCGGGGTACGCGGGCGTAGTCGGCGCGTCGCATGCGGACGCCGTTGACGTGGATCCAGGTGTGGGCAGCGGGACGTCCGTCCGCGTCGACGTCGACGTAGTAGAACGGCCGCTTCTTCAGGCCCAGTTGGCCGATGAGGTCCATCACCAGCGGGTGGCTGCCGGGCAGTCGCATCGCGCCGGCCTCGGCGTACTGCCGGGGGTCGGCGAAGGGCTGCTCCGCCCGCTCGTGGCCGCCGCGGCGGAAGGTCTTGATGCGGCCGCCCGCCCGGTTGCCGTTGGCCTCCAGGACGGTCACGCGGTGTCCGGCCTGCCGCAGCAGCCAGGCCGTGACGAGGCCGGCCGGGCCCGCTCCGATGACGAGGACGTTCTTGGCGGCGCCTGTCCGGCGTCGTGGCAAGCCGTCCTTGAGGACGCGTCGGTAGCCGGGTACGAGGGGCCGGTCGGCGGAGTCGACGACGAGCAGGGCCCGTGCGACGGCGAGGCACCGGTCGAAGTCCGCGGCCCGCGCGCCGGAGGGGGCGGCCGGGGCGGGGGTCCGAGGGGGAGCCTGGGCAGGCAGGGCGGCCGCGCTGCCCGCGCCGAGGAGGGTGGCCGCGGCGGCGGTGCCGGCGGCGGTCGTGAGCGTGCGCCTGGTCAGACCGCCGTTGCCGGCGTCCACCTGGTGATCTTCGGTCATGGCGAACTTCTACTGGACCGCCGGGGCGGCACGCCCCGAGTCACGGGCGATGTGCCACGGACGAGCGAAGACCACCGGTCAAACCTGACCGGGCCGGGTGTGCGGGGGCACGGCCAGGTGGTCCGTTGCACCCGGTTACGGCGAAGGGATGAATCGCGCGCCGTTCCGCGCCTCGCGGGACGACTGGTCAGCACACTGCCCCCGTCGGATTCTGTGCGCGGAGGGGGAACAAGGTGGAACAGCGGCGTCCCGGGGTGGGTGCCCGAGCGCGGTACTGGTTCGACACGACCCTGGCGCGCGGAACCTCGGCCCTGGTCGGCTGGCTGGTGGTGGTCTGCCTGGCCCTCGTCGTCCCCGCGAGCGCCGTGCTGGTGTGGACGAATCCGCACGTCCCCGCCACCCTTCCCGGAAGGCTGGCGGAGGTCTGGCGACTGACCGGGGAGACGCTGCGTCTGGGCGGCAAAACCGGCCCGCCGTTACGGGTGCTGCTGTCGGTGCTGCTCGCCCTCGTCGCCCTGGTGTACGTCTCGACCCTCGTCGGTCTCATCACGACCGGGCTGACCGAGCGGCTCATCGCCCTGCGCCGCGGGCGCTCCACGCTGCTGGAGCACGGCCACGTGGTGGTCCTGGGCTGGTCGGAGCAGGTGTTCACGGTGGTGGGGGAACTGGTCGCGGCCGGCGCCAACCAGCGGAAGTCGGCCGTGGCAGTCCTGGCCGACCGCGACAAGACGGCGATGGAGGAGGCTCTGGACAGCAAGGTGGGGCCCACCGGCCGGACCCGTCTGATCTGCCGCAGCGGTCCGTCGACCGACCCGGCCGTGCTGGCGCTGACCAGTCCGGGCACGGCGGATTCCGTGCTCGTGCTGCCGCCCGACGACGGGCGCGGAGACGCGGACGTGGTCAAGACCCTGCTGGCCCTGCGGGCGACGGCATCCGCCGACGGCGGCACCGCGCCCGTCGTGGCCGCGGTCCGGGACAGCCGCTACCTTCTGGCGGCCCGTCTGGCCGCGGGAGAGCGCGGCATCGTCGTGGAGAGCGACACGGTCACCGCCCGGCTCATCGCCCAGGCCGCGCGCCGCCCGGGGCTGTCCCTCGTCCACCGTGAGCTCCTCGACTTCGCCGGGGACGAGTTCTACCCCACCTTCCACCCGTCGCTGGTCGGCCGGGACTTCGGCGATGTGCTTCTCTCCTACGGCAACGCATGCGCGGTCGGGCTGGTCCGTGACGGGGTGCCGTGGCTGAACCCCCCGGCGCGGACGGTGATCGAAGGGGACGACCGGATCATCGTCATCACCGCCGACGACGACACCGCCGAACTGGCCGACTGCGCACCCCTCGTGGAGGAGCGGCTCATCGCCGGCCCCCGGCCGCGGGAGACGCGGCCCGAGCGCCTGCTGGTGCTGGGATGGAACCGCCGCGCGCCGCTCATCCTCGGGGAATGGGGCCGCAACGCACCCCCCGGCTCCGTCGCCGACGTGCTCGCGGACGAGGACGAGACGACGGTGCCGGCGGTGTGCGACACCGGCGACGCCGACTGGGCGTGCGTGCACCGCAGGGGCGACACGACCCACCCGGAGACGCTGTACGGCCTGGACATCGCCCTCTACGACAGCGTCATCGTGCTGAGCCGGGACCCACGGCCGGGCGAGGCCCCGGAGGAGTCGGACAACCGCACGCTCGTCACCCTGCTGGTGCTGCGCCACCTTGAGGAGCGCATCGGCCGGGAACTTCCGGTGGTCACCGAACTGACCGACGACAGCAACCGGCCTCTCGCACCGATCGGCCCCGGAGCCGACGTGATCATCAGCGGCAAGCTCATCGGGCTGCTGATGGCGCAGATCTCCCAGAACCGCCACCTGGCCGCGGTGTTCGACGAGCTGTTCTCGGCCGGCGGTACCCAGATCCACCTGCGCTCCGCCGCCGACTACGTACGGCTCGACCAGGAGGCGTCCTTCGCCACCGTCGTCGCCGCCGCGCGGGACCGGGGCGAGTGCGCCATCGGGTACCGCAGCCACGCCGACGCCGGCCGCGCCCCGGGCTACGGGCTGTACGTCAACCCGCCCAAGGCACACCGCCGACGCTGGATCGCCGGGGACGAGGTGGTGGTCGTCGCCGCCTCGGAGGATGCGAGCGGTGGCGTCCCGCGAAGTCGCGCGACGCCACAGGAACGGCACGAACGGGGTGAGAGTGACGGTGGAGGTCTCTTCGCCGGAGACGCGCAGGCCGGGGAGGACGCGGACCCCCACGCATGAGGGCTGACGGTGATCACACGTATCCCGCGGGGAGTTCGTCCGTCGGCGTGCGTGCTTCCCGGATTCGCAGTCGCCGCAGCATTCTCGGTGCCCACCAGTTGGCCCGGCCCGCCAGGCGCATCGCCAGGGGCAGCAGCACCAGGCGGATCAAGGTCGCGTCGACGAGGATGGTCAGGGCGGTGCCGAGGCCGAGTTCCTTCAGGAAGACGACGCCTGAGCCGACGTACGAGAGGAACGACAGGGCCAGGATTCCGGCGGCCGCGGTGATGAGCGGGGCACTGCGGCGTATGCCCTCGCCGACGGCGCGCAGGGTGTCGCCGGTGCGGTCGTGTTCCTCCTTGATGCGGGCCAGCAGGAACACCTCGTAGTCCATCGACAGCCCGTAGGCGACGCAGAACATCAGCACGGGGATGCTCGGCTCGATCGACCCGGTCGGTGTGAAGCCGAGGGTGCCGGACAGGTGGCCGTCCTGGAAGACCCATACCAGGCAGCCGAACATCACCGACAGGCTGAGCAGGTTGAGGACGGTGGCCTTGAGGGGCAGCAGCACGCTGCTCGTCATCAGGAAGAGGATGGCGTAGGTGGCCGCCAGGACGATCCCGATCGCGTACGGCAGTCGCTCCAGCAGCGTCGCGCGGAAGTCGGTCGTCTCCCCGGGATAGCCGCCGACGAGTGCGGGCGCCGGGGACGGGGTCTTCCGGATGCGGTCGACGAACGCGGGCACGTCGCCGTACATCGCCTGCTGGGTCGGTACGACGGCCAGCCGGACGCGTCCTGTCGGTGCCGTCAGCCGGTCCTGGCCCGGGGCGGCGCTGCGTTGCCCGTGCCGGTAGGCGCCGCTCGGCGCGTCCACCTGGTACACGCCGGGCAGGAGGGAGAGCGCGGCGGCGTAGGCGCGGGTGTCCGCGGAGCCGGCGAGGACGATGTGCACGGTGTCGGTCGGCTCCGCCGCGAACTCGCGGTGCACGATCTCGGCGGCGGTGCGCGAGGACGTTCCCCGGGGCAGTACCCGTTCGTCGGGCAGTCCGAAGCGCAGCCCGAGCAGCGGCAGGGCCGCGACCAGCAACACGGTGAGGACACCGCCCCCGGCGAGCAGTGGCCGGCGCAGGGCGCGCAGCGCTGTGCGATGCCAGAAGCCCGACGCGGGTGCGGCGGGTCGTTCCACGTGCCGGCCCCAGCGGGCGAGCGCGGCGGGCAGGAAGAGCACCGCTCCCGCGACCGCGGTGAGCACGACCAGTACACCGGCGTACGCGAACGACCTGAGGAAGTAGAACGGGAACACGGCCAGGGAGCACAGCGACACCGCGACCGTGACTCCGCTGAAGACGACCGTGCGGCCCGCGGCCGCGGTCGCCCGCACGACCGCGTCGGGGTTCGTGTGCCCGGCGGCGCGCTCCTCGCGGTAGCGGTTGATGACGAAGAGCCCGTAGTCGACGCCGAGGCCGAGACCCAAGACCAGGGCGAGGTTCGCGGCGAACGTCGACACCTCCGTGAACTGCGCGAGCAACCGCAGGCCGGCCAGTGTCCCGAGGACCGACAGCAGGCCGGCCGCGACCGTCAGCAGGGCCGCCTTTCGGCAGGTACGGCTACCGCCGGACCTCCATGGACCTCGTCGCCCAGGCGGCCGGCATGTCACGTCCTGCCGTCTACCAGTACTTCAAGAACAAGCAGGAAGTGTTCCGAGCCGTCGCGGAACACGTCGCCGCCCAGGTGACCGCGGCCGCGCGTGAGGCGGGCGAGAAGGCGCGGGCGCTGCCGGCCGAAGAGCGGCTGTACCGCGGCCTGGCCGTGAAACTGGACGTGCTCGCAGAATCCGTCGGGGCCGGGTCCCATGCCGAACTGTTCCGCGAAGCCGCGGACATCGCCGCGGACACCGTCCAGGCCTTCGAAGAGGCCTACCGCGCCGTCATCGAGGACGTCCTCCAGGACTGCGCCGACGTACTCGGCCTCCGCGACTCGGCGTTGTCCGTCCGCGCTACCGCAGACCTCCTGTGTGACGCCCTCGCGGGCATCGCGCAAGCCCGCCAGGTGGCGGAGGTGAAGCACGCGCGTCTGCGTCACCTGGCTCAGCTCACCGTCCGTGGCTTCACCCGCACTCCCGAGGATGCGCCCCCGTGCTGACCGTGCTTCTGAGCTTCCTGACCGGAATCTTCGCCGCGAACGCCACCCCGCACTTCATCAAGGGCATCACCAAGGAACGGTTCCCCACCCCCTTCGGCGACGGCCCCCTGGTCAACGTGATCGCGGGCTGGGCGATGTACGTCATCGCCGTGCTCCTCGCCGTGGCGGCCCGTGCGACCGAGCACCCGGTGCCCGCCTTCACCGCTGCCGCTCTCGGCGTTCTCGCCATGGGCGTCTTCCACGCGACCATCGGAGCTTTCGGCCGGGGCCGCACACCTCTGGCCGCCGCAGAGGCAACGCCGAGGTCCCGTTCCTGAGCGGCCGGCCCCGGGCGCTTCAGGCGGCGATGCGGTCAGCCGGAGGCAGGGACGAAGACGTCGCCGGGGACGTCGTCCAGCACGAAGCCGTTGTCGAGGCGGACGCGGACCGTCACACGGAGCCTGCGCTGCTGGAAGGCGGCCCACTCCGGCTCCAGCGAGGAGACCTCGTCCTCCAGCCGCTTCCGGCTCTCGGGCGGCATCTGGTGCCCGTAGTCGTCGAGCAGAGACTTCAGCCGCACGTACTCGCGCACCATCGGCGGCTCCGCCTGGTCCTCGTACACCCGGTCCACGGTGCCTTCGAGGCCCGCCGCCAGCGCCAGAGAGCCGGCCACGGCCTCCTTCTCGGCAGGCGCGCCCTCGGCGAGGGTGACCGAGCCGGACAGTACGAGGTCCGCCCCCAGCCTCACGCGGTGGCCCGCCACGAGCATCGTCATCGGTCCTTCGAACTCCTCGGTCGGTCGGGCCTCCAGGGTAGTGCGGGCGGCCCGCCTTTCCGTTGACAGGCATCCGCACCGGTGGATCTAATGCGCACGCGAAGCACCCGGGCCCCTTCGGTCCGGTCACCGAAGAGGAAGGGGCGAGGTCGTGGGCCTGCACGCCGGCGTGCCGGACGACGCACCGGACGGGATCGCGGAGCTGTACGAGCGGGATCGCGCCTGCCGGAGCCTGGGCATCGCCCTGGAGGAGGTCACCCCGGGCCGGGCGCTCATGCGCATGCGGGTGCGTGAGGACATGGTGAACGGGCACGGCATGGCCCACGGCGGGTTCCTCTTCCTCTTCGCCGACGCGGCGTTCGCCTACGCCTGCAACGGCTACGGACCGGTCACCGTCGCGCAGTCCGCCCAGGTCACCTTCCTGCGGCCGGCCGCGGTGGACGACGAGCTGATCGCCGAGGCCGTGGAACGGACGCGCTCTGGACGCAACGGGATCTACGACGTGACGGTCCGCCGTACGGACGGCACCGTGATCGCGGAGTTCCGCGGGCAGAGCGTGATGCTCTCCGGAGGGGCACAGGCGGCTCCGCGCGACTGAGCCGGCCGCCCCGCCCGGCGAACCGACCGGGCGGGGCGGGCCCGGGCCCGGTCAGTTCGCCGGGCGCTCGTCCACCACCTGCTGGAGCTTGCCCGTGCGCGGGTTCGTGAGCAGCTCGGACCGCGGTACCCACTCGATGCCCAGCTCGTGGATGGCGCCGTCCGCGACCTCCGCCGGGAAGAGGGGCCGGGCCGCGTAGACCGCCTCGACGAGCCGGGCCGCGAGGCCGGCCGGGGGCTCCTCGACGTATCCGAGTCGCAGGATCAGGCCGTCCTTGCCGTCCCAGCGGCGCTGCACCATCTGCATGCCGGCGATGTACCGGTCCGGATCCGCCTCCACGAGGACCGCGCGGACGTCCTCGATCGGCATCGACACCGTGCCGACGCGGCCGCCCTCGATGGACCGTCCGAGGAGCCGGAAGCGCGTGCACTGCGCGTCGACCCACTCGGCGCGGTCGCCGGCCGGGAAGCGGATGACCGGCATCAGCGTGCGGAACAGGTTGGTGACGAGGAGCCGGCCCGGCACCCCGGGCGTGGTAATCGGCTCGCTCGTGACGTCGTCCACGATCTCCACGACCGTGCGGTGCGGGAACGCCTCGTGCACCCGTACGTCCTCGCCGGGTACGGGCCGTCCGACGAGGCCCGCGTCGATGGAGGCGTAACCGACCGAGGCGATGGCGGCCTTGGGGAAGGCCCGCAGCAGGATGGGCCGCAGGTCGGTGAAGAGCAGGTCGCCGCCGAAGAGGAGCAGTTCGACCGAGTCGGCGGTCCGGCCGCGGCGGACGAGGAGTTCGGCGACGGCGGCCAGCTTCATGGGCACGCCCGCGAGGACGTTCACGCCGAAGTCGCGGATGAGGTCGGCGATGAACTCGTTGGGGGCACCGGCGCCGACGGGCAGGCGGACGTTCTCCACGGGGGCCGCGTGCAGGGCGTGTTCGATGTAGAGCATGCCGCCGTAGAGTTCGCCCGCCCAGAAGAGGTTGGCCACGCGGTGACCGGGCTTGAGTCCGGCCTGCACGATGCCGGCGCCGAACGCGGTGACGGAGTCGGCGTGTTCCGTCCGCGACCACACCGACAGCTTGGGCACGCCGGTGGTGCCGCCGGTCTTGTAGACCCCGGCGTCGGTCAGCGGTCCGGTCAGCACCCGGTTGTCGGGCCAGGTGTTGGCCGCCCAGAACTCGGTGTGGTCGATGACGGGGAGCTGGGTGAGATGCGAGACCGTCTCCGGCACGTCCTTGTACGCCTCGGCGTAGAAGGGCGAGTGGGTGCGGACGAAGTCGACGAGTTCCTGGAGGGATTTGGTGGGCACGGCGCTACCTTTCCTGCTCTGTGTCGGCGTCGGACTGCGGCCCGCGCCCGATCCACGTGCGGGCGAGTTCCCGCACCACGGAGCCGTCGCGGTCGGCCAGTTTGTTCTCGATGTAGGCGGCCGCCCAGGGGTTCGTGGGGACGCGGAAGGCCGGCCGTTCGGCCCGCAGTGTCCGCACCACGACGTCCGCCACCTCGGCCGCGGACTGCCCGGCGCCCTCCCAGCCCTGGGTGGTGACCCAGTGGATGTAGTCGGCGAAGGTGGGCGCGTACGGGCCGGAGGCGGCCTCGATGGTCCTGCGGTTGATGTCGGGGAAGATCCCGAAGGAGGTGTCCCGGAC
Organism: Streptomyces griseosporeus; assembly: GCF_014656055.1. Classification (GTDB taxonomy): domain Bacteria; phylum Actinomycetota; class Actinomycetes; order Streptomycetales; family Streptomycetaceae; genus Streptomyces; species Streptomyces griseosporeus. The sequence continues at coordinate 159,551 of NZ_BNBR01000002.1, forward strand.
GAAGCCGGGCACCACCACGGACACCGTCACCCCGTGCGCCTCGGCCACCGGCGCGAGGCTCTCCATGAAGCCTTCGACGGCGAACTTCGCCGCGCAGTACGCCTCGTTGAAGGGCTGTCCGACGATGCCGTGGACGCTGCCGATGGTGAGCAGGCGGCCCCGGGCGGCGCGCAGCAGCGGCATCGCGGCCCGGCTGACCTCGACGACGCCGAAGAAGTTCACCTCCAGGTTGGCCCGCAGCGCCTCCGGGGTGGACATCTCCAGGGTCGGGTCGAAGTTGGAGACGCCGGCGTTGTTGACCAGCGCGTCCAGGCGTCCGTACGTCTCGCGCACGCCGTCGACGCAGCGCGTGACCGATTCGGTGTCGGTCACGTCCAGTTGGCGGATGTCCAGCCGTGCTCCGGCCCCATCGGCTTCCTTGCGGAGCACGTCGGCGCGGGTGGGGTCGCGCAGGGTGGCGACCGTGGTGAAGCCGGCCCGGGCGGCCGCGACCGCGGTGGCCAGCCCGATGCCCGAGGAGGTACCGGTGATCAGCACGACCGGGGGCTTGCCGTCCGTCGTGGTCATGAGGCGCCCTCCGCGAGTGCCGGTTCGGCGCCCCCGCCGTCCACCTGTGCCACTTTCTGCCGCTCGGCCGCGTTCAGGAGCGGCTGCACCCGCAGCGCGGGCAGGAAGGAGCAGGCCGCGAGCAGGGTGCCGCCGGCCATGGTGACCCGGGCCGCGTCCAGCACGCCGAGCGGTCCGGTGAGCAGACTGACGGCCCCGCCTCCGGCCAGGGCGGCCAGCGGGATCACACCCCACGTGGCGGTCCGGAACGCCGCGTGCATCACGCCCTGGTGGGAGGCGGTCATCCGGGACTGGCGGATGGGGGCGCTGGAGACGTTGATGCAGGACATGAAGAAGCCGTAACAGCCCATGGTCACGGCGATCACCGCGCCGGCCGGCAGCGCGGGGGCGGCCAGGACCCCGAGGCCCACCAGACAGTGCAGCAGCAGCGCCCAGGCCAGCATCCGCCCGGTCCCCAGGCGTTCACCCGCCTTCGGTGCGACGGCCGCACCGACCAGGGCACCCACCGCGGCGACCGACATGGCGGCGCCGAAGACGCCCACGGAGACGCCCAGTCCCTGGTAGGCGAGGATCGGGAGCACGGTGACGAAGACGGGTCCGCCGCAGTTCAGCGTCACGGCCGCGATCACCACCCGACGCAGCACCGGGTCGGCCCAGTTCAGCCGGAAGCCCGCCGTCAGCCGCTCCCACACCGATCCTTCGGGGACCGTTCGCTCGCCCCAGGGCCGCATGGACCGGATGCACAGGGCCGAGACCAGATAGCTGGCCGCGTCGACGAGGAGGGCGGCCACGCCCAGCGCGCCGTAGAGGCCGGCCGCGAGGGACGGGCCGGAGACCTCGGAGACCGAACGGGTGCCTTCGAGCCGGGAGTAGGCCCGCACCAGGTGGTCCTTCGGCACCACGGCGGGTACGGCGACCAGGTAGCCGACGGTGAAGAAGATGGTCGCGCCGCTGATCACCGCCACGCAGCCGAACAGCAGCGGTGTGGAGAGCCACCCCTGCCAGTACGCGACGGGGATGACGGCCACCGCCACCAGCCGGGCGAGGTCGCAGGCGAGCAGGGTACGGCGGTTGTCCCACCGGTCGACCAGCACGCCGGCCAGCGGACCCAGCAGCGGAATGCCCAGGTACTGCGCCATGGCGACGATGCCCACCTGGAAGGCGGAGGCGTCCAGCACGAAGATCATCAGCGTCGGTACGACGAAGATCGTGATGCGGTCGCCGACGGTGCTCACCGACTGGCCGACCCAGAAGCGGTTGAACTCGGGGCCGAGGGAGACCGGCCACCGCGGCTTCACTCCTCCTCCCGCACCACGAGCCCGGCGGTCTTGCCGGTCCGCTCGTTGCTGATCAGGTCGGTGACGGGACGTACCCGGAAGTTCTCCGGGTCGTGCAGGAAGGCGGTGCTCAGCGTGAACGTCTCGGCCAGCAGCTCTTTGCGCAGCCGCTCGGCGTCCACCGCCGCACCCGGCTGGGTCAGCAGCAGCACCTCCACGGTGCCGGCGCGGCCGCCGGTCTCCGAGATCACCACTTGGGCGCGCGAGACGCCCGGCTCCCGTTCCACCCGTGCGATCACCTCGTCGACGTGCAGGCCCAGGCCGCGGACCTGCACCACACTGTCGCGGCGGCCGAGCACGCGCATGGCCCGTCCGGGCCGCCCGCACGGACAGGGCTCCAGCCGTCCCGCGTCGCCGGTGCGGTAGCGCAGCACCGGGTTGAGCATCTCCGGGTTGAGGGTGGTGAAGTCCAGGAGCTGGTCCTCCCCCACGTGCACCAGCTGGTCGGGCAGGGTGTGGAAGCTGTCCGCCGGACAGTCGGGCGTGTTCGTGCCGACCACCCAGGTCTCGGTGCTGCCGAACATGCCCCAGCGCCGGGCCGCCGGCGCGACCACTGCCATGTCCTCCTCCACCTGCGGCTGCCAGGCCTCGCCGAGCCACAGCACCTTGCGCAGGTGCGGCAGTTCCAGACCGGCGGCCCGGGCGTGGGCGAACCAGAGCCGCAGCACGCTCGGGGTGCCGCCGATGGCCGTCACCTCGCGCGCCGCGAAGAACGCCAGCCACTCGGCGTACTCGTCCTTGCCGACCGAGCCCAGCGCGATCACCTGGCACTGCGACAGGTCGGCCAGGGCGGCCACCAGGAAGTGCGCGCCCCACATGCGTCCGGCGCCCCAGGCGTTGACGAAGACGTCGTCGCGGTCCAGCGGCTGCCAGTGGGCGTGCACCCCGGCCATGTAGAAACCGGTGGGCGCGTGGCCGAGTTTGGGCGCGCCGGTGCTGCCGCCGCTCTGGAAGAGCCAGGTGGCGCCGTGCTCGGCGCGGGGCCGCAGGTGGGCCAGGGCGGTGTTGAGGTCGTCCTTGAGCAGCGGCGGCAGCGCGGCGATGTCGTCGAGGGTGCGCACGTCCGCGTGCCCGTCGTAGCGGGGCGCGAGTTCCGGCACCTGCCGCAGTCGCTCCAGCGTGCGGCGGGCGACGGGCAGCCGCGGCTCGGCCGCCTCCGGGGTCAGCGAGAACATGGGGGTCAACTCGTCTCCGTCGGTGAGGTGAACAGGGGCGTCCCGCCGGCGGCGTCGGCGAGGTGCTTGGCGTGGGCGTCCCGGTAGGCCGTGAACCGGGCCCGCACGATCTCCCGTTGGACCGTGCGATCGGGGTCTCCGGGGACGCCGGGGATGACGCCGTCGGGCTCCAGCTCGGAGAACCAGAACCGCTGCCCGTCGTGGAGGAAGTCGACGCAGAAGAAGGGGATGGTCAGCCGTTCGGCGAAGTAGGCGGTGGCCTCGGCCAGTTCGTCGGGGACCGGCTCGAACTCCAGGATGCCGCCGTGGCTGGCGTTGGCCACCGCCGAGCCGGGTTGCGGAGTCCGCTTCAGGACCGTGTGGGCGCGGCCGCCGATGACGTACACCCGGTAGTCGACGGTGCCGTCGCCGAGGTACGGCTGCACCACGAGCGTGGTGTCGCCGCCCTGCGCGAGAGAGGCCAGGCCCCGGATGTCGCCGACGCTGCGGGCGAGGTTGATGCCGCCACCGCCGCACCAGCCGGCCGGCTTGACGATCGCCGGATAGGTCATGTTGCCGAGCGCCACCTCGTACAGGTGCCTGCTCACGTCGCGTCCCGTGCCGATGCGGACGGTCGGGATCGGCGGGACGGGCGAGCCGCCGAGGTGGAGCAGGGTGGCCAGCTTGTCGTTGCCGATCAGCGAGGTCTCGGGCGGGAAGGGCAGGTAGTAACCGGCCTGCTGGAGCACCGCGGCGAGGGCGTACTGGTTGAAGATGTCCATGCTCTGGTACGGCAGCGAGTACAGCGCCGTGATGAAGAGCGTGTCCTCGGGCGTGACGAGGACGTCGTCCACGTAGACGCGGGGCCGGCCCGGCTCGGTGCAGTCGACCGAGACCGCGTCGGGAGAGTGCCGGGTCCAGCTCATGCCGAGGTCCTCGGCGACCTCCGCGTAGAGGTCCCAGAACATGGCGTGCCAGACACCGGCCGCGCGGGTCGACTCCCGGTCGGGGAAGATCCAGCACATCCGGCGCAGCGGGCCGGCGTCGGCGTGGGGCGGGGGGAGATTCACGGGCTGTCCTCGGGTGCGGTGGGGGCGAACGGTGCGCCGGTCCGGGACTCGGAGGTGATTCCGGTCCGGGCGTCCTGGTCCGGGGCGAGCAGGTCTGAGGCGTCCTGGTCCGGGGCGTGCTGGTCCGGGTCGTTCTCCGCCCACCAGCGGCGGCCGGACTCGGGGAGCGTGTCCAGCGGGTCGTAGTACGGGTGGCGCCGGGCCAGCGTGGCCTCGGGGTCCGCGTCGGGCGACTGCCGGACCTCCAGTTCGGTGCGGTAGTTCTTCGTCCAGTACGAGATGCCGCGCTCGCGGTCGTAGGCGACGGCCTGGTGCACCCAGCGCTTGCCGACGTGCGGTACGTCGCACACGATCCGCGGGGTGGCGTAGCCGGGGAGGTACCCCATGATCGCCTCCTGGAGCCACTGGGCCTGGTGGAGCGGGGTCCGCCAGTGCTCGGCGTGGGGTATCACGTCGCAGAGGTAGAAGTAGTACGGGAGGATGTTCGCCTCGCCCTGCAGTGCGAAGCACAGGTCGAGCAGGTCCTCGGGGGTGGCGTTGACCCCGCGCATCAGCACGCCCTGGTTGCGGACGTCCCGCACGCCCGCGTCGAGGAGGGCCCGGGCGGCCTCGGCGACCAGCGGGGTCACGGACTGCGCGTGGTTGGCGTGGGTGTGCACGGCGAGGTTGACCGCGCGGCGCGCCGCGACCGCCGCGACCCGGCCGAGGCCCGCGACGACCTCTGGCTGGAGCCAGTGCTGCGGCAGGCCCACGACGGCCTTGCTCGCCAGCCGGATGTCACGTACCGAACCCAGGTCCAGCAGCCGCATGAGGAACGTCTCCAGCTGCGGCCAGGGCACGTTGGCGACGTCCCCGCCGGACACCACCACGTCGCGCACGGTCGGTGTGCGTTTGAGGTAGTCGAGCATCTGCTCCTGCCGGTCCCGCGGGCGCAGCTCCAGCCTGGCCTTGGTGACCTGGGGCGTGGAGGTGCCGACGAGGTCCATGCGGGTGCAGTGCCCGCAGTACTGGGGGCAGGTGGCGACCAGTTCCGCCAGGACCTTGGTCGGATACCGGTGGGTGAGGCCCTCCACCACCCACATCTCGGCCTCGTGCAGCGAGTCCCGCCCCGCCTTCGGATGGCTCGGCCACCGGGGGTGCCGGTCCGAGCGCACCGGCAGCATGTACCGGCGGACCGGATCGGCGAGGAACGCCGCGGTGAACGCCGCGGGCCGCGGATCCGCCCCGGGCGCCATGGTGTTGAGCATCTGCGGGGTGACGAGTATCGCCATGGTGGCGAACTCCGCCCGGTCGGCGGCGAGATCGTCGTAGAAGCCGTCGGTGAGGAGGTCGCCGACGACGGCCCTGAGCTGACGCGCGTTCTTCACGCAGTGGGCCCGCTGCCACTGGGCGTCCCGCCATTCGCCTTCCGTGACATGGCGCCAGCCCGGCAGCCGTCGCCAGTCCGGCTCGGTCAGCGGGGTCCGCGCGTATTCGTACGGCTGCCGGATCATCTGTCGTCCCCGGCCCATCAGCCGGTGAGGAGGGTGGCGAAGCGGGTGCGCAGCTCGCGCTTGAGCACTTTCCCGGTGGGGCCGAGCGGGAAGTCCTCGGGTGTGCGCGCGACGCTCACCGCGGCGAGCGGGGTCAGCCCGGCGGCGGTCAGGGCCTTGTTGGCCGCCTCCTGGACGTCCTCCGCGGTGCTCTCGGCGGCCTCCGCCTGCAACCGGACGACGGCGACGGGCAGTTGGCCACGGCCCGGTCCGGCGGGGACGCCGACCACCGAGCAGTCCTGCACCAGCGTGGCGCAGTCGGCGAGCAGCACCTCCTCGATGGGCAGGCTGTACGCCGGCCCGTCCGCGGTGTCGATGACGTCCACCGTGCGGTCGAGGTGGTAGAAGCGTCCGTCGGCGTCACGGCGGGCGACGTCGCCGGTGAGCCAGTAGCCGTTCATCTCGAACGTGCGGGTGAGCCGGTCGTCGTTCCAGTAGCCGGGGGTCCGGGACGGCGTGACGACGCCGAGCATCCCGACCGTGCCGTCGGGTACCTCCTCGCCGTTCTCGTCGAGCACCGCCGCTTTCTCGACCACCTCCAGGGGCTTGCCGACGCAGCGGTCGTCGCGCTCGCTCTCCGGTGTGGTCAGCTGCCCGAACAGGGCCATGCCCATCTCGGAGGAGCCCAGTCCGTCGACGAACTGCGAGCCGGGCAGCGCGGGTTGCTCCGCCCTCTCCCGGGGCAGCAGCCAGGGCCTGATCAGACCCGCCGGCCGCTCGCCGAGCTGCACCAGCCGCCGGATGTGCCCGTAGTGGGCGCTGTCGCCGGTGTTGAACCAGGAGTGCACCTTCGCGGCGCCCCTGACCGGGAGTTCGCCGGTGGCCAGTTCCACGAAGGTGCGCGGGAAGGAGGCCACCATGGTGGGCAGGAAGGCCTCCATGACCGGCTCGACGACCGTACGCCGCCAGTCGGACATGACCACGGTGGGCAAGCCGAGCAGGGTGGCGGTGAGGAAGTAGCTGAGGCCGCCCGCGTGGGTGTGCGGCATGAGCGACATCAGCCGGTCGTACGGCTCGGCGGGGAAGCGCACCATGCGCGGCTGCTTGCCCTCCCAGAACTGGCGGTGCGCCAGCTTGGTGGACTTCGGTGTGCCGGTGGTGCCGGAGGAGTGGATGAGCGCGACCACGTCGTCGGCGGCGTGCCGGTACGGGTACACCTCGGGCAGCTCCGCCGTCTCCGCGTCGAAGGCGTGGAGTTCGGCGGCCATCGCGATGAAGCGGGGCCGGCGGTGCGGCGTCTCGCGGTAGGCGGCGGCCAGCCGGGTGGGGTCGTCCGCGACCACTCCGACGACACCCACGTGGTTGAGGTAGCGCACCATCACCTCGTGCCGCATGGCGTCGTTGACGAGGGCGGGTACGGCTCCGAGCGCGGAGAGCGCGAGGAAGTGCAGGACGGGCTCCAGACCTTCGCCGACCACCACGCCGACCGGGTCACCGGGCCGGACGCCGTTGGACCAGTACCACTTCGCGTACTGGTCGCGCAGCGCGGCCAGGTCGAGCAGGCTGTGGCCGCGCAGTTCGATGGCGCCCCGGTGGTCGACGCGATGGGTGTAGGCGTACGGCACCCCGCGGTTCGGGTTGACGGCGATCGCGTGGTCGAGGAAGTTGCCGGCTCCGAGCGTGGGCTCGGCCATCAGCTGCTGTCTGGCCGCGAGAGGGGCGATGGAGGTCTGGTCGCTCATGACGGTCTCCCGTTTGGTGTCGCCGGGAGGTGGCCCTGGTGGGGCGGGCCCCGGCGACGTGTCGAAGGCTTGCTGTACTCGGCGGAACGGTGGTTCGACTGCCTTGCTGCGGTGCCTTGCTGCGGTGCTGTGCGACGTATCGCGCGGGGCCTCCCGCCCGGCGTGCGACCGGCTCGGAGCACCCCGGGGCGCACCCCGGTCGGGGAAGGGACAGGGGTGCTTGTGAGACAGGGAGGGTGGACGCCGGCGCCCCTCGGGGACGCCGGGAGGATGTGTACGGCTGTGAAGGCGGCGCGCGAGCGGCGGCGCCGCCGGGTCACGGAGCGGGCCGCGGCGCTACGGGCGGGCGAGGACCTCCGCCGCCACCCGGCGGCCGGAGCGGACGGCCCCCTCCAGCAGGCCGAAGAACTCGGTGCTGGTCTCGGTGCCGGCCCAGTGCACCCGCAGGTGCGGTTCCGTCAGTGTCGGACCGTGCCGCAGCCAGTCCCCGGGGCCGAAGAGTGCCGCGTAACAGCCCTTGCTGTAGGGGTCGTTGACCCAGTCCGTCACATGGAAGCCCACGGGTTCGGGCAGCATCGGGAAGAGCCGGGTCGCCTGCTCGACCGCCGTCGAGCGCTGTTCCCGCGGGTCGAGCGCCGCGTAGCGGTGGGCCTCGGCGCCCGTGACGAATCCGGTGAGCACGCCGACCCCGGCTCCGGCCGGCGAGTCGTCGACGGTGGACAGCAGCGGTCCTTCGGCGTTGACCGACCACCCCGACAGGCCGTGGTCGCGCCACCACGGCGCCGGGTACACCAGGTGCACCTTGACCGCGCAGCCCCGCGCCGTACGGTCGCTCGCCCGGCGCACCGGCAGCCCGGGCCGGTAGTCGACGGCGTCGGCGAGCAGCGGCGGCAGCGCCATCACGGCGACGTCGGCGCGGTACGCCCCGCGCGCACTGCGCACCGTGACGCCCTCGTCGTCCTGGTGCACGGCGAGCACCGGTTCACCGAGCCGCACTCTGGGGCCCAGCCGGGCGGCGAGCCGCTCGCACACCTGGTGGGCGCCTCCGTCGATCCGGTCCTGCTGGGCGCCGCCCTCGAAGGCGTTGAGGTAGCGCAGTCCTCCGCCCGACCGCAGGTAGAAGGCGACGTGCAGCATGGACACCCGGGCCGGGTCGGCGGCCATCATCTCGCCCAGGAAGAGCGGGAAGAAGAGCCGGGCGTCCGGGTGGGTGAGGTGCCGTTCGGCCCATTCCCGGGCGGTCAGGAGGTCCAGTTCCCCGGCGCCAGGGGTGAGCCACGGCGCGTCGGGCCGGACGGTCGCCGTGAGGTCGTCGAGCCTCTCGAAGAGGTCGCCGAGCGCCACCGCGTTGAGCGGCGGGAACCGGCCGTCCCGGGTGGACGCCTCACTCCCGAGCGCGAAGCGGCTGGCTCCGTCCATGGTGGTGGGCGTCGCCTTGAGGTCCAACTCGGCTATGAGGGCGTGCAGTTCGGTGTGCCGGTCCCCGAGGTAGGCGGCGCCCGCGTCCGCCCAGCCGTCGGCCGAGACCTGGAGCCCGTGGGCCCGGCCGCCGACCCGGTCGCGCGCCTCCAGGACGGTCACATCGACCCCGCGGGCGGCCAGCGCGGTCGCGGCCGTGAGCCCGGCGTATCCGGCTCCGACCACCACCGCGCTGGTGACGCCGCCGGAAGGCCCCGGGGTGTCCGCGGCGAGAGGAGTGTCGGGGCCGGTCACCGGGCGGCCGCGATCTTCGCGGCGAGCCGCTTGGGGGTGGGCGCGTCGAGGAAGTCCGCGAAGGTCAGCTCGACCCCGTAGGTGCGGGCGACGGCGCTGAGTACGCGGGTCGCGACGAGCGAGTCGCCTCCGAGGAGGAAAAAGTCGGAGTCGGCGGAGACCTCGTCGACCTCCAGCACGCGCCGGAACATCGCCACCACGCCTTCGGTGTCGGCAGGGGCAGGCGATCTCCCGGCGGCTGCGGCGGTGGTGTCAACGCTCATCAACGGTCTCCTTTGACCTGTTCACGGTGGCGTAACGCTGGTGTGAGGCTTTTCTGTCGACCTTGCCGCTCGTGGTCAGCACGAGCTGCGGGACGACGGTGATCCGGCTCGGCACGAGGTGGGCGGGCACCCGCTCGCGCAGATAGGTCCGCAGGTCCGCGTCGAGTTCCCGGGTCCCGGCGTGCGGCCGGGGCACCACGTAGGCGACGAGTGTGGTGCGGCCGGCCGCGGTCGCACCGGTGACGGCCACCGTGTTCACCGCGGGGTGGCCGGCGAGGTGCGCCTCCACCTCGGCCGGGTCGACCCGGATGCCCCGGATCTTGATCTCGTCGTTCAGCCGGCCCTCGTGGGTGAGGAGGCCGTCCGGTGTCCTGCTGACCCGGTCGCCGGTACGGAACCGGCGCTCGCCGTCCACCACCACGTACGCCTTCTCGGTGGCCTGCGGCATCCCGAGGTAGCCGAGAGCCACGGCCGGGCCGCCGATCAGCAGCTCGTCGTCCTCGCCGATGAGCTCGACGACATGGGGCAGCGCCCGGCCGATCGGCGCCCTCGTGCCCTCGCTCCAGTCCCAGGCCGGGACGGGGACGGACGGGCCGTGGAGATCGACGGCGTGGGTGATCAGGGTGGTCTCGGTGCACCCGTAGGTGTTGACCAGGCGGATCCGGCCGGTGTCGAGGCGGCTCCAGTCGGCCAGCCGGGCAGGGCTGACCGCCTCCCCGCCGATCACCATCAGCCGGACGCAGTCCGGAAGGCTCGCCGCTTCCTCCGTGAGGTGGAGGACGAGTTCGTGCCAGAAGGCGGTGGGCAGGTCGAGGACGCTGACGCGCTCGCGCTCGACCATCCGCAGGAACCGCGGAAAGGACCCCGAGTGTGCGTCACGGTCGAAGACGAGGGTGGCTCCCGTGGTCAGGGCCGGGAGGATCTCCTCCAGCGAGGTGTCCCAGTTGAGTGACGCGAACTGGAGCACCCTGTCCTCTTCGGTGAGCGCGAAGAATCCGCGGAGCGAGCGCACGGAAGCCGCAATGGCCCGGCGGGGTGTCACGACCGGCTTGGGCCGGCCGGTGGAGCCGGAGGTGAAGAGGATGTACGCGGCGGCCTCGGGGTCCTGGTCCCGGCCGAGCCGGAAGCCATCGCCGGCCGCCCCTCCCCCACCCTCCTCCTCCCAGCTCAAGTGCGTGGCCGGTAACCCGAGTTCGAGTTCGGGTGCCACGTCGGTGGCGACGGCTGCGCGGCATCCTGCCGCGGACACCATCTCCTGCCGCCGCGCCGGCGGAAACGCCGGGTCGACGGGACAGTAGGTACCGCCGGCCGCCAGTACGCCGAGCATCGCCACCACGGTGTCCGGGCTGTGCGTCGCCGGTACCGCCACCGCTCCGGGCCGGGGCCCGAGCCGCTCCGCGAGGGTGTGCACGAGCTCTGCCAGCCGGCCGTACGTCACGACCCGCCCTTCGTGCACGAGGGCCGCGCGCTCCGGGTCGCGGAGGGCGGCTTCCGTGAAGGCCTGGACGAGGTCCGGGGTGTTTTCAAGGGTCTCGCACTGCATCGACTTGTTCGCCCCAAAAAAGCTTGAAAGCGCCTGTCCGTGCCCGACGAACGGGGACTCTACCTCCGAACATGTGTGGCCACAACGGAAGTTGAGGAGAATCAGGCGTTCCTTGTGAAGGTGCGGTCACCGCACGCGCCGCAGCAGGTCAGAGGCCCTGCGAAGGCTCCGCTTCCACTTCCGCGGAGCCCGCGCTTCCGATCCGTGCGGCGCCGGGAACGCGGTCGGCGGAGGCATGCGTCGCGGAGGCGGCGCTACCGGTTCGCGTGCCGCGCGCGGCTGAAAGCGGAGGGGGCGTTCGGTGGTTCATGGGGCGCCATGTCGCCGGCGACGGCACGCACGCCGTCGCGTGGCGGGCGGCTTCCTCCCCCACGCCGAAGCGACCGACAAGTCTCACGGTTTGGGACGGGCATCGACAAGTCGACCTTGTCCTGCGCGCAGGGCTCCCCGAGCGATCAAAAAACGGGGAAGGACGCGTTCGACCTCCCCAGGTGCACGCGTCCTTCCCCGGCCAGCGGCACGTCTACCCCGTTGCGCCCAGCTCATTCCCGAGTCGGGGATCTACGCGCCACGGCGGGGCCGGCGTGGAACGGGTGAGGTGCGGACGCGGGGATCCGGCGCGCTTCACGGCGTTCGCAGTGCCGGTGAAGCGGCCGGATCCCGTGGCTGACCGGTCAGCCGCCGCTCTTGCGCCGGAACGACCGCTGGTTCGTGGCCGGACCGTGCGCGGCGCGCACCTTGGACGCGTCGGAGCCGGCGGCGCCGTCGGCCGCGTCCGCCTGCGCGCCGCGCTTGCGGGCCAGGGCCTCGCGGAACTTGCGCTTGAGGTCGTAGTTGCCGTCGGCGTCCGCCGCCAGCGGCGGTGTCTGCGACTCGGCCGGCTCCGAACCTTCCGTCGACGCGGGCTCTGCGGTCATGGTGACCTCCTGGGGTTCGGGGGGTTGGGCAAGCACAGCTTGTCATGTCGGCCGCTCTGCCAGGACTGTCACGGCCGGAAGCGAGGGCCCCTCAGCCGTTGCGACGCATGCGGGCGGCCTTACGGGCCTCGGCGAGTTTGCGGGCCTCGCCGGCCTTGCGGGACTTCCCGCCGGCGCCGCGCGCGGGGTCCTTGGTGGTGCCGAGCCCGCGGAACGGTGCGTTGGTGTTCTTGGGCCGGGCCACACCGGGCCCGCCGTCGAGCGGGGCGCCCGAGGGAGTCTTGGCACCGGTGATGCGGCTCAGCTGCGCCTCGCCCGAGCGCACCTTGGTCACGGTCGGCTCGATGCCGGCCTCGGCCATGACGCGGCTCGTCTCGCGGCGCTGGCCGGTGAGGACGAGCGTGACGACCCGGCCGGAGCCGCCGGCGCGGGCGGTGCGTCCGGCCCGGTGCACATAGACCTTGGGGTCGGTGGGCGGATCGACGTTGACCACGAGATCGAGGTCGTCGACGTGCAGGCCACGGGCCGCGACATCGGTCGCCACCAGCACGGTGAGCTGGCCGCTCTTGAACTGCGCCAGGGTCCGGGTGCGCTGCGGCTGCGACTTGGCGCTGTGCAGGGCCCCGGCGTGCACCCCGCTGGCCCGCAGATGCCGGGTGAGCTGGTCGACGGCGTGCCTGGTGTCGAGGAACAGCAGGACGCGGCCGTCGCGGGCGGCGATCTCGGTCGTGACGGCGTAGCGGTCGGGGCCGTGGACGACCAGCACGTGGTGTTCCATCGTCGTGACCGTGCCCGCGGACGGGTCGACCGAGTGGACGACGGGGTCGTGCAGGTAGCGGTGGACGAGCTGGTCGACGTCGTCGTCGAGCGTGGCCGAGAACAGCATCCGCTGCCCGTCGGGGTGCACCTGGTCCATCAGGTCCGTGACCTGTGGCAGGAACCCGAGGTCGGACATCTGGTCGGCCTCGTCGAGCACGGTGATCCGCACCCGGCCCAGCCGGCAGGCGTTGCGCTCGATCAGGTCGTGCAGGCGCCCGGGGGTGGCGACGACCACCTCGGCCCCCTCGCGCAGCGCGGAGATCTGCCGGCCGATCGGCGTTCCGCCGACGACCGCGGCCATCCGCAGCCGCAGCGCTTCGGCGTACGGCGTCAGGGCGTCGGTGACCTGCTGGGCCAGTTCCCGGGTGGGTACGAGGATCAGGGCGAGGGGCTGTTTCGGTTCGGCGCGCCGGCCGGCCGTACGGGTCAGCAGCGGCAGACCGAAGGCGAGCGTCTTGCCGGAACCGGTCCGCCCGCGCCCCAGGATGTCGCGCCCCTTCAGGGCGTCGGGCAGGGTGGCGGCCTGGATCGGGAAGGGCTCGCGCACCCCGCGTCCGGTCAGTGTCCGCAGTACCTCCGCCGGCAGTGCGAGATCGGCGAAGGAGGCGGCCGTCGACGGGGAGGGGCCGGAGTGGGCAACAGCTGACTCGTCGGGTTTCATGAACTGCCTTCCGCAGGGGGATCTACCGAGGAAGGCCCGGCGGGGAGGAACAGCCCACGCACCAGCGGAACCGAACGCCAACGATCGCCCACCGCGACGACCACGCAAACGCATCACGGTAACACGAGGCCCACCGTCGAAGCGGCACGGAAGTGGCACCGAAGTGGCGTGAACCAGTGTTGCGCTTGTGTTTCCCACCACGCACCCTGGCCAGGTGGGAGCGCTCCCAAAAGTTCGGTGAGGGGGTGCCTCGCCGCAGTTTTCACCTCCACATCCCCCACAGTGGAAAGAGGAGACCGTGTTACACCGTGAATGTCATGACCATGCAGTATCGCGCGGACGCCGCGGCGTCCGTCCGGCGCTGCTGCTGAGTGTTCTCGCCGCGCTGCTGATCGCCCTGGTCCCCGGGAGCGGCACCGCCGAGGCCCACGGTTCGGTCGTGGATCCGGCGTCCCGCAACTACGGCTGCTGGCAGCGCTGGGGCAGCGACTTCCAGAACCCCGCCATGGCACAGCAGGACCCCATGTGCTGGCAGGCGTGGCAGGACAACCCCAACGCCATGTGGAACTGGAACGGCCTGTACCGCAACGGCTCCGCCGGCAACTTCCAGGCCGTCGTCCCCGACGGCCAGCTCTGCAGCGGCGGCCACACCGAGAGCGGCCGGTACAACTCCCTCGACGCCGTGGGCCCCTGGAAGACCACGAACGTCGCGGCGGACTTCACCGTGCGCCTGTACGACCAGGCCAGCCACGGTGCGGACTACTTCCTGGTCTACGTCACCCGCCAGGGCTTCGACCCCACGACCCAGCCCCTGCGGTGGAGCGACCTGCAGCTGCTGACCCGGACCGGCAGGTACGCGCCGAGCAACAACTACGACATCCCCGTGCATACCTCGGGCCTGACCGGCCGCCACGTCGTCTACACGATCTGGCAGGCCTCGCACATGGACCAGACGTACTTCCTGTGCAGTGACGTGAACTTCTCCTGAGCCGCCCGATCGGGAGAGCGGCGCCGGTCCACGGGCCGGCGCCGCTCGCAGCCCATCCCACCCTCCGCTGGGTCCTGGTCCTGACCGTGGAACCACCCGGCGGCGCCCCGTGAGGTGTCCGTAGCCCCACCCCCGTCCGGTGTCCACACCCCGGCGGCTTTCGGTGTCCAGGCCCAGCGACGCGGCGCGGCGGGCGCGGGAAAGTGCTCGTCGTCGGCACCACGCGGACGTACGACCGGGCACTGACCACACTCGCTTCGGGGGGACATCACATGAACGACATCATCACCAGGCGCCTGACAGGGCTGGCCGGCATCGCGGCGGCGGTCTGCTTCATCGTCGAAGTGCCCCTGTACTTCCTCTACTCGGGGCCGCCGCCGGACGCCAACGTGCTGACGCGGCTGCTGATTGGCATCGTCGCGCTCGGCGGTCTCATCCTGTTCGTCACGGGCTTCCGTGAGCTGGTCAAGCAGGTGAGCCCCGCCCACGAGTGGGTCGGCACGGTGGCCTTCGCCACCGGACTGGTCTACGCGACGGTCACCCTGGTCTCCAGCGGACTGGAGGCCGGCGCGGTCATCGCCGCCGACCAGCCCATCGACCCGACCATCACCGTCAGCGGAACGTACATCCTCTACGGTTCGATCGGCCGCCTGCTGCTCGCGCTCTTCCTGACCGCGGTCGGCTACGGCGTCACTCGCGCCGACCTGCTCCCCCGCTGGACCGGCCGCTCGGCGTACGTTCTCGCCGCGGTCAACCTGGCCTTCGTACCGTCCCTGTTCTTCGGCAACACCCCCGCGCACTTCTACGCGGCGAACGGCTGGGGCAGCACGGCCCTGATGGGGGCGCTGCTGAGCTACTGGCTGCTCGCGGTGGGCATCTCCGTCTACCGCAGCGCCGCACGTCGTACGCCCGCCGCCGCACCGGCCCTGCAGCCCTGACACGCCGTCGCACCAGAGCGGCCCGCGGTGCCCGGCCTTCGCGTCGGGCACCGCGGGCCGTCCGCATCAAGGACGCTGGGGAGGTAGGTTGAGCCAATGTCCGCAATGCCGCTGGTCCTGTTGCTCTCGGGAAGTCTGCGCGCCGCCTCCACCAACGAGGCCGTACTGCGCACCGCACAAGCGGTGGCGCCGTCCGCCGGGGTCCGGGCCGTGCGCTACGAGGGTCTGGCGCGGTTGCCGCACTTCAATCCCGACGACGACACCGACCCGCTGCCCGCATCCGTGACCGAACTGCGCGCGGCGATCGAGCAGGCGACCGGCATCCTGATCTGCGCCCCGGAGTACGCGGGCACCCTTCCCGGCTCGTTCAAGAACCTGCTGGACTGGACGGTCGGCGGCACCGAGATCAGCGACAAGCCGGTCGGCTGGATCAACGCGGCCGCCCCAGGCCGGGGCCACGGCGCCGAGGCGACCCTGCGGACGGTGCTGGGCTACACCGGCGCCGCGATCGTGGAACCGGCCTGCGTCAAACTCCCCGTCGACCGGGGGATGATCGGCACGGACGGCGTCATCGAGGATCCGCAGGTGCGGCAGCGCCTGGGTGACGTACTGGGCGCACTGGCGACAGGTGGCTGAACCAGGGAGACACCAGGGCTGAGGGTTCCCCAGCACACGGGGGAACCCTCAGCTCCGGCTTACCGATGTTCCCCGCCGGCGGTCTTCCGCCGCAGCACGACAAAGCCTCCCGTCGCGGCCATGGAGACCGCGGCCAGACCCGCCGCCCAGGCTGCGTACCCGTCCACTCCGGTGTCGGCGAGCTGTGGGGGCCGTCCGCCGGCCGGGGTGTCATCGGACACCGGCGGGCGCGGCTGAGTAGTCGTCACACCGGGGCAAGCCGGCGGCTCCCACGGGTCCCCGTAGGCGGGAGGCGCCTCGGCGGAACACGTACCCGTGGGGGTGGGGGTGGGGGTGGCGGAGCCGGTGCCCGTGGGCGTCGGGGCCCCCGGCCCCGTCGGGTTGGGGCTGCCCGTGCCCGTAGGGCTGGGCGACCCAGGGCCCGTCGGCGACGGCGACCCGGTGCCGGTCGGGGTCGGCGACCCGGTGCCGGTCGGGGTAGGACTGGCGGTGTCCGTCGGCGTCGGGGAGCTTGTGTCGGTGGGGCTGGGGCTCGCCGAGTCGGTAGGACTCGGGCTGGCCGTGTCGGTGGGGCTGGGCGACCCAGTGTCGGTAGGACTCGGGCTGGCCGTGTCGGTCGGCGTGGGACTGGCGGTGTCCGTCGGCGTCGGCGACCCCGTCTCGGTCGGCGTCGGACTCGCCGTATCCGTCGGCGACGGACTCGCCGTATCCGTAGGCGTCGGTGTTGGCGAATCCGTGTCCGTCGGTGTCGGTGCCGGCGAATCCGTGGCCGTCGGCGTGGGGCTCGGAGAGGTCTGGCAGGTGAGTGTCAGGTCGGCGTTCGTGACGCTGTTCCCGTCGCTGGTGTCGGCGGGGAGGGAGTTCGTCTGCGGGGTGTAGTCGGCTGACGTCGTGCTCACCTGGTACTGGCCGGGGGCGATGTCCGCGAAGGCGTAGTTGCCCTGCGCGTCGGTGGTCGTGGTGACGGGCGTGCCGTCGGGGTTCAGGACCGGCGCGCCGTTCTCGTCCAGCAGCCGTACTTCCTGTCCCGAGGGGGTGCCGCAGTCGGAGGCGAGCCGGCCGGCGATCTGTGAGGACAGCGACGAGGTCCACAACTGGTAGATGGGGAAGCCGCTCTGCAAGCTGAAGGTCAGCGTGATGCCGGTGACCGGCACGGTCGGCTGGAACCACCCGGCGGCACCCGTCGTGTCGGCGCCGTTGCCGATGAGGGTGCTGGTGGCGGGGTCCCAGACGGGCTGGTCGGTGTCGGTCCCGGTGGGTCCGCAGGAGGACGGCTTGGGAGAGGACTGGCAGTAGTTGAAGGCCCCCTGCCAGCCCAGCTCCGCAGCTGTCAGGGGTTGCCCGTCCGCGCCGGTCGCGGAGACCCGGACGCTGTCGGCGTCGATGTCGCCGAGTGTGAACGCGAAGGTCCCGGCGTTGGTCGGCGACTCGAAGGTGAGGGTCGTCGTGGACGGCGTGCGTCCGGCCGCGGTGCGCAGGTTGACGTAGGTCCTGCCCTGCGACGTCCCGTACCGGGCACCTACGGGCGTGCCCGGCCCGAGAAAGGCGGAGGTTCCGGACTGCACGGAGGACGTGCTGCTGTCCGTGGTCACCGACGCGGTAGGAAAGCCCGCCAGGGGGATACTGACCTGGCCCGTGGAGCCGTTCATCGTCCACTCGCCGTACGCGGAGGTGGCGTCTGCGTACGCCGCGGTGAGGGGCCAGCACCAGATGGAGGCCGCCAGCGCGCCCCCGACGGCGACGAGTGCGGCATTGCGGGCATGGGTCCGACGACCGAGGCATTCGAACGCGTTCATGTCCGCCACACTCGGACACCGACGCGCCAGGTCAGAAACAGCGACGCTGCCGAGGGGACCAAGTCCATCCGATCGTCGCAACGCTGGGCGGCTGCCGCCTCCACCTCGCCTGCGCCCTGGGTGTCAGAGCATGGCGAGCCGGTCCACGAGCAGTTCCACCCTCGCCTCGGCGTACTCGGGCAGCAGGCGTTTGGTGCGGGTCAGGGTGGCGATCCCGTGCAGGGACGCCCAGAACACTTCGGTGAACAGGCCCGGTTCGATGCCGTCCCCGGCGACCTCGGCCAGGTTCTCCATCAGCGCGGCGAAAGCGTCCTTCAGCTGTTCCGGGGTGTCCTCCTGCGCGTACGCCAGGCCGCCGTCGAGCTGGAAGATGGCGTCGTACACCGCGGGATTGCGCTCGGCGAAGTCGAGGTAGGCGCGGGCCAGCGCGGCCACCCGCTCGCGCGGGCCGTTGACGGCGGCGGTCGCGGCACGGACCGCCGAGGCCAGCTCGGCGGCGCCCTCCAGAGCGACGGCGCCGATGATCTCGCGCTTGCCGCGGAAGTGGCTGTAGAGGACGGGCTGGCTGTATTCGATGCGCTCGGCGAGCCGGCGGGTGGTGACCGCGTCCCAGCCCTGCTGCTCGGCGAGTTCGCGCGCCGCCGCCACGATGAGGCGTTCACGAGCGGCTCGTTCGCGCTCCTTGCGTTCCTTTACCGACATGCAGCGATTCTAGCATTGCTAGACAACCGAGCGATAGCAGTGCTAGCGTCGATTCATCGCCTAGCACTGCTAGATCTCTGGGGGGATCGTCATGCTCGACGCACTCGAAGTCGCCACGACCGTCATCGTCGGCCTCATGGTGGGGGTGGAGTTCAGCGTCGCCTTCATCATGAACCGGATCCTGGACGCGCTTCCCGAGGACAGCGCCCAGCTCGGCCACGCCCACGGCGGCCGGATGCTCGGCGCCCTGATGCCGTTCTGGTACATCGGCTCACTCGTCCTCAGCGCGATCTGGGCCGTCGCCGGATGGCACCACCAGGGCGCCGGACTCGTCGTCACCGCCGCCGCTCTGCTGATCGTCAGCGTGGTGATGTCGGTCCTGCTCCTCGTCCCGATCAACAACCGGAACAAGACCTGGACCACCGACAACCGGCCCGCCGACTGGAAAGAGCAGCTGAACCGCTGGCAGCGCTACCACTACGTCCGCGTCGCCGTCATCGTCGCCGCCTTCACCCTGCTGGTCACCGCCCTGACGTAAGGCGACCGCCACCACGACACGTGTCCGTTGACGAAGCCTCACAAGGAGAAGACCCATGGCGCTGAAGAAGATCAACACCGTCCTGACCGCCGCCTTCGTCCTGTTCATCCTCTGGTTCGGGACGGAGTTCATCCTGATCCCGGAGACGACGGCGCCGACCTTCGGCCTGCCGAGCTGGCCCTCCGGCGACGGCGGCGGCTTCCTCGTCGTGAAGGGAGTGCGGGACGTCGTCCTCGCCCTGGTCCTGGGCATCCTGCTGGTGACGGGGCACCGCCGGGCCCTGGGCTGGGTGCTGCTGGTGGAGGCCTTCGCCGCGTACGGCGACATGGCCACCGTGCTGGCCCATCACGGCTCCGTGGCCACCGCGCTCGGCGTCCACTGCATGACCGCGACCGTGATGGTGCTCAACGGGCTGATGATCATGTTTGAGACCCGCAACGCCGTGGCCACTTCCGGGGGCACCCGCCCCGCTGTCCGCCTGGCGCGGACCAGGCCGTGATCGTCCCGTCGGTTTCGCCCTTCCGGCCCTGACATCCGGTCGGGCGAGCCGGTTCGGTGTTCGCGGTGGTCAGGGGCAGGATGCCGTCACAGATACCGGACACGTAGGGGGATGTGATGGTGTGGCGGGGGGTGCCGGATGCGGGAGTGCCGGCGAGGGATCGGTTCGAGTGGTTCTCAGAGATGCTGGCCGCTTCTCTGGCGCCGATGAGGGTCAGCAGCGACAGCACGGCCGACTTCGAGGCGGAGGCGGCCGTGCTGGAGCTCGGCCCGGTGCAGTTGTCGAGATTCGTGTATTCGCCGTTGCGGACGCAGCGCACAGAGGCCCTCATCAGGCGTGCCGACCCGGAGCAGTACCACTTGGGATGGGTGCGAGCGGGCCGGATGGAAGTCGACCAGGGCGGTAACACGTCCGGGCCCGTCACGGGCGACATGGTGCTCATGGACACCTCGCGCCCGCAGCGGGCCGTCGCCTCAGGGGCCGGCGGCGGCTCCGGGAGGACCGAGGCGCTCGTCCTCCAGGTGCCGCGGGCGGCGCTTCCGCTGCGGGCCCGCCGGGTGGACCGGATGGTCGCCCAGCGCATCCCGGCCGGGGCGGGCATGGCGGCGATCTTGGCCCGTTTCCTCGCGGCGCTGCACACGCAGGGCCCCGAGTGCCGGCCAGGGGACCAGGAGCGGCTCGGAACCCTCGCCCTCGAACTCACCGCCTCCTGCCTCGCGGAGCGGCTCGGCGTCCTCGCCGACGAGCCGCCCGAGGCACGCCCCCTCGCCCTCCGCGAGCGGATCGACGCCTTCATCGACCACAACCTGGGGGACCCCGAGCTGACGCCCCGGATGGTCGCCGAGCACCATCACCTGTCGCTGCGCAGCCTGTACGCCCTGTTCGAGGACGAGGAGGTCAGCGTGGCAGGGAGGATCCGCCTGCGCAGGCTCGAACGCTGCCGCGACGACCTGGCCGGCCCCGCACTGCGTGCGCACACGGTGCGGGCGATCGCCGCCCGCTGGGGGTTCACCGACGGCTCCGTCTTCAGCCGCGCGTTCCGCGAGGCGTACGGCATGTCCCCGAGCGAACACCGCCGCGCGGCGGAACACGCAGACACCGCCGGGCACGCTCAGCGCAGCGCCCTTCCCTCAGGCGCACGTCAGGGTCCGCCGGGCTCTTCCTTGTCGCGGCCTTCGCCGCAGCTTTCGTGAGCATGACCGCTCAGGTCCGGCGTACGGGGAGGCCGCTGTCTCGCTGCGGAAGCGGGCGGTGAGAATGAGCCGGTGAAACGCATACGCATCGTGATGACGACCCTGGCCTTGCTCGTGGCCGGTTCGGTGAGTCTGCTGGCGCCCGGTGCGGCCGCGGCCGCGGACGCGCCGCGGTCCTCGACCGGCCAGCGGTGGGCCCTCCAGATCACGGACGGGGTCACCGGGAAGAGCTACTACGTCGCCGCGGAGCTGAGCGACTCGCTCAGCTCGGAACAGAAGGGACGGCTGCGAGCCAGGACGGCCGCCACTTCCCCGTCCGCGATCGGCACGTGGGAGACCTTCACCCTGCACACCGCCGACAACGGCGCGACGGTCTCCCTGCGGAACGAGGAGAACGGCCTCTACGTCTCGACCGAGGTCAACTACGCGACGCCCTATGCGAAGATGCTCCGCGCCCGCGCGCGCAGCATCGGCAGCAGCTCGACCGCGTGGGAGAAGTTCGAGCTGCGGAAGGACCCGGAGGTGGCCGGGGCCTACAACCTGAAGTCCATGGCGACGCAGCAGTTCGTGTCCGCGCGCTTCAACCTTCCCTCCACCGGTGACCAGGGGCTGCTCCTGGCCGGGTACGCCGAGGCGTCCGGGTCGTGGGAGCGCGTCCGGCTCGTGCCGGTGCCCAACAGCGGCCAGTACGGGGACACGGCCGACCCCCCGGCCACGACCACCGGCCCCGCGGGAACCGTGCAGAACGTCGTGTCGTGGAACGCCTGCTCGAACAACAACGACGACTGTGCTCTCGACAACGCCGAAGTGACCACCGTCGGTGACACCGTCGCCGGGCAGGCGGCAGCCGCCGACGCCGACGTCATGTTCGTCCAGGAGTTCTGCGAGAAGTCCGCGGCTCCCCTGGAGAGCAGCCTTGAAAGCCGGCGCGTGGGCGGTCTGACCGACTGGGACGTGCGGTTCGCCCCCACCTACCGGAAGCTGACCGGCACCGGCGTCCTCGCCCAGAAGCAGTGCGCGAACAGCGGGAGCGGCGCAGACCGGGGTGCGTACGGCATGGCTGTCGCCGTTCCCAGTGAGAACACCTGGTACCGCTCCTGGGTCCTTCCCTCGCGGGACACCGCCGAGCAGCGCCCGCTCATGTGCGCGACCCTCCCGTCGCTGGGCACGGCCTTCTGCGGCGGCCACTTCAGCGCCGGGATCGCCGGCGACGACGTCACGGACAGCGCAAACCCGCAGCCCACCGGCTACTACAGGAACGAGCAGGCCAAGACGGCCTTCCAGCAGGCCTCCACGCTGCGCGGTCTCGGCTACGAGGTCGTCTTCGGCGGTGACCTGAACGCCACCCCGCCCGACGCGCCGCAGGGCACCGGCTCGGCCCCGGCGTGGGTGCTCGAACCGCTCTACCACCAGCCCGGAGTCGTCGACGACCGCTTCGAGGAGTGCGACCAGTCGGCCAACGGCGGCGCGCGCACCGGTGCGCCGACCCATGTGAGCACGTCGTCCAGCCTGAAGCTCGACTACGTCTTCGGCCCGCAGAGCGCCGACTACTCCTGCTCGGTCACCGACACGGGTCTGTCGGACCACAAACTGATCCGCGCCGCGGTCGCCTTCCACTGAACGGGCACCCGGGCCACGACCGCGGGAGACACCCGCGGTCGTGGCGGGCAGGGGCGGTGTCGCCCCGGCGGGCGGGGCTGGGGGCCGTCAGCAGTAGAGGTTGCCGCCGGGCGACGTCCCGAGGATCTGCGTGAACCGCAGGTAGCTGTCCACGCGGCTCTGCACCTGCGCCGGGTTCTTGCCGTCGCACTCCAGGGAGCCGTTGATGCTGCGGATCGTCTGGCCGAAACCGGCGCCGTTGACCATGGCGTTGTGCGGGGTCATGCTGCCGGGGCCGGTCTGGGTGTTCCAGTACCACAGGGCCGTCTTCCAGGCCACCGCCGAGTCGTTCTGCACCAGCCAGGGGTTGCCCAGGAGGTCGATGCCGAGCGCGTCGCCCGCCGCCTTGTAGTTGAAGTTCCAGCTCAGCTGGATCGGGCCGCGTCCGTAGTAGGCGGCCTGTCCGGCGGGACAGCCGTAGGGCCGGCTCCAGTCGCAGTAGTGCGGGTAGTTGGCGGTGTTCTGCTCCACCACGTACACCAGACCGCCGGTCTCGTGGCTGACGTTGGCGAGGAAAGCCGCGGCCTCCTGCTTCTTCACCGTGTCGCTGCCGGTGTTGGCGAAACCGGGGTAGGCGCTGAGGGCGGCGGTGAGGCCGCTGTAGCTGTAGAAGGGGTTCCGGTTGGGGAACATCTGGTTGAACTGCGCCTCCGTCACGACGAAGCGCGCGTCGGGCGTGCCCGGGCCGCTGTCACAAGCGTACGGGTCCCAGTACCAGGTGCTGATGACCGGGTCGTAACCCGGGTTCGCGTGCTCGGCGATGTACGCCTTGCCGTCGGTGTACCGGACGATGTCGCCCGCGTTGTACGACTTTCCGGCCACCCAGCTGGGGTAGCTGGAGCAGGTCGCGGCGACGGCGTCGGTGGCCGGTAGCAGTACCGGGGCGGTGCCGGCGAGGGTGAGGGCGGCCAGGACGGCGGAGACATGGCGTCTCGACACGGGATCAACTCCTTTGCGCAGCGCGGCCGTTGTCGGGCGGGGCGCAAGGGGGCCCGCGCCGCACGTACCGGCGGACCGGATACGGGATGACGACGGCCGTGGTGGGGGGGTGTGAGCCACACTCAACCGCGTTGGTCTGTACCAGTCAAGGGTGTAGACCAGTCAGGAACGCGCCCTCCATGGCCGGGAAAAGCCGCTTGCCCAGGCGGGCCGGCCGTGGGAAAGTGTGCCGCGCTCTGCGACCTCGCAGACGCACTCACGGTGAGGAACGAAGCCAATGTTCTCGGCGTCCCCCAGCGGCCGCCGTCGGCGCTGAGCGTCCGCTGCCGCGGCCTCGGATCACGCCACGCTGTTTCCTACGGCGGCCCCACGACGCGGTGCCTGACGCACCGCCACTCTTCCGCGCCCCGAACGCCGTGCGTTCACCGGGGGCTTCTCCAGAGACTTCGTGAGGTCGACACCCACCATGGACATCCAGGTCCAGAGTTTCGCCGTGGCCCATCTCCGCCGCCGACCCGCGGTCGTCGAGACCGGCGGCTTCGTCGCGGGCTTCATCCCCGGCACCGACAACCCCTACCTCAACTACGCGACCCCGCTGCCCGGCGCCGAGCCGACGGAGCGGGACGTCGCGGCGCTGATCCGCGTCTTCCGGGAGCGAGGACTGCTGCCTCGGCTGGAGTTCGCCCCTCAGGCCGCGCCCGCCGTCGAAGCCGTGCTGCGGGCGGCGGGCTTCGCCGACGAGGCGGTGCACGCGTACCTCGTGTGCACGCCCCGCACGCTGACACTCCCCCGGTCCTCCGACCGCATCCGCGTGCGGACGCCGCAGACCGACGAGGAGTTCGCCGCGCTCGATGCCGCGCTGGCCGAGGCATTCGGCGGCGTGTTCCCACCCTCCGCGGAGGGTGCGGCACGACTGCGCCGCACCCAGGAGAGCGGCGGCGCCGTGCGCTTCGTCCCCGACCCGGAGGGCGGCGTCGCCGGCGGCGCGTCCTGCTCCCCGGCGGCGGAGGGCACCGCGGAGCTGTCCGGCGTCGGTACCCGCCCGGCCTGCCGCGGCCGCGGGATCGCCGCCGCCGTCACCGCGGCTCTGACGGAGGCGATGTTCTCCCAGGGGGCCGGATCCGTCTGGCTGGAGTACTCGGGAGAAGGATCCCGCCGCGTCTACGAGCGCGTCGGATACCGTCCGCACGGCACGCGCCTCTACGTGTCCCTGCCCCCGACGGCTCCGGCACCTCCCGCACCTCCGACCGGCCCGGCACGCTCGGGCGGTTGACGGATCCGGCTACGCACTCGCCCGGCGAGGCCTCCAGCCGCGCGTAGTGGGCGCGGACCGCCGGACGGGGTGGGTGTGGGCGGCGAGTGCTGATCACATCTGTGGCGCACCGTCACGAGGGCATGGGCCGGGGAGTCCTCGGCTCCAGGCGGACCACGATTCCCTTGTACGTCGGCTGGTTGCTGTTCTCCGCCACGCTCTCCAGGGGCACGAGCAGGTTCGTCTCGGGGTAGTACGCGGCGGCGCAGCCGCGTGCCGTCGGGTACGGGATCACGCGGAAGTCCTCGGCGCGGCGCACGACGTCGTCGGCCCAGACGCTGACCAGGTCGACGTTCTGCCGGTCGGCGAGGCCGAGTTCGGCCATGTCGTCCGGGTTCACGAGCACGACCCGGCGGCTGCCGTGGATGCCGCGGTAGCGGTCGTTGTCCGAGTAGGGGACGGTGTTCCACTGGTCGTGGGAGCGCATGCTCTGCAGCAGCAGGTGCCCCTCGGGGGCCTGCAGCCTCTCGGCGGTGTTGCGGGTGAAGAGCGCCCTGCCGACCCCGTTGGCGTACACGCCCTCGTTGACCGGGTTGGTGAGCGGGATGCCGCCGGGGCGTGTCACGCGCCGGTTGTAGTCGTGCAGACCGGGCACGACGCGGGAGATGCGGTCGCGGATCGCACCGTAGTCGGCCTCGAACTGCTCCCACGGGATGTCCGGTGTGCCGCCGAGCGTGCGGCGGGCGAGCCGGCTGAGGATGGCGACCTCGCTGAGCAGCAGCGGGGAGGCGGGTTCCAGGCGGCCGCGGGAGGTGTGCACCTCGCTCATCGAGTTCTCCACGGTCACGAACTGCTCGCCGCTCGCCTGCATGTCCCGCTCGGTCCGGCCGAGGGTCGGCAGGATGAGCGCGGTCCGCCCGCACACCGTGTGGGAGCGGTTGAGCTTGGTGGAGATGTGGGCGGTCAGCCGGCAGGTGCGCACCGCCTCCTCGGTGACCGTGCTGTCGGGGGCGGCCCGGACGAAGTTGCCGGCCAGGCCGAGGAAAAACCTGACCCGGCCCTCGCGCATCGCTTTGATCGCCTTGACCGAGTCCAGTCCGTGGGCGCGCGGCGGGTCGAAGCCGAACTCCGCCTGCAGGGCGTCGAGGAAGGAGTCCGGCATCTGCTCCCAGATGCCCACCGTGCGGTCCCCCTGCACGTTGCTGTGTCCGCGCACCGGGCAGGCGCCGGTGCCCGCCCTGCCGACGTTCCCGCGCAGCAGCAGGAAGTTGACGATCTCCCGGATGGTCGGGACGGCGTGCCGGTGCTGGGTGATGCCCATGGCCCAGCACACGACGACCCGTTCGCTCGCCAGCACCTCGTCGCGGACCTGCTCGATCTCCTCGCGGGTCAGGCCGGTCGCGGCGAGGACGTCGCTCCAGCCGACGCCGCGGACGTGTGCGGCGAACTCGTCGAAGCCGCTGGTGTCGCTGCGGATGAAGTCGTGGTCGAGGACCTCGCCCGGCCGGGCTTCCTCGGCTTCCAGCAGCAGCCGGTTGAGGCCCTGGAAGAGGGCCAGGTCGCCGCCGGCGCGGAGGTGCAGGAACCGGTCGGCGATGCGGACGCCCGGTCCGATCACCCCGCGCGGCTTCTGCGGGTTCCTGAACCGGAGCAGCCCCGCCTCCGGCAGCGGGTTGACCGCGATGATCCGGGCGCCGTTGCGCTTGGCCTGCTCCAGCGCGGACAGCTGCCGGGGGTGGTTGGACCCGGGGTTCTGCCCGACGAGGAAGATCAGGTCGGCGTGGTGCAGGTCGTGCAGGCTGACGGTGCCCTTGCCGGTGCCGAGGGTTTCGTGCAGGGCGTAGCCGCTGGACTCGTGGCACATGTTGCTGCAGTCGGGCAGGTTGTTGGTGCCGAGCGCCCGGGCGAACAGCTGCAGTACGAACGCGGCCTCGTTGCTGGCCCTGCCGGAGGTGTAGAAGACGGCCTGGTCGGGCGAGTCGAGCGAGGTCAGCTCCTCGGCCATGAGCCCGAAGGCGTCGCTCCAGCTGATCGGCTCGTAGAAGTCCGAGCCCGGCCGCTTCACCATGGGCTCGGTCAGGCGGCCCTGCTGGTTGAGCCAGGCGTCGGAGCGGCGGGCCAGCTCGGAGACCGGGTGCCCGCGGAAGAAGTCGGCGGTGACGCGCCGGGTCGTCGCCTCGTCGTTGATGTGCTTGGCGCCGTTCTCGCAGTACTCGTTGCGGTGCCGGTGTCCCGGGGCGGGGTCGGCCCACGCGCAGCCGGGGCAGTCGATGCCGTCCACCTGGTTCATGGTCAGCAGCGTCCGGCCGGCCCGGAGGGGGGACGTCTCCGCCAGGGAGTACTCCAGGGCGTGCGCCACCGCGGGCACTCCCGCGGCCCACTCCTTGGGGGGAGTCACGGTCAGCGCCTCGTCCGGCTCCTCGCCGGGCGCGTTCTTCATCGGATCGCCTCTCGCTCACGCTGTCGCGGGCATCAGCCGACCGGCCAGCAGGGCACCCCGCTCGCCTGTCGTTCCTCGTGCGTCCGCCGCAGGCGGCCGTTGCGGATGGTGCCCCGCCAGGCACCGCTCTCCGCCCCCAGTCCCTCGATGTACTCCTTGAAGCCCCGCAGCTCCCCGCGTACGACCCGGCCGGCCACCTTGGGCACGCCGGCGAGCAGCCCGGTGGCGCCGCGCGCGGCGATCTCCATCCGTACGGTGACCTGCGTACGGTCCACCGCCACGGCCTCGAAGACCACCTCGCCGCGGTGCGCGGGCCGCTGCCCGAGGCTGCGCCAGACCAGGTGGGAGTCGGGCTCCTGCTCCACGATCTCGGCCTCGAAGACGCCGTGCACGGGTCCGAGCGCGAGGGTCCACGAGGTGAGCGACGGCTTGATCTGGTCGACCTTCCTCACCGTCGTCATGAACCGGGGGAAGCTCTTGAACTGCGTCCACTGGTTGTACGCGGTACGCACCGGGACCGCGATCTCGACCGTTTCCTCAACGCTGTGCATGGCCCACCCGTCCTCAGGCGCCGTTCGCCCCAGTCTCACCACTCCCCCGGCCCTTCGCCACACGGCGCGGACCGCACGGGCGGCCGGTGCCCCGCAGGGCGCCCGGCTGCCCCGCCGGACGCGGCTACCCCGCCGGGCGCGGCCCAATCCGTCGGGACCACATCTCAGCCGACACCGGGCCGCTCATCTGTGAGATAGCACCCTCCGAGGAGCACCCCTGATTGGCAATGTGCCCCGTGGGAAGTCGGAGGTGCACAGCCCGCCTCCGCCGGACCGGCGGAGCCGGCCGATTTCCGGGTGAGGCGGCCAGCGCTCACCCGCCACGTAAGGAGTGCCGTGACCGTTCGCATCGGGGTGGAAGAGGAGTTCCACATCGTCGAGGTGGAGACGGGCCTGCTCGCGCCGCGAGCCGACATCATGCTCGAGAGGCTCCCCGCAGGCACGTTCACGACCGAGTTGCAGCAGGCGACCATCGAGTCGAACAGCGGCGTCCATGATTCCCTCGACGGCCTGTACGACGATGTGACCAGTACCAGACGCCGGCTCGATGCCGCGGCGAGC
The DNA here is from genome assembly GCF_014656055.1 of Streptomyces griseosporeus. GTDB lineage: Bacteria > Actinomycetota > Actinomycetes > Streptomycetales > Streptomycetaceae > Streptomyces > Streptomyces griseosporeus. The sequence continues at coordinate 187,501 of NZ_BNBR01000002.1, forward strand.
GCGCATGGGCTCGCCGTGGTGGCCGCCGGTACCGTGCCACTGGCCCGCATGCAGGACACCCGCCCGACCTCCGGGCGCCGCTATCGCCGCATGGTCGACGCCTACGGGCTGATCGCCGACGAGCAGCTGATCTGCGGCACCCACGTCCACGTCGACGTGCCGGACCGCGACCTCGCGGTGCGCCTCATGTGCGAGGTGGCCCCGTGGCTGCACGTCCTGCTGGCCCTGTCCGCCAGTTCCCCCTTCTGGCTGGGCGCGGACACCGGCTACGCCAGCTGGCGGACCATGGTGTGGCAGCGCTGGCCCACCGCCGGCCCCGCCGGGTGCTACGCCGACGCCGCCGAGTACGACGCGGCCGTACGGGACCTGATCAACTCCGGTGTCATCAGCGACGCGGGAATGATCTACCACGACATCCGGCCCTCCGCCCACCAGCCGACCCTCGAACTGCGCATCTGCGACGCCTGCCCCCGACCGGAGACGGTGCTGCTGGTCGCCGGGCTCTACCGCGCCCTCGTGACCGAGGCCCGTGAGCGGCTGGAGGCGGCCGACGCGCCCGCCTGCCCGGGCCGGCACGAATGGCTGCGGGCCGCGTCCTGGCGGGCCGCCCGGTCGGGCCTGGAAGGGACCCTGATCGACCCCGGAACCGGACGTGAGGCGCCCGCGGCCGAGGTCGTACGGCGGCTGCTGCGGCGGGTGCGCCCGGCGCTGGAGGCCGCCGGGGACTGGCCCGCGGTCCGGGATCTCGCGGAGCGCGCCCTGGCGAGCGGCAGCGCCGCCCACCGCATGCGCCGCGCCGCCGCCGAGGACGACCTGCTCGCCTGCACCGATCTGGCGATCGCGGAGACCCGGGGCGACGACCGCCCGCGCCGACGGCCCGCTCCCGCCCGGCCCCTCACCTCCCCCGGCCGGCCGGTCGGCCGCCCGTCCGGGGCCGCCTGGGCCAACACCGCCGGCCGCTGAACCGCGGCCACGACCGTATTCGTTCCTGTTGCGAAGGAGATGCACCACCGTGTCGATCAGTCCGGGCCACATACCGGCGGGCGGTCCGCCGCGTCCCACACCGCCGCACGTGCTGTGCGCGCACCACGGACAGCGGGGAGGTGGTTCCCGATGTGCGGCCTGAGCGGAGAGATGCGTTTCGACGGCACGCGTCCGGACCTGGCGGCCGTCGAGCGGATGAACGACCGGCTCGCCCCCCGCGGACCCGACGGGGAGGGGGTGTGGTCACAGGGCGCCGTCGCGCTGGGACACCGCCGCCTGAAGATCATCGACCTGTCCGAGCGCGGGGCGCAGCCCCTGACCGAGGCCGAGCAGGAGATCACCGGTGTCTTCAACGGGTGCATCTACAACTACCAGGAGCTGCGCGCGGAACTGAGGGCCCTCGGCCACCGGTTCCGGTCCACCTCCGACACCGAGGTCGTCCTCGCGGCGTACCGGCAGTGGGGTACCGCCTGCGTCGACCACTTCCACGGCATGTTCGCCTTCGCCCTGGTCGAGCACCGGACCGGCCGCCTGATCCTGGGCCGCGACCGGCTCGGCATCAAGCCCCTGTACCTGGCACGGACTCCCGGGCGGCTGCGCTTCGCCTCCTCGCTGCCCGCGCTGCTCGCGGCCGGCGACGTGGACACCTCGCTCGACCCGGCCGCCGTGCACCAGTACCTCAGCTGGCACGCGACCGTCGCCGCCCCCCGGACCGTGCTGGCGGGGGTGCGCAAGCTTCCCCCGGCGACCGTGCGGGTCGTCGAGCCGGACGGCACCCACCGCGACCACCGCTACTGGCAGCCGTCGTACACGCGCCGCCCCGAGCACGCCGGCATGGGCCCCACCGAGTGGCGCGACGCCGTCCTGGACGCCCTGCGCACCGCCGTACGGCGGCGGATGGTGGCCGACGTCCCGGTCGGTGTCCTGCTGTCCGGAGGACTGGACTCCAGCCTGATCGTGGCCTTGCTGGCCGACGAGGGGCAGCGCGACCTCGCGACGTTCAGCGTCGGCTTCGAGTCCGAAGGCGGCGACGAAGGGGACGAGTTCCGCTACTCCGACCTGGTCGCCAGGGAGTTCGCCACCGACCACCAGCAGCTGGTGGTTCCCTCGCAGCGCGTCTCGGCGGCCCTGGACGCGGCGGTCGCGGCGATGAGCGAGCCGATGATGAGCCATGACGTGGTCGCCTTCCATCTGCTGTCCGAGCAGGTGTCGAAGAACGTCAAGGTCGTCCAGAGCGGGCAGGGCGCCGACGAGGTCTTCGCCGGCTACCACTGGTACCCGGAGCTGGCGGCCGCGGCCCGCGAGGACGAGCCGGACCGGTACGCCGAGGTGTACTTCGACCGGTCGCACGCTGACCTCGCCGCGATGCTGCAGCCCGACATGCTGCCGGCCGAGGACGTCTCCGGCCGGTTCGTGCGAGAGCACATGGCGGAGCCGGGGGCCGAGACGGCGCTCGACGCCGCCCTGCGCCTCGACACCCATGTCATGCTGGTGGACGACCCGGTCAAGCGGGTCGACAACATGACGATGGACTGGGGCCTGGAGGCCCGCGTGCCGTTCCTGGACCACGAGCTGGTGGAGCTGGCGGCCGCCTGCCCGCCGGAGCTGAAGCTGGCCGACGGCGGCAAGGGCGTCCTGAAGGAGGCCGGCCGCAAGCTGCTGCCGAGCGAGGTGGTCGACCGCCCCAAGGGCTACTTCCCGGTCCCGGCGATCACGCACATGGCCGGGCCCGTGCTGGACCGGGTACGTGCGGCGCTGGGCGCCCCGGAGGCCAAGCGGCGCGGACTCTTCCGGGACTCCTACGTCGCCGAACTCCTGGCGGCCCCCGACCGGCACCGCACCAAGCGCGGAGCGAACGCACTGTGGCAAGTGGCTTTGCTGGAGATATGGCTGCAGACGCACGGAATCTGACCGGCGAGTCCCTCGCGGTACGGCCGCCCGACTCCGGCCCGACCGGGGCCGGGCGGCCGTCCCCCGCCCCTCTCGCACGGACCGTCCCCCCACCCCCGCCCCCGTCGGCACCGGCCCCGGACGGCCGTACCGGCGCGTTCGCCGCGCCCGCCCGCGTTCCGCTGCCGAACGCCTCCGGGCCGCGCGAGGCGACGACGCGGCTCATCGCGCACGGCTGCTGGTATCCCTCGGCCGACCCGTCCGGCACCCGCGTCGCCTTCATCTGCGACCGCGGCGGCGTCCCGCAGCTGTGGACGGGTCCCGTCGACGGCGAGGCCGTACGCCTGCTCGACGACGGACCCGACCCCGTGACCGAGGTGTCCTGGTCGCCCGACGGCCGCTGGATCGCCTACACCGCGGCCCCCGGCGGCGGTGAGCACACCCGGGTGCTGTGCGTCCGCCCCGACGGCAGCGACCGGCACATCCTCGCCGGAGCCGAGCCGGGCACCTCCGCCCACCTGGGCTGCTGGGCGCACGACGGGTCGGCCGTCGCGGTCACCGTCGCGGTCCCCACCGCCGCACCCGCCCCGGACGCCGCCACGGAGGCCGCCGCGCCCGGCCCCGGCCCGGCAGACGCCCACCTGCCGGCTCCGTGGCAGGGCCGTACGGCCGACACACGGCTCCTCGGCCCGGCACCGCACACAGGCCCAGGGCCCGGGCTGCCGTCCCCCCAGCTCACGGTGGGGACGGCGGTGATCGGCGCCCCGGGCGGCAGTACCACACCGGCGGCCGCGTTCGGCGACGGTCTGTCGGCCTACCTCGTCGACCCCGACGGTGTCGCCGCGCCCGTCCTGCTCGCCGTCGAGAAGGACGCGGCGACGCTCCGCGTGTGCGACCTCAGCCGCGACGGCACGCTCGCGCTGCTGCGCCGGGGACCTCGCGGCCGGCGCGAGGCCGTCGTCCTGCGCACCGCCGACCATGTGACGACCTGCGTGATGCCGGTGGCCGACGGCGACCCGTGGATCGGCGGCTTCTCACCCCGCGCGGACGTCCTGTGGCTGCGCAGCAACGCCCACCGGGAGTTCGCGGTCCTCCTCGCCGCGGAGCTCGACCCGGAGGGACAGCCGCGGGGCTGGTCGGAAGCCGCCTCGCGCGAGGGCATCGACCTCGAACTGCTGCGGTGCGCCCGCGACGGCGTCTCCGCCGTGCTGGCCTGGAACGTCCGGGGCATGAGCGAGGTGGAGGTCCTGGACACGAGCGCGGCGGGCGGGCTGTCGACGGACGCGGGTCCGTCCGGTGGTCCGGCGGCGGGCGCGGAAACGACCGGCGGGCCGGGGGCGGACCCGGCCGGTCGGCCAGTGGTGGACGCGTCCAGTCGGCCAGTGGTGCCAGTGGTGGACGGGTCCGGCCCGCCGGGGGCAGACGCGGGCACGTCCCGCCGCCCCTGGCAGGACCAGGGCTCCCCCGCTCGGCCCGGGGCGGACACCCACCGGTCGTCCCGGTCCGTGTCCCTGCCGCACGAAGTGGTCACCCGCATCACGGACGCCGGCCCTCGGCTGCTGCTGGCCCTGTCCGGGTCCCGCCGTCGCCCCGGCATCTGGTGGCTGCCCGACGGCGCGACCCCGGTGCGCACCCCGTGGTCGTCACGCGACGAGGACGCCGTTCCGCCTGGCCGCCCGCCCGTACGGCCGGTCCCTCTGCGCCCCACCGCCCGGGACGGGCTGCAGCTGAACGGCTGGTACTACCGTGCGCCGGGCCGCGCCCCCGGCGAACCGGCGCCCTGTGTCATCCATCTGCACGGCGGCCCCGAGGAACAGGAACGCCCCGTCCTCAACCCGCTGTACCACGAGATCCTCGGGCGCGGACTGGACGTCTTCGCCCCCGACGTCCGCGGGTCCTCCGGCTACGGCCGGTCGTTCGTCGACGCGGACCTCGGCCGGGGGCGGTTCGCCGCGATCGACGACGTGGCGGACTGCGCGGCCCACGCCGTGCTGGCCGGCCTGGCCGATCCCGCCCGGCTGGCGGTGATGGGGCGTTCGTACGGCGGCTATCTCACCTTCGCCTCCCTGGTCTGGCATCCGGACCTGTTCCGCACCGGGGTGGCGGTGTGCGGCATGTCGGACCTCGCGACGTTCTTCGAGGGCACCGAACCCTGGATCGCCCAGTCGGCGGCCCACAAGTACGGCCACCCCGAACGCGACCGTGAACTGCTGCGGGCGCTGTCCCCGATGAGCCGCATCGACGCGCTGCGGGCACCGGTGCTCGCGGTGCACGGGGAACACGACAACAACGTGCCGCCGGGTGAGTCGGAGCAGTTCGTCCGGGCGGCGCGCGAGCGCGGTGTGACCGCCGAACTGCTCACCCTGCTCGACGAGGGACACGAGTTCCTCCGCGCCGACAACCGCCGGCTCTTCCGTCGTGCCGCCGCCGACTGGCTGCAACGGCACCTGAGCGTCTGACAGTCAGGGGCAGTGGGCCACGCGGTGGAGTGCGGGAGAAGCGGTTCGTATACCTGTCAGCTCCGGGTGCTCAACCGGTCGATCTCGGCGAGCAAGCGGTCCACGTGCGGACGTACCTGGGCCCGCAACGCCTCGTTCCAGCGCTCCTCGGAGTAGGGGCAGTCGAGATAGAGCTGCCTGGCGTGTTCCAGGACGGGGCGGTGTTCCGGCGGGAGCCGGGCGAGGGCCCAGTCCGCGGCAGCGTCCTTCGACCTGATCTGACCGGTGGCCAGTGTGGTCCAGATGCGTGCGAGGGTCAGCAGGACGTTGCGGGTGTCGCCGTCCAGGTTGTCGAGCAGGTCGGGGATGCCTGCCACGCTCGCCCGGACCAGGTCGGAGTGCGGGACCGAGCCGAGGACCTGTGCCGGCCGCGGGCCGGTGAGAGGGTGGTCGCCGGTCAGCACCATGGTGATCAGCAGAGCCAGATCGGGCATGGGCGCCGGCTGGGGGACCTCCCCTGCCTCGTACTCGTCTCGCAGCCACTCGCCGTACAGGAAGTCGCAGGTGGGAGGGTACCTCCACGGCTGGACCTCGGACTGGACGACCACGATGAGCTCGACCGGACGGACTCCGTTCCGCGAGCCGGAGATGCCGAGCAGTCCACCGAGGAGCGCCCGTCGCCCCCGCTCGTCCATCGACCGCCGGGAGACGACGAGCACGTCCACGTCGCTGGCCGGCCTGAGCTCACCGAGCACGGCAGATCCGTGAAGATAGGTACCGATGACATCCCCGCCCAGCACCCCGCCGGCCACTGCCACGATCTCTTCGAGCTGATTCACCGCGTCAGTGTGTCCTGTTGTCCGGTCCGACGGCACGGCATCAAGGCTCGGCTCACCGGTCCGCCGCCACCGGCCGAGGTGCGCGTCGGCCGGCCGCGTCGCGCGCGGTGCGCAGCGCGGCCGGCCGATCGCGGGGTGGCCGGCTCAGCGGGTGAAGTTGAAGTACTGCCAGGGGCCGTAGGACGTGGTGTTGACGTAGTCGGTGTAACCGTCCACGTAGACCGACCGGATGCGGAAGCGGTATCCGGCCGCGCCGTCGCCGTCCAGCGTCACGTACGACATGCCCTTGCTGTTGAGCGGGAAGTACTGCGAGTCGCCCGAGCGCCAGGCGCCGTCGTACCAGACCTGGAGGTCGAGCCGCGTGTACCGGCCCGGGTAGGCGTTGTGCCAGGTGGTGATCAGCGGGTCGGTCGTCTGGTGGAAGGTGCGGTACCAAGTGGTGCCGATCTTCGTCCACTTGTAGTGCCGGGACAGCGTGGTCGTCACGCCGGCGCGGGTACGCACGGTGGACTTGGCCTCGGCCCGGCCGTAGCGGGTGTCGCCGGCGAAGACCGCGGTCACCGTGGTGTCCTTGGACATCTTCAGGGACGCCGACAGCTTGCCCTTGGAGTCGACCGTGCCGCGCTTCAGCAGCCGCTTGGGCTCCGTCCCCCACGGGTCGGCCCAGATCTCCACCACGCGGTTCTTGTACGTGTAGCCGAGCGTGGCCGTGTAGGTGACCGTGGTGGCGTGGTTGACGGTGAGACCGTTGCGGTCGAGCGTCAGCGGCGTCTTGTAGTACGCCACGTTGACTCGCGCGGACCCGGCGGCGGCCGAGTGGTCGGCGTCCCCGGCGTAGGCCACCTTGTAGGTGACGCTGCCGGCCGCGGTCGGCTTGTCGGTGAAGGAGAACGTGCCTCCCGACGCGAGCGGCTTGACGCCCAATGCCTTGCCGTTCGGGTCGCCGGCGTCGTACCGGGTCACGGTCAGCGGCGTCCCGGCGGGCAGCGGCAGGGTGGCGTTGAGGGAGCCGGAGACGGTGAGCGCCTTGTCGAGCGGGGCCGTGGCCGGCGCCTTGACGGTGAGCGCCGGGGCGGACTTGAGGGGCTCGCTCAGGACGTGCAGCCGGACGCTGTTGTCGTAGTTGGTGGTCACCGCGAAGAGCCGGCTGCCGCCCGGCTCCCAGGCCAGAGCGCCGCTGGGCAGGTCGTCGCCGCCGCTGCTGGTGCCGGTGGAGGGGAAGTCGTACGTCCGTACGGCGGTCTTGGCCCCCGGACGGTAGACGTAGACGTCGTCGTCGTACGGGGCGTCGGCGCCCGCGGCGACCGTGCCGTCTGCGGCGACGGCCACGGCGGTCGGGTGGTACTCGCTCGGGTAGGTGCCCGTCTCGACGAGGTCCGAGGCCTGCCACACGTGGTGGACGTTGCCCGGGTTGGCCGTGATGAGGCGGGTGCCGTCCGGTGTGTAGGCGAGGTCGCTCGTCATACCGGTCAGCGCGGTCGTGTTGCGGGCGGTGCGGACCGCGGTGCCCGTCGTCACGTCGTAGGCGGCGAGGGCGAAGCGGTTGTGGTACGAGCTGGCGGCGGCGAGGGCGTTCGGGTCGGCGGGCGAGGTGACGAGCCGCGGGGCGCCCGAGTAGTCCGTCTCGGTGTCCTGGTCGAGGGTGACCACCGGCTCGGCGCCGGACAGGTCGAGCGAGCCGATGTCGCCGTCGTCGTCGCCCCAGGCTCCGTTGTTCGCGTCGGCGCCGTAACCGAACCAGATCTTGCCGCCCGCGAGGGCCAGGAAGCGCGGGCGGGTGTTCTCGCCAATCGCGTACCGGGACTGCTCGGTGACCGAGGCGGTGTCCAGCGCGACGACGGCGTCCGCGCCGGGGACGGCGGCGTACAGGCGGCCGGCGTCGTCGGACAGCGCGAGGCCCGTGACGCCGGGCAGGTCGGCGACGGTACCCAGCACGGTGCCGCTGTAGTCCGTCGCGACGACCTTGCCCAGGTTCGGGTCGCTGATGAAGATCTTGTGGTGGACGCCGTCCACCACAACGTCGCCCACGGTCGTCAGCGGCAGCTTCCTGCTGCTGTCGGCGGCAGCGGGGCCGGCGGTGACCGCGACCAGCGCCGCGGAGCTGAAGAGGACCGCGAGCGCCGTCGCGGCCGAGAGTGTGCGTCTGCGCACGATGAGAGAACCCCCCATAGGTCCTCGCGTCCCGGAGCGGGATGCGATGATCGGCAGCGTAGAGCATGCCCCTGACAGAGACGTCAGGAGGCACCTGGTGCCGCTCGGGGTGCGCAGGCAGACTCGCGTTACGCGATCCACGCCTCGCTGTGCCGATGCCTGTCCAGCCCCACTGCCGCGAACTCGTCCTCGCCGGCGCTCGCCACTACGCCCAATCGCCGCAGCGCTTGGGAGATCGGACTGCCACCCGACGGAAAGGGCTCCCCCTCCTCCACGTGGAGCGGTCCGAGCACGATGCGACCGCCGTTCCACACGGCAGCCCGCTGCTCGCCCACGCCGCCGAAGTACTCGGCCTCGACATAGGCCACCGGCCCACCGGCCGACCAGGCGGCGAGGTTCTCCTCGAACCCTCCCGGCAGCCCCCAGAACCCCAGCGTGCCGACACCACCGCCGTCGGTGACGGAATCGAACAACTCGTCCGTTACCGGCATCAGCGAGAGGCCCTGCCCGATCGACGCCAGGCGGGCAGCAGGTAGTTCCCCCACCACGCCGCGCAGCAGCTCACCGTCCGCGATCACTGCTCGCAGGTCGTACGCCATCCCCTGACCCCCTCCGGATGAGAGGCCCATCTTGTCCCATACGGCGAGGTGGAAGCCGCGCGGTACCCACGCCCAGAACTCACGAAGCGGGCCCGTGGATCGTCCGCACCGACAGAACCGGGTCGACAGCCGGCGCCAATTCCCTGTGGGCGATTTCCACGAGGTGGGGCCGAGGATCGCCATGGATGGGAGCGGTCGTGTACTCGATGACCTGGGAGTGCGCGGCGGTGCGGACCGCGAGCCGGCGTCGCGGTCCGCACCGTGGCGGCGGGTCGGCGGGGCCCGCGCTGCGGGCCGGTGGTGGGGAGCGCCGCCCCGCCGTGGGCGGCGGGCTGAGCGTGTGCCCGGGCAGCGGGTCAGCCGACGTCAGCCCGTCGTGGGCGCTGCGTCAGCGCGTCGTGGCCACCTGTGCGAGGGCCTGGGCGAGACCGTAGGCCCACAGCTGGTTGACCCGGCTGCGCTCGGTCGAGTTCGGGTAGGGGTTGGTGCAGGACGGGCCGGGGCCGCCGCCCGACATCAGCTCGCTGCAGGGACCGCTGTAGTGGTCGGGCAGGCCCAGCACGTGCCCGGTCTCGTGGGCGGTGACCCGCACGGAGTTGTACTGCCGGTTCTGCGCGTAGTCCAGGAAGATGTACCCGCGGCCGTGGCCGTCGGTGGAGGCGTAGGACCCGCGCGAGTCGTTGCCCTCGTAGTAGGCGAAGTCGGCGCTGCCCGACGTCGCCTGGAGCTTGACGTTCGACACGGAGCTGTTCCAGATGGAGGCGGCACTCGATATCTGGGAACGGAAGCTGGGGGCCTGCGAGGCGTTGTAGTAGACGGTCACCGCCTGAGCCGAGGGCTGTGCGGCCTGCCGCTTGGCGACCGACTTCAGTACGGCGTCGAAGAACGCCTTGTTGTCGGCCTTCTGGGACACGCCCACATAGCCGACGGCGGTGCGGACGGGTGCTTCGGCGTTCTTCTGGGCGCTCGCCGGGGCCGCGGTGCCCAGCGCTGCGGAGGCCATGCCCAGGCCGAGTGCGAGGGCCAGCAGTCTGCCGGAGGCCTTCGGCCGGGTGCGGGTGCGGAACGACGCCATGGGGGGCTCCTACTCGTCCTGTGGGGTTGAACGATCGGTTGCCAGTGAGTCTCGGGCAGACCAACGGGGCTGCGGATGATGGCAATCGGGGATAGCACCGGGCTATCGGCGGCCAACTCGCCATAACTGTTGGACCTTGAACATCTGGTGTCACATGCCCTGCCGCCCTACTCTCCCCCCATGGAGTTGGAGGTGAGGCACCTGCGCGTTCTCTGTGCCATCGCCGACACCGGCAGCCTGCACAAAGCCGCACGTCAACTGGGGCTGGCACAACCGTCGTTGAGCACTCAGCTGCGGCGCATCGAGCGCACCCTCGGGGCTCAGCTCTTCGTCCGTGACCGGACCGGCTGCCGGCCCACCCCGCTGGGGCTCGTGGTGCTCAGCCGGGCCCGGCCGCTGGTGGCCGAGTTCGCCGCGATCGTCACCGAGACCAGGGCGGCGGCGGCCCGGACCGCCGACGGGTTCCAGCTGCGTATCGGCGCCACGGCGAGCCGCGCCATCCCGGGCTGGCTCCGGCTGCTGAGGGCACGTGAGCCGCGTGTCGAACCGACACTCCAGATGAACGTGTCCGCCAACGCCCTGCTCGGCATGGTCGCCGCCGGCCGCCTCGACATGGCCTTCGTGCACGAGGTCGAGGGCAGCCCGCTGCGCGTCCCGCCCGGCCTGCACGTGCGGGTGCTCGTCGAGCGCGAACCGCAGTTCGTCACCCTCGCCGCGGACCACCCGGCGGCGTTACATCCGCGGGTGCGTCTCGCCGACCTGGCCGGCGACCGCTGGATGGTGGACGCCACGGTCGACGGCGAGTGGGACGCCCTGGCCCGCGCGCTGCGGGCCGCGGGCCTGCACTCGGAGATACTGCACGGCGACTACCTCACCGCCTACTCGCTCGCCGCCACCGGCGAAGTGGTCACGATCAGCCAGCCGACCGCCCATCCCCGCCCGGACCTCACGATCCGCCCCCTGGAAGGCGACCCGATAGGCGTCCGCCTGCTGCTGGCCGCCCGAACGGAGGAGGAACTGGACGACGCCTACCCGGCACTAGAGGAGGCTTACTGGACCGTGGCCCGGGAGGCACCGGCCTACCTCGCGTGGCTGGAGCGCGGTTCCCGGTCCGGCCAGTCCCTGAGCGCGGCACGGCGACCGGACGCGGGACCACCCCCGTCCGTGGGCGCGTCGGCGGCTTCGAGCTAGACCAGTGCCTCTGCCAGATGATGGTAGGCGAGCTCCTGCGCGCCCATGACGTTACGAGTAGACCCGTGCCGCCTCACCGTACTGTCACCACGGCCCGCGGACCCGGGAGTCGCTCTACCGGCGGGCCGCCGAGATCAGTCCGCCGGGCTGGTCCTCGCGCTGCGGCGGGGTGCTGAACGGACGGCCGTAGGCGGCAGCGCGTTCGCGCAGGCTGTGGCTTTCGGCTTCCCAGCCGTGCCGGGCCAGCCAGGCCACCGGGTCGTCGGGCATCTCGGAGACCCACATGGACGCCGCCGATCCCGGCGCGGCGTCCGCGCCGAAGCGCTCGATCACGCCGCGCGAGCCCAAGGTCAGCCCCATCCGGCTGCCGGCCGCCGACTGTTCGCTGATCCGGGCCAGCAGCTGTTCCACCGCGTCCTCGGGCAGATAGATCAGCAGTCCTTCGGCGATCCACACGGTCGGCTCCGCCGGGTCGTGCCCTGCGGCGGCCAGCGCATCCGGCCAGTCCTCCCGCAGATCCACCGCGACGGTGATCCGCTCGCACTGTGCGACGGCCCGTTCCTGGCGCAGCACCGCAGCCTTGAAGTCCAGTGGCGCGGCGGTGTCGACCTCGAACAGCCTGGTGCCCTCGGGCCAGTTCATCCGGAAGGCCCGGCTGTCCATGCCGGCGCCGAGCAGCACGACCTGCCGCACACCGGACGCGGAGGCCTGCTGCAACAGGTCGTCGAGGAACTTCGTCCTGATCACGATGGACCACGACACTGCCAGCCGGCGGCGCCGCGCGGCCTCGTCATCGGGCGGCGGCGAGGACGGCCACAGGCCGCCGGCGGCGGCGAAGGCCCGTGCCAGCGGATCGCGGAACAGCGCGTTCTTCCGCTCGGTCTCCAACGCCCGCACCCTGGCCACCCCCACCGCGGTGGCCCACACTCCCGACGGCTGCACCCGCTCCTGCTCATCAGTCACCGCGCCAGCGTAGAGGACCGATTTGAGGGGCCTGATGAGGGGAGCGAGCGTCAGGCGCGGTCAGCCGGTGATGCGCGTACGGTCGGCATGCGACCGCGTGATCGATGGTCGCCGCTGCCTGTATCCGTAGCCGACCATCCCCCTCTCGGACGAACGGAGCCCCGCCCCAGCCTCACGGCAAGCCACGGTCCGTTGACCGGGGGGGCGCGTGGGTGACGGCTGTGGTGGGGCGGATACTCGATCATCGTGCCGTGGTGCCGACGCACCAGAAGACACCCGAGAGGGCTTTTCGAAAGCGATGGGGGACATGAACGACGTGGACGGGCCGCTCGTACCGGAGGTGGTGGACAGCCCCGCGCTACGACCGCAGCCCACCAGTGGGCTGGCGCGGTGGCTGCTGCACCACCGGGTGCAGCCGGTGGGGCCGGCCGCAGGCGAGGCGCACGCCCAGCCGCAGTCGTGGTGGAAAGTGATGTGCCTGACCGGAGTCGACTACTTCTCCAGCCTGGCCTACGTACCGGCGATCGCCGTGGTCGCCGCCGGTGCCGTCTCCCCGCTGGCGACCCTGCTCATCGTGGGTCTGACGCTGCTCGGGATGCTGCCGATGTACCGGCGGGTGGCCCGGGAGAGCCCGCACGGGGCCGGGTCGGTGGCCATGCTGGAGGATCTGCTGCCGTTCTGGTGGGGCAAGCTGTTCGTGCTGGTCCTGCTGGGCTTCGTCGCCACGTCCTGGATCATCACCATCACCCTGTCCACGGCGGACGCCTCGGTGCACGTCGTGGAGAACCCCTTCTTCCCGCAGGCCCTCCACGGGCACGAAGTGGGACTCACCGTGACGCTGCTGCTGCTCCTGGGCGGAGTGTTCCTCCTGGGGTTCAGCGAGGCGGTCATGGTGGCCATCCCCCTGGTGGCGGTCTTCCTGCTGCTCAACGCCGTGATCATCGGTGTCGGCCTGGCCGAGGTGTTCACCACGGAGGGTGCGCTCTCGGCGTGGACGGACGCGCTCTCGGACACCGGAGGCGGATTCGGTGACCTGGCGGGCCCTGCCCTTCTGGCCTTTCCGCTGCTGGTGCTCGGTCTGTCGGGTTTCGAGACGGGTGTGAGCATGATGCCGCTCGTCGCCGCGGAGGGCACCGACCCCGAGCAGCGGCTGCGCTCGCGTATCCGTAACACCCGCAGGCTGCTGACCACCGCCGCCCTGATCATGAGTGTGTATCTGCTGTCCGCCAGCTTCGTCACCACCGTCCTCATCCCGAAGGCGGAGTTCGAGCCGGGCGGAGCCGCCAACGGCCGCGCGCTGGCCTGGCTGGCGCATGAGCACGTGGGCGAGGCCTTCGGCACGGTCTACGACATCAGCACGATCCTGATCCTGTGGTTCGCCGGCGCCTCCGCGATGGCCGGGCTGGTCAACATCGTCCCCCGCTACCTGCCCGACTACGGCATGGCTCCCGAATGGGGACGCGCGGTGCGCCCCGTCGTCCTCGTCTACACCGCCATCTCCGTCGGCATCACCATCGCCTTCGACGCGGATGTGGACGCCCAGGCCGGCGCCTACGCCACCGGTGTCCTGGCCATGATGGTCTCGGGCGCGTTCGCCGTCACCGTCTCCGTCGTCCGTCGCCGACGGCGCGCGGCCGGTGTCGGGTTCGCGGCGCTGACCGCGGTGCTGCTCTACGCCCTGCTGGCCAACATCGTCGACAAGCCCGACGGCATCGCCATCTCGGGGGTGTTCATCGCCGGGATCCTCGCCGTCTCGCTGATCTCCCGCATCTCACGCACCACCGAACTGCGCGCCGACCGTATCGTCTTCGACGAGGCCGCACGCCGGTTCATCGCCGACACCCTCGCCTACGACCGGTCCATCAACATCATCGCCAACCGGCGGCAGGCGGGTGACGCCGCCGAGTACGCCGGCAAGGAGGACGAGCAGCGTCATATCAACCCCGTGCCCGGGCGGGCCGACGTGCTGTTCCTGGAGATCGACGTGGTTGACCCGTCCGACTTCAGCGAGGCCCTCACCGTGCGCGGTGTGGAAGTCGACGGCTACCGCATCCTGCGCGCCGACGCGCCCGCGGCACCGAACGCCATCGCCGCGATACTCCTCGCGCTGCGTGACGCCACCGGTGTGCAGCCGCACTGTTACTTCGCCTGGGCCGAGGGAAGCCCGCTGGTCCACATGTTCCGCTACTTCCTCCTCGGCCGCGGCGACACCGCCCCCGTCACCCGCGAAATCATCCGCAAACACGAACCCGACCCGGCTCGCCGACCCGGTATTCACGTCGGCGGCTAGGCACGGTTGGTCCGGCCGATCTCGACTCGGTGCAACGGCGTCTGACACACATGCAATGCGGGCCCGGCCGTCCCCGGCAGGGCCCGCATTGCATGTGCTGATGCGTTTTCAGGAATTCCTAGGTCACCAGCGATACCAGCGGCCCTTCCGACCCGTACCGTCCGCCGTGCGAACGACGAAGCCGAGCAGCCACACAGCCAGCACGATCACCGCGATCCACCAGAGCGCCTTCAGCGCGAAACCCGCACCGAAGAGAACCAGAGCCAGCAGAAGAACCAGAAGCAGGGGAACCATCGATATCAACCTCCTGGCCATCGAATGCCCTTGGACCGGCCTTATACGCACGAGAAATCCGCGTTACTTCCACGGCATGCCGGGCACGATGATTCCTTGCGCACTTCCCCTCGGCACTGGCTGGACATCCATAGGCTCGCCAGCATGTCTCTCCACGACCCAGCGGTAGGTGCCCGGGCCGACGCCGCGCCGGGGTGCTTCGGTGGGCGTTCGCGGCCCCCCTTTTTTTGCGACAAGGCCCTGTCCAGCCTTTCGGCTGACAGGGCCTTGTCGGTCGCCCTCGGAACCAAGGAGGGCCCACCGGTGGGAGAACGAGGGTCAGGCCTTGATGCCCAGTGCGGTGGCCAGGGCGGACACCTCTCGGGGTGCGCCCTCGTTGGTCTGCTGCAGGTTGGGCCACAGGCCCGGCAGGAGTCCGAGGGGATTCACGACTGGTGAAGCGAGGGGGGTGGGTTCGGCGGCGTGTGCGACGGAGGGGGTGGCAAGGGCGGCCAGCGCGAAAGCGCCGACGACCAGCATCCGGTTCATCTTCATGATCCGTTCAACGAGGCTCCGGCCGGCGAGTAGCGACACGGCGCGTCCGCCCACGCGGGAATCCTCCATCCGGCCCACTCCGGTGGCCCGACCCCTCGATACGGCTCCGTCACGTCAGTGCCGCCGGGCGTGGTCACGCCCTGAGCGCGGCCTCAGGGCCCATGACCACGACCGGACGCCGGGCCGCGTCCAGGACCCGCAGCAGGGCCAGCATGTGCGCCTTGTCCAGGCTGATGCAGGCGTTGGTCGGCCCGCCGTGGTCCACGTGGAGCCACACGCCGCCGCCCTTGTGGTCGCCCAGCGGCCGGGTCTCGTCCAACGGGCTGCTGCCGGGCACCCGGTTGTAGTCGATGGCGATGACGTAGTCGAAGGCCCCGTCCAGCGGCTCGCCCAGATGGCCGGTGCCGGAGGCGGTGAAGGCCTCGTCCTGGTCGTAGGGCAGCCGCGTGCCCGGGTCGGGCAGCAGCCCGCCGGCGTCGCTGAGCGGGAAGACACCGATCGGGGTGCGCAGGTCGTTCTCGTCGTGGTCGTCGGTCCAGCCGCGCAGGCCGTTGCGGGCCGGCCAGGGGCCCGCGAGGGGGACCCAGCCCGTGTGCGGGTCCAGTTGGTAGAGCATCGCCCGGGCCTCGTTGGTGTCGGCCGTCCCGCCGATGACCGTCAGCACCTGCCGAGCGCTCGCCGGGATACGGGCCAGCATGGCCGGTCCGATGCCCGGCAGGCTTCGAACCATGGAGCGCGGCGGGCCTGGGCGGGCCGGGGATCCGTTGGGCGGTGCGGCCCGGTCCGCCGCCTCCCGCTCGCACCCGGCGGCGCCCGGTACTCCGACACACACGGCCGCGCCGGCCAGCGCGGCCAGCACCCTTCTGCGGTTCACTGCGACCTCCGACGGGGGAACGTGGACGAGGGATGCATATCCCTTCACGCCCTCGGCCTGCCCGCCTACGTCCCCAACCTCCCCCGTATGGCACGCCCGCCGGCATCCGACCACCCCCAGGCCGGCGCACTGCCCATGCCGGCAGCACCGATGGCCCCCGCCGGCCCGCAAAGTCCAGGGCCGGAGGCTGGCCATGCCACGCACGCGCCGTCAGGCCGCAGCCGCCGCGCGGCGGATCGCGTCCAGCGTGCGGGCGACGTCGTCGGCCGTGGTGGACCAGTTGCTGACGGAGATGCGCATGATGCGGCGGCCCCGCCAGGTGGAGCCGCTGATCCAGGCCGTGCCGTCGTCGAGGAGCCGCGCAAGAACCCGGTCGGTGCGCGCGTCGTCGCCGAACGCGGCACAGACCTGGGTGAACACCACGTCGTTGAGGACCTCGGCGCCGTCGATGCCGCCGATGCCCGTCGCGAACGCCCTGGCGTGTGCGCACAGCCCCTCGACCAGGTCACCGACGCCCCTGCGGCCCAGCGCGCGCAGCACGGCCCACACGGTGAAGGCGCGGCCGCGCCGGGAGAGTTCCGGCACCGTGTCGACCGGGTCACCGTGGGCGTCATGGATCAGGTAGGCGCCCTGCTGGCTCATCGCCGCCCGCAGCGCGCCCGCGTCCCGGACGACGGCCACCCCGCAGTCGTAGGGGACGTTGAGGGTCTTGTGGGCGTCGGTGGCCCATGAGTCGGCTTCCTGGCAGCCCTCGGTGTGGTGGGCGAGGCGGGGGCTGGCGGCGGCCCACAGTCCGAAGGCGCCGTCGACGTGCACCCAGGCGCCGGCCTCGTGTGCGGCGCTCACCGCCTGCCGGAACGGGTCGAACGCACCGGAGTGCACGTTGCCGGCCTGCAGCACGACGATCGTCGGCCGTGGCTCGCCGTCGGACAGCGCCTGCCGCAGATCGCCGGGCCGGATCCGTCCCTGGTCGTCGGCCGGCATCAGCTCCGGCTCCCCCAGGCCCAGGTAGCGCAGGGCGAGGTCGACGGAGATGTGGCGCTCGGCGCCGGCCAGGACGCGTACCGGGGGTCCGCCGGAGAGTCCGTCCCGGGCCGCGTTCCAGCCGATTCGGCCCAGCACGGTGTCGCGTGCGGCGGCCAGGCAGGTGAAGTTGGCCATGGTGGCGCCGGTGGTGAAGCCGACGCCGGCAGTGGCGGGCAGACGCAGCAGCTCCAGCAGCCATGCGGCGGCGATGTCCTCGGCCGCCGCGTAGGCGGGTGAGGCGGCCCGCATCACACAATTCTGGTCCCAGGCACTGACCAGCCAGTCCGCGGCGAGGGCGGCGGGGTGGGTGCCGCCGACGACGAAGCCGTAGAAGCGGCCGCTGGGGAACGCGGTCAGGCCCGGTTCGCCGGCCGTGGCGAGCAGGTCGACGACCTCGGGGGCCGGGGTGGGGTCGTCGGGCAGATCGGTGCCCAAGGCGCGGACGACCTCCTCCACCGAGGCACGCGCGGGTACCGGCCGCTCCGACAGGCCGGCCAGCCAGCGCACCGCGTGATCGAACGCCCGGTGGAGCGCCGCCTCGCGCTCGTCCATGTATCGGACTATCGGACGGCGTCCGCCGCCAGGCAAGCGGGGCGCCCTCGAAACGCCGACCACTGTGTCCAGTTATATGAACGATATTCATGTACGCATCTATCCTCGCAGGGAATCGCGAGCTGCCCTGCCGCTACAACCCGTAAAACGTGCGAACCTCACGCTCGCCAAGGGCATGCACCTGGCCGCGAATTCGAGCATGTGAACCAGATCCTGCCGCTGCTCTTGTCAGCCGGTCGAACGAGCTCTATCGTCTCCCGCCAGAAAGCGCTTTCCCGATCGCTCCCCCCGGGCCACCGGGACAGCCCGAGGAAGCGATGGTCGCGGAGGCCACCGCGACGCGTGCACGAGCCGCAAGGAACCGTCCGACGCTGTCCGGTCCTCCGGCCGCATCCGACGGCGCACCACACCGCACCACACCGAGCGACCACGCGACTCCACGCCCGTCCGGCGACCCCGGACGGTCGCTTGACGCGCCCCGGCACCGGTGGCGCGGCGCCGAGCCACCGGGAACTCCCGCCGACCGGCACCCCGGACCAACCGCACCACCCCGCCAGCACACCCGCACACCCGCACACCCGCACACCCGCACACCCGCACACCCGCACACCCGCACACCCGCACCGATCACCTCGACCCCCAGGAGCCCCCAATGAAAAGACCTGTCGCCCTGCGACTGTCCGCCGCCACAGCCGCGTTGGCCCTCGCGACCGCCGCGGGAGCCGCCCTGTCGATGTCCGAGGCGTCCGCGGCCACCGGCGGCGCCACCGGTTACGCCACCCAGAACGGCGGGACCACCGGCGGGGCCGGCGGGCAGACGGTCCGTGCCACCACGGGCACCCAGATCCACGCGGCGCTGTGCGGGCGCGCCAGCAGCAGCACCCCGATCACCATCCAGGTCGAGGGCACCATCAACCACGCCAACACCGAGAAGGTGTCCGGCGCGAGCTGCAACACGGCCGCGGGCGTGATCGAGCTGAAGCAGATCAGCAACGTCACCATCGTCGGCGTGGGCAGTGGCGCGGTCTTCGACCAAGTCGGCATCCACATCCGCGAGTCCAAGAACATCATCATCCAGAACGTCACCGTCCGGAACGTGAAGAAGTCCGGCTCGCCCACCTCCAACGGCGGCGACGCGATCGGCATGGAGAGCAACGTCCGCAACGTGTGGGTGGACCACGCCACGCTGGAGGCGTCGGGCGGTGAAGCCGAGGGCTACGACGCCCTGTTCGACATGAAGGACAACACGCAGTACGTGACGCTGTCGTACAGCATCCTGCGCAACTCGGGCCGCGGGGGCCTGATCGGCTCCAGCGAGAGCGACCTGTCCAACGGCTATGTCACCTTCCACCACAACCTGTACCAGAACATCGACTCCCGCACGCCCCTGCTGCGCGGCGGCACGGCCCACATGTACAACAACCACTACGTGAGCCTGAACAAGTCCGGCATCAACTCCCGCGCCGGCGGCAAGGCGAAGGTCGACAACAACTACTTCGAGGACTCCGCCAACGTCCTGGGCACCTTCTACACGGACGAACTCGGCTACTGGCAGGTCAGCGGCAACATCTTCGACAACGTCACCTGGTCCGCCCCCGGTACGGACAGCCACCCCGCCGGTCCGGACCCGCAGTCCAACACCACCGTCAGCATCCCCTACGCCTACACCCTCGACGCCGCTTCCTGCGTACCCGACGTGGTGAGCCGGACGGCGGGCGCGAACAAGGGCCTGCAAGTGTCCGACGGCAACTGCTCGCCGCAGAGTCCTACGCCGACTCCTACCCCGACTCCGACCCCCACGCCCACTCCCACTCCCACTCCCACCCCGACGCCCACGCCGAGCCAGCCCAGTGGCACCAACCTCAGCATCGGCGCCGGCTCCGACGGCTCCAGCAAGGCCGACGGCACCAGCTACGGCAACGTCCGTGACGGCAACCTGAGCACCTACTGGTCGCCGTCCGGGTCGACGGGCTCCGTCTCCATCAAGTGGGGTGCGCCCACCGCCGTGTCGAGCGTCAACATCCGCGAAGCCGCCGGGTCAGTGGGCGCCATCGGCTCGTGGCGGCTCCTCAACGCCGACACGGGTGCCGTCCTGAAGACCGGCAGCGGAGCGGGCGTCATCTCCTTCGCGCGGACCTCCCTGCAGAAGATCACCTTCGAGATCACCGGCGCCACCGGCACCCCGAAGGTGGCCGAGTTCGAGACCTACGCCTGATCCGGCACCCCCGGGCATCCTCCGCGCGGCACGCGGCGGCGCCTCGGACCGCCTCTCCTGCCCGACGGCAGGGGACGGGCCGAACGCGCTGCCGTGTGCCGCGTACGTCCAGCGGTGGGTCAGATAGCCCTTGCCGAACCGGAGCCCGACGTACGGCGTCGGACCGCCGCAACCGCCGCGGCACCCAGTACGACAGCGCCCGCGCCGGCCCCGGCCATCGGCAGCGTCGCAGAGGACGAACCGGTCGCCGCGAGGGTCGCTCCCCCGGTACCGGCCGCGGCCGCCGCCTGAGTCGTCCCGGCCGCCCCGGTCGCCTGCTGAGCGGCACCGCCCTGCGGCCTGGCACCGGTTCCCTGCCCGGGCGTGACCGGACCGGGCCGGGCGTCGTCCTGGTCCCCCGGCTGCGCCGGCTCGGCGTCGTCGCCCGGGTCCGTGGTGCTGCCGGCGGGGAGGACCTGGAAGTCGTAGCGCTTCATCGGGCCCAGTACACACGGCCGGTAGGCGTCGGAGGCGTCACCGGCGAAGAGGGCGAGGGCGTCCTTCGCCGTGGCCGGCGAGTCGGCCTTCATCCGCAGCTTCACGTCGCTGTGCTCGCCCGGCTTCATCGCGTCGACGTGCGCGATGTGCTCGGATCCCTCGCCGCTGAGCGGCCGCCACCGCGAGCCGTCCGACCACTCCACGCCGAGAACGCTCTTCGTCCCCGCGCCTTCACCGGCCACGTGGATGGACACGAGGGGGTCGACGGTCAGGGTGCGTGTGGTCCCGTTGGTCACCCGCAGCGTGAAGTCGACGGTGGTCCCGGCGACGAGCTTCGACGGCAGCCCGACCGCGAGGGAGGTCAGTCCGGCCTCCCGGACGCATTCCTTCGCGGCGGCGAGCGCCTTGTCGGCGGCCTGCTTGTCGGCGAGGGCCTTGTCGAGGGCCTGCTCCAGGAGGCTGTACTTGCGGACGGCCGCCACCCGGGCGTCGTCGAGCGCGGTCTGCGCCTTCTCGGCCGCCGCGGCGGCGGCCTGCTGCGCCGTCACCGCCTTCGCCAGATCGCCCTCCGCGGAGTCGAGGGCCTGCTGGGCCTCGGCCCTCTCGGTGTCGTTCTGGGCCGCTTCGAGCCTGGCCTTGGCCTCGGTGACCGCCTTCTCGGCGGCAGTCCTGGCGTCGGCGGCGGCCTTCGCGGCCTTCGCGGTGTCGAGGGCGGCGGCCTTCAGCGGATGCGTGTCCGAGTCGAGTTCCTCGAGGGTGGTCTCGAGTTCCTCGCGCCCCTCCGCCTTGGCGGCGACGGCCAGGTCGTACGCCTTCCCCGCGCCCTCGGCGGCCTTCACCAGCTCCGCGTACGTCGGCTGGTCCTGTGTCTGGCCTACGGCCGCCTCGCCGGCGAAGGCTGGGGCGGCGGAGAACAAGGCGACGGGGGTCACGACCGCGACAGCAGCGGCGACGGCGAGGGAACGCGGGATCTTCACACAGATCCTTTCGATCACGGCGAGAACACGGAGGGGCCACCACGGTTTCCCCACAGGAAGCCCAAGAGTCCGATGATCTTACTTCCTCGGGCGACCGAGGCCAGGGCCGCGTTGTCAGTGCGCTCACGTATCGTGCCCGGCACCGCTCATCGACCGAGAGGAACAAGAGAGTTGACCGGCACGCCGGCTTTCCCGCTCCCGTTTCACGCTTCCCGTTCCCTGTCCTTCGCGCAGCCCCGGACACTGCGGGAACTGCAGATGATGGAGTGCAGCTCGCACATCCGGGCGAAGCCGGGGTGGTTCGAGAAGATGAACGACGCCGACATCGTCGACAGGTGGACGCGAGAGGCGATCGACCAGGGCCTCACCGAGGCGCAGATCCGCTACGTACTGGCCGAACTGGCGCATTACGCGGCACTGCGGGACGGGCGGACCGGCATAGAGGTGTCCGCCGTCGACGGGGTGTGGCAGTCGGACGCCCTGGTCGACGACAAGCTCGGGTCACGGCTGCGTGAGGCGGTGCGGGTGCTGGAGGAGGTCCCCGAGGCGGAGAAGGACTGGCATCCCGGTTCGGACGGCCAGGTGCTGGATCTCGTTCATCCCTCTCTGTTCTGTCTGGTGAGGGAGGTGAGCGGGGCGCCCGAGCGGGCGTGGCGGAACCCGACGGACCGCTACTCGAAGCACGAGTTCTCGGAGAGGTTCCAGTGGCTGCCCACGGACGTGGACGTCAGTGACGACGGCGAGGTCACGTTCCGCTCGTACGTCAACAACGTCCACCCCGAGCAGCATCACGAACTGGCCTCCGTCCTGCCGGACCTGTTCGCGCGGTTCCTTCCCTTGTGGGAGAACGTGCTCACCGACCTGCGCCATCCGCGGCCGCTGCGCATAGAGGCCGATCCCTATGGGTGGTACGAGTCGGAGCCGGAGTACCCGGACAGGTCCTCCTACAGCGACGACGAGGCCCACGCGGAAGCCGTCCGCGTCTGGGAAGAGGCCCAGGACGACTGGTGGGA
This sequence comes from Streptomyces griseosporeus, assembly GCF_014656055.1. GTDB lineage: Bacteria > Actinomycetota > Actinomycetes > Streptomycetales > Streptomycetaceae > Streptomyces > Streptomyces griseosporeus. Next base: position 209,883 of record NZ_BNBR01000002.1, read on the forward strand.
GAACCGCCGGCCGGTCGTGCCGGACGCCCCCGAGTTCACCGCGCCCGAGGTGCCCGGCGAAAGCGCCCGGGTCGGCCTGCGCGGGCGCCGTCTCCAGGTCATCGTCAAGCTCGCCTCCATCCATCTCACCCCCGACAAGCCGGAGTACCCCGGCGGTTCCTGGCATGTCGAGGGGATGCTGAACGAACGGATCGTCTCGACCGGCATCCACTACTTCGACAGCGAGAACATCACCGAAAGCCGGCTGAGTTTCCGAGCCGCACTCGACGACCCCCACTACGAGCAGAACGACGACAACGGCATGCGTGAGGTGTACGGCCTGGAGAACGAGGACGCGCTGAACCAGGTGCTGGGATCGGCGTCGACCCCGGAGGGCCGCTGCCTTGCGTTCCCGAACATCCTGCAGCACCGCGTCGGCTCGTTCCGCCTCGCGGACCCCACCCGCCCGGGACACCGCAAGATCCTCGCGTTCTTCCTGGTCGACCCGTCGGAGCAGATCGTCTCGACGTCCGACGTGCCGCCCCAGCAGCCGTGGTCCGACACCTCGACCATGACGCTGGAGCAGGCCAAGGCCTACCGCGAGGAACTCATGCGGGAACGCAAGTTCTTCGTCGACGAACACAACGAGCAGCTCTACGAGCGGGAGTTCTCCCTCTGCGAGCACTGAGGGCCGGCGCGCTCCGGGCCGTTCAGAAGGCGGAGTGCGCGAACCAGTGGGTCAGCAGGTCCTCGTCCCCCTCGTGGGCGAGGGCCTGCGCCCGGTAGGGCAGGCGGCCGTAGACGAGCAGGAGCAGGTCGGCCGCGGTTCCCCGGACGGTCGCGTCGGCGGTGTCCGCGGTCGCGCCGGCCTCCTCCAGGCCGAAGCCGTCGGGCCGCAGGCGCACGAGCCAGGACTCGTCGCCGTCGGTCGTACGGAAGCGGATGGTCCTGTCGGGGCCGCGCAGGTCGGCGACCTTCGGTGCGAAGAAGGTGGCGAAGGGCAGGTTGACGAGGAACTCGTCGATGCCGTCGACGGCGAGGGAACGGTCGATCGCGGGCGTCAGGCCGAGGGCGAGTTCGGCGTCGGCGCGGTGCAGCAGCGTCTCGAAGAGCATGCGGCGGGCCCAGAAGCGGGCGTGCTGGTCGACGCCCCACGCCCACATCGGCAGGTCCGGGTCCGTGGCCGCGAAGGCCTCGGCGGCCACGGTCGCGCTCTCGGCCAGCCAGTCGGGGTAGCCGTCCTCCCGCTCCGGCAGCCGCAGGTCCACCTCACGGGTGCGCGGAGGCTCCTGGATACGTGACCGAAGCAGGACGGAGAACCAGCGCTGCACGCTGCCCGTGTGCCTGACCAGGTCGGCCAGTGTCCAGTCGGGGCAGCTGGGCACGGCGGTGCTCAGGTCGGCGCCGCGGAGCGCGGCGACGAACCGCGCGGTCTCGGCCGCGACCGCCGCGCGGTGATCGACCGGGGGGACGACAGAGGCCTGCGTGGGGTCGGAGATGCTCATCGTGAGCTGCCTTTCCGGGAAGGTGCGGGTCAGCGGGACGGCTGGTCGAGGACGGCCGGGGTACGGCTTTCGGCGGCCTTCCTCAGGACGGGTGTACGAGGTGCGTGCGCCGACTTGATGCCGACGAGGGACACGGCGACCACCAGGGCGAAGGCCGCGCCGGCGAGCGCGAAGCCGATCGTGAACTGGCTCTCCTGGGGCAGCGCGGGCATGCCGTGCGGCAGCCGGATGGTCTTCGACGCCAGCAGTGTGGTGATCACCGCGCTGGCGACGGCGCTGCCGACGGAGCGGGAGATGGAGTTGATGCCGTTGGCGATGCCGGACTGGTGGGCGGGGACGCTCGCCACGATGAGGGCGGGCATGGCGGCGTAACCGAAGCTGATCGCGAGACCGATGACCATGCCGGCGCCGATCACCGAGGCCGACGTCTCGTGCGCCACGGTCAGCCACGTGAAGCCGACGACGCCGAAGCAGGCCCCGGCGGCCAGGGTGACGCGGGCGCCGAGCCGGCCCACCAGCACTCCGCCGAACTGCGATCCCACGAGCGAGACGAGCGTGGTCGGCAGCAGGTACACGACGGAGGCGCGGAGCACGGAGGCGCCGAAGCCGTAGCCGGCGATGTCCTCGGGCATCTGGACGAGGTAGGAGACGCCGATGAACTGGGCGAACATCGCGAACCCGAGCAGCAGCCCGGCGAGGTTGGTGAAGAGGACGGGCCGGTGGGTGAACATCTTCATGTCCACCATGGGCTCCTTGACCCGGCTCTCGGTCACGACCCACACCGCCGCCATGACGGCCGCTCCGGCGAAGGAGCCGAGGGTACGGCCGGACGTCCATCCCCACTCGTGCCCCTGCGAGACGGGCAGGAGCAGCAGCACGAGCAGCGCTCCCAGGGTGGCCGCGCCCAGCCAGTCCGTCCGCCCTCCCGTCGCCGTCCGGGAGGCGGGCACGGCGAACCACACGCCTGCCAGCGCCACCACCGCCAGCGCCACCGCGAGCCAGAACACCCGGTGGTAGTCGGGGTCGGCGCCCCGGGTGAGGAGCCCCGCGCCGACCAGCGCGAGTCCGCTGCCGAACGCGAGGGTGCCGCTGACCAGGGCCATGGCGCCGGGCAGTTTCACCGGCTCGATCTCCTCGCGCAGGACGGAGAGGGCGAGCGGGAAGATCGCGGTCGCCGCTCCCTGCATCACCCGGCCGACGATCAGCCAGGTCAGCGAGGTGGTCGTGGCGGCGAGCACCGAGCCGGCGACCATCACGAGGAGAACACCGACCAGGGTGGCCTTCTTGCCGTGCTGGTCGCCGAAGCGGCCGAGCAGCGGGGTGAAGACGGCGGCCGACAGCAGCGTGGCGGTGGTCACCCAGCTGACGCTCGCCGTGCCGGCGTGCAGATCGTTCTGGATGATGCCCAGGATCGGCACGACCAGCGTCTGCATCATCGAGACGACCATCGCGGCGAGCCCCAGGGTGAGGATCAGCACGCTGTCCGGTGCGCGTCTCGGGCCGGCCGTGCGCAGTGCTTGTGACACGGAATCTCTTCCTCGGTGAGACCTCGGCCTCGGCGAACGGGAGCACGCCGGGGCCGCGGAACGGTGAAACTTGAGAACGTGGAAGCTTGAGGACCTCGAAGCTTGAGGACTTCAAGCAATTGCCAGGACCGTAGCCAGCGGTATTTGAGATCGTCAAGTTTTCCGGCGTAGGGTGACGCACATGACAGCAGCACTCCCCCGCGTCGACTCCGCCCGGCTCATGGAGCTGCTCTCGGCGTCACTGGCCGCCTACTACGGGGACTTCACCGTGGCCGCCGCCGACGAGAACCTCACGGCCAGCCAGGGCAAGACACTGAATGTGCTGCGCCGGGGACCGGCCTCGATGAGCACCTTGGCCACCACGCTGACCTGCGACGCCTCCAACATGACCGGGATCGTCGACCGGTTGGAGAAGCGAGGCCTGGTGCGCCGCGAGCCGAGCGCCTCCGACCGGCGCGTCAAGAACGTCGTACTGACGGCGGAGGGCGAGCGGGTCATCGACGTGATCCGCGGCAACATGCACCGCACGCTCGCGGGTCTGGACCGGCTGGACGAAGACGAGCGGGCCGCCCTGGGCGCCCTCCTGGAGCGCGTCTTCACCCCGCAGCCCGCTGCCGCCCGCGCCTGAGAGAAAGGTCAGTCGAGCAGGGCGGCCATGAACGTCTCGCGGTGGTTCGCCAGCCATGTCTGCACACGGTCCCAGCGCTCCCATCCTCCGCGGTCGGCGAGTGCCTGGAGGTAGACGGGGTCGTTGTCGGCCACACGTCGGGATACGAAGGTCCGGCACACCTCGGTGGCCTGCTCGATGACGCCGGGCAGTTCGGCGCGCTCGTCCGCCGGGAGGCCGTAGCCGTCGGCGAGGATCCGCAGCCGTACGGGCGCGTCCAGCCCTGAGGGGTAAAGGCCTGCCGCGGATTCGGGGTCGAGCATCGGCACCCAGTAGCGGGCGGTCATGGCGATGTCCCAGAGAGGGCGGCCCGGCGCCGCCATGTCGAAATCGATCAGTGCGGCCGCACGACCGTCGCGGAAGACGACGTTCTCCGGGCATACGTCGTTGTGGCACAGCATCGTTCCCCCCTCCGGGTCGGCCAGGTCCCGCGGCCAGTCGGCGCGCGTGTCGACCGCGACGGCCCTACCGGTCTCGTGCAGGCGCCGCAGCAGGCTGCCGACGGACGCGAGGGCGGCCTCCGTCATCGCCCAGTCCGGGAACGGCGGCAGAGCCACGTCGCCGGGGAGGAACGTCAGCCGCTCACGGCCGTCGGCGGTGAGACCGACGGGCGCCGGCGCCGCGTCGAAGCCGCGCTCCCTCAGCTCCAGAAGGTAGGCGTGCAGAGCGCGCGCATGGCGTGGCGCCGGCCGCTCCACCAGCGCACCCCGGCGAAAGACCGCCCCCGTGTTCACCATTCCGCCGACCAGCGCCTCGCCCTCAGCCGTCATGGCGATCACGCTACCGCCGCGCCGGAGACGCGGGTATGGGCGGTCACATGCGGGTGAGGCCGGTCAGGGCCCTGGCCTCCGCGGTGGCGTCCGGGTCGTGGCCGAGCCATTCGCAGACCAGCACCGTGGCGTCGTCCTCCAGCCGACCGTCGTGGTACTCCAGCACAGCACGGACGAGACGGCGCAGGGTCTCGGGCACGGGCAGGCCGTCGGCGTGGTGGCGGATGAGGAAGTCGATGAACCGCTGCAGGCCGAACTCCACCCCCTTCGAGCCCCGGGCCTCGGTGATCCCGTCCGTGTAGAACACGATCCGGTCACCCGGCTCCAGCTGCTCGCGGCACAGGACGACCGGCAGTCCGAGCCCCGTGCCCATGGGGTGGGCGGGACGGCAGCGCAGCTCACTGATCCAGCGCCCGCCACGGATGATGACCGGCGGGTGGTGACCGCGGTTGACCCAGGTGAAGACACCGGTGCCGGTGTCCAGGTCGGCGACCACCCCGGTCGCGTAGCGGGTCTGGCCGTACTGCTCGATCAGGGCCTCTTCGATCCGTTCGGTCAGCTCCACCAGTCCGGCCTTCCGACGGCGGAAGCTCCGGCAGGTGGCCATGGCGAGGTTCGCGGTCAGCCCCGCGGCGGTGTCGTGTCCCATCGCGTCGAAGATCGACAGGTGCACGACCGGTCCGGCCGTGGCGTAGTCGAAGGCGTCACCGCTGATGCGGTAGGCCGGCTCCATCGCCGCGGAGATCACGACACGCCCGTCGGCATAGGTGCGCGGCGGCATCAGCTGCCACTGCATCTCGGCGGCGATGTCCATCGGCTCCGTGCGGGTGAGCCGGGCGTAGGAGTCGCTGTGCCCGCGCTTGCTGACCAGGATCAGCGCGATCACGGACGCCAGCGCCTCCATGTCCCGCCGTACCCGCTCCGAGTCGTCGGCCGCGGTGACGCGCAGCACCCCGATCCGCTCGGTGCCGTCCAGCAACGGCACCCACCAGCGGTGCTGCTCGGCGGGGGCGGAACTGTCGGGCACGACCTGGACGTGCTGGTAGGCCCGCCCCGGCAGCGTTCCCTCGACCTTCAGCTCGGCCTGCGCACCGTCCGTCGCCTGCCCGGCGTCCTCGCCGCGGCCGGTCAGCAGCCGCAACGCGTGGCGCTGCACGTCCCCGACGTAGATCAGCACCTCGGTCATGCCCGCGGCCGCCGCGTGCTCGGTGACCCGGGCGGGCAGGAGTTCCAAGGGCATCACGTGGCTGGCGGCCAGCAGGCCCTCCAGCATCCCCCGGCCGTCGCGGTCGCGGTCCTCCACAGCCAGCACTCTCTTTCCTCGGCACGGCATCAACGCCGTCCGCCGACAGGTGCGTCGCTATCAGTCTGCCCCTCTTCGGTTGCGGGGTCCCGGGGTGTATCGCCGCTCTTCGGTCGATGGCGGCTGGTGGACGGCCCGGCAGCTTGCCGCCCGGTCGCCGGCGACGACGATCTGGCGCGGCGCGACCGGGTGACCGCGCGCCTCCACCTGGGGCAACCGGCCGTTTACCCCCTGCGGGGTGGGGGGACCCTGCGACTCATGACACGCACGCTACGTCGCCGGATGGGGCAGAACCGAGTGCTGCGGCTGCTGGACGGCCTGGAACGGCAGCCTCGCGCGGACACCGTCATGGACCTGGTCGGCCGGGGCGTGCGCGCTCTTCCGCTGGGCGGCGGCCGGGACCTGTTGCACGGCAGGTGGCTCGGCCATCCGGTGCATCCCCTGATGGTCCAGGTCCCCATCGGGAGCTGGCTTTCCGCCGCGGTGCTGGACCTGCGTCCCAGCCGGTCACGAGAGGCGAGCCTTCTCATCGGCGTCGGGCTGGCCGCCGCCGCTCCCGCCGCGCTGGCCGGTGCCGTCGACTGGGCCGAGCTGCACCGCCCGCAGCAGCGGGTCGGCCTGGTGCACGCGCTGGCCAACACCGCGGCCGTCGGGCTGTACGCCGCCTCGCTCGTGTGCCGCGCCAAGGGCCGTACCGGGGCCGGGCGGGGGTTCGCCTACCTGGGCCTGACGGCGGCGGCGACCGGCGGCATGCTGGGCGGCCACCTCGCCTACCGGCAGGCGGCGGGCGCCAACCACGCCGAGGAGGTGCCGCACGTCGTCTCGGAGGGCTGGCACCGCATCGGCGCCGTGGCCGACTTCCCGGCGGGCCAGGCGGTGCGGCGCAGCGTGGACGACGTGCCGGTCCTGGTGGTGCGCGAGCCCGGAGGGGCCGTCCACGCGCTGGCCGACCGGTGCAGCCACCTGGCGGGGCCCCTGTCCGAGGGAACCGTCGAGGACGGATGTGTGCGGTGCCCCTGGCACGGCAGCGTCTTCCGGCTCTCCGACGGCTGGAACGTACGCGGCCCGGCCACCGCTCCCCAGCCCGCCTTCGACACCCGCATCGTCGACGGCCACGTCGAGGTGCGTCTGCCGGAAGAGTCATCCGCCGAGAGCAGCCCGTCGACGGCGGAGGCCTTGCCGTAAGGGGCCGATGGGCACGGGGGCTGACCGCGGCCACAGCAACGGCCGGCCCGCGGACTGACGTGGCCCGAACAGCCGTCTGTCATTCGGTCCAGGAACGTGTAAGCGGAACGGAAGACAGCGGGGGGAGATTGGCGGCCGCGTACTCGTCCGCAATCCCGAAGACGCTGGCACAGCGCGGACACTCCGCGCGGCCCATGAGATACCTGATCCTCTCGGCCAGCCGGTCCTGACCGTCACGGACCGCGAGGTCGTACATCCACCGACCTGTGCCGTCGAGCTCCGCGACGGACGCCGGCCGCAGATCGCGTCGGTCGACGTCCCAGGCGTCCCAGTCCCGGCGGGCGGAGTAGGTCCCGTATCCGCCGATGGCGATGGTCACGTTCAGGGAGCAGTGCGGACAGGGCACCGCGTAGAAGTCATCGCTGAAGTCACCCAGGGCGGCGCTCCAGTGGAACTGCCCCTCGATCGCCAGGAGGGTGCGGAAGCCCCAGATGTAGTCAGCCGGGCGCGTTCGGAGGCGACGGTCCACCAGCTCCCGAAGCTCCGCGATGGCGTCGGCACTCTCCACGAACATGAGTTCGCCCTGGTCGTCCGTCATCGCGCTCCGCACGATCGCCCCGGCCATCTCCAGCGCTTGCGTCTCGCTTCGGGCGAGCGCGACCAGACGTGGCAGCGCGGCCGGACTGCCCGGGACGAGGGTCTCCCCCTCTCCGCACAGCATCGTCCACAGCTCGCGCCACACGCTCTCGCTGACGCCCCCGGCCTCCACCTGATCCAGGAGCGCCGGCAGGAGCTCATCGGTCCGAGGTACGTACGGGCGCCCCCAGTTCATCACCCTCGCATTCAAGCGTGCCGAAGACGCCGGAACGGGGGCAAGGGCCGGCGCCCGGTCCCGTTGGCCGCTGTGCAGAAGAATCCCGGCCGCGGGGACGTCGTCGATGTCACGACGGCCGTGGGCGGCGAGCCGCTCGGGGGTGGCGGGTGGAGACTGTTGGAGAGAGCCGCGGCGTTGTGGGCAGGCCCCGCCCGCCGAGCCGGGGCTTCCGGACGGGCGGCCCTTTCGGGAGGCGTTCCGGCGTGAAGCGGGGGCATGTGGCAAAGGGCAGGCCGGCGAGCGGATGTGCCGTCGGCGGACAGACACCGGGATTCGAGCAAGGGGACGGGAATGGCAGGGCCTGAGCAGGCGGCGCCCTACACGAGGCGGCAGGCCGGAGCGACACAGGCCGGAGCCACACCCGCTGCCGCGCTGACCGACGCGTTGGAAGCCATCGGCACCGGCGCCTACGTGGTGAACGCGGAAGGCCGCATCCTGGCCGTCAACTCCCTCGCCGAGAAGATGCTGATCCGTCCGGCCTCCGAGCTCATCGGCCGGGACGCGCACGACCTGCTGCACCGGGACGCCCACGGCCAGCGCCTGTCGAGGACCCAGTGCACCGTGCGGCAGGCGTTCCACATCGGCAGTACGGCCCAGGTGGAGGAGGACTACTTCGCCCGCGGGGACGGCTCGGTGCTGCCCATCTCCTGGCTGATCACCCCGTACGACATCGGCCACGACAGCGGCACGCTCGTCGTCTTCCACAGCTGCGACCGCCGGCAGACACCCGAAGGGGAGCCGGGCTCGTCGAGCACACCGCTGTCGGAACTGGACCGGCTCGCCCTGCTGGCCGAGACCACCACACAGCTCACCTCCACCCTCGACGTCGAAGAGGCGCTGCGCCGTCTGGTGACACTGGTCGTGCCCCGGCTGGCGGACTGGGCGATCGTCGATCTGATCGCCGAGCGCGACGAGCTGTGGCGCAGCATCGTCGTCCACGCCGACGGGGACACCCTGCTGCACCGCGAGGACCTCCAGGGTCCGATGCCACCGATCCCGCCGCACTCCCCCATGCCGCTGTCCAGGGCCCTGCGCGGAGTCGCGTCCACCGTGGCCGGGCCCGAGACCTACCGGCAGGAACCGGACTCCGGGATCGCCGTGGAACAGCGCCGCCTGTTCGACACCACCGGCATCCGCTCCGCCGCCATCGCCCCCATCCGCAGCACCCGCGAGGTCCTGGGAGCACTCACCCTGGGCCGTGCCGCGCATCCGGGCACGTTCACGACGGCCGACCTGCCCCTGATCGAGGACATCGCGCGCCGCGCCGGGCTCGCGCTGGACAACGCACGCCTGTACGAGCGTCAGCGCAAGGTCGCCGAGACCATGCAGAATCACCTGCTGCCCCAGATGCCCCATGTACCGGGACTGCAGATGACGGCCCGCTACCTGCCCGCGCCCGACGCCTCCCAGGTCGGCGGCGACTGGTACGACGCCTTCTCGCTGTCCGACGGCGCCACCGCGCTGGCGGTCGGGGACGTCGTCGGCCATGACCTGGAGGCCGCGGCCGGCATGGCACAGGTGCGCAACATGCTCCGCGCCTACGCCTGGGCGCTGCAAGAACCCCCGAGCCAGATCGTCAGTCGGCTCGACGAGGCGATCATGCAGATCACCGAGGTCACCATGGCCACCCTGGTGCTCGCCCGCATCGAGGAAGTGGGCGACGGCCACTGGAAGCTGTCCTGGACCAACGCGGGCCACCCACCGCCCCTGCTGATCAGCCACGACGGCCTGACCCGTTACCTGACCGACGGCCACGGCATTCTGCTGGGAACCGGAGCCGGCAGACCGCGCACCGACGCGAGCGTCGTGCTGCCGCCGGGCTCCACGCTCGTGCTGTACACCGACGGACTGATCGAAGAGCCCGGCCACACCGTCGACGACGGCCTGCAGCGGCTGCGCCGGCACGCCGCCGCCCTCGCCCACCGGCCCCTGGCCTCGTTCACCGACCAGCTGCTGCGCAGGGTCCGCCCGGCCGCCAACGACGACGACGTCGCGCTCCTCGCCCTGCGGACACCCGAGCGGGTGTGACATCCCCTGGTCCGACGGAATCTCCCCACCGGGGGGCCGGACCGACCTCCGTCAGAACATTCCTGCCCGCCTGCCCGCAGCACTGTCGACCGCTCACCGGGCCGACGGACTCGGCCCGCACCACTGCCCCTCCCCGCAAAGGTGCGCGCAAGCTACTCGGGGCTACGCCCTGCGACGGCGCCGCCGGGATCGTCCAGCAGGGCGATGCGGGCGGTGATGCGTTTGCCCACCGGTTCCCGCTGGACCTCGAAGCCCTGGGACACCGCCATCACGATCTCCAGACCGTGCTGCCCGACCCGCCCGGCGTCCGCGGAGCGGGCCACCGGCAGCACCGGCTCGGAGTCCCAGACCACCACCTCGACCATGTCGCCGGCGATCCGCAGATCCATCAGCACCGGACCGGGCGCATGCTTGTGGGCGTTGGTGATCAGCTCGCTGACCACCAGCCGGGTCACGTCCACTGCTCGCCGCGAGACGGGCAGGCCCGCTTCGGCCTGCACCCGGGCGAGGAACTGCGCCGCCAGGTGGCGCGCCTGGGCGATGTCCGTGCTGTCGCCCGACAGCGCCACCGTGGTCCGCAGCTGCTGCTCGTCCGGTGCGGTGCCCTCCTCATCCACTGGAACTGGTTCCATCACGGCCCGCTTTCGCCACCCCGTTCACACCTCGCGTGTACCCGCGCCCGCGCGATACACGCTCCACTCTGCTGCGCCGACTCCCCGCCGACACCTGCGGCATCCCCCGGACGTGCGCGGACGCACTTTGGGCGGGAGGTCCTGGTGTGCAAGTATCACCGAATGGCTGAGGGACGAATGACGGACACCGAGCGAACCGAACCGGTCGGCGGGCTATCGGTCGTGGCCACCGCCACGGACGGCATCCGCGTGCTGACCCTGGCCGGCGAGATCGATCACGAGACGAGCGACCAGCTGCGCCGTGCCCTGGAGGTCACGGGCACCGCCGGACCGCGCATCGTGGTCGACATGGGCCAGGTCACCTTTATGGACTCCAGCGGCATCAACGTCCTCATCGCCGCCTACCAGGCCGTCACCGCGGCCGACGGCTGGCTGCGCCTGGCCGCACCCACCGACTCCGTCGCGCGCGTGCTGCAGTTGGTCGGCGTCGACGACCTCATCGAATGCCACCCCACCCTGCAGGAAGCGCTCGCTGCCTGACCCGCTCGGGCGCCCCGTGAGTGCCCGAAGGGCTGCTCACGGGCGCGCGGCAGTGCCGGGGGGCAACCTCACGCGGGCGTCTTCTTGCGTCGGCGCCCGCTGCGGGCGAGGGCGTCGACGAGCTGGTCGCGGCTCAGCTTCGACCGGCCGGGAAGGTCCTCGTCGGTGGCCCGCTGGTACAGCTCGGCCTTGCTCAGCTTCTGCAGCTCCTTCACGCCGCCGGTGTCGCGGGTGCGCGCCCGCGCTGCGCCGGCCTTCTTCGGCGGCGCCTTTCGCGCCGGCGACTTGGCCTGCTTGCCGCCGGCCGATGACCGGGCGGCCGCCTTGCGCGGCGCGGCCTCGCCCTTCTCCTCGGCGTCGGGCTCGCTGCCGCCACGGCCGGAGCGGGCGGCCTGGACACTTCCTTCGAGGACCTTCATCAGGTCGATCACATTGGTCGCCTCCGGCGCCTCGTCCGCCACGGCGATCTCCCTGCCCTCGGCCTTGGCCCTGACCAGCTCGCGGACCTTCTCCTGGTAGGTGTCCTGGTAGCGGGACGGCTCCCAGTCGGTGCTGAGCGCGTCGACGAGCTGCAGCGCCATGTCCAGCTGCTTGCCGCGCCCCGCCCGCCCCGAGGGAAGCTCGGGCAGTTCCTGGCGCGGGTCGCGCACCTCGTCCGCCCAGTGCAGGGTCTGCAGTACGAGCACCTTGTCCTCCGCGCGCAGCGCGGTCAGGTACTGCTTGTTGCGCATGACGAAGGTGGCGATCCCGACCTTGTTCGCCTCGGCCAGTGCGGCCCGCAGCAGCTCGTAGACCTTCGTGTACTCCTTGCCGCGGGGTGCGAGGTAGTAGGTGCGGTCGAAGTAGACGGGCTCGATCCGGTCGAGGTCGACGAAGTCGGTGATGTCGATGGTCCGGGAGCGGCCCGGCGCGATCTCGTCCAGCTCGTCCGGCTCCACCACGACGTACTGGCCCTGGTCGATCTCGTAGCCCTTGACGATGTCACTGGTGTCGACCTCGTCGCCGGTGCGCTCGTTGACCCGCCTGCTGCGGATCCGGTCCGAGGTGCCCCGCTGCAGCTGGTGGAAGTGGACCGTGTGGTCCTCCGTCGCCGTGTAGAGGCCGACGGGGACGGTCACGAGGCCGAACGTGATCACGCCTGTCCACATCGCCCGAGCCATGGCCGTGCTCCGTCCCGTCTCATCCAGCCCCCATCGCATCGCTGCTTCCACGCTCGCACCGCGGACCGGGCCACGCCTGTCGAGCCGGACGTCGGGCCCCTGGGCGGTCAGGGCACCGGACCGCCCCCGGTGCCACTCGGCACCGCGTCACATGACTGACAAGAAGCTGTCACAGACGGACCGGAATGCGGGTTCGGCCCGCGCCGGTTCTGACTGACATGACTCCGGGTGCGGCACTCGACGCGGCGGCCTCGCACGCCCCATCGACGACCTCGCACGCCCCGTCGCCCGGCGGAGCACACCCGTCAGCGCCCCCGCATCCGGTGCCCGCAGGCACCCCCGAACGAGGGAGAATCCCCATGACCACCGAGGCCACCAGCACGGACCTCCACGCCTTCACCGAGTCCTGGCTGGAGTGGTACCGCGGCCAGGAGGCCCGGCTCGCCGCCCCGCACGGGTTCCTGGCGATCACCGGCCTGCACTGGCTCGACGACCGGCCCCAGCGCTTCCCCGACGCGCCCGGCGCGTGGCGCACCGGCCCGGACGGCGTCGTGGTGGACCTCGACGAGGGCGAGGAACTGATCGTCGACGGGACGCCGGTACGCGGCGAGCACCGCTTCGGTGTGCTTCCCGAGCGTGGCGGCGTCGACGCCGTCTGGGGGGACGCCGTCATCGAGGTCGCCAGGCGCGGTGGGTACGACATCGTGCGCCCCCGGCACCCGGACGCGCCGCTGCGCACGGCCTTCACCGGCACACCGGCCTATGCCCCCGACCCGCGCTGGGTCGTGACCGGCCGCTACTTCCCCTTCGACACGCCGCGCCCGACCACGGTGGGGGCCGCGGTCGAGGGGCTTGAGCATGTGTACGACGCTCCGGGCAGGGTCGAGTTCGAGCTGGAGGGGCAGCGGCTGTCGCTGACCGCGTTTCCCGGCCATGGCCCGGGGCGCCTGCTGGTGCTGTTCACCGACACGACGTCCAGGGTCACCACGTACGCCGCCAACCGGTCCCTGGCCCTCGACCCGCCCGCCGCCGACGGCACGGTCGTACTGGACTTCAACCGCGCCGCGAACCTGCCGTGCGCCTACACGGACCTGGCCACGTGCCCGCTGCCCCCGGCCGAGAACCGGCTGCCGGTGGCGATCGAGGCCGGGCAGAAGATCCCGCGCGAGCGCGGCGGCTCCTGAGCCGGAGGCGCCCGACCCGATCGCCTTTACCCGAGGGGAGGCTAGTCAAGTTTGACTACACTGTCGGCATGAGGGAAACGACCATCCCGATCCTGCCGTGCAGGACCATCCAGCCCGTTCTCGACTTCTACACCGCCCTCGGCTTCGCGGTGACCTTCCAGCAGAAGAGCCCGAACCCGTACGCGGTCGTGGAGCTCCGCGGTATCCAGCTTCACTTCTTCGCGATGAAGCACTACGAGCCGGCCGAGTCGTACAGCACCTGCTACATACGCACCGACGACGTGGACGGCCTGTACGAGGCCTTCCGCACCGGCCTCAAGGCGGCGTACGGGAGGATCCCGACCCGAGGGCTGCCGCGCATCGGAGCGCTGAAGGACACGTCGTACGGCATGCGGCAGTTCCTCTTGACCGATCCGGGCGGCAACTGCCTGCGCATCGGGCAGCAGACGAGCCAGGACCAGCGCCACCGCCCCGCACCCACGGAACCCTTTGCCCGCGCCCTCCATCACGCCTCCCTGTTCGCGGACTCCAAGGAGGACCCCGCCGGCGCCGCGAAGATCATCGACCGGGTACTGCGCTTGGAGGACGGGCAGCCCACGCCCGTTCAGTTGCTTCGGCTCCTGGTGCTGCGCGCGGATGTCGCCGCGCGCCTCGGTGACGAGGCCACCGCGAGGACCGCGCTCACCCGGGCTGCCGCTGTCCAACTCACCGAGCAGGAGCGGAGGTCGGTCAGTGACGACCTACGGCGCCTCGAAGAGCTGAGCACCTGAGGCGGCTTCAAGAGCCCACGCCGCGCTCCGTGGGGGCGCGGCGTCCTCGGCCGCCGCTTCCGCGCCGTGCGGGTTCAGGTCATGTTGAAGTACGGCAGCGGGCCCGCCGGCTGGCCGGCGGTCACGCGGCGGATGACCGCGATCGCCAGGACCGACGAGGCGACGCCGATGCCGTGGTCGACCGGGTTGTGGTAGTCGGTCTGGTGAAGGAGCAGGAGGTGGACGGCGACCGAGAGGGGGCCGTCGCAGAGCCACACGAACCACCAGGCGTTGATCAGCCAGACGTCCACGGGCGGTCCGCCGGCCCTGCGGATGTCGAGCGTGATGCGCCGGGGCAGCCACCACATCGCGAGCGGAATGGCCCACGCTCCGACGGCGAAGCCCGGAGCGTACTTGTGGGTCCCCGGTGCGAGCACCTCGGCGTTGCAGCGGCAGCGGTGGAACCAGACCAGGAACGAGATCCAGCAGGCGATCTGCAGGAGCCCGAGCAGGGGGAGTCCGTCGTCACCGACCCACGGCGAGTCGGATCCGCCGGAGACGATGATGCCGATGTCCGCCAGGGCCGATGTGGCGATCAGGCTCTGGGCGACGACAGCCGGCCCGGCCGGATTGCGGAACCGGTAGCGGGGCCCCCGTACGGCGGCCGGCCCGACGAGCATGTTGTAACGGTCCATGGACGTTCCCCCGAAGTTGTCGCCGGCACCCCACCCGTGCGCGGCCCGGCGATGATCATCGGCATCGTAGGTGCGCCTCGGCGCAGGTGTCCACGGGGTGGGCGGGACATCGTCCGGGCCGTCGCAGCGGCGTCAACCGGGGAGGGGTGAGGGCGACTTGATCCGGTCCGGCGCGGCGCCGGGAACATGCGCGGGTGTCGTCTTGCTTCTCCCTGAAGTGCCCGGTCACGGGCGGGAGTTGAGTGACGGAGGACTCGTATGGCGCAGGAATCGACCACTGTGGTGCTCGGCGGGGGCGGACTCGCCGGCATCGGATGGACCGTCGGGGCGCTCACCGCGCTGGAGGAGGCCGGGGTCCTGCGGCTGTCCGCGGCCGCGCACGTCGTGGGGACGTCGGCCGGCTCGGCGGTGGGGGCGATGGTGCTCCAGGCGGGCTCGGCGGCCGCGGTGTACGACCGGATGGTGCGCAAGTCGCTGCGCAACGAGGAGCTGACGCCGGCGGTGGCCCTCGCGGAGCTGATGCCCGAGATGCTGGCCGTGTACGGGAGTGAGCAGTCCGTCGCGGAGAAGGCGGAGCGGTTCGCCCGGTTGTCGCGGGAGCGCTCCGGGGTCGATCCGGCCCTGCGACGGGCCGCGGTCGCCGGCCGGCTGGCCGGTGACGTCTGGCCGGACGGCCGTCTGTCGGTGACCGCCGTCCGCGTGGACGGCGAACGCACCGTGTTCACGCGGGAGTCGGGCGTCGGGCTCGTCGACGCGGTGACCGCGAGCTGTGCCGTGCCCGGGATATGGCCGACGGTCCGGATCGACGGCGTCGAGTACCTCGACGGCGGTACGTTCTCCCTCACCAACGCCGACCTCGCCGCCGACGCCGACCGGGTGCTGGTGCTGCGGCCCATGGCGGAACTCGCGGGCGAGGCGCCCGAGGAGCAGCGGGCGGTGCTGGAGCGGGCTGTGGTGGTCGAGCCGTCCGAGCGGGCCCTGGCCGGTTTCGGCTCGGATCCGTTCGACCCGGATGTGCGGGGCGTGGCGGCCGTTCTCGGATACGAGGACGGCCTCTGCGCGGTGGAGCGGGTGCGGGAGGCACTTGCCGGGGTCGCTGCTCCCGGCGCGTCGCGGGCGGTTTTCGCCGAAGGGTGACGCGGCCGACGCGGCTCCCGGCCGCCCTCGGGTGCCGCCTGGGGGCGGCGGTCGCCGTCAGGGAGAGGTGACGGCATCAGCCGGTTCCGGAATGCCGAAGGCCCAGAGCGGCAGGGCGACCCGACCAGGCCGGATCCGCGCGGTGTTCGGCGCAACCTCATCACCCCCCTGCCCGCCGAATCTTTCCAGCCGCGCCATCGTGCGGCAGAGAGCGGGTCCGCAGAGTCCCCCGCGTACTGGTCAGCGGACGCGCCGTGCCCCCCGGTCAAGGCCTGGCGTCGCAGTCAACTGCTCTTCGCAGGTGTGTCGTTCGAGTTTGTGACCGGACTCGCACCGGCGGAGTGGTGCCGCGCCGCAGGCTCTTCCGCCGGCTTGGACCTACCGAGCCACACGCCGGTGAGTACGGCCGTGGCCAAGGTGAGGGCGCCGGCGACGACGAACGCGCTGTGCAGGCCCGACTCGAAGGACGCGCCGTCGGCCTGCCGGGCGCGGACGACGGCTCCGAGGACCGCCACGCCGAGCACCGCGCCGATCTGCCGTGTGGTGCTGCTGATACCTGAGGCCAGGCCGCCTTCCTGCGGGGCGACCGCCTGGATGGCGGCTCCTGTCAGGGGGGACATGGTCAGGGCGAAGCCGATGCCCACGACCGCCAGGCGCCACCACACGTTCCCGTAGCCGGTGTCGGCGTCCACCGTGCCGAGCGCCAGCAGCCCGGGGCCGGCCACGGCCAGGCCGACGGTGACGACGGCCCGGAACCCGTACCGGGCGGCGAGCCTGCCCGCGTACGGGCTGACGATCACCATGGCCAGCGTGGTCGGCAGGGTCTGCAGGCCGGCGCGCAGGATCGAGCTGCCCTGGACGTACACGAAGAACTGGGAGAAGAAAAACGACGAGCCCATGAGCGCGAACCCCACCACGACCATGGCGGTGTTGGACACGGTGAACAGGCGTTGCCGGAACAGCCGCAGCGGCAGCATCGGAGCACGCCGACGCGCTTCCACGGCGACGAAGGCGGCGAGGAGGATCACCGCGGCGGTGGAGCTCGCGAGGACCGCGGGCGACGTCCAGCCGCGGGCACCGCCCTCGATCAGCGAGTAGGTCAGCGCCCCCACCCCCACGACGGACAGCGCCGTGCCCGGGACGTCGATCGCGGGGGCGGTCGGATTGCGGGTCTCTTGGAGCGTGCGCAGACCGGCCAGCAGAAGGACCACGCCGATGGGCAGGTTGACCAGGAAGATGGCCGGCCAGCCGAAGGCCTCCGTCAGCACGCCACCGGCCACGGGGCCCGCGGCCAGACCGATTCCGCTGAAGCCGGCCCACAACCCGATCGCCCTGATCCGTTCCCGCGGCACGGGATGGGCGGCGACGAGCAGGGCCAGTGAGGCGGGGCTCAGCGCGGCGGCGCCGATGCCCTGCAGCACCCGGCCGGCGATCAACCAGCCGGTCGAGGGCGCGAGGCTGCACGCCAAGGACGCGGCGGTGAACACCGCCACGCCGGTCAGGTACACCCGCTTGCGGCCGAACCGGTCGGCGAAGACGCCGCCGGCCAGCAGCAGCATGGCGACCAGCAGGACGTACGCGTCGACGATCCATTGCAGACCGGTCAGCTGGGTGTGCAGCCGGTGCTGCATGTCGGGCAGCGCCGCACCGACGATCGTGTTGTCGAGAAGCACCATGAACTGGCCCAGGCAGGTCACCGTGAGCAACACGGCCCGGTCTCCGCGACTGCCTTCGGCCGCAGGCGATACCGCCATCGGGATTCCTCTTCCTCGTCGGTTGCGGCTGTCCGGGCCGACACGTTCGGCCCACCGGACGCCCTAATGCAGTCAGCGACTGCGTTAGGCGACTGTAGGGACGGTCGCTCACAAACGCAAGCGTCGACTGCGTTAAGGTGGGGGCATGGACGAGCGACAGCCGGCTCGGCGGCCCGGCGGGCGCAGCGCCCGCGTCCGCGCGGAGGTGCACCAGGCCGTCACCGAGTTGATCAACGAGCGCGGCTACGGCAACTTCACCGTCGGCGACGTAGCGGCCCGCGCGGGCGTGGCCGACAGCAGCATCTACCGGCGGTGGGGCAACCTGGCCACCCTGCTCACCGACGTGGCGCTCACCCGTCTCGACGCGCGGTCGCCGATGCCCGACACCGGGAGCCTGGCCGGCGACCTGCGCACCTACGCGGCCCAGGTGGCCCGTGAGATCACCGGACCCGACGGCCTGGCCCTGCTGCGACTCGCCGTCGCCCTGTCGCACAACGGCCGGCAGGGCGTGAAGGCGGGCGAGGACCTCCTCGCCGAACGCACCCGGCAGCTGCAGTCCATGCTCGACCGCTCCCGTGCCCGCGGCGAACACGCGCCCGACGCGTTCGACGTGCTGGACCATGTGCTGGCCCCGATGTACGTCCGCGTCCTGCTCGGCATCGGCCCGCTCACCCCCGAGTACGTCGACGGGCTGGTCGACCGCCTGCTGTCGCCCCGGCCCGAGCAACGGGACGAGGGGCGTTGACCTCTCGATCGCCTGGTCGGCGTAGCCCTGCCGTTGTGTCACGCGTCACATCCGAGCCGTGTCACGTCCGGGCCGCTTGCTCCCATCTGGTGGGCGTCAGCAAGCGAGCTGAGGAGGACGGAACGATGGGCACACGACTGCAGACCGGCACGGCAGCCACGCACCACGTGGTGATCCTGGGGGCGGGATACGCGGGCATGGCGGCGGCCGTCCAGCTCGCGGCCCGGGTCAAGCAGCGCGACGACGTGCGGGTGACCCTGGTGAACGCTCAGGAGCGGTTCACCGAGCGCATGCGGCTGCACATGACGGCGACCGGGCAGCAGCTCGCCGAGCTGAGCATCCCTCAGCTGCTGGAGGGCACGGGCGCGCGGTTCGTACGCGGCTGGGTGACCGCCGTGGACCCGGACGCGAAGACCGTACGGATCGACGACGACCGGGTGCTGTCCTACGGCACGCTGGTGTACGGCCTGGGCGGCGTCGCCGACACAGCGGCGGTGCCGGGCGCCGAGGACCACGCGTACACGCTGAGCAGCGCCCAGGACGCCGAGCTGCTGGCCGACCGGCTGGCACGGCTCACCGAGGGCACGGTGGTGGTCGCGGGCAGCGGGCTGACCGGCGTCGAGTCGGCCGCCGAGATCGCCGAGCGGCACCCCCGGCTGGACGTCGTACTGCTGGGCAGGCAGGAGCCCGGCGCGGCCATGACGGCCAAGGCCGGGAAGCATGTGCGGGCCGCGCT
Organism: Streptomyces griseosporeus; assembly: GCF_014656055.1. Classification (GTDB taxonomy): domain Bacteria; phylum Actinomycetota; class Actinomycetes; order Streptomycetales; family Streptomycetaceae; genus Streptomyces; species Streptomyces griseosporeus. The sequence continues at coordinate 229,052 of NZ_BNBR01000002.1, forward strand.
CGACCGGCTGGGTGTGCGGGTGCGCGCGGGCGTCGAGGTGGTGAAGGTGCTGCCCGGCGCCGTCGAACTGGCGGGCGGGGAGACCCTTGCGGCCGACGCGGTGCTGTGGACGAGCGGCACACGCACGTCGCCGCTGGCAGCCGCCGCCGGGCTGGCCGTCGACGGGTACGGACGCATCGTCACCGACCCCGCGCTGCGCTCGGTGTCCCACCCCGACGTGTACGCGATCGGCGACGCGGCCGCGATCCGGCAGGGTTACGGCGTCATGCACGGCACCTGCCAGGGCGGCATGCCGACCGGGGTGCACGCCGCGCTGTCGATCCACCGGGCCCTCGACGGCAAGCAGCCCAAGGCGTTCCGCTTCGGCTACTACCACACACCCGTGAGCCTGGGCCGGGGCGACGCCGTCGTGCAGTTCACACGGCCCGACGACAGCCCTCGCCGGATCTGCCTGACGGGCCGCCTGGCCGTCCGGTACAAGGAGACGGTGACCGGCTCGCCCTGGCCGACGTACGGCCGTATGAAGAAGATGCCCGCCTCGGGCGCGATCTGGCCCCGCGGGGGCCGCTTCAGCCGGGTCCGGGAAGTCCGGTGAGCGCCCCGTCCGCCGACCCCGGTCAGCAGGTCTTCCACGAGCACCGGCGGCTGCTGTTCTCCGTGGCCTACCGCCTCCTGGGCAGCGCCGCCGACGCCGAGGACGCGGTCCAGGACGCCTGGCTCAAATGGTCCGCCTCCGACCGCTCGCAGGTGGCCGATCCCAAGGCGTACCTGACGCGCATCGTCTCCAACCTGGCGCTGGAGCGGCTGCGCTCCACCCGCCACAAACGCGAGACCTACGTCGGGCCGTGGCTGCCGGAGCCCATCCTCACCGGCGGGGACGCCTCCGAGGCCGTCACGGACGCCGAGTCGGTGTCCATGGCCATGCTGGTCGTGCTGGAGACCCTCAGCCCGCTGGAGCGCGCGGTGTTCGTGCTGAGGGAGGTCTTCGACTTCAGCCACGCCGAGATCGCCGAGGCGGTGGAACGCTCCGAAGCCGCGGTACGGCAGGCCGCGCACCGGGCGCGCGAGCACGTGCAGGCCCGACGGCCGCGCTTCACCGTCGACCGGTCACAGCAACGGCGGGCCACCGAACGGTTCTTCACCGCCGCGACCGGCGGAGACGTCAACGCCCTGATGGAACTCCTCTCCCCCGACGTCACCCTGTGGACCGACGGCGGCGGCAAGGTCCGCCAGGCCCTGCGCCCGGTGGTCGGCGCCGCCACGGTGGCCCAGTGGTTCGCGGCCATCGGCACCGTCACCTACCAGGGCGTCCGGCCCACGGACATGAAGGCCGAACTCGCCGAGATCAACGGCGGCCCGAGCATCGTGTTCAGCGCCCCCGGCCGCGTCATCGCCACCCTCACCTTCGACTTCGACACCGCCGGCCGCATCACCACCATCCACAACGTGGCCAACCCGGACAAACTCCGGGCCGTGGCCGAGGGGAACACCCACGACATCGCAACACGGTAGGAGCCCGGACCGGTATGTGTCGGCGCGGCGGCGCCGAGATCACGGCGAGGGCGGTCGGAGAGTCAACGAGCCTTGATCGCTGCCCAGTCTGCTGATTGGCTGGGCGGCATGAGCGATCTCGGGCCCGTTCCCTGGCCGCCGGCGCCGATCCGGACCGACAGGCTGGTGCTGCGTGCGTCCGAGGCCCGGGACCGTGAGGCGTTCATCGAGCTGCTGGCGTCGCCTGAGGTGCACGCCTACCTCGGCGGTCCCCGCCCGCGTGAGGAGCTTGAGCGTGAGATGCCCGAGGTGCCCGCGCGATGGCCCGGGAGCTTCGTCGTCGATCTCGGCGGGGAGATGATCGGTCAGGTCCTCATCAGGAGAGCGACGGCACACCGTCGCCCCGCCGCCGTGGGGAAGGTCGATCTCGGTTACTTGTTCCTGCCGCACGCGTGGGGGTTCGGATACGCCGCCGAGGCCTGTACGGCGGCACTCGACTGGCTCGAACGCGTCCTTCCCGGTGAGCCGGTGGTGCTCGCCACGCAGACCGCCAATGCCGGCTCGATGCGCCTCGCGGCGAAGCTGGGGTTCACCGAACTGGAGCGGTTCTGGGCCTGGGACGCCGAGCAGTGGCTCGGCATGCGCCCCGCTGTCACGCTCACATAAGAGCGCCTTCATCCGTGGGCGTCCCGTCCTGCGCGAAGTCGGGCAGTTCCGTGGACAGCAGGTGTTCAGCGCCGTTGTCGAGGAGGTGCTGCATCTCTGTGGAGCGGGGCAGCATCGTCTGCTCGTAGGCGCGGACGGCCTCGTCGATCGTGTCGTGCCGCGCCAGGGCGAGGGCGAGTTCGCAGGCGTCCAGCATCGCGAGGTTGACGCCGACCCCGAGCGGGGGCATGAGGTGGGCCGCATCGCCGAGGAGCGTGACAGTGGGGTTGTGCTCCCAGGTGTGCGGGACGGGCAGGGCGAAGACGGGGCGGTCGACGTAGCGGCCGTCGTTGTCGGTGAGCAGGCGGCGCAGGCCCGGCGCCCAGTCGCGGTAGCGGTCGAGCAGGAGGGCACGGATGCCGTCGGTGTCCTCGACGGTCAGGCCTGCCGCGGCGATCCAGTCCACGGGGACGCGCTGGAGGATGTAGACGCGGATGTGGTCCCCGCCGTTGCGCTGGGCGAAGACGCCGCGGTCGCCGTCGGCCGCTGCGGCGCTGCCCTGGCCGACGAGTTCGGCGATCTCGGGGTGCCTGTTCTCGACATCGTGGAACCACGCCTCCAGGAAGCTGACGCCGCTGTAGCGGGGCCGGGCGTCGGAGACGGCGCGACGGACCCTGGACCATGCGCCGTCGGCTCCCACGACGAGGTCGGCCTCGACGACGGTGCCGTCGGCGAAGTGCAGTCGTCGGGGGCCCGCTGCGGGCCCGCTGACGGAGCGCAGGCTGTGGCCCCAGCGCACGGTGCCGGGCTCCAGCGAGTTGAGCAGGAGGTCGCGCAGAGTGCCGCGGTCGATCTCCGGCTTGAAGCGTTCACCGTCCGCGGGGCGGTGGTGGAAGAGCAGCGTGCCCGCCGGGTCCATCTGGCGCATCTCCTGGCCTTCCGGCCGGGAGAGGCGGAAGAAGTCGTCCAGCAGCCCGGCCTCGCGCAGGGCGATCTGGCCGTTGTCCTCGTGCAGGTCCAGGGTGCCGCCCTGGTTGCGGGAGTCGGGGCCGCTCTCGTGCTCGTGGACGGTGGCGGTGATGCCATGGCGCTGCAGGATGCGCGCGCAGGTCAGGCCACCCGGGCCGGCACCGATGATCGCGATGCGCGGGGCGGAGGAGGAGGTCATGGTGGCGCTCCGTTCGTGCGGCGGTGTGGGACGGGTGCAGCCGTGCACTCCAAAAGAGCACACCCGCCCAATAAATGCAACAACTCAACTTTTGTAACTGAGCAACCCAAGCGGTATGCTCGCAGGCATGACGGACACCGAGACCGGCCCCGTGCCGATGGGGCGCCGCGAGCGCAAGAAGGCCGCCACTCGCCAGGCGATCGCCGACGCCGCGCTGCGCCTGTTCCTGGAGCGCGGTTACGACGCCGTCGGCATCCGCGAGATCGCCGACGCCGCCGACGTGTCCACCACCACGCTGTTCAAGCACTTCCCGGTCAAGGAGGCCCTCGTCTTCGACGAGGACGCCGATCAGGAGGCCCGTCTGCTCGCGGCCGTACGCGAACGCCCCGAGGGGCAGTCGATCCCCGCCGCTCTGCGCGAGCACGCCCTGCGGTACCGCATGGCCGCAGCCGGCGCCGACGCCCGCTTCACCGCGTTCTTCGACCTCGTGAACAGCACACCGGCCCTGCGGGACTACGCCCAGAACATGTGGCTGCGCCACACAGCCGCCTTGGCTCAGGTCATCGCCGAGGAGAGCGAACTGCCGGCCGACGATCCCGCCTGCGCCGCCCTGGCCCACTTCGCCCTCGAAGCGCCTCGCGCGGCCCGCGGCCACGGCGACCCCCGCGAGGCGGTCATCCGCGCCTTCGAGGTGCTGGAAAACGGCTGGTGCGCCCTCGCCGACCACCGATAGCCGGCACCACCGGCCCGGGCCGACGGGTCAGTCATCCGCACGCGGCACCCAGTGCGAGGGAGAGGGGCGCGGACGGTCGTCAGCCCTCCTGCGGGACGGCCATCTCTCCGAGCAGGGACCAGTCGTCCTGCGGGACGGTGGCGTTGACGATGCGCGGGGTTTCCGCGAGATAGCGCGGCAGGGTCTTCTGCGCGGTCTGGAAGTGCTCGGAGCCGACGTGCTCGGCGCCCGCCCGGTCATCGCGGAACGCCTCCACGAGGACGTACTCCTCCGGGTCGTCGACGCTCCGCGACCAGTCGAACCAGAGACAACCCGGTTCGGCGCGCGTCGCCCGGGTGAAGTCGGCGGCGATCTCCGGCCACTGGTCGGCGTGCTCGGGCCGGACACGGAACTTCGCCGTGATGAAGATCATCTCAGGCTCCCTCGGCAGGTGCGGTGGGCGGCACGGCCGTGGACTGCGTCGCCGCATGCCGCACGGCCGTGGTCTCCGCCTTCATGACGACTTCATGATGTCGCCAAGGAGCCGCCGCCCGCAGGCGCAACCCTCCGAGCACTTACGAGACGTACACGAGGAAGATCAGCCTGTCGTCGCGGACCAGTACGGGTCGCGGCCGGTGAACGCGAGGAACTTGTCGGCCCGGCTCGCGTCGGCGGGTATCTCGACCACGGGCGCGAACTTGCCGAAGGACTGGCGGACGAACTCGACGACCTGCCCGGCCGGGAGCTCCAGCCGCTCGGCCATGTCCTCGGTCAGCGGAAGGTCCTGACCGGTCGCCCTGGCGATGTCCCAGGCGTGGACGGCCGCGTCGAGCGCGGCGACCATGGCGCCGGCCTGCGCGGGCATCGGGCCCATCGGCGTCGCCACACTCTCCGCCTCGCGCCCCGACTCCCAGGCCTTCAGCGCCGCGCCCAGGGTGGCCTCCAGCCGCATCACCGCCTCCGCGCCGTCGCCCGCCAGTGCGTCCACGGGCTCGAACGGGTCGCTCTCCGGCGCCTGCCCCGTGATCTGCATGGTCAGGGCCTGCTGGTCGAGCCGGGCGTGATGGTAGACCTGACGGACCGTCCACTCGCTGCACGGCGTCGCGGCCCCCCATGCCTCCTCGGGCACCCCCCGCACCGCGGCCATCAGGTACTCATGCGCATCCGCCAGCAACTTGAACCCGTCAACGGACAACCCGCTGCCCCCCTTTGATCCACCCCACGAACCGAAATACAGCTCCACCATATGCCCCACCACTGACATTCAGGCGCGCGGCCGAAAGACCCCTCCCCTTACCTGCGCCAGAACAGGTGGTGCGTCACCCCGCTCGGGCTGGGCACGACCTCCAGATGGAACCGGTCGAGCAGTTCCTCGGGGGACTCCCAGAGCCGCAGTCCGGAGCCGAGCTTCACCGGCGAGACCGCCACATGCAGGGTGTCGACGAGGTCGGCGTCGAGGAACTGCCGGATGGTGGTGACTCCCCCGCCGAGCCGGACGTCCTGGCCCCGTGCGGCCTGCCGCGCCTGTTCCAGGACCGTGGCCGGATCGCCGTCCACAAAGTGGAACGTGGTGTCGGAGAGGGTGAACGACGGCCGCTTGTGGTGCGTCAGGACGAACACCGGCGTGTGGAACGGGGGCTCCTCCCCCCACCAGCCGAGCCACTCGTGGTCGGCCCAGGGCCCCCGCTCGGGCCCGAACTTGTTGCGGCCCATGATCTCCGCACCGATGTTGCGGGCGAAGTCCCGCGTGAAGTAGTCGTCGAGGCCCCGGCTCCCCCCGGAATCCGTGCGCATGGGCCAGCTCGCCGTCGCTCCCGCCCAGGAGAAGAGCCTTTCGGGGCGGTCCAGGCCGAACGGCAGCTCGAGGCTCTGGTGCTCACCGGCACCGATGCCGTCACTCGAGACGTTGAAGTTCATGACTCTCAGCAGTTGCTGCACTTGGTCCCTCACCAGGTCTTGTGGCGCCCTCACCCGTCGGGGCGCCGCTCGTCCTGACGTCGAACGGGACGCAGCCGGATCGACACGGCTCACGAACTTTTTTCACGCAGCGCGGGCCACCGTGCCCACCCGGACCGTTCGCAGGGTCCGGGTGGGCATCGCTCTTGGGCGGCCGAGGGGGCCGTGGCAGGGGGCGTGCGTCAGTGGCTCGCCACCGTGGCCTGGCGGGCCGACGGGTCCGTGTCGCCTCGGCCGCCGGTGCCCAGGGCGCTCAGGATGTCCTCCACGCTCTGCTTCGCGTCACCGAAGAGCATGCTGCTGTTCTCACGGAAGAAGAGCGGGTTCTGTACGCCCGCGTAGCCGGATGCCATGGAGCGCTTGAAGACGATCACCTGCTCCGCCTCCCAGACCCGCAGCACCGGCATGCCCGCGATCGGGCTGGCCGGGTCCTCGGTCGCGGCGGGGTTGACGGTGTCGTTCGCGCCGATGACCAGGACGACCGAGGTGTCGGCGAAGTCGTCGTTGATCTCGTCCATCTCCAGGACGATGTCGTACGGCACCTTCGCCTCGGCCAGCAGGACGTTCATGTGCCCGGGCAGGCGTCCGGCGACGGGGTGGACGCCGAAGCGGACCTCGACGCCCCTCTCGCGCAGCCGGCGGGTCAGCTCCGCGACCGGGTGCTGGGCCTGGGCCACGGCCATGCCGTAGCCCGGGGTGATGATCACCGAGCGGGCCTGCGCGAGCATCTCGGCCGCCTCCGCGGCCCGCACCTCACGGTGCTCGCCCTGCTCCTCGTCGCCGCCGGAGGGAGCCTCGATGCCGAAGCCGCCGGCGATGACGGAGAAGAAGGACCGGTTCATCGCCTTGCACATGATGTACGACAGGTAGGCGCCGGAGGAGCCGACCAGCGCGCCGGTGACGATGAGCAGGTTGTTGTCGAGCAGGAAGCCGGCCGCGGCCGCCGCCCAGCCCGAGTAGCTGTTCAGCATCGATACGACGACGGGCATGTCGCCGCCGCCGATCGAGGCGACCAGGTGCCAGCCCAGGGCCAGTGCCAGTACGGTCACCGCGATCATCAGCGGCAGGTTCGGGCTGATGGTGAACCACACGGTCAGCGCGACGAAGGCGGCGAGCGCGCCGATGTTGAGCGCGTTCTTGCCGGGCAGCATCAGCGGACGGGACTTGATCCGGGCGGACAGCTTGAGGAACGCCACGATCGAGCCGGTGAAGGTGACCGCGCCGATGAAGATGCCGATGAACACCTCGGCGTGGTGGATGCCGAGCAGGTCGTCGCCGATCCGGGTCTGGTCGGCGCCGTGCGCCTCCACCTCCAGGTAGCTGTTCCAGCCGACCAGCACCGCGGCCAGGCCGACGAAGCTGTGCAGTACGGCGATCAGTTCGGGCATCTGCGTCATCTCGACGCGGCGGGCCCGCCACAGGCCGATCGCCGCGCCGAGCGCCATCGCCAGCACGATCAGGGTGACCGCTCCGGCCGAGATGCTCTGCGCCGCCACGACGACGGTGGCGACGAGCGCGAGGACCATGCCGGCGATGCCGTAGACGACGCCGGCGCGGGAGGTGTGGTGCTGGGACAGGCCGGCCAGGCTGAGGATGAACAGCAGCGCGGCGACCAGGTCGGCGGCGTGTGAGGCTGTCAGGGAGGTCATCGGCTCAGCCCTTCGAGAACATGGACAGCATGCGGCGGGTGACGGCGAAACCGCCGAAGATGTTGATGCTCGTCAGCAGGATCGCCACGACCGACAGGGTGGTGACGAGCGTGCTCTCGTGCCCGATCTGGAGCAGGGCACCGATGACGACGATGCCGGAGATCGCGTTGGTCACCGACATCAGCGGTGTGTGCAGTGCGTGGTGCACCTTGCCGATGACGTAGTAGCCGATGACCACCGCCAGCGCGAACACCGTGAAGTTCTCGGCGAGCTGGGCGGGCGCGAAGGCGACCAGCAGGAACATCGCGAGCATGCCGAGCCCGATGAGGGCGAGGCGGCCGGCGGGGGTCAGCCGTGTGCGCTTCGGCTCGGGCGGGGCGGCGGCGGCCGCCTTCGGGGGTGCGGCGGGCGCGGCCGACACCGACACGGGCGGAGGCGGCCACGTGACGTCGCCCTCCCGGACCACCGTCACGGCGCGCTGCACGACGTCGTCGAAGTCGATCACGAGCTGCCCGTCCTTGCCGGGCGTGAGCAGCTTGACGAGGTTGACCAGGTTGGTGCCGAAGAGCTGCGAGGCCTGGGCCGGGAGGCGGGAGGCCAGGTCGGTGTAGCCGATGATCGTGACGCCGTTGTCGGTCACCACGGCCCGGCCCGCGACCGTCCCCTCGACGTTGCCGCCCTGCACGGCCGCCATGTCGACGATCACGCTGCCCGGCTTCATCACGGCCACGTCCTCGGCCGTCAGCAGGCGCGGGGCGGGCCGCCCGGGAATCAGTGCGGTGGTGATGACGATGTCCACGTCCTTCGCCTGCTCGTGGTAGAGCTCGGCGGCGGCGCGGTCGTAGTCGGCGGACGTGGCCTTGGCGTACCCGTCGGTGCTCGTCTCCTGTACGACGTCCACGGCGAGGTATTCGCCGCCCAGCGACTTCACCTGGTCCGCGACCTCGGGCCGCGGGTCGGTGGCGCGCACGATGGCGCCGAGGCTGGAGGCGGCACCGATCGCGGCGAGACCGGCGACGCCGGCACCGGCGACGAGGACCTTCGCGGGCGGCACCTTGCCCGCGGCGGTGACCTGACCGGTGAAGAACCTGCCGAAGACGTGCGCGGCTTCGATGACGGCCCGGTAGCCGGCGATGTTCGCCATCGACGACAGCACGTCCATCGACTGGGCGCGGGAGATACGCGGCACGGCGTCCAGGGCGAGCGCGGTGATCCCGGCGTCGGCGAGCGCCTGCAGCAGTTCCGGCTTCTGCGCCGGGCTCAGCAGGGCGACCAGGGTCGCGCCCCGCCGCAGCCGGCGGATCTCGGCGTCCGAGGGGGCGTTCACCTTGAGGACGACATCCGCGTCCCAGGCCTCGCCGATCCCGGCGCCAGCATCGGCGTACGCCTGGTCGGCGAAGCCGGAGGCCTCACCGGCTCCGGGCTCGACGACGACCTCGTAACCGAGACCCAGCAGCATCCGTACCGTCGACGGGGTCGCCGCGACCCGCGTCTCGCCGGACACGGACTCGGCCACCACGCCGATGCGCCGGGGTAGGAGATGTGAGCGTTCTTCAGCAGACATGTCCCGAATCTCTCATCAGAGGGGGGTGCGGAAGGGGAGCTGCGCGCGCGCCGGTTAGGACGTCTTCCCCCGTGATCGGTGGAACCTACCCGCCAGAAGGGCCCTGGCCAACGCAGTCGCACGGTGACGTCGTTCACCCGGCAGCAGTGACCGACGGCTCTCGGCCACCGCCGGTTGCGGCCGCGATTCGGGCACCGTCGGGCAGAGTGGAGCGAAAGTCCCGGGCTCGGAGAACCAGTCGATTGCCCCGGTTCCGCATCACGCGTGACCATGGCCGTATGAAGGAAGCCGAGGGGCTGGTGCTGGTGCGGGTCGTGCAGACGTGTTCCGCCCATCCGTCCCAGTGGGATGCCTGGACAGTGGAGGGTCAGTACCTGTACCTCCGGTACCGCCACGGCCAGGGTCGCGTCGAACGACACCCTGGCCCGGACATCGACACACCGGACTCCTGGAACGAGGGCCTGTCGGGACTCCTGGTCGAGTGGGACGACGGCACGAACGGCGGAGCCATCGGCCTCGAAGCCTTCCTCGCGGCCTCCGGCTTGGCGCTGGCGCCCGGCGCGTCGGTGAGCTGAGACGCCATAGGTGACGCCACCGGGTCAACCGGACAGAGTCCTAGAGCCTGCTGAGTGCGCGCATGGCTTCCCGTTCGATGCGCGCGGTCTCGTGGAGCAGGGAGCCGGCCCGCACGAGGTTCTCGCGTCGCCGGACTCGCCCGCTGCTGCGATCAGCTCGGCCACCGCTGTCCAGCAAGCGGCGGCCTCGGCGTACAGGTTGTGGCCCGTGCGCAGGTGGCTGTTGTCATCAGCTCGGCGCACTCGGCGAGGAAGTCCTGGTAGAGATTGCGGAACAGGGCGTCCTGGTCGTCGTAGCCGTACATGGCCACGACGTGCCCGCCGAAGTGCACCTTGGTGGTGAAGTAGTCCAGGTGGTAGCTGTCGAGTTGGAGGCCGACCGGCCGGCCCGCGTCGATGGGCGTCGCCACGTTCTGCCACGCCTTCCGCGCTGAGGTGGTCTCCGCGACGGCAAGACCGAGCCCGAGTGCGGCGGACCGTGGCCATGCCGCTCATTCCCCCCGGCACCGGACGGCAGCCCGCCGCCGGTGCCTGGAGCCGCGTGCCAGGAGAGAGCCCCGGGCTCAGTGGCTCTCCGGCTGGTAGAGGCGGGTCGTGGTCCGGCTCTCGTAGGCCATTCCGGGGGGCATTCTGATGAGTTCCATTTGCATTCCCCAGGGGGTGAGGAAGTAGACCCAGCTGTCACCCCGCGTCGAACCCGGGTCCAGAGGCTGCGGCTCGCCGAGGAACCGCACGCCCGGCTGAGCCCGCAGATAGGCGACCGCCTCGTCCATGTCCGCCACGTGGAAAGCCAGGTGGTGGCCGCCCCAGTCGCTGTTGCGCGGCATCTCCCGGCGCTGTTCGGGGGCGGAGTACTGGAACAGCTCGCAGTTGGTCACCGGCCCGAGCCTGAGCATCGCCAGGTCCATCGTCGCCTTCGGGTGGACGCCGAGGTATCTCTCCATCCAGTCGCTGTCCGGGAATTCCACCGGTCCGATCCGGTAGGCGAGTTCCGCTCCGAGGACATCGACGAAGAATTCGACGGCCTGGTCCAGGTCCGGAACGGTGTACGCGACGTGGTGCACGCCTGACGATCCGGGGATTCCTCGTGTCGTGCCGCGCATGGTTTCCTTCCGCGTGCTCAGGCCGGGACGCTGATCTGCGCCGGCTGCCGGTACCGGTCGCCCCACAGGCTGGTCGCGGAGGGGGCGGGGACGTCGAGGTACTCCTCCGTGCTGCGGGCGGCGGCCAGACGCAGGCTCACGTCGAGGATGTGCAGGGAGTACTCCGCACCCAGCAGCGGCCGGCCCCCGGAGCGCACCGCCCGCGCCAGGTCGGCGATGCCCGCGGCGACCGTCAGGTCGTGCGCCTCGTCGTCGTATCCGTGGGCGAGCGGGGGCAGGACGAAGGGGAGCTGTTCGGGCTCGGCCAGGTAACCGGTGTCCCTGCCGCTCGTGTGGACCCGGCGGCGCAGCATGACCGGGCTCGACGCCTGCCAGACGTCGTCGACGGACAGGACGCCCTGATCACCCACGACCAGCAGGGACTTGTCGGCCGGGGCCGCCCAGCCGATCGTGAGCCGGCACACGGTCCCGTCGGCGAACCGCAGGGCGCCGAAGGAGGTCTCGGGCGCCACGTCGTCGACGACGCCCTCCCACTGGTCCGCGAAGGGGGTGACGGTCTGGGCGGACATGCCCACGACGGGGCCGAACATGGCCGTCAGCCAGGTGAGCAGGTAGCCGGCGTGTTCGAGGACGCATCCGTTGCCCACCTCCTCGCGGTACGGCCAGGGGACGCCGCGGCTGCTGCGCCAGTCGCGGTAGGCCATGAACGCGAGCGGCCCCATGTCGAGCGAGGCGTACGCGAGCCGGGGAGTGCCCGCCACTCCCCCGTGGACGGCCCGGATGAGGGTCTGTGCCGACCGGCTGAACACCGTGGCGGGCGCGCTGCACAGGTGAAGTCCGCGGGTGGCGGCGAGCGCCGCGAGTTCCCGTGCCTGCGCCATGCTCGTGGTCATGGGCTTCTCGCAGTACACGTGTTTTCCGGCCGAGAGCGCGGCCTTGTTCACGGAGTAGTGCTCGGTGGTCGGCGTGAGGTTCACGACGATCTCGACGTCGGGATCGGCGAGCACCTCCTCCATGCTGCCGAACACTCGGCCGCCGTACTCCGCGGCGAAAGATTTCGCTCGGTCCGAGGCCGGGTCGTAGGCGCCTAAGAGCTCGATCTCGGGATAGTTGGGCAGCGTGGGGCCGTAGAAGTCGGCGGCATAACCGCATCCGAGAAAGGCGATCCCTACCCGCTTGCCCGTGTCCATGGGAGTGGGCATTCTTCCTCCATGTTCCTAGACATGCATTGCGGAGCGTCACGCAGAGGACATGCGAGAGACAGACAACAGGCCCCGGGTTCGCAATCTCAAGCTTCGAAAGAGTTTCGGCTGGTTCTGCACTCATGGCCGGAACGGCACATCGCCCGCGGTTCACGGGGTGTTTACAGAAATGCGCTTGCATGACGCACGGGACAGCGCATTCAATGACGGCCGCCCCGATCTCCGAAATCTCGAACAGGAAAGGCAGAAAGGCAGTGACAGTGCCGCAGACCGGAACGAGAACACCTTTACGCACCTCGACCGCCGTGGTCGTGGTGGTCGCGCTGGCGCTGGCGCTGTTCTCCCTGAGCACGGTGGAGACCCTGCCGGTCGGGCTGCTGCCGCAGATCGCCGACGATCTCGGGGTGTCCAAGGCCGAGGCGGGCCGCCTGGTGACCGGATACGGCGTCGTCGTGGCGGTCGCCTCGGTGCCGCTGACCCGCCTGGTCCGCAGGGTTCCGCGCCGCACGCTGCTGTGCGGGCTGCTCACCCTGTTCGTCGCAGCGAACCTCGTCTCCGCCGCGACCCCGGGCTACGGGGTGCTGCTCGGGGCCCGCATCACGGTGGCTCTCACGCACGCGGTGTTCTGGTCGGTGATCGCGGCCACCGCCGCGAGTCTGTTCCCGCCCGAGGTGCGCGGCCGCGTGGTGGCCGGGCTCTTCTCCGGGCTCTCCCTGGCCGGTGTGGTCGGCGTCCCGGCCGGGACCTGGCTGGGCCAGCAGGCCGGCTGGCGCGTTCCGTTCACGGTGATGAGCGGGTTCGGCTTCCTCGCCCTGGTCGCGGTGGCGGTTCTGCTGCCGTCCACGGCCGGCGAGGAGGGTCACGCCACCGGCGGCGCCGAACCGAGCCGCCGCCGGTTCCTGGTCCTGATGGCCGCGACCGGCCTGGTCGTCTGCGGCGTGTTCACGGGCTACACGTACATCACGGTCTTCCTGACCGACGTGACCGGACTGTCCGAGGCTGCCGTGGCACCCTTGCTGCTGGCCGCGGGCGTCGCGGGGATCGCGGGCACCGCGCTGGCCGGCGCCCGGGTGGACCGCCGTCCGCGCGGCACCCTGGCGCTGGGCATGGCCCTGCTGACGACCGCGATGCTGGGGTTGGCCCTGTGCGGGGAGCTGACCTTCGCGGCGGTCTGCCTGGTCGCCCTGCTCGGCTTCGCCATGGCGGCGATGACGACGGCCCTGCAGAGCAGGATCCTGCACGTGGCGCCGGGGAGCACCGAGATCGCCTCGGCCGTCGGCTCGTCGGTCTTCAACGTCGGTATCGCCGGCGGCTCCTTCCTCGGTGGGCTGCTGCTGCCGACCGGCTTCGGCGTACGAGGCGCGGTGCTCCTCGGCGGTGTCCTCGCGGTCGGCGGCCTGTCCGTGCTGTTGTCCGAGTCCTGGGTGGTGCGCCAGGAGACGCGCCGGGCCGTCGTACAGCCCGGGTGACAAGGGACCGCCGACCGCGGGGAGTTCAGCGGTTGAACGTCAGGCGCGGTGCCGCGTTGCGGGCCAGGCTGTGGGCCTGGTCCGGCCACCAGGTACCGGCCGGCGGATCGACGATGCCGTACTCGGGGTCGACGCTGCCGCCGGTGTTGCGTGTGCAGCTGCCGTCGGACTCACCGGGGATCTTCACCCACAGGTAGGCGTCGACGAGGGGCACACCCGTGTCGGCGGTCGGGCGCGGGCCGAGTCCGCGGCCGGGCGCGTTGCACCAGATCTCCGGGTCCCCGCTGTACTTGCCCGGCTCGGGGGTCCAGGCGCCGAGCCCGTTGCGGCTGGTGTCGATCACGAAGTGCGCCAGCTCGTCGGCCGGCGGGGTGCCCACGTTCTGGTCGTACCAGGCATCGGTCCAGCGCCAGGTGGCGGGGTCGGCGGAGGAGACCGCGCTGCCGGGGGTTCCGTCGTTGGGCGCGGCAGCGGAGTAGTACTGGTCGGCGCACCGCTCGGCGTGGCCGCGCGCCTCCGCGGGGCCCGCGGTGGCGTACCACATGCACTGGGCGATCCAGGTGCCGTACCTGGCGTTGTGCTCGGTGGGATGCGTGTTGGACACGTTCAGGGCGAAGCCGTCGCTGTCGCGCACCCCGGCGTCCAGCAGCCGCTGCGCTATCTCGCCCACCGGCCGCCACTGGACGTTGCCCGCGTCCAGATAGACCGCGGTGCGCGGCTTCGCCTTCAGCGTCCTGACGGCGTACGCGAGGTCGGCGATCCGGGCGGCCGTCAGCTCACCGGTCGGGTCCGTGGTGGGCCCGCAGTCCTTGGGCAGGAGGGCCGTGCCGTCGGGTTCCACGACGACCAGCGCCTTGCCCGTGCCGATGCCGGCGGCGAAGGCGTCGATCCACTGCCGGTAGGCGGCGGAGGACCCGGCACCGCCGCTGGAGTACTGCGAGCAGTCCCGGCCCGGCACGTTGTAGGCGACCAGCACGGGCGTACGGCCCACGGCGCGGGCGCGGCGGACGAGACCGCTCACCTTGGCGCGCACCTCGTCGGGCGTGCCCTCGGTGAACCACTGCGCCTGCGGCCAGCTCGCGACCTTGGCCATGTTCAGGGCGTTGACGAGGTCGCCGGCGCGGACGTCCGCGACGGCCTGCTGCGCGGCCTTGCTGTGCGGGTCCACGTAGAACTGGGTGGCCGGGGTGATCACGTCCTGCGTGGGGGTGGCCTGCGCCTGCGTCGCCGGGAGAGCGGCGAAGGCGGTGAGGGCCGCGAGGACGGCGGCCGTACGGCGCCGTGGGCTGCGTGGTTCCATGACTGCTTCCTGGTCGGTGAGGTGGGAACGGGAGACACCCGCCGCCCGGGAGCCGGCGGATCGTCGGATCGCCGGACCAACGGGTCGCGCCATCGACGCATCGTCGGACCACCGGATCGCCGGTGCGGGCGGCGGGGGTCCTGGATCAGTAGCCGTAGATCATCTTGTAGGCGACCTCGGGCAGGAACTGTCCGGCCGTGGAGCCGGTTCCGACGCCGCAGTTGCCGTCGGACTCGCCCGGGGTCTTGATCCACAGCAGCATCTCGGCGCCACCGCCGGTCCGGGTGGGTGTGCCGATGCGGCGGCCCGCGGGGTTGCACCACTGGCCGTTGGAGCCGTTGCCGTTGCGGCTGGTGTCCACGACGAACGGCTTGGTGTAGCCGTAGCGGGCGCTGAGTTCGGCGTTGACGGCGTTGCCGAAGGCGGTGTTCTCGGCGGTGGTGAAGTAGTTGGAGACGTTGAGCGAGAAGCCGTGGGCCTGGCGCAGGCCGGCTTCGTGCAGACGCCGGGCCATGGTCGCCGCGCCGGCCCAGCCGGGGTTGCCCGCGTCCATGTAGACCCAGGTGTTGGGGGCCTGGCGGCTGAACTGTGCGAGGGCTCCGGTGAGCATGGCTTCGCGTTCGTCGATCTGGGCCTGGCTCATGCAGCCGTAGTCGGCGAGGGAGTCCGGTTCGAGGATGACGACGGCCGGGCGGCTCGCGATGCCGCCCGCGAACTGGGCGATCCAGTTCGCGTAGGCGGACGGCGAGGAGGCCCCGCCCGCGGAGTGCCCGCCGCAGTAGTCGCGGTTGTAGATGTTGTAGGCGACGAGGACGGGCAGCTTGTCGGCGTAGTCCGCCGCTCCCACGTACGACCCGGTCGCGGTGCCGATGGTGCCGCTCCAGGCCCCGAACCAGCGGGCCATCGGGGTGTTGGCGATGGCGGCGCTGATCGCGGGGGCCCTGCCGTCGCCGGGGTTGGCGGCGACCCACTGCTTCGCCGTGGAGTTGGGGTCCACGTAGAAGCCGCTGGTCATGGTGGTGGGGTCGGCCGCATGGGCGGAGGGTGCGGCGGCCAGCGCGAGCGGCAGGGCGCAGAGCGCTGCCATCAGTACGCGGAGTCTGCGGCGCATGGCTGTACCTCGATTTCCTGGGGGGAGGGATTCGGGTGCACTGGGAGCGCTCCCACTGGAAGCGGTCCCAATCGTGGGAGCGGCTCGTTGAACTGTCAATAGTCGGCGCAGGAGTTGACCTGCGCATCGTGCAAGCGGCTCGGAGGGGCGGAGAGTTGGAAGCGCTTCCAGATTCAGCCACCGCAGATCTTCCGGCTTGTGGAAGACTCCCGGTCCATGGCAGAAGATGCGCCGCGTCGGCAGCCGACGCTCGACGAGGTGGCCGAACGCGCCGGTGTCTCCCGCTCCGTGGCCTCCCGCGCCCTCAACAACGCGCCGCACGTCAGCCGCGCCAAGCGCGAGGCCGTCGAACGTGCGGTGCGGCAACTGGGCTACGTCCCCAACCCCACCGCCCGTGCCCTCGCCACGCGGCAGACGGGAGCGGCTGCCCTGGTCGTGTCGGGAGAGGATCCGTCGATCTTCGCCGACCCCTTCTTCGCCCAGGTCATCGTGGGCGCGTCGGCCGCTCTGGAGGAGGCCGACCTGCATCTGATGCTGTGCCTGGCCGCTTCCGACCGGGGCCGCAAGCGCGTGGCGGAACTCCTGCGGTCCAGGGGCGCCGACGGCGTCATGCTGATGGCGCTGCGCGAGGACGATCCGCTGGCGCGGACGGCCGAGGAGGCGCAGATGCCCGTCGTGTTCGGCGGACGACCCGTCGCCTCGACCCCCAGGTGGTACGTCGACGTCGACAACGTCGGCGGAGCGCGCGCGGCCACCGAGCACCTGGTATCGCTGGGCCGGACGCGGGTGGCCGCGATCTGCGGGCGGCTGGACACCGAGGCGGGACGCGCCCGGTACCGCGGCTACCGGGACGCCATGCTCGCCGCGGGCCTCGAACCGGTCCCGCCGCGGGGAGGGGACTTCACCGAGGCCGGCGGCGCCGCCGCCATGGCCGTACTGCTGGCGGAACAACCCGATGTGGACGGGGTGTTCGCGGCCAACGACAACATGGCGGCGGGCGCGCTGCGCACCTTGCGGGAGGCCGGCCGGCGGGTGCCGGCCGACGTCGCCGTGGTCGGCTTCGACGACCTGACCGTCGCGCGGATCGCCGACCCGCCGCTCACCACCGTCCGTCAGCCCATAGAGGCTCTGGGCCGGGAGATGGCGCGCATGCTGGTCGCCCTCGTCAACGGGCAGGACCCCTCTCCGCTGATCCTGCCGACCCGGCTGGTCGTGCGCTCCAGCGCCTGACGGGTGGTGGCGGAGGCTCGGTTCAGGGCGTGGACAGCTCGAACCGTGTGACGCGGACGGCGCCGCCGAGTGCCTGGGTGGCGTGGTTGAAGAGGGCGAAGCGGTAACCCATGAAGAACCGCCAGTCGTTGCCCATGGAGAAGGCCGGTCCGAGACGGGTGAACGTGACGCCGTCGGTGCTGTAGGAGAAGGTGCCGGGGCGCGGCGCGCCCGGGCGGATGTCCGCGGTCGCTCGGAGCCAGACGCGGCTGCCGGAGAGGGGCGCGCTCGCGACCTCGTAGCCGGTGCCGGTGGTGTTCCAGTTGGTGTCCATGGTCAGCCCCGTGACCATCACCACCCGCGCGGCGCCGCCGTCGCGTTTGACGCCGATCCACGCGGAGGAGTCCCGCAGCAGCGCGAGCCCGGCCCGGTCGCCGTCCCGCATGGCGGAGTGGTCGAGCTGGACGGTGGCGGTGGAGGTCGGGCCCTGGACGCGGTGGGTCAGGGTGTTGCGGGCCCAGTACAGGTCATTGGTCACGGTCGCGGTCCGTAAGGTGAGCCCGTTGCCGACCGACCACTTCGTGTTGTCGGGGTTGTGGTTCCACTCCCACCTCGGCTTGAGGGCCGTACCGTCGAAGGTGTCGACGCCGGTCATGGGGGTGACCTGGCGCGGCGGCGGGGGCACCACCGGGCTGGGGTACGAGGTGCCCCAGGCGCCGTCGACGAGCTGTACGACGGGCCAGCCGTCCCAGGTCCAGGTGACCGGGGCCAGCGCGGGCATCCGGCCTCCGGGGTAGGCGTCGACGAAGGCCAGGTAGTACCAGGCGCCGCTCTGCGTCTGCACCAGCCCGCCCTGGTGCGGGACACCGCCGCCGGGGATCGGTCCGCGCAGGTCGAGCAGGACCTGGCGCATGGTGTACGGCCCGAAGGGGCCGCCGGAGGACTTGAGGATGTACTGGCCGTTCGCGGGCCGGGTCAGGAAGATGTAGTACTGCCCGTTGATCTTGTAGAAGCGGGAGCCCTCCAGAGTGCCGACGCTCGACGGCGTCCTGAACACCTCCTGGGCGCGGACCTGGGTGCGTCCGTCGGGCGAGAGCTGGGCGACGCTGATGGTGGTGTTTCCGTAGGCCACGTACAGGGTGTCGTCGGTGTCGACGAGCAGGCCCGCGTCGTAGTAGGGGGTGCCGATCGTCGTCAGCCTGTTCCACGGCCCCTCGACGGCGGTGGCGGTGTAGACGTACGTCCGGGCGAAGTCGATCTGGCCGAGCCAGTAGAAGGTCCTGTTGCTCGGTCGGTACGCCAGGGACGAGGCCCAGATGCCTCTGACGTAGCCGCGCGCGCCGTTCAGGTCGTACTTGGCACCGAAGTCGAGCACCGGCACGGAGTGGCCGGCGATCTCCCAGTTCACCAGGTCGTACGAGCGCAGGACGGGCGCGCCCGGCGAGTAGTGCATCGTCGAGGCCGAGGCGTAGTAGGTGTCGCCGACGCGGAGGACGTCGATGTCGGCGAAGTCCTGCCAGATGACCGGGTTCGTGTAGGTCGCCGCCTGGGCCTGGGCCTGCACCTGCGCCGGGGCGGTGGCTCCGGCCGAGGGGAGGAGGACGCCTGCCGCCAGGCCGGTGGCGGTGGACAGGGCGCGGCGACGCGACACTGGCTGATGAGTCCATGACATTTCCATGAAGGGCGCCCTCTTCCTGGCTTCGGGAACTGACGATCACTCATACGTCCGACATATCGAACGCGGGTCGACTGGGCGAGCAACTGGAGCATAGGGGGTCGGGGAACGCCGTCAACCCTTCCCGCACGACTCGGCCCCGGCTCCGAAATTTTCGGCGCTCCCCTGCTCGGGTTTCCGTCGCAATGGAGCCAGTCCTGGGACAGGTGTTGACACCGCGTCATCCATCTCTAGCATCCCTGAGACCGCCACTTTCCGAACGAAGGTCGAAATTTCGAACCCCTGAAGGAGCCCCTGGTGCTCAGACGTTTACGCGGGCGACTGGTCCGCCTGTGCGCGGCCGCCGCCCTGACGGCCACCGCGTGCGTGACGGCCTCCGCCCACTCCCCCGCCTCGGCCGCGCCGGGCAGTCCGGCACTCACCCCGCCCCTCGGCTGGAACAGCTGGAACAGCTTCGGCTGCGGGATCACCGAGGCGCAGGTCCGCCAGGCCGCCGACGCGATGGTGTCCTCCGGGATGCGGGACGCCGGTTACCGGTACGTGGTGGTCGACGACTGCTGGTTCGATCCGCAGCGTGACGCGCAGGGCAACCTGCGGGCCAACCCGACCAAGTTCCCCAGTGGCATGAAGGCCCTCGGGGACTACATCCACAGCAAGGGCCTGAAGTTCGGCATCTACGAGGTGCCGGGCGAGCGCACCTGCGCCCAGACCGTGGGCAGTTACCCCGGCTCCACGGGCAGCAGGGGCCACGAGACCCAGGACGCCGCCACCTTCGCCTCGTGGGGCGTCGACTACCTCAAGTACGACTGGTGTTCGTCCAGCGGTACACGCGACGAGCAGGTGGCGCGGTTCACCCTCATGCGGGACGCCCTGCGGGCCACCGGCCGGCCGATCGTCTACAGCATCAACCCCAACAGCTTCCACGCCATCACCGGCTCCACGTACAACTGGGGCGAGGTCGCCGACCTCTGGCGGACGACCGAGGACCTGCTCGACATCTGGCAGAACGGCAACACCAACAGCTACCCGATGGGCGTCGGGAACGTCCTGGACGTCACCGCGCCGCTGGCGGCCCAGTCGGGCCCGGGCCACTGGAACGACCCCGACATGCTGGTCGTCGGCCGTCCCGGCCTGTCGCTGACCGAGTCCCGCTCCCACTTCGCCTTGTGGGCGCTGATGGGCTCCCCGCTCATGGCCGGCAACGACATCCGCACCATGTCCGCCGACGTCAGCGCCATCCTGCGCAACCCGCGCCTGCTGGCGGTGAACCAGGATCCGCTGGGCGCGGGCGGACGCCGGGTGCGCGACGACGGAAACACGGAGGTCTTCGCCAAGTCCCTGGCGGACGGCTCGGTCGCGGTGGGCCTGTTCAACCGCGGCGACGGCGCCACGACCGTCACCACGAACGCCGCCCAAGTCGGCCTGTCCGGCGGCTCGTTCACCCTCACCGATCTGTGGACCGGCGGCACGTCGAGCACGTCGGGGCAGATCTCGGCGAACGTCCCCGCCCACGGAGTCGCCGTCTTCCGGGTCACCGGGGGCAGCCCACTGGCCGCGACCACCTCCCGCCTGCGCGCCAGCGCCTCCGGCCGCTGCGCGGACGTGGACAACGCCTCCACCGCCGCCGGGGCGACCGTGCTGCTCTGGGACTGCCACACGGCCGCCAACCAGCTGTGGACCAGCTGGGCCGGCGGCGAGATCCGCGTCTACGGCGACAAGTGCCTGGACGCCTACAACCAGGGCACCACCAACGGCACCCGGGTCATCACCTGGCCCTGCAACGGCCAGGACAACCAGAAGTGGACCCTCGGCGCCGACGGCTCGATCCGCAACGTCCAGGCGGGCCTGTGCCTCGACGCGAGCGGGGGCGCCACCGCCAGCGGAACGCCGCTGGTGCTGTGGACCTGCGACGGCCGCGCCGGGCAGAAGTGGGCCCGCGCCTGAGAGGAGTTGCACGATGGCAAGGTCAACACCAAGGCCGACGTCGGGCTCCAGGACAAGGTCGGCATCCTTCTTGTGGACCACCCTGGTCGCGCTGCTGGCCGTGCTGAGCCTGGGCAGCGGCACCGCGGTGGCCGGTACGCCGGCCGCGGCCCCCGCCAGCTCCGGATGCGGCAGGACGCCCACGCTCACCAGCGGTACGCACACGATCCAGACCGGCGGCAAGAACCGCAGCTTCATCCTGCGGATCCCCGACGGCTACGACCGCAACCACCCCTACCGGCTGGTCCTCGGCTTCCACTGGCTGGGCGGCACCTCCACCGACGTCGCCACCGGCCGCACCGTGGAGACGGGCACCTGGGCCTACTACGGCCTGCAGCGGCTGGCGAACAACAGCACCATCTTTGTCGCACCCCAGGGCCTCAACAACGGCTGGGCCAACACCGGCGGCGAAGACATCACCTTCGTCGACGACATGCTCAGGCGCATCGAGGCCGACCTGTGCGTGGACACCACCCAGCGCTTCGCCCTCGGCTTCAGCTACGGCGCCGCCATGTCGTACGCCCTGGCGTGCTCACGGGCGACGGTCTTCCGCGCGGTCGCGGTCCAGAGCGGCGGACTGCTCAGCGGATGCAGCGGGGGCACCCAGCCCATCGCCTACCTGGGGGTGCACGGCCTGCGGGACAACGTCCTCGGCATCTCCGGCGGGCGGACGCTGCGGGACAGGTTCGTCGCGAACAACGGCTGCACACCACAGAACCCGCCCGAGCCGGCAGCCGGCAGCCTGACCCACCGGGTCACCGCCTACTCGGGCTGCTCGGCCGGACATCCGGTCGTGTGGGCCGCGTTCGACGAGGGGCACATCGCCGCGCCCCAGGACGGGGCACCGGGCGACAGCGGTTCCCGGACCTGGCTGCCGGCGGAGGTGTGGAAGTTCTTCACCCAGTTCCAGACCTCTGAGCCGCAGCCGGGCAACGGGACCTGCCGCGTCACCGGCACGGTCAGCGCCTGGAACACCGGCCTCACCGCGAACCTGACCCTCACCAACACCGGTACGACGCCCGTCGACGGCTGGTCCCTCGGGTTCACCCTCCCGGACGGCCAGACCATCACCTCCGGCTGGAACGCGGAGTACTCCCCCGTCTCCGGCCGGGTGACCGCCAGGAACGTCAGCCACAACGCCACCATCGCCCCGGGTGCCTCGATCGACATCGGCTTCCAGGCCACCCACACGGGCAACACCGCACCGCCCGGCGCATACACCCTCAACGGCGCCGCCTGTACCACCTGAGCCGCTGGGGTC
>NZ_BNBR01000002.1:251163-1230061 GCF_014656055.1 Streptomyces griseosporeus
TGCGCCTTGGCGAGACGGGGGGTGAGCTGTGCGTCCCCGGCCTGCCGGCTGAAGACGATGGGTTGCTGCTTCTCACCCGGGTCGAGGTCCTCCACGCTGAGGAAGCGTGTCTCGACGACCTTCCCGGACTGGTCGTCGAAGTCGATCTGCACGGCGTACGAGGCCTTGGTGCCGGTCTTGTTGGTGACCGTGACCATCACGCCGAGCAACCCGCTGGTCTCGTTCCTGGGCAGGCCCTTGATACCCACCTCGGAGACCGCGTTGCCGCGTCCCTCGACGTCCTTCAGTTCCTTCTCCGCGGTCGCACTGCCCCGGGCGATCTGGGCGTCGACGGACGCCTCGAACTCGGAGGCGCGGGCCCGCGCGGAAGAGGCCGCCGCGGAAGCCGAAGCCTTGGCGGAGGCGATCGCCGA
This sequence comes from Streptomyces griseosporeus, assembly GCF_014656055.1. GTDB lineage: Bacteria > Actinomycetota > Actinomycetes > Streptomycetales > Streptomycetaceae > Streptomyces > Streptomyces griseosporeus. The sequence continues at coordinate 251,577 of NZ_BNBR01000002.1, forward strand.
AGCCGCCCGGGAGGCCATGGCGGACGGCGCCAGCCCCGAGAACGATGCAGCGTCAGGGCTGCGCGGCGTCCGGGAAGGCGAGGAGCTGTTGTCCTCGGAGTCACTGCACGCGGTGAGCGCGACAGCGCAGAGCGCACAGCCGAGGGCCGCCGCGACGGCTCGGCGGCCGCGGCCGGGGTGGTCTCGCAGCATCCTGTCTTCCTTCGCGCCTGGCCTGGTCGATGTGTGTTCATCGTGGGCGCGGTGGGGGTGGTGCGCGATTCCAGTCATCCGTTCGTATGACGCTCCCGAGGATTCCGCAGGTCGCTCAGGAAGTCCGCAGAGGTGCGCACCTCACCGAAGCGGGGAAACGTCCTCTCCACCGCGAACCGGTGCTCGTCGGTGGTGAATCCGGACATGGCGTCGGCGACGAACGCCACCTCGTAGCCGTGGTCGGCCGCGGCACGCGCGGTGGATTCGACGCCCATCGTGGTGACCAGCCCGGCAAGGACGAGCGTGTCGACACCGCGCTTGCGCAGCTGCTCGTCCAGATCCGTCCCGTAGAACGCGCCGATGGTGTGCTTGACCACCACGATGTCGCCGTCATGCACCAGGCCGTCGGCGAAGTCACTGCCCGGCGGCTGCTCCGCGACCTGCGGCCGCTCCACCCTGACCATCACCACCGGCCGTCCGCTCGCGCGGAAGGACCCGGCCAGCGAGCGGCAGCGCGCGAGGACTTCCTCACCGGAGTGCGGTGCGAGCGGCAGCGCCACGATGCGCGGCATCAGGTCGACGAGGACGAGTGCGGAGGTCATGGCACTGATCGTATGCGGCAGCCGGCCGACCGGCCGTCGTACGGTGCAATCCCTAGCCCTCCACGTAGTCGACGGTCTGCATCATCCCGAGGTCCTCGTGCTGGAGCTGGTGGCAGTGGGCCATGCTGCGGCCGGTGAAGTCCTCGTACCTGACCAGGAAGGTGGCCGACTCTCCGGGTCTGCCGCCGGTCAGGCCGATGGTGTCGTGCCAGACCGGCGGGTCGAGCCGTCGGCCGTTGCGGTGGGTGAGGAGGACCTGGTTGGTGTGCAGGTGGAAGGGATGGCTGTGCGCCGGCACGCTTTCGTCGGTGCGGACGGTCCAGCGCTCCACGGCGCCCAGGCGCAGGGTGTGGTTGACGTATCCGGGGTCGAACAGGCCGTAGGCCGGGTCGTGTCTGAGATCGCCGTCGGGGTCGGCGGCCGGCGTGGCGCCGGTGCCCAGGACGCGGAAGGCGTTCGGGAACGGGCCCGGGAAGACGCCATGGTCGGCGTGGAAGATCAGCTCCCGGTCGGCGTCCGGGTTGTCGATGTCCCGCTCGTCGAGGAACGGCCTGCCCTGCGGCAGCGAGTCCGGCAGCTGCATCTGCGGTTCGACGGGCTCTCCGGTGACCTCGATCGTCATCAGCGGTACGGGAACGCCCTCGGCCCGCAGTTCGTACGTGCCGGGCTCCGCTCCCCGGACCAGCACGTCGGCGCGGTTGCCCATGGCCAGGTCGAGGGCGTTGCGGGACACGGGCCGTGCGAAAGTCACGCCGTCCTGCGCGATCTGGTGCAGCGGCAGGCTTCCGCGGCGGCCGGTGACCTGGAGCCGCAGTTCGGTGAAGGCGGTCGCGGCGACGAGCCGCCACCGCTGGACCTCGCCGGGCCGCAGTCGAAGGGTGGGGTTGACCGCGCCGTTGACGGCGAACGTGGAGCGGATGCCGGCCAGCCAGCCATTGGAGGTGAAGGCCGGCACCTTGCCGTCCTTGACCTTCAGCTCGTTGATGCATACGACGAGGTCGGCGGCCGCCTTGATCTCGGGGACCTCGTCGACGTCGCCCTCGACGACGATCACACCCGCCATGCCGCCGACGACCTGCTCGGCGAGGGCGCCGTGCAGATGGGGGTGGTACCAGTAGGTGCCCGCGGGGTGGTCGGCCGGCACGTGGATCACCGTCAGGTAGCGCGGCTCCGGTACGCCGGCGTCCGCCTCGTCCTGGGTGCGCGGTGCGAACTCGCGGAGGACGTTGTCGGCGATCCCGGACGGGGAGACGTGCATGCCGTGGGTGTGCACGTTGAAGCTGTTGGGGTGGTGCGGCGTGTTGTGGCCGCCGGTGTGGGGCGGGTTGGGCGGGAGGCCGTTGATGTGCGTCAGCCGCAGGGTCTGGCCGCCCCGCACGCGCAGGGTCGGGCCGGGGAGCGCCCCGTTGTAGGTACGGGTGGTGATCCGGCCGTAGCCCGGTACGGAGACGTCCGTGAACCGGACGTCGAGCGTCTGCTCCAGCACCGGCGACATCCCGCCGGGCAGGGACCGGGCGGTCGACACCGGCGGTTGTGGGAAGGACGGCGACGCGGCGGCCGCGCGCCGCGCTCCAAGGAACCCTCCCGACACCGCCGCCAGTCCCACGGCGGGGAACGCCTTGACCACCGACCGACGGCTGATTCTGCGAGCATCTCCCATAAGGGTGCAATATAGGCATAGAAGATCAAAACTCGCGTATGCCGCACCATGCCGGACGTGTATGACCGGGTCACGGTCGCAGGAGTGTCACTTCCCGCGCGTGTGCGGCCTGGGTGGCCGGGGACCAGTCGCCCGTGCAGTACACGGACGCCTCGCTGATCGCGCCGTCGCGGACCTCGGCCCGCATCAGCTCACGGCAGTACCAGCGGCCCTGCGCGTCCTCCCACTGCTCCTCGAACTCCAGGACCAGCCCCGTCGGGGTGGCGTCGACGCGGTGGCGCGGGACCGTGCCGAGGTCGGGGTGGCTGCGGCGGCGGACGGCGACCAGTTCGTCGGGGCCGCGGGTCTGCAGCCGCCACTGCGGCAGGCTCAGGTCGAGCAGCACGTCGTCGGTGAAGAGGCCGTCGGGCGCGGTGTTCGTCCGCAGGAACCGTACGAACAGGTCGGCGAGTTCCTTCACCCGTGCCGGGTCGGGAGCGGTGCTCATGACGTCGCCTCCGTCAGCTGTGCGAGGTTGCGTGCGATGACCTGCATCGTGCGCTTGAACTCGGCGGTGGGGCTGAACTCGACGATCTCGGTGCCGGCGAAGAGCAGCGGGAGGTGTCCGGGGGCGCCGTAGTAGGCGTCGCCCGCGTGGAACACCTCGTCGTGGTCGGCGTACCGGAAGACGATCCTGCCGGTGAGGACCTGCCCCCAGTGCGGGCACTGGCAGCGGTCGCCGGGCAGCCCGCGGAACAGCGGGGCCGGGTCAAGGTCCTGCTTCATCGTCTCGTAGCCGACGGTGTACGGGCCGACCTCGGCGTACCGGCCCTCGATGACCGCTTCGTCGACGCGGAGTTCGGCTTCGGCCTTGGTGGTGCGTGGCATGGTGTCCGCCTTCGCGCTCGGGGTCGTACGTCCTGTCGTACGACGTCGTCACCCGGGCAGGCGTGACACCGGGCGGCACGGTGTGAGGGGCGGCCTCACACCCGCCAGGCCGGGGTGTTCTCCGGCTGGTACACGCACAGGGTGCCCGTGCGGACGGCGCTGTCCAGATGCCGTCCCAGCTCCGGGTGGACGACCGCGATCCGGCGTACCGCGGCACGGATGCGCGCGGTCACGGCCGTACGGGCCCGTTCGACGGGCGAACCGGAGCGGCGGACGCGCCCGCCGATGCCGTACGCGGCCGACAACTGCGCGACGAGTGCGTCCCGCTCCACGGCGACCCGTTCCGAGCGCGCGCCGTCGCCGGCGGCGTCCGCCTCCTCGGCCTCCTCCTCCAGCTCCCGCAGCCGGCGCCGGTAGGCGGTCCGGGCGGTCGCGTCGAGGATCTCGCCGGTGTCGCCCTCGGGGTGGAGGTCGTCGGGGGCCGGGGTGGGGCGGGGGCCGCCGGGTGCGGCCAGTTCGACGGCCGGTACCGGCCTTCCGGGCCGGGCGAGCAGCACGGCGATGTCCCGGAGTCCCTTGCAGTCGGGCACGCGGGCGTCCCGGCCGCCGTAGCGGAGATGCCAGAGGGTTCCTTCCCTGAGGAAGAACGGGGGGTCGTCGGCGGGCTCGCGAGGTGAGGGCGCGGGTGGTCGCTGTGCCGGGGAGTGGAGGGGATCGGCGGGGTCGGGCGTGGGGGCCGTGTGTGTGCGGGCCGCCACCGCGCCCGCCGCTGCCCGCCCCTCCCCAGCGATCCGGTCGGCCAGGGCCACCGCGCCGGCCTCGCGGGCCGACGACAGGGCGCGGTCGTGGTGGCGTTGGTACGCGGCCGGGTCGTCCAGGGCCGCGGCCAGCAGCGTCAGATGCCGGTCGACCGGGCCGCGTACCGCCGCGCCGATGCCCTCCACCACCCACAGGCCCGCGTACGGGGCGAGCAGGGCGTACAGCCGGGCCGCCGCCGGGTGCGTGCCCAGGTGGTTGACCGTCTCCGCCGCCTGGGCCAGCATCGGCAGCCACTCGCTGTCGCGGGCGGCTCCGTCGAGCCGGGGCGCCACCGCCGAGAGCCTGCGTGCCGCTTCGTCCGTACGGCCCGCCTGCGCCGCGAGCAGCGCCAGCGTGACCCGGGGCCACAGTCCGGGCAGCCGGTCCAGCGGTGGCATCCCCGCGAGGAGCCGGTCCAGCGCCTCGCGGTCGCCGGTCTCGGTGTACAGGCACCAGCGCTGGGTGCCGGCCAGCAGCGCGGCGTTGGCGCTGCCGGCCGCGCGGCCGATCGCCTCCGTCTCCTCGACGGCCGCCGCGCAGTCGTCGTACCGGCCTTCCATCAAGGCCCGCGCACCGCGCCACAACGCCACGTACCAGGCGTACAGAGGCCGCCGCAGCGGTCGTACGGCCGTCTCGTAGGCGAGCGCCTCGGCGTCCGCGTCGGCGAACGCGCCGGTCTCCAGCAGGGCGAGCAGGCGGTGGCGGCGGCCCAGCAGTTCCAGCACGGTCTCGGGGAGGGCGCGGGCGACGGCGATGATCTCGGCGGAGCGGGCGAGCCGGTCGTGGCAGTGGTCGGGCCCGGGGCGGGCGTCGCACAGCGCGGCCAGCGCCGGTCCGAGCGTCGCCGGGTCCCCGGCAGCCCGCGCCTCGCCGACCGCTTCCTCCGCCCAGGCCACGCGCTGCGCCTCGGGTTCCACCAGGGCGGACGCGAGGGACAGGCGGGCGGTGACGGCGGCGCGCAGCGCGCTCGGGGCCGGGGCGGCGGCGAGCGCGGCACGGGCCTCGGTGAGCAGGTCCAGCTGCTCACGGTCTTCGAGGTCGACCTCGAAACCGACGGGGCCGGTGCCCAGCCCCAGGGCGGCGCGGGCCAGCTGCTCGGGGCGGCGGGCGTCCCGGGCGAGGCGCGCGGCCCGCAGCAGTGCGGCACGCGCGGCCTGCCAGTCGCCGGCTCCGAAACGGGCGGAGCCGAGGCCGGTGAGCACGTCGATGAGGGTGACGGTGGTGGGGTCGGCCGGGGGTGGCGGGGGTGGGCCGGTGGGCGCCGTCGCTGCGGGGGCGTCCACACCGCGACCCGCCGACACCGTACGGCGTTCCGTGCCGAACCGTCCGACGGTCCTCAGCGCATCCGCACCGTCCTCCGCCGACACCGCTTCCGTCTGCGCCAGGCACTCCGCCGCACGCTCGTACCAGCGCACCGCGTCCTCGTAGGCGTACAGCCCCTCCGCCTGCCGCGCGGCCCGGTGGGCGTAGGCGGCGGCCTCGGCCTCGTGGCCGGGGCCCGACCGGAGGAGGTGGTGGGCGACCTCGGCCGGGCCGGTGTCGCGGCCGCGGCGGGCGTGGCCGGCCAGGACCGTGGCGGCGGTGCGGTGCAGGGCGGCGCGCTCGCCCGGCGAGAGCGTTGCGTGGACGGCCTCGCGGAGCAGGTCGTGGCGGAAGGCGCCGCGGGCGGCGTCCGGGTCGGCGGTCAGACCGGCGCCCGCGGATTCGGCGAGCAGCGCGCGCACCTCGGCCAGGGGCACTCCCGCGGTCTCGGCGAGCACATCCAGCCGGAAGCGGGTGCCGAGAACGGAGGCGACGGCGAGCAGGTGGGCGGCGCGCGGTGTGAGTTCGGCGAGCCGTGCGGCGACCGCGGCGCGTACGGCGACGGGTGACGTCCCCGCCGGAGTGGTTCTCGCGTCGGGTGCCGCGTTCCCCGCCACGACCGGCGCCGTGCCCGAGCCGTGGTCTGACGCGGGCGCCTGCGGGACCGCCGCCGTCTCCGTGTCCCAGCCGCCCGCGCGCAGCAGTTCGGTGACGAAGAAGGCGTCCCCGCCGGTGCGCCGTACCAGTGAGCGGACGGCGTCCGCGGCCGGGGGCGTACCGGTGGCGGCCGCCACGAGCGCGGCGACGTCCGTGGCCGGCAGCGGACCCAGCGGCAGGGTGCGGCCCCGGCGCAGCAACTGGGCCCGGGCCCAGGCCCGGTCGCGCCACGCGGCGTCGTCGTCGCGGGCGGTGGCGAGCAGCAGTACGGGCGCGCCGCGGGTGGCGTCGGCGGTCTCCAGCAGCAGGCGCAGCGAGGAGGCGTCGGCGGCGTGGACGTCGTCGAGGACCAGGAGCAGCGGGGTTCGTGCGGCGGCAGTGGCCAGCAGCTCGGCCACATCGCCGGTGAGCCTCAGGCGCGCCGTCTCGGGGTCGGCGCCGCGCAGGACGTCGGCCGTGGCGCCGGTGAGGAGGGCGCGCAGCGGCGGGGAGGCCGCGGCCAGCCGGCCGCACCGGACGTCGTCGGCGACGAGGGCGCGTAGTACCCGAGCCCAGGGCCGGTAGGCGGTGGTGGCGGTCTCCGGCGGGCACCAGCTCCACAGCGTGCGCAGGCCGTCCGCGCGGGCGGCGGCCTCCTCGGCGGTACGGGTCTTGCCGGCGCCGGCCGCTCCGGTCAGCGTGACCAGCCCGCCGCGTCCGGCCGCGGCCCTCTCCAGCGCGCGGCGCAGCTCGAACAGCACGTCCGCGCGTCCCACGAACGGGTACTCCGCGACCACGGTCACAGTCCTTCGGCGGAGCAGGCCGGTGCCTGCCCCGCCTCCGAGCGTAGGCGCGCCCGAGCCCGGTCGCGAGAGCGCCCCTCACGGCTCGGACCAGCGCAGACCCACATGGCATGATCCAGTCGACCGGCCGCGCTGGTCGCCGCCACGGAGAAGGGACATGGCCGATGGACGAGGAAGAGTGGCTGCACCGCCATGGCCTTCACCCGGTCGGCGCGGACCTCGACGAGGTGCGCCGACTGCTCGGCGTGCGGATCCGGCTGGAGCAGCGGGCTCAGGGCGAGGGCGACACGGAGCTGATGAAGCTGTGCTGCGTGCAGCTGTTCAACGCCGGCGATCTCGGCGACGTACTGCTCATCTGGAAGGCCAAGACCGCCGGCATGGACGCCGACTGTTCGATCGACGTCCAGTTGCTGTGCGGCGGCGGACTCGCCGAGACCAAGGCGTACCTGTCGTCCCGGCGCCTGCCGGAGGCCGAAGCCGCGCTTCAGCGCTTGCTCGCCTGCGAGGCGGCCGGCGACTTCGAGGACTTCTCCGTGACGGAACACTCGGCCCGTTACGCCGCCTACTACGGCACGTGATGGCGGCCCGTCGGCCCTAGCGGTTGACCGAGCGCATGCCCGCCTCGTCGTACCGCTCCCCCGCCGCCTCCGGCAGTTCGGCGTCGATGCGGGCCAGGTCGTCCTGGCTCAGCGTGATGTCGACCGCGGCGGCGTTCTGTTCCAGGTAGGTGCGGCGCTTGGTGCCGGGGATCGGCACCAGGTCGTCGCCCTGGGCCAGCACCCACGCGATCGCCAGCTGGGCCGGCGTGACGTCCTTCTCCGCCGCGATCTCCTTCACCTTCGCCGCCAGCCGCAGGTTCGCCTCCAGGTTCTCGTCCTGGAAGCGAGGGTTCTGGCGGCGCCAGTCGTCCACGTCCAGGTCCTCGGGCGAGGTGAACCGCCCGGCGAGGAACCCACGGCCCAGCGGCGAGTACGGCACGAAGCCGATGCCCAGCTCACGGCAGGCCGGCAGCACCTCGGCCTCCATGTCCCGCGTCCACAGCGAGTACTCGCTCTGCACCGCGGTGACCGGGTGCACGGCGTGCGCGCGCCGGATGGTCTCCGCGCTCGCCTCGCTCAGGCCGATGTGGCGCACCTTGCCCTCGGCGACCAGCTCTCCCAGCGCGCCGACCGTCTCCTCGATGGGGACCTTGGGGTCGACCCGGTGCTGGTAGTACAGATCGATGTAATCGGTGCCCAGACGCTGCAGGGAGCCGTCGACCGAGCTGCGGACGTGCTCGGCCGAGCCGTCCTGCGGGCCGACCGTGCTGATGTCGCCCGGCACGGCGTTGTCCATCCGGTAGTTGAACTTCGTAGCGATCACGTATTCATCGCGGTGCCCGCGGATCGCCTCGCCGACGAGGGACTCGTTGGTGAGCGGCCCGTACATCTGGGCGGTGTCGAGGAAGGTCACGCCGAGGTCGAGGGCGCGCCGGATCGTCGCGATCGCCTCCTCCCGGTCGGCGGAGCCGTAGAAGGCGGACATTCCCATGCACCCCAGGCCGATGGCCGATACCTGGAGCTCCCGCAGACTGCGCTTCAGCATGCCTTGTCCCACCTTTCCCGCGTCACTCATTCGTCATTGGGCGGCGCGAAGCCCTCGTCCATCCAGCAACGGATCACACTGCCCGGCAACCCGTGAGATGCGAGGGGAGACGGGCTTCGCGCCCCTCACGCCGCTTGGCGTCTGCGACGTTACGACCTGGAGTGCGCTCCAACGCAAGCCGGCCGTCCGGCGGTGCGACGTGACCCGGACGCGCCCGTTGGGTCCGGGTCCCCACCGGCCGGCCGCGTGCCCGCCGCCGACGTGCGCGGGCTCAGCCGTGTCCCGCGGCGGCTGCCCCGTTCTGGGCTCGGCGGGCGGTGGCGAAACGGCGCTGGTAGGCGGCGGGGCTGATGGACAGTTCGCGTGCGAAGACGCGGCGCAGGCTCTCGTACCCCGGGAAGCCGGACAGGGAGGCCGCCTGCGTCGCGGTGTAGCCCTGGTCCAGCAGCGACTTCGCGATGTCGAACCGGACGGACTCGACGAACCGGGCCGGGGTGGTGCCCAGTTCCTCGCGGAACAGCCGCGTCAGATGGCGGGGGCTGATGTGCAGGTGGGTCGCGAGCGCGGCCAGGGAGTGGTCGCCGGCGGGGTCGGCGGTGACGCGGGCGACGACGCCCCGTAGTGCGGGTGAGCGGGGCGGAGGGCCCTGGAGCGGTGCGGAGAACTGCGACTGGCCGCCCGCCCGCTGGAGGTAGACGACAAGGGAACGGGCCACCTCCCGGCTCACGTCGGGGCCGTGGTCCTCCTCGATGAGGGCGAGCGCGAGGTCGATGCCCGCGGTGACGCCCGCGGAGGTGTAGGTCGTGCCGTCGCGGACGTAGATGGCGTCGGGTTCGACCCGGGCCTTCGGGCAGCGGGCGGCGAGTTCGCCCGTGATCTTCCAGTGAGTGGTCGCGCGTTTGCCGTCGAGAAGACCCGCGGCCGCCAGGACGAAGGCTCCCGAGCACACCGAGGCGACCCGGTCCGACCTGGCCGCCAGGTCACGGGTGGCGTCCACCAGGTCGGGCGTGACGGGGGTGCGGGGGTAGAGGTCCGCGCCGGGTACGAGCAACGTGTCGGGGTGCGGCTCGGCAGCGACGCCGCCTTCCACGGTGATCCGGATGCCGATCGAGGACGTGACGTCCTCGCCGGTCGCCGAGACGAGGGCGATCCGGTAGTCGGCGCCCAGCCTGTTCGCTTCCGCGAACGCGTCGGCGGGTCCAGCGACGTCGAGCAGTTTGACCCCGTCGTAGACGAGGATCACCACGCGATGCGAGTCCGGGAGCACGGACCCATCCTGGCATGGCCGGATTCGAGGGGTTCACGGCCGGACGGATGCGGCGCCGGAGCCCTGACCGTCGGCACCGTGGAGAACGGACGCACGGTCCACCCGCAGCCCATCGCACCGGAAGGCGCCGACTTCATGACCGACACCATCGCGGGGATCGAGATCCCCGACACCCGGGCCGTCGCGGAGGCCACGGATTTCCTCCGGGACACGGCCGGCCCCCTGCTCCTCCACCATTCCCGGCGGGTCTTCCTCTTCGGTTCCCTGCACGCACGCGCGAGGGGCATCGAGACCGACCCGGAGCTGCTCTACGTCTCCGCGATGTTCCACGACGCGGGTCTGCTGACGCCGTTCTCCGACGCGGAGCAGCGTTTCGAGCTCGACGGTGCCGACCACGCGCGGAGTTTTCTGCTGGAGCGCGGTTTCCCCGAGCACGCCGCCGAGGTGGTGTGGCTGGCGATCGCCCTGCACACCACGCCCGGGATTCCCGGCCGGATGGGCGGGGAGATCGCCGCCACGACGTTCGGTGTGCTCACCGACGCGATCGGCTGGGGGCTGGACCGGCTGGACGGCGGCCAGGTCGAGGAGATCGTCGCCGTTCATCCGCGCGGCGATTTCAAGAAGGAGTTCCTGCAGGTTTTCGTCGAAGGCCTGAAGAACCGTCCGGACACGACGTACGGAACCGTCAACGCGGACGTTCTCGAGCATTTCGTTCCCGGTTTCCGTCGCGGGTCCATGGTGCGGCGCGTCATGGACGCTCCCTGGCCCCAGTGACGCTCAGCACCTCGGTGCCTCAACACGTCAGCACCTCAGCACTTCAACACATCAGCACCTCACGAAAGGAATGCCCGTGCTAGCCATCACCGTGCGGGACCGCGAAGCCGGAGTCGAAGGTCTGGCCCTGGAAGAGCTGCCCCCGCCCCACGCCGCCGAGAACGACGTCGTCGTCCGGGTGCACGCCGCCGGCTTCACCCGGGGCGAACTGGACTGGCCCGCCACCTGGACCGACCGCGCCGGCCGGGACCGTACGCCGAGCGTGCCCGGGCACGAGGTCTCGGGTGTCGTGACCGAGCTGGGTTACGGCACCACCGGCCTGACCGTCGGACAGCGGGTCTTCGGGCTGGCCGACTGGGCCCGCGACGGCTCGCTCGCCGAGTACGTCGCCGTGGAGGCCCGCAATCTCGCCCCGCTGCCCGCCGACATCGACCACACGACCGCGGCCGCGCTGCCGATCTCCGGGCTGACCGCCTGGCAGGGGCTCTTCGACCACGCGCGCCTCGCCACCGGCCAGACCGTCCTCATCCACGGCGCTGCCGGCGCCGTGGGCTCCCTCGCCGTGCAGCTCGCCCGTGAGGCGGGAGCCCGGGTGGTGGGCACGGGCCGCGCCGCCGACCGGGACGTCGCGCTCGCCCTGGGCGCGCACGCCTTCCTGGACCTGGGGGCGGACCGGCTGGAGGACATCGGTCAGGTCGATGTGGTGTTCGACGTGATCGGCGGGGACGTCCTCGACCGTTCGGCCGCGCTCGTGCGGCCCGGCGGCACGCTCGTCACGATCGCCCACCCGCCCAAGGTGCGGCCTCAGGACGGACGGGCCCTCTTCTTCGTGGTGGAACCCGACCGGACGCGGCTTGCCGATCTGGCCCAGCGCGTGCGGGACGGCCGGCTGTCCGTACGGGTCGGGGCCGTGCGCCCGTTGGCCGAAGCGGCAGAGGCCTTCGCCCCGCGCGAGCGTGTCCCCGGGCGCACGATCATCCGCGTGGCCGAGGAGTAGAGACCGGGGGCGGACCCTTCGGCGGGCGCCCGTCACCGCGAGATGCGGGCCTCGATGCCGTCGAGCAGGAAGTCGAGCCCCATCGCGAAGGTGGCGTCGGCGTCCAGGTGCTCGGCGTCGCGCACCACCGTGGCGAGGGCGGGGAACCGGCCGGTGGCGAACGTCCGCTCCAGATAGGGCCCGAGCGCCGCCTGCCAGCGCCTCTCGTCCATCCCGGTGGCCCGCTCGGCACGGCGCCCGGCGATCTCCCGGCGTACCGCGCCGATCACATAGGCGTCGACCGCGCCGACCACCGGCATGACGTCGTCCACGTCGACGCCGTCCAGCGCGGCCACCACGGCCTCTCCCCGGGCCAGCGCGTGCGGGCCGAGCTGCGGTCGGCCGCCGAGCAGGTCGGCGAGCCATTCGTGGGCGTGGACGGTCTGCCGGGTGCTTTCGGCGAGCGACCGGAGCACCTCCCGCCAGGTGTCCCCGGCCGGACGGATCTCGGCATAGGCCGCGTCGACCATCAGGTCGAGCAGCTCCTCCTTGCTGTCGATGTAGCTGTACAGCCGCATCGGCCCCACGCCCAGCGCGGTGGCGACCTTGCGCAGCGACACCGCCTCCAGGCCGTCCGCGTCGGCCAGTTCGATCGCCGCGCGCACGATCCGCTCGCGGTTCAGCGGGGCCGGCACGGGGCGATCCGGCGGCTCCGGTCTCTCCCACACCAACATGGCGCCCACCATACATCGCATTGATCGATACACTGTATCGTCCGATACGGTGTATCGAAGGAGAGGGCGACAGCCATGACCATTGCCATCGTCGGAGCCGGTCTCGGGGGCCTGGCGCTCGCCCGCGTGCTGCACGTGCACGGCATGGACGCCGTCGTGTACGAACGGGAAGCGTCACGCGACGCCCGCGGCCAGGGCGGCATGCTCGACATCCACTCCGGCCAGCGGGCGCTGCGCGAGGCCGGCCTGATCGACGAGTTCTACGCGATCGCCCGCGGTGAGGGCCAGGACATGCGCCTGCTCGAACCGGACGGCACCCTGCTGCTCCAGGAGGACACACCCGACGACGCCCCGCTCGCCCGGCCCGAGGTCGACCGTGCCGACCTGCGCGACCTGCTGCTGGACTCCCTGCCCGACGGCACCGTGCGCTGGGGGCACGCCTTCGTCCACGCCGCCGACGGCGCGCTGCACTTCGCCGACGGCGGCAGTGCGCCGTACGACCTGCTGGTCGGCGCGGACGGCGCCAACTCCCGGGTCCGGCCGCTGCTGACCGACGCGCGCCCGGCGCATCTCGGCCACCACGTCGTGGAGGTCGGCATTCCCGACATCGATCGCACGCACCCCGACCTCGCGGCGATGGTCGGACGCGGCACGCACTGGGTGCTCGGCGGCGGCATATCCCTGGCGGCGCAGCGCAACGGCGACGGCCGTGTGCGCATCGGCCTCGGCTTCTACAACACCCCCGAGGACTGGTTCGCCACCAGCGGGATCCCGTTCGACGACCCGGCCGCCGCCAAGGCACGGCTGATCGACCTGCTCCCTGGCTGGCACCCGCGGTTCACCGCGCTGATCGAGGCGTGCGACGACACGGTCGTACCCCGGTCGATCACCGCTCTGCCGGTCGGTCTGACCTGGCCGTCGAGGCCGGACGTCACGCTGGTCGGCGATGCCGCGCATCTGATGCCGCCGGTGGGCGAGGGCGCCAACATGGCGCTGCTCGACGGCGCGCTGCTCGGTCTCGCGCTGGCCGCGCACCCCGACGACTTCGCCGCCGCCGTCCAGGAGTACGAACGCGAGATGTTCGAACGGAGCACGGCTGCCGCCCGGATGTCCGCGGACCTGCACACCCTGCTGGCGTCGCCGGACGCCGCCCGGAAGATGCTCGCGTTCTTCCAGCCCGACGGAGACTGACCTGTGCCGAGCCGGGCGGGGGGGCTCACCAGCCGTCGAGCCGGACCAGGGGGAGAATCACCGCCCATGAGCCGAGACGACGATCCGCTCCACCTCTTGGTGCGTGCCCACGGCGGCGCGTCACCCCTGTCCACCACTGACCCTGGTGCCTCCGCGGACCCGGAGGACTTCGTGTACGAGGTCGCGCTGGACGATCCCCGGCTCGGCCTGCCGGACGACCTCGCCGAACGCCTCCGCGGCTGGGACCGCGCACGCCCCGGCGGCGGGTTCACCGACAGGCCGGCCCTGCGCCGCCATGCCGAGCGGGGGCTGGCAGCGGCCCAGGACCTGGCCCGGCATCTCGGTCCCGGCTGGGTGGTGCGCTTCTGGGACGAACAGCACCGCACCGCGAAGTTCGTGTGCTGGGGATGCCGGCAGCTGCACTGGACCGCCGACGCGCACGGCACGCCTCCGCACCCTCGCCATGTCGTGGTGGAGGGGCAGTACAAGTGGTTCCCTCTGCGCGCCGACGGCTTCGGCGACTTCGCCCCGGACGATCCCGCCGCCGCGCTCGGCCTGCCGGAGGACCTGGTGCGGGAGCTGTACCGGTGGGCGAAGGACATCGACTCGGTGATGGAGACCTGGCTGAGGGACCGGGACGACACCGCCCGCGAGGGCGCCTACGAGCGTCTGGAAGCCGAGGGCGAGCACCTCGCCCGGCGCGTCGCCGACGCACTCGCTCCCGGGCGGACGGTCACCTACGGGGGAATCGGCTGACCTGGTCGTGGCCGGCGGCCGCCGCGCCACAGGGCGGAGCGCACGACGCCCTCCCGGACGGAGCCCGCCGGAACGACTGCTCTCCACCCGGCATGATCCTGTGTCGACTACGTATGCTGCTGGCCGCCCGACCACCCTCGGGCCGGCGGAATCGTGAGGGGGAGCATGAGACCGGTGGACGCGACCGATCCGGCGACGGTCGGGGGGTATCCGCTGCTGGCACGCCTCGGCGCCGGAGGGATGGGGCAGGTCTATCTGTCGCGGACCCCGGCCGGGCGGCCGCTGGCGTTGAAGGTCGTCCGACCGGACCTCGCCGAAGGGGCCGATTTCGAGGCCCGGTTCGCCCGGGAGATACGCAACAGCGACCTCGTACGCTCGCCGTTCACCGTCTCCGTCGTGGACTTCAGCCCGCCCGGCCGGCGCCCCCTGTGGCTCGCGACCGAGTACGTCCCCGCGCCCTCGCTCGCCGACCGGGTCGGCCGGCACGGGCCGCTGCCCGAGGTGAGCGTGCGCGCGCTGGCCGGGGAACTCGCCGCCGCGATCACCGCCGTACACGACTGCGCGCTCACGCACCGGGACGTGAAGCCGTCGAACATCCTCCTGGCCCGGGAGCGGCCGATGCTCATCGACTTCGGCATCGCCCGGGCGGCCGACGACTCACGGCACACCCGCGGCAACGGCGTCATCGGCTCCCCCGGCTACCTCCCGCCCGAGCAGATCGCCCAGGGCGTCGTGCACCCGGCCGGGGACGTCTTCGCCCTCGCCTGCGTCGTGGTGTTCGCGGCGACGGGGCACAGCCCCTTCCAGTACCCGGGAGAGGACGTCTCGGCGGCCTCCCTGCTGTACCGCGTCGTGCACGAGGAGCCTCGCCTCGACGGGCTGCCCCCGGGACTGCTGCCGGTCGTGACGCGCTGCCTGGCGAAGGATCCCGACCGGCGTCCCCTCGGCAGGGAACTCACCGAGCTGCTGCCGCGGCGCCCCGACGCGGGCTGGAGGCATGCGCTGCCGGCCGGACTCGCCGACGATCTCGCCGCCCGCGAGGCGGAGGTCGCGCGCCTGGTGGGGGCGGGCGGGCCGGGACGGCCCGTCGGGGTGTTCGGGCCTCCGTCGCCCCCTGCCGCCTTCACGGACGCCATGGCGGGCGGCGGCGAGCGGTCGGCGCCTTCCCCGGCGAAGCGCGGGGCGCGTACCGCGTGGGTCGTCACCGCCGTCGTCGGCGTCGCGGCGGTCGCGGCGCTGGTGGTGTCGCTGCTGGACCCGTTCGGCGGGCACGGCGGGCAGGGGGGCACAGGCCCGCAGGTGGGCGGGTCCGTTGCGCCGTCCGTGGCGGTCACGGCGTCGGCGCTCCCCGCGCGCTGGCTGGGCGTCTGGACCGGCTCCGGGCCGGGCAACCCCGCCGCCGACGGACGACTGGCACCGCGCACCGACTCGTTCGAGGTCACGCTGACCCTCCACGCGGCGGCGGTCGGGGAGCTGGCCGGCAAGCAGGTCAGCCATGTCAGCGAGGTCGGCACGCGCCGCGAGGTGGGCTGCACCGAGGCGCTCGAACTGCGCGAGGTACGCGGCGGCACCGCCGTCCTCGAAGCGGTCACCAGCCACCCCACCGATCGCTCCGCCTCCCTGCTGACCTGCGAGAAGGGGCATGTGTACGTCGTCGAGCTGACGGACGACGACACCCTGTCGCTCGGGGAGGAGGGCGCGCAGTCGGCGGGGGCGCCCTCCCGGCTGCGCCGCAGTCACTGACGGCCGGCCCGCCCCCTAGGTCACTCGGGCAGGCGGCGCATCTCCACGACGTGCAGGCCCAGGGAGCGGCAGCGTGCGAGGAGGCCGTACAGGTGGGCCTCGTCGATGACGGTGCCGTACAGGACGGTCTCGCCCGACATCACCACGTGGCCCAGTTCGGGGAATGCCTTGGCGAGCGTGTCCGACAGGTTTCCCTCGACGCGGATCTCATAGCGCACGGGTCTGACCTCCCACGGCCTGCTGGGACGGGCCGACGGCGCCCTTTCCAGCGATCCTGCGCCCTCCCGGCGGTGCGGGCCTCACCCGGATCAGGTGACCCTGCGGCCGGTGGGCACGGGGGCTTCGGCGGACGGCCGGCGCCGGCGGTTCCCGTCGGCGGTCGGCAGGTGGGGAGTGACCAGGAAACTGGCCAAGGCCACTCCCCCGGTCGCGAGGATCGCCGCCTTGAGGCCGTCCAGCTGCGCGGCGGCGTAGGAGTCGGCGACGGCTTCGACCTCCGACGGCGGCAGGCCGGCCCGTTCGGCGGCGGTGCGGACCTGGTCGGTCGGCACGAAGGTGATCCCGGCCTCCAGGGCGACGCCGACCTGGTCGCGGGCCGCCTGGGACAGCCGCGGGTCGTCCGCGACCTGGGCGGTGAAGGCGTGGGCCAGCGCACCGACCAGGATCGAGCCGATGAGGGCGGTGCCCAGGGCCGAGCCCAGGTTCTGTGCGGTGAACTGGAGCCCTCCGGCCTCGCTGCGTTCGTCCTGCCCGACGCCGGACTGGACGACGTTGCCCAGCTGGGAGGCGAGCAGGCCCACGCCGATGCCCAGCACGGCCATGGCTCCGGCGAACTGGGCGTCGTCGATGGCCGGGTCGATCGTGGCCAGCAGCCACACCACGGCCGCCGTCAGGATCAGCAGGGCGATCCTGACCACCCGGCGCGGGCCGATCACCCGGCCCAGCGAGGACGCGGACAGGGACGTCACCAGCATGGTGGCGGACACCGGAAGCAGGCGCAGGCCCGTCTCGAAGGCGTCGAACCCCTGCACGACCTGGAGATAGAGCGGGATGCAGAAGAACAGCCCGAGCAGGATGAGGTTCTGGCTGAGCAGCGTCAGCAGGCCGGACCGCAGCACCGGCCTGCCGAGCAGCGACAGGTGGACGAGGGGGTCGGCGCCCCGGGCCTCGCGGCGCCGCTCCCAGTGGCGGAAGGCGTCCAGGACGGCCACGCCCGCCGCGACGACGAACAGGGTCGGGGCGAGACCGAAGACCGTGAAGGGAGGGTTGCGCGGCTGCACCCAGCCCCAGGTGCTGCTCTGCAGGACGCCGAGCACGCCCAGCCCCAGTCCGGCCGCGGAGAGCACCGCTCCGACGCCGTCCAGGCCGGGCCGCGGGCCGCTCGGGGCGGGTGTCGCGATCACCCGGTGGCACAGCAGCATGGCGACGACGAGGACGACCTCCCCGGCGAAGACCAGCCGCCAGGTCAGGTACGTCGTCACCCAGCCGCCCAGCAGCGGGCCGATGGCGATGCCGGCTCCGGCGAGCCCGCCGATGACCGCGTAGGCGACGGCCCGGTCCCGGCCGCGGTACGACTCCGCGACGAGGGCGGCCATGGCCGGCAGCACCATGGCCGCGCCGAGCCCCTCGATGACGGACCAGCCCAGTGTGAGCACCCACAGCGTCGGTGCCGCGGCGGTCAGGGCCGACCCGACGCCGTAGACGACGAGTCCGACGAGGAACATGCGGCGTCGGCCCAGGATGTCTCCGAGCCGGCCGCCGATGAGCATGAACGCGGCCATGACCAGCGCGTACAGGGTGATGACCGCCTGGATGGCGGTGACCTCCGTGTCGAAGTCCTCGACGAGCTGGCTGATGGAGACGTTCATGACGGAGGTGTCGAGCACCATCAGGAACTGGGCGGTGCCGAGCACGATCAGGGCCCGCCAGTGCTTCATGGCGCCGGCCTCACCGGGTGGAAGGAGTGCAGCGCGTCCCGGCCCGGCTGGACGAGGCCGTAGCTGTTCTCCGGCACCTCGTTCCAGGCGCCGGAGAGTCCGCCGAGCGGTTCGGACACGATGAGGCGGGTCTCGTCCGAGATGTTCTGCAGGAACGCGGCGTCGGGGTGCAGGCCGCGCAGGGTGGCCACGTCGGTGCTGAAGTACAGCGACCGTGAGCGGCCCTCGCTGGAGTAGCGGAAGGCCCACAGCCCGTCACCGTTGCTGACCGCGATGGTCATCTGGATCGGGTTCCGGATGCCGCGCTCGTGGGCCGTCTCCTCGATCAGGCCCGCCATGCGGGCCACGGCGCCTGGCGGATCGTCGGTCAGTCCGAAGGTGAGCGCGAGGAAGAACATGAGCTCGGAGTCGGTGGTTCCCTCGATGTCGGGGTAGAGCGCCGGGTCGACGGCCACGGCGAGGTCCCGTCTCATCAGGCGGAACCCTTCGATCATCCCGTTGTGCATCCACATCCAGGGCCCGTGCCGGAACGGGTGGCAGTTGGACTGCTGCACGGCCGTGCCGGTCGCGGCCCTGATGTGGGCGAAGAACAGGCCCGAGCGGACGTGGTGGGCGACCTCCCGCAGGTTGCGGTTGTTCCAGGCCGGGCCGACGTCGCGCAGGACGGCCGGGGTGGCTGCCGTGTCGTCGCCGTACCAGCCGATGCCGAAGCCGTCCCCGTTGGTCGTCTCCACGCCCATGCGGGAGTGCAGGCTCTGGTCGATCAGGGAGTGCGTCGGCTCGAACAGCACCCTGCTGAGGAGGATGGGGGTGCCCGAGTAGGCGATCCAGCGGCACATCGTGGAACCCTTCTCTTCGCCGTCAGGCTCAGTGCTTCACAAAGAGCTTGAAGGAGATGATCAGCAGGCCGAGGAGCAGGTTGACCAGGGCGGTGAGGACGAGCAGCCGGGCCGAGGCGCCGGCCCGCTTCGCCGCCGCCAGCGACCAGCCGACCAGCCCGGCCAGGGCCACGCCGAGGGCCAGCCAGAGGGTGCCGGGCACGTCGAGCCCCAGCAGGGGGCTGACCGCCACGGCCACGGCGGGCGGGACGGCCGCCTTGACGATCGGCCACTCGTCCCGGCACACGTGCAGGACGGTATGGCGGTCCAGCGGGTGCTGTGCCAGGTGCTCGCCGAAGAGCTGGGCGTGCACGTGCGCGATCCAGAAGGCCACGCCGCTCAGCAGCAGCAGCGCGACCACCTGCACCCGGGGGAAGTCGCCCAGCGCGTCGGCGCCGATGAGCACGGTGGCGGCCAGCAGGGAGCCGTAGACGCCGCCGGTGTAGTCGGCGTGGGCGCGGCGCTCCCGGCGCCGCTCACGGGCGGCGGTCGGTTCGAGCTTCACCATGGGGGCTGCCTTCCGGACGGCGGCCGGACGCCCTGCCCGCCGCCGCTCCCATCGCACCCGAAGAGGCGGTGCCGGGCCTCACCCCTGGCGGGCGATGCCGGGCCGCCGTCAGAGGAGTCCCAGCCGGCGGGCCTGGCGTACGGCGTCCGTGCGCCGGTTCACGGCGAGCTTGCGGTGGAGGTTCTTGACGTGGGTCTTGACCGTGTTCACCGAGACGAACAGGTCGGCGGCGATCTCCTCGGTGGACATCATCCGCGCGAGGCGCACCAGCACATCGTGCTCGCGTTCGCTCAGCGGCTCGACCAGGACGGGGGCGGGCTCGGCCCCCGCGCCGGGCGCCGCCTCGCCCGGTGTGAGCCAGCCCGCGGCCAGCTCCCGCAGCGGCGTCCGGGCCAGCAGCGGCGTGATCCAGGCTCCGGCCTCCCGGAAGGGCCGGCGCAGCCGGTCGCGGCGGCCGGCCAGCAGCGCGTCGGTGAGCAGGCGGCGGGCGGTGGCCTCGTCGCCGTCGGCGTGCGCGGCCTGCGCCCGCACCAGTATCGCGCGCACGCGCACCGCCGGGCCGGCGTGCTGGGCTCCCGGCATCGCGTCGAGGACGCCCAGGGCCGTCGACGGGTCGCCGGCCGCGAGGTGGGCCCGTGCCATGCCGACGGCGCAGGCCGGCTGCTCGGTGCGCAGCTCGCGCAGCACGTCTGCCGCGGCTTCCGGCCGGCCTTCGGCCAAGTGGGCGGAGGCGGTGACCAGTGCGGTGTGCTCCTCAGCCCAGGGCGAGGCGAAGTCGGCGGGCACGTCGGTGGCGGCGGCCGCCAGCGCGGCGCGTGCCTTGCCCTCGGCCAGCAGCAGCCGGGCCGTCACCAGCGAGCGGCCCGCCGCCGTCACCGGGTCCGGCGTCTCGCCCGCGGGCGTCTGGTCGAGCAGGGTCCGGGCCCGCTCCAGTTCGTCGCGTTCGACGGCCACGGCCGCCATGACCACTCCCCCGAGGCCGGAGTCGGCGTGCTCCGGCAGGGAGAACCGTTCGGATTCCGCCCGGGCGGCCGACACGTGGCGCTGGGCCTTGTCGGGCCAGCCGTCGAGGTAGTCGATGAGGGCCAGGTGGACCAGTGACTCCTGCCGGGGCACCGCGGTCGACGCTCCGCCCTGGTCGCCGGTGACCAGGGTGAGCGCGGCGCGTGCCTCCTGGAGGTGCCCCGCCCACAGCCTCGCCGAGCCGACGTGGGTCAGCAGCAGGGCGGGGAGTTCCGGATGCCGGTCGAGCAGGTGGCCGGGGACCTCCCGCTGGAGTTCCCGGGCGGCCCGGGCCGCTTGTTCGGCCCCGCTCAGAGATCCGGACAGGCGGGCCGCCAGGGCCTCCAGCAGAGCGCAGCTGAGCTGCGCGGCGGGGAGGCCCGCGTCCTCGGCGGCCAGGTGTTCCTTCGCGTGCCGCAGGTGTGCCAGGCCCCGGTCGAGGTCGTGGCGGGCGAGGTCGCGGGCCGCCTGGACGAGGTCGGACTCGGGTGTCGTCGTGGGTTCCATGCCGGCGAACAGCCCGGCCAGGTCGTCGGAGCACAGGCCGGTGAACAGCTGGCCGATCGCCAGGTCGTCGACGAGGGCGCGGGCGGTGAACTCCCAGTCTCCGGCGGCCGCGCCGTGGCTGACCATCTCCGGCAGCGCGCCGGACCGCCGCAGCCAGTGCGCGGCCCGCCGGTGCAGTTCCGGCTCCAGTCCGGGGCAGCGCTCCCGCAGATGGACGCCGAGGATCTCCCGGAACAGCGGATGCAGGCGGTACCAGGAGTGCCCGAGGTCCTCCACGAAGGCGTTCGCGTGGTGCAGTTCGGCCAGGATGGGCGCGGCGTCGGCGCGGCCGGTCAGCGTGTCCGCGAGGTCGGCGCAGAACCGTTCGAGGACGCTGACGCGCAGCAGCAGGTCCTGCGTCAGCGGAGGCTGCCGCTCCAGAACCTCCGCCAGGAGGAAGTCGGCGACGGTGCTGTGGCCGGCCTCGAACTCCTTCAGGTACAGCTCCGGGTCCGGGCTCTGCCGGGCGGCCAAGGCGCACAGCCGCAGGCCTGCCGCCCAGCCGCGCGTGCGGTCCACCAGGTCGTCGGCCGCCGCGAGCGGCAGGCGCAGCCCGTGCGCCTCCAGCAGCTCGACGGCCTCCTCGGGGGTGAAGGCCAGGTCGGCGTCGCGGATCTCGGTCAGTCCACCGGCCGCCCGGTAACGGTGCAGCGGCAGCAGCGGTTCGGTGCGGGTGACCAGGACCAGGCGCAGTCCCGGCCCGGCGTGGTGCAGGACGAACGCCAGTTGTTCCGAGACCTCGGGTACGGCCTTGTCGTACTCGTCGATGACGACCGTCACGCCCGTGCTGTGGCCGCTGAGCCGGGCCGCCAGCCGGTTGAGCAGGGTGCGGTCGACCTGGCGCCCGTCGGAGGGGAAGCCGATGTCGTCGGGCAGCGGCACATCCGCGGTGTGCAGCGCCTTGATCAGGTGGGCCCAGAACATGCCGGGCCGGCGGACGCCCTCGTCCACGGTCAGCCAGGCGACCGGCCCGTCGAGGTCCGCGGCCCAGTCGGCGACCAGGAGGGTCTTTCCGGCGCCGGCGGCTCCCTCGACCAGGACGAGCGGTGTCGTCATCGCGTGGTGGAGGCGTTCGACCAGGCGTCGGCGGCGCAGGAAGGTCACCGGCCGCGCGGGCAGGACGAAACGGGTCCGCAGGAAGGGATCGCCCAGTGGATCGACGTCCTGGCCCGCGGGGGGCCACGGGATCTCGTCGTCAGCTGCCACAGCTCTCACCATCCGAAGGGTCGCAGTGGCTGGTCAGCGCTCTCCTCCCATGACACCCTCGCAACCCGCCGGTGCGCCACCCAGGGGCCGAACGGCCCTGGTCCCGGGCCGGTGGTCCCTCGCCGGGAGCGGCGCGGCGACGGCGTGCTCCAGGTCGCGGGCGGTGCGGTCTCACCCGCCGTGGGTGATGCCCATCCGGCGGGGTGCACCCACGCTGAGGGCGTGCCGGCCGCCCCGGCACCGTGCCGCAGGCACGTCCGTGAGCCGGAGGCCACCGTGAACGATTACCCGCCCATCGCCGAGCACGGCATGATCGGCGACCTGCAGACTGCCGCGCTGGTCTCCTCCGCCGGAAGCATCGACTGGTGGTGCGCGCCCCGCTTCGACTCGCCGAGCGTGTTCGCCTCGCTGCTGGACAGCGAACGCGGCGGATACTGCCGGCTGGCCGCGGACCTGCCGTCCGGGGACGGCACGGCGGTCCGGCAGCTGTACCTGTCCGACACGGCCGTCCTGGTCACCCGTTTCATGGCGCCCGAGGGGGTCGGCGAGGTGGCCGACTTCATGGTGCCCCTCGACTCCTCGGTGCCCGAGGGCCGGCACCGCCTGGTCAGGGTGGCCCGCGTCGTACGCGGCAGCCTGCCCTTCACCCTCGCGTGCCGCCCGCGCTTCGACTACGGCCGCGGCACACACCAAGTGACCTTGTCCGAGGACCACTTGGCCGTGTTCCAAGCTTCGGGCGCCGGGCTGTACGTGCAGTCCACGACCGGTGTCCAGCTGCGGGCCGACGGCGACGACGTCGTCTCCCGCTTCACCCTGAAGGCCGGTCAGGCCGCGGCGATCGTGCTGACGAGCACGACGGGCGACGGTCCCGTCCCGGCTCGTCCCTCGCTGGAGGGGGTCGTGGACGAGCTGGAGGCCTGCCGCTCCTTCTGGCTGTCCTGGCTGCGTGCGTGCACCTACCGGGGGCGCTGGCAGGACATGGTGAACCGGTCCGCTATCACCTTGAAGCTGCTCACCTACGCGCCGACCGGCGCCCCGATCGCCGCCGCCACCATGGGCCTGCCGGAACAGATCGGCGGTGAGCGCAACTGGGACTACCGCTACACCTGGGTCCGCGACGGTTCGCTGTCCGTGCGGGCACTGATCGATCTGGGGTTCCACGAGGAGGCGCAGGCCTTCCGCCGCTGGCTGCGCGACCGCATCGAGGCCCGGGAGACCTCCCGCGGCGACCCCTTGCAGATCATGTACCGCGTCGACGGCGACCCCTACCTCACGGAGGAGGTCCTGGACCACCTGGAGGGCTACCGGGGCTCCCACCCGGTGCGGGCCGGGAACGCGGCGGCGGACCAGCTCCAGCTGGACATCTACGGCGAGGCGTCGGACGCCCTGGTCATCGGCGGGGACATCGGGGCGGTCCGCGGCTGGAAGGCGCTGAGCGAGGTGCTGGACTGGCTCACGGAGAACTGGGACCAGCCCGACGAGGGCATTTGGGAGACGCGCGGCGGACGGGAGAACTTCACCTACAGCCGGCTGATGACCTGGGTGGCCTTCGACCGTGGCATCAAGGCGGCCCGGGACTTCTCCCGCCCGGGCGACCTCCTCGGCTGGACCCGGACGCGCGACACGGTGTTCCGGCAGATCGTCGAGCGCGGCTGGCACCAGAAGCGGCAGGCGTTCGTGCAGCACTACGACACCGAGGTGCTGGACGCCTCGCTGCTGCTCATGCCGAAGGTGGGCTTCCTTTCGCCGCGCGACCCCGACTGGCTGAGCACGCTCGACGCCATGGACGAGGAACTGGTCAGCGACAGCCTGGTCTACCGCTACGACCCGGCGGCGTCCCCCGACGGCCTGCGCGGCTCGGAGGGCACCTTCAACCTCTGCAGCTTCTTCTACGTGGAGGCGCTGGCCCGCAGCGGCAGGATCGCCCAGGCCCGGTACGCCTTCGACAAGATGCTCACCTACGCCAACCACGTCGGCCTGTTCGCCGAGGAGATCGGACCCTCCGGCGAGCAACTCGGCAACTTCCCGCAGGCGTTCACCCACCTCGCCCTGGTCACGGCGGCCATGGCGCTGGACGAGGAACTGGACCGGCCCGGCCGGCGGCCCGGCTCCGGCGGGCCGCGCCGTCCGGCGACCGTGGGTCTGACCGTGCCGGACGAGGGCACGGTGCCGGGGCCGGACGGCGGCTGAGCCGGCCGCTCGCCGGGCTGACGGAGGTACGGGTCAGGAGCGGGTGCGCTTCCTGCGGCGGGAGACGTCCTCGCGGACCTCCCGCCAGCGGGAACGCATCTGCTCCACCATGCTCTCCCACTCCTGGCGCACCTCGTGCTCCGAAGGCCGGACGCCCTGCCGGATCCGGCCGAGCTCGTCGGCGACCTCGCGGCCCAGCGAGGCCGAGGCGACGAGGACGAACATGGCCGCGAAGAGGGCCGAGATCATCGCGAAGACGCTGCCGACCACGCCGTAGCGGTCCGCGTACGAGTTGAACAGGCGCGGCAGGTACAGGGACGCGCCCCAGGAGTACAGCGAGGTGGTCACGGCTCCGACGACGCCGAACGGGATCAGCTCCCGTCGGACGATCCGCTTCGCCGACAGGACCGAGCCGCTCCAGACGAGGAACGCCGCCGTCACCACGGCCTCGCAGGCCAGGGCCGGCAGGCCGGCGAGCCTGCCGCCCAGCACCGCGGTGATCCAGCCGCTGACCAGCGCGTAGGCGCCGAGCCCGAGGATCCACCACAGGCCGTTGCGCGAGTTGCGGACGCTGAGCGGGCGCAGTTCCCAGGTCTGCTCGAAGAGCCGCTGCGCGGCGCGCGCGAAGCTCAGCACGGAGATCGTCAGGAAGAGCACGCCGAAGACGCCGGTGCTCGCGGTGTCGTGCTGGTCGGGAGAGAAGAGGAAGGTCACGGCGTCGGCGCCGGCGCCGCTGAGGTCGTAGCGGTCGATGATCCGCTCGGCGGGATCGATGTGCACGAGGCTGCCGAGGACGGCGCCGGCCAGGAGGGCGAGGGGGACGAGCGCCGTGAAGGCGCTGGACGCCAGGGCCATCGACCGGTCGAACCCGACGACGCGCTGGAAGCGGTTGAGGACGCGCAGGGCGAAGGCGGGACGCAGCCAGAACGTCAGTGTCCTGCGCAGACGTTCGCGATCGCGGCCGGCCGTCGTACTGCCCTCCTTGACGTCAGCGAACGGGAACGGCCCGAGCGTAGCCGCGGTGCGCGCCCGGCCAGGGACGGCACAAGGGGCGTTCAGCCGACCGGCCCCGTGCGGCCCGCTTCCCGCGCCGCGGACACGTCACAGGGCGCCCGCCCGGACGCGGCCCGAGGCGACGGCCGCCGCCAGCGCGTCGGCGTCCCGCTCGTTCTGGTCGGCGTAGGCCTGGGCGAAGGCGGCCAGGGCGCGGTCGAAGCGGTCGCTGCCGCCGAGATAGGCGGCGATCGCCACCGGGTCGCCGGAGCGGGCGTGCGCCCGGGCCAGGCCCGCCCCGCACAGCTGGGCGAAGAGGCGCAGCAGGTCCGGGTCCATGGTGTCCGGGCGGGCGATGCCCTTCCAGTCCCACAGCTGCCGGACGTAGAAGTCCCGGCCGACACCGTCGAGGCCCACGGCTCGGGTCCAGCCGAGGAAGATGTCGCTGGTGGTCTGGATCAGGCGCTGCCCGGTCACCACACGCCGGCCTTGGTTGTCGTACCGGGGGCCCGAGGTGTGGGCGGCGAGCACCGACTCCTGCGCCTCCTTGGCCTGCAGCAGCAGCGGGTCGTCGTCCCCCTTGCCGAGCAGGAGCAGGATCCAGCAGCGGGTGCCGACGCTGCCGACGCCGACGACCTTGCGGGCCATGTCGACGAGGCGGTAGCGGCGCAGCAGGAACCGGCGCTCCGAGGACAGGGTGCGCGCGTAGTCCTCCACCACGCCGCGCAGTTCCTTCTCCTGCCGGTCGTCGGACGGGTCGGTGAGCAGGTCCCGCAGCGGGGTGACGAGGGGCGGGTCGGGGGCGATGCGCCGGCCGTCGGCCGTGACGCGGGTGAGTTTGGCGAAGGCCTGCAGATGGGTGCGGGTGCGGGCCTTCGCCGTCGCGGCGGCGGTGCGGCGCCGGGCGTCCTTGCTCATGGAGGACGCGAGGAGGGCGCTCATGCGGTCGGCGTCGTCCTGGGCGTACCAGACGTCGAGGGTGGGCATCGCCGCGAACTCCCGCATGCGGGCGCGGTAGGCGCGGACGCAGGCGCGGACGGCGCCGTCCTGTTCGGAGGCGGAGAAGCCGTTGTGCCGGCCGGCGATGGCGAAGGAGGCCGCGAGGCGTTTGACGTCCCATTCGAAGGGGCCGGGGAAGGTTTCGTCGAAGTCGTTGATGTCGAAGACGAGGTGCCGCTCGGGTGAGGCCAGCAGCCGGAAGTTCAGCAGGTGGGCGTCTCCGCACAGCTGCACGGTCAGGCCGGTGCTCGGCAGGCGGCCGAGGTCCGTGGCCATGAGGGCGGCGGCGCCCCGGTAGAAGCGGAACGGGGACTCGAGCATGCGGCCGTAGCGGACGGGCACCAGCTCGGGGACGCGGGTGGCGGACTGGCGCTCCAGCACGGCGACGGGGTCGGGCCGGTCGCCGTCCGCCTCGAACCAGCCGTGGCAGGAGCGCGGGGCGCGCCTGCGGGCTTCCCTGCCGTGCGCCGCGCGTTCGGCGGGTGACAGGACGGCGTGCTCGCTCTCGTCGGTGAGCTGGGTCGTCATGGCGGTTCCTCCGTCTCGTTGCCGTCGGCGCGTGGCACCGCGGCCTGTCCGCCCTGGCGCCGCAGCCCCGTCTGCACGGCCTGGGCGAGGATCCGTGCCGCGACGCCGACCACGACGAGCCCGCCTGCCATCTGGAACATCGTCGCCACGCGGGCGGCCTGGGAGCGGGCGCTGATGTCCCCGAACCCGACGGTGGTGAACGTGGTCAGCGTGAAGTACAGGGCGTCCGTCTTGGTCAGCGGTTCGCTGAAGGAGCCCGCGGCGGAACGCCCCAGCAGGTAGTACGTCCCGGCGAAGAGGACCAGGTACAGCGCCACCGTGGCGGCGAGCGCCTCGACGGCCTTCAGGCGCGGGTTCGGCGCGTGCACGATGGTCCGCACCTCCCAGGCGAAGACGCCGGCGACGACGAGCAGTCCGCAGACGAGGAGTGCGGTGGTGGCCGCCTGGCCGGGACGGTCCAGCGGCAGCAGGTAGTAGACGGCGACGAGGGCGGCCGCGATGAGACCGGCCCGTGCGAGGGCGACGGCCGTCGCGAGCCGGCCGGGGCGCGGGGCCGGGGCCGCCGGCGCGGAGGGCGTCCGCTCGGGGGCCTGCTGCTGGGCAGCGACCGGTTCGTCCATGGCGTGGCAGTCGTCCCTCCGGAGCCTCCGGGTCTGTCCGGACCAGCCCACCGTGAGGGCGGCCGGACCGGATCACCCGCGAGGGGTGACCCGGCGGGCGGTGACACGCAGGAGGCTGGCGTGACGAGGGCGGTGCGGACACCGCACGCGCCGTGCCCAGGCGGTCCGGTGCCGGACCGCGTCCACCGAGGAGGAGCCATGACCGTGTCGCGTGGCCCGGCACCGCACACCACACCGGACCCTCTGGCGTACGGCGCCGAGGCCACCGGGGACGGCGGCCGCGGCGGGCCGCCGGCCGAAGCGGCGGACGCCGGTCCGGAGGAACGGCTCGCCCGGCTGGGCGGGTCCTGGACGTGGCTGCTGGGTTCCGCGGTGACGACGCTGGTGCCGGGCATCCTGATCCTGGTCTGGCCGGACGAGACCCTGCACGTGCTGGCCGTGCTCATCGGCCTGTACCTGCTCGTGACGGGCGGTTTCCGCTTCGTCGCCGCGTTCGCCCGGGAGCACGGCGACCGGCTCGCGGGCCTGCTCATCGCGGTGGTCTACGTGCTGGCCGGGGTGCTGTGCCTGCGGCATCCGCTGCAGACGATCGCCGCGCTGTCCCTGATCACGGGCGCCGTCTGGCTGGTGTCGGGCATGCTGACCGGCTGGGCGGCCCTGGCCGCCAAGGGCATGCCGCACCGCGGCTTCGTCCTCGGTGTCTCGGCCTTGGCGGTCGTGGCGGGCGTGGTGGTGCTGGCGCTGCCGTCGGAGTCCGCGGTGGCGCTGACCCGGCTGCTCGGCCTGTGGCTGGTGCTGCTCGGGGTCGCCGAACTCGTCCTGGCCTTCGCGCTGCGGTCCGCGCTGGCAAAGAACCGCTCCGACGCCGGGGCGAGCCGGCCGGCGGTGTGACGCCCGGACCCGACATCCGAGGAGTTGCCCATGCCCTCCCAGCCGTCCCCTTCGTCGCCCCCGCCCGGACCGGACCCGGGAGTCGTGCTCAGCGCCGACGAGCACGCCCACTACAAGCGGCTGCGCCGCGCGGCCGCCGTACGCCACCGCAAGACGCGCTACGCGGGCGCGTCGCTGCTGCTGCTTCTCGCTCTGCTGCTCGCACCGGCGGCCCTCGTCGCCGCCTGGGTGGACGACACCGTCACCGACACCGACCGGTATGTGGAGACCGTCGCCCCGCTGGCGGAGGAGCCGGCCGTGCAGGAGGTCGTCAGCGACCGGCTGACCGCCCGGGTCGTGGCCAACGTGGACGTCGACGCGGTGGTCGCGGCCCTGAGCAAGTCGCTGGCGGACGCGGGTGCGCCACCCGCGGTCGTGGACCGCTCCGCCGCCCTGGCCGGACCGCTGCGCGGCGCGCTGACCAGCGCTGTGCACGGCATCGTGCAGCGGGTGGTCAGCGGTCCCGTCTTCCAGCAGGCCTGGGAGGGCGCCAACCGGCGCGCCCACGCGAACGTCGTGGGCATGCTCACCGGGGACGAGAGCCGGGCCGTACGTGCCCAGGACGATGCCATCACGCTTGACCTCGGCACCGTCGTCGACGAGGTCAAGCAGCGCCTCGTGGACCAGGGCTTCGAGAAGGCCGACGCCATCCCGACGCCCGACCGGCAGGTCACCCTGTTCGAGACGGAGCAGCTGTCCAAGGCGCAGGACGCCATGCGGCTGCTGGACATCATGGGTGCCTGGCTGCCGGTGATCACCCTGGTGCTGGCAGCCCTCGCCGTGTGGATCGCTCCGGCGCACCGCGTGATGCTGCTGGTCACGGCCTGCGGCGTCGCCGTGATGATGATCGTGCTGCTGGTCGGCCTGGCGGTCGTACGCCGTGTCTACCTCGACTCCGTGCCCTCCTCGGCGCTGCCGGCGGACGCCGCGGCGGTGGTCTACGACACCTTCATACGGTTCCTGCGCAGCGCGGCCCGCACCCTGCTGGTCGTTGCCGTGGTCACGGCCCTGGCCGCGTATCTGTACGGTCCGAGCCGGGTGGCCCGCGGCGTGCGCTCGGGGGCCGGGCGTGCCACCGGCGCGGCGGGCCGGGGGCTGCGCGACGCCGGCATGGACACCGGGACCACCGGCCGCTGGCTGGACGGCCACCGACGGTGGACCACCGGCGTGGTCCTCGGGCTGGGGGCGCTTGCCCTGGTGCTGTGGAACCACCCCACGGTCGGTGTAGTGGCCCTGGTGGCCGGGCTGGTCGTGGTGGTCCTCCTCGTCCTCGCCGTGCTGGCCTCGGCGACGGGGGGCCGGGCCGGTGGGCCGGCCGCCGAGCCCGGCCCCGCGGGCGGCCCGTGAGCTCACCCGTCCGGGGTGAGGCCGTCCGTACCGGACGTGTGCACGCTGAGATCAGCTCAAGACGGCGGAGGAGTGCCTGCGTGGACGACCCCGCCCGGAACAGCGAAGAGAGATGAGCGCCCCATGGAACTCGCCTACGACTACCCGCTCCTGAGCATGTTCTGGACCATGCTGTGGTTCTTCCTGTGGATCATGTGGTTCGTCCTGCTCTTCCGGATCATCGGCGACATCTTCCGTGACGACGAGCTGAGCGGCTGGGGCAAGACCGGCTGGATGATCTTCGTCATCGTGCTGCCCTTCCTCGGTGTCTTCGTCTACGTCATCGCGCGCGGCAAGAGCATGGGCCACCGCGAGATCGCCCACGCCCAGGCGCAGCAGGCACAGCTCGACGCGTACATCAAGAAGACCGCGGGCGAGAGCAGCCGTCCGACGAGCGCCGACGAACTCGCCAAGCTGTCGGACATGCGGTCCCGCGGTGACATCACCGACGAGGAGTTCCGCCGGGCCAAGGCTCTCGTCCTGAGCGAGACCGGACCCGTCGGCGCCGGAGCCGGTGCCACGAGCGCGTCCACGACAACGTCCGCCGCCCACTGAGTCCGCACCAACGAAACGAGGCACCCCCATGACCGCCACTCATGCGCCCCGGACGTCGCCCCCCAAGTACGCGTGGGCCGCGGGCCTGATGACGTTCGCCGCCGTCATGCTCACCCTCGTGGGCATCCTCGACATCTTCCGCGGCATCATGGCGATCGCCGAGGACGACGTGTTCCTCACCACCCGCAACTACGTCTTCGAGTTCGACCTGACCGGCTGGGGCTGGATCCACCTCGCCCTGGGCGCCGTGGCCGTGATCGTCAGCATCGGCCTGTTCCAGGCGGCGACCTGGGCGCGGGTCCTCGGCGTGGCCATCGCCGGCCTCGTCATCATCGCCAACTTCCTGTCGCTGCCGTACTACCCGGTGTGGTCCGTCATCATGATCACGATGTCCGGGTTCATCATCTGGGCCCTGTGCGTCGCCCGGAAGGAGGACTTCGGCGACCCCTTCGACAGCGTGCCGCGCGGCGACCGGTGAGGGGTGCGGGTCAGGAGGGCGCGACCGGCAGGCGGCCGTCGCCGATGGCCTCGGTGAAGGTGGTGAAGTCCTCGCGGGTCTGCCGGGCGTAGGCGAGCGCGAAGTCGGCGACGGCCTCCTCGAAGGAGGGGCCGTCGCCGAGGTACGCGGCGACGGCGACGCGGTCACCCGAGCGGGCGTGGCCGCGGGCCAGTGCCCGGCCGCAGAGCCCGGCGTACCGGTGCATCAGGCCGGCGGACATGCCCTGGACGGTGGCGGAGCCCTTCATGTCGAGCAGTTGCCGCCAGTAGAAGTGACGGCCGGTGGGCCCGGTGGACCAGCCGAGGAAGATGTCACCGAAGGCCTGCAGCAGCCTCTGCCCCTCCACCACGCGCTGTCCCTCGTGGGCGACCGGCACGTTCACGTGGGGCGCGAGGACGGAGGGCTCGGCCTCCTTGGCCTGGAGGAGCAGCAGTTCGCCGACGGCGCGTCCCTGCAGCAGCAGGACGAAGCAGCGCGTGCCGACGCTGCCGATCCCGACGACCTTGAGCGCGGCGTCCACGATCCGGTACCGGTCGAGCAGCCGGGCCTGGGCCGGCGACAGGCTGGCGCGGTAGTCCGCGAAGACCTCCTCCACGACGGCCCGGCCCGGTTCGTCGACCGGTTCGATCAGCGGCGGGTCGTGGACGAACCGGGGCGTGCCGTCGGGGCCCGGTTCGGTCAGCTTGGCGATGGCCTTGGAGCTGTCGGTCTGCCGTGCGCGGTCCAGGGTGCGGTGGAGCCGGGCGCGCTGGAGCGAGTTGTGGATCTCCTGGAGCAGGTCGTCGGCCGCGATGTGCTCGTACCAGACGTCGAGTTCGCCGACTTCCGCGAGTTCGCGCAGGTGGACGCGGTAGCCGCGGGCGGCCTCGGCGGCGATGTCGCGGGCCGTGTCCTGCGGGGTGTCGTTGTCGTAGGCGGCGACGACGAGGCTGGCGGCGAGACGTTTGACGTCCCACTCGAAGGGGCCGGGCAGCGTCTCGTCGAAGTCGTCGAGGTCGAAGACCAGCCGGCGCTCGGGGGACGCGAACAGGCCGAAGTTGGACAGGTGCGCGTCGCCGGACAGCTGGGCGACCAGCCCGGTGTCCGGCACGGCGGCGAGGTCGGCGGCCATGACCGCAGGGGTGCCGCGGTAGAAGGCGGACAGGGAGCCGGACATGCGGGTGTAGCGGATCGGCACCAGCTCGGGGATCCGCGGCGCGGCCTCCTCCTCCAGCATGGCCACGAGGTCGCGCCGCCGCGGCGACGGCGTCCAGTCGCCGTGCAGGGAGAGGGGGACGGCGTCGCGGGCGGCGCGGCCCCGGGCGGCGGGGTCCTCGGAGGCGGGGGGCACGGGGGTGGACTCGCCCGGGTGGCGAGGTGCGGTGGACACGGGGCGGCTCCTGGGGGTGGACGTCGCCGGCCACGCTGCGGGAAGCCCCGAGGATGACGTCATCGCCGACCGGCGGCCGGTGCGGAAGCATCTCAAGCCTGCCACGCCTGCCGTCGGCCGCCACCCGGGGAAAGGGGCGGGCCCGTGCTCCGCGGGCCGGCCACGCGGCCGCGGGTGGTCCGCTCCCGCCAGGACGTGGGAGCGGTGCGGTGCGACCATGGGAGGGGTCCGCTGGTCCCGTCGACCCGGGAGGCTTCCGTGAAGGATCTCGAGTTCGAGCAGCGGCGCACGCTGTCGCGCGCCCAGGCCGCGGACCAGTTGGAGGCGCTGGCGGCCGCGCTCCGGCGCGGCGGTCAGGCCGAGTTGGCCCTCGGCCCCGGCACGCTGACCGTGCGCATCCCCGACGAGCTCCGCACCGAGATCGAGGTCGAGCTGGAGGACGGCGAGATCGACCTGGAGATCGAGTTCTCGTGGAGTACGGAGCCGTCGGAGCGTACGCCGGGGGACGGCGACTGACGCCTTTCGACCCCGCGGCGCGGCATGTCGGCTCCGTTTGCCAGCCGTCGTGGCCGGCGGGAGAATACTGGTAACGGCCAGGCCCCGCCACCGGAAAGGGGGCTGGTAAGCGCCGAGTTCAGTCCGCCGCTGTCACAGCAGCGCATGATTGCTTTTTCCCATGCGACGCCCATCAATCCACCCCGTTTTCTCGGGAGGGGCTGTGACTACGCTGCGACTGGCCACGTTCAATGTCGAGAACCTCTTCGCCCGCTGGCGGTTCAAGGAGGGAGTCGACCCCGCGACAGCCAATACGAGGGGATGGATCGTCGACCAGACCCGGTTCGAGGAACTGGGCGTCGACGACAAAGCCATCACGGGAGCGGCTGTCCGGGAACTGCGAGCCGACGTGCTGTGCCTGCAAGAGGTGGAGAACGTCGACACGCTCAAGCATTTCCGCGCCCAGGCGCTGGGCGGGCGCGCCGAGTACCCGTACGTCGCCGGAGTCGACGGCAACGATCCCCGGCTGATCGATGTCGCCGTGCTGTCGAAGGTGCCCATCACCCGTATCCGGTCGAACCAGCACTTCATGGATCCGGCGAGCCCGACGGCGGCACTGTTCTCGCGTGACTGTCTCGAGGTCGACGTGCAGGTCGAGGTGGGCCCGGAGCGGACCACGACCGTCAGTCTCTTCGTCAACCACTTCAAATCGATGCTCGGCGGACGCGCGCAGACCAGGGCCAAGCGGGAGCGCCAGGCCAGGAAGGTGATGGACCTCGTCCTCGACCGCTTCGGCCGCGAGGCGCCGGGAAGCAGTCCGTTCGTGATCCTGGGTGATCTCAACGACTATCTGGAAACGAACGGGGACGGCAGTTCCGGCATCGACCAGCTCGTCAACTGGGACCAGGTCGAGAACGTGGTGGCCCGGCTGCCCGAGGACGACCGGTGGACGCATTTCTTCAGTGGCGGCGACGAATACCGTCAGCTGGACTACCTGTTGCCGTCCACCTCGCTCGCGCAGGCGGCCCCGGACGCCTCGCCCGAGATATTCCGCAAGGGGATGCCACTGCGGGCCGTGAAATACAAGGGCCCCCGCTTTCCCGGCGTGGGCCAGGACAAGCCGAAGGCATCGGACCACTGCCCCGTCGTCATCGACCTCGAGGTGCAGTAGGCACGAGCCGTAGGCCCGAGCCGCCTCATCCGGAGGATTCCCATGAACACGCCCACGAACGGGCCTGCGAACATGCCCATGAGCAAGCCCTGCCACGTCAACTGCATCATTCCTCCGCACCTTTTCGACAAGCTTCTGGAGAGCGAACACGACGAGGTGCGCCAGGCCGCCATGAACACCCTGCTCACCACCACGCGGCTGAGGGGTGAGCGAGGCGTCCGGGCGCTGTTCGCCGGTGCCGTCGCCCCCGGGAACGGCCGGCGGACCGTCTTCGACTGCAAGCACAGCACGTTCCTCCCCGGGGCCGAAGTGGCCCAGGTGGAGGACGGGCCACCGTCCGGCGATCCATCCGTCACCCGGGCCTTCGACGGGCTCGGCAAGACGCGGGACTTCTACCGGCAGGTGCTCCGGCGCGACTCCCTCGACGACCGTGGGATGCGACAGGACGGGTACGTGCACTTCGGCAGGAAGTTCAACAACGCCTTCTGGGACGGCCGCGAGATGATCTTCGGGGACGGGGACGGGAGGATGTTCACCGACTTCACCGGGTCCCTCGACGTGATCGCCCACGAACTGACGCACGCCGTCACCGAGTTCACCGCGGGGCTGGCCTACCACAACCAGTCCGGCGCGCTCAACGAGTCGATCTCGGACGTCTTCGGGTCACTGGTCAAGCAGTGGTCCCTGAACCAGCCGGCCGAGGCGGCGGACTGGCTGATCGGGGCGGAGATCTTCACCCCGGAGGTCGACGCCGACGCGCTGCGCTCGATGAAGAACCCGGGCCACGCCTTCGACAACGCCCTGTTCGGACGGGACCCGCAGCCGGACCACATGAGCAGGTTCGTGCACCTGCCGGACTCCGAACCCGGTGACTTCGGCGGAGTGCACATCAACTCCGGCATCCCGAACAAGGCGTTCTACCTGACCGCGATCCGCATCGGCGGGTTCGCCTGGCAGGCGCCGGCTCTCATCTGGTACGAGTCGCTCAAGGCGTCCGACGTCGAGACCCAGTTCCAGGACTTCGCGGACACCACCTACCAGAAGGCCGGGCAGCTCTACGGGGCGGACAGCACCGAGCAACTGGCCGTACTGGCGGCATGGCAGGAGGTCGGCATCCAGATCAGCGGCGTGCCGGTCGGTCTCGCCCGGGTGCGCAGCCTCGCGGCCGACCGCAGCGACGGCGCGGGCCGGGAGGACGGTCTGACAGCCCTGCACCAGCAGATCGGGGCGCTGGCCGCGCAGGTGTCGGGACTGGCCAAGGAAGTGTCGTCGCTGCAGGGGAGCAAGTGATCCCCGGGGGCGGCCCGGCCGCCGGACGATCATGAAGGTGACCCTGACGACCCATGGGGGGCAGGCCGCGGCCGTGCGGCTCGGCCTGCCCCCCAGGGTGCTGGACACCGATGCGCTGCCCGAGGACGCGGCGGCGGAGCTGGCCCGGCTGGTGGCGGCGGCCGTCCCCACGTCCCGCCTGGCCAGCGGGGAGGGCCGGCCGGGCCGGGCGAGGGACGCGATGAGCTACCGGGTCACGGTGGAGGACGCCGGCCACGCGACCGTACTGACGCAGTCGGACGCCGCCATGTCCCAGGAGTTCGCCGACCTGGTCGACTGGCTGGAGGAGCACTTCGCGCAGCAGTGAGGCAGGCTGCAGCAGTGAGCGGGGCTCAGGCGTGGCGGGCGTGACGCCGTGCCGAGCGAGCCGGGGACGCCGTGCCGTGCAGCCGCCAGGCCGAAGCCAGCACCAGTGCGCCCGAGATCAGCGCGTAGAGGCCGAGCACCTGCGCGACGGTGATCGCCCCCACGTCCGGGCGGGCCAGGATCAGCACTCCGGCGACCAGCGAGGCGGCGCCTGCCACGAACAGCAGCCACTCGTGGTGCAGTTCCCGCCGGAAGTGCACCGCCGCCCAGAGTTCCGCCACGCCGGTGACCACGGCCCACGCGCCGACCACGGCGACCAGCGCGAGCGCGGTGACACCGGGCCAGGCGATGGTGATCAGACCGGCCGCGATGCCGAGCACGCCTCCGACAGCGTGCGCCAACCGGTGACCCTTGGCGCCCTCCCTGCGGAGGGCGCCGACCAGGAGGGCGACTCCGTCCACGAGCGCGTACGCGCCGAACAGCAGCGCCAGCGCCAGGACGGTCACCCCCGGCCAGATCAGGGCCAGGATCCCGAACATCATGGCCGCGCCGCCCCGCAGGACCAGCATCCACTTGAGCTGCTGACGCACTCGAACACCCCTTCACCGAACGACAGGTCCGTCACCGCGCGCCTCAGGGCGAGGCCGCGGGAGGGGTGAGTACCCACCGCCGGGCGATGAATGGGCCGCGGCCCTCGACGGGTTGACCGACGGGCTGGCCGACGGGGGCTCACGGGTGCTAGTTCGTCTTCCAGTTCGCGTTGTCGGGGATCGTCTTGTCCGGCACGTGGACCTGGATCAGGGACGGGCCGCTCGTGTTGCGCAGTGCGCTCGTCACGGCGTCGCTCAGCTCTCCGTACGTGCCGACCTCCCAGCCCTGGCAGCCGAACACGTCCGCCAGCGCGCTGTAGTTCCACCGGTGCAGCTCGCAGGGCTTGTAGAACGGCTTGTCGGTGTGGAACACCGACGCGTCGGCGAGCCACTGCTCCACGGCGTAGACGCCGTTGTCGATGACGAAGATGACCGGGTCGAGCCCGAACCGGGTCTGGGTCGAGAGGCACTGCGCGGTCATCTGGAAGCCGCCGTCGCCGGAGAAGACCAGCACCTTCTGGCCCGGGCTCTTCGCCAGGCAGATCCCCGTCGCGGCGGCCGCACTGTATCCGATGGCCGAGTAGGACGACTGGACGACGAAGCCTCCGGGGTCGGGCACGTCGAGCAGCAGGCTGCCGAAGTAGTTCATGCTCGCGTCGACGCCGACGATGGTGTTCCTGTCGATGTACTGCTGGATGTAGCTGTAGAACCCCTGGTAGGTGATGACATCGGCCTCGCCCACGGCGGGCGCGACGCGTGCCGCCCGTTCCGGCAGTTTCCGCCCTCTGGGCACGATCTTCTCCGCCAGGATCCCGTCGATCAGGTGCCCCAGCGCCACCTGGCCGGCGAAGAAGGTTCCCCACTTGACCGCGTCGAACGAGGCGAACGCGGTCTTGCCGTAGTCCGGTTCCCAGCCCAGCGAGTTGATGTCGGTCAGCCACACACCGAGGGCCAGGACGAAATCGGACGCGTCGACGACATCGATCACGGCCTTCGACGACGCCTGCCCGTCGAGCACGCCGACGAACAGCGGGTCGTCCTCCGACAGGACGGCCTTGCTGAGGAGTTCCGTGACGAACGGGACGTTCAGCTGCTGGATCAGGCTCAGCGCCTGGTCCTGCAGGCCGAGCCGGTCGATCTCCACACCGAGCCAGATGAGCGGGTTCTCGGCGTTCTCCAGCTGTGCGCGGATCCGGGCGACCGACTGTTCCAGGCTGGTCTCGTCCGACAGGGCCCGGCCCGGCTGCAGAACGCCCTGCGGCGGCTCGCACTCCAGGTCGACCATGTCCTGGAGCAGCTCGATGTAGATGGGGCGCCGTTCGCTGATGCACTTGGTGAGCGCGTAGTCGATCAGCGCCGGCGCGAGGTCGGGGTGGTCGACCCGGATGGCCGCGGCCGTGACGTGCTCGAAGGACTGCAGATCCGTCTCGCGCCCGGTGATGAAGTGATGGGCGCTGAAGCCGGTCTGCTCGAAGGTGATGGTCTTCTTGACGCTGGGCGTGCCGTTGATCAGGACGAGCGGCACCTTCTCGACATAGGCGCCGGCGACGGCGCCGACGGCACACAGCGCGCCCGCGGAGTAGGTGACGCACAGCGCCCCGATCCCCTTGAGTCTGGCGTAGGCGTCCGCCGCGTAACCGGCGTTCACCTCGTTGACCTCCTCGACGATGTCGATGCCGTTGGGTGTGACGTACCGGTTCAGCCACTCGATCGAATAGTCCCCGGCGATGGCGAACAGGTGCTCAAGCCCGAGTTGGCGGAGCCGGTCCACCAGATACCGTCCTACCGTGCAGCCCGTGTCCATGGTGGGGACACCTCCGTGGGTCAGTAGTCGCTCGCTCCGCCGAACAGCCGGGGCATGTAGATGTCGAAGATTCCGGGGCACCTGCGTTCCGGGTACCGCTGGAGCATGAAGCTCTTGAAGGCGTCGCCGGCCAGCCCGTCGCCGATGGCCTGCCGGGCGGCGGCGAGGTACTCGACGTTGCGGGCGACCTCGTTCTTGTCGGCCGGCAGGCCGTGGCCCGGCAGGAACAGCACATAGTCGGAGACCAGCATCTCCTGCAGCACCCGCATCCAGTGGTCGAGGTGCTTCGTCAGGTACAGGTGGGTTCCGCTGTAGACCAGGTCCTGGGCGACGTACACGCCCACGTCGGGGAGCCTGAGGGTGAGGTGGTAGTCGATCTCGGTGTCCGTCACCCGGTCGAAGACGTATCTGAGCCCGTCGATGGTCTCCTCGCCGGGGGCGGCCACCTGCTTGGGGATGACGATGCGCTCCGGGAGGAGGTCACCGAGCTTCCAGTGGTCGCTGCGGGAGTCCTCGCCGTGGTCGTGGACGAAGGTCATCGTCTCGGACAGGGCGTGGACCGGGACGTCGGTGAACGCGGTCCCCAGACCGAACCAGTGGTCGGGGTGCCGGTGCGAGAGGTAGAGCCGGTCGATCGGTTTGCCGAGGCTGTCCGCGTAGGCTCGGAACGCCTTCGCGTAGGGGGCGAGGAACTGCCCGTCGACGAGCACCAGCTGGTTCTGGGTCTCGATGATGTGGGTGGCGTTCGCGATGTTGCTGCCCGTGAAGGACGCGACGAAGGTGTGGATGCGGACGTCGTCCGTCTGCTTCACGACCATGGCGAGGGGATCTGACACCTGGGCTAGCATGCGTGGCCTCTTCCGCTCCGGGACGGGGCGATCCGCTCGCACAGTTCCTCCAGGCCGGCACGGGCGACGTCGTAGGCGCTCTCGACGCCTTGCACCGGGTCGTCCTCGCCCGGCCGCCAGAAGCGCCGGCGCGCCATGCGCATGGAGCTGTCGAACGGCGGGATCGCGTTGAACACTTCGATCAGGTAGGGCCCGCGGTACACCGGCTCGATCTCCTCCGAGACGATGTGCCACGGGATCCAGCTGTCCTTCACCGCTCCCCGGTCGGGTGCGGAGATGTGGACGTAGTAGAGCCGGTCCTGCCGCACCGCTCGGGCGATGTTGTCCTTGAGGACCGACGGGCCCTGGCTCTCCATCAGGACCTGCGCGGTGTCGACGGTCACGCCGCCCCGCGGGTGCTCCAGGCCCTCCAGGAAGTCCAGGACCTCGGAGACCATGTTGGGTGGCGGTGTCTCCCAGCTCTTGACGGGTTCGACGGCGAGCTTCACCTGGCGTGCTTCGGCGTACTCCAGCAGCTCCTCGAAGACGGAGCGCGCCGCGTGATAGCGCGGCTTCATCCACTCCTGCAGGGCGTCGCTCCAGATCGGCTCCCCGGTGTCGGTGACCGGGAAGGCGCCGTACGGATAGATGAACGGCCCCGACATGATCGAGTCGCCGCCCAGGACCCGTGTGATGTCGACCCGGGACTTGAGGTAGGCGAGGGCCTGCCTGCGCTGCTCCTCGTAGGGCGACGTCGGGTCGAAGGTGCGGGTGGTCCCCACGTTGGTGGTGAACCGGACGTCCCCCAGACCCGCCTGTGTGAAGGCCTTCTTGAGGTCGGTGTACCGGTCCACCTCCAGCTTGTGGTCGACGGTCGGGGGCTGGGCGGCGATGTGCACGTCGAAGCCGTCGTAGCCCATGTCGGTCAGGGCTTCGAGGTGCTGGATCAGGGTCCGGGTGTACCGCGCGTCCTGGGGCCGCAGGTCGGCCGTGAACATGAAGAAGCTGAAGAAGACGTCGCGTCCGAGTGTCGCGTTCATCGTCACCAGCCCAGGATGTCGGCGAGGTAGGCGCGGGCCTTCTTCGCGTACGCGAGCGGCACGGCCTTGTTCGGGTCCTGCTCCGCCTCCACGACGAGCCACCCCTGGTAACGGGCGTCGGCCAGCACCTCCAGGATGGGCCGGAAGTCGATCGCGCCGTCCCCGGGGACGGTGAACACACCGAGCTGGATGCCTTCCTGGAAGGACAGGCCCTCCTCGCGCACCCGCCGCACCACCTCGGCCCGTACGCTCTTCAGATGGACGTGGCCGATGCGGTCGGCGTGATCCCGGGCCACCTCCAGCGGATCGTCGCCGGCGAAGGCCACGTGTCCGGTGTCGAGCAGCAGGTGGACCAGGTGCGGGTCGGTCGACGCCATGAGCCGGTCGATGTCGGCCCGGGTCATCACGCCCGTGCCCATGTGGTGGTGGTAGCTGAGCCTCATCCCCGCCGAGGCGGCGATCTTGCCCAGCTCCTCCAGGCCCGAGGTCAGGGCGTCCCACTGGGCGTCGGTGAAGACCGGACGGTTGGCGAACACGTCCACCGGCAGCAGATGGGAGGACCCGCCGAACTCGGCCACGACCAGCTCTGTTCCGCCGAGCGCCCTGATGTGGGCCAGGGTGTCCTCGAACGCGGCGATCGTCTTCTGCCGCATCCTGCCGATGGTGAAGTACGTGCTCGTCCACGGCTCGGACACCGTGAGGCCCCGCAGGTCGAGGGCCGCCTTGAGCTCGGCGGCGTCGGTGGGGCACTTGTGCCCGAGGCTGCAGCCCTGGAAGCCGGCGAGCGCCATCTCGCTCACGGCCTGCCCGAAGGAGACACCGGCGTCGATGGTGGGGAAGTCGTCGTTCCACCACAGGGTGCAGCAGACGCCGAGCTTGACCCTGTCCGGGCTGAGGCGGACGGCTCGTTCCGCTACGTCGGTCATCTTCTCGCCCCTTTCAGGTAGCGGTCCGCGATGCGGGGTGGCCGGGCCCAGGAGCCGTACCCGGGTGCCTTGGCCCCGGGAGGGTTGGCTCCGATGGCCCGCCACAGCAGCCCCTCCTGGTAGGAGGCGGCGGTGACCGTGGAGGTGCCCACCGCCGCGTGGGCCCCGTACCGGTCGATCCACTCCGGCGGCAGGGCGTACCACATCCCGGCGTACCAGAGCTTGATGATGTTGCGGGCCACCGGGCCGAGCCGGTCGTCGCTGAAGACGCGGTGGCGCAGCGCCCGGTCGAACGCCTCCCCCTCCAGCGGGGTGCGTGTCTGGTTTCCGTTCTCGGCCGCCGCGTCGGCGCGGGCCGCCCGGTGGGCGTCCAGGAGCGCCGCGACGATCCCGTCACCGCAGGCGGCCCGCACTTTCTCCAGGTAGCCCTCAGCCATGCCGGTGCCGAGCAGATCGGTCTCCTCGAACGCGGTGAGATCGACCGACAGGAGCAGGAAGTCCTCAAGCGACGGGGCGGTCATGGTGTCACCGCCCGGGTCGGCTCGCCGGCGTCCCGCGCGGCCGGCTGATCGGACCCGGCCGCGGGTTCGATCTCGAAGGTGGGAGCGGCGTGCAGGCCGTCGTGGCCCGGGAGGGGGTTGCAGATCAGCCGGTTGAACCCGTCGCGCAGGCGGAACATGTCGCACACGGCGTCCTGCAGCAGGGCGGGCCGCCCGTCGAACGCCTGGGTGAGCAGGGCGAGGAGGGCACCGTAGTCGGCGTTGAACTCCCGTGCCACGCGGGCGAGTTCCGAGCCGGGCGGGTAGTCGGCCAGCTTGGCGCTCACCTTGACGTTGTGCACGTCGTCCCAGGAGATGCTGAGCGGCGGTCCGGTGGGGGTGCCGGGTTCGTCGCCCTCCTGGTAGTAGCGCCCGAGCTGCAGCTGCCGGAACCGGTAGTAGTGGGCGAGCTCGCCCTCCGCGTCGTAGATGCCCGAATCCAGGCCCTCACCCTGGGCGGCGATGAA
This sequence comes from Streptomyces griseosporeus, assembly GCF_014656055.1. Taxonomy (GTDB): domain Bacteria; phylum Actinomycetota; class Actinomycetes; order Streptomycetales; family Streptomycetaceae; genus Streptomyces; species Streptomyces griseosporeus. The sequence goes on from NZ_BNBR01000002.1 coordinate 293,102, forward strand.
CTGGAGCGCCCGCCGGGCCGAGTCCAGGTCGGTGACGACGATCATCGTCCCGCCGCCGGAGTAGAAGTACTCGGGGCCCACCTGCCGGGCCGGGTCCCCGCGGAAGAGCGCCGGGTCGTCGGCCGCCACCTTCTCGAGTCCCTCGGTGATCTCTTCGTAGAACTCGCCGATGCTGTAGAAGCGCATGCCCTCGGCCGTGGGGCTGGAGACGAGGAGCGGCGCCCTGTCGGCGGGTGCGCTCAGCAGCCGTTCGTCGGCGCTGGGGGCCTTGCCGGGCCGCTCGATCTTGCAGAACGTCTCGACCGCCTCGGGTGAGAAGGGCCGCAGGTCGACGGTGAAGTCGTCCTCCCCGTCCGGCAGGTAGGCCGGGTAGGAGGGCACGAAGCCGGGGCGGGTCAGGTCGGGCCGCCCGCCGACGGCGTTCAGGACGTTGGCGACGAGGGTCAGGTGCAGCATCTCCTCCACCGCGGCCACCCGGATGATGTGGGCGGCGTCGGAGTTGGTGGTGGAGCGTATGGAGTAGTACGCGGTCAGGTACGGGGGGAGCGTGGCGTGTTCGAGTGCCAGCGCCGCTTCGAGATAGCGGATCAGGTCGTCGCGGTTCTCGATGGTGGACACGGTCACCAGGCCGCCTTCCCTGAGGTGGGCGCAGCGTCGCGCCGGTTGGAGGTCACGTTGACGGGTGCGGTCTCGGAGTCGAGCCGGGCCAGCATGGCCCGGGCGCTGCGCAGGCACAGGGCGGCGATCGTGAGCGTCACGTTCGACGTGCCCACCGTCGGCATGCTCCCCCCGCCGACCATGTAGAGGTTCCCGTAGTCCCAGCACCGCTGGTCCGCGTCGACGACCGAGGTCGTCCGGTCGCGGCCCATCACATGGGTGCCGGCGAGATGGTTGCCGCCGCGGATCTCGTACCCCTCGCCGTCGTGGACGGCGTAGCCCCAGAAGTTCGGGTTGTACGCGGTGTGGTCCTCGGCGCCCAGCCGGGCGAAGATCCGTTTCGACAGCTGTCGCGCGTAGGCCACGCCCCGCATGGTGTATTCGGGGATGTCGTAGGTGAGGACAGGCCGCATGTTGCCGAGCGCGTCGATGAAGTCCGGGCTCACGGTGATCCGGTTGCTCGGGTCGGCGGGGACCTCGACCATGAACGCCAGCTGCAGCTGCCGGGACACCCGGTCCACCAGGCCCTGGCGCAGCGACGCACCGTAGCGGCTGCCGGAGTCCACCAGGCTGATCAGGTCGGTCATGGGGGCGCCGCGGGCCCAGCCCCAGCCGTCGTTGTGGATGTCGATCGTGAACGCCGCCTGCCGGCTGCGGAAACGGCCTCCGCGCAGGTCGGCGATGCCGCCCGTGCAGACCGTGCCGCGGAAGGTGCCGGCCGGTTCCGGCAGCAGGCCCCACGCCAGCAGGTAGGCGTGGTCCATGAAGTTGCGGCCCATCAGGCCGCTCGAACCGCGCAGGCCGGAGGCGAGCATCAGCCGAGGGTTCTCCACCGCGTTGGCGGCGAGGACGAACAGGCGGCCGCGGGCCCTCATCGTCGTGAAGCCGGGGCTGTCGGGCCGGTCGTAGCGGCGGTACTCGATCTCGGTCACCCGGCGCGTGCGCTCGTCGATGTGCACCTTGTGGGCCACCGCCTGGCCGACCAGGTCCACCCGGCCGGTGCGCAGGGCCACCGCGAGGGTCTTGCCGGCGTTGTACTTGGCCTGCACCGGGCAGATGGGCACGCAGTTGTTGTTGCCCTGGCAGCGCTCGCCGACCTCGACCTGGTACGCGCTCACCGCGCCCTGGGGCACATAGCCCTTCCCTCCGTCGTAGTCCGGGTTCGCGATGCCGTTGCGGCCCTGCGGGAACGGCCGGACCCGCAGCCGCCGCTGCACGCCGTCGAGCTCGACCTCCATCCCGTCGATGTCCTTGGCGACCGTCCGGTCCAGATAGGACAGGGGCAGGCCCTTCATCGGGAAGACGTAGTCGTCGTCGAAGGTGATGCCGAGGTAGGCCTGGTCCTCCACGTCGGCGGAGACACCGATCTCGCGCTCGGCCTCGCTGTAGTACGGGGCGAGGTCGTCGTAGGAGAGCGGCCAGTCCGCTCCCTCGCCGTAGAGCGACCGCATGCGGAAGTCCTCGGGCAGCATCCGCAGCGTCTTGCCCTCCCAGTGCATGGTGGTGCCGCCGAGGACGCGCGTGTAGGTGGTGTCGGTGGCAAAGGGGCCGTTCTGGACGAGGTAGGCCGAGGCGTCGGGCGCCCCCGGGACGATGGGCCGTACGTCGGTGCCGCGGGGCATCGGGGCGTTGGGGAGGGCCGGGTAGGGGGCCTGGTTGTCCTTGCTGATCGCCTCGTAGAACCGGTTGAGGTAGTCCTCGTAGCCCCTCAGGGTGAGATCCTCGGCCGGGCCCGCCTCCAGGATCAGCACTCTGCGACCCGCCTGGCTCAGCCTGGCGGCGATCAGGGCGCCGGAGATGCCGCCTCCGACGATGACGGCGTCGTAGAGATCGTCGGCCGCCACCGCGGGGTCGGTGCGCTGTGCCGCGCCCTCGGGGAACTTCTCGTACATGAGGCGGTCACTCCTCCTCTGTCAGGTGCGCCGGTTCCGGAGCGGCCCGGCCGGTCGGCCGGCCGTCAGACGGCCTCGGCCCTGGCTCGCATCGCGGACAGGTAGGCGGCGTAGCTCCACGTCAGGTTGCGGACACTGCGCTGGTAGCCGGTCGTGCCGTCGAACTGCTCGGACAGCTCCAGGTGATCGCTGTGGTAGACGACCGCCCGCACCATGGCGTCACCGGTGGCCGTCAGGGCGGTGGCGGCGGCCGTGGGCGGGGTCGACGCGTCGATGCCGGACTGGGCGAAGAAGGGGGTGGACAGGTCGTCCACGGGGACCGCGTCTCTCGTCCTGATCTCGGCGGCGAGCTTGTAGTGCAGTTCGGCGACGTTGCAGGTGGACAGAGCCCAGGGGTGGCCGCCGCGTTGCGGGTGCGCGGTGTCCCCGCCGTAGACGTCGTCCGGGTAGCGGCCGAACATCGGGCCGATGCCGCGTCCTTCGCGGTCGGACTTGTTGATCGGGTAGAAGGCGGGGCCGCCCTCTTCCCACTGCGACCGCAGCCGGGCCGCCGTGGCGAGCAGCTTGGTGTCGGTGACGGGCACGGCCCCGTAGACGGCCGCCTGGACGATGTCGATGTTCGGGTCGTAGCCGACGACGACGGGGTTCCGGGGCGAGGGCGGGGCTCCGTTGCCGGGGTCGGCCAGCACGCTCACGTACATGCCGCCGTCCCAGTGCTCCGCCAGCGCTCGGCGCAGCCGGTCGGCGGCGGGCCGCAGCGTGGCCGGCTTGTCGATGCCGACGATGGTTGAGGCTTGGATTTCCTCGAAGCAGCGGAGCTGGGCGGAACGGGCGAAGAAGCTGTACCCGTTGTGCTCCTCCCACAGGTTGGTGGTGGGCTCCTCGAAGACGCCGAGGAGATAGGCCACGTTCGAGTTGACCAGGTCGACCGCCTGCTCGCGGGTGCCGGCGCCGAGCTGGTCCCAGGCGGCCAGGACGGTGCTCGTCTGCAGGGCCGGGCCGTCGTTCTGCTCGGTCCACGGGCGGGCTTCGCCGGCGATGGTGAAGCAGGAGTGGCCCTGGGTCAGCGGCGGTCGGGCGTGGGAGCGGCACAGGTCGGCGAACCGCACGTAGTCGTCGAGCGTCGGCACCGTCCCGTCGGGGCCGGCGGGCAGGCCGGAGCGCACGACCTCCATGACGGTGATGGCGCCGTCGCGCACCCAGTTGAAGACGTAGTCCTGGTCGATGCCGGGGGTCTGGGCCGGGAAGGACGGGGCGGCGATGACGCAGCCCGGCTTCGAGTCGCGGGAGACGTCGCCCGGCGCCTGGGGGTCGCTGTAGACGAAGCCGTTGCTGGCGATGTTGCGCAGCATGAAGGCGAACATGATCGGTACGAGGGACCGCAGATCGAGCGCGCCCGGGGCGAGGGAGGTCTGCACGGTCGCCCGCGCCGAGGGGGCGTCGCCCGGCCGGTGGGTGCGGGCGCGCAGGCCGGACGTGGTGTACTCGAGCATGGTTGAACTCCGTAACGAAAGCGGAGTACGGAAAGCGAATGCGTCCATGGGGGCTGCCGCCACGAGTACGTGGGATTCCGGCCCGGGCCGGCCGCGGTGCCGGCGCGAAAGAGCGCAGATCGTTCTCAAGAACTTCTATGTTCAACCTGGAAGGGCGAGTTGATAGCGCTGCCTGGATGTCCGGCGCGCAGACCACTGCCGTGAATCCCACGATACGCGCGAATGCGCAAGATCGCCGTGTGAGGTGCGGGCTCGCGGACGGGCGACCGTATACGATCTGACGGTCCGTCACCAGCCTTTCGCCGGTCGTGTTGCGGTCCACCCCCCGAGTGCTTTCATGGAAATGAAGGCTGCAGTGCGGAGGGAACGGACCTCATGCCCACCAAGGTCATCCGCCACCCGGAAGGCAAGGCGCGACCCCACAGCGCACCGTGGTACACGCTGTACCCGAGGCGGTGGTGGACCCGGGCCTCACGGACCGTGGGCAGAAAATGGCGCAAATACAGAACGGAAAGGGAGGCACGCAGGAGCATCGTGCCGAATCGCGAATGGCGCTCCTGGAATTTCTCCCTTGGTCCTTTGCTGCGTATATATGCGCTGGTCGGGACGATTCTGCTGTTCGGTTGGGTGGCGCTGACCGTCTACGATTTCTACGGGTCGAAGCTGGATTACGATGACAAGCAGCCCCACGCTTCTGAAGGAGACGAAGCGCTGCATCATGTACTGGATTCCGAGTGGTTCGATGCCGTCAACCACATTGCCGGCCCAATTCTGACCGCGTCCCTGCTCCTGGCGCTCTTCCTGCTCTACTGGTACCACAAGACCAAGCAGCCGATCGTCAACAAGGCCCGCACCCGACCGCATGAGCTGGTCCCCACGGCCGGGACCCTCGTCAATCGGATTGTCGGGCGGCATGAACTTTCCCAGGTAATGGCCCAGACGCTCCGCAACAGAAAGACCCGCAAGCCTTATCTGCTCGTCGGCGGGGTGGGGGTCGGCAAGACGGCCGTGCTGGTGGAACTCACCCGGATGCTGGCGCAGCAGGACGCCGTTCCCGTGCCCATCAGTCTGCGCGACATGAAAGGCGACGGTGAACTCGACTTCGAGGAAATGGCGCGGCGCCGCTTCCAGGACGAGGCAGATCAGGGAGTCCTCGCCGGCAGCAACATCGACAAGACGTGGCGGCAGCTGAGACTCGACGACAAGGCCGTCGTCATCGCCGACGGCCTGGAGGAGGCCCTCCTCGACGAGAAGTACCAGGAGGACCGGGACAACATCATCCGGCGGGCGATAGACCGTGCCGACCGCCAGAAGCTGCCCCTGGTCATCGCCTCCCGCCCGCACGCACCGCTGGAGGGCACGCGGGCCGCGATCGCCAACCTGGAGCCGTTGAGCGAGGAGGCCGCCCTCGAGTATCTGATCCGGGAGCCCGGTCAGCTGGACGAGCGGCGGCTCGACTGGGTGGTGGAGACCGCCCAGGTCGCCGATTCCCCGATCTACCTGCGGATCGCCCGACTGCTGCAGCAGTGCGGTCTGCTGGAGCATCTGACCCTGCGTGGCGAGGGCGACCGCCTGGACACCCGCAGCAACGACTGCGCCACGCTCCGTCTCGGGCTTCTCAACACCTATCGCCAGGCGCTCGAAGACGGCCGCATCTTCGACAAGCTCGTGATCGACCGCAAGGAACGCCAGGAAACCATGTGGGTCGTGTCGGCGCTGGCCTGTCTGGGGCTGTTCCAGGACAGCCTGGAGGTGCCCTTCGACGACTTCGTCAACGCGCACGTCGACGATCTGCTGCGCCGCAGGAAGTGCGAGGTCGGACACGAGGAGTCACCAGCCTCACCGGTGCAGCCCGGCACCCGCCTCGTCGCCACCCCGGCGCAGCGTGACGCGATCTGGGGTGTGCTCGCCCGGAAGATCGGGGTGTCCGCGCCCTGGCTGAACACGGTGGACTACCCCGTGGAATGCCGCATCGAGCTGGCGAGGTACACCGCCGACGGGCAGCTCCTGGGACTGGTGTACGGCTGCAAGAACAAGGTCCGCTTCCCGCACAGCATCCTCCAGGCCTATCTGGGCTTCCGCCTGCTGAAGGAGATGTCCGACGCCGAGATCGACGCGGTCGTCCGGCCGGCGCTGCGCAGCCCGGGTCCGTCCCGTGAGCTGCTCATCGCTCTGGTGCTGCTCTCCCGTCACCGGGCAGATCCCGTCACAGGCCGGACGCGAGGGACTCCCGGGCGTGAGAAGAGCCACGACGCAAGGCCGAACCTGGCCGAGCTGCTGCGTGCCGCCGCAGCCGATCGACACGATCCGAAATACTTCGACCTCTATGCCGCGGCTCTGGAAATCGACTGCGTCGACCCGGTGTCTCTTCAGGACACTTTGGCTCGGGATCTCGACGAACAATGGGCAGGCCTCGACATCAGAGGGGACCAGCGGACCATCGCGGACGCGAAACTGCGTCTGGTGCGGCGCTTCGGAGCGGCGCTACGGGAAAGGGAGCGCCGCCACAGGGGCGGTCCCCTGCCCTACAAGCAGCTCTTCCAGATCGGCACGCGCGAGCCCTCCGCTTCCGTCCGGACGGCGATCGCGTACGAGATCGCCTCCGGGGGCGATGCCGCCTTCCGCGACCTGCGCACGGAATTCCCCCTCGGGACCGACCCCATGACCCAATACCTGCGGAAAAGCGAGGAAGCCAAGAAGAAACTGGACCACGACTACACGGCCTGGCTCAATGAGGAGAGCACGACCCGCGCCGCCGACCCGGAGGCGGCGAGGAGAAGGCAGCGCAAACACGACTCGATCGTCGCGGAGTACGAGCAGAGCCGCATCACGTGGTGGCGCCATTTCACCCTCCGGGCCTGGCTCGTTCCCATGATGGTCGGTTCCGTCTCGGAGAAGTACCGTGACGAGGCCAAGGAGCGGATGGGCCTCTGGCTGCAGAACCTGACCACCGCTGCGGACCGACCGGTCCCACGGATGCCGCTCTCCTTGGAGAACGCCTTGGCTCAGGGCTTCAAGAGCGCGGCGAACCGCAGGAAACGGCACCCGGAGGCGTACGAGGAGACGCGGGCCTACCTGGTGAAGCAGGCGGAGAAGATGCTCACCTGCAGTCGTTACTGGTACGCCCAGCTCTGTCTGCTCCAGGCGCTGTGCCTGTGGGAGCTGCCCGACACCATCGGACACGGCTCCGGCTCACCGAACGGGCACCGCCGTCGTACCGCGCCGGCCGACCGCCCGGCCAGGAACGGCGACCCGGCGTCCGACGGACCCATGGAGCCCACGAGATCGGTCGCCCGGTGGCTGACGATGGCGGGCAGCGCGCACGACGTCCCGGCCCGCGGCGGTGACACCTCCGAACACCGCACGGAGAAGGTCCTGCACCCGTTCGTCGCCGAGGCGGGCGACCTGGTGACCCTGGCCCTGGAGACGGGACATCCGGAGCGGTTCGTCTGGATCGACGAGAACGAGGTCACCGACAACGTCGGTTCCACCCCGGCCGATCCGGAGCGGTACCGCAAGCACAACCTGTGGATCGCCCCCTCGGTCGGCTGGAGCATCCTGCACCCGCGAGCGCAGCGCCTCCTCGCCGATGTCCTCGTCATGCTCAACCTGACCCGGGGCAACGGCACTCCGGACGACATCGAGGAGCGTCTGAAGCTGGCGAACCGCAACAGCCTCCCGCACTGTCTCACCCACGACCGCAGCCGCCTGCACCCCGAACGCAGCGTCGGCCGCGCCGACCGGGACGAGGCCCACACCACCTGTGTGTCCCCGTGCGAGTTCCGCCTGTGCCCCTACCCGCCCCAGGCCGGCAACGCGCAGACGGAGATGGCGGAGCTGTTCTGCCGGCAGCAGCAGGCCCTCCTGCACAGCCGCTCCCGCTGGCACCTGCCGGCCGTCAGCCGGCACACGGCGCCCTGGGTCAGCATCCCCGTCAGTGAGCTGCACATCTTCTGGGAGCAGATGGCCAACCGGAACCGCAAGACCACCGACGACGACGAACACCTCCTCTGAGGACGCAGGGGAGGACCCGGCGGAACTGGCTCGAAAGGCAAGTCCTGATGGACGGTTACCCACTGATCGAGAACCACGGACTGATCGGCGATCTGCAGACCGCCGCGCTGGTGACCACCGAGGGTGTGATCGACTGGTTCTGCTCCCCCCGGTTCGACTCGCCGAGCGTCTTCGGGGCTCTGCTGGACAAGGACAACGGCGGGCACTGCACGGTCCGGCCCGCGCACCCGACCCATGCGACCAAGCAGTTGTACCTGCCCGACACGGCGGTCCTGGTGACACGGTTCATGACCGAGGCGGGCGCGGGTGAGGTCGTCGACTTCATGCCGGTGACCGGTACGACGGTCACCTCCTGCCACCGGCTGGTGCGTCTGATCCGCTGTGTGCGCGGCAGCATGACGTTCCAGGTCGACATCGCGCCCCGGTTCGACTACGGACGCAGCAAACACGACCTGCACATCACGCCGAACGGAGCGGTCTTCGCCGCGGAGGACGGCACGGAACTCACCGTGCACCGCATCCGTGAACCGGGGGACGAGCGGCTCGCCGACTTCGTCATGGACCGGGAAGCCGACCTGTCCCTGTCGCTGACGCTGCGGGCCGGTCAGCAGCGCGGCCTGATGCTGGAGATGGGCGCCGACGGGCCACCCGCCGACGTCCGCCTGGACACGTACGAACAGCTGTTCAACGAGACCGCGGGGTTCTGGCGCTCCTGGCTCGCGCAGTCGCGGTACGCCGGGCGCTGGCGGGAGATGGTGGAGCGGTCCGCGATCACGCTGAAGCTCATGACCTTCGCGCCCAGCGGCGCCGTGGTGGCCGCTCCGACGACGGCCCTGCCGGAGCAACTGGGCGGCGAACGCAACTGGGACTACCGCTTCACCTGGATCCGTGACGCCTCGTTCTCCGTGTACGCCCTGCTGGGACTGGGCTTCACGCAGGAGGCGCGGGCGTTCATCGCCTGGCTGAGCGACCGGGTCAAGGAGCAGGCCGGCAGCGGCGGGACGACGGGGCCGCTGAACATCATGTACAAGGTCGACGGTTCGTCCGACCTGAAGGAGCAGATCCTCGACCACTGGGAGGGCTACGCCGGTTCACGGCCCGTGCGGATCGGCAACGGCGCGGCGACCCAGCTCCAGCTGGACATCTACGGCGAGGCGCTGGACAGCATGTACTTCGCCCACCAGCACGGGTTCCAGGGCGACTACGGGGGATGGACCTCGATGCGGGCGAACCTGGACTGGCTGGCCGACCACTGGGACCAGGCGGAGGAGGGCATCTGGGAGACCCGCGGCGGACGCCAGGACTTCACCTACGGCCGGGTCATGTCCTGGGTGGCGTTCGACCGCGCGCTGCGCCTCGCCGGGGCGAAGGGCTGGCCGTCGGCGGGCGGAAGATGGCAGACCGAGCGCGACGCGGCCTACGAACAGGTCATGGCCAAGGGGTGGAACGAGGGCCGGCGGGCCTTCGTCCAGCACTACGGCAGTGACGTACTGGACTCCTCGCTGCTGCGCATGGCGACGGTCGGTTTCGTCAGCAGCGAGGATCCGATCTGGTCGTCGACGCTGGACGCCATCGAGCGGGAACTCGTCAGCGACAGCCTCGTCTACCGCTACAACCCGGAGGCCTCGCCCGACGGCCTGCGCGGCTCCGAGGGCACCTTCTCGCTGTGCACGTTCATGTACGTCGACGCCCTCGCCAGGGCCGGGCGGACGGACAAGGCACGGCTGGTGTTCGAGAAGATGATGGGGTACGCCAACCATCTGGGCCTGTACTCGGAGGAGATCGACCCCACGGGACGCCAACTGGGCAACTTCCCGCAGGCCTTCACCCACCTCGCCCTCATCGACGCGACCCTCACCCTCGACCGGGCGCTCGACACCCGGTAGCCCGGCCACGGGGCCGCCCTCGGCTCATGAGGCGGCCGCGCCCTCCGCGTCGCGGTCCGAGGGCGGCCAGACATACGGCAGGTCGTCCGGCACGTCGGGGAAGCGGGCCGCGTACACGTCGGGGGCCTTGCGGACGAGGGCCGACCGGTGGCTGCGGTGGAAGGCGGGGTCCCCGAGCCACGGTGGCAGTTCCCCGGCCTCGGCGAGTTCCGGCTGCTCGCGGATGGGGTGTCCCGGGCGGTGCGCGGCGAAGCCGGCGACCAGGGAGGCGGCACAGCTGTCCTGATGCCCCAGCTCCCGCCAGACACGGCACACTTCGAGGCCGTAGCGCACGAGGGCCTCCTCGTACCCGGTCCACATGCGGACAGCGGGATGCCGGCGCCAGCCGTACCCGGGCACGGTCAGGCCGCGCAGCACCTGGAGGGCCTCGACGCGCTGTTTGCCCAGGCGGCGCCGGTCGAGGTCCTGGGCCGACCGCCGGAAGTCGGGATGGGTCAGGAATGTCTGCATGGCGTGGGCGTCATCCCTCCTGCCGGCGTTCTCGCGCCGCCCGGTCCGCCCTGCCGCCCGCGCCGAGCGGGCCGGTGTCGCGCACGGGGCCCCGGATCTCGATGCGGGGCAGTCGGCGGCGGCTGACACGCAGGACGACCGGGGGCAGGGCCGCCCGCGCCGGTTGCACCAGCCGCAGCCAGGGCGGCACGTAGACGACGGTACGACGGCGTTCCACGGCGTGGATCAGGCGGTCGGCGGCCCTTTCCGCGCTGTCCAGCCTGCGGGCGGGCGGCGGCATGGCCGCGCGCAGCTCGCGCAGGACGTCGAAGCCGTCGACGTCCCGGACCATGTCGGTGTCGATCCAACCGAGGTAGGCGATCCCGACGGCGACGCCGTGGTGGGCGACCTCGGCCCGCAGGCTGTGCGCGAAGGCCTCCACGCCCGCCTTCGCCGCGCAGTAGGCGCTCATCAGCGGGGCGGCGCCGAGCGAGGCCAGCGACGCCACCTGGAGGTGGTAGCCCGCGGTGGCGAGGAGGTGGGGCAGGAAGGCGCGGGCGGTGTAGGCGCTGCCGGTGAGGTTCACGTCGACCACCCGCCGCCAGGTCACCGGGTCCGACGCCAGGAACGGGCCGCCCTCGGCGATACCGGCGTTCGCGATGACGACCGAGGCGGCACCGAGACGGGCGTGGACGGTGCGCGCCGCGGCGGCGAGCGCGTCGGGCTCGGTGACGTCGGTCTCCAGGGCGAGCGCCGGACCGGGCAGCGAGGCCGCGACGGCCTTGAGGGCGGCGCCCTCGTGGCCGAGCAGGGCCAGTCGGGCGCCGCGCCGGGCGGCCTCCCGCGCCAGCGCCGCGCCCAGGCCGCGGGCGGCCCCGGTGACCACCACGGTCCGGTCCGTGAGCGGGCGGCTGTCCATCGGCGCTTCCCTTCCCTGCCGTCGCGGGTGCCGGGCGGCACTGCCGGGTCTCCCTTCGCTTCCGCCTCGGGGGCCCGGCCGGATGCGCCCGCGGCTCACTCCTCCGGCAGCGGCGGCCCGGCGACGTGGGCGGGGTGGCCCGGCGTGCGCCGCGCCTCCTTCAGCTCGGCCTCGTACAGATGGCGGCGGCCCTGCGCGAGCTCCTGTGTGCAGGCCGCCTCCAGCTCCCGGAAGGGCCGGTAGTACGTGTCGTCGTAGCGCTCGACGATCTGGAACGTCCAGTGTCCGGGGATGACGTTGCGGCCGATGACCTCGGCGCGGATCTTCTCCGCCCACTCGGGGTGGCCCGCCTCGGCCAGCAGGTCGGCGGCGTGCTCCAGCTGGAAGTCGGCGGTGCCGGTCATCTGGTGGAAGTCGTACAGGCGGCCTCTGGCCCGCTCGGTCGTCTCCAGGGCCTTGGAGAGCGCGCCGAGGGCTTCGACGGTCTTGTCGTCGACGCCGTCGGGGCGGCGGTGCTGCTGGTCGGGGCCGTCGGGGTGCTCCTGCATGGGTCCTCTCTTTGGGTCGGCTTACGGCTCACAGTGCTCGCACACGGCTCGGGGCGGGCGTCCCTTCCGTCATCTTCTGTCCCCGGCGCGGTTCCGGCTCGCCAGCAGCCGCTGCAGGCGGGCCCGTCCCGGCGGGCGGTGGCGGCGCAGCGCGGCGCGGGCGGCGTTGGCGCCGGGCGCGCCGTGCACTCCCCCGCCCGGATGGGCGCCGGCGGAGGCCAGGTACAGGCCGGGGACGTGGGTCTCGGGGCGCCCGCTGCCGGGCAGGGGTCGGAAGACCAGCTGCTGGTGGAGGGCGGTCGTGCCGCCGTTGATGGCGCCGCCGACGAGATTGCGGTCCAGTTCCTGGAGGGTAGGCGGGGCCAGGACACGCCGGGCCCGTACGAGGGCGCGGAAGCCGGGGGCGAAGCGTTCCACCTGGCGTTCCACCCGGTCGGCCATGAGTTCCTGGTCCTTGGCGTTCCACTGCCCGGTGATGCCCTCGTCGGCGGCGTCGGCGCGGATCTCGTGCGGGACGTGGGTGTACGCCCACGCGGACTCGGTGCCGACCGGGGAGCGGCCGGCGTCGGCCGTGGTCATCTGGCCGAACAGCAGGAAGGGCCGGTCGGGCACCTGCCGGGTGGCGATCTGGGCGGCGAAGCGGGTGAGTTCGTCGACGCCGTCCGCGAGGTGCACCGTGCCGGCCCGCCCGGCCTGTTCCGCCTGCCAGGGCACCGGGCCGTCCAGCGCCCAGTCCACCTTGAACGTGGCGAAGTCCCACTGGAAGCGCCTGAGGTCGCTCAGCACCTGCGGCGGCAGATGCTCGGCCGGGACCAGTTCGCCGTAGAGCGCGGGCACGGACACGTCCGCCAGGACGGCCCGGCGCGCGGTCACCGTCTCGCCGCCCTCGGTGCGTACGCCGACGGCCCGGCCGCCGCGCACGACGATGCGCTCGACGCGCTGCCCGCAGCGCAGCTGTCCGCCGCGTGAGCGCAGCCGTCGGGCGAGTGCCCAGGTCAGCGCGCCCGCGCCGCCGACGGGTACGGGGAAGCCGTAGGTCTGGCCGAGCATCGCCATGAGCCAGCCGAAGCCGCCGCTGCCGGCCGCCTCGGGGGCCAGGTCCGCGTGCAGGGCGTTGCCCGCCAGCAGCAGCCGGCCGCCCTCGCCGCGGAACTCCTCCTCGCCCATCCGGCGCACGGGCAGCACCAGGGAGCGGGCCGTGCGCAGCCCGCCCGCCGCCCGCAGCCGCATCGCCAGCCGGGCCGTGGCGCGCACCGGCGGGAACGGGGTGAACAGGGCGTCCAGGAGGTCGGGGCGGAGCCTCTCCCACAGCTCGTGCAGCCGGCGCCAGGCGGCGCCGTCGCCGGACGCGAAGGCGTCCACGGACGCCGCCGTGACGTCGAGGTCGCGGTCGAGGACGGCGCAGGTGCCGTCGGTGAGCGGGTGGGCGAGCACGCTGGGCGCGTGGCTCCAGCGCAGTCCGTGGTCCTCCAGACGCAGCGCGGACAGGACGGGGGACGCCGCGGCCAGCGGGTAGAAGGAGCTGCACAGGTCGTTCACGAAGGCCGGGTCGACGCCGCGGTCGTGGCGTACGGCCCCGCCGGGTTCGGCCTGCTCCTCCAGGACCTCGACGCTCCATCCGGCGTCCGCCAGGACGTTCGCGGCCACCAGGCCGTTGGGGCCGGCCCCGATGACCACGGCGTCAGGCATGGCCGCTCCCGCTCCCGCCGGACGGGGAACCCGCGGGCTCGGTCCCTTCGGACCCCGGCCCGGCGTTCTCCGCGCCGCTGCGGCCGTTGTCCGGCCGGCTCTCGCACAGCCGGGCGAGGCGGGCCAGCATGGCGCGGTGGCGCAGCTGGATGAGCACTTCGAAGCCGGCGTTGTGCAGCAGGCCGCCCGCTCCCTGGAGCGGGTGCTCGTCCACGATCACCAGGCAGTGCTCGCCCCACGGCCGCAGCTCTATGGCGATGCGCGCGCTGCCCAGCGGTCCGGCGTGGGCTTCCAGTTCCAGCCCGGCACCTTCCTCGCAGCGGCGCACGATCGTCTCGTTGGACAGCCGGAACGGGCCGATCGGGACCTCGTAGCGGATCGCCGCGTCCGTCTGCGGCCACTGCCCGCGCACCGGTTCCGCCCCGGACGGTCCCACCACCCACTGCGGATACTTGCCGCCGTCGGCCAGGACGTCCCACACGACACCGGGCCGGGCTTTGATCAGACGATGACGAACGGCCACGTGCGCCTCCGTACGACGGTGGAGTGCCGGCCCCTCGGCCGGCCGTTCCCGGGTGCCCCCGCATCACCGGTCCAACCAGCCTCATCGGCACCGCGAGCCGACGCCGGGAGGTCACATGGCGCCGCCGATCCACCCCGCCGCGTCCAGTCGGAACGCGCCGGGCGACACCACCGCGCCGAGGTCGTCCTCCATCGCGCTCACCCGCTCCTCCCCCAGCTCGGCGGCCCACTCGGCACGCAGCCGCTCGAAGATCGCGGCCGAGCGGGCCAGCATGTCGAAGCCGCGTGCGGTCAGGCGGACCAGTTTGCGGCGGGCGTCGGCCGGGTCCTCGGCGCGCTCGGCGTACCCGAGGGCCACGAGGCGGTCGACGGTCTTGCCCGCCGCCTGCTTCGAGATGCCGAGGCGCCGGGCGATGTCGCTGGCGGCGCTGCCCTCCGGGCCGATTGCCTGGAGGGCGAACCCGTGCGCCGGGCGCACGTCCGGGTGTCCCTGCCGGGCCAGCTCGGTGTGCAGCTCGTCGATGAGGGTGCGGAACCCCGCGAACAGCAGCAGGGGCAGCTCGTACCCAGCTCTCGGCCGGGGCGGGCCGGAGCCGCGTCGCTCCTGTCCCCCGCCCGCACGGGCTTCCCCTCCGGGGACTCCCTTCCCAGAAAGGGAAACCTGGTTTACCATCTCATCATCGTCAACCATGTTGACCATTCTAGGAGGCTTCATGTTCCCCGCCCACACCCTGGAGAGCGCCCCGCACGCGTCGCGGCCGGCGATGCGGTCCGTCGCCGACGCGTTCGGCGGGGCGGTCCCCGACGCGGTGGCCCGGCTCGCCACCTCGCCCGAGCTGCTCAACGGGTTCCTGTCGATGAGCGCGAGCTTCGAGCAGTCCACCCTCGACCCGCTCGCGCGGGAGGTCGTCATCATGACGGTCGCCGTCCGCAACCAGTGCCACCTCTGCGTCAACCTGCACGCCGGCAAGCTCCGCAAGCTCGGCGCGGACCCGGACCTCGTCACCGCCCTGCGCGAGGAGCGCGCCCCGCAGGACGCGCGCCTCGCGGCGATCCGGGCGTTCACGCTCGACGTCCTCGCCACCACCGGCGCCGTGGACGACGACCGGATCACGGCCTTCCTCGCCCACGGCTACACCGAGCGCAACGCCCTCGAAGTGGTCCTCGGCATCGGCGCCTACACGATGTCGACCTTCGCCAACCGCCTGGTCAGGGCGGCCTGACAAGGCGGCGCCCGGTCAGGACGCGGCGACCGCCGCGTCGAGACCCCGGGCGGCGACGACCTGCGCGTTGCCATCCGCCAGGCGGTAGCACAGGCCCACCACGGCGGCCTGTCCGGCGGCGACCTTCTCGGCGAGCACCCGGGAACGGTCCAGCAGCAGGTCGACGGTGTGCCGGATGTGCTCGGCGAGGATCTCGTCCGGCTCGGTGCGGCCCGCGGCCCGCGCCGCGAGCACACTGGGGGTCACCCGCTCCACGACGTCCCGGATGTAGCCGCCCGGCGCCACCCCGTCCTCCAGCGCGGCACGCGCAGCGCCGACCGCGCCGCACGAGTCGTGGCCGAGGACCACGACCAGGGGGCAGCCCAGTACCTCTACGCCGTACTCGATGCTGCCCAGCACCTCGGCGCCGACGACATGGCCGGCGGTACGCACCACGAACAGGTCACCCAGACCCCGGTCGAAGACGATCTCCGCGGCCAGCCGGGAGTCGGAGCACCCGAACAGCACGGCGAAAGGCTGCTGACCCGGCACGGTCTCGGCGCGGCGGGTGGCGTCCTGGTTGGGATGTTCCGGGGTGCCCGCGACAAATCGCTGGTTTCCGGACATCAGCAGCTCAAAGGCCTCGGAGGGCGTCTTGATCTTGTTATCGCTCATGCCCGCAGCCTACGAAACGACACCTGCGCCCGCATCGCCCGGGCCGGGCGCCGGGCGGGCCGACGTCGGGCCGTTTGACCCTCACGCGGCGTCAGGCCACATAGTCGGGGCGTGGAGGAACACCTGACCGTGGGGCGTGTGGCCGGGCTGGCCGGCGTGAGCGTCCGCACGCTGCATCACTACGACGAGATCGGCCTCGTACGGCCGTCGGCGCGGACGCCGGCCGGATACCGGGCCTACGCGCCGGGCGACGTGGAGCGGCTGCGGGAGGTGCTCGGCTACCGCAGGCTGGGCTTCGCCCTGCGCGAGATCGCGGCTCTGGTGGACGACCCGGCCACCGACGCGGTCGCGCACCTGCGGCGGCTGCGCGGGCTGCTGGAGGAACAGCGCGACCGCACCGCCGCCATGGTGGCGGCCATCGACAGGGAACTGGAGGCACGGGCGATGGGCATCCGGACGACACCCGAGGAGCAACTGGAGGTGTTCGGGGCGCAGTTGTACGACTCCATCGGCTCGGCGTACCCGGCGACGCGGCGCACCGAGCCGCGGATCGCCGCGCGGATCTGGCAGGCGCTCGGGGACGCGCGGACGGTCCTGAACGTGGGGGCCGGCACGGGTTCGTACGAGCCCCCGGACCGCGACGTCACTGCGGTGGAGCCCTCGGCGGTCATGCGGGCACAGCGTCCCGCGGGCGCGGCACCTTGTGTGGCCGCCAGTGCGGAGAGCCTGCCGTTCGCGGACGCCTCCTTCGACGCCGCGATGGCGGTGAGCACCGTCCACCACTGGCCGGACCCGGTCGCCGGGCTGCGCGAGATGCGGCGCGTGGCGCGGCGGGTGGTGGTGTTCACCTACGACGCGAGCAGCCCGGGGTGGCTCCAGCGGTTCTGGCTCACCCGCGACTATCTGCCCGAGTTCGCCGGCCTGCTCGCCGGCTGGCCGTCGCCGGCCGACCTGACCCGGGCGATCGACGGCCGCGCGGAGCCGGTGCTCATTCCGTGGGACTGCGCGGACGGCTTCTTCGAGGCGCACTGGCGCCGCCCCGAGGCGTATCTGGACGACCGGGTGCGCCGCGCGGTCTCGGTGTGGACGCGGGTGGGGCCCGACGCCGAGCAGCGGGCGGTGGACGCCCTGCGCGACGACCTGGCCTCGGGCCGGTGGGCCGAGCGCAACCGCGACCTGCTCGCCCACGACGCGGCCGAACTCGGCCTGCGCCTGCTCGTGGCCTGATCCGGGCGGGCCCCACCGGCCAGGGTCCGCCGCGGCTCACTGGCCGCCGAGGCCCGTCGTGGCGACCGACTTGACGATCTGGCGCTGGAAGAAGAGGAAGACCACGACCAGGGGCAGCGCGGCCAGCACGGCGGACGCCATGGTCTGCGCGTACTGGATGCCGTAGGCGTCCTTCACCGAGGTGATGCCGACCGGGAGGGTCATCAGCGCCGGGTCGGACGTGGAGACGAAGGGCCACAGGAAGTTGTTCCACGCCCCGATGAACACGAAGATCGCCACCGCGGCCAGCATCGGGCGGGACAGCGGCAGCAGCACCGACCAGAAGATCCGCCAGTGGCCGGCGCCGTCGATCCGGGCCGCCTCCTCCAGTTCCCGGGGCATGGAGTCGAAGTGCTTCTTCAGGATGAACACCATGACCGGCGCCACCGTCTGCGGCAGGATCACGCCCGCGTAGGTGTCGAGCAGGTGCAGGCCGAGCATCTGCCGGAACCACGGCACGATGAGGATCTGCGGCGGCACGACCACCGCGGCCACGGTCAGCGCGAAGAACACGCGCCGGCCGGCGAACCGGGTGCGCGAGAAGGCGTATCCGGCCATGGCGGACACCAGCACGGTGACCGCGGTGACGGCCGCGGCGATGAGGAAGCTGTTGAGCATCCACAGCGGCAGGTCGCCGCGCTGCCACACGGTGCTGAAGCCCTTCAGCGTCAGCCCGTGGCGCGGCCACGCCCAGTGCTCCGGGTCGCTGGCGTCCCGCTCGGACTTGAAGGCGGTCAGTACGGCCCACAGCATCGGCAGCAGCCAGACCGCGGCCAGGACGGCGAGCACGGCGAGCGCCAGGACACCGGCGAGGCGGCTGTCGCCGAGGACGAGGTGGTTGCCGCGCGGCCGGACCCGCGCGGTGACCGCACGCCGGGAGGGCCGTGCGGGGCGGGAGGCGGACGGGGCGCGGACGGGCAGGTCCGTGGAGGTCATGTCACTTCTCCCGGCGGCGGAGGGCGGCGTACTGGGCAGCGGAGGCGAGCAGGACGAGGGCGAAGAAGACGTAGCTGATCGCGGAGGCGTAGCCGAGGCGGTAGCCGGTGAAGCCGACGTCGTAGACGTACTCCACGACCGGGCGGGTGGAGCCGTCGGGGCCGCCCTTGGTGAGCAGGTAGATCTGGTCGAACACCTTCAGGGAGGCGAGGATCTGCAGGACGGTCACGACCGCGGTGATCCGGCCGAGCTGCGGCAGGGTGATCGACCACAGCCGGCGCCAGGCCCCGGCGCCGTCGAGGGCCGCCGCCTCGTACAGGTGGTCCGGGACGGCCTGGAGGGCGGCGAGGTAGAGCAGGAAGTTGAAGCCGACCGTCCACCACAGGGTGGTCAGGACGATCGCCCACATCGCGACCGACTCGTCGCTGAGCCAGGCCACGGGGCCCAGGCCGAACAGGTGGAGGAGGTGGTTGAGCAGGCCGAGGTCCGGCTGGTAGAGCCAGATCCACAGCAGGCTCACGACGCCGACGGGCAGCAGATAGGGCGCGAAGAAGGCCAGCCGCCACACCCACTGGCCGGGCAGTCCGGTGTGCACCAGCAGCGCCATGCCGAGCGCCGCCGCGACCAGCGGCACGGTCGACAGGACGGTGAACCAGACGGTGTGCCCGAGGGCCCGCCACATCTCGGCGTCGCGGAAGGCCTCCGTGAAGTTGTCCAGGCCGACGAAGTCCGGGTTGTGGGCCGACAGGGAGGTGTCCGTCAGGCTCATCCACAGGCCCTGGGCCAGCGGCCAGACCATGAACAGGGCGAACAGGACGAGGAAGGGCAGCGCGAACAGCAGCCCGGGCGGGCCCTGCCGGCGCGCCGGCAGGGCCCCGGAGCGGGGCGAGGCGTGGGGAGAGGACATCGTCGTTCCTCCTGCGCTGAAGGTCGTGACCGGGTCAGGCCGGGCTGGGCTTGGAGAGGAAGGTGTTCAGGCGACGCACCATGGCGCGCGCCGCGCGGTCCGGGGCGAGGGAACCAAGGAGGGCCTGCTGCAGGACCTGGGACATGGAGTTCTGGAAGTCGGACCCGGCGCCGGCGAACCACACCGAGGGGTCGAGGACGACGTGCTGCTGGGCCTGCGCGTAGTGGGACTGTGGCCGCAGCGCGGCGTAGGCGCCGGTGCGGGTGGCGGGGCCGTAGGCGGGGATGTGCCCGGCGGTGGCCCAGATCTGCCCGGCCTTGAGGAGCGCGGCGACGGCCTGGTGGGTGCGTCGGCGGCGCGCGGGGTCCGGGTCGGGGTGGTGCGGCAGGACGAAGGCGTGCGAGTCGGCGTAGACGGCCGGGGTGCCGAACACGGTGGGGAACGGGGCGGCTCCGACCTTCGGGTCGGCGGCGCGGAAGGTGCCCAGCTCCCACTCGCCCGAGAGGATCATCGCCGTCCGGCGGTCGGCGAAGGAGGCGATCGCGGCGGCGTAGTCGAGGTGCCTGGGGTTGGTCCGCCCGTCGACGAGTTTCGCCATGAAGGCGATGACCTCGGCCATGCGGTCCACGTCGGCCTCGGCGGGGCCGCCCGGCGGCAGGTCGAACCGGCCGCCGGTCTGCCGGTACAGGCCGTAGAACAGCCGCCAGCCCTGCGCGCTGTCGGTGACGTAGCCGAAGGCGATGCCCTGCTTGCCGGAGGCGCGGGCCAGTTCGCGGCCGGCCCGGAGGAAGGCGTCCGGGGAGGAGAACGCCCCCGTGTCCAGGCTGCCGTCGCTCTTCAGCAGGCCGGCGCGGGCGGCCGGTTCGGGGTGGTAGAAGACGATGAACGGGTGCGTGTCCAGCGGGACGGCGTAGGTCTTGCCCCGGTACTGGGTGCGGCCCCACACGGCCTCGGTGAAGGCGCTCGGAGTGATGCCGTACTCGGCCAGCAGGTCCAGGTCCCAGGCGTCCAGCAGCCCCGTGGGCGCGTAGCCCGCGAGCCGGGACAGGTGGGCGACGGCCACGTCGGGGCCGCGTCCGCCGGCCGAGGCCATGGCGAGCTTGGTGTAGTAGGGCGTGCCCCACTCCAGGACCGTGCGCTCGACCCGCGTCCCCGGCATGTCGCGGCGGGCGGCGCGCACCATGTCGTTGAGCAGTCCGCCGTCGGCCCCGCTGAACAGGTCCCACAGGCGCACCGTGTCGGGGTCCGCGGCCTGCGCCGAGCCACAGCCGGTGAGCGCTCCGCCGCCGAGGACCACCGCCCCCGAGGCGAGCGCGGCGCTGAGCACCCCGCGCCGGGTGAGACCCCGGTTCCCTTCTGGTTCCGGCCAGTCGGTCATACGGCTCCTTCCCTGACGGGCGGCGCGGTGCGGACGTGAGTTCCTCGTCCGCCCGGCACCGGGCCGCCTGCTTTACATCGTTGTAAGTTCCGCTGCGAAGAGCCGGTCGCCGTCCGTGCGCGACCGGGGTGGGTCAGTCCCGCTCGTAGGCCGCCGGACGGGACTGCGCCCGCCGGACGCGCTCGATGTCGAGCTTGCGGGAGCGGTCGAACCGGTAGAGGCCGTTCTGCTCCTGGAAGACGTCCGTGAGCTGGGTGTAGCAGTAGCCGAACATGTCCGGATCGTCGAGCAGCACGCCGGTCAGCCCGGCGAAGCGCTGCTGGAACTTTTCCTCCGTGCGGGGCCGCTCGCCGTACCCCCACGACGTCCCGGCCTCGTCACCGGCCGCGTCCGCCGCCCGCGGATCCCACCAGATCCCGCCGAACTCGCTGCAGAAGTACGGCTGCCCGCGGTACGGCACCGACCAGGGCCGGCCGTCGGGAGCGGCGTTGACGTACGGCCTGTCCTCGGCGAGGCCGGACATGGCCTTGGCGAAGGCGGCGGGGTCCTGCTCGTAGCAGTGGGAGTCGTAGACGTCCGTCTCCGGGACGCGGTGGGCGTAGCCGGAGGCGTCGACGACGGGGCGGGTCGGGTCGGCCTGCTTGGTGGCCAGGAACATCGCCCGGGTGACGTCGTCGAGCTGGGTGATCCGGTCGTGCAGGTGCTGGTACGTCTCGTTCAGCGGGCACCAGCCGATGATCGCGGGGTGGGAGTAGTCCCGTTCCAGGGCCTCCAGCCACTGGGTGACATAGGCGGCGTCGGGGCGCTGGTTGTCGTCGCGTACGCCGACCTCGCAGCCCCAGTCGCCGAACTCGCCCCACACCAGGTAGCCGAGCCGGTCGGCGTGGTGGAGGTAGCGCTCCTCGAAGACCTTCTGGTGCAGCCGGGCGCCGTTGAAGCCGGCGGCGAGGCCGAGCTCGATGTCGCGGATGAGGGCCTCGTCGCTGGGGGCGGTCATCAGCCCGTCCGGCCAGTAGCCCTGGTCCAGCACCAGACGCTGGAAGACCGGACGGCCGTTGAGCAGCAGCCGCTTGCCGCGGATCGCGACCGAGCGCAGGCCGGCGTAGGACCGGGCCTCGTCGACGACCCGGCCCTCGGCGTCCAGGACGCACAGCTGAAGCCCGTACAGGTGCGGGTCCTCGGGCGACCAGAGCCGCAGGCGCTCCTCCGGTATGGGGAGTACGAGCCTCGGGCACAGGTCGAGATCGGCGCGCGACTCGGCGGCGGCCACCGGCCCGGCCTCGTCGCTGAGGACGGCCCGCACGCGGTGCCCGGGCAGGTTGGCGGTCAGCGGGAGGTCGAGGAAGAAGCTGCCGGAGGAGACGTCGGGCGTGATCCGGGGCCGCTTCAGGGCGACCGTCCGGGGCACCGGCTCCATCCAGACCGTCTGCCAGATGCCGGTCGTCCGCGTGTAGTGGCAGTGCGAGTTGGCGTACCAGGTGGCCTGCTTGCCGCGCGCCTGCACGCCGTGCCGGCTGTCCCGGGCGCGGACCACGAGGGTGATCTCGGCGCCGGGTTCGGCGATGCCGTCGAGGTCGGCGGTGAACGGGGTGAAGCCGCCGCGGTGCCGGGCCACCTCGACGCCGTTCGCCCAGACCGTGGTGTCGTGGTCCACGGCGCCGAAGTGCAGCAGGACGCGGGCGCCGGCCCACTCGGCGGGCACCGTCACGGTGCGCCGGTACCAGACCGCCTCCAGGAAGTCGGTCTCCCCGACCCCCGACAGGGCGGACTCGGGGCAGAAGGGCACGGTGATCGTGCCGGTCAGATCGCGCTTCAGCAGTCCGCGCTCCAGGCCGGTGTCGGAGCGGTCGGTCTCGAACTGCCATGTGCCGTTGAGGTTGAGCCACGCGTCGCGGACGAACTGCGGCCGGGGGTACTCGGGTCGCGGCAGGTCCGACGGGTGCGGGACGGGCATGGTGCTCCTTGAGTCGCCTGTGCTGTTCGACGCGGCACATGGCACCATGCCGATTACAACGATGTAAATAGGCGGGAAGATCAGAGGGGTGGCTCGAAACCGTTTCGTGACAGTCGCTAAGCTCGCGCCAGCCGGAAGGAAGAAGAGGAGCGTGGCCGCCAGACCCAGCATCAAGGACGTCGCCGAATACGCGGGCGTCTCGCCCAAGACCGTCTCGAACGTGATCAACGACTTCGAGCATGTCTCGGAGAAGACCAGGGCGGCCGTGCGGGAGGCCATCGAGGCGCTCGGCTACCGGGTGAACATCGCCGGCCGCCAGCTGCGCCGCGGGCGCACCGGCATGATCACGCTCGCGGTGCCGGAACTGGACGTGGCGTACTTCGCGGAGCTGGCCAAGCATGTGATGGCCGCGGCGGACGGGCGCGGACTGACCGTGCTCATCCACCAGACGGGCGGCGTACGGGACCGGGAGCTGGCCGCGCTGCACGGGTTCGACGCGCAGTTCACCGACGGGGTGATCCTCAGCCCGCTGGCCCTGCTGCCGCGCGACTTCGCGACCCGGGACACGCGGCTGCCGGTGGTGCTGCTGGGCGAGAGCTGCCCGGCGGGCTCCGCCGACCACGTGGGCATCGACAACGTGGCGGCGGCCCGGGAGGCGACCGAGCACCTGCTGGCGCGCGGGCGGCGGCGCATCGCGGTCGTCGGCGGCGCCCTGAGGGGCAGGCTGGGCACCGACCGGCTGCGCACCCAGGGCTACCAGGAGGCGCTGCGCGCGGCGAGCGTTCCCTTCGAGCCGGAACTGGTGGTGCCGGTAGGGGCTTTTCACTGGCAGGACGGGGCGCGGGCCGTCGGCGCGGTGCTGGAGCGGGGTCCGGCTCCGGACGCGCTGCTGTGCCTCAACGACCATCTCGCCCTGGGCGCCCTGCGCGCCCTGCACGAGGCGGGGCTGCGGGCCCCGGACGATCTCGACGTCGTCGGCTTCGACGACATCGAGGCGGGGCGGTTCAGCGTGCCGAGCCTGACGACCGTCGCCCCGGACAAGGCGGGCATCGCCGACGCGGCGGTGTCCCTGCTGGCCGACCGGATCGACCGCGCGTCGGCGGAGGACGCGAGCGGGCACATCGTGGCCCACCGGTTGGTGGTGCGGGAGAGCAGCGGGGGGTGACTTGCCGGGGGCGGGTTCCCTGCGGGCGGCGTCTCTTATGGCGCGGGTTCCCAGGGGGCGGGCGTCTCCTGGGGCGCGGGTTCCTTGCGGGCGGCGTCTCTTATGGCGCGGGTTCCCAGGGGGCGGGCGTCTCTTGGGGCTCGGGTTCCTTGCGGGCGGCGTCTCTTATGGCGCCGGTTCTCAGCGGGCGGGCGTCTCTTGGGGCTCGGGTTCCCTGCGGACCGGCGTCCCTTGGGGGCGCGGGCCCCGACTCGGTGCCGGCCGGCCGCGCCGGCCCCGCCGCTGCCGTACCCCCTCCCCCGAGGCAGTCGCCGTACTCACATGTCCGCTCGGGGCCTCCGGCCGCGTTTCCCGCTCCTTCTCCATGGCGACCGCGGCGGCGGAGGCGAGCGTCGCCGCGGAGAGGCCGCCCCAGAGGGTGGCCGAGCCGTGGGCGGCGAGCGTGGTGATCGCCGCCGGGGAGACGGCGAGGCCGAAGCCCGTGGAGAGCTGGAAGCGGGCGAGGGCGCGGCCCAGGACCGGAGCCGGGGCGAGGGCGGTGACCAGTGCCGTGGCGCTGCCGGCGTAGACGATCTCGCCGAGGGTGCACACCACGGACACCGCGGCGACGGCCGGGGCGCCCCAGCCGTGGCCCAGGGAGACGGCCGCGAGGAAGCCGAGGTAGGACGCGGCGAGGACCACGCCGGCGAGGGCCAGGGCGGTCCGCCGGGAGAGGCGGGACAGCGCGACGGTGACCGGCACCTGCAGGGTGACCACCAGCACGGTGTTGGCCACGAAGACGGCCGCCGGCCACACCGGGGAGGCGTGCAGTTGGGTCACCAGGACCAAGGGGAGGGCGACTTCGGGGACGTTGAGGCAGAAGACGTACACCACGTTCGCGGCGAGCAGCGCGCCCGTCCTCGGTGCGGGCCCGTCGGCCCGGTCCTCGGCCGGGCCGACGTTCGGATGCGCGTGCAGGTGGACCGACCATGCCAGGGCCGCCGCGGTGAGGTAGGCGAGCCCGGTGACGGCGGCCAGTGTCCGCAGCGCGGTGGTGCCCCCGGCCAGGCACGCGGTGGCGAGGAGGGCGCCCACGCCCAGGCCGGCGTTGCGCAGGGCGCGGCCCGCCGCGAGGGCCGCGTCGCGTTCGCGGCCGTGCGCGACCGTGGCCACGAGGGCGGCATGGGCGGCCGGCCAGGCCTGGTTGCCGATGCCGAGGAAGAGGGCCGCCGCCGTGAACAACCCGACGTGCCCCGCCGGGGCGGCCAGCAGCAGCGCCACGCCCACCACCCGCACCAGCATCGACGCCGCCACGACCGTGCTGCGGGCGCCCCGGTCCAGCCAGCGGCCCACCGCCGGCATGCACACCAGGCCCACGACGACGCCCCCGGTCATGGCGATGCCGGTGGCGGGCGCGGACAGCTTCAGCACCGTCACGCCGTAGAGCAGCAGAAAGGGCCGCAGCAGGCCGGTGCCGAGCGCGTCCACGGCCAGGGCGACGGCATAGCGGGGGCCGCCGGAGGCGCGGACGAGGGCGCGCCTCCGGATCTTGGTGGTGGTTGCCATGGCGTCCACGGTGCGTTCGGCCGCCCACGTGGCCGTGCCGGTTGACGGACACCGTCAATCGTCGCGGCCGTCGGCCGTCCGGCCGGGGATGATGAGCGGATGACGTTGAGGATCGACATCAGCGGGCTGCCGGCGGAGCGGCTGCGGTTCGCCGCCTCCCCGCTGGCCGAGCTGACCGCGATGCTGCACGTGCTGGCCGAACCCGGCCACCACCCGCAGTACGCCGGCTGGGCCGGG
This sequence comes from Streptomyces griseosporeus, assembly GCF_014656055.1. Lineage (GTDB taxonomy): Bacteria > Actinomycetota > Actinomycetes > Streptomycetales > Streptomycetaceae > Streptomyces > Streptomyces griseosporeus. The sequence goes on from NZ_BNBR01000002.1 coordinate 318,476, forward strand.
GACGTGTGGGCGGGGCTGCGGCCGGAGCTGGCGGAGCGGCTGCGGGAGGCGGAGTTCCTCTGGCGGTCCTCGCGCGCCGACTTCCTGGTCCCCGCCCGCCCCCGGGCGACCCTCGCCGAGGAACTGGACGACGTCGACCGGATCGACGACGAGACCTATGTGACCGCCGCGCTCATCACCACGTGCGGCAGCAACCGGGTCCACTTCGCCGCGCCATCACCGCTCGCCGACGCGACGGCGCGCGAGCGGGCCCTGGACCTCGCGCAGGCCCGCGGCGCGCTCCAGGAGGCCTTCGCGGAACGGCTCCTCGCCGACCCGGCGGCCGTACGGGCGCGGGTGCGCGACACCCTCGAACAGTGCGCCGAGGCCTTCTTCGACGCCGCCTGGGCGCGTGTCGCCGTACAACTGGCCACCGACCTGCGGCTGAAGAACGACCTGCTGAGGCGCCGGGGCGTCGGGGCGGCCCTCGCGTCGGTGTCCGGCGCGGTGACCCTGGCGCCGGACGGCAGCTGCGTCGTCATCGACAAGCTGCAGGACAGTGCGACCAGCGCGCACGGCACCGGGGTCACCTTCCTGCCCAGCGTCTTCGGCCGCCCGCACCTGGTGACGGTCCACGCGCCCGGGTGGCAGCCGGTGGTGCAGTACCCCGTCGCGGAGCCGGAACCATCGGAGCCGGTGTCGCTGGAGACGGTCACGCTGCGGCTGGAGGCGCTCGCGCATCCGGTACGGCTGCGGCTCCTGCGCACCCTGGCCCGCGGCCCGCACACCACCGGCGAACTGGCCCACGCCTGGGAACTGTCGCCCCCGGAGGTCTCCCGCCACCTCGCCGTGCTGCGTCGCGCGGGCCTGCTCACCGCCGAACGGCAGGGCCGTTACGTCCGTTACACCGTCAATCTGCCCGACCTGACGGCGCTCGGGACCGACCTGCTGGCGGTCGCCTTGCGCTGAGCGGCAACGGCCGCTGCGCCTCGGGGTATCCGAAGGGCAGGCCCAGGGGGTGGGGCCGGCGAGTCGGCCGGGTGAGGCGTCTCGCCGGCCCCGGACGCTCACGCCGTGTGCAGGCGCAGGCCGTAGCGGCTCAGGATCTCGTTGACCGGCTGGAACCAGGTCTCGCCGCCGGAGGAGCAGTTGCCCCATCCGCCCGAGGTGACACCCTGCGCCTGGTCGCCGGAGATGAAGGAGCCCCCGGAGTCACCCGGTTCGGCGCACACGCTGGTCTTGGTGAGCTGGTGGACGGCGCCCTGGCTGTAGTTCACCGTCTCGTTCTTCGCGAGGACGGTCCCGCAGTGCCAGTGCGTGGTGGAACCGGAACGGCAGATCGACGCGCCGACCGGGGCCTCGTTCGAGCCGCGCACGAGCTGGTCGGGCACCGTGCCCCAGCCGAGCACGACGGGGACGGTCCACCAGCCGTTGCCGACGCTGACCCAGGCGTAGTCGTTGTCGGGGAAGGAGGACCCCTGGAAGGAGCCGACGAGCGTGTGGTCCCAGCCGTAGACCGCGGCGCCGGGCTGTCCGCAGTGGCCCGCGGTGACGAAGCCGCCCTGGACCGAGAAGCCGATGGAGCAGCGGACGTTGCCGGTGTAGTAGGGGTCACCGCCCACGGTTCCGGCGGCGAACGTGCGCGGGGCCGTGTCGACTTCGCGGACCTGGACGGGACCGGCCTTTACTGCCTTACGCACGAAGGCCTTGACATCGTTGTCCGACCGGTGGGACGAGACGACGTCCACGACCACCCGGTTCATCTTCGGGTCCACGCGCCAGGCGGCGACCCCGCCGGGCGCCCCCGCCTGGTCGAGTTGCTTCTTCACCGCGTCCAGTTGCGCCGCGGAGTACTCGGCCCGGCGGACGTCGGCGCCCGCGGCGCGCAGCCGCCCGGTGAGGGAGGGATCGGTGGAGGCGACCGTCAGTCTGCCGGTGCGCGCGTCGAACCAACTGCCCGCGTACGAGCGCCCGGCGATGCTCCTGGCCCGCTGGTCCACGACGGTCGCGAGCCGCTCCTGGGCGAGCCGCTGCTCGGCCTCCGGCTTCGTCAGGTGCAGGTCCCGCTGCATGGCCTGCACGAGCCCGGGTGACATCGCGGGCGCTCCGGCGCCGTCGCCGGTGGCGGCCTGGGCGGTGGGCACGAGGGCCGCGGCGCCGGCTCCGAGGGCGAGCAGCAGCGCGGCGGCGCCGCGTGAACGTGGGTGACGCATGGAGGGCTTCCTTCCGTTCGGTGGGGGAACACGCCGGCCGGTGAGGGCAGGCGGACGGACGGTGAGAGCGCTCTCAACCTCAAGCCAGGACGGTACGCCGGAGTCGCCAACTGGTCCATACCTAGGGGCGATCGAGCTTCGGGAGACGCGCGGCGGAGCAACAAACCGGCCATCTAAGGTATCTGACGTGTCATCAGCACAGTCAACCTGGCGGGTGTGCGGCAACGCGTGGACCTGGCACGGCACTTGCTGGAGACGACGGACTGGCCCGTCGACGTCGTCGCCGAACGGGCCGGCCTCGGCACCGGCGTCTCGCTGCGCCGGCGCCTCCACTCCGCGATCGGCGTCACCCCCCGGGCCTACCGGCGCACCTTCCGTCCCGACGTGACCGCGGCCGGGCCCTGACCGGCAGGGACACCGCCACGGGCAGGCCGGGACGGACGGCCGGCTCACTTCAGGTACGGTCCGTCGGCGCCGATCCTGCCCGGCCCGTTCAGGACGTAGACCCGCAGATTGCCCTTGCCGGGCGCGGCGACGGACAGCGTGCCGCCGGTGACCGTCCGGACCTCCCCGGTGACGGCGTCCCGGTAGGTGCCGTTGGGGATGCCGGTGTAGGTGGCCGCGCCGGAGACGGTGACGAGCGCGAAGCTGTCCGTGCCGCCGCCGGTGTAGCGCCGTTTGAAGGCCATGCCGCCGGAGATGCCGTCGGTGGAGTACTGGCCCATCTGCAGGGCGGGGATCGCCCGGCGGATCTGGTTGAGCCGCTGGAGGTGCTTGACCAGGGGCTGGGCGAGAGTCGTCGCGATCTCGCCGCTCGCGGCGTCGACCTTGGAGAAGTCCGACACCGTCAGGCTTCCCTTGAGATGGTCGCCGTAGTAGGCGCGGCCGGTGGTGGCCAGCGGGCAGGTGGGCCCGCAGTCGATCCTCGCGCCCTTCTGGAACTCGATCTCCGAGCCGTAGTACAGCGTGGGGATGCCGCGGAAGGTCCACATCAGCGACATGTTCTCGGCCCAGGCGTCGGTGCCGCCGCTGTAGCGGGTGCTGCTCTTGTTCGGACCGTAGTCGTGGCTGTCGACGTAGACGACGTTGTAGGTGGCGTCGTTGACGCTGTCGTCGGAGTCCTTGCCGTTGCCGAACGCGTTCTGCGCGTCACCGAAGTTCATGTGCATGCGCATGTCGATGATGTTCATGCCGGAGAACCTGCTGTGGTCCGGCGTGTGGTAGCCGTTGCCGTCGAGGAAGGCGTTGGTGGACGTCGGCTGGTTGCCGGTGCCCTGCTGCTGCTCGTACTCGTACTGCTCCAGCGCGGCCGTCGCGTCGTCGGCGCTGTACTCCCGGCGTTCCTTCCAGGTGTAGAACTGCGCGGAGTGGTTCGGGGAGCCGCGGTTCCACTTGTCGTTGACGAACGCGGCGACCTCGCCGAAGACGAAGAAGTTCTCCGCGGCCCCGGCGCCGAACCGCTGGGCGACCCGCTCGTGGATGGCCGGGAGGAAGCGGCGGTTCCAGGTGACGCGCGGGATGTGTACGGCGGTGTCGACACGGAAGCCGTCCACGCCCATGTCGATGTACTTGTCGTAGGCGCCGATCAGATAGTTCTGCACGGGCGCCGACTCGGTGTCGAAGTCGGCGAGGTCCTCGTGCAGCCAGCAGGAGCGGGCGTCCTCGCCCTCCCAGTTGCCGATCCAGCACTGGTGGTAGTACGCCTTGGGGAACATGCCCGAGGTGGGGCTGGGCCACTGGCAGTTGTAGAGCGTGTAGCCCTCGGCGCTCTTGCCGCCGGTGGGCTTGCCCCAGTTCAGGCAGGTGTTGCCGGTGGGCTCGGCGGTCGACCACAGGTCGCCGTTGTAGTACGACTTGCCCGACTGCGGCTCGACGGTGAGGCCGTCGTACTCGAAGCCCTCGTTCCTCGCGTCGTAGTACCAGCTCCACTGGGAGTCGCGCACGCCGTACACGGTCGGGGTGAACAGGCCCTTGGCGCCCCAGCGGGAGGAGTGGTTGTAGACCACGTCCTGGTAGATCTTCATGCCCTTGGCGTGGGCGGCGTCGATGAGGTCCTGGTAGGAGGCGCCGGCCGACTCCAGGCGGGGGTCGACCTTGTAGAAGTCGTAGCCGTGGTAGCCGTGGTAGTCGTAGTCGGAGCGGTTGAGGACGACCGGGGTGATCCACACGGCGGAGAAACCGAGGCCCTTGATGTAGTCGAGCTTGTCGATCAGGCCCTTGAAGTCGCCGCGGAACATGGGGTCGTCGTTGGCGGCGTTGCCGGATTTCACGTGCTGGCTGCCGCCGCGGTTGTTGGAGCTGTCGCCGTCGTTGAAGCGGGCGGTCAGCACGAAGTAGATCGGGTCCTTGCGGGGGTCCGTGCCCAGCGGGGTGCCGGTGGCGGGCTTGGCGGGGGCGCTGCCGGTGGTGACACGTGCCGTGCTCGACGCGGCGGACAGGTTCCCGGCGGCGTCCACGGCCCGCACGGTGTAGGCGTAGGCGGTGTCCGGCTCCAGGCCGGTGTCGGAGAGCACGGTGGAGGTGACGTCGGTGACGGTGGTGCCCTTGGTGCCGCCGGTGCGCGTCACCTGGTAGCCCGTCACCCTGCGGTCGTCGGTCGCGGGCTGCCACGACACCACCACGGAGGTGCCGGTCGCGGAGGCGGTGACACCGGTCGGGGCGGTGGGTGCCTGGGTGTCCGGTTGCTGCTGGGCGCACGGGTCGGCGGCGTTCGCGGTGACGGTGTTGTTCTTCACCGTGCTGGTGCCGGACGGGACGGTGTAGTCGGCGCCGTTGTTGTTGTCCCAGGTGCCGTTGCCGTTGTTGAACGCGGCCTTCAGGGAGGTCGCGGAGCCGAGGTCGACGGTCCGCTTCCACCAGCCGGTGCAGGCGGACTCCATGCCGAGGCCGGGGACGGTGGTCCAGGTGCCGCCGGCGGGCTGGTAGTGGAGGTTGACCGTGGTCCAGCCGAGGGACTGGGTGGAGTAGTAGACGGTGGCCGTCTTGCCGGTGCCGGAGCCGGGGTCGGCGCAGGGATCGCTGTGCGCGACGACGCCGTCGGCGACGGTGATGTCGCCGGTGCCGAGGGCGTAGTTCCGCCCGCCGTTGTTGTCCCAGGTGCCGGTGCCGTTGTTGAAGGTGGCCTGCAGGCCGGTGGCCTGACCCAGGTCGACGGTGAGCTTCACCCAGTCCGTGCAGGCCGGCTGCATCCGGGTGCCCGGGACGGTGGTCCAGGAGCCGCCGTCCGGGGCGTAGTGCAGATAGGTGGCGGACCAGGCGCGGGTCTTCGTCGAGTAGTAGATCGTCGCCGTGTTCGTGGCGGTGGCGGCCGCCGGCTCGGTGCGGGGAGCGGCCGGGGGGCCGGTGACGGCGGCCAGGGCGAGGAGCCCTCCGGCCAGGGCGCCCGCGGTCCAGCCGCGGGCGGGGGGTCTGTCGCGTCTCATGTGCGGCTCCGGTGTGGGGTGGGGAGTACCCGGCAGTCGCTTCACGGGCGACCGGCTCGTCCGCCCGGAAGCGTGGGTGAACGTAACACCGTTGCAATGATTGCGAAAGAGTTTTCAAAGGCTCAACTAGGGCTTCTGCTAGGCACCTTGGCCATGCGGCGGTGGACGAGAAGTGATGCTGCCGGAAGGCTTGACCGGCCGCAGCCTCGACTCTTACCGTCATCTCCGCAAGTTGTTCCGTAGGGTTTCCGCAAAATCCTTCAACGAGTGCGACAACAGAGGCGGTTGACCCATGCGCTGGGTCAACCGCCCCTGTCCGAGGTGCGTTTCAGCAGCCGATGGGCGCGGTCCCGACGGCCACGTCGTCGAACCACAGGGTGTCGTCACCCGTCCCGTAGCTCTCCCAGCCCAGACGCAGGGCGGTCGGCCGGGGCGGGGTGGTGCGGGCCAGCCACTGCTGGTCGATGTCCTGGGTGGGCACGCCGTCGGCGTGCAGGCCCGGGACCTGCTCGTCGCCGAGCCAGGTGTCGAGCTTGGGCGCGGACGTGTCGATCGCGAACCGCACGCACTGCCAGCTCCCGGTCGGCAGCGGCCGGCTCAGCGCCACTCCGGTCGGGCTCTGGGCGGGCAGGGTGGCGTCGTCGGTCTCCCGGTTCCACTGCAGGGCCCCGTTCTGGCCGCCGACACGCAGGCTCCGGCCGCCCTGGGAGGAGTCCGGCATGGAGACGAAAGTGACGTGGGCGGCGGGCAGCGCGGTGGTGTGCCGTACCCACATCCGTACGTACATCACCGGCCCGACGGAGGACAGGTCCGCGGTGGCGGCGACGAAGGCGTGGTTGCAGTAGCCCGCCTTGCCGTCCACGCGCAGCGACTTGCTCCCGCTGTGCGTGACCGCCGTGTCGACGGCGGCCGTGCCGGTGCCCTGGCAGTCGGGCGCGGTGAACCGCCAGGCGCCCGACGGGGTCGGGCCGGTCTGGTCCTCGAAGCCGGAGCAGAGCGCGGCACTGCCGCAGTCCGCGCTCGGCGGCGGAGTGGTCGGGGGCGGGGTGGTGGGCGGCTGGGTGGTCGGGGGCGGTGTCGTGGGCGGCTGGGTCGATGTGCCGCCGCAGGACACGCCGTTGAGGGCGAAGTCGGTGGGCGCGGGGTCGGACGTACGCCAGGTGCCCTGGACACCGAAGTCGGCGGTGCCGCCCGTGGCGAGCGAGCCGTTCCAGCTCGTGTTGACCGCGGTCGCGGACCGGCCGGACTGCGTGACGGTGGCGTTCCACGCCGAGGTCACCTGCTGATCGCCGGTGTACGTCCAGGTCAGGCGCCAGCCGGTGAGCGACGGACCGAGGTTGGTGATCTTGACCTGTGCGGTGTAGCCGCCGGTCCACTCGTTCACGGTGTAGTCGACCCGGCAGCCCGCCTCCGCGGCGCGCGCGGTGAGGGCGGTGAAGCCGGATGCGAGGAGCGCGACGGCCGCGAGGATGGCCGCCGCCGGCCATAAGCGGGGGAGAGAGATGCGCATGGGGCCTCCGGAAGAAGAGGAGGAGTTCGGCGGGAGCGCCCCCACTTTGGGAGCGCTCCCAACTGACGGTGGATCTCACTCGCCCGGAACCGGGGTTCCGGGCGTGCGCGGAACCTCTGTGGCGGTCAGCTGGTCGGGAAGGAGTCCGCGGTGCTGATCCGGCTCTTGACCAGCGCGCCGGACTCGGTCAGCACACCGCTGCTGCTGTAGTCGGTGCCGTTGCAGGTGCCGGGCTTGAACGCCGCGCTGCTCTCGTTGGCGTCGGAGTAGGTCCAGTTCGCGTAGCTGATCTTCAGCTGGTCGAGCAGGTCCAGCCAGGCCGTGGTGCTCGCCTGGTCCATCGCCCCGCCTCCGGTGGCGCTCACGGTGCCGAACTCGGTTACGAACAGCGGCAGTTTGGCGGCCGCGCGGCTCACCGTGGCCCGGTAGTTGTCCTTGTGGCTCGCCGCGTAGAAGTGGAACGCGTACATGATGTTGGAGGCGTTGACCGGGTTGTTGACGACCTCGGTCTCGTTGGAGCCGTCGGAGACGCCCAGCGAGGACCAGCCGCGGGTGCCGACGATGACGACGGCGTCCGGGTCGGCGGCCCGGATGACCGGGATGACCTGCTCGGCGTAGCTCTTGATGGCCGTCCAGCTGACGCCGTTGGGCTCGTTGGCGATCTCGTAGATCACGTTCTTCTTCGCGGCGTTGCGGGCGGCGACGGACGCGAAGAAGGTCTTGGCGCGGTCGAGGTTGTAGTTCGGGTCACCCGGCGTGAGGGTGTGGAAGTCGATCAGCGCGTACATGCCGCGGGCCTCGGCCATGTCGACGTAGCTGTTGACGCGGCTGGTGAAACCGGCCGGGTCGGTCTCGTAGCCCTGCTCCTGGACGTACATGGCGATGCGCAGCAGGTCGGCCTTCCAGTTGGTGGCCAGGGCGTCCAGGGAGGCGGTGTTGTAGCACTTGCTGAACCACTGGATGCCGTGCGTGCTCATGCCGCGCAGCTGGATGGGGCGGTTGTACTGGTTGCACAGGTTGACGCCGCACACCTTGAGCTGCCCGTTGATGCCGACGGGGGTGCCGGTGCCCGGGTTGCCGGTGTCCGGCGGGGGCTCCTCGCCGCCGACGGAGCCCGTACAGGCCACGCCGTTCAGCGTGAACGCGGCGGGCCTGGGGTTGCTGCCCGTGAACGTGCCGGTGAAGCCCAGGTCGGTGGCGCCGCCGGTGGCGAGGGTGCGGTTCCAGTCCACGTTGGTGACGCTGACCGTGGAGCCCGACTGCGACCAGGTGGCGTTCCAGCCCTGGGTTACCTTCTGGCCGGCGTCGGGCCAGGTCCACTTGAGCGTCCAGCCGCTGACCGCATCCCCCAGGTTGGTGACCTTCACCCCGGCCTGGAAGCCGCCCTGCCACTGGTTCGTGATCGTGTAGTCGACCTTGCAGCCGGTGGCCGCGGCGGCCGGGGGGCCGGCCAGTGTGGTGAGGCCCAGAGCGGTCGCACAGACCGCCAAGAGGGCCGAAATGCGTCTCAAGCGTTCCTCCTCGTACTCATGCGAAAGCGAAGCGGAGCGGAAAGAGCTGGCGAAAACAGCTAGCTGAAACTGCCGAGCGGAGACGGACGAAAATGGGAGCGCTCCCAAAGCCGTCGGCCCGAGACCGTACACCGGTGCGGCGATCGCGTACAGGGATTCGACCGTCGAACGGTTTCGACAGCCTTCGGCTGTGTCCGAGTCAGTCCGGAAGGTCCTGTTCCGCCCAGACGATCTTGCCGGTCGACGTCCGGCAGGAGCCCCAGCGGCGGCACAGGACGTTGATCAGCTGCAGGCCCCGGCCGCCCTCGGCACTGAGCGGGGCGTGCTGGATCTGCGGCAGGTCGGGGCCGGTGTCGGAGATCTCCACGCAGAGCCGTTCGGCCCGCATCAGCCGCATCCGGCCGGGGCCGCGCCCGTAGCGCAGCGCGTTGCCGACCAGCTCGCTCACCACCAGCTCGGTGGCGTCGGCCATGTCGGCCAGACCCCACTGCGCCAGCCGGTCGCGGACCAGGTGGCGGGCGGTGCGGGCGGCCGTTCCGTCGGCCGGCAGGTCCCAGACGCACAGCAGGGTGCCGGCGGGCGGGCAGGGTTCCGCGACGAGCATGATGGCGTCGTCGAAGCGCTGGCCGTAGGTACCGGCCGTGCGTGCCCACACCGTCTCGCACACGTCCGCCAGCTCGGGCCGCGGCCCGGACGCCGCCCGGCGCAGGCCCTCCAGCCAGCCGTCCACGTCCCCGGAGCGGTTCTTGACCAGGCCGTCCGTGCACATCAGCAGACGGCTGCCGGCGTCGGCCCGCACCACCACGGGGTCGTACGGGATGACGCCCGCGCCGAGCGGAGCGCCCGGCGGCACGTCCACGAAGTCGGCCGAGCCCGCCGTGTCGACCAGCAGCGGGGGCAGATGGCCGGCGCTGGCCAGCCGGTAGGTGCCCTCCGCCGGGTCGTAGAGGGCGCACAGGCAGGTCGCGACCTGGTCCTCCTCCAGGTCGCGGGCGGCGAGGTCGAGGCGCGCGAGCACCCGCTCCGGGGCGATGTCGAGGTTGAGCAGGGTCCGCGCCACCGACCGCAGGCGCCCCATCGTGGCGGCCGCGGCCAGTCCGTGCCCCATGACGTCCCCGACGACCAGCGCGCTGCGCCCGCCGGGCAGCGGCACGATGTCGTACCAGTCGCCGCCCACCCCGCTGGGGTCGACGGCGGGCCGGTAGCTGGAGACCACCTGGAGGCCGGGGGTGGGCGGGGCTGCGCGCGGCAGCAGGGCGCGCTGCAGGGTGAGCACGGTGTCGCGCTCCCGGCTGTACAGCCGGGCGTTGTCGACGAACACCGCCGCCTTCGCCGCCAGCTCGCACGCGAGGGCCACGTCGCGGGGGCCGAACGGGGGCCTCTTGCCGCAGCGGATGAAGTCCGCGATGCCGATGAGGACACCGCGGGAGACCAGCGGCACGACCATGTAGCTGTGCACGCCCGCGCCGCGCATCAGGCGGGCCGCCTGCGGGGTCGGCGCGATCTGTTCGTACTGGTCGGGGGCGATCCGGCGGACCAGCACCGGCCGGCGCGAGGTGAGGCATTCGTACGCCAGTTTGGGCGCCGGGTGCAGGGTGGACAGTTCCCCCACGGGGGCGGGTTCCAGGTGCCCCAACTGGTCGATCGCGGTCACGGCCATCGCCCGGGTGAGCGGCACGCGCGATCCGCCCGGCGGATCGCCCTCGTCGCCGTGCAGCACCGACTCCAGCAGGTCCACCGCCGCGCCGTCGGCGAGCGTCGGCACGGTGAAGTCGGCCAGTTCCTGGGCGGTGCGCTCCAGGTCGAGGGTGGTGCCGATCCGGCCGTCCGCCCCGCTCAGCCAGGCCAGCCTGCGCGCGTCCGCCACCATCGTGGCGGCCTCGACGGCCCGGCGCACGCCGCGGCTCCCCAGCAGGCGGTCGAGCGCCGGTCTGCCGGGCAGGCGGGCTCGACCGAGGGGGGTCATACCGCGTACCTCCAGGCCTGGGGTTGCGAAACACTCCGCGACGGTGCACCACTCTGGCGGAGCCCGGCCGTGATCGCCACGCGAGGTGGCGGCGGCGGGGGCTGGGCCGTCCGGGTGATGGGGGCGGGCGTGACGGTGTGAGGACCGGCGCCGCGGGGGTGGGGCCCCGGCGGGCAGCCGCTCCGCGGGCGACTGCGCGCAGGCCCGATCATGGCCCAGGCAGGGTCGTGTCACAAGCCCCATGCGTCTCATATGTCCCGGCAGTCTCATCAGCTGCTCAGGCTCAGGCACTCACGCGCTGGGAGGGGTCACCTGGGGCCGGCGACAACTTCCGGGAGCGTGGGCGGGGGGCCACCGGCTTCCCTCGCGGCGCCCGAAGGGGTCGCCGGCTTCGTCGACTGACCGGGCCTGTACCCGGCGCTGACGGCGCGGCAGAATCTCACCTCGCTGGGCCGCGCTGCGCGGCCTGGACGTTCGGTCGGCGGGATCGACTCTTCGCTCCCGGGGACGTGCCCGGCGCCTACCTGCCCTCGCCGGAGTCCGACGGCTGAGCGGGGCCGGCTGTCCCTGAGTCCCCCTTGTTCCTGGGGTGTTCCTGATCCGCCGCGGCCCTCGGCCCGGTCGGCGTCACGGCTTGCGGGCGAGGGCCGCGGCGATCAGGTGTTCCCACACGGTGAGTTCGCGTTCCGTGCTGCTGCCCCAGCGGCTGTCGACCCGGTCGGGCCGCCACAGGGGGGCGGGGACGATGCCCGGGTCGAGGAGGTCGAGGCCCTCCAGGAGGGCGGCGATCTCGTCGTCGGTGCGCCAGCGGCCGCGGCCGAACGTCTGCTGGAGCACCCGCTCCGCCTCCTGGGTCTCCGCGTTGTTGCCGGAGCGGAAGTGGCTGACGAAGAAGTAGCTTCCGGAGGGCACCTGTTCACGCCAGTAGCGGACGATGCCGGCCGGGTCCTCGTCGTCGTTCACGTGGTGCAGGATCGCACTGAAGACGACGGCGACGGGCTTGTCGAAGTCGATGAGGGCCGCGGTGTCGACGTGGGTACGCACCGCCTTCGCGTCGCGGATGTCCGCCATGACGAAGCGGGTGCGGTCGTTCTCCTCCAGCAGCGCGCGCCCGTGCACGAGCACCTGCGGATCGGTGTCGACGTACACGACCCGGGACTCGGGGTCGTGCCGCTGGGCGACCTGGTGCACGTTGTCCGCCGTGGGAAGGCCGCTGCCCAGGTCGATGAACTGCCGCACCTCGGTGGTGGTGGCGATCTGCGCGATGGCGCGCGTCAGGGCCGCGCGGTTGGCGTAGGCGATGGCGACCGAGCCGGGCAGGTCCCGTTTGAACACGTCCCCGATCTCCCGGTCCACGGCGTAGTTGTCCTTGCCGCCCAGGAGATAGTCGTACACGCGGGCGATGCTGGGCTTGGTCGAGTCGATGCGGGAACCCTCATCCGTCATGGCGATCATCTTCCCTCGTTCCCCTGTCCGTCGGCCACCCTTTGCGCTTTCCCGGTGGGACCAACTCGCCTACGGCGCAAGCTATCCGCTGTCCGTTGTCCGCTGTACGCAGGAGCGCGGGGGCGTTGTCAGTGGCGGGTGGCAGCATCGGGCGTATGACGGACACCACGACATTCGACTGGCGGTCCTTCCTGCTCGGCTGGAGCGCGGAGTGGGCGGACTCGCTGCCGGCCGACGAGACGCGCGGCGAGGACGACGAGACGGCCCGCCGCGAGCGGTGGCTCGGGTTCCCGCCCGCCTCCGAGGCGCGGATCACGGCCATGGAGGAGCGTCTCGGCCGGCGGATGCCGCCGTCGTACCGGGAGTTCCTGAAGGTCAGTGACGGCTGGCGGCACGCGGGCGGGTTCGTGTGGCTGCTGGCGGGCACGGCGGGGGCACGCTGGCACGACGACGCGTCGGGGCTGGCGGACACGTTCGAGGAGTGCCTGGACGAGGACGCCGGGCCCCAGGAGCGGCGCGAGGCGAGCCTGTGGCGGCGGGGCCTCCAGCTCGACGTCGAGTCCGACGCCCTGTACGTCCTGATGGATCCCGAGGACGTGGACGACGACGGTGAGTGGGCCGTGTACACGTGGGCGGGCTGGCGGGCCGCCCCGCCCCGGCGGTACGGCGGTTTCCTCGCGTTCATGCGGGACATGCACCGCGAGTTCCACGCGCTGCGCTCCCGGCCCCGGGACGGGGAGCCCCCGCTCGTCAACGACACGACGCGCCGGCTGGACGCCCAGGTGGAGGCGGCGCGCCTGGAGGCGCTGCGCGGCGACTGGGAGCGGGCCCTCCCCGCGCTGGAGGAGGCCACGGGGTACGTCAGGCCGAGAGCGGCCGGTCTGCGCGACCAGATACGCCGTCTGCTGGGCCAGACCTACATGGTCTCCTTCGACGATCTGGTGGCGGATCCGCGGTACGCGGCGGAGCTGCTGCCGCCGCTGGTCGCCGAGCAGGCGGCGCACTCCTACCGGGACGACTCCACGCTGCGGTTCTCTCTGCGGGGCGCGAGTGAGCAGCTCGTGTCGCTGGCGTACGCCACGCTGGACCGGGTACGGGCCGGCACGTACCGGTACGCGCCGGGCGGGCCGTTCGGGGAGGCGGTGCGGCGGGCGCGGGAGCTGGCGCGGTGGGGGGACACCGACGCGGCGTGGAGCACGCTGCGGGACGCGCTGCCGCTGTGGGAGCCGCTGGGGCCCGACCATCTGGCACCGCTGGGATGGGTGGCCGACCCCCTGCTCGGGCCGCTGCTCACCCCGGAGCGGGGCCGTGAGCTGCTGTCCACGCCGCGGGGCGGGCAGACGGGTGAGCGGCCGGAGACGACGGAAGGACTCGATCCGGACGGCCTGGCCTGGCTCGCGGAACCGGATCCTGGCAATCACCGCCGGTGCTACCGGTTCGTCCTGGTCGAGGACGTGGAGCCCGACGAGCTGCCCGCGCGCCTCGCGGACGAGAGCGGGGGCGGCGCCGACGGTCACGGCGACGGGAGTGTGCTGAGCGAGCCCATGACCTTCTGGGAGGCCCGCCACCGGGCGCTGGAAGGGCGGAGCGAGTTCTCGTCGTACGACGACCGGGCGCTCGTGGCGGTCGGCCGGGCCGGCGGCCGCTGGAGCTTCGCCTTCGACGCCGAGCCCGCCCCGTTCATCCCGGAGAGGTTCGTCTCCCCGGCCGCGGCCGCCGGCGCGGGCACGCGCGCGGTGGTGGTGTGGAGCGGGCTGCGGACCGGGGTCGGGGAGCCGTTCTTCCACCTCTCGGTGGCCGAGGACGGCGCGGAGCGGTATGCCTTCACCTACGTCGGCGGTGACGTCCGGCGGAGCGGGGAGATACCTCCGGCGCTGGACCCGGACCGGTTCTTCGGCCGGCCGGAGGACGCGGCCGGGGCCGAGCGGTCGCTCCTGGAGGCGATCAGCGAGGAGTTCGGTGTCCGGCTGCCGCGGCACGCCCTGGTCAGCGGGCGGCTGCCCACGTTCACCACCCGTTCCTGGACCCGGCCGCCGCGCGACGGGGAGACGTACGCGGTGATCCGGATGCGGTACGGCTCCGAGCTCTCCGCCGGGTGACGGTCCGCCGGTCGCCGGTCGGCCGGCGATGAGTTCCCGGGCCCGGAGCGGTCTACCTGGTGACGGACGCATCCCGGGCACCAGGGGACTCACCGCGAGGGCGGCGGGTCGCCGCGAGGAGGGCAGAGCGATGACCGCACCGGTGGGCAGGGTGACCTGCGATCTGTCGGTCTCGGTCGACGGATACTCGGCCGGACCGCACCAGAGCGAGCAGCGGCCGTTCGGTGACGACGGCGCCGACGGCTGGGGCGGCAGACTGCACGGCTGGATGTTCGGGCAGGCCGAGGAGAACCGGGTGGAGCTGGAGCGGATGGCGGCGGCCAAGGCCTTCGTCATGGGCCGCAACATGTTCGGCCCGGTCCGCGGTGCGTGGGACCGGGAGTGGAACGGCTGGTGGGGCGACGAGCCGCCGTTCCACACCCCGGTCTTCGTGCTCACGCACCATCCGCGCGATCCGCAGCCGATGGCCGGCGGCACCACGTTCCACTTCGTCACCGACGGCATCGAGTCCGCGCTGGCGCAGGCGCGCGCGGCGGCCGGGGACGGTGACGTCTCCGTGCACGGCGGCGCGACCACGGTCAACCAGTACCTCGCCGCGGGCCTGGTCGACGAACTGCGGCTGCACATCGTGCCGTTCACGCTGGGCGCCGGGACGCGCCTGTTCGACGGCGTCCCGGCACTGGACCTCGCGCAGGTCGGGGCGCGCGCGGCGAGCACGGTCACGCATGTGACGTACCGGGTGCTGACCGCGAGCGGGTGAGCCGGTCCGGGCGAACCGCTCTCAGTCGTGCTGGTCCGGTCGGTCCGGCTGGTTCGGCCGGCCTCGTTCCTGGTCCGCGAAGGGCGTGAAGTGGGCGGGCGGGTGGTCGAGGGGCAGGTCGGGGCGCCAGGCGGTGAGGATCTGGGCGCTGCACTCGAACAGGCCCGGCGGAAGGGCGTCCAGCGGCCACCAGCGCCAGTCGCCGACGCGTTCGCCCGGCTGGTCGGCCGGTTCCCCGCGCCAGCGGGTGACGACCGCGCCGACGGTGATGCGCACGACGTCGTCGACGCGGTCGAGCAGCAGGCCGAGGAGGCGGACGTCGGCCGGGTCGGCCACCAGGCCGGTCTCCTCGGCGAGTTCGCGGACCACGGCCTCGGGCAGGGACTCCCCCGCCTCCACCATGCCGCCGGGCAGTTCGGTCGTACCGCGCCGGTGCCGGCCCAGCAGCAGGCCGCGCGGCCCGGCGAGCACGGCGCCCACACCGACCGCGGACTGCGGGGCCGGGGGCTCGGCCGTGCGGGGACGCGAGGAGATGCGGTCGGGGCGGCGGACCTGGAAGAGCCGGTAGGAGGCGCGGTTGTCCTCTTCCGGCGCGTCGAGGGCGGTGACGTGCTCGACGCGCAGTCCGTACCGCACGAGCAGGTCCTCCCACAGTTCGGGGGTGAGCACCCACATCCACACCGTCAGCTCCTCGCCCCCGGCCAGGCGCAGGATCTCCGGGCGGGGGGCCACGGACGTGCCGGGGCCGTCGCCCGCCGAGTTGGTGTGCAGCACCGTGAAGCACAGCCGGCCGCCGGGTTTCAGGCCCGCGGCGAGGGCGGGCAGGAGGCGGTGCGGATCGAGGAAGTGGACGGCGCTGAGGGAGTAGATGACGTCGTACGGCGTCGCGGCGCGCAGGTGGTCCACGGCGTCCGCGTGCAGCAGGCGCAGGCCGGGCAGGTCCGCGTAGCGGGCCCGGGCGCGGGCGATCTGGCCGGGTGAGGCGTCGACCGCGTCGACCGTGGCCCGTTGGGCGCGGGCGAGGTGGGCGGCGGGCCGGGCCGGGCCGCAGCCGAGGTCGAGCACGCGCAGTCCGTTCAGGTCGCCGAGGATCTCCTCCCCCGGCCCGGTGGGCGCGGGGCCCCAGGAGAACCGGTCCACCTCCGCGAGCGGGGTGTCCCGGCCGAGGTGGTGGTCGCCGTAGGTGTGCCAGGCGCGGGCGTTGGTCTGTTCGGCGTTCCCGGCCGGTGGGTGTGCCGTGTGCGCTGTCGTCATCGCGTCTCCCGTCATTAGTGGGTGCCGCCCGGGCTGGGCGGGCGGCACCCGGGTGTCATCGGTCCTGGGACAGTGCGAGCAGGCGCTCGAAGGTGCCGTTGGCGTGCGCGAGGTCGTCGTAGCGGCCCTGCTCGGTGATGCGGCCCTCCTCCATCACGATGATGTGGTCGGCGATCCGGGTGTTCTCCAGGCGGTGGGTCACGACGATCGTGATGCGGTCCGCGGCGATCGCCTTCAGCGTCTCGAAGATCCGGTGCTCGCCCTGGGGGTCCACCTGCGAGGTGGGCTCGTCCATGATGAGCAGGTCGGGCGTCCGGTACAGGCCGCGGGCGCAGGCGACGCGCTGCCACTGCCCGCCGGACAGCTCGACACCGCTGAAGATCTCCCGCGCCAGCAGGGTGTCGAGCCCGCCGGGCAGGTCCTCGACGGCCTCGCGCAGGCCGACGGCGTCGACGGCGTCCCAGACGGGGCCGTCGTCGGGGGTGCGGGGCTGGCCGAGGGTGATGTTCTCGCGCAGCCGCAGCGGCCACTGGGCGAAGTACTGCGGCACGAGGCCGGTGCGTTCCCACACGGACTCGGCGTCCGTCTCCGCGAGGTCGGTGCCGTTCCAGGTCACGCGTCCCTTGTCGGCGAGCAGGATGCCGGCGATCAGCCGGGTCAGGGTGGTCTTGCCGGAGCCGTTGGTGCCGACCAGGGCGAGGATCTGCCCGCGCCGCAGGGTCAGCGACACCCCGTCGACCGCGGGCCGCTCCTTGCCCGGGTAGCGGTAGACGGCCTCCTCCAGGCGGACCTCCTCGACGGGGGTCCGTGCGCGCTGCGCGCCGCGGTGCGGGGCCCGCCGGGCGGCCTCGTCGAAGAAGTCGGCCATGTCCCCGAGGTAGAGGCTGGTGTGGAAGACGTAGCCGGCGCTGCGCACGACCTGGGTGAGCGCGCCGAGGGTGGTCTGGACGGCGACGACCGCGGTGGCGGCGGTCGCGAGGGGGATCCTCCCGGCGGCCGCCAGCCAGTACAGCGCCACCCAGGTGCCGACGAGGAAGACGCCTCCGCACGCCGCCGAGGTGAGTGCGATCCGCAGGGTGCGCGGGGCGGCGGCGAGGGTGCGGGCGTCGGCCCGCCGGGACAGGGCCCGGTACCAGTGCAGCAGGTAGCCCGTCATCGAATTGGCGCGGACCTCGTCGGCGAACTTCGGGCTGGTCGCCCACCAGCGCATCATCCCGCGGACGTTGCGGTCGGCGATGTTCACGAAGTGGATCTCGTAGTCCACACGCGCGGTGAGGACGGCCCCGACGCCGGCCGGGAGCACGGCCAGCAGCAGGAACGGCAGCAGCAGCGGGTCGATCAGCGACAGCACGCCGCCCGCCGTGACCAGTTTGATCAGCGAGGACACGAGCTGCTGGGCGTCGCCCACCATCACATGGGTGCGCAGCACGCCCATCTCGGCCGCTTCCTGCCGGTCGTGGAAGCCGTCCTCGTGGTACGTCGCCGCCTCCACCTTGCACACGGACGCGACCAGCGTCGTGTCCGCCTCCGTGGTCAGCTTCGGTGTGATGCGCCGCTCCCCGTACGCGGACAGCGCGGCGGTCGTCCGGACCAGGGCCGCCATGACGGCCACGACGATGAGCGCGGGCAGCGCGGCGTGCAGCCGCTCCTGCACGCTCCCGCCGCCGAGCAGGGGGCCCATCGCGCGGGAGGTGGCGGCCAGTTGGCCGGCCGCCGCGAGGCCGGTCGTGACCAGGCAGACCAGCAGCAGGACCACGGCCGCCCGGTCCACCGCCCAGGACATCCGGGCGATCCGGGCCACCACGGACGGGATCCGGCCGCAGAGGCGGGTGAACGACACCTCGGCCATCGGGTTCACGGAGTACTGGCCGGTGTACGTGATCTCGGCGGGCGCGGGCGGGGGCGGCGGCGCGGTAGCGCGGGGTGCGGCGCCGGACCGGGACGACTGCGGGGGCACGGACGGGCGGGTCATGCCGGCCACCCCGCTTCCGGTCGTACGGCGTCCCCGCGGACGGCTCGGATGGCGTCAACCCGGCGCCCCGGGCGGGGCCGGGGACCGTGCGGGGCGTGGGTGCGGCGGGGGTGCTGTTCGAATGCCGGCGGGGCGGAAGTGTTGCCAGGGACGGGATGCAACGATGCCTCCTGCGAGAGCGGCGGCGACTGGACGACTCATCAACTCCCCTGCTGGGAGGGCCGTTACGGGTGGCGGCGAGCGAACTGTCGACCGGATGTGCGAGGGCGCGGGTGCGGCCCTTGGGGGGACTGGGCGAGGGGGCCGACAGCACGGTGTTCGATCACTCGCACAGGGGGTCGTCACTCCGTCGGGGGATTGCCGAGCCCGGTGCGGCGACGACCGGCCGGCCTGGCCGAGAGGCGATCCGGGCGCGTGCGGTGAACGGTGGCCCGGGGGCCGGGCGCGGTGGTCGTCGGGATACGGTCGGAACGGCGGAGCCGGCGACGGGCGTCGGCGGCGCGGAGGGGGTCTTCGCGCAGCGGGAACGCCGAGGGGACGGGGACGGGGGCGTCGGGGATGACGGAGCTGCGGAGGCCGGAGGCCTCGACGGTGAGGCGGGGCCGGGCCGGTGTTCCGCCGGGTCCGGGCGACGCGGCCGGTTCGGCGGGTGCTGCGGCGTCGCGCAGGGCCCGGCGGGAGCAGCGGGTGGCCGAACTGCGGGCGCAGGGGCGGTACGGGCCCGAGTTCCGCGACGTGCTGCCCTCCTTCGTCGGGCTCGGCCTGGCTCTGGTCGCCCTCGCGCTGCTGCTCGGCGGGCTGCACCGGTCGTTCGGGACGGCCGGCCTGCTCCTCGGCCTGCTGCTGCTGGCGGTGGCCGCCACGGTGGGCCTGCGTCTGGGCCGTAGGGCGGCCCGGCGCCGCAAGGGCCGTTACACGGCCCGTGAGTTGGCCCGGCTGGACGACCGCGGGCTGGTGGAGGCGACGGCACGGATGCTGGAGCGTGACGGCTGGAGCGTGGCCGATCTGACCCTGCGCAGGGGGCGGACGCGGCTGTACGCCCGGGACCGGCGGGGCCGTACCCTCGATGTCTCGTTCCAGTCCGCCGCGGCGGCCGACGAGGACGCCGGCTGGGCCGCGACGAGGGTGGAGACGGTCAGCCGGCCGGTTCCGTCCGCGGCCGAGCAGCCGCTCGAAGTCGTCGTCCATCGCGGTGACTTCAGCCGGGCCGAGGTGCTGCGGGCTTCCCGGCGGGGCGACGTCCAGCTCGTCGACGGCCGGACGCTGCGGCGCTGGGCGGCGGGAACGCCCCTGGACGAGCTGCGGCGCCGGGACCGCTGACATAGGCGTAGCGGACGGCCCGCCAGGCGTGTCCGGGTGGGAACCCGCGTTCGGCGCCCGCCGTGGCCGGGCGGGTGCGATGATCACTCGGCGGTCGCGCCGTGGCCGCTCGACCGACGGAAGGACCCGCATGCGCAAGCTCGTTCACTACCTGGCCACCACCCTCGACGGTTTCATAGCGGGCCCGGACGGGGCGGACCCCACCGGTCCCGGCGGGTTCTGGCCGATCCAACAGGACTACATCGCCCACCTCGTGGCCGAGTACCCCGAGACGCTGCCCGTCCAGGCCCGGCAGGCGCTGTCGGTCACCGCGGAGGGCACCCGCTTCGACACGGTGCTGGAGGGCCGGCGCAGCTACGAGATCGGTCTCGCCGCCGGTGTCCCCGACGCCTACCCCCACCTGCGTCACCTGGTGTTCTCCCGGACCCTGACCGAGTCGCCGGCCCCGGCCGTCGAGCTGGTCGCGGACGATCCGGTGGCGACGGTGCGCAAGCTCAAGGAGGAGGACGGCAAGGACATCTGGCTGCTCGGCGGCGCCGAGCTGGCGGGCTCGCTGTACGGCGAGATCGACACGCTGATCCTCAAGGTCGCCCCGTTGACGATCGGCGACGGCATCCCGCTGTTCTCCCGCAGGGCCGCCTTCGACCCGCGCCTGTGGACGCTCACCGACCACACGGCCCTCGGCAGCGGCGCGGTGTTCCTCACCTACGAGCGCGCCGGCGACTGATCCTCCGCGGAGTGACCCGCGTCACTCGACCCCATGTCACGTCTCGCCCCTCCCCGGTGTCCTGAGGGCATGAGTGCACACAGCAACCCCAGCAAAGTCGTGGTCCTCGGCGGTGGTTACGCCGGGACGCTGGCCGCCAACCGCCTGCGCGGGCGGCGCGACACCGACGTCGTTCTGGTCAATCCCCGGCCGCGGTTCGTGGAGCGCATCCGGCTGCACCAGTACCTGGCCCGCACCGGCAACGCCACGCTCGACTACGGCACACTGCTCGGAGAGGGCGTGCGGCTGGTCGTCGACCGTGCCACGCGGATCGACTCCGCCGCCCGCGCGGTGCGGCTCGCCTCGGGCGGTGCTCTGGCATACGACTACCTCGTCTACGCGGTCGGGAGCACGTCGGCGGTCCCGGCCTCCGTGCCGGGCGCCGTCGAATTCGCCTGGCCCGTCGCCGAGTTCGAGGACGCCGAGCTGCTGCGTGACCGGTTGGCGGAGGTGCCCGTGGACGCCCCGGTCACCGTGGTGGGCGGGGGCCTCACCGGGATCGAGACGGCCGCCGAACTCGCCGAGCGGGGGCGGGCGGTGACCCTGGTGTGCGGCCGGGAGCTCGCTCCCTCGCTCAGCGCGCCGGGGCGGCGCTACGTCGCCAGGTGGCTGGACCGGCACGGTGTCACCGTGGTGCGGGACCGCGCGGTGACCGAGGTCCGGCCGGACGCCGTCGTCCTGGCCGACGGCGACGTGCGGGCGAGCGCGCTGACCGTCTGGGCGGCGGGGTTCGGCGTACCGGCCCTGGCCGCGCAGAGCGGGCTGCGTACCGACGCCCTCGGCCGGCTGCTCACCGACGAGACGCTGACCTGCGTCGACGACGACCGTATCGTCGCGGCCGGTGACGCCGCCGCACCGTCGGGCCGGCCGCTGCGGATGAGCGGCTACGCCGCCGGGCCGCTCGGCGCGCGGGCCGCCGACACCGTGCTGAGCCGACTCGCCGGGACGGAACCGGCCGTGATCGACCTGGCGTTCACGGGGGCGTGCCTCAGCCTCGGCCGGCGGGCCGGGATCCGCCAGCTCGCCCGCAAGGACGACACCCCGGTCGACGTCTTCGTCGGCGGTCGGGCGGGCGCCCTGATCAAGGAGGTGACCTGCAGGTTCGTCGTGGAGAAGAGGATCCGCCGGGAGGCCCGCGAGCCGGGTTCCATGAGCTGGCCCCGGGGCGGTCCGCGCCTGCCCGTCCCCGCCTCCGCCTCCACCTCCGCCTCCGCCTCCGCCTCCGCCTCCCAGGAGGTCACCTCCCGGTGAGCACCGAGGAGCACGCCGAGCGGTTCACCCTGCTGCGGCCCCTGCTGTTCACGATCGCCTACGAGATCCTCGGCTCGGCGACCGAGTCCGACGACGTGCTGCAGGACAGCTACCTGCGCTGGGCCGCCGTCGACCTCGCGACGGTCCGCGACAGCAAGGCGTACCTCGCACGTCTGGTGACCCGGCAGGCGCTCAACGCGCTGCGGACGAGCGCCCGCCGCCGGGAGGACTACGTCGGCCCCTGGCTGCCCGAACCGCTGCTCCTCGACGAGAGCGACGCCTCGGCGGACCTGGTGCTCGCCGAGTCGGTGTCGATGGCGATGCTCGTCCTGCTCGAAACCCTCACCCCCGACGAGCGCGCGGTGTTCGTGCTGCGCGAGGTGTTCGGCTTCGGCTACGACGACATCGCCGCGGCGGTGGGCAGGTCCGTCGCGACGGCACGGCAGATCGCGCACCGCGCCCGCGAGCACGTGCGGGCGCGCCGCCGGCGCTTCGAGCCCGTCGACGCGGCGCAGACCGCCCGGATCACCGAGCGGTTCCTCACCGCGGCCACCACCGGCGACCTGGCCGGGCTGCTCGCGCTGCTCGCCCCGGACGCCACCTGGACCGCCGACAGCGGCGGCCGGACGACCGCCGCGCGCCGGCCGGTGGTGGGAGCGGAGAAGGTGGCGGCCGTGCTGATCAGGGTCTTCCGGCTGGGGCAGCTGGCCGACCCGCGGATCGAGGTGGCCATCTGCAACGGCGCACCCGCCGTCGTGGTCCACGGCGGCGACCGCACGGAAGGGGTGTTCCTCGTCGAGATCACGGAGGGGAAGATCACCGGTGTCTACGCCGTCCGCAACCCCGACAAGCTCACGGCGGTGACGGTTCCGCTCGCCTTCCCGACCGGGTGGCCGGCCGCCTCCCCCCGTCAGGCGGCCGGCCCCCTCTCACCCGCGCTCTCGGCGCGTGCCGGTGCCGTCTGCGACGAGCAGCGCGAAGGCCGTCATCGTCACCGCGATCGAGACGGCCACCGTCACCTCGGCCCAGTGCGGGGCGCTCTCGTCGAAGAACACGATGAAGCCCATGACGGCGGAAACCAGCCGCGTGCCGACCACCGTCAGCAGGGCGGGGCGGCTGCCGCGCAGGGCGGGCAGGGTGGCCGCGAGGGTGAGCAGGCCGAGGACGGTGCCCGGCACGACGATCCACCAGGGCGGGCCGTCGTCGGCGAAGAGCCCGGCCGTGCCGGCCACGTCGAGCAGGCCGAGCAGGGCGCAGACGCCGATCGCGGTGACGGCCTGGGCGCTGCCGCCGAGCCGTCGGGGGGCGGTCGGTGCGGAAAGGGCGCTGGAGGCGTTCATAACTGCTGTTCTCCTTCCGGGGCCGTCGCCGCGACGACCTCTGCCAGTGCGAGGGTGTCCGCCGTGACGCCCGCCTGTGCGGCGGCCTGCGACTGCCCCTCCAGGTACTGCTTGAAGCCGGCCGCCGAGGACTCGTCGGCGAACACGACCGTGGTGTGGTACTTACCGGTCTGGGGGTCGTGCGCCCAGTACGCGGCGGCGAGGCCCGGCAGGGCGCTCACCTCCGGCACGATCCGCCCGTGCAGGGTGCGCATCTGCTCTCGTCCATGCTCCAGACGCCTATGACCGCGTGCATGCCGCTCGCCTCCCGACCCAGGGCCGTGCCGTTGCCGACCGGTGTGCACGACGGTAGGGGGCGGCGGCCCGCGGGCCATCCGGGGAACCACTCACAGCGGTACTCGGTCCGGCCCCTTGGGGCCGTGGGTCAGCCCCGGTCCCGGTCCCGGCTCGCGTACCAGGCGGCGATCCGGGCCCGCGAGTCGAAGCCGAGTTTGGTGAGGATGTGGGTGACGTGGTTCTCCGCGGTGCGCTCGGCCATGTGCAGCCGTCTGGCGATCTGCCGGTTGCTGAGGCCGTCCTTGACCAGCGCGGCGACCTCCTCCTCGCGCGGGGTGAGCACGCTCGTGCGGCCGGCCGGTTCCGCCGCGGCGATACGGTCGAGCAGCGGCCGCATGCCGAGCCGCTCGGCGAGGGCGCGCGCGGCGGCGAGGTGCTCGGCGGCGCCGCGCGGGTCCGGGGGCCGGCGCCGGGACAGCACCAGCGCGGTCTCCAGATGCGTCCAGGCCTCGTACGGCGGTGATCCGGTCGCCCGGCAGGAGGCGAGGGCCGCGTGCAGGTGCCGTTCGGCGGCCGGCCGGTCCCCCAGGTAGCCGGCGAGCGCGCCGAGGCAGAGCGTGACGGGGCCGCCCGACGGGTTGTGGGCGGCGGCGGTGACGTGCCGGTCGGCATAGGGCAGCAGCTCGTTGTGGAGCAGCGCGGCCGTGGCGCGGTCGTCGAAACGGACGGCGAGGTGGGCGCTGGTGGTCTGGGCGACGATCCACTCGGGGGCGTGCCGCGGGAAGTCCCGTACGGCCGGGGCGATCGTCCGCCACAGGCCGGCCGCCTCCGCCGTCCTGCCCTGGGCGACGAGGACGTCGGCGAGCCAGCCCGCGGCGAGGAACGGGCCCTCCGCGACGAAGGCGCGCACCCCGGCCTCCACCTCGGGGAATCCGCGGCCGCTGAGCACCGCCAGGTGGGAGCGGAAGACCAGGTCGAGGAAGGCGGCGCCCTCGTGCCCGCCGCGCCGGCCGATCGCCAGGGCCCGCTCGGCGAGGTCGCGGGCGTCGTCGAACCGGCCCTCGTACAGGGCGAGGCAGGCGCGGACGCGCAGCAGCCGCCACTGCCACAGAGGCTCTTTCATCCGGGCGACCAGGTCGCTGAACGCGGCGAGTTCGGCGTCGAGCTGGACCCGGCGGCCCAGTTCCCAGAACGCGTCCATGCGCCAGGCGTGCCCCCAGGCGGTGGGTTCGGCGCGGCCGGTGTCGCGGCCCAGGCGCAGGGCGCGTTCCCCGATCGCCAGGCGTTCCAGCACGTGCCGGCCGTCGACCAGGGCCGTGTGCCGGGCCTGCAGCGCGAGGAACAGCGCGTCCGGGTCGCCGCAGGCCTCGGCGGCGAGCAGGGCGCGGTGGCTGGTCTCGGGGGCGCGGGCACCGGCGAAGGGGTCGAGGGTGGCGGCGGACTGGGCGAGGAGGCGGGCCCGCCGTACGGGGTCGTCGTCGCCGAGGAGGGTGAGCGCGTCCTCGCTCAGGGCGTGCAGCTCGGCGGTGAGCGGGGAGTTGGTGATGCCGCGCACGACGGTGGCCGCGTCGGCGACGACTCTCGCGTCACCGGCGGCCCGGCCCAGGTCGGCGGCCTCTTTGCAGGCCCGCCAGGCCTCGTCCACGGCCCCGGACCGGAATGCGCACCGGGCCAGTTCCAGCAGCAGGTCCGGGCGTTGCGCCTCGCCCCCGTCGACGAGGGGCAGCAGGCCGAGCGCCTGCCGGTACTGGAACGCGGCGTGTTCGTGGGCGAGTTGGGCGCGGGCCCGGTCCGCGGCGGCGCGGGTCGCGGCGAGCGCGTCGGCCCCGCCGGTGAGGGGGGCGGCCTGGCGCAGGTGGTGGGCGACGGCGTCCGGGGAGCCGCCCGGTGCCGCGGCGAGGGCGGTGGCGGCCCGGGCGTGCAGGCGGCGGCGTGCGGTGGAGGGGAGTTCGGCGGCGAGGACTTCCTGGGTGAGGACGTGGGCGAACCGGAAGGTGTGCCCGTCCAGGTCGGTGACCAGCTCGGCGGCGACGGCCGCGTCGAGGTGGTCGAGCAGGGCGTCGGGGGTGCCCGCCGTCAGCGCGGCCAGCAGGGGCAGCGTGAACTCACGCCCGAGCACGGAGGCCTGACGCAAAGTCAGGCGTACGTCGGGGTCCAGCCGGCCGAGCCGGCGGCCGACCGCCTCGCGGACCGTGGCGGGCAACCGCCCCGGCAGCACCGCACGGCCCGGCATCCGGGGGGCGTCCTGTGCCAGCCGCAGCATCTCCAGCACGAACAGGGGGTTGCCCTCGCAGCGTTCGCGTACGACGTCCAGCAGGTCCTCCTCCGGGGTCCGGCCGAGGGCCCGCTCGGCCAGCACGGCGACCTCGTCCGGCGCCAGCGCCCCCAGGGCCAGGGTCCGCGCCGCGCGTTCCCGTCCCACGGCGCGCAGCACGGCCTCCGCCTCCGCGTAGGAGAACGGCTCCCTCCCCCGGTACAGCCCGACGAGCAGCACCTTGTCGTCGGCCAGCGCGGACGCCGTCCACTGCAGCAGCCGCAGTGAGGCCGCGTCGGCCCAGTGGAGGTCGTCGAGCACGACGAGGAGGGCGGCGGGTCCTGCCGCGGTGCGCAGGGTCTGGGTGACGGCGTCGAAGACCTGGTACCGGGAGCGGTCGTCCGGGGCGGGCGCGGTGAGGTCCGCGGTGGCCGGGCCGGGCCGCAGGTCGGCGAGGATCTGCACCCACGGCCGGTACGGGGCCGTACCCTCCCCCTCCAGGCAGGCGCCCCACGCCACCCGCGCCCCGCGACGGCGGGCCCGGCGGGCGAGCGCGTGCGCGAGGGCCGTCTTGCCGGCGCCCGCCTCCCCTTCGACGAGGACGAGCCCGCCCCGGCCGTCCCGCGCGTCGTCCAGCCGTCGCTCCAGCACCGCCAGCTCACGGCCCCGGCCGACGAGATCGTCCTCGGTCACGTTCCCAGCCTAGGGTCCGGGCGGCGATCGTACGCCCGCTCGGCAGGGCCCGTCGGCATCGCCGCAGGCACCGTCCTTTACCTCCGCTTAAACCTCTTGGGTCTCCTGTGACATACTCGGCGCCGCTCGTAGCACAATCGGACCGGGGGGCCGCGTGGAGACCGTTTCCCTGCAGGCCCCCTATCTGGACACGGCCGCAGACCAGCTCTGCTTCTCGCTTGAGCTCGCCGAGCGCCCGGCGCTGGCCGAGCGCCGGGTGGCCGTGGGCGGGCTGGACGTACGGCTGAGGCTGCTCGGCGCCTCGCACCAGGTGTTCGCCGGGCCCGTGCGGGAGACCGTGGCGTGTCTGCAGAATGCCGTCACCGGTCTGCCCCCGGCGTACACCCGGGAACTGCCGGGCTGGCAGTACCGTTTCAGCGCCCGTACCCGATGCCTGGCCCCGGCGGCGTTCGCCGATCGCGTGGCGCGGATCCTCAGCCGGGTGGCCGACTGCGAGCACGCACTGTGCGGGGTGTTCCCCGGTTCGCCCCAGGCCCTGACGGCGGTGCTCGTCGAGCCGGTGGCCGACGCGTCCGCCGCGGGCCTGGCCTGGCGCACCTGGCACACGTACCCGCAGCACGGCCAGATCGTATCGACGTACACGCGGCTGGAGGCCCGATGAACAGCGCCCGACTCGTCCGTGGAGCGGTGGCCGCCGTGCTGGCCGCGGTGTTGCTCACCGCTTGCTCCAGCGACGGTGAGAACGGCGTCCCGCGCAGCTGGATCCGCGACAAGTACACCTCGAACGGGGGCGGCTGGGTCGACCCGGACAGTACGCCGCCGCAGGTGGCCGACGCGATACACCGGCACCGCGCCGCGCTCGACCGGGCCTCCGGCGACCGCTCGGAGTTCCTGCGCTACGGCGACGACATGGTGACCGTCTCGCCGTACGGCAAGGGCAGCCTGATCTCGATCGAGGACTACCGCAACGGCTACCACCGGCACCACCAGCACCTGATCAACTGGCCCAGCCCGGACAGCCAGAGCTTCCGCGGCGGCGGCCCCGGCGAAGGCAAATGACGCCGTCACCCGCCTGCACCCGACCCCGATGACGCACCCGATCCCGATGACGCACCCGAGAAAGGCAACCCAGTGACCGAGATCTTCCAGTCGGCCGGCCAGGCCCTGCTCTACGGAGTGGTGGGCCTCGCCGTGATGGCCGTCGGCTTCGTCGCCCTGGACCTCGTCACGCCCGGCAAGCTCTTCCACGTGGTGTGGACGGACCGCAACCGCGGCGCGGCCGTTCTGCTGGGCAGCCAGTCCCTCGCCGTGGGGCTGGTCATCATGGAGGCCATCCAGGCCAGCGAGTCCGAGGAGGGTCTCTGGCAGGGCCTGTTCAGCACTCTGCTGTACGGGCTGGCCGGCGTGCTGGTGATGACGGTGGTCGGCATCGTCATCGGTCTGCTGACGCCGGGTCAGATGGGTGCTGTCTGCCTCGACGACCGGGACGACCGGCCGCACCCCGCCGCCTGGGTCCAGGCCGGCATGTACCTCGGCACGGCCTTCATGGTCGGCGCCGCGCTCTCCTAGGCCGGGCGGTATGAGCGTCACCTCCGTGGACGAGCGCGACAGCGCCGTCCCCTCGCGCGCCCCGGCCCCCGCCCACGGCCGGGGGGCGCGGTTCCTGCTGCTGTTCGCCGTCTTCCTGTGCGCGGCCTGCGGCCTGGTGTACGAGCTGGCGCTGACCGCGCTGGGCAGCTACCTCATCGGCAACTCGGTCCTGCAGACGTCCGTGGTCATCTCCGTGATGGTCTTCGCCATGGGCGTCGGCTCCCTCGCCGCCAAACCGCTGCGCCGCCGGGCGGTGGGCGCGTTCGCGCTGCTGGAGGGCGTGCTGGCGCTGGTCGGCGGGCTGTCCGTGCTGGCGCTGTACCTGGCCTTCGCCTGGCTCCAGCTGTACATGCCGGCGATGATCTTCGTGGCGCTGGTGGTGGGGGTGCTGATCGGCGCGGAGATACCGCTGCTGATGACGATGCTCCAGCGGATCCGGCGGCAGGAGGCGGGCAGCGCGGTCGCCGACGTGTTCGCGGTCGACTACATCGGGGCGCTGGTGGGCGGACTGTGCTTCCCCCTGGTGCTGCTGCCGACCTTCGGCCAGCTGAAGGGCGCGCTGGTGGTCGGCGCGGTCAACGCGGTGGCCGGGGTCGTCGTCGTGGTGTTCATTTTCCGCCGGCAGACCCGGCGGGTGGTGCGGGCCGGGCTGCTGGCGGGGGTGGCGGGGGTGCTGGCGGTGCTGGGCACGGCGTATGTCCTCAGCGACGACATCGAGGTGACCGCCCGTCAGCACATGTACGCGGACCCGATCGTGCACGCCGAGACGACCGCGTACCAGGAGATCGTCGTCACGCGGTCCACGGCCTTCACCGGCGATCCCGACATCCGGCTCTTCCTCAACGGCGACCTGCAGTTCAGCTCCGTCGACGAGTACCGCTACCACGAGTCGCTGGTCCATCCCGCGCTGTCGGGGCGGCGCGGCAACGTGCTGATCCTCGGCGGCGGCGACGGGCTCGCGCTGCGCGAGGTGCTGCGCTACCCGGACGTGCGGCACGCGACGCTCGTCGAACTGGACCCGGCGATGACGCGGCTGGCGCGGGACTTCGGACCGCTGCGCAAGCTGAACCACGGGGCGTTGAGCGACCCGCGGGTGCAGGTGGTCAACGCGGACGCGTTCACCTGGCTGCGCGGCGCCCGGCAGCAGCGCTACGACGCGGTGATCATCGACTTCCCGGACCCGGACACGCCGGCGCTGGCGAAGCTGTACTCGGTGGAGTTCTACCACCTGCTGCGGCAGGTGCTGACGCCGGACAGCCGGGTGATGGTGCAGAGCGGGTCGCCGTTCTTCGCGCCGAAGACGTACTGGTCGATCGTGACGACGATCGAGTCGGCCGGGTACGCGACCACCCAGTTCCAGGTCGACGTGCCGAGCTTCGGCAACTGGGGCTATGTGCTGGCCGCCCCGGGCGGCACCGCTCCCCCGCCCCTGCGGCTGGCAGCAGACGCCCCGCACCTGCGCTATCTGGACGACGCGGTGCTCCGGGCGGCCACCGTCTTCCCCGTCGACCGCCGCCGCGTGCGGGTACGCCCCAGCACGCTGATGGACCCGGCCGTGCTGGACTACGTCCTGGACGAGTGGCGCAACTACTGACCGACGGGCGGCCGCCGCCTCCCCCGCCGGGGGCCGTTCAGGCAGTGACCGGCAGCTCGGGCCGCCGGCTGCCCGGGGTGAGCCCGGCGCCTTCAGCGGCGGCGAGGGCCGCGGCGGGCCTGACGTACCGGGCGTCCTCCAGCCACTGCAGGACGGCGCCGAGCCCGTCCTCGCCGACGCGCCCTTCGAAGGCGGCGTCGAGCAGGGCGTCCAGCTGCGGCGTGAACTCCCGCGCCACCTCGCCGTCGTCGCCGACCCGCTCCCAGACGCGCTCGAAGAGCCGCTCCTCCACGTCGTAGGGCGAACCGGTGACCTTGGCGCCGCGGTCCGGCGGGCAGGAGGCGTACGACCACTCGTCGGCGCCGTGCTCCCACCAGTAGCAGAACGCGATCCGCTCGGTGAGGCCGGACCAGTCGCGGGGCAGCCAGCCGGGCGCGCCCGCCAGCAGCTCCGCCGGGTCGCGTTCCTCGCTGTAGTCGACGTCGAACCCCGTGACGACCGCGCGGCCGCCCGCGAGCCGGACCAGCTGCCAGTGGGTGCCGCTTCCGTCGTCGTACTCCAGGCAGGCGCCCGCCCGCCGGTAGCCGAGGCCGGGGCCCCCGCCCTCCTCCAGGGCCACCGCGAGGCTCCCCACCACCCAGGTGTGGTCGGGCGGCGGGGGCAGGTGACGGCCCCGATCGGCCATCAGGCGCGGTCCTTCCACTCCTGGACGAGGAGACCGAGGATCACCTCGTCGAGGAACTCGCCCAGCACCCACGCCGAGGAGCGCAGGACGCCTTCGCGGACGAAGCCGTTGTTCTCGGCGGCGCGCAGCATGGCGTGGTTGTCGGCCAGGGTCTCGATCTGCAGCCGCTGCAGGCCGCGGACGACGAAGCCGTAGTGGCAGAGCACGGCGACCACGTCGGTGCCGTAGCCCTTGCCGCGGGAGGACGGGAGCAGGCCCAGCCCGATGTGCGCGGACCGGTGGTGGGAGTCGATGCCCCACAGGGTGGCGGTGCCGACCAGTTCGCCGCTGTCGAGGTCCACCACGGAGAAGGGGACGACGCTGTCCACCGTGTCGTCCACGACCAGCCGCGGGTCCTTCGTGCCGGGCGTGATCGGCCGCCAGGGCCGGGCCTCGGCCCGCGATCCGTTGACCGGGTCGTCGTAGAGCTCGGCCCGCAGGACCGGGATGTCGTCCTCGTGCCGGGCCCTGAGCCCGACCTTGCCGCCTTTGAGCATGCGAGATTCCTATCGGACCGGCTCGGCTCGCGGCAAACGATTACGGGTGTGCGGACGAGGCGGCCGGCCGCGTCCAAGCGGGCGGGCCGGCCTCTATGGCCGACCCGCCCGGGATCCCTTACGGGAAGGTCAGCTTGAAGCCGTTGATGTAGCCGGTGTCGTACGTGGCCCGGTCCTGGACCCGCAGTTTCCACGTGCCGTTGGCGGTCTCGGACGAGGCGTCGACGGTGTAGGTGGTCTGGACGTTGTCGGCGGAGTCGGAGGACGAGAACGGCTTCAGGTTGTAGACCGTGCCGTCGGGTGCGACGAGGTCGACGACGAGGTCACCGCGCCAGGTGTGCACGATGTCGACGCCGACGGCGAGGTTGTTCGGGGCATTTCCGGTGATGCCGGTGACGTTCACGGAGGTGGTCACCGCGGCGCCGTTGTCCGGGATGGCCACGTCGGTGGTGTTCTCGAAGACCTTGCCCGCCGGCGGGGTCGTGGTGCCGGAGGTGAGGGTCCAGATCGCGTGGGCGATGGCGTCGCTGTTGCGGTCAAGCGCGGTGTCGTTGATGTTGGCGGTGGTGTCGCAGGAGGAGTGGTAGCAGCGGTCGAAGGCCTGGCCGGCCGTGCCGCCCCACTTCTGTGCCTGCGCGGAGGTCTTGGTGTAGTCGGCGCCGGTGAACAGGCCGCCGACGGGTATGCCCGCGTTCTTGAAAGGCGCGTGGTCGGAGCGCCCGTCGCCCTCGGTCTCGATCTCGGTGGGGATGCCGAGACCGGCGAAGTAGTCCTTGAAGGTCTTCTCGATCGTGGGGTCGTCGTCGTAGACGAAGTAGCCCGGGTTGGGCGAGGCGATCATGTCGAAGTTCAGGTAGCCCTTGATCTTCGCGCGCTCGGTGGACGACAGGTTGTTCACGTAGTACTTGGAGCCGACGAGGCCGAGTTCCTCGGCACCCCACCAGCCGAAGCGGAGGTGCTTGGCGGGCTGGTAGCCGGTGCGGGCGACGGCGAGCGCGGTCTCCAGGATCGCGGCCGAGCCCGAGCCGTTGTCGTTGATGCCGGGCCCGGCGGTCACCGAGTCGAGGTGCGAACCCGCCATGATCACCTGGTCGGGGTCGCCGCCGGGCCGGTCGGCGATGAGGTTGTAGCCGGTGCTGCCGTTGTACGTGAACTGCTGCAGGGTCGTGGTGTAGCCGGCCGCGTCGAGCTTGGCCTTCACGAAGTCGATGCTCGCCCGGTAGCCGCTGCGGCCGTGGGCGCGGTTGCCGCCGTTGGCGTTGGCGATCGACTGGAGGTCGGCGAGGTGCTGCTTGACGTTGGCCACCGGGATGTCGGGCGCCGCGACGGCTGCCGGCTCGGCGGCGGTGGCTGCGGGGACGGCACCGGCGAGCAGCCCGGCGAGGGCGAGGCCGGCGACCGCGAGGGCACGGTGACGAGTGGGGAGATTCATGTGGGGCTCCGTGATTCCGTACGGGGATGGGGTCCGGAACGTGCGACACGCCCCGCGGTGACGGTGGGGCGGGGCGTGCTGGAGCTGTGCGGTTCATGTGCGGGGATGTGCTGTGCCTGGTGCGGTGGTGCGAGCTGAATGGTCGGGGAGAGTCTGACTTGTCGTCAAGAGCGATATCCGGGCGAGCGTGTTCGATCACCGAACGCGGGGAACCGGGAGACGGCGGACGGTGTGGGACATGGCCCCCCACTGGATCCCGCACCCCTTCGGCCACATGAGGACCGCGTGCAACATCCACTGCTCCTCACACGTCAACGAGGTGAGGGGATGTTCTCGACCGCCCCTCGCCCCGAGGACAGAGGGAGTGCAGGAGTGATCGACACCGTGTTCCGCAGCGAGGACGCCCCCGCGAGCGAGCGGTTCGAACGCTGGCGGGAGTTGATCGACCGGAGCCGGGCCAACGAGGCGACCAGCGTCCATGTCGACGACTTCCGCGCGGAGTTGCGGGTGCTGGAGCTGGGGCCGGTGACGGTGTGGCGCAGCTCCTTCTCCCCTGCGCACTTCCGGCGCAGCGCGCGCAGGGTGCGGCAGTCGGACACCGAGGTGTACCACCTGTCGCTGTTGACGGAGGGCGAGCTGACGCAGAGTCACGAACGCGGCGGGTCGGCCGCCATAGGGGCGGGCGGGCTTCTCGTGGACGCCAGTTGGCAGGCCTGCGAGGCCCTGGCGTCCGCGTCCCCGTCCGGGCCGGCGGCGGACGGGGAGCCGGGTGTCGTGGCCGGCGTGGGGGTCGACCTGCCCAAGTCGCTGCTGCCCCTGCCCCAGGGGCAGGTCGACCGGCTGCTGGGACGCGAGTTGTCGGTGCGCGACGGTACGGGTGCCCTGCTGGCCGACTTCCTGTGCGGGCTGCACCGGCATGCCGGCACCCTCCGGCCGGCCGACGCGCCGCGCCTCGGCACGGTGACGGCCGACCTGGTGTCCGCCTTCTTCGCCCACGCTCTGGAGGCCGAGGGCGCCCTGCCGCCGGAGTCCCGCCACGAGGTGCTGGTCAGACGGATCCGCACGTTCATCCGGCAGAACCTGCCCGATCCGGAACTGACTCCGGGCGTGGTCGCCGCCGCCCACCACATCTCGGTCAGCCACCTGCACCGCGTCTTCACCCGGCGCTCCCGGGGCGAGACGGTCGCCGCGTGGATCCGTTCCCAGCGGCTGGAGAAGGCCCGGGACGATCTGGCGAACCCGTCGCTGCGCGCGCTGCCCGTCCACGCGGTCGGGGCCCGCTGGGGACTGCCCCGCCCCTCCGACTTCACCCGCGCCTTCCGGACCGCCTACGGGCTCGCCCCCAGCGAGTACCGCCGGCAGGCCCTGGGCGAGCACGCCGGGGACTCCTGACCCCGGCCGGCGACACGAGACGGATCGACAAGGCGACGGATACGCGGTGACAACACCGCCGGACGCGGATCGGGCATTCTCGCCGTGCGCCGATTCAGGTGCCGCACATGCCATCCGAGGAGGATGTTTGTCCACGCAAGAGCCGAAGCCCAGCTCGTCCGTGTCCGCGTCGGCGTCCGGGAGGGTGTGGCTCATCACGGGCGCCACGTCCGGCTTCGGCCGGAGCATCGCCGAGGCCGCGCTCGCGGCCGGTGACACGGTCGCCGCGGCGGCCCGCCGCCCGGCCGCACTGGACGACCTGGCCGCGACGCATCCCGAGCGGCTGCTCCCGGTCGCCCTGGACGTCACGGACGCTGCCGGCATCGACGCGACGGTCGCCGACGTCGTCGCGCGGTACGGCCGTATCGACGTCCTGGTGAACAACGCGGGGCGGGGCCTCGTCGGCGCCGTCGAGGAGACCGGGGACCAGGAGCTCCGGGACCTGATGGAGCTGCACTTCTTCGGGCCCGCGCGCCTCACCCGCGCCGTCCTGCCGCACATGCGCGCCCGGAAGTCCGGCGCGATCGTGCAGATGAGCAGCATGGGCGGCCGGCTGTCCTTCCCGGGGGTCGGCGCCTACTCGGCGACGAAGTTCGCCCTCGAAGGTCTGACGGAGGCGCTCGCCGCGGAGGTCGCCCCGTTCGGGATCAAGGCGCTGATCGTCGAGCCCGGTTCGTTCCGCACCTCGTTCGCGGGCGGCGGGGCGCTGCAGCAGACCGCCGAGATGCCGGAGTACGCCGAGACGGTCGGCGCCGTCCGCACGGGGCTGCCGGAGAGCGACGGCAAGCAGGCCGGGGATCCGGCGAAGGCGGCCGCCGCCATTCTGAAGGCGCTGGACAGCGACACCACGCCGCTGCGTCTGGCCCTGGGCAACGACGCGGTCGACGCGATCACGGCCCACGCGGAGGCGGCCCGGGCGGAGGCGCTGGCCTGGGAGAAGGTCAGCCGCGGCACCGACTTCGACGCCTGACCACATGAGTGCCGGCAACCGCGTGCCATAACCTCGTACACGGGACGTCGGATGTCAGGTGTCAGGTGTCAGGGGAGTCCATGCCGAGGAGGCCGTCGGTGCTCGGACGGGACGCGCGGTTGCTCGCGGGTGCCCTGATCGTGGCCTGCCTGGCGCTCGTCGGCGCGAGTACACCCGGCGGCGGCCTCATCGCCAGGGCGCTGCCCGCCGACGCCGTCAGGCACGTCGTGCCGAACCGGGTGGCGACCTGGAACCTCTGCAACCCGTGCGAGACGAGCAACGCCGACCAGGCGGCGGAGCTGGCCGCGTACGCGCCGCAGGTCATCGCCGTTCAGGAATCGTGCGAGCGGGACGTCGAGCGCATCCGGGACTATCTCGAGTTCCGGTACGGGCTGGTCTACCACGTCGCCTACGGCACGGTCCTGCGGGACTGGGGCCGCTGCGGCGGACTGCCGTGGCACCCGGGCGGCTACGGCCAGGCGCTGCTGTCGGCGGCGCCGATGACGGACGTCGTCCGGGCCGAGTACCCCGACGGCGGGTCGGAGGACCGCGGGTACATGGCCGTCACCACCACGGTGGCCGGCCGGTCCGTGCGGGTCTTCAACACGCACCTCGCCCAGCGGCGCCAGGAGACGGTCCGGGCGGCCCAGATCAAGGTGCTCGCGGCGGTGGTCGCCCGGTACGACCGCGCGATCGTCCTCGGCGACTTCAACGCCGTACCCGACGCCCCCGAACTCGCCCCCATGTGGGCCCTGGCCTCGGACACGGACCCCGAGTGCCGTCCCGTATCCACCGGCGCGTGCCGGCCGACGACCGACTGGCTGAGCAAGTTCGACTACGTGTTCCTGCGGGGCCTGACCCCGCTCGCACACCGGGTCCACCGCACGTCGTACTCGGACCACGACCTGGTCCACGCCGACCTGGCCTGAACACGCCGTCGTTCACCATTCCGGGGCAGCGAGCGGATCATGTGACACCTAGGCTGCCGCGATGGAGATCAACGACTACGACGGTTTCGCCGAGGCCTACGCCGCCGAGACCGAGAACAGTCTGGTGAACGCCTACTACGCGCGGCCCGCCATGCTGGACCTCGCCGGTGATGTCGCCGGGCGGCGGGTTCTGGACGCCGGGTGCGGGTCGGGGCCGCTGTCGGCCGCGCTGCGGGAGCGGGGTGCCGTCGTCACCGGGGTCGACGCCAGTGCGGGGATGCTGGCGCTGGCCAGGCGGCGGCTCGGTGAGGACGCGGACCTGCGCCGGGCGGACCTGCGCGATGCGCTGCCGTTCGGGGACGGTGTCTTCGACGACGTGGTCGCGTCGCTGGTGCTGCACTATCTGGAGGACTGGGGGCCGACGCTGGCCGAGATGCGGCGGGTGCTGCGGCCCGGCGGGCGGTTGATCGCCTCGGTGGACCATCCGTTCGTGGCCTACACCATTGAGGAGCCCCGGCCCGACTACTTCGCGACCACCGGTTACACCTTCCACTGGGCCTTCGGCGGACGGTCCGTGCCGATGCGGTTCTGGCGGAAGTCGTTGCAGGCGATGATTGATGCCTTCGCCGCGGCCGGATTCCGCCTTTCCGTCATCAGCGAGCCGCAGCCCGATCCGGCCGCCCGAGAGCTGTTTCCGGACGGCTTCCGCGAGTTGTCGACCCGGCCCTGCTTTCTGTTCTTCGTCGTCGAGGTGCCCGCCTAGGCGGTGCGGGCGGGACCGTCCGCGGCATTGACGGGTACATGGCCGCACCCCTATCGTCTCGTCGATTCTCCGAACGGCGTTCGAAATACGGAACACAGCTTGCCCCCTTCCGGGGTGCGAGCCTGAGCCGAAAGGATCCCCATGTCCTCTTCCGTCAGCAGACGCCGCCTCCTCCAGATCGCCGGGGCCGGCGCCGCCGCGGGTGCCGTCGGGCCGCTTCTCGGCGGATCCGCCGCCCGGGCGGCCGTACCGGCGGTCCGTGCCGACACCGGAGTGCTGGCCTCCCCCTTCGAGCTGGGTCAGGTCAGGCTGACCGCGAGCCGGTGGCTGGACAACCAGAACCGCACCCTGAGCTATCTGCGGTTCGTCGACGTCGACCGGCTGCTGTACACCTTCCGCGTCAACCACCGCCTGCCGACGAACGGCGCGGCCCCGGTGGGCGGCTGGGAGGCACCCGACTTCCCCTTCCGCAGCCATGTGCAGGGGCACTTCCTCACCGCCTGGGCTCAGGCCTACGCCGTCACCGGGGACACCGTCTGTCGGGACAAGGCCCTCTACATGGTGGCGGAGCTGGCCAAGTGCCAGGGCAACGACAGTGCCGCCGGCTTCGGCGCGGGATACCTGTCGGGCTACCCGGAGTCCGACTTCGCCGCGCTGGAGGCGGGCACGCTGTCCAACGGGAACGTGCCGTACTACACGATCCACAAGACCCTCACCGGCCTGCTGGACGTGTGGCGGTACCTCGGCAGCACGCAGGCCCGGGACGTGCTGCTGGCCCTCGCGGGCTGGGTCGACCGGCGCACCGCCCGGCTGAGCACGGCCCAGATGCAGGCCGTGCTAAGCACCGAGTTCGGGGGCATGAACGCCGTTCTGACCGACCTCTACCGGCAGACCGGCGACACCCGCTGGCTCAGCGCCGCCCAGCGCTTCGACCACGCCGCCGTGTTCGACCCGCTGGCGGCGGGCCAGGACAGGCTGGCCGGGCTGCACGCCAACACCCAGGTACCGAAATGGATCGGGGCCGCCCGCGCGTACAAGGCGACGGGCAGCACCCGCTACCGGGACATCGCCACCAACGCCTGGAACATCTGCGTCGGCGCGCACACCTACGCCATCGGCGGCAACAGCCAGGCCGAGCACTTCCGCGCCCCGAACGCCATCGCCGGCTACCTCCGGCAGGACACCTGCGAGAGCTGCAACACCGTCAACATGCTCACGCTCACCCGGGAGTTGTTCACCCTCACCCCGGACCGGGCGGCCCTGTTCGACTACTACGAGCAGGCCTGGCTGAACCAGATGATCGGCCAGCAGAACCCGGCCGACCCCCACGGCCACGTCACCTACTTCACCCCGCTCAACCCCGGCGGCCGGCGGGGCGTCGGCCCGGCCTGGGGCGGCGGCACCTGGAGCACCGACTACACCACCTTCTGGTGCTGCCAGGGCACGGGCCTGGAGATGCACACCCGACTGATGGACTCCGTCTACTTCCAGGCCGGCACCACCCTGACGGTGAACCTGTTCGTGCCCTCGGTCCTCACCTGGACCCAGCGCGACATCACCGTCACCCAGACCACGTCGTACCCGGCGAGCGACACCACGACCCTGCGCGTCACCGGCTCCGTCGGCGGCACCTGGGCGATGCGCGTCCGCATCCCCGCCTGGACCAGCGGCGCCACCGTCAGCGTCAACGGCGTCGTGCAGAACATCGCCACCACGCCCGGCAGTTACGCCACGCTGACCCGGGCCTGGACCTCCGGCGACACGGTCACCGTCCGCCTGCCCATGCGGACCGTCCTGCGCCCGGCCAACGACAACCCGAACGTCGCCGCGATCACCCACGGCCCCGTCGTCCTGTCCGGCAACTACGGTGACACCGCGCTCGGTTCGCTGCCCGCGCTGGACACGTCGTCGATCCGGCGGACCAGTTCCACCGCGCTGTCCTTCACGGCAACGGCGAACGGCTCGACCGTCGCCCTGGGCCCCTTCCACGACGCCCACGGCCACAACTACACGGTCTACTGGAACACCGGTTCCGTCTCCTCCGTCCGCCTCGCCAACGCCGCCAGCGGGCTCGTCCTCGGCATCCAGGACATGTCCACCGCCGACGGCGGCCGCGCCCTGCAGTGGAGCGACTCGGGCACCGCCGACCACGACTGGGAGATGATCCCCGACGGCGACGCCGTACGCCTGCGCAACGTCCACAGCGGCAAGGTGCTCGGCGTGCGGGACATGTCGACGGCCGACGGCGCGACCGTCCTGCAGTGGTCGGACAACGGCACCGCCGACCACCGCTGGGTCCTCCTCGACCAGGGCGACGGCACCTTCAAGATCCGCAACGTGAACAGCGGGAAGCTGCTCGGCATCGAGAACGGCTCCACCGCGATGGGCGCCTTCGTGATGCAGGCCCCGGACGACGGCAGTCCCGACAACCGGTGGCGCGTCCTGCGCTGACGCCCGCCCCCGCACTGGACGACGCATGAGGCCGTGCCGCCGGATCGGGCGGCACGGCCTCGGAGCGGACGGCGCGTGGGTGGCGCCGGGCGGAGGTCAGGCCCAGGGCGAGGTCACGACCCAGCTCGTGTCGTCGGCCCAGGCGGTGGCGCTGTCCCAGTCGTGGGAGCCGCCGTGGCTCGCCGCGTAGACGCCGTAGTTGTAGTGGCGTACGAAATCGCTCGGGTAGTTGGCCGAGCGGAACGAGACGCCCTGCCCGTTGTGGCTCGCCTGCGGGCAGAACGTGGCGTCCAGCCTCGCCAGCGCGCTGCTGTCGATGGCGTCGACGCGCAGCCGGAAGTCGTAGTGGCGCAGGTACTGCCCGGGCTTGTCGGCCGACTCGAAGGAGACGCACGAGGCGTCGCCCAGGCCGCGGCGCACGATCCAGGTGGCGGCGGCCTTGTCGGCGGAGGAGCTGGAGGAGGAGACGGTGCCGATCGCGGCGTTGGTGTCGGCGGTGTTGTGCCGGAGGTAGGAGGTGGTGCAGCAGGAGGTGGTGGCCCGCAGCGAGACCCGGGACCCGACGGTGGACGCGCCCGCGAGGGCAGGGGCCGCATAGCCGACCGAGGTGATGTTCGCCTGTACGGCGTTCTCGGTGGCGTCCGACGGGAAGCCGGAGGTCATCACGCCCTCGTAGAACGTGCCGGCGGAGCCGTTGCTGTTGTCGCCGCCGATGCCGAGGATGATGGCCCCTTCCTTCTTCATCGGGTTGTAGCCCGACGCGTTGGGGCGCGCTCCGTCGTAGTAGGTGGACAGGCCGCCCGACTGGCCGTTGCCGGCCCGGATCGCCCAGTGGTTCGGGCCGCCCTTGACGAGGGCGGTGAGGAACCGGTGGCTGACGCTGGGGTTGCCCGCGTTGTAGCCCGGGTTGACGCCGGAGAACAGGCCGTTCTCCAGGTCGGCCATGACCCAGGGGCCGTTGCCGGTGCCGTAGCCCCACACCTTGATGTTGCCGAAGTAGATGGCCTCCATGGTGCCGTTGCCGTTGTCCCGGCTGTTGGTCTCGGCGTTGCCGTAGTCGAAGCAGCAGCCGCCGTTGTAGTGGGTGCCGTCGAACAGGGCGTACATGCCCTCCGGCTGGTCCCCGGTGGCGATGCCGTTCGTGCTGTTGTCGCGGTAGCCGGTGCCGGGCGCGACGAAGACGCCGTACGCCTTGTGGCCGCCCACGGTGACGGGGGCTGCGGACGCCTCGGCGAGGTTGTCGTACCCGCCCGCGGCCGGGCCCTGGAAGCCGCCGGGCGGCGCCTGGGTGAGGTGGTTGCCGCGGCCCGACTGGTCGTAGAGGACGGTGATCAGACAGCTCGTGCCCGCACAGAAGGAGTCCTGTGCGGCGGCGTCGGCGTAGCCGCCCGCGCCGAGGACGCCGATGTCCCGCGTGGCACCGTCCGAGGCGCGCCTGACCTGGTAGAGGCGGCCGCTGTAGGCGGAGTACAGGGCGCGGGTCGTGCTGTGCGCGGCGACGCAGGGGGTGCCGCCGGCGGCGTACAGGTCACAGGGCAGGGAGCCGGCGGCCGCGGCGCTGCTCCCGGCGGAGGCGCGGCCGCCCAGCAGGGCCGTGGCCATGGCGAGGACGAGGGCGAGCAGCGCGAGGGGCCTGACCCGGGTCAAGCGGGTCGGTGTCAGGGACATGGGACTCCTTACGGTCGACGGTCATGCGCATGACAAGCATCGAGCCATTCTGTCCGTCATTTCGAACATTGGTCGTATTCACGGACGGAGTCTGATGATAGGAAGTACCGGACGCCTGTCAACAGATCGCGCACAGAGGGGATCTCTCCGAGATGCAGTGGACGACCCAGGTCGAGATCGAGGCTCCGCCGGAGAACGTGTGGCAGGTCGTCTCGGACGTGGAACGCTGGCCCGACTTCCTTCCCACCGTGCGCCGCGTCGAGCGCCTCGGCGGCGAGGAGTCGGGGCCGGGTTCGCTGTTCCGCGTCAGACAGCCGCGGATGCCGGTGCTGACGTGGCGGATCACCGAATGGACGCCCGGCCGGTCGTTCACCTGGCAGACGACCTCCGGCGGTGTGACGACGACCGCCACGCACGTGATCGCGCCCCGCGACGGCGGCAGCACCCTCACGCTCGGCATCGACCAGACCGGGCTCGCGGCGCCCCTCGTCGGCCTCCTGACGGGGCGCCAGACGCGGCGCTACGTCGAGCTGGAGGCGACGCACACGAAGCGGCGCGCCGAGCAGTCGGCCTGACGCCCACGGGTGCCGGTCGGGGGCGCCGCGGCGGGGGCAGCCGTGAGCGGTACAGCCGTGAGCGGGACAGCCGTCACTCGCCCGCCAGGAAGGCGGCCACCAGGGCGCTCGCCTGCGGACGGCACTCCTCGAAGTAGGCGTGCCGGGCGCCCGGGAAGACGTGGGTGCGCGCGTCCGGGATGCGGGAGGCGAGCAGGGGCACGTTGCCGGCGGGGGTCATGCGGTCGTCGGCGCCGTGCAGGATCAGCGTCGGCGCGGTGATCCGCGGCAGCGCGTCCCACGCGTCGTGCCGGTCACTGGCCCGCAGGTGGCCGCGGCGGGCGTGCGGCGCCATGGCCGGGTCGCCGAGCGTGCGGTACGGCCCCGGGTGCGAGGCACGCCAGCCGGGCGAGTACATCAGGTCGACGAGGGCCTTCACCACCGCTCTCCTATCGGCCTGCCCCAGGGCGCGCCGCACCGACGCGTCACGCTCCAGCGCCTCCGGACCGCCGGGTGAGGTGCAGCCGAGGACCAGCCGCCGCACGCGGTCCGGATGGTGCACGGCGACCCACTGGGCGACCCGTCCGCCCA
This sequence comes from Streptomyces griseosporeus, assembly GCF_014656055.1. Lineage (GTDB taxonomy): Bacteria > Actinomycetota > Actinomycetes > Streptomycetales > Streptomycetaceae > Streptomyces > Streptomyces griseosporeus. The sequence goes on from NZ_BNBR01000002.1 coordinate 359,702, forward strand.
TCGACGTGCCGTACACGTCGGCGCGTTCCACGCCGAGCGCGTCGAGGACCGCGATGACGTCCTCGGCGAACTCCGGTGTGGAGTAGCCCGCTTCGGGAGCGCCGCTGTCGCCCGTGCCCCGGTAGTCGAAGGTGATCGTGCGATGCGTCGCGTGGAAGTCCGCCCGCGCGTCGTCCCACCAGTGGTGGTTGTTCGCCTGCCCCGGCAGCAGCACCAGCGGGAACCCGCTGCCGAGGTCCTGCACCGCGAGAAGCGTGCCGTCGAAGCCGGGGACGCGGTGTCCGCTCTGTGACATGAGCCCAAGTCTTCATCATCTACGGCTACTTCATGGCACCGGCCGGGCGATCGGGGTCAGGACGCGGCTCGTTAGGGTGACCCCGTGACTGACGACACCGCGGACCGACTGGACCGCTTCCGTGCCGAGGCGGCGTCCCGGGGACTGCCGGCGGACGACGTGGAGGGCTGGATACGCGCGGCGCTGCTGCCGGCGGTGTATCTGGCGGAGGGCGGTGACGGACCCCTCGTGGCCCGGGTGGGGGGCGACCCGCTGCTGCCGCGGGGCGTGCCGGAGCCGTCGGAGCCCTTCGTCGCCTCCGTCGACCTCGCGGCGCTCCCGCCGGGCGCCACCGGGCTCCCCCTCCCCTCCGACGGCCGGCTGCTCTTCTTCGCCGGCACCGAGGCGGGCGTCGCCGAGGGGCCGGTGGCCGACGCGGTGCTGTACGTCCCCGCCGGAACGCCGGCCGGCCCGCGCCCCCTCGCCCACAGCTGGCGCAAGCCCTATCAGGACCGGGAACTGCGCACCCACTGGCACCAGTCGAGCGCCCAGATGCCCGAGAGCTACGCGCTGGACACCTGGGGCGACTTCCCCGAGGACGAGCAGTTCGACCGCGCCGAGGAACTCGGCGACGCCTGGTCCGACCTGGGCGGCTACCGGCCGCCCTGGACCCTGCAGATCGGCGGCCACCCGGTCTCGCCCCAGAGCGACCCCGTCCACGACGCCCGCGACACCGGCGGCGGTGACTGGATGCTGCTGGCCAGCTGGAGATGCGGCGACGACGTCACGGAGCTGGACTCCGGCGTGGCCCACTGGGTGATCCGCCGACGCGACCTGGCGGCCCTGCGGTTCGACCGGGTCCACCGCTCCGTGGAGATGGCCTGACGGTCGCGGGTCGGCGCGGGCCGGGCGAGGCGGTGGGCCGGGCCGGGGTGGCCGGGACGCTCGGGGCGGGCGGCGGGGTCCGGCGCGCTCATCGGCGGTACGCGGTGGCGGCGACCGCGGGCAGCAGCGCCAGGGCGAGGGCCCCGCAGGTCAGGGCCAGGACGGGATAGCTGGTGGCGGCCACCATGATCCCGGAGGTCATGCCGCCCGTCGCACCGGCGAGGGCGATGGACACGTCGACCAGGCCCTGCGTCCTGGCCCGGGTGGCCAGCGGGACGGCGCCGGTGATGATCGCGGTGCCGGAGACGAGGCCCTGGTTCCAGCCGAGGCCGAGCAGGGCCAGGGCGAGCGCGAGGAGTCCGACGGAGTCGCCGGGGGCGAGACCGGCGAGGACGCCGGAGGCCAGGAGGGTGAGGCCGGAGGCGGCGGCGATCCTCAAGGGGCCGTGGCGGTCGACGAGCCAGCCGGTCAGCGGCGACGGCAGGTACATGGCGCCGATGTGCACGGCGATGACCAGGCCCGAGGCGGCGGTGCCGTGGCCGTGCTCCCGCATGTGGACCGGCGTCATCGTCATCACGGCGACCATGACGAGCTGGGTGAGCACCATGACCAGCGCGCCGAGGACGACGCCGCCCCTGCCGTACGACGTGCCGACGGCGTCGGGCTCGACGCCGGTGCCGGTGCCGGCCTCGGCGTCCTTCGCCTCGGCCAGGGTGCGCGCGAGGAGCAGCGGGTCGGGGCGCAGCCGTACCGCGAGGACGAGCGCCGCCAGCGCGTACGCGGCCCCCGAGAGGAGGAACGGCCCGGCGAGGGCGGGTATCCCGAGGTGTCCGGCGAGCGCGCCCGTGGGGGCGGCGAGGTTGGGGCCGGTGACGCCGCCGAGCGTGGTGGCGACCAGGACGGTGGAGACGGCGCGGGCCTGGTGGCCGGGCGCGGCGAGGTCGGCGCCGGCGTACCGGGCCTGGAGGTTGGTGGCCGTTCCGGCGCCGTACACGAACAGGGCGGCGAACAGCAGGACGGGGTTGTCGGCGACGGCGGCGGCGACCACGCCCGCGCTGCCGACGGCGCCGGTCAGGTACCCGGCGGTCAGGCCGGGGCGTCGGCCGCGGGCCTGCGAGACACGGCCCACCGCCACGGCGGCGAGCGCGGAGCCGGCGGTGAACAGCGCGCTGGGCAGCCCGGCGAGGCCGGTGGAGCCCAGCATGTCCTGTGCGAGGAGGGCCCCGACGGTGACCCCGGCCGCGAGTCCGGCCCCGCTGAGGATCTGGCTCATGACCAGCACGGTGAGCGTGCGGCGCTGTGCCTCCGGGCGGCGGGACCGATCGGTGGCGGCTGGGCCGGGGCTGGTCACGGAGTGGCTCTCTCTTCCGGTGCGCGGGTCGGCTGACGGCTGGGGCGAGTGCCGGCGGACGGCTCTCGGGTACCTCGCCCTCCCCCTGTGTGACCCGTCCGCCCGTAGAGGATCATGGAGAATGAGCGCGCGGGCAATGGCCGTGCACATCGCAGCGGCTGCGGCTGTCGCATCGCCATGGCGCGGACCGGGCGGACGGGCGCGCAGCAGGAGGGCACAGCAGGATGGTGAGCGGCGACACCTCGGCACTCGACGATCCGGTGGGCGAGTCCCTGCGGGGGCCGCACGCGCGTCTGGGGCGGCGCCTCGGGCGGGCCGCCACCTATCTGCCGCACGTCGCCACCTTCTCGGCCGTACCCGCGGACGCGGACGAGGCGGACTGGGCCTGTCTCGCGCGGCTCCTCGGTCCCGGCGCGTTCGCCGACATGTTCAGTTGCCCGGCCCTGCCTCCGGCGGGCTGGGAGCCGGTCTTCACCCTGGAGGGCCGGCAGATGATCCTGCCCGCCGGCAGCCGCCCCGCCGCCCTCGCGCGCGGCGCGGCCGGCACGGACGTGGTCGCGCTGGGTCCGGCCGACGTGCCCGAGATGCTCGATCTCGTCGCCCGGACCGAGCCGGGCCCGTTCCGGCGGGGCACCCGCGAACTCGGCACGTATCTCGGCATCCGCGAGGGCGGCAGGCTGATCGCCATGGCGGGCGAACGGCTCCGCCCGCCGGGGTGGACGGAGATCAGCGCCGTCTGCACGGCCCCGGAGGCCCGTGGCCGCGGTCACGCGGCCCGGCTGGTCGACGCCCTCGTCGCCCGCGTCCTGGCCCGGGGCGATCGGCCCTTCCTGCACGTCGCCGAGGCGAACACCGGCGCGGCAGCGCTCTACGAGCGGCTCGGCTTCGTGAGCCGGAGGCGGGTGACCTTCCGCGGCTTCCGCACGCCGGACGCAGCCTGAGGCGCGGTGGGCCGCCCTGCGGCGGCGCGCGGCCGGCTGGGCGCGGCTCGCACGGGGGCTCCGGACGGTACGCCGGGCCGGTCGTCGTGCGGCTCGGAGCGGGGCGGCGACCCGTCCTCGACCTCGGCCCGGACGGGCCCGGGACCGGGTCAGACCCGGCTCGCGGCCTCGCTGTCGGGGTAGAGCGCGAAGACCTGGTCGAGGCCCACGATGCGCAGGATCCGCAGGGTGTTGGCGGGTACGGCGGCGAGCGCGGCGTCCGCCCCGGCCGCCTGGGCGTGGGTGCGGGCGGCGATCAGCGCGGTGATGCCGCTGGAGTCGCAGAACGTCAGACCGGCGAGGTCCAGGACGAGGCGGCGGCCGGACTCCAGGGTGAGGGTGGGCAGCAGGTCCCGCAGCCGGGTGGCGTTGGAGTAGTCGAGTTCGCCGGTGATCTCCAGGACGGGACCGGCGGTGGTGTCGGTGACGGTGATGTTCAGCGGACTCATCATGTGCGGCTCGGGGTCGGGGCGGGGGCGGGGACGCCCAGGGCGAGGAGGGCGGTGTCGTCGTCGAGGCCGTCGCCGAAGCCGGCCAGCAGGTCGGTCAGGGCGTGGACGAGGGCGTCCGGGGCGTCGCCCGCGTGCGTGGTGGCGAAGGCGAGCAGGGCGTCGTCCCCGTACAGGCTGTCGCGGCTGGTGCCCGTGCGGGCCTCGGTGAGGCCGTCGGTGTAGAGCAGCAGGGTGTCGCCGGGGCCCAGGACGGTGCCGGTGGTGGCGAACCGCGCGCCGGGCAGGGCGCCGACGAGGAAGCCGCCGGGGGTGGGCAGGTAGTCGGCGGTGCCGTCGGCGCGCAGCACCAGCGCGGGAGGGTGGCCGCCCGAGGCGAGGCGCACGGTGGCGTGTCCGGAGACGGGATCGGGGTCGACGGTGCCGAAGATCGCGGTGCAGTAGCGGGGGTCGCCGGTCCCGGTGTACCGCTCGTGCAGGACCGTGTCGAGGGTCGTCAGGGCGGTGACGGGGTCGGACTCGTGCAGGGCGGCCGCGCGCAGGGTGTAGCGGGTCAGCGAGGTCACCGCGGCGGCTTGCGGGCCCTTGCCGCACACGTCGCCGAGGAAGAAGGCGAAGCGTTTGCCGTCGAGCGGGAAGACGTCGTAGAAGTCGCCGCCCAGCCGGTCGGGAGAGGCCGTGTGGTAGTGGGCGGCCGTGGACATGCCGGGTATCGGGGGCAGGTCGGCGGGGAGCAGGGACTGCTGGAGCACCGCGAGGGCCTCCTGCAGCCTGGCCCGGTCGGCCTCCGCCTGCCGGCGTGCCTCTTCGGCCTGTCTGCGGGCCTCCTCCGCCTGCTTGCGGGCCTTCTCGGCCTCCTTGCGGCCGCGCAGGAGTTCCTCCTCGTAGGCGCGGCGGTCGCGGGCGTCGAAGAGGGTGGTGCGGATCAGTACGGGCTCGCCGGTGCTGCCGTGTTTGACCGCGGAGGACACCAGGACCGGCATGCGTACGCCGTCGCTGCGCTTCACCTCGAGGGCGATGCCGCTGATCTCGCCCTGCATGCGCAGCAGCGGCGCGTAATGGGTCTCGTGGTACAGCTTGCCGCCCACCGTGAGCAGGTCGGTGAACCGCATACGGCCCACGACCTCCGCGCGGTCCCGGCCGAGCCAGCCCAGCAGCGTGGCGTTGATCTTGGCGATGGTCCCGTCCATCAGCGTGGACAGGTATCCGCAGGGAGCGCTGTCGTACAGCTCTTCCGCGCTGTCCTCCAGCAGCGCGGCGAAGGCGGCGTCGGTCCATGCCCCCCGGCCGGAGTCGTGGGGGTCGGGCTGCTGCCCTGTGCGGCACATCACCGCAGGCCGGCCAGGAACGCGGTGATCGCCCGGTTCGTGGCTTCGGGCGCGGACAGGTGCGGGCAGTGGCCGGTCGCGTCGAGCGTGACCAGGACGGAGCCGGGGACGGCCTGGTGGACGAAGGCGCCGACCTCGCGAGGGGCGATGGCGTCCTGGGTGCACTCCAGGACGAGCGTCGGCACGCGCACGCTCTTGAGGTCCTGCCGGCAGTCCGACAGGAACGTGGTGCGGGCGAAGACGCGGGCCATGTCGGGGTCGGTCGCGCAGAAGCTGTTCTTCAGCTCCTCGCCGAGTTCGGGCCGCTCCGCGTTGCCCATGATCACCGGGGCCATGGCCGCGGACCAGCCGAGGTAGTTCGCCTCCAGGGACTCCAGGAGTTCGTCGATGTCCTCGGCGCTGAAGCCGCCCCGGTAGCCCTCGTCGTCGATGTACCGCGGGGAGGGCGCGACCATCACCAGCGCGCCGATCCGCTCCGGGGCGAGGTCGGCCGCGAGGACCCCGGTCATGGCGCTGACCGAGTGGCCGACGAACACGGCGTCGCGCAGGTCGAGGGCCTCGCACACCTCCACCACGTCCTGGGCGTAGCCGTGCAGGGAGGAGTAGCGGTCCTCCGTGAACGCGGACAGGTCCGAGCGGCCGGAGCCGACATAGTCGAACAGTACGACCCGGTGGTCCTCGGCCAGCGCGGGCACGGTCAGCCGCCACATGTTCTGGTCGCAGCCGAACCCGTGCGCGAGCACCACCGGCCGTCCGTGGGGGTTGCCGGTCTCGGTGATGTTGTTCCTGCGCCTGACGTCCATACCAGCCAGTCTCTCAGGTCGGGCGGCACGGCGATCGGTCGGGCGTCCATGAGCAAGGACAAGCCGGCCGGTGTCGGCGAGGCCGGCGGCGCACTACGCCTGACCGATGCGGGAGGCGGCGCGCAGGATCTCCTCCGCCTCGCCGGCCAGGCGGCGGACGATGTCCCCTGCGGGAGCAACGTCCGCGACCAGCCCCGCGGACTGCCCTGTCAGCGGCAGGAGCCGGTGCGTCGTACCCTCGCTCATCGCCGCCATGACCTGCTCGCGCAGCGTGCCGGCCGATTCGGCGGCGGCTTCCTGCCGGGTGTTCCACGCGTCGACGAACCGCGTGCGCAGCGAGCGGGGGACGGTGTCGTAGCCGCCCTCGGTCGGCGGCGGCAGGACGTGGTGGGCGAACGACACCTTTACCGCGTCCTGGCTGTCGGCGGCGCCGATGGCCGCCTTCCACTCCTCCGGTACGGCGCACTCGGCCGAGGCCAGGAACCGCGTGCCGATGCTCACGCCCTGGGCGCCCAGCACGAGTGCCGCCGCCGTTCCCCGGCCGTCGGCGATCCCGCCGGAGGCGAGCACCGGCAGCGGGGCGACCGCGGCGACGACCTGCGGGACCAGCACCATGGTGCCGACCTGCCCGCTGAACCCGCCCGCCTCCGTGCCCTGCGCAATGATCACGTCGACGCCCGCCTCGGCCGCGCGCCGGGCCTGCTCGACGGTGGTCACCTGCTGCACGAAGACCGCCCCGGCGTCGTGCACGCCTCCCACCAGGTCGCCCGGGTCGCCCAGGGCGAGCGAGAAGACGGGCGGGCGCACGGCGAGGACGGCGTCGAAGACCTCGGGGTCGAAGGGGCGGCGGGTCATGTTCACCGCGAACGGCCGGTCGGTGAGCCCGCGCAGGCGCGCCACGTCGTCGCGGACCTGCGCCGCCGTGCGCATGGTGGTGGGCACACTGCCCAGACCGCCGGCGTCGCTGACGGCGGCGGGGAGGTCGGTGCCCTGCTGCCAGGGCCCTCCGAGGGGCCCTTGGACGATCGGCACGTCGATGCCGAGTACGTCGCACACGGGTGTCCTGAGCACGGTCCTCCGTTCACACCGTCGTCGCCACGCGGCCGTGGCGCCGTCCTCCTGCCGCATACTGTCGGCGCCACGGCCCTCGAAGACCGCCAGGCACGCCGGAAGGCCACCGGACGGGGGGACGGCAGGACCGTGCGCGCCGCGGGGCACCGGCGCCACGAGGGCACCGCGCCCCGGAGTCCGGCTCATCCGGACGACAGGCCTAGGCAGGCGTCTCCTCGTCCCCTCCCCTCTCGCCGGCGTCCTTCACGAAGACGAGGGCGTCGCTGTCCTCCAGGTGGGCCGGGTCGAGCGGGGCGTAGCCGAACCAGGGGGAGGTGCGGGGCGCCGGGCAGGTGGTGCCGAGCGCGGTGGTCAGGCGGCGGGGGTCGATCAGGCAGCGGTCCTCGGGGAGGGCGTACAGGAGACCTTCGACGGTGTCCGGGGGCGGCGTGTCCACGCCTTTGTGCCGGATCGTGCCGAGGGCCGTCGCCACGACCGCGTACTCCTCGCCCAGCCGGGCACCGACCAGCGCGCCCGCGCTCCACCACGCCACCGGGCCCTCCCACATGTCCATGCTGCTCATGTACCGCTGGAGATGGCTGTTGTGGGCGTGGACGAGCACCGGGCCGCGCTCGGCCAGGGCGAGGAGGTTCCCGGCCATCATCTGGTCCCGAAGGCTCACCAGGCGGGTCATGCGGGCCGGTGAGGGGTCGGCCATGGCGTGGTGGTAGCGCAGCAGGCCGGTCGCGGTACGTGCGTACAGGCGCGCCCGGTCCCACTCGTCCGGCGAGCTGGTCGCGACCAGGTGCGGCAGCTGGGTGTCGAGCAGCGTCACCAGGTCGTCGGCGAGCAGCCGGAGCCGGCCGGCCTCGGCGGACCGTCCCACGGAGCGGGCCGGGTCGAGCATCGCGGCGGGGTCGGTCCACCGCTCGTCGGCGCCGAGCAGCCGGTCGAGGGTTTCCCCGGTGCACGGGAGGAGGCCGGGGTCCACGCGCTCGGCGAGGAAGGTGTGGAGTGCGGTGAGGGCCTGCCGGGGGCTCGCGGCGGCGGTGATCTCCAGGGGGCCGTCGAAGCCGGTGAAGCGGATCCGCTCGGCGGCGGGCCGGCCGGCGTTGTGGGAGCGCATCCAGCGCACCAGCTCCCTGTTGCCCTCGAACGCGCCCCACTCGTGGCTGATGCCGTGTTCCATGACGTCGTCGAGCGTGCCGGTGCCCGAGGTGACGTGGTCGTCCACGAGGAGGCCGGCCAGGCAGTCGCTCTCGAGCGCGATCGTCCGGTAGCCGTGCTCCTCGACGAGCTGCCGGAACAGTTCGTTGCGCAGGTCGAGCAGGGTCTCCTCGCCGTGGGTGGGCTCGCCCAGGGCGAGGATCCGGGGCCGGGCCGGAAGCAGCGCGAGAAGGGCGGCAGCCTCGACGGGGTGGGCGGTGTCCTTGATGTCGGTCGCCATGCCCTCAACGCTATCGTTGAACCTTGGGTGGAGACTTTGGCGCGCTATCGTGCGGTGCATGGCGTCGAAGTTTCAAAGAGGGGGTCGCCTCAGGCCGGTGGACCTGGCCCGCGGGCACGGTCTGTCCACCCAGGCGGTCAGGAACTACGAGGAGGCCGGCATCCTCCCGGCCGCCGAGCGGTCGGAGCACGGCTACCGCACCTACACGGCGCTGCACGCGCGGGCCCTGCGCGCGTTCCTCGCCCTGGTCCCCGGCCACGGTCACGGGACCGCGACGTCGATCATGCGGGCGGTGAACCGGGACGCGGTCGACGAGGCGTTCCGCGTCATCGACGAGAGCCACGCCCAGCTCCTCGACGACCGGCGCACCCTCCAGGCGGTGGAGAGCGCCCTGCGCGACCTGGACCCCTCGGCGGAGGAGGGGCCGGACGTGGTCCCGGCGGCCGGCGGCGGCGTGTTCATCGGCCCGCTGGCGCGCAGGCTCGGCGTCCGGCCCGCGACCCTGCGCAAGTGGGAGCGCGCCGGTCTGGTCCGCCCGCACCGGGATCCGCTGACCGGGTACCGGCTCTACGACGAGGCCGCGGTACGGGACGCGCGCCTGACCCATCAACTCCGGCGGGGCGGCTACCTGTTGGGGCAGATCGCCCCGCTGATCGCCCAGGTACGGACGGCCGGCGGCCTGGAGCCGCTGGAGGGCGCCCTGCGCGACTGGCACGCCCGGCTGTCCGCCCGCGCCCGGGCGATGCTGAACGGCGCCGCCGAACTGGAGGCGTACCTGCGGGACCGTACGGACGGTCCCGCCACCACTGCGGAAAGGAGCAGCGCATGACCGAGGGCCCAGGCACGGGGATCCCGTTGCCGCGGGGTGCGACCGGCTTCCTCCGCCCGGGCGACGCCCCTCTCCCCCACACGAGTCTCCGGGCCTTCCGCGCCGCGGTGTACACCGCCGCCCGGCTCGCCGGGGGCAGGGTCGGTGAGGTGCGGGAGCAGGTGTACCCCAGTACGTTCCACACCGCTTCGGTCCTCGACGGCACCGGCGAGACCGTCGTCCTGTGCCACGCCCATCACCCCTGGGTGGCGTTCGCCCGGGAGACACGGACCTGGCACGACGGGGAGTTCCTGGCACCGCCCCCGTGGGCCTCCGCCTTCGCCCTCACCGGGTTCGAGGTCCTCGGCCTCGACCGCCTCACCACCCCGCTGTCCGCCGTGGACACGTCCGCGCTCTCCCGTGACGAACGGCGCCAGGTGCGCGTCTACGGCATCACCGCACTGGGTGGCCTGCTCTTCAACGCGTGGGACTGACCCGCGGGCGCGGCGTACGAGAAATCCGCGAGGAAAACTTTCGCCGCGATGTCGAGAACCCGTGATCCCCTCCGTCCCCGGGGTGAACGCGACCACAATGGGTCGCACGCGCACCGAGGAGCACACCATGGCCAAGTATCTGCTGCTGAAGCACTACCGGGGCGCCCCGGCCGCGGTCAACGACGTCCCCATGGACCAGTGGACGCCGGAGGAGATCTCGGCGCACATCCGGTACATGCAGGAGTTCGCGGCCCGGCTGGAGAAGACGGGCGAGTTCGTCGACGGGCAGGCGCTCGCCCCGGAGGGGACGTGGGTGCGGTACGACGGTGAGGGCCGCCCTCCGGTCACGGACGGGCCGTTCGCCGAGACGAAGGACCTCATCGCGGGCTGGATGGTGATCGACGTCGACAGCTACGACCGTGCCCTCGAACTCGCCGGGGAGCTGTCCGCCGCCCCGGGCGCGGGCGGGAAGCCCATCCACGAGTGGCTGGAGCTGCGGCCCTTCATGGCCGAGCCGCCCACCATCACGGACTGACCCGGTCACCCATGGACGAGGCCCTGCTCCGCGGTCTCACGCCGAGCGTGCTCACCGTCCTCGTCCGCCGCGGAGCCGATTTCGCGGCGGCCGAGGACGCCGTGCAGGACGCGCTCGTCGAGGCGCTCCGCGTCTGGCCGGCCGACCCGCCCCACGATCCCAAGGGGTGGCTGGTCACCGTGGCCTGGCGCAAGTTCCTCGACGCGACCCGGTCGGACGCCGCCCGCCGCCGGCGCGAGGAGCGCGCCGAGGAGGAGCCTGGGCCCGGCCCCGCGCCCGCCGTGGACGACACGCTCCAGTTGTACTTCCTGTGCGCGCATCCGTCGCTGACGCCGTCGTCGGCGGTCGCGCTCACCCTGCGGGCGGTCGGCGGGCTGACCACCCGGCAGATCGCCCAGGCGTATCTGGTGCCCGAGGCGACGATGGCGCAGCGCATCAGCCGCGCCAAGCGCACCGTGTCCGGGGTGCGGTTCGACCAGCCCGGCGATGTCGCGACGGTGCTGCGCGTGCTCTACCTGGTGTTCAACGAGGGCTACTCCGGTGACGTCGACCTGGCCGCCGAGGCGATCCGGCTCACCCGGCGCCTCGCGGCCGCGATCGACCACCCGGAGGTGCGGGGGCTGCTCGCGCTGATGCTGCTCCACCACGCCCGGCGGGACGGCCGCCGGGGGCCGGACGGCGCGCTGGTGCCGCTCGCGGAGCAGGACCGCAGCCGGTGGGACACCGCGTTGATCGCGGAGGGCGTCGCCGTCCTGCAGGCGGCCCTCGCCCGGGACCGGCTGGGCGAGTACCAGGCGCAGGCCGCCGTCGCGGCCCTGCACGCCGACGCGCCCACCGCCGAGGAGACCGACTGGGTGCAGATCGTCGAGTGGTACGACGAGCTGGTGCGCCTGACGGACAGTCCCGTCGTCCGGCTGAACCGTGCGGTCGCCGTGGGCGAGGCGGACGGGCCACGCGCCGGGCTGGCGGCGCTCGCGGCACTGGACCCCTCGCTGCCCCGGCACACCGCCGCGGCGGCCTATCTGCACGAGCGGGACGGCGACCCGGCGACGGCGGCACGGCTGTACGCGGAGGCCGCCCGCAAGGCGTCCAACCTGGCCGAGCAGGACTACCTCACCCGGCAGGCCGCCCGGCTCAACGCCCGTCTGCGGCACGGTCCGGGCAGCCCCTGAGTCTCACGCCGCGAGCACGCTCACCCCGAGCGCGAGCAGGAGGACGACCTTCACGGCCTCGAACGCGACGTAGGTCAGGTGGCTGCGCGAGCGCGGCAGGTCCTCGCCGGCCAGCACACGGTCGGACCTGCGGTTCAGCCGCGGCCGGACGACGCCCAGTTGCAGGAGGAGAGCACCGCCGTCACGGCGGCGGTCAGGGCGATGACCGGGCCGGGCGGTCCTCCGGCGGCGACCGCGGCGATGACCGCGGCGGCGAGGACGGCCTCGGTGAGGTTCAGCGCGCGGAAGACGAGCCGGCCGATGCCGAGCCCGATCCGGACGGTCACGCCGGGCGCGCGGAACTTCAGCGGAGCCTCCAGGAACGAGATCGCCAGGACCATGCCGAGCCAGGTGAAGGTGACCGCTGCGGCGACGGCGGCGGGCGCGGCGCTCATCGGCGGGCCGCCGCCGGGACGGGCGCGAGGTGCGCGAGGCAGTACTCCGGTTCGGCGAAGGGCTCCAGTCGGGTCGCCGTGACCGGGGCGTCCAGCGCGGCCAGCGCCCCCTGCATCAGGCCGAGGTGCAGCGGGCAGACCAACTGGCCGTATTCCTCGGCCAGTTCCAGGAAGGGGCAGTGCCGCAGCCGGACCCGCTCCGGTACGCCGTCGCCGTCGCCGTCCGCGCCGGGGGCGAACCCGAGGTCGTCGAGGAGCGCGATGAGCCGGGCGGTGGCCTCCCGCGCCGTGGGCTGCCGGAAGGGCGGGAACGGGTCGATCAGGTAGCGGCCCCAGGCCCGGCCGGCCTCCGTCGCGGCCCCGCCCGCCTCGGCGCCGTCGGCCGCGAGCCTGCTGAGCAGCATCTGGGCCAGCAGGCGGTAGCCGCGCGTGCCGCCGCGGTCCATGCCCCGCCGCGGCGTGTAGACGGTACGGGGGCGTCCGCGGCCCCTGGACGGCCGTACCTCGGCCGCGGCGAGACCCTCGCCGACCAGGGCGTCCAGATGGAACCGCACGGTGTTGGGGTGGACGCCCAGCCGCGTGGCGAGGTCGGTGACGCCGAGCGGCGTGTCGGAGGCGCGCAGCGCGTCCAGGACGGCGGCGCGGCGCGGGGAACGGCCCTCGGCGGTCATGCCCACCCCTCCTTGTCCGTGATCACGTCATCGTCGCAGGCCGGCGATTTTTCACAGATCGTACATGTAATAATTGCCGGACTGTGGGCCGTCCGAGAGGGAGAGCCGTTGTGACGTCGCCGGTGGGAGTTCCGGAACCGCGGATCGCATGCCGTGTCCCGGGACTGCTCGGCGCGGGCGCCGGGACGAGCGGGGCGACCGGGGCGCTGTGGAAGCTGGCCGAGAGCGGCCGGCAGCTGGACGCCAATGTCGTCCGCCTGGCCCCGGGCACGCGCGTCGCGCCGCACATCGAGCCGGACCTGGACGTGCTGCTCGTCGTCGTCGCCGGTGACGGCACCCTCGACGGCGGCGGCGTCCCGCAGGACCTCACCGAGGGCGCCCTGGTCTGGCTGCCGCACGGCAGCACGCGCGGCATCACCGCGGGCGACGACGGCCTGGCCTACCTCACGGTGCACCGCCGCCGCCCGGGCATGCAGATCCGCCGACGAGCCGATTAGCGGGTCAGCAGGTCCCGGATCGCCGCCGTGATCTCGTCCGGGGACTCCTCGGCCATGAAGTGCCCGGAGCCGGTCAGCCGGTGGTCCAGGTCCGGTGCCCAGGCCCGCCACACGCCGGCGGCGTCGTAGCCCAGCTGCGCGCCCCAGTCCTGCTGGACGACCGTGACCGGCATGGCCAGCTCGGATCCGGCGTCCAGGTCCGCCTGGTCGTGCGTGATGTCGATGCCGGCCGAGGCCCTGAAGTCCGCGACGATCGACGGCACGGCCGCGGCGCTCGACCGCAGGTACTCGGCCCGCACCGGCTCCGGCAGCGCGGCCGGATCGCCGGCCCAGGCGTCGAGGAACGACCCGAAGAAGGCGTCCGCGCTGCCCTCGATCAGCGTCTCCGGCAGGCCCGGCGGCTGCGCCATGAGGAAGAGGTGGTAGCCGACGGCCGCGGAGACACCGCGCAGGACCTGCCACATGTCGAGCGTGGGCACGATGTCGAGGATGCCCAGGTGGGTGACGGTCTCCGGGTGGTCGAGGCCCGCCCGGAAGGCGACCAGCGCGCCCCGGTCGTGGCCGACGAGGGCGAACCGCTCGTGGCCCAGCGCCGCCGCCGCGTGGACGATGTCGGCGGCCATGGTGCGCTTGGCGTACACATCCGGCGCGTCGGCCGCGGGCTTGTCGCTGGCGCCGTAGCCGCGCAGGTCGGGGCAGATCACCGTGTGGTCGGCGGCGAGCCGTTCGGCGACGTGCCGCCACATCAGGTGGGTCTGCGGAAAGCCGTGCAGCAGGACCACGGGGCTGCCGCTGCCGCCGACCGCCGCCGAGAGGTGGACGCCGTCGGCGGCGGGCAGGCGGACGTGTGCGAAACCGGCCGGGAAGAGTGCCATGGAAGGGCCTTCCTGAGGGAGGGATCGGGACCGACGGGAGCAGCCTGGGCGACGCCGATCAGCAGCCGATCAGTGCGGGTGGGCGCGGCACGGCCGGTCACGCAGGATGGGGGCATGCGTATCGATGTCCTCGGTGCCGTGCGGGCCGTGCGGGCCGACGGCACCCCGGTCGAGCTGGGCGGGCCCCGTCACCGCGAGGTGCTCGCGCGGCTCGTCGCCGCCGACGGGCGGATGGTCACCGCCGGCACGCTCGTCGCCGACCTGTGGGCCGAGCCGCCGGTCCGTGCCGTGGGGGCGCTGCGGACGTTCGTCGCCGCGCTGCGCCGCGCCGTGGAACCCGAGCGGCCCCCTCGGACACCGCCGCGCCTGCTCGTCACGGAAGGGCCCGGCTACGCACTGCGGCTGCCGCGGGAGGACGTGGACGTCCACCGGTTCGAGGACGCCCTCGTCCGCGCCCGGCGCGGTGCCGGCGGGGCGGCTGAGCTGGGCGAGACGCTGGCCGCGTGGCGCGGGCCCGCCTACGCGGACGTACCGGACTCCCCTTGGGCGCAGCGCGAGCGGGCCCGGCTGGAGGAGCTGCGGCTGGAGGCGGTGGAGCTGCGCGCCCGGCTGCTGCTCGGCCGGGGGGAAGGGCCGGAACTGGTCGCCGCGCTGGGCGCGCATGTCGCCGCGCATCCGTGGCGTGAGCCGGGCTGGGAGCTGCTCGCGCGGGCGCTGCACCGGGCCGGCAGGCAGGCGGAGGCGCTGGCGACGCTGCGCCGGGCCCGCACCCTGCTCGCGGATCAGCTCGGGCTCGACCCCGGCGCGGGTCTGCGCCGGCTGGAGACGGAGATCCTGAACCAGTCCCCCGCCCTGGACGGCACGGCAGCCGCGTGGACCGGCCCGGGGGTCCGGCTCGGTCCGCGCACCACCGTGGACCTGGCCCGCGCCCTCGCCGTGGCGGGCGGTGACGCCCTGGTCCACTCGCGGCGCGACCGGCTCGCCGCCGTCCGCGCGGCGGAACGCACCGGGGACGTGGCCCTGACCGCCCGGGTCATCGGCGCGTACGACGTGCCCGCGCTGTGGAGCCGCGCCGACGATCCGGAGCAGTCCCGCGAGGTCGTCGCCGCGGCCGAGCGGACGCTCACCGCGCTCGGCCCCGACGGCCCCGCCGACCTGCGTGCCCGGCTCCCCGACGGCCCCGCCGACCTGCGTGCCCGGCTCCTCGCCACCGTCGCCGTCGAGAGCCGCAGCGCCGGTCTGTCGGCGGCGGAGGCGGACCGTGCCCTGCGGGCGGCGCGGGAGGCGGAGGCGCTGGCCCGGGACCTGGGCGATCCGGCGCTGCTGGCGTTCGCCCTCAACGGCGTGTTCCTGCAGTCCTTCCGGCGTCCCGGGCTGGCGGCGACCCGGGACGCGATCGGCGCCGAGATCCTGGAGGTGGCCGGCCGGCACGGGCTGCCGCGGTTCGCCGTCCTGGGCCGGCTCGTCCGCCTCCAGTCGGCCTCGGCGCTCGGCGACCTCGACGCCGCCGACGGCCATGCGCGGGCCGCCGAACAGCTCGCCGTCACCGCGGAGGCCCCGCTGGTGCCCGTGCTCACCGCCTGGTACCGGGCCCGGGCCACGGCCGCCCGCAGCGCGGAACCCGGCGGTCCCACGCCCGCGACGGCCGCGGCCCGCTACCGCGCCGCCGAGGAGGCCCTCGCCACGGCCGGTATGCCCGGCCTGCACCGCGGACTGTTCCCGATGGCCCTGCTGGGGCTGCGGCTGCTGCACGGCAGGCCCGCCCCCACCGGTCCCCGCCTCGACTGGGGGCCGTACCGCCCCTGGGCGCAGCCCCTCCTGCTGCTCGCGCACGACCGCGCCGACGAGGCGCGCGCCGCGCTCGCCGCCGTCCCGCAGCCGTCGCCGGACCACCTCCAGGAGGCGCTGTGGTGCCTCACGGCCCACGCGGCCGTACGCCTGGGCGAGCGCGACACCGCCGCCCGCGCGGCTGCGGCCCTGCGCGGGGCCGAGGCGGAACACGCCGGCGCCGCGAGCGGCCTGCTCACGCTCGGCCCGGTGGCGCGGTACCTGGCAGAGGCGGAGGCCTGCGCCACCCGGAGGTGACACAGGCCGGGGGGCGTCACGGAGTGGGGACGGTGTCCTCGAAGGCGGTGCCGGCGGCGCGGTACGCCGCGACCTTCGCGGCCACCTGAGCGGGCGTCAGGACCTGGTCCTTGACGTGGAGGACGTAGTCGACCTGCTGCTCGTAGGCGCGCGGGGTCGTGGACGTCTGGCCGTTCAGGTCGATCAGCCACTGGTTGAAGTTGATGGACATGGGGCGTTCGGGCAGGTAGGCGGCGTCGTGGGTGCCGAAGAGCTGCCCGTCGACGTAGTACTTGATGGAGCTGTCGTCGATGGTGACGACGAGGTCGTGCCAGCCCGTGTAGCTCTGGCGGCTCTCGGTGTGCTGGTTGACGGCCTGCCAGGGGTCGGGGTTGTACGTCTCCCAGGACGTCGTGTAGAGGATGTTCGACGGCTCGCCCCAGCCGCCGTTGGGCAGGTACTCGAAGTCGTACTCGGCGTAGTCGTCGGCCATCGGGGCCTTGAGGTCGTTGATCGTGAAGAACGTCTGGACGAGGTGGTCGCCGTCGGGGCCGGACTTCGGGGCGTCGTTGAACTTGACGCGGGCGGCGTAGGTGCCGTTCCGGAACTTGGTCGCCTTGGTGAGGACCTCGGTCTGCTCGGTGGTGGCGGCGGTACCCGCGGTGGAGGTCTCCAGCGTCATGACGGTGTTGCCGTTGCTGGTGGCGAAGGTGACGTTGGAGGGGTCCCAGGTGGCGCCGGGCACGCCGGGGCCACCGGAGTTGGAGCGTACGTTCCAGCCGTTGGCGGAGATCCTCGGGTCGGTGTGGGAGGTGTAGCCGAAGTCGTCCCAGAGGGTGCCCGAGCCGCCGGGCGGGGGCGTGGTGGGCGGCGGGGTGGTCGGCGGGTCGGTGGGGGTGTTGCCGTCGGGTGCGGTGCCCCAGACGAGGGTGCCGGCGCGGGTGGCGGTGACCTTGGACCAGTCGCCGTAGGAGGTCTGGCTCGCGCCGAAGGAGTAGTCGTCGCTCTGCCGCAGTGTCTGCCAGGTGGACTGGTAGAAGCGCAGTTGCAGGTCGCCGGTGTCGGTGCCGGGGGCGAGGGAGCCGGCGCCGGAGGTGAAGCCGATCTCCAGGTAGCGGTCGGCGGTGGCGGTGGGGTGGGCGAGCGTGCCGAACGTGCCGGTGATGTTGGCGCAGCCCTTGACCGCCCAGGAGCAGGCGAAGCGGTACGTGGCGTTCGCCGCGTCGGCCTTGAAGTAGTAGCGGAGCTTGACTTCGCTGAGCGGCAGGCTCGCGCCGGAGGTGTTGGTCACCCTGAACCAGGGCTCGCTCTGGTCGGCGGTGGCGCCCGTGGCGCTGGTGCGGTATTGCACCGTCAGCCCGCCGGCGGCACTGGCGGTGCCGGGCAGGGCGGCGAGGGCGGTGGCGCCGAGCGCGGTGACGGCGGCCGACGCGAGGGCGGCGCGCAGCCGGGCGCTGCGCCGCCGGGCGGGCGGGTGGTCGTGACGGGTCACGGTCGTGTCCTCTCCGTTGGGGGTCGTGGGGTTACGCGGAGGGTGCTGTGCGGGTCTGCGCCGCCTGGGGCGGCGGCGCGGTCAGGGGGTGGTGGCGGACGCCGAGGGCGTTCAGGCGCCGGGTGTGCGCGGCGAGGCGTCGGGTGAAGTCAGGCCAGGGGGTGGGGCCGGTCCAGGCCCGGTCGGCGAGCGCGCACAGCCGGGGGTAGGCGAGCCGGTCGAGATCGGCGGCGGTGGGCGCGTACTCGGTCCACAGCTGTGCCTGGGTGCCGAGGACGCGTCCGGCGCCGGGCGCCGAGGTCACCGGGTCGGGGTCGCCGCGGTGGACGGTGCGCAGGTCGACGACGGGGCCGGGCTGGGCGGGCGGGCCGCCGGGGCGGTCGTCCTGGGCGTAGTCGAGGTAGGTGGTGCGGTGGTGGGTGAGGACGACGTCGTGTCCGCGGCGCAGGGCCTCGGCCGCGTGGGCGGGTTCGCGCCAGCTCATCGCGGTGAAGCCGGGCGGCAGCGCCGTGCCGGTCTCGGCCCAGGCGACCGGGTGGCGGCCGTGCTCCCGCAGGTGGGCGCCGGCCCGGGCGAGGAGCCAGCCGTGCAGGCCGGCCGGACCGGACAGGCCTTCGGCGGCGGCGCGGGCGCGCGCGGCGGGGCTCTGTTCCCATTCGGTGGTGGGGCACTCGTCGCCCCCGAGGTGGATGTACGGCGCCGGGAAGACGTCCATGACCTCGCCGAGGACGACGTGCACGAAGTCGAGGACGCCGTCGTGGACGCCGAGGACGCTGTCGCAGACTCCCCAGCGGGTCCACACGTCGAGGGCGCGGTCGGGGTGGTTGCCGAGGTGGGGGTAGGCGGCGAGGGCGGCGCGGACGTGGCCCGGCATCTCGATCTCCGGGACGACGGTGACGCCCAGCCGGGCGGCGTGCGCGACGAGGCCGGTGAGGTCGGCGCGGGTGTAGGCGCCGCCGTGCGGGCGGCCGTCGTGACCGTCCTCGCTGCCGGTGCCGTGGGCGGTTCCGGCGCGGTGGGCGCCGACCGTGGTCAGGCGGGGGTAGGCGGTGACCGGCATGCGCCAGCCCTGGTCGTCGGTGAGGTGCAGGTGCAGGACGTTGAGCTTGTGCAGGGCCAGCAGGTCGATGTGGCGGCGCAGGGTGGCGGCGTCGTGGAAGTGGCGGGCGACGTCGATCATCAGGCCGCGCCAGGGCCGGTGCGGGACGTCGGTGATCTCGGTGCAGGGCAGCTCCCAGCGCTCGCGGCGCGCGCCGCCGGTGGGGAACAGCGCCTGTTCGGGCAGGAGTTGCCGCAGGGTCTGCACGCCGCGCAGCAGCCCGGTCGGGTGGGCGGCACGCAGCAGGACGGAGCGGTCGGCGACGGTGAGGCCGTATCCCTCCTGGCCGAGACCGCGCAGCTGGGGGTCGACGGCGAGGGTGATGTCGCCGGACGGGGACGGGGGCAGGGGCAGGCCGGTGGCCGGGGTGAGCAGGTCGCGCAGCAGGTCCGCGGCGGCCTCGGCGCCGGGGGTCGTCCGCACGGCGGTGCCGGTGTCGAGCGTGAAGTGGCCGGAGCGCAGGGAGAGTCGGGTGGGCCGGGGCAGCAGGGCCTGGTCGCGGCGGAGTGCGGGCACGGGTGGCGGCCTTCCGGGCGGGGGCGGGGGCGGGGGTGGGGGTGCCGTAAGTGGCAGCGGGGGCGAGGCGGCGTCATCCCTTGACGGCGCCGGTGGCGAGGCCCGAGGTGACGTGACGCTGGAGCAGCAGGAAGACGGCGAGGGCGGGGAGCGCGAAGAGGGTGGAGGCGGCCATGGTGGCGCCCCAGTCGGTGCCGAAGGTGTTCTGGAAGGAGGACAACCACACGGGCAGGGTGCGCTGGTCCTGGTTCTTGATGATGAGGAAGTTGGCGTAGGCGAACTCGTTCCAGGCGGTGATGAACCCGAACAGCGAGGTGGCCATGAGGCCGGGGGCGAGCAGCGGGAGCGCGACCCGGCGGAAGGCGCCGAGGCGGGTGCAGCCGTCGACCTGTGCGGCCTCCTCCAGTTCGGGCGGGATGGTGGCGAGGAAACCGCGCAGCACGATGACGGTGAAGGGCAGGGTCACCATGAAGTACACGAGCGTCAGCGTGAGGAGCCGGTCCAGCATGCCGGTGTCGCGGGCGATGATGTAGACCGGGATGATCAGTGACTCCCACGGCGCCATCTGCGCGATGAAGACGGCGAGGACGAACGGGCGGCGGCCGCGCCAGCGCATCCGGGCGACGGCGTAGGCCGCCGCGAGGGCGACGAGCAGGGAGAGCAGGACGGCGCCGGCGGTGACGAGCAGGCTGTTGCGCCAGAACTGGGCGAACCCGGGCGCGTTGACGGCGGTCCTGAAGTGCTCCAGCGTCCAGGAGTGCGGGACGAGGTGCGGATCGGACGACTGGATGTCCCGGGACGGCTTGAGGGCGGTCGTGATCATCCAGTACACGGGGAAGAGGCAGACCAGCACGGTCAGGGCGGCCCCGGCGTGCAGCGGGAGGCGCCGCAGGCGGGGGGCGCGGAAGTGGGGGGCACGGCCGCGGGGCGCGCGGACGCTGTCGCCGCGTACGGTGCTCAACTCTCGTTCTCCTGTCGGAACAGCTGGCGGAAGTAGAGGACGAGCACGCCCGACATCAGGACGACCGTGATCATCGAGGCCGCCGAGCCGAGGTCGTAGCGCTGCCGGGAGAGGGCGGTCTGCACGGCGTAGATTGGCAAGATGGTGGTGGCGTCGCCGGGTCCGCCCTTGGTCATCACCCAGATCTGCACGAACGCCTTGAAGGTCCAGATCACCTCCAGGCACAGCACCAGCATCACGATCGGCCGGATCAGCGGGAAGGTGACGGAGCGCAGGATCCGGAAGGCTCCGGCGCCGTCGAGCCGGGCGGACTCGTGCAGTTCGGCGGGGACGGTGGTGAGCGCGGAGTAGAGGGTGATCGCGGCGAACGGCACGGACTGCCAGACGACCAGGGTCACGAGGATGGCGAAGGCGGCGGTGCCGTGCGCGAACCACGGATACCGTTCGAAGGAGTGGGCGCCGAGCGAGGTCAGGGCCCGGTTGACGATGCCGAACTCCGAGTGGAAGAGCCACTGGAAGACGGTGGTCGCGGCGACGACCGGCATCGCCCAGGCGAGGACGAGGGAGCTGAGGACGACGGTCCGCCACACCCTGCCGAGTCGCTCGGTCATCAGCGCCACCAG
The DNA here is from genome assembly GCF_014656055.1 of Streptomyces griseosporeus. Classification (GTDB taxonomy): domain Bacteria; phylum Actinomycetota; class Actinomycetes; order Streptomycetales; family Streptomycetaceae; genus Streptomyces; species Streptomyces griseosporeus. The sequence goes on from NZ_BNBR01000002.1 coordinate 380,510, forward strand.
CAGGGCGAGCACCATGATGAGGGCGACGTTGACCGCCATGAACAGGAACGTGCGGCGTACGACCGTCCAGAACCGTGGGTCGGTGAGCAGGGCGCGGTAGTTGGCGAGACCGACGAACTCGGCGTCCCCGGAGATGAGTTCGCGCAGCCGGAAGTCCTGGAGGGAGATGAGGACGGCGCGGGCGAGCGGGTAGAGCAGCAGGTAGAGCATGCCGAGGACGGCGGGCGCGATCAGCAGGTAGGGCCAGGGGCCGGAGCGGTCGCGGGTGGGACGGCGGGGCGGGGCCGGCGGGGCGGAGGTCCGGGCCGGCCGCCGGCGCGGCGGTGCGTGTTCCTCGGTGGCCGACAAGGGCTCCTCCTCTCGTGCGCGGGGGCGGTTCAGGAGGCGCTGTTCATCGCCCGGGTGATCTCGGCGGAGGCCTTGCGTGCCTCCTGTGCCAGGTCGCCGCCGGTGAGCGCGGCCGTCATGTAGTCCTTGACCGGGTTCTCGGCTTCCACGGCGGCCCAGCCGGGGGTGTTGGGCGTGGCACGTCCCTCGGCGGCGCCGACGGCCATGGCGGCCGCGCCGGGGTCGGAGGCGACGGCGGAGGCGAGGGAGGTCTTGTTCGGCACATAGCTCATGGCGAGGGCGAGCTTCTTCTGCCAGGTGTCCCCGGTGAGTTCCTTGACGAAGGTGTAGGCGGCGTCCTGGTGCCGCGAGGCGGCCGGGATCACCAGGTCGGAGCCGCCTGTGAAGACGGCGCCGGGCTTGCCGGCCGTCTTGCCCGGGATGGGGAAGAACCCGAGCTGGTCCTTGAGCCGCGGGTTGTGCTCGGCGATGACGTTGGCGCCGCCGGGGACGGAGATGATCTGTGCGACCTTGCCCGCGGCCATGACCTCGGCCTGCGGCGGGTTGGCCTCGTCGGCGTCCTTCGGTCCCTTGCCGAGCGCCTGCAGCTCCTTGTAGAACCGCATGCCGGCGAGGGCCTCGGGCGTGTCCAGGGCGCCCTTCCACTTCCCGCCCTCCTGGACGGCGAGGTCGCCGCCCTCGTCCCAGATGAACCCGGCGAGCGCGTACCAGGTCTGCCCGGTGAGGTAGATGCCCTGCTGGTCGCCCTTGTTCAACTTGCGCGTGGCGGCGAGCCACTGCTGCCGGGTCCTGATGGCGGCCGGGTCGACGCCGGCCTGACGGAAGAGGTCCTTGCGGTAGACGACGACGCGGTTGGCCGCGTAGTAGGGGATGCCGTACTGCCTGCCCTCCCAGGCGCCGGGCTCGGCCAGCCCCTTCAGCCAGGTGTCGCCGCCCAGGTCGGCCTTCTTGCCGGTGAGGTCGGCCAGTCCGCCGCTCTGCGCGTACTGGGCGACCTGGGTGTTGCCGACCTCGATGACGTCCGGGGCGTCGTTGCTCGCCAGGGCGGCGGTGACCTTCTGCCCGATGCCGTCCCACTCCTGGATCTGGATCTTCAGGTCGATGCCGGGGTGCGCCCGGGTGAACGCTTGCGTGAACTCCTTCTGGAAGGCGGCGGAGACGCTGTCCCGCATGAGCCAGACGGTCAGCTCGGAGGCGCCGCCGCTGCCGTCTGCGGAGCCGTCGGAGCCGGAGCCGGAGGAGCAGGCGGTCAGGAGGGTGGTCAGGAGGAGGAGCGAGGACGACGCACCGGCGAGCAGGCGGAACTTCACGGTTCACCTCGGAGATGCTCAGGGGAGGGCGCGGGGCGGGAGGAACACCCGGACACTTGACCAGTTGTCCATCCGGGGCCAACTGGACAGGTGACCTGTTGGTGAGGGATGAAAATGGCATGGACCATTGAGGCCGTCAACCCCTCGCGCCGGTACGGGTTTTGGCCGCTCACGGACTGAAGATCAGCCACCTGAACATCCGTCGCGCGCGCCGCATGGCCCCTGAACTGGTCCTTACCAGTGGTCTCTTGCGGCAGGATGCCGGAAGCTGGTCAGATGCATCCACGCGGTGGGCGCGTGGGGAAGGGGACGGCGCGGATGGGTGACAGGGAACCGGGAACGGCCCGGACGACCGGCGGTGTCCTCAAGCGGGAGCGGGTCCGCGAGGCCGTCCTGACCATGGCCGAGGAACGCTCCCCCGGGGACGCCATCCCCTCCGAGCGCACCCTGTGCGCCCAACTCGGCGTGTCCCGGCCGACGTTGCGGGCGGCGGTCGACGAGCTGGTCACCGCGGGCATCCTCGTCCGGGAGCACGGGCGGGGTGTGTTCGTGGCCCCCGAGAAGATCACGCAGGAGCTGGTGCAGGACCGGCAGTCGCTCAGCGTGCCGCAGGCGTCCGGCACCTGGACCAGCCGGCTCCTGGAGTTCACCACCCTGCCGGCGGGCGCCCGGGTCGGCCGCAAGCTGCGCCTCTCCCCCGCCGCGGACATCTTCTACGTCGCCCGGCTGCGGCTGGTCGACGGGGCGCCGATGGCCATCGAGCACCTGCACATCCCCGCGGCGCTGGTCCCCGGGCTCACCGCGGACGAGCTGGAACACGGCGACCTCTACCAGCATCTGCGCACCCATCACGGCGTACACGTGAGCGAGGCGACGCAGGCGATCGAGCCGACGGTGGTGACCCGGGCCGAGGCGGAGGTGCTGGACGTGCCCGAGCTCTTCCCCGCCCTCCTCTTCGAGCGCCTGACCAGTGACTCCACCGGGCGTCCCGTGGAGTACGTCCACTCGGTCTACCGCGGCGACCGGTACCGCATCGTCTCCCGCCTGAAGCTCGCGACGGACACGGCTCCGTCCGACGGCCCGCCCGCCGGGCACCACCCCGGCATCCCGCCCGGCGACTCCGCGCACGGGACACCGGTCGCGGCTTCGACGCTGGGGGATGTGCAGGGCTGAGGGGCGGCCGGGTGCCGACGCCGTACCTTCGGACCTTCGGTACCGCTCCGCCGTGCTCTGCCCCTTGCCCGCCGCGCTCCCCTGCCCGTCCTGCCCCGGCCGGCCGGTCCACCCCGGTTCGACCCCGCCCCGCCCGCCAAGCCCGCTCCGCCCGCTTTCCCCGCTCCGAAAGGTCGCGCCCCCGTGCTCTCGCCGTACGCCGCCCACTTCGACACACCGCCCGGATACCTCGACTTCGCCCGGTTCGGTCCGCCCTCGCGGGACGTCGTCGCGGCCACCGGGCACGCCATGGAGGAGTCCGCCCGCGCGGACCACACCACCGTGGACTTGCTGATGCGCGCGGAGGCCACCGCGCGGGAGACCGCCGCCCGCCTCGCGGGCACCGACCCGGAACACACCGTCCTGCTCCCCAACACGTCCACCGGCCTGTTCCACGCGGCCCTCGGCGTCCCCGCGGGCGTGGTCCTCGCGGCGCGCACCGACTTCCCCGCCAATCACTATCCGTGGCGCCGCACGGCGGGCCTGGGCCGGGCCGAGCCGCGGTGGCTCGACCCCGTGCCGGGCGGCGGGGTGACGCCCGACCTGGTGCGCGAGTCGCTGACGGAGGAGGTCGTCGCGGTGTCGGTCAGTGCCGTGGACTTCCGCAGCGGGTTCCGTGCCGACCTGGCGGCGCTGCGTGAGGCGATCGGGCCGGACCGGCTGCTGGTCGTGGACGCCATCCAGGCCTTCGGGGTGACCGAGATGGCCTGGGACGCCGCCGACGTGCTGGTCGCGGGCGGCCAGAAATGGCTGCGCGCGGGGTGGGGCACCGGCTTCGCGACCCTGTCCGACCTGGCGCTGGACAGGCTGGAGCCCGTCCTCACCGGCTGGACGGGCGTGGAGGACATCGGCCTCTTCGACGGGGCGGACCACCCGCCCGCGGCGGACGCGCGCCGGTGGTCGGTGACCCATCTGAGCCCGGTGACGGCCGCCGCGTTCGCTGCCGCGCTCGGCCTGGTCGAGCGGTACACCGTCGCGGCGATCGAGGACGCGATCGCCGTGCGGGTCGCCGAGCTGGCGGAGGTGGTGGCGCGGCACGGCGGCCACGTCCTGTCCCCCGTGGACCCGGAGCGGCGGGCGGGCATCCTCGCCTTCACGCTGCCGGACGTCGATCCGTCGCTCGTCGGCAAGGCGCTGCACGCCGAGGGGGTGACGCCGACGGTGCGCGGCGACTCGCTCAGGCTCTCGCCGCACGCGTCGACGCCGGCGGAGACGGTGGAACGGGTCGCCGCGGCACTGTCCTCGCTGCGGCCGTGAGCCCGGGGCACGCCTAGGGGGTGTCCGCAAAGTCGCGTCGTCCGCCCGGAGGGCGGGCCGAGCGGCGTCCGGTGCGTGCTCTCGCCGTGCCGGACGGGCGCCCGCGTACTGGTTGTACGCGGGAGACCGGCCGGTGCGGCGAGAGGGCGTGCCGGGCGTCGGGCGGCAGACGGGACTTTGCGGACACGCCCTAGGGCAGGGGTGTGCCCCCGGTCGCGTTGAGGATCTCCGCCGTGATGAAGCTGGCCTGCTGGGAGGCGAGATAGACGTACGCCGGGGCCAGTTCGGCGGGCTGGGCCGGGCGGCCCATCGGGCTCTGCTTGCCGAACTCCGCGGTGTCCGGCATCGTCGCGGGGATCAGGGGCGTCCAGACCGGGCCGGGCGCCACGGCGTTGACGCGGATGCCCCGGTCGGCGACCATCTGGGCCAGCCCCTGGGTGAAGGTGACGATCGCGCCCTTCGTCATGGCGTAGTCCAGCAGGTGCGGACTGGGCTTGTACGCCTGGACGGACGTGGAGTTGATGACGCTGCCGCCTTCCGGGATGTGCGGCAGGGCGAACTTGGTCAGCCAGAACATGCCGTACAGGTTCGTCCGCAGGACGCGGTCGAACTGCTCGGTGCTGATGGCCTCGATGCCGTCCGGCTGGGACATCTGGTAGGCGGCGTTGTTCACCAGGATGTCGATCCGGCCGAACTCCTCGACCGCCCGGTCGACGAGCGCCCGGCAGTTGGCCTCCTCACGGATGTCGCAGGGGACGGCGACCGCCTTCCGGCCGGCGTCGTCCACCAGCCGGGCCGTCTCGCGTGCGTCCTCCGCCTCCTCGTCGAGGTGGGTGAAGAGCACGTCGGCGCCCTCGCGGGCGAAGGCCAGGGCGACCGCCCGGCCGATGCCGGAGTCGCCGCCCGTGATGACCGTCTTGCGCCCCTCTAGCCTGCCGGAGCCCTGGTACGACTCCTCGCCGTGGTCCGGCGGCGGGTCCATCGGCCCCGTCCAGCCGGGGTGGGACTGGTCCTGGTCGGGGAAGTCGGGCCGCGGGTGCTGCGTCGTGGGGTCCTGCTGCGCGTTCTGCCCGTCGCTCACGTCGGTCTCCTTGCTGGTCAGGCGATGAACCGGAGCATCGGGTTCCCGGATCTCACCGGACGAAAGCCCCCGGCCCGCTGGGCCGGGGGACGCATGGCGGGACGGGCGGTGCCGCGGCGTACTCGGGGGTCGGCCACGGCACCGCCCGGTGAGGGCGCCACCCTCGCGCGAAGGCGCCCTGTCCCAGAGGACCGCATTGCCCGCCACGGCGCCCGCATGCGGCGCCGAACGGGTGATCTTCGGCCTCCGGGTATGCCACCCCCTCAACGCCCTTCACTTTTTCTCCACTTGCCTACACCGCGTGTTCACCTTCGGTACGCTCCGGAGCCTGCACCGTCCGTACCGATGAGGGGGGAACCTCATGCGCATACGTCACACGGTGGCGGCCACCGCCGCCGCCACCGGGATCGTCACGGCCATCGCCGCCGCCCCGGCCCAGGCCGCCGAGTACTCCTCGGCACTGAAGATCAAGGGCGTCCAGTACGACGCGCCGGGCCGGGACGACAACCGCTGCAACGGCGGCAACACCCGGGACGAATACCTGACGATCAAGAACTACTCCAGCGGCACGACCGTCAACCTCAAGGGCTACGTGGTGAAGGACGCCGCCGGCAACCGGTACACCTTCACCATCAACCACTACCTCCAGCCCGGCGACTACGTCAGGCTGCGCGGTGGCCGCGGCACCGAGTCCGATGCGGGCAACGTCGCCTACCGGCAGAACTGCAACTTCATCTGGAACAACGACAAGGACACCATCTACCTCGTCAAGCCGTCCGGCGCCTACGCCGACGTGCACGCTTACACCAAGCGCGACAACGACCGGGACGGCAACGGGTACATCACCTATCACGGCTGAGCCGGTCGCGGCGCGTACGCGCTGATCACGTACTCGGCCTCGTCGTCGATCGCGTTGGTGTCCGGGTCCAGGGTGATCCGCTCGGGGCGGCCGTCGGGGGCGTAGTCGGCCTGGGCCGTGTCCGCGCCGTCGGTGCGGGCCCGGTCCAGGCGGGCCAGCAGGCCGCCGATCGTGGGGATGCGGTCGCCGGGGCCCTCCCGCAGGGCGCGGCGGCTGTCGGTGTCGAGGCCGACGGCCTTGGTCACCTTGCCGTCGCGGACCGAGACCTGGAAGGTGCCCCACAGCACGTCCTCGTGGGACTGGAGTGTGTAGTCGTAGGAGGCCGGCTCGCGCCACGCGGTGGCCGGCGCCGGCGCCGCCTCCGGTGGCTGCCGGTCGGCACAGGCGGTGGCGGTCCAGGAGAGTGCCGCGAGAAGCACGGCGGCGGAGGTCGTGGCACGGGTCCGGGAGCGGACGTCAGCCATGGCACCCCTTTCGGGAGCGAACAGGTCGAGTGGACACGTCGAGCGGACGAGTCGGGACTATGACGCCGCTTGGTCCCTGAACGTTCGCCGGGCGGTCAGGGGATTTCCAGCTCCGCCCAGATGATCTTCCCGTCGGCCGTGTAGCGCGCTCCCCAGCGGTGGGCCAGCTGCGCCACGAGGAACAGGCCCCGGCCGCCCTCGTCCGTGCTGCGGGCGTGGCGCAGGCGGGGGGCCGTACTGCTGGCGTCGGCGACCTCGCAGGTCAGGCGGGCGTCACGGAGCAGGCGGAGACGGATGGGCGGGGCGGCGTAGCGGATCGCGTTGGTGACGAGTTCGCTGACGATCAGTTCCATCGGCATGGACAGCTCGGTGAGGCCCCATGCCTCGACCTGGCGGGTGGCGGCGGCCCGGACGGTGCCGACGGCGGCGGGGTCGACGGGCACGTCCCACGAGACGACGCGGTCGGGGCCGAGGGCGTGGGTTCGCGCCAGGAGCAGTGCGATGTCGTCGGACTGGGGGCCGGGCACGAGGCGCTCGACTGCGTCGCGGCACAGGAGGCCGAGGGCGGCGCCGGGCCGGGCCAGTGCCTCGCCGAGCCGGGTCATGCCGCGCTCCATGTCGCGGTCGGCGCCGACGATCAGACCGTCCGTGTAGAGGCCGAGGAGGCTGCCGGGCGGCAGTTCGATCTCACCGGTCTCGAAGCCGAACCCGCCCAGCCCGAGTGGGGGGCCCGCGGGCGGTGCGGGGAAGTGGACGCGGCCGTCCGGTCCGACGACCACGGGCGGCGGATGCCCGGCCCGGGCCATCGCGCACCGCCGGGTGACGGGGTCGTACACGGCGTACAGGCAGGTCGCGCCGAGGAACGCGGACGTCCCGCGGTCGGTGCCCTCGTCGAGGGTCTCCTCCTCGCTGAGCCGGAGCACGAGGTCGTCGAGGTGGGCCAGCAGGTCGTCGGGCGGCAGCTCCATGTCGGCGAGGGTCTGGACGGCCGTACGCAGCCGGCCCATGGCCGCCGCCGCGGTGATGCCGTGCCCGACGACGTCGCCGACGACGAGCCCCACCCGCGCGCCGGACAGCGGCAGGACGTCGAACCAGTCGCCGCCGACCCCGCCGGTCGGGTCGGCGGGCAGATAGTGGGAGGCCACCTCCAGCGCGGTGCCGCCGCTCAGGGCGTGCGGCAGCAGGCTGCGCTGGAGGGTGACGGCGGCCTCGTGCTCGCGGGTGTAGCGGCGGGCGTTGTCGACGCACAGCGCCGCCCGGGCCACCAGTTCCTGCGCCACCAGGACGTCGTCGGGCTCGAAGGACACGGGGTTGAGCGAGCGGACGAAGGTGGCCAGACCCAGGGTGGTGTTGCGGGCCCGCATCGGCACGGCGAGGAGGGAGTGCAGGCCGAAGGTGCGGATGCCGCCGGTGGCCGCGGCGAGCGGTCCGGCCCACAGGTCGCCGTCCGGCTCCAGTACCGGGATCAGCGTCGGTTCCCCGGTGACCAGGCGGCTCAGGTCACGCGGCAGGGGGAAGGAGTCCACCCGCTCCCCGACCCGTGCCGTGGCCTCAGGGCAGCCCTCCCGCACCGAACTCATGCCGGCCCGGCACAGCACCGGCCGGGCCGGCGCCGGTCCCGCGTCGCTCAGCCACGCCCCGTGCCCGGCGGTGCTCAGCACGGGTTCGAGCAGGTCGACGACGACGAAGTCGGCGAAGCGGGGCACGGCGAAGTCGGCGAGTTCCTGGGCCGTGCGTCCCACGTCCAGGGTCCGGCCGATGCGGGTACCGGCCTCGCTGACCAGCGACAGCAGCTGGCGGGCGTTCCACCGCTCGGTGACGTCCAGGACCATGTAGCACACGCCGCTGACCGTGTCGTCCTCGTCCACCAGCGGGAAGAAGGAGGTCGAGTAGGCGTGCCGGCGGTGCGGGTCGGACCAGCTCCAGCCGGCGTACTCGTAGTCGGTGACGGGCTCGCCGGTCTCCAGGACCTTCCGCATCAGCCCTTCGAGGGTGTCCGTCTGCAGTCCGGGCAGCACCTCGCTGAGCCGGCGGCCCAGCCGCTGCTCGCGGGGCACGCCGCCGAGCCGTTCCAGGGTGTCGTTGAGCCATACGTAGCGCAGCTGCCGGTCCATGACCGCCATGCCGGCCGGCGAGCGGGTGAGGAAGCCGTCGAGGACCGACTCGCCGACCGACCAGCGCTGCCGCCGCTCGCGCGCGGAGAGCAGGAAACACTCGTCGCCCGCGAGGCGGAAGGCGGCCGACACCCTCAGGTCGGCGTCGACGCGGCGGCCGTCGCGGTGCCGCAGGGGGACGCTGCCGTTCCAGCCCATGCCGGTACGGCAGCGTTCGGCGACGGCGGCGACGCGTACGGGATCGTCGGAGACCGCCGCGAGGGGCGCCGCGGACCGGCCGACGACCTCGGGCGCGAGGTAGCCGAGGAGGTCCTCGGCGCCGCGCGTCCAGCCGAGGACGACGCCCTGCGCGGACAGGACGGCGGCCGCGTCCGTGGACGCGTCGAAGAGGTCGTGCGCTCCCGCCGACACGGGCGGATCGGAGCCGTTTCGCACCGGATTCATGAGTCCCGCCGTTGACCGGACTTACTGGAACTGCAGGGATGAGAGGGAACTACAGGACCTACACGCCTATGGTGCTGCTTGTCCGGCCGATGTGCACGGCCCCGCGGACCGGAGGGAGCATGGAAGGGCCGGGGCCACGGCCCGCAGGGCGGCGCCGGCGGGGGCCGGTGCGTCCGGCCGGCAGAGGAGGCCCAGGGATGACAGCCGAAGCGTTCCCGTCCGACAGCGATCCGTACAACGGCGGCCCGTACACCAGCGACCGGCGCCACACCGACCGGCACGGCGGCGACCCGCACGGCGGCGACCCGCACGCCGACGAGCGGCACCTCGGTGACCGGCTCACCGGCGACCCGTACAACTCCGACCCGCCGCGCCAGACCAGCCTGCTGGACGTGCTCAGCGTGGCCGCGCTGGTCCTCGACACCGACGGGCGCATCGTGTTCTGGACGCCGCAGGCGGAGGAGCTCTTCGGCTACTCGGCGACCGAGGCCCTCGGCAAGCCCGCGGCCCGGCTGATCATCCACCCGGAGCATCTGCACGGAGTCCTGAAGCTGTTCGCGGAGGTCCTGGAGACGGGCCGAAGCTGGGCCGGCGCGTTCCCCGTCCGGCACAAGGACGGCAGCACGCGGCTGATGGAGTTCCGCAACATGCGGCTGCTGGACGACCTCGGGGACGTCTACGCCCTGGGCCTGGCCGCCGACCACAACCTGCTGCAGCGCGTCGAGACCGACCTGGCGCTGTGCGAGCGGCTGATCAACCAGTCCCCCATCGGTCTCGCCCTGCTCGACCCCGAACTGCGGTATCTGCTGGTCAATCCGGCGCTGGAGCGGATCGACGGCATCCCGGCCGAGGACCACGTGGGCCGGCACCTGCGGGAGACGCTGCCCTTCCCGGACGTGGACACCGTGGAATCGGCGCTGCGGCAGGTGCTCACCACCGGTACGCCGCTGCTCGACCAGTACCACGTGGGCCGGCCCCGCTCCGATCCCGAGCAGGAGCGGGCCTGGTCGCTGTCGTTCTACCGGCTGGAGGACCCCGGCGGGCGGGTGCTCGGCGCGGCCACCTCCGTCGTCGACGTCACCGAGCGGCACCGGGTGGCCGCCGAGGCGGACCGGGCCCGCCGCCGGCTCGCCCTGATCGCCGACGCCTCCACCCGCGTCGGCACCACGCTGGAGGTGGAGCAGACCGCCGCGGAGCTGGCCGAGATCACCAGCCGGGAACTCGCGGACGTGGTCGCCGTGGACGTCCTCGACTCCGCCCTGGCCTGCCGCCGGGTCCGCGAGCCGGACAACGGCCCGGAGCTGTTCCGGGCGCTCGCCCTGAAGGCGGCCCACCCCACCGTCGCGCTGAGCGCCGCCGACGCGCCCGGCGAAGTGGCCGCCTACGAGGGCGACCGGCTGGTCACGCTGTGCGTCCACACCGGCCGCCCGGTGCTGGTACGGCATGTCGACGAGCGCGACCTGCCGCGCATCGCCCGGGACGCGGAGGGCGCCGCGCTGCTGGCGCGGGCCGGTGTCCACTCGTATCTCGCCGTGCCGCTGATCGCCCACGGCGAGGTGCTGGGCGCGCTCGATCTCAAGCGCACCCGCAATCCGGTGCCGTTCGACGAGGACGACGTCGTGCTGGCGGGCGAGCTGGCGAGCCGGGCCGCGATCGCCATCGACAACGCCCGCTGGTTCCAGAGCGTGCGCAACACGGCCCTGACGCTGCAGCGCAGTCTGCTGCCCGACCATCCGCCCCACCACACGGGTCTGGAGCTGGCCTCGCGCTACCAGCCGGCGCAGGCCACCAGCGAGGTGGGCGGCGACTGGTACGACGTACTGCGCCTGGAAAACGACAAGACGGCCCTGGTGGTCGGCGACGTGATGGGCAACGGCATCGACGCCGCCGCCACGATGGGCCGGCTGCGCACCGCCACGTGCGCGTACGCGGATCTCGACCTGCATCCGGGTGAGGTGCTCCAGCACCTCGACAAGATCACCTGCGATCTGGAGCACTACATCGTGACCTGCCTGTACGCCGTGTTCGACCCGCGGACACGGCAGTGCTGCATCGCCAACGCGGGCCACATGCCGCCCGCGCTGGCCCGCGTGGGCGAGCCCCCGAGGCTGCTGGAGCTGCCTTCGGGGGCACCGCTGGGCGTCGGCGGGATCCGGTTCGAGACGGCGACGGTCGATCTCGTGCCCGGCGATGTGCTCGTGCTCTACACCGACGGTCTCGTCGAGACCCGGCAGCATCCCATCGACGAGCGGCTGAACGCGCTGCTCGGCTTCCTCGACGAGCCGGAGCGGTCCCTGGAGGAGACCTGCGACCTGCTGCTGTACGGCCTGCGCCACCCCGACGACCACGACGACGTGGCGCTGCTGGTGGCGCGGGCCGTGTAGTCAGCCCTCACGCGTCACGTGTAGCTGGGCACCAGCCAGCGTGCGCGGTAGTAGGCCGCGTAGGCCTCCTTCCACGAGTAGCTGTTGCGGCCGCTCGCGTCCACGAAGTCGATCACCGGCGTGGTCCAGCCGCTCCAGGCATCGCTGCCGGACGGGGGGTGACAGTTGTCGGTCTTGTTCGGGTCCCGCTGCACGCAGACGGTGGCGACCCGGCCGGTCGCCGGGTCGTTGCCCACCGACTTCACCATGCTGTACCGGTTGACCTGCGACTCGTTCGGATAGTCGGTGCACCAGTGCGAGGCGTCGGGCCCCAGTTCCGCCGTGGTCGGCCAACGGCTGCCGGCGTAGCAGGCGCTCTGGCCACTCTTGGAGAACTGCACCGCGCCGGCGTTGGCCGACACCCACAGCCGGTCCGGGTCGCCGTACACGGGCGCGATGTCGTGCCCGTAGGCCGGGCTCGTGCCGTTCTTCGGCAGGGCGTAGGAGTTTTCCTTCTGCAGCTTCCCGTCGGCGGTGAGGCTGTAGCGCACCAGCTGCGTGTCGCCGATCGCCCAGAGGGAGTTCATCGTGTCGTCCCACAGCACCTGGTGGGCGCCCGCGAGCGGCTCGCTGTCGTACGGGGTCTGCCAGGCGCTCGGGCTGTTGCCGGGCGCGCCCTGCGCCGCGGTGTAGAGGCGCACGGAGGCCGTGCCGACCTCGGCGACGGCCACACTGCCGTTGGGCAGCAGTTCGACCCCGTGCAGATTGACGCTGTGGCCGACATTGATCGCCCAGCGGTATCCGGACAGCGCCGGGAACGGGATGACGCCGACGAACCCGCTGTTGCCGTCGCCCATCACCATCAGCCGGCTGCTGAGCGATCCGCTGGAGCTGTACGCGCCCAGGGGCCGCAGCTTGAACTCGGTGCCGCCGCCGAAGGTGCCGCCGGGCACGGTGGACGTGCCGCTGACCAGAGAGGAGTCCAGGATCGCGTGGTAGGCGTCCGGGAGCCAGCGCTGGTACGGCCCCGAGGCCGCCCACACCGCCGGGTTGGTGGTGTCGTAGAACTCCAGCGTCGGGCTGGTGGCGGGGTAGCCGCCGTAGTCCGCCGCGTAGTTGTCCCCCGCCATGAGCGCGGTCGCGCCCGCGTTGAACTCCACCTCGAGGGTGGGCGTGAAGTAGGCGAGGTTGCACGCGTAGTCGGCGGAGTCGGGGTTCATGGAGCAGAAGTCCTTGTAGGCCTTGCTGTCCAGTTCGCCCGCGGAGAGCTGCATGCCGTAGTTGGGCAGCGTGCCCTGGGCCCAGGCGTTGACCATCGACGTCACGTCGATGCGGCGCAGGCCGTTCGACTGGTCGGGGTCGGTCCGGTTGGGGACGTCGGGGCAGTTGGGGTGGCCGATGCCGAAGTTGGCCGAGGCCTGGTAGCCGGCGGTGACGCCGGGCTTGTTGGCCCAGGTGAGGGTCGACTGGTTCCAGGACGAGGCGACCGGGTCGACGTACATCCACCAGCCGTCGCAGGAGCCGGTGTAGGAGTCGTAGAGCCGCAGCTTGGCGCTCTTGATGCTGGCGCCGCGCAGCTTGGAGACGTCGAACTGGAGGTAACTGCGGTACTTGGTCGTGCCGTTGTCCGGGGTGCCGATGTGCAGCACGGCGCCGGCCGAGTGGTCGCGTGCGTCCGTGCTGCTGACGTAGGTGTCCTGGACGCGCGTGATGATGTTGCGCGGCCCGCTCTGCACGATCGGCGACAGGCCCTGGGGAGTGGTGTACGCGGCGGCGGTCTGCCGCTCGGGGGTGCCGGTGCCGGCTGCTTCCTCGCCCCGGGCTGTGCCGGGCCCGCTGAGCGCGAGCGCGGCCCAGACGGCCGCGGCGAGCCCGGCGACGGCGGCCCGTACCCGGACTTGTCGGTAGGTCACGTGGGTTCTTCTCCTGTGCTGGGTCAGTGCAGTGAGCGGGCCGTCCGGGCGCCGTGGCGTCCGGGCGGCCCGCTCGGGGTCTGTCAGAAGTGCGGGTCGAGCAGCGATCCGAAGGTGACGTCCCCGGCGTCCAGCTGGAACGACGGGTCGTTCAGGGTGGCCGGGGAGCTGCCCGCCTTGTCCAGCGTCGAAGTCTGCTGGTAGGAGTAATCGTGCGGGCGGATGCAGTCCGTCCAGGTGTACGTGCCCGCGGCGAGGTAGATGTCGCGGCTCGGATAGCGGCTGTTGTTGAGGATCTGGGTCCAGGTGTAGGTGCCGGAGCTCAGGTACAGCGTCCGGGTGGTGCACGCGTCGGCGTCGGTCTCGCGCGGGATCCCGTCCACCCACACGGTCCTGGTGTTGTACGCCGTGGACGCGGCACTCGCCGGAGCGCTCGCGAGCGACACGGCCGCGGTTGCCACGGCTGCGACAGCTGCCAACTTGCCGAACTTGCGGAGCATCTGGTGTCTCCTCAGGCTGGGATGTGCGCCCGACCGGCGCTGCGCCACCATAGCAACGGATTTCACTTTAGTGAAAGCTCGTTTTCTGAGTTAGCCGCAGAACTGGCCGCGCAACCAGGCGACTTGAGATCTCCACCTGCACTCGACTCGCCTTCGAGAGCACTTTTATATGGTGGACCCGGGTCAGGTGTCGCCCCCGGCCCGTCGACGGCCCGGCCGTGGGCGAAGGCGCGGGATAATGCCGGCACGGCAGGCGGCGTCGAGAGGTGAGCGAGCGTGAGTGAGACGGAAGGGCGGCGGCTGGCCGACCGCCTCGAGTACCTCTTCGAGCATGTCCAGCCGCTCGGCAGACGCCACACCCTTCAGGAAGTCGTCGACGGCATCAACGGGGGCGACGAGCCGGGCGGCGCCTCCCTCTCGGTGGGCCGGCTGTCGATGCTGATGAACGGCAAGGCACCCAACCCCACCATCGGCACCCTGCGCGCGCTCGCCGCGTTCTTCGGCGTCCCGGTCGGCTACTTCGTCGACGACGCCGTCGCCGACCGGACCATGGCCCAGCTCGCCCTCATCACCGCCATGCGCAACAACGACGTCAAGGCGGTCGCCCTGCGCGCGGCCGCGGTGGCCACCCTCTCCGCCCACGGGCTCGACGTGGTGCGGGGCCTCGTCGAGCAGGCCGGGGAGGAGGCGCGGCGGGCGGAGGGCCCGAAGAGCTAGGGTGCACCGTCGAGCGACCCAGGGCGCGGGAGGGACACGGTGCGGGACGGCGCGCGGGGCCGGGAGGAGTCCTGCTCCGCACCGCGGGCCCCACGACGGCGGCCCGCGGCCCCTGAGGCCCCCTTGCGTCCCTCCGCTAACATGATCGAACTCGTACCGATCAACCCGAAATCCGACAAATCGGCTGAATGAATTGATATCGCTAACATCGCGGGAGCTTCCGCGGATCAACCGAAGAAACGCGCTGTGGATCGCGGCGGGCGTGGTGGCCCTCGGGTTCCTCATCGCCCTGGAGATCGCCGCACGGCACTACGGCGTCCGCGGACCGATCACCAACCAGGTACGGGAGGTGATCTTCCCTCCCAAGTCGGGACCGCTGCTGTACGCCAGCATGGCGCTGATGATGGTGGTGCTGACCTGGCGGCAGCGTTTCGTGGCGGCCGGTGTCGCGGTCGGCATCGACACCGTCTTCGCCCTCGTGCGGTGGGTGTTCGACATCCACACGCCCCACGGGCACGGCTTCGGCAACGGCGCCCTGCTGGTGATCCTCGGGTGTGCGGTCATCGCCGTCACCCGCCGCACCGGCCAGGACCGCGTCCTGCTGCTGAAGGGGGTCGGCCTTGGCCTGCTGCTGGTCGCGGGCCGCAAGACCGGCGACGCGTGGCTGCTGATCACCTCCAAGACCCGCCCGCTGGTGCTCGACCCGTACGTGGCGACCGCCGACCACGCGCTGGGCGATCCGTCGTGGCTGGTCGGGCGGGCCGTCCGGGCCACCGGCACGGTGGGCGCGCACGTCCTGGACTACGTGTACATCCAGCTCGCGGTGGCCGCGGTGGTCGTCGCGCTGTACCAGCTGCGGCACGTGGCGGACGAGCGCCGCTTCCCGCGCCACCACCTGGTGCGGACCTTCCTGGTGATCGGGCTCCTCGGGCCGGGCATCTACATGCTCTTCCCGACGGTCGGCCCGATCTTCGTCTACGGCGCCGACGGCGGGCACTGGGCGATCGCGAACCTGTGGCCGGAGACGGCACCCGTGCTGCAGACCCCGCACGCCATACCGTTCGACGAGATCACCCCGCGCAACTGCATGCCCAGCCTGCACACGGCCTGGGCCACGACGATCTTCGTCCACTCCCGCAGGGGCCCGCGCCTGCTGCGGTTCGCCGGCACGTTCTGGCTGATCGCCACGCTCGGCGCGACGCTGGGCTTCGGCTACCACTACGGCGTGGACCTCATCGCCGGTGTCGTCTTCGCGCTGACGATCGAGGCGGGCCTGCGCTCGCTCGCCCGCGGCTGGGACCGTGCGGGGATCCAGCTGGTCGCGTACGGCACCGTGGTCTTCACCGCCCTGCTGGTGTCCTACCGCTACCTGCCGATGGAGATGGCCCGCCTTCCCTGGGTCTTCGGGCCGCTGCTCGTCCTGGCGATGGTCTCGGTGATCTACGGCTACGCGCGCACCACCCGGCTCTGGGAGCCGGTGTCCGCACCGGCGCAGCCGGCGGAAGCACAGCCCGCGCTGGCGTGACCCGGGAGCACCGGCCTGTGGGACGGCCGGCGTCGGGACGCCCGTGCCGTCCCGACGCCGGCTGACGCCGGCCCGGCGCCCCGTCCCGTCCCGCCCCGTCAGGTGTCCTGCCGCCCGGCCCGCACGGCCGCCGCGAGTCCGTTCAGCCGCAGCCGGGTGGCTCCCCGCAGATGCGGCAGGTCGTGCGCCGGCTCCTCGGACGGGGTAAGGAAGGCCGCCTGCTCGGTCCAGCGCAGCCGGGTGCCGCCGCCCTCCGGGCGCAGCTCGACGGTCACCAGCGAGGTCCAGCGCAGCAGGTCGTTCACGGTGGACGTGTACGTGTAGACGATCCGCGCCGCGCTGGTGATGTCGAGATAGCGGGACGCGTACGCGAGGCGCTCGGGCGGCGCGTCCGGCACCGGGAACTCACTGGTCGCCGTCTCGCCGCCGGGCACCGCGAAGTCGTGCCGGTACGACAGCTCACGTCCCGGCAGCCGGAACCACCGGCGGCGCAGCGGTGTGTCGGCGAAGGCCTCGAACACCGTCTCCGGCGGCGCCGGGAGCTCCAGGCCGACCGTGAAGCTGTCGTGCCGGACCTCCGGCACCGTGCCCGTTCCGGGGGTGATCATGTCGTCCTCACTTCGCGTCATGGCGGACCGCCGGGCGATCAGCTCCCGTACGGCCGGTGCCACCGTGTCCTGTGCCATGGGTTGCGCGGAGACCACCTGCCGGTCTCCTCACCGAGGGGGCGCCAGGATCGCATGCGGGGCCGGGCGGCCGCCATGTCCCCGGCGGGCGGCGGATATCGGGTGCCGTGGCGGCGCGGGAGGTGCAGACTCCTTCCATGGTCGACATACAGGGGTTCCGGGACGCCGTCACCCGCTGGGCGGACGGTGGTCCCGGCGATCCGGCGGGCGTGCTCGCCGCGCAACCGGGCGTGCGGACCGTGGTGTTGGTGGAGGGGCTGAGCGACCTCGCGGCCGTGGAGACGCTGGCCGCCCGGCGCGGCCGGGACCTCGCCGCCGAGGGGGTGTGCGTGGTGTCGATGGGCGGGGCGATGAACATCGGCCGCTACGCCGGGCTGCTGGGTCCGCCCGGGCTCGGGCTGCGGCTGACGGGGCTGTGCGACGTACGCGAACAGCCGTACTACGAGCGGGGGCTGAAGCGGGCGGGGGCCTCGCAGGAGGGCTTCTTCGTGTGCGTGTCGGACCTGGAGGACGAGCTGATCCGGGCGTTGGGCACGCCGCGGGTGGAGGAGATCGTGGGGGCCGAGGGCGACCTGCGGGCCTGGCTGACGTTCCTGCGCCAGCCCGCCCAGCACGGCCGGGCCCGCGAGCAGCAGTTGCGGCGCTTCCTCGGCACGAAGAAGGGCCGCAAGATCCGCTACGGCCATCTCCTGGTCGACGCCCTGGAGCCCGGGCAGGTGCCGGCGCCGCTCGACGATCTCCTGGCGAGCGTGTGACCGCCGGCCCCGGGCCGGCCAGCCCGGGGTGGGCCCACGGCGAGCCGGTCGTGGCGGCTCGCCGTGGGGTCGGTCGGTCAGGGACGGGTGCCGGTCACGGGAACTGGATCACCTTGGACGGGACGGTGCTCGTCCCCGAGGTGGGGGCGCCGGTGTCGTTGACGACGTGGGCGTACTGACCCATGCCGCCGAGGGAGATCACCAGCAGGTCGTGCATCTTGATGCCCGGCTTGACGGGCACCTGGAAGCCGTGGGCCTGCACGATCGACGGGTCGGCCGTGTAGTTGCAGTAGCTGCCCAGGCCCCAGGCCTCGTGGGTGGTGACGGTGTCGGCGACCTTGTAGGCCGCGTAGCCGGTGATGCCGTCGTGGGTGATGGCGGCGGCGTTCGGGGCGTCGTAGGCCTTCTCGTTCTGGAAGAAGATGGTCCGGCCGCGTTCGCCGCTCCAGTAGACGTCGTACTTGTTGAAGTGCTCCACGAAAAGGCCGGTGGCGAGGACGTCGTTGCCGTTGACGCGCAGGCCGTAGTCGGCGCGGTTGGTGTCCCAGCCGACGCCGCTGCCGTGGTCGGCGCGCCAGATCCAGGTGTGGTCGATGACGGTGTTGTTGCTGTTGACCACCACGGAGTTGGTGGCGAGGCCGGGTCCGGCGCCGCCGATGCGGATGAACACGTCCTGCATCGTGGTGGGGTTGGCGGAGTGGTCGGCCGTCGCGCCCGGGGTGCCGATGCGCAGCAGCGTGTCGGAGTTGACCGGGCCCGCGTCGATGAGGAACCCGGCGAGCCGTACGCCGTCCACGTCGGCGACGTGCATCGCGTCGACGCCGTTGTCCGGGACGAGCGTGGCCAGGCCGAGGCCGAGGACGACGGTGTCGGCGCGGTTGACCTCGATCGTCCGGTCGAGGTGGTAGACACCGGGCGTGAACAGCAGGTTCAGGCCCTGGGCGAGCGCCTGGTTGATGGTGGCCGCGGTCGCGCCCGGCTTGACGACGTAGAACTGGTCGAGCGGGATCGACGTGCCCGCGTTGGCCGGCCAGGAGACGCCGCGCGCGTTGGTGCGCTTGGCCGGGACGAACACCTTGTAGGCGGAGCCGTCGAGGTAGAGGAAGGGCTTCTCGCGGGAGACGGGGGTGGTGTCCAGCGTGGTGTACGGGCCGCTGTCGAAGTTGGTGGCCGGTGCGCCCTGGACGCCTGTGAAGGTCATGTTCCACACGCCGTTGGTCCAGCCGCCGACGGAGCTGTCGCGGGTGTACCACTGCTGCTGGGAGTACGGCCCGACGGTGCCGTCGATCTTGGAGTCGGCGATGTAGCCGCCGGAGGCCCAGCCGTAGCCGTTCGGCGCCAGGTTGAGGCCGCCCTTGACGTGGATACGGCGGAATGGCGCGGCCTGGGCCACGGCCCAGCGGTCGGTGCCGTTGGACGGGGTGATGGCGAGGTTCTCCGCCGAACGCCAGAAGTTCTGGGTGGCGTTGCCGTTGAACCAGCCCGCGTCGACGGTGATGTCCCCGTTGATCTGGGTGTCGTCGGGGTTCAGGCCGAGGCCGGAGACGGAGGTGTAGAAGCCGAGCTGGGCGTTGATGCCGTTGTACGTGCCCGGCTTGAGCAGGAACTGGTAGCGGCCGCTGCCGAACTGGGCCGACTCCTGCTGGGCGAAGACCTGGTCGAACTTCTGCTGGAGATTGGGGGTCGAGGGGTCGACGACGATGACGTTCGGACCGAGGTCGCCGCCGCCCTGGACGGGCGGCACGCCGGTGCCGGTGGTGTGCACGGCGACCTCCCAGAGGGAGTATCCGTAGCCGGTTCCGCGGGCGGTGCCGTAGATCCGGACGTACCGGCCGGAGCCGCTCACATCGTAGGAGGCCGTGCCGCCGGTCGCGCCGGTGACGCTCTTCAGCGTGGTCCAGCTCTGTCCGTCGGCGGAGGCCTGGATCTGGAAGTCCTTGCCGTACGCGGCTTCCCAGTTGAGGTCGACCTTGCACAGGGTCTGCACCGAGCCGAGGTCGACCTGCAGCCACTGCGGGTCGGCGGGCTGGCTGGACCAGCGGGTCGTGGTGCTGCCGTCGAAGGCGGCCGAGGCGGGGGTGCCGGCGTTCTCGGTGGAGGACGCCGAGGCGGGCCTGCCCTGTGCGGCGTTGGCCGTGCCGCAGCCGGTCTGGGTACCGCCGGCGGTGCCGAACACCTGGAACTCCCAGAGCGAGTAGCCCCAGGTAGTGGCGCGGTGGACACCGAGCATACGCACGTAGCGGCCCTGGCCGCTGACGTCGAGGGTGTCGATGCCGCCGTCGCCGCCGGTGACGGACTTCAGGTCGGTCCAGGTGCTGCCGTCGTTCGAGATCTGGACCTTGTAGTCCTTGCCGTAGGCGGCCTCCCAGTTGAGGACGACCTGGGTGACGGAGGCGCTCGCGCCGAGGTCGACCTGGAGCCACTGGTTGTCGGAGGCGGCCGAAGACCAGCGGGTCGCGGTGCTGCCGTCGACGGCGCCGGCGGCGGGGGTGCCGGCGTTCTCCGTCGAGGAGGCGGTCGCCGACTTCCCCTGCGACAAGGGGGTTTCGGCCGCGGCGGCCGGTGTGGTCGTGAGCGGCAGGGCGGTCAGCGCGGCCGTGACGGCGAGCGCGGCGCCCAGGGATCTGAGTCTCATACGGGTCCCTGCGGGGTGGGGTGGGCGATGGCATGGGGAGCCACCGCATGCTTAGTTCAAGGCGTGAGTTAACTAGTGATTTCCGGTGCATGACAAGCCCTCGGCACCGACGAAACCGCCGTACCCCTGCAAGAGATAAACACTTAAATCAAGCTCGAAGAAAAATGTGTTCACCTCCTTGACCGTGCCATGGCCTGGGGGCATGGTCGGAGAGCGCTCCCGCCCTCGTGGCCATGGACGGCTCTCCCCACAGCCTCTCTCCCCCTGAGGAGCACCCGTGCCCAGACGCTCGTCCGGCATGCCCGGAAGGTCCTTCCTCGCCCTCGGCGCGCTCCTCGCGTCGTCACTCACCACCGTCGTGCTCGCCCCCGGCGCCCACGCGGCCGACGCCCTCCTGTCCCAGGGCCGGCCGGCCACGGCCTCCTCGCAGGAGGGGGCCGGCTACACGCCGGCGGCCGCGGTCGACGGCGATCTCACCGGCACCCGCTGGGCCAGCCAGTGGAGCGACCAGCAGTGGCTCCAGGTCGACCTCGGCCGCTCGGCGAACCTCAGCCGCGTGGTGCTGACCTGGGAGGCCGCCTACGGCAAGGACTACGAGATCCAGGCCTCCGACAACGGCACCGACTGGCGCACCCTGCGTAAGGTGACCGGCGGCGACGGCGGCACCGACGACCTCGCCGTCTCGGGCAGCGGCCGCTACGTGCGGATGCAGGGCCTCGCCCGCGCCACCGGATACGGCTACTCCGTCTGGGAGTTCCAGGTCTACGGCTCGGCCGGCGGCACCCCGGCCCCCGGCGCCGTCAAGGTCGAGGGCAGCCAGGGCAACTGGCGGCTGACGGTCGGCGGAGCGCCGTACACCGTCAAGGGCGTCACCTGGGGCCCGGCGATCGCGGACGCTCCCACGTACCTGCCGGACGTACGGGCGATGGGCGCCAACACCATCCGCACCTGGGGCACCGACGGTTCGAGCAAGGCCCTCCTCGACGCCGCGGCGGCCAACGGCATCCGGGTGATCAACGGCTTCTGGCTGCAGCCGGGCGGCGGCCCGGGCTCCGGCGGCTGCGTGAACTACGTGACCGACACGACGTACAAGAACGACTCCCTCAGCCAGTTCGCCCAGTGGGTGGAGGCCTACAAGAGCCATCCGGCGACGCTGATGTGGAACGTCGGCAACGAGTCGGTGCTGGGCCTGCAGAACTGCTACAGCGGCAGCGAGCTGGAGGCGCAGCGCAACGCGTACACCAGCTTCGTCAACGACGTCGCCCGGAAGATCCACAGCATCGACCCCGACCACCCGGTCACCTCCACCGACGCGTGGACGGGTGCCTGGCCGTACTACCGGCGCAACGCCCCCGACCTCGACCTGTACGCGGTGAACGCCTACAACGGCGTGTGCAAGGTCCGGCAGGACTGGATCGACGGCGGCTACACCAAGCCCTACGTCATCACCGAGACCGGACCGGCCGGCGAGTGGGAGGTGCCGAA
Organism: Streptomyces griseosporeus; assembly: GCF_014656055.1. Classification (GTDB taxonomy): domain Bacteria; phylum Actinomycetota; class Actinomycetes; order Streptomycetales; family Streptomycetaceae; genus Streptomyces; species Streptomyces griseosporeus. The sequence goes on from NZ_BNBR01000002.1 coordinate 402,178, forward strand.
CGACGTCAACGGCGTCCCCGACGAGCCGACCGACGTGCAGAAGGCGGACGCGTACACCAAGGCCTGGAACTGCGTGACCGGTCACCAGGGCGTCGCCCTGGGCGCCACGCTCTTCCACTACGGCACCGAGCACGACTTCGGCGGCGTGTGGTTCAACCTCGTGCCCGACCGGATGAAGCGGCTGTCCTACTACGCCGTCAAACGGGCCTACACCGGCTCGACGGCCGGGGACAACACTCCCCCGGTCATCAGCACGATGTCCGTCTCCCCGGCCTCCTCGGCGCCCGCCGGCGGCGAGTTCACCGTGCGCGCCGACGTCCGCGACCCGGACGGCGACCCGGTCACCTACAAGGTCTTCCTCAGCGGCAATTACGCCAGCGGCGACAAGCGGCTCGTCGAGGCGCAGTGGCGCGCCACCGGCAGCGGCACGTTCGCCGTCACCGCGCCGCAGAAGCTCGGCGTGTGGAAGGTCTACCTCCAGGTGGAGGACGGGCACGGCAACGCCGGCATCGAGACCCGGTCCGTCAAGGTCGTCGCGCCGCCGGTGAGCGGGACGAACCTGGCGCTGAACCGGCCGGCCACCGCCTCCTCCTCCCAGGCGTCGTACGGCGACTGCCCCTGCACGCCGCAGCTGGCGGTCGACGGCCGCGCCGACACCCGCTGGGCCAGTGACTGGAGCGACCCCCAGTGGTTCCAGGTCGACCTCGGCGCCGCGAAGGCGCTGCGCACGCTCCAGCTCGTCTGGGACCCGGCCTACGCGAAGTCCTACGCCGTGCAGGTCTCGGACGACGGCACCACCTGGCGTTCGGTGTACTCGACGGCCGCCGGGGACGGCGACGTCGACACCGTCCCGCTCCCGGCCACGGCCCGGTACGTGCGTCTGCAGCTGACGGCGCGCGGCACGGGCTGGGGCTACTCCCTGCACGAGCTAGGCATCTACGGCTGACCCGCCCCTACCCGCAGGAGAACTCCATGAGACCGCGTCCGAAACGGCTCCCCGCGCTCCTCCTCGGCACCGCCCTGACCGCCGCCGGCCTAGGCGTCGGCACCATCGCCTCGGCAGCCACCGGCCAGCCCGGCGACGCCGTGGCCGCCACCCACGCCGGCCACACCATGGCCGTGTCCACCCTGTCCTCCGGCGACGACCCGGACGGCGACGGCTACATCCCGGCGGTGCCGCAGGTCACCGGCGTGACCCCGTCCACGGCCACGCCGCCGCCGCGCTACTTCCACGAGTTCCAGGCCAACTGCTCGGTCACGCACACCGCGGCGGACGACCCGATCGTCTACCCGGGGCAGCCCGGCAGGTCCCACGACCACACGTTCATGGGCAACACCTCCACGAACGCGTACAGCACCACGGCCTCCCTGTCCGGCACCACCACCACCTGCAAGGCTCCCGCCGACGCCTCCGGCTACTGGATGCCCTCGCTCTACAACGGCGACCGGAAGATCCTGCCGGTCGGCCCGCAGACCATCTACTACAAGGCCGGCGTCACCGACTACACCAGTGTGCGGCCCTTCCCCAAGGGTCTGCGGTTCGTCGTCGGCGACCCGATGCAGAGCGCCGACGAGTTCCGCCGGCACCGCGGTTTCGTCGAGGGCTGGGAGTGCGGCGACAGCTACTTCAACGTCGACTTCCCCGCGAGCTGCCCGAGCCGGCCCGACGTGCAGCTCAACATCCGCTTCCAGGCGCCGAGTTGCTGGGACGGCAAGTACCTCGACACGCCGGACCACAAGAGCCACATGGCCTATCCGGTGGTCAAGCCCGGCACCAACGACAACATGTGTCCCGCCGACCATCCGGTCGCCCTGCCGATGATCGAGTTCAAGATGGCGTTCCCGGTCAACGGCGACATGTCCCAGGTGCGCCTGGCCAGCGGCCGGGGCTACTCCTTCCACTACGACTTCTTCAACGCCTGGGAGGACCGCACGCTCAAGGCCCTGGTCGACCACTGCATCGTGGGCGGCCTGCAGTGCGACGCCCGCGGGTACGACCAGACGCATCCGGAGGCGGGCGCGGTCCTGAACACCGACTACCGGCTGCCCTGACGGGAGCGGGTCGTCGCCCCGGCCGGACGCCTCACCCCGCGAGCCGGCCGGGGCCCGCTGCCGGCAGTTCCACCGACAGGTGCGGGGCGAGCGCGTGCAGGAAGTCGGGGGCGTCGAAGGCGCGGCCGGCGGAGACGACGCCGACGGCCCGGGTCCGGCCGGTGAGGACGCGGTCGACGGCCTCCACGACGAGCGGCGCGGTGACGGCGTAGATGTCCTGTCCGCGGGCGACGGCCCGCCGCTCCCGGCCGCCGGAGCGTACGACGACGTCGACGAGGAAGGTCTGCGCGGACCGGCCGTGGTCGTCGGCGGGGACCGGGGCCGGGGTGTCGGGGGCCGTCACATGCCGGGCCGCCGTCACCGTCATGTGGGTCCGGACCTCCGGGACGGCCAGGTGGCTGGGCACGGTGACGACGTCGGCCATGGTGAACTCCCCGACGACGGGGCTGGGGCCGACCGGGTCCGGGAACGGCCAGGTGAAGGAGGGCTGCGCGTCGTGGCGGCGTTCCAGCCGCCCTCCCGTGAACACCAGGCGGGCGTCGCCCCGTCGCTGCCGGGAGACCGCGCCGGAGGCCCGGGTCCCGGCGGTGGGGTGCCAGCTGCTCAGCGCGTAGGCCACGTCCACTTCGTCGGCCGCCGCCCAGTCGCCCATCGCCGCGGTGGCGAGGAGGTCGCCGAGGCCGCCGTAGAAGGCCATCGCCGGGACGATCAGCGCCCCCGCGGTGCGGGCGCGGTCGGCGTACCGGGTGAACGTGTCGACGTTGGCCTCGAGTTCGGCCGCCACGTCCAGATAGGGCAGGCCGGCGCGCAGGGCCGCCTCGATCAGGGGACCGGCGGTCGCCGCGAAGGGGCCGGCGCAGTTGATCACGGCGGCGGTGCCGGCCAGGGCGCGGTCGAGGGCCGCCGCGTCGTCGGCCGCCGCGGGCCGGATCTCCGCCCCGGGGCGGTGGGCCGCGAGGGCGCGCAGCTTGCCGGCGTCGCGGCCGGAGAGGACCGGGACGAATCCGCGCGCCTCCAGCTCGGCCACCACGAACCGCCCGGTATGCCCGTACGCGCCGTACACGACCACTCTCTGTCCCGCCGCCATGACTCACTCCCCTGTTCGAACAGTCCTGCTTGAACGGTCAACTACGGCCATCCTGGCGGGGGCGGACACGGTCGCGTGAGTGTCCGCAACGACAACACCCATACAATTACGGACATGAGTGTGGGTGAGCGTGTGGGGACGGGGCGGCCTGGGCGGGTCGCGCTCGCGGTGACCGACGGGATGCTGCACTTCGAGCTGTCGGTGGCGTACGAGGTGTTCGGCTCGGCGCCCGACGCGGTGGACGGGCCCTGGTACGACCTGGTCGTGTGCGGCACGGACGCCGTACGGCTGGGCCGGTTCACGGTCGAGCCGGAGCACGGTCTGGACGGGCTGGCGCGTGCCGGCACGGTGATCGTGCCCGGGTGGGCCGATGTCGACGTCGACCCGCCCGCCGACCTGGTCGACGCGGTGCGCGCGGCGCACGAGGCGGGCGCGCGGGTGGCGTCGCTGTGCACGGGCGCGTTCGTGCTGGCGGCGGCCGGGCTGCTGGACGGCCGGCGCGCGACGACCCACTGGGCGCACACCGACGTGCTGGCGGCCCGCCATCCCCGGGTCGAGGTCGATCCGGACGTGCTGTACGTCGACAACGGCAGCGTCCTCACGTCCGCGGGGAAGGCCGCCGCGGTGGACCTCTGCCTGCACCTGGTCCGGCTCGACCGCGGCGCGTCGGTCGCCAACACGGTCGCCCGCCGCCTGGTCGTGCCTCCGCACCGGGCCGGCGGTCAGGCCCAGTTCGTGTCGACGCCGGTCCCCTCCCCCGGGAACCATCCGCTCGCCGAACTCCTGCCCTGGGTGCTGGAGAACCTCGACCGTCCGCTGACCGTGGAGGACCTGGCCCGCAGGGCGGGGATGAGCTCGCGCAACCTGGGCCGCCACTTCCGGGCCGTGACGGGCTCGACGCCGCTGCAGTGGCTGCTCACGCAGCGGATCCGTCACGCGCAGGAGCTGCTGGAGACCACCGACGACACGATCGACTCCGTCGCTACGGCCACCGGCATGGGCACCGCGACGACCCTGCGGCGCCACTTCCACCGCACGGTCGGGGTGCCCCCGGACACCTATCGCCGGACCTTCCGCGCGACGGCGAGGTGACGCGGCGACCGGAGCCGCCGCGTCACGATGCGCTGTTCCTCGTAGGGGTCCGGGCCGTCAGCTCGCGGTGCAGGAGACCGTCGGCCAGGTCCAGTTGCCGTTGGGCTGGATCGTCACGCCCCAGTTGTTGCCGCTGCCGTTGGGCTTGCCCACCAGCACCTGACTGCTCGGGTAGCTGGCGCTGACGTTCCAGGTGGACAGCACCTTCGCCGGGGACGGCACGTTCATCGTCACCGTCCAGTTGCTCGACCCGGAGACGGACACGTTCAGGTTGTACCGGTCGCCCCACTGCTGACCGGCCGACAGCGTCGCGGTGCAGCTGCCGCCGCCGCCCCCGCCACCGCCGGTCCCGCCGCCGTCGGGTGCCACGGCCCGTCCCGTCTGCGGGGAGATCATCCCCGAGCACAGGTTCTTGGAGGCGAGCACCTGGGCGATCCGCGGGATCGCGGCGAGGGTGTTGGCGGGCCAGTCGTGCATGAGGATGACCTGCCCGCTGGTGAGCCGGCCGACGGCCTGGACGATCGCGTCGACGCTGGCGCCGTTCCAGTCCTGCGAGTCGACGTCCCAGATGATCTCGGTCAGGCCGTACTTGGCCTCGACCGTCCGCACCGTCGCGTTGGTCTCGCCGTACGGCGGACGGAACAGCTTCGGCGTGCCGCCGCCCGCCGCCGCGATGGCCTGCTGGGTCCGGGAGATCTCCGAGTCGATCTGGGCCTGGCTCAGCTGGGTGAGGTGCGGGTGGGTGTAGCTGTGGTTGCCGACCCACATGCCCGCGTCGACCTGGGCCTTGACCAGGGACGGGTTGGCGGCGGCGTACTGGCCCTCGTTGAACATCGTGGCGCGCAGCCCGTTCTGCTTGAGCGCGCTCAGCAGGGCGGACGTGTTGCCGGACGGGCCGTCGTCGAAGGTGAGGCCGACGTACCCGCTGCAGGTGGCCGCCTGCGCCGGCGGGGCGGAGCTGACGGTCAGCGTGCCTGCGGTACCTGCTGCGGTCATCGCGACGACGGCCAGTTTCGTGATCAGGGAGCGCACGGAGCGCGCTCCGGTGCGCTTGCGGATTCTCATGGGGTGGTCTCCTCCAGCCTCGTTCCGGGTCAGCTCGCGGTACAGGAGACCGTCGGCCAGGTCCAGTTGCCGTTGGGCTGGATCGTCACGCCCCAGTTGTTGCCGCTGCCGTTGGGCTTGCCCACCAGCACCTGACTGCTCGGGTAGCTGGCGCTGACGTTCCAGGTGGACAGCACCTTCGCCGGGGACGGCACGTTCATCGTCACCGTCCAGTTGCTCGACCCGGAGACGGACACGTTCAGGTTGTACCGGTCACTCCACTGCTGACCGGCCGACAGCGTCGCGGTGCAGCTGCCGCCGCCGCCCCCGCCTCCGCCGGTGTCGCCGCCCGAGGTGGAGCCGAGCGTGATGTTGGAGCTGCCGCTGCTCTGGTAACCCTCGGTCGCCATGATCATGTAGTAGTTGAAGCTGCCGAGGGGCATGCCCGCGCGGGCCCAGGCGTCGAAGTGGTTGCCGGTGGTGATGGTGCCGCCGGTCCGCCGCGTCTGCCGGACGCTCCAGTACTGGTCGAAGGTGCGCGTCCCTTCGACGGAGGGGGCGTTGTAGCGCGTCGTCTTGTAGATGTCGTAGGTGCCGCCGTCACTGGTGACGGTGCCCATGAAGGTGCCGGTGGGGCGGTAGGTGCCCCAGTTGTCGACGATGTAGTACTCGACCAGCGGGTTGGAGGTCCACCCGTACAGGGACAGGTAGGCGTTGCCGGACGGGTTGAAGGTGCCCGAGTAGGTCACGCTGCGGCGGCCGCCGTTGCTCCAGCCCTTGCCGGCGACGAAGTTGCCGGTGTTGCGCCAGGAGGTGCTGTAGTTGCCGCCGGCGCCCATGTTCATGGACACGGTGCCGGGGGAGTCGGTCCAGAACGAGTAGTAGTAGCCGTTGTTGGTGCCGGTCTGGTTGGTCGTGACGGTCGTGTCGGCCTGCGCGGTGCCCGGCAGGGTCAGCGCGGCGACACCGACCAGGAGCAGGGTGCAGGCGCTGCTGAGGAGCAGTCGGAAACGGCTGAACCAAGCGGGGCGGGCGCGCCCCGGGCGCGTCGGGGGTGCGGGTGCGTCGTGCATGGGGGTCTCCTCCTCGTCGTCGTGAGGTGGACGGGGTTTGTGGAGCGTCAGTTTTGGCTTGCCCCTGTCAACTGTCAATACTTTCGATAGGCATTCCGAAATATCAGTGGCAGGGTGCGCGTGGACTCTTGGTATGTTTTCCCAGCTCACAGGCGAAGCCGACAATAGACATCCCGACGATCCCGGCGCCCTTCACCGAATGGTGATCGCCCGAAGCGTCGTAACGCTCGAATCTTTCGCCGAATCTTTCGACGCGGGTTCGGCCTGTGTCGGAGGGAGCGCGCCGGGTACTTGGATCCCGCTACGAAGGGAGTGGTCATGGCGCAGATGGGCGACGATCCGGCGGCCGTACGGCGTGCGGTTTCCGGAGGCCTGCGGGTGGCGACGGAGGAGCCGGCCGGGGCCGCCGAGGTGCGGGATCTGCCGGAGGACCGGACGCAGGCGATCCTGGAGGCGACCAAGCAGGTGGGCACCCTGCTGAAACAACGGGGACACCGGTTCGCCCTGGCCGGCAGCGTCGCCGCGTACGCCCATGGTGCGGGCACCAACCTGCAGCACGACGCCGACTTCTGCGTCCGCGCCGAGGACGCGGAGGCGGTGACGGAGACGCTGCGCGAGGGCGGGCTGGAGGTGCGCAGGCCTCCGGAGGACTGGCTGCTGAAGACCGAGTGCTTCGCACAGTCCGTCGACCTCATCTTCCGGCTGGCGCACCGGCCGGTCACTGCCGAGTTGCTGGACCGCGCCGTGGAGATCCCGGTGGAGTCGGTGCGCATGCCGGTGCTGTCGGCGACGGACCTGCTGGTGAGCAAGGTGTCCGCGTTCTCGGAGCACTACTGCGACTTCGGGGCCGTCCTGCCCTTCGCCCGGGCGCTGCGGGAGAAGATCGACTGGGCGGAGGTGCGGCGTGAGTGCGGCGAGGAGCCGATGCCCGCCGCGTTCCTCTTCCTCCTCGAACGACTGAACGTGATCGAGCCGTGATCGCTGATCGGACCCCGATCTCGCCGCGGAAGGAGCTTCCATGAGCAACCTGGACTACCGCGTCGCCCACCTTCGGGAACGCCTCGCGGGCGGGCCGCTGGCCGAGCTGGGGGTGCAGGTGACCGTGCACGGGGACTCGGTGCTGGTGACCGGGACCGTGCCGTCCGCGCACTGCCGCGACGAGGTGGCGCGGACGGTGGACGAGGCGCTCGAGGGGCTCACCGTCCGCTGCGACCTGGTGGTCGCGCAGGCGTCGTCCCCGGACCAGGCGGAGGAGCTGGCATGATCCGCATCGCTGCCGTCGGAGACATCCACATGGGGCCGGAGAGCCAGGGCGTGCTCCGGCCCGCGTTCGAGACACTCCCCGACTGTGCCGACGTACTGCTCCTGGCGGGTGATCTGACCCGGCACGGCACGCCCGAGGAGGCCCGGGTGGTGGCGCGGGAGATCAAGGACCTCGGGGTGCCGGTGGTGGCCGTCCTCGGCAACCACGACCACCACGACGAGCGGCCCGAGGAGGTCACCGCGATCCTCCAGGACGGCGGCGCGCGCGTGCTGGAGGGGCAGGAGACGGTGGTGGAGTGTGCCGCGGGCCGGATCGGCGTGGCGGGCACCAAGGGGTTCTGCGGCGGCTTCGCCGGGCGCAACGCCGGGGAGTTCGGTGAGCCGCTGATGAAGGAGTTCGTCCGCACCACGCGGCGGCACGCCGACAGCCTGCGGACGGCGCTGGAGCGGCTCGACGCGCAGGACTGCGCCGTACGGGTCGCGCTCACGCACTTCTCACCGGTGCCGGACACGCTGGCGGGCGAGCCGCTGGAGATCTATCCGTTCCTCGGCAGCTATCTGCTGGCCGAGGCCATCGACGGCGCGGGCGCGGACCTGGCCGTGCACGGGCACGCACACGCGGGCACGGAGCACGGGATGACCAGCGGTGGTGTGCGGGTGCGCAACGTGGCCCAGCCGGTGATCGGACGGGCCTTCCACGTCTACCACCTCCAGGTGCCCGAGCGGGTGGCGGCACCGGTCGGTGGGCAGGCGCACTGACCGGTGGGAAGACCGCGGCCCGGCTCCCCTCGCGGGGTGCCGGGCCTGCCGTCGCACCGGGGTTCAGGCGTCGTGGCGCCGGATGTCAGGCGTCGTGGTCCCAGGACGCCGGCGGCTTCACTGCCACCCGGCCCTCGTCCATGCGGAGCAGCAGCAGCGGCACGCCCGACTCCTCCAGCCACTCGTCGACCGCTCGCCTGGCCCCCTCCCACCAGCCGTAGTCGTCCAGCAGCAGGACACCGCCGGGCACCAGCCGCGGCCACAGGTGCACCAGCTCGTGCCGCGTCGACTCGTACCAGTCGGTGTCGAGGCGCAGGATGCTGATCCGGTCCGGAACGCTCCCCGGGATGGTGTCCTCGACCTTGCCGCGGTGGTAGTGGATGCGGTCGGCGGGGTAGTCCGTCTGGCCCATCGTCTCCTGGACGTCCTCCAGGGAGGCGTACGCCCAGACGCCCGCGCTGCGGGGGCTGGCCGCGAGCATCTCGGCGGCGCTGCGGCCGTCGTGCCGGCGGTCGTGCTCGCTCGGCTCGCTCATTCCCTCGAACGTGTCGTAGAGGTGCAGGTGACGGCTCGTGTCACCGGCCTCGGTGAGCGTCCTGGCCGCCGCGAGCATGCTGCCGCCGCGCCAGACACCGCACTCGACGATGTCGCCGGGGATGCCGTTGCGGACGACGTAACGCACCGAGTGGACCAGGGCGTTGAGCTTTTCGGGGGAGGTCATGGTGTACGGCTTGACCGCGCGGATCGTGGCCTTGACCGCATCGTCGTAGTCGTGCGGGAGTTCCTGCTTGGGCTTCGGAGCGGGCTTCGGTGCCGGCTTCGGCTGGGCAGTCGCAGGCCGGGCCGGCGCGCTCGCCTGCTGACCGCCGGTTCCAGGCCTCTTCTGCACACGGCGCAGCTCGTAGCCAGTGACAGATCGCAACATATGATTGACTGCCCGACGCATCGTCATAGCTGGCGACTATAACTGAACCGAGTCAGCTCGTTGCCCCGTTTGCGGGCACTTCCTGATCATCTGTTCGGGGGCCGGTTCAGTGCACGAAATCCCCCAGGTGAGGCACCACTCGGGTCAGCCGGAACACCCCCCAGACGATCATCAGCGCGCCGGCCGCCTCGGGCAGCAGCCACCACCCCGTGCGCACGTGCTCGTCGAAGAGCGCGACGCCCAGCAGGAGGCTCACCGCCGCGTCACCGATGGTCAGCGCGGGCTGGGACGCGACCAGCGGGCCGGCCTGCAACGCGTTCTCCAGGAGCAGGAGCGCCGCGACGCCGGTGAGGGCGAAGCCGTAGGTCTGCCAGGTGGTGAGGAAGGCGGGCAGACCGGCGTCGGCGAGGCGTCCCGTCGCCGACTTCATCAGGGCGGCGGTCAGCGCGTTGCCGACCGCGGCACCCGCGCCGAGCACGGCGGCGCGCAGCAGCGGTGAGGACGAGCCCCGGGCGACGGCGACGGCTGCGCCCATCGCACCGAGGGTGACGGCCAGGACCGGGATCCACTGCTCCATCGCGGCCTGGCGTCTCGTCCCGGACGGCGCCGCCGCGCCCAGCAGCAGGGCGAGCCCGGCCACCACGGTCGCGATCGCCCACCAGCCGGCCGCGGGCAGCCGGCGGTGCAGCAGGGGCACGGCGATCAGCAGGGCGAAGGGCAGTTCGAGGATGAACACGGGCTGCACGAGCGCCATGGGTCCGTTGACCAGCGCCAGCGCCTGGAACACGGCGGCGCCGGTCACGCCCGCGATGCCGATGAGCCAGGCGGGCCGCCGGACGAGGGCACGCAGCAGGGCCAGGCCGCCCCCGCGGTCCACGGTGGAGGCGGCCTTGCGCTGGAAGGCCGTACCGACCGCGTTGCTGGCGGCCCCCAGGACGGCGAAGAACACGGCGAGCACGATCATGACCCCACCATGCCCGCCGGACCGGTCCGCGCCCGTCCGCTACGCCGCGCCGGGCGGCCGTCCCCCTCCGATCGGCTGGCCGCTCGCGGTGAAGCGGGCCCGCCACAGGTCGCGCAGCAGGGCGATCTCCGCCATGTGGTGGATGAACTCGATGTTGGCCGACGCCAGCACGGCGACGAACGGGTAGTCCGCGTCGTTGCTGTTCGGGTACCGCGACAGGCCGACCGTGTCGAGCTGCCGGTCGGTGAGCGCGCCGACGCCCTCCCGCCAGCGGTCGATCACCTCCCAGAACCGCTCCAGCTCCAGGGCGGCGGACGGGGTGAAGTCGACGATCGTCCTCGGCTCCCGCCGCCGCTCGCCGAACGTCCACTCCCACTGGCCCGCGAAGTGGAAGTGCAGATGGGACAGCCGCCACGCGATGGTCGTGACCGGCGCCGCGTCGGGCTCGGGTGTACCCGTGTGGGCGAGGACCTCCTCGACCCGCTCGACGCTCACGCTCCAGTCCTCGGCGATCTTCTCGACGGACATGCCGCCGGCTGCCTGCCGGGCGACCTCCGCGTACTCCCCGGCCGGGATGTCCGGGGCGCCCTGGTCGAGGACCCACTCCCCCGGCCCGAACGCCCTCGGCGTCACCGCCTCGTTCCGGCGCCGGACCGACCAGCAGCCCGGCACCGGCTCCCACAGGTACTCCTCGTCGCCGAGCCCCGTCAGCCGCACCTGCGCCGTGTCCCGGGCCTGGTCGAACTGGTCGAGCAGGAGGCCCAGCCGGTCCGTCCGTACTCCCCCGGCTGCCTCGGATTCCTCGCTCCGCATGGACGGCTCCCTCCGCGCGCGACCGGTGCCGCGCCGCACCCAGCCGGACGGTAGCGGCTCGGGTGGGCGGGGGGCGACCGGATTCCCGGCGAGGAGCGGCACAGGGCCGGGGCGCGGGTCAGGGCCCGGTCAGCAGTGCCGCCAGTGCCTGGGCGGTCCGGGGGTGGCGGGCGAGCAGCACGGCGCCTGCCGGCCCCTGCTCCGCCGTCTCCCAGGTGCCCTCGCAGCCGAGCAGGTCCGCCAGCGCGTCGCAGGTCGCCGGATGCGCGGCGAGCAGCGGCAGGCCGCGGGGGCCCGTCGTGCCGCGGCCGGACGAGCGGGCCGGCGCCGGGGCCGGGTCGGCCCGCCACGGCGGGACCCAGGTGTCCAGGTCCGCCAGCCGGCCCGGGAAGATCCGGGCAGCCTCGCGGATCAGCAGGGGCGCGAGATCGGTGCCGCCACCGCGCAGGCTGGTGATCAGGGTCGGCAGCCACGGCAGCAGCACCGGGTCGGGCAGCCGGGCGAAGGCGTGCGAGACGGCCTCGACGACGAAGTCGGCCAGGGCGGGCACGGGTTCCAGCGCGTGCAGGAACCCGCTGAGGTAGCGCGGGTAGGCGGGGACGACCAGCGGGTTGCCGAGCAGCTCCTCGCACCTGGCCCGCAGGTCGGCGCGGGACAGGGTGCCGAGCTGGGTCCGGGCCGCCCACAGCAGCGCCGTCCTGGCGGGGTCCTCGGGGTGCGACTGGGCGACGGCCAGCTCCAGCTGGTTGCGGTCGCAGCCGAGGGACAGGGCGAGGCCCTCCATGCTGAACAGGAAGCCCAGCATGGCCGCGACCTGGCGGACGCTCGCGTCGTCGTCCGTGAACGCCGTCGGGAGCAGGGTGCAGTAGTGCGCGTAGCCGGTCTTGACGAAGGACTCGATCCACCCCGGCAGGGACGGCTCGGCGGTGCGGTAGTACGCCAGCAGTCCGCGCACCCGGCGCAGCACCTCGGGCGCGCCGTCGACGCTGCGCTCGGTCGCCAGGACCTCCAGGGCGCGCCGGCCGAGTTCGTCGGCGAGGCGCCGGCTGCGCAGGTACAGGGTGGCGTCCTCGACGGCTTCGAGGACCTTCGCCGTGGTGGCCTGCGGCCCGTAGGCGGTGCGGCGCAGCCGCTGTTCGAGGACCTGCTCGATGCTGACGCCCTCGTAGCCCAGCTCGATCAGGGCGCGCTGGTGGGTGCCGAGGGCGAGGTCCCAGGACTCCTGGATGGGGCGCTCGCCGAGCTTGCGTTCGCCCATGATGGGGCGGGCGGCGCCGTGCGGCATCAGGTAACGCAGCATCCACAGCACGTCGGAGCACTGTTCCAGCTCCGGCCGGGACGCCATGTCGAGCAGGGCCCGCTGGACTCCGCGCTGCTGGAGCTTGAGGCCGAGCGGGGCGAGCCGGTCGTGGACGTCCCGGGCGAGCGGCGGCAGGGCGTCGTAGCCGACCTGGCCGACCCGGTCGCCGCCGAGCATGATCTCCACGAGGCGGCGGACGTCCCGACGGCCCGGCACGGTGTCCTTCTCGATGCAGGTGACCGCCGCGTCCTGGAAGTCGTACGGCGTCGGCTTGGCCCGGTCGCGCATCCCGGCGAGGAGGATGGACGTCTCGAACACGGCGATGGCGTCGGCGGTGGAGGCGAGGTAGCCGTTGCGGCGGGCGGCCCGCACGATCTCCACGGACCAGCCGAGCAGTTCCTCCTCGTCGAGGTGGTCCAGGACGGGGGGCCGCTGCAGGAACCCGGTGAGCCGGTCGGGGGCGGGCCCCGGGTCGGCCGGTGCCGGCGCGGCGAGGGCGGCCGCCGTCTTCTTCGGCGTCCTCGGTGTCCTGGTGCCGACCTGTCCGGCGAGCCGGTAGGGCTTGACCCGGGTGCGCTTGAGGTTCTTCGCCCACTGGGTCGCGGCGATGGACACCGATCCTGCGGCGAGGCCGAACTGCGCCTCGATCGCCGCGTGGCTGGACGGGATCAGCCCGTGCTGCCACTTCGTCGCGCTCGGCGGGGTGATCTCGAAGGTGTCGGCGCCGTGCACGCCGAACTCCTCGACGCGGCTGGCCGCGTGGAAGGCGCCGCACACGTAGAGGGCGTCCGCCGGGTCGGTGCCGGTCGCGGCCAGGTGCCGGCGCATCCGCGTCCACATGTACCGCTCCCGGTCCTCGTCGACGCGGACCCGGTGCGGGTCGCCGGGCGCGAGGCGCCGGAAGAGGCTGCCGATGAGCAGCATGACCTGGCGGTAGGTGTCGTGGTCGCTGTCACCGAGGGGCAGTTCGACGTACTGGTGCCACCACTCCGACCAGTGGCGCACCTTGCCGTGCCGCAGCAGGTGCTCCTCCAGTTCGGCGAAGCGGGGGCGCAGGTCGCCGATCTCCACGCCGACGGCGTCGCCGTGCAGCGCCGCCTCCTCCTCGGCGGGCGGTGCGTCCGGGTCGGCGGGCTCGGTGGCCTCGCCGGTGTTCTCCTGCCACTGGAAGACGTGGTCGGAGGAGCGGTCGACGAGGACGAGTTCGACGCCGGGGGTGTCCAGGGCGTAGGCGATCGCCTGGTACTCGGCGGACGCCTCGGTGATCGGGGCGACCACCGACAGCGGCGCCCACTCGGCGGGGAAGCCGTCGACCTCGGTCGCGAACGCCTGCACGGCCACCGGGAGCCGGCAGTTGCGCAGCTCGGTCAGGAGCGGTGCCATGTCCTCGCACAGCTCCAGGTACACCACCTTCGGCTGCTTCTCGCGCAGCCTGCGCGCCATGGCGAGCGCGGAGGCGGGCGAGTGGTGGCAGACCGGGAAGATCTCCAGCGGTTCGCGCACGGCCCGGTCGACGTCGTCGACGAGGCCGAGGAGGATGCCCTCCAGCGCGTCGGGTCCGCCGGCGAACGCGGCCGCGGCTTGCTGGAGTTGGCCGCGCAGGGCGGCGAAGGTTCCCTCGTTCATGGCGCTCCCGCTCACGACAGGGTGGCGATCGTGTCGCGGCCGCCCTCGAGGAACTCCGGCCAGGAGCCGCCCTCTTCCTTGCTGCGGGGCTCGACGACGCCGTGCAGGTACTTATTGAGGATGGCCAGGTCCTCCGGTTCGCGCCGGGCGAGCGAGCCGACCAGCGAGGAGGCGAGGGTGCGGGCGGTCAGGGTGCGCTCGCCGAAGAAGTTGCCGTGCAGGATGGCGTCCTCCAGGACACCGATCTGCTCGGCGGTGGACAGCGCGGACTCCAGCTTCTCGTCGTCGCTGCCGGCCGCGGCGGCGGAGGCGCGCAGGTCGGCGAAGCTCTGCAGCAGCACGTCCAGCAGGGTGGGCGGCACGTCCAGTTCGATCCGGTGGCGGCGCAGCAGTTCCTCGGTGCGGAAGCGGACGATCTCCGCCTCGCTCTTCTTGTTGGTGACGACCGGGATGCGCACGAAGTTGAAACGGCGCTTGAGGGCGGAGGACAGGTCGTTGACGCCGCGGTCGCGGCTGTTGGCGGTGGCGATGACGGAGAAGCCGGGCTTGGCGAAGACGATGTTGTCGCTGTCGAGTTCGGGCACGGAGATGTACTTCTCGGACAGGATGGAGATCAGGGCGTCCTGGACGTCGCTGGTGGAGCGGGTGAGTTCCTCGAAGCGGCCGATGACGCCGGTCTCCATGGCGGTCATGATCGGTGAGGGGATCATCGACTCCCGTGACTGGCCCTTGGCGATGACCATGGAGACGTTCCAGGAGTACTTGATGTGGTCCTCGGTGGTGCCGGCCGTGCCCTGCACGACGAGGGTGGAGTTGCGGCAGACGGCGGCGGCCAGCAGTTCGGCCAGCCAGCTCTTGCCGGTGCCGGGGTCGCCGATCAGCAGCAGGCCGCGGTCGGAGGCGAGGGTGACGATGGCGCGCTCGACGATGCTGCGGTCGCCGAACCACTTCTGGGAGATCTCCCGGTCGAGGCCGTCGGCGCGCTCGGAGCCCAGGATGAACAGGCGGATCATCTTCGGCGACAGCCGCCAGGAGAACGGCTTGGGGTTGTCGTCGACGGACTCCAGCCAGTCCAGCTCCTCGGCGTACTTGATCTCGGCCGGTGCGCGCAGCAGGTCGGACATGGGAAAGCCTTTCGGTACGAAGCGTGAGGAGAACGAGAAAGAAGAAGGCGAGGTGAACGGCCGTTCAGGCGAGGAACGTCTTCAGCTCGTGGACGAGCTTGCGGATGTGGCCGGAGACGACCGGTGTGCCGAGGTCCTTGAACCGTTCCCGGAACCACGGGTTGACGCTGCCGCGGCCGGAGCTGGTCACCGAGCCGACGGGGATGAACTTCGCCCCGGAGCGGTGGATGGCGGCCATCGACTCGAACAGCGGCTCGGACCGCCACTCGTAGAAGTCGGAGATCCACACCACGACCGTGTTGCGCGGTTCGGCGATCTTCGGCTGGGCCAGGGCCATGGCGACCGTGCCGTCCGTGCCGCCGCCGAGGTTGGTGCGCAGCAGCGTCTCGAAGGGGTCGCTCACCCACGGGGTGAGGTCCAGGGCCTGGGTGTCGTACGCGATGAGGTGGACGTCCACCTTGGGCAGTCCGGCGAAGATGGAGGCGAGGATGGTGCAGTTGACCATCGAGTCGACCATCGAGCCGGACTGGTCGACGACCACGATGAGCCGCTGGGGTGTGGTCTTTCGGGCGGTGTGCCGGTAGTAGAGGCGGTCGACGTAGAGCCGCTCCTGCTCGGGGTCCCAGTTGGTGAGGTTCTTCCAGATGGTGCGGTCGAGGTCGAGGTTGCGGAAGGTCCGCTTGGGCGGGACGGACCGGTCCAGGGCGCCGACGGAGGCCTTCTCCACCTGGGTGCGCAGCACTTCGGCGACCTCGTCGACGAACCGGCGGATGAGGGCCTTGGCGTTGGCGAGGGCCACACCGGAGAGGTTGTTCTTGTCGCGCAGCAGCTGCTCGATGAGGGACATGCTCGGGGTGAGCTGCGCGGCCAGCCGCGGGTCGGCGAGGACCTCCCGGAGGTGCATGCGCTTGACCAGGTCCGCTTCCAGGGCGCCGAGTTCGGGGCCGATGGCGGGCACCAGGGTGCCGAGGTCCGGGGTGGGGTGGTCGGCTCCGGTGCCGGTGGGGCTCACTCCCCCGCCCGCGCCGCCCGGTCCGCCGCCGATGCCGGGCCCGGCGCCGCGGCCGGCGCGTCCGCCGCGCAGGTCGCCCGGCGCGCAGCCGAGGGCCCGCTCCAGCCATCCGGCGTCGGACTGCCAGCGCGCCAGCTGCCCGGCGGTGACGGTGCCGCTGCCGGTGGCGAAGACGTTGAGCAGCACCTTGGAGACGAGGGCGGCGCGCCGCACCTCGGCGGCCCGGTCGCGGCCTTCCTCGTCGGGCTCGGGGACCATCAGGCCGTCGAACTCGGCGGCGAGTTCGGGGTGGCGCTGCACGACGGCGTCGACGGAGGTCTGCGGGTCGAGCAGGGCGGGCGGCAGGCCGATGTCCTCGACGACGGCGAGGGAGGCGGACTCCAGGCCGGCCTGCTCCTCGGGGTCGAAGAGGCGGGCGAGCAGCCGCCAGTACAGGACCTGCCGGCGGTTCTCGTCGGAGTCGGCCGCCGCGGGCTGTCCGGTGGGGTGGTCGGTCATTTCCGCAGCAGCCTTCCCGCGCGTTCGCGCAGCACGGCCACCGCGTCGGTGGCGGCCTTCTCGGCCTTCGCGCCGGTCTTGTCGGTGGTGCCGCCCGCCCAGGCGCCCGCGTGCAGGGCGACGGTCTTCTTGCGGACCGTCGTCTCCACGGCGAGCGGCTGGAGGAAGAACCCGCCCGCGTCCCAGCGGAGCAGCCCGACGCAGGCGGTGGAGCCGGCGACGGCCTGCGGGGTGAGGGGCCCGGCGACGGGGAGGCGGTCGGTGTCGACGGGCAGCCGCTGCCCGGCGAGGGTGAACGTCACCGTCTGCGTCTCGGCGTCCTGCTCGGCACCGTAGCCCTCCAGGAAGACGGGGTGGGCCAGCAGGACCGGGTGGCGGTCCAGGGGTGCCGTGGCCGGGGCGTCCGCGGTGGGCAGGGCGACCCGGGCGGTGGCGAAGGGGTCGACGGGCTCGCCGGCGCGGGCGCGCTCGTCCTGCCAGATCAGGTCGCCCTCGGCGGTGACCGGCATGCCGGTGAGGTCCATGGACCGGCCCTCGCCCGCGGCGGCCAGCAGGCTCATGTGCGGACGCAGCAGCTGCCAGACGCCGGCGCCGAGGACGGTGTCGGGCTTCGGCACGGACACGCTCGCCCTCACCAGCCGGGGCGTGGAGCCGTCGGCGGGTTCGAACACGGCGTGGACCTGCGCCTGGGCGGCGGTGGCGTGTTCCTGGAGGTCGGTGCCGAGGGGCAGCAGGCGGCCGGTGAGCGTGTCCACGGCGGGCGCGGGGGCGGCGCCGGGCACCGTGAGGAGCATGCCGCGGGTCCACAGGTCCGCCCAGCGGCGTACGGGTATCCGGTCCAGGGTGGCGCCCGGGCAGGAGGCGGCGAGTTCGGCGGCGAACCCGTCGAGGAGGGCGGCCGGGCGGCGCAGCCCCGGGTCGGACAGCATCGCGGAGACGACCTGGGAGGAGCCGGAGACCACGTCGTGGTCGAGGCCCTGCCAGCCGGTGCGGGCCAGGTCGCTGAGCCAGGAGCGGGCGGCGGCGAGCAGGTTCGGCGCGTGCTCGGCGGGAGCGGCCGGTGCGGGGGCGTCGGCGCGGGTGCGGCCGGTCGCCTCGTCCGCGCGGGCGGTGAGCGCGTCGTGCGCGGCGCCGAGCAGGGCGGCGCGGGCGGCGGCGAACGCCAGGAAGTGGTCCTCGCCGGCGGCACCGGCCGCGGCCTTGTCGGCGGCCTCGGCGACGCGGGCGGCGAGCGGGCTCGCGGCCACCGCGTCGGCCAGCCCGAACAGGCCTTCCGCCTGGGCGGGTTGGGGCCGCAGGAGGCCCGCGGCCAGGGTCCGGTCGAAGGCGTCGACGGCGGCGAGGGCCTCGTCCAGGCCGTCGACGGGTTCGCTCAGCAGGTCCATCCGCATCAGGCCACCGCCCGGGTGGACGCGAACCACTGCATCTCCGGCAACGGCGCGGTGGTGGGCGGCAGTTCGAGGTAGGCCAGGTGGCGCAGGAACCGGCTGAAGACGGAGGCGGCGGCCTTGCTGTCCGCCGGGGACGGCCGGGTCTGGCCCATGGTGAAGTTGAGTGACTGAGCGGTCGGCTCGCCGTCGGCGACGTCGACGCGGAGGTAGCGGGCGACGCGCTCGGCACCGTACTGGAGCACGGCCTCGGTGATCAGCGCGCCGATGTGCTTGCAGAAGCCGCCGCGGGCACCGCCGCAGGGGCGGTTGTTGTTGGTGCTGCACGCGTAGGCGTACGTCCCGGCGGCGACCGACGAGACGTACACCCGCTCGATGTCCGAGCCGCTGGAGACGACGCCCTGCAGGCGGCCGTCGGCCAGCTCCACGAACGGCACCTTGGCGAGCTTGCGCGGCCGCGCGGGCGGGATCACCCGCGCCGTGCTCGACCTCTCGAAGTCGGACAACGCACCATCTCCTTTGCAGCACGAGGGAAGTCCTGCGCCGGACCCGGCGGGACATGGATCAACGTACTGGCAGCCACTGACAACGCCCCGTCGTCGCAGGTGAGGGGCTGTCAGAAGCGTGTGCGCGGAGTGTGCGCCGATGTGCCGATGAGGTCGTCAGGCCTCCTGGACCCGGGCGGTGACCGGGGTGCCGAGTTCCACGGTGCGGCTCACCGTGCAGAGGCGGTCGTGGGACGACTTCACGGCCCTCGGGAGGATGGCGCGGGCCCGGTCCGCCCCGCCACCGCCGTCTCCCTCTCCGTCGGGGAAGGAGACGGAGAAGGTGACCGTGAGGTCGGTCATGTGGTTGCCGTGCTCGTCGTTCACCTTGTTGCCGGTCACGGCGACGGAGAAGCGGGTGGGCTCCGCGTGCCGGCTGGTGGCGACGTCGACGTCGATCGCGGTGCAGCCGCCGAGGGCGGCGAGCAGCAGCTCGACCGGCGTGAACTCGGTGCCGTCGTCGGAGGCGCCGCCGAAGGCGACGGTGCCGCCGCGGGCGTTGGTCGCGACGAAGTGGCCGGGGCCGGTCCGCTCGATGGTGACGGAGCGCAGAGAGGTGTCGGTGTCGGTCATGGCGACGACAGTAACTCGGCGCGCGCGTACGGCCCGGGAGGGCCGGGCCCGGCCGCTCGCGGACGAGGCGGCCGGGCCCGGGGTGGGCTTGGGCTCCGGGGACGGGCGTCAGTACAGCTTGTCGACCGCCGTGACCGTGGTGGTCCGGAAGTCGTCCACCTGGGCGTCGCGGAAGCCGCCCAGCTGCGCCCAGCGGACCAGGGTGACGGTGTTGCCGTCGCGGCCCACGGAGAACAGGGCGATGTCGGAGGCGCCCCAGGTGGTCGTGGTGTGGACGCCGTAGACGTGGGCGCCCTCCTCGACGTTCAGCCGGCCGTAGTACTTCTGCTCGGCGGTGACGTCGGGGTCCTGCCGCATCAGCTTCTTCGCGCAGCCGTCGAGGTCCTTGCGCACCAGCGCCGCGAAGTCCTTGGCGCGCTGGGTGCTGCGCTCCACGACCGTGACCTGTTCGGCGTTGGTGTCGTAGTCGGTCCAGAAGGAGCGGTGGCTCGCGATGGAGGGCAGCGCCTCGCCGACACACATCGGCAGCGGGTCGGGCTGCCCCGCCGTGACCGGTCCGGCGTACCAGGGCGACGACGGGTGCGGCGGCAGCTCGGCGGGCTCCAGGTAGCGGGGCGTGTCGTCGGAGGCCGCGGCGCGGGCCGCCGCCGGGACGGCCGCGGCGGTCAGGGCCGCTCCGGCGGCGAGCGCCGCGGCCGCGAGCCGGATGCCGCGGGTACGGCCCTGCTGACGGAGGCGGGTGCGGAGACGGGTGCCGGTGCGGACGCGCGTGCGGATGTTCATCGTTCCCCCATGATCGGTCGACGGGGACGGGGAGGCCCGCCCCACTGCACCTGATACGACCCGCGACCGCCCCGGCCCGTTGTCCTCCTCCGGGCAACAGCTCTGTCCCGTCCGTCACCGGACCGCAACAAGCGAGGCGTCCGCCCTCGGCCCGCCCCGGGCGGGACGGCCCTGGGCGGACTGTGACGCCGGGAACCTCTGGGGCTGCTCAAATCCCTTGGCAGGCAGGCCGGATGCCGACAAGCATGATCCACATGACAGGCATTCCGGGACTCCGCAAGAAGACCGACACCGTACTCGTCGTGCGGGACTCCGACCTCGTCGGGGCCGCCCTGCGGCGGGCACTGGCCGATGCTCCGCCCGAGGAGCGTGCGGGACTGGAGCGGGCCGCGGCCCTGGTGGAGGAGACGGCCGCCGTCTCGGAGGGCGAGGTGCGGGCCCGCTGGGTGCGGTCCCGGCTGGCCGCCGTGGGCTTCGCCGGGGACATCGCGTCGGTCGCGGCGGTGAAGGCGCTGCGCCAGGCGGAGCCGCGGCTGAGTCTGCTGGCCGCGGTACAGCTGCAGAAGGAGGCGGTGGCCCGCCCCGAGTGAGCGGATCCGAGTGAGCGGTTCCGAGTGATCGGGTCCGAGTGACCGGGTCCGAGTGACCGGTTGCGGCAGGGGGGCGTCCGGGAGCACAGGAGCGAGGCAGTATGGACAGGGCGGTGGCCCGGTCGTCGCATCCCGGCTCAGGAGGCGCCTCATGTCACTCATCCCGGATCTCGCGCCGCTGCGCGACCAGATCGGCGAGGCGATCTTCTCCCGCGTGGCCGGGCCGGAGGGCGTGCGCAACCGTGCCCGCATCCACGGCGCTCCAGGGCCCCGCTGGTTCGGGCCCGAGCGGCCCGTGCGCCGGGTGCACGGCGACGCCTCGATGTTCATCGGCGGCCTGTCGGCGCTGCTGCTGCAGTCGCTGCACCCGCTGGCCATGGCCGCGGTGGCCGCGCACTCGGGGTTCCGCGGCGACCCCTGGGGGCGGCTCCAGCGCACCAGCACCTTCCTCGCCGTCACCACGTACGGTCCGGCCGACCGGGCGCGGGAGGCGTGCGAGCGGGTCCGCGCCGTCCACGAGCAGGTGCGCGGCACGGCCCCCGACGGCCGGGCGTACGCCGCCTCCGACCCGCGTCTGCTGTGCTGGGTGCACATCGCCGAGGTCGACAGCTTCCTGCGCGCGCATCAGCGGTACGGTGCCCGGCCGCTGGACGAGGCGGGCTGCGACGGGTACGTCGCCGACACCGCGCGGATCGCTCGGGAGCTGGGTGTGCCGGACCCGCCGACGGACCGGGCCGGGCTCGCCGAGCGGCTGGCCTCCTACCGCGAGGAGCTGCGGGCGACGCCCGAGGCGCGCCGCACCGCCCGCTATCTGCTGCTGAACCCGCCGGTCCCGCTCGTGGCCCGCGTCCCCTACGGCGCGGTGGCCGCGAACGCCGTGGCCCTGCTGCCGCCGTGGGCCGCCCGGGCCCTGTGGCTGCCCCGTCTGCCGGTGGCGGAGGACCTGTGCGTGCGGCCGCTGGGTACGGCCGTGACGGCGGGGATCCGCTGGGCGATGGCACCGGCCCGGGAAGCGGTGCGGTCGGGGCGGGTCTGAGCCGGCCGGCGACCGCCCGCATCCCCCGGGCTGGCCTGCAGGGGAGGGACGGTCGAAGCCCCTCCCCCGCCGGCCCGGCGGCGTATCCCCCTCAGCCCGTGGCCATGAACCGCTCCCACACGCGGTGGGCGCCCATCAGCCGGGTCACCTGCTGGAGGGCCGTCGTGCCGCTGTCGGTGACGATCACGCCGGGGGCGTCGGTGGGGACGCCCGCCGATGCCAGCGCAGCCTCGGCGCCCTTCCACGCGCCGATCGCCTTGCCGTGGCGGAACGCCTCGTTCAGCAGCAGGGCGACCCGCGGGTCGTGCGCCGGCGGGGCGCCGCCTGCGAGGCCGGCCTTGGCGTCGCGGGCGCCGTACGCGTCGTCGGCGACGCCCGGCGCCCCGGCCAGCAGGAGGGCGTCGAACTCGACGGACCGTGCCGTGACGAAGGTCCGCTGCACGGTCAGCGCGTCGTCCCCGTCGCCGAGGGTGCCGCCCGTCGGCGCGACGACCAGCGGGACCATGCCGGCCTGCAGGACCGCCTCGCGCACGGCCCGTACGCCGTCGAGGTCCCGGTCGGGTCCGGTGACGATGCCGATGATGCGGCCGTCGGTCGGCCAGGTCTGCCCGATCTGGGACAGGGCGGGGCTGGGCGCGACGTCGGCGAGCGGCACGGTCGGCTCGGGCGCGGGCAGACCGAGGCCCGCGGCGACTCCGGCGCACAGCTCGGGGTCGATGTTGGCGAGCACCTGCAGGGCGCGTTCCTTGACGGCCTGCTCGTAGCACTTGCCGAGTTCGAAGGTGTACGCGCCGATGATGTGCTCCCGCTCGACGGGCGTCATGCTCAGCCAGAACCGGCGGGGCTGGCTGAAGTGGTCGGCGAAGGACTCCGGCGCCTCGCGCACCTTCGTCGCCTCCGGGACGCGCACGGGCGTCTCGACGTACGCCGACATGTCCGCCCCGGCCGTGAACGGGCAGCCGCCGTCGAGGGAGTTGGGCCGGTAGGGGGCGGTCCCGCGGTGCACGGCGGTCTGGTGCATGCCGTCGCGCAGCATGTCGTTGACCGGCGCGTGCGGCCGGTTGATCGGCAGCTGCGGGAAGTTGGGGCCACCCAGGCGGGTGATCTGGGTGTCCAGGTAGGAGAACAGCCGCCCGGCGAGCAGCGGGTCGTCGGTGATGTCGATGCCGGGGACGAGGTGGCCGACGTGGAAGGCGACCTGCTCGGTCTCGGCGAAGAAGTTCGACGGGTTCCGGTTCAGGGTGAGCAGCCCGACCGGCTGCACGGGGGCGAGTTCCTCGGGCACGAGGTTGGTGGGGTCGAGCAGGTCGATGCCCTCGAAGGTCTGGTCGGGCGTGTCCGGGAAGGTCTGGATGCCCAGCTCCCACTCGGGGTACGCGCCGGCCTCGATGGCGTCGGCGAGGTCCCGGCGGTGGAAGTCCGGGTCGACGCCGCCCGCGATCTGCGCCTCCTCCCACACCAGGGAGTGCACGCCCAGCTTGGGCTTCCAGTGGAACTTCACCAGCGTCGTGCCGCCGTCGGCCGCGACCAGCCGGAAGGTGTGGACGCCGAAGCCCTCCATGGTCCGGTAGGAGCGCGGGATGCCCCGGTCGGACATGTTCCACAGGGTGTGGTGGGTGGCCTCGGTGTGCAGGGTCACGAAGTCCCAGAAGGTGTCGTGGGCGCTCTGGGCCTGCGGGATCTCGCGGTCGGGGTGCGGTTTGCCGGCGTGGATGATGTCCGGGAACTTGATGGCGTCCTGGATGAAGAAGACCGGCATGTTGTTGCCGACGAGGTCGAAGACGCCCTCGCTGGTGTAGAACTTCGTCGCGAACCCGCGGGTGTCGCGCACGGTGTCGGCGGAGCCGCGGGAGCCCAGCACGGTGGAGAAGCGCACGAAGACCGGGGTCTCGGCGTCCTCGGCGAGGAAGGCGGCCCTGGTGACGGCGGCCGCCGTGCCGTAGCTGCGGAAGATGCCGTGGGCGGCGGCGCCGCGGGCGTGGACCACGCGCTCGGGGATGCGCTCGTGGTCGAAGTGCATGACCTTCTCGCGCAGGTGGTGGTCCTGGAGCAGGACGGGGCCGCGCGGTCCGGCCTTGAGCGAGTGGTCGGTGTCGGGGCGCCGCACGCCCTGCGCGTCGGTCAGATAGCTGCCGGCCTGGGCGACCCGCGCCTGGTCGGCGCCGGTCGCCTGGCCGGTCGGCGAGTAGGTGTCGGGGCCGCTCTGGTCGGGCTTGGGCGGCAGCGGCTCACGGGGCTCGGTCGGCTCGGCGACGGACGGCGGCTCGCTGCCGGGCCGGCCGGGGATGCCCTCCGGGGGCCCGTCGCCGTCGCCCCGCACGGTCTCGGTGACTTTCTGAGCTGCCCTCTTGAGAGGGTTGGTCTCGCTCATCGATACGGCTCCTCGGGGTGTGATCGCACAACCCCACCCGCGTACCCAGCCGGCGCGGGCCGAGGCACCCGTATCCGGCCGCTCACCGCCCGCGCCCGCCGGCCGCACGGCGGACCGCCCGGGGTCAGCCGGCCGGGGCGGTGATCTCGCGCTTGAGGATCTTGCCGCTGGGGCCCATCGGCAGGGCGTCGGTCACCCACACCTTGCGGGGGTACTTGTAGGCGGCGACACGGTCGCGGACGAACTGCTGCAGTTCCTCGGCTGTCGCCTCGGCGCCGGGCCGCAGGACGACCGCCGCCGCCACCTCCTCGCCGAGGCGCTCGTCGGGCACGCCGAGGACGGCGGCGAGGGCCACGGCGGGGTGCTCGTGCAGGACCTCCTCGATCTCGCGCGGGTAGACGTTGTAGCCGCCCCGGATGACCAGGTCCTTCTTGCGGTCGACGATGTAGAGGTAGCCGTCCTCGTCCTGCCGGGCGAGGTCGCCGGTGCGCAGCCAGCCGTCCGGGATCGCGGTGGCGGTGGCGTCGGGGAGGTTCCAGTAGCCCTTCATCAGGTTCGGGCCGCGCACGGCCAGCTCGCCGACCTCGCCGGGCGCCACGTCCTGGCCGCTCTCGTCGAGGAGCCGTACCTCGACGTCGCGGATGGGGGTGCCGACGGAACCGGGCTTGCGGGGCCGGTCGGGGTGGTTGAAGGAGACGACGGGGCTGGTCTCGGACATGCCGAAGCCCTCCAGCACCATGCAGCCGAACCGCTTCTCGAAGCCGTGCAGGACCTCCACGGGCAGGGAGGCGCCGCCGGAGACGCACATGCGCAGGGTGGAGACGTCGGCGTCGGCCGGGTGCTGGAGCAGCGCGGCATACATGGTGGGCACGCCCTCGAAGACGGTGGCCCGGTCGCGGGCGATGGCGTCGAGCACGGTCTGCGGGTCGAAGCGGGGCACCAGGGTGAGGGAGGCGCCGCTGCGCACGGCGACGTTCATGGTGCAGGTCTGGCCGAAGATGTGGAACAGCGGCAGACAGCCCACGATGACGTCGTCCGGTGTCAGGCGCTGCACCTCGGTGACGTTGACCTCGGTGTTGTGGCGCAGCCCGGCGTGGGTGAGCGCGGCGCCCTTGGGGCGGCCGGTGGTGCCGGAGGTGTAGAGCAGGACGGCGATGTCGTCGGGGGCGACCTCCGCGGCCCCGGGCAGCGGCTCGTGCTCGGCGAGGAGCGCGGCGAAGGCCTCCGGCTCCACGGCGATGCGCCGCACGCCCGCGGCGGTGGCTCCCTCGGTGCCCTCGCCGGGCGCCGCGTGCCACTCCAGGAGCAGGGCGGCGCCGCAGTCGCGCAGGTGGTACTCGGTCTCGCGGGACTTCAGCAGCGGGTTGAGCGGTACGACGATGCCGCCGGCGCGCAGGATGCCGTAGTAGAGGACGACGAACTCGGGGACGTTCGGCAGCATCAGGGCGACGCGGTCGCCGTCGCGCAGGCCCTCGGCGCGCAGCAGCGCGGCGGCCCGGGCGCTGAGGCGGTCCAGCTCGGCGTAGGTGAGGGTGAGCGGGCCCAGGCGCAGCGCGGGGCGCTGCGGCTGCCGGTGTGCCGTCTCCACCAGGAACTCCGCCAGATTGGCCATGATGCCTCCTCGCATCCGTGTTCGCGGCGCCGCCGCCGACGCTCCCGGCATGGTGGCCGCCGGTCGGGCGGGCGTCCATGGCCGGGCCCACAGCAGGCGCCGCCCGGGATTGTTCCTCGTCACAATGAGGGCGCTGTACGCTGCGGGGATGAGTCTGTCCGAGGTGGGCGCGGCGCTGCGGGAGCGCCTTCCGGAGCTGGGTGTGCGGATGGCGGAGCGCATCCGCGCGGAGGTCGAGTCGTACGCGAACGAGTCGCTGATCCCGTTCGCATCGCTGCGGGAGTCCTGCGAGGGCAACGCCGACCTGGTCCTGCGGCACTTCGCGCTGGGCACGGAGGCGGCGGTGCGGCCCGCCCGGGCCACGGGGCGGCTGCGAGCCGAGCAGGGGGTGCCGCTGGCCGACACGCTGCACGCCTACCGGGTCGGCTTCGAGTTCCTGTGGGCGCAGGTGGTGGCGGAGGCGCCGAGGCATCCGCAGGTCACGGACGCGCATCTGGTGGCGGGGTCGTCGGAGATCTGGGCGCTGTTCGGCCGCTACGCGGAGGCGGTGGCCGCCGCCTACCGGGAGGCCAGTGCCGAGCTGGCGCTGCGCCGCGAGGCGCGCCGGTCGGCGCTGGTGGAAGCGCTGTTCACGGGGGCGCTGGCCGGGTCGACGACGCTGTGGGAGGTGGCACGGCAGCTCGGTCTGCCGGAGCGGGGTCCCTACGCGGTGGTCGCGGCGGCCGTGCCGGATCCGGGCGAGGAACCGCTGCCGGGCATCGAGGCGGAGCTGGGGCAGGCGCAGCTGCCGTCGGCCTGGCGGTTGCTGCCCGACGAGCAGGTCGGGCTGGTGGCGTTGGCGCGCGGTGAGGCGGAGTCGGTGGCGCTGAGGGCGCTGCGGCGGCGGCGCGCGCGGGTGGGCGTCAGTCCCCGGTTCGACTCGCTGCGCGACACGCCGCAGGCGCTGCGGTTCGCGCGGCTGGCGCTGGCCGGGCTGCCCGGCGCGGGGGCGGGGGTGGCGCGCTTCGACGACAGCCCGCTCGCGATGCTGGTGGTGGCGGCGGCGGCCGAGGCGGCCCGGCTGGTGCAGCTGGCGCTGGGCCCTGTGCTGGAGCTGCCCGAGGCGGAGCGGGCGCGGCTGCTGCAGACGCTGGGCCACTGGTTCGCGGCGCGCGGGGTGGCGGCCGAGGCGGCGGAGCGGCTGTACGTCCACCCGAACACCGTGCGCTACCGGCTGCGCCGCGTGGAGAAGCTCACGGGGCGTTCACTGTCCGACCCGGCGGCCCTGGCCGACCTCGGCACCGCGCTGCACGGGCTGCGGCTCATGCCTCGCTGAGGCGGGGTCGGGCCAGGACCGGCGGAGGCCGGCGACGAGGATCGGGGGCGGCCGTTCTTGCTCCCGTGCGCGCCTACCTCGGGGGATGGGATGCCGGGCTGCCGGGCGAAGGCGAGGGGGCCGCGCCGCCGGCGCGCGCCCGGGCCACCGCGCGCCCGGCTCCCGGTCGGTGACGGGGCCGCCCCCGTCGGGCGGGTCACCCCGTCAGGTCCGCCACACGGCGCGCGACCGGCCCGAACAGGTCGCCGATGGTGGTCAGGGCCGCGGTGTGGAGGGCGGCGGCGGGCAGCGCGGTGCCGTCGGGGGCGGTGAGGGTGCGGGTCGCGGTGGCCTCGGCGACGACGGTCGGGCGGTAGCCGCGGGCGAAGGCGCCGTGCGCGGTGAACGCCACGCACATGTGCGTCATCAGCCCGGCCAGCACCAGGTCCGGGCCAGCGCCCAGCTCGCGCAGCACCTTCTCCAGGTCGGTCCCGTGGAAGGCGTCCGGGACCTGCTTGACCACCACCGGCTCGCCCTCGACGGGGGCGACCTCGGGGCTGATGGCGCCGATCTCCGCGCGGATGTCGTACGGCGTGCCCTCGCCGCCGTCGTTGACGACGTGCACCACGCGGGCGCCCTGGGCCCGCGCGGCGGCGAGCAGCCGAGCTCCCGCGGCCACGGCCTCCTCCACGCCTTCGAGGGCCATGACGCCGGTGCGGTAGGTGTTCTGGAAGTCGATCAGGACGAGGGTGGCGTCGGCGAGCGCGGGCAGGCCGTTGTCGAGGCCGACGACCTCGCGGAGGGAAGGGGAGACGGACATGATCGGGTGGTTTCCTCTCTGAGGGTGAACGGGTTCCGGCAGGCATGCGGGGATGCGGGCATGCGGGCATGGTGGATGACGGCACGTCACTTCCGCGGTGTGCCAGCCGAGTTGGAATCGTGAAGGAATAAGGCCGAGCGGCCTAGACCGTCGTACGGAAGCGGCGCCGGTAGGCCGCCGGGCTGGTGGCGATACGGCGCCGGAAGGCCCGGTGCAGGGTCTCCACCGAGCGCAGGCCGGTCGCCCGGGCGATGTGCTCCAGGGGCTGGTCGGTCGTCTCCAGCAGCCGGCGGGCCGCCTCGACGCGCAGCGACTCGACGTACGCGGCCGGCGTGGCCCCGGTCTCCTGGGTGAAGACCCGCGCGAAGTGCCGCTCGCTGAGGTTCATGCGGGCCGCGAGGGCCGCCGCCGACAGGTCCGCGTCCAGGTGGTCGGCGACGTACCGGCGCAGTTCGTCGATGTCCCGGCGGTCGGTCGGCGGGCTGCTGATCGGCACGCTGAACTGGCTCTACCCGCCCTGCCGTTTGAGGTAGACGACCAGATGCCGGGCGACCGCGAGCGCCAGTTCCTCGCCGTGGTCCTCGGCGACCAGGGCGAGGGCCAGGTCGATGCAGGCGCTGATGCCCGCACCCGTCCACACCTTCCCCGACCGGACGAAGATCGTATCGGGGTCGACGGTGACCCGCGGGTGTTCGGCGGCGAGCAGGCCGGCCGTGGACCAGTGCGTGGTCGCGGTTCTGCCGTCCAGCAGACCGGCCGCGGCCAGCAGATGGGCGCCCACACACACGGACGCGATGCGCCGGGTCCGGGGCGCGAGGTCCCGGATCCAGTCGACGATGTACGGGTCGACCCGGGGCCGCAGCCCGTCGGCGTACGGCTCCAGCGCACCCGGCACGATCAGGGTGTCCACCGCGCCGTCCACATCGGCGAAGCCGGCGTCGGTGACCAGCCGGACGCCCGCCGAGGTGGCGACCGCCTCCCCCGCCGGGCCGGGTCCGGCGAGGCGGACCCGGTAGCGGGCACGGCCGCCGCCTTCGCGGTTGGCCAGCGTGAAGACCTCGGCCGGCCCCGTCACGTCGAGCAGGTCGACGTCGGGGAAGACCGCGATCACGACGCGGTGGTTGATCTCGGGCATGCCCCCATCCTCGGGGGCGGCCGGCGCGGCCGCAATGACGGGGTTCTGTCACATCCGGACACGGGGCGGACGCCCGGCATACCGACTGCGCGGACACCGGGGACGCCGCGGACACCGGGGACGCCGCGGACGCCGGGGACGCCGGGGACGCCCCAAGGTGGTGTCCCCTCCATGCCGGGGGCGGGCGGACGCCTCGTCATCCGGCGTGTGCAGCACCGGAGTTCAGCCCACCGCCGCCGCGAGCAGCGCGATCGCGGGCGGCAGCCCCTGGCCGACGGCGCCCCGCCACAGGCGCGGGAAGCCGGCGGCGAAGACGAGCGCGGAGGCGACGAGGAAAGCGCAGAAGGCGAGGACCAGGGTGCGGCCGGCGGTCGTGTCGCCGGTGTGCAGGACGACGACACCGGCGACCAGTCCGAGGCCGAGGAGGATGTTGTAGACGGCGACGCCCGAGCGCCACAGGGTGACTTCGGGGGCGTCGGCGGTGGAGGTGGTGAGGAAGAGACGGACGCCGGGGCGGTCGTAGGCGAACCGCTCCAGGGCGCCGACGACGAGGTGGGTCACCGCCGCGATCAGGGCGAAGACCTGGGCCACGAGATTCACGTCCGGAGTGTCCACCTCGGCCCCGGCGGCGACAAGGGCGTGCACACGAACGCCGCGCGCCGGGCCGTCGCCGGCCAACAGCTGCGGGTGACGCGGTTGCCAGGTGCGGACGCTCCGGCTGCCGATCGCGGGCGATCCGGCCTCCGGGTGCGGGCGGCGCGGCCACCCGGTGCAGACGGACGGCCTCACCAGGCGCGGGCCGCGCGCAGCAGGTGGTCGCGGACCTGGGTGACGTGTGGGTTGTCGGGGGCGCCGGGGCGTTGGACCAGGAACGCGGTGTTGATCGGCGGGTCGTCGGGCTCGTGCAGGGGGACGAGGTGGCCGGCGGCCAGTTCCTCGGCGCACAGGTAGCGCGGCAGGACGGTGAAGCCGGCGCCGGCCATGACCGCGGCCTTCACGCCCCGCAGGTCGGGGACGGTGACGGCGGCGGGGCAGGAGAGCCGGCGGCCGAAGACGTGCCGCCAGTAGCGGCGGGCGATGGGCAGGTCCTCGGCGTAGGTCACCAGCGGCACGCGGTGCAGCGCCGAGGGGCCGTCCGCGGCGAGCGGTGCCCTCAGGCGCTCGGCCCACACGGGTGCCGCCACCAGCACGAACTCCTCGTCGGTCAGCGGTACGGCGGACAGGGCGCGGCCGCGTGGGCGGACCGTGGCGACGACCAGGTCGTGGTGGCCGGCCCGCAGCTCGTCGAGGAGGGCGTCGGTGAGGCCGGTTGCCAGCCGTAGCCGTATCCCGTCGGCGACGAGGGGTGCGAGCGCGGGCAGCGCGCAGGTGCAGAGGAACTCGGCGGGGCCCGCGAGGTGGACGGGGGCGGGTGTACGGCCGGGGGCCTCGTCGGGGCCGGTGGCGGCGGCCAGCAGGTCGAGGCCGGGGGCGACGCGGGCGGCGAGTTCGTCGGCCACGGCGGTCGGGGCGACGCCGCGCGGCAGCCGCTGGAACAGCTCCCGCCCCGTCTGCCGCTCCAGGGTGCGCATCTGGGTCGTCACCGTGGGCTGGGACAGGCCGAGCAGCTGGGCGGCGCCCGTGAAGGAACCGGCGCGGTACACGGCGAGGAAGGTGCGCAGGAGGTTCAGGTCGGGCGGGGGCGGGGCCCCGGGCCTGTCCGGGGAGTCACTCTGGCTCACGGGGGGGAATCTACTCCCGGCGGAAACGCCCCCGCCATAGAGGAACCAATACGTGCCATCGAGATCCTCATTGGAATCCGAATGGTGTTCCGTCCTACCGTCGAGAGCGTTCCTCAAGCGACGACTCCCGGAGAGAACCACAATGTCGAAGATCCTCTTTGTGATGACCGGTGCCGATCACTGGACGCTGGCCGACGGCAGCAAGCACCCCACGGGCTTCTGGGCCGAGGAGGCCGTGGTGCCCTACGAGGCGTTCAAGGCCGCCGGGCACGAGGTCGTCGTCGCCACGCCGGGCGGTGTGGTGCCGGTCGTCGACCGGGCGAGCCTGGCGCCGGAGGTGAACGGCGGGCAAGAGGGCGCCGACCGGATCGCCGCCGCGCTGGCCGCCATGGACGAGATCAAGCGCCCGATCCGCCTGGAGGACGTCGACCTCGGCGCGTACGCGGCCGTCTTCTACCCGGGCGGCCACGGCCCGATGGAGGACCTCGCCGTCGACGCCGTCTCCGGCCGGCTGCTGGTCGACGCGCTGGAGTCCGGCCGGCCGCTCGCGGTCGTCTGCCACGGCCCGGCCGCGCTGCTGGCCGCCGTACGGGAGGACGGGTCGAACGCCTTCGCCGGATACGAGGTGGCCGCGTTCACGGACGCGGAGGAGACGCAGGCGGGGCTCGCGGACAAGGCGAAGTGGCTGCTGCAGACGCGCCTGGAGGAGGCCGGCGTGGTCGTGCGGGCGGGCGAGCCGTGGGCGGCCCACGTGGTCGTCGACCGCAACCTCGTCACCGGGCAGAACCCGGCGTCCTCCGCGCCGGTCGCGGCCGAGGTGCTGAAGAAGCTGGCCTGACCGCGCGGAAGTTGCCGAACCGGCAACAAGCCTCGTGGCTGCGCTCCCGCGCGGCGGATGATCGTGAGGGCCGGTCCGGTCGGGAGAGTCCGACGGGGCCCGGCCCGGTCGTCGTCGCCGCCGACAGACGCGCCCCCGTCGCGTCAGGGAGGATCCATGCCGCAGGCATCCGTCACCGACTTCACCCACCGGCTGGTCCCGTCGCCGGCGGGCCGCATTCACCTCGTCGAGCAGGGCAGCGGACCGCTGGTGCTGCTCGTGCACGGGTTCCCGGAGTCCTGGTACGCGTGGCGGCACCAGCTGCCGGTGCTGGCCGCGGCCGGCTACCGGGCCGCCGCGCTGGACGTGCGGGGCTACGGGCGTTCCTCGCGGCCGGAGGCGGTGGACGCGTACCGGATGCTGGAGCTGGTGGAGGACAACGTCGCCGTGGTGGAGGCGCTGGGCGAGCGGTCCGCGGTGATCGTCGGGCACGACTGGGGTGCGACGATCGCGGCCACCTCGGCGCTGGTGCGGCCCGACGTGTTCCGGGCGGTCGGCCTGCTGAGCGTGCCGTACACCCCGCCCGGCGGGCCGCGGCCGAGCGAGGTGTTCGCGGGGATGGGCGGCCCGGAGGAGTTCTACGTCTCCTACTTCCAGCGGCCCGGCCGGGCCGAGGCGGAGATCGAGCCGGACGTACGCGGCTGGCTCGCCGGCTTCTACGCCGCGCTCTCCGCCGGCACCATGCCCGCGCCCGGCGCCCCCGACCCCCACTTCGTCACCCCGGGCGGCACCCTGCGCGACCGCTTCCCCTCCGGCCGCCGTCCGGCCTGGCTGACCGAGCACGACCTCGACGTGTATGCGGGCGAGTTCGAACGGACCGGCCTGACCGGCGCCCTGAACCGCTACCGCAACATGGACCGCGACTGGTCCGACCTGACCCCGTACGCCGGCGCCCCGCTCCCCCAGCCGTCCCTCTTCCTGGGCGGCACCTTGGACGCCTCCACGATGTGGCTGTCCGACGCGATCGCCGCGTTCCCCACCACCCTCCCCGGCCTGACCTCCAGCCACCTGTTGGAGGGCGCGGGCCACTTCCTCCAGCAGGAACGCCCCGAGGAGACGGGCCGCCTGCTGACCGAGTGGCTGACGGCGGTGGACCGGCCTTGGAGGGTGACCCGGTGACGTACGAGTCTGCCGCCAAGGACCCGTGCCCGCACTGCCACGTCGTCCCATGCTGCGACCGAGGCCCGAGCCGCCCGTGACCGGAGCGGCGCCTACTCGGCGGCCGAGCCTGTCAGTGCCGCGGTGGGGCCGGGGGTCTTCCGGGGCGCCAGCAGGCGGGTCGGGCGGAGGGCTGTGAGGGCGATGAGTGCTGCTGCTGTCAGGAGTGCGGCGCTGAGGGTGAGGCCGAGGGCGTAGCCGTCGTTCAGGGTCTGGCGGGTGGCGGTGGCGCCCGTGCGGTGGTCGGCCGCGGTGCCGAGGGCGGCCAGACCCAGCGAGGCGCCGATCTGGCGTGAGCTGGTGAGCAGGCCCGAGGCGGTGCCCGTCTCGCGGGGCGCGACGCCGGCGGTGGCGACCGAGACGACCGGGCCCAGGCAGAGTCCGAAGCCGACGCTGGCGACGACGGACGGCCCGAGGACGTCGGTGGCGAACGACCCGTCGGGGCTGATGAGGCCGAACCACGCGAAGCCCGTCGCGGTCAGCAGGGCGCCGGCGACGAGCAGGCCGCGCGGCGGCAGACGGTAGCCGAGTCGGACGGCCAGGACGGAGCCGACGACCACGCCGAGCGCGAACGGCAGGAACATCACGCCGGTCAGCGCCGGTCCGGTACCGAGGACGCGCTGCACATAGAGGGAGACGAAGTAGAAGGCCGCGGCCATGGCCGCCCCCACCAGGAGGTTGTACGCGTTCGCGCCGGCCACCGAGCGGTTGGCCAGCAGGCCGGGCCGCAGCAGCGGTTCGCGTGAGGTGGTCCGTTCGACGCGGACGAACGCGGCGAGCAGCAGCGCGGCGACCGCGAGCGTCGTCAGGGTGACCGGCGAGGTCCACGCGTACCGGTCGGTGCGTACGACGCCGAAGACCAGGAGCGTCGTACCCGCCGTGGCCAGGACGGCTCCGAGCACGTCGGGGCGGCCTCCGCGCGCGGTCGGCGGCGTCGCGGGGACGCCGCGCCAGGCGAGGGCCAGCGCGCAGAGGGCCATCGGTACGTTCACGAACATCACCCAGCGCCAGCCGGCGTACTCGGTGAGCAGACCGCCGGCCAGGACGCCCAGGGTGCCTCCGGCGGCGTTCATCGCGCTCCACACGCCGAACGCGCGGACCCGGGCCTTTCCCGCGGGGAACGTCGCGGTCAGCAGCGCCAGGGCGGCCGGGGCCAGGGCGGCGGCGCCGATGCCCTGGGCGGCCCGGGCGGCGACGAGGTGTCCGGGCTGCTGGGCGAAGCCGCCGGCGAGCGAGGCCAGGCCGAACAGGGCGAGGCCGCCCAGCAGGACCCGCCTGCGGCCGTACCGGTCGGCCGCCTTGCCGCCCAGCAGGAGCAGCCCGCCGAAGGTGAGCGCGTAGGCGTGGATCACCCAGGTCAGACCCACCGCGCCGAACCCCAGACCGGCCGCGATCTCCGGGAGTCCGACGTTCACGACCGACAGGTCCAGCGACACCATGAACTGCACGACGGCCACCGCGGCGAGCGTCAGCCCAGCCCCCGGGCCCGTCCCGACACCCTGCCTGTTCCTCATCACCGACACCGTTCCTCTCCCTTGCCGCACCGACTTTTCGAACGCGTTCCGAAAGTAGCACCGGAGGGCGGCGGCTGTGAACCGGGAAGGCGGGATCCGTACCCGTGGCACGGCCGGCGGAGCGGGGCGGCATGATGGGCGGCATGTCCCGCTCGCTCGCACCGCAGGGCCGTACCGGCCGCCCGCCCCTCACCTCACGTGCGCAGATCCTGGAGGCGGCACACCGCCTCATCGACCGGGACGGGTGGGAGAAACTGACGATCCGCCGGCTCGCGGCCGAGATCGGGGTCGGGGCGACGACCCTGTACCACCACATCCGCAACAAGGAGGACCTGCTGATCCTCCTTCTCAACGACCACGTCGACCGGATCGAACGACCTCCGCTGCCCGACGACCCGCGCGAGCGCGTCGTCGTGGCCGCCACGGCGATGCACGACGCCCTCGCGGCCTGGCCGTGGGCCGCGGAGATCCTCACCGTGGACGGGTTCGTCGGCCTGCTGGACGCCTCGGCGCTGTGGATGGTCGAGGCCGTCCTGGCCGGGGCCGAGGGCTGCGGATGCACGCCGGACCAGGCCGTGCACGTCTTCCGCAGCATCTGGTACTACACGGTCGGCGAGATCCTGGTCCGCGCCCACTCGGCGCACCGGCGCCCCGGGGACGACCGCCCCGTCCGCCGTGAGCCGTCCTTCGCCGGTCTCGACGCGACGCGGGTGCCGCACCTGGCGGCGATCGGCGACCGCTGGCCCGCGCTGGCCGCACGGGACACCTACGGCGAGGGACTGCGCGCGTTCGTCGACGGCCTGCTGGGCCCAAGGGCCGCGCGGGGAGACGTCTAACGCTCTTCGTTCGGATCAGCCCGGCCCCGCGTGAGGCGCTTCAGTTGCCGGGCCGCCTCGCGGGCCTCGTCTTCGGCGTGGGTGAGGGCCTCGGCGGTGGTGTGGGCGCGTCGCTCCGCCTCCCGTCGGTCACGTTCGGCGTGCCGCAGGTCCTCCCGCGCCTCGTCCAGCTGCTCCTGTGCCGTCCGGTGGGCCTCCTGGGCCTGCCGCAGCTGCTCCTCTACCGCCGTCAACTGCCGCTCAGCGTCGTCCCGTTGCCGCTCGGCCTGGCCCTGGCGGTCCTGCGCCCGCCGCAGTGCCGTATCGGCGTCCTGGTGGTCGGCGCGCCGGCCGTCCAGGCGTCGCTGGGCCTCCTCGGCCGCTGCGCGGGCCTGTTCGAGGCGTTCCTCCCGTTGGCGGCGGCGCTCGGCCAGTTCGTCCTGGGGGCGGGAGCGGGCGGGGGGCGGGGTGGGCGGCGGTGACGGTGGGGACGGCTGCCGCGGGGTGCCTGCCTCGGCGGCCGGGCCGGAGGGGAAGTCCG
Source organism: Streptomyces griseosporeus (assembly GCF_014656055.1). Classification (GTDB taxonomy): domain Bacteria; phylum Actinomycetota; class Actinomycetes; order Streptomycetales; family Streptomycetaceae; genus Streptomyces; species Streptomyces griseosporeus. The sequence goes on from NZ_BNBR01000002.1 coordinate 437,583, forward strand.
ACGGCGAGGTCAGCACGCCTTCCAGGCGGCCGGTGGCCCACTGGTCGGCGGCCCGCGCGTCGGCGAGCACGGCCCGCAGGGTGGACTCGACGTCCTGCCGCACCGAGTCCGACAGTCGCTGTCCGGCGTCGCGGGCGTGCTGTGCGGCCTGCCGGGTCAGGGCAGCGACGATCCGCCGCCGCTGCTCGGACAGCTCGCCGATGGCGGTGGTGTCGAGGGAGCGGTAGGCCTCGCGCAGGGCGCGGCCGAGTTCCAGGAAGCGCCGGCACTCCTCCGGTTCGGCGCGCAGCAGCAGGTTCGCGGTCCAGGCCGCGAGGGTCGGGCGGCGGGCGGCGCGGATCCGGCGGGCGTCGTCGGCCCGGCCGTCCGTCTTCGCGGCGAGCGCCAGCTCCGTACGGCGGGTGACGAAGGCGGAGGGGGGCACGCCGTACAGCTCGTCGAGCGCCGCCTCGACCTGCGGCCGGCGTTCGTCGTCCCGCTCGGCCTCGTCGGTGCCCTCGACCTGGCCGGCGTCCGCCGCGAGGCCCGCGTCCCGCGCGGCACGCTTGCCCGCCGCGCCGCTCCTTGCCGAGGACGCACGCCTGCCAGCCGTACCGGCGCCGGCCTTACCAGCGCCCCTCTTCGCGCCGTCGGCCTTACCAGCGCCCCTCTTCGCGCCGCCGGCCGCACCAGCACCCTTCTTCGCGGCGCCGGCCGCGCCGGCGCCTGTCCTCGCACCGCCGGCCGCACCAGCGCCCCTCTTCGCACCCCCGCGCGTACCCCTGCGCCCGCCCCCGCCGTCACCCGCGCTCAGGGCCCCACACCTCCGGTCCCCCTTCGTGCCACTCGATCAGGTCCGACTCGAGGACATCCAGTTCGTCCCAGCCCGTCAGGCCGGCGTTCTGCAGGAAGACGGTCAGGTCGTGCAGGCTGTAGGCGGTGCCGAGGATGCGGTCGTCGATGCGTACCCGGCGGCCGCCGGTCGGGGACGGCGGGGAGACGATGACGCGGTGCTCGGGCATGGCACCAGCCTCACCCGCGACGGCCCGCCCCGCATCCCGGCCCGCACGTCCCCGCCACCGCGGGCGCCGCGCGCCGGGGTCAGGACACAGTCGTCGCGTACGACCGCAGCAGGTCGAAGTTCTGCGCGTACGCGTCGTGCGGGGCGGCGCCCTCCAGCCGCAGCAGCGCCTCGTCGTTGTCCCGCAGCGAGGACATGTCCAGGTTGTGCGAACCGGTGAAGGTCCACTTGGTGTCCGGGTGGCCGGCGTAGTTGCCCTCGATGGTGAAGTACTTGGAGTGCACCAGGTAGCCGTCGGTGGTGTTGAGCTTCTTCAGCGACAGGTTGGCGTGGCCCTTGAGGATCGCCTCGTCGTTGCTGTTGGCGTAGACGATCTGGACCGAGCAGCCCTGGTCGGCGAGGCCGGCGAGGGCCTGCGCGACGGCGTCGCGGTGCAGGGCGAAGGCGGCGACGCGGACGATGGAGCGGTGGGTGGAGGTGCCGACGGTGGTGTTGCCGGTACAGGAGACGTTGTTGAGGACGTCCACCACGACGTCGCCGGTGGACTGCGGGAAGAAGTAGTACTTCTCCGTGCCGACCTTGGCGGTGGTGTAGTAGTTGCTCGTCCGGTTCTCGGCCGCCAGGTCGTTGAAGTAGTTCACGTAGGCGGTGTACAGGTCGGTGTTGCCGACGACCGTGTACGCGTTGTTCCAGTACTTGTCGACGTTGACCGAGGTCTGGTTGGCCGACGTCTGGATCACCACGTCCTCGCCGACGCCCGTGGTGTCGCCGATGCGGGAGAAGGTGAAGAACTTGTTGTGGTTGATCGGGTTGGTGCCGCCCGTGGCGATGCACGCGCCGGCCGCGCCGCACACGTGCACCCACGACGTCGCCGACATGCTGGTGCCCAGCTCCGCCTTCAGGCTCGCCACGGCGGTGGAGTCGGCGTAGGCCGCGTCGAGCACCACGCGGACCTGGACGCCCCGCTGGTGGGCGCGGATCAGGGCGTCGGCGTAGTCCTGGTCCTTCAGGGCGTACAGGGAGGCGCGGATCAGCCGCCCGCTCACCGTGTTGTCGATCGCCTTGATGATGTGGTCCTTGACGGCGTTCTGCTCCGCCGCCGTGCCCTTGGGGTTGTTGAACACGGCGCCCGTGACGACGGGCGCGTCGACGGCGTGCGAGGCGCCCGCGGTCGGCAGGAGGAGGGTGGTGGCCATCAGGGCGGTGACGAGCAGGCGCTTGCGCACGCGGGGCTCCCGGTGATCGTCGCTGGGTGAAGGACCAGATCAGACCACACTCCGTCACTTTCTCGCCATGCCCATGACCCAAAGGTGTCGAGCGTCCGCTTCCCGGCCAACCTCCTGGTGTTCCCGGCTCGTTCACCTAAGGATCACTTCGTCCCCGGCCCGCGCTCACACCAAGATCACACGATGCGTTGGTCATGCTCCCGACACGAAGGGGTTTCTCCGTGGCCACCCGCCGGATCTCCCGGACCGCCCTCGCTCCGCTCGCCCTCGCCACCGCGCTGACCGCTCTCGCCGCCCCGGCCGCGCCCCCGGCGCACGCCGCCACGGCGCTGCCCGGCGTCACCCCGCGGGCCGCGACGCCCGCCCTGTACGACGACGCGGCGGGCGGCGGCGCCGACGCCGACGACCCGGCGATCTGGCGCGACGCGGCCGACCCGGACCGCAGCCTGGTGATCGCCACGGCGAAGAAGGGCGGGCTGCGCGTCTACGACCTCGACGCGCGCGAGATCCAGTCGGTCCCGGCGCCCGCCGCGCCCCGCCCCGGCGACGCGCCCGGCCGCTTCAACAACGTCGACCTGGTCCCCGGCATGCGCCTGTCCGGCGGCCGCGCGGACCTCGCGGTGACCACCGACCGCGGCCGGGACCGGCTGCGGGTCTACCGCATCGACCGCGACCGGCCCGGCGGCCCGCTCACCGACGTCACCGACCCGGCCGCGCCCGCCGTCTTCTCCGCCTCCGAGGACGAGGTGAACGAGCAGCGCACCGCCTACGGCCTGGCCACCTGGACCGACCGCGCCACCGGGCGCTCCTACGCCCTGGCAAGCCGGCGCGAGCGCACCCGCCTCGCCCTGCTGGAGCTTCTCGCTCGCCCCGACGGCACCGTCGGCTACCGCACGGTGCGCACCCTGGACCTGCCCTCCGCGTTCCGGCTCCCGGACGGCACGTCCTGGTCGCCGTGTGCCGAGCCCGGGGAACTCCCGCAGGTCGAGGGCATGGTGGTGGACCCGGCCGACGGCACGCTGTACGCCGGCCAGGAGGACGTCGGCATCTGGCGGCTGCGCGCCGACCTCACCGGCACGCCGAAGCTGATCGACCGGGTGCGCGAGTACGGCGTCCCCGCGACCTACGACGAGGCGACCGAGGAGTGCGTGGCCGGGGCCGACCCGGGCTACGGCGGCAAGCACCTCACCGCCGACGTGGAGGGCCTGACGCTGGTCACCGAGGACGACGGCGACGGCCTGCTGCTCGCCTCCAGCCAGGGCGACGACACATTCGCCGCCTACGACCGCGAGGTCTCCGACGCCAACGAGTACGAGGGCGGCTTCCGGGTCGCCGCCGCCTTCGCCTCGCTCGACGGCTCCGAGGAGTGCGACGGCGCCGCCGCGCTCGCCGAGCCGCTCGGCCGGCGCTGGCCGGACGGGCTGCTCGTCGTGCAGGACGGCCACGACAGCCCCGAGGACACCGGCCGCACGGCCACCGGCTTCAAGTTCGTCGACCTCGGGGACGTCACGGACGCCGTCGACGACTGACCCGCGCACCGACACGGACGACGCGGTCACGGGGGGTGTGTGCGACAGCGCGGGCGCGGGCTGGGAGGATGGGGGTATGACGATCAAGACCTACTTCGACATCACCATCAACGGCGAGCCCGCCGGCCGCATCACCTTCAACCTCTTCGACGACGTCGTCCCGAAGACGGCCGAGAACTTCCGTGCCCTGTGCACGGGCGAGAAGGGCTTCGGCTACGAGGGGTCGAGCTTCCACCGCGTCATCCCCGCCTTCATGCTGCAGGGCGGCGACTTCACCCGGGGCAACGGCACCGGCGGCAAGAGCATCTACGGCGAGAAGTTCGCCGACGAGAACTTCCAGCTCAAGCACGACCGGCCGGGCCTGCTGTCCATGGCCAACGCCGGTCCGAACACCAACGGCTCGCAGTTCTTCATCACGACGATCGTCACCGACTGGCTGGACGGCAAGCACGTCGTCTTCGGTGAGGTCGCCGACGAGGAGAGCATGCAGGTCGTGAAGAAGATCGAGGCCCTGGGCAGCCGCAGCGGCGCGACCTCGGCGAAGATCACCATCGCCTCCAGCGGTCAGCTCTGACCCACGCACCGGCCCGGCAGGACCCCGCCCACGGCGGAGTCGTGCCGGGCCGCGGCATGTCCGCGTCCGCTAGCGGGTCCCGTACGGCGGCAGCTGGGCCGGGCTCACCCGCTCCCCCAGCACCTCCACCATGAAGCGGATCAGCCACCGCTGCGCCGGGCTGCGCGAGGACGCGTGCCGGGCGTACAGGGCCACCTCGATCGGCTCCGTCTCGAACGGCAGCCGGACCAGGCGCAGCCGGTGGGAGGTGGTGAAGACCTCGCCGACGAACTCCGGCACGATGGCCATCAGGTCGGTCTGTTCCAGCAGGTAGGGCAGCATCGAGAAGCGGGTGGCGTCCACCACCACCCGGTCCAGCAGGCCGTGCGCGGCCAGCACCGCCCGCGGGGCGACATGGCCGCTCGGGCCGAAGACGGTGGTGTGGTGCTCGGCCGCCAGCTCCTCCATCGTCACGCGGTCGCCCGTGACCCGTGGATGGTCGGCGGCCACCATCCCGACGTAGCGCTCCTGGAAGAGCGGGATCCGCTCGGTGCGGTGCGAGGTGAGCACCGGGGTGGCGACGAAGGCGTCCAGGTCGCCGCGGCGCAGCCGGCTCTCCGCGTCGTCCACGTCGAGTGGCCGGATGGTGAACGCGACCCCCGGCGCCCGCTCCCGGGCCGCCGCCAGCAGCCGCGGCAGCAGCGTCACCTCCCCCAGGTCGGACAGGGCGACGGTGAACCGGCCCGGCATGGTGACCGGGTCGAAGGCGTCGGCCTGGCGCACCGCGCCGTCGATGTCGGCCAGGGCCCGCTGGAGCGGCTCGTACAGGCGGCGGGCGCCCGCGGTGGGGGTCAGGCCGCGCCCGGTGCGGCGGAACAGCTCGTCGTCGAAGTGCCGGCGCAGCTTGGCGAGGCTGTAGCTGACCGTCGGCTGGGTGACGTGCAGCGTGTCGGCGGTCGCCGTGACGCTGCCGGTCTCGTAGAGCAGTACGAAGACCCGGGCGAGATTGAGGTCGAACGTCCGCATATCGAGGGACTCTATATCGGGGCGCGGAAACATCTATTGGTGACCATGTCGCGCGGTGCCTAGCGTGTCCGGCATCACTTCGGCCTCCGGGAAGGAGCGTCCGTGCCGTCCGTGCGCCACGTCACCCACGAGTTCCTGGCTCGTCAGGGGCTCACCACCGTGTTCGGCAACCCCGGCTCCAACGAGCTTCCGTTTCTCTCCGGCCTGCCCGAGGGGTTCCGCTATGTGCTGGGCCTCCATGAGGGTGCCGTCGTCGGCATGGCCGACGGCTATGCACAGGCGACGGGCCGGCCGGTCCTGGTGAACCTGCACGCCGCCTCCGGCTCGGGCAACGCGATGGGCGCCCTGACGAACGCGGTCGCCTCGCGTACCCCGCTGGTGGTGCTGGCCGGGCAGCAGGTCCGCCCGGCCATCGGCCCGGAGGCCAACCTCGCGAATGTCGACGCCGCGGCCCTGATGAAGCCTCTGGTCGGCTGGGCCGCGGAGCCCGCCTGCGCGCAGGACGTCCCGCGTGCGCTGGCCCAGGCGGTGTTCGAGGCGCGGCTGCAGCGGCGGCCGACGTATCTGTCCGTGCCGTACGACGACTGGGACGCGGACGCGGGCCCCGACAGCGCGACGGTGCTCGACCGGCAGGTGCGGCGGGCCGCCACCCCGGACGGGGCGCAGGCCCGCGCCCTGGTGGAGCGGGTGACGGCCGCCCGCCGGCCGGGGCTGGTGCTGGGTGGCGACATGGACACGGACGAGCTGTTCGACGACGTGGTCCGGCTGGCCGAGCGGCTGGGCGGCCCGGTGTGGGCGGCGCCGTCGCTGTTCCGGCTGCCGTTCCCCAACCGGCACCCCCTCTTCCGTGGGGTGCTGCCCGCCGGGATCGCGCCCGTCGCCCAGGCCTTCGAGGGCCACGACCTGGTGCTGGTCCTCGGCGCGCCCGTGTTCCGCTACCACGAGTACCTGCCCGGCCGGTATCTGCCGGAGGGCGCCCGGCTGCTCCAGGTCACCGAGGACGCCTCCGCCGCCGCGCGCGCCCCGATGGGCGAGGCGCTGGTCGCCGACCCCGGGGCCGTCGTCGAGCTGCTGCTCAAGGCGCTGGACCCGCCCGCCGACGCAGCGGAGCCCTACCGTCCGGCGCCCGCGCCGCACACCGGCGAGGGGCCGCGTCTGCACCCCGAGCAGGTCTTCGCCGCGCTGCGCGACACCCAGCCCGGGGACACGGCGTACGTCGTGGAGTCCACCTCGACCAACGCCGCGTGGTGGCGCCAGATGGACCTGCGCCGGCCGGGGTCGTACCACTTCCCGGCGGCGGGCGGGCTCGGCTTCGGCCTGCCGGGCGCGGTCGGTGTCGCGCTGGGCCGGCCGGACCGGCCGGTCGTCGGCGTGGTCGGCGACGGCTCCGCCAACTACGGCGTCACGGCGCTGTGGACGGCGGCGCGGCTGGAGCTGCCGCTGACGGTCGTGCTGCTGCGCAACGGCACCTACGGGGCACTGCGCTGGTTCAGCGATCTGCTGGGCGTGCCGGACGCGCCCGGACTGGACATCCCCGGCCTGGACTTCACCCGGATCGCCGAGGGCTACGGCGTCCCCGCGCGGCACGTCACCGGCGAGGAGGAGCTGCGCGCCGTACTCGCCGAACACCCGGCGGGGCCACGGCTGGTGCAGGTGGACACGACCGTCACCACACCCTCCTGAGCGGCTGCCCACAGCACGACTGCGCGACTTCGCACCTGTGCGACGACTCCCCGATCGAGAAAGGGAACCGATGACACTCCTGGACGACGAGGTCTGGGCCGGGCGGTATCACAGCGACGGCTGGCGGGGCGCCGCCGAGATACGGCCGGTGGTCGAGCCGGCGACCGGCGACGGTCTGGGCGCGGTCGGCCTCGCCACCCCCGGCGACGTGGCCCGGGCCGCCGCCCGGGCCGCCGAGGCGCAGCGCGCGTGGGCGGCCACTCCCCCGCAGGAGCGGGCGGCGGTCCTGCGCCGCGCGGGCGAGCTGTTCACCGCGCACGCCGACGAGATAGCCGACTGGCTGGTGCGGGAGGCCGGTTCGGTGCGGGCGAAGGCCGACTTCGAGGTGCGGCTGGCGCTCGGCGAGTGCTTCGCGTGCGCGGCGCTGCCGGCGCATCCGCAGGGCGAGGTGCTGGCCTCCGAGGAGGCCCGCTGGTCGCTGACCCGGCGGCGGGCCGTCGGCGTGGTGAGCGTCATCTCCCCGTTCAACTTCCCTCTCGTCCTGGGCCTTCGGTCGGTGGCGCCGGCGCTCGCGCTGGGCAACGCCGTCCTGCTGAAGCCGGATCCGCGGACCGCGGTGAGCGGCGGTGTGGTCATCGCCCGGGTCTTCGAGGAGGCGGGGCTGCCGGCCGGGCTGCTGCATCTGCTGCCCGGTGACGGCGCGGTCGGCCAGGCCGTCGTGGAGGCCCCCGAGGTGCGCGTCGTCTCCTTCACGGGCTCCACGGCCGTCGGCCGGGCCATCGGCGAGCGGGCCGGCCGGCTGCTGAAGCGGGCCCATCTCGAACTGGGCGGCAACAGCGCCCTGGTGGTGCTGCCCGGGGCGGACGTGGCGAAGGCGGCCTCCGCGGGCGCCTTCGGCTCGTACCTGCACCAGGGGCAGATCTGCATGACGACGGGCCGGCACCTCGTGCACGAGTCGCTGCGGGAGGAGTACACCGCGGCGCTCGCCGCGAAGGCCGACGCGCTGAAGGTCGGCGACCCGGCCCGCGAGGATGTGGCGCTCGGCCCGCTCATCGACCGCGGTCAGCTGGAGCGCGTGCACCGCATCGTCACCGACAGCGTCGCGGCGGGCGCGGTGCTCGCGGCCGGCGGCGGGATCGACGGAGCCGGCTACCGCGCGACCGTCCTGACCGGCGTCACCCCCGACATGCCGGCCTGGCGGGAGGAGGTCTTCGGCCCGGTGGCCCCCGTCACCGGCTTCTCCACGCTGGAGGAGGCCGCGCGGATCGTCGACGACTGCGAGTACGGGCTGTCCGTCGGCATCCTCGGCGACGTCGGTACGGCGATGAAGCTCGCCGACCTGATCGAGTCGGGGAAGGTCCACATCAACGGGCAGACCGTCGACGACGAACCCCACGCCCCCTTCGGCGGGGTGAAGGCGTCCGGCACCGGGTCCCGCTTCGGCGGCGCCACCGCCAACGTCGAGGCGTTCACGGAGACCCAGTGGGTCACGGTCCGCCCGGACATCGCCGACTACCCGTACTGACCCGCGCCGCGCCCCGCTCCCCGCTCCTCGCTCCTCGCTCCTCGCTCCCACAGCACCGCACCCCCGTTACCGCCGCACGTCCCGTCCCCGTCTCCCGTAGCCGCCCTGGGGGGAAACCGCCATGCCGTCCGCCCTGTCCACACAGTCCGGCACCGCCGGCCGCAACGTCTGGACGGTGGTCCTGTGCTGGATCACCGTCCTGCTCGAGGGATACGACCTCGTCGTCCTCGGCGCCATCATCCCCACCCTGCTGAAGACCCGTCACCTCGGCATGACCGCCGGGGACGCGACGACCGTCGCCACGCTGTCGCTGGTCGGCGTGGCCATCGGCGCGGTCTGTGTCGGCCCGCTGGCCGACCGGCTGGGCCGCCGCCTGCTGCTGATCTCCTCGGTGGTGGTGTTCTCGCTGTTCACGCTGCTGGTGCCGCTCGCCGGGTCGGTCACGGTGTTCGCCGGGCTGCGGCTGCTCGCCGGCCTGGGCCTGGGCGCCTGTATGCCGGTGTCGCTGACGCTGATGGCCGAGCACATGCCGGCCGAGCGGCGGGCCCGGGCCAGCACGCTGACGATGACCGGCTACCACACCGGCGCCGTCATCACCTCGCTGCTCGCCCTGAAGGTCACCGACCACTGGCAGGTCCTGTTCTACGTCCTCGGCGTCGCCGGATTCGTCGTCGCCGCCGTCCAGTGGTTCCGGCTGCCCGAGTCGGAGGCGTTCGTCGCCGCCAAGGAGTCCGCGGCGGCACGGCAGCGGGTGCCGTTCACGGAACTGCTCAAGCCGGCCCACCTGCGGGCGGGCATCGGCATCTGGGTCGCCTCCTTCATGGGGCTGCTGCTGGTCTACGGCCTCAACACCTGGCTGCCCAAGCTGATGAACGACGCCGGCTATCCCGTCCCGACGGCCGTCACCCAGCTGCTGGTGCTGAACGTCGGCGGTGTCGCGGGCCTGGTCCTCGGCGGCTTCGTCGCCGACCGGCGCGGCATCAAGGGCACCACCATGGGCTGGTTCGGGGTGTCGGTGGTGATGCTGGCCTGCCTGAGCGTGCGGATGGACAGCGACCTTCTGCTGGACGTGGTGGTGTTCTTCACGGGCGTGTTCGTCTTCTCCGCGCAGGTTCTGGTCTATGCGTACGTGACGCACTACTACCCGGCGGCCGTGCGCGGCACCGCGCTCGGCTCTGCCTCCGGGATCGGCCGGATCGGCTCCATCGTCGGCCCGTCGGTCACGGGCGCGCTCGTCACCGCCGGCATCGGCCACCCGTGGGGCTTCTACTTCTTCGCGCTGGTCGCCGTCCTCGCCCTGCTGGCGGTCTCGACGCTGCCGGGGCGGGCGCGCGGCGCGGTGGAGCCGGTGGCCGAGCCCGCCGTGTGAGAAGGAGCCGGTGGTCCGATCCCCGCCGGTGACAGGGGCCGCGGTGCAACGCGCCGCGGCCTCTTGGCATCCTTCCGGTCATGACGACGCAGTTCTACGGCCCGCCGTACGGCCCCTACCCGGCCCCGCCGCTCCCCCCGTACCCCGAGCCTCCCCGGCCGGTGGGCGAGCTGCCGTACCACCGGATGGCCCTGGCGACCGGGCGGCACCGCTGGTGGCGGCCGCTGGTGGGGACGGCCGTGGTGACCGTCGGCGTGTTCGTGCTGATGCTGGTGATCGTCGTGGTCTCCGAGGTCGCAGGCGCCGCGCTGGACCGTCCGCTCGACGCCGACGACATGCGCTCCTGGGGCGGCGTCGCCGACACGGCGATCTCGCTGGTGACGATAGCCGTCGCGCTGCCGGTGGTGCTGCTGACCGCGCGCTGGATCCAGGCGCGGCCGGCGGGCACGGTGTCGTCGGTGGCCGGGCGGCTGCGGTGGCGCTGGCTCGCCGGGTGCCTGGCGCTGGCGCTGCCGCTGATCCTTCTGTCGTTCGGGGTGTCGATGCTGATCCCGGAGTCGGGGGACGCGGGCGGTGACGCGCAGGGCATGGACTGGGTGGGCCTGCCCACCTTCCTGTACGGCCTCGCCGCGGTCTGTCTGACGGTGCCGTTCCAGGCGGCGGCCGAGGAGTACGTCTTCCGGGGCTGGCTGGTGCAGGCGGTCGGCGCGTGGGTCCGGTGGCCGTGGATCCCGGTCGTGCCGCAGGCGCTGCTGTTCGCGGCGGCGCACGGCTGGGGCACCGCGTGGGGCTTCGCCGACCTGGTCGTCTTCGGCGTCGTCTGCGCGGTGCTGGCGATCCGCACCGGCGGGCTGGAGGCCGGGATCGCCCTGCACGTGCTGAACAACCTGATCGGGATGGGCGTCGCGGCGGGCATCGCCGGGGCGCTGGAGTCCGACGAGACGGCCGCCGACATGGACTGGGTGGGCGCGGTCGTCGACATCCCGATGGTGCTGCTGTACGCCGCCGCCGTGCTGTGGCTGGCCCAGCGCCGCCGCCTGCGGACGGTGAGCCCGCCCGCGCCGGAGACACCGCCGTCGTACGCCGGACCGGCGGGCACCTGGCCGCCGTACGGCATGCACCCCTACGGCATTCCGCCGTACGGCACGCCGCCGCACACCGGTCCGGTACCCGGGTACGCCCCTCCCCCTCCCCCGGCCGCGCCGCCCGTCGGCCCGGAGGCGGACGCCGGTCCGGAGGCGGGCGGTCAGGTCAGCCGGCCGTCGTCCTGACGGGTGCGCTGGAGCGCCCGTGGCCCCGGCCGGTCAGCTCGGCGTCGAGCGTCTCCTGGGCCACGCGCATGGCCGCGGCGTACTCCGGCTCCCCCAGCCGCCGCCACATCTCCTCCTCGGAGACGCTCTCCACGCGGGCGACGACCCACCAGACGTTCCCGAAGGGGTCCTTGATCCGGCCGCCGCGCATGCCGAAGGCGTCGTTCGCCACCGGCGTGACGACCTGTCCTCCGGCGGCGACGGCCCGGGCGAGGGCCGCGTCGGCGTCGGGGACGAAGACGCGCAGCAGGCTCGGCAGGGCGGGCCAGCCCTCGCGCCGGTCGAAGGCCAGGACGACCGTGTCGCCGACCCGGATCTCGCCGTGTCCGATGGCGCCGTCCTCGGTGGGGACGCGCCCGAGTTCCTCGCCCTCGAACACCTCGGTGACGTAGTCGAGGAAGGCCCCGGTGTCGTCGGTGACCACCCAGGGCGCGACGGTGGTGTAGCCCTCAGGTGCGGCAGTGTGCTGCGGGGACATGGCGGCCCTTTCGACGGTGTCCTTCGGTACGGAACGACCGTAGGCCCCGAGTAGGACACCTTCCGTCCTACTCGGGGCCTCGGTGGCGTCGCGGAGCCTCAGGCGAGTTCGACGAGCAGGTCGCCGCCCTCCACCTGCTGGATGCGATTGATGGCGAGGCGGCCCACCGTGCCGGCCTTGGGGGCGGTGATGGCGGCCTCCATCTTCATCGCCTCGATGGTGGCGACGGTGGCGCCCGCCTCCACCTGGTCGCCCTCGGCGACGGCGAGGGTGACCACGCCGGCGAAGGGGGCGGCGACATGGCCGGGGTTGGACCGGTCGGCCTTCTCGGTGACGGGGACGTCGGAGGCGGCGGCCCGGTCGCGGACCTGGATGGGGCGCAGCTGGCCGTTGAGCGAGGACATCACGGTGCGCATGCCGCGCTCGTCGGCCTCGCCGATCGCCTGCAGCTCGATGAGCAGGCGGACGCCGGGTTCGAGGTCGACGGCGTACTCCTTGCCGGGGCGCAGGCCGTAGAAGAAGTCCTTGCTGTCGAGGACGCTGGTGTCGCCGAAGGCCTGGCGGTGCGTGTCGAACTCGCGGGTCGGGCCGGGGAACAGCAGCCGGTTGAGCGTGGTGCGGCGGTCCTTGGCCAGGCCCTCGCGGTCGTCGTCGGTCAGCTCCTGGACCGGCTTGGCCTCGGCGCGGCCGCGCAGCGCCTTGGTGCGGAACGGCTCGGGCCAGCCGCCGGGCGGGGTGCCCAGCTCGCCGCGGAGGAAGCCGATGACCGAGTCGGGGATGTCGAAGCGGCCGGGTTCCGCCTCGAAGTCCCGCGGGGACACCCCGGCGCCGACCAGGTGCAGGGCGAGGTCGCCGACCACCTTGGAGGACGGGGTGACCTTGACCAGCCGGCCGAGGATGCGGTCGGCGGCGGCGTACATCGCCTCGATCTCCTCGAAGCGGTCGCCGAGGCCGAGCGCGATGGCCTGGGTGCGCAGGTTGGACAGCTGGCCGCCGGGGATCTCGTGGTGGTAGACGCGCCCGGTCGGGGAGGCGAGGCCGGCCTCGAAGGGGGCGTAGACCTTGCGGACGCTCTCCCAGTACGGCTCCAGGTCGCCGACGGCCTGGAGGTCCAGGCCGGTGGGCCGTTCGGAGTGGTCGGTGGCGGCGACGATCGCCGACAGGGACGGCTGGGAGGTCGTGCCGGCCATGGAGGCCACGGCGCCGTCGACGGCGTCCGCGCCTGCCTGGATGGCGGCGAGGTAGGTGGCGAGCTGGCCGCCGGCGGTGTCGTGGGTGTGCAGGTGGACCGGCAGGTCGAACTCGCGGCGCAGCGCGGAGACGAGCGTGGCGGCGGCCGGGGCGCGCAGCAGGCCCGCCATGTCCTTGACGGCGATGACGTGGGCGCCGGCGTCGACGATCTTCTCGGCGAGGCGGAGGTAGTAGTCGAGGGTGTAGAGCCGCTCCGCCGGGTCGGACAGGTCGGAGGTGTAGCAGAGGGCGACCTCGGCGATCGCGGTGCCGGTCTCCCGTACGGCCTGGATGGCGGGGCGCATCTGGTCGACGTCGTTGAGGGCGTCGAAGATGCGGAAGATGTCGATGCCGGTGGCGGCGGCCTCCTGCACGAAGGCGTCGGTGACCTCGGTGGGGTACGGCGTGTAGCCGACGGTGTTGCGGCCGCGCAGCAGCATCTGCAGGCAGATGTTGGGGACCGCCTCGCGCAGGGCGGCCAGCCGCTCCCAGGGGTCCTCGGCGAGGAAGCGCAGGGCGACGTCGTAGGTGGCGCCGCCCCAGCACTCCAGGGAGAGCATCTGCGGCAGGGTGCGGGCGACGACGGGGGCGACGGCGAGCATGTCCTTGGTGCGCACCCGCGTCGCGAGCAGCGACTGGTGGGCGTCGCGGAAGGTGGTGTCGGTGACGCCGATGGTGGGTGACTCGCGCAGCCGGCGGGCGAAGCCCTCGGGGCCGAGTTCGGCGAGGCGCTGCCGGGAGCCGGCCGGTGCGTCCCCGGCGGGCAGCGGGGGCAGTTTGGTCAGCGGGTCGATCAGGTCGGGCCGCTCGCCGTGCGGCTTGTTGACGGTGACGTCGGCGAGGTAGGTGAGCAGCTTGGTGCCGCGGTCCGCGGAGTGACGGGCCGTCAGCAGGTGCGGGCGCTGCTCGATGAAGGAGGTGGTGACCCGGCCGGCCTGGAAGTCCGGGTCGTCCAGGACCGCCTGGAGGAAGGGGATGTTGGTGGCGACGCCGCGGATGCGGAACTCGGCGACCGCGCGCCGGGCGCGGTTGACGGCGGTGGTGAAGTCGCGGCCCCGGCAGGTGAGCTTCACCAGCATGGAGTCGAAGTGCGCGCTGATCTCCGTACCGGCGTGGGTGGTGCCGCCGTCTAGGCGGATGCCGGAGCCGCCGGGTGAGCGGTAGGCGCTGATGCGGCCGGTGTCCGGGCGGAAGCCGTTGGCCGGGTCCTCGGTGGTGATGCGGCACTGCAGGGCCGCGCCGCGCAGCCGGACGGTGTCCTGGGACAGGCCGAGGCCGGCGAGGGTCTCGCCGGCGGCGATGCGCAGCTGGGCCTGGACGAGGTCGACGTCGGTGACCTCTTCGGTGACGGTGTGCTCGACCTGGATGCGCGGGTTCATCTCGATGAAGACGTGGTTGCCGTCGCGGTCGAGGAGGAACTCGACGGTGCCCGCGTTGCGGTAGCCGATCTGCCGGGCGAAGCGGACGGCGTCGGCGCAGATGCGGTCGCGCAGCTCCGGGTCGAGGTTGGGGGCGGGCGCCAGCTCGATGACCTTCTGGTGGCGGCGCTGCACCGAACAGTCGCGTTCGAACAGGTGGATGACGTTGCCCTCGCCGTCGGCGAGGATCTGCACCTCGATGTGGCGGGGTTCGACGACGGCCTTCTCCAGGAAGACCGTGGGGTCGCCGAAGGCGGAGGCCGCCTCGCGGGAGGCGGCCTCGATGGACTCGCGGAGCTGGGCGGGGTCCTCGACGCGGCGCATGCCGCGACCGCCGCCGCCCGCGACGGCCTTGACGAAGACGGGGAAGCCGATGGTGCCGGCGGCGCGGACGAGTTCGTCGACGTCGTTGGAGGGCGCGGAGGAGCCGAGGACGGGGACGCCGGCCTCGCGGGCGGCGGCCACCGCGCGGGCCTTGTTGCCGGTCAGCTCCAGGATGTCGGCGCTCGGTCCGACGAAGGTGATGCCGGCCTCCTCGCAGGCCCGCGCCAGGTCGGGGTTCTCGGAGAGGAAGCCGTAGCCCGGATAGACGGCGTCGGCGCCGGCCTGCCGGGCGGCGCGGACGATCTCCTCGACGGAGAGGTAGGCCCGCACGGGGTGGCCGGGCCGGCCGATCTCGTAGGCCTCGTCGGCCTTCAGCCGGTGCAGCGAGTTGCGGTCCTCGTGGGGGAAGACGGCGACGGTTCGCGCGCCCAGCTCGTAGCCGGCTCGGAACGCGCGAATCGCGATCTCACCGCGGTTGGCGACCAGCACCTTGCGGAACATGTACGACCCCTTCAGCCTGCCGGTGACGGACACCATGGTGTCGGCGGTGTCCCCGGCACGCCATGTGAGCAATTCCACTTGCCGCGCGGGGTGCGGTCAGCTCCCGTGGGTGCTCTCGTGCGGGTCCCGGCGCGTGCCGCCGCCGTACGTGCCGCCGTCCGCGTCCTCCTGACGTGCCGCCGCCGGGCCGGACCGGTGGGCGGCCGTCGTGCCGCGGGCGGCGGCGCGGGCCGGGCCGTCGGGCAGGGTGAAGGCGAGGACGGCGGTGAGCGCGGCGAGCGCGGCCAGGGCCAGATAGGCGTACTGGTACGCGGTCACGGGCGGGTCGGCCGCGGCCGCGCCGGGGGTGCCGAGGACGAGGACGGTGGTGACGGCGGCCGGTGCGAGGGCGCCCCCGGTCTGCCGTACGACGGTGTTCAGGGTGGAGGCCTGGGCGATGTCCGCGCGGGGCAGGGTGGCCAGGGAGGCGACGGTCGTCGGGATGAAGAAGCCGCCGATGGCGATGCCGAAGAGGAACATGTAGGCGCGGAACGTCCACAGGCCGGTGT
The DNA here is from genome assembly GCF_014656055.1 of Streptomyces griseosporeus. GTDB lineage: Bacteria > Actinomycetota > Actinomycetes > Streptomycetales > Streptomycetaceae > Streptomyces > Streptomyces griseosporeus. The sequence continues at coordinate 453,303 of NZ_BNBR01000002.1, forward strand.
CCGCGTCGCAGGTGGCGAAGAGCAGCAGGACGGCGCTGACGGCGACGAGGCTGCAGCCGACGATGATCCGCGGTCCGATGCGGGCGTACAGGACGCCGACGGCCTGGACGGTCAGCAGCACGCCGAAGGCCTCGGGGAAGGTGCTGGTGCCCGACTCCAGGGCGCTGCGGCCCTGGGCCTGCTGGAGGAAGAGCGGCCCCAGGTACAGGGCGCCCATGATGGGCACCAGGCCGATCAGGTTGATGAGGTTGGTGTCGCGGAAGAGCCGGTCGGCGAAGAGGCGCAGCTTCAGCAGCGGCGCGGTGGTGCGCAGTTCGACGGCGACGGCGACGGCGAGCAGGACCGCGCCGAGCGCGAGGGCGGTGAGGACCGCCGGGTCGGACCAGCCGCGGTTCGGCCCCTCGCAGACGCCGTACATCAGGGCGCCGAGGGCGGCGGCGCTCAGCAGCAGGCCGGGCAGGTCGAAGCGGCCGGGGCGGGCGCCGCGGCGGCCGGCCAGGAACAGCGCGCCGAACACGACGGCGGGCAGGCCCACGGGCAGGTTGACGTAGAAGACCCAGCGCCAGGAGAGGTGGTCCACGAGCAGACCGCCGACGACGGGTGCGGCGGCCGGGGCTATCTGCTGCGGGACGATCATGTAGCGCTGGAGCCGGACCTGCTCGGCGGTGGTGAAGGTGGCGAACAGCAGGGCGGCGGAGGCCGGGAAGAGCACGCCCGCCGAGACGCCCTGGATCGCGCGGAAGGCGACGAGCTGGCCCAGGTCGGCCGCGGCCCCGCAGAGCAGGGAGGAGGCGAGGAAGCCGGTCATGGCGGTAAGCAGGACGCGTTTGCCGCCGAAGCGCTCCACCAGCCAGGCCGAGGCGGGGATGGCCATGGCCAGGCACACCGGGTAGACCACGACGACGCCGTCCAGGGCGGCGGTGGTCAGGTGGAACTGACGGGCGATCGAGGGGAGCGCCACGGTGGTGATGGCTCCGTCGGCGATGGCGATGAACGTCACGCAGACGCAGACGACCGGGACGACGAGGCGCTGACTCGGGCGGAAGGAACGAGGGGACGACGGACGGGACGCAAGCAGGCGACGAGGCAACGACAACACATGCTGAGCATACTCACTATGCGCGTGCACATAGAATGGGTTTTCCGGTACGGAAAGCGGGGACGGCCATGGCGGTGCACGGCAGCAGCGACATCCTGATCGACGAACTGTTCGAAACGACCCATCGACTGCGTCTGTTCGTCGAGGCGCGGCTGCGCGAGAAGGGGGCGTCGGTGGCCCGGCTGCGGGCGCTGCGGATGCTCGCCCGCGCCGAGGAGCCGCTGCGGATGCGGGACCTGAGCGAGATGACGGGCGTGGCGGCGCGGACGACGACCAGTCTGGTCGACAGCCTGGAGCGGGACGGGCTGGTGGAGCGCGTGCGCCATCCGGAGGACCGGCGGGCGTTCCTGGTGCGCCTGACCGAAGAGGGCGTGACGTGTCACCGGGAGGCGGAGGAGATCGACCGGCTGGCGCTCGCGGAGGCCACGGCGGCCCTGGACGAGGACGACCGGGCCAGGCTGCGCGGTCTGCTCGCCCGCATCCGGGAGGCCACGGCCTGAGGGGGGCGCGGGCGCGCCCCCTAGGGTGGACGGGTCCACGTCCCGTCTCCCCCGCGTCGGAGGACCCCGTGCCCGCCGCCCGTCTCGTCGCCACCGTCGAAGTGCCGCTGGACCCCGGGTCCGCGGACGCGCCCGAGCTTCTGCCTCAGGCGGGGCGCCGGCTCGTCATGCAGCGCGGTGACGCCGAACTCGCCGTGGTGGACGCGGACTCGGGCGAGGCCGTGCGGTTTCCCGCTCCCTGGCCGCGTCGCTTCGGCACGGCCACCGTCTCCCCGGACGGACGTACGGCCGTGTTCGCCGGGACGCACGCGGTGCGCTGCGTGGACGTGTCCGGGGCCGTGCTGTGGGAGGTGCGGCACGGCTGCTGGTCCGGTGAATGCCCCGAGCTGCACCGGGAGTTCGCCGAGTACGCGGACGACCCGGTGGAGCACGGCGGCCGGCCCGACGGCGGTTCGGCCGCCTTCTCCCCCGACGGCAAGCTGGTCTGGGCGCACGTCCTCGGCCCGCTCCCGGACCACGCGGACGCCCTTGCGGACGTGGACGACGAGGACGACGAGTTCTGGCTCGTGCTCGACGCGGCCGACGGCCGGGTGCTGGGCCTCACGGGCACCGGCACGGTGGCCGCCGGCTCGTTCCACACCCCGCACCCCGACCCGGCGCAGATGGGGCTGAGCATCGGCGAGGGCGAGGAGGGCTCGCCGGCACTGTGGGGCCGCTGGGACGGCCGCACGCTGTCCGTGTGCACGGTCGGCGCCGAGACGGTGCTGCTCGACGCGAGCCCGTCCGGCCGGCACCTGCTCGCCACCGACGTGCAGCAGGACGCGCTGTATCTGCGCGCGGCCGAGGACGGCGCGGTCCTGCGGGACCTCGACGCGCACGGCGCCGTACCGGCCCTGCCCGGCGGGGGCCGGGTGTACTGGGACTTCGAGGCGGCGTTCGTCGGCGAGCGCCTGGCCGTCGCCGGCACCACCGCGAGCGACGGCGGACGGCACCCCGCCCGTCACTGGCTGGTGGACACCGCCGGCATGACCCTGCGCGGTGCGGTCGCCTACCCGCGCCCGGTGGCGGGGCCGGTCCGCCCGGCGGGCGGCGGCGCGTGGTGGACGGTGGCCGGGGACGGCACCCGGGTGGAGGTGTGGGAGCCGGCGGACGAGGGCTGACGGACGCGGCGCGGCCCGCCGGTCGCCTCCGGCGGGCCGCGCTCACCGGCCGTGGGTCCCGGGCAGGGCCCGGGACCGGTCGATGCGATGTCCGCCGGTCGAGGCCGGCGCGGTGACCGTCAGCCGATGTGGTAACTGTCGCCGTACACCTTCCAGTCCAGCGGCGTGTCGAGGTTCAGGTTGCCCTCGCGCAGGAAGACCCGCTGGGCCGTGTCGACGCGGCTGGTGTCGCTGTGGGCCTCCTCCTGCTTCATCGCCCACACCCGCGCGTCGAGGAAGGCGTCCAGGTAGGTGACCTCGTCGCCGCCCTGCGCCGGCGGCTGGGCCCGGCGCAGGGCCCGCTTGCGGATGCTGCGGAAGCTCGTCCGGTCGGTGCCGTCGCCGTGCATGACGACGGCGTCGTAGTACGCGAACTGGCCGAGCACGCCGAGCCCGTCCGCCTTGCCCTGCCGGACGGCGGGGTCGAAGTAGACGCGGTCGCGTTCGTCGTTCTGGGCGCGCTGGAACTCGCGGTCGCGGGCGGCCCGGCGCCAGTCGCCCGGGAAGCCGGGGTCCAGGCCCTCGTGGGAGTCGGTGCCGTCGACCCGGCGCAGCGCCGGGAGGTAGCGGGCCAGGACGTTGCCCGGCACGCGCGCGGTGTACAGCTCGACGAGGTCGAGCATGTCGCCGGTACCGGAGCAGAAGCCGATGATGCCGGCGGTGTAGCCGCGTCCGTCGCGGATGTCCTCGATGTAGGGGTACTGCGCCTTCCAGTCGAGCGAGGAGTTCTCCGCGCTCGACACGAGCTGCATGGCGATCTCCTTCTTCGCCGGGTCGTCGAGTCCTGAGGCGGTGGCCGGCGCGGCGCCGGCGGGGGCGGTGGGGAGTGCGGCGGCCCGGGGGGCCGCGAGCACCGGGGCGGCGGCGACGGCCGCCAGCAGGGTGAGAGCCGTCCTGCGGCTGGCATGCATCACGGGGACTCCAAGGGAGTGTGGGGGGTGGGGAGTTGGTCCGTACCTGCACTGTTAGTAAAGTTTCCTATCAGGCCTTGAGGGAGGCGTCACGAGGCGGCGCGGAAGTTCGTAGCTTCGAACGAGAGGCATCCTTGCGGCGGCGCAGGCCGAACGCCGCGAGCACCGCGGCGAGCAGGGCCGCGGAGAACGGCACCGCCAGGGCCGCCCGGTAGCCGTCGAGCAGGTCGGCGGGGGCCGGGGACGCCGTGGCGGCGACGTTGACGGCGGTGACCGCGGAGAGGCCGAGGGCCGCGCCGAACTGGAAGGACGTGTAGAGCAGTCCGCCGGCCAGGCCCTGCTCCTCCTCCCGGACGCCCTCGGTGGCGACGATGGTGAGCGGGCCGTAGGCGAGGGCGAACGCGAGGCCGACGAGGATCAGGCCGGGGAGCATCACGAGGTACGTCCAGTCCGCCCCCAGGGGCAGGAACAGCGCGTAGGCCAGGGCGGCCAGCAGCAGCCCGGCGAGGATGACGCGGGCGTTGCCGAAGCGGCGCACGAGCCTGGGCGTCAGGACCGGGGAGAGGATCGCGTCGATGCCGGCGACGACCATGGCGAGGCTGGTCCGCAGGGTCGACCAGCCGCGCAGCTCCTGCAGGTAGAGCACGAGCACGAACTGGAAGCCGAAGAAGCCGCCCGCGAAGAGCAGCCCGACGAGGTTGGCCCGCACGAGCGGGGCGCTGCGCAGGAGGCCGAGACGGACCAGCGGGGCCGCCGTACGGCGTTCGACGGCGACGAACACGGCGAGCAGGGCGAGGCCGGCGGCGAGTGTGCCGGCGGTCCCGGCGAGACCGGTGTGCGCGGCGCGTTCGACGCCGAGGACGAGCAGGACGACCGCGGCGGTGACGGTGAGGGCACCTGCCAGGTCCAGGCGCTGCCCGGTGCGGTCGGGCGGCGCCTGCCGGGGCACGAGGGCGAGCGCCGCGACCAGGACGACGGCGGAGAGCAGCACCGGCGCGAAGAACACCCAGCGCCAGCCGATCGTGGTGAGCAGCCCGCCGGCGACCAGGCCGATGGAGAAGCCCCCGGCGGCGGTGCCGGAGTAGAACAGCAGGGCCTTGGTGCGCCGGGGCCCCTCCGCGAAGCCGGTCGTGATGATCGACAGGCCGGCCGGGGTCATGAAGGCGGCGGCGACGCCGCTGACGAACCGGGCGGCGATGAGCGTCCGTTCCTCGGTGGCGAGGCCGCCCAGCCCGGAGAAGAGCAGGAAGACCAGGAGCCAGAGGACGAACATCCGGCGCCGCCCGAAGAGGTCGGCGGCGCGCCCGCCGACCAGCATGAAGCCGCCGTATCCGAGGACGTAGGCGCTCATGACCCAGTGCAGGGAGCCGGTGGACAGGCCCAGGTCGGCGCGGATGGACGGCAGGGCGACGTTGAGCATCGCCACGTCGATGCCCTCCAGGAAGATCGCCCCGCACAGGACGAGCAGGACGCCCCACTCGCGTGCGCTGAAGGCGCCCTGTGATGGCGGTGTACTCAGGTCTGTTCCGCTCACGTCTGTTCCTCGGGAGAAGGGGGATCGGAAGGTCTCCTCACCCTCGGCCGGGGCGCGACGGGGAACAACGGCGAAGATCGCAACGTTCGTTCAGCCAGGCTTACCGATCCGCGGGACCTGGGAGAACGCCGATGGAGCGCGATGAACTGGAGTGTTTCCTGCTGCTCGCGCAGGAGCTGCACTTCGGCCGTACGGCCGAGCGGATGCGGCTGTCCCGGGCCCGGGTGAGCCAGCTCGTGCAGCGGCTCGAACGCCGCGTCGGGGCGCCGCTGTTCACACGGACCAGCCGCCGGGTCGCGCTCACCGCGATCGGCCGGCAGCTGCGTGCCGACCTCGAACCGCACCACCGGGCGATCGAGGCCGCGCTGGAGCGGGCCGCCGCGACCGCCCGCGGCATCGACACACGGCTGTTCGTCGGCTTCGGGCACCCGCTGACCGGCGAGATCGTCCTGAAGGCGGCGGAGGCGCTGCGCGTGACGCGCCCCGGGCTCGCCGTGGAGATCTGCGAGGTGCCGCTGGCCGATCCGTACGGGCTGCTGCGCAAGGGCGAGTTCGACGTCCAGGTCAACGAACTCCCGGTGCGGGAGGGCGACCTGGGCCTGAGCCCGGTGCTGTGCACCGAGGAGCGGGTGCTCGCGGTGGCCGCCGGACATCCGCTCGCCGCCCGGAGCGCCGTCTCGCTGGAGGATCTGGCGGACGTGCCGCTGCTGACGATCGACGGGGACGTGCCCGGCTACTGGCGGGAGCACCACGCCCCGGCCCGCACGCCGAGCGGCCGTCCGATCGCCCGCGGTCCCGCCGTGACCAACATGCAGGAGGCGCTGATGCTGGTCGCCGGCGGCCGGGGCGCGCTGCCGGTCCCCGCGCACACGGCGACCTACCACGCCCGCCCCGGGGTCGCCTACGTCCCCCTCACGGACGTGGCACCGACCGCGTACGCCCTGCTGTGGCGGGCCGCGGACGTCACGCCGGCGGTACGTGACTTCGCCCGGGCCGCCCGTGACGCGGCGGCGGAGGTGACGCGGGAGCGGACCCGGCGGACGGCGGTGCCCGCGCCGTCCCTGGGGTGAGCCCGTCACCCCGGCAGGCGGGCGACGTCCGACCGGCGGCGTACCTGGGAGTCTCGGACGATGAGGTGACGCGGGAGCGGACCCGGCGGACGGCGGTGCCCGCGCCGTCCCTGGGGTGAGCCCGTCACCTCGGCAGCCGGGCGACGTCTGACCGGCGGCGCACCCTGGGGGTCTCGGACGATCGATAGGATGCGCCATATCGCTCAAACGAACACTCCGGGTCGGGAGGCCTCGTGCGGGAGCCGGTCGATGTCAGGCGGCAGCGGATTCTGGCCGCGGTGCAGGCCCGCGGCAGCGCGCGGGTCAGCGATCTCGCCGCCGAACTGCAGGTGTCGGTGGTGACGGTGCGCCGCGACGTGGAGGAGCTGACCCGGGAGGGCAGGCTGCGCCGCGGGCACGGCGTGGTGCGCTCCACGCTGGCGGCCGAGGAGCTGCCGACGCGGCGTGCGGCGGAGGGCGACCCGGTGGCCGTCGTGGTGCCGGAGCGGCACTCGTACCTGTCGGAGACGCTGCACGGGGCGCGTTCGGTGCTGGAGGCGGCCGGGCTGCGCATCGCGCTGCACATCGCGCCGCAGGTGGCGGGCGCCGAGCGGCCGTTGGTGGAGCGGGCGCTGGCGGACGGGGCGCGGGGGCTGCTGCTGGCGCCGCGCTGGCGCAGCCGGGCCGGGGAGGAGGCCGACCAGGAGTGGCTGGCGGCGCTGGACGTGCCGGCGGCGCTGATGGAGCGGCGTCCGCGGCCGGGCAGCCCGCTGCACGCGATGGACTCGGTCTGCTCCGACCACTGGTACGGCGCCCATCTGGCGGTCGAGCATCTGGTCGGGCTGGGGCACCGGCGGATCGTGTTCGCCACCCGCGACGACAGTCCCACCGCCCGTACGCTGCGGGCCGCCTTCGCCGGGATCGCCGCCGCCCACCCGCTGGTGGAGGCGTGGGCGTGGGCGCTGAGCGCGGCGGAGGCCGGGCACGACGGGCCGTACACCGACGAGGAGACGGCGGAGCTGCCGGAGCTGCTGCGCCGGACCGGGGCGACGGCGGCGGTGCTGCACGGGGACGTGGACGCGCTGATGCTGGTGCAGCGGCTGGCGGACAGCGGGGTGCGGGTGCCGCAGGACTGCTCGGTGGTGGCCTACGACGACGTGGTCGCGGGTCTCGGCATCACGCCGCTGACGGCGGTGGCGCCGCCCAAGGCGGAGGTCGGCCGGGTCGCCGCCCGGCTGCTGCTGGAGCGGCTGGACCCGGAGCGGGCCGCGGGCCCGTCGGTGCGCCGGGTGGAACTCCTGCCGACGCTGACCGTCCGCGGGTCGACACAGAGTCCGTCCGAGGACCCCCAAGGCTCTCGATGAGCGTTTGATCGTTTCATTTTCTTCTGAGCGATCTATTGACCGTTCGCTCTGTGGCGATGAGGATTCCCGTGTCCCCAACAGCCGTGTCCGACGACACGCAGGAGCCGCGGGAGGCGCCATGCCCGGTCGACGCAGCCGTCGATCGGTGCTCGCCGCGATGACCGCCGCGCCGCTGACAGGAGCCGTGAGCGCCTGCAGCGGCGGCGGAGGCGGCCGGTCGCGCAGCACCAGCAAGACCACGCGCATCACCTTCTGGTCCGCGCTGCGCGGCAGCCGGGAGGTGGTCGACGCCTTCAACCGCACCCACGACCGCGTCCAGGTCGACTTCCAGCAGATCCCCGCCGGCGGGCAGGGCGGCTACGCCAAGCTCAGCAACGCCGCCCGGGCCGGCAACGCGCCCGACGTCGCCACGATCGAGTACCCGCAGGTGCCGGGCTTCGCCATCGACGGCGTCGCCCGCGACATCACCGGCCTGCTCAGCGACGCGCTGCGGGCCAGGCTGCTGCCGCAGGCGCTCGGCCTGACCACCTTCCAGGGCCGGACGTTCAGCGTGCCGCTGGACGTCGAGCCGATGGTCCTGCACTACCGCGCCGACCTGTTCGAACGGTACGGCTTCCGGGTGCCGCGTACCTGGGAGGAGTTCGCGGAGCTGGCGGCGGCCGTACGGCGCCGGGCGCCGGAGCGGCGGCTGGCGCTGTTCCCGACCGACGGGATGCCGCACTTCGCCGCCTGGGCCTGGCAGGCCGGCGCGCACTGGTTCGACACCTCGCGCGGCGCCTGGAACGTCTCCCTCGCCGACGCGCCCACCCGGCGTGTGGCGGCGTACTGGCAGCGCCTCATCGACCGCGGCGACGTCTTCGCCAACGGCGTCGAGAGCCGGCAGGCCGACGCGCAGATCGGCGACGGGCTGGTGCTCACCCGGCTCAGCGGCGCGTGGGACGCCGGCGCGCAGATGAAAGCCCGGCCCGCGCAGAAGGGCCGGTGGCGGATCGCGCCGCTGCCGCAGTGGGACGAGAAACGGCCGTACGTGGGCACGCACGGCGGTTCCACCTTCGCCGTCACCAAGGACTGCCGGCATCCCGAGGCCGCCATGGAGTTCATCGAGTGGCAGGTCTCGCACCCCGACGCGCTGCGCGCCCGCCTGTCCAGCGGCACCAGCAGCCAGTACCCGGCCGCCTCCGCGCTGGTCGCCGTGGGCAGGGAGGCGTTCGACCGGTCGTACTACGGCGGGCAGGACATCTACACCCTGTTCCGGCAGGAGGCGGCGAAGATCCGCGACGGCTGGGTGTGGGGGCCGCGGATGAGCGCCACGCAGAAGGTCATGCAGGACGCCTTCGCCCGCGTCGGCGCCGGCCAGGGCTCCCTCGTCGACGCGGTCCGCGCCGCGCAGGACGGCACCATGCCCGACCTGAGGGCCCTGGGCCTGACGACCACCCAGCACAGCACCTGAGCCACCGGCCCAGCACCTGAGCCGCCCCGAAAGGCAGGTGACACTCCCCCATGACCGCGACCACCCAGCGGCCGGTGACCGCCCCGGCGCCACCGCCCGCGGCCTCGGCGCCGCGGGCCCGCCGCACGGCCCGGCGCCGCCGGCTCACCGCCTGCGGTGTGCTGATGACGCCGTTCTTCGCCCTGCTGGCCACCGTCTTCCTGGTGCCCGTCGGCACGGCCGTCTACCTCAGCTTCTACAGCGACGACCAGCCCGGCCTGGGCTTCGGCCCCGAACAGACCGTCTTCGTCGGACTGCGCTCCTACGCCGCCGTCCTCACCGACCCGACCTTCCTCGGCGGACTCGGCACCGTCGCCCTGTACTGCCTGGTCTACATCCCGCTGATGGTCGCCGGCGCGCTCGCGCTGGCGCTGCTGCTGGACTCCGGCGTGGTACGGCTGCGGGCCTGGGCGCAGCTCGGGCTGTTCCTGCCGCACGCCGTGCCCGGCATCATCGCCGCGCTGATCTGGCTGTACCTGTACACGCCCGGGATCAGCCCGGTCGTCGACCTGTTCGCCCGCGCCGACATCACGATCGACTTCCTCGGTCTGCACACCGTGCTGCCCTCCCTGGTGAACATCGCCCTGTGGAGCAACCTCGGCTACAACACGGTGGTCTTCTACGCCGCGCTGCAGGCCGTGCCCCGCGAGGTGATCGAGGCCGCCGTCGTCGACGGGGCGGGCCCCGTGCGCACCGCGCTCCAGGTGAAGACGCCGCTGGTGCGCGCGTCGATCGTGATGGTGGCGATGTTCACGCTGATCTGGTCGCTGCAGCTGTTCACCGAGCCGATGCTGCTCAGCCAGTCCTCCCCGATGATCAACTCACGGTTCTCACCGAGCATGTACATCTACGACGCGGCGTTCACCCGCAACAACTACAGCCTCGCGGCGGCCGCCTCGGTGGTGCTGCTGGTCTGCACGATCGCCCTGTCCTACGGCGTCACCCGCCTCACCAGCCGCACCGACTCCGCCGCCCGGGAGGCCCGATGAGCTCCGCCGACAGCACCTCGCCGCGCCCGAGGCTGCTGGGCCGCGCCACCGTCAACACGGTCGTCGGCGTCTTCGTCCTGTACACGCTGCTGCCGGTGCTGTGGTTGGTGCTGGCGGCGGCGAAGGACCGGGACGCCCTGTTCGGCAGCGACCTGCTGTCCTTCGGCGACTTCTCCTTCCTCACCAACCTGCGGGACCTGTTCACCATGGACGACGGCCAGTACGGCCGCTGGTACGCCAACAGCCTGCTGTACGCGGTGCTCGGCGCGGCCGTCGGCTCGCTGGTGAGCGTGGCCTGCGGGTACGCCTTCGACAAGTACCGCTTCCGGCACAAGGAGAAGCTGTTCGGGCTGGTGCTGGCGGCGGTGATGGTGCCGCAGACCGTGCTCGCGCTGCCGCTGTACCTGATGGCCTCACAGGCCGGGCTGGTCAACACCTTCTGGGCGGTGTTCGTCCCGGTGCTGTTCAACCCGTTCGGTGTCTACCTCGGCCGGATCTTCAGCCAGGGCTACGTACCCGACGAGGTCCTGGAGGCGGCCCGCATCGACGGCGCGGGCGAACTGGCGATGTACGCGCGCGTGTCGCTGCGGATGCTCGGCCCCGGCCTTGTCACCGTCTTCCTCTTCCAGCTCACGGCCATCTGGAACAACTTCTTCCTGCCCATGGTGATGCTGTCCGACCAGGACCTGTATCCGGTCGGTCTCGGCCTGTACACCTGGAACAGCTCGGCGTCCGTGTCCCCCGAGTACTACCCGGTGGTGATCATGGGTTCGCTGCTCGCCGTGCTGCCGCTCGTCCTCGCCTTCGCCCTGCTCCAGCGGTTCTGGCGCAGCGGTCTGACCGCCGGCGCCGTGAAGTAGGACCGCCCGATGGGAGCCGCGTCTCACCCCGATGGGAGTCACCCCGTTCCGATGACCGAAGCAACGCCCGGCGCGCGCCCCCGCGCCGCCCTGGCCATGTCCGCCGACGCCGCGGCCGCCGTCCTCGACGCCGAGTCGCTGGCGGCGCTCGGCGCGATCTGCGACCTCGTCCCGCCGCCCGTCCTCGACGATCTGACGACCCCTCGGGCCCGTGCCGTGCTCGCCGACGTGGACCTGCTGGTGACCGGCTGGGGCTGCCCGCCGCTGGACGAGGCGGTCCTCGCGGCGGCGCCCCGGCTGCGGGCCGTGGTGCACACCGCGGGCAGTGTGCGCGCCCATGTCACCGACGCCTGCTGGGAGCGCGGCATCGAGGTGTCGTCGGCCGCCGCGGCCAACGCCCTGCCGGTCGCCGAGTACACGCTCGCGATGATCCTGCTGAGCGGCAAGGAGGTGCTGGAGCGGGCGCGGGCCTACCGGTCGGCCCGCGCCCGCGCGGACTGGCTGCGCACCCCGCGCACGGTCGGCAACTACCGCCGCACGGTGGGCATCCTGTCGGCGTCGCTGATCGGCCGCCGCGTCATCGAGCTGCTGCGCCCGCACGACCTGGACGTCCTGCTGTACGACCCGTACGTGACGGACGCCGACGAGCTGGGGGTGGAGCGGGTGGAGCCGGCGGAGCTGTTCGCCCGCTGCGACACCGTCAGCGTGCACACCCCGCTGCTGCCCACCACCCGGGGTCTGGTGAGCCGGGAGCTGATCGGGGCGATGCGTCCCGGCGCCGTACTGATCAACACCGCGCGCGGGGCGGTCGTCGACCAGGAGGCGCTCACCGAGGCCGCGCTGGCCGGCCGGATCCGCGCGGTCCTCGATGTCACCGAGCCCGAAGTGCTGCCGCCGGACCACCCGTTGTGGGAGTGCGAGAACGTGCTGATCACCCCGCACCTGGCCGGGTCCCAGGGCAACGAGTGGCGGCGCCTGGCCGAGCTGGCGGTCGCCGAGGCGGCCCGCTGGGCCTCCGGCGCCGGCTTCCTCCATCCCGTACGACGCGAAAGGCTGGCGTTCCTGGCATGAGCATCCCGTTCGAACTGCCCCCGGAGGACCGCGAGCCGAGTCCGTTCACCGGTTACACCCGCGCCCACTGGGAGGCCGTCGCGGACGGGCTGCTCGCGGCGGCGTGGCGGTGGGCCACGCCGGGCGGCGCGCTGCTCGACCTGCCCGGCCGGCCCTCGCGCTCGGGGGTGCGCTCCGACGGACTGGAGGGCTACGCGCGCACGTTTCTCGCCGCCGCGTTCCGCGTCGCGGGCGCCGGGGGCGCGGATCCGCACGGCTGGCTGGAGCGGTACGCGCGCGGCCTCGCCGCGGGCACCCGCACGCCGGGCCGGGACGACACCGAGTCCTGGCCGGTGATCCTCGACCACGACGTGCAGGGCCAGCCGATGGTGGAGTCCGCGTCGGTCGCGCTGGGTCTCAGGCTGACCGCGCCGTGGCTGTGGAAGCACCTCGACGAGGACGTGCAGGACCGGGTGGAGGAGTGGCTGCGCGGGGCGCTGCGCCACACGCCCGCGCCGAACAACTGGTACCTCTTCCCGTTCACAGTCGCCGGGTTCCTGGAGTCGGTGGGCCGCGGCGACGCGGAGACGGCGGCGGCCCGGGAGCGGGCGCTGGAGCTGATGGAGACCTGGTACCGGGGCGACGGCTGGTACGCCGACGGCGACGGCCGCGCCTTCGACCACTACAACGGCTGGGCCCTGCACCTGTACCCGGTGCTGGACGCCCACCTGTCCGGGGACGGCGAGCTGTCCGGGCGCTGCGGCGCCCGGCTGCGCTCCCACCTGGAGGGCTACGGCCTGATGTTCGGCGCCGACGGGGCGCCACTGCACTTCGGGCGGTCGCTGGCGTACCGCTTCGCCGCCTCCGCGGCCGTCTCGCTGGGCGCGCTGACCGGCCACACCCCGCTGACGCCGGGCGCCTCGCGGCGGCTGGCCAGCGGCAGCCTGCGCCACTTCCTGGAGCGGGGCGCGCTCACCGGGGACGGGCTGCTGAGCCTGGGCTGGTACGGCCCGCACGAGCCGACGCTGCAGTCCTACTCGGGTCCGGCCTCGCCGTACTGGGCGTCGAAGGCGTTCGTCGCGCTGCTGGCGCCGGCCGAGCACCCGCTGTGGACCGTGCGTGAGGAGGCGGCGCCGGTGGAGGAGGCCGACCGGGTGCTGGCGCTGCCCGCGCCGGGGCTGCTGGTGCAGGCGACGCGCGCGGACGGGATCGTACGGCTGCACAACCACGGCAGCGACCATGTGCGCCCGCACGAAGGCGAGGCGGCCGCGGAGGACGACCCGCACTACGGCCGGCAGGCCTACTCCACGCGGACCGGGCCGACCGCGCCCGGCAACGCCGCGGACAACCATCTGTCGGTGCGGGTCGCCGGCCGGGGCAGCGTCCGGCGCCGCCTCCGTCCGCTCGGCGCCGGGCACGGCGACGGCTGGGGCTGGGCGGCGTCCTGGCACCAGCCGGTGTTCACGGCCGGGCCGCCCATGGTGCCGGGGCTGCGGGTGGAGAGCGTCACGGTCGCGTACGGGCGGTACGAGCTGCGCGTGCACCGGGTGGTCGGGGCGCCGCCGGGCGCCCGGCTCACGCACACCGGTTGGGCCACCGGCCCCGAGGAGCCGCTGGTCTCGGCGCTGCACCCGCTGCACGGCTGGGACGCACCCGTGGACGTGGTGCGTGCCCCGCAGGGGACGGCCTTCACGCGCTGGGCCCAGGTGCCCCGGCTCGGCGGGGCGGCGGGCGGTACGTCGCTGCACGTGTGCCTGGCCACGCTGACCGGCGAGAGCGATGCCGCACCGCTGTCCGGCGCGGTCACCGGGACCAGGGTGGACGAGACGTCGGCGGAGGTCGTCTGGGCGGACGGGGCGCGCACCCGGGTGTCGTTCGAGCCGGTGGAGGTGACGCACACGACGGCGTGAGGGAGGGCCGGGCGTGAGGGACGGCCGTGGCGACATCCCGTCGGAAGCCGTCACGAACGCCCCTGGGGCGGGCCGGAGTTCCCGCATAGCGTCGGGACATCCCGTCCGCCCCGCGAGAGAGCACGAGAGAGCACCCGTATGCCGTACGTCATGCCCGTCGTCATCGGAATCGTCTACGCCCTGCTGATGTCCCTCATCCGTGAGCCGCACCGGCGCCGCTTCAACGCCCTCATGGTGGGCGGGGCGGGCGCCGCCTATCTCAGCGGCGGAGCGCTGGGCGGCTGGGAGTTCGCGTTCACGGCCGTCGCCACCTATGCCGCCTACCGGGGCCTGGAGTCGTGGACCTTGATCGGCGTTGCGTGGCTGCTGCACACCGTCTGGGACATCGTGCACCACCTCAAGGGACAGCCGATCATCCCGTTCCTGCACGACTCCTCGTTCGGCTGCGCGATCTGCGACCCGGTCATCGCGCTGTGGTGTCTGCGGGGCGGTCTCCCGCCGCGGGCGTGGCTGCGCGGGCCGGTCGCCGCGCGGCAGCCGGCCTCCTGATCCGTGGGCCGCTCAGCAGCGGCCGACGTGCGTGTGGCGGTCCGTCCGTTCCTCGGCGCGGGTCCGGGCCCGGGCGCGCCGGTCGTGCCGCCAGTCCGTGACCGCCACGGTGAACGCGGCGAGCATGGCGGCGGTCCCCGCGCCGACGGCGAGGGCGACGGCGGTCCGGTAGTCGTCGCCGGTGGCGTTCAGCACCAGGTAGAACAGGCCGGGCAGGAGCGCCGTACCGACCGCGCCGCCGAGCCGCTGGCCCGTCTGCAGCGCGCCTCCGGCCGCGCCCGCCATCCGCACCGGGACGTCCCGCAGGGTCATGGTGACGTTGGGGGAGATGACGCAGCCGCTGCCCAGGCCGCCCACGAGCAGGGCGGGGGCGGTGAGCCAGGGCAGGGCGCCGGCCGGAGCGAGGCGCAGCAGCAGGGCGGCCGTGCCGAGCCCGGCCATCACGGTGACCAGCCCCCACACGGTGAGCAGCCGGCCCAGCCGCTCCACCAGCCGCCCGGCGACGACGGCGGCGGCCGCCGAGCCGAGCGCGAACGGGGTGACCGCGAGCCCGGACCGCAGCGGCGAGTAGCCGAGGCCGTTCTGGAAGAACAGCGCGAAGACGAGCCAGACCCCGCTGAACCCGACGAAGTACAGGGCGGCGAGCGTGGCGCCCGCTAGGTAGCCGCGGGTGCCGGTGGCCAGGCGCGGGTCGAGCAGCGGCTGGCCGCCGCGCGCGGTGACCCGGTGCTCCCAGCGCGCGAAGACGGCCAGCAGCGCGGCGCCGGCCGGGAACAGCCACCACAGCCGGGCCGTCCCGCCGGCCTCCGCGAACACCAGCGGCAGCATCAGCGCCAGGACGCCCGCGCCGAGCAGGGCGACCCCGGGCAGGTCGAGCCGCTGCCCGCGGCCGGGCGCCACGCGGGGCAGCAGGCGGGCGCCGAGCAGCAGCGCGGTCGCGCCGACCGGCACGTTGACGTAGAAGATCCAGCGCCAGCCCTCCGGCCCGGAGGCGAGCGTCAGGATGAGGCCGCCGACGACGGGGCCGACGGCGCTGGACACGCCGACGGTGGCGCCGAAGAGGCCGAAGGCGCGTCCGCGTTCCGCGCCGCGGAACATCTGCTGGATCAGCGCGGAGTTCTGCGGGGCGAGACAGCCGGCGGCCACTCCCTGGGCGACGCGCGCCACGACGAGCAGCGCGACCGTGGGCGCGGCGCCCGCCGCGGCGCTGCACACCACGAAGGCGGCCAGCGCGCACAGGAAGATACGGCGCCTGCCCACCGCGTCGCCGAGGCGCCCGGCCGGCACCAGGGCCAGCGCGAACGCCAGTGCGTAGCCGGAGACGACCCACTGCACCGAGGCGGCGGAGGCGTGCAGGCCGCGCTGGAGGGAGGGCAGGGCCACCGCGACGATCGTCACGTCGAGCAGGCTCATGAACCCGGTCACCAGCGTGACCCACAGGGCCTTCCACCGCTGCCGGCCGGCGCGCGCCGGTGTCTCGGCTCCCACGCGGGCTCCTCTCCTCGCCACCGGTCGGACCGTGGCACCGGCACCGCCGGGCGGTCCGGCGCCACACCTTGTCCCGCGTCACCCGTGGGCGGCGGGTGAAACCGGCGGCGAGAGGGTTCCCTGGTGGAGGAGGCCCGGTCAGGGCTGGAGGGGCATGCTCCAGCAGTTGGAGACGGCCGGCCGGCCGGACAGCCGGTCGGTGAGCCAGTTCACCGCGTCGCCCTGATCGGTGAGGAGCGGGGCGGCGTGGTTGATCAGGGCGCTGCCGACGTTCGGCAGGATGACGGCCTTGTACGTGACGTCCGCGCCCTTGCGGCACCAGTCCACGGCGAGGCGGCGGGCCTGCCCGTGCGGGACCAGGTTGTCGCTGACGCCGGTCGCCACCCGGACCGGGCCGGACGGCGCCGTCCTGCCGATGCGCTGGGTGTCCAGGAAGGCCCGGAGCGCGGGCGTGCCGGCGATGATCTCGCTGAGGGAGCTTCCGTCGGTGGTCCAGCGGGTGCTGCGCTGGTAGCCGTAGTGGAAGAGGGCGTCGCCGATGCACATGGTGGACAGGTCCTCCATCGCGTCCTTGCCCGCGTCGTTGAGGTGCGCCTCGGCGATGGGCCGCAGGGAGGGGTCGGACTGCAGGAAGCCGTTGAGCGACCAGCCGAGCGCCCCGGCCAGCTCGCTGCCGTCGATCGCCTTGGTGACCTCGGTGAGGTCGGCCGGGGGCGCGCCGACGTAGCTGCCGGAGAGGCGGACGTCGGGGGCGTAGGCGGGCTGCAGTTCGGCCGCCGCGGCGGTGGCGCCGCCGCCCTGGCTGTAGCCGAAGAGCCCGGTCCGGGAGTCGGCGGTCAGCGAGGTGCCCGGCAGCGCGCGGGCGGCGCGCACGGCGTCCAGCACCGCGTGCGCCTCGTCGACGCGGTTGACGTAGGTGTGCAGCCGGTCGGTGGTGCCGAGGCCGCCGTAGTCGGTGACGACGACGGCGATGCCGGAGGCGAGCAGGCGGTAGACCGAGAGGTCCTCGTAGCCGACGGAGACGGTCTGGCCGTTGAGCAGGAGCGGGTGCTCCAGGCCGAGGGAGGCGGCGCACTGGTCGCCCTGGCCCATGGTGCCGGGGGCGACCGCGACGAGGGGGCGGGATCCGCCGCCCTTCCAGGCGGCCGCGGGTTCGATGTAGGCGCCGGTGACCGCGACCGGGTGGCCGTCCGCGTCGGTGGACCGGTACATCAGCCGCGTGGCGCGGCCGGGCAGCGGGCCGTCGAGGCCGGGCAGGCTGAGCGCCAGACGCAGCGGTTCGCTGCGCACCAGGGCGCCGTTGGCGGCGGGCAGGGTGGCGGGCGGGGTGTAGAAGGCGGGGATGGTGACACCGCGGGACACGACGGGTTCCGCGGCGGTGGCGGCAGGGGCGGCCAGGGCCTGTGCGCCCAGGCAGGCGGCGGCGGTGATCGCCGCGGCCAGGAGCCGTCTGCAGGCGGGCATGGGGAGACCTCCTGTGAAGCGGCGTGCGGGAAGCGGCGCACGGGGACACGGCCGTCCTGCCGGTCGTCCGTGCGCCGGGTGACCGAGTGGGGTGAGGGGACCGTAAGCGCCCGGGAGTTACCGTGGGTAGCACCTGTCAGGTTACGGTTCGGTAATTTGACGCAGTGTCCAATAAGGCCACCGGGACGATCACGCACCGCACAGGGCCGTCGGCGGAGGGGCCGGGGTCACTCCCCCTCGTCCAGGACGGCGTCGCCGCCCTTGATGTGGCGGGCGGGGTTGTAGCCCTGTTCCATCAGGTCGACGGCCCAGGCCGTCTCCCGCACCCCTTCGACCTTGCACAGGCCGGGGCTCGCGCCGATCCGGAAGGTGCCGGGGACGGGGGTGCCGTCCTCCCGTACCGGCAGGAAGTCCAGCGGGGAGCGCCCGGGCGCGGTGTACACCACGCAGTCGGACAGCACCGCCAGCGGGTGACGGCCGGTCAGGGCGGCCAGCTTGGCCATCTTGCGGTGCATGTTGACGCGCGCCTTCGCGATGACGGCGGCACGGATGTACGGGTTCCACGTCGGCCGCTGCAGGGCGGGCCAGGGCTCGCCGTCGCGGTAGTGGCGGCCCTGGGGGCGTTCGCGGAGCTTGCCGATGCCGCCCTTGACCGTCGACTTGACCGCCGAGAGCACCATGGCGCCCTGCCGGTGGCGGCGGACCGCGGCGGCGAGCCGCTCGTCCGTGGCCTCGGCGAGGCGCGCCGGATCAAGGGTCGTGGCCTCCAGCTCCCGCAGCGCGGCGCGCAGCGCGTCGAGGGCGGACTCGTCCGCGGCGGCGTACGCGCGGTGCAGGGCGAGGGCGTCCAGGTAGGCGGCCGGGTCGGCGTCGTTCCCGACGGGAATGCCCATCTCGGCGGTGGTGGTGAGGTAGGCGTCGCGCAGCCGGTCGTGCCAGGGGTCCAGGTACGGTCCCGTCTCCCGGCGCAGCCAGGCCTCGACGGGGCGGACGCGGTGGCCCAGCTCCTCGGCGTAGGCGAGCGTCGGGGTGGTGTACCAGGCGGGACCCTCGGGACGCTCCCCGCTCGGGGTGAACGGCGACGGCAGGCGCGGGTCCAACTCGATGCCGGACAGGTCGGCGAGCCAGGTCCCGGGGACCTTCTTGTCGAAGGCGGGCGCGGTGACGTGCTCCGGCTCGGACAGGCCGACGGTGAGGCGGGAGGCGGCGGCCAGGAACGCGGTGTTGACGTCGATGCCGACCGCCCACGGCAGCAGGCACTCCTCGTCCGACAGCAGCTCCGGGTCCCGCACCCACTGGTAGGCCTCCTCGTCCAGGAAACCGCGGTCCCAGCCCTGCGCGACGGGGTGTTCGAGGGGGGCCTCGGGGGGCGCGGGGTCGACGGGGCGGGTGAGCGCGCCCGGGTTGGGACCGGAGACCCACGCGCCGGTGGCCTCGTCCCGCACCGGCCGGGTGGGCGGGCGCAGCGCGCTCATCAGTTCCAGGCCGGTGACGGCGGTGGAGCCGCGCGGGGTCAGGACCCGGGTCGCGTACACGCCGAGGACACGGGCGAGGTCGGCGGGGTGCAGCCGGGCGGCGTCGCCCCAGGCGCGGCTGTCGAGGGCGTCCCAGGGCAGCACGGCCAGCTGCACGCACCGGCGGCGGCCCGAGGTCGCGGGCCGGTAGATCCGCGGCCAGGGCCCGAACCCGCGCTGGGTCAGCTTCCACTTGGCCTTCGTCAGCTGCCGTACGACGGGATGGTCGTCGGGCAGGCGCAGGGCGCGCCGGTCCTCCAACCGCTCGGGCAGCCCGAACCGTGCGGCGGCCGAGGCGGTCAGCACGATCAGCGGGTCGGAGTCCTTGCCGTTCCGGTGCAGCCGTTCCTGCCCCACACCGGCTTCGTCGAGCGCCCACTCGACCAGCTCCACGAGGGTGCCCGCCGGGCAGTCGAGCAGGAGTCCGCCCAGGCAGTAGGCGGTGCCGTCCCCGTCGAGAACGGCCAACGGCCCGTTCGGGAACGGGGACTCGTCCGCGGTGGAGGCTGCTGCGGCGGGCTTGCGGGCGGCGCGACGGGCGGGGGGCGACTGGGAGGGCCGGGTGCGGGGGGTCGTGGTGCCGGGTGCGGGGGGTGTGGCGGTGGTGGTGTCCGCGTCGGAGGGTGTGGGGGTGGCGGTATCCGCGTCGGAGGGTGTGGGGTTTACGGCGGTGGCGGTGCCGGCGGTTGCGGGGGGTGCGGCGGAGACAGCGCCGGTGGCGGCGGGTGCCTGAGGTACGGCGGAGACAGCGCCGGTGTCGTCGGGACGCGTGGCGTCGGCGGAGGCGTCGGCCGGTCCGGACTCCTCCGGCCGGTCCGCGGGGGCGGACGCAGGGGCGGGGTAGCGTGCCGCAAGGCCCTCCAGCAGGCGTCGATAGGCCTCCAGCCGTTCCCCCCGGGGTTCGGCGCGACCGGCCTCCCAGGCCTGGATGCTCGGCACGCGGACGCCGAGCGCCTGGGCCACGGCGGCCTCGGTCAGCCCGGCCGCCTCGCGCAGGCGGGTCCGCTCGGCCGGGACCGGCAGCACCGTGCCCTCGTCAACCGCGGCGAGCAGCGAGTCGACCGCGGCGAGCAGTTCCTGCGGCTGATCCGTCACCTCGGGCTCCCTTCCCTGCCGGACACCTTCACCGGACGCCTTCACCGGACCCCCTGGCGCATCTCTTCAAGCCGGGTGACCAGCCGCTGGTAGCGCTGCGAGGCGGCCTGCGAGGAGTTCAGGCCGCGGTGGCGGGCGATCTGCCGCCAGTCCAGTCCACGCCGCCGCGCCTCCATGACCACCTGCGCCTCCAGCTGGTCCAGCGCGACCCGCATCTCCTCCAGGAGACTGAGCCCGGCGGCGACATCGGCCTCCGTGTCCGCGTGCGCGGCACCCTGGTCGGGCACCGCGGCGAGCGCGTCCTCCCGGGCCGCCGCCTCCAGCAGGCGGCCGACCAGCGCGGCGTCGCGCCGCAGCCGGCCGGCGGGCGACTCCTCGTCGGCGGGGTCCGCCGCGAGGCGCGAGAGCCGCTGCCGGGCCTGGTCGTGCAGGTCGTGGGACATGGTGATCACCCTAGCGCGCCCGGCCAACGGAACAACGGAACGTTGTTTCCTCCGCTCTGTAGCGTGACCTCATGACCGACTGGAGTCTCGATCGCTACTGCGCCGAAATCCTCACCCAGACCGACCTGTTGTGCTCCCTCGCCGGGGACGGCGAGCTGACGGCCCGCGTCCCGACCTGCCCCGGCTGGAACTTCGGCCAGTTGCTGCGGCACGTCGGCGGCACCCACCGCTGGGCCGACACCGTCGTCCGCGGCCGCGCCACCGAGCCCGTCCCCGACACCATGGTCAACGAGGTCTTCCACTACGACGACAAGGACCCGGCCGCCCTGCGGGACTGGCTCGCCAAGGGCGCGCGGCGGCTCACCGACGGGCTCGTCGCGGCCGGACCCGACGCGCGGGTGTGGACCGTCGTACCCGACCGGCCGATCACCTTCTGGGCCCGGCGCATGCTGCACGAGACCGTCGTCCACCGGGCCGACGCGGCCTGGACGGTGGGCGTCCCCTACGCACTGGACGCGGCCGTGGCGCGGGACGGGTTCGAGGAGTGGCTGGGCTTCGGGCAGGTCCCGGAGGCGTACGAGACCGAGGACGGGCAGGAGCCGCTGCTCGGGCCGGGACGCGGCCTGCGGTTCGAGCCCTCGGACGGACCGGGCGCGAACGGACCGAGCACGGGCTGGTTCGTCGATCTCACCGGCGACGCCCCGACGTGGACACGTGACGGCGGCGGGGCCGCGGCGGTCACCGTGCGCGGCCCGCTGAGCGACCTGCTGCTGCTCGTGTACGGCCGTCCGGTGCGCGACCGGCTCCACGTCAGCGGCGACACCGGCCTGCTCGACCTCTGGCTGGAGCGGACCGGCTTCTGGATCGAGTGACGGCGGCCGGCGGCACCCCGGCCCCGAAATCCGAGCCGTGACGCGAAAACCGATCGGCGCTCCCCAGCGTCCCTGCCGTTATGAACACGTTCAAAAAAGCGGCGGGTCAGTTGGTCAGGTTCGGGGTGCTGCAGCTGCGGTGCTGTGCGTTCGCGGTGGCGCTGCTCGGCGGGATCGCCGTGTCCCGGCTGCTGCCGCCGCTGCCCGTCGCCGGCTACGACCTGGTGCTGCTCTACGGCGTGGTGCTCACCGTCGTGGCCCGTGTGGCCGGCTGGGAGACCCGGCGGGACATGGCGGTGATCGCCGTCTGCCATGTGGTGGGGCTGCTGTTCGAGCTGGTCAAGGTGCGGCTGGGGTCGTGGAGTTACCCCGAGGACGCCGTCACGAAGATCGCCGGGGTGCCGCTGTACGGCGGCTTCATGTACGCGGCGGTGGCGTCCTACGTCTGCCGGGCCTGGCACCTGATGCGGCTGAGCTGCACCGGCTACCGGGCCGTGGCGACCGGCGTGGTGGCGGCCGCGGTCTATCTCAACTTCTTCACCCACCACTGGCTGCCGGACCTGCGCTGGCCGCTGGCGGCGGCGCTGGTGCTGGCCACCGCGGGGACCTGGGTCGGCTTCTCCGTCGGCGCGGACCGCTACCGGATGCCGCTCGCCCTGTCGTTCGTCCTGATCGGCTTCTTCCTCTGGGTCGCGGAGAACGCCGCCACGTACGCCGGTGCGTGGAGCTACCCGTCCCAGCTGCACGGCTGGCAGCCCGTGTCCCCCAGCAAGATCGTCGCGTGGGCGCTGCTGATCAGCGTCACCTTCGTCGTGGCCGAACGGGCCAAGGCGCCGGAGCGCCCCACCGGGAAAACGCCGCCGCCGGGCGCCGTCCGGATGCTTGGGTGGGCAGGGTCCGCCACCGATCAAGGGAAGTGAGGGCGCGGAGCACTCCCTCGTCGGCACCATGGAGCACGGCGAGGGCCCCCTCCCCACAGGCTTCACCGTCAGCGACGACCGGGAGGGCACCGCCCTGACCGCGGAGGGCGTGACCCTGATCCTGCACCGGGTCCTGCGGCCCCTCCCGGAGGGCCCGGTCACCTCCCCCGAGGGTGGGGTGACCGGGCAGGTCTCCGGCGTCTGGCGGACACCGGACGGTGCGCTCGCCCGAGGGGTGTTCGTCTCCGTACGGCACCCGGGCCCGGACGCATGACCTGCCGGGACGGCCCCGTGACGGGTGCCCTCCCGGGACGGCCCCGTCAGGCCGTCGTGCCGAGGCCCTGCGTCGTGTAGGCGCACTCGGTGTAGATGTAGCCGGGTTCGAGCTCGGCGGTGTCGGTGCCCGGTGCGGAGACGCTGTCGCCGTCGGGCTTGTGCAGGAAGTAGGTGGTGCCCGGCGGCAGGCTGATGGTGCGCTGCGGGTAGTTCCTGCCGCTGTCGCCGCACGGCTTGGCCGCCGAGTCGATGGTCGTGCCGAAGGGGTACGCCTTGCAGCCGCCGCACGCCTTGAGGGTGAAGCTGCCGGTGACCGGGCCGGTGTAGAGGACCGTGATGTCGTCCGGGCTGTCGTTCTGCACGGTGACCTCGATGCTGCCCCCGGAGGCGGTGGTGGGCAGGCGCTTGCCCGCCTCCGGGATGGTCCGGGCTATCTCCGCGGCGATGGCGATCTTCTGCGCGCGGGCCCGGTTGCCGTCGTTCTTGTTCTGCGCTGCGAAGTCCTCCATGGTCTTCTGCGCCGCCTCGAAGTCGCCCTCCCGGTACTGGTCGACACCGCACGCGTACATGCCCCGGGCCGCGCTGCCCGACGCCCGGTCGGCGTCCTTGACGAGGGCGCCGCCGGACGTGGCCGGCTTCGCCGACAGGCCGCTGATCCTGGTGCCGAGGTCACGCAACCGCTCGACCGCCGCGCAGGGTTCGTCGCCGCGCACCCCCTGCTCGGCCCTGCCGACCGCGCCGCCGACCGCCGGTTCCACCTTGGCCGCCTGTGCCGACTCGGGGAAGGTGGTGAGCAGTTCGCCGAACCGGTCGGCCCAGTCGGCGTCGCCCTTGGCCAGCCCGGCCGCCCCGCACTCGTACAGCGAGGTGGCGAGCCGGTCGTCGGGCCACCCGGCCAGCGAGCCGAGCTGTCCCTTCGGCATGGTCTGCGGCACGGTGCGCAGATAACCGAGCGGTGCGACGGCAGCGCAGTAGTCCTTGCGGTCATACGGCGCGCCGACCGTCGCGTAAAAGGTCTTCATCCGGTCGGGCACCCGGGCGGCGGCCCGTGAGCCGGGATGACCGGTCGCCAGGTCGCGGTAGGCGGCCAGGGCCTTGCGGTAGTCGGCCTCGGCCCTGGTGAACGGCTGCCGGCCGGCCTCGGTCACCACCTGGTCGGCGCGCTCCAGCCGGTCCAGGAGCATCCGCTGCACGGCCTCGTCGCGCGCGCCGTCGTACAGCACCGCGCCCCCGGCGGGCACGGCGAGCAGGGCCACACCCAGCAGCAGGGCGAGCGGGGCGCGGGACGGCCAGGTCAGCCGGGTCCGCAGCCCGGCGATCGCCCCGTGGACGGCAGCCGCCGCCAGCACGGCGGCGTAGACGAGGAGCGCGCCGGCGGGGACGCCGTCCGCGTCGGCGGGCAGGGCCACCAGGAGCAGGACGGCGGTCGCGGCCCAGCACACGGCCATCGGCAGCCAGCGGCGCAGCAGCGCGTACCCCAGTCCGAGTCCGCTGAGGTTGAGGACCGCCACGGCCACCGCGCGCAGGGCGTCCGGCGGTGCTGGCGGCGCGGCGGGCGGCAACGGGGGCATCGGCGGTGCGCCGAACCCCTGGCCGTACGGCCCGCTCCCGTAGGGCCCGCTTCCGTACGGCTGGCTTCCGTACGGCCGGCCGTACTCCGGACCGGCCCCCGCGCCGCTCGTGCGGTCGGCCCCCTGGCCGGAGGGTGGACCGAAGCCCTGCCCCGACGGCGGCTGCGCTTGCTCCGGTGATGGCGGCCCGGCCGGCTCGCCGTACGGATTTCCGGCCTCCTGGCCGTACGGGTTCCCTGACATGGCGGCTCCCCCCGTTGAATTCGCCCGCATGCCTGTGGTTTTGGCAGTGTACGGCCGACCACTGACAGTCGACAGACTCCCGGCAGCCGCGGACGCGGAAGCCTTGTTATGACAGCCGTCATGACGGATGCTGGGCCGGACGGCCGCCCGCCGACCGGCGTGGTGGCAGGCGCGGCACACGGACGGGAGGACGCGGCATGGCCGACGGTCTGGCACGGATGCTGTGGGAGCGGTACGAACCGGTCCACGACGTCGTCTACTTCGCCCCCGAGGCACGCGAGGCCGCCGACGGGCTGGGGCTGCGCGGCTTCTGGATGGGCTACTTCGCGCTGCGGGCCGCGCCGCTCGGCCCGGTCTCCGCACCGGTGGTGACGAGCTGCTTCTACGTCTTCCATCCCGACCGGGTGGCCCGGGCCCTGCCGGACGCGTGGCGGTACGCCGACCCTGAGCTGGTCCTTGCGGCGCGGGCCCGCGCGGTGGACGAGGCCCTCACCCGCCTGCTGGGCCCGGACACCGTCGCCGGGCCGCTGCTGGCGGAGGCCGCGGACCTGGCCTGGGAGGCGGCCCGCGGCGCCGACACGGCGGGCCGGGTCCTGGGCGCCGCCAACCAGGCCCTCCCCCGGCCCGAGCGTCCCGCGGCCCGGCTCTGGCAGGCGCTCACGACCCTGCGCGAACACCGGGGCGACGGCCACGTCGCCGCGCTGGTCGGCCACGGCGTGGGACCGGTGGCGGCGATGGTGCTGAAGGCGGCGGCGGGCGAGTCGGACGCCGGGCTGCTGCGGGACACCCGCAGATGGGACCCCGCCGACTGGGCGGCGGCCGAGGCCGCGCTGCGGGAGCGGGGCTGGCTCGACGAGGCGGGGCGGATCACCGAGGCCGGTGCCGCCGTGCGCGCGTCGGTGGAGGAGATGACGGACGCCGCCGCCGAGCAGCCCTGGACCGCCCTCGGCCGGGACGCGGCCGTGCGCCTCGCCGAGCTGCTGGAACCGCTCGCCCGTGCGGTCCTCGCCGCCCGGCTGATCCCGGCCGGCAACCCGGTCGGCCTGACCGGCGGGCTGTGGGAGACGGCCGCCGCGGGTTAGCGCGGCGCGCCGGAGGGCACTCGGCGGCCACGGCGGGTCCGACCGGGAGCCGCCGCGCTCTGCAGGAGGTGAGGGACATGGGTCACGGTGGGAACGTCATCGACGAACTGGTGACCGATCACCGGGAGGTCGAGGAGCTCTTCGGCCAGATCGAGGCGCTGCCGGCCGGTGACAAGAACCGCAAGGTCCTTGCGGACCAGGCCACGATGGAGCTGGTCCGGCACTCGGTGGCCGAGGAGGCCTATCTCTACCCGGCCGTACGGGAGCACCTGCCCGACGGGGACGCCATCGCGGACCGGGAGATCGACGACCACTCCAGGGCCGAGCAGCTCATGAAGGACCTGGAGGGCTGCGGTGCCGAGGACCCCGAGTTCGACCGGCTCATCGGCCTGCTGATGAACGAGATCCGCTCGCACATCGCCGACGAGGAGGAGAACCTCTTCCCGCGGCTGCGGACGGCCTGCTCTCCGGAGGCGCTCGACGACCTGGGCGACAAGGTCCGCCAGGCGAAGAAGATGGCGCCCACGCGTCCGCACCCGTCCGCTCCGGACAAGCCCCCGGCCAACAAGCTGCTCGCACCGGGCGCGGGTCTCGTCGACCGGCTGCGCGACGCCCTCTCGGGACGCGGCAAGCACGCCTGACCGAGCCGGAGCCCGGCCGGAAGCTCACTCACCACCCCCACCGGACCAGGGCCCGCCGTCACACGACGGCGGGCCCTTCCATGCGTACGACACCCATCGGACTCAGCGGGGCAGGTGGGCCAGGAGGTGTCGTATCGCCCGTACGACGTCCGCCGGGCGGCCGTCGCCGCAGCGGACCACGGGCACCTTGTACGGAGTGCGCTCCCCGTCGGGCGCGGCCTGGGCGGTCAGGGACACCATCGGTGTGCCGACCGCCGCCGCCAGCTGCGCGGTGTCGGGGTCCCCGGTGACGCCACCTGGTCGGCGCGGGTGGCGACGGCGCGGACGGCGGGGCCGCACAGCAGGACCCCGCCGAAGCCGTCGACGCGGGCGACGAGAGCCTTCACCCGTCTCACGTTCCTCTCAGGTGTCGCGGTGTGCCGTGGGGGCGAGCGTCCGGGCGAGCCCCTCCTGCCAGGTCACCCGCGGGGCCCAGCCGAACAGCTCCCGGGCGAAGCCGGTGTCGGGACGGGGCGCGCCGGCACCGTCCACGCCGTCGACGAAGCGCAGCGGTGCGCGGGAGCCGGTCAGCTCGATCACCCGGCGGGCGATCCGGCCGACGGGCACCGCCTCGTCTCCCCCGATGTCGACGGGCCGTACCGACCGTCCTGCGGCGACCAGCAGCAGTCCGTCCACCGCGTCGTCGACGTAGCACAGCGACAGCGCGCCGTGGCCGTCGGCGGGGACGGTGACGGGTCCACCGGCCATCGCCCGGGTGACCAGCCCCGAGACGGTACGGCCGTCGTCGGGACGCATCCCGGGACCAAAGGTGTCGTACACCCGCACGATCCCGGCGTTGCTGCCGTGGGTGCCGGCGTGCGCGGCGACCAGGGTCTCGGCGAACCGCTTGGACTCGGCGAAGGCGCTGACCGGGCCCACCGGGTCGGCCCGGTCGAGGTGGGCCGTGGGGTGATCCGGGTGCCCGTTGCCGTTCGGCGGGCAGGCCTCGCCCGCGGAGACGAGCAGGAACCGCGCCCCGTCACGGTCGGCGACGGCGAGCGCGTTGCGGGTGCCGAGGCTGGCGGCGTCCAGGGCGCGCAGGGGGCTGCGCCGGCAGTCGGCGGGGGCGGCGGGTCCCGCCAGGTGCAGGACCAGGTCGTACGGCCCGGTGAGCGCGGACCGGCAGTCGGGGTCGGCGACGTCGAGCTGGAGGAAGCGGAAACCGGCCCGCCCGGCGAGGCGCTGCACGTTCCCGGCGCGGCCGGTGGACAGATCGTCCAGGCAGTCGACTTCGACGCCTGAATCCAGCAGCCGGGCGGTCAGATGGGAGCCGAGGAAGCCGGCGCCGCCCGTGATCAGTGCCCGCCGCCACGGCAACGACCCGGCCGCGGAGGTCTTCGGGGAGGGTGTCGGCATCATGAGACGGTCTTCCTTCCCTGCTGCCGCCCTGACGACCGCCCCCGAGTGCCCCTCCGAGTCGCTTTCATACCCTGATGTCTGCTTCGCGCGGTGTCCGGCGACCGGAGCTGCGGAAACGGCCCGGGACCGGCGACCGCCGGGGCGGCCTGTGAGCAAACCCACTCAGGGACCAACCACCCTCCGGTGACGGGAGGTTCGCGTCCGCACGACGGTCCCCGGAGTGCGGCCGTCAGTCACTCCCCCTCCCCTTCTGTCACGATGGGCCGCGCCGTTTCCCGGCTCTCCGGAACGAACCGTGCAGCGCAGCCGGTGTTCCACGTCACCCCGTCTCCTGACCGGGCGCTGCCGCGCCCCTTGAGTAGCGCACCGTGTCTTCCTCACCTGCCCCTGCCCTGCCCGCCCCTGCCCCGGACCCCGCGGTCACGCCGCGCAAGGCCGCCTCACGCTCGCCGTGGCGGTCCCTGCGCCACCGCGGCATGCGCTGGTGGTCGCTGGCGAACTTCGTCTCCAACGCCGGTACGTGGATGCAGCTGACCGTGCAGAACCTGCTGGTCCTGCAGATCACCGGGTCCGCCGCCGCGACCGGCCTGTCGATGTCCGTGCAGGCCGCGCCCGCGCTGTTCATGAGCCTGCTCGGCGGGGCCGCGGTGGACCGGTGGCCGCGGAAGCTGACCGCCGCGGTCAGCCAGGCGCTGCTCGGCGCGATCGCGTTCACCACGGCCGTACTGGTCGCCCTGGACCGGCTCGACATGGCCTCCCTCATGGTGCTGGCGGCGCTCACCGGCGTCGTCGCCACGGTCGACGGCCCCGCCTGCGCCCTGCTCGGCAACGACCTGGTCCCGCTGGACGACGTGCCCTCGGCGATCGGTGTCGGCGCGCTGGTGCACAACGCCGGCCGGCTCGCGGGCGCGGCCCTGGCGGGCGTGACGGTGGGGGTGCTGGGCACGGCCTCGGCGTACGCGGCCAACGGGCTGTCGTTCCT
Source organism: Streptomyces griseosporeus (assembly GCF_014656055.1). GTDB lineage: Bacteria > Actinomycetota > Actinomycetes > Streptomycetales > Streptomycetaceae > Streptomyces > Streptomyces griseosporeus. Next base: position 481,795 of record NZ_BNBR01000002.1, read on the forward strand.
GTTCGTCGCCGCGGTGATCCCCTTCCTGCGCCCGGCTCCGGGCGCCGTACCGGTGATCCCCGCACAGCGGTCCGCCCCGGAGCGGCGCGAGCGCCAGCGCGACGAGGACATGACCATCCGGCAGGGGCTGCTCTTCTTCGCGCGCCGGCCCCGGTTGGTGGCGCTGGCCGCGGTGACCGGCGTGAGCGCGGTCTTCGGCCGCAACTACGGCCTCACCCTGGCCGTCCTCGTCACCGGGCCGCTGGCCGGCGGCGCCGGGTCCTTCGGCACCGTCTCGACCGTCCTCGCCGTCGGCGGCATCCTCGGCGCGGTGCTCGGCGCGCGGCTGCACCGGCCCTCCGTGCGGCTGGTGGGCATCCTGGCCGCCATGGGCGGGCTGCTGCAGGTGGCGGCGGCCCTGTCGCCGTCGCTCGCGGTGCTGCTGGTGCTGGTGCTGCCGATGGCGGTGGTGGAGTCCGTGTCCGACACGGCCGGCACAGCCGTGCTGCAGACCGATCCCCCGGCGCATCTGCGCGGCCGCGTGCTCGGCGTGTGGAGCAGCATCGGCACGGTGTGGGGGCTCGGCGGCCCGCCCGCCCTCGGCCTGCTGATGGAGCTGGCGGGGGCGCGCGGCGCGCTGGTCACGGGCGGTCTCGTCGTCGCCGGCTCGATCGGCGCGGGTCTGCTGCTGCGCCGCCGCCGCACGGTCACCGCGGTGACCGTCCGCACCCAGGAGGGCGACGTGACGGGCCGGGAGGCACTGAGCACGGCGGCCTGAGCGGCGGAGACCGCACGGCCATCAGTACGCCGGTCCGCACCGGGGAGCCGGTGCGGCCGACGGGGGCGGAGTACGGCACCGGGGAACCAGTCGCCCCTCCGACAAGGGCGCGGTACGCCGACGGAGGATCTGGTCCGCCGACAGGCCGCGGTACGCCGGCGGAGCATCCGGTCCGCCTACAGGGCGCGCTACGGCAGCGAGAACCCAGCCAAGCCGGCAGGGCGCGGTACGCCGGCGGAGCATCCGGTCCGCCGACACGGCGCTACGGCAGCGAGAACCCGGCCAGGCCGGCAGGGCGCGGTACGCCGACGGGGAGCCGTAGCGGCGACGAGGTATCGACACTGCCCTCGGGCGCCGTCATGGCCGTATGAGCGTCGTACCCCCGCACAGCCAGGCCCGCCCTCAGGCGATGAGCGCCTGTCCGGGATCGAGCACGTCGAGGAGCTGCCCTTGGTGCAGCTGCGCCACCGGCGCGAGCAGGTCGGGGTGGCGCAGCAGGGCGGCCGCGCGGCGGTCGGCGTCGTCGGGGGCGAGCAGGCGCCGGAAGTCGACCCGGGTGCGGAGCGTGTGGTCGCCCTCGGCGAGTGCGGCCACGGCCCGGTCGGCCAGCTCGGGATCGGTGAGCAGGCAGGCCGCCCAGCTCGCGACGACCTCGTCCACCCAGGTGCGCCACGCCTGCCCGTCGGCGTCGGCCGCGACGGAGGCGTCCGCGCCGGTGACCCAGTCGAGGCGGGCGGCGCCCCCGGGGCCGGAGATCCCGACCAGGGCGGCGTCCATGGCGGTGGGGTAGCGCAGCCAGGCCGCGACGGTCACGGCCTGCCGGGCCTGCACCTCGCACAGGACGGAGGAGAGCGCGCCGCCGCACGGCGGGTAGGCGCGGGTCAGCCACTGGGCGGTGGCCGCGATGAGCGGGGAGAGGTCTGTGTGCACTGCCGGGCCGTCCGAGCCGCTGCTGGGGGTCAGGGAAACTACGCAGAACGGTAGCGGCTGCGTCCGGCCCGGTGGCCGTGTCATCGGCCACACCAGGGCCCGGCCCGGGCCGCGGCTCAGCCCGCCTCGGCCGCGTCGACCGCGTCGACCGCGGTGCTGCGTCCCAGGTAGGTGAGCGGACCGGGGTCGGGGACGGCGACGGGGTGGAAGCCGAGCCGGTCGTAGAAGGCGCGCGCGGCCGTGTTGGCCGTCACCATGCCGAGGTGCACCGCGGGCACGCCACGTGCGTGCAGGGCCGTGAGGAAGGTGTGCATCAGGCGTCTGCCGTACCCGCGGCGCTGCCACTCGGGCAGCAGGTCGATGTGCAGATGGGCGGGGTACGGCTGCAGCTCGGGCAGGATCATCCGCTCCGGCCGGTGCAGCAGGGCGATCATCTCCTCCGTCGGCGTGCGGGGCGGCCGCTCCGGCGCCGGGTAGCGGTCGGCGACCAGCGGCAGCCACCGGTCGCGCCAGTCGCGGACGAACCGCTCGGTGTCGGCGGTGCCGAGGATGTAGCCGCCGACGCCGCCGCGGCCGTCGTCGAGGACGAACGCCAGCTCCGGTTCGAAGTGGCAGTAGGGGGCGGCGAACAGGGTCGGCATGAGCTGCTGGTCGGGGTAGAGGTGCCGGGAGTCGCCGCCGTTGTCCGCCGTGCGGACGCAGACGTCCGCGACGCCGTCGCGGTCGCGCCGGTGGTAGGGACGCACCGTGGGCTGATCACTCATGGGCGGCATCCTGCCCGCCGTGGGAGCGCTCCCGCAATACGGGGTCCGGCCGTCCTCAGGACGCGTGGAGAGGGGGACGTGGGCCTCGGATAGGGTGTCCCGGCTGATCGTGAGGGGAGAACGGGCGATGCGGGGCAGGGCCGGGGCGGGATGGCGCGGGGCGGCACAGGTGCTGCTGCTGGCGGGCGTGTTGGCGGGCTGTGGAGGGTCGGACGACGAGGGCGCGGGGCCGGCGGCGTCGGCCACCGCCTCGGGGCAGCCCAGTGCCCCGAGCACGGCGTCTCCGGCCGCGAGCGGCGGGCGTATCGGCGCCGCCGGCTCCGCGTGCCGTCTGCCGGTCACCTTCGAGGTCGCCCGCGGCTGGAAGGCGAAGGCCATCGCGGCGCCGAAGCCGTCGGGCAGCCCGGCGGACGAGTTCGCGGAGGAACTCCGCAACGAGCTGGTGGACGGTCTCCTGCGCCAGGGGCCCGTCACCGCGGTCTGCGAGATCGACGCCAAGCCGGCCGGGAACATCGGGTTCCTGCGCGTGTGGAAGGGCGAGCGCGGCGACGCCGACGCCCGGGGTGTGCTCCAGGGGTTCGTGACCGCGGAGGAGGGCGCGCGGCACGCCACGTACCGGACGTTCACCTCGGGCGGTCTCATCGGCGCGCGGGTGGACTACGACGTCTGGAGCGAGCTGCTGGAGGAGTCGAAGAAGGAGTGCGCGCTGGCGGTGGTCACCGCGGACGGCCCGGTCGTGGTGCACCTCGGCGGCATGGACGACGAGGAGCACGAGGAGATGCTCCCGGCGTTCGAGCTGGCCCAGCGCACCCTGCGGACCGCCTGACCCGGTCGTCGTGTCACAGGCGCAGGCCGGGCCCGAAGATACACGGCCCAGGGCGCGGGCAGCGGAAGGCCCGGCTCCCGTCGTCGTCGCGGGGGCCGGGCCCGTGGTGGGGGTGAGCCGGCGTCAGCCGCCGTTCAGGCGGGCACGGAGCAGCTTCTTGCCGATTTCGGCGCCCTTGCGGCTGTCCGCCTGGGCCTTGCGGAACAGCTCCGCGACCTCGGTGTCCTTGCTGCGTTCCGCGTCCTGGATGTAGTCCTCCAGCCGCAGCGCGTTGCTGAGGCACGCCTCGACGTACCAGATGAGGTTGTAGTCCTTGTCCTGCGTGCCGGTCACGCCGCCGGTCTCGGTCTCGCTGGGCATTCGGCGCTCCTCCATCCCCTCGTGGTCGTGTCTGTCTCGTCTTCCGGGCGCTGGTCGGGTACCCGTCCGCGCCCGGGACACACGGCCGTTTCGCCCGGAACACGAGAACGGGCCGGCCCGGCCGGCGCGCACCGGAGGACGACCGGAGCCGAACACCGGGCCGAGGCTCGAACGGCGTGGACCGAAGCGCCAGACCGCGCCACCCCTTCCGCCGCATAGAAATATCCACCAGCATGCATATGCCGACCGGAAGGCCTGGGGGCGGATATGGGCGATGTGACATGGGCGCGCGGCGTGGAATGGCTTGCCGCCGCGGCCGGGGATCCCCGCGGATGCAAGCGGGCGTGGGATCACGGCGAGGGGGTCGCGCTGCTGGCGGCCGGCCGTTTCTGGGACGTGCTGAGCGTCCCCGACCGGCTCGGGCTGCTGGCGCTGGACCTGATGTGGCAGCCGTCCCTGCCGATACCGGGACCGACGCTGGTGGACACGGCCGCGCACCGGGTGGGGTTCTTCCTGCCGCCGGAGCGGGACAGCCACTGGATCGGGGCGGGGCTGCGGCACGCGGGCCGCGGCGCCTGGGTCGCCGTACCGCCGCCGTACCGCCCCGCGCGCTTCCTGGAGTGGCTGGTGCCCCCGGACGGCACGGGCGCGCTGTACCGGCCGGCCACCCTGGAGATGGCCCTGCGCCACGCGCACGCCACCCTCGCCGTGCTGACCCCGCCGGGGGACGACTAGGTCCCGGTGCCCGCATACCGCGAAGCCCGGCGCGGCCGAGCGGTCGGCCCGGGTCAGGGCCGGGCGCGCGGATCCTCCGGTGCGGGGGCGGGCAGGCTGGTCCTCGGGAGGCGGGCGGCGTCCGCGCGGGCCGGGACGGTCCGGCCGCGGGCCCGCCACTCCCTGACGAGTCCGGCGTAGATCGGCGTCCCGCTCCAGGGGACGTCGGTCGCCTCGGTGCGGGCACGGAGAGCGCCGCGCCCGGCGGGGGAAGGTCGCTCCATGCCGGAGAAACGCCGTGAGCGCCCCGCTGATGCGCGCCGGGTGCGCCGGTCACCGGCGCGGGTGAGCGCATCCCCCGTTCGGCGCCACGCGGCGGTGCGTTCATCGGACAAGCCAGCCCGCTGGAGCGGGTCCGCGAGGCCTGACCGGGGGCACCGGGGCCGGGAAGGCGGCGGCAGGGGCTCCACGACATCGCGGTGACAGGCAGGCCGGTCCGCCGAAGGTTTCCGCGTACGCGCCGCCGCTCACGGACGGCTGACCGGAACCCTAACCAGACAGCGCCGATTCGCTCAACTCGCCTGTCACGCACGGCATTTCCGACAGTTGGCGCAGAAGCGAGCCCGAAACGGAAAGTTTCGGAGCGAAGTCTTGCCCGACCGTGCGAGATCGGTCGATGACGGTGTGTACTGTGCTCCGGGCGCCTTCCCTCAGGCCCCTCTCCGCCCCTCCCTGCCCTCCTGGAACCGTTTCATGATCGAACTACCGGACCTGGTGGCCGGCGGTCTCGCCGCAGGCACACTGTCCGCGCTCGCTCTCGGCGGCGGCCTGCTGCACACGCGGCGCCGACTGGCGCGGCAGCAGGCCGAGTCCACCGCGCTGCGCGCCCGACTGGACGAGTCCCTGCGGGTGTTCACGGCCGAGGTCGAGCACCTGGCCGCCCGGCGGCTGCCGGCCGCGGCGCGCGCCCTCGCCCATCCGCACCTGACGGTGCCCGGACCACTGCATCCGCAGACGGCCGGATCGCCCCTCGGTCACGCCTTGGAGGGGGTGTTGCAGGGGCTGCGCGTCGAACTCGCCGCACAGCAGGTCCGCGTCGACGCCGCCGCCCAGGCCGGGATGCGCGGCGCGACCCGCGAGATCCAGGCCGCCCTGTACCGGCTCCAGGACGCGCTGCGCGGACTGCAACAGCGCTACGACGACCCCGAGTTGGCGCAGACGCTGTTCGAACTGGACCACGAGAACGAGCAGTCGCTGCGCCGCGCCCAGGTCGCCGCCGTCGTCTGCGGGGCCTGGGTGGGGCTCGCCCGCGAGGAGTCGCACCTGGTCGACGCCGTCACCGGCGGCCAGTCCCGGCTCGCCGGCTACCGGCGGGTGACGGTCCACAACCACCTCCGGCCGGGCACCGCCCTGGTCTCCCACGCGGTCGAACCGGTCGCGATCATCACCGCCGAACTGCTCGACAACGCGCTGCGGCACTCCGCGCCCGACACCGAGGTCCTGGTCAGCCTGGAGCACGTGCACCACGGGGTGTGCGTCACCGTCGACGACGCCGGGGTCGGCATGACCCCGGACGAGCGGGAGCGCGCCCAGCGGCTGGTGGCCGGCCGCGATCCGATCCTGCTGACCGATCTCGGGGACCCGCCACGCATGGGGCTCGCCGCGATCGGCCAGCTGACCCGGCAGTTCGATCTCACCGTCGACGTGTCCTCGCCGTCGCCGTACGGCGGTGTCCGCGCGGTCCTGCGCGTCGCGGAGCACCTGCTGAGCCGTATCGACCCGGCCGAACGGCCCCCGGCGGCGAGCGCACCCCGCTCCACACGCGAGAACGCGCCGGAGGCGCCGGCCCGGGCCGTTCCCGGTGACATAGCCGCCCCGACCCCCGACGAAACGGCCGCCGCCACCCCGGCCGGGGACCCGGCCGCACCCCGGGAGACGCCTGCGAGCGGTCCCGCGGTCGCCCTGCCCGGCCGCCCGGCCGCCACCCCGCCCGGCGCACCCTCCGTCACGCCGCCCGGCCGTCCGGCCGCCGGCCACCACACCACCCTGCCCGGCGGCCCGGCCTCCGCCCCCGCCCACGCCTACGGCACCGAGCCGCCCGGCCCCGCCGCCGGGACCGTACCCGCGCACGACGACGACCGGCGGGACACCGGTGGGCTGCCGCGGCGTCGGCGGCGTACCCCGATGGCCGCCGCCGAGCAGGCGGTGCCCGCGCCACGGGGCGTCGCGCCGCAGCGGCCCGAGCGGGCCGCCGCCGCGCTCGGCGCGCTCCAGTCCGGCACCGCCGCGGCCCGCGCCGGCAGCACGCCCGAGACCGCAGAACCGACGAACGACACCGAGAACGAAGGAGAGACGGCTCGATGACCAGCCGCGAGACGGGCGACACGGCATGGGTGCTGGAGCCGATCCTGCAGGTGCCGCACGTGGTGGCGGCCGTCCTGCTGACCCGGGACGGACTCGTGACCGGATACACCGACGCGCTCTCCCAGCCGTCCGCCGAGCGGGTCGCCGCGATCACCTCGACCGTGCAGGGCGCGGCCCGCACGGCGGCCGCCGCCTTCGCCGACGCCGACCGGGCGGAGATCCGGCAGGTCGTCATCGAGTCCGACCACGGGTACGTGCTGATCGTGCCGACCGACCACGGCACCTGCGTGGCCGCCTACGGCGACGGCGAGGTGCGCCTGGACCTGCTGGCGCACCGGGTGCACTCGCAGGTGGCGCGGCTGGCCGAGAAGGCGATGGTGGCCGCGCCCCGGGGAGCCGACGGCGCGCCCGTATGACCGCCCGCCCGGGCGGGCGTCCCCTGGTCCCCGCCTATCTGGCGACGGGGGGCACGGCCCGGCACCCCCGGCTGCGGCTGGAGCGGCTGTCGCTGCTCCTCCGCAGCGACAAGCCGGTGCCCGACGGCCTCACCCCCGCCCAGCTGGCGCTGCTGGACGAACTGGCCGACGGGACGCTGACGGTGGTGGAAGCGGCCGCGCTGCTCAGGCTGCCGGTCTCCGCCATACGGGTGCTGGCCGCCGAACTCGTCGACCGGGACCTGCTGGTGACCCGCGCGCCGATCCCGCCCGCCGAACGGTTCGCCCCCGACCTGCTGAAGAGAGTGGCCGATGGCCTCCGCGCCCTCAAGCACTAGCCGCGTCCACCTGCCGGACACCGCCCGCGACCTGGTGAAGATCCTGGTCACGGGCCCCTTCGGGGTGGGCAAGACCACGTTGATCGACTCGGTGTCGGAGATCCGGCCGCTGCACACCGAGGAGCACCTGACCGAGGCGTCCGCGCAGGTGGACGACCTGGACGGGGTGCGGGACAAGGTGACGACCACCGTCGCCGTCGACTTCGGCCGGATCAGCCTGCCGGACGGCATCGTGCTGTACCTGTTCGGCACGCCCGGCCAGGAGCGCTTCCGGCCGCTGTGGGACGACATCGCCTACGGCGCCCTCGGCGCGCTCGTGCTGGTGGACAGCCGCCGCGTCGACGCCTCCTTCGACGTGCTGGGGCTTGTGGAGGAGTCGGGGCTGCCGTACGCGGTGGCGTTCAACGCCTTCCCGGACGCGCCCCGGCACTACACGCAGGACCAGTTGCGCGCCGCGCTGGACCTGGACCCGGGCACGCCGATGGTGACGTGCGACGCGCGGGAGGCGAACTCCTCGCTGGACGCGCTGCTCGCCCTGGTCCAGCACCTGATCGACCGTCAGAACACCGCCACCGCCCCGGAGTCCGTGTGACCACCTATCCCGCTGCCCAGGAGGCGTTCTCCCGTTCGGCGCCGGTGCGCCTGTGGGAGGACGGCTTCGCCCGCGAACCCGACCGCTACTACGCCGCCCTGCGCGCCCAGGGGCCGGTCGGCTGGGCGGAGCTGGCGCCCGGCGTGCCCGCCTACCTGGTGACCGACCGGCAGGCGGCGCTGGACGTGCTGCGCGACGACGCCACCTTCTCGCACGACCCGCGCCCCTGGGAGGCGACCGTCGCGGACGACTCCCCCGTGCTGGGCATGATGCGCTGGCGGCCCAACGCGCTGTTCGCCGACGGCGCCGCCCACGTCCGGTACCGCACCGCGCTGATCGACGTCTTCGACCTGGTCGAACCGCACGACCTGCGGGCCCGTGTGCACCGGGCGGTGCGGCTGCTGGCCTCGCGGATCGGCCCGCGCGGCGAGGCCGACCTGGTGGGCGACTTCGCGCGGCCGCTGATGGCCCTCGTCTTCAACGACCTGTTCGGACTGCCCGAGAGCTACGGAGACCGCCTCAACGCGGGCCTGGGCAAGATGATGGAGGGCGGCGCGCAGGCCGCCGAGGGCGAGGCGGAGTACGGCCGGTACGTCCTGGAGCTGATCGCGGCCAAGACCGAGCGGCGCGGCGACGACCTGCCGAGCCGGCTCCTCGACCATCCGGCCGGGCTGACCGCCGACGAGGTGACCTGGCAGGTCTTCCTCACGCTGGGCGCCGGGTACGAGCCGACCGCGAACCTGGTGTCCAACGCGCTCTCCCGCATCCTCGGCAACCCCGCCTACTACTCGACGCTGACCAGCGGCGCCCGCCCGGTGATGGACGCGGTGGTGGAGGTCCTGCACCACGAGACCCCGCTCACCAACTACGGCGTGTACTACGCCCGCAGGCCGGTGTCCTTCCACGGCGTGTGGCTGCGGGCCGCGGTGCCGGTGGTGGTCGCGTTCGGCGCGCTGGCGAGCGAGGCCGAGCAGCGGTACGGCACCGGCCGGCACCCGGGCGACGCCTCGCACCTGTCGTGGGGCGCGGGCCCGCACGCCTGCCCGGTCAAGCAGCACACCCTGCTGATCGCCACCGAGGCGATCGAACGGCTCACCCAGTGGCTGCCCGACCTGGAGCCGGTCCTGCCGCGCGAGCGGCTGACCTGGCGGCCTGGGCCCTTCCACCGCTCCCTGACCGCACTGCCCGTCCGGTTCAGCCCCCGCACCCTCGACCAGGCAGGAGGCCTGCAGTGACCGTGACCGACCGCATCGCCCTCGACCCCTTCGGTGCCGACATCCCCGGCGAGAGCGCCCGGCTGCGCGCCCTCGGCCCGATCGTCCCCGTCGCACTGCCCGGCGGCATACCGGCCTGGGCGCCCACCCGGTACGACACGCTGAAGGAGCTGATCCTCGACCCGCGCGTCAGCAAGGACCCGCGGCAGCACTGGCGGCTGTGGCCGGAGATCGGCGAGCATCCGTCCTGGGGCTGGGTCCTCGGCTGGGTCGGCGTGATCAACATGCTCTCCACCTACGGCGCCGACCACACGCGGCTGCGCAAGCTGGTCGCGCCGAGCTTCACCCAGCGCCGTACCGAGGCGCTGCGCGGACGGGTGGAGGCGATCACCGCGGAGCTGCTCGACGAGCTGGCCGCGGCCGGCGCGGGCGGTGCGGACGTGGACGTGAAGGCCCTCTTCGCGAACGAGCTGCCGATGCGGATCATCTTCGAACTCTTCGGCGTGCCCGAGGAGTTGCGGGAGGCCAACGTCCGGCTCGTCGCGGCCATCATGGACACCACGGATCCGAGCCCGGAGCACGCCGCGTTCGTCCAGGAGCAGATCGGCACGGTGCTCGGCGCGCTCATCGCGCACAAGCGGGAGCACCCCGCCGACGACATGACGACTGAGCTGATCCGGGTGCGGGACGAGGACGGCGACCGGCTCAGCGACGAGGAGCTGCTGTACACGCTGCTGCTGGTCATCGGTGCCGGCTTCGAGACGACCGTCAACCTGATCGGCAACGCGGTCGTGGCGCTGCTGCGCGACCCCGCCCAGCTGGCCGCCGTGCGGGAGGGGAAGACGTCCTGGCAGGGCGTGGTCGAGGAGACGCTGCGGGTGCATCCGTCGATCGCCTCGCTGCCGCTGCGGTTCGCGGTGACGGACCTGACCGTCGGCGACGTCACGATCCCGGCCGGGGACGCGATCATCACGACGTACGCGGCGGCCGGTCTCGACCCCGCGCACTACGGCGCCGACGCGGCCGTGTTCGACGCGGCGCGCGGCGCCGACGACCACATGGCGTTCGGGATCGGGGTGCACCGCTGCATCGGCGCGCCGCTCGCCCGCATGGAGGCGCTGACCGCGCTGCCCGCGCTGTTCGACCGCTTCCCCGAGCTGCGTCTGGCGCGGGAGGAGCTGGAGCAGGTGCCGTCGTTCATCGCGTTCGGCTGGCGGGAGATCCCGGTGCGGCTCGGGGGCTGACGGCGCGGCAGGGGCGCGACCGGTCCCCCGTTCCGGTCGGGCCCCTGCGGCTGCGGGTCGAACTTACGTGCCTGCGGGCCCGCCTGTGAACCGTGTCCGTGCCCGGCGCGCGGGCCGCCGGGCTCACCCGTGCACAGCTGCGTCCCGATCGCCCGGTTCCTCCGGGGCGAGCACGGGCGGCGCGAGCTCCCCGGCGGCGAGGTGGGCGAGGACGACCTCGTACAGGTCCGGGCCACCGGTCAGCAGCTGGCGTTCGAGGACGGGTTCGGCGGCACGGACGTGCTCGCGGACGGTCTGCGCGTGCACACCGAGCCGCTGCGCGGCCCGCTCGGCGTTGCCGCCGGCGCCGATCCAGGCCCGCAGGGTGCCCCGCAGATCCCGGCTGTCGGCGTCGAGCCGCGCCAGCAGCTCCCGCGCCCACTCCTGCACGGCGGGCCCGGCGAGGAGTGCGGGGAGACCCACGGGGGACGCCTGGCCGGCCAGGTCTGCGGCGGCGGGCGCCCCTTCCCGGTCCCGTCGGCCGGCCCCGGCCGAGCCCGCCCCCTGCTGTCCACGGCCGGGGGCCGGCGGCTCCGCATCGGTGCCCGGCGCGTCCTCCACCGGCCGTACCTGCGTGTTGAGGGCGAGGTGGACCGCCGCCCGGGCGGTGAGGTCGGTGAAGTCGGCGCCCAGCAGGGTCTCGGTGCGGGTCATGCGGGCGCGGACGGTGTTGCGGCTGACGCCGAGCACCTTGGCGGCGTTGACGGCGGTGAACTCCAGGCCGAGGCGGGTGGTGGCGAGCAGTTCGGCGCCGGTGTGGTGTGCCAGCCCGTCCAGCGGCCGCAGCAGCCGGGCGGCCCAGGCGGTGAGCGCGGCGGGGTCCATCAGCCGTTCGGGGCGGGTGCGTTCGGCGTAGACTGCCGCCTTCCCGGGGCGGAAGCGGGCCACGGCGAGCGCGCTGACGGCCTGCCCGTACGCGCCGGCGGTGCGGGCGAGGCTCTGCCGGGTACTGCCGCCGAGGTAGGTGTGCGGGCGCGGCTCGACCAGCGCGCGCAGGGCGGGGTCGGCGGTGTCGTCCGGGGCGACGACGATGACGTGGGCGTCGACGGCCGGGCAGCGTACGACGAGGGCCTGCTCGCGGGTGGCGGCGAGGCACTCCTCGGCGAGCCGGTCGCGGTCCTCGGGGCGGCCCTCGACGACGTACACCCACGCGGTGTCGGTGTCGAGCAGGCCCGGCCACAGCCCGGCGGCGACCCGGCGCGCGGAGACGGTGTCCTCGACCATGAGCAGCTGGAGGATGGCGAGCCGCAGGTCGGCCGCGGCCCGCCGCAGGCGGTGTCCGGTCGCGGTGGACTCCTGGGCCCGCAGCAGGAGTTCGAGGACGGCGGCGGTGTGGGTGACGGCGTCGGCGGCGCGCCGGTCGAAGGGGGCGCCGCGCGCGACCGTCAGCACGCCGGCGGTCTGCGGCAGGTCGACGCGGACCAGCCGCAGGTGGCGGCCCTGCCCCTCCCAGGCGGCGGAGGCGATGCGCCCGTGGACCAGGCCGGCGGCGAGAGCGTCGTCCACGGGCACCGGTTCGCCCGCGAGCAGCCGCCCGGCGCCGTCGGTCAGGGAGACGGACGCGTCCACGGTGCCGGCGAGCCAGGCGACGACCTTGCCGGCGTCGCGTCCGGCGGGCCGCAGCTGCTCCAGGAGCTGCCGGGCCCACGCCGTGTCGGCGTCGGGTGTCCCGTCGGCTGGGCCCGTCATGTCGGCCGTCTCCTCGTCCGTGCTGTCCGCGGCGGTCTGCCGGGCGGACGTTACCGCACCTGCCCGGACCCGGGCAGGACGGCATCGGCGCACGTCACAGGGGTCGGCACGGGCTGCGCGCGGCCTGCGGCGGGGCAGCTCTGCACGGCCGGGCGCGGCGGCATAAGCTCGGCGGATGGCGAAGTACTTCGACGTGCACCCCGACAACCCCCAGCCGCGCACCATTCTCCAGGTCGCCGAGAGCATCCGGCAGGACGCGCTCGTCGCCTACCCGACGGACTCCTGTTACGCCCTGGGCTGCCGGCTGGGCAGCCGTGACGGCATGGAGCGGATCCGCTCCATCCGGCAGCTGGACGACCGGCACCACTTCACGCTGGTGTGCCAGGACTTCGCGCAGCTCGGCCAGTTCGTCCGGGTCGACAAGGACGTGTTCCGGGCCGTGAAGGCCTCCACTCCGGGCAGTTACACCTTCATCCTGCCGGCGACGAAGGAGGTGCCGAGGATGCTCCAGCACCCGAAGAAGAAGACGGTCGGGGTGCGCATCCCCGACCATGTGGTCACCCAGGCGCTCCTGGCCGAGCTGGGCGAGCCGCTGCTGTCGAGCACGCTGCTGCTGCCCGGCGAGGACGAGCCGATGACGCAGGGCTGGGAGATCAAGGACCGGCTCGACCATGTGCTGGACGCGGTGGTCGACTCCGGCGACTGCGGCACCGAGCCGACGACGGTGATCGACTTCTCGGGGGGCGAGGCGGAGATCGTGCGGCGCGGCGCCGGGGACACGACACGCTTCGAGTGAGGGACCGGGGCCGACCGCCGGCAACTGCGTGGCCCATGCAACCATGATCGGAACCGGTCCCCGCGGGACACCCCCGGGGACCGCAGCGTTGCCCCCCGACCCGCCAAGAGGTGGCCCCATGAGTTCCGTTCAGGCCGGCACCGTCGAGATCCGCACCGCGGACGGCACGGCCGACGCCTATCTGTCCCATCCGGGCGACGGCCGCCCGCACCCGGCCGTGCTGCTCTACATGGACGCCTTCGGGCTGCGCCCGCAGCTGCGCGCCATGGCCGACCGGCTCGCCGCGGCCGGCTACACGGTGCTGGTGCCGAACCTGTTCTACCGTCACGGCACGGCGCCCGTCGTGGAGCTGCCCGAGTTCATCGACCACGAGGGCCGCCCGGAGATCTTCGAGAAGGTCGGCCCGCTCATCCGCTCCCTGACCCCCGACCTCGCGATGCGCGACGCCGCCGCCTGGCTGGAATGGCTGGCCGCCTCACCGGCGGTCGCGGCCGGGCCGGTCGCGGTGACCGGCTACTGCATGGGCGCCCGGCTGTCCCTGCTGACCGCGGGCACCTATCCGGAGCGGGTCGCCGCCGCGGCCGGCTTCCACGGCGGGCGCCTGGCCACGGACACGCCGGACAGCCCGCACCGGGTGGCCGACCGGATCACCGCCGAGGTGTACTTCGGCCACGCCGACGGGGACCCGTCGCTGCCGCCGGAGCAGATCGAGCGCCTGGAGAAGGCGCTGACGGACGCGGGTGTACGGCACCGGTGCGAGGTCTACCCGGGCGCCCGGCACGGCTTCACGCAGGCTGACACCTCGGCGTACCACAAGGAGGGCGACGAGCGGCACTGGGCGGCGCTGCTGGACCTGCTGGAGCGCACCTTCTGACCCTGCCGGTCCGGCACTCGTCCGAGCCGCGGCCCGCCCGGCGCCCCATCGGGGTGTCCGGCGCGGGCCTTCCGCGCATCCCATTGACATGGACGCGCCTCAGCGCCACTCTGAGAGCGCTCTCAGAACTGGTACGGACCAACCCCCCACACCCGTACGGAGGTGACGCGTGCGCACGCGCCTCACACACCGGTTGCTCCTCACGGCCGCGGCGGCCGGCCTCGTCGCCGCGGGCCTCGTCGTCCAGGCCCCGTCCCGCGCCGAGGCCGCGGTCCCCGACACCATCCCGCTGACGCTCACCAACAACTCCGGCCGCGGTGAGGCCGTGTACGTCTACACGCTGGGCACGCTGCTCTCCACGGGACAGCAGGGCTGGGCCGACGCGAGCGGCGCCTTCCACCCCTGGCCGGCCGGCAGCGTGCCGCCGGTGCCGGCGCCCGACGCGTCGATCCCGGGACCGGCGGCCGGCCAGTCGAAGACGATCCGCATCCCCAAGCTCTCCGGGCGGATCTACTTCTCCTACGGCCGCAAGCTCGACTTCCGGCTCGCCACCGGAGGCCTTGTGCAGCCGGCCGTGCAGAACCCGAGCGACCCCAACCACGACATCCTCTTCAACTGGTCGGAGTACACGCTCAACGACGCCGGGCTGTGGCTGAACAGCACGCAGGTCGACATGTTCTCGGCGCCCTACGCCGTCGGCGTGCAGCGCGCGGACGGCAGCACCGTGAACACCGGGCACCTCAAACCCGGAGGATACAACGGGGTGTTCAGCGCCCTGCGGGCCCAGTCCGGCGGCTGGGGCGGCCTGGTGCAGACCCGGTCCGACGGCACGGTGCTGCGGGCGCTGTCCCCCGGGCACGGGGTGGAGTCCGGGGCGCTGCCGGCGTCGGTGATGGACGACTACATCAACCGGGTCTGGCAGAAGTACGCGACGACGACGCTGACCGTCACCCCGTTCGCGAACCAGCCGAACACCAAGTACTTCGGGCGGGTCTCGGGCGGCGTCATGAACTTCACCAACGGCTCGGGCGCGGTGGTGACGAGTTTCCAGAAGCCGGACGCCGACAGCGTCTTCGGCTGCCACAAGCTGCTCGACGCGCCCAACGACCAGGTGCGCGGCCCGATCTCGCGCACGCTGTGCGCGAGCTTCAACCGCTCCACGCTGCTGGTCAACCCCAACCAGCCGGACACCTCGTCGGCGGCCTTCTACCAGGACCCGGTGACCAACCACTACGCCCGTGCCATCCACGACCGGATGGCCGACGGCAAGGCGTACGCCTTCGCCTTCGACGACGTCGGCAACCACGAGTCCCTGGTGCACGACGGCAGCCCCCGGCAGGCCTACCTGACGCTCGACCCGTTCAGCTGAGGCGCCCAAGTGGGCTGCGGGAGCCCGCTCTTCGGCCCTGACCGGGGCATTGTTACCGTGCCCCGGTGGCTGAATCCTCTCGTGAAACCGCAGAAGGCGCCGGCTGGCACGGCGCCACGCCAGGGACGTACCGGCAGTTGATGCCGGGCCGGACGGAGAAGCTGTCCTGGTTCGATCCGAGGATGCTGTGGGCGGCCCGCAACGGCGTGCTGGCCTCCTGGCTCGGCGACCCCACCGGCCGCACCCGCGGCCGGTGGGTGGCGCAGCGCGCCGCGGCCGGGGCGCCCGCCGACAAGGTGATCCGGCGCGCGGACCCGGAGCGGTTCTCCTTCCTCGTCCTCGGCGACCCCGGCGAGGGCGGCGAGCCCCAGTACGCGGTCGTGCCCGGCCTGCTCGACGCGGGCCGGGACACCGCCTTCGCGGTCGTCGCCAGCGATGTGATCTACCCGGTGGGCAGCGCCGACGACTACGGCACGAAGTTCTTCCGGCCCTACCGGGACTACCCGGCGCCCCTGTACGCCGTACCCGGCAACCACGACTGGTACGAGGACCTCGGCGCGTTCATGCGCGTCTTCTGCGGCGACGCCCCGCCGCTGCCGCCCGAGCCCCGCCCGCGCCCCCTCACACGCGCCTGGCTGCGGTCGCTGCTGTGGCACCGGCCGCGCCCCGACGACGGCCGCGACCTGGACGAGCAGCGCAAGTTGCGCGGGCGCCCCGGCCAGCAGGCCGAACAGCCGGGCCCCTACTGGGCGATCGACACCGGCGGGATACGGATCATAGGCATCGACACCGGTCTGCTCGGCACCGTCGACGCCGAACAGGGCGCCTGGCTGCGCGAGGTGTCCCGCGGGCCGCGCCCGAAAGTGCTGATCACCGGGTCGCCGCTGTACGTGGACGGCGAGCACCACCCGTGCCCCGTGGAGGGCGGCGGCACCGTCGACGACATCGTGCGCGACCCCGCCCACCACTACGTGGCGGCGATCGGCGGCGACATCCACAACTACCAGCGCTACCCCGTCGACGTGGGCGGGCGCACCGTCCAGTACGTGGTGGCGGGCGGCGGCGGCGCGTTCACGCACGCCACGCACACCATCCCCCGGGTCGACATCGCGGGCGTCACCGAGGAGGAGTTCCGCTGCTATCCGCTGCGCGGCGACTCCCTCGCGTTCTACAGCCGGCTGTACGGCCGCCGGCTGCGGCTGCGGCGGTTCTTCACGCTCACCGAGGCGGAGGCGACGGCGGTGGTCGCCGAGCGGCTGGAGATCCGGCCGGCCCGCGCTCCCGGGCCGGGAACCCGGGTCACCCGGCGCGCCCGCCTGGTGGCGGGCCTGCTGGGGACCGGCCGCCGCCCGGACCGCCGCAAGCGGTTCCGGCTGCCGGTGCGCAAGATCTACACCCAGCTGTTCTCGCCCGGTTCGGCCACCTACAGCCCGCCCTTCTTCAAGTCCTTCCTGCGGCTGGACGTCACCCCGGAGGGCATCCGGCTGCGCTGCTTCGCGGCGACCGGCAACCTGGCGCAGGAGACCGACCCCCCGGTCGAGGACGAGGTGTTCATCCCGCTGCAATGATCGGACCGTACGATCGTCGTCGTACCGTAGAACGGCACGCAGGTGCCCCGGACGACGGAGGTGCCCGTGCCGCCGACCGCACGACCGCTGCGCAAGCTCGGCTTCCTCACCATCGGCCTGTTCGACGAGGCCGATCCGCGGCGCGGGCACGAGTCCACGCTGGAGATCATCGAGCTGGGCGAGCGGCTCGGCTTCGACAGCGCCTGGGTGCGCCACCGGCATCTCCAGTACGGCATCTCCTCGCCCGTCGCCGTGCTGGCGGCGGCCTCGCAGCGCACCCGCCGCATCGACCTCGGCACCGCGGTGATCCCGCTGGGCTGGGAGAACCCGCTGCGGCTGGCGGAGGACCTGGCCACGGTCGACCTGCTGTCGGGCGGCCGGCTCCACCCCGGGGTGAGCGTCGGCCCGCCGATGCACTACGACCGGGTCCAAGACGCCCTGTACCCGGACACGGCCGACGTGGAGGACTTCGGGTACGGGCGGGTCGAGCGGCTGCTGGACTGCGTGCGCGGCGAGCCCGTCACGGACTTCGCGGGCACCGAGGGCTTCGAGGTCTTCTCGGACCGGGTGCAGCCGCACTCCCCCGGGCTGTCCGGCCGCCTGTGGTACGGCGGCGGCAGCCTGCGCTCGGCGCGCTGGGCGGGCGAGCACGGCATGAACCTCCTCACCAGCAGTGTCGTCAGGGCGGACGACCCGGACGGCCCGTGGGACTTCGCCGAGATCCAGCTCGGCCTGATCCGCGCGTTCCGTGCCGCCCACCCCGACGGGGAGGCGGCACGGGTCTCGCAGGGCCTCGTCGTCATCCCCACCGACTCCGCGACACCCGAGCAGCGCGCCCGGTACGCGGAGTACGCCGCCCGGCGACTGCCCCGTACCACCGCGCCCCAGGGGCCGGGGAGACTGCTGTTCGCACCTGACCTGGTCGGCAGCTCCGAGGAGATCGCCGAACGCCTGCGCGCGCACGCCGCGTTCCGCGAGGTGGACGAGGTCGCCTTCGCGCTGCCGTTCACCTTCGGCCACGAGGACTACGTGCAGATCCTCACCGACATGGCGACGAAGCTCGGGCCGGCACTGGGGTGGACGCCGATCCTTCCGTACACATGATCGGGATATCTTCTCAGCGGAACGAATGATCACAGACTTCTGCTGCGAGGGAACGGCGTGAGGAAACGGCACAGCGAGCGGGGCAGGCGCTGCGCTGCCGCAACGGCAGCGGTACTGGCGGCCCTGGCCGTCGGCGGCTGCAACGCGGGCGGCGGCGGGACCGGCCGGCCTGCTCCCGCCTCGCGGCCCGCCGCACCGGAAAGCCCCACCGCTGCGCCGACCGCGGACGCCCGGGCCTGGCACAAGTGGGGCCTGAAGCCGCTGCCTCCCGCTCCGACGCCTCCGGCAGACAAACCGGTGAAGCTCTCGGCCGACGGGCCGGTTCCGGTCCTCACCCGGATCCCGACCTCCCAGAAGGTCGTCTTCATCACCCTCGACGACGGTCAGGAGAAGGACCCCCGCTTCTTCGAGATGATGCGGGACCTGAGGATCCCGATCACGATGTTCCTGACGGATGACGCCATCAAGGGGGACTACGGCTATTTCCGGCACCTGCAGGGCCTGGGCAATCACATCCAGAACCACACCCTGCACCACCACGTGATGAGCACCCTTCCGCCGGCCCCCCAGAAGGAAGAGGTGTGCGGCGACCAGAAGACGCTCGCCACGGAGTACGGCGCCGCGCCGCTGCTGTTCCGCCCGCCCTACGGCGTGTACGACACCGGCACCAAGGCCGCGGTCGCGAAGTGCGGTCCCCGGGCCATCGTCCTGTGGCGGGAGTCCATGCAGATCCACAACATGCAGTACCAGACGCCCGACAAGAAGCTGCGGCCGGGTGACATCATCCTCGCCCACTTCCGCGGACCCGCCGAGCTCAAGGGCACCACGATGACGCAGATGTTCGCGCACCTGCTGAAGCGGATCCAGGAACAGGGGTTCACCGTGGCGCGCCTGGAGGACTACATCGAGGCACCGGCCGGCTGAACCGGGCACACGCGCGCCCCACCCTGTCACGATTTCCGTTCAACCGGCGATGTTCCTGCGGGAGTTGCTGCCTCCGCGACCACTCGCGGCTACCGTGGTCTGTCCAGGTCGTGTCCAGGATTCGGAGTTAAGGCCCGGTTGATCAGGTGACAGACTCTCCGCCCACCGTGGTGATCCTCACGGCGCTGCCCGTGGAGTACCTCGCCGTACGCGCCCACCTGACCGACGTGCTGCGGCGCGAGCATCCCTCCGGCACGGTCTTCGACTGCGGCCGGCTGGCCGACACCGGTTTCACCGCCGCCCTCGCGCTGATCGGCGAGGGCAACGAGACGGCGGCGCTGATCACCGAGCAGGCCCACCACCTGTTCTCGCCCAGGGCGTTGCTCTTCGTCGGGGTCGCGGGCGGGCTCAGCGACGAGCTGGAGATCGGCGACGTCGTCGTGGGCACGCGCATCTACGCCTACCACGGCGCGAAGGTGGCCTCCGGGACGAGTCTCGCCCGCCCGCGCGCCTGGGAGGCGTCGTGGCGGCTGCTCCAGGCGGCCCTGCACGCGACCTTCGACCCGGACGTAACCGTGCGGTACAAGCCCATCGCCGCCGGCGAGGTCGTGCTCAACGACCGCAGCTCCGACCTCGCCGCCCAGCTGCGGCAGAGCTACAACGACGCCGCCGCGATCGAGATGGAGAGCGCGGGCGTCGGCCGGGCCGCGCATCTCCTCGGCCGGCTGGACGCCCTGACGATCCGCGGCATCAGCGACAAGGCCGACGGCCACAAGCACGCCGCGGACGCGCGGGGTATGCAGCAACTGGCCGCGACCCGGGCCGCGTCGGCCGCCGTCGCCGTGCTGCGGGAACTCGGCAGGAGCGTCGTGGAGGCGTCTCCGGCCGGGACGCGGGAGACATGGCCTGACCCGGGGAGCGACGGTACGGGTGTCCCGGTCACGTCGTGGGGGCGGCTCCCCGGGGCCGGCGGGCCGGCCGGCGCGGACGAGCCGCCACGGACCCACCCGGCCGGCCCGGGCGCCGCCTTACCGGCCACCGGCACACGCATACCGACCGCGGGGCCGCAGGACGCGGTACCGCGCACCCACGGGCCGGGCGACGGGCCGCACGACGCCGTGCCGCTGCCCGTGACGGCGACCGGCGGGCCCGAGGACGCGACGCCCCGGGCGCACACGCCGGCCGACGGGCCCGAGGACGCGATACCGCACTCCTCCACACCGGTCGGCAGACCCACGGACACGGCACCGCACTCCCCCACCCCGGCCGGCAGGCCCGCAGGCACGGCACCGCACTCCCCCACGGCGACCACCCGGCCCGACGACGCGGCCCCGCACCCCCACACGCCGACCACCAGTCCCGTCCCCGGCTCCGGCTCCGGCTCCGGCTCCGGCTCCGGCTCCGAGCACGCCCAGCCCTCCGCCGAGGGTTCCAACACCTGGACCTCTCAGGCAGGCGTCTCCACTCCCGGGCCGTACACCTCAGCCGAGTCGTCGCCCACCCCGGCGACCCGGACCACCCCCGCGCCGCAGACCATCCCGGAGCACCCCACCCCGGAGTCCCCGTCGCGCGCCCACACCGGCACGGGCACGCCCCAGGGCCCGCACGGCTCCGACGTCAACACCGGCAAACCCACCACCGACTCAGGCCCCGGCTCCGGCTCCGGCTCCGGCGGCACCGGCACACCCACCGGCCCCCGCCCCCCACGCCGGCTCCCCTTCCTCGGCCCCCTCACCCGGCACCCCCGGGCCTCCCTCGTCGGGCTGGCGCTGGCCGTCGTGCTCGCCGTCCTGTTCGGCACCCTCTGGCCGGGCGGCGGCAGCGGGGGCGGTGAGACTGCGGCGAACAGCATCAAGAAGGCGTCCGCCCTGCCGTCCTGCTCCCCGGGCACCGCCGACACCACCCTGCGGATCGCCGCCTCCGTCGATCTGTCGAAGTCGCTCATCGACGCCGCCGGCGAGTACGGGGCGCGCAAGGCCCAGGGCCACTGCGTGAAGATCGCGGTCGACGGCGTCAACTCCGGTACCGCGATGCGCGCGCTGGCCGCCGGCTGGAGCGAGGCCGACGGACCGGCCCCGGACGTGTGGTCGCCCGCCGGCAGCGACTGGCTGGCGCTGGCCAGGACCCGGGCCACACCGGAGGCGCTGCGGAAGCTGCCGGAGACGAGCGAGCCGATCGTCACCAGCCCTCTGACGATCGCCATGCCCGACCCGATGGCCCGGGCCCTGGGCTGGCCGGAGCAGCGCGTCGGCTGGAAGGACCTCGCGCAGTGGGCCGAGAACCCGCAGGACTTCTGGGCGCGGCGCGGGCAGAAGCAGTGGGGCGCGCTGAAGCTGGGCAAGACCAACCCGGACTACTCCACCTCGGGGCTGAACGCGACCATCGGCGCGTTCTACGCCCGCACCGGCACCGTCGGCGAACTGTCCGAGCAGAACGTCGACGACCCCGAGAACCAGAAGCTCGTCCGCGCCATCGAGAAGTCGGTGGTGCACTACGGCGACACCACGCTGACGTTCCTCGCGAACCTGCGCGCGGCCGACGACAAGGGCGGCCGTGAGGAGGCCCTGCGCTACATCTCCGCCGTCACGGTGGAGGAGAGTTCCGTGGTCGCCTACAACCGGGGCTACCCGTGCGGCGCGTACAGCGAGGAGCCCGGTTGCGCGCGGACCAGCCCGCCGACGACCCCGCTCAGGTCGGTCTACCCGAAGGACAGCAACCCGCGCAGCGACCACCCGTACATCACGCTGAACGGGCTGCCCGCGCAGAAGACCGCGGTGGCCCGGGACTTCCTGCGGTACCTGCACGACAGGTCGGTCTTCGACGCGTTCTTCGGCCCGTACGGCTTCCGCACCCACGACGGCAGGCCCGGCGCGCAGGTCACGCAGGACAACGGCGCCCGCGACGACGTGGAGCTGACCCAGTACCACGCCCCGAAGGGCCCCGTCCTCGCCCGCGTCCAGGAGGTGTGGGCGAAGCTGCGCCGGCCGGCCGATGTGCTGGTGGTCATCGACACCTCCACGTCCATGGACGACAAGGTGCCCGGCGAGGGCAGGACGAAGATGGAGTTGCTGAAGGCCGCCGAGCCGGCCCTGTTCGGCCAGTTCGGGCCGCAGGACCGGGTCGGGCTGTGGAAGTTCTCCAACGCGGCGAACATGGGCGGCATACACCACTACCAGCAGCTGGTGCCCATCGGCCCGCTGGACGAGCGGCCGCCCGGCGCCGACGCCACGCGTCGCAAGCAGCTCACCCGTGAGGTGCAGGGCCTGGTCCCGAACGGCGCCACCGGCCTGTACGGGACGGTGGACGCGGCCGTCGCGAGCCTGCGCGCGTCGTACGACCCGGACGCCATCAACGCCATCGTGCTGCTCACGGACGGCCGCAACGAGGGCGTGCCCGACAAGCCGACGCTCAGCGACGTCCTGTCCCGCATCGGCACCCCGGACCGGCGCGTGCGGGTGTTCACCATCGCCTACGGCGCCGAGGCCGACCAGCAGGACGCAGGCGGCCGTACCGTGCTGGAGAAGATCGCCACGGCGACCGGCGGGCGGGCCTACGACGCCCGGGACCCCAAGGCCATCGTCGACGTGCTCACCAGCGTGATCTCCAACTTCTGACACGGAGGCCGCGACCCCGTCGACCCGGGTCACTCCGTTCCCTTGACCTAACTCGTTAAAGGTCAGGCGTGCACGCTTATTGACAGGCGTGCGACACGCTTCCCATCATCTGGGGCATCACTCGAACTAACACGGGTTAGGCCCTTTCGATGACCGACTCGCTTCTCCCCCGCCGCAGCCTGCTGCGGTACGGCGCCTACGGGGCGGCCGCCGCGGCCGTGGCCGGCACCGCCGCGAGCTGGGACCGGCTCACCGGAGCCGACATCCCCGGCCGGGACGACGGCTCCCTCGTCGTCGCGACCCTCGGCTCCGCGTTCTCCCCGGACGGCGTGCGCGCGCTGCTGGACGGCTTCCGGAAGCTGCACCCCGACATCAAGGTCCGCGTCAACGCCGTCCAGGCCGTCGACTGGTCGGACTTCTTCGCCAAGATCCTCACCCAGATCGCCGCGGGCACCGCCCCCGATCTGGTCTATGTCGCCACCGAGGGCGTGCAGCTGTTCGCGCGGCGGCTCGGCGTCGCGCTCGACACGTGGGTGAAGCGGGACGCGGCCGAACTGCGCGAGTACTTCGCCGACGTCCACCCCTCGCTGGTGGAGTCGATGATGTACGAGGGGAGCCTGTACCAGCTGCCGATCGAGTTCAACGCGGCCGACATCTACCTCAACACGCAGGTGCTGCGGCGGGCCGGCGCGGGCTTCCCGGACGCCGACTGGACGCGGGACGACTTCACGGCACTGCTGCGGCGGATGAAGCGGGCGAGCGACTCCCACTTCACGCCGTACTTCTGGACCAACCGGCTGTGGGGCGGCGTCGTGCCGTGGCTGTTCGCCAACGGCACCAACCTGCTCGCCGAGTCCAGGGCGCCGGGCGGCGACTGGCTGTGGGACGCCTTCTACCCGGCCGGCCGGCGGCAGGGGCGCGGCGGCGGCTTCCGGTGGACCACCCCGCAGGCCACCGACGACCGGGTCGAGGAGGTGTACGACTACCTCGCCTCCCTGGTCCGCGACGGCCTGTGCACCCGCCCCGAGGGCGGCAACGGCCAGAACCTGATCGGCGTCTTCTCCACCGGCCGGGTCGGGGTCACCCCGGCGGGCGGCTTCTGGGCGGGCGGCCTGCACCTGGCCGGAATGCGGCCCGACGGCTTCGACGTGCAGTACTTCCCGCGCTGGCGCACGCACCGCATGCAGTACGGGGCGGCCGGCTACGCGATGCTGCGCACCTCCAGGCAGCAGGACGCGGCCTGGGAGTTCATCAAGTACTCCGCGCGCCGCGACACCCTGACCCGGCTGTTCACCACCAACCAGACCACCCCGGCCCGCCGTTCGATGCTCGACGCGGGCCGCTACCGGGAGACCGGCCCGGCGCACTGGCGGGTCTTCTACGACACCCTCGACGCGTTTCCCGGCACCGGGCCGATCCCGGCACCGCCGCAGGTCGCGGAGGTGGAGCAGGTGCTGCTGAAGCACACCGGCACGGCCCTGGCCTCCCCGCGCGCGGTGCGCCCCGCGCTGCGCCGGATGCAGGGCGATCTGGAGCGGGCCATGGAGCGTGAGCTGTGACGAACACGACGAACACCCGGGTCCCGGCCGCGCGGACGCCGGCCCGGACGGCCGCCCCGGCCCCCGCGGCGGTCCGGCCGGGGCTGCGCGAGCGCGGCGCCCGGTGGATGGCGGCGCTGTTCCTGGTGCCGACCGTGATCGGCATCGTGGCCTTCACGGTCGTACCGATCGCGGGCTCGGTGGTGCTGAGCCTGTTCCACTGGAACGTCATCGACCCGCCGCGGTTCGCGGGGGCGTCGAACTACGGCGAGGTGTTCGGCGACCGGACGGTGCTGGTGTCGTTCCGCAACACCCTGGTGTTCATGGTGCTGGCGGTGGCGCTCCAGCTGGTGATCGCGCTCGTGCTGGCGATCACGGTGGACGGGCGGATGCCGGTGTGGCTGCGCTCGGCGTTCCGCTCGGCGTTCTTCTTCCCGCTGGTGCTGTCGGCGGCGTCGATCTCGGTGGTGATGAAGTACCTGTTCAACCAGGACTTCGGGGTCGTGAACTGGCTGCTCGGGCTGGTGGGGATCGCCCCGGTGCCCTGGCTGACCTCGGAGCACGCGGCGATGGCGGCGGTGGTCCTGGTCTATGTCTGGCAGCAGTTCGGCTTCTCGTTCCTGCTGTTCGTCGGCGGTCTGAACAACATCCCCAAGGAGGTGCACGAGGCGGCCGCCCTGGACGGGGCGACCGGGCTGCGCAAGCACCTCAGCGTCACGCTGCCCCTGCTGTCGCCGACGCTGCTGGTGGCGTCCGTGGTCGGCATCATCAACGCCCTCCAGGTGTTCGAGCAGCCGTACGTCCTCACCGACGGCGGTCCCGGCGACTCCACCCGCACGGTGGTCATGGTGATCTACGAGACCGCCTTCGAGCAGCTGCGGTTCGGCGAGGCGTCCGCGGTGGGCGTGCTGCTGTTCGTGCTGATCATGGCGGTGACCGCCCTCCAGTTCCGGCTCAGCCGGCGTTTCGTCCACTACCAGTGAGCCGGTGAGCAGCATGAGCCAAGCGACCCTGACCCTCAGCCGTGCCAGGCACTCTCTCGCCCCGTGGGCGCGGATCGCCGGTCTGACCGTGTGCGCGCTGCTGACGCTCGGCCCGGTGGTGTGGACCGTGTCGACGTCCCTGCGCACCCCGGCGGAGTCCTTCGACCTGCCGCCGCAGATCGTCCCGGCGCATCCGACCGCCGAGGCCTACCGCGGTGTCTTCGACCAGATCGACGTGTGGCTGCTGGCGCTGAACTCCACACTGGTCACGGCCCTGATCGCGGTCGGCCAGATGGTCACGGCCGGCCTCGCCGGCTACGCCTTCGCCCGACTGGAGTTCCGCTTCAAGAAGCCGCTGTTCGGCCTGGTCCTGGCGACCATGATGGTGCCGTTGCAGGTCACCATCGTGCCGGTGTTCCTGGTGCTGAAGTCGGTGGGGCTGACCGACACCCTGCTGGGGCTGATCGTCCCCGCCTTCCCGACCGCGTTCGGCACCTTCCTGATGCGCCAGTACTTCCTCGGCATGCCGAAGGACCTGGGCGAGGCGGCCATGCTCGACGGGGCCGGGCCGTGGCGGATCTTCCGGTCGGTGTACGCGCCGCTGGCCGCGCCCGGGCTCGCCATCGTCGGCGTACTGGCCTTCAACTACCACTGGAACGAGTTCTTCCGCCCGCTGATCCTGGAGACGTCGGGCCAGAACTACACACTGCCGCTGGGCCTGGTCTCCCTGCAGGGCAACCTCGGCACCGGCTCGCTCTCCGTCGTCCTCGCCGGAGTCGTGCTGTCCATGATCCCCGCCGTCGTCGTGTTCGTCGTCGGCCAGCGCCCTCTGCGCGAGGGCATCACCTCCGCAGGAGTCAACCGGTGACCGCCGACGCCCACGCGCCGCGCTTCCACGTCCGCCCGCCCGCGCACTGGGCCAACGACCCCAACGGGCCGTTCCGCTGGCGGGACCGCTACCACCTCTTCTACCAGCACAACCCGGACGCCCCGGTCCACGCCGGCATCCACTGGGGCCACGCCTCCAGCACCGACCTGGCGCACTGGGAGCACCACCCCGTCGCCCTCACGCCCACTCCCGGCGGTCCGGACGAGGCGGGCTGCTGGTCGGGGTGCGTCGTCGACGACGACGGGGTGCCGACCGCCGTCTACACCGGCATCGACCACACCCACACCGGCCTGGGCACGATCTGCCTGGCCCGCGCGGCCGACCCGGACGACCCGGCGCTCGCGGTGTGGAAGCCGCTGCCGGAGCCGGTGGTGGCCGGCCCGCCGGAGGGCCTCGACGTGGTGATGTTCCGTGACCCGTTCGTCTTCCGGCACGCGGGCCGCCGCTGGGCGCTGGTGGGCGCGGGCCACGCGGACGGCACGCCGTCGGTGCTGCTGTACGACTGCACGGACCTGGCGGAGTGGCGGTTCGCGGGCGTGCTGCTGGACGGCGGCGACCCGATGGCGGTGGACGCGTTCGGCGACGCGGCGGTGGGCTGGGAGTGCCCGCAGCTGCTCGCCGCGCGGAACGGCACGTGGGTGCTGCTGCTGTCGTTGTGGGACGGCGACCCGGACAGCACCGGGTATCTGACGGGCCGTCTCATCGACGGCCCCGGCGGGGGGCTGCGGTTCGGGACACTGACCGGCGGCCGCTTCGACCACGGACGGGACTGCTATGCCCCGGCGGTGCTCCAGGAGGCGGACCGGGCGCTGGTGTGGGGCTGGTCCTGGGAGGCGCGGGGCGCCGAGGAGGTGCTGCGCGCCGGCTGGGCCGGGGTCCTCACCGCGCCCCGCGTGGTCGACGTGCACCCCGACGGGTCGCTGCGCGCCTCCCCCGCGCCGGAGCTGGAATTGCTGCGCGCGGCCGGGCCGTTCGTCACGGCGGCCGGGCGCGTGCCGCTGCCGGACGCGTACGACCTGACCGTCACCGCGGGCGCACCGGCGGCCGTGTCGCTGCTGCGGGCCGCCTCGGGTGCGGAACTGACGGTGCGGCTGGATCCGGCGGCCGGGACGGTCGTCCTGGACCGTTCCGCCTGGCCGCGGACCGGCCGGGAGGGCTCGGAGCCGATCACGCTGCGCGTCGGCGGCCGGGACGCACGGGCGGCTTCGGCCGGGGCTGAGGTCACCGTGCGGGTGCTGGTCGACGGGTCGCTGCTCGAACTGTTCGTCGAGGACCGGGCGGTGGTGACCGAGCGGGTCTACCGGCGCCCGGACGACAGGGCGGAACTGACGGTGACGGGGGCGGAGGTGGCCGTCAGCGGATGGGAGCTGGTCCCACCGACGCGCGGCTGATCAGCGGGCAGGCCAGGCGCCGCACGGTCGCGGCCGGGGTGCGTCCGGTGCCGATCGCGTCCAGCAGCAGCCGGGCGGCGGCCTCGCCCATCGCCCGGTGCGGCAGCGCGACCGTGGTGAGGGCCGGGGTGAGATGGGCGGCCATGTGTTCCTGGTCGTCGTAGCCGATCACCGACAGGTCGGCGGGGACGTCGATCCCGAGCCGGGTCGCGGCGTGCAGGACGCCCGCCGCGACCCGGTCGTTGTAGGCGAAGACCGCGGTGGGCCGCCGTCCGGGCGGGACGCCGTCGAGCAGCCGCAGGGCGCCCTCGTGACCGCCGGAGATCTCGCCGCCGGTGCGGACGATCCACTCCTTGGGGACGGTGATCCCCTCGGCGCGCAGCGTGTCGCGGAAGCCGCGCAGCCGCTCGACGGAGGCGATGTCGTCCAGGCCGCCGACGACGGCGAGCCGGCGGTGGCCCTCGTCGAGGAGCAGCCGGGCGGCGGTCCGGCCGCCGGCCCGCTCGGCGGGGACGACCGCCGGCAGCGAGTCGTCCTCGGGCAGGCAGTTGGCGAGCACGGAGTGGACGCGGTGCAGCCCCTCGGGCACGCGGACGCGCCGCAGCGACATGGCGGCGTAGATGATGCCGTCGACGCGGCGGTCCAGCAGCTCGGCGACGGCCGCGTCCTCCTTGGCCGGGTCGCCGCCGGAGTCCACGGTCAGGACGAGGTGTTCGCTCTCCCAGGCGGTCTCCATCGCGCCGCGCAGCAGCCGGCCCGCGAACGGCGAGGACGCGATCTCGTCGGTGACCAGGCCGATCACGGCGGTACGGCGGCGGCGCAGGCCGCGGGCGACGGGGTCGGGGCGGTAGCCGAGCCGGGCGGCGGCCTCGCGGATGCGCTCCTGGGTGGCGGGCGAGAGGTTGCCCTCGGCCCGGCCGTTGAAGACGAAGGAGACCGCGGTGTGGGACACGCCCGCGAGGCGTGCCACGTCCCGGGAGGTGGCTCGGCCACCGGTGCCGTTCGTCTCCTGGGTGCCGCCCATGCCGTCCGCTGTCCTCTGTCCCCGCCCGCTCCGGTCGATCACCGCTCACCCTATCCGTGCCTGCGGCCGGTCGGGCGACTCCCTAGGCTTCCTCCACCCGCTGCCCCTCGCTCACGTGCCCGGGGGCGGTCAGGCTGCCGAGGATGTCGAGGAGTTCGGCGCTGCGGCTGCCGGGCTCGGCGTGGAAGACGACCAGGGTCAGACCGTCCGAGCCGTCGATCGTCATCTTGGTCGAGTGCAGGTCGAGGTCGCCGACCTGCGGATGGCTGAGACGGCTGATCCGGCCGTGCCGGGGGCGCACGTCGTGCCGGGCCCACAGCGTGCGGAAGCGCTCGCTGCGCAGGGACAGCTCGCCGACCAGGTCCCGCAGCCGGGGATCGTCCGGGTCGGCGTGGGCGCGCAGGGCCGCCACCCCCTCGGCGGTCAGGTCCGTCCAGTCCCGGCGCAGCGCCCGCTCGGTGGGGTCGAGCAGCACGGCCCGCAGCAGGTTGACGCCGGGCGTGTAGTTCGGGGTGAGCGCGGTGGCCAGGGCGTTGGCGGCGAGGCAGTCGGTGTACCGGTTCTGCACGTACGCCGGGGTGCGCGGCCAGCCGTCGATGAGCTGCCGGATGCTCGGCGGCACCTGCTCGGGACGCCGCCCGGACCGGGCCGCGGCGGGGGCGGCGGAGCGCTCCCGGCCGAGGCGCAGGAGGTGGGCGGTGGCGTCGTCGTCGAGCCGCAGCACCCGGGCGACCGCTTGCAGCACCTGAGCCGACGGGTTGCGGTCCCGGCCCTGTTCCAGGCGCAGGTAGTAGTCGGAACTGATGCCCGCGAGGAGCGCGACCTCCTCGCGCCGCAGCCCGGGCACGCGGCGCAGCCCGCCGCCGGGCAGCCCCACGTCCTGCGGCCGCACCAGGGCGCGGCGGGCCCGCAGGAACTCCCCGAGCGCGTTCGTACCGTCCATGGCCCCCACGGTACGGCCCGGTGCGTGGCGGTGACTGGCCGTGTCACCCCCAGGAACACGGGGGCACTGCCGTACCGAGCGCGGCGGGCGCACGGTGGGTGACGCACCGCCCGGGCCGCCCGGAGCGGGCTTTCACCCCTGTCCGAGAGAGGTACGACATGTCCGTGACGCTCGCCGGAACGATCACCCCGGCCGACGGCCTGACCCTGACCCGCGTCGGCTACGGCGCCATGCAGCTGGCCGGACCGCACGTCTTCGGTCCGCCCCGGGACCGAGCGCGGGCCGTGGCCGTGCTGCGGGCCGCGGTCGACGCCGGCATCACCCACATCGACACGGCCGACTTCTACGGCCCGGTCGTCGTCAACGAGATCATCCGCGAGGCCCTGCACCCCTACCCGGAAGACCTGCACCTGGTCACCAAGGTCGGCGCGCGGCGCGGCCAGGACGGCTCCTGGATCATGTCCCGGCACCCCGAGGACCTGAAGGCGCAGGTGTACGACAACCTGCGCAGCCTCGGCGTGGAGACGCTGGACGTGGTCAATCTGCGTCTGGGCGACCAGGACACCCCGAACCGGGAGCCGGTCGCCGAGCAGTTCGGGGCGCTGGCCGAGCTGCGCGAGCGGGGCCTGATCCGGCGCCTGGGGCTGAGCGCGGCCTCCGCCGGGCAGCTCGACGAGGCCCGTTCGATCGCGCCCGTGGTCACCGTGCAGAACCTCTACAACCTGGCCGTCCGGCGCGACGAGGCCCTGCTGGAGCGGTGCGCGGCCGAGAACATCGCCTTCGTGCCGTACTTCCCGCTCGGCGGCTTCACGCCCCTGCAGTCCGAGACGCTGGAGAAGGTCGCCGCCCGTCTGGAGGCCTCGCCCCAGCAGGTGGCCCTGGCCTGGCTGCTGCACCGCTCACCGGCCATCGCCCTCATCCCCGGCACCTCCTCCCCCGGTCACCTGCGCGAGAACATCGCCGCCGCCGCGCTGGCGCTGCCCGACGACGCGCTGGCGGAACTGGACACCATCGGGGCGAGGTGAACGCCCGGCCCCCGGGGTACCCGGCCCGTGGCAGACCCGTGCGGCGGAAGGAGCCCGGGTGGGCGCGCAGGACCCCCTACGGACGTACCACGACAAACGGGACTTCGGCAGGACCCGCGAACCGTCGGGGCGGACCCCGGCCGGCGGGGGCGAGGAGCCGCGGTTCGTGGTGCAGATCCACGACGCGCGGCGGATGCACTTCGACTTCCGGCTGCAGGTGGGCGACGTGCTCAGGTCGTGGTCGGTGCCGAAGGGCCCGTCGGACGACCCGCGGGACAAGCGGCTGGCCGTGCCCACCGAGGACCACCCGCTGGAGTACGAGGAGTTCGAGGGCGTCATCCCGCGCGGCGAGTACGGCGGCGGCACCGTCATCGTCTGGGACCGGGGGACGTACGAACCGCTCAGCCACGACCGCCGGGGCCGTCCCGTCGACTTCGCGGAATCCCTGGAGCGCGGTCACGCGACCTTCCGCCTCAAGGGCAGCAAGCTGCGCGGCGAGTACGCCCTCACCCGTTTCCGGGACGGCGACTGGCTCCTGGTGAAGGCCGGGCACGGCGCCCGGGGACGGGGGACGCCCGATCCGCGCCGGGCCCGCTCGGTCCGCACGGGCAGGACGCTGGCCCAGGTCGCGGCGGACGAGAGCTGAGCCGCGGGCCGGTCCGGGCAGGTCGCCTCCGGGGCGGCGCCGGTGGTCAGCCGGGCAGGGGCTGCTCGGCCCAGATCGTCTTGCCGCCGGCGGTCTGCCGGCTGCCCCAGCGCTGGGTGAGCTGGGCGACCAGCAGCAGACCGCGGCCGCCCTCGTCGTACACGTGGGCGCGGCGCAGATGCGGGTAGGTCGAACTGCCGTCGGATACCTCGCAGATGAGGGCGCGGTCGCGGATCAGCCGCAGCCGGATGGGCGGGGCGCCGTAGCGGATGGCGTTGGTGACGAGTTCGCTGACGACGAGTTCGGTGACGAAGGCGGCCTCCTCCAGGCCCCAGGCGGCCAGTTGTCCGGTGGCGGCCTGGCGGGTGACGGCGACCTGGGCCGGGTCCGGCGGCACGTCCCAGGTGGCGACCCGGTCGGCGCCGAGCGCGCGGGTGCGGGCCAGCAGCAGGGCCACGTCGTCGACGGGGTCCTCCGGCAGGACCGCCTTGAGGACGGTGTCGCACAGGGTCTCCAGGCTCTCCGCCGGGGCGCTCAGGGCCCGGCACAGCTCCTCGGTGGCGTGGTCGACGTCCAGCTCCCGGTGTTCGACGAGGCCGTCGGTGTAGAGGGCGACCATGGAGCCCTCGGGCAGCTGGAGTTCGGTGGCCTCGAAGGGCAGTCCGCCGACGCCGAGGGGCGGTCCTGCGGTCATGGGCACGAGGTGGACGGTGCCGCCGGGCAGGACGACGGCCGGAGCGGGGTGTCCGGCCGCGGCGAGGCAGAGCCGGCGGTCCACCGGGTCGTAGACGGCGTACAGGCAGGTCGCGCCGAGTTCGGCGACCTCCTCGCCGTTGTCCTGGCCGTCGGCGGCGAGGTGGGTGACCAGGTCGTCGAGGTGGGTGAGGAGTTCGTCCGGGGGCAGGTCGACGTCGGCGAGGGTGCGCACCGCCGTGCACAGCCGGCCCATGGTCGCCGCGGAGGGGATGCCGTGGCCGACGACATCGCCGACGACCAGGGCGACGCGGCTGCCGGAGAGCGGGATGACGTCGAACCAGTCGCCGCCGATCCCGGCGAGCGACCCGCACGGCAGATAGCGGTGGGCGACGTCCACGGCGGCCTGGCCGGGCAGCCCGCGCGGCAGCAGGCTGCGCTGGAGGGCGAGCGCGGTGCTGCGTTCGCGGGCGAAGCGGCGGGCGTTGTCGACGCAGACGGCGGCCCTGCTGGCCACCTCCTCGGCGAGGACGGCGTCGTCCTCGGCGTACGCGTCGGGCTGGCTGGTGCGCACCGCCACGGCCACACCGAGCGTGGTGCCGCGGGCCCGCAGCGGCACGGCGAGCATCGTGTGGGCGCCCTCGCGGTAGCGGCGGCCCTGGGGGCCGCGGGCGTTGCGCTCGGCGATCCACCGGTGGAAGCCGGGATCGTCGGCGCCGCTGACGACGGCGCGCCCCTCGCGCAGCGCCCGGGCGGGCGGGGAGTACGGCGGGTAGACGTCCGTCTCGCCGAGGTGGACGGCGGCCTCGGGGGTGCCCGGGTGGGCGGAGCCGTGGGCGACGCGGCGCAGGACGACGTCCTCGGGGTCCGCGGGCGGGGGTTCGTCGGCGCCGAGGACCCACTCCAGCAGGTCGACGCTGACGAAGTCGGCGAACCGGGGCACGACGAGGGCGACCAGTTCCTCGGCGGTGCGCACCACGTCGAGGGTGGTGCCGATGGTGGTCGCGGCCTCGTTGAGCAGGGCCAGCCGCTGGCGGGCCCGGTACTGCCCGGTGCTGTCGAACGCGGCGAGGCCGACACCGACGACGTCGTCGGCGGCGTCGCGGACCGGCCACATCTCGATGTTCCAGGCGTGCTCGCGGACGCCGGAGGGGGTGCGGGTGAAGCTTTCGTAGCGCACGGGCCGGCCGGTCTCGGCGACCTCGCGGAGGTGGTCCACGACGCCCCGGCCGCGCTCGGCGTCGTCGACGGTGTCGGCGTAGGGGCGGCCGAGCAGCTCCTCCTGGGCGACGCCCAGCACCCGGCAGGCTGTGTCGTTGAGCCGCAGGTAGCGCTGCCGGGTGTCGAAGACGGTCAGCGACATCGACGCCTGCTGGAAGGCCCGCCCGGCCAGCGTCGGCTCCGCCCCGGTGGGCGGCTCGGCGGTCACCGCCCAGGCGTACGGCCGGCCGTCGGCGCCGTGCAGCGGGAAGGCCCGGGCGCGGACGGGTACGGCGGTGCCGTCGCGGTGCCGCAGTACGACGGTGCCGGTCAGCGAGAGCAGGGAGCCGGGCGGGGCGGGCTCGGCGAGCAGGTCGCGCACGGATCGGCCCACGGCCTCCTGGGCCGGGTAGCCGGTGAGCCGCCGGGCGCCGTCGCTCCACCCGGTCACGACGCCTCGTATGTCGACGACCGCCGCGGCGGCGACTTGCTCCATATCGCCAGGATGGTCCCATCCGTCGACCGCATCAACCACGCGGACCGCGGGACGCCCGCGCGGGACCGGTCCGGGCGGCACGCGCACGGGAGCGGTCACACAGGCGGGCAGGAGGCCGGTCCCGCGGGCGCACGCGCCGTGCGCGGCGCGTGCGCCCGGGGGGGGCGACGGTCAGCCGCGGTGGGCGCGCAGGGCCGCGAGGGCGCGGTCGGCGTGGGTGTTCATGCGCAGCTCGCTGCGCACGACCTCCAGGACGGTGCGGTCCTCGGCGATGACGAAGGTGACCCGCCGGGTGGGCGCGAGGGAGAAGCCGCGCCGTACGCCGAACAGCTCCCGTACGGTGCCGTCGGCGTCGGAGAGCAGCGGCATGCCGAGGCCGTGCCGGCCGGCGAACTCCTGCTGCCGGTCGACGGGGTCGCCGCTGATGCCGACCGGACGGGCGCCCACGGCGGCGAACTCGGCGGCCAGGTCCCGGAAGTGGCAGGCCTCCGCGGTGCAGCCCGGGGTGAGGGCGGCGGGGTAGAAGAAGAGGACGACCGGCCCGTCGGCGAGGAACTCCGACAGCTTGCGCGGGGTGCCGGTCTCGTCGGGCAGGGCGAAGTCCTCGACGCGGTCGCCGGGCTTCAGCGGCGCGCTCATGCCCGGGCCTCCGCGGTGCGGGCGACGCCACGGGCCCACAGCACCAGCGGCACCTGCAGCGGCAGCCGTCCGAAGGCCGCGGCCCGCTGCGGGGCGGGGCGGTCACGCCAGTCCAGGGCCATCTTCACGTTGGCGGGGAAGACGCCGACGAAGAACCCGGCCGCGGCGCGCGCAGCCACCCGCCGGGTGCGGGGCAGCGCCAGCCCGGCCGCGAGGGCCAGCTCGGCGACGCCGCTGGCGTAGGTCCAGGCACGCGGCGAGCCGGGCAGCGAGCGCGGCACGGTCGCGTCGAACGGCCGGGGTGCCGCGAAGTGGGCGACGCCCGCGGCGGCCAGCAGTCCGGCGAGCAGCAGGGGCGAGCGGTGGGACACGGGTCCTCCCAGTGGGGGCGACGGCTGGCGCGCGATATTACTGTACGGTAGGCACCGGCGGACCGCCGGGCTTCCCCACCGCTGGTCGCTCGCGTGCGCCCCGGACTTCGTCACCGCCGGTCGGCCTCATGCGCGGCGGGCCTCCCCACCGCCGGCCGGCCTCGTGCGCGGCGGGCCTCCCCACCGCCGGCCGGCCTCGTGCGCGGCGGGCCTCCTCACCGGTGGTCGGCCTCGTGCACCCCGGGAATTCGTCACCGCCGGTCGACCTCGTACGCCCCGGACTTCCTCACCGCTCGTCGGCCTCGTGCGCGGCCGCATAGGCCAGGAAGTCGTCGACCATGCGGTGGAAGAGCCCGGCCAGCTGCCGCAGCTCCTCGGGCCGCCAATGGGCGAGCGCGAGCTGCATGCCGTGCACCCCGGCGTCGCGGACCCGGCGGATCGCGTCCCGGCCGGCGTCGGTCAGCTCGATGCGCTGGGCACGGCCGTCGTCGGGATCGGGGACGCGGGTGACGTACCCGGCCCTCTGCAGTTGCTGCACGGTGCGGGTGACGTGCGAGGCCTCCACGCCCAGGCGGTGGGCGAGTTCCCCGGGCCGCAGCGGCTCGGCGTCGGCGACCTGCCGCAGCAGGGCGACCGCGGCCCGGTCCAGGGGCACCCCGGCGAGGGCCATGAGGCGCTCGTGCTGCCGGGCCCGGGTGCTGAGGTAGGTGATGCGGCTCAGCGCCCGCTCGATCTCGGTCACTTCCGGGGCGGCGCCGGGGGTGGTGGGCAGCGGCGAGGTGGGCATACGGTCACGCTACCATCTCGTTGCGTTACGCAATTAACTCGTCGCCGGTGCCGGATCCCGCCACGGTCCGGCCCCCGCCCCGGCGCCGCGCCACAGGTCCCGGACCCCGCTCAGGCCGGTCCGGTGACCGGGGCCGTCCACAGGCCGACCAGCGCGTCGACCAGGCCGGTGGCCGCCTCCTCCCAGGTGGCGCGCGGCGTGGGGGTGCCCTCGGCGAGGGCGCGTTCGCGTTCGGCGGCGGTGTGCAGGATCAGGTGCCGGGCCATGGCGCCCCGTTCCGCGCGCACCGGCTCGGGGAGGTCCGCCAGGCAGCGGTTCAGCCCGTCGACGGCGACCCGCAGGGACGGGGAGGCGAGGGATTCCTCGATCATGATCGGGTAGAGGGCGGGGTCGGTCATCACCTGGGCGCAGAAGCGGGCGTACCAGGTGGGGCTGCCCAGCGCCGCCAGGTGCCCGGTCACCGGCCGCACCAGGCAGGAGACCCAGGTGCGCACGTCCCGGGCGTCGCCGGCCTCGGCCACCAGCCGGCCGCGGATCTCCTCCACCTGCCCGGCGTGCCGGCGGGCGATGGCGCGGACCAGGTCGGCCTTGGTGCCGAAGTGGTAGCCGACGGCGGCGTTGTTGCCCTGGCCCGCGGCCTCGCTGACCTGCCGGTTGGACACCGCGTACACGCCGCGCTCGGCGAACAGCCGCTCGGCCGCGGTGAGGATCAGCTCGCGGGTCGCGCCCGTCTGCTCCGCCCGTACCGACCTGCCCGCCATCGCCACCACCGTCCCGGAAACGGCGCCGCCCGCCCGCTCGGGCGGCGTCCCGCCAGGGAAGCCTACAAAAGCGCACGTCGCACGGGGTGAGGGCATCCCTTCCAGTGCAGCCGGGGCCTCGGCGGCCGGGGGTGGTGCGCCGTTCGGTGGAAACCGGGGGCGGGGGCGCGTGGCCGGGCGCCGGGGCGTCGAGACCTTCTGCCGTGACCCTGCCGCTCATCTCCCCCATGCTCGCCACCCCGGGAACCCTGCCGCCCGCCGCGCAGGACGCGCGCTGGGCCTATGAGACCAAGCAGGACGGGCAGCGTGTGGTGGTGTATCTGCCCGGCGACGGCAGCGTGGTGCTGCGGGCCCGGTCGGGTGAGGTCATCACCGGCGCCTACCCGGAGCTGCTGGCGCTGGGCGACGCGCTCGGGGACACCCCCGCCGTGCTGGACGGGGAGGTGCTGGCGCTCGACGCGCAGGGGCGTGCCGACTTCCAGCTGCTGCAGTCCCGCATGGGCCTGGCGCACGCCCCGCGCCGCGCCGCCCGGCGGGCCGCGGAGGCGCCGGTGCACCTGGTGGTGTTCGACGTGATGCACCTCGCCGGGCGCTCGCTGCTCGCGCTCCCCTACACCCGGCGGCGCGCGGAACTGCTGGACCTGGGGCTCACCGGCGGCTACTGGTCGACGCCCGCGGCGCTCGTCGGCCACGGCGCCGAGGCGCTGCGGGCCACCCGGGAGCACGGCCTCGAGGGCCTGGTGTGCAAGCGGCTCGACTCGGTGTACGAGCCGGGGGTGCGCTCCCGCTCCTGGATCAAGATCCGCAACATGCACGGCGTCGACGTGATCATCGGCGGCTGGCTGCCCGGCAAGGGACGGCTGACGGGGCTGCCCGGCGCCGTCCTGGTCGGCCAGCGGTCCCCGGACGGCGTCCTGCGCTATGTCGGCGGGGTCGGCACCGGCTGGAGCGAGGCGGAACGGGAGCAACTGGCCGACCTGTTACGGGACTTGGCGACCGACACATGCCCCTTCACGCCCGCGCCGCGACTGGGGGACGCCCACTGGGTGCTGCCCCGGCTGGTGGGCGAGGTCCGCTACAGCACCCGGACCCGCGCGGGCATGCTGCGGCAGCCGTCCTGGCTGCGACTCCGGCAGGACCTGAGCCCCGAGGAGTCGGCGGCGGACCTGCCCGGGCCGCCGGCGTGATCTTTCCGTTGGGCTGATCTTCACCGGCGAGACGCCCACCCCCTCTTGGCGCGGACATGCAAAACAGGGCACCCTGAACTCCCCTTCCCCCCACAGCCGTTGGGCTGCGCCCGGAGCAGAGGAGGACGCAGTGTCGTCACCCAGATCCCGTATCCACCGCAGGAGATGGCTCACCGGACTCGGCGCCGCCGCCGCGCTCGTGGTGGCCTTCCCCGCCACCGCCTTCGCCGCACCGCCCCCGGCGCTGCCCGCCAACGCCGACGACCTGGAGCGGACCTATCAGCCGGCCTTCGACTACGACACCGACGGCTGCTACCCCACCCCCGCCATCGGACCCGACGGCAGCATCAACACCGGCCTCAACCCGACCGGCGCCCTCAACGGCAACTGCCGCGACGCCTCCGACCTGGACAACACCAACAGCTACTCCCGTGCCAAGTGCAACAACGGCTGGTGCGCCGTGATGTACGGGCTGTACTTCGAGAAGGACCAGGCGCTCCCGGGCATCAGCATCGGCGGCCACCGGCACGACTGGGAACACGTCGTGGTGTGGGTGCAGGACAACCAGGTGAAGTACGTGTCCACCTCCAACCACGGCTCGTTCACCGTGCACGCGGCCTCCGAGGTCCGCTTCGACGGCACCCACGCGAAGGTCGTCTACCACAAGGACGGCATCGGCACCCACTGCTTCCGGCTGGCCAACGGCAACGACGAGCCGCCCGAGAACCACAAGGGCACCTGGCAGTACCCGCCGCTCGTCGGCTGGAACGGCTACCCCGCCGGTCTGCGGGACAAGCTGAGCGCCTACGACTTCGGCAGCGCCCACTTCGGCCTGAAGGACGCGAGTTACGCCTCCCACCTCGCCTCGGCGAAGCCGTCCGGGATCCCCTTCGACCCCAGCGCGTAGCGGTACGGGCGATCGGCCCGCGGACCTAGGACCCACGCCCCGCCGGGGTCCGCCCGCGGGCCGATCACGCGGCTCGGGCGCCGCCGTAGGGTCGCGTCATGACCACGAAGGACACGAGCGGACGGCTCGACGAAGCGCTGGAACGGCTCCACACCTCCGGTCCGGAGTTCGGGGGGTGGCTCAGCAACCACGCCCCCATGGTGGCCGAGTCCCTCGCCTCGCGCGGCCGGGCCGGGGACGTGCACCACTGGCTGGACCTCTACAGCGACCGGCTGGAGGAGTTCCCCACCCCGGTCGCGGAAATCACCGACCCCGACTGGCGGGAGGCGCTCGGCGACCCCCGCCGGGCCGCCGACTGGATCGCCTACTTCACGCGCGCCCTCGCGGACCGCCCGTGGCGGGACGTCCTCGCCGAGTGGTGGCCGCGGCTGCTGCCCGGGCTGTACGCGGCGGCCACCCACCCGGTCATCCGGGTCGGGCACGCCGTACGAGCCCTGGAGGCGGAGCAGAACGAGCCTCGGCTGACCGAACTCGCCCACGCGCTCGGCTACTGGGCCGCGCGTCACCTGCCGGTGACCGGCCTGGAGACGCTGCCCGGCGCCGCCACGGCCGACGCGGCCCTGGACGCCGTACCGCGGATCGATTCGGACCAGGGCGGCTACCTCGCCCGGCTGGCCGCCGTGCACCGGCTGCCCGTCTGGGCGGAGGACGTACACGACCCGGACACGGCCCGGCAGCGGCTGACGGAGCTGGTCCGTGCCGCGACGCACCGGTACGCCACCCACGGCCACGGCGAGGAGACCATGCTGGTGCACGCGGCGACGGCGCCCAACGCGGTGCTGCGCACGCTGCCTTCGCTGCCCCGGCCGCTGTGGGTGCCGAGCCTGCACGCCGCGTGGACGGCGTCCGCGGCGGTGACCGCGATGTACGCCCCGGCGGAACCGGTGGCCTACCGCCCGCCGGGCGACATCACGCCCGAGGAGGTCGTCGAGCGGGCCCTCGCCCACGGCGACGAACACGTGATCAAACTGACCGACACGGCCCTGGACGTCGGCGACGAGCAGGCGCTGGCGGCCGCGCTGCGCGCGATCGAACTGAGCCGGCCGCTGACGGACTGACCCCCGCGAGCCGGGGCGACCCCTCACCGCCCGTGCGTGGACGGCTGTCCGCCGTCCGGCGCATGATGGGCCCTATGGATCATGAGGACGAACTCCCGGCCGACGTACCGGCCGAGGCGCTGCTCGCGCTCGCCGGCGGTCATCACGCGCGTGCCGGCCGGCCGCTCGGCGCCCGTGAGGCGGCCGGGCACCTGGTGAAGGTGTACGCGATCGAGGCGCCCGGCCGCACCGTCGGCGACGAGGAGGCGCGGGCGGCCCTGGAGATCGCCGAGGCCCACCTGGCGTCGGCGCGCCACCGCGGCTCCCTGGGACTCGCGGTGGTGCTGGTGCACGCGGGCGGCGACGGCGACTACGTGCTGGTCCACACCTGGATCGAGGGGCACATGGCGGACCTGGCGGTGTTCACGGGCCCCGCCGGGAAGCCGGAGCTGCTGCGGCCGGGGCGGGCCGGGCTCGCCCCGTGCGTGTGGGAGGCGGCCGTCCTCGCCCATGAGCGCGAGGCGTTCTCCCGGCACGTCCTGGACGGCACCGGGCCGCTCGCCGGCCGGCTGGCCGCGTGGCGTGCGGACACCGTCGAAGGGGCGCTGCGATGACCGCCGGGGAGCCGCGTGTGCGGCACGCCGAACCCGCCGATCTGCCCCGCGTCGCCGAACTCGCCGCCCAGCACGCCGCCTACGAGCGGGCCGCTCCCCCGGTCCCGGACCTCGCCGAGCGGCTGCGCACGCTGCTGTTCGGCACCCCCGAGCCGCGGCTGCGCTGCCTGGTCGCCGAGCTGCCCGGCGGCGAGC
Organism: Streptomyces griseosporeus; assembly: GCF_014656055.1. Classification (GTDB taxonomy): domain Bacteria; phylum Actinomycetota; class Actinomycetes; order Streptomycetales; family Streptomycetaceae; genus Streptomyces; species Streptomyces griseosporeus. The sequence continues at coordinate 521,695 of NZ_BNBR01000002.1, forward strand.
TGGCCGGGTACGCCACCTGCGCGCCGGAGTTGTCGACCTGGGAGGGCCGCGCCTACCTGCACATGGACTGCCTCTTCCTCGCGCCGGGCCACCGCGGCCTCGGGCTCGGCCCGCTCCTGGTGGACGCGGTGGTCGCCGAGGCGCGCGCCCAGGGCCTCACCGAGGTGCAGTGGCAGACCCCGGCCTGGAACGAGGGCGCGGTGCGCTTCTACGACCGGCTCGGCGCCCGCGCCAAGGAGAAGCTGCGCTACACCCTGAGCGTCGCTCCCTGACCCTCCCGAGGGTCTATCGTGTCCCGCATGTCCGCTCCGGAACTCATCCGCATCGTCTCCCGTGACTCGCCCATGGCACTCGCCCAAGTCGAGCGCGTCCGCGCCGAGTTGGCCGCGGCGCACCCGCACGTGCGCACCGAGGTGGTGCCCGTGAGGACCACCGGCGACAAGTGGCTCGGCGATCTCTCCCAGGTCGAGGGCAAGGGCGCGTTCACCAAGGAGGTCGACGCGGCGCTGCTGGCGGGCGAGGCCGATCTGGCGGTGCACTGCGTCAAGGACGTGCCCGCGGACCGGCCGCTGCCGGCCGGCACGGTGTTCGCGGCGTTCCTGAAGCGGGACGACATCCGCGACGCCCTGGTCCACCCCGGCGGCCTCACCCTGGACGACCTGCCGCCGGGCACCCGCGTCGGCACGTCCTCGGTGCGCCGCGTCGCCCAGCTCGCCGCCACCCACCCGCACCTCAGGTGCGTGCCCTTCCGGGGCAACGCCAACCGGCGGCTGGAGAAGCTGGCCGCGGGCGAGGCGGACGCGCTGCTGCTCGCGGTGTCGGGGCTGGAGCGGATCGGACGCACGGACGTGATCAGCGAGGTGCTGTCGCCGGAGACGATGATGCCGCCGATCGGGGCGGGCATCCTCGCGCTGCAGTGCCGGGAGGGCGACCGGGACCTGATCGACGCGGTGAGCGCGCTCGGTGATCCCGCCACGCACCGGGAGGCCACGGCGGAGCGGATGTTCCTGCACGTCCTCCAGGGGCACTGCAACAGCCCCATCGCCGGTTACGCCCGGGTGGACCGCGGCGGCGAACTGTCCCTGCGGGCCTGTGTGTTCACCCCGGACGGCAAGACCCGGCTGAACGCCCACGAGTGGGCCGGCCGGCTCGACCCCGCCACGCTCGGCACGTCGGTCGCCGTGGCCCTGCTCCGGCAGGGTGCCCGGGAGATCATCGACGGCATCCCGCACTGAGCCGGGACGGGCCGCCGGGCGCCGGGCGGGGGCAGGCGGCGGTCAGGCGGTGCCTTCCTCCGCCTGGTCCCGCAGGAAGTTGCTCACCTGGTGGGCCAGGCAGTCCCGGCCCGCTCCGGCCGGGACGTGGGCGGGCTGGACCGTGAGGCCGAGGCCGCCCGTCCACAGCCGGCGCTCGGCCCACTCGTCGTCGACCCGCAGCTGGATCTGCACGTCCACCTGGCCGAGCGCGGCCTCGGGCCCGGCGGCGTAGAGCACGGCGGTCGCCCGGCGCAGCGGGTAGACGTCGAAGCCCTCGATGAACTGCGAGTTGCGCCAGTCGATGAACGCGGACTCCCCGTCGGGGCCGATCCGCACGTCGATCTGACCGTCCTCGAGGTGGATGCCGAAGCGCTCGGGACCGCGGTTCTCGACGACGACCCGGAGCCGGAAGTAGGTCAGCCCCTCGGCGGCGTCGTCCCGTCCGCGCGGCGGCTCGGCCGCCTCGAGTCCGTGGACGCGGACGCGCAGACCGGCATGCTCGTCGTACTCCTGCCAGTCCCCGACCACGTTCGGCTCGTCCACAGTCCACCTCTCGACCTCTTGAAGCTGCTTCCTATCCAGGGGCTCAGTGCACTGTCAAATGAGCAGAATGGGCTGTGGCCAGGCAGTTCGCCCACCTTGATCGGTGATCAAGCCGTGCGCAGGGAGAATCCCGGAAACCGGCCGCGCGACCGGTTCGACGGGCGTGCCGCACATCACGTCCGGCCATGATCGCCGTCGGCCCCGCGTCCTCACCCACCGGCGTTCCCCGCATGCGCACAGTTGCCTGATTCACGAATTTTGTTTCGCTGGCCCCGAATGGGGGAATGGTCCCCACAGTGCTTCGGACAGGAGGCACGTCCGTGGGAACCGGCCACGCCGGACCCGACGACGCCTGTCCGGTCCGCGCGCGCCTCCCATGGGACTGTCCCACCAGCACTTGCTGAGGGAGGCACGCATGATGCGTACCGCCGGCCGAACCAACCAGCATCCGCACGACGACGCCCCTGACACCGCCGGCGCCTTCGCCCGGCTGGCCGGCCTTCCCGAAGGCCCCGGGCGCCGGGCCCTGCGTGACGAACTGGTGGAGCTGTGGCTGCCCATGGCGGAGCGGATCGCGGTCCGCTTCCGCGGCCGCGGCGAGAGCCTGGAGGACCTGTACCAGGTGGCGGCACTCGGTCTGGTCAAGGCGGTCGACCACTACGACCCCGCCCGCGGCCGGGCCTTCGAGGCGTACGCCGTGCCGACGATCACCGGCGAGATCAAGCGGCACTTCCGCGACCACATGTGGACGCTGCACGTCCCGCGCCGGGTCCAGGACCTGCGCAACCGCGTCCGGCGCGCCGCCAAGGAGGTCGCGCAGACCACCCCGGGCAGGGCCCCGACCGTGGCCGAGATCGCCGAGCAGGCCCAGCTCACCGAGGAAGAGGTGCGCACCGGCATGGAGGCGCTGGAGTGCTTCTCCGCGCTGTCGCTGGAGGCCGAGATGCCCGGCACCGACGGGTACGCGCTGGGCGACGCGCTCGGCGGCCCCGACCCCGCCTACGACACCGTCGTCGACCGGGTCGCGGTCAAGCCCTGCATCGAGGCGCTCCCGGAGCGCGAGCGCACCATTCTCTACCTGCGCTTCTTCAAGGGGATGACGCAGAGCTGCATCGCCGAGCAGCTGGGCATCTCGCAGATGCACGTCTCCCGGCTGCTCAGCAGCTGCTTCGCCCAACTGCGGGAGGAGATCCTCTCCGAGACCCGCTGAGCCGGCGCCCGCCGGGCCCGGGCCACCCCGTTTCGGCGAAGGGCTGAGCCGCCGCTGGGCGGTTCAGCCCACCGACGGCGCTCCCGGGATCTGGGTGGGGCCGTGCCGGTCCAGGGCCTCCTCCAGCTCGGCCCGGATGTCCTCGGGCATCTCCCCGGCGCGTCCCCAGATCAGAATCAGCTCCGCGACATTGCGGAGCTTGATGTTGGTGTGCTGGGAGACCTCCTTCAGGACCTCCCAGCCCTGATCCGGCGTCACCCGGCCGAGGGCCACGATCATTCCTATCGCCTGGTCCACGACGGCATGGGAGGACACAGCCTCCTTCAGCTGATCGACTTCCTCCTGCAGTTCGAGGAGCCGACCGGTTTCGTCGTCCGGTTCACGCGGTACTCGTGCCACTCCTCCATCCTCGTCTCGGGTACGGCACGACGCCAGCGGGGGTACTCGACAGGCGCACCCGACCCTTCCGGCCGGACACTGGTGGAGGGCCGGTGGCCGCCGGCCGAGGAGACAGGACGCGAGTGCCATGAACCACGACAGCACCCCCACTCCCCCCGCGACGGAGGTCGTCTCCACCCACTCCGTCTTCGGCGCACCTTGCTGGGTGAGCCTGACCAGCCGCGACCTGGAGGCCACGCAGGACTTCTACAGCGCGGTCCTCGGATGGCGGTGGCGCAAGGCCAAGCTCGGCGAGCACTTCCGCGTCGCCCTGGTGGACGACGTCCCGGTCGCCGGGATCGCCGCCGTCGCCGCGATGTGGCAGATGGCCGTGGCGTGGACCCCCTACTTCGCCGTGCCCAGCGCGGACGACGCCGCGAGCCGCGCCCGCGAGCGCGGCGGCACGGTGGCCGTGGGGCCGCTGTCGCTGCCGCCCGGGCGGGCGGCGCTGCTGGCCGACCGGGACGGCGCGACCTTCGGGGTGTGGGAGGGCGAGCTGGTCGGCAACTGGGAGAACTGGCGGCAGGCCGCCCCGGCGTTCGTCCGGCTGCACACCCGCGACGCGTTCGACGCCGCGATCTTCTACGGCGAGATCCTCGACTGGGCCTCGGACCGGCCCGGCTGCTGCGAGGTGCACTACGAGGGCGGCGAGGTCGTGCTGCGCAACCGCGGCGACATCGTGGCCCGGATCGAGTCGGGAGCGCTGGAGGCGGCGCCCGATCCGACGATCCGGCCGCACTGGCAGGTCCACTTCTCCGTGCCCGACGTGGCGGCCTGCGCCCGGGAGGCGGAACGGCACGGTGGTTCGGTGCTGGGCAAGGCCGTGGACGAGGCGGTCCTGCGCGACGCGGACGGCGCCCAGTTCACGGTGACGTCACGCCCCTTGCGGTGAGACGGGAAGGCCCGCGGCCACACGGAAGACGGCCGCCGTCGCGCTGGACGCGACGGCGGCCGTCCGCTGTGCTCACCCGGCGGGTGCGGGGAGCTACGCCCCGCCCGCCGGCGGCCGGGACAGCACCACCAGGCTGCGGGCCGCCACGGTCACCTCGGCGGCCGCCTTGTACTCCGTCTCGTCGGGGACGCCGTCCGGCTCGGCCGTGTCGACGCAGGCCGACCAGCGCTCACCGTAGACCGGGCCGGGCAGCCGGAAGACGACGGGTTCCCAGAAGCTGTTGAACAGCAGCAGGAACGAGTCGTCGACGACCGGGCGGCCGTAGCGGTCGGGCTCGGCGATCGCGTCGCCGTTGAGGAAGACGCCGACCGAGTGCGCGTCGGAGCGCAGCCACTCGTCCTCCGTCATCTCGCGGGCGTCCGGGAGCAGCCACACCAGGTCGGGCAGCGGCTGCCCGGCGTGCGTGGCGGTCTCGCCGCGGAAGAAGCGGCGCCGGCGCAGCACCGGATGACCGGCCCGCAGCGCGATCAGCCGGCGGGTGAACCCGGCCAGCTCCTCCTGCTCCTCGGACAACCGCCAGTCGATCCAGGACAGTTCGTTGTCCTGGCAGTAGGCGTTGTTGTTGCCCTGCTGGGTGCGGCCCAGCTCGTCGCCGTGGGCGAGCATCGGGATGCCCTGCGACAGCAGCAGGGTGGCCAGCAGGTTGCGCTGCTGGCGTGCGCGCAGCTCCAGCACCGACGGGTCGGCGGTCTCACCCTCGACGCCGCAGTTCCAGGACCGGTTGTGGCTCTCGCCGTCCCGGTTGCCCTCCCCGTTGGCCTGGTTGTGCTTGTCGTTGTACGACACCAGGTCGCGCAGGGTGAAGCCGTCGTGGGCGGTGACGAAGTTGACGCTGGCGCGTGGCCGGCGCCGGCTGTGCTGGTACAGGTCGGAGGAGCCGGCCAGCCGGGAGGCGAACTCGCCGAGCGAGCCGGGCTCGGCCCGCCAGAAGTCGCGTACCGCGTCCCGGTAGCGGCCGTTCCACTCCGACCACAGCGGCGGGAAGTTGCCCACCTGGTAGCCGCCCTCGCCGACGTCCCACGGCTCGGCGATCAGCTTGACCCGGCTGATGACCGGGTCCTGCTGGATCAGGTCGAAGAACGCCGAGAGCCGGTCCACCTCGTGGAACTGGCGGGCCAGCGTGGCCGCCAGGTCGAAGCGGAACCCGTCGACGTGCATCTCCGTCACCCAGTACCGCAGCGAGTCCATGATGAGCTGCAGCACGTACGGGTGCCGCATCAGCAGGCTGTTGCCGGTGCCGGTGGTGTCGTAGTAGTGCTCCCAGTCGCCGTCCACCAGCCGGTAGTACGAGGCGTTGTCGATGCCCCGGAAGGAGAGGGTGGGGCCCTTCTCGTTGCCCTCGGCGGTGTGGTTGTAGACGACGTCGAGGATGACCTCCAGGCCGGCCGCGTGCAGCGTCTTGACCATCGACTTGAACTCGGCCACCTGCTGCCCGCGGGTGCCGTGGGCGGCGTAGGCGTTGTGCGGGGCGAAGAAGCCGATGGTGTTGTAGCCCCAGTAGTTGGACAGCCCGCGGTCCTGGAGCACGCCGTCCTGCACGTACTGGTGGACCGGCATCAGCTCGATGGCGGTCACCCCGAGCGAGGTCAGGTGCTCCACCACGGCCGGGTGGGCGAGGCCCGCGTAGGTGCCGCGCAGTTCGCGCGGGACGTCGGGGTGGCGCCGGGTGAGCCCGCGCACATGGGCCTCGTAGATGACGCTGTCGGCGTAAGGCGTGCGCGGCGGACGGTCGTCGCCCCAGTCGAAGTACGGGTCGGTGACCACGCCGAGCATGGTGTGCCCGGCGCTGTCGGACGGGTCGGGCCCGGACGGTGCCCGCTCGTACAGGGAGCGGTGGTTGTCGATCTGCCCGTCCACGGCCCGCGCGTACGGGTCGAGGAGCAGCTTGGCCGGGTTGCAGCGGTGGCCCAGGGCGGGATCCCAGGGGCCGTGCACCCGGTAGCCGTAGCGCTGGCCGGGGCCGACGCCCGGCAGGTAGCAGTGCCAGACGAAGCCGTCGACCTCGGTGACGGGGACGTGGCGGGTGGCCCCGCCCTCGTCGAAGAGGATCAGCTCGACATGCTCGGCGACCTCGCTGAACAGGGCGAAGTTGGTGCCCTGGCCGTCGTAGGCGGCGCCCAGCGGGTAGGGGTGCCCGCTCCAGGCGGGCACCCCTGCCGTGGCCTTCCGTTTCTGCCGGCCGGTCACCGGGCGGTCTCCAGGACGCCGGTCTCCGGGCCGGCCAGGGCCACGGCCGGCATCTCACGGGGCACCTGCAGGAACTCGCGCAGGCTCTTCGGGGAGGGCGCGGTGGGCACCAGCGGTTCGCGGTCGCCGGCGCGGGCGCGCTGGGAGAACCAGATGACCTTGCTGCCGGTGTCGGTGGCGCAGCAGCCCCAGCCGTCGCTGATCGCGGCGAGGTGCTCGAAGCAGCTGCGGAGGTCCTGGTCGGGTCGCAGGTCGCTGTCGTTCTCCCCGATGGCGGTGATGAGGTGCTGGCCGTTCCACCACATCTCGATGGAGGTGTTCTTGTCGGTGGCGTGTTCGTCGATCGCCTTCAGCAGCATCTCGGTGCTGCGGCAGACGGGCTCGACCAGGGTGTCGAGGTCCCAGTACCGGAGGTGCGCGGCCAGAATGCGCCTGACCTGTCGGACCCGTTCCGGGCTGACTTCCACGTCGAGGTGGTAGTAGCAGGGCACTGCGGTCTTCATCGTCGTTGGCTCCTCACCGGCGACGCTCTGCGCTCCTTCCCGGCCCCGCGGGCCGAGACCCCGAACACGAAGCGTGAGCGAAGGTCGCTTCTGAGTCACCCCCCACCCTGCGGCCGCTACGCCATTCGTGCAACACGAGCGCACCACGACCAAGATCCAACAGGACGCTGGGTCATGTCCCGTGCACCATGAGTGCAGGCCTCGAGAGGTTTGACGACTCCGCGCCTCTGCTTGCTCGGCCGGCCCGTGTCCCGGGCGACGTACCTCTCGAATTCCCGGAAGGTGAACAGCGCCATGCTGCTACCCGCGAAAGCCGAAGTCTCCCGGCATCTGCAGCGCTACCGGGCGTGGGAGCGCGCCATGCTGGCCGCCCCCGCCGACAGCTCGGTCCGGGCCACCTTCGAGGACACCGGCTACACCCTCTGCGTGCTCATGGGCAAGCGCTGCGCCCGGGAGGCCGCCGACGCCGCCGAGCGCTATCTGCGGTCGGGCACGGAGACCGCGCTGTGGAAGCAGGGCGCGCGGAGGGCGAAAAACGTCGCGCGCAGGAGTGGAACGCGCCCGAATCGGCGTTTCCCGGCGGGGCATTAGGCCTCCCCCGGTGCAGCTTGGTCATCCAACATCCGGGCGGCGCCCCGGAATCGAGCACGGCGGAGGTTCAGCATGAAGTCCACCCGGCCCATCGGACGCATCCCGGTGCGCGACGTCAGTCCGCGCGTGGAGTGCGGCAGGCGCCCGGCGAAAGCGGTCGTGGGTGAGACTTTCCTGATCACCGCCACCGTCTTCCGCGAGGGGCACGACGCGGTCGCCGCGAACATCGTCCTGAAGGACCCCGAGGGCCGCCGCCGGCCGGCGGTCCGCATGCGCGAGCTGGCGCCGGGCACGGACCGCTGGGGCGCGGAGGTGACGCCGGACGCGCAGGGCCGCTGGACGTACACGGTGGAGGCCTGGAGCGACCCGGTCACCACCTGGCGGCGGCACGCCGCGATCAAGATTCCCGCCGGCATCGACACGGGCCTGGTGCTGGAGGAGGGCGGACAGCTGTACGAGCGGGCGGCGGCCCGTGCGCCGCGCGGCGAGGCCCGCTCGGTGCTGCGGTCGGCCGCGCGCACGCTGCTCGACGACTCGCTTCCCGTCGAGGAGCGTTACGCCGCCGCGTCGGCGCCGGAGGTCGAGGAGGTGCTGGCCCGGTATCCGCTGCGGGACCTGGTGACCGCCTCCCGGCCGCTGCAGCTGCTGGTCGAGCGGGAGCGGGCGCTGTACGGCTCCTGGTACGAGTTCTTCCCGCGCTCCGAGGGGACGCCGGAGCGCCCGCACGGCACGTTCCGCACGGCGGCCCGGCGTCTGCCGAAGATCGCGGAGATGGGCTTCGACGTCGTCTACCTGCCGCCGATCCACCCGATCGGCACCACCTTCCGCAAGGGCAAGAACAACAGTCTGGACGCCGGGCCCGAGGACGTCGGGGTGCCCTGGGCGATCGGCTCGCCGGAGGGCGGCCACGACGCCGTGCACCCCGACCTCGGCACCATCGACGACTTCGACTGGTTCGTCCGGCAGGCGAGCGACGTGGGTCTGGAGATCGCGCTCGACTTCGCGCTCCAGTGCTCGCCCGACCACCCGTGGGTGCACAAGCATCCGGAGTGGTTCCACCACCGCCCGGACGGGACGATCGCCTACGCGGAGAACCCGCCGAAGAAGTACCAGGACATCTACCCCATCGCCTTCGACGCCGACATGGACGGCATCGTCAAAGAGACCGTGCGGGTGATGAGGTTCTGGATGGACCACGGGGTGCGGATCTTCCGGGTGGACAACCCGCACACCAAGCCGGTGGTGTTCTGGGAGCGGGTGATCGGTGAGATCAACGCGGCCGACCCGGACGTGATCTTCCTGGCGGAGGCCTTCACCCGGCCGGCGATGATGCACACCCTGGCCCAGATCGGCTTCCAGCAGTCGTACACGTATTTCACCTGGCGCAACAGCAAGCAGGAGCTCACCGAGTACCTGACCGAGCTGTCCGGCGAGGCCGCCGCCTACATGCGGCCCAACTTCTTCGCCAACACCCCCGACATCCTGCACGAATACCTCCAGCACGGCGGCCGGCCCGCCTTCGAGGTCCGCGCCGTCCTCGCCGCCACCCTCTCCCCCACCTGGGGCATCTACTCCGGCTACGAGCTGTGCGAGAACACCCCGCTCCGCGAGGGCAGCGAGGAGTACCTCGACTCGGAGAAGTACCAGCTGCGCCCCCGCGACTGGGAGGCCGCCGAGCGCGAGGGCCGCACCATCGCGCCCCTGATCACCCGACTCAACGAGATCCGCCGCCGCCATCCCGCGCTGCGGCGCCTGCGCAACCTCCACTTCCACGGGACCGACAACGACGCGGTCATCGCGTACAGCAAGCGCGAAGGGGCCGACACGGTGATCGTGGTCGCCAATCTCGACCCCCACCACACCCAGGAGGCGACGGTCTCGTTGGACATGCCGCACCTCGGCCTGGACTGGCACTCCGGCCTGTCCGTGCGCGACGAACTGTCCGGTGCCGAATACCGCTGGGGCGGGACCAACTACGTACGCCTGGAGCCCGGTCGGGCACCGGCCCACGTGTTCCACGTCCGGTGACCGGCACCACTGAAGGGAGGCCAGGAGCGTCATGACCGTCAACTCGCCCGTTCACGACACCTTCGAGGACACCCCGGCCAAGGACCGGGATCCCGACTGGTTCAAGCGCGCCGTCTTCTACGAGGTACTCGTCCGCTCCTTCCAGGACAGCAACGGCGACGGTGTCGGCGACCTCAAGGGCCTCACCGCCAAGCTGGACTACCTGCAATGGCTGGGCGTCGACTGCCTGTGGCTGCCCCCGTTCTTCAAGTCCCCGCTCAGGGACGGCGGCTACGACGTCTCCGACTACACCTCGGTGCTGCCCGAGTTCGGTGACCTGGCCGACTTCGTCGAGTTCGTCGACGCCGCCCACCAGCGCGGCATGCGCGTGATCATCGACTTCGTCATGAACCACACCAGCGACCAGCACCCGTGGTTCCAGGAGTCCCGCAAGAACCCGGACGGCCCCTACGGCGACTACTACATGTGGGCCGACGACGACAAGCAGTACGCGGACGCGCGGATCATCTTCGTCGACACGGAAGTGTCGAACTGGACCTTCGACCCCGTGCGCGGCCAGTACTTCTTCCACCGGTTCTTCTCCCACCAGCCGGACCTCAACTACGAGAATCCGGCCGTCCAGGAGGAGATGCTGGCCGCGCTGAAGTTCTGGCTGGACCTCGGCATCGACGGCTTCCGGCTGGACGCGGTGCCGTACCTGTACGCCGAGGAAGGCACCAACTGCGAAAACCTTCCGGCAACCCACGAGTTCCTGAGGCGGGTCCGGCGCGAGATCGACGCCATGTACCCGGACACGGTGCTGCTGGCGGAGGCCAACCAGTGGCCGGAGGACGTCGTCGACTACTTCGGCGACTACGCCGCCGGCGGCGACGAGTGCCACATGGCGTTCCACTTCCCGGTCATGCCGCGCATCTTCATGGCCGTGCGCCGCGAGTCGCGCTACCCCGTCTCGGAGATCCTCGCGAAGACCCCGGCGATCCCGTCGGGCTGCCAGTGGGGCATCTTCCTGCGCAACCACGACGAGCTGACGCTCGAGATGGTCACCGACGAAGAGCGCGACTACATGTACGCGGAGTACGCCAAGGACCCGCGGATGCGCGCCAACATCGGCATCCGCCGGCGCCTCGCGCCCCTGCTGGACAACGACCGCAACACGATCGAGCTGTTCACCGCGCTGCTGCTGTCCCTGCCCGGCTCGCCGATCATCTACTACGGCGACGAGATCGGCATGGGCGACAACATCTGGCTCGGCGACCGCGACGCGGTGCGCACCCCGATGCAGTGGACCCCGGACCGCAACGCCGGTTTCTCCACCGCCGACCCGGGGCGGCTGTACCTGCCGACCATCATGGACCCGGTCTACGGCTACCAGGTCACCAACGTCGAGGCGTCCATGGCGTCGCCGTCGTCGCTGCTGCACTGGACCCGCCGCATGATCGAGATCCGCAAGCAGAACCCGGCCTTCGGACTCGGCTCCTTCACCGAGCTGAACTCCTCCAACCCGGCCGTCCTGGCGTTCCTGCGCGAGTACGAGGACGACCTCGTGCTGTGCGTGCACAACTTCTCCCGCTTCGCCCAGCCCACCGAGCTGGACCTGCGGGCCTACAACGGCCGCCACCCGGTCGAACTCTTCGGCGGCGTGCGCTTCCCCGCCATCGGAGAGCTGCCCTACCTGCTCACCCTCGCAGGCCACGGCTTCTACTGGTTCCGGCTCGCCCGAGTCGCATCCCGCATCGGCCGCCGACTGTAAGCGCGCCGAGGAAAGGACGCGTCACCATGCCGAAGACCGCACCCCTCCAGCCGAGCAGTACCGGTGGCTTTCTGCATCTGGACTCGCTCGCGGGTCTGCTGCGCGAGTGGCTGCCCCGGCAGCGCTGGTTCGCCGGCAAGGACCGGCCGGTCACGGACTTGCGCCTGCTGTCGATGACCGAGCTGTTCCCGGGCTGTCTGCATGTGCTCATCCATGCCGCGCACGCGGGATCGCACGCCCCGCACACGGGCGTGCCCGCGCCCGGCGGGACTCCCCCGGCCGGCGGCGACTGCTACCAGCTGCTCCTCGGCTTCCAGGAGCATCTGTCGCCCCGGCTGGGCCGGGCGCTGATCGGGCGCGCCGAGTCCGGTCCGATGGCCGGCCTCACGGTCTACGACGCCCTGCAGGACCCGCGCTCGGCGCACCTGCTGCTGGAGCGCATGCGGCACTCCGGCACGCTGGGACCGCTGCTGTTCGACTCCGACCCCACGGTGCCGATCCCCTCGGGGCTGGCGCCGCGGCTGCTGGACGCCGAGCAGTCCAACACCTCCCTGGTGTACGGCGACTCCTTCATCCTGAAGGTGTTCCGCCGCATCCAGCCGGGCATCAACCCGGACCTGGAGGTGCCGGTGGCGCTGGCCCAGCAGGGCTGCCGCCGGGTGCCGGCGCCGGTGGCGTGGTTCCGGACCATGCGCCCGCAGGAGGCCACCCTCGGTGTGCTCCAGCCGTTCCTGCCGGATGCGGCGGACGGCTGGACGCTGGCGCTCCAGGCGCTCGCCCGCGGCGAGGACTTCACCGCCGAGGCGCACGCCCTGGGTGAGGCCACCGCCGATGTGCATCTGGCGCTGGCCGCGGCCTTCCCCGCCAGCGGGCACGCGGAGAACGCCCGGATGGCCGACGCGATGACCGAGCGGCTGGACGCCGCCGCCCACCAGGTGAAGGCGCTCCGGCCGTATGTGCCGGGGCTGCGGGCGGCGTTCGGCGCGCTCGTCGGCTGCGACCCCGGGCCGCCCGCCCAGCGCATCCACGGCGACCTGCACCTGGGACAGGTGCTGCACGCGGGGCGGGAGTGGTTCGTCATCGACTTCGAGGGCGAGCCGTCCCGCCCGCTGGCCGAACGGCGCAGCACGCACTCGCCGGTGCGGGACATCGCCGGCATGCTGCGCTCCTTCGACTACGCCGCCCGGCAGCGCCGGCCGTGGCGGCCGGAGTGGGCGCGCCGCTGCCGCGAGGCCTACTGCGCCGGCTACGCCGGACGCGCGGGCTGGGACCCGCGCAAGAAACACGCCCTGCTGCGCGCCTACGAGACCGACAGGGCGGTCTACGAAGTGCTCTACGAGGCCCGGCACCGCCCGGCCTGGCTTCCCGTACCGATGGCGGCGATCGAGCGTCTCGCCGTGAGAGGAGACTGAAACTCCGTGGCCCTGCGAGACCCCAAGCTGCCCGAGCCGTCCAGCCCGTCCGCCCCGCCGGTGACCGCCCTGGACCCGGTGGACCGGGGGCGCCTGCTGGCCGGCGCCCACCACGATCCGCACGCGCTGCTCGGCGCCCACACGGTGCCGGGCGGGGTGCTGTTCCGGGCGCTGCGCCCGTTCGCGCGGGAGGTGAGCGTGGTGACCGGCCGCAAGGTCGTCCCCCTCGCCTCCGACGGCGACGGCCTCTTCAGCGCCGTACTGCCGCTGAAGAAGGTCCCGGCGTACAAGCTGCGGGTGGTGTACGACGACGCCGAGTACGAGGTGGAGGACCCCTACCGGTTCCTGCCCTCGCTCGGCGAGTTCGATCTGCACCTGATCCGCGAGGGCCGGCACGAGCAGCTGTGGAAGGCCCTGGGGGCCGAGCCGATGACCCACCAGGGCGTGGCCGGCACCCGCTTCACCGTGTGGGCGCCGAACGCCCAGGGCGTGCGGGTCGCCGGGGACTTCACGTTCTGGGACGGCACCCAGTACCCGATGCGCTCCCTGGGCTCCTCGGGTGTGTGGGAGCTGTTCCTGCCCGGGATCGGCGAGGGCACCCGGTACAAGTTCGAGATCCACTCCCGGTACGGCCACCGCTTCCTGAAGGCCGACCCGATGGCGCGCCGCAGCGAGGTGCCGCCGGACACCGCGTCCGTCGTGACCGCCTCGCACTACGAGTGGGGCGACGCGGAGTGGATGGCGCACCGCGGGGACGTGCCGGTGCACGAGGCGCCGTTCTCGGTGTACGAGGTGCACCTGCCGTCCTGGCGGCCCGGGCTGACCTACCGCGAGCTGGCCGAGCAGCTGCCGGCCTACGTCAAGGAGATGGGCTTCACGCATGTGGAGCTGATGCCGGTGGCCCAGCATCCGTTCAGCGGCTCGTGGGGCTACCAGGTGACCGGCTTCTACGCGCCGATGGCACGGCTGGGCAGCCCGGACGACTTCCGGTACTTCGTCGACTCCTGCCACCGGGCCGGCCTCGGCGTGATCATGGACTGGGTGCCGGCGCACTTCCCGAAGGACGACTGGGCGCTCGGCCGCTTCGACGGGGACCCGCTGTACGAGCCCGGGAACGCGCAGCGGGCCGAGCACCCGGACTGGGGGACGTACGAGTTCGACTACGGCCGCACCGAGGTGCGCAACTTCCTCGTCGCCAACGCCGTGTACTGGTGCGAGGAGTTCCACATCGACGGCCTGCGCGTGGACGCGGTCGCCTCCATGCTGTACCTGGACTACTCGCGGGACTCCGGCCAGTGGACGCCGAACGTCTTCGGCGGCAACGAGGACCTGGACGCCAAGGCGTTCCTGCAGGAGATGAACGCCACCGTCTACCGGCGGGTGCCGGGGATCGTGACCATCGCCGAGGAGTCCACCGCCTGGGACGGGGTGACGCGGCCGACCGACCAGGGCGGGCTCGGGTTCGGTCTGAAGTGGAACATGGGCTGGATGCACGACTCGCTGCAGTACATCTCCAAGGAGCCGGTGCACCGCAAGTACCACCACAACGAGATGACGTTCTCGATGGTGTACGCCTACAGCGAGAACTACGTCCTGCCGATCAGCCACGACGAGGTGGTGCACGGCAAGCAGGCGCTGGTGTCGAAGATGCCGGGCGACTGGTGGCAGCGGCGCGCCAACCACCGGGCCTACCTCGCCTACATGTGGGCCCACCCCGGCAAGCAGCTCCTGTTCATGGGGCAGGAGTTCGCGCAGGGCGCCGAGTGGTCCGAGCAGCACGGGCCCGAGTGGTGGCTGCTCGACCCGGACTACTGCGCGCAGGGCGACCACCGGGGCGTCCAGGACCTGGTGCGCGATCTGAACGCGGTGTACGGGCGGACCCCGGCGCTGTGGCAGCGGGACACCACCCCGGACGGTTTCCGCTGGGTGGTCGGCGACGCGGCCGAGGACAACGTCTTCGCGTTCCTGCGGTTCGACGCCGAGGGCCGCCCGCTGCTCGCCGTGTCCAACTTCTCCCCCGTCGTGCGCCACGACTACCGGCTGTACGTCCCGGACGAGGTGCCCGCCTGGTTCGAGGTGCTCAACACCGACGCCGCCCGCTACGGCGGCAGCGACGTCGTCCACCCCGACGCGCTCAAACCTGAGGACGGCGCGCTCCGGCTGACGCTGCCGCCGCTGGCGACGGTCTGGCTGGCGCCGTAACCCGGGGGCACCCGGGCGGCGTGCGCGGTGACGATCACGGGTACCCGGTCCACGTCACCGTCACAACAGAAGGGTGCTCACGTGCGCACCGTCGGAGTGGAGGAGGAACTCCTCCTCGTCGACCCGGAGTCGGGCGAGCCCAAGGCACTGGCCGCCGCCGCGCTCGCCCGGGCCGAGCAGGACGACACCTGCCAGGAGGTGTTCGAGAAAGAGCTCTACGACCAGATGCTGGAGTTCGCCACCCGCCCGCAGTCCGGCATGGCCGAGCTGCGGGCGGAGATCGTGCGGTGCCGGCAGGAGGCGGCCCGGCACGCCGGGGAGACCGGCTGCGCGGTCGCCGCGCTGGCCACCTCGCCGCTGCCGGTCAACCCGTCGTTCGGGGTCGGCCGGCGCTACCAGTGGATGGCCGAGCAGTACGGGATCTCCACCCGGCTGGTGTGCGGCTGCCACGTCCATGTGTCGGTGGAGTCCGACGAGGAGGGCGTCGCCGTCGTCGACCGGGTGCGGCCGTGGCTGCCGGTGCTGTCGGCGCTGAGCGCCAACTCGCCGTTCTGGCAGGGCCGGGACACGTCCTACAGCAGTTACCGCAACCGGGTGTGGTCGCGCTGGCCGTCCGCCGGGC
Organism: Streptomyces griseosporeus; assembly: GCF_014656055.1. Taxonomy (GTDB): domain Bacteria; phylum Actinomycetota; class Actinomycetes; order Streptomycetales; family Streptomycetaceae; genus Streptomyces; species Streptomyces griseosporeus. Next base: position 537,389 of record NZ_BNBR01000002.1, read on the forward strand.
CGACGGAGGTGTTCGGCTCGGTCGAGGCGTACCGGCAGCGGGTGGACGACATGGTGGCCACCGGGGCGATCCTCGACGAGGCGATGGTCTACTTCGACGTGCGGCTGTCGGCGCGCTACCCCACGGTGGAGTTCCGGGTCGCGGACGTCTGTCTCGACGCCGACACCGCCGTCCTGGTCGCGACGCTCTGCCGCGGGCTGGTGGAGACCGCGGCGCGGGAGTGGCGTGAGGGCCGGGAGCCGGCCCCGCACAGTGTCAGCCTGCTGCGGCTGGCCTCGTGGCGGGCGGCCCGCTCGGGTCTGGAGGGGGAGCTGCTGCATCCGCGGACCATGCGTCCGGCGCCTGCGGCCGAGGTGGTCGGCGCGCTGCTGGAGCACGTCGGGCCGGCGCTGGAGGACAGCGGGGACCTGGAGACGGCCCGCGCCTCCTGCGCCCGGGTGCTGCGGGAGGGCAACGGGGCCCGGGTGCAGCGCGACCTGTACGAGCGGACGGGCAGCCTGCGCGAGGTGGTCGCGGAGTGCGTACGCCGCACTCAGGAGTGAGTCGGCTCAAAGGATCATGGCGAGCGCGTAGGCCAGGAAGAACGCGGCGATCAGCACGACGAGGACGAGGATGATCGTCAGGGGTGCCTTGGCCCAGCCCTTGGTCGGGTTGTGCACCTCCTGCGGGCCCGCCTCGGGCATGCTGCTCTCCGCGGGTGGCGTCTCGCCCGGCGGGACGCCGCCTCCCGGTTCCAGGCCGGTCGTGCGCTCGGGTTCGGGGTCGGGACTGATGTGCGTCATGTCTGCCGAGTCCCCATAACCGGCGAGCTCACCGGCCCGTTTCCGGTCCGTGTGCCCGCTCTCGATCAAGGTGCGGTACCAGTTCCGCGCATCCAGGTACCGGCCGGTGCTTCCTGGGCTACATTCGACAGCCGTCGACCACGGAACCCGACGGCGGCGTCACAGCCCGTACCCACCTGGAGCAGCGCATGCGCGACTTCGCCCTCGCTCCGCCGGCCGCCTCCCCCCTGACCGGCGGGCTCGCCGACAGCGTCTTCGAGGCGGCCGACCGTGATCCGACCCTGCCCATGCTGGCCCGCCGCGACCCTGTGACGGGCTCCTGGGAGGAGGTGACCGCCGTCGAGGTCCGCGACCAGGTGTGCGACCTGGCCAAGGGGCTGGTCGCGGTCGGCGTGTCGCCGGGCCACCGGGTGGCCGTCATGGCACGCACCCGTTACGAGTGGACGGTGCTGTGCCACGCCCTGTGGGCGGTGGGCGCGGAGGTCGTGCCGATCCATCCGACGTCCTCGCGCGAGCAGGTGGCGCACATCCTGCGGGACTCCGGGTGTGTGGGGGTGGCCGTCGAGGACGAGCAGAGCGTGATGACGGTCGGCTCGGTGTGCGCGTCGCTGCCGCGGCTGCGGCACGTGTGGCAGCTGGACGCCGGCGCGCTGCGGGAGCTGGTGGAGCGGGGGTCGTACATCCCGGTGACGACGGTGGACTCGCTGCGCCGGATCGTGCTGCCGGACTCCACCGCGGTCGTCGCCTACACCTCGGGCACCACGGGCCGCCCGGTGGGCTGCGCGCTGAGCCACCGGGGGATGGCGAGCTGCTGCGACACGCTGCTGGCGGGCTGGCGGCACACGGTGGTGCCGCCCGGCGGACAGGGGTCCGTGCTGGCCTTCCTGCCCTTCTCCCATGTGTACGGGCTGCTGGTGCAGAACCTGTGCATCCGCGGCGGGCTGCTCATGGGCCACCAGCCCGACCTCTCCCGCGAGGCCCTGGCCTCCGCCCTGCAAAGCTTCCGGCCGACGTATCTGTGTGCCGTGCCGTCCTTCTTCGAGAAGCTGTACAAGCGGTTCCTGCGGACGGCCCAGGAATCGGGGCGCGGCGCGCTGTTCGAGCGGGCGGCGCGGACGGCGCGGGAGTTCGCCCTGGCCGTGGAGCGGCAGCGGCTGGGCCGCGGCTCGGGTCCGGGCCTGGAGCTGCGGATGCAGCACGCCCTGTACGAGCGGACGGTGTACCGGCGGCTGCGGTCGGCGCTGGGCGGCCGGGTGATGCGCGCGACCTCGGGGGGCTCCCCGCTGGGCCGGGACCTCGCCCTGTTCTTCGAGGGCATCGGTGTGTACGTCAACGACGGCTACGGGCTGACCGAGACCGGCGGCGGCATCACCGCCCAGCCGCCGGGCCGGGAGAAGTCCGGCACGGTGGGGCGGCCGGTGCCGGGCACCGAGGTCCGGGTCGCGGAGGACGGGGAGATCCTGGTGAGCGGGCCGTCGGTGTTCCAGGGCTATGTGGGCGACGAGACGGCGACCCGGGCCGTGCTGCGCGGCGGCTGGCTGGCCACCGGTGACCTGGGGCATCTGGACGCGGAGGGCTATCTGTCGATCACGGGACGCAAGAAGGACGTGATCGTCACCAGCGCCGGCAACAGCGTGGCCCCGGCACCGCTGGAGCAGCGGCTGCGGATGCATCCGCTGATCCACGAGGCGGTCGTGGTGGGCGACGACCGGCCGTGCGTGGGCGCGCTGATCACGCTGGACCCGGAGTTCCTGGCGTTCTGGCGGGGCGGGCTGGGCCTCACGGGTGACGGGCCGACCCGGCAGGCCCGGGAGGAGAACGCGCTGCGGGACGAGATCGCCCGCGCGGTCGCCGCCGCCAACAGCGCGGTGTCACGGGCGGAGTCCATCCGGGTCTTCCGGGTGCTGCCGACCACGTTCGACCATGTGAACGAGCTGCTGACCCCGGCGCTGAAGGTGCGCCGGGACGCGGTCGTACGGCATTACGCGGCCGAGATCGACGCGATGTACGAGGCCCGGACGCGTCCGGCGCCGCCCGCCCCGCAGGAGGAGGTCCTCGCCTGGGACGACGCGGATGACGTGTTCCGCTGACGCCGGAGCGACGCCGCGCGGACGGACACGCGTAGGTCCGGTCCGGGTGGGAACTCTTCCGACCGTACGACACTGCTCAAGACCGTACGACTCAGCACGAGCACGACCCCGCTCAAGCCCCGAGCCGGAAAGACACCATGCCAGACGAGCCGCGTGGGGACGAATCACTGGCGTTCCAGGAGGTCCCGAATCTTGTCACCTCTTTCGCGGGCGAGCCCCACGACGTGACCGGGGCTCGGCTCGCCGCGGAGGAGTTCCTGCGTGAACTCGCGCAGGTCACTCCGCCGCGTGCGTCCGAGTGCTACCACGATGTCCTGCTGATCGTGGCCGAACTCGCCGCGAACGCCGTGCAGTACGCCCCCGGACCCTTCGAACTGCGGATGCGGCGCACCTTCGACGGTGTGCACGTGACGCTGCACGACACCAGCAGCGCCCGCCCGGTGCCCCGCCCGTTCAGTCCGAGCGGGGGCGGCGGGGGCATCGGCTGGTATCTCATCGACACGCTGTGCACGCAGGTCAGCGTGGTGCCCGCCGGGGACGGCAAGGACGTCCACGTCTTCCTGCCCTGGTGATCGTGTACGTGCATGTCCGCGGTGTTCGCGGGTAGGTGCCGGTGCGCGACGACAGCAGCCCACCCCGCCCCGCGGAGGTCACCGTGTCCCTTGCCCCCGAGTCGCTGTCCGTGGCGGTCGCCCTGCCCCGGGAGGGCGTCGCCGTCCTCACGGTCAATGGACCACTGGACCTCGACACCGCCCCGGTGTTCCACCGTCACCTCGCCGACCAGCTGCGCAACGGCCGCCGGCATGTCCTGCTCGACATGGCCGGGGTGCCGTTCATGGACTCGTCCGGCTTGAACGCGATCCTGCGGGTACACCAGGAGGCACGCGGCCTGCCGGGGAGCGTCCATGTGATAGCCCCCGCGCCGGCCGTGCGCCGGGTGCTGGACCTGACCGGTGTCAGCCTCACCCTGCCGGTGTCGGACAGCGTCGACGACGCCCTCGCCCTGGTCTCGCGCGCGGAGGAGGAGACGTCCTGACCGCCGGTCAGGGCTGCCTCCCGTCGGCGCACTGGGCAGGACGCGCGGCGCGCGAGCGGGCAGACTGAGGCTGCGTACCGGCGGGTGTGCGCTTGGCCTCGAACCGGACCGCCTGGAGCCGCAGAAGGGAAGAACATCGTGACACGACCCAGGATCCTGGTGGTGGGCGCGGGCTTCGCGGGGGTGGAGTGCGTGCGCCGCCTGGAGCGCAGGCTCTCCCCCGGCGAAGCCGAACTCACCCTGGTGACCCCGTTCGCCTACCAGCTCTATCTGCCGCTGCTGCCCCAGGTGGCCTCCGGCGTGCTGACGCCCCAGTCGATCGCGCTGTCGCTGCGCCGCAGCAAGAAGTACCGCACCCGGATCATCCCGGGCGGCGCGATCGGGGTGGACCTCGCCTCGAAGGTGTGCGTGGTCCGCACCATCACGGACCAGATCGTCAACGAGCGCTACGACTACCTCGTGCTGGCCCCGGGCAGTGTGACCCGCACCTTCGACATCCCGGGCCTGGTCGACAACGCGTTCGGCATGAAGACGCTGGCGGAGGCCGCCTACATCCGCGACCACGTCATCTCCCAGCTCGATCTGGCGGACGCCAGCCAGGACCCGGCCGAGCGGGCCGCCCGGCTGCAGTTCGTGGTGGTCGGCGGCGGCTACGCGGGCACCGAGACCGCCGCTTGCCTGCAGCGGCTGACGCACGCGGCGGTCAAGCGGTACCCGCGGCTGGACCCGTCCCTGATCAAGTGGCATCTGATCGACATCGCGCCCAAGCTGATGCCCGAGCTGGGCGACAAGCTGGGCCGCAGCGCGCAGGAGATCCTGCGCCGGCGCGGCATCGAGATCTCGCTGGGCGTGTCCATCGAGAAGGCCGGCCCGACCGAGGTCACCTTCACCGACGGCCGGGTGGTGCCGACGCGCACCCTGATCTGGACGGCGGGCGTGGTGGCGAGCCCGCTGATCGCGACGCTGGGCGCGGAGACGGTCCGCGGGCGGCTGGCGGTCAACGCCGAGATGAACCTGCCCGGCCACGACGGGGTGTTCGCGCTCGGCGACGCCGCGGCCGTGCCGGACCGGGCCAAGGGCGGGGACGCGGTGTGCCCGCCGACCGCACAGCACGCGATGCGGCAGGGCAAGGTCGTCGCCGACAACGTCATCGCGACGCTGCGCGGCCAGGCGCTGCGGCCGTACGAGCACAAGGACCTGGGTCTGGTGGTCGACCTGGGCGGCAAGGACGCGGTGTCCAAGCCGCTGGGGATCGAACTGCACGGTCTGCCCGCGCAGGCGGTGGCGCGCGGCTACCACTGGTCGGCGCTGCGCACCGGTGTCGCCAAGACGCGGGTGCTCACCAACTGGACGCTCAACGCGATCGCGGGCGACGACTTCGTCCGGACCGGTTTCCAGGCGCGCCGGCCGGCCAAGCTGAAGGACTTCGAGTACACCGACACATATCTGACGCCGGAGCAGGTGCGCGAGCAGGCGGAGGCCTCCGTGCCGCGGGAGGGGTGAGGCGGCGCGGGCCGGAGCCGGGCGTCATGGCATGCTGAAACGTGCATCCATGACGTTGAACAGGAGTGACACGGCGGCGTGAGGGCAGCGGAACGATCGGGCCGAACGCGGCTGCGGGATCTTCTGGCGGCGTCCGACCCGGGGCTGCTGCGGCTGACCGCCGGGCTGCGGACGGCGGGCGCCATCGCACTGGCGCTCGCCGTGCTCGCCCCGCTCGGGGTACCGGTGACCCGGCTGGTGGCCGGGGCCATCGCCGCGATGGTGGCCACCTTCGCCGTCCGTGAGAAGCAGCGCGCGCAGCAGGCGGTCACGCTCGCGGTGGGGCTGCCGGTGGCGCTGGCGTCGCTCGCGCTGGGCTCGGTGCTGAACAGCCGGGTGGTCGTGGGCGACGCCTTCTTCGTCGTCCTCATCTTCTGCGCCGTGTACGGGCGGCGCTTCGGCGACCGGGGCACGGCGCTCGGTCTGATCGGGTTCCAGGTCTACTTCCTGTCCCTGTTCGTCGGGGCCTCCACCGCCGATCTGCCCGCGCTGTGCGGGGTCGTCGCGGTGGCGTTCGCGTGCAGTGCGCTGATGCGGTTCGCGATCGTGCCGGCGACGCCCGCGGGGATCATGGACCGACTGCGGCAGGCGTTCCGGGCGCGGCTCGGCCGGCTGCTGGCCGCGCACGTGGCGCTGCTGGACGCCGGGCCGGAGGAGGCGGACAAGGCGCTGGCGGACGTCCGCGACGGCACCGCACGGCTGCACGAGACGGCGCTGATGATCCAGTCGCGGCTGGCCGAGGGCACCTCCGACGAGGCCGTGGCCCGGCTGCTGCAGCGGCGCATCGCGGACGCCGAGATCGCGGCGGAGCGGCTGGGACTGCTGCTGCTCACCGCGCGCAGCGCCGAACGCGCCGACACGCTCACCCTGCACCTGCCGGGCGCGCCCGTGCCGTCGGCGGGCCGGCTGCCGGTGCGGGACGAGGCGACCGACCAGCTGCGGCGGGATCTGCTGGCGCTGCGGATGCTGGTGCTGCGGCCGGCCGGCGCGGGCGGCACGGCCGTCGCGCATGTCCGCAACCGGCTGCTCGGCTACCGCGACGAGGACCGTCTGCCGCCCGCCGCGCCGGCCGTCCAGGACGTCTTCCGGGGCATCGGCGAGGCCGCGCGGGCGGTGCTGGGTCTGCGGACCGCACTGGAGGGGCCGCAGGACGAGTCCGACGACTCCCCCGCCACGGCCCGTTCCCGGGAGGAACTGGAGGCCGAGGACGCCGCGATCGGCAGCGCGGAGGAGGCCGAGCGGGACGAGGAGGAGCAGCTCACCGGCCTGGACCGGCCGACCACACGGGCGGCGGTGCAGGTGGCGGTGGGCTCGGCGCTGGCCATCGTCGGCGGGGAGTTCCTGTCCAGCCAGCGCTGGTACTGGGCGGTGCTGACCTGCTGGGTCGTGTTCATCAACGCCTCCTCCACCGGCGAGATCCTGGTGAAGGGCTACCGGCGGCTGCTGGGCACCGTGCTCGGCGTCGTCGCGGGCATCGTGCTGGCGGGGCTCGTCGGGCCGCACACCTGGACGGCGTTCGCGCTGGTGCTGCTGCTGGTGTTCGCGATGTTCTACACGGCGCCGCTGTCGTACACGCTGATGTCGTTCTTCGTCACCGCGGCGCTCGGGCTGCTGTACACGCTGCTGCACACCTACAGCCTGTCGGTGCTGGTGCTGCGGGTGGAGGAGACGGCGCTCGGCGCGGCCTGCGGGGTGATCGCGGCGGCGCTGGTGCTGCCGGTGCACACGGACCGCCGTACCGACGACCTGCTCGGCGCGGTGCTGGACCGGCTGGCGGAGGTCACCGAGGCGGCGGTCGAGCAGCTCAGCGGCGGGCCCGAGGCGGAGCTGCTGGACCGGGCGCGGGAGCTGGACCAGGCGCTGGCCGACCTGGGGGCGGCCGTGCAGCCGTTGACGCATCCGGTGACGCCGCTGCGGACGCGGCGTACGACCGCGCGGTACGTGGTGGCGCTGCTGGAGACCTGCGCGTATCACGCGCGGACGCTGGCGGCGATGGCGGAGCTGCTGCCGACGCATCCCTCGATCGCGGCGGATCCGCGGCTGCGGCGGGCCGGGCGGCGCATCGTGGACAACGTCCGGGCGATCGCCGCGCACGTCGCCGACGAGCACAGCGGAACCCGCGTGGTGACGGGGCCGTCCATCGCCGCGCTGCTCCAGCCCGGGGACCCGGGCACGCCGCGCTACGGCCGGGTCACCGACCGCGTGCTGCGGCATGTGCAGCGGCTCGACGAGGCCGTGGTCGGTCTGGCGCGCCCGCTGGGCGTGGCGCGCCGGGGTCCCGGCGAGTGAGGAGAGCGCGGGTCCGTGCGTGCGGCCCCGCGGTTCAGAAGTCCGTGGGCAGGCCGCTGGCCTCGGCGATGCCGCGCAGCTCCTCGGTGTCGTGGCGCCGCCTGCGCAGGTGCTCGGCGATCCGGTCGAGGCTCGCCGGGTCGCCGGCGGTCACCGAGTCGGTGACCACGCGGACGTCGGCGCCGTCCACGTCGATCTCGACGAGCTGGTTGTCGAGACGGCCGGTGACGGCGGTGGCGATGACCAGGGCGGCCTCGTCGCGGATCTCCTGGGGCAGGTCCTCGGGGGCTCCGCTCTCCAGCACGAGGTCGAGACCGGCCAGGCGCTGCTGGTCGATCGCCCGCAGGACGGGCTGCACGACGTCGAGCAGCAGCCGGTAGTCCTCGCTGTCCATGCGCAGGCGCAGCAGGTCCAGATAGACGTCGACGGGACGTTCGTCCGGCGGAAGCTCTGATTCGTCCATGGTTCCCGTGTTCCCTTCTCGCGGGTGCTCAGACCCGGCGCCAGCGGGCCAGGAGGAAGGAGAAGACGCCGAACAGCACGAGCCCGGCGGCGACGGCGGCCAGCAGCCAGGGGCCGAGCGGGGTGTCGGCGAAGGAGCGGAGCGTGCCGTCGATGCCCTTGGCCTGGTCGGGCTCGTAGTCGACCGCCGCGCGGACGGCGAAGGCGCCGATCCCCGCGAAGAGGATGCCGCGGGCCGTTCCGCCGACCACGCCGGTGACGTCGGTCAGGGTCCGCGCGCGCGGCGACATCTCGGCGAGGCGGAGCTTGTCGCGGTACTTGCGCCGCAGCGCCTGGGTGCCGATCACCACGCCGGCCACGACGATGCCGACGCCGGCCACGCCGACGAGCACCTGTCCGGCGGGCAGGTCGAGGACCCGGGAGGTGACGTCCTGGGACTGCTTGTCGCTGGAGCGGCTGCCGTGGGACCGGGAGCCGGCGGCGAAGGACAGGACGGAGAACGCGACGACGGCGTAGAACAGGAACCGGCCGGTGGCCAGCAACCGGGCCCCGGCCTTGCGGCCGCCCGAGCCGGCCGCGCCGAACAGCGCCTCCGACAGCCGCCACAGGGCCATCCCGGCGAGCCCGATGCCCAGCGCCCACAGCAGGGCCGAGCCGAACGGCTTCTCGGAGAGTTCGGCGAGGGCGCCGGAGCGGTCGGCCTCGCGCTTGCCGTCGCCGAACGCGATCTGGAGTGCCAGGACGCCGACGATCAGGTAGATGGCCCCGCGGGCGGCCAGTCCGGCGCGCGCGGCCGCCTCCGCCACCTCGCCGCGGGCCATCCGGCCCACCCAGCCCCACGTGTTCCCAGCCGCCACCGGCGCGTTCATCCCGACCTCCCACTCGCCCGTCTTCCCCGCCGGGCCACTTGCCCGTCTGCCCCGCCGTGCCCTTGCCACACGTGGATGTTTCCGGCCGCCGGTGCGTGCGGCGGGCACGTGCCTGCCGCCGCCGCGGCCCGGTCCCCGTGGGGGGACCGGGCCGCGGGTTCGCCGTGAGCCGGCGCCGCTACGCCGACCTCGTGTCCTTGGCGGCGCGGCCCAGGGCCTCGTCGCGGACGCGGGCGCAGCTGCGGCTGATGAGACGGGACACGTGCATCTGGGAGATGCCGAGGCGGTCGGCGATGCGGCTCTGGGTCATGTCCTCGAAGAAGCGCATGTAGAGGATGGCGCGCTCCCGCTCGGGGAGATGCCGCAGCCCTTCCTTGGCGGACTCGCGGTCGATCACGGTGTCGAACGAGGCGTCGGTCTCGCCGAGCGTGTCGGCGAGGCTGTAGCCGTCGTCGTCCGAGGAGACCTCGGCGTCCAGGGACAGCGTGCTGAAGCTGTCCAGCGCCTCCAGGCCGGTGGCGACCTCCTCCTCGGTGAGCCCGGTGTGCGCGGCGATGTCGGCGACGGAGGGCTCGGGGGTGCCCGGGTTCTGGGTGAGGTCACGGCGGGCCAGCCGTACCTTGTTCCGCAGCTCCTGGACCCGGCGCGGCACCCGCAGCGCCCACATCCGGTCCCGGAAGTGCCGCTTGACCTCGCCGGTGATGGTCGGGACCGCGTAGCTCTCGAACGCCCCGCGGGACGGGTCGTACCGGTCCACCGCCTTGACCAGGCCGAGGGCGGCCACCTGGCGCAGGTCCTCCAGCGACTCGCCGCGGTCGCGGAAGCGGCCGGCGATGCGGTGGGCCATGGGCAGCCAGGCGGTGACGAGTTCGTCGCGCAGGGCGTCGCGCTCGGGGCCGTCCGGCAGCTCGGCCATACGGGCGAACCGCGCGGCGGTGTCGGGGGCGTCGTCGTGCGGCCGCGGGGTGTGGGCGGTGGGACGGGCGGATGCGGCAGGGCCGCTGGTCGCAATGTCAATGCTCATGCGGATCGCTCCTGGACAACGCTCATGTCAGGGACTGTCCGCGGGAGGGGTCGCCGTCCGGACCACGGTGAGTAGGCCGGAGCAACCCTTCGCTCCCGCTGGCGCGCCTCCGGTCCGAAGCACGAAAGTGCGTGTGCCCCTTCGCCACACCCGCAAACGCCGTCGGGAGGGCGGGATTCCTCTTCGCACCGCGGAGGAACCCTGCGGGGGACTTCCTCAGCCGGTCGGTACGACGGCCGTGATCCGCTTACCGCCCGCGGGCAGCGGCGTGATCCGGAGGTCGGCGGCGAGCCGGCAGACGATGGGCCAGCCCCGGCCGCCGGTCCGGCGCCGCCCTTCGGCGTCGAACCGGGGCATGACCACGGGCAGACGGTCGCTGTGGTCGCTGACGCTGATGCGGATGCCGCCGTCGCGGACGTCGACGGCGAAACCGGCGACGCCCCCGCCGTGCAGGATGGCGTTGCTGGTCATCTCGGAGGCGACGAGGAGCGCGTCCGACAGGGCGGTCTCGTCGTATGCCGTGCCCTGCTCCAGGCACCTTCGGGCCACCGCCCGCCGCACGGCGCGGCGGACATCGGCCGGGTACCACGGTCCGTCCCCCGTCATCGCGGAGGTCTCGGCCGGGCGGTCGGTCCCGTACTTCGCGCGCATCCTTTCGCTCCCTGGCTGGTCTCGGATCGTCGCAGTGCCCGGCCCCGCCACCGCCCCCGCTCCCCTCCCCCCGTGCCCCATGGTGCTGCGTCGTGCTCCGTGCGGCGGGTCCACTATGTCCGGCTCACCTCTGCCGCCCGAGGCAAACCTGATAGGAGCGTGCGGGCACAGGTTGTCCACAGGGCCCCCTTTCCACAGGGGTCATCGTCGGGCCCGGCGCGGGTAGTCGGACGGCATGACCGATGTCGTGGACTCAGACGAACTGTTGCGCCGGATGCAGCGTGCCCGGGCGTGTGCCGAGCGGGAGGCTCGGGTGTGGCGGGAGCGGAGCGAGGGCGGCGAGGGGGCCGACGACGCGGCCGTGCGCACGCTGGCCTACGAGGTGGTGGTACGGGTGCTGGACGAGATCCTGACGCCGGGCGCGCGACGCGAGGAGAGCTGACCCAGGATCGGCCGATCGTTGGCCCGATCAGGGCTGACCCGAGGCCGGCGGACCGGCGGCCCGGCCAGGGCTGACCCGGGCAGATCCGTAGCCCATCAGGGCTGATCAGGGCGGGTGCCGGATTGGTGGCGGCCCGGGCGGGAACCCGGGGCCGCATGTCTGTCGATCACACCCGTGCACCGATTCTCGAAGCGCTCAGCGACTACCACCGCAGGGGGCACCTGCCGTTCACCCCACCGGGGCACAAGCAGGCCCGGGGCGCCGATCCCGCGGTGCGGGAGGTCCTCGGCGACGCGGTGTTCCTCGGGGACGTGCTGGCCACCGGCGGTCTGGACGACCGGCTCACCCGCGGTCAGGTGCTGGAGCAGGCCGAGGAGCTGATGGCGGACGCGGTCCATGCCGAGCACACGTTCTTCACGACCTGCGGCAGTTCCCTGTCGGTGAAGGCGGCGATGCTGTCGGTCGCCGGTCCGCACGAGAAGCTGCTGATCGGACGGGACGCGCACAAGTCGGTGGGGTCGGGCCTGATCCTGTCCGGCATCGAGCCCGTGTGGGTGGAGCCGCGCTGGGATCCCGGGCGGCGGATCGCGCACGCTCCGTCGGCGGCGGACTTCGAGCGGGCCTTCGAGGCGCATCCGGACGCAAAGGGCGCCCTGGTCACCAGCCCGACGCCGTACGGCAGCTGCGCGGACCTCGGCTCGATCGCCGAGGTGTGCCACGCGCGCGGGGTACCGCTGATCGTGGACGAGGCGTGGGGCGCCCATCTGCCCTTCCACCCGGACCTCCCGACCTGGGCGATGGACGCGGGCGCGGACATCTGCGTGACCAGCGTGCACAAGATGGGCAGCGGTCTGGAGCAGGGCTCGGTCTTCCACGTGCAGGGCGACCTGGTGCCGCCGCAGCTGCTGAAGAACCGTTCCGACCTGCTGAGCACCACCAGCCCCTCGGTGCTGATCTACGCGGGCCTGGACGGCTGGCGCCGGCAGATGGTGCTGCACGGGCGGGAGCTGCTGGACGGCACGCTGGAGCTGGCCGCGGAGGTGCGGGCGTCGATCGAGGCGATCGACGGGCTGCACGTCGACGACCGTGCCGACTACTGCGGTCCGGGCCTAGCCGACGACTTCGACCCGCTGCCCGTCGTCATCGACCTGTCGGGGCTGGGCGTGACCGGCTACCGGGCGGCCGACTGGCTGCGCGAGCACCGCCAGGTCGACATGCATCTGACCGACCACCGCCGCATCGGCGCCCAGATCACCTTCGGCGACGACCGGGAGACGACCGGGGAGCTGCTGGCGGCGCTGAAGGACCTGGCGCGGGTCGCCCCGACGCTGCGAGGCGGGCCGCAGGTGGACGTGCCGACCCCGGAGGAGCTGCGTATGGAGCAGGTGCAGCTGCCGCGGGACGCGTTCTTCGGGCCGGCCGAGGACGTGCCGGTGGAGCGGGCCGCCGGGCGGATCGCGGCCGAGATGATCACGCCGTATCCGCCGGGGATCCCGGCCGTGCTGCCGGGCGAGCGGCTGACCGAGCCGGTGCTGCGGTATCTGCGCAGCGGCCTGGCGGCGGGGATGAACCTGCCGGACCCCGGCGACCCGCAGCTGGAGAAGGTCCGCGTGGTGAAGTGAGGGCGCTGTCCCGGCTGAGTGAAACGGGTCACGTGACCCGCTTTCGATTTCATCCCGGCGCGACAGATGGTTTATCGTTCATTCATACGTGGTGACGGGGTCGACCGGAACCGTCCTCCGTGACCACCGCTTACGGCCCTGGCTGGTTTCCCCCGTCCAGCCAGGGCTTTTTCATGCCCCGCCGCGGCTGCCGCCGGGGATTCGCGCTCCGCCGAGGTGCCCGCTCGGCCGTGAGCGGCTGAAATGGGCTTAGGGAAAGCACAGCCGCTCCAAGGCACCCTCATCGCACGCACCCTCACGCACGCCCTGCCATCGATCGCCCCGCATCCGCTCGCCCGGCGAGGAGCCCCGCGCCATGACCAAAGCGACGAAACTGCTGAACGCCCTGCCGCCGCCCCAGCGCGGCCGCCTGATGGAACTGGGGCGGGAGGTGTCGTTCCCGGAGGACACCCGCATCTTCGAGGCGGGCGGCCGGGCCGACCGGTTCTGGGTCATCCGCTCCGGGTCCGTCTCGCTGACCCAGCAGGTGACGTCGATCCAGCGGGTCACCGTCGCGAGCCTCGGCTCGGGCGATCTGCTCGGCTGGTCGTGGCTGTTCCCGCCGTACGAGTGGGACTTCGGCGCGGAGGCCTTCAGCCCGGTGCGGGCGTACGAGTTCGAGGCCCAGCCGGTGCTGCGGCTGTGCGAGGAGGATCCGGCGCTCGGGCTGACCCTGATGCGGATCGTCGCCGAGATCCTGGCGTACCGGCTGGAGACGACCCGCAACAAGCTCATGGAGCAGTACGCGATGCGCCGCACCCGCTGACGGCACGCCGCACCGGTCGCGGGTACGATCCGCCTCAGATCCGGTAGCGGCGCAGTGCCGGCACCGCCGCGGCCAGGGCCAGCATGACGGTGACCACCAGCAGGCCGCCGCCGGCCACGGCCGCGCGCGGGCCGAAGGCCGACCCGGCCGTGCCGTGCAGCACGTCGGCCAGCCGCGGCCCGCCCGCCACGACGACGGTGAAGACGCCCTGCATACGGCCGCGCATCTCGTCGGTGGCGGCGGACAGCAGGATCGCCCCGCGGAAGACCATCGAGACCATGTCGGCGACCCCGGCGGCGGCCAGGAACACCACCGCGAGCCACAGGTTGCCGCTCAGTCCGAACCCGGTGATGGCCGCGCCCCAGGCGACGACCGCGCCGATCACCATGAGGCCGTGCCGGCGCGCCCGGGAGAAGGTGCCGGAGAACAGCCCGCCGAGGACGGCGCCGATCGGGATCGCCGCGAAGAGCAGACCGAGGGCGAGGCCCTCGCCCCAGGGGGCGTACGTCTCGGCGGCGAGCTGCGGGAACAGGGCGCGGGGCATGCCGAAAACCATGGCGACGATGTCGGCGAGGAACGACAGCAGCAGCACCTTGTGCCCGGAGATGTACCGGAAGCCCTCCGCGATCTGCCGCACCCCGGCCCGCCGCGCCGCCGCCCCCGCCGGCGGCAGGGCCGGCAGCCGCAGCACGGCCCATACGGTGACGCACAGGGCCAGGGCGTCGATCAGGTAGAGCTCCGGCAGCCCGACGACGGGAATGAGGGCGCCGGCCAGCAGCGGCCCGGCGACCAGGCCGGTCTGCATGACGGTCGAGCCGAGGGCGTTGGCCGCCGCCAGCTCCTCCGCGGGGACCAGACGGGCGATGGAGGCGTTGCGGGCCGGCGAGTTCAGGCCGAAGAAGGCCTGCTGCAGCGCGAGCAGCACCATCAGCACGGCCACCGACTCCACTCCCCCGGCGGCCTGCAGCCAGAACAGCACCGAGGTGACGGCGATGCCGCTGTTGGTGACCAGCAGCAGCTTGCGCCGGTCGACCACGTCGGCGATCGCGCCGCCCCACAGCGCGAACACCACCATGGGCACGAGCCCGGCGAGGCTGGCGTAGCCGACCCAGGCCGAGGAGCCGGTGATGTCGTAGATCTGCTTGGGCACGGCGACGGCGGTCAACTGGCTGCCGACAGCGGTGACGATGGTCGAGGACCACAGCCGGCGGTAGGCCGGACGGCGCAGCGGGCGGGTGTCCATGGCCCAGCGGCGCAAGCCGCGGCGAGGCGCGGGGCCCGCCGGGCCCGGAGCGACCGGCTGCCGCGGTGCGCCCGCGCCGGTCGCGGCCCTGTCACTGGTCCCGGCGCTGTCGCTCGTACTGCTCTCGCTCGTGTCCACAAGCTTCCTGGTTGGTCGCTACATCTTTCTGTCGCCGTTCAGTGTGCCAGGCGCCGGAGGGCCGTCCGGAACCGGCCCGCGCACCATGAACACGTCCACCGGGTCCTCGGTCTCGACGGTGAACCCCAGCCGTTCGTACAGGCGCCGGGCCGGGCTGCCGCGGAGCACGTTCAGGCGGACGCGGAGGCCGTCGCGGTCGCAGCGCGCGAGCAGCGTGCGCAGTACGGCCGTGCCGATGCCGCTCCCCTGCAGGTGCGGGGCGAGATAGAGGTGCTCCAGCCAGTGCGCGTCCTCGGCCGGCCGCAGGGCCACGCAGCCCGCGAACGCGCCGTCCGCCTCGATCACCCAGGTGTGCGCCGGGTCGAACGCGTCCCTCAGCCGCTGCCGTACCCGGTGCTCGTCGTACCGTCCGAGCCGCTCCAGGTCCGGCCGCATCACCACGGCCCGCAGCTCGGCCACCGGCTCGACGTCCGCGGGTGTCGCCGGGCGCAGCTCCCAGTCCTTCATGATCGGCACGCTAGCGCGGGCGTCCGGGCCGCCGCCCCGGGCGTCCGCTCTCCGGTCGGCCGGCTCAGCTCCCCGCGATCAGGGTCACACCGAGCGTGATCATGGTGGCGGCCACGAGGCCGTCCAGGACGCGCCAGGCCGAAGGCCGCGCGAGGAAGCGGCCGAGCAGCCGGGCGCCGAAGCCGAGGGCGGCGAACCAGCACAGGCTGGCGAGGGCCGCGCCGAGGCCGAAGGTCCAGCGCAGCGGGCCGCGGTCGGCGGCGATGGAGCCGAGCAGAAACACGGTGTCGAGGTAGACGTGCGGATTGAGCCAGGTCAGGGCCAGGCAGGTGAGCACGGCCCAGCGGCGCGACCCGACGGCCTCCCCCTCGGTCCGCAGTGCCTCGCCGCCCGGCCGGAGCACCCGGCGGGCGGCGAGGACGCCGTAGCCGATCAGGAACGCGCCGCCGATCCAGCCGACCGCGGTCAGCGCCCCCGGCCAGGTCACCACCAGGGCTCCGACGCCGCCCACGCCGAGGGCGATGAGGACGGCGTCGGACAGGGCGCAGATGCCGACCACGGCGAGGACCGCGTCCCGGCGCACCCCCTGGCGGAGGACGAAGGCGTTCTGGGCGCCGATGGCGACGATGAGCGAGAGACCGGTGCCGAAGCCCGCGGCTGCGGCGGCGAGGGAGCTGTGCATGCCCTCGACGCTACGAGGACGATCACTGCACGTACAGCTAAAGATTCTTACCTATCATTAGCCCTCGTGATGACAAGGGCGCTGACATGACGGGCGAGCTTCCCCTGGACCAGGTGCGGACCCTGCTGGCCGTGGTGGACGAGGGCACCTTCGACGCGGCGGCAGCGGCCCTGCACGTGACGCCGTCGGCGGTGAGCCAGCGGGTGAAGGCGCTGGAGCAGCGCACCGGCCGGGTGCTGCTGCTGCGGACGAAGCCGGTACGGCCGACGGAGTCGGGGCAGGTGCTGGTGCGGCTGGCCCGCCAGGTGGCCAGGCTGGAGCGGGACGCCCAGGCGGAGCTGGGCATGAGCGGGGCCGGCGAGTCGACGCGGGTGTCGGTGGCCGTCAACGCGGACTCGCTGGCGACCTGGTTCCTCGACGCCCTCACCCGCGTCCCGCCCGCGCTGCGGCTCTGCTTCGAACTGCACCGGGAGGACGAGGACCACACGGCGGCGCTGCTGCGCGAGGGCCGGGTGATGGCCGCGGTGACGTCCTCGGCGGTACCGGTGCCGGGGTGCTCGGTGCGGGCGCTCGGGCGGATGCGGTATCTGCCGGTCGCGGCGCCGGAGTTCGCCGCGCGGCAGGTGCGCGGTGAGCTGCGGGAGGCGCTGGCCGAGGCGCCGGTGGTGGTCTTCGACCGGCGGGACGACTTCCAGGACGGTTTCGTCCGCGGTCTGTGGGAGGGCCGCCGGGGGGCGAGCGAGCGGCGGCACCACGTCCCCACCTCCGAGGGTTTCGCCGCGGCCGTCGCCGCCGGGCTCGGCTGGGGCATGGTCCCGGAGCCGCAGGCGGTGCCGCTGCTGCGCGCGGGCCGGCTGGTGGAACTGGCGCCCGACCGGCCGGTGGACGTCACGCTGCACTGGCAGCAGTGGAAGCTCGACTCCCCGGCGCTGGCGGCGGTGGCCGACGCGGTCGCGGCGACGGCGGCGGGCGCGCTGCGCGGCTGAGTCGCGGACACCGGGAGAACGCGGGCGGAGGCCGGGGAACGGCCGCGGAACGGCCGGATCCGGTTGTTTCACCGGCCCATCGACAGGTGACCCGAAATCGAGTAATTCATCCGCAAGGACGTATTTGACTTCGATTCCCACCGGACGTCGGTTCACGACGGTGAGCGAGGGTGACTTTGATGGACAACTGGCGAGACCGTGCCGAGTGCCGCACCGAGGACCCCGACCTGTTCTTCCCGATCGGCACCTCCGGCCCCTCCCTGATGCAGACGGAGCAGGCCAAGGCGGTGTGCCGGCGCTGCCCGGTGCGGGAGCCGTGCCTGCGCTTCGCCCTCGACACCGGTCAGACCCTCGGGGTCTGGGGCGGCACCGGTGAGACCGAGCGCCGCGCGATAGCGCGTCGCGCCGGCGCCCGCCGCGGGACCGGTTGAGTCCGCCCGGCCTCCACTGGGTCTCTGACCAGCGGGTCTCTAAGCGGGACGGCCGTCTCCAGGACGGCCGTCCCGGCCTGTGCGCTGCAGGGGACCCCAGTCGTTGTGCTGGTTGTCGACCTCGTCGCGGGCCGCGTCGATCACGGCCTGGTCGATCCAGCACAGCGGCCTGGCGTCCCTGACCAGAGGCTCGTTGTCGGGGCCGCGGCCCCTCTCCCGGCCCTGGAGGACCCAGGGGCGGATGCCGGGGCCCTTCTCGTGCGGCAGGTGGGCGTAGTCGTACAGGCGGCGCGCCACCCACAGGCGCAGCGGCCGGTCCTCCCACCAGGGCTCGACGTCGAGCGGGTTGGCCGACAGGCCGGACATCGGGATGCCGGTGAGGTCGTCCTTGCTGGAGGCAGCGTCGAGATCGATGCCGGGACCGCGCGACCAGCGGATGTACAGCCTGTCGTGTTTCTCGACCAGCTCGGCGAGTTCGTCGAGAGTGTGTACGACCGGCAGGTCGTCCGTTGCGCTCATGACCAGTCCTCCTCCCGCGCCGCCCGGGCGGGGACGGAGTACCCCTGGGACGTGAGGGGAATCAGGGGTGGCGCCGCGGGCCGCGGCCCCGGCACCACCCCCTTGGCGTCTAGGCGCTGTGCGGCTTGCCCGGCGTGTACAGCCAGGTGCGGAACAGGCCGCCCAGGTCCTGGCCGGAGATCCGCTCGGCGAGCCGGACGAACTGGGCGGTGGTGCCGTGGCCGCCGCGGTGCGTGTCGGCCCAGGCCCGCAGGACGCGCAGGAAGGTGCGGTCGCCGACGGCGCGGCGCAGCTCGTGCAGGGCCATGGCGCCACGGGCGTAGACGGGTGTGCCGAAGATGTTCGCGCCGCTGCCGGGGTCGCCGGGCGGGAACTCCCACAGCTCGTCGCCGGCGGGGCGGGCGTAGAGCGCGTCGAACTCGGCCTGCGCGGTCTTGCCGCCGTGCTGCTCGGCGTAGAGCCACTCGGCGTAGGTGGCGAAGCCCTCGTTGAGCCAGATGTCCTTCCACGAGGTGAGGGAGACGGAGTCGCCGAACCACTGGTGGGCGCTCTCGTGGACGAGGGTGGCGAGGTCGGGCGCGGAGTCGTACACCGGCCGGGTCTGCGTCTCCAGCGCGTAGCCGACGTCCGGGGCGTGGTCGACGATGGAGCCGGCGGCGCGGAAGGGGTAGGGGCCGAAGAGGCGGCTCTCCCACTCCAGGACGGACGGCAGCTTGCCCAGGACGGGCTTGGCGGCGTTGGCCTCGCGGGGGTCGACGGCGTCGTAGACCTTGATGCCGTCGCGGGTGGTGTACTGCTTCACCTGGAAGGTGCCGATGGTGGCGGTGGCGAGGTAGGCGGCCATGGGCTCGGCCTGCCGCCAGCGGAAGGTGGTCCGGCCGTGGGCGGTGCGGCTGCCGAGCAGGACGCCGTTGGCGACGGCGGTGCGGCCGGCCGGGACGGTGAGGGTGAAGTCGTACGACGCCTTGTCCAGCGGGTGGTTGTTGGCGGGGAACCAGGTCATGGCGCCCTGCGGCTCCCCGGCGACGAACGCCCCGTCGTCGGTGGGGATCCAGCCGTCGAGCGAGCCGTCGGGGTCGGTGACGGGCTTCGGCGTGCCGGTGTAGGTGACGGCGACCTGGAAGTTCTGGCCGCGGTGCAGGGGGCGGCGCGGGGTGACGATCAGTTCCTGGCCCTCACGCCGGAAGCGGGCACCCTTGCGGTCTACGGTGAGGCCGGTGACCTTCAGGCCCTGGAAGTCGAGGTCGAAGCGGGTCAGGTCCTCGGTGGCGCGGGCGGTGAGGACGGCCCGGCCGTCGAGGCGGCGGCTGGCGGGATCGTAACGGAGCGTCAGGCCGTAGTGGCGGACGTGGTAGCCGCCGTTGCCGGCGAGCGGGAAGTAGGGGTCTCCCGCGCCGGCGGTGCCGGTGGTGCCGGCTCCGGCGGGCGACGCGGCGGCGAACAGGGCCGCGAGCGCGACGGGAACGGTGGCCCCGACGGCCGTGCGGCTGAGGACGGTGGTGCGTCTGGCAGGGTGCTGCCGGGCGTGCGCCACGTGGTCTCCTTGGGGGGTGGAGGATGATCGACGGCCCTCAGATTAGGAGGCGCGTGCCGTGCAGTCCCCCTCGTTCAGGTCAAGTCACGCAGCGTGGCGCCGGGTTCGGCCGTAGGGTCGGTGGCGTCCGCCAGTCGTCGAAGGGTGCGTCCCATGAGCGTCCGTGTGCGCCGCGTCTACGAACCGCCCGAGCCGGACGACGGGCTGCGGGTCCTCGTGGACCGGCTGTGGCCGCGCGGGCTGGCCAAGGACGCGGCCCGGGTCGACGAGTGGCCGAAGGGGCTGACGCCGTCGACCGAGCTGCGCCGCTGGTACCACGCGGGCGAGGGCTCGTACGAGGAGTTCCGGGAGCGGTACGAGGCCGAGCTGGCCGGCGAGGAGGCGGCCGGGCTGCTGGACGGGCTGCGCGGCTCGGCCCGCACGGGGCCGGTCACGCTCCTGACGGCGTCGAAGGACCCGGAGCGCAGCCATGCCGCCGTGCTGGCCGACCTGCTGAAGCACAGGCCGGAGAAGTAGGGACTCAGGCGGTCTGCGCCGCCGCTGCCCGGCCCGCCGCGCGCCCGGAGAAGAGGCAGCCGCCGAGGAAGGTGCCCTCCAGGGCGTTGTAGCCGTGCACCCCGCCACCGCCGAAGCCGGCGACCTCGCCCGCCGCGTACAGCCCGTCGACCGGGGCTCCGTCGAGGCCGAGGGCGCGCGAGTCGAGGTCGGTCTGGATGCCGCCGAGCGTCTTGCGGGTGAGGATGTGCAGCTTGACGCCGATGAGGGGGCCGGCGGCCGGGTCGAGGATGCGGTGCGGGGTGGCGACGCGGCCGAGGCGGTCGCCGATGTAGCGGCGGGCGTTGCGGATGCCCTGCACCTGGGCGTCCTTGCTGTACGGGTTGGTGATCTGCAGGTCGCGGGCCTCGATCTGACGGCGTATCGCGGCCGCGTCGAGCAGGGGCTTGTCGGTGAGGCCGTTCATCTTCTCCACCAGCGCCTCCAGCGTGTCGGCGACGACGAAGTCGGCGCCGTGGCGCAGGAAGTCGGCGACGGGTCCGGGCGCGCCCTTGCCGAGCAGCCGGTCGCGGAGCACGGCCCCCTTGTCCTTGGCGGTGATGTCGGGGTTCTGCTCGGAGCCGGAGAGCGCGAACTCCTTCTCGACGATCTTCCGGGTGAGGACGAACCAGGAGTGGTCGTACCCGGCGATGTCCTCGGTGGTGCGCAGGTACTTCAGCGTGCCGAGGGTGTCGTAGCCGGGCAGGCAGGGGTCGGGCAGGCGGCGGCCGAGCGCGTCGAACCAGAGGGAGGACGGGCCGGGCAGGATGCGGATGCCGTGGCCGGGCCAGATGGGGCTCCAGTTCCGCAGGCCCTCGGTGTAGTGCCACATGCGGTCGCGGTTGACCAGTCGTACGCCCGCCTCGGCGCTGATGTCGAGCATGCGGCCGTCGACGTAGGCGGGGACGCCGGTGACCATCTCGGCGGGCGGGGTGCCGAGCCGTTCGGGCCAGTGGCGGCGGACGATGTCGTGGTCGGCGCCGATGCCGCCGCTGGTGACGATCACGGCCTGGGCGGTCAGTTCGAAGTCGCCGGTCTCCTCGCGGCTGGAGGCGACGCCGCGGGGCGAGTCGTCGGCGGCGAGGACCTTGCCGCGCACTCCGCGGGCCGCGCCGCCCTCGATGACGAGTTCGTCGACGCGGTGCCGGTGGTGGAAGGTGAGCAGCCCGTCGCGCGCCGCCTTCCTGGCGTACTCGACGAAGGGCTCGACGACGCCGGTGCCGGTGCCCCAGGCGATGTGGAAGCGGGGCACGGTGTTGCCGTGGCCGTCGGCGCGCAGGTCGCCGCGTTCGGCCCAGCCGACCGTGGGCAGCAGTTGGATGCCGTGCCCGGCGAGCCAGGACCGCTTCTCGCCGGCCGCCCACTCGACGTAGGCGCGGGCCCAGCGCACCGCCCAGGAGTCCTCGTCCTCGACGCGGTCGAACCGGGCGCTGCCCTGCCAGTCGCTCCAGGCGAGGTCGAAGGAGTCCTTGATGCCGAGGCGGCGCTGCTCGGGCGAGTCGACGAGGAAGAGCCCGCCGAAGGACCAGAAGGCCTGTCCGCCGAGGTTGGCGGCGTTCTCCTGGTCGACGAGGGCGACCCGGCGGCCCCGGCTGGTCAGCTCGTGCGCGGCGACCAGTCCGGCGAGGCCGGCTCCCACGACGATGACGTCGGCGTCCGTACGACCCATGCGACCGTTCCCTTCACTGTTCCCGTGTGCCGCTGCCGTCGGTCAGCAGGGCGGTGAGCAGCTGCTTCAGCCAGGAACGCGCGTGCTCGACGTCCTTGTCCAGCAGCAGTTGGACGGTGACCCCGTCGTAGGCGGCGACCACCGCGCGGGCGGCGCCGTCGGCACCGCCGAGCACGGCGGGCAGGGCGGTGCCCCCTGCGGCCCGCGCGAGCCGGTCGGCGACGACCTGCCGCAGCCGCTCGCGGTGCTCCAGCAGGGTCTGCGCGACCTCGGGGGCGCGGGCGGCGCGGACCAGGAAGTCCGTCTTCACCAGCAGCCAGTCCACGTCGAGCAGGAGCACCTCGGTGACCCGGTCCACGGACGCCTGGACGTCGAGGTCGGGTCCGTCCTGGGCGAGCGCGCCGGCGACCTGCTCGGCGATGAGGTCGGCGCGCTGCCGGTAGAGCGCGAAGAACAGCTCGTCGAGGCTGTCGAAGTTGGAGTAGAAGGCGCCCCGGCTGTAGCCGGCGGCCTCGCAGACCTCCTCGATGGAGACCCGCCCGAAACCCTTGGCCGCGAACACGGCGAAGGCGGCGTCGAGCAGGTTGGCCCGCGTGCGCACCCGCCGCCGGGTGACGCGCGGCGCCGCCGTCCCCTCCACTGCCATGCCGATCGCCCTCCGTTCGATACGCGAATGTATCCGATACACCGGTGTATCGAAAGGGGCCGGAGAAGACCACCGGAGCCCGAGGAGATCGATGGAACAGATTTTCGATTACAGGGTTAGGCTGGTGGTATGAGCACGCAATTCCAGGCTTCGCTGTTCGACCAGACCGACCGGCTGGAGCTCGGCTCGCTCGCCGGCGTCGAGCGGACGGAGCTGGGCTCAGGCGCCTGGATCGACGTCCTGCCCGGCTGGCTGACCGGGGCCGACGCCCTGTTCGAACAGCTGGCGGCCGAGGTGCCGTGGCGGGCGGAGCGCCGGAAGATGTACGACCAGGTGGTGGACGTCCCCCGCCTGCTCTGCTTCTACGGCGCCGGCGACCCGCTGCCCCACCCGGTGCTGGACGAGGCGCGCGACGCGCTCACCGCGCACTACGCCGCCGAGCTGGGCGAGCCCTTCACCACGGCCGGGCTGTGCTACTACCGCGACGGCCGGGACAGCGTGGCCTGGCACGGCGACCGGATCGGGCGCGGCGCCCGCGAGAACACGATGGTCGCCATCCTCTCCGTGGGCACGCCCCGCGACCTGCTGCTCCGCCCGGCCGGCGGCGGCAGCGCGATCCGCCGGCCGCTCGGCCACGGGGACCTGATCGTGATGGGCGGCACCTGCCAGCGGACCTGGGAGCACTGCGTACCCAAGACCACCCGGGCGACCGGGCCGCGCATCAGCATCCAGTTCCGCCCGCACGGGGTGCGCTGAACGCGCCGGAACGCTGTCGTCCCCGCGCCCTCTCCCCCACACTGAGCCGGACAGGGGGGAGGCCGGATGCCGACGGAGCCCGCACACCCCGCGACCGGCGCCCCGGCGACCGGAACCCGACGCGGCGAACTGGACGTCCTGCGCGCGCTCGTCGTGCTGGGGCTGGTCTTCTTCCACGCCGCGCTGGTCTTCTCCCCCGACGACGACTACTACGTCAAGAACCGGGACACGAGCGGTGCCGTGACCGTGCTCGCCGGGTTCGGCGTGGTGTGGGCGATGCCGATGCTGTTCCTCGTCGCGGGGCTGGGCGCCCGGCACTCGCTGCGCCGCCGCGGCCCGGGCGGCTTCGCCCGCGAACGCCTGCTGCGGCTGGGCGTGCCTCTGGTGTTCGCCACGCTCGCCCTGAACCCGCTCCCGCAGTGGCTGAGGGAGCGCGCCGCCGGCCCCGGCCACCACGAGCCGTACGGGCACTTCTGGCTGCGCTTCCTCACCGTCCGTCCCGACCCGGCCGACTTCCCGTTCGTCCTGGACGGCCGGTACTTCGAGACGGGCCATCTGTGGTTCGTGGTCCTCCTGCTGGCCTTCTGCCTGATGCTGGCCCCCGTCGCGGACCCCCTCGCCCGTGCCGCCGGCCGTGCGGCACCCGCCCTGCGGCGCCGGCCGGCCCTGCTCCTGCTGCCCGCACTCGTCCTCGCCGCGATCGACGCGCTGCTGGGCATGGAGGAGGGCTTCGCGGGCTGGAACCGCTGGGCGTACCTGCTGTTCTTTCTCTACGGCCATGCCCTCGCCGACGACGAGCGGGCCCGGGCCGCCACCCGGCGCCTGACCGTGCCGGCCGGGGTGCTGGGCCTCGCGCTGTTCGCCGCGACCGCGCCCGGGTTCACGTCCCTGGACGACCCGTTCACCGACGGCTCGGCGTTCGCGCTGGTCACCCGGGCCCTGTTCGGGGCGGCGGGCTGGTGCTGGGTCCTGGCGATCCTGGGGGTGCTGGAGCGGCGGCGGGAGGCCGCGCCGCGCGAGGCGAGGGGGCGGGAGCGCGGGCGTGCCGTCCGTGGCTATCTCGTCACCGCGGCCCTGCCGCTGTACGTGCTGCACCAGCCGGTGCTGGTCGCGTTCGCCTACGGCGTGGTGGGCTGGGCCGCGCCCGCCCCGGTGAAGTACGCGGCGATCGTGGCCGCCTCCCTCGCGGCCGTCCTGCTGCTGTACGAGTACGCCGTGCGCCGTACGCCGGTCACCCGTGTCCTGTTCGGGATGCGGGCCGCCGCCCCGCCCGGCTGATCTGGTTTCCTTTGTGCGTCGGGCAAGAACCACTTCACCTTCGGGGGGACAGCATGCGGGCAGACGTACGCCAAGTCGCCGACGGCACCTACCTGGTGCACGGCAGCAACACCAACTGGGTGATCCTCACCGACGGTGACACGGCGACGCTCGTGGACACCGGGTATCCGGGGGACCGGCAGCTCGTGCTGGACTCCCTGGCGCAGGTGGGCAGTTCGCCGGAGGCCGTCGTGGCCGTGCTGATCACCCACGCCCACAACGACCACCTGGGCTCCGCCGAGCACCTGCGGGCCGCGCACGGCACGCCGGTACGGCTGCACAAGGCCGAAGTGCCGCACGCACGGCGGGAGTTCCTGCACCAGGTGTCCGTCGGCACCGTCCTCGCCAACGGCTGGCGGCCGGGCGTGCTGCCCTGGGTCGTACACGCGATCCGCTCCGGCGGCACCGTGCACGTCCCGGTCGCCTCGCCGGAGGCGTTCGAGGTGTCGGTCCCGCTCGACGTGCCCGGCCGCCCGGTGCCGGTGCACACGCCCGGGCACACCCTGGGCCACTGCGTCTTCCACCTCCCCGAGGCGGGGGTGCTGATCTCCGGGGACGCCCTGGTCAGCGGGCATCCCACGGCCCGGGCGAAGGGGCCGCAGCTGCTGCCCGACATGTTCCACCACGAGCGGGAGCGGGCCCTCGCCTCCCTCGACCTCATCGAGAAGCTGGACGCCGACGTGCTGCTGCCCGGCCACGGGCCGGTGCACCACGGGCCGGTGCGGGCGGCGGCGCAACAGGCGCGGGAGCGGGCGGCGTAGCTCCGGGGCGGCGCAGGGCGGGCCCGCGCGTCGGTCCACGGCTCGGGACGCCGGCGGCCGGGGCGTCGGCGTACGCGCCGGTCCGCTTAGGCTTCGGCCATGGCTTTGCAGATCAGCGCCACCAACCCGGAGCACCCCGCGCTCCTGCTCGAACTGCCGTGGCACGTGCCGCTGGAGGAGTGGCCCGAGGAGTACCTCGTGCCGCTCCCCCGCGGTATCTCCCGGCACGTGGTCCGCTACGCCCGGGCCGGCGACGAGGTGATCGCCGTCAAGGAGCTGGCGGAGCGGCCGGCGCTGCGCGAGTACGAGCTGCTGCGCGACCTCGACCGGCTGGGCATCCCGGCCGTCGACCCGCTCGCGGTGGTCACCGGCCGCACCGACGGCTCCGGCGCCCCGCTGGAGCCGGTGCTGGTCACCCGGCATCTGCGCGGCTCGCAGCCGTACCGGTCGATGTTCGAGACGACGATGCGGCCCGCGACCATGCACCGGCTGATGGACGCCCTCGCGGTGCTGCTGGTGCGGCTGCACCTCGCCGGGTTCGCGTGGGGCGACTGCTCGCTGTCGAACACCCTGTTCCGGCGGGACGCGGGCGCGTACGCCGCCTACCTGGTCGACGCCGAGACCGGCGACCTGCACCCGCGGCTCAGCCCCGGCCAGCGCGACTACGACCTCGACCTGGCCCGCGTGAACATCAGCGGGGAGCTGCTGGACCTGGAGGCGTCCGGGGCGCTGCACCCGTCGGTCGACCCGATCGAGTTCGGCACCGAGATCTGCGCCCGCTACACCGCCCTGTGGCAGGAGCTGACCCGCACCTCGGTCTACCCGGCGGGCAAGTACCACTACATAGAGCGCCGGATACGCCGGCTGAACGACCTCGGTTTCGACGTGGCGGAGATGCAGATCGAGCACTCCTCCAACGGCGACACCGTGACCTTCGTGCCGAAGGTCGTGGACGCCGGCCACCACCAGCGGCAGCTGCTGCGGCTGACGGGCCTGGACGCCGAGGAGAACCAGGCCCGGCGGCTGCTGAACGACCTGGAGTCGTGGATGGCGACCCAGGAGGACTACGCGCCGGGCGACCCCCTCGCCGCCCGTCCCGAGGTGCTGGCGCACCGCTGGGTGCGGGACGTGTTCCGGCCCACCGTGCGGGCCGTCCCGGTCGAGCTGCGCGGCACCATGGACCCGGCGGAGATCTACCACGAGCTGCTGGAGCACCGCTGGTACCTGTCGGAGCACGCACAGCACGACATCGGTCTGGACACGGCCGTCGAGGACTACATCAGGAACATCCTGCCGAAGGCGCGCGAGACGCTGGAGCCGACCGTCCCGGAGTGACCGTCACGCGTGCGGGACCACGGCGACCGGGCAGCCTGCGTGGTGGAGCACGCCGTGGGCGACGGAGCCGATGCGGGCCCCGACGGCCGTGCGGCGGGCGCGGCGCCCGACCACCATCAGCTGGGCCCGGCCGGCCACCGACAGCAGCACCTGCCCGGCGCTGCCGATCTCGACGTGCTCGACGACGGGGACGTCGGGGAAGCGGTCCCGCCAGGGCTGGACGGCGTCGGTGAGCGCCTTGCGTTCGTACGGCTCCAGGCCGCCCGCGTCGTCGAGCAGCTTCAGCGAGGCGGGGCTGTAGGCGAAGACCGGCGGCAGCGTCCAGGCGCGGACGACGCGGACGGTGGCGCCACGGGCCGCGGCCGTCTCGAAGGCGAAACCCAGCGCGGCGGCGCTGTCCTCGGCGTCGCCCTGCTGGCCGACGACGATCTCCCGCCCGGCGGCCTCGGCGCTCGCCTCGTCCCCGGCGCGGACCAGCACGACGGGCCGCGTGGCCTCGGCGATCACCTGCTGTCCGACGGAGCCGAGGAGGAAGCCGACGACGGGCCCGTGCCCGCGCGAGCCGAGCACCAGCAGCTCGGCCTCGGCCGCCGCGCCCACCAGCGTCTCCACGGCCGGCCCTTCGAGGACGTCGGCGGAGACCTCCAGCTCCGGGTGGCGTTCGGTGACGCCCCGCACGGCGGTCGCGACGGCCTCGCGCACCCACTCCTCCTGCGCGTCCCGCCCCGCCACCTCGGGTGCGGTGTCCGGCTGGTACTCCCAGGCGTGCACCACCCGCAGCGGCCGCCCGCGCCGTACGGCCTCACGCGCCGCCCAGTCCAGTGCGGCCAGGCTCTCGTCGGTCCCGTCGACCCCTGCCGTGATCGGCCCGGTCATCCGGCCGCCTCCCTCACGTCGGAAAATCCCTCGCTGCCTCTCCAGTCTCCCCTACGCTGCCGTTCATGACCTTGGAATGGGAGCAAGTGATCGTCGACGCGGCGGATCCCGTGGCGCTGGGCCGCTGGTGGGCCGAGGCGCTGGGCTGGGTCGTCGTCGGCGAGTCCCCTGACGAGTTCGAGATCCGCCCGGCACCCGACCGTCTGCCGGGCCTGCTGTTCGGCCGGTCGCCGGACGCCAAGACGGGCAAGAACCGCCTCCACCTCGACTTCCGCCCGGTGGACCAGCAGGCGGAGGTCGACCGACTGCTGGCGCTGGGCGCGCGGCACGCGGACGTCGGGCAGACCGGCGAGGAGCCGTGGGTGGTCCTTGCGGACCCCGAGGGCAACGAGTTCTGCGTGCTCGCCCCGCGCCGCGCCTGACCCCAGCACCCCCGCGCATATGCCCGCGCGCGGCGGGACGAACGAACATACGATGGGCGTCGAGCCGGCCCGGCCGCACTGCCCGCGACCGCGCCGCGATGCCGACCACTCGGGGTGGGAGACGTATGGCACAGGCCGCCGACGCAGCGCGGACCGTCATCCTGACCGTGGACGACGACCCGGGGGTCTCCCGCGCCGTCGCCCGCGATCTTCGCCGGCGGTACGGCGAGTCGTACCGGATCGTGCGCGCGGAGTCGGGCGAGTCCGCGCTGGACGCGCTGCGGGAGCTGAAGCTGCGCGGCGACCTGGTGGCGGTGATCCTCGCGGACTACCGGATGCCGCAGATGAACGGCATCGAGTTCCTCGAACAGGCGATGGACGTGTACCCGGGGGCGCGGCGGGTGCTGCTGACCGCGTACGCGGACACCAGCGCGGCGATCGACGCGATCAACGTCGTCGACCTCGACCACTATCTGCTCAAGCCGTGGGACCCGCCGGAGGAGAAGCTGTACCCGGTCCTGGACGATCTGCTCCAGGCGTGGCGGCACAGCGACTTCAAGCCGGTGCCGAGCACCAAGGTGGTCGGCCACCGCTGGTCGGCGCGCTCGTCGGAGGTCCGCGAGTTCCTGGCCCGCAACCAGGTGCCGTACCGCTGGTACAGCGCCGAGGAGCCCGAGGGGCGGCGGCTGCTCGCGGCGGCCGGCGAGGACGGGCAGCGGCTGCCGCTGGTGGTCACCCCGGAGGGCGCCGTGCTGGTCGAGCCGGACGCCCCCGAACTGGCGGCGCGGGTCGGCCTCGCGACGACGCCCACGGCGGACTTCTACGACCTGGTGGTGATCGGCGGCGGTCCGGCCGGACTGGGCGCGGCGGTCTACGGCGCGTCGGAGGGCCTGCGCACGGTCCTGGTGGAGCGGTCGGCGACCGGCGGCCAGGCGGGCCAGAGTTCCCGTATCGAGAACTACCTGGGCTTCCCCGACGGCGTGTCCGGCGCGCAGCTCACGGACCGGGCGCGGCGGCAGGCGGCGAAGTTCGGCGCGGAGATCCTCACCGCGCGCGAGGTGACGGGCCTGGAGGTCAACGGCGCTGCCCGCACGGTCCGTTTCTCCGACGGCTCCGCGGTCTCGGCGCACAGCGTGATCCTGGCGACCGGTGTGCAGTACCGCCGGCTGGGGGCGGCGGGCTGTGACGACCTGACCGGCTGCGGGGTGTTCTACGGCTCGGCGCTGACCGAGGCGGCGTCCTGCCAGGGGCAGGACGTGTACATCGTCGGCGGCGCCAACTCGGCGGGCCAGGCGGCGATGTACCTCGCGCGGGGCGCGAAGTCGGTCACCCTGCTGGTCCGCGGCGAGTCCCTGTCGTCGTCGATGTCGCACTATCTGATCCAGCAGATCGAGGAGGCGCCGAACATCTCCGTCCGCCCGCGCACGGAGGTGGAGTCGGCGCACGGCACGGGCCATCTGGAGCAGCTCACGCTGCGGGACGTGGACACGGGCCGCACCGAACTGGTCGACGCGGGCTGGCTGTTCGTGTTCATCGGCGCGGCCCCGCTGACCGACTGGCTGGACGGCACGGTGCTGCGCGACGAGCGGGGCTTCATCCTGGCCGGCCCCGACCTGACCCCCGAGGGTCGTCCCCCGGCGGACTGGGAGCTGGACCGGCCGCCGTACCACCTGGAGACGAACATCCCCGGCGTGTTCGTGGCGGGCGACGCCCGCGCCGAGTCCGCCAAGCGGGTCGCGTCCGCCGTAGGAGAGGGTGCCATGGCCGTCATGCTCGTCCACCGGTATCTGGAGCAGTCATGAGCGGCCGTCCGATGCCGTGCAGCCCGGCCGAGATCGGCTCGCTGTTCCTCTTCGAGAAGCTGGCGCCGGAGCAGCTGGGCCGGCTGTGCAGCGAGGGCCGGGTCGAGCTGTTCGACCCGGGCCCGGTGTACGCCGAGGGCGACCCGGCGACCTGCTTCTACGTGATGATCGAGGGCACGGTGGTGCTGTCCCGCCGGGTCGGCGGCGAGGACGTGGAGGTCATCCGCACCTCACAGAGCGGGGTGTACTCGGGGGCGATGCAGGCGTACCTGGGCGACCGGGTGCCGCAGGTCTACAACAACTCGATGCGCGTGACGGAACCCACGCGCTTCTTCGTGCTGCCCGCGGACACCTTCTCCTCGATCATGCTGGAGTGGTTCCCGATGGCGGTCCACCTCCTGGAGGGCCTGTTCTTCGGCTCGAAGAACACCCAGCGGACCATCGGCCAGCGCGAACGGCTGCTCGCCCTGGGCACGCTGTCGGCCGGACTGACCCACGAGCTGAACAACCCCGCGGCGGCGGCCGTCCGCGCCACGGCCACCCTGCGCGAACGCGTGGCGAAGATGCGCCACAAGCTGTCGGTGATCTCCTCGGGCCCCTACGACCGTGAGCGTCTCGCCGACCTCATCGAGATCCAGGAGCGCACCGCCGAACGCGTCGGCAAGGCGCCCGCGCTGAGCCCGCTGGAGGCCTCCGACCGGGAGGACGCGCTCAGCGACTGGATGGACGACCACGACATCCCCGAGGGCTGGCGGCTCGCGCCCACCTTCGTCCAGGCCGGCCTGGACGTCGACTGGCTGGAGCAGGTGGCCGCGGCGGTGGACGAGGACATGCTGCCGGCGGCGATCGGCTGGCTGAACTACACGGTCGAGACCGAACTCCTCATGGACGAGATCGAGGACTCCACCACCCGCATCTCGCATCTCGTCGACGCGGCCAAGCAGTACTCGCAGCTCGACCGCGCCCCCTACCAGGTCGCGGACGTCCACGAACTCCTCGACAGCACCCTGCTGATGCTCTCCGGCAAGATCGGCCCCACCATCAAGGTCGTCAAGGACTACGACCGCGCGCTGCCGAGGATCCCCGCCTACCCGGCGGAGCTGAACCAGGTGTGGACGAACCTGATCGACAACGCGGTGGCCGCGATGAACGACACGGGCGGCGACGGCACCCTGACGGTCCGCACCGCACGCCGCAACGACCACCTGGTGGTGGAGTTCGGCGACACCGGCCCGGGCATCGCGCCGGAGATCCGCAACCGCATCTTCGACCCGTTCTTCACCACGAAGCCCGTGGGCCAGGGCACCGGCCTGGGCCTGGACATCTCCTGGCGGATCGTGGTGAACAAGCACCGCGGCAGCATCGAGGTCGACTCCGAACCCGGCGACACCCGCTTCCGGGTGCTGCTGCCCCTCACCGCCGCCGAGCCCGAGACCCCACCCGAAGAGGAGACGGCATGACACCCCCCGACAGCCCCGACGGCATCGACCCCACGGCAGCGCCGAGCGGCACCGGCTGCCTGGAGTGCGAGGAGGCCGGGGGCTGGTGGTTCCATCTGCGCCGCTGCGCGCAGTGCGGCCACATCGGCTGCTGCGACTCCTCCCCCGCGAAGCACGCCACGGCCCACTACCGGGCCACCGGGCACCCCCTGGTGCAGAGCTTCGAGCCGGGCGAGAGCTGGTACTGGGACTACGCGACGGACGAACTGTACGAGGACGGCCCAGCCCTGGCTCCCCCGGTGAGCCACCCCGCGGACCAGCCGGCCCCGGGACCTGCGGGCCGGGTCCCCGCGGACTGGGCGAAGACCCTGCGCTGACCGGTGCCGGCGGCACCGACCCGTCAAGATGGTGCTTGTGCAACAGATCCAGCTCACACCGCCCCTCATAGGCCGCGCCGAAGAACTCGGCCACCTCACCTCCGCCCTCTCGCGGGCCCGCTCCGGCGACCCGCGCGCGGTGCTGCTGTCCGGTGACGCCGGTGTCGGCAAGACACGGCTGCTCGACGAGGCGACGGCGCGGGCCGCCGACGCCGGGATGACGGTGCTGACCGGGCACTGCGTGGACCTGGGCGATGTCGGGCTGCCGTATCTGCCGTTCACGGAGATCCTCGGGCAGATCGCGGCCGACGAGCGGTTCGCGAAGGTCCGGGCCGAGTACCCGGTGGTGGAGCGGCTGCTGGGCGGCGCCTCGGACGAGGCGCGCGACTCCGGCGGGCGGCTGCGCCTGTTCGAGGGGATGGCGGGACTGTTGGCCGGGGTGGCGGACGTGGCGCCGCTGCTGCTGGTGGTGGAGGACCTGCACTGGGCGGACCAGTCGTCGCGTGATCTGCTGCGGTTCCTGCTGAGCAGGGGGGTGCTGCAGCGGCCGGCTGCGACGGCGGCCCACCGGCTGGCGGTGCTGGCCTCCTACCGCTCGGACGATCTGCACCGCCGCCATCCGCTGCGTCCGGTGCTGGCGGAGCTGGTCCGGCTGCCGGTGGTGGAGCGGCTGGAGCTGCGGCCGCTGCCGGATGCCGAGGTGTCGCGGCTGGTGCGGGCACTGGAGGAGGGGCCGCTGCCGGAGGCGACGGTGCGCGGGATCGTGGAGCGCGCGGAGGGCAACGCGTTCTACGCGCAGGAGCTGCTCGCGACGGCCGGCGCCGGGTCCGGGGGGCTGCCGAGCGGGCTGGCGGACGTGCTGCTGATCCGCGTGGAGCAGGTGTCGGAGACGGCGCAGCGGGTGGTGCGTACGGCGGCGGTGGCGGGCCGGCGGGTGGAGCACGAGCTGTTGCGGGCGGTGATGGGGCTGCCCGAGGAGGAGCTGGAGTCCGCGCTGCGGGAGGCCGTGGGGCGCCAGCTGCTGGTGGCGGGCGAGGGCGACACGTACAGCTTCCGGCACGCGCTCGCCAGGGAGGCGGTCTACGGCGATCTGCTGCCCGGCGAGCGGGCGCGGATGCACGGGGCGTTCGCGCGGGTGCTGGGCGAGCGGGGACGGGGGCCGGAGTGCGCGGCGGAGCGGGCGTACCACTACCGGGAGAGCCACGATCTGCCGGAGGCGCTGGCCGCGTCGCTGGAGGCGGCGGGGCACGCGCGGCGGGTGGGGGCGCCGGCGGAGGAGCTGCGGCATCTGGAGGCCGCGCTGGACATGTGGTCGGCGGTGGACGCCGAGCGGCGGCCGGCGGGTGAGGGCTCGGACCGGGTGGCGCTGATGCTGCGGGCGTCGGCGGCGGCCGCGCATGCCGGGGAAGGGCACCGCGCGGTGGCGCTGACGCGGGCGGCGCTGGCCGGGATCGGCGCGGACGCCGATTCGGAGCTGGCGGCGCGGGTGCGGTACACGCTGGCGGGGAACCTGCTGGGGGTCGACGCGCTGGAGGCGGCGTTCCGGCACAGCAGTGAGGCGCTGGAGCTGATCCCGGCGCAGCCGCCGACCAGGACATGGGTGTGGGCCGCGGCCACGCATGTCATGGCGGCGCGTCAGATGGGCGACACGGACACGGCGTCGCGGGTGGGCCGGCAGGCGCTGGCCGCGGCGCGGGAGCTGGGCGTGCTGGACGCGCAGGCGGACCTGTTGATCTCGCTCACGGGTCTGGAGGGCGGCTCACGGCGCACACCGGAGGGCCGCGAACGTCTCGTCCAGGCGCGGGAGCTGGCCCGGCAGGCGGGGAGCGCGCCGGTGGAGATGCGGGCGCTGTTCCAGATCGCGGTCGGCTGCTTTGAGTCGGGCGATCTCCAGGAGTGTCTGCCGTGGGTGGCGGAGGGGCTGGAGCGGGCGCGGCGGGCCGGGCTGCTGTCGTCGCCGTATCCGATGGAGATGCGGTATCTGCAGCTGCTGGTGCTGTACACGCTGGGCCAGTGGGACGCGTGTGCGCGGGAGGCGGCGGCCGATGCGGCGGTGCTGCCGGCGTCGGGCGGCTACGCGGTGGGGCCGGCCTTGTACGTGGCGCTGGCGCGGGGGGACGCGTCGGCCGCCGAGCGCGCGCGGGCGCTGCTGGAGGGGCCGTTCGACTGGCTGGGCACACTGGTGGCGGGCGTCGTCCTGACGGACGCGGCGGCGTCGCGCGGTGACGCGGACGCGGCGGTCGAGCGGGTGCGGTCGACGGTGGCGACCCTGTCGGATGGGGTGGGCGGCACTCCGGACGTGGCCGTGCGGCTGGCGGCACTCGCGCTGGCGGCCGTCGCGGACCGGGCGGAGGAGCTGCGCCGGGCCGGTGACGACGCCGGAATCGCGCGGTGGCGGGAGACGGCGTCGGAGCTGGTGGAGTTGGCGCGGGAGGCGGCGGGGCACAGCGACGCGGGCCCGCCGCAGGGCCCGGAGGGCCAGGCGTGGCTGGCGCGGGCCGAGGCGGAGTGGACGCGCGCGGTGGCGGGGCCGGACGTGGCGGCCTGGGAGAAGGCGGTGGCCGGGTTCGGCTTCGGGGACGTCTACGAGCGGGCGCGCTGCCGGCTGCGGCTGGCGGAGGCGTTGCTCGTCGCGGACCGGCGCGCGGAGGCGGCGGAGGTGGCCGGTGAGGCGCGGGCGACCGCCGTGCTGCTGGGGGCGGTGCCGCTGCGGGAGCGGATCGACGCGCTGGTACGGCGGGGCCGGCTCGCCGAGACGGGCGCGTCCGACGGGCAGGCGTCGCCGCTGACGGCACGGGAGCGGGACGTGCTGCGGCTGCTGGCGCTGGGCCGCAGCAACCGGCAGATCGGTGAGGAGCTGTTCATCAGCGGCAAGACGGCGAGCGTGCACGTGTCGAACATCCTCGCGAAGCTGGGGGCGGCGAGCCGTACGGAGGCGGTCGCGATCGCCTACCGGGAGGGGCTGCTGGGGCGCCCCCAGGGCGCTTCGGAGTGAGGGACGGGCGGGCTTCACTCCCGTGCGCCCCCGTGCGGTGGGCGTGAAACGCCTCGCAGGTATACAAGCACCTCATACGCTCACGGATCTCCACCGTCGTCGCCCCGCCCGAGACCTCCCGGGAGACCCGTGAACCTCCGCCCGACCGCAGGGCTGCTCGCGTCCTGCGCCCTCGCCGTCGCCACGCTGACCGCCTGCGGCGCGCACGAGCCGGCCACGTCACCCACGGCGGCCGCACCGCCGCCGGCCGCGGCCTCCTCCCCCGCTGACGCGCGGCCGCCGGGCGCAGCGGGTACGGCGGACACGGCGGGCACCGCGGGCCCGGCGCGCGCCACGGTCACCGCGACCGCCCCAGCGCCCGCCCGGCCCGCCGGCACCCGGGCGGCGGCCCCGCTGCCGCCCCGCCCCGACGCCCACGGCGAGGCCGCCTACGTCCGGGCGCTGACCGCGATCGACCCGGACATCGTGCACGACGACGAGGACGGCGCCGTGGACCGGGGCCGCGCCCAGTGCCGTACGATCCAGGCCTTCCCCGGCGACACGGACCGTCAGGTCGCCGAGGCGGAGCGGCGGTTCACCTCGCCCGGGCATCCTGAGGGCTTCGGACGGGCCAAGGCCGCGCGGATCGTGGACGCCGTCCACACCCAGCTGTGCCCCGCATTCTGAGCGGACCGCCACCGACTCCGAGCGCGCCCGGAAAGCAGCCGGCGAAACCGGTCGGCAAATCACCGCTTTTCCCTCCCTACGCGGAGATACTGCCGGAACCCGTCAGGACCGCAGGTCATATGACGACCCGACAGGAACGGAGAAGCGTCGGATGGTCACAGCAACGCTCCGCAGGGGGACCGCGCTCGGCGCGGCCCTGCTGTCCCTGCTCGTCGTCCCGGCACAGGCCGCGCCACACGAGCCCGCACCGGATCTCGCGGGGCTGCGCGGCGTGCTGCGCTCGGCACAGAGCCAGGGCGCGCCGGGCGCCATGGCACGGATCGACGACCACGGGACGGTGCTGCGGGCGACCGTGGGCGTGGCCGACCGGAAGTCCGGGCGGGCGCTGGATCCCTCCGACCGGTTCCGGGTCGGCAGCATCACCAAGACGTTCTCGGCGGTGGTGCTGCTGCAACTGGCCGACGAGGCCAGGCTGAGGCTGGACGCGTCGGTGGACACCTACCTGCCGGGCCTGCTGCCCGACCGGCGGATCACGGTCCGGCACGTGCTGAGCCACCGCAGCGGCCTGTACGACTACACGAACGACATGTTCGCCCGGACGGTGCCCGGCTTCGAGGCGGTCCGCACCAAGGTGTTCACCTATCGCGAGCTGGTCCAGCGCTCGCTGAAGCACCCGCGCACGACCGCGCCCGGGGGCGCGTACGCGTACTCCAACACCAACTTCGTCGTCGCCGGGATGCTCATCGAGAAGCTGACGGGACACGGCGTGGCCCGGGAGTACCAGGACCGGATCATCGCGCCGCTGAAGCTGACCGACACCTTCTACGTGCACCCCGGCACCGGGATCCCCGGCCGCCACACCCGCGGCTACCTCACCCAGGACGCCGCCGGGGCGGCCCTGGTCGACGCCACCCGGCAGACAGTGTCCTGGGCGCAGAGCGCGGGCGCGGTCATCTCCAGCACCCGGGACCTGAACACCTTCTACTCGGCACTGCTGCGCGGCCGCCTGACCTCGGCCGCGGCGCTGGCGCAGATGCGCCGGTGGGTGCCGGCCGGGACCGGCCAGGCGTACGGGCTGGGGCTGCGGCGCCGTGACCTGTCCTGCGGGGTGTCGGTGTACGGGCACACGGGCGCGGTGCAGGGCTACTACACGTACGCGTTCACCTCGCAGGACGGCGGGCGCACCCTGACGGCGGTCGCCACCGCCTCCAACAACGCCCGCGTCCATACGACGATGCTGCGCACCCTGGAGTCCGCGTTCTGCGGGACCCAAGCGTCCCAGCGGGCGCGCGGCACGTCGGTCCCGGAGCGGGCGGAGGACCTCGCGCCCGTCAGGTGAGCCGACGCGCAAGCCTCCGTCCGCGGGCGACCGTTGGAGGATCCTCGAAAGCCTCGCCATCCGCCGCCCGGCCGCCGAGGATCGCCACGACCGAGGGTCGCCGCCGGCCCCGCCTCGCGGCCGGCTCCGCTGCGGAAGGAAGAGGACGATCATGACCGGTGCATCCGGAAGGACAGCCCTGGTGACGGGGGCTTCGCGCGGCATCGGACGAGCCGTCGCGGAGCGGCTCGCCGCCGAGGGGGTGTACGTCGTCGTGCACTACGGCAGCCGGAAGGACGCGGCGGAGGAGACCGTCGCGGCGATCCGTCGTTCGGGCGGACAGGCGTTCGCCCTGCGCGCCGAGCTGGGCGTGGACGGCGACGTGGACACCCTGTTCGCCGGGCTGGAGGAGGCACTGGCCGGGCGGCCCCTGGACATCCTGGTGAACAACGCCGCCTTCATCGACTACGGCGCCACCATCGACGCGGTGACCCCGGACGCCTACGAGCGGCAGTTCGCAACGAACGTACGGGCCCCGCTCTTCGTCACGCAGCGCGCGCTGCGGCTGATGCCCGACGGCGGCCGGATCATCAACATCTCGTCGGGGGTCACCTGGTTCGCCACCCCCGAGATCGTGTACGCGATGACCAAGGGCGCGCTCAACGTCTTCAGCCGCTCGCTCGCCCGGACGCTGGGGCCGCGCGGCATCACCGTCAACACGGTCTCCCCCGGCATCACCGGGACCGACATGAACGACTGGCTGCGCGACCCCGACGCCACCCGGCGCGTCGCCGGCATGACCGCGCTGGGGCGCCCGGGCGAACCGGCCGACATCGGCGACGTCGTGGCGTTCCTCGCCTCGGACGACGCGCGCTGGATCACCGGGCAGACCATCGAGGTCAACGGCGGCCTGTACCTGGGGCCGCAGTGAGCGGCACGGTCCGCCCGGATCCCGCGGCCCGTCGCGAAGGTCCCTAGGCCAGCAGGTCGAGCAGGCGCCGGCCGTCCTCGGTCAGGGCGAGGCGGACCTCACGTCCGTGCCGGTGGCGGCGCAGCAGGCCGGCGCGGACGAGGGCGTCGCAGTGGTATGTGACGGTGCTGACGGCGATGCCCATGCTGCTCGCCGCGTCGCTCACCGACGGCCGGAAGCGGGCGTGCAGCAGCAGCGCGGCCCGCGGGGCGCCCAGCACGAGCGCGAGGCGGCCGGTGCCGTCGGGGCGGGGCGAGGGCGTCTCGGTGAGGCGGGCGAGACCGGGTAACGGGTAGCCGATCCACATCAGGTCCTCGTCCTCGACGCTGTAGGCCGTCGCCCGGTGCCCGGACACGAGCGGGACCAGCACCAGGCGCCGGCCGGGGATCGTGCGGTGCAGGGGACAGTGGTCCGGGAGGCGGAGGTGGCCGTCGCCGTAGTGGACGGCCGAGCCCAGCGTGTTGAAGACGGGTCCCATCGAACGGGTCACGACGGCGCGGCCGATCCGCTCCTCCTCCCGTTCGAGGAGCGGAGCCGCGCGCTGCCACAGCGGCTCGAAGGCCCGCCACACGGACCGCGCGAGCCGCCGGTACGCGTCCACGACGGCGTCCGGCCGGTCCACCACGAGCTGCCACGGGCGGGGTACGGCCGTCCCGAAGCGGGTGACGGCCTCCTCCGCGAGGGTGTCGGGGCGCAGCAGGTCCAACTCGTCGGCCACGCCGGCCTGCCCGGCGTCCGTGCCGAGCGTCCCGCTCAGCGCGAGGCTGTCGGGCAGCCAGGACCGGCCGGTGCGCAGGAGCGCGTCCAGCAGGCGGGCCTCCGCCGGTGGCGCGGCGCGCCGCAGCTCCTCGGCCCAGGCGGCCGGCATCCCGTGCCGACTGGCGCCCACCGTGCTGATGAGGACGGAGAACAGGGTGGTGCCGGGGCTGCGGCCGATGGCGACACGTGTGTCCTCCAGCGACCCGACCGGGACCGCGTCCTTGGGGCCGCCCGGCCCGCACGCGGTGCCGGAGGATCCGCCAGGGCCGTCGGCCGTGGCGCGGACGGTGGTCCCGCAGCCTGTCATGAAAGCGCTCCCCCCTGGACCGGCGCCCCCGGCGCACGCACCGACCATCCTGCGGCCCGACTCCGTGCCCGCGCAACGCGTTTGGTCGGCGTGGCGTTCGGCACCTCGCGGACCGCCCGAGGCAACCCGGGCGCCCGCGGGGACGTCTTGACCGGCAGCAGGTGATGCCCCGGCCCGCCTCCCCCCTGGGCCGGGGCAGTTCCACATCCCTCTATACACGGCATGTATACGCATCGTGTATACACAGCAGGTATACGCGTGCGGCGCATCCGCGGACGAAAGGCATCGATGTACGGCAAGGCATTCGCCCCGGAGTACCAGGGCGCCCTCACCACCCTGTCCGTCAACGCGTCCCTGGTGGACGTCCTGGCCGCCGGCACCGAGGAGTTGAGGGCCGCCGAGCGGGCCGGCCGGCACGCCGAGGCGGCGCGGTCCGGGCTGGCAGTCGCGGAGGCGCACCGGCGGCTGGGGCAGGTGCGGGAGGCGGACCGGGCGTGGAAGGCGAGCTACCGCGCGGCCCGCGCCGCCGGGGACACCGCGGCGATGGCCTGGGCGCTGTGGAGCGGCGGCACCCTCGCCCGGCAGCGCGGCGCGCTGGCGCTGGCCCGGCGGCTGCTCGCGCTCGCCGCCGAGCTGGGCGAGCGCGGCGGGGACGTGGTGGTGCGCGGCTACTCGCTGGCGGGGCTGGCCGAGACCGGCCGGATCCAGGGCGACTACGAGGCCGTGGGCCGGCTGCACGAGCAGTTGCTGGCCGAGGCGCGGCGGCGCGGCGAGGCACGGCACACGGTGTGGGCGCTGGAGGGCATCGCCCAGATGCACCGCAACTCCGGTGCCTACGACACGGCGTACGCCCTCTTCGAGGAGGCGGCCGAGATCGCGGCGCGGGCCGACGACCGGCGCGGGCACGCCTGGGCGCTGCGGGGCCTCGCCGACATCGTGTCGGTGCGCGACGGGGACACCGAGCGGGCACTCGCGCTGCTGTCGGAGGCGGAGGAGACGTGCCGGGCGATGAACCTGGTGAGCGCGCTCGCCTACAACCTCAAGATGCGCGGCAACGTCCTGTACCGCGCGGGCCGTTACGCGCAGGCGCGGGGCCTGTACGAGCGGGCGCTGGCCGGTTTCCGCGGCATGGACGAGCCGCGGGGGGAGGCGCTGGCCCGCCTCGGGCTGGTGAAGTCGCGGGCCCGGCTGGGCCGTGACCGCGCCGAGACGGCGGCCGAACTGGCCGAGCTGGCACGGGTGCTGGAGCGGATAGGGCTGCGGCACGCACGGGAGATGGTGGCGCGCGCCGAGCAGGAGCTGGGCGTCGCCGCGGAGACCGCACGATGACCGCGACGGACGTGACGGTCACGGACGCCGTCCCCGAGGTCCTGGACCGCTGCCGGGCGCTGGTGCGGCCGGCGCTGGGCGCGGCCGTGGGGCGGCTGCATCCGTGGGTCGGCGAGATGGCGGCGTACTCCTTCGGCTGGTGCGAGGTGGGCGGCGCGCCGGCCGCCGCGTCCGGCGGGAAGGGGATCCGGCAGGCGCTGGCCGTGCTGGGCGCCGAGGCCGCCGGGGCGCCCGGGAGCGCGGGGGTGCCCGCGGCGGTGGCGGTGGAGCTGGTGCACGCCTTCTCGCTGCTGCACGACGACATCATGGACGGCGACGCCACCCGGCGGCGCCGCCCGGCGGTGTGGCGGGCGTACGGCACGGGTCCGGCGGTCCTCGCGGGCGACGCGCTGTTCGCGCTGGCCGTGGAGACACTGGCCGCGGCGCCCGACGGCGGTGCGGCGGTACGGCAGTTGTCGGCGGCGCTCGGCGACCTGGTGTGCGGGCAGGCCGACGACCTGCTGTTCACGGCCCGGCCGTGGACGGGCCCGGAGCGGGTGCGGCCGGACGAGTACCGGGCGATGGCCGAGCGCAAGACGGGTTCCCTGCTGGGTTCCGCGCTGGCGCTCGGGGCGCGTCTCGGCGGTGCGCCGGCCGCGGTGACGGCGGGGCTGGAGCGGGCGGGGCGCCGGCTCGGGGTCGCGTTCCAGATCGCCGACGACATCCTCGGCATCTGGGGTGATCCGGCCGTCACCGGCAAGCCCGTGCACGGCGATCTGCGGGAGCGGAAGAAGACGTTCCCGGTGCTGTGCGCGCTCGACTCCCCCGGCCCGGCGGCCCGTCGGCTGGCCGCGCTGCTGGAGTCGGACGCCGATACCGCGGAGGTGGCCCTCGCCGTCGAGGAGGCGGGCGGCCGTACGGCGGCGCCGGCCGCGGCCCGCCGGCTGGTCGCGGGGGCGGCGGCCGAGCTGGACGCCCTGCCGCTGACCGCACGGGCCGCCGCCGAACTGCGGGCGCTGCCGGGGTTCCTCGTGGGCCGGGACCTGTGACGGCCGGAACCCGCCCCTGAGGCACGCTGGTTACTCACGGTTACCCATGGCTCGTTGAACACAGGCCGTCACACGTCCCGTACCCATGGGAAACGTGAGTTCCGGGGTTCAGCGAGGGATGACCATGGCCGAGGCGCGTGTACCCGCACCCGAGTCGATCGCCGGCAGATACCGGCCGCTCCAGGTCGTGCACCGGGAGACGAACCGCGTCTGCTGGTTCGGCGAGGACGTCGGGGCCGGGCGGCCCTGTCTGCTGACGTGGACGGGGCTGCCGGCCGGCGGCGGGGACGACGCGGAGGGCGCGCGTCGCCTGACCGGCCGGGTGCTGCGCATGGCGGAGACGATGGGCCGGCTCTGCCCGGGCCGGGTCCCGGCGGTCCTCGACGCGGTGGTGCAGGACGGCGGGCTGTGGACCGTCACCGACTGGATCGACGGGACGCCGCTGGGGGAACTCCTCGCCGTACAAGGCCCGTTCAACTACGTGCGGGCCGCGCGCATCGGCCTGGAGGTGCTCGACGTGCTGCAGGCCGCGCACGGCGAGGGCGTCACGCACGGCGAGCTGAGCCCCGGCCAGGTGTTCGTGCCGGACCGGGGTCCGGTCCTGGTCACCGGGTTCGGGCTGGCGGGCGCGACGCTGGCGCCGCGCCTCGCGGCACCGTCGTACGCCTCTCCGGAGCAGGCGCGCGACGAGCGGATCGGCCCGGCGGCCGATCTGTGGGCGCTCGGCGCGATGCTGTACACGATGGTCGAGGGCCGGCCGCCGTTCCGCGACCGCGGCCGGTTCGAGGCGACGCTGAGGGGCGTGGACAGGCTGCCGTTGCGCACCCCCGTGCGGGCCGGGCCGCTCGCCCGGACTGTGCAGGGGCTGCTGCGCAAGGACTCCCGGGAACGGCTGACGCGCCCGGTGGTGCGCGAGGCGCTGACCCGGGTGGTGCACGAGGACCCGGACGCCGCCCTGCCCGCGCCCCCGGCGCCACGGCTGCGGCGGGCGTACGCCGCGGCCGCCCACGCCGGCGCGGACGGCCGCGGACGGCTGCTGGCGTTCGGCACGGCGCTGGCCGTGGTGACCGTGACCGTCGCGGTGCTCGCCGTGACCCACGGCAGCGGCGGCGGCACGGCGACCGGCGCACGCACCGCGCCGCCCTCGGGGCTGCCGACCACGGCCCCGCCCGCCCGACGGCCCTCGCCCTCGCCCTCCTCCTCGTCCTCCCCCACCGCGCTGCCGTCCGGGTTCCGCACCTACACCGCCCCCGAGGGCTTCTCGGTGGCGCTGCCCGAGACATGGCGCCGGCAGCGCACCACGCGCGTGTCCGACCTGGCCTACCGGGTGGTGTTCGGCGCCGACGGAGACCCCCGCACACTCGCCGTGACCTACAGCGAGCGGGTCGGCCCGGACCCGGTCGCCGTATGGCGGGAGGACGTCGAGCCGCAGCTGGAGCGGACGGGCGGCTACCGGCGGATCGGGCCGATCAGCGCGACGACGTACCAGGGCCGCCGGGCCGCCGACATGCAGTGGCTCGCCACGGCCGACGGCGACCGGCTGCGCACCTTCGGGCGGGGCTTCCTCGTCGGCGGCGGACGCGGCTACTCGCTGCGCTTCACCACGCCGGCCGCCGACTGGTCCGACGCGGCCAACCGGCGGGCGCTGGAGGTGTTCCTGCGGACCTTCCGGCCGGCCTCGGACTGACGACCGCGGCACAGGCCGACGGCCCAGGTCGGGCCGGCGACCACGGCTCAGGCCGACGGCCTCGGCGCGCGCCGCTTGCGGAGCGGGCCGGGGTGCAGCGGGAAGGTGCGCCAGCGTGCGGCGAAGGTCCGCCCGGGCAGGGAGCAGGTGATCTCCAGCCGGTGCGGTGTCTCCAGGACGGCCACGTCGAGGGTGAGGGTGCCGGCGTCGGTCCAGCCGCCGCTCACGGCGACGGGCAGCGGCTCCCCGGTGACGGTCCAGTCGTCCGGGCCGAAGCGCAGCGGCAGCCGGTGCCCGTCCTCGGTGAGGGTCAGCGTCCAGCCGTCCGCGTCCGCGGTCAGCTCCGCCTCGGACAGGCCGGGTGCGGCGGCGCAGGTCCCCTCGTACGGCGTGAAGACGGCACCGGTCCAGGCCCCGGCGTCCTCCGGCGGGGCGGGCTTGCCGGGCGCGGCGGGCAGCGCGAGCCTCGCGAGCCGTTCCCGCAGGGCGGTGTCGGCCTCCTCGCGGCCGGGCAGCGGCGCGGGCCCGAAGGCGGGCAGCAGGTGCTCCCAGACCGCGTCGAGCACGGTCTGCATGCCCTCGGTCTCGGAGGTGATCGCGACGACGGCGTCGTGCTCCGGCAG
The DNA here is from genome assembly GCF_014656055.1 of Streptomyces griseosporeus. Lineage (GTDB taxonomy): Bacteria > Actinomycetota > Actinomycetes > Streptomycetales > Streptomycetaceae > Streptomyces > Streptomyces griseosporeus. Next base: position 580,659 of record NZ_BNBR01000002.1, read on the forward strand.
GACCAGGCAGAACTGGCCGTAGGCGCCGTCGCCGCGGTAGCCGTGCCGGGATTTCCAGAACTGGAAGCCGTAGCCGAGGTCCCAGTCCTCGCGCTCCTCTTCCCGCAGTCCGGGGGCCGTCGCGATGTGCGTGCGGGTCGCCTCGGCGACCCACTCCTCGGGCAGCACCTGCCGGCCCTCCCACCGGCCGTGCCGCAGGTACAGCTGTCCCAGCCGGGCGACGGCGTCGGTGGTGGCGTGCAGTCCGCTGAAGCCCAGTTCGCGGCCGGCCCGGTCGTGCAGCCAGGTCGCGCCGGTGATGCCGAGCGGCTCGAACAGCCGGGGCCGCAGGTAGTCGGTGAGCAGCTGTCCGGTGACCCGCTGCACGATCGCGGCGAGGGTGAAGGTGGCGGGGTTGTTGTAGGCGAAGACGGTGCCCGGGTCGCGCTCCGGCGGCACCAGCAGGAGGCCGCGGGCGAGGTCGCCGGGGTCGAGGGCGTGGGCGCGGTCGAAGGTGTCGGCCGTGTGCCCGGTGGCCATCGACGCCACGTGCCGCACCAGCGTCGCCCGGCTGCGCGGGTCGGTGATCTCGGCCTCGAACTCCGGGAAGTACGAGATCACCGGCGCGTCGAGGTCGATCAGGCCCTCGGCCCGGGCGAGTCCGGCGGCCGTCCCGGTGAAGCTCTTGCTGATCGAGTACAGCAGCTGGGGGCGGTCCGGGGTGTACGGCGCCCACCAGCCGGCGGCCACGACGTGGTCGTGGCGGAGGATCATCAGGCTGTGCGGGGCGACGCCGGGGGCGGCTTCGAGGGCGTCGAGGAGGGCGTGGACGCCGGCCGCGTCGACGCCCTGGGCGGCGGGGCTGCTCTCGGGCAGGGGGCGCACGGTCATGGGCTCATCCTCTCCCCCGGCGGGTCGAATGATCGATCGGTTTTCGGCCAGGTCCGGCCGGTTCCGACGGGCATCCGTGCCGCCGCCCGCCGCCCCGCCGCACAAGATCCGTTTCCCGCCCCAGGAGGTCCGTTTTCGCCTCGGACGGTGCGGGGACTCGGCGCCTATGGTGCGAATCGGATACACGATGATGACCGAGCAGGCCGGCCCGCGTGAGCTGGTCGGGCACGTGGTGCGGGCCGAGGAGGCCGGTTTCGACTTCTCGGTGACCTCGGACCACTACTTCCCGTGGCTGCGCACGCAGGGCCACTCGCCGTACGCGTGGAGCGTCCTTGGCGCCGCCGCGCAGGCCACCTCGCGGATCCCGCTGATGACGTACGTGACCTGTCCGATCCTGCGCTACCACCCGGCGGTGGTGGCGCAGAAGGCGGCGACCGTGCAGCTGCTGTCCGAGGGCAGGTTCCGGCTCGGGCTGGGCGCGGGCGAGAACCTCAACGAACACGTCGTGGGCGGCGGCTGGCCGCCGGTGGACGTACGGCACGAGATGCTGGAGGAGGCCGTGGAGATCATCCGCGCGCTGTTCGCCGGCGGCCACGTCACCCACCACGGGCAGCACTACGACGTCGAGTCGGCCCGGCTGTGGGACCTGCCCGACGAGGCGCCGCCGATCGGCATCGCCGTCTCCGGTGAGCAGTCCTGCAAGCTCGCCGGGCACCTCGCCGATCTCGTCATCGCCACCGAGCCGAAGGCGGGCCTGCTGGAGGCGTTCGACCGGCACGGCGGCACCGGGAAGCCGCGGGTCGGCCAGCTCCCGGTGTGCTACGACACCGACCGGGACGCGGCCGTCAAGCGCGCCCACGCCCAGTTCCGCTGGTTCGGCCTCGGCTGGAAGGTGAACGCCGAGCTGCCGCACCCGGACTCCTTCGAGTCGGCGACGCAGTTCGTCACGCCGGACGACGTCGCCGAGTCGATCCCGTGCGGCGACGACCCGGAGGCGTTCGTGGAGGCGGTCCGCCCGTACGCGGAGGCCGGTTTCGACGAGGTCGCGCTGGTGCAGATCGGCGGCGAGGAGCAGGAGCCGTTCCTCGACTGGTCGGAGAAGACGCTGCTGCCGGCGCTGCGCGACGCGTTCGGCTGAGCGTCCGGCCGCGCGGCCGGACGGGCCGACCGGGTCGGCAAAGCATCGCCAATGGGTCGATATAGGCTGCCGGTCTGCACCTTTCCGTGCCGGCCCGGTCGGCACCCGACCCGTGGGAGAGCCTTCCGTGACCCTGGCGACCGCCCCGTCCGAGACGTCCCCGTCCGAGACGCCGTCCCCCGCGCCCGCGGCCCCGCTCAGCGACCTGGTCGCCCGGGACGCGCGCGAGTTCGGGGCCTATGCCCGCGCGGGCGGCTGGGCCTTCGCGCTGATGGTGGCGCGCAGCGTGCGGCCCGGCGGGCAGGGCGCGGAGGAGACGCCGAAGGTGTCGGCGAAGGAGTTCGCCACGCTCGCGGGGTGCTCTCCGGAGCGGGTCATGCGCTACTACAAGGCGTGGGACCGGGCCGCCGACGACGGTCTCGTCCCCCATTTCGAGGCGCTCGCGCCCGGCCAGGAGATCGAGCTGCCGGACGCCGACGTGTGGCTGAGCTACTACGCCTCCCGCTCCAGCGCCGCCTCCGAGCGCGGCACGGCCATCGCGGAGGCCGCCGAGGCCGAGGGCATCCGGCCGACGAAGGCGCTGGAGGTCGCGGAGAACCCGACCGCGCTGCGCGCCGCGATCCTCGCCGACCCCTCCACCGCGCGGGCGGCCCGCCAGGCGCTCCTGGACCGGGTCCGCGAGGATCCGGAGCTCCAGGCCGAGCTGGCCCGGGACGTCGTACGCACCGACGACCTGAAGAAGGCCGTCGCCACCGAGAGCCGCGCCGCCGACCGGATCGGCTACGTCCGCCAGATCGCCGAGTCGGGGCAGATCAGGACCCCGGCCGGGCAGACCGTCCAGGCGCCCGCCGAGCTGCGCGAGGAGGCGGAGCGGCACCTGTCCCTGCTCGACGAGCTGGACGAGGGCGAGGACGCCGGCGAGTGGGCGACCGAGGCGTACGACACGATGAAGGGCCTGGTCGCCGGGGCGGTCGAGGCCGACCCGGAGCTGCGGGTGCAGGAGCGGCGGACGCGGTTCTACAGCAGCCTGCAGAAGGCGACGAAGGCGTTCGAGGAACTGACCTTCGACGACGCGCAGGACTTCTACGAGGACGACATGGTCCAGCGCCTGGAGCAGCTGCAGCAGGCGATCGGCTCCTGCCTGGAGGCGCTGCGCGGGGCGCGCGGCGGCCACACCGGGGACTGAGCGGGCCGCGGGGCGCGGCCCGCGTCACCGGGTGGTGTAGCGGCGCCGCGTCCACAGCGGCAGCACGAACCAGCACAGTCCGTACCAGGCGACCACGGAGGCCACCAGGTACGGCACGTACGAGTCGTGCGTGGCCACGCGCAGGATCAGCAGCAGCGAGGCCGTCATGGTGGCCAGCAGCAGCACCAGGCCGACCAGGGTCAGCCGGGACGCCCAGCGCACCGCCTGCGGTTTGACCCGGCGCCCGGAGACCAGCCGGTGCAGGGAGACCGGCCCGATGAGGGCGCCGGTCGCGCACGCGCCGAGGACCACGGTGACGATGTAGATCGCCTGGTCGGTGTCGGGCAGCTGCGCGTACCGGGGAGTGAACACGACGGTCAGCAGGAAGCCGAACAGGATCTGCACACCGGTCTGGGCGACGCGGACCTCCTGGATCAGCTCGCCCCACATGCGGTCGGCGCGTTCCTCCTCGGTCTCGTTGCGTCCGCTGCGCGGATGCTTCGACCGCTCCTCCGTGACCGCCACGTCTCCTCCCGTCTCCCGATGCCGTCGCATGGGAACACGGGTTCCCCGTCCGGGCGAAAACGTGACGGCCTTCGGTGCGAGAAGTGTCACCGAGCGCGGAACGGGCTACCAGCGGTGCTCGACCTGGTCCTTGATCCGCCGTTCGTACAGGTCCCGGATCGCGCCGAGCGTGGCCTCGTCCAGTGCGGGCAGCCGGGCGGCGGCCGCGTTGGCGCGGGCCTGCTCGGGGTTGCGGGCGCCGGGGATGACCGTGGTGACGCCGGGCTGCTGGACGATCCAGCGCAGGGCGAGCTGGGCGGGGGTGTATCCCTCGGGGGCGAGCGCGGAGAACTCGGCGGCGGCCTCGACGCCGGTGGTGTAGTCGACGCCGGAGAAGGTCTCGCCGACATCGAAGGCCTCACCGTGCCGGTTGTAGGTGCGGTGGTCGTCGGCGGCGAAGACGGTGTCCTTGGTGTACTTGCCGGACAGCAGGCCGGAGGCGAGCGGGACGCGGGCGATGATGCCGACGCCCGCCTCGCGCGCGGCGGGCAGGACCTCGCGCAGCGGCTTCATGCGGAACGGGTTGAGGATGATCTGCACGCTCGCCACGTGCGGGCGGGCGATCGCGGTCAGCGCCTCGGCGCAGGTCTCGACGCTGACGCCGTAGGCGGCGATGCGCTCCTCCTCGACGAGGGTGTCGAGCGCGTCGAACACCTCGTCGGAGGAGTAGACGGGCGTGGGCGGGCAGTGCAGCTGGACCAGGTCGATGCGGTCGACGCCGAGGTTGCGGCGGGAGCGGTCGTTCCAGGCCCGGAAGTTGTCCAGGACGTAGTTCTCGGGGATCTGGTCGACGCGGCGGCCCATCTTGGTAGCGACCAGCACGTGCAGGTCGGGCCTGCTGCGCAGGAAGGTCGCGATGGTCTGCTCGCTGCGGCCGTCGCCGTAGACGTCTGCGGTGTCGAAGAAGGTCACCCCCGACTCGGCCGCCGCCTCCAGCACCTGGAGGGCTTCCTTGTCGTCGACGTCTCCCCAGTCGGCGCCCAGCTGCCAGGTGCCCAGACCGATCACGGAGGCATGCTGACCCGACCTGTCGAATGCGCGCTCTTCCATGGCGGCAGTCTGTCACCCGGGGCGTACCGGCGCGGAACCGGCTGCTCCGCCCGGGCGTCCGGGGCCGGTGTCACCCGAACGGGTGATCCGCGATTCCGGCCGGGGCCAGGCCGGCCACCCCGCGCCTAGCGTGACCACGTGACCGATCGTTCAACGGGCAACTTGACCCGGCGGGGTTTCCTGGGCGCGGCGGGCGCCGCCGTCCTGCTGGTGGCGGCCGACCCCGCGCAGGCGGCCGCGGAACTGCCGGACTTCCCGGCCGGTGTGGAGCTGTACCGCACGGCCTACCGCAACTGGGACGGCGAGATCACCGTCACCGGCCTGTGGGCGTGTGCCCCGGACGGCGCGGACCGGGCGGCCGCCGTCGCCACCTGGGCCTGGCGGCACGGCTGGACGGTCCGCGCGCGGGGCGCCGCGCACGGCTGGTCCCCGCTGGCCGTCCCGCCGGACACCGCCCCGGACGCGCGCGTGCTCCTCGTCGACACCACCCGGCACTTCACCGGCCTGTCCCTGGACTCGCCGTCCGCCGTCCGCGCGGGGACCGGCGTCACCATGGAGGCGCTGCTCACCTTCCTGGAGGGGCACGGCCTGGGCGTGACGGCCGCGCCCGCGCCGGGCGACCTGACGCTGGGCGGCGCCCTCGCGATCGACGCGCACGGCACGGCCGTACCGGCGCGGGGCGAGGAGCGGCTGCCGGGGCACACGTACGGCTCGCTGAGCAATCTCGTGCTGGAGCTGACCGCGGTGGTGTGGGACGCGGACGCCGGCGGCTATGCGGCGCGGACCTTCACCCGGGACGAGGCCGACTGCGCGGCGCTGCTCACGCACCTGGGGCGGACGCTGGTGACCGAGGTGGTGCTGCGGGCCGGCGCCGACACGCATCTGCGGTGTGTCAGCCGTACGGACATCCCGGCGGCGGAGCTGTTCGCGGCGCCCGGGGCGGGCGGGCGCACGCTGGCGAGCTTCCTGGAGTCGTCCGGGCGCGTCGAGGCGATCTGGTTCGCCTTCACGGAGGTCCCCTGGCTGAAGGTGTGGAGCGTCGCACCGACCCGGCCGCTCACCTCCCGGCACGTGACGTCGCCGTACAACTACCCGTTCTCCGACACCGTGCCGACGCCCGTGGCGGATCTCGCCGGGCGGATGGTGGCGGACGGCGCCTGGTACCTGGCGCCCGTGCTGGGCAACGCGCAGTTCGACGCGGCGGCGCTGGGACTGGTGGCGACGCTGTCGGCGGACCTGTGGGGCCGGTCGAAGAACACCCTGCTCTACCTGCGGCCGACCACCCTGCGGGTACACGCCAACGGGTACGCGGTGCTCACCCGGCGGGACGATGTGCAGCGGGTGGTCGCCGAGTTCACCGCCTTCTACCGCGAGCGGCTGGCCGCCCACGGCGCGGCCGGCCGCTTCCCGGTCAACGGCTCGGTGGAGATCCGCGTGACCGGCCTCGACGACCCGGCGGACGCCGGACTGCCCGGCGCCCGTACCCCATTGCTGTCCGCGCTCCGGCCCGACCCGGAGCACCCCGAGTGGGACACGGCGGTCTGGCTGGACGTCCTGACCCTGCCCGGCACGCCGGACGCCCCGGCGTTCTACCGCGAGCTGGAGCGGTGGCTGCTGGCGACGTACGACGGCACGCGCGCCCTGGCCCGCGTGGAGTGGTCCAAGGGCTGGGCCTACACCGAGCGGGCCGCCTGGAGCGATCCGGACGTGCTCGCCTCGGACGTGCCGCGCTCGCTGGGCCCCGCCTGGCAGGAGGCGTCCCAGGCGCTCGAACGGCTCGACCCGCACGGGGTGTTCAGCAGTCCCCTGCTGGAGCGGCTGTTCCCCTGAGCGGGCCGGACGACGTCACGCCGGGGCCGCCGGGAGGGGCGCGTCCCCCGTGAGGTGGGCCTGCACGGTGGGTCCGTAGCGGTCGGCGATCTCCTCCACCGGCGCCGACCGCAGTCCGTCGGCGCGGGCGACGCCGTACATCACGCCGAGGCCGACGACGGCCGCCACGGCCAGTTCGGCGCGTACGGCCGCGTCGGCGCCGTCGAGCCGGTCGGCGAGCCTGCGGGTGACCTGGGTGCGGAAGTTGGCGCGCAGGATGTCGCCCTGCTCGCCGTGGAGCGGGGCGAAGGCGATGCGCAGCAGGGGGTCGGCCCCGCGCTCGCGCTGGCCGAGCACGACGTGCCGGACCATGTGCCGGCCCAGCTGCTCCAGGGGGGCGTCCAGCAGGGCGTCGGCGTCGGCCTCGAAGGACATCACCCGGGCGAACAGGGCGTCCTTGTTGCCGAAGTACTTCAGGATCAGCGGCGGGCTCACCCCGGCCCGCTCGGCGACCGCCTTGAGCGTGATGTCGGCGTGCGCGTGCCGGGCGAGAAGGTGGCGGACGGCGCGCAGGATGGCCGCCTTGGTCGCCTCGGCGTCGCGGCGGGCGGGGGTGGGCTCGGGGGCCGGGGCGTCGGGCGGGGTGGGGCCGCCCGATCGCGCTGCGGAGGGAGGAGTGCTCACGCTCCTCATGCTCCCTCCATCGCCTCCTGCGCGACGGCCGGGGTGCCGTCCTGCCCGCCGCGGGCGTGCTCGGGACGCCCGTCCCCGGGGATCGTCAGGGCCACCGCGGAGGCCGCGAGGGCGACCGCGCCCGCGATGCCGAAGGCGAGCAGATAGCCGTGCAGGGTCGGTACCGGCAGGCCGCCGACGGGACGGGTGTGGTGGACGAGCACCGCCGCGACGACGGCGCTGGAGCCGGCCTGGCCGATCGTGCGCAGCAGCACGTTGACGCCGTTGGCGGAGGCGGTCTGACCGGCCGGGACGGCCTTGAGGATCAGGGCCGGCAGGGCCGAGTAGGCGAGCGAGGTGCCCGTGGCGACGATCGTCGCGCCGACGATGATCATGGTCAGGTCGCGGCTGTCGGCGATGCGCACCGCGTATCCGGCGGCGATCACGGCGGCGCCGAGCGCGAGGGTGACGCGCGGGCCGTGCGCCGCCGAGATGCGGGCGGACAGCGGGGCGAGCAGCAGCATGCACAGGCCGCTGGGCAGCAGGCACAGGCCGGTCTCGACGATGGACAGCCCGAGGCCGTACCCGCTGGCCTCGGGTGCCTGCACCAGCTGGGCCGTCACCAGGGTGTTGGCGTAGAAGGCGAAGCCGGTGAGCAGGGCCGCCACATGGGACAGGCCGACGCGCGGCCGGGACACCAGCCGCAGGTCCACCAGGGGCTGCGCGGCGCGCAGTTGCTGCCACGCCCACAGGGCGAGCACGGCGACGGCCGCGCCGAACAGGCCGAGGACCCGGGCGCCGGCCCAGCCCCACTGGCCGCCCTGGGACACGGCGAGGAGCAGGCAGATCAGTCCCGCGGCCAGGCCGAGGGCGCCGGTGACGTCGAAGCGGCCGGGCTCGCGCACGGGCGACTCGGGCACCGCCCAGCGGACGAGCGCGACGCCGGAGGCGCCCAGCGCGGCGGTCATCCAGAACATCACGTGCCAGTTGCTGTACTGCACCACGAGGGCGGCCACGGGCAGTCCGAGCGCGGCGCCGATGCCGACGGTGGAACTCATCATGGCGACGGCCGATCCCCGGCGCTCGGGGGGCAGTTCGTCGCGCAGGATGCTGATGGACAGCGGGACGACGGAGGCGGCCGCGCCCTGGAGGGTGCGGGCGGCGATGAGGACGCCGATGTCGGAGGTGAGCGCGCACGTCACCGAGCCGGCGGTCATCAGCGAGAAGGAGGCGAGGAGCACGCGCCGCTTGCCGTACATGTCGCCGGCCCGCCCGAGGACCGGGGTGAGGACGGCGGCCGACAGGAGTTGGGCGGTGACCATCCAGGAGACGGTCGCGGCCGTCGAGTCGGTCAGTCGCGGCAGGTCCGGCAGCAGGGGTACGACGACCGTCTGCATGACGGCCATGAGCGTGCCGCAGTAGGCCAGGACCGGGACGGTGAGCCGGGCCCTCAGCCCGCCGGCGCGGGCGGGCGGGGCGGGTATCGGGGCGGGCGACGCCATGGGCACTCCAGCGACCGGGGCGAAAACAAAAAGGTGAATGGCGATTCACCAAGGTTTTCACCTTATCGGTGAATCGCCATTCACCCAAGTGCCGGCCGGGCGGTCGCGGCGCTATTCGCGGGAGGTGAGCGTCCGGGCCTGGGCGGTGCGGGCGAGCCGGTGCCCCAGCCGGCGCTTCAGGCGGCGCAGCGCCTCCAGCCGCCCGGCGGCCCGGTCGAGCCGGTAGTACAGCTGGGGCGGGACGTACGGCAGCAGGGGCGAGTGGCGCTGGCCGAGCAGGGCGAACATCTGCTCCGGGGGCAGGTCGATGTAGCGCGGCAGGTTCTCGTACCACTGGGCGCTGTAGCGGGCGGCGCTCTGCACGGACAGCAGGGCCGCGCGCCGCTCGCTCTGGTAGGCGGCGAGGGCCTGCGGCAGGGCGTCGTGCGCGCGCAGGGCGCCGGCGAGCGCGATCGCGTCCTCCAGGGCGAGGGTGGTGCCGGCGCCGATGGAGTAGTGGGTGGTGTGGGCGGCGTCGCCGAGCAGGACCAGGCTGCCGTGGCTCCAGCTGCGGTTGGTGAGGGTGCGGAAGGTGAGCCAGGGGGCGGGGGCGTCGGCCGGGGCGCGGCCGATGAGCGGGCGGCCGTCCAGGACGTGCGCGAAGAGCTTCTCCAGCAGGGCGAGGGAGTCGGCCTCGGTCGCCCGGTCCAGGCCGAGGCCGTGGAAGGTCTCGGGGGCGCACTCGACGACGCAGGTGCTGCGTTCGGGGCTGTAGGGGTAGCCGTAGCACCAGATCCAGCCGTGCTCGGTCTCGACGAAGGCGAAGGTGAAGGCGTCGAAGACCTTGTCGGTGCCGAGCCAGATGTAGGGGTTGCGGCCGGCGCGGACGTCGGTGCCGAAGTGGTCGGCGTGCCGGGTGCGCAGCGCGCTGCGGACGCCGTCGGCGGCGACGACGAGGTCGGCGTCGGGGATGCCGCGCCCGGTGATCTCGTGGTCGTACTCCACGCGTACGCCGAGGGAGCGGGCGCGGGCGGCGAGGATCTCCAGGAGGCGGTGGCGGCCGATGCCGTGCCCCTCGTCGCCGCGGTGCCGGGTGGACAGATCGCGGACGTGGGCGACGCCGTCGCTCCACCGCACGGACGCGTCCTCGATCGCGCGGGCCGATTCGGGGTCGTGGGCGTGGAGCCGGTCGAGCAGTTCACGCCAGTAGGTCACGCCCCAGCCGTAGGTCGAGCCCTCGGGGTCGCGTTCATGGACGGTGATGTCGTGGGACGGGTCCTGGCGCTTGAGCAGGATGGAGAGATACAGGCCGGCGGGCCCGCCTCCGACGCAGGCGACCTTCACGCACACCCCCGGAAATCACGGAACGTTGTCATGAGGCAACGCAGGGTATCAGCGGTGCGCGCGATGACCCGTGCGCCGCGTTTCGCGCCATTTCCGTGGCGTGAGCGGCGTCACCGGACCGGCGACCGGGGGCCAAAGATCATCGGAAAGGCCGGCGCGCCGGCAAGGAATTGCCCGTTCCGGGGCGGTCGGGGCCGCGACCACGGCAAGATCAACTTGGTTCAACTCTGCACGACATGTACGTAATTGTCCTGATCGCAGCCAACCGGTCACGGGCGATTTCTCCCGCTCCCGCCCGGCTCGATAGGCATGCGGAGTCACCCCTCGAACACCACTTCGGAGGCCTCCCATGCCCGAACTCAGCCGCCGCCGCGCGCTCGGCGCCGCAGCCGCCCTCGCCGCCGGCACGGCCGCAGCGCAGGCCCTCACCGCCACCCAGGCGTCCGCCGCCGACCACCAGCACGGCTCCCCCGCACCCTTCGACGAGGTCTACAAGGGCCGCCGGATAGAGGGCCGTCCGGTCTCGGGGGGCGGTCACCACCACGGCGGCGGCTACGGCGTGTTCATCGACGGCGTGGAGCTGCACGTGATGCGGAACGCGGACGGCAGCTGGATCAGCGTCGTCAGTCACTACGACCCGGTGGCCACCCCGCGGGCCGCCGCCCGCGCCGCGGTGGACGAACTGCAGGGCGCCCGACTGCTGCCGTTCCCCGCCAACTAGCCCGCCCGCACCCACACTTGGAGCCCTCGCACATGACCGTCCGCAAGAACCAGGCCGCCCTGACCACCGACGAGAAGCGGCGGTTCGTCGCCGCCGTCCTGGAGCTGAAGCGCAGCGGGCGCTACGACGAGTTCGTCAGGACGCACAACGCCTTCATCCTGGCCGACACCGACAACGGCGAGCGCACGGGCCACCGTTCGCCGTCCTTCCTGCCCTGGCACCGCAGATTCCTGCTGGAGTTCGAGCAGGCGCTGCAGTCGGTGGACTCCTCGGTGGCGCTGCCGTACTGGGACTGGACCGCCGACCGCACCGCCCGCGCCTCGCTGTGGGCGCCGGACTTCCTGGGCGGGGACGGGCGCAGCCTCGACGGCCGGGTGATGGACGGGCCGTTCGCGGCCTCGGCCGGCAACTGGACCGTCAACGTCCGGGTGGACGGCCGTACCTTCCTGCGCCGGTCGCTCGGGGCGGGCGGGCGGCAGCTGCCGACCCGGGCCGAGGTCGACTCGGTCCTCGCCATCCCGACGTACGACATGGCGCCGTGGAACAGCGCCTCGGACGGGTTCCGCAACCATCTGGAGGGCTGGCGCGGGGTCAACCTGCACAACCGGGTCCATGTGTGGGTCGGCGGGCAGATGGCGACCGGGGTCTCCCCCAACGACCCGGTGTTCTGGCTGCACCACGCCTTCGTCGACAAGCTGTGGGCGGACTGGCAGCGGCTGCACCCGCAGGCGACCTATCTGCCGGGCGGCGGTACGCCGAACGTGGTGGACCTCGGCGAGACGATGAAGCCGTGGAACGACGTGCGGCCCGCGGACCTGCTGGACCACAGGCCGCACTACACCTTCGACGCGGCCTGACGGGCCGCGCAGGGGTCGGTCAGGCCTCGGCCGTGCGGCACTCCGGGTGGCCCCAGCCCTGCGCGTTCTTGGCGATGGGCTCGCCGGCCGCGTAGGAGCGGCCGCACAGGCAGCGGCCGGGGAACTTCGCCTTGATCGTGCGGGAGGAGGACCCGGCCGAGCCCGATCCCGTGCGCTTGGCGGGCGCCTTGCGGCGCGGGGCCCTGGCCTGCGGGACGTCCGGCGCGGGCGGCGGCTCGGGGGAGCCGAGGGCGCTGCCCGCCGCCTCCTGGGCGCTCGCGGCCTGGCTGGCGGCCCGGTCGGCGAAGTCGTTCAGCGGGTCGCCGTCGACCTGGTGGGCGGGGACGTAACGGAACTCCACGGAACGGCCGGCGAGGAGTGCGTCGATCCGGACGACGAGTTCCTGGTTGGCGACCGGCTTGCCCGCGGCGGTCTTCCAGCCGTTGCGCTTCCAGCCGGGCAGCCAGGTGGTGACGGCCTTCATCGCGTACTGCGAGTCCATGCGGACTTCCAGCGGCACGTCCGGGTCGGTGGCGGCGAGCAGCTGCTCCAGCGCGGTCAGTTCGGCGACGTTGTTGGTGGTACGGCCGAGCGGCCCCGCCGCCCAGCGGGCGGGGCCCTCCGACTCGTCCGCGACCACCCAGGCCCAGCCGGCCGGTCCCGGGTTTCCCTTCGAAGCCCCGTCGCACGCGGCCACCAGTCGTTCACGCATGCGCACGATCATGCCACGCGGCGGCGGGGCGTCCGGCCGGTGGCCGGGCTGGGTCAGCCGACGTCGGTGGTCTGCGGCATGTCGCCTGCGGTGGTCGTGACGTCGATCACGGAGAAGGCGGCGCCCTGCGGGTCGCTGAGCGCGGCGAACCGGCCGAAGGGGCTGTCCATCGGGCCGAAGCGCAGCACGCCGCCGAGCCGGGTCGCCCTGGCCACCGCGTCGTCGCAGTTCGGGACGGTGAAGTAGACGTTGACGTAGGAGGGGATCTCGGGCGGGAACTCCTCGGTCATCCGCATCCTGCCGAGGACGGTGTCGCCGCCCACGTCGAACAGGCGGAAGTCGACCTGGTCGTCCTGCATCTGCTTGGCCGTGTACGGGAAGACGGCGGGCAGGAAGGCGTCGGTCTTCTCCGGCTCGCGGGTGAAGACCTCGGCCCAGCAGTAGGCGCCGGGCTGCGGCGCGGAGGCCTCGAAGCCCTCGTGGGCGCCGGCCTGCCAGACGCCGAAGACGGCGCCGCCGGGCTCACGGGCCAGGCACATCGTGCCGTACTCGCCGACCTGCATCGGCTCCATCAGCACCTCGCCGCCGTTGTCGCGGATCTTGCGGGCGGTGGCGGCGGCGTCGGGGCTGGCGAGGTACAGGCACCACTGCGACGGGGCCTCCTGGCCGGGCATCGGCGGGACGACCGCCGCCACCGCCTTGCCGTCCGCGTAGGCCTGGGTGTAGTTGCCGTACTCCGACTGCGCCTCGCCGAAGGTCCAGCCCAGGACCTCGCCGTAGAAGCTCTTGGCCCCCTCGACGTCGCCGAACATCGCGTCGGCCCAGCAAGGGGTTCCCTCAGACAGTGCGGCCATGACTGCGGCCCTCTTCCGGTTCGGTGGGTTGTGTCCGGTTCCTCACGCTAGCCAGGGGCAGCGCGGACCGCGCGCCGAAATCGTTGGACGCGGGGCGCGCGGGTCCGGTCTCATGGCGGCGTGTGTGCCGTGAAGATGCGTCCCGACGAGATCGACCTCGACGCCGGGCTGGTGGCCCGGCTGATCGCCGCCCAGTTCCCGCGGTGGGCGACGCTGCCCGTGGAGCGGGTCGCCTCCTCCGGCACGGAGAACGCCATGTTCCGGCTGGGGGCGGACCTGGTGGTGCGGCTGCCGCGGTACCCGGGCGCGGTGGCGGACGTCGAGCACGAGCAGCGCTGGCTGCCGCGCCTGGCACCGCTGCTGCCGGTGCCCGTGCCGGAGCCGGTCGGACGGGGCGTGCCCGGCGAGGGCTTCCCGTGGCCCTGGTCGGTGCTGCGCTGGCTGGACGGCCGCAACCCGGTCGCGGGGGCCGTGGAGGAGCCGGAGGCGCTGGCCGAGGACCTGGGGGCGTTCGTCGCGGCGCTGCGCCGGGTGGACGCGGCGGGTCCGCCGGGCTACCGGGGCGGTCCGCTGCACACCCGTGACGCCTCGACCCGCGCGGCCGTCGCCGAGCTGGGCGACCGGGTCGACGCCGGCGCGGTGACGGCGCTGTGGGAGGAGGCCCTGCGGGCCCCCGCGCACAGCGGGCCGCCGGTGTGGGCGCACGGGGACCTGATGCCCGGCAACGTGCTGGTCCGCGACGGCCGGCTCAGCGCGGTGATCGACTTCGGCACGGCGGGCACCGGCGATCCGGCCGTCGACCTGATCGCCGCCTGGTACCTGCTGCCCGCCCCGGCCCGCCCGGCCTTCCGCAAGGCGGTGGGCTGCGACGACGCCGAGTGGGCGCGCGGGCGGGGCTGGGCTCTGTCGATCGCGCTGGTCGCGCTGCCGTACTACTGGGAGACCAATCCGCCGGTCGCCGAGACGTCCCGGCATGTGATCGCCGAGATCCTGGCGGACGCGGACCGGGGGGTCTGAGTCCCCCTGCGGTCACTCCCCCGCGTACGCCTTCTCCAGCGCGGCGATGTCGAGCTTGCCCATGGCCAGCATGGCGTTCATGGCGCGTGACGAGCTGTCCCGGTCGGTCGAGGCGATCATGTCCAGCAGGACCTTGGGGACGACCTGCCAGGAGACGCCGTAGCGGTCCTTGAGCCAGCCGCACGGGCCGGGCTCGCCGCCGTTCTCGGTGAGCCTGGTCCAGTAGTGGTCGATCTCCTGCTGGTCGTCGCAGAGGATCTGGAAGGAGATCGCCTCGTTGAAGGTGAACTCGGGGCCACCGTTGAGCGCGACGAACTTCTGGCCGTTGGCCGTGAAGTCGACGGTCAGCACGCTGCCCGCGGGGCGCGGCGCGCCCTCCAGGTAGTGGGTGACCTTGCCGAGGCTGGAGTTCTTGAAGACGGAGACGTAGTAGTGGGCGGCCTCCTCGGCCTGGTCGTCGAACCAGAGACAGGTGACGAATCCGTCGGCGGTCATGAGCTTCCTCCTGCGGGGAGCGGGTGCGGGACGCACGGTCATCTGTATCGACCGCCGGGCGGCCGGAAACTCATCGGTGCCCGGGCGCTCTGCCCATGGCGAATCTGCCGCGGGCAGAGAAATCCCCTCCGGACACGGGTGCGGGCCGACAGTGGGGTCGACGGCATCACCGACGGAAGACAGGAGAGCCGATGACCCCGCTCACCACGCTCGCGCCACGGGCCGAGGACGGCGACACGCAGCCGACCCGGTTCGACGACCATCTCGCCGCCCAGTTGCTGGGGCAGCGGATCGTGCTGCTGGGCACCCAGGTCGACGAGGTGTCCGCGAACCGGGTCTGCGCGCAGTTGCTGATCCTGTCCGCGGAGGACCCGCACACCGACATCAGCCTGTTCATCCACTCCCCCGGCGGCTCGGTCCACGCGGGTCTGGCCATCTACGACACGATGCGGCTGATCCCCAACGACGTCTCCACGCTCGCCATGGGATTCGCCGCCAGCATGGGCCAGTTCCTGCTGAGCGTCGGCGCGCCGGGCAAGCGGTTCGCGCTGCCCCACGCGCGGATCATGATGCACCAGCCGTCCGCGGGGATCGGCGGCACCACCGCCGACATCGAGATCCAGGCGGAGAACCTGGAGTTCACCAAGCGGACCATCGAGCGGCTCATCGCGGAGCACACCGGCCAGAGCCCGGAGACCATCGCCCGCGACGGCGACCGCGACCGCTGGTTCACGGCCGAGCAGGCCAGGGAGTACGGCATGGTGGACCGGGTCGTGGAGTCCTTCGCGGACGTCCGCCCGGCCGCGACGCGGCGACGGATGGGACTGTGACCATGGGCAGCTACACGATTCCGAACGTCATCGAGCGCACCCCGCAGGGCGAGCGGTCCTTCGACGTCTTCAGCCGGCTGCTGAACGAGCGGATCATCTTCCTCGGCACGGAGATCGACGACGGCGTCGCCAACGTCGTCATCGCGCAGCTGCTGCACCTGGAGTCGGCGGCCCCGGAGAGCGAGATCTCGATCTACCTCAACTCCCCCGGGGGATCGTTCACTTCACTGATGGCGATCTACGACACGATGACGTTCGTGCAGGCGCCGATCTCCACCTTCTGCGTCGGGCAGGCGGCCTCCACGGCGGCCGTGCTGCTCGCGGGCGGGGACCCCGGGCGCCGGTTCGTGCTGGAGCACGCGCGCGTGCTGCTGGGCCAGCCGGCCTCCGGCGGGCGGCAGGGCACGGTGTCCGATCTCGCGCTGCAGGCCAAGGAGATGGTCCGCATCCGCGGCCAGGTGGAGGAGGTGCTGTCCCGGCACACGCACCACGACATCGCGACGCTGCGCGCGGACATGGACCGGGACAAGGTGTTCACCGCCGAGGAGGCCGTGGCCTACGGCCTCGCCGACGAGGTCCTCAGCAGGCGGCTGGTCCGGGTGTGACGCCGGACCGCCGCCACCCGGTCAGGCGGCCAGGCACAGTCCGTTGTACGGCGCCGTGGTCGTCGCCGGGCGGCTGTGGCGGGCCGGCCGGGTGAGCCGGGTGTGGGCCCGCGCCAGCAGGTCGCCGAGGCTCAGGCCGAGGGCGTGGGCGGCGGCCGCGAGGACCTCCGAGGATGCCTCCTTGCGGCCCCGCTCGACCTCCGACAGATAGGGCATGGAGATGCGGGCGGCGTCGGCGACGTCCTTGAGGGTGCGCTCCTGCGCGAGGCGCTCGCGGCGCAGGACGTCGCCGACCAGGTCCCGCCAGAGCGGCTCACGGGCGTCGTCCCGGTCGCCGGGACGGTCGCCGGGGCGGTGCCCGGGCCGGGCGGCCGGCGGGCGCAGCGGGATCACACGGGCTTCGTCGGACCTGGGGCTGCTCACCTGATGGGGCGTCTGGTTGCTCACCTTCCCAGCCTAGGAGGCGTGGCCGGCAGGGGAAGGGACCGGCGTTCCGCCCTGGGTGAAGTCCGGGGAGCCGGGCGGGCGGGAGACGGGTTCCGGCCAACCCTAGAATTGGGGTGGCATGTGTCGCCGGACCCCGGGTAGGCGCAGCGGGAGTGCACATGTCGTGACCGTCCGTCTCGTACCGCCTGCAGGAGGGGAAAGCCGATGTCCACCGCCGTGATCCGGTCGGAGGCAGGGCCCGTGGAGGACACCGCTGGGACCAGCGCGGGTGAGGGAGGTCTGCCGGGGGGCGTGGACGCGCGGAGCGTGGCTCCGCGGGACGCGCGGGAGCTGTCCCGCCAGTTCTTCAAGCGCCTGGCAGAGCTGGAGGAGGGCACGCCGGAGTACCAGTACGCCCGCAACACGCTCATCGAGATGAACATGTCGCTGGTGCGGTTCGCCGCCGGGCGGTTCCGGGGCCGCGGGGACGACATGGAGGACATCGTCCAGACCGGGATGATCGGCCTGATCAAGGCCATCGACCGGTTCGAGCTGTCCCGCGAGGTGGAGTTCACCTCGTTCGCGCTGCCGTACATCGTCGGCGAGATCAAGCGGTTCTTCCGGGACACGACCTGGGCGGTGCACGTGCCGCGGCGGCTCCAGGAGCTGCGGGTGGAGCTGGCCAAGGCGCGGGACGAGCTGGCGGGGCGGCTGGACCGGGAGCCGACGGTGGCGGAGCTGGCCACGTTGATGAACCTCTCCGAGAACGAGGTCGTCGAGGCGCAGATAGCCGCGAACGGCTACAACTCGTCGTCGCTGGACGCCGCGCTCACCGGCGACGGGCCGGAGCACGGGGAGGCGGTGCTCGCGGACTTCATCGGGGTGGAGGAGCACGGGCTGCGCCTGGTGGAGGACTTCCAGTCGCTGGCGCCGCTCATGGCCGACCTGGGCGAACGCGACCGGCGCATTCTGCACCTGCGGTTCGTGGAGGAGGCCACCCAGGCGGAGATCGGCGCCCAGCTCGGCTGCTCGCAGATGCACGTCTCCCGCCTGATCAAGCGCATCATCACCCGTCTGCGCGAGGGCATGCTCGGCGAGCTGGACTACGCCTGAGCCGGCCCCGCACCAACGTCCGACGCGCGGTGACCCCGGGCCGGCCCACCGAGTGGGCAGGGCCCGGGGTCACTGGTCGTTCAGGGCGACCACGGCGCGGACGCGCTTGCCCACCGGGACCCGTTCCACGGTGACGCTCCACGCCAGCGCGTGGACGATCTCCAGGCCGTGCCGGCCGATGCGCTGGGGGTCGCGGGGGAAGCGGCGCGGCAGGGCGGCGCTGCTGTCGTAGACGCAGACCACGACCTCGCTGTCGGTGCCTTCCAGGTCGAGTATGTAGGGGCCGTTGCTGTGCCGGTCGGCGTTGGTGACGAGCTCGCTGACCACGAGCAGGAGTTCGTCGAGTGCGCGATCGCCGATGCCGGCGCACCACTCGTTCTTCAGCTGCTCGACGAACTGCGCGGCGAACGCCCGCGCCTCGGCGATGCTGCCCGGTTCGCCCGTGTAGTGGGCGGCCCGCCTGAGTGGTTCCACGGGCACGTCGAAACCAGTGGGTATCACTGCCCCGCCCAGGTGATCGGTCATGCGTGGTCTTTCTAGGAAGCCGGACTGGCCGGATGCTGCTGCACCTGTCCTCGTACCCCGAGTCTGGCGCCGCACTCCCCGGTGCGCGGGGGACGGGGAGTGCGGTTGATTACAGTGCGGGCGTCCCCTCCGGCGCTTCCGGCGTGAGGGTCGTGACGCCCGGTGCGGCGCTGGTGGTGAGGGCCGGCGAGCCCGGTGCGGGCAGGCTGGTCGTGCCGGTGGCCGTGGTCTCGCCCGGGGGCGGGGTGGACGGCGGGCTGGAGGACGTCGGGGGTGCGCTGGTGGTCGGCGTGGACGACGTGGTGGGCGGGGTGCTCGTCGGCGTGCGGTGGTGGCTGGGCTTGTGCGAGGACGGCGACGTGCTCGTGGAGGAGGGCGGCTCGGAGCTGGGGGTCGTCGAGCCGGAGCTGGGCGTGTTCGACGTCGGTGGCTTGGTCTTCGTGGGCGACTCGGAGCTGGACGACGACGAGGGGGTGTGCGAGGTCGGCGGTGTCGTCGTCGGGGGCTTCGTGGTCTGGCTCGCCGACGAGGACGGGCAGCCGGGGGCGGAGGCACCGGCACCGGACGGGCACGGTGTGGGGCCGCTGGGCGTGGAGACGGTCACCGTCGGGGTGGGCCGGGGCGGCGGCGGGGTCGGCTTGTCGTGGTGGCCGGAGTCCCCGCGGTGCCGGGCGAACCAGTGGTGGTGGTGCTTGTGGTCGTACAGGACGAAGACCTTGACCTCGACGGTGGTGGGCCGGACCACGACGACGTTCGAGGAGCGGTACGACGGCCAGGTCTGGCCGGTCCGGGCGGGCGTGCCCTGCTGGGCGACGGGCGGGGTGAGCGGGTTGCCGCAGGCGCAGCGCACCCGGGGCAGGCCGTGGTCGTCGACGAGGACGGCGGTGCCGGCCTGGAGGACGGCCTGGTAGGTGGTGGCGTCGCCGTCGCGGTAGCCGTGGTTGGTGATCCGGGTGTCCATGCGCAGCTGCACGGGGGTGAGGGAGCGCAGGAAGGCGGCGACGTCGGCGGGGCGGACGCCGGCGACCGAGGCGAACGCCTCGTTCTTGTCGGGGGCCGAGCGCAGCAGCCGGATCTGCTTCTCGATGTCGCAGCTGGAGGCGTTGCGGGTGCCGCCGTACAGGCCGGGGGCGCCGCCGTCGACCTGGCGCACGGCGTTGGCGGGGGCGG
The DNA here is from genome assembly GCF_014656055.1 of Streptomyces griseosporeus. Classification (GTDB taxonomy): domain Bacteria; phylum Actinomycetota; class Actinomycetes; order Streptomycetales; family Streptomycetaceae; genus Streptomyces; species Streptomyces griseosporeus. The sequence goes on from NZ_BNBR01000002.1 coordinate 600,098, forward strand.
TCTCGGTGCCGGTGGAGGGGGAGACGGGCGGGGCCGAGGTCTCGCTGGCCGTCGATTCGGTGAACGCGTCGGGGCCGCTGCCGGCGGCGGGCTGGGCGAAGATCTCGCCGGCGCTCGCCGTACCGCCGCCGCCGGGCCGGGTGAGGACCACGACGAGCGCCACGATGGCGACGAGGGCGGTGGCGACGACGGCGATGCGCGGCGCGGACCGCCACCACGGGTGCCGCGGTTCCTGGCCGTCGCCGGGTCCGCCCGTGCCGGGCGGCTGTGGGGGCGGGCCGGGGGGCGGCTGCGAGGGGCCCGACAGCGGGCCGGACGGTGGTCCTGTGGGATGGCCGGATGACGGCGGTTCGACACTCACGAGCTCTTCTTCCCGCGAGGGGCCCAAAAGGGCGTCACCCGATTTGAGCCAATTTCATACGCATTACTCCTATTGTGTGCTCCGTTCGGCCCTGGTCCGCAAGCGGGCGCGGACGGCTCTCCCGGCAGGCGTGCCAGGTCCGGGCTGCTTAGCGTGGCGGGGTGAGCACGTCGAACCGCCCCGGCCGGGGCGTCGCCCGCGCCGGCTGGGTCCACGCCCTCGTCACCGTCCTGGCCGCGCTGGTCGCCATGGCGGCCACGGCCGCCCTGGGGCTGTGGGCGGCCGGCGCGGCCGGTCTGCCCGGCGGCGGCTTCGGTCCGGTGGTCGCGGCGGCCCTGGTCACGGCCGTCGGCGGCGCCCTGGAACTGTCCGGGGACGCCGACGCGCTGCTGGACACCTCGGCCGGCCTGACGGTGATGCCGCTGTCGGTCACGGTCGTCGGGGCGCTGGTCCTGGCCGCCGGGTTCCTGCGGCCGTTCCGGTCCGGTGCGGTGACGAGCCCCGGGGACACCGCCCGGTGGGCGGGGCGGATCGCCGCGCTGTGGCTGCTCGCGCTGATCGGGGTGGCGTTCGCCGCCCGGCACACCTTCGCCGTCCCGCTGGGCGACGACACGCTCGGTGACCTGGGTGATCTGTTCGGGCTCTCACCGCGGGCCGGCTTCCGGGCGGACGTGCCGCTGACGGTCTTCGTGGGCGTGGTGTGGCTGGCCGGGGTGCTGCTGCTCGCGGTGCTGGTGTCGGGGCGGGTGCCGCTGCCGGGGCGGCTGCCGTCCGCGCGGGCGTCGGTGCGGCCGGCCGCGGAGGCCCTGGTCCTGCTGCTGCTCGGGCAGGTCGTGGTGGGCGTGGTCATCGCCCTCGTCGTCGCGGCGACCCGCGGGCATCCGGCCGAGACACTGGCCGTGGTCCTGCTCGGGCTGCCGAACCTGGTGTGGCTGGGCCTGACACTCGGTCTGGGCGCGACCTGGCACGGGCATGTCCAGGGGCCGTTCGACCTGCCGATGCCGCATGTGCTGGACCAGGTGCTGCGCACGCCGGACATCGCCACGCTGAACCTCGGCACGCTCACCGACCACGACGGCCGCTGGTGGTGGCTGCCGGTCGTCGACGCCGTACTGCTGCTGGTGACCGCCTGGCTGACGGCGGTCCGCTCACCGGTGCGCCCGCCGCTGTGGCGGCACGCCGCGCACCTGGCGGTCGCGCTGGCCCTGGCGGTGCTGACGATCTGCCTGGTCGGCCGGGTCTCCGCGCATCTGAGCCTGTCCGTGCTGGGCATCGGCGACCTGGGCGGCGGGCTGGGTGGCTCGCTGCTGCTGCGGGCCGACGTGTGGCCGGCGCTGGGGCTCGCGGTGCTGTGGGGACTGGCGGCGGGGTTCCTCGGGGCGCTGGCGGCACGGTATCCGCGGCTCAGCCGGGACGGCCGGTGACGGGCCCGGCCCAGTCCGGCGGCGCCTTCACCGTCACCTCGGGTTCCGGTACGGCCTTCACGTCCACCTCGGTCCGCGGGCGCCCGGTGTCCGGGCCACCGCCGCCGCTGCCCGCGTCGCGCAGCGCCGCCACGAAGGCGAGGCAGGAGTCGTAGCGGTCGTCGGGGCTCTTGGCCAGGGCGCGGGCGAACACCGCGTCGACCCGGGCCGGCAGATCGGGGCGGGCCTCGGTGAGCGGGGGCGGCTCGTCGTACTGGTGGGCCCACAGCAGGGCCATGTCGTCGTCCCGGCAGAACGGCGGGTGGCCGGAGAGGGTCTCGTAGACGACACAGGCGAAGCCGTAGACGTCACAGCGGCCGTCGACGGGGCGCCCGGAGATCTGCTCCGGGGAGACGTAGTCGAGGGTGCCGACGAACTGGCCGATCTGGGTGAACCCGGTGAGCGACAGGGACTTCTTGGTCAGGCCGAAGTCGGTGAGGTACACGTGCTCGGGGTGTTCGGCGTCGGTGCCGCGGTCCACCAGGACGTTGCCGGGCTTGACGTCGCGGTGGACCAGACCGTGGTCGTGCGCGGCGTCCAGCGCGGAGGCGACCTGCGCTCCGATGCGCACGGCGGCGGGCAGGGGCAGCGGGCCCTGCCGGTCGATGAGGTGCTTGAGGTCGCTGCCGGGGACGTACCGCATGGCGATGTAGAGCACGCCGTCGGTCTCGCCGGCCTCGAAGACCGGCACGATGTGCGGGTGGTCGATGGCGGCGGCCGTGCGGGACTCGTGGACGAAGCGCTTGCGGAAGGTGTCGTTGCGGGCGAGTTCCGGGGCGAGCAGCTTCAGCGCGACGGTGCGTTCCAGGCTGAGGTCGCGGGCCCGGTAGACGACGGCCATGCCGCCGCGGCCGATCTCCTGCTCGATGCGGTAGCCCGCGATGCGGCGGCCGATCAGTTCGGAGGGTCGGCCGGAGAACAGGCTGGTGTCCGGGGACATCACCGTTCACCCTCGGGCGCCACCAGGCGGGTCGGGGCGCGGGCGGGCGGCGCCGTGGCCCGCGGCCCGGCGTCGGTGGCGTAGGTGCTCAGGCCGGTGCCGTCGCCGTACACCCACTGACCCTGCTCCTCGTCGTAGAGCCAGACGTCGGGGCCGTCGACGACCACCCCGATCCGCAGGTTGCGGGTGCGGTGGCGGAAGGCCTCGCCGTCCAGTTCCCCGGCGGCCAGGTCCTCCACGGCGGTGCGGTAGCGGGCGAGGTCGGCCTCGGCGCGGGCGAGCAGCGGGCGCGGGTCGGGGGCGTTGCCGAGCGGCCCGCCCGGGGTGGGCGGGTCCTTGGGCACGGCGATCAGCAGGCGGCCGTCGACCCAGGCGGACCAGCCGTTGGCGCACACGATCCGCCCCCAATCGCCGCGCCGGTCCACGAGCTGCACCGGGAGCAGCGCGTCGAGGGGCACGGTCGCCCCGGCGGGGTCGGGTGCCGCCCATGCGGGCATGCCCTGCGGGGGCACGACGTGGGTCGGACGGAATCCGGGGGTCGTCATGGGCGCCCTACTTCCGCATCACGGCGGGTTCGTGCCGGCGCAGCAGGCGGGACACGAGGAACGCGAAGACGGCCGGCAGCGCCAGCAGGACGGCCACGTTCCGCAGCCACGCCCCGGTCTCGTGGCGGAACAGGGGGTCCCCGGCGACGGGGTTGGCCGGGTTCGGGGAGAGTTCGATGGTGCCCGCCGCCGCGCCGAGCGACCAGCGGGAGGGCGACAGCCAGGCCACCTGCTCCATGCCGGGCACGCCGTTCAGCTTCAGTACGGCCCCGCAGAACACGACCTGCGCGATGGTCAGCAGCACCAGCAGCGGCATCGTCACCTCCTCCTTCGGCACCAGGGCCGAGACGAGCAGGCCGAGGGCCATCGCCGCGAAGGCCAGCAGGGACTCGACGACGACGAGTTCGGCGAGCGGAGGCAGCAGGACACCGCGTCCGCCGGGCGCGTGCAGGTCGACGCCGAGGAGGCCGACGAGGGTGAGCACCACCGCCTGGAGCACGGTGATCGTGCCGAGGACGAGCAGCTTGGAGGCGAGGTACGCCGATCTGGGCAGTCCGACGGCCCGTTCCCGCCGGTAGATCACCCGTTCCTTCACCAGTTCGCGGACGGCGTTGGCGGTGCCGATGAGCACCCCGCCGATGGTGAGGATGAGCAGGGCGTTCATCTCGGTCTGCCGGGTCAGCTCACCGCGGGTGACCGCGCGGAGCAGCACCCCCATGATGAACGGCAGCCCGATCATGGTGACGAGGAAGACCCGGTCGACACTGAGCACGGCCGTGTAGCGGCGTACCAGGGTGCTGAACTGGGCGGCCCAGCTGCGCGGCGGGGACGGCGGGGTGATGATCACCGGTCCTTCGCGGGGTCTGCGCGGCTGGACGACGGCGTCGGTGACGTACCGGCGGTACTCGGGCGCGAGGCGGTAGTCGCCGGCCCAGTCGCGCTGCCGGTCCGCCTCGAACGCCTCGAACGCCTCCGGCCAGGCGTCGAAGCCGAAGAAGGGCAGGGCGGCGGCGGGCGGCCCGAAGTAGGCGACCTTGCCGCCGGGGGCGAGCACGAGCAGCCGGTCGCACAGGTCCAGGCTGAGCACGCTGTGGGTGACGACGATGACGGTGCGGCCGTCGTCGGCGAGGCCGCGCAGCATCTGCATCACCGAACGGTCCATGCCGGGGTCGAGTCCGGAGGTCGGCTCGTCGAGGAAGAGCAGGGACGGCTTGGTGAGCAGTTCCAGGGCCACGCTGACGCGTTTGCGCTGCCCGCCGGAGAGGCTGTGCACGCGCTGTCCCGCGCGCTCTTCGAGGCCCAGTTCGCGCATCACCTCGTCGACGCGGGCCCGGCGCTCGGCGCGCTCGGTGTCCTCCGGGAAGCGCAGCTCGGCGGCGTAGGCGAGGGCGCTGCGGACGGTCAGCTGGACGTGCAGGATGTCGTCCTGCGGCACGAGCCCGATGCGCTGGCGCAGTTCGGCGTAGTCGCGGTAGAGGTCACGGCCGTCGTACAGGACGGTGCCGTGGTCGGCGGGGCGCTGCCCGGTGAGCGCGCCCAGCAGGGTGGACTTGCCGGCGCCGCTCGGGCCGACGACCGCGAGCAGGCACTTCTCCCCCACCGGGAAGGACACGTGGTCGAGGAGGACCTTGCGGCCGCGGTCGACGGCGACGGTCAGGTCCTGCACGTCGAGGGAGATCTCGCCGGTGTCGACGTACTCCTGGAGGCGGCCGTCGACGAGGCTGAAGGCGGAGTGGCCGATGCCGACGATGTCGCCGGGGGCGAGCGGGGCGCGGGTGACGCGCCGGCCGTTGAGGAAGGTGCCGTTGTGGCTGCCGACGTCGACGATCTCGTGGCCGCCGTCGGGCAGGGGCCGCAGTTCGGCGTGGCGGCGGGAGACGATCAGGTCGTCCACGACGAGGTCGTTGTCGTCGGCGCGGCCGATGCGCACGGTGCCCGGGGGCAGCCGGCGCTCGGTCGCGGGCTTCCGGAAGGTGCTGGTCAGGCCCGGCATGGAGACCGCGGAGGGGCGTTCGGGGCCCCGGACGGGCAGCGGTCCGGCGAGGACCGCGCGGGGTCCGTCCTGGGGATTGCCGAAGCGGATGACCGTACCGGGTCCGACGAAGCGGTCCTGGACGCGGCGGCCGTCGGCGTAGGTGCCGTTGGTGCTGCCCTCGTCGTGCAGGGTCCAGTGGTCGGCCTCGGGATGCAGGACGGCGTGGTGCCAGGAGACCCGGGCGTCGTTGAGGACGATGTCGGACAGGGGGTCGCGGCCGACGTGATAGTCGCGGACGGGAGCCATCACCGTGGAGCCCGTCTCGGTCTGGAGGACGAGCTCGGGTGCGCTGGAGAGGGCCGGCCGCTCCGCCATGCCAGGATTCTACCGATTTGTCCACATATATGCCTGGCGAGGGGATCTAGAGGCCGTGAGGCCAGGTCCTTGGGGCCTCGGCACGAACCGGCGGGCGGTCCGGGCGGCGGGGCCCGCCTCACGCCACGGGCATGGCCAGGCCGGCGGCCATCCGCTGCATGCGCAGCGCGTCGACGGACTCGGCGAGCAGCTCGTACTCGGTGGTGTCGTCACTGGCGGCGATCCGCACCAGCCGTCCGTCGGCCAGCTCGTCGGCGACCCGCTCCTGCTGGTCGGCGTCGGCACACCAGGCGCGCAGCACCCCCGGCACGTCGGGCACGGTGTCCGCGACCGGCACCAGAGCACCGGCCGGTAAGTGCCCGTCATCGGGGCTCGGGTCCAGGCGCTCCGCGATCCAGGAGGCCCGGTCGCGCAGCCACCACAGGGCGAGCGCCAGCGTGGGCGCCCGGTAGGTGCCGAGCGGGACGCCGATGCGGCGGCCGTCGCAGACGCCGTACGCCGTCACATGGCACAGGAACTCGTCGTGCACGTCTCACTCCCCCGAAGCGCGTCGCTCTCGCCGACCGGGTGTGGCCTGGCCTTCTGTGCGGCTCGTGTGCGGTGCACTACACCTTGTGTTCGAGTATGTTCACTCCTGAATCACTGTCACCATGCTTTTCCGGCCAGTCTCCTGGCATATTCACGGCCCTGGCTGGCCGGAACGTGACGGCCTCTCGCGCAGCTCGTCCGTGACCTGCGGCGCCGACCCGGGACGCATCACGAAGTCCGCCGCCCGCCGGGGCTGCTGAGCACCCCGGCGGGCGGCGGACGAGAGACGGACGACCGGCCGGTCGGTCACGCAGGGTCATGCGTTGGCCCGGAGAAGCGGGCCGACGGGGGGCCGATCCGGTCTGGCCCGAATCCGTCCGGCTAGCCCTTGATCACCGCGTCGATGCGGGACAGCTCGTCGTCGGAGAAGTCCAGGCCGCGGATGGCGGCGACGCTGTCCTCCAGCTGCTGCGGGCTGCTCGCGCCGACCAGCGCGGAGGTGACCCGGCCGCCGCGCAGCACCCAGGCCAGCGCCATCTGGGCCAGGGACTGACCGCGGGCACCGGCGATGTCGTTCAGCGCGCGCAGCCTGGCCACCAGGTCCTCGGTCACCGCGTCGGTGTCGAGGAACGGGCTGTCGCTCGCGGCGCGGGAGTCCTCCGGGATGCCGTCCAGGTAGCGGGCGGTGAGCAGGCCCTGCTCCAGCGGGGAGTAGGCGATGGAGCCGACCTGCAGCTCGTCGAGGGCGTCGAGCAGCCCCTCGTCCTCGGGGCGGCGGTCCAGCATCGAGTAGCGCGGCTGGTGGATCAGCAGCGGGGTGCCCAGCTCGCCGAGGATGCGGGCGGCCTCCCGGGTCTGCTCGGCCGAGTAGTTGGAGACGCCGACGTACAGCGCCTTGCCCTGCTGCACCGCGGAGTGCAGCGCGCCCATCGTCTCCTCCAGCGGAGTGTCCGGGTCCGGGCGGTGCGAGTAGAAGATGTCGACGTAGTCCAGGCCCATCCGGGTGAGGCTCTGGTCGAGCGAGGAGAGCAGGTACTTGCGGGAGCCCCACTCGCCGTACGGGCCGGGCCACATGAGGTAGCCGGCCTTGGTGGAGATGACCAGCTCGTCGCGGTAGCGGGCGAAGTCGGTCCTCAGGAACCCGCCGAGCGCCTCCTCGGCGGCGCCGGGCGGCGGGCCGTAGTTGTTCGCGAGGTCGAAGTGCGTGACGCCGAGGTCGAACGCGCGGCGCAGGATGGCCCGCTGGGTCTCGGCCGGCCGGTCCGGGCCGAAGTTGTGCCACAGTCCGAGCGACAGCGCGGGGAGCTTCAGTCCGCTGCGTCCGGTGCGCCGGTAGGGCATGTCCGCGTAGCGGTCGGGGTGTGCGGTGTACAACGCGACTCCATGAGGGGTGGGCACAGGGTCAGGTCCCCGTGATCAGCGTCCGTGGGACCGCTACCACTCTGGCCGGACCTGCGGCGATACGTCCAACAGAAGAATGCGATGGGATTCAGCGGGCCGGGCGATGAATGCGGTTAGGCTGCACCACCATGGAATTGCGCCAGCTCCAGCACTTCGTCGCGGTCGCCGAGGACCAGCATTTCACCCGGGCGGCCGAGCGGCTCATGGTGTCGCAGTCGGGTCTGTCCGCGTCCGTCCGCGCGCTGGAGCGGGAGCTGCAGACGCCGCTGTTCGTACGGACCACGCGCAGGGTGACGCTCACCGAGGCGGGGCGGGCCCTGCTCCGGGAGGCGGAACGGATCCTGGCGGGGGTGCGGGCGGCGCACGAGGCGGTGGCCGCCGTGCAGGGGGTGCTGCGCGGCACGCTGTCGCTGGGGACCGAGCAGTGCATCGCCGGCGTCGACGTGGCGGGGCTGCTGGCGGCGTTCCGGCACCGGCACCCGGATGTGGAGATCCGGCTGCGGCAGACCGGTTCGGCCGCGCTGGCCGAGGAGGTCGCGGCGGGGCGGCTGGACCTGGCCTTCGCCTACCGCACCGGCCCCGACACCGACCAGCTGCGCACCGTGGCGCTGGCCGGGGAGCCGACGACGGTCCTGTGCCATCCCAGCCACCGGCTCGCCGCGGCGGGGGCGGCGGTGACGCCCGACGACATCGCCGGGGAGGTCTTCGTCGACTTCCAGCAGGACTGGGGGCCGCGCCGGGCCACGGACGCCGCCTTCGCGCGGGCGGGGGTGCGGCGCACGGTCGCACTGGAGGTGAACGACGTGCACAGCCTGCTCGACCTGGTCGACCAGAACCTGGGCGTCGCCGTGGTACCGCGCCACTTCCGGCAGAAGCGCCCCTCGCTCAGCGCGCTGCCGCTCAAGGGCGTCGAGGAGGTCACCTACGAGACGGTCGCCCTGCTGCCGCCCGCCCAGGCGGCCAGTCCGGCGGCACGGGCGCTGATGGGGCTGCTCACGGGTTCCGCCGAGGGCTCGTGAAGGGCGACGCCACCGGGTCCCGCGCACTGGGCGGCAGGCTGCCGGCACCGTGTGCGGCGGGGGTTCCGGCACCATGAGCGGCAGAGTGCCGGCACTGTGAGCGGCGGGGTTCCAACACCGTGAGCGGCAGAGTGCCGGCATTGTGAGCGGCGGGGTTCCAACACCGTGACCGGCAGGCTGCCGGCACCGTGAGCGGCAGGGGTTCCGGCCCGCCCGGCGCATCCCGGCCACGCGGGCGGCGTTCCGCACGCATCGGCGGCCGTCATGCGGGATGGTGGACGGTATGCATGCGAAGGACATCCTCATCGACGGCTACGGCCGCATCCGGGAAGAAGTCCACGCGGCGGTGGAGGGGCTCGGCCCGGACGACCTCAACGCCCGCCCGACCGCCGAGACCAACTCGATCGCCTGGTTGATCTGGCACCTCACCCGGGTCCAGGACGACCACATCGCCGACGCCTTCGACCTGGACCAGGTGTGGCTCACCCAGGACTGGGAGAAACGCTTCGGCCTCGGCCTGCCGCGCCATGACACCGGCTACGGGCACAGCGCGGCGAAGGTCGGCAAGGTGCGCGTCGACTCGCGCGACCTGCTCACGGGGTACTACGACGCCGTCCACGAGCAGACGCTGCGGGCGCTGCGCGGGGTGAGCGCGGCGGACCTCGAACGCGTCGTGGACGAGCGCTGGGATCCGCCGGTCACGCTCGGCGTCCGGCTGGTCAGCGTCCTGTCCGACGATCTCCAGCACGTCGGACAGGCCGCCTATGTGCGCGGGCTGCTTCAGAGCGCGGTGGCGTAACCCGGCAGGACGACGTCCTCGATGAGGGCCTTGCGCTCGTCGAACGGGAGGAACGCGCTCTTGAGGGTGTTCACCGTGACCGTGCGCAGGTCCTCGACCGTCCAGCCCGCCTGCTCGACCAGCAGGGACATCTCGCGCGTCATCGTCGTACCGGACACCAGGCGGTTGTCGGTGTTCAGGGTGACGCGGAAGCCGAGGTCCTTCAGCGCGGTGATCGGGTGCTCGGCGATGGAGGTGGCGCAGCCGGTCTGGAGGTTGGAGGTGGGGCACATCTCCAGGGCGATCCGGCGGTCGCGGATCCAGGACGCGAGACGGCCCAGCTTGCCGTCGACGATGTCCTCGGTGATCCGCACACCGTGGCCGATGCGCTGGGCGCCGCACACCTGGAGCGCCTGGTGGATGCTGGGCAGCCCGTGCGCCTCGCCGGCGTGGATGGTGAACGGCACGCTCTCGCGGCGCAGGTGCTCGAAGGCGGCGAGGTGGTCGGCGGGCGGGAAGCCGTCCTCGGCGCCCGCTATGTCGAAGCCGACGACACCGGCGTCCCGGAAGGCGACGGCCAGGTCGGCGGCCTCGCGGACCCGGTCGAACATGCGCATGCCGCACAGCAGGGTGCCCACGTGGACGGGAGTGCCCGCGGCGGCGGCCTTCGCCATGCCGACGGCCAGGCCCTCCTGGACCGTCTCGACGACCTCGCTCATGGTCAGGTCGCCCCGGGTGTTCAGCTCGGGGGCGTAGCGCACCTCGGCGTAGACGACGCCGTCGGCGGCGAGGTCGAGGACGTACTCCTCGGCGGTGCGCAGCAGGCCCTCGCGGGTCTGCATCACGGCGAGGGTGTGCTCGAAGGTGGCGATGTAGCGGACCAGGTCGCCGGAGTTGGCGGCCTCGTAGAACCAGGCGGCCAGCTCGTCGGGGTCGGTGGTCGGCAGGGTGTGGCCGACCTCGGCGGCGAGCTCGACCAGGGTCGCGGGGCGCAGGCCGCCGTCGAGGTGGTCGTGCAGGACGGCCTTGGGGAGGCGGCGGAGGACATCGGCGTCTACGCGCGTAGCGTTCATGGTGCGGTCTTTCTTCGAGCGGGGCGGTACGAGGGAACGAGCGGCTGGAGGCTCAGCCGGCGGGCTGCAGCAGGTCCCAGCGGTTGCCGTAGAGGTCCTGGAAGACGGCGACCGTGCCGTACGGCTCGTGCCGCGGCTCCTCCAGGAAGGTCACGCCGGCGGCGGTCATGCGGGCGTGGTCGCGGGCGAAGTCGTCGGTGTGCAGGAAGAACCCGACGCGCCCGCCGGTCTGGTCGCCGACCCGGGCGGCCTGCGCCTCACCGCGGGCGCGGGCCAGCAGCAGTCCGGGGCCGCTGCCGGGTTCGCCGGGCTCCACGACGACCCAGCGGGAGCCGTCGGGCCGCGGCGCGTCCTCGGCGAGGCGGAAACCGAGGGCGTCCGTGTAGAAGCGGATCGCCTCGTCGTAGTCGTCGACGACGAGGGTGACCAGGGCGATGCGCTTCATCGGAACCTTTCGGGACTGCGGGGCGGACCGGCGCGGACCGCGGCGGGGCCGAGGCGGGGCCGGTTGACGGACGAGGTTATACGTAAAACCCCGCGGGTGCCAGTCCTGGCACGAGGTCTGGATCACAGGTGGTCGGGAGGGTGTGACCAGGCTTCGAGGCCGGGAGGCCGCTCGTACCCGAAGGCCGAGATCCAGGCCTTCTCGACGCCGTTCCTGGTCGGCACGTTCACCGGCCGGAACCGCCCGGCCAGCGACTCGTCGGCGGAGAAGGCGGTGCGGAACAGAATGTCGGAGACCGCCAGGGCGGCCGGGGCACCACTGGCGGCTTCGAGCGCGGCCCGCAGCGGGGCGGAGTCCAGCAGTCTGGACAGCGTGAGCATCTCCTGCCCCTGCCCCGCCTCCGGGCCCGGCGGCACCTTGGCGATGTGCAACGCGAGACGCAGTCTGATCGACCCGTCCTCGCGGAGGCCACGCACGGCCCGTTCCAGGCGGGCCAGCAACTCGCGGGCCGTCGTGGCGACCTCCGCTCCCGCCGCGAAGGCCATGATCCGCCCGTCGCTCCTGTCGATGCCGTCGTAGAACGTCAGGCTGCCGTCGTAGGGGCTGGCCTGCAACATCACTGTGTCCATGATGTCGCGGGCGACCGCCTGATCGATGTCGGACCTGTGGGCGAATCCCGCGATGTCCACGGCCAGGACGAGTTGATCGCGCTCGGTGTCCAGGGCGGCGGCGCGGATCCGGACGAGGTCGCCGATGCCGCTGTCCGGCTCGTCGTCGGCGGAGCGGGCGTCGCACCATCGTCTTCCGGCCTCCACGGCCCTCTCCGTCGCCTCCCGCTCCAGGTCGGTACGCCGGAGCAGGGGGTGCAGCACGCGTTCCGCGAACGGCTCCGTACCCTGTTCGTCCAGCCACAGGAATGCGCGTACGCAGGCCCTTCGTACATCCTCCCGAGTCAGGTCCCTGCGGGAGAGCAACTCGCCCAGGACGAACTGGGCGTGAGACCCCCGCCCGTGGCGGTCCAGCCATGTCAGAGCCATCTCCGTGACCTCGCGCGCCTCGCCCCTTGCGAGGTCGTCGCGCCGCAGGAGGGGCACGAGCGTGTACGCGGCTTCTTCGAACTCGTCCGACCTCAGCCGGTCGAGGGCATACGTCACGAACCGGCGCAGGTCATCCGGCGGCAGGTCGGCGCGGCGCAGCGCACTGCCGAACACGAGATGGATGTCGGCGGTCCGGCCTTGAGAGCCCAGCCAGTCGAGTGTCCGGTCCGTCAGGACGCGGACCTGCCGGGGCGACAAGTCGTGTCGTCTGAGGGCGGCTCTGAGTACGCTCCACGTCGACACGGTGCGCCCATGGGCCGTGAGCCACCTCAGCAGGTACGCCAGCAGCCGGTTCGACTCGGCCGCCGTCAAGTGGGGGCACTCCAGCAGCTCGCAAAGGACGAACTCTGTGCCCCGCGCCTCCTCGTGCGCCTCCAGCCATTGCAGCGCCACCCCGCACACCTGCGACGTTTGCCGGTGGGAGAGGTCCGGGTGCGCCAGCAGGGCGCGGAGGACGGGGCCCGCGTGCTCGGAGGATCCGTGCTCTCTCAGCCAGGCCATGGCCGCATTGATGGCGCCCCTGGTCCCGGCCGCGTCAAGGTCATTTCTCGTGAGCAGCTCATACAGGCGGCGGTCATCGACACCCAGCACCGCGGACGCCTGCCCACGCTCGCGGACCAGTCCCCGGAAACGCTCCGCCCACCGGGATTCGCCCTGCCTCTCCGCCGCACGGACGATGGCTTCGAGGTCCGCGGCCGTGGCATGGCGGGCCAGCGCGTCCCACAGGGAAGCGGGCGGGACCATGTCACGGCGGATCTCGCGTCCGTACTGCTCGATGTGTTCGGCGAGGCGGAAGTAACCCTCCGATACCCGGTCGTCGACGCCTCCCACCTCGAGGAGACCCGCCACGCTCAGCGTCTGGAGGGTGACCCCGCCCCTACCCCCGGACTCCTCGTCGGAGGTGCGCGGATACCCCCTGACCGCATCGACGAGCAACTCCCCCGGGATCACCGGACCGTGCCCGCAGCGCACGGCGTCGATGGCGGCGTCCACGTACCGGCGCACCGGCGGGGCAGCGGAGGTGTACCGCTCGATCGCCCCGGCACCCTCGGTGAGATAGGACAGCGACGCCGCGTCCCCCTGAGGTGACACGGGAACGGCAACCGCCATCTGGCACAGGTCACGCGCTCGCGGATGCCGGTCGGGCGAACGAGGCGGCGCGGCGGAGGTCAGGGTGTTCCAGGACTCCGTCCGCAGGGTGCCCAGCACCAGCACGGGCCCGTCGGCCGGATCCCGCAGGCGCCTGCGCAGCGCGGCCGCGACCCGCTCGCCACGCGGGTCGGGGGTGTCGTCGAGGAGATGACGCTCGGCGTCGCCCAGCCAGATCACCGTGCGGGCACCGATCCGGGCCGGGGTGCCGAGGGCCGCGTCCAGTTCGGCGCGGGAGCCGGGTGTCCACAGGAACCAGTCGTGCGGAAGGACGCGGATCGCTTCGCGGGCCGACCGGGTCTTGCCCGAGCCGGGCGGACCGACGAGCAGCACCAGCCGCGACACTCCGTCCGCACAGTCCCGTACCACGGTGCGCAGCAACGGGTCGTGGCTCCGCTCGACGTAGGGCGGCGACGCCGGGTCTTCGAGGCGGGTCACCGGCTGCCCGAGCCGCACGGGCGGGGTGGGCGGTGCCGCCCGGCGCTCCCGAAGGGCGCGCTCCCGCAGCTGGGTCAGGGCGGCCACCGTAGGCCCGGGATCAGACTCCGGCTCCGCCAGCAAGGCGAGGCGTTCCACCAGCCACGCGAAGCTGCCCCCGTCGGCCGGGAGGGTCCGCCCCAGCAACCAGTCGGACAGTGTGCTTCTGCTGAGGCGGACGTGTGGGGACGCCTCTGCGGCCGCTCTCACCAGCGCCGAGTACGGCGGGGTACCGGCCCTCCGGTACAGGTCCCGCAGAGCCTCGACGAACGCGCCGCGGTCCTGCTCCCGCACGCTGCCCAGGCGCGTCTGCAGCCGGAACACGACGACGGCCCCCGGCAGAGGGAGCTTGCGCTCGACCACGGCCACGCACGAGTCCAGCGGCTGGAGCCCCCCGGGCTTGTCCGAGTCGTCGACGACCAGCAGGAAGTCGACGGGAGACAGGACGATCGGCGTGCGCGGTGTCGTCGTGCGCGCCGCCTCCAGGACGCGCTGCCACGGGACATCGGTCTCCTTGCGTACCGTGACCCGGAGCGATGTATCGGACGTACGCCACACGACCTCGTGTACAGGCGGGTCGAAGGAATCCGGCGGCCCTTCGAGGTCGATGCCGGCCTCGGACGACATCCAGGACGCGAGGTCCGCGATCACAGCGTCAGGGGTGAGACCGCCGGGCCGCGCACGTAGGCCGTCGAAGAGCGTGTGGCGGTGCGGCCAGCCGCCCAGCGGGGCCGGGAGCCGGTCGTAGACGTAGCAAATCAGTTGCCCTAGCAGGACCCGGGTGTCGGTCAGCGCCCGCTCCGAGACGGGCGGCACGTACAACGGCCGCAGCTGCGCGTGTACGGCCTCGTAGACCGCTTCCGCCTCGGAGAGGTCGACCGGTCGTGTCGTGCCGACGCCCTCCGCCGCCCGCGCGCCCCGTTCCTCCCGCACCGTGGTGGCGGTCTCCGCGAACGGCTCGCTCTGTGCCGGGACCAGCTGGGCCGCCAGCGGGTCGTGGCGTACGGCCGCGACGCCGCCCGGGGCGTACGGGTGGGCGGCGGCATGGCGGCTGAAGGCGGCCCGCACGCGCCAGACGTCGTGGGTGGTGAGGTGGGTCCGCAGCCGGGCACGGGCGGGGCCGGCGAGCACCAGCAGCGGCTCCCCCTCGGTGTCCCGCCGTACGGTGAACAGCCCGCTGGTGAGCAGTTCGGCGAGGTCGGCGTACCGGGCCTCGGGCACGGCCTCCTCGCGCAGGATGTGCAGCAGGGAGAGCGGCAGGTCGGGAAGGCCGGAGCAGAGGACGGCCAGGCGTACCGCCGGGGCCGGGGCGGTGAGGGTGAAGGCGTCGGCGAGCCGCTCCGGGTCGGTCTGCCGCGCGGGGGCGGGCCCGTTGTGCGCCGTAGGCGGGCGGCCGGTCGCGGGGATGAGCACCGCGTCGCAGCCCCGGGGGTCGGTGCGCATGAGCGTGCTCGCCCAGGCGCCCAGCGAGTGCGGGGCGCAGGAGACGACGGGCAGCGCGGACCAGGTTCCCTGCGGGTCTGTCTGGTCGTGGGCACGCAGCCGGGGCGGCAGGCGGAAGCGGAGGGCGCTGTTGGGCTCGCCCGCCCGGTCCGCGGTGACGCGTACGGCCGGCAGGTTCAGGGCGGAGCGGCGCCACAGACGCGGCGGAAGGGGATCGAGCAGGGCCACGGGGAGCAGGGCGCCCCAGTCGCGGAGCATGAGCCAGGGGACGGGGCTGTACCAGCCCGCCGCCGCGCAGTCGGAGACCAGCAGGACAAGGCGTCTGCCGCCGGTGCCGCTGCCGTGGTGCGGGACGCGGTCGCGGGGGACCTCGCTGCCGAGGTGGTCGCGCACCGTCGGCTCGTCGCCGTGCCACTCCAGGCGCCAGGTGTGGACGGCCCGGAAGCCGCCCATGGTGGCGAGGAGCCGGGTGACGGCCCGGGTGGTCTCGTCCCACACGCTCATGGACAGTGCCGAGTCCACGACGACGACCGCTTCGAACCAGGCTTCCGGAGCGGGCCGGAACAGCGGGACGAGGGGTCCGCCGCGCGCGTAGTGCTCGACGGTGGCGTCGATGTCCAGCAGGCCGCGTGCGCCGCGGCGCCAGGGCCGGCGGAAGGGCTGGACGGCCCGGCCGACGGCGAGCGCGTCCGGCAGGGGGCCCGCGCGGCCCAGCGACAGCGGCGTGCCGCGTACCGTGCTGCCCGTCCCGGGCCGCCGGACGGAGAGTTCCGCGTTCCTCGTGCCGGTGGCGCCGGCGTCCTCGGGGGGCGGGGGTGGGACCTGCTCGGGCGGCCGTGGTGGGTCGGGGTGGCCGGCGGCCTCGGTGGCGGGTGCGGACCGCGGCGGGGCCGGGCCGCGGTCCGTGGTGCCCGAGGCGGCGAGCCACAGGGCGTCGGCGAGGCCGCGCGCGTCCGTGCCGGGAGGCAGCGCGGCGTTGCCGAGGGCCCGGAGGAGCCGGCTGAGCGCGTCAGACACGGGACAGCTCACGCAGGAGCAGCTCGCGCAGTTCCTCGTACTGCCGGCCCTGCGGCGCCTGGTCGCCGGTGAGCAGGGCCACGGCGTTGAGCAGCTGGTCGACGGCGAGGTGCTCGCCCGCCTCGACCCGTTCGGCGAACTCGTCCACGAGCTGCCGTGCGCCCTCGGGGATCCCCTCGAAGTGGGCCTGGACGATGCCGGTGAGGAAGTCCCCGGTGAGGGCGGGCATGGCGAAGCGGATGCAGCGCCGCAGGAACGCCGGGGAGAAGTCGCGTTCGCCGTTGCTGGTGAGCAGGATGAACGGGAACTGGGTGCATTCGACCCGCCCCCGCTGGACGAGGTGCTTCGTGTCGCTGTCCCACTGGCGGACCATGACCCGCGGCTTGCGGTAGCGCACGAGTTCGGGGATCTCGAAGGCGCCTCGTTCCAGCACTTCCAGGAGGTCGCTGGGCAGGTCGAGGTCGCTCTTGTCGATCTCGTCGACCAGCAGGGCGCGGGGCCGCTCGGCGGGCAGCAGGGCGGTGCCGAGCGGGCCGAGCTGCAGGAAGGGCCCGATGTCGTCGCGGTCGCGGCCACGGGCGTGGCCCCGGCCGGGCCGTCCCTGCGATCGGTGGGGGGTGCTCGTGCGCAGGCTCTGTGCGTGGATGCGGCCCAGTGCGTCGTACCGGTAGAGGGCGTCGGTCAGCGAGCTGCGGGAGGTGATGTGCCAGCGCAGCACGGGCCCGAGCCGGAGTTCGTGGGCCACCTGCTCGATGACGGTGGACTTGCCGGACCCGGCGGGTCCGGTGACGAGGAGGGGGCGCCGCAGGTGCAGGGCCGCGTTCACCGCGTCGGCGAGACCGGGCGGCGGCTGGTACTGCCGGTGCTGCGGCGTGCGCGGGAACGTACGCCAGGGCGGCGGCGGGGACAGCGTGGTGCTGTGCTCCTCGCCGTCACCGCGGTAGTAGGGCTTCCAGGTCACTGTTCCTCCTCCGGGCCGGCCACGACGCGCTGCTCGAACGGGCGGCAGAACTCCAGCCAGACCTCGTCGTGCCAGACCGCGCGCAGATCGCCGAGACAGGATCGGCACGTGTGGTCCGCGGCCCACCGCGTGCGGTAGGCCTCGGCGAATCCGGCGGGCAGGCTCCTCCAGTGGTGCTCCACCTGGGCCCGCAGCCGTACGTCGTCGAAGCGGGCGTCGGGGCGCGGCCACAGGATGATCGGCGCGTACGGCAGCAGTTGCTCGAGGACGTCCTGCAGGGCGTCGGGGTGGTGGTCGAGCCCGACGGCGGTGTCGTACCGGCCCGTCTCCAGGTCCTGCTCGAAACGCGGCCGGTCCCGCAGGACGGACGCCCCGATCCACTCCACCGGCACGCTCGCGCACGCGGCCATGTCCCGCAGCGCCTTGCGGGCCGCGTCGTTCATCTCGGCGTTCTCCTCCATCGGGTCCATACGGCCGCTCCAGCGCACGACCACGGTGTGGTTGACGCCCAGCCTGCGCCGGCCGACCCGGTCCTCCTCGGGCTGCCAGGAGGCGAGCAGGTGGGCGGGGGCGGCGACGTCCACGTTGACCAGCTGTTCCGGGGCGGGCAGCCGCCGGCGCGCCCAGTTCAGGGCGGTCCCGATGGCCAGGCCCACCCCTCGCTGGTCGGCGGACTCGCAGCGGAACCGCTCGTGCACGGGGAGGGGCTCGCCGCTGCCGACCAGCCAGGCGTCCACCTCGTCCGGCCAGTCGGTCAGCGCGCCGGCGAGGCTGACGACCAGGCGCAGTTCGCCCTGCTCGCGCCTGCGGGCCAACTCGGTCAGGGCGTCGTTGAATTCCGTCACCACGCCGTGCCGCCGGGCCCATTCCCGCAGCCGGGCGTCCACCTCGTCGCGCGGGGCCAGCAGGGCGAGCGCCGCCACGAGGCGCGCGGGCGCCTTCCACGGGGACTCGTCGACCTTCGTCGCGCGGAGAGCCGCGTACTCGACGAGGTCGCGCAGCAGGTCGGGGCCCTCGGCGGACGGGGGCAGACCGGCCAACTGACGCGCCGTGCGGAGGAGTCCGCTGTTCAGTACCTCGGCGAACACGGTGTTGAGGAGGGCGACGAGGTCGCAGCATCCGAGGAGTGTCGCCAGCACGTCGGTGACCCGGTCCCGCCAGAGCGGGTCGGCGCCCTCCGTCACGTCCGCGAGCCGGGCGAAGGTGTGGAGTTCGTCGAGCGCGGAACGCGTCAGTCGGGCCGGGAGGCGGGTGCCGGCCCGCCACAGGGTCACGGCTTCCTCCAGGTCCGCCCGTCCCGCCGCTCCCACGGCGCCTCCCCCGGCGCCCGGCGCGGGCAGCGCGTTGCGGGCGAGCCACAGCCCGTCGGCGGCGTAGGGGTCGCTGTCGTACTCGAACCTGCCGACGACCTGTCCGACGACGCGGCCGCGTAACTCCTCGGTGAGCCGGGCGTCCGGGTACACGAGCGGACCGGCGCCGGTCAGTCCGTCGCGCAACACGTCGACGAGGGCGAACGTCAGGCGCATGTCGCGGGCGGCCTGGTCCGCCGCGGCCGCGGTGAGGACGGACAGCCGCGCACGGCCGGCGCGCATCCCGCCGGCGATGCCGCGCGCGTCCGGCACGGCGCCGGCCGCGTGGCAGGTGTCCACCAGGGCGATGACGCCCTCGACCCCCGGCTCGTCGACGGCTGTGGTGAGCAACTGGCCCACCGGAACAGCGGATCCGATGCTGCCGGTCTCGGACTCGGCGACCATGTAGTACAGGTCGGTCTGCTGGGGTGCGGTGAAGCCGTGCCCCAGCAGCGCCACCACGAGTACCGCGTTGTCGTCCCGGGCGCGGCACACCGCCTCGCGCAGGGCGGTACGGACGTCCTCGGGTGTCAGCTCGGCGCCCACCAGCAGGGACGGGTGATCGCCGGTCCGGACCGCGCACGCTCCGAGGGCGGGGTCGGTGAGCACGGCGTGCAGACCGTGGGCGGCCTCCTCCAGCCGGGCCAGCTCGCCCATCGCCCTGCTCTGCGCGCCCACCACCAGGACGTGCCGGCGTTGCTCCCAGGTCACTTCTTCAGCGCCTCGACGAGGGGGCCGGCGACGGCCGGCTGCCGCAGGTACTTCGTGGCCGTGTGCACCCACACACCGTCGGAGTCGACCCGGGCGGTCACGGGCAGGACGCCCGAGGCGTTGGGCAGCATCCAGTTCCGGATGCGCGGTCTGCCCACCACGATGTCGTCGCGGTCCCAGAAGTTCAGCCACCGCTCCACCCGGTCGGGGGTGCGGGGCGGCCGCGGCACCAGCCGTTGCAGTACGGCCGCGCCGGTGGCCAGCGGTGAGCCGAGGGTCATCAGCAGCGGGACGGGGCCATGGTGGCCGCTCAGCGCCTCGAACGCCACGACGGTGCCGAGGGAGTGGCTCACCACGATCAGCGGCCGGGCGGGGTCCGTCCCGCGCAGCACCCGCTCCCGGATCCGCTCGTCCAGCGTGCGCCCGGACCCGTCCGCCTCGCGCCTGGCGAGGTAGCGCCCGACCTGGGACAGCTGCCCCAGCAGCGGCAGACCGCTCGCCCACTGCGCGCTCCCGCGCAGCCCCGGCAGTTGCAGCAGGGTCGTCAGCACTCTGCCCAGGACCCGCACCGGAGCCGCCACGCCCTGGGTCTGGCCGTCGCCCCGGGGAAGCTGCGCCCGGGCGTCCTCGGTCACGGCCCACGCCCGCCGGTCGCCCCGCTCCTCGGCCTGCCGGGCCAGTTCGTCGACGAGCGCCTCGACGAACTCCTCCAGGAAAGCGGCGTCCTGCCGGCCGTCGGGGTCCGTCGGCTGGTCCCCTTGGGCCGTGGGGTCGGTGAACAGGTCGCTGTAGTCGGCGAACCGGACGTCCGCCAGCCAGCCCTGGGTCAGTCCCGAGACCACGTCCGCGTGCCCGGCGGCGCGGGCTCCCGCGGCCAGCGCCTCCAGCCACGCGCGGCGTTCCCGCTCCGCGTCACGGATGCCTCCGATGCCGTGCACGAACACGAGTTGAGCAGCGCCCGGACCGCCCACCTGACCCCCCGTACCCCCTGTGCCCGATCACGTGGCCCTCACCCTAAGCCACCGCCCGCCCCCTCAGCAGGGGAATCGGCCGACATCCGGCACGGCCCGCCGCCTTCGCGGCAGGGCCCGTTTCCCGCACGGCAACACCCGGGGCAACCCCCTGTGGTTCGATGTCCGCGCCACTCAACCCCCTTCATCCACAGGGAGATCCAGTGACGCTCGCCGCACAGCGCCGCACCCGGGGCGCCGTCGTGCTCGCCCTCGCCCTCGCCGCCGCACCCCTGGCCGGCGCGGCGCCCGCCACGGCCGCCGAACAGGCGCCTGCCGTACGGGTGCTGACGTACAACACGTTTCTGATGAGCAGGAACCTGTACCCGAACTGGGGGCAGGACCACCGCGCCGCGGAGATCGCGAAGGCGTCCTTCTTCCACGGCAACGACGTCGTCGTGCTCCAGGAGGCGTTCGACAACTCCTCCTCGGACGCGCTGAAGAGCGCCGCCGCGGCCGAATACCCGTACCAGACTCCGGTGGTGGGCCGCGGCAAGGACGGCTGGGACGCCACGGGCGGGGCGTACTCGGCGACCACGCCCGAGGACGGCGGCGTCACCGTGCTGAGCAAGTGGCCGATCCTGCGCAAGGAACAGTACGTGTACAAGGACGCGTGCGGCGCCGACTGGTGGTCCAACAAGGGCTTCGCCTATGTGGTGCTGAACGTGAACGGCGCCCGGGTGCACGTGGTCGGCACCCATGCCCAGTCGACCGACCCCGGCTGCGATCCGGGCGAGGCGGCGGCGACGCGCAGCCGGCAGTTCCGGACGATCGACGCGTTCCTGGACGGCAAGAACATCCCGGCGGGCGAGGAGGTGCTGGTCGCCGGGGACATGAACGTCGACTCGCGGAGCGCCGAGTACGGCTCGATGCTCGCGGACGCCGGTCTGGCCGGCGCGGACGCGCGCACCGGGCACCCGTACTCCTTCGACACACAGGAGAACTCGATCGCCCGCGACCGCTACCCGGCCGACCCGCGCGAGGACCTGGACCACGTCCTGCACCGGGCGGGGCACGCCCGTCCCGCCGTGTGGAGGAACGAGGTCGTGAAGGAGCAGTCGGCGCCCTGGACGGTGTCGAGCTGGGGCACCGCCTACACGTACACGAACCTCTCGGACCACTATCCGGTGACCGGGTCGGCCGGCTGATCACCGGTTTCCCGGCGACGCGGCAACCGGCCGGGCCCGCGGCACCCCGGACTCGGCCGCCGCCCCCGAGCCGCTACGATCACCCGTTTGTTGATCCCAGGGAGGGGAAATGACGAAGACGAGAGGGATGGTGACGGCCTTCGCCGTGGCCTTCGCCGTCGTCCTGATGGCCGGTCTGGCCCAGGGCGGAATCGGCCTGTTGAGGAGCGGCACGGCCGACCGGGGGGCCGTGTCGGAGACGGAGCGGGTCGATCGCTCCACTGCGGGGGCCACCAGCGCGACCACCGTCGACCTGAAGACGGTCAGCCACAACATCTGCGGCGGCAGCTGCAACAACGGCCAGACGGACAAGCTGCCGTACATCACCGCCGAGATCGACCGGTACGCGCCGCACCTGGTCATGCTGCAGGAGGTGTGCTGGTCGCAGTACCAGTGGTTCAAGGGCCACGCGTTCACTTCGGGTACGTACCAGTTCGAGTACACCCCGATGATGACGAACTACGCCAAGTGCGCCGGCACCGGCGTCGACTGCACGGTGAACGAAGACAGCGACCCGAACAACAACGACCAGCGCTGCTGGGTCGGCCAGGTCCTCGGCGCCCGAGGCGTGCTGAGCAACAGGGACGAGATCGACCTCGGC
Source organism: Streptomyces griseosporeus (assembly GCF_014656055.1). Taxonomy (GTDB): domain Bacteria; phylum Actinomycetota; class Actinomycetes; order Streptomycetales; family Streptomycetaceae; genus Streptomyces; species Streptomyces griseosporeus. The sequence goes on from NZ_BNBR01000002.1 coordinate 622,003, forward strand.
GGAGAGCGGTACCAGATCGCCAAGGACGCGAACACCGGGGCGACCAGGTTCATGCCGCCGCGGGACTTCACCGCCCTCTGCTACGACGTCGCCCTCGCCGACCTGCCCAACCGGGTGGTCAAGGGATGCAGCACGCACCTGCGGGCGTTCCAGGACGACCGCCTGATCAACCAGCGGGCCCGCACGGCCCAGGCGGCCCGGCTCGCCTCGGACCTCGACGGGGACATCGCCCAGGGCAAGATCGTCGTGGTGGGCGGGGACTTCAACTCGTACGCGTTTCCCAACCTGACCCCCGCCATGAACGCTTTCTACCGTCCCGACGCCGCCCCGGGCGGGGGCTGGGGCGTGTTCTACGAGGCCGACCACGACGACACGGCCTACTGGACCCTGCCGGCGCCGGACTGCGTCGTGGGCACCGACACGAGCTGCCGGAGCGGCGAGTCGACCATCGTCGACGAATCGCCGACCATCACGCACAACACCAAGTACGACTACATCTTCTACTCGGAGACCAGCGACCCCGCCTCGCTGAGCGGTAAGCCCGTCCCGCTGTACCTCAGGGACGCCGGCGGCAAGATCCTCCTGGACGCCGAGGGCAAGTACCAGATGGTGTCGGATCACGCCTTCTACCGGGGTCTGGCCACGGTGAAGGCCTCCTGACCCCACGCCGGCCGTGACGGCCCGGACCCCGGCACGATGCCGGGGTCCGGGCCGTCCGCTTCACCGGAGGCCGACGGCCGTGCCCTGCCCGGCGGTCGGCCGCGGGCCGCGGAGCGCAGGATCAGCCGAGCGGCTTGTCCAGGACGGCCTTGCGGTGGCTGAACGTCTCCAGAGAGTAGCGGCCGTGGTAGTTGCCCATGCCGCTCTCCCCCACCCCGCCGAACGGCAGGTCGGAGACGGTGAGATGGGCGAGCGGCAGGCCGTAGCCGAGGCCGCCGGAGGAGGTCTCGGCGGCGATGCGGGCGCGGGCCTCGGCGGACTCGGAGAAGACGTACAGGGCGAGGGGCTTGTCGCGGTCGTTGATGAAGTCGATCGCCTCGTCGAGACCGGCGACGGTGACGATCGGCAGGATCGGGCCGAAGATCTCCTCCCGCATCACGGGCGAGGCGGGGTCGACGTCGGCGAGGACGGTCGGGGCGAGGTACTTGTCGGCGCGGTCGCCGGTGCCGCCGACGACGACCCGGCCGGAGCCGAGCAGGGCGGTGAGGCGGTCGAAGTGGCGCTCGTTGACGATACGGCCGTACGCGCCGGAGGTCTGCGGGTCGGTGCCGTACACGTTCTTCACGGCGTCGGCGAGCCGGGGCTCCAGGGCGGCGGCGGTCGCCGGGTCGGTCAGGACGTAGTCGGGGGCCACGCAGGTCTGGCCGGCGTTGAGGAACTTGCCGCGGACCAGCCGGTCGGCGACCACGTCGAGGTCGGCGGTCCCGTCGACGAACGCGGGTGACTTGCCGCCGAGTTCGAGGGTGACCGGGGTGAGGTGCTCGGCGGCGGCGCGCATGACGACACGGCCGACGGTGCCGTTGCCGGTGTAGAAGATGTGGTCGAAGCGCTCGGCGAGCAGCGCGGTGGTCTCGGGGATGCCGCCCTCGACGACGGCGACGGCCTCGGTGTCCAGGTAGGCCGGGATCAGCCGGGCGAGGGCCGCGGAGGTGGCGGGGGCCAGCTCGCTGGGCTTGGCGACGACCGCGTTGCCGGCGGCGAGGGCGCCGACCAGGGGGGCGAGCAGCAGCTGGGCGGGGTAGTTCCAGGGCGCGATGACGAGGACGACGCCGAGCGGGTCGTACCGGGTCCAGGCGGTGGCGTCGGTGCCGAGGTGGGCGGGGACCGGGGCGGGCTCCGGGCGCAGCCAGTCGTCGAGGTGGTCGAGGGTGTGGTCGATCTCCCGGACGGTGAAGTCGATCTCGGTGCGGAAGGCCTCCGTGCGGCTCTTGCCGAGGTCGGCGTGGAGGGCGTCGGCCAGTTCGTCGCCCTTCTCCGTGAGCATGCGGCGCAGGTCGCGCAGTTGGCCGGTGCGCCAGGCGACGGGCTGGGTGCGGCCGGTGCGGAAGGCGGCGCGGAGCCGGGCGACGACGTCGGCGGGCTGTTCGGGGCTGGTGGCGGTCACGGTGCCTCACTGGGGGTGCGCGGGCGGGCGGCCCGGGACGAGCAGAAGCTACTGGATGTATACACCAACATTTCATGGAGAGAAATATTCCGGGGGTGTCGGGCGACGCGTGGCCGGCGGGTCCGCCCTCACCGCCCCGCCACCTCCCGGCGCCGGCGCTCCAGCACCGTCCGCTCCGCCGCGCTCTCGGTGAGCCGGATCGCCGCGTCGTACTCCCGGGCCGCCTCGGTGGCGCGGCCGAGGCGGCGCAGCAGGTCGGCGCGGACGGCGTGGAAGACGTGGTAGTCGTCGAGGGCGAGGGCGTCCACCAGCTCCAGGGCGGCGGCCGGCCCGTCGACCTCGGCCACGGCGACGGCCCGGTTCAGGGCGACCACGGGACCGGGCGCGAGCGCGGTCAGCTGGTCGTACAGCCGCAGGATCTGCCGCCAGTCGGTGGCGTCGGCGGTCGGGGCGTCGCTGTGCACGGCGTTGATCGCGGCCTGGATCTGGTACGGGCCCGGTCGGCCGCGGCGCAGGCAGCGGCGGACGAGGTCCTGCCCCTCGGCGATCAGTGCGGCGTCCCAGCGGCCGCGGTCCTGTTCGGGCAGCGGCACGAGCGCGCCCCCGGCGTCGGTGCGGGCCGGGCGGCGGGACTCGGTGAGCAGCATCAGCGCGAGCAGTCCGGTCACCTCGGGCTCGTCCGGCATCAGCTCGGCGAGGAGCCGGCCGAGGCGGACGGCCTCGGCGCACAGACCGGGGTCCCCGGTGTAGCCCTCGTTGAAGATCAGGTACACGACCGCCAGGACGCCCTGGAGCCGGTCCGGCAGGTCGGCGTCGCGCGGTACCCGGTAGGGGATGCGGGCCTTGCGGATCTTCGCCTTGGCCCGTACCAGGCGCTGGGCCATGGTGGCCTCGGGCACCAGGAAGGCGCGGGCGATCTGGGCCGTGGTGAGGCCGCCGAGGAGGCGCAGGGTCAGCGCGACGCGGGCCTGCGGGGCCAGGGCGGGGTGGCAGCAGGTGAAGATCAGACGGAGCCGGTCGTCGCGCACGGGGCCCTCCTCGGGGGGCGGGTCCGGGGCGTGCAGCAGGGCCGCCTCGGCGTGCCGGGCGTCCCGGGTCGCCTCCCGGCGCAGCCGGTCGACGGCGCGGTTGCGGGCGGTGGTGATGATCCAGCCGGCGGGGCTCGGCGGCACCCCGGTCTCCGGCCACTTCCGCACGGCCGTGGTGAAGGCCTCCTGCACCGCTTCCTCGGCGAGGTCGATGTCGCCGAGGAAGCGGACGAGGACGGCGACGGCACGGCCGTACTCCGCGCGGAAGACGGCCTCGATGTCGGCGGTACCGGTCATCGGGGCGGGCCCGTCGTCCTCAGTGCTCGTCGACGAAGGGGCGGACCTCGATGGGCAGGGTGGTGGCGAGGGCCGCCTTGCGCCCCCAGTCCATCGCCTCGTCGAGGTCGGCGGCCCGGATCAGGCACAGCCCGGCCAGGTACTCCTTGCCCTCCGCGAAGGGCCCGTCGGTGACCAGGACGTCCCCGTCCTTCGGCCGCAGCATGGTGGCGGTCTCCGGGCCGTGCAGTCCGCCGGCGAAGACCCAGGCCCCGGCGTCGCGCAGCTCCTGGTTGAACTCCTCCACCTGGCGCATGATCCGCTCCAGCTCGGCCGGGGCGGGCCGCTCCTGGCCGGTGGGCTGGACAACGCTGAGCAGGTAGTACGTCATGACGGCCTCCTGGGTGTCGTAGGTGCTCTCTCAGCTCCTACACGAACGGCACCCCGGCGGATCGACACCTCGCTCGACAGGATCGGGAGAATTTCGTCCCGGCCCGGCCCGCCGCCGTCCAGGGCCGAGGGTCAGTTCTCCTCGCCCGCCGGCACGACCACGAGGAAGGCGTCGGTGCGCAGGTCCATCACCACGGTCGCGGGGCGCCCCTCGGCCCGCAGCGCCGCCGCGCACTCCTCGGCGGGCCAGGATCCACGCGGCCCGCCCGCCGGGAATCGCTCCAGCACCTTCTCACCCATGACAGCAGTCACCTCCGCAGTGCTCACCGGCTCGGCGCCGGGTCTTCTTCCGTCCTTTCCACGTGCCCCGCTTCGGCGGGGCCATGTCCTGCCGGTCCCCCTCGGGAAGCGGCGGCCCCGACGCGGTGGCCGGGACGCGGCCGAGCGGGTGCCGTACGCATCCGGCGGGCCCTGTGGCGGGGAAGTCATCAGGGAACGACCGGGACGAAAGGTGCGACGGATGCGCGGTGACGAGCCGGACGCGGGGCTGACCTGTCTGGTGACCGGGGCGACCGGGTACATCGGGGGCCGGCTGGTGCCGGAGCTGCTGGACGCCGGGCACCGGGTGCGCTGCCTGGCGCGCTCCCCCGGCAAGCTCCGCGACCATCCCTGGGCGGGCCGGGCCGAGGTGGTACGGGGGGACGTCACCGACGCGGACTCGGTGGCCGACGCGATGCGCGGCGTGGACGTCGCCTACTACCTGGTGCACGCCCTGGGCACGGGCGGGGAGTTCGAGGAGACCGACCGCAGGGCCGCCCGGATCTTCGGTGAGCGGGCGCGGGCCGCGGGCGTGCGGCGCATCGTCTACCTGGGCGGTCTGACCCCCGCCGGGGTGCCCGAGGAGCGGCTGTCGCCGCATCTGCGCTCGCGCGCCGAGGTCGGCCGCATCCTGCTGGGCAGCGGGGTGCCGACGGCCGTGCTGCGGGCGGCGGTGGTGATCGGCTCGGGCTCGGCCTCGTTCGAGATGCTGCGCTACCTCACCGAGCGGCTGCCGGTGATGGTGACGCCGAGCTGGGTGCACACGCGCATCCAGCCCGTCGCGGTCCGGGACGTGCTGCGGCTGCTGGTGGGCTGTGCCCGGCTGCCGGCCGACGTCAGCCGGGCGTTCGACATCGGCGGCCCGGACGTCCTGACGTACCGCGAGATGATGGTCCGCTACGCCGCCGTCGCCGGCCTCCCGCGCCGGGTGATCCTGTCCGTCCCGGTGCTCACCCCGGGCCTGTCCAGCCACTGGGTCGGCCTCGTCACGCCGGTGCCGGCGTCGATCGCCCGCCCGCTGACCGAGTCGCTCCGGCACGAGGTGGTCTGCCGCGAGCACGACATCGCCCGGTACGTGCCGGACCCGCCGGGGCATCCGGTCGGCTTCGACGAGGCGGTCCGGCTGGCGCTGCAGCGCGTGAGAGAGGCACAGGTCGCCACGCGCTGGTCGTCCGCCTCGGTGCCCGGCGCGCCCAGCGACCCGCTGCCCACCGACCCCGACTGGGCGGGCGGCAGCCTGTACACCGACCGGCGGGAACGCACCGTCGACGCCTCGCCGGAGGCGCTGTGGCGGGTGATCGAGGGGATCGGCGGCGACAACGGCTGGTACTCCTTCCCGCTCGCCTGGGCGGTCCGCGGCTGGCTGGACCGGCTGGTGGGCGGGGTCGGCCTGCGGCGCGGGCGGCGTGACGCGCACCGGCTGCGGGTGGGTGACTCGCTGGACTTCTGGCGGGTCGAGGAGATCGAGCCGGGCCGGCTGCTGCGGCTGCGCGCCGAGATGCGGCTGCCGGGCCTGGCCTGGCTGGAGATGTACGCCGGCACGGACGCCGAGGGGCGGACACGGTACCGGCAGCGCGCCCTGTTCCACCCGCGCGGCCTGCTGGGGCACGCCTACTGGTGGAGCGTCTCCCCCTTCCACGCGGTCGTGTTCGGCGGCATGGCCCGCAACATCGCGCTGGCGGCGGCGCGGACACCGGTGAGCGGGGAGCACGCGGACGCGGGCGCCCGGTGAACGACCTCCCGGCGCGGACACCCCGCCCTCTCGCCACCCACCCCGGCACACGACACCGCCGCCCGCCGCCGACCCGCACTCCCCGGAGCCCCGCCATGAACGTCTCGGTCGTCGTCTTCACCTCCGACCTGCGGCTGTACGACCATCCCCCGCTGCGGGCCGCGCTCGACGGACGGCGGTCGGTGGTGCCGCTGTTCGTGCGGGACGCGGCCGTGGACCGGGCCGGGTTCGCCGCGCCCAACCGGCTGGCCTTCCTCGCCGACTGCCTGCGCGATCTGGACGAGGGGCTGCGCGAGCGCGGCGGCCGGCTGGTGGTGCGGTCCGGTGACACCGTCGAGGAGGTGTGCCGGGTGGCCGCCGAGACCGACGCCGACGAGGTGCACCTGGCCGCCGAGGCCTCGGCCTTCGCCCAGCGGCGCGAACGGCGGCTGCGCCGCGCCCTGGAGGCGGAGGGGCGGCGGCTGCACGTGCACGACGCGGTGACCACGGCGGTACCTCCGGGCGCGGTGACGCCGGCCTCCACGGACCACTTCGCCGTCTTCACGCCGTACTTCCGCCACTGGTCGCGGCAGGCGCTGCGCCGCCCGCTCGCCGCACCCCGCGCGGTACCGGTGCCGGACGGGGTCGTTTCCGAGCCGCTGCCGTCCCGCGACGGGCTGTCCGGGCTGTCGCCCGCGCTCGCGCCGGGCGGGGAGAGTGAGGGCCGCGCGCGGCTGGCAGCGTGGCTGCGGTCGGGTGCCGCGGCGTACGCGGACCGCCACGACGACCTGGCGGGCGACGCCACCTCCCGCCTGTCGCCGCATCTGCACTTCGGGACGCTGTCGCCCGTCGAGGTCGTGCACCGGGCGCGCCGCGCGGGCGGCCCGGGCGCCGAGGCGTTCGTACGGCAGCTGGCCTGGCGCGACTTCCACCGTCAGGTCCTCGCCGCTCGCCCGGCGGCGGCGCACGCCGACTACCGCACCCGCGGCGACCGGTGGCGGTCGGGCCCTGCCGCGGCGGCGGACGCCGAGGCGTGGCGACAGGGCCGTACCGGCCACCCGATCGTGGACGCGGCGATGCGGCAGCTGCTGCACGAGGGCTGGCTGCACAACCGCGGCCGCCTGCTGGCGGCGAGCTTCCTCAGCAAGACGCTGTACATCGACTGGCGGGTGGGCGCCGAGCACTTCCTGCGCTGGCTGGTGGACGGCGACCTCGCCAACAACCAGCTGAACTGGCAGTGGGTGGCGGGCACGGGGACCGACACCCGCCCCCACCGCGTCCTCAGCCCGCTCGCGCAGGCCCGGCGCTACGACCCCGACGGCGCCTACGTACGGCGGTGGGTGCCGGAGCTGGCCGACGCCGCGGACGCGGTCGGCGCCACCCGCGCCGCGGTCCACGAGCCGTGGAAGCTGCCCGAGCGCGTGCGGTCGGCGTCGGGCTACCCCGACCCGATCGTGGACCTGGCGGAGGGACTGGCCCGCTTCAGACGGGCCCGGGGCCTGGACTGACCCCCGTCCCCGCGAGGAGCCGCAACGCCTCCTGGAGCGACGGCGGTCGGAGCATGCCGGGGGCGGACCGCCCGGCCCAGCCGGGGCCGCCCAGCACGACCTGCGGCTGCCGGCGCGCGCCCTTCATCCCCCACTCGGCACCGGCGACGTGCCGGGCCAGCGCCGGGCTGGCGCCGGAGCGGGCCTGCGCCCACAGCACGACGGCCGACGGGCCGAGCCGCCGGACGGCCGCGGTCAGTGCCTCGGCGGGCACGGCGGCGCCGAACATCCTCACGGGCACACCGAGTTGGCACAGCCCGGCGTGCAGCGCCTCCAGCGGCAGGGTGTGCTGTTCGCCGGGCACGCAGGCCAGCAGCACGGGCCCGGGAGCGAGGCCGCCGTACGGGACGGCGGGACGGGTGCAGCGGCGCAGCGCGGTGGACACGTGCCAGGACAGCAGGTGCTCCACCTCGACGTAACGGTCGCCGGAGGACGCCCACTTGCGGCCCACGGCGTGCAGGGTGGGGACCATCACCTCCTGCCAGGCGACGACGAGGCCGTGTTCCTCGACCGCCGCGGCGAGCAGGTCCTCGACCGCGGGCGCGTCGAGCCGTACGGCCGCGCGGGCCAGGCCCCGGCACTCCTGGCGGACGTCGCCGAGGGGCAGTGCGCCGGCCGCCCGGGAACCGGACGTGGCGGGACGCTCCGGCGCGGGTGCCCCGTCCGCGCCCGCCCTGGCCGCGCGGGCCGCCTCGGCGGGCGGGATGCCCTGCGACGTCAGCCGGCACATGTTCTCCAGGACCGCCACGTCGCGCGGCGACCAGCGGCGGTGCCGGCCTGTGCCGCGGACCTGCGGGCCGATGCCGTAGCGGCGGTCCCAGGACCGCAGAGTGGTGGGCGAGACGCCCAGGCGGCGGGCGACCGCGCCGGTGGTCAGCGCGGTGTCGTCGGATCCGGGGAGGTGTTCCGCCCCGTCCGCGGTGGGATCCATACCGTCGACTCTACCGCTGCACAAACGATGCGAGTTGATCGGGCCCGTCGGCCGCTTCGACGATGGCCGTACTGGTTTCCCGCGAGTGAGGAGCGGTCGTCATGGTCAGCGATGCGAGCGCCGTCGACGAGGAGCTGGCCCTCGGTCTGCTGGCCGGTGACGAGGCGAGTCTGGCGGGGGCGTATCACCGCTGGTCGCCGCTGGTCCACACGCTGGCCCGGCGCTCCCTGGGCGACGCCGTCGAGGCCGAGGACGTCACCCAGCAGGTGTTCCTCGGCGTGTGGCGGGGCCGCTCGACGTACCGGCCCGAGCGGGGCGCGCTGCCGGGGTGGATCGTCGGGATCACCCGGCGCAGGATCGCCGACGCGCTGGCCGCCCGGACGCGGCGCGGCGACCTCCTGGCCGCGGCCGGGGCGGAGCTCGCGCTCGCCGAGCCGGCCGCGGGGCGCCCGGAGGCCGCGCTCGACCGGGTGCTCGTCCGGCGAGAGCTGGCCAGGCTGCCCGCACCGCAGCGGCGCGTCCTGCACCTGGCCTTCTACGAGGACCTGTCCCAGACCCAGATCGCGGAGCGCACCGGCTGGCCGCTGGGCACGGTGAAGAGCCACGCCCGGCGCGGACTGCACCGTTTGCGCACCTCTCTGACCACTACACATAAGGATGAAATAAGCGCAAAATAAGGGTGCGCGGCGCTTACCGCACACCGCACCAGACGCGGTCGGCCTGCAGTCGAAGGAGACGAGTCATGGCCAACGTCTCGCACGGCAGAGGTGACATCACCACTCACCCGGACGTCTCCGAGATGCGGGAACGCTACGCCCGCATGCTCGGCGGTCGTGATGTGGCGCTGGTGGACGGGCCGGTGTTCCTTCTCGGCCTGTACTGCGCCGTTTCCCCGTGGGTGGTCCACTACACGACCAGCCAGCCCGCGCTCGTGACGCACAACCTCATCGTCGGCATCGCGATCGGCCTGCTGGCTCTCGGGTTCACCGCGGCGCCCGAGCGCATGTACGGCCTGAGCTGGGCCATGTGCGCCCTGGGCGTGTGGATGATCATCGCTCCGTGGATCGTCGGCGACAGCCCGGACACGGGTGTCGTCCTGAACAACATCGTCATCGGCGCCCTGGCCGTGCTCCTGGGGGCGATGTGCGCCGTCACGGCGGCCCGGAGCGCTCCGCGGCCGTAGGGACACCACGGCATCGGGAAAGGAGACACGGGCCGGTCCACGCGTGCGGACCGGCCCTTTTCACGCAGCCCGGGAAGGCATGGGGCCCTCCCGGGTCGCTCAGGCGATGTCCAGGGCCGTGTCGTCGATGACGAACGACGTCTGGAGCTTGGAGCCCTCGGTGCCGGTGAACTTCAGGGTGACGGTCTGGCCCGCGTAGCCGCTCAGGCTGAAGCTGCGCCGGGTGTAGCCGGAGGCCGCGTTGAGGTTGGAGTACGTGGCCAGCGTGCCGAGGACCGTGCCGGAGCCGTTGAGGACCTGCACCTTGAGGGTGTCGTAGGCCGTGCTGGTGCTGGTCTCCGCGGTGTCCACGTGCAGGTAGAAGCTGAGGGTCGCCGTGCATCCGGAGGGGATGGTGACCGTCTGGGACAGGGTGTCGGTGATCGCGGTGCCGGTGCCGCCCAGCCAGGCGTAGTACGCGCCCGTGCGGGCCGGCTCGGCGGTGGAGGAGGTGATCACGCCGCTGGTGGCGCTCCAGGCCGCGCTGCCGGACTCGAAGCCGCTGTTGCCGAGCAGTTGGGCGGCGGTGCAGGTGGTCGAGCCGCCGCCGTCGCCGCTGCCGCTCGCGCCGGCCAGCCAGGCGGTGGCGTTCAGGGCGAGGGCGGCATTGGTGGCACTGGTGTCGTTCCAGCCGTCGTAGAGGGTGTTGCCGGACTGGCCGGTGCCGTCGTCGACGGGCGAGCTGTCGCCCCAGAAGGCGACGCGGCCGCTGCCGAAGGTGCTGGTCGCGAAGAACGCGCCGGTGGTGCCGGAGTAGCCGGTGCGATACAGCAGGCCCTTGACGGAGGAGTTGTCGGCGGGCTTGAGGGTGGCGGTCGTACCGCTGGCGATCAGGCTCTTGGTGACGGTGCCGAAGGAACCGTGCAGCACCGGGTCGGCGCTGTCGCCGATGGCGGCCGGGTGGTCGGAGCTGATGCTGAGCGAGTCGATGGAGAAGCCGAACGGGTCGGTGGAGTCGACGCTGTTGTTGCTCATCAGGTCGTTGAGGATCTCGACCGCGTCCTCGCCGTCGTTGTTGCGGTCGGCTCCGGTGTGGTCGGAGATCATGAACAGGCCGCCGCCGTTCTTGACGAAGTTCATGATCGCCGTCTTCTCGGCGCTGGTGTACAGGACGTTGGGCTCGGGCAGGACGAGCGTGTCGAAGTTCGACAGGTCCGTCGTCGCGGAGCCGCCGTAGGTGATGCTCGACCCCGACGGCAGCGTCTTGAGGCTGTAGGCGCCGGTCTTCTGCAGGGCGACGCCCCAGGAGGAGAGCGCGCCCGTCCAGTCCGTCTCGGCGGACGGCGTGGCGTCCTGGCCGAGCGGGTCGGGCTGGCTGGTGGAGATGATCCAGTCGGCGTTCCCGGCGGTCTCCGCGTGGGCGTTGTCGAACAGGACGCGGTGCGGGGTGGCGGCGTGGGCCTCGGTCGCCGTGGCGGTGACCTGGAGGGCCGCTCCGGCGGCGAGCAGGCCGAGTGCGGCGAGGGTGGCGGTGACGCGGTGGGGCGTGGTGCGGTGGGGGGATCTCGATCCGAGCATCCGGCGAACCTCCGTGACGGTGGGGAGAGAGGCGGTGCGGGCGCCGATCTGCGCGCGTAGAGCGGACGGTGAGCGCTTGTCGGGCGCGTCTGTTCTACACGCGTGGAACAGGTGGTTGAAAGGTACATGGCATGACCGGGTGGTGAACAGACGCCGCGATGGGCTCGCTACGGCACGTAGACGTACGGCGTGGTGGTGGTCAGCCGGGCGAAGCCGAGCCGTTCGAGGATGGGCCTGCTGTCGGCCATGGCGTCGACGTGGAGGTAGGGGTAGCCGCGCTCGGCGGCGATCCGGGCACGGTGGGCGACGAGGGCGCGGTAGATCCCCCGGCCGCGCCAGCCCGGTACCGTCCCGCCGCCCCACAGCCCGGCGAAGGCCGCGCCGGCCGGCAGTTCCATGCGGGCGGCGCTGACCGGGGCGCCGTCGGCCACGGCGACGACCGCGACCACGGCGTCCGGCGCGGCGGCGAGCTGGTCGAGCAGGGTCTGCCGGAGCCGCGAGCCGTCGTCGCCGAACGCCTGCTCGTGCACCTCGACGACGAGGCCGACCCCGGCGGCGTCGGTCACCGGCAGGAGGCGGACGCCCTCGGGCGCGGGGGTGTCATGGGGGACGGCGGCGGTCTCCGCGACCATCAGCGCCTCCCAGGGCTCGGCGGTGAACCCCGCCGCCACGAGGCGCTTTCCGAGGTCGGCGGGCCGGTCGTGGCCGTACACCTTCCACTCGAACTCCCGCCCGAGGCCGGTGAAGTGGGCGATCTGCTCGGCGATCGCCGCGTCCGCGCCGGCCTCGTCCAGGCCGGACCACAGGACGCCGTTCCAGCCGTGGGCGGGCCCGGTCTGGCGCACCACGGTCCCGGTGCGCTCGATCCGGGTGCCGGGGCCGTCGGGACGGGCCTCGCGGCGCATCTCCCGGTCGTACAGGGCGAGTACTTCGGCGTGATCCATGGGCCCACCCCAGCAGGTGCCGCCCGGCGCGGCAACGCATTTGCGGGCCGCCGGGCGCCGGACACCGCCTCCCCGCCGAACGTAGGCGGGCCGGTGCCGATCACGCTGGAAGGAGGCCGCGGGCCATGGTGAAGGAGAGCGAGCTGCCGTATCTGCGCCGGTGCGTGGAGCCGGCCGCGCAGGCGCTGGAGGCGGGGGACGAGCCGTTCGGGTCGGTGCTGGTCGGCGGGGACGGCACGGTGCTCGCCGAGGACCGCAACCGGGTGGCCGGCGGCGACCGCACCCGGCACCCGGAGTTCGCCCTGGCCCGCTGGGCGGCCGCCCGGCTGGCGCCCGCAGAGCGGGCCGCCGCGACGGTGTACACCTCCGGCGAGCACTGGCCGATGTGCGCCGCCGCGCACGGCTGGGTGGGGCTCGGCCGGATCGTCTACGTCGTCTCGTCCGAGCAGTTGGCCGGCTGGCTGACGGAGTGGAAGGTCCCGGCCCCGCCGGTCCGGACGCTGCCCGTGCGCGAGGTGGCGCCGGGCGTGACGGTGGAGGGACCGGTACCCGAGCTGGTCGAGGAGGTACGGGGGGTGCACGCGCGGCTCCACGGCGGCTGAGGCGGCGGCGTCGGTCGGCGGCCGGTGAGGGGCGCCGGGCGCCGCCGCGGCTGACGGGCGGCGGTGCCGGCCGCGGGGGGCCGGGCGCGGGGGGCCGGGCGCGGCCGCACGACCACGGTGACCGGCCGCGGCCACGGGCGGGCGCCGGCCCGCGATGGACCGGCCACCCGTGACGGGCTGCTGCCGCAGATGCCCACCGGCCTACGGCCGAACCGGCCGCCGCGGCGAGTCGCCACCGCCGGGCAGCCGCCGGCCTGCAGCCGACCCGGCCGCCCCGACAGGCTGCCGCCGACCCACACCCGAACCGGGCACCGTCACACAGCCGCCGCAGGCGGACCCGCCCCGCCCGGGACCGAGCGCCGTAACCGGCTGCGCCGCGCAGCCAACCGTCGGCCACACCCGAGCCGGGCACCGTCACACAGCCGCCGCAGGCGGACCCGCCCCGCCCGGGACCGAGCGCCGTAACCGGCTGCACGGCGCAGCCAACCGCCGACCCGCACCCGAACCGGGCACCGTCACACGCCACCGCAGGCGGCCGCCGCTCAACAGCCAAACCGACCGCCGCAGCGAGCCGCGCGCCGCAGGTGAGGAACGGCGCTCAGGTGAACCGCCGCGCGACGGCCACTGCAGATGGCCACTGCAGGCGGCCACAACCCGATCCCCCGCCCCACGCCGGCCCGCCCCCGGCGCAGGGATCAGCGCCGTGCGACGGGCCGGGATCGCCGGTACAGGGTGGCTCCCGCGAGGAGCAGCGCGCCGCTGCCGAGGGTGGCGGGCAGGGTGAGGTCCGCGCCCGTGCTGGCGAGTGCCGGTCCGGTCTGCTGCCGGGGCAGCGGCGGCACGGAGCGTACGTCGGGGCCGGGGTGGGCCTTCGGCGGGGCCGACGGGCGGGGGGTCGGCGTCTCGGGGGCGTGCGAGCCGCCGGGGGTCTGCGGGCCGGCGCCGTGGCCGTTGACGGCCTGGTTGCCCATCACCGGGTTGAGCACGCCGACCACGCTGACGCCGTTGCCGCTGACGTTGACCGGGAGCTCGACCGGCAGCTGCACGCCGTTGCCGGAGACGACGCCGGGCGACCCGTGCGTCTCGCCGCGGGTCTCCGGTGCGCCCGTGGTGCCGCCGGCGGCGCCGCCGCCGGACGCGGTGCAGGAGTTGCCCGCGGCCGGGTTCAGCAGCCCCACGACGTCCACCGTGTTCCCGCACAGGTTCACGGGGAGGTGCACCGGGAGCTGGACGGTGTTGCCGGCGATCAGACCGGGCGACTGCGCCGCGGAGCCGTCCGCGGCGGAGTCGGCGTGGGCCGGCGCCGCCACCAGCGCGCCGGAGGCGGCGGCCACGGCGATCATGCCGTTTCGGGTGACCCGTCTCATCGGTTCCCTGCCTTCCAGACATGGCGCGGGCACTCGCCCGCACCGGATAGAACGCGGGCGACGGGTCGGAGTTATGGCGTATCCGTCTTTCACCCCATCGGGCGGCACCCCGGTCGAACTGATGGCAAAACCGGTCGTACGGCCACACAAGGTGACGAGGGGTGGCGCAGGGTAAGGCCTCGCAGGTCCGGGCGCACGCCGGGAGGCGGGGGCCCGTGGGTGCCGCATAGGGTGAGCGCTGGGCGCAGGTTCCGGTCCGCGACGGGCGCCCTGGAGGCACGGATGCAGGCCAAGCTGTCAACGCGGTGCGCGGCGCTGCGGCGCGGCGCGCTCCTGGGCACCGCCGTTCTCGCCCTGGTGACCGCCGGGCTGCCGGCGGCGGCCGGGGACGGTGCGTCCCGGCCCGATCTCGGCCGGTTCTACGACCAGAAGGTGTCCTGGACCAGGTGCAAGGGCGACGGGATGCCCAAGGACCTGCAGTGCGGGAAGGTCACCGTCCCCCTCGACTACGCCCGGCCCGGCGGGCCCACCCTGGACCTCGCGGTGGCCCGCTACCGCGCGACCGGGCACCGGATCGGCTCGGTGGTGCTGAACTTCGGCGGCCCGGGCGGCCCGGGCGTGGCCCAGCTGGCCGTGGGCGGCAAGGACTTCATGGGGCTGACCGACAACTACGACGTGGTCTCCTTCGACCCGCGCGGGGTGGGCCGCTCCTCCCCCGTCAGCTGCGGCGACGGCAGCGACAGCGCGCTGGCGGCCATCGAGGGGAGCACGAGCCTCGACGATCCCGCGAAGGTGCTCCGGCAGCTGCGCACCGCGGCCGCCGCGTGCACCGAGCACTCGGGTCCGGTGCTGCGGCACATCGGCACCGTGGACGCGGCGCGGGACCTGGACGTGATGCGGCAGGCGCTCGGCGACCGGAAGCTCAACTACCTCGGCTTCTCCTACGGCACCCGGCTCGGCGCGGTGTACGCGGCGGAGTTCCCCGGCAAGGTGGGCCGCATCGCCCTCGACGGCGTGGACACGCTGACCGAGCCGATGACCGAGCAGGCCCTCGCGGGCGCCCACGGGCAGCAGGTGGCGTTGGACGACTTCGTCGACTGGTGCGTGAAGGACATCGCGTGCCCGTTCGGGCAGGACGCCCGCTCCGCGCGGGAGGACGTCGTCAAGCTGGTGCGCTCCCTCGACCGGGACCCGCTGCCGACGGGCTTCGGTCAGCCGTTCACCGGCCAGGACCTGGTGGGCGCCTTCGGGCAGGCGCTCTACAGCAAGGACCTGTGGCCGTCGCTGGAGCGGGCCCTCGCCGAGCTGGTGGAGGACGGCGACGCGACCGGCATCGCCGGTTTCTCGACCGGCGGTTACGCCCTGCCGCTGCGGCAGCGGGCCGCCGTCGGCGCGCTGGTGGACCCGGAGGACGTGCCGCTGGACAACCTTCCCGCGGCGCTCATGGCGATCAACTGCGCCGACGACCCCGACCGCCCCGACGCCGCCCGGCTCACGCGCGAGCTGGACCGGCTGCGGGCGGCGTACGACCACGCGTCCCCCGTGTTCGGGCAGTACCGCCTGACGGAGGTGCTGATGTGCTACGGCCGCCCCAAGGGCACGGACTACATCCGCGAGAAGGTCAGGGACCTCGACACGCCGAAGATGCTGCTCGTCGGCACGCGCGGCGACCCGGCGACGCCGTACCGCTGGACGGTGGAGACGGCCGAGCGGCTCGGCTCGTCGGCGGTCGTGCTCGACAACCGGGGCGAGGGCCACACCGGTTACGCGTCCTCCAAGTGCGTGCACGGCAAGGTCGACACGTTCCTGCTGTACGGCACGCTGCCGCCGAGCGGCAGCTCGTGCGGGCCCGAGGAGAACGCCCCCTAGGGCTCAGGCCGGGGCCGGTGCGGTGGTGCGCAGGAACGACTCCAGGGCGGCGGTCAGCTGGGCCGGCTTCTCCACCGGCAGTTCGTGGCCGGCGTCGACGATGCGCACCACCGCGTCCGGGTAGGCCGCCGCCATGCGCAGCATCTGCCGTACCGGCAGCTGGATGTCGTGCAGGCCGTGCACGAGCAGGGTGGGGACGCGGATCTCACCGACCCGGTCGAGGACGTCGAACGCCCGCATGGCGCCGTACAGCGTCATGACGACCTCGCGCGGGGTGCCGGCGGAGGCCCGGACGTGGGCGCGGATCTCCTCGCGGGGGTAGCCGGGGGCGAAGGCGCGCTGGATGTTGGCGGCGACGAACAGCTTGAAGGGGACGCGGGCCGACGCCGCCATCAGCAGGGCCCGGCCGCGGCTGTAGGCCATGCGGCTGATGGAGTTGACCAGGACCAGCCGCTCCACCCGCTCGGGGTGGGACAGGGCGATGGCCTGGGCGGTCATGCCGCCCATGGAGTGGCCGACCAGGACGCAGCGCTCGATGTGCAGGTGGTCGAGGAGGGCGAGGACGTCCGCCGCAACCTCGTCGATGGTGCGCAGCCCGGCCCCGCTGCTGTCGCCGTGGCCGCGCAGGTCGAGGCGGACCACCCGGCGCGTGGCGGAGAAGTGCGCCGTCTGGTGGTCCCAGCGGTGCCGGTTCGCCGTCCATCCGTGGACGAACACCAGGGGCGCGGCGCCGCTGTCGCGGGGCCCCTCGTCGTCGTACGTCAGCGTCGCGCCGTCGACATCGAGCTGCGGCATGGGCGTCTCCTGGAGTGCGGCCGGGGCACCGGTCCGGGACAAGGGCCGGTTACTGGCCGGTAGCGTAATGCCCCGGGCGGCAGCCGTCACCTGGTCGGTACGGCACGTTCAGCCCCGAATGCCCGAAAGGTGATTCACCCGTATGGTGCTGCTATGGAGCACGCACTCAGTCCCGCGACCCTCGCCGAACTGCGCCGTCCGCGGCCCTATCCCGCGGTGTCCGTGCTGACGCCGACGCACCGCCGCGACCCCTTGAACACCCAGGACCGTGTCCGGCTGCGCAACGCCGTGGCCGAGGCCAAGCGGCAGCTGGAGTCCGATCCGGCGGTCTCCCGGGAACGCCGGGCCGACGTCGTGCAGGAACTCGACCGGGCATTGGCCGAGGTGGACCTGGCCCATGCCGAGGACGGTCTGGTGATCTTCGCCGCGCCGGGCGAGCACCAGGTGTGGTCGCTGGGCCGCGCGGTACCTGAGCGGGTGGTCCTCTCGGACACCTTCCTCACCCGCAACCTGGTCTCCGCGCAGGCCGCCGAACGCCCGTTCTGGGTTCTGTCGGTCTCGGCGGACCGCGTCACGCTGTGGAGCGGCGGCGCCGACCGGGTCACCGCGGAACGCGCCGGAGGCTTCCCGCTGACCCGCAGCCGCCCCAACTTCGACGCCGAGCGGCAGGAGCGGATCGGCGACCAGCCGAGCACCTTCCGCGACGAGGGCACCCGGCAGTTCCTGCGCGAGGCCGACACGGCGATGTCCTCCGTCCTGCGGGACGAGCCGCGGCCGGTGTACGTCACCGGCGAGGAGGCCGCGCTCTCCCTGCTCGACGAGGTGGGCGCCGTCGCGAAGGGCGCGGTGCACATCCGGCACGGCGGCCTCGCCCATGCCACGCCCGAGGCGGTGTGGCAGGCGGTGCGGCCCGTGCACGAGGCCGAACTGCGCCGGGCGGCCGACGACGTGGCCCGGGAACTCACCTCGGCGCGCGGACGCAGGACCTACGCGGCCGGTCTCGACGAGGTCTGGCAGAGCGCCCGCGAGGGCCGGGTCCGGCTGCTCGCGGTCGAGGAGAACTACAAGGTGACGGTCCGTGACGTGGGGGACCACCTGGAACCGGCCGCGAGCGACGACCTCGACGGGCGGTCGGACATCGTCGACGAGATCGTGGAGCAGTGCCTGGAGACCGGGGCGGAGGTGCGGTTCGTCCCCGACGGCATGCTGGAGGACGCGGAGGGGATCGCGGGCGTCCTCCGGTACTGAGGCGATCGTCGCCGCAGACACTCTTGACGGCCGTGCAAGGCTGGGGCCGGTACGGAAGGAGTGCTGGTGAGCGATCTGCTGGGGGTGGCCGTCCTCGGGGCCGGCCACATGGGAGCGGACCACATACGGCGTCTCGATCAGGTGGTGAGCGGGGCGCGGGTCGCCGCCGTGGCCGATCCGGACACCGCCCGGGCGAAGGAGGCCGTGGGCGGGATCGACGGGGTGACGGTGCACGCGGAGGCGGAGGCCGCGCTCGACGCCGGCGGCGTGGACGCCGTACTCGTCGCCTCGCCCGGGCCCGCGCACGAGGAGGCGCTGCTCGCGGCCTTCGCACGGGGGCTGCCCGTGCTGTGCGAGAAGCCCATGGTACCGGACGCGGCGGGGGCGCTGCGGGTGGTGGAGGCGGAGGCGCGGCTCGGACGGCGGCTGGCGCAGATCGGGTTCATGCGCCGGTACGACACCGAGTACCGCCGGCTGAAGGCGCTGCTGGACACCGGGCGGCTCGGGCGTCCGCTGATGCTGCACTGCACGCACCGCAATGTGGCGTCGCCGCCGGACTTCACCAGCGCGATGCTGGTCAACAGCTCGGTGTCGCACGAGATCGACGCCGCGCGGTGGCTGCTCGGCGAGGAGCTGACCGCGGTGCGCGTGCTGCGGCCGCGTTCCTCGGGCGGCGCCCCGGCGGGGCTCGTCGACCCGCAGTTCGCGCTCTTCGAGACCGAGCGGGGCGCGCTGGTCGACGTGGAGGTGTTCGTCAACTGCGGTTTCGGTTACCAGGTGCGCTGCGAGGCGGTGTGCGAGGCGGGCAGCGCACGCATCGGCGAGGACCACGGCATGCGGGTCGCCCGGGCCGGCGAGGACCGCACCGAGGTGCCGCAGGACTACCTCGTCCGGTTCGCCGACGCCTACGACCGCGAGGTGCAGGCCTGGGTGGACGCCACCCGGCAGGGCCGCGTCACCGGGCCGACCGCCTGGGACGGGTACGCGGTCTCCGCGGTCGCCGAGGCCGGGGTGCGGTCCCTGGAGACGGGGGAGCGGGTGGGCGTGGAGCTGGGTCCGCGGCCCGCCCTCTACCGGGCCTGAACGTACGAGCGTCGAACGCCTGAACGGCCCCTCGCGCACGCATGCGACGCACCGTCAAATGCCGTACGTGGTCTACCATTTGGTGCCCTCGACACCTGATGCGGACCGCGTGCGGCAAACCGTCCGGGAAGACTCTGGCATATGCCGGATGCATCACCGTATCGTGTGTTGCCGAATCCCTTACACGGCGTCGCGGGCTGTGCAACAGTCGTAACGGCCCACCCGTCCGCCCTGGTCGAACCGTTCCCGCATCGGAGTGCGTCATGCCGTCCCATCTCTCTGCGGACCGCCCAGCCGCCCAGCCGCCCGGACGCGGCTCGGTGGACGCGTTGATATCGCAGACGCGACGGCTCAAGGGCGACATGAACGCGGTACGACGGGACGCGCACAGCGGGGACGGCACGGATCCGCAGGAGCGGTGGCAGCGCGCCCTGTACGACCTGGCACTCCACCAACTCGAGGATCTGGACGCACACTTGGCCCAGTTGCGGGAGGGGCCGCCGCCCGGGCCCGAACCGGCGGACGGCGAGCCGGCCGACGAGGAGCCGACGGACGAGTCCCTGCTGAGCCGGGTCGGCAGCGCCGAGTGGAATCTGCTCACCGACGAGGCGTCCTGGTCCGGGGAGCTGTACCGGATCCTCGGCCGCGCCCCGACCGCTCCCCCGCTCACCCTCGACGAACTGCCCTCGGTGGTCCTGGAGGAGGACCGGCCCCGGCTGACCGCGATGGTCACCGACTGCCTGGTCGACGCCAAACCGATCGACGGGGAGTTCCGCATCGTCCGCCCCGACGGCGAGGTGCGGACCGTGCACATGATGGGCGAACCCGTGCTCGACGCCGACGGCAGCACCGCCTCCATGTGGGCCGTGCTGCGCGACGTCAGCGCCCTGCGACGCAGTCAGCAGGCGGTGAGCGAGACCCGTGACTCGCTCCGACGCCACCGGCAGCGCACGCGGACGGAGCAGCGGGTCGCGGTCGAGTCGCAGGAAGCCGTGCCGCCCCCGTGGCGCGGCTCCCTGCGACTCCCGTCCCAGGGTCCCGGCACCCTCGACCTCGCCGCGCACTACCTCCCGGCCACCGTGGACGCGACGGCCGGCGGGACCTGGTACGACGCCCTGGAGCTGACCGGCGGCGACACCCTGCTCAGCGTCGGCGACCTGGCCGGACACGGCCCCGCGGCCGCCTCCCACATGGCGACGCTGCTCGGCGCCGTGCGCGGCATGGCGATGGCCGGCACCCGGCCCGGGCAGCTGATGGCGCTGCTCAACCAGATGCTCGACGCCACCGTCCGGCCCACCCTGGGCAGCGCGCTGTGCTGCCGCTACCGTCCCGCGACCCGCACCCTGGTGTGGGCGCAGGCCGGACACCCCGCCCCGCTGCTGTTCCGCGACGGGACGGGGCGCCGGCTGGACCCGCCGGACGGCGTCCCGCTCGGCGCCACCCCGGGCGCCTCCTACGGCCAGGCCGAGGAGACCCTCCAGGTGGGCGACCTGCTGGTCCTGCACACCGACGGGCTGGTGCCCCAGCGCGGCGGCGCCTCCGCGACGCCCCGCCTCCTCGACCTGGGCCCCCGGCTGGCCGGGGCGCGCACCGCGCAGGACTGCGTGCGGGCGGTGGCCGAGGAGTTCGGCGCGGGCGAACGCGAGGACGACGCCTGTGTGCTGGTGGCGCAGGTGACGTCCTGAGCGGTGCCGGTGACGTCCTGAGTGGTGCGGGCGACGTCATGGTGTGAGCGCGCAGCGCCCTAGGCCTGCGCGTTCGCGGCGCCGCCCCGGCCCCCTTTCCCCTTGGGCAGGGCCTGCATGATCTCCTCGCGCAGCTGCTGGATCTTCGGGTAGCCGGCGTACTCGGCGGTGAGCCGGTACATCTCCCGCAGCCGGTCCCAGGTGCGGCGCGAGGAGTTGGAGCCCATGGACATCAGGGCCAGGCGCGCGTACCGGTCCGCCTGCTCGGGGTCGTCGGCGATGAAGCAGGCCGACGCCATGGAGAGATGGTCGAAGATCTTCGACCGCTCCCGGCCGTCGTTGCGCAGGGACAGCGCCTTCTCCGCGTAGTACTGGGCGTGCACGGCCGCGCCCGGCTCGTGCTCGGCCAGCGTGCGGTAGGCCAGGGCCTGCATGCCGTACAGGTCCTCGTCCTTGAAGGTCTGCATCCAGTTGGGCAGCTCGGCGTCGCCGCGGTCGGAGACGAACAGGTCCTCCGCCCGGCCGAGGGTGCGGCGCATCGCCTGGCCCTTGCCCATCGACGCCTGCGCCCAGGCCTCGATGGTGTGGAACATCGCCCGGGTGCGCGGCAGCAGCTGGTCGCCGGAGCCGGACTGGGCGAGCTTCATCAGGTCCAGGGCCTCGTCGGGCCGGCCCAGGTGCACCATCTGGCGCGCCGCCCGGGACAGGGCCTCGCCGGCCCGGGGCCGGTCACCGCCCTCTCTGGCCGCGTGCGCGGCGATGACGAAGTACTTCTGGGCGGTGGGTTCCAGGCCGACGTCGTGCGACATCCAGCCCGCGAGGACGGCGAGGTTGGCGGCGACGCCCCACAGGCGCCGCTGGAGGTGGGGAGGGTGGCGGTAGGCGAGCATGCCGCCCACTTCGTTGAGCTGTCCCACCACCGCCTTGCGCTGGAGGCCGCCGCCGCGGGCGGCGTCCCAGGCGCGGAACACTTCGACGGAGCGCTCCAGTTCCTCGATCTCCTCGTACCCGATGGGGGCGGCCTCGTAGCGGTCGAACCCAGCGGGGTCGGCGTTGAGGGGATGGTCGATGGCCGGAGCGTCGGCGGACAGGGCCGGATCGGTGTGCAGCCAGTCGTGCATGGCGCTGCTGAGTGCGGAGCCCGCGGCGAGCGCGGCACCCGCGCCCACCAAGCCGCGTCGGTTGAGCATGAGGTCCATTCCCGTGAATTCGGTGAGGACCGCGGCGGTCCGCTCGGGCGCCCACGGCACTCCGTCGGGATGCTCGACGCTCCCGCCGCCCTGCCGTTTCCCCGCACGCCCGCGCCGGACCAGACCGAGATCCTCGATGGTCACGACACGGCCGAGACGCTCGGTGAACAGGGCCGCCAGCACCCGCGGCACCGGATCGCGCGGGATCTCTCCCATGTCGATCCACCGCCGCACCCGCGAGGTGTCGGTCGCCAGCTGGGGGTGGCCCATGGCCGCCGCCTGCTTGTTGACCAGCCTCGCGAGCTCTCCCTTGGACCAGCCGGCCAGGCCGAACAGGTCCGCGAGTCGGGTGTTGGGTTGTCCGCTCACTCAAGCCCCCAGGTTCTCGGCTGAGTTGACAGTAGCCCCGGGGAAGGTGCCGGGCGACTATTCGCCAGGGTTCGCCAGGGTGCGCCAGATGGTGTGCCACCGGGCGACGGGTGTCAGGTAGGAACGCGCCACCCCGACCCGGTCGCCACCCGATCGCGAACCCGCGACGGGCGCATTCCCCAGGGTGCACCCTGCGGCCGGGCCGGGGCAGCGTTTCGACTCGCAGGCACACGAAGGGATCTGTTTCGCCCATGTACGCAGCATCGTCCTCCGTGTCCGCCCCGCCCCGGCCGCTGCGCCCCCGTCCCACGGGCACCGGCCCCTACCTGGACCCCGCGCGTCCCGCGGCCCCCGTCCTCGGGGCGGGCCTCGGCCGGCGTCCCGCGGGGCTCGGCGCCCAACCGCTCAGCGGGAGGCTCGACCTGTCCGGCCCTCAGGGCGCCCAGCTGCGTACGGCGCTCGCGTCGGTGCATCGGATCTGCCCGGAGTTCGCCCCCGTGCAGGTGCTGCGTCGCAGCGGACGCTCCGTGCTCCTGGTCGGCACGACGGGACGCAGCACGGCCGTCGCCAAGTGTTTACTGGACCACTCCCCCGTCTGGGCCGAGCGGTACCGGCACGAGATAGCGGCATATCGCACGTTCGTCCGGCACCGGCCCCCGGTGCGTGTGCCGCGGCTCATCGCGGCGGACCCGGACAACGGCACCCTGATCGTGGAGCGGATGGCGGGACGTGTGGCGGCCCTGCAGCGGCACCCGGTGGAGGCACCGCCGCGGGCGGACATCCGGGCGGCGCTGGCGGCGATCTGCCGGCTGAACGCCTGGCGGCCTCCGGCGGGCACGTTCGACGCCCCGCTGGACTACGCGGCCCGTATCTCCCGCTACCACGAGCTGGGCATGCTGACCGACCGGGACCTGGGCGACCTGCAGAAGCTGCTGCACGGCATCGCGCACGCGGCGGGCCGCGGCGGCATGGGCCAGTTCAACCACGGCGACGCGCTGCTGTCGAACATCCTGGTCTCCCCGGCCGGCCCGGTGCTGGTGGACTGGGAGCACGCCGGCTGGTACCTGCCGGGGTACGACCTGGCGACGCTGTGGTCGGTGCTCGGAGACACGCCGGTGGCCCGGCGTCAGATCAGCCAGCTCGCGCAGGCGCCGGGACCGGCCGCGCGGGACGCCTTCCTGGTGAACCTGATGCTCGTGCTGACGCGTGAGATCCGCACCTACGAGACGGCCGTGCAGCGTTCGATGCACGAGGCGCCGCCGGCGGCCACCGGTGCCGCTCCCCAGGGTGCCGTGCCGTCCGGCGAGGAGCTGCGGCTGCTGCTGCGGCGGCTGCACGACGACTGCCAGATGGTCCGCCGGGCCGTCCGCGCGGCGGTCGGGACGCGCTGAAGGGAACTCGCGACAAGGGCAAGGAAGACCCGCGGTGCGCCGGATCCGGTGCACCGCGGGTCTTTCCGTGTGTGCCGTCGCTGGCGCCCATTGGTGTAGTCCAGTGACGCGCCGCAGGCCCGCCGGGCGGCGCCGCGAAACTCGCCCGACCCCCTGCTGACGTGGGAAATCGCCGGGCCGCGGGCATGATTGACGGATCGTCGGAGAGCCGGTACCACTGACCGGGTCCGGCCCCGCACGCCCCGCCAGCCCCACGCCCCAGGAGGCCGCATTGCGAGGATCCGCCACCGACCCCACGTCCACCCCGGGCCGCAGACCCGCGCGGGCGGCCGCCGGCACGCTCGCGTCGGCGGCGCTGCTGGTGCCGCTGCTCGCGGCCGCGCCCGCGCCCGCCGACTCCTCGGGCGGCGGTCTCCAGCGGGCGTTCGCCGCCGCTGCGGCCGAGTACCACGTGCCGCAGAGCGTCCTGCTCGGCGTCTCCTACCTGCAGTCCCGCTGGGACGGGCACGGGGGCGCGCCGAGCGTGACGGGCGGCTACGGGCCCATGCACCTCACCGACGCGCGGACCGCGCTCGCCTCGGTGCCGCACCACAGCGAGGGCACGGAGGACCCGCGAGGCGACGAGTCCCGCCCGGCCCTGCACCCCACCGCGGAGATCCCGGAACCGGCCGCCCTGCCCGCCCGGTTGGAGACCCTGCCGAAGGCGGCCGAGCTGACCGGCATCCCCGCCGAGGAGCTGCGGACCGACGAGGCCGCCAACATCGCGGGCGGCGCGGCCCTGCTCGCGGCGGCACAGCGCGAGCTGGGCGAACCGCTGAGCGAGGACCCGGCCGACTGGTACGGGGCGGTGGCCCGGTTCTCCGGCGCCGACGACACCGCGACGGCGGCGGTGTACGCGAACGACGTGTACGACGTGCTGCGCACCGGCGAGGAGCGCGTCACCGACTCCGGGCAGCCGGTGGCCCTGGCCGCCCAGCCCGGCCTGGTCCCCGAGACGGCCCAACTGGGCCGTGCGGGCCTGCGGGCCGCGTCCGACGCGAACACCGAGTGCCCGCCGTCGGTGTCCTGCGAGTGGATCCCGGCACCCTACGAGGAGTTCGGGGACGGCGACTACGGCAACCACGACCTCGGCGACCGCCCCGCCTCGCAGCGCATCCGGTACATCGTCGTGCACGACACGGAGGGCGGCTGGGACGGCGTCATCAACCTGGTCCAGGACCCGACGTACGTCTCCTGGAACTACTCGCTGCGCTCCACCGACGGTCACATCGCCCAGCACGTCAAGGCGAAGGACGTGGCCTGGCACGCGGGCAACTGGTACGTCAACGCGGAGTCGATCGGCCTGGAGCACGAGGGCTTCCTCGCGCAGCCGGACGCCTGGTACACGGAGGCGATGTACCGGGCGTCGGCGCGGCTGGTGAAGTACCTGGCGGAGAAGTACGACATCCCGCTGGACCGGCAGCACATCCTGGGCCACGACACCGTGCCCGGCCCGACGACCGGCACGATCCCCGGTATGCACACCGACCCGGGCCCGTACTGGGACTGGCGGCACTACTTCGAGCTGCTGGGCCGGCCTTTGCAGCGCACGGGTCCGCGCAACGGCGACAGCGTGGTGACGATCCTGCCGGAGTACGCGGCCAACCGGCCGGTCTACACGGGCTGCACGGCCAAGGGCGTGCCGTGCCCGGCGCACGGCTCCAGCGAGGTGCGCCTGCACTCCGACCACGACGAGAACTCCGCCCTGATCAAGGACATCGGCCTGGGCACGACCCCGACGACCGGGGTGAACGACCTGTCCTCGCGGGTGTCCACGGGCCAGCAGTTCGCGGTGGCGGACCGGTGGGGCGACTGGACGGCGATCTGGTACCTCGGCCAGAAGGCCTGGTTCCGCAACCCGAAGGACCAGCCGACGGCGGTCGCCTCGACGGGGAAGCTGGTGACGCCGAAGGAGGGCGTGGCGAGCGTCCCGGTGTACGGGCGTGCTTACCCGGAGGCGTCGGCGTACCCGGCGGGGGTGCCGAAGCAGGCGGTGTCGCCGCTGCCGTACAAGCTGCTCGCCGGGCAGGCGTACGTGGCCGGTGACCAGGTGCCCGGCGAGTACTACTACGCGGTCACCTTCACCACCGACTCGCACCGGGTCGTGATCGGCAAGGACCTGTACTACGAGATCCAGTTCGGGCACCGCGTCGCGTTCGTGCGCGCGGCCGACGTGCGGGTGGTGCCGTCGGCCGGGTGACGCGGGCCGCGGGCCTCAGCCCTGCTGGAACAGTTCCGCCGGGAGCGGCTTCAGCAGGGCGTACAGGTCGTCGGTGATGGGGCGGTCCCAGGCTGCGATGGTGACCAGGACGTTGTCGCTGCGGTCGAACTGGACGCAGGAGATCCGGGACTCCGACAGCTTCAGGCGGCGCACGATGAGGAGGTTGTCGCCCTGCATGACCGGCACGTCCTCGGTGCCGACGACGGTCACCTCCTCGTCGTTCTCCAGCGCGAGCAGCAGCTGGGCCACCTCGAAGGGGATCTCGCCCTCGGCGGTCTCGCGGGCCGGGGAGCCCTCGGGGAGGTTGCCGATGATCATCGCGGGGCCGCGGCCGCCGAACAGGTCGTAGCGCAGGAAGACGCCCTGGCAGCTGCCGTCGGGCGCGGGGAGCAGGCCGGCGCCGAGGTTTCCGGGCCAGTCGCCCGGGTCCATGGCCAGTACGTCAAAGTCGGGGCCTGCGGGGGTGGCGCTGCGGCGGCGGAGGAACGACATGACGCAATGGTACGGCGTGCCGTCCGGCGGTGGGTTCGAGGGAGCGTCAAGGGTGGCATGGCCGTCGTCCGGGTGCGGAAGCGTCGTGCTCGTCGCGCCCACGCGGCGGAGCCGCACATCGATACAGCCCCGCGCCCCGGGGTGGACACGCCCACCCTGGGCCGTCAGGCCGAGGGCGCTTTGTGGCGCTGGTGGTGGCGGGCCACCCTGGCCCTGTTGCCGCAGGACGGCTTGCACCATTCCTGGCGGGGGTGGTCCTTCAGGAAGTAGCGGACGCAGCGGGGGGCGTGGCAGGCCCGCAGGCGCTGGCGGTGCGGGCCGGTCAGGAAGGCGACGGCCGCCTGGGCGAGGGCGGCGGTGAGGTCGTCGGCGCCGGTGACCGGGTTCCGCCGGAGCTGCGGGTCGGCGTCCTCGGGCCACACCAGCTCGGGCACCGTGGGCCGGCGGGCGGCGGCAGTGTTCAGGCGGTGGAGGGCCTCCGGTACGGGGAGCAGGCGGGCGGCGTCGGCGGGGCTCGGGGCAGCGGGGCGTACGGCGCGGGCGAAGAGGGCGCGGACGGCGGCGCGCAGGTCGCGGACGGCGGCGAGGGCGGCGTCGTCGGCGACGTAGTAGTCGGCGTGCGGGACGGCCTCGGGGTGGGCGCGCACCCAGGCGGTGAGTCCGGCGGGGTCGGCGAGGTCGTCGGCGACCCCGCCGTTCCCGTCGTGCCGGACGGTCAGCGCGAGGTCGAGGGCGAGCCGGGCGTCGGGGCCGATCGTGTCCTGCATGCGCCGATGATAGGCGGCGCCCTCAGCCGTCGGAGCCGCCGTCGGTGCGTTCCTCCGTCGGCAGCGGGGGCACCACCGCGACCGGGGCCGCCGCGTGCAGCAGGACGGCCTGGGTGACCGAGCCGAGCATGCGGGCGGGGGCGAGCAGGCGGCGCCGGTGGCGGCCCACGACGACCAGCTCGGCGTCCTTGGAGGCGGCGACGAGGTGTCCGGCCGCGTCGCCGGGGGCGGCGTACCCGTCGGCCCGCACATCCGGGTGACGTTCGCGGTGCGGGGCGAGGAAGCCCTCGGCGAGGATCCAGGTCTCGCTCTCCACGGCCGCCTGGTCGACGGCGGGCGGCAGGATCTCGCCGGGGGCCGCCCAGGTCTGGATCGGCCACGGGTAGGCGGCGACCACCTGGAGACGGGCGTCGCGCAGCGCGGCCTCGGCGAAGGCGAAGTCGAGGACGGCGTCGTCGGGGCCCTCCACGTTGAGGCCGACGACGACCCGCGGCCCCGGCTCGACCGGCAGGGCCTCGTGGACCTCGCGGCCGGGCCGCGGCACGACCACGACGGGGCACTCGGCGTCCCGTGCGGCGGCCAGGCCGTTGGAGCCGAGCAGCAGGCTGGCGAAGCCGCCGCGGCCGCGGGAGCCGAGGACCAGGAGCTGGGCGTCGGCCCCCAGTTCGGGCAGGAGCACGCCGGGCGCTCCGTCGAGGCCGACGTACTCGGCCTCCGGCAGGTCGGCGCGGTCCGCGAGCCGGGCGCGTACGTCGGCCAGGACCGGGTCCTCGTCCGGTTCCGGCGGTACGACGATCGGGCCGCCGGGCTGGGTCCAGGCGGCGTACTGCCGTACATGGACGGCCCGCAGCGGCGCGGCGCGCCGGCGGGCGGCGTCGGCGGCCCAGTCCAGGGCACGCAGGCTGTCCTCGGATCCGTCGACCCCCACGACGACCGGCTGGGTGCTCATGGTGCCCTCGCTTCCGGATGCGACCTTCGTCTTCCCGGGGCCAGCCTCGCTCAGGGACGGCCCCGGGAGGGCTTCCGCGGGTCGCGTGTCCGGAAATCCGTGCCCGACACCGCCGGTTCGGACCGCGGGGTCAGGTCAGGTCGAACTCCCCTTCCCGGGCGCCCGACACGAACGCGCCCCATTCCGCGGGTGTGAAGATCAGGGACGGGCTCTCCGGGCGACCGCTGTTGCGCATCGCGATGAACCCCTCGACAAAGGCGATCTGGACATCTCCCAGCCCTCGGCTGCCGGACTGCCATTCGGCGTTGCTCAGATCCAGGTCCGGCTTGTCCCAGCCCTTGAGCGGCTGCTGCTGGGTGGTGGTCTCGGCCACGTCCGTGCTCCTCCCGCATCCGTCGTCCGCGGCCAGACTAGCGATCGCGTCCCACCGCCGACAGGCCACGTGAGGTGGACTTTCCGCGGCCCGGGCGTGGCCGTCCCACCAGCCCCAGGAGCACGGGCGGACCCGCCGCCGTCACCGTCCGTCGTCGAGGAAGGCGCGCAGGCGGGCGGTGAACGCCTCGGGGTCGTCCAGCCACGGGTAGTGGCCGACGCCGGGCTGCACGGCGACTGTGGCGTGCGGGAACGCCTCGGCGGTGCGCCGGGCCAGCTCGGGGCTCGGTCCTCCGTCGAGCCCGCCGGCGAGGAGCAGGACCGGCGCGGTGAGGCGGGTCAGGGCGGCGCGGAGTGCTGCGGGGTCGACGGCGGTCTCGATGCCGTCGTAGTAGAGGTCGCACGCCTCCTCGTTGGTCTGTTCCAGTTCGGCTGCCGCGTGCGCCTGGGCGGCCGTGTCCCAGCGGCCGTAGAAGAAAGGGGTGAAGTCGTCGTCGTACTCGGCGTCTCCCGCCAGCCATGCCCGGAGCTTCGGGTAGGCCTTGTCGAACCACGGCTCGCTCTCCCGCAGCCGGGCCGCCGCCAGCCGGTCCTCGGGCGTCGCGCGCAGGCCGAGGGGGCGTACGGCGGTGGTGATCAGCGCGAGGCGGGAGACGCGCTCGGGGTGGCGGGTCGCGTAGAGGGCGGCGAGGCTGCCGCCGGCGGAGTGGCCGAGCAGGTCCATGCGCTCCAGGCCGAGGTGTTCGCGGAAGGCCTCCACGTCGTCGACCAGGCGGTCGCAGCGGTAGCTGCCGGGGTCGGCGGCGGGCGCGGAGTCGCCGGTGCCGCGCAGGTCGAGCAGGTGCAGCCGGCGGTGCGCGCCGAGGCC
The DNA here is from genome assembly GCF_014656055.1 of Streptomyces griseosporeus. GTDB lineage: Bacteria > Actinomycetota > Actinomycetes > Streptomycetales > Streptomycetaceae > Streptomyces > Streptomyces griseosporeus. Next base: position 651,299 of record NZ_BNBR01000002.1, read on the forward strand.
GCCGAGGTCGCCGAGGTAGGCGGAGGCCCGCATGGGTCCGCCGGGGATGACGACGAGCGGCTCGCCGTCGCCCCGGACGTGGTGGGCGAGGTCGGTTCCGTCGGGCGCGGTGAAGGTCGGCATGGTGTCGATCTTGGGGCCGGGGCCGGAGCGGGGGCAAGCGGTTTGCCGGGCCGCGTGGCCAGAAAGTGGGGGCTGACCTCTTGCATCCGGTCCGGCGTCCTGGATTACTGATCCCGAGCACTCGACCGAATGATCGGTCGCCCGGATTGGCATGGTTGGTGAGGGAGACGTCCCCATGGCGGATGCGACGAGGGACCTGCTGGACGACGGGGAGCGACTCGGCGCGGCGGCGCTGCGTGAGCTGCAGCTGGAGCGGTTGCGGGCCTCGCTGCGGCACGCCTACGAGCACGTGCCGTTCTACCGGGAGTCCTTCGACAAGGCGGGGGTCCGGCCCGAGGACTGCCGTTCGCTGGCGGACCTGGCCCGGTTCCCGTTCACGACCAAGGCGGACCTGCGGGAGAACTACCCCGACGGCCTGTTCGCGGTGCCCCGGGAGCGGATCCGCCGGCTGCACGCCTCCAGCGGCACCACGGGGCGGCCCACGGTCGTCGGGTACACGGACGCCGATCTGTCGATGTGGTCGGACATGGTGGCCCGGTCGATCCGGGCGGCCGGCGGACGTCCCGGCGACACCGTGCACATCGCGTACGGATACGGCCTGTTCACCGGCGGTCTCGGGGCCCACTACGGCGCCGAGCGGCTGGGCTGCACGGTCGTCCCGGCCTCCGGCGGGATGACCGCCCGGCAGGTGCAGCTGATCCAGGACCTGAAGCCGCGGATCATCATGGTCACGCCGTCGTACATGCTCACCCTGCTCGACGAGTTCGAACGGCAGGGGGTGGATCCGCGCTCCACCTCGCTGGAGGTGGGGATCTTCGGCGCGGAGCCGTGGACGGAGGAGATGCGCCGGGAGATCGAGCAGCGGTTCGGGATCGACGCGGTGGACATCTACGGCCTGTCCGAGGTGATCGGGCCGGGGGTCGCCCAGGAGTGCGTGGAGACCAAGGACGGCCTGCACATCTGGGAGGACCACTTCTACCCGGAGGTCGTCGACCCGATCACCGGTGAGGTGCTGCCGGAGGGCGAGGAGGGCGAGCTGGTGTTCACCTCGCTGACCAAGGAGGCCATGCCGATCGTCCGGTACCGGACGCGGGACCTGACGCGGCTGCTACCGGGCACGGCCCGGGTCTTCCGGCGGATGCAGAAGGTCACCGGCCGCAGTGACGACATGGTCATCCTGCGCGGGGTCAACCTGTTCCCCACGCAGATCGAGGAGATCGTCCTGCGCACGCCCGGTGTGGCCCCGCACTTCCAGCTGCGCCTGACCCGCGAGGGGCGGCTCGACGCGCTCACCGTCCGCACCGAGGCCCGGCCCGACGCGGGCCCCGAGGTCCGCGAGGAGGCCGCCCGGTCCATCGCGGCGGCCGTGAAGGACGGCATCGGGGTGTCGGTCGGGGTGGAGATCGTCGAACCGGAGTCGCTGGAGCGGTCGGTGGGCAAGATCCGGCGGATCGTGGACCTGCGCCCGCGGTAGCCCGGCGACCCCCGCGCGGGCACCCGCCGGGACCCCCCGGTCGGCTAGTCGTCGCCGCCGTCGTCCGCGGTCCGGCTGCCGCCCCGGCCCCGGCCGCTCTTGCCGAGCGCGCTCAGCAGTTCCCCGGCGCCCCGGGTCACGGCGGCCACGACGCGGACCCAGCGGGGCCCGCCGCGCTCGGCCCACACCACGCACACGCACCCGAAGACGACCAGCGCCAGCACGCCGAGCAGCACCACCACGGCCATGTTTCCCCACCCCTGTGTTCGTTCCTGCGGTGGGCCGATCATCGCAGGCCGGGCGGGGGCGCCGGTGTCAGGCCAGGGCCGGCGGGGTCCAGTCCGCGTGGCGGAGCATCGCGCGCTGGAGGACTCCGGCCGGGGCGAGGCGGATCGCCGTGTTGCGCAGGGCGACGGCGAGGGGGTGGGTGAGCTGGTGGCCCATGCGGGCGGCCTGGCGGGCGGCGCGGGCCACGTCGCCGCTGCGGGGCCGGCGCTGGGCGTCGTACCGGGCCAGGGCGGTCGCGGTGTCCGGACCCGCGGCGAGGGACGCGGCGAGGACGACCGCGTCCTCCAGCGCCTGGCAGGCGCCCTGGCCGAGGGTGGTCGGCATGGCGTGGGCGGCGTCGCCGAGCAGGGCGACCCGGCCGGCGGTGAACGACGGGAGTGGCGTGGCCAGTTCGTGGATGTCGTGGTGCAGGACGGACTCGGGGCGGGTGGCGTCCAGCAGGGCGGGCACCGGGTCGGGCCAGTCGCCGAAGCGGCGGCGGGCCTCGGCGAGGGCGTCGGCGTGCCGGGTCCCGGCGGGTGCCTTGAGCACCGCGAACCACTCCGCGGTGCCGTCGGCGAGGGCCAGGTGGCCGAACTCGACGCCGGGCGCCCAGGTCAGCTCGAAGTCCGTGGGCAGGGTGACGGGGTGCGCGGTGAGGGCGCGCAGCACGGTCGAGCCGGTGTAGGCGGGGCCCGGGTGGTCCGGGAAGAGCTGAGCACGCAGGCGGCTGTTGACGCCGTCGGCGGCCACCACCAGGTCCGCCTCCAGCGTCTCGCCGCCGGCCAGCCGGACCCGGGGCCGGTCGGGGTCGGTACGGTCGACGGCGGTCACCTCGGTGCCGACGCGCAGGATCTCCTCGGGCAGCGCGTCGCGCAGCTTGCGGTGCAGGTCGGCGCGGGTGATGCCGAGGATCGAGGTGCCGGTGGCGCGTTCGAGCGCGGCGCCGTCCAGCTGGACCAGGCGGGTGCCGGACGGGGTGCGGGTGCCGCCGGTGTACTCGGGGCGGGCCGCGGCGCGCACGGCGTCGCCGACGCCGAGGACCTGCAGCGCGCGCAGGCCGTTGGCGTGCAGGGAGATGCCGGCGCCCACGTCGGCGAGGACGGGCGCGCGTTCGACGACGGTCGCCTCCCAGCCGACGCGGCGCAGCCCGATCGCCGCCGCCAGTCCCCCGATGCCGCCGCCCACGACGATGGCCGTGCCGCCCATGGTGCCCTCCCGGTGCTTTCTACATCTGTAGAAGGAGTCTGTGGGCAGGAGCGTACTCCCGTCCTCTACAGGTGTAGAAATGGGGGGTGTCCTCCGATCGCCGCACCCTGCTCGCCGACGCCGCCGTCGGTGTCCTCGCCGACTCCGGGCTGCGCGGGCTCACCCACCGCGCCGTGGACCGGGCGGCCGGTCTTCCGGACGGGACGACGTCCGCGTACTTCCGCACCCGCCAGGCGCTGCTGACCGCCCTGGTGCGGCGGCTGGTCGAGCTGGACCAGGCGGAGCTGCAGGCGGCCGGGGAGGCGGCGGGCGTGCCGCGCGGCACGGAGGAGCTGGTCGCCGGGATCGCCGCCCTGGTGGAGCGGCGGCTGACCGGGGAGGGCCGGCGGCGCACCCTCGCGCGGTACGCGTGCGCGCTGGAGAGCGTGCACCAGCCGGAGCTGCGGGAGATCCTCGCCCCGCGCGAGAACGCCGGCCGCGACCTCGTGCGGGCCTTCCTCGCCGGGCGCGGGTTCGCGGACGCGGAGGCGCGCACGCTGACGCTGCTGAGGTCGGTGGACGGGCTGGTCTTCGACCGGCTGACCGGCGGGGGCGCGGTGACGGAGGAGGAGATCAGAAGGCTGGTGGCGGCGGCGCTGCTGCCAGCCGCTCCCTCAGCTCCCGCTTGAGGATCTTGCCGCTGGCGTTGCGCGGCAGCGCGTCGGTGAACACCACCCGCTTGGGCGCCTTGAAGGCGGTGAGCTTCGCCCGGGCGTGCGCGATCAGCTCCTCCTCGGTCACCTCGCCGCGCGGGACGACGACCGCGGTGATCGCCTCGATCCACTTCTCGTCGGGCAGGCCGATCACGGCGGTCTCGGCGACGGCCTCGTGCGTGTACAGCGCGTCCTCGACCTGCCGTGAAGCGACCAGCACACCACCGGAGTTGATGACGTCCTTGACCCGGTCGACGATGGTGAAGTAGCCGTCGGCGTCGCGCACCGCGAGGTCGCCGGAGTGGAACCAGCCGCCGCGGAAGGCCTCTTCGGTCTCCCCGGGCTTGTCCCAGTAGCCCTCGCACAGCTGCGGGGAGCGGTAGACGATCTCGCCGGGGGTGCCGTCGGGCACGTCCTTGCCGTCCTCGTCGACGAGCCGGGCGTCCACGAACAGCACCGTGCGCCCGCAGGAGTCGAGGCGGCCCTCGTGCTCGTCGGGGCCGAGGACGGTGGCCAGGGGGCCGATCTCGCTCTGCCCGAAGCAGTTGTAGAAGGCCAGGTGCGGGAGCCGGGCGCGCAGCCGCTGGAGGACCGGCACCGGCATGATGGAGGCGCCGTAGTACGCCTTGCGCAGGCCGGAGAGGTCGCGGGTGGTGAAGTCGGGGCGGTTGGCGAGGCCGATCCAGACCGTCGGCGGGGCGAACAGGCTGTCCGCGCGGCCGGTCTCGATCAGGCCGAACAGCCGGTCGCCGTCGGGTGCGTCGAGAATGACGTTGGTGGCGCCGACGGCCAGGTAGGGCAGCAGGAAGACGTGCATCTGGGCCGAGTGGTACAGCGGCAGCGCGTGCACCGGCCGGTCCCCGGCGCTCAGGTCCAGCGCGGTGATGGCGCTCAGGTACTCGTGGACCAGTGCCCGGTGCGTCATCATCGCACCCTTGGGCAGCGCGGTGGTGCCGGAGGTGTACAGCAGCTGCACCAGGTCCTCGGCGCGCGGTTCGGGACCGTCGTACGGCGCCGTCGTGGCCAGTCGGCCGAGCAGCGAGCCGTCGGCGTCCCGCAGCGGCAGGGTCCGTACGCCCTCGGGCAGCCGGTCCGCGAGACCGGGGTCGGCGAGCACGAGGGAGCTGCCGGACTGGCCGACGAGATAGGCGAGGTCGTCGCCGGTGAGGTTCTGGTTGACCGGCACGTGCACCAGGCCGGCGCGGGCGCAGGCGAGGAAGGCGATGAGGTAGGCGTCGGAGTTGTGGCCGTAGGCCGCGACCCGGTCGCCCGGCGCCAGGTCCGCGCCGAGCAGGATGCTCGCGGCGCGGGAGACGGCGTCGTCGAGTTCCTCGTACGTCTAGGAGCGGTCGCCGTACTCGACGGCGACGCGTGCGGGGGTGCGGCGGGCGCTGCGGCGCAGCACCCCGTCGACGGTGCTGCCGTGTCCGGGCTTCATGCCAGGTGATCCTCGGCCCGCCGCGCGCGCCGGTCAAGCACCCCGGCGGGCCGCTGATGAACCGTCACCTCACCCTTTACACGGGCCACATACCGGCTGGTACGCTCAGCCGCTCCTTCCCTCGACGATGTCGGGAGGCACGATGCGCACCCGCCCGAGACGGCTGCTCCTGGCGGCCGTCGCCCTGCTCACCACCGCCGCCTCGGTGCCCGCCGCGGCGGCCGGCCAGCCGGGCGACCGCGGTGAACACCCCTCGCACGGCGGCCTGTCGGCCGTGATCCGCTACACCGAGTACGGCATCCCGCACATCGTCGCCCGCTCGTACGCCGGTCTCGGCTTCGGCACCGGCTGGGCGCAGGCCGCGGACCAGGTCTGCACGCTGGCCGACGGGTTCGTGACCGTGCGCGGCGAGCGGTCCCGGTACTTCGGCGCCGAGGGGACGACCGACCTGTCGCTGTCCTCGGCGACCGGCAACCTCTCCAGCGACCTGTACTTCCGCGGGGTGCGCGAGGCGGGCACGGTGGAGCGGCTGCTCGCACAGCCGGCACCGGCCGGGCCGAGCCGGCAGTCCAAGGAGCTGATGCGCGGATTCGCGGCCGGGTACAACGCCTGGCTGGCGCAGCACCGGATCACCGACCCGGCCTGCCGCGGGGCGGCCTGGGTACGCCCGGTGACCGAGGCGGAGGTGGCCGCGCGCAGTTACGCGCTGGCCGTGCTCGGCGGGCAGGGCCGTGCCGTCGACGGCATCACGGCGGCCCGGCCGCCCGCGGCGGGAGCACCGGCCGGGCGGGCGCCCGACCCGGCGGGCAGCGCGCGGGCCGCCCGCGCCCTGCTCGCCGCCGACACCGCCGACATGGGCTCCAACGCCGTCGCCTTCAGCGGCGCCACCAGCGCGAACGGACGCGGGCTGCTGCTCGGCAACCCGCACTACCCGTGGCAGGGCGGCCGCCGCTTCTGGCAGTCGCAGCAGACGATCCCCGGCGAGCTGAACGTGGCGGGCGGCTCGCTGCTCGGCTCGGCCACCGTCTCCATCGGCCACAACGACCGCGTCGCCTGGAGCCACACCGTCGCCACCGGCGTCACCCTGAACCTGCACCAGCTGACGCTGGACCCGGCCGACCCGACGGTGTACCTGGTCGACGGCCGGCCGGAGCGGATGACCCGGCGGACGGTGACGGTCGCCGTGCAGGACGGCCCGCCGGTGACCCGGACCCAGTGGTGGACCCGGTACGGCCCCGTCGTCACCTCCCTCGGCGCCTCGCTGCCGCTGCCGTGGACGACCGGCACGGCGTACGCCGTCAACGACCCGAACGCGGTCGACCTGCGCGGCGCGGACACCTCGCTCGGCTTCAGCAAGGCGCGCTCCACCGCGGACCTGCTGGCCTCGCTGCGCCGCACCCAGGGGCTGCCGTGGGTGAACACCGTCGCCGCCGATGCGGACGGCCACACCCTGTACACGCAGTCGCAGGTGCTGCCGCGGATCACCGACGACCTGGCGCAGCGCTGCCTCACCCCGCTCGGCCGCGCCACCTATCCCTCGTCCGGGCTCGCCGTCCTGGACGGCTCGCGCGGCGACTGCGCGCTCGGCAGCGACCCCGACGCCGTCCAGCCGGGGATCTTCGGCCCGGCGCGGATGCCGACGCTCAAGGACGCGCCGTACGCCGAGAACTCCAACGACTCGGCCTGGCTGACCAACGCCGACCGCCCGCTGACCGGCTACGAGCGGATCTTCGGCACCGTCGGCACCGCCCGGACGCTGCGCACGCGCGGCGCGCTGGAGGACGTCTCCGCGATGGCGGCGCGGGGCGGGCTGACCGTGCGGGATCTCCAGGCCCAGCAGTTCGCCGACCGGGTGCCCGCGGGCGACCTGGTCGCGGCGGACGCGGCGCGGGCGTGCGCCGCGCTGCCCGGCGGCACCGCCACCGGCGGCGACGGGAAGGCCGTCGACGTCCGCGAGGCGTGCGGCGTGCTCGCCGCCTGGGACCGCACGGCACGCACCACCAGCCCGGGCGCGCTGCTGTTCGACCGGCTGTGGCGCAGGCTGCCGGTGGCGCAGCTGTGGAAGGTGCCGTTCTCCGCGTCCGACCCCGTCCGCACCCCGCACACGCTCGACACGGGCGCACCGGCGTTCACCACGGCGCTCGCGGACGCGGTGAGCGAGCTGCGGGCGGCGGGCATCGCGCTGGACGCCCCGCTGGGAGCCCACCAGTTCGTCGTACGGAACGGGCAGCACATTCCGGTCCACGGCGGCACGGAGTCGCTCGGCGTGTGGAACAAGGTGGAGCCCGTGTGGAACCCGGCGGGCGGCGGCTACACCGAGGTGACGACCGGCTCCAGCTACATCCAGGCGGTCGGCTGGGACGGCTCGCGCTGCCCGGTGGCCCGCACCCTGCTGACGTACTCCCAGTCCTCGAACCCGGTCTCGCCGCACTTCGGCGACCAGACGCGGCTGTTCTCCGAGGGGAAGTGGGTGACGTCCCGGTTCTGCGAGAAGGACATCCTGTCCTCGCCGGGGCTGCGGGTGGTGCGGGTGAGCGAGTGACGCTGACCCGGGCGAGCGAGACGGTGGAGGGCGCCGGCTGCCCGTTTCCGGCGCCCTCCTGCTCGGGACATCCGCCACACGTGTTTCACCAGCGATTGTTGGTCTTATCCGGCGGGCGGTCAAGCGGGGCACCGGACCTGCGATCGAACGGTGTCCCGCTCCCCTGCCGCACCGCCCGGCCGGGGTTACCGTGGGCGCGTGACGTCCGAATCCTCCGGCCCCGGGGCGCGGACCCCGGCGCCCGGCGACACCATGGCCGCCCTCGCCGTCCTCGGCGACGAGTCGCGGCGGCGCCTGTTCGAGTTCGTGCGGCGGGCCCGGCGGCCGGTGACGCGGGAGGAGGCGTCGGCGGCGCTGGGGATCTCCCGCAAGCTCGCCGCGTTCCACCTGGACAAGCTGGTGGCCTCGGGCCTGCTCCAGGCGGGGCACGGCAGCCGGGGTCCGCGCCGGGTCGGCCGGTCACCGAAGGTGTACGAGCCGAGCCCGCGCACGCTCCAGCTGAGCCTGCCGCCGCGCCGGCACGAGCTGCTGTCCTCGCTGCTGGCCGAGGCGGTGACCGGGCACGGACCGGAGGAGAGCGCCCGCGAGGCCGCGGTACGGCTGGCTCGGGAGCGGGGCGAGGAGCTGGGGGCGGAGGCCCGGGGCACCGACCTCACCGCGTTCCTGGAGTCCCTCGGCTTCGAGCCCGCGGACGCCGGCGCGGGCCGTACGGTGCTGCACAACTGCCCCTTCCACCCGGTCGCCGCGCACGCCTCGCAGCTGGTGTGCGGCATGAACCACGCCTTCCTGCGCGGCTGCCTGGCCGCCTCCGGGCACGACGCGACCACGGCCGCCGTCCTCGCCCCGCACCCGGGGCTGTGCTGCGTGGAGCTGCGGACGGGAGCGGACCGCGCGAGCCCGCCCGGGGCCGACGGCGACGGGCCTTCCTGCGCCCGTGACCTCCACCCGTGACGCCCTGACGGCGGGTCTCCGGCCCTCGCTCGCTGACAGAGCGTCAGATTCCCATGGGTCACGGCTGATTGACACACACCCCGTCTGACATGAAAGTTTCATCCCGCAAGGCGATTCCCGAAAGATTCTTTCAGTCGCGTACGGGAGGAACCTCGATGGCCGACATGAGGGCGAGCGGGCTGACCCGCCGTCAACTGGGCGCCCACGCGCTCGTCCTGGGCGGAGGGCTCGCCCTCGCCGCGCTGCCCGCCGCACCGGCGACGGCCGCGCCCCGCGGCGCCCGTCCGACGCTGCGGCACGGCTCGGCCGAACGCGCCGGGCTGCTCGCCGCCCCGCTCGCCCACCTGGTCAAGGACGCGGAGGCGTTCCTCGGCCCCTCCCCCAGGCACCCCTGGTACGCGGGCGCCGTGCTGCTCGCCGGGCGAGGCGGCACGGTGGCCCTGCACCGGCCGATCGGCATGGCGGTGCGCTACCGGGCGTACGACGAGAAGACCGACACCGGCGTCGAGTTCCCGCCGGAACAGCAGATCCCGATGGCCGAGGACACCGTCTTCGACCTGGCGTCGGTGTCGAAGCTGTTCACGTCGCTGCTCGCCGTGCAGCAGATCGAGCGGGGCACGCTGGGGCTGGAGGCCACCGTCGCCTCGTACCTCCCGGAGTTCGGCGCGGCGGGCAAGCAGGACGTGACGATCCGGCAGCTGCTCACCCACACCTCGGGGTTCCGTGCCTGGATCCCGCTCTACAACGCGCCGACGTACGAGGAGAAGCTCCGCCTCGTCTGGAACGAGGCGCCGCTGAACCCGCCGGGCAGCGCCTACCTGTACTCCGACCTGAACCTGATCTCGCTCCAGCTGGTCCTGGAACGGGTCACCGGCCGCCCGCTGGACGTCCTGCTCCGCGAGGAGATCACCGGGCCGCTCGGCCTGGACCGCACCCGCTACAACCCGCCGGCCTCCTGGCGGCCGCGGATCGCCGCGACCGAGGACGCCCGCAGGCCCTGGTCGGGGCTGGACCGGGGCCTGGTGTGGGGCGAGGTGCACGACGAGAACGCCTTCAGCCTGGGCGGCGTCGCGGGCCACGCCGGGGTGTTCTCGTGCGCCTGGGACCTGGCCGTCCTCGCCCGCACGCTGCTCAACGGCGGTGTCTACGGGCGTACGCGCATTCTGCGGCCGGATTCGGTGGAGCTGATGTTCACCGACTTCAACACCGCCTTCCCGGGCGACGAGCACGGGCTCGGCTTCGAGCTGTACCAGCACTGGTACATGGGCGCGATGGCCACGCCGCGCACCGCCGGGCACACCGGGTTCACCGGCACGTCCCTGGTGCTGGACCCGACGACCGACTCCTTCCTGGTGGTGCTGGGCAACTCGGTGCACCCGGTGCGCACTTGGCGGTCGGGGTCCGCGCCCCGGGTCGCGGCGGCGAACAACCTGGCGCGGGCGGTGCCGGTGCGGCCGGCGCGGGGCCGCACCGCCTGGTTCTCGGGCATGGCGAACGCGACGACGGCGACGCTGGCGCTCCCCGCGCTCGACACGTCGGCCGGGGACGCCCGGCTGCGCTGCGCGCTGTGGTGGGACACCGAACCGGCGGCCGACACCCTGGCCCTGGAGGCCTCGACGGACGGCGGGGCGAGCTGGCAGCCGGTGCCGTTCACCGCCGGCGGCACGGAGTACCCGTCCGGCGCGGTCACCGGCTACTCGGGCCGCGTCTGGCACCGGCTGACGGCCGCGCTCCCCGCGCACCGGCAGCTCCTGCTGCGCTGGCGGTACTCCACCGACCGGCTGTACGTGGGGCGCGGCGCCTACGTCGACGCACTGCGCGTCGGCACGCGGGACACCGTCCTGTTCGACGAGGCGCGCCCGGCGGACGCGGCCCGGATCGAGGCGGTGGGGTGGACGGCGTCGGCGGACTGAGCACGCCTCAGCCCGGCGCCTCCACGCGCTGCGCGCCGATGACCGACAGCAGCCGCAGCGCCTCCTCCGACGGCGAGCCGGGCGTGGCCGTGTACAGGACGACCCGCTGGTCCCGGTCGGTGAGGTCCAGGACGTCGCAGTCGACGGTGACGGGGCCGACGAGCGGGTGGTCGAACGTCTTGCGCAGGGTGGTGTCCGCGCCGACCTCCTGCTCGGCCCACAGCAGGGCGAACTCCTCGCTCCCGGCGCGGAGTTCGCCGATCAGCCCGGTCAGTTCCGGGTCGCCGGGGTAGCGGGCCGCGGCGGCCCGCAGCCGCTGCGTGGAGGCGCGGGCGAACGCCTCCGCGTCCGACACGCCGTACAGCCGCCGTCCGCCGGGGTGCGGTCCGAGGAAGACACGCCGTACGAGGTTGCGGTCGCGGCGCGGCAGCGCGGAGAAGTCCTCCATCAGGGCGCACGCCAGGTCGTTCCAGGCGAGGACCTCGAACGTCGCCGAGACCACGATCGCCCCGGTGAGCGGCAGCCGGTCCAGGAGGTCGAGGATGCTCTGCCGGACCTCGCGCGAGGGCCCCGGAGGCGGTCCGGGCGGCGCCCCGGCCAGGTGGTGCAGATGGGTGCGCTCGGCGTCGGTCAGACGCAGGGCGCGGGCGAGTTGGGCGAGCACCTCGCGGGACGGGTGCGGGCCGCGGGCCTGTTCGAGGCGGGTGTAGTACTCGGTCGAGATGTACGCCAGCTGCGCCACCTCCTCGCGGCGCAGGCCTGGGGTGCGGCGCCGCGGGCCGCGGGGCAGGCCCACGTCGGCCGGGGCGATGCGCTCGCGCCGCCCGCGCAGGAAGTCGGCCAGTGCTCGTCGGTCCACGCCTCCAGGGTGCGGGGGCGGCCGGGGCCCAGCCAGGTACCGGTGGTGCCTGGCTGCGGGTGCGGCCGGGGCGCATGCTCGGCGGTATGAGCATGAACGACACACCGAACGCGGGGATGCTGGAGGGCAAGGTCGCCTTCGTCACCGGGGCAGGGCGCGGCATCGGCGCCGCCGCGGCCCGGCTGTTCGCCCGCGAGGGCGCCCGGGTGCTGCTCGCCGCGCGCACCGAGGAGCAGCTGGCGGCGGTCGCCGGGGAGATCAGGGCGGCGGGCGGCACCGCGGACCACGTCCGCTGCGACCTGGCGGACGCGGCGAGCGTCCGCGCCGCCGTCGACCGGGCCGTGGAGCTGTACGGCCGGCTCGACGTGGCCTTCAACAACGGGGCGACGATCCAGCCGCCCGGCCCCATGGACCGGCTGACGGACGCCGAGTTCGACCGCGTCTGCGCGGTGAACCTCAAGGGGCCCTGGGTGGCGATGACGGCGGAGGTCGCCGCCATCCGGGCGACCGCGGGGCGCGGCGCCATCGTCAACAACTCCAGCGTCGGCAGCCTCGGCGCCAACCCGGAGCTGCCCGTGTACGGGGCGGCGAAACGGGCGCTGAACAGCCTCACCGCGTCGGCGGCCGTCACCTACGGCCCCGAGGGCATCCGCGTCAACGCGGTCGCGCCGGGGCTCACCCTCACGGAGATGGTCGAGGAGTGGGAGCGCGCGTCGCCGGGCGTGATCGCGCGGCTGACGGCGCGGAACCCGCTGCGCCGGGCCGCCGACCCGGAGGAGATCGCCCAGGCGGCGGCATGGCTGCTGAGCGACCGCGCCTCCTTCGTCACCGGGGAGGTGCTGCGGGTCGACGGCGGCGTACGGGCCTGAACCGGGCCCCGGCAGGAGCCCCGGACAGGCCCCGGCTCAGCCCTCGGTCTGTTCCAGCACGGCCATCGCCGCGTTGTGGCCGGGCACCCCGCTCACCCCGCCGCCGCGCACCGCGCCCGCGCCGCACAGCAGGACGTTGGCGTGCCGGGTCTCCACGCCCCAGCGGCCGGTGCCGTCCTGCGCGTACGGCCAGGCCAGTTCGCGGTGGAAGATGTTGCCGCCGGGCAGCCTCAGGTCGCGTTCCAGGTCGAGCGGGGTCTTCGCCTCGATGCAGGGGCGGCCGTCGGCGTCGGTGGCCAGGCAGTCGGCGAGCGGCTCGGCGAGGTGGGCGTCGAGCTGGGCGAGGGTCGCCTTCAGCAGTTCCTCGCGGACGGCGTCGTTGTCGCCGGTGAACAGCCGGGCCGGGGTGTGCAGGCCGAACAGGGTGAGCGTGTGCATGCCCCGCTCGGCCAGGTGGGGGGCGAGGATCGTGGGGTCGGTGAGCGAGTGGCAGTAGATCTCCGAGGGCGGCGCGGCGGGCAGCTCACCGGCGGCGGCCTGGGCGTGGGCGGCGGCCAGTGCGTCGTACCCCTCGGCGATGTGGAAGGTGCCGGCGAACGCCTCGTGCGGGTCGACGGAGCCGTCGCGCAGCCGGGGCAGCCGCTTGAGCAGCATGTTCACCTTCAGCTGGGCGCCCTCGGCGGGGGCGGGCCGCGGGTCGCCGGTCAGGTCGGCGAGGGCGTGCGGTGAGGCGCCGACCAGGACGTGCCGGGCGGCGACGGTGGCCTCGCCGTCGGCGCTGCGGTAGGTCACCTCGGCCTGACGGCCGTCGGTGTCGATGCGCACCGCCTCGTGGCCGGTGGCGAGCCGCGCCCCGGCCGTGCGGGCCGCGGCGGCGAGGGCGTCGGTGAGCGCGCCCATACCGCCGACGGGGACGTCCCAGGCGCCGGTACCGCCGCCGATCACGTGGTAGAGGAAGCAGCGGTTCTGCTTCAGCGTGGGGTCGTGGGCGTCGGCGAAGGTGCCGATGAGGGCGTCGGTGAGGACGACGCCGCGCACCAGGTCGTCGGCGAACCGGTCCTCGATCGCGACCCCGATCGGCTCCTCGAACAGCATCCGCCAGGCGTCCTCGTCGTCGACGCGGGCACGCAGCTCGGCGCGGGTGGGCAGCGGCTCGGTCAGCGTCGGGAAGACCCGCTGGGCGAGGCGGCCGGTCATGCCGTAGAACCGCTTCCAGGCCTGGTACTCGCGCTCGCCTCCGGTCAGCCGGGCGAACGCCTCGCGGGTGCGCCGCTCGCCGCCGCCGACCAGCAGCCCGGTCGGCCGCCCGGCCCGCTCGACGGGCGTGTACGAGGACACCGTCCGGGCGCGCACCCGGAAGTCCAGGCCGAGGTCGCGGACGATCTTCGCGGGCAGCAGGCTGACCAGGTACGAGTAGCGGGACAGGCGGGCGTCGACGCCGGCGAAGGGCCGGGTGGACACCGCGGCGCCCCCGGTGTGCGCCAGCCGTTCCAGCACCAGCACGGACCGTCCGGCGCGGGCCAGGTAGGCGGCGGCGACGAGGCCGTTGTGTCCGCCGCCGACGACGACGGCGTCGTAGCGGCGGGGTGTCTCGGGTGCGGGCATGATCCTTGGTAACACGGGTGGCCGGTGGCGGCCAGAGGGCGTACGACGGGCTCCGCGCGCGTCCTCTGGGCACTGCGCGCGTCGTCGTGCCACCAGGGCGCTCTAGGCAGTCCGGCCGCCGCCCGGTAGTTTGCGGGTCCGCCGTGCGGGGCGATGGGGGGACGGTGCGGGATGGGGGGTGCGGTGCGGGACTTCGGTCTTCCGCCGCTGGCGACGGCTCCGGCGACGGGGGGTCTGGCGGACTCGGTGTACGAGGTCGCCGGCCGCGACCCGGGGCTGGTGCAGCTGTCCCGGCGCGCGCCGGACGGTGAGGCCTGGCTCCCGGTCACGGCGGCCGGGTTCCGCGACGAGGTCACCGGGCTCGCCAAGGGGCTGCTGGCCGGCGGTGTGCGGTTCGGTGAGCGGGTGGCCGTGATGGCGCGGACCCGCTACGAGTGGACGTTGTTCTGCTATGCGCTGTGGTCGGTCGGCGCCACCGTCGTCCCCGTCTACCCGACCTCCTCCGCCGAGCAGGTGCGGTGGATCCTGGCGGACGCGCGGGCGACGGCCGTCGTGGTGGAGCACGCGGACCACGCCATGACGGTGGGCGCGGCCTGCGACGGGCTGCCGCTGCGGGCCATCTGGGAACTCGACGCGGGCTGCGTGGAGGAGCTGACGGCGCTGGGCCGGGATCTGCCGGACTCCGTGGTGCACCGGCACCGCCGGGCGGTGGCGCCGGAGTCGGTCGCCACGCTCGCGTACACCTCGGGCACCACCGGCCGGCCCAAGGGCTGCGTGATCACGCACGCCAATCTGGCGGCCGAGTGCGACACCCTCTTCGCCGGCTGGCGGGACGTGCTCGCCGGGCAGGGCGAGCAGCCGGCCGTGCTGGCGTTCCTGCCGCTGTCCCACATCTACGGCCTGATGGTGCAGGTGGTGTGTCTGCGCGGCGGGGTCCGGCTGGGCCACCAGCCCGACCTCGCGCCCGCCGCGCTGCTGCCCGCCCTGGCGTCGTTCCGGCCGACGTATCTGTTCGCCGTGCCGTACGTCTTCGAGAAGGTCTTCGACGCGGCCCGCCGCGCGGCCCAGCAGGCCGGACGGGGCAAGCTGTTCGCCCGGGCGGTGGCCGTCGCGGTGCGCCACGCCGAGGCCGAGCAGCGGCGGGAACGGGGCGAGGGGCCGGGGCCGGGACCGGTGCTGCGCGCCGCGCACGCCGTGTTCGACCGTCCGGTGTACGCGCGGCTGCGGGCCGCGCTCGGCGGCCGGGTCCGGCACGCCACCTCGGGCGGGTCGACCCTCGACCCGGAGCTGGGCCTGTTCTTCGCCGGGGCCGGCATCGTCATCCACGACGGGTACGGCCTGACGGAGACCACCGCCGCGATCACCAGCCAGCCGCCCGGCCGCCCCCGGTTCGGCACGGTGGGCCGGCCACTGCCGGGCTGTGCCGTGCACATCGCGGCCGACGGCGAGATCTGGGTGCGCGGCGACGTCGTCTTCTCCGGCTACCACGGCGACCCGGAGGCCACGGGGGCGGTGCTGCACGACGGGTGGTTCGCCACGGGCGACGTGGGCCGGCTCGACGAGGACGGCTTCCTCACCATCACGGGCCGCAAGAAGGACATCATCGTCACCAGCAGCGGCAAGAGCCTCAGCCCGCAACTGCTGGAGGAACGGCTGCGCCGGCACCCCCTGATCTCCCAGTGCCTCGTGGTCGGCGACGACCGGCCGTTCGTCGCGGCGCTGATCACCCTGGACGCCGAGGCGGCGGAGCACTGGCACCGGGAGCGCGGCCGGCGGCCCTCCCCCGGCCGGGAGGCGATGGTCGACCAGGAGCTGCACGCGGAGATCCAGCGGGCGGTGTCCATGGCGAACAGCGCGGTGTCCCGGGCCGAGTCGATTCGCGCGTTCCGCATCCTGCCCGGCGAGTTCAGCACGGCCGACGGTCTGCTGACACCGTCGCTGAAGCTCCGGCGGGGCGCGATCGCGCGGGCCTACGCGGCGGAGATCGACGAGCTGTACGCGTCCTGACCGGTGCCGCTGGGTCGTGTCCGCAAAGTCGCGGCGTCCGCCCGGAGGGCGGGCCGGGCGGCGGGGGGCAGGCGGGACTTCGCGGACACGTCCCAGGGCGGTCAGCGGCCCTCCGCCGGGCCAGGCCGGCGCAGGGCCGCCGCCCTGCGGTACAGGTCGGCGGCCTCGGCGGCGCGGCCGAGCTGTTCGAGGCAGTGCGCCTCGTCGGTACGGCTGGCGAGGGTGTCGGGGTGGCCGGGCCCGAGGACCCGCTCCCTGGCCATCGCGACGCGCCGGTACTCGGTCAGCGCGTCGGCCCAGCGGCCGAGCCAGCCGAGGCCGACGGCGACCTCGCGGCGGCTGACCAGGGTGTCGGGGTGCTCGGGGCCGAGGACGCGCTCGCGGAGCGCGCACACGTCGCGGGACTCGGCGAGGGCCTCCTCCCAGCGGCCGAGGCGGCCGAGGTTGACGCCGAGCCCGTGCCGGGCGCGCAGCGTCTCCGGGTGGGTGGGTCCGTGGACGCGGGCGCGGTCCTCGACCAGGTCGCGGTAGAGCTGGAGGGCTTCGGCGCTGCGGCCGAGGCGGCCGAGGCTGATGCCGGTCTCGTAGCGGGCGGCGAGGGTGTCGGGGTGGTCGGGTCCGAGAGCGTGGGCGCGGGCCTCGGCGACCTCGCGGTAGGTGTGCAGGGCCTCGGCCCAGCGGCCCAGCTGGCCGAGGGCGTAGGCGACTTCGTACCGGGTGACCAGGGTGTCGGGGTGGTGGGGGCCGAGGACGCGGGCGCGGGCCTCGGCGACCTCGCGCGCCATGCGGTAGGAGTCCTCCGGGCGGCCGAGCCGGCTGAGGTTGAAGGCGAGGTTGTGCCGGCAGCGCAGGGTGTCGGGGTGGTCGGCGCCCATGGTGCGCTCGCGGTCGGCGAGCACCGACAGGTACACCTGGTGGGCGTCGGAGTGGCGGCCCAACTGGCCGAGCACGTACGCCATCTCCTGCCGCGCGGCGAGGGTGTCGGGGTGGTCCGCGCCCAGCAGCCGGGTGCGGGCGGCGGCGACGTGCTTGTAGGCCCGCAGGGCGTCGGCGGCCCGGCCGGTGCGGCTGAGGCTGAAGGCGGCCTCGTGGCGGCTGGCCAGGGTGTCGGGGTGGTCGGGGCCGAGCAGGTGCTCGCGCTCGGCGGCGACGGCCCGGTGCACCTCACCGGCCTCGGCCCAGCGCCCGAGCCGGCCGAGACCGAGCCCGGCGTTGTGCCGGCCGGCCAGCGCCCGCAGCAGGGCGGGGTCGGGTGGGGCACCGGGGGGCGCGGGGGCGTCGGTGAGCGAGGGGGGCGGGCCGGGCGCGCCCAGGGACGAGGAGGCCGCACCGGAAACACCGGTCGCCGAGGACGCCGCACCGGAAACGCCGGTCGCCGAGGACGCCGGACCGGGCGCGCCGGTGACCGAGGACGCCGGGCCGGGCGCGTCGGTGACCGAGGCGGCCGGGCCGGGCGCGTCGGTGCGGGGGCGGATCCAGTGGGCGGTGAGGCCGGCCGACGGGTCGGGCGGTGTGGCGTGCGGGGCGGCGCCGGTGGCCTTGTGGCCGGTGGTCATCCCGCGCGTCCAGGACGGCAGCCGCTGCTCGCGCCGGGGCGGGGCGAGGGCGGGGCTCGGGGCGACGACGGTGGGCACGTACGCCGGTGTGGTGCGGCCCAGATCGATACGGCGGCCCACCTCGCGGGCGTCGTGCGGGCGCTGCTCGGGCCGTTTGGCGAGCAGGTCCAGGATGATCCGCTCCAGATAGGCGGGCAGGTCGGCGCGGTGGCCGCGCGGCGGGCGGGGCGGGGTGTCGCGGTGGCCGACCAGGATCGCCCAGGGGTCGCCGAGGTCGAACGGCGGCACTCCGGTGGCGATCTCGTACAGCACGCAGCCCAGCGAGTACAGGTCGCTGCGCTGGTCGACCTCGTCGCCGCCGATCTGCTCCGGCGACATGTAGTGCGGGGTGCCCATGGCGATGCCGGTGCCGGTCAGCCGGGAGGTGAGACCGATGTTGTGGCCCGGGCGGGCGATGCCGAAGTCGCAGATCTTCACGGTGCCGTCGGTGAGCCGCACGATGTTGGCGGGCTTGAGGTCCCGGTGCACGATGCCCTGCCGGTGCGTGTAGGCGAGGGCGGCGGCGACCTGTCCGGCGATGTCGAGGACGTCGGGCACGGGCAGCGGGTGCCCGCGGTTGTCCTCCAGGAGCTTGCTCAGGTCACGGCCCTGGAGCAGTTCCATCACCAGGAACAGGACGCCGTCGGACTCGCCGAAGTCGTGCACGACGGTGACGCCGCGGTGCTGGAGCGCGGCGGCGACACGGGCCTCGCGGCGAAAGCGCTCGCGGACGACGCGGATGAAGGCCGGGTCCTGCTGCGGGCCGAGCGGTTTGAGGCACTTCACGGCGACCTGCCGGCCGAGGGACTCGTCCCGCGCCCGCCACACCTCGCCCATGCCGCCGCGCCCGATCCGGTCGAGCAGCCGGTACCGGCCCTGGATGAGCCTGCTGTCCCCCATCGCGCGCGACCGCCCCCGTCACCGTTCGCCCCGCCCTCCCCTGGCTCGTCCAGTATGGCGAGCAATCGCCCGGCTTTGTACGGGGCCGGGCACATACCTCCGGAGGCACCGGCGCTCCCGCCCGTACGCCGCCCGGTTCAGCCGGGGAACCGTCCCGTGGTCCGCAGCCGCCAGCGGCGTTCCGCGTAGGCGAGGTCGTCGCGCCACAGGCGCCCCGCCGCGCCGCGCACGAGGGGCCGCAGCAGCGGGGCGGCGGCGCGTGCCGCGGCGAAGCCCCGGCGGTCGGAGGCCGCCACCACGGCCTCGGTCACGGCCGTGCGCGGGCGGCCGGACGCGTCCGGCCCGAGGGGCGTGGCGTGGGTCTCGACGACGGAGCCCGCGCCCTCGCCCTCGGTGATGCGCATGACGACCGTACGGGGCCCGGGGGCGGTGAAATCCGCCCGGACCGGGACGACCAGCCGGCCCGCGACCTTGAAGGAGACGTCGACGGTGAAACGGTCGTCGTCCTCGCCGCCGGGCGTGCCGACCACGGTGAGGTCGACGAAGGAGTACGGGTGGAACCAGGCCCCGTGCCACGGGTCGAGGCGGTTGGCGACGACGTCCTCCGGCTCGCAGGTGCCGGCCGCCTCGTACACGGCGGTCAGGGCCCCGGCGGGGTCCGGGCGGCGCGGCAGGACGGGTGCGGCGAGCGGGGTCTCGCCGCCGGCCTCGTCTAGCCGTACCCACAGCAGGACGCCGTCGTCGTGGACGGGCAGCGGCTCCCAGCCCGCGACCGGCCCGCCGTTCAGGGCCAGGCCGTGCCAGTGGCACACCAGGGTGCCGCAGCGCACGGGGCTGTCCGCGAGCGGGGCGCCGAGGTGCGGGCAGACACCGGGACCGGCGTGCGGCCGGCCGTCGGGGCCGCGCCAGACGACGACCTCCTGACCGGCCACGGTGCGCCCCAGCGGGCGGTCGTCGCGCAGGGCGCGGGAGGCGCCGACGACGTACCAGTTGCCGGAGGGACGGGCCTGGGCGCGTTTCAGCGCCTGGGCGATCAGCGCGGGTTTCGCGTCGCGCCAGGTGGGCCGCTGGCGCTCCCAGGGGGCGCGGCGGCGCAGGGAGAGCGGCAGACGTCCGCGGCGGGCGGAGGGGATCGGGTTCACACGGCCTCCTCGGTGACCGTCCGGTGCGCGGCGGGTGCCCGCGCGGCCGACGGGACGGGCGGTGCCGGCGGCCGGGCGCGGGCGGCGTCGCGGTGGTGCAGGCGGGCCGCGGCCACCCGGGCCAGGCCCTCCGCCGCGACCGCGGCCCGGCGCCGGCGGGACACCACGGCGCGGTGGTGCAGGACGGCGTACCCGTCGCGGGCGACGGCGTCCAGGATGCCGCCGTACAGCACGGCGGCGGTGCGGATGCAGGGGCGCGACACCGGCTCCAGCAGGGCGATGCCGGGCGCGGCCTCCCGGTACACGCCCCGGGTCAGTGCCTCGAACTCCCGCAGGGCGGCGGTGATCCGGGGGTCGGGGCGGCCGGTGTCGCGGCTGCGGCGCAGCAGGTCGCGGTCGACGCCGTGGGCGGCGAG
Organism: Streptomyces griseosporeus; assembly: GCF_014656055.1. Taxonomy (GTDB): domain Bacteria; phylum Actinomycetota; class Actinomycetes; order Streptomycetales; family Streptomycetaceae; genus Streptomyces; species Streptomyces griseosporeus. Next base: position 671,301 of record NZ_BNBR01000002.1, read on the forward strand.
GAGGTCGCCGGGCAGGTAGATCCGCCCGCGGTCGAGGTCCTCGCCCACGTCGCGCAGGAAGTTGGTGAGCTGGAAGGCCACACCCAGGGCGGCGGCGTAGGGGGCGGCCTCCTCGCGGGGGGCCACGGTGCCGAGGACGGGCAGCATCTGCAGGCCGATCACCGCCGCCGAGCCGTGCATGTAGGCGCGCAGGTCGGCGTAGGCCGGGTAGTCGGTGACGACCAGGTCGGATCGCATGGCGGCCATGAAGTCGTGGAAGTGCGCGGGGTCGATGGCGTACCGGCAGGCGGTGTCGGCGAGGGCCCGCACCACCGGCTCGTCGCTGCCGCCCCGCCGCAGTCCCCGGTCCAGCTCCTCCTGAAGGGCCGTCAGCGCCGCGACGCGCCGGCCGGGGTCCTGGTCCGCGCCGAGGGCGTCGACGATGTCGTCGGCCCAGCGGGCGAAGCCGTAGAGGGCGTGCACGGCGGGTCTGCGGGCGACGGGCAGCAGCCGGGTGGCGAGGAAGTAGGTCCTGCCGTGGCGGGCGTTGAGGGCGCGGCAGTGGCGGTAGTCCGCGCGCAGCGCCGGGTCGTGGATCCCGGCGGCGTCCAGTTCGCGGTCGGTCATCGGGGTGCCTCCTCGGCCGGTGCCGGGCGGGTGGGGGCCGGGGTGCGGCGGCGGGTGCCGGTGACGCGGGCGGCGGCCAGCTTCCCGGAGACCAGGACGGTCGGGACGCCGACGCCGGGCGTGGTGCCGCAGCCGGCGAGTACGGCGTTCTCGGTGCCCCGGACCAGGTTGCGGGGCCGGAAGGGGCCGGTCTGGGTGAAGGTGTGGGCGGCGGAGAAGGGCGTGCCGGCGGCGTGGCCCTCGGCGTGCCAGTCGGCCGGGGTGACCAGGCACTCCTGCTCGATGGCCGCGGCGAGGCCGTCGAGGCCGCGCCGCTCCAGCACGCTAAGGAGCGAGTCCCGGTAGCGGGGTCCGAGGTCGCTCCAGTCGGCGGCCCGCGGTCCGATGTCGGTGTTGGGGCAGGGGGCGAGGATGTAGTGCAGGTGGTGCCCTGGAGGCGCCAGCGTCGGGTCGGTGGTGGTCGGGCGGGTGATCAGCAGGGACGGGTCGCTCATCAGCCGTCCGCTGCGGGTGAGTTCGTCGAAGGTGGAGCGCCAGGCCGCGCCGAACGAGATCGTGTGGTGGGCGAGGTGGCTCCAGGTGCGGTCGGTGCCCGCGTGCAGGACGACCGCGGACGGCGCGTGGCGCAGCGGCAGCGGCCTGCGGGGGCGGCGGCCCAGGAGCCGGTGGGCGACGGGCAGGTCCGGGGTGAGCACGACGGCGTCGCAGGGGATGCGGTCCTGGTCGGTGACGACGGCGGTGATCCGCTGCCCGGACCGCTCCAGACGGGTTACGCGGTCTCCGAAGCGCAGGTCGGCGCCCGCGTCGGCGGCGGCGTCCGCCATGGCCCGCGGCAGGGCGTGCATGCCGCCGCGCGGGAAGTACACGCCGGCGACGGTGTCCATGTAGGCGATGACGGCGTACGCGGCGAGCGCGCGGGCCGGGGCGACACCGGCGTACAGGGACTGGAAGGAGAAGACCCGGCGCAGCCGCTCGTCGGCGAGGAAGCGGCCGATCCGGGCGTCGAGGCGGCCGAAGCCGCCGAGCGCGGCCAGCCGGGCGAGGTCGGGGGTGAGCAGGTCCAGCGGGGAGTCGAAGTTGGCGTCGATGAAGCGGCGCATCTGGACCCGGTACAGCCGCTCCAGCCAGTCGCGCAGTCGGCGGTAGCCCGCCGCCTCGGCGGGCCCGGCGAACCGTTCCACCTCGGCGGCCATGGCGTCTGCGTCGGTGTGCACGTCGAGGCCGCTGCCGTCGGCGAAGCGGGCGCGGTAGGCCGGGTGCAGGGGGATCAGCTCGACGCGCCGGCGCAGGCTGTCGCCGACGGCGGCGAAGGCCTCGTCGGCGAGGTCGGGCATGGTCAGCACGGTGGGGCCGGTGTCGACGCGGTAGCCGCCGAGGTCGCGGCGGCCTGCCCGGCCGCCGGGCAGGGCGTCCCGTTCGACGACGGTGACGCGGCGTCCCGCGCCGAGCAGGTGCAGGGCGGCCGACAGACCGGCGAGGCCCGCACCCACCACGACGACGTGGTCGGTGGGTCCGGGCACGGTGCGGGTCATCGCTCGCCCTCCCCGGACAGAGGGGCGATCGCGGGTCGGGGCAGGGTCCGGGTCATCGCTCATCCTCCCCGGACAGAAGGGCGATCGCGGGTCGGGGCAGGGTCCGGGTCATCGCTCGCCCTCCCGGGACACGGAGGTAATCGCGGGTCCGGGCATGATGCGGGTCATCGCTCGCGCTCCCCTGCCACGGAGGGGATCCGCGCGACGTCGCCGGCGGCCGGGCCGGGGGCGGGGCGGGCGTCCCCGGTGGGCGCGCCGCCCGCCGCGCGCAGCAGGCGGCGCAGTGCGCGGGCCGCCTCCGGTTCGAGCAGGGCGCCGTCGAAGTGCCGCAGGCCCTGGGCGACGAGCCGTTCGATCTTCGTCTCGACCGTGGCGCGGGCGCCCGTGGCGACCAGCACCCGGCGCACCTCCGCCAGGTCCCGCGAGGTCAGCCCGGCGTCGCCGACACAGCGGTCCAGCACGGCGAGGGCCGCATCGTCGTCGCCCGCCTCCGCGCGGGCGCGGGCAAGGGCGATCAGGTAGGTGGGCTTGCCCTCGCGGATGTCCCCGCCGCCGGGCTTGCCGGTGTGCCGGGGGTCCCCGAACACGTCGTCGAGGTCGTCGCGGAGCTGGAAGGCCATGCCGACGCAGCGGCCGGCCGAGCACAGGGCGCGCAGCGTGGCGTCGTCCGCGCCGGCCAGGGCGGCACCGAGGGCGAGGGGCCGTTCCACGGAGTACAGGGCGCTCTTGAGGCAGGCGGCCCGCAGGGCGCGCGGCAGGGACCGCGCCCCGGTGGTCTGGCCGTGCAGGTCCAGGTACTGGCCGGCCACCATCTCGGTGCGCATGTCGCTCCACAGCCGGCGCACCACGACGGCGGTCCAGGCGGGCAGCGGGGTCTCGGCCACCAGGTCGTCGGCCCAGGCCAGCGCGAGGTCGCCGGCGAGGATCGCCGCCGCGTCCCCGGACCGCCGGGCGCGCTCCGGCGTCGCCCGGCCGGCGAACGCGGCGCTCACCTCGGCGTGCAGTGCGGGCCGGCCGCGGCGCACGGCCGCCTGGTCCATCACGTCGTCGTGGACGAGCGCGCAGGTCTGCAGCAGTTCGACGGCGGCGCCGAGGCGCAGGGCCGCCGCGGCGGTGGCCAGGTCGGTCCCGCCGCAGGCGCGCTGCGACCACCACAGCAGCTGGGCGCGGGTGCGTTTGCCACCGTGACGGGTGAAGGCCGTGACCCGTTCGGCGAGGTCCTTCGCGAACAGGGGGTCCACGAGCCGGGCCCGGTCGAGGCGGTCGGCGAGGACGTGGTCGAGCACGCGGCCGACGGCGGCGGGCACGTCGGCGTCGACGGCGCGTGCGTCCCCGGTCCCGGCGGGCAGCGCGGTGCCGGGCTCCGGGACGCTGCCGGGGCCTGCGTGCTCCGGCCCGCCGACCGGGGTGCCCGCTGTCGTCCGGGCGGGCGATCCCGGCACCGGGACCAGGCGTGGTCCGGGCGGCGGCCCGTCCGCCGGGTGATCCTTCGCCTGTGTGGGCCGCATCCCGCATCCTCTCGTCGTCACTCGTCGGTTCCCGCTGTCGCGAGGTGCTTCGGCGCGGGCGGCCGTTCCGGATGCGGCAGCGGCGCCGGGATCGGTCCACGGCCGGACGGCCGCGGATGGTCTGCGGCCGGCAGCGGATGGTCGCCGGTCGGCCGCCGACGGTCTACAGGGAGATGGTCGCCATGGGAGGGGTCCCCTGCATCCGGACGGGCACACGGCAGGGAAGCAAGCCCGCGATGCGCGGACGCGAAGACACCGCTGAAGGGAGTGGCCGTGCCGGAGACCGAGGTGGCCGTCGTGGGTGCGGGAGCCGCGGGCCTGTCCCTCGCCCACCGGCTCGCCGCGCGGGTCCCGGGGGCGCGGACGCCGTCCGTGGTCCTGGTGGAGGCGCCGCCCGGTCCGCTGCGGCCACCGCCGCGCACCTGGTGTTTCTGGGAGGCCGGTGCGGGCCGGTTCGACGCCGCGCTGCGGGCCGAATGGCGGTGTCTGCGGGTCCGGCCGCCGCGGGGCGAGCCCGTCGAGGGGGACCTCGGTCCGCTGCGGTACAAGATGCTCCGCTCCGACGACTTCGCGTGCCTCGTCGACCGGGACCTCGCCCGCAGCCCCCACGTGCGGCGGCTGGAGGCGACGGTCGAGGCGGTGGAGGACGTGCCGGGCGGGGCCCGCGTGTACTTCCGGGGCGCCGACGGCCGGCCGGGCGTGCTGGGGGCGCGCTGGGTGTTCGACTCGCGGCCGCCGGGGAGTCTGCCGGCCGGGCGCACGCTGCTGCTGCAGCACTTCCACGGCTGGTTCGTCCGCACGGACCGGCCCCGTTTCGACCCCGCCGCGGTGGAGCTGATGGACTTCCGCACCCCGCAGCCGCCGCACGGGCTGTCCTTCGGCTACGTCCTGCCCCTGGGCACGCGCGAGGCGCTGGTGGAGTACACGGAGTTCTCGCCGCGCCCCCTCACCCCGGGCGCCTACGAGGCGGCCGTCCGCGGCTACGCCGAGGACGTGCTGCGGCTCGGTTCCCTGCGCGTCCTGGGCACGGAGACCGGCGTCATCCCGATGACGGACGCGCCGCTGCCGCGGCGGGTCGGCGCCTCCGTCTTCCGTATCGGGGCGGCGGGCGGCGCCACCCGCCCCGCCACCGGCTACACCTTCGCCGGGCTCCAGCGACAGACCCGGGCCGTGGCCGACGCGCTGCGCCGGGGCCGCCCGCCCGTCCCGCCGCCCGCGCACCCGGCCCGGGCGCGGGCGATGGACGCGGTGCTGCTGCGGGCCCTGGACAGCGGCCGGGTCGACGGCCCCGAGCTGTTCGCGCGGCTGTTCGCGCGGGTGCCGACGGAACGGCTGCTGCGCTTCCTCGACGGCCGCACCCGCCTGCACGAGGACATCGCCGTCGGACTGCGCACACCCGTCGGGCCGATGCTGCGCACCGCGCTGGAACTGCCGCGCCTGCCGCGCCGCCCCTTCGGACGACCCCCTGTCCGTCCGGGAGACCCCATGAGTTCGGAGACCGTATGAGCCTGCTGCGCGGACACCGTATGAGCCTGCTGCGCGACGAGGAACTGGCCGCCGCGTTCGACCACGCGTCACGCGCCTACGACGCGCTGGTGGCCGCCAACCCCGGCTACCACGCCCATCTGCGCCGCTCGGTGCGCCGGCTCGGCCTGCCGGGGCACGGGGCCGGGCTGCGCGTGCTGGACCTGGGCTGCGGCACCGGGGCCTCGACCGCGGCGCTGCGGTCGGTACTGCCGGCCGCGGAGGTGACGGCCGTGGACGCCTCCGCCGGGATGCTGCGCCGGGCCGCCGCCAAGCCCTGGGCCGACGGGGTGCGGTTCGTCCACGCGCCCGCGGAACGGCTCGCCGAGGCCGGGGTGCGCGGGCCGTTCGACGCGGTGTTCGCGGCCTATCTCTTCCGCAACGTCGGCGATCCCGACGCGGTCCTGGGCACCGTACGCGCGCTGCTGCGGCCGGGTGGGCGGCTGGGTGTGCACGAGTTCACGCTCAGCGGGCGCCGGGCGGACCGGGCGGTGTGGACCCTGGTGTCGCGCGGGTTCGTGCAGCCCGTCGCGTCGGTGCTGGGGGACGGGCCGCTGTACCGCCATCTGTGGCGCAGCGTCGTCGAGTTCGACACCGCGGGGGCCTTCGAACGGCGGCTGCGGGAGGCCGGTTTCGACGGGGTCCGGGCGCTGCCGCTGCCGGGCTGGCAGACGGGCATCACCCACACGTTCGTCGCCCGCCGCCCGGGCACGGAGGTGGAGCGGTGACCCGGGCTCGTGCGGACAGTGCCCGCCGGGGCCGGGACCGGCGGGCCCGGGTACTGCCGGCCCGGCCCGGGGCACCGCGGGTCGCCGGCGCACCGGTGTCGGTGGCGGTGGTCGGCGGCGGCATCGCCGGGCTGGCCGCCGCCACGCTGCTGGCCGAACGCGGGGTGGCGGTCACACTGTACGAACGCCGGGCGTACCTGGGCGGGCGCGTCGGAGGGCTGCCGACCACGCTGCGGGACGGCACCACGGTGACGATGAGCCGCGGCTTCCACGCGTTCTTCCGCCAGTACTACAACCTGCGCGGGCTGCTGCGCCGTACCGATCCCGGGCTGCGGCGGCTGACCGCGCTGCCGGACTATCCGCTGCTGCACGCCGACGGCCTGCGGGACGGCTTCCGGCACGTGCCGCGCACCCCGCCGTGGAGCGCGCTCGGCTTCGTCGCGCTCAGCCCCTCCTTCGGGCTGCGGGACCTGCGGGCCATGGACCCGGTGGCGGCGCTGCCGCTGCTGGACGTGCGTGTCCCCGACGTCTACGACCGGCTGGACGGGACCAGCGCCCACGACTTCCTGGAGGCCGTCCGCTTCCCGCGGCGCGCCCGCCATCTGGCGTTCGAGGTGTTCTCCCGCAGCTTCTTCGCCGACCCACGGCAGCTGTCGGCGGCGGAGATGGCGCTGATGTTCCACATCTACTTCCTGGGCTCCGGCGAGGGCCTGCTGTTCGACGTGCCGCGCTCCCCCTTCCCCACCGCACTGTGGGAGCCGCTGGGGGACTATCTGCGGGGGCACGGCACCGCCCTGCGCACCGGCACACCGGTCACGCACGTCGCGCCGCGCCCGGACGGCGGGTACGAGGTCGCGGCCGACGGCGACGAGGCGCGGTACGACGGTGTCGTCCTGGCCCTCGACACGGCGGGCCTGCGCGGCCTGGTGGCCCGCTCCCCCGGGCTCGGCGACGGGCCGTGGCGCGAGCGGATCGCCCGGCTGCGCACCGCACCGCCGTTCCTGGTCAGCCGGCTGTGGCTGGACCGGCCCGTCGCACCGGACCGCCCCGGGTTCCTGGGCACCAGCGGTTTCGGCGGGCTGGACAACGTGAGCGTGCTGGAGCGCTGGGAGGACGAGGCGGCGCGCTGGTCGGCCCGGACGGGAGGGTCGGTGGTGGAACTGCACGCCTACGCGGTGCCGCCGCACGCCGGGCGCGAGGAGGTGGAGCGGGGCCTGGTCGCGCAGATGCGCCGCGTCTACCCGGAGACCCGGGCGGCGGCGGTCGTCGACGCCCGGCACGAGTGGCACGACGACTGCCCTCTGTTCCCGGTGGGCGGTTACCCGGACCGGCCGACGGTGCGCACCCCGGACCCCGGTGTGACGGTCGCCGGTGACCTGGTGCGGACCGGTCTGCCGGTGGCGCTGATGGAGCGGGCGGCGACCAGCGGCTTCCTCGCCGCCGACGCGCTGCTGGAGCGGTGGGGGGTGCGGGGCCAGACCTTGTGGACGGTGCCCGACCGGGGGCGCGGCCCGCTCCTGCGGGCGCTGGCGGCGCGGGCGGGGTGACGACGGAGGGCGGCGTAGGCGGGGCCACGCGGGCAGCTCCCCCGAGGCGGCGGAAACGGCGGACGGTGAGGCCCCGCATCCGGGTGCCTCACCGTCCGTCCCGCCGTCAGCGGGCCGCGGTGGCCGGGTGCGTGACGGGGGTGTGCCGTTCGGGGCGGGGGGCGAGGGCCCGTTCCGCCAGGACTCCGAAGATCAGGCCGAACGCCGTCCACAGCGTCGCCTGGACGGCCAGGGCCGCCAGCCGGAACTGCCACAGCAGGGTGCCCGGGAAGTCCTTCGGCACCTCGTCGAAGGACGGGAGGAAGGCGTACCCGAGGCCCACCACCAGGACGAAGAACGCCGAGGCGGCGAGGGTCGCGTTCCAGTTGCCGAAGCGCGGTGCCAGGCGCCGGCCGAGGATCACCGCGCCGACGGCGAGCAGCACGCTCAGCACCGTCATCAGGAAGTACAGCGTGGTGCGTTGGCCGATGGTGTCCGGGTCACCGACGGCGGGCGGGTTGGCGGGGTACTTGAGGAACGGCACGACGTAGACGGCGATCAGCCCGGCGGCTGCCAGGAGCAGCGCGCTCGCGCGCGGCCCGAAGCGGCCGATCCGGCCGAGCGCGAAGCAGTACGCGAGGGCGGCGATGCCGCCGAACGCGACGCCGTAGACGAGGACACCGGTGGACAGGCCCGCGGTGGACTGCATCGAACGGCTGACGGCCTCGACGCCGTGCTCGTGCGCGTGCGCGGCGTGCGCCTCCTCGTAGGCGATGGCCGCGTCGACGCGCGGTTCGCCCAGGAAATAGGCGGTGACCAGGGCGAGCAGGCCCGCGGCCAGGCCGGCGAGCATGCCGCGCACCAGCAGGGTGCGGACGATGGAGGAGTTCATGGGCTCGGGTGTTTCCCCGCCGTCGTCAGTGGCAGGGGAAGCCGAGCAGGTGACGGGCGTCGTGCACCCACTCGTGCACGTTCTCGCCGGAGAGGAGGGAGGTGGCGCCCTGCTCGGCGCCGACGAAGTAGAGCAGGACCAGCATCAGGATGCCGAAGAAGACCGCCCACGGGGCGATCGCGCTGACCGGCAGCTTGGCGGGTACGGCGGTGGGGGCGGTGGTGGGCTGGACGGCGGACTGCGCCATGGCAGGACCTCCTTGGGAATGCGCGTCCCTGATCGGTGGTGCACAGGAACGACGGCCGCGGGTCTGACTCACCCGGACCGCACCTGGGGTGCGTGCCCGGCATACAGTGGCGCGACCGTGCCGGAATCTCACCGGCTTCCGCGTTGCCGTCGTCGATGTCCGGGAGACCGTACCGCGAAGCGGAGGGGCGGCCAAGGGCGCACGACGCGGGCGGGAGCGCACGGTTGTGTCATGTGCACTCTGAATTCACGCTGGGGCAAGGGATGTTGAGCACCGGGACGGACCGATGACGAGCCGAGTGATGTTGATCTCACCGGGCATGAACGCGGCGCTGCGCGAGGCCCGTTTCGACGACGGCCGCCCGCTGGACGAGGCCGCGCTGCGGGCCGCCCGGGCCGCCTCCGGCGCGCTGCCCGCGGCGCAGGCGGTGTGGTGTTCGCCGACGGTGCGCTGCGAGCAGACCGCGCGGGCGCTGGGGCTCGCGGCCGTGCCGGTGCCGGCGCTGGCGGGGCTGGACGCCGGCCGGTGGCGCGGGGCGACGCTGGCGGAGGTGACCGCAGCCGAGCCGGAGGCGCTGGCCGCGTGGCTGGCCGATCCGGAGGCCGCACCGCACGGCGGGGAGTCCGTGCGGGCGCTGTGCGACCGGGTCGAGGACTGGCTGGCGACGGCCGCGGACACCGACGGGCGCACACTCGCCGTCGTCGAGCCCGAGGTGGTGCGGGCGGCGGTCGTGCGGACCCTCGGCGCCGCGGACACCGCGTTCTGGCGTACGGACGTCCCGCCGCTGTCGGCGGTGGAGTTCACCGGCCGGGCGGGCCGCCGGAACGTGAAGGTGGGCCGGCCGCTGGTCTGACCGGCCGGCCATGTGACGGGGCGGCCGCTCGTCGGCGTGACGGGGCGGCCGCCCGACCGTCCCCTAGGTCAGCCCGGCGTCAGGTCAGCCCAGCGTCTGCAAGAACTCCGTGCAGGCGCGGGCGCAGGCCCGGCAGGCGTCCGCGGTCTCCTCGGCGCCCGGCTGCCCGTCGAAGACACGGGCCGACTCCAGGCAGACGGTGCGGCACCACTCCAGCTGGATGCGGATGCCGGACTCGTCCAGTGTGTTCTGTTCCGACAGCACACGGCAGGTCGCGTCGCAGACCTCCGCGCACATGATGCCCTTGCGGCGTACGAGTTCCTGCTCCTCCGTCCCACCGGGATCCACCAGGCTCGCGCGCAACGCGCACGCCCGGGCGCACTCCGTGCACGCCTGTGCGCAGGCGAAGCGGTCCTCGAGGAACCGGATGAGCTCCTGCTGCGATGTCGAAGTCACAGCGCGCGGGTAGCCGCCGCGCGAGCCGTCAAACCACCACGGGCGGCCCGTGGGGGCAAACCGGCCGCGGCCGTTAGCGTGACCCGGCCCCGGGCACCCGGACGGTCGGTACGGAAACCGGACGGAGGTGTCACCGATGCCCGGAGAGCAGGAGCTGCCCTCGACCCTGGAGCGCTCCTCCCGGCACGCCCAGCGGACCTGGATCAAGGCGCACGACTCGGCGGTGGAGCAGTACGGCGAGGGCGAGCGCGCGCACCGCGTGGCCTTCGGGGCGCTGAAACACACCTACGAGAAGGTGGGCGATCACTGGGAGCGCAAGGAGGGCGGCCGCAAGGGGCCCTCCGACCCGCGCTCGGCCCGGCCGCGCCGGCTCGGCGGGCGCAGCGCCGAGGGTGTCGACGAGCAGGCCTCGAAGGAGCACCTCTACGGCATCGCCCGGCGGCTGGGCATCGAGGGACGGTCCCGGATGTCGAAGGGGGAGCTGCTGGAGGCCATCCGCAAGGCCAACCGTTCCCGGACGCGTGAAGCGCGCACCGGCTGAGCCTGGTAAACCTCCCGTTTGGGGGGTATTCATGGGATATGGGTACCACCACAGCAATGCAGCTAGCCGATTCGAGCGGCGCTCTCGCCCTCGGTCCCCTGATCGTGGGCCTTGTGGTCGTGGCCCTGCTGATCGGGGCTTTCTGGCGAGGCGACATCCTCAAGAGCCGCGAGCCGGCTCCGCCCCGCCCCGAGGAACAGCCGCACCTGCCGCCCGAGGGCGCGGTGCGTGAGACGCGGGAGAACCGGGAGCCGGAGGAGGTGCCGCAGGACGGCCGTCGCCGCCTGCCGCACGAGTTCGGCAACCTGGGCACCCGCCCCAGCGAGTCCAAGGAACGGCCGCGGTGGGGCAAGGGCTCCAGCGGTTCGTTCGGCGGCGGTGGGCTCGGCGCCCACTGACCGCTCTCCGATCGTCGAGGGAAGTGAAGGCCCATGGCCGACCCCGGCCGCAACACCCTGCCACTGCCCGACTACGACCACCTGCCGCTCGGCGGCCTGGAAAGCCGGGTGCGGTCGCTGACCGTGGAGGAGGTCGAGGAACTGCTCGCCTACGAGCGCACCCACGCCGACCGCCTCCCGATCACCGAGGTGCTCACCGCGCGCCTGGAGCAGCTGCGGGCCGGAGCCGAGCCCACCTCGGGCGACCCGGGCGCCCTGCGCCCCGAGCAGTCCGTGGGCCACGGCGGCTCGCCGGTCTCACCGGCGACGTCCCCGCAGCCCTTCAGTCCGCCGCCGCACGGCACGCCGGACCAGCGGGGCAAGCCGAAGGGGGACCAGCGCTAGAAGCTCGATTGTTTTCCGGTACGGCGCACGGATGTCCGTGCGCCGTACCGCTGTGTCGGGCTACGGGGCCCTCTCACGTCGCCAGGGCGCCGCGCGCCGCCTCCAGGGCCTGCTCGGCGTATCCGCGGCCGAAGAGCACGGCGTGCACGAGCAGCGGGAAGAGCTGGTGCAGGCCGATGCGGTCGCGCCAGCCGGGCGCGAGCGGGGCGGTCTGCCGGTAGCCGTCCAGGACGTGCTCCAGGTGCGGGCAGCCGAAAAGGTGCAGCATGGCCAGGTCGGTCTCCCGGTGCCCGCCGTGCGCGGCGGGGTCGATGAGCCAGGCCTGTCCGTCGGCGCCCCACAGCACGTTGCCGTTCCACAGGTCGCCGTGCAGCCGGGCCGGCGGTTCGTCCGGGACCCCCAGCTCGGGCAGCCGCTCGCAGACCCGCTCGACGACGGCGGCCTCGGAGCCGCGCAGGGTGCCGTTGTCGACGGCGCGGCGCAGGTAGGGCAGCACGCGGTGCTCGGCGTACCAGCGGGGCCAGTCGTCGCCGCAGGCGTTGCGCATCGGCGCGAGCCCGATGTAGGCGTCCTCGGGGCCGCCGGGCGGCGGGGCGCCGAACGCGGGGGCGCCTGCGGCGTGCAGGGCGGCCAGTCCTCGTCCGAGGCGGACGGCCGCTTCGGGGCTCGGGCGTCCGGTCGGGACACGGTCGGTGACCAGCCACCGCTCGTCGTGGCCGTGCACGGCGGGGACCGGGACGGCACCGGCGTCCGCCAGCCAGCGCAGCCCGGCCGCCTCCGCCCGCACCGCGCGGGGGTCGTCACCGCGCTTGACCATCACCACGTGGCCGCCGTCCAGGCTGACTTCGGTGAGCGCCCCGGACAACGGCCGCTCACTGTCCGCTGCGAGGCTGGTGAACCGCACCGCCGCGGCGGCCGGCCCGGCACCGTCGGAGGAGATACGCACGGCGCCCAGGGTACGGCGAACGCAGGACAGGGCGGCGCCCGGACCCCGGCACGGCCGGTAGGTGCAGCTCATCCGGGAATCCCGGTTTGTAGCCTCCCGCGCCCGGTCGCACCCTGGAAGGCGGGACGGGAAACGGCGGCGGGAAGGGGCGGACCGCGGGACGGCAGGACGGCAGAACGGCCGCTGCGGGAATCGGTCGGCCGGGAAAGGGCAGGCCGGCACATCACCGCTGGCCGGGCAACGACAGGGGCGGAAACCGGCGGGTGCGGAACGCGGCGGAGAGGGCGGTCATGGCGATCGACGTGACGGTGCGGCGCGTGATTCCGCTGCCGCCCGAGCGGGTGGCCGGGTACGCCATGGACTGGCGGCACGACACCGAGTGGACGCAGGGCATCCGGACGGCCGAGCTGACACGGCCCGCCGCGGGCGGCGGGTTCGGGGTGGGGGCGGAGGTCACCCGGACCGCGTCCTTCCTCGGCCGGCGCATCGACTACGTGCTGCGGGTGGCGGCGCACGAGCCGCCGGGGCTGCTGGACATGGTGTCCGTGGTGGCGCCGATGCCGATGCGCGTGACCTACACCTTCGCGGACCATCCCCGCGGCACGCTGGCCGCGATCCGGGTGCGCGGCGGTCCGCGTGGCCTCCTCGCGCGCCTCGCGGGACCGCTGCTGTCCCGTCAGGTCCGGTCGTCGCTCGGCAAGGATCTGCGTGATCTGGAGCTGCGGCTGGGCGAGCGGGCGGGAGGCGTGTGATGGCGTACGACGAGGGGCTCGCGGAGCGGATCCGCTCGCGCCTGGGCGACGATCCGGACGTCACCGAGAGGCGCATGTTCGGCGGGATCGCCTTCCTGGTGGGCGGCAACATGGCCGTCGGTGTCACGGGCGACGACCTGATGGTCCGGGTCGGCCCGGACGCCGCCGGGGCGGCCCTCGCCCGGCCGGGCGCCCGGGTGTTCGACATGACCGGGCGCCCGATGCGCGGCTGGGTCGTGGTGGCGGGCCCGGCGGTCGCGGAGGACGACGCCCTGGCAGCGTGGGTGGCGGAGGGCTGCGCCTTCGCGCGCGGTCTGCCACCCAAGTAGGCGGGCGCGTGCGTCGTGACCGGCGGCGGCGGTCTGCGCTGACCGGTCGGCCCCCGGCCCGTCACTCCCCCAAGAGCAGGCGCGCGGTCTCCCCCGGCGCGAGGGAGACCGCGCGGTCCGGGAGGCGTACGTCGATCGGTGAGGCGTCGGAGTCGGGGACGGCGATCTCCAGCAGGCTGCTCTCCAGGTGCAGCCGGACGCCCCAGTGGCCCTGGTAGCGCAGGGAGAAGTCGTACGACGACAGCTCGGGCAGCGGCACCGGGTCGAGCCAGAGGGCGTCGTCGCGGGTCTCCAGGCCGGGCAGGCCGCGCTGGACGAGGTCGAGGGTGCCGGCCATGGCGCCGAGATGGATGCCCTCGGCGGTGGTGCCGCCCTGGATGTCGGCGATGTCGCCCTGAAGGGCCTCCTGGCAGTACTTCCACGCCTCGGCGCGCCGGGCGCGGGCCAGCACCCAGCCGTGGACGAGGCCGCTGAGGGTGGAGCCGTGGCTGGTGCGGTGCAGGTAGTAGTCGACGGTGCGCTGCCAGGTCGCGTCGTCCAGCCGCAGTCCCAGCCGGCCGAAGAGGTCGCGCAGTTCGGCCGGGGAGAACAGGTAGCCGAGCATGAGGACGTCGGCCTGCTTGGAGGCCTGGTAGCGGTTGACGGTGTCGCCCTCGGCCTCCAGGATCCGGTCCAGGCGGCGGATGTCGCCGTACCGGTTGCGGTAGGTGTCCCAGTCCAGCTCGGCGAGGTCGCCGTAGCCCTCGAACTGGCTGATGACGCCGTCGTGGAAGGGCACGTGCAGGGTGCGGGAGACCTCCTCCCACCGCTCGCGTTCGCCGTCGTCCAGGCCGGTCCGCTCGACGAGTTCGCGGCGGCGCGGCTCGGGCAGCACGTCCAGCAGTTCCAGGGCGCGGGCGAGCACCCAGGCGGCGGTGACGTTGGTGTAGGCGTTGTCGTCCAGGCCGGGTGTGGTGGCGTCCGGGTAGGCCTCGTGGTACTCGTCGGGGCCGACGACGCCCTTGATGCGGTGCCGGCCCAGCCCCGGGTCCCAATCGGCGGCGTCGGCCCAGAAGCGGGCGATCTGCAGCAGCATCTCGGCGCCCTTGGTGTGCAGGAACTCGGCGTCGCCGGCGGCCTGGCAGTACTGCCACACGTTGTAGGCGATGGCGGAGCCGACGTGGTGCTGGAGGTGGGAGTGGTCGGGCAGCCAGCGGCCCGAACGCGGGTTGAGGTGCAGCTGCTGGGTCTCCTCGCGGCCGTCGCTGCCGCTCTGCCACGGGTACATCGCGCCCCGCCGCCCGGCCGCCCGGGCGGCGGAGCAGGCCTGTTCCAGCCGGCGGTGGCGGTAGTGCAGCAGCGCCCGGGAGACCTCGGGGAAGTGCAGGTTCAGGTACGGCAGGACGAACAGCTCGTCCCAGAAGACATGGCCTCGGTAGGCCTCGCCGTGCAGGCCGCGGGCGGGGACGCCGACGTCGAGGTCGGCGGTGTGCGGGGAGAGGGTCTGCAGCACGTGGAACAGGTGCAGGCGCAGGATCCGGCCGGACTCCCCGGGCACGTCGAGGTCGGCCCGCCGCCACAGCTGGTCCCAGGCGGTCAGGTGGGACTCCAGCAGGTCGTCCCAGCCGGGGGCGCGGCCGACGCGGGCGACGGCGGCGTGCAGTGGGTCGCTGATCGCCGGGTCGCGGGAGGTGTGCAGGGCGATCGTCTTGTCGACGGTGGCGACCCGCCCGTCGGTCAGCTCCAGCCGGACCCGCTGGACGGCGCGCGGGTTCTCGTGCCGGGCCGCCACGGGCGCGTCCACGGTGAGGCGGGCGGCCGTGCCGACGCGGATGTCGGAGGTGCGGGTGCGGCAGCGCAGCCACACGGTGCCGGGGTCGTCGCCGCCGGAGTGGGCGTGGGTGAGGTGGCGGCCGTCGAGGTCGCGGTAGCGGGCGACCCCCGCGTTGCTGACGCCGCCGTCCAGCGCGGACTCGACCTCCAGCGTGCCGGACCAGCCCTCGGCGGTGAACTCGGTGCGCATGGCGGCGAGATGGGGGTCGGCCATGTGCACCAGGCGCTGCTGGTGCACCAGGAGCGCCCGGCCCTCGCCGAGGTCGTAGCGGGTACGGCGCTCCAGCAGCCCGGAGCACAGGATCAGCCGCAGGTCGTGGTCGAGGACGGGGGTGGTGTCGGGGTGCAGCCACTCCCCGCCGGGTCGCCGGAACCGCAGCGGGAGCCAGTTCGGCACATTGACCATGTCCTCGTTCTCGACGCTGCGCCCGGCCACCTCGGAGGTGAGCCGGTTGTAGCAGCCGGCGACATACGTGCCCGGGTAGTGCAGCTCGTCGGCGGCGCACTCCGGCAGCGCGCCCCGGGTGGCGAAGTACCCGTTGCCCAGCGTGCACAGCGACTCCCGCAGCCGCTCGTCGGCGGGCCGGTAGCCCTCGTACTCCCAGCTCCAGCCCGTCACCTCGGCGCTCGTCACGTCAGCGCTCCTCCGTATCCGTGCGCCGTCCCCGGACCGGGAAGGCGCCGCCGGCAGCGGTCACGGCCCGGGTTCCCTGCCCGGGGACGCTCAGGCCTGGTGGAGGGGGCGTGGCTGTGGTGTGCTGGGGTGAGACGGGAAGGACCGTTTTCGGGACGCGGGGAAGCGGCCCGCAGCCGCGCACCGCGCAATGAGGATCCGCAAGAAGCGGATGGTCCTTCCCGCCGCCTCGCCCACGGCCGCGCGGCGACGCGGGCGGGGCTGCTGGGGCGCGGGATGCCGGCCCGCCGGATCCGCTACGAGGAGTTCGGCAGGGGCCTGCGGCCCTCCGGATCGGCCGCGGGGTGTTCCGCGCATGCTGCCGGCTCGCCGATCCGCTGCGAGGAGTCGACCTCGGACCTGTGCCGGCCGGACGCGACCGCCTCAACTCTCGTACCTCGCAGATGACTTGAGGTCGCTAGCCCTCGTCCCGCTCCCCCACCGGCACCCGCCACTCCAGCGTGGTGCCGCCGCCCTCAGGGGCGCGGGTGCGCAGCGCGCCGCCCAGTTGTTCGGCCCGTTCGGCCAGGTTGCTCAGGCCGCTGCGGCGGCCCCCGGCCGGCAGGCCGACGCCGTCGTCCGTGACGGTCAGGCGGATCTCGCGGCCGTCGGTCTCCAGGGCGACGTCGACGCGGCCGGCGTGGGCGTGCCGGGCGACGTTGGTGAGGGCTTCGGACAGGACGGCCACCACATGGTCGGCGATGTCGCGGGGTACGTCGGTGTCGAGCAGCCCCTCCATCCGCACGCTGGGGGCGAAGCCCAGCACGGGCGCGGCCTCGCCGACCGCCCGGACGACGCGGGCCCGCAGCCCGGAACCGGCGCCGCCCTCCCGGGAGCGCAGGCCGAAGATGGTCGAGCGGATGATCTTGATGGTCTCGTCCAGGTCGTCCACGGCCCGCACGACGCGTTCGGCGGCCTCCTGGTGCTCGATGAAGCGGCCGGCGCTCTGCAGGGTCATGCCCGTCGCGAAGAGCCGCTGGATGGCCAGGTCGTGCAGGTCACGGGCGATGCGGTCGCGGTCCTTGAGCACCGCGATCTCCTCGGCGTCCCGGCGGCGGTCGGCCAGCTCCATCGCGACGGCGGCCTGCGCGGCGAAGCCCTGCAGGGGCTCGGTCTCCTTCTCGGAGAACGCCGTCTGCCCCGCCTCGCGCACCAGCAGCACCACGCCCCGGACGCCTTCGACGCCGGTGCCGACGGGCACGGCCACCGCCGGGCCCAGTCCGGTGAACCGGTCGGGCCCGGCCGAGACGCGCGGGTCGGCGGAGATGTCCTCGCTGGTGACAGGGTTGGCGCCGACGTAGGCCTCGCCCATGAGGCTGCCCCTGAAGGGCAGCACCAGGCCGCGGTGGCGCTCGGCGTCCACGCCGGTGGCGAGTTCGACGCTCAGCGAGTCCGTCTCCTCCACCGGCATGGCGACGGCCGCGAGCGCCGCCCCGGTGATCTCCCGGGCCCGTTCGGCGAGCAGACCGAGGACCTCGGCACGTTCGGCGCCGGACATCAGGCCGTGGGTGATCTCGGCGGTGGCCCGCAGCCAGCGCTCGCGCAGCCGGGACTCCTCGTACAGGCGGGCGTTGTCGATGGCGACGCCGGCCGCGACGGCCAGCGTGGACAGCACCGACTCGTCCTCCTCGTCGAACTGGAGGCCGCCGCGCTTCTCGGTCAGATACAGGTTGCCGAAGACCTGGTCGCGCACCCGGATGGGGACGCCGAGGAAGGTGTTCATCGGCGGGTGGTGGGCCGGGAAGCCGTAGGAGGCGGGGTGCTGGGACAGCTTGGCGAGCCGCAGCGGCTCGGGGTGGCGGATCAGCTCGCCGAGGATTCCATGGCCCTCCGGGTAGGGGCCGATGCGGGCGATCCGGTCCGCGCCGACGCCGACGGTGTGGAAGGCCGACAGCCGCTTGCCGTCGGGCCCGATCACGCCGAGCGCCGCGTACTCGGCGTCCACCAGCACGGCGGCGGCCTCGACGATGCGGCGCAGCGCCTGCTCCAGGTTCAGCTCGCGGCCGACCGACAGCACCGCCTCCAGCAGGCTGTGCACCCGGTCGCGGGTCCCGCGGGCCGCGTCGATCCGGGCCTGCAGCTCCTCCAGCAGCTCGTCCAGGCGCAGCTGGGGCAGCCGTATTCGGGCCTCCGCGGGCCCCACGGTTCCGCCGGTCCCTTCGGTCCCTGCCACCCCTGGCCTCCCGAGGCTCACGGCACGGCCGGCCCTCGCGCCGGTCCTACGGCCACGGTATCGGTCCGCGCGGGCCCGGTGCCTGCCGATGGGGCGTTACCGGCCGGGGGGCCGCTGCCGGTCCTGGGCCTGGGTGGCGATGACCGCGGCCTGCACCCGCCGCTCGACGCCGAGCTTGGCCAGCAGCCGGGAGATGTGGTTCTTCACCGTCTTCTCGGCGAGGAAGAGCCGCTGCCCGATCTGCCGGTTGGTCAGCCCCTCGCCGATCAGGGCGAGGATCTCGCGCTCCCGCTCGGTGAGACCGGGCAGCGCCTGCGGCCCCTCCTCCTCCCGCTGGTCGTGGCGGAGGCGGGCCATCAGCCTGGCGGTGGCGCTCGGGTCGAGCAGGGACTGCCCGGCGGCGACCGTGCGGACGGCCGTGACCAGGTCGGAACCCTGGATCTGCTTGAGCACATAGCCGGAGGCGCCGGCCATGATCGAGTCCAGCAGGGCCTCCTCGTCGTCGAAGGAGGTGAGCATCAGGCAGGCCAGCTCCGGCATGCGCGAGCGCAGCTCACGGCAGACGGTGACGCCGTCGCCGTCGGGCAGCCGCACGTCCAGGACGGCGACCTGCGGGCGCAGCGCCGGCACCCGGGCGAGGGCCTGGGCGACGGTGCCGGCCTCGCCGACCACGCTGATGTCCGGCTCGTCGTTCAGCAGGTCGTGCACGCCCCGCCGTACGACCTCGTGGTCGTCCAGCAGGAAGACCCGGATCGGTGCGCCGGGGCCGGGCCGCTGGCTGTCCGCCATCGTCGCTCCTTGTCATGGCCGGTGGGGCCGGCTGTCGGGCGGGTGTCCCCGGGACGGATGCCCGTCCCGGGGAGGGACGGGTTCCCTTCCCGGTTGATCCTTCGCCTTCCGGGGCCCGAAGGCCAGGGCCGAACGGCCCTTCCCCCGCATCGCCTCGCGCGTTCGAATGATCGGGACGCACTCCGACCCGTCCCCTCCTCTCCCCTACGGACCCGGGAACCGCCATGGCCATCGAGCACGCCCCGCCGGTCCCGGCAGGGCCCCGCCGGACCGTCGCACTCGGCAGTGCGGAGGCCTTGCGGCTGCTGGGCAGCGTCTCCTTCGGGCGGCTCGTCTTCACCCGGCAGGCGCTGCCGACGATCCGCCCGGTCAACCACGTCCTGGACGGCGGCGACATCGTCATCCGCACCCACGACGGCGGCGCCCTGACGACGCGGGCCCGGCAGGCCGGCGCGCAGGGTGTCGTAGTGGCGTACGAGGCGGACGCCATCGACCCGGACACCCACCTCGGCTGGAGCGTGGTCGTCACCGGCTACGCCCGCCTCGTCACCGACCCCGCCGACCTGGCCCACTGCCGGGCGCTGCTGCGCCCCTGGGTGGACCGCCCCATGGACCAGGCGGTACGGATCCACCCCGACCTGGTCACGGGGACACGGCTGACCGCCGTCCAGGGCTGACCGGGCGTCGGCTCAGGTGCCGGCGGCGGCCCGGGGGGACCGGTGGTGGGGGGCGGGGGCGGGGTGGCCGCCTCGGGATCGGGTCAGGGCGTCCAGGTGGGCGCGGATGTAGGGGACGGCCACCGTGTCCAGTTCGCCGTCGACGAAGGCGGGCTGGACGTTGACCTCGAAGACGACGCCGCCGTTCTCGATCGCCAGGTCGACGCCGGCGAAGGGCAGGCCGACGGAGGCCGTGGCGGCGACGGCGAGTTCGGTGAGCCGGGCGGGCAGGTCGGCGGGGGCGATGGGGACGGGCGTGGCGCCCTGGCAGGTGTTGCAGGGGGTGTCCAGCGCGGGCTGGAGGTGCTCGCGGGCGTGGATGACGCGGCCGCCCAGCACGAAGACGCGGAACTGGTGGCGCTGCCCGTCGGGGGTGAGGTTGCCGGCGTCGCGGGAGAGCAGCCAGTCGGTGCCGCGGTCGGCGTAGAAGGCGGCGGCCTCGTGGAGTGCGGCGTCGGTGGTGACGTGGAAGGTGTCGTTGCCGCCGGTGCCGACGACGGGCCGGGCCCAGGCGTCCCGGCCGAGCTTGTCGAAAGCGGCCAGGGCCTCCTCGGGCGACGGGCGGGACAGCACGAGGGTCTCCATGTGGGCGACGCCGTCGCGCCGGAAGCGCTCGACGGTGAGGTCCTTCTCGGTGGCGACGCGCCAGGCGGCCGTACCGGTGCCGAGGGTGACCACGTCGTGCCGTTCCAGCAGCCGCTGGAACGCGGCGAGTTCATGGCGCCGGTGCGGCGGGATCTCGTACAGGACGACGATGTCGGGCGTGAAGTCGACGCCTTCGTTGGGGACTTGGAGCCGTAAGCGGTGTCCGTCGCGGATGCCGCGGCCGGGGCCGCCGGCGGCGAAGTGCCGGGAGTCGACACGGACCGGCTCTTCGCCGGTGAGCAGGCCGATCGCGTCGGCGAGGTACTCGCTGCACCGTTCGGGCGAGGTGGGGTCGGCGATCAGGGCGACACGGGGTCGGGACACAGCAGCCTCCAGCGACTGACGACGCGCACGGTGCCGCGCGCTCTCGGCGGACGGCCCGAGCGGGGTTCACGGGAACGGTGGTGCCTGTCGCGCGGGCGGTTCGGTTCCGCCCAGCCGGATCGGTGTCACAGCGCTGTGGCGCCACACTGTAGGCGCCCGGCGGGAGGTCATGACAGGGCGCACGGCCCCCGCCCTCCTGCTCCGCCCCCTGCGCCGTCCGCCCCGGTATGTGCGCCCTGCCCGACGGGCCCGGCCGCCGCCCCGGGCCCCCTCTGCCCCACCTTCCTGTCCCGCCCGGGTCCGGGTACGGCACGGCGGCTCGGGACCGGCGCGGCGGGCCGCTCAGCCGCCCCAGAACCAGTCGGCGACCTCCGGCAGGTCGGTGCCGTGGGTGCGGATCCAGTCGTGGTGGCGCAGCCGGGCGTCCTCCATCCGCTGCCGTACGCCCGCGGCGCGCACCGCGAGGCCGGGGACGCGGTCGATGACGTCCATGACGAGCCGGTAGCGGTCGAGGTCGTTGCGGACGACCATGTCGAAGGGCGTGGTGGTGGTGCCGATCTCCTTGTAGCCGCGGACGTGCAGATGGCGGTGGCCGGTGCGGCGGTAGGCGAGCCGGTGGATCAGCCACGGGTAGCCGTGGTAGGCGAACACGACCGGTTTGTCGGTGGTGAACAGACCGTCGTACTCGAAGTCGCTCATGCCGTGCGGGTGTTCCCCGGCGGGCATGAGGCGGGCGATGTCGACGACGTTGACCACGCGCACCGCCAGCTCGGGCAGGTGCCGGCGCAGCAGCTGGGCGGCGGCCAGGACCTCCTGGGTGGGGACGTCGCCGGCGCAGGCGAGGACGACGTCGGGTTCGCGGGTGCCGTCCTCGGTGCCGGCCCACTCCCAGACGCCGGCGCCGCGGGCGCAGTGCACGCGGGCCTGGTCCATGGTGAGCCAGTCGAAGCAGGGCTGTTTGCCCGCGACGACGACGTTGACGTAGTCGCGGCTGCGCAGGGCGTGGTCGGCCACCGACAGCAGGGTGTTGGCGTCCGGCGGGAAGTAGACGCGCACGGCCTCCGGGCTCTTGTTGAGGATGTGGTCGACGAAGCCGGGGTCCTGGTGGGAGAAGCCGTTGTGGTCCTGCCGCCACACGTGCGAGGTGAGCAGGTAGTTGAGGGAGGCGATGGGAGCGCGCCAGGGCAGCCGGCGGGTCACGCGCAGCCACTTGATGTGCTGGTTGACCATGGAGTCGACGATGTGCGCGAACGCCTCGTAGCAGGAGAACAGTCCGTGCCGGCCGGTCAGGAGGTAGCCCTCCAGCCAGCCCTGGCAGGTGTGTTCGGAGAGGATCTCCATCACCCGGCCGTGCCGGTCGAGGTGTTCGTCGACCTGGAGGGTCCGCGCCTGCCAGGCCTTGCCGGTCGCCTCGTACACGGCCTGGAGTCGGTTGGAGGCGGTCTCGTCGGGGCCGACGAGGCGGAAGTCGCGCCGGCCGGCGGTGGCCGCCATGACGTCCTGGAGCAGGTCGCCGAGGACGCGGGTGGGTTCGTGCCGGGTCGCGCCGGGCTTGTCGACGGGGACGGCGTAGGTGTCCAGGTCGGGCAGCGGCAGGTCGCGCAGCAGCAGGCCGCCGTTGGCGTGCGGGGTGGCGCCGAGGCGGCGGGTGCCGTCGGGGACGCAGGCGAGGACGTCGGGTCGGGGGCGGCCGTCGGCGTCGAACAGTTCCTCCGGCCGGTAGGAGCGCAGCCAGGCCTCCAGCTCGCGCAGGTGCTCGGGGTTGTCGCGGACGGCGGCCAGGGGCACCTGGTGGGCGCGCCAGGTCCCGGCGACGGGCAGCCCGTCGACCTCTGCGGGCCCGGTACAGCCCTTCGGGGTACGCAGCACGATCACCGGCCAGCGGGGGCGCTCGGTCGCGCCCTCTTCTCGGGCGGCACGCTGGAACGCGGCGATGCGGTCCAGGGCGGTGTCGAACGCCTCGGCCAGGGCGTGGTGGACGGCGTCGGGGTCGTCGCCGGTGACCTGGATCGGGTCGTGGCCGTAGCCGCGCAGCAGCTCGTCGAGTTCGGGTTCGGGCAGGCGGGCCAGGACCGCCGGGTTGGCGATCTTGTAGCCGTTGAGGTGGAGGATCGGCAGGACGGCGCCGTCGTGGACCGGGTCGAGGAACTTGTTCGAGTGCCAGGAGGCGGCCAGCGGGCCGGTCTCCGCCTCGCCGTCGCCGATGACGCAGGCCACCAGCAGGTCGGGGTTGTCCAGCGCGGCGCCGTAGGCGTGGGAGAGGGCGTAGCCCAGCTCGCCGCCCTCGTGGATGGAGCCGGGTGTCTCGGGGGCGACGTGGCTGGGGACACCGCCGGGGAAGGAGAACTGCTTGAACAGCCGGGCCATGCCGGCCGCGTCCCGGGTGACATCCGGGTAGGTCTCGCTGTACGAGCCCTCCAGCCAGGAGTTGGCGAGGACGGCCGGCCCGCCGTGTCCGGGGCCCCACACGCACAGGGCGTTCAGGTCACGCGCCTTGATCACCCGGTTGAGGTGGGTGTACACGAGGTTGAGGCCGGGCGAGGTGCCCCAGTGGCCGAGCAGGCGCGGCTTGACGTGCTCGGGGCGCAGCGGCTCGGTCAGCAGGGGGTTGGCCATGAGGTAGATCTGGCCGACGGCCAGGTAGTTCGCGGCGCGCCAGTGGGCGTCCAGCGTCCGCAGCTCGTCCGTGTCGAGCCGAGGGGGCGCCTGCTGGGTGTCGACGGACATGTGGGTCCCTTCCGGTCGGGGTGCGGCGGGAGGTACGGCCGTGCGCACCTCACCACCCTCGCCGCAGCGCCGGGTACCCGACAGGGCCGAGCGGCCCATCCGGGTGAAGGCAATCAGGCCGAACGGCACCTGGTGCGCGCCTTGGGTCTTCCTCACTGCCTCGGGCGGGGTCCGCCCGGCCAGGTCCGGCCCCGCCCACTCGTCGGCCTGGGCTTCCCGGCGGTTCCCGCGTCCGCCCCGGCGGGCCCGCGGGCTTGGGCCGGTCGGCCCTTCCCCCGGTGACGGCCGGCCCGCTTCGCTGGGACCATGGCCGAAACACCCCCCGGGACCGCACCGGGCTGCACGGTGGTCGTCGTCTCCGGGACGACCGTCCTGGCCCCGCGCGGCTGCCTCGATCTGCTGACCGCGCCGACGCTGTCGGCCCGGCTGGACGCGCTGACCAGCGGCCCGCGCCCGGACCTCGTGCTCGATCTGCGCGCGGTGTCCTTCATCGACTGCGCCGGGATATCGGTGCTGTGCCGGGCCCGCAACCGGGTCCGGGCCCGCAGCGGACGGCTGCGACTGGTCGCGGACAGCGCGCGTTTCCTGCGCGTCCTGCGTCACGTCCGTCTCGACGGTGCCTTCGACATCCTCCCCGGGCTGCCGTCTGCCGCCGACGGCGGGACGCTGGTGACAGAGACGACGCGAGGCTGACCGGCCTGCCGGGGCACCGGCTGCCGACGGGACGGCGCGACGCAGCCATCGGGAGGTGACGGCGACTGATCCGGCGCCCCGCACCGGCTGACGGCAGCTCTGCGGGACGTGGACGCCGGGGACGCGGTGGCCGACCGGTCCGCCCCGGCACCGGCTGCCGGCAGGTGCGGCGTCGGCACCGACGACGTGGCGGCGCGGGCGACGGGATGGAGGTGCGGTCCATGAACGGCGGGTGCGGGACGCGGGCCCTGTGGCGGTGGCGCGGCAATCCGCTGCGCCGGACCGAGGACGTCCTGGAGGCCTGGGTCGTGCTGGCGGTGTGGGTGGTCGTCGCGGTGGGCGGAACCCTGGTCGGGGTGCTGGCGGGCCACGCCGCCGACGAGTCCTTCGCCCGGCAGCGCGCCGAGCGTCACGCGGTGCGGGCGGTCCTGGTGACGGGCTCGTCGCCGATCCCGGCGGGGGATTCGGCCGTCGACGGCCGCGCGGCCGGGCGGGTGCGGTGGACGGCGCCGGACGGCACCGCGCACACCGGTACGACCCTGGTGGACACCGGGCTGAAGGCCGGTACGAGGGTCGTCGTCTGGGTGGACGACCGCGGTGGGCTCACCGGGGAGCCGCCGGACCGGACGGCGGCGACCGTCGAGGCGGTCCTGTTCGGCGGGGCGGCGGCGCTGGGGCTCGCGGGGCCGGTGGTGGGGATCGGCGCGCTGCTGCGGTGGCGGCTGGACCGGCGGCGTATCGAGGCGTGGGGCAGGGAGTGGGACCTGGTGGAGCCGGGCTGGGGCCACCGGACCGGCTGACGACAAGCCCGGTCCAGGCGCCCTACTCCCCCGCCGTGGAGGCCCCGCCCCCGTCCAGCCGCCCCACCCGTGCCACGTTCTCCCGGTCCTCGGCGTCGTCGCTGGGCTCGCCCGCGAACCAGGCGTCGAGGATCTCCTTGAGCAGGGGCTCGGAGGTCAGGCGGAGGCTGAGCGCCAGCACGTTGGCGTCGTTCCAGCGGCGCGCCCCGTCCGCCGTGTAGGCGTCCGTGCACAGGGCGGCCCGGACGCCGGGCACCTTGTTGGCGGCGATCGACGCGCCCGTGCCCGTCCAGCAGCACACGACGGCCTGGTCCGCGCGCCCCGCCGCGACCTCCCGGGCCGCCGCCTCGGAGCAGGCGGCCCACTGCGGGTCGTCGCCGGCGCGCAGCGCCCCGTGCGGGACCACCTCGTGGCCCCGTCGCTCCAGCTCGGCCAGCAGCGCGCGGGCCACGGGTTCGTCCATGTCGGAGGAGACGGAGATCCGCATGGTCAGAAGCCTACAGCGGCTCCGGACGCGCCCCGGGCCGAAGTTGGCCTGTTCATTATCCGAGATGATCTGTCTCGACATACGAGTCGTATGGCATGGTTGCATCGTCCACGCACCTGGAACGGGAGGGACGCCATGCGACGCTGGGGGATGCTGGCCCTGGGCACCGCCGCACAGACGGTTGCCTGCGTCTTCGTCTACGGACTGCCCTATCTGTCCGACGAGTTGAGAAGCGGCAGCGGCCTGACACTCGGTCAGGTCGGCCTCCTCGTCGCCTGCCCGACCGCCGGTCTCGTGCTCGCCCTGGTCGCCTGGGGCGCCCTGGCCGACCGCATCGGCGAGCGGGTCGTCATCGTCGCGGGGCTGGCCTCGGCGGCGGCGCTGCTCGCTGCGGGCAGCACGGTGGACGGCCTGGTGCCGCTGGGCGCGGTCCTCACCCTCGCGGGCGCGGCCGGCGCGTCGGTGCACGCGGCGAGCGGCCGGCTGGTGGTCGGCTGGTTCTCGGCCGAGGAGCGCGGCCTGGCGATGGGCATCCGGCAGACCGCGACACCGCTGGGCATGGGCATCGCCGCGCTGGTCGTCCCGGCGCTGGCCGCGCGCGGCGGGGTGACCGGCTCGCTGCTGTTCAGCGCCGCCCTGTGTGCCGTCGTCGCGGTGCTCGTCGGCACGCTGGCCGCGGACCCGCCGCGCCCGGAGCGCGCCGCGGCCGGGGAACCGTCCGGCAACCCCTACCGGCAGGCGGCGCTGTGGCGGGTGCACGCCTCCAGCGCGTTGCTGTGTGTGCCGCAGTTCACCGCGGGCGCCTTCGGGATGGTGTTCCTGGTCGAGGTGCGGGGCTGGAGCGCCGTCAACGCCGGTCAACTGCTCGCCGTCGCCCAGGTGCTGGGGGCGGCCTCGCGGATCGTGGCGGGGCGCTGGTCGGACCGGGTGGGCAGCCGGATGCGGCCGATGCGCACGCTGTCGCTGTGCATCGCCGCCGTCATGGGGCTGACCGCGCTGGGTGCCGTATGGCCCTCGGCGCCGACCGACGCGGCGGTGGTGCTGGCGTGCGGCATCACCGCGAGCACGAACGGCCTCGCCTTCACGGCCACCGCGGAGCTGGCCGGGCGGGCCTGGGCGGGGCGGGCCATGGGCGTGCAGAACACCGGGCAGAACCTGGCGGCGTCCCTGACCCCGCCGCTGCTGGGCGCGCTCATCGGCGCCACCGGCTACGCCTGGGGCTTCGCCCTGGCGGGCCTGCTCGCCGCGGCGGCGAGCGCGGTCGTCCCGGCCGGGCCGGGGCGCACCCGGCAGCCGTCCCGGGTGAAGGCGCGGAGCGGCACGCCCGTGGGGCAGGCGACCACGGCCGAGCAGCGGGCCTGACACCGGGGCCGCGGTCCGGACTGCGCCTTCCTGACACCGGTCGGCGCTAACGGCCGAGCAGCGGGCCTGACACCGGGGCCGCGGCCCGAACTACGCCTTGACTGACACCGGTCGGCGCTAGTAGACGGGCCCGGCCCCGGCCGTCCGCGTCTCCAGCGCGTGCAGCACGGCGACCATGTCCTCCGCGCCGTGCCCCTGCGCGACCGTCTCCGCGAACAGCTCGTGGCAGACGTCCAGGAGCGGGGACGCGAGCCCGGCCTTGCGGGCGGCCTCGGCGATCAGCCGGTTGTTCTTCAGGACGTCGGCCGCGCCGGCCTGTACGGCGAAGTCGCGGGCGAGGAGCTTGGGCGCCTTGCCGCGGGAGACGGCGCTGGCCATCGGCCCGGCGTCGAGGACGTCGCGCAGCAGCCGCTGGTCCAGGCCGTGCCGGCCGGCGAAGTGGAAGGCCTCGGTCAGCCCGGTGACCAGGGTGATGAGGAAGAGGTTGACGGAGAGCTTCATCAGCAGCGCGTCCGGCACGGCACCGCAGTCGAACACCTCGCGGCACAGGGGGCCGAGCAGCGGCCGCACCTCCCGTACGACCTCCTCCTCCCCCGCCAGCAGCGCCACCAGCTGCCCCTGTTCGGCCGGGACGCGGGAGCCGGAGACGGGCGCCTCGGCATAGCGGCCGCCCGCGGCGCGGATGTCGGCCTCCAGGGCGGCGGAGTACTCGGGGGAGGTCGTGCCCATGTGGACGACGGTCCGCCCGGCGACCCGTTCGGCGAAGCGGGGCGTGCCCCGCTCCAGCACGGCGTCGATCGCGTCCTCGTCGGCCAGCATGAGGAGCACGGTGCCGGCCCGCTCGAAGGCCTCGGCCGCGCTCGCCGCGACCTCGGCAGCCGCGGCCCGCAGCGGTGCGCACCGCTCTGGGGTCCGGTTCCAGACGACCAGGGGCGTCCCCGCCCGGGCGAGGTTGAGCGCCATGGGCTGCCCCATGACACCGAGTCCGACGAAACCCACGTACACGCCGCACCGCCCGTTCCGCGCCGGGAGCGGGCCGGACGGCGGCGGCCGCCCCACCCGCTATGACAGCGGTCATAGTAGCCGTTCCATGACGGCGGTCATAGGGTGGTGCGCGATCGGCGCACGGGTACGACGGCGGAGGGCGGCGGCCATGCCGGCATCGGAACGGGGTCCGCGGGAGCGGATGGTCTTCAGCGCGGCCCAGCTCATCCGGCGGGAGGGCGTCGGCGCGACCGGCATGCGGGAGGTCGCGGCACACGCCCGGGCGCCGCGCGGTTCGCTCCAGCACTACTTCCCGGGCGGCAAGGAGCAGTTGGTCAACGAGGCGGTGGAGTGGGCCGGCCGGTACGCGCGCGGCCGCGTCGCCCGTTTCGTCGCCGCGCTGCCCGAGCCGACGCCCAGCGGGCTGTTCGCGGCGATGGTGCGCCAGTGGACCGACGAGTACGCGGCCGAGGGATTCGCGGGCGGCTGCCCGGTGGCCGCCGCCACGGTGGACTGCGCCGAGTCGGCCGCGTCCACCCGGGAGGCGGTGTCGGCGGCCTTCACGACGTGGACGGGGGCGGTGGCCGAGGCCCTGACGGAGATGGGGGTGCCCGGGGAGCGGTCCGGCCCGCTCGCCACCGTCATGATCAGCGCGCTGGAGGGCGCCATCCTCATCGCCCGGGCCGAGCGCGACGTACGGGCCCTGACCGCCGTGACGGAGGAACTCGGCCCGCTGCTCGACGCGGCGGTCAGCCGGCGCTCCTGACGACGGCACCCTAAGGACTTGTACGTACGGCGGCTCAGCGGCGCCCGGCGCGCTGCTCCAGCCGGGCCAGTGCCGTCTCCGCCCACTGCACGTTGGCGCGTTCGAGGGCGAGGCCGGCCTGGAGGGTGAGGTACGGGCCCACGCGCTCGGCACCCGCGAAGAACTCGTCCTCACCGCGGCCGTCCAGCAGGCGTGCGCGCAGCCGCTCGTAGCGGGCCAGCTTGGCGACGGACCGCTCCAGGCGTTCCTTGATCTCGTCGCGTACGGCGTCGAGCGCGTCGAAGTCGCCGACGTCCAGGCACTGCACCTTGACCAGCAGTTCGTCGCGCAGGGCGAGCGGCTTGGACGGGCGGCCGGTCAGGTGGGCGCGGGCAGCGGCGAGACCGGCCGGGGTGAGCGAGAAGAGCCGCTTGTTGGGCCTGCGTTCCTGCTCGACGAGGCGGGCGGCGACCAGCCCCTCGGCCTCCATGCGCTCCAGCTCGCGGTAGATCTGCTGCGGGGTGGCCATCCAGAAGTTGGCGACGGAGGCCTCGAACGCCTTCGCCAGGTCGTACCCCGACGCCTCGCCTTCCAGCAGGGCGGCCATCACCGCGTCACGCAGAGCCATGCGCCGAACGTACCACCGGGCCGGAGGCCGCCGGGGCAGCCTGCGGAGCAATTACTTGGCCAGCCACATAACCGTGTTACTTTTAAGTGGCTGGCCACATAAGCGGGCCGGCGACCCTGCCCGCCTCGAAGGGACACCCATGTCGAACGTGCTGAACGCCCTGTGGACCCCTGTCACCGCCGGGGATCTCGCCCTGCCGCACCGGCTGGCGATGGCCCCCATGACCCGGGACCGGTCCACGCCGGAAGGCGTGCCGACGGAGATGAACGCCGAGTACTACGCGCAGCGCGCCTCGCACGCCGTGATCATCACCGAGGGCACCCAGCCCTCCCCCGACGGCCAGGGCTATCTGCTGACCCCGGGTCTGCACACCGAGGAGCAGACGGCTGGGTGGCGCAAGGTCGTCGACGCGGTGCACGCGGCCGGCGGGCGGATCGTCGTGCAGCTGATGCACGCCGGGCGGATCGCGCACCCCGACAACACCCCGCACGGACGGCAGCCCGTCGCCCCGTCCGCGGTGCGGCCGGCCGGCACGATGTTCACCGCCTCCGGGCCGCGGGAGATGCCCGAGCCGCGCGCACTGTCCACCGGGGAGGTCGCGGCGACGGTCGAGGACTTCCGGCGGGCCGCCGCTGCCGCCGTCGCGGCGGGCGCCGACGGTGTGGAGATCCACGGCGCCAACGGCTACCTGGTGCACCAGTTCCTGTCCGGCAACACCAACCTCCGCACCGACCGCTACGGCGGCTCCCTGCAGGGCCGTATCCGCTTCGCGGTGGAGGTGGCCGCCGCGGTGGCCGACGAGATCGGCGCCGGCCGCACCGGCTTCCGCGTCTCCCCCGGCAACCCCCACAACGACATCCGGGAGGACGACACCCGCGCGCTGTACGAGGCGCTGGTCCCGGAGCTGGCCCGGCTCGACCTCGCCTACCTGCACCTCCTCCACGGCGGCGACGAGGACCTGCTGGACACGCTGCGCGGGCTCTGGCCGGGCGCCCTGTTCCTCAACCGGCCGGACGCCGACCTGCCCACCCGCGCGCGGGACATCGCCGACGGCCGGGCCGACGTCGTCACCGTCGGCAGGGCGGCGCTCGCCAACCCCGACCTGGTCGAGCGGGTACGCTCCGGAGCGCCGCTGAACACCCCCGACCCGGCCACCTTCTACGGCGGGGGTGCGGCCGGCTACACCGACTACCCCCCGTACGCCGCCTGAGGAGCAGCATGACCGCCCCCGAACCCCCGGTCCCGAGCACGGCCCGCCACGGACGGCTGAGTTACGCGGTCTTCCAGCTGGCCCGGGCGCATCGCGGGCAGGGGGCGGCCATCCTCCGGGAGCTGGATCTGCACCCGGGGCAGGAGCTGCTGCTCATGCAGCTGTTCGACCAGGACGGGCTGACCCAGTCCGAACTCCTCGGCTGCGTCGGCCTGGACCACTCCACCGTCTCCAAGTCGCTGCGCCGGATGCAGGACGCGGGCCTGCTCACCCGGGAACCGGCGGAGCACGACCGGCGGGTGATGGTCGTCCGGCTCACCGACAAGGGACGCGCCCTGCGCGAGCCGATCGCCCGGATGTGGCGGGAGCTGGAGGAGACGTCGGCCCGGGACCTGACCGACGAGGAGATCGACACGTTCGTCCGCCTCGCCCACCGGATCACCGCGTCCCTGACGACCCGGGCCTGACAGACCACCAGGGCGGACTTCACCAGGTCCCGGAGACGGATCCCGTCCCGGTGGGCGGAACTGGCATGTACAGGCCTTAGGATCAGCGATCTTGCTCAGCTGACCGGAAGGAATCCCTGTGCACCACTCCGCGCCGGCCGTCCCGGGCCCCGGCAGACGAAGATCCCGCCGCAGGCGAGGAGCCCTGGCGGCGGCCCTGCTGGCCGCCCTCGTGTGCGCCCCGCTGCCGCTGCTCGACGGATCCGCGTTCGCCGACGACGCCGTACCGGCCGCCGACGCCCCCGCCGCGCCCCGGCCGGCCTCCGGCCCGGCCCGTACCGAGATCGTCTCCGAGCGCACCGAGTCCAGCACCACCTGGGCCAACGCCGACGGCACCACCACCGTCGAGGCGTACACCGGCCCGATCCGCGTCAAGCAGCCGGACGGCGGCTGGCGCCCCGTGGACACCACGCTGGTGGCCGACAAGGGCCTGATACGCCCGAAGGCGGCCGCCGCCGACATCGCCTTCTCCGGCGGCGGTTCGGGCGAGCCGCTCGCCGAGGTCACCCGCGGCGGACGCACCCTCGGCCTGGACTGGCCGGGCCGGCTGCCCGCCCCCCGCCTGGACGGCCCGACCGCCGTCTACCCCGGCGCCGTCCCCGGCGGTGACCTCGTGGTGACCGCCCTCAAGGAGGGCTTCTCCCACTCCGTCGTGCTGCGCGAGCGCCCCGACGGCCCGGTCACCTACCGGCTGCCCGTCTCGGCCGAGGGCCTGACCCTCCAGGAGACCGCCGACCGGCGCCTGCGCTGGAGCGACACCCGCGGCCGTACGGTGGCCACCGCGCCGCTGCCGGTGATGTGGGGCGCGGGCAAGAAGCGCGCCTCCGGTGAGCCCGAGGACCTCGCGGCCATCGACGTCGCCGTCGAGCGGGACGCGGGCAGCGGCGAGCAGGTCCTGGTCCTGAAGCCGGACCCGGCGTTCCTCGCCGACCCGGGCCTGACCTACCCGGTCACCATCGACCCGACCGACTCCCTGATGGGTCCGGTGACCGACACCTGGATCCAGTACAACGACTACCTGACCTCGCAGCGCGGCTCCACCGAGCTGAAGTCCGGTACGTACAACGGCTCCGAGAAGGCCCGCTCGTTCCTGAAGTTCGACGTGGCGAAGTACGCCGGCAAGCACGTCCTCGACACGGACCTGCGGCTGTACTCGTACTACTCGTCGACGTGCAGCACGACCAACTCCGGCAACCAGGTGCGCCGTATCACCTCCTCCTGGGACCCGTCGGCGATCACCTGGGACGCGCAGCCGACGACCACCTCGACCGGGGCCGTGACCTCCACCGCGGCCAAGGGCTACAGCTCAAGCTGCCCGGCCGGATCGGTCTCCTGGGACGTCGACGGCATCGTCCAGGCCTGGGCCGACGGCCAGCCCAACTACGGCGTGCGGATCGCGGCCGTCGACGAGACGGACCCGCTCACCTGGCGCCGCTACTACTCGGCGAACCAGACGGACGGCGCGCACAACGCCACCTACGAGCCCTCGCTGACGGTCACGTACAACACCAAGCCGGGTACGGCGACGGCCGTCTCCCCGCTGTCCGGCACCTACACGTCCGACACCACGCCGACGCTGTCCGCCAAGGCCACCGACGGCGACGGGCAGCAACTGACGCTGGCCTTCGAGGTCTGGGCGGCGAACGGCACGGCGGCGCTGCAGAGCGGCACGTCCGCCTCCGTGGCCTCCGGCGCGGTGGCCACGCACACGGCGGGCACGCTGGCGCCGGGTGACTACAAGTGGCGGGCGAGGGCGTCGGACGGCACCGACACCGGTGCCTGGTCGGCGTGGCAGACGTTCACCGTCGACACCACCGTGCCGTCCACCCCGGTCCTCACCTCCACCAGCCACCCCTCCGCGACGGCCTGGTACAACGCCACCACGTTCACGGGCACCCTCGCCGCGACGGACGCCTCCGGCGTCACCGGGTACGCCGTCGCGTTCGACCAGAGCCCGACCACCGCCGCCGGTACGACCGTCACGCAGACGTCGGCCGACATCAGCCGGTCCGGCCTCACCGACGGCACCTGGTGGGTGCACGCCGCCGCGCAGGACACGGCGGGCCTGTGGTCGCCGACCCGGCACCTCGGCGTCAACGTCGACACCACCGCTCCCGGCGCGCCGGGCGGCCTGGTCTCCTCGACCCACCCGGTGAGCACCAGCGCCTACGCCAACCGCACCGCCTCCTTCAGCTGGTCGGCGCCCGCCGACCTGTCCGGCGCGGCCGGGTACGCCGTCGCCGTGGACCGCACCGCCAGCACCCTGCCCGCCACCACGGGCACCGTGCAGACGGCGACGAGCCTCACCACCACCGTCGACGCGGACGGCACCTGGTACCTGCATGTGCGGGCCAAGGACCGCGCGGGCAACTGGTCGGCCACCGCGGCGCATCTGCCGTTCCGGGTCGACATGACGCTGCCGCCGAGCCCGGTGATCAGCTCCTCCACCCACCCGGACCAGACCGGCGCGTACAAGAGCGGCACCTTCACCGCCACCTGGACCGCGCCCTCCGGGTCCTCCGCCGGGTACAGCGTCGTCGTCGACGCCGCCGCCGACACCGTGCCCGACAGCACGGCCGAGACGACCGGCACCACGTACACCACGACCCGCACCGAGGGCACCTGGTACCTGCACGTGCGCGGCATCGACGGCAACGGCACGGGCGGCGCGACCGCGCACTACCGCTTCACCGTCGACACCACCGCGCCCGGCGCTCCCGCCGTCGCCTCCGCGGCCTACCCGGCGGACGCCTGGGCGGGCGGCGCGCAGGTGACCGGGACGTTCACGCTGACGCCGAACGGCACCGACACCCGCAGCTTCACCTACCGGATCGACGGCGGTGCCGCGCAGACCGTCACCACCACCGGCGGCCCGGTGGACCTGCCGGTCACCCCGGCGACCGAGGGCAGCCACCAGCTGGTCGTCACCGCGACCGACCGCGCGGGCAACGTCTCCGCGGCGGCCACGCGTGCCTTCCACGCCGGGCGGGCCGTCGTGACCGCGCCCGGCAACGGTGAGGTGCTGGTCGGCACGGTCGACCTCGCCGTCGCCGCGCCGGCCTCGCTGACGGACGTCACGTTCCTCCAGCGGGCCTCGGCCTCCGACGCCTGGGAGGTCGTCCCGGCCGCGCAGGTCACCCGGGCCGACGGCACCGCCGTCACCTGGCCGGTCCCGCTGGCCGGCGGCAGCGCGCCGAAGCTGCTGTGGGACACCTCGTCGCTGTCCGGCAGCGGGAACCGGCAGATCGGCGCCCGCTTCGGCGGCGCGTACGCCCCGCCCGCCGCCGAGCCCGTCTCGGTCGTCGTCGACCGGGTCGAGGTCATCGAGGGCGGAATGGGCGACGACGTACCGGAGTCCGCGCCCGCCCAGGCCTACGCCCTGGAGCAGGCCACCGAGCGCGCGGCCGACGCCCCCGACGCCTTCGCCCCGCCGTACGTCGACCCGGCCACGGGCGATCTGGTCGCGCCGGTCGTCGTGGCGTCCTCGGCCGACGAGGCGTCCGCCCCGATCCAGGTGACACAGGCCCCGGCGGACGAGGGCAGCGGTATGCCCGCCGCGGACACGGAGGACGGCACCAAGCCCGACACCGCGTCCACCGAGGCGGAGACGCCGGCGCCGCCCGCCGACGGATCGGCGGAGAGCACCGGTGAGGACACGTACGTCATGCCGGACGACGCCACGGAGACCGCTCCCGCGGCGGTCGGGCCGACCGTCACCGCGCAGGTCGCCCCGCGCACCGAGCTGGTGGAGCACAGCGTCACCGCACTGGAGTCGGTGCGCGACGAGGTCCTCCAGCTGCCGGAGAGCGAGCTGCCCGGCGTGAGCGGGCTGCGGCTCGCCTACGTCGACGCCGCGGAGAACCGGGTCGTCGTGGAGACCGAGACGGCGGCGCCCGGGCTGGTGACGGCCCTGGGCGAGCGGTACGGCACCGACACGGTCGCCGTGAGCGTCACGCCCGGCGCCGACGCGGTGGAGACCCAGGCGAACCGCCAGTACGACACCTCGCCCTACTACGGCGGCGCGCGCATCCACTCGGACCTGACGACCAGTTCGGCGGTCTGGTGCACGGCGGGCTTCGCCTGGCGGTACGACGGCAAGTGGTACATGGTGACCGCGGGCCACTGCACCAGCGGCAACGGAGCCATCACCAACCCCAGCGGGACCGACTACATCGGCCCCGTCGTCCGGGACAACTGGAAGAACGGGTACGGCTCGGTGAAGCTGGCCGGGCAGAGCTACTACTCGGGTGACCTGTCGCTCTATCGCGTCAACAGCGACAGCGCCGCGACGCCCCGCATCTACAAGGGCGGCAAGACGTCCAGCTCGTCCCGGTCGGTGTACGGCTACTGGACGCGCTGGGCGCAGAGCGGCGACCAGGTCTGCACGGGCGGCATGATGACCGGCGAGATGTGCGGCTGGAAGATCACCGCGACCCAGGCGACGATCCACTACTCGGGCGGCACCACCGCCAAGAACATGGTGGTCGCCAAGAAGACGTCCGGGTCCTGCACCATCAAGGGCGACTCCGGTGCCCCTGTGTACACGGTCAACGGCAGCGGAGAGGCCCGCGCCAAGGGCATCCTGTCGGGCGGCGGCGGTGGCGGCAGCGACAACAGAGGCGGGTTCTTCGACCCGTGCTGGCTGTACTTCACCGACATCGGGCTGGCCAACAGCGCCTTCCCCGGAACGGTAGCGTGGTACTGACATGCGCCGTTTGCTGCTCGTACCGCTGCTGGTGGCGGCCCTGACCGGCTGCTCGGCCTTCGGCCGGGACGAGGCGTGCACGCAGGCCGACGCCGAGTCCCGGGTCTCCGTCGTGTGGCGGCCCGCCGACTTCGGCGGGCAGGACGCGGTGCGGATCCGGCTGTGCGCGAACGGCACCTGCGAGGAAAGGACGTCGGGCAGTCCCGGCGATCCGGTCGCCTCGGTGTCGGTCCGGCTGCCCGACGACATCGGCGCGGCCACCGTGCCGGTGCGCCTGACGGTGACGTCGGTCGCGACCGGTGACAAGGTCGTCGAGGACAGCGCCCGGGCGAAGCTGACGGAGCAGCGCCCGAACGGCAGGTCGTGCCCGCCCGCCGCGTGGACGGCGACCTATCGGGCCCAGCCCGGCAAGGGCCTCACCTCACCGGAGGGTCTGAAGCTGCAGAGCTGAGACCCGGTGTCGCACAGCGAGCGCCCGTCTCCCCGGCTTCACCGGGGTGGCGGGCGCTTCGCGTGGTGTTCCTCCGCGCCGGGCTCAGCGGTCAGGGCGCTGTGCGGGGCGGCGGTGGACGCGTGCCTCCCACGGCTGCAGGGTGTGGGGGGAGGTCAGCGGGCCGGGGTCGGGCACGTTGGCGAGGAGGAGGCCGGTGTCCTGCCAGCCGTCGGGGAGGTCCACGGTGGCCGGATCGCCGGTGAAGTTGGCGAGGACGAGGAGTTCGGTGGTGGCGTCGGCGCGGGTGAAGGCGTAGACCCGCTCGTCGTCGGGGAGCAGCATCCGGAAGTCGCCGTCGGTGAGGACGGGTTCGGTGTGCCGCAGGTCGATCAGCCGCCGGTAGTGATGGAACACCGAGCCGGGGTCGGCGAGCTGGGCCTCGGCGTTGACGTGGGTGTGGTCGGGGTTGACCGGGATCCAGGGTGTGCCGGTGGTGAAGCCGGCGTGCTCGGTGGCGTCCCACTGCATGGGCGTACGGGCGTTGTCGCGGCCCCGGGCCCGCAGTCCGGCGAGGATCCGCTCCTCGTCGACGCCCAGGGCGCGCTGTTCGCGGTAGTGGTTGAGGGACTCGATGTCGCGGAAGTCGTCGATGGACGCGAACGGGGCGTTGGCCATGCCGAGTTCCTCGCCCTGGTAGACGTAGGGCGTGCCGCGGTGCAGGTGCAGCACGGTCGCCAGCATCGTCGCGGACCGCGCCCGCGCCACGGGGTCGCTGTCGTCGCCGAAGCGGGAGACGATCCGCGGCTGGTCGTGGTTGTTCCAGTAGAGGCTGTTCCAGCCCGCGTCGGCCAGGCCGGCCTGCCAGCGGCCGAGGCTGGCCTTGAGGTCGGTGAGCCTGAGCGGCCGGGCGTCGAACTTGCTGGGCCCGTGGTCCAGGGCGACGTGCTCGAACTGGAAGACCATGTCCAGCTCGCGCCGGGCCGGATCCGTGAAGAGGCGGGCCTCCTCGATGGTGACGCCGGGCATCTCCCCGACGGTGAGGAGGGTGCGCGGGTGCCGGGCGAACACCTCGCGGTGCAGTTCGGCGACGTACTCGTGGACCCGTGGCCCGCACACGAAGGAGGGGCTGCCGTCGCCGTGGCGGCCGGACTCGTGGACGATGCCGTCGGGCAGCGCCGGGTCCTTGGAGATGAGGTTGACGACGTCCATCCGGAAGCCGTCCACGCCGCGCTCCAGCCACCAGCGCATCATGGCGTGCACCGCGCGGCGCACCTCGGGGTTGTCCCAGTTCAGGTCGGGCTGTTTGCGGGAGAAGAGGTGCAGGTAGTACTCGCCGGACGCCTCGTCGAAGGTCCAGGCCGGGCCGGAGAAGAACGAGCCCCAGTTGTTGGGTTCGGCGCCGGGGGTGCCGGGTTCCATGCCCGGGCGGGGTTTGCGCCAGATGTACCAGTCGCGGCGCGGGCCGCCCGGGCCGCCGTCGCGGGAGTCGGTGAACCAGGGGTGTTCGTCGGAGGTGTGGTTGACGACCAGGTCCATCACCAGCCTCATGCCGCGCGCGTGGACCGCGGCCAGCAGCCGGTCGAAGTCGGCCAGTGTGCCGAAGAGCGGGTCGATGTCCTGGTAGTCGCTGATGTCGTAGCCGTTGTCGTCGTGCGGTGACGGGTAGACGGGCGACAGCCACAGCACGTCGACGCCGAGCCGGACGAGGTGGTCCAGCCGGTCGGTGATCCCGCGGAGGTCCCCGACGCCGTCGCCGTCGGAGTCCGCGAAGGAGCGCGGGTAGATCTGGTAGACAACCGCGTTCTTCCACCAGGGGGTCGGGGCGGGCGGGTTCAGGGGCACGGCGGGTCCTCGCGTCGGGGCCGGACGGTCGTCGGAGGGGAAGGCCTTCCCATGACGCGAGGGGGCCACACGTGCCGGTGGGGCCACACATGCCGGTGGGTATCCTCGCCGTCGTGGTCATGATCACCCCGCACGGCACGGCCGGCAGCTACTACATCCGGATCGACGCCCACCGCTACCGGCCCACCGCCCACGCGGGCGGTGCCTGGGGCCCGGACGAGCAGCACTTCAGCCCGCTCGGCGGGCTCGTGGCCCACGCCATGGAGCGGCACCTGGCGGCACGGCCCGACCGCGCCGGGCTGGTCCTCGCCCGGATCAGCTACGACATCCTCGGCCGCCTCGCCCTCGACGCGTGCGAGATCCGGGTGGAGACGGTCCGCCCCGGCCGCACCATCGAACTCCTGGAAGCCACCGTCCGCATCTCCGGCCGGTCCGTGGTCCGGGCCCGTGCCTGGCTGCTCGCCGCCCACGACACCGCCGCGGTCGCCGGTGGCCCCGCCGGGCGGCTCACCCCGCCGGAGCGGCTGGGGACGTGGCCGATGGGCGAGCTGTGGCCCGGCGGGTACATCGCCTCCCTCGACGTCCGGCCCGTCAGCCCGCCGCAGCCGGGTCGCGCCACCGTGTGGGTGTCCACGCCGCTAGCCCTGGTCGCCGGTGAGCCCAGCGGCCCGCTCGCGTCCTACCTCGCCCTGGTGGACACGGCCAACGGCATCGCCGTACGGCAGCCGCCCACCGAGTGGCTGTTCCCGAACGTCGATCTGACGGTCCATCTGCACCGGCAGCCCGTGGCCGGCTGGACCGGCCTGGACACCACCGTCGCCTTCGGCCCGACCGGCCAGGGCCTCACCAGCACCGTCCTGCACGACGTCGACGGGCCGGTGGGGCACGCCCAGCAGATCCTCACCGTCCGCCCGCGGTCCGGCCCGCCCGCCGACGCCCCACCCGCCGGTCCCGCAGCGGCCGGTCCGTCCCACGGGAGACACTGACCCATGCCCACACCCTCGTCATCGCCCTCGGCAGAGCCGGCGGACACGTCCCCGGTCCGGGTCGGCGCCCTCGCGCCACTGAGCAGACCCGGCTGGGTCGAGGCGGGCCGGCACCTGCTCGCCGGGCTCGAACTGGCCGCCGGGGAGGTCGACGCGGCCGGCGGCATCGGCGGACGCCCGCTGGAACTGCTGGTCAGGGACACCGCGGCGGACCCGCGCCGGGCGGTGGCGGCCGTGGACGAGCTGGCCGGGCTGGGCGTGGCGGCCGTGGTGGGCGAGTACCACAGCGTCGTCGCCCGTGCCGCGGCCGGCCGGGCCGACGCCCTCGGGCTGCCGTTCCTGTGCTCGTCCGCGGTCCTCGACGCGCTCACCGAGGAACCGTCGGACCGGGTCGCGCGGCTGCCCCCGCCGCAGTCCCGCGGCTGGCGGGTGTACGCCGAGGCCCTGCTCGCCGCGGGCCACCGGCGCGTCGCCGTGGCGGCCCAGCCGAGTGTGTACTGGGCGTCGGGCGTCCGCGTCCTGCGGGACCATCTC
This sequence comes from Streptomyces griseosporeus, assembly GCF_014656055.1. GTDB lineage: Bacteria > Actinomycetota > Actinomycetes > Streptomycetales > Streptomycetaceae > Streptomyces > Streptomyces griseosporeus. The sequence continues at coordinate 710,297 of NZ_BNBR01000002.1, forward strand.
GCCCCGCACGGCGGCACGGTGGTCGAACTCGACGCCGACGCGCCGTCCCCCGCGGCCCTGTGCGACGAGGTCGCCCGGCACCGCGCGACCGTCCTGCTGCTGCTGGCCGGCTTCCCGGAGCCGGCCGTGCCGCTGGTCCGGGCCGTCCGCCGCGACCCGCGTCTCGCCGACGTCCTGATCGGTGCCCCCGCCGGGCAGCCGGAGTTCCCCTCCTGGGCGCGGTCGCTGGGCGGTGACGGTGCCGGGGTGCCGTTCCTGCGGTATCTGCCCGACCGGCTCGGCCCGCTCGGGGAACGCGTCGCGGCGGCGCTGCGCGAACGGCTCGCCGCTGCGCCCTCGTTCGTCGCGTTCGAGGGCTACGACACGATCGCCGTCCTCGCCGAGGTGCTGCGGACGCACGGCACGGACCGGGCCCGTGTCGCCGGCTCCTGGTCCCGCGTCGCGGTCGAGGGCACGCGCGGAACGGTCCGGTTCACGCGCACGCCCGGCACCGGGGTGTGGCAGTGGGCCGGTGCGCCCGTGCAGGTCGTGGACCGGGATCCGGCGGACCCGGAGCGCTTCCGGATCCTCCGCACCAGCGGCCGTACGGACTGAACTCGGCCGCGCGGCTAGGGTGGCCCGATGGCAACGATCAAGAAGTTCCAGGTCACCTTCGACTGCGCGGAACCCCGGCGCGTCGCCCGCTTCTGGTGCGAGGTGCTGGGGTACGTCATACCGCAGCCGCCCGAGGGGTTCGCCGACTGGGAGGAGTACGACCGCGCCCAGCCGCCCGAGGAGCGGGGTTCGTGGGCCGCGTGCCTCGACCCCGACGGGGTGGGCCCGCGGCTGTACTTCCAGCGCGTCCCCGAGGGCAAGACCGTGAAGAACCGCGTCCACCTGGACGTACGGGCCGGCACCGGGCTGGTGGGCGCGGAGCGCCTGGCCGTCCTGGAGGCCGAGTGCGCGCGGCTGGTCGCGCTCGGCGCGGTGCGGGTGCGGCTGCTGCCCGCCGACGAGGACAACGAGTCGTGCATCGTGATGCAGGACATCGAGGGCAACGAGTTCTGCCTCGACTGACGGGCCGCCAGCGCGCGGGCGGCCCGATCAGGCCGTCCGCCCGCTGTCGTGTTCCGGTCCTGCGGGGGTACGGGCCGCCAGAGCCTCCAGCAACAGCTCCACCGCCGCTTCGAAGGAGCTGTCCGCCATGCCCGGCAGCTCGGCGCGTACGGCGGTGAGGGCGGGGTACGCCGCCGGGTCGAGGGCCTGGTACACGTGCCGCCAGGCCCGCTGGTCGGCGTCGGGCTGCTGCCGGGTCAGCGCGTGGAGCGCCGCGTCCATGGCCGCGTGCCCGAGGACGGTGTCGACGAACGCGAGGTAGAGCCGGGCCGCGTCGGCCGGTGCGAAGCCCGCGGACAGCAGCAGGCCGATCCCAGTCTCCACGGCGCGGATCTCGTTGGCGCCGGGTCACCCGGTGCTCGGCCGGACGGGAACGGTGGACGAGGTGGCCCGGCTGGTGGTGTTCCTGCTGTCGGACGAGTCGTCGTTCGTCACCGGCGCCGACATCCCCGTGGACGGCGGGCTGACCGCGCACGGCGGCGTCAAGTCGGTCTCCGACGCGCTGCGCGAGGAGCCTTCGTGACACCGCCGGGGCGAGGCCGCGCGGTCCGCGGCCGCCGGGGTCAGACCACCGGATCGAGGAACGTGAGTACCGAGGCCTCCTCCTCGATCAGCGGCGCGAGGGCGGTGTTGAAGGGTCCGCCGTAGGGAGCCTTCAGATGGGCCTGGAAAGCGTCCTCGTCCCGGTACGCCTCGAAGATCCAGTAGGCGCGCGGGTTCGACGCCTTGGTGTAGACGTCGAAGGCGAGGTTGCCGTCTTCCTGGCGCACCTTGCGGGCGTAGTCGAGGATCAGGCGGGCGACCTCGTCCTCCGCGCCCTCGCGTGCGGTGAACTCGGCGAGCAGGGTCTTGTGCATGGTGTCCTTCGTGGTCCGTCGTGGGGTGAGAGTCAGTCGCGGTAGGAGCCGAGGTGCCAGACGCGGGCACGGTCCAGCCTCACCGAGCCGTTCTCGGCGAAGACCCGCACCCCTTGGCTGTCGGGGCCGGGGAAGATCTGGTCGGTGATCACCGCTTCGCCGCTGCCGCCGAAGACCTCGACGGACGACCGGTCGACGAGGACACGCAGGCTCACCTTGCCGTTCTCGGCCCGCAGCGGTGCCCGCTGGACGCCGGGGAAGGAACTGCTGAAGTCCACGGCACCGGAGCGGGTGCGGTCGACGTACAGCTCCTGCGTCGTGGTGTCGTAGCCGATGACGGTTTCCTCGCCGGCGGCGCCGGTGCGCACCTTCAGGCCGAAGCGTTCGGCGTCCTCCAGGGAGAAGGTGGCTTCGATGTCGAGTTCCCTGCCCTCGGCCGCGGGGCCGATCAGGGGCGCGGTGGTGCTCGTGACGGTGACGCCGGCCGCCGTCGCCGGGGACCCCTGCCGCAGGGACTCCAGGCTGTTCACCGGCTTGCTGGTGAGCCGGAGCCGGCCGTCGACGGTGCGCAGGGCCATCTCCCGGGGGATGCTCTGCGCGCCCCGCCAGGGGGAGGTGGGGACGGCGCCGCCGTAGTCCCAGTTGTTCATCCAGCCGATCATGTACCGCTTGCCGCCCGGGGCGTTCTCCCAGGACACCGCCGCGTAGTAGTCCTTGCCGTAGTCGGCCCAGTCGGCGCGCTGCAGGGCGGACTCGGCGGGCTTGTCGGCGGCGGTGAACCGGTCCGCCAGGATGTGGCCCCAGCCGGCGGTGTTCCGGTCGACGATCTGGACGCGTGCCTTCTTCCCGGCGTAGGGACGCAGGTCGAAGGAGGCCCAGTCCAGGGTCTCGCTGTCGGAGCCGGTGGCGCTGCGCACGACCTCGCCGTCGACCAGCAGGTTGACGGACGTCTCCCGGGAGACGGGCCGGGCCGCGGTGTCGGACAGCATGATGTGGTCGACGTTGATGTGGCCCCAGCCGCCGGTGTTGTCGTCGACGATCCTGATCCGCGCCGTCTTTCCGGCGAGGTCGCCGACGTCCCACGACGCCCAGTTGAGCGCTTCGGCGTCCTTTCCGGTGGCGCTGCGCACGACCTGCCCGTCGACGAGGAGTTCGACGGCGGTGGGGTGGTCGGAACCGGCGGGGTGGGAGCCGCCGCCGACGAGGAAGTTGAGGTGCTTCTTGTCGAGGGTGAACGCGGGTGAGGTGAGGGTGCCGGTGGTCGCGTCGCCGTTCAGGAAGGTGTTGACGAGGCCGTTGCCCAGGAAGCCGGAGACCTCCTGCTGGCCGGGGAGGGTGCCGCCGGCCGGTGCCGCTCCGAAGGCGTCCCCGGTCGTCGTCCAGTCGCCGTAGCCGCCGCCCTCGAAGTCGGCGAGGACCGTGCCCGCGGGCGGCGGGCCCTGCTCCGGGACGGTTCCGGGCTCGTGCGGATGGCGGCCGCCGCCGACCTTGAAGTTCAGGTAGGGACTGTCGACGGTGAATTCGGGTGAGGTGAGGGTGCCGGTGGCGCCGTCGCCGCCGTGGAAGCTGTTGGCGAGGCCCGTGCCGTCGAAGCCCTCGACGGTCCCCTGCCCGGGCAGTGCCCCGGCGGCCGGTCCGTCGCCGAACGCGGCGCCGGCCGGTGTCCACGTGCCGAAGCCGGTGTCCTCGAAGTCCTGCACCACCGTGCCGGCGGGCGGTGTGTAGGTGCCCCGGTCCTCGGCGGTGAACTTCGTGCCGTCGAAGTCGCCGACGAAGTACTGGGCGGCGGAACCGCCGGCGATCCCGCCGGGGTTGATGTTGACGACCAGGACCCACTTGACGTTGGTCTCGTCGCCGTCGACCGGGAGGGGGAACAGGTCGGGGCACTCCCACACGCCGCCCGTGGCACCGGCCGGCCCGAACTCGCTGAGCAGGTTCCAGTCCTTGAGGTTCTTCGACGAGTAGAAGCGCACCTTGTGCTCGGTGGACAGCGACACCGTCATCAGCCAGCTGTTGGTCGGCGCGTACCACTGCACCTTCGGGTCGCGGAATTCCCTGGAGCCGATGTCCAGGACCGGGTTGCCCCGGTACTTGGTCCAGGTGCGGCCGCGGTCCGTGCTGTAGGCGAGCGACTGGGCCTGCTTGCCGCCGTCCTTGTAGGCGCTGGTGTAGATCGCCACCATGGGCGGGTTCCGCTTGGTGCCGAACCCGGTGGTGTTGTTCCGGTCGACGACCGCGCTGCCGGAGAACACCATCTCCTCGTCGTCGTGCGGCAGAGCGAGCGGCAGCTGCTCCCAGTGCACGAGGTCCTTGCTCACCGCGTGCCCCCAGGACATGTCGCCCCAGGAGTTCCCGTTCGGGTTGTACTGGTAGAAGAGGTGGTATTCGCCCTGGTAGTACACGAGGCCGTTGGGGTCGTTCATCCAGTTCCGCTCCGGGGTGAAGTGGAACTGGGGGCGGTAGGCCTCCGAGTACGGCGGGGTGTCGGCGGCGACGGCCCCGGGGGCGAGCGGGACTGCGGACAGGGCGCAGACGGTCGCCACCGCCGCGATCAGCCGCGTACGGGCATGAGGGGATACACGTCCAGAGCGCATGGGGTCTCCTGTGCTGCGGCCGTCCGGCGCTGCGGGGCCTGCTGCCCGGCAGGGACCGGCCGAAGGGTGACGCCTCGTCGGCACCGTCGTCCCGGGCGCCTCACGAGGCGGTGTCATCGTTGACTTCTGTCATCGATGACACCGAGTGCCCGATGATGGTCACAGTGCGGCCGCCGCGTCAACGGTGCGAGCGCGATTGCCTGTTCCGTCCGGCTGCCGTCCATGCGCGCCCGGGCTCCGGCCGGGTCTCGCGCCCGCGTTCCGCCGCGCCCGGGCGGGCACAAGCGGGCACCGACCGGGCGGCTGCGGGGACCGTTACGGACTTGTGTCGGGCGCAGGGCATTGACGTTGCGGGGAGGGGGAGTCCATCATCCTCGGCAGCAGTGTCAACGATGACATAAGTCAACGATGACACCTCGGGTCGGCATGCTCCTATGCCGCCGCACCACCGCGATCCCCGCTGGAGTCCCTCATGTCTCGCACCCCTCGTCTGCCCTCCGCCCTGCTCAGAGCCGCCGCGTGCACCGGCCTCGCGGCCCTCACCCTGACGGCCTGCGGATCCGGCGCCGGAACGGGCACCGCCGGCTCCGGTTCGGGCAGCGTCAAGGTCGGTCTGATCACCAAGACCGACACCAACCCGTTCTTCGTGAAGATGAAGGAGGGCGCGGAGAAGGCCGCCAAGGAGGACGGCGTCCAGCTCATGACCGCCGCGGGCAAGTTCGACGGGGACAACGCCGGTCAGGTCACGGCCATCGAGAACATGGTCGCCGCCGGCGTGAAGGGCATCCTGATCACCCCCAGCGACTCCAAGGCGATCGTGCCGGCGATCGAGAAGGCCAAGGCGAAGGGTGTCCTGGTCATCGCCCTGGACACGCCGACCGAGCCGCAGAGCGCGGTCGACGCCCTCTTCGCCACCGACAACCTCAGGGCCGGCGAGCTGATCGGCGAGTACGCCAAGGCCGCCATGAAGGGCAAGGCCGCGAAGATAGCCACCCTCGACCTCGCCCCCGGCGTCTCCGTCGGCGTCCAGCGGCACAACGGCTTCCTCAAGGGCTTCGGCGTCAAGGACGGCGACGCCTCCGTCGTCTGCTCCCAGGACACCGGAGGCGACCAGGCCAAGGGCCAGACCGCCATGGAGAACTGCCTCCAGAAGGAACCCGGCATCAACGTCGTCTACACCATCAACGAACCGGCGGCCCTGGGCGCGTACACCGCGCTGAAGGCCAAGGGCCGGGAGAAGGACGTCCTGATCGTCTCCGTCGACGGCGGCTGCACCGGCACCCGGGCCGTCAAGGACGGCAGGATCGCGGCGACTTCGCAGCAGTACCCGCTGAAGATGGCCGCCGAGGGCGTCAAGGCCGTCGTGACGTACGCCAAGGGCGGCAAGAAGGCGTCCGGCTACACCGACACCGGCGTCACCCTCGTCACCGACAGGGCACAGCCCGGGCTCACCTCCAAGGACACGAACTACGGCCTGGACAACTGCTGGGGCTGAGCCGCCCCGAGGACCGTACGTCCGTCACCTCCTCCCCCGGGCGGGCGGCCGCCCCGCCTCCCGGCCCGGGACGGCCGCCCCCTCGCCTGCTTGTCCTCCCCGCGCTCCGGGTGGGCCGGACACGGCCCAGGCCGGACGAGCACTTCTGTCTCCCGACAAGGACTTCGCATGACCGCCACGTCCACGCCCCCGAGCACGTCCCCGGCGTACGCCGAGCTGAAAGCGCCGAGCACGGCCCACCGACTGCTCACGGCACCGACCACCGGGCCCCTGGTCGCCCTCCTCCTGGCCTGCGTCTTCTTCGCCTCCTCGACCGACCAGTTCCTCACGGGCGGGAACTTCTCGCTGATCGTGCAGCAGGTCATGGTCGTCGGCACTCTCGCCATCGGCCAGACCCTGATCATCCTGACCGCCGGCATCGATCTGTCCTGCGGTGCCGTGATGGCCTTCGGCAGCATCGTGATCGCCAAGACGGCCGCCGAGGGCTCCCTGCCGCCGCTCGCCGCCATCGCCCTGGGACTGGTCGTCTGCGGCGGCTTCGGGCTGCTCAACGGGGCGCTGGTGCAGAAGATCCCGCTGCCGCCGTTCATCGTCACCCTCGGCATGCTCAACGTGGCGTTCGCGCTGACCCACATCTACTCCGAGGAACAGACCGTCACCGACCTGCCGGGCCCGCTGACGGCCCTCGGCCGGACCTTCCCGCTCGGCCACACCGACATCACCTACGGCTCCCTGGTCACCATCGCCCTGTTCCTCCTCCTCGCCTACGCCCTGAGCAGCACCGGCTGGGGCCGGCACGTCTACGCGCTGGGCAACAGCCCCGAGGCGGCACGGCTGAACGGCATCCGCACCTCCCGCCTGACCATCGGCGTCTACACCGTGGCCGGCCTGCTGTACGGCATCGCGGCCCTGCTGCTCATCTCCCGCACCGGCGTCGGTGACCCGCAGGCCGGGCAGACCGACAACCTCGACAGCATCACCGCCGTGGTGCTCGGCGGCACCAGCCTCTTCGGCGGACGCGGCTCGGTGCTGGGCACGTTCATCGGCGTGCTCATCGTCGGTGTCTTCCGCAACGGCCTGCAGCTGATGGGCGTCGCCTCCATCTACCAGACGCTGATCACCGGCGTCCTGGTGATCCTCGCCGTGACCGTCGACCAGATCTCCCGGAAGAAGGCCCGATGACCGCCACCTCCTCTCCCGTCCCCGTCCTGCAGGCCCGAGGTCTGGTCAAGCGCTACGGCCATGTCACCGCCATCGACGGCGCCGACTTCGACCTGCTGCCCGGCGAGGTCCTCGCCGTCATCGGCGACAACGGCGCCGGCAAGACCAGCCTGATCAAGGCGCTGACCGGTGCGCTGACCCCCGACGCGGGCGAGATCCGGCTCAACGGCGAACCCGTCACCTTCTCCGGACCGCAGAGCGCCCGCGCCCACGGCATCGAGACGGTCTATCAGGACCTGGCCGTCGCCGCCTCCATGGACATCGCCTCCAACATGTTCCTCGGCCGCGAACTGCGCCGCCCCGGCGTCCTCGGCAGCGCCTTCCGCATGCTCGACAAGAAGCGCATGCGCCAGGAGGCCGCCGAGCACATGGCCGACCTGAAGATCGGCCTGCGCTCGCTGACCCAGCCGGTCGAGACCCTCTCCGGTGGCCAGCGGCAGGCCGTCGCGGTCGCCCGCGCCGTCGCCTGGGCCCGCTCCGTCGTGGTCATGGACGAGCCCACCGCCGCACTCGGGGTCAAGGAGTCCGGACAGGTCCTCGACCTCATCCGCCGCGTCCGGGACAAGGGCATGCCGGTCGTCCTGATCAGCCACAACATGCCGCACGTCTTCGAGATCGCCGACCGCATCCACGTCCACCGGCTCGGCAGGCGCGCCGCCGTGATCAGGCCGTCCGACCACTCCATGGCGGAGGTCGTCGCGATCATGACGGGCGCGCTCACCGTGGACGCGGCCGGGGATACAGTCGTAGCGGATTCCGCGGCGGCGAAGGCCGCCGGAGTCCAGGCCACCTGACCAGACCACTCGACACTCGACGGAATCCGGCCGAGGCCGCGGCCGGAACCGGCGAGCACAGGAGACCGTTCCTCCATGGCAGCGAACCGCCGCCCCACCCTGGCCGACGTCGCCCGAGAAGTGGGCGTCAGCGCCAAGACCGTCTCCCGCGTCCTCAACGAGGACGGCCCCGCCTCGGCGAAGACCCGGGAGCAGGTGCTCGCCGCCGTGGCCAAGCTCGGCTTCCAGCCGAACCTCATGGCGCGCAACATCCGCGTCGGCGGACCCGACACCACCGTCGGGCTGGTCATCCCCGACCTCGGCAACCCCTTCTTCGGCGCCGTGGCCCGCAGCATCGAGGACACCGTCCGCGACCGCGGGCTGACCCTGCTCATGGGCTCCTCCGCGGACGACCCCGACCGTGAACGCGCCCTCACCGACAAGTTCCTGGCCCGCCGCGTCAGCGTCCTGATGATCGTGCCGTCCGTCGGCGCCGACCACTCCCACCTGAAGACCCAACGCACCGCGGGCCTGCCCGTCGTCTTCCTCGACCGTCCGGGCGTGGGCCTGTCCACGGACAGCGTCGTCAGCTCCAACCGGGCCGGCGCCCAGGACGGCGTCGCCCATCTCATCGCCCACGGCCACCGCCGTATCGGCTTCGTCGGCGACCTCCCCACCCGGCTCTACACGCGCCGCGAGCGCCTGGCCGGGTACCGCGCGGCCCTGGAGGAAGCCGGCATCCCCTACGACCGCTCCCTGGTCATCGACGCCCACGACCAGCACGGGGCCTCCGCCGCGACCTCCCGGCTCCTCGGCCTCGCGGATCCCCCCACCGCCCTGTTCGCCGGCAACAACATCGTCGCGCTGGGCATCATCACCGAACTCGCCCGCTCCCAGCGCAAGGACGTCGCCGTCATCGCCTTCGACGACGTGGAGCTCGCCGAGGCGCTCGAACCGGGCCTGACCGTCGTCGCCCAGAACCCCGAGGAGATCGGCCGGACGGCGGCGACCACCGCCCTGGCCCGCCTCGACGGCGACCGCTCCCGCGCCCGCACCGTCACCGTCCCCACCCGCCTGATCGTCCGCGGGTCCGGGGAACAGCCCGCTCCGGTGCGGTAGAGCGGACGCCGCCCGGTCGACGGAAGGACGGCCGTCGCGGGCGGCGGGTCAGCGCACGCCCGCCGCGTCGAGCAGACCGGCCACCGTGGGCGCGACGAGCCCGGCCAGGTCGTCGGCCCGGATTCCCGCACGGGCGCTGGCGCCGTCGAAGACCAGCATCAACTGCCGCGCCAGCAGCTCCGGATCGCTCGCCCCAGCCCGTTCGGCCTCGGCGCGGAAGAAGGCCGTCAGGTCCTCCTTGACCCGGCGGGCCACCCGGCTCGCGGGGTGGCCCGGGTCCTTGAGCTCGATCTGCACCGCGAGGTAACGGCAGCCCTGGAAGCCGGGCGCACCCGCCTGCGCCTCCATCCGCTCGAACACGTGCAGGATCCGCTCGCGGGGCGGACGGCCGTCGTCCGCCGGGGGAAGGAGCGTCGCCCCGTAGGCGGCGGCGCGTTCCTCCAGGCTGGCCGCCAGGAGTTCGTCCTTGCTCTCGAACAGCTGGTACATGGAGCGCTTCGACACCCCCGCCGCCTTGCACAGCGCCTCGACGCCGATGCCGACACCGTCCCGGTAGGTGAGCGTGGCGGCCGCCTCCAGCAGCCGCTCCCGCGAGCTCGACTTCGCCTCGGTGGTCATAGGGCGAGGGTAACCCGGTTCCGCCCCACCGGAAACCGACCGGTTTCCAGGGATGCCGACGCACAGCACGGCCGGGCTTGCACCCGGAAACCGATCGGTTTACCGTTGCGGAAACCGATCGGTTTCTCACCTGGGAGACAGTCATGACCGCACTGAAGGGCGCCCACGTCCTCGTCACCGGCGGCAGCCGGGGCATCGGCAAGGCGCTGGTGGAAGAGCTGTACGCGCGCGGCGCCGGCAAGGTCTACGCCACGGCCCGCGACCCGCGCAGCGTGACGCACCCCGACGCGGTCCCGGTGGCCCTTGAGGTCACGGACCCGGCCTCCGTGGCGGCGGCCGCCGCGCGGGCGGACGACGTCACCGTGCTGATCAACAACGCCGGTGCCGCGGTCGGCGCGTCCTTCCTGGACGCCCCGGTCGACGACGTCCGCCGGGAGTTCGAGACCAACTTCTACGGGCCGCTCCTGGTCACCCGGGCCTTCGTGCCGGTCATCGAGCGCAACGGCGGCGGGCACATCCTCAACGTGCACTCGGTGCTGTCCTGGCTGGCCCTGGGCGGCTCCTACAGCGCCTCCAAGGCCGCCCTGTGGTCGCAGACCAACTCCCTGCGCCTGGAGCTGCGGCCGCGCGGCATCGCCGTCACCGGCCTGCACGTCGGCTACGTCGACACCGACCTGGCGGCGGACGTCGACTCGCCCAAGTCCGACCCGCGGGTCGTGGCCGCACTCGCCCTCGACGGTATCGAGGCAGGCGCGTACGAAGTGCTCGCCGACGACATCTCGCGGCAGGTCAAGGCGGGCCTGGCCGGGGACCTGCCGGGACTGTACGCCGAGCTGGCGCAGTGACTTCCGCGCACACTGGAAGCAGGGCCGGCTCGCCGTACGACGCCGCCTCGGACCGGATGCGACGCGCGTGGGCGGCGTCGACGGCGTGACCTTCGCTCGCGCAGGGCTGATACTGCCGTCGGGAGGAGCCCGCCCCGAACCGCCCTGCCGATCTTCTCAGGAGGCACCCCGTGAAGATGCTGATCAACGTACCGGAGACCGTCGTCGCCGACGCCCTGAGGGGGCTGGCCGCCGCGCACCCCGAGCTGACCGTCGACGTCGAGAACCGGGTGATCGTCCGCCGGGACGCGCCCGTGGCCGGAAAGGTGGCCCTGGTGTCGGGCGGGGGCTCGGGACACGAGCCGCTGCACGGCGGGTTCGTGGGGCCGGGGATGCTGTCGGCGGCCTGTCCGGGAGAGGTCTTCACCTCCCCCGTGCCCGACCAGATGGCGCGGGCCGCCGCGGCCGTGGACAGCGGGGCGGGCGTGCTGTTCGTGGTGAAGAACTACACCGGTGACGTGCTCAACTTCGACATGGCCGCGGAGCTGGCCGAGGACGAGGGCATCCAGGTCGCCAAGGTGCTGGTCGACGACGACGTGGCGGTCACCGACAGCCTCTACACGGCCGGGCGGCGCGGCACGGGCGCCACGCTGTTCGTGGAGAAGATCGCGGGCGCCGCGGCGGACGAGGGGCAGCCGCTGGAGCGGGTGGCGGCCGTCGCCCGGCAGGTCAACGAGAACTCCCGCAGCTTCGGCGTGGCCCTCACCGCCTGCACGACACCCGCCAAGGGCAGCCCCACCTTCGATCTGCCGCCCGGTGAACTGGAGTTGGGCATCGGCATCCACGGCGAGCCGGGGCGTGAGCGGCGGCCGATGATGACGTCCGGGGAGATCGCCGACTTCGCGGTGCACGCGATCCTGGAGGACATGAGCCCGCGCAACCCCGTCCTGGTCCTGGTCAACGGCATGGGCGCGACCCCGCTGCTGGAGCTGTACGGCTTCAACGCCGAGGTGCAGCGGGTGCTCGCCGAGCGCGGCGTCGCCGTCGCCCGCACCCTCGTCGGCAACTACGTCACCTCGCTCGACATGGCGGGTGCCTCGGTCACCCTGTGCCAGGTCGACGAGGAGCTGCTGCGGCTGTGGGACGCGCCGGTGAAGACGGCCGGGCTGCGCTGGGGGATGTGAGGAGCCAGGACAGGCCCGCAGGACAGCAGACATCCCCGACACACCAGGAGATCCAGTGCTCGACGCCGAATTCTTCCGCCGCTGGATGGCGGTGACCGCCGCGTCCGTGGAGCGCGAGGCGGAACGGCTCACCGCCCTCGACTCGCCGATCGGCGACGCCGACCACGGCAGCAACCTCCAGCGCGGCTTCACCGCCGTGGCCGGCGCGCTGGAGAAGGAGGCACCCGGCACGCCGGGCGCGGTCCTGCTGCTCGCGGCGAAGCAGCTCATCTCGACCGTCGGCGGCGCGTCCGGGCCGCTGTACGGGACGCTGCTGCGCCGCACCGGCAAGACGCTCGGCGACGCCGCCGAGGTCTCCCCGGAGGAGCTCGCGACGGCGCTGCGCGCGGGCGTGGACGCCGTGATGGCGCTCGGCGGGGCGGCACCCGGCGACAAGACCATGATCGACGCGCTGGTCCCCGCGGTGGACGCGCTCGGCGACGGGTTCGCCGCGGCGCGGGCCGCCGCCGAGCAGGGGGCGCAGGCGACCACGCCGTTGCAGGCCCGCAAGGGCCGGGCCAGCTACCTCGGCGAGCGCAGCATCGGGCACCAGGACCCGGGCGCCACCTCCTCCGCCCTGCTCGTCGCCGCCCTCGCGGAGGCCGCCGGTGAGTGACGAGAAGCTGGTCGGGATCGTGCTGGTGTCGCACAGCGCGCGGGTGGCCGAGTCGGTGGCCGAGCTGGCGCAGGGCCTCGCGGGCGGGGGCACGGCGGTGCCCGTCGCCCCGGCCGGCGGCACCGAGGGCGGCGGGCTGGGCACCAGCGCGGAGCTGATCGCCGCCGCCGCGGCCTCCGTCGACCGGGGTGCCGGGGTCGCCGTCCTCACCGACCTCGGCAGTGCCGTGCTGACGGTGAAGGCGCTGCTCGCCGAAGGCGACGAACTTCCGGCGGGCACGCGCCTGCTGGACGCCCCGTTCGTCGAGGGCGCCGTCGCCGCGGTGGTCACGGCCTCCACCGGTGCCGACCTCGCCGCGGTGGAGGCGGCGGCCACGGAGGCGTACGGCTACCGCAAGGTCTGACGGGAAGGAGACGCGGGGCGCCGGGCCTCAGCCGCCCCGGACGAACAGCTCGGCCAGCCGCTCCCCCACCGCCACGGCGGCCGCGTGGTCCTCGATCGGCTTCACCTGGGAGTCCTTGAAGACGATGTAGGTGACGCCGGAGGGCGTGCCGCCGCCGCGCGGGTCGGCGCGGATGCCGAGGGCCCGGGCGGTGGCGTAGGAGGCCTCGCCGATGATGTCGCGCGGGCCGGTGTCGCCGACGACGGCGTACTGCACCCGGTCGCGGTGGACGACGGCGGCGACCGAGCCGCCGCGCACGCCGTGGGCGCGGTGGTCCCACAGCGGGCTCGCGGCGGGGACGACGATGTACGGCAGCGTCTCGGCGCTCAAGTAGCGGCCGTCGGACTGCTGGTAGGCGGTGGTCCCGGAGTAGAGCGGATCGGTGCGGGCGTTGCAGGCGGGGCCGGGTCGGCCGTCGCAGTCGATGTCCATGTCGGCGGTCCAGTAGACGGCGTCCCGGGTGCCGCACACCGGCACGGTCGGCGGGGCGCCCTCGTCGGTGCGGTACCGGCCCCGGGAGACCTGGGGGCACGCGCGGACCCGGGCCAGCAGGTCGGCGGCGCTGACGTCGCCCTCCCGCCGTACGGCCACCGCCCCCTGCGGGCCGGGGGCGGGGCCCGGCGGTGCGGTGGCGGGGGGCGTGGTCGGGGCCAGCAGGACGAGGCCGGCCGCGGCCAGGGTCAGCGACTGGACTCGCACGGTGGGAACCCTCTCGTGGGGACGGTGACGGACACTCAGCCCAATCTGGGGTGGGTCCGAAAGTCCGGCCACTTCGAGGGGGCCGTCCGGTGCACGGGTTCTGACGGGCCGACAGGGGCCGGGGGCCGAGCCTGCCTCGACTCCGGCCCCCGGGCCGCCCGCGCAGGCGCGGGGACAGCGACGACAGCGGTCCGCGCCCTGGGCCGAACTTCCCAGCCCTCTTGGAGAGTTCGGCCGCGAGGAGATTCAGCATACGTAACCTCGCGGCGTGGTCACCATGCCGGTCCCCCGCGGCACCCGTCGCCCTGGGCCGCGCCCGGCCCCCACCCTCTTGATGTGCTCCCGTCAGCGGGCGCATATTGGTCCGCACCAATGCACGCCCGTCTCGGACCGGGAGGCCGTCTCGTGCGACGCGTTCTGCTGGGGTGCGGATGCCTGCTGCTGGCCGCCGGCTGCGGCTGGGCGGGGAGCGACGACACGGACGGCGGCCGTCAGCCCGGCGCACCGACCGGGGTCACCGCCGCGGCGGGCAGCGCGACGAGCGTGCACGTCATGTGGAACGCGGTGACCGCCGCCGACGGCCTGCGCGGCTACGAGATCTACCGGGGCGGCACCAAGGTGAAGGAGGTCCCCGCCGCCGAGCACATGGCCGATGTCACCCGGCTCGCACCCGCCACGGCGTACGTCTTCACCGTGCGCGCCCGGGACGACGAGGGACGGCTCGGGCCGCCCAGCCGCGAGGTGCGGGCCACCACCCCGCCGGCGGTGGCCGCGGACCGCTCGGCCCCCACCCGGCCCGGCGCCCTCACCGGCCGGGCGGCGGGGAGCCGCGCGGCGCAGCTGTCCTGGACGGCCGCGACCGACGACCGGCAGGTGGTGTCGTACGACGTCTACCAGGGCGGCACGAAGATCCACAGCGTCGGCGGCGGGCAGACCGCGACCGTGCTCACCGGGCTGCGGCCCGGCACCGCCTACGCCTTCACCGTCCGGGCCCGGGACGCGGCCGACAACCTCTCCCCCGCGGCCGGGCCGCTGCGGCTCACCACACCCGGCACCGACGACGGCCGGGCCACCGCCCCCACGGCCTTCCGCGCCGCCACCCACCGGGCCGACGGCGCCTGGTACCTGGACCTGTCCTGGGTGCCGCCGCGCACCGACGGAGAGGTCACCGAGTACCAGCTCCGGCTCGACGGCCGTACGGCCACCTCCCTGGTGTGGGGCGGCACCGCGCCCCGGGGCCGGGCGTCGTACAGCTTCTACGTCGGCCGGGAGGCGGGCCTTCGCCACCGCGTGCGGCTGCGGGCGAAGCTGCCGGACGGCACCTGGGGCGGCTGGACACCGGAGCGCACGGTGACGACGGGTCCGTGAGCCGCCTCTGGGCCGTCCGGTGGAACCCGTCACCTGGGCGGATGCGCTCCGCGTGCGCGGCGGGCGGCGGCCGCGTTGGCTGCGTCTGAGGCAGCACGGGCGTTCCCGACCCCAGGCGGCGCAAGGGATGTACCGCCAACCGTGCCGCCGGAGGACACCCCATGCGCAACTCCGCTCTTCTTCGCCGCACCGGCCTGACCGTGGCAGCCGCCGCCGCGTTCCCGCTGGCCCTGACCGCCGCGGGACCGGCCGCCGCCCGGGTCTCGGGCATCTCCGTCAGCACCACCGGCTCCACGGTGTCGGTGGTCACCAGCGCCTGCACCCAGATCAACGGCAGCTGGGGCACCGCCTCGCTGCTCAACAGCAGCCAGGCCAACTTCGCCCAGGGCCGCCAGGTCGCGCTGTCCGGGACGAGCGTGAGCCAGTCCGCCGCCTGGTCCGGCGTCGGTCCCGGCACGTACACGGTGATCGTCGTCTGCTCCAACCAGCAGACCGCGGGCACCCAGTCCGTGATCGTCTCCGCGCCCGCCACGCCGACCGTCACGGCGAGACCCTCGCCGTCGCGCGGTGTGATGGGCGGCCTGGGCGGCGCCGCCCGGGACTACGGCCCGGTCACCATGGGCGTCGGCGCGGCCCTGGTCGGCACCGGGGTCATCGCGGGGGCGTGGTTCCTGCGCCGCCGTTCGAAGCCGCACCGTCTGTGACCCCGGCGTCCCCGGCGTCCCCGGTGTCCGCGGCCCGGCCGTCGGGCAGCGCCGCGAACTCCTCCAGGGCGTGCGCGAGCCACCGCGTCCAGAAGGTCTCCAGGTCGATGCCCGCCCGCAGGATCAGATGGTGCAGCCGGTCCTGCGGGCTGTCCCTGCCGGGCGGGAAGTCCCGCCGCTCGATCTCCCGGTACTCCGTCAGCTGCCGCTCGTGCAGCTCAAGATGGCGTCGCAGGTCGGCCTCGATGCCGGCCGTGCCGACGACCGCCGCGGCGCGCAGCCGCAGCAGCAGGGTGTCGCGCATCGGCTTGGGGTCCTGCGTCGCGGACGTCCAGCGCTCCAGTTCGGCGCGGCCCGCGGGCAGGACCTCGTAGCTCTTCTTCTGCCCGCGGGCCGGCTGCTCGGCCGGCAGCGCCCGGATCAGCCCGTCGGCCTCCAGTTTTCCCAGCTCGCGATAGATCTGCTGGTGCGTCGCGGACCAGAAGTAGCCGATCGACTTGTCGAACCGGCGGGTCAGCTCCAGTCCCGAGGACGGCTTTTCCAGCAGGGCGGTGAGGATCGCGTGCGGGAGTGACATGGCGCTCATCCTAGGGACGGCCGGCCCGGGTCCCGGCGCCTACAGCGACGCCGCCAGTTCCGTGCCCTGCTTGATGGCGCGCTTGGCGTCCAGTTCGGCCGCCACGTCGGCGCCGCCGATCAGGTGGGCCTTGCGGCCGGCGGCGAGCAGCTCCTCGTACAGGTCGCGGCGCGGCTCCTGGCCGGTGCACAGCACGACGGTGTCGACCTCCAGGACGGTGCTCTCCCCGTCGACGGTGATGTGCAGCCCGGCGTCGTCGATGGCGTCGTAGCGCACGCCGGGGACCATGGTGACGCCGCGGTGCTTCAGCTCGGTGCGGTGGATCCAGCCGGTGGTCTTGCCGAGGCCCGCGCCGACCTTGCTGGTCTTGCGCTGGAGCAGGTGGACCCGGCGCGGCGGGGCGGGCCGCTCGGGCGCGGCGAGGCCGCCGGGGCCCCGGTAGTCCAGGTCGACGCCCCAGTGGCGGAAGTACGTCGCCGGGTCCTCGCTCGCCCCGTCGCCGCTGTCGGTGAGGTACTCGGCGACGTCGAAGCCGATGCCGCCCGCGCCGAGCACGGCGACGCGCTCGCCGACGGGGGCGCCACCCCTGAGGACGTCGAGGTAGCCGACGACCTTGGGGTGGTCCACGCCGGGGATGTCGGGGGTGCGCGGGGTGACGCCGGTGGCGACGACGACCTCGTCGTAGCCGTCGAGGTCGTCCGCGCTGACCCAGGTGTCCAGCCGTACGTCGACGCCGTGGGCGTCGAGCTGGTGGCGGAAGTAGCGCAGGGTCTCGTCGAACTCCTGCTTGCCGGGGACCTTGCGGGCGACGTTGAGCTGGCCGCCGATCTCGCTCGCGGCGTCGAACAGGGTGACGGCGTGGCCGCGTTCGGCGGCGGAGACCGCGCAGGCGAGGCCGGCCGGGCCGGCGCCGACGACGGCGACGCGCTTCTTCAGCCGGGTCGGGGCGAGGACCAGCTCGGTCTCGTGGCAGGCGCGCGGGTTGACCAGGCAGGAGGTGATCTGTCCGCTGAAGGTGTGGTCGAGGCAGGCCTGGTTGCAGCCGATGCAGGTGTTGATGGCCTCGGAACGGCCCTCGGCGGCCTTCTTCACGAACTCGGGGTCGGCGAGCATCGGCCGGGCCACGGACACCATGTCGGCGACGCCGTCGGCGAGCAACTCCTCGGCGAGTTCCGGGGTGTTGATGCGGTTGGTGGTGACGAGCGGGATCGACACCTCGCCCATCAGCTTCTTCGTGACGAAGGTGTAGGCGCCGCGCGGCACGGAGGTGGCGATGGTGGGGATGCGGGCCTCGTGCCAGCCGATGCCGGTGTTGATGAGGGTGGCGCCGGCCGCCTCGACGGCCTTGCCGAGGGTGATCACCTCGTCGAGGGTGGAGCCGCCGGGGACGAGGTCGAGCATGGACAGCCGGTAGATGACGATGAAGTCCTCGCCGACCGCCTCGCGGACCCGCCGGACGATCTCGACGGGGAAGCGCATGCGGTTCTCGTACGAGCCGCCCCAGCGGTCGGTGCGCTGGTTGGTCTGCGCGGCGACGAACTCGTTGATGAGGTAGCCCTCGGAGCCCATGATCTCCACGCCGTCGTAGCCGGCCTGCCGGGCCAGGCGGGCGGCGCGGGCGTAGTCGTCGATGGTCCGCTCGACCTCGGCGTCGGTCAGCTCGCGCGGCACGAAGGGGCTGATCGGCGCCTGGAGCGGGCTCGGCGCGACGAGGTCCTGGTGGTAGGCGTAGCGGCCGAAGTGCAGGATCTGCATCGCGATCCGGCCGCCCTCGCGGTGGACGGCGTCGGTGATCTCCCGGTGCTGCTCGGCCTCGGCGTCGGTGGTGAGCTTGGCGCCGCCGGGGTAGGGCCGGCCCTCGTCGTTGGGGGCGATGCCGCCGGTGACGATCAGGGCGACCCCGCCGCGGGCCCGCTCGGCGTAGAAGGCGGCCATGCGCTCGAAGCCGCGCTCGGCCTCCTCCAGGCCGACGTGCATCGAGCCCATCAGGACGCGGTTGGGCAGCGTGGTGAAGCCCAGGTCGAGCGGGCTCAGCAGATGGGGGTAACGGCTCATGGGGCCCTCCGTGCGCGGTGTCCTCTACCTGAGGTTGTAGAGGACCGGCCCCCCATTGTGCAACTAGTTGCACAATGGGGTGGCGACCGTCACTGGCCCCCTGGCCGTGCGCACGGGGCTCCGGGCGTTACCTGTTCTCCAGCTTCACGTGCAGTTCGCGCTCCTGGTCGCCGGAGGCGTGGGCGAGCTCGCGGACCGCGAACAGGTCGTCCAGGGTCTTGCGCAGCCGGTCGATCGCCCAGTAGCTGCCCTGGGCGTCGGCCTCGACCGCCGACGACAGCCGGCCCGGCGGCGGGCAGGCGTTCGAGTCGGTGACCTCGAAGGTGCCGAGCCACACCATGGGCTGGGTCTCGTGCAGTTGCTCGGGTATGTCCTCGGCGCACCGGTCCGACTCGAAGCACGCGCACAGTGCGTCGAACACGACCCGGGCGTCTTCCTTGCTGTAACCGCTGATCTCGACGGAGACGGACTCGTCGTGCAGTCGCTCGCTGGCCATCGTGATCGCTCCTTCCGTGGGGCGCCGCAGCCTTGCGGGTCCCCGCGCTGCCGCTCCCCCACACCCAAGAAAAGCACCGGCCGCCCCTGCGGGCCAGCGGCGGCCGGTGCGGGCGGGGGCGCGGCCCCCCGGTCAGCCGCGGGTGAAGCGGTAGGTCTTGCTGTCGGTGAGGACGCAGAAACCGGGCGACACGACGATGACGCGCAGGGTGCCGGTACGGCGGTCGTAGTCGATGCCCTCCGCCTCGAAACTGCCCGAGCAGCCGCTGCGCAGCGGCAGTTGGCGCAGGGCGGTGACATGGCCGGTGACGTCGGCGGTGCCGTTCGGCGCGGCCGCCAGGTCGATCTGCAGGAGCGGCTTGGTCAGGCCGAACAGGCTGCCCTCGGGGTCGTCGGAGGAGCACAGCAACCGGGTGGCGGTGACGAAGTCGCAGCCCTGCACATCGCGCACGGCGTGATCGAGGCGGACGGTGGCGGCCTGCGGGAGGTTCGCCGAGGGCGAGGTGGCCGGGTTGACGCCCGGGGTGGGGAAGACCAGCAGACGGGTCATCGTGCCCCACTCGCCCGAGAGCATCCACTGGCCGTCCGGGGAGATCGCGACCCAGGAGTTGTTCGGGGCCTCGCCGGAGCCGAGCGCGTGCACGTACTCCGACCAGGTGCCGTCCGGTGCCTTGACGCGGAACATCTTCGCGCCGCCCGAGTCCCGCTGGTACGGCTCGACGTAGTGGCCGTCGTAGGAGGCGTCGGGGTCGCCGACGTGGTTCCAGCCCCGGGTGGAGACGCCGAGGGGGATGGTGCCGATGCCGGTGTAGCGGTTGGGGCTGCCGGCCGGGACCTCGACCGAGGTCAGCCCCTGGCTTTCGGTGAGCGGGTCGGCGCGGTCGGAGCCGGCCTCGGTCCAGGTGTCGGCCGCCGCGGCGGGCGGAGCGGCGGTCAGGGCGAGGACGGCGGCGGTGGCGGCGGCCGTCAGGGCGGTCAGGGCCGGACGGCACCGGTGACCGGCGGAGCGCAGCGGCATGGGCGGACTCCTGTGGGTGGGGGGTCGGCGCACTTCGGTGAGCTGTTCGGCGCACAGTCTGGCGCGGTCGAGTGGTCATGTACAAGCCAAGGAGGGAACGGGGTGCGTCGCCCCGGTGACGGGCGGGTGCGGGCCGCCGCGAACCGCCGTGGCGGATCCGACCGGGCGGTCGTGTCGGACCTGTTCCTTCCGGGCGTGCGTCGGGCGTACGTTTCCGGCCGTGTTGAGGGATGGTGGAGGTGGGTGCAGGTGGCGTAGGAGAGAGGTTGTGCGCGCCACGGCACGGGCAGTCGGCACGGGGGAAGACGTGCCGCGCAGACAGGCGGAGGCGAGGCGGTGCGTGGGATGAGTGCAGCCGGATCTCCGGTGGCCGACGGCGGCGGTCCGCCGCGCGGGCCGGTGCGCCCGAGCGGCCTGCTCGACGTGCTGAACGTCGCCTCCGTGGTGCTCGACGCCGACGGGCGGGTGGTGCTGTGGAGCCCGCAGGCGGAGGAGCTGTTCGGCTATGCGGCGCAGGAGGCGCTCGGGCAGTACGCGGCCCGCATCATGGTGCACGAGCAGCATCTCGACCTGGTCGTGAAGCTGTTCGCCGACGTGATGCAGACCGGCCAGAGCTGGGCGGGCGCCTTCCCGGTGCGGCACAAGGACGGCACCACCCGGCTGGTGGAGTTCCGCAACATGCGCCTGCTCGACGACCGGGGCGACGTCTACGCCCTCGGTCTCGCCGCCGACGCCTCGACCCTGCGCCGTCTGGAGCGGGACGTGGCACTGTCCACCCGGATGGTGTCGCAGTCCCCCATGGGACTGGCCGTGCTCGATACCGAGCTGCGGTACGTGTCGGTCAACCCGGCGCTGGAGCGGATCAACGGCCTCCCGGCCGAGGAGCACGTGGGCCGCACCGTGCGCGAGGTGCTGCCCGACATGGACGCCGACGGGCTGGAGTCCGCCATCCGGCAGGTGCTGCAGACCGGGCTGCCGCTGGTCGACCAGCCCGCCGTGGGCCGCACCCCCGCCGACCCGGACGAGGACCGCGCCTGGTCGGTGTCGCTGTACCGGCTGGAGGACACCGCGGGCACGGTGATCGGCGTGGCGGCCTCGGTCGCGGACATCACCGACCAGTACCGGGCGGGGGTGGAGGCCGAGGAGGCGCGCCGGCGTCTGGCGCTGATCGCGGACGCCTCCGCGCGGATCGGTACGACGCTGGAGCTGGAGCGCACCGCCCATGAGCTGGCCGACGTCGCCGTGCCGGAGCTGGCCGACGTGGCCGCAGTGGACCTGCTGGAGGCCGTGGTGGAGGGCCGCGCCAGCAGCTTCGGACCGGCCGAGGGCGCGATGATCCGCGCGCTCGCGGTACAGGCCGAGGCGGCCCCGGAGGCGCTGCGGGCGGCCGACCCGCCCGGCAAGATCGCCCGGTACGGGCCCGACCGGCTGGTCACCCAGTGCGTGCGCACGGGCCGGCCGGTGCTGGTGGCGCATGTCCGGCCCGAGGACCTCCCGCGCATCGCGCGCTCACCGGAGGCCGCCGAGCTGCTGGCCGGCGCGGGCGTGCACTCGTATCTCGCCGTGCCGCTCATCGCCCGCGGCGAGGTGCTCGGCGCCCTCGACCTGAAGCGGACGCGCAATCCGCTGCCGTTCGGCCGGGACGATCTGCTGCTGGCCCGGGAGCTGGCGGCGCGCGCGGCGGTGCAGATCGACAACGCGCGCTGGTACCAGAGCGCCCGCAACGCCGCCCTCACCCTCCAGCGCAGCCTGCTGCCGAGCCATCCGCCGGTCACCGGCGGGCTGGAGGTGGCCTCCCGCTACCAGCCGGCGGGCGCCACCAGCGAGGTCGGCGGCGACTGGTTCGACGTCATCCCCCTGGAGGGCGACAAGACGGCGCTGGTGGTGGGGGACGTGATGGGCAGCGGCATCAACGCCGCCGCGACGATGGGCCGGCTGCGCACCGCCACCAACACGCTGGCCTCCCTCGACCTGGACCCGGCGGTGCTGCTGGAGCACCTCGACCGGATCACGGGGGGCCTCGACGAGGCAATCGCCACCTGCGTGTACGCCGTCCACGACCCGCGGCTCGGGCAGTGCCGGATCGCCAACGCCGGGCATCTGCCCCCCGCGCGGGTGCGTGCCGGGTGCCCGCCGGAGCTGCTGGAGGTGCCCACGGGGGCGCCGCTGGGCGTGGGCGGGGTGGCGTTCTCCACGACGACGGTGGACATCGCGCCCGGCGACCAGCTGGTGTTCTACACCGACGGCCTGGTCGAGACGCGCCGGCACTCGCTCGACGAGCGCCTGGACATGCTGCTG
Source organism: Streptomyces griseosporeus (assembly GCF_014656055.1). GTDB lineage: Bacteria > Actinomycetota > Actinomycetes > Streptomycetales > Streptomycetaceae > Streptomyces > Streptomyces griseosporeus. The sequence continues at coordinate 732,388 of NZ_BNBR01000002.1, forward strand.
ACGCTGCTCGACGACCCCGAGCGGCCGCTGGAGGAGGTCTGCGACCTGCTGCTGCGCACGCTGCACCACCCCGACAACCACGACGACGTGGCCCTGCTGATCGCGCGGGCGCGGGCGCTGCCGTGAGGCAGGATCCGGGCCCGGATTCACAGGAAGCCGTTACCGGGTTCTTATCGGGCGCATCCGACAATCACAGCATCAGGTGTCGGGTCGCTGTGATCGAGGGAGTGTGAGCGGTGATGCACGATCCGGAGCGGGAGACCGGCGGCGGCCCGTGGGACGGGTCGGCGCCCGAAGTGGTCGGCGGACCGGGCGGTGAGAGGCAGCGGCGTACGTCCCCCGCGCAGCTGTGGCGGCGGCGCCCGGCGCGCGGCCGGGCGGTCGTCGCCGCGGCCGCGGTCGGCGTACTGGCCCTGGGCGGCACGGTCGCCTACGCCGCGACGTCGGACGGCTCCGGCGCCCCGTCGACGGGCCGCTCCGCCTCCGCGTCGCCGTCCCCCGACGGCCCCGGGAAGCGGCACGGCCACGGGGACGGTGACGGCTGGTTCGGCAGGGGTGGCCCCGGCGTGCACGGCGAGGCGACCGTGAAGGACCCCGACACGGGCAAGTGGGTCGTCCGGACGTGGCAGCGCGGCACCGTCGACAAGGTCGACGGCGACCAGGTCACCGTCCGCAGCGAGGACGGCGCGTCCTGGACCTGGACGGTGACCGGCGACACCGCCGTCCACCGCTTCGGCGGCCAGGACTCCGGAGCGCCGAAGGAGGAGTCCGGCGCCGGTGCGCTGAAGAAGGGCGACCAGGCGGTCCTCGTCGGCACCCGCGCCGGCGACGGCACCCGGACCGCCGCGCGGGTGGTCGCCGGCGACCTGGACCGCCTCAAGGACGATATGCGCCGGTTCAAGGACGATCTGCACCGCTTCAGGGGCGACCTGCACGGGTTCGAGGACCGCGCGCCGGGCGACAAGGGCGACGGCGCGCCCTTCCGCGGTCCGCACGGCTGGGACGACCGCCCGTCGGACCGCCCCTCGGACCGCCCGGAGCCGTCGGAGAGCGGAGCGACCACCTGACGGACCGTCAGGTCTGCCGCGTGCCCACGATCACGTGTGCGGACAGCTCCTCACAGACGGCCGGCTCGGCGGCGAGCCCCGCCCGGGTGAAGGCGTCGACGGCGGCCCGGGCCTGCCGTTCACTCGTCTCCACCAGGAGACAGCCGCCGGGCGCGAGCCAGCGGGGCGCCTCGGCCGCGACCCGGCGCAGCACGCCGAGCCCGTCGGACCCACCGTCGAGGGCAGTCAGCGGCTCGTGGTCGCGGGCCTCGGCGGGCAGCAGGGCCACCTCGCCGGTGGGCACGTACGGCACGTTCGCGGCGAGGATCCCGACCCGGCCGCGCAGCCGGTCGGGCAGCGCCGCGAACAGGTCACCGGCGTGCGCCTGGCCGCCGTAGGGCGCGATGTTGCGGCGGGCGCAGCGGACCGCCGCCGGGTCGATGTCGGCGGCGTGCAGTTCGACGGTGCCGAGCGCCGCGGCCAGGGCCGCGCCGACCGCTCCGGAGCCGCAGCACAGGTCGACCACGACGCGGGCGTCCGGGACGCGGGCCAGCGCCTGGTCGACGAGGAACTCGGTACGGCGGCGCGGGACGAACACGCCCGGCTCGACGGCGACGCGCAGTCCGTGGAACTCCGCCCAGCCGAGGACGTGTTCGAGGGGCAGACCGGCCGCGCGGCGCTCCACCATGGCGGTCGCTTCGACGGGTGTGCGGGCGGTGCCGAGGATGAGCCGCGCCTCGTCCTCGGCGAAGACGCAGCCGGCGGCGCGCAGCGTGGCGACGACGCGGGAGAACTCTTCGGGGGAGGCGGCGGAGGAGGCGGACGGGGAGGGGGTGGGCATGGCTGCCGAGGGCCTTTCGGTGGGCGAAGGGCGCTCTGGTGTCACCTGCTGACGGCGTGCCGGGAGGTGTACCGGGAGGAGAGCACCCGGGGGGACACAGCGTTGATGGGTCTCACCCCCTGGGTCTGCCCGGCGCGGGCCGTCCGCGGCCGGACGGCCACCCTATCCCAGCGGCCGGGGGCCGCCCCGGTGGCCCCCGGCGGGCTCGACGGCGAGGCCGTCCCACCGCCGCGCCACCCGATCGCTCCGATCACGCCGGGCGCCCGGCGCCCCGGCCGCGCAGCCGCTCGCGGCGCCGATCAGACGCCGACGGCCTCCTCGATCTCCTCCTCGGCCTCCTTATGAGCTTCGTCCTCGGCGTCCTGCGCCCGCTGCCGTTCCGACCGCTCCACGGCGATCCCGGCCGCGTCGGCGGCCCGCGCGGCGGCGTCGGCGGCCCGCGCGGTGGTGCGCTCGTGCCGGGCGGCGATCGCGGTGACGGCGAGGCCGAGCAGCAGCCAGGCCACCAGCGTCCACACGTTCCGGCCGAGGCCGTCGCCGCCGAAGTACAGCAGACTGCGGGCCCCCTCGACGAAGCCGGCGCCGTTCCAGAAGGCGTGCAGGGTGCCGAAGAAGCCGTTCTGCAGTTCGGGGCGGAACAGACCACCGGAGCTGGTGAAGTTGAGCATCACGAACAGCACCATCATGGCGAGGGTGGTCCACCGCTTGAGGAAGGTGTGCAGGCCGACGCCGAGGAAGAGGATGCCGGCCGCGTAGAGCCAGGCCATGCCGAAGACGCCGGCGAGGTCGTGGTGGGCGAGGTGGAAGACGGGACCGGCGAGCAGGGTGCCGATGCCTCCGACGACGGCGGAGACACCGAGCGTGAGCAGCGCCCGCGCGCGCATCGGGAGGGCGCCACCCGCGGCGCCGAGGGCGGCGACGGAGGCGTAGGAGCCGATGCTGACCGCGATGAGCAGGAAGAACAGGCCCTGCCCGGTGGGGTCGTCGTCCACCGGGGCGGCCACGTCGGTGACCTTGAGCGGGACGCCCTGCCGCTCGGCGAGGGGCGTGAAGACCTTCTCGGCGGCCAGGGCGCCCATGTCGGAGGAGGCGGTGGCGACGACCAGCTCGGGGCTCTTCGAACCGGGCAGGTAGGCGCCGGTCAGGTCGCGGTGCCGGACGAGGTCGACGGCCTCGGCGCGGGTGGCGACGGTGCGCACGTCGAGCTTGTCGCCGGCGGCGTCCTTGACGGACTGGGCGAGCACCTTGGCCTCGGGGCCGGAGCCGACGACGGCGACGGGCAGGTGGTTCGGCTCCGGGGTGACGAACGCCCCCATATACGCGAGCCCCATGCCCAGGCACATCAGCAGCGGGGTGATCAGGTGCGTGAGCACATGGCGCAACGCGGGCGACCTCATCGCTCACTCCTCCAATGGTTGGCTTATGCAACTCTCAGTACAAGTTGTACTATACAACTTGAATCCCGGAGGAGGGCAAGTGAACGCAGCCGAGGCCGTCGAGACGATCCAGCGCGAGATGACGATCTTCGCTCGCCGGGCCCGGGCCTCGGCGGGCCGGATGCACCCGGAACTGTCGCTGGTCTCCTACACACTGCTCGGCCACCTGGAGGAGCGGGGCGGCTGCCGGGCCACGGACCTGGCCGCCCACTACGCCCTGGACAAGTCCACGGTGAGCCGCCAGGTGGCGGCCCTGGAGCGGGCCGGGCTGATCGAGCGGCGCGTCGACGCCGAGGACCACCGCGTCCAAGTCCTGCACCTCACCGAGGCCGGCCGCCGCATCCTCGCCCAGGTCACGGAGAGCCGCCGGGCGGCCTTCCAGGCGCGCCTGGCCGACTGGCCGGAGCAGGACCTGGCACGGTTCGCGGACTACCTGGTCCGCTACAACGCCTGGGCCCCGCAGGAGCCGGACGACGCCTGACCGGCCCCGTCGAGGAGGAGGCGGCAGGGGCCGGCCCGCCACCCGCCTGACGGCCGGTCCCCCTTCCGGTCGGGCATCACCCCGGCGCCCCCTACGGCACCGCCACCACCCTCCCCTCCCCCACCCGCTCCGGCGCCCGGGCCGCGAGGAACGCCGTTCTGCGGCGCAGGCGGAAGCCGAGGGATTCGTACAGGCGGATCGCGTCGCGGTTGGCGGCGCTGGTGTGCAGGAAGGGGGTCTCCCCGCGCTCCCGGATGCCGTGGGCGACGGCGAGGATCAGCCGGGTGGCGAGGCCCTGGCCACGGGCCGCGGGGTCGGTGCAGACCGCGCTGATCTCGGTCCAGCCGGGCGGGTGCAGCCGCTCCCCCGCCATGGCGACCAGCCGGCCCTCGCGCCGGATGCCCAGGTAGGTGCCCAGTTCGATGGTGCGCGACAGGAAGGGGCCGGGCCGGGTGCGGGCGACCAGGTCGGTCATCTCGGGGACGTCGGCGGGGCCGAGCCGGACCGCCTCGGGGTCCGGGGCCGCCGCGAGGCCGTCGTCGACGAACTGGACGCCGTCGATCCGCTGCGTGACCTCCCAGTCCGCGGGGACCGGGCCCCGGTAGCCGGGCAGGGGCACCTCGGCGCCGGGGCCCGCGAGCGCCGCCAGGTCGGCCCAGTCGTCGGCGTCCGGTTCGTCGGGCAGGGCCAGCCAGGGCGAGACGTCGACCGGGTAGCGCAGCACCCGGCCGCGCCGCTCGGCGAACCGGGCGTGCGGGCCGGTCAGCGAGGCCAGGGCCGGGTTGTCCAGGACATGCGGGTGCGGGACGTGCGGGACGTGCGGGACGCTCATGCGGAGACCTCGATGACGATCTTGCCGCGGGCATGGCCGTCCTCGACGGCGCGCAGCGCTTCCCCGGCCTCCTCCAGCGGGTAGGTCCGGGTGACGTGCGGGTCCAGGTCGCCGCTGACGACGAGGTCGGCCACCGCGCGCAGCACCGCCGCCGTCCGGGCCCGTTCGACGCGGGCCGCGCCCAGCCGGGCCGCCTCGTCGGGGGAGACACCGGCGGTGATCAGCTTCGTACGGTCCTCCACCAGCTGTGCCGCCTCGGTGAACACCTCGCCGCCGACCAGGTCGTAGACGCCGCCGATGCCGTCGGGGGCGGACGCGCGCACCCGCTCGGTCCAGCCGGGGCCGGACGCGACGTGGGCCGCGCCGAAGGACTCCACGAGGTCCTTCTTGGCCTCGCTCGCCACCCCGACCGCCTTCAGGCCGAACGCGCGGGCGATCTGCACCGCCGCGACCCCGACCCCGCCGCCGGCCCCCACGACGACCAGGGTCGCGCCCGCGGGCAGGTCGAGCTGGCGGACGCCGTCGTAGGCGGTGGCCGCGGCGACGGGCAGCGTCGCGGCGTCCGTGAAGGACAGCGCGGCGGGCTTGGGCGCGGCCAGTCCGGCCGACAGCACGGCGTACTCGGCATAGCCGCCGGACAGTGCGTTGCCGAAGACCGCGTCGCCCACGGCGAACCCGGTCACGTCCTCGCCGATCTCCTCGACCACCCCGGAGACCTCGCTGCCCAGCACGGAGGGGAAGGCGCGCTCGCCGGTCTCGCCGGGGCGGCGCAGACCCCCGCGGATCTTCCAGTCCACGGGATTGACCCCGGCGGCCCGCACGGCGACGAGCAGCTGGCCGGGGCCGGGGCGGGGCCGGTCCAGGTCGACGAGCGCCTCGGTCTCGGGACCGCCGTACCGGGTGAAGACGTACGCCTTGGGCATGGGCTATCTCACTCTCCTTCGCTGTCACCGGCGGCAAGCGAAGGACGCGGGGGCCTATTCCCGGGCCGCCGCGATGTTCATACGCCCGCAACGATCGGGGTCCGCGGCACCCGTCGGCACCCTTTACGGTTGAATCATGAACGTCACCCGAGGATTCACCGGACGCCCCCGCGTCCAGAACCCCGGCCTGCCACCCGGTCAGTACGACGCGGGCGACGACTGGCCCGTGCTGTCCGCCGAGGTCACCCCGGACATCGCGCCGGAGCAGTGGACCTTCCGGATCGACGGGCTGGTCGAGCGGCCCCGTACCTGGGACTGGGCGCAGGCCCACGCGCTGCCCGCGTCCGCGTACGAGGGCGCCATCCACTGCGTCACCAGCTGGTCGAAGTTCGGGGTGCGGTTCTCGGGCGTGTCCCTCGACGCCTTCCTGGCCGAGGCGGGCCCGCTGCCCTCGGCCACACACGCCGTGGCCTGGTCCCACACCGGGTACACGACCAATCTGCCGCTCGCCGACCTGACCGGCGGCCGGGCCTGGATCGCCTTCGGCTACGACGGCCGGCCGCTGCCCGCCGAGCACGGCGGCCCGGCGCGGCTGCTGGTGCCGCACCTGTACTTCTGGAAGAGCGCCAAGTGGATCGCGGGCCTGCGCCTGCTCGACCACGACGAGCCCGGCTTCTGGGAGCGGAACGGCTACCACGAACGCGGCAACCCCTGGGAGGAGCAGCGGTACTCCGGTGACTGAGACCATGACACCGACCGGGGACGACTCTCTGGCCGGGACCGAGAGCGTGACCGAAGCCGAGAGCGTCGCCGGGACCAAGAGCGTGACCGAAGCCGAGACCGTGGCCGGGACCAAGAGCGTGACCGAAGCCGAGACCGTGGCCGCGACCGAGACGTTCACGCCGCCCACGCGCTTCGCCGTGCCCGGCCGCATCGCCGTGAGCGAGCAGGCGGCGTCCGTGTGGCAGACCGCGACGCTCACGGAGATCCGGCGCGAGACCCCGCGCGCGGCCACCTTCCGCCTCGCGGTGCCCGGCTGGCCCGGCCATCTGCCCGGCCAGCACCTGATGCTGCGGCTGACCGCGGCCGACGGCTACACCGCCCAGCGCCACTACTCGATCGCGTCGGCGCCGGACGAGAGCGGGCACATCGAGCTGACCCTGGACCGTGTCGAGGACGGCGAGGTGTCCGGCTGGTTCCACACCGTGGCCCGGCCGGGCGACACCGTCGAGGTGCGCGGCCCGGTGAGCGGCTTCTTCGCCTGGCCGGGCGACCGGCCCGCGCTGCTGCTCGGCGCCGGGTCCGGCGTCGTACCGCTGATGTCGATGGTGCGGCACCACCGGGCGCGGGGCCTCGCGGTGCCGCTGCGGCTGCTGGTGTCGGCCCGCAGCCCGCAGGAGCTGATCTACGCCGGGGAGTACGGCGCCGAGACGACGCCCGTGTTCACGCGCAGCGCGCCGGCGGGGCTCCCGGTGGGCCGGCTGTCGGCCGCGCACGTGGCGCCGGTGGTGGCGGACGCGCCCGAGGGCGGCTGGGAGGCGTACGTCTGCGGCTCCAACGCCTTCGCCGAGCACGCCGCCCGTCTCCTCGTCGAGGCGGGCCAGCCGGTGGACCGCATCCGCATCGAGCGCTTCGGCTGAGGCACCCGGGGGCCGGTGACGGGACCGGCCGGCCTCCTCCCCGCTCCCTCGCCCGGCCTTCTCGCCCTTCCGCCCCCGGTTTGTGCCGAACCAGTGAACGATGTCTCCTGGACGGGGTACGAGGTCCCTGTGGGCACTCGCACGCGTGACGGCGAGGAGGTCGACATGCGAACCCGGGTGCGGGGCTGGCGCTGGCGGAAGAATCCGCTGCGGCGCCGGTCGGACGTCGTGGAGGCGTGGACGGCGCTGGGTGCGGCCGTCCTGCTGGGACTCGGCGCGCCCGCGGCCGGGGTGGCCACCGGCTGGTGGGCGCACGACGAGGCGCGGACTGCGGCCGTACAGCAGCGCGCGGACCGGCACAGCGTACGCGCCGAGGTGGTCGGGCGGACCCCGGACGGGCTGAGCGCGTTCGAGGGAGGCACGCGGCGCACCTACCGCGTGACGGTCCGCTGGACGGGGGGCGGCGGGCAGCCGCGCACGGCCGCGGCACGGGTTCCCGCCGGGACGCGGGACGGCGACCGGGTCGAGGTCTGGTTCGACGGTCACGGCCGCAATGTGCCGCCGCCGGCCGGCGACAGCGCGGTCTGGCAGCACACGCTGACCATGGGCACCTGCGCCGCCGGCGGTACGGTCGCGGTGGTGCTGCTCGGGCACACGGTGGTGCGCCGGGTGGCGATGCGGCGCCGGATGGCCGACTGGGACCGCGACTGGGCCCTGACCGAACCCCAGTGGACGCGACGCAGCCGGGGAGAGATCTAGCGGGGCGGGGAGAGCGTACGGACCAGCTGACAGAAAGCGATCTCTGTCAACGCGCGTCCGGGTTCCGGAGAGCGGACAGGGTCTTGGAAAGCGCTCCCACGCGCACGTACGGTGTGATCGTTTCCACCCGCTCCCCGCACCCGAAGGCGGTCCTGCATGGCCCTGTTCGACCTTCCGCTCGACGAACTCCGCGAGTACCGCGGCGACTCCGTCGCACCGGAGGACTTCGACGCGTTCTGGTCCAAGACGCTCCAGGAGGCCCGCGAACACGATCTGGACGCCCGTTTCGAACCGGTCGACACCGGGCTGACGACGGTCACGGTGTACGACGTGACGTTCGCCGGGTTCGGCGGCCATCCGGTGAAGGGCTGGCTGCTGCTGCCGGCCGCCGCCGAGGAGCCGCTGCCGCTGGTCGTGCAGTTCGTCGGCTACGGCGGCGGGCGCGGCCTGCCGCACGAGCACCTGCTGTGGGCCTCCTCCGGCCGGGCGCACTTCGTGATGGACACCCGCGGCCAGGGCAGCGCCTGGGGCGGCGGCGGAGGCACCGCCGACCCGCTGGGCGCGGGCCCGGCCTACCCGGGCTTCATGACGCGCGGCATCGACGCGCCCGAGAACTACTACTACCGCCGGGTGTTCACCGACGCCGTCCGGGCGGTGGAGGCGGCCCGCTCGCATCCGCTGACCGACGCCACGCGCACCGCGGCCGTCGGCGCCAGCCAGGGCGGCGGTATCGCGCTGGCCGTCGGCGGGCTGGTCCCGGACCTGGCGGCGGTCGCCCCGGACGTGCCGTTCCTGTGCGACTTCCCGCGCGCGACGACGCTGACCGACCGGCACCCCTACCGGGAGATCGGCCTCTACCTGAAAACGCACCGCGGCCGGACCGAGGACGCCCTGCGCACGCTCTCGTACTTCGACGGCGTGCACTTCGCGGCGCGCGGCCGAGCCCCGGCCCTGTTCTCCGTGGCCCTGGAGGACCAGACCTGCCCGCCGTCCACGGTCTTCGCCGCCTACAACGCCTGGGCGCACGAGGACAAGGCGATCGAGGTCTACGACTTCAACGACCACGAGGGCGGCGGCCCCTTCCACGACGCCGCCAAGCTGCGCTGGCTGCGCGCGTACGCCTGAGGCCGGGCGTCCCGCCCCCGCTCCGCGCCGGCGGCCTTCCCACTGGTCCGACCAGTCGGTATGTTCGGGCGTCCCGGGCCGCAGCGACGCGGCCCGGGTTCCCGGCGAGCCGGAGGGCGCATGAGCGAGCACGAGGCACCGCAGATCCACGGCCACTGCGATCCGCGTTTCACCGCGGTCCGCACGGCGTTCGAGGAGAACTTCCGGCACCGCGGCGAGCTGGGTGCCGCCGTGGCCGTCACGGTCGACGGGCGGCGTGTGGTCGACCTGTGGGGCGGCTGGGCCGACGCCGCGCGCACCCGCCCCTGGGAGCGCGACACCGTGGTCAACGTGTGGTCGACCTCCAAGGGCCCGGTGGCGCTGTGCGCGCACATCCTCGCCGACCGGGGGCTGCTCGACCTGGACGCGCCGGTCACCGCCTACTGGCCCGAATTCGCCGCGGCCGGCAAGGAGAAGGTCCTCGTACGGCACCTGCTCTCCCACCGGGCCGGGCTGGCCGGGCTGCGGGAACCGCACTCGTTCCAGGACCTGTGCGACTGGGAGCTGACGACCGCCCGGCTGGCCGCCACGGAGCCCTGGTGGGAGCCCGGGACCCGGTCCGGCTACCACGCGCTGACGTACGGCTTCCTGGTCGGCGAGGTCGTCCGCCGGGTGTCCGGGCTGCTGCCGGGCGCCTTCCTGGAGCGGGAGGTGACCGGGCCTCTGGGCATCGACTTCACCGTCGGACTGCCGGCGAAGGACGCGGGCCGGGCGGCCGAGCTGGTCCATCCGCCGGCCGCGCCCGACGGCGACCGGGCCGCCTCCTTCGGCCGGTTGCCGGCGGCGGCGCTGGCCGCCCTGGCCAACCCGGCCGTGGGCGCCGCGGAGGCGAACACCCCGGCCTGGCGGGCCGCCGAGATCCCGGCCGCCAACGGGCACGGCACGGCCCGGGCGGTCGCCGCGCTGTACGGCGTGTTCGCGGGCCGGGGGTCGTACGACGGCCGGCGCGTGCTGTCCCCGGAGGCCGCCGAGCGGGTGCGCGAGGGGCAGGGCGGTGGCCGCGACCTGGTGCTCGGCGCGGGGCTCCCGCACGAGACGGAGATCGGGCTCGGGCTGTGGCTGAGCGGGTCCCACGGCTCGTACGGGCCGAACCCGCGGGCTTTCGGACACGACGGGTTCGGCGGTTCGTGCGGGCTGGCCGATCCGGAGGCGGGTGTCTCGCTCGGGTATGTGATGAACCGGATGGGCCCTCATATAGCCGACGACCCGCGGAAGACGGCCCTGGTGGACGCCGTGTACAGCGCGCTGTGAGCGGGGGTGCGGGCGGTCCGGTTTCGGCCGAAGAGGGGGGCCGCCCTTCCCTGGTGGTTTAGACCAATGCTAGATCTGGTGGCGCACCGAACCCGCACGGACACGGCACGTCACCAACAGGAGGCGCGGCAATGGCCCGCACCACCCCGCCCGACCACCCGCACACCACCGATCGGCACCCGCACGGCACCCATCCTCTCGACCGTCTCCCGGACTCCCCCGACGGCGGCCTTCTCGACGGCCCCGCGCCCGACGACCCGCCGCTGTACTGGCGTGTCGCGACGCGGCTGCTCGGCGAACTGCGCGACGAGACCATCCCGCCCGGCGAACGCCTGCCCGGCGAACGGCACTTGGCCGAGCACTTCGGCGTCAGCCGGGAGACCGTACGGCAGGCGCTGGAGGTGCTGCGCCGCCGCGGGCTGGTCACCACCGACCGGCGCGGCAGCCACGCCACGCTGTCCGGCCCGCCGGTGGAGCACCCCGCGCTGACCTTCCCGGTCGGCTCCGGCGGCACGCACCCCGACGGCCTGGCCCGGGCCACGGTGACCTGGGAGGTGCCACCGCCGGAGCACGCGCGGGCCCTCGGGCTGGCCCCGCACCGGCCGACGCTGGTGCACCGCTACGAGTCCGCCGCCGCCGACGGACGCGGCCGGCGCACAGCCGTCACCTCGTTCTCCACGGTGGCCCTGTCGGAGGTGGAGGAGCTGGCCCGCTACCGGGACCGCGCCGACGGCACGGCCTCGGCACAGATGCGCCGCGTCTACGACTGGATGCGCAGGGCCGGTCTGACCCTGCATCACCGCGACTCCATCACCCGCCTCGACGACACACTGTCGATGCGGGTGACGCGCCGGGTCCACGACCAGTACGCGCGGCCGCTGGAGATCACCGACCTGGTGGTGGACGCCCGGCAGGACGTCCTCGTCTACGAGTTCACCCTGCCGGCCGCCGGCTGAGTCCCGACTTCTCCCAGATCGGTGGCGAGTTCGTCGCGCCAGCGGGCGGACAGTCGCAGGCCGAGGATCCGCTCCGCCGCCATCGGCACCGGCAGCAGCACGAAGGCCCGCAGCGCCTGGGCCGCTCCCTCCCGGGCGATCCAGGCGCTCAGGTCCTCGGGGCCGACCGGTCCCGTCCCGTCGCGCACCGACTGCCGCGCCGCCCAGGTCTCGGCGGCGAGGGTACGTATGCGGAGGTCGAGCGGATCGCCTACACCGAGACCGAGGTTCGTCGCGGCGTCGAGGCCCAGGGGCTCCCGGGCATCAGGTCCTAGGCGCTCCCCGGCATCGGGACCGTTGCGCTCCGCGCGGCCGGTCCGGGCCAGGGCGTCGGCGATCTCCGGGTAGGCGTCGATGCCGGTCTCGGCGGCGAGCCGCCGGAGCTGGGCCGCGCACGCCCGCCGCAGCCGCTCGGGAGGGGTGCGGTCCACGAGCGCGGCGAGGTCGAACCCCCGTACCTCACCGGCCGGTCCGCAGGCGGGGTCGGGCAGGTCGTCCAGGAGCGGCAGCAGCAGGGCGCTCGGCAGGCCGGTACCGGCGTCGTCCCCCGGGCGGTACCGGATGCCGAACTCCCCGTCCAGCTCGGTCAGGAGACGGGCGTACGCTGCGGTGGATCCCGGCCACGGGTCCACGCCGAGCCGCCGGGCGAGCATCCGGTCGGGCACGCTCGCCACGTTCTCGCGCGGTGACATGACCAGCCGGACCGCCTCCTCGTCCGGCACGCCGTCCACGACGACCGTGCGGCGCACCTCCGGTCCCTGCCGGGTGAGGGCGACGGCACGGGTGCCCTCGGAGACCGCGCGCAGCACCTCCGGCCGTACGAACTGGGCGGCGCCCTCCTCCTGGACGGCGTACGCCCACCCTCCGGTCGTACCGGCGCGGACCATCGGGCGGTGGGCGGCCCACGGCGAGGCCGCCGCGTGCTCGGCGTGGGGCCGGCTGCGCGGGCGGACGGTGGCGGGGATCGCGCCCAGTCTGCGGAGCAGTTCGGCGGGGGTGAGGCCTTCGGCGAAGACCAGGTCGGGCTGGTCGGGCAGGGGCTGCGGGCGGGGTGGGGCGACGCGGACGAAGGTGAGCCGCGGGCCTGCTCCGCGGTCCTCGGTCGGAGTCGGTGCACTCAAATCCGCCGGTCCCCCCGGGGCGGGCGGCTCCGGTTCGGCGGACCGCGCGGCGAGGGCGAGCGGGGAGACCGGGTCGGAAACGACGGACCGGTCGTCCTCCCACCGCAGCTCCCCGTCGATGCCCACCGGGACCCGTCCGGCGAAGGGACGGCCCTCCTCCAGTGCCTCCGCGAAGTCGGCCAGAAGGTGGCGCAGCGAGGACCACGGGGTGAAGACCGGCGCGTCCTCGGTGCGGGAGTGCCCGACGCGGCCGTGGCCGGGGCCCGGCCGGACGGTGAGGAACAGTCCGTCGGAGGCCTGGCCGGCGGCGCCGAGGGTGATGAGCAGCCACTCCTGGCGCCAGTAGGCGCCCAGTTCGTCCTCGTCGCCGTCGACGTCGCCGAGATCGGTGCCGATGTCCCGCAGCATCGCCGTGTGCCGCACGATGTCCGCCACCCGCGCCGGCGGTCCGTAGTACGCCACCTCGGGCGCGCCTTCGCCGTGGTCGGCGCCGTCGTGACAGCGCAGGGACGCCACCAGGTCGGGCGGGAACATGAGCCCCAGCTCCCGCTCCGCGGCCCGGATCTCCTCCCCCGCCGCCGGTGGGCGCAACCGGGCGCGGCTGACCGGGGCGTGGCGGGCCAGCCAGGCCTCGATCCGTGCCCAGGACTCCTCGACGGCGGGAATGCTCATGCCCTGGACCATACGGCCCGCCACTGACAACGGGGCTCGTCCAAGCGGCCCTTGCGGCGCCTCCTGCCCCCTCAGTCGGGCCGTCGTGCCACGACCATCCGCGCCCGCGGGCTGCCGTCGCGGCGACGGCCGAACTCCGGCAGCGGCTGCAACTCCACCCGGAACCCGGCGCGTTCCAGCTCGCGGCGTACGTCGCCGAGCCGGAAGGCGCGGTAGTACATCACGAACGGCGGCCGCCACAGCGCGTTGCGCACCCGCATCACGGCGTCGAAACCGAGCAGCATCCAGTAGCCGGGGGTGGCCGGGCGGGGCGGTGCGAGGACCGGGAAGGCGAACTGGCCGCCGGGGCGCAGCACGGAGTGGACCTGGGTGAAGAGGCCAGGCAGTTCGCGGGGCAGGAAGTGGCCGAACGCGCCGAAGCTCACCACCAGGTCGAAGGCGGCCGTGAACGGCAGGGCGCGGGCGTCCGCGCGCACCCATGCGACGCGCGGGCCGGCGGCGGGGACACGGGCGCGGGCGACGGAGAGCATGCCGGCGCTGAAGTCCACGCCGGTGACGCTGCCGCGGCACAGCCGGGTCAGCACGTCCAGGCCGGCGCCCGTGCCGCAGCACAGGTCGAGTCCGTCGTCGTAGGGTCCGGTCCGCTCCAGGGCCACGGCGACCGCGTCGAGGACGGAGCCGGGTGTCCGGAACGGCGTCCGATCGAACTTGGGGGCGAGCAGGTCGTAGCCGCGCTCGACGGACGACAGCGCCTGTACCGCGAGTTCGCGCAGGGTGGGGCCTTCGGGACCGAACATCCCTGGACACGCTACCAGCGGGTCACTATTCTCGCCGCACCTACTCAATTAATTGACTATGGAGGTGGGTATGCGCGCGTTCCGCGAGGCGGTCGAGGCGGGCGATCTCGACGCGGTCGAGGCACTGCTGGCCGACGACGTCGTGTTTACGAGCCCGGTCGTCTTCAAGCCCTACCCGGGCAAGGCGATCACCGCGGCGATCCTGCGCGGGGCGAGCCGGGTCTTCGAGGACTTCCGGTACGTGCGGGAACTCACCGGCTCCGACGGCCGTGACCACGCGCTGGTCTTCACGGCACGGGTGGACGGGCGCGAACTCACCGGCTGCGACTTCATCCACCTCGACGAGGACGGGCGGATCGACGAACTGACCGTCATGGTGCGGCCGTTGTCGGGCGCACAGGCACTCGCGGCGGCCATGGGCTCCCAGTTCGACCGGATCACCGCGGAGGCACAGGCCTCGTAGACCGCCGACCGCGGCACAACGACCCCGCGACGCCCCCTCGCCTGCCGCGCGAGGGGGCTTGTCGCATGCGGTCCGGCTCAGCGCCGGGTCAGACAGAAGGGGTGGCCGGCCGGGTCCAGGAGGACGCGAAAGCGGTCCTCGTCCGGCTGGTGGTCCGGTTTCGTGGCACCCATGGCCAGCAGCAGGTTCTCGGCCTCGTCGAGGTCGTCGACCGAGAAGTCCAGGTGGAGCTGCTGCGGCACGCCCTGCCCGGGCCACTGGGGCGGGCGGTGGTCGTCGACCCGCTGGAAGCCCAGGAACAGCCCGTCGTCGCGGAGCAGTCCCGCGAACTCGCCGTCGGAGCGGGGGTGCGGCTCGTATCCGGTGGCCTGCTGGTAGAACGCGGCCAGCCGGAGGGGGTCGGGGCAGTCGAGCGTGATGGCCGTCAGCTTCATCTGCAGGGGCACGGCACCTCCGGGGGCGTGGCGCGGTCGGTGCGGCGAGCGTAACGTCACCCGCACGGACGCCGACCCGTCTGCTACACTGCGATCAGCACGTGTGTATGCTTCGTCGTGAGCGCCGGTGCGGATCATCTCCCCGGTTCTCTTTTTCTTCCTCTCCACCTCCCTCGACGGTGTCGTTCCGTCGTACGTCAGGTGAGTTCTCCCGCCGCCCTGAGGCGCGCTCAAGTGCCCTCCCGTCTCGCGGCCTCTCCCCTCCCCCGTATGCATCGCCTTCCGTAGTCCGTGAAAGGACCGACCTCCATGACCACCACACTCGAACACCCTCCCGTACGTCAGCAGCCGGCCTCCCGGCTCGTCACCGGTGTCCTGGACATCGACGGCAGTGGGAAGGGCCATCTGCGCGGCGCCGCCACCCTGGTGCCCACGCCCGCCGACCCGCAGCTCTCCGCCGCGCTGATCCGCCGGTACGGGCTGCGCAAGGGCGACCTCGTCGAAGGCGTCCTCGGCGGTCGCGCGGCGGGCGTCACGGACGTCGCCCGGGTGGGCGGCCGGGCGCCCGGCGCGCTGCGCGACCGCCGCCACTTCCGCGACCTCACGCCCCTGCACCCCAACCGGCGGCTGCGCCTGGAGCACCCCGGGGCGGGGCTCACCGGCCGTGTCGTCGACCTGGTCGCACCCGTCGGCAAGGGCCAGCGCGGGCTGATCGTCGCCCCGCCCAAGAGCGGCAAGACCGTCCTGCTCCAGCAGATCGCCGCGGGCGTCGCCGGCAACCACCCCGAGTGCCGGCTGATGGTGCTGCTGCTCGACGAACGGCCCGAAGAGGTCACCGACATGCGGCGCTCGGTCCGCGGCGAGGTGTACGCCTCGACCTTCGACCGGTCCCCGCGGCAGCACATCGCGCTCGCCGATCTGGTCGTCGAGCGGGCCAAGCGGCTCGTCGAGGACGGCGAGGACGTGGTGATCCTGCTCGACTCCCTCACCCGGCTGTGCCGGGCCCACAACAACGCGGCCGCCGCCGGGGGCCGCACCCTCAGCGGCGGCGTCGACGCGGCCTCGCTGCAGGGCCCGAAGAAGTTCTTCGGCGCCGCCCGCCTGGCCGAGGAGGGCGGCTCCCTCACCATCCTCGCCACGGCCCTGGTCGAGACGGGATCGCGCGCCGACGAGCTGTTCTTCGAGGAACTGAAGAGCACCGGCAACATGGAGCTGCGCCTCGACCGCGAACTGTCCTCCCGCCGTGTCTTCCCCGCCGTCGACCTCAACGCCTCCGGCACCCGCCGCGAGGAACTGCTCCTCTCCCCCACCGAGTCGGCGGCCGTCCGCGGGCTGCGGCGGGCGCTGCAGACCCGCGACGGCCACGCCAACCTTCCGGCGCTGCTGGAGAAGCTGCGCGAGACCCCCGACAACGCCACCTTCCTGCGCCGCGTCCAGCCGACGCTGCCCCCGGCCTGACCCGGCGCCCGCCCACCTCCCGGCGGACCGTCAGTGCCGCTTGAACTCGATCGGACCGGCGTTCATCTGGATCGTCCCGTCGGCCAGCAGCACGGGCCGGCGCTCCGTCATCCGGGCGCTGTAGGCCTCCACATGGCGGATCTCCGCCCCGTCGCCGCCGGTGAAGTCGACGAGCGCGATGGCCACCCAGTAGCGGGTGCTGGTGTTCTCGAACAGCGGCACGGTGACCGCGGAACCGCGCCCGTCGCTGACGACGACCTTCGCGCCGAAACTGCGGAACGAGCCGATGCCGTTGCTGACGGCCGAGTACGCGCACAGCAGGACATAGCCCTGCTCGTCGGGGCGCACGATGCGCAGCGTCTCGCTGCCGGGGACCCGGGCGTCGCCGTCGAGCTTGATGTACGGCGCCTTCTTCAGCGAGCCGCGGACCTTGTAGTAGACGACATCGGCGCGCCTGCCCTGCTTCGCCGTCGCCGGAACGGACTCCGGGGGCGCCCCGCCGGGCCGCAGCGGCTCGCCCTTGGGCGTGTGCCGCTTCCCGACCACCGTGCCCGGCGCCTTGGCGCCGCCCCGCAGGGCCTTGGCGGCAGGCACGAACAGGGCGTACAGGTCGAGGTCCGCGCCCTGCCGGCGACGCTCCTCGCTGCCGCCGTCCCACTCCAGCGTGGCCGTGACCACCAGGTCGCGATCGCCCTTGTCCAGGCTCATGGCGATACGGCCGCCCTTGTCGAGGCTGACCTTGCCGAGCGGCGGCTTGCCGAGGTTCGCCCGCACCGGGGCGGGCGCGGGCGCGGCGGCCACCGGGGGCTGCGCGGAGGGCTGCGGGGCCGGCACGGCGGGCTCCTCGGGCAGGGCCGGCTGCTGCGGCTCCTCCTCGGCGACGTCGATGCCGAAGTCGGTGGCCAGGCCCGCCAGTCCGTCGGCGTAGCCCTGGCCGATGGCGCGGATCTTCCAGGCCGGGCCGCGACGGTACAGCTCCGTGAGCAGCACCGCGCGCTCGCCGTCGGTGAGCGCCGGCTGGCGGAAGACCACCGGTTCCGCGCCCTCCTGCACGGCCTGCACGACGACGTCCTTGACGTCGCGGAAGGTGCGGGTCGCGTCGTCGGGGTCGCAGCTGCCGACGAGGACGACCCGGTCGACGTCGGCGGGCAGCGCGGCCGGGTCGACCTCGACGCGTTCGGGGCCGGACGCGTCGGCGGCCCGGTGCTGGACGGCGCCGGACTCGGCGGACGGCTGGTTGTAGAAGACGAGGTCGTCGTCGGAGCGGACCTTGCCGTCCGCGGCGACCAGCAGGGCGCTGAGGTCGACCGGGTCGCCGTCGCAGCGCAGTTCAACCGTGATCCGGCCGTCCCCGACCGCCGTGTTCGCACCCTTGTCCAGCTCCGGCATGCCCCACCCCCACAGGATCTTCACCATCGTCTTTCGGCCACCTTGTCACACCGGAGGCGCGGGGAACGCGCGTTCGCCGTACTCGGTGACGATCTTCCCGGCGCGAGCCGGCCCGCCGTGACGTGCGGCATCCGGGTGCTCGGGCGGGGCGTTCGGCCCAGCCGGGTGGCGGACGGAGCGTCAGTTCCTACGTTGATTCATATGATCAACGGATTCTCCTCCCGGACGCTTCTGTCGGTGTGCGCTCTCTCCGTCGCGGGCGTCCTGGCGCTCGCGCCCGTCGCAGCGGCCGCCGGGGGCGAGCCCACGCCGGGCCGACCGCGGGCGGTACCGGCGCACGCGTCGCTGCTGTACCGGCCCGGCACCCAGGTGCGCCCGCACCCCGGGGCGCCCCGGGTGCCCGCGGTCTCCGCGCTGTCGTGGGTGGTGGCCGACGCCGACAGCGGGGACGTCCTCGCCGCGCACGCCGCGCACCGCAGACTGCCGCCCGCCAGCACCCTGAAGACGCTGTTCGCGCTGACCGTGCTGCCGTCACTCCCGGCCGGTCTGGAGCACACGGTCAGCGAGGAGGAGCTGCGCGGCATCGGCGCGGGCAGCAGCCTGGTCGGCGTCGCCGAGGGACGGACGTACCGGATCGCGGACCTGTGGCGCGGGGTCTTCCTGAACTCCGGCAACGACGCCGTGCACGTCCTCGCCGCCCTCAACGGCGGCTGGTCGGCCACCGCGGCCCGGATGCAGGCCAAGGCCCGCGCCCTGGGCGCCCGGGACACACACGTGCTGTCCCCCGACGGCTACGACACACCGGGCCAGGTGTCCTCGGCGTACGACCTCGCCGTGTTCGGCCGGGAGGGGCTGCGCAACGCCGACTTCGCGCGCTACTGCCGTACCGTCTCGGCGCCGTTCCCGGGCGGCGGCGGATGGTCGTACGACATCCAGAACACCAACCGGCTGCTGACCGGGGCCGACGGCGTGGAGCGCTACCCGGGGCTGATCGGCGTCAAGAACGGCTACACCACCCACGCCGGCAACACCCTGGTCGCGGCGGCCCGCCGGGACGGTCGCACGCTGGTGGTGACCGTGATGAACCCTCAGGAGGGCGGCGGGTTCGCGGTCTACGAGGAGGCGCGGGCGCTGCTGGACTGGGGGTTCGCGGCGGCCGGGCGGGTCGATCCGGTGGGCTCGCTGGAGGCGGGGCTGGCCGGGCCGCGGCCCGGCCAGGCGGTGACGGCGGCCCCGGTCTCCGCCACGGTCGCCGTCGCGACCGGGGAGAAGCCGCACGGCTCCGGCTGGGGTCCCGCGGCGGCCGTCACGGGGGCCGCCTGCCTGGGGGCCGGGGGTGTGGCGTTCGCGTTGCGGCGCAGGGGCGGGGACGCTGCGGAAGGGTGACCGGGGGCAGCGGGGACACGAGGGTGGCAGGCGCGGTGCGTGGTCTCCCGTCAGGCGAACCGGGAGCTGGGCACCGGGCCCGCGGAGCGCAGTCCGTCGCGGGGGCCGCGCAGCCAGGTGTCCGCGACCGCCGTCGCCAGGTCCGTCAGGCGGGCCGGCGGGTCCGCCGGTGCGCTGCCGTCGCCCTCGTCCGGCGTCGGGTCCGCGCCGGTGATCTCCGCGGCGATCTCCGCCGCCGGGCGGTCGTCGGCCGGGCTCCGCCCCACCTCGCCGTTCTCGTCCAGCCGCATCCGCTCCGCCCAGGGCGCGGTCAGGTGCTGGTGCAGCAGGCCCACGCTGTCGGCGGCGACGGCCGGCGGGTCGGTCCAGCAGCTCGCGTGCTCGTGCAGCACCTGGCCCGGCGCCCGCTCGCGCAACGCGGCCAGGATCTCCGGCCCCCGTTCCGTGCCCGCCAGCTCGTTCAGGTCGTGCGCCACCACCACCGTGCCGGGCTCCGCGCCCTCGAACGGCCGCGCCGGCAGACCCAGCACCTCGGCCGCGGCCAGCCCGAGGACGTGGCTGTCGCGGTCGGACAGCAGCGCCACCGCGTCCGGGCGGACGCCGGTCGCCTCCAGCACCGCCTTCAGCCGCAGCAGGCCCCGCAGGCACAGGTCGTAGGAGTCCTGCAGCCACGCGTACCGGCCGTTCATGCCCGCGTCGAAGCCGAACGGCGACAGCGTGCCGAGCAGGGTGCCGCCCATGACGTACTGCCAGCCGCGCAGGTCGGTGCCGTCCAGCGGGCTCGCCTGCGCCGCGCTCGCGGCCCGCTGGAGCATGGCGCGCTGCCGGTCGCGGGCGGGCAGCCAGACCCGGTCGTCCGGGTCGGCCGCCGGGTCGGACAGCAGGTCGTGCTGGCGGCGGGCGAGGTCCAGGTCGCCGGACATGAGCGCGTTGTACGCGAGCAGGTAGCGGTCCGGCCAGTCCGCCAGCGTCTCCTCACGGGCGCTCAGGACCGTCACCGCCTCGCGGTGACGGTCCTCGCGCTCGTACGCCGTGACCAGTTCCCGCAGCACCGCCGCGGACTGCGGGGCCTGCCGCAGTGCCTCGCCCAGGGCGGGGATCGCCAGGACCGGCACCCCCCGCTCGACGCAGGCGTACCCGAAGTCGTACTGCTCCTGGGCCCGTTCGGGGCGGGCGGCCAGGGCCTCGGCGGCCTGCCGCAGGTCGTCGAAGCCGGCTGCCGCTGCCGCACGCGCCGTGACCTGGACGACCTCCGCGAGCGGTGCCTCCTCGGCCGCCGCCCGCAGCACGCGCAGCGCGCCGGGTAGGTCACCGGCGTCCAGCGACTCCCACGCCTTGAGCAGTTCGGGGGACTTGGGCCGGCGATTCTTCCGCGAGAACATGCCCCGGATCCTCACCGATGCGTCGCCGCCGCCTCAACCGGATTTGTCCGCGGCGGCCTCAGAAGACCGACAGGCCCGTGAGGGTGGTGAAGCGGTCCAGCGCCGCCACGCCCGCCACCGAGTTGCCCCGCTCGTCCAGGCCCGGGCTCCACACGCACAGCGTGCAGCGCCCGGGGACGACGGCGATGATGCCGCCGCCCACGCCGCTCTTGCCGGGCAGGCCGACCCGGTACGCGAAGTCGCCCGCCGCGTCGTACGTCCCGCAGGTCAGCATGATCGCGTTGACCTGCTTGGCCTGGCTGCGGGTGAGCAGCCGGCTGCCGTCGGCGCGGACGCCGTGCCGGGCGAGGAACGTCGTGGCCAGCGCCAGGTCCGCGCAGGAGGCGCTGATCGAGCACTGCCGGAAGTACTGGTCGAGCAGCTCGGGGACGGGGTTGTCGATGTTGCCGTACGACGCCATGAAGTGGGCGAGGGCGGCGTTGCGGTCGCCGTGCGCCGTCTCGGAGGCGGCGACCTCCTCGTCGAAGTCCAGCTCCGGATTGCCGCTCTCGGCCCGCAGGAACGCGCGGAGTTCACCCGCCGCGTCGCCGGTACGGGTGTGCAGGCGGTCGGTGACGACGAGGGCGCCCGCGTTGATGAACGGGTTGCGCGGGATGCCGTTCTCGTACTCCAGCTGCACCAGGGAGTTGAACGGGTTGCCGGACGGCTCGCGGCCCACGTGCTCCCACAGGGCGTCGCCCTCGCGGGCCAGGTCCAGCGCGAGCGTGAAGACCTTGGTGATGGACTGCGCGGAGAACGGCTCGCGCCAGTCCCCCACGCCGTACACCGTGCCGTCCAGCTCCGCGACGGCCATCCCGAAGCGGCGCGCGTCGCGGGCCGCGAGCGCCGGGATGTAGTCGGCGGGGCGCCCTCGGCCGGGGGTGCGCTCGATCTCCTCCGCGATGCGGTGGAGGACCGGCTCGAAGGTCGTCGGCGGCGGCGTCGTCATGATCGGTATTGTGCCTTCGGTGCGTCTTCGCGCTGCGTCGTCGAGCCCGCCAGCACCTCCGGGCGGAGCAGCGCCGCGAGCCGATCCGCGGGCAGCAGGCCCTTCTCCAGGACCAGTTCGGCCACGCCCCGGCCGGTGGCGAGGGCCTCCTTGGCGATGTCCGTCGCGGCCGTGTACCCGATGTGCGGGTTCAGGGCCGTCACCAGGCCGATCGAGTCCTCGACCGTCGCCCGCAGCCGGTCCGTGTTCGCGGTGATGCCGTCCACGCAGCGCTCGGCGAGCGTGACGCAGGCGCGCTCCAGGTGCGTGATCGACTCCGAGAGGGAGTGCAGGATGATCGGCTCGAACGCGTTGAGCTGGAGCTGGCCCGCCTCGGCCGCCATCGTGATGGCCACGTCGTTGCCGATCACCTCGAAGGCGACCTGGTTCACGACCTCGGGGATCACCGGGTTCACCTTGCCCGGCATGATCGACGAACCCGCCTGTACCGGGGGCAGGTTGATCTCGCCCAGGCCGGCGCGCGGGCCCGAGGAGAGCAGGCGCAGGTCGTTGCAGCTCTTGGAGAGCTTGACCGCGATGCGCTTCAGCACGCCGGACATCTGGACGAACGCGCCGCAGTCCTGGGTGGCCTCGACGAGGTTGGCGGCGGTCACGAGGGAGAGGCCGGTGATCGCGGCGAGGTGGCGGCGGGCGGCCTCGGCGTAGCCCGCGGGGGCGTTGAGGCCCGTGCCGATCGCGGTGGCGCCGAGGTTGATCTCGTGGATCAGCTCGACCGCCTCGGCGAGACGGCTACGGTCTTCCTCGATCATCACGGCGAATGTGGAGAACTCCTGGCCGAGCGTCATGGGGACGGCGTCCTGGAGCTGGGTGCGGCCCATCTTCAGTACGTCGCGGAACTCCACCGCCTTGCGGGCGAAGGCGTCCTGCAGCACGGCCATCGCCTTCAGCAGGCCGCGGACCGCGAAGACCGTCGCGATCTTGACGGCGGTCGGGTAGACGTCGTTGGTCGACTGGCCGAGGTTGACGTCCTCGTTGGGGTGCAGGTGGTGGTACTCGCCCTTGGCGTGGCCGAGCAGTTCCAGGGCGCGGTTGGCGACGACCTCGTTGGCGTTCATGTTGGTGGAGGTGCCGGCGCCGCCCTGGATGACGTCCACGACGAACTGGTCGTGCAGCTTGCCGGAGCGGATCTCGCGGCAGGCGGCGACGATGGCGGCGGCCTTGGGGGGTGCGAGGAGGCCGAGTTCCTCGTTGGCGAGGGCGGCGGCCTCCTTCACTGCGGCGAGGGCGTTTATGAGGTGGGGGTAGGCGGAGATGGGGGTGCCGGTGATGGGGAAGTTCTCGGTTGCCCGGAGGGTGTGGATGCCCCAGTAGGCGTCGGTGGGGACGGGGCGGGTGCCGAGGAGGTCGTGTTCGGGGCGGGTGGGGGTCACGGGGTGTGCCTCGCTTCGTGGTGGGTTTGGGTGCGTGGGTGGGTGTGGGTGGGTGGGTGGCTGGTCGCGCAGTTCCCCGCGCCCCTTTTTTGCCTGCGGCGGCCCGTTTCGGTGCGTGGGTGGTTGCTGTAGCGCGCTCTGCCGGTGGGTGGGTCGGGGCCGCGCCGGGGGGTATCCGTCCTCGGTGCGCCGCTGCGTACGGTCAAATTCGTGCCGCCACTTTCCGGCGCCCGCTGCGGGCGGACACCCCCCGACACGTCCCCTGCTCGCCGTACGCGTCTACCGGCCGCCGTGACTGCGGCAGGCCGCCCCGCTGGGGTAGCGGGCAGCCGGCGCCGCCTCGTGACTTAGCTGCGGGCAGTCGTGCCGCTGGGGCGGCACGGGTGGGCGCAGCGGCACCCCCGTAGCGCCGGGCCGGGCGACCCACCCCCGCCCAGCACCAGCGCCGGGTGCCAAGCCACGTAGCTGCGGGCAGCGTGCCCGGTGGCGGTGGGTCAGCTGTGCGGCGGAAGGGGGTCCAGGGCGCGGACCGGGTGGATCGCGCCGACCGGGTGGCCTCCGCCCAGGAGGGGCTCGCCTGCGAAGGGCGTGAGGAGGGTCGGGTCGACGCCCGCGAGGGCGAGCGCCGCCGCCGAGACCGGGATGCGCGCCCGGTTCGCGCCGTCGGCTATCTTCACCGCGATCGCCCGGCCGTCGGGCAGCGCCGCGACCTGGACGCCCTCGAAGCCGTCCTTGGCGAGGAGGCCGGGGACCGCCCGCATCAGGGCGGCCACGTCACGGCCGGAGCCGGAGGCCATCTCGGCGTGGTCGCGCATCGCGTCGGCCACCTTGGCCTCGGGTGTGCCGGGCGCCGCGGTGGTGATGCGGGCCGCGGCGCGGGCGAGGCCGTGCAGGGAGACGGAGAAGAGCGGGGCGCCGCAGCCGTCGACGGTGACCTGGGCGACGTGCTGGCCGGTGAGGTCCTCGACGATCTCCGCGATGCCCTTCTGGAGGGGGTGGCCGGGGTCGAGGTAGTCCTCCAGGGACCAGCCGTTGAGCCGGCAGGTGTACAGCATCGCCGCGTGCTTGCCGGAGCAGTTCTGGGCGAGGCGGGACGGACCGCGGCCGTCGCGGATCCAGGCGTCGCGGACGACCGGGTCGTACGGCAGGTCGGGGACGTTGCGCAGGTCGTCCTCGGTGACGCCGGCGAGCTCCAGGATGCGGCGGGTGCCGGCGAGGTGGATCTCCTCGCCGGAGTGGCTGGCCGCGGCCAGGGAGAGGAGGTCGCCGTCGAGCGGCAGGCCCATGCGGACCATGGCCACGGCCTGGACCGGCTTGAGCGCCGAGCGGGGGTAGAACGCCGCCTCGATGTCGCCCAGTTGGAAGGCGACCCGCCCTTCGGGGTTCAGGACGGCCACCGAGCCGTAGTGGATGCCCTCGATCACGCCGCCGCGGACGACGTGGGCGACGGGGGCGTGGAGGGGTTCACGGATGGCGGGTGGGTCCGCGAGGGAACTGCTGTACATCACTGCCTGGTTCGGGGTGTCGTGGCCGGGCGCGGGGTTCACGTGTCGGCCTGGGTGCGGTGGAGTCGGCCGCGGACGGCGTACCAGCCGGCGACCAGTGCGGCGACGATCAGCGGCAGGCACAGCACGGTGGTGCGTCCGGCGCCGCCGTCGGCGTACATGAGGACCAGGACGGAGGCGAGGAAGGCCAGCGTCACGAGTTCGGTCCAGGGGGAGCCCGGCAGTCGGTAGTCCGGGCGGGTCAGGTGGCCCTTCTGGGTGCGCTGCCAGAAGAGCAGGTGGCAGATCATGATCATGCCCCAGGTGGACAGGATGCCGATCGCCGCGAAGTTCAGCACGATCTCGAAGGCGTCCTTGGGGACCACGAAGTTCAGGCCGACGCCGAGGACGCAGATGCCGCTGGTGAGCAGGATGCCGCCGTAGGGGACCTGGCTGCGGCTCATGCGGGCGGTGAAGCGCGGGGCGGAGCCGCTGACCGCCATGGAGCGCAGGATGCGGCCGGTGGAGTACAGGCCGGAGTTCAGGGAGGACATCGCGGCGGTCAGGACCACCAGGTTCATCACGTCGCCCGCGGCGGGGACGCCGATGTGGGAGAGGACGGTGACGAAGGGGCTCTGGCCGGCCGTGTACTTGTTCCAGGGGAGGAGCATCGAGAGGAGGACCACCGAGCCCACGTAGAACAGGCCCACGCGCCACATGATCGAGTTGATCGCCTTCGGCATGATCTTCTCGGGGTTCTCCGTCTCGCCCGCCGCGACGCCGACCAGTTCCACGGAGGCGTAGGCGAAGACCACGCCCTGGATGATCAGCAGCATGGGCAGCAGGCCGTTGGGGAAGACGCCGCCGTGGTCGGTGATGAGGGAGGGGCCGGGGGTCGCTCCGTCCACCGGGTGGCGGGTGACCAGGAGGAAGATGCCGATGCACATGAAGGTCACCAGCGCGGCCACCTTGATGATCGCGAACCAGAACTCCAGCTCGCCGAAGATCTTCACCGAGATCAGGTTGACCGTGAGGACGACGCCGAGCGCGACGAGGGCGATCAGCCACTGCGGGACGTCGGAGAACATGCCCCAGTAGTGGGTGTACGTCGCCACCGCCGTGATGTCGGCGATGCCGGTGGTGGCCCAGTTCAGGAAGTACATCCAGCCGGCCGTGTAGGCGCCCTTCTCGCCCAGGAACTCGCGGGCGTACGAGACGAAGGCGCCCGAGGACGGGCGGTACAGGACCAGTTCGCCGAGGGCGCGGACGACCAGGAAGGCGAAGAGGCCGCAGACGGCGTAGGCGATGAAGAGGGAGGGGCCGGCGTCGGCCAGGCGGCCGCCCGCGCCGAGGAAGAGGCCGGTGCCGATGGCACCGCCGATGGCGATCATGTTGACGTGCCGGGACTTCAGGGACTTGCTGTAGCCGGCGTCTCCGGCGTCGATGTGACGGGTCGAGGGGCGCGTCTCGTCTTTGAGGTGCTGTTCGCTCACGCCTCGGGTCCGCCTTCCGTGGGG
This sequence comes from Streptomyces griseosporeus, assembly GCF_014656055.1. Lineage (GTDB taxonomy): Bacteria > Actinomycetota > Actinomycetes > Streptomycetales > Streptomycetaceae > Streptomyces > Streptomyces griseosporeus. The sequence continues at coordinate 758,277 of NZ_BNBR01000002.1, forward strand.
TTCGTCGCGCGGTTCGGGCGCACGATGTCGGTGAGGGTGGTCTCGACGCGGTCGAGATGGTGGGCCATGGCCTGCACCGCGTCGTGTTCGGAACCGTCGACCAGCGCCTCCACGATGGCCCGGTGCTCGCGGTTGGACTGCTCGCGCCGGCCGCCCAGCTCGTTGAGGAAGGCCGACTGACGCGCCAGTGCGTCACGGATCTCCTCGATGACCCGGCGGAAGACCGGGTTCTGGGCGGCCTCGGCCACGGCGAGGTGGAAGAGGGTGTCCATCGCGACCCACGCGGTGGTGTCCGTCTCCCGCTCCATGCGGTCGAGCAGGTGGGCCAGGTGGTCCAGGTTCTCCGGGGTGCGGCGCAGTGCCGCGTACCCGGCGACCGGGATCTCCACGTGCCGGCGGACCTCCAGCAGGTCGCTGGCCGCGTAGTCGCCGAAGGTGGGGTCCTCGACGGCGGTGGCGACGACGAAGGTGCCCTTGCCGGTCTTGGAGACGGTCAGGCCCATGGTCTGCAGGGCGCGCAGCGCCTCGCGCAGGACGGGGCGGGAGACCTCCAGCGTGCGGCACAGCTCCGCCTCGGAGGGGAGCTTGTCGCCGATGGCGTACTCCCCCCGCTCGATGGCGTCCCGCAGGTGCGCCAGCACCGCTTCCATGGCGCTGACGCGACGCGGAGGCTGCTGTCCGGCTGTCCGGCTGTCTGACAGGTTCACGGGAGTGATACTGCGGGTGGCCGGTGGGCCCTGTCAATGTCTGTGAAAAGAAAAATTCAGGGGGCGGGATGCCCGTAAATCGGCTTCCCACCCCCCTTCTGGTGCGATACGGCTCAGCTGTCGAGCACGCCCGCGCCCAGCAGGGCGAACAGTGCCGCGCCGACGACCAGGCGGTAGATCACGAAGGCGTTGAAGGAGTGCTTGGCCACGAACTTCAGCAGCCAGGCGATGGAGGCGTAGGCGACGACGAAGGAGACCACCGTGCCGACGACGAGCGGCGTCGCGCCCACCCCGGTGCCGAGGGCGTCCTTCAGCTCGTACAGGCCCGCGCCGGTCAGGGCGGGGATGCCGAGGAAGAAGGACAGGCGGGTGGCGGCGACCCGGTCCAGGTCGAGGATGAGCGCCGTGGACATGGTGGCGCCGGAGCGGGAGAAGCCGGGGAAGAGCAGGGCGAGGATCTGCGAGCTGCCGACCAGCATCGCGTCCTTGAAGGAGGTGTCGTCCTCGCCGCGCTTGTGGCGGCCCATCTGGTCGGCGGCCCACATCACGCCGCTGCCGACGATCAGCGAGCCGGCCACCACCCACAGCGAGGCGAGCGGGCCCTCGATGAGCGGCTTGGCGGCCAGGCCGACGACGACGATCGGGATCGTCGCGTAGATCACCCACCAGGCGAACCTGTAGTCGTGGTTGGTCCGCTCCTCCTTGTCGCGCAGGCCCCGGAACCAGGCGGAGACGATCCGCACGATGTCCTTGAAGAAGTAGACGAGCACGGCGGCGATCGCGCCCACCTGGATGACGGCCGAGAAGCCGACGACGGCGTCGTCATCGACGGGGATGCCCATCAGCCCCTCGGCGATCTTGAGGTGGCCGGTGGAGGAGACGGGCAGGAACTCCGTCACCCCCTCGACGGCTCCGAGGACGACGGCCTGACCGACGTTGATGACGCTCATGGGATCCAGTTCTTCTCAGCGGGAGGCGATGCTGCGGTACGGCGGGACAGTCTTACTACACGCAGGCGAGAGGCCATGCCTACCCCCATACCGCCCGGGCCAGCGTCACGCCCAGGAAGGCCGCACCGAGGCCCGCCGCGACGCTCGCGGCGACGTTGGCGAGGGCGTAGAAGCGGGCCCCGGTCTCCGCGAGCCGCAGCGTCTCGTAGGAGAAGGTCGAGTACGTCGTCAGGGCGCCGCACAGCCCGGTGCCGAGCAGGAGCTGGAGGTGGGACCCGGTGGCCCCCGCCAGCGCCGCGCCGGCCAGGGCGCCGAGGATCAGACAGCCGGTGACGTTCACGGCGAAGGTGCCCCAGGGGAACACCGAGTCGTGCCGGGACTGCACCGCGCGGTCGGTGAGGTAGCGCAGGGGGGCACCGGCCATGCCGCCGACGACGACCAGCAGCCAGTTCACAACGAGTTCTTACCCTTCGTGTCCGTTTCGCCGGGTGTGCCGGCGCGGCCGGCGTACCGGACGACCTCGCACTCGTCGAGGACGACCAGGCCCTCCCCGACGAGTGCGTCGAGCTGCGGCAGGAAGGCGCGGACGCGCTCTTCCGTGTCCACGATCACGATCGCCACCGGCAGGTCCTCGCTCAGCGACAGCAGCCGCTGGGTGTGGATCAGGGACGAGGCGCCGAAGCCCTCGATGCCGCGGAAGACGCTCGCGCCGGCGAGGCCGGCCGCGTGGGCGCGGTGGACGATCTCGCTGTACAGCGGCTTGTGGTGGACGGTGTCGTTCTCGCCGACGAAGACGGTGACGCGCAGGGCGCGGCCGGTCAGCCTCGTCATCGCTGCCTCCGGATCAGGACACGGCGGGTCGCCGCGGCGGCGGCCCACACCGCGAGGAGTGCCGCGAGCGGGGTCGCGGCGAGGTAGGCCAGCGCGGTGCGGGCGTGGCCGGTGTCGACGAGCCGCTGGATGTCGACGGCGTACGTCGAGAAGGTGGTGAAGCCGCCGAGGACGCCCGTGCCGAAGAAGGGGCGGACGAGGCGGTGGGCGGCGAGGACCTCGGTGACGACGACCATGAAGACGCCGATCACCGCGCAGCCGGTCACATTGGTGAGGAACGTCTGCCAGGGAAAGCCCCCCGCCGGCCTGGTCCCCCACAGGGAGACCGCGTACCGGGCGGCGGCGCCCGCTCCCCCGCCGAGGGCGACGACCGCCACGACGGGCAGCTGGGCCCGCCAGGCCGGCTGCCGCGGCGCGGCGGGACGGAGGCGGAGGCTCTCGGCTTCCGGGGCTGTCATCGTCGTACGTCTCCTGCTGGGCCCCGCGCCGCACCGCGAGGGGTGATCACGGCTGGTCCACAGCGTAACCCCGGGCGCTGAGCGGGGTCACGTCACGGACCGGCCCGCCGGTGGGTCCCCGGGCGCGGTGTCGTGCGGGGCCGCGCAGACGGCGAGGCCGTGTTCCCAGAGGCTGCCGAGGACGAGCCGCTCCCCCGCCGCGCAGACGCTGGTGACCATGCGGAAGGCGGAGCGGCGGCGGGCGAGGTGGTGCAGGATCCGGCCGTCGTCGTCCACGGCGAGGACGCCGATCCGGCCGGTGGGGCGGAAGGGGGCGCGTACGGCCGCGCGGGCGGCGGCCCGGCGTACGGCGGGGGCGGTGCGGTGCAGCAGGTCCAGCGGGGGCACGCGCGGTCCGGCCAGCGCGACCCAGATCGGCGCGTCGGGCCCGGCGCGCCAGATGTTGTCCGGCATGCCCGGCAGGTGCTCGACCAGGGGTTCGGCGTGGCCGGCCCGGGGGCCGGTGAGGTGGACGCGGGTGAGCCGGTACGCGCCGGTCTCGGCGACGACGACGGAGGCGCCGTCGGGGGCGGCGGCAAGTCCGTTGGCGAAGTGCAGGCCTTCCAGCAGGACTTCCGGCTCGCGGGCGCCGGGGGCGAGACGCAGCAGCCGGCCGGTGCCGGTGTGCTCGACGATGTCGCCGATCCACTGCTCCAGGGGGTAGCGGCGGGTGGAGACGGTGAAGCAGACGCTGCCGTCGGGCAGGGCGACGACGTTGCTGGCGAACCGTATCCGCTCCCCCGCGACCCTGTCCGCGAGCACGTCCACGCGTCCGTCGGCGAGGCCGATCCGCAGCAGGCCGCGGTCCGCGTCGCACACCAGCAGGCCGTCGTCCGGGAGGAGTTCCAGCCCGAGGGGGCGCCCGCCGGTGCGGGCCAGGACCTCGGTGCGGACCGGCGCGCCCGGCTCGGTGAGCCCGTCGACGCGCAGCACGCGGCCGTCCTCCAGGCCGGTGAGGATCCGCCCGCGCGCGTCGGCGACGACGTCCTCGGGGCCACGGCCGGGCAGCCGGACGCGGCGGAGCGGGACGAGGTCGGTGGCAGGTTCCATGGCAGCCTCCGTGGGCGGCTCGGCGGGTGTGCGGACGTCCGGCGGGTACCGCGTCACCCGACCGGGTTTACCTCACGGCGTTCCCGGCCACTCAGGAATCTCCACCGGTGTCCGGAAACGGAGCATGCGCACAGTGGTGTGTCGGACACAAGAAGGGGTGGTCCCCATGTCGCGGGCGGCTGTGTGGTGGCGTCGGCTCGGATTTACCGAGCTGCACCGGCGGGGCCGGGAGCTGGAGCTGCTGCACCGGGCCATGGGGTTCGCCACCCTCGCCCTGGTGACGCTGGCGCCGCTGCTGATCGTGATCGCGGCGGCGGACCCCCTCGGGCACGGCGGTTTCGCGCTGTGGCTGGTGGACGGCATGGATCTGTCCGGCCGGTCGGCGCGGACGCTGGAGCAGGTCTTCGGGCCGCCCCGCAAGGTCATCAGCACCACCGGCGCCTGGAGTGTGGCGCTGCTCGCGCTGTTCGGCCTGTCCTTCGGGTCGAGTGTGCAGAACGGCTACGAGCGGGTCTGGGAGCCTGCTGTCGGCCCGTGGCACCGGCTGTGGCGGCAGGCGGTGTGGCTGGCGGTGCTGATGGCGTACGTGTACGCGCAGGTGCTGACCCGGACCGTGCTGCAGGGGTCGGCCCGGATTCCGCTGAGCATGCTGGTCGGGCTGCTGTTCTTCTGGTGGAGCCCGCACTTCCTCCTGCACGGCCAGGTGCACTGGCGTCACCTGCTGCCGGGGGCGGTCGCCACGATGGCCGGGCTGGTGGGGCTGCGCTGGTTCTCCTATCTGGTCTTCACGCCGCTGCTGGTCACCAACGCGATCAGCTACGGCCCGGTGGGGGCGATCCTGGTCGTGGAGTCCTGGCTGGTCGGCGTCGGCTTCGTCGTCTACGGCGGGGCGCTGCTGGGGCGGCTGCTGTGCGAGCGGTTCGGCCACCTCGACGAGGACGAGAAGCGGCGGGGCAGGAAGGAGGAGGCGGAGGGGCCGGCGCCGATGCGGTCGTCCGAGGGCAAGGTGTGAGCGACCGCCGGGTGCGGCCGTTCGCCGGGGCTCGCCGGCCCTGCCCTCACCACCCCTTCTCGAACAGCCTCGCCACCTCGGCGATCCGCATCTCGTCGCGGCGGTAGAGGGTGCGGTCCCCGTCCCGCCGGGTGTGCAGCAGCCCGAGCCGGGCCAGGAGGGCGAGGTCCGTCTCGACCACGCGGGAGGGCACGCCGAGGGCGGCGGCGACGGTGTCCGCGCCGACCCCGTCCGCGCGGCGGCGCCCGGGGAAGTGGGCCTCCGGATCCTTCAGCCGTTCAAGGATCTCCAGGCGTCGTCCCGCGACGGGAGTCCTCAGCATCGCTTCCCTCCGTCCGCTGTGTGGCGGCCTGCCTCGTACCGCGTCTTCCCACTGTTCCGCACCGCGGAACGCCGCGCTCGGGCCTTACGGCACCTTGTCCGGTACCGAACGTCCCTAACAAGTAAGGGAGTTGACGGTGTGGCTCGTGCGTACGGCGGAAGCCCGGCCGCGCGGTGCGGCCGGGCTTCGCCGGGCGTCTGCCGGAGCCGGGTCAGCGGTGGCTGAACCAGGCCGTCGCCGGGAGCGCCCGGTCGTCGTAACCGAACAGTGCCTGGTTCTCCCAGCCGTTCCCGGAGGTGGCGTCGGCCGGGTCCCAGCCGTTGCCGGAGACGGCGGTCCAGGTGGCCTCCCAGTAGAAGACACCGAGGCCGCGGCCGTTCGGGACGGCCTCCACGATGTTCGCCACGGCGTTCATCCAGGCGAGCTGGCCGACCGTGGTGGCGGGGTAGCCGCCGACCAGTTCGCCGGTGGTGTCGATCTGGTTGGTGAGCGCGTCGTCGCTGTCGAGGCGGAAGGGGTAGGCCGTCTCGGCGATGAAGACGGGCTTGCCGTAGCGGGCGGCCGTGTCGTCGAGGGTGGCCTGGGCGGCGGCGAGCGAGCCGTGCCAGTAGCCGTAGTAGGACAGGCCGATCACGTCGTAGTTGATGCCGTAGGTCCTGGCGTTGTCGAACCACCAGCGGACCGTGCCGTCGTCACCGGCGTTGGCCAGGTGCAGCGCGACCTTGGTGCCGGAGCTGACGGCCTTGACGGCGCTGTAACCGGAGTTGATCAGGCCGGCCAGCTGCGACCAGTTGTCGGTGTAGCCCTCGGACCACAGCATGCCGCCGTTGATCTCGTTGCCGACCTGGACCATGTCGGCGGTGGTGCCCTGGGCCTTGAGGGCGTTCAGGACGTCGTAGGTGTGGTTGTAGACGTCGGTCTTCAGCTGGCTGTAGCCGTGGCCGGACCAGGCGGCGGGCTTGGTCTGCTTGCCCGGGTCGGCCCAGGTGTCGGAGTAGTGGAAGTCGACCAGCAGCTTCATGCCGGCCGCCTTGACGCGCTTGGCCATGGCCAGGACGCGGGTCTTGTTGTTCCAGCCGTCGGCGGGGTTGACCCATACCTTCAGGCGGGCGTAGTTCATGCCGGCGTTCTTCAGCAGGGTGACCGCGTCGCCGGTGGTGCCGGAGGCGGACTTGTAGACGCCGCCGAGTGCCTCGCTCTTGGCGAGGGAGGAGATGTCGGCGCCCTTGATCGCGAGGCCGGTCGAGCCGGAGGTGAGGGTGAGGTCGTCGACGTTGATCCAGTTGCCCGCGTTGGCGTCGGAGTTGACGCTGATCGTGCACTGGTTGTTCGTCACCGCGACCGAGGTGACGACGCGGACCCACTCACTGGTGGAGACCGGCAGGTCGGTGCGCTGCTCGGCGCTGCCGCAGTTCTTCAGCGACAGGTACGCGGCGTTCTGGCCGCCGCTGGAACGCACCCAGGCGGTGAGGGTGTAGGTCCCGTTGGTCAGCCCCGACAGGTACTGGTACGTCTCGACCTTGTAGGCGGACGACGACCAGTGGGACAGGCGGTAACCGCCGCTGTGTCCGCCCGCCTCGCTGAAGGAGGCAGCGGTCGTGCCGTACTCCGACCAGCCGGCGGGTACGGCCGCGCCGGCGCCGTCGGACTCGAAGCCGCCGTTGGTCAGCGTGCTCGCCGCCTGGGCGCTCGGGGCGGGCAGGGCGGTGAGGGCGAGCCCGGCCAGCAGCGGCAGCAGCAGGGCCCGGATGGTGCGTCTGGGATGGAACATCGTCGTCCGTCGTCCCTTCGACGTGAGGAGAGCGGGGCTCCCCTCGGGTGGTGGTGTTTCCTCGCCCTTGCGGCGAGCCCCTCCACCCGCGGCTCGCGGCTCACGCGGGTGGAGGGGGGTTCGGGTGCGGCTGGGGGCCGGCCGCCGCGGTCGGAGGGGGTGGTGGCGGGGCTAGTACGCGGCCGTACGACCGCGCCTCACCGCCAGGGCGGACGAGCACCCGGCGGCCGCACGCCCCCGCACGGCACCTCGCCGCCCCGCCCCGCCGCCCTCCGCAGGGGTCCGTCAGCCGTCCAGCCGCACGACCCGGACGCCCCCCGCGGGCACCGCGAGGTGGCCCGCGGCGCGCTCGCCGGTCAGCAGCTCCGTGCCGGCGGTCTCCAGCGGGACCTTCGTGTCGGTGCCGGTGTGGTTGACGGCGAAGAGGTAGGTGCCCTGCTCGCCGGTGCGCCGCACGACCTCGACGTCGCGTGGGAGGTCGGCGCGCGGGTCGACCCCCGCGTCCTCGGCGGCCCAGCCGAGCACCGCGTCCAGGCCCTCGTGGTCGAGGCGGGTGGAGACGTACCAGGCGGTGCCCTCGCCGAGCCGGTGCCGGGTCACGGCCGGGCGGCCGGCGGTGAGGCCGTCGGCGTACGTCCACACCGGCTCCGCGCCGCGCGGCACCACGAACTCCGTCCACACGTCGCCGCACAGCTGCGAACCGTCTGGGCCGGTGAGGCGCACGGTCTCGCCCTGGAGCAGCGGCGAGAACTCCTCGACCGTGAGGCCGAGGACGTCGCGCAGCGCGCCCGGGTAGGGGCCCTCGTGGACGGCGTCGTGCTCGTCGACGATGCCGGAGAAGTACGACACGACGAGGGTGCCGCCCTGCTCGACGTACCGCCGCAGGTTGGCCCCGGCGGCCTCGGTCATCAGGTACAGGGCGGGCACGACGACCAGCGGGTAGGCCGACAGGTCGGCCTCGGGGCGGGCGAAGTCGACGGTGAGGTGGCGGTCGTAGAGCACCTCGTAGAACGCGTCGGCGCGCTCGCGCGGGTCGGCGTCCTCACTGGGCCGCCAGTCCAGGTTCTGCGCCCACCAGGACTGCCAGTCCCACAGCACGGCCACGTCGGCGACCGTGCGGGTGCCGCGGATCTCGCTCAGCGCCGCGACGGACGCGCCCAGCTCGACGACCTCGCGCCACACGCGGGTGTCGGTGCCGCCGTGCGGGACCATCGAGGAGTGGAACTTCTCGGCGCCGCGCCGGGACTGCCGCCACTGGAAGAACATCGCTCCCTCGGAGCCGCGGGCGACATGGCCGAGGGAGTTCCGGGCCATCTGCCCGGGCGCCTTGGCCGGGTTGCGGGGCTGCCAGTTGACGCCGGAGGTGGAGTGCTCCAGGAGCAGCCAGGGGGCGCCGCCGGCGACGGAGCGGGTGAGGTCGGCGGCCATGGCGAGGTTGACGTGGGTGCGGCGGCCGTCGGTGATCAGGTAGTGGTCGTTGGTGACGAGGTCGACCTCGCGGCCCCAGGCCCAGTAGTCGACGGAGTCGCACTGGCTGAGCGCGGTCATGAAGTTGGTCGTCACGGGCACGCCGGGTGAGAGGCGGTGCAGGATGTCCCGCTCCATGACGAAGTTCTCGCGCATGGTGGCGTCGGCGAAGCGGCGGTAGTCCAGCGCCTGGGCGGGGTTGCCGACGGTCGGGGTCCGCCGGGGCGGGGTGATCTGCTCGAAGCCGGCGTAGCGCTGGCCCCAGAAGGCGGTGCCCCAGGCGTCGTTGACCGCGTCGATCGTGCCGTACGTGGTCCGCAGCCAGCGGCGGAAGTGGTCGGCGCAGCCGTCGCAGTAGCAGGCGGAGACGGGGACGCCGTACTCGTTGTGCACGTGCCACAGGGCGAGCGCCGGGTGCCCGGCGTAGCGCTCGGCCAGCTCCGTGGTGATGGCCGCGGCGGCGGCGCGGTAGTCGCTGTTGCTGTGGCAGATGGCGCCGCGGGAGCCGAAGGCGAGGCGTACGCCGTCGGCGGTGACCGGGAGGGCCTCGGGGTGGGCCTGGTAGAACCACGCGGGCGGCACCACGGTGGGGGTGCCGAGGTCGACGCGGACGCCGTTGGCGTGGAGCAGGTCGATGACGCGGTCGAGCCAGCCGAAGTCGTACGTGCCGGGAGCGGGCTCCAGCAGTGCCCAGGAGAAGATGCCGACGCTCACCATGGTGACCCCGGCCTCCCGCATCAGCCGGACGTCCTCCTGCCAGACGTGTTCCGGCCATTGCTCGGGGTTGTAGTCCCCGCCGAAGGCGAGCCCGGTCAGGCCCCTGGGGGTGGAGCCCGGCATGGGGTCCGGCGTGGAGTCCGGCATGAATGTCTCCCGTTGAGATCGATCATTTGGGAACGTGCACACACATCGTCGGCGGTGCGATCCCAACATAACCGCACAGCAACAACCATTGACAAGTGTCCGGGATGTTTCTCTACTGTGAACGCTCACAGAAGCATTCCAGGGCCTCGCGACGGGCGGGGCACCGGGGTCTGTGCACGCTCACATCCGCACCGGGGAGAACTCCATGCCGTACACGAAGCGCCGTCGCCTCGTGACTTCCGCCGTGGCCATCGCGCTCGGCGCCACCGCCCTCGCAGCCTGCGGCTCGTCCGACGACTCCGGCGACGCCGAGTCGGGTCCGGTCTCGCTGACCTACTGGACCTGGACGCCCGGCATGGACAAGGTCGTCGACCTGTGGAACAAGGGCCAGGGCAAGAAGGAACAGATCACCGTCACGGTGAAGAAGCAGGCGTCCGGCGACACGCTGGTCACCAAGATCCTCACCGCGCACAAGGCGCACCAGGCCCCCGACCTGGTGCAGGCCGAGTACCAGGCGCTGCCGACGCTGGTCAGCAACGACGCGCTCGCCGACATCGCCGGCCACGTCGGCGGCATCGAGGGCAAGTTCGCCAAGGGCGTCTGGCAGCAGACCACGCTCGGCACGGACGCCGTCTACGCGATACCTCAGGACATCGGGCCGATGATGTTCTACTACCGCGCCGACCTGTTCAAGCAGTACGGCCTCACCGTCCCGACCACCTGGGACGAGTTCGCCGAGACGGCCCGCGCGCTGAAGAAGAAGGCCCCGGACAAGGACCTGACGACCTTCTCCGCCAACGACTCCGGCCTCTTCGCGGGCCTGGCCCAGCAGGCCGGCGCCCAGTGGTGGACGACCTCCGGCGACAAGTGGAAGGTCGCCATCAACGACGCCGCCACCCGGAAGGTCGCCACGTTCTGGGGCGGCCTGGTCAAGGAGGGCGCCATCGACAACCAGCCGATGTACACCCCGGCCTGGAACAAGGCGCTCGACACGGGCAAGCAGATCGCCTGGGTCAGCGCCGTGTGGGCGCCGGGCACCCTGACCACCGCCGCGCCGGACACCGCGGGCAAGTGGGCCATGGCCCCGCTCCCCCAGTGGTCCAGGAGCGAGAACCGCACCGGCAGCTGGGGCGGCTCCTCCACCGCCGTCACCACCGACTCCAAGCACCAGGAGGCCGCCGCGAAGTTCGCCGCCTGGCTGAACACCGACGCCGAGGCCCTGAACGCGCTCGCCAAGGAGGGCGGCATCTATCCGGCCTCCACCTCCGCCCAGCTCAGCGGCGCCTTCGCGCAGCCGCCGGCGTACTTCTCCAACCAGCCGGACTTCTACACCAAGGCCGCGGAGATCGCCGAGACGACCGCGCCCTCCGCGTGGGGCCCGAACGTCAACGTCGCCTACACCACCTTCAAGGACGCCTTCGGCGCCGCCGCGAAGAACAAGTCGGACTTCACCGCCGCCCTGGACAAGATGCAGGCCGACACGGTCGCCGACATGAAGAAGCAGGGCTTCGAGGTCGCTGAATGAGCAGTGCAGCACGCCGGAGGCCGTACGGGGTCAAGGGGGCCCCGTATGCCTTCCTCCTCCCCGCTTCCCTCCTGTTCCTCCTCTTCTTCGCCCTGCCCATCGGTTACGCCGTCTACCTGAGCTTCCGCAAGGTGCACGTCTCCGGTCTCGGGCTAGGCAAGAACGCCCGCTCCGAGGTCTGGGCGGGCCTGGAGAACTACACCGACGCCCTGTCCGACAGCGAGCTGGTGAACGGCGCCCTGCGCGTGCTCGGCTACGGCTGCATAGTCGTCCCGGTCATGCTGGGTCTCGCGCTGCTGTTCGCGCTGATGCTCGACTCCGACAAGGTCCGGCTGGCCCCCTTCACCCGGCTCGCGATCTTCCTGCCGTACGCCATCCCCGGCGTGGTCGCCGCGCTGCTCTGGGGCTTCCTGTACCTGCCCGACGTGAGCCCCTTCTACTTCGTGCTCGACAGGCTGGGCCTGCCGCAGCCGGACCTGCTGGACGGCGGTCCGCTCTACCTCGCGCTGTCGAACATCGCGATCTGGGGCGGCACCGGCTTCAACATGATCGTCATCTACACCTCGCTGCAGGCCATCCCGGCCGAGGTGTACGAGGCGGCCAAGCTGGATGGCGCCACGCCGCTGCAGATCGCGCTGCGGATCAAGATCCCGATGGTGGCGCCCTCGCTGGTGCTGACCTTCTTCTTCTCGATCATCGCGACGCTCCAGGTCTTCAACGAGCCGACCACGATCAAACCGCTCACCAACTCGGTGTCCACGACCTGGAGTCCGCTGATGAAGGTGTACCAGGACGCCTTCGGCAAGGGCGACATCTACGCGGCGGCCGCCCAGGCCGTGATCATCGCGCTCGCCACGCTGCTGCTGTCCTTCGGCTTCCTGCGAGCCGCGAACCGTCGTCAGAAGCAGGAGGCGGCACGATGAGTTCCCTCGCCCTCCACAAAGCCGAGCCGGCCGCCGGCACCAACCCCGGCACCGCCCAGGGCCCGCCGCTGCGCCGCCGGATCGCGCTCGTGCCGACGCTGACCCTGCTGCTGGGCGCGGTGTACTGCCTGCTGCCCGTGGCCTGGGTGGTGATCGCCTCCACCAAGTCCGGCAAGGAGCTGTTCTCCACCTTCACCTTCCTGCCGGGCTCCGGCTTCTCCGACAACCTCTCCCAGCTCAACGCCTACCGCGACGGCGTGTACTGGGAGTGGATGGGCAACTCCGCCCTCTACGCGATCCTCGGCGCACTGCTGTCGACGGCGGTGTCCGCGTTCAGCGGCTACGCGCTGGCGGTCTACCGCTTCCGGGGCCGGGAGACCCTGTTCAACGTGCTGCTCGCGGGCGTGCTGATGCCCCCGGTCATCCTCGCCGTGCCGCAGTACCTGCTGCTCGCCAAGGCGGACCTCACCGACAGCTACCTGTCCGTGCTGCTGCCGCAGATCCTCGCCCCGTACGGCGTGTATCTGGCGCGGATCTACGCCGCCGCGGCCGTGCCCGCCGACGTGGTGGAGGCCGGGCGGATGGACGGCGCGAGCGAGTGGCGGATCTTCACCAGGATCGCGCTGCCGATGATGGTGCCCGGCCTGGTGACGGTCTTCCTCTTCCAGTTCGTCGCGATCTGGAACAACTTCCTGCTGCCGTACATCATGCTGAGCGACGACGAGAAGTTCCCGATCACGCTCGGTCTGTTCACGCTGCTGGAGCAGGGCGCGAACACCCCGGCGCTGTACACGCTGGTGATCACCGGCGCATTCCTCGCCGTGCTGCCGCTCATCGCCCTCTTCCTGGTCATCCAGCGGTTCTGGAGCCTGGATCTGCTGTCCGGGGCCGTAAAGTCATGACCATGAGCAATACGGGGGGCCGGCGCAGGCCGCCGACGATCCACGACGTGGCGCGCGAGGCGGGTGTCTCGCGCGGCACCGTCTCGCGCGTGCTCAACGGCGGCCACTACGTCAGCCCCGCGGCGCAGGAGGCCGTCAACGCGGCCATCCGCAAGACCGGTTACGTCGTCAACCGGCACGCCCGCTCCCTGATCACCGGGCGTTCTGACTCGGTCGGCTTCCTGCTGACCGAGCCGCAGGAGCGGTTCTTCGAGGACCCCAACTTCAATGTGCTGCTGCGCGGTTGCACCCAGGCACTGGCCGCGCACGACATCCCGCTGCTGCTGATGATCGCCGGGACGGAGGACGAACGGCGGCGCATCACGCGGTACATCACCGCCGGTCACGTCGACGGGGTGCTGCTGGTCTCCAGCCACTCCGGCGACCCGGTGGCCGAGCAGCTGCGGGAGGCGGGGGTACCGCTGGTGGCCTGCGGCAAGCCGATCGGGCTGGGCTCCAAGGTGAGTTACGTGGCCGCCGACGACCGCGACGGCGCCCGTGACATGGTCCGGCACCTGCTGTCGCTCGGCCGCCGCCGGGTGGGCACGGTGACCGGCCCGCTGGACACCCCCGGCGGTGTCGAGCGCCTCGCCGGCTACCGGGAGGTGCTGGCCGAGGCCGGTGTCCCGTACGACGACAACCTTGTCGTCTCCGGCGACTACAGCCGGGCCAGCGGCGAGGCGGGCGCGGAGCGGCTGCTCGATCAGGCACCGGACGTCGACGCGGTGTTCGTCGCCTCCGACCTGATGGCGCAGGGCGTGCTCACGGCCCTGCACCGGGCGGGGCGCCGGGTGCCGGAGGACGTGGCGGTCGGCGGCTTCGACGACTCCCCCGCGGCGGTGGCCGCCAGCCCCGAGCTGACGACCATACGGCAGCCGTGGGACCGCATCAGCAACGAGATGGTCCGCGTCCTGCTGGCCCAGATCGGCGGCGAGGACCCGGCGGCGGTGATCCTGCCCACGGAGCTGGTGCGGCGCGCTTCGGCGTGAGGGCAGCCGGGGCGGCCGGCCCTGCCAGGCCCGGTTCGGGCGAAGCGGTCAGGATTCGAGAAGCCGTCGTCGGCTCTCCCGTCCTAGCGTGGAACCACCGGCGGGGACCCCGCCGGTTCCCCGTGGAGAAGGAGTCCGCCATGACCGCCGGCCTGACGACGATCATCTACCCCGTGAAGGACCTCGACCGTGCCAAGGCCCTGTTCAAGGCGCTGCTGGAGACCGAGCCGTACGCCGACGAGCCGTACTACGTCGGTTTCAAGGACGCCGGGCAGGACGTCGGCCTCGACCCGAACGGCCACGCCCAGGGCATGACCGGGCCGGTCCCCTACTGGCACGTGGCCGACATCCGCGCCCGTCTGTCCGCCCTCCTCGACGCCGGTGCCGAGCTGCTGCAGGACGTGCGCGACGTCGGCGGCGGCCGGCTGATCGCCTCGGTGAAGGACGCGGACGGCAACCTCGTGGGGCTGCTCCAGGACACCTCGAGCTGAGCCCTTCACCCAGCGGTAGTTGCAAAGTCAACGAACGGTCGTTTCGGTGTTACCGTGCAGACATGGCACTGAAGACGGCCGACGCCCGGCTCGAGGACCGCTGGCGGGACATCCTCGCCGTCCACGCGCGCACGATGTGCGAGATCGACCGCGTGCTGCACCCGCACGGCCTGGGCGCGAGCGACTTCGAGGTGCTCGACATCCTCGCGTCCGCCGCGCCCGCGGAGGGCGACCTGTGCCGGGTGCAGAACCTCGTCGGGCAGGTGCACCTGAGCCAGAGCGCGCTGTCCCGTCTCATCGGCCGCCTGGAGAAGGAGGGCCTGGTGGAGCGCTCGGTGTGCGCCGAGGACCGCCGCGGCGTGTGGGTGGCCCTCACCGAGAAGGGCCGCCGGCTGCACGCGGAGGTACGGCCGCTCCAGCGCGAGGTGCTGGAGCGGATGCTCGGCGGACGGGACTGAGTCCCGTACTGCGACCGGCTACGGCCGGGCCAGCAGCGTCCGTACGCCCTCGGACGTGAGCGTCAGCGGGTGCGAGGAGCCGGCGTCGATGGTCAGGGACAGGTCGTCCGTCGGCCACTGCGCGGCGAGGGCCCCCAGCGGCACCAGGCGGTAGCGGGAGACGTACGGCAGCAGCCCGGCCATCTCCAGTTCCGAGGTGAACACCGGCACCACCGGCTGCCCGCCGGGCTGCTCCAGCACGGGCAGGGCCACCGCGGAGGGGTCGGCGGCGTCCGCGTCGGTGGCGTCGTCGGGCACGGGCACCAGCACGTCGCACTGGGCGAGCGTGTCGAGCGCCGCCGTGTCCTGGGTGTTGTGGGCGAGCGTGTCCAGCGCGCGCTGGGCCGGGCTGGTGTGGTTGTCGTTCGCGGGTGTGTCCATGACTGCTTCCCTGGCTTCCGTGCTGGTAGCGGCGGTCGTACGCACCGCCCGCGAGCCTGCGGCCCCGGGCGCGGTCGGGCCTCGCGTACCCGACGCGACCGGGACCATGCGTCGGGGCCGGCGGAATTCGCCCGGCTGCCGCGCGCCGCCGGATTCAGCCGCCCGTCTCCCCCAGGATCTCGGCGACGGTGGTGACGCGGACCAGCGGCCGGTACAGGTCCATGATCTGCAGGGCTTTGGCGTGGGAGTCGTCGTCGGCGCCCGCGCACGCGTCCGCGGCGACCAGCACCTCGGCCCCGGCGTCGGCGGCGGCGAGCGCGGTGGAGAGCACGCAGCAGTCGGTGCTGACGCCCGCCAGGACCAGCCGCCCCTCCGGGCCGATCCGGGCGGCCAGCTCGGGCGTCCACTTGCCGAAGGTGGTGGTGTCGAGGGTGGGCCGGGCACCGTCGGCGAACTCGTCCACCAGGCGCCACAGCGGGGCATCCGGGGGCCGGCGGGCGAACGTCCACTGCCGGTAGTACGCCTCCCAGGCGCCGCTCGGCGCGGCGGGCGCCAGGAAGCGCGTGAAGACGACGCGCTCACCGAAGGGGGGCAGCAGCCGCCGAACCCCTTGCGCGGCCTCGGCGAAGCGGGGCGCCGCCCAGGGGCTGTCCGGTGCGGCGAACACCTCTTGCATGTCGATCACGGCCAGCAGCCCGGACACCTCGCTCATACGGCGCCCAGCTCCTCCCCCGCCGCGCGCCCCGGCGCCTGCGCCTCCTGCGCCCGGACCCGGCCACGGCCGAGGGCGAGCGTGGCGAGGAAGGCGAGCGCGAGGGCGGCGAGGACGCCGAGGTTGGCGTACGCCCAGGAGCCGGATCTCCCGCCGAGGCCGAGCGGGCCGAGCAGATAGCCCTGCCAGTCCAGCCGGCCCGCGCTGGTGTTGGTCACCAGGCCCCAGCCGAGGGCGGTGGCCGCGAGGGTGATCAGGAGCGGGGTCGGCGGTACGTCGCCGTAACGGCCGTGCGGGCGGTAGAGGTCGGCTTCGTCGTAGTCGCGGCGGCGCAGCAGGAGGTCGGCGAGCATGATGCCGCACCAGGCGGCGACGGGGACGCCGAGGGTGGTGAGGAAGCCCATGAACGGGCCGAGGAAGTCGTCGGCGAAGAAGACGATGTACACCGATCCCGCGATCATCAGCACGCCGTCGACGAGCGCGGCCAGCGGCCGCGGGATCCGCACGCCGGCCGAGAGCAGGGCGAGGCCGGAGGAGTAGATGTCCAGGACCGCGCCGCCGACCAGACCGAGCACGGCGACGACCGCGAACGGCACCAGGAACCATGTCGGCAGGAGCGTCGTGAGCGCGCCGATCGGGTCGGCGGCGACGGCCGCGCCGAGCGTGTCTGAGGAGCCGGCCAGCAGCAGCCCGAACACCAGCAGGAGCAGCGGCGCGAGCGAGGCGCCGAAGGTGGTCCAGCCGATCACGCCGCGGCCGGAGGAGGTGCGCGGCAGATAGCGGGAGTAGTCGGCGGCGGCGTTGACCCAGCCGAGTCCGAAGCCGGTCGTCATGAACACCAGCGCGCCGATGAACTCCTGGGCGGAGCCGGAGGGCACGGCGCTGACGGCGCTCCAGTGGATGTCGTCGGCGACGAGGGCGACGTAGACGAGGGTGAGGACGCCGGTCACCACGGTGATGACCGTCTGCAGGCGCATGATCAGGTCGAAGCCCAGCACGCCGCCGGCGATCGTCAGCGCGCCGACGAGGACCAGCGCGACGATCTTGGTGCCGGTGCCGCCGCCCCAGCCGAGCCGGTCGAAGACCGTGGCGGTGGCCATGGCCGCCAGGGAGACGAGGACGGTCTCCCAGCCGACGGTGAGCACCCAGGAGACGAGGGACGGCAGGCGGTTGCCGCGCACCCCGTAGGCGGCGCGGCTGAGCACCATGGTCGGGGCGGATCCCCGCTTTCCGGCCACGGCGACGAAACCGCACAGCAGGAACGAGAAGACGATGCCGATCACGCCCGCGGCCAGCGCCTGCCAGAAGGAGATGCCGAAACCGAGCGCGAAGGAGCCGTAGCTCAGGCCGAGGACGGAGACGTTCGCGCCGAACCAGGGCCAGAACAGGGACCGTGGTGTGCCCTTGCGTTCGGCGTCGCCGATCACGTCGAGGCCGTGGGTCTCCACCTGGAGCGGGCGGTCGGCGGGCGTCTTGGCGGTGTCGTGTGGCTGCGTCGTCATCGGCGACCTGCCTGTCCTGGAGTGACGGTGCGGGTCTGTGCTGGTGTGTGTGGGGGGGGCTGTGCTGGTGCGGTGGGGTGGGTCGAGGTGACGGTAAGTGGGGGCGTCGGGGTGGTCAAGTGATCCGCTGCGGCGGAGGCGGTTGTACGGCGGCCGGGTGAGGGGTGAGTACCACGGCGGTCGTGGTTACCCGGGGGGCGGGGCCGGGACGCGATCGACGTGGAGTGCGCATGGGGCACGAGAAGACGGAAGACGACGGGCAGCGGCGTGCCGCGGCGGCCCGTGAGGCGCACGAGGAGCGCGTCGCCGGGCTGCACGGTGGCCTGCCGCCGGAGGCCCAGACGCCGGACCTGTCGGGCGGGGCCGGGCAGGGTGGGGCCGCCGGGCACGAGTACCCCGACTGGTCGGACCGGCACGAGCGGGTGTTCGACGCCCTGAGCGAGGCGCAGCAACGCAACCGCGGGCAGGCCGTCCATCTGGAGGACATCGCCGCCACCGCCGGACTCGGACTGGAGGAGACCCGCACGCTGCTGCACGACCTGACGAGGGTGCAGCGGCTGGTCACGGAGCTGGCGGGCGGCGACCGTCCGGACCTGGGGCCTCGGTACGAGGTCAAGCCGCGGATGTGAGCGGGGGCGCGGCGGTGTCCCTCGGGCGGCGGTGGTCGTGGCGGGAGGGGTGGGGTGGCTGCGGGGTTGCTCGGGCCGGCGGTCGGCGTGGCGTCGAGGGTTGGCGGCGGGATGTTCAGGCCGGCGGTCGCCGTGGCGGCACGGGGAAGCGGCGGGATGTTCAAGCCGGAGGTCGCCGTGGCGGCACGGGGAGGGTGCCGGGGCGTTTGACCGCCTGGCCGATGATGACCGTCTCCGCCGCCTCCACGCCAAGTCCGGCCAGGTCTTGGCTGAGGAACCGGTAGAGGTCCGCCAGGTCGCGCATCCAGACGGCGGCCTGGAGGTTGGCCGTGCCCGTGGTGGCGAACGCGCCGTGGACCGCCGGGTGCGCGGCGAGGGCGCGGCCGGCGTCGTCCAGCCGGTCGGGGGCGACGCGGAGCAGGACGTTGGCGTCGATGGCCAGGCCCAGGCGCCGGGGATCGACGACGACGTGGGTGCGCAGCAGGCCGGTCGCGGTGAGGCGGGCGATGCGGCGACGGACGGTGGATTCGGGGCGGCCGGTGCGGGCGGCCACCGCGGCGGCGGGCGCCCTGGCGTCATCCGCGAGGACGGCGAGGATGTCGCGGTCGGCCTGGTCGGCCTGGTCGGGAGCGGGTGGTGTGGGGGACCCGGCGGGGGTGAGGGCGGCGCGTTCGTCCGGGGTGAGTACGTCGTGCCGCCAGTCGGCGGCCTCGGCGAAGAGGTGCAGGATCGTGTCCGCGCTGACGGAGGTGACGGCACGGGTGGCGGGCAGTTCCCGGAAGACCAGGTGGTCGCGGGTACCGGGCCGGGTGAGGGAGACGGCGAGGATCTCGTCGCCGGAGGCGGACAGATCGATGAAGGGGATGTCGTCCCGTGCCGCCAGCGCCGCGGCGAGCGCGTCCCGCCGGGCGCCGAGCACCCGGATGCGCAGCAGCAGCGCGCCGACCGCCGAGGGCCGCGCGGGCAGGGCGATGACCCGGCAGGTGCCGTCGGCGGTCAGGGCCTGCCAGCGGCGGTGCACCGTGCGGGGGCTCATCCCGAGGGCGTCGGCGGCCCGCTCGGCGGTCAGCCGTCCGTCGCACTGGAGGGCGGCGATCAGCCGCTGGTCACGGATGTCGAGTACCTGATCCGCCATGTCCCCCGCCATGGCCGTCAGTATCGCTCACTTCGAGGGCGGGGAGGCACACCGGTCGACCGGTCTCCCCCAGGATCGATGCATCTGATCGGCCCTCGCATCCACCGCATCCACCGCATCGAACAGGAGAACTTGATGACGTACGACGACCTGCTCACCGGTATGACGGCCGCCGCTCAGGAGGCCGGTGAGCTGCTGAGGTCCGACCGGCTGAGGTCTGACCTGCCGGGGGCCGCGCCGCGTCCGGCGTCGGCGGGCACGTTCGCCGAGTTCGCCGCGGCCTTCGAGGCTGCGGAGGCGGCGCCCGCCGCGCTGCTGCGCCGGAGGCTGGAGCGGCTGCGGCCGGGTGTGGGCTGGGCCGACGAGCTGGACAGCCTGGCCGTGCTGCCGGCCGAGGGCGAGCGGTGGATCGTCGACGTGATCGACGGGGCGGTGCAGTTCCTGCAGGGACTGCCGCAGTTCTGCGTGAGCCTCGCGCTGGTGCGGGACGGCGAGCCGGTGGCGGCCGTGCTGCACGCGCCGCTGCTCGGCGAGACCTACCGCGCCGCCCGGGGGTACGGCGCCACCCTCGACGGGCGGCCGCTAGTCCCGTCGGGCAAGGCGGAGCCGGCCGCCGCGGTGGTGGCGACGAGTCAGCCGCCGTTCCCGGGGCGGCAGCCGGGGGTCGCCGAGGAGGCGGGGCGTGCGCTGACGGCCGTGCTGCCGCACGTGGCCGCGGTGCGGAACCTGGGCCCGACCTCGTGGCAGATCGCCGACACCGCGGCCGGACGCCTGGACGCCTTCTGGGAGTTCGGCCGGGACGACACCAATCTGCTGCCGGGCGCCCTGATCGCCCGCGAGGCGGGCGCTGTGGTGACGGACATGGAGGGCCGCCCGTGGGCGGCGGGCGCCGACGGCTTCCTCGCGGCGGGCCCGGCGCTGCACGGGCGGTTGCTGGAAGTGCTCGCGGGTGCACCGCGGATGTCGCCGGTGGCCCGCTGAATCTCCCGCGGATGCTGCCCGTTGAATTCTCTGAAATCCCTCGCGTAGTCCGTGAACCGATCGGCGGGCCTCATCCGATGAAGGGGTGAGTCGGTGAAGAGACACCGGCCGGAGAACACCCGAGGCACCGGAGAGTGCTTGAGGGTGCTGGAGAGAGGGAGAGGCACCCGATGCTGGCCTGGCTGACCTACGTCCTGTTCGCCCTGGTGGCCGTGATGTACGTCCACTCCCTGATCGACTGCGTCCGCACCCCGTCGGCCCGCGTCCGCTGCCTGCCGAAGCCGCTGTGGCTGCTGTTCATGCTGTGGGCGCCGATCCTGGGCTCGCTCACCTGGACCTACTTCGGCAAGCTGCCCGAGCAGGCGGAGACGACCGGGTCCGGGACGGGGGCCGAGTCCGGGGCCCGCGAGCCCATACGGGCGTGAGCGCGCCGTGCGGGGGCCGAAGGGCCGGGGCTGTCGGGCCGGGACTGCGGGGGCCGGCACGGCGGGTGTCCGCTGCCGGTCGCTCCGGGTCAGGCCGTCACCAGTGCCAGGGTGAAGCCGTCGTAGCCCTTCTCCCCCACCGTCTGGACGGTGGTGGCGGTCAACCGGGGGTGCTCGGCGATGAGTTCGGTGAAGCGGCGGACGCCCTGGACGCGCGGGTCGGTGCTGGTGGGGTCGGTGACGGCGCCGTCGCGGACGACGTTGTCGCCGATGATGACGCTGCCGGGCCGGGTGAGCCGCAGGGACCAGTCGAGGTAGTCGGGGTTGGCGGGCTTGTCCGCGTCGATAAAGACCAGGTCGAAGGGGCCGGCGCCCTCCTGTTCGAGCAGTGGCAGGGTGTCGAGGGCCTTGCCGACGCGGACGTCGACGACGTGGTCGAGCCCTGCGCGGGCGATGTTGGCGGCGGCGACGGCGGCACAGTGCTCGTCGGCCTCCAGGGTGACCAGCCTGCCGCCCTCGGGCAGCGCGCGGGCGAGCCAGAGGGTGCTGTACCCGGCGAGGGTGCCGATCTCCAGGACCCTGCGGGCCCCCTGGACGCGGGTGAGCAGGTGCAGCAACTTGCCCTGGTTGGGGGCGACCTGGATCGCCGGGAGGCCGGCGGCGGCGGTGTCGGCGAGGGCGGCGCGCAGGGCGTCGTCCTCCTCGACCAGCAGGTCGTTGAAGTAGTCGTCCACGGCGGTCCAGATCTGCTGCCCCACAGTGCATGCCCTTCGGTCGATGAGTTCCCTGAGGGAACTTACTGGGCGCCGCTGACCGCCCGCCAGTGCTTTACGGCGCTCCGGCCGGCTCCGGCCACCCATCCGACCACCCCTGGCACACAGCCGGCCACGCACTCGCCCGACCACCTGGTGACACGGTTCCCGGCCCGAAATCCCTTGCCCGGGCCGCCTGTCGGCTGGTTACGATCGCCTTGGCATCGCGTGTCGGTCACCGTCCGGGTGAGGCATGGAGGTGCCAGGAGATGCCCCGGAGGCATTCCTTGTCCGTCGAGTTCAACCACACCATCGTCCACGCCCGGGACAACCGGGAGTCCGCGCGGTTCTTCGCGGAGCTGCTGGGACTGGAGATCACCGGAGAGTGGGGCCCGTTCGTGGCCGTCGCCCTGGCCAACGGCGTCACGCTGGACTTCGCCACCATTCCCGCCGAGAGCATCACGCCGCAGCACTACGCCTTCCTGGTCTCGGAGGAGGAGTTCGACGCGGCCTACGCGCGCATCAGGGAGCGCGGCATCGAGCACTACGCCGACCCGCACCGCAGGCAGCCCGGCGCGATCAACCGTAACGACGGGGGTCGCGGCGTGTACTTCATGGATCCGGCGGGGCATGCGATGGAGCTGATCACGGTGCCGTACGGAGGGTGGCCCGCGTAGCGGAACCGTAGGGCGGCCGGGCCGGGCCGCGCGTGGAGGGGAAGAGACGGTAGGAGGCGGCCAGGTCCCGCACCTCCACCGAGAGGATCGCCCCCTCGGGCACATGCCGGGCCAGCAGGGCGAGGACGCTCTCCGACAGGTGGGCCTTCGTCGCCTCCGAGCGGCCCGGCATGAGGCCCACCTCCACATGGACCAGGGGCGTGAGCCCGCCCGGCCCGTCGCCGACCCAGGTCTCCTCCGGCCGCAGCAGGGTCTTGCACACACCCGTCGTGCCGGATTCCTCGACGACGAGCGGGTGCAGCTCCTTCAGGAGAGCCGTCCGGTCGAAGGCGCCGTCCAGCTGGGTGGAGTAGGTGACGGTCAGGTGCGGCATGAAGACCTTTCCCACGATCCTGGTTTCTTCAGGCAACCATTTTCCCTCACGCGGGAGGCAGCCCCCACACCGAGCCCGAAGTCAACGGAAGCAGCGGTTCCGGTGCGCGGATACGCTGGCGTCATCGGTTGCCGGCCGGCGGCCAGCGCACCCCGACTCGACCGATGTGCACCGGGATGAGGAGGAAGCGATGTCGCACACCACGGAATGGCAGGTCCACCTGCGGCTCGTCGAGGACGAGCGCGGCACGACCAAGGCGGAGGTCGTGCTGGACACCGGGCACGGATCCCTGACCGGCCACGGAGTGGCACAGCGCAATCCCGCGGACGAGAACGTGCCGGAGATCGGCGACGAGCTGGCAGCGGGCCGCGCCCTGCACGACCTCGGACGGCAGCTGGTCACCAACGCCCGCCAGGACCTCCACCAGATGAGCCCGCCCGAGCCCGAGCCGGAGCCCCACCCGGCGAGCGGCTGGCTCTCCTGACACGCGTTCTCGCCCGCCCGACTCTCACATTCACATGTTCAAATGAACACCCGCGTGTTAGAAATGGCGCATGGGTGTCGCCGATCGTCTCGACCTGACCCTGCGCCTCGTGCAGGGCTCCGACCGCGTGTCCGTCGCCGAGCTGGCCCAGCGGCTCGGCGTGTCCGAGATGACCGTGCGCCGGGACCTCGGCACGCTGGAGCGCCAGGGTCTGGTGCGCAGGGTGCACGGCGGCGCCGTCGCCACGCGCCCGCGGGAGGAGGGCGGGGGCTTCGCCGCCCGGGAGCAGTGGCAGGCCGGCACGAAGGACCGGCTGGGAGCGGCCACGGCCGCGCTGGTGGAGCCGGGCTCGCGGGTGCTGCTGGACGCGGGCACCACGACGGTGCACGTGGCGGCGTATCTGGCGGAGCGGGCCCCGCTGACGGTCGCCGTGCTGAGTCTGCAGACGGCCGTCGTCCTCGCGGACCGGCCGGGGATCGAACTGCTCGTGCTGGGGGGCCGTTCCCGGCCGGGTGAGCGGTCGCTGGTGGGTCCGCTGGCGCTGCGGACGATCGAGTCGCTGAGTTTCGACTGCTTCGTGATGTCGATCGGCGGGGTGCACGCCGAGCACGGCTGGTCGGAGTTCTCCCTGGACGACGCGGCCGTCAAGCAGGCCGGGCTCGCCCAGTCGGCGCGCACGGTCACCGTCGCGGACGCGACCAAGCTCGGCGTCCGCGCGTTCAGTCAGGTCGCCGCGCTGCCGGCGGTGGACTGCTTCGTCACCGACGCCGCCGCCGAGGATCCGCACACCCATCCCAATGGCCCGCAGACGCTCCAGGCGCTGCGGGACGCCGGTGTCGAGACCCGTCTGGTCTGACGCCGGCCCGCCGAACCCACCGAGGAGTGGCCTGTGAACACCGCCGAACGCCCCTTGATGATCCTGGTCGCGGGACCGTACCGGTCCGGCACCGGTGACGACCCGCGCAAGCTCGACGCGAACGTCCGGGCGATGAACGAGGCCGCGCTGAGCCTGTTCCGGGCCGGTCACCTCGGGGTCACCGGGGAGGCGCTCGCCCTGCCCCTGCTGGAGACGGCCGGGAGCACCGGCCCCGGCGACGCGCTGTACGAGGAGATCTTCCACCCGGTCGCCGAACAGCTGCTGGCCCGCTGCGACGCGGTGCTGCGCATAGGCGGGCCCTCGGAGGGCGCCGACCGCATGGTCGAGCGGGCGCGGGCCTGGGGCAAGGCCGTCTACACCGGCCTCGACGAGATCCCGGCCGCCCGGTGACCGCAGGCATCGACACGCCGGACCGGCGCGGCCGTACCGGGCTGGACCGGCAGGGGCGCGACCTGACCGGCAACCCGCGGGTGCGGATCCGGGACGTGGAGGTGCTGTCCTGCGACTGGTACGTCCTGCGCAGGACGACCTTCGACTTCCGGCACAGCGACGGCCACTGGAGCCGGGAGCAGCGGGAGACCTACGACCGCGGCGACGGCGCCACGATCCTGCTCTACGACAGCGACCGGGGGACGGTCCTGCTGACCCGTCAGTTCCGTCTGCCCGCCTACGTCAACGGCCACCCCGACGGCATGCTGCTCGAAGCCGCGGCCGGGCTGCTGGACGGGGACACCCCCGAGGACGCGATCCGCAGGGAGGCGGAGGAGGAGACCGGCCAGGTCGTCGGTGCCCCCGAGCACGTCTTCGACGTCTACATGAGCCCCGGCTCGGTCACCGAGCGGCTCCACTTCTTCGCCGCCCCGTACCGGCCCTCGCCCTCCGCGGCGACCCAGCGGGGCGTCGCCGCGGAGGGCGAGGACATCACCGTCGTGGAACTGCCCTTCCCGGAGGCGCTCGCCCTGATCCGCAGCGGCGGGATCGCGGACGCCAAGACCATCATGCTGCTGCAGTGGGCGGCCCTCGACGGACCGTTCGGGCCTGACATCAGGCCTCTTGGTAACGCTGCGTATTCTCGCTGAGCACGCGGCGCAGCCGTCACGGCGCGAGGGTGCCGACACGATCTAGCCTGGAAGAGTGAGCACCGAGAGCGACGTCCGCGAGTTCCTGGCCTCCCGCCGGGCCCGGATCACTCCCGAGCAGGCCGGTCTGCCGGCCTACGGCGGCAACCGGCGCGTGCCCGGTCTGCGCCGCGAGGAGGTCGCACTGCTCGCCGGGGTCAGCATCGACTACTACGTGCGTCTGGAGCGCGGCCACCTGGCCGGGGCCTCGAAGGCGGTCCTCGACGCGATCGCGGACGCCCTTCAGTTCGACGAGGCGGAGCGCGCCCATCTGCACGACCTGGCGCGGGCCGCCGGCCGGCGCCCCTCGCGCCGCGGCCGGGCCCGCGGTCCCCTGCCCAAGAGCGTGCTGGGCGTGTCCCCCGCCGGCGACGCGACCCCGCGCGAGTCGGCCCCGGACGACTGACCGCGGCCGGAACCGCGCTCACCGGGCTTCGGGGAGCAGCCGGGCGGCGGCCGGCTCACTGCCCACCGCCCCGGCGGGCCGGTGCCTCACCCGCGGAGCCAGACCGCCGTGTCGGCCGGGAGCCTGCCGTCGGGCGTGAGCGTGCCGCTGCACAGCAACAGACGCTCGTGCGGCGGGAGTTCGACGGGCGTGGCGGACAGGTTGACCACGCAGAGCAGTCCGTGCGGGCGGCCGAAGGCAAGGACGCCTTCCGGGGCCGGGAGCCAGGTCAGCGGGCCGTCACCGAAGCCCTTCTCGGTCCGGCGCAGCAGCAGGGCCCGCCGGTACAGGGTGAGCATGGACTCCGGGTCGTCGCTCTGCCGGTCGACGGCGTACGCCGCCCAGCCGGCGGGCTGCGGCAACCAGGGCTCGTCGCGCGAGCCGAAACCGGCGTGGGGCGCGTCGGCGTTCCAAGGCAGCGGGATGCGGCAGCCGTCGCGGCCGGGATCGGTGCCGCCGCTGCGGAAGTGCATGGGGTCCTGGATGCGGTCGCGCGGTACCTCGGCCTCGGGCAGGCCGAGTTCCTCGCCCTGGTAGAGGTAGACGGAGCCGGGCAGGGCGAGGGTGAGCAGGGCGGCGGCGCGGGCGCGCCGGGTGCCGAGGTCGAGGTCGGTAGGGGTGCCGAAGGCCTTCGTCGCGAAGTCGAAGGCGGTGTCCTCACGGCCGTAGCGGGTGACCGTCCGGGTGACGTCGTGGTTGCACAGCACCCAGGTGGCGGGGGCGCCGACGGGGGCGTGCTCGGCGAGGGTGTCGTCGATGGCCGCGCGCAGCCGGTCCGGCTCCCACGGGCAGGTGAGGAAGGTGAAGTTGAAGGCGGTGTGCAGTTCGTCGGGGCGCAGGTAGCGGGCGAAGCGTTCGGCGTCGGGGAGCCAGACCTCGCCGACGAAGACGGCGCCGTACTCGTCGGCGATCGCCCGCCAGGAGCGGTAGATGTCGTGGAGTCCGTCCTGGTCGATGTAGGGGTGCGCGTCGACGCCCTCCTGGAAGTCCGCGAGCGCCGGGTCCTTGACGAGCAGGGCGGCGGAGTCGATGCGGACGCCCGCGACTCCGCGTTCGAACCAGAAGCGGAGGATGTCCTCGTGCTCCCGGCGGACGGCGGGGTGGTCCCAGTTCAGGTCGGGCTGTTCGGGCGTGAACAGGTGCAGGTACCACTCGCCGTCGGGCACCCGGGTCCAGGTGGGGCCGGCGAACTGGGACGGCCAGTCGTTGGGCGGGAGTTCGCCGTGCTCGCCGCGGCCGGGCCGGAAGTGGAACAGCTCGCGTTCGGGGCTGCCGGGGCCGGCCTCGACGGCGGCGCGGAACCAGGGGTGCTGGTCGGAGACGTGGTTGGGGACGATGTCGACGATGACACGGATGCCCATCTCGGCGGCCTGGGCGATGAGTTTCTCGGCCTCCTCCAGGGTGCCGAAGGCCGGGTCGATGGCGCGGTAGTCGGCGACGTCGTAGCCGCCGTCGACCATCGGGGAGGCGTACCAGGGGGTGAACCAGACGGCGTCGACGCCGAGGTCGGCGAGGTGGGACAGGCGTGCCCGGGCGCCCGCGAGGTCCCCGATGCCGTCACCGTCGCCGTCGGCGAAACTGCGGGGGTACACCTGGTAGATGACGGCGTCTCGCCACCAGTGGTCAGCGGTGCGGGGCGGATGAGGGGCTGCCACGTGAGACGGTCCTTTCGACGGCAGGGGTGGAAGCGGCCGGATGGCCGGGGCAGGCGGGTGCGGTTGCTTCGCCGCCGGCCCGGAGGCTGCGGGGCGTCGGACGGGCCGGCGGCGAAGGTGTGGGCCGGAGCGGGCGGACGGCGGGTCGGCCGTCGGCACCGTCGGGCATCGGGTCAGCCCTTGAGGCCGCCGGCGGTCAGACCGCTCATGATGTTGCGCTGGAAGACGAGGAAGAGCAGCAGGGTCGGCAGAGAGGCGATGGTGAGCGCCGCGATGAGGACGTTCACGGGGACGCCGTTGGACAGGGAGTAGATGCCGACGTTGAGGGTCTGTTTGGAGGGGTCGGGGAGGGTGAGCATCGGCCACAGGAAGTCCTTCCAGATGCCGACGACCGCGAAGATCGACACCACGCCGAGGATCGGCCGGGAGACGGGCAGCACGATCGACCACAGGATGCGCACCGGGGAGGCTCCGTCCATCGCCGCGGCGTCGAGGATCTCCTGCGGGATGGAGTCGAAGAACCGCTTCAGCAGGAAGACGGTGAAGGCATTGGTGACGGAGGGCAGCCAGATCGCCCAGGGCGTGTCGAGCAGGTTGCGCTGCACGACCGGCACGTCGAGGACGGTGAGGTACTGCGGGACGACGAGGACGGTCGCCGGGATCATCAGCGTGGCGAGCATCATCCCGAGGATCGCCTTGCCGAGGACGGGGCGGAGCTTGGACAGCGCGTAGGCGGCGGCGACGTCGAGGACGAGCTGGAAGGCGAGGGCGCCGAACGCGTAGTAGAGCGTGTTGAACAACAGCGTGGACAGGTCCATGACCTCCCAGGCGCGGGAGTAGTTGTCCGGCGCGAAGGACTGCGGCACCCAGGTCGGGGGCGTCCGGACCACTTCCTGGCTGTCCTTGAAGCCGCTGGAGATCATCCAGTACAGCGGCCCGAGGAAGACGAGGGTGAACCCGGTGACGACGAGGCCGAAGACGGTGCGGTAGACGGCCTTGCCGCGGGGCCGGGCGAGTTGGGCGGGTGAGACGAGTGTGCGTGTGGACATGCCGGTTCCCCCGGGTCTACTCGTCGCGGGCGCGGCTGAGCCTGGCGTACGCCGCCGAGAACCCGGCGAGCAGGACGAGCAGGAGCAGGCCGAGCGCCGCCGCGGCGCCGTAGTTGTTGAAGTTGAAGGCGTACTGGTAGATGAGGTAGACGACCGTGGTGGTCGAGCCCTCCGGTCCGGCGCCGCCGGTCAGCAGGAACGGTTCGATGAAGACCTGCATGGTGGCGATGATCTGCATGAGCAGCATCAGCGACAGGATGAGGCGGGTCTGCGGGATGGTGACGTGCCAGATCTTGCGCAGCAGGCCGGCGCCGTCGAGTTCGGCCGCCTCGTACAGCTCGCCGGGGATGCCCTGGAGGGCGGCCAGGTAGATGAGGGTGGCGCCGCCCATGTTCATCCAGGTCGCGGCGATGACGACGGACGGCATCGCGAGGTCGGGGTCCTGCAGCCATTGCTGTTCGGGCAGGTGCAGGAACCGCAAAATCTCGTTGAGCAGGCCGTATCCGGGGTCGTAGAGGTACTTGAAGAGCAGGACGGAGGCGACCGGCGGCAGCATGACCGGCAGGTAGACGAGCAGCCGGAGGTAGCCCTGGCCGTGGCGGAACTCGTTGATGACGATCGCGACGAGGAACGGCACCGCGAAGCCGATCAGCAGCGCGAGCAGGGTGAACAGCAGGGTGTTGCGCCAGGCCTGCCAGAAGGCGGGGTCGTTGACGACGGTGCGGAGGTTGTCCAGGCCGACCCAATGGGTGCCGCCCGCCTCGGTCTTCTGGAAGGCGAGGAAGAACTCGCGGATCATCGGGTACCAGGAGAAGACCGCGAAGCACAGCACGGCGCCGATGAGGAAGCCGTGCGCGGTGAGGTTGCGGCGCAGGCCGCGGCTGAACCGCTCGCTGCGGGACGGGCGCCCCGCCGGGCGGGGCGGGGCCGTACGGCGGGAGGTGCCCGCCGGGGTCTTCGTCAGGCTCGGGGCCGACATCGTCGCTCCTCGGTGCGTGCCGGTCACTGATTGGCGAGGACCTGGTCGACCTGGTCCGCGGCGGTGGAGAGCAGCTTGTCGATGTCGGCGTCCTTGTCGGTGAGGATGCCGGACATGACGTTGTCGAGGACCTTGTAGATCTCCTGGGCCTTCGGCGGCTCGGCCTTTCCGGGGACCGGGTTGTCCATGAACGTCTTGAAGTTGGCGACGGGCATGGTGGCGTTGGCGAGGCGGGCGCCGTCATCCTTCTTCTTCGACTCGCCGAGCCAGAAGTTGGGCTGCGGGACGCCGACGGGGAGGTTGTCGGCCTTGGTGCGGGCCCAGTCGAACTGGCCCTTGCCGACGGTGAGGTTCTTGAAGTTCAGCCAGGCGATCGCGGCCTTGATCTTGTCGCCGGAGATCCCCTTCTTGATCATGTAGTTGTTGCCGCCGGCCAGGGTGGCCTTCTCGCCGGGGATGGGGCCCATGCCGAAGTTCTCGTACTTGGCGCCGAGCTGCTGGACCATGTAGGCGATGTCGTCGGGGGCGGCGAGGAACATGCCGAGCTTGTCGGTGGCGATCTGCTTCTGCAGGTCGCCCCACTTCAGCAGCTGGGTCTTGCCCATGCTGTCGTCCTCCCAGCGCATGGCGTGGAGGGTGCGGGCGACCTCGCGGCCGGTCGCGTTGTCGAAGGCGGCCTTCTTGCCGGTCGCGTCGACGATGTCGCCGCCGCGGCTGTACATGTGCGCGGTGAAGTGCCAGCCGCCGGTGTTGGCGGCGCTGTACTCGCCGAAGCCGGCGATGCCGTCGCCGAGTCCGGCGATCTTCTTGGCGGCGGCACGGACCTCGTCCCAGGTGCGCGGCGGGTTGTCAGGGTCGAGGCCGGCTTGCTGGAAGAGCTTGCGGTTGATGAG
This sequence comes from Streptomyces griseosporeus, assembly GCF_014656055.1. GTDB lineage: Bacteria > Actinomycetota > Actinomycetes > Streptomycetales > Streptomycetaceae > Streptomyces > Streptomyces griseosporeus. The sequence goes on from NZ_BNBR01000002.1 coordinate 788,181, forward strand.
CAGGCCCATCGTGTAGTTGCTGGTGGGCAGCCCGTAGAGCTTGCCGTCGTGCTTGAGCGAGGCGAGGACGTTCGGGTCGATGTCCTTCAGCAGCGGCACGGTCTTGTCGGTGACGTAGGCGGTGATGTCCTCGGCGCCGTCGTTGTCGAGCACCTGCGGCAGGTCGGTGAAGTAGGTGTAGAAGACGTCGGGCTGGGAGTGCGCCTTCAGCATCGCGGTGAAGCGGGGCGGCTCCAGGCACTGGCCGGGCGTGGAGCGGCCCTCGATGGTCACGTTCGGGTAGGTCTTGTGGAACTCGGCGACGTCCTCCTTCCACTCCTTCAGCTCGGCCGCCTTGGCCGCCGGCGGCATGCAGTCGATCGTGATCGTCACCTTGGTCTTCGGGTTCAGCGGCGCGGCCGGGTCGGAGGACCCGCTGCCGGAGTTGCCGCTGCCGTTGTCGCTGCTGCTGGTGCCGCAGGCGGCGAGAGCGGTCAGCGTGAGGGCGGAGACGACGGCGATCGCGCCGGTGCGGCGGGTACGGCGGAGCCGGGCTGTTCTCATGGGTGGTCCCCTTCGGGCGGTGAACGTGAGGTGGCCCCGTCGCCGGTGCGGTGTGGGGCGCCGCACACTCAACCACCGCCGACAAGTGAACGCAATATCTCGCGCAGACTTGCGTAAATTTCCGACAGCAGCCCGGAAGCGCGAGGCTTCCGGGCTGCCGGGTGTCACGGGTTGATGTTGATCTTGAAGGTGGAGGTGGTGTTGCGGACGTCGACCGCGTTGCCGCTCAACTCCAGCCCGTTGAACGTCACTTCACCGATGGCCGGGCCTTGGTTCGGCTCGGGCATCTCGTTGGCCCACAGCCCGAAGCCCGACTTGGCGTCGAAGGCGTCGCCGCTCCTGCGGGCACCGGTGACCGAGATGTCGGTGAACACCGTGTCCTTGATGGGATATTGCGGCTGTCCGTTGACGTACTGCGTCTGGAACATGATTCCGCTGTACGTCGGGTCGACGATGTCGAGGTGGTTGACCCGGATCCCCTGGAACACCTTGGACGCGGAGAACAACCAGATGCCGGGGAAGGTCTGCTGCCCCCAGAAGTGGCCGCCGGCCCGGACGACGGAGATGTTCTCGAAGGTCGTCGGCTCGGTCCCGAAGCCGTTCATCGGGTAGCCGAAGTCCAGGGAGGAGATGGTGATCCCCGAGTAGACGAGCGTGTCGGCGATGTGGATGTTGCGGAAGGTGTTGTTGTAGCCGCCGTAGACGGCGATCCCCGCCGCCCGCCAGGTCAGGGTGGTGGTCAGGTTCTCGTAGACGTTGTTCTTCTCGTCCGCGCCGCCCGCGTCGATCGCCGAGAACAGCGCGAAGCTGTCGTCACCGGTGGCCCGGGCGTCGTTGTTGGCGACGAGGTTGTCCGTCGACCCGTTGGTCATGTTGACGCCGTCGGCGAACGTGTCCCGGATCCGGGAGTTCCTGATCGTCATCCGGTCGGTGTTCGCGCCCCAGTAGAGGCACACCATGTGCTCGACCCAGATGTCGTCGATGACGATGTCCGACACGTTGGAGAAGTCGAACACCTTGCCCGGTCCGTCGATGCGGGAGGTGTAGTTGCCGAAGTAGGCGAAGCCCTGGAACAGCGAGCCCTTGGCCGTGGCCTCGGCCCGGAACCCGATGTCGGTGTTCTCCTGCGCCGCCGGCGCGTGGAACCGCGTGTACCAGGGCCCGGCACCCACCACCTTCACGGCCTTGCCGTACACCTGGAACTTGCTCGCCGTCTCGTAGTCGCCGGGCGGCAGATAGACGCCGACGAGCTTGCCGGTGGTGTCCATGCGGACCTTGTCGAGGGCGTCCTGCACGGCCTGGTGCGTGAAGCCGGCCGGCACGGCGTACGCGGCCGGGTCGGGGTTGGCGACCGGCGTGGCCTGCTCCAGGCTGACGAAGTCGATGGCGTAGGTGGAGGTGTTCGCCGCGTCCTTCTGCAGCCGGATCCTGCTGCCCTTGGGCACGGTCTCACCGAGGAGGAGGTGCGCCTCGTCGTAGATGTGCCGCGGGGCTCCGGCACTCGGGGAGTTCCCGGGTGAGGCCTCCGCGCCGTACAGCCAGGCGTACTTCGAGGTGAGCGGCAGAGCCTTCTTGAGGACGCCGTCGACGTAGACGTCGATCGTGGCGTCGGTGCCGCCGCCGCCCGCGGCGTCCGGGATGGAGAAGCGGGTGACCAGGGTGTTGGTCGCGGCGCGGGTGGTGAACTCGACGTACTCCCCCGTCGCGTCCAGGGTCACGGCCCGGCGGCCGGACGCCTCTCCCGCGACGTCGCCGATCGTGCGGTTCGGCCCGACGACGGTGGCACCGCCGCCGACCGTGCCGTCCTCCGCCTCGTACATGTCGTACGGCATGTGGGCGCCGCGTCCGACGAACAGCGGCTGGGTGGCGGTGTTGTTGGCGCGCTTGACGGGCAGTTCGTTGCCGTCGTCGGCGATGACGGTCTTGACGGTGTACGACCCGTTGGCGGCGGTCCAGGCGCCGAGGTCCACGCCGGCGGAGGCACCGGCGGCAAGCGTGCCGGTGTACGCGCCGGTCAGGGTCTTGACGGTGGCCCCCTGGGCGTCCGTCACGGTCAGCGTGACGCCGTGGCTGCCGCTCGTGGTGGCCTTGTTGCCCTGGTTCCTCAGCGCGACCTTGAAGGTGACGGCGTCACCGGCGGCCGGGCTGGACGGCGCAGTGGTCACCGAGGAGGCGACCAGGTCGGCGCTCTCGACGGGCTTGACCACCAGCGAAGTGGAGCTGGTGTAAGTGTTGTTGGACTCGTTCTGCTCGATCACCGCGTTGCCCTCGTCGGCGACGGCGCTGAGCTGGTAGGTGCCCGCGTCCCGCTGCCCGAGCGAGGCGGTGACGGTGGTCTGCGCGCCGGCCGCGAGCCGGCCGACCTGCGCGGTGGCGACCTTGGTGCCGCCCAGCCGGACGGCCAGGGCGCTCGCCGGGGCCTCGGCCGGGCCGCTGTTGCGCACGGTCGCCGAGACACTGATGGTGTCCGACTCCACCGGCGCGGCGGGCGACACGGTCAGCCCGGTCACCTCCAGGTCCGGGTTGGGCGCCGGCACCCCGATCACCTGGAACTCGGCCAGCTGCCCGGCCGGGGCGCCGGAGTTGGCCGTGAACCTCAGCTGCACGTCGGCCACCCGGGCGGAGGCGGGCACGGTGACGCTGTTGCCGGCGGCCGGGTCGAAGGTGTAGCTCTTCGCCGCGACGAGCGAGGTGAAGCCGGAGGCGCTCTGCTCCCGGCCCAGCACCTCTATGGTCTGCGTCCGCTTCGACCAGGCGGCGTCGGGGTTGAGCCGCAGCACCAGCCGGTCCACGTCGGCGTTGGCGCCGAGCTTCACGGTGAGGGTGTTCGGGTAACTGCCGCCCGCGCCCTCCCAGTACGTGCTCACGTTGTTGTCGTTGGCGTTCTCGGCGGCGTAGGTGTACACCACCGAAGAGGCGCTGATCGGCTTGCCGACGGCGAGATCGGAGCCGGGGCCGCCACTGCCGTTGCGGGTGACGCTGTTGCTCGGCGCGGACTGGTTGCCGACGGCGTCCCTGGCCCGCACGGCGTACGTCACCGTGCTCGTCGCGGGCTGGGTGTCGGTGTACGTGGTGACGTCACCGGCGACGCTGCCGCGCAGCGTGTTGTTGGCGTACACGTCGTAGGCGGTGACGCCGACGTTGTCCGAGGAGGCGGTCCAGGTCAGCTTGATCTTGCCGTCGCCGGGCTCGGTGTACGCGAGGTTCGCCGGGGCGGTCGGGGCCTGGGTGTCGCCGCGGTCGCCGGTGCGGGTGACGGTGTTGCTGTTGCCGGACTGGTTGCCGGCCGCGTCCCGGGCCCGCACGTAGTACGACACGGTCTCGGCCGCCGGGCGGGTGTCGGTGTACGTGGTGACGTTCCCGGCGACGCTGCTCAGCAGGGTGCCGTTGGCGTAGATGTCGTAGCCGGTGACGCCGACGTTGTCGGTCGCGGCGTTCCAGGTCAGCCGGATCTGCCCGGTGGCGGGCTCGGTGAGCGCCAGCCCGGCGGGCGCGCTGGGCGGCTGGGTGTCACCGGTCGTGGGGCCGTAGATCTCCAGCTCGGAGATCTGGGCGGCGGGCTGGACGGTGTTGGCGGTGACCAGGACGCGCACATAGCGGGTGGTGGCGGCGTCGAAGGTGACGCTCGCGGAGTTCCCGCTCGCCGCGTCGAAGGCGTAGGCGCGGGAGGCGGTCAGGTCGGTGAAGTCGGTGCCGTTGGCGCTGCCCTGGATCTTCAGCGTCTGGCTGCGGGACTCCCAGCCGTCGGGCAGCCGCAGCACGACCCGGTCGACACGCAGGGAGGAGCCGAGGTCGGCCTGGAGCCACTGCGGGAAGGCGTTGTTGGCGCTCTCCCAGTACGTGGCCCGGTTGCCGTCGCCTGCGTTCCCGGCGGCGTACACCTGGGTGGTGCTGCTGGCGGTCAGGGTGCGTCCGGCGGCGAGGTTGGCCGACGACCCGTCGGCGGCGTGCACCTCCAGCTCCGATAGCTGCGCGGCCTGCCAGCCGGTGTTGGCGGTGACGGCGATGCGCACGAAACGGGTCTGCGTGGCGGGGAAGGCCACCGTCACGGTGTTGGCGGAGGCCGGGCTGAAGGTGTACGACGCGGAGGTTTTCAGCGTGTTGAAGCTGGTGCCGTCGGCGCTGCCCTGCACGGAGAGGGTCTGGGTGCGGCTCTCCCAGCCCGCGGGCAGCTTCAGCACGACCTCGTCGACGCGCTCGGTGGTGCCGAGGTCGGCCTGCACCCACTGCGGGAAGGCCGAGCCGGCGCTCTCCCAGTAGGTGCCCTGATTGCCGTCGGTGATGTTCGGTGCGCCGTAGCCGCTGTGCGCGCTGCTCGCCGAGGCGGCGTCCCCGAGCGCGATGTTCGGTCCGCCGGCCGCCCGGGCTGTCAGCGCCGGGCCGCCCAGCGCCAGAAGACTGGTCACGATCACGGCGCTCAGGCCCCGCGATCTCCATCTGCGGATGCTCATCGATCCCCGATCTCTGAGGTGTCGTTTTTTTGCGCGTGCGGCTCAGAGAGTTGCAGAGGATCGCCCGGACGTCTACGGATCGCGGGGCATCAGTTGTCCCGGCGTTCCTGCTGGTCAGCGGGCATGCCGAGGCGGCGGTCCGCCCGGTGCGGACCGCCGTACCGGGCTGCCGGCGTCAGCCGTGGTCGATGACGAACCGCGAGCCGGGTTCGGTCACTTGGATGCCGTCGTAGGTCGAGTCATGGATCTCGGTGTCGCGGATCGTGACACCGGGTGCGTTGCCGACGACGAGCGTCTGCCCCGAAAAGGGCACCCGAGGAACGCCCCGGGCGGGCCCGCCCAGTACATCTGCCGGCTTCCGTCGGTGACCTGGGCGGCCGGGTAACCGGCCAGGGTGCCACTGGCGGTCGCCGGTCTGCCGATCGTGTGCCGCCAGGTGGGATGGTTTCGTCTCGTCATGGGCCTCTCCATGATCCGGACACTCATCGGCGCGGCGTGACTCCGATGAGAGGAGCTGCGATGCGGCGGAACACCGACAATTGGCCACTAATTGAGCTGAGTCATCGAGTTTTTGCATCGCCGGAGTGACAGGTTTCTCTCCGGTGACGGCTTTGTCAACGGCCGTGACAGCAGAGAGCGTTACGCCCGACGGCCGAGGACAGACGAAAGCGCCGGCCCCCGGGAAGGCGGGGCGCCGGCGCGCAGAGCGAGGGGGATCAGCTCGCGGGGGCCTGCGCGGTGGAGGCCCTGACGACCAGTTCGGGCTCGAACAGCAGCTCCCCGGGGTGCGCCTGGGTGCCCTGGATCTGGGCGCACAGCAGCTCGACCGCGGCACGCCCCATCGCCTCGATGGGCTGGCGGACGGTGGACAGCGGCGGTTCGGTGCAGCTCATGAAGGCGGAGTCGTCGTAGCCGACGACCGACACGTCCCGCGGCACGGACAGACCCCGCCGCCGTACGGCCCTGATCGCGCCGAGGGCCAGCGGGTCACTGGCGCACACGATCCCGGTGACGCCCCGGTCGAGCAGCCGGGCGGCGGCCGCCTGCCCGCCCTCCAGCGAGAAGATCGACCGTACGACGAAGTCGTCCCGCAGCGCGGTCCCGGCCGCGTCCGCCACCGCGCGGGCGGCGGCCAGCTTCCGGTTGGACGGCACGTGGTCGCCGGGACCGAGGACGAGGCCGATCCGCTCGTGGCCCAGTGAGGCGAGGTGGCGCCAGGCCTGCTCGACGGCGACGGCGTCGTCGCAGGAGACGCAGGGGAAGTCCAGGCCCTCGATGGAGGCGTTGATCAGCACGACCGGGATGTTCCGCTCGGCCAGCTGCCGGTAGTGCTCGTGCGGCGCGTCGGCCTGCGCGAACAGTCCGCCGGCGAACACCACGCCGGACACCTGCTGCTGGAGCAGGAGGTCCACGTAGTCGGCCTCGGAGACACCGCCCTGCGTCTGCGTGCACAGCACGGGCGTCAGGCCCTGCTGCGCCAGCGCACCGCCGATCACCTCCGCGAACGCGGGGAAGATCGGGTTCTGCAGCTCCGGGAGCACGAGACCGACCAGACGCGCGCGCTCGCCGCGCAGCTGCGTGGGCCGCTCGTAGCCCAGCACGTCCAGCGCCGTCAGCACGGACTGACGGGTCGCCTCCGAGACACCCGGCTTGCCGTTGAGGACCCGGCTGACCGTCGCCTCGCTGACCCCCACCTTCTTGGCAACCTGGGCAAGTCGTCGCGTCATGCACGCAAGGCTAGCGCAAGAAGCGCAAGCGGGTTACGGCGTGCTGCGGGCCTCCGGAGGGTTCCGTACGCAAGACACTGCAAGCGAAACCGGCGGGCGTCATCCGTGCCGTGCCGGGTCAGCATCCCCCGCCGACGTCGCCGGCGTACGTCCAGGGCGCCGGGCCGGTGCCCTCCTGCCAGGCTCGCAGGGCCGCCCCGTCGACGCACAGGATGCCGCAGTGCTCGGCGTACTCGATTGCCGGGGCGGTGAAGTCGCTGGTGGTGACGAGGGCCGCCACGTCGGCCTCGTGCACGGTGTAGCAGGTGCCGCCGAAGCGCTGCAGGTCCTGCGATCCGACCCGGTGCCCGTCCTCGTACCGCTTGCACTGGATGACCACGCGCCGCCCGTCCGGTGCGACGGCCAGCACATCGGCGCCCAGGTCGCCGGCGCCGCCGACGACCTCGACCCCGGTGCAGCCGTCCCGCGCGCACAGCTCGGCGACTGCCTGCTCGAACTCGTCGGCGTCCAGCGCGGCGTAGTCGTACGCGACGAGGCCCGGGCCGGCCGCGGCAGCCGGTGCCTGCAGGACGGGCGGGGCGTCCGTCACGGGTGTCTCCCACTCCTCGAGCGCCGTGAGCGCGCCCTCCTCCAGTGCCTCGGCGGCCCGCCGGGCGGTCCGGGCGGAGAGGCGGTGCCGCCGTCGCCGCAGGGCGAGGACCGCGGCCAGGCCCGTCACGCACAGGACGACCACCCAGGCGGGACGCCGCTCGGCGGTCTCGGCCACCGTGCGGACGACGAAGCCGAGGACACACAGGACGAGCGCGAGCAGCACGAAGAACCAGGCGGTCGCCCGGAGATCGAACGACCGGCGACCGGTATCCGGTCGTATGCGGCGTGCGGGCATGGTCACGAGATGGCCCCCTCCCCTGGTTTGACGGAACGTCACGATCACTAGCGTCTGCCCACGAAACGCTTGTGTGATCAGATGCGTGACCGACGCCGCACCACGACGAGGTCCGGGATCAGCCTCCGATGTCCGAGGTCTGCGCGGCTGCGACGATCGCCGTGGCGTCCTCCGGCAGCAGGTACCCGGCGTCGACGGACCGCTGCGCGGCCGCGCGCACCTTGCCCACGTAGTCGGCGTGGGTCGGGTAGAGCCGGTTGAGGACCGGTTCCGCGGTGGGCGGGAACGACGGGTCGGACGGGTCGCCGTCGTCGTGCCGGTCCCAGGCGTCGGCGTCGCCGTTCCACGGGTCACGGGCGCCGTACAGGCCGCAGAAGACCCCGCTGCCGGTGGTGTCGCGCGCGCCGCTGAGCGTGCGGGTGGGCACCGTGACGTCGGGCAGCCGGACACCCCCGGTGGCCAGGCCGGTGGCCGGGTCGCGCAGGACGGTGCCCAGCGGCTGGCCGCTCGGCGGCCGGGGCCCGCCCCGGGCCCAGCCGGCCAGGTGGCGCAGTGCCGCGTTCATCGCCCAGTGGCCTGGCCCGTCGTTGAAGGGGGCCGAACCGGCGGCGCAGTCGGCCGAGGGCGCGGCCGGGCCCGCCGACTTCCGCACCGTCGCCTCACCGGCGTCGAAGGCCCACTGGTCGCCGTGCGCGGTACCGGCCAGCTCCCAGTGGACGACGCTGTCCGTGTCGGGCTGTCGTGCGATCGCGGCGCCCGGCACATCGGTCTCGGTGAGCACGACGAACGTCGGCACGGGCAGGTCGGTCCTGATCCGGGACGGGTTCGGCATCAGCAGGGTGTCGGCGAGGACGCCGCTGACCGGGGCGGCGACCGCGCTGTTGCTGTGCACCATGAAGCCGTCGTAGACCTTGCTCACCGGCTGGACGGCGTTGACGTACGTCGTCATGAAGCCCGCCGACTGCGACTCGCCGTCGGCCAGCAGCGTCCGCACCGGGAGCCCGCCGAGCGGGTCGGGTCCGTTCGGGGCGCGCAGCGCCTGGCCGACCTGGGAGAAGATGTCGTAGGCGAAGGCGTCACCGGGGTGGACCAGGCTGCCGTAGCGCGCCGGGTCCCAGCCTTTCAGGCCCTTGATCTCGCCGAGCCCGCCGTTGACGCCGACGGCCTGCGCCGAGACGCCGACCCAGGCGTAGCCCTGGCGCAGCAGCTCGTCCCGTTCGAACCAGTAGTCCGGGGAGAGGTCGATCTGGCCGCTGACGTTGAGCCACTCCACGACCACCGTGCCGTTGAACTTCGCCGGGTCGGCGGGGCGGCGCACCAGCAGGCGGGTCTTGTAGGGGGCGGTGCCGGACGCGCGGACGGTCCACCGTCCGTCCGATGTCCACAGGCCGTACTTGGCGTACGAGGTGGCGGTGCCCGAGAGGAAGAACTCGCTCTCGGTGTAGCCGAAGGAGCCGAGGTCCTCCGCGGCGGCGAGGAACGGGAAACCGTGGCTGCCGGCGGGAGGGACGGTGACGGTGGGGCTCGCGGCGGTGGCGGCGGAGGCCGCGACCGGAGTGGCCGGGGCGGGCACGGCCTGGGCCGGAGTGGCCCTGGCGGCCGGGGTGGCCGACGCGGGGGTGGCCGGCAGGGGGCCGAGGGCGGCGCCGCAGAGCAGCGCGCCCAGGGCGGTGGCGGTGACGGACCGCCGGGATGACCGGGCAAGCAGACGCACGGGTTGCCTCCGTGAGTGCGGGGTCCCAATGGGCTGAGACCGCAGTGTCGAGCGGCGGCGGCGCTCTGCCATCGGCCAATCCACCGGTGGGCCGAGGCGGTTCGGCGCCGCGGCACGGGCCGCGGGCCGGTGAACATCCGCGGAACACCCGGAACTTTCCCGCCTCCCCACGAGTTTCTACGGTGCTGTAGAGACAACCGGCCGACGGCCTGCCGCCGGGGCGGGCCGGGCCTTCGATCGACCGTATGGAGTGCTCATGGCCCTGTGGGACCGCGTCAAGGAGTCCGCGTCGCAGATGCAGACCCAGCTCGTGGCGAAGAAGAACGACCTCAAGAGCGGTGCCTTCCGCGACGCCAGCATGGCCATGTGCGCCCTGGTGGCGGCGGCGGACGGCACCGTCGACCCGTCCGAGCGGCAGCGGGTGGCGCAGCTCATCGCCACCAACGAGGTGCTGCAGAACTTCGACGCCGAGGACCTGCGCCGCCGTTTCGAGGAGAACCTGAACAAGCTGACCGCCGATTTCGCCTTCGGCAAGGTGAGCGTGCTCCAGGAGGTCGCCAAGGCGAAGAAGAAGCCGGCCGAGGCCCGTGCCGTCATCCAGATCGGCATCGTCATCGGCGGCGCCGACGGCGACTTCGACAAGGACGAGCAGGCCGTGGTCCGCGAGGCGTGCTTCACGCTCGACCTGCCGCCGCACGAGTTCGATCTCTGAGCGGAGCCCTGCGGGCGGCCTGCCGACCGCCCGCTCCCGGTCAGAGCGGAGTCGCCGCGTGCAGGATCACCACCATCGTGACCGTGCAGTTCGCGGAAGACATCGCCGATACGGCCGTACCGGCGGCCGCCGTCCAGGCCGCCAGCCCGACGGCGGTGAAGAGCGAAGGCCGGCCGCGGACGGCGGGCGCCGGGCCGAGCAGGGCCGCCACCCGGCGCGGCACCGGCCCGGGCGCGGCGAGGCCGGCCGGCGTCGGCCACGGGACGGCGTGTGCGGCCAGCGCCGCCCTGCCGATCGCGCGGGCCACCGTCCGGCGGTCACCGACCGCGCGGGCGGCCTCCTCGTCCGCCCACCGCTCGGTGGTGTACGACACCGCCGTACGCAGCGGCAGCAGGAAGGGGTTGGCGGCTGCCGCCAGCTGCGCCACCAGCACGAAGCGGTGGTGACGGGCCGCCAGGTGGGCACGCTCGTGCGCGAAGAGCGCGCGCCGCTCCCCGGACGCGAGCCGGCCGAGCAGTCCGGTGGTCACCACGACCCGGCCGCCCCGCTCCCCGCCGGGCGCGGCGAACGCGTACGGCGTGTCGTCGGGTAGCACCGCGACCTCCGATGCGCCGGGCAACCCGGCCAGCGCCCGGTGCACCTGCCTCCGCACCTTCCCGTGCCGCCACAGCACCCGTGCGCACAGCACAACGACCGCCACGAGTGCGGGAATCGCCGCCTTGCCGACCACCTCGTCGTACGGAACGGCCTCCCGCACCTCGCGGTCCGACCAGCCGTCGGGCAGCGGATTGCCCGGCAGTTGGGCGGTGCCGACCACCATCACCAGGCCCAGGCAGACCGTGCTGCAGAGCGCCATCACGCCCGACACGCCGGTCAGCAACCGGGTCGCCGTCCGCGGATGCAGATGCTGCTCGGCCAGCCGCGCGACCGGCCAGGCGGTCAACGGCAGCACCAGCGGCAGAAAGACGAACACCCCCATGTGGCCTCAGTCGTCTCCCCCGGCCCCGCCCTGCTCCAGCAGATCGCGCAGCAGCCGCTCGTCTTCCGGGTCCAGGCAGGAGACGAAGCTGGCCAGCACCGCCCCGCGGTCGCGCTCCGCGTCGAGCACCTTGCGCATCTTCCGTGCGGCCAGCCCCGCCTCGTCCGAGGCCGCGGTCCAGACGAAGGACCGGCCCACCCGTTCCCGGGTGACCGCCCCCTTGGCCAGCAGCCGGGTCAGGATGGTGATCACCGTCGTATAGGCGAGGTCCCCGCCGAGCCGCTCCTGCACCCGGCCCGCCGTCACCGGCCCGTCCGCCTCGCGCAGCGCCGACAGGACCTGCACCTCCAGCTCGCCCTGCCCACGCCTGCGGGCCCGCCGCCGATCCGTCACACCCTGCCTCCCTTCCAGCGCGCGGGGGTCACGCGACGTTCATCGTAGGGACGCAAAGCGCGCGCACCCGCCGAGCGGAGGACTGGCCGCCACGGCCCGCCGACAGCCAGGAACGTCCCTCCGGACGTCGGCGTCCGCGCGACGAGAGGGACGAGCACAGCTCCCACGGGCACACACACGCCCCCCGGATGCCAGAATTGCGCGAGACGGCAGCCCGGTCAGGGAGGGGAAGCGTGACCGACACCAGCAACACCCGGCCCGCCGAGAGCGAAGCGCGAGCGCCGCGGCAGAGCCCGCTGCACCGCCTGATGCGCTACATCCCGCTGATCGCCCCCGTCCTGCTGTGGGCCGTGCCCTGCTGGGTGCTGCTGTACACCGGCCAGCACTGGCCGCTGCCCGTCACACTGGCCGGCACCGCCGTGTTCGTCCTCGGCCTGATATCGATGCCGCTCGCGATGGTGCGCGGCCACGGCCGGCGCCAGCAGGACCGGGCGGCGATCGTCGGTGACCCCCTGCTGGGCACCAGCTGGGTGCTGTTCACCTGGTCCGTCCTCCTCGGCGTCCTCTTGCGGCTCGCCCTGACCGTGACCGGCGTCGGCGAGAGCCAGGACCGCGCCCGGATCGTCACGTGGGCCGTCCTCGGCGTCGCCGCCGCGCTGCTCGGCTGGGGGTACGCCGAGGCCCGCCGCGTGCCCCGCGTGCGGCGCGTCGACGTGCACCTCCCCCGCCTGGGTGCCGGGCTGGACGGCCTCCGCGTCGTCCTCGTCACCGACACCCACTACGGCCCCCTCGACCGCGCCCGCTGGTCGGAACGGGTGTGCGAGACGGTCAACGGCCTGGAGGCCGACCTGGTCTGCCACACCGGCGACATCGCGGACGGCACGGCCGAACGCCGGCGCGCCCAGGCCACCCCACTCGGTACCGTGCGGGCCACCCGGGCCCGGGTCTACGTCACCGGCAACCACGAGTACTACAGCGAGGCCCAGGGCTGGGTCGACCTGATGGACGAGCTGGGCTGGGAGCCGCTGCGCAACCGCCATGTGCTGCTCGAACGCGGCGGCGACACCCTCGTGGTCGCCGGCGTGGACGACGTCACCGCCGAGTCCTCCGGCCTGGCCGGCCACCGCGCCCACCTCGCCGGAGCCCTGGACGGCGCCGACCCCGGCCTGCCCGTCCTGCTGCTGGCGCACCAGCCCAAGTTCGTCGACCGGGCGGCCGCCGCCGGCGTGGACCTCCAGCTCTCCGGCCACACCCATGGCGGCCAGATCTGGCCCTTCCACCACCTGGTCCGCCTCGACCAGCCCGCCGTCGCCGGTCTCAGCCGCCACGGCTCCCGCACCCTGCTCTACACCAGCCGCGGCACCGGCTTCTGGGGCCCGCCGTTCCGCGTCTTCGCCCCCAGCGAGATCACCCTGCTCGTGCTCCGCTCGCCGCACCCGCCGACGTCGCCGTAACACGTGATCCGGGCGGCCGGATGTGGCACGCCGCCCTGCCCCCGTCGAGCGGCCCGATCGCAGGCGTTGTGCCTCCGCTCGCGCGAGCCGATCCTTGAAGGAAGCACGCGGTTGCACGCCGGGGGCCGCAGTGACAGCGAGGACGGACGTGCAGTGACCACATCGGCAGCCACCCCTGGGGCGGAGGATCGGGGCGACCCGCTGAGCGTCACACGGGCCGCCGTGGTCACGCTCGACACCGGGAAATGTGTGACCGGCTGGAGCGCGCAGGCTGAACGGCTGCTCGGCTACGACGCGAAGGACATGCTCGGCCGGCCGATCGGCGCGCTGTCGGCCGGTCCGGAAGGGACGCGCGAGGACTGGCTCCGCGTGCACGCGGACGGCAGAGAGCCCGGTCACGCCGTTCTGCGGCACCGGGCCGGACACCACCTGCGCACGGCGACATCGCTGTACGAGCTGCCGGCCGAGGCGGCGGGCACAGCCTTCCTCCTGCTGCTCGCGGACGCCGAGGACGAGGCGCAGTGGCAGCTCCGCCAGGCCATGCTCCAGGGCCTGGCCGCGGAATCCGCGGTGGCGCTGACCATCTACGGACCCGATCTGCGGGTGGCCTGGGCCAACGCCGCGGCGCGGGAGGAGCTGCCGGGAGACTTCACGCAGTATCTGGGACGCAGTGAAGGCGAGCTGTACCCCGGCAGCCGGGTGCTCTCCGCCGAACACCCGCCCACGGTGACGGAGCTGATGAGGGAGGTGCTCACCACCGGGCAGACCGTCGTCGACCTCCGGTACCAGGGGCGTACCCTCGCGGATCCGAGCCGTGAACACGTGTGGTCGCTGTCCTACTACCGGCTGCAGGATGCGAACGGCCGGACTCTGGGCGTGTGCGAGGAGGCCGTCGACGTCACGGACCAGTACCGGGCGCGGCACAGGCTGGCGCTTCTGAGCGAGGCCGCCGGCCTGATCGGCAGCACCCTGGACCTCGACCGCACGGTGCAGGAATTCGCCGAGGTCCTGGTGCCCGAGCTGGCCGACTTCATCGCCGTGGACCTGCTCGGGGCCGTGCTGGACGGCAGGGAACCCGACGTCCGCTCCGTCGGCCGCACAGGTGACGTACGCCGGGCGTTCCACCGGTCCGTCCGCGAGGACCTGCCCGAAGCCGTCGTCCCGCCCGGCGCCACGGTCGGATATGCGCAGGGGTCACCGCAATGGCGCTGTCTGGGCAGCGAGAAGCCCGTAATGGACGCCGTACTGTCCTATTCCAGTTCCTGGCTGGTGGAAGACGCCGTGCGCAGCACCCGCATGCGGGAGCTGGGCATCCACTCCCACATGGTGGTCCCGCTGCGCGCGCGGGGCGTGACCATGGGGGTGGCGACGTTGATGCGGTGGCGCAACCCTGAGCCCTTCACCCCGGACGACCTGCTGCTCGCTGAGGAGGTCGCAGCCCGGGCCGCTGTGTGCGTCGACAACGCCCGCCGGTTCGCCAGGGAGCACCACTCCGCACTCATGCTGCAGCGCAGCCTGCTGCCGCACGAGCTGCCCGCCCACGCCGCTGTGGAGGCCGCCTACCGTTATCTGCCGGCCGACACGGAGGCCGGAGTGGGCGGTGACTGGTTCGACGTCCTGCCCCTGGCGTGCGGCCGGGTCGGGCTGGTGGTCGGCGACGTGATCGGCCACGGTCTGCGCGCCGCGGCGACGATGGGCCGGCTGCGCACAGCCGTGCACACACTGGCCGACCTGGACCTGCCTCCCGAGGAACTGCTGGCCCACCTCGACGACCTCGTCCAGCGTCTGGCAGAAGAGGCCGAGACGGCACACCCCTTCAGCGCGGAGGGTGTGGTCGGCGCCACCTGCCTGTACGGCGTCTACGATGCCGTGACGCGCCGTGCGACTTTCGCCAGCGCGGGCCATCCGCTCCCCGCCCTCGCACACCGGGACAGGCCGGTGGAGTTCTGCGACATCCCGGTCAGCCCGCCGCTCGGTGTGGGCGGCATGCCGTTCGAATCGGTGGAGATGGACATCCCGGACGACTGCGTCCTGGCCCTCTACACCGACGGTCTGATCATGGCCTCCGAGTCGGACACGGACATCGGCATGGCGCGGCTGTGCTTCGCGCTCGCCCATCCGGATCGCCCCTTGGAGGAGATCGCCGGCACCATGGAACGCATCCTGCTGCCCGACCACCCGCCGGACGACGTCGCCT
Organism: Streptomyces griseosporeus; assembly: GCF_014656055.1. GTDB lineage: Bacteria > Actinomycetota > Actinomycetes > Streptomycetales > Streptomycetaceae > Streptomyces > Streptomyces griseosporeus. The sequence goes on from NZ_BNBR01000002.1 coordinate 803,237, forward strand.
TCCTCGTCGCCCGCCCCCGCCCGCTGCCTGCCGACCACATCGCCTCCTGGGAGCTGGCCTTCGACCCGGAGTCGGCCGGGCGGGCCCGGTCCCTCACCGGTGAGCGCCTCGCCCAGTGGCGGCTCGAGGATCTGTCCTTCGCCGTGGAACTGATCGTCAGCGAACTGGTCACCAACGCGATCCGGCATGCGCGCGGCCCCGTCTCCCTGCGGCTGATCCGGACCGAGAACCGCCTTGTCTGTGCTGTCTCGGACGGCAGCAGCACCGCCCCCCACCTGCGCAGGGCCACACTCGGCGAGGAAGGCGGCCGCGGTCTCTTCCTGGTGGCGCAGTTCGCCGCGCGCTGGGGCACCCGCCCCACGGCGGACGGCAAGATCATCTGGGCGGAAGTGCCCGCCCCGGGATGAGGGAGCGAGCGGTTGACTGAGGGCCCGGACCTGGGGCGGCGCCTGCTGGACCACCTCCTGGTGGAGGCGGTGCGGGACCTGGGGGCGCACGCGGCCGGCGTGTACGTGCTCCCGCCCGGCGAGGACGTCCTCACGCTGGAGGTCATGACCGGGGTACCGGCACATTTCGCCGAGCCGTGGCACCGGATCTCCCTCGCCTACCCGGTTCCCGTCACCGACGCCATACGCTCCCGTGACCTGGTATGGGTCGCCTCGCACGAGGAGCTGGCACGCCGCTATCCACGGGCGGCGCTCGTGCTGCCCTACCACTTCGCCCTCGCCGGCGCCCCGATCCTGCACCGCGAGAGGGTCGTGGGCGCGCTGTTGCTGCTGTGGCCCGGGCCCCGGCACGACCTGGTGCCCGCGGTCCGGGCCGGTATCGCGTCCGTGTGCGCGTTCCTCGGCCACGTCCTGGCCGCGGCGGAGCAGACAGGGCAGCCACTGGCACCACGCTCCGCGGCGCGCACGCTGGCCGACCCGGCCGCCGACGACGGGAAGGCGCCGGACGATGCCGCGGCCAGGTATGCCGAGCGGCTTCCCGAGCCAGGCGTGGCGCTCGACCTGGACGGGCGGGTCACGTTCATCACCGGCGCCGCGGCCGGCCTGGTGGGCGCCAGTGAGCGACGGCTGCTGGGCGCCCCGCCGTGGGAGGTGCTGCCGTGGCTCAACGATCCGGTCTACGAGGACCGCTACCGTGCCGCTCTGATCAGCCGGCGTCCCACCTCCTTCACCGCCCGGCGGCCCGACGGGGTGGTGCTGTGCTTCGAGCTGTTCCCCGACGGAACCGGCATCAGCGTGCGCATCACGCACGCCCCCGGCACGGTGGACGGCGAGGCGGCCGGGCCGGCACAGCCCGCTCCGCCCCAGGTCGCGCCGGTCCGGGTCGGGGCGCTGTACCACCTGATGCACCTGGCCGGCGCCCTGAGCGAGGCAGCGGGCGCCGATGACGTGGTGCGGCTGGTGGCCGACACGGTGCTGCCCGCGTTCGGCGCTCAGGCCCTGGCCATGCTCGTCACCGAGGGCGGCCGGCTGCGCATCGTGGGCTACCACGGCTACCCGCCCGAAACGATGGACCTGTTCGACGGCACCCCTCTGACCTCGCCGACCCCCGGTGTCCGCGCGCTGACGGAAGGGACCGCCGGCTTCTTCTCGTCCCGGGAGGAGCTGGAGCGGGTCTTTCCTGCCCGCGGCGACCGCACCGACGGGATGGCGGCCTGGGCGTTCCTGCCGCTGATCGCGTCCGGCAGGCCGGTCGGGACCTGCGTCCTGGCGTTCCAGCGGCCACATCCTTTCGCACCCGAGGAACGCGCCGCGATGACCTCGCTGGCCGGGCTGATGGCCCAGGCCCTGGACCGCGCCCGCCTCTACGACACGGAGCACGCGCTCGCCCAGAGCCTGCAGACCGGCCTTCTGCCCCACACACTGCCGGTCGTGCCGGGTCTGGAGGTGGCAGCCCGCTACCTGCCCGCCACGCACGGCATGGACATCGGCGGCGACTTCTACGACCTCATACGTCTCGACGACACCACCGTCGCGGCGGTCATCGGCGACGTCCAGGGCCACAACGTGGCCGCCGCCGCCCTGATGGGCCAGGTCCGCACGGCGATCCACGCCCACGCCACGGCCGGCGCCGCCCCCGACGAAGTCCTCGCCCGCACCAACCGGCTGCTCATCGACCTGGATCCCGGGTTGTTCACCAGCTGCCTGTACGCCCGGATCGACCTCGCCGCCCGCAGCGTCCGCATCGCCTCCGCCGGCCACCTGCCGCCCCTGCTGCGCCGCCCCGACGGGGTGACGAGCGTCGTTCAGGTCGAGCCCGGGGTCCTGCTCGGCATCGACCCGGCCGCCACCTACCCGACCCGCACCCTCCCGCTGCCGGCCGGAGCGGTGCTGGCGCTGTTCACCGACGGCCTGATCGAAACCCCCGACCACCCGCTGGACGCCGGCATCACACGGCTCGCACACGACATGGGAAACAGCCCGCTGAGTCTTCCGGCCCTGGCGCAGACCCTCACGGCACCCGTCCGCGCCGTCGACGACCGCATCGACGACGTCGCCCTGCTCCTGCTCCGGCCGAGCGCCGTGCCCGCCTGACCCGGACGACCGGGCAGCGGGCCGTATCGCCCGGCGCGCCTCCGACGCTCACCGGTCCTAAAATGATTCTTCGAGGACTCGGGGCAGTCGACGGCCGACCCTTGGGCCGGCGGGAAGCGGGCACCATGGCTGAGCGACTCAAGAGATCAGGGCTGATCGGCGAACTTTCAGCGGAATTCGCCGGCACGATGATCCTCATCCTCTTCGGTTGTGGCGTGGTGGCTCAGGTAGTCGCCGGCGGGGGCCTCACGAATCCGCCGGGCGGCCTGGGAAACCACGACAGCATCGCCTGGGCCTGGGGCCTGGGCGTCACCCTGGGTGTCTACGTCGCGGCGAGGCTGAGCGGTGCGCACCTCAATCCCGCGGTGACCCTCTCGCTGGCGGCGTTCAAGGGCTTCCCGTGGAGCAAGGTGGCTCCCTACGCGCTGGCCCAGACAGCCGGCGCCTTCGTGGCAGCTCTGATCGTCCGGTGGAACTACACCGAGGCGCTGGCGAAAGCGGATCCCACCCACACGATCAAGACGCAGGGCGTCTTCTCCACGTTGCCGGCGAACGGCAATCCGAACCTGCCGGTCCACGAATGGGGCGCATTCCGCGACCAGGTCATCGGCACCGCGATCCTGCTGCTGCTGATCCTGGCGGTCACGGACCTGCTCAACACGCCCCCCGGCGCCAACCTGGCACCGTTCATCGTCGGTCTGATCGTCGTGGCCATCGGTATGGCCTGGGGTACCAACGCGGGTTACGCGATCAACCCGGCACGCGACTTCGGTCCCCGGCTGGCCAGCTTCCTCACCGGGTACGGCGGAGCGTGGCGAGATCAGTACGGGAACTTCTACTTCTGGGTGCCGATCGTCGGTCCGGTGATCGGAGGCCTGCTGGGAGCGGGCCTGTACAAGTTCTTCATCGGCCGGTTCCTGCCGACCGCTGAGCCGGAGCCCCCGGGACGGGTGCCGGCCCCGGACGAGAGCTGACCGTCTCCCGGGGCGGCCGGGCTCCGGCTGCCCCGGGAGAGCCCAAGGAGAGGCGGCATCCCATGGCGGACTTCGTCGGCGCGGTGGACCAGGGGACCACCAGCACCCGTTTCATGATCTTCGACCATGCCGGCAACGAGGTGGCGAGGCACCAGCTGGAGCACTCACAGATCCTTCCGCGCTCGGGGTGGGTGGAACACGACCCGGTGGAGATCTGGGAGCGCACCAACTCGGTGATCCAGACCGCGCTCCGGCACGGAAACCTCTCCCCGGAGGACCTGGCGGCCATCGGTATCACCAACCAGCGGGAGACGACCGTCGTCTGGGACCCGCGCAACGGCCGCCCGTACTACAACGCCATCGTCTGGCAGGACACCCGTACCGACTCCATCGCGGCAGCGCTGGACCGTTCGGGCCAGGGCGACGTCATCCGCCGCAAGGCAGGACTGCCGCCGGCCACGTACTTCTCCGGCGGCAAGATCCAGTGGATCCTGGAGAACGTCGACGGTGTCCGCGAGGCGGCTGAGCAGGGCCATGCCCTCTTCGGCAACACCGACTCCTGGGTGCTGTGGAACCTCACCGGCGGCCCCGACGGGGGCGTCCACGCCACCGACGTGACCAATGCCAGCCGCACCATGCTGATGGACCTGGAGACCCTCGACTGGGACGACGAGCTGCTGGGCTTCTTCGGCGTTCCCCGGGCGATGTTGCCGACCATCAGCCCGTCCTCGCACCGGGAGGCGTTCGGACAGACCCGTACGTCCCGGCCGCTGCGGGCGGCCATCCCCATCACCGGTGTGCTCGGCGACCAGCAGGCGGCCACCGTCGGGCAGGTCTGCTACGCGCCCGGCGAAGCCAAGAACACGTACGGCACCGGCAACTTCCTGGTGCTCAACACCGGCACGGACCTGGTGCGGTCCCAGAACGGCCTCCTGACCACGGTGGCATACCAGTTCGGCGACAGCCCGGCGATCTACGCACTCGAAGGCTCCATCGCCGTCACGGGCTCCGCGGTGCAGTGGCTGCGCGACCAGATGAAGATCATCAGCGATGCCGCCGAGAGCGAACGCCTGGCGCGTACCGTCGAGGACAACGGCGGGATCTACTTCGTCCCCGCCTTCTCCGGCCTGTTCGCCCCGTACTGGCGTTCCGACGCCCGCGGCGCGATCGTCGGCCTCGCCCGGTACAACGACAACGGCCACCTGGCGCGAGCCACCCTGGAAGCCATCTGCTACCAGAGCCGCGACGTGGTGGAAGCCATGGAGCAGGACTCCGGCGTCCACCTCGACGTGCTCAAGGTCGACGGCGGCGTGACGGCCAACGACCTGTGCATGCAGATCCAGGCCGATGTCCTCGGCGTCCCGGTCAGCCGCCCGGTCGTCGCGGAGACCACCGCGCTCGGCGCCGCCTACGCCGCCGGTCTGGCCACCGGTTTCTGGCAGGACACGGACGAACTGCGCACCCACTGGCAGGAGTCCAAGCGCTGGGAACCCCAGTGGTCCGAGGAACAGCGCGAGGAAGGATACGCGGGCTGGAAGAAGGCGGTGGAGCGCACGCTCGACTGGGCCAAGGTCGAATAGGTCCCTGAGGGGAGTGCCGAACGGGGCCGCCCGAGCCGTGTGCGCCGCCCGCACCCGCGCCCGCTGCACGAGGAGGAGACCATGGCGAACCCGGTGGCTCTCTCACCCGGCGAGCGCGGGCAGGCCCTCGTCCGGATGGGAGAGGGCGAGCTGGACGTCCTCGTCGTCGGGGGCGGCGTGGTCGGCGCCGGCGCGGCCCTGGACGCCGCCACCCGGGGCCTGAGAGTCGGTCTCGTCGAAGCCCGGGACTGGGCCTCGGGCACGTCCAGCCGCTCCAGCAAGCTCATCCACGGCGGCCTGCGCTACCTGGAGATGCTGGACTTCCGGCTCGTCGCCGAAGCCCTGAAGGAACGCGGACTCCTGCTTCAGGTGCTGGCCCCTCATCTGGTGCGTCCGGTGCCGTTCCTCTACCCGCTGCAGCACCGGATCCGGGAGCGCCCGTACGTGGGCGCCGGCGTGCTGCTGTACGACACCATGGCGGCGGCCTCCGGTACCTCCACCGGTCTGCCCCGCCACCGCCACCTGCTCAAGCGCCGGGCCCTGCACGAGGCGCCCGCGCTGCGCTCCGACGCCCTGGTCGGCGCGATCCAGTACTGGGACGCCCAGGTCGACGACGCCCGGCACACCATGTTCCTCGCCCGCACGGCCGTCGCCTACGGAGCGCTGGCCGCCAACCGCACCCGGGTCAGCCGCTTCCTGCGGCAGGGCGAGCGGGTGGTGGGAGCCGTCGTCACGGATCTGGAGACCGGCGACGAGACGGAGGTGCGGGCCAAGCAGGTCATCAACGCGACCGGCGTGTGGACCGACGACACCCAGTCCCTCGCCGGTACGCGCGGCCAGTTCCACGTCCGCGCCTCCAAGGGCGTACACCTGCTGGTCCCCCGTGACCGGATCAACTCCCGCACCGGGCTCATCCTCCGCACCGAGAAGAGCGTGCTGTTCGTCATCCCCTGGGGACGGCACTGGATCATCGGGACCACCGACACCGACTGGACGCTCGACAAGGCCCATCCCGCCCTCAGCTCCAAGGACGTCACCTACCTGCTGGAACACGTCAACAGCGTCCTGGCCACGCCTTTGGTTCCGGAGGATGTCGAGGGCGTCTACGCCGGTCTGCGGCCCCTGCTGTCCGGCGAGGCCGCGGACACCAGCAAGCTGTCACGGGAGCACCTGGTCGCCCACCCGGTACCCGGTCTCGTGGTGGTGGCCGGCGGCAAGTACACGACCTATCGGGTGATGGCCAAGGACGCGGTCGACGAGGCGGTCCGCGGCCTGGACGAGAAGGTGCCCGACTGCGTCACGCAACGCGTCCCGCTGCTCGGCGCCGACGGCTATCCGGCCCTGTGGAACTCCCGCCACAACCTCGCCGCGTCCTCCGGGCTGCATGTCGCCCGCATCGAGCACCTGTTGAACCGCTACGGCTCCCTGGTGCACGAGCTGCTCGCCATGGTCGCGGCCGACTCCTCGCTCGGCGAGCCGCTGCCGAGTTCCGACGACTACCTGCGGGTCGAGGCCGTGTACGCGGTGACCCATGAGGGCGCCCGCCACCTGGAGGACGTGCTCGCCCGACGGACCCGGATCTCCATCGAGTCCTGGGACCGTGGTGTGGACGCGGCGCGGACCGTCGCGGAACTGATGGCGCCTCACCTGGGATGGGACCAGGCGCACCGGGACCGTGAGGTCGACCACTACCTGAAGCGGGTGGCCGCCGAACGCGAGGCCCAGCAGCAGCCGGACGACCAGACCGCCGACGCGGTACGGCTCGGCGCCCCCGACATCATCCCGGTGCGCTGATACCCGGGTTCGACGGAGCGTGCCTGAGTTGTCTCTGCTGGGAATCGAAGCAGACCAGCCCCATCGAGTCGGCGAGGGCTGCCGCATAGGCGGACGCCTCTTCTGCCCTGTCCCACCGCAGCGCGAAGTAGATGACTGGGCCCCTGGCCTCACCGATCAACGGTCCCGCAGCCCAAGGGGACGTTTCCTCCACATCCTCGGTGATGTCACACCACCGCTCCAATACGGTGCCCTGGTCGCCGGTGACGGCCGCGAGGTGGCTGCGGCCGGCGCGCAGAGCAGTGAGGGTGTCATCCAGCGGGGTGTCGAGTCGAACCCGGTGACCGGGCGCAGGGCCGTGCGCGGGAAGGGCCGCTCGCGGTCGGGGAGGTCCAAGGTGTCCTTGATGTGGAGGTAGCCCAGCGGGGCTCCGGTGACCGGGAGGCGGGAGTAGCCTGCCTCGGCCGCGATGCGCTACAAACCCGCAGGAGTGATCGACACGTCGACCGTGCGCACCTTCCTCGCGGGGAACAGGGATTTCCGTCGTACATGGCGCGGGAGGCGGACTCGCCGAGGGTCAGGTCGACCGGGTCGCCCGCCGGCAGGCCGGGGAAGGTGCCGATCCCCGCGACGGCCTGTCGCGCGGACTCAAGCTCGGCGCTGTACGAGCCGAGAGGGGGCGGTGGGAAGAGGAGCATCGCGAGTGCGGGAACGACGAGCAGCCAGGCGACGGGCGGGCCGTGACTGTGGTCGTGTCCGTGGCCGTGCGGGTGCTCGCCCTCGTCGTGGTGCTCCCGCCCTGCCGGGCGACCGGCAGCAACCGCTCGAGACCCCCAGCGTGAGAAGCAACGCTCCCGACGCACGAGATACGGCCGCAGTCCCTGCTGGACGTACGGGGACCGGATACTGCGCGCGAGACGGCAGCCCTCGGTGACCCTGCCAGACTGACAGCCCGGCAGTGCGCCTGCGACGAATCAGCCGCTTCCCAGAGGCCGGCGTCGAGAACTCAACAGCCTTACCCCCATGTTCACCGCCCTGCGTCTTTCCGCCGACGCGGGCATGTTCCGACCGACATGACCGACGCCCCTCCCCACGACTGGGCGCTCTCCACAAACACGGGACGTTCCGTTCTGATCACGTTGGCGGTCACCATCCGGGCAGACGAGACGCGGGCGGCGGCCTCGGCGAGCCCCTCGGCCCGAAGGCGAGGTGCGGGGTCAGTTCGAGGCGCATGTCCACACTCCTCGCCAGAAACCCCGACCGCCGCAGCCGTGCGGCGCCGCGGTGGATCGAGGCAATTCGCAACCCCCGTGGCGGCGACCGCGTGCGGCATGAAGACCGTTGAGTGCTCTTGCCGCCCACGCTGCTCGGCACAGGGAGGCAAGGCACGCGGGCCGACGCCGGGGCGATCACCGAATGGACAGCACCTGGGCAATGCCCTGGCCTAGCCGCTGGAAGGCCGCGGCTTACACAGGGGAAAGCAGGCAGCGTCTCCATGCCGAACCCCAGACGCCCGCAGTCAACCCACCCAAGTGCCTGGATTCATGCACACAGCCAATACCCCTAGAGCATGTTCACGCCATTCTCATGTGTGGCGTACCCACGGAAGCCTGATGACCTGCTGGTATGGCACCTCAACAAGTCTCCTGCTTCTGGGCTTTCAGTCATATCCCTTAGCTGCCCGTCGCACCTCGCACCTCTTGATCGAAGATCCTCCCAACACTTCGTTCACGACTGTCACACGAGGGGTGCACAGTGCGCACGCGAGCTCGAAGATCAGTCATCGTTCTCCTGCCCCTGTCCCTGTTGGCCGTTGCAGGGGTCGTTCCGGCCTGGGCCCTCCCCAGCAGACCCATGCCCGCCTTAGCGGCGGTTCGACAAGCCGAGGCTCGTACCGCGGCGGACCTCCCGAAGCCTCCGAAGGCCATGACCCTCGCCGAGCGGCGTGAGCAAGTCGAGCGGTCTCGGGGCAAGTGGGCCCCGGCACACGCTTACTCGGACTCGCCCACGAGGAAGGCTGGCGACGGCGCACGTGGCATCGTCGTGGGATATAAGGGCAGGGACGCGCACGCCTTCAATGTCGTGAACGTCAAGGGAGACGTCATTTTCCTGGATGGCCAGACGGGGCATGCCAACCATCTCGGGTATTGGCGGAGCTTCCAACTTCTGAGAACGGACTGATCTTGGACATCGAGCAAGCAGCCAGATTGGCCCAGCGATTCCTGGACGAGGAGGCAGGGCCAGGCGACGTGCCGCTGGCTCTCGTGGAGGGCGCACGCGCGCAAGTAGGTAACGTCTACTACTTCGACTGCCAGTCAGTCGCCTACCTCCGCAGCGGCGACCTCCGAGACATGGCTATCGGCGTGGGCTGTGTAGCCGTCGACGGGGAGACCGGGACCTGCCGCATCCTGGGAGCAGTGGAGTCCGCCGAGCTCGACCTGTTCTGACGCCGGTCTGTGGCCTCGACGAACCGCCGTCGAGGCCACAGGCTTGGAGAGGACCGACACGCCGGAAACGGGCGCCCTGAAGGGGGAACGCCCTCATCGACATACCGGTGTCAGCTGCCGATCGCGCAGGCATTTCGCAGTGGAGTCAAACTCAAATGACCGATGCGGAAGAGGAATACGCCTTCCTGTGGAACGGCACGGAGGAGGGCTGGGTAACAGTCCAGACGGAGGTAGGAGAGACCATCTGGAACATCAGCACGCGGCGAGCCCTCCTCATCGACGACGACGATCTCGCCAGTCAGGTGATTCACCTCATGCATGAGCATGGGTGCCCCAGTCTGGATGCCATGCAGTAATGGGCGTGGGAGTAAGTGGGCGGCAGTTCGGAAATCGCCCAACCAGAGAGGGACGGCTAATTTCCGAGCTGCGGTCGACCCGGCTCCGCGGTTCCTGGACGAGGCGGCGGTAGCTTTTGGAACCTTGCGTGGACTTCGTTAGGCCCCCTGGCTGCGAGCTTCAGTGGGCTGCGCCCTCTTGAAGTAGCTGGTCAGGGCTGTGTGGGGGCCGTTCGGGGTGGTCATGCTGGTGTTGGGCGGAGGTCTCGGGTGTAGATCATCTGTCAGTCGGATCCTCCGAGTTTCGTCCCCCACCGTCGAGTGGGCTGAGGGTCGCGAAGGGGCGGAACAGCTCGGCATTGCCCTGGACATTTCGTTCCCGCAGGAAACGATCCTGGACGACTATGCCGACAGACGATGCCGATCCTTCGGACGAAGCTTCTACCGGAGGGCGCACCATGTCACCGGGGTAACTGTGATCCCCTGACATTTCGCCGGGTTCAGGGACGTATGTAAATCCGAGCTTAAGCCACACTCCGTACAGCTCCCGGTCCCACGCAGACAAGATGATCTCTTGATCGGGCACCCGAACAAACAACTCATCGACCAAAGCTCGTGCCACTCCCCTTTGTCGGAACTCAGGAGAAACGTGGAGCTCATAAAGCCTGACGTAGCCGGGCTCGCCGGCTGCCGCGCGCTGCAGACTAGAGTGAAGCCATCCCATACGCACGCCTTGGTCGGAATCCTCTGCGATCAGAGCGTGGAGCGCCTCCGCCAGGGAGGCGGCCCCCTCCTGCTTCTCGACGGTGACCGTCCAGCCCTCGGTGTTTCTGCTCATCCATTCGACGTCGGCTGGATGAGCGTCACGGACCCTGATCTTCATGCTTCATAGCCTACGACTGCGCCTCTAGTGGCCATCACGGCGGTGTGAGCCTGACCAAGCGGCCGACCTCTCAGGCAAAGTAGCGATCGAGACGCATGAGACTGTCACGCGCGGTCTCCCGATGCGGCGTTCGTAGTAGTTACGGGAGTACGGATCGACGCCCACATGGACGTCACACGGGACAGCGAAGCAGCCGTGGCCTGGCTACAGGCCGAGATGCCCAGTTCATGCCGGTGGCCAGCCAGTCGATCCGGCCGTAACACGCGTTCGACCTCACGTCACCCGCGTATCACACAGCCATCACCAACTGGGCAGACACTCTCGGACCAAGAGGCTCCGACCTGGAAATGCATGCTCGCAGTGGACTGGCGTAGACGCCCCTGGACGGTCTCTCAACCTATGCCATGTAGTACCACTGGAAGCTTCTCCGCTGGCACCACGCCGAGGTCCGGAAAAGGTGTGGACCAGCTCGTCCCCGCATCGAGCTATTGCCCCCGTTGCCGCAGCCCAGTAGCAGGTGAGGTCGTGTGCCACAAAGAGACGACAAAACTGCCGGAACGAAGGTGCACCGCACCCAATAGCGCGCTGGCCTCTCCAGCCGCGTCACCTACCACCGGCTGCCCCGGGCCTCTCAGCCCCAAATGACTGAGCTCAACGGAGCGTAGTCAGCACCAAGTCAGCACGGGAAAGGTGAAGAGGGGTGATGACGTGGGCTTTCAGTCAGCACCAAACCAGCACGGGAGTCAGCACGGCACCGTCAAACCACCCCGAAATACGCCTCTCGGACACCCCTCGTTTTCGACCCGTTGCATCGGCCAAAGCACCCTTCGGTGACCCGGCATGGTGGCCACACGCATAGCCAACCCCAGAACTGTGTTGCCCCACCACATGTGCCCCTGACCTGCCGCTTCCTACCGTGTGCCATCACGTACCCGTCCCCACCGCACACGAGGAAGTGGCGAAATGGCCTCCGCAGCAACCGCTCCCCCCTCCCCGGGCAATCTCAAGCGCATCGTCGCCGCCAGCCTCATCGGGACCACCATCGAGTGGTACGACTTCTTCCTGTACGGCTCGGCCGCCGCGCTCGTGTTCAACAAGCTGTTCTTCCCGGACTCCGATCCGCTGGTCGGCACGCTGCTGTCCTTCCTGACGTACGCCGTCGGGTTCGCGGCGCGGCCGCTCGGCGCGCTGGTGTTCGGGCACTACGGCGACCGGCTCGGGCGCAAGAAGCTGCTCGTGCTGAGCCTGCTGCTGATGGGCGGGGCCACGTTCGCGATCGGTCTGCTGCCGACGCACGCGACCGTGGGGAGCGCGGCGCCCGTGCTGCTGACCACGCTGCGGCTCGTGCAGGGCTTCGCCCTCGGCGGCGAGTGGGGCGGTGCCGTCCTGCTCGTGTCCGAGCACGGGGACGCGCGGCGGCGCGGTTTCTGGGCCTCGTGGCCGCAGACCGGCGCGCCGGCGGGCCAGTTGCTGGCGACCGGTGTGCTGTCGCTGCTGACCGCGGTGCTGTCCGACGACGCGTTTGGCAGCTGGGGCTGGCGGATCCCGTTCCTGCTGTCGGGGGTGCTGGTGATCGTCGGTCTGTGGATTCGTCTCTCTGTCGATGAATCGCCGGTGTTCCGCGAGGCGCTGGCGCAGGCCGAGGCCCGCAAGGCCGCCCAGGACGGCGTCGCCGAGAAGCTGCCGCTCGTCTCCGTGCTGCGCCACCACTGGCGGGACGTGCTCATCGCGATGGGCGCCCGGATGGCGGAGAACATCAGCTACTACGTGATCACCGCCTTCATCCTCGTCTACGCGACGACCGCGGCCGACGTCTCCAAGCAGACCGCGCTCAACGCCGTCCTCATCGCGTCGGCCGTGCACTTCGCCGTCATCCCGCTGTGGGGCGCGCTGTCGGACCGGATCGGACGCCGGCCGGTGTACCTGATCGGCGCCGTCGGCGTGGGACTGTGGATGTTCCCCTTCTTCGCCCTCATCGACACGAGCGGCTTCGGCAGCATGGTCCTCGCCGTCACCGTCGGCCTGGTGCTGCACGGCGCGATGTACGCGCCGCAGGCCGCCTTCTTCTCGGAGATGTTCGCGACCCGGATGCGCTACTCCGGTGCCTCGATCGGCGCCCAGTTCGCCTCGGTGGCCGCCGGCGCCCCGGCGCCGCTGATCGCCACGGCGCTGCTGGACGACTACGGCAGCTCCACCCCGATCGCCCTGTACGTGATCGCCGCGGCCGTCCTGACGGTGCTGGCCGTGCTGGTGGCGAAGGAGACCCGCCTGCGCGACCTCGCCGCCGTCGACCCCGCCGACGCCGAGGAGCAGGCCGCGCCGGCCTCCCAAGCGGACGCCCGGACCGTCTGAGCCACGGACCCCGAACAGCCGGCCCCCGTACGCCCCGCGCGTGCGGGGGTCAGTGCTGTGCGGCGGCCGACAACCGGTGCAGTCGCAGGGCGAGTTGTATCTCCAGGGCGCGGGCGGGGCTCTGCCAGTCGTCGCCGAGGAGGCGGCCGACCCGCTCCAGGCGCTGGGCGACCGTGTTGACGTGGACGTGCAGCTCGTCCTTGGTGCGGGCGGGGCTCATGCCGCACGCGAAGTACGCCTCCAGCGTGCGCAGCAGGTCCGTGCCGCGGCGGTGGTCGTACGCCACCACGTCGCCGATGGTGCGCTCCACGAAGCCGGATATGTCCCGGTCGCCGGCGAGCAGCAGCCCGAGGAAGCCGAAGTCCTCGGCGGCGGCGCCGTCGCCGGTGCGGCCGAGCAGCCGCAGGGCGTCGAGGCAGCGGCGGCCCTCGGCGTAGGCGGCGGCCACGGCGTCGGGGTGGGCGGTGAGCCGCTCGACGGGGGCGGACGCGCCGACGGTCACCGCCTCGTGCACGGCGGTGCCCAGGTGGCGGGCGGTGCGGCGGGCGAGGGCCGTGGCGGTGTCGCCGGGGGTGAGGGGCAGCAGCAGGACGGTACCGCCGTCGCGGGCCGCGGCCAGTCCGTGCCGGGTGGCGGCCAGGTGGGAGGCGGCCGACCACAGCCGGCGGCGGGCGTCGGCCTCCTGCTCGGCGTCGGCGGCGGCGCCGTCGAGGCGGGCGGCGAGCACCACGTGCACCGCGTCGAGGTCGGCGTGCAGCCGGGTGGCGCGTTCGCGCAGCAGGCGGGGGTCGCGGTCCCGGGCGTCGAGCAGGTCGTCGAGGAGTTCGCCGCGGACGCGCTGTTCGGCCTCGGCGGCGGAGCGGCGGGCGAGCAGCAGGAGGGAGGTGACCATCGCCGCGCGTTCCAGGGTGCGCTGGTCGACGGGGTCGAGGCCGGGGTGGCCGCGCAGGACGAGCGCGCCGAGCAGCTCCCCGCCGGCCGCGACGGCGGCGATCCAGTCGTCCGCGTGCCGCACGGCGTGTCCGTCGGCGCGGGAGGCCTCCAGCGCGGTGGCGGGCGCGGCGTCCGCCTCGGCGAACTCGACGGTGCCGCCGAGGACCTGGGAGACGGCGGCGGCGACGTCGTGCACCCCGCCGCCGCGCAGGACGAGTTCGGCGAGCCGGTCGTGGACGTCGGAGGCGCGCTCGATGACGGCGCTGCGGTCCTGGATGATCTCGTTGGCCCGCTCCAGGCCAGCGAGGGCCGAGCGGGTCTCGGTGAGCAGGTTGGCGGTGTCGATGGCGGCGGCGGCGAGCGCGGCGAAGGAGCCGAGCAGGGCGATCTGCTCCCGTTCGAAGACCCGCGCGCGCCGGTCGGCGGCGAACAGCACGCCGATCACGTTCGCCCCCAGCATCAGCGGCACGCCGAGGATGGCGACGAGGCCCTCGTCGTGCACGGCGGTGTCGATCGGTGAGGTGTGCTGGAAGCGGGCGTCCTGGAAGTAGTCGTCCGTGACGTACGGCCGGGCGGTCTGGGCGACGAGGCCGCCGAGCCCCTCCCCCATGCCCAGGCGGAGCTGCTGGAAGCGGGCGGCGACGGAGCCCTCGGTGACCCGCATGTAGGTGTCGCCCCGCTCGGGGTCGTTGAGGCTGAGGTAGGCGACGTCCGTGCCGAGCAGCGAGCGGGCGCGCTGCACGATGGCCTGGAGGACGGCGTCGAGGTCTCTCAGACCGGCCAGGTCGTGCGCGGTCTCGAACAGCGCGGACAGCTCCGCCTCCCGGCGGCGCCGCCCCTCCAGTTCCGCGCGGACGCGCAGGGCGAGCAGCTTGGCGTGTTCGAGGGTGGCGATCCGCTCGGCGGGCTGCCCCTCGGCGCGGGCCCGCAGCACCGGCTGCTCGTAGGCGTCGGCTGCCGCGCCCCTGGCCAGCAGCTCCAGGAACGGCACCTCGGCGCTGCCCGGTGGCGCTCCGGCCGGGGTGGCGGAGCGCTCGGGCGACTGCACGTGATCGCGGGGCATGGTCACAGGATTACCCATCGGCCGGATCCGCGGTGAGCCCTGTGGACAACTCGGCGGGCCCGAGCGCCCGGCCCTGTGGACATCACGGTCCGGCCCGGTCCGGTCGGGCTCAGTGCGCGGTCCATCCGCCGTCGAGGACGAGGGAGGTGCCGGTGACGAAGGACGCCTGCGGGCCGCACAGGTACGCCACGGCCTCGGCGACCTCCTCCGGTTCGATCAGCCGCTTGACCGCGCTGTCCTGGAGCAGCACCTCGGCGAGCACCCGGTCCTCCGGGATGCCGTGGGCCTGCGCCTGGTCGGCGAGCTGCTTCTCCACCAGCGGGGTGCGGACGTAGCCGGGGTTGACGCAGTTGGAGGTGACGCCGTGCGGGGCGCCTTCGAGGGCGGCGGTCTTGGACAGGCCCTCCAGGCCGTGTTTGGCGGACACGTACGCCGACTTGTAGGCGGAGGCGCGCAGCCCGTGCACGGAGGAGATGTTGACGATCCGGCCCCAGCCCTGCCCGTACATGTGCGGCAGGGCGCCGCGGATGAGGCGGAACGGCGCCTCCAGCATCACGGTGAGCACCGTGTGGAACACCTCGGGCGGGAATTCCTCGATGGGCCGCACGAGCTGCAGTCCGGCGTTGTTGACCAGGATGTCCGTGCCGGCCGCGGCGAGTTCGGCGGCGTCCAGGTCGGTCAGGTCCAGCACGTGCGGTTCGACGCCGCCCGGCAGTCCGGCGGCCTGTCCGGCGAGTTCCTCCAGGCCGGCGGCGTCCCGGTCCACGGCTCTGACCTTGGCCCCGGCGGCGGCCAGCCGCAGCGCACAAGCGCGGCCGATGCCGCCGGCGGCGCCGGTGACGAGGGCGGTGCGGCCGCCGAGGTCCAGGGCGGCGGCGGAGGGATCCACGGAGGGACGGGACGCGGTCATGTCTCGACCCTAGGCAGCGCCCCCGCCCCTCCCCATGTGGTCACGCCCCATACTTCACTGCGAGGTCATAGGGTCGAACCATGTGGGGGCATCCGACATCGCCTGCTTGATCCGGAAGAGCCCGAACTCGTTCAGCTCCGGCAGCGCGTCCACCTCGAACCAGCCCACCTCCAGCGACTCGTCGTCGTTGACCCGCGCCTCACCGCCGACGGCCCGGCAGCGGAAGGTGATGTCCATGTACTGGCACAGGTCGCCGTTGGCGTAGGTGACCGGGTCGAGCGCCTGGACGAGGACGACGCGTTCGACGACGCAGCGCACCGCGGTCTCCTCGTGGACCTCCCGCACGGCGCAGGCGGCGGGCTGCTCCCCGGGCTCCGGGATGCCGCCGATCACCGACCACTTGCGGGTGTCGGTGCGGCGGCCCAGCAGCACTCTGCCGTCGTCGTCGAAGACGATGGCGGTGACCCCGGGGAGCCACAGCAGCTGGTGTCCGGCGGAGGCCCGGAGGGTGCGGATGAAGTCGGGAGTAGCCATGCAGCGACCCTAACCGGCCGGTCAGGGCGCCCCCGGCGGTTCCGATGGGCGTACGGCGGGCGTACGGCTACACGTCACCGGCGCGCCGCCCGCGCATCCCGGCGCCGATCGCCCAGCCGAGGCCGCCCGCGGCGACCAGCACGAGGGCGATCTCGGGCAGGATGCCGAGCCGGGTGGCGGGCGTCTCGGAGGAGCGCAGCGGCACCTTCTGCACCAGGTGGCCGGCGACGAACATGCCGGTCTTCTGGGTGATCCTCCCGTCGGGCAGGATGACCGCGCTGACGCCGCTGGTGACGGGGACGGTGACGGTCCGGCTGTGCTCCACCGCGCGCACCCGCGACATGGCGAGCTGCTGGTAGGTCATCTCGCTGCGGTCGAAGGTGGCGTTGTTGCTCGGCACGGAGATCATCTGCGCGCCG
Source organism: Streptomyces griseosporeus (assembly GCF_014656055.1). Classification (GTDB taxonomy): domain Bacteria; phylum Actinomycetota; class Actinomycetes; order Streptomycetales; family Streptomycetaceae; genus Streptomyces; species Streptomyces griseosporeus. The sequence continues at coordinate 819,980 of NZ_BNBR01000002.1, forward strand.
TGGGTGACGGTGTCGCGCACGGCCCAGTCGAAGGCCGCCTCGTAGCAGGTGGCGAGGCCCACCTTCGCGGCGCCGAAGTCGAACACGCCCGGCCTGGTCCCGCGGCTGAAGTCCTGGCGGACCATCGACGTCCAGTCGCTGTTGAGGGCGCCGATCGCGGAGCGCAGCGGCAGGAACTCGCCGAACGGCTGGACCTGCCGCTTGTCGTAGGTCTGGACGGCGCCCTTGTCCGGGTCCCAGAGGATCTGCTCGTTGAACAGCTTGCCGTCCCGCTCGACGACGCCGCCGACGGAGACGGGCGCGCCGACGGCCCGCGCCGCGTGCTCGATGACGGCGGCGGCGTCGGGGTTGGCGAAGGGGTCGATGTCGGAGGAGTTCTCCGGCCACAGCACGAAGTCGGGCCGGGGGGTCTTGCCGGCCTTGACCTCGGCGGCCAGCCGCTCCGTCTCGCGGGCGTGGTAGTCCAGCACGGCCCGGCGCTGGGCGTTGAAGTCGAGGCCCAGCCGGGGCACGTTGCCCTGGATGACGGCCACGGTCGCCGTGCCGTCCTCCGCCTTGTCGCTGACCAGGGGCCGGGCGGCCACGGCGCCGGCCAGGGGCACGGCGACGCTGAGCAGGGCCGCTGCGGCCGCTCCGCGCCGTACCGCGCGCGTGCGGCGCCCTTCGACGACCAGCCGGACCACCTCGTACAGGCCGAAACCGCACAGGACGACGGCGAAGCCGAGGACGGGGGTGCCGCCGACCGCGGCGAGCGGCAGGAACACGCCGTCCGCCTGCCCGAAGGCGATCTTGCCCCAGGGAAAGCCGCCGAACGGCACGCGCGCGCGTGCCGCCTCACCGGCGGTCCACAGCGCCGCCGCCCACACTGGCCAGGCGGGCAGCCGGGAGACCGCGGCGACGCCCGCGCCGACCAGCGCGACGCACACCGCCTCCACCGCGGCCAGGGCCAGCCACGGTCCCGGGCCGACCTCCACGCCGGTCCACACCAGCAGCGGCAGCAGGAAGCCGAGGCCGAAGAGGTAGCCGAGGCCCAGGCCCGCCTTCCAGCCGCGCCCGCGCAGCACCCAGCCGAGGACGGCGAAGGCCGGCAGGGCCAGCCACCACAGGGTGCGCGGCGGGAAACTGACGTAGAGCAGCACTCCGGCGAGTGCCGCTACGACGGCCGGGACCAGTCGCCGCAGCCGCGCGGCGCGCCCGGGCGCGGCCTGCGGCTGGAGCTGGTCGGACTGGTCCACGGAGGTTGCGGTGACGGTCACTCCGGGAGTGTACGGCGGCTGACCTGGGCACGGACAGCGCGGCCGGTCGGCGCCCGGCCGCCCCGCCGCATCGTTCCTGCACACTTCCGCACGACTCATCCACAAACCGTCCATCAGCCGTTACGGTGTGCCCAGTCCTGGTCGCGGGCCCTCGCGGACCGTGCGGCCGGGATGCGCACAGGTCGGGGGCGGCCGGTTTCGGGGGTTCGGGTGGGGTCCACGGCGAGAGTGTCCGGCGCCGGTCCGGAGGCGGACGGCGAGAGACGAAACGTTTCCGACGCGGCGGGCGTCGTGGTGCTCGGGGCCTGCGCCACCTGGGCGGTGATCACGGCCGCCGCGCGGGACGGCCGCCCCGAGGGCATGCTGCTCGCGGTGCTGGCGGTGGCCGCCGGGCACGCGGCCGGACGGATCTTCGGGGCGCTGCTGCCGGTCGCCGCGCCGTGCACCGGGGCGCTCGCCGGGCTCGTCCTGGTGGTGGCGGTCCCGGATCTCGCACCCGGCCCGCAGGTCCTCTCCCCGCTCGGGCACGCCGGCGCCACCGCCGCCGTACTGACCCTGTCCGCGGGTGCCGCCTGCTGCGCCGCCTGGGCCGCGGCCCCCGCGCCGCGGCTGGCCCTGCGGCTGCTGGCGGTGGGGATCACGATCACCGCGGGCGCCCTGGGGTCGGTGGCCGGGGTCGTGGCCTGCACCGCGGTGCTGCTGGGCTCACTCGCCGCCGGCCGGATGCACCACCGCGGCCTGGGCGTCGCCGGGCTGGCCGTGGCGGCGGCGCTGGTGGCCGGCGCCACCTGGGCGGTCGCCGCGGGCGCGTTCCCGCGGGGGCTCAGCGCGGCGCTGGAGGGACAGCTCACCTCGCACCGGGTCGGCCTGTGGCACGACGCGCTGCACCTGGCCCGCCAGGAACCGGCGCTCGGCGTGGGCCCGGGACGGTTCGGCACGGTCGGCCCGCTCGCGGCGCAGGCCCTGCCCCCGGACGCGAAACCGCACTCGGCGCCGCTGCAGCTGGCGGCCGAGGAGGGCGTGCTCGGCGTGGCGCTGCTGGTGGCGGCCTTCGGCTGGATGCTGTACGCGCTGTGGCGCAGCCGGCGTCCCACGCCGGTGGTGCTCACCGCGGGCGCGACCCTGACGGCCCTCGCGGCTCTCGCCTCGTTCGGCAACGCCCTCAGCTTCACGGCCGTGTCCGTGGGCGCGGGTCTGCTGACGGGCCTGGCGACGGCCCGCCCTCTGCACGACGAGGCGCCGGAGGGCACACCACGGGCACGCGCGCGTGACGGCCGGCTGACTCCGTGACGCCGTACTGTCAGACGGCCGTGCCGGGCGTGCCGGCGCCCAGCCGGGCCCGGATGGCGCGGACGGCGGCCTCGGCGTTGTCCACGGTGATGGTGAAGGTGTGGCCGTCCCACAGGCGCAGCACCACGCCCTCGCCGCGGCGCACGACGACGGCCGTGCCCTTCTCGGGCCGCCAGCGGTAGCCCCAGCCGCCCCAGTGGCGCGGGGTGACGCACGGGTCGAACTCGGCACCGGCGACATGGGTGAGGGGAATGCGCCGGCGAGGGACGCCGATGTGCCCGCAGCGCACCTCGACGGACTCCTTGTCGAGCTTCAGGTCGACGTGGACGAAGGCGAGGGTGCCGAAGAGGACCAGCAGACCGGCCGCGATGCAGCCGACGACCGACATGGCGAGGGCGGTGATCCCGGACGTCCAGGCGGATTCCACGGCCAGCTCGATGCCGAGCGCCATGCACGCGGCGCCGACGAGCGCCAGCAGCCACTGGACCCGGTTGGTGGCCCGCCCGGTCCAGACATCGGGGTGCGGGGTGTCCTTGCCGTGGAGGTGGTCCCTCATGCCATGAGAGTACCCACGTTTCGCTGTGCTGGTACCGCGTAGCACACAGTGACGCCACCGGCCCGCCACCCGATGGGCGCAGGGCTCGCGGGAGCCGTCCCGGTCAGGAGGCGGTGCCGGCCGCGGCCAGCAGGCGGCCCTCCGCGTAGGCCAGCGCGGGGGCGGGCAGGGCGCCCTCGCGGCCGTTCAGCAGCACGGTGACGGCACCGAGCGGAGTGGCGTCGGGCGCGGGGGCGCTGCCGATGCGGCGCAGTGCCTGGGCGGCGACGGCACCGGCAGAACCGTGCAGGACGAGCGGCGGCCGGCCGGGGCGCTGCACGGCGGCGCGGATCCGCTCGGCGACGAGTTCGTAGTGGGTGCAGCCCAGGACGACGGTCGTCACGTCCTCCGGGGTCAGCGCGGCGGCCGCAGCGACCGCAGAGTCGATCGCCGCCTCGTCCGCGTGTTCGACGGCGTCGGCGAGGCCCCAGCAGGGCACCTCGGTGACCGGGACGCCGTCGGCGAAGTCGCGGATGAGGTTGCGCTGGTAGTCGCTGCCGGTGGTGGCGGGCGTGGCCCAGATCGCCACATGGCCGCCGCCGGCCGCGGCGGGCTTGATCGCCGGGACCGTGCCGATCACCGGGATGCCCGGTTCCAGGCGGGCCCGCAGCGCGGGCAGAGCGTGCACGGTGGCGGTGTTGCAGCCCACGATCAGCACATCGGGCCCGTGCGCCACGGCGGCCTCGGCGACGGCGAGCGCGCGCTCGGTGAGGTCCTCGGGGGTGCGCGGCCCCCACGGCATGCCTTCGGGGTCGAGGGAGAGCACGAGATCGGCGTCGGGGCGCAGGCGTCGTACGGCGTCGGTGGCGGCGAGCAGCCCGATTCCGGAGTCCATGAGCGCGATCTTCACCCGGCCACGATAGACGATGCGCTCCGCACGGCCGCTCGGGTGGGGCAGACTGCGCGGGTGAGCGCCATCGTGTGGAGTGCTGTGGTGTCCCTCGCGGCCTGGCTGTGGCTGCTGCTCGCGCAGGGCATGTTCTGGCGGACCGACGTACGGCTGCCGCCCCGGCGGGATCCCGGTCGGTGGCCGTCCGTGTGCGTGGTCGTCCCGGCCCGTGACGAGGCGGCCGTCCTGCCGGAGAGCCTTCCCTCACTGCTCGCCCAGGACTATCCGGGGCGGGCGGCGGTCTTCCTCGTCGACGACGGCAGCACGGACGGCACCGGTGAGCTGGCGCGTGAGCTGGCGCGGCGGCACGGCGGGCTGCCGCTGACCGTCGGCTCGCCGGGCGAGCCGCCCGCGGGCTGGACGGGCAAGCTGTGGGCGGTGCGGCACGGGATCGCGCTGGCACGCGCGCGTGACCCCGAGTATCTGCTGCTGACCGACGCGGACATCGCGCACGCCCCGGACAGCCTGCGCCGGCTGGTGGCGGCGGCCCGCACCGGCGGGTTCGACGTGGTGTCGCAGATGGCGCGGCTGCGGGTGGAGAGCCTGTGGGAGCGGCTGGTGGTGCCCGCGTTCGTCTACTTCTTCGCACAGCTGTATCCGTTCCGCCGGATCGGCCGGAAGGGGTCGCGGACGGCGGCCGCCGCGGGCGGCTGCGTGCTGCTGCGCGCCGAGACCGCCGAGCGGGCCCGGATCCCGGACGCGATCCGGCACGCCGTGATCGACGACGTGGCGCTCGCCCGCGCGGTCAAGCGCGGCGGCGGCCACATCTGGCTGGGGCTGGCCGACGCGGTGGACAGCGTGCGCCCCTATCCACGGTTGCACGACCTGTGGCGGATGGTGTCCCGCAGCGCGTACGCCCAGCTGCGGCACAACCCGCTGCTCCTGCTGGGCACGGTGGCGGGGCTCGCGCTGGTCTACCTGGTGCCGCCCGTGGCCGTCGTCGCCGGCATGGCGGCGGGGAGTACGGCGGCCGTGGTGGCGGGCGGTGCGGCGTGGCTGGTCATGACGGGGACGTACGTGCCGATGCTCCGCTACTACCGGCAGCCGCTGTGGCTCGCTCCGCTCCTGCCGTTCACGGCGTCGCTGTACCTGCTGATGACGGTCGACTCCGCGGTGCAGCACTACCGGGGGCGCGGTGCCGCCTGGAAGGGCCGCACCTACGCGCGCCCGGAGTCGGTGCCCGACGAGGTCTGACCGCTACTTGCGGCCCGGCGTCCAGTTCATGCCCCACCCGTAGGCGTGGTCGACGGTGCGCTGCGGGCTCACCCCGCGCTCCGGGATCAGGTAGCGGGCTTCGCGCTGGACGACGAGGTCGCCGCCGGTGTTGGTGAGGAGCGCCAGGGCGCACACCGGCGAGGGGACGGTGCACTCGTCGAGGGAGAAGTCCACGGGCGCGCCGTACTGCGGCTGGAGCGTGACCGTGGCGTGCAGGTCGGCGAAGGAGCGGGCGCCCTCGTAGATGGTGACGAAGACGAGGATGCGCCGGAAGTCACGGATGTGGTCGAGGTTGACGGTGAGGTTCTCGCCCGTCGCGACGGCGCCGGTGCGGTCGTCGCCGTCGAGGTGGATGTACGGCGGCTGGTGCAGCGCCCCGTAGGCGTTGCCGAGGGCCTGTACGACTCCCTTGCGGCCGTCGGCGAGTTCGTACAGGGCGCACAGGTCCAGGTCGAGGTCGGAGTGCATGGCGACGGCCCGGCCGCGCTTGCTGCCCCAGCCGGAGAACTGCTTGCGGACCTGCCAGTTGAGGTTGACGCGCAGGGCGCCGGAGGTGCCGCCCTGCTTGGTGAGGGAGACCGAGGGGGACGCCTTGGTGAGCGTCACCTTGGTCAGGCGCACGGGCTGCGCGGGCGGGGGCGCGGGGGCGGCCGGGGGCGGCGGCGGAGCGCCGTACGGCGATTGCGGTGGCGCGGTGTACGACGGCTGCGGTGGGGCGGGGGGCGCCGGTTGCGGCGGTGCGGGGTACGCGGGCTGCGGAGGGGTCGTGGACGCCGGTGGCGCGGGGGCGGTGGGTGCCTGCTGCGGCGGTGCCGTGTGCTGCGGCTCGTCGACCGTGATGCCGAAGTCGGTGGCGAGGCCCTCCAGGCCGCTGTCGTAGCCCTGTCCGACGGCCCGGAACTTCCAGGCGCCCTGGCGGCGGTAGAACTCGCCGAGCACGAAGGCGGTCTCCACGCTCGCGCCGGTGCTGTCGAAGCGGGCGACGACGGTGTCCCGGGCCGCGTCACGGACCTCGATGTACAGGCCGGGCACCCGGCCGAACGTGCCGCCGTCGGCGGAGGCCGCCACGACGACCGTCTCGACCGTGCCCTCCACGCGCGCGAGGTCGACCAGCAGCGTGTCGGTCACCTGATCGCCCGCGGCGCGTTTGCCCTCGTGGCGCACGGCGCCGGAAGCGTGCCCGGGCTGGTTGTAGAAGACGAAGTCCGCGTCGGTGCGGACCTTTCCGCCGACCAGCAGCAGGGCCGAGGCGTCCACGTCGGGCACGCCCGGCCCCGGGCGCCAGCCCAGCTCGACGCGGAGTGCCGTGGCCGGCACCGGCGTGTTCGATCCCTTCGGCATTGACATGTGGGCCCCCATCACGCCTCACCGCGCCGGGCCGCTCCCGGCACTCGCTTCCGATGCCTACCCAACCGCCGGTAACGCCCTCGGAACTCGGCGTTTACCAGATCCGGGCCCGGCGTGGTGTCCCTTTTTCCCATGTTCGCTCTCATTGGGGAAGCCAGGTCACTCCGGGCACGGAAAACAACCCTCTTATCGGTCTCCCCAACCAGCACATCGTGGGCTTAACTTATGTGCCATGACCTCCCCCCGCTCCACTTATGGTGGCGGCTACTACTCCGCCTCCTTCCCGGACACCCCGATCTACGACTCGCTCGTGGCCGAGCGGGGCACCCCGCAGATCGCCCCGATCCGGGTCCCCGCGGCCTACGACACGCCGGGCGCAGGCCTGCCCGCGCTGCCCTCGGCCCTGCCCGCCCTTCCGGCGGCCCCGTCCCAGCCCGCCTACGGCTATCCGCACGCGCAGCAGCCCGCACCGCTGCAGCAGGCGCCCGCGGCGTACATCCCGCAGCAGGCGACCGCCCCGCGCGGCTACCCGGGCCCGTATCCGCAGCAGCCGCGTCCCGCCGCACCCGCCGCGGGCTACGAGGCGATGCGTCCCGCGGCCCCGCGTCCTGCCCCGGCTCCCTACCAGGATCCGTACAACAACCAGCAGTACCGCGGCTACTGATCCGCCGTCCCCGGCTGTCGGTGCCGGCTGGCACGATGGTCACATGGGGAATGCGGAGCTGCAGTCGATTCATGTCCATCCGGTCAAGGCGTTCCGGGCACTGTCCGTCCGGGAGGCCGTCGTGGAGCCCTGGGGGCTGGCCGGAGACCGACGCTGGGTGCTGATCGACGACGGGGGAAAGGTCGTCACGCAACGCCAGCAGCCGCGGCTCGCCCTGGCCGCCGCCGAGCCTCTGCCCGGCGGCGGCCTCCGCTTGTCCGCGCCCGGCCTGGACCCGCTGGAGGTCGCCGTCCCGGAGCCGGGGGACACGGTCACGGTGGACATCTTCGGCGACAAGGTGGAAGGCGTCCTCGCCGACACCGCCGCGCACACCTGGTGCGGCGCCTACCTCGGGACCGGGACCCGTCTGGTGCACATGGACGACCCCGCCACGCGCCGCCCGGTCGACCCGGACTACGCCCTGCCGGGCGAGACGGTCTCCTTCGCCGACGGCTTCCCCCTGCTCGTCACCACGACCGCTTCCCTCGACGCGCTCAACGCGCTCGTCGCGAAGGGCGATCACGCGCACGAGGGCCCGCTGCCGATGAACCGCTTCCGGCCCAACCTGGTGGTCGCGGGCACCGCGGCGTGGGCCGAGGACGACTGGACCCGCATCGCCGTCGGGGAGGTCGAGTTCCGCGTCGCCAAGGTGTGCGGCCGGTGCGTGGTGACCACCACCGACCAGCACAGCGCCACCCGCGGCAAGGAACCGCTGCACACCCTCGGCCGCCACCGCCGCATGAACGGGAGCCTGGTCTTCGGCCAGAACCTGGTGCCGCTCGGCCCCGGCACGATACGGGTGGGCGACCCGGTCAGGATCCTCGGCTAGGCCGTCGCGGCAGGGTGGTCGTACTCGGCCAGCGTCCGCTCGATCGCCGGTGCGAGAAAGGCGCGGGTCGCGTCGGCCCTGCGGGCCCGCCAGGCCGGGGAGGCCGGCGGCGGGGTGCCGTACCGGCGGCGGCGGATGTCGTCGACGACGTCGGCGGGGGCGCCCAGGCCGGTGAGGACGTCCAGGGCCTCGCCCTTGGTGATGAGCCGGCCCGTCGCCAGCGTGACGCGCGCCCGGGCGAGGGTGAGCAGTCCGAGGTAGACCCAGACGTCCTGGAGCCAGCGCGCCGGGTGGTCCACGGCGGGCCGCCAGTAGGTGCGCAGGTCCCGGCGGACGAAGCCGGCGAGGTCCGCGTCGCCGACCGGCGGCAGCAGGTCCGCCGGGGGCGGTCCGTGCAACACCCGGCCGAACACGTGCAGTTCGCGGCGGGTCACCAGGGTGACGGGGCGGTACTGGGTCTGCCGGTGCGCCCAGGTGAAGTGCGGCCGGTCGGGGTCCGCCCACTCGTCGGCGGCGACGTAGGTGCAGTGGAGGCCCTCCGCCAGGGGCAGCGTTTCGTCGAGCGCGGTGTGCGCCCGGGTCAGGAACTCCTCCTCGTCGGGCGGGCAGCGGCGGGCGACGACCGCGATCAGGTCCAGGTCGCTGCGGCCGGGCCGGTAGTCGCCCCCGGCGAGCGAGCCGTGCGCCCACACGGCGAGCAGCGACGGCAGGGGCCGGACGGCGTGCAGGAACCGGTCGAGGAGGTGCCGCGTCGCGTCGTCGTCGGTCATCGGGTCAGTCTGCCGCCGCCCACCGCCGCGCGACACCCCCGCCCGTCCCCTACGGCCCCCGCCCCCGCCCGGAGGGCCGCTGCCGGGCCCCCTGACGTCCCCTTCCGGCCTTCCCTCCGCATCCTTTCCGCCGTTCCGGAACCGGCGCCGCCGAGTGGGGAACCCTCCCGCGGGCGCCGCTCGTTGGGAGGGGTGTGGGCAGTTCGTGAGCGGTGCCGGCCAGGGGTGATTTCCCTCTCTCTTGACCGGACCCTCGCGTGAACGGCCGCACCCGGGGTTATCACGGAGCGGGAAGGGGGGTGTGACGGTGCGAGCGATCAGCGGCCTGTGGCGCTGGCGGCACAACCCGCTGCGCCGCGGTACCGACCTGGCCGAGGCCTGGGTCGCCCTCGCGGCCCTCGTGCTGCTCCTGGTGGCCGCGCCCCTGGCCGGTGTCCTCGTCGGCGGTCTCGCCCAGGACGCCCTCCAGCAGTCCGTCCGCGACCAGCACCACGACCGGCACGCGGTGACGGCCACCGTCGTGCGCGCGCTGGATCGTGCGGCGCTGGAGACGGACCCCGAGAGCATCACGGGCCGCGGCGCGCGCAGCCGCGTCGTCGCCGACTGGCGGGCCCCGGACGGCTCGTCCCACCACGGGCCGGTCCTGGCGAGCCTGAAGACCCCCCGCCCCGGCGACCACTTCACGCTGTGGACCGACACCCACGGTGGCATAGTGGCCCGCCCGCTGGACCCGGCGACGGCGACGACGCACGCCGTCCTCGCCGGCTTCGGCACCGCCATGCTGGCCGCGGGCCTCGTCGAGGGCGGCAGACGGCTGACCGTCTGGCGCATGGTCCGCCGCCGGTACGCGCGCTGGGACCAGGCCTGGGACCGGACCGGCCCGGACTGGGGCCGCACCGGCACCGGCAGCTGACGGCGTTCCGCCTCCGGTCAACCCCCGCCCCCCGCGCACGCTACGGTGGACCGGCCGACTCTTCGGCGACATCCCGCACATGAGGGAGCCGGTCAGGCGCCCGGGGGCGAACGAGCCATCAGGTACGACGAGGTGGGGGCACAGCAACGCATGGCACAGGGCACGGTCCAGGTGACGCACACCGGCACCTCGCGGTGGCGGCGCCGCACGGGTGAGTACACGTCGCTCGCCGCCGCCCTGGAGGCCGCGGCCGACGGTGACGTCCTCACCATCGCCCCCGGCACCTACCGGGAGAACCTCGTCCTCCAGCGGGCGGTCACGCTGCGCGGCCCGGAGGGCTCCCCCGGCAGCGTGCGCATCGCGCCCGCCGACGGGGTGCCGCTGACCGTGCGGGCCTCCGCGGTCGTGCAGGACCTGCATGTGGAGGGGCAGGACGCCGCCGCGCCCGCGCTGCTGGTGGAGGAGGGGACGCCGGAGCTGCGGGACATCCGTGTCGTGACCCGCTCGGCCGCCGGGATCGAGGTCCGCGGGGCCGCGCGGCCGACCGTGCGGCGGTGCACCGTGGACAACCCGGCCGGCGTCGGCATCGCCGTCCTGGACGGCGGGGGCGGGGTGTTCGAGGACTGCGAGGTGGTCGCGGCCGGGCAGTCCGGGGTCGCGGTGCGCGGCGGCGCCCACCCCCGGCTGGAGCGCTGCCGGGTGCACCACGCCTCCGGCGCGGGCCTGAGCGCGACGGGTGAGAACTCCGCGCTGGAGGCGGTGGGCTGCGAGGTGTACGAGGTCCGCGGCAGCGGGGTGCAGATCACCGGCCGGGCCACCGCCCACCTCACCGACTGCGATGTGCACCGCACCACCGCCGACGGCGTCACCCTCGACACCGACGCCGTGCTGACGCTCGCCGACTGCCGCATCCACGACATCCCGGAGAACGCGGTCGACCTGCGCTCCCGTTCGGTGCTCACGCTGACCCGGACGACGGTGCGTCAGTTCGGCCGCAACGGCCTGTCCGTGTGGGACCCGGGCACGCGCGTGGACGCCAACCAGTGCGAGATCTTCGACAGCACCGGCGACTACCCGGCCGTCTGGGTCAGCGACGGCGCGACCGCCGTGCTGGACTCCTGCCGGGTGCACGACGTGCCCGACGCGCTGTTCGTCCTGGACCGCGGCTCGCGCGCGGACGTCGTCGACAGCGACCTCTCCCAGGTCCGCAACACCGCCGTGTCGGTCAGCGACGGGGCCACCGCCCAGCTCGACGACTGCCGGATCCGGGACGCGGCGACCGGCGCCTGGTTCCGCGACCACGGCAGCGGCGGCACGCTGAACAACTGCACGCTGGACGGCACCCAGACCGGCGTGATCGTCACCAAGGGCGCCGACCCCACCGTCGAGCGGTGCACGGTCGACTCCCCCGCCGAGGCCGGGTTCTACGTCTCCGCGGGCGGCCGCGGCACCTTCGCCCACTGCCGGGTCACGGGCAGCGGCGGATACGGCTTCCATGTGATCGACGGCTGCCGTACGACGCTGCGCCGGTGCCGCACGGAGCGGTGCGCGCGCGGCGGGTACGAGTTCGCCGAGGGCGGCCCGGACGCGGCGCCGGGCACCGGCCCGGTCGTGGAGGAGTGCACCAGCGACGAGAGCGGCGGGCTGCGTGCCCCCGCGGTGCTGGAGACGGCCGTGCAGACGGTGAGCCCCGCGCCGGGGCTGCTCGCCTCGGTGCCCGAGCCCCGCCCCGAGGCGCAGCCGGCCGCCGCGCCGGAGGCGACCGGGACGCCGGCGCGGACCAGCAAGGACGTCCTGGCCGAACTCGACGCCCTGGTCGGGCTGGACAGCGTCAAGCGTGAGGTGCGGGCGCTCACCGACATGATCGAGGTGGGGCGGCGCCGACAGCGGGCCGGGCTGAAGGCGGCCTCGGTCAAGCGGCACCTGGTCTTCACCGGCTCCCCCGGCACCGGCAAGACCACCGTCGCCCGCCTCTACGGCGAGATCCTCGCCTCCCTCGGCGTGCTGGAGAAGGGTCATCTCGTCGAGGTGTCGCGGGTGGACCTCGTCGGCGAGCACATCGGCTCGACCGCCATCCGCACCCAGGAGGCGTTCGAACGGGCCCGCGGCGGCGTGCTGTTCATCGACGAGGCGTACGCGCTGTCGCCGGAGGACGCGGGCCGCGACTTCGGCAAGGAGGCCATCGACACGCTGGTGAAGCTGATGGAGGACCACCGGGACGCGGTCGTGGTGATCGTCGCCGGGTACACGGCGGAGATGGAGCGGTTCCTGTCCGTCAACCCGGGCGTAGCCTCCCGCTTCTCACGGACCATCACCTTCTCCGACTACGGCCCCGAGGAGCTGCTGCGGATCGTGGAGCAGCAGGCCGAGGAGCACGAGTACCGGCTGGCGCCGGGCACGGGCGAGGCGCTGCTGAAGTACTTCACGGCGATCCCGAAGGGCGCCGCGTTCGGCAACGGCCGTACGGCGCGGCAGACGTTCGAGGCGATGGTGGAGCGGCACGCGGGCCGGGTGGCGCAGGTCCCGGAGCCGAGCACCGACGATCTGACGCTGCTGTACCCGGAGGACCTACCGGAGCTGCCCTGACCCGTCGGCTGCCCTGCCCCGTCAGCTCTCGCAGGCCCGCAGCAGGGCGGCGAGCAGCCCGGAGGGGTCGTACAGGGCCCGGGAGCCGTCGGTGACGACCCGCCGGGTGCCGGGGTCGACGGGGCCGGTGCGCGCCCAGTCCGGGTGGGCGACGCCGATCTCCACCTCCAGGCCGTCTTCGGCGAGGTGACGGTACTCGGTGACGGGCCCCCACTGCCCGGTGCGGATCCGGGCGCCGAGGCCGAGTCCGGCCACCCAGGCGCCGTCCGCGTAGGCCTCCGGGGCGGAGGTGAGCAGGACCAGGTCGACGTCCGAGTCGGGGCGGGCCGCGCCGCGCGCCCAGGAGCCGGCCAGCAGCAGGCCGGTGACGTCGGCGCGGGCGGCGGCCCAGCGGGTGGCGCGGTCGAGCAGCTCGGCGACCTGGGCGTGGCGCTCCCCCGAGGGCGTCGGCTCGTGGGCGGCCCTGGTCATGCGTACTCCTCGGATGCCGCGGGAACGTGCCGGGAGAGTCTCACACCTCCCCCGCCGCCGGCATCTCCCCCGTCCTCGACATGCGTTCCCCGGCGGGCCGCGGTGTCGGCACGCCCGGCTGCAGGCGGCCCAGCAGCGCCCGGCGTTCCTCCGCGAAGGCGGGGTCGGCCTGGTAGTCGGAGTGGCCGAGGATCGGCGCGGGCAGCGGGTGCCGTTCGGTGCGGCCGTAGGCCAGGGGGTCCAGCAGGGCCTCACGGTCGACGCCGGGGGCGTCCTCGCCGGTCACCCGGACCGGGCCGCCGATGGGGTCGGTCGCCCGGTACAGGTTGCGCCAGCAGTCGACCTCGTCGTGCAGGGAGGCCAGCGCGGCCGGCCCGAAGTGGGCCGGGAACCAGCGGCCGTAGAGCCGCTCCAGCGGGGAGCCGTACGTCAGCAGCGCCACCCGCCTGCGGTCGGCCGCGCTCAGCTGCCAGGCCGCGGCCGCCGCGAGCACGCTGCCCTGGGAGTGCCCGGAGATCACCAGACGCCCGCCGGTGGCGCGGGTCCAGGTGGCCATGCGCCACGTCAGGTCCGGCACGGCCCGCTCGGCGTAGCAGGGCGGGGCGAACGGGTGGGCGGCGCGCGGCCAGAAGGTGCCGACGTCCCAGAGGATGCCGATGGTGCGGCGCGCCGAGGGGTCCTTGTAGGCGCGCCGCCCCCAGGTGACGAACAGCAGGAAGCCCAGGCCGATCAGCCAGGACCCGAGGGCCTGCGCGGTCTGCGCCGCCCCGTGCACGAAGGGCGGCGCGCCGGCGGCGGCCCCGCTCGGCGTCTTCCCGGAGGCCAGGGCGCCCACCAGGGCGGCGGCGCCCAGCAACAGGGTGGTGAGGGAGGTGACCGCCACGACCAGGGGTGCGCGGTCGGTGAGTGTGGCCATGGCGCGTGCGGTGGCGATACGGCGGGTGCGCGCCGCGTCCTTCGGCTCGTCCGGGTAGGCGCGCTCGACCGCGGCCACCTCGGCGCGCCGCAACTGCCAGGCCTGCCGGGCGAGCCGCCCGCACAACGCGAGCAGGACCAGCAGCACCGCCGGGATGACGGAGGCCTGCCAGGTCAGCAGCGCGGGCGGCCCGTCGAGGGTGGCGCGGGTGCCGTCCAGCCAGTCCGCGACCCGCTGCGCGACCCCGCCGGACATCACACCGCCCAGGGCGCAGGCCAGCATGGCGACGGCCGGGCCGCCCAGGCCGCGCATGGCGGCGCGGGTGTCGGGCCCGGTCCGGTGCAGCAGGTGCGCGACACCTGCCAGGGCGACCACCAGCAGGCCCTGGACCAGGGCGAGGCCGCCGAAGGTGGCGTCGCCGGGCAGCCGGCCGGCCGACTGCCAGCCCGGGCGGTCCCAGCCCGCGTACACCGCGGTCAGGACGAGGAGCGCGAGCGCGCCCAGCGGCAGCCCGCGCACCAGGCCGGCGTCCAGCTCCCGGTCCGGGCGGCGCTCGCTGCGGCCCCGGCGGCACACCACCCACACCACCGCGATCCCGCCGGCCACCAGCGCTCCCTCCAGCAGCCGGCCGAGGACGTCGAGCGGCACCGGGCCGCCCGGGCGGCGGTCGAACCGCGCCGCCGAGATGCCCACCGCGGCGGCGACCGTGAGCAGCCCGGCCGCGGTGTGCGCGGCGCGCAGCCGGGCCACCAGGCGCCGCCCGTACCAGAAGCCGGGCCGGCCCAGCGCGTTCGGCGACGTGACCTCGTCCGGCTCGACCGGGCCGGTGAGCGGCAGCTGCGACTCGTACGCCCGCCAGGTGCGGTGGGAGAGGTACCAGAGCAGACCGGTGAGCGCGGCGGGCACCACGGCGGCGAGGGCGAGGCGGCGGCCGGGCAGGCTCCACCAGCCGGGGTGCGGCGCGGCCGGCGACAGGAAGCCGAGCCAGGTGTGGCGGCGGGTGCACGCGCGCGTGCCCGCGCACTGCCAGGCCACGAGGTCCAGCGCGACCTCGCAGGCGGCGGCCACCAGCAGCACGGTCAGGGTGAGCCCGGTGAGCCGCACCAGCAGTCCGTACAGGCGTACGGCCCGGGTACGGCCGTGGGCGGACGGGCGCATCCAGTGGGCGAGGTTGACCACCATGAACGGCAGCAGCACCAGCCACAGGGCGCGGGTGCCGTTGCCTGAGGTGAGGTTGCACCACACGTACGCCTCGCGCACCGGCCGGCCGCGGTGGTCGCCCGGGCGGGTCTCGGCGTCGACGTCGTCGGCGCGCCGGAAGACGGCCGCGGTGTCGTCGCCGGTGATCCGTTCCGTGCGCGGATCGTCGAGCATCCTCTCGGGGGTGGCGCCGCCGACCCCGTGGACCAGGAGTTCCAGGGCCATCTCCGGTCGCCCCGTGCCGCCGGCGCCGTCGGCCGGCCGGTCCTTCGCCGCACGTTCCACTGTTCGCACCTCCCCCGTGACGCGCCGTCGGCCTGTCTCCGTGCGGGCACAAGGATGTCCACCGCGGACCCGTCGTACACCTCTCGTCACGGAATCTCCCCTTTCCGTGCGAGGCGAGGCGAACGGATCGCGCCGTGTGGCATGTGCGCGTCGGGGCAGGGGGTGCCGCGTCGCGCGTCGTGGCGTGCAAGGATGGGACGTCCGTGCCCCGGGGACGCGCGAAGGTGCTCGTCACAGCGGGTGCGCCGGGTGTGTCGGAAAAGCGCCGGACGTGCGCCGGACGCGTGGCCGGCACGGTCGGGACGTGGTCCGGGCGTGGACCGGTGCGTGGCGGGCGGCTGTGAGACGGCTTGAGGCGAAAGGACCGGAGCGTACGTGAGCGAGAATCAGAACCTCCTCGCGGAGCAGCGACGCGCCCTCATCGTGGACGAGGTCAGGCGGCGGGGCGGGGTCCGCGTCAACGAGCTGACCCGCAAGCTCGGCGTGTCGGACATGACGGTCCGCCGCGACCTGGACGCGCTCGCCCGGCAGGGCGTCCTGGAGAAGGTGCACGGCGGCGCGGTACCGGTCGTCGAGGCGAGCACGCACGAGCCGGGCTTCGAGGCGAAGTCGGGGCTGGAACTGACCGCCAAGGAGGACATCGCGCGAGCCGCGGCGGAGCTCGTCGCACCGGGCAGCGCGATCGCCCTGTCGGGCGGTACGACGACCTACGCGCTGGCGCAGCACCTGCTGGACGTGCCCGACCTGACGGTGGTCACCAACTCCGTGCGGGTCGCGGACGTCTTCCACGCCGCGCAGCGCACCTCCGGGCAGCGGCAGGGCGCGGCCACGGTGGTGCTCACCGGCGGGGTCCGCACGCCCTCCGACTCGCTGGTGGGCCCGGTGGCCGACCAGGCGATCGCCTCACTCCACTTCGACCTGCTGTTCCTCGGCGTGCACGGGATATCGCTGGAGGCGGGGCTGTCCACGCCGAACCTCGCGGAGGCCGAGACCAACCGGCGGTTGGTGCAGTCGGCGCGGCGTGTCGTCGTGGTCGCCGACCACACCAAGTGGGGCACCGTCGGCCTGAGTTCGTTCGCCAAGCTGGACCAGGTCGACACCTGGGTGACCGACACCGGACTGCCCGAGGAGGCCCGCGCGGAGGTCTCCGATCACGTACGGCAGCTCGTGGTGGCGGGCGAACCCGAGGCCGCGGACAGGGACGCGGACGAGGCCCCGGACGACGACGCGGAGAGCTGACGGGGCGTCGGCCGCCGGTCGTTCAGTCCTCCGGCCAGACGCCCGTCGCCAGCAGCGTCTCGATCGCCGCGCTGTACGGGGCGATGTCCAGGCCCTGCTGCGCGAGCCAGGCGTCCGAGTAGTACTTGTCCAGGTAGCGGTCGCCCGGGTCGCACAGCAGGGTGACCACACTGCCCTGACGGCCCTCGGCGACCATCTCCGCGACGATCTTCAGGGCGCTCCACAGCCCCGTGCCCGTCGAACCGCCCGCCTTCCGCCCGATCGCCTGCTCCAGCGCGCGGACCGCGGCGACGGACGCCGCGTCGGGCACCTTCATCATCCGGTCGATCGCGCCCGGCACGAAACTCGGCTCCATCCGCGGCCGGCCGATGCCCTCGATCCGCGACCCGCAGTCGCACGTCACGTCCGCGTCGCCGGTCGTCCACCCCTCGAAGAAACACGAGTTCTCCGGGTCGGCGACACAGATCCGCGTGTCGTGCTGCATGTAGTGCACATACCGCGCGATGGTCGCCGAGGTGCCGCCGGTCCCGGCCGTCGCGACGATCCACGCCGGCTCCGGATAGCGCTCCAACTCCAGCTGGCGGAAGATCGATTCGGCGATGTTGTTGTTGCCGCGCCAGTCGGTGGCCCGCTCCGCGTACGTGAACTGGTCCATGTAGTGGCCGCCGGTCTCCGCCGCGAGACGGGCCGACTCCGCGTACATCCCGCGCGGGTCGTCCACGAAGTGACAGCGCCCGCCGTGGAACTCGATCAGCCGGATCTTCTCCGCGCTCGTCGTGCGCGGCATCACCGCCACGAACGGCACACCGATCAGCTTCGCGAAATACGCCTCCGACACGGCCGTCGAACCGCTCGACGCCTCGATCACCGGCCGGTCCGGACGGATCCAGCCGTTGCACAGGCCGTACAGGAACAGCGAGCGGGCCAGGCGGTGCTTGAGGCTGCCGGTGGGATGCGTCGACTCGTCCTTCAGGTACAGGTCGATGCCCCAGTGCTCCGGCAGCGGGAACCGCAGCAGGTGCGTGTCCGCCGACCGGTTGGCGTCCGCCTGCACCTTGCGGACGGCGTCTTTCAGCCAGTCCCGGTAGGCGGCGTCACTGCGGTCGACATCCAGGGTCTCGCCGGTCCGGGGCTGCTGGGTGATGCTCACGGCGGTGCTCCTCACGCTTCACGCCGACGGCGCGTCGCGCGCCCGACACACCGATGATAGGCACCTTTCGCACGCTTCTCACCTGCATAAACGCAACTTTGAGCGCCCCCAAGGAAGCCCTGGGTCAACTCCTCGGCGAACCCCCGGACCGGCCCTCGGACCCGCCCGCGGGCCGGCCTCGACGACGCGCGGGCGGACCCCGGTCAAGGCGCGGGGGCCCAGGGGGGCGCATTCGGGCGAATGCCTCCGCGACGGCAGCCCCGCACCCCACGCGCACTGGTGCTCCACGCCGTCCCCCGGCAGACTGCACCGCAACGGGGGGCACACGGGATCACAAGACCCGACGGGACGCCGTCCGGGCGACAGCACCGGCCGGCACACCCGCAACCCACGCGCACAAGGGGGCAGGGCGGCATGGCGGAGCCGGAGTTCACGGCCACGGGCGTGCAGATCGGCAAACGACTGCGCTCACTCACCCGGGCCGGACAGGTCCGCATCAGCGGCGGCAGGCTGGAGTTGCTCACCAGCTACGGCAGCGAGATCGACAGCGCACCCGTCCAGGCGGTCCGCGCCTCACGGCCCTGGTTCGCGCCCGACGACCGGGCGTTGGCCGACCTCAACGGCAAGCGGTACCTGCTGACCCTGGGCGAGCACGACCCCGCCCCCGGGCAGCCCGGGCCGCCCGCCGCCCGCCGGTTCATCGAAGCCGTACGCAAAGCGGCGGGACGCGGCGGCTGAACAGGCGCGCCGGGCCCGGCACACGACCCTGACGGGCAAGCGGGTCACCGCGAGTTGCGGGACCCACTGCGCTGGGTCACGCTGGTGTCACGTCACTGAGGGTTTACCGGCGATAACGCTGCGAACCAGCCCGCCGGCCACGACAGCAGGCGGCAGTTCCACGCAGGCGTCCTGCTGACGATCCGTTGTTCGTGTTCTTCCGGACGTCCATCTCGGACCTCACGTCGGGGAGTCGCAGCCGTGATCAGTAACCCACGCAGGCACTGCACAGTGGAGCTGCAAGCTCTGCCGTCGCGGATCGGCCAGGTCCGCAGAATCGTATCGGCGCAGTTGCGCTACTGGCACATGGATCCCCTGATAGAGCGCGCCACGCTCGGTGTGACAGAGCTGCTCAGCAACGTCCACCGGCACGCCAGACCCGACAAGACGTGCACCGTCGAGATGGAACTCCTGCTCGACCGGCTCACCGTCTCGGTGCGCGACCACGACCCGCGCCTCCCCGTCGTGGAGGACGCCGACCCCCTCGCCACCTGCGGACGCGGCCTCGCCATGGTCGCCGCCGTCAGCGAGAGCTGGGGCGTACGACCGGACGGCGACCAGGGCAAGGTCGTCTGGTTCACCCTGCCCACCGCGACCGCCACCGCCACCCGGCCCGCCACCGTGCCCCGGCTCACCACGGGCGAGCCCGCACACCGGCTGGTGGAGGTCGGCGCCGTCAGCCATCCGGCCGACGACCTCACCCCCGCGCATGCTCCCGCCCGGTCCGCCGTTGTCGGCTGACCGGGCGGTGATGATTGGTGCAGTGACCGCTGCCTGGATGGGTCGGTC
Source organism: Streptomyces griseosporeus (assembly GCF_014656055.1). Classification (GTDB taxonomy): domain Bacteria; phylum Actinomycetota; class Actinomycetes; order Streptomycetales; family Streptomycetaceae; genus Streptomyces; species Streptomyces griseosporeus. Next base: position 839,200 of record NZ_BNBR01000002.1, read on the forward strand.
GCCTCCAGGGCGCTCTCAGCCGGTGGTGAGAGGCCGACCGTGCTCGACCCTTCGGGCCTCCGCGCGGTCGGCCTCTCACCACCGGCGCGCCCCTCCGGCTCCCTCCGGCCGGTGGCCTCGGGACACCTGCCGTCGGTGGGCCCTTGCCCGGCATCACCCTGTGCAGCGGGCGTCGGCTGCAATGGGAATCTTGTGGGCGCCGGCCATATACGGCGCGAGCCCCCTACTCCGTCGCTATCGCCCTCAGTACGTCCATCCGCGCCGCCCTGCGCGCCGGCCTCAGCCCCGCCAGGGCTCCCGCCGTCAGGCCCACCAGGGCCACCACCGCCAGCCGCGCGGGCGGCAGGGCGAAGGCGAACGCGCTGTCGGAGGCGCCGTCGGAGGCCTTGACCAGGACCCAGCCGAGGAAGGCGCCTAGGCCCAGGCCACCGGCCGTGCCGAACGCGGCGACCAGGACGGACTCCCAGCGGACCATCGCGCGGAGCTGGGCGCGGGTCTGGCCGACGGCCCGCAGCAGGCCCAGTTCGCGGGTGCGTTCGTGGACCGCCAGGGTGAGCGTGTTGGCGATGCCCAGCAGGGCGATGACCACCGCGAGCGCGAGCAGGGCGTAGACCAGGGTCAGCATCATGTCGATGCCGCCCGCCGAGGACTGCGCGTACTCGGAGCGGGTCTGTACGTCGGGGTTGCCGTAGTGGGCCGCGACCTTTTCCACCGCTGCCCTGCCGTCGGCCGTGCTCACTCCGTCCCTGAACGTCACGGCGACGAGGGTGTCGGCGTCCTGGGTGCGGTGCGGGGCCCACGCGGCCCGGGTGATGACGTAGTCGCCCGCCAGTTCGGACTGGTCGTAGAGGGCGCGGACCGTGAAGGGCTTCGTGCTGCCGTCCGTGAAGGTCAGGCGGGTGGTCGCGCCCAGGGTCAGGTCCTGCCGGTCCGCTTCCTTGCGGGTGATCGCGATGCCGTCGGTGCCGAGGGTGCGCAGGTCGCCCTGGACGTCGCCCAGGTCGAAGGTGCGGGCCAGGGCCGCCGGGTCGGTGACGGTCAGTGCCCTTCCGCGGCCGTCCACTTCCGCCACTCCGCGGCCCAGGCCGACGGCGGTCTCCACGTCGGGGAGCCGTTGGACCGCCGGGGCCAGTGCCGGGCTCAGGCCGCTGCCGCCCGCGCCGAAGGACGGGGTGCTGACGGCGACGTCGCCCGCGAAGGACCGGGAGACCGTCTGGTCCATGGTCGCCTTCAGGGAGGCGCCGAAGACCGTGAACAGGGACACCACGGCCACGCCGATCATCAGGGCGCTCGCGGTGGCTGCCGTCCGCTTCGGGCTGCGCAGCGCGTTGCGGCGGGCGAGGCCGCCGGTGACGCCGCGCAGGCGGTCCAGTGGGGCACCGAGGAGCCGTACCGCCGTGGTGGACGCGACCGGGCCGAGGACCACGAACGCCGCCAGGGCCAGGGCCGCGCCGCAGCCGGCCAGCCAGAGCGAGGGGGACAGCAGGACGCCCGTCAGGGTCAGGGACACCGCGAGGGCCAGCAGGCCCGCGCCGGTGACGGCACGGGTACGGGAGGCGCCGGAGGTGTCGACGGACGTCTCGCGCAGTGCGGCCAGCGGGGCGGTACGGCCGGCGCGTACGGCGGGCATCAGGGCCGAGGCCACGCACACCACGATGCCCACCGCGAGCGGGAGCAGCAGGGACAGGGCGCCGATCACCAGGTTTCCGTCGGGGAAGGGGAAGCCGATCGCGGGGAACAGGGCCTGCAGGCCCGCCGCGATGCCGATGCCGCCCGCGAGGCCCGCGGCGGACGCGGTGACCGCCACGACGGTCGCCTCCGCGAGGGTCGACGCGGCGACCTGGCGGCGGGCAGCGCCGAGGGCGCGCAGCAGGGCGTTCTCGCGGGTGCGCTGGGCGACGACGATGGCGAAGGTGTTGTGGATCGAGAAGGTGGCCACGAGGAGGGCCACGCCGGAGAAGACCAGGAGGAGGGCGGTGAAGACGGAGAGGAACCGGGCGGAGATCGCGTCCGTGTTCTCCTGCGCCGACTCCTGACCGGTGATCGCCTCCACGCCCTTCGGGAGCACGGGGGTGAGCCGGTCGACCAGGTCCCGCTGGCTCACGCCCGGGGCGGCCCGTACCTGGATGCTCGCCGCCTGGCCGGGGCGGGCGGTGAGGTACTTCTCGGCGTCGGACCGGGTCATGCCGGTGAACGTCACCTGGGCCATGCCGTCCTCGCCGCCGAACGTGGCCAGGCCCACGATCGTGACGCGGACCGGGTCGGGGGTGCGCAGGGTCGTCGTGTCGCCGAGGTGGAGGCCGCCCTTCTCGGCCGCGCCCCGGTTGACCACGACCTCGCCGGAGGCGCGCGGGGCGCGGCCCTCGGCCAGGCGGTAGGGGTTCAGTTCGGGGTCGGTGATCCAGTTGCCGGCGAGGGTGGGCGGGCCCTGGCCGCCGATCGGCTTGCCGTTCGCGCCGACGAGCTGGCCGGCGCCCTGGATGTTGGGGGCGGCCGCCGCCACGCCGGGCACGGCTTCCAGCTTCCGTACCAGCGCGGTGTCCACCGGCTGCCGTACGCCCTGCGCCTCACCTGGCGTGGTGATGGCGTCGGCGCTGCGGACGACGGCGTCCGTGCCGCTGGTCGCGTTGCCGAACAGGGAGTCGAAGCTCGCGCGCAGGGTGTCGCCCATGACGAGCGTGCCGGCGAGGAAGGCCACGCCGAGGAAGACGGCGAGGAAGGTGCCGGCGAAACGGCGCCGGTGGGCGCGCAGGGACGCCAGGCTCAGGCGGACGGAGGCGTTCATGAGGGCACCTCCAGGGCTTTCATGCGGTCGAGGATCCGCTCGGGCGTCGGGGACTCCATCCGGTCGACCAGGCGTCCGTCGGCGAGGAAGACGACCTCGTCGGCGTGGGCCGCGGCCACCGGGTCGTGGGTGACCATGACGACCGTGCGGGCGGTGTGCCGGACGGTCCGGCCGAGCAGGCCGAGGACCTCCTCGCCGGAGCGGGAGTCGAGGTTGCCGGTCGGCTCGTCGGCGAAGACGACGTCCGGGCGTCCGGCGAACGCCCTGGCCACGGCGACGCGTTGCTGCTGGCCGCCGGAGAGTTCGGCGGGCCGGTGGTGCAGGCGGTCGCGCAGGCCGACGACGTCGATGAGGGCGTCGATCCACTCCTGGTCGCCGCGGGTGCCCGCGAGGTCGAGGGGCAGGGTGATGTTCTCGGCGACGGTGAGGGTCGGCACCAGGTTGAAGGCCTGGAAGACGAAGCCGACGCGGTCGCGCCGCAGCAGGGTGAGGCGCCGGTCGTCGAGGCTGCTCAGGTCGGTGCCGCCGATCCAGGCGGAGCCGGAGGTGAGGGTGTCGAGGCCGGCCGCGCAGTGCATGAGCGTGGACTTGCCGGAGCCCGACGGGCCCATGATCGCGGTGAAGCGGCCGGCCGGGAAGTCGACGCACACCCCGTCCAGGGCCCGTACGGCGGTGTCGCCGGCGCCGTACACCTTCACGGCGTCGACGACCCGCGCGGCGGTCCGTGCGGCGGTCATGGTGGTCATGCCGCACCGCCCTTGCCCGTGCGGCCGAACTGCTCGTCCAGGACGGACAGCCGGCGCCAGTACTCGTCCTCGTCGATGTCGCCGGCCGCGAAGCGGCGGCCGAGCAGCGTGATCGGCGAGTCGTCGGGTGCCGGGGGCCGTCCGGGGCCGCCGCCGCGGCGCCCGCGCCAGGCCGTGCGGCGCAGGAGCGTGACGGCGCCGGCCACGACGGCCGCCCAGATCAGCGGGAGGAACAGGATCCACGGGCCGGGTCCGCCGTCCCAGTGCGCGAGGGTCTGCATCTCGGTCATCTCCCTGACAGGTCGTTTCCGGTGGTGCTTCGAGACTCGCGTCGTGAGGGTGGTCGTGTCGTCGTACGGCCAGCGGCCGTGCGCGTACCCCGCCGGGAGTACGACGGACGGTGCCGGCTGCTTCCCTCGCCGGCGAAGACTGGACTCTGTAACTACTGGTATGTACGGTGAGGGCATGAGCACAGCGGACCGCCTCATCGAGTCCACCCGTGAGCTGCTCTGGGAGCGCGGCTATGTGGGCACCAGCCCCAAGGCGATCCTGGAGCGCGCGGGTGCCGGACAGGGCAGCATGTACCACCACTTCAAGGGCAAGCCGGATCTCGCGCTGGCCGCGATCCGGCGCACCGCCGAGGAGTTGCTCGGCACGGCCGAGGAGGTGCTGGGCGGGCCGGGCACGCCGTACGAGCGGATCGAGGCCTATCTCCTGCGTGAGCGCGACGTGTTGCGCGGCTGCCCGGTCGGGCGGCTGACGATGGACCCCGACGTCGTCGCCAGCGACGAGCTGCGCGCGCCCGTCGACGCGACGATCGCCCGGATCAGGGAGCGGATCGCCCGGATCGTCGAAGAGGGCAAGCGGCAGGGGCAGTTCGCGGCGCACCTCGACGGCGAGGAGGTGGCCGCGGCGGTCCTCGCGACCGTGCAGGGCGGGTACGTCCTCGCCCGCGCGTCGGGTTCCCCCGCGGCCTTCGACGCCGGGGTGCGGGGGCTGCTCGCGCTGCTGCGGCCGGCCGCCGAGGACGGTACGACCACCGAGCGGGACGCGCACGTCGACCCCGCCGGTCACGGCGCCTGAGGAGGCGATCGATGCACGCCATGCAGTACGAGATCACCCTGCCCGCCGACTACGACATGGGGATCGTCCGGGACCGGGTGGCCCGCAAGGGGCATCTGCTCGACGACTGGCCGGGGCTCGGCCTCAAGGCGTACCTGATGCGGGAGCGCGGGGTGCACGGCTCGCCCGTCAACGCGTACGCGCCGTTCTACCTGTGGAACACCGCGGAGGGCATGAACGCCTTCCTGTGGGGCGGCGCGTTCCAGGGCGTGGCCGACGACTTCGGGCGGCCGGCCGTGCGGCAGTGGGCGGGGCTCGCCCTTGAGGAGGGCGGTGCCGCAGGCTCCCCCGCCGTCGTCGCCGTACGCCGCCGGGAGCGGGTGCCTGACGGGGTGGTGCTGTCGGAGGTCATGGCGGAGGCGGTGGCCGAGGCAGGGCGGCTGGCGCGGGAGGACGGCGCGCTGCTCGCGGCGGCCGCCGTGGACGCACGCAGCTGGGAGCTGGTGCACTTCTCGCTGTGGGAGCACGACACGCCGAAGGCGCAGGGGGACGTGTTCCGGGTGCTGCACCTGTCGGCGCCGGAGCTGGGGGCGCTGCCGCGGGGGCGGCAGTGGTGAGTGCCGTCCGTACGGTGCTGGGGGATCTGCCGCCGGCGGAGCTGGGGGTGTGCGACGCGCACGACCACCTGTTCTTCGCCAGCCCCCGGCTGCCCGGGGAGGAACTGCGCAGCGGGTCGGCGGCGCGGGCCGAGCTGGCGGCGTTCCGCGCGGTCGGCGGGGGTGCCGTGGTGCAGTGGACGCCGTACGGGCTGGGGCGGCGGGCCGCCGATCTGCCCGCGCTGGCACGGGAGTCGGGGGTGCACATCGTGGCCGCGACCGGGCTGCACCAGGACGTGCACTACGACGAGCGGGTGCTGAAGGAGCTGCGCGGCCGGCTGGCGGAGGTGTTCGTCGCCGAACTCACCGACGGCATCGGCACGTCGGGCGTGCGCGCCGGGCTGATCAAGGTGGCGGGCGGCTTCCACGCCCTGGACGCGCACGCGCGCTGGACGATGACCGCGGCGGCCGAGGCGCATCACGCGACCGGCGCCCCCGTCGCCGTCCATCTGGAGCTGGGGACGGGGGCGCTGGACGTACTGGACCTGCTGTGCGGCGAGTTGGGGGTGGAGCCGCACCGGGTGGTGCTCGGGCACCTCAACCGCTCCCCCGACCCCGTGGTGCACCGGCAGGCCGCGCGATCCGGCTGCTACCTGGCCTTCGACGGGCCGTCACGCGCCAACCACGCCACCGACTGGCGGATGCCGGACGCCGTGCGCGCCCTCGCCGACGCGGGGCACGGCGACCGGCTGCTGCTCGGCGGCGACACGACGACCGCCTCCGCGCGGTCGGTGAACGGCGGGCCCGGGATGCCCTACCTGCTGCGCCGGGTCGCGCCCCGGCTGGCGGCGGCGGTGGGCGAGGAGCTGGTGCGCGGGATCCTCACGGAGAACCCGGGCCGGGCCTTCGGCGTGGCGTGGCGCCGGCCCTGATCCCTCCTCGGCGGGGCGGGCGTTGGCCCGATCCTGTCGGTGCGTGGCCCGCGGGGTGGCTGCGGGCCGGGGCCGGTCCGGCGCACCCTGGCGGGGACAACAGAACCGCAGGTGAGGAGCACAGAACGATGGCACTGGAGATGCGCGACCGCTGCGAGCGCTGTACGACCGCGGCCCTGCCGGCCGACGCGCCGGCCCGCATCTGCTCCTACGAGTGCACCTTCTGCGTGCCGTGCGCCGAGGCGATGCACGACGTGTGCCCCAACTGCGGCGGCGAACTGGTCCCCCGGCCGCGCCGGACCGGCTGACCGCGGCGGTCAGCCGGGCTGGTCGCTGTCCTTCAGTCCGCCCCAGCCGTGCCAGCGGTCGACCTCGATCCAGGCGCTCACCCGGGCGCGTTCCCGGTTGCCGTAGGGGCGGCCGGTGTAGTGCCGGGAGATGCGGTCGATGTCGGCCAGCCCCTCGTCGTCGTACATCTCGGCGACCCGGCCGATGAGGGTGACGTGCGTGTACCAGCCGTCGGCGTCGAGGACGGTGAGCGTCACGCGCGGATCGCGGCGCAGGTGTTTCAGGCGGACGCGGCCCTCGTCGAGGCTGATCAGCACGCGGCCGTCGTCCCACACGTACCAGGTGGGCGTGGAGACGGGCGTCCCGTCGGCGCGCAGGGTGGCCATCACGCAGGGGTTGGGGCGGCCGAGCAGCTCCACGGCCTTCGGCGGCAGGGGCGGCCTGGACATGTGCGGTCTCCTCTCGGTGGACGGACGTTCCTCGGGGAGCGTGTTCCCTCAGTGGCCGCTCTGCTCGTCGAAGCTGGCGAAATACGCGGCGGCCATGTCCTCGTCGGCGTGGCCCTGTGCCGCGGCCCGCTCCAGCCGGGCGGCGCTCGCGGCGGCCACGTCGAGCCGGACGCCGTTCGCCTCGCCGGCGGCAACGATCAGCCGGGCGTCCTTGGCGGCGGTCGCCACCGCGAACTGAGGCGGGGTCAGCCGGTCGCCGAGGACCAGGTCCGCCTTGGCGTGCAGATAGCCCATGTCGAGCGGGCCGCCGGCGATCAGCTCGAAGAACCGCTGCGGGTCGACGCCGAGCGCCTTGGACAGGGCCAGGGCTTCACCGGTCGCGGCGGTCGCCGCGAGGACCCAGCTGTTGGCGACGAGCTTGAGCCGTGTCGCGCCGGCCTCGGCGCCGTCCTCGCCGGTCCAGACGGTGCGGGCGCCGATGGCGTCGAGCACCGGGACGACCTTGGGGCGTTCGTCGGCGGGTCCCGCGGCCAGCACGGTGAGCTGCCCGGCCTCGGCGGGCTGCCGGGTGCCGAGCACGGGGGCGTCGAAGAAGACCAGGCCGTGCTCGCGGGCGAAGGCGGCCAGGGCGGGGACGGACTCCAGGCCCGCGGTGGTGGACTGCACCCAGGCGGTGCCGGACCGCAGGGCGGGCGCCGCGTCGCGCATCACGGCGAGCGCGGCGTCACCGTCGTAGAGCATCGTCAGGACGACGTCGGCGTCCCGGACCGCCTCGGCCGGGGTGGCGGCCACGGTCGCCCCGTCGGCGGTGAGCGGTTCGGCCTTGGCGCGGGTGCGGTTCCACACGCGGACGGAGTGCCCGGCGCGGGCCAGGTTGCGGGCCATCGCGGCGCCCATGATGCCGGTGCCCAGGACGCTCACGGTGAGTTTGTCGGTCATGGTCTGCATGTTCCTCTACGACTCGTGTCGATGCGTGGCGACGCGTACGCCCCGTACCTGTTCCGTACCTGACTCGTACTGCCGCACCCGAAGATACTTGACTGATCGTTCCGGAAAACACTACCGTCGCCGCATGGCCCGCACCAAGGAATTCGACCCCGACGCCGTCCTGCAGTCGGCCCTGGAGCTGTTCTGGGAGCGGGGGTACGAGGCGACGTCGATGGCCGACCTCGTCGAGCGCCTGGGCATCGGACGCGCGAGCATCTACGCCACCTACGGCAACAAGCGCGACCTGTACCTCAAGGCGCTGGACCGGTACGGCGAGCTGCGCTGCGGGCCGCTGGCGCGCGAGTTGTCCGAGCCGGGGCCGGCGTTGCCCGCGGTACGGGCGGTGGTGCGCCGGTTCGCTGACGAGGCCGCCGACGAGGCCTGCCGCGCCCGGGGCTGCCTCGTCACCAACACCGCCGCGGAACTGGCCCCGCACGACAGCGCCGCCGCCCGCCGGGTGGAGCTGAGCTGGACGCACCTGGAGACGCTGCTGCACTCGGCGCTGCTGCGCGCCCAGGCGCAGGGCGAGTTGCCGGAGGAGCGCGACGCGCGGGCGCTCGCCCGCATGCTGCTGGTGCTCCTGCAGGGCCTGCGGGTCGTCGGCAAGGCGTCGAGCGACCCGGCCCTGGTGCGCGACGCGGCGGAGCAGGCCCTCGTCCTGCTGGACTGACGCGGAAACCGGGCGCCGTCATCGGCGCCCTTTTTACCGACTCTATATTTGACCGATCGTTCTGGAAAGTGGTGGGGGCACGTCCCCCTCCGGGAGAGGAACCCCATGTCCGGCAACCGCTTCTCCGGCCGCACCGCCCTCGTCACCGGCGCCGGTTCCGGTATCGGCCGGGCCGTCGCGCTCGCCTTCGCCGCCGAGGGCGCCCGGGTCGTCGTGGCCGGCCGGTCCCGCGCGCCGCTGGAGGAGACCGTGGCGCTCGTCGAGCGGGCCGGCGGCACGGCCGTCGCCGAGGTCGCCGACATCAGCCGGGCCGCGGAGGCGGAGGCTCTGGTGGGCGCGGTCGTCGAGCGGTTCTGCTCGCTCGACGTCGCCGTGAACAACGCGGGCGTCTTCCACGGCGGTGGACCCCTCGACGAACTCGCCGAGGCCGACTGGCGTGCCCTCCTCGACGTCAACGTCACCGGCGCCTTCCTCGCCCTGCGGGCCGAGGTCCGGCAGATGCGCGCCCAGTCCGGCGGCGGGGCGATCGTGAACGTCGCCTCGGTCCTCGGCCGGCACCGGCAGGCGCCGGGCACGGTGGCCTACGGCGCGAGCAAGGCGGCCGTCGCCGCCCTCACCCGCGGGGCCGCCCTGGAGTACATCGCCGACGGCGTGCGCATCAACGCGGTCAGCCCCGGCCCCTCCGACACCGCCATGTCCCTGCGGTCCGGCGAGACCGAGGCCGAGCGCGACGCCCGGATGAAGGAGCAGTCCCCGCTGGGGCGGGTGTCCTCCACGCAGGAGGTGGCGGACGCGGTGCTCTATCTGGCGTCCGACGCGGCGGCGTCCCTGGTGGGCACGGACCTGGTGATCGACGGCGGGGCCTCGCTGTAGAAGTCCCGGGGTCTCGCCTAGCGTGCGCCGAGCGCTCCCAGCGGATCGTCCAGCACCGGCTGCCACGCCAGCTCCGCCGCGCCGACCAGGCTGTTGTGGTCGAGGGAGCAGGCGAGGATGGGCACGCCGCCGCTGCGGCCCCACAGGCTGCGGTCGGCGACGACCGCGCGCAGCCGCTCGGGGTCGGCGTCCAGCAGGGTGCGGTGCAGGCCACCGAGGATGATCCGGTCGGGATTGAGGATGTTGACCAGGCCGGCCAGGCCCAGGCCGAGCCGGTCGATGAGGGTCTCGACGGCCGCGCGGACCGCCGGGTCGTCGTACTCGTCGCGGATGAGGTCCTTCGCCTGCTGGAGCAGCGACACCTCGGGGCCGGGGTCGCGGCCCGCCGTGGTGAGCAGGGCCAGCGGGTCGGCCTCGACGTCCAGGCAGCCGCGGCTGCCGCAGTGGCAGGGGCGGCCCTCGGGGTTGACGGTGAGGTGGCCGACCTCCAGGGCGAGCCCGGCGCTGCCGGTGTGCAGCCGCCCGTCCAGCACCAGCGCGCCGCCGACGCCGCGGTGCCCGGTGGCCACGCACAGCAGGTCGCGGGCGCCGCGCCCGGCGCCGTGCCGGTGCTCGGCGAGCGCGGCCAGGTTGACGTCGTTGGCGGCGAAGGCGGGCCCGGTCAGGCCGGCCTCGCGCACGCAGTCCGCGAAGATCTCCCGCACCGGCGCACCCACCGGCCAGGCCAGGTGCAGGGGGTTGAGGGCGAGGCCCTCCGGCTCGGCGACCGCCGACGGCACGGCGAGCCCGGCGCCCACACAGCGCCGCCCGGTCTCGCGCAGCAGTTGCGCGCCGGCCTCCACGACCGAGCCGAGGACCTTGGCGGGGTCCTCCTCGACCGTCTCACAGCCCGGCGCGGTCGCGACGATCCGGCCGCCGAGGCCGACCAGCGCGGCGCGGAAGCCGTCGGAGTGGACCTGGGCGGCGAGCGCCACCGGGCCGTCCTCGGCGACGCTCAGCCGGTGCGAGGGGCGGCCCTGGGAGCCGGACGGGGCGCTGGGGCGGGCGTCGACCCGGATCAGCCCGAGGGCCTCCAGTTCCGCGGCGACCGCCCCGGCCGTGGCGCGGGTGACGCCGAGTTCGGCGGTGAGGACCGCGCGGGTCGGGGCCCGCCCGGTGTGCACGAGCTCCAGCGCGGGACCGAGCGCGCCGCGCCCCCGGTCCAACCGCGCCCTGGGGGTGGTCCCTTCCCCCGTCGGCCGGGGGTCCGCCTTGCCGCTCATGAGGGGGAGTCTCCCATGATCCGCTCATCCGGTGGCGGCGGGGAAGCCGCTCACCCTCAAGGTGAGGTTCAGCCGGCCCCGCAGACCGAGCCCGGGCGGTGCCGTGCCGGGGTGGACGCGCGGCACGCCGTGGTGGGCGAGCCGGGAGGGGCCGCCGAAGACGAACAGGTCGCCGCTGCGCAGCTCCACGTCCGTCCAGGGGCGGGTGCGGGTCTCCGGGTTGCCGAAGCGGAAGACGCAGCTGTCGCCGAGGCTGAGGGAGACGACGGGGGCGGTGGAGCGTTCGTCGGCGTCGCGGTGCAGGCCCATCCGGGCGTCGCCGTCGTAGAAGTTGACGAGCGCGATGTCGTAAGCGGCGCCCTCCGCCTCCTCGGGGCCCAGCGTGTCGGCCACCGCGCGGCGGCCCAGCTCACCCAGCCAGGCGGGGAACGGCTTCACGGGCGCGCCGTCGCCGTCGACGACCGTACGGGCGTAGCCGTACGGGTACCAGTGCCAGCCGAGACACACCTGGCGGGCGGTCATCGTCCCGCCGCCGGGGGTGCGCACGGTGCGCAGGCCGGCCGGCGGGCGCGCCCACTGCCGGCAGGAGTCCAGGAGACGGCGCTGGGCGTCGGGATCGAGCCAGTCCGGCATGTGCACCGCGCCGGGAGCGATCACGGTGCGCTCGCGGGGGAACAGCTCGGCTTCCATGGCTCCATGCTCCCGCGTCCCTGCGCCCGGCTTCCGCGTCCCTCGCCCCTTGGGCCCCGCCCCATGCTCCCGCACCCGCCCTGAGCTGCGGCTCCGCTAGCCTTGTCGCGATGGACGACCGTATGACGACGCCGTGGGGCGAGTTCGCGCTGACCCGCTTCCCCGAGGACCCGCGCGACAGGCTGCGCGCCTGGGACGCCTCCGACGCCTACCTGCTCGCGCATCTCGCCGAGCGGGAGGTCCCGCTGACCGGCACGGTCGTGGTCGTCGGGGACCGCTGGGGCGCGCTGGCCACCGCGCTCGCGGCGCACGCGCCGACGCAGATCACCGACTCCTTCCTCGCGCAGGAGGCGACCCGGGCCAACCTGGCGCGGGCCGGGATCGCGCCCGGCACGGTCCGGCTGCTGACCACGCAGGACCCGCCGCCGCAGCGGATCGACGTGCTGCTGGTGCGGGTGCCCAAGAGCCTGGCTCTGCTGGAGGACCAGCTGCTGCGGCTGGCGCCCGCGGTGCACGAGGGCACGGTCGTCGTCGGCACCGGCATGGTCAAGGAGATCCACACCTCGACGCTCCAGCTGTTCGAGCGGGTCCTCGGGCCGACGCGGACGTCGCTGGCCCGGCAGAAGGCCCGCCTGATCTTCTGCACTCCCGACCCGGCGCCGAGGCCCGGGCCGAACCCGTGGCCGTACGTCTACCAGCTCCCGGACGGCATCGGCCCGGTCTCCGGCCGCACGGTCGTCAACCACGCGGGCGTCTTCTGCGCCGACCGGCTGGACATCGGCACCCGCTTCTTCCTCCAGCACCTGCCGCGGACGAGCGGCCCGCAGCGGATCGTGGACCTCGGCTGCGGCAACGGCGTCGTCGGCACCGCGGTGGCGGTGGCGAACCCGGAGGCCGAGGTGCTGTTCGTCGACGAGTCGTTCCAGGCGGTGGCCTCGGCGGAGGCGACGTACAAGGCGAACGGGGTGCCCGGGCACGCCGAGTTCCGGGTGGGCGACGGGCTGACCGGGGTGCCGGCCGGGAGTGTGGACATCGTCCTCAACAACCCGCCATTCCACTCCCATCAGGCGACGACGGACGCCACCGCCCGGCGGATGTTCAGCGGGGCGCGGCGGGCGCTGCGGCCGGGCGGTGAGCTGTGGGTGATCGGCAACCGGCACCTCGGCTACCACGTGACGCTGCGGCGGCTGTTCGGCAACAGCCGGCTCGTGGCGAGCGATCCGAAGTTCGTGGTGCTGAAGGCGGTCAAGGAGCGCTGAGGCGGGCTGCCGGCCGGCCCACCGCGGGCCCCCTGTGCCCGTGGTCACCGGCGGCCCGCGCCGGTGTTCACCGCAGCGCGGGCGCCGTCCCGGCGAGCACGGTGATGAGCTGCTCGACCATGCGTGCCATCGCCTCACGGCCGACGCTGAGGTAGGTGCGGGAGTCGACGGCCTCCGGGTGGGCGGCGAGGAAGCCGCGGATGGCGCCGGTCATGGCGATGTTCAGCGCGGTGCCGACGTTGACCTTGGTGATGCCGCCGGTGACGGCCGCCCGCAGCTCGTCGTCCGGCACGCCGGAGGAGCCGTGCAGGACGAGGGGGACGTCCAGGGCGGCGGCGAGGCGTTTGAGCAGGTCGTGGTCGAGGGCGGCGGTGCGGGTGGTCATCGCGTGGACGCTGCCGATGGCGACGGCCAGGGCGTCGACGCCGGAGTCGGCGACGAAGGCGCGGGCCTCGGCGGGGTCGGTGCGGGCGCCCGGCGCGTGGGCGTCGAGCGCGGGTCTGCCGTCCTTGCCGCCGACCTGGCCCAGCTCGGCCTCGATCCACAGGCCCTGGGCGTGGGCCCAGTCGGCGGCGGCGCGGGTCGCGGCGAGGTTCTCGGCGTAGGGCAGGGCGGAGGCGTCGTACATCACCGAGCTGAAGCCGGCGTCGGGTGCCTGGCGCAGCAGGGCGTCGCTCTGAATGTGGTCGAGGTGGAGGGCGACGGGGACGGCGGCGCGTTCGGCGGCGGCGACGGCGGCGCGGGCGAGCGGCAGGAGACGGCCGTAGCGGAACTTGACGGCGTTCTCGCTGACCTGGAGGACGACGGGGGCGCCGGCGGCCTCGGCGCCGGCGACGACGGCCTCGACGTGTTCGAGGGTGATGATGTTGAACGCGGCGAGCGCGGTGCGGGTGGCGGCGGCCCGGGTGAGGAGTTCGCCGGTGGTGACGAGGGACACGGCCGGTCCTTTCCGGGGCGTCAGGAGGCGAGGATCACCGAGCGGGTGAGGTGGCGGGGCCGGTCCGGGTCCAGGCCCCGGGCCGCGGCGACGGCGACGGCGAGGCGCTGGGCGCGCACGAGTTCGGCGAGCGGGTCGAGACGGCCGGCGATCCACAGTCCGCCGGTCTGCCGGACCTGTTCGGGCAGGCCGTCGGGTGCCTCGCCGAACATCCAGGTGGCGGTGGAGTCGGTGGTGATGCTGATGGGGCCGTGCCGGTACTCCATCGCCGGGTAGGCCTCGGTCCACGACAGGGACGCCTCGCGCATCTTCAGCGCGGCCTCGTTGGCCAGGCCGACGGTCCAGCCGCGGCCGAGGAAGGTGAACTGGCGGCACTCGACGAGGCCCTGGGGGAGGTCCTCGGTGAGCGCGGTGCGGGCGTCGGTGACGGCCGCGTCGGGGTGCAGGCCGAGGTGGGCGCGGAGCAGGGTGAGCGCGCTGGTGGCGAACCGGGTCTGCACGACGGAGCGTTCGTCGGCGTACTCCAGGACGACGACGTCGTCGGCGGCGGCCATGACGGGGGTGTCCGGGTCGGCGGTGAGCGCGGTGGTGCGGGTACGGCCGCGCAGCCCGGCGAGGAGTTCCAGCACCTCGGTGGTGGTGCCGGAGCGGGTCAGGGCGACCACCCGGTCGTAGCGGCGGCCGTGCGGGAACTCGGAGGCGGCGAAGGCGTCGGTCTCGCCCTGCCCGGCGGCCTCGCGCAGCCCGGCGACGGCCTGGGCCATGAAGTAGGAGGTGCCGCAGCCGACCACCGCGACCCGCTCCCCCGCCGCGGGCAGCACGCCACCGTGGTCCGCCGCCTGGGCCGCGGCGCGGGTCCAGCACTCGGGCTGGCTGTTCAGCTCGTCCTCGACATGGGTCATGCGGGCCCTCCCCGGAACGGGATGATTGTTCGTGCAAGATATAGCGACCTTTCGATCATCTTCAAGCATCCGGCCGAAATGGCGGTGCGCTAGTGTCGCCGCAGATCACGCGTGGGCCGGGGAGCGGCCGGGGAACGGAGGTGCGGATGTCGCGCGACGCCCGCTGGAAGGCGCTGCTGGAACTGCTCGTCGAGCGGGGCCGGCTGGACGTCGAGGAGGCCGCCGCCGAGCTGGCGGTGTCGGCCGCGACCATCCGCCGCGACTTCGACCAGCTCGCCGAGCAGCAGATGCTGGTGCGCACGCGGGGCGGCGCGGTGGTGCACGGGGTGTCGTACGAGCTGCCGCTGCGGTACAAGACGGCCCGGCGCGCGCCCGAGAAGCAGCGCATCGCCAAGGCGGTCGCCGAGCTGATCGCGCCGGGCGAGGCGGTGGGGCTGACCGGCGGCACGACCACCACCGAGGTGGCGCGGGCGCTCGCGGTGCGCGGTGACCTCGCTTCCGGCTCGCCCGCGCTGACCGTGGTCACCAATGCCCTCAACATCGCCAACGAGCTGGCGGTCCGGCCCCAGTTCAAGATCGTGGTGACCGGCGGGGTGGCGCGGGCCCAGTCGTACGAGCTGATCGGGCCGCTCGCGGACGGGGTGCTCGGGCAGATCACGCTGGACGTGGCCGTCCTCGGTGTCGTCTCCTTCGACGCGGTGCACGGGGCCGCCGCGCACGACGAGGCGGAGGCGGCGATCAACCGGCTGCTGTGCGAGCGCGCCGAGCGGGTGATCGTCGCCGCCGACTCCAGCAAGCTGGGCCGGCGCGCCTTCGCCCGTATCTGCGCGACGGACGCGGTCGGCACGCTGGTGACGGACACGGCGGCGGCCCCGGAGGAGGTCCGCCGCTTCGAGGAGGCGGGCATCACGGTCGTCACGGTGTGAGCCTTCCCTGCGCCGCCTTGCGGCTCTCTCCCTAAGCTGGGAAGAGCGCTTCGGGAGGCTGCCATGGCCGGAACAGCGGACGACGGGACCGCGGGCGACGCGACAGGGCGGGTACGGCGGTATCTGCGCGTGGCCGAGCACGGGCTGATCGGGGATCTGCGCACGGTGGCCCTGGTGGGCACGGACGGCACGATCGACTGGTACTGCTGCCCCTCCTTCGACGCGCCGAGCGTCTTCGCCGCGATCCTGGACGCCGAGCGCGGCGGCTGCTTCGAGCTGGCGGCGGACGGCCCCGCCCGCACCAAGCAGTTCTACTTCCCCGACACCAACGTCCTGATCACCCGCTTCTTCACCGAGGAGGGCGTCGGCGAGGTGCAGGACTTCATGCCGGTCGCCGACGAGGGCCCGGAGGCCGAGCGGCACCGGCTGATCCGCCGGGTGGTGTGCGTGCGCGGCACGGTGGCGTTCCGGGCGCGGATCGCCCCGCGGTTCGACTACGGCATGCGCCCCCATACCCTGCGGACGGCCGGCGACACCGCGGTGTTCGCGACCGAGGGGCTGTCCCTCGCGCTCACCGCGACCGTCCCGCTGGAGGCCGACGGGCCGGACGCCCGGGCCGGGTTCAAGCTGGCCGAGGGCGAATCGGCGGTGTTCGCGCTGGACGAGGTCGGCGACGGGGTGGCACCGCGGCGGTGCGCGTCCCGGGAGGCGCAGGAGCAGTTCGCGGCGACGGTGGCGTACTGGCGGCGGTGGCTGGCGCAGTCCCGCTACCGGGGCCGCTGGCGGGAGATGGTGCACCGCTCCGCGCTCACCCTGAAGCTGCTCACCTACGCGCCGACGGGCGCGATCGTGGCGGCGCCGACGACCAGCCTGCCCGAACAGCTCGGCGGGGAACGCAACTGGGACTACCGGTACGTGTGGGTGCGCGACGCCGCGTTCTGTGTGTACGCCCTGCTGCGGCTGGGGTTCACCGGCGAGGCGAAGGCGTTCATGGAGTTCGTCACCCGGCACGTCAGCCCCGGCGACGGCCGCCACTCGGGACCCCTGCAGATCATGTACGGCATCGACGGCCGGACCGATCTGACGGAGCGCGAACTCGGCCATCTGGAGGGCCATTTCGGGTCCTCCCCGGTGCGGGTCGGCAACGCCGCGGCCGACCAGCTGCAACTGGACATCTACGGCGCGCTGCTCGACTCCATCTACCTGTACGACAAGTGGGCCGAGCCGATCTCCAGCGGCCAGTGGGACGATGTGTGCGCCCTGGTCGACTGGGTGTGCGCGCACTGGGACCAGCCCGACGAGGGGATCTGGGAGACGCGGGGCGGGCGGAAGAACTTCCTGTACTCGCGGCTGATGTGCTGGGTGGCGATCGAACGCGCCATCCGTATCGCGCACCGGCGCGGCCTGCCGGCCGATCTGCCCCGCTGGCGGGAGAACCGGGACGCGATCTACCGGCGGATCATGGACCGCGGCTGGTCGGTGGAGCGGCAGGCGTTCGTCCAGCACGAGGACGGCGACGTGCTGGACGCGGCGGTGCTGATGATGCCGCTGGCCAAGTTCATCGCGCCGACCGACCCGAAGTGGCTGTCCACGCTGGACGCGCTCACCCGGGAGCTGGTCTCGGACTCGCTGGTCTACCGCTACGACCCGCAGGCCAGCCCGGACGGCCTGCGCGGCGACGAGGGCACCTTCTCCATCTGCTCGTTCTGGTACGTGGAGGCGCTGGTGCGGGCCGGCCGGATCGACGAGGCGCGCCTGGCCTTCGAGAAGATGCTGACGTACGCCAACCACCTGGGCCTGTACGCCGAGGAGATCTCCCACACCGGTGAGCAGCAGGGCAACTTCCCGCAGGCGTTCACGCATCTGGCGCTGATCAGCGCGGCGTTCAACCTGGACCTGGCCCTCGGCTGATCCCGCCTGCTCCGCCGCTTTTGTCTGTGGCCGGAATCCACCCCCGCCCCGAAGTGACCTTCCGTACCGCCCCCTTGACGGACCGTTCGGTCGTGGCTTTGGATCGGCACTCGTCGGCCGAGCCTTTCACGAGGAGGTTCCGTGTCCGTCCCTGACGACGACCTCGTCTCCGTTGAACGTGCGCTTGCTTCCCACCCGGAGTTCAGTGACGCGACACTGATCACCCTCAAGGCGGTGGAGTTCTACCGGTTCGCCCTCGACCTGCTCTGCGAGCGGTCGGCCGAGGTGGACCGGCTCGCGAACGGCATCCGCGATGCCGACGGGCAGATCCCGGCGGCCGTGGCCGAGGACCCGCTGGTGCGGGTCACCCTCGACGAGGCGGTCTCCCGCCTGGAGCAGGGCTTCGTCGACGAGGCCGCCTGGAGCGAGGTGACGACCATGCTGCGGCTGGTCGGCGACGCCCTCGCGGCCCACGGCCCCGACGCCGCGCCGTCCGGCGCCGGCCTCTCCGCGGGCCGTACCGTCGAGGTCGCCCCGGGCCGGGCCGCCTGGCTGTGCGGCACAGGGCAGGACAGCACCGACCCGCTCGCCCGCACCTTCCTGAACACCTTCGAGCGGGACTTCCTGCGCGGTGTCCCCGGCGATCTGCTGCATCCCGGCCCGGAGTACGCCGGCCGGCTGGACGCCGGTTTCGCGGCGCTCGGCGCGCTGCTGCCCGAGCTGGCGGCGAGCGTGGGCGCCCACTACGTCGGCGTGGGCGTCGTCGACGTCCGCACCGAGGGAGAAACGTTCCTGGCGGGCAATGTGGGCCGGATCCCGGGCGTGGTGTTCTTCTCCCCCAACCGCATGCTGCGGCCCTGGCGGTTCGCCGAGACCGCGCTGCACGAGGGGCTGCACCTGAAGCTGTTCGACATCCAGCGCTCGGCGAGCATCTTCACCGCGCCCGAACGCCTCGCCGACGGGCCCAAGGTCAAGGTGCCGTGGCTGAAGTGGTCGTCGATGGTCGCGCCCAACGAGTGGGCCCTGGACCGGGCGCTCGGCGCCTTCCACGTGTACGCCCATCTGGTGCCGTTCCGGCAGGCGCTGCGCACCCGGCTCACCCCGGAGCTGCTGGACCGCTTCGGTGCGCCGGAGGCGGAGGACCCGCCGTCGCTGTACCGCTTCGGCGGTGACCGCGCCCGCTATCTCGGCGAGCAGATCCTGTCCCGCGGCGGTGACGAACTCACCGACTTCGGCCGGGAGTTCGTGACCTGGCTGCTGGAGACCGTGGACCGGGTGGAGGAGGGCGTGCGTGTCTGAGTCCGACGTGCGGCCTTCGCAGGTCCGCTACTCCAAGGCGCCGGATCTGCGGCTGCGGCCCGTCGAGGCCGCCGGCTGCCTGATGGTGTTCACGCCGGAGCGGCCGAAGGTGCACTGGCTGAACCTGGCCGGCTGGTACCTGTTCGAGCTGAGCGACGGCAGCAGCGGCGAGCGCATCGCCGCCGAGTACGCCGAGGCGGTCGCCGGCCAGGTGCCGCGCGAGACGGCGCTGGACCAGGCCCGCGACTGCCTGGCCGACCTGGTGGCGCGGGGCATCCTCACCACCGCCTGACACCCGCGGCACCTCCCGAGCTCCTGCGGCCGGCCCGGCCGCGGGTCCCTCCTGCCCGTCGGAAGGGGGTGAACCATGACCGAGCAGCTGAAGAAGAGGCTGGCCAAGGCGGAGAACGTGACCCCGCCGAAGGCCGCGGCTCCCTCGCGCGACCAGCGCCTGTGGCCGCCGTGGTACATGCAGAAGCACTGACGCACCACCGGTGCCGGACCGTGCCCCGACCGGGGCACGGCCCGGCACCGGTACATCCCCGCCGAAAAGCGGTTCAAGGAGCGGTGAATGCGCCAGGTCCCCGTCCTCATCGTCGGCGGTTCCCTCACCGGACTGTCCGCCGCGCTGTTCCTGACGGCGCACGGCGTGCCGGTCACGGTGGTGGAACGGCGTCCGACCGTGCTCGCCCATCCACGGCTGCGCGGGCTGCTGCCGCGCACGATGGAGCTGTACCGGCAGGCGGGCCTGGAGCCGGACATCCTCGCCGTGTGCCCGCCGGGGGTGTCCGCGGGACACCTGCCGTCGGTGCACGCGCCCACCCTCGCCGACGAGCACGAACTGCTGGGCGACACGGGCGGCGACAGTACCGAGGCGGAGCTCTCCCCCTGCGCGTTCGTGCCCATCGGCCAGCACGAGCTGGAGGGGCTGCTGGTCGAGCGGTTGCGGGAGCGGGACTGCGAGCTGTGCTTCGGCACCGAGGCGAGCGGCCTGGTGCCGGACGAGGACGGCGTGACCGTCCTGCTGCACCGGCCCGACGGCACGGCGGAGACGGTCCGGGCGCGCTGGCTGGTCGCCGCCGACGGCGCCTCGGGTGCCGTACGGCGCCGCCTGGGCATCGCCGTCCACGGCCCCGGCACGCTGTTCCGCATGGCCACCACCCACGTGGAGGCCGACCTCGACCCGGCGCTGCGCGGCCGTCCCGTCGGCATGGCCTATCTGGACCGGCCCGCGCCCGGCACCACACTGGGCCCGCTGGACGCCTCCGGCCAGCGCTGGTTCTTCGCCACCGCCCTGCCTCCGGACGCCCCCGTCGCGGAAGAGGACCTGCTGGACCGGCTGCGCGTGGCGACAGGCCTGCCGGATCTGCGGGCCCGGCTGCTCCCGCAGGGCCCGGGCCTGCCGCCGGTCATGGCGTTCCCGGTCGGCGCCCGCGTCGCCGAACGCTTCACCGACGGCCGCGTCCTCCTCGCCGGTGACGCGGCCCACCTGATGCCGCCCACGGGCAGTCTCGGCGGCCACACCGGCGTCGAGGACGCCCACAACCTCGCCTGGAAACTCGCGGCCGTCCTGCACGGCGGCGCGGACCCGGCCCTGCTCGACACCTACGACGCGGAACGCCGGCCCGTGGCCGAGCGCAACGCCCGCGAGGCCCACCTGCGCGCCCGCGCCCGCTGGCGGCTGCCCGGCCACGAGAGCGACGCCCGGCTCACGGACATGGACCGGCTGCTGTACGGCGGGGTGTACCGCTCCTCCGCCGTGCCCGGCACGAGCCCCCCGCCGGGGCCGGACCCGCCCGGCCGGCTGCCCGCACCGGACCCGCTCGACCCGCGCGCCCTGGGCGGGGTCCCCGGCACCCGGGCCCCGCACGTGACCGTCAGCCAGGACGGCGCCGAGCCGGTCTCCACCCTCGACCTGTACGGCAGGGGCCCCGTGGTCCTGGTCGGGCCGGACGGCGACACCTGGGCGACCGCGGCCGAGCGGGCCGCGAAGGCCCTCGGCGTGCCGGTGGAGGTCTACCACCTGGACACCGACCTGTCCGCCCCGCACGGCCTCGGCGCCCGAGGGGCGCTGCTGGTCCGGCCGGACGGGTACGTCGCCTGGCGGGCGGCGGGCGGACCGGCACGGGCCGAGGACGCCGACGCGGTCTTCGCGGCCGTCCTGGCCGCCGTGCTGGGCCGGCCGGCCGTAGGGTCGCCGTAGCAGTGCCGTGCGCACGGCGTGCGCGGGCGAGGTCCGGAGGCAGGCGGAGGCGACGATGACGGAGACGACCCCTCCCACCGCGGCGGAGTACTGGGACGCCCACTGGCGGGCCGGACGCCGCTACCGCCCCTTCGACGAACGGGAGGCGGACGTCCTGCGACGGCAGGCCGGGCCGGGGGCGGGTCGGTCCGCGCTGGACCTGGGCTGCGGCGAGGGCGACCTGGCCGCACACCTGCTGGACCTCGGGTACGCGGTCACGGCGGTCGACTGGGCGCCGACGGCCCTGGCGGCCGCGCGCCGCCGCCACCCCGGGCTGGACGTCCGGCGCATGGACGTCACCGGCGACGAGGTCACGGCGTTCCCCCACCCGGCCTACGCGCTGATCACGTGCCGGCTGCTCTTCCGCTGGATCCCGGACAAGCCCGCCTTCCTGGCCCGGGTGCGCGCCCTCCTCGCCCCGGGCGGCCTGTTCTGGGTCGGCACGCCGGTCCACGACCCGGCCCGCGGCGAGCGGCGCGACTGGGAACTCGGCCCGGCGGAGACGGAGTTGCTGACCGCCGACTGGTCCCGCGTCGACCAGGAGGACCTGGACGGCTACCGCTGCTTCGCGCTGCGCCCCTGACCCGCCCACGCCGATGGTTCGGCGTCCGCCGAAACGACCGGTTCCTAGGCTCGGTGCCATGACGACCGCAAAAGCGACGACGCCCGCGGCGGCCCCGGCCGCGCACATCGCCATCGAGCCGAGCATCCTGTACTTCGGCACCCCCGTGGTGCTGCTCACCACGGAGAACGACGACGGCTCGGCCAACCTGGCGCCGATCTCCTCCGCGTGGGCGCTCGGCCGGACGGTCGTGCTGGGTCTCGGCCGGGACGGGCAGACCGCGTACAACCTCGCCCGGCGTCCCGAGGTGGTGGTCAGCCTGCCGTCACCCGGCCAGTGGCGCGCGGTGGAGCGGCTGGCGCCGCTCACCGGGCGCAGTCCGGTGCCCGCGAGCAAGCCGCCCGGCTGCCGCTTCGCACCGGACAAGTTCGCCGCCGCCGGTCTGCGGCCGGAGCCGTCCGACACCGTACGGCCCCCGCGGGTCGCCTCCTGTCCGCTGCAACTGGAGGCGTGTGCCGAGCTGGTGCGGCCTGACGCCTCGGGGACGTTCGTGATCGTCGAGGCGGTGGTGCGCAAGGTGCACGCAGATCCGGCGATCGTGGTCCCCGGCACCGACCACGTCGACCCCGCCGCCTGGAGCCCGCTGGTCTACAACTTCCGCCACTACTTCGGCCTCGGCCCCGAACTGGGCCGCTCCTACCGGGCGGAGACGCCGTCCGCGCGGAACCGGGCCACCCACTCCGACGTCGCCGCGAGCCCGCCGAACGTGTAGAAGTGCACCTTCACGTCGCCGTGGCGGCGCGGGTCGTAGCCCTGGGCGAAGGCGTGCAGAAAGCGGTCGGGGCCCGCGGTGCCCATCAGATTGGTGAGGGAGAGCCCGTACTTGCGGGCGATCGAGGCGCTGGTGCCGACGCCGAAGCGGCCCGCGTACGCGAGCAGGCGGCGCACCCCGGCCGGGCCGGGCACACCGACGCGGACGGGCGCCTCGACGCCGTGCGCGCGGGCCCGCTCGACCCAGTCGAGCACGGGCCCGGCGTCGAAGCCGAACTGGGTGATGACGTCGCCGGTCAGGCCGTGCCGGCCGAGCACGGCGCTCTTGTCCCGCAGCGCGGACCACAACACCCCGTCGGCGATGGCGGGATGGCCCTCCGGGTAGCCGGGTATGCCGACCCGGCGCACCCCGTACCGCTGGAGCAGCCCGGTGCGGAGGACGGCGAGGGCGTCGTCGTAGGGGCCCTGCGGGGCGGCGGGGTCTCCGCCGACGACGAAGACGTGATCGCCGGTGCCGTCGGCGCGCAGCCCGTCCAGGAACTCCTCCAGCGCGGCCCGCGAGCCGAGGCGGCGGGCGGAGAGATGCGGGACGGGCACGAAACCGTGGGCCTTCACCGCGCGGGCCGCCGCCAGCCGCATCGCCAGGTCCTCGTTGCCGAGGTAGGTGATGTTGACGCGGGTGCCGGCGGGAAGTGTCTCGCGGGCTCGCTCCAGCGCGGGCACGTCCTTGGCGGTCATCTCCAGGGAGAAGTCCTCCAGCAGCGCCGTGAGGGGCGCGGCGGGTGCCGTGGGACCGGGGTGCATCGTCCTCCTTCGCGGGTGGCTCGGACACCCTGGCGGAGCCCGGTCCGAGTGCGCCTCCCAGCCTAAGGCCGCCGTCCGTACCGACCCGCCGGGCCCCCCGCGCCGGGGCATGCGGGCGGTGCCCGGCGGGTAGGGTCGGCGAACGGGGACGGGCCCCGGTCTTGGTGGCCCCGTGTCCGTCCGACGACCAGGAAGGAACGTGCATGAGCACTCAGCCCGGCAATGGTCTGCCGCCCGCGTTCATGGCCCCCGAGACCTCGTCCTTCCTGGACTTCCTGGCGGCGCAGGCCCCCGAGCTGCTGCCGGGCAACCGCCGTCTGCCCACGCCGCACGCGGGTTTCGAGGCGCCGCACGGCACGACCATCGTCGCGGCGACGTACGCGGACGGGGTGCTGGTGGCGGGCGACCGGCGGATCACCATGGGCAATGTGATCGCGCACCGCGAGTACGAGAAGGTCTTCCCGGCCGACGAGTACTCGGCGGTGGCCATCGCCGGCACCGTCGGCGTGGCGGTGGAGCTGGTGCGGCTGTTCCAGCTGGAGCTGGAGCACTACGAGAAGATCGAGGGCACCGCGCTGTCCCTGGACGGCAAGGCCAACCGGCTCACCACGATGGTCCGCGGCAACCTCGGCATGGCGATGCAGGGCCTGGCCGTGGTGCCGGTCTTCGCGGGGTACGACGTGGACCGCGGCACGGGCCGCATCTTCTCCTACGACGTCACGGGCGGCCGTACCGAGGAGACCGGGTTCACGGCGACCGGCTCGGGGTCGGTGTACGCGCGCGGCGCGCTGAAGAAGCTGTACCGGGCGGACATGGCCGAGGAGGAGGTCGTCACGGCGGCCGTGCAGGCGCTGTACGACGCCGCCGACGACGACTCCGCGACCGGCGGCCCGGACCTGACCCGCCGGCTGTTCCCGCTGGTCGCGCTGGTCACCGAGCACGGCTACCGGCAGCTGCCGCAGCAGGAGGTCGCGGCGATCGCCCAGAACGTGGTCGACCGCCGCCAGCGCACCCCCGACGGCCCGCGGGCACCGGTCCTCTAGGCGGCGCGCCGTCCGGGGCGGCCCTGGGCCAGGAAGCGGCGCAGGCGGGACAGGGGCCAGGTGTTGACGACGTCGTCGGCGGTGAGCCAGCCGCGCTGGGCGGTGCCGATGCCGTAGCGCATGTGCGCCAGATGAAGCGTGGCGTGGGCGTCGCTGTTCACGGCGAACTTCACGCCGTGGCGGCGGGCGCGCAGGATGTCCTCGTCGCGCAGGTCGAGCCGGTCGGGGTGGGCGTTGATCTCCAGGACCGTGCCGGTGCGGGCGCAGGCGGCGAACACCGCGTCGAGGTCGGCGTCGATGCCGGGCCGCTTGCCGATCAGGCGGGTGGTGGGGTGGCCGATGATGTCGACGTAGGGGTTCTCGCAGGCGCGCACCAGACGGCGGGTGAGGGTGTCGCGGTCCTGGCGGAAGTGGGAGTGGATCGACGCCACGCACAGGTCGAACCCGGCGAGGAACTCCCCCGGCCAGTCCACGTCCCCTTCGGGGCCGATGTTCAGTTCGGCGCCGTGCAGCAGCCGCATGCCGCCGCGCCGTCTGCCGAAGCGGCCGTCCAGCGCGCGGACGCGCTCGCGCTGGGCGAGCATCCGCTCGTCGGTCATGCGCTGCATGTACAGGTCGGGGCCGTGGTCGGTGACGGCGTAGTAGCTGTAGCCGCGGTCGGCCGCGGCGGCGACCATCTCCTCCAGCGGGGCGAGCCCGTCGGTGAGGTCGGTGTGGGTGTGCAGGTCGCCGCGCAGGTCGGCCTCGGTGACCAGCTCGGGCAGCTCGCCCTTCAGGCCGGCCTCGATCTCGCCGCGGTCCTCGCGCAGGGTGGGCGGTATCCAGGGCAGGCCGAGCCGGTCGTACACCTCCTCCTCGGTCGCGGAGACGATCTTCTCGCCGGTCTCGGTGTCGAACAGGCCGTACTCGGACAGCTTGAGCTTGTGGTGGACGGCCCGTTCCCGGATGCGGATGTTGTGCGCCTTGGAGCCGGTGAAGTAGACCAGGGCCGCGCCCCAGGAGTCGGGCGGGACGACGCGCAGGTCGACGGCGAGGCCCTTGGTGGTGCGCACCGACGTCTTGGTGGTGCCGTGGGCGATGACCTCGGTGACGTACGGCAGTTCGGTGAAGGCCCGCATCAGTGGCGCGGAGTCGTCGGCGGCGGCGAGCACGTCGAGGTCGCCGATGGTCTCGCGGACGCGGCGCAGCGAGCCGGCGTACGCGCAGCGGCGGCAGCCGGGCACGGCCGACAGCCGGGCGACGACGTCCTCGGCGAGGTCGAGCGCGGCGTCGAGGAGGACGCGGTCGCCGGCGGAGCGCAGGAGCGCGATGCCGTGGAGGATGTTCTCCTCCGTCTTCGGGCCGAAGCCCTTCAGGTCGCGCAGCCGCTCGGCGTGGATGGCGTCAGCGAGTTCCTCGACGGAGGCGATGCCCAGCTCCTCGTAGAGCACGCTGGCCTTCTTCGGGCCGAGGGTGGGGATCGCGGTCAGCCGCCGGACGCCGGCGGGGATGCGGGCGCGCAGCTCCTCGACGGCGGAGACGCCGCCGGTGCGGACGTACTCGGTGATCTTCTCCGCGATGGACCTGCCGACGTTGGGGATCTCCTGGAGTCCCTTGGCGTCGAGGGTGGACACGTCGGCGTGGTAGCCGCCGACCGAGCGGGCGGCCTTCTCGTAGACACGTGCCCTGTACGCGTCTCCGCCGGTGATCGAGATCAGGTCCGCGTACTCCTGGAACAGGGCGGCGACCTCGTCGTTGGACCGAGCCACGTCTCCAGGGTAGTGCGGTAGCGGGTGGCGGCAGGGGGTACCCGTGGGGGGCACGACTTCGTGGGGAGATGACTCACATGCTGCTGCTCGGACTGCTTCTCCTCGCGGGCACGGCCGCCTTCACCGTGCTGGTGATCGCCGGCAACCTCTCCGGTGGCCCCCGGTACACCGTGTCCGTCCTGGACCACGACATCGCCACCCTGAACGGGCTGGGCCTGTTCTGCGCGGGTCTCGCCCTGGCGCTGATCTTCTGCCTGGGCCTGGCCCTGATGAAGACGGGTGCCGTCCACCACCGGCGCCGCCATCTACGGGTGCGGGAGCGGGACGACACCGCCTCGCTCGACGACATGATGGGCCCCCATCCCGACGCCCGCGCCTGACCCCGGCCACCCGTCGAAAAAGTGACGGCGGTCACAGTGCAACCATGGGGCCATCCGGCTTGTCTCCCCTGATATCAGGCACAACACCACGTCGGGGGACGTCATGGTACGAAGCACACGCATCTGGGCCGCTCTCACCCTCCTCGGTACGACGATCGGAGTGGCGGCGGTCCCGGCCGACGCCGCCCCGGCCGCCACCGCACAGACCACTGTCTGCCCCACCGGCTGGGGCAGCCTTCCCAAGACCCGGTCCGCCGCCACGTCGCACCCCGTGACGAACATCAGGACCGGCCGCCACACCTGCTACGACCGCATGGTGATCGACGTCCCGGGTGCGACCGCCGGCCGTCTCGGCTACTCGGTCCGCTACGTCGACCGCCTGTACCAGGACGGTTCGGGCCGGGTCCTGCCCGTCGCCGGCGGCGCCGTCATCGAGGTGCGGGTGACCGCGCCCGCGTACGACCCCGCCACCGGCGCCGCGGTCTACCCGGGCCGGCCCGGGCGCCCGCTGCCGGGCGTCGACCTGACCGGGTACCGCGCGTTCCGGGACACGCGGTTCGCCGGCAGCTTCGAGGGCGACACCCAGATCGGCCTCGGGGTCCGGGCGCGGCTGCCGTTCCGCGTGCTGCGGGTGGACGGGCACGTCGTGGTGGACGTGGCCCACACATGGACCGGCAAGCCCTGACCGGCACGCCGTCGTACGACGGCCCACGGGCCCGGCGCGCGTGCCCCGCGGGGTGCGCGCGCCGGGCCGCGTCCTGTCCGCCCGCGGGCAGGGCCTCAGCGGGCGCGGGAGGTGCGCAGGGCGCCGATCGTCTTCAGCAGGCGGTCGGCGGGCTCGCGCAGACGCGGGTGGGCCAGGACCGTGTTGCGCAGGCCGCGCACGGGCCGCCGTACCAGCCGGTGGGCGGCCGCGACGGGGTGCGGCCGGGTGGCGAACCCCTCGGCCACCCGCAGTTCGCGGGTCTTCAGCCAGTCCTTGTACTCCTTGTCGCCGCGTCCCAGGTCCAGCAGCGCGATCCCCTGCCGGCGGCCGGTCTCGGCCATCCTGAGGTGCATCATCAGCCCGGGCGAGTAGCGGTGGACGTCGGGGTCGTAGGCGGTGAACCAGGCCGCCAGGACGGTGCGCGAGCGCGGTCCGAAGTGCGCGGCCACCGGCCGGTCGCCGGCGTAGAGCACGGACAGCACGCCGGTGAAGTGCTCCTCGCGCAGCTCGAACAGGTCGGTGACCAGGTCGACGATCCAGGGCCGGGAGAAGCGGTCCATGCGGCCGGTCCTGCGGTACTGGGCGGACTTCCACCGCATCAGCTGGCGCAGCGCGCGCGGGTCGCGCTCGTCGAAGACGAACCGCGTCTCGCCGATGTCGCGGCCGATGCGGCGCTCCTTCTTCAAGGTGGTCTTGGCCAGGCCCGGGTAGGTGGCGCGCAGCCACTCCGGGTAGCCGTCGTCGCCGTGTTCCAGGTCGATCACGGGTGAGGGGAACAGGCCCGTGACATGGGGGCCGAACGGCTTCTGCTGCTCGACGAGGTGGTCGAACTCAAAGCTGGCGAGCCCGCAGGCGCTCAGCAGCCGGCGGGTGTCCCAGACGACGCCGGGGCGGTGCACGAGCGCCTGGCAGTCGGACAGGCCGAGGCCGAGGGCGCGGCCCACGCCGAAGGAGGTGCGTTCGTACGGGAAGAAGCCGACCGGTTCCCCGCCCTCGTGCAGCACGGCGACCCGTACCCCGGCGCGGTGCCGGGCGACTCCCTGGGCGAACTCCGGGGCGAGGAAGGGGTTGGCGAACTCGGGCGACTCGTCCATGGCCGCATGCCAGCTCTTGCGCTGGGCATCGGTCAGCTCGTCGGCTCTGTGGACGGTGATGTGCATCGGCGACCGCTCCCCCCATGACGCGTTGCGCGCGTCCCGCACTGCTCGATGAGGATCAAACGTCGCGAAACAGTACGCACGCTGTCAAGACGTAGGTCCGGGCCGATGACCGCCCGCGGGCCGTCGGCGCCGATATCAGGCCTGGTGGGGCATCGGTGCGCCCGCGGGAGGGCGGGCGCACCGGGTACACACCTGTTACAGGGTGCGCTCCAGGCGATCCGCGACCAGCTTCACGAACCGGGCGGGTTCCTTGGGCTGGCCGCCCTCGGCGAGCACCGCGAGGGCGTGCAGGAGTTCGGCGGTCTCGGCGAGCGCCTCGCGGTCCTTGTCGTCGCGCCAGGCCTGGTTGAGGCCCTTCACCAGCGGGTGGTCCGCGTTCAGTTCGAGGATCCGCTTGGTGCGGGGCACCTCCTGGCCCATCGCCCGGTACATGTTCTCCAGGGCCGGGGTCAGGTCATGGGCGTCGGAGACCAGGCAGGCCGGGGAGACGGTGAGCCGGTTCGACAGGCGCACCTCCTTGATGTCCTCCGCCAGCCGCTCCTTCATCCAGTCGAGCAGACCGGCGTACTCCTCGTTCCGCCCGGTGTCCGCGGCTTCCTCGTCCTTGCCGTCGAGGTCGATCTCGCCCTTGGCGACGGAGCGCAGCTTCCTGCCCTCGTACGTGCCGACGGCGTCGACCCACACCTCGTCGACGGGGTCGGTGAGCAGCAGCACCTCGATGCCCTTGGCGCGGAAGGCCTCCATGTGCGGGGAGTTCTCGATGGCCTGGCGGGACTCGCCGGTGAGGTAGTAGATGTCCTCCTGGCCGTCCTTCATCCGCTCCAGGTAGGCCTTGAGGGTGGTCGGCTCCTCGGCGCTGTGGGTGGAGGCGAAGGAGGACACGGCGAGGATCGCGTCGCGGTTGTCGGCGTCGGTGACCAGGCCCTCCTTCAGGACGGGGCCGAACTCCCGCCAGAACCCGGCGTAGCGCTCGGTGTCCTTGTTCATCAGGTCCTTGACGGTGGACAGGACCTTCTTGGTCAGCCGGCGCTGGATCATCCGGATGTGCCGGTCCTGCTGGAGGATCTCGCGCGAGACGTTCAGGGACAGGTCCGCCGCGTCGACGACGCCCTTGACGAAGCGCAGGTAGGGCGGGAGGAGTTCCTCGCAGTCGTCCATGATGAAGACGCGCTTGACGTACAGCTGCACGCCGCGCTTGTGGCCCTGGGTGAACAGGTCGTGCGGGGCGTGGGAGGGCAGGAACAGCAGCGCCTGGTACTCGAAGGTGCCCTCGGCCTGGAGGCGGATCGTCTCCAGCGGGTCGCGCCAGTCATGGCTGATGTGCTTGTACAGCTCGTGGTACTCCTCGTCGGACACCTCGTCACGCGGGCGTGCCCAGAGGGCCTTCATCGAGTTGAGCGTCTCGGGCTCGGGCGTGTCGTCGCCGTCGGCGGCCTTGCGGACGTACCGGATGGGCCAGGTGATGAAGTCCGAGTACCGCTTGACGATGTCCCGGAGCGTCCACTCCGAGGTGTAGTCGTGGAGCTGGTTCTCGGGGTCGGCGGGCTTCAGGTGCAGGGTGACGGAGGTGCCCTGCGGGGCGTCGTCGACGGTCTGAAGGGTGTACGTGCCCTCGCCGCGGGAGGTCCAGCGGGTGCCCTGCTTCTCGCCGGCCCGGCGGGTGAGGAGGGTGACCTCGTCCGCGACCATGAAGGCGGAGTAGAAGCCCACGCCGAACTGGCCGATGAGCCCCTCGGCGTCGCCGGCCGCGTCCTTGGTCTCCTTCAGCTCCTTCAGGAAGCGGGCGGTGCCGGAGTTGGCGATGGTGCCGATGAGCTGCCCGACCTCGTCGTACGACATGCCGATGCCGTTGTCCCGCACGGTGAGGGTGCGGGCGTCGCCGTCGGTGTCGATCTCGATGTGCAGGTCGGACACGTCGGCGTCGAGAGTGTCGTCGCGCAGGGCCTCCAGACGCAGCTTGTCCAGGGCGTCGGAGGCGTTGGAGACGAGTTCCCGAAGGAAGACGTCCTTGTTCGAGTAGACCGAGTGGATCATCAGCTGGAGGAGCTGACGCGCCTCAACCTGGAACTCAAACGTTTCGGTCGGCATGGTTCGCGGTTACCTCACGGGTCCTAAGTCGCCGGAACTGGTGAAACCACTGTAAAACACCTAGTCAGAGGCGTGGGGCGAGTCGGCCAGGAGGCGCAGGGCGACCGCCGCGTGCAGGGCGGCGCCGGTGGCCATGACGGGCTCGTGGAAGACGACCCGGCTGGAGTGGCAGTCGGGGGCGCCCTCGGCGGGGGTGCCCGGCGGGCGGGCGCCGAGGAAGGCCATGGCGCCGGGGACGCGCTGCAGGACGTAGGAGAAGTCCTCGGCGGCCATGACCGGGTCGGGCAGCTCCTGGACGCGGTCGGGGCCGAGCAGACCGGCGGCGGTGTCGCGGACGGCGCGGGTGACGGCCGGGTCGTTGACGGTGGCCGGATAGCCCTCGACGAGGTCCACGTCCGCCTCGGCGCCATGGGCGGCGGCGACATGGCGGGCGACCCGGGCGATGTTCTCGCGGACCGTGTGCCGGGTGGCGGGTGTGAAGGTGCGGACGGTCCCCTGGATCTCGGCGGTCTCCGGGATGATGTTGGCGGTGGTCCCGGCGTGCACGGAGGCGATGGTGACCACGGCCGGGTCGAAGACGGACACCGTGCGGGTGACCATGGTCTGGATCGCCTGCACGATCTCGCAGGCCACCGGCACCGGATCGAGTGCCAGCTGCGGGGCGGAGGCGTGTCCGGAGCGGCCCCGGACGGTCAGCCGGAGGAGGTCGGAGGCGGCGAGCAGCGGGCCGGGCCGCACCTGGAGGGTGCCGGCGTCGTAGCGGGTGGCGACGTGCAGCGCGAACGCGGCCGTGACGCCGGTGCCGTCCGCGGCCTCCAGCACCCCCTCGTCGATCATGTACCGGGCCCCGCCGTCGGTCTCCTCCGCGGGCTGGAACATGAACACCACCCGGCCCGCGAGGTCCGCGCGGCGGGCGGCGAGCAGCCGGGCCGCTCCGACGAGCATCGCGGTGTGCAGGTCGTGGCCGCAGGCGTGCATGGTGCCGGGCACCTCGGAGGCGAACTCCAGGCCGGTGTCCTCCTGTTGGGGCAGGGCGTCCATGTCCCCGCGCAGCAGCACGGTGGGGCCGGGGCGGGCGCCGTCCAGGACGGCGGTGACGGAGCTGAGCCGCTCCCCCGTCGTGACGGTCAGCCCCAGGCCGTCCAGGGCGTCGAGCACGGTGCGCTGGGTGCGGGGCAGGTGCAGGCCCAGCTCCGGGGCGCGGTGGAGGCTGCGGCGTACGGCGGTGATCCCGGGCAGCAGGGCCTGTGCCTCGGCGAGCAGGCCGGAGCCGGCGGGCACGGCGGTCATCGGGCGGCTCCGCGGGCGGTGGCGCGCGGCGGGGGCGGGGTGGTCGGCACGGGCAGCTCCTCGGCGCGGGGTCGGTCCGTCGGCTCACAAGCCTGCCCAGGGCGGGGCACGGCCACGCCCCCCGCGGGCGCACATGGCTCGCCCGCCGCCGGCGCGGACGCGCTCACGGACACCCCTTGGGTCCCGAACCGCCCGGAGGCGGAGGCCCCTCAGATCACTCACCCGGGTGAACGTCCCGTACACGCCGCCCGAAGCCGGGCGGTTCGGGCGGCGTCTTCGTGATCATGCGGAGCGTGACCAATGGAAACCTCCGTCGCGCACGCCGTACGGCCCTCGCGGGTCTCGGCGCGCTGACCCTCCTGTCGACGCTGTCCGCCCTGCCCGCCCACGCGGGACCGCCCGCGCGCGGGGCGCAGCGGCCGGCTCCCGCGCCCCGCCCGCTGACCGCCCTGGAGCGCGGTACGGCCGCCTACCTGGACTCGGTCCGCAACGACCCCGCGCTGCTGCGGGACTTCTTCCGCCGCCTGCCCAAGGGCGGCGAGCTGCACAACCACCTCTCCGGCGCCGCCCCCACCGAGTACCTGATCGAACTCGCCGCCGAGGACGAGTTGTGCGTCGACACCACGACGTGGACGGCCGTGGCGCCGCCGTGCGGCGCGGGCACCCGGCCGGCCGCCGACGCGCGCACCGACCGCGCCTTCCACGACCGGATCGTGCGGGAGTGGTCGATGCAGGACTTCCCGGCGGGCGGCAACGGCCACGACCACTTCTTCGCCACCTTCGGCAAGTTCGGCGAGGTGACCTGGCGGCACCCGGGCAAGCTGCTCGCCCGGGTCGGCAACGACGCCGTCGCACAGAACCAGTTCTACCTGGAGACCATGACGACCCCCGGCTCGGAGGGCGCCAAGAAGCTGGCCGCCGAGGTCGGCTGGGACGACGACCTGGCCGCGCTGCACCGCAAGCTGGTGGCCGGCGGCAAGCTGGACAAGGTCGTCGCCGAGGCCCGCCGGGAGGCCGACGGCGCGGACGCCGAGTTCCGTGCCACGGCCGGCTGCGACACGGACCGGCCGCAGCCGGTCTGCGGCCTGACCACCCGGTGGATCTCCCAGGTGTCGCGCGGCGGCCCGAAGGAGCGGGTCTTCACGCAGATGGCGCTCGGCATGCGGCTGGCCGAGCGGGACGGCCGGTTCGTCGCGGTCAACCTGGTCCAGCCGGAGGACTGGGACAGCTCGCTGCGCGACTACCGCCTGCAGATGCGCATGCTCGCCTACCTGCGCGGGGTCTACCCGAAGGCCCATGTCACGCTGCACGCGGGCGAGTTGTGGCCCGGGCTGGTGAAGCCGGAGGACCTGAAGTTCCACATCGCCGAGGCGGTGGACGTGGCCCGCGCCGAGCGGATCGGGCACGGGGTCGACCTGCGGCACGAGGACGGCTGGCAGCGCACGGCGGCCACCATGGCCGACCGGGAGATCGCGGTCGAGGTGCCGTTCACCAGCAACGCCCAGATCCTGGGGGTACGCGGCGCCGACCACCCCTTCGAGACGTACCGGGCCTACGGCGTCCCGGTGGTCCTGGCCACCGACGACCCCGGGGTCAGCCGTATCGACATCAGCCACGAGTACCGGTACGCGGCCGAGACGTACGGCCTCGGCTACCCGGAGCTGAAGGACCTGGCCCGGGCGTCCCTGGAGTACGCGTTCCTGCCGGGCCAGAGCCTGTGGAGCGGCAACCCGACCCGCGACGGCTACCGTCCGGTCCCGGCCTGCCGAGGTGAGCGCGCCGGTGGATCGGAGCCCGGCCGGGCCTGCCGCCGCCTGCTGGACGCCAGCCCGAAGGCGGCCGTGCAGTGGCGCCAAGAGGCCGCGTTCCACGCCTTCGAGCGCACCTTCGGCACCGGCCGCTGAGAACCGCGCCGCATCCGGCCGCCGGTCCGACAGGGCCGGCGGCCGGCCTTTTTCACGCCCGGGGCGCGTAGTGGCCCAGGAACATGTCGACCCCGCTGACGACGAGACGGTCCGTCAGGTCGTCGTCGACCTGAGTGCCGTACGTGCCGAAGACCAGGTGCGGGAAGACCAGCAGGGCGTAGAGCTGGATGACGGCCGTCTCCAGGTCCGGTACGACCAGCCGGCCCTGGTCGGCGAGGGTGCGCAGGGCGCCCGCGACCGCCGGGTGGTGTCCCTCCGGGCCGTGGCTCTCCCAGGCGCGGCCCAGTTCGGGGAAGCGGTGCTGCTCGGCGGCGACGAGCCGGCGCAGGGCGGCGACGTCCTCGTTGGCGCGGACGGCGCGGACCCAGCCCCGGGCGGCCTCCACGAGCGCGGCCCGCAGGTCCGGCGCGTCGGCCAGCGCGGCGAGCGCGTCGGCGGAGGCGCCGCCCAGGGGCTCGTCGAGCGCGCTGCTGATCACCGCGCTGAACAGGGCCTCCTTGCTGCCGAAGTGGTTGTAGACGGTCACCTTGGACACACCCGCCGCGGCGGCGATGGCGTCCATGCCGACCCCGAACCCCTCGCGCAGGAACAGCTCGCGTGCCGCGCGCACGATGGCCTGCCGTTTCAGCTCGGCGCGGGGGCCGCTCGGGGGCTTGCGGGCACTGTCGACGCTCATGGGGCGATCGTAGCAATCGACTGAACTGAACTGTTGAGTTCAGCTGTACTGGCCCGTACAGTTCAGTTCATGGACGCGACCCACTCCCCGGCCGGCACGCACGCCGCTCCGGAGCACCACCCGCCCGCCGACCCGCGCCGCTGGACGGCCCTCGCCCTCATCTGCCTCGCCCAGTTCATGCTGGTCCTCGACGTCACCGTGGTGAACGTCGCGCTGCCCGACATGGCCGCCGACCTGCACCTCGACCGGGCGACGCTGACCTGGGCCGTCACCGCGTACACCCTGTGCTTCGGCGGTCTGATGCTGCTCGGCGGCCGGCTCGCCGACGCCCTCGGCGCCCGCCGCACCCTGCTCGCCGGGCTCGCCGTCTTCACCGCGGCCTCCCTGCTCACCGGGCTCGCCGGGAGCGCGGCCCCGCTGCTCGCCGGGCGGATCGCGCAGGGCGTCGGCGCGGCGCTGCTGTCGCCGGCGGCGCTGTCGCTCGTCACGACGACCTTCCGCGGCGCCGAGCGGAACAAGGCGCTCGGCGTGTGGGCCGCGATCGGCGGCTCGGGCGCGGCGGCCGGGGTGCTGGTCGGCGGGGCGCTCACCGCGGGCCCGGGCTGGCCGTGGGTCTTCTGGGTCAACGTCCCCGTCGGCGTGGCCCTTCTGGTGCTGCTCCCCCGGCTGGTCCCCGCCCGGGCCCCGCGGCCGGCCCGGCTCGACGTGCCCGGCGCGCTGCTGGTCACGGCGGGCACCGGCGCGTTGATCTACGGCCTGGTGGAGGCCGGGGACGCGGGCTGGACCTCCGCGCGCACCCTGCTGCCGCTGGCCGGGGCCGCGGTGCTGTACGCGGGGTTCGCCGCGGTGGAGCGGGCGAGCCGGGCGCCGTTGATGGACCTGCGGATGTTCACCCGGCGGCCGGTGCTGGCGGGCGCGTTCCTGATGCTGGTGGCCACCGCGCTGCTGATCGGGTACTTCTTCCTCGGCTCGGTCTACCTCCAGCACCTGCGCGGCTTCAGCGCCCTGCGGACCGGCCTGCTGTTCCTGCCGCCGGCCGTGGCGACGGGGCTCGGCGCGCATCTGGCCTCGCGGCTGGTGGGCCGCCTGGGCAGCCGTGGCGTCGCGGTGGCCGGCCTGCTGACGGCGGCCGCCGGGACCGTGCCACTGACCCGGCTGTCCGCCGACGGCTCGGTGTACACCGGTCTCCTGCCGGGCCTCGTCGTCGGCTCCCTCGGGCTGGGCACGGTCTTCGTCACCGCCACCACGACCGCGCTGGGCATGGTCGACCACCGGGAGGCGGGTCTCGCCTCCGGGGTGGTGAACACCTTCCACGAGGTGGGCGGTTCGATCGGCGTGGCGGTGCTCTCCACGGTCGCCGCCTCCGGCATCGAGGCCGGTTCGGCGGGAGGCTTCACCGACGCGTTCACGGTGTGCGCCGCCACGGCGGCGGGCGGTGCGGTGGTGTCCCTCGGGCTCGTGCCGCGCGGCCGACCGCGGATGAGCGGCGGGCCGCACGTGCACTGAGGCGAGGGGTCCTCACCAGGTGGCGGGTCCTCGGGAAGTGCCCCTACGCGAAGACGGCGCCGTCTCCGAACACCCGCTTGGCGAAGCGCTCGCCGATGCGGCGGTGGGTGGCGGCGTCCGGGTGGAGGCCGTCCGGCAGCGGCAGTTCCTCGGCGTCGGCCTCGCCGTAGAGGTCGCGGCCGTCGAGGTGGTGCAGATGCGGGTCCTCGGCGGCGCGCTCGGCCACGATCCGGCTCAGTTCGGCGCGGATGACGCCCAGGGTGAGCTTCCCGGCCGCGACCTCGGCGGGGTCACCGGATGCCGAGAAGGCGAGCCGACCGGCGCTCAGCGCCGAGACGTCCATGACGGTCGGGCCGGGGGTCTCCTCGTGCATCGGGCACAGGATGGGCGAGACCACCAGCAGCGGTG
Source organism: Streptomyces griseosporeus (assembly GCF_014656055.1). Taxonomy (GTDB): domain Bacteria; phylum Actinomycetota; class Actinomycetes; order Streptomycetales; family Streptomycetaceae; genus Streptomyces; species Streptomyces griseosporeus. The sequence goes on from NZ_BNBR01000002.1 coordinate 875,083, forward strand.
TGTCCGGGTGGCCGTCGCGCACGGTGTCGAGGAACCCGTGCACCGCGGGCGTGAAGGCCCGCAGCCGCATCAGGTCGGTGTTGACCAGGTTGATGCCGATCTTGAGGCTGATGAAGTCGGCGGGGGTGTCCCGCATCGCGCGGGCCGTGAACGGGTCGAGCAGGGCGCTGCCGCCGAAGCCGAGGTTGATCAGCTCCACGCCGCCGAGGGAGGCGGCGAGCGCGGGCCAGGTGGTCGTGGGGCTCTCGGCGTCGGAGCCGTGGCTGATGGAGCTGCCGTGGTGCAGCCACACCTTGCGGCCCCGGTCGGGCAGCGGCTCGACCGGGGCGTCGGTGCGCAGGGCGACGAGTTCGGTGATCTCGTTGTGCGGCAGCCAGATCTCGACGTCCTTGGCGCGGTCCGGCAGCCCGGTGAAGCGCAGGGTGCCGACCGGGCCGGGGTTCAGCTCGGACGAGCCGGTGGCCAGGTCGATGGTGACGGTGTTGCCGCCGGTCACGCTCGCCCGGTCGGTCAGCCGGCCGTCGACGAGCAGGTCGTAGACGCCCTCGGGGCGCGGCGGGGCGCCGGTGTAGGCCCGCTTGGTGGCCAGCGCGTCCAGCTCGACGGCGGTGGCGCGGGTACGGAACGCCAGCCGTACGCCGGAGGGCTGGGACTCGGCCAGGGACAGCTGCGGGTCGGCACACCGGGCCCGGGCCGGCTCGGGCAGCCGGTGCGGCAGCAGGCCGTGCTCGGTGCGCTCCAGGTCGAGGGCGCCGCGGACGAGGTCGGCGGTGAGGGGGGTGGTGATCCAGGGGGACATGGGGTCCTGCTTCTTCGGGGGGCGGCGGGCAACGGCGCGAGGGTGGTGGGGGCAGAGTCAGGGGCTCGGGGACGGTCCGGGAGCCCGCCAGTTGCGCAGCAGCGCGTCCAGGGCGTCCAGGGCGCGGGTCCAGCTCTCCTGCGAGTCGGGGGCGCTGTGGCTGAACCCGCCGGCCAGCTCCAGGCTGACGTAGCCGTGGAAGACGCTGCCCAGCAGGCGGACCGCGTGGGTCTGGTCCGGCTCGGCGAGGTCGTAGCCGCGCAGGATCGCCCGGGTCATCTGGGCGTGCCGGACTCCGGCGCTCGCGGCGGCCGTCTCGGGGTCGAGGCGGAACTGCGCGGCGGCGTAGCGGCCGGGGTGTGCGCGGGCGTAGTCGCGGTAGACGTCGGCGAAGGCGACGAGGGCGTCCTTGCCGGCGCGTCCGGCGAGGGCGTCGGCGGCTCGGTCGGCGAGTTCCTCCAGGGCGAGCAGGGCGATGCGCGTCTTGAGGTCACGGGAGTTCGCCAGGTGCGAGTACAGGCTCGCGACCTTGACGCCGACCCGGCGGGCCAGCGCCGACACGGTGACCTGCTCGAACCCGATCTCGTCGGCCAGCTCCGCGCCGACGCGGGCCAGCCGGTCGGCGGTGAGTCCTGCCCGGACCATGCGACCCCTTCCCTATGCTCGCCGTTTCGTTTTCCTGAACCGATTATGCATCTGCCTAAAACCTTTAGGCAAATGCCTGAGACTTATCGCCACCGGCAGCGGGGTGAAGCCGTGCCGGGCCGGTCCTAGACTCGAAGTGCCTCGGGCTTCCCACGCAGGAGGGCGCGATGTACCGGCACACCCGGCTCGCCGACGAGTCCGACGAGTACCTGGCCGCCCGGGAGGAACTGCGGCACGCCGAGATCGATCTGATGCGGCACCGCGAACGGGTCGCGGCCCTGCGGCGGGCGCTGCCGGCCGGACCGGCGGTGGCCGACTACGTCTTCCTGGAGGGCCCGGCCGGCCTCGACGCGGGCGACGAGCCGGTGCGCGAGGTGACGTTGAGCGGCCTGTTCACGGGCCCCGGCCGGCCGCTGATCGTCTACCACTTCATGTACGGCAAGCTCCAGCGGAGCCCCTGCCCGATGTGCACGCTGTGGATCGACGGCTTCGCGGGGGTCGCCCGGCACATCGCCCGGAACGCCGACTTCGCCGTGGCCGCAGCGGCGGACCTCCCCACGCTGCGCGCGTACGCCCGGGAGCGGGGCTGGTCCGGGCTGCGGCTGCTGAGCTGCGGTGACAGCAGCTTCAAGTACGACCTGGGCAGCGAGGACGAGGACGGTGCGCAGGACTCCTCCGTCTCCGTCTTCACCCGGGACGTCGACGGCACGGTCCGCCACTTCTACTCGGCCCACCCGCGGATGGCCGAGGACATCGACCAGCGCGGCATCGACCTGCTCAACCCGGTCTGGCACCTGCTCGACCTGACGCCGGGCGGCCGGGGCGACTGGTTCGCGGGTCTGGACTACTGACGACGCGCGGGGGTGCCGTACGAGTCCCGGCCGCCCCAGGGGGTGTTCCGGCAGGCGAACGGCGCGGTGCCGGAGCCGACCGGAACTCATGTGTCATCAGCGTCGGCTTGCCGGGTACTCGGCCGCCGTGCCGCGAGGCACGCGGGTGGTCGACCGACGCCCGCAGTCGATCGAGGATGTGAGGGAGGCACCCTGATGAGCACGGTCAAGGAAGCCGTGGAAGTCGACGTCCCCGTCCGCACCGCCTACAACCAGTGGACCCAGTTCGAGGAGTTCCCGCAGTTCATGGAGGGGGTCGAGGAGGTCAGGCAGATCGACGAGCGCCACAACCACTGGACGATGAAGATCGGCGGGGTGAAGCGCGAGTTCGACACGGAGATCGTCGACCAGCTGCCCGACGACCGGATCACCTGGCGGACCACCTCCGGTGACACCCAGCAGAAGGGGTCGGTGCGCTTCGAGCGCCTGGACGACACCCACACCCGGGTGGAGCTGGTGATGGACGTCGAGACGAGCGGTGCGGCGGAGAAGGCCGGTGACATGCTCGGGATGATCGACCGGCGGATCAAGGGGGACATGAAGCGCTTCAAGAGCTTCGTCGAGGAGCGTGGCGGGGAGAGCGGGGCCTGGCGCGGCCGGATCAAGCCCGGCGACACCGGCGGCTCCACCCCGGGTACGCCCAGCCCCGGCACCTTCACCTGATACGGCACCGGTCACGGTCCCCTGACAGGTCATCGGGCGACCACCGGCATCGCACCGCACCGCCCGCCCGCGCTCCGGCGCGGGCGGGCGTCCGCATGCCCGGCTCAGGAGTCGAAGTCGACCGTCAGGGTCTCCGACACCGGATACGACTGGCAGGTGAGCACATAGCCCGCGTCCACCTCGGCCGGCTCCAGGGCGAAGTTGCGGCGCATGTCGGCGGTGCCCTCGGTGACCAGGGCGCGACACGTGCCGCAGACGCCGCCCTTGCAGGCGAAGGGCAGGTCGGGGCGGGTCTTCTGCGCTCCGTCGAGGATGGTCCGCTCCCGGGGCAGCGGGGCGGTGCCGGAGCGGCCGTCGAGGGTGATGGTCACGCGGCTGACCGGGCCCGTCGGTCCGCTCTCCGCATGGTGGACCTCCCGGACCGGCTCGTCGTCGGCGTAGAACAGCTCCTGGTGGACGCGCTCCTCGGGCACGCCGAGGCCGGCCAGGACCTCCTGAGCGGCGCGGACCATGCCGTGCGGGCCGCACAGCCACCAGTGGTCGGCGGACTTGACGTCGACGAGCCCGTCGATGAGCGCTGACAGCCGGTCGGCGTCCAGCCGGCCGGAGAGGACCTCGGCCTCGCGGGGCTCGCGGGAGAGCACGTGGGCGACCTGGAAGCGGGACGGGTAGAGGTCCTTCAGGTCGGCGAGTTCGTCCGCGAACATCACCGTGCCGGTGCGCCGGTTGCCGTAGAAGAGGGTGACGGTCGAGCGGTCGTCGGCGGCGAGCACGGACTCGGCGATCGACAGCATGGGCGTGATGCCGGAGCCGGCCGCGATCAGCACGTGGTGGCCCGGGGTGCCGAGATCGGGGGTGAAGGCGCCGGTGGGGCCCATCACCTCGACGGTGTCACCGGGGCGCACCTCGTGGACCAGCCAGGAGGAGAACAGTCCGCCGGGCACCACCCGTACGCCGATGCGCGGCGGGGAGCCGGCGGGCGAGCAGATGGAGTACGACCGCCGCTCGTCCCGTCCGTCGATCTCGCGCCGCAGGGTGAGCGACTGTCCGGGCAGGTGCGTGAACTCCTCGGCCAGCTCCGGCGGGATGTCGAAGCCGACGGCGGCGGCGTCGTCGCACAGGGGCTGGACGGAGGCCACGCGCAGCCGGTGGAAGGCCGGCCGGCGCCGGGTCCGCGGGCGTTCGGCCCGGGGGGAGACCGGCTCCATCACGTCTGCCATCAGATCTCCTTGACGTACTCGAACGGCTCGCGGCAGGCGCGGCAGCGCCACAGCGCCTTGCAGGACGTTGCGGCGAAGCGGGAGGTCTCCTCGGTGTCGGCGGAGCCGCAGCGCGGGCAGGGCACGGTGTGCCGGGTCGGGGACAGCACGAGCGGGACCGGTCCCCCGGCGCTGCGGGGGGCGGCGCCGGGCGGGGCGATGCCGTGCTCGGCGAGCTTGCGGCGGCCCGCGGGGGTGATCCAGTCGCTGCTCCACGGCGGGTCCAGCTCGGTGCGGATCTCCACGCGGCTGTAGCCGGCCTCCCGCAGCCGGGCCGCGACGCCGGCGCGCATCTCGGCCATGGCCGGGCAGCCCGAGTAGGTCGGGGTGAGGCGGGCGACGACCGTGCCGTCGTCGGTCACCTCCACGCCGCGCAGCACGCCGAGGTCGGCGAGGGTGAGCATGGGCAGCTCGGGATCCGGCACCTGTTCGGCGATGTGCCGGGCGCGCCGGGCGTCGAGCAGGGTCGTCACCATGTCGCCTCCGGGTGGGCGCGGGCCACGCCCTGCAGCTCGGTGAGCAGCGGGGCGAGGTGCTCGGTGTGCTCGCCGTGCCGGCCGGCGCCCGGCAGCGGCCGGTAGACCGGCATGGGCAGGCCGGCGGCCTCGGTGACCTGGCGGAGCACGGCGACGACCTCGTCCCGGGCGTCGTGGGCGGTGAACAGCTCGCCCAGGTAGGGGGCGGTCTGCTCCAGCGCGGCGCGCATGCGGCGGTGCGACTCCTCCGTGCCGTCGCCGAGGCGCACGGACCACTCGGCGGCGTACTGCCGGTGGTAGGCCAGCTCCTTGACGCCCTTCGCGGCGATCGCCGACAGCACCGGGTCCGGGTGGGAGGCGAGCTGCTGGAAGTGGGCGAGGCGCCAGCTGGACAGCAGCAGCATCCGCACGATGGAGAACGCGAAGTCGCCGTTGGGCAGTTCGGCCAGGCGTACGTTGCGGAAGTCGGCGGCGTCGCGGAAGTAGGCGTAGGCGTCCTCGGCGCGGCCGGTGCCGTCGGCCTGGCCGGCCCGGGAGTACAGCAGGCGGGCCTGGCCGAGCAGGTCGAGGCCGATGTTGGCCAGCGCGACCTCCTCCTCCAGCTCGGGGGCGCGGGTCGTCCACTCGGCCAGCCGCTGGGCCTGCACGAGCGCGTCGTCGCCCAGCGCGACGCACAGGGCGGCCAGTTCGGCGGGGTCGACGCCCTCGGGCACGGTGGTGTCGACGCCGTGCAGCGGGTCCTCGAAGCCGGTGCCGTAGGCCCAGCGGGTGTCGTCCTCGTGTCCCTCGGCGAGGGTCATGTAGACGTGGTCGTCACTCATGCCTGTTCCTCGGTGCGGGACTAGATGTGCGGGACGTCGTCGGGGATGTCGTAGAAGGTCGGGTGGCGGTAGACCTTGTCGGCGCTCGGCGCGAAGAAGGGGTCCTTCTCGTCGCGGGTGGAGGCCGCGATGTGCTCGGAGCGCACCACCCAGATCGACACGCCCTCGTTGCGCCGGGTGTACAGGTCGCGTGCGTGGGTGAGGGCCATGCGGTCGTCGGCGGCGTGCAGCGAGCCGACGTGCACGTGGTTCAGTCCGCGCTTGCTGCGGACGAACACCTCGTACAGGGGCCAGCCCTGCTTCCCGTCGGTCATGCCACCGTTTCCTTCCGTGCGTGTGCCGCCTGCTCGGCGTGATCGGCTTTCGCGGCCCGCTTGGCCGCGTGGGCGAGGGCCGCCTCGCGCACCCAGGCGCCGTCCTCGTGGGCCTTCCTGCGGCGCTCGGTCCGCTGGGCGTTGCAAGGGCCGTCGCCGCTGATGACGCGCTTCAGCTCGGACCAGTCGGGGGTGCCGAAGTCGTGGTGCCCGCGCTCCTCGTTCCAGCGCAGCTCCGGGTCGGGGAGGGTGACGCCGAGCTTCTCGGCCTGCGGGACGGTCATGTCGACGAAGCGCTGGCGCAGCTCGTCGTTGCTGTGCCGCTTGATCTTCCAGGCCATGGACTGCGCGGAGTTGGGCGAGTCGTGGTCGGGCGGGCCGAACATCATCAGCGACGGCCACCACCAGCGGTTCACCGCGTCCTGGACCATCTCCCGCTGGGCGTCGGTGCCGCGCATCATGGTCATCAGCAGTTCGTAGCCCTGCCGCTGGTGGAAGGACTCCTCCTTGCAGATGCGGACCATGGCGCGGGCGTACGGCCCGTAGGAGGAGCGGCACAGCGGGACCTGGTTGCAGATGGCCGCGCCGTCCACGAACCAGCCGATCACCCCGACGTCGGCGAAGCTCAGCGTCGGGTAGTTGAAGATCGACGAGTACTTCTGGCGTCCCTCGATGAGCCGCTCGGTCAGGTCCGCCCGGTCGGCGCCGAGGGTCTCGGCGGCCGAGTACAGGTACAGGCCGTGCCCGGCCTCGTCCTGCACCTTGGCGAACAGGATCGCCTTGCGGCGCAGCGACGGCGCGCGGGTGATCCACTCGCCCTCGGGCTGCATGCCGATGATCTCGGAGTGCGCGTGCTGCGCGATCTGCCGGACCAGGGTCTTGCGGTAGCCCTCGGGCATCCAGTCGCGCGGCTCGATGCGCTGGTCGCGCGCGACGGTCGCCTCGAAGTGCGCCTGGAGCTCCGTGTCCATCCGTCTCCCTTGCCCGTCCCCTGCCGCGGTGGTGCCGCAGCATGCCTACCGACCATTCGTTCGGTCCATCTTAACGCCGTGTCCGGCGATCGGGTAGGCCCTCGTGCGGGTACTGGCAGATCTTCCTCACGGCAGGAAGAACGCGCAGGTCAGCGGGGTGTCCGGCGGGGCGTCAGGTGGCGCAACACTCCGGCAACACCATTGCGCGGGACGCGCCGCTAGGGTCCCGGACATGTCCACCGACCGCATCCGCGACCACGCCGGCCAGGGGGCGCCCACCGTGGCCGCCCACCGGGCGCGGCGGCGGCTGCGCGCGGACCGGGCCCGCCAGCTCGCCGACCTCCTCCGCCGCCAGCTCCTGACCGGGGCGTTCGCCGCGGGCACCCTGCCCCACGAGTCGACGCTCGCCGCCGACTACCGCGCCTCCCGCAACACGGTCCGCCTGGCCCTGGACCTGCTGCGGGCCGAGGGTCTGGTGGAGCGGCTGCCCGGGGTCGGCACGGTGGTCGTCGCGCGGAAGTACCCGCACGGGCTGGACCGGCTGATGGGACTCGCGGAGACCCTGCGGGAACACGGCCGCATCAGCAACGAGGTCCGCACCATGGGCCCCGTCCCGGCGCCCGCCCCGGTCGCCGAGCGGCTGCGCGTCGCGCCCGGCGCGGACGTGCTGTACATCGAGCGGCTGCGGCGCCTGAACGGACTGCCGCTCTCCCTGGACCTCACCTACCTGCCCTGGGACATCGGCGGCGCGCTGATCGGCGAGGACCTGGAGAACACCGACATCTTCCGGCTGCTCGAAGGCCTCACCGGCCAGTCGCTCGGCCATGCCGAGATCAGCCTGGAGGCGGTGAACGCCGACACCCACTCGGCGGCCGTGCTGCAGGCCCCGCAGGGCGCCGCCGTACTGATGCTGGAGCGGCTGACCCATCTCGCCGACGGGCGGCCGGTGGACCTGGAGTTCATCCGCTTCCGCGGCGACCGCATCAAGATGAGCGGCCTGCTGCACCGGTCGCTGTAGAGACCCCCGACCCGCACCACCCCTTCCTGGAGACAGCCATGCCCTTGGTGCCCCAGCGGGCCGACGTGCCCGTGACCATCGACGAGTCGACTTGCATCGACGGCTGCACGCTCTGCGTGGACATGTGCCCGCTGGACTCCCTCGCCATCGACGAGAGCAGCGGCGCGGCGTACATGCACGTGGACGAGTGCTGGTACTGCGGCCCGTGCGCGGCCCGCTGTCCCACCGGAGCCGTCACGGTCAACATGCCCTACCTGCTCCGGTGAAAGGCCCGAACTCCCATGAAACACAAGGTCATTGCCGCCTCCGTCGTACTCCTCGCGCCGCTCACCGCCTGCGGCGGCACCGCGGCGGCCGGCGGTGACGGGTCCACCGTCACGGTCACCGTCGGCTACCAGTCCCGGACGATCAACACCGTCACCGCGGGCACCTTGCTGCGCTCCCTCGGCGCTTTCGAGCGGCAGCTGAACGCCCTGCACGACGGGCACACCTACAAGGTCGACTGGCAGGACTACGCCACCGGCGCCCCGATCACCGCCCAGATGACCGCCGGGAAGATCGACATCGGCTCGATGGGCGACTTCCCGCTGCTCATCAACGCGGCCCGCGGCCGCCAGCTGGGGCGACCGACGCACCTGGTCTCCGTCACCGGCTACAACCTGCGCGGAGGCCTCAACACCGTGGTCGTGCCGCCCGGTTCGGACCTGCGCACCCTGCGCGACCTGAAGGGCAAGAAGGTGTCCACCAGCGTCGGCTCGGCCGCCGACGGCACGCTCGTACGGGCCCTGCAACGGGCAGGCCTTGACCCGCAGGAGGACATCGAGAAGCTCAACCAGCAGCCCGCGGTGGGGGCTTCGGCCCTGACCGCGGGCAGCGCGGACGCACTGTCGCAGTTCGTCGCCTGGCCCGGCCTGCTCGCCTTCCAGGGCAAGGCGAAGGCGCTGTACGACGGGGCGCGGCTGAACCTGCCGACGTTCCACGGCGTCACCGCCCGCGAGGACTTCGCCGAGAAGCGCCCCGCCGTGCTGGAGGCGTTCCTCAAGGCGCAGGCGCAGGCCACCGACTACCTGAACGAGCATCCGGTGGCCGCCGCCGAGAAGGTCGCCGCGGCCACCGGCCTGCCCGCCGAGGTCGTCTACCTGTACAACGGCGCCCACGGCATCGCCACCTTCGACCCGGCCGTCAAGCCGGGGCTCGTCGCCGCGCTGAAGCAGGACGTGGCGGTCCTGAAGACCGCGAAGCTCACCGGGGACATCGACGTGGACGCCTTCGTCGACGACCGGTACGTCCGCAAGGCCCTCGGCGCGGAGTACGACCGCCGGATCGCCGCCGGACCGCCCGCTCCCGCGAGCGAGGCCTGGCCGAAGGGCGCCGACCGGACGGTGGCCTTCAAGACGCCGGCCGAGCTGCTGACGTACGTGGCCGCGCACCGCGGCGCCCTGCGCGCCGCCTACGTCCCCGACACCACCACCGGCACCCTGTGGTTCGCCGACAAGGCAGTGTGGGTCGCGGACGGCACGCGGCTGCTGCCGTTCGTCGCACCGGCCACCGCGCAGGACTACGCCACCGCCCACCCGGGCGCCCGGGTCGTCTCCTACGCCGAGGCCCTGGAGCGCGCCGCATGACCCGGTACGCGCTGCGCCTGGCCTCCCTGGCGGCCGCGCTCGGCCTGTGGCAGGTGCTCACCGCCGCGGACGTGGACCTGTGGCTGCGCTTCTCCCAGTTCCCCACCGTCACCGACGTGGCGCACGCCTTCGCCGGGCGGGTCGCCGGGCCCGACTACTGGACGGACCTCACCGACAGCCTGACCCGCATCCTCACCGGCTTCCTGCTCGCCGCCGTCCTCGGCGTGGCCGCCGGCGTGCTCGTGGCGCGCTCACGGCTCGCCGAGGACCTGCTGGGACCGGTGCTGGAGGTGGTCCGGCCGGTGCCGGCGATCGCCCTCGTCCCGGTCGCGATCCTGCTGTTCCCCTCCAACGAGCAGGGCATCGTCTTCATCACCTGCACCGCCGCGTTCTTCCCGGTGCTCGTGTCCACCCGGCACGCGGTGCGCGCCCTGTCCCCGGTGTGGGAGGAGGCGGTGCGCACCATGGGCGGCGGGCGGGGGCGGATCCTGGCGTCCGTGGTGCTGCCGGGCGCGCTGCCGGGCATCTTCGGCGGTCTGTCGGTCGGCATCGGCGTGTCGTGGATCTGCGTGATCTCCGCCGAGATGATCTCGGGCCAGTACGGGGTGGGCTACCGCACCTGGCAGGACTACACGGTCGTCGACTACCCGGGTGTCTTCGTCGGCATGGTCACCATCGGGGTGCTCGGCTGGCTCACCTCCACGGCCGTGGAGCTGCTGGGCCGCCGGCTCACCCGCTGGCTGCCGCGCACCTCGTACGTCCCGGCGCCCCGGTCCGCGCGCCGGGCGCGCGGCACCGCCGCTCCGGCGCCCGCCCTGCACGCGACCGGGCCGGAGGTGACCCATGACCAGCTCGTCTGACGTGCGGGCGCCCGCCCGCCGGGGCGCCGCCCTCGCGCTGCGCGGCACCGTCGTCGGCCGCCCGGGCGCACCCGTGCTCCACGGGGTGGACCTGGAGGTCGCGCCGGGCGAGATCCTCGCCGTGGTCGGCAGGTCCGGGTGCGGGAAGTCCACGCTGCTGCGCACCCTGGCCGGGCTGCTGCCGCCGCTGGCCGGGCAGGTCGCCCAGGACGGCCGGGGGCTGACCGGCCCCTCGGCCGACCGCGCCCTCGTCTTCCAGGAGGACGCCCTGCTGCCCTGGCGCACGCTGCGCGCCAACGTCGAACTCCCGCTGGCCATCGGCGGGGTGCCGCGCGCCGACCGCAGGGCGCAGGCCGAGGCGTGGCTGGCCCGCGTCGGACTCTCCGACCACGCCCGGCAGGTGCCGCACCGCGTCTCGGGCGGGCAGCGGCAGCGCGCCCAGCTGGCCCGGGCGCTGGCGCCGGGGCCGCGCGCGGTGCTCATGGACGAGCCGTTCGGCGCCCTCGACGCGCAGACCCGCGCGGGCATGCAGGACCTGCTGGTGGAGGTGCTGCACGGCACGGGGGCGACGGTCGTCTTCGTCACCCACGACGTGGACGAGGCCCTCTTCCTCGGCGACCGCGTGGCCCTGCTCGGCGCGGGCCGCGTCAGCGCCGTACGCGAGGTGCCGCGGCCGCGCGACCGTACGGCGCACGACGACCCGGCCCGCACCGCGCTGCGGCGCGACATCCTCACGTCCCTCGGTACCTGAAAGGCCCTCTGGTGGAGATCCCCGCCCTCACCGACGCCGAAGAACTCTCCTGCGACGTGCTCGTCATCGGCGGCGGCACCGCCGGCACCATGGCGGCCCTGACCGCCGCCGAGCGCGGCGCGGACGTCCTGCTGCTGGAGAAGGCGCACGTCCGGCACTCCGGCGCGCTCGCCATGGGCATGGACGGTGTGAACAACGCGGTCGTGCCGGGCCGCGCCGAACCGGACGACTACGTCGCCGAGATCACCCGCGCCAACGACGGCATCGTCGACCAGTCCACCGTCCGGCAGACCGCCACGCGCGGCTTCGCGATGGTGCGGCGGCTGGAGTCGTACGGCGTGAAGTTCGAGAAGGACGAGTACGGCGAGTACGCGGTCCGGCAGGTGCACCGCTCCGGCAAGTACGTGCTGCCGATGCCGGAGGGCAAGGACGTCAAGAAGGTCCTGTACCGGCAGCTGCGGCGGCGGGAGATGCGCGAGCGGATCCGGATCGAGAACCGGGTGATGCCGGTGCGGGTGCTGACCGCCGGGGGCCGCGCCGTGGGGGCGGCCGGCTTCCACACCCGCACCGGCCGGTTCGTGACGGTCCGCGCGGGCGCGGTGATCCTCGCGACCGGCCCCTGCGGCCGCCTCGGCCTGCCGGCCTCCGGCTACCTGTACGGCACGTACGAGAACCCGACAAACGCCGGTGACGGCTACGCGATGGCGTACCACGCGGGCGCGGAGCTGACCGGCATCGAGTGCTTCCAGATCAACCCGCTGATCAAGGACTACAACGGGCCGGCCTGCGCCTATGTCGCCAACCCGTTCGGCGGCTACCAGGTCAACCGGCACGGCGAGCGGTTCGTCGACTCCGACTACTGGTCGGGGCAGATGATGGCGGAGTTCGCGGCGGAGGTGGCGAGCGACCGGGGGCCGGTGTACCTGAAGCTGAGCCATCTGCCGGAGGAGTCGGTCTCCGCCCTGGAGTCGATCCTGCACTCCACGGAGCGGCCCACCCGCGGCACCTTCCACGCGGGCCGCGGGCACGACTACCGCACGCACGACGTGGAGATGCACATCTCCGAGATCGGCCTGTGCGGCGGCCACTCGGCCTCGGGCGTACGGGTCGACGACCACGCCCGCACGACCGTGCCCCGGCTGTACGCGGCCGGCGACCTGGCCTGCGTGCCGCACAACTACATGATCGGCGCGTTCGTCTTCGGCGACCTGGCGGGCGCGGACGCGGCACAGTACCGGTCCTATGAGGGCGAGTTGCCGGCCGACCAGCTGCGGGAGGCGCACGAGCTGGTCTACCGTCCGCTGCGCCACCCGGACGGCCCGCCGCAGCCGCAGGTCGAGTACAAGCTGCGCCGGTTCGTCAACGACTACGTGGCCCCGCCGAAGACCGGCGCCCGGCTGTCGCTGGCCCTGGAGGCCTTCGAGCGGATGCGCGAGGACATCGCGGCGATGGGCGCGCGGACCCCGCACGAGCTGATGCGGTGCGCGGAGGTGACGTTCATCCGGGACTGCGCGGAGATGGCCGCGCGGGCCTCCCTCGCCCGCACCGAGTCCCGCTGGGGCCTCTACCACGAGCGCGTCGACCATCCGCGGCGCGACGACGCGGCCTGGTTCCACCACCTGGACCTGCGCAAGTCCCCCGCGGGGACCATGGAGTTCACGGCACGCCCGGTGGCTCCGTACCTGGTGCCGGTGGACGGGTTCGAGCCGGTCGGCGGCGCCTCCCGGCCGCTCGGGGAGATCCGGCCGGAGCAGGTGGCGACGGCGGGACCGCGGGAGGCCGCGCCGGTCGCACGGGACGCCCGCCCGTCCGCCCCGGCGGGCGACACGCACCCCGGCGACGCCGCCGACACGCCCACCGCCCCGCGCCTGCTCGCCCTGCTGTCACTGGCCGAGGAGACCCCCGAACTCCCGGCGCTGCGACCCTACTTGGCCGATCCCGAGCCCGCGGTGCGGCGTACGGCCGTCACCGTGCTGACGGAGAGCGCGCCGCCGGGCACCGGTCCCGCCCTGGCCGGGGCGCTCGGCGACGCCGACGCCGGCGTGCGGGCCGCCGCCGCCGCGTCGCTGCGCGAGCTGGTGGAGACACTCCCGCCGGAACCGGCGCTGCGCGACGGCCTGCGCGCCGCGCTGGGCGGGGCCGACCCGGTCGTGCGGGCCGCCGCCCTGGACGCGCTGCGGGCGCTGCGCCTCGGCAGCGCCGAGGTGTTCGCGGGCCCGCTGACGGACTCCGACAGCGCGGTGCGGATCGCGGCCGTGCGGGCGCTGGCGTCGGTCGGCGCGCTCGCCGACGTGGCCGCGGCGGCGCCCGCCGAGCCGTCCCGCGAGGTCCGCGTCGCGATGGCCAGGGCCCTGTCCGCCGGGGAGCCGTGGCCGCTCGCCGGGCTCCTCGACGACGCCGACGCGCTGGTACGGGCCGCCGCCCACGAGTCCCTCGGCACCGCCGGCTGCCCGCCTCCGCTGGCCGCACGCGCCGAGGAGGCGCTGACCGACCCGGCGTGGCAGGTACGGGCCGGCGCCGCGACCGCCCTGTCCGCGGCGGACCCCGCCCTCGCCGTCCCGGCCCTCGCCAAGGCACTGGCCGACCCGAACGCGGACGTCCGCAAGGCCGCGGTCCTGTCCCTCACCCGGCACAGCGGCACCGCCGAGGCCCGGGCGGCCCTGGCCACGGCGACGGCGGACACGGACGCGGACGTACGGGCGTACGCCGCCCGCGCGCTGTGACGGCGCCCGGGGCCCCTGGCGGGGTGCCCCGGGCGTCCTACCGCGCCGCCAGCAGCGGACCCGCGTTCCGCAGGGTGTGGCGGGCCACCCGCGTGCCGAGGACGAGGCCCGCCTCGTCGGCGCTGCGGGTGTGGATGCCGGAGAAGACGCGTGCGTCGGTGTTGTCCGCCGACAGTTGCCGCCAGGCGGTGTAGGTGCGCGTCACCCCGGGCGCGGTCGGGCTGGTCAGCTCGAACGGGCCGGTACGGGGTCCGGTGAGCGCCGTCAGCACGGTCTCGGCGGCGCCCGCGTACGTGTTGTGACCGCTCGGGTAGTCGGGGTGGGCGGGGGTGGTGTGCAGGGGCGTCCAGGCCGGGTCGGGGTCGAGGGCGCCGGTGCGCAGGGCGGTGACCGGACGCCACCGCTCGTAGGCGTACTTGGTGTCGGAGGTGGCGATCTGCGTGTCCACCAAGGCCGTGTGGAAGAGGGCGACGAGCCGCGCCTGGCCGGCGACGTCCTCGCCGCTGCGGGCGAGCGCCACGCGCAGCGGCCGCGTGTAGAGGGTGAGGGAGGAGCCGAGCCAGAAGGTGGCGGTCTCGGTCTGCCGGGCGGTGCGCACGGTGCTGCCGACGGCGCCGTACGCCCGCACCTCGGCCAGGTCCTCGGCGTAGCGCCGGGAGTCCAGCGCCGGCGGCGGCCCCAGCCGGAACCGGCTCTGCGTCGGCAGCAGGAAGGGCGTGGCGAGGCGGTTGCCGTACTGGGCCGCCGGGGCGTACGCGGGCGGGGTCGGCTGCCAGACGCCGGGAGCGGCGGGCTTCACCCGGTAGGGCGCGTCGACCGAGGCGGGGTCGAGGCCGTCGCCCTGCCGCTCCGCCAGGAGGAGATCCGCCTGGCGTCGCCCCTCGCTCAGTCCGCGCTCCCGGGCGGGGCCGCCGGGAAGCGCGGCGAGGGTCTGCCGCAGCGTCGCGTCCAGCTGCTCCGCCCGGCCGGGCAGCAGGGTCACCAGCGCGCGGTGCACGGCGCCGGACAGGGCCGCCCGCCGGAAGGTGCCGTGTCCGGCGCCGGCGGGGACGGCCCGGGTGGCGCGGGCGGCGGCGAGCCAGGCGACGGCCCAGGTGCGGCTGTTGGTGATCTGGGTGGCGGCACCCGCCGCTGCGATCGCCTCGGCGGTCGCGTCGTACCAGGTGAGCGCGGTGGCCGCGGACGGCGCGGCGACGGCCGGGCGCACCGCGACGGCCGTGGTCAGCAGGGTCGCCGCACCGGCCGCGAGGAGGGTGCGGCGGGGCAGGGCGGCGGGTCGGGGTCTGGGCGAACTCACGCGTCCTCCTTGGGCGTTGGTGTTCCCGTCCATCGGAGCAGGTGTGCGTGGATCCGGCCGCCGCTGCAACAACGCGTTCGCGGAGCTGCCATCGGCCTGTCACGGAGGGCGGTGAGGCGGGGCCGCAAGGTAGGTATGTTGACATAGGTATCCAGCCATACCTATGCTGGCGGGCATGCCCCAGCACAGCGCGTCCGAGCAGGACCTCGACCACCTGGCCGCCGGCCTCGTGGCGTGCCTGCCCGCGCTGTCCCGGGCCCTGGAGCGACAGGTCGACCTGACCTACCCGCACGCCAAGCCCTCCGAGGCCCAGCTCGCCCTGTTGCGGTACGTCGAGACGCACGACGGCGTCACCGTCCGCGCGGCGGCCGAGGCCCTGCTGATGAAGCCGAACAACGTCAGCGCCCTGGTGACCCAGCTGACCGAGCAGGGCCTGCTGGAGCGGCGGCCCGACGCGTCCGACAAGAGGGTCGCGCACCTGCACCTCACCGCCACCGCACGGCAGCGGATCGGCGAGGTCCAGCAGTTGATGCGCGCGCACGTCGTGCAAGCGCTGGGCGCACTGACCGACGGCGAGATGGACGCCCTCGGCTCCGCCCTGGGCGCGCTGACGTCCCTGGAGCGGCGGCTCCGCCGCTCCGCCCGCTGAGCACGCGGCCCCTTTCCCGCACTTCCCCGGCTCCAGCCCTGCCCAGCAGTGGCTTGGCCCTGCCGTACGCCCTGACCCTGGCCGTAGGCCCTGACCCCGGCCGTAGGCCCTGACCTACGCCTTACGCCGCATCGGCGCCAAGGCCCGCCTGACCTACGCCGTACGCCCTGACCGACGAAGGACGCCCACCGTCATGCCCTCCGTGGCCACCCCCTCCCCCGCTCCCCCGACCCACGCCGGGACCGGCGCGCAGCCGCGCGGCCGGCGCGGCAACCCGTGGCTGACCCTGATCGCCGTCGCCTTCGGCCTGTTCATGGTCGGCCTGGACGGTTCGGTCGTGTCGATCGCCAACCCCGAGATCGGCCGCGACCTGGACGCCTCCACCGCCGACCTGCAATGGGTCACCAACGCCTACCTGCTGGCCCTCGCCGCCGCGCTGATCCTCGGCGGCAAGCTCGGCGACCGGTTCGGCCGCCGCACCTTCTACCTGGTCGGCGTCGCCGGGTTCACCGCCGCGTCCGTCGCCATCGGGCTGTCCGGCTCCATCCAGGGCGTCGTCGTCTTCCGCGCCTGCCAGGGCTTCTTCGGCGCGCTGCTGATGCCGAACACCCTCGGGATGCTGCGGGCCGTCTTCCCGCCCCGCAAGTTCGGCATGGCGGTGGGCATCTGGGCGATGGTCTCCTCGGTCTCCACCGCTCTCGGACCGATCGTCGGCGGACTGCTCGTCGAGCACGTCACCTGGGAGTCCGTCTTCTACATCAACGCGCCCATCGGTGTCCTCGCGCTCGTCTTCAGCGCGCTGGTCCTGCCGCAGAGCCGCAACACCGCCGCCGCGGACGAGAAGTTCGACATCGGCGGCGTCGCCCTGCTGGCGCTCGGTCTGCTCGCCGTCGTCTTCGGTGTCGTCAAGGGCGAGACCTGGGGCTGGACTTCGGCGAGCACCCTCGGTTCCATCGCGGCGGGTGTCGTGCTCCTGCTGGTCTTCGGCCGGTACGAGACCCGGGTCGCCTCCCCGCTGCTGCCGATGCGCCTGTTCCGCAGCCCCGCGCTGACCATCGGCACGGTCATCACCGCGCTGAACTTCTTCGTGCTGCTCGGCGTGATCTTCTTCGTCATGCTCTACCTGCAGAACGTCCGCGGCTTCACCCCTGTGCAGGCCGGCGTGCGCACCCTGCCGCTCAGCCTCGCCTCGGTCGTGGCCTCGCCCCTGGGCGCCGCGCTGACCGACCGGTTCGGGCCGCGGCTGACGATGCCACTGGGCATGGCGCTGCAGGGCGCCGCCTGCTTCGTGATGCTCGGCTGGAGCGCGGAGTCGTCGTACGCCCTGATGTGGCCGCCGTTCATCGCCCTCGGCCTGGGCGTCGGCATGGTGATGGCGTCCTCCTCCGAGGCCGTCGTCGGCAACGCGCCGGTGCGGGACGGCGGTGTCGCGGGCGGGCTCCAGGCGACCGCGCTGCAGATCGGCGGCGCCCTCGGCACCTCCGTGCTGGTGTCGATCATCAGCGGCCGGGTCGGCTCCACCCTCACCGGCGAGCTGACCTCGGCGGGCGTGCCGGCGGAGGCGGCGGCCGGGCTCGCGCGGGCGAAGGACGCGGTGGCCATGGGTGTCGCCCCGGTCTCCGGCGAGATGCCCGCCCCGCTGCGGTCCGCCGTCCTGGACGGCAGCCATGAGGCGTTCATGAACGGTGTGCACCTGTCGGTGCTGGTCGCCGGGGCGCTGTGTGTGATCGGCGCCCTGCTGGCGGTGGTGGGGGTGCGCCGGGGAGCCGGGGCGAGCGGCCACTGAGGGCACGGGCGCCGAAAACAGCGAAGGCAAGGAGTCACGTACTCCTTGCCACTCTCAAGGTATAGCGCACCGGGGGGCTTGCGGCAAGGCCCCCTCCGTCCCGCAGAATGACGGGCTCCAGGCCGCTTCTCGGCCAGAATCTGCGGAAATGAGGGATACGCGACGTGCGTGTGCTGTTGCCGACCGACGGGTCGCGCCCGGACGCCGGACCGACGAGGGCGCCCGCGGCGCGGCTGCCGGCGCCCGGCGTCGACTCGCGGGGGTGCGCCCCGCCGGACGACGGGTCTCCGGCCACCGCGCTGCTGCCGCCGGACGCGCTCCGCTGACCACGCCCGCCCCTTCCTCCCCCCATCGGAGCCCGCCCATGCCCAAGTCCCTGACCACCAGCGCCTTCGACCTCCCCGAGCGCCTCGCCGCCAAGGCCGACCCGGCCCTGATCGCCGCCGACGAACGGCACCTCGCGGCCGTCGCCCGCTGCCTGGAGGAGTCCATCGCCGAGCTGACCGCGCGTCTCGACGCCGAACGCCGCGCCCCCGGCGGCAAGGGCCGGCAGGCCATGGACCGGGACGCCGAGATCCACCGGCTGACCGCCCGGCTGCGCACGCTGCGCCGCTTCGGCCTGGACCTGTGCCTCGGCCGTATGGTCGGCGCCGGCACCCCGGACGAGCCGGTGTACGTCGGACGGCTCGGCCTGACCGACAGCGAGGGACGCCGGCTGCTCGTCGACTGGCGCTCGCCCGCGGCCGAGCCGTTCTTCGGCGCGACCCACGCCGACCCGATGGGCCTGGTCAGCCGCCGCCGCTACCGCTGGACCGACGGCCGGATCAGCGACTACTGGGACGAGGTGTTCACCCCCGACGGACTGGACGGGCATGCCGCCCTCGACGACCAGTCCGCCTTCATCGCCAGCCTCGGCGGCGACCGCTCACCGCGGATGCGGGACGTGCTCGGCACCATCCAGGCCGACCAGGACGCGATCATCCGCGCCGGGTCCCGCGGTGCCCTCGTCGTCGACGGCGGTCCCGGCACCGGCAAGACCGTCGTCGCGCTGCACCGCGCCGCCTACCTGCTGCACTCCGACCCCCGGCTCGGCCATCGCCGCGGCGGCGTGCTCTTCGTCGGCCCGCACCGGCCGTACCTGTCCTACG
This sequence comes from Streptomyces griseosporeus, assembly GCF_014656055.1. Lineage (GTDB taxonomy): Bacteria > Actinomycetota > Actinomycetes > Streptomycetales > Streptomycetaceae > Streptomyces > Streptomyces griseosporeus. Next base: position 893,778 of record NZ_BNBR01000002.1, read on the forward strand.
TCTCCGACGTGCTGCCCAGCCTCGGCGAGGAGGGCGTGCAGACCTGCATCCTGCGCGACCTGGTCGCCGAGGGGGCCGCGGCCGCGCCCGAGAGCGATCCGGAGGTGGCCCGGCTGAAGGCGTCCGCCGACATGGTGCGGGCGATCGAGCCGGCCGTCCGCTTCTACGAGGAGCCGCCCGCCGAGGGGATGACCGTCACCACGCCCTGGTCGGAGATCCGGCTCGGCGCCGAGGACTGGGCGGTGGCGTTCGAGGCCGCGGAGCCCGGCACGCCCCACAACGACGCACGCGACCAGGTCTGGGAGGAACTGCTGACGATCCTCCTGGACAAGCACGACGGCGACGACGTGTCCCCGCAGTTGTTGCGTAAGGCGCTGCTGCGCAACCGGGAGCTGGTCACGGCCTTCGACCGGGCGTGGCCGCTGCTGGAGGCGGCCGACCTGGTCGGCGACCTCTGGTCGGTCCCGGCGTATCTGCGGCTGTGCGCGCCCTGGTTGAGCCGCGAGGAGGTGCGCAGGCTCCAGCGCGCCGACCCGCAGGCCTGGACGGTGTCGGACCTGCCGCTGCTGGACGCGGCGCGGCAGCGGCTCGGCGATCCGCAGGCGTCCCGGCGCAGGCGCCGGCAGGAGGCGGCGGTCGCCGCGGAACGGGAGCGGATGGGCCGCGTCATCGACGACCTGCTGCATGCCCACACCTACGACGACGGGGAGGGCGTCCTGGTCATGCTGCACGGGCAGGACATGCAGAACTCCCTGGTCGACGAGTCCGTCGTGGCCGCGGCCGACCCCGATCTGCTGGCGGGTCCGTTCGCGCACGTCGTGGTGGACGAGGCACAGGAACTGACCGACGCGGAGTGGCAGATGCTGCTGCTGCGCTGCCCGTCGCGGAGCTTCACCATCGTCGGGGACCGCGCGCAGGCCCGGCACGGGTTCACCGAGTCGTGGCGGGAGCGGCTGGCGCGGGTCGGCCTGGACCGGATCGGGATGGCGTCGCTGAGCATCAACTACCGCACGCCGGAGGAGATCATGACGGAGGCCGAGCCGGTGATCAGGGCGGCGCTGCCGGACGCCAACGTGCCCGTCTCCATCCGCAGCAACGGGCTGCCGGTCGTGCACGGGCCGCTCGCCGACCTGCGGCCGGTCCTGGAGGAGTGGCTGGCCGGGCACGCCGAGGGCACCGCCTGTGTCATCGGCGCCCCGGCGCCCTTCGACAGCCCGCGCGTCCGCTCGCTGACGCCGGAGCTGTCGAAGGGCCTGGAGTTCGACCTGGTGGTCCTGGTCGACCCGGAGCGCTTCGGTGAGGGCGTCACGGGAGCCGTCGACCGCTACGTCGCCATGACGCGGGCGACGCGGCAGCTCGTCGTCCTGACCAGCGGCTGACGGGTGCGCAGGCCGTCAGGGCCGGTCTTTCGGATCATCCCGGGTCTGCGGCCGGGGCCTGGTGTCCGAGGGCGCGGGCCGCCTCGCGGGCCAGGGCCCAGGCGTCGGCGACCGGGCCGACGTGGCCCAGCTTGTCGGGGTTGGTCACCGTTCGGATGCTCTGGACACGGCCGTCGAGGATGTCGACGGTCAGGGTGCTGACCACCCGGCCGTCGCGGTCCTTGAACACCGCGCCCGGCTGGCCGTTGACGTCGTGCCGTTCGAACGTGACCTCCACCAGCGGGAGTCTGGGGAAGAAGGCGACGAGCAGCGACGCCACCGTCTCCAGGCCGACCAGGGGCTCCATGGACGCCTGCGGGGCCTTGCCGCCGCCGTCCCCGACCATCTGCACGTCCGCGGCGAGGAGTTCGCGCAGGGCGTCCACGTCGCCCTCGCGCAGGGCGTCGAAGAAGCGGGCCGCCAGTTCCTCCCGTTCCCGGCGGTCCGCCTCGAAGCGCGGCCGGCCCTCCGCCATGTGGCGCCGCGCGCGCACCGCGAGCTGGCGGCACGCCGCCTCCGAGCGGCCGACCGCGGAGGCCACCTCCGGGAAGCCGAAGCCGAACACCTCGCGCAGCACGAACACCGCCCGCTCCAGCGGGCTGAGCCTCTCCAGCAGGAGCAGGGCCGCCATCGACAGCGAGTCGGCGAGCTCCGCCGAGCGCTCCGGGTCCTCGTAGGGGTCGGTGAGGAGCGGTTCGGGCAGCCACGGGCCGACGTACTGCTCCCGGCGGACCCGGGCCGAGCGCAGGACGTCGATGGCGATGCGGGTGACGACGGCCGACAGGTAGGCGCGGGGCGACGCGGGCCGCGTGCCGGCTCCGGCGTAGCGCAGCCAGGCCTCCTGGACGGCGTCCTCCGCCTCGCTGACGCTGCCGAGGACGCGGTAGGCGATCGAGAACAGCAGCGGCCGCAGCTCCTCGAACTCCTCGGCGCGCGTGCTCATCGCGGTCATGCGGCCTCCGCCCACAGGCCTTGGCGCCGCGAGACGTCTCTCCGGGCCCCGGCCCACGGCACCGGCCGCCGGCCCAGGACCCCGGTCCCTCCCGACATGAACACCCGCATGACCACCCTCACCTTCCCGTTCCCGGCAACGTCCTTCCCTCTCAGGGACGAGAGGGCCTGCCCGGGTGTGACATCGCCGGGCGGGAGGGGGTGGCCGGGGTCAGCTCTCGGCCGGCTTGAGCACCACGAAGTCCGCGTCGAAGGGGTCGAGGCAGACGGCGAGCCGGCCGACGCCCTCGGCGTCGTCCGGTCCCATCTGCACCCTGCCGCCGTTGCCGGTCACCTCGGCGACCGCCGCGTCGCAGTCGGTGACGGCGAAGACGGGGTGCCAGTACGGCCGGCCGCCGGTCAGGGCGAGGTCCTCGGTGCGGAGCTGCATGAGGCCGCCGTGCATGCGCTCCTCGGGGAGGTCGGCGGGGGTGATGAGGGTGTACGTGCCTCCGCCGCCCGGCATCTCCATGTCGCTGAACCGCCAGCCGAACACGCCGCCGTAGAACTCCTTCGCGGCGGCCGCGTCGCTCGTGTACAGCTCCGTCCAGGACAGGGAGCCCGGCTCGTCGGCCAGCTCGAAACCGGCCTGCTTGCCCGGCTGCCACACGGCGAACTGGCCGCCCAGCGGATCGCTGTACTGCGCCATGCGGCCCCATTCGCCGAGGTCCCGGGGCGCCACGCGCACGGTGCCGCCGCCGGCCTCCACGGCCCGGGTCGTGGCGTCGGCGTCCGTGACCGTGTAGTAGATCATCCAGGCCGGGCGGGCCCCCTCCTCGGTCAGCTTGCCGAGGCCGGCCACGGTCTTGCCGTCCTTGCGGAACATCCCGCCCTCGACGTCGCCCCCTTCCTCCATCGGCTGGTACTCCCAGCCGAGGACCGCGCCGTAGAAGGCCGCGGCCGCGGGGACGTCGGGGGCGCCGAGGTCGAGCCAGCAGGGGGAGCCGGGCGCGAGGTCAGTGGTGATCATGGTGATTCCCTTTCGCGGGTCTGCCTCACCTCAGCCTCGCACCCGGCACTGACAACCGCGCGCCGACCGGCCCGCCACGGTGACGGAGAGTCACGTGTCCAGCCAGGCCCCGAGGTCGTCGGTGTGCTCGCCGAGGCGGGGCGGGCGGCGGGTGTAGCGGGGCGGGGTGCGCGAGAGGCCGATCGGGTTGGCGACCAGGTCCATGGCGGTGCCGTCCGGGCCGCCGAGGCGGGCCCGGGGGCGCAGGCCGAGGGTGTCGGCCAGGTCGAAGGCCTGGGCGAGGTCGTTCACCGGTCCGCAGGGCACGCCCAGCGGGGTGAGCCGGTCGAACCACTCCGCCGCGTTCCGTGCCGACAGCGACTCCCCCAGGAGGGCGGCGAGTTCGTCGACGTGGGCGACCCGGTCGGCGTTGGTCGCGAACCGCGGGTCGGTGGCCAGCCCGGGCGTCCCCAGCCCTTCGCACAGGGCGCGGAACTGCCGGTCGTTGCCGACCGCGACGACCAGCGGCCGGTCCTTGGCGGGGAACACCTCGTACGGCGCGATGGAGGGGTGCCGGTTGCCGAGGATCCCCGGCACGCTGCCCGCGAGGGTGTAGCCGCCGGCCTGGTTGACCAGGCTGGACAGCAGACAGGACAGCAGGTTCACCTCCACGTGCTGTCCCTCGCCGGTGGCCTCACGGTGGCGCAGCGCGGCCAGCACACCGACCGCCGCGTGCAGCCCGGTCAGGACGTCCACCAGCGCCACGCCGGTCTTCACGGGCTGCCCCGGGGCCGGCCCGGTCACGCTCATCAGGCCGCCGACGGCCTGGATCAGCAGGTCGTACCCGGGCAGGCCGGCTCCCGCCCCGGCGCCGAAGCCGGTGACCGAGCAGTAGACGAGACCGGGGTTCAGTTCGCGCGCCCGCGCGTGGTCGAGGCCGTACCGGGCCATGGTGCCGGGCCGGAAGTTCTCGAACAGCACATCGGCCCGGCGGACCAGCTCGGTGGCCCGGCGCAGGTCCCGCTCCTTACGCAGGTCGAGCGCGAGGGAGCGCTTGTTGCGGTTGACCGACAGGTAGTAGGTCGCCTCGCCGTGCGCGTACGGCGGTCCCCACGCGCGCGTGTCGTCGCCCGTGTCCGGATGCTCGACCTTGACCACGTCGGCGCCGAGGTCGGCGAGGAGCATCGTGGCGTAGGGGGCGGCGAGGACCCGCCCGAAGTCGGCGACGAGCAGCCCGGCGAGGGGACCGCCCACCCCGCCGCCCGTATGCACCCCGTCGCCCGTGTCCGCCGCACCGGTGGTGTCCGTCGTTCCGTTGCCGCCTGCGCTCTCGGGCATAGGCCTTCCTTCCCACGTCGGTCCGCCTGCCGTGCGGCCGCCATTGTGCGGACGATCTTCCCGGCGACGCACTGGACGAGATGTCCCGCGCGCGGGGGTGGGGACACGCCATTCCGTCCAAGAGCGCAAAACGGGTGGCTGCCGCCCGGAACGGTGGGGGATGCTGCCGACGTGATCGAGCGGGATGAGGCGGTGCGGATCGTCGAGGATCAGCTGGAACGCGACTTCAGGCTCGCCGAGCCGTTCGGGCGGTGGACACCGGTCCGCATGGCGGTGGCAGGGGTGGAACGGCACGAGCTGGTCTGGATCGTCTACTGGACGTCCGAGGAGTACCTGCGCACCCGAAATCCGGACCTCATGCTGGGGGGCAACGGCCCGTACCTCGTCGACCGCGTCGACGGGAGCCTGCATCAGATCGGCGTGGTCTCCGCGGTCTGCGGGGACTGGGAGACCGAGTACCGCGTGCGGGTGCGCGGTGAGGCCGTGCGGACCGCCGTCGACGATCTGCACGACGAGATCAGTGCCCTCGCCGGTGCCGAGGGCAAGCTCTCCGCGCTGCGCGTTCTGCGCCGGAAGGTCCCCGCCCTCTCCCCCGCCCAGGCCTCCGCGTACGTGACCGCCCTGCGGGACGGCGACGTCCCGGCGCCGCTGGTGGCGGTCGCCGCGGCCGAGCTGACGCCGGTCGTCGACCCATTCTCGAAGGTGGACACCCTCCGGGGAGCCGGGCACCGTCCGCCGTCCTGAGGTTGGACGGGCGGCGCGCGGCGTTACTTGGTGCCGACCGTGCGGAGTACCGCGAGGACCAGGGTGCGGGCCACGGCGACGACCTCGCGGACGGAGACCTGTTCCCGGGGGCTGTGGGCGAGCCGGACGTCACCGGGTCCGAACTGCAGCGTGGGGACGCCCTCGGCGGCGTACAGCCGCAGGTCGCTGCCGTACGGCGCCCCGCGCTGCCGCAGCCGCGGCCCGCCCACCGCGTCGGCGTGGGCGGCGCGGACGGTGTCCGCGAGCGGGTGCCCCGCGGGCAGCCGGCCGCTCGCGAACCGGCCGCCGGGCCACGACACCCGGGCGGGGTGCGCGCGCAGCCAGGGATCCTCGGCGCACGCCTCGGCGACACAGCCCTCCAGCGCCGCCTTCGCCTCGGCCGGGTCCTCCCCGAGCCGCACGCCGAGCCGGCCCTCGGCGACCAGCCGGTCCGGCACGCTGCTGGCCCAGTCGCCGGCGTGCAGGGTGCCGACCGACAGCGCGTAGGGAAGGGCGTACTCCGCCATCAGCGCGTCGGCGCCGGCGTTGCGCCGCGCCTCCAGCCGGGCCAGCGCCCGGTGCAGGGGCAGGTAGGCGTCGATGGCGCTTACCCCCGCGTCCCGCGTGCTGCCGTGGGTGGCCCGCCCCGGCACCTCGATACGGAAGGTCAGCGCGCCGGCGTTGGCGGTCACGAGGGTGCCGCCGGTCGGCTCGGTGATGACGCAGGCGTCGCCGGTGTGGCCGCGCCGCAGCGTGGCGAAGGCGCCGAGCCCGCCGTCCTCCTCCCCCACCACGCAGTGCGCGGCCACCCGGCCGCGCAGCCTCGCCCCGCTGTCCCGGATCGCCGCCAGCGCCGCGAGGTTGGCGGCCAGCCCGGCCTTCATGTCGCAGGCGCCGCGGCCGTGCACGACGTCGCCCTCCACGCGCGGGGTGAAGGGATCGCCGGCCCACTGCCGCGGATCACCGGGCGGTACGACGTCCACGTGCCCCTGGAGGATCATCGTGGGCCCGTCGCCCCCGCCGGGCGTGGTGGCCACCAGGCCCCAGGCCTCGTCCCGGGGCGCCTCGGTGCCCGGGAAGTCCGGGTCGGCGCGGAGCGCGGCCAGGTCCACCGGCCACAGGTCGACGTCGAGGCCGAGCCGGTCGAGTCGCCGCGCGAGATGGTGCTGCGCCTCGGACTCGGCGCTGCTCCCGGTGACACTCGGTATCGCGATCAGCTCCCGCAGCGTCCGGGCGACGTCCGCCTCGTCGATCGCCGCCAGCGCGGCGGACTCCTGAGGGCTGAGCGCTGCCGGCATACGGGCACCCCTGTCGTGTCGCGGTACGGCGGATCGGACGGAGCCCGGATGGTACGACCGCCCCAGCCGGCCGGGCAATCACCGGTACGGGCCATCCGACCGACCACCGGCCCCGGCCGGCCCCGGCCCCGCCCCGCGACGCCGGCGCGCGCGAAGGCCGGCGACGCCCCGGACGCGCGTGCCGGGCGTCACCTCTTGCCCACCGCCCCCGCCCGCCCTAGCCTGACTTTGTGCCGCAAATAAACAAAACCCGACTGCACAGCGTCGTGCCGGGCCACGGTCACGAGCTCACCCGACTCCGTATCGCTCTCACCGCCTTCTTCGCCCTCGACGGCTTCGTCTTCTCTGGCTGGGTCGTCCGCATCCCCGCCATCAAGGAGCAGACCGGCGCCTCCGCCAGCGCCCTCGGTCTCGCGCTGCTCGGCGTCTCGGCCGGCGCGGTCGTCACCATGACCCTGACCGGACGCCTGTGCCGCCGCTACGGCAGCCACCAGGTCACCGTCGTCTGCGCCGTCCTGCTCTCCCTCAGCGTCGCGCTGCCCCCGCTGACCCACTCGGCCGCCGCGCTCGGCGCGGTCCTGCTGCTGTTCGGCGCGGCCTACGGCAGCATCAACGTGGCCTTCAACAGCGCCGCCGTCGCCCTCGTCGCCGCCCTGCGCCGCCCCGTCATGCCCAGCTTCCACGCCGCCTTCAGCCTCGGCGGCATGGCCGGTGCCGGGCTCGGCGGACTGGTGGCGGGATCGCTCACCCCCACAGCCCATCTCCTCATCCTCACAGTGCTCGGCCTGCTCGTGACCCTCGCAGCCGGCCCGGTCCTGCTGCGTCACCGCCCTCCGGCGGCACCGGCCGACGACCCCGCGCCCGACGCACCGGACACGGCACCGGGCACGCGCCGCGTCGACAGCCGCACCCGCGGCCTCGTCGTCACCTTCGGCCTGATCGCCCTCGGCACCGCCTACGGCGAGGGAGCACTCGCCGACTGGAGCGCCCTGCACCTGGAGCAGGACCTCGGCGCGGCACCGGGCGTCGCGGCGGCCGGATACACCTGCTTCGCGCTCGCGATGGCCGTCGGCAGGCTGTCCGGCACGCGCCTGCTGGAGCGGCTGGGACGCACCCGCACGCTGGTGTGGGGCGGCACGATCGCCGCCGCCGGGATGCTCGTCGCGAGCCTCGTGCCGTCGGTGTGGGCGGCGCTGCTCGGCTTCGTGATCACCGGCCTGGGACTGGCCAACCTGTTCCCCGTCGCAGTCGAACGCGCCGGCAGCCTGGCGGGTCCGGGCGGTGTCGCGCTCGCCTCCACCCTCGGCTACGGCGGCATGCTCCTCGGCCCGCCCGCCATCGGGTTCATGGCCGACTGGTTCTCCCTGCCGGTCGCCCTCACCAGCGTGGCGGTCCTGGCCGCGACGGCCGCCGCCATCGCCCTCACCACCCGCCGCGCGGCCGGAGGCTGAGGCGGGCGCCCGGCGGGACGCCGTACCCGACCGTGTCTCAGCCCAGGGTGTCCAGGTCCAGCAACTGCCGTTCCAGGGCGCGTTCCACCGCCGAGAGCGGGATGTCCGGGCGGACGCGTTCCAGCGGTTCCGGCAGGGGCGGCTCGGAGGGCACCCAGATCCACATCTGCCCGTAGGCGACCAGGGAGCGGTACGCCTCCTCCACGACTCGGGTCAGGATCACCCAGGGCTGCGTCACGGGGGCCTCCTCACGGCCGGTGCGGGATGCCCCGATGCTGCCGCGCCATGCTAAAGAGTGGCTGAAAGACAGCGGCCGGTCCGCTCCCGGCCCGTCACCTGGGACCCGGGGCCCCCTCGGTCCCGGCACTCCCGGCACTCCCGGCGCTCCCGGTACTCCCGGCGATGCCGGCGAGCAGGGTGCGGGCCAGCCGCGCGGCGAAGTCGTCGACCTCCGGCCGGGTCGCGTCCGGCGTCGCGTCATAGGCGAACGCCCGCTGCGCGCAGGCCCCCAGCAGCAGCGAGGCCGCCGCGTACGGGTCGGCGTCCCGGGCGACCCGCCCCAGGTCCTGCTCCGCCCGCAGATACGCCGCCAGGTCCTCGATGGGCCGGTGCGGCCCGTACCCCATCTCCCGCATCGCGTCGTCGTGGCGCCGCTTGAGCTGGGTCTCGGCGTACAGGGATGCGGCGATCGGGAAGCTCTGCTCGTAGAAGAGGGCGGCCTGGCGGGCGATCTCGGTGAGGTTCTCCTGGAGGGTGCCCTGCCCGGGCTCGGCGGCGAGGCTGCGCAGCAGCGGAGTGAGGCGGGGCAGCCGCTCCGCGAGTACGCGGATGAACAGCTCTTCTTTGCCGGTGAAGTGCTTGTAGAGCGCCGCCTCGGAACAGCCGGCCGCCCGGGCGATCTCCTTGGTCGTGGCACGGGCCAGTCCCACGGTGAGCATCAGCTCGTGGGCGGCGTCGAGGATGCGGACTCTGGCCGGTGGCTGCTGCATGGTCACCAAGCATTCCATGACGGGGGCCGACCGGGCTTGACGGGTGGGTGAGTGTTTACTCACCCTGGAGGCAGGTGGTGAGTAAACACTCACCCACCATCCACGACTTCACCGCGACCACCTGGAGGGACCATGAAACTCACCGTCTTCGGCGCCACGGGAGGCATCGGCCAGGAGATCGTCCGCCAGGCGCTGGACGCGGGACACCACGTGACCGCGGTCGTCCGGAACCCGGCCGGGCTGGCCGTGCGCGGCGACACCCTGGAGGTGGTCCGCGCCGCCCTCGACGACCCGGAGGCCGTCCGCCCCGCGGTGGCCGACCGCGATGCGGTCCTGTCCGGCCTCGGCGCGCGCTCCCGCAAGGACGCGGGCGTGGCGACCCGGCTCACCCGGACCGTGCTGCGCGCGATGGAGGCGGAGGGCACCCGGCGACTGGTCGTGGTGAGCGCTGCCCCGGTCGGCCCCGCGCCGGAGGACGACGGCCCCCTCGACCGGGCCGTACGCGGGATCGTCTCGGCTGTCCTGAAGGACGTCTACGCCGACCTGCGCGCGATGGAGGCCGAGGTGGCCGCCAGCGCCACGGACTGGACGGTCGTCCGCCCGCCGCGTCTGCAGAACAGGCCCCTCACCGGCCGGTACCGGACGGTCGTCGGCGGCTTCCCGCCCAGGGGCCGCTTCATCGCCCGCGCGGACGTGGCCCACGCGATGCTCGCCCTGACCACCGACCCGGGCGCGGTGAAGCAGGGGGTGGGAGTGGCCGACTGAGCCCGTCCGAATACGCGTCGGTGCAGGCGCGAGACGACACGAGCAGAGCCGGCCGGCGGGGCCGGTGCACACCCGCCGGTACGATCACCGCACCGGCGACGTCCGGACCCGCGCGGCACCACCGCAGCGCACCCTCGCGGCCCGCGACGCCCCGCCGGACACCCGGCTCCCCTTGGGTGCCCCGCTGTTCCTCAACGACCCCGACCCGGCCCGCCCCGGAGGCGCCCGTGCCGCACGACGTTCCCCTCGACACCCCTCTCGACGCCCCCGACCCGCACGCCCTCCTCGGCCAAGTCGCCCTGGCGGCCGAGCGGTTCGTCGCCACGGTCGCCGCACTCGAAGACGACGAGCTGCGGGCGCCTTCCGCGCTGGACGGGTGGACCCGGGGCCATGTGGTGGCGCACGTCGCCCGGAGCGCCGACGCGTACGTCGGGCTGCTGCTGACGGCCCGCGACGGTGTCGCGCCCGGCCCGAGGCTGAGCGCCGCCGAGCTGGCCCGTGCGGTCGAGGCCGACGCGGGGCGGGGCCGGGACGGCCTGGCCGGCCAGGTGCGGTCGAGCCTCGACCGGTTCGTCCGCGAGGCCCGCGCCCTGCCCGTCGAGGCCTGGCAGCGCATGGTCTGCGCCCTGGCGGGCTGGCGGCACCCGGCCTGGTTCACCCTGCACCGCTGCCGGCGCGAGCTGGAGACCCACCACGTGGACCTCCGACTCGCCTACGGCACGCACGACTGGCCCGCGGCGTATGTCTCCTGGGCGCTGGAGGAGACCGTCGCCACCCTGCGCGCACAGGACTTCCCCGTCACGTCGGTGCACGCGACCGACCTCGGCCGGACCTGGCGCGTCGGATCCGGCGGCCCCTCGGTCGCCGCACCCGGGCACGCCCTCCTCGGCTGGCTCGCCGGCCGCCTGCCCGCCCCGGCGCCGGAAGACGAGGCCGCGCGGACGGACCTGGCCCGCGCGCCGGGCGACCTCCCCCTTCCTCACCCACCGGTGTGGCCGCGGCCGCCGTATCCGGGCTGGGGCCGCTGCGAGTGAGCCGGTACGCCGGGCCACCAGGAATTCCCTTGCGTTCGAACCCACTCGATGCTGCACACTCCCCCCATGGAGACAGCCGAGTTCCTTGAGGCCCTGGACCGGGAAGGCCGGGCGCTGGCCGCGGCCGCCGAGGCGGCGGGCACCGACGCGAAGGTGCCCACCTGCCCGGAGTGGCAGGTGCGCGACCTGCTGCGGCACACCGGCGCGGTGCACCGCTGGGCCACCGCGTTCGTGGCCGAGCAGCTCACCTCGCCCCGGCCCCTCGGCGAGGAGCCGGACCTCGACGGAGCCGAGCTGCTGGCCTGGTACCGGGAGAGCCATCGCCGCCTGGTGGACACCCTGGCCGCGGCCTCACCCGAGACGGCCGCCTGGACGTTCCACCCGGCACCCCTGCCGTCACCGTCGCCGCTGGCCTTCTGGACACGGCGCCAGGCGCACGAGACGGCCGTCCACCGCTACGACGCGGAGACCGCCCGCGGCGGCAGCCCCTCCCCCGTCGGCACGGAGTTCGCCGTCGACGGCATCGACGAGCTGCTGCGCGGCTTCCACGCCCGCCCCAAGAGCCGGGTGCGGACGCCCGAGCCGCGGCTGCTGCGGGTGCGGGCGACGGACGCGGACGCGGTGTGGACCGTACGGCTGTCGGCGGAGCCGCCCGTCACCACGCGCGAGGACACCGGCGCCGCCGACGCCGAACTGGCCGGACCGGCGGACGAGTTGTATCTGGCGCTGTGGAACAGGGTCCCGGTGCCGCGGGTGACCGGGGACGCCGCGCTCGCCGCACTGTGGCGGGAGACGTCGGCCATCGGCTGACGCCGCAGCGCCTGACGCCGGGAGACGCGGGCGGACTCAGTCCGCCAGCATCCGCGTCAGCACCGCGCGCTGCACCGGGCGCAGCTCGTCGTGCAGCGCGCGCCCTTTCGCGGTGAGGGCGACGCGTACGCCCCGCCGGTCCTCCGGGCACATGCCCCGATCGACCAGGCCGTCCTTCTCCAGCCGGGCGATGAGACGGGACAGGGCGCTCTGGCTGAGATGGACGCGCTCGGCGATCTCCTGGACGCGGTAGGAGACGCAGGAGCCGTCGGGAGCGCTCTCGGAGAGCACGTCGAGCACCTCGAAGTCGCTGGCGCACAGACCGTGCCCGCCGAGGGCGCGGTCGAGTTCGCACTGGGTGCGGGCGTGCAGCGCAAGGATGTCCCGCCACTGGTCCACGAGCGCCTGCTCGGCCTTCTTCGCCGCCATGGCCGCACCGTAGCAGAGCCAGGAAATTATTGCACCCGAATTAAATGCGCTTGCATCTGATGCATGTGCATGTAGTCTCTGGGGCATGACCTCTCCGCTCACCACCCCCGCGGCCCCCGCCCCGGAGGGCCGCTGGACCCCCCGGCTGTGGGGCACCCTGCTGGTGCTCTGCGCCGCGATGTTCCTGGACGCGCTGGACGTGTCGATGGTCGGCGTGGCCCTGCCGTCGATCGGCTCGGACCTGGACCTGTCCACCTCCACGCTGCAGTGGATCGTCAGCGGCTACATCCTGGGCTACGGCGGCCTGCTCCTGCTGGGCGGCCGCACCGCCGACCTGCTGGGCCGGCGCCAGGTCTTCCTGGTGGCCCTCGGCGTGTTCGCGCTCGCCTCACTGCTGGGCGGCCTGGTCGACTCCGGTCCGCTGCTGATCGCCAGCCGCTTCATCAAGGGCCTGAGCGCGGCCTTCACCGCGCCGGCCGGCCTGTCCATCATCACCACGACCTTCGCCGAGGGCCCGCTGCGCAACCGGGCCCTGTCCATCTACACCACCTGCGCGGCCACCGGCTTCTCCATGGGCCTGGTGCTGTCCGGCCTGCTCACCGAGGCCAGCTGGCGGCTCACCATGCTGCTGCCCGCGCCCATCGCCCTGATCGCCCTGGTCGCCGGCCTGAAGCTGCTGCCGCGCAGCGAGCGGGAGAAGGACCACAACGGCTACGACGTGCCCGGCGCCGTCCTCGGCACCGCGTCGATGCTGCTGCTGGTCTTCACCGTGGTCCAGGCGCCCGAGGTCGGCTGGGGCTCGGCCCGCACGCTGCTGTCCTTCCTGGCCGTCGCCGTCCTGCTGACCGTGTTCGTCCTGGTCGAGCGGCGCTCCGCGGGCCCGCTGATCCGCCTCGGTGTGCTGCGCTCCGGCACCCAGGTCCGCGCCCAGCTCGGCGCGCTGGCCTTCTTCGGCTCCTACGTCGGCTTCCAGTTCCTGACCACGCTGTACATGCAGTCGCTGCTCGGCTGGTCGGCGCTGCACACCGCGCTGGCCTTCCTGCCGGCGGGCGCCCTGGTGGCGATCTCCTCGACCAAGGTCGGCTCGATCGTGGACCGGTTCGGCACCCAGCGGCTGATCGCGGCGGGCTTCGCGCTGATGGTCGTCGGGTACGCGCTGTTCCTGCGCATCGACCTCGACCCGGTCTACGCCGCCGCGATCCTGCCGTCGATGCTGCTGATCGGCGCGGCCTGCGCGCTGGTCTTCCCCTCGCTCAACATCCAGGCCACCAACGGCGTGGAGGACCACGAGCAGGGCATGGTCTCCGGTCTGCTCAACACCTCGGTGCAGGTGGGCGGCGCGATCTTCCTGGCCGTCGTGACGGCCGTGGTCACCGCCAACTCCCCGGGCACCGCGACCCCGCAGGCCGTGCTGGACAGCTACCGTCCCGGGTTCGTGGTCACGGCGGGCATCGCCGCCGTCGGCCTTCTGATCACCCTCACCGGCCTGCGTCCGCGCCGGACGCGGCAGCCGTCGATCGTGGTCGCCAGGTCCACCGTGGAGGAGGCGCAGCCGGACCGGGTTCCGGTCCGCGACTGACGGGGGCGCCTCCGTGAAAGGGGGGCCCGGCCGGGCTGCTTGCCCGCCGGGCCCCCGCCTGCTTGACTCCCGCGCATGACCGGGGGACGCCGTACACAGGCAGAGCGGGACGCCATCACCGTCGAGATCGGATACGCGCTGTTCAGTGCCGCCTTCGGGGCGGCGCTGGTGTTCGGCGCGGTGGCCGGACCGGCGTACGCCTTCCGTCTGCCGGCGGGCGTGCGCGACACGCTCACCGGACTCGGTGCCGTCCTGGCCGCCGCCCTCTTCGTCACCCGTGTGGTGACCGTCCTGGTCCGCTTCCGGCAGGTGCGGGATCTGGAGCACGACGGGCGGGTTCAGCCCAGCCAGCCCGGCCGGACCAGCCCCGACTCATAGGCCAGCACCACCAGTTGAGCCCGGTCACGGGCGCCCAGCTTCACCATCGTGCGGCTGACGTGCGTCTTCGCGGTGAGCGGGCTGACCACCAGACGGCGGGCGATCTCCTCGTTGGACAGGCCGATGCCGACCAGCGCCATCACCTCCCGCTCCCGCTCGGTGAGGTGCGCGAGCGCGTCCGCCGCGGCCGGTTCCTTTGACCGGGCCGCGAACTCCGCGATCAGGCGGCGCGTCACCCCGGGCGACAGCAGCGCGTCGCCGGCCACCACCGCCCGTACGGCGCGCAGGAGTTCCTCCGGTTCGGTGTCCTTCACCAGGAAGCCGGAGGCACCGGCGCGGATCGCCTCGAAGACGTACTCGTCGAGTTCGAAGGTGGTCAGCATGACCACCCGGACCCCGTTCAGGGCGTCGTCCCCCGTGATGCGGCGGGTGGCGGCCAGGCCGTCGAGCAGCGGCATACGGATATCCATCAGCACGACGTCCGGCCGCAGTTCGCGCGTCCTGCGCAGCGCCTCCTCGCCGTCGGCGGCCTCCCCGGCGACCTCGATGTCCGGCTGCGCGTCCAGCAGGGCGCGGAACCCGGCCCGGACCAGCGACTGGTCGTCGGCGAGCAGTACGCGGATCACCGGCTGTCCTCCTCGGCGTCGAGCGGCAGGACGGCGAGCACCCGGAAGCCGCCGTCGGGGCGCGGCCCCGCCTCGATCGTGCCACCGAGCGCGGCGGCACGCTCCCGCATTCCGGCCAGTCCGTTGCCGCTGCCGCCCGCGTCGGCGCCGGTCGCGGGCCCGTCGTCGTCGACGCTGAGCCGCAGCGCCCCGCGCGCCCGCTCCAGCCGCACGCGCGCGTGCCGGGAACCGGAGTGGCGTACGACGTTGGTGAGGGCCTCCTGGACGATGCGGAACGCGGCGAGGTCCGCGCCCGGCGGCAGCGCCGGTGCCCGGCCCGTCACCTCCACCGTCAGTCCGGCGCCCGCCGCCTGCTCGACCAGTTCCGGGAGCCGGTCCAGGCCGGGCGCGGGGGTGCGCGGGGCGGCGCCGGGCGCGCGCAGGGAGTCGAGCACCTGGCGCACCTCGCCGAGCGCCTCCTTGCTCTGGGCCTTGATGGTGGTCAGCGCCGTGCGGGCCTGCTCGGGGTCGGAGTCGAGCAGGGCGAGGCCGACGCCTGCCTGGACATTGATGACGGAGATGCTGTGCGCGAGGACGTCGTGCAGTTCCCGGGCGATCCTCAGCCGCTCCTCGTCGGCGCGCCGCCGGGCCGCCTGGGCCCGCTCGGCCCGCTCCCTGGCCCACTGCTCGCGGCGGACCCGCGTCAGTTCGGCCACCGCGACGATCGCCACCACCCAGGCGGCGATCGGCAGTTCCTGCCCCCAGCCGGCGGCGGAGTCCCCGGACGGCGGCAGCCACCGGTACAGCCAGTGCGCGACCAGCAGATGCCCGGCCCACAGCAGGCCGAGCGCCGACCAGGCCGCATGCCGGTGCCCGGCGACGACCGCGCTGAAGCAGCCGAGGGCGACGGTGACGAACACCGGCCCGTACGGGTAGCCCGCGCCCAGATAGACCAGGGCCGCGGCGGCGGTGCCGAACGCGACCGCCACCGGGTACCGGATGCGCCACAGCAGCAGGAGCGAGGCCACCACCAGCAGCGCACGCCCGAACGCATCCAGCGGGACCCGCTCACCGTGCTGCTGCTCCGCGGCGAAGTGCGAGCCGAGCAGCACGAACGCGGTGACGACGGCGGTGGACCGCCAGGGCCGGCGGGGGCGGTCGTGCTCCTCGTCGCGGCGACCCCACCCCGGCGGCGGCCCGTGCCACGGGCGTCGCGGCGGGGGGCCGGTCCCGCGTGTGCGCTGCTCGTCCATGACCGTCACGCTAGACGCCGGGCGGGACGGACGGCGTCACCCACGCGTGGTGGTCACACGTACTCCCGGAGCAGTATCCGCCGCAGGCCGTGCCCGCGAAGTCCCGTCTGCCGCCCGACGCCCGGCACTCCCCCAAGCTCTTCGAGCAGGGGCCCCAGAGCAGGCACCGGACGCCGCGCGGCCCGCCCTCCGGGCGGACGACGCGACTGTGCGGACCCGCCCGAGCCCCGGCCCGGCTCATCCCGCGGGCAGCGACTCGCGCATCGCGCGGCCGGTGGCACCCGCGTCGTAGCCCTCGGGCACACCCGGCACGAACACGATGTCGCTGGCGATGTGCCGCGAGCGCAGCGGGGCGATCTCCTGGTAGGCGGGCGAGTCCCACCAGGCGCGGGCCTCGGCCATGCCGGGGAAGGCGATCATCACGACGGCGCCGGGCCAGTTGCCCTCCATCACCTCGTGCTGCGCGCCGTGCACCAGGAAGCGGCCTCCGTAGGGCTCGAAGGTGGCGGAGATCCGCTCGATGTACTCGGCGACGTCCGGGTGCGGGGCGGGGTTGTGCAGGTGGGCGATGGCGTACGCGGTCACGGCGTCCTCCTGGGCGGGCGGTCGGCTGCTGACACCGACGATCGTGGCAGGGCGCCGGCCGGGGGTCGATGACCTCCGAGGTAAGGGCGGCCGGATCAGGCCGTTCCGGCGCGCAGGCCGACGCTCTCCGCCAGCCGGGCCGTCGCGTGGCGGAAGAAGGGCTCACGGTCCTCCACCATCCGGTCGAACTGCCCGAACAGCTCGAAGCCGACCAGGCCGTAGAGCTGGGCCCAGGCGGCGACCAGCGCGGTCACGGTGGCCGGCGGGAGATCGGGGGCGATGTCGGCGGCCAGGCGGGCGGCCTCCGCGCGGAGGCCGGCCGGGAGGGGCGGCGCCGCCAACTGGCCGCGGCGGTGCGCGTCGCGCGCGACGCCGATGAGGAGCAGGCCGACGCGGGAGGCGGCAGGCAGCGTCGTGAGGGGGGCGCGGTAGCCGGGCACGGGCGTGCCGTAGATCAGGGCGTACTCGTGCGGGTGGGCGAGCGCCCAGCGCCGTACGGCCGCGCAGACCGTCGTCCAGCGGTGCGGCGGCGCCGCGTCGGCGACCTCGGCGTGCGCGGTCTCGGCGGCCTCGCCGAGGGAGTCGTAGGCGTCGGTGATGAGCGCGGTGAGCAGGTCGTCGCGGCTGGGGAAGTAGCGGTAGAGCGCCGAGGAGACCATGCCCAGCTCACGGGCGACGGCCCGCAGTGAGAGCTGGGCCGCGCCGCCGGCGGCGAGGTGACGGCGGGCGGCCTCCTTGATGGCCGCGGTGACTTCGAGGCGGGCGCGGGCACGGGCGCCGCCGGGGGGTGCGGAGGGGCTGCTCATGGCTGCAGTCTGCCATGCGGCGAGAGCAGTGCACACAACAGAGAGCACTGCTCTTGCGCGGGCCGCGCCGAAGGTGCACACTGGAGTTACCGAGAGCAGTGCTCACACAAGAGAGCGGCGCTCTCCCCACTCGCCCAGGGGGTCTCCATGTCCACGCACGCCGTGTCCGCACACGTCCGCAAGCCCGGCTGGTTCACCGTCCAGGTCCTCAATCGCTCGGTCGCGTGGCTGACCCGCCGGGGCGTCAGCGTCTGGGGCTCCCGCGTCCTCGCCGTGCGCGGCCGCAAGAGCGGCGAGTGGCGGACCACGCCGGTCAACCTGCTGACCGTCGACGGCCGGCGCTACCTCGTCGCCCCGCGCGGCCACGTCCAGTGGACCCACAACATGCGCGCGGCCGGCGGCGGCGAACTGCACCTCGGCAAGCACGTCGAGGAGTTCACCGCCACCGAGGTGGCCGACGACGACAAGCCCGCGATCCTGCGCGCCTACCTCAAGCGCTGGAAGGCCGAGGTCGGCATCTTCTTCGACGGCGTCGGCCCGGACTCGCCCGACACCGAACTGCGCCGCATCGCACCGGACCACCCGGTGTTCCGGATCACGGCCGCGAACTGAGGCAGCCGAAGGAGCACCGGGCCGGCAGGCCTCAGGCCCCGGACTCGCCCGGCGCCGCCCGCCGGTCCAGCAGTGTCAGGGCGCGCTGCGCGATCGGCCGGTTGCGGACCAGTTCGCCCAGCGAGGTCGCGCCGCGGGTGATGTCCATGAACGCCTTCCACGCCGGCCGGAACCCGGTCAGCGCCGCGTGGAACACCCCGGGCCGCCGCTCGAACGCGGCCAGCAGCCGCTTGCCGACGGCCATCTCCACGCCGAGGCCGGCCTTGACGGCGAAGGCGTAGTTGAGGGCCTGACGGCGGGTGTCCACCGCGTCGTGCGCCTCCGCGATGCGCACCGCCCACTCCCCCGCGAGCCGCCCCGACCTCAGCGCGAACGAGATGCCCTCCCGGGTCCACGGCTCCAGCAGCCCCGCCGCGTCCCCGCACACCAGCACCCGGCCGCGCGAGAGCGGCGAGTCGTCGGCGCGGCAGCGGGTGAGATGGCCGGAGGAGATGCTGGGCTCGAACCCGGCGAGGCCGAGCCGGCCGATGAAGTCCTCCAGGTAGCGCTTGGTGGCGGCGCCCTCGCCGCGCGCCGAGATGACGCCGACGGTGAGCGTGTCGCCCTTGGGGAACACCCAGCCGTACGAGCCGGGCATCGGCCCCCAGTCGATCAGGACCCGCCCCTTCCAGTCCTCGGCGACGGTCTCCGGCACCGGGATCTCCGCCTCCAGGCCCAGGTCGACCTGGTCGAGCTTGACCCCGACGTGCGCCCCTATGCGGCTGGCGCTGCCGTCGGCGCCGACGACCGCGCGGGCCAGCACCGTCTCGCCGCCCTGCAGTACGACGGCGACCGTACGGCGGTCCGGCACCGCCGAGCCGTGCTGCTCGACGCGCTGCACGGTGACCCCGGTGCGCAGCTCGGCGCCGGCCTTCTGCGCGTGTTCGACCAGCTGCTGGTCGAACTCCGGCCGGTTGATCAGACCGAACAGCATCTGCCGGGAGCGGCGGGTGCGGGCGAAACGGCCGTTGTGGGAGAAGGTCACCGCGTGCACGCGGTCGCGCAGCGGCAGCTCGAAGCCGGGCGGCAGCGCGTCACGGGACGGTCCGATGATGCCGCCGCCGCAGGTCTTGTAGCGGGGCAGCTCCGCCTTCTCCAGCAGCAGCACGCGCCGCCCGGCGACCGCGGCCGCGTAGGCGGCCGATGCTCCTGCGGGTCCCGCGCCCACCACGACGACGTCCCACACCTGCCGCACGTCGTCCGCCGAAGAGTTCTCGCTGCTCACGATGGTCTACCGCTCCCGATCAAGCCGCTGCCGCTGCTGTCATCCGCATCCTACGGCGGAGATCGCGAAGGGCCGCCGACCGAGGTCCGGCAGCGGATGCGACCCGCGCCGCGGGACGGGCGTACGCTCACACGGTCAACCGTTGGCAGATCAACGCACAAGACGTACGCACACGTACACGCAAGTACAACGTCGCACCTACAAGGAGCGTGCCCATGTCGTCGAATCCGGTCGCCGAGACCGTCGCCTCGCTGATGCCCCGGGCGCAGGCGGAGCTCGCCGAACTGGTGGCCTTCCGTTCGGTGGCGGACTTCGACCAGTTCCCGAAGAGCGAGAGCGAGGGCGCGGCCCGCTGGGTGGCGGACGCGCTGACCGCCGAGGGCTTCCAGGACGTCGCCCTGCTCGACACCCCGGACGGCACGCAGTCGGTGTACGGCTACCTCCCCGGCCCCGAGGGCGCGAAGACGGTGCTGCTGTACGCGCACTACGACGTGCAGCCGCCGCTGGACGAGGCCGGCTGGACGACGCCGCCGTTCGAGCTGACCGAGCGCGACGGCCGCTGGTACGGGCGTGGCACCGCCGACTGCAAGGGCGGCGTGATCATGCACCTGCTGGCGCTGCGCGCGCTGAAGGCGAACGGCGGCGTGCCGGTGCACGTGAAGGTGATCGCCGAGGGCTCGGAGGAGCAGGGCACGGGCGGTCTGGAGCGGTACGCCGAGGAGCACCCGGAGCTGCTGGCGGCGGACACCATCGTGATCGGTGACGCGGGCAACTTCCGTGTCGGACTGCCGACGGTCACCACGACCCTGCGCGGCATGACCCTGGTCCGTGTCCAGGTCGACACGCTGGCGGGCAACCTGCACTCGGGTCAGTTCGGCGGCGCCGCCCCGGACGCGCTGGCCGCGCTGATCCGCGTGCTGGACTCGCTGCGCGCCGAGGACGGCTCGACGACGGTCGACGGTCTGCCCGCGGACGCCTCCTGGGACGGACTGCAGTACGACGAGGAGCAGTTCCGCGCGGACGCCAAGGTCCTCGACGGCGTCGGCCTGATCGGCTCGGGCACGGTCGCCGACCGCATCTGGGCCCGCCCGGCGGTGACGGTCCTCGGCATCGACTGCCCGCCGGTCGTCGGCGCCACGCCGTCCGTGCAGGCGAGCGCGCGGGCGCTGATCAGCCTGCGGGTGCCGCCGGGCACCGACGCGGCCGACGCGACCAAGCTGCTCCAGGCCCACATCGAGGCGCACACCCCGTGGGGCGCCCGGGTCGCCGTGGAGCAGATCGGCCAGGGCCAGGCCTTCCGCGCCGACGCGGCCAGCCCCGCCTACCAGGCGATGGCCGACGCGATGGCGGTGGCCTACCCCGGCCAGGAGATGCAGTACGCGGGCCAGGGCGGCTCGATCCCGCTGTGCAACACCCTCGCCTCCCTCTACCCGCAGGCGGAGATCCTGCTCATCGGCCTGAGCGAGCCGGAGGCGCAGATCCACGCCGTGAACGAGAGCGTCTCCCCGGAGGAGCTGGAGCGCCTGTCGGTCGCGGAGGCGCTGTTCCTGCGCAACTACGCGGCGAGCTGATCCGTTCCGCGCACGTCAGAGGGCCCTTCGCCGCTCGGCGAGGGGCCCCTTGCGTGCGCCGGTCGCCGGCTCACCCGGCCGCCGCGAGGTCCGCGTCCAGGGCGGCGAGCAGCCAGTCGTGCGCGGCACCGGGTGTGGGCTCCGGGCGGGCGCCAGGCCGCGTGGTGACCTCGGACACCAGCTCCCAGTACCGGTCCAGGCGCGGATCGGCGGCCAGCTGGCGGGCGAGCCGGTGCCGGAAGCCGGGGCTGTCCGGGATGCCGTAGGCGTCGGCGTACGCCGCGACGAAGCCGTCCAGCGCGTCGCCGGGGCACGGACGCCGGTCCCGGCGCAGCTGTACGGCCGCCAGCTCGTACGCCTCGGCCAGACCCGCGTACAGGACGGCGGCGCCGCGCGCGCCCGCCTCCCGGTGCGCCTCCGGCTGGGGTTGCGACCCGCCGGGGCAGGGCCCGCTGGTCAGCGCGTGCAGCCGGGCGAACGCGAGCGCCTGCTCCGGGCGGGGATCGTCCGGCGGCTGCGGTACGGCCACCTCAAGGAAGGCGCTGACCGAGCGGGCGGGCATCCGCGCCGGCAGCCAGGCACGCCAGAACCGGGCGGGTGCGTCGGTGGTCGGCGGGGTCGTCAGCGCGCCGAGCAGCCGCAGCCGGTCGGCGCGCTCCTCGGGCGGGGCCTCCTGCACCAGCCGCAGCGCCGTCTCCCGCCAGCGCAGCGCCCGCAGCTGGGTGCCGACCTCGCGCAGCCGCCCGGCGACGGCGTCGGCCAGGGCGGGGCCCGGCTCGCCCTCCGCGTCGAGGACGCGGCGCACCTCGGGCAGCGGCAGGTCCAGGGCGCGCAGCGAGCGGATCAGGCGCAGCCGGTCCAGCGCTCCGGGGCCGTACCGGCGGTGTCCGCCGGAGCTGCGGGAGGCCTCCGGCAGCAGACCGCGGTCGGAGTAGAAGCGGACGGTCTTGACGGTGACGCCCGCGTGCTCGGCGAGTTCGCCGATGCTCCACAGGCCGTCGGGCGACATGGACAGTTGAACCTCCCTCAGGGGGAGTTCCTACGGTACCCGCGAACGCTCGCCCAACAGACGCAAGGAGACGGCGATGACGGCATTCGTGCTGGTCCCAGGGATGTTCACGGACGCGCACGTATGGGAGGCGACAGCCGCGCGGCTGGTCGCGGCGGGGGCGGAGGCGTACCCGGTGACGCTGGGCGGCCCGCCGGGGCCGGCCGATCTGGAGGCGCACATCGCGCAGGTGGCCGAGGCGATCGACACGGCCGGGCCGGAGCAGCAGGTGGTGCTGGTCGCTCACGACTACGGCGCCCACCCGGCGCTCGGCGCGGCGGACCGGCGGGCCGACCGGGTCGCGCGGATCGTCTTCGTCGACGCGGGCCTGCCGCGGAACGGCGTCCCCGCACTGGCGGCGGTGCCCGACGAGGAACTGCGCACGCGGCTGGCCGCGCGCGCCGGGGCCGGGGAGAGCGACGGTGTCCTTACGCCTCCGGCCGGCCCCGAGGAGTGGCGGCGCTGGGGCAGCACCGCGGGCGTGGCACCGGAGGCGCTGGACCGGCTCACCGCGCTCGCCCGCCCGCAGCCGCTGGCCACGCTGTTCCAGCCGCTGCGGCTGACGGGCGCGGTGGCCTCGGTGCCGACCACGGGTGTGCTGTGCACCGGCAACGGCGTGGACATCGGGATGATCCAGCGGCTGGTCGACTTCGGCGACCCCGCGCTGCAGGCCTTGGCCTCACCGGCGGTGTCCTTCTTCGAACTGCCCACCGGGCACTGGCCGATGCTGTCCTCGCCGGCCGAGCTGGCGGAGGTTCTGCTGCGGGCCGCCGCCGGCGAAGGCCACCGTCTCACCCCTGCCGGGGCCGGGCAGCCGCCCGCGCACCTGCGGCCGTTCGCCCTGGAGGTGCCCGACGTGCCGCGGGACCGGCACGGGGACGTCGACCTGTACGTGCCGTCCGGCGCCGAGGGCCCTTTGCCGGCGGTGCTGTTCGTGCACGGCGGCCCGGTGCCGGCCGGGGCGCGGCCCTCGCCGCGCGACTGGCCGACGCTGACCGGGCACGCCCGGTCCGTCGCCGCGCGCGGAGCGGTCGCGGTGACGTTCGACCACGGTCTGCACGACGTGACCGCCTACCCGCGTGCCGCCGAGGACGTGGCCGCCGCCGTGGAGCTGGTCCGGGCCGACCCCCGGGTGGACGCCGACCGGATCGCCCTGTGGTTCTTCTCCGGGGGCGGGCTGCTGTCGGCGGACTGGCTGGCACGGCCGCCGGCGTGGCTGCGCTGCGTGGCGTTCAGCTACCCGGTGCTGGCGCCGCTGCCCAACTGGGGCCTGCCCGAGGGCATTTCCCGCCCCGTCACCGCGGTGGGCGGCGCGGGCGACCTGCCCCTCGTGCTGCTGCGCGCGGGGCTGGAGGCATCCGAACTGGCCGCCCATGTCGAGGAGTTCCGCGCCGCCGCCAAGGACGGCGGGGCACGCCTGGAGGTGATCGACGTCCCCCACGGCCACCACGGCTTCGAGAGCCTGGACCCGGTCGAGGAGTGGAGCGGGCCGCTGCACGCCGCGCTGGGGGCGGTGGTGGCGCACCTGACGGAGTGAGCGCCGTTCCGGCTGCTCGCGGCGAGACACCCCCTAGACCGGAACGCCTGCCTCCAGGTAGAGCGCGGCCCCCCGCTCGCGGGCCCGCAGTGCCCAGCGCAGGCGTTCGTAGCGGACGGGCGGGAGCAGGTCGGCGGCTTCCTGCTCGGTGACGAAGCGGCAGGCGCGCAGCTCGGGGCCGGGCAGCAGCAGCCGCTCGGCCTCGGCGGAATCCAGGCGACCGCCGTCGAAGAGCAGCCGCAGGCCGCCGTAGCCGGGGGGCGCGGGCCGCTCCCAGTCGACGACGAGGAGGCGGGGTACGTCCGCCAGGCGCAGGCCCGTCTCCTCGGTGACCTCGCGCATCCCGGCCCGGGCGGGGGCCTCGCCGGGCTCGACGACACCGCCGGGGAACTCCCAGCCGGCCTTGTAGGTGGGGTCGACGAGCAGCACGCGGTCCCGCTCGTCGAAGAGCAGGACACCTGCGGCGAGGGTCTCGGCGGTGGGCTCGGGGGTCTGCACGATGTCGCAGGCCGGCGCCTCCCCGCTGGTGACGGCCTCCGCTATCCGGGCGGCGGTCTGGTGCGGTGTGAGGGTGCCGTTGTCGACGAGGTGGGCGTCGGCGGCGAGCCAGGAGGCGAGCGCGGCGCGGTACGGCTCGATGTGGTCGTAGGCCCACTGCCGTACGCGTATCTCCCCGTCGGGCAGGCCGGGAGGTGTCTCCCGGTCGGCTATCCGGGCGCGCAGGATCGTTTCCGCCGGGGTGAGGACGAGATGCCGGACCGGGATGCGGCGGGCGGCGAGACCGCCGAAGATCTCGTCCCGGTACTCCTGGCGCAGCAGGGTCATCGGGACCACGAGGGTGCCGCCCAGCTCGGCGAGGAGCGCGGCGGCGGTGTCGATGACGAGCCGCCGCCAGATCGGCAGGTCCTGGAAGTCGCCGACCTCGGCGAGGTGCTTGGCCGGCAGCAGGTCGGTGAGCGTGCCGCCGATGACCTCCG
The DNA here is from genome assembly GCF_014656055.1 of Streptomyces griseosporeus. GTDB lineage: Bacteria > Actinomycetota > Actinomycetes > Streptomycetales > Streptomycetaceae > Streptomyces > Streptomyces griseosporeus. The sequence continues at coordinate 918,208 of NZ_BNBR01000002.1, forward strand.
GGTCGAAGAGCGTGCTGTTCGGGATCAGCTCGATCAGTTCCCGTGCGGTGGTGGTCTTCCCCGCACCGAACGCGCCGTTGATCCAAACGACGATCACGGGTCCCCCTCTTCTGTTGGCCCCCTGAGGCTTGCCCGCTCCACCCTGCCACGGAAACCAGGTCCAGTTGAGGGCGCGGGAAAGGGCCGGGACGGCGGACGGCGCCGGACCCCCGGTGCGGGGCCCGGCGCCGTCGGCGCGGTCACGCTCAGTCGCCGTCCACCACCGAGCCCTCGTCCAGGTCCAGGCTGTGGCTGGCGACGGTGTGGTCGACGGCGCTGAGGGTGTCCTGCACGTTCAGGTCGCCGAGCGGACCGTCGGAAGCGGCCAGGCCGTGGGAGGGCGTCACGGCGGCGACGACGAAACCGGTGGCGAGGGAGGCGATGGCGAGCATGCTGCGCTTCTTCATGCCCAGCTCAACGCGGGGAACGGCCGCGGGTCACGCCCCGGCGCGAGGGCGGCGCCGAATCCCGTTGAGCCGGCCCGCCGGGCCGGGAATGATCTCCTTCCATGGAGTTCTTCTGCTACCACCGCGACCGTCCCGGCTCCGCCGCCCTCCGTTCGGAGCTGCTGGAGGAGCACTGGTCCTACATGGACCGGTTCGCCGAGGAGCTGATCGCGCGCGGGCCCACCTTCGCCGAGGACGGTGAGACGCCCTCCGGCAGCGTGCACATCGTCGACCTGCCGGACGCGGCCGCGGCCCGCGCGTTCGCCTTCGAGGAGCCCGTGTACCAGGCGGGCGGGTACCGGGACGTGCTGCTGCGCCGGTGGCGGAACCTGCTCGGCCGCACCATGTGGGAGTTCCCCGGCGGCCGGACGGGCGGCGACCGCTACCTGGTCCTCGGCCTCGGCTCCGGCGAGCCCGCGGACGTCGCGCCGCCGCCGGACCGCGACGAGCTGATCGCCTACGGCCCGCTGCTCTCCGACGACGGCACCGCCTGGCTGGGCACGGCGGTGCTGCTGCGCGCCCCGGACGCCGCCACGGCGCGCGCGGTCCTCACCGAGGACCGGTACGCCCACATCGAGGTCCACGACTGGGAGTTCGGCGGACGCCGCTGACCTCCCCGGACACCGGGAATTCACCCGCCCATCACACTTTCGTCACAACCGTGCCGCGCTCTCCCCGCGCCTCCGGAGTCGCGCTTACGTTCGCGTGACGCACCGAATCCCTGGGGGGACCATGACGTTTGACGCTCCGCCGCCTTCCGGGCCGCCGACCGTGGGACCGCCGCCTCCGCCGCCGCTGCCGCCCGTCCCCGCCCCGGACGGGCCGAAGTGGGCGCGCAAGCGGGTGGCGATCCCGGCCGCGTTCGTCCTGCTGCTCGTCGGCGCGGGCATCGGCTCGGCCGGGGGTGGCGCGGAGAAGACCGGCGCGGAGGCGGCTGCGGCCCCGACCGTGACGGTCACCCGGACCGCCGAAGCCGCGACCCCGGCGGCCGAGGCCGAACCGCGGGCCACGGTGACCGTGACGACGACCGCCACCCCCAAGGCGGCGCCGAAGGCCTCCCCGAAGGCCTCCGCGAAGGAGGACGCCGCCGGTGGCGACACGACCGCGGCGGACACCGGCGGCGCGGGCAAGGTGGTGTTCAAGGTGTGGGGCACCGCGCCCAGCGGCGCCCTCGGCCCCCTGGACATCACCTACGGGTCGGACAGCGACAACCGCCAGGGCAAGTGGAACGGCCACGAGTTCACGGCCACCCTGCCCCTGGACGAGGAGGCGCTGTACTACTCGGTGACCGCACAGCTCCAGGGCTCCGGCGACATCAACTGTTCCGTCACGATCGACGGCGAGACGGAGAAGGGCCACGCCTCCGGCGGCTACAACATCTGCACCGCCCAGGCCAACGCGGGGTTGCTGGGGGGCTGGGACTAGGACCTGTTGACGATCCATCACGCCCGCACACCACCCCCGACGGAAAGCGGGGACTTTGTCGTGTTTTCACCCTTGGCGGAGTGAGGCGTTACCCCTTCCCTTCCACCACAGTTCTGCAGGACCTACCGTAATCACGCACGGATGACGGGTTCATGACGTCATCTCGGCTACGCAGGTTCTGGAGGACGTGACGATGCGTCACCTTCACACCCGCACCACCCGGCGGAGAGTGGTCGGAGCGATCACCGCCGGCCTGATGTGTACGGCCGCGCTCGTGGTACCCGCGGCCACCGCCCCTCCGGCCCGGGCCCTGGACGACGGACTCGCCCGCACCCCGCCCATGGGCTTCAACAACTGGAACTCCACCTACTGCCGCGCCGAATTCAACGAGACGATGATCAAGGGCGTCGCCGACCTCTTCGTGGAGAAGGGCCTCAAGGACGCCGGCTACCGGTACGTCAACCTCGACGACTGCTGGGCCAAGCCCCAGCGCGACGCCGACGGCAAGCTGGTCCCGGACCCGGTCCGCTTCCCCCACGGCATCAAGGCCGTCGCTGACTACGTCCACTCCAAGGGCCTCAAGCTCGGCATCTACACCAGCGCCGGCACCAAGACGTGCGACCCCAACGGCTTCCCCGGAGCGCTCGGCCACGAGTACAGCGACGCGCGGCAGTTCGCCGACTGGGGCGTCGACTACCTCAAGTACGACAACTGCAACAACCAGGGCCTCGACGCCCGGCAGCGCTACCGGACCATGCGCGACGCGCTCAAGGCGACCGGTCGGCCCATCGTCTTCAGCATCTGCGAGTGGGGCGAGAACAAGCCCTGGGAGTGGGCGGCCGACGTGGGCCATCTGTGGCGCACCACCGGCGACATCCGCGACAGCTGGGCCTCCATGCTGACCATCGCCAAGAAGAACCTGCCCCTCGCGCCCTACGCCGGCCCCGGCCACTGGAACGACCCCGACATGCTGGAGGTCGGCAACGGCGGCATGACGGACACCGAGTACCGCTCCCACTTCTCCCTGTGGTCCATCATGGCCGCGCCGCTGCTCATCGGCAGCGATCCGCGCAAGGCCTCCGACGCGACCTTCACGATCCTCGGCAACAAGGAGGTCATCGCGGTCGACCAGGACCCGCTGGGCCGGCAGGGCAGTGTGCTGTCCTCCGAGGGCGGCCGCTGGGTGATCGCCAAGGAGATGGCCGACGGCAGCCGCGCGGTCGCCCTGTTCAACGAGACCGCGAGCCCGCAGCGCATCGCCACCACCACGGCGGCCCTCGGCCTGCCCGACGCCGACGCCTACACCCTGCGCGACCTGTGGCAGCACCGCACCTACAACACCGCGGGCGCCGTCTCGGCCACCGTCCCCGCGCACGGCACCGTGCTGCTGCGCGTGGCTCCCGACCCGCGCTGGGCCGCGCAGCCGCCCGCCGTGGAACTCGCCCTGAACGGCAGCCTGTTCACCGAGGCGGGCAGCCCGGCCGTGCTGACCACCACCGCCACCGGCCTCGGCCGCACCGCCGCCCGGGACGTCTCGGTCACCCTGACCGGGCCCGGCGGCTGGACCGTCCGGCCCGGCTCGGCGACGACGGCCGCCTCGCTGCCGACCGGCCGCGCGCTGCGCACCACCTGGACGCTCACCGCGCCGGCCGGAACACCGGACGGGTCGTATCCCCTGACCCTGAAGGCGAGTTACCGCTCCCCCACCGGCGTCAGCACCGAGAACGTCGTACCGCTGACGGCGACCGTGGTGGTCGCGCCGCCTGCCGGGACGTCGTACCTCGGTGATCTGCCCTGGGTCTTCGCCGGGAGCGGCTTCGGACCGGCGGAACGCAACACGAGCAACGGCGGGAAGGCGGCCGGCGACGGACGTCCCATCACCATCGGCGGGGTCGTCTACGGCAAGGGACTCGGCGTCCACGCGCTCAGCGACGTCATGTACTACACCGGCCGGCGCTGCACGACGGTCCGCGCGGACGTCGGCGTCGACGACGAGACCGGCGCCAAGGGCTCCGTCGCCTTCGAGATCTGGGCCGACGACAACCGTGTCGCCGCGACCGGCACCCTCACCAACGCGATGCCCGCGCAGCCGCTCACCGCGGACGTGCGCGGCGCGGAGCTGGTCCGGCTGGTCGTCACGGACGGCGGAGACTTCATCGACTCCGACCACGCGGACTGGGCGGACGCACGCCTGACCTGCTGATCCGCCGGCGCCCGGGGCCCACCGGCCCCGGGCCCGGACACCCGACCCGCCGTTCCCGTCCCTCGCGCCTCAGACTCCCGCCGCTGCGCCCGGCAGCCCCGCCAGGGCCGCCGCGGCGGCGCCCACGAGGCCGGCGTCGGTGCCCGTCCGGGCCGGGACGACCGTCAGGCGCCGGACGAAGGAGAGGGTGGCGTAGTCGGCGAGGGCCTTGCGCAGGGGCGTGAACAGGACGTCCCCGGCCTTGCCGACTCCGCCCCCGACGACCGCGATGTCGATCTCGACGAGGGTCGCGGTGGCCGCGATCCCGGCGGCCAGGGCCTGCGCCGCCCGCTGGAAGGAGGCCGCGGCCACCGGGTCCCCGGCGCGGGCGGCGGCGGCCACCGCGGCCGCCGTGGAGTCGCCGTCGGGGCCCGGCCGCCAGCCGTTCTCCAGCGCGTGGCGGGCGATGTTGGGACCGCTGGCCAGCCGCTCGACACAGCCGCGCGAGCCGCACGGGCAGGGGTCGCCGTCCAGGTCGACGCTGATGTGGCCGATGTGACCGGCGTTGCCGGTGGGGCCGGGGTGCAGCCGGCCGTTCAGGACCAGGCCGCCGCCGACGCCCGTGGAGACCACCATGCACAGCGCGTTGTCGTGGCCGCGGGCCGCGCCCTGCCAGTGCTCGGCCGCGGTGATGGCGACCCCGTCGCCGATCAGCTCGACCGGGAGTCCGCCGGTGACCGCCCGCACTCGCTCCACCAGCGGGAAGTCGCGCCAGCCGGGCACGTTGACCGGGCTGACCGTGCCGGCCGAGGCGTCCACCGGACCCGCGCTGCCGATGCCGATCGCCCGGGCCCGCCCCCACTGCGGCGAGGTGGTCAGCTCGCCGAGCACCTCCTCGACGGCCCGCATGACGGTGTCGCCGTCCTCCCGCGCGGGCGTCGGGCGCTGGGCGCGCACCAGGATCGTGCCGTGGCCGTCGACCACCGCTCCGGCGATCTTGGTGCCGCCGATGTCGAGCGCGGCCACGAGGTCGGTGTGCATCGGTGTGGTATCTCCCCGTTCAAGCAGGAAAGGCAGAGGCACTGCCTCGGACGTGCAGGGCAAGGGATCGCCCGGTCCAGCGGTGGGGCGCGGGGCCGGAGAGTGTGGACAGTCTCTCCCGCCCGTGACAACGTTGTCCAGGCTCTATGCTCGACGCCACATCCTCATACAGACCGTGGATCGCCGCATCCCGCGGACGTCGAGACGACAGGACAGGACCCCGCATCGTGCCCGAGACCGCCCGCCTCTCCGGAAACCGGTACGGCAACCGGCCCACCATGAAGGACGTCGCCGCCCGCGCCGGTGTCGGGCTGAAGACCGTCTCCCGTGTGGTCAACGGCGAGCCCGGCGTCACCCCGGAGACCGAACGGCGGGTGCAGGAGGCCATCGAGGCGCTGGGCTTCCGCCGCAACGACAGCGCGCGGGTGCTCCGCAAGGGCCGTACCGCCAGCATCGGCCTGGTCCTGGAGGACCTCGCGGACCCCTTCTACGGCCCGCTGAGCCGCGCCGTCGAGGAGGTGGCCCGCGCCCACGGCGCCCTGCTGATCAACGGGTCCAGCGCGGAGGACCCCGACCGGGAGCAGGAGCTGGCGCTGGCGCTGTGCGCCCGGCGGGTGGACGGCCTGGTGGTGATCCCGGCCGGGGACGACCACCGGTACCTGGAGCCGGAGATCAAGGCGGGCGTGGCGACGGTGTTCGTGGACCGCCCCGCCGGGAAGATCGACGCCGACTGCGTCCTGTCGGACAACTACGGCGGCGCGCGCGACGGCGTCGCGCATCTCGTCGCGCACGGGCACCGGCGCATCGGCTTCATCGGCGACATGCCCCGCATCCACACCGCCGCGGAGCGGCTGCGCGGCTACCGCGCGGCCCTGGAGGACGCGGGGATACCGGTGGCCGACGCGTGGATGTCCCTCGGCGTCACCACGCCCGAGCGGGTGCGCCGGGCGGCGGAGGAGATGCTCTCGGGGCCGGAGCCGGTCACCGCGATCTTCACCGGCAACAACCGGGTGACCGTCACCGTGATCCGCGTCCTCGCCGAGCACGCCCGCCGGGTCGCCCTCGTCGGCTTCGACGACATCGAGCTGGCCGATCTGCTCCAGCCGGGCGTCACGGTCGTCGCGCAGGACGCCGCCGCCCTCGGCCGTACCGCCGCCGAGCGGCTGTTCCGGCAGCTCGACGGAAGCCTGGTCGTCCCGGAGCGGATCGAGCTGCCGACCCGGCTGATCACCCGCGGCTCCGGCGAGCTGCCCCCGGCGGACTGAGGCGCCCGTGGAGGACCGCACCGAGGGACGACCCACACAACCCGCGCCCGCCGACCGCGACCGAGCGGACGGGGGCGACCGTACGCTCGTGGCGCTCGGGCTGGCCGACGCGCCGCGGGAGAATCCGCTGCTGTATCCGGGGGCGTGGCCGCGGGAGTCCGGGCTGCTGGACGGCGACCGGCTGCTGCCGCTGGACCGGCTGGTGTACGAGGACCGGGCGCCGGTGCTCGCGGTCGGCTCCAACGCCTGCCCCGCCCAGCTCCGGCACAAGCTGGACGAGGCCGGTCTGTCCTCGCCGGTCCCGATGGTGCGGTGCCGGGTGCGCGGCCTGGACGTGGGCGTCTCCGCGCACGTCAGCCGCCTCGGCTATGTCTCGGCGTCGCCGGTGCGGGCCCCCGGCGCCGTACGGGAGCTGTTCGTCATCTGGCTGGACGCCGAGCAGTTGGCGGTCGTCGACGCCAGCGAGGGCGTGCCGCTGGCGCGCGGCAACTTCCGCCGCGCCTGGCTGCCCGCGCCGGACGTGCGGGTGGAGCCGGAGGGCGGGCCGGCCCTCCCCGGGGTGTTCGGGTACGTCAACCGGCACGGCGTGCTGCACGACGGCAGCCCCGGCACCCCGCGCGGCCACCCCGGCCAGCGCGCCCTGCTGACGGAGCTGCTGCTGCGCTCGCCTCGGCTGCGGGAGCTGTTCGGGGGCACGCCGGAGGAGTTCTGCGCGCGGGCGCGGGCGGACGCGGCGCTGTGCGCGCGGGGGACGCGGCTGCTGGCGGAGGAGCAGTGGGTGACGGCGTCCGGGCTGGAGCGGTACGTCGGGGCTCAGCAGACCGGGAGTCCGGGCACCGGCTCGTCGTTGTTGCCGCCCTTCACGTAGACGTCGCTGACCCACACGCCGGTGTTGCCGCTGTCGTCGTCCGTCTTCGCCCACCACACGTTGGTCCACTCGCCGTAGGTCTCGCGGCGGCCCAGGTTCTGCTGGCAGTAGAAGTAGTTGGTGCCCGCGTTGAGGACGCCGGCCTGGCTGCCCGAGGCGGTGTAGGACGTTGCGGTGCGCCAGACCTGGCAGTTGTACTTGCCGCCGCCGATGGCGTGGCAGGCGGGCGCGGGTGCCGGTGCCCGGCTGGTGGCGGTGCCGCCCCCGCCCGTCGTACCGCCGGTGCCGCCCGCGGCGGCGGACCTCGACGGGGCGGTGGTCGTCTCGCGTGCCGCGGTGGGTTCGGGCTCGTGGGTGCCCGCCTCGGGCGTCGGGGACGCGCCGGGCTGTTTCCCGTCATCTGTCGTCGTGGCCTTGGGCGAGGGTGCGCCGGAGCGGACGGTGCCGTTGGTCGTGGTCGGTGCGGAGGCGCCGAGGGACGCCTGGGAGGCCTCCGGGCCGGATCCGGCCCGCGGCGCTGCCGGGTCGTCGCCGTTGCTCACCAGGGCGACGGTGACCCCGGCGGCGGCGAGCACGACGGTGACGGCCAGGGCGGCGAGGAGCGCGCGCCCCTTCCGGCGGGGCGGGGTGGAGGTGACCGCCGTGGGGGTGGAGGCGGGGCCGGTCGGGCCGTACGGGTGCGGCGGATGCGCTGCGGCGCCGAAGGCGGGGGCGGGGTGCGTCGCGGGGGCGCCCGATGCGAGTTGAGCCCCGTGCCCGTAGAAGCCGGGCGCACCCGACGGGGGCTGCCCCGCCGACCCCGGCCCCGCCGCCGTCGGACCCACCGCTCCCGGACCCGCCACCCCAACCCCTGGCCCCGTCGGCTGCACCGGCCCGAAGCCCGGTGGTACGGCGGGCAGGCTGCGCTCGGTCTCCTGGTGTGCGGGGGGCACCGGGCCGCCCCGCAGCGGGGACGTCGGTGCGTCGGGGCTTCCGGCCGCCACCGCTTCCAGCAGCTCGCGGGCCTCGGCCGCGTCCGGGCGGGCGTCGGGGCGCTTGTCCATCAGCCGCCGAAGGACGGGGGCCAGGGGGCCGGCCAGGCGGGGCTCGGGCAGCGGCTCGCCGACGATCGCGGTGAGCGTCGAGAAGGTGGAGGTGCGGCGGAAGGGCGAGGCGCCCTCCACGGCCGCGTACAGCGTGGCGCCGAGGGCCCACACGTCGGAGGCGGGGCCGGGATGGGCGCCCTGGGCGCGCTCGGGGGCGAGGTAGTCGAGGGAGCCGACGATCTCGCCGCTGCGGGTGAGGTGCGTGGCGGAGCCGTCGCCGGGGTCGTCCATGGTGGCGATGCCGAAGTCGGTCAGCACGACGCGGCCCGACCGGTCGAGGAGGATGTTGCCGGGCTTCACGTCGCGGTGCAGGACACCGGCGGCGTGCGCGGCGGCCAGCGCGTCGGTCACCTTCGCGCCGATGACGGCCGCCTCGCGCGGGTCGAGGGTGCCGCTCCGGCGCAGCACGTCGTCCAGGGACGGCCCGTCGACCAGTTCCATGACGATCAGGGGGCGGCCGTCCACCTCGGCGATGTCGTGCACGGCGACGACACCGGGGTGGCGTACCCGGGCCGCCGCGCGGGCCTCGCGCTGCATGCGCAGCCGCAGGTCGGCGAGTTCGGGCGCGTCGGCGTCCGTGTAGGTGCGCAGTTCCTTGACGGCGACCTCGCGGCCGAGGACCTCGTCGACCGCCCGCCAGACGACACCCATACCGCCCCGGCCGAGCTGCGCCGTGATCCGGTAGCGCCCGGCCAGCAGCCGGCCGGCCCCGTCCGTCTGTCCGTACTCCCCCGTCGTCACCACTGCCCCGTTTCTGTGACACGCACTTCGGCGCCGTACAGACTACGGGGCGGCGGTGACGGCGGCGGCCGTCGGCCGCGGCTGTGACCGATCCTGCGCCCCGGGGGCGGTTACCGGGCCGTCGCGGTCAGGTCGCCGCGCCGGGGGGCCGCGAAGCCCTCCAGGGCGGTGCGGGTCAGGCCGGTCGCCTCGGCCACCTCGGTGTCGTCGAGGGCGCCGCAGTCCAGTCCGCGCAGCAGGTAGCCGCTGAGGGCCTTGGCGGTGGCGGGCTCGTCCATGACGTCGCCGTCGGTGTGGGCGGCGTAGCGGGCGAGGCGGGCGGCGGCCTGCTCGAAGCCCTCGCGGTAGAAGGCGAAGACGGCCGCGTAGCGGGTGGGGATGTGGCCGGGGTGCATGTCCCAGCCCTGGTAGTAGGCGCGGGCCAGGGCGCGGCGGGTGAGGCCGTAGTGCAGCCGCCAGGCGTCGTGGACCTTCTCGGTGGGGCCGACGGGCAGGACGTTCGTCGAGCCGTCCGACACGCGTACGCCGGTGCCCGCGGCGGCGACCTGCATGATCGCCTTGGCGTGGTCGGCGGCCGGGTGGTCGCTGGCCTGGTAGGCGGCGGAGACGCCGAGGCAGGCGCTGTAGTCGAAGGTGCCGTAGTGCAGGCCGGTGGCGCGGCCCTCGGCGGCCTGGATCATGCGGGCGACGGTGGCGGTGCCGTCGGCGGCGAGGATGGACTGGCTGGTCTCGATCTGGATCTCGAAGCCGATCCGGCCGGGCGTGAGGCCGCGGGTCTTCTCGAACGCCTCCAGGAGGCGGACCATCGCGGTGACCTGCTCGGGGTAGGTCACCTTGGGAAGAGTGAGGACGAGTCCGTCGGGCAGGCCGCCGTGCTCCAGCAGGCCGGAGAGGAAGATGTCGAGGGTGCGGATGCCGCGGTCGCGGACGGCGGCCTCCATGCACTTCATGCGGATGCCCATGTACGGCGCGGCCGTGCCGCCGGCGTACGCCTCGGCGATCAGCCGGGCGGCGCGGGCGGCGTCCTGGTCCTCGTCGGCGCCCTTGTAGCCGTCCTCGAAGTCGACGCGCAGGTCTTCCACCGGCTCGCGCTCCAGCTTGGCGCGGACCCGGGCGTACACGGGCTCGGCGAGGTCGTCGGGCAGGCCGAGGACGGCGGCGAAGGAGGCGGTGTCCGGGGCGTGTTCGTCGAGGGCGGCGAGGGCCTGGTCCCCCCAGGAGCGGATCGTGCCGGCGACGAAGACGTCGCCGGGGACGTAGACGGTGTGGACGGGCTGGCGGGTGCCGGGGTCTCCGGGGTAGCGGCGCTCCAGTTCGGCGTCGACCGGGGCGAGCGAGGCGCTGATCTCCTCGCTGACGGCGCCCGCGAGGCTCGTCGACACCTTCTCCTGCTGGCCCTGACCCATCCCGCACCCTCCTGATCGCGCAACCCTGTTTTCCGCTGTACGGAATCAACAATCCGTAGAGTGAAGTTATCCGCCGATCTTCCCGCAGGTCAACACCCTGTCCACGGCGCGGGCACGTCCCGGGTTCCAGGATGCGCCGAGGCCCCCGTGACCGCGCGGGTCACGGGGGCCTCGGGCCGCTGGTGCGGGGATCAGCCCTTGCGGGCCTTGATCTCCTCGGTCAGCTGCGGGACGACGTCGAACAGGTCGCCGACGACGCCGTAGTCCGCCAGCTCGAAGATCGGGGCCTCGGGGTCCTTGTTGACGGCCACGATGGTCTTCGAGGTCTGCATGCCGGCGCGGTGCTGGATCGCGCCGGAGATGCCGTTGGCGATGTACAGCTGCGGCGAGACCGACTTGCCGGTCTGGCCGACCTGGTTGGTGTGCGGGTACCAGCCGGCGTCGACGGCGGCACGCGAGGCACCGACGGCCGCGCCGAGGGAGTCGGCGAGCGCCTCGATGATCGAGAAGTTCTCGGCGCCGTTGACGCCACGGCCGCCGGAGACCACGATCGCGGCCTCGGTCAGCTCGGGGCGGCCCGTCGACTCACGGGCGGTACGGCCGGTGATCTTCGTGCCGGTCGCCTTGTCGGAGAAGGTCACCGACAGGGCCTCGACCGCGCCGGCGGCCGGGGCGGCCTCGACGGCCGCGCTGTTCGGCTTGACCGTGATGACCGGGGTGCCCTTGGCGACGCGGGACTTGGTGGTGAAGGAGGCGGCGAACACCGACTGGGTGGCGACCGGACCGTTGTCCGAGGCCTCCAGGTCGACGGCGTCGGTGATGATGCCGGAGCCGATGCGCAGCGCCAGACGGGCGGCGATCTCCTTGCCCTCGGCGGAGGACGGCACCAGCACGGCGGCCGGGGAGACCTGCTCGACGGCGGCCTGCAGGGCGTCCACCTTCGGCACGACCAGGTACTCGGCGTACTCGGACGCGTCGTGGGTGAGGACCTTGACCGCGCCGTGCTCGGCGAGGGCGGCGGCGGTGTCGGCGGCGCCGTTGCCGAGGGCGACGGCGACGGGCTCGCCGATGCGGCGGGCCAGGGTCAGCAGCTCCAGGGTCGGCTTGCGGACGGCACCGTCCACGTGGTCGACGTAGACGAGAACTTCAGCCATGGGATTGCTCTCCTGCGGAATGCGAAGTCTTGGGGGCGGAAGGGAAGGTGAGCCTCAACGGGCCGACGACCCTTAGATGAACTTCTGGCTCGCGAGGAACTCAGCGAGCTGCTTGCCGCCCTCGCCCTCGTCCTTGACGATCGTGCCCGCGGTGCGCGCGGGACGCTGGGCCGCGCCGTCGACCACGGTGTAGGCGCCGTCGAGACCGACCTCCTCGGCGTCGATCTCCAGGTCCTCCAGGTCCCAGGACTCGACCGGCTTCTTCTTGGCCGCCATGATGCCCTTGAAGGACGGGTAGCGGGCCTCGCCCGACTGGTCGGTGACCGACACGACCGCAGGCAGGGACGCCTCCAGCGTCTCGCTCGCGGCGTCGCCGTCGCGGCGGCCCTTGACCGTGCCGTCCTCGACGGAGACCTCGGACAGCAGGGTGACCTGCGGGACGCCGAGGCGCTCGGCGAGCAGCGCCGGTACGACACCCATGGTGCCGTCGGTGGAGGCCATGCCGGAGATGACCAGGTCGTAGCCGGCCTTCTCGATGGCCTTGGCCAGGACCAGGGAGGTGCCGATGGCGTCGGTGCCGTGCAGGTCGTCGTCCTCGACGTGGATCGCCTTGTCGGCGCCCATGGACAGCGCCTTGCGCAGGGCGTCCTTGGCGTCCTCGGGGCCCACCGTCAGGACGGTGACCTCGACGTCGTCGTCGGAGTTCTCGGAGATCTGCAGCGCCTGCTCGACCGCGTACTCGTCCAGCTCGGAGAGCAGACCGTCCACGTCGTCCCGGTCGACGGTCAGGTCATCGGCGAAGTGCCGGTCGCCAGTGGCGTCGGGCACGTACTTCACAGTGACAACGATCCTCAAGCTCACGCCGGCTCTCCTACTGCATCGTCATTTCTCGGCTGCCTGCTTGCAGGCAGCATAGGCGCCTGAAGCGGCCCATCCCGGTCCGGGGCGACCCGCGCTCCGACCGAAATATTACTCGTCAGTACACCCAGTTCCTGCCCGCTAAGCAAGCGCTTTGAACTGTGACCTGTGCAACGCAGCGTAACCGGAATGGGACGAGGCCGCAGGAGAGCCGGACCGTGATCAATCACGCAGAGCAGTGAAGCGGCCCTGGTGGTAGAGGAGCGGACGGCCCGGGCCGGCGGGGTCTCCGAGCGTCACCTCGGCGAGCACGATCCGGTGGTCCCCGGCGGGCACCCGGGTGACGACCCGGCACACCAGCCAGGCCAGGACGCCGTCGAGGACGGGCACGCCCTCGGGGCCCTCGTGCCAGACGGTCGGGGCGCCGAAGCGGTCGGCGCCGCTGCGGGCGAAGGTGGCGGCCAGCTCCTGCTGGTGCTCGCCGAGTATGTGGACGCCGACGTGGTCGGCCCGGGCGATCGCCGGCCAGCTGGAGGCGCCGGTCCCGATGCCGAAGGACAGCATCGGGGGCTCCGCCGAGACGGAGGTGAGGGAGGTGGCGGTGAAGCCGACGGGGCCGTCGGCGCCGCGGGCGGTGATCACGGCGACTCCCGCCGCATGGCGCCGGAAGACCGAGCGCAGCAGGTCGGGAGAGGCGAGGGCGGGGGTGGCCAGTTCGGGCACGGCCGTCATGGAGTTGTCCTTCTGCCGGGGATGACGAGCGGATGCGTGGCTGCTCAGCAGCTCGGACAGCACGCGCTCGCGGTCCGGGCGAGGTCCACGTGGACGCGCCCGTAGAGAAGGAGTTCCGAAGGCATAAGGTCAGGCTGACGATAGTTGACGTGCGCAGTCAAGTACGTTCCGCGATGTGGGAGCAGGCTCACTCGCGTCACCCGGTCGCTCACACGGTCGCTCACACGGCCGCTCACACGGCCTCTCCCAGCGCCGCGATCACGTCCGCCTTGCGGGGCTGTCCGGTGGCCCGGCGCACCACCCGGCCCTCGGCGTCCAGGACGAGCACGGTCGGGGTCTTCAGGATGTCCAGCGCGCGCACCAGTTCCAGCCGGGCCTCGGCGTCGATTTCGATGTGCGCCACGCCCGGGACCAGGGCCGCGACCTCTCCGAGGACGCGCCGGGTCGCCCGGCAGGGGGCGCAGAACGCGCTGGAGAACTGCACCAGCGTCGCGCGCTCGCCGAGGTCCCCGCCCAGCTCCGCGGCGCCCAGCCGCTTCCCTTCGTCGCGCCCGCGCACCCGTATCCTCCCGCTCCGCCGCCGTTGCAGCACTCCGTAGACGCTCGCCGCCGCGAGCACCGCCACGCACACCACCAGTCCGGTCATCTCCCGTACAACTCTTCACGAGACTGCAAAGATTCCCCGCTCCCGGGGCCGGTCCGGGTGCGGAATGCTTGCTTCCCATGGACATCGACGTACGGGGGCCGCGGTTCGGCGCGGCCGTGACGACGGTCGTGCTCGCGGCCGTCCTGATCACCTCCAGCACCTGGCTGCTGGCCTGGCAGACCCTCGCCTTCGCGCTCGGCGCGGCCGGCGGGGTGGCCCGGTCGCCGTACGGCTTGCTCTTCCGCGTGCTGGTACGGCCGCGGATCGGGCCGCCGATCGCGTTCGAGCCGCCGGAGCCGCCGAGGTTCGCGCAGGCGGTCGGGCTCGTCTTCGCCGGTCTCGGGCTGGTCGGCTACGCGCTGGGCCCCGGCTGGCTCGGTCTCGCGGCGACGGGGGCGGCGCTGGCGGCGGCTTTTCTGAACGCCGTTTTCGGGTACTGCCTGGGATGTGAGATGTACCTGCTGGGGCGGCGCGTGACGGTTCGCACGGAGTAAAGCGACCGTAAAAGCGCAGGTGGATCATGGCGGGGACGTGACGAGGATCTCGCCGGGGAACGGCACGCGGGGTGGCTCCCCGCGCGTTCTTCGGGCACGATCTGCCACAAGCCGTAAACCTACGGCCGCGTAACTTTCCCGCCGGGAGTCCCCTTCCCTGGCAGAAGAGTCCCTGCAGAGAAGAAGGAAGGGTCCGCCCCGCCCATGGCTGAACTCGTCTACCGTCCCGTCATCGGTCTCGCCCGCACGATGTTCAAGGTGTGGGACCTCAAGATCGACTGCAGGGGTTCGGAGAACATCCCGCGCTCGGGCGGCGCGGTGCTGGTCAGCAACCACATCAGCTATCTGGACTTCATCTTCAACGGGCTCGCCGCCCTGCCGCAGAAGCGGCTCGTGCGGTTCATGGCGAAGGAGTCCGTGTTCCGGCACCGGATCTCCGGCCCGCTGATGCGCGGCATGAAGCACATCCCGGTGGACCGCGGCCAGGGCGAGGCGGCCTACGCGCACGCCCTGGACTCGCTGCGCTCCGGCGAGGTGATCGGGGTCTTCCCCGAGGCCACGATCTCGCAGTCCTTCACGCTGAAGAGCTTCAAGTCGGGCGCCGCCCGCCTCGCCCAGGAGGCGGGTGTCCCGCTGATCCCGATGGCGGTGTGGGGGACGCAGCGGCTGTGGACCAAGGGCCACCCGCGCAACTTCAAGCGCAGCCACACCCCGATCACGATCCGGGTGGGCGAGCCGGTCGAGGCGCCCCGCGACCAGTACGCGGGGGCGATCACCCGGCGGCTGCGCGAGCGGGTGCAGGAACTGCTGGAGGCCGCGCAGCGCGCCTACCCGGTCCGCCCCAAGGGCTCGGACGACACCTGGTGGATGCCGGCCCACCTCGGCGGTACGGCGCCCACGCCGGACGAGGTGCGGGCGGCGGAGGTCGGCTGACCGCGAGCCGGCCGGGCGCGGTCCCACCGGGCCTCGGCCGCTGCGGTGCCGGCGTCGCTCAGCGGACGCAGGGCCGCGCGTGGCGCAGCGGACGCAGTGCCCTTGCGTGGCGCAGCGGACGTAGTGGACCGCTCCGCTCAGGCGAAGTAGTGCCCGGCGTCGAGGTCGGCGAGCAGTCCTTCCTCCGTCGGCTCCCAGCCCAGCCGCGCCCGTGTCAGCTCGTTCCCGGCCGGGACGTCCAGGGACCAGAAGGGGCCGATCCAGCCGAAGTGCCCGGGCACGTCCTCGGGGGCCACGGAGGTCACCGGGAGCCCGAGGTGCCGGCCGATGGCCTCGGCGATGTCACGGACCGCGATGCCCGTCTCGGCGACGCCGTGGAGCCGCGCGCCCGCCGGTGCCGACTCCAGCGCGAGCCGGAACAGCCGGGCGGCATCCCTCCGGTGCACCGCCGACCAGCGGTTCGAGCCGTCGCCCGGGTAGCCGGAGACGCCCATCTCGCGGGCGATCTCGATCAGCCGCGGCACGAAGCCGTGGTCGCCCTCGCCGTGCACCGTCGGCGACAGCCGCACCGCCGAGACCCGTACGCCGCGCCCGGCGAAGGCCAGGCCGGTCTGCTCCGAGGTCCGCGCGACCGCCGAGGCCGCAGGGCCGGGCACGTCCTCCTCGGTGGCCGGCCCGGCGCGACGAGTGCGGTGCCGGAGGTGACGACGAAGGGCCGGCCGGAGCCGGCCAGTTCCTCGCCGAGCGTCTCGATGGCCCGCCGGTCGGTGCGCGCGGCGGCGTCGTAGTGGGCGAAGTCGTGGACGAACGCGAGATGGATCACGCCGTCCGCGGCGGCGGCTCCCGCGCGCAGGGCGTGGAGGTCGTCGAGGTCGCCGCGGTGGGCCTCGGCGCCGGCGTCCTTCAGCGCCGCGGCGGCCCGGTCGGAGCGGGCGAGCCCGAGGACCTGGTGTCCGGCGTCCAGCAGCTCGCGGACGACGGCGGATCCGACGAAACCGGTCGCGCCGGTGACGAAGACACGCACAGGGGTGCACTCCTTCAGCGAGGTTCGGGGGAAGTCCCGTGGCCCGGGAAGGTCCGGGCCGGTGCCTCCACCCTGCGCGTCCCGGCCGGCCCGGGTCCAAGACCTGTTCCGCAGCGCGCAATACGTTTCGGGCATCACCGCAGCCCAGACCCGGTGTCTGCGCGTACCGTTGGGGCATGTCCTCCTCGCCGCAGCCGCCGTCCGACCTCGATCTGCGTCTCGTGCGGTACTTCACGGTCGTCGCCGAGCACGGCCACTTCGGCCGGGCCGCCGAGGCCCTGCGGGTCGCCCAGCCGTCGCTGAGCCGGCAGATCCGCCGGCTGGAGCAGGAGCTGGGCGCCCGCCTGTTCGACCGCACGCCGCGCGGCACCCGGCTCACCGAGGCCGGGGAGGTGTTCCTGCCGCGGGCGAGGGCGCTGCTGCGCTCGGCGGCGGAGGCCGCGGCGCACACCCGGGCCGCCGCCCGGCCCAGCCGGTTCGCCGTCGGGTACACCACCTCCCTGATCGTCACCCCGGCGGTGCGGGAGCTGCGCCGCCGCCATCCGCACGCCGAGGTGCACGCCCTCCACCTCGGCTGGAACGAGGCGCGTGCGGCGCTGCTGGAGCGCCGGGTGGACGCGGTGGTGACACGGCTGCCGCTGGCGACGGACGGGCTGGAGGTGACCGTCCTGTACGACGAGCCGCGGATGGTCATGCTGCCGCTCGACCACCCGCTGGCCGGCAAGGAGTCGGTCACCCTGGACGACATCGCGGGCGAGCCCACGCCGCAGGTGCGGGACGACCCGGTGTGGAACGCGTACTGGCGCATCGACCCCCGGCCCGACGGACGTCCGGCGCCGGACGGGCCGGTGGTCGACGTCATGGAGGACAAGTACGAGCTGATCGCCGACGGCCAGGCGGTGGCGATCGTCCCGGGCAGCCCCCGGGTGCACACCATCCGTCCCGACCTCACCACGGTCCCGCTGGAGGGCGTCGACCCGAGCCATGTGGTGCTGGCCACCCGGGCCGAGGAGCGCGGACGGCTGGTGGCGGACTTCCGCAGGTGTGCGCGGGAGAAGCTGGGCCCGGCGTCCGTCACGCCCCCGGAGTGAGCGTCACCGAGCCCGCGGCAGCTCGGTGGGGAGCGTCTTCCAGAGGTACGGCCGGTCGGGTGCGGCCTTGAGGACGCTCAGCACGGCCGGATGGGGCCGGGCGTACAGGACCGGGTAGTCCCGCTCGCCGGACTCCGGGTCGGGGATCCAGGCAAGCCGCTCCCCGTCCAGGGAGAACCGGGCGTCGACCCCGGGTTTGTTGCCGCGCGCGTCCTGGCGGTGCCAGGCGCCGTGGAAGCGGACGGCGACCAGGCCGTGCAGGGCGTGCCCGGAACCGTCGTCGTGCGCCAGTCGCTGGTAGCACAGCGCGGTCGGGATGTCCTCGGCCCGCAGCAGGGCGGCGAGGGCGTGGGCCTTGGCGTAGCAGATGCCGGTGCGCTGCTCCAGGACGTCGGAGGCGCGCCAGGTGACGCGGAGGTCGCCGGAGTCCGCGGAGTGCGGGATGGTGTCACGGACGTATTCGAAGGCGAGCCGCGCATAGGAATACGAGTCCTCGGCGTCGCGCGCCAGCCGGGCGGCGGTCTCCCGCACCCGCGGATGGTGGTGGTCGATGGCCTCGTCGGCGGCCAAGTACGCCGAAAGGTCGGGGTGTTCCTGGATCAGCTGCATGCCCGCAGAGCATAGGAATGCGATCACCCGACAGTCAATGACTTTTCAGGTGACCGCATAACTATGCACAGCCGTACCGGCCGGCGTCGGACGCTAGCGCGCCATCTCCTCCTTGAGCGCGGCCACGAACGTGTCCACGTCGTCCTCGGTGGTGTCGAAGGAGCACATCCAGCGCACGACCCCCGCGCCCTCGTCCCAGAAGTAGAACCGGAACCGCTTCTGCAGCCGCTCGCTCACGTCGTGCGGGAGCTTGGCGAAGACGCCGTTGGCCTGCACCGGATAGAGGATCTCCACCCCGTGCACGGCGCGGACGCCCTCGGCGAGGCGCTGGGCCATCTCGTTGGCGTGTCGGGCGTTGCGCAGCCAGAGGTCCTTGGCGAGCAGCGCCTCCAGCTGCACGGACACGAACCGCATCTTCGACGCCAGCTGCATCGACAGCTTGCGCAGATGCTTCATCCGGCGCACCGCGTCCGGGTTCAGCACGACGACCGCCTCGCCGAACAGCGCGCCGTTCTTCGTCCCGCCCAGGGAGAGGATGTCGACGCCGACGGCGTTGGTGAACGTGCGCATCGGCACGTCCAGCGAGGCCGCCGCGTTGGCTATGCGGGAGCCGTCGAGGTGCACCTTCATGCCGTGGGCGTGGGCGTGCTCGCAGATCGCGCGGATCTCGTCCGGGGTGTACAGCGTGCCCAGCTCGGTGCTCTGGGTGATCGAGACGACCTGCGGCATCGCGCGGTGCTCGTCCTCCCAGCCCCAGGCCTGCCGGTCGATCAGCTCGGGGGTGAGCTTGCCGTCCGGGGTGGGCACGGTGAGCAGCTTCAGGCCGCCCATCCGCTCGGGCGCGCCGCCCTCGTCCAC
This sequence comes from Streptomyces griseosporeus, assembly GCF_014656055.1. Classification (GTDB taxonomy): domain Bacteria; phylum Actinomycetota; class Actinomycetes; order Streptomycetales; family Streptomycetaceae; genus Streptomyces; species Streptomyces griseosporeus. The sequence goes on from NZ_BNBR01000002.1 coordinate 937,105, forward strand.
GTTGATGTGGGCGCTCTCGGCGCAGATCACCGCGCCCCAGCGGTCGGTGACCGCCTGGAGCGCGACGACGTTCGCGCCGGTGCCGTTGAAGACCGGGAACGCCTCCGCGGTGGGCCCGAAGTGGCTGCGGATGATGCCCTGGAGGTGCTCGGTGTAGTCGTCCTCGCCGTACGCGACCTGGTGGCCGCCGTTGGCCAGGGCCAGGGCGGCCATCACCTCCGGATGGGCGCCGGCGTAGTTGTCGCTGGCGAAGCCCCGGACCTCCGGGTCGTGGTGGCGGCGGGCGTCGGTCTTCGGGGGGTTCACGGCTTCTCGGTGAGCCACAGACGCTGTCCGTTCACTTCCGCGGCGGGCTTGTCCCAGACGCCGACGATGGCCTCGGCGAGGTCCTTGACGTCCGTGAAGCCCGCGAACTTCGCGTTGGGGCGCTCGGCGCGCATCGCGTCGTGCACCAACGCCTTCACCACCAGGATCGCAGCAGCCGAGGTCGGCCCCTGCTCGCCCCCGGCCTTGCGGAAGTAGTCGGCCATCGCCAGCGTCCACGCCTCGGAGGCGGCCTTCGCGGCGGCGTAGGCGGCGTTGCCCGCGGTGGGCTTGGTCGCGCCCGCGGCGCTGATCAGGACGTACCGGCCGCGGTCGCTGCGCTGGAGCGCCTCGGAGAAGGCCAGGGAGGTGTGCTGCACGGTGCGGATGAGCAGCAGCTCCAGGAAGTCCCAGTCGTCCAGGCTGGTCTTGATGAAGGTCTCGCTGCCGCGCCAGCCGCCGACGAGGTGGACCAGGCCGTCGACCCGGCCGAACTCCTTCTCGGTGCGGCTCGCCCAGTCGCGGGTGGCCTCCAGGTTCAGCAGGTCGACGGTCTCGCCGGTGACGGTCGCGCCGCCGGAGGCGTAGCGCGCCGCGTCCACGGCCTCCGCGAGCCGCTCCGGGTCGTTGTCGGCGCCGACGACCGTCGCGCCCGCCTCGGCCAGCCTGAGCAGTGCGGCCCGGCCGGCCGGTCCGCCGGCGCCGGCGACCGCGATCACCGCACCGCTGAGAGCCCCGTTCCCCATGTTCTTCGCCTCCTGCTGAGCAGTGTTCTCGGTGGGCCGGTCGCTCATGCGGCGACCTGCTCCGGGCTGTCCGCCGTGATACCGCGCGTGGACGCGATCACGTTCTTCAGTTTCTTGGACAGCGCCTCATAGAACATGCTCAGCGGAAACTCGTCCGGAAGCACGTCATCGACGAGCTTGCGCGGCGGCTGGGTCAGGTCCAGGGCGTCCGGGCCCTTGGCCCACTTGGAGCCGGGGTGCGGGGCGAGGTAGGTGGAGACCAGCTCGTAGCCGGCGAACCAGTGCACCAGCTTCGGGCGGTCGATGCCGTCGCGGTACAGCTTCTCGATCTCGGCGCACAGCTCGTTGGTGACCTGCGGGGCGCGCTGCCAGTCGATGAACAGCTTGTTGTCCGTCCAGCGCACGACGTCGTGCCGGTGCAGGTAGGCGAAGAGCAGCTGGCCGCCGAGGCCGTCGTAGTTGCGGTTGCGGTCGCCGGTGACGGGGAAGCGGAACATCCGGTCGAACAGCACGGCGTACTGCACGTCACGGGCCTGCGGGACGCCGTCGGCCTCCAGCTTCACGGCCTCCTTGAAGGCGGTGAGGTCGCAGCGCAGCTCCTCCAGGCCGTACATCCAGAACGGCTGGCGCTGCTTGATCATGAAGGGGTCGAAGGGCAGGTCGCCGTGGCTGTGGGTGCGGTCGTGGACCATGTCCCACAGGACGAAGGCCTCCTCGCAGCGCTTCTGGTCGTGGACCATCGCGGCGATGTCCTCGGGCAGGTCGAGGCCCAGGATGTCGACGGCGGCGTCGGTGACCCGGCGGAAGCGGGCGGCCTCGCGGTCGCAGAAGATGCCGCCCCAGGTGAATCGTTCCGGCGCCTCGCGCACGGCGATGGTCTCCGGGAAGAGCACAGCGGAGTTGGTGTCGTAGCCGGCCGTGAAGTCCTCGAACTTGATGCCGCAGAACAGCGGGTTGTCGTAGCGCGTGCGCTCCAGCTCGGCCAGCCAGTCGGGCCAGACCATGCGCAGCACGACCGCCTCCAGGTTGCGGTCGGGGTTGCCGTTCTGCGTGTACATCGGGAAGACGACCAGGTGCTGCAGGCCGTCACGACGGTCGCGGGCCGGCTGGAAGGCGAGGAGCGAGTCCAGGAAGTCCGGCACCTCGAAGCCGCCCTCGGCCCACCGCTGGAGGTCCTTGGCCAGCGCCTCGTGGTACGCGGCGTCGTGCGGCACCAGCGGGGACAGCTCCCGCACGGCCTCGATCACCTGCTGGACGGCGGCCTCGGCGGCGGCCCGCCCGGGCGCGCCCTCGGCCTGGAAGTCGATCGAACCGTCCTTCGACTGCCAGGGGCGGATCTGCTCCACGGCATCCTTGAGCCGGGGCCAGGCCGGGTGCTCGACCACCCTGCTCGCCGGAGGAACCTGGCCCTCCGTCGCCGCCTGCACAAGAATTTCCGTCATGTCCCATCCTCCACGGGAGAAGCTCGCGTAGGGACACCGTACGCATATGCGGTTTCTTCCAGCAAGGGGAGCCTCCGCAAATTATCCTGCGCACCCCCGGCAGTCACCGCAGGTTTTCCTGTCTGAAACGCCGGGAAGGGATGCTTCCGCACTCCTGTGCACGTCAGGGTGCATCGTGGGCGGGGGCCACTAGGCTGCGGGGCCCCGACTGCCGTCGACGGAAGCGAGGTCCACCTTGAACTTCCTCACCATCGGTCACCGCGGAGTCATGGGCGTCGAGCCCGAGAACACCCTGCGTTCCTTCGTCGCCGCCGAGCGTGCGGGACTGGACGTCATCGAGCTGGATCTGCACCTGAGCAAGGACGGCGCCCTCGTCGTCATGCACGACGCCGACGTCGACCGCACGACGGACGGCAGCGGTCCGATCGCCGAGAAGACGCTGGAGGAGCTGCGCGAACTGGACGCGGGGAACGGGGAGCGGATCCCGGTCTTCGAGGAGGTCCTGGACGCGGTGCGGGCCCCGCTCCAGGCCGAGATCAAGGACGTGCGGGCGGCCCGCTCCCTGGCCGGCGTCCTGACCGACCGGGGCGTGACCGACCGCGTGGAGGTGCTGTCCTTCCACGACGAGGCGATCGCGGAGGTCGCCCGGCTGGTGCCGGGCGTGCGCACGGCCCTGGTCGCGGAGCACTACGGCCCCGAGGTGGTGGAGCGCGCGGTCGCGGTAGGCGCCGCGACCGTCTGCCTGGACATTCAGCGGCTGACGCTGGAGGTGGTGGAGCGGGCCCGCAAGGCGGGGCTGCGGGTGTGCGCCTGGGTGGTCAACACCCAGCAGGACCTGCGGCTGGTGCGGGCGCTGGAGCTGGACGGCGCGACCACCGACTACCCGGACATCAAGCGCACGGGCCGGTTCACCGCGTGAAGGTCATCACCGCGTGAAGGTCATCACCGCGTGAAGGTCAGACGAGCGGCTTGACCAGCAGCTCGAAGCGGAGGTCGTCCCGGCGCGGGACGCCGAAGCGCTCGTCGCCGTACGGGAACGGGCTCGTCCGGCCCGTACGGCGATAGCCGCGCCGCTCGTACCAGGCGATGAGGTCCTCGCGCACCGAGATCACGGTCATGTGCATCTCGCGCACGCCCCAGGTCTCCCGGGCCTGCCGCTCCGCCTCGGCGATGATCACCTTGCCGAGGCCGGCGCCCTGCAGGGACGGCCGGACCGCGAACATGCCGAAGTAGGCGTAGTCACCGCGGTGTTCGAGCTGGCAGCAGGCGACGATCTCGCCGTCCCGCTCCACGGTGAGCAGCCGGCTGTCCGGCGACTTGATGACCTCCAGGACACCCTCCGGGTCGGTGCGCTGCCCGTCCAGGATGTCCGCCTCGGTGGTCCACCCGGCCCGGCTGGCGTCGCCCCGGTACGCCGACTCGACGAGGACGACCAGCGCGTCCACGTCGGCGTCGGTGGCGTCGCGGAAGACCAGTGCGGAGGACTCGGAGGACGCGGGGGATTCCATGGGCTGCTGCTCCCTTGCTCAGGCGCGCCCGGCGGCGCGGCTCGGACCCGGACGAGGGTAACCCTGCCACTAGGATCCGTTTGTATGGTGCATGTTCTCAGCAGCCGGACACTTCTGCGCCCCACCGACCCCGAGCGCTCCCGCGTCTTCTACGGCGAGCAACTGGGCCTCGCCGTGTACCGCGAGTTCGGGACGGGTCCCGAGCGCGGCACGGTCTACTTCCTCGGCGGCGGCTTCCTGGAGCTGTCGGGCCGCTCCGACACCCCGCCCTCCCCGGCCGTGCGGCTGTGGCTCCAGGTGGCGGACGCGGCGGCGGCCGAGCGGGAGCTGCGCGCCCAGGGGGTCCCCATCGTCCGGCCGCCGGTGCGGGAGCCGTGGGGCCTGGTGGAGATGTGGATCGCCGACCCCGACGGCACGCAGATCGTCCTGGTGGAGATCCCGGCGGACCATCCGCTGCGCTACCGGCCGGGGATCTAGGGACGCTGCCAGGGGCCCGCCAATTCCTGTGCCGAAGCCGGGCGGGCGCCTCGGATGGTCGGCGTTCGCGGTCGGGGCTAGCGTGCTGCGGGGGGCTCCCCGTACGGAAGGAACGCCATGAAGCTCGACCGACCGGTGACCGGCGGGCCCTGCTGGACGGAGCTGGGGACCAGCGACCTCGACGCGGCGAAGCGCTTCTACACCACGGTGTTCGGCTGGCGGCCGGAGACCGACCCGCGGCAGGAGGCGGGCGGCTACACGGTCGCGCACCTCGGGGACGCGGCGGTCGCCGCGCTGACGCCGCTGTACCAGGAGACGCAGCCCGTCGCCTGGAACGTGTCGTTCGCGGTGGAGGACGCCGACGACGCCGCACAGCTGGTACGGGCGGCCGGCGGCTTGGTGCTGCTCGGGCCGATGGACGTCTTCGACGTGGGCCGGTTCGCCGTCGCCACCGACCCCACCGGCGCGGTGTTCCAGCTGTGGCAGGAGCGGACCTTCCCGGGCGCGGGGCTGTTCAACGCGCCCGGCTCGCTCGGCTGGGTGGAGCTGATGACCCGGGAGCCGAAGCAGGCGGAGGCGTTCTACACCCGGGTGTTCGGCTGGAGCGTGAACGCCTCCGAGCGGTACACGCAGTGGGGCATCGAGGGTGAGGACTTCGGCGGCATGGTGGTGATGGACGACAAGTTCCCGCCCAAGGTGCCGCCGCACTGGCTGCCGTACTTCGCGGTCGAGGACGTGGACATCGCGGCGGCCGACGCGGCGGGCGCGGGCGGCACCGTGCTGATGGTGCCCACGTCCGTGCCGGACGGCCCGCGGATCGCGGTGCTGCGGGACCCGCAGGGCGCGATGTTCGGGGTGTACCTGGCGGGCACGGAAGGGTGAGCCGGCCCGCGGGAGGGCGAGGTGGGGCCGCCGCGGGTTTGCGTTGAAGTGCGCTTCAGCTCCTAGCGTCGTCCGCACGAACGACCCGAAGGGGGAGACGACGTGCGGTACACACTGTTCGGCAGGACCGGGCTGCGGGTGAGCGAGCTGAGCCTCGGCGCGATGGTCATGGGCGCGGACGGCGGCCACGGCTCGGACCAGGACACCAGCGCGCGGATCGTGGACGCCTACGCGGACGCCGGCGGCAACTTCATCGACACCGCGGACATCTACGCGGGCGGCGCCTCCGAGCGCATCCTCGGCGAGGTGCTGCGGGGGCGGCGCGAGGAGTTCGTCCTCGCGAGCAAGTACACGTGCGGCACGCGGGACGGCGATGTCAACGCGGCCGGCAACCACCGCAAGAACCTGGTGCAGTCGGTGGAGGCGAGCCTGGCACGGCTGCGCACCGACCGGCTCGACGTGCTGTGGGTGCACGCCCGGGACAACTTCACGCCGGTCGAGGAGGTGATGCGCGCCCTCGACGACCTCGTACGGACCGGAAAGGTGCTGTACGTCGGCGTGTCCGACTGGCCGGCCTGGGAGATCGCGCAGGCCAACACCCTTGCCGAGCTGCGGGGCTGGACCGCGTTCGCCGGGTCCCAGCTGCGCTACAACCTGCTGGAGCGCACCCCGGAGCGGGACCTGCTCCCGCAGGCGCGGGCGTTCGACCTCGCGGTGTTCGCCTGGGCGCCGCTCGCCGCGGGGAAGCTCACCGGCAAGTACCGGCGCGGCGAGGCCGGCCGGCTGGGCGCGCAGGGCACGGCCGCCGACCCGCGCGAGGAGGCCGTGGTCGACGCGGTGCTCCGGGTCGCGGAGCAGGGCGGCTGGAGCCCGGCGCAGGTGGCCCTGGCCTGGCTGCTGTCCCGGCCCGGGAACGTCGTACCGATCGTCGCGGCCACGAGGGAGAGCCAGCTCGCCGACAACCTCGGCGCGGTGGACGTCCGGCTCGACGCGGACGCGCTGGCGCTCCTCGACGAGGCGAGCGCGGTGCCGCTCGGCTTCCCGCACGACTTCCTCCGCGAGCCGCAGGTCACGCGGACCGTCTACGGCGACCGCTGGGCGGACGTCGACGACCGCCGCTCGACCTACCGCCGGACCGTGCACGACGTCCTCTGACCGCTCCGTCCCCGCTTCTCCCCGGCCGTCTCGGTGTGCGCACCGAGACGGCCGGGCTCGTTGTACGTCCTGCGGGCCCGGGCTTCGGTGACGCGGATCACAGGATCCGGGTGCATAGGTCCCGGGCCGCCGACGTCTTTCTCCTCACGTAAGGGACTGGCGAGAGCAGGGACAGTGCGCATGGATCAAGCTCGGGCCGGTGAGTTCGACGAGTTCGTGGCGGCCCGCTGGTCGGTGCTGCTGCACCTCGCGCGGCTGCTCACCGGCGGCGACCGGCACCGGGCGGAGGACCTGGTGCAGGAGTCCCTGGTCAAGCTCTGGTTCGTGTGGCCGCGGATCGCCGACGAGGCACCGGAGGCGTACGTCCGTACGGTGCTGGTCCGCGCGGCGGCGCGCTCGGCCCGGCGGCGCTGGTGGGGGGAGCGCCCCGTCGAGCAGGTCCCCGAGACGGCGGCCGCGGGGGACGTGTCCGCGGCCGTGGCGGAACGCTCCCGCCTGGAGGCCGCGCTCGGCCGGCTGCCGGCGAAGCAGCGGGCCGCCGTGGTCCTGCGCTACTACCAGGACCTGACCGAACGACAGGTGGCGGAGGCGCTGGGCTGCCCGCTGGGCACGGCCCGGTCCCACGCCGCGCGCGGAGTGGCCCGGCTGCGGCAGCTGCTGGCCGATGTCATCGAGCCGGTGGGGTGAAGGAGGAGCCATGGACCACTTCGAACGGCAGCTGGCGCGGATGATGCGCGACGCCGAGCAGCACTCCCCCTTCGAGCCGAGGCACCAGGACCGGCTGCGGGCCGGTGTGCGCGCCCGCCGCCGGGTGCGGCTGGCGCAGAAGGCCGTCGGCTCGGTGCTGGCGGTCGCCGGTCTGAGCCTCGGTCTGTTCCTGATCCCGGACACGCCGACCCGGACCGAGCCCGGTGCGCCCCTTCCGCGCCCCGTGTCGAGCCCGTCGTCCTCCCCGGGGACGGACCCGACACCGGACTTGACCCCGACCGCGCCGCCCTCGTCCCCGACCGGCTCGCTGCCTCCGAGCGACACGGCCGACCCGAGCGACACGTTCGGTCCGAGCGATACGGCGGACCCGAGCGATACGGCGGATCCGTCCGACACGGCGGACCCGACCGGCACGGCCGATCCCACCGGCTCGGCCACGCCGACCTTCACCGACGGCGCCAGCACCACCACCTTCCCCGAGACCTACGCACCGGAGAGTTCCGGGACGCCGTAGCGGCCGCTCTCTCCTCACCGTCACCGCTTCTTCCGCTCACCGCGCGCCCCACGTGCCCCACGTGCCTTCGGCATGCCCGGAAACCAGGGCGCAGACAAGGACGAACCATGCAGAAAGCCGCTCCGGCGACCGTGTGTGACCCCGACCGCCTGCCCGACCGCTCCCCCGCCCTCCCGGCCGACCCGTCCGCCCCCGTCCTGGACGTGGTGGTGCCCGTGTTCAACGAGGAGCGGGACCTGGAGCCGGGCGTGCGGCGGCTCCACGCACACCTGCGCGACACCTTCCCCTACCCGTTCCGGATCACCGTCGCCGACAACGCCAGCACCGACGCGACCCCGCGCATCGCCGCCCGGCTGGCCGCCGAGCTGCCCGAGGTGCGGTGGCTGCGGCTGGCGGAGAAGGGCCGGGGCCGGGCGCTGCGGGCCGCCTGGTCCCGGTCGCCGGCGCCGGTGCTGGCGTACGTGGATGTCGATCTGTCGACCGGACTGAGCGCGCTGCTGCCGCTCGTGGCCCCGTTGATCTCCGGACACTCCGACCTCGCCATCGGCACGCGGCTGGCGCCGGGCGCGCGGGTGGTGCGCGGCCCGAAGCGGGAGTTCGTCTCGCGCTGCTACAACGCGCTGCTGCGCTCCACGCTCGCCGTGGGCTTCTCCGACGCGCAGTGCGGGTTCAAGGCGGTGCGCCGGGAGGTGGCGGAGCGGCTGCTGCCGCTGGTGCGGGACGCGGAGTGGTTCTTCGACACGGAGCTGCTGGTGATCGCCGAGCGGGCCGGGCTGCGCATCCACGAGGTGCCGGTCGACTGGGTGGACGACCCCGACAGCCGGGTCGACCTCCGCGCGACCGCGCTGGCCGACCTGCGCGGCATCACCCGGCTCGGCCGCGCGCTGGCCCGCGGCACCCTGCCGCCGGCCGGACTGCGGGCGGGCGCGGACGCTCCGCCGCCCGGGCTGGTCGCGCAGCTGTGGCGGTTCGCCGCGGTGGGCGCGGTGAGCACGCTCGGGCATCTGCTGCTGTACGCGGCGCTGCGCCCGGCGGCGGGGGCGCAGCTCGCGAACGCGCTGGCGCTGCTGGTGTGCGCGGTCGGCAACACGGCGGCGAACCGGCGGCTGACGTTCGGTCTGCGCGGCCGGGGCGGCGCGCTGGGTCATCACCTGCGCGGGCTCGCCGTGTTCGTGCTGGGCCTGGCCCTCACCGGCGGTGCGCTCGCCGCCCTGCACCGCCTGGCGCCCGGGGCCGAGCGGGGCACGGAACTCGCCGTACTGGTGGCCGCCAACCTGGCCGCGACGCTGCTGCGGTTCATGCTGCTGCGGGCCTGGGTGTTCCGTGCCGCGGCGGGAGGCACCCGGGCGTGACGACGACCATGACGACCGTCGTGCCGGTCCGCAGGTCCGGCCCCGGGCCCGGCCGGGCGTCCCTCCCCCGGCGGCTGCGCCGCGTGGTCCGGCGGTACGGCCCCGTCCTCGCCGTGTACGGCGGCCTGAAGCTCGCCGGGTTCGCCGTGTTCATGTGGCTGCTGGACTCGGCCAGCGACTTCCGCACCCGGCACCCCCGGTTCGGCGGCGGCGCCCACGCCTGGGACGTCCTGGCCACCTGGGACGGCTGGTGGTACCAGCAGATCGCCGCGCACGGCTACCATCCGGCGCTCGAACCGGTCCCCGGCGCCACCGGCCTGATCACCCTGGAGGGGAACTCCGCGGCGTTCTTCCCGCTCTACCCGGCCGCGATGCGGCTGACGTCGGAGGTGACCGGCCTCGGCCTGTACGGCGCCGGGATACTGGTCTCCGTCGTCGCCTCCTTCGCCGCCGCGCTCGGCATCCACGCCGTCACCGCACGGCTCGTGGACGGGCGTGCGGGCCTGGCCGCGGCGGGACTGTGGGCGGTGTGGCCGGGTTCCGGCGTGGAGTGGGCGGTCTACTCCGACTCCCTGTACGTCGCCCTCGCCGCCTGGGCCTGCCATGCGGTGCTCACCCGCCGCTGGCTCACCGCCGGGCTCCTCACCTACACGGCCGGGCTCAACCGGCCCACCGCGGTCGCGCTGATCGCCGCGCTCGCCGTGGCGGCGCTGCTCGCGCTGTACCGGCGGCAGGACGGTGTGGCGCGCCCGCTGACGGCGCTGCTCGTCGCCCCGCTCGGCCTGCTCGGCTATCTGGGCTGGGTGGGGCACGAAATGGGCGACTGGGGCGGGTACTTCGCGCTCCAGCGCGGCGCCTGGGCGCACACCTTCGACTACGGCCGGCACACGGCCGACGTGTTCGCCAATGTGCCCGTGGGCCACACCGACTACCTCTCCGCCTGGCCGTTCGCCGATCTCATCGGGGTCGGGGTGGTGCTGCTGGCGGTGCTCCTGCTGCCGCTGCTGGTCCGCCGCCGCCCGCCGGCCGCGCTGGTGGTGTACACGGTGGTGACGCTGGTGCTGGTGCTGGGCAGCCAGCAGATCTTCGCCAACGTCTCGCGTTATCTGCTGCCCGCCTTCCCGCTGTTCGTGCCGCTCGCCGCCGCGCTGCGCCGGCTGTCCCTGCCGCTCCAGCTGACGCTGCTCGGGGTCGCCGCGCTGGCGTCCGGCTCGTACGCCGGGTACGCGCTGTTCGAACTCGGGGTCCCCTGACGGCGACGGGGCCTCTCAGGCGCGCAGGGCGCCGAGCCTGCCCTCCAGGCGGCCCAGCAACTCGCCCAGCAGGGCGGCCAGTTCGCCTTGCCGGCCGGCGTCCAGCGAGGACAGGACGGCCGTCTCGTAGGCGAGTTGCTCGGGCAGGAGGGCGTCCACCAGGTCGCGGCCCGCGTCGGTCAGGCGCAGATGGGCGACGCGGCGGTCCCGGGTGTCGCCGCGGCGCTCGACCAGGCCGCGTTCGGTGAGCTGCTTGACCCGCTTGGTGACGGCGGCCCCGGAGGAGAAGGTCTCGCGGGCCAGTTCGCCGGGGGTGAGTTCATGGCCGGTGCGGCGCAGCGCGCCGAGCAGGTCGAACTCGGGTCGGCTCAGCCCCGCCCGGCGCAGCGGCGCGTCCTCGGCCTGCTGGAGCAGGGCGGCGCAGCGGTTGACCCGGCCGATGATCTCCATGGGGCCGGTGTCGAGGTCGGGGTGGACCGCCTGCCACTGGCGGACGACGGCGGCGACGGTGTCGCCCCTGGTGTCGTCGCCGGTCGCGCCCCGTCCCTTGGTCGCCGTCATGGCCGTACGTCCTCCGCTTCCGTGTCCGCGTCCCGGTCCAGGACGAGTCCCTGGCGCCGTACCGTCGCGGCGAGCGTACGGTGTCCGGCCTGCTCGGCGAGCACCACCCGGTCCTGGGGCAGGGCGCGCTGCCACCACTCCCCCGCGGCGGCGTCGGCCGTGGCGCGCAGTTCGACGAGCGTGGCGGCGAGGGCGCGCCGGGCGGTCTCCAGCGCGGTGGGTGCGGCGTGCGGCGCGGCGAGGAGGCGCGCGGTGCGCTCGCGCGCCTGCTCGGCGGCGGTGAGGGCGCGTTCGAGGCGGTCGCCGGCGCGGCGGTCGGTGACGGCGAGCGCGGCGGCGAAGCCGAGGAGGGCGCCGACGAGGGTGTCGACGATCCGCTCGGTGATCAGTTCGCCCGAGTCCTGGAACCGGGCGAACTCGGTGATCAGCAGGGCCATCGGGGTGACGCAGACGCTGCCGAGCCAGTAGTTGCGGCCGATCAGCGCCTCGGCCCCGAAGTTGAAGGCCAGGCAGAGCAGGACGAGGAGCGCCTGGTGGAGGTGGGCGAGCGGGACGACCGCGGCGAAGACGAGGACGCCGAGGAGGTTGCCGACGACGCGCTGGACGGCCCGGTTCCAGGTGAGGGTCAGGTTGGCCTGGTAGAGGGAGGCGGCGGTGACCAGGGCCCAGTAGGGGCGGCCGACACCGAGCGCGAGGGAGGCGTGGCCGGCCAGGGCGCAGCCGAGGAAGCAGCGTGCGGCGACGGACCGGAGCGGGGCGAGGCGGCGGTGCAGCGGCCGGGCGGGGACGGCGTGCTCGGTGTCGGCGCCGAGGAGTTCGTCGGCCTCGCCGGGCAGGTCGTGCACGCGCGGGAGAGGGCCGTTGCCGCGCAGGTCCCGCGCCCAGGCGTTGAGCCGCTCGGGGTCGGTGTCGGCGGGCGCGGCGAGGGCGACCTCGGCGCGGACGAGGAGGCGTTCCAGGGCGCGCCGGGTGCGGGCGGAGCGGTCGCCGGTGGCGAGCAGGGTCTGCCAGGCGGCCTGGATCGTGGCGGCCGCGGCCGCCCGCGTGCCGTGGGAGGCCGCGCCGGTGCGGGACGCGGCGGCGTGCGCGGCCGCGGCGGTCAGCGCCTGGGCGGTGGCGCGGCGCTCCGGGCCGTGCGGGCGCAGCAGGCCGGGGGCCATGCCGACGAGCCATGCCCAGGCGCCCGCGGCGACGGCCATCGCCAGGTGACCGGGGACCTGGCCGAGGCTCTGCGGGGCGAAGAGGGCGGCGGAGGTGATGAAGGTGAGGACCACGTTGCCGGGCGGGCCGACGCGTGCGGCGTCGCACAGGGCCTTCTGTACGGCGGCCAGGGCGGCACCGACGGTGACGAGGACGGCCGCGCTGGTGGTGAGGGACGCGGTGACCAGGGCGACGGCGAGGCCGCCGACCATGCCGAGGATCACCCGGGCCAGGGTGCGGGCGCGTGCGGCGTAGGGGCGGTTGTGGGCGTAGAGGGCGCACAGGGAGCCGGCCATCGTGTACATCGCCAGGTCCAGCCGGCCGAGGGCGAGCAGGAGCAGGTTGGGCGGGGCGACCGCCGCCACGACGCTCAGGGCGGGCTTGAACCAGATCTCGGGCGGACGGCCCAGGCGCAGCGCGCCGGCGAGCGGAAGACGGGGACGGGGAGGTCGGCGGACGTGCATACGGACAAGCTTAACAGGTGTTTTACCTGTAAAGGATTTCTCGCGGTCAGGCCGCGGCGGTGTCCGCGCTCCGCCGCGTGCTCCCCGCGTACACCTTTGCGCTCGGGTACGCGCCGCACCGGCCGGGCATCGCTCTGCCGGGAGCGAGTGTCGAGCGGGGAGGTGCGCGTGCACGGACCGGCTTCGCCCGGGTGGCTGCTGGTCGCGTTGTGCGCGGCGACCGGCGCCTACTGCCTGCTGCGGATGCGCAGCAGCGTGGAGGAGCAGCGCCGGGCCGCGGGCGGCGAGGCGCTGATGGGCTTCGGCATGGCGGCGATGGCGGTGCCCTCGGCGGTGTTCACCCCGCCCGGCTGGGCGTGGATCCCCTATACGGCCGTCTTCGGCGCCGCCGGGGTGCGTGCGCTGTGGGCGGCGCGGAGCGGCGCCCACCACCTGCACCATCTGGTGGGCGCCGCGGCCATGGTCTACATGGCGGTCGTGATGGCCGTCTCCCCCGGCCACCACCACGACGGCGCGGGCATACCCCTGCTCACGGGGGCGCTGCTGCTGTACTTCGCCGTGTACGTGCTGGCGTCGGGCGCCCGGCTGGTGCCCGTCGGCGCCACGGCCGGGACGGCGCCGCGGTGGGGCGACCGGCCGGAGCTGGCGCGGGCGTGCCGGCTGTCGATGGGGATCGGCATGGTGGCGATGCTGCTCGCGCTCTGAGGCCCGGCCCCGCCTCACCCCCGGGCCGTGGTCTGTGTCACTTTGCCGGAGGAACCCGTACCCCTGAGCAAGCGACCGCTCATAAGGTGCTGCCCATGATGGTCCCCGCGGTCCTGCTGCTGCTCGGCGCGCTGACCGCCGTCACGGCTCCCCGGCTGCTGGCCCGGGCCGACTGGCCGGACCGTGAGCCGGTGGTCGCGCTGTGGGTGTGGCAGTGCGTCGTGGCGGCCGTACTGCTGTGCTGCGCGCTGTCGATGACGCTGAGCGCCGCCGCGGCGTGGCAGGCGGTGCGCGGGCATCTCTTCGCGCCCGCGCCGCACGCGGTGGTGGAGGCGTACGCGCCCGGCGCGGCCGGGCCGTGGGCGGCGGCCACCGCCGTGGCGCTCGCCTGCGGCGGGATGTGGAGCGCGGCAATGCTGGTCCGTGAGGTGGCGGGGGCGCGGGCCCGGCACCGGCTGCGGCGGGGAGAACTGCTGCTGCGGGCGCCGCAGTTGCCGGGCGAGGAGCGGGGTGCGGGGCGGCGGCTGGTCGTCCTGGAGGGCGAGCGGCCGGACGCCTGGTGGCTGCCCGGGGCGGCGCCGCGGCTCGTCGTGACCACCGCCGCGCTGCGGCGGCTGAAGGGGCGGCAGCTCGACGCACTGCTCGCCCATGAGCAGGGCCACGCGCGGGCGCGGCACGACTGGCTGCTGCACTGTTCCTCCGCGCTGGCGGGCGGTTTCCCGCAGGTGCCGGTGTTCGCGGCGTTCCGCGACGAGATGCACCGGCTGGTCGAACTGGCCGCCGACGACATGGCCTCCCGCCGCTTCGGCCGGCTCACCACGGCCCTCGCGCTGGTCGAACTCAACGAGGACCGGGGCGTGTTCGGGCCCTGTCCGGCACCGCAGGCGCACGTCCCGCAGCGCGTGAACCGCCTGCTGACCCCGCCGGACCGGCTCACCGCGGGCCGCCGGCTGCGCCTGACGGCGACGGCGGCCCTGGTGCCGGTCGTCCCGCTGCTGGTGGCGTTCGTACCGGCGCTGCGGGCGCTGGGCTGACGCCCCCCACCTCGCATGGTGGCCTCGCGCCCCGTCCGTCGGCGAGGATCACTGCATGCTCTCCCCGCCCGTCGTCCCACCGCCCCGCCGCACCACCGGGCGCGTCGCGCTGGTCCTGGGCCTGTGCTCGGCTCTCCTGCTCACGCTGGTCCTGCTGAAGTGGCACCCGCTGGTCACCGCGGACCGGGACGTCGCCCGCACCACGCACCGCTGGGCGGTCGACGAACCGGGCCTGACGCATGTGTGCCGCATCCTGACCGACTGGGTGTGGGACCCGTGGACGATGCGTCTGCTGGCCGCCGTCGCGGCGGGATGGCTGCTGTGGCGGTACGCGGCCCGCTGGACGGCGGTGTGGCTGGCGGTGACATGCGTCCTCGCGGCGCTGGTCCAGCAGCTGCTCAAGGTCGCGGTGGGCCGCTCCCGCCCGGTCTGGCGCGACCCGGTCGACTCCGCGCACTACGCCGCCTTCCCTTCCGGGCATGCGCTGACGGCGACGGTCGTGTGCGGCCTGCTGCTGTGGCTGCTGCGCCGTTACGACGCCCCCCGCGCCGTCCGCCGTACGGCTCTGGTGGCTGCCGTGATCTCGGTCGTCGGCGTCGGCGTGACCCGGGTCTGGCTCGGCGTGCACTGGATGTCGGACGTCCTGGGCGGCTGGCTGCTGGGCGCGCTGGCGGCCACGCTGGCCGTCCTGGCCCACCGCCGCTGGAGCCCGTGAGGCGCCGCCACCGGTACGCCGGTCAGCCGGGCGCCGCGTAGCAGTGCACGGACACGACCTGGGCCGGGCTCCAGCGCTGCTCGACGGTGGCGAGCCGCCGCCAGCCCAGGCGCTCGTAGAGAGCGGCCGCGGCGGTGTCCGACGCCACGACGTCGAGGACCGGGTGCAGGCCGATCCGGCGCGCCTCCTCGCCGGCCCGTCCGAGCAGCGCGGCGCCGAGGCCGTGTCCCCGGGCGTGCGGGGCGACGAACAGCCGGCCGACCACGGCAGTGCGGTCGGGGCTCGCCTTGGTGTGCTCGCTCCACAGGCCGGGGGCGAGATCCCCGTCGCCGGGTCGGGACAGGCCGACGTGGCCGGCAGGACGGCCGCCGAGTTCGGCGACCCAGCCGCCCAGCAGGGACGCCCCGCGGAGCCAGTCCCCGGGACGCTCGGGCCAGTTCACCGGGTAACCGTCGGCGCGATGGACGTCCGCGAGCACGCGCACGCAGGCCGCGATGTCGCCGTCGGTACGGGGCCGTATGCGCGGGGCCGGCCGGTCCGCCCCTGCCTCGTGTGTCTGCGCGTTCACCTCCGCATCGAAGCACACCGCCGACGGCGGACGATCACCCCCTGGGGCCTCTCGTCAGACTCGCCCTAGGATCACGCCATGACCGCCGTACTGTTCGATTTCTCAGGGACCCTCTTCCGTATCGAGTCCACCGAGAGCTGGCTGCGCGCCGTCCTCGCCGAGGCCTCGCTCGCGCTGCCCGAGCCGGAACTGACAGCGGCGGCGCGGGCGCTGGAGGCCGCGGGGGCACTGCCCGGAGGCCCGCATCCGCGGCGGGTCCCGGACGAGCTGGCGGAGGTCTGGCGGAGCCGGGACCGCAGTGCCGAGCTGCACCGGGCCGCCTACACCGGGCTCTCCCGCCAGGTGGAGCTGCCCGACCCGGCCCTGCACGACGCGCTGTACGACCGGCACCGCACCCCGGCCGCCTGGGCGCCGTACCCGGACGCGGCCGAGGTGCTGGCCGCGCTGCGCGAGCGCGGGATCGCCATCGGCGTGGTGAGCAACATCGGCTGGGACCTGCGGCCCGTCTTCCGGGAGCACGGCCTCGACGCGTACGTGGACACGTACGTGCTCTCCTACGAGCACGGCGTGCAGAAGCCGCACCCGCGGCTGTTCGAGACGGCCTGCGTGGCCCTCGGCAGCGCTCCGCAGGACACGCTCATGGTCGGCGACGAGCCGCGCGCGGACGGCGGCGCGGCGGCCCTGGGCTGCGGGGTGTACTTCGTGGACCACCTGCCGGTGAGCGAGCGCCCGGACGGCCTGCGGCCGGTGCTGGAACTCGTCGGCTGAAACAGAGCCCGCGACCTGCCCCCTCGTCGCCTCAGGCGACCATCGGGGGAAGAGAAGTCCGTCTCGGACGATCCCCCGCGTCGCCCGAGACGGACGGCACGACCGGCCCGTGAACGGGTCGGCCGTCATGCGCTGAGTATAGTTGGCTGGCAGCCAGTCAACGCAGGAGTTACAGGATGTCCCCGCGCAGCGCCTCGGTCAATGAAGAATTGCGGCGGCGTTCCCGGGAACGGCTGCTGCAGGCGGCGGTCGAGCTGGTCAACGAGCGTGGCTACGAGGCCACGACGCTCAGCGACATCGCCGACCGGGCGGGCTCGGCCCGCGGCCTGGTGTCGTACTACTTCCCGGGCAAGCGCCAGCTCGTGCAGTCGGCCGTGCACCGGCTGATGCACCGCACGCTGGAGGAGGCGCTGGAGCGCGAGCCGCGCACCGAGGACGGGCGGGAGCGCATGGCGCGGGCCATCGACGCGATCCTGGGGCTCGCCCGCGACCGCACCGTGCTGATGCGCCAGCACATGGCGGGGCTGCTGCAGGCGGAGGGTTTCGTGCAGTGCCCGGAGCAGAAGCGGCTCGCGGAGCTGTTGCGGGACACCGTCGCCCGGCACGGCTCCGGCGATGTCGACGCCGACTATCCGATGCTCAGGTCGCTGCTGATGGGCGCCGTCTTCGCGATGGTGCTGCCGAACGTGCCGATGCCGTTCGCCACGATGCGGGCCGAGCTGTTCGGCCGCTACCGGCTGGACTGGGAGCAGGGGCTCCCGCCGGAGACCGCGGCGGCCTCCGGCGGGGCGTGCGAGACGGATCTGTCACGGTTCTTCGCGACCGACCGTGAGGCCGGCGATCAGTCGAAGTAGTCCCGGTCAGTCGAAGTAGTCCGGCTGCGTCTGGACGTTGAGCTCGCGCAGATGGATCCGCCGTGCCGGGTCCGTGCGCCGGTCGGTGAGCTTCAGGACGTCGAGGCCCTTGGCGATGTCGTTGGAGTAGATGTAGCCGTTGTACCAGTACGCCGACCAGGAGCCGCCCACGGTGAGCTTGTCGGTGGTCAGCGGGCCGCGCTCGAAGTAGGCGATCTCCTTCGGGTGCGCGGAGTCGGTGAACTCCCAGACGGAGACACCGCCCTGGTACCAGGCCTGGACCATGATGTCGCGGCCGGCGACCGGGATCAGCGAGCCGTTGTGGGCGACGCAGTTCTCGGTGTCGGCCTGGTGGCGCGGGATCTTGTAGTAGCCGCGGAAGACGAGCTTGCGGTGCTCGCCCCGGCCGACGATGTCGTAGATGCCGTCGGCGCCCTTGTCCGGGCCGGTCGCCGCGTTGCAGGTGGCGCCGACGCCGCCGCCCAGCTCGTCGGTGAACACGACCTTCTTCGCGTTGCGGTTGAAGGTCGCCGAGTGCCAGAAGGCGAAGTTGACGTTGTCCTGGACCTGGTCGATCACCTTGGGGTGCTCGGGGTCCTTGATCGAGAACAGGATGCCGTCACCCATGCAGGCACCGGCGGCCAGGTCCTCGCTCGGCAGGACGGTCAGGTCGTGGCAGCCGGTGGTCTTGGAGACGCCCGGGTTGGTGGGCGCGCCGGGGTTGCCGCCGCCGTCGGGGCCGTCCCCGGGGAAGAGCACCGGGAAGCCCACCACGGCCGCCTTCTCGGGCGCCTTGCGCGGCACCTTGATGACCGAGATGCCGTCGTGCGGCGGCTGGCAGTCGGGGTAGGCGGCGTTCGGCGAGTAGGAGGAGACGTAGATGTAGACGTTGTCGCGCTTGGGCACCAGCGTGTGGGTGTGCGAGCCGCAGGCGGTCTCGACGGCGGCGACGTACCGGGGGTTGGCCTTGTCGCTGATGTCGAAGACCTTCATGCCCTCCCAGGAGGACTTCTCCGTGGCGGGCTGGGTGGTGCTGTTGCAACTGGCGTCGCTGCGCGAGGAGTCGGTGGACAGGAACAGCAGGTCGCCGGAGACGGAGACGTCGTTCTGCGAGCCCGGGCAGAGCACCTGGGCCACCGTCTTCGGGGACTTCGGGTCGCTGATGTCGAAGACGCGGAAGCCGTCGTAGTTGCCGGCGTAGGCGTACCGGCCCTGGAAGGCCAGGTCCGAGTTGGTGCCGGGCAGGGCGTCCTTGGGGATGTTGCCGAGGGGCGTGAGGTTGGCCGAGTGGACGATCTGATCCTGGGCGGGGATCTCGCCGTCGGCGATGGCGGCGCGCACCTGGGCCTCGGTGCGGTCGGAGACCTGTGTGCGGGCGGGCGGCGCGTCTCCGGGGTCGGGGATCGCCGTCGCGGGCCAGGCCGTCAGCAGAGCGGTCAGGAGTCCGCCGGCTGCGGCCGCGACTCCCAGGCGTCTGCGCCGTGTTCGGGGGCCGTTCAACAGGGTCACTGTCTTCCTCCCTTGTGCCGTTCGCGGTGGAACGGTGCACGGACCCCTGCAGTATCGCCCTTATCATGCACATACCAAAACAGTGCAATGCGTTCGCCGTTCAGGCGTCAGGAGGGAACCGTGCTTTTCCGCCGCGTGTCCCAAGCACCGCCCGCAGTCGCCGTGTTGCTGCTCACCGCGCTCGCCCTGGCCGGCTGCGACTCCGGCCCGCACACCGACGCGTCACCCTCCGGCGGGCCTTCGGTGCTCGTCCCCGGCAACCCCGGCGAGCCGAACAGGACGCTGTCCGCGCAGGACGCCGCCGAGCAGCGCGCGGAGGACGACACCCCCAACGGCGCGGACGTGGCGTACGCGCGCATGATGATCGCGCACCACGAGCAGGCACTGGAGATGACCCGGCTCGCCCCCGAGCAAGCCGGTTCGGAGGCCGTCCGGCGGCTCGCGGAACGCATCTCCGCGGCCCAGGGCCCGGAGATCTACGCGATGACCAGCTGGCTGAAGACGATCGGCAAGAGCCCGACCGCCGAGGGCCACGACCACCGCACCATGCCCGGCATGGCCACCGAGGCCCAGCTGGCGCGGCTGCGCGAGGCCAAGGGCGCCGCCTTCGACGACCTGTTCCTCACCCTGATGATCACCCACCACGAGGGGGCGATCACCATGGCCACCGACGTGAAGGCGCAGGGCAACAGCGTCGTCGTCGAGGAGATGGCTGACGACGTGATCGCCCAGCAGACCAGCGAGATCACCCGGATGCGGCGGATGAGGTGACGCCGCCGCGCCCGGTTCAGCGCCGAGTGTGGCGGGGCGTCAGGTAGCCCGCGTCCCGGGCCTGGGCGATCAGCCGCAGGGACTTGCGGCGGCTGTGGCCGGTCGCGCACATCACGGCCAGGACCGGGTCGACGCCCTCCTCCTGGGCCGCCCGGTACTCCTGGGCGATCAGCCAACGTCCTTCGATGCCGCGCGGCCAGGCGGGCCGGGCCCGCCGGGCGCCGGCACCCGCTTCGTCCGGCGTCTCGTCGCACCCGTCGTACCCGTCGTCGTCTTCCTCTTCCTCGCCCGTACCGCTCCACGGCACGACGGACGGACCGGACGACACCGTGGCGCCGAGCAGCGCCGTGCCGCCGCCCCAGGGCTCTTCGCCACCCCTGGGCTCTTCGCCGCCCCGGGGCTTTGCGTCGCCCGCGGCCCCCTCGCCGCTCGTGAACTCCTCGCCGGGCAGGGCGTCCTCGCCGGGCAGGGCGTCCTCGCCGGGCGGGGCGTCCTCGCCGGACGGGGCGGCCCCTTTCCCTCCCGCCGGCGGCACGCCGCACGCCTCGAAGAGCGGCTCCTCGATCCAGTCCGCGAGCACCGTCAGGTCGGCCAGCGACAGCGGCGGCTGGGCACGCACGTCCTCCAGCCGGACGCAGCCGCCGGACACCACCGCCAGGGCGTCGACCCGGGCACCGTCGGGGAACGCCAGGCGCACCTGGAACCACGAGGTGGCGCCGCCCTCCTCCTTCACTTCCCACGCGGGCCACACGGACACGGCGCCGTCCGTCCCGGACCGATCAGAAAGATTAAGAAAGGATGCTTCTAGCACACACGCAACGTAACCGCATGATCACATTCCATACGAACGGACACGCACGGACCCGTCCCGTCCGGCACCCTGTCAGCGCAGCGCGCCCGGAGTGCGATGCTGGAGGCGAAGCCTAGGGAGTTCCGCCGTGCTGCGTGTCGCCGTCGTGGGTTCCGGGCCCAGCGGGGTCTACACCGCCCAGGGCCTCCTCCAGCAGGACGCCGAGGTCCTCGTCGACGTCCTGGACCGGCTGCCCTGCCCTTACGGCCTGGTGCGGTACGGCGTCGCCCCGGACCACGAGAAGATCAAGTCCCTGCAGAACACGCTGCGTACGGTCCTCCAGGAGCCGCGGGTCCGCTTCCTCGGCGGCGTGCAGGTCGGCGCCGGGGGCGTGCCGGCGGCGCGGCTCGCGGAGCTGTACCACGCGGTGGTCTACTGCGTGGGCGCCGCGACCGACCGGCGGCTGGGCATCCCCGGCGAGGACCTGCCCGGCAGCTGGTCGGCGACCCGTTTCGTCTCCTGGTACAGCGCCCACCCCGATGCCGGGCCCGGAGATTTCGTGCCCGGGGCGCGGGCCGCGGTGGTGATCGGCGTCGGCAATGTCGCGGTCGACGTCACGCGGATCCTGGCGCGGGGCGCGGCCGAGCTGAGCCCCACCGACATGCCGCAGGCCGCGCTCGCCGCGCTGGCCGCCAGCCGGGTGACGGACGTGCACATGGTGGGCCGGCGCGGCCCCTCCCAGGCCCGCTTCACCACCAAGGAGCTGCGCGAGCTGGGCGAGCTGCCGGACGCCGAGGTGATGGTGGACCCGGAGGAGCTGGCCCTGGATCCGCAGTACGCCGACCCCACCGCGCTGCCGGCCGTGCAGCGCCGGAACGTGGAGGTGCTGCGGGCGTGGGCCGCACGGCCGGCCCGGGGTGCCGCCCGGCGGATCCGGCTGCGGTTCTTCCTGCGGCCCGTCGCCGTCCTCGCGCGTGAGGGCCGGGCCGGCGCGGTGCGGTTCGAGCGGACGGCACCGGACGGGCGCGGCGGGGTGACCGGGACCGGCCGGTTCGAGGACATCGAGGCACAGCTCGTGCTGCGGTCGGTCGGCTACCGCGGAGTGCCGCTGGAGGGGCTGCCGTTCGACGCCGGGCGCGGCACGGTGCCGCATCTGGCCGGCCGGGTGGTCCGCGACGGGGCCGTGGTGCCGGGCCAGTACGTGGCGGGCTGGATCAAGCGCGGCCCGACGGGCGTCATCGGCACCAACCGGCCCTGCGCGAAGGAGACGGTCGCCTCGCTGCTGGCGGACGCGCCCGCGCTCGTACGCCGGGAACTGCCCGGCGATCCCGCCGAGGTGCTGCGTTCGGAGGGGATCGAGCCGGTGGAGTGGGGCGGGTGGCTCGCCATCGAGCGGGCCGAGGCGGAGCTCGGGGCGTCGCTGGGGCGCGGCGTGGTCAAGCTGCCGGACTGGGAGTCGCTGCTGACGGCGGCCCGGTCGGGGTCGCGGCGGGAAGGGTGACCGGTCAGGCGTCCCCGGCCGTCCCGAGGCGGGCGGCCTGACGGCCGGCGGCGTCCAGCAGGGCGTCGAGCAGGCCCGGGAAGAGGGCGTCCAGGTCGTCCCGGCGCAGGCCGTTCATCTTCGCCGTACCGCGGTAGACCTGCCGGATGACGCCGGCCTCGCGCAGCACGCGGAAGTGGTGGGTGGTGGTCGACTTGGTGACCGGCAGGTCGAAGTACGAACAGGACAGTTCGTCCTCGTCCCGGGCCAGGTCGCGCACGATGCGCAGCCGCATCGGGTCGGACAGCGCGTGCAGCACCGCTTCCAGCCGGATCTCCTCGCGTGCCGGGTGCGGGAGGACGCGGCTGCCGGTGGCGGTGGTGGTCACGGCACGGCTCCCCTTCGTCGGATGCCCTCATTGTACGAAGGCTGTCGTAGTTTGACATCCACCGTACTACGATGGCTATCGTACGAGTCGAAACCTCGGTCCCCGACGAACGGAGTCCGCCGTGAGCGCGCTCTTCGAGCCCTTCACCCTGCGCGACGTGACCATCCCCAACCGCGTGTGGATGCCGCCGATGTGCCAGTACTCCGCCGCGCCCGACGGCCCCGAGGCCGGCGCGCCGCACGACTGGCACTTCGCGCACTACGCGGCCCGCGCGGCCGGCGGCACCGGGCTGATCATCGTCGAGGCCACGGCCGTCTCGCCGGAGGGCCGGATCTCCCCCTACGACCTGGGGCTGTGGAACGACACACAGACGGAGGCCTTCCGCCGCATCACCCGTTTCCTCACCGCACAGGGCACCATCCCCGCGATCCAGCTCGGCCACGGCGGGCGCAAGGCCTCCACCGACCGCCCCTGGAAGGGCGGCGCGCCCGTCGGACCCGACGCGCACGGCTGGCAGCCGCTGGCGCCGAGCCCGGTCCCCTTCGACGAGCACCACCCGGTGCCGGCCGAGCTGACGGTCGACCAGATCCAGGAGGTCGTCGGCCAGTTCGCCGACGCGGCCCGCCGGGCGCTGGCCGCCGGGTTCGAGGCGGTGGAGATCCACGGCGCCCACGGCTACCTCATCAACGAGTTCCTCTCCCCGCACACCAACCACCGCACCGACGCCTACGGCGGCTCTTACGAGAACCGCACCCGGTTCGCCCTGGAGGTCGTCGACGCCGTCCGCGCGGTGTGGCCCGAGGGCAAGCCGCTGTTCTTCCGCGTCTCGGCGACCGACTGGCTGCCGGAGGGCGGCTGGACCGCGGACGACACCGTGCGCTTCGCCCGCGAGCTGCACGCCCACGGCGTCGACCTGCTGGACGTCTCCACCGGCGGCAACGCCTCCGGCGTGCACATCCCCGTCCGCCCCGGCTACCAGGTGCCCTACGCCGCCCGCGTCAAGGCCGAGACCCCGCTGGCCGTCGCCGCGGTCGGCCTGATCACCGAGCCCGAGCAGGCCGCCAAGATCCTCGCCAACGACGAGGCCGACGCTGTCCTCCTCGGCCGCGAACTGCTGCGCAACCCGTCCTGGGCGCGGCAGGCCGCCGACCGGCTCGGCGGAACGGTCCGCGTGCCCGACCAGTACCACCGCGCCGCACCGGCCCGGCAGCGGCGCGGCGCCTGAGCAAAGGGCTTGATCCGGGTCCGGCCCGCGTGATCAGCAGTCGTCGCCGGCGAACTGGCGACGGCGCGCACCCAGTTCGCGCCGGAGATCGTGCGGGACGGCTTCTCCGGTCAGGTCCCGCCCTCCCGATCAGCCCGGAGCCGCGTGGCTCGCCGGCCCCACGAAGGCGCCCTGGCCCGGAGCCGGGCCGATCCGACGGCGGACCTCGACCCGGCCGGTGGCGTCCTCACCGGGCCGCTGCCGCCGCCCGGCCCAGGCGCAGGACCGTGCGCTCCAGTTGGGGCAGCGCCCGCTGGCCGGTCACCGCGAGGGCGATCGCCAGGGCGACGCCCGCCCAGGCGAGCGGGCCCAGCGGGGTGCAGCCGAAGAAGTGGCTGGCGCCGGGCGTCTGGACCAGCAGCACCAGGGCGGCCGCCGAGCCGACGACGGTGGCCCGCACCAGGGGGCTGCCGCGCCGGTCGGCGAGGGTCTGGGCGAGCTGGGTGCCGACCACCGCGCACAGCGCCATGGTGGTGGAGCGCCGCCGGGTGCCCGGGGTGAAGCGGCCGAACAGCCAGGCGGTCACCGCGCCCAGGCAGGTGGTCAGGGCCCGGTGCCGGATCTGTTCCATCAGCGGCGCGCCGAGCAGGGAGGTGCCGAGCGGCGCCTCGCCGTGCGTGTCGGCCGGGTCCCGCTGCGGGGTGACGGCGACGGCCATCGCCGGGAACAGGTCGGTGAAGAGGTTGACCAGCAGCATCTGACGGGTCGCGAGCGGTGCCGCGCCGCCGAGGAGCGTGCCGATCACGCCGAAGCCGACCTCGCCCGCGTTGCCGCCGATCAGGATGGCGATGGCGTCGGCGACGCTGTGCCACAGGGCGCGGCCCTCGCCGACCGCCTCCACCAGGGCGCCCAGGTCGTCGGTGAGCACCAGGTCGGCGGCGTTGCGGGCGGCGGCCGAGCCGCGGGCGTTGATGCCGACGCCGATGTCGGCGGCGCGGATGGCCGCGGCGTCGTTGGCGCCGTCGCCGACCATGCCGACGACCCGGCCCGCGTCCCGCAGCGCCTCGACGACCTGGAGCTTCTGCTCGGGCGCGACCCGGGCGACGACCCCGGCGTCCCGCAGGATGCGGGCCCGCTCGGCCCGGTCGACGGCGGCGAGTTCGTCGCCGGTGACCACGCCGGTGTCCTCGGGCCAGCCCAGCTGGACGGCGATCGCGCGGGCGGTCTGCGGATGGTCGCCGGTCAGCATGACGGGCCGTACGCCCGCCTCGCGCAGCCCGTGCACCAGCGCGGTGGAGGTCTCGCGGGGCACGTCGGCCAGCGCCACCAGACCGGTGAACTCCAGCCCGTTGAGCGGCTCTTCGAGGGCGTCGGCGTCGCTCTCGTCCTCCCGCAGCCGCCGCCCGGCGACGGCCAGCACCCGCAGCCCGTCCCGGGCCAGGGCGTGCGCGGTGTCGTCGGCTGCGTCGGCCGGCCCCGCGCAGGCGGGCAGGACGGTCTCCGGGGCGCCCTTGACCACCAGCAGGCGCGCGCCGTCCCCGTCGCGGCCGACGGCGGCGGCATAGCCGCGGCCCGCCTCGAACGGGCGGCCCTCGCTCTGCTCCCACGCCGGGTCGGGTTCGGCGGCGGCCAGGATCGCCTCGTCGGTGGCGTGCGTCGGCCGGTCGCCGTCGCCGTTCAGCCGGGGGCAGGCGCGCGCCGCCGTCGTCAGCACGCTCGCGTCGCCCTCGGCGCCCTCCGCGTCCGTGGTGCGCACCAGCCGCAGCCGGTTCTCGGTGAGGGTGCCCGTCTTGTCGAAGCAGACGGTGTCCATGCGGCCCAGCGCCTCCAGCGTGCGCGGGGCCCGCACCAGGACGCCCCGGCTGCTCAGCCGGCGGGCGGCGGCGAGCTGCGCGACCGTGGCCACCAGCGGCAGCCCCTCGGGCACGGCCGCCACGGCCACCGCGACACCGCCGCTGACCGCCTCGCGGATCGGGGTGCCGCGCAGCAGCGCGAGCCCGGTCACCGTGGCACCGCCGGCCAGCGTCCACGGCAGCGCCTTGGACGTCAGTTCCTGCAGCCGGGCCTGGACACCGGCGGCCGGAGGGGTGCGGGCGGCGAGGGAGACCGCCCGGGACGCCTCGGTGCGCTCGCCGGTCTCCACGACGACCGCGCGGGCGTGCCCGGCGACCACGGTCGTGCCCTCGAAGACCATGCAGTGCCGCTCGGCGACGGGCGCGCGGGGCGCGGGGTCGGTGCGCTTCTCCACCGGCAGCGACTCGCCGGTCAGCGCCGACTCGTCCACCTCCAGGCCCTCGGCCCACAGCAGCCGGGCGTCGGCGGGGACGACGTCGTCGCCCTTCAGCTCGATGACATGGCCGGGGGCCAGCCTGGCCGCGTCCACGGTCCGCGCCTCGCGCTCGGCGACGACCCGCGCCTTCTGCTTCTGCTCGGCGCGCAGCCCGGACAGCGCCTGCTCGGCGCGCAGCCGCTGGAGGCCGCCGACCAGGGCGTTGAGGTCGAGGGCGCCGACGACCAGCAGCGCGTCGACGGCGGAGCCGAGGATCGCGGAGGCGGCCGAGCCGACCGCGAGGACCGGGGTGAGCGGGTCGTCCAGCTCCCCGCGCACCGCCCGGGCCAGCCGTACCGTCCAGCGGGCGGGGGCCAGCGGCGGCAGGGCGCCCGCGCCCTCGGCGACCCGCCGCACCCGGCCGGTGGTCTGCTCCAGCAGCGAGGGCGGGGCCTCGGCCTGCCGGTCGAGCCGTTCGCGTACGTCGTCGGGGTGCAGGGCGTGCCAGGCCACCCGGGGCCGCGGGTGGGGCGGCCGGGCGAGGGCCACGCCGAGTGCGGCGCGTGTGCCCGACACCAGGGCCGCGACCGCGCTCATGTCGACGGGGGCGTGCCGCAGGCCCGGCAGCGGGCTGCGGCGGCCCTTGCGTGCCTCGCCGACGGCGACGAGCAGCCCGGACAGGGCGGCGCCGGAGCGGGCCAGGGTCTGCGAGCGGCGGCTCACGCCCCGGGCGGCCGGCACGGCCGTCAGCAGCCGCCACAGGTCGGGGAGCCCGTGCGGGGCGACCACGTCGGCGCCCCACACCACGGCCGCGTTGCGGTCGGCGAGCGCCACCGCCACGTCCCCGGCGAGCAGCCCGTCCAGGACCTCCTTGTCGTCGGCGGAGCCGGGCCGGGCGACGGTGACGACCCCGCCGCGCTCGCGCAGCTCGGTGACGACCTCGCCGAGCGGCCGGTCGGCGGAGACGACGTGGTCGGCGAGGCCGGTGACGTCGTCCAGGTCCGGGTGTTCGGCGACCACGACGCGCAGTCCGGCCCGCCGGGCGGCGTCCAGCACGGCCTCGGCCCACGGATCGCATCCGGCGTCGGGGGTGCGCAGCGCGCTGGGGTGCAGGACCAGCGTCTCGGCGGTCTCCAGCTGGCGCAGGCGGTCGGTGTCGCGCACGAGGACGCCGGTGCGGGCCAGCGCGCAGCCGAGGACGGCGTTGAAGGCGGCGGGGCCGTAGCGGGCGGCCTTCGGCGATCCGGCCAGCACCGCCTCGGCGGCCTCCGCGGCGTTGTGCTTGACGAGCAGGGTCGCGGCGGCGCCCAGCAGGCTGCCGGTGGCGGCGTGGGCGGCGTACTCCTGCGCGGGGCTGCTGCGCAGCGGCGGCCGGGGGCGGGCGTCGGGGGCCACGTCCTCGCGGCCGGGCGCGCAGAGCAGGTCGTGGTCGTAGTCGAAGGCGGCGGCGCGGGCCAGGGTCTCCACCAGCTGGAGCGTCCGCAGCACCCCGTCGAGCAGGAGGGCGGGCGGTGTCTGTCCGGCGCCGTGGGCGGCGGCGTTCGCGGCGGCGAGCACCAGGTCCATGCGCGAGGGGCCGAGCCGGGTCCGCAGCCAGCTGCGGAAGCGGGGGTTCTCCCGCAGCAGGGTCACGGCCGCGGTGACCAGCCGCGGCGAGGGCGGGATCCGCAGCGCGTACGCGCCCAGCGCCACGGCGGTGCCCACCGCGTCGGCGGCCAGGGCCAGCGCGGCCATGCGCACGCCGGACGGATCGCCGGGGTGCGCGAACTCCTCCACCGTCTCGTCGGTCGAACCGAGCCCGTGCCGCTGGGCGAGGTCGGTGGCCAGGTCCATGACCCGGTCGGTGGCGGCCTCCTCGGCCGCGGACACCACCAGGCGTTTGAGTCCGCGGTCCCAGTAGGCGTAGGCGACGTCGGGCCGGCCGGCCAGGGAGTCGGCGACGCGGCGCGCCGCGGACTCCGTCCCGCCCGCCCGGCGCACCCGCTCCGGGGCCTCGGCCCGCAGGGCCAGATGCGCACGCCGGCCCGAGCGCCAGTCGCCGCCCGCGCCCGGCAGCGCGGCGCGCGCGACCCGGCCGACCCTGACCGCGGTGTCCGCGCCGCGGACGCCGGCCCGGGCCGTCCCGGCCACCGCACCGGCGGCCGCGCCGACGGCGGGCGCGGCGCCGCGCACCAGCAGCCGCGGCCCGGCGAGCATCAGCCCGGCGGCCGCGGAGGACACCCTCACCATTCCCAGAGCCATGGCACCACCCTCAGCGGTCGTGGCCGTGGGCCGGACGGGACGTACCGGAGGCCATGCGGACCCGGCCCGCTCGTGACGTGAGCCGGCCGGCGGGGTTGCCCGCGGCGTGACCGGCGGCGGACCGGGCGGCCCTGGCCGACCGCGCGGCGGAGCGGGCCGCGCCCGTGCCGGACTTACCCGTGCCCGAGGGACGCTCGTCCCGGGAGGTGTCCCCCGTGCCGGACCTACCCGTGCCCGGGGAACGCTCGTCCCGGGAGGTGTCCCCCGTGCCGGGCCGGTCCTGGTCACCGGCCGCGCTCCTGGTGGCGCCGGTCGCCGGCCTGCGCGCGGCCGCCGTGGACCTGCGCGCCTCGATGCCGCCGCCGGCCGCCGACTTCATCGCCCCGGCCGTGGTCCTCCTGGCCTCGGGGCCGCGGGGCCGCCACTCGGGGCGCGCGCCACCGCCGGCGCCGGCCTCGCCGGCCGCCTCCGCCGCCGTACCGCCCGCCCCTTCGCTGCCCTGTTCCCGCTGCCGTGCCTGGGTCAGCCAGGCCACCGCCGCCCCGGTCAGGGCGACCGGCCACTCCACGACACCGGCGACGCCGAGCACGCCGGCACCGGTGTACACCGCCAGCCGGCGGCCACGGGGGGACACGCGCCCGACCGCGTCCAGCGCTCCTCCGGCGGCCCGGCCGACCGTGCCGGCGCCCGGCACCTTGCCCAGCAACGAGACCGGGGCGCGCAGCGGCCGGGGAAGTCCGGACGACGCTTCCTGCCGTGCCATGGCTCACTCGCCTCCCGAGCAGATCCACTCGTGTCGACTCCTGGACCTGCCGAGTTCCCCGGTTCACCGCGGTCACCCGCGTCCGCGGAGGTGACAGCGCCCGCTGCCGCCCCCGCGGACGTCCGGGATCAACCGACCGCGCAGGGGCTGCCGTTGAGCGTGAAGGCGGACGGGGCGGAGCTGTTGCCGGTGTGGGTCGCCTGGTAACCGAACGTGACACTGGCGTTCGGGGCGAGCGTCCCGTTGTACGACGCGTTCGTGGCCGTCACCGCGCCGGAGGACGGGGCGTACGAGGCGCCCCAGCCGTTGGTGATGGTCTGGCCGGCCGGCAGGGTGAAGCCGAGCCGCCAGCCGGTGAGCGTCGAGGTGCCGGTGTTGGTGAGCGTGACGGAGCCGGTCAGGCCGTTGTTCCAGGCGGTGGTCGTGGCCTTCACCCGGCAGGCGGACGGCTGGGGCTGCGGTCCCGGGCCGGAGGTGTCCAGGCCGAAGAAGGTGAGGGCGCGGGCGCCCATGCCGCTCGCGTACAGGTTGTGGCCGACGCCCTGGAGGCTGATCGCCTCGACGGGGGCGTGGTCACCGGTGCCGCCGTAGCGGGTGCGGGTCCAGCCGGACTGGGGGGTGTCGGTGGCGGCGGGCGTCTGGCTCACGCCGAGCACGTTCGTCCACTGCTTGATCTCTTCCCCGAAGTTGGGGTAGCGCAGCGTGTCGTCCGCGGTGCCGTGCCACACCTGCATGCGCGGGCGGGGCCCGGTGTAGCCCGGGTAGGCGGCGCGGACCAGGTCGCCCCACTGCTGCGGGGTGCGGATCACGGTGCCGCCGGCGCAGGCGCTGTTCCACTCGGAGCCGTCGGTGGTGGCGAAGCAGCCGAAGGGGACTCCGGAGAAGGCGGCGCCCGCGGCGAACACGTCGGGGTAGTCGCCGAGCAGGACGTTGGTCATCATCGCGCCGGAGGACATGCCCGTGGCGTAGATGCGGGAGGTGTCGGCGGAGTAGGTGCGCACCACCCAGTCGACCATCGACTTGATGCCGACGGGGTCGCTGCCGCCGCCGCGCCTGAGGGCCTGCGGCGAGGAGACGTCGAAGCACTTGCTGGCGCGGGTGACCGACGGGTAGATCACGACGAAGCCGTGGCGGTCGGCGAGCGAGGCCCACTCGGTGCCGGAGTACATCGCCGGGCCGGAGCCGGTGCAGTAGTGCACGGCGACGACGACCGCGGGGTGCGCGGTGACGCCGGCGGGGACGTAGACGTACATCTGGAGGTTGCTGGGGTTCTCGCCGAAGCCGGTGACCTCGGTGAGGGTGGCGGCGGGCACCGCGGTGGTGCGGGCCGCGGCGGGGGGCGCGGTGAGCGTCAGCGTGGCGAGCAGCGGCACGAGCGCCGCGACGAGGGCCGTCAGCAGTGTGCGCAGGGGGCGTTTGCGGGTGGGGGGCAAGGGCCGAGTCCCTTCTGATGCGGGGGAAGAGCGGGGGGAGAGCGTCCGGACCGCAGGGGATGTCCGGTGGCATGGTGGCATGGACACGTCCGTCATGGAAGCGCTCCCACGGCCTTCTCGCGACGGCCGACAGTGGCCGGATGTGTTCTGCGCGAGGCGTTGACCAGAAAGCGCTTACCTCTTACGGTCCGTTCAACAGTGTGACCGACCGGAGCCACGTGAGGCCCAGAGCGGCGCATCAATGCCGCGCAAGTTCACATGCATATACGTAACCCATGCATGTGGACAGCCGTATCCGCGCGGCGAAGGGACGCACCCGCAATGCGTACACACCCCCCAACCGGAAGAAGGCATCGGGACATGACTTCTGCACCACGTCCACACGGACGCCGGCGCACGCTGACCGGCGCGCTGGCCGCCGTCGGACTCTCGGCTGTCATGATCATGACAGAGGGCGCGTTGTCGCCCGCGAGCGCCGCCACCTGGCCCACCGCCAACGGCAGCCAGGCCGTCTCCTCGACCATCTCGGTGTCCGGCACCAAGGACTACGGGATGAAGCGGCTGTACGGCAGCGGCGACCTGGGCAGCGGCAGCCAGGACGAGGACCAGGGACCGATCCTGGAACTGGCGCCCGGCGCCGTCCTGAAGAACGTCATCATCGGCTCCCCGGCCGCCGACGGCATCCACTGCCTGGGCAGCTGCACGCTGCAGAACGTGTGGTGGGAGGACGTCGGCGAGGACGCGGCGACCTTCCTCGGCTCCTCCTCGTCCAACGTCTACACGGTCTCCGGCGGCGGCGCGAAGGAGGCCAGCGACAAGGTGTTCCAGTTCAACGGCGCCGGCACGCTCAACGTGTCCAACTTCGCCGTGAAGAACTTCGGGACGTTCGTGCGCAGTTGCGGCAACTGCAAGACGCAGTACAAGCGGACGATCAACCTCAACACGATCGAGGCGACCTACAAGGGCAGCAAGCTCGTCGGCATCAACACCAACTACGGCGACAGCGCGACCCTGAGGGCCATCACGATCGTCGGCGACACCAGCAAGAAGATCATCCCCTGCCAGAAGTACATCGGCAACAACACGGGCGCCGAGCCGACCACCAACGGCAGCGGCCCCGACGGCACGTACTGCAAGTACTCGTCGTCCGACATCACCTACAAGTGACCGTGACGCGCTGAACGGCGGCCGTACGCAGGGGTGTTCACGCCTCTTCGTACGGCCGCCGCCGTACGGCCCCGGTCAGCTCCCGCTGGTACGCGGCGTAGGCGGCGCGCAGCTCGGCGCCCGGCCAGTCGTCCGGCAGCAGGGGCGGCGGCAGGACGGGGTCGGCGAGCAGATGGCGTACGACCGCGGCGAAGGCGGTGAGCCGGTCGGCCGGGCGGCCGGCGGCGGCCACATGGGCGAGCAGCCCGCGCGCGGTGGCCGCCCAGGCGTCCAATGCCCACAGGGCGGCGGCCAGTTCGCGGGCGGGCCGGTCGGGGCGCGCGGTGTAGGTCTGGGCGACCGCCGTGACGTCCTCGGGGAGCGCGCGGTCCAGGTTGGCCGGGCGCAGCCAGACGCCTTCGCGCAGTTCCGCCAACCGCAGGGCGGCCAGCCGGGCGCGCAGGTCGGCGCGTTCGGCGGGTCCGCGGCCGGTGGCGGTGACGACGACCATCTCCCAGTCGCCGTCCCACGCGCGCGTGCGCGGGGCGACGGCGTCGTCCTGGCGGTGCTGGCGGGCGAGCAGCCGGTCACCGATGCGGTAGCCGGTGCCGGTGCGGTGCAGGTCGCCGGCGGCGGTCATCCGGCTGAGCGCCGCGCGCAGGGTGGAGCCGCCGACGCCGAAGGGCTCCACCGCGCGGGTCAGCTCCCGCACCGGCAGCTCCGGCGGGTGCGCGCCGAGGAGCAGGCTCAGCACGACCGACCGGGCCGACAGCGGGCGCAGCCGCAGCTCGGCGGAAGGATCCCCGGAGACGTTCACGCGCATGGGCCGACTGTACGCGGGCCGCCGTACGCCACTCTTGTTGCACTATTGCTGCGGCCGAAGGAGAAGTGCAACATGGGGTCATGACCTCGATCCTGGAACCGGCCGCGCAGGCGTCCGCCGCGCCGTACGCCACGCACGACGTGACCAACCAGCCGCCGCCGCTGGCCCCCTACGACGCCTCGGAGGATGCGGCCCTGCTGGAGGGGCTGCGCCGGGAGGGCGCGGGCTGGGCCGAGGACGGCATCCGGCGGCTCGGGCTGCGGGCCGGGAGCGCCGAGGCACAGGAGTGGGGGGAGCTGGCCAACCGGCACGAGCCGGAGCTGCGCACCCACGACCGGTACGGCCACCGCGTCGACGAGGTCGACTTCCATCGGAGCTGGCACGAGCTGATGCGGGTGGCGGTGGCCGAGGGGCTGGCCGGGGCGCCCTGGGCCGACGACCGGCCGGGCGCCCACGTGGCCCGGACGGCGGGCGGTCTGGTGTGGGGCCACACGGAGGCCGGGCACGGCTGCCCGACGTCGATGACGTACGCCGCCGTCCCCGCGCTGCGCCGCCAGCCGGAGCTGGCGAAGGTGTACGAGCCGCTGCTGACCAGCCGGGAGTACGACCCCGGGCTGCGCGTGCCGGCCGAGAAGCGCGGGCTGCTCGCGGGCATGGGGATGACCGAGAAGCAGGGCGGCTCGGACGTGCGGACCAACACCACGGCGGCCGCGCCGACCGCCGAGCCGGGCGTGTACACGCTGCGCGGGCACAAGTGGTTCACGTCGGCGCCGATGTGCGATCTGTTCCTGGTCCTCGCGCAGGCGCCGGGCGGGCTGTCGTGCTTCCTGGTGCCGCGGATCCTGCCGGACGGCACCCGCAACACCTTCCGCATCCAGCGGCTGAAGGACAAGCTCGGCAACCGGTCCAACGCCTCCTCCGAGCCGGAGTTCGACGGCACCGTCGCCTGGCTGGTCGGGCCCGAGGGGCAGGGCGTGAAGACCATCATCGAGATGGTCAACTGCACGCGCCTGGACTGCGTGATGGCCTCGGCGACGCTGATGCGCAAGACGCTGGTGGAGGCCGGTCACCATGTGCGGCACCGCAGCGCGTTCGGGGCGCGGCTGATCGACCAGCCGCTGATGCGCAACGTCCTCGCCGATCTCGCGCTGGAGTCGGAGGCGGCGACGACGCTGACGCTGCGGCTGGCGGGGGCGGCCGACCGGGCCGTGCGCGGGGACGAGGGCGAGCGGGCGTTCCGGCGGATCGCCACCGCCGTCGGCAAATACTGGGTGACCAAGCGGGGACCGGCGTTCACCGCGGAGGCCCTGGAGTGCCTGGGCGGCAACGGCTACGTCGAGGAGTCCGGCATGCCCCGGCACTACCGCGAGGCGCCGCTGCTGTCGATCTGGGAGGGCTCGGGCAACGTCAACGCCCTCGACGTCCTGCGGGCGCTCGGCCGGGAGCAGGGCGCGGCCGACGCCCTGTTCGGCGAACTCGCCCTGGCGCGGGGCGCGGACGCCCGGCTCGACGCCGCGGTGACCCGGCTGAAGGGGCTGCTGTCCACGGGCTCCCCGTCGGGGGCCCGGCGGCTCGTCGAGCTGATGGCCCTGACCCTGCAGGCCTCCCTGCTGGTCCGGCACGCCCCGCCCGCCGTCGCCGACGCCTTCTGCGCGACCCGGCTGGGCGGCGACTGGGGGCACGCCTTCGGCACGCTGCCGGACGGCGCGGACCTGGACGCGATCGTGGGACGGGGGTTGCCGGGCGGGGTGTGACGGTGCCGTCGGGCCTGGGGGTGTGACGGGCGGGGCCGACGCGTGCACGGTCGGCCTGTCGCGGCTCAGCGGACGCCCGTGCTCACCACCGGTTCCGGCGCAGCCAGCTCTGCATCTTGCGGACGCCGGACGCCTGCCTGGGGCCGTCGGCGGCGCCCGCCCACGTGACCTGCGGGGACTGCCCCGGCCCGGGCGGCCCGGCGAGGGCCTGCACATCCTTGAGGCGGGCCCGCCAGGCGCCGTCCGACCTCACCATCGCCACGATGAGCGGCCCTTCGGGCAGCGGTACGGTCTCCCGGCGCCGGCCGATCTCGTTCACCACGTTGTTCTGCCGCGGCAGGGTCGTCGGGTCCTCGTACCCCGCCAACTCGAAGGTGTGGACGATCAGGTTGTCGTCGCCGCGGTAGTGGATCGACAGATCGGCCGCGCCCGCCGTGTGCAGCAGGACCTCGGGACCGCTGCCCTCCAGCCACTCCTCGGTCAGCGTCCGGGCCTCCGCCAGCGGCAGCACGCGGGCGTGCCAGGGGCCGTCCGCCCGCAGCCGCAGGCGCAGGCGCCCGCTGCCGGGCACCGTCGTCAGAAGCCGGCCCCGGAAGTCGTCCTCGGTGCTGTTGACGAGGTTGTCCTTGTCCTTGTTGCGCCCGTCCAGGGTCCACAGACCGGTGTATCCCTCGCCCCGCACGGCGAGTTCGACCACGACCGGTCCCGGCGGCAGCCCGTCGACGGCGATCACGTCGTTGTCCCGGCCGCTCCGCGCCCAGGGCTCGAAGACCGGGCCGAAGGTCCACTGTCGCGGGTGCGCGGGGAACGGCTCGGGGGTGGTCGGCGGCACCGGGGCGGGGCTCGCCACGGCTGCCGGGGCGTGGGCGGCGGCCGGTATGGACTGAGGCGTGGACTGCCGGATCTGCACGGCGGCCGGGAGGGGCTGCGGCGTCTGCACGACGGCCGGCACGGGCTGCGCGGTCTGCGGCACCACGACAGTGGGCGTCGGAGCGGGACCTGCCGGCGCCGTCTCCATGGCGTCCTCCGCCACCTCCACCCCGTGGTCCGCCGCCAGCGCCGCGAGACCGTCCAGGTAACCCTGGCCCACCGCGCGGAACTTCCAGCCGCCCGCGCGCCGGTACAGCTCCGCCAGCACCATGGCCGTCTCGCCGCCGGCGTCGGTCACGTCGTACCGGACGACGGATGTGCCGTCCGGCGCGAACGCCTCCACCGACAGCCCGGCCACGTCGCGCATCGCGCCGCTCTCGGTCGCCGCGACGACGAGGACGCGGGCGATGTCCTCCTCCACCGACGTCAGGCCCACGTCGAGCCAGGCGGTGCCGTCCTCGGGCCCGGACAGCCGTACGGCACCGGACGGATGCTCCGGAGCACCGTGGAAGACGACGTCCTGGTCCCCCCGGACCCGGCCGTCGTCCGTCAGCAGCAGCGCCGCCGCGTCCACTCCCGCGCGCACGGCGATCCGCAGCGGCACGGACGGGACGAAGGCATTGCCTCCCTTGATCATGTGACCCCCCACTGATCGTCCCCCGGGTGCAACCGGTCGCACGGGGGAACCGCGAGCGGATCATGTCACACGCCGCTGACAGGAGGGCCGAGGTACGGGCAGGACAACGCCCGGTACCAGTCAGCCCGTTCGCCCCCGCCACAAGGGGTCGAAGCGTGCCCAGGCCAGGTCCCACAGCTCCAGGCGCCGCTCCTCCAGGCGCCGGCGCAGGGCGCGGCCCGCGGCGAACGGGACGGCCGCGGCGCTGAGGCCGCCGAGGCCGCCGATGAGCGTGGAGCGCAGTTCGGCCTGGGAGGCGGAGGCGGGCGGGCTCACCAGACGGCCGCGGTGATCGGTCCAGACGGTCACCGCGGTACCGGCGTCCGTACCGGGATTGACGCGGACCTGCCCGGAGCGGGCGGAGCCGTCCGGGGCGGTCCAGGCGACCTCGGCCCACACGCGCTCGCCGGCGTCCTCGGGCCGGTCGGCCGCCCGGCCGGGCGCGGGCTCGGTCAGACGGGCGGCGGCGGGCCGCCACTCGGCGCGCTCCCGTGCCAGGCCGTGCTCGACGGTCCGGGCGGTCGCCAGGCCGGCGAGCACCCCGGCGAGGACGGTGACCGTCCAGGCGGCGAGCACCACCCACGCCTCGACCCTGTCGGCACGGCGCCGGAGCGGGTTGCGCCGCCAGCGCCACAGCCACACCTTCGGTCCTCGGAACGCCATCGAAGGCTGCCTCCTCGTGAGCACGCGACCATCCCGGGTGCCCTCCCATACGGGCGGCAGGCCCGGGATGCTCAGGACGAGTCCTCCGGACCGACCGTGGCACGGCGGCGCGGTGGGCGGGCAGATTGCCGCAAAACACCTCCGCGGATCGCCGGCGTCTGCCACAATCGCCGCCCTGACCTGCGCGGACGCCCGGCCGAGGGGTGGCTGTCAGTGGTGGGGTGCACACTGGCCGGTGTCCAGGACAAAGACGTCCGGACGAGGATGTCGCGGAGGTGATCGGCATGTCCGAGGTACTGCTCGCCGTGGGTACCCGCAAAGGCCTGTTCATCGGGCGCCGGCGGGGCGGCGCCTGGGAGTTCGACGAGAGTCCCTGCTTCAACGCCCAGGCGGTCTACTCGGTCGCCGTCGACACCCGCGGTGAGCGTCCGCGGCTGCTGGCCGGCGGGGACAGCGCGCACTGGGGGCCGTCGGTGTTCCACTCCGACGACCTGGGCCGCACCTGGACCGAGCCGCCCAAGCCGGCGGTCAAGTTCCCGCCGGACACCGGGGCTTCGCTGGAGCGGGTGTGGCAGCTGCACCCGGCGGCGGCCGAGCCGGACGTGGTCTACGCGGGCACGGAACCGGCCGCGCTGTACCGCTCCGAGGACCGCGGGGAGAGCTTCGAGCTGGTCCGCCCGCTGTGGGAGCACCCGACGCGCTCGAAGTGGGTGCCGGGCGGCGGCGGGGAGGGGCTGCACACCGTCCTCACCGACGCGCGGGACGCCGGGTCGGTGACGGTGGCGGTGTCGACGGCGGGCGTGTTCCGCACCACCGACGGCGGCGCGAGCTGGGCGCCGTCCAACTCCGGTGTCTCCGCGGTGTTCCTGCCCGACCCGAACCCGGAGTTCGGGCAGTGCGTGCACAAGGTGGCCCGGGACGCGGCGGATCCGGACCGGCTGTATCTGCAGAACCACTGGGGGGTCTACCGCAGCGACGACGCGGGCGCGCACTGGACCGACATCGGCGAGGGCCTGCCCTCCACGTTCGGCTTCGCCGTCGCGGCCCATCCGCACCGCGGGGAGACGGCGTACGTCTTCCCGATCAACGCCGACTCCGACCGTGTCCCGGCCGGGCGGCGCTGCCGGGTCTTCCGCACGGCGGACGCGGGCAGGACATGGGAGCCGCTCACGGCGGGCCTGCCGCAGGAGGACCACTACGGCACGGTGCTGCGGGACGCGATGTGCACCGACGACAGCGGTGACGGCCCGGCGGGCGTCTACTTCGGCAACCGCAACGGCGAGGTGTACGCGTCGGCCGACGACGGTGACAGCTGGCGGCAGTTGGCCTCCCACCTGCCCGATGTGCTGTGCGTGCGCGCGGCGGTGGTCGGATGAGCCGCACCGCGTTACCGGGTAGCCCTGGCCACCGGTTGATCACCGCCGTGTGTACGGCAGTAGGGTGACGGCCGTGGCACCACGACCGTTGCATGAAATCGTCGAACCGGGCTGGGCGAAGGCCCTGGAACCCGTGGCCGGACGGATCGCCGAGATGGGCGACTTCCTGCGCGCGGAGATCGCCGCGGGGCGCACCTACCTCCCGGCCGGGCCGAACGTGCTGCGGGCCTTCCAGCAGCCCTTCGACGAGGTCCGCGTCCTCATCGTCGGACAGGACCCCTACCCCACGCCGGGGCACGCCGTCGGGCTGTCCTTCTCGGTGGCGCCGGACGTACGGCCGCTGCCCGGCAGCCTGATCAACATCTTCCGGGAGCTGCAGGCCGACCTGGGCGTGCCGCAGCCGTCCAGCGGTGACCTGACGCCGTGGACCCGGCAGGGGGTGCTGCTGCTGAACAGGGCCCTCACCACGGCCCCGCGCAAGCCGGGCGCCCACCGCGGCAAGGGCTGGGAGGAGGTCACCGAGCAGGCGATACGGGCGCTGGCCGCGCGCGGCAAGCCGCTGGTGTCGATCCTGTGGGGCCGGGACGCGCGCAACCTCCGCCCGCTGCTCGGCACCCTGCCGTCGGTGGAGTCCGCGCACCCCTCCCCCATGTCCGCCGACCGCGGCTTCTTCGGCTCCCGCCCGTTCAGCCGCGCCAACGACCTGCTGATCCGGCAGGGCGGCCAGCCGGTGGACTGGCGCCTGCCATGACCCCCCGCTCGGCGCGCGGCCGCACGCCCGGCACACCGGGCGACGGGGCGGCCGCGCCGCTCCCCGTCGAGAGCCTCCTCCGTCGGCTCGGCAGTCGTCGCCCGCAGGACGGCCCCGGCGGCGGCCGCCGGCGCGCTTCCGGTGGCCGACGGAGGCACCCCTTCGTTCCCCAGGGAGGCCCGTCCCATGCCGGCCCGTGACGTGACCGCCGTACCCGATGCGCCCGTCGCCGAGGGCGACGGTGTCTTCCTCGCGGTGGACTCCGGGGGCTCCGGGCTGCGGGTGGCGCTCGGTGCGGCGGGGCGTGGCGTGGTCGTGCAGCGGGCCGTCGCCGAACCGGTCCGGACCGGGGCGCGGGGCATCGACGCCGGGCACCTGATGGAGCTGCTGGTACCGGTGGTGCGGGCACTGGCCGAGGAGAGCGGGCTCGGGCAGCCCGTGACGGCCGCCGTCGGGGCGGCCGGGCTGAGCACCCTCGGCGCGGATCTGCGCGCCGAACTGCCGGGCGCCCTGCACCGGGCGTTCGGCGTCCGGCGCCTCGCGCTGGCCGCCGACGCGGTCACCGCCTACACCGGAGCCCTCGGCGCCCGCCCGGGCGCGGTGATCGCCGCCGGGACGGGTCTCATCGCCGTCGGCACGGATCTGGCCCGCTGGCGGCGCGCGGACGGCTGGGGCCATCTGCTGGGCGACTGCGGCAGCGGCGCCTGGATCGGCCGGGCCGGGCTGGAGGCGGCGCTGCGGGCGTACGACGGGCGGCCCGGCGGATCGGCGCGGCTGCTGGCCCGCGCCGAGGAGACGTTCGGGCCGGTGCCCGGGCTGCCCGGGCTGCTGTACCCGCGGCCGGACCGGCCCGCCGTGCTGGCTTCCTTCGCCCCACAGGTGGCGGCCTGCGCCGCCGCGGACGCCGATCCGGTGGCCGCCGGCATCCTCGCCGACGCGGCCCGGCACATGGCGGAGAGCACCGCCGCCGTCTGCCCGCCCGACGGCGCACCGCTGGTCGCGCTCACCGGCGGGCTGTTCCGCGCGGGCGAATCCCTGCTCGCGCCCCTGGAGCAGGAGCTGGCCCGGCTGCTGCCGCACGCCCGGCGGGTCCCCGCCGAGGGCGACCCGCTGCACGGCGCGGCCCGTATCGCCGCCGCCCTCGCCACGGACACCCTCGCCCTGCCGGCCGACGGGACGATGCTGCAGGTGGCGGCCACGACGGCGGACACCCCGCCGCCCGGCACACCGGACGTATCAGCCGGTAAACCGGCTGATCACTTCTGATCCGTACGTACCTCATCAGACAAAACCGGACGGATACCGCTCACCTGCACCCTCCCCGAACAGGGGAGCCCAGGAAACCAGTAACATGCGGCGCCATGAGCTCCCCCACTGGGCCCGCGTCCGGCCTGCCTGTACGAATGCCGCGCCCCCGCCAGCCCGGACGGCACCGCCGTCCCGAACCCCTGGCGGCTCCCGAGGGCGCGCCCGCGCTCGTCCTCGCGGTGCCGGGCACGCCCAGCGCCGCCGTCCGCGGCCTCGCCGAAGAGGTCGTGAGCATCGCCCGCTCCGAGCTGCCCGGCCTGGACGCCCGGATCGGCTATGCGGAAGGGGACGACACGGAGTTCCCGACCCTCCCGGCGGTGCTGACGCGCGCCGC
The DNA here is from genome assembly GCF_014656055.1 of Streptomyces griseosporeus. Lineage (GTDB taxonomy): Bacteria > Actinomycetota > Actinomycetes > Streptomycetales > Streptomycetaceae > Streptomyces > Streptomyces griseosporeus. Next base: position 976,863 of record NZ_BNBR01000002.1, read on the forward strand.
CGACGAGCGCACCGCCCGCTACGAGCAGGCGCTGGCCGCCGGGGTCGAGGTGAAGGAGCCGGAGGGCCCCGTCGCCGTCGTGGTGCCGCTGCTGGCCGGTCCGGACGGCGCGCTGCTGCGCCAGATCCGCCAGGCCGTCATGGACAGCCGTGTCGCGGCCGAGCTGACCGACGTGCTCGGCCCGCACCCGCTGCTCGCCGAGGCGCTGCACGTGCGCCTGTCGGAGGCCGGTCTGGCCCGCGCCGACCGCGCCCGCCTGTTCACCGTGGCCACCGCCGCCGACGGCATCGTGCTGGCCTCGGTGGGCGGCGAGGAGGCCGTGCAGGCGGCCGGGATCACCGGCATGCTGCTCGCCGCGCGCCTCGCCGTGCCGGTCATGGCCGCCGCGCTCGACCAGGAGGGCTCGATCGCCTCCGTCGCCGACCAGCTGCGCTCCGCCGGTTCGCAGCAGCTGGCGCTGGCGCCGTACCTGATCGGCCCCGAGATCGACGCGTCGCTGGTGGAGGAGGCCGCCAAGGAGGCGGGCTGCGCCTTCGCCGAGGCGCTCGGCGCCTACCCGGCGATCGGCAAGCTCGCCCTCGCCAAGTACACGACGGCCCTGGGCATCGCGCCCCAGCAGCCGCAGGGAGCCGTCCGCTGAGCGGCGGCACCCTGGACGCCGAAGGCGCGTCCTCCCGGACGCCGTAAGGACGCAGCAAGACGCGAGGGCCCGCTCCGTGCACCGGAGCGGGCCCTTCGGCGTGTCCTGGGGGTTTCTCGCCGGTCAGCCGAGGACCACGCAGGACGCGGCCGGCACGTCGATCGCTCCGGCGCGCCGCGGCAGCCCGGTGCCGGGGTCGAGGGCGAACCAGGTGACGTCGCCGGAGCGTTCGTTGGCGACGTACAGCACGCCGTCCGAGACGGTGATCGCGCGGGGCCAGTGGCCGCCGCACGGCACGGTACCGACCAGCCGGAGCACCTCGCCGCCGCCCGCGACGGCGAAGACGGACAGCACGTCCTCGCCGCGGGTCGCGGTCCACACGAAGCGGCCGTCGGGCGAGACGGCGATCCCCGACGGGTAGGCGTCGCCGGCCGGGGCGGCGGGCAGCACCTCGGTCTCGGTGAGCGGCTTGAGCGTGCCGTCGGCGGCGTCCCAGCGGCAGACGGTCACCGTGGGAGTGAGTTCGTTGACGACGTAGGCGAAGCCGCCCGAGGGGTGGAAGGCCAGGTGGCGCGGGCCGGAGCCGGGCCGCAGGGCGGTCTCCCGGTGCAGGACGGGGCTGCCGCCGTCCAGCGTGCACACGCGGACGGAGTCGGTGCCGAGATCGACGCTGACCGCCCATCGGCCGCTCGGGTCGGGCTGCACCTGGTGGGCGTGCGGCCCCTGCTGGCGGGGGCTGTGCGGGCCGGAGCCGGTGTGCCGCAGCACGCCGGACGCGGCGGGCGCGAGGCCGCCGTCGGCGCGCAGGGGGACGGCGGTGACGCTGCCGGAGCCGTAGTCGGCGGTCAGCAGGTGTCCGTCGTACAGGGCGAGGTGGGTGGGCCCGCCGCCGACCGGCACGCGCGGCCCCAGGGACTCCGGCTTGTCGCCGTGCACGCGAAACGCCGCCACGGCGCCCTCGGCGGTCTCGCTGACCGCGTAGAGGGTGCCGCCGTCGGCCGACAGGGCCAGGTAGGAGGGGTCGGGCAGGCGGTTCGTGCCGCCGAGGACGGTCAGCGCGCCGCTGTCCGGGGCCACGGCCGCCGTGACGATGCCGGGGCCGCCGGCCGCCGTGAAGGACCCGATGAACGCCCGCCGCCTGCCGCCGTGTGCCACGGCTGTCCCCTCTCGTCGCCGCAGTGTCCCGGGCTGACGGTAGCAGCCGATCAGCTGAGGTCTAGACCAAGCCCGGCCATGTCGTACGGCCGCCCGGGGGCCGCGCCGCGAGACGGCTACGGCGCTTGGTCAGGGCGGCGGTACGGCGTTCGCCGGTACGGCGTTGCGGGCAGCGGTGCTACCGGTACGGCGTTGCAGGCGGCGGTACTCCCGGTACGGCGTTGCAGGCGGCGGTACTACCGCCTCCTCAGGCGCCGACCAGCGGCGAGCCCGACGGGCCGCGCAGCGGCGCGGCGAGTTCCGCGAGGGCGCGTTCGATGCCGTGCAGATGGGCCAGGGCGGGCTCGGTCACCGGCGGGCGTTCGGCGACCGGGACCTCGGCGGCGCCGCCGGTCAGCGCCTCGACCGCGGCCTCGACGCGCCAGCAGGCGGCGGCCAGGCGGGCGTCGTGGGAGGCCTCGGGGTCGGCGGCGACGGCGACCAGGCCGCGGATCTCGCGGGCGCAGTCGTCGAGCAGGGCGAGCACCCGGCGGGCCCGCCGCTTGCGGCCCCGCATCGGGTTCAGCGGGTGGACGAGGGGCGCGAGGGACAGCCGTACCCGGCCGAGCAGCTGCTCCAGTTCGGCCACGCGGGGCGCCGGGTCGGCGTCCGGGGTGCCCGCGAGGCGGGCGGCGGCCTCCGCCGTGCAGGCGTGGACGCAGCGCAGGGCGCGCTGGATCCAGGCGTCGGTGACGGCGTGGGTGGTCACCGGCAGTACGAACAGCACCGCGAGGACCGCGCCGAGCGCGCCCACGCCGGTCTCCGCCAGCCGCAGCGCGAGCAGGCCCGGGCTGAGGACGCCGAGCAGGCCGTAGAGCGACTCGGCGAGCAGGGTGACGCAGAGCATCATCCAGGTGTAGGAGACGGCGGCGGTGTAGAAGATGCCGAAGACGCAGACGGCGACGAGGACGGCGGTGGGCAGGGGCGCGCCGTGCACCGGGACGGCGACCAGGAAGCCGAGGGCGAGCCCGATGACCGTGCCGAGGACCCGGCGGAAGCCGCGGACCAGGGTCTCGCCGCGCGAGGTGGTGTTGACGAAGATCCACCAGGTGGCGCCGACGGCCCAGTACCAGCGCTCCCCGGAGACCAGCTGGCCCGCGACGAGGGCGAAGGCCGCGCCCGCGGTGGCCTGGACGGCCTGCCGGGTGGTGATCCGGTTCAGGCCGGTACCGCCGGGCGGGGCGGGCACCGCGGCCGGGGGCAGCCGGCGCTCGTAGCACCACACGCCGAAGCGGACGGCCACGGCGCTGAGCACGGACAGCACGACGGAGGCGGACAGCTCGGGCAGCCGGCCGGGGGTGGCGTGCAGGAACTGCGCGACGAAGAAGGTCATGAACGCGAACACGCCGAGGCTGTGGCCGCGCGGGCCGAAGCGGCGCGCGTACACGCCCGCGCCGACGACGGCGAGGAAGGTGAGGTCGCGCAGCATCGGGTCGTCGTGCAGCTCGGCCGCCGCGGCGAGCACGGGCAGCCCGACGACCGGCAGCAGCGCGGTGGTGACGGCCTGCCCGCGGACGGTGGCGTCGGTGACGGTGAACAGGGCGAGCAGTGCCGCCAGGCCGCCGGTGACGACGCCCGGCAGGGAATGTCCGGCCAGGCCGCACACGACGACCGCGAGGCCGATGCCGAGGACGGCCCGCGCGGCGAAGCGCAGCCGCGCCCGCCCCGGGTCCGGAGCCACGAACATCCTCTTCAGCACTGTCTACCGCCCCCTTCGGACACACGCGCGCACACGGCGCGGGACACACGCACGAAAAAGGCGCCGCGGGGTCCGCAGCGCCATCGACGCTGATATGACAGCACCCTTGGGGTCACTGGCTCAAGTCGCACCCGAATGACTGGTCCATTGGCCCAGCGAAGTGCTCACCGCGTCCGCCACCGGCAGGCCAACGGACCAGTCGGCAGGCCTCCCCCGGCTGGGCCATTGGTACAGTCGACGACGATCACACCGGGCCGGAGGAGGCGCACGGGCCGATGGCCGTGGACGAGCTGGACACCCGCATCCTGCGGCTGCTGCTGGAGCAGCCGCGCACGAGCGTGCGCGAGTACGCCCGGATCCTCGGCGTCGCCCGCGGCACCCTCCAGGCCCGCCTCGACCGGCTGGAGCGGGACGGGGTGATCACCGGCACCGGCCCGGTGCTGTCCCCCGCCGCGCTCGGCCACCCGGTGCTGGCGTTCGTGCACATCGAGGTCACCCAGGGCCATCTGGACGACGTGGGCGACGCGCTGGCCGCCGTGCCGGAGATCGTGGAGGCCTTCTCGATCACCGGCGGCGGGGATCTGCTCACCCGGGTCGTGGCGCGGGACAACGCGCATCTGGAGGACGTGATCCAGAAGCTGATCAGCCTGCCCGGTGTGGTGCGCACCCGCACCGAGGTGGCTCTGCGCGAGCGCGTCCCGCACCGGCTGCTGCCTCTGGTGGAGTCGATCGGCCGGACGGCCGGGAAGTGACCCGCACCGGGCGGTGAACCGGCGGCGGCCCGGCCCTCACAGCCAGCCGCGCTCCTTGGCGCGCAGGGCGGCCTGGAAGCGGCTGTTGGCGCCGAGCGTGCGCATCAGGTCCGCCACGTGGGCGCGGAACTTGCGGACCGACACATTGATCGACCGGGCGGCGGCCTCGTCGGTGTCATGGCGGGCCAGGGCGTCCAGCACACGCTGTTCCACGGCCGACAGCGACAGGTCCTCCACCTCCTGCGCGCGGTCCCACATGCCCTCGAAGACCTCCGCCAGCATGGCCACCACCCCGGGCTGGCGGATCTGAAGCGCTCCGGCCCAGGGGTCGGCCGGGTCCGCCTGGACGAAGGCGACGGTCCGGTTGATCACGGCCAGGTGCCGGAACGGCTCGCGGGTGACCCGGTGCAGATCGCCCCGGGCGTGCCAGGACCGCGCGTAGGAAGCCTGACCGGGTTCGTGCAGCACGTGCGCGGAGAACAGCGTCCGGCTGCGCATGCCGCCGGCCAGCAGGCGCTGGAACGGGGCGGCGTCGTAGCTGTTGCCGGGCTCGCAGGCCCGCCGCTTCAGGTGCACGAACTCCCGCGGGTCCTGCTCCAGCAGCGACTGCATGCGCGCGGTGACCGACGAACTGTCCGTCAGGTGTTCCACCAGCCGCACGCTGCGTCCGCTGCGGTGCTCCTCGGTCAGCTCGGCGAGGACGTCCCAGGCGACGCTGAGTTCGGTCAGCCGGCGCCGGGTCTCGTCCACCCGCCGCCACACCAGCAGGTCCACGGCGTTGGCGGGCGTGACGGCGGTGCACGTGCCGTGGAGCAGCCCCAGGGCGCGCAGTTCGGCGGCGACCCGCTCCACGTCCGGCATGTCCAGCTCGGCCCGCGCCCGGTCGAGCCCGGCGGTGGTGTCGCGCAGCAGGTAGCGGTACAGCCGCTCCTGATCGGCCGTCATGCCGAGATGGGCCAGCCCCATGCGTCCCCCTGGTGATCCTTGCGAGCGGTGTCTCTCCTCCATTGACGCGGTGAGGGCCGCCGGAGGTGGCGGAAAGCGGGTGAGCGTCTTGCGGGATGAGACGGCGGCGCGGGGCGGAGGCCGCTGACGGCGGCCCGAGGGCCGAGGTCGCTGACGGCGGCCGGGGGCGGACTCGGTCGGACGCGGTCGGATGCGGTCGGATGCGGTCGGACGCGGTCGGACGCGGTCGGCCAGGGCGGCTGACGAACGGCGGCCGCGGGTGGCGGGGGCGGTTTGCGAACGGCGGCCGCGGGTGGCGGGGGCGGTTTACGAACGGCGGCCGCGGGTGGCCGGTGCGGTTTGCGAACGGCGGTCGCGGGTGGCCCGACGCGGTTCTACGAACGGCGGCGGGGGCGGCCGGTGCGGCGCGTCCCGCCGCTCTTCGCCGTGCCCGCGCGGCCCTTGCCCCCGGTCCGGCCCGCCGCCTTGCCGCCCGACTGCCCACCGGACTTGCCGCCCGACTGCCCCGCGGCCCTGCCGCCGGTCTGCCGCGTCGCCGCCCTGCCCGGCGTCCAGTCGGCGTCGGGCTCCGGGCGGCGGCCCCGGGTGCTGTTGACGGTGCGGCCGCGGACGATGCCGATGAAGTCCTCCACCAGGTCGGTCGTCGCCTCCTCGGGCCAGGACAGGGCGACGCTCGACTGCGGGGCGTCGGCGACGGGGCGGTAGGTGACATCCTTGCGGTGGTGCAGGCGGGCCAGGGACTGCGGCACGTAGAGCAGGCCGACGCCGGCCGCGACCAGTTCCACCGCGTCCTGCGTGGTGGCGGGCCGCTCGAAGCCGGGCTCGCCGGGCGGCTGTTCCCAGCCGAGCACGTCGTCGAGGGGGTGGAAGACGACCTCGTCGGCGAGGTCGTCCAGGGTGACCTCGTCGGCGGCGGTGACGAGGTGGTCCTTGGGGACGACGACCACCGTGGTCTCGGTGTAGAGGGGGATCGCGCTGAACACCGTACGGTCGACCGGCAGCCGCACCAGGCCCGCGTCCGCGCGGCCCTCGCGGAGCACGTCGGGTGCCTCGGCGGCGGTGATCTGCAGCAGGGTGAGGGGCACGTCGGGCCGGCGCTCGTTCCAGATCCCCACCCACTTCGCGGGCATCACCCCCGGGACGTAGGCGAGGGTGAACGTCGGGGAGTCTGCGGAGCCGGTCATCCCGCCAGGTTACCGGGCTCGTCCCCGGCCACGGCCCGCCAGCCCGTCCACCGGTGGACGCTCACCACGATCACCGGCCCGTCGGGGAGCCGGTCGCGGTACTGGGGGTACTTGTCGCGCAGGAGGGCGAGCGCGGCGGCGTGTTCCGCCCGGGTCCGTCCGTCCGCCGCGTCGGGCGGGAGGACGCGGGCGTCGCCGTCGGCGCGGACCCACCACAGGCGGTCCCAGTCCTCGGCGTAGTGGTCGACGAGCAGGGTGACCGCCGGGTGGGCGGCGATGTTGCGCAGCCGGGCCAGCCGCCGGGACCGCTTCGGCTTGTGGTCGACGGCGGTGACGACGTCCACGGGGTGCCCGGCACGGGCACCGTGCCCGCCGTCCGTCTCACCCCCGGCGAAGACCACCGGCACCAGGTGCGGGCGCCCCTCCGGGTCGACCGTCGCCATCCGGGCGACCCGTGCGGCGGCGAACCGCCGGCGGGCCTCGGCCTCGGCCATGTCCGGCACGGCGGGCTCCTCCCTGCCCTCTCAGCGGTACGCCGCGACGAGGCCGGCGTACTCGTCGAGCCGCTGCAGCGTGGCGTCCTCGGGGCGGGTCGGCAGGTGCAGCAGGACACGTTCGACGCCGAGCGCGGCGTACAGGTCGAGGGATTCACGGTCGCGCGGGGCGCCGTACACGACGACGGGCGTGTCGGTGCCCGTGGTCTGCCGCAGGCGGTCGATCTGCTCACCCAGCCGCTTCGGCGGCACGCCCGTCGGCATCCAGGCCGCCCCGTAGGCGGCGACCCGGGCGAAGGCGTGGTCGCCCCCGCCGCCGACGTAGATCGGCGGATGCGGCCGCTGCACGGGTTTCGGCCAGCAGTAGACCGGGTCGAAGTCGACGAACTCGCCGTGGAACTCGGCTTGTTCCCGCGTCCACAGCTCGACGACGGCGCGGACGCGTTCGTCCATCAGGCGGCCCCGGGTACGCGGGTCCGTGCCGTGGTTGCGCATCTCCTCGCGGTTCCAGCCCGCGCCCACCCCGAAGACGGCCCGGCCGCCGGAGACCAGGTCGAGGGTGGCGACCTCCTTCGCCGTGACGATCGGGTCGCGCTGCACGACCAGGGCGATCCCGGTGCCCAGCAGCAGGGTGCGGGTCACGGCGGCGGCAGCGGCGAGGGCGACGAACGGGTCGAGGCTGCGGTAGTAGACGCGCGGCAGCTCACCGCCGCCCGGGTACGGCGTCTCACGGGAGGCCGGGATGTGCGTGTGCTCGGCGACGAACAGGGCGTCCAGTCCGCGTTCCTCCAGGGCCGGGCCGAGGACCGCCGGGGCGATGCCCTCGTCGGTGAGGAAGGTCGACACTCCGAACCTCATGCACGTCACCTCTCCGCTTCATGGTCCCGGATTCCGCCCTGTTCGCCGCGTCACGCACGGCTTGGCGCCCGCGCCGTTCTCCCGTCACACGTACCCGGCTCGACGCGGCACCCCTCCCCGAGGGACGATCGGATCCGGACACAGATGGCCGGGGCCGAGCCGTAGGGCAGGGTGATGAGCGCCATGGTCGGTGACACGGACGACGACATCCAGGAACGGCGGCAGGGCGGCAGCGGGCACCGGACGGTGCCGCACACGGCCGACGTGCGGATCGAGGCGTGGGGCGCGAGCCGCGAGCGCTGCCTGGTGGAGGCGGCGCTGGGCATGGTGGAGTGCTTCGCGGACGTCACGGCGGTGCGGCCCACGTCCGTCGAGCACATCCGGCTGGCGGAGAACGACGACGACGACCTCCTCGCGGCCCTGCTGGACGAGGTCGTCTTCCGGCTGGAGGTGGACGGGCAGGTGCCGGTCGACCTGGAGGCGGACGAGGCGGAGGAAGGACTGGAGGTCCGGCTGGCGCTGGCCGGGCTGGGCGACGTGGAGATCACCGGGGCCGCGCCGAAGGGGGTGTCGTGGCACGGGCTGCACATCGCGCCGGGGCCCTACGGCTGGTCGTGCGCGGTGACGGTGGACGTCTGAGGGCTGTGCGCGGTGGACGTCCGACGAGCCTCCCGGACCACCGCCGCACTCCCCCGGACCACCGCCGCACTCCCCGCCGGTCCCGCTCAGCCCTTCACCACCCCCAGCGGCACCAGCCGCGCCACCGTGCGGCACAGTCCCGCGCCCTCGCTCGCCGCGACCACCTCGGTGACGTCCTTGTAGGCCTCCGGGGTCTCCTCGGACAGGCCGCGCAGCGAGCGGGGCCGTACGGCGATGCCCGCGGCCTCCAGTCGGTCCCGTACCTGCGCGCCGGTGGTCTCGCGGGCGGCCTGGTGGCGGCTGAGGACACGGCCTGCGCCGTGGCAGGTGGAGGCGAAGGCGTCGCCGCCGGGCACCCCGGCCAGGACGTACGAGGCGGTGCCCATCGTGCCGGGGATCAGCACCGGCTGGCCGACGTCCCGCAGGTCCTCGGGCAGGTCCGGGTGGCCGGGCGGGAAAGCGCGCGTGGCGCCCTTGCGGTGCACGCACAACCGGCGCCGCTCCCCCGGCCCCGTCTCGGCGCCCGGCCCCGTCCCCGTCTCCACGCTCGCGCCCGGGCCCGGGCCCGGGCCCGGGCCCGCCACGGCGTCCACTCCCGGACCGGCCACCGGATGGCTCTCGATCTTGGCGAGGTTGTGGGAGACGTCGTACACCAGCGACAGCCGGGCGCCCGCGGCCCGGCGGAAGACGCGGCGGGCGGCGTCGGAGAGCAACTGGCGGTTGGCACGGCCGTAGTTGGCGGCGGCGGCCATCGCGCCGAGGTAGTCGCGGCCCTCGGGCGAGTCGACGGGGGCGCAGGCCAGCTGCCGGTCGGGAACGGTGATCCCGTGGCGGGGCATGGCGCGGTCCATCGCGCGGACATGGTCGGTACAGATCTGGTGGCCGACACCGCGCGAACCGCAGTGGATCATCACGCAGACCTGTCCGGCGGCGATCCCGAAAGCGTCCGCCACCTCCGCGTCGTAGACCTCGTCGACCCGCTGGACCTCCAGGAAGTGGTTGCCCGAGCCCAGGCTGCCGACCTGGGCGAGGCCGCGTTCCCGGGCCCGGGGGCCGACCTGGGCGGTGTCGGCGTCGGCGACCGCGCCGCCGTCCTCGCAGCGGGTGAGGTCGCGTGCCTCGCCGTACCCCTCCTCGACGGCGTACCGGGAGCCCCCGGCCAGGATCCGCTCCAGCTGGCCGGGGCCGGTCAGGTGCCACACGCCGCCCGGGCCGGCGCCGCGCGGGATCGCCCGGTCGAGACCGTCCATGACGGCCGGCAGCGCGCGGCGGAAGGCCTCGGCGTCGGTGTCGGCGGCCAGCAGCCGCACCCCGCAGGAGATGTCGAAGCCGACGCCGCCGGGCGAGACGACCCCGCCGTCGGCCACGTCGGTGGCCGCGACGCCGCCGATGGGGAAGCCGTAGCCCCAGTGGACGTCCGGCATGGCGTACGACGCGCCGACGATGCCGGGCAGCGTGGCCACGTTCACCACCTGCTGCAACGCCTGCCGGGCGTCCGTCAGCAGGGCCCGCGAGGCGAAGACCACGCCGGGCACGCGCATCGCGCCGTGGGCGGGGATGCGGTAGCGGTGGGGGGATTCCTCGACCAGTTCCATGACGGCCTCCGTGCGGGCCTGCGCGGCTCCGCGCCACGTGCGGTGCCGGCACCCGTGGCACGTACGGGGTACCCGTGGCGGGGCCCGGATATCGGCGGTACGGCGGGCCGCCGAGACCCGGGCCGGCGGTACGGCCGGGCGCCCCCTCGTACGGTGGACGTATGAGCACCGGCACGGTGACGCTGTTCCTGTGCGGTGACGTGATGCTGGGGCGTGGCGTCGACCAGATCCTGGCGCGGCCCGGTGATCCACGGCTGCGCGAGGAGTACGTCCGCGACGCCCGCACGTACGTACGGCTGGTGGAGTCGGTGAGCGGTCCCGTCCCGGCGCCGGTCGAGCCGTCCTGGCCGTGGGGCGAGGCGCTGCGGGTGCTGGAGGCGGCGGCGCCGGACGTGCGGATCGTCAATCTGGAGACGTCCGTGACGTGCGGCGGCGCGTTCGCGCCGGGCAAGGCGGTGCACTACCGCATGCATCCGGACAACCTGCCCACCCTCACGGTGGCCCGGCCCGATGTGTGCGTGCTGGCCAACAACCACGTCCTGGACTTCGGCCGGCCGGGCCTGCTGGACACGCTGGAGGCGCTGGATCGGGCCGGGCTGCGCACGGCGGGGGCGGGCCGTACGGCAGAGGAGGCGTACGCGCCGGCGGCGGTGCCGGTGCCGGGCGGCGGCCGGGTCCTGGTGTTCGGGCTCGGGGCGCGCACCAGCGGGGTGCCGCCGCGGTGGGCGGCGGGCCCGGGCCTGCCCGGGGTGGCGTACCTGCCCGACCTGTCGGCGGCGTCGGCCGCGGCGGCGGTCCGGCGGATACGGCAGGTGAAGCGGGCCGGTGACCTCGTGGTGCTGTCGGTCCACTGGGGCTCCAACTGGGGGTACCGGGTCCCCCGCGAGCAGGTCGGGTTCGCGCACGCTCTGGTGGACGGCGGCGCCGACGTCGTCCACGGTCACTCCTCGCACCATCCGCGTCCGGTCGAGGTGTACCGGGGGCGGCTCGTGCTGCACGGCTGCGGCGACTTCGTCGACGACTACGAGGGCATCACCGGGTACGAGGAGTTCCGCGACGACCTGCGCCTCGCCCACCTGGCGACGCTGGAGGCGGACACGGGCCGGCTTCTGCGGCTGCGCATGGTGGTGCTGCGGTCCCGTCGGATGCGGCTGGAGGCGGCACCGGCCGCCGACCGCGCCTGGCTGTGCGGGGTCCTGGACCGGATCAGTGACGGCGTACGCGTCGGGCCCGCCCCGGACGGCTCCCTGATGCTTCTCCCGGCCCGCGCCGAGGCGTGACCGCGGCCCCGCGCATGTCCTTCCTCAGGGCGGCCGTCGAGAGCACACTTGGGGCATGACCCGCGACCAGGGCCGGTCCCTCGGACAGGGGGTTCGATGATCCGTCGAGCTGCGTCCGGAGCTGTTCCGGCGCATGGTGGTGCCATGAACAGGCGTACACCCGTGATCGTGCACCCGCCGTCCGAGGACGGAGGACGCCGGGTGACGGTCGACGACGCCGAGGTGGGGGTCGCCTACAGCCTGTTCGACGTGCTGGACCTGGTGCACGGGGCGGGCCTCCCGGGCGAGGACCACGCCGTCGACGACCCCGAGCTGATCGAGTGGCGGGGCGGCGGGCCGTACGACTTCAGCGAGGGCGGCGGCAGCGCCGGCAACGCCTAGGGGGTGGCCGGCCGTCATCCGATCGGCCCAGCGGCCGGCGTCGAGCCGGCTGACGGCCTCGATCGCCGTCGGGAGCGACGCGACGGCCTCGATCGCCGTCGCAAGCGACGCGGTCCGAACGCGGGAAACCCGCGGATGCCGACCCCATCACTGCTGCATGCCAGGGTGCCCGGCGGGTACTCGCGCAGCGCCCGATGCGTGCGTCCGCCCGCCGGGGCGGACGCGGGGCCGGCCGCCGAGGGGTGACACCGATGTCCGAGTTCTACGAGCAGACACCGTCCCAGGCCGAGGGCGAGCGCGACGACGCCGACGACGCCGTCGCGGAATCGCGCGCCTCGCGCACCGGCCCGGCGGGCGACGCCTACGACCCGCCGCGGACCACGCCCTCGCAGGCAGAGGGCGAACGCGCCGACGACACCCGGGACACGCCGGGCACGTGACGGCGGCGCGGCCACCCAGAGGCGGACCGCACGAGGAGTGTGATCATGAAGTACGACGACATGGTCCGGACGGTGCGGGACCGGGTCGGGTTCGTCGACCGCGACGAGGCCGAGCAGACGCTCCGGGCGGTGCTGCGCACCCTCGCCGAACGCGTCCCCGCCGGCTTGGCGGAGCACCTGGCCGCCCAGCTGCCGCACGAACTGGGCGGCGCGCTGCGCCCCACGGGCGCCGGGGAGTCGGGCCACCCCCGTACCGTCGGCGAGCGCTTCGACCTGACGACCTTCGCCGGGCGCGTCGCCTGGCGGGCCGGCGTCTCGGAGGACACCGCGGTCCAGCGCTCGGCCGCGGTCCTGGAGGTCCTGGACGCGGCGGTGTCCCCCGAACTGATGGACAAGCTCTCCGGCGCCCTCCCCCACGACATCCGCGAACTGCTCCCGACGACGCGAGCGTCGGAACACACGATCACCTAGATCTACTCCGCGTCGGGCGGCAGACGGGACTTCGCCGACACGGTCCCGGCCCGCGCGTCCCGGTGCGCATCCGCGTGCGCACCGGGACCGGTCAGGCCGCCAGGCGCTCGGTGAGCTGCTTCGCCTTGGTCGCCGCCTCGTCCAGGGCGCGGGTGCGGGACGCCTCGTAGAGCGGGACGAGTTCGGCCATCGCCGGGTTCTGGGGGGCCATGGTCAGCTCCGGGACGATGAAGTCGACCTCCATGCCGAGCGCGTCCCCGAGGACGGCGCGCAGGTAGTTCTGGACGTACTCGTAGGACTCGCGCGGGGTGCCCGGCGCGTAGGAGCCGCCGCGGCTGGCGACGACGGTGACCGGGGTGCCCTTGGCCGAGGGGTTCTCGCCGGCGGTGCGGCCGAACAGGATCACGTTGTCCAGCCAGGCCTTGAGCGTGGACGGGATCGTGTAGTTGTACATCGGCGCGCCGATCAGCACGGCGTCCGCCTGTTCCAGTTCCTCGATCAGCTTGACCCGCTCGGCGAACGCGGCGGCCTGCTCGGCGGTGTGCGTGGCCGGGTCGGCGAAGCCGGCGGTGTGGCTGTCCACGGTGATGTGCGGGACCGGGTCGACGGCGAGGTCGCGGTAGACGACCGTGCCGCCGGGGTGCTGCTCCTCCCAGGTCCTGCGGAAGGCCTCGGTCACCGCGCGGGAGGCCGACGCCTCGCTCGGGAAGAGGGACGAGTCGATGTGCAGCAGGGTGGCCATGCGTTGCTCCAGGAAGACGTGCCCGGGACATCCCGGCCCGGGGCTGACGTTTCGTACTCAACTATTGATAGCACAGGGACTTACTTTTTTTCATCCCCCTACGTCAGGGTAGTACCCTGGAGTCATGACGGCGCAGCAGAGCCACGACGCGGGAGCGTGCAAACGGGTGGACGACGGCATCACCCGTGTGTTCCAGCTGCTCGGAAAGCGCTGGACGGGCCAGATCGTGTCCGTCCTCGTCGAGCAGCCCGCGCACTTCACCGACCTGCGCCGCGCCATCCCCGGCATCAGCGAGCGCATGCTCTCCGACCGGCTCACGGAGCTGGGCGCGGCGGGGCTGGTCCTGCGCGAGGTGGACGAGGGGCCACCGCTGCGGGTCTCCTACCGGCTCACCGAGGCCGGCGAGGCCCTGGAGCCGGCGCTGCGCGAACTGGCCGAGTGGGCGAAGAAGCACCTGCCCGACGCGTCCGCCTGCCCCTCCGCGGCCCGCGCCTGACCCGGCCCGACCGACGCGACACCTGCCGGGCCGGTGCCGCTGCGGCGAGAGGGGCGTGCCGGGCGTCGCGGCAGGCGCGACTTCGCGGACACGATCTAGACTGTGACAGCAGCCCCGGCCCCCGGTCGGCGGAGCCGATTCGGGAAGGCGGTGGCGCTCGATGGCGTACGTCGCGGTGAGCGCGCTGAGCCATCCCGGCCTGCTGCGTGAGCGCAACGAGGACTCGCTCGCCGTCGGCCCCTGGACGCTGTGCGCCACGGTCACCGAGAACCCGCAGACCCTGGTCTTCCCGCTCGGCGAGCACCCCCTCACCGTGGCCGTCGCCGACGGACTGGGCGGGCATCCCGGCGGCCACCTGGCCAGCGCGCTCGCCGTCCGCAGCATCGCAGCGCTCGGACCGGCGCTGGGCAGCGAGGACGCCCTGCGCGACGCCCTCCAGGACTGCAACCGCGCCCTGTACGAGGCCGCGGGCGGCGACCAGGACACCGACCTCACCGCGATGGGCACGACCATCGCCGGCCTCGTCGTGCGGCCCGACTCCGTGCTGATCTTCAACGTGGGCGACAGCCGGGTCTTCGCCCACTCCTCCGACGGCCTGCGCCAGGTGAGCGTCGACGACAGTCCGCCCCTGCACCCCGGCCAGCGCACCACGTCCATGGTGACCCAGTGCCTGGGCGGCAGCCCCGGCTACCGTGACGTGGAGCCGCACATCATCGCCGTACCCCGCACGCCCGGCGAGCGCTATCTGCTGTGCAGCGACGGGCTCACCGACCCGGTGGCGCCGGAGGCGCTCGACGCCATCCTGCGCGAGCACGACGACGGCCGGGCCGCGTTCGAGCTGTGGCGGGCCGCGATCGAGGAGGGCGGCCCGGACAACATCACGGTGGCGCTGGTGCGCATCGGGGACGACGACGCGTAGCGCACACCCCGAGACCCGACACGAGTGGGGAAGCGCTCAGACCGCGCCGGGTGCCCCCGCGCCTCCGCCCTGGAGGCGTTCCAGGTCGGACGGGCGGACCTGGATGACGAAGAGGGCGATGACGGCGGCGACAGCGGTGAAGATCGCCGCCATGACGAACGCGCTGGAGACGCCGGCGGTGAGGATCTCGTCCGCCCAGCGCGACGGCAGCTGTCCGGTGTGCTTGAAGCGCAGCCGCTCGGCCGGCGTGGCCTGTGCCAGGAACCGCGGTATCTGCTTGGCGGCCTCGTCACGGCTGGCCGTGCCGAACATCGTGACCAGGATGGACAGTCCGAGCGAGCCGCCGACCTGCTGGGTGGCGTTGAGCAGCCCGGAGGCGGCGCCGGTCTCGCGGACCTCGACGTTGGACAGCGCCATCAGGGTCAGGGACACGAACTCCATGCCCATGCCGAGGCTGAAGACGAGCATCGGCCCGAGGATGCTGCCGGCGTACGTGGAGTGCACGTCCGTCAGCGTCAGCCAGGCCAGCCCTGATGCCGCGAGCAGCGCGCCGACCACCATGAACGGCTTCGGGCCGAACCGGGGCAGGAAGCGCGAGGCCAGCCCCGCGCCGACCGCGATGACCGCGCTGACCGGCAGGAAGGCGAGCCCGGCCCGCAGCGGGCTGAAGTTCAGCACGTTCTGCACGAAGAGCGTGAGGAAGAAGAACATGCCGAAGATCGCCGCGGCGAGGCACAGCATGATGCCGTAGGTACCGGCCCGGTTGCGGTCGGCGAACATGTGCAGCGGCGTGATCGGCTGCCGCGAGCGCCGCTCGACGAGGACGAACACGGCGAGGACGACGACGGCCGCGCCGAACGAGCCCAGCGTCAGCGGGTCCCGCCAGCCTTCCTGCGCCGCTCTGATGAACCCGTACACCAGCAGCACCATGCCGACGGTGGAGGTCAGCGCGCCGGCGATGTCGAAGTGGCCGGGGTGGCGTTCGGACTCCCGGATCCAGCGGGGCGTGGCCAGCGCGATGAGCACGCCGATGGGGACGTTGACGAACAGCACCCACCGCCAGTTCAGCCACTCCACGAGCATGCCGCCGGCGAGCAGCCCGATCGCGCCGCCGCCCGCGGACACCGCGGCGAACACCCCGAAGGCGCGGTTGCGTTCCGGCCCCTCGCGGAAGGTCGTGCTGATCAGGGCGAGGGAGGTCGGGGAGGCGATGGCACCGCCGACCCCTTGCAGAGCGCGAGCGGCGAGGAGCTGGCCGGAGTTGTGCGCGAGGCCGCCGAGGAGCGAGGCGAGCACGAACAGCAGCACGCCGAAGATGAACACCCGCCGTCTGCCGAGGATGTCGCCGGCCCGGCCGCCGAGCAGCAGCAGACCGCCGAAGGTGAGCGTGTAGGCGTTGACCACCCAGGCGAGGCTGGTGGTGGAGAAGTCCAGCGCGCTCTGGATGTGGGGCAACGCGATGTTCACGATGGTGATGTCGAGCACCACCATCAGCTGGCACGAGGCGATGACGAGCAGGGCCATCGCGTTCCCGCCCCCGCCGCGGTCCTGTGCGGCGGCGGGCGGTGCGGAGGTGGGCTGGGGGCTGCTGCTCATGATGTGCACCCTTGGACGCGGGCCCGGGGCGAGAGATCAGTGAACGCTGGCGTCCACTACGCGACTCACCGTTCGACCGTACGCCTGCCCTCTGACACTGACCACTCGATCACCGGGGAACTCTGCTCGCGATGGCCGCTGTCATGCCGGGCCGCGGCCTCCCGGGCCAGCAGGACCTGCAGGCGCTTCAGGCGCTTCAGGCGCTTCAGGAGCCCAGGAAGCTCAGCCGGACCTGCCGGTCGGGGTTGTCCTTGTTGGTGTCGACCAGGCACACCGACTGCCAGGTCCCCAGCTCCAGCCGGCCCTCCAAGACCGGCAGGGTGGCGTGCGGCGGGACGATCGCCGGGAGGACGTGGTCCCGGCCGTGGCCCGGGCTGCCGTGGCGGTGCTGCCAGCGGTCGTCGGCCGGGAGCAGGGTGTGCAGGGCGGCGAGCAGATCGTCGTCACTGCCGGCGCCGGTCTCGATGATGGCGATGCCGGCCGTGGCGTGCGGCACGAAGATGTTGAGCAGGCCGTCGCGGCCGGCCGCAGCCTCGCGCAGGAAGGCCTCGCAGTCGCGGGTGAGGTCGACGACCCGCTCCCGGGTGCCGGAGGCCACATGGAGGACTCGGGTGGTGAAGGCATCTGACATGCCACCATCGTGGCGCATACGGCGGTGCGGGCGCCGCAGGGTCTGCCCGACCGGCGATACGGGAGGTCCACCTGCCGAGACGGCCGTTGACCGGGGTCATGTCATCTGGCTACGTTCTGCGGCATGTTGCGTTCAGCCCTGCTCACCACGCGCGGTCACATCGACCTGCTGCGGGTGGTTTCCGCCGCGTGTCGCCGCGGCTGCTGACGCCTTTCCCCTCCCGGCTTTCGCCCTTTCTCCTCTCCCGTGCCTCCGGCCGGCCGTGACGCGCTGCCCGCACTCCCCGTGAACGCGATGCCGCACGCGTCCGCCCGTCCGCGGGTGCGGTTCCCCACCGCTCGCCCTCCTCCCCGGAGTCCTCATGAGCATCAGCCATGCCCCGCCCGCGCATCAATCCGACATACCGGCTATATCCAAGGATGAGGAGTCCCCGCTCGACCTTCAGCCCCTCGTCCCCGCCTCCGCCCGCCGCGCCCGAGTCCCCCGCTGGCTGCGCCGTACCACCGGCCCCGTCCTGCTCCTGCTGCTGTGGCAACTGCTCAGCGCCACGGGCGTGTTGCCGTCCGACGTGCTCGCCTCGCCGGGCCGGATCGCCGAGGTCGGCCGCGAGCTGGTGGCCGACGGATCGCTGCCCTCCGCCATGGCGACCTCGCTCCGGCGCGTCGCGGCCGGACTGCTGTTCGGCACCGTCGTCGGCACCGGACTCGCCCTGGTGTCGGGGCTGTTCCGGATCGGCGAGGACCTGGTGGACGCGCCGCTGCAGATGCTGCGGACGGTGCCGTTCGTCGGGCTGATCCCGCTGTTCATCATCTGGTTCGGCATCGGCGAAACCCCGAAGACCGCCATCATCACGCTCGGCGTGACGTTCCCGCTCTACCTCAATGTCTACGCCGGTATCCGTGGCGTGGACGCCCAGTTGATCGAGGCGGGCGAGTCGCTGGGGCTGTCCCGCTGGGGACTCGTGCGGCATGTCGTCCTGCCGGGCGCGCTGCCCGGCGCGCTGACGGGGCTGCGCTACTCGCTCGGCATCGCCTGGCTGGCGCTCGTCTTCGCCGAGCAGGTCAACGCCGACTCCGGCATCGGGTTCCTCATGGTGCAGGCGCGGGACTTCCTGCGGACCGACGTGATCGTGGTCTGCCTGATCGTCTACGCCTTCCTCGGCCTGCTCGCCGACTTCATCGTCCGCTCCCTGGAAAGGCTGCTGCTGCAATGGCGACCGACGTTCACCGGCCGGTGAGCCGCTTTGCCGTCCATGTCGAAGGGCTCACCCGCTCCTTCGACGGACGTGCCGTCATCGACGCTCTGGACCTGGACGTGCGGCCGGGCGAGTTCGTCGCCCTGCTCGGCCGCAGCGGCTGCGGCAAGTCCACCCTGCTGCGCGTCCTCGCCGGACTGGACCGCGAGATCGAGGGCACCGTCCTGGTGCCGCGCCGCAAGGCCGTCGCCTTCCAGGCACCGCGGCTGATGCCGTGGAAGAGGGTGTGGCGCAACGTGCTGCTCGGCCTGCCCGGCAAGCCGGAGCGGGCGGTGGCGGAGCAGGCGCTCGACGAGGTCGGCCTCGGTCACCGCTCGCAGGCCTGGCCGAAGACGCTGTCGGGAGGCGAGGCACAGCGCGCCTCGCTCGCCCGCGCGCTGGTCCGCGAGCCCGATCTGCTGCTGCTCGACGAACCCTTCGGGGCCCTCGACGCGCTCACCCGCATCAAGGCCCAGCGTCTGGTGGGCGAGGTGTGGCAGCGGCGTGGCTGCGCCGTCCTGCTGGTCACGCACGACGTTGAGGAGGCCGTCCTGCTCGCCGACCGCGTCCTGGTGATGGACGGCGGTGTCATCGCGCACGAGCAGACCGTCGATCTCGACCGGCCGCGCGACATCGCCGACCCCCGCTTCGCGGAACTCCGGGCCTCCCTGTTGGAACGCCTCGGCGTGGACACCGCCGCCGAAAGCCCTGGCATCGAAAGCCCTGCCGCCGAAAGCCCTGCCGTCAAGGCCTCCGCCGCCTGACTCCACTCCTCCTCCGTCCCCTCTTCCGTCCCCTCCTCCCGCCCGTCCCTCCCCCTCTTCTCTCGCCCCATCCGATGAACGGACACCCCATGCGACGACATCTCGTCCCCGCCGCGCTGCTGCTCCCCCTCGCTCTTCTGCTGTCGGCGTGCGGCGGGAACTCGGCCGCGCAGACCTCGACCGGCACCGACGGCCACGGCTCCCTCACCCTCCAGGTCGGTGACCAGAAGGGCGGTTCGGAGGCCGTGCTGCGGGCCGCCGGAGAACTGAAGGACCTCGACTACACGATCAAGTGGTCCACCTTCACCTCGGGCCCGCCGCTCCTCGAAGCCGTCAACGCCAAGGCCGTGGACATCGGCGGCGTCGGCAACACCCCGCCCGTCTTCGCCGCGGGCGCCGGCTCGAAGATCACGGTCGTGGCCGCCTGGCACGGCACCTCCAAGGGCGACACCATCCTCGTCCCGAACGACTCCAAGCTGACCTCGCCCCGGCAGCTCAAGGGCCGGTCCGTGGCCGTCGCCCAGGGCTCCTCCGCCCACTACCAGCTCGTCGCCTCGCTGAAGAAGGCCGGCCTCACCCTGGGCGACGTCAAGGTCAAGTACCTCCAGCCGGCCGACGCGCTGGCCGCGTTCACCAGCGGCAAGGTGGAGGCGTGGGCGGTCTGGGACCCGTACACCTCGCAGGTGCTCCAGGCGAAGCGGGGCCGTGTGCTGACCACGGGTGACGGCGTCACCAACGGGCTCACGTTCCAGGTCGCGGCGCCGAGCGCGCTGAAGGACGGGCGGAAGGCCGCGGCGATCAAGGACTACCTGGAGCGGCTGCGGCGCGCCCAGGAGTGGGTGTACGCGCACCCGGAGAAGTGGGCCGAGGTCTGGGCCAAGGACACCGGGCTGCCGTACGAGGTGGCGCTCGCCTCCGTCCGGCGGACCAACGCCACCCGGGTCCCCGTCGCCGTCGACGACGCGCTGATCGCCTCCGAGCAGCAGATCGTCGACACCTTCGCCGGCCTGAAGCTGATCCCGCGGAAGGTCGACTTCGGGTCCTTCGTCGACACCCGCTTCAACGGCGGCCTGCCCCCGTCCACCTCCGCGCCCCGGCCCTCGAAGGAGTCCTGAGATGACCGTCCGCCTGCACTGGTTCCTGCCGACGGGCGGGGACGGCCGTACCCTCGTCGACCGGCACGCGTACGGCCCCGGCGACCGTCGCACCGTCGGCGGGGTCCGCGCGCCCGACCTCGCCTACCTGGCCCAGATCGCCAAGGCCGCCGAGCATCTGGGCTTCGAGGCCGTGCTCACGCCGACCGGCACCTGGTGCGAGGACGCCTGGCTGACGACGGTGGCGCTCGCGCAGCACACCGAGCGGCTGAAGTTCCTCGTCGCGTTCCGGCCGGGGCTGCTCTCGCCGACCCTGGCCGCGCAGATGGCGGCCACCTACCAGCGGGTCACCCGGGGGCGGCTGCTGCTCAACGTCGTCACCGGCGGCGACTCCGCCGAGCAGCGGCGTTTCGGCGACCGGCTCGACCACGACCAGCGGTACGCCCGTACCGACGAGTTCCTG
Source organism: Streptomyces griseosporeus (assembly GCF_014656055.1). Taxonomy (GTDB): domain Bacteria; phylum Actinomycetota; class Actinomycetes; order Streptomycetales; family Streptomycetaceae; genus Streptomyces; species Streptomyces griseosporeus. Next base: position 997,395 of record NZ_BNBR01000002.1, read on the forward strand.
TCGGTCGTCCGCGGGGTCTGGCGGGGCACGCCGTACGACTTCGACGGCGCCCACTACCAGGTCGAGGGCGGGCTGACCGCCCTGCCGCCGGATCCGCTGCCGCCGCTGTTCTTCGGCGGTTCGTCGGCCGCCGCCGGGCCGGTCGCGGCGCGGCACGCGGACGTCTATCTGACCTGGGGCGAGCCTCCCGCCCAGGTGCGGGAGAAGATCGACTGGATCCGCGGGCTGGCCGAGCGCGAGGGGCGGACCGTCCGCTTCGGGATCCGGCTGCACACCATCTCCCGCGACTCGTCCGCCGAGGCCTGGGCGGTCGCTCACCGGCTGCTCGACGACCTGGACGCGGACACCGTCGCGGCGGCGCAGGCGGCGCTGGGGCGCAGCGAGTCGGTGGGGCAGCAGCGGATGCTGGCCCTGCACGGCGGCTCGCGGGCCGACCTGGAGATCCATCCGAACCTGTGGGCGGGCGTCGGGCTGGTCCGCGGGGGCGCGGGTACGGCGCTGGTGGGAAGCCATGCGGAGGTCGCGGACCGGATCGAGGAGTACCACGCGCTGGGCGTGGAGCACTTCGTCCTGTCCGGCTATCCGCACCTTGAGGAGGCCTACTGGTTCGGGGAGGGGGTGATCCCGGAGCTGGCGGCACGCGGGCTGCTCGCACCGGCCGCCGCTGCGCCCGGGGCCGGGGCGGCGGTCGGGACACCACCCGCGGCCCCGCTGCTGGTGGCGGGCGGCGGGCGCTGATCTCGCCCGCCTCGGAGGGGGGCGGTACGGCGGGAAGATCCATCGCCCCCACGCCGTTAGTAGAAACGTGAACAACACCGAGGCAGTCGTCATAGGCGCCGGCCAGGCCGGCCTGTCCAGCGCCTATCACCTGCGGCGCAGCGGGTTCGAGCCGGGCAGCGGCTTCGTCGTCCTCGACCACTCCCCCGGGCCGGGCGGCGCCTGGCAGTTCCGGTGGCCGTCGCTGACGTACGGCAAGGTCCACGGGATGCACGCGCTGCCGGGCATGGAACTCACCGACGCCGACCCCTCGCGCCCGTCGTCGGAGGTGATCAGCGCGTACTTCGACCGGTACGAGCGGACCTTCGACCTGCGGGTACGACGGCCGGTGGACGTGCGGGCGGTGCGCGAGGGGCCGGACGCCCGGCTGCTCGTGGAGACCTCGGACGGCGTGTGGTCGACGCGCGCGCTGATCAACGCCACCGGCACCTGGGACCGGCCCTTCTGGCCGCGCTACCCGGGTCAGGAGACCTTCCAAGGGCGGCAGCTGCACACCGCGCAGTACCCCGGGCCCGAGGCGTTCGCCGGGCAGCGGGTGGTCGTCGTGGGCGGCGGCGCGTCCGGCACCCAGCATCTGCTGGAGATCGCCCCGTACGCGGCCGCCACCACCTGGGTCACCCGGCGCCCGCCCGTCTTCCGCGAGGGCCCGTTCGACGAGGACGCGGGACGGTCGGCGGTGGCACTCGTGGAGGAACGGGTCCGGCAGGGGCTGCCGCCGCGCAGTGTCGTGTCGGTGACCGGGCTGCCGCTCAACGACGCGATCCGCCGGGGCCTCCAGGACGGCGTCTTGGACCGGCAGCCCATGTTCGACCGGATCACGCCGGACGGCGTCGCCTGGGACGACGGACGGCACGTCGAGGCGGACGTCATCCTGTGGGCGACCGGGTTCCGGGCCGCCCTGGACCACCTCGCGCCGCTGCGCCTGCGCGAGCCGGGCGGCGGCATCCGCGTCGAGGGCACGCGCGCGGTGGCCGACCCGCGCGTCCACCTCGTCGGTTACGGCCCCTCCGCCAGCACCGTCGGCGCCAACCGGGCCGGCCGCGCGGCCGTACGGGACATCCGGCGGCTGCTGGCCGGCGAACTGACGGAACCGGTCGCCGCCTGACGCCCGCCTGCGGACATCCGCCCGTCAGCCGGCCGTCTGCCTGCCGCCGGGCCGGGACTGCTGGGCCCTGTTGAACTCGGCGACATTGCGCTGATGTTCGGCGTAGTCGGCGGTGAAGCGGGTGTCGCCGGGTTTGACGGTGACGAAGTACAGCCAGTCGCCCGGCGTCGGATTGATCGCGGCGCGCATCGCGTCCTCGCCCGGATTGCCGATCGGCGTGGGCGGAAGGCCCATCCGCTGGTAGGAGTTGTAGGGACTCTGGATCCGGGTGTCGCTCTCCGTCGTCCGCAGTGTGGAACGGTTCAGGGCGTAGTTGAGGGTGGAGTCCATCTGCAGCGGCATGCCGCGCTCCAGCCGGTTGAAGACGACCCGGGCCACCTTGCCCATGTCGGCCTTGGTCGCGGCCTCGGCCTGGACGATGCTGGCAATGGTGACGGCCTGGTAGACGTTCATGGCGTTGCGCTGCGCCCCGGCCGCGATGGGAGCGCCGTTGAACTTCTTGTTCGCCGTGTCGACCATGGCCGACAGCAGCTGCTCCGGTGTCGACTTGTCGGTGAGCGGATATGTCGCCGGGAAGAGGTACCCCTCCGGGTTGCCCTCGGCGTCGTTCGGCAGCTTCAGCCTGGCCTTGGCCAGTGACTTCCTGGCCGTCCCCGCGGGCAGCTCCAGGGCCTTGTCCACGGCCGCGTACACCTGGCCGGACCGCCAGCCCTCGGGGATCACCAGAGAGGCGGGCTTGGTGCTCTCACCGCTGTCCAGGGTCAGCAGCGGCACCGCCACGGCGGTGCCGGCCACGACCGCTCCGGTCGCGATGAGGACGATACGGCCCCGGCGCGTCAGTCGAATCGTGCTCCGTGGCGGAGTGTTCGTGTGCATGCGGGCACGGTAACGCCCCTTTCTCACATAACGTCACAAACCCGGCATGACTCGGCATATGTTCATCTTGTCGGCTCCAGCCGGGCATCCCTGCGGACCAGAGCCGCGTACCGTCCGTCGAGCTCCAGCAGTTCCTCGTGCGTGCCACGCTCGGCCACCCGCCCCTGGTCCAGGACCACGATCTGGTCGGCACCGCGGACGGTGGACAGCCGGTGGGCGATGGTGAGCGTCGTCCGGTTGGCCGACAGGGCGTCGATGGCCTGCTGCACGGCGGCCTCGGTCCGCGTGTCCAGGGCGCTGGTCGCCTCGTCGAGGATGAGCACGGGCGGGTCCCGCAGGATGGTGCGGGCGATGGCCAGGCGCTGCTTCTCGCCCCCGGAGAAGCGGTGGCCGCGCTCGCCGACGACGGTGTCGTACCCGTCGGGCAGGGCGGCGATGTGGTCGTGGATCTGCGCCGCCCGCGCGGCGGCGTGCAGTTCCTCGTCGGTGGCGTCGGGCTTGGCGAAGCGGAGGTTGTCGGCGACCGAGGCGTGGAAGAGGTACGTCTCCTGCGAGACGACGCCCACCGCGCGGGCCAGCGTGTCGAAGTCCAGGTCGCGCACGTCGACGCCGTCCAGGGTGACCCGGCCGCCCGTCACGTCGTACAGCCGCGGCACCAGGTAGCCGAGCGTGGACTTGCCCGCGCCGGTCGGGCCGACGACCGCGAGGCTGTTGCCGGCGGGGACGGTGATGTCCACGCCGTCGAGGATGGGGCGCCCCCGGTCCGCCTTGCCCTCGGCGCCCTCGCCGGCCTCGGTACCCTCGCCGCCGTCGGCCGCCGCGTCGTAGTGGAAGGTGACGTCCTCGAAGCGGACCTCGCCCTTGATCTGGTCCAGGTGGACCGGGTTCTCCCGCTCGGTGATGTCGATCGGCAGGTCGAGATACTCGAAGATGCGCTGGAACAGCGCGAGCGAGGTCTGGATCTGCACGCCCGTCGACAGCAGGCTGACGGTCGGGCGGAACAGTCCCTGCTGGAGGGAGACGAAGGCGACGATCGTGCCGATGGAGACGTCCGGGCCGCCGAGCTGGAGGGCCATGCCGGCCGTCCAGTAGATGACGGCGGGCATCGCGGCCATGACGATCGTGATGACGGCCATGCGCCAGCGGCCCGCCATGTTGGCGCGGACCTCCAGGTCGACCAGGCGCTCGGACTCGTCGGCGAAGGACCGGGTGAGCGAGTCGGAGCGGCCCATCGTGCGGCCCAGCAGGATGCCGCTGACCGACAGCGACTCGGTGACCGTGGCGGCCATGGCGGCCATCTGCTTCTGGCGCTGGGTGGTGATCTTCTTGCGTTCGTTGCCCACCCGGCGGCTGATCCAGACGAAGACCGGCAGCAGGAGCAACGAGACGACGGTCAGCCGCCAGTCCAGGGCGATCATGGCGACGACGGTGGCGACGACGCTGGTGAAGTTGGAGACCAGCGAGGTGGCGGTGGAGGTGACGGTGGCCTGCATGCCGCCGATGTCGTTGGCGATGCGGGACTGCACCTCGCCGGTACGCGTGCGCGTGAAGAACGCGAGCGACATGCGCTGGAGGCGGCCGTAGACCGCGGTGCGCAGGTCGTGCATGACGCGCTGGCCGACGGTGGTGGAGATCAGCGTCTGCAGCACGCCGAAGACGCTGGTGAGGACGGCGCTGAGGATCATGCCGAGGGCGAGCAGGCCGAGCAGCCCGGTCCGGCCCTCGGGGATGGCGACGTCCAGGGTCTCCTTCAGCAGGAACGGCGTGGCGACGGAGACCAGCGACGAGGCGCCGACGAGGAGACCGACGACGGCCAGCCGGCCGCGGTAGGGACGGAAGAGGGCGACGATCCGGCGGACCTGCCGGGGCTGGTCCGCCGCGTCGGCGGGCGGGGTCCAGGAGGCTTCACGATCGGGATGCATGGGCTCCTACGGGAGGTGAGAGACGGGAACCGGCGGGGCGCGGGGCGCCACCGGCGTACGGACCATAGCTCATTGTTACCTATACTCACAATGAACGGCGTCCTGATATTGTTCCCGCATGAACACCCCCGATCCCGACGGCCTGCTCGCCGAGCAGCTCCTGCGCTTCACCCGCCGGGTCCACCGCATCCAGAAGCGCCATCTGCTCCAGCGCGACCTGGGCGTCACCCCGGCGCAGTCCCGGCTGCTGCGCACCCTCGCGCACTACAGCGCGCCGCCGCGGATGGCCGACCTGGCCGAGCGGCTGGAGGTCGTGCCGAGGGCGGTGACCACGCTGGTGGACGGGCTGGAGGCGAGCGGAAAGGTGCGGCGGGCGCCCGACCCGACCAACCGCCGGGTGATCCGGATCGAGCTCACCGACGACGGCCGCAGCACCCTGCGGGAACTGCGGGACGCCCGCCGCTCGGCCGCCGAGGAGATCCTCGCCCCCCTGACCGAGGAGCAGCGGAAGGTCTTCGGCGGCCTGCTGGACACGCTGATCGACGGGACTCCGGTGGCGGAACAGCGCTGCTGAATCCTTCCGGCGCCGGTTCCGCTCAGGAATGAGGACGGCGGTCCCGGCTCCGCTCAGCAGCCGCTGCGGTCCTCGGTCAGCACCCCCTGCACCGTGGTGAGCGCACGGTCGTAGCAGCCGCGGGAGCCGTACAGCCGGTAGCGCTCGTGCGTCGTGCCGACCGCGTGACGCTGGTCCCGCGGCACGTTCACGGTGTATGCGGCGTCCCCCGTGTAGGTGTCGTCCAGCCGGGACCATCCCGTACGGCGGCCGCCGCGTGTCTCGGTGACGGCGGCCCGGTCGCCCAGGGTCAGGACGGTGCGCAGCCGGTCGTCCGCGCCGAGGGTCGTCGTGCCGTTCATGGTGTACGTGCGGTGGGTGCGGGTGGTCCGGGCCGGTCCGGCACCGTCGACGGTGACCGACTCGTCGTCCGTCCACACCGCGTCCAGCCCGTCGACGCTCTCGCCATCGGTCCAGCGGTGCGTGGAGGTGTGGGCCAGGCTGCGGGTCACGGTGGTGGTGACCCGGCCGTGCGAGGTGTCGACGTACCCGGCGACGGTGAGCCGGTGAGCGCCCTCGGTGCGCAGCCGGTGCTCGGAACCGGGCGTGTAGACCGGGGAGTTGACCGGAGCGCCGGCCTGGTGGACGGTGAGCCCGCCGCCGACGTGGGCCTTCTGCGCGTCCTGCCAGACCAGCACGTTGACCGGGGTGCTCCATCCGGTCTGCCCGGCGGGCACACCTACGACCGCCACCTCGACACGGTGCGGGCGGCCGTCGTTCAGGATGCCGGCGAAGGGCGTCAGGTCGTAGGTGATCGGTTGGATGTCGAAGGCGCGCGGCCCCGGAACGACGTACCAGAGGAAGGGGTTGGACCAGCCTCCCGTCCACACGGTCGGGAACGGCGCGGCGATTCCGGCCAGTTGTCCGTCCACGCTGATCTGCACTTCGCGGTAGGGGCCACCGCTCGCCTTGCAGGAGTACGGCGCCGCGTCGGGAACGGTCAGATACCAGTACTCCTCGCAGCCGCCGCCCGATCCGGTGGCGTACACCTCGGCGACGATCCGCTCGCTGTTGCGGGGCGTGGTGAGCGTGGCGTCGGTGCCGGTGCCGACGGTCAGGACACGGTCGGGGGTGGCCGCCGGTGCTCCCGTGTAGAAGGTGAGGGTGACCTTGACGTCGATGACGCCCGTGTAGGTGTCGTCGACGACCTTGCCGATGAGCATCTCGACGTCCTGGCGCCGACGGAAGGTGTCGCTGTAGCGCGTGACGTCCTTCTCGACGGACCAGGCGATGCCGTCGGGCGAGGGCTCGGGGGTCGAGGTGCGCAGGATCTCGACGCCACCGACGTGCACGTATCCCAGGCGGTCGAACTGACGTCCCTTGACCTTGCCGTCGAGCCGCAGCACGACCTTGCTCCAGCGGTCTCCGCAGCCCTCGGGCGGGGCGTACGCCCCGCGGTACGGCGTGAAGTCGCGGAACTGCGCCTCGGCCAGGGTGACCTGGCAGGATCTGCTGTGCGGCCGGGTGACGGGCGGCGCGGCGGTGAGCGGGTCGTGCCAGTCACTGCCGAACTCGGCGGGCACGTCGGCGGATTCGGCCGCCGCCGGGGTCGCCGTGCCGAAGAGGGCGCCCGCCAGGAGGGTCGCTCCGGCGAGCATGGACATGATGATCCGACTTCTCATGGCCGGTGTTCTACGGGGAGTCGGCCCCGCCCGCAATGAGGCCTCCGGCCGGCCGCCCCCGACCGGCCGTCCACCTCCGCCCGGTCTACGCCTGGAGGTCGGCCTTGTCCCCCATCACCACGACCGGGTGCTCGCCCGGGTCGAGGGTGCGCAGCAAATACTCCATGGCCGGCTTGGAGACGCTGACACAGGCCGAGGTGCCGCTGCCGTGGTCCATGTGGATCCAGATGCTGCCGCCTTTGGTCTGTCCCTGCGGGCGGGTCGGGTCGTTGGGCGGGGTGCCCTTGACGCGGTTGTAGTCGATGGCGATGACGTAGTCGAAGTCGTGCCAGTGCGTGTGCGCCCAGGACCGCGGGGCGGCGAAGGACCCCGACTCGGTGTACGGCAGTTTCGCCCCTGGGTCCTTGAGCACCCCGCCCGCGTCGCTCAGCGTGAACACGCCCACGGGGCTGCGGTTGTCGCCCTCGTGGTGGTCGAGCGCCCAGCCCTTCTTGCCGTTGTGGGCCGGCCAACTGCGCGTGCGCTCCCAGGCGGAGCCGTGCTTGGTGTAGAGCACCAGCGTGGCGTCCGCGGAGTCCCTGCCCTCGCCGTAGACCGCCACGACCTGGCCGGAGTCGGCGGGGATGCGCCCCTGGAGGCGGTCGCCGACACCGGGGATCCGGGTCGGGTCCTCGCTCGCGTCGGCCCTGGGCCGCGGAGCCGGAGCGCCCGAGGCCGCTCCTCCGTCGCCGCCCTGGCCCTTCGTGTCCCCACCACTGCACGCCGCCAGGGCGCCCATGAGCAACCCGCAGGCCGCCGCAGCGCCCATCGCGCGCCGTACACCGCCGTTTCGCATCGGTCCATGATGGCACCGGCGCGCAACCGCGACGGGGGCGGGGGCGGGGTCGGGTGCCGGGGCGTGCGCGGGGCCGACCGGGGGCGGGGCCGGCCGGGCGGTGCTCGCGGTGTGCGTCCGCGTGGAAAACCGTTTGATTTCGACCACGCACCGGCGTCAACCTTTCACGGTTTGTTGTCGCTTGCGGCCTCGTGCCGCCGCTGTCTGCTGCCCACCGCACCTCCCGACCGAACCCCCGACACGAGTCACTGGGACGTCATGCAGATCCAAGACCTTCCGTATCCCGACCCGGGTGTGCCCGACGCGCGCTCGGGGCCCCGATTCCTGTGGTGGCTCGGCCGGAACCAGCTGGGTGGCCAGCTCAAGGCGCTGGCCTGGGGACTGCTGCACTTCGTGGCGGTCGCCGCGCTGCCCTTCTGCGTCGGCTACGCCGTCCAGGCCGTCGTCGACCGCTCCGGCCAGCGGCTCGCCGTCGCCGGCGGACTGCTCGCCCTGTGCGGAACGGCGACCGCCCTCGGCGACACCTTCCTGCACCGGACCGCGGTCACCAACTGGATCACGGCGGCCGCCCGGGTCCAGCAACTCCTCGCCCGCAAGGCGGCCCGGCTGGGCTCCGCGCTGACCCGGCGGGTCGCGGCGGGCGAGGTGGTCGCCGTCTCCACCGGCGACGTCGAGAAGATCGGCTGGTTCGTCGAGGCGATCTCCCGGTTCACCGCCGCCGCGCTGACCGTCGTCGTGGTCTGCGTCGGCCTCGTCGTCTACCAGCCGGCGCTCGGCGTGGTCGTCGCCGTCGGCCTGCCCGTGGTGGCGCTCGCGGCGCTGCCGTTGCTGCCGCGCGCCACCCGACGCGCCGACGTACAACGCGAGAAGGCCGGCCGGGCCACCGAACTGGCCTCCGACACCGTGGCCGGACTGCGGGTGCTGCGCGGCATCGGCGGCGAGGAACTCTTCCTCGACCGGTACCGCCACGCCTCCCAGGAGGTCCGCCGGGCCGCCGTTCGCAGTGCCGGAATGTGGGCGCTGATCGCCGCGCTCCAGGTCCTGCTGCCGGGGCTGCTGCTCATCGCCGTGGTCTGGTACGGCGTCCATCTGGCCCGCGAGGGCCGGATCACCGTCGGCGAACTCGTCACCGTGTACAGCTCCGTCATGGTGCTGAACTACCCCCTGTGGCACTTCCAGGAGATCGCCATGGCGTACTCCTTCTCCCGCCCGTCGGCCAAGCGGGCCGCACGGGTGCTGTCGCTGGAACGGGCGACCGACCCGGCCGGGACGCCGGGCGAGGGCGCGGAGATCGGCGCGGTGCCGTCCGGTGACCTGTACGACCCGGCCACCGGTCTGCTCGTGCCCGAGGGGTTGCTCACCGCGGTGGTGTGCGGTGACCCCGACGCGGCGGGGCGGCTCGCGGAACGGCTCGGCGGCCACGCCTCGGAAGGCGGCCCGTCGGTACTGCTCGGCGGTGTCGCCCTCGACGAACTCCCACTGGACGCCGCCCGGACGGCCGTCCTGGTGCAGGACAAGGACCCGGTGCTGCTGTCCGGTTCGCTGCGTGACCTGCTGGACGTGCCCGCCTCGGGTGCCGTCGACGCGGCCGAGGCCCTGGCCGCGGCCCAGTGCGACGACGTCCTGGAGACGCTCGTACAGGGCTCACTCGGTTCGGCGGACCCGCTGGACGCCCACATCACCGAGCGCGGGCGCTCCCTCTCCGGCGGCCAGCGCCAGCGCCTCGCGCTCGCCCGGTCGCTGCTGACCGACCCTGAGGTGCTCGTCCTCGACGAACCGACCTCGGCGGTCGACTCGCACACCGAGGCCCGCATCGCCGAGGGCCTGCGCCGGCTGCGGCACGGGCGGACCACCGTCGTGTTCACCTCCTCGCCGCTGCTGCTGGACCGCGCCGACCGCGTGGTCCTCGTCCACGAGGGCGAGGTCGCGGCGGTCGGCGTCCACCGGGAACTGCTCGACACCGAACCCCGGTACCGGGCGGTGGTGACCCGGGAGACGGACGCGGAACAGGCGCGGGACGAGCTCGTCGGCCTCAAGGAGATCGGCGAACTGGCAGAGGAACTGGAAGAGATCGAGGAGACCGCATGATCGGCGTGGCGCCACCGGCGTACGACCCGGCCGCCCCGACGGCGGCGAGCACGCTGCCCGTCGGCGCCCCGGCCACCGTACGCGCCTACGTGACCGAACTGCTCCGCCGGCACCGCCGTGCCTTCCTGCTGCTCCTGGCCGTCAACACGGTCGCCGTGGTCGCCTCGATGGTCGGCCCGTGGCTGCTGGGCGACCTCGTCGAGCGGGTGTCGGACAACGCCCGCGAGCTGCCGCTGGCCCGCACCGCCGCGCTGTTCGTCCTGGCCCTGGTCGTCCAGGCCGTCTTCGTGCGGCAGGTGCGGCTGCGCGGCGCGATGCTCGGCGAGCGGATGCTGGCCGACCTGCGGGAGGACTTCCTCGTCCGGTCGGTCGGGCTGCCGCCGGGCGTCCTGGAACGGGCGGGCACGGGCGACCTGCTCTCGCGCATCACCACGGACATCGACCGGCTGGCCAACGCGATGCGCGAGGCCGTGCCGCAGCTGACGATCGGCGTGCTGTGGACGCTGCTGCTGCTCGGCGGACTCGTCGTCACCGCGCCGCCGCTTGCCCCGGCCGTACTGCTGGCGCTGCCCGTGCTGGTGATCGGCTACCGCTGGTACTTCCGCCGGGCGCCCTCCGCCTACCGCTCGGAGGCCGCGGGGTACGCCGCGGTCGCCGCCGCCCTCGCCGAGACTGTGGACGCCGGGCGCACCGTCGAGGCGCACCGCCTGGGCGACCGCCGTATCGAGCTGTCCGAGCGCCGGATCCGGCAGTGGACCGCGTGGGAGAGGTACACCCTCTGGCTGCGCTCGGTGCTCTTCCCGGTGATCAACGCCGTGCACGTGATCGTGCTCGGCTCGGTGCTGATGATCGGCGGGGTGTTCGTACTGCATGGCTGGATCGGCGTCGGCCAGCTGACGACGGCGGCGCTGATCGCCCAGATGCTGGTCGACCCGGTCAACCTCATCCTGCGCTGGTACGACGAGCTGCAGGTCGCGCAGGTGTCGCTGGCCCGTCTGGTCGGGGTCCGCGACATCGAGCCGGACACCGGGGACGCCTCGCTGGCCCCGGCCGGGCGGGAGGTGCTGGCCGACCAGGTGCACTTCGGCTACCGCGAGGGCGTGGACGTCCTGCGCCAGGTCTCCCTGAAGGTCGCGCCCGGCACCCGGCTCGCCCTGGTCGGCCCGTCCGGTGCCGGCAAGTCCACGCTGGGCCGGCTGCTCGCCGGCATCTACGGGCCGCGCACCGGCCGGGTCACCCTCGGCGGCGCCGAGCTGTCCCGGATGCCCGCCGAGCAGGTGCGCTCCCATGTGGCCCTGGTCAACCAGGAGCACCACGTCTTCGTGGGCTCCCTGCGCGACAACCTGCTGCTGGCCCGCACCGACGCGGCGGACGCCGAGCTGTGGGCGGCCCTGGGCGCGGTCGACGCCGACGGCTGGGCGCGTGCGCTGGACGGCGGCCTGGACACCGAGGTCGGCTCCGGCGGCCTCGCGCTGACCCCGGCGCAGGCCCAGCAGATCGCTCTCGCGCGGCTGGTGCTCGCCGACCCGCACACGCTGGTGCTGGACGAGGCGACCTCGCTGCTCGACCCCCGCGCGGCACGCCACCTTGAGCGGTCCCTCTCCCGCGTCCTGGACGGCCGCACGGTCGTCGCCATCGCCCACCGGCTGCACACCGCCCATGACGCCGATGTCATCGCCGTCGTGGAGAACGGCCGGATCAGCGAGCTGGGCAGCCACGACGACCTGGTCGCCGCCGACGGCGCGTATGCGGCGCTGTGGCGCTCCTGGCACGGGTGAGCGCAGGGGCCGGCGCACGGGTGAGTGCACGGGTGGGCCGTGCTCGCCGGCCGGAGCGGCCCGGTGGCCCGGCGGGGCTCCGCGCCCCCGGCCGGTCCCCGTGCCGTTGCGCGGTCCCGAACCGGGGTGGAAGTCTGGGGGAAGGCACCGGCTCGGGGAGCACCCGTGCACCGCGCGGTTCGGTGACAGGTGACGCCTGTGCCTCGTGCAGCGGCGGCCCGCCGCCGTCCGCGGTGACAACGGGCCCGTCCCCACCCCCTGGAGGTACCCGTGAACAACGCCGACGGATCCGGATGGGGAGACGACGTCTACCAGCCCGACGCATCCGAGCAGAGGGAGGACACCGGGGTGCTCGACGCGGAGGACACCCTGGAGTACGACGGCGTCGACGATCCCCTGGACCGCGGCTGGTCCCCGCCCGAGCGCGCCCTGGCCGTGGAGCACATCGGTGTGACGGCCGCGGAGCGGCTGCGGGGCGAGACGCTGGACCAGCGCCTGGCCGAGGAGACCCCCGACTCCCTCGGACCCGACGGCGACGGCATCGGCGACGCCCAGGACACCGACGGCGAGCCGCTGGACAACGAGGTCGGCGCCCTGCGCTCCGGCCGGCTGGTCGCCCCCGACGAGGGCGCGCACGAGGACGAGGAGGCCGCCCTGGTCGCCCGGGACGTGGGCATCGACGGCGCCGCCGCCTCCGCCGAGGAGGCCGCGATGCACATCGTCGACGAGGACGCCCTCTCCGGCTGACGCCGGACCCGTCGCCCGCCTGTCCCCCGCCCCGCGCAAGGAGCCCTCATGCAGCAGGACAAGCACCCCGACTACCACCCGGTCGTCTTCCGCGACCGCGCCGCCGGCTACGCCTTCCTCACCCGCTCCACCGCCGACAGCAGCGAGACCATCGAGTGGGACGACGGCGAGACCTACCCGGTCGTCGACGTGGAGATCTCCTCCGAGAGCCACCCCTTCTACACCGGCAAGGCGCGCACCGTGGACACCGAGGGCCGCATCGCCCGGTTCGAGCGGCGCTACGGCGGGGAGCAGGGACAGGGCGGCGCTGCTCAGATGTAGCCGAGCGCCGCCGCTCCGCCGAACCCGCCGAGCAGCATGAACGCCGGCATGAGCACCTTCAGCTCGACCCAGCTGCCGGCCCGGAACCGCATCGCCTTCGGCGGGCCCAGCGGGTACCAGCGCTTGCGGCCCAGCGGGATCGGCCACAGGATCGGGCAGCCGGAGACGGTCAGCGCGTCCCCGATGTCGTGCACCAGCGCCCCCAGCACGATCGGCAGGCCCAGCCACAGGTACTCCTGGCCGGGGTCGGTGAACAGCCAGTCCGCGCCGTTGCCCGGCTTGTCCAGCACCCCCGCGAGGATCCAGGCACTCGTCGCGGCCAGCAGCCACACCAGGACATCGCTGCTGGAGCCGCGAGCCGCACGCCACAGCAGGCCTTCGATCGCCAGCACCATGTGCACGAACAGGATCGCCAGCACGGCCCAGCGGCCCCCGGTGATCGCCAGCGCCGAGGTGCCCGCCCCGATCAGCACCGCCCACAGCCAGGTGTGGGTCAGCGTGCGGTGCCCGCCGGAGCGGCGTGCGTCGCCCTGCTTCCGCGTCGCCTTGTAGACCGCGTACGACAGCTTGTCGACGATCTCGCACAGCCACCGTGACAGGGGGCCGAAGGCCCGGGAGATGGTGGCCGCCTTGTGGTCGAGATCGGGGGCGAGCGCGGCGCCGGCGCAGATCAGCGCGCCCGTCAGCAGCACCGGCCAGGGCATCGGGTGACCGGCCGCGGCGGCCGCGGCGCCGACGCCCAGCCAGGCCGCGGCCCCCGACAGTGAGTGTGCTGGTCCCATCATGGCCGTCGCCCGCCCTGTTCCTCGTGTGCCGCTGTCCAGTTGACGTGGTGCGTTGACGCTCCGTCGGCGACACAGCGTAGCGGCCATGATCTTCGCCCGGGCATCCGATTCCCGCATCGGGCCGGCGGGCAGGCAAGATGGGGTCGTGACCCTCATCGATCAGCTGCCGCCGACCGCCGACCCCGACGCCCTCTACGAAGCCTTCGAGTCCTGGGCCCAGGAGCGCGGTCTCACGCTCTACCCCCACCAGGAGGAGGCGCTGATCGAGGTGGTCTCCGGTGCGAACGTGATCGTCTCCACCCCGACGGGCTCCGGCAAGAGCATGATCGCGGCCGGTGCGCACTTCGCGGCGCTGGCCCGGGACGAGGTCACCTTCTACACGGCGCCGATCAAGGCGCTGGTGTCGGAGAAGTTCTTCGAGCTGTGCAAGCTGTTCGGCACGGAGAACGTGGGCATGCTGACGGGCGACGCCTCCGTCAACGCCGACGCCCCGGTCATCTGCTGCACCGCCGAGGTGCTCGCGTCGATCGCGCTGCGGGACGGCAAGCACGCGGACATCGGCCAGGTCGTCATGGACGAGTTCCACTTCTACGCGGAGCCGGACCGCGGCTGGGCCTGGCAGATCCCGCTGCTGGAGCTGCCGCAGGCGCAGTTCGTGCTGATGTCGGCCACGCTCGGCGACGTGTCCTTCTTCGAGAAGGACCTCACCCGCCGCACGGGGCGGCCGACCGCGGTGGTCCGCTCGGCGACCCGTCCCGTCCCGCTGTCCTACGCGTACCGGTACACGCCGCTCACCGAGACCCTCACCGACCTGCTGGAGACCAAGCAGGCCCCGGTGTACATCGTGCACTTCACCCAGGCGCAGGCCGTCGAGCGGGCGCAGGCGCTGATGAGCATCAACATGTGCTCGAAGGAGGAGAAGGAGCGGATCGCCGAGCTGATCGGCAACTTCCGCTTCACCACCAAGTTCGGCCGCAACCTCTCCCGTTACGTCCGCCACGGAATCGGCGTGCACCACGCCGGCATGCTGCCCAAGTACCGGCGGCTGGTGGAGAAGCTGGCGCAGGCCGGTCTGCTGAAGGTCATCTGCGGCACCGACACGCTCGGCGTCGGCGTCAACGTCCCCATCCGCACCGTGCTGTTCACCGCGCTGACCAAGTACGACGGGAACCGGGTGCGCACCCTGCGGGCGCGGGAGTTCCACCAGATCGCGGGCCGCGCGGGCCGGGCCGGGTTCGACACGGCGGGCTACGTCGTCGCGCAGGCGCCGGAACACGTCATCGAGAACGAGAAGGCGCTCGCCAAGGCGGGCGACGACCCGAAGAAGCGCCGCAAGGTGGTCCGCAAGAAGGCGCCGGAAGGCTTCGTGGGCTGGACGGAGAACACCTTCGAGAAGCTGATCGAGTCGGAGCCTGAGCCGCTGACCTCCCGCTTCCGCGTCACGCACACCATGCTGCTGTCGGTCATCGCCCGGCCCGGCAACGCCTTCAAGGCGATGCGCCACCTGCTGGAGGACAACCATGAGCCGCGCAAGCAGCAGCTGCGGCACATCCGCCGGGCCATCGCGATCTACCGCTCGCTGCTGGACGGCGGCATCGTCGAGAAGCTCGACAAGCCGGACGCCGAGGGCCGCATCGTCCGCCTCACCGTCGACCTCCAGCAGGACTTCGCCCTGAACCAGCCGCTGTCCACGTTCGCGCTGGCCGCCTTCGAACTGCTCGACCCGGAGTCGCCCTCCTACGCCCTGGACATGGTGTCCGTGGTCGAGTCCACGCTCGACGACCCGCGCCAGATCCTCGCCGCCCAGCAGAACAAGGCGCGCGGTGAGGCCGTGGCCGCGATGAAGGCCGACGGCGTCGAGTACGAGGAGCGCATGGAGCGCCTCCAGGACATCACCTACCCGAAGCCGCTGGAGGAGCTGCTCTTCCACGCCTACAACACGTACCGCAAGAGCCACCCCTGGGTCGGCGACCATCCGCTCTCCCCGAAGTCCGTGATCCGCGACATGTACGAGCGGGCCATGTCCTTCACCGAGCTGGTCTCCTACTACGAGCTGGCCCGCACCGAGGGCATCGTGCTGCGCTACCTCGCCAGCGCCTACAAGGCCCTGGACCACAACATCCCGGACGACCTGAAGTCCGAGGACCTGCAGGACCTGATCGAGTGGCTCGGCGAGATGGTCCGCCAGGTCGACTCCAGCCTGCTGGACGAGTGGGAGCAGCTGGCCAACCCGGAGGAGATGACCGCCGAGGAGGCCCAGGAAAAGGCCGACGAGGTCAAGCCGGTCACCACCAACGCGCGCGCCTTCCGTGTCCTTGTGCGCAACGCGATGTTCCGGCGGGTCGAATTGGCCGCCCTCGACCAGGTGGAGGAGCTGGGCGCGATGGACGCCGAGTCCGGCTGGGACGCGGAGGCCTGGGGCGAGGCCATGGACAAGTACTGGGACGAGTACGACGACCTCGGCACCGGTCCGAACGCCCGTGGCCCCAAGCTGCTGGTCATCGAGGAGGAGCCGCAGAACCGGCTGTGGCGGGTCCGGCAGATCTTCGACGACCCGAACGGCGACCACGACTGGGGCGTCAGCGCGGAGATCGACCTGGACGCCTCGGACGCGGAGGGCCGTGCGGTCGTCCGGGTCACCTCCGTCGGCCAGCTGTGAGCACAGGAGAGACGCACCCATGACGAATCCGGCCGAGAGCCTTGTCGCCCTGCTGGACCTGGAGCAGATCGAAGTCAACATCTTCCGGGGCCGCAGTCCCGAGGAGTCCCTGCAACGGGTCTTCGGCGGCCAGGTCGCGGGCCAGGCGCTGGTCGCCGCGGGACGCACCACGGACGGCGACCGGCCGGTGCACTCGCTGCACGCGTACTTCCTGCGGCCGGGCCGGCCGGGAGTGCCGATCGTGTACCAGGTGGAGCGCGTGCGGGACGGGCGGTCGTTCACCACGCGCCGGGTCACCGCCGTGCAGCAGGGCCGCACGATCTTCAATCTCACCGCCTCCTTTCACAAGCCTGAGGAAGGGCCGTTCGAGCACCAGCTGCCGCCGGCCCGCAAGGTCCCCGACCCGGAGTCCCTGCCGACGGTCACACAGGAGATCCGGGAACACCTGGGCGCGCTGCCCAAGCAGTTGGAGCGGATGGCGCGCCGTCAGCCCTTCGACATCCGCTACGTGGACCGGCTGCGCTGGACCGACGAGGACGTCAAGGACGCCGAGCCGCGCAGCGCGGTGTGGATGCGCGCCGTCGGGCCGCTCGGTGACGACCCGATGGTGCACACCTGCGCGTTGACCTACGCCAGTGACATGACCCTGCTGGACGCGGTGCGTCTGCCGGTGGAACCGCTGTGGGGTCCGCGGAACTTCGACATGGCGTCGCTGGACCATGCCATGTGGTTCCACCGTCCGTTCCGTGCCGACGAGTGGTTCCTGTACGACCAGGAGTCGCCGATCGCCACCGGCGGGCGGGGCTTGGCCCGCGGGCGGATCTACGACCTTCAGGGGCGGATGCTGGTGTCCGTCGTCCAGGAGGGCCTGTTCCGGGCTCTGTAGGTCAGACGCCCCGTACGTCTCTGCGCCGCAGCCAGCCCAGCAGCCCGCGGGACCGCTCCGGCCGGTCGTGCCGCTCCTGGGGCTCCTGCGGCTCATGGCGTGCCGGTACGGGTCCGGCGTTGTGCGGAATAGGCCTGTCGTGGGGCGGCTCGGGCGTGGCCGCCGTGCGGTGCGCCGCGGGCCGTGGTGCCGGACGGTGCTCGCGGGCCTCGACGATGGCCTGCGCCAGGTCGGCCCGGAGCCAGCCGATCTCGTCCGGGTCGTCCGCCGTCATGATCCGTGCGGCCAGGTCCGCCGCGGGTGAGCCGGGAGCGCCGTGCGCCGGCGGGCCGGGGCGGAAGCGGTTGAGGTGGGCGCGCTCGTAGGGGTCGGGGACGAGTTCCGCGATCTGTGCGGGGTCGAGCAGCGCGGCCACCGCCCCGGCCCGCTGCCACGGCCCGTCGGCCTGCCGTAGCAGGAAGCCCAGATGGCGTCCGCGCCAGTTGCGGGCCCGCAGATCGGCGCCGTCCCCCAGTTGTGCGCGCAGGTGCGGGGGCGTGCGGCCGGTCAGCAGCGGGGCGTTGGTCTCGTCCGCGGCGAACTGCCGCAGCTCGTCGGCCAGGTACATCCAGACCACGGTGCGGTAGCGGTTGAGGTAGAAGCGGACGGGGATCAGCAGGCCCAGCTTGGCCAGTCGGGTGAACCTGGTGGGCGGCACCTCCATCAGAGCTGCGCCCTCCGTGGTGCCGACGGTCCTGACGGCCTCCCGAAGGGCGTCGGGGAAACCGGCCTGCCCACGCAGCCGTTCAAGCTCGGTGAGCGGGACGCGATGTCCCCCGCCTCCTTCGTCCGGCACCGTGCGGATCCGCCCGAGGTGCACGGCGAGGTCGAACTCGCTGCGCTTGAGGCCCAGTTCCCGGGCGGCGCGGCCGGGCGTGCAAGAAGTCTGGTGTGCTGTGGTCAGAGTGCTGCCGGGCATGGTCGATCTCCCCCGTGGAGTCGGCGGCGAGGCCTGGTGCCTTCGCCGTGACACCACCGTAGCCGCGACCGCGGATCTCGTGGCGGGCCTGTGGATAACTCCGCGGGAGAGATCGAATGTGCAGGTCAGCGCCTTGTCAGCGGGTGTGTTCGGGCCGCCGGGCGTCCACGTCGAGGTGCTCTCCCACCCGGTTGACGAGCAGGGTCATCTCGTAGGCGATCTGCCCGAAGTCCGCCTCGGCGCCGCTGAGGACGCACAGGCAGCTGCCCGTGCCCGCGGCGGTGACGAAGAGGACGGCGTCGTCGAACTCGATCATCGTCTGGCGGACGTTGCCCGCGCCGAAGTGGCGGCCCGAGCCCTTGGCGAGACTGTGCAGTCCGGACGACACGGCCGCCAGGTGCTCGGCGTCCTCGCGCCGCAGCCCCGTACTCGCGCCCGTCACCAGTCCGTCGTTGGACAGGACCAGGGCGTGGCGTACGTGGTCGACGCGTTCGGTCAGGTCGTCCAGGAGCCAGCCGAGGCTCTGGTTGTGCGCCATGTTCACATCTCCCCGTGTGATGTCTCCCCCGGGGGCCGGGGGATCCCCCCGCCAGCCTTCCCCAGGAGCGGGCGCCGGGCAAGCAGGATGGGGGCATGGCACAGAAGATGACCGACGACGAATGGCGGGCCTTCGTCTCGCACGGCACCCGGACCGGCAAGCTGTCCACCGTCCGGGCGGACGGCGGGCCGCATGTGACGCCGATCTGGTTCCTGCTCGACGGGGACGAGGTGGTGTTCAACACCCACAACACCAGCGTGAAGGGCCGCAATCTGGCCCGGGACGACCGGGTCGCGCTCTGCGTGGACGACGACCGGCCGCCCTTCGGCTTCGTCGTGCTGCAGGGGCGGGCCCGGATCTCGGAGGACCTGGCCGAGCTGCGGCACTGGGCCGCGCGCATCGGCGCCCGGTACATGGGCGAGGAGCGCGCCGAGGAGTTCGGTGCGCGCAACGGTGTGCCGGGCGAGCTGCTGGTGCGGGTCACCATCGACAAGGTGGTGGCGCAGAAGGCGGTCGCCGACTGAGCGCCGGCGTCACCCGACGGAGTCGAGCAGCCGGGCGGTGTGCATCCGCCCGGCGTACTCGACGAGCCTGATCAGCACCTCCTTCCCCGAGTCGCGGTCACGGGCGTCGCACAGCACCACGGGGGTGCCGTGGTCGAGGTCGAGGGCGCGCTCGACCTCCTGGGTGTCGTAGCTGCGGGCTCCGGCGAAGCAGTTGACGGCTACCACGAACGGAATGTGCCGGTGCTCGAAGTAGTCGACCGCCGGGAAGCAGTCCTCCAGCCGTCGGGTGTCGGCGAGGACCACGGCGCCCAGCGCTCCCTGCGACAGCTCGTCCCACAGGAACCAGAAGCGGTCCTGGCCGGGGGTGCCGAACAGGTACAGCGAGAGGCCGGCGCGGATGGTGATGCGGCCGAAGTCCATGGCGACGGTCGTCGTCACCTTCTGGTCCACGCCGTCGGTGTCGTCCACCGACTGGCCGACCTCGCTGAGCAGTTCCTCGGTGCGCAGCGGCCTGATCTCGCTGACCGCGCCCACCAGGGTGGTCTTGCCCACGCCGAACCCGCCGGCGACCAGGATCTTCAACGCCAGGGCGGTCGGGTCGCCGCCGGTGGCGTCGGAGTGCTCGGAGACCATCGTTCACTTCTCTCGGGAGTGCGGGTATCGGTCGACGTCAGAGGGTGGGGGCGGGGGGGCGTGAGGGCGACGGTGGTCCCGTCGCGGGGAGGGAGAGTGCGCGCCTCTACAGCGCCCGCAGCCCCTCGATCACCTCACGCAGGATGCGTTCGTCGGGAAGCTGGGCGGGCGGCACCGGGCGGCTGACGGTGACGCAGCCCAGTTCGAGCAGGTCGCCGAGGAGCACCCTGATCACGCCCACCGGCAGATCGGTGTCCGCGGCGAGTTCCGCGACCGACTGGGTCTCCGGGCGACACAGGTCGACCAGGGCGCGGTGCTCGGGGCCGAGCGCCGTGTCGTCGAGGCGCGGTGCGCCGGGGTCCAGCGTGACGAGCGCGATCAGATCGAACCGGACACCGCTGGGGCCGGGTTGGGTACGGCCGCCGGTGAGGGCGTAGGGCCGCACCAGCGGGCCCGCCTCGCCGTCGTACCACTGGCTGCCCGGTTCGGGTGGGGCACCGTGCGGGTGCTCGGTCATGGGCGTACCGCCTTGTCATCCGGCGGCCGGCGGGCGCGCGGTGACGCGCGCCGGCGTGTAGAGGTGTTCACCGACGCGTTTGACCAGTCGTGCCATCTCGTAGGCGACGAGGCCGATGTCGGCGGTCACGGCGGTCAGTACGGCGAGGCAGGAGCCGTCGCCGGCGGCGGCCACGAAGAGGAACGCGTCGTCCATCTCGACCATCGTCTGGCGGACACCGCCGGCGCCGAAGTGCCGGCCGGCGCCCTTGGCGAGGCTGTGGAAGCCGGAGGCCACGGCGGCCAGGTGCTCGGCGTCCTCGCGGCTGAGGTCGCTGGAGGCGCCGACGGCGAGCCCGTCGTTGGACAGCACCACGGCGTGCCGTACGTCGCGCGCGCGTGTCACCAGGTCGTCCAGCAGCCAGTCGAGTTCGCCGGACCGCTGGGCCGTACCGGTGCCCGGGTTGTGGATCATGCGGGGTCTCCTTCGGTGCCGTCGCCCCCGGGCGCGGGGTCGGGGGCGAAGCCATGGCCGGGTTGTCTGCCGCCGCCGCGTGCCCAGCCTGCGCGGTAGGCGGTCATGCGGTCGCGCACGAGTTCGGGGGTGCGCCGGTCGTCGGCGTGCGGTCCGGCGGGCGGTGGGTGCTGCTCGGCGGGGCGTGCGCGCAGCTGGGGGGCGAGGCTGGCCTGCCGTATGCGGCGCGGGAGGTCGTCGGTCGTGTCGGCGCGGCCGGTGTCCGCGGCGGCGTCCGGCGTGCGGTGCGGGCGCAAGGCGGTGACTCCCGGGGGCGGAGGGGGGACGGGGGGCTCGGCCGGATGCGGCGGCGCCACGAGTGCGGGGCGGTCGGCGGCGGTGACCGGCTCCTGGGGGGCGGGGGTCGCGGCCACGCGCGCGTAGGCGCGCTCGGTGGGCTGCCGTGCCTCGTCCGTCCGCTCGGCGGAACGTTCCGTCGCTCCGCTGTGCAGCAGGGCCGTGGGCAGCAGGACGACGGCGGTGGTGCCGCCGTAGGGCGAGGTCCGCAGGTGCACCCGGATGCTGTGGCGGGCCGCGAGCCGGCTGACGACGAACAGACCGAGGCGGTCACTGTCGAAGAGGTCGAGCGCCTCGGACTGGGCGATGCGCCGGTTGGCCTCGGCCAGTGCCTCCTTGCCCATGCCGAGTCCGCGGTCCTCGACCTCGACGGCGTAGCCGTTGCCGACGGGCTCCCCGGTGACGCGTACGCGCGTGTGGGGAGGCGAGAACTGGGCCGCGTTCTCGATGAGTTCGGCGAGGAGGTGGGTGAGGTCGGCGACCGCGGCGCCGATCACGGACGCCTCGGGCAGTTGCCGTACCTCCACGCGCGCGTAGTCCTCGACCTCGGAGACGGCCGCTCGTACGACGTTGGTCAGCGAGACCGGCATGCGCCAGGCCCGGCCGGGCGCCGCTCCGGAGAGGATGATCAGGCTCTCGGCGTGACGTCGCATGCGGGTGGTGAGGTGGTCCAGCCGGAACAGGTCGCTCAGTTCGTCGGGGTCCTCGGAGCGGCGTTCCATGCTGTCGAGGAGGCTCAGCTGGCGGTGGACGAGGACCTGGCTGCGGCGGGCGAGGTTGACGAAGACGCCGGAGATGCCGCTGGCCAGTTCGGCGCGCTCCACGGCGGCCCGCAGTGCCGCGCGGTGGACGGTGCCGAGCGCCTCGGCGACCTGTCCGGTCTCGTCCTCCGCGGCCGGTCCGGGCGGGGCCTCGGCCCTGATGTCGATCTCTTCTCCGGCGCGCAGTCGCCGCATGGTCTCGGGGAGCTGGCGGCGGGCGATGTCCAGCGCGCTGTTGCGCAGGCTGACCAGCTCGACGACGAGGCCGCGGCCGATGCGCACGGAGATGACGAGGGAGGCGGCGACGGCGGCCAGGCCCAGCAGCACGGCGGCGCCCGCGGGGGTGAGCAGGCCGCGGGTGACGGGGTCGGCGCGGTCCGCGACGTCGTCTCCCGCCCGTGTCTCGATCGCCCGCATCGCGTCCCGCACGCGCGCGTGGGCCGTGTCCCAGGTGGCGGCGGACGCCGTGTCGGCCACGCGGGTGCCCGGCCCGCCTACGAGGACCCGGTCCTCGGTGGCGGTCAGTTCGGTGTAGCCGCTGCCGGTGGCGAGGTCGCGCCAGGCGGCGCGTGCGGGTCCGCGCAGGTCCTGCACGGCGGCGTCGGTGAGCGTACGGCGGGTCTGCACGGCGCCGGTGAACAACCGCAGCCGCTGATCGCCGAGTCGTCCGGCGAGCCGGGCGCCGCCGAGGACGGCGTCCTCCTGGGCGAGGGCCTCGGCCGCGCGGGAGAACTCCAGCAGCACGCGCGCGTCGGAGCCGAGGTCGGCGTCCTGGATGCCGGTCAGGGCGCCGCCCACGCCGAAGGCGGCGGAGATCGTGGCCGTGTAGCGGGCGTACGCGTCGTCCCAGCCGGTGCGCCGGGCGAGGATCTCGGCGCGCAGGGACCGCAGTTGTTCGACGCCGGTCACGAAGGTCTCCAGCCGACGGGACACTCCGCCGGGCAGTTCCTGGCTCTCGGCGACGGTGTGGTGGTCGCCGAGGCGGAGTACGGCCACGGCCCGGTCGGTGCGGTCCGTCAGTGTCCTCAGGTCGCCGGCGCGTGCGTCGGACGGGGCGGTCGCGTAGCGCACCGCTGCGGCCCGTTCGGCCTGGAGTGCGGCGACGGCTGCGGCGACGGGGGTGCGGACCTGGGCGTCGACGCGCTGGGCCTGCCGTAGCCGGGAGACGTCCTGGGCGGTGCTGACGGTGGCGTACGCCCACAGGGCGAGCAGGGAGACGACCGGCACCATCAGCAGGCAGACGACCTTGGCTCGCACGGTGCGCGGTCGCAGGCGCCGGCGCGCGGTGCTGTCGGGCACCGCCTCGGACGCGGTCTCCGCCGTCTCCTCCCGTTCCTCGTCGGCGGGCGGTCCGGCGTGGGCGCGGCGCCCGCGCGCGGGGGGCGGCGGGCCGGCGTCGGCCTTGGGGTTCCTCCGGGGTGGGCGCATGGCCTCCTCGCTCGGGAGTGGTCGGGTACGGCGGTCGGTGCGGGCCCGGTCAGCGGGCCACGCTGTGGACCTGCCGTTGGGCCGAGGCGGACGCCTCGCGCTCCCCCGTCGTCGGCGACAGGGCCACGAAGGCGGAGGTCAGGAAGAGGTAGGACCCGAGGCCGACGGCGAGGGGGAAGATGAACTGCATCGCCGTGGCCCCGGGCAGCGGTGCGCCGGAGGGGGTGACACGCACGCTGACCGCGAACATGGCGGTGTAGTGCATGCTGCTGACGGCCGCCCCCATGACGAGGGAGGCGACGGTGACCGCGAGGGGTGACTTGATGTTGAGTGCCGCCCACAGGGCCGCGGTGGCCGCGACGACGGCGATCACCACGGACAGGGCGACGCGCACCGGTTCGTAGTGGACGTCGCCGTGCAGGCGGACCGCGGCCATGCCGAGGTAGTGCATGCTGGCGACGCCCAGTCCGGTGGTGAGGCCGCCGACGAACAGCGCGCGCGTGCGGTCGCGGCCGTAGCCGACGGCGAAGACGCCCGCGCTCACGACGGCCATGGCGACGAGCAGGCTCAGCACGGTCAGCGGTACGTCGTAGCGGATGTCGGTGCCGCTGACGGCGAAGCCGAGCATGGCCACGAAGTGCATGGTCCAGATGCCGGTGCCGATCGCGGAGGCGGCCGTCAGAAGCCAGTTGCGGCGCGAGCGCCCCGTGGTGCCGAGGGCGCGCATCGTGCAGCGCAGCCCGAGAGCCGCGCCGATGCAGGCCATCACGTACGACAGCACGGGGGTCAGCCACCCGAAGGCGGCGTGGTCCAGGTGTCCCATGGCCCCGGGACGCTAGCCGGGGCAAGGGCGCACGAAGGGGGCGCATTTCGAAAGCTGTTGGAATATGACGCAGTGGTGTGCCGGAACGATCGCGTCAGGGTCGAACATGCGCACAGAGGCGTCATCCGTGTCGGTGAGGAATCATGCGGTACATGAGCGACGACCACACACATGTCCAGGAGTTCTTCGCCGCCCGCGCCGCCGACTGGGACAGCCGGTTCCCGGACGACGGCCCGGCCTACACGGCGGCCGTCGCCGAACTCGGGCTGCGCGAGGGGGACCGCGTACTGGACGCCGGGTGCGGTACCGGCCGCGCGCTGCCGCCGTTGCGCGCGGCCGTGGGCGCGTCGGGCGTCGTGGTGGGCGCCGATCTCACTCCGGCCATGCTGCAGGCCGCGGTGCGGGCGGGCCGGGACCGGGACGGGCGGCTGCTCCTCGCCGATGTCGCCGCGCTGCCCGTGCGGTCCGGCGCGCTGGACGCCGTGTTCGCCGCCGGTCTCATCGCGCATCTGCCGCGCCCGGCGGAGAACCTGCGGGAGCTGGCGCGCGTGGTGCGGCCCGGCGGGGTGCTGGCCCTGTTCCACCCCATCGGCCGGGCGGCGCTGGCGGCGCGGCAGGGGCGGCAGATCACCCCGGACGATCTGCGCGCGGAGTCCAACCTGCGTCCGCTGCTGGCCGCTTCGGGGTGGCGCATGACGTCGTACGTCGACCGCGACGACCGGTTCCTGGCGCTGGCGGTGCGAGCGGACTGACGGTCAGAGCTGCCCGGCGACCGCGGCGACGAAGGCGTCGGGGTTGTCGAACATGACGTTGTGGCCGGCTCCGGGCACGGTGACCACCCGCACGCCCGCTTCCCGGAGGGCCTTCTCGCCCGCGAGGGGACCGCTGAGTTCGCCCTGCAGGTAGACCCGGTCGATCGCCAGTCCTTCCAGGATCGTCCGCATGACCGGCTTGGAGCCGCGCCGGAGGCCGACCGCGCTGCGGTGCAGCCCGCGCGGATCGGCCAGCCGCATGGTGGCCGCCCACACCGCGCCCACGTTCTCCAGCACGTGCGTGTGGCCGCCGTCGACGAACTCCTCCTCCCCGAAGGAGGCGATACCGCTGCTGCCGGCGGTGGGCGGCGGGAAGGCGTCGAGGTTGGCCTCGGTGAGGACCAGCCGGGAGACGAGGTAGGGCCGCCGGTGGGCGAGCACGAGGGCGACGGAACCGCCCATGCTGTGCGCGATCAGCTCCGCGCCGGTCACCCCCGCCGTGTCCAGGGCGCAGGCCACCGCGTCGGCGTGCTCCTCCAGGGAGTAGCCGAAGTGCTCGGGACGGTCGCTGATGCCGTGTCCGGGCAGATCGAGGAAGAGGCTGCGGCGCCCCGCGAGTTCGGCGCGGGCCGCGATGTGCGCGTGGTAGACGGCCGACGTGGCGCCCAGTCCGTGCACGTACACGCGCGCCGGCTGCGCGCCCGGCGTCTCGGTCCAGCGGATGCAGCTGCCCTTGCCGTCGAACTCTGCCTGCCTCATCACGTACTCCTTCGCACTCATGCCGCCTTCGAGCACCAGGAAGATACATCGTCATCGAGGTATTGAAAAGTCGATGTATGACGGGCAGGTTGTACACCGGCCGTGTACCGGGATGAGGGAGAATGCGGGCATGCTGGAGCTGGCCATCCTCGGATTCCTCTACGACGCCCCGCTGCACGGCTACGAGCTGCGCAAACGCATCGCGGCCCTGACCGGGCACGTGCGGCCGGTCGCCGAGAGCACGCTGTATCCCGCGATCAAACGGCTGGAGAAGGCCGGGCTGCTGGCCCGGACGACGGAGCCGGGCGCGGTCGCCGCACCTCGGCACGTCCTCACTCTCACCGAGGAGGGCAGGACGGAGCTGCTGCACCGGCTGGCGGAGCCCGCGCAGCGCGACATCACCGACGAGAACCGCTGGTTCACGGTGCTCGCCTTCCTGCGCCACCTGCCGGACCCGGCGGCCCAGGCGGCGGTCCTGCGGCGCCGGCTGGCCTTCCTCCAGGAACCGGCGAGCTTCTTCTACGACGGTGACCGGCCCCTCGCCGCCGAGGAGCTGGACGACCCGTTCCGGCAGGGCATCCTGACCATCGCGCGGGCCACCTCGCGCGCGGAACTCACCTGGCTGCGCGCGACACTGGACTCACTGGGCGGCTGACCCGCCCGGGTGACGTACGGGGCAGCCGCGCAGGCCGGGAACCGGGCGGGTGCCCAGATCGTTCACCTCGTAGCCGTCCGGATAGCTCTTGATCTCCCAGTTCTGGCGCGCGAAGTGCGGAGCGCGCCGGGGCGGGAGCAGGCGGACGGCCCGCCCCCGCATCCTTACCGCCCGGCGGACGAGGGTGCGTACGGCGGGGCTGGGCGGGGTGTAGCGGAAGGCGTGCAGGAGCGGCTCGTCGAGCAGGGCGAGGGTCGCGGTGCGCAGAAGGGGGGCGAGCGGGCGGGGGTACCAGGAGGCCATCAGCGCCAGCGTGGCGTCGGAGACTCGGCGCGCGTCCTCGTCCCAGGCGAAGTGGGTCTCCTCGTAGGCGTCGAGGCAGGCCTCGAACTCCTCGTAGGTTTCGGGGATGTCCTTGATCCCCATGTGCCGGCCGAGGGTTCGGTAGTGGACGGAGGTCGCGACCCTCTCGTGGCGTGAGAGCCTGCGCCAGCCGTAGGCGTCGATCCACCGCTTGGGCATCACGACGAAGGTACACAGCACGTACCGCATGTCGTCGTTGCTGATGTCGTAGCTGCGGTGCATCTGGTTGATCCGGCGGATGGCCGTGCGGCCCTGGGTGCTGTCGAAGCCGTGCTCGACGACGGTGTCGAGCAGCAGCGAGGTGTCGTCGTACCGCTTCTGGGTGCGGTCGGTCAGCTCGGCCGTCTCGGCGAGCAGCCGTCCGATGCTGGGCACCGCGTAGGTGCGGTACAGGGCGAGCTCGAGGGCTCGGGTGTGGTCCCAGGGGAACTCGTAGGCCGAGGTGAGGCGGTAGATCTCGGACGCGTCACGGTATGGATCCATCCGCCGGATCTGTTCGAGCCGTGCGAAGCGCTTCACCGCGCAGTCCCCCTTCTGCCGCCCAAGCTCCAACTCTACGTTGGGAGGGACCAGATGACCGACCGGTCAGAGCAGACACGCAGGGGGAAGGTGGTCAGCATGTTCGGCAGGGTGCGCGAGGCCTGTGCGAAGTTCATGGGTTCCGTGAAGGCGGAGCCGGGCACCGGGCGGGACACCCGTCCGCACAACCTCTTCGAGGCCGCCGCGGTGTATGTCGCCGCCCGGGCGGAGGACGACCAGGAGCGGGTCGAGGAGGCGGCCGGGTGGGTGCCGCCGGAGGCGCTGTCGTTCGGGGTGAGCGAGCTGGCGTGCCGGGCCGTCGTGGCGCTCGCGCGGGAGCGCGGCACCTCACCGGCGACGGTGGCGCGGGAGCTCCTCGGGCTGCCCGCGGCCCGAGACGCGGCGGGCAGGTGACGCCTGCGGGCCCGGATCGGTACCGCTCGGGACACGAGGGCGTTGCAAATGCGGTCGATTCGCCCCCGTCCAGGACGAAAACTGCAGGTCCGGGTGGGTCGGGAGTCGTGACAAGCGGCTTGCAGTCGCATTAGGGTGCGCGCCGTTGGACGAACCCAAGGGGAGGCTGTGATGGCCGAGACGGACGAGGACGCCGTCGCCGCCGACGACGCGCTTTATGTGCTCACGGCGGTGCTGCTGACGCCGGCGCAGTTCCCGAGTGTGCTGGGTGACGACTATCCGGCGGCGTGTGCGGCGCTCGGCCTGGCGCCCCTCGCCGACGGCTACGGCCTGGTGCTGGGGCAGGACGGTGAGGGCGCCCGCTGGACGGTGGTCACCGACGACGTGTCGCTGGTGGCCGTGGCCATCGCGTCCTGGGACTGCGGCATGGAGTACGAGCTGTCCCCCGACGAGCGGTCGGTGGTCGCCGCGCTGCCCGGCTGGCCGCTGGCGGTCGCCGTCGCGGCGCCCGGCGTGCCCGCCCCGCACGATCCCGACCCCGAGACCGGCGACGGGCCGCTGCTCTCCCCGCCGGACACCACCGTGTGGGGACCCGCGCAGCGGAGGCTGGGCGCCGACGAGATCGCGGTGCAGTGGTCCACGTGGCGGGAGCAGGTCGACGACGCCTCCTTCGCCCAGCCCGGTGCCGGCGAACCGGATTCCCCCGGCGTTGAGGACGAGTCCGACGCGGCGGCATCGGCACAGAGCGGGCACAGCGGTGTGCGCCGCGTCCTCGCCGAAGTCCGTGCCTATCTGGAGACACCGCCGCCCCTGGGCCGGGTGCGGTCGTCGTTCGCGCCGGGGGCGGCGCGGACGCTGCGCGCCGACGGTCCCGGCTGGTCGCTGGTGGCCAGGACGGACGACATCGCCTTCGTGCTGCTCGACGAGGAGCCCGGGGAAGTGCTGCCGGTGGGCCGCGGCCGGGAGCTGCCGGCCCTGCTGGATGCTCTCGACAAGATGGCCGTGCGCCCGAACTGAGCGCCGGCCTCAGCGCCTTCCCGCCGACGCGGGAAGCGCTGAGCAGGGCGTGGCAGGCAGGGCAGGGCAGGGCAGGGCAGGGCAGGGCAGGGCGAACGACAGGCGAGGGGCGGCAGTTCGGGTCAACACCCTGGGGCCGGAATCTACCTCGCCGGGCCTGCAGGTGGGGTGCCACCACATGGCTGGCCGGGCGAGCGCCCACCACGATGGTGCCGCCCGTCCCCTCCCCTTACCTATTCGCTGGAGGCTGCCATGCGCCTGTCCCGGAGTGTTCCGTTTCTCGCCGCCGCCGTCGTGGCGGCCGCGCTGACCGGGCCCGTACCCGCAGCCGAGGCCGCCGGGGGCGCTCCCTGTGAGGCGGCCGGGCCGGTGCGGGTGCCGGGTGCGGCCTTCCAGCGCAGCGCCTGCCTGGCCGATCTCACGACGACGGGGCTCGCGGGCACGCCGTACACCGACCCGGCCGACCAGGCCGGGCTGACGGCGAGAGCCACCCGGCTGCCGTCCGGGGTGCCCGGGATGCAGATCGACGGGTACTTTCCGGACTCTTCTCACTTCAACACCACGCACGGCTGGAACCACGACGCCCAGTTCGTGATCCGGCTGCCGGACCACTGGAACGGCGGTCTCGTCGTCACGGGCGCGCCGGGCACCCGCAAGCAGTACGCCACCGACAAGGCGATCTCCGACCAGGTGCTGGCCCTGGGTTACGCCTACGCGGCCACCGACAAGGGCAACAGCGGCGTCGACATCTACCGCGACGGCCGGCGCCCGGGGGACGCCGTCGCCGAGTGGAACGAGCGGACCACTCAGCTCGCCCGGGCGGCCAAGCGCGTGGTGGCGCAGCGCTACGGGCAGGCACCCCGCCGGACCTACGCCACCGGCATGTCCAACGGCGGTTATCTGACGCGCTGGCAGCTGGAGAACCACCCCGAGCTGTACGACGGCGGCGTGGACTGGGAAGGGACGCTGTGGACCGCCGACGGCCCGAACCTGCTCACCTCCCTGCCCACCGCGGTCGCGCGGCAGCTCGGCGCGGCCCGGGACGAGGACCTCTATGCCGCCGGCTTCGCGCGGGGCTCGGAGTTCCTGTGGCCGTACCACGAGAAGGCCTACTGGGGTCTCACCCAGAAGATCTACCGTGCCGAGTTCGACCCTTCCTATGACCCCGCCTGCCCGGGCCCGTCCGCCGGGAGCACCCTGGAGCAGATCCTCGCGCCGTGCGCGTCGGACGCGTCGTACGACTACGCCTCCCGGCCCGCCTCCGTGCGCCGTGCGGTGGCGCGGGTGGCCCTGACCGGGCGGATCGGCCGGCCCCTGATCACCCTGCACGGCGATCTGGACGCGCTGCTGCCGAAGGCGGCCGACTCGGACGTGTACGCGCGCATGATCGACGCGAGCGGACGCGGACGCCTCCACCGCTTCTACACCATCGAGGGCGGCACGCACGTCGACGGGCTGTACGACACCTGGCCGGAGCGGTTGCGGCCGCTCCTGCCCTGCTACCGCTCGGCGTTCAGCGCACTGGTCGCCTGGGTGGAGCGGGGTGCCGTACCGCCCGCGGACCACACCGTCGCCAGGCCCGCGGACGGCGACGTGGTCGACACCTGCGCGGTGGACGGGGTGCGTGAGCCGGGGCGGTGATGCCTCAGCGGCCGAGTTCCTTGCGCGTGACCCGGCGCAGCCTGCGCCGCTGCGACGGGTCCAGCGCCAGGTAGGCGGCGGCCGGTACGCCGACGACTATCAGGAAGGCGGCCCACCAGGGCAGCCAGATGAGAAGCAGGAGCCCGACCGCCACTCCCCCTACGGCGATCTTCGCGTTCTTCGACATGTGCGTCGCCTCCTTCGCGGCCTGTGCCGCTGTCTGTGATGAGAACGGGCCCGCGCTTCCCGCGGTTCCGGACGGCGACCCTGACAGACCCCTGAGGTGCGACCCCTAGGCGTCCCTGAGACGGACCGGCTCCGCCACCGGCTACCGGCCGCCGGCACCTCCCGACGTCATGGTGACTCAGATCACTGCTCGACGGCGCCGGTCAGGTCGGACTTTCCTGTACCCTCGGCGACTCCGACTTGCTAGTCAAATTTGAGGAGTGCGGCTCCGCTGTGCTGACCGTTCCCCCAGCGACACCCTCTCAGATTGCCGAACTGACCCAATGCTGCGCCGTGTTCGTGCCCTGCGATCCGGCCCGCACCGGCAGCATCGCCTTCTGGCGGCCCGACGGCGCCGCTCCCCCGTCCGTCCCGCCGGGCACGGCCGCGGAGCTGACCGTGGCCCTGCCTGGCGAAGAGGGCGTCGAGCCGGTGACCGTGCCCGCCCTGCTGCTGCCGGTGGGCGCTGCACTGCCGATCCTGACCCGCGCGCATGCCGCCGCGCACGGCCACCCGGCCGGTGTGTTCTGGGGCGCGGCGGCTCTGCTCGCGCTGCACTGCGCCGCCCGGGGCCTGCTGCTTCCCGGGCTGTCCGACACCGATCACGACGCCTGGAGGGCGGGCCCCCTCGGGCCGGAGGACACCGAGCGGGTCCGCCGGCTCGCCGCGTCGATGCCCCCGGAGGCGCACGCCGTCCCCCTGCCCGGCACGGAGCCCCTGCTGCTGCCCGACCCGGAGTGGCTGTTGCGCGCCTTCCTGGACGCCGTCGCCAACGGCCTGCCCCGCTCCCCCGCCGCTCCTGTAGCCACCGGCGGTCCCGCCTTCGCGGCTCAGGCTCCGCAGCACGTCCCCGGGCTGAGCGCGTGGGCCGCGGACATCGCCGCCGGCCACGACGCCGGGGTGCGGCTGTCGGTGCGGATCGAGGTGCCGGGCCTGACGTCGGAAACGGCAACCCCGTGGTTCCGTGCCGTGCCGCAGCTGCACAGCGTCAGCGACCCGGCTCTCGTCGCGGACGCCGCCGAGGTGTGGACCGGCGGAAGCCCCGCGGCCGAGCGCCTCGGCACGCGCGCGAGGACGGACGCGTTGCTGGCGCTGCGGCGCGCGGCCGGTGTCTGGCCCGCGCTGGAGCCGCTGCTCTCGGCCGCCGTACCGGACGCCGTCGACCTCGACGACGAGGAGGTCACCGTCCTGCTGCGGGACGGCGCGCGTGCGCTCGCGGCGGCCGGGGTCGAGGTGCACTGGCCCAAGGATCTCCACCGCGGACTGACCACCGGCGCGACGATCGGTCCGCCCGCCGGCGCCGCGACGGCCGACGAAGCAGCCGCGGCATCGGGCCGTGCGGCCGCCTCCGGTCTGCCGTCGTTCCTGTCCGGCGACGCGCTCCTGGCGTTCGACTGGACGGCCGCACTGGGCGGGCAGCGCCTCACCAGGGAGGAGCTGGACCGGCTCGCCGAGGCGAGCCGGCCTGTCGTGCGGCTGCGTGACCAGTGGGTGCTGATCGACCCTCAGGAGGTGCGGCAGGCTCGTGTCCGGCAGGACCGCAAGATCACACCCGTCGACGCGCTCGGTGCCGCCCTGACCGGTTCGGTGGAGGTCGACGGCCGCCGCGTCGACGTCGAGGCGACGGGCTGGCTGGCAGCCCTGCGCGAGCGGATCGCCGGGCCCGGGGCTCAGGAGCCGGTCGCTCAGCCCGCCGGGCTCGCCGCGACCCTGCGGGACTACCAGCGGCGCGGTCTGGGCTGGCTGGCCCGCATGACCTCGCTCGGCCTGGGCTGCTGCCTCGCCGACGACATGGGCCTGGGCAAGACGATCACCCTGATCGCCCTTCATCTGCACCGCCAGGCCGACCCGTCGTCGGCGGGCCCGACCCTGGTGGTGTGCCCGACGTCGCTGATGGGCAACTGGCAGCGGGAGATCGAGAGGTTCGCGCCCGGCACGCCCGTACGCCGCTTCCACGGGCCGCGGCGCGACCTGGAGGCACTGGCCGACGGGGAGTTCGTCCTCACCACCTACGGCACGCTCCGTACGGACGCGGTCCGGCTCGCCGCGGTGCCCTGGGGGCTGGTCGTGGCGGACGAGGCGCAGCATGTGAAGAACCCCTACTCGGCGACCGCACGCGCTCTGCGTTCCGTCGGCGCACGCGCGCGCGTGGCGCTCACCGGCACCCCCGTGGAGAACAATCTGTCGGAGCTGTGGGCGATCCTGGACTGGACGACTCCCGGGCTGCTGGGCCGGCTCGGCACGTTCCGCACCCGCTACGCGCAGGCCGTGGAGAGCGGCCGTGACCCGGCGGCCGCACAGCGGCTCGCCCGGCTGGTGGGCCCCTTCCTGTTGCGTCGCCGCAAGTCGGACCCGGGCATCGCGCCGGAGCTGCCGCCCAAGACGGAGACCGACCGCGCGGTGTCCCTCACCGACGAACAGGCGGGCCTGTACGAGGCCCTGGTGCGGGAGACGCTCGCGGAGATCGCCGCCGCGGACGACATGGCGCGCCGGGGCCTGGTCGTGAAGCTGCTGACGGGGCTGAAGCAGATCTGCAACCACCCGGCGCAGTTCCTCAAGGAGGAGCGGCCGAGGATCGCCGGGCGCTCCGGAAAGCTGGAGCTGCTGGACGAACTGCTCGACACGATCCTGGCCGAGGAGGCGGGCGTGCTGGTCTTCACGCAGTACGTGGGCATGGCGCGGCTCCTAGAACGCCATCTCGCGGCCCGCGGAGTGCCCACCCTCTTCCTGCACGGCGGCACCCCCGTCGCGGCCAGGGAGGCCATGGTGCGCCGCTTCCAGGACGGCGAGGTCCCGGTCTTCCTGCTGTCGTTGAAGGCCGCGGGGACGGGCCTGAACCTGACCCGGGCCGAGCACGTCGTGCACTACGACCGCTGGTGGAACCCGGCCGTCGAGGCGCAGGCCACCGACCGCGCCCACCGGCTGGGCCAGACCCGTCCGGTGCAGGTGCACCGGCTGATCGCGGAGGGCACCGTCGAAGACCGCATCGCGGAGATGCTGCAGCGCAAGCGCGCTCTGGCGGAGTCGGTGCTCGCCTCGGGCGAGGCCGCGCTGACCGAGCTGAGCGACGCGGAACTGGCCGACCTGGTGGAGCTGCGAGGGGGATCCCGATGACCCGGCACGACGACGGCACCGAGCTTGTGTTCGCGGCGTATCCGCCCGCGCACGGACGCGGCTTCGCGCAGACCTGGTGGGGGCAGGCCTGGCTGAGGGCACTGGAGGAGGCGGCACTCGACGGCTCGCAGGTGAAGACGGGCCGCAGGCTGGCCCGCGCGGGGGCCGTCGGCACGGTGTCGGTGCGCCCGGGCCGGGTCACGGCCGTCGTGAAGGACCGCGACGGCACCGGCTACCGCGCGGACGTGCTGCTGGCGGAGCTGCCCGAGGAGCAGTGGGACCGCTTCCTCGCCATGGCCGTGGAGCGGGCCGGGCACGTGGCGGCCCTGCTCGACCACGAGATGCCGCCGCACCTGGTCGAGGACGCCGCGGGCGCGGGCGTCGACCTGCTGCCCGGCATGGGGGATCTGGAGCCGGTGTGCGAGTGCGGCGCCTGGGACCAGTGCGGGCACACGGCCGCGCTGTGCTATCAGGTGGCGCGGCTGCTGGACGAGAACCCGTTCGTCCTGCTGCTGATGCGCGGGCGGGCCGAGAACGCCGTACTGGAAGACCTCCAGGCCCGCAGCACCCGCGGTACGGTGCCGTCCGCGGATTCCGGGCCGTCCCCGGCGTACGACGGTGTCGACGCCGAGGAGGCGTACGCGACGGGTGTGATCCTGCCGCCGCTGCCCGCGCCGCCGGAGTTGCCCGAAGGCCCCGGTGTGCCGCCGTCCCTGGACACCGGCGCCGCGCCGCCACCCGGTCTCGACCCGGCCGCCCTGGAGTTCCTGGCCGCCCGGGCGGCCGAGGAGGCGTACCGCCTGCTGGCGGACGCACTGCATCCCGGACACGAACGCCGACCGCTGGAAGGGGATCTGACGGCGGAACAGGACCGCGTGCGCCTGCTGGCGGGCGATCCCCAGGGTGCCGTGGCGGAACGGCTCTCCGCCGGCCGCAGCGGGGACGAGTCGGCGGTCGCCGTCCGCGCGTGGCGGTACGGCGGCCCCGCCGCGCTGTCCGTCCTGGAGGAGGAGTGGACGCCGGGCGGGGAAGTGCTCGCACGCGCGCGTGCCGCGCTCGCGACGGCCTGGGAGGAGGACGAGCGGCCCGAGCTGCGGCAGCGGGGCAACCACTGGACGGTCGCGGACGGTTCACGGCAGCTGCGCCTGGACCGCGCCGGACGGTGGTGGCCGTACCGCACGGAGAACGGCCGGTGGGTGCCGGCGGGCGAGCCGGACCGGAATCCGGCGACCGCTCTGGCGTCGGCGCAGGACACGACGGGGGAGGGCACCGCCGGCTGACGCACCGCGCGCGGGCGGCACGCCACGCCGACGAGCACCCGACGTGCGCCGTTCATCCGGCCGTCGTACGGCGTTCCGCGCGGGGACCAAATCTGGCCGCTGTCAGGAAACTGCCCTTCAGGAGGCCCGATGTCCCCGTACGCCGCCGGCCGGCGCCGTGTCCACCGCTTGGTCGCAGCGGCCGTCCCTCTCGCCCTGGTGGGTGCGCTGGGGGCGGCCGTACCGGCCGGAGCCGCGCCGGACGGGGCGGCGCATGTCGTCCGGACGGCGACGCTCGGCGACATCCCGCTCGGCGCGTTCAGCAATGCGCTGCTGCCGGGCACGGTGGGCGAGGACCGGGGCGTGGACCTCGGCGGCATCGGCAGCGACATCTATCCGGCGGGGGCGAAGGGCGAGTTCTGGACGGTCACCGACCGCGGCCCCAACGGGCAGATCAAGGTGGACGGGAGCAAGCGCCGCACCTTCCCGGTGCCCGGCTTCGACCCGGCGATCGTGAGGATCCGGGTGACCGGCGACGCCGTGCGGGTGGTGAAGGCCGTCCCGGTCACCACGTCGTCCGGGCAGCCGGTCAGCGGTCTGCCGAACCAGCCGGGCCGCGACGAGGCGCCGTACTCCTACGACGCGAGGACACCGCTGTCCTACGACCCCGACGGCCTGGACACCGAGGGGATCGTGCGGGCTCAGGACGGCAGCTTCTGGCTGGCCGACGAGTACGGGCCCTCCCTGGTGCACGTCTCCGCGCGCGGGCAGGTGCTCACCCGGTACGTGCCGAAGGGGCTGCACCTGACGGGCGCCGGCTACCCCGTCGTCGAGGCGCTGCCCGCCGTACTGCTGCACCGGAAGACCAACCGCGGTTTCGAGGGGCTCGCCCAGCTGCCGGGCGGTGACCTCGTGATGGCCCTCCAGAGCCCTCTGTCGCTGCCCGACGCGGACGCCGGGAACGCCTCGCGCAACACGCGCCTGCTCCGCTTCTCCCCGAAGGAGCAGGCCGTGACGGCCGAGTACGTCTACCGGTTCGACCCGGTGGAGGTGGTCGACCCGGGCGAGGACGACACCTCCGAGCTGAAGATCTCCTCTGTGGTCGCGGTCGGCGGCGACCGGCTGCTGGTCGAGGAGCGCACCGACCGGACCGCGCGGCTGCAGCTGGTGCGGCTGGACCGGGCGTCGAACGTCCTCGGTGGCCGCTGGGACGACGACACCACCTCGCCGTCGCTGGAGCAGCTCGACGACCCCGCGGCAGCGGGTGTCCCGGTGCCGGCCAAGCGGCTGGTGGTCGACCTGGGCCGGGTCGGCGGGATCCCGGGCAAGATCGAGGGCATCGCGCGCGTGGACCACGACACGCTCGCCCTGATCAACGACAACGACTTCGGGATGACGGACGGGAGGGGTGCCTTCGACGCGCAGGGCCGGCTGGTGGACAGCGGTGTCGAGACGACGGTGACGTACCTTCGCCTGCCGCGCGGGATCTGAGCGGTACACCGGCGTCCGGCTACGGCAGGGCGCCGTCCCCCACCGCGTCCCCCCAATCGTCGGGCAGGGACGGGATCAGGGACTCCAGTTCGCTGGGCAGCCCGCTCGGCAGCCCGCTCGGCAGCTCGGTCGGGAACCCCGAGGGCAGGGAGGGCAGCGTGGTCGGCAGTTCGCTGGGCAGTTCCGTCGGGATGCCGAAGGGCGCCGACGGGGTGCGGCTCGGACTGCCGCCTCGCGAGGGCTGCTCGTCGGGCGAGTCGTCGTCGGATGACGCCATCAGGACGACGAGGGCGACCGCGCCGGCCGCCACCAGCACCGCCAGCATGATCAGCACGGGGTTGCGGCGGCGGCCCGGACCGCCACCCGGACCGCCGCCCGCTCCCGGTTCACCGCCCGGCGGAGGGCCGTACCCTCCGCCAGAACCGACTGGGCCTCCGGGCGGAGGGCCGTACCCTCCTCCGGAACCGACGGGGCCTCCGGGCGGCGGGCCGAACCCGCCGCCCGGAGGCGGTGTGTCGCTGGGCGGCCCGGGCGGCTGCGGGGGTACGGGCGGCAGGCTCATACCCTCCAGAGTCGCCGGGGGCCACTCATGTGCGCGAGCGGCGCGCGGAAGCTGAAACCGACTCGGGTCACGGACCGTACGGTTCCGCCGCACTCCGCGCGCGTGGACGCGCCGTCAGCCGCGGGCACCCAGGAGGTGGTCCATGGCGAGCTGGTCGAGGCGCTCGAAGGCCATGCCGCGGGCGGCGGCCGCGTCGACGTCGAAGTCCTCGAAGGCACCGCGGTCGGCCAGCAGGGCGTCGAGCCCGTCGGCGGCCGTGGGCTCGGCCAGCTGGTCCAGGCGGGCCGCACGCAGGGCCTCCTGCACCTCGGGGTCGTTGCGGAAAGCCAGCGCGCGCTCCTTGAGGATGAGGTAGTTGCGCATGCAGCCGGCCGCGGAGGCCCACACGCCGTCGAGGTCCTCGGTCCGCGGCGGCTTGAAGTCGAAGTGCTTCGGCCCGGCGTATCCGGCGCTCTCCAGCAGGTCGACCAGCCAGAAGGCGGCACGCAGGTCGCCGGCGCCGAAGCGCAGGTCCTGGTCGTACTTGATGCCGGACTGGCCGTTGAGGTCGATGTGGAAGAGCTTGCCCGCCCACAGGGCCTGGGCGATGCCGTGCGGGAAGTTCAGCCCGGCCATCTGCTCGTGGCCGACCTCGGGGTTGACGCCGTACAGCTCGGGGCGCTCCAGCTTCTCGATGAAGGCCAGGGCGTGGCCGACGGTCGGCAGCAGGATGTCGCCGCGCGGCTCGTTCGGCTTGGGCTCGATGGCGAAGCGCAGGTCGTAGCCCTGGGCGGTGACGTACTCGCCGAGGAGGTCGAAGGCCTCCTTCATGCGGTCGAGGGCGACGCGGACGTCCTTGGCGGCGCCGGACTCGGCGCCCTCACGGCCGCCCCAGGCGACGTACGTCTTCGCGCCCAGCTCCACCGCCAGGTCGATGTTGCGGATGGTCTTGCGCAGTGCGTAGCGGCGCACGTCGCGGTCGTTCGCCGTGAAGGCGCCGTCCTTGAAGACCGGGTGGGTGAACAGGTTGGTGGTGGCCATCGGCACGGTCATGCCGGTGGCGTCCAGGGCCTGCCGGAACCGCTTGATCACCGCCTCGCGCTCGGAGTCCGAGGACCCGAAGGGGATGAGGTCGTCGTCGTGGAAGGTCACTCCGTAGGCGCCCAGCTCGGCCAGCCGCTGCACCGTCTCGACGGGGTCGAGGGCACGCCGGGTGGCGTCGCCGAAGGGGTCCCTGCCCTGCCAGCCGACGGTCCACAGACCGAAGGTGAACCTGTCCTCAGGGGTGGGCTGGTAGCTCATGCCGCGGCTCCTTGCTTGCTCCGGCTATTTCGTCATGGCCGTTTACAAATTAGTATGCCACCGCATCCGTGGGAAGACAGAACCCGCAGAGCCGCGGAAAAATGTGAGGGAGAGCCCGATGTCACAGGCCGAGGGTCCGCTTGTCGTCGGCGTGGACTCGTCCACCCAGTCCACCAAGGCGCTGGTCGTCGACGCCGCCACCGGGCAGGTGGTCGCCAGCGGCCAGGCCCGGCACGACGTGTCCTCCGGGCCGGGCCGCGAGAGCGACCCGCGCCAGTGGTGGGACGCGCTGTGCGAGGCGCTGCGCCAGTGCGGTGA
Source organism: Streptomyces griseosporeus (assembly GCF_014656055.1). Lineage (GTDB taxonomy): Bacteria > Actinomycetota > Actinomycetes > Streptomycetales > Streptomycetaceae > Streptomyces > Streptomyces griseosporeus. Next base: position 1,035,732 of record NZ_BNBR01000002.1, read on the forward strand.
CGCGGCACGCGAGGCCGCGGCGGTGTCGATCGGCGGCCAGCAGCACGGCCTGGTCACGCTCGACGAGCGGGGTGAGCCGGTACGCCCGGCCCTGCTGTGGAACGACGTGCGCTCGGCGCCGCAGGCCCGCCGCCTGACCGAGGAGCTGGGCGGCGCGAAGTTCTGGGCGGAGCGCACGGGCAGCGTCCCGGCGGCGTCCTTCACGGTCACCAAGTGGGCGTGGCTGGCCGAGCACGAGCCGGACGCGGTCCGCGCGACGAAGGCCGTGCGCCTGCCCCACGACTACCTCACCGAGCGGCTCACCGGGCAGGGCACCACCGACCGCGGCGACGCCTCGGGCACCGGCTGGTGGGCGTCCTCGACGGAGGCGTACGACGAGGAGATCCTCGGGCACGTCGGCCTGGACCCGGCACTGCTGCCGCGTGTGGTGCGGCCCGGCGAGGTGGCGGGCACCGTCCGTGAGCACCACGACCTGCCGTTCTCGAAGGGCACGCTGGTCGCTCCGGGCACCGGCGACAACGCCGCCGCCGCACTAGGCCTGGGGCTGCGCCCCGGCACGCCGGTGATGAGCCTCGGCACGTCCGGCACGGTGTACGCCGTCTCGCGACACCGCCCGACCGACCCGACGGGCACGGTGGCGGGCTTCGCCGACGCGCACGGCGACTGGCTGCCGCTGGCCTGCACCCTGAACTGCACGCTCGCCGTGGACCGTGTCGCCGCCCTGCTGGGCCTGGACCGAGAGGCCGTCGAGCCGGCCGCCGGTGTGACGTTCCTGCCGTACCTGGACGGCGAGCGCACCCCCAATCTGCCGGACGCCTCCGGCCTGCTGCTCGGCCTGCGCCACGACACCACCGGCGGCCAGCTTCTCCAGGCCGCCTACGACGGTGCCGTGCACGCCCTGCTCGGCGCGCTCGACCTGGTGCTCGACGCGGACGCGGACCCGTCGGCGCCGCTGCTGCTGATCGGCGGCGGCGCCCGCGGCACCGCCTGGCAGCAGACGGTACGACGGCTGTCGGGCCGCCCGGTGCAGGTCCCCGAGGCCAAGGAGCTGGTGGCGCTCGGCGCCGCGGCGCAGGCCGCCGGCCTGCTGACCGGTGAGGACCCGGCCGCGGTAGCCCGCCGCTGGGACACCGCCCGCGGACCGGTGCTGGAGGCGGTGGAACGGGACGAGGCGGCGCTGGCGAGGATCTCCGGGGTACTCTCCGACGCGGCCCCGCTGCTCGCGCGGGGCCCGGCAGACCGCTGAGGGACTTCGACCGAGGACTGACTTCAGGCATGACCGCACCGCTGCACGAGGCCCGCCCGGCGGCTCCCGGACGCGCGCTGCCCGACACCCAGCAGGGCATGCGCCGGCGCAACCTCGCCCGGGTCATGCACACCGTCAGTGCCGAGGGCCCGCTCTCGCGGGCCGCGGTCGCCTCCCGCATCGGGCTGACCCGGGCGGCGGTCTCGACGCTCGTCGACGAGCTCATACGGACCGGGCTGCTGGAGGAGCTGGGCCCGGAGCGGCCCGGACGCGTGGGCCGGCCCGGCTCCGCGCTCGCCGTCAGCGGGCGCGGGCCCGCCGGGATCGGGGCCGAGATCGGCGTCGACCACCTCGCGGTGTGCGCGGTTGACCTGCGCGGCGAGGTACGGGCCCGCGCGATACGGCACGGCACCAACCGCGGCCGCTCCCCCGAGCCGGTGGCCGGGGAACTGACCGATCTGGTCCGGCAGGTCGTCGCCGAGGCCGAGCAGGAGGGGCTGTGGCCGGCGGGGCTCGCGGTCGCGGTGCCCGGCCTGGTGGCCCGTGACGCCCGGACCGTCGTCCGGGCCCCGAACCTCGACTGGCACGACACCGACCTCGGTGCGCTGCTGCCCGCGGATCTGCCGCTCATCGTGGACAACGAGGCCAACTTCGGCGGCCTCGCCGAACTCTGGCTGGGCGAGGGCACACCGCGGGACTTCCTGCACGTCTCCGCCGAGATCGGCATCGGTGCGGCGGTGGTCGTGGACGGGCAGCTGCTGCGCGGCACCCGCGGCTTCGCGGGCGAGCTGGGCCATGTGCCGGTCCGCCCCGACGGGCCGGAGTGCGCCTGCGGCGGGCGGGGCTGCCTGGAGCAGTACGCCGGCGAGGAGGCGGTGCTGCGCGCGGCCGGCCTCGCCTCGGCCGAGGACCGGGTGGCGGTGCTGGCCGACCACGCCGCGGAGGGCGACGAGACGGTACGGCGGGCCCTGCGCGAGGCGGGCGAGGCGCTCGGCATCGCCCTGACGGGCGCGGTCAACCTGCTGGACCCGGAGAGCGTCGTGCTCGGCGGCGCGCTGGCCGGGGTGGGGCCATGGCTCCTGCCGTCGCTGCGGGCGGAACTGGCCCGGCGCACCGCGGGACCGGCCTGCCCGGTCTCCGTGTCCCGGCTGGGCTCCGAGGGCCCGCTGCTGGGGGCGGCGCACGCGGTGGTGCGGGGGGTCCTCGACGATCCGGCCGCGGTGGCGGAAGGGGGCTGAAGCCGTCCGTTTGCCCGTCCGCAGTCATCTCGGTCCGTCCGTTCCGGGCCGCCAACCCCCTTGCTATGTCGGGGAGTTAACCCACACGGGTGGCGGGGTTATCCACAGTCGCGTGCTCGTCCACGGAAGCGATCCACGCCCTTCTGCCCAACCCGCCCGCGCCGTACCGTGATTCACGCGAGGCGCGGCCGGGGCACTCCCGTCGGCTCCCATCGGTCCGCCCTGCGCCCTTCCGATCCGCAGAACGGAGCCGTGCAGCATGAGCGATCCCAGGATCCTGACCGTACGACCCGAACCCGGCGAGTACGCCTGGACGTTCGGCGGCGTGCCACCCGTGGCCCGCATCGCGCCGGGCACGGTGCTCGACCTGTACACGGAGGACTGCTTCGCCGGACGCGTGCGCTCGGAGAAGGACCTGGTGTCCGAGGTGTGCGAGTTCCCCTTCCTGAACCCTCAGACAGGCCCCTTCCACATCGAGGGTGCCGAGCCAGGGGACACGGTCGCGGTGCACTTCGTCTCCATCGAGCCGGCCCGCGACTGGGCCGCCTCGACGACGGTCCCGCTCTTCGGGGCGCTCACGTCGACGCACACCACGGCCACGCTGCAGCCGCCGCTGCCGGAGACCGTGTGGATCTGGCAGCTCGACCTGGCCCGCCGCACCGCGCTGTTCCGGGCACGGGAGAGCGACATCGAGGCCGAGCTGCCGCTCGACCCGATGCACGGCACGGTGGGCGTGGCCCCGGCCAACCTGGAGGTGCGCTCGGCGCTGGTGCCGGACGCCCACGGCGGCAACATGGACACACCCGAGATGCGGGCCGGCGTCACCTGCTATCTCGGCGTGAACGTCGAGGGTGCGCTGCTGAGCCTCGGGGACGGCCACGCCCGCCAGGGCGAGGGCGAGACCTGCGGCGTCGCGGTGGAGTGCGCGATGCACACGACGGTGATCGTCGAGCTGCTCAAGGGGGTCGCCACGCCGTGGCCCCGGTTGGAGTCGGACACGCACATCATCTCGACCGGCTCGGCCAGGCCGCTGGAGGACGCGTTCCGGATATCCCAGCTCGATCTGGTGCGGTGGCTGGTCCGCGACTACGGCTTCGGCGAACTCGACGCCTACCAGTTCGCCACCCAGGCGGCGGAGTCACCGTTGGCCAACGTGTGTGACACCAACTACACGTGCGTGGCCAAGCTCCGCAAGGAATGGCTGCCTCCGCGCGAGACTCACCGTGGCCTGCACGCGCAGCTGCGGGAGACCGCGACCCTGCTCCGCCGCTGAGCTTCATCCCGCGCCCCCACGACACACCTCTCACCATCCAACTCCCCCACCGTCCCCAGAGTCGAAAGGGCTCGCGTCCATGACCCGACCGCTTCCCAGCAGGCGAGGACTGCTGAAGGGCGCCGCGCTCGCCGCGCTTCCCGCCGTCTTACTTCCGGCCGCCCGGGCCGGCGCCCAGGCGCAGGCCGTCGACTACCCGCTCGCCGAGTGGCAGCCCGCGAGCACCTCCAACTACACGGACTCGAACCGGCCCGCCGGCTACCCGGTGAACTACGTGGTCATCCATGTGACACAGGAGACCTACGCCTCGACCCTGTCCATCTTCCAGAACCCGCAGAAGAAGGTGTCCGCGCACTACGTGGTGCGTTCCTCCGACGGGCACGTCGCGCAGTGCGTGCGGGAGGCCGACATCGCCTGGCACGCCGGGAACTGGGACTACAACACCCGCAGCATCGGCATCGAGCACGAGGGCTGGGTGGACCAGCCCGCCTACTTCACCAACGCGCTGTACGAACAGTCGGCCCGGCTCACCGCGTCCGTGTGCGACCGGTACGGCATCCCGAAGGACCGCGCGCACATCATCGGCCACTACGAGGTGCCGGGCACCGACCACACCGATCCCGGCCCGAACTGGGACTGGGTCCGCTACATAAGACTGGTCAACTTCGCCTGACCGCTCCCGCCGGGCGCGTCGGCAGGTCCGCCTCAGCCGCCGTGCCTGGGCTCGGACTCGGGCTCGACGGTGAACACGTGGTGGCCCCAGCCGCCCAGGTCGACGAAGAGCCCCGCGTCGAGCAGTTCGCGCCCGTCACGGACGTAGCGCACGTCGTCGAGGAGGTCCGTCAAGCGGCAGCTGCCGACGGCCAGTTCGGCCCAGGGCAGGCGGATCCTGGCCTGGGCGGGTCGGTCCGAGAGGTTGACGACCACCAGATGGCGCCGGCCGGTGTCGCCGGTCCAGCACCAGGCGAGCAGGTCGCGGTGGCTGGGGTTGTCGGGCCAGCCGGTGCACTCCAGCAGCCGCCACCTCCCGAGGCGCATCCCGCTGTCGGCGACGGCTGTCAGCAGGCGTGCGTGGAAGGTGCGCAGGGCCTCGTCGGCCGGTTCGTCGGGGCGCCGGGTCAGGAAGACCGGCAGGTGGGTGCGGCGGCCGGTGAACTGGCCCTCGTGCCAGAGCGTCGCTCCGGGCAGGGTGGCGATCATGACGGCGGCCGCTCGCTCCTGGTCCGGGGCGAGGGTGCTCGCGGCGCGCGGTTCGTCGTGGTTCTCCAGGAAGCGGACGAGGCGGCGCTGGTAGTCCGGGCCGGCGGTCAGATGGCCGCGTACCGAGGCGGCGTCCTCGTGCAGCAGCCGGTCGTAGAGCCGCTTGTCGTAGGTGAGGTCGAAGCCCTGCTGCTGGAGGGCCCGTTCGAGGTCCCAGTACGCCTCCGCCATGAACAGCATGCCGGGGCGGCGGCTGCGGACGGCGGGCAGGACGGTGCTCCAGAAGTCGTCCTCGGGGACCGAGCCGGCGTGCGCGGCCCAGGTGCGGGAGAAGACGTCGTTCATCAGGAGCATGGCCATGTCGCAGCGGACGCCGTCGCACTGTGCGCCGATGGCGGTGAGGGTGTCGGCGGTCAGGGTCCGCAGGGCCGGGCTGAAGGCGTCGAGTTGCACGACGTCCGGCCAGGGCGGGAAGAAGGGGTCCCGGCCGCGGGCGAAGACGGATCCGTGGGCGGCGAGATAGGCGGAGGGGTCTCGGGCGAGGTCGCCGGGGGTGCCGCGGACGAAGCAGTCGGGGTGCTCGGTCAGCCAGGGGCTGTCAGGGGCGACATGGTTGGGCACGTAGTCGAGGAGCAGGCCGACGCCCTTGCGGTCCAGTTCGGCGCGGGCGGTAGCGAGGCCAGCGGTCCCGCCGAGCGCGGCGTCGACCTCGTAGCGGCGCACGCAGTAGGGCGATCCGGCGATGTCGTCGGGGCCCGCGTCCGGCAGCGCCCGGGTGAAGGACGCACGCAGGTCGGCGTTGTCCAGGGCGATGCGCAAGCCCTCGGGGCTGCGTTCCCACACGCCCATCAGCCAGACGGCGTCCACCCCGTGTGGGGTGATCTCGTCCCAGGCCTCCCCGGGGACGTCGCCCAGGCCCGTCGGGCGGCCGGTGCGCCGCTCGATCTCCCGCAGCCACACGCGGGTGTTCACCTCGTACACGACCGGTTGGGAAGGAAGGGCGGTTTCCGTGAAGGCACTCGTGGTGCTGGTGGTGAAGCTGGTGGTGTCGCTCATGGCGTGGGCTCCCTGGGAGGGCGTGCTCATGGCGTGGCCGCGTCCGGGAGGCCGCCGCGGAAGGCCTCCGGGTCGTGCGTGCCGAACAGGCCTCTCCCCCCTTCGGCTCGAAGGCGTCCCGACCAGTCTGGCCGCGGAACCGGGGAACGGCATCCGCTGTGCGGGCGGATATGTGACCCGCTTCAGCCGTGGGTCACGTCCCCCACTCCACCAGCCGCCGCAGCGCCACCGCCGTCCGGGCGAAGCCGTCGTCGCCGAGAACGGCTCGCAGTTCGGCGTTGAAGCGGTCGATCTCCGGCTGGGCTGCGCGCAGCGCCGCGGTGCCCGTGTCCGTCAGGTCGAGCACCACGGCTCGGTGCTCGCTCGGGTGGGCCTGCTTGGTGACGAGGCCCGCGGTGGTGAGCCGGGTCACGAGGCCGGTGACCGCGGACTCGCGCAGGCCGAGCGTGCGGGCAAGCTGCTGCTGGGTGATGCCGGGCCGGTCCTGGACCGCGAACAGGGCACCGAGCTGTGCGGTGGTGATGCCGGCGGCGTCGGCAAGACGCCGGTCGGCGGAGGTACGCAGCTGGTGCGCGGCCCGTTGGAGGAGGAAGTACAGACGCAGGTCGGCTTCGGCGGCGGGCTCGGACATGGCCCGATCTTGACAGACGCGACGGGTCACGACCATCCTCACTTCACTACTGAAGTGAGGATGGTCCCCCATGCCGGAGCCCGCGCACGACCTCCCCGGCCTCGGCATCGCCCGCAAGGTGCTGGCGGCGCAGCCGTTCAGCGTCCTGCTCGGCACCCGTCTGACCGCCTTCGGCGAGGGCGAGGCGACGGTGGAGCTGGACATCCGCGAGGAGCTGCTCCAGCAGTTCGGCCATGTGCACGGCGGCGTGCTCAGTTATGCCGCGGACAACGCGCTGGCCTTCGCCGCGGGCAGCGCGGTCGGCTCCCGGGTGGCGACGGCCGGTTTCAGCATCGACTACCTGCGGCCCGCGCGCGGCGCCGTCCTGCGGGCGCACGCCACGGTGGTGCGGGCCGGGCGGACCCGGGTCAGCTGCCGCTGCGACCTGAGCACGCGGGACGCGGACGGCCCCTGGACGCTCTGCGCGGTGGCGCAGGGCACGATCGCGGTCCTCTTGGACTGAGCGACCGCATCTGTTCGCTCGCCCTTTCGGGTGCAGTCGGCGCAGGGACACCCCGCCGCGCGCCACCTTCTGATGCACTTCCCCTGAGGCCTTGGACACTTGACGAAACCTCAGGGGAGAAGCGTGACGCTGCGTCAGGGGCGCCGGAGGACGGGAAGAGCACGCGGGCGAGGAAGGGAACCAGGGCGGAGGAGAGCGGGCTCGGTCGGCAGATCCGTCCTGGCGGTTCTCCTGACACTCGGCGCGCTGACTGGTGCGGCCCTCGCGGGGGCGGCGCCGGCCAGTGCCCTGCCGGGCGGGGTGCCGGTCGCGCCGGGTGTGGAGTACGGGCAGTTCGACGTCGAGGGCGCCAAGGGCACCGCCCACGCCCATGTGCTGAGCGTGGACCTGCGCGATCCCAAGGTGCGGCTCGGTCTGCTGTATCCCGGCGCGGTGGCCGCGCGTGCCCCGGTCTCCCGGCTGGCCGACGCCCAGGGCGCGGTCGCGGGCGTCAACGGGGACTTCTTCAACATCACGGAGACCCAGCACCCGGGCGTGGAGGCGACCGGGGCGAGCGTGGGACCGGCGATCGCGGACGGACGGGCGCTGAAGGCGGCGGTGCCGGACGGGCAGCGGTTCGGCCCCGCGCTGCCTCCGGGCACCGGCACCGAGGACGTGATCGGCGTCGGCGCGGACCGGCGGGCCCGGACGGGCCGCCTCACCCTCGACGGCTGGGTCGGCACACCGGACGGCCGGCTGCCGCTGGGCGGGCTGAACCAGTACGCGCTGCCGGTCGGTTCCGTCGGCGCCTTCACCGCGGACTGGGGCGGCGCCTCCCGGGTGCGCGCCACCTGCGGCACGGACACCGACCGGGCCGCGCCGTGCAGCACCGACATCTACGAGGTGACCGTCCGCGACGGCCGGGTGGTCGCGGCGGCCGGGACACCGGGCAGCGGTGCGGTACCGCCCGGCACGACCGTGCTCGTCGGCCGGGAGGCGGGCGCGCAGTGGTTGCGGAAGCTGTCCGTGGGCGAGCGGGTGACGGTGCGGCACCGGCTGGTGGCGGCGGCGTCCGGGCTGCCGTACCGGTTCGCGCTGGGCGGTTATCCCGTCCTCGGCGGCGGGACGCCGCTGCCCGGCCTGGACGACCGGACGGCCGCCGTGCGCACTGCCGTGGGGCTCGCCGACGGCGGCCGGCGCGTGCTGCTGCTCGCGCTGGACGGGGCGCCCGAGTACCGCACGGGTCTGACCATCGCCGAAGTCGCGGACGTCCTGCGCGATCTGGGCGCCCAGGACGGCTTCAGCCTCGACGGCGGCGGATCGTCGACGCTCGTCGCCCGAGAGCCGGGCGCGCCCGTGGTCTCCGTCCGCAACCACCCCTCCGGCGGGGCCGAACGGCCCGTCCCGAACGGGATCGGCGTCTTCACGGGAGAGTGAACCGCCAAGCCGTCACACCACCCCCGGGGTTCACGGCCGCAGGCTGGAGACGATGCTCGCCGTGGCCGTGATCCCGCTGTGGATGGTGGGGGCGATGCTGCTGCCCGCCAGGTAGAAGCCGAGCAGCAGGCAGACGAGCGCGTGGGAGAACTTCAGCCCTCCGCTGCGCACGAAGATCACCGCCAGGATCAGCAGGAGCAGTACCACGGAAATGGACACGGCCATCGTCAACCTCCTCCGCCGCGCCGCGACGTCCGGTACACGGCGTTCGGCCGCAAGTGTGGCGTAGGGGAGGGTTCGTCCGGGCGGCAGACCTGTCCTCCGAACGTGTGGTGTCTACGCCGGCCGGTGGGCGTCCAGGAAGGACTCGAGGCCTGCCAGGTCATCGGTGTTGAGATGGTCGACGTCCGCGGCGAGCAGTTCCGCCCACAGCGCGTCGCGGGCGGGTCCGGGCGTGTCCGGGGTGGCCCAGAAGCGCACCCGCTGTCCCCGGGCGTGCGCCTGTCCGACGATGGCGCGTAGTTTCTGCCGCTCGCCGGCGGGGAAGGGGCCCACGCCCTGCCAGGTGAAGTTCAGCGTCCAGTTGTCGCTGATCAGCGGGGCGAAGGAGGCGGGTGCCGGGCCGCCGAGGTCGGCCAGCCGGCCGTCGTAGAAGGCCCGTCGCACGGTCTGCGCCTCCATCGGCGCGCGGGCCGCGCGGTCGCCGGAGACGACGGCGGTGACCGCGCCCGGGCGGACCCGGCCGTGCGCGTAGGTGGTGAACAGGCGCCGGTAGCGGGCGAGATGGCGGTCGAGTTCGAGGTAGGTCGACGCGCCCTCGGTCTTGATGTCGATGAGCAGCTGGAGCGGTTCCCGGTAGCCGCGGTAGACCGAGCCGTGGTGGGCGCGGACGCGGGCGGCGAGCGGGTCGAGGTAGAGGGATTCGAGGGTGCGGGCCGGGTCGAGGTCCTCGGGGTCGTGGGCGACGAGGAGCTGGTCGCCGACGAGGTAGATGTCGGCCTCGACGCTGCCGAACCGGTGGTCGAGGGCGTCGAGGAGGGGGCGGGGGTGTTCGTAGTCGTTGTGGGCGTGGGCCTTCCACAACGGGCGGGGGCCGCGGTGCCGTTCACCGGCGGACGCCCGGGTCACGGGCAGTGCGGCGGTGCCGGCGAGGGCGGCGCCGAGGGTGGTGAGGGCTCTGCGCCGGGTGGTGGGGGCCATGGGGCCGGTGGCGGGGGCCATCGGGTCGGTGGTGAGGGCCGGGCGTCCGGGCGTGCGGGCCATGCGCTGCCTCCCTTGGGTCGTACGGGGCCTCAGCGAGTATGCGGGCCCCGCACGCCCAAAGGGCATGCGCGTGACAGGAGTTGGCCGGACCGCCGGCGGTTGTTCACCGCGCGCACGACGACGCCCGCCCCTGGTGGGTGGGGCGGGCGTCAGCGAGGAGGGCCCGTCAGGGGGCCTGGAGGTCGACCAGCGCGGCGAGGGCGGAGCGGTGGGCGCCCGCGGTGCCGTAGGCGATGGAGTCGGCCTTGGCCCGCTTCAGGTAGAGGTGGACCGGGTGCTCCCACGTCATGCCGATGCCGCCGTGCAGTTGCAGGGCCTCCTCGGCGGCCCGTACGGCGACGGGCGCGGCGTAGGCCTGGGCGACGGCGACCGTGACGTCCGCGTCCTCGCCGGTGGCCAGGGCGTCCGCCGCCGCGCGCGCCGCCGCGCGCAGGTTGACGACCTCCAGCCACAGCTGGGCCAGCCGGTGCTTGAGCGCCTGGAAGGAGCCGACGGGCCGGTTGAACTGCTTGCGCTCCTTCAGGTAGCGCACGGTCTCCGTCAGCGCCCAGTCGGCGAGCCCGAGTTGCTCGGAGGCGAGCAGTCCGGCTCCGGCGCGCAGGGCACGGCGTACGGCGGGTCCGGCGTCGCCGAGCGTGCGGCCCGCCGCGCCGTCCAGCCGTACCGTCGCCACCGGCCGCGTGAGGTCCAGGGGCACCTGCGGGGTGACGGTGACGGCGTCCGCCGGCACCGCGTAGAGCCCGCCGTCCTCGGCCGGCACCAGCAGGATGTCGGCGACGGCGGCGTCCGTGATGCCGGTCAGCTCGCCGTGCAGCAGCCCGTCCTCGACGCGTACGGCGGGGAAGGCGGCGCCGGGCGCGCGGTGCAGGCCGACGGCGAGGGCGCCGATCGTGCGGCCGGAGGCCAGCTCGGCGAGCAGTTCGTCGGCGCCGCAGGCCAGCAGCGCCTCGGTGGCGACGACGGCGCTCGTCAGGTACGGCACCGGGGCGACGGCCCGGCCCAGCTCCTCAAGGACGACGGCCGCCTCGCGGTGGGAGGCGCCCTGGCCGCCGAGTTCCTCGGGCACCAGCAGGCCGGCGAGGCCCATGCCGTCGGTGAGCGCCTTCCAGGCCGCGCGGTCGTGCGGGGCGTCCGACTCGGCGCGGGCGAGCACACCCGCCGCGTCGCAGTGGTCGCCCAGCAGGTCCCGCACCGCGGCGCGCAGCGCCTCTTCCTCCTCGGAGTAGAGAAGATCCGTCATCGGGCGAGGTCCTTCCATGCGACGTCCTTGTCGGTGCGCGGCTCGGCCGGCAGGCCCAGGACGCGCTCGGCGACGATGTTCAGCAGGACCTCGCTGGTCCCGCCCTCGATGCTGTTGCCCTTGGAACGCAGGTAGCGGTAGCCGGCGTCGCGGCCGGTGAAGTCGACCAGCTCGGGGCGGCGCATGGTCCAGTCCTCATACAGCAGGCCCTCCTCGCCGAGGAGTTCCACCTCCAGGCCGCTGATCACCTGGTTGAGGCGGGCGAAGCCGAGCTTCATGCCGGCGCCCTCGGGGCCGGGCTGGCCGGCGACGAGCTGCTGGCGCAGGCGCTCACCGGTGAGGCGGGCGACCTCGGCCTCGACCCACAGGGTCAGCAGCCGCTGGTGCAGGTCGTGGGTGCGCAGGTCGGGGCGCTCGCGCCAGGTCTTCGCGACCTTGCCGATCATGCCGCCCTCGCGGGGCAGGGCCATGCCGCCGATGGCCACGCGCTCGTTGTTGAGGGTGGTCTGCGCGACCCGCCAGCCGTCGCCGACCTCACCGAGGCGGTCGGTGTCGGGGATGCGGACGTCGGTGAGGAAGACCTCGTTGAACTCCGCCTCGCCGGTGATCTGGCGCAGCGGCCGGACGTCGACGCCGGGGTCGGTCATATCGCAGGCGAAGTAGGTGATGCCGGCGTGCTTGGGCAGGCTCGGGTCGGTGCGGGCGATCAGGATGGCCCAGCGGGCGTTGTGCGCGCCGGACGTCCACACCTTCTGCCCGTTGACGACCCACTCGTCGCCCTCCCGGACGGCGCGGGTGCCGAGCGCGGCCAGGTCGGAGCCGGCCCCGGGCTCGCTGAACAGCTGGCACCACACCTCCTCGCCGGTCCACAGGGGCCTCAGGAAGCGCTGCTTCTGCTCGTCGGTGCCGTACTTGAGGATCGTCGGCGCGGCCATGCCGAGGCCGATGCCGTTGCGGCGCGGCTCGTTGTCGGGGGCGCCCGCGGCCTCCAGCTCGGCGTCCACGACGGCCTGCAGGCTGCGCGGCGCGCCGAGGCCGCCGAGGCCCTCCGGGTAGTGGACCCAGGCGAGGCCGGCGTCGAAGCGGGCCCGGAGGAAGTCCAGGCGGTCGGTGGACGCGGGCGGGTGCGCGGCCAGGAACTCCCTGGTACGGCTGCGCAGTTCCTCGGCGTCGGTCATGCTGCGGCTCCCTTCTCCAGGACGACGGCGACCCGGCCGGTCGTCACGCCGTCGGCGACGCGCTGCACGGCGGTCGCGGCCCCGTCCAGCGGCACGCGCTCGCTCACCAGCGGCTTGATGGCGCCGCGGGCGGCCAGCTCGGTGAGCTGCTCGTGGCAGTGCTGGACCAGCTTGGGGTTCTTGGTGTTGTACAGGCCCCAGTGCAGGCCCAGGATCGAGTAGTTCTTCACCAGCGCGTGGTTGAGGGCGGGGCTGGGGATGGTGCCGCTGGCGAAGCCGACGACCACGATCCGGCCCTCGAAGGCGACGGTCTTGGCGGACTGCGCGTAGGCCTCGCCGCCGACCGGGTCGTAGATCACGTCGGCGCCGCGTCCGCCGGTGGCCTCCTTGACCGCGGCGACGACGTCCTCGGCCCGCCGGTCGATCACCACGTCGCAGCCCAGCTCGCGGGCGACGGCGGCCTTCTCGGCACCGCCGACGACGCCGATGACCGTGGCGCCGGCGGCCTTGCCCAGCTGGACGGCGGCGCTGCCGACCCCGCCGGCGGCGGCGTGCACGAGCAGCGTCTCGCCGGCCTCCAGGTGCGCGCGGCGGTGCAGGCCGAACCAGCCCGTCTGGTAGCCGATGTGCAGGGCGGCGGCCTCGGCGTCGTCCAGCGACTCGGGCGCGGGCAGCAGGGCCGCGGCGTCCGCGACGGCGTACTCGGCGAAACCGCCGTACGGCAGCGCCGGGTTGGCGAGCACCCGGCGGCCGTCCTCGGTCTCGCCGCAGATCTCCACGCCCGGCGTGAAGGGCAGCGGGGGCCGGATCTGGTAGTGGCCCCGGCACAGCAGGGCGTCGGGGAAGTTGACGTTGGCGGCGCGCACCCTGAGCAGGACCTGGCCGTCACCGGGCGTGGGGCGCTCGACGTCGGCGAGGCGCATCACCTCGCTCGGCTCGCCGTTCTCGTGCACTTGCCATGCCTGCATGGGGGGCCTCCACAAGACTGCGTCGTCCGTCCGGGTTCCCGGGCATACTAAGCGGTCGCTTGCCGACAGGGAACAGGCGCGGGCCCCCCGGCCCACGGTTGCGTACGTCACTTCCGGGGCGGCCGCTCCGAACGGTCGCCCGACGCACGCTCGGGCCGCGCCGGCCGCGCCCGCACATGCATCCGCTCGCCCTGCGGTCCGAACAGGCTCAGGAACTCCACCGGCCCCTCGCCCGTCGTGCCGAACCAGTGCGGCACCCGGGTGTCGAACTCGGCCGCCTCCCCCGGGCCCAGCACCACGTCGTGCTCCCCCAGCACCAGCCGCAGCCTCCCGGACAGCACGTACAGCCACTCGTAGCCCTCGTGGGTGCGCGGCTCCGGCTCCGTGACGGTGCGCTGCGGCTCGATGATCTTGTAGGCCTGGAGGCCGCCGGGCTGCCGGGTGAGCGGGTACAGGATGCGGCCGCCCCGCTGGATCGGCTTGGCGCGCACCCGCGGATCGCCGGTCGGCGGCGCGCCGACCAACTCGTCCAGCGGCACCTGGTGGGCCTGCGCGATCGGCAGCAGCAGCTCCAGCGAGGGCTTGCGCAGGCCGGACTCCAGCCGCGAGAGCGTGCTGACGGAGATGCCGGTCGCCTCGGACAGTGCCGCGAGCGTCACCTCCCGTTCCTTGCGGATCCGCCGCAGGCGGGGGCCGACGTTCGCGAGTACTTCGTCCGTGGTCATGGTCGTATTGCAGAAACAGCAACGCGATTTGTCAATCCCGTGCCACCGGGGTGACCCTCGCGCCAGGAGGTGGTCACCATGACCGAGTCGTACGAAGTGATGGTCGTGGGCGGCGGTGCCGCCGGGCTGTCCGCCGCGCTCGTCCTGGGCCGGGCGCGGCGCCGGACCCTGGTGGTGGACGCGGGCGAGCCGCGCAACGCGCCGTCCGCGCACATGCAGGGCTTCCTGTCGCGGGACGGGATGGCGCCGGCCGAGTTCCTCGCCGTGGGGCGCGAGGAGATCGCCCGGTACGGCGTGGAGCTGGTCCGGGACCGGGCGGTGGACGCGCGCCGGGCGGACGGCTTCCTGGTGACGCTGGCGGGCGGGCGGACGGTCCGCGCCCGGCACCTGGTCGTCGCCACCGGCCTGCGGGACGAGCTGCCGGACGTACCGGGCGTGGCCGAGCGGTTCGGGCGGGACGTGCTGCACTGCCCGTACTGCCACGGCTGGGAGGTGCGCGACCAGGCCTTCGGGGTGCTGGCGACGAGCCCGCTGAGCGCGCACCAGGCGCTGATGGTCACCCAGTGGTCCAAGGACGTGACCCTCTTCCTGCACACCGTCGCCGAGAGCGAGCTGACCGCGGAGGACCTGCGGCGGCTGGCAACGGCGGGGGTGCGGATCGTGCCGGGCGAGGTGGCCGGGCTGGTCGTCGAGGACGACCGGCTGGCCGGGGTGCGGCTGGCGGACGGCACGGTGCACGCGCGCGAGGCAGTGTTCGTGGCGCCGCGTGCCGTGCCCCGCAACGAGCTGCTGCAGCGGCTGGGCGCCGAGCTGCGCGACACACCGTTCGGGGCGTACCCGGTGATCGACGAACGGGGCCAGACCACCGTGCCGGGCCTGTGGGCGGCGGGCAACGCCTCCGGCTTCGCCGAGCAGGTGATCAACGCGGCCAGCCGTGGCTACCGCGCCGGCGCGGCGATCAACGGCGAGCTGCTGTTCGCGGACCTGGACGTGGCCGCGGGGGTGTAGCGCGGGGCAGCGGGGCCGTCCGGCGGCGGTACGAGGGCGGGTACGGGTACTGCTCCGGCCACCCCCCACCCCGCAACCCCACCGCCCGCACGCGCACCCCGGATGTAACCCCCGCCACCCCGGGGCACCATGGCTGCATGCTGCTGCACCGGCTTGCCGAAGTGTCCCGGGAGGTCGCGGCCACGGCCGCGCGCAACCGCAAGACCGCGCTGCTCGCGGAGCTGTTCCGGGAGGCGGAGGCCGACGACGTTCCGGTCGTCATCCCCTACCTGGCCGGACGGCTGCCGCAGGGGCGGATCGGGGTGGGCTGGAAGGTGCTGAGCCGGCCGGTCCCGCCGGCCGCGGAGCCCTCGCTCACGGTGCGCGAGGTCGACGCCGTGCTCGGCGAGCTGGGCAAGGTGTCCGGCCCCGGTTCGCAGGCCGAGCGGATCCGGATCGTCGGTGAGCTGATGGGCGCCGCCACCGAGACCGAGCAGCGGTTCCTGCTCGGCCTGCTCAGCGGGGAGGTGCGCCAGGGCGCGCTGGACGCCGTCGCCGTGGAGGGGCTCGCCCAGGCGACCGGCGCCGATCCGGCCCAGGTGCGGCGAGCGGTGATGCTGGCCGGGTCGCTCCAGACGGTCGCCCAGGCGCTGCTCGCCGACGGGCCCGGGGCTCTGGAGCGGTTCCGGCTCACCGTCGGCCGCCCGGTGCTGCCGATGCTGGCGCACACCGCCTCCTCGGTCGCCGAGGCCGTGGAGAAGCTGGGCGCCTGCGCGGTGGAGGAGAAGCTGGACGGCATCCGCGTCCAGGTCCACCGGGACGGCGACACCGTGCGCGTCCACACCCGCACCCTGGACGACATCACCGACCGGCTGCCCGAAGTGACCGCTGCCGCGAGGGAATTGAGCGGCGAGCGGTTCATCCTCGACGGTGAGGTGATCTCCTTCGACGCGGACGGGCGGCCCCGCTCCTTCCAGGAGACGGCCGGGCGGGTCGGGTCCCGGACCGACGTGGCCAAGGCAGCGGCCGAGGTGCCCGTCTCCCCCGTCTTCTTCGACGCGCTGTCGGTCGACGGGCAGGACCTGCTGGACCTCCCCTTCGCCAAACGGCACGCGGTCCTCGCCCGGCTGGTGCCCGAGCCGATGCGGGTGCGCCGCGCCCTCGCCGAGGGGCCGCGGGACATCCCCGCGGCGGAACGGTTCCTCGCCGACACCCTGGCCCGCGGCCACGAGGGCGTCGTCGTCAAGGCCCTCGACGCGCCCTACAGCGCGGGCCGGCGCGGCGCGTCCTGGCTGAAGGTCAAGCCCGTGCACACGCTCGACCTGGTGGTGCTGGCCGCCGAGTGGGGCCACGGCCGCCGCACCGGCAAGCTGTCCAACCTGCACCTGGGCGCCCGCACCGGCGAAGGCGGCTTCGCCATGCTCGGCAAGACCTTCAAGGGCATGACCGACGCGATGCTCGCCTGGCAGACCGAACGCCTGCAGGAGCTGGCCGTCGAGGACAACGGCTGGGTGGTGAAGGTACGCCCCGAACTCGTCGTCGAGATCGCCTACGACGGCCTCCAGCGCTCCACCCGCTACCCGGCCGGCGTCACCCTCCGCTTCGCCCGCGTGGTCCGCTACCGCGAGGACAAGCGCCCCGAGGAGGCCGACACGGTCGAGACGCTGCTGGCCGCGCACCCGGAGGTGCGGCCGTGACCGGACCCGTCAGGAGCGCGGGCCTGCTGCTGTACCGCCGGTCCGGGGACGGCCTGGAGGTGCTGCTCGGCCACATGGGCGGCCCGTTCTTCGCGCGGCGCGACGCCGGCGCGTGGACCGTGATCAAGGGCGAGTACGACCCCGGCGAGCCGGCCTGGGAGGCGGCCCGCCGCGAGTTCCGCGAGGAGCTGGGCCTGGAGCCGCCCGACGGGGAGGCCGTACCGCTCGGCGAGGTCCGGCAGAAGAACGGCAAGGTCGTCACCGCGTGGGCGGTCCGGGCGGACCTGGACCCGGCGACGGTGGTCCCCGGCACGTTCCTGATGGAGTGGCCGCCGCGCTCGGGGCGGATGCGGGAGTTCCCCGAGCTGGACCGGGTGGCGTGGTTCGGTCTGGAGCGGGCGCGTGAGGTGATCGTCACCGCGCAGTCGGCGTTTCTGGACCGACTGGCGGAGCACTCGCTCTGAGAGCGCACCCGCGTTGCGGTCGGGGGCGCCGCGCGCGAAGGTCGAAGCACAGCCCGCTCCCAGGGAGGTCGGTCATGCCCATCGCAACGGTGAACCCGGCGAACGGCGAGACGCTCAAGACGTACGAGGCCATGGGCGAGGAGGAGGTCGAGCGCCGGCTCCAGCTCGCCGAGGCCACCTTCCGCACGTACCGCACGACGGGCTTCGCCGAGCGCGCCCGTCTGCTGAACCGGGCCGCCGACCTCCTGGAGGAGGACGAGCGGGACGCCGGCCGCATGCTGACCACCGAGATGGGCAAGCCGGTCAAGCAGGCCCGGGCCGAGGTCCTCAAGTGCGCGAAGGCGATGCGCTGGTACGCGGCGAACGCCGAGGCACTGCTCGCCGACGAGGAGCCCGCCGAGACGGACGTGAAGGACTCCGGCGCCTCCCGGGTGCGGGTCCGCTACCGCCCGCTCGGCCCGGTGCTCGCGGTCATGCCGTGGAACTTCCCGCTGTGGCAGGTGATCCGCTTCGCCGCGCCCGCGCTGATGGCCGGCAACGTCGGCCTGCTCAAGCACGCCTCCAACGTCCCGCAGACGGCCCTGTACCTGGAGGACCTGTTCCACCGGGCGGGCTACCCCGAGGGCTGCTTCCAGACCCTGCTGATCGGCTCGGCGCAGGTCGACGACGTCCTGCGCGACGAGCGCGTCAAGGCGGCCACCCTCACCGGCAGCGAGCCGGCCGGCCGGGCCGTCGCCTCCACCGCGGGCGAGATGATCAAGAAGACGGTGCTGGAGCTGGGCGGCAGCGACCCGTACGTGGTGATGCCCTCCGCCGACCTCGACCGGGCCGCCGAGGTCGCGGTGACGGCCCGGGTGCAGAACAACGGGCAGTCCTGCATCGCCGCCAAGCGGTTCATCGTCCACACGGACGTCTACGACGCCTTCGCCGAGAAGTTCGTCGCCGGGATGAAGGCGCTGAAGATCGGCGACCCGATGGACGAGGAGACCGACGTCGGCCCGCTCGCCAGTGAGCGGGGCCGCGACGACCTGGAGGAGCTGGTCGACGACGCCGTGCGCAGCGGCGCCACCGCGCTGTGCGGCGGCCACCGCCTGCGCCGGCCCGAGCTGCCGGGCTGGTACTTCCCGCCGACCGTGCTGTCCGGCATCACCCGCGAGATGCGCATCCACCGCGAGGAGGCCTTCGGGCCGGTCGCCACGCTGTACCGGGCGGGCGACCTGGACGAGGCGGTGCTGATCGCCAACGACTCCCCCTTCGGACTGAGTTCCAACGTGTGGACCCGGGACGAGAGCGAGATCGACCGGTTCGTACGGGACCTGGAGGCGGGCAGCGTGTACGTCAACGGCATGACCGCCTCCCATCCGGCGTTCCCGTTCGGCGGGGTGAAGCGGTCGGGGTACGGGCGTGAGCTGTCCGGGCACGGAATCCGCGAGTTCTGCAACATCACGACGGTTTGGCACGGTGCGTGAGGGCCGCGCGGCTACGATCGCGGGTGTGAACCGCGAAGTGACTCTGCCTCTGATCGTCGATGACCGCGGGGCCTTGCAGGTGGCCGCCGCCGACGTGAGCAAGCTGCTGCGGACCCTGGGCGGGCGGTGGCTGCGGCTGGTGGAGAACGGCGAGGAGGGCCTCGACGAGGACACCGTCGCGGCCCTCACCATCGAGCTGGCCAAGCTGGCCGACCGGATCGACGTGGCGTGCATCGCACACAGCAGCGGAGCGCCGTAGGGCCGCCCGGCGTGGTGGGACACCCTCCGGGTGCGGCGCCCGGCGTTCGCACGCCGGGCGCGGTCGGCCTGCGCTAGCGGATCGGCATCCCGGACAGGGTGCGGGCGATGACCAGGCGCTGGATCTCGCTCGTGCCCTCGAAGATGGTGTAGATCGCGGCGTCGCGGTGCATGCGCTCCACCGGGTACTCGCGGGTGTAGCCGTTGCCGCCGAGGATCTGGATGGCCTGGGCGGTGACCTTCTTGGCGGTCTCGCTGGCGAACAGCTTGGACATCGAGCCCTCTGCCGCGGTGAACGGCCTGCCGTTGATCGCCATCCAGGAGGCGCGCCACACCAGCAGGCGGGCGGCGTCGATCTGGGTGCGCATGTCGGCGAGCTGGAAGGCGACGCCCTGGTTGTCGACGATCGGGCGGCCGAACTGCTCGCGCGTCCTGGCGTAGTCGAGGGCGACCTCGTAGGCGGCGCGGGCGGTGCCGACGGCCATGGCGCCGACGGCGGGGCGGGAGGCCTCGAAGGTGGCCATCGCGGCGTTCTTCACGCGCTCGCCGCCCTGCTTGGCCTTCTCGCGGGCCCGGGCGAGGCGCTCGTCCAGCTTCTCCTTGCCGCCGAGCAGGCAGGAGCCGGGGACGCGCACGTTGTCGAGGATGACCTCGGCGGTGTGGGAGGCGCGGATGCCGTGCTTCTTGAACTTCTGGCCCTGCGCGAGGCCCGGGGTGTTCGGCGGGATGATGAAGGAGGCGTGCCCCTTGGAACCCAGCTCCGGGTCGACGACGGCGACGACGACGTGGACGTTGGCGATGCCGCCGTTGGTCGCCCAGGTCTTCGTGCCGTTGATCACCCACTCGTCCTTGGCCTCGTCGTAGACGGCCCGGGTGCGCATGGAGGCGACGTCGGAGCCGGCGTCGGGCTCGGAGGAGCAGAAGGCGGCGACCTTGACGTCGTTCTGGTCGCCGTACATCTGCGGGATCCAGGTGCCGATCTGCTCCTCGGTGCCGTTGGCGAGGACGCCGACGGCGGCGAGGCCGGTGCCGACGATGGAGAGCGCGATGCCCGCGTCGCCCCAGAACAGCTCCTCCATCGCCATGGGGATGCCGAGGCCGGTGGGGTCGAAGTACTGCTGCGCGTAGAAGTCGAGGGAGTAGATGCCGACCTTGGCGGCCTCCTGGATGACCGGCCAGGGGGTCTCCTCGCGCTCGTCCCACTCGGCGGCCGCGGGGCGGATCACATCGGCGGCGAAGCCATGGAGCCAGTCCCGGACTTCCTTCTGTTCGTCGTTGAGCTCCATGGTGAACTCGGCCATGTCCCCTCCAGCGGCGACGCATGCTGCGTGTTACTTGCGGTAACCGCAGTCTGTTACCGACGGGTAGGGAAAGTCAACTCCCGACGACCGGTCGGCAGCCCGTTCGAGCTGGTGGGCGCGGTCAGTGTTAGTTTGCGCTGGCGTCACCGAAACAGCACGGGTGGGGAGAGCACATGGACACCACGCAGCGGACCGAGCAGCAGCGGTCCGCCGACCGCCGACGGCGCGAGCTGCTGGAGGCCGCCGACCGGGTGGTGCTGCGCGACGGGCCGCAGGCCTCGATGAACGCCATCGCGGCAGAGGCCGGCATCACCAAGCCGATCCTCTACCGGCACTTCGGCGACAAGGGCGGCCTGTACGCGGCGCTCGCCAAGCGGCACACGGACGCGCTCCTCGATTCGCTGCGGGCGGCGCTGGACGCGCCGGCCGACCGACGTGAGCGCGTCGAGGCCACCCTCGACACCTACCTCGCCGCGATCGAGGCGCGCCCTCAGGTGTACCGGTTCCTGATGCATCCGGCGGAGGGCAGCCAGAGCGGGGACCAGGGCGGCGACCAGGGCTTCGACGTCGGCAAGCACAGCGCGCCGCTGCTCCGCAGGATGGGCGAGGAGCTGGCGACCGTCATCGAGGAGCGGCTCGACCTCGGGCCCGGGGGGCAGCAGCTGGCCCGGGTGTGGGGGCACGGGATCGTCGGCATGATGCATGCGGCGGGTGACTGGTGGCTGGGTGAACGCCCCTGCTCGCGGCAGGAGTTGGTGCGCAGTCTTGCCGACCTGCTGTGGGGTCGCCTGGCGGCGGCGGGGGACAAAATCGGGGGTCCCGGGTTCTGAAGGTCGTTCTTCGCCTGCGGGTCGGTGGGGGCTTGTCGCGCAGTTCCCCGCGCCCCTAGGTGGGGACACTTCCCCGGCACCACGACGCCCGGCCGACCTGTCGCATCAGTTTGCGGTGGCGCCAGCCCTTGACCCGGTCCGCGTAGACCCTGCCCTCCAGGTGGTCCATCTCGTGCTGCAAACAACGGGCAAAGAACCCCGTCCCGTGCACGGTGACCGGATCCCCGGTCACCGTGAAGCCCTCGACCACCGCGTGGTCGTGGCGTTCCGTGCCCGCTTCCAGGCCCGGCAGGGACAGGCAGCCCTCCGGGCCGCGGATCACCACGCCGTCCGCCTCCACCAGGCGCGGGTTCACCACATGTCCGAGATGCCGGACGTCCTCGTCGTCCGGGCAGTCGTACACGAACACCCGGAGCGGCTCGCCGACCTGGTTGGCCGCCAGGCCCACCCCCTGCGACGCGTACATCGTGGCGAACAAGTCCTCCACCAGCGTCGCCAGTTCCGGACCGAAGGCGGTGACGTCCTCGCAGGGCTGGTGCAGAATCGGGTCGCCGAGCAGGGTGAGGGGCCGGACGCGCCCGCGGGCGCCCGGGATCGAGCCGTGTCGCATGGCGGCAAGGGTACGGTGCCCTCGGCCCGCGCCCGCCGCGCGCGGGCCGTGGTTCGGGAGTGCGAATGGATCTCGATAGGCTGAGGTCCACACCACGTGGCCGTCAGGCTTAGTCGCGGCGCGTACGCAAGGAGGATCGAGAACTGATGGCAGGCAACTCGGACCCGCTCACGCCGCGGGCCAAGCTGGCCGTGACCGCGGGCAAGGCGGTCGCTGCGGCATCGCGCGCCGCCGGACGCGGCAGCGGTTCGGTGATCGGTGGCCGGGTGGCCCTCAAGCTCGACCCGGATCTGCTCGCCAAGCTCGCCCAGAACCTGGACGTCGTCCTGGTCTCGGCGACCAACGGCAAGACCACCACCACCCGGCTCATCGCCGAGGCGCTGCGCGCCGCCGGCCCCGTCGTCTCCAACGCGCTCGGCGCCAACATGCCGGCCGGCATCACCTCGGCCCTCGCGGGCGGCTCGGACGCCAAGTTCGCCGTCATCGAGGTCGACGAGAAGTACCTGGCCGGGGTCGCCCGGGACACCGAGCCCAAGTGCATCGCGCTGCTCAACCTCTCCCGCGACCAGCTGGACCGCGCCGCCGAGACCCGCATGCTCGCCGAGAACTGGCGCGAGGGCCTGGCCGGCTCCAAGGCCGTCATCGTCGCCAACTGCGACGACCCGCTGGTGGTGTGGGCGGCGTCCTCCTCCCCCAACGTGATCTGGGTCGCGGCCGGCCAGATGTGGAAGGACGACGCCTGGTCCTGCCCGTCCTGCGGCGGCGTGATGCAGCGGCCCGGCGACGACTGGTTCTGCGGCGAGTGCGGCTTCCGCCGCCCCGCGCCGAGCTGGGTGCTCCACGGCGACCACGTCCTCGACCCGCACGGCTCGGCCTGGCCGATCCACCTCCAGCTGCCCGGCCGCGCCAACAAGGCCAACGCCGCCAGCTCCGCGGCCGTCGCCGCCGTCTTCGGCGTCCCGCCGCAGGTCGCGCTGGAGCGCATGTACTCCGTGCAGGCCGTCGCCGGCCGCTACGACGTCGTCCAGTTCCAGGGCCGTGACCTCAGGCTGCTGCTGGCGAAGAACCCGGCCGGCTGGCTGGAGACCTTCTCCCTGATCGACCCGCCGCCCTGCCCGGTGATCCTCTCGGTGAACGCGCGCGGCGCCGACGGCACCGACACCTCCTGGCTGTGGGACGTCGACTACACGCGGCTGACCGGTCACCCGATCTTCGTGCTCGGCGACCGCAAGCTCGACCTCGCGGTCCGTCTGGAGGTGGCCGACCAGCACTTCCAGGTCTGCGACGACCTCGACCAGGCGGTCCAGATGTGCCCGCCGGGCCGGATCGAGGTCATCGCCAACTACACCGCCTTCCAGGACCTGCGCCGCCGCGTCGGCAACTGACACACCAGGGGACTTTCGTGAGCGACAACAGCCTGCGGGTCGTGTGGGTCTACCCCGACCTGCTCAGCACCTACGGCGACCAGGGCAACGTCCTCGTCGTCGAGCGCCGCGCGCGGCAGCGCGGCCTGGACGTGGCCCGTCTCGACGTGCGCAGCGACCAGCCGATCCCGACGTCCGGGGACATCTACCTGATCGGCGGCGGCGAGGACCGCCCGCAGCGGCTCGCGGCCGAGCGGCTGCGCCGCGACGGCGGGCTGCAGCGGGCGGTCGACAACGGCGCGATCGTCTTCTCCGTCTGCGCCGGCTACCAGATCCTCGGCCACGAGTTCATCAACGACCTCGGCCAGCGCGAGCCCGGCCTCGGCCTGCTCGACGTCGTCTCGGTGCGCGGCGAGGGCGCCCGCTGCGTCGGTGACGTCCTCGGCGACATCGATCCGCAGCTCGGCCTGCCCCCGCTGACCGGCTTCGAGAACCACCAGGGCGTCACCCACCTCGGCCCCACCGCCCGCGCCTTCGCCAACGTCCGCTTCGGCAACGGCAACGGCACCGGGGACGGCACGGAGGGCGCGTACAACGGCACCGTCTTCGGCACGTACATGCACGGGCCGGTGCTCGCCCGCAACCCGCTCATCGCGGACCTGCTGCTGAAGCTGGCCCTCGATGTGAACGCGCTGCCGCCGACCGACGACCGCTGGTACGAGGCGCTGCGCAACGAGCGCATCGCGGCCGCTCAGCAGCCGGCGTGACCCGCCCGGGCAACCCTTGCGCAACCCCGGTTTCGGCCGGGGTTCACGGGCCCGTCTGATGCCTCGTCCGCACAGGTGAGCGGGGCATTCCAGCAGGCGGACGCGTGGTGCTCCCCCGCCCCCCGATACCGCTAGGGTGGCGGGGATCGAGCCGGACAGCGCGGTCCGGTCCCGGCCCACGTGGAGAAGGTTTTTCGGGCTATGCGCATTGGTGTCCTCACGTCCGGCGGCGACTGCCCCGGCCTGAACGCCGTCATCCGGTCCGTCGTGCACCGCGCCGTGGCCGACCACGGCGACGAGGTCATCGGCTTCCGGGACGGCTGGAAAGGCCTCCTGGAGTGCGACTACCTCAAGCTCGACCTCGACGCGGTCGGCGGCATCCTCGCCCGCGGCGGCACGATCCTCGGTTCGTCCCGGGTCCAGCCCTCCCATCTGCGGGACGGCGTGGAGCGGGCCAAGGGGCACGTCCGTGACCTCGGCCTGGACGCGATCATCCCGATCGGCGGCGAGGGCACGCTCAAGGCGGCCCGGCTGATGTCCGACGCGGGTCTGCCGGTGGTGGGCGTGCCGAAGACCATCGACAACGACATCGCCGTCACCGACGTCACCTTCGGCTTCGACACGGCCGTCGGTGTGGCGACGGAGGCCCTGGACCGGCTCAAGACCACCGCCGAGTCCCACCAGCGCGTCCTGGTCGTCGAGGTCATGGGCCGGCACACCGGCTGGATCGCCCTGCACTCCGGCATGGCGGCCGGCGCGCACGCCATCGTCGTCCCCGAGCGGCCCTTCGACATCGAGGAGCTGGCCGAGCGCGTCGGCGAGCGGTTCTCGGCGGGCAAGCGGTTCGCCATCGTCGTCGCCGCGGAAGGCGCCAAGCCGAAGCCCGGGTCCATGGAGTTCGACGAGGGCGGCAAGGACATCTACGGCCACGAGCGGTTCGCCGGGATCGCCCGGCAGCTGTCGGTCGAACTGGAGCGGCGGCTCGGCAAGGAGGCCCGGCCGGTCATCCTCGGGCATGTGCAGCGCGGTGGCACCCCGACCGCCTACGACCGGGTCCTCGCGACGCGGTTCGGCTGGCACGCGGTGGAGGCGGTGCAGCGGGGCGAGTTCGGGATGATGACGGCGCTGCGGGGCACCGACATCGTGATGGTGTCGCTGGCGGAGGCCGTCAAGACGCTCAAGACCGTTCCGGAGGAGCGGTACGCCGAAGCGGAGTGCGTGCTCTAGCCGCGCCTTCCCCTTCCCCACCCCGGTCACGGACGTGGCCGGGGTGCGCCGTAACCTGAGTGCGGACAGAAACCGCACAACCCCATGAATCAGGAGCCGGCGGATGGATCACAGCGGGCACGGCATGACCATGGATCTGCCGCCGTTCACGCTGGGGCGGGGGCTTCAGTGGTCCGCGGACCCGTTCTTCCTCGTGGCCTGCCTGCTCGGGCTGGCCCTGTACGGGTGGGGTGTCGTGCGGCTGAGGCGGCGCGGCGACGCCTGGCCGGTATCCCGGACGGTGTCGTACGTCGTCGGTGTGCTCACCGTCGGGCTGATGATGTGCACCAGGCTGAACGACTACGGCATGGTCATGTTCAGCGTGCACATGGTCCAGCACATGGTGATCAGCATGCTGTCGCCGATCCTCGTGCTGCTCGGCGCCCCGATCACGCTGGCGCTGCGCGCGCTGCCGGTGGCGGGGCGGGGCCGCAAGGGCCCCCGGGAGCTGCTGCTCGCCCTGCTGCACAGCCGCTACATGCGGATCATCACGCACCCCGTGTTCACGATCCCGCTGTTCATCGCGAGCCTGTACGCCCTGTACTTCACGCCGCTGTTCGACTTCCTGATGGGCTCCAGGACGGGGCACGCGGCGATGATGGTGCACTTCCTCGCCGTCGGCGTGGTGTTCTTCTGGCCGATCATCGGCGTCGACCCGGGCCCGCACCGGCCCGGGTACCTGATGCGGATGCTGGAGCTGTTCGCGGGCATGCCGTTCCACGCGTTCTTCGGCATCGCGCTGATGATGGCGTCCACGCCGATGGTCGACACCTTCCGCAACCCGCCCGCCTCGCTCGGCATCGACGCGCTCTCCGACCAGAACGCGGCCGGCGGCATCGCGTGGGCGTTCAGCGAGATCCCGTCCGTGCTGGTGCTGATCGCGCTGCTGTTCCAGTGGTACGGCTCCGAGCAGCGGCAGGCCCGCCGCAAGGACCGCGCCGCGGACCGCGACGGCGACAAGGAGCTGGAGGCGTACAACGCCTATCTGGCCTCGCTGAACGCACAGGGCCGGTCGGAAGCCTAGGTGGGCGGCCCGGAGCCGGGGCACCATGGAGGGGTGCCGACCCTGAGGAGGGTGTTGCGATGCCCGGATCCATGCCCGGTTCCACGCCCGGTTCCACGAAGACCATGGGAGCGATCACCATCGGCGGGCTCGTCGTCGTGACGGCCTACACGGTGGCCCTCGGCAGCAACGGCTGGCTGTGGTTCGGCTGGGTCGTGCTCGGCCTGATCACGCTGGGGATGATCGCCACGCGCAGCGCCTGAGGCACGTCCGGCTCAGGGGCGGTCGATCCGCCCCGCGGTGTGCACGCCCGGCTGGTATTTCGGCAGCCGGGCGGTGATCTTCATGCCTGCGCCGGGGGCGGTCTCGATGACGAGGCCGTGGTCGTCGCCGTACACCTGGCGGAGCCGGTCGTCGACGTTGGACAGGCCGATCCCGCCGGACGGGCTGACCTCGCCGGCCAGGATGCGGCGCAGCAGGGCGGGGTCCATGCCGGCGCCGTCGTCCTCGATGACGACGAGCGCCTCGGCGCCCGCGTCCTGCGCGGTGATCTGGATGTGGCACTTGTCCGTCTTGCCTTCGAGGCCGTGCTTGACGGCGTTCTCCACGAGGGGCTGCAGGCACAGGAACGGCAGCGCGACCGGCAGCACCTCGGGGGCGATCTGCAGGGTGACGGACAGGCGGTCGCCGAAGCGGGCCCGGACCAGTGCCAGGTAGTGGTCGATGGCGTGCAGCTCGTCGGCGAGCGTGGTGAAGTCGCCGTGCCGGCGGAACGAGTAGCGGGTGAAGTCGGCGAACTCCAGCAGCAGCTCCCGGGCGCGTTCGGGGTCGGTGCGGACGAAGGACGCGATCACCGCGAGCGAGTTGAAGATGAAGTGCGGGGATATCTGCGCCCGCAGCGCCTTGATCTCGGCCTCGATGAGCCGGGTGCGGGAGTCGTCGAGGTCGGCCAGCTCCAGCTGCACGGACACCCAGCGGGCGACCTCCCCCGCGGCCCGCACCAGCACCGCGGACTCCCGGGGCGCGCACGCGACGAGCGCGCCGTGCACGCGGTCGTCGACGGTGAGCGGGGCGACCACCGCCCAGCGCACCGGGCAGTCGGGTGTGTCGCAGTCGAGGCGGAACGCCTCGCCGCGGCCGGTCTCCAGCGGCCCGGCCAGCCGTTCCAGCACCTCGGCGCGGTGGTGGGCGCCGACGCCGTCCCAGACCAGGACCCGCCGGTCGTCGGTGAGGCACAGGGCGTCCGTGCCGAGCAGCGAGCGCAGCCGGCGGGCCGACTTGCGGGCGGTCTCCTCGGTCAGCCCGGCCCGCAGCGGCGGCGCGGCGAGGGAGGCGGTGTGCAGGGTCTGGAAGGTGGCGTGTTCGACCGGGGTGCCCAGCTCGCCGGGCGCCTCGGGGTGCGCGGTGCGCCGGCCGAGCCAGAAGCCGATCCCCAGCAGCGGCAGTACGGCGACCAACAGTCCGGCGAGGAAGTCGCTCACGGGGTCGTCACCTCCGTGCGGACCTCCGTGCGCAGCTCTTCCGGCAGGTGGAAGCGGGCCAGGATGGCCGCCGTGCCGGCCGGGACGCGGCCCGGCGTGGCCAGGGAGACCAGGATCATGGTGAGGAAGCCCAGCGGCACCGACCACAGGGCGGGCCAGGCGAGCAGGGCGTGGGCGGCGCCGGTGCCGGGGAAGCCGGCCATGGTGGCGGCGACCGCGGCGAACGCCGTGCCGCCGCCGACGAGCATGCCGGCCGCGGCGCCGGGCGGGGTGAGCCGGCGCCACCAGATGCCGAGGACGAGCAGCGGGCAGAACGACGACGCCGACACCGCGAAGGCGAGCCCGACGGCGTCGGCCACCGGCAGCCCGCCGACCAGGGCGCTCGCCGCGAGCGGTACGGCCATGGCGATGACCGTGCCGAGCCGGAAGTGCCGGACGCCGCGCGAGGGCAGCACGTCCTGGGTGAGGACGCCGGCGACGGCCATGGTGAGCCCGGAGGCGGTGGACAGGAACGCCGCGAAGGCGCCTCCGGCGATCAGCGCGCCGAGGAGGTCGCCGCCGGTGCCGCCGAGCATGCGGCCGGGCAGGAGGAGGACGGCGGCGTCGGCGTCGCCGCTGAGGGTGAGTTCGGGGGCGTAGAGGCGGCCGAGGGCGCCGTAGACGGGTGGCAGCAGGTAGAAGGCGCCGATCAGGGCGAGCACGGCGACGGTGGTGCGGCGGGCGGCGACGCCGTGCGGGCTGGTGTAGAAGCGGACGACGACGTGCGGCAGGCCCATGGTGCCGAGGAAGGTGGCGAGGATCAGCCCGTACGTGGCGTACAGCGGCCGTTCCTCGCGGCTCTCGGCGCGCGAGGGGGCGAGGGCACCGCCGGGGGCGCGGTCGGCGGCGGGGACGGGGGTGCCGCGGTCGAAGGTCAGCTCGGTGCCCCGCTCGATGCGGTGGGTGCCGGGGGGCAGGGTGAGCCGGGTGCCGTCGTGGGGGCGGCCGTCCACCGTGCCGTCGACGGTGACGGTGAGCGGGCGCCCGAGCTTCAGGTCGACACGGTCGTCGACGCGGACGATCCGCTGCTCGCGGAAGCCTGCCGGTTCCTCGAAGGCGTGCCGGGGCGCGCCGTCGGCCTGCCAGGCGGCGATCAGGAAGAGCGCGGGGACGAGCAGGGCGGTGAGCTTCAGCCAGTACTGGAAGGCCTGGACGAAGGTGATGCTGCGCATGCCGCCCGCGGCGACGGTCGCGGTGACCACGGCGGCGACGATGACCCCGCCGAGCCAGTCGGGCGCCCCGGTCAGCACGGACAGCGTCAGTCCGGCGCCCTGCAGCTGGGGCAGCAGGTAGAGCCAGCCGACGCCGACGACGAAGGCGCCCGCGAGCCGCCGTACCGCCTGGGAGGCGAGCCGGGCCTCGGCGAAGTCGGGCAGGGTGTAGGCGCCGGAGCGGCGCAGCGGGGCGGCGACGAAGAGGAGCAGGACGAGGTATCCGGCGGTGTAGCCGACCGGGTACCAGAGCATGTCGGGGCCCTGCACGAGGACCAGTCCGGCGATGCCGAGGAAAGAGGCGGCGGAGAGGTACTCGCCGCTGATGGCGGCGGCGTTGAGGCGGGGGCCGACGGTGCGGGAGGCGACGTAGAAGTCGGAGGTGGTGCGGGATATGCGCAGGCCGAAGGCGCCGACGAGGACGGTGGCGACGACGACGAGGGCGACGGCGGGGACGGCGTAGCTGGGGTTCATCGGGGCGGTTCACCCATGGCTCACCGGTCCTCGACCAGCCGCACCAGGTCCCGTTCGTTGCGTTCGGCGCGGCGGACGTACCAGCGGGCGAGCAGCACGAGCGGGGCGTACAGGCAGAAGCCGAGGACGGCCCACTCCAGGCGGCGGGCGTCGGGCAGGGCGGCGAACAGCAGCGGCAGCGGGCCGACCAGCAGGGCGAGGACGGCGAAGACGGTGAGGGCGGCGCGCAGTTGGGCGCGCATCAGGGAGCGGACGTAGGTGTGGCCGAGCGTGGTCTGCTCGTCGATCTCGGTGCGGGGGCGGTGTGGTCGTCCCGGGGCGCGGCGGGTGCGGCGGGGCGGGCCGGTGACGAGGACGCGGCGTTCGGTGGGGTCGGCCGGCACGGTCAGCTCCTCCTCATCAGAAGGTCCCGCAGCTCGCGCGCGTGGCGGCGGCTGACCTGGAGTTCCTCGCCGCCGACGAGGACGCTGACGGTGCCGGCGTCCAGCCGGAGTTCGCCGATGTGGCGCAGGGCGACGAGGTGGCGGCGGTGGATGCGGACGAAGCCGCGGGCGCGCCAGCGCTCCTCCAGGGTGGACAGCGGGATGCGGACGAGGTGGCTGCCCCTGCCGGTGTGCAGGCGGGCGTAGTCGCCCTGGGCCTCGACATGCGTGATGTCGTCGACGGCGACGAACCGGGTCACGCCGCCGAGTTCGACGGGTATGTGGTCGGGGTCGGGTTCGCTGACCGGGATGCGCGGGGTGGCGCCGCGCTGTTCGGCGGCGCGGCGGACGGCCTCGGCCAGGCGTTCCTTGCGGACGGGTTTGAGGACGTAGTCGACGGCCTTGAGGTCGAAGGCCTGTACGGCGAAGTCCTCGTGGGCGGTGACGAAGACGACGAGCGGGGGGTGCGCGAAGCCGGTGAGCAGCCGGGCGAGGTCGAGTCCGTCGAGGCCGGGCATCTGGATGTCGAGGAAGACGACGTCGAGGGCGTCCGGTCCGCCCGGGCCCGACGCCAGGGCGCGGTTGATGCGGCGCAGGGCCTCGGTGGCGTCGCCGGCGCCCTCCACGCTGCCGATGCGGGGGTCGGCGCTCAGCAGGTAGAGCAGTTCCTCCAGCGAGGGGCGTTCGTCGTCGACGGCGAGGGCGCGCAGCATGAACGGTGAGTGTAGGAGCATTCGGCGGCGCTGGACATGTGCCCGCGGCAGCCGTCCCCGCGGATTCCCGCTGGATACAGTGCCCGCATGAACAGCAGGACCGCCCCGTTCGACGAGCTCGACCGGAAGATCATCACCGCCCTGATGGCGAACGCCCGTACGAGTTTCAATGAGATCGGCGCGGCGATCGGACTGTCCTCGACGGCCGTGAAGCGGCGGGTGGACCGGTTGCGGGACACGGGCGTGATCACCGGGTTCACGGCGACGGTGAAGCCGTCGGCGCTGGGCTGGCGTACCGAGGCGTACGTGGAGGTGTACTGCGAGGGCGCGGCGCCGCCGCGGCGGCTGGCGGAGGTGGTGCGCAACCATCCGGAGATCACCGCGGCGATGACGGTGACGGGCGGGGCGGACGCGCTGCTGCACGTGCGGGCGCGGGACGTGGAGCACTTCGAGGAGGTGCTGGAGCGCATCCGTACCGAGCCGTTCATCCGCAAGACGATCAGTGTGATGGTGCTGTCCCATCTCATCCCGGAGAGTCCGGAAGCGGGTGCGAGCCAGCCCGCACCCGAGGGCGCACCGGACGTGCGCTGAGCGGCTTCAAGACGCAGCAATGCTGCGCGAACACGCAGCTCTTGTTCCTTGTCGCCCGTCTCGGTCGCTTCCTACCTTGGTGTCAACCCTCAGTCGACACCAGGAAGCGGAGGAACCCCTCTGTGCCCGAGAGCCGTGTGCCGCGCCGGCGGCGCTTCCTCGTCTGCGAACCCAGACACTTCGCCGTGCAGTACGCGATCAACCCCTGGATGCATCCCGACACCCCCGTCGACGTCGATCTCGCCCAGGAGCAGTGGCAGACCCTGATCCGCGCCTACGAGGCGCACGGGCACGCGGTCGACGCCGTGGAGCCCGCGCCCGGCCTGCCGGACATGGTCTTCGCCGCGAACTCGGCGTTCGTCGTCGCCGGCCGGGTGTTCGGCTCCCTCTTCCACGCGCCCGAGCGACGCCCGGAGTCCCAGCACTACGAGACGTGGTTCAAGTCGGCCGGGTACGACGTGTACCGGCCGGAGAACACCTGTGAGGGCGAGGGCGACCTCGTCTGGACGGGCCGGTATGTGCTGGCCGGCCACGGTTTCCGCACCACGCGCGAGGCGCACCGGGAGGCGCAGGAGTTCTTCGGCCACCCGGTCGTCAGCCTGACCCTGGTCGACCCGCGCTTCTACCATCTGGACACGGCCCTGTTCGTGCTGGAGGACGAGGGCGAGGGCAACATCGCGTACTACCCGGAGGCGTTCTCACCGGGCAGCCGCGAGGTGCTGGAGCGGCTGTACCCGAACGCGGTCCTCGCCACCCGAGAGGACGCGCTCGCCTTCGGGCTGAACTCCGTCTCCGACGGCCGGCACGTCTTCATCGCCCCGCAGGCCGAGACGCTCGCGGCCCGCCTCGACGCTCATGGCTACGTCCCCGTCCCCGTCGACCTGTCGGAGTTCCGCAAGGCCGGCGGCGGCATCAAGTGCTGCACCCAGGAGATCCGCTGATGACCGCACCCGCCCGTACCCGTGCCTCCGCCGACCTGATCCGGGCGGAGGAGCCGGTCCTCGCGCACAACTACCACCCGCTGCCCGTGGTCGTGGCGCGCGCCGAGGGGACCTGGGTGGAGGACGTCGAGGGGCGCCGCTACCTGGACATGCTCGCCGGATACTCGGCGCTGAACTTCGGCCACCGCCACCCGGCGCTGATCGAGGCCGCGCACCGTCAGCTGGACCGGCTGACGCTGACCTCCCGTGCCTTCCACAACGACCAGCTCGCCGGGTTCGCGGAGCGGCTGACCGCGCTGACCGGGCTGGACATGGTGCTGCCGATGAACACCGGCGCGGAGGCGGTGGAGAGCGGCATCAAGGTGGCCCGCAAGTGGGCGTACGACGTGAAGGGCGTGCCCGCCGACCGGGCGACGATCGTGGTCGCGGCGGAGAACTTCCACGGCCGTACGACGACGATCGTGTCGTTCTCCACGGACGAGACGGCCCGGACGGGCTTCGGCCCGTTCACGCCGGGCTTCCGGATCGTGCCGTACAACGACCTGGCGGCGATCGAGGCGGCGATCGACGAGACGACGGCCGCGGTCCTGCTGGAGCCGATCCAGGGCGAGGCGGGCGTGATCATCCCGGACGAGGGCTATCTGGCCGGGGTCCGCGCGCTGACCGAGCGGGCTGGCTGCCTGCTGATCGCGGACGAGATCCAGTCGGGGCTCGGCCGCACCGGCCGCACCCTCGCGGTCGAGCACGACGGCGTCGTGCCGGACGTCCTGCTGCTCGGCAAGGCCCTGGGCGGCGGCATCGTGCCGGTGTCGGCGGTGGTGGCGCGCCGGGAGGTACTGTCGGTCCTCCACCCGGGTGAGCACGGCTCGACCTTCGGCGGCAACCCGCTGGCCGCGGCGGTGGGTACGGCCGTGGTGGAGCTGCTGGAGACGGGCGAGTACCAGCGCCGGGCCGCCGAGCTGGGCGTCGTGTTGCGCGGTGGCCTGGAGCAGCTGGTCGGCCGGGGCGTCGTCGGCTTCCGGGCCCGCGGCCTGTGGGCGGGCGTGGACGTGGATCCGGCCATCGGCACCGGCCGCGAGATCAGCGAACGTCTGATGCGCGAGGGCGTCCTGGTCAAGGACACCCACGGCTCCACGATCCGCCTGGCCCCGCCGCTGACGATCACCGCGGAGGAACTGGAGTCGGCACTGGCGTCGCTGGAGAAGGTGCTGGGGGGCTGAGTAGGGCCCTGCCTGCGGGCGGGGCGTGACGGACAGCCGGGAGGCCTTGTGCCTCCCGGCTGTCCGCTTCCGGCGTCTGCCGCGCCCCGCCCGGGCGGCAACCGCCCCGTCCGCCGATCACGCCCCGGTCGCCCGGGCCGGCCGTCGGCAGCGCCGGACGGGCACCGACCGGCTCCCGCGTGTCCGTTCTCCGGGGGCGCCCGGGCCGCGTCCTCCTTGCCCCGTCCGTACGCCCGTTCCCGCGCTCGGCGGTGAACCAGTCCGCGCGTCCGGGCGTGCAGGGTGAAGATGGGACAAGTGGTGATGGACCACTCTCAGCGACAGAGAGGCCGGTCGTGGGCGCATTCGAGGAGCAGGACGTGGTCCGCCGGCGGTTCGACGTGGCCGACGCCGCGCCCCTGCTGCTGGATGCGCGGGGCGCGGTGGCCGGATGGACGCGGGACGCCCGCCGGCTGCTGGGGTACGCCGCCGACGAGGTGGTCGGCCACGGGCTCGCCGAGCTGCTGGCCGACGAGGACGCGGCGCGGGCGCCGGAGCTGATCGAGCGGTGCCGGAGGGACGACGGCTGGGCCGGGCTGCTCACGGCCCGCCGGGCCGACGGCCGCACCCTGCGGGTCATGGCCCGGGTAACCTCCGCGCTGCACACCCACGGCCCCGCCCACTGGCTGGTCCTGCTGTCGGAGATGACCGGCGAGCCCGGCTGGAACATGAGCCGCGCGGTGCTGGAGCAGATGGTCGCCGGCTCCCCCGTCGGCATAGCGATCGTGGACACGGACCTGAGGTTCGTGTGGTCGAACGCGGCGCTGGGGCAGTTCGGCGGCGGCCCGCCCGAGCAGCGCCTCGGCCTGCGTCTGGCGGAGGTGCAGCCGGGCCTGGACGCGGAGGCCATCGAGGAGCAGATGCGCCGGGTGCTGGCGACGGGCGTACCGGTCGTCGGCTACGAGCACGTGGGCCGGGTGCGCGCCGCCCCCTATCGCGAGACCGCCCACATGATGTCCTTCACCCGGCTCGACGACGACCACGGCCGTCCGATGGGCGTGTACTACACGGTCGTCGACGTCTCCGACCGGCACCGCGCCCGCCGCCGCCTCGCCCTGCTGGACCGGGCCGGCGAGCACATCGGCCGCACGCTGGACATCAGGCGCACGGCGCAGGAACTGGCCGAGGTGGCGGTGCCGGACTTCGCCGACTTCGTCGCCGTGGACCTGCTGGAGTACGTCCTGCGCGGGGCCGAGCTGCCCGGCGCCGCGGAGGGTGCCGTGCCGCTGCGGCGGGCGGGGCAGCAGCGGGCGCACCAGGACGTGCCGGAGCCGGTCGTCGGCGTGGGGGACGTGGCGTCGTACCTGCCGGGCTCCCCGCCCATCCGGGTCCTGACCTCCGGCCGGTCCTGGCGGGAGGAGCGGCTGGACCCGCTGGCCCGGGAGTGGGCGGCGGACATACCCGACGGCCGGAAGGCCACCTTCCTGGAGCTGGGCCTGCACAGTGTGATGATCGTGCCGGTCCGGGCCCGGGGCGTCACCCTCGGCGTCACCACGTTCTTCCGCCGGCACGGTCAGGAGCCCTTCGACGACGAGGACCTGAGCCTGGCGGAGGACCTGGTCGCGAGGGCGGCCGTGTGCGTGGACAACGCCCGCCGCTACACCCGGGAGCGGGACGCCGCCCTGGTGCTCCAGCGCAATCTGCTCCCGCTCCGGCTGCCGGAGCAGGAGGCGGTGGAGGTGGCCGCCTGCTACCGGCCGGCCGACGAGCTGATCGGGCTGGGCGGCGACTGGTACGACCTGATCCCGCTCTCGGGTGCGCGGGTCGCGCTGGTGGTGGGCGAGGTGCCCGGCCACGGCATCGCGGCGGCGGCGTCGATGGGCCGGCTGCGCACCGCGGTGCGCACGCTGGCCGCGCTGGACCTGCCGCCCGAGGAGGTGCTGGCCCATCTGGACGACCTGGTCGCCCGTTCGGCCGGGGAGGCGGGCCTGCCGCCGGGCGGCGAGGGCGCGGACGCGCAGGCCGTGGGCTCGGGCTGTGTGTACGTCGTCTACGACCCGGTCGACGGGCGGTGCGCGATGGCCGCGGCGGGACATCCGGCGCCCGCGGTGATCGGGCCCGACGGCGCGGTGGCGTTCGTGGAGCTGCCGCAGGGTCCGGCGCTGGGGGCTGGGGGTCCGCCGTTCGAGTCGGTCGAGCTGGAGCTGGCCGAGGGCAGCACCCTCGCGCTGCACACGGACGGACTGCTGGCCCGGGGCGAGGAGTGGGCGGTGGACGCCGACCGGGAGCGGCTGGAGCAGGCGCTGCGACGCCAAGCCGACTCCCTGGACCTGCGCTGCCGTACGGTCGTCGAGGGCCTCGTGCCGTCCCGCCCGCACGACGACGTGGCGCTGCTGATGGCCCGCACCCGGCGTCTGGACGCCGGCCGGGTCGCCACCTGGGAGCTGCCCCGGGACCCGGCGGCGGTCGCCGACGCGCGCAAGACGGCCGTGCGGCAGCTGGCGGAGTGGGACCTGGACGAGCTGGCGTTCACCACGGAGCTGGTCGTCAGCGAGCTGGTCACCAACGCCATCCGGTACGCGGGCGGTCCGATCCGGCTGCGGCTGATCCGGGAGCGCGCGCTGGTGTGCGAGGTCTTCGACGGCGGCGCCACGGCGCCCCATCTGCGCCATCCGCGCACCACCGACGAGGGCGGGCGCGGGCTGCTGCTGGTCTCGCAGTTCACGCAGCGGTGGGGCACCCGGTTCGTCCCCGACGGGAAGATCATCTGGGCCGAGCAGCCCCTCACCGAGGACGGGGTGTGACCGGCGGCCCGCAGCGCGGGCCCCTTCCTCCCCTTCAGTGACAAAATGACCCAAAAGCGGCGGCGGACGGGACGTGAGCCATGAAGGACACGGCGATCGACTACGCGGCGGTGTTCCAGAGCCTGCCCGGCATGGTGGCCCTGCTGACGCCGGAGCTGGTCTTCGCGGACGCCAACGCGGAGTTCCTGGAAGGCGCCGGGCGCACCCGGGAACAGGTCGTCGGCCGCCCGATTTTCGAGGTCTTCCCGGACAACCCCAACGACCCGTCGGCGAACGGCATGCGCAATCTGCAGGCCTCGCTCAACCGGGTGCTGGACACCGGCGAGCGCGACGCCATGGCGCTCCAGCGCTACGACGTCGAGCGGGCGGAGCGGCCCGGCGAGTGGGAGGTGCGCTACTGGAGCCCGGTCAACGCGCCGGTCCTCGGACCGGACGGCAAGGTGGTGCTGCTGGTGCACCGCGTCGAGGACGTGACCGAGCTGATCCGGGCGCGCGGCAGGCCGACCGGCGGCCGGACGAGGGTGCTGGAGGCGGAGCTGTACACCCGCGCCCGTGAGCTGCAGGACCTGAACGAGCGGCTGCGCAAGGCGCACGCCCGCGAACGCGAGGTCGCCCTCGCCCTGCAGGCGGCGATGCTGCCCGCCCGTCCCCAGGTGCGCCACGAGCAGATCGCCGTGCGCTACCGGCCGGCGGTCGGCGCGCTCAACGTCTGCGGGGACTGGTACGACCTGGTCGACCTGGTCGACGGCCACCGCATCGGCGTGTCGGTGGGCGACGTGGTCGGCCACGGGCTGGCGGCGTCGTGCGTGATGGGCCAGCTGCGCAGCGCGCTCAGCGCCGCGTCCCGGGTCGCGGCGGGGCCGGGGCAGGCGCTGGACGTGCTGGGCCGCTACGCGCATGTCGTGGACGGCGCCGAGTCGGCCACCGCGGTCACCACGTTCATCGACTTCAACCGGCACACCATCACCTACAGCAGCGCCGGCCATCCGCCTCCCGTCCTCGTCCACGCCGACGGCCGGGTGGAGTTCCTCGACCGCGCCACCGACCCACCTCTGGACGCCCCTCCCGACCCGGTCCCCCGCGTCCAGGCCACCACGTCCTACGCCGAGGGCGCGACCCTCGCGCTGTACACGGACGGTCTGATCGAACGCCGTCACGAGGACATCTACACCGGCCTGGACCGCCTCGCCGAGGCACTGCGCCGCCACCGCACGGCCGGCCCGGAGGCGCTCGCCGACGAGGTCCTGCTGGAGCTGCTGCCGTCGGGCGGCGCGACGGACGACACGGCACTGGTGATCGTACGGCTGTGAGGACGCCGTCGCGGCGGCCCCGGGGTCCGGGGCGGTGGCCCGGGGCCGGCGCGGGTGGAAACGATCACGCCAACGGGGGACGGGCGGGGTTGATGCCCGCCCGCGGGTAGCGGTTGGCTGGTGCCGCGGCCCTCCCCGACCGCGCCGACTCCACCTACACTGGCCCCCCGCAACAGGCCGGTTGACCTGCGAGGACGCGGCGGCTCAGCCGATCCGCCCGAGTGAGGAGCGACCCCCTTGTTCTACTACCTGCTCAAGTACGTGCTGTTGGGACCGCTGCTGAGACTGCTCTTCCGCCCCCGGATCGAGGGCCTGGAACATGTGCCGGCGTCAGGACCGGCGATCGTCGCGGGCAACCACCTGTCGTTCTCGGACCACTTCCTGATGCCGGCCGTCCTCAGACGCCGCATCACCTTCCTCGCCAAGCGCGAGTACTTCACCGGCCCCGGCATCAAGGGCCGGCTGATCGCGGCGTTCTTCCGCAGCGCCGGGCAGATCCCGGTCGACCGCTCGGGCAAGGAGGCCGGGCAGGCGGCGATCCGCGAGGGGCTCGGGGTGCTGCGCAAGGGCGAGTTGCTCGGCATCTACCCGGAGGGCACCCGCTCGCACGACGGCCGCCTGTACAAGGGCAAGGTCGGGGTGGCGGTGATGGCGCTGAGGGCCGGGGTGCCGGTGGTTCCCTGCGCGATGATCGGCACGTTCGAGGCGCAGCCGCCCGGCAGGGTGGTCCCCCGTCTCCACCCGGTCGTCATCCGCTTCGGCAAGCCGCTGGACTTCTCCCGCTACGCGGGCATGGAGCAGGAGAAGGCGGTGCTGCGGGCGGTCACGGACGAGATCATGTACGCGATCCTGTCGCTGTCCGAGCAGGAGTACGTCGACCAGTACGCGGCCGTCGCGAAGGCCGAACAGGCGGAGCGGGCGGAGCGGGCGCAGAAGGAGCGCAGGTTCCCGCGGATGCCGCTGAGCTGACGGCCCGCCAGGGAAGGAAAACGCCAAGGGCGGCCGGGGAGAACCCCGGCCGCCCCGTCGTGCCCGTGCCGTGCGGACCACGGCACGGACCGGAACAGCGTCTACGGCTTCGGCGTGGCGTGCGGCGCGCAGGTCACGTCCGCGTTGTCCAGCTCACCGGTGAGCAGGTAGGCCTCGACCCGGTTGTTGATGCAGGGGTTGACCAGACCGGTGACGCCGTGGGAGCCCGCGTCCTTCTCGGTGATGAGGCGGGAGCCCTTGAAGCGGTGGTGCAGCTCGACGGCACCGCCGTAGGGGGTGGCCGCGTCGCGCGTGGACTGCACGATGAGCACCGGCGGCAGACCCTTGTTCGTCCGGACGTCCACCGGGTTCTGCTGCTTGACCGGCCAGGTCGCGCAGGGCAGGTTCATCCAGGCGTTGGCCCAGGTCATGAACGGGTGGTCCTTGTGCAGCCGGGTGTTGTCGCGGTCCCACTTCTTCCAGCCGGTGGGCCACTTGGCGTCGGTGCACTCGACGGCCGTGTAGACGGCGTTGCCGTTCTCGCTGGCGATGTTGCCCGCGGTGTCCGACAGGTCGGGGGCGGCGGCGTCGACGAGGGCCTGGGTGTCACCGGCGACGTACTTGCTGAAGACGGTGGCGACCGGCACCCACGAGGAGTCGTAGTACGGGGCGCTCTGGAAGAAGGAGATCAGCTCGGCCGGGCCGACGACCCCGCCGATCGGGTTCTTCTTCGCGGCGGCGCGCAGCTCCAGCCACTTGGCCTGGACGGCGTCGCGCGTGGTGCCCAGGTGGAAGGTGGCGTCGTTCTGGGCGACCCAGTCCTGCCAGTCCTTCCAGCGGCCCTCGAAGGCGACGTCCTGGTCGAGGTTGGCCTGGTACCAGATCTTCTCCCGCGACGGGTCGACGACGCTGTCGACGATCATGCGCCGCACGTGTCCGGGGAAGAGGGTGCCGTAGACCGCGCCCAGGTAGGTGCCGTAGGAGACGCCCAGGTAGTTGAGCTTCTTCTCGCCGAGGGCGGCGCGGATGACGTCGAGGTCGCGCGCGGTGTTCGCCGTCGTCATGTGCGGCAGCATCCAGCCGCTGCGCTCGTAGCAGCCGTCGGCGTACTCGCGGGCGAGCTTGCGCTGGGCGAGCTTGTCGGCCTCGGAGTCGGGCACCGGGTCGAGCTTGGGCGCCTTGACGAACTCCTGCGGGTCGATGCAGGAGATGGGCGTGGAGTGGCCGACGCCGCGCGGGTCGAAGCCCACGAAGTCGTACGCCTTGGAGGTGTTGACCCACAGCGGGTTCTTGGTGGTGACCCGGCGCGGGAAGCGCAGGCCCGAACCACCGGGTCCGCCCGGGTTGTAGATGAGGGCGCCCTGGCGCTCGTCCTTGGTCCCGGTGCTGCCGATGCGGTCCACGGCGAGCTTGATCTGCTTGCCGTAGGGCTTGGCGTAGTCGAGCGGGACGGTGACCCAGCCGCACTGGATCGGCTTCTCCAGGCCCCAGTCGGCAGGACAGTCCTGCCAGGTGATGCCGGTCTTGGCGGCCCGCGCCGCGGCGATCGCGGCGCCGCGCGCCTGCGGGTCCTGCGAGGTGCGGCCGCTGGCGCTCGCGGTCGGCGCGACGACCGCGCCGGCTATGAGCGCCGCGGCGGCGAGCGCGCCGGCCGAGCCGAGCGCCGCCGTACGCCTCTTCGGTCTGCTGTCAAGCAAGTGGGCTCTCCCCATACCTAGTTGTGACAGGTACGGGGATCCTTGCTGCTGTGAGGCGGCTGAGAACAGGTCTGGCCGCCCTTCTTTGCCAATCCGATAACCGGATGATCCGACGCGCTCAGCGAACCGTCACCCGATCGCCGCGAGTCCCTCGTCCAGCAGCCGCCGCAGCCGCAGCCCGTCCGCCGCCACGGCGCTCACGAGCGCGGCTGGTCCGGCGAGCGGCATGACGACACACAGATCGCCGATCCGCCCGGCGGCGACCGGCCGCTCACCGAACTCGGGCCGTACGACGACGACCTGCCCGACGGCGCGGTGCCCGGCCAGCACGGCGGGCCCGTCCCAGCCGCCCGGCGCGCCCGGCCCGCAGGCCACTTCCTGATCCAGCACGCACAGCCCCCCGGTACGCACAGTGAGACGACTGACCAGCCGCCCGGGTTCCTCCCCCGCCCTCCCCAGCACCTGTTCCTCGCGCAGCACGAGCCGCCCGCCGGGCGCGACGTCGACGTCGGTGCGCACACGCAGATCGCTCCCGCGGACGGAGATCAGCGGTTCGGGCAGCCAGCACAACTCCGCCCGGTCGGCGACGCGCACCCGCACGTCATAGCGGGCCTCGCTCTTGCTCTGCCCCGGCAGCGCGAGGGTGGCGGCGGCGGACTGCACCCGCAGCCGGGCCCCGGTGTCCGCCTCGGCCTCCACCTCGAAGCGGTCTCCGCCGAGCGGGCCGCTCATGGCGCCGACGAGCACGACCCGCGCCTCGTCACCGCCGGCCCGCGTCCGCCGCAGCGCGAGCGGCCCGTCGCTCTCCAGGACGGGGAGGAAGGTGCCGCCCGGCGCCCGGTGCCGGGCGAGGATCCGCGCGCGGGCCCGCACCCCGCCGCCGGCGGTGGTCACGCCGTCCACGCGGCGAGCCGGGCCCGCACCCAGTCGGCGACGTCCGTGACGCCGCGCTCGCTGCGCAACGACTGGAAGACGACGGGCAGTCCGTCGCGCTGCGCCTTGGCGTCGGCGGCCATCCGGCCGAGGTCGGAGCCGACGTACGGCGCGAGGTCGGTCTTGTTGACGACCAGCAGGTCGGCCGTGGTCACGCCCGGCCCGCCCTTGCGCGGGATGTCGTCGCCTCCGGCGACGTCGATGACGAAGATCTGCGCGTCGACGAGCCCCTTGGAGAAGGTGGCGGTGAGGTTGTCCCCACCGGACTCCACGAGCACGAGGTCCAGCGGCCCGACCTCGTCCTCCAGGTCCTCCACCGCCTCCAGGTTGGCGGAGATGTCGTCCCGGATCGCGGTGTGCGGACAGGCGCCCGTCTCGACGGCACTGATCCGCTCGGGCGGCAGCACGGCCTCCCGCAGCAGGAACTCGGCGTCCTCGCGCGTGTAGATGTCGTTGGTCACGACGGCCAGCGACAACTCGTCCCGCAGCACGCGGCACAGGGCGGCAACGGTGGCGGTCTTCCCGGACCCCACGGGCCCCCCGAGCCCGATCCGAAGGGCCCGCCGCCTCCCGTCGGGCCGCCGGGCGTCGGCACTGAGGGCGGTGGAGGAGGCGTGGGGGTGGTCGAGGTGCATGGGGGTGGTCCTTTCGGGTGGGGGTGGGTGTGGCACGTGTTGGGGGTGATTTACCGCTGCGACTCCTCCGGCGACCGGGACGGGTGGGTGGACCGGCACCCCCCTACGACGCGAACAACCGCACCGCCCACCCCGCATGCACCTCCGCCCCGATCTCCAGCACCGGCGCCCCCGCCGCCGGCAACGCCCCGCACCCCTCCCCCCGTACTCGCCCCGCCGCCTCCACGGCCGCGTCGGCGACGAGGTCCACCTCCGGCGCCAGCCGGGCCAGCACGCCCGTCGCGGCGAAGGGATCCAGGCTCAGCAACCGCACGGTCGCCGTGGCCGCCCCGCTCACGCTCTCGTACGCCGCGCAGTGCGCCGCGTCCTCCGCCCCCAGCCCCGCCGCCCGCGCCGCGAGTCCGAGCACGACCGGCTGATGGGCGCCCTTGGGGAACTCCCGGGCGAGGGCGTCGAGTTCGTCCGAGGGCCAGGTGGCCCGCGCGGCCCTGGTCAGCTGCCGCCCCAGCTTGCGCGCGGCGGCCCGCAGGGCGGGCGACGGGGTCCGGGCGTCGGCGGCCGCGTCCAGCTCCCGCGCCGGCACCCCGAGCGCGGCCGCCGCCGCGAGGGAGGCCGCGACGAGTCCGGCCGTGTGCAGCCGCCCCCGGCAGAAGTCCTCCAGGTCGGCGGCCCCGGTGATCCGTCCGGCCTTGACGGCCTCCTCGGCTCCGCCGGAGTGCGCGTGGCCGCCGGCGGGGAACCGACCGTCCGCCAGGACCAGAAGTGCTGCTCGTGACATGAGGAAACCGCACCACCGTCAGAAAGTGACCGCCAGAAAGAGACGGCCAGAAAGAGACCGTCAGAAAGGGACCCTCAGAAGAGGAAGTACCGCTGCGCCATCGGCAGCTCCGCCGCCGGCGTCGCCTCGACCAGCTCACCGTCGATGTGGACGGCGAAGCTGTCGGGGTCCACCCGTACGTCGGGCCGCGCGTCGTTCTCGCGCATGTCGGCCTTGGTGACCCGCCGCGTCGACTCGATGGGCACGAACCGCTTGCCGACGGCCAGCCGTTCCGCGAGCCCGTCCTCGACGGCGAGCGGGGCGACGAAGTTGACGGAGTTCGAGGCGGGCGCCCGCCCGATCGCCCCGTACATCGGCCGGGGCAGGACCGGCTGCGGCGTCGGGATGGAGGCGTTGGCGTCGCCCATCTGCGCGTAGGCGATCTGCCCGCCCTTGAGCACGAGGAGCGGCTTGACGCCGAAGAACGCCGGTTCCCACAGCACGAGGTCGGCGAGCTTGCCGCTCTCCACCGACCCGATCTCCCGGGCGAGTCCCTGCGCGAGCGCGGGGTTGATCGTGTACTTGGCGACGTAGCGCCGTACCCGCCGGTTG
This sequence comes from Streptomyces griseosporeus, assembly GCF_014656055.1. Classification (GTDB taxonomy): domain Bacteria; phylum Actinomycetota; class Actinomycetes; order Streptomycetales; family Streptomycetaceae; genus Streptomyces; species Streptomyces griseosporeus. Next base: position 1,078,472 of record NZ_BNBR01000002.1, read on the forward strand.
TCCGCCCGCCCGTCCCCGGGCAGGGCGCCGCGCCGCCGCTTCATCACGTGGGCGGTCTGCCAGGTCCGCAGGATCACCTCACCGACCCGCCCCATGGCCTGGGAGTCGCTCGAGATGATCGAGATCGCCCCGAGGTCGTGCAGGATGTCCTCCGCGCCGATCGTCGTCGGCCGGATCCGGGACTCGGCGAAGGCGAGGTCCTCCGGCACCGCCGGGTTGAGGTGGTGGCACACCATCAGCATGTCGAGGTGTTCCTCGGCGGTGTTGACGGTGAACGGCCGGGTCGGGTTGGTGGAGCTGGGCAGGACGTTCGACTGGGAGACGACGGTCATGATGTCCGGCGCGTGCCCGCCGCCCGCGCCCTCGGTGTGGTACGAGTGGATGCCCCGTCCGGCGATCGCGGCGAGGGTGTCCTGCACGAACCCGGCCTCGTTCAGCGTGTCCGTGTGGATGGCGACCTGGATGCCCGTGCGGTCGGCGACGGTGAGCGCCGCGTCGATGACGGCGGGCGTCGAGCCCCAGTCCTCGTGCAGTTTCAGCCCGAGGGCGCCGCCGCGGATCTGGGAGAGCATCGCCTCGTGGGAGACGGTGTTGCCCTTGCCGAGGAAGCCGATGTTGACCGGGTACTGCTCCATCGCCTCGAACATGCGGGCGAGGTGCCAGGGACCCGGCGTGACCGTCGTGGCCTTGGACCCCTCGGCGGGGCCGGTGCCGCCGCCGACGAGGGTCGTGATCCCGGAGGCCAGCGCCTCGTCGGCGACCTGCGGGCAGATGAAGTGGACATGGGCGTCGATGGCCCCGGCGGTCAGGATCCGCCCGTTGCCCGAGATGACCTCGGTCTCGGGGCCGATGACCAGCTCGGGGTGGACGCCGTCCATGGTGTCGGGGTTGCCCGCCTTGCCGATGCCGGTGATCCGGCCGTCGCGGATGCCGACGTCGGCCTTGACGACACCCCAGTGGTCGACGATCACGGCGCCGGTGATCACGGTGTCCGGGGTGCCCTCGGCGCGCGTGGCCCGGGACTGGCCCATGGACTCGCGGATGACCTTGCCGCCGCCGAAGACGGCCTCGTCGCCGGCGCGGCCGGGCCCGCCGGAGCGGTCCTCCTCGATCTCGATCAGCAGGTCGGTGTCGGCGAGCCGGATGCGGTCGCCGGTGGTCGGGCCGAACAGGTCGGCGTAGGCGGCGCGGGAGATCTCAGGCATCGAGGGCACCTCCGGTCCGCCCGCGCAGTCCGGGCACGATCCGGGCGCCGGTGAGGGGGACGAGTTCGACGTCGACGGGGAGGCCGGGCTCGAAGCGTACGGCGGTGCCGGCGGCGACGTTGAGCCGCTTGCCGTGGGCCGCGGCGCGGTCGAACTCCAGGCCGGGGTTGGCCTCGGCGAAGTGGTAATGGGAGCCGACCTGGACGGGCCGGTCGGCGGTGTTGAGGACGGTGAGCCGGGTGACCTCGCGGCCCTCGTTGAAGGGGACCGGGCCGTCGGCGAAGAGGATCTCTCCGGGGATCATCGGCGGGCCCCTCAGACGATCGGCTCGTGGACGGTGACGAGCTTGGTGCCGTCGGGGAAGGTCGCCTCGACCTGGACGTCGTGGATCATCTCGGGGACGCCGTCCATGACGTCGTCCCGGGTGAGCACTTTGCGGCCGGAGGCCATCAGCTCGGAGACGGTGCGGCCGTCGCGGGCGCCTTCGAGGATGTGAGAGGTGATCAGGGCGACCGCCTCGGGATGGTTCAGCTTCAGGCCGCGGGCCCGGCGCTTCTCGGCGACGTCGGCCGCCACATGGATCAGCAGCCTCTCCTGCTCGTGCGGGGTCAGTTGCACGTCCCACCTCACATCCTCGCTCCGGACCGTGCGGGGTCCGGTTGCCGCTGCCACCGCGACGGGGATAGGTGTAACACACAGACAAATGGCTCGATCGGGACCGATCGGGAGAGAAAAACCCCTGGTGGCGTGGAGGGGCAGGCTAGTTCGCCGGAGTTTCAAAGACGTTAACCAGGCCTTGATCACCTCATGACCCGCTGCTGGTCTCCCCCATACGCAGTACCGCGCGCGGGCCGGCCGCCCGGATCAGGAGGGGCCGTGCCCCCGGTGCTCCGCGGCGATGCCGAAGCCGTGACGCTCACGGGCGGCCGGGCCGGAGCCCGTCTCGCGGACGGCGGAGACCGAGCGGATCACCGGCTCCTCCGCGGAGGAGTCCAGCTCCTCCAGCCGCCGCAGGTCGTCGGCGGAGACGAGGGCGACGAGGGGCTTGCCGTGCCGGGTGACGACGACGCGCTCGCCGCCGTACACCACCCGGTTGATCAGGTCGGCCAGCTCGGCCCTGGCTTGCGTCACCGGAATCTCGTAGGCCATGCGTCCAGCTTACGGGGCGGTCCCGCGGGGCCTACTTGTTCGACAGCTGGAGCTGGCTGTCCCACTCGTCACCGAACTTGGCGACGTTGCCGGCCTCGTCGGTGGAGCCTTCGTTAACGGTGTACATGCCATGCACGGGGAGCTTGGATCCGGCGGGCGCGGACTGCAGGACGTCGCAGAGGTCCGCCATCGTGGCCACAGGAGTGTCCTTAACCGCCATGATGACGTCGCCGACCGTCACCTGAGCCTCGGCCGCCGGCGAGCCGGTCACGACGTTGTACACCAACAGTCCCGTCTTGCCCGCGTCCGTCACGCGCTTCTGGATGTCCGCCACGGTCTGCTGGTCATCGGGATCCTGGAGGAGAGCGGCAGCGTCCGGATCCTCCAGCGACACGACCTGCCATCCGGGATCGTTCTTCTTCTGCCCGGCGGCCAGGGGCTTCAGCAGCGAGCGGACATGCCGGCTGCTGAGGGAGTAGAACTGCCCCTGCGCCTTTGGGTTGACGAGGGTGTTCAGGCCCACGACCTTGCTGTCCGAGTCGAGGAGCGGCCCTCCGGAGTTGCCCGGATTGAGGGTGGCCGAGTGCTGGATGGTGGACGAGAAGTGCGGCTCGGTGGGCGACGGGTCCGCCGGCACGTTGGGGGACTGGACCGCACCCGAGGTGTAGACGGGCTTCTGCTTCTCCGCATCGCTCTCGAAGGACGCCGGATAGCCGAGGGCCGTGACGTCGTCGCCGGCCTTGACGTCGTCGCTGTCGCCGAACTCCAGCGCCTTGAGGTCGTCCTGGGGGGTGCTGAGCTTGAGCACAGCGACGTCCTCACACGGATCGCTGCCGAGGACCTGGACCGGCACCTCGCCCTTGTCCGGAATCGCCACCTTCAGCGCGTCCTCGCCGGCGACGACATGCGCGTTCGTGACGATGAGCCCCTGGTCGGCGTCGTAGACGAAGCCGCTGCCACCGCCCTTCTTCCCGATGACCTGAACGGTCGCCGGCGCCGCGTTCTCGAAGATTTCCTGAGGCGAGTCGTCCGCCGGGGCCGCCTGCGCGGCCGTCCCGCCCAGGACCATCGCGATGACCGAGGCGCCGGCGACTGCGGCTCTGGCGTTCCTGCGCACGATACGAGCCCTCCGACGACGGGCGGCCCGCCCCACCTCCGGCTCCGCCCGGATGTGATCGTTACTAGATCAGGATATGTGCGCACATGTTCCCTGTCCTGTCGGAGAACGGGCTCATCCACACTCCCACTCGCCTGTACGTCCTGTACGTTTTTTACAGACGAGAGGGGTAGGCAATGACCCAACCATCGACGACGGACCCGTACGCGAAGCTGCTGGAGGAACGGATCGTCCTCCTCGGCACGCGGATCGACGACACCGTCGCCAACGACGTGACGGCGCGCTTCGTGTACCTGGAGCACCTGGCCCCGGACCGGGACATCGCGCTGTACATCAACTCGCCCGGCGGCTCGTTCAGCGCCATGACGGCGATCTACGACACGATGCGGTACGTCGGTTGCGACGTGGAGACCGTCTGCCTGGGCCAGGCCGGTTCCACCGCCGCGGTCCTGCTCGCCGCGGGGACGCCGGGCAAGCGGGCCGTGCTGCCGGGCGCGCGCGTGGTGATCCGCCAGCCGGAGCCGGACGGGCCGGTCGAGGGGCGGGCGAGCGATCTCGCCGTGCGGGCCGGTGAACTGACCCGCCATCGGCGCGTGGTCGAGGAGATCCTGGCCCGGCACACCGGGCGGAGCCGGGAGCGGATCGGCGAGGACGCCGAACGGGACACGGTCCTCGACGCGCGGGCCGCGGTGGCGTACGGCCTCGCCGACCGCGTCGTCCCGAGCCGCAAGGGCACGCCCGCCACGCCGGCAGGGCGGTGAGCGGCCGGTGCTGCCTCCCGAACTGCCGGCCCTGCCCGCGCTCACACGGGCCGAGGGCGAGTTGATCGACCGTTACCTGGAGGTGGTCGACCTGCTGGGCCGGATCAACCCGGCGCGCGACGGGCACACCTACAGCGGACTGCGCGCGGCGCAGGCGCTGGTGGGAAAGGCGGCCGCGTTGCGCGACGCGCTCGCGCTGATGCATCAGCGGGGCGAGACGGAGCTGCACGCGGCCACGCTCGCACGGGCGCTCAGAGTGCTCGACGGCGAGCGCCGCACGGCGCGTGTCACGGTGCCGTCGCGCTCCGACAGTTGACGTCCCGGCAGCCGCGCCCGCTCCGGTCCGTCCGCACGCGCCCGCCGGAGCCGGGCCGAAACGAGCCGAACGACGGTCCCCCCTGCGGAGTAGCGACGGGTCCTTTTTCCGAGGTGCCGCGGTTGCGCACGCAGGGGGACCGAGAGGCGGAGCGGTCGGTTCCGTCGCTGGTCGCGGGGTCGTCGGACGGCTGGACACTCCATCGAACACAGGGCTGTCCACCCGAACGGGTGAGTGGTGAGTAACAACACAAATCCCCGGTTCCGTTGGGATTTTCGGACACACGTGAGTGAAGATCCCTGTCTGACGACAAGCCCCCGCCACAAGCGGCGGGGCGGTCCGGGCGGACGCCGAGTCCTGCCGCCGCCCGGATGACCGGTCGACAGGAGTGGATCGGCAGGAGTGGAGGACCCAGGCAAGGCGGGTCGACGGGACGTCAGTTCCGAGCGGCCCTTGGGGTGAAGCCGCGTTCGCGCGGCCGGGCTACTTCGCCAGCCCGAATCCGACAGGTCATCCTTCACAGGCGGCTGACGAAGGGTTGCGCATGACTGCGCTCAATCGTGTCCCGTCCCTGATGGCCCGGGCCGGCACCGCCTCGGCCCTGACCCTCGCCGCCGTGGGCGGCTCCATCGTGGTCCCCGGCCTCTCCTCCGACGCCGCGGCCGCGACGACGGCGACGAAGGCGCTGCAGGTGGCCGCCTCGAAGAAGGGTGCGCCGTACAAGTGGGGCGCCACCGGCCCGCGGAGGTTCGACTGCTCCGGGCTGACGCTGTACTCGTTCAAGAAGGCCGGCAAGAAGCTGCCGCGCACCGCGGCCCAGCAGTACAACACCACCCGGCACATCTCCGCCAAGAACCGCAAGGCCGGTGACCTGGTGTTCTTCCACTCCGGGAGCAACGTCTACCACGTGGGCATCTACGCCGGTAAGGGCAAGATCTGGCACGCCCCGAAGACCGGGGACGTGGTCAGGCTGCAGAAGATCTGGACCAAGAGTGTCTGGTACGGGCGCGTGAGCTGAGCCTCTCGGGGCGGTGACGGCATCCTGACGTGCCGTCACCGCCCCGGGACCGCACGGCCGCCCTGAAACTCCCGCGAGACGCCCCCTAGGCGGCCCACAGAGGCTCCAGGAGGAGCCCGGACCCCAGGAGCGTCAGGGCGGTGCCGGTGGCGAGCGTGACGGCCCGTGCGGCCTTCGGCCGGCGCAGCCACCGGCCGAGGCGGTCCACGAGCAGCGCCACCGCCGGGAACCACACCAGGGCGAGCGCGACGACGATCAAGGCGAGCAGCAGGGTCCGCGGCACCGCCGCGCTGCCCGCGGGGACGAACTGCGGCAGCAGGCTGAGGAAGGTCAGGGGCGCCTTGGGGTTGAGGGCGTTGGTCAGAAAGCCCTGCCGCAGCGGGCGCGGGGCGGCCTCGGCCCGGTCGGTCACGCCGGCGCTCCGCGCCCGCAGGGTGCGCAGGGTGCGCACCCCGAGGTACAGCACATAGGCGCCGCCCGCCAGCTGCACGGCCCGGAACAGCGCGGGTACGGCGGCGAGCACCGCGGCGACGCCGGCCACCGCCAGCGCGGTGTGCAGCAGCAGCCCGCAGGCGACGCCGAGCGCGCACGCCAGGCCGGCCCGCCGGGAGGCGAGCGCGCTGCGCACGACCACGGTGAAGTCGGCCCCCGGCAGCGCGACCATGCCCGCGGCCACCCCGGTGAAAGCGATGAGCTGTCCGTCCATGCGCCCAGCCTGCCGCGGCCCGGCCTTCAGCAGGTATGTCGAATATGCTGGGTTCGACTGAAGCATTCGTTAAGGCAGGCTCCCGTGTACGACCCGACGCGTCTGGCCGCACTGGTCGCGGTGGCGGAGGCGGGGTCCATCACGCGCGCGGCCGAGCGGCTCGGCTACACCACCCCGGCGCTCTCCCAGCAGCTGGCCAAGCTGGAGCGCGAGGCGGGCACCGCCCTGCTGGTACGGCACCACCGCGGGGCCCGGCTGACCGGCGCGGGCGAACTGCTGGTGGCGCGGGCGCGCCGGGTGCTGGACGAGCTGGCGCAGGCCCGGCACGAACTGGCGCGGCTGACCGGCCTGTCCGGCGGGATCCTGCGCGTCGGCACCTTCCAGACCGCCGGCATCCATCTGCTGCCGCCGGTGCTCAGCGCGTTCCGCCGGGCCCATCCGGACGTCGAGCTGACCGTCGCCGACCACGAGCCGCCGGCCGGTGTCGCCGCCGTGGCCGCCGGGGACGTCGATCTCGCTCTGACGCACAGTTACCAGCCGGCCGACCCGGTGCCGCTGCCCTCGTCGGTGCGCGCCGAACCGGTGCTGGTGGAGGAGTTGGTGCTGGTGACCGCGCCGGGGCACGCCCTCGCCGGGGACTCCGCCCGGCTGCCGCTGGCGGAGCTGGCCGGGCAGCCGCTGATCAGCATGGCGCCGCACCTGCCCGCGCGGCGGGGCGTGGAGTCGGCGCTGGCGCGGGCCGGGGCGACACCGTCGGTGCGGGTGCCGACCCCCGGGTACGCCCTGGTGTGCGCGCTGGTCAGCGCCGGCCTCGGGGTGGCCGTCGTACCGGAGATGGTGGCGCGGACCGCGGCGACGCCCGTGGGGATGCGGCGTCTGGAGCCGGGAGAGCTGCGCCGCACGATCGCGGTGGTGTACCGGGCGGAGGAGACGGCGCCGGCCGCGGACGCCTTCCGGGCTCTGCTGCGGGGCGCGTTCGGACGCGCCGGGCAGACCTGACGGTCACGGCTCCGGCTGCTGGGCCGCCGTCGGCACCGGCTCGGCCGGGACCGTCCAGGGCAGGACGATGCAGACCGTCTTGCCGCCCTCACGGGTGCGGCGGACGCTGAGCTTGCCGCCGCACTCGGCGGTCAGCCAGCGGATGATCACCATGCCGCGGCCGTTGTCCTGCTGGACGGCCGCGGGCAGCCGCTTGGGGAAACGGGGGTGGCTGTCGGTGACCCCGATGCGCAGCTGTTCGTCGCGGTCGAGCGCCATGTCCACCGTGAAGGTGGGGGACTGCCCGAAGGTGTGCTGGACGGAGTTGGTGGCGAGTTCGGAGACGATCAGCCGGACGGTGTCGGCGACCTCGGTGTCCGCCGGCAGGCCCCACTCGCCGAGGGTGCCGATCACGAAGGCGCGGGCCGCGGACACCGAGGCGGGATCGCTCGGCAGAGTGACGGATGCTTCCAGGTGGTCTGCCATGGCGACGTCGTCCCTTTCCCACGGGACCGCGGTCCGGCACGAGGCGGCTGGTTCGAGTACGGTCCCGGACTGGTGCTTCGCCCGCCAGACTGCCATCACCGGGCCGGTCACGGGTGGGGATCCACCAAGATATGCATATATCTGTCGCTCGAAGCGGTGAACTCTGCCACGGCGGACCGTATTCGGGCGGCTCGGACAGAGTAAGGAGGCCCCATGCAGCACGGTCCCGCGGTGCGTCGCCGGAAGCTGGGCGCCGAACTACGCGCCCTGCGCGCCGGCGCGGGGCTCACCAGCGGCGAGGCCGCCCGGCTCGTGGGCTGGCACCAGTCGAAGGTCAGCCGAATCGAGACGGGCACGAGCGGCGTGAAACCGTCCGATGTGCGGTTACTCCTGGACGCCTACGGCGTCGAGGACCGGCAGCTCAGGGAACTGCTGCTGGTGCTGTCCGGGGCCCGGGACGGCGGCCGGGACCACTGGTGGCAGGCCTACCGGGGTGTTCTGCCGCCCACCTACCGGGACTTCATCAGTCTGGAGTCCCAGGCCAGCGCGATGCGCACGCTGGAGACCTCCGTGGTGCCGGGGCTGCTCCAGACCCCCGAGTACGCCCGCGCGGTGACCCGGGCCGCGGTGGGGGCGGTCGACGAGGAGCGGCTGGACACGCTGGTGGAGGTGCGCCTGGCCAGGCAGGACGTGTTGCGCTCGGATCCGCCGCTCACGCTGAGCGCGGTGCTGGACGAGGCGGTGCTGCGCCGTGAGGTGGGTGGCCCGGAGGTGATGTCCCGTCAGCTGGAGCGGTTGGTGGAGGCGGCGCGGCTGCCGCAGGTCCGGCTCCAGGTGCTGCCGTTCTCCGCGGGGGCGCATATCGGCATCACCGGGCCTTTCGTTATTTTCTCATTTCCGAGCACTTCTGATCTGGACGTGGTTGTTCTCGACCACTTGACGAGTAGCCTCTATCTGGAACGGAAAGAAGACCTCCAGGCCTACACGGAGGCCTTCGACTCCCTCCGGATCCACGCCCTTTCCCCCGAGGACTCGTTGGATTACATCGCCGCGATAAAAGACGGCGCGTAAGGAGGCACCATGACCGCAATGCCTCGGAACGTACCTTCCGGCATCGATCTGCCCGACGTGCGCTGGCTGCGCAGCAGCTACAGCACGGGAGCCAACAACTGCGTCGAGACGGGCCGGCCGGCAACGGGGCCGTACGCCGGGCTGCTCGCCGTACGCGACTCCAAGGACCCGGCCGGGCCCGCGCTGCTCTTCTCCCCCGGGAGCTGGGCGGAGTTCACGGCCGCGGTGCGCGGGCTCTGACCCCTTCCCCCCTGTCCGCCGGGCGACGCTCGGCCGTGGTTCGCCGACTCATGGCCGCGTCTCGCCGATGACCTGTACAGCGCGTTCGATCTGACCCTCGGTGAGGTCCGCGCGGGCGGTCAGCCGCAGCCGGGAGACGCCGTCGGGAACGGAAGGAGGCCGGAAACACCCGACGGCCAGTCCCGCGGTGCGGCAGTCCGCCGCCCACCGCACCGCCTGCTCCGGGGACGGCGCGCGCACGGAGACGACCGCGGCGTCGGGGCGCACCGCCTCGTGGCCCTCGGCCGTCAGGCGGGCGTGCAGTTCGCCCGCCACCGTGCGCGCCCTTGCCGCCCGCTCCGGCTCGCGGCGCAGCAGCCGCAGCGCGGCGAGGGCCGCGCCCACCGCGGCGGGAGCGAGGCCCGTGTCGAAGATGAACGTCCGGGCCGCGTTCACCAGATGGTCGATGACCCGGGCCGGGCCGAGTACGGCTCCGCCCTGGCTGCCCAGCGACTTGGACAGCGTGAGCGTCACCACCACGTCGTCGGCGCCCGCGAGGCCCGCCGCGTGCGCGGCGCCGCGGCCGCCGGCGCCGAGGACGCCGAACCCGTGCGCGTCGTCCACCACCAGCCCGGCGCCGCGCGTGCGGCACACCGCGGCCAGCTCCGCCAGCGGGGCCGCGTCCCCGTCGACGGAGAACACCGTGTCGGAGACGGCGACGGCCGGTCCGTCGTGCGTGGTCAGCGCCTTGCGCACGGCCTCCGGGTCGGCGTGGGCCACCACCTGCGTGGTGCCGCGGGCCAGCCGGCAACCGTCGATGAGGGAGGCGTGGTTGCCCGCGTCGGAGACGATCAGCGAGCCGTGCGGGGCGAGCGCGGTCACCGCGGCGAGGTTGGCCGCGTACCCGGAGGAGAAGACCAGGGCCGCCTCGACACCGCAGAAATCGGCCAGTTCGCGTTCGAGTTCCGCGTGCAGCTCCGTGCTGCCCGTGACGAGCCGGGAGCCGGTGGCGCCGCCGCCCCACTCCCGCGCGGCCCGCGCGGCGCCCTCGGTGACCTCCGGGTGGTGGGCCAGCCCCAGGTAGTCGTTGCTCGCGAGATCGAGCAGCGGACTGTCGGCGGGACGGGGCCTGAGGGTCCGTACGAGTCCGGCGCGCCGGCGCAGCGCCGCCTGCTCGTCGATCCAGCCGAACGCCATGAGCCCCTCCGTCTGTCTGTTTTGTAGGCAGCTCACAGACCCTAGCGGCCCGACAAGCCACCCACCGTGTGGCAATACCCACACGGCGAACCGGGCAGAGTTGTCCGGTCCCTCCTTGGCCGGGGGCCCTCGCGTAGGACAGGATCGGATCCCATGGACCTGCTGAACACGCTGGTGGACAAAGGGCTGCGGCGCGAGCAGCCGACCCGTGAGGAGGCGCTCGCCGTCCTCGCGACCTCCGACGACGAACTGCTCGACGTGGTGGCCGCGGCCGGAAAGGTGCGCCGTCACTGGTTCGGCCGGCGGGTGAAACTCAACTACCTCGTCAACCTGAAGTCCGGGCTGTGTCCCGAGGACTGCTCCTACTGCTCCCAGCGGCTGGGCTCCAAGGCCGACATCCTCAAGTACACCTGGCTCAAGCCCGACGAGGCCTCCAAGGCCGCGGCCGCGGGGCTGGCCGGCGGTGCCAAGCGGGTGTGCCTGGTGGCGTCCGGGCGCGGACCGACGGACCGGGACGTGGACCGCGTCTCGGAGACCATCAAGGCGATCAAGGAGCAGAATGAGGACGTCGAGGTGTGCGCCTGCCTCGGCCTGCTCTCCGACGGCCAGGCCGAACGGCTGCGCGAGGCCGGCGCGGACGCCTACAACCACAACCTCAACACGTCCGAGTCGACGTACGGGGACATCACCACCACCCACACCTACGCCGACCGCGTCGACACCGTGCAGAAGGCGCACGCGGCCGGTCTGTCGGCGTGCTCCGGGCTGATCGCCGGCATGGGCGAGAGCGACGAGGACCTGGTCGACGTGGTGTTCTCGCTGCGCGAGCTGGACCCGGACTCCGTCCCGGTCAACTTCCTCATCCCGTTCGAGGGCACGCCGCTGGCCAAGGAGTGGAACCTCACCCCGCAGCGCTGCCTGCGCATCCTCGCGATGGTCCGGTTCGTCTGCCCGGACGTGGAGGTGCGGATCGCCGGCGGCCGTGAGGTGCACCTGCGCTCGATGCAGCCGCTCGCGCTGCACCTGGCCAACTCCATCTTCCTCGGCGACTACCTGACCTCCGAGGGCCAGGCCGGCAAGGCCGACCTGGAGATGATCGCGGACGCCGGGTTCGAGGTGGAGGGCGCCGGCGAGGTGACCCTGCCGGAGCACCGGGCGCACGCGGGCGGCGGCTGCGGCTCGCACGCCGACGCCGGGTGCGGCGCGCACGAGGGCGCCGGCTGCGGCTCCCACGAGGGCGCGGGCTGCGGCTCGCACGAGGGCGGCGGGATCTGCGGTACGGCCGCTGCCGCGCCGTCGGCCGCCGAGCCGCGCACCGACCTGGTCGCCGTACGCCGCCGTGGTGCCGGCACCGACCTCGCGCCCAATGCCTGAGTTTGACGTGTCCGAGCTGCTGGAGCTGGACCGGCGGCACGTGTGGCACCCGTACGGCCCGATGCCCGGGCAGGCCGAACCGCTCGTCGTGGAGTCGGCGAGCGGGGTGCGGCTGCGGCTCGCCGACGGCTCGGGCGAGCTGGTCGACGGGATGTCCTCGTGGTGGTCGGCCATCCACGGCTACAACCACCCGGTGCTGAACGAGGCCGCGACCGACCAGCTCGGGCGGATGAGCCACGTGATGTTCGGCGGGCTCACCCACGAGCCCGCCGTGCGGCTGGCGAAACTGCTCGTCGACCTCACGCCCGACGGCCTGGAGCACGTCTTCCTCGCCGACTCCGGCTCGGTGTCGGTCGAGGTCGCGGTCAAGATGTGCCTGCAGTACTGGCGTTCGCTGGGCCGCCCCGAGAAGCGCCGCATGATGACGTGGCGGGGCGGCTACCACGGCGACACCTGGCAGCCGATGGCGGTGTGCGACCCCGACGGCGGCATGCACGAACTGTGGTCCGGGGTGCTGCCCCGGCAGGTGTTCGCCGAGGCGCCGCCCGCGGAGTACGAGGAGGCGTACGCCGGCCACATGCGCGACACGCTGGCGCGGCACGCGCACGAGCTGGCCGCGGTGATCGTCGAGCCGGTGGTGCAGGGCGCGGGCGGGATGCGGTTCCACTCCCCCGCGTATCTGCGGGTGCTGCGCGAGGCGTGCGACGCGCACGACGTACTGCTGGTGTTCGACGAGATCGCCACCGGCTTCGGCCGCACCGGCGAGCTGTTCGCCGCCGGGCACGCGGGCGTCACCCCGGACGTGATGTGCCTGGGCAAGGCGCTCACCGGCGGCTATCTGACGATGGCGGCGACGCTGTGCACCCCGCGGGTGGCGGACGGCATCTCGCAGGGTGAGGTGCCGGTGCTGGCGCACGGGCCGACCTTCATGGGCAACCCGCTCGCCGCGTCGGTGGCCTGCGCGTCCATCGGGCTGCTGCTCGCCCAGGACTGGCGGGGCGAGGTGGCGCGCATCGAGTCCGGCCTGCGGGCGGGGCTGGCGGAGGCGGCATCGCTGCCGGGCGTGAAGGACGTCCGGGTGCTCGGCGCGATCGGGGTCGTCCAGCTCGACCACCCCGTGGACATGCGGGCGGCGACCCGGGCGGCCGTGCGCGAGGGCGTGTGGCTGCGGCCGTTCCGCGACCTGGTGTACACGATGCCGCCGTACGTCACCGGCGACGAGGACGTGGCGCGGATCGCGCGCGCGGTGTGCGCGGCGGCACTGGAGGGATGACATGTCGGTACTGGTGATCACGGGCACGGGCACCGAGGTCGGCAAGACGGTCACGACGGCCGCGGTGGCCGCCGCCGCGCTGGCCGCGGGCCGTTCGGTGGCGGTGCTGAAGGCCGCGCAGACCGGTGTACGGCCGGACGAACGCGGGGACGCCGACGAGGTGGCGCGGCTGGCCGGGGCCGTCACGACGGCCGAACTGGCCCGGTTCCCCGAGCCGTTGGCGCCGAACACCGCCGCGCGGCGGGCCGGGATGAAGCCGGTGCACCCGCAGGAGGTCGCCGAGGCCGCGGCCAAGCTGGCCACCGACCACGACCTGGTGCTGGTGGAGGGCGCGGGCGGGCTCCTGGTCCGCTTCGACGAGGCGGGCGGCACGCTCGCCGACGCGGCCCGGCTGCTCGGCGCGCCCGTGCTGGTCGTGGCCACGGCGGGCCTCGGCACCCTCAACACCACCGAGCTGACCGCCCGTGAACTGCGGCGCCGGGAGCTGGAGTTGCTGGGCGTGGTGATCGGCAGCTGGCCGGACGAGCCGGACCTGGCCTGCCGCTGCAACCTCGCCGATCTGCCGGAGGTGGCCGGCGCTCCCCTGCTGGGCGCCCTGCCGTCCGGCGCCGGCGCCCTCGCCCCCGCCGCCTTCCGCACGGCGGCACCGGGTTGGCTCTCGCCCCGCCTGGACGGCAGCTGGGACGCGGAGGCGTTCCGGACGCGGGAGACGGGCTGAGGGACGGGATTCCGGTACCGGAGTGACCTGCGCTACGGGGCTTCGGTACCGGAGACGGCCTGCGGGACGGGTGTGGGCCGCCCGGTCCGCGACAGCGGGGGGGTGCGTGCGGCCCGTCCGGGGGAGAATCGGCGTAAGACCCGTCCCGCTGAGGAGGTCCCCATGCCGATTCGGTCCACCGGTTCCGGTAAGGCGGCGCGGGATGCCGTACATCATCCGCTGTTCGCTCGCTTCTACGCCCGCGTCAGCGTGAAGGCCGAGACCCGCGCGGGCATGGCCGGGATCCGCGAGCGGCTGCTCGCCGGGCTGGCCGGGCGGGTGATCGAGATCGGCGCGGGCAACGGGCTGAACTTCGCCCACTACCCGCCCACCGTCTCGGAGGTCGTCGCGATCGAACCCGAGCGGCACCTGCGGCAGTTGGCGGTGGAGGCGGCTCTGCGCTCCGACGTGCCCGTCGATGTGGCCCCGGGCGCCGCGGAGGCGCTGCCGGTCAAGAGCGAGGCCTTCGACGCGGCGGTGGTCTCGCTGGTGCTGTGCAGCGTGCGGGACGTGCCGCGGGCGCTGGCCGAGGTGCGGAGGGTGCTGCGGCCGGGCGGGGTCGTGCGGTTCTTCGAGCACGGCCGCGGCGGGGGCCGGGCGATGCGGGCCACGCAGCAGGCGCTGGACGCGACCGTGTGGCCGCGGCTGACCGGCGGCTGCCATGTGGCCCGGGACCCGGTCGCCGCCGTACGCGCGGCCGGTTTCGAGCTGGGCCCGTACCGGCGGGTCATGATGCCGGAGACGGGACCGGCGCTGCCCAGCTCCTACTGCGTGCTGGGCACGGCCTGGCGGCCCCCGGACGAGGCGTGACGCACAGGGTCCACCGGCGCGGCTCCTCGGCGCTGCCGTAGACGGACGCCTCGCGGCGCGGCCGTGCGGGGTGTCGTCCCCGGGACGGATACCGGGTGTGGGCGCGGTCACACTACGCTCGGGCGGGAGACGCAGTCCCGACGGTCACGACGTCCGTCCGAGCGAGGAGGCAGCCTTGTCCTCACCTGCTGTGCGGCCCGCCCCCGTGCCGCCCCCGGCGGACGGGACCGCGGCCCGCGCCCGCGGCCTGACCAAGGCCTACGGCCAGGGCGAGACGACCGTGCTGGCGCTGGACGCGGTGGACGTGGACATCGCGCGCGGCCGGTTCACCGCGGTGATGGGGCCGTCGGGCTCCGGCAAGTCCACGCTGATGCACTGCCTGGCGGGCCTGGACTCGGTCTCGGCCGGCCGGGTGTGGCTCGGCGACACGGAGATCACGGGGCTGAGGGAGCGGGAGCTGACCCGGCTGCGGCGGGACCGGATCGGGTTCATGTTCCAGTCGTTCAACCTCATCCCGACGCTGAACGCGCTGGAGAACATCACCCTGCCCATGGACATCGCCGGCCGGAAGCCGGACCCGGCGTGGCTGGAGCAGGTCATCGACACGCTGGGGCTGCGCGACCGGCTCACGCACCGGCCCGCGCAGCTGTCCGGCGGTCAGCAGCAGCGCGTCGCCTGCGCGCGGGCGCTGGCCTCCCGCCCCGAGCTGATCTTCGCCGACGAGCCGACCGGCAATCTCGACTCCCGGGCGGGTCTGGAGGTGCTCGGCTTCCTGCGCGAGGCCGTCGACGACCTGGGGCAGACGGTGGTGATGGTCACCCATGACCCGGGCGCCGCCGCCCACTCCGACCTGGTGCTCTTCCTCGCCGACGGCCGGATCGTCGACGAGATGCCGCGGCCGACGGCGGAGGCGGTGCTGGAGCGGATGAAACGGTTCGACGTCGTCCGCGGCCAGGTGGACGACGCACAGATCCGGGAGGACGACGCACAGATCCGGGAGGACGATCTACGGAGCCGGGAGGACGGCGCACGGGGCCCGGCGGACGGCGTACGCGGCCAGGTGGCGGAAGACTGATCCGGTGCTGAAGGCGACCCTCCGCAGCTTCCTCGCCCACAAGGGCCGGCTGGCGCTGTCCGCGCTGGCCGTCGTCCTGTCCGTGGCGTTCGTCGCGGGCAGCCTGATCTTCTCCGACACGGTCGCGCGCACCTTCGACCGGCTCTTCGCCTCCACGGCCGCCGATGTGACGGTCGAGCCGAAGGACGACCTGGAGTCGCAGCTGCCGTCGGGCGCGGTGCGCACGGTGCCCGCCGCCCTGGCCGCGCGGGTGGCGTCCGTCGAGGGGGTCGCGTCGGCGCACGCGGACGTGTCCGTGGACAACATCACGGTCGTCGACGCCCGCAACCGCCTGGTCGGCTCGACCACCGGCGGTCCCACCATCGCCCGGGACTGGCACGTCACCGACCGCAGCCCTGTGCGGCTCAGCTCGGGCCACGCCCCGCACGGCCCCGGCGAGGCGCTGCTGGACGCCGACACCGCCGGCCGGAAGCACCTGGGGATCGGCGACACGCTCACCGTGCTGGCCCAGCCCGGCTCCTTCCGGGTCCGGATCGTCGGCATCGCCACCTTCAGGACCACCAACCCGGGCGCGGCGCTCGTCTACCTCGACTCCTCGGTCGCGGCGCGGAAGGTGCTGGGTGCCGCGGAACGGGCGACGAGCATCTCGGCGACCGCCGAGCCGGGCGTCACCGACACCGAGCTGAAGCACCGGATCGCGGCCGCGCTCGGCGACGGCGACCACGTGCTGAAGACCGCCGGCGAACGGGCCAAGTCGGCCGCCGAGCAGCTCGGCACCTTCCTCGACGTGATCAAGTACGTGATGCTGGGCTTCGCCGGGATCGCCGTGCTGGTGGGCGTGTTCCTGATCGTCAACACCTTCGCGATGCTCATCGCGCAGCGCACCCGGGAACTGGGGCTGCTGCGCGCCCTGGGTGCCGACCGGCGGCAGGTGCGCCGGTCGGTGCTGACCGAGGCGGTGCTGCTGGGCGTGGTCGGCTCCACGGTGGGGCTCGCGGCCGGGATCGGGCTCGCGATCGGGCTGATCCGGCTGATGAGCGTGTTCGGGATGAACCTGAAGACCACGGAGATGGTCGTCGGCTGGGGGACGCCCGTGACGGCGTATGTCGTCGGGGTCGGCGTCACCTTCGTCGCGGCGTACCTGCCCGCCCGGCGCGCGGCGGCGGTGTCGCCGATGGCGGCCCTCCAGGACGCGGAGATCGCGGGCGTGGGGCGGCCGTTGCGGACGCGTGCGGTGGTGGGCGGCGTCGTGGGGGCGGTGGGGGCGGCCGCGCTGGCGGGCTGTGCCGTCGCGACCCGGACGGCGTCGGCGGCCTCGCTGCTCGGGCTGGGCGTGGTCCTGACGCTGATCGCCACGGTGATCGCGGGTCCGCTGCTGGTGCGGCCCGTGATCCGGGTGCTGGGCGCGGCCTTCCCGGCCCTGTTCGGCTCCGTCGGGCGGATGAGTCAGCGCAACGCCCTGCGCAATCCGCGCCGCACCGGCGCCACGGCCGCCGCGCTGATGGTGGGCCTCGCCCTGGTCGGCGGCATGTCGGTGGCCAGTGCCTCCATGTCGGAGTCCTTCGATCAGCAGATCGACCGGACGCTGGGCGCCGACTTCGTCGTGCAGAACGCCAACTTCGTGCCGTTCTCCCAGGAGATCACCGACCGGGTCCGCGGCACGGACGGCGTCGGCCTTGTCGTACGGCAGCGGTTCGCGCCGCTGGCGGTACGGCTGCCCGACGGCGAGCGCCTGGAGACCACCGCGACCGGGTACGACCCGCGGCTCGACGAGGTCGCCCATGTCACCTACACCGCGGGCGACTCCGCCGCCGCGCTCGCCGCCGGGCACCTGGCCATGGACGCCGGGTTCGCCCGCGACCACGGCGTACGGCCGGGCAGCGTGCTCCCGGTCGAGTTCCCGGGCGGCCGGACGGCGCGGCTGACGGTCGGCGCGCTCACCGACCAGGACCAGGCCGAGGGGTTCGGCACGCGGGGAGGGATGTTCCTGGGCCTCGCCACCGTGGAGAAGTACATCCCCGGCGGCCAGGACTCCGCGCTGTACGTCAACGCCGCGCCCGGCACCGGCGCCGACCCGCTGCGGGCCCGGCTGGAGCGCACCCTGGAGCCGTATCCGCAGGTGCAGGTGCGGAACCTCGCGGACTACAAGGAGCTGGTGCACGACCAGATCGCGGTCCTGCTCTACCTCGTGTACGCGCTGCTCGGGCTGGCGATCGTCATCGCGGTGCTCGGCGTGGTCAACACGCTCGCCCTGTCGGTCGTCGAGCGCACCCGTGAGATCGGGCTGCTGCGCGCGATCGGGCTGGCGCGACGGCAGTTGCGCCGGATGATCCGGCTGGAGTCGGTGGTGATCGCGGTGTTCGGCGCGGTGCTGGGCCTTGCGCTGGGCCTGGTGTGGGGGGTGTGCACCCAGCAGGTGCTGGCGCTGCAGGGCATGAAGGCGCTGGCGGTCCCGTGGGGCACGATCGTCGCGGTGGTGATCGGCTCGGCGGTGGTCGGGGTGGCGGCGGCGCTGCTGCCGGCGTTGCGCGCGTCCCGGATGAACGTGCTGGCGGCGATCGCGCACGAGTGATGGAATCGCGAAGTCCCCTGGCTGTGAGGAGAGTTCGTGTCGTTTCCGTTCCGCTTCGGCGTCAACCTGCTCGACCCCGCCCCCGGTGACGCGTGGCGCGCCAAGTGCCGCCGGGCCGAGGAGCTCGGCTACGACGTGATCCTGGTCCCCGACCATCTGGGGATGGCCGCGCCGTTCCCGGCGCTCGTCGCGGCGGCGGCCGTCACCGAGCGCCCGCGGCTGGGCACCTTCGTCCTGAACGCGGGCTTCTGGAACCCGGCGCTGCTGGCCCGCGAGGTGGCGACGACGGACGCGCTGACCGGCGGGCGCCTCGAACTGGGCCTGGGCGCCGGGTACGTGCGGGCCGAGCACGACAGCGCCGGGCTGCCGTTCGGCTCGCCGGGCGAACGCGTCGACCATCTGCGGCGCACCGTCGGGGAACTGGAGCGGCTGCTGGGCTCGCCGGAGTTCCGCCCGCGTCCGGCCCAGCAGCCGCGGGTGCCGCTGCTGATCGGCGGCAACGGTGACCGGATGCTGCGTCTGACGGCCGAGCACGCCGACATCGCCGCGTTCGCGGGGGCGTATCCCGTGCCGGGCAGTACGACGGGAAAGCTGGCGCCGGTCCCCGCCGACCGGCTGGAGGAGCGCATGGCCCGCTACCGGCAGCTGGCCGCCGGGCGCGCCCGGCCCGCGGAGCTGAACCTGCTGGTCCAGCAGGTCACGGTGACCGGTGACCGCGAGGCGGCGCTGCGTCCGCTGCTGGAGCGGCAGCCGGATCTCACCCTGGAGCAGGCGCTGGAGCTGCCGATCTTCCTGGTCGGCACCGAGGAGGAGATCGTCGAGCAGGTGCTGGCGCAGCGGAAGCGCTACGGGTTCACCTATCTGACGGTGCTGGAGCCGTCGATGGAGGCGTTCGCCCCGGTCATGGCCGCGCTGCGCGGACGGTGACCGTCCGGATCGTGGAATTCGGCGTCCCGGCCCGGCGGAGGTGATGTGATCACTACATGTCTGATCTGCGGATACGGGCCGCGACGCCCGACGACCTCGACACCGTGCTGGCCTTCTGGAGGACCGCGGCCGAGGGCACGAGCATCAGCGACGACCGGGCCGGGGTGGAGCGGCTGGTCGAGCGCGACGCCGAGGCGCTGATCCTGGCCGAGCGGGACGGGGAGCTTCTCGGCACGGTGATCGCGGGCTTCGACGGCTGGCGCTGCCACCTCTACCGGCTGGCCGTGCGTCCGGACCACCGCCGCCGGGGCATCGGCACGGCGCTGCTGGCCGCCGCCGAAGAGCGGTTCGTACGGCTCGGCGGGCGGCGCGGGGACGCGATGGTGCTGGTGGACAACGAGCGGGCGCACCACGCCTGGCGGGCGGCCGGGTACGCGCCCGAGGAGCATTGGCGGCGCTGGGTGAAGCCGCTCGGCTGAACCGGCCGACCCCCCCTGCACGATCTCTTTGCCGATCCTTTACCATCGGAGGGACACTCGACCCTCCGATGAAAGGTTGTGAGCGTCCGCCCATGGGCGAGCCTCCCAGTCCGCGACACCGCGCGGTCCATTCTGTCCTGCCCGATCATGGGACGGAGGTGACCCCATGACCGAAGTGCTGCTCCTGCTGGTGGCGATCCTGCTGTCGCTCGCCTGCGGCGCCTTCGTGGCCGCCGAGTTCTCGCTGACCACGGTCGAACGAAGCGAGCTGGAACGGGCCGCGGAGCGCGGCGAGCGCGGCGCCTCGGGCGCCCTGAAGGCCGTACGGAACCTGACCTTCCAGCTCTCCGGCGCCCAGCTCGGCATCACGGTGACCAACCTGGTGGTCGGCATGCTCGCCGAGCCGTCGATCGCCAAGCTCATCGCCGGGCCCCTGGAGGCGCTGGGCATCTCCCGGTCGACCGCGAGCTCGCTGGCGCTGGTGCTGGGCACGGCGCTGTCGACGGTGTTCCTGATGGTCGTCGGCGAGCTGGTGCCGAAGAACTGGGCGATCTCCTCGCCGCTGGCGGTGGCCCGGACCGTGGGCAACGCCCAGCGCTGGTTCAGCGCCGTCTTCCGCCCGTTCATCACCCACCTGAACAACACCGCCAACCGTTTCGTACGGCGTCTCGGCATCGAACCCGCCGAGGAACTGGCCTCCGCGCGCGGCCCGCAGGAGCTGGCGGCACTCGCCCGGCACTCCGCGAAGGAGGGCGCGCTGGAGGCGGACACCGCCGAGCTGTTCGTCCGGACGCTCAACCTCGCCGACCTGACCGCGGAGAACGTGATGACCCCGCGCGTGCAGGTCATCGCCCTGGACGAGCAGGCGACCTGTGAGGACGTGGCGAACGCGACGCGCGCGACGGGGCTGTCCCGCTTCCCGGTCTACCGCGGGAACCTCGACACCGTCGTCGGCACCGCGCACATCAAGGACGTGCTCACCCTGCCCGCCGAGCAGCGCCCGCGGGTGCCGGTCGGCGAGCTGATGCGCGAGCCGCTGCTCGTCCCCGAGTCCCTCACGGTCGACCGGCTGCTGGACCGGCTGTCCGGCCGGCGCACCATGGCCGTCGTCATCGACGAGTACGGCGGCACGGCGGGCGTGGCCACGCTGGAGGACATCGTCGAGGAGGTCGTCGGCGAGGTCCGCGACGAGCACGACCCGCACGAGACACCCGACCTCGCCCCGGCCGGCACCGACGAGGACGGCCGCGCCGTGTTCTCCGCGGACGGCGCCGCCCGCGTCGACCAGCTCGCCCGGGTCGGCCTCAGGCCGCCCGAGGGGCCGTACGAGACGCTGGCCGGCCTGGTCGCCGCCGAGCTGGGCCGTATACCGGCCGTCGGTGACCGCGTGCAGGTCGCCGGCTGGCGCATGGACGTCGTCGACGCCTCCGGGCGCCGGGCGGCCCGGGTGCTGCTGCACGCGCCGCTGGACGACGAGAAGCGGGGCGAGGACATGAAGGAGGCCGGCCGATGACCGCCGTACAGCTGCTGATCGGCCTGGCGACCCTGGTCGTCAACGCCTTCTTCGTCGGCGCCGAGTTCGCGCTGATCTCGGTGCGGCGCTCGCAGATCGAGCCGCACGCGGAGGCGGGCGACCGGCGCGCCAGGAGCGTGCTGTGGGGGCTGGAGCACGTCTCCGCGCTGATGGCCGCCGCCCAGCTCGGCATCACCCTGTGCACGCTGGTCCTCGGTGTGGTCGCCGAGCCGGCCATCGCCCACCTGCTGGAACCGGTGTTCCACGCGGTCGGCGTGCCGGAGAGCGCCGGGCACGCGGTGTCCTTCGTGATCGCGCTGACCCTCGCCACCTATCTGCACATGCTGCTGGGCGAGATGGTGCCGAAGAACATCGCCCTCGCCGAGCCGGTGCGCAGCGCGCTGCTGCTGGGTCCGCCGCTGGTGACGCTGTCGCGGGCGCTGAAGCCGGTGATCTTCGCGATCAACGCGTTCGCGAACGCGCTGCTGAAGCTGATGCGGATCGAGACCAAGGACGAGGTGACGGCGACCTTCTCGGACGCCGAGCTGGCGCAGATCGTCAAGGACGCGGGCGAGGCGGGGCTCATCGACGAGCGGGCCCGAGAGCGGCTGCACGACGCGCTGGAGCTGGGCAGCAGGCCCGTGCGGGACGTCGTGCTCCCGCTGGAGCGAGTGGTGTACGCGCGTGTGGGCGTCACGCCGGAGGAGCTGGAGGGGCTGTCGGCCGACTCCGGGTTCTCCCGCTTCCCGGTGGTCGACGAGGGCCGCCGGATCGTCGGCTACCTGCACGTGAAGGACGCGCTGGACGCCGCCCCGCGGGACGTGCCGTTCCGGCTGCGGGACATGCGCCCCATCGCACGCGTGAGGGAGACGACGCCCCTGGACGACGTCCTCACCGCGATGCGCGGCAGCCGCACCCATGTGGCGGCCGTGCTGGGCGAGGACGGACGGCTGGCCGGGCTGGTGACAATGGAGGACGTCCTGCGGGAGCTGTTCGGACAGCCGGCGTTGTAGGAGGGCCGGCTGGGCCCGACCCTTGGGCGTGGCCGAGCTGTCCGGCGGATCGGTGCCGTGGTCGGCCGACGGGCCGGTGGCATGGGCGTTCGGCGGGCCCCGGGCCGTGACCTGGCCAGGGCCGTCCGGCGGGCCTGGGCCGATGCCGGTCGGCGGGCCGGTGCCAAAGTCGGTCGGCCGGGCCGGAGCCGTGACTGTGCCAGGGCCGTCGCGCGGGTCGGTGCCGATGCCGGTCGGCGGTGCCGTGGCCTTGGCCGTCCGGCGAGCCGGTGCCGGTCGGCAGGCCGGAGCCCCGGCCGTCCAGCGGGCCGGGGCCGTAGCCGTCCGGCCGGGCGGCGTCGTATCGCCGCCCGGCGGACCGGAGGCCGGGGTGGTCGGCAAGGGCGTCCCGGGGTGACCGACCGCTGGGTATGGCGGGTCGGATAGCATCGGGGGCGCCATGCAGACGAACCCCGCCCACACCAGCCTCGTCGCCGTCGGTGACTCCTTCACCGAGGGCATGTCGGACCTGCTGCCCGACGGTTCCTACCGCGGCTGGGCCGATCTCCTCGCGGCCCGGATGGCCGCCCGCACCCCGGGCTTCCGGTACGCCAACCTGGCCGTGCGCGGCAAGCTCATCGGGCAGATCGTGGAGGAGCAGGTCGGCGTGGCCGCCGCCATGGGCGCCGACGTGATCACGCTGGTCGGCGGCCTGAACGACACCCTGCGGCCCAAGTGCGACATGGGCCGGGTGAAGGGCCTGCTGACGGAGGCCGTGGAGCAGCTGGCGCCGGCGTGCAAGCAGCTGGTGCTGATGCGCAGCCCGGGCCGCCAGGGCCCGGTCCTGGAGCGGTTCCGGCCGCGCATGGAGGAGCTGTTCGCCTGCGTGGAGGAGCTGGCCGCCCGGCACGACGCCCTGGTCGTCGACCTGTACGGCGCGCCCGCGCTCAGCGACCCGCGGCTGTGGGACGTCGACCGGCTGCACCTGACCGCGGAGGGCCACCGCCGGGTCGCGGAGGCGGTGTGGCAGGCCCTCGGGTACGAGGCGGAGGACCCCGACTGGCACGTCGCGCCGCCCCCGGCGCTGCCGCCGGGCTGGGTCGCCCGCCGCGTCGCCGACGTCCGCTTCACCCGCCAGCACCTCCTGCCGTGGATAGGCCGCCGGCTGACCGGCCGCTCCTCGGGCGACGGCCGCCCCGCCAAGCGCCCGGAGCTGCTGCCGTACCTCATGGACACCACCGAGTGACGGCCGTCTCGTAGCTTCCGCCGAACCGGGCCGTGGCGCTGGCCTGCACGAATCGCCAGTAGAATCTGGTCACTGTTCTACTGCCAATCTCGTTTGTGCTGGTCAGTGGCCGTATTGCATGGTCGACGACAGTCCCTGTCTCACAATTTCTCACACAGGGGCTTTTTGATCTCCGCCGTGGAAGCTGTCCCACGCGGTCGCCGCGGCCCTCAGATCCTCGACGTCCGGGCGGACGTACTTCCGCTTCGTGAAGCTCGCGTTCGTGTGACCGGCCCAAGCCGCGAGGATGTGGTCCGGCACCCCCGCGTTCGCGAGGTACGTCAGGCAGGAGTGCCGCGCGTCGTACAGGCGAACCTGCCGCATCTCAAGCTCCCGCATCAGCCGGTACGCGTGCTCGCGCAGGTGGCGGGTGTTCCGTGGGATGCCAAGCTGATCCACGACGACGTACGGCGAGTCCGTATAGCCCTCGCCAGCTGCCAGCTTCTCGCGGGCCTGGAGAGCCCTGAACTTCTTCAGCGCGTCCAAGGCCCGGGACGGCAGCGGCAGAACGCGCTCGCCGGCCGCGGTCTTGGCGTCCTTCTCCAGCACCTTCACGTTGCCGATCATCGTGCGGGTGTTGGTCATCTCCAGCGTGGCGAGCTTGAAGTCGATATCCGACCAGCGCAGGCCTACCACCTCGGCCGGCCGCAGGCCCATCAGGGACAGCAGCAGCGGGGCATACAGGCGGTCCCGCTCGATACCTCCGATGAACCGCTGCACCTCGGGCACGGTCCAGGGCCGAGCCTTGGGACGCTCGCGCTTGTCGGCCTTCTTGTCGGCCAGGCTGATTCGCACGTACTGCGCCGGGCTGGTCGCGATGAGCTTGCGCGCCACGGCCCGGCCGAGCGCTTCCTTCAGCCGGGTGAGGACGCCCTCGGCGGTGGACACGGCAAGCCGGGTGCCGGCCTCGCCGCCCTTGCGGCGGCCGTTGGCCACGACGTCGTCGATGCAGTCCTTCACCTGGTCCTCGGTGAGTTCCTGCAGTCGGACGTGACCGATGCGGTCGTACACGTGGACCAGGGCGAGCCGGTAGGTGCGGATCGTCGTCTCCTCGACGTCGCGCCGCTTGTACTCCAGCCACTGGTCGAGCCACTCCCCCAGCGTGATCGCACTGGGAATGATCAGCGTTCCGGCCGAGCGCTGGTGCTGGATGCGGCTGCGCTCGGCGATGACCTCCTTTTTCGTGTCCTTGGTGATGGTGAGCTGGATGCGCTTGCCGTTCTCGTCGCGGCCGGCGTCGACGACGGTGCGGTAGCGGACCGTGCCGTTCTTCAGCGTGATCTTCTTGATCTCGGCCACGCCCTCCCCCTTCCCTTCCTGCGGGATCGCTTTCTACTGCTGCTCGCCCTCAGGTGATTCAGCTTCAGACCCGTGCGCCTCCGCCTCGCGCTGCTCGCGCTCCCACGCGAGGGCCTGGCGATTACTCTCCGCCTGCCGCTCTGGCGTGAACCACGCAACGGAAGCCGCACGCTGCCGCTCCGGCGACATGGCGGGAAAGCCCGCGGCCAGCTCGGCGACGCTCTCCGGTGGCGCCTGATAGCCCTCCGGGAAGATCCGCGCGAACTCCTCAGGTGTGAGGTCTCGCAAGAGCGGCCCCGGCTCGGCGCCCGCCCGGCCCTTTACGCTCGGGCCGAGCCATCCTGCCTTCCGGGCGCGGGCGATCCACGAACGGACGGTTTCCTCTGGCCGGTCAAACTCGGTGGCCATCCGCTTGACGGCGCCGGCAGGACGGCCGGGAGCCGTCTCGGCGAGGTACGCAACGGCGACACTGCGGAGAAGATCCTCGCTTAGCGCGGAGCGGCCTCCGCTTCGCCGCGGTCGGGGAGCTGGGGACTCGACGCTCTGCACTGGTTCGCTGGACTGCGCAGCCCGGGCG
The DNA here is from genome assembly GCF_014656055.1 of Streptomyces griseosporeus. GTDB lineage: Bacteria > Actinomycetota > Actinomycetes > Streptomycetales > Streptomycetaceae > Streptomyces > Streptomyces griseosporeus. The sequence continues at coordinate 1,103,628 of NZ_BNBR01000002.1, forward strand.
ACGACTGCGCGCGCGAGGTGGAGGATGTCTCCCACCTGCACACGCCGCAGCAGGCTGCCCGTGATGCCACTGCCTGTCCGGTCTACGGCCTGCAGTTCCACCCTGGAGATCACCAGCCCTTGAGCCCCTCGGGCGATATCTCCTCTCGCCAACCAATCACCAGACGTTGGACGGGCCTCGAACGTCGCCACAACGGCACCTTCTGCCTGGCTGGCTGCGGCGGCAACGTCGGCGATCGCGTTGATGTGGACCTCTTCGGGCCCATCGGTCGTGGGGGGTGTCGGTGTAGTCACCGGTCGAGCATGACAAGAACGCAACGCCAGGTCAACACACCAGCACTGCTGACGTGGTTCACCAGGTCTGCACGCCTGGTTGACTTCAACTCCCCAGGTCTGCCAAGCTGGCCACATGACAGCCACAGCGCTACGCGTTCGGGCTCGCATGCTCCTTCATCAGGACCTTCCGGCACCCGAGGAGCGGCGGGCAATTCGTCAGGCGGCAGGCCTCTCGCAGGGGGAACTGGCCGAAGCTATCGGTGTCACGCGGCAGGCGATCAGCAACTGGGAAAGCGGCGCGCGCACGCCGAAGGGCTCTCACCTGGAGCGCTACGTCGCTGCGATCCGCACCCTTCGGAGCGCCGACTGATGGCCGCGAAGAAGACCGCGCAGCCGACGCTCACCGAGGTGAAGAAGTGGCCGGCCACGGTCGAGGTGACCCGTGCGGCGCTCGCCCTCGGATGCAGCCGGTCGCAGCTGTACGAGCTGATCAAGCGCGGCGAATCGCCCGTCGCGGTCCTCAGCTTCGGCCAGCGGCACCGCGTCGTCACCGCGTCGCTCGTCCGGCTCCTCGAAGCCCTCTGACGCACACACAAGACGGCCCGGCCGTCGGCGGTACCAGCGCCAGCGACCGGGCCTGAACGCCCCACCAACGACGAGACCCCGGCCATCTACCGCCAAGCAGACCCGGGGCCCGTCATCTCATTCGAGAGGAGACGTCATGTCTCACCAGCTTAGGGCCATCCCCACCATGGACACCACGCCGACCGGGCGTGCGCTGCCCTACATCCCCGAGCCGGCGCGCGAGCACCCCGAGCACATCACCCCGGCGGACACCACCAAGGGCGTCGACTGGAACCGGCTCGTCGCCGAGCTGCCGGACGTCGTCGACCAGGCCATGCAGGAGACGCTGCCCGGCCACTACTCGCCGGAGAAGGCGGCGTCCATCGCCGCGGGTCTCATCAGGGAGCTGCAGCAGTACCGGATGGGCGTCGCCCCCCAGGTCCGGGCGTGACCACCCGACAGACCCCCCGCCGACTCCGCCCGGCCCTCGCGGTCGGGCGGTGCCCGGCCTACTGACCGTCGCGTGCACGGCTCCGCCACCCCCGTGCACGCCGTTCCCGACCGCAGGCCGGTTCCCCAGCCGGCCGCCCCTCGGCAAGGACATCGAACGTGAACGAACTCCGCCCCGCCCCGCAGCGCGGCGACACCCCGGATGCGGTGGCACTGTGGGCGTCCGCCCGGGTGACCGAACTTCTCGACGGGCACGACGACCCGCCCGCCTACGGCTCACCGGAATGGCAGCGACTGCCCAGCACCGACCCGCGGAAGGGCGCTGCGATCGTCGTAGCTGCCGAGCTGTGGCGCCTGCACGGACACGACAACCTCTCCGTCATCGAGGCCGCCGACATGTGGCGCCGGTACGGCGACGACGTCGTCCAGTGGTTCAAGGAGGCGTCCACCCCGCGCGCGCCGCTCGCCCAGCGGAAGACGATCGCCGAGCTGGACGCGCTCGCCAAGCCGAGGCCGCAGCGCCCGGTCCAGGCCACCCAGGGTTGGCCGCCAGTGGCGATCCCTGGGCGCCCCGGCTGGTACCGCCGCCTCGCCAACGGCCGGCAGATCGACACCAAGAGGTCGGAGGCAGCGGCATGACCGAGGCCCTCGGCCTGATGGCACAGCTCACGGGCGACCGACCGCGCTGCGAGCGACACAACCAGTACATGCCATGCCAACACGTCGAGTGCCAGCAAGGCAGTCGTGAACCCGCCTGGGCTGCGGGCGTCAGAGCCGAGTCGGACGTGCACGCTGCGATAGAGAGCGCACCCGAACAGGACGTCCTCCCCAAGGCGTTCAAGCCTGGCGGCTCGTTCTTCCTGCAGGCGCTCGACGCACCTCCGGCCATCTGGGGACGTGACGGCGAGGTGCTGTGGGCCGAGGGTGAGGCGCTGGTGCTCGCAGGACCCCAGGGTGTGGGCAAGACAACGATCGCCACGCAGCTCATCCGCGCGCGACTCGGCCTCCAAGAGACGGTCCTCGGTCTGCCCGTACAGCCGGGCAAGAAGTGTCTGATCCTCGCCATGGACAGACCTGCCCAGTTCCGCCGCGCTGGCCGTCGCATCTTCGGCGCTGACGACGAGGACTACCTGAACGAACACCTCGTCGTGTGGGAGGGGCCGCCACCGTACGACCTCGCGAAGCGCACCGACATCCTCGCCGCGATGTGCGACAAGGCGGGGGCGGACACGGTCCTCGTCGACTCCATCAAGGATGGCGCCCTCGGCATCTCCAGCGACGAGGTGGGCGCGGGCTACAACCGTGCCCGGCAGAAGGCGCTCGCCGAGGGCGTCCAGGTGCTGGAGAACCACCACGTGAAGAAGGCCGGCGCGAACGGTGGTGAGCCCAACACCCTTGCCGACGTGTACGGGTCGGTATGGATTACGGCCGGGGCAGGTTCTGTGATCATGCTTTGGGGTGAGGCTGGCGATCCCGTGGTCACCTTCCGGCACCTGAAGCAGCCGATGGACGAGGTCGGCCCCCTGCAGCTCATCCATGAGCACCAGAGCGGTATCACCACCGTGCGGCACAGCGCTGACCTGGTGGACATGGCGCGCATCGGAGGCGTTCACGGACTCACGGCCGCGGCTGCCGCCGAGGCGATGTTCGAGACGAAGAAGCCCACCCCCGCGCAGCGAGAGAAGGCGCGCCGGAAGCTGGACAAGCTGGTCTCTCAGAGGCTGCTCATCAAGGTCGGTTCGACCACCCCGAGCGATCCAGCGCGCTGGTATCCGGCCGCGCCCGACGGGACGCACGGACCCTCACGCTGACCCTCACGCACCCTTCACGGCGACCGACCCTCACGCACCCCTCACGGACCCTCACGCGGAAACAAAAAGCCCAGCTCACAGCCTCACGCTTACCCTCACGGACCCTCACGGCCAGGGACCCTCACGTTCCCCCCTCCTCTAAGAGGAGGGGAACCGTGAGGCCCACGAGCAACAGGAGACACCCAATGCCCGATCTCGTTCCGGCAGACGGCTACCTCGCTGTCTTCACGGGCCTCGACACATCGACCGGCGAAACGCGCTACCACCCGCGCTCCCTGATCGCATGGACGGTGGACGACGACGGACGGCTCGTCGGCCACTACGTCAACGCGAACGGCCAGACTGCCCTGGCCAGCAAAGTTCCGAACTTCTACCGGTACATGACCGAGACGGAGTGGGAGAACTTCGCCCTCTACTCCATCCGTCCCGCCCGCACCGCGCAACGAGGCACCGCATGACCAGCCACGTCGAGCAGCAGGTGCAGGCCCGTATCGCGGCCGCGCGCGCCAAGGGCGAGGCGGACAAGCAGCGCCGGCAGGAGCTGGCCGAGGCCCGGCAGCGCGGCCTCGCGGCCCGGCACGCGCAGAAGCTCCGGCACCAGGGTGCTCGTCGCGGCGCTCTCAACGACCTCACCGCCGAGGAGATCGCCGGACCGGTTGGCTACCTGGCCGCGTGCCTGGCCCAACTGCGCACCGGCCACGGTATCGCGGGCCTCGACACGGGCCTCGTCTCCACGGTGCCGCCCACGCAGGCCGACGCGGACAACGCCCGTCTGATCGCCAGCGCGGTCCGCCGGATGCTGGCCGCGCCACTCAAGCCCCTCGGCTGTCGACCGGCGGCCGGGCAGTCCGGCGAGGGAGGACCGGATGCTGATGGCTCCGCGTAGACCGTGGTTCCGCGTGGGCGGTGGCTCCGTGGTGGAAGGTGGCCCGGTTCGTCGGGTCGGTCGGGTGATGGCAGGAAGGTGGGTGACGGCATGAGAACGGTGCGCGGCGGTCGGGGGCGTGGGCTGGTGCGGTGGCGGGCGGTGGGGGAGGCGTTGCTGCGGGTGCGGTCGGTGCTGCTGGATGCGGTCGGTCTGGGGTTGCTGGCTACGGCGGCGTTCACGTGGTCGACGACGGCGGGGTTCGTTGCCGCTGGGGTGGCGGTCCTGGGGATGAACTGGCGGCTGAGCGAGGGCGCGCAGTGAGCGGCGGGCACAACTTCGCGGGGGCGCGGCCGGTGCTGTCGCTGGGGATCCCGGACTTTGTGATGGAGGCGCGGGAGCGGCTGCCGTGTCGGGATGATCCGGACGCGTGGTTTGTGGAGGGGTTGCGGCCGCGGCAGGCGCGGGAGTTGTGCGCGGGGTGTGCGTACCTGGAGCCGTGTCTGGTGTACGCGTTGGGGCGGCCGGAGTTGTGGGGGGTGTGGGGCGGGACGACGCGGCGGGAGCGGGAGTCGCTGCGTCGGGGGCGGGCGGCGGCGGAGTTGCCGGCGGCGTAGCGCGGGGCGGGGCTGGAGCGGGTGAAGGGATCGGGCGGACGTGTGTCCACCCGGTTACTGGTAGATCGGTTCAACGAGTAACGGAGGTAGGAAGATGACGATCACGGCGGAGATGGTGGCCCAGGCTGAGGCCGAGGTGGCTGAGGCGGAGCGGGTGCGCGCGGCTGCTGAGGAGGCGCTCATGGAGTCGCCGAACAGCACGGTGAAGTCGACGGAGCTGGCGGCGGCGCTGAAGCGGGTGGCGCAGTGCCGGGTGAACGCGCGGGAGCTGCGCGAGGCGTACGACGCTCAGGTGGAGGCGGAGCGTTCGGCGGCGACGAGGGAGGAGCTGGAGAAGGCGGCGGCGAAGGAGATCGCGGCGGCCGGGAAGGAGCTGAAGGCGGCGCGCGGCCGGCTGGAGGATGCGGCGGAGGCGGCGCAGAAGGCGCTCGTCGACCTGATGAAGCAGGCCGAGGGGTACGACGCGGCCGTGGAGCGGCATGCGGGGGTGCTGGCGGGTGCCGGCCTGGGGCTGGATGGTGAGTCGGGTGGGGCGGCGCGGTTCTTCGACTGCGTGGTGAAGGCGCGCGGCGCCGTGTACGAGTCGGCTGGCTCGCAGGCGGTGCTGATGCACGTGGTGCATCGGGTGGCCGCGGCTCGGCTTCCGCACCCGTGCCCGGCGGTGGGCCTGCTGGAGTACAACACGGGGCGCCTGGTCCCGGAGAACCGTGAGGACGGGCTGCTCTCCGGTCTGCCGGCGCCGGAGCGGCTGGACTTCCCGGAGCTGCCGCGGGCGGTGAACGCCCTCCAGGCGCAGCGGGCAGCGAAGTGATGAGGGCGAGCTACGGCACGAGGAGGTGGACGGCATGGTCGCGGTGACGATCGAGGATCTGGAGCAGGCCGAGCGGGCGGCTGAGCGGGCGCAGGGAGAGCTGCGGGAGGCGGAGCGGGGGTACGCCTCGAATCGCGCTTCTCGGACGGCGTACGACCGGCACAAGGAGGCGGTGGAGGCTGCGGATCACGCGGCGGTTCGGGCGCGGCTGCTGCGTGAGGAATGGCAGCAGCAGGAGGCGGCGCGCGAGGTGCGTGCCACGGCGGGTCGCGAGGCTGCCGAGGCCATGGCGGGTGACGTGCAGCGGCTGGTGGACGCGCGCGCGGCGGCTGTGGCCGCGGTGCTGGGGGCGGCGTCGGCGATGGGGCGCGCGCTCGATGCGCTCGGGGAGTTCGACGGTGCGGTGCGTGAGGCGGGCGGGAAGCTGGCCGAGCGTGGTCTGCTGACGCGGGAGGGCGAGGAGACGGGCGCTCATCTGGACGGGTCGGCATGGATCGCGGGGCGCCAGTGGCCGCTGATCGATGCGGGCGGGGTGCTGGCCGACGTGCTGCGGGATCTGGTGCTGGAGCGGTGGCCGCGGCATCCGCTCGCCAGGCTCTCCGTGCTGCCGTATGGGGGCGCCACGGCGGGCAGGGGCCGTGAGGAGGTGGTTGCCACGGTGCGGGAGGGGAGGGCCCGCTAGGGGTTCGGTTGTGGGCGGCGCCCGGTTCTTCCTGCGGGGAGGGGCCGGGCGCCGTTCGTCACGCCTGTGCGTGTGACTGTCGTTGCCGGAATGCCTTCTGCCGGCAGCGGGGCGAGCAGTACCGGGAGTCCGCGCGGCCGGTGACGATCTGTTCCCCGCACGTTTCGCAGGGGGCGCCGCTCCCCTTGCCGCCGTTACGGCTACGGGTAAGGGACGTGCTGCAGGACGGCGAGCACGTGACACGCCTCAGCAGGGGGTCGCCGTTGCGGACGACCTGCAGGCCACAGGCTGTGCAGAGGGTGGCGGGCATCGGCTTGCCGCGGCCGACGAGTCCAGTCCACCGGACAGGCAGCGCCTTGTGGTCGTCGTTGCAGTAGCCGCGGCGGTTGTCGTGGCAGTCCCGGCAGATCAGCAGGAGTGCGCGCCCCCAGCGGCGCCGACCCCACTGTGCCCCCTGCATGAGGTAGGCGGGCTGATCGGCGAACTCAGTGGCACACACTGCGCACGTTTTCTCACCCATAGCCGTAACGGTACATCGAGTCTCAGGAATCTGTCACTCACAGCCGTAACGCCATTGTCTGAATACGCCAATGCCGGCAGCACGTTTCCGCATCTCGACTTGCACAGCCTCCTACGATCTTTGTAGGAGGTGACCAAAAATGGTCATGAGCGAACTCGACGAACTCCCCCCGCGGTCCCGGGCAGCGGTGCTGCTGGCGATGGGCCTCCCGACGGAGGAGATAGGCCCGCTGGTCGGCGCGTCTGGCCGGACGGTGCGCCGGTGGCGTCAACGCCCGGAGATGCGGGCGGACATCTGCAAGGTGCGGCTGCGGCTGCTGGACGGCTTCGTGAAGTCCTTCCAGACGGAGGAGGCCCGGTGAGCCGGAAGAAGGCCCGTAAGCCGCGCAGGCAGCGTCCTGCGGGCGCGGGCAAGGTGACGGTGCGCGTCGAGTGCAGCCCCGGCGTGGCCGTCGAGGTGGTCCTGCCGGGCTACACGGGAGACGAGTACCGCCGGGCGCAGCAGCGGGCGCAGGCCGGCGACTTCAGAGCACCGGATGTCTGGCGTCTGATCGAGGCTCTCAGTGCTGCGATCGGCCACGATCTCGACGCGTCGCAGTGGGGTGACAACGACTTCCTCAAGGCCGCCGCCTACCTGGGGCTCGTCTCCGGCGACGAGTGGTCGCCGGCAGATGACGCGGCGGTGGCGGCGCTCCTGCGCGGCGAGGGGGCCGACGATGGCCGGTGACTCCGTAGACATCCACGTCCAAGCCCATGTGGCTCAGGCGCAGCGTGCTTTCCGTGACCTGAAGGGCGAGGTCGCGGGGCTCAAGGGCACGCTGATCCCTCTCGCGACGGCGGCGGCGCCGATCGCAGCGACGATGGGCGCGGTCGCGGTCAAGGCTGCGGGGGCGACGACGGCGCTCGCGGCGTTCGGTGTGGCAGCGGCCGGGCAGATCGGCAATCTGTCCGACGCGGCGAAGGCGCAGGACAAGTACACCGACGCCGTGGCCAAGTACGGGCGCGGTTCGGAGAAGGCAGCCGCCGCGCAGCTCTCGTGGCAGCGGACCATGGCTGGCATGCCGCAGGCCACGGCCCGCGCGGCGACCGCTCTGGCCACGCTGAAGGACGACTTCCACGCGTGGTCCGACTCGTTGGCCGGCTTCACCATGAGCCCGGTCGAGAAGAGCTTCACGCTCATGGGGCAGCTCCTCCCCAAGCTCACCCCCATGGTGCAGGGCGCCTCCACCCAGTTGGACCGGCTGGTGACCGTGGCCGGCGGGGCGATGACCACGCCGGGCCTGGACCATGTGGCCGACAAGCTGTCGTCGTTCGCAACCGAGTCGCTGAAGGACGCGGTCGACGGCATCATCCACTTCTCCCGCGTCCTGTCGGAGGGGCAGGGTGGGGGCGGCGCGGTGCAGACGTTCATGGAGTTCGCCGAGCGGAACGGGCCCGCCGTCAAGGAGACCTTGCGCAACCTCGGTGAGGCGGTGATGACGCTGGTCGAGGCGTCCGCCGACGCCGGTCCGGGGATGCTGTCGCTGGTCAATGCGGGGCTGAAGCTGGTGGGTGCGCTGCCGCCGGAGCTGGTGGCCACGGTCATGCAGCTCGCCGTTGCGTTCAAGGCGCTGCGGCTCGCGGGCGCGGGGGTCGCCGCTCTGAGCACAGGCGTGGCCGCGTTCGGCTCAACCCTCGCTTCGATGCAGGCGGCATCCGCGGCAGCGGGCGGCGGGCTGATAGGGCTGAAGGCAGCGTTCATGTCACTGAGCATCAGCGCGCGTGCCGCTCTCATCACCACCGGCGTGGGTGCCATCGTCGTTGCTCTCGGGATGTTGTCGTCGATGTCGGAGAAGACGCCGCCCGACATCAACAAGGTGACGACGTCGCTCAAGGGACTGGCCGAAACCGGGAAGAACACTGGCGAGTCTGTGAGGGCCTGGGGCACGGACTTCGAGGGACTGCGTGAGAGCCTCTCGCGTCTCGACCCCAAGGGATTTGACGGGTTCCTGCAAGGCTGGGCCGAGTTTCTGGGGTCGGACTCGACCCTGGTCAAGGACGCGAAAGAGGACATTGATTCCCTCGACAAGGCCCTCGCAGATTTGGTCAAGGGAGGCCAGGCCGACGTTGCCGCGAAGGCCCTTGAGGAACTCGGGAAGAACCTCTCACCGGAGGAGTTCGCGGCACTCAAGGGCAGCATCGACGACTACAAGAGCGCACTGGCTGACGCGGACTACGAGCAGCAGCACGCGATGCAGTCGCTGGGCGTGTTCGGGCAGGCGGCGGCGGACACGTCGGCGAAGCTGGAGGCGCAGAAGAACGCCGCCGACGGGCTCCGCCAGAGCATCCTCGCCTTGAACGACGCCAACCGCAGCGCGTACGACGCGCAACTCGCCTTCGAGCAGGGACTTGACGACCTGACCGAGTCGTTCAAGAAGAACGGCGCCACCCTCAACGACGACACTGAGGCGGGCCGGAAGAACGGCGAGGCGATGTCGGCGGCCGCGAAGGCGCACGACGAGATGATCGCTGCATCGATCGCCGCCGGTGACTCGCTGGGCTCGATGATGAAGAAGTCCGACGAGCTGCGCTCTTCGATGATGCGGCTCGCAACGGAGGCGTTCGACGGGAACACGAAGAAGGCTCAGGAGTTCGTGAACACGCTCCTCGGCACACCGGAAAGCATCAAGACCCTGGTGAAGGCGGAGACCAGCGAAGCGATTCAGGGCCTCAAGGATGTCCAGACGGAGATCACCAAGACGCCGGGTGCGAAGGAAGTGCACGTCTCCACCCTGAACGCCGCGGCGATCGCAGCGCTGGAGGCCGTCGGGCTCAAGACCAAGCAGCTCCCCGACGGCAAGACCGCGGTGTACACGGCGAACGGCCAGGCCCTCGGATCGATCAGCGCGGTGGCGAAGGCGCTCAAGAACCTGAACGGCCAGGTCTCGCGGACGTTCACCTACCACACCGTCGAGACCCGGTACGCCTACAGCGGCAAGCCGCCGAGCAGCGGGAAGTCCCGGCATGAGCAGGTCGGTGCGACGGGCGGGCTGTACACAGGCCGCGGTTTCCGGTACGCCAGCGGTGGTCTGGTGCAGGGGCCCGGCACCGGCACGTCCGATGACGTGTTCGCGCCGTGGCTGTCCAACGGTGAGTTCGTCATCAAGGCCGCCGCCGTCCAGAAGTACGGCGAGAAGTTCCTCCAGCGGCTGAACGACGGGCAGATCGAGATGCCCCGCATGGCTGGTGGCGGCAAGGTCTCCGACGCGGAGAAGCAGGCGCGCGCGGGCCTGCGCGGCAGCATGGGCGTGTCCGGCTTCGGCCGGATGGCCGGCTACTCGATGACCAGCTTTGAGAAGGGGCTGACCAGCCAGCAGGACATGGGCTCGCTGGTGGCCGCGCTGAACAGCGTGCGCGGGCAGATCCAGGCGGCGACGCACGGCAGCACCGAGTCGCGCCTACTGCGCCAGTTGGACGGCGTGGGCAAGGGCCTCATCAAGTACGAGCGGCAGCTGTACAGCGTGACCAAGGCGCTCGACGGCGCAAAGTCGAAGCTCAACGACCTGAAGTCCAGCGCCGCGCAGGTGTCGAACACGGTGCGCTCCGGGATCCTCACCAGCTCGAACATCACCCGCGGCGCCAACAACGGCCAGCCGGTCACGGTGGCGACGGTCATGGCCGGGCTCACCGCCAGCCGGGACAAGGCCACCTCGTTTGCGGGCGCGCTGAAGGACCTCAAGGCGAAGGGCCTGCGCTCCGACCTCCTCCAGCAGATCGCCGAAGCAGGCACCGAGGGCGGCGGGCTTGAGACGGCGGGCGCCCTGCTGGGCGCATCGTCGTCGGAGATCCGCTCACTCAACGGCTTGCAGGGGCAGATCGTGTCCGCGGCCGGCGCGGCCGGGGCGACGACCGCAGACGCGGTGTACGGGGCTGCGATCAAGGCGCAGAACGCGCTCGTCGCCAAGCTTCAGCGCAGCCAGGACAGCCTGGAGAAGTCAATGCTCAACCTGGCCAAGGTAATGGAGACGGCCATCAGCCGCGCCATCGGCAGGAAGGCGGCCGGCGGCATCGTCGGAGCTGCCGCGTCGGGTGGAGTGCGCGGCGGCCTGACGTGGGTGGGCGAGCACGAGCCGGAGTTGCTCGACCTGCCTTCGGGGTCACGGGTGTGGTCCGGGCCGGACTCACGCCGCATGCAGCGGCAGGCGTGGGCGTCGATGCTCACCAGCGCGCCGCGCCGGAGCGTGCCGAGCCCGGTGCCGGCGGCCGCGTCGGCGGGTGGCGGGGAGCCGCTGGTGATTCAGGTGCGGATCGGTGAGCGCGAGTTCGGCGAGCTGTGGGTGGACACGGGCCGCAAGGCGGTCCGTGCCCGCGGGTCGATCGACGCGACGCTGAAGCCGCCACGGAACCGATAGGAGAGCGAGGGCTGGCCCTCGCCGACGGTCCCCCCTTAACGGGACCCGCTCGCCGTCTCGTCCTGAGGACGGGGGTGCAGACGGCGAGCGGGCGTCTGCGGAGCGGCCCGCCCTCGTGTCGCCGTCGGGCGGGCCGCTCGACCCGTGACGGCGTCCGCGCGGACCCGTACCGGGGTGTGAGGCGGCCGTCTCCGACGGGGGGGCGGAGACGGCCGCCAGCTCATGGGGCTTCAGAGCCGAGGGCCGTCTGGTACGCCTTCCACAGCGCGTCCGCCTCCGGGCATCGCGGCCCGCTTCGGTCGCAGCTCACGCACGTGCCCCAGTGGTCGAGGTACGCGTTGTACGCCCGCTGCGACGCGGAGAACCGGGCCGTGGCGGCGATGCGCTGGAGATGGCCGGCGCCGCCGGATCCGTCGCGCCACTCCCACCCGGGCCTGCTCACGACCACTTCCGAACGGCCCGCGACCCGTGCGGGTGGTTCCGGATCTCCACGTTGCAGTCGGACACGCCGGACAGGTTGCCGACCCGCTCCGCCGCGGCCCGCTGCTTCGCGAGGGCCCGGCACACCCCACAGCCGGCCGCGGGCTCCGGCCGGTCCAGCGGCAGGGGAAGACTGAACGGCTGCTCTTGAAACGTCTGAGGTTTCATCCTCTGCCCTCCGTAGGCGGTCGGCCGCCCGGCCCGAACGCGGCGCCGAGTACGGCAGGATCAGTGAGCTGGCCCGACCCGTCCGGACGGCGCAGCCAGAAGCGGCCTTCCAGCTGCCAGCCGGTGGGCGGGCAGCGCAGCGACCAGGGCGGCGGGTGCACCGTCACCTGGTGCACGTCCGCCAGGTCCCGGTAGGCACTGAGGGGCACGAGCCACCAGGCCTTGTCCTCCAGCGGATCGGCGAGGACCGGGCCGCGGTGCTCCTCCGGGATGCGGTACAGCGCGTACGTGGCGGCGGCGAGCCGGGTCTCGGCGGCGAGCCAGGTCCCGCCGGTCGGTATCGGCGCGAGGACTTCCTCGTCCCACGCTGCGCGCGCGAGGTCCGGGTGTGGTGAGCACTCGGCGAGCCACGCGTCCCCAGCCTTGTACATCTCGGCAACGGTGGTCTTCAGGACGGCCATGCGCAGCACCGTATGCAGGGCGATTGCCGGCTCGTGCGGCGATTGCGCGCGATTGCGCAACGGGGTGCGCGGGTTGTGGCCGGTTGCCTACGAGAGGTCCAGAGAGGCCCGTGCGCGGCCGATCAGCCGTTGCGCCAGCTCCCCGTACTCGGCCGACTCCGTCAGCCACTCCCACGCCCGCTCGTACAGCGTGAGGTCTTCGTCAGCGGTGAGCCACAGTTCCTCGCTGATCGTCTCCACGATGACCAGGCGCCGGTCGTAGATCCAGAAGGCGTGCGGGACGGTGCGGCGCAGCTGCGCGCCGAAGGGGATGATGCCCAGCTCGATGCGGCTCTGGCCGACGAGGTTGTACAGCCGGTCTAGTTGGGGCGCCATCACCTTCGCGGGGCAGGCCCGGTGGTAGAGGGCGGCCTCGCACAGGACGAAGTGGAACGTCTTGTCCGGGTCGTAGAGCGCTTCCTGGCGGCGCATCCGGGCTGCGACAGCCGCCTCGATGTCCGAGGGGATCCCGCGGAACTGGGCGAGGCTGTCGAACAGCGTCCGCGCGTACTCCGGCGTCTGGAACAGGCCCGGGACCCGGGCCACCTCCAGGCCGCGGATCTGCTTCGTCTTCTCCGTGAGGCGGACGCCGATCTCCTGCCGTCCACGGTGCCCACCGTCGGCCAGCTGCCGCCGCCAGGAGCGGTGCCGGACCGACGCCACGTTCAGCGCGGCGAGCAGCCCGTGAAGCTCCCGCTCCGCGTCCGGCCGGCCGATGGCCTGCGCCCAGGCGGTGAGGTCCTCCCGGGTGGGGGTCTGCTTGCCGTTCTGCAACCGGGACACCTTGGAGGTCTGCCAGCCCAGCGCGGCAGCTATCTGCTTGCCTTCCAGACCGGCCTCGGCGCGCAGCTCGCGCAGGCGCGCGCCGAGGGCTTCGCGCGCGGTCTGGAAGTCGTTGCTCACACAGTGGAAGCTACCTGCTTCGCGAACTCCGTTGTAGGCACAGCGTGGTGCCAGGCGGCCTCCCGGGCCTGGCAGGCGGCGAGGACCTCCGCCGGGTCTTCGGTGACGTACACGCCCAGCGTGGTGTCGTCCTCGTCGAACGCGAACCGCGCCACGATCTTGGAGTCGAACAGCCAGAAGTCGTAGTCCGGCAGACGCAGCTGCTCGGCCTGCGCCCGGGTGAGGTTGCGGATGTCCTCGCCGGCGGCGACGTTGCCGGGCGCGCTCGCGAGGAGGAACCGCTGCCCCTCGGTGGCGGGCTCGTCGACCAGGCGCACGCGTTCGAATCGCTTCCCGGCCGCGGTCTGCGCCGCGACGTTCTCCAGCCACGCGCTCGGCTCGGCTGCGATGTCCTCCCCGGCCTGCCAGCGCTGCCACTTGGGACTGCGCCGGTCGGACGCGTAGCCGCGGCGCGTCTCCAGCCGCCAGGCGGTGTGCCGGAACTCGCGGAAGAGGTGGGCGATCGCGCTGAACGGCTGGAGCTGCGGCGCGTCGGTGCGCGGCGCGTAGCGGACGAGGAGGCTGCGCGGCACGCGTACGAACGTCTCGCTCGGCTTCACGTCGCGCAGCTGGACGAGGTGGCCCGGGTCGGTCTCGCGGTCGCCCTGCACGAGGATCTCGTCCGTCTCCGGGATCTCGTACAGGGTCGGGCAGTCGCCCTCGTCGCTGGTCGTGCCGATGAACCTGAGCGTCATGTCCGCCTCCACGTTCGGTGGTTGGGGTAACAGGATGCTCGGGATTGCCGCTGCTGCGCCGACGGATTGCAGTGGATTGCGCACGGACGGGCAGCCGCACCGGTTGCGCGCAATCAGGCTCAGGCGGCCGCCGTTCGGCGAACGGATCAGTCGCCCGAGTGGGTCCACGGCTTGCAGCCGGAGGTCTTGAAGAAGTCCCCCTCCTCCAGCTGGACGATCGCCCGGCCCGTCGTCAGGTCGTTGGCGATGATGGACTCGCCGGACGCGTCCCCCATCCGCGCCCAGTAACAGCCGGACGATCCATCGGCCGGCCCCTTCGTGGTGTAGGTGCCGGGCGCGAGGTACTCGTCGTCCAGCGCCTTGAAGGGATCGTCGTACGAGGGCTCGGTGTTGGTGATCTCGTAGGTGCCTTCCTGCACACCGACGGTCTCGCCGAGGGAGTTGTCGAGGTCCTTCAGCGTCTCCTCGAAATCCTCCTGCGCCTGCCTCAGCGATTCCGACGGCGACAGCTCGGAGGGCGTGGCCGACGCCTCACCACCAGGCGCGGCGGTGACCTTGCTGGGCGAGAGCGACGGCTTCGCAGTCTCGTCGCCGCCACTGGAGCAGGCCGTGAGGGCGAGCATCAGGGCAGCGGTTGCGGTGATCGTGTGGGTGCGCATGGTCCCCCCGGGAGTGTGTGCTGGCAGGGGCATCATGCGATGTGTGAATACACAGTGTTGGCTGTGTGTCCGTGTTGTGACCAAGGGGCGCGCGCGTCGTGCAGCTGGGGCGGACGGCCGCCTCCGGGTCCTCGCGCCGACGCCTAGCGGATCCCGGCTTGGTGGGTGCGGCGCCAGTGGTTGTGCAGGCGCCGGCCGACGCGCAGCCGGAGCTTCTTGCCATGGCAGCGCGGGCACAGGCGCGGCTTCCTGAACCGCTCGACTTGGCCGAGGCCGCGGCACTTACGGCACGGGGCGAACGGCTTCGCCCAGCACAACACGGCGTAACCACCGGCCAGCAGGAGCATCGCTGCCATCGCAGTCAGCATGTGGTGTCTTCCCCTTCGATCCGGGCGTTTCCCGGGGTTCGGGCGGTGCCCCTGCTAGACGCTAGGTGCCTGCTCAGGGGCCGGATTGGGTGCTAGCGGGGCTGCTAGGCCTAGCAGGGGTGTCTGCTAGACCTAGCAGCGATGGGAGCCTCAGGCGGCGAGCCTGTCGGCCTCACGGCGGGTAACGGCGGCGACGACGTCGGCGCGGCGGAAGCCTCGCCGGGTGGCCTTGTCTCCGTCGTCGGTCTCGCCCCACACGTCGCGAATGGTGACGCCCCACGGCTTGAGCGCGGTCGTCACGTTGACGGCCGTCCAGCCGTCGTAGACGTCGGGGCGCAGCTCGGCGAGCCGGGCGGCCACCCGCTCGTTCCACACCTGTTCCTCGCTGGCGGCCACCACCTTCAGCACGTCGCCGAGGACGTCCATGCCGACCGTGGCCGCGGGTCCCTCGCCGAGGGCGTGGCCGGTGATGTTGCCGTACTCCTCGCGCATCTTGCGGGCGCGGGCGACGACCTGTTCGGCCCTGGGGGCGTCGACGAACGCGGAGGCGACGATGCGGGGGTCGTCGCCCTCGCCGGCCATGTAGCAGATGCCGAGGTCGCGGCGGCTGAACATGGTGGCGCGGATACCGGCCTTGTAGGCGCCGGTGCCCAGCACCATGTCGTTGGCCTGGTGGCCCATCACCTTCAGGCAGAACCGCAGGACGGCGTTGGCGCTGATGCCGGGCGGCAGGCTCTTGGCGTCGGGCCGCTGGGTGGCGTAGATGCCGACGATGCCCAGGGCGGGGCCGCGCTTGGTGATGTCCGTGCAGATGGACTCGATCTCGGCGCCGTGCTTGTCGTGCTCGAAGAGCACCTGGCACTCGTCGATGCCGATGACGATGGGGTGCAGTCCGAGGCTCTTGTCGCTGGCCAGAGCCGGGGTCACCTTCGACTCGGGGCAGCGCGAGCGCGGCAGGGACTTGATGACCTTCGCCCGGCGCCGCAGCTCCTCCTTGACCTCCCGCAGCGCGTGCAGGATGTACTCGACGTCTTCGTCTTCCTCGCCGGCCCGGTAGCGGTGCGCGACCGGTTCGAGCGCGCCGAGGTCGCCGGTGCCCTTCAGGTCGAACGCGAGGATCCAGGCCCGCGGGTCGAGGGCGGCGATGAGCAGCAGCAGGCGCAGCAGGAACGTCTTGCCCATGCGGGGGATGGAGCCGATGACGATGGCGGCGAACATCAGGGTGACCTCGACCCAGCGCATGCGCTGGTCGTTGCCGAACACGACCGGCTTGAACAGGTCGACGCGGCCGTCCTTCAGCAGCGGCCAGGCGGGCTTGGTGGTCTCGTTCATCGGCTTGTCGCCGACCCACAGCACCAGGCGCCCCTCGTGCTCGTCGGGGTCGCCGGACGGCCACACGCAGCCGACCTTGCGGCGCAGGCCGGAGGCCAGCTGTTCCCGCTTCTCCATGATGTCGTCGGGGGTGACGCCGTAGGGCAGGTCGAGGTCGGCGCGGTAGCCGGGGCCGTCGCGGACGATTTCCGAGGTGAAGCGCATGCCGTCCATGCCGCCGCCCTTCTTGATGGCGGCGGAGATGCGCGGGTTGCCGATGGCGTCCAGGCCGCGCAGCACGATCGTGCCGGTGAGCTTCTGCAGCTCGGTGCGCATGACGGCGGGGCCGATGACGGGGGCGTCGGGCTGCTGGCCGAAGTAGCCGAGGGTGAGCACGCCGCCGGCCGCGAACGCCCACAGGTAGGCGGGGGCCATGACGTACAGCCAGAGGGCGAAGCCGATGCCGAAGACGCAGGCGACGACGGTGATCAGGCCACGCAGGCGGACCCGGTTGCCGCGCAGGCGGGCCAGGTGCAGGTACTCGTCGACGTCCTCGGTGCGCACGGCGTGGTCGCGCAGCGGTGCCGCTTCGCGGTCCCAGATCCAGCGGTTCGTCGAGGCGATGAAGCGGCAGGCGCCGCGCGGGGACATGGCGGCCAGCTGCAGCGCGTACCAGGGGGCACGCACCCCGTGGTAGGCGGCGGCGTACCCGAGGCGCCCCGCGGTGTGCTTGGCGGCCGTACCGAACTCGTCTCGGTCGCGCAGCCAGGGGGGCAGGATCGGCTTCCGCTTCTCGTCGACGACGCCGGGGGCGGGAAGCTTCGGGTTGTCGACGGGTACGGGCGCACTCGGCTCGTCGGGTACGGCGGGTGCAGGCGTACCCGCGGCCTCGGTGGTGGGCGGTACGACGGTGTCCGTCATGATAGGAACTCCGGGTTTTCGTTACGCATTTCGTTACGGGACCGGGCACGGGGCGGCCGGCGGTTCCTAGGCCGGGTACGGCCGCCCCGTGGCGTTGCTACTTGCCGTGCTTGCGGCGCAGGGCCTGCTGCTCGATCTGCTCGACGCGCCGCTGCAGCTTGGGCAGGTCGGCTCGCGGCAGTGCCATACGGGCCGTCAGGCCGGCGATCGCGGCTTTCTCCCCGGCGGTGAAGTCGGAGAAGGTCAGCTTGTCCATGGGGTCTCCCCTCGGTGAGCGGTGCGGGCGGGTCAGTCCTTCTCGATGCCGGTGGACCACCAGCAGATGGTGGGGTTGCGGCGCTCGACCTCCTTGCGGATCTGCTCCCGCTCCTTGTCGCCGCGGGCCTCGACCTCCTTCATCCGGTCGTCGATCTCCTTCATGCGGCGGTCGTAGGCGGCCTTGTTGGCGGCCTCGAACTTCTGGACACGGCGCTTGAACATGGGCTTCGTCCTCTCGGGTTGAAGGGCCGGGCTGTCCGGCCCCACCGCACCCCCGCGGACCGGCCGCGGGGGACGGAAGGGCTGTCAGCGGCCCTTCTGGTACTCGCGCCACATCGAGCGCAGGACGAGCAGGCAGGCGGTCACGGACACGGCGCCGATGGCGATGGCGATGGACGCGAGGGCGAACGCGAGGGCGAGCACGGCGGCCGTACCGCCCATGACGAGCCACTTCTTCGCGTCGAACTCCTTCGCCGGCTGGTGCTGGTGCTGGCAGACCGGATGCTGCTGCGCGGCCTGCTGGGCGGCGAGGACGGCAGCCACGATCTGGGCAACGTCCGCGGTGTTCGCGGCGGCCTCGCGGGCGGCGGCCTCCGCCTTCTGCAGGGCGTCGCTCATCGCGCCCACCTCCCCACCAGGGGCAGGTGCGGGCGGGCTGCGGCACCGAGGCTGAACGCGATGAGCAGGGGCTTCGACGCGAGTGCGGCGACGGCGGCCGTGGTCAGGTCGAAGGTCTGCGGGACGGCGAGCAGCAGCCCGAGCAGGGCGCCGAGGAGAAGCCACTTCATGACCGCTCACTCCCCACGACCTCGCGGCGCAGGTCGGTCGCTTCTCGACGCGACAGGCCAAGTTCTTCCTGCAGCGTCTTGATGGTCACCGGCCGGTTCGTCGACCTGACCGCCTCCCGGTTGAGCCTCCGTGCCTCGCGGCGCAGTTCGGAGGGAGTGCGCACGATCGTCTCGGTGACCACCTGGCGGGGCTGCTCGGCGGGGACGGCAGTGGTCACCTTGGTGGTCAGATCGTGGCGCCAGGACGGGAGCCAGAACGTTCCCGACTCCAGCGCGGGCACCTGCGGCATGACCGGCTTCGTGACCGTCCAGCGCGGCGCAGACTCGTCCCGCGGGAACTTCGGTGCGTCCTTCCAGGCGTGCAGCATGCTCGGCTGTGTGAGATCGAGGCTGACCTGCAGGGGCGCCTGCTGGTCATCGTCGACCTGCTCGACGGTCACCTCGACCGCCTTGGGGGCGGCTTGCCAGGGCGAGGGCAGATCGATCGTGGCCAGGGAGGCGGCGTGCCGGCGGGCGGCGAGCAGGTCGAGGAGCTTCTGCCGCTGCTCGCCGGAGGCGCCGGCCTGCGCCTTGCCCACCGCGACGGACAGGCGCCGGGCGATCCGGGCACGGCCGCGGGCGTCGGGGGCCATGTCGGCGAGCTTGGCGGCCAGGCCCACGGCCCTGACGGTCCACCGGTCGCGGGTGATCTGCTCGGCGGTGCGGTCGCGGGTGGCCAGGCCGAGGTAGGACAGCAGCCGCTCGCGCAGTTCGCGGGCGAGCAGGGCAGGCAGGCTGCTGGAGTCGGCGCCGGGCTTGGCGTGCCGCAGCTCGATGCCCATCGCGAGATGCCACAGCAGCGCGGCCAGGACCGGGCCGACGACGCCGCGCACCGTGCCGCCCACGAGGCCGGACTCGGAGTAGGCGGGGATGACCTGCACGCCGGTGATGACCCACACCAGCATTCCGGGGGCGCCCGGCGCACCCTGGCTGCGCAGGTTCTGCCGGGCCATCAGGGCGCAGGCGAAGAGGGCCAGCTCGGCGGCAGCGAACATCGCAGCTCGCTCGCTCGTCGAGGTCATGCCGAGGTAGTCGGCAGCGAACCGCCAACTCGTGTCGGCGCTGTACGCGGTGCAGGCCATCGCGGCAAGGGAGGCGACCAGCACGGCCGCCGGGGCGCGTCCGGCAAGGGCCTTACGGCCGGCGCGGGCCAGGAGCACGGCGGCGGCCAGCAGCAGGAGGACCGCAGCCAGGGACGGCAGCGGGTGGGCCTGAGCCCAGGTGAGTACGGGGTTCACTTCCCCACCTCCGGGCGGGGCAGGGCGCGGCACTTCTCCGCGTGGGCTTGGGCGCGCTCGTGCGCCATGTTGTGCGGCCAGGGGCCGCTGTCGACCGGGCAGCCGGTGCACTCGAAGCGCGAGAGCAAGCCGTTGGCCCGGACGTCGACGGTGGCGCCGACGAGGGTGAGGTAGCGGGCGACAACGCCCTCCGGCCACGCGGAGGACTGGACGGTCTGGTCAGCGTTCACGGATTTCCTCCGGAGCGGCGGCGCGCACGGCACGGTGCGCGGCGAGGCAGACGCCTTCGCGGTCGCGGCGCTCGTTCGCGGCGAGCAGCGCGGCCATCAAGGCGGGGACAGGGGGAAGGGGTCGGGTGGACCGGGCCGCCGCGTGGATGGCGGCGCGCTCGGTCGGGCGGCGTACGAGGTCGCTCACTGCTCGCCCCCGGGGATCTGGTCGGCGAGGCGGCGCAGGTAGTCGGCGTGCGCCTGCTGCGCGTCGGCCAGCTCGCGCAGGCCGGCGGCGTCGAGGGTGCCGGTGTAGCGGCCCTGCTCGATGTACACGCCGACCTGCGGCGAGGAGCTGTACGGGGCTTGGGCGAGCATCACGGTCCACAGCGGTTCACCGCGGAAGGTGAGGTGCTGCTCGGGGCCGTAGTGGGTGATGTCGGGCCGGAACTGCGCGTGCTCGTGGGGGTCGACGCACCAGTCCGGCTCTTCGATCTCCATGCTCTTGACGACGAGGACGGGCACGGTGGCCGCGCGGGGTTCGGTGCTCACTGGCCCTCCCGCCATGGGAAGGGACGGAGGTGGTGGGCGGCCCGGAAGACACGCACGGAGATCCCGGCGGGGGCGTCCGGCTTCGGCACCGGACGGCCCCCGGTGAGGGAGGCGAGCAGGCGGGGGGCGTGGTGCGCGCAGCCGTCCGCGCCCGCGTTCTCGTTGTCCAGCACCGTGACGACGACCGGGCCGACGCACGGCGTGGGGTCCTCGGGGTGGGCGGCGGGGCAACGGCTGGCCGGCGTGAGGTTGCCGGTCGGGTCGGCGCCGAGGGCGCGCAGCAGGATGCGCAGGGTCTCGGTGAGCGCGCCGTGCGCCCGGTTGAGGGCGAACAGGTCGCGGTGGTCCGTAGCGTGGTGCTCGGCGAGGAGCGTCTGGGCGACGCGGACGGCGGTCGCGACGTTGGCGGGGAGGGCCGGGGGCAGGGCGCCCACCGTGGTGGTGGGCGCCTGCGTGGCCTTGCGGCCGATCATCGGGCGGTGCCGGCGAACGCGGTGATCAGGGCGACGGCGGCCACGTACTCGGCCTTGCGCGGCCGGTAGGCGGCGACGAGCCGGGCGACCTGGTCGAGGGTCCAGCGGGTGACGGAGTGGGTGCGGTGGGCGCGGCCGCCGGCGACGGTGCGGCGGGTGCGGGCGGTGGCGGCCGGGGCGACGCCGAGGCGCTTGGCGACCGAGCGCAGTCCGTTGACGACGCCGGTCGCGGTGTCCTTCGCGACGCCCGCGGCGATCGCCACGGTGGCGAGGGAGCGGGGGCGGCGCCGGCAGGAGGCGGCGAGGCGGGTGGCGGCGGCGCGGCGGCGGAGCTCGGCGCGGAGGGTACGGCGGTTGGCGCGGTGCTCGCGGCGGGTGGAAGGATGCGTCACAGCGGATCTCCTGATCGGTGCAGGTCTTGACGGGCTTGTGGTCAGGCGAGCCGTGAGGCCCCGGCCGGTGGTTGCGTCACCGGTTCGGGGCCGTCCCGTTTCCGGGAGGCTTAACCTTGTATCTACACAGTATCCGGAACCTTGTAGATACACAACCCCCCATGCGAGGATCTGTGTATCTACGAGAGAGGGAGAGCGGTGGCAGAGCAGCCAGCGGAGAAGAAGCGGCACACGACCCCTCGGCCGATCCGCGTACCGGATCCGCTGTGGCAGGCCTACGGGCGGGTGTGCGAGCGGTTGGGCACCGACCGCACGGCCGACGTCCTCGACCACATGAAGGCTCGGATCCGGGAACACGGCACCGACGAGGACCGGGCGGACCTGGCGAAGGCCGAGGAGGAAGTCGCGGAGCGGCGCGCCCGGAAGGGCGGCCGGCCGAAGGCGGAGCCCGTCGCCGACAGCTGAGGGGCGGGCGGGCGCTGTCTCACACTCGTCTCACAGACCGGTGCGCCCAGACCGGCCGACTCGCCCACTGACCTGTAGTTTCCTACGGGTCCTGGACGTGACGGACCCTGTATGGACGGACTGTAAACTCTGGTCACGTGACTTCAGCGCCCGCCAAGCCCCGCATCCCGAACGTCCTCGCCGGACGCTACGCCTCCGCCGAGCTCGCCACGCTCTGGTCGCCCGAGCAGAAGGTGAAGCTGGAGCGTCAGCTCTGGCTCGCCGTGCTGCGGGCGCAGAAGGACCTCGGTATCGAGGTGCCGGAGCAGGCGCTCGCCGACTACGAGCGTGTCCTCGACACCGTCGACCTGGCCTCCATCGCCGAGCGCGAGAAGGTCACGCGGCACGACGTGAAGGCCCGCATCGAGGAGTTCAACGACCTCGCCGGGCACGAGCAGGTCCACAAGGGCATGACCTCCCGCGACCTGACGGAGAACGTCGAGCAGCTGCAGATCCGGCTCTCCCTTGAGCTGATCCGCGACCGCACCGTCGCCGTGCTGGCCCGGCTGGGCAAGCTCGCCGGGGAGTACGGCGAGCTGGTCATGGCCGGCCGCTCGCACAACGTCGCCGCCCAGGCCACCACCCTCGGCAAGCGCTTCGCGACCGCCGCCGACGAGCTGCTCGTCGCCTACGGCCGTCTGGAGGAGCTGCTCGGGCGTTACCCGCTGCGCGGCATCAAGGGCCCGGTCGGCACCGCGCAGGACATGCTGGACCTGCTCGGCGGCGACGCGGCCAAGCTCGCCGACCTGGAGGGGCGCATCGCCGCGCACCTCGGCTTCGGGCAGGCCTTCACCTCGGTCGGCCAGGTCTACCCCCGCTCCCTCGACTACGAGGTCGTCACCGCGCTGGTGCAGCTCGCCGCGGCGCCCTCCTCGCTGGCCAAGACGATCCGTCTGATGGCCGGGCACGAGCTGGTCACCGAGGGCTTCAAGCCCGGCCAGGTCGGCTCCTCGGCGATGCCGCACAAGATGAACACCCGCTCCTGCGAGCGCGTCAACGGCCTGATGGTCATCCTGCGCGGTTACGCCTCGATGACCGGCGAGCTGGCCGGCGACCAGTGGAACGAGGGCGACGTGTCCTGCTCGGTGGTGCGCCGGGTCGCGCTGCCGGACGCGTTCTTCGCGCTGGACGGCCTGCTGGAGACGTTCCTGACCGTCCTCGACGAGTTCGGCGCCTTCCCCGCCGTCGTCGCCCGTGAGCTGGACCGCTACCTGCCGTTCCTCGCCACCACCAAGGTGCTGATGGGCGCGGTGCGCGCGGGCGTCGGCCGTGAGGTGGCGCACGAGGCGATCAAGGAGAACGCGGTCGCGACCGCGCTCGCGATGCGCGAGCAGGGCGCCGAGCGCAACGACCTGCTGGACAAGCTCGCCGCGGACGAGCGCCTGCCGCTGGACCGGGAGCAGCTCGGTGCGCTGATGGCCGACAAGCTGTCCTTCACGGGTGCCGCCGCCGACCAGGTCGCCCAGGTCGTCGCCCGGATCGAGGAGATCGTCAAGCAGCACCCGGAGGCCGCGGGTTACACGCCGGGAGCGATCCTCTGACGCGCCTGACCCCCGAGGACCTGGAGGCCGCCCGCGACCGTCTCGTACCGGACGTCGTCGCGGACGGCCTCCGTGTGCTCTTCTGCGGGATCAACCCCGGGCTGATGACGGCGGCGACGGGTCATCACTTCGCCCGTCCCGGCAACCGGTTCTGGCCGGTGCTGCACCTGTCCGGGTTCACTCCGCGGCTGCTGAAGCCCGCCGAGCAGCGGGAGCTGCTGTCGTACGGGCTCGGCATCACCAATGTGGTGGCGCGGGCCACCGCGCGGGCGGACGAGCTGAGCGCCGAGGAGTACCGGGAGGGCGGACGGCTGCTGGCCGCCAAGGTGGCCCGGCTGCGGCCGAGCTGGCTGGCGGTGGTGGGGGTGACCGCCTACCGTGCCGCCTTCGACGACAAGAAGGCCAAGGTGGGTCCGCAGGAGCGGGTCATCGGCGACACCCGGGTGTGGGTGCTGCCCAACCCGAGCGGGCTCAACGCGCACTGGACGACGGCGACGATGGCGGAGGAGTTCGCGCGGCTGCGGGTGGCCGCCGGCGGTTAGCGGGTCAGGGCGGGTCCGTTTCGGTCGCGGTCAGCAGGAGCCGTATCTCGTCGGCAGGGTCCCGGTCGGCGACGCCCAGGACGATCCAGCGGCCGTACTCGCGCGCCTCCCAGAGGTACGCGTCGGCCACGAGGTGACTGAGGCGGGCCCAGGGCTCGGGTATCTCCTCGTCCCCGGTGCGCAGCAGAACGGTCTGCAGCCCGATGTGGGACGGCTCGCCCCAACGCTCCGCCAGCAGGGCGGCGAGCGCCTCCAGGTCCTCATGGAAGTGCTCCTGCGCCTGCCTGCGTATCGCGGCGTCGGCGACCCGCAGCCCGTGGCTGGTTGCCAACGCGGCCGTGTGGTACCCGGGACCGGCGATGCCGAGGTCCGACCTGCCGTCCTCGGCGGGGAACTCCCGCGAGCACAGCAGGTCGGTGACGACGAGGTACTTCTCGATGCCCATGTGATCCAGTAAAGCGGCCCCCACTGACAATTGGCGGCGCGTCAGGAGCCGCCCGCGGGGGACCCGCTGCCCGGGCCTGCTCAGGCGTCCCTGCGCCGGACGCTCCACGCGCCCGCCGCGAGCGCCGCCGACGTCCACAGCGCGGTGACCGCGAGGCCGGTCCACGGACCGAGGGTGCCGTCCCAGGTGCGGTGCAGGGCGATCTGCCCGGCCCGGTCGGGCAGCAGGTCGGCGACGCCGCCCGACAGGTCGCCGACGACGAAGGACACGATGAGCAGGAACGGGATGAGGATGCTCAGCGTCGCGACGCCGCTGCGCAGCACGGCCGTGAGTCCGGCGGCGAGCAGAGCCATCAGCGTGAGGTAGACCGCGCAGCCGACCGCGGCGCGCAGCCCTTCACCCCAGCCCGGTCCGTCGGAGCCGAGCACCGCCCGGCCGACGGCCAGGCCGACCAGGCCGGTGAGCAGGCCGACGGCGAGCGCGGGTGCCGCCACGGCGGCCGCCTTCGCCGCGAACCAGCGCGTACGGTCGGGCACCGCGGCCAGGGACAGCCGCAGCGCGCCGCCACGGAACTCCGCGGACATGGCGGTGGTGCCGAAGGCGATCGCCGCGATCTGCCCGAAGTTGACGCCGAAGAAGGTGCTGTACAGCGGGTCGAAGTCGGCGCCGCCGCTGTCGGTCGCGGCGAGCGCGGAGAACGCGGCGGTGGCGAGCAGGACGGCGCTGAGGCTGCCGAGGAGCGAGCGCAGGGTGCGGATCTTGAGCCACTCGGAGCGGAGGGCGGGGGCGAACGGCATGGTCAGGCCTCCTGGTGCTGGGCGGTGAACTCGGCTTCGGTCGCCGTCAGATCGAGGTAGGCCTCCTCCAGGGTGCCCTCCCGCGCGGCGAGTTCCAGGAGGGGGACGCCCGCCTCGGAGGCGAGCCGGCCGATCTCGTCCACGCGTGCGTGCGGCACGGTCCAGGCGCCGTCGCCGCTGTCGTCGGCCCGCAGTCCGTGCCGGGCGAGCGCGGCGTGCAGGGCGGCGGGGTCGCTGGTGCGCACCCGTACGCTCGGCTGCACGCGCGTGTCGATGAACTCGCGCAGGGGCAGGTCGGCGAGGAGCCGGCCGCGGCCGAGGACGACGAGGTGGTCGGCGAAGGACGCGGTCTCGTTCATCAGGTGACTGGAGACCAGGACCGTGCGCCCCTGCGCGGCGAGCCGGCGCAGCAGGCCGCGGATCCAGACGATGCCCTCGGGGTCGAGGCCGTTGGACGGTTCGTCGAGCAGGACCACGGGCGGGTCGCCGAGCAGGGCGGCCGCGATGCCGAGCCGCTGCCGCATGCCGAGGGAGTACGTCCGCACCCGGCGGCGGGCGACGGGGGCGAGGCCGGTCTCCTCCAGCACCTCGTCCACCCGGCGCTCGGGGAGGCGGTTGCTCGCCGCCAGGACGCGCAGGTGGTCGCGGGCGGTGCGGGAGCCGTGCGCGGCCCCCGCGTCGAGCAGCGCGCCCACCGCGCGCAGGGGTTCGGGGAAGTCGGCGTAGGCGCGCCCGCCGATGGTCGCGGTGCCGTTCGTCGGCCGGTCGAGGCCGAGGAGGAGCCGCAGGGTGGTCGACTTGCCGGCGCCGTTCGGGCCGAGGAAGCCGGTGACGCGGCCCGGCTCCACGCGGAAGGTGAGGTGGTCCACGGCGCGCCGGGAGCCGTACTCCTTGGTGAGGTCCTGGACGTCGATGCTGGTCATGGCGGCAAGCCTGGCCGGGCCGCCGGGGGCCGGGCCTCCCCCGCGGGGGGAGACCGTCTCCCCCGGGCGGGGGAGGTCCGTTGTCGGTGGCGGCTGGCACGATGGCGCCATGGTCCGACTGCCGCGTCCGTTGCGCCCGTTGCTGCGGGGGGCGACGTACACCCGTCTGCTGCACCTGTGGGTGCCGATGCTCGCCGTCAGCGTGTGGCTGTTCATCGACATGTCGACCCCGTGGGTGCCCGCGCTGCTGCTCGTGCCGCTGGGTCTGCTGCTGCCAGGGGTGCGGCGCGGTGAGGGTGTGCAGGCGCAGTTGCTGCTGACGCCGGGCGAGCGGGAGCCGGACTTCGCGGTGACGCCGTCGGCGACGTGGCGGGACCGGCTGCGCACGGTGGTGTGGCTGGAAGCGCGCATGCTGCTGGGGGCGGCGGCGGTGTTCGGCACGGTGTGGCTGCCGGTCCTCTCCGTCGAACTCGTCTCGGCAGCTCTCGGGCACCGGGTGACCGATGTGCCGTTCCTCGACCGGTTCGCGCCGCACTGGTCGTACGCCTTCCTCGCGCCGCTGCCCCTGCTCGCGCTGTACGGCCTCGTGGTCGGCCTCGGGGAGCTGGTCACCGCGCTCGCGCGCCGGCTGCTGGGCCCCTCCCCCGCCGAGCGGCTCGCCGCGCTGGAGGAGCGCACCGAGCAGTTGCTGGAGCGCAACCGCATCGCGCGGGAGCTGCACGACTCGATCGGGCACGCGCTGACGGTGGCGGTGGTGCAGGCCGGCGCGGCGCGGGCGGCGGGCGACCCGGAGTTCACCGACCGGGCGCTGGCCGCGATCGAGGACACCGGGCGGGCGGCGCTGGAGGACCTGGAGCGGGTGCTCGGGGTGCTGCGCGAGGCGGAGCGCCCGGTGACCGGCCGGCCCACGCTGGCCGAGGCGGACCGGCTGCTGGAGTCGGCGCGGGCCGCGGGCGCCGAGGTGGACGCGGAGCTGTCCGGTCCGCTGGAGAGCCTGCCCGGGCCGGTCTCCCGGGAGGGCTACCGGATGCTCCAGGAGTCCCTCACCAACGTGCTGCGGCACGCGGGCGCGGTACCGGTCCGCGTGCGCGTGGCGGTCACCGACGGCGGCCTCGACCTGGAGGTGCGCAACCCGCTGCCGGGGGACGCGGCTGGCCGCGTCCGCGAGGGCGGCAGCGGGCTGCGCGGGATACGCGAGCGGGCGGCGCTGCTCGGGGGACGGGCGTGGTCGGGGCCCGAGGACGGGTCCTGGGCGGTCCGGGCACACCTGCCCGGCACGGCCACGCCCCGCCCGAGCAGGGCGCCCGCGTGATGACAACTCGCTGTCCGCAAGGCCGAGTTGCCCTACCATGGCGGGTGATCGCCCGCAGGCCGCAGAGCAGGAGCCGCATCCGCATGTCCTTCGATCCGCCGGAGTCCTCCGAACCGTCCCTCCCGATCTGGGTGTCCGCCGACGACGTGGAGGACCTCCTGGACGAGTCCAAGGGACTGCTGCGGCGCAACGGCGACGCCGTGCTCCAGCAGGTCCCGCTGGGCCCGCTCCGCAAGAACCTCGCGGCCACCGTGGACGCCCTCCAGCAGCTGTTCGCGGAGGTCTCCGCGCGCGGGGGCACCCTGCCTCTGAAGGAGGCCCAGCTGTCCTTCCAGATCACGGCCACGGGCGGGGTCCAGCTGATCGGCACCGGGCAGGTGCAGGGCACGCGGGCGATCACGCTGGTCTTCAAGCAGTAGCCGGATGGGCCGCTACCGGGCCGTTCTGGTGGGGGCGAGCGACTACCAGTCCTCCCAGGGGGCGTTCCCCTCGCTCGACTTCATCCCAGCCGAGCTGAACCGGCTGCGCACCGCCCTGCTGGGGCGCGGGTTCGACCGTGTCGACCTGGTGGCGCGCGGCTTCGTGACGGACCACGGCACCGGGATCAACGGCTCGCTCGTGCGGGGCAGTGTCAACAAGGCGCTGGCCGAGGCGGGGATCGACGACACGGTGCTGATCGTGCTGAGCGGGCACGGGATCCAGCACGAGGGCCGCGACTACCTCGTGCCCGAGGGCCTGCACCCGTACGACGACCACATCGAGGAGTCGGTACCGGTCGACTGGGCGGCCCGGGCGGTCTCCAGCAGCGAGGCCGGCACCGTCGTCTTCCTGTTCGACATCTGCCGGGAGGGGGTCCGGCAGGAGGCCAAGGGGCCCCTCCAGCTGGTGCGGCGCAGGAAGGACCTGGACTGGAAGCTGGAGCGGCGCCGCAAGGTGGCCCGTGTCTTCGCCTGCTCGCCGTTGGAACAGGCGCTGTGGGCGCGGGGCGAGGCGGCGGGCGAATCCGCGGAGACCGGTGCGTTCAGCCTGTTCACCCGCGCCCTCACCGACCTCGTCGAGGCTCCCACGCCCCGGGTGACCCTGCCCGGACTGCTGGAGGCGCTCCAGACCCGCGTCACGGAGCTGCACACGCTGTGCGGGAAGAGCGGGCCTCCGCAGCGCGTCGACCACCAGATCACCAGCGGGCCCGCGCAGGACGAGATCGTCGTCCTGCCCGCCGCTCCCGGCGCCGAGGACGCCGCCCCGCGCTCGTACGACGACCACGAATGGGTCCGCCTCGTCGCCGAGCACAAGGTGTGGAGCCTGGTCCCCGAGGCGCAGCCGGCCGTCCTGGCCTCGCTGAAGGAGCGCTGCGCCGCCATCGCCGCGCGCCTCGCGGCGGCCAACGAGCGGGACGAGCCGTTGCTGGCCGGCGACCCCTGGCACGATCCGCTGCACGCCCGGCGCACCAGCCAGCAGCTGGCGCAGCTCGTGACGGGCGCCCCGTCCGAGCGCCCGGAGCCGCTGACCGATCTCCAGCCCACCGAGGCGGCGCTCCTCGCGTTGCTGCCCTTCCTGACGCACACCGTCGAGGTCGGCATCGCCGCGGCCGAGGTGTCGGCCCTCCAGGAGGAGCCGCCGCAGTTCACCACGTTCACCGAGCGCTATCCGCGGGAGCGGCGGCGCATGGAGCAGGCCCGCCGGGCGGGCAACGCGGGCGCCGTGCGCGACATCCGCTGGTGGCTGTTCCACCGGTGGCTGCTGCACCGGGGCGAGTCGTACCACCCGTCCGTCGTGACGCCCCTGCTTCCGGCCGCGGAGCACCCCGGCGGCACGGGCGCCG
This sequence comes from Streptomyces griseosporeus, assembly GCF_014656055.1. Taxonomy (GTDB): domain Bacteria; phylum Actinomycetota; class Actinomycetes; order Streptomycetales; family Streptomycetaceae; genus Streptomyces; species Streptomyces griseosporeus. The sequence goes on from NZ_BNBR01000002.1 coordinate 1,132,492, forward strand.
GGGCGGCGGACGGCTGGGTCGACGAGGCCCTCGGTCACGACCGGCTGCTCCGGCTCGTCAACGAACTGCGCGTGTCGCCGTTCTCGCTGCTCCGCGAGGGCACCCCGGCACCGGCGGGCACCGGTGTCGGCGGCATGGCCCTGCCCGCCAAGTCCATCGTCGCGGGCGGCCTGGTCGACCAGCACCATGTGCGCGAGCGGCTGGTCGCCGTCCTGCTGAAGCTGGCCCGGGCCCGCGCCGTGGTGCCGCTCGCGCTGCCACCGGTCGTGGTGCAGAACCTCGCGGTCCGCGACCAGATCAACCTGCTGGACCTGCGGGGCCAGCTGCAGAACGCGTACTGGGACCACCTGGGCAAGAGCATCACCCTGCGGGCCGCCGCCGGGCACCACGTGGGCGCGCTCGCCCTGGAGATGTACTGCGAGCAGATCGACGGAGTGCTGCGGGAGATCGGTGAGATCACCGACCTGCCCTGGGACCTGCGCCCGCTGGACGGCCTGCCCGCCCGGGCCGGCGCCGACCTCGACGCCCCGGTCCACCTGCGCCGGGCGATCCGGTTCCGCGCCGACGAGGAACGCGTCCTCGACCTGCTGATGGGGCGCAACCTCTACAAGAACCCGGACCTCGCCGTGCGCGAGATGTACCAGAACGCCATGGACGCGTGCCGCCACCGGGACCTGCGCACGGAGTACCTGCGCCGCACCGGCGCCGACCTGCCGCCCTGGGAGGGCACCATCACCTTCACCCAGGGCGTCGACGCCGAGGGCCGCCGCTTCCTGCGCTGCCACGACAACGGCATCGGCATGGGGGAAGGCGAGATCCGCAACGCCTTCGCCGAGGCGGGAGCACGTTTCGTGCACCTCCCGGAGTACGTGCGGGAGATGGCACTGTGGCAGCAGCATGCCGAGGATCTGCGGCTGTATCCCAACAGCCGGTTCGGCATCGGCGTGCTCAGCTACTTCATGCTGGCCGACGAGATCACCGTCGAGACGTGCCGCTTCGGCATGGACGGGCGTCCCGGACAGCCCCTGCGGGTGTCCATCGCCGGCCCGGGAACGCTCTTCCGGATCGATCCGCTGCCGTACGACCCGCGGCGGGAGGCCGGCACCACGGTCACGCTGTACCTCAACCCGCCCGAGCACGACGAGCTTCCGGTGTCGTGTCTGAGGGTGCTGAACGAGCACCTGTGGATCGCCCCGTACCGCACCGTCGTCTCGACGGGCGGCACCCCGACGGTCTGGGAGCCGAACGAACTGCGCGTCGAGGCGCTGCGGGAGCATCAGCAGGAGCCCCGCCGAACGGTCCGGCGGTCCGGGCGGAAGGGGCCCGCCACGGCCAGGGTCGGTGACGGCAAGCTGTACTGGGTGGGCGGTCAGGGCATGTTGCTCGCGGACGGCATCAAGACGGACCGCGCGGCCTTCGGCCTGGTCGTCGACCTGCGCGACGAACTGCGTCCGGAACTGCTGTCCGTGGACCGGGTGGAGCTGCAGCGCTTCGACGAGCAGGCGGTCGAGCACCTCAAGCACGCGGGCCTGCCCGAACTCATCGCCAGTTCCGTGTTCACGTACGACTGGCTGCTGCAGGTGGTCGACTCCGACGAGAAGCTCGCCGTGGCCTGTGTGCGCCACGCCGCCGCGGCCGGGGTGACCTGGACGTACCTGGGGTACGAGGTGCCGGTCGCCGCGAGCGGCGTGTTCCTGCCCGACGACCTGATCGTGTGCGCGCTCACCGGCGAGACGCCGCCCCGGTCCGAGCCGTGGGGCGAGGGCGAGCACCTGCTCCTCGCCGCCATGCCGGACCACGTCGTCCGCTGGCGCCTGCTCGCCCTGCTGCAGGCGGGCATCGGCGGCCCCACCACCGACGTGGTCACGGCGTCCCCGGTCCTCACCGCGGTGCCCACCGACCTCCACCTGCTCAGCGGGTACGTCCATGACGGGATCGCCGCCTGGAAGCGCCGACGACGGTCCTGGCGGGCCGAGGAGCTGTACACCAAGCGGTTCGACCACGACTTCACACCCGCCGACCGTCTCGTCCGGGCCGGGGTCCCGCCCCTCGACACGCTGCCCAAGTGGTGCGACCAGCAGGGCCCTGTGGAGCTGGGCCAGGTCTTCGGCTGGGTGCAGGACACCGGCAGCACCGCCGGGGAGGTGGCCGAGCGGCTCACCGCGCTGGGCCTGCCGGTGCCTCCCCTGTCGGTGTCCGCCGATCTGGGGCCGGCGGACCTGCCGTACCTGCGCGAGGTGGGCATGTTCACCTGGCTGCTCCCGGACCGCCCGGTCACCTGGCCCCAGCTGCTGTACTCGGCGCTCTGCGGGCACGACAGCGTGGCGGAGACGGCCTGGCGTCTGCGGCGGCTCGGATACGTGGTCCAGGAACCCCCACAGGACTGCGCCGAGGGCGACGAGAGCGACGAGCGGCTGCTGAACGAGGTCTACCGGGGAACCGGCGTCCAGTCCTCCGCCGACGGGCCCCAGCCCCTCTCCGGCGCGCGGATCACCGTCGCCGCGGCGGCGCTGCACCGGGCGCCCGCGGAGACGGCCGCGCGCCTCGCGGAACTGGGCATCGACGTCACCGGGAAACACCTGCACACGGCGCCCCTGGCGGACGACGACAGGCTGATCCTCAGCCGGGACCTGGACGGACAGGCCCCCTGGCTCGATCCGGACGAGGCCCTGTCGCCGGTCCACTTGATCGGCGCGGCGAAGACGACCGGCCTCGGCGTGGACGAGGTGTCCGCCCGGCTGCACGCGCACGGGTTCGCTCCGCCGCCCGTCGGGCCGCCCTGGACCGAACTCTCCCCCACCGACCTGCTCCTGCTCAGCGAGGGGTACCAGCGGCAGGGCCGCTATCTGCAGCCCGGCCGGCCGGTCACCCGGCGCCATCTGCTGGAAACCGCCGAGGAGCTGGAGATTCCCCTGGCGGACGTCCGCCGGCGCCTGGCGGAGCTGGGCCATCCGCTTCCAGCGGAGGACCCGGTGCTCGACGGGCTGTCCGTCGGCGACTACGACCTGATCGCCCCGTACCTGCCCGACGGGCGCTATCTCGACAGCCCGGCCGAGGCGATTCCGGCCTCACACGTCCGGGTCGCCGCGCAGCGCCTGGGCCGCCCGGCCGGAGAGCTGGCCGAAAGGCTGACGGAACTGGGCTGCCGCCTCACGGAACCGGCCGAGTCGTTCGCGGCTCCCTCCCCGGGGGAGCGCCTGGCCGGTCTGCTCACCTCACGGCAGGAGGAGTCCTTCGGCCGCCTCGGCGACGGCGACGAGGTGTCCTTGCCGGATCTCGCGGCGCTGGCCGTCCGGCTGCGGAGGCCGTTCCGAGAGGTGGCGCTGGAGGCTTCACGCCTGGGGTTCCGCCACGCGGCGCAGGACTGGTTCCCGGACGCGGCGCGCGTGGTGGTCGCGCAGCGGCCCGTCGCCCGGCAGGACGCCCCGTCGGCGTGATCTACGCTGGCCGGATGCCGGTCACCGTCCTTCTCGTCGACGACGAACCCCTCGTCCGTGCGGGGCTGCGCGCCGTTCTGCAGGCGCAGTCCGACATCGAGGTCGTCGGGGAGGCGGCCGACGGGGCCGCGGTGATCCCGCTGGTGCGGCGGCTGCGGCCGGACGTGGTGGCGATGGACGTACGGATGCCGCTGATGGACGGGATCGAGGCCACGCGCGCGCTGCTGCGGACGGTGGACGAGCCGCCGAAGATCCTCGTCGTGACGACGTTCGAGAACGACGAGTACGTGTACCGGGCGCTGCGCGCGGGTGCCGACGGGTTCCTGCTGAAGCGGGCGCGGCCCGCGGAGATCGTGCACGCGGTACGGCTGGTCGCGGAGGGCGAGTCGCTGCTGTTCCCGGCGTCCGTACGGCGGTTGGCGGCGGAGTACGGCGACGGCGAGGGCGGCGGGAACCGGGCGGCGCGGGCCGCGCTGGAGCGGGCCCGGCTGACCGAGCGGGAGGGCGAGGTGCTGCGGCTGATGGCGCGCGGGCTGTCGAACGCGGAGATCGCGGCCCGGCTCGTCGTCGGCACCGAGACGGTGAAGTCCCATGTGAGCGCCGTGCTGGCCAAGCTGGGGGCGCGGGACCGCACCCAGGCGGTGATCGCGGCGTACGAGTCGGGGTTCGTGACGCCGGGCTGAGCCGGGCGGCGGGGACGACCGGTGCCCGGGCCCGGCACTCGCCGGGGTCCCATGCGCCGAGTACGATCCGGCCAACACGCGCACGAGCTGGGAGGACGGACGGTGGGGCGGCTGACCGGCGGGGATCCCTCGCTGCTGCGAAGGATCAATTCCGCGGTGGTGCTGCACGCGCTGCGTGCCACGGACTGCGCGACGCTGACGGAGATCACCCGGGTGACCGGTCTGTCCCGGCCGACCGTCGAGGGCGTCGTCGAGGACCTCATCGGGGCGGGTCTGGTCGTCGAGAAGGCGGCCGAGGAGGGCGCTGCCCGGCGGCAGGGGCGGCCGGCGCGCCGGTTCCGGTTCCGCGCGGAGGCCGGGCATCTGCTGGGTCTGGAGATCGGCCCGCACCGGGTCGCCGCACTCCTCGCCGACCTCGACGGGAAGGTGCTCGGCGCGCAGGCCCGGGACGTGGAGGAGACCGCGGACGCCGACGAGCGGCTGGAGCGGCTGCGCGGCGCGGTGGCCGAGCTGTTGCGCCGGGCCGGCGTGCCGCGCAGTTCGCTGCGGGCGGTGGGCGTGGCCACGCCGGGGATCGTGGAGGCCGACGGCACGGTGCGGCTGGGCACGGCACTGCCCGGGTGGACGGGGCTGCGGCTGGGCGAGCGGCTGGGCCGGTCCTTCAAGTGCCCGGTGCTGGTGGAGAACGACGCCAACGCCGCGGCCGTCGCCGAGCACTGGAAGGGCGCCGCGACCGAGTCCGACGACATGGTGTTCGTGCTGGCCGGGCTGAGCCCGGGGGCGGGGGCGCTGATCGGGGGGCGGCTGCACCGCGGGTTCGGCGGGGCGGCCGGGGAGATCGGCGCGCTGCACCTGCTGGGCCGGGAGGTCACCCCGGAGACGCTGCTGTCCACCACCGACGAGCCGCTTCACCCGCTGGACGAGCAGGCCGTCGCGCAGGTCTTCGCGCAGGCCCGGGAGGGCGATCAGCGGGCCCGGGCGGCCGTGGACCGGTTCATCCAGCGGCTGGTGCACGACGTGGCCGCGCTGGTGCTGGCCCTCGATCCCGAGCTGGTCGTCGTCGGGGGCTGGGCGGCGGGTCTGGACGGCGTACTGGAGCCGCTGCGGCGGGAACTGGAGCGCTACTGCCTGCGGGTGCCGAAGGTCGCGCTGTCGCTGCTCGGCGAGGCGGCCGTGTCGATGGGCGCGCTGCGGCTGGCCCTGGACCACGTGGAGGAGCAGCTGTTCGCGGTGGAGGGCACGGTGACCGCGCGCAGGTGACCGGCCCGCCCCGGCGGAGTTCCGGGGGCGGGCCGGTCGGGTCCCGTGCGGGGCGGTTCGCTCGCCGTCAGGACGCCTGGGTCTCCGGTCCGTGGTGGATCTCCACGCCGCCGCCGAACGTCAGCCGGCAGGTGTCGGCGCGGTAGGTGGCCACGGAGAGCGCGGCGGTGCGGCCCTCGGCGAAGAAGCGGGTCGTGACGAGGAGGACGGGCGCACCCGGCAGCCGGTCCAGCGCCTTGGCGTCGTCGGCCCGCGCGGACCCCAGCTCCACGGCCCGGTCCTGGCCGTCCAGCTCCAGACGCTGCAGCTCGCGCAGCACGGCACGCGCGCGTGCCGGACCGGAGGGTGCGTCGATGCCGGACAGCTCGGGCACCGAGGCCTGCGGGACGTGCAGCAGTTCGGCGGCGACGGCCTGGCCGTGCGACATGCGGGTGCGGCGCACGATGTGCACCTCTTCGTCGCGGCCGGTCGCGAGCGCGTCGGCGACGGCCGCCGGCGGCACCGCGAGGGCGCAGTCGACGAGCTGCCAGTCGTCGCCGTTCACGCCGGGCCAGGTCTGCTGCTCCGTGCCGACGGCGACGCCCACGCGGGGCGGCGCGACGGTCGTGCCGACGCCGCGGCGGCGCTGGAGGCGGCCCTCCAGTTCGAGCTGCTCCAGGGCCTGGCGGAGCGTGGCGCGGGCGACGCCGAAACGGGCCGCGAGCTCGCGTTCGTTGGGCAGGATCTCACCCACCGCGAACTCGGAGTCCAATGCCTCACTGAGCACGGTCTTCAGGTGCCAGTACTTTGGTTCCGGCACCGTTTCCAGCTGCGTGGTCCCCACCCTGTCCTCCGCAATCGCCTGGAATCCGGCGGCGTTTTCGCGCCCTTGTTTATTAAAGGTTGTTGCACTTGTCTGCGACCATAGGGCGGCCCCCACCCTTGGTCAAGACCAATCCTCCGTCGCTCGGAGGGCGCACGGGAGCACCGCCGTACAGCGTTCACAGGGCGTTCGTACAGGGCCGCACGGATGACCTCACGGCAAAGCTCCCGTCATGGGACGGGCCTGTCGGGGCGGACCCCCGGCTTCCGGAGCAGAATGACCGTGACGGCCGGGCGCCGGCGGTCACGGCGACGGGAGGCACCATGCGGTACGCGGTTCTGGGCACGGGCGAGGTGGGCCGCACCCTCGGGGGCCGGCTGGTCGCGCTGGGCCACGAGGTGACGCTGGGCTCGCGTACCAAGGACAACCCCGTCGCCCTGGACTGGGCGCGGCAGGCGGGGGGCCGGGCGGCGGCCGGGACCTTCGCGGAGGCCGCGGCGGCGGCCGAGGTGGTCGTGAACGCGGTGGGCGGGCGGGTGGCGCTGTCCGCCCTGGAGGCGGCCGGTGCGCAGCACCTGGACGGGAAGGTGCTGATCGACGTCTCGAACCCGCTGGCGTTCGAGGAAGGGCAGGCACGCCTGTCCCCCGTCGAGTCGGACAGCGTGGCCGAGCAGATCCAGCGGGCGTTCCCGCACGCGCGCGTGGTGAAGACCCTGAACACGGTGAACTGTCAGGTGATGGTGGACCCGGGGCGGGTGCCGGGCGAGCACGTGCTGTTCGTGTGCGGGGAGGACGCGGAGGCCAAGGCGCAGGTGACGGCGCTGCTCGGCGAGTTCGGCTGGCCGGCCGGGCGGGTGCTGGACCTGGGCGGGATCCGGGAGGCGCGGGCGGTGGAGATGTGGCTGCCGCTGTGGCTGTCCCTTTTCCGCGCGTTCGGGCACGCGGACTTCAACCTGGAGCTGCGCCGGGCGCGTTGAGGTGGCACGGCGGAGAGGACTCCAGGGGCTACCGGCCGGTAGCAATTGCTGACAAGCTGTCTACGGCGTCCGTCGGACCCGTGAGCGCCCGTCCACCGGACCCGCCAGCGCCTGTCAGCGAGCCCCGAGGAGCACCGCCATGTCCGCCACCGTCTCCTTCAAGGTCCCCTCCGCGCACGGCCCGCAGGCCGTCACCGTCTCCTACACGCGGCGCGGGCGCGGCGAACCGCTGCTCCTGCTGCACGGGATAGGCCACCACCGGCAGGCCTGGGACCCGGTGACGGACATCCTCGCCGCCGACCGCGATGTGATCGCCGTGGACCTGCCGGGCTTCGGCATCTCCCCGGCCCTGCCGGACGGCCTCGCCTACGACCTGCCCACGACGACCGCGGTCTTCGGGGCGTTCTGCGCGGCGCTGGAGCTGGACCGGCCGCACGTGGCCGGGAACTCGCTCGGCGGCCTGATCGCCCTGGAGCTGGGGCGCGCCCGCCTGGTGCGGTCGGTCACCGCGCTCTCCCCCGCCGGTTTCTGGTCGGAGGCCGAACGGCGCTACGCGTTCGGGGTGCTGCTGGCGATGCGGCACATCGCGCGACGGCTGCCGCTGCCGCTGGTGGAGCAGCTGTCCCGGTCGGCGGCCGGCCGGACCGCCCTGACGAGCACCATCTACGCCCGTCCCGCCCGCCGCTCCCCCGAGGCCGTGGTCGCCGAGACCCGGGCGCTCGCCGAGGCCGCCGGGTTCGCGCCGACGCTGCGGGCTGGTACGACGGCCCGCTTCACCGACGACCTCGCGGGGCTGCCCGTCACCGTGGCCTGGGGCACCCAGGACCGGCTGCTGCTGCGCCGCCAGGGCGTGCGCGCCAAGCAGCTGATGCCGCGGGCCCGCCTGGTACGGCTGCCGGGCTGCGGGCACTGCCCGATGAACGACGACCCGGCCCTCGTCGCCCGGGTGATCCTGGACGGCAGCCGCTGACAGGGCGTCAGTCAGCCGCCGGTATCGGATCGGGTGGCCCCCGGACGGGGTGACGTACCGACGCCATCGGGATGAAAGGGACGGGCGGGACGTCTGCTCCCGTGTGCCGTCAGGGAGTTGTTCACCTGTGGTTTCCGTGTGCGCCGTGGCGCACCAGTAGGTGTGGCTCTGCACATCGGCCGAATCCCGTCCCTGGAGGGCCCTTTCATGTCACACCGTCCGCTTCCCGGCCGCCGCAGCGTGCTGCGCGGCTCGCTGGCCGCGTCGGCGGCCCTCACCCTGCCCGCCGGCCTCGGCGCGGCACCGGCGTTCGCGCTGTCCGGGCGGCCCGAGGCGGGCTGGGGGGTGCAGGCCGGGGACGTGACCGCCGACTCCGGGCTGGTCTGGGTGCGGTCGGACCGGCCGGCCCGGATGGTGGTCGAGACGTCCGCCACCGAGTCGTTCCGCAACCCCCGCCGCCGGCTCGGCCCGCTACTCGGCCCGGACACCGACTTCACCGGTACGACCCGGCTGCGCGGGCTGCCGCCGGGCGAGCAGATCCACTACCGGGTGCTGCTCGCCGACCCCGACGACCCGCGCCGTACCGGCGAGCCGGTGACCGGGACCTTCCGCACCGCGCCCGTCCGGCGGCGGCAGGGCGTGCGGTTCGTGTGGTCCGGTGACCTGGCCGGGCAGGGCTGGGGCATCAACGAGTCGATCGGCGGCTACCGCATCTTCGACGCGATGGCCAAACTGGACCCGGACTTCTTCCTGTGCAGCGGCGACAACATCTACGCGGACGGCCCCATCCCGGCCACCGCCGCGCTCCCCGATGGGAGCCTGTACCGCAGCGTCACCACCGAGGAGAAGGCGCACGTCGCGGTCAGCCTCGCCGACTACCGCGGCAACTTCCGCTACAACCTGCTGGACCGGGCGCTGCGCCGGTTCAACGCGCAGGTGCCGTCGATCGTCCAGTGGGACGACCACGAGGTGCGCAACAACTGGTACCCGGGCGAGGTGATCGACACCGGCACCGCCTACCCGGCCGGCACCCGCCTGGACGACCTCGCGGCGCGCGCCCGGCGGGCGTTCGCCGAGTACTTCCCGGTGTCCACGCTCTCCGGCCGCCCGGACGGCCGCATCTACCGGGTCGTCCACCACGGGCCGCTGCTCGACGTGTTCGTGCTCGACATGCGCACCTACCGCAACGCCAACTCGCCCGACGACCAGACCACCGACCCGCAGGGCATCCTCGGCCGCGAGCAGCTGGAGTGGCTCAAGCGTGAGCTGAGCCGGTCGCGGGCGGTGTGGAAGGTGATCGCCTCGGACATGCCGCTCGGGCTGGTCGTGCCGGACGGCGTCGAGGGCAGGCCGAACTTCGAGGCCGTCGCGCAGGGCGACCCGGGCGCGCCGCTCGGCCGGGAGCTGCAGATCGCGGAGCTGCTGCGGTTCGTCAAGCACCGCGGGATCACCGGGACGGTGTGGCTGACGGCCGATGTGCACCACACCTCCGCGCAGCACTACGACCCCGCGCGGGCGGCGTTCAAGGACTTCGCGCCGTTCTGGGAGTTCGTCTCCGGTCCGCTGAACGCGGGCGCGTTCCCGGCGAGCGCGCTGGACGGCACGTTCGGGCCGGACCGGGTGTTCGTGAAGGCGCCGACGCGGGCCAACGTCTCCCCGGCCGAGGGCTACCAGTTCTTCGGCGAGGTCGACATCGACGGCGACAGCGGCGAGATGACGGTGCGGCTGCGCGAGCAGGACGGCACGGTGCTCTTCACGAAGGTGCTCCAGCCGGGCCGGGTCGGCCAGTAGCGGGTCCGCGGCGGCCCGGTTCCCGTACCCTCGGTCGCGTGCCGCGCACCGGCGTCATCCCCCGGTGCGCGGCCGGAAGCCCTCACCAGCGGCGTTACCTGACCGCAACGAAGGTGAGGAACCGGTCATAAGGATCCTTTACCCGTCGGTCACAAGGCGTTCGTGATCACGCAACACCGTTCCTTCACAGTGGCTGCATGAAAACGGACATGACTCGCCTGAGGCGGGCGAAGAACGGCCGCCCGGTGCACCACTGGCGGCGCGATGTCGTCGAACTCGCCGCCCTGTTCACGGCCGTGGCGGTGGCCGACGCGGTCGCGAACCTGATCGGGCACGGCCCCGACGGGCCCGCCCTGCTGCTGATCTCGGCCGTCGTGCTGGTCGCCACGGCCGCCTTCCACACCTGGTGGGCACGGCGCCACGGCCACGCACCGCCCACGAGCGATACCGGCGCCCGGCCGCTGCCCGCAGCGCAGCCGGCCGGGCCCGACGGGCAGCCCGACGCCGGGCCGAGCGTACTGTGGCGGATGCGGACGACCGTACGGGACGAGCCCGGTTCGCTGGCGGCGCTGTGCACGGCCCTCGCCGACCGCCGCGTGGACATCCTCAGCCTGCAGACGCACCCGCTGGGCGAGACCACCGTCGACGAGTTCCTGCTGCGCGCCCCGGGCGACCTGGCGGCGGCCGACCTCACCCGGGCGGTGGCGGCGGCCGGCGGCACCGGCACCTGGATCGAGCGCGCCGACGCCCACGACCTGGTGGACGCGCCGACCCGGCTGCTGGGCCTGGCCACCCGCACCGCGCTGGATGCGGCCGAACTGCCTCTCGCGCTCAGGCAGTTGCTGGGCCGCTGCACGATCCGGCAGTCTCCCGCGACCCTGGCCCGCGAGGGGCACGGCGCGCAGGCCGTCCCCGTCGAGGGCGTGCTGGAGGACACCGTGATGCGGCTGCGCGGGCCGGAGGGCGGCGTCCTCACCGTGGAGCGGCCGTATCTGCCGTTCACGCCGACCGAGTTCGCGCGGGCGCGGGCCCTGGTGGAGCTGGACGCCCGGCTCGGGCCGCGGGTCCCCGTCGGGCAGGACGTGCTGACCCTGCCCGAGGGCAACGCCATCACCGTACGGCGGGCCGACCCGGGTGACCTGGAGGCCGCGAAGGCGATGCACGAGCGGTGCTCGGCGCGCACCCTGTCGATGCGCTACCACGGCCCCGTCTCGGACGCCGACCGCTACCTCACCCACCTGCTCAGCCCGCGCTTCGGACGCACCCTCGCGGTGCAGACCGCCTCGGGCCGGATCGTCGGGCTCGGCCATCTGCTGTGGGACGGCGACGAGACCGAGGTCGCGCTGCTGATCGAGGACGACTGGCAGCGGCGCGGCATCGGCGGCGAACTCCTCACCCGGCTGGTGGCGATGGCGGTCGAGGCGGGCTGCGAGAGCGTCTACGCGGTGACGCAGGCCTCCAACACCGGCATGGTCGCCGCGATGCGCGGCCTCGGCCTGCCCCTCGACTACCAGGTCGAGGAGGGCACCCTGGTGATCACCGCCCGCCTGGAAGCGGCACCGGCGGTCCGGCGGCTGCCGTACGGCGAGCACATCGCCCAGGACTGAACCCAGGACCGACCGACAGGCGGGGGACGACGTGCGGCCCGGCAGGTGACCTGCCGGGCCGCGAGCATGCCGCCGCTCAGCGGGCGGCGGAGGCCGCCTCGGCCGGGACCTGCGCCCCCGCGAGCGCCTGGTCCAGGTCGGCCCACAGGTCCTCGACGTCCTCCAGGCCCACCGACATCCGCAGCAGACGGTCGCTCACGCCCGCGCCGCGGCGGTCGTCGGCGTCGACGATGCGGTGGCTGATGGAGGCCGGGTGCTGGATGAGCGTGTCGACGCTGCCGAGGCTGACCGCCGGGGTGATCAGGCGGACGCCGGAGATGACGGCGTGCGGGTCGCCGTGCGTCTCGAAGGCGACCATCGCGCCGCCGATGCGCGGATAGTGGACGCCCGCCACCCGCGGATCGGCCGCGAGCCGGCCAGCCAGCTCGGCGGCGGTCGCCGAGGCGGCCCGCACCCGCACCGGCAGCGTCGACAGACCGCGCAGCAGCAGGTACCCGGCGAGCGGGTGCAGCACCCCGCCGGTGGCGAACCGCACCTGCCGCAGCCGCCCGGCGAACTCCTCGTCGCAGGCGACCACGCCGGCCATCACGTCCCCGTGTCCGCCGAGGTACTTGGTCGCGCTGTGCAGCACCAGCCGCGCCCCCTGCTCGGCGGGCCGCTGGAGCACCGGCGTGGCGAAGGTGTTGTCGGCGAGCAGCGGGACGCTGCCACAGGCGTGCGCGACGGCCCTCAGGTCCACCTCGGCCAGCGTCGGGTTGGCCGGCGACTCCACCATGACCAGCCCGGTGTCGGCGCGCAGCGCGTCCGCGATGCCGGCCGGGTCGGTCCAGGTGACCTCCGAGCCGAGCACGCCGGCGGTCAGCAGATGGTCGCTGCAGCCGTACAGCGGCCGTACGGCGACCACGTGCCGCAGCCCCATCGAGGCGCGGGCCAGCAGGACGGCGCTCAGGGCCGCCATGCCGCTGGCGAACGCGACCGCGGCCTCGGTGCCCTCCAGCCGGGCCAGCGCGGTCTCGAAGCGGGCGACGGTCGGGTTGCCGAGCCGGGCGTAGACCGGCGGCCCCTCCAGCTCGGCGCCCGTGGCGGCGAAGGCGTCGATCCGGGCGGCCTCGGCCCGGCTGTCGTAGGACGGGTAGGTGGTGGACAGGTCGATGGGCGGCGCGTGCAGGCCCTGGCGCGCGAGATCGTCGCGGCCGGCGTGCACGGCCTCGGTGGCCAGCGCTCTGGTGGCGGTGCGGTGGGTGTCCACAGGCGTCTCCACTTGCGTCGTTGCGGGGTGTCGACGGGACGCGGCCCGTGAGCGGAAGAGTGAACACCGACCGGGGTCCGGGGTCGGAATCCCGTGCTACGTTCGCCGCATGGCCGAATCAGTCGTACTGGATCCGGTGGATCTCCATCTGCTCAGGCTGCTGCAGAACGACGCCCGGACCACCTACCGGGACCTCGCCGCGCAGGTCGGGGTCGCCCCGTCGACGTGTCTTGACCGGGTGACGCGGCTGCGCCGCAGCGGGGTGATCCTCGGTCACAAGCTGCGCCTCGATCCGGCCAAGCTGGGGCGCGGGCTGCAGGCGCTGCTGTCGGTGCAGGTGCGCCCGCACCGGCGGGAGCTGGTGGGGCCGTTCGTGGAGCGGATCCGCGCGCTGCCGGAGGCGCTGACCGTCTTCCACCTGACCGGCCCCGACGACTACCTGGTGCATGTCGCCGTGGCCGACATGGCCGACCTGCAGCGGCTGGTGCTCGACGAGTTCACCGCGCGCCGCGAAGTCGCCCGCGTGGAGACGCGGTTGATCTTCCAGCAGTGGGACTGCGGGCCGCTGCTCCCGCCGGGGCCGGCCCCGTCCGTGTGACCGCCGCCCGCGACGGGGCCGATCCGTCCCTGTGACCGCCGCTCCCGCCCGGTCGGGCCGCTCAATCCGCGTGACGTGCGGCGGCCCGTCGGTGGAGGATGGTCGGCATGTCAGAGACCAAGATCCCGCTGCCCCGCGAGGTCGCCGACGCCTACGTCGACGAGCTCATCGCCCTGGACCCGATCACCGGCACCTACCTGGGTGTCGCGGAGAGTTCGAGCAGGCTGCCCGACACCTCACCGGCGGGACACGAGGCGCTGGCGGAGCTGGCGCGGGTGACGCTGGCGAAGCTGGCGGAGGCGGAGCGCCGGCCCGGCGGGGACAGTGACGCCGAACGCCGGTGCGCACGGCTGCTGCGGGAGCGGCTGACCGCGGAACTCGCCGTGCACGAGGCCGACGAGCTTTTGCGCGCGGTCGGCAACCTGCACACCGCGCCGCACCAGATCCGCGAGGTGTTCACCATCACCCCGCAGGAGACGGAGGAGGACTGGGCGGCGATCGCCGAGCGGCTGCGCGCCGTGCCCGCCGCCTTCGCGGGCTACCGGGAGTCCCTCGCGCTCGGCCTGGAGCGCAAGCTGTACGGCGCTCCCCGGCCGACGGCCACGTTCGTCGGGCAGCTCACCGAGTGGGCGGACACCGGCGAGGGGCGCGGCTGGTTCGAGGACTTCGCCGCCGCCGGCCCCGAGGCGCTGCGCGCCGAACTGGACGAGGCGGCGCGCGCGGCCACCGCGGCCGTGGTGGAGCTGCGGGACTGGATGCGCGACGTGTACGCCCCGGCCGTCGAGGGCGCCCCCGACAGCGTGGGCCGGGAGCGCTACGGGCGCCTCGCCCGCTACTTCACCGGCGCCGACCTGGACCTGGACGAGGCGTACGCGTACGGCTGGGCCGAGTACCACCGGCTGCGCGCCGAGATGGAGCGGGAGGCCGAGAAGATCCTGCCCGGCGCCGAGTCGCCGTGGGCGGCGCTCGCGCACCTCGACGAGCACGGCCGGCACATCGAGGGCGTCGAGGAGGCCCGGGCCTGGCTCCAGGGGCTGATGGACGAGGCGATCCGGAAGCTGGACGGCACGCACTTCGACCTGGCCGAGCCGGTCAAGCGCGTGGAGTCCTGCATCGCCCCGCCCGGCGGTGCGGCGGCGCCCTACTACACGGCCCCGACGGAGGACTTCTCCCGGCCGGGCCGCACCTGGCTGCCGGCCATGGGCCGCACCCGCTTCCCGGTGTACGAGCTGGTGTCCACCTGGTACCACGAGGGCGTGCCCGGCCACCACCTCCAGCTGGCGCAGTGGGCGTACGTCGCCGCGACCCTCTCCCGCTACCAGGCCACCGTCGGCGGGGTCAGCGCCAACGTCGAGGGCTGGGCGCTGTACGCGGAGCGCCTCATGGACGAGCTGGGCTTCCTCACCGACGCCGAGCAGCGGCTCGGCTATCTCGACGCGCAGATGATGCGGGCGGTGCGGGTCATCGTCGACATCGGCATGCACCTGGAGCTGGAGATCCCGGCCGACTCGCCCTTCCACCCCGGTGAGCGGTGGACGGTGGATCTGGCGCAGGAGTTCTTCGGCCGGCACAGCAGCCTGCCGGCGGACCACGTGGAGAGCGAGCTGATCCGCTATCTGACGATGCCGGGGCAGGCCATCGGCTACAAGCTCGGCGAGCGGGCCTGGCTGCTGGGCCGCGAGAAGGCCCGCGAGCGGCACGGCGACGCCTTCGACCTGAAGGCCTGGCACATGGCGGCCCTGTCGCAGGGCTCGCTGGGCCTGGACGACCTGGTCGCGGAGCTGTCCGCGCTGTGACGGCGGGGCGGGGCCGGTGCCCGGGCCGGCCCCGCCCCGGCGGGGTTCAGCAGCCGCAGTCGTCCCCGTCGACCGGGGCCGTGAGCGGGTCGGCGTCGCGCCGCTCGCGGCCCTGCCAGGTCTCGAACTCGAAGCCCTCGCGCGCCCAGTACTCGAAGCCGCCCAGCATCTCCTTGACCTGGTAGCCGAGTTCGGCGAGGGCGAGCGCGGCGCGGGTAGCGCCGTTGCAGCCGGGGCCCCAGCAGTACGTCACCACCGGCACGTTCTTGTCGAGGAGCTGCTCGGCCTGCTCCGGGATGAGCGCGGTCGGCAGGTGGACCGCGCCGGGGACGTGCCCTTGGTCCCAGGCCTCGGTGGAGCGGGAGTCGAGGACGACGAAACCGGGGTCGCCGTCGGCGGCGAGCGCGGCGGCCACGTCGGAGACGTCGGCGTGGAAGACCAGCGAGGCGCGGAAGTAGGCGGCGGCCTCGGCCGGGGCGGCGGGGGCGACGCGCAGGACGGGGTTGGCGGCGGTCGTGGTGGTGGTCATCGTCCGGTGCCTTTCGTGGGCGGTGATCCGATGACCGAAAATCTACGGTCCTTGATCATCTCCTTGAAGGGGCGTTCCACGGGCTGGACCTTGATCCGCCGGGGATTCCCCTGCTATCCCTCGGGGATGACCGTGTTTTCCCCGGACGCCACCGACTGGCGCATCCTCGACGTCCTCCAGCGGGAGGGCCGGGCCAGCTTCGCCGAGCTGGCCCGGGCCGTGTCCATGTCTCCCAGTGCCGTCACCGAACGGGTCCGGCGGCTGGAGGAGGCCGGCGTCATCCAGGGCTATGCCGCCGTCGTCGACCCGGAGCGGCTCGGCCTGCCGATCCTGGCGTTCGTGCGGCTCAGGTACCCGACCGGCAACTACAAGCCCTTCCACGACCTGGTCGCGGTGACGCCCGAGATCCTGGAGGCGCACCACGTCACGGGCGACGACTGCTTCGTCATCAAGGTCGCCGCCCGCTCCATGCGCCACCTGGAGGAGGTGTCGGGGAAGATCGGCGCGCTCGGGTCGGTCACCACGAGCATCGTGTACTCCTCGCCGCTGCCGCGCCGCCCGCTGAGTCAGTGACCGCGCTGCCGCAGCACGGAACCGGATCTGCCCTTGACCACCTCCAGCTGGGCGTGGATACGGCGCCGTAGGTCCGGGACGTGGCTGACGATGCCCACGCTGCGGTCCCGTTCGCGCAGAGAGTCCAGGACGTCGAGGACCTCGTCGAGGGTCTGGTCGTCGAGGCTGCCGAAGCCCTCGTCGATGAAGAGGGTGTCCAGGCGGACCCCGCCCGCCTCGTCGGTGACCACGTCGGCGAGGCCGAGAGCGAGGGCGAGCGAGGCGAAGAAGGTCTCGCCGCCGGACAGCGTGGCCGTGTCGCGCTCGCGCCCGGTCCAGGCGTCCACCACGTGCAGGCCGAGTCCGCTGCGGCCGCGGCCGGTGCGGTCGTCGGAGTGGACGAGGGTGTAGCGGCCGGAGGACATGCGCTGCAGGCGCGCGGTCGCGGCGGCGGCGACCTGCTCAAGGCGGGCCGCCAGCACATACGACTCCAGGCGCATCCGGCGCTCGTTGTCGGCGGAGGTGCCCGCGGTGAGGGCGGCGAGCCGGGCCACGCGGTCGTACTCCTCGCGCAGCGGGGCGAGGCGGCGCACGGACGCGGTGGCCCGCTCGGACAGCCGGTCCAGTTCCGCGCAGCGGCGGGCTGCGGCGTCGCGCGCGGAGGCGGCCTCGCGCAGCCGCCGGGCGGCGGCGGAGGCGGCCTCCTCCGCGTCGGCGAGTGCGGCCGGGGGGCGCCGGGCGGCGCTCGCGGTGTCGGCCTCGGCGAGGATCGCGCGGACGGCGGCCTCCTCGGTGTGCCGGGCGTCCAGCCGGCGTTGCAGCTCGCGGTGGCCGGCGTCGTCGAGGAGGGCGTCGGCCGCGGCCTGCGGGGTGTCGAACCCGGCGCGGAACGCGGCGTCGGCGAGACGCGCGTCGGCGTCCTTCAGGCGCTGCGCGGTGTCCTCGGCCAGCCGGGCCGCGTCGGCCGCGTCGGTGAACCGAGCGGCCTGCCGCTGGAGGTCCGCGGCCCGTGCCGCGACGCTGGCGGCGCCGCCCCGGGCCTGCGCCAACTCCCCCTCCAGCGCCGCCCGTTCACGGTCGAGGGTGTCGCGGCGGGCCGCCCGGGACGCGGCCCGGAGCTGGGCCTGCTGCCGGGCGGCGGTGCGCCGCTCGTGCTCCTGCTCGGCGCGGCGCAGTTCCTCGTGCGCGGCGTGCAGGGCGGAGGCGGCGCGCCGCGCCTCGGCGTACTGCCGCTCCAGCTCGTCGGCCTCGCGGGTGAGCTGCGCGGTGGGGGTGTCGCCGGCCTCGGCGGTGGCGGCGGCCAGCTCCTCGCGTACGGCGCCCAGCCGCCGCTCCCGTGCGGTGTGGGCCTCCTCGGCCTCCTGGTAGGCGGTGAGGGCCTGTTCCTCGGCCGCGCGGTCGACGTGGCCAGCGTCCTTGCGGGCGGGGGCGGGATGCTCGGTGGCGCCGCACACCGCGCAGGGTTCGCCGTCGGTGAGGCGGGCGGCGAGTTCGGCGGCGATGCCGTTCAGCCGGCGTTCCCGTACGTCGAGCCAGTGGGCCTTGGCTTCGAGCATCCGGGTGCGGGCGGCCCGCTCCTCGGCGGCGGCGCCGTCGGCCTCGCCGGTCAGGCGGTCGCGCAGGCGCGCCGCGCGCAGCCGCTGCTGGGCGGGTTCGCGGCGCCCGGCGAGCTGTTCGGCGCGGGTCGCCGCCTCCTGCGCGGTGTCGATGCGGGCCTGCAGCGCGGCGCGCCTGTCGTCCCACCCGTCGAGCCAGCTCTCGGCCTCGGCGAGGACGTCGTCGTCGGCGCGCTCCTGACGGTCCAGCCCGGCCCGCTCGTCGAGCAGGTCGGACAGGCGCTGCTCGGCGCGGCGGGCGGACTCCAGGCCGCCCAGCTCCTCGGCGGCGCGGCGGGCGGCGGCGGCGAGACCGGCCGCGCCGGCGTCGGCGAGGTTCTGCGGCAGCAGGGTCCGGGCGCGGGCCTCCGCGGCGGCGGCCCGCCGGTGCTCGGCCTCGGCGGCGTCGCGCAGCTCCAGCGCGGGGGCCACGGCCTCCGCCTTGCGGGCCCGGTCCATGCGGGCCTGCGCCGCGCGGTGCGTGTCGGCGTCCTCCTCCAGGCGCCGGGCCCGCTCCTGCGCCTCGGTGAACCGGCGTTGCAGCCGGGCCAGTTCGCGGGCGTCGGCGAGGGCACGGTCGGCGGCGGCCTGGGCGGACTCGGCGGCGGCGAGCCGGCAGTGGGCGACGGTGAGCTGCTCGCGGGCGGTGGCGCGGGCGACGGCGGCGGCGCCGAGGACGGTCTCGGCCAGGCCCGGCTCGCCGGGGGACAGCTCGGGCAGCTCCATGGCGTCCCCGGCGGCCTGCTGCATGCGGTGGGCGTCGGCGAGGAGGGCGGCGTCGCCGTCGCGGGCCTGCGCCTCGGTGGTGCGGCGGCGTTCGGCGAGCCGCTTCTCGACGTCGGCGAAGCGCTGGGTGTCGAAGAGGCGGCCGAGCAGCCGGCCGCGGGCCTCGGCGTCGGCGCGCAGGAAGCGCGCGAAGTCCCCCTGGGGCAGCAGGACGACCTGGCAGAACTGCTCGCGGCTCATGCCGAGCAGCTGGGTGATCTCCTCGCCGATCTCCTGGTGGGAGCGGCTGAGGTCCTTCCAGGTGCCGGCCGCGGCGTCGTACTCGCGCAGCCAGGACTGGGCCTTGTCGGTGGTCATGCCCTTGCCGCGCAGCTTGGGCCGCTCCCACGGGGGCTGCCGGGTGATCTCCAGACGGCGGCCGGCGACGGTGAGGTCGAGGGTGACCTCGGTACGGGTGCCGGGCGCGGCGTGGTCACTGCGCAGGGTCATGCCCTGGGCGCTCTGGCGGGCGCCGGGCACCGAGCCGTACAGCGCGTAGCACACGGCGTCGAGGACGGAGGTCTTGCCCGCGCCGGTCGGGCCGTGCAGCAGGAACAGCCCGGCGGCGGACAGCGCGTCGAAGTCGACGCTCTGGGTGGCGCCGAAGGGCCCGAAGGCGGTGATGTCGAGCCGGTGCAGCCTCATGCGGCGACTCCCTCGGGCCGGGGGGTACGCGCCACCGTCGGCCGGGGGGTCCGGGTGGGCTGCTGCCGAGTGGGCTGCGGCCGGGTGCTCCGCGCCGGCGTCCGCCGGGTGGCCGCCGTCGGCTGCGGCCGGGTGCTCCGCGCCGCCGTCGGCCGGGTGGTCCGCGGCGGATGCCGCAGGTCGAGCCCCTTCACCGGGCCACCTCCCGTACGGCGTCGTCGGCGCGGACCGCGTCGAAGGCGTCGCGCAGGACGGCCTGCTCGTGGGAGTCGGGTCCGGCGCCGCGCACGTGCGCCACGAAGTCCTCCGCGATCTGCTGGTCGCTGCGGCCGGCCAGGCGCCGCGCGTAGGAGACGCCGGGGTCGTCCGGGGCGCGGTCGGGGTCGAAAACGAGGCTGAGGGTGTGCGGGAAGCGTTCGGTGAGCCGCGCCATGGGGTCGGCGGGGCGGACCGGGTCGGTGAGGGTGGCCTCGACCCAGGCCTCCTCGTGCTCGGCGAGGGCGGGGTCGGCGAGCAGGTCCTCCAGGGTGCCGCGCAGTCGGGCGAGCGGGCGGGGCACGGGGCAGTCGACGCGCTCCGCGGTGAGCGAGCCGTCGGCGCCGAGGTCGACCAGCCACATGGTCTTGCGGTGGCCGGCCTCGGAGAAGGAGTACGGCAGCGGGGAGCCGGAGTAGCGGACGCGGTCGGTGATGGTCTGGCAGCCGTGCAGATGGCCGAGGGCGGTGTAGTCGACGCCGTCGAAGACGCCGGCCGGGACGGAGGCCACACCGCCGACGGTGATGTCCCGCTCGCTGTCGCTGGGCCGGCCGCCGGTGACGAAGGCGTGCGCCAGCACGACGGAGCGGGTGCCGGCGGCACGGCCGGCGAGGTCGGCGCGCACCCGCTCCATGGCGGCTGCGAGCACCGCCTCGTGACCAGCCTTGTCCACTCCGAACTCGTCCTTCACCAGGGCCGGTTCGAGATACGGCAGTCCGTAGAAGGCCACGTCGCCGAAGGAGTCCTGGAGCACCACCGGGGTGCCGCAGGCGGCCGGGTCGGTCCGCAGGTGGATGCCGGCCCGCCCGATGAGTCCGGCGCCGACGCCGAGGCGGCGGGCCGAGTCGTGGTTGCCGGAGATCATGACCGTGGGCACGCCGAGCGCGGCGAGCCGGTGCAGGGCGTCGTCGAACAGCTCGACCGCGGAGAGCGGGGGCACCGCGCGGTCGTACACGTCCCCCGAGACCACCACCGCGTCGACGCCGCGCTCGCGCACGGTCGTGACGAGGTGGTCGACGAACCCGGACTGGGCGTCGAGCATCGGCGCCCGGTGGAAGGCCCGGCCGAGATGCCAGTCGGAGGTGTGCAGCAGTCGCATGATCCCCGAGACTAACGGCCGGGTCTGACATCACGGGTGGTTACTCCCGTATCGCCCCGTCACCCCAGGCCCCACACCGGGACATTACGCCCGAATTGCCCGAACTGCCCTTGTTCTCAGGCGTCTCCGTACGCCTCGCCGCCCAGCTCGAACGCGGCCGTGCCCGCCGTGGCGTCGGCGAGCCAGGCGCGGAAGGCGTCCACGTCGGCGTCGGGCAGCGCGATCTCCAGGGTGACGGCCTCGCCGTAGCGCACGTCCCGCACCTCGCGTCCGGTGGCCCGCAGGTCGTTCTGCACCTTGCCCGCGCGCTGGTGGTCGACGGTGACCGTGGCGAGCCGGTACCGGCGTCGGGTGAGCGTGCCGAGCGCGTCGAGCGCCTCGCCGACGGCACCGCCGTACGCGCGGATCAGGCCGCCGGCGCCGAGCTTGACGCCGCCGTAGTAGCGGGTGACGACGGCGACGACGTACCGCATGTCGCGGCGCAGCAGCATCTGGAGCATCGGCACGCCCGCGGTGCCGCCGGGTTCGCCGTCGTCGCTGGCCTTCTGCACGGCGGCGTCGGCGCCGATGACGTACGCCCAGCAGTTGTGCGTGGCGTCGGCGTGCTCCTTGCGCACCGCGGCGATGAACTCCTGCGCCTCCTGCTCACTGGCCGCCGGCGCGAGGGCGCACAGGAAGCGGGAGCGGTTGACCTCGGTCTCGTGCACGCCGGCGCGGGCGATCGTGCGGTACTCGTCCTGCATCCGGCCAGCCTAGTCACCGGGCGCGGGGCTCCTTATGGACGCCCGCCGCTCGATGGACGTCCGCGCCCGCTAGTGCTTCCTGCCCCTCGGTACCTCCACCGCCGTCAGGAGGGCGGCGCCCGGATGCAGTGCGGACCAGGTGGGGCCGTACCAGGTGAGGACGGCGATCGCCGACGTGGGGAACTTGGCGCGGACGCGGTCGAGGGTGTCGTCGAGGGCATGGCCGGCCAGGGCGAGGACGAGGTCGGCGAGGCCGGGGTTGTGGCCGACCAGCAGCAGGGTGCCGGTCTCGGGCGGCGTCTCGCGGGCCACGTCGAGCAGGGTGGGCGCGTCGGCGCCGTACAGGCGGGGGTCGTAGCGCACGGGCGGTGGGGTGCCCCACTCGGCGGAGGCCAGCTCCCAGGTCCGGCGGGCGCGGACCGCGGTGGAGCACACGGCGAGGTCCGGCAGCCGGTCGGCCGCGGCGAGCGCGCGCCCGGCCGCGGGGGCGTCGCGCCTGCCGCGGCGCGCGAGGGGCCGCTCATGGTCCTCCACGTCCTCCGGCCGGGCGGACTTGGCGTGCCGCAGCACGACCAGGCGGCGCAGCGGCCCCGTGCCCGCGCGGGCGGTCACGCCGGCGCCCCCAGGTCGCGGGCGAGGTCGAGGCCGAGCAGGCGGTCGGCGTAGACGAACGTCTCGAAGCGGGCACCCTCGGGCAGCTCGTCGGGCGCAGCGTCCTCCGCGCCGCGCAGGACACCCAGGACGGCGGGGATGTCGAGATCCTCCTCCCAGGCGGCGCGGAGCCGGGCGCGCACGTCGTCGGGGATCGGCCGGGACGGGCGGCGCGCCCAGTCGGCGACGGCCCGCCGCCAGCGGGCCAGGGTCTCACCGGCCGCGCCGAGGGAGGCGTCGTCCAGCCGGACCGGGGCGCCGCGCGGCACGGAGAGGAGCGCCAGGCGTACGGCGGCGGGGTCGACCCCACCACCCCAAGCCCCTGGAACCGACCCACCGGGCCCGGCCACCCCACCGGGATCCCCCGGCACCGGCCCACCACGGCCGACCACGCCATCCCGATCCCCCGGTGCCGTCGACGCCCAGGGTGAAGCCACCACAGGCCCCACCGTGACCAGCACCCCGTCCGGGGCCGCGGCCGGGTCCTGGGCGACGTGCACGATCTGGGCCTC
This sequence comes from Streptomyces griseosporeus, assembly GCF_014656055.1. Classification (GTDB taxonomy): domain Bacteria; phylum Actinomycetota; class Actinomycetes; order Streptomycetales; family Streptomycetaceae; genus Streptomyces; species Streptomyces griseosporeus. Next base: position 1,155,008 of record NZ_BNBR01000002.1, read on the forward strand.
GCCGAGTCCGGTCGTCGTGTCGTGGCTGTCCTCCAGCGGCCGGATGCCGAGCGCGGCGGCGCCGGCGCGCAGCTCGGCCCGCTGCCGCTCGGCGTTCAGCAGCGCCCACACGGGGGTGCCGCCGAGTTCCAGGGCGCGTACGAGCAGGTCGGCGACGAGCAGCACACGCAGGGCGCCGGCGTCACAGCCGGGCGCGTGCGCCTCGACGCGGGTCAGGCCCCGGCGGACGGGGGCGGCCTCGACGGGTTCGCCGGTTCGGTCGTCGGTGATGCGCAGCACGCAGTGAGCGTAGGCGCGCGGACGGCCGCGCGCAGTCCGGTCGCGCGGATTCCGGTCAGCGGCGGCCGGACGGCACCGCGGGTGGAATCCTGCCGGGCCGCGCACGGTTGTCCGTCACGACAGCAGTCACCCGACACCGAGGAGACCCGCCTTGTACGGCGACGACGCGACGATCCGCAAGATCCTGACCGAGCTGGGCGACACCTGGGCGGTGGTGGGCCTGTCGTCGAACCAGGGGCGCGCGGCCTACGGCGTGGCCGCGGTGCTCCAGCGGTACGGCAAGCGCGTCGTGCCGGTCCACCCGAAGGCCGAGACCGTGCACGGCGAGCAGGGCTACGCCTCCCTCGCCGACATCCCCTTCGACGTGGACGTCGTGGACGTCTTCGTCAACAGCGACCTGGCCGGCGCGGTCGCGGACGAGGCGGTCGCGAAGGGCGCGAAGGCCGTGTGGTTCCAGCTCGGCGTCATCGACGAGGACGCTTACGCGCGCACGCGTGCGGCGGGCCTGGAGATGGTGATGGACCGCTGCCCGGCGATCGAGATACCGCGGCTCGGCTAGCCGGCGCGCGGGCGCCCAGCTCCCGACGGCCCGGACCCCAGGCGTCAGCCTCGGGTCGCGGGCCGCTTCCATCAGCGCGGAGCCATGCGGGGATTCGCACCCCAACACTTGCACGCGACGGCAATTCATGACCACAACCATCCGGCGGTTGCATTTACCCCGCGTCTGCAACTATTGTCTTCGCCTGTAAGCGTTACACGCAATCGCTTGGAAGGTCTGCTCCATGCCTCTCGCGCTCCTGGCCCTGGCCATCGGGGCCTTCGGGATCGGCACCACCGAATTCGTGATCATGGGCGTGCTGCCCGAGGTCGCGGACGACTTCGGCGTCACCATCCCGACCGCCGGCTGGCTGGTCTCCGGCTACGCCCTCGGCGTCGTCTTCGGTGCCCCGCTCCTGACCGTCCTGGGCACCAAGGTGTCCCGGAAGAAGATGCTGATGTTCCTGATGGCGCTGTTCGTCGTCGGGAACGCGCTCTCGGCCCTCGCCCCCGCCTTCGGCCTCATGCTCGCCGGCCGGATCGTGGCCTCCCTCGCGCACGGCGCCTTCTTCGGCATCGGCTCGGTGGTCGCCGCCGACCTGGTGGCCCCGCAGAAGAAGGCCTCGGCCATCTCCCTGATGTTCATGGGCCTGACCGTCGCCAACATCGTCGGCGTCCCGCTCGGCACCTACATCGGGCAGGCCGCGGGCTGGCGCGTGACCTTCCTTCTCGTCGCCGCGCTCGGGATCGTCGGCCTGCTCGGCGTCGCCAAGCTGGTGCCCGAGACGGGCCGGCCCGAGGGCGCCGACGTCCGCGCCGAGTTCGCCGCCTTCCGCAACGTCCAGGTCTGGCTCGCGATGGCGATGACGGTCTTCGGCTACGGCGGTGTCTTCGCCGCGATCACCTACATCACGCCGATGATGACCGACGTGGCCGGCTACTCCGCCGGTGCCGTGACCTGGCTGCTCCTGCTGTTCGGCGTGGGCATGTTCGCGGGCAACCTGATCGGCGGCCGGTTCGCCGACCGCGCCCTGATGCCGATGCTGTTCGGCTCGCTGGCCGCGCTGTCCCTCGCCCTGCTGCTGTTCACGGCGACCGCCCACAACAAGGTCCTCGCCGCCGTCACCCTCACCCTGATCGGCGCGCTGGGCTTCGCCACCGTGCCCCCGCTGCAGAAGTGGGTGCTCGACCAGGCCTCGGCCGCCCCGACCCTGGCCTCGGCCGCCAACATCGGCGCCTTCAACCTGGGCAACGCGCTGGCCGCCTGGCTCGGCGGGATCGTCATCGCCGCGGGGCTCGGCTACACCTCCCCGAACTGGGTGGGCGCCCTGCTCTCCGGCTTCGCGCTGCTGCTGTCCTTCCTCGCCGCGTTCCTGCACCGCCGCGCCCGCACCGGCGGCCGTGTGGTGACCGGCTCCCCGGCCCGCGAGGCCGTACCCGCCGCAGCCCGGCACTGACGGCCGAACCGACCGACCCACCACTCCCCCCACCTCCCACACGGCAAGGAGCACCGACATGACCACCGCCCCCGCGATCGCCCCGCTGACCACCACCGACGCCGAGGTCCTGCTCGACGCCGCCCACCGGGCGGCCGAGGCCGCCGGGGTCGCCGTCAGCGTCACCGTCCTCGACGCCGGCGGCCATCTGCTGGCCTTCCGGCGGGACGACCGGGCGCTGCTGATCTCGGGCGAGACCAGCACCCGCAAGGCCTACACCGCCCTCCAGCTGGACAGCGCCACCGCCGACCTGGTGGACGCCGTCAAGCCGGACGGCCCGTTCCACAGCCTGCCCACCGCGCTGGACAAGCCGCTGCTGTTCATCGCGGGCGGCCTGCCCGTACGCCGCGACGGGCGTCCCATCGGCGCGATCGGCGTCGGCGGCGGCGCTCCCGAGCAGGACCACGCCTTCGCCGCGGCGGCCGTGGCGGCCCTCGGCTGAGCCCGCCTCGGCGCAAACCCAGGACCGCCGCCACGCCCGGACCCGGGCCCGGCGCACCACCCCTCCCCCGCACCACGCAAGGAAATCCACGCAATGACCTCGGTCCCCACCGTCACGCTGAACAACGGCGTCGAGATCCCCCAGCTCGGCTTCGGCGTCTTCCAGGTCCCCGACGCCGAGACCACCGCCGCCGTCACCGCGGCCCTCCAGGCCGGTTACCGCTCCGTCGACACGGCAGCGATCTACGGCAACGAGTCCGGCGTCGGCGCGGCCCTCGCCGCCTCCGGCCTGCCCCGCGAGGAGCTGTTCGTCACCACCAAGCTGTGGAACGCCGACCAGGGCTACGACGCCACCCTGCGGGCCTTCGACGACAGCCTGGCCCGGCTCGGCCTGGACCACGTCGACCTGTACCTGATCCACTGGCCCGCCCCGGGCCGCGACCTGTACCGGGAGTCGTGGAAGGCCATCGAGCGGCTCGTCGCCGACGGCCGGGTCCGTGCCGCCGGCGTCTCCAACTTCCAGCCCGCGCACCTGCGACGGCTGCTGGACGGCGCCTCGCTCGTCCCGGCCGTCAACCAGATCGAGCTGCACCCCGGCCTCCAGCAGGCCGAACTGCGCGCCCTCCACGCCGAGCTGGGCATCGTCACGGAGGCCTGGAGCCCGCTCGCCCAGGGCGCGGTGCTCGGCGACGACGCGATCACCGCGATCGCCGGGCGGCACGGGAAGTCCCCGGCCCAGGTCGTGCTGCGCTGGCACGTCCAGCTCGGCACCGTGGTGATCCCCAAGTCGGTCACCCCGGCCCGGATCCGCGAGAACATCGACGTCTTCGACTTCTCGCTGTCGGAGGAGGAGATGACGGCAATCGCCGCGCTCGACCGCGACCTGCGCACCGGGCCGCACCCCGACACCCTCGACTGAGGCCGCCGTCCTCAGTCGTGCAGCGGGCGGTCGCTGAGCCGGTGGTCGGCGACGTTCAGCGCCTCGTCGACCAGGCGCCGCAGATGGCCGTCGCGCAGCGAGTAGATCACCCGGCGGCCCTCCTTGCGGGTGTTCACCAGCCCCGCGAGGCGGAGCCGGGCCAGGTGCTGGCTGACCGCCGGCCGCGCCGCCCCGCACGACTCGGTGAGCGTCGTGACATCGGCCTCGCCCGAGGCCAGCGCGTGCAGCAGGGCGAGCCGGGTGCGGTCGCCGAGCAGGGCGAGGAGTTCCGCGGCGAGGGCGAACTGCTCCTCGCCGGGGGTGCGCGGGTGCGCATCGTGCGCAGGTGACAGGTGCATGCGTGCGCTCATACGCACATAATGGCCTCGTGGGCGTGCGCGCGTCCACCTCCGCGCACCGGAAGGGGAGCCCCGTGAGCGACCGGCACGACCACGAGCACCGGCACGGCGAGGACCAGGAGCACGGACACGGGCACGGGCACGATCACCATCGCCACGAGGACGACCACCACGGCCACGGCGATCACCCGCACAGCCACGGCCACACCCCCGGTCTGCGCCACCGCCTCGCCCACCTCCTCACCCCCCACTCCCACGACACCGCCGACAAGGTGGACGCCGCCCTGGAGTCCTCGGCCCGCGGCATGCGCGCGTTGTGGGTGTCGCTGGCGGTGCTGGGCGTTACGGCACTGGCGCAGGCGGTGGTGGTGGCGGCGTCCGGGTCGGTGGCGCTGCTCGGCGACACGGTGCACAACGCGGCGGACGCGCTGACGGCCGTACCGCTCGGCATCGCCTTCGTGCTGGGCCGGCGCGCGGCGACCCGGCGTTTCACCTACGGGTTCGGGCGGGCCGAGGATCTGGCGGGGCTGGTGGTCGTGCTGACGATCGCGGCATCGGCGGCGTTCTCCGGCTGGGCGGCGGTGGTACGGCTGCTGGATCCGCGGCCGGTGGAGCACGTGCCGGCCGTCGCGGTCGCCGCGCTCGTCGGGTTCGCGGGCAACGAGTGGGTGGCCCGTCACCGCATCCGCGTCGGCCGGTCGATCGGCTCGGCCGCGCTGGTCGCGGACGGGCTGCACGCCCGTACGGACGGCTTCACGTCGCTCGCGGTGCTGGCGGGGGCGGGCGGTTCGGCCCTGGGGTGGCAGTCGGCCGACCCGCTCGTGGGGCTGGCGATCACGGCCGCGATCGCGCTGGTGCTGCGGGACGCGGCCCGTGAGGTCTTCCGGCGGGTGCTGGACGCCGTCGACCCGGCGCTGGTGGACCGGGCCGAGCGGGCGCTGGCCGGGGTGCCGGGCGTGCGCGGGGTGGGCGAGCTGCGGCTGCGCTGGATCGGGCACCGGCTGCGGGCGGAAGTGGCGGTCGTGGTGGACGGCGAGGCGACGGTGCGGCAGGCGCACGCCATCGCCGTGGACGCCGAACACGCCCTGCTGCACGCCGTACCGCGGCTGACGGCGGCCCTGGTCCACGCGGACCCGGCCCCCGCGCCCGGCGAGCCGGATCCCCACCTGACGCTGGCCCACCACGCGACGGCCTGACGCGGCGGGCCGTCCCGGCTCAGGCGACGCCCAGGCCCTCCAGGACCGTGGCGTCGGGGAGTTGGGCGAAGGCCTTGCCGGGGATCAGGAGCTTGCCGCGGCGGCGTCCGCTGCCGACGAGGACCCAGGGCAGGTCGACGACGGCCGCGTCCACCAGGACGGGCCAGCCGGCGGGCAGGCCGAGCGGGGTGATGCCGCCGTACTCCATGCCGGTGGCGCTGGTCGCGGTCTCCATCGGCGCGAAGGAGGCCTTGCGGGCGCCCAGTCGGCGTCGTACGACGCCGTTGACGTCGACCCGGGTGGTGGAGAGCGCGACGCAGGCCGCGAGGGTGGTCTCGCCGGCCCGCCGGCCCGCGACGACCACGCAGTTGGCCGACTGCTCCAGCAGCTCGCGGCCGTAGTGCTCGACGAAGACGGCGGTGTCGGCCCAGCGCGGGTCGGTGTCGACGTACAGGATCCGGTCGGCGGGGACGCTGCCGTTCCAGCGGCGTACGGCGTCGGCGACGGGGGCGGTCAGCTCGTCGAGGCAGTCGGGGGCGGGGGTGGCGCGGTCGAAGTCGCCGATGGGTGCGTCCATGGCCGCACGCTAACAACCCCTGGCGGCACGCTGACAAGCCTTGGCGGCATGCTGACAGGCCCTAGCGGACGGGCGGGACGGAGACCGCCATGACCATCCGCATCGGCTCGTCGCCCTCGTTGCCGTACGTGTGCGGGGCGTCGGCCTCGAAGGAGGCGCTGGCGCCCGCCGGGACGCGGTGCTTCACCCCGTCGACGGTGAGGGTCAGCTCGCCCGCGAGGACGTGGACCAGTTCGACCGTGCCCGAGGGGTGCGGGTCGGAGGGGCTGGACTCGCCGGGCGTGAGCAGCCAGTCCCACATCTCCAGCGGGCCGGGCGCCTCGGCGCCGGCGAGGAGGCGGTTGTAGCTGCCGGCGTCGGTGTGCCAGAGCCGTACGGCCTGGTCTGCGGGGACGACGCGGACCTTCGGGCCCTGCTCGTAGTCGAGCAGCGTGGTGATGCTGACGCCGAGCGCGTCACCGATCTTCACGACCGTGCCGATGCTCGGATTGGTGCGGGCCTGCTCGATCTGGATCAGCATGCCGCGGCTGACACCGGCCCGGGCGGCCAGCGCGTCCAGGGTGAAGCCGCGCTCGGTGCGCCAGCGCTTGACGTTGCGCGCCAGGGACTGGGTCAGCAGGTCGAGGTCCGACACATTCCGTCCAATATCCGGGAAGTCAAATATTCTGGATGACAGAGTTCATCTGACTGAACTACGGTGTGATGCACCCGATCGTCCACCGAACTGTACTGCGAGGCCCGCCGTGACCGCACTCTTCGCCCTGGCCACCAGCCTGTTGTGGGGCCTGGCCGACTTCGGCGGCGGAGTGCTGACACGCCGTGCGCCCGCCCTCACGGTGGTCGTCGTCTCGCAGACGATCGCGACGGTGGTGCTCGGCGTGATCGTGGTGGCCACCGGCGGCTGGAGCGAGGCCGGACCGCGGCTGTGGTTCGCGTTCGCGGCGGGGCTGGTCGGCCCGGTGGCGATGATCTGCTTCTACAAGGCGCTGGCCCTCGGTCCGATGGGCGTCGTCTCCCCGCTGGCCACGCTCGGCGTGGCGGTGCCCGTCGGTTTCGGCCTGGTGCTGGGCGAGCGGCCCGGCCTGGTGCAGGTCGCGGGCATCGGGGTGGCCGTCACCGGGGTGGTGCTGGCGGGCGGACCGCAGCGCAGGGGCGGCGGCGTGCCGCGGCAGACCGTCGTGCTGTCCCTGGTCTCGGCGCTCGGCTTCGGCGCGGTGTTCGCGCTGATCGCCGAGGCGTCGACGACGGTCACCGGTCTCTTCCTCGCGCTGTTCGTGCAGCGGGTGACGAACGTGGCCGCGGGCGGCCTCGCCCTGTACGCCTCGGTGCGCCGGGGCGCCCCGGCCCTGCCCGCGGGCGGTTTTCCCTGGGCCTCGCTGCCCGCGCTGGCCTTCGTCGGCCTCGCCGACGTGGCGGCCAACGGCACGTACTCCGTCGCGGCCCAGCACGGACCGGTCATGGTGGCCGCCGTACTCGCCTCGCTCTACCCGGTGGTGACCGCCCTGGCCGCCCGCGGCTTCCTCAGCGAACGCCTGCGGGCGATCCAGGCGACGGGCGCGGGACTGGCCCTGGTGGGCACCCTGCTGCTGGCCGCCGGCTGACGCGACACCCCTCGGACGCCGGTTCAGCTGCCGTCCGGCTCCAGCTCGGCCAGGCTCGCCGCCCCGTCCTCGTCGAGGCTCGCCAGCCGTGCCACCTGCTCCTCGTCCAGCCCGGACAGCGCACGCAGCTGACCGGGCGTGATGTCGTCCGGTATCGGGACCGGCGCAGGGGTGCGCAGCGGCGGCTGCCAGCCGTCGTCGGGGGTCCAGCGGCGTACGACGCGGGCGGGGGCGCCCGCCACCACGGCGTGGTCGGGCACCGTGCCGCGGACCACCGCGCCCGCCGCGACGACCACGTTCCGCCCGATGCGCGCGCCCGGCAGGATCACCGCGCCGGTGCCGATCCAGCAGCCCGGCCCGATCTCCACCGGCTCGAACCGCGGCCACTGCTTGCCGATCGGCTCGTGCGGGTCGTCGTAGGAGTGGTTGGTCGAGGTGACGTAGACGTACGGCCCGAAGTAGCAGTCGTCGCCGATGGTGACCGTGGAGTCCGCGATGACATGGCTGCCGCGGCCGAGCACCACGCCGTTCCCGATGCGCAGGATCGGGTCGGGGCCGAGGTCGAGGTCGGGCATCAGGCCGGCGGTCAGGGTGACCTGCTCGGCGATGATGCAGTGCGTGCCGATGTGGATCCACGGCTCGCCGAAGACGGTGCCGAGCGGGAAGGCGAGCCGGGTGGCCTCGCCGAGCGCGCCGAAGCGGAAGCGGCCGGGCTGCTCGGCGCTCACGGAGCCCGTGCGCTGCACCCAGGACCAGCCCGCGTGGACGGCCCGCTGCGCGAGGCGGCGCCGCCAGGATGAGAACGTGTTCTTGCGCTTCGGCACGCGCTCACGGTAGCCGCGCCCCGGTGGCGCCTTCACTCCGGAGGCCTGTGATCTTCGCCCTACCGGGTGGCGTACGGTGCGGGTGTAGCGACGAGCAGGGAGGCAGCGATGACGCACCGCGCACTGATCAGAGGCATCGGCGGCAGGGAGCCGAGGATCGACGAGAACACGTTCGTGGCGCCGACCGCCTCGGTGATCGGCGACGTGAGCCTCGCGGAGGGCGCGAGCGTCTGGTACGGCGCGGTGCTGCGCGGCGACGTCGAGCGGATCTCGGTCGGGGCGCAGAGCAACGTGCAGGACAACTGCACGCTCCACGCCGACCCCGGCTTCCCCGTCACCGTCGGCGAGCGCGTCTCCATCGGGCACAACGCGGTGGTGCACGGGGCGACCGTCGAGGACGACTGCCTGATCGGCATGGGGGCGACGGTGCTGAACGGGGCGGTGATCGGGGCCGGCTCGCTGGTGGCCGCGCAGGCACTGGTGCCGCAGGGCATGGTCGTTCCGCCGGGCTCGCTGGTCGCCGGTGTCCCCGCGAAGGTCAGGCGGGAGCTGACGGAGGAGGAGCGTCAGGGCGTCACCCTGAACGGCACGATGTACGCGGAACTGGGGAAGGCCCACCGCGACGGGTAGGACCCCGGGTCTCAGGCCGGCGGGCCGGGCCTCACTCGGCGGCGGGCACCGGCTCCGGCTCGGCCTCCTGGGGGGCCGTCTGCGCCTTCTTCGCCTTGCGCTTGACCACCAGCATCGACGCCACGCCGATCAGTACGGCGGCCACCAGGCCCAGCCAGGAGAACCGCTTCAGCCAGGACTCGGCGACCACGCCGACGTAGTAGATGACGGCCGTCGTTCCGCCCGCCCAGATGATGCCGCCGAGGACGTTGGCGATGAGGAACTTCCAGTACGGCATCCGCAGCACACCGGCGAGCGGCCCGGCGAAGATGCGCAGCAGGGCGACGAAGCGGCCGAAGAAGACGGCCCACATGCCCCACTTCTGGAAGGACCGCTCGGCGGTGGCGACGTGGCCCTCGCTGAAGTGCCGGGGGAACTTCCGGCCCAGCCAGGCAAGCAGCGGGCGTCCGCCCTTGCGGCCGATGGCGTAGCCGATGGAGTCACCGATCACCGCGCCGGCGCTGGCGCAGGCGCCGAGGATCACCGGGTTGACGCCGCCGTGCTGCGAGGACAGCAGGGCGGCGGAGACCAGGACGATCTCGCCGGGCAGCGGGATGCCGAGACTCTCCAGTCCGATGACCAGCCCCACCACCGCGTAGACGGCGGCCGCGGGCACTGTGTCGAGCCATTCCTGGACGTGCACCGCCGGTTCCTCCCCGATTCGTGTCCCTGCACTCCCCGGGCACTCCCGGGCGCGCCCCTGGTCGAGGCGCCCGCCCGGGAAGCCTACCGGGTCGAGGTGAACAGGCGGCGACGCGTGGGACGCGCACGCCCGGCGTGCGAAGGGAACGAGCCACGCCGGGCGCGGGCGTCCGGCGTCAGGCGCGGACCTCGTCGAGGAAGTCGCGCAGGAGGGCGCCCCACTCCTGCGGCCGCTCGGCGAACGGCAGGTGCCCGGTCGGGATCTCGGCCCAGCGCGCACCGGGGATGCCGTCGGCGAGCTGCCGGTGGTGGTACGGGGTGACGAGCTGGTCGAGCGTGGTGGAGACGACGAGCGTCGGTACGGCGACCCGGGCGAGGTCGGCTCGTACGTCGACGTGGCCGAGGAGCAGGTCCAGGTGGTCCGGCGTACCGGGCGGGACGGTGGCCGCGGTGTTCTTCAGCGCCGTGTCCAGGTCGTCCTGGCCGACGGCGTCCAGCGCGGGCGCGCTCACGCCGATCAGGGAGAGGAAGCCGGCGAGGCCCGCCAGGTCGCCCGCGCGGAGGAAGTCGCGCCACATCCGCGCCGCGAGCAGAAACCGCGGGTTGGGGTGCGCGAACCCCGCGGTGAGGACCAGCGCGGTGACGCGTTCGGGGTGCCGGGCGGCGGCCCGGACGGCGACGGCCGTGCCGAGCGAGTAGCCGGCTATGGCGAAGGTCTCCACGCCTTCCTGCACCGCGGTGGCGACGAGTTCGTCGGCGAGGCCGTCCAGGGAGAGCGGGGCGCCCGCGCGCGGAGTGCGGCCGGTGCCGGGGTAGTCGGGCCCGACGACGGTGTGCCGGGCGGCCAACATGTCCATCACGGGGCCGAAGTTGGCGTCGATGCCGCCGCCGGCGCCGTGGGCGAGGAGCAGGCCGGGGCCGGTGCCGCGGACGACACGGCCCAGGGTCGAGAGGGGCAACGCATGGGTCATGCCCCGGACGCTAAAGTCTCACATCGGTGTGAGAGTCAACGCGGTGAGGTGCAGATCACATGCGCATCGGGGAGATGGTCCGCCGTACCGGGGTCAGTGAGCGGCTGCTGCGCTATTACGAGGAGCAGGGCCTGCTCACGCCGGAGCGGCTGCCGAGCGGCTACCGCGTCTACACCGAAGCGGACGTGCACACCGTCCGGCGCATCCGGATCCTGCTCGCCGCGGGGCTGCCGACGGCCACCATCGCCCGCGCCCTGCCGTGCCTCCGCGACGACGACCCGTCCCACCTCGCGCCGGTGTGCTCCGGCCTCGTGGCGGAACTGCGCCGGGAACGCGAACGCATCACGCGCACGATCGACGACCTGCGGGCGTCGCGGAGCCTCCTCGACACGGTCATCGAGGCCGGCCCGGACGACACGGGCGCTCCCGAAGGCGCCGGCGCGCGTCCGGACGACGCGGCACTCTTCGAGTCCGGCCCGTCGGCGGCCTGAACCGCCTCCGGGTCGCGGTGAGGGGGCGGCCCGGCGCACCGAGCCCCGCCCCCTCCCAGCGGCCGCTCAGCCGTTGGGACGCAGCGTCCACACGACGGTCATCTCGCCGGTGACGGCCCCGTCCCCGCGCCGGATCTCCACGGCGACCGGGAACTCCGGGCGCTCGCCGGCGTCCAGTTCGGCCACGACCTCGGCGGCCGGCCGGCCCAGGGTCGCGGTGGCGGTCACATCGCCCATCGCGAGCTTCTTGTAGGCGATCTCGGCCCGCACCGCGAGCGGCACGGCCCGCGACAGCTGGTCCCCGAACGCCGCCAGCACGATCGCCCCGCTGGCCGACTCGCCGAGCGTGAACATCGCGCCGGCGTGCGGCCCGCCCACGTGGTTGTGGTAGTCGCTCTGGTCCGGCAGGGCCACCACGGCCTTCTCCGGAGTGGTCTCCAGGAAGTCGAGGTTGAGGGTCCGGGCCATGGGCACGGTGGCGGCGAGCATCTCGCCGATGGACATCTGGTCTGCGCTCATGTCCGGAGGTTACCCGCGAGTAGCATGATCTGACCAGACGCGGCCGATGATCGCCGTATGCTTCCGGCGCATGTGGCCAGGACAGCAGCAGCCGACCGGCGGGACCGACCCCCGGCAGCCGAATCCGTACCAGCAGCCCGGCTGTCACCAGGCCAACCCCTACGCCCGGCAGCAGCCACCGCCCTGGCAGGCGCCCACCGTCGCCGCCCCGCCCGGCGACGGCGGCCGGCGCGCGAAGGTGATCGCCGTCACCGCGGCCGCCGCCGTGGTGCTCGCGGCGACCGTGACCGGGGCCGTGCTGCTGCTCGGCGGCGGTTCGGACGACGAGGCCGCGCCCGGCCCGGCCACGGCGTCCGCGTCCCCCTCGGCCTCCGCGCCGCGGAACCCGCGGGCCGGCGCGGGCGTCCGGCCGAGCGTCCCGGGCTGGAAGGCCGTGGTGAACGCGGACAAGGGCATCGCCTTCGACGTCCCGGCCGACTGGGCCCCGCAGTCCCCCGACTGGGTGTCGTACGTCTCCGAGGACACCGACCCCGACGACAAGCCGCTCGTCGCCATGAAGGCCCCCGCCGTGCTGAAGGAGAAGTGGTGCTCCGACGACACGGACCGTGACGGCCACGTCGACGACACCTCCCTGGCGAGCGCGGGCAGCCGCGGCAACAACGGCGCGAAGAGCGCCAAGGAGATCGCCCGCACGGACTCCGCGGCCTGGGTCTACGGCGGCTACACGCAGCCCGACCACAAGAAGGTCACCGTCGGCCCGGTGACCTCCTTCACCACCGCCTCCGGGCTCACCGGCAGCCTCGCGACGGCACAGTCCTCCGGGGTCGAGCGTCGGCACAAGTGCGACAGCGACGGCAAGGCGACGACGTTCGCCTTCCGCACCCCGGACGGCGGGTTCGCCTCCTGGTCCTTCGTGGGCGCGAAGGGGGTCGAGGAGGAGGTACCGGACGCCACCGTGCGCCGGATTCTCGCCACCGTGCGCCTGGTGCGGACCGGCGACTCCTGATCTGCACGGCTTTGCTACGTCCCTGACAAGGCCCGGTGACCGAAACGTGTCCCGGACGGCACTAGGGTTGCTCGGCATGTGGCCAGGACAGCAGCAGCCGCCCGGGGGAGAGCAGAACCCGCACGGGCAGAACAATCCGTACCAGCAGCCGGGGTACCAGCAGCCGAACCCCTACCAGCAGCAGCCCGGGTACCAGCAGCCCGGCTATCAGCAGCCGGGGTACCAGCAGCCCAACCCGTACGCGCAGCAGCAGCCGCAGCAACCGCAGTGGCAGGCGCCGACGGTGGTGGGCGGGCCCCAGCCCCCGCAGGGCGGCGGCAACCGCACCAAGCTGGTCGCGATCGTGGCGGCCACCGCCGTCGTGGTGGCCGCCGGTGTCACCGCGCTCCTGGTGCTCGGCGGCGACAAGGACGATGCGGCCAAGGGCGACGGCAAGGGCACGAAGACGAGCCAGCCGGCCACGGTGTCCACGCAGCCGAGCGGGACCTCAACGGGCGGCGCGGAGGAGAACCCGCGCGGCGCCGAGACGGAGAAGCCGACCGTCGCGGGCTGGAAGGTCGTCATCAACCCCAAGTGGGGCATCGCCTACGACGTGCCGGCCGACTGGGAGGTGAACTCCCCCACCCTCAGCGTCGGTTTCGAGGAGGAGAACGCCGACGACCTGAAGCCGATCATCATCATGTCCGGCACCGCCGAGTACAAGTCCAAGTGGTGCACGTCCGACGACGACAAGGACGGCAAGACCGACGACACCCCGCTGGCCGTCATCGGCTCCAAGGGCGCCAACGGCGCCAAGAGCACCGACGACGTCGCCATCAACACCCCGGCGTGGTGGGTGTACGGCGGTTACACCCAGCCGGACAAGAAGAGCATCACCTGGAGCCCGAAGGCCACGCCCTTCACCACCGCGTCCGGCATCAAGGGCAGCTACGACTGGGCCAAGTCCACCAACAGCCCGCAGAAGGGCAAGGGCAAGTGCAACAGTGACGGCAAGGCCCTGACGTTCGGCTTCAAGAACGGCAACGGCGACTACGTGTCGTTCAACTTCTACGGGGCCAAGGGCGTCACCGGCGAGGTGTCCGAGGCGACCGTGCTGCAGATCCTGAAGACGGTACGGCTGCACGGCACCCCGCAGGAGAGCTGAGCCGGCGGTCCGTCGCCCGCGTCGGGGCGCGGCCGCCGGGGAAACGGTTTGGCACATCGGGTGCCGTGCGGTGATAGTCACCCGGTGACCACAGCCGCCGACCGCTCCCGCCGCCCGCGCCGACCCGCCTGGGCGGGCCGCAACTACAGCCTGCTGACCGCCGCCGCGTTCCTCACCAACGGCGGCAGCCAGGCGGCCCTGATCGCCTCGGCGTTCGCCGTGCTGGAGGCCGGCGGCGACAGCGGCGACGTCGGTCTGGTGGCCGCGGCCCGCACGCTGCCGCTGGTGCTGTTCCTGCTGATCGGCGGGGCCGTCGCGGACCGGCTGCCCCGGCACCGGGTGATGGTCGCGGCCAACGCCCTCAACTGCGTCTCGCAGGGCGTCTTCGCCGTGCTCGTCCTGGCCGGCGAGCCCCGCCTGTGGCAGATGATGCTGCTGACCGCGCTCGGCGGCACCGGGCAGGCCTTCTTCAGCCCGGCCGCCGAGGGCATGCTGCTGTCCTCGGTCCACGGCGAGCAGGCGGGCCGCGCCTTCGCTGTGTTCCGCATGGCGATGCAGGGCGCGGCGCTCGGCGGCGCGGCCCTGGGCGGCGCCCTGGTCGCGGCCGTCGGCCCGGGCTGGGTGCTGGCCGCCGACGCGGCCGCCTTCGCGGTGGCGGGCGCGCTGCGCTCCTTCCTCGACGTCAGCCATATCCCGCCGCGCGCGCCCGGGGCCGGCCTCCTCGCCGACCTGCGGGAGGGCTGGCGGGAGTTCGCCGGGCGGCCCTGGCTGTGGGGCATCGTCACGCAGTTCGCCGTCGCCAACGCGGTGATCGGCGCCGCCGACGCCGTCTACGGCCCGCTCGTCGCCCGCGACCACCTCGGCGGCGCCGGCCCCTGGGGCCTGGCGCTCGCCTTCTTCGGCGCGGGCACGGTCGGCGGCGCGCTGCTGATGACCCGCTGGAAGCCGCGCCGGCTGCTGCTCGCGGGCACCCTGTGCGTGTTCCCGATGGCCCTGCCGGCGGCCGCGCTCGCCGTCCCCGCCCCAGTGGGTGTGCTGTGCGCGGTGATGTTCGCGGCGGGCGCGACGGTGGAGGTGTTCGGCGTCTCCTGGATGACGGCGCTGCACCAGGAGATACCCGAGGAGAAGCTGTCCCGGGTCTCCGCCTACGACTGGTTCGGCTCGGTCGCGCTGCTGCCGGTGGCGACCTCGCTGGCGGGTCCGGCGGAGTCCGCGTTCGGCCGTACGGCGGCGCTGTGGGGGTGCGCCACGCTGGTCGTGGTGGTCACGGCGGCGGTCCTGTGCGTGCCGGACGTGCGCCGTCTGCGGCGGCGTACGACGACCGTCGTGCAGGGGGCGGAGGGCTCAGCCGATGCCGAAAGCCCCGTCGGGGGGCTCGGGTGACGGGACGGCGTCCGCGTCGGTGACCGGCCGTGCGTCCCCGGTGAACCGGCGCAGCGCCGGCCCGTGCTCGACGCGGGCCGGGAAGGCGTCGGCCGCGGTCAGCCGGGCCAGGTCGGCGGTGGCGACGGGGCGGTGGGAGGCGACGAGCACCGCGTTGCCGAACCGGCGCCCGCGCAGCACGCCCGGTTCGGCGATCAGCGCCAGCTCCTCGAACACCTCGGCGAACGTGGCGAGCTGGGAGCGCAGGAACGCGAAGGGCGCCCCGTCGGCGAGGTTCGCCACGTAGACGCCGTCGGCGCGCAGGACCCGCTCGGCCTCGCGGGCGTAGGCGAGCGTGGTCAGGTGGGCCGGCACCCGGGAGCCGCCGAAGACGTCGGCGACGAGGACGTCGGCCGAGGCGTCCGGGGCCGCCTCGACCCACGCCCGCGCGTCCGCGGCGTGCAGCGCGACCCGGCTGTCTGCGGGCAGCGGCAGCTGCTCGGCGACCAGCTCCAGCAGCCCCCGGTCGGCCTCGACGACGTCCTGCCGGGAGCCGGGCCGGGTGGCGGCGACGTACCGGGGCAGGGTGAGCGCGCCGCCCCCGAGGTGCAGCACGTCCAGCGCCCGCCCCGGCGCGGCCACGGTGTCCAGCACATGCCCGAGCCGCCGGGCGTACTCGAACTCCAGATGCTCCGGGGCGTCCAGGTCGACGTACGACTGGGGCGCCCCGTCGACGGTGAGCAGCCAGGCCCGGTCCCGGTCGACGTCGGGCATGAGCTTCGCGGTGCCGTGGTCGGTGACGCGGGTGACGGGGATGGGCTCGTTCACCTGCCCATTGTCACAGAACGGCGGTCACCGTCCCCGCGCCGACGGTCCTGCCGCCCTCGCGGACGGCGAACCCGAGCCCGGTCTCCAGCGGTACGTCCCGGCCCAGTTCGACGGTCATGGTCACCGTCTCGCCGGGCCGGGCGACCGCCGCCGCCCCGAGGTCGATGTTGCCGACCACGTCCGCGGTGCGGATGTAGAACTGCGGCCGGTACCCGGTGGAGACGGGTGTCGTACGTCCGCCCTCGCGCGCGGACAGCACGTACACCTGGGCGGTGAACCGCCGGCTGGGGGTGACGCTGCCGGGCGCCGCGACGACGTGTCCCCGGCGCACCGCGCCGCGGGCGACGCCCCGCAGCAGCAGCGCCACGTTGTCGCCGGCCTGCGCCTCCTGCATCGGCTTGCCGAAGGTCTCCAGGCCGGTGACGACGGTGTCGACGCCGGCGCCGAGCACCTCGACGCGGTCGCCGACGCGCACGGTGCCGCGCTCCACCGCGCCGGTCACGACGGTCCCGCGCCCGGTGATGGTGAGGACGTTCTCGACCGGCAGCAGGAACGGCGCGTCGAGGTACCGCTCCGGCATGGGCACGTAGGTGTCCACCGCGTCGAGCAGCGCCTCGATCGACGCCGTCCAGCGCGGGTCGCCCTCCAGCGCCTTCAGTCCGGAGACCCGGACGACGGGCGCGGCGTCGCCGCCGTAGCCGTGCGTGGTGAGCAGGTCGCGGACCTCCAGCTCGACGAGGTCGGTGAGCTCCTCGTCGCCGGCGTCGGCCTTGTTGAGGGCGACGACGATGTGGTCCACCCCCACCTGCCGCGCCAGCAGGACGTGTTCGGCGGTCTGCGGCATGATCCCGTCCAGCGCGGACACGACGAGGATGGCCCCGTCGAGCTGGGCGGCGCCGGTGACCATGTTCTTGACGTAGTCGGCGTGGCCCGGCATGTCGACGTGGGCGTAGTGCCGGGTGTCGGTCTCGTACTCGACGTGCGCGATGTTGATGGTGATGCCGCGGGCGGCCTCCTCCGGGGCGCGGTCGATGCGGTCGAACGGCACGAAGGTGCCGGTGCCGCGCTCGGCGAGGACCTTGGTGATGGCGGCGGTCAGGGTGGTCTTGCCGTGGTCGACGTGCCCCATGGTGCCGATGTTGAGGTGCGGTTTGGTGCGTACGTAAGCCGTCTTGGGCATGGCTGTACCTCGAAGCCTCGTAGGAGGAGAAGGGACCCCACGGAACCGCCGACCCTCCCCTTGCGGGGTCCGCGGGCGATCCGGGGAGGGTCAGCTTCGGGCGCCGTCGACGGCGGCCAGGAAGACGGGAACGGCAGCCTTCGGGGCATCCGCGACCGCGGATGCTGCGAGAAGGAAGGCGTACCGGAACATGGGGTCGATCTTCGCCGACCACGGACCCGGCGTCGAATGGTTTTCGGGCGGCGACGCCGCCGTCGTCGTCACTCCCCGAGGTGCTTCAGGGCCTCACGGACCGTCAGCGGCGCGAACCGGCCCCGCTCGCGCGCGACGAAGTCGCGCACGGCCCGCGGATCGGTCTTGGCGTACTCGCGCAGGGCCCAGCCGATGGCCTTGCGGACGAAGAAGCCGGGGTGCCCGGACCGGCGCAGGCAGTAGGCGAACAGCCGGTCGGCGTCGGTGCGTTCCTTGTACCGGAGCTGGTGCAGCAGCGCCGTCCGGACGAGCCACGGGTCGTCGTCGGCGATCCAGGCGTCCATGACGGCCGTGAGCGGGCGGTCGGCCGCGACCAGCGGCCCGACGACGTGGACGGCGAGCAGGTCGACGGTGTCCCACCAGGGCACGGTGGTGAGCAGGTGCCGTACCACCGGCAGGAACGCGGACGAGCAGCGCCCCGTGTGCCGGCGCAGGTAGTCGACGGCGAAGTAGTGGTACTCCCGCTCCGGCAGCAGCCAGCAGCGCAGGGCGATCGCGGTGCAGTCGGCCTCGTCCGGCCGGGGCGTGCCGGCCAGCACGGCGCGGGACAGGGTGCGCCGGTCGGTCGTCGGGATGCCGAGAAAGGGCGCCACGTCCTTCATGTAGGCGCGCATCGTCGCGGCCCGGCCGGGATCGGCCGCGCCGGCGTACGTGGCGGTCAGCCGCTCCAGGACGGTGTCGGCGAGGGCGCTGGGCGGCACGTCGGGCGGGGCCGTGTCGGCAGCGGTCATGGGACGCACGATACGTCGGTCGTCCCGGGTGTTCGTCCCGGGAGTTCACGATAGACCTCCGCGCACAGCGGCATCTGGGTGGTGCGGTCGTCGGGCACGGCCGTCATGCGCGACTTCGCGGACCTGGGGTAGGCGGTGCGATGAGACGGACCATACGGCGATCACACCCGTGCGTCGGTTACTGTCGCCTGATGCTCGATGCCACCGCCCGCTCTGGGGGCACCGCCACTGCCTCTCCTCGCTCCGCTGCCGCGGAGATCGTCGTTCCCGCGTCCGTGAGCCTTGCCGCGCGCTGCACCAGAGCGCTGCTCTCCCCCTGGTCCCGGCTGTCGCTGCTGCTCGTGCTGCTGGCGTCCGCCGGTGCGGCGGTGCTGCTGTTCGAGCCTCAGCGGCTGCTGACGGGGGGCTGGCCGCCGCAGGTCGGCGGTGCCGCGGCGGCGGTGGTGTTCGCGGTGGCGTACGGGCTGTGCACGGTGGCGTTCCTGCCGCGGCCGCTGCTGAACCTGGCGGCGGGGGCGCTGTTCGGCTCGCAGGCCGGGCTCGCGTCGGCGCTCGCGGGGACGGTGCTGGGGGCGGGGCTGGCGTTCGGGCTTGGGCGGGTCCTCGGGCAGGACGCGCTGCGTCCGCTGCTGCGGGGGCGCTGGCTGCGAGCGGCGGACGGCCAGCTGAGCCGGCACGGCTTCCGGTCGATGCTGGCGGTGCGGCTCTTCCCCGGGGTGCCCTTCTGGGCGGCGAACTACTGCGCCGCGGTCTCCCGGATGGGCTATGTGCCGTTCCTGCTCGCGACGGCGCTCGGGTCCGTCCCGAACACCGCCGCGTACGCCGTGGCCGGCGCCCGCGCCTCGGCGCCGACCTCGCCCGCCTTCCTGGTCGCGCTGGCGTGCATCGCGCTGCCGGCGCTGGCGGGCGTGGTGGTGGCCTGGCGCAAGCGCCACCACCTGCGGGGCCGGTGAGCGGTCAGACCGCTTCGAGGATCATCGCGTTGGCCAGCCCGCCCGCCTCGCACATCGTCTGCAGGCCGTAGCGGGCGCCGCGGGCCCGCATCGCGTGCACGAGCGTGGTCGTCAGCCGGGTGCCGCTGGCGCCCAGCGGGTGGCCGAGCGCGATCGCGCCGCCGTGCACGTTGACCTTGGCGAGGTCGGCGCCGGTCTCCTGCTGCCAGGCGAGGACGACGCTCGCGAAGGCCTCGTTGACCTCGAACAGGTCGATGTCGGCGAGGTCGAGTCCGGCCCTGCGCAGCACCTTCTCGGTCGCCGGGATCACGCCGGTGAGCATCAGCAGCGGGTCGGAGCCGGTGACGGCGAAGCTGTGCAGCCGGGCGAGCGGGCGCAGGCCGAGCCGGGCGGCGGTCTCGCTGGAGGTGATGAGGACGGCCGACGCGCCGTCGTTGATGGGGCTGGCGTTGCCCGCCGTGACGTTCCACTCGATCTGCGGGAAGCGCTCGGCGAAGGCCGGGTCGTGGTAGGCGGGCCTGAGCCCGGCGAGGATCTCGGGGGTGCTGCCGGGTCGTACGCACTCGTCGCGGACGACGCCGTCGAGCGGGGCCACCTCGGCGTCGAAGAGGCCCTGCTCCCAGGCCGCGGCGGCCTTGTGGTGGGAGGACACGGCGAAGGCGTCCATCCGCTCGCGGGTCAGCGACCACTTGGCGCTGATCAGCTCGGCGCTGATGCCCTGCGGGACCAGGCCCTCGGGGTAGCGCGCGGCGACGCCGGGGCCGAAGGGGTCGGCGCCGGGCGGCACGTTGGACCACATGGGGACGCGGCTCATCGACTCCACACCGCAGGCGATCACCAGGTCGTAGGCGCCGGAGAGGACGCCCTGGGCGGCGAAGTGGACGGCCTGCTGGGAGGAGCCGCACTGGCGGTCCACCGTGGTCGCGGGGACCGACTCGGGGAAACCGGCCGACAGGACGGCGTAGCGGGTGGTGTTCATGGCCTGCTCGCCGACCTGGTCGACGGTGCCGCCGATGACGTCGTCGACCAGCGCCGGGTCGACGCCGGCGCGCTCGACGAGGGTGCGCAGGGTGTGGGCGAGGAGTTCGACGGGGTGGACGTGGGCGAGGGCGCCGTTCGGCTTGCCCTTGCCGATGGGGGTGCGTACGGCTTCGACGATGACTGCGTCACGCATCTGCGGGCCTCCTTGGCCGCGAGGAGCCACCTGGGCTGGGCGATTACCAGTGAGTAGGAAATCTGGACTCACCATAGCGCCGTCAGTTGGAAATTCAAACCCTCGCCTAGACTGGGCGCATGGCCGCCACCAAGGACCCCCGCCCCTGTTCGATCGCCGACACCCTGGCGCTGGTCGGCGAGAAGTACTCCCTGCTCGTGCTGCGCGAGGTGTGCCTGGGCAACGGGCGCTTCGACCAGCTGGTGCGCAACATCGGCGCCCCGCGCGACGTCCTGGCCACGCGGCTGCGCCGGCTCGTGGACGCGGGCATCCTCACCAAGCGCGTCTACAGCGAGCGCCCGCAGCGCTTCGAGTACCGGCCGACCGCGGCGGGGCTGGAGCTGGAGCCGCTGCTGATGATCCTCAAGGAGTGGGGCGACCGGCATCTGCGCGCGGACGACCGCCCGATGGTGGTCGAGCACGCCTGCGGCCATGAACTGGTCCCGCTCGTCACCTGCGCCGCCTGCGGCGAGGAGGTACGGCACGAGGACCTGACGGCCCACCCGCAGAGCCCGGGCTGGACGGTGTCGGGGCCGGTGGCGGCCTGAGCCGGCCCCGGACGGCCACGGCACAGGGCCCTGCGCCATCGGATGTCAGTCCCGGCAGACGCCCGGCCACTCGGACAGCGGCTCCCCCGAGGCCGGGGACACGGCCCTGACCCGGCCCCCGCGCTTCCCGACCGACCAGAGCAGTGCACCGTGACCGGCGGAGGCGTTCCCGCTCACCACGGGTGCGCCTCCAGATACCCGGCGATCTCCTCCCGCTCCCAGGCCCCGTCGGCCACGACGACCCGGTAGCGGCGGGTCAGGGTGTCGCCGGGGGCCAGCTCCAGTTCCTCGAAGAACGCCCAGGAGGGGGCGACGGCGGCGAAGGGGTCGTTGCGGACGAACCAGTGGGCGGGATGGCCGCCGCCAGCGCCGGTGTGGTCGTTCTCCGGGGCGTGGGCGAAGACAAGGGTGGCGTGGCCGTCGGTGCCGTCGTGCTCGCCGGTGAAGGCGAGCCAGGGCGCCTGCGTGCCCATCAGCTGCGGACCCTCGGCGTCGGGCCCGAGGATCCGCCCGCCCCGGAAGGCGCGCGGCCCGCGCCAGAACAGGCCCGTGTAGCCTGCCAGTTCACGCCCTGCCGTGGTGGGACTGCCGAACCGCAGCGGCTCCTCACGGCGGTTGGTGACCGCGCTGGTCCAGGTCAGCGCCCAGGACCGGGAGCCGGCGTCGATGTCGTGCACCTCGATACGACGCCGCTCCTCGGCCCACAGCTCACCGCCGTACGGATGCCAGGTCAGCCGCTCGGCGATGACCGCCCGGCCGCCGCCGTCGTCCATCTCGTCGAAGCCGGCGTGGGCCATCGAGCCGACCCGCTCGGGCAGGGCGAGATAGCCCTCGCCGGGCACATAGGTGTTCCCGCCCCACAGGTTGGCGCCGGACAGGTGGGAGGCGGTCAGGGCGAGGCCCTTGTGCCAGCGGTGGGCGTTCGGCCGGTAGTCGGTGACGACGTCGCCCGCCAGGGTGCGGAGCGGGTGCAGGTAGGGCTTGGGCGCCTCCCAGGCCGCCTCGGGACGGTAGACGTAGGCGAGCAGTTCGACGCCGGTGACCGGGTCGGTCACGGTGATCCGCTCGCCGAGCGTGTGGACGAGGCGCGGCCCGGCCGTCACGCGGGCACCCCCCGTTCCGCGACCGCGGCCGCGGCGGGAGCCCAGCCGGGTGTCCCGCCGTGCAGGGCCGCGTGGAAGGGATCGCCGGGGCCGATCTCGCCGCGCCGCACGGTGGTGTCGGTGAACGCCGACTTGTACAGCGCGGTGACCAGCTCCAGGCTGGTGCGCCCGTCCGCGCCGCTCGCCCGCGGCCGCTCCCCGGCCCGCATGCTCGCCGCCAGCTCCCGCAGCTGGGCCAGGTGCGAGCTGGGCACGTCCGCCCCGAAGTCCTGCCAGGCCGCGGCCTCGGCGGCGGGCACGTCCGGGGCCGGGGTGATTCGCCAGTCGGCGTTGGAGTGGCCGTAGAGATGGGTGAGTTCGACGGTGGCGCGCTCACAGTCGAGGCGGATGCGGCTGACCTGGTCGGGGCTGAGGACGCTGTTGACGATCGTCGCCATCGCGCCGTTCTCGAAGCGGACCAGGGCGGTGGAGACGTCCTCCGTCTCCACGTCGTGCACCAGCCGCCCGGCCATCGCGCGCACCTCGCTCCACGGCCCGAGCAGGTCCAGGAGCAGGTCCATCTGGTGGATGCCGTGGCCCATGGCGGGGCCCCCGCCCTCGGTGTGCCAGCGCCCGCGCCAGGGCACGGCGTAGTAGGCGGTGTCCCGGTACCAGGTGGTCTGACAGTGGGCCACCAGCGGGCGGCCCAGCGCACGCTCGGCCAGCAGCCGCCGTACGTGCCGGGCTCCCGAGCCGAAGCGGTGCTGGAAGACGATCGCCGCGTAGGGGCCGCCGTCGGTGCCCTCCTCGGCCTCCACGGCCGCGTAGTCGGCGAGCGACGGCACGGGCGGCTTCTCGCACCACACCCAGGCGCCGGCCCGCAGCGCGGCCACCGACTGCTCGCGGTGCAGCGTCGGCGGGGTGCAGACGGTGACGAGGTCGGGCCGCTGCTCGGCGAGCATCCGGTCCAGGTCGGTGTAGGCGTGCGGCACGCCGCCCTCGGCGCAGAACGCCTCCACCGCGGCGGCGTCGACGTCGACGGCCGCGACGACCTCCGTCTCGCCCTCCTCGGCGAGCCGGGCCAGGGCGGGCAGGTGCGAGCCGCGCGCGATGGCACCGGTGCCGACGACGGCGGCCCGGATGCGGCGGCCTGACGCCAGGGAGGGGAGCGGTGCGGGCCGGGGGTCGGCGGCAGACGGGGTCATGGGCGGGATCAGCACTCCTCCGGGACGTTCGGCACGCGGGGAGAGCAGACGACGGGCGGCGGGCGTCCGGAACCCTCCGACGCCACCCACCCGACAGCAAGCGCTTTCTGCTCCCGCGGCAACGTAAGCGGCGGCCGACCGCCCGGTCAACACCCGCGCCCCGCCGCCCGGTCAACATCCCCACCCCCGCCGCCGGGTAGGCGCCCTCACCCTCCCGCGCCCCACCGCTCCCCCGCCAAGACCCAGTGACAGCCCCGTCACCCGGCCGCGCTACGCTGCCCGGGACATCCGTGATCACCGCGCGCGGCGGCCTGGCACGTCCGCCGCCCTCCCGATCGGCACTTGGACTCCGTACCTTCATGTCTTGGTTTGAATCCCTCATCCTCGGACTCGTCCAGGGGCTGACCGAGTTCCTCCCCGTCTCCTCCAGCGCGCATCTGCGGCTGACCGCGGCCTTCTCCGGCTGGCACGACCCGGGCGCCGCCTTCACGGCGATCACCCAGATCGGCACGGAGGCCGCGGTGCTGATCTACTTCCGCAAGGACATCGGCCGGATCGTGACGGCATGGTTCCGGTCACTGTTCGACAAGGCCGCCCGCAAGGAGCACGACGCGCAGATGGGCTGGCTGGTGATCGTCGGCTCGATCCCGATCGGCGTGCTCGGCGTGACGCTCAAGGACCAGATCGAGGGGCCGTTCCGCGATCTGCGGGTCACCGCGACGATGCTGGTCGTCGTCGGCATCGTGATCGGCGTCGCCGACCGGCTCGCGGCCCGCGACGAGACGGGCGGCCGGCACCGCGCGCCCAAGCAGCGCAAGACGCTGGAGAACCTGGGCGTGAAGGACGGCCTGATCTTCGGCCTGTGCCAGGCGTGCGCGCTCATCCCGGGCGTCTCCCGCTCGGGCGCCACCATCAGCGGCGGCCTGTTCATGGGCTACAAGCGCGAGGCGGCGGCCCGCTACTCGTTCCTGCTGGCCATCCCCGCGGTGCTGGCCTCCGGGCTGTTCGAGCTGAAGGACGCGATGGGCAGCGATCATGTGGCGTGGGGGCCGACGATGTTCGCCACGGTGATCGCCTTCGCCTCCGGATACGCCGTGATCGCGTGGTTCATGAAGTTCATCTCGACCAAGAGCTTCATGCCGTTCGTCTGGTACCGGGTCGTCCTCGGCATCGTCATCATCGGCCTGGTCGTGGCGGGTGCGCTGAGCCCGCACGCGGCGGAGTCGGCGGGCTGACCGGCCCCGGCCGGCCGGACCGCCGGCCGTGACCGACTCCATACGGTCTCCGTAGCCGTCCGGTAGCGCAGTGTCAGTCCTTGCCCCTAGGCTTGTCCGCATGTCCCCCGATTCCATGCCCTGTGGTTCCGTGCGCTCTGCCGCCGAACTGAACGAGCGGATAAGGGCGCTGTGGCTGCGCACAGGCGGCAACCTGACGGACCGGGAGCGGGAGGAGTACGAGCTGCTGGTGGTCGAGTGGGCCGAGGCCGTGCGCTGTGGCGTCATCGAGGCCGCCTGACCGCGGGTCGCGGCCGTCGCCCAACTCCCGTTCCGCGCGCGTGACATGATCAACGCATGCAGCATCTGAGCAGCGTGCCGCCGCGCCGCGGGCTGGTCGTCTTCCTCAACGGCACGTCCAGTTCGGGCAAGTCCACCATCGCGGCGGAGCTGCTGCGCATCCTGGACGGGCCGTACTTCCACATGCCCGTCGACACCTTCCACGCCATGCGGTCCGGTACGCCGGTGCCGCCCGACCAGCTCGACGTCGCGCTGCACCGCACCTGGCGGGGGTATCACCGGGCGGTGGCGGGCATGGCCGCGGCCGGGAACGACGTCGTCATGGACCATGTGCTGAGTGCCGAGTGGCGGCTGCGGGACTGCCTGGCGGTGCTGCCCGCCCGGGAC
This sequence comes from Streptomyces griseosporeus, assembly GCF_014656055.1. Classification (GTDB taxonomy): domain Bacteria; phylum Actinomycetota; class Actinomycetes; order Streptomycetales; family Streptomycetaceae; genus Streptomyces; species Streptomyces griseosporeus. The sequence continues at coordinate 1,179,934 of NZ_BNBR01000002.1, forward strand.
GTCGTCTTCGTCGGCGTCCACTGCCCGCCCGAGGAGCTGGCCCGGCGTGAGCGCGCGCGGGGCGACCGCCCGGGCGGACTCGCCGCCGCGCAGCTGGCGCAGGTCCACGCGCACGGGCTCTACGACCTGGAGTTGGACACGGGGAGCCTGGATCCGGCCGAGTGCGCCCGCCGCATCAAGGAGTTCCTGCCGGACCGGCCGACCCCGACGGCGTTCGAACGGCTGGCGGGGACGGGCTGAACCGCCAGGCCGAGTGGCGGGGACGGGCTGAACCGCCAGGCCGACCGACGGGGACGCGTCGAACCGCCGGGCCGACCGGCGGGGACGCGTCGAACCGCCGGGCCGACGGACGGGGACGGGCCGAACCGCCAGGCCGACTGGCGGGGACGCGCCGAACGCCCCGGGCAGCCGCCGGCACGACGCCCACCGCCCCTGCCTCACCGACCCCCGGCCACCCGCAGCACCGCCCCCGTCGTGTACGACGCGTCCGGCGACATCAGCCAGGCGACCGCCGCGGCGATCTCCTCGGCGCGGGCCGGGCGGCCCAGCGGGACCGCCGCGCCCATGCGGTGGGCGCGGTCCGGGTCGCCCATCGCCGCGTGCATCCCGGTGTCGACCACGCCGGGCGCGACGGCGTTGACGCGGATGCCGTCCGGGCCCAGTTCCTTGGCCAGGCCCAGGGTGAGGGCGTCGACCGCGGCCTTGGTCGCGGCGTAGTGGACGTACTCGCCGGGGCTGCCGAGGGTGGCCGCGCCGGAGGAGATGTTCACGATCACGCCGCTCCCCCGGGGCGTCATGAGCTGGGCCGCGCGGCGCGCGCACAGCAGCGTCCCCGTCAGGTTGACGTCGACGACGCGCCGCAGCACGTCGGCCCCGGTGTCGGCGAGCCGGCCCAGCGGTCCGGTCACCGCGGCGTTGTTCACCAGGCCCGTGACGGGCCCGAGGTCACGCTCGGCGGTCTCGAAGAGGCGGTCCACGTCGGCCTCCACGGCCGTGTCCGCCCGCACGGCCACGGCGCGTGCCCCGGCCCGCCGCACGTCGGCGGCCACCTCCTCGGCGGCCCCGGCGTCACGGACGTACCCCACGACCACGTCGTGGCCGTCCTCGGCGAGCCGTCGGCAGATCGCCGCGCCGATGCCCCGGCTGCCGCCGGTGACGACCGTGACCAGACGCTTCATGACAGCCTCCCGCCCGAAAATGATCGATCATCGATCACTCTACGCCGGTAGGTGCGGCGGCATCCCCTCCCCGAGCGGATACGGCCGCTCCAGGGGCAGCAGCTCCCGTGCGGCGTCCAGATCCCCCGCCCGCACCAGGCCGTGGATCTCCCGGGCCAGCGGCGTCACGTCCTCGATGCCGACGGTCCACTCGTCGGCGTACCGGGCCGCGGCCTCCCCGGCGAGGCCCAGCTGGAGGGAGCGGTACGGCAGCGCCCTGAGGTGCAGGTCGCGCTCCGGGTCCCATTGGACCCGGGCCGGTGCCTGACGCAGTCGGCGCTTCCAGGTGTCCTGGTCGCCGTGCAGGTCGGGGACGTAGTGCGAGAGGCAGGAATGCCGCAGCGCCCACAGGAAGCCCTCGCGGGTGATCTCGACGGCCAGCACCGTCTCCTGGTTCTCCTTGGTGCCCCAGCCGCAGCGGTACATCATCCACAGGAAGGACGGCTTGATCCACGTCATCCGGTCCCGCTTCCAGGACGCCGGGAAGCGCCCCTCACGGGCGGCGGCGCGGCCGATCCGCGGCCGGTACGCCTGATAGACGGTGACGGTGGTGTCCGTGTGCCGGGCGCGGACACGGAACCGGGGCTCGTCCCCGGCGTCATCGACAGGATGTTCGTTCACCGGGCAAGGGTGACCGGGCGCGCGGCTCCCCGGCCACCGAATATCGGTGCGGCGGGCCGCCGGACCCCGATAGGGCGGATCGGTACGGCCCGTCCCCTTGGCCCGCGCCGTCCCGTGCCCAACACTGAGGCGATGACGCAGCGTGTGGAGCTTGCTACCGTGCTGGACCGGCTGGCGGTCGACGACCTGATCAGTGATTACGCGGCGGCCGTCGACGACGGCGACTGGGCGGCGTACCGGATGCTGTTCGCCCCGGACGGCCGGGCCGACTACCGGTCGGCGGGCGGGGTCGAGGGCGACGCCGGGACCGTCGCCGCGTGGCTCGCGCAGCACCTGCGGCCCTTCCCGGTCCGGCAGCACCTCGTCGTCAACCGCCGGGTCCGCTTCCTGACCCTGGAACGGGACACCGGCGACACCGCGCGGGTCCAGGCCGACTACGTCACCCCGATGCGCCTCGCCGCCGACGGCGGCCCGGCCGCGCCGCCCGACCACGTGAGCGGCGGCCGGTACGCGTTCGGGCTGGTGCGGACGCCCGACGGCTGGCGGCTGCGGGAAGTGGTCGTACAGGAGATGTGGCGGCGCGCGGAGGAAACGGCGGCCGGCTGACCGCACGGGCGGGTCGCGGCCCCAACTCCGCCATGACGAGGGGCCGTTGGCGGCGCGCACGTGCGCGTGACACCTGGTCCGGATCCCTCACCGGACCCCGCCCCCTGTCCGGGATCGCATCCCGCGCGCAACACTGGAGCCCCACGGGGTAGGGAGGCGCCGTATGAAGACCTTCGACGACTGGCTCGCCTCCCCCTGGCGCCGCGGCACGCTCGCCGCCGTGGCCGGCGCCCTTCCCGTACTGGCCTTTCCGGCGCCCTCCTGGTGGTGGTTCGCCTACGCCGCCCTCGTCCCGTGGATCCTGCTGGCGCGCGCCGCGCCGACGCCCCGGCGGGCGGCGTACGACGGCTGGTGCGGCGGGTTCGGGTTCATGCTGGCGATGCACCACTGGCTGCTGCCGAGCCTGCACGTGTTCACCGTCGTCATCGCGGGCCTGCTGGGCGCGCTGTGGGCGCCGTGGGCCTGGCTGGTGCGCCGCTTCCTGACGGGCGTGCCGACGCGCGGGCAGGTCGCGGCGGCGCTGGTCGTGCTGCCGTCGGCCTGGCTGTGCGTGGAACTGGTCAGGTCCTGGCAGGGATTGGGCGGCCCGTGGGGCATGCTCGGCGCCAGCCAGTGGCAGGTGACGCCGGCGCTGCGGCTCGCGTCGGTCGGCGGGGTGTGGCTGCTGAGCTTCCTCCTCGTGGCGGTCAACGTGGCCGTCGCCGTGCTCGTCGCGGTGCGCGAGGCCCGGGTCCCGGCGATGGCCGGACTGGTCGCCACGGCCGCGGCCACCTCGGCGGCCTGGGTGTGGTCCCCGCGCCCCGACGCCGACGGCCGGGCCCGGATCGCCGTCGTCCAGCCGGGCGTCGTGGACGGCACCGACAGCGGCGACCGGCGCTTCGACCGCGAGGAGCGGCTCACCCGCGAACTGGCCGGTCAGGACGTCGATCTGATCGTGTGGGGCGAGAGCAGCGTCGGCTACGACCTGGGCGAACGGCCGGACCTGGCCCGGCGGATCGCCGCGCTGTCCCGGGCGACGGGCGCGGACGTCCTGGTCAACGTGGACGCGCGGCGCTCCGACCGGCCCGGCATCTACAAGAGTTCGGTCCTGGTCGGCGCGGACGGCCCGACCGGCGACCGCTACGACAAGATGCGGCTCGTCCCCTTCGGCGAGTACATCCCCGCCCGCTCCCTGCTCGGCTGGGCCACCTCGGTCGGCAGGGCGGCCGGCGAGGATCGCAGGCGCGGCACCGAGCAGGTGCTGATGAACGCCGGGCACGGGCTGCACCTGGGCCCGCTGGTGTGCTTCGAGACGGCGTTCCCCGACATGAGCCGCCGGCTCACCGAGGACGGTGCGGACCTGCTGGTCGGCCAGTCGTCCACGTCGTCCTTCCAGGGGAGCTGGGCGCCCGCGCAGCACGCCTCGCTGGCCGCGCTGCGCGCAGCGGAGACCGGACGCCCGATGGTGCACGCCACGCTGACCGGTGTCTCCGCCGTCTACGGTCCCGCCGGGCAGCGCATAGGCCCGTGGCTGGGCACGGACACGAGCACCACGGCGATATACGACCTGCCGCTGGCCGACGGTGTCACGCCGTACGTCCGCTTCGGCGACTGGCCGGTGCACGCGGCGCTGCTGGTGCTGGCGGCGCTGTCCCTGACGGAGGGGGCGCGGGCGCTCAGGCTGCGGAAGAGCGCTCCCGCACCGCACGTACCACCCGCTCGCACAGCTCATGAGTCGCCAGCGCATCCCGGGCGCTGAGCACCTTCCCGGCCCGCACGGCGTCGAGGAAGAACAGGACGGCCTGCTCGATGCCGCGCTGCCGGGCGACCGGCACCCAGTCGCCGCGGCGGCGCACGGTCGGCTGGCCCTTGTGGTCGATGGTCTCGGCGAGGTTGACCACCTGCCGCTTGGTGTCCTGCCCGGAGACCTCCAGGATCTCCTCGGTGGAGCCGCTGAGCCGGTTCATCACGCCGAGCGCGGTGAAGCCGTCGCCGGCGAGCTGGAGCACCACGTGGTGCAGCAGGCCGTCCCGGACCCGGGCGCGCACGGTCACGTCGTCGATCTCGCCGGGCACGAGGAAGCGCAGGGTGTCGACGACGTGGATGAAGTCGTCGAGGATCATCGAGCGGGGCTCCTCGGGCAGCCCGACGCGGTTCTTCTGCATGACGATCAGCTCGCGCGGATGCTCGGCGCACTGCGCGTAGCCGGGCGCGAAACGCCGGTTGAAGCCGACGGTGAGGGAGACGTTCCGTTCCTCGGCGAGCGTCACCAGCCGCTCGGAGTCGGCGAGTTCGTAGGCGAGCGGCTTGTCGACGTAGGTCGGCACGCCCGCTTCGAGGAGCCGGGTGGCGATCTCGGGGTGGGCGGCGGTCGGGGCGTGCACGAACGCCGCGTCCAGGTCCTGGGCGAGCAGCGCGTCGAGGTCCGCGTGCCGCTGCGCCTGCGGCAGGTGCAGGCCGTCGGCGACCCGGGTGAGCGTGGCCGGGGTGCGGGTCTGCAGGTGCAGCTCCACCCCCGGCAGCATGCCCAGTACCGGCAGATACGCCTTCTGTGCGATGTCGCCGAGTCCGATGCAGCCGACCTTCACGGGGGCTCCTTCACTGCGTGTCCGCTCCTGCCTGCACGGCAGCATACGGGGCCTGCGGCGGGCGCCAGTCGGCGATGCCGTCGAAGCCGCGCAGGAACAGGGCGGGGCCCGTGCGGGAGACGGCGGTGATCAGCGCGTCGCGCACGGCGACGGCGGTACGGCCGCCGGCCATGCTGAGCCGGGCCGCCCGCACGGCCCGGCGGGCGATGGCCGTGGTGCGGGGGCGGCGGGCGGCGGTGTAGGCGGCGAGGTCGGCACGGTGGTGGGCGAGCACGATCGCGTCCTCGATGGCCTGGTTGCCGCCCTGGCCGAGGCTGGGCGGCATGGCGTGCGCGGCGTCGCCGAGGAGGACGACCCGGCCGCGGTGGTAGGCGGGCAGCGGCCGGGCGATGTGGTGGACGTCGTGGCGCAGCACGTCCTCGGCACGGGCGGCGGCGAGGACGGCCGGGATCGGGTCGTGCCAGTCGCCGTACAGCCGCAGCAGCTCGGCCCGTTCGTCGTCCGGCGCCCGGCCGCCGGCCGGGGCGGTGGCGGCGGCGTAGGCGTAGAGGCGGCCGTCCTTGAGCGGGTGGGTGCCCCAGAGGCGGCCGCGCCCCCACGTCTCGTGCGAGGCGAACTCCACGCCGGGCACGGGGAGGACGAGCCGCCAGGTGGTGAACCCCGAGTAGAGGGGCCCGGGATGGTCCGGGAACAGGGCGCGGCGTACGGCGGAGTGGATGCCGTCGGCGCCCACCACCAGGTCGGCCTCCAGGTCGCCGTCGGCCGTGGTGACGCGGGCGGGCCGGTGGGTGTCGCCGGGGTCGGCGAGCGTGGCGCGGGCGCCCGTGCGGACGGCGTCCGGCGGCAGCTGTGCGGCGAGCCGGTCGACGAGCGTGGCCCGGGTGAGCAGGACGAGCGGGCCGCCGAAGCGCTCGGCCGCGGCCTCGGCGCTGGTGCGGGCGAGCCAGCGCCCGCCGGGGGTGCGCATCCCTCCGTCGCCCTGCCAGGCGGCGAGGCCGCGGATCTCGTCGCCGAGGCCGATGACGTCCAGCGCGCGCAGGGAGTTGGGGGCGAGCGAGAGGGCCGCGCCGACCGGGGCGAGCGCGGGGGCCCGCTCCAGGACGGTGACCCGCATTCCGCATCGGTGCAGCGCGACGGCCGCGGTGAGCCCTCCGATACCGCCTCCGACGACGACGGCGTGCGACGACTGCGGCATGGCCACCCCTTCGGACATCCAGGGTCACTACGTCTGTAGTGACCCGAGACTCCGACTGTACTACGGATGTAGTGCGTGCGTCGGGCGCGGGTAGGTTGGCCTCCATGCCCGCACGCACCCCCACCGGCACCGGCCGCGCCGACCTCGTGGCCGACACCGCCCTCGCCCTGCTCGCCGCGCGCGGCATGCGCGGCCTGACCCACCGGGCCGTCGACGAGGCGGCCGGGCTGCCGCCGGGCTCCACGTCCAACGTGGCCCGCACCCGGCAGGCGCTGCTGGAACTCGCCGTACGACGGCTCGCCGACCGCGAGGCGCGGGTGCTGGGGCTGCACGAGATGCCGGACCCGCGCGACGGCCTCGACGCACTCGTGGACGCCCTCGCCCTGGCCGCCCACCGGGCGCTGACCGGCAACCGCGAACTGACCCTCGCCCGCTACGAGCTGGCCCTGGAGGCGACCCGGCGCCCCGAGCTGCGGACCTACTTCGACGCGACCGGCCACCGCTTCCGCGACCAGCTCACCGGCCTGGTCACCGCGCTGGGCTCCACCGACCCCGCCCGGCACACCCTGTCCCTGGTCGCCTGGGCGGACGGGCTGATGTTCTCCTGCGTCGCCGGGTCCTACAACGCCGAGGCCCCGAGCCCGGACGAGCTGCGTCAAGGGCTGCGCGAACTGCTCCACGGAATGCTGAACGGCTGAAAGCTCCTGGCAGGGACCGGAGTTGACGGGCAGGATGCGGGCCATGACGACGAGCGAACGCCCGCAGCCTTCGACCACCGCCGACGAACGCACCATGCTGGAGGGCTGGCTGGACTACCACCGCCGGACCCTGGCGTGGAAGTGCGAGGGCCTCAGCGAGGCCCAGCTCAGGACCGCCGCCGTGGAGCCGTCCGAGCTGTCCCTGATGGGGCTGGTGCGGCACATGGCGGAGGTGGAGCGGATCTGGTTCCGCAGGACCCTGGTGAACGAGGACCTGGGGCCGATCTACTTCAGCGACGAGGACCCGGACGGCGAGTTCCACCTCACCGACGCGGACACCTGGACAGAGGCCTACGCCACCTGGCAGGCCGAGATCGAGATCGCCCGGCGCAACGCGGCCCGCTTCGGCCTGGACGACCTCACCGAGGGCCGGCACCGGCGGACCGGCGCCCAGTACAACCTGCGCTGGCTGTACACCCACATGATCGAGGAGTACGCCCGGCACAACGGCCACGCGGACCTGATCCGGGAGCGCATCGACGGCGCCACGGGCTACTGACGTCAGCGGCGGCGAGCGCGAACCCCTCCCCCAGGGGACGGAGATCACCCGTGTGGGGCATCGTGCGCCTGTCCGCTGTCCAAGGCGGGGGCCGAACCAGCAGAGTGACGCGGGTGCATCGAACGACGACCACCGCAACGCTCCTGGTCACCGTGGCCGTCTCGGCCCTCGCCGGCTGTGTGACGGTCCAGCGCCCGCCCGTCTCCGGGCCGCGGACTCCGCCGTCCGGGGCGTCCGCCCCGTCCGTGCCGTCCGTGCCCCGGCCGGACGGCTCGGCCGAGCCGCAGATCGTCCAGGCACCGGCCCGCGAGGCGCTCGAACTGGCCGGCCCGTCCCGGCGGGCCGAGCCGGGGACCGACGACCCGGAACCGGCGCGGCCGGCCGCCCCCCGCTCCCGGGCCCCGCACACCCCGCCCCACCCCCGGCCGCAGGAGCGGAACCCCGGGCAGGGGCACGACCGGCGGCCCCCGCGGGTCGACCTGCCGGACGTCGCCGAGCCGGCGCACGGCACCGTCCCCGAGAACACCGACGTCTGCGCCCTCGGCAAGCGGTACGGCGGCTGGCGCGCGGACAGCACCGAGGCCCGGGTCTGCGCACAGACCTACGGCCACTGAGCGCCGGTCCGGTCAGCCGCGGCCCTCGCCCAGCCGCAGCTCCATCCGCCGGATGGCCGCCCGGACGCCGTCGCCGTAGCTGTCGTCGGCGAGCGCGTCGGCGGCGCCCCGGGCGCGGCGCAGGTGCACGCGGGCGGCGTCCGCCCGGCCCAGCCTGACGTAGTCGGCGGCCAGGTTGAGGTGCAGCGAGGGGTAGAGCGCCCGGGCGGCGGGCGCCCCCTCGTGACGGTCGAGGCGGTCGCCGGTCAGCTCCTCGGCCGCCGTCAGCGCCCGCAGGTCCCAGGCCAGTTCGTCCTCCGGATCGTCCTGGGTGTCGGCGAGGTAGTGGGCGAGGGTGCAGCGGTGCAGCGGGTCGCCGTCCGCCCCCAGCTCCGTCCACAGGTCCAGGAAGCGGCGCCGGGCCTCCTCGCGGTCACCGCCGTGGTGCAACATCACGACCTGCCCGATCCGTGTCAGCACGGCGTCCTGCGCCGCCTGCCCCTGTCGCTCCGCCACGGTGTCCCTCCGGGCCGTCGGCAATGATCCACTCCCGACGCTAACCGCCGCCCCCGGCATTCCCGCTCAGGCGACGCCGGTGGAACGGCGGACGCGGTGGCCACCCGGCTCAGCGGTGGCGGCGGCCGGGCGGCGGCACGTCTCAGCCCAGGTCCGGGATCCGCCAGTCGATCGGGTCGTGACCCTGGCGGGCGACCGCCTCGTTGATCTGGGTGAACGGGCGGGAGCCGAAGAACTTCTTCGCCGACAGCGGCGAGGGGTGGGCGCCCTTGACGACCACGTGCCGGCTCTCGTCGATCAGCGGGAGCTTCTTCTGCGCGTAGTTCCCCCACAGCACGAAGACCGCCGGGTCGGGCCGGTCGGCCACCGCGCGGATCACCGCGTCGGTGAACTTCTCCCAGCCCTTGCCCTTGTGCGAGTTGGCCTCACCCGCGCGGACGGTCAGCACCGCGTTGAGCAGCAGCACGCCCTGCCGGGCCCACGGCATGAGGTAGCCGTTGTCCGGGACCGGCGTGCCCAGCTCCTCGTGCATCTCCTTGTAGATGTTGCGCAGCGACGGCGGGATCCGCACGCCGGGGCGGACGGAGAAGCACAGGCCGTGGCCCTGACCCTCGCCGTGGTACGGGTCCTGGCCGAGGATCAGCACCTTGACCTGGTCGTACGGCGTCGCCTCCAGCGCGGCGAAGACCTCCTCGCGGGGCGGATAGACGGGACCCTTCGCCCGCTCCTCCTCGACGAACTCCGTCAGCTCCTTGAAGTAGGGCTGCTGCAGCTCGTCACCCAGGACCCCGCGCCAGGACTCGGGCAGCATGGCGATGTCGGTCACGTCAACGTCCTTATGTCGTACGGTCGCTTCCGGCATCAGAACCTACAGGCGACCACTGACAACGCTCCCCCCGGTCCGCCCCGGGGGGGGGGAGGTCACCAGCTGGTCTTGCGGGACAGCTCCCACATCATCATGATCGTCGACGGGTCGAGGGCCCGCTCACCGCCGGAGATGTCCTCGCTCTCGGCGATGTACTGCTTGCCCTGCCACAGCGGCAGCAGCCGCGCGTCGTCGACCAGGATCTGCTGGGCCTGCTCGAACTCCTTGACCACGTTGGCGCGGTCGCTCTCACGGCGCGAGCGCGGCAGCAGCACCCCGGTGATCTGGGGCTCCGGGTACGGCGTACCGAGGGCGTTCTGCTCGCCGACGAACGGCGCGATGAAGTTCTCGGCGTCGGGGAAGTCCGGGAACCAGCCACGGCCGAAGACCGGGTACTCGCCCTTCTGGTAGCCCTCGACGTACGACTTCCAGGGCCGGCTCTTCAGCGTGATGGTGAACAGGCCGGAGCCCTCCAGCTGCCGCTTCAGCTCGGCGAACTCCACGGCGGTCTCGGAGCCGTAGCGGTCGGTGGTGAACCAGAGGGTGAGCGGGACGGGCTCGGTGATGCCGGCCTCGCGGAGCGTCTTGCGGGCCTTGTCGGGGTCCGGGTCGCCGTAGGAGTCGAAGAAGCCGGTGGTGTGGCCGGTCAGGCCCTTGGGGACCATGGAGTACAGCGGGTCCACGGTGTCCTTGTAGACCTTGTGCGCGATGGCCGCGCGGTCGACGACCTGGGCGACGGCCTTGCGCACGGCCGGCTTGCGGGCCCAGGGGTCCTTGGGGTTGAACACCAGGTAGTTGATGTCGGTCCCGGCGCCCTCGACCAGCTGGATCGCCTCGCCCGGGTCCTTGTGCTGCAGCTCGACGATGTCGTCGGCGGCCAGACCGCGGTAGGTCAGGTCGATCTCCTTGGCGCGTAGCGCCTTCACCATGGAGTCGGAGTCCTGGAAGTAGCGGATGGTGACCGCGTTGTTCCGGCGCTCGGCGAAGCCCTTGTAGTGCTCGTTCTCCACGAGGTCGGCCTTCTGGCCCTCCTCGTAGCCGTCCAGCGTGTACGGGCCGGACCCGGTGACGTGACCGTCCTTGCGCAGGGCGTCGGCCGGGTACTCGGCGGGGTCCACGATCGACATCGCCGGCGTGGCGAGGACGAACGGGAAGGTGGCGTCGGGCTGGTTGAGGTGGAAGACCACCTCGTTCTCGCCCTGCGTCTCCACGGAGTCCAGGCTGCCGAGCAGTCCGGCGGGGCCGCCGGGCACGTCGATCTTCCTGATCCGGTCGATGGAGTACTTGACCGCCTTCGCGTCCAGCGTGTCACCGTCGGAGAACTTCATGCCCGACCGCAGCTTGCAGCGGTAGGTGCGGTTGGTGTCGTCGGTGAAGGAGCAGCTCTCGGCCGCGTCCGGCTGGGGCGTCGTCGCGCCCTGCGGGTACGCCAGCAGCGTCTGGTAGATGTTGCGGAAGAGCTCCCATGAGCCGTCCCAGGACGCGGCGGGATCGAGCGTGCTGGGCGCGCTGGTCGTCCCCACGACAATCGGCCCCGCGTCGGCGGAGTCGTCGTCCGACAGGAGGCCGCATCCGGCCACCAGGGAGGATATGGAAGCGATCGCCGCCAATTGCCGCAGGCATCGGTTCCGGTTGAACACGCGCACGCTCCTCGATCTGCCATACCAAGGGTCGGCAGACCATACCGCAGTGACACGCCGATTGACTCCGCTTCTCACCCTGCGGTTGAACACCTTGTTGATCCCGACGGCGCCGACGAGGTGAGAAAGGCGTGACGACAGCGGGGTGACGACGTTGTCAGCGGGCTGTGCGCCGGCCGTCGGCCCGCCGGACACGGGCGCCGCTGGTGTCCAGCGGCGCCCGTGCGGAACGCGGTCGCGGTCAGGCCACGCCGGCATTGAGGAAGATGCCGCCGTCCACGACGAGCGTCTGCCCCGTGATCCAGTCGGACTGCTCCGAGGTCAGGAACGCGGCGGCGCCGCCGATGTCGGAGGGAACGCCGAGCCGCTTGAGGGGGTAGGCCGCGGCGGCCTCCTCCTCCCGGCCCTCGTACAGGGCTTGCGCGAACTTGGTCTTCACCACGGCCGGGGCGATGGCGTTGACCCGCACCTTCGGCGCGAACTCGTGCGCCAGCTGGATCGTCAGGTTGATCATCGCGGCCTTGCTCACGCCGTACGCGCCGATGAACGGCGAGGGCGCGAGGCCCGCGACGGAGGCGATGTTGACGATCGCGCCGCCGTTGTCCTTCTGCCAGGCGTGCCAGGTGCGCTGGGCGAAGCCGAGCGCCGAGATCACGTTGGTCTCGAACACCTTGCGGGCGACGTTCAGGTCGAGATCGGCGATCGGCCCGAACACCGGGTTGGTCCCGGCGTTGTTGACCAGGTAGTCGACCCGGCCGAAGGCCTCCATCGTGCGCTCGACGGCCTCGGCCTGGTGGGCCTCGTCGTGCGCCTTGCCGGCGACGGCGATGACGCGGTCGGCGCCGAGCTTCTCGACGGCCTCCTTCAGGGCGTCCTCGCCCCGGCCGGTGATGCAGACGCGGTCACCGCGGGCGACGAGCGCCTCGGCGACGCCGTAGCCGATGCCGCGGCTGGCGCCGGTGACGAGGGCGACCTTGCCCGACAGCTCGGGGAGTTCCACGGAAGTCATGTGCTTTCGTCCCTTAGTTGAGGGGGCCGCCGGCCACGTACAGGACCTGGCCGGAGACGAAGCCGGCCGCCTCGCCCGTGAAGAAGGCGACGGCGTTGGCGATGTCCTCGGGCTCGCCGACGCGCGCCACCGGGATCTGCGTGGCGGCCGCGGCCTTGAACTCCTCGAAGCCCATGCCGACGCGGTCGGCGGTGGCCTTCGTCATCTCGGTGGCGATGAAGCCGGGGGCGACGGCGTTGGCGGTGATGCCGAACTTGCCGAGCTCCTTGGCGAGGGTCTTGGTGAAGCCCTGCAGACCGGCCTTGGCGGCGGAGTAGTTGACCTGGCCGCGGTTGCCGAGCGCGGAGGAGGACGAGAGGTTCACGATCCGGCCGAACCCGGCGTCCACCATGTGCTTCTGGCAGGCCCGGGTCATCAGGAAGGACCCGCGCAGGTGCACGTTCATGACGGTGTCCCAGTCCGAGACGCTCATCTTGAACAGCAGGTTGTCGCGGAGCACGCCCGCGTTGTTGACCAGGATCGTCGGCGCGCCGAGCTCCTGGGCGATGCGGGCGATGGCCGCCTCGACCTGGGCCTCGTCGGAGACGTCGGCGCCGACGGCGATGGCCCGGCCGCCCGCGGCGGTGATCTTCTCGACGGTGTCCTTGCAGGCGGCCTCGTCGAGGTCGATCACCGCGACGGCGCGGCCCTCGGCGGCCAGTCGGACGGCGGTGGCGGCGCCGATGCCGCGCGCCGCACCGGTGACTACGGCGACCCGCTGCTCAGTGGTGGACATGGCTGATGTTCTCCTCGCCCTTGAGAATGTGCGCCCGTTGGTGAGCGACCGCTTAGTACCTTCAGCAGACGTGACGCTAGAAGCCCTGGCACGCGGTGTCAACGGCACACCGACCCTGTGTGATCCATTACCTGCGCCGGGCCCGCTCCACCACTCGTACGGCCCACACCCGCGCGCCGCCGCGGCACCTGGCTCCTAGCGTCGAAGCCGGGCCTACATGCCCGGAAAGGAGGCGTTCCATGCGCCACCGCACTGGAGTCGCCGGCACCGTGATCGCGGCAGCCGCGGTCGTGACCCTGGCCCAGCCCGCCCACGCTCAGGACGTGGACTGCAACAGCTTCACCTACCAGGAGGACGCCCAGACCGTCTTCCGCGGCACCCCGGGAGATCCCTACCGGCTGGACGAGGACAACGACGGCGTGGCCTGTGAGTGGCTTCCCCACCGCGGTCTGACGTCCTCGACCACCCGCCCGACCGCACCCGCGACCCTCGCCCCGACCATGACGGCCCCGACCCGTCCGGCGACCCTCGCGCCCACCCGGGGCGTGCAGGGAGGTCTGGGCGGCGCGTCGAGTTCCGGTCCCACCGCGTGGGACATCGCGATCGGCACCGTCTTCGTCGCGGGCGCCGCGCTCGCGGGCGGCTACGTGGTACGCCGCCGACGGGCACCGCGCCGCTGAGGCCGCGCGCACCCGCCGGCTGACGGTACCGCGGGTTCGGCCCGCTCACGCGCCGAGCCCACGGCACCGCTCACCGCACCAGCAGCTCCAGCAGGCGTTCCGTCTCCGCCTGGGGGTCGGTCGTCAGGCCGGTGTGGACCGGGCCCGGCTGGACCATCGCCGAGCGGGGCGCGACCAGCCAGCGGAAGCGGCGGCCGGGGTCGTCGCCGGCCGCCTGGCCCGCGCCCGGTCCGCCGCCGCACACCCGCTCCACGGCGTCCAGCGCGGCCAGGATCCCGGCGACGTCCGCCCGGGGGTCGAGGGCGAGCAGCCGCGCCTCGTCGAGGTGGGTGCGGGCACCGACGTAGGCCTTCGCTCGGCAGTAGACGAGCACGCCCGCGTTGATGAACTCGCCGCGCTCCACCCGCGGTACGACCCTGAGCAGCGCGTACTCGTACACGTCCCGGTCGCCGCCCTGCCCGGCCCGGGTGATGTGCCGTTCGGTCATCGCGCCGGCCACGTTGATGCGGTGCTCGCTCACCGGTCCCCCTCGATTCCCTGGATGCGCTCGTGGACGACGGCCGCTCGGGCCAGCAGCGGGCGGGCGTAGGCCCGGCGCAGGTCGTCGGGTGTGTCGAAGCCGGGTTCGCCGCTCAGCCAGACGTCGGGGATCTCGGCGGTGACCTCGGCGAGCAGTTCCTCGGTGACCAGCGGCGCCAGCTCGGCCGCGGCCCCGGCGATGTCCGGCGCGAACCGTCGCAGGGCGTGGTCGGAGGCGTCGTAGGGCCGGGCGGCCGAGGTCTCGGCGCCGGGCCAGTGGTGCTGCCAGATCATGGTGGCGCCGTGGTCGATGAGCCACAGCTCACCCCGGTGCACGAGCAGGTTGGGGTTGCGCCAGGACCGGTCCACGTTGCCGACGAGCGCGTCGAACCAGACGATCCGCCCGGCCTCCTCGGGTCCGGCCGGGAAGGCGAGCGGGTCGTAGCCGAGGGCGCCGGAGAGGAAGTCCATGCCGAGGTTGAGACCCCCGCTGGCCTTCAGCAGCTCCTGCACCTCCGGGTCGGGCTCGCCGAGGCCCAGGACGGGGTCCAGGCCGATCGCCACCAGCCGGGGCACGCGCAGGCCCAGGCGGCGCGCGAGTTCGCCGCTGACGACCTCCGCGATCAGCGTCTTGCGGCCCTGCCCGGCGCCGGTGAACTTCATGACGTAGGTCCCGAAGTCGTCGGCCTCGACGAGCCCCGGCAGCGAGCCGCCCTCACGCAGCGCCGTGATGTAGCGGGTCGCGGTGACTTCCTTGAGCATCGACCCAGGTTACGACGAGGGTCACCGCCGGGTATGCCTGCGGTCTGAACGGCGATGGCCTGCGACGCGTACCAGACAGCGGCAGATCGCGAAGGGCCCCGGAAGGGACATCGACACATGACCAGCGAACCGCTCCAGACCCCCTCGGCCTCCATGGCCCCGCAGGCCTCCTCGGCCTTCCCGGCCCCGAGCCGGCGCACCGTCGTGGCGGCGGTCGGCGCGGTGGGCATCGCCGCCGCGCTCACCGCGTGCGGCTCGGAGGACTCGTCGTCCTCGTCTTCGACGGCTCCCTCGAAGGGGGACGCCGCCGCCGGGGGCACGGTCCTGGCGAAGACCTCGGACATCCCCGAGGGCGGCGGAAAGATCTTCAAGGACCACGGTGTGGTGGTGACCCAGCCGTCGGCGGGCACCTTCAAGGCGTTCTCGTCCACCTGCACCCACCAGGGCTGCACGGTGAGCGGTGTCGCGGACGGCGTCATCACGTGCCCGTGCCACCACAGCGCGTTCTCCGTCACCGACGGCAGCGTGAAGAAGGGCCCGGCGACCAAGGCGCTGCCTGACAAGCAGATCACGGTGAGCGGCGACTCGATCAAGCTGGCGTGAGGATCCGCCGCCCCGATTGCGCTCCCGGGCACCGGCCCGCATGCTTCCCTGACGTGACCGCAGGGGATCCACGGGGAGCGGAGGGGGCCGTATGACCGTCGCTCAGCGCCGGGGCCGGAAGATCATGATGACGCCGGGCGAGCTGGACGAGTTCCTCACCGCGCAGCGCACCTGCCGGGTCGCCACGGTCTCGGCCGACGGCGCCCCGCACGTCAGCGCCCTGTGGTTCCTGTGGGACGGCCGGGCGCTGTGGCTGTACTCGGTGGTGCGCAGCAGACGGTGGGCCGATCTGCGGCGCGATCCACGGGTGGCGATCGCGGTGGACACCGGCGAGGAGTACGGCGAGCTGCGCGGCGCCGAGCTGTCCGGCGCCGTCGAGGTGGTGGGCGAGGTCCCGCGCTCGGGCGGCCTGTGCGCCGAACTGGATGCCGTGGAGACCCTGTTCGCCCGCAAGTACTTCGGCCTGGACAGCCTGCCGCACGACGGCCGGCACGCCTGGCTGCGGCTCGTCCCGGAGAAGATCGTCTCCTGGGACTTCCGCAAGCTGGGCGCGGTGTGACGGCGGCGCCCGACCGGCACCCGTCCTACTGCGCCCCGTCCCCTCCCACGCGCGCCGCCGCCGACTGCAGGGCCCGGACCGCCGCGCGGATCGACGGGCGGCGGTCGGCGTCGGCGCGCCAGACGACGTAGACATGGCGCCGCACCCGCTGCTTGAGCGGCACGGTGACGACACCGGCGGGCAACGGGTGGCGGCCCAGCAGCGGGGCGATGCACACGCCGAGTCCGGCCGCGACGAGGTTGAGCTGGGTGTGTGTCTCGGCCGCGCGATGGACGAGGTGGGGTTCGATGCCCTTGGAGCGCAGCGTGAACATCAGCCACTCGTGGCAGAACTCGCCCTCGCCCCAGGTGATCCACTCGTCCTCGGCGAACTCGGCGAGGTCCACCTCCTGCCGCCCGGCGAGCCGGTGGCCGGCCGGCATCGCGACATCGGCGGGGTCGTCCAGGACGGAGGCCTTGGCCAGGCCGTCCGGCACCGGCATGGGCTTGTTGTACCAGTCGAGGACGACCGCGAGGTCCAGGTCGCCGCGGATCACGCCGGAGATCCCGCGCTCCGGTTCCAGCTCGCAGGAGCGCACGCGCAGCGCGGGGTGCTCCGCGCGCAGCACGGGCAGGGCGAGCGGGAACAGCCCGCGGGCGGCGGTCGGGAAGGCCGAGATCCGCAGCTCACCGGCGACCTGGCCGCGCTGTGCCTCCAGGTCGGCCTGGGCCAGCTCGACCTGGGACAGGATGCGGGCGGCGTGCTCGGCGAGGAGCCGGCCGGCATCCGTGAGGCGTACCCCGCGGCCGTTCTTGGCGAGGAGCTGCTGACCGACCTCCCGCTCCAGCTTGGACATCTGCTGGGAGACGGCCGAGGTGGTGATGTGCAGCCCTTCCGCCGCTCCGCTCACCGAGCCGTGCCGGGCGAGGGCGTCGAGGGTGCGCAGGCGCTCCAGATTCAACATGTAAGCAACCCTACGAGATACCGCTCGCGAATTCTCGATTGTGCTAAGAAGTTCCGGGCGGCATGGTTACGCCCATGAGCACCGTCGCCCGCCCCGCCTCCTCCCCCACCGCTCCCGCACACCCGAAGCTCACCCGCCCGCGCCCGGGCTGGCGCGTGCGCTTCGCCGCCCTCTCCCTGATCTGGGGTTTCAGCTTCCTCCTCATCAAGGTGGGCACGGACGGCTTCGCCCCGTTCCAGGTGACGCTGGGGCGCCTGGTGTTCGGTACGGCGGTCCTGGCGCTCGCGCTGGCGGTCAAGCGCGAGCGGCTCCCGCGCGGGGCCCGCACCTGGGCGCATCTGACGGTGGCCGCCTTCTTCCTCAACGCGCTTCCCTTCTCCCTCTTCGCCTACGCGGAGCTGACGATCCCGTCGACGCTGGCCGGCATCTGCAACGCGACGTCGCCGCTGTGGGGTATGGCTCTGTCCCTGGTCGCGCTCTCCGAGGACCGGCCGACGCGGGTGCGGGTGGCCGGGCTCGGCCTCGGCTTCCTCGGCGTGCTGACGGTCCTCGGCGCCTGGCAGGGGTTCTCCGGCCTGGACGCCAAGGGCACGGCCCTCGCCCTGCTGGCCTCGCTCAGCTACCCCGTGGGCTGGATCCACGTCCGCCGCACCCTGGCCGGCACCGGCCACTCGCACCTGTCGCTGACCGGCGCCCAGCTGCTCCTGGCCACGGTCCAACTGGCGATCGTGACCCCGCTGTTCACCACCTTCCCCACGCACCTGCCCGTGCTGCCCCTGCTGGCGGTGGCCGCCCTGGGCGCGCTGGGCACGGGCGTGGCGATGCTGCTCCAGTACGGCATCGTCGCCGAGGTCGGCCCGACGACCGCGCAGATGGTCACGTACTTCATCCCGGTCATCGCCACGGCCGCCGGCGTCGCCCTGCTCGGCGAGTCGCTGCGCTGGTCGACGCCGGTGGGCGCGGTGATCGTCCTGGCGGGCGCGGCGCTGACGCAGGTGAAGCCGCGCAGTCACACGTAACGGCGTTCGGCGGACCGTCCGAGGGCCGTGGCGATCACCTCGGCGAGCGGTTCGGCGTCGGCCTCGGGCAGGTCGGCGACGGTGATCCGGATGCCGGGCGGAGCGCCGACCCGGAAGCGGGCGCCGGGCGCGACGGCCCAGCCGGCCTGCAGCAGCCGGGCCACGGCACCGGTCTCGTCCGGCACCGGCACCCAGACGTTCAGACCGCTGCGGCCGTGCGCCTCGACACCGCGCCGGGCGAGCGCGCCGATCAGCGCGTCCCGTCGCCGCCCGTAGACGCCCGCCACCTCCCGCACGTCCACCGCGCCCTCGCGCCACAGCCGCACCACGGCCCGCTGCGTGACGCGGCTGACCCAGCCGGGCCCGAGCCGCTGCCGCCCGCGCACCCGGTCGAGGGTCACGTCGTCGCCGGTGAGCACGGCGAGCCGCAGATCGGGGCCGTAGGCCTTGGCCACCGACCGGACGAGGGCCCAGCAGCGCGTGGTCCCGGCGAGCGGGTGCAGCGGCAGGTCGACGATGCGGTGCCCGTGGTCGTCCTCGATGAGCAGCACGTCCGGATGCCTGCGCAGCACCGCCCGCAGCGCACGCGCGCGTGCGGCGCTCACCGCGGCACCGGTCGGATTCTGCGCCCGGTCGGTGACGATCAGCGCCCGCACGCCGCCCTCCAGCACCCGCCGCACATCCTCGACCAGCGGCCCTTCGTCGTCGACGCCGACCGGGGCGGTCCGCAGCCCGAGCGCCGGCACGAGGTCGAGCAGACTGCCCCAGCCGGGATCCTCCACGGCGACGGTGTCCCCGGGCCTGAGGTGGGCGGCGAGCACCCGCTCGATGGCGTCCAGCGAGCCGGAGGTGACGGCGAGGGGTCCGTCCGGCACTCCGTCGGCGTCCAGATCGGCCCGCGCCCTCCGTGCCAGCTCCGGCTCCACCGCGGCGTCCCCGTACAGCACCGGCTCCCGGTCGCCTTCCTCGGCGGCGGTGGCGAAAGCGGGGCCGAGAGCGGGCAGCAGCGCCGGATCCGGGTTGCCGGCCGATACGTCCCGCACGCCCTCGGTGACCTCCACCGCGATGTAGTCGCGCCCGGTGGTCGCCGGCTTGGACCGCACCCGGCTGCCCCGCCGCCCGGCGGTCTCGATGACCCCGCGCTCGCGCAGGGTGCGGTAGGCGGCGGCGACGGTATTGGCGTTCACGCCCAGCGTCCCCGCCAACTCCCGCATGGGAGGCAGCAGTTGTCCAGGCTGCAGCGCCCCTTCCGCCACCCCCCGCTCCACACTGGCCGCAATCTCGGCTGCACGGCGCCCTTCGATCCGATATTCTCCTAGCACAAAGCCGATTATGCACTAGTGCAACAGAAAACGGGAGAGCGCCATGCAGGGGCCCGCCGCCTACACGCCCACCGACCGCACCGTCCCGACGCGTTCCGCCGAACGCGCCCGGTACGACAAGGAGCTGGTGCACGCGATCCTCGACGAGGGCTACGTCTGCCACCTGGGCTTCGTCCGCGACGGCGCCCCCGTGGTCCTGCCGACGCTGTACGGCCGCGTCGACGACCGCCTCTACGTCCACGGCTCGACGGGCTCGCGCCCGCTGCGGATGACGGGCCAGGCCGACCCCGGCCTCCCGGTCTGCCTGACGGTCACCCATGTCGACGCGCTGGTGCTGGCCCGCTCGGCCTTCCACCACTCGATCAACTACCGCTCGGTCGTGGTGCACGGCGTCGCCCACGACGTCACGGACCCGGAGGAGAAGCGCCTCGCTCTGGACGCCCTGGTCGACCACGTCATACCCGGCCGTGCCGCCGACTCCCGCCCGGCCAACAAGAAGGAACTGGCGGCCACCGCGGTGATCCGCCTCGACCTGAACGAGGTCTCCGCCAAGCTCCGCACCGGCGGCGTCAACGACGAGCCGGAGGACCTGGCCCTCCCCCACTGGGCGGGCCTGGTCCCCCTGCGCAAGGGCTACGAGGCCCCCGTGGCGGACCCGGACCTCACGCCCGGCACCGGCCTGCCCGACTACCTCGCCACGCTCTGACGCCGCCCCGCCGCACGGCCCCTGCGACGGGATAGCCGCTTACGGCGGGAAGGGGCCGTGTCGGGGGGTGTCCGCCCGCAGCGGGCGGCGGAAGGAAACGGTGTGAATTTGACCGTACCCGGCGGCGCACCGAGGACGGATACCCCCCGGCGCGGCCCCGACCCCACCACCAGCAGACGGCGCTACACCAGCCACCCACAGCCCCGCGCGGGCCGCCGCAGGCATTCAGGGGCGCGGGGAACTGCGCGAGCAACCACCCACCCACCCGCACCGGCCGCCGCAGGCACACCGGGCTATTGCACCGCCACAACCCCCCGAGCCTCAGCCACAGCCAACCCCCCGACAGCCCCGAGCATCAGCACAGTGCCGACACACGTCGCCAGGGACACCCGCTCCCCCAGCACACAAACGGCCAGCACCGCCGCACTCACCGGCTCCAACAGCATGATCACGGACACCGTGGCGGACCGCACCACAGCCGCACCCGCGAAGTACAGCGCGTAGGCCAAGGCGGTAGGCACGGCCGCGATGTACCCGAGCAGCACCACGGTCCGCACGGGATCGACCGCGTGCGGCACCAGCCCCTCCCCCACCGCGAACGGCAGCAGACACAGACTGGTCACGGCGAACGCCGACACGGTCGTGGCGGAGGCGTCGGCCCCGCCCTCCCGCCCCCAGCGCCGGGTGAGCAGCGTCATCACGCTGTACCCGGCGGCGGACACCAGCGCGAGCAGCACACCCCAGGGCCGTACGCTCGCCCCGCCACCCCCGATCACGAGCACCACGAGCCCGGCGAGCGCCCCCGCGACGGCGGCGACCCCGCCCCCGCCGAGGCGCTCCCCGAGGGTCAGCCGGGCTCCCAGCGCGATGAGGACGGGCCCGGCGCCGAGGGTGACGACGGTGGCGACGGCGAGCCCGGTGGCGGAGACGGCCGCGAAGTAGGCGGTCTGGAACACCGCGAGCCCGATCCCCGTGGCGAGGGCGCGCCGGACCCGGCGCCCGAGCGGGGCGGGAGCGACGGCCGCGGCGCCCCGGGGCCGCAGCAGCCGGGCGGCGGCGAGCAGGACGAGCCCGGCGGCGCACCGCCAGAAGGACAGGGCGACGGGCCCGAGGTCGCTGGCCCGGTAGACCAGGGAGGCGGCGGCGCCCGCGGTGCCCCAGGCGGCACCGGCGACGATCAGATAGAGCAGGCCTCGCCCGACGGGCAGACCGGAAGCAGGAAGGGACACGAGTTCTCTCCGCGACAGCAGAAGGCAGAAAGGGAACCCGTCAGCAGGCCGAACGCGGGAGCACCAGAGGCGAACCCGGCGGGAGCACCAAAGGCAGGCCCCGCGGTAGCAGAGGCAATCCCCGCGGTAGCACCGGAGGCGAGCCGCGCGAAGGCCTCAGAGGCACGCCGTCACCAGTGAGGACGACACAGGACCCCGGAAACCGCCGACGATTTCCCAGAACAGGACGGCTTCTGCGGGCAGCTCAGGCACCGCCGACGGCGAACACCGCCGGGCGTGATCCACCGATGGCCCGCCTCAGGCGGCCGGGGGCGGGAGAACGAGCGCGTCCGAATGCATGATCCATACCCTAGGCGGCGGTCCCGCGCGCCGACAACTCCCTTTCGGCGCCGCCCCCGCTCGCCACCGGCTCCCCGTCTCCCTTCGCGGGGGTGGACGACTGGGCGATGAAGGCGCCGACCAGCACGACGGCCCCGCCGACGAGCTGGGGCGCGGACAGGTGCTCGCCGAGCAGCACCCAGGCGAGCACGGTCGCGATGACCGCCTCCAGGCACGCCACCACGCCCGCGACCTGCGGGGAGAGCCGGCGCACGGAGAGGACGCCGGTGACGTAGGCGACGACGGTGGCGACCAGCACGATCCAGGCGAGCAGCAGCCACGCGGCGACGGGGGTGCCGTCCATCCGCGCGGAGTGCGCGAGCACGGACCAGTCCATGCCCCAGGGCCGGGCGACGACGGTCAGCACGGCCGCGCCGACGAGCAGGCCGTAGGCGATGACGCCGAGCGGGTCGGGGGCGTCGGCGCCGGAGTCGCCGCCGTGGTCGGAGAGCACGAAGTAGCCGACCTGGCAGCAGGCGGCGCCGAGCGCGAGGAGCAGTCCGAGGGCGTCGAAGCTGAGGCCGGCCCACACCTCGACCACGCAGGCGAGGCCACCGACGGCGAGGACGACACCGACGGCGGCGGCCCGGGTGACCGGCCGCCGCTGCACGAACCGCACCCAGCCGAGCACCAGCGCGGGTGCGAGGTACTCGACGAGCAGCGCGACGCCGACGGGGATCCGGGAGAGGGCGGCGAAGTAGCAGGCCTGGACCCCGGCGACGGCCAGCAGGCCGAACCCGGCGAGCAGCGCGGGCCGGCGGCGCAGCAGCGCCCTGTGGCGGACGGCGAGCGGCAGCATGACCAGAGCGGCGCCCGTGACCCGCAGCCACACCACGTGCAGCGGGTCGAGGCCGGCCTCGATCAGCGGTTTGGCGGCGACTCCCGAGCCACCGAAGGCGAGCGCCGACGCGAGGGCGAGGGAGAGCCCGACGCCCTTGCCGGGGTTGCCCTGACTGCTTCCAGACGTATGCACCGGCACATGATGACAGGCGCCGACAGGAGCGTCACCCCCGATGACACCTGTCTCAACGACTGGACGGTCACGGCGTGAGGTCAGCCGCCCCCGTCGGCTTCTTCCGCCCGCCACAGGGTCCCGTCCACGACGTCCCGTGCCTCGATCCCGGCAGCGGCGAGCACCTCGACGGCGCGGGCGTCCGGATCGGCCACGAGCGCGGCGAGGAGATCGACCCCCCGGGCCCGCTCCCCGCGCTCCGCGGCCCGGGCGCAGGCGGCCTCCAGGGCCCGCCCGGCGAGCGGCGAGAACCCCTCGGCGTCGGTCACGGCAGGTACGGAACCGGAGTCCTCGACGCTGCCCTGCCAGCGCAGGCCGTAGCCGATGCTGCGCTGGACGAGATAGCCGAGCAGGCGGGCGACCCGGGCCGGTCCGCAGAAGACGGCACGGACGTCGGGGTCGGAATCCAGCAGGGAGTGCAGCAGATGGGCGGTGTCGATCTGCCGGTCCCCGTCGCGCACCGCGCGCCGCCGGGCACCGGCCACCACGGCGGCCAGTTCGGTGCCCATCCGGGCGTCGTCGTCGACGCGGTGGCGGAGTTCCAGGTCACGGGCGGGCTGCCGGGGGATACGGGGGTGCACGCTCCCACCCCATCAGGCGCACCGGAGGCGTACATCCCCGGCGCGAAGCATCTTCGCGTCCCACACAGAGTGGACGTGGCGAGCAGGGATCTCCTCCTTGGGGAGGAGATCAGGCCAAAAACGCTTGAGGGGCGCGCGCCGCCTTGCCACGCGCCCCCGAGGGCAACCACCGGGTCCCGCCGTTCGTCCCACAGGGAAATGGAGAGCAGCAGGTGCTGGCTGGTCGCGTTGCCGGCCGTCGACGGCAGGCAGTACGTCTACCGGGTGTACGCCCCGGAGGACGCGCTGCTCGCGGACCTGTTCTGGGAGGCGTGGCACTGCCACGACGAGAGCACGTTCCCCAGGGCATGGGACGTGTTCGACGCGGCAGAGATACGACGGGTCGGTTGAGCGGCGGGCCGGCCGAACCGCCCCGCCGCCCCACGCCTTGCGGCTCAGTCCTCGTCGGCGAGGATCAGGTAGAGCTTCTTGCGGGCCTCGTTGATGACGCCCAGCGCCTTTTCCCGCTGCTCCTTGCTGCCGGTCTTCCAGACCTGCCCGAAGGCCTCCATCAGACCGAAACCGGCCTGGCGGATGTCGTTGAGGGCCTCCCAGTCGACCCCGCGCGAGGCCTCCTCCCAGGGCGCCTCGGGGCCCTCGTCGGCGGCGGCGCGGCCGGCCTCGGTGAGGGAGAACAGCTTCTTGCCGCCCTCGCTCGCGCTGCTGATCAGACCCTCGTCCTCCAGCAGCTGGAGGGTCGGGTACACCGAGCCGGGGCTCGGCTTCCAGGCGCCGCCGCTGCGTTCGGCGATCTCCTGGATCATCTCGTAGCCGTGCATCGGCCGGTCCTTCAGCAGGGCCAGGATCGAGGCCCGTACGTCACCCCGCCGTGCCCTGCCGCGCGGTCCGCCGCGCCCTCGCGGGCCCCAGGGGCCGGGGCCGAAGCCCGGTCCGCCGAAGCCGTGACCGGGACCGCCGTGTCCACCGGGCCCGAAGGGACCGAAGGCACCACGCCGTCCGTCGAAGCCGCCCATGCCCGTGCCGCGCTGGCCGGGGCCGCCATGTCCACGCTCGAAACCGAATCCGTGGGTACGCATCGCAACCACTCCATTCCATCGTTGATCTGTCGCGATGCCTCAACGATATATCGGAACACATCGCCTGACAACCCCCGGCCGATGTCCCTCCGTGAGCGGCCCCGTCGCGCGCCCTCCGCGAAAACCGGTCCAGCACCCGCGGATTGGCCTTGTCCTGCGGCTTCGCTCCCCCGCTAACGTCGGGACATGCGCATCCGAATCGTCGACGCCTTCACCGACCGCCCCTTCGCCGGCAACCCGGCCGGCGTCCTGCTCCTCGACGCCTTCCCCGACGACGACCGGCTCCAGAAGGTGGCGATGGAGGTGAACCACGCCGAGACCGCCTTCGCCCACCGGCTGCCCGAGGACGGCGAGGCCGACTGGGCACTGCGCTGGTTCACCCCCGTGGCCGAGGTCGCGATGTGCGGCCACGCCACCCTCGCCACGGCCCACGTCCTCGCGACGACCGGCGCGCACCAGGGCCCGGTCCGCTTCGCCACGCGCAGCGGCGTGCTCATCGCCACGCCCCGCGAGGACGGCTCGATCACCCTGGACTTCCCGACCGCCCCGCTCACCGAGGTCGGCGTCCCGGACGGGGTCGCCGAGGCACTGGGCGCCGCACCGCGCACCGCCTTCGACACCGGCCCGAACGTGGGCGACCTGCTCGTCGAGCTGGCCGACGAGAAGACGGTCCGCGGCCTCACCCCGGACCACAAGGCGCTCGCCGCCTACTCCAGCCGCGGCATCATCGCCACCGCCCGCGCCGAGGACCCGTCCCGGGGCTACGACTTCGTCTCCCGCTGCTTCTTCCCGAACGTCGGCATCGACGAGGACCCGGTCACCGGCAGCGCCCACACCGCGCTCGCCCCCTACTGGTCCGCACGCCTCGGCAGCGCCGAACTCACCGGCCTGCAGGCGTCGCCCCGCTCCGGCCGTGTCCGCACCGAACTGCGCGACGACCGCACCCTGCTGAGCGGCCGGGCGGTCACCGTGATCGAGGGCGACCTGCTGGCCTGAGCCACCGCGCACGGAACACGGCGAAGGGGCGTACGACAGCGTCGTACGCCCCTGTCTCCTGCGTGGGTCAGGCGGTCGGCAGCCAGCCCACCTTCCCGGCGAGCAGCGCGTACCCCACGAAGGCACCGATGTCGAGCAGCGAGTGCGCCACGACGAGCGGCCCGACGCGGCCCCAGCGCCGGTAGAGGAAGACGAACACCACGCCCATCACCATGTTGCCGACGAAGCCGCCGACGCCCTGGTAGAGGTGGTAGGAGCCGCGCAGTACGGCGCTGCCCATCAGCGCGGTGCCCGGCGTCCAGCCCAACTGGCCGAGCCGGCGCAGCAGATAGCCGACGACGATGACCTCCTCCAGGACGGCGTTCTGCACGGCCGAGAGGACCAGCACCGGGTACTTCCACCACACGTCGGGCAGCGCCTCGGGGACCACGGTGAGGTTGAACCCGAGGCCGCGGGCGGCGAGGTAGAAGGCGATGCCGGTGCTGCCGATGACGGCGGCGACCGCCGCGCCGCGCCCGAGGTCGGGCCAGGGGCGGGTGCGGTCGAAGCCGAGGGTGCGCAGGCTTCCGCCCTCGCGCAGCAGCAGGTGGGCGACGAGGGCGACCGGGACCAGTGCGGAGGCGATGCCGAACAGCTGCCAGGCCAGGTCGAGCCAGGGGCGTCCGGGCGCGGCCGAGGCGTTGAGGGTGGCCGCCTGGTCCTTGAGCCCGCCCGGCTTGGTGACCGACCCGACGAAGCTGATCAACGCCGACACGCCGCTCGCGCCGAGCGACAGCCCGAGGACGAGCAGGGTCTCGTCACGCAGTATCCGCCGCGTCAGCCGCCGCTCGGGAAGGGTCTCCGCCACCTGCCGCCTCCAGTCGCTCGGTCCCCGGGCCTCCGGTCTCCACCGGCACGGGGCCTCGCAAGAGCCTACGGAGCGAGGGGGCGGGAGATGCGCAGGGGGCGGCCGACCGGGCACCGGACGCGTGGCCGGGGAGCGGCCGACCGGCCGTCCGACGCCGGGCGGGTCGGCGGACCGCCCCGCGTCACCCCGCCGGCACCGGCTCCGGCAGCCCGACCGGCCAGGTGTGGACCGGCTCCCCCTGGTTCATCAGCTCCCGGTACCGCCGCGTCGTCGCGGCCAGCGCGGCCTCCCGGGACAGGCCGGCCTCCAGGGCCCGGTGGAAGGTGGCGGCCTGCCAGGACGCGCCGTTGGTGCGCCGCCGGCACCGCTCCTCGATGATGCCCAGGTACAGGTCGCGGTCGGCCCGCTCCACGCCCCACGCGTCGAGCCCCGCCTCGGCCAGCGGCAGCAGCTCGTCGCGGACCAGGCTCACCGCGTCGACCTCGGCGGTACCGCCCAGCCGGCCGCGGCGCGGCCACTCCAGGCGTGCGTCGATGCCGTACCGGCACGCGGCGTCGAAGTTGGCGGCGGCGGCCTCGAAGGGCATCCGGGTCCACACCGGCCGGCTGTCCTCGGCGAGGGCGCGCACCACGCCGTAGTAGAAGGCCGCGTTGGCGACGACGTCGGTGACGGTCGGCCCGGCGGGCAGGACCCGGTTCTCCACGCGCAGGTGCGGGACGCCGTCCGCGATGTCGTACACCGGCCGGTTCCAGCGGTAGATGGTGCCGTTGTGCAGGACGAGTTCGGAGAGCTTGGGCGCGCCGCCGGCCGCCACCACGGCCAGCGGGTCCTCCTCGTCGCAGATCGGCAGCAGCGCCGGGAAGTAGCGGATGTTCTCCTCGAACAGGTCGTAAGCCGAAGTGATCCAGCGCTCCCCGAACCAGGTGCGCGGCCGGACCCCCTGCGCCTGCAGTTCCGGCGGCCGGGTGTCGGTGGACTGCTGGAAGAGCGGCGGACGCGACTCGCGCCACAGTTCACGGCCGAACAGGAAAGGAGAATTCGCGCCGACGGCGATCTGCGCGGCGGCAATGGCCTGCGCCGCGTTCCACACGTCGGCGAAACGCGCCGGGGTGACCTGGAGATGCAATTGCACGGACGTACAGGCGGCTTCCGGCGCGATCGACTTGGATGTGCATGTCAATCGCTCCACACCGTCGATGTCGAGGGTGAAATCCTCTCCGCGCGCGGCCACGATCTGATTGTTCAACAAGGTGTAGCGGTCGACGTCGGAAAGATTGGACGAGACCAGGTCGTCCCGGTCCAGGGTGGGCAGAATGCCGATCATCGCTATGGCGGCGTCCACCTCCCCGGCCTTCCGGTCGGCATATGCCAGCGACGTGCGCAACTCCTCGGCGAGCCGATCGAATACGCGGCCGCCGAGCCGGTGGGGGGCTATGTTCACTTCCAGGTTGAACATGGCGAGTTCCGTCTGGAAGTCACGGCTCGCGATGCGCTCCAGCACTTCCGCGTTCAGCATTTTCGGCTGCCCGTCGGAGCCCACCAGATTCAGTTCGATCTCCAGGCCCATCAGGTTCTTCGGGCGATCGAACCGCTGCTGGGCCAGGAGCCGCTCCAGCCCCGACAGGCACTGCCGCAGCTTCTCGCGGTAGCGCTGGCGATCCGACAGGTCGAACTCGCCTGCCACGACCTTCTCGCCCATGCAACGTGTCCCTTCCTGGGGTGAGCGGCCCGCCGTCCGGCCGCCGGTGTCCGGGTCAGGGTGGATGATGCCCCGCCAGTGCGATCGATAACGTCCCGCGCTGCCGCCCCGCCGGGTAGGCTGGGCGAGGAGTCCGGCGGCACATTCACCGGGCAAGCCGCGGAGCGCAGTTTCACGAACACGGGATCTCGTGAAAAACGCCGACGAGAATTGGCCGACCGCTGCATGCGCATAGGCCGAGGTCACCCACTTGAGGCCGGTTCGAAATCGGGAGGATTCCCGCGTATCGTCGTCTCGATGACCTCTTGCCGAGTGTCACGGAAACGGCTAGACGAAACACAGTCTGAACACGTGTCGTATAAACTCCGCACACAAGGCAGAAGGTGGGCGCCCACGGTCCCCGCCTGGCGTCGTGGTGACCCGACGACAGGCCGCACGCACACCCCACGTCCCTGACCCCGGCCCCCGCCTCTCTGACCTCGATCGAGAGCTGACAGCGCCGTCCGCCCCCGCCCCGCCCTCGCGCCACCGTGCCTGTCGAATGAGAGGCGTCCCACCATGCCGCTGCATGTCCCTCCGGCTCCCGCGCCCGCACTGCGCTCCGTCCTCACGGCACTCGGTTCCCCCACCGCTGTCCGCGAAGCCCGGACCCCCTCGCTTCGCTCCGCCCAGCACCCCGCGATCCCCGACCTGCCCCTGCCCCTGCACGTCCTGGACCACGTCACGCCCGAGGGCGTCTCCGCCACCCGGCTCGCCGGCTGGCGCTTCCTCATCCGGTGCGGAGACCGCGCCGTCGCCGCCGCCGAGACCCGGCTCACGGCCGACGGCTGGACCTTCTCCCACTTCTTCGAGGGCCCGTACGTCACCTCCACCGAACGCGCGCTGCGCCAGGCCGAGTCGGTGACACAGCCGTACCAGCCGCGCCTGCTGTCCGTGCCCGGTCTGTACATGCTGACGCTCTGGCTGCACGGCGACTGCGCCTCCGACGGCACGGGCGGACACCCCGCCGCCACCGACCTGCTGGTGCCGCTGGCCCCCGCCCCGCCCGGCATCGCCGCCCACCTCCCGCACCGGGTCGCCGACCTGCTGCCGGTCCTCACGCACCGGGTGACCCCGGCCGCGCCCCCGCTGCTCGGCTCGCCCGCCTGACCGGCCGGCCGCGGCCTTCCGTGCCCCGACACGCATTTCCGCTGTCGGGGCACGCCCTTGCCCGCGCCCCGTCCGCCCTTTCCGGCAATCGCGCCGCAATTCGCTCGCCCGAGCGAGTACTCGCTCAGAAGTCCTGCCGCCCAGCTGGACTAGACACTCTGGGCCACGGCCAACCACCCAAAGTGACAGCGGAGTTGGAATGAACCGCCCGCCCGGGTGATGCGTCATCATTCTGTGAGAAGCGGTGCTGCGAAATCCCTGCGGAATGCCGCCCGTGGGGCAACACTGGATTCCAACCGAACGTGTCATCTACGGGGGCCGGACATGATCACGACAGAGCGAAAGATCCCATCCATGTGCCAGCACCAGCCGCCGTGTCCCACAGCCGAGTCCGCCGACCGGGAATCCGCCCGTCTCGTGGCACACCACCCCGAGCAGGGCTGGAGCCTCCTGTGCAACGGCGTACTCCTCTTCGAGGACACCGGTGAGCTTCTGCCGGACGGCCAGATCATCGCCCCGCACCGTCCGCTGGGCACCACACAGGTGATGACCGCCGCCTGAGCGGCCTCATCCCGGACGGCACCCGCCGCCCGCCGCACTCCACCGGGGCCGGCCCGCAGTCGACGTACTGCGCACCGGCCCCTCCGCATGCCCGCGGCCGCCCCTCCGCGGTCTTAACGGAAGCTTGACGCCTCCGGCCCCCTCAGCCGTGGGCCCGACCATCACGCTCTGCATACGCTGGTGCCGCCGTCCCGGTCACGACCTGAGACGTACCGAACCGCACCACAGGAGCACCCGATGGCCACGACCGAACATCCTCCTCCCAGTCGCCTGCGCGCCTGGATGCTGGAGGGCCTGTCCGACATGGGCAAGGGACACGGCCACCCGGGACCGCACGCGGCACCCGAGCCCCCGCACAAGGGCCAGCGCTGGTACCGCGTCATGTGCCTCACCGGCGTCGACTACTTCTCCACTCTCGGTTACCAGCCCGGCATCGCCGCCCTGGCCGCCGGTCTGCTGTCGCCGGTCGCGACGATCGTGCTGGTGATCGTGACGCTGGCGGGCGCCCTGCCCGTCTACCGCCGTGTGGCCCAGGAGAGCCCGCACGGCGAGGGCTCCATCGCGATGCTGGAGCGGCTGCTCTCCTTCTGGCAGGGCAAGCTGTTCGTGCTGACCCTGCTGGGCTTCGCCGCCACCGACTTCCTCATCACCATCACCCTGTCGGCCGCCGACGCCTCCACCCACCTCGTGGAGAACCCGCACCTGACCGGCACCCTGCACGACAAGCAGATGCTGATCACCCTGCTGCTCGTGGCCCTGCTCGGCGCGGTCTTCCTCAAGGGCTTCCTGGAGGCGATCGGCGTCGCCGTCGCCCTGGTCGGCACCTACCTGGCGCTCAACGTCGTCGTCGTGATCGTCGGCCTGTGGCACGTCGTCACGGCCGGGCACGTGGTCACCGACTGGTCCCACGCGCTGACCACCGAGCACGGAAACGTTTTTGCAATGGTCGGCGTCGCCCTCCTCGTCTTCCCGAAGCTCGCCCTCGGCCTCTCCGGCTTCGAGACCGGCGTCGCCGTGATGCCGCACGTCAGGGGCGACGCGGGCGACTCCGAGGAGAACCCCGCCGGCCGCATCCGCGACACCAGGAAGCTGCTGACCACCGCCGCGCTCATCATGAGCGGCTTCCTGATCGCCACCAGCTTCATCACCACGCTGCTGATCCCCGAGGACGCGTTCAAGTCGGGCGGCGACGCCAACGGCCGCGCCCTGGCCTACCTGGCCCACGACTACCTCGGCGGCGCCTTCGGCACGGTCTACGACGTCTCGACGATCGCCATCCTGTGGTTCGCCGGCGCTTCCGCGATGGCCGGTCTGCTCAACCTGATGCCCCGCTACCTGCCCCGCTACGGCATGGCCCCGCACTGGGCCCGCGCCGTGCGGCCCATGGTCATCGTCTTCACCCTGGTCGCCTTCCTGGTCACCTGGATCTTCGACGCCGACGTCGACGCCCAGGGCGGGGCCTACGCCACCGGCGTGCTCGTCCTGATCAGCTCCGCCGCGATCGCGGTGACCATCGCCGCCCGCAAGGCCGGCCAGCGCGGCTGGACCGTCGCCTTCGCCGTGATCTCGGCGGTCTTCCTCTACACCACCGTCGTCAACGTCATCGAGCGCCCCGACGGCGTGAAGATCGGCGCCTGCTTCATCGCCGGCATCATCCTGATCTCCCTGCTCTCGCGGCTGCTGCGCGCCTTCGAGCTGCGCGTGACGAGTGTGACCCTCGACCCCATGGCGGAGCGGTTCGTCCGGGACATGGCCAGCCGCAAGATACGGTTCATCGCCAACGAGCCCGACCGGCGCGACAAGGCCGAGTACCGCGACAAGATCGAGCAGATCCGCGCCGACAACGACGTCCCGGACCACGAGGACTTCGTCTTCGCCGAGGTGACGGTCACCGACCCGTCGGAGTTCGAGGCGGGCCTGACCGTGCGCGGCGAGGTCCTGCACAACCGGTACCGCGTCCTGACGCTGGAATCCTCCTCGATCCCCAACGCCCTGGCCGCCCTCCTGCTCCACGTACGGGACACGACCGGCTGCACCCCGCACATCTACTTCGAGTGGACCGAGGGCAACCCGTTCGCCAACTTCCTGCGCTTCTTCCTCTTCGGCCAGGGCGAGGTCGCCCCCGTCACCCGCGAGGTCCTGCGCGAGGCCGAACCGGACCGGGCCCGCCGGCCCCGCGTCCACACGGGCTGACCGGAGCCGTACGGCGCTGACGCCGGGCGCGGCGTGGCACTGACCCCGGGCACGGTGCGGTGCTGACCCGGGGCACGGGCGGCGCTGACCGGGCACGGTGCGGCGCTGACCCGGGCGCGGTGGGGCGAGGCGCCCGCCTATCGTGACCGGCATGCAGTCCTACACCATCGGCCAGGCAGCACGGCTGCTCGGCGTGAGCCCCGACACCGCGCGCCGCTGGGCGGACGCCGGGCGGATGACGACCCACCGCGACGACAGCGGACGGCGGCTGATCGACGGGCGCGACCTGGCCGCCTTCTCGGTGGAGCTGGCCCGGGGGGGCGGCGCCGACGAGGAGACGCCGTACACCTCGGTCCGCAACGCCTTCCCCGGCATCGTCACCGCGATCAAGCTCGGCGACGTCGCCGCCCAGGTCGAGATCCAGGCAGGACCGCACCGGCTGGTGTCCCTGCTGACCCGCGAGGCCGTGGAGGAGCTGGGCCTGGAGGTCGGCATGGAGGCCACGGCCCGGGTGAAGTCGACAAACGTGCATATCGACAGGAGCTGAGGAGAGCGACGGGAGCCCACCGCACGGTAGGAACGCACATGCCAACCGGATCTGGCGTACACCTGGCTCATGCGATGAGACAGCAGACGTATGCCTGGCAAGTGCGTCACTATGATCGGCATACAGGAGGGGTCCGCAGGGCTCCTCCCCGAGGTGCTGAGGGAGCAGATCCGTGATGACCCGACCCGCCGACCGCCACCGCCGGACCCTGAAGGCGGCCGCGGCCTCGGTCGCCGCGCTGCTGGCCCTGGGCGCGTGCTCCTCCTCCGGCGACGACGCCTCCGCCGGCTCCGGCGGATCGGCGTCCCCGAACGTGTCGGGCACGGTC
This sequence comes from Streptomyces griseosporeus, assembly GCF_014656055.1. Taxonomy (GTDB): domain Bacteria; phylum Actinomycetota; class Actinomycetes; order Streptomycetales; family Streptomycetaceae; genus Streptomyces; species Streptomyces griseosporeus. The sequence goes on from NZ_BNBR01000002.1 coordinate 1,212,504, forward strand.
ACCGTCTTCGCCGCCGCCTCCCTCAAGGAGAGCTTCACCAAGCTGGGCGCGGCGTTCGAGAAGGCCCACCCCGGTACGGAGGTCAGCTTCAACTTCGGCGGCAGCGACACCCTCGCCGCCGGGATCACGGGCGGCGCCCCCGCCGACGTCTTCGCCGCCGCGAGCGCCAGGACGATGAAGACCGTCACCGACCAGGGGGAAGCGGCCGGCACCCCGGTCGTCTTCACGCGCAACCGGCTGGAGATCGCCACCCTGCCGGGCAATCCCGAGAAGATCGCCTCGCTCAAGGACCTCACCCGGTCCGGCCTCAAGGTCGTCCTGTGCGACAAGACGGTGCCGTGCGGCGCCGCCGCCGGGAAGGCCCTGGACGCCGGCGGGGTGAAGCTCACTCCCGTCTCGTACGAGGAGGACGTGAAGGGGGCCCTGAACAAGGTCGTCCTGAAGGAGGCCGACGCCGCCGTCGTCTACCGCACCGATGTGCGGGCCGCGGGTGACAAGGTGGAGGGCGTGGACTTCCCCGAGGCGGCCGAGGCCGTCAACGACTATCCGATCGCCCTGCTGAAGAACGCCCGGAACGCCACCGCGGCCAAGGCCTTCATCGACCTGGTGAGGTCCGCGGAGGGCCGGAAGGTGCTGACCGAGGCCGGGTTCCTCACGCCGTGACCTCCCTGGACAAGACCGGCGCCGCGGACACCCTCGCGGGTCGTCCGCGGCGCGCCCGTGCCCGCGCGGGTGTCCCGCTGCCGCTTCTGCTGCCGGCGCTGCTCGGCCTGGCCTTCCTCGTGCTGCCGCTGGTGGCGCTGCTGATCCGGGCCCCCTGGCGCAGCCTCCCGGAGCAGCTGACCAGCACGGAGGTGTGGCAGGCGCTCCAGCTGTCCCTCGTGTGCGCGACGAGCGCGACCGCGCTGAGCCTGGTCGTCGGCGTGCCCCTCGCGTGGCTGCTGGCCCGCGCCGACTTCCCCGGCCGCGGGCTGGTACGGGCCCTGGTGACGCTGCCGCTGGTGCTGCCCCCGGTCGTCGGAGGCGTCGCCCTGCTGCTCGCCCTCGGCCGCAACGGCGTCGTCGGCCGGTGGCTGGACTCCTGGTTCGGCATCACCCTGCCGTTCACCACGGCCGGTGTGATCCTCGCCGAGACGTTCGTGGCGATGCCGTTCCTCGTCATCAGCGTCGAGGGCACCCTGCGCGCCGCCGACCGGCGCTACGAGGAAGCGGCCCAGACCCTGGGCGCCTCCCGGTTCACCGCCTTCCGCCGGGTCACGCTGCCGCTGATCGCGCCGGGCATCGCCGCGGGCGCCGTCCTCGCCTGGGCGCGGGCGCTCGGCGAGTTCGGCGCGACGATCACCTTCGCGGGCAACTTCCCCGGCCGCACCCAGACCATGCCGCTGGCGGTCTACCTGGCCCTGCAGAACGACCCGGCGGCCGCGATCGCCCTGAGCCTGGTCCTGCTGGCGGTCTCCGTCGCGGTGCTGGCGGGCCTGCGGGACCGCTGGGTGACGGCGTCATGACCCGGGGACGCCTCGTGCGGAAGGCCACGGCCGCCGGGTGCACGTCGGGGAACGGCCTTGCGTGCACGTCGAGGTACGGCCCTGCGGACACGTCGGGGAACGGCCCTGCGGACACGTCGGGGAACGGCCCTGCGTGCACGTCGGGGAGCGGCGCCGCCTTGCCCGCGCGTCCGGCACCCTCCCCGCGCAGCCCCCTCCCCCGCCGCACCCACCGGACGACCGCCCCATGAGCGATGACCACCCCATGACCGACACCGCGCCCGCCGCACCCGACCCCGCCCCGGCCCCCGCCCCGGGCAACGCGGGAACCAACGCACCAGCGGCCGCAAGGCCCGGCGCCCCGGCCGACGCCGGGCTCGACGCGCGTCTGATCGTCGACCGCGGCTCCTTCCGCCTGGACATCGAACTGACCGCGGCCCCCGGCGACGTCGTCGCCCTGCTCGGCCCGAACGGCGCCGGCAAGACCACCGCCCTGCGCGCCCTGGCCGGCCTGGTCCCCCTGACCGGTGGCCGGCTGCGCCTGGACGGCACGGATCTGGACCGGCTGCCGCCCGAGGCCCGCCCGGTCGGCGTGGTCTTCCAGGACTACCTGCTCTTCCCGCACCTCACCGCGCTGGACAACGTGGCTTTCGGCCCCCGCTGCCGGGGCGCGGGCAAGGCCGAGGCCCGTGCGGAAGCGGCCGCGTGGCTGGACCGCATGGGGCTGGCCGACCACGCCGGCGCCAAGCCCCGCCACCTCTCCGGCGGCCAGGCCCAGCGCGTCGCCCTGGCCCGCGCCCTCGCGACCCACCCCCGCCTGCTCCTCCTGGACGAGCCCCTCGCGGCGCTGGACGCCCGGACCCGCCTGGAGGTCCGGGCCCGGCTCCGCCGCCACCTGGCCGCGTTCGAGGCGGTCGCCGTGCTGGTCACGCACGATCCGCTGGACGCCATGGTGCTGGCCGACCGGCTGGTCGTGGTCGAGCACGGGCGCATCGTGCAGGAGGGCACCCCCGCCGACATCGCCCGCCACCCCCGCACCGACTACATCGCCCAGCTGGTCGGCCTGAACCTCTACCGCGGCCGGGCCGACGGCCACACCGTCCGGCTCGACTCCGGCCCGGAGATCACCACCAGCGAGGAGCTGACCGGCCCGGTCTTCGTGGCGTTCCCGCCGGGCGCGGTCACCCTGCACCGCGACCGCCCCACCGGCTCCAGCGCCCGCAACCTCTGGCGCTGCGCCATCGAGGGCCTGGAGATCCACGGCGACCAGATCCGCGCCGACCTCACCGGCGAGCTTCCCCTCGCTGCCGACCTCACCACCGCCGCCGCGGCCGAGCTGGACCTGCACCCCGGCGCCCCGGTCTGGGCCACGGTCAAGGCGACCCAGACGCACGCCTATCCCGCCTGAGACAGCCAGAAGGGGCTCCCGCCGTCACCCGGCGGAAGCCCCTTCTCATACGGTCACTCGGTCACTCGGTCACTCAGTCCTCGTACGCGTCCAGCGGCGGGCACGAGCACACCAGGTTCCGGTCACCGAACGCCTGGTCGATACGGCGCACCGGCGGCCAGTACTTGTCCGCGACCGACACCCCGCCCGGGAAGACGGCCTCGTCGCGGCTGTAGGCGTGCTCCCACTCCCCGCTCAGCGCGCGGGCGGTGTGCGGGGCGTTGCGCAGCGGGTTGTCCTCCGCCGGCCACTCGCCGGAGCCGACCTTCTCGATCTCGGCGCGGATGGCGATCATCGCGTCGCAGAAACGGTCCAGCTCGGTGAGGTCCTCGGACTCGGTCGGCTCGATCATCAGCGTGCCGGCCACCGGGAAGGACATCGTCGGCGCGTGGAAGCCGTAGTCGATGAGCCGCTTGGCGACGTCGTCCACGCTCACGCCGGTCGCCTTGGTCAGCGGCCGCAGGTCGATGATGCACTCGTGCGCGACCAGGCCGCCCGGGCCGGTGTACAGCACCGGGTAGTGCGGCTCCAGGCGCTTGGCGATGTAGTTGGCGGACAGCACGGCCACCTGCGTGGCCCGCTTCAGGCCCTCGCCGCCCATCAGCCGGACGTACGACCAGGAGATGGGCAGGATCCCCGCGGAACCCCACGGAGCGGCCGAGATCGGCCCCACGCCGGTCTCCGGCCCGGCGGCGGGCTGGAGCGGGTGGTTGGGCAGGTACGGCGCGAGGTGCGAGCGCACGGCCACCGGGCCGACGCCCGGACCGCCGCCGCCGTGCGGGATGCAGAAGGTCTTGTGCAGGTTCAGGTGGGAGACGTCGCCGCCGAAGTGGCCGGGCTTGGCGAGGCCGACCAGGGCGTTGAGGTTGGCGCCGTCGACGTACACCTGGCCGCCCGCCTCGTGGACCCGGGCGCAGATGTCGGCGACGTGCTCCTCGAACACGCCGTGCGTGGACGGGTAGGTGATCATGAGCACCGCCAGCTCGTCGCGGTACTGCTCGATCTTGGCGCGCAGGTCCTCGACGTCGATCTCGCCGTCCCCGGCGGTCTTCACGACGACGACCTTCATCCCGGCCATCACGGCGCTGGCGGCGTTGGTGCCGTGCGCGGAGGACGGGATCAGGCACACCGTGCGCTGCTCGTCGCCGTTGGCGCGGTGGTAGCCGCGGACGGCCAGCAGACCGGCCAGCTCGCCCTGCGAACCGGCGTTGGGCTGCAGGCTGACCTTGTCGTACCCGGTGACCTCGGCCAGCCGCTCCTCCAGCTCACGGATGAGGGTCAGGTAGCCCTGCGCCTGCTCGGCCGGCGCGAAGGGGTGCAGCTGCCCGAACTCCGGCCAGGTGACCGGCTCCATCTCGGTGGTCGCGTTGAGCTTCATGGTGCACGAGCCGAGGGGGATCATGCCGCGGTCGAGCGCGTAGTCGCGGTCGGCGAGCCTGCGCAGGTAGCGCAGCATCGCCGTCTCGGAGCGGTGCTCGTGGAAGACGGGGTGGGTGAGGTAGGCGTCCGTGCGCAGCAGCGCCTCGGGCAGCGCGTCCCCGGTCGCCGCGTCCAGCGCCTCGACGTCGCCCTCGACACCGAAGGCCCGCCACACCGCGCCCAGCTGCGCCCGTCCGGTGGTCTCGTCGCAGGCCACGGAGACGTGGTCGGCGTCGACGAGGTACAGGTTGACGCCGTTCTCCCGGGCCGCGGCGACGACCTCGGCGGCCCGGCCGGGCACCCGCAGGGTCACCGTGTCGAAGAAGGAACCGTGCACGACCTCGACGCCGCCGGCGCGCAGGCCCTCGGCGAGGATCGCGGCGTACCGGTGCGTACGGCGGGCGATGGTCCGCAGCCCGTCCGGCCCGTGGTACACGGCGTACATGCCGGCCATGACGGCGAGCAGCACCTGAGCGGTACAGATGTTGCTGGTCGCCTTCTCCCGCCGGATGTGCTGCTCCCGGGTCTGCAGCGCGAGCCGGTAGGCCTTGTGGCCGTCCGCGTCCACGGACACGCCGACGAGCCGCCCGGGCAGGCTGCGCGCGAACTTCTCCTGTACGGCCATGTAGCCGGCGTGCGGCCCACCGAAGCCCATCGGCACACCGAAGCGCTGAGTGGTGCCGACCGCGATGTCCGCGCCCAGCTCTCCGGGCGACGTCAGCAGGGTCAGCGCGAGCAGGTCGGCGGCGACGGTGACGAGCGCGCCCAGCTCGTGTGCCTGGTCGATGACCGGCTTGAGGTCGCGAACGGCACCGGAGGCACCCGGATACTGCAGGAGGACGCCGTTGATCTCCCGCGCCGCGATGTCGGCCGGGATGCCCTCGCTGAGGTCGGCGACGACCACCTCGACGCCGGTCGGCTCGGCGCGCGTCTGGATCACGGCGATGGTCTGGGGCAGCGCGTCGGCGTCGACGAGGAAGAGGCCGTTCTTGTTCTTCCCCATGCGCCGGGACAGCGCCATGGCCTCGGCGGCGGCGGTGCCCTCGTCGAGCAGGGAGGCGCCGGAGGTCGGCAGGCCGGTCAGGTCGGCGACCATGGTCTGGAAGTTGAGCAGGGCCTCCAGCCGGCCCTGCGAGATCTCCGGCTGGTACGGCGTGTACGCCGTGTACCAGGCGGGGTTCTCCATGACGTTCCGCAGGACGACGGGCGGCGTGAAGGTGCCGTAGTACCCGAGGCCGATCATGGAGTCGAGGACCTGGTTGCGGTCGGCGAGCGAGCGCAGCTCTGCCAGCACCTCGGCCTCGGTCCGGGCGCCGGGGAGGTCCAGCGCGTCGGCGTTCTTGATCACATCAGGCACCGCGGCGGCGGTGAGCTCGTCCAGCGAGCCGTAGCCGACCTGGGCGAGCATCTTGGCCCGCGCCTCCTGGTCGGGCCCGATGTGGCGCTGCTCGAACGGAATGCCCTGTTCGAGCTCGGACAACGGGGTGCGGTGGGCGGTCATTGCGGAGGCCTCCTGGTCTGACGCGACCTTCGGGGGGCACCACGGCGCGGGTGCCCGAACGGCCTCCCCCTCTGTCATCTCAACCTGAGAGCTTCACCGGATGCGCTCCCTGAGCGCGCCCGGCTTGCACCGTCGGTGAGAGCGGAAGCCGTCGACACCCGCCCTGCTTTCCAGAGTGACCTCGTCCGTGCGGTACGTGTGCCTGAGAGATTCCGGGGAGGATTTGCTCCTTCGGCGCCCCCGGAAACCTCTCCGGAGGACTCTCCCGCACGGGGTCAGCAGCCATAGCCAGACTACCAGCGAGGTCAACGCCCGGGCCTTCGAGTGGCCGCCACCCGGAATCTGCTCTTTTGTAGTGCTGAGGGATGTATTGCGACCAAGTGGAGGGCGGCCCCGTGCAGACCGACATCGATCCGCGCAACCTGATCGGCCGCAAGGCGTTCGACCGCAACGGCGTCAAGATCGGCACCATCGACGAGGTCTACCTCGACGACGCCACGGGCGTCCCGGAGTGGGCCGCCATACGCACGGGCCTCTTCTCCCGCGACGCCTTCGTCCCCCTGGAGCCCAGCGAACTGGTCGAGGGCACCCTGCACGTCCCGTTCGACCGCGCCCTGATCAAGGACGCCCCCGACTTCGGCGTAGGCCGCCACCTCTCCCCCGAACAGGAACTCCAGCTCTACCACCACTACGGCCTGGACGTGGCCCCACCAACCCCCCTCCCCGACCACGACTTCGGCAAACTGGCAGGCACAGAAGACACCTGACCCACCACGCCGCCGCAGCGAACAGCCGTGCCGCCAGGCCGGCGCCCACCCTCCAGCGACGCCCTCCATCCGCCTAGCCGCGGGCAGTCGTGCCGCCAGGCCCGCGCCCACCCACCAGCGCCAGGCCGCCCGCCGACCTAGCTGCAGGCAGTCGTGCCCCGGAGGCCTGCCCCACCCAGCAACGGCAGGCCGCCTGCCGACTCAGCTGCGGGCAGTCGTGCCGCTGGGGCGGCACGGGTGGGCGCAGCGGCACCCCGCCAGCGCCGGGCCGCGCGACCCACCCCCGGCCGGCACCAGCGCCGGGCACGCAGAAACCGCCCCCGCCGCAGCACCCCGCCGGCTCACCCGCAAACTCCGCCCACAGAAGCCGCCCCCGGCTCCACCTCAGGCCGCACCAACGGCAACGGCTCCCCCACCTCCAAGTCAGGATCATCGACCCGAAACGTCCGCACCCGCCCCGGCTCCGACCACGGCGTCTCGAACCGCACCGTCACCCGCCCGAGCCCACTCCCCTGCACCCACCCAGGCCCGTACTCCGCATGCCGCACGTCATGCCCCGGATGCCACCGCCGCTCAGCCCCCTCGGCATCCCCCACGCCCCGCACACCGCCTTCCCCCTCAGCACCCTCCGCACCCTCATCGCCCCCTGCCCCCTCGACGGCCTTCGCCTCCGCCGCCTGCGCCACCAGAGCAAAAAGATCCTCCTGGGTGTAGTCGGCCAGCCCACTCACCCCGACCCCCAGCAACCGCACACCCCCAGTCGTATCCACCCCCTCCAGCAACCGCGCCGCAGCCTCCCGCACCACAGCCACGTCATCCGTCGGCCCCCGCAACGTCTCCGACCGCGTCAGCGTCGAGAAGTCGTACCGCCGCACCTTCAGCACGATCGTCCGCCCGGACAAACCCGCCCCCCGTAGCCTCCGCACACACCGGTCGGCCAGCCGCTGCACCTCCATCCCGATCCGCAGCCGGTCATGGATGTCGACGTCGTACGTGTCCTCCACGGAGACCGACTTCGCCTCCCGCTCGGCCACCACGGGCCGGTCGTCCCGCGCCAGCGCCATGGCGTACACCCCGTGCCCATGGGCCTTCCCCAGCAGCCGTACCAGCTCGTCCTCGCCCGCCTCGACGATCTCCTCGACGGTCGTGATCCCGGCCCGCCGCAGATGATCCCCCGTCGCCGGCCCGATCCCGGGCAGGGTCCGCACGGACATCGGCGCGAGCAACGCCCGCTCGGTACCCGGCTCGATCAGCACCAGCCCGTTCGGCTTGGCCTGCTCGGAGGCGATCTTGGCCAGCATCTTGGACGCGGCGAGCCCAACGGAACCAGTCAGTCCGGTCACCCCCCGGATGTCGGCCCGCAACCGCTCCCCCGCCAGCCGCGCCGACGCGCTGTCCCAGGCGGCTCCCCCGGCCTCCAGGTCCACGAACGCCTCGTCCAGGCTCAAGGGCTCCACCAGCGGCGACAGCTCCCGCAGCAGCCCCATCACCTGCTCGCTGATCGACCGGTAGAACCCGCCCCGCGGCGTCAGGTACGCGGCGTTCGGCGCCAGCCGCCGCGCCTGGGCCATCGGCATCGCCGAGTGCACCCCGAAGACCCGGGCCTCGTACGAGGCCGTCGCCACCACGCCACGCGGCCCGAGCCCGCCCACCACGACGGCCTTCCCGCGCAGGCTCGGCTTGGATGCCTGCTCCGCCTGAGCGAAGAAGGCATCCATGTCGAGATGCAGGATCGTAGGTGCGGTTCTCACATCTCCGATGCTGCACCACACCACTGACAATGCCCCCGCCGGACCACCCGGCAGGAACGGCACACCACACCCACCACGCACCGGACCGAGAGCCCGGCCGGGAAACCCCGGAAACCGCTCAGACGGCCCGGTTCCGCCTCCGCGCCAGCTCATCGGCCGGGTTGTGCCCGACGAGCGTCTCCCCGGTGTCGACCCGCTCACCGTGCAGCTGCGACAGGGCGCTCTCCACGTCCCGCCACACGACCCCGACGGCGATGCCGAAGATACCCTGGCCCCCCTGGAGCAGCGCGTGGACCTCGTCCGGCGAGGTGCACTCGTAGACCGTGGCCCCGTCGCTCATCAGCGTCATGCGCTCGAGGTCGGAGAACCCGCGCTCCCGCAGATGCTGGACGGCGGTACGGATGTTCTGGAGCGACACCCCGGTGTCCAGGAACCGCTTGACGATCTTCAGGACGACGACGTCCCGGAAGCTGTACAGGCGCTGCGTCCCCGACCCGTGGGCAGGCCGGACGCTCGGCTCGACGAGCCCGGTACGGGCCCAGTAGTCCAGCTGCCGGTACGTGATACCGGCGGCCGCACAGGCCGTCGGGCCCCGGTAGCCGATCTCCTCGGACGTCATGGACGTCGCCCCTCCGCTGCTCGGCACGGCCGTCGGTCGCTGCGGAGCGTGTTCGGCCGCGTTGCTGTGGTGGGGGTATCCCCTGGTGGAGCGGAGCCGAGAGCTCGGGGGCGGGTACGGACCGCTCGCCCCGAGACCGGGTCCGGGGGCACCCCCAGCCAAACCGTCGCCGCTGCTTCTCACGCCGACCTCCGTCCTTGACCTGCCTTCTCGACGGTAGGCAGCCACCAGGGGTGCGTCAACGACCGCCACACTCGGCACGCCGAGTGATAATCACCCTGGGAGTGGTTTGCCGTACCCCACCGCGGGGAAAGGCTAGCCGAATGCTCTCGGAGACGGCCGCAGGACGCTCGCACTGGCCGTTGGCACGTGCCGGATTTCTCACGCCGCGGAGACCGTACGGCGCCCGGGACACACCCGGGACAGGCCGCCCCGCGGACCACCGCTCCGCCGGACCGGCCACGCCCCGCCGACGTGCCTACTGATTGCTGGTGCCGAAGTCCTCGGGCGAGATCTGGTCGAGGAACTCGCGGAACTTCTCCACCTCGTCCTCCTGCTCGTCCGGGATCGCGATGCCCGCGTCGTCGAGCACCGCGTCACTGCCGTAGATCGGCGTGCCGGTGCGCAGGGCCAGCGCTATGGCATCGGACGGGCGGGCGCTCACCTCGACCCCGCTGGCGAAGACCAGCTCGGCATAGAAGACGCCCTCACGCAGGTCCGTGATGCGCACTTCGGTGAGCTCCTGGCCTACGGCTTCCAGCACGTCCTTGAACAGGTCGTGGGTCAGCGGCCTGGCGGGGGCCATGCCCTGCTGGGCGAAAGCGATCGCCGTCGCCTCCCCCGGCCCGATCCAGATGGGGAGGTAGCGGTCGCCTCCCACTTCCCGCAGGAGCACGATCGGTTGGTTGGAGGGCATTTCGACCCGGACACCTACGACATCGAGCTCGTTCACACAGCAACCCTAGGCCGTGCCCGGGACGTTTGGGTAGTCGGGCCCGGAACGCGTGGCCGATCACGCACGGCTCACACCGCCGTCCCGGGGCCGTCTCAGGGCAGCCGCACCCCGAGCGCCGTCTGCACGAGCGCCGCGTGCAGCTTGACCGTGAGCCCCGCCAGCTCCTTCGTCCGCGCCTCCGCCAAGGTTCTGGTCTGCGGATTCCGGTGCCGCTTCAGCGGTGCCACCACCTGGTCCACCAGCCCGGCCTCCCGGTCGGCGGCGGCCTTCATCACGCGCAGGTGCCGCGGCTCGATCCCGAACCGGCCGAGCTGGACGATGAGCGAGGCGACGGTGACCGCCTCCGCGTCGTAGACGCCCTCCTCCAGCGGAGTGATGAGCCCGTACGACTCCCACTCCTCCAGCTCCTTGTCACCGATGTCCGCCGCGGCCAGCAGCTCGGCCCGCCCGATGCGCGCCGCGGTCGGCTCCTCGGACGGCTCCCCCACGCTCTCGCCGTCCCGCTGCCGGCTCAGCGCGGGCAACCGCACGGCCTCGCCGCGCTCCATCGCGTCCAGATGCTCACGGATCACCTTCAGCGGCAGATAGTGGTCACGCTGCATCCGCAGCACCTGAGCCAGGCGCTCCACATCCTCCGGGCTGAACTTGCGGTATCCCGACGGGGTCCGCTGCGGCTCGATGAGCCCCTCCGACTCCAGGAAGCGGATCTTGGAGATGGTGACCTCGGGGAACTCGTCGCGCAGCACGTTCAGCACCGTGCCGATGCTCATCAGCCCACTGTCCGCGGCGGCGGTACCGCTGCCGGCACCGCCGCTCGGTGTTCGAAGCATGGACCTTCCCTGGGGGGTGCCCCCCGGACGGGCGTCCGGGGGTGGGTCAGTAACCCCGCTGGCTCGCGTAGAAGACCAGCCGGTACTTGCCGATCTGCACCTCGTCACCGTTCGACAGAGCGACCTGGTCGATCCGCTCGCGGTTGACGTAGGTGCCGTTGAGGCTGCCCACGTCGGCGACCGTGAACGTGCCGTCCGGGCCGCGCCGGAACTCCACGTGGCGGCGGGAGACCGTCACGTCGTCCAGGAAGATGTCGCTCTGCGGGTGACGGCCGGCCGTGGTCAGCTCGCCGTCCAGCAGGAACCGGCTGCCCTGGTTCGGACCCCGGCGCACCACCAGCAGCGCGGAGCCCACCGGCAGCGCGTCGACGGCCGCCTGCGCCTCCGGGGAGAGCGCCGGCATCTGCGTCTGCCCCGTGACCTCGGCGTCGTAGGCCTCGATGCCGGAGATGGAGATCGTCGACGTCGTCTCGGACGCCCGCTCGGGGACAGCGCCCGGCCGCAACGGCGCGCCGCAGTTGGAGCAGAAGCGGCTGTTCTCCGCGTTGCGGTTACCGCACCTCGTACACACCAGGGCCGACATAGGGGAAAACCCTCCACCCGTACTTGAGGTTGACGGTTGTCCGAAACCTATGCCGCCGGACTGGGCAGGGTCAACAGACGGCGCGCCCGGAACGTCACCCCCCGGACCGGCCACCTGGTCCCGGAACAGCGGACGCTGGCCCTCCGCGTCAGGCTGTGCGCGATGACGAGCGGTGGCATTGTCGCTGCCCTCTCGCGCGCTCTTGCCGAACAACTTCGCAAACAACTTCACGGGCGATTCCCCTTGACCGAAACAGACCCGCCCGTGGGGCAGGACGAACCCTGACTGAACACACCGGTCGACCCGGACATCCTCACAACGTCCGTATCCACCAGACAGTTTCCACCACGCACCACCTCTTCGGTGCGCCGACCCCCCGCAACCTCATGCCCTTGCCGGACGGCTCGCATGCACCCCCGGTTCACTGGGAGGACGACCGAGCGTAGTCAGGCCGCTTCGCCGCTCGCAAGGCGTCCACAACGATCTTGTCGGATCGCTCCACGACCACCGTGGCCTGCTCCTTCTCCAGAGTCTGCACCACGCCTCCCGGGATGTTGAGCGCCGGTTCGAGATCCTGCGGCTTGCCGATGACCTTGAAACGATAGGGCGCGGTGATCTTGTTCCCGTCGACGCTGACACTCTTGCCGGAATCCGTCAGATAGGTGCTCGCGACGACACGCACGCCGTTCACCTGGATCGCCTCCGCGCCGGCGGCGCGCAGCTCCTGGATCGCGTCGAGCAGCATGTCGGCCTCGACCGTCCCCTTCGTGTCGTCGATCGTCATCGTGATGCCGGGCCCCTGAGCGGCCACCGTGCCCGCCAGGATGCCGAGTTGGCGTTCCCTCTCGGCCGTCTGCTTGCGGGCCTCCTCGGCCTGGTCGGAGCTGTTCTCCAGCTCCTCCCGCTGCTTCTCGAGCCCTTCCTTCTCGTCCTCAAGACGCTGCGTACGGTCATCCAGTTCATCGAGGATGCGAACAAGATCCTCCTGGCGTGCCCCGCGCAGGGCGCTGTCGTTGTCGCTGTTCGAGGCGACCTGCACGGCCAGGCCGAAGCCGAGGCCGAACAGCAGCAGCGCGACGATGAGTTGGGCCCGGCTGACGCGCGGCGGCCACAGCCCCTTCACCAGCCGCCGGCGACCGGTCAGCCGGGGCTCGGCGGGGCTCTCCTCCGTGGGCGTGGCCGGCGCGGGCGCCGCCGGCACCTCCTCGGGCAGCTCCTTGCGCAGCGGGTTCTCGGGGGACTCGTCCTGGTTGCTCATCGGCCTCACGCCCGGAACACGTGCCGGCGGATCGCCGCCGCGTTGGAGAAGATGCGGATGCCGAGGACGACCACTACACCGGTGGACAGCTGGGCGCCGACGCCCAGCTTGTCGCCCAGGAACACGATCAGCGCGGCGACGACCACGTTGGACAGGAACGACACCACGAACACCTTGTCGTCGAAGATGCCGTCGAGCATGGCCCGCAGACCGCCGAACACCGCGTCGAGCGCCGCGACGACGGCGATCGGCAGATACGGCTCGACGGCCGCCGGAACCTCCGGCCGGACCAACAGTCCGGCCACGACTCCCACGACGAGGCCCAGTACGGCGATCACGATGTGCCCTTCTCGGAATGCTCGGTCTTCGGCTGTGCGGTGCTCGACTGTGCGGTACTCGGCTGGGCCGGGTGCGGCTGCGCCGTGCGGACGATCACGCTCGGCGCGGCGGGCAGCCGGAGATCGTCCTGGACGGAGATGCTGGTCCTGATGCCGTAGTTCTCCTGCAGCGCGTGCAGGTAGAGCCCGTCGGCACTGTCCTGGAACCGGGTGCTGAGCTGCCGGCCGTCCCCCACCGCGAGCACCGTGTACGGCGGCACCAGCGGCTTGTTGTCGACCAGTATGGCGTCCCCCGCGGCCCTGATCGCCGACAGCGCGGTCAGCCGCTGTCCGTTGATGGAGACGGCCTCCGCGCCGGACTCCCACAGCCCGTTGATCACACGCTGCATGTCCCGGTCGCGCACCCGCCCCGTGTCGGAGAACCCGCTGGTCTCGCGGGGGTCGCCGTCGCCGCCGGTGCTGGCCTCCTCGGCGTCGTCGACGACGAGCTTCACACCGGGGCCGTGCACCTCGGTGGCGCCGGCGAGGATGCCGACGAGTTCGGCCTGGTCGTCACCGCCGCTCTTCTTCAGCGCCTCCCGCTGGCGCGCGCTCACGTCGTCGCGCAGCTTGTCGACGCTGTCCTCCAGCGTGTCCGCCGCATCGGTCTCGCGGTCGATGCGGTCGATCAGCTCCTCGCGCTCCTTGGCGACGACGGGCGCGGCGACCCGTGCCTGCGCCGCGCCGACGGTGACGACGAGCGCGGCGAGAACCAGCCCCGCGGCGAGCCCCAGCTTCGCTCTGAGCGTCTTGGGCAGGCCGCCCTCGCCCGCGGCCTTCTTGCGGGCTGCGGCCTCGGCATAGCCGTCGTCGAGGCTGTGGTCCATGACGTTGGTGAGCAACGACATGGACGCGTCCGGCCGCGACGGGGGCGTACGACTGCTCCGAACGGGGGGCTGCTGCGGCATGCCGCACATCGTCGCACGTCGCCGCCACTACCTCCGAACGGCCCCACCGGCGTGCCGGACGGGCCCCCGCGGGGACACCTGTCCGGCACGCGCGTGTACGGCCGTTCTACCGGCCGGCGCTGTCCACGACGGCCGACCACTCGTCGAGCAGGGCCTGCGCGGAGGCGTCGTCCGGGCCCTCCGCCCACAGGCGGGTGACGGCCTCGGCCGGGTCGGGCAGCACCATGACCCAGCGCCCGTCGGCCTCCACGACGCGGACGCCGTCCGTGGTGTCCACGAACCGGTCTCCGGCCTCCTCGACGACCCGCCGCATGACGAGCCCCTTCACCGCCCACGGAGTCGCCAGATCCCGCTTGAGGACGTGCGCCCGCGGAATCCGCGCGTCGATCTGGCTCAGCGTGAGCTGGGTCCGCGCGACCAGCCCGATCAGTCGTACGAAGGCCGCCGTGCCGTCGTAGACACTGCTGAACTCGGGGACGATGAAGCCGCCCTTGCCGTCACCGCCGAAGATCGTCCCTTCCTCGCCACCGACCCGGGTCAGGTCGTCCGGAGAGGTGGTCGTCCATTCCACCTGCGTGCCGTGGTAGGCGGCGACCTGCTCGGCGATCCGCGTGGTGGTGACGGGAAGCGCCACACGCCCGCTGCGCCGCTCGGCGGCGACCAGATCGAGCATGACCAGCAGCGCCCGGTCGTCCTCGATGATCCGGCCCTTCTCGTCGACCAGCGACAGCCGCTCGCCGACCGGGTCGAACCGCACACCGAACGCCGCGCCCGAGGACGCCACGATCTCCCCGAGCCGCACCAGCCCCGACCGTCGCATCTCGGCCGTCTCGGTGGGCCGGGACTCGTCGAGACCGGGGTTGATGGTCAGCGAGTCCACCCCGAGCTTGCCGAGCAGGCTGGGCAGCACGAGACCCGCGCTGCCGTTCGACGCGTCGACGACGACCTTCAGCCCGGACTCGGCGATCCCGGTGGTGTCGACGTTCCGCAGCAGCGACCCGGTGTACGAGTCGAAGACGCTGGCCGGGAAGTGCAGGTCACCGATCTCACCGGGGAACGCACGCCGGTACTCCTGCCGCGCGAAGACCCGGTCCAGCTTGCGCTGGCTGCCCTGCGACAGGTCGGCGCCCTGGCTGTCGAAGAACATGATGTCCACGGAGTCCGGCACACCGGGCGTGGTCCGGATCATGATGCCGCCGGCGCTGCCCCGCGCGGTCTGCTGCCGCGCCACGGGCAGCGGTACGTTCTCCAGGTCCCGTACGTCGATGGCGCTGGCCTGCAGCGCGGAGATCACCGCCCGCTTCAGCGCGCGGGCACCACGGGAGTGGTCGCGCGCGGTGGTGACGGTGGAGCCCTTCTTCAAGGTGGTGGCGTAGGCGCCGGCCAGCCGGACGGCGAGCTCCGGGGTGATCTCGACGTTGAGGATGCCGGAGACACCGCGCGCGCCGAACAGATGCGCCTGGCCGCGCGACTCCCAGATCACCGAGGTGTTGACGAAGGCGCCGGCCTCGATGGTCTTGAAGGGGTAGACGCGCACATTGCCCTGGACGATCGATTCTTCGCCGATCAGGCACTCGTCGCCGATGACCGCGCCGTCCTCGATCCTGGCCGCCCGCATGACGTCGGTGTTCTTGCCGACGACACAGCCCCGCAGGTTGCTGTGCTGTCCGACGTACACGTTGTCGTGCACCACGGCCTTGTGGAGGAAGGCACCCGACTTCACGACCACGTTGGAGCCGACGACGGTGTGCTCTCTGATCTCCGCGCCGGCCTCCACCTTGGCGTAGTCGCCGATGTAGAGCGGGCCGCGCAGGACGGCGTCGGGGTGCACCTCGGCGCCCTCCGCCACCCATACGCCCGGGGAGATCTCGAAACCGTCGATCTCGACGTCGACCTTGCCCTCCAGGACGTCGGCCTGCGCCTTCACATAGCTCTCGTGGGTACCGACGTCCTCCCAGTAGCCCTCGGCGACATAGCCGTAGATCGGCTTGCCTTCCTTCATCAGCTGAGGGAAGACGTCACCGGACCAGTCGACGGGGACATCGGGCTCGACGTAGTCGAACACCTCGGGCTCCATGACGTAGATGCCCGTGTTCACGGTGTCCGAGAAGACCTGCCCCCAGGTCGGCTTCTCCAGGAAGCGCTCGACCTTGCCCTCTTCGTCGACGATGGTGATGCCGAACTCCAGCGGGTTGGGCACACGCGTCAGGCAGACCGTGACGAGGGCGCCCTTCTCCTTGTGGAAGTTGATCAGCTCGGTGAGGTCGAAGTCGGTCAGGGCGTCACCGGAGATCACGAGGAAGGCATCGTCCTTCAGTGCCTCTTCGGCGTTTTTCACGCTTCCGGCGGTACCGAGTGGCTTCTCCTCGTTGGCATAGGTGAGCTCCATGCCGAGCTCTTCGCCGTCACCGAAGTAGTTCTTGACCAGTGACGCCAGGAACTGAACAGTTACGACGGTCTCATTGAGCCCATGCCTTTTCAGCAGCCGCAGCACGTGCTCCATGATCGGCCGGTTGGCCACCGGCAGGAGCGGCTTGGGCATGCTTGAGGTCATGGGACGAAGGCGTGTGCCTTCGCCACCGGCCATCACGACGGCCTTCATGTCGGAAGCGTCCTCCTCGAAGAGACGACGGTCTGACCGACTTCACTCGTCCAGATTGTCCCGCACTTTTCCGTCGCGGGCCATCGAGAGGCACGACTCACCGCCATTGGTGAGAGTTCAGTCGGCCATGGCGTCCGCACGAACCAGACGGCGGACCTGTACCACGTAAAGGACTCCTGCCCACCAGTACAGCGTTGTACCCCATCCGGCGAACGCCCATCCGAAAATAGCAGCGAGTGACGAGATCCATCCGCTTCCGTCACTGAGCAGCAGGAGCGGGAACGCGTACATCAGGTTGAAGGTGGCGGCCTTGCCGAGGAAGTTGACCTGGGGCGGCGGATAGCCGTGCCGCCTGAGGATTCCCACCATCACCAGGAGGACCAGCTCCCGCGCGAGCAGTACAGCGGTCAACCAGATCGGCAGAATCTCCCGCCAGGTCAGGCCGACGAGCGTGGAAAGGATGTACAGCCGGTCGGCCGCGGGGTCGAGCAGCCGGCCGAGGCTGCTGATCTGATTCCAGCGCCGGGCGAGCTTGCCGTCCAGGTAGTCGCTGACGCCGCTGAACGCCAGCACGAGCAGCGCCCACCCGTCGCTCTTCGGCCCGCCGAACTCCGGCCGCAGAATGAGCCACAGGAAGACGGGCACGCCGACGAGGCGCGCCATGCTGAGAATGTTGGGGATGGTGAGGACCCGGTCAGTCTGGACACGGGTCTCCTGGACCTCCACCCGGGGGCCTCCGTAGGAAACGAGCCAACGATGCCCCCTGACCTTACCTCAACGCAAAAAAGCTCTGGCCCTCGGGCTGTCTGCCCAAGAGCCAGAGCTCTAAAAGGAGTTCGGCGGCGTCCTACTCTCCCACAGGGTCCCCCCTGCAGTACCATCGGCGCTGTGAGGCTTAGCTTCCGGGTTCGGAATGTAACCGGGCGTTTCCCTCACGCTATAACCACCGAAACACTATGAAACTGTCGAACAATGCCGCACCGCATGAGACCATGCGGGGCCGTTCGTGGTTTCAGAACCAACACAGTGGACGCGAGCAACTGAGGACAAGCCCTCG
>NZ_BNBR01000003.1:0-370474 GCF_014656055.1 Streptomyces griseosporeus
TTGCATGTGTTAAGCACGCCGCCAGCGTTCGTCCTGAGCCAGGATCAAACTCTCCGTGAATGTTTACTCGGCCAGAAAATTAATTCAGCCGGTGCACACATCACGAGAGCGGAACAGTCAGGCGGAATAGGCCCGACCGTTCACAGCGTCCTCGCTGTGTTTTTTCAAAGGAACCTCGACCATCGGAAACCCGATGGACGGGGTATCAACATATCTGGCGTTGACTTTTGGCACGCTGTTGAGTTCTCAAGGAACGGTCGCTTCCTTTGTACTCACCCTCTCGGGCTTTCCTCCGGGCTTCCCTTCGGTCTTGCGTTTCCGACTCTATCAGATCTTTTCTCGACCCGATTTCCTCGGTGCTTTCCAGGTTCCCGCTCTCGCGTTTCCCTTTCCGGCGGCTCCGACTTTATCAGAACTTCTGAGTCGGATTTCCCGCCCCTCCGGGAGACGTGCCCGGCGCACGAGGCGGCCGGGTTCCCAGCTGGGGCGGAGCCGTAAACGTACTGGAGCGGGGCGCCCCGATGCAAATCGAGGGACCCCGCTCCGGGTTCACACCTGTCGGTGCGTCAAACCTCCACGACCACCGGGAGGATCATGGGCCGGCGGCGGTAGTTGTCCGAGACCCACTTGCCGAGGGTGCGGCGGACGAGTTGCTGCAGCTGGTGCGGCTCGACGACGCCGTCCTGGGCCGAGCGCTCCAGGCTCTCGGTGATCTTCGGGAGGACCTCGTCGAAGGCCGAGTCCTCGATGCCGGAGCCTCGGGCCTGGACGTGCGGACCACCCGTGATCTTGCCGGTGGAGGAGTCGATGACGACGAAGACGGAGATGATGCCTTCCTCGCCGAGGATCTTCCGGTCCTTCAGGGCCGGCTCGCCGACATCGCCGACGGAGAGGCCGTCGACGTAGACGTACCCGGCCTGGACCTTGCCGGAGATCTTGGCCTTGCCCTCGACGAGGTCGACGGTGACGCCGTCCTCGGCGATGACGATGCGGTCGTGCGGGACGCCGGTGAGGGCGCCCAGCTCGGCGTTGGCGCGCAGGTGGCGCCATTCGCCGTGGACCGGCATCAGGTTCTTCGGGCGGCAGATGTTGTAGAAGTACAGCAGCTCGCCCGCGGAGGCGTGGCCGGAGACGTGGACCTTGGCGTTGCCCTTGTGGACGACGTTGGCGCCCCAGCGGGTCAGGCCGTTGATCACGCGGTAGACCGCGTTCTCGTTGCCCGGGATGAGGGACGACGCCAGGATCACCGTGTCGCCGTCGACGATGCGGATCTGGTGGTCGCGGTTGGCCATGCGGGACAGGGCGGCCATCGGTTCGCCCTGGGAGCCCGTGCAGACCAGGACCACCTCGTGGTCCGGGAGGTCGTCGAGGGTCTTGACGTCCACGACCAGACCCGGCGGGACCTTCAGATAGCCGAGGTCGCGGGCGATGCCCATGTTGCGGACCATCGAGCGGCCGACGAAGGCGACCCGGCGGCCGTACTCGTGTGCCGCGTCCAGAATCTGCTGGATGCGGTGGACATGGCTGGCGAAGCTGGCCACGATGATGCGCTTGCGGGCGCCGGCGAAGACCTGCCGCAGGACGCTGGAGATGTCCCGCTCGTGCGGGGTGAACCCAGGGACCTCGGCGTTCGTGGAGTCGGTGAGGAGGAGGTCGATGCCCTCCTCGCTCAGCCGGGCGAAGGCGTGGAGGTCGGTGAGGCGGTTGTCCAGCGGCAGCTGGTCCATCTTGAAGTCGCCGGTGTGGACCACCATGCCCGCGGGGGTGCGGATGGCCACGGCCAGCGCGTCCGGGATGGAGTGGTTGACCGCGATGAACTCGCAGTCGAAGGGGCCGACGCGCTCGCGGTGTCCCTCCGCCACCTCCAGGGTGTACGGGCGGATCCGGTGCTCCTGTAGCTTGGCCTCGATCAGGGCGAGGGTCAGCTTGGAGCCGATCAGCGGGATGTCCGGCTTCTCCCGGAGGAGGAAGGGGACACCGCCGATGTGGTCCTCGTGCCCGTGGGTGAGCACGATGCCCTCGATGTCGTCGAGGCGGTCCCTGATGGACGAGAAGTCCGGCAGGATCAGGTCGATTCCGGGTTGCTCCTCCTCGGGGAAGAGCACTCCGCAGTCGACGATCAGGAGGCGGCCGCCGTATTCGAAGACCGTCATGTTCCGGCCGATTTCGCCGAGGCCGCCGAGCGGGGTGACACGCAGGCCCCCCTTGGCGAGCGGCGGGGGCGAGCCGAGTTCGGGATGCGGATGACTCAAAAGACTCTCCTCACCACGCGCGCCACGTACCGGTCGGGCACGTGGCGCGCATGACGTTCGTGCAGAAGCAGTTGTCGTTGTGGGATGCGGGCACCGGTCGGCCCGCGTATTCAGTTGTGAAGTGCAGGTGCGCGGCAGCGCGCGCGAAGTCTGTTGTCAGAGCTGTACCCCGCCGGCGGCAAGATCGATCTTGAGCTGCTCGACCTCTTCCGGGGAGCACTCCACCATGGGTGCGCGCAGGGGGCCTGCGGGCAGGCCCTGCAGGCTCAGCGCGGCCTTGGTGGTCATGACGCCCTGGGTGCGGAACATGCCCGTGTAGACGGGGAGCAGCTTCTGGTGGATCTCGGTGGCCTTGACGACGTCGCCGGAGACGTACGCGTCGACGAGGGCGCGCAGGTCGGGGGTGACGACGTGGCCGACGACGGAGACGAAGCCGACCGCGCCCACG
Organism: Streptomyces griseosporeus; assembly: GCF_014656055.1. GTDB lineage: Bacteria > Actinomycetota > Actinomycetes > Streptomycetales > Streptomycetaceae > Streptomyces > Streptomyces griseosporeus. Next base: position 2,701 of record NZ_BNBR01000003.1, read on the forward strand.
GAGAGCAGGGGCAGGTTCAGCATGTCGTCGCCGGAGTACCAGGCGAGGCCGGAGCGGGCGATGGCCCAGCTCGCGCGGCCGAGGTCGCCCTTGGCGTCCTTGTTGGCGACGATCCGCGGGTGCTCGGCGAGGCGGACGAGCGTCTCGGTGTTGATCGGGACGCCGCTGCGGCCGGGGATGTCGTAGAGCATGACCGGCAGCCCGGTGGCGTCGGCGACGGCCTTGAAGTGCCGGTACAGGCCCTCCTGCGGGGGCTTGTTGTAGTACGGCGTGACGACGAGCAGGCCGTGGGCGCCGGTCTTCTCCGCGGTGCGGGCCAGCTCGATGCTGTGGTGGGTGTCGTTGGTGCCGACACCGGCGACGACGTGGGCCCGGTCGCCGACCGCCTCCAGGACCGCTCGTACGAGATCCGCTTTCTCCGCGTCGCTGGTGGTGGGGGACTCGCCCGTGGTGCCGTTGATGATCAGGCCGTCGTTGCCTGCGTCCACCAGGTGGGCGGCGAGCCGCTGAGCGCCGTCGAGGTCGAGTGCGCCGTCCGCCGTGAAAGGCGTGACCATGGCGGTGAGGACCCGCCCGAAGGGGGTCTGCGGAGTGGAGGTCGGAGCCATGGGTTACACGCTACTCGTTGCTCACCACGTGGTCTGCCCTCGGGGTGTCGGGAAAGTCAGGACAAAGGTGGAGCCCGGCACTGCCTGCTCGGGGGTTCAAGCAGTGCCGGGTCCGTTTGATCAGGCTAGATGAACTTCTCTAAATGCCGCAATCCGGACACTTCGTGAGGCTGAACCGTACATCTGTGCCCGGGTGAGGAACGGGGGTGCGTTACGGCGCCACACGGCCGTTCGCGTTGAAGGCGGCGTAGGTGAGCGGCATGAGCGCGGCCCACTCGGCCTCCATCTTCTCGCCGACCATCTCGATCTCCCGCTGCGGGAACGACGGCACCTTCGCCAGCTCGTGCTGGGTGCGCAGGCCGAGGAAGTGCATCAGGGAGCGGGCGTTGCAGGTGGCGTACATCGAGGAGAACAGGCCGACGGGCAGGACCGCGCGGGCGACCTCGCGGGCGACGCCGGCTTCCAGCATCTCGCGGTAGGTCCGGTAGGCCTGGCGGTAGGAGTCCTGCATGGCCTCGCTGGTGAGCTGGTACTGCTCGGGGGTGCCCTCGACGAACCGGTACTTGCCCGGGCGGCCCTCCTGCACCAGCTTGCGCGAGGTGTCGGGGACGTAGAAGACGGGCTGCAGCTCCCGGTAGCGGCCGGACTCCTCGTTGTAGGACCAGCCGACGCGGTGCCGCATGAACTCGCGGAACACGAAGATCGGGGCGCTGATGAAGAAGGTCATCGAGTTGTGCTCGAAGGGGCTGCCGTGCCGGTCGCGCATCAGGTAGTTGATCAGACCCCGGGAGCGCTCCGGGTCCTTCTTCAGCTCGTCCAGGGACTGCTCCCCCAGCGTCGACACACGAGCGGCGAACAGCACGTCGGAGTCGGCCGCGCTGTGCTTCACCAACTCCACGGTGACGTCGCTACGGAACTCGATCTTGAAGTCATCGTCGGAGATCACGCTTGGGGGGCCTTTCCCGTCTCGTCTTGGCGACGCCACTTTACCCAGCGAAATGAGGGGCCGATCGCGGGCACCTTTCCGACGATTCGTTCGTCTTCCGGGGTGAGATCATCCGCTCTGCCCCAGAAGGGAGAGGTACCCCCGATGTCCGGTCGGCGTGAACCCGTCCCGTTCGCCTTCCTCGCCGAGGCCGACAGGTTCCGCAGCAATGTCACTCCCCCGCCCCCTGAGCGGGCCTCCGCCGGGCAGATAGCCGGGCGCTGGCTGCTCGGGCTGACCATCGTGGCGGCGCTGGTGGGGTCGCTGGTGCTCGGGATGCCGGCCCTGTCCCTCGACCACACCTCCACGCCACCTCAGCAGTCCCAGGCGTCCCAGGGACACTGACTCCATCCGGCCCCCGATGGTGGTGAGCGGGGGCACAGGCGGATAGCCTCACCGGCTACAGCCCATGCCTGGAGCGAGTGAGGACCAGCCGTGCCCCTGCCCTTCCTGACGGCCGACCGCGCTTTCGACACCGCCGACGACGTCGCCCTGCCGTACGAGGACCGCGACCGCTGGCGGCGGCCCTACCGGCCCGGGCCGTGGCGGGTGGCCGCGGCGGCGCTGTGGCTGCTGCTCGCCTCGTACGTGCTGTTCGCGGCCGTCGTCATCGCGCTGACCGGCTCGGTCGGCGGGGCCGGGGTCGTCTTCGGGATCGCGCTGCTGGTCATCGGCGCGGCGCTGCGGCTGCTGCGGATGGGTGTGTGGGTGAGCCCGCACGGGCTGCGGCAGGTCGGTTTCCTCGTGACCCGGACCGTGCCGTGGGAGCAGGTCGTCGCCGTGCGGACGGTGCAGCAGCCGGTGCGCTGGCTCGGGCTGCCGCGGGCCGTGCAGGGGCAGGCGCTGCTGCTGGTGCGGCGGGACCGGGCCGCGGACGCGGTGCCGCCGTTGATGACCACGCACAACGCGGACTTCCTGGCGCGTGCCGAGGCGTTCGACCGGGCCGCGGACATGGTGGAGGCGTGGGCCGCGGAGAACGCTCACGGCTGATGGAGTTCATGGCTCGGGCCCGGTCCGTGGTGTGCGGACCGGGCCCGAGCCATGAGAGTCACCGTGGGGCGTCGTGCAGGGCGATCGCCCGTTGCATCGCCTTGCGGGCGCGGGGGGTGTCGCGGGCGTCGTGGTAGGCGACCGCGAGGCGGAACCAGGAGCGCCAGTCGTCCGGGGCCGCCTCCGTCTCCGCCTTGCGCTTGGCGAAGACCTCGTCGGCCGAGTCGCGGTCGATCCGGCCGCTGGGCAGCCGGCGCAGTTCGTCGGCGGGGAGGCCACCCTCGGCTTCCAGTTCGGCCGCGAGGGCGTTGGCCCTGCGGACGAACTGGGTGTTCTTCCACAGGAACCACACGCCGATGACCGGCAGGACCAGCACCGCCACGCCGAAGGTGACGGTGAGGAGCGTGCCGGACTGTATGAGCATCACGCCACGGCTGCCGACCAGGACGAAGTAGAAGACCAGGACGGCCGCGGTGACGGCGTAGGAGATCTTGGCGCGCATGACGGTCGGTGGCTCAGCTCAGGTCCAGGAAGTGTTCCAGGCCGAACGTCAGGCCCGGGGTGCTCACCACGCGGCGGGCGCCCAGCAGGATGCCCGGCATGAAGCTGCTGTGGTGCAGCGAGTCGTGACGGATCGTCAGGGTCTCGCCCTCGCCGCCGAGCAGCACCTCCTGGTGGGCGAGCAGGCCGCGCAGGCGGACCGCGTGCACCGGGATGCCGTCGACGTCCGCGCCGCGGGCGCCGTCCAGGGCGGTCTGCGTGGCGTCCGGGGCGGGGGCCGTGCCCGCCTCGCGGCGGGCGGCGGCGATGAGCTGGGCGGTGCGCGTGGCGGTGCCGCTGGGCGCGTCCACCTTGTTCGGGTGGTGCAGCTCGACGACCTCGACGGACTCGAAGTACGGGGCGGCGAGCTGCGCGAACTTCATCGTCAGTACGGCACCGATGGAGAAGTTCGGCGCGATGAGCACGCCCGTCTCCGGGGAGGCGGCCAGCCAGCCCTTCAGCCGGTCGAGACGCTCCTCGGTCCAGCCCGTGGTACCGACGACGGCGTGGATGCCGTGGCCGACGCAGTACTCGAGGTTGGCCAGCACCGAGTCCGGGGTGGTCAGCTCGACGACGACCTGGGCGCCGGTCTCCGCCAGCGTCTCCAGCTTGTCCCCGCGGCCGAGGGCGGCGACCAGCTCCATGTCCTCGGCGGCCTCGACCGCCCGGACGGCCTCGGAACCGATCCGGCCCCTGGCACCGAGGACCGCCACGCGCAGCTTGCTCATGTTCCTGCTTCCTAACCGGTGGTTTTTCAGGCGACCGCGTCGTGCAGCCGGGCGGCCTGCTTGTCCTTCAGCGGGCCGATGACCGACAGCGACGGGCGCTGTCCGAGCACGTCACGGGCGACCTCGCGGACCTCGTCCGGGGTGACCGCGGAGATCTTGGCCAGCATGTCGTCGACGGACATCTGCTCGCCCCAGCACAGCTCGCTCTTGCCGATGCGGTTCATCAGCGCGCCGGTGTCCTCCAGGCCGAGGACAGTGGAGCCCCGGAGCTGGCCGATGGCGCGGCCGATCTCGTCGTCGGACAGACCGTGCTCGGCGACGTGGTCGAGCTCGTCGCGGCAGATCTTCAGCACGTCGTGCACCTGCGAGGGCCGGCAGCCGGCGTACACGCCGAACAGGCCGCAGTCGGCGAAGCCGGAGGTGTAGGAGTACACGCTGTAGGCCAGGCCGCGCTTCTCGCGGACCTCCTGGAAGAGCCGGGAGGACATGCCGCCGCCGAGGGCGGTGTTCAGCACGCCGAGCGCCCAGCGGCGGTCGTCGGTGCGGGCCAGGCCGGGCATGCCGAGGACGACGTGTGCCTGCTCGGTCTTGCGGCCGATCAGCTCGACGCGGCCCGCGGTGCGCAGGGCGCGCCGGCCGGAGCGCGGGGCGATGGGCTCGGCCCCGGTGTCCTTGAGGGCGCCCGCCTTCTCGAAGGCCGCGCGGACCTGCCGTACGACCTTGGCGTGGTCGATGTTGCCGGCGCAGGCGACCACGAGGTGGGTCGGGTCGTAGTGCTTCTTGTAGAAGCGGCGGATGCGGTCGGCGGTGAGGGCGTTGACCGTGTCGACCGTGCCGAGGACCGGGCGGCCGAGGGGGTTGTCGCCGAACATCGTGTGCGCGAACAGGTCGTGCACGCAGTCGCCCGGGTCGTCCTCGGTCATCGCGATCTCTTCGAGGATCGCGCCGCGCTCCACGTCGACGTCCTCCTCGCGGATGAGCGAGCCGGTCAGCATGTCGCAGACGACGTCTATGGCCAGCGGCAGGTCGGTGTCGAGCACGCGCGCGTAGTAGCACGTGTACTCCTTCGCCGTGAACGCGTTCATCTCGCCGCCGACGGCGTCGAGGGCGGAGGAGATGTCCAGGGCGGACCTGCGCTCGGTGCCCTTGAAGAGCAGGTGCTCCAGGTAGTGCGTCGCGCCGTTCAGCGCGGGCGTCTCGTCGCGGGAGCCGACGTGCGCCCAGATGCCGAAGGTGGCGGAGCGGACGGAGGGCAGGGTCTCGGTGACGATGCGCAGGCCGCCCGGGAGGGTGGTCTTGCGGACGGTGCCGATGCCGCCGGTGCCCTTGATGAGGGTTTGGGTACGGGCGACGGCCCGCGCCTCCGAAGAGGGGCGGGCCGTCGCCTGGGAGCCGCGGGACGTCACTGGTCGGTGTCGTCCTTCTGCTCGTCGTCCTCGCCCTCGATGACCGGGACCAGCGACAGCTTGCCGCGGGAGTCGATCTCGGCGATCTCGACCTGGACCTTCTGGCCGACGCCGAGGACGTCCTCGACGTTCTCCACGCGCTTGCCGCCGGCCAGCTTGCGGATCTGCGAGATGTGCAGCAGACCGTCCTTGCCGGGCAGCAGGGAGACGAAGGCGCCGAAGGTGGTCGTCTTCACGACCGTGCCCAGGTAGCGCTCGCCGACCTCGGGCATCGTCGGGTTGGCGATGCCGTTGATCGTGGCGCGGGCGGCCTCCGCCGAGGGACCGTCGGCGGCACCGATGTAGATCGTGCCGTCGTCCTCGATGGTGATCTCGGCGCCCGTGTCCTCCTGGATCTGGTTGATCATCTTGCCCTTGGGGCCGATGACCTCACCGATCTTGTCGACCGGGATCTTGACGGTGATGATCCGCGGGGCGTGCGGGCTCATCTCGTCGGGCCGGTCGATGGCCTCCATCATCACGTCGAGGATGTGCAGACGCGCGTCGCGGGCCTGCTTGAGGGCCGCGGCGAGGACGGAGGCGGGGATGCCGTCCAGCTTGGTGTCGAGCTGGAGGGCGGTGACGAACTCCTTGGTGCCGGCGACCTTGAAGTCCATGTCGCCGAAGGCGTCCTCCGCACCGAGGATGTCGGTGAGGGTGACGTAGTGCGTCTCGCCCTCGATCTCCTGGGAGATCAGGCCCATGGCGATACCGGCGACGGGGGCCTTCAGCGGCACACCGGCGTTCAGCAGCGACATGGTGGAGGCGCAGACCGAGCCCATGGACGTCGAGCCGTTCGAGCTGAGCGCCTCGGACACCTGGCGGATCGCGTAGGGGAACTCCTCACGCGTCGGCAGGACCGGCACCAGGGCGCGCTCGGCGAGGGCGCCGTGGCCGATCTCGCGGCGCTTCGGGGAGCCGACGCGGCCGGTCTCGCCGGTGGAGTACGGCGGGAAGTTGTAGTTGTGCATGTAGCGCTTGCGGGTCACCGGGGAGAGGGTGTCCAGCTGCTGCTCCATGCGGAGCATGTTGAGGGTGGTGACGCCCAGGATCTGGGTCTCGCCACGCTCGAACACTGCGGAACCGTGGACCCGCGGGATGGCCTCGACCTCGGCGGCCAGCGTGCGGATGTCGGTGACACCGCGGCCGTCGATGCGCACCTTCTCCTTGATCACGCGCTCGCGGACCAGCTGCTTGGTGAGCGAGCGGTACGCGGCGGAGATCTCCTTCTCGCGGCCCTCGAACTCCGGCAGGAGCTTCTCGGCGGCGAGCTGCTTGACGCGGTCCAGCTCGGCCTCGCGCTCCTGCTTGCCGGCGATGGTGAGCGCCTGGGCCAGCTCCGGCTTGACCGCGGCGGTCAGGGCCTCCAGCACGTCGTCCTGGTAGTCCAGGAAGATCGGGAACTCGCCGACCGGCTTGGCGGCCTTGGAGGCGAGGTCCGACTGGGCCTTGCAGAGGACCTTGATGAAGGGCTTCGCGGCCTCCAGACCGGCGGCGACGACCTCCTCGGTGGGCGCCTCGGCGCCGCCCTCGACCAGCTGGATGGTCTTCTCGGTGGCCTCGGCCTCGACCATCATGATCGCGACGTCGCCGTCCTCCAGGACGCGGCCCGCGACGACCATGTCGAAGACGGCGTCCTCGAGCTCGGTGTGCGTCGGGAAGGCCACCCACTGGCCGCGGATCAGCGCGACGCGGACGCCGCCGATCGGGCCGGAGAAGGGCAGGCCGGCCAGCTGCGTGGACGCGGACGCGGCGTTGATCGCCACGACGTCGTACAGGTGGTCGGGGTTGAGGGCCATGACCGTGCAGACGACCTGGATCTCGTTGCGCAGGCCCTTCTTGAAGGACGGGCGCAGCGGGCGGTCGATGAGGCGGCAGGTGAGGATCGCGTCCTCGCTCGGCCGGCCCTCACGGCGGAAGAAGCTGCCGGGGATCTTGCCGGCGGCGTACATCCGCTCCTCGACGTCGACCGTCAGCGGGAAGAAGTCGAGCTGGTCCTTGGGCTGCTTGGAGGCGGTGGTGGCCGACAGCACCATGGTGTCGTCGTCCAGGTACGCCACGGCGGAGCCGGCGGCCTGCTTGGCCAGGCGGCCCGTCTCGAAGCGGATGGTGCGGGTGCCGAAGGCGCCGTTGTCGATGACGGCCTCGGCGTAGTGGGTCTCGTTCTCCACTAGCGTTTTCTCCTCGTCTTCGTCCCTCCTCGCCCGTGTGGCGGGGGGACGGTGGCGGAGAAGCGCTCCGTTGTGCGGGCCGGTCTTCGATCGAAGCACCCGGGGCTCGCTTCCCCCCGGGGGCCACTACCGAGGACCGGCGGCGGCGAGGTGCGCTTCTCCTCGTCTGTGTGCGTGCTGTCGGACTACCCGCTTCGGGCAGGTCTCATCACGCTGTGTCGTACATGTTGCTCGTGCGTTGTGCTACCACACTACAAAGCGTGGGTGACACCGCGCACGTACAGCAAAGGGAGCGGCCCCCCGGCTTGCGGGAACCGCTCCCTTCACGGCGTCTTACTTGGCGCCCGCCGCACCACGGCGGATGCCGAGGCGGTCGACCAGCGCACGGAAGCGCTGGATGTCCTTCTTGGCGAGGTACTGCAGCAGGCGGCGGCGCTGACCGACCAGGATCAGCAGACCACGACGGGAGTGGTGGTCGTGCTTGTGGGTCTTGAGGTGCTCGGTCAGGTCCGAGATCCGGCGGGACAGCAGAGCGACCTGGACCTCGGGGGAGCCGGTGTCACCCTCCTTGGTACCGAACTCGGAGATGATCTGCTTCTTCGTAGCGGCGTCGAGCGACACGCGTACTCCTCATAGTCTTGAGTGGCCACCGAGTGCCCCCGGTCTACGTCTCGGGGGAGCTTCCGTTACTCGGGAGGCGGGGATCCGCTGGGCGCGGCCTCCAGGGCCTGAACGGCTTCCGGGGGTGCGTACACAAACGGCCGTCACTCAGGGTACCAGGCCTGTGCGGGGGCTCCTGACCCGGTCCGGTGAACCGCCCGGACGGGCCGGGGGCGGCCACTAGGGTGAGGACCGCACCGTTGGTACGTCGGGAAGGGGTCGCTGGGCATGGCGGAGACGGCTGAGGAGATCAAGGCGCGCAAGGAGCGGGAGCGGGACGAACTGTACGCGCTCGACATCTCCGGCGTGGAGTGGCAGTGCGCGCCCGGCACCGAGGACCACGAGGAGCGTGTCGAGATCGCCTACCTGCCGGGCGGGGCCGTGGCCATGCGGTCGTCGCTGGACCCGGACACCGTGCTGCGGTACACGGAGGCGGAGTGGCGGGCCTTCGTGCTGGGGGCGCGGGACGGCGAGTTCGACGTCGAGCCGGAGCCGCAAAACTGACAGCGGACAGAAAGGAGGGGCGGTACGCGTGTGCGTGCCGCCCCTCTTCTTTGTCGCGGCGCTAGCTGGTCATCGCCCGTGCCTGCGCGTACACGTCGAAGACGGCGAGGGCCAGCGGGATCAGGGTGAGCAGGACGAAGCTCTCGGCGATCTCCAGGAAGCGGCCCCAGAAGGGGGTGACGCCACGCTTGGGGGTGATCAGGCCGATCGCGGTGACCAGGGCGGTGGCCGCGGCGACGGCCGCGACGAGCCAGACGCTGCGGATGTCGAGGGCGGTGGTGTCGCCCTGGAAGGCGTCGATCAGGTAGTCCCGCGGCGGGTTCAGGGCGAGCCCGAGGCCGAGGAAGACGATGGCGGCGAGGCCCGCGGCGAGGGTGGCGCCGACCTGCGCGGTGTAGCGGAAGAGGTGGGCGCGCATCAGCATCGCGACGCCGGTGGCGAGGGCGAGCAGCTGGGCCCAGGCGTTGCTGGAGAAGCCGAGCACGATCGAGGCGCCCACGGAGACCAGGGCGCAGCCGCCGACCAGGCCGATGAGCAGCTCGTGGCCGCGGCGGGCCTGGGCGGCGATGCGCTCGCCGTCGATGGGCTCCTGGCCGCCGCTCTCGCCGGTGTCGTAGCCGCCGCGGGAGGGGTTGGGCGGTTCGAAGCCGATGGGCAGCCGGGCGAAGCGCATGGACAGGCCGGGCAGGAAGGCCAGCGCGACGACGGACAGGGGCGCGCAGACCGCGGCGGTCTCGATGGGCCGCAGGTGGGTGAGGATCGCGATGAAGGTGGTGACCAGGCCGATCGCGGAGGCGAAGACGAACGCCACGAAGGGTCCGTCGCCGCCGGGCGAGACCAGGGTCAGGACGACGGAGGCGACCAGGACCGCCGTGCAGGCGAGCAGGAACTGCAGCCGTCCGATGCCCTGGTGCTCGGCGAGCGGCAGCAGCCCGGAGCCGGCGACGGCGACGTTGGGCAGGGCGCCGAGGCCGAGGGCGACGGCGGAGCCGCGGTCGTCGTAGACCCGTGCGCGGACGCAGGCGATGACGACCAGGAGGAGGCCGGTGACGCCGGCCAGGACGCCCTGGAGGCTGTGCATGTCGTGGCGGATCTGGGAGCTCCAGGCCACGAAGGCGAGCAGCGCCGGGAGGATGCCGCCGGCGACGAGGCCGGCCGCGCGCGTCAGGTCGCCGCTCCACAGGGCGCGGTCGCGGGTGACGGCGGAGGCGACCGCCTCGGAGACGTCGTCGAGGACGGCGGGCGGCAGCGACTCGGCGAACGGGCGCAGGGTGAGCAGCTCGCCGTCGAGGATGCGCTGCGCGGTGAAGGAGCGGGCGCCGTCGAGGACGGTGCCGTCCCGGCGGACGAGGTGGTAGCCGACGGGCGCGCCCTCGTCCGGGCTCTGCTGGGAGAGCCGCAGGATCTCCGGGTAGAGGTCGGCGACCGGTACGTCGTCGGGCAGTGCCACGTCGATACGGCTGTCCGGCGCCACGATGGTGACGCGGCAGAAGCCGAACCCCGTGCCGGCTCCGGAAGGGGCTCCGGTGCCCGGTTGCCGGGTCGCGCCGGCCGGCGCGGAGGCCGTCATGCTCACCTGCTGTTCCCCCTCGTCGGTGGTGGGCCGCACGCGGTGCCGCCGCGCGCGTTCCGCCCGTAAAAATCCTGTGTAGGTTGTGCGGCTCCGTCCGCACCACCGGGCTGCCGCGCGGTGTGACCCGGGGCCCGGTGGACGGCGCTTGATTCGAACCGTTGCGGATTGCCCGTTTTTCCCGGGCTGATTCGCAACTGCTCACACGTCTCACGGGCACCCTACCGCCCGCCGGTGTCGGTGGTTGTCAGTAGGATCGCGCTTCGCGATCGGCGTTCGCCTGACACGGGGCGGCGGACGAAAAATCTCGGTCCGGCAAGGGAATTGGTGCGTAGTGAGCCACATCGTCGTCAAGCGCCCGCCGCGGGCACTGCCGAAGGAAGTGCCCACGGACGAGGTCGTGCTCCAGCCGCCGCCGGAGCTTCCGCGCGGGCAGCAGGAGGGCGCGCTGATGCAGCTCCTTCCCATGCTCGGCATGGGTGGCTCCGTGGTGTTCTTCTTCAACCCGCAGGCCCAGCCCTTCATGAAGATCATGGGCATGGTGATGGTGGCGTCCACGATCGCGATGGGCATCTCGATGCTGGTGCGCTACCGCCGCGGCAGCCAGGGCCAGATGGCGGATCTGCGCCGTGACTACCTGCGCTACCTGTCCCAGACCCGGCGCGGTGCGGTGGAGACCGCCAAGGCGCAGCGCGACGCCCAGTACTACCTGCACCCTTCACCCGAGCAACTGTGGGCGCTGGTCGCCGAGGGCAGCCGGGTGTGGGAACGGCGCACCGGTGACGAGGACTTCGGGCAGGTCCGCGTGGGCCTCGGCCCGCAGGCGCTGGCCACTCCCCTGATCCCGCCGCAACTGGGCCCGGTGGACGAGCTGGAGCCGCTGACCGCGGGTGCGATGCAGCGGTTCCTGGCCACGCACAGCACGCTCGACGACCTGCCGATGGCGGTGTCGCTGCGCGCCTTCTACCACGTGACCGTCAGCGGGGAGCCGCACACCGTGCGCGGCGCGGCCCGTGCGCTGACCGCCTCGCTGGTCTCGCTGCACTCCCCCGAGGACCTGGTCGTCGCCGTCGCCACCGGGCGTGAGTCGGCGCCGGAGTGGGAGTGGGCCAAGTGGCTGCCGCACGTGCAGGCACGCGGCCTCGCGGACGGCGCGGGCAGCATGCGGCTGATCTCCACCGACCCGATGGAGCTGGAGGACCGGCTCGCCACCCGGCTGCAGGGCCGGCCGCGGTTCCACCCGGCCGGGCCGCCGGTGCCCGAGCAGCCGCACCTGGTCGTCGTCCTCGACGGTGTCTCGCTGCCGCCGACGTCGCTGCTGGCGACCCCCGAGGGCCTGCAGGGCGTGACGATCGTGGAGGTCGTGCCGGGCGACCTCACCGCGGGCCACGGCGACCTCTCCATCGTCGTACGGCCGAAGGAACTGCGCCTTGAGTCGGCGCACGGCATGGTCTACGAGGGCACGCCGGACGTGCTGTCGTACGAGGCCGCCGAGGCGCTGGCGCGGCAGCTGGCGCCGCTGCGGATGGCGTCGGGCGGTGACGACAACGACGAACCGCTGCTGGCCAACCTGGAGTTCACCGATCTGCTGAACCTGGGCGACGCGGCCTCGGTCGACCCCAAGCGGACCTGGCGGCCGCGCTCGCAGTCGGAGCGGCTGCGGGTGCCGATCGGTGTCGGCGAGGACGGCCGGCCCGTGATGCTCGACCTGAAGGAGGCGGCGCAGGAGGGCATGGGCCCGCACGGCCTGTGCGTCGGCGCGACCGGTTCCGGCAAGTCGGAGCTGCTGCGCACGCTGGTGCTGGGTCTCGCGGTGACGCACTCCTCGGAGACGCTGAACTTCGTGCTCGCCGACTTCAAGGGCGGTGCGACCTTCGCGGGCATGTCCCAGATGCCGCACGTGGCGGCGGTCATCACCAACCTGGCCGACGACCTGACGCTGGTCGACCGCATGGGTGACTCCATCCGCGGTGAGCTGAACCGCCGTCAGGAGATGCTGCGCGACGCGGGCAACTACGCCAACATCCACGACTACGAGAAGGCGCGCGCGGCGGGCGCCCCGCTGCAGCCGATCCCGTCCCTCGTCCTCGTCATCGACGAGTTCAGCGAACTGCTCACCGCCAAGCCGGACTTCATCGAGATGTTCGTGCAGATCGGCCGTATCGGCCGCTCGCTCGGCGTGCACCTGCTGCTGGCGTCGCAGCGGCTGGAGGAGGGCCGGCTGCGCGGTCTGGAGACGTATCTGTCGTACCGGATCGGTCTGCGGACGTTCTCCGCGGCCGAGTCGCGGGCGGCGCTCGGTGTGCCGGACGCCTACGAGCTGCCGAACGTGCCGGGTTCGGGCTTCCTGAAGTACGGCACGGACGAGATGGTCCGGTTCAAGGCGGCGTACGTCTCCGGTGTGTACCGCTCCAGCTCGCAGCAGGCCGCCGCGCTCGGCGGTCCGCTGCCGGTGGACCGGCGGCCGGTGCTGTTCACGGCGGCCGAGGTGCCGGTGCAGTACGCGGCGGTGCCGCAGCAGCGGCAGGAGGCGCAGGCCGAGGAGAAGGACGACGCGCTCGCCGACACCGTCCTCGACGTGATCGTGCGGCGGCTGGAGGCGCAGGGTCCGGCGGCCCACCAGGTGTGGCTGCCGCCGCTGGACAGCCCGCCGTCGCTGGACACGCTGCTGCCGGGCCTCGCGCCGGTGCCCGGCCGGGGCATGACGCAGCCGGGGTACGAAGGCGCGGGCCGGCTGGTCATCCCCGTCGGCCTCGTCGACAAGCCGTACGAGCAGCGGCGTGACCCGCTGTGGGTGGACTTCGGCGGCGCCGCCGGTCATATGCAGATCCTCGGCGGTCCGCAGTCCGGCAAGTCGACGCTGCTGCGGTCGATCATCGCGTCGTTCGCGCTCACCCACACCCCGCACGAGGTGCAGTTCTACGGCCTCGACTTCGGTGGTGGCGGTCTGTCGGCGGTGGCCGGTCTGCCGCACGTCGGCGGGGTGGCCTCGCGTCTGGACCCGGAGAAGGTGCGGCGTACGGCGGCCGAGGTGTACGGCGTGCTGACCCGCCGCGAGGAGTACTTCCGCTCGGCGGGCATCTCCTCCATCGCCGAGTACCGCACGCGCCGGGCGCGCGGCGAGATCTCGGTGACCGACCAGCCATGGGGCGATGTGTTCCTGGTCATCGACGGCTGGGGCAACTTCCGCACGGACTACGAGGCGTTGGAGCCGATCGTCCTGGACATCGCGGCGCGCGGCCTCGGTTACGGCATCCACGTGATCCTGACGGCGTCGCGGTCCATGGAGGTGCGCTCCAACCTCAAGGACCACCTGATGAACCGTCTGGAGCTGCGGCTCGGCGACCCGATGGACTCCGAGTTCGACCGCAAGGTCGCGGCGAACGTGCCGACCGGTGTGCCCGGCCGCGGCCAGACCCCGCAGAAGCAGCACTTCATGGCGGCGGTGCCGCGCATCGACGGCCTGTCCTCCGACACCGACCTGGCGGAGGCCACGCAGGCGCTGGCGGCCGAGGTGACCCGGCACTGGCAGCAGCCGGGCGCGCCCGAGGTGCGTCTGCTGCCGCGCTCGTTCCCCGCGGCGCAGCTGCCGCCGGGCAACCGGTTCCCGGACCGCGGCATCTCCTTCGCCATCGACGAGGACAACCTCGAGCCGGTGTTCGTCGACTTCGAGCAGGACCCGTTCTTCCTGGTCTTCGGCGAGAGCGAGTCCGGCAAGTCCAACCTGCTGCGGCTGCTGATCAAGGGGCTGGCCGAGCGGTACGACGGCAACGACTGCAAGCTGTTCGTCATCGACAACCGCCGCTCGCTGCTGGGCGTGACCCCGCCGTCGCACCTGGCGGAGTACGTGCCGATGTCGAATCAGATGCAGCACCACATGGACGCGCTGGCGGACCTGATGCAGCGGCGTACGCCCACCGCGGACGTGACGCCGGAGCAGCTGCGGGACCGCAGCTGGTGGCGCGGGCCCAACGTGTTCGTCGTCATCGACGACTACGACCTCGTCTCCACGTCCAGCGGCAACCCGCTGGCCGGTCTGACGGAGCTGCTGCCGTTCGCCCGGGACGTCGGCGTGCGGTTCATCATCGCCCGCTCCACGGCCGGCGCCGGACGCGCCGGGTACGAGACCTTCATGCAGCGCATCAAGGAACTCGGCGCGCAGGGCGTGGTCCTGGCCGGTGACCCGAACGAGGGCGACCTGCTCGGCGGCATCCGTCCGCGCCCGATGCCCGCGGGCCGGGGCGTGTTCGTGTCGCGCAAGCGGGGCCGTCCGCTGGTGCAGGTGGGTCTGGTGGAGGACCAGCGCGTCTGACGGCGCGTACGTACGCGAAGGGGCCGTACCCGCGGTTGCGGGGGTACGGCCCCTTCGTTGTCGCTCTCGCTCCCGCCGACCGGGAACGGCGACGGGGTGGACGCCTCCCGCGCGCGTCCACCCCGTCGGTGCTCAGGTACTGCCGGCCTACTGGAAGTAGGAGGCCGCCTTCTTGTCGCCGGCCATGTACTCGCCACCGGCCTGGTGCACGACGTGGCCGATGCCGGTCAGGGCCTGGTGGATGTCGTTGGCTTCCTTGTCCCAGCGCTGCAGCTTCTCGTGGAAGGTGCTCTGCGCGTCGCCGGCCCAGTACTCCTGGCTCTGGACGACCATGCGGCGCAGCTCCGCGAGGTCCTGCTCCAGGGCCTTGGCCTCGTTGCCGATCGAGGTCGCGGCCGAGTCCAGGCCGTCGTACGTTACTTGCAGCCCGTCAGCGTTACGGCTCATGCCTGCCTACCTTGTCTCGCTCGTGTGTACCTGGGGATGACTGCTGTGCGGCTCAGTAGGAGCTGAGCGCGGACGGCGGGGTCGTGGCGGCGCCGTCACGGACGTCGATGCGGGCCGCGGCGGCGCGCACCTCGTCTTCCTTGCTGTCCTTGATGTTGCGCGTCTTGGTCATCGCGTCGATGACCTGTCCCAGGATGTTGCCGATGTTCTGGATCGACTCGTTGATCTCGATCTGCTTGCGGTCGAACTCGGCGCGACCGATACCGTGCCACTGGCCCTCAAGGCTGTCGATGACGCCCTGGAGGCGGTGCACCCGCTTCAGCGTGGCCTCGTACTTCTCGTACATCTGCTTCTGAAGCGAGATTACTGCGGCATCTTGGAGCTTCTGCGAGCCGGCCATGACCAGCCTCCTGCCTTTCCTGTGTCTGATGTTGGACCCTGGTCCGACGGATGACCGCCGGTGCCCCGTCACCGGGAAGCCGGGCCCCTGGTCGATCTTCGCGTTGCCGTGCCACCCGCTGAAGCCCCTTGCCCGGCTTGTGACGAGGCTGATGCGAAAGGCGGGCGGGCCGGTTCAGAGCTGTGGCGGTCCCTCAGCCGGTGCGGTCGCAGGCGCTTGCCTCGCCATGCCGTCTGCGAGCATGACGCTCCTCCCCGTTCTCCCCGTGCGGTCACCAGGCCGAAGCCCGGCCGTGACCGTTCATCCTTCGCCGTACGATCGCAAAGCGGGCCGCGATCGACAACGCGATTACCACTGTAGTCAACCGGGGCAACGGCACCAACAGAGGTGTGCCCGAACTCCTTTGGCAGACCGGTACGGACGCCATGGATGGCCTGATTTGCCGGTTCGCCGGGGCGGATCGGCCGGGATCTTCATGGAACTTCCACAGCCGGCCGATCACGACTGTGCGGCACCACCGGCCACGGGCGTCACACCTTGCTAGCGTGCTGCCCGTTCCACGGTCACAGACGCACACCAGGCACACGGGGAAGGTCCTGCACATGGCATGGGACGAGTGGGAGCAGATGAAGGCGCAGGCCGCCCAGCGGCAGTCGACGCGGATGCGCCTCAACCAGCTGCCGGCCGACGGGGGCGGAGGCGGGGGCGGTGACCTGGTCGTGCACCAGGACGACCTGGGGGCGGTCGGCCACGACGCCTTCCTGCTCTACGACAGCCTGCGCAAGGAGGCCGACATCGCCACGGCCGGTGCCTCCGGCGGCGGCGCGGGCTCGACCGGGCAGGCCGGCGCCCATCTGAAGTCGCACAACTTCGCCACGGGCGCGGCGCTGGAGAAGACGGTCGAGGTGTGGTCGTCGCAGCTGAAGTCCGTACTGCAGGCCTGCGCGCACATCTCGGACCACCTCGACTACAGCCAGAAGCGGCACGCCGAGGACGACACGCGGATCGGGACGGTGCTGCGGGCCGCGGACGGCTCGGCCGTGTCGGTGTCGCAGCTCGACGGATACTTCAAGTAGGGGGACGTGCGGTGGCTCTGACCTACACCGACCTCGTACAGGTCGATCTCGGCAAGCTCGGCTCCGCGGTGGCCGACTGGAAGAAGACCGTCGACGGGCTGAAGAAGGCGGCGGAGAGCGCCGTCCAGGGCATGCAGGCCAAGGCCGACCGGGCCCGGTGGGCCGGCGTCAACGCGACGGTGACGCGGGAGTTCATCGGCAAGACGGCCAAGGAGATCGGCGACCTGCACGCCGAGGCGAACAGCATCTACCAGGTGCTCGACGACGGGCACACCGAGCTGGTGGCGCTGCAGAAGCAGCTCAAGCAGGCCGTGGACGGCGACGCCGCGGGCCTCGGCGTGCGCGTGGAGGACAACGGCGACGGCACGGTCCGCTGCTTCTTCCCGCATGTGCGGGGCGACACGGACGAGCGGACGCAGGAGCAGCTGGACTCCCGGCAGGCGCTGGAGAGCCGTATCAACCAGATCCTCGCGCACGCCGCCGAGATCGACTCGTCCGTCGCCCGCGCGCTGGAGAAGAGCCACGGCAACGACGCGCACGACGCGGGGCACGCCGCGTACGAGTCGCTGAACGACGCCGAGTCCGAGCGGGCCGTCGAACTCGCCCGCAAGGGCCACAAGATGACGGACGCGGAGCTGCGTGAGCTGAACGAACTGCTGCGGTACAACTCGGCGGAGAAGGACGGGGAGTTCGCGACGCAGTTCTACCAGGGGCTCGGCGGCCCGGAGAAGGCGCTGCAGTTCTACGCCGACATGTCCATCGACGGCACGGACCCCGACGCGACGAAGACCCGGCTGGCCGCCGTGCAGGACTTGCAGAAGGTCATGGGGTACACGCTGGCCAACGCCACCGATCCCGACCACGCCCACCACGTCCCCGACAGTTGGGCGGCGGAGTTCCGGCGGCTGGGCACCAAGCCGATCGGCTGGGAAGCCGGGCAGATGAACAAGCCGTACGGCTACCAGGTCCTCGGCGGGCTGCTGCGCTACGGCAACTACGATCCCCGCTTCCTCACCCCGATCGCCGAGCACGTCACGCAGCTGCACAAGAAGGACCCGTACTTCTTCCTCTCCAACAAGCCGGGCGGCTGGCCCGACAGCTACGGGTTCAACCCCTCGGGCGGGCTCGGCAGCGGCAACGATCCGCTCAACAGCGTCCTGGAGGCGCTCGGGCACAGCCCGGAGGCGTCGGAGAAGTTCTTCACGCAGCCGCCGACCGCGTACAACGAGGACGGCACGGTCAAGAAGGACGGCAAGCCCGGCTTCGACTCCTACCTGGATCTGTTCACCGACAAGGACTTCGAGTGGACGATCGACACCAATGACAACAACGTCCTCGCCGACGAGGACAAGACGAAGAAGGCGCTCACTTTCGGCCCGGAGGCGCTGGGGCACGCGCTGGAGTCGGCGACGACCGGCCGCCCGTACGACAGTGACGACACCGCGGACGCCATCAAGCACACCGAAGCGCGGGCGGGCCTGGTCCGCGACATCGTCGACAAGTTCGGCGAGCACCCCGAGCTGATCCGGCACAACGAGAACGGTGACATCGACGAGGAGTCGGGGCCGCTGTACGCGCTGCGGGGCAGTCTCGGGGACATCACGGCGGAGTACATGGGGGACTTCCAGCGGGCCATGTACCGGGAGGATCCCAGCAGCGAGCTGTTCCCGACGTTCGGGGCGGCGGCGGGTCTGGACTCCGACCATGTCGCCCGCTTCCTGGGGGAGGTAGGGCAGGACCCGGACGCCTACGCGACCATCACGACTGCGCAGCAGGCCTACACCACAGACGTCGTCGGTCGCGTCATCAACGGCGACAGCCAGTCCACGGCGTCGCTCGACGGGCGCGTCCAGTCGGCGGTGGCCCCGGGATCAGCGATCGCGGGCATCATGAGCGACGCCCGGGCCCACGCGATCTACGAGTACCACACGGCCTCCGACAAGGAGTACAACGAGGCCGCAGCCGACAAGCAGAAGTGGGTCGACCGGATCCTGGGCATGGGCATCGAGACGGTCGGCGAACGCGTCCCGATCGCCGGAACCGCTCTGGGATGGGCTTCGGAGGACATCCAGGAGTCCATCATGAAGAGCATCGAGAAGGACACGACGCCTGAGGCGCAAGCGGAGGCCGGCACGGAGTACACGCGCGGCCGGAACGCGGCCATCGACTCCGCCGCAGCCGCGGTCGATCACGCGCTCGTGAACAATCACCACATCAATCCCGACACGGCCGACGATCTGCGGCGTGCCGCCCGCGACCAGGCCGGTGTCAGCCACACGGACGGTGCCCAGTGGAAATCGGAGAGCAGTGGCGGATGACTTCCAGGCGCTTCCTCGCAGTCGGTGCTGTGCTGCTCTTCGCTGCGGCGGCGGGCGGGTGCTCGTCCGGCGAGCCGGAGCGGGAGTTCACGGTGCCGAAGGCGCTGTGTGGTGTGTCCGTTCCGGCGGATGCGCTGGCGCGGCTGCTTCCGGCGGCCGGCAAGCAGCTTTCCGTGGAGCGGACCGACGGTTCGGCGCAGGGGACGGGGCTGTGCGAGGTCTCGGTCGACGGTGAGGTGGTGCTGATCGTGAGCAAGGAGCGCATCACCGTCGGCCGGTCGGCGCAGAGCATCCTGAGCCAGCGTCTCCACGTGCTCGACCAGAAGTCCGCGGAGGGCGGCTCCGTCGCCTACGTGGACCATGCCGCCGTGTCCCTCGTGAAGTGCCGGGGCGCGAACGTGGAGGAGGAGGACATCAGCACCCTGATCCAGACGTTGAAGCCGGGCCGCAAGGACGAGGCCGCCATGAGGGAGTTCGTCTCCGGCTACACCGCCTCCCTCAAGAAGCAGCAGCCCTGTCTGAAGAAGAACGGCTAGGGCGTCGTCGGCGCGGCGCAGCCGTGGGCCGTCGCCGCGCGCTCGGCGAAGGCTCGCAGGGCCTGCCGGGCGTAGGCCTGTTCCGCCTCCGTCGGGCGGGGGGCGTCCCTGGGGTGTGTGCGCTGGATGAGGAACAGGGCGCGTTCGCGGCCGTCTCCCGGGCAGGCGGCGGACGCCCAGTAGTCGGCGTCGTCGTTCAGCCGGCCCTTCGGGGCGTCCGCGGGGGTGGGGGCTGAGTCGTAGCGTCTCTCCGCGTAGTAGGCCCTCTCGCGGGCCGCGTAAGGGCCGAAGAGGGCCTGCAGGGTGTAGCGCTCGTCGGCGTAGTCGTCGTCGCCGAGGAGGCACCGCTCGACGGGGGCGCCGGCCCGGGCCGTCTCGCGGGCCGTCGTGACGCCGGGAGCCGTGGGGACGCCCGCGCAGGTGCCGGTCGTGCCGGTGAGGGGTTCGTACTCCTCCCAGGTCACCGGGAGGCCGACCGTGCGGATCCGGGGTGCGCCGAGCCGGGTCTGGCAGCCGTAGGCGTCGGCCGCCTTCGCCGCCGTGCCCGTGGCGATACGGGTGTAGGCGGGGCGGTCGGCCGGGTCGTCGAGGGTCGTGCCGAGTTCCGTGCGGACCGACACCACCAGGCCAGTGACCGGCTTGCCCGTCGCCGTCTTCGCGCTGCTCCTGGCGCAGGTCAGGGAGAGGGTCACCGTCGCCTTGCCGTCCTCGTCGTCCCCCGCCGCGAAGAGGCCGGACCAGCCGCTGCCCACCGGCACGGCCAGCCCGCGGGCGGACGGTCCGCCGAGGTCCGGGAGCGGGTCCCGGCGGCCCGGCTCGCCGGTCCGCGTGGCGTCGACGATCTCGACCCGGGCGCTCCGCCCGCCCTCGGCGGTCACCTCGCAGGAGTCACGGTCGGTGCCGGAATCGGTCTCGACGTCCAGCCGGCCGTCGCCCAGCACCGCGCGCACGTCGGCCACGGCGAGCATGCCACCGCAGGCGCGGGCCAGTTCGCGGTCGTTCTGGCCGTACAGCCAGAACACTCCCCCACCGGCCAGCAGGGCCGCCGCGGCGACCGCCGCGATGCCCACGGTCCGCTTGCGGGTCAGCGCCACTCCTCCACCTCCCCGAGCAGCTTCGTGTCATGGCAGTGCTGGGCCTTCGGCCAGCCGTCCGGCGCGGTGAGATAGCCCGTCATCAGCCGGCTCACCGCGCGGGAGAGCCCCGCCCGCTCGGCGCGGGTCAGGGTGTGCCCGCCCAGCTCCGGGTCGGCGAGGTGGGCGAGGTTCGGGCGGATCGACACCCGGTGGTACGTCGTCCCGGCGGCGCATTCGGAGCGCGCCCACAGCGCGAGCGCCGCGTCCTCCTCGGTGAGCGTGTTGTCGGAGCGGTCGTCGAAGCCGGGGGAGCGGCCCTCCTCGCGGTAGTCGCGGTACGCCTCCGCGCCCAGCTCGCCCGCCCAGCTCGCCGTGTCGAAGGCGAGCGGCTCCAGGTCGGCCGGCTGCGGGTCGGCCAGGCCGCCGCCCGGGTCGGTCCGGCGCTCGCCGCCGCACACGCTGAGCAGGCGGGAGTCCTGGAGGTCGCCGGTGACGGTCCAGGTGCCGGGCAGCGGGGCGGAGCCCTTCGCGGCCGACCAGGCGCACTTCCGCACACCCCGGCCGGGCTCGTCGACGCGGATGTCGTCGTAGTCGCCGGAGTCGACGGGGCCGCCGGCCGCGTCGTGCTCCTCGTACGTGTCGATCACCCGGGTGGGCAGGGCCGCGGGGGCGGTGCCGCAGTGCGCGCGGGACGCGATGCCGTTCGCGACGGCGACCGCCACCCGGAACTCGGCGCGGGCGGACGCCTTCTCCACGCCGACGCCCACATACAGCTGGGTGGCCTTGCGGGCCCGCCCGGTGATGCCGTTCGGGCACTCGGCGACGATCCACAGCCGCTTGTCGTCCGCCAGCCGGCCGGTGACGCCGGGGGCCTCGTGGCCGGGGGTCAGAAGGTCCTCCGTCTTCACTTCGAAGGGGAGGCGGTTGACGAGCGTCGTGGCCTCGACGTGGAGGCCGCCGCGGTCCTTCCAGTCCAGGGTGCAGTTCAGCAGGGACCGGCTCTCCTGGCCGGGGTCCAGCAGGGTGCCGTACTCGTCGAGTTCGCCGCGTACGTCGTCCGGGACGCGGTCGCGCAGGTCGGCGTACGGCAGCAGACCGCCGCACGCCCGCTTCAGCTGGGCGGCGTTGGCGGCGCGGTGGCCTCCGTCGTCGTCCCGCGTCAGCAGGGTCACGCCGACGGCCGCCGCCACGGTCAGGGCGAGGGCCCCGGCCAGGGGCAGCCGCAGACGCGGCGGGATGCGGGACAGGGTCGGCACGTCAGCCACCGCCCAGCCGCGCCCGCCGCCTGCGCGCGTCCCGTACCGCCACCGCCGTGCCGCCCAGGCCCGCGACCAGGACGAGGCCGCCGACGACCACGTAGGTGGCCAGGCGGGTGTTGCGTTCGTCGGCGGTCTCGCCGAAGTGGACGGGGGCGACGTCGGGGGCCGCGGCGCGGACCACGCCGTTCTCCGGCTTCGGGGACTCGACGGGGTGCTTGGGGTCGACGTCGGTGAGGGCCTTGACCGGGTCGACGACGCCCCAGCCGACGTTGCGGTCGTGGCCGGGGATGGAGCGTTCCGCGGTCTGCTCGATCTGCGCGACGACCTGCTGGGCCGTCCACGCGGGGTACTTGGACTTCAGCAGCGCCGCGACCCCGGCGACGTACGGCGCGGAGAAGCTGGTGCCGTTGTCGGAGCAGTGGCCGCCGCCGGGAACTGTGGAGATCATGTCGACGCCCGGTGCGGCCACGCCCACGAAATCTCCCGCCTGGGAGAAGGAGGCGCGTTCGTTGTTGCGGTCGGAGGCCGCCACCGCGAGGACCCCGGGGTAGGAGGCGGGGTAGGTGCGCTTGACGTTGCCGCCGAGGCCGTCGTTGCCCGCGGAGGCCACGACGACCACCTTCCTGTCGAGGGCGTAGTCGACGGCCTGCTGCAGGCTGGCCTCGGGCGCGACCGCCTTGGCGGTGTCCTGGGAGATGTTGATGACGTCGGCGCCCTTGTCGACGGCGTGCTTGATCGCCTGGGCGAGGGTGCCGGCGGTGCCGTTGCCCTCGGCGTCGTTCTGCTTGACGGGGATGATCGTGGCGTCGGGCGCGAGACCGACGAAACCGGTGCCCTTCGCAGGGCGGGCCGCGATGATGCCCGCCACACGCGTGCCGTGGCCGACGGTGTCGGTCGTGCCCTGGTTGTTGCCCCGGTCGATGTCCTCGCCCTTGGCGTTCTTACGGGGCAGGAGGTTCTCACCCTTGGACGCGTCGACCGCCTTCTTCAGCTGCGGGTTCTTCACGTCGACGCCGGTGTCGATGACGGCCACCTGCACGTTCTTGCCCGTCGACTGGGCCCACAGCTCGTCGAGGTTGACGCGCTGCAGCGCCCACGGGCGGCCCGTGTACGGCTTCGACGGGAAGGTGCACTGGCCGCCGTCGTCGGCCCGCGCGGGGGCGGGCAGCGCGGCCAGCGTGGTGGCCGCCATCGCTCCCGCGACCGCCAGGATCCTTGCCTTCAGCATGAGTTCGTCGTCCTCCGGCCCTCGTGACCCAACGTCTCGCCTACGAGCCCTGCGGCTGGCGGGCCGCCGCCTCCGACAGGCGCGGGCCCGTCGGCAGGAACGTGGACCACTCCGCGGGGACGGGGACCGGGGTCACCTTCTCGTAGCCGAGGCGGGTCTGGGCGATCCTCGCCTCGGCCAGCTCCTGCTTCTTCTGCTGGGCCGAGGTGCCGATGCCCTTGTCGTCGGTGGCGCTGTCGCTGTTGGACTGCAGGGCGTAGCGCAGGCCCGTGTCGGTGACCAGGAAGACCCCGCCGGCCTTGGTCTCGGTGCCCTTGAACTGGCGGTAGAGCTGGCCGGAGCCCGGGGTGACGTAGGCGCTGGAGGAGCCGGTGGGCAGCTGGGCGGGGAACGCGGTGCCGACCCAGGTGGACAGGGTGGTCCGGCCGTCGGCCGCGTTCACCGAACGCAGCACGTTGCAGACGGTGTTGCGGCCCGACGTGGCGCTCGCGCCGTTGTTGACGGTGCGCGGCCGGTACGACGGCCAGTTCTTGTCGCCGTCGAAGCTGGTGCTGTCGGCCACCGCGCCGGGGCTGACCTGCTGGGCCTCACCGGCCTGGCCGACGGCGACGAGGTCGCCGCTGTTGAGCAGCAGGGTCGCGGTGAACTCGGAGATGCGGGCCACCTTGCCGCGCAGGACGACGTAGTACTGCATGACCTGGCCGTCGTAGGCCTTGATGACCTCGCCGACCTTGTCGTACTCACCCAGGGCGGTGGAGGCGTTCGCCTTCTGGCCGGGGGTGCCGTCGGCGGCGGAGAGGGCGGGGATGGCGACCGGGTCACCGGTGTGCAGGGTGTCCAGCCACTCCTTGGAGACGCGCTGCGGGGCGCGGCCCTGGGTGTCGAGGGCCTTGAGGAGTTCCTTGTCCTCGGGGTCGGCCAGCTGGTACTTGGTGCCCTTGGCGTCGACGACGTACTGCGTCTTGCCGTCCGGTCCGACGACGTACATCAGGTCGCCGCCGCCGAGCTTGTCGGCGCCCTCCGTCCTGGACCACTCCTTCTTGGCGAAGACGAACGCCGCCTTCTGGATGGCCCGGCCGCCGTCGCCGGGGCGTTCGCACACCGCCCAGCGCTTGGCGGAGCCGGCCTCGGAGTCGCCGGGCAGGCGGTCGGGGGCGTAGGGGATGCCGATGGTGGCGCCGTGCGGAGGCTTGCCGCTGTCGAGGACCTTCTCGTCGACCGTGATGACGCTGTTCTTGCTCGGGTCCAGCAGGAGCTTGGCGGAGGCCATGTTCAGGACCGGGTGCAGCTGCGTCTGCTTGCCCGTCTTCAGCACCACGTAGCGGGTGGTGGACTTGCTGGCGACGATGACGTGTTCGCCCGGGGTGTCCCAGCCCTTGGGCGCGGTCGGGCTGAACATGCCGATCGCACCGAACACGGCGAGGACCACCACGCCCACCACCAGTCCGGGCACGAGCGCGGACAGCGGCTTGGGCGCGCCCTCCTCCGAGCCGGACGGCGAGGGCTGCAGGAATGACGCGAGCGTGCGGCGCTTCGCGAAGGTGTAGGCGTTGAGTTCGTCGCGCCGTGATGCCATCTGTGTCCGCTCTCTCCCCGTTGCGGAGCCGTGGGGGACCTGTGAAGATCCGTCCCCCGTCCTCGGTTGCCTCTGCTGCCTCGACTGTCAGAGCCGCCCCCTACTATGCCTGTTGCGTGACCGTGCTGGTGGCACGGGTAGGGTGCTCGGGGCGTGACGGGCAGGAGCGCCAAGGGTTTTCGGGAGAGTTCGGGGGTTTTGGAGTGATGGCTTCCGCGACGCGGACCCGGTCGCGATCGCAATCGGGCTCACGATCGGCCGGCCAGCGCCGGTCGAGGGGCCGCGGCGCGGCCTCTCCCGCCCCGCAGGGCACCCCGCCGCAGGCCTCGGCGGCCACCGCGCACCGGGGGCCCGTCACACCGCATCTGAAGTCCCGTTCGGGCCGCGGCGGTTCCTTCGCCGTGCAGCGGCTGGTGCTGCTTGAGACGGCCGCCGCGTTGGTCGTCTGCGGCTGGATCGCCGGTACGTACGTGCTGATCCCGGCCGCGGTCGTCGCCGCGCTGCTCGTCGTCCTCGCCGTCGTACGGCGCCGGGGCCGCTCCCTGCCGGAGTGGCTCGGCACGCTGCTCGCGCTGCGGGCGCGCGTCCGCAGGGCCGCGAGCACACCGGTGCCGCCGGGCACCGACTCCGGGCTCGCGCCCGCCGTGGAGTGCGACCCGAGCCTGCGCACCTACAGCTACAGCCGCGGCGACGACCGCGACCAGCGTCCGGTGGGCATGGTGGGCGACGGCGGCTTCCTGACCGCCGTGCTCCAGGTGGAGTCGGACGCCGGCGCGCTGCGGGCCGAGCGCGGGCGCAGACCGCTGCCCGTGGCCCTGGTGCGGGACGTGCTGGAGGTCGACGGCATCCGGCTGGAGTCGGCGCAGATCGTCGTGCACACCCAGCCCGCGCCCGCGCTGCACCTGCCCCAGCAGTCGGTCGTGGTGAGCAACTACGCGCCGCTGCAGGCCCAGACCGGCTCCCCCGCGGTGCGCATCACCTGGATCGCGCTGAAGCTCGACCCGGAGCTGTGCCCGGAGGCGGTCGCCGCGCGCGGCGGCGGCCTGACCGGCGCGCAGAAGTGCCTCGCGCGGGCGGCGGAGCATCTGGCGAGCCGGCTCACCGGCGCCGGGTTCCGGGCGAACATCCTGAACGAGGAGGAGCTGACGGCCGCCATCGCCACCTCCGCGTGCGCCAACCCGATGGTGACCGCGCAGGCCGCGCAGGCCGGACGTGGTGAGGCGCCGCAGCGGCGGACCGAGGAGTCCAGCCGCAGCTGGCGCTGCGACAACCGGCGGCACACCACCTACTGGGTGCGCCGCTGGCCGCAGTTGGGCGGCGACGGCAGCTCGCTCGCGCAGCTGGTGGCGCAGCTGACGACAGTGCCCGCGCTGGCGACGACCTTCAGTCTGACGCTGGCCAAGGGCGGCCGGCAGGACGTGACCGTCACCGGGCATCTGCGCATCACCGGCCGCAGCAACCAGGAGCTGACCAACGCCCGCCGCGACCTGGAGCGCGCCGCGCGAGCAGCGAAGACCGGCCTGGCCCGCCTGGACCGTGAACAACTCCCCGGTGTCCTCGCCACCCTGCCGCTCGGAGGTGCCCGCTGATGGCCATGACGACCGACACCTCCACCGCCCCGGAACCGTCCTTCGGGGAGCGGCTGCGCACCGGCTTCGGCCTGCTCGGCCCCCGTCATCCGCGGCACACGCTCACCGTGGAGCAGGCGGACACCCTGACCCTGCCCATCGGCGACGACGGCGTGGTGGTCGGCGTGAACACCGAGGGGCAGCCGGCCGTCCTCGGCGTCAACCGGCCCACGCCGTACGACATGGTGCTCATCGGCGGTCTGTGGACCGCGCAGGTCCTCGCGCTGCGCGCGGCGGCGACCGGCGCGCGCGTGGCCGTGGAGACGGGCCGCGCCCAGGCCTGGATGCCGATGGTGCACGCGATGGGCGGCGGGCAGAACGGCCTCGCGGTGTACGACGTCGGCCGCGTGCCGCCGCAGGGCGCCTCGGCGGGTACGCCGGTGCTGGTGGTGCGGGACTGCGGTATGCGTCCGCCGCGCGGGCGCGTGGCGTCGGCGCCCTGGCAGTCGGTGCTGACGCTGCTGCCGTATCTCAGCCCGGTCGCGCCGCGGTTGATGCGGCAGGCCCGGCTGGTGGGCGTGCAGCGGGTGTCGCCCGACGAGGCGGCGGAGATCGGCCGGGTGCTGGCGCTGCCCCGCCCCGAGATCGACTCGCTGCCCTCGCTCCAGGACGGCGTCACGCTGTGGTGCACGGACCGGGACCGGCAGTACGTGATGACGCAGGCGACGGACGCCGAGGTCGGACTGCTGGGCGTGGCCCGCCGGATGGACTGAGCCGACCCCGACCCGACCCCAACTCGCCCGTTTCTGTCCGGATGTGAGCGCTATGGCTCGCTCATGCCCGCCTGGGCACCCCTGTTGAGGGCGCCGATCGTCACGGTTTGGTGTACGTGTGGTGTACGCGTGTCGGTGCCTGACCGGTTCCGCGCCGGTGTGTCACGCCGGACGGACGGGAAACGGGTGGGCGGGCCTGCCGGGTCCCCGGCTTTCGTGATTAGGCTGGGGCAGGGCACTGCGCGAGTACTCGCGAGCGGGGTGTGCGCGCTCTGCGACGACAGGGTCCAGGGCACCGGGGGAACAGCCCGGCGAATCGTACGACAGGAACGGTCGTCCCCCAGCACGGCATGAGGGTGTTCGACCACACCAGGAGGAACTGTGAACAGCGATCGGGACGGTATCCGCGGGGGCTGGGACACACCCGACGACGACCAGACCGACGCGGAGTCCGCCATCGAGATGACGGGCGAGTTCACGATCGACTACGCGCCGCCCGCCTGGTACACGCAGAACGCCTCCGGCCCGGCGCCGGCGGCCCCCGCTCCCGTGCCGCCCGCGGCGCCCGGTCCCGCCTCGCCGCCTCCGCCGGTGGGCCCGCCGGTCGCCGTACCGGACCTGCCGCCGGGCAGCGGCTTCCAGCCGGCGTGGGCGCCGACGCCGTCGGAGGGCGCGGGGTATCCGGCGGCCGGCACGTACGGCGGCGCTGCCGCGCCTTCGCCCGAGGGGTACCCCGGCGCTCCGGCGCAGGCCGCCGACGGCGCGTTCCCCGCCGCGCCCGCGCCCGCACCTGCGCCAGCTCCCGTGGCCTCGCCGGAGGCCGCCGCGCCGCTCGCGCCCGAGGCGTCGGAGGTGGACGAGTCCGCCAACGGCGACCTGGTCAGCGGTGCGACGATGCGTATCTCGGCGTCGGCGCTGAAGCGGGAGATCACCGAGCGCGCGGCCGCCGCGACGGCCGCCCTCGACCCCTCGGCGCCGGACGCCGAGGAGGCCACCGGTACGCCGGAGCAGACGACGGCCGAGGAGGGCGCGGGGGCCGCGGAGGCCGCGGAGGCCACCGGGTCGGGCGAGCCGGAGGATCCGGCTTCCGGTGACGTCGCCGGCACGGCCACCGCGGACGAGGCGTCCGAGGGCGAGACCGCCGCGCCCGAGGGCGACAGTGCTGAGGGCGCGGACGCCTCCAAGGGGGAAGCGGACGGCGAAACGACGTCCGAGTCCGGCTCCGCCGAGGCTGAGCATGAGGGCGAGGGCACCACCGACGACGGCACCGCGGAGGCCGGCTCCGCCGAGGACGCTCCCGACGCCGGCGACAGCACGGACGCCCCGCAGACCGCCGAGGACACCGCCTCCGAGGCCCCCGCGGCGGACGCCCCGCAGGGCAGCGAGCCGGAGCAGGGCGACGCCCAGCAGGCCGCCGCCGCGGGCCCCGACGGCGCCCCCGCGTGGACTCCGCCGCCGGCGCCGCAGGACGGTGTGCCGCCGCTGCCGCCGTCGTACCAGCCCGCCGCCCCGGCCCCGGCCGCCCACTGGCCGGCCCAGCCGCAGCAGGGCCATCCGGCGGCCGCCGAGGCGGCCCAGGCGCACGGCCCGGCGCAGAGCCAGGTCCCCGGCCAGCCACTGCCGCAGGGCCAGGTCCCCGGCCAGCCGCTGCCGCAGGCCCAGGTCCCGGGCCAGCCGCAGCCGCCCTTCCCCGGACAGCCGCAGCCCCACCCCCAGGTCCCGGGCCAGGCCCAGCCGCCCGGCGTCCCGTTCCCCCAGGCCGACGCCGCCGCGCCCGCGCAACCGCAGGTGCCCCAGCAGCACATGCCGCAGCAGCCGTTCCAGCCGCAGGCACCGCAGCCGGCCCCCGCCGCCTGGCACAACGCCCCGGCCGCCCCGCCCTCGGGGTACGCCTACCCGCAGCCCGGCAGCGAGCAGGCCCCGCCCGCGCCCACGGCTCCCCAGCCCCTGGCACAGCCACAGCCGCAGCCGCAGCCCGGCGGATACGGCTTCCCGCAGCCCGGCAGCGAGCAGGCCGCGGCCGCCCCCACGGCACCGCAGCCCCCGGCACAGCCACAGCCGCAGCCGCAGCCGCAGCCCGGCGGTTACGGCTTCCCGCCCACCGGCACGCCCGGCCAGCCGCAGCCCGGCGGGTACGGCTTCCCGCCCCAGCCGGCGCAGCAGCAGGCCGCACAGCAGCCCCCCGTCGGCGCCCCCGGCGCCCCCGGCGCTCCCGGGGGCCCCGGTGCGCCCGGTGCTCCCGTTCCCCCCGTCGACCCGCGGACCGGCGCGGCCTGGCCGCAGCCCCTGCAGCACGACCAGCGGCAGCCCGTCAACCCCGGTGCGGCGCCGCTCGGTTACACCGCGGCCGTCGAGCTGTCCTCCGACCGTCTGCTCAACAACAAGAGGCAGAAGGCGAAGAGCAGCCGCCCCGCCGCGGGCGGCGGCCGGTTCAAGCTCGGCGGCAAGAAGGAGGAGGCCGAGCGGCAGCGCAAGCTCGACCTGATCCGCACGCCCGTGCTGTCCTGCTACCGCATCGCCGTGATCAGCCTCAAGGGCGGCGTCGGCAAGACCACGACGACCACCGCGCTCGGCTCCACGCTCGCCACCGAGCGGCAGGACAAGATCCTCGCCATCGACGCCAACCCGGACGCCGGCACGCTCGGCCGCCGGGTGCGCCGCGAGACCGGGGCGACCATCCGCGACCTGGTCCAGGCGATCCCGTACCTCAACTCGTACATGGACATCCGGCGGTTCACCTCGCAGGCCCCCTCCGGCCTGGAGATCATCGCCAACGACGTCGACCCGGCCGTCTCGACGACCTTCAACGACGAGGACTACCGGCGGGCCATCGACGTCCTCGGGCAGCAGTACCCGATCATCCTCACCGACTCGGGCACCGGCCTGCTCTACAGCGCCATGCGCGGTGTGCTGGACCTGGCCGACCAGCTCATCATCATCTCGACGCCGTCCGTGGACGGTGCCTCCAGCGCCAGTACGACGCTGGACTGGCTCTCGGCCCACGGGTACCAGGACCTGGTCTCCCGGTCCATCACGGTCATCTCCGGGGTCCGCGAGACCGGCAAGATGATCAAGGTCGAGGACATCGTGGCGCACTTCGAGACCCGGTGCCGGGGCGTCATCGTCGTACCGTTCGACGAGCACCTGGCCGCCGGTGCGGAGGTCGACCTCGACATGATGCGGCCGAAGGTGCGGGAGGCGTACTTCAACCTCGCCGCGATGGTCGCCGAGGACTTCGTCCGGCACCAGCAGATGCACGGCCTGTGGACCAGCGACGGCAACCCGCCGCCGGTGGCAGCCCCGCCGATGCCGGGCCAGCCACTGCCGGGCCAGCCGGTGCCGGGCGCGCCGGTGCCCGGGCAGCCCATGCCGGGACAGCCGTACCCGGGCCAGCCTCAGCAGCAGGCCTACCCGCAGCAGCCGTATCCGCAGCAGGCCGCGCACCCGGGGCAGCAGCCGTACGGCCAGCCGGGGCAGCAGCCCGCCCACCCCGGGCAGCCCTATCCGCAGCAGGCCCCTCAGCCCGGCCAGCCGCCGCAGCAGCAGCCCCAGCCGGGCTACCCCGCCGGCTACGGCTATCCGCAGCCCGGTCAGCCCGGCCCGCAGCCCCCGGCCCAGCCGCAGCCGCCGCAACAGTAACCGCGGACGCGGGACGCGGACACACAGAAGGGCGGCCGGTGCCCACCAGGCACCGGCCGCCCTTCGTCGTCGCAGCCTCCGCTACCGGCCTTCCGCCTCCGCCTCGGCCACCAGCTCACGGCACCGCTTCACGTCCTCGGCCATCTGCTCCAGCAGCGCGTCCAGCGTGTCGAACCTGGCCTGCCCCCGCACGAAGGCGAGGAAGTCGACGGCGACGTGCAGGCCGTACAGGTCAAGACCCACCCGGTCGATGGCGTACGCCTCCACCGTGCGCTCGGTGCCGTCGAACTGCGGGTTGGTGCCGACGGAGATGGCGGCCGGCATCGCCTCGCCGGCCGCGTGCAGCCAGCCCGCGTACACGCCGTCGGCCGGGATCGCGGTGTGCGGCAGCGTCTCGACGTTCGCGGTGGGGAAGCCCAGTTCGCGCCCGCGCTGGGCGCCGCGCACGACCACGCCCTCGACGCGGTGCGGCCGGCCGAGGATCTCGGCGGCGCCGGCCACGTCGCCCTCGGCGACCAGGCGCCGGGTCAGCGTGGAGGAGAACGGCTCGCCGCCGCCCGCCTCACCGGTGAGGTACAGGTCGACGACCTCCACCTCGAAGTCGTACACCTTGCCCTGCTCGGTGAGGAACTCCACGTTGCCCGCGGCCTTGTGGCCGAAGCGGAAGTTGGGGCCCTCGACGACGGCCTTGGCGTGCAGCTTGTCGACCAGGACCTTCACCACGAAGTCGGCCGGCGACAGCTTCGAGAACTCCGCCGTGAACGGCAGGATCAGCACCGCGTCCACGCCCAGCTCCGCCATCAGCTCGCAGCGGCGGTGGTGCGGGGCGAGCAGCGGCGGGTGGCTGCCGGGGCGGACGACCTCGCTGGGGTGCGGGTCGAAGGTGACGACGACCGCCGGCACGCCCAGCTGCCGGGCGCGGTCCACGGCATGCCGGATGATCAGCTGGTGGCCGCGGTGGACTCCGTCGTAAGAGCCGATGGTGACGACGCTGCGCCCCCAGTCCTGGGGGATGTCCTCCAAGCCACGCCAGCGCTGCACTGTGACCGCTCCTCGAACCCGTGTCGGTACTTACCGTTGACCACTTACGCAGGTCTAAGGGTGCCATGCCGCGCGCCTGTGCCCGGCATCGGCATCGGTCCTGTGACGGGGCGCACGTGCGGCCAGGCCGTTCAGGCCGGTACGCGGACGCCCGCCAGGTTCTCGATCGTGCGGCGAGCGCCCGGTCCGACCAGGGCCGCCCACTCCGCCGGGGTCCCGGCCAGCCAGCCCGCGACGCGCGCGGCGAAGCCGGGGACGTGACGGGCGAGGTCGACCAGGCCGTGGTCGAACCGGGCGGCGCCCTCCGGTGTGCGGGCCAGCTGCAGGCCGGTGCGGTGCAGCAGATCGCGCAGCTCGTCCCCGCTGGTGCTGTAGACGGCGGCGTGCAGCAGGGCGGCGAGGACGCCGGGGTCCCGCTCGTGGGCGAGCAGGAGGTCGCGCAGCTCGCGGCGCAGGGGGCCGGAGGCGGGGGCGCCGGGCGCGGCGAGGACGGCGGCGAGGGCGGCCCGTACCCGCTCGGGCCCGCCGACCAGCAGGCCGGTGACCAGCGGGAGGAGGTCGGCGCGGGCGCCGGGGCCCTGGTCGAGGCGGGTGTCGACGTACGCGGCGACGTCCTCGGCCGCGTCCGGGCGCAGGGCGGCGGCCTCGCGGACCAGCTCGGCGATCCGGCGGGCCGGACCGGGCTCGGTGACCTCGGCGAGGGCGCGCAGCGCCGCCCCCGCGGCCGGTCCGGCAAGCCGGGTGCGGAAGGCGTCGAGGACGGCGTCGGCGTGCGTGGCCAGGGCGGTGAGCAGGGCGTCCGGCGGGAGCTGGGGGTCTCCGGCGGCGAACCGGCGCAGCGCCTGGGGGAGGTGGCGGGCGCGGGTCGCCGGATCGCGGACGAGGAGGGCGAGCGCGCCGCCGTGCAGGTCGGTGTCGGCGGGGCGGGCGAGCAGGGCGAGGGCGGCGTAGCGCAGCAGTTCACGGTCGGCCTCGGTGCGCACGTGCGGCGCGGCGCGCAGTCCGTACGTCACCGCCGCCGCCCGCCGGTCGGGCCGCTCGTCGCGCGCCCACCGGTCCACGGCCCGGCACAGCGCCGCCGGCTCGTCCTCGGCGAGCACGGTGAGCAGTTCCCCGGCGCGCGGGTGGGCGCGGTCGACGAGAAGCTCGGTGAGGTCGTCCAGGGCACGGTGCCGGTGGGTGTGCAGCAGGGCCTGCGCGGCGGTGGCGACCGTGGCGTGCGGCGTCGCGGGCAGCGGCCGCTCGTCATCGAACCAGGCCAGGAGATACGGCTGTACGGCGGCGGGGTCGGTGGCGAGCAGCCGGGCCGTACTGTCCAGGTAGCGGGGTGCGCCGCCGTCGTGCGGGGCGGTGTCGGCGAGGACGAGGCGGCGCAGCAGGTCGAAGCGGTCGGCGGCGCGCAGCCGCAGCCCGGTCCAGAAGGCGGGGCCGAAACGGCCCGGCGGCAGCGTCCGGCCGGCGATCCGGTCGGCGAGGTCGCGCAGCACGCCGAGGTACGGCGTGGCGTCCGGCACCCGGCTGAGGACCTCGGTGAGCAGCCGGGCCGCCCACCAGGAGTCTGGGTCGGCGTCCAGGGTCTCGGTCAGCTCGTCGAGGCGCAGGGTGAGCCGCCGGGTGCCGTGCTGCCGGGCGATCAGCAGCAGGGCCTGCACGACGGGGCCGATGCGGTGGTGCGGGACGGGCAGCGGGTGCGCCTCGTGCGGGCGGCGGTGGACGAGGGCGCGCAGGGCCTCGTCGAGGTCGAGGTGCATGCCCTGGAGCCAGTCGGCCAGCTCCTCGTGGGCGAAGCGGTAGCCGCCGCCGGCGGGGACGAGCAGGCCCTCGGTGAGGACGGCCGAGGCCCAGCCGGTGCCGCCGCCGAGCCGGTCCGGGGCGGGCCCCCAGGGGAACACCGCTTCGAAGGCCTCGCGGTCCAGCTCTCCCTGTCCGGGCCCGAGGCTGCGCCGGGCGGCCTCGTGGACCTGCCCGGCGACCTTGGCGGCGAGCCGGCGTACGGCGGTGCCGCGCAGCCCGTTGCCCGCGGCGAGCCGCACGGCGACGCGCAGGCACAGCAGGTCGAGGTGGGCGGCGAACACGTCGTGCCGGTCGGCACGGACGCGGGGCGCCTCCGGCAGCGCGGCGCGCACCTCGGCGAACAGGCGCAGCGCGAGCGGGTGGCGGGCGTCGGACGCTGCGAGGGCGCCCTCGGGGATGCCGTACCGCTGCCGGGCCAGGCGGGCCTCTTGCTCGCCGAGGTCGCCGAGGCGGACGTGGGGCGGCAGCGTGTCGTCGCCCTCGCCGTCGAGCCCGGCGTGCAGCAGCTCGCGCGGGAACCGTGCCCCGGCCCCCTCCCAGTACTCGTCCCGGCAGGCCACCACGAGCCGCGCCCCCGTCTGCCGCAGCCACTCCGCCGTCCCCGCGGTCCACTCCCCCAGCCGATGCGCCAGCACCGGCGGCATCTCCTCGGGCCCGTCCAGCAGCAGCAGGAGGGGCCGCCCGGCGGCACGGGCGAGCCGAGCAGGCCGCCCGGGATCGAAGCCGTCGGGGGTGTCGGGGGTACCCGTAGCGGCCGTCTGGCGGTGCTGCGGGCCGGGGGCCGGTGGGTGGCAGGGGTCGGCGGGGTGGGAACCGTGCGCGACCGGGGCGACGGCACCGGCCCCGCGATCGGCTGCCCCCGCAGGGCGACCGCCGGCCTCGGCCAGGTCGCCGGGCCAGGCCACGTCCGCCCCTCGGGACGCTGCCACGATGCGGGCCGCCCGGGTCAGGGCCCTGCGGGCCGCGTCCGCGATACCGGTGTCGCCCTCGCGGAGGTCGGCGCCGCGCAGCCACAGGGTGGGCGCCGGCTGCGGGTCCCGGCCGCGCCGGGCGGCGAGCGCCGCGAGTTCCGTCGTACGGCCGCAGCCGGGCGGGCCGACGAGGGCGAGGACGGCGGCGTCCCCGGCGTCGAACGCGGCGAACTCCCGCGCGATGGCGTCCCGTTCGACCGGCTCGACGTCGGTGCCGCCTCCCGCGGGCGGGCCGTCCTGGCCGACGGAGGTGGCGGTGAGCTCCAGGATCCCGGCCAGGTTGAGGTCGGCTCCGTAGGCGGGCACGGTCGCGGCGTTGCGGGCGAGCAGCTCGGCGAGCGGGCCGCCGTCGGCGGGGCGCAGCGGGACGGCGAAGCCGGCGGCGGCGTGTCCGGCCGTCAGCGCCGTGGCGACGACCCCGACGACGGCGCCGGTTACGGCGTCCAGGACCGGTCCCCCGGCCGCGCCGCCGCCGAGGCGCAGCGCGTCGCGGCCCGCGGTGCCGATGGCCAGTTCCAGCGCGTCGTCGAGGCGGTGGCGGCGGTCGGTGGCCGTGTAGGTGGCGCCGGTCGTGCCCAGCACCCGGGCCTCGCGCCAGCAGCCGGCCGGGACGCGGACGTAAATGCCGGCGTCGACCCGGTCCCGCACGGTGAGCGGCAGCGGTTCCAGCCCCAGTCCCTCGGTGCGGATCAGGGCGAGCCCGCGGTGCGGCAGCGGGGTGACGGCGTCGGCGGTGACGGCCCGGTCGCGGCCGTCGGCGGTGCGCAGGACCAGCCGGGGCAGGCCGTCGACGGCCTCGTGGGCGGTGACGAGGGTGCCGAGGTGGTCGGCGAGGAAGCCGACGCCGCGGGGGCGTCCGGCGAGGTCGGTGACATGGACGAGAAGGGTGTCCGGGAGCCGGGTCCCGTCGACCGTCTGCCCGTCGACCGTCTGCCCGTCGTCCCGCGGGCCCCGTCCCGCCATGGCCGTCCCTCCCCGCCCCGCATGTGCCCTGGGCCTGTGCCCCTGCCTGTGCTCTCGACGGTAGGCAGGCGGTGATCGGCGGGACAGATCGCGTGACGAACGCGCCCCCTTGTGCTCCCCCGCTTCACTCCGAGCGCCCGCCCGGACGGGTGACGGGACGGGGAGGTCTGGATACACCCTAGGGGTGGGGGAACCGAGGGGGGACCGTGGAGCGGCGGGCAGTGGATGCCCCGTGTTCGCCGCTCCACGGGCGGACCGTACGGGCGCCTCAGCCGAAGACGGCCAGGCTCTTGGCCTTGCCCTTGTGCGCCTCGACGAGCGCGAGGAGGCGGTTCTCCGGGCCGAAGACGGCCACGGGTCCGGCGTCGGCGTACTCCTCGGGCATGTCCAGGCGGACGCCGTTCAGCAGCAGCCGGGCGCGGCGGGCGTCGACCTCCCAGGGCCGGAAGGCGGCCCCGGCGGCCTCGGCGATCGGCATGATCGTCAGCTCCTGCTGGAGCTGGTCCAGCGTCTTCGCGGCGTCCAGCTTGTACGGCCCCACCCGGGTCCGGCGCAGCGCCGTGAGGTGGCCGCCGACCCCGAGGTCGGCGCCCAGGTCGCGGGCGAGGGCGCGGATGTAGGTGCCGGAGGAGCAGACGACGGAGACGACCAGGTCGAGGACGGGGGTGCCGTCCTCGGCGACGGCGTCCCGGACGTCGTGAACCGCGAAGGAGGAGACCCTGACCGGCCGGGCCGGGATGTCGAACTCCTCGCCCTCGCGGGCCCGCTTGTACGACCGTACGCCGTTGATCTTGATGGCGCTGACCTTGGACGGCACCTGCATGATGTCGCCGGTCAGCTTGGCGATGCCGGTGTCGATGGCCTCGCGGGTCACCTTGGAGGCGTCGGTGGAGGAGGTGATCTCCCCCTCGGCGTCGTCCGTGAGCGTGTTCTGCCCGAGGCGGACGGTGCCGAGGTACTCCTTCTCGGTCAGCGCGAGATGGCCGAGGAGCTTGGTGGCCTTCTCCACGCCGAGCACGAGCACGCCGGTCGCCATCGGGTCGAGGGTGCCGGCGTGGCCGACGCGGCGGGTGCGCGCGATGCCGCGCATCTTCGCGACGACGTCGTGCGAAGTGAAGCCCGACGGCTTGTCGACGATGACGAGGCCGTCGGGCGGGGTGGGCCTGGAACTCATTCGGCGCTGTCGTCCTCGTCCTCGTCCGGCTTGCGGTACGGGTCCGCCTCACCGGCGTAGGTGGCGCCGGCGGAGACCTCGCGCACCTTCTCGTCGGAGGCCCGCGCCTTGTCGAGGAGTTCCTCGATGGTCCGGGCGGTGTCGGGCAGGGCGTCGGCCACGAACGTCAGCGTGGGCGTGAACTTCACGCCGGCCGCTGCGCCGACCGCGGAGCGGAGCACGCCCTTGGCGCTCTCCAGACCGGCGGCCGCGGCCGCCCGCTCCTCGTCGTCCCCGTACACCGTGTAGAAGACGGTCGCCTCCCGCAGGTCACCGGTGACCCGGGTGTCCGTGATGGTGACGTGTGAGCCGAGCCGCGGGTCCTTGATCCCACGCTGCAGCTTCTGGGCCACCACCTCTCGGATGAGGTCCGCCAGCCTCTTGGCCCGCGCGTTGTCGGCCACTGGTCGTCTCCCGTTCTTCCTGTTCGTGTTCGTAAATCAGTCGTCGTCGCCGTGGAAGCGCCGCCGTACGGACAGCAGCTCCACCTCGGGGCGGCCGGCGACCAGCCGTTCGCACCGGTCCAGTACGTCGGTGAGGTGCCCCGCGTCGCCGGAGACCATCGCCAGGCCGATGCCGGCCCTGCGGTGCAGATCCAGATGGTCGACCTCCGCCGCGCTCACGGCGTACTTGCGCTGGAGCTCGGCCACGATCGGGCGGACGACGGAGCGCTTCTCCTTCAGTGACCGTACGTCACCGAGCAGAAGGTCGAAGGACAGCGTCCCCACATACATAGGTGTCCGGATGACCCGCCGGTACGGGATTGATGGGCCCGCCGGCAATCGGCGGGAACATCAGAAACCGTACAACGAACGGCCGGGGCCGATCGACGGAAATTACTCTCCGTCGACCGGCCCCGGACCGGACCGTCCCGGAAGGGCGGGCGGTTACGCCCGCGGCTTCTCGCGCATCTCGTACGTCGCGATGACGTCGTCGACCTTGATGTCGTTGAAGTTTCCGAGGTTGATACCACCCTCGTAGCCTTCGCGGATCTCGGTGACGTCGTCCTTGAAGCGACGCAGACCCTCGATGTTGAGGTTCTCCGCGATGACCTTGCCGTCGCGGATGAGGCGCGCCTTGGTGTTGCGGCGGACCTCGCCGGAGCGGATGAGCACACCCGCGATGTTGCCCAGCTTGGACGAGCGGAAGACCTCGCGGATCTCCGCCGTGCCGAGCTCGACCTCCTCGTACTCCGGCTTGAGCATGCCCTTGAGGGCCGCCTCGATCTCCTCGATCGCCTGGTAGATGACCGAGTAGTACCGGACGTCCACGCCCTCGCGCTCGGCCATCTGCGCCGCGCGGCCGGCCGCGCGGACGTTGAAGCCGATCACGATGGCGTCGGAGCCCATCGCCAGGTCGATGTCGGACTCCGTGACCGCACCGACGCCGCGGTGCAGGACGCGGATGTCGACCTCTTCGCCGACGTCCAGCTGGAGCAGGGAGGACTCCAGGGCCTCGACGGAACCAGAAGCGTCACCCTTGATGATCAGGTTCAGCTGCTGGACCTCGCCGGCCTTGAGCACCTTGTCCAGGTCCTCCAGCGAGACACGGCGCGTGCGCTTGGCGAAGGCCGCGTTGCGCTCGCGGGCGGCGCGCTTCTCGGCGATCTGGCGGGCCGTACGGTCCTCCTCGACCACGAGGAAGTTGTCGCCCGCACCCGGGACGTTGGTCAGGCCCAGGACCTGGACCGGCGTCGACGGGCCGGCCTCGGCGACGTTGTTGCCGTTGTCGTCGAGCATGGCGCGCACGCGACCGTAGGCGTCGCCCACGACCATCGTGTCGCCGACCCGCAGGGTGCCTCGCTGGACGAGGACCGTCGCCACGGCACCACGGCCGCGGTCGAGACGGGACTCGATCGAGATGCCCTGCGCGTCCTGGTTCGGGTTGGCCCGCAGGTCGAGCGAGGCGTCGGCCGTGAGGATCACGGCCTCCAGCAGCGAGTCGATGTGCAGACCCTGCTTGGCGGAGATGTCGACGAACATGGTGTCGCCGCCGTACTCCTCGGCCACCAGGCCGTACTCGGTCAGCTGACCGCGCACCTTGGTCGGGTCGGCACCCTCGACGTCGATCTTGTTGACCGCGACCACGATCGGCACGTCGGCCGCCTTGGCGTGGTTGAGCGCCTCGACCGTCTGCGGCATGACGCCGTCGTTGGCCGCGACGACCAGGATCGCGATGTCGGTCGACTTCGCACCACGGGCACGCATGGCGGTGAACGCCTCGTGACCCGGGGTGTCGATGAAGGTGATCTTGCGCTCTTCGTCGTTGACCTCGGTCGAGACCTGGTAGGCACCGATGTGCTGGGTGATGCCGCCGGCCTCGCCCGCGATGACGTTGGTCTTGCGGATGGCGTCGAGCAGGCGGGTCTTACCGTGGTCGACGTGACCCATGACGGTGACGACCGGCGGGCGGACCACCAGGTCCTCCTCGTCGCCCTCGTCCTCGCCGAACTCGATGTCGAAGGACTCGAGAAGCTCGCGGTCCTCCTCCTCCGGGCTGACGATCTGAACCGTGTAGTTCATCTCGTCGGCGAGGAGCTGCAGGGTCTCGTCGGAGACGGACTGCGTCGCGGTGACCATCTCGCCGAGGTTCATCATGACCGCGACGAGCGACGCCGGGTTGGCGTTGATCTTCTCCGCGAAGTCGGTGAGCGACGCGCCGCGGGAGAGACGGATGGTCTCGCCGTTGCCGCGCGGCAGCATCACGCCGCCGACGCTCGGGGCCTGCATGGCCTCGTACTCCTGGCGCCTCTGCCGCTTCGACTTGCGGCCACGACGCGCGGGACCGCCGGGACGGCCGAAGGCGCCCTGCGTGCCACCGCGGCCACCGGGACCGCCGGGACGGCCGCCGAAGCCGGGACGGCCACCGCCGCCACCGGGACCACCGGGACGACCGGCGAAACCGCCGCCACCGCCGCCACCGGGACCGCCGGGACGACCGGCGAAGCCGCCGCCACCGCCGCCACCGGGACGACCGGCGAAGCCGCCGCCGCCCGGACGACCGCCGCCACCGCCGGGACGACCCGCACCGCCCGGACCACGGCCGCCGGGGCCGCCACCGGGACGCGGGCCGGCAGCGGGACGCTGCGGCATCATGCCGGGGTTGGGACGCGGGCCGCCGGGACGCGGACCGCCGGGACCCGCACCCTGCGGACGCGGCATCGAGCCCGGGGTCGGACGCGCGCCGCCCGGAGCCTGCGGACGAGGACCGCCGCCCTGGGCGCCGGGCGCCTGCGGACGGGGACCGCCGGGGGCACCGGGGCCGCCGGGACGCGGAGCGCCCTGCGGGCGGGGAGCCTGCGGGCGCGCCATGCCGGCGTTGCCGCCGGAGGTGAAGGGGTTGTTGCCCGGACGCGGACCGGCCGGACGGGCGCCCGGACGCGGCGCGGCGCCACCGGGACGCGCACCGCCCTGGGCGGCGGCGGGACGCTGGCCACGCTCGCCCTGCTGGCCCTGACCGGGCGCGGCGGGACGGGAACCCGGCTTGGGCGCGCCGGGACGCGGACCACCGGGCTTCGGCGCGTTCTGCGCGGCGGGAGCCGGGGCGGACGGCGGAGCGGTGAACTCCGGGGCCGCCGGGGCCGGACGCGGCGCGGGCTTGGGACCCGGCACCGGACGCGGGCCGGGAGCCGGCGCGGGCGCCGACGGGGCCGCGGGCTGCTGGGCAGCCGCGGGCTTGGGTGCGGCCGGCGGCTTGGGAGCGGCCGGACGAGCCGCCTGC
This sequence comes from Streptomyces griseosporeus, assembly GCF_014656055.1. Taxonomy (GTDB): domain Bacteria; phylum Actinomycetota; class Actinomycetes; order Streptomycetales; family Streptomycetaceae; genus Streptomyces; species Streptomyces griseosporeus. The sequence continues at coordinate 42,812 of NZ_BNBR01000003.1, forward strand.
GCCGGGGAGGGCGCGGGGGCGGGCTTGGGGGACGCCTTGCGCGGGGCGGGCTTGCCGGCGGACTTGCCGTTGCCACCGCCCTGGAAGGCGTCGGTCAGCTTGCGTACTACGGGTGCTTCGATCGTCGAAGACGCCGAACGAACAAATTCACCGAGTTCCTGGAGCTTGGCCATGACGACCTTGCTCTCCACACCGAACTCCTTGGCGAGTTCGTATACCCGGACCTTAGCCACTTCGCTCCTTTGAGGTCCGGGTTGCGGCCGGACCGTCGCTAGTTCATGGGCGTACTCATCGCGTACTCATCGAGTGCTCATCGCAATCTCGACCTGCTTTCGACTCGCGAGGTACCTACACCGCACGGGGTTCCGTGCGGTACGTCTTTCCTTACCGTGTTGCCTGCTCGGCAACTGTTGTCCGCTCGACGTACTGGCGCAACGCCTTTGTGTCGAGCGCTCCCGGGACGCGCAGTGCCCTCGTGAACGCCCGGCGGCGCACCGCCTGGTCGAGACAGACCTGGGCGGGGTGGAGGTATGCACCCCGGCCGGGCAGCGTACCGCGTGGATCAGGGACGCACTCGTCCTTGATCGCCACGATCCGCAGCAGATCCGTCTTGGCCGCCCGTTCCCGGCACCCCACACAGGTGCGTTCTGGGCATGCTCGGGCCCGTGTCCGGCCAGACACCGTTAAGTCTACCTCCCCGTACGCGCCTCACCCCTTTGGGGCAGGTACCGAACACCTGGCGCGTACAAACCTGTCGTGATCTCAGCGCCTCGCGGCCGGGATCTATTCCCCGCCGCGCTGACCGGTGCGCTGTCCGGCCTGCTCGCCCGTGCGCTGTCCGCCGTGCTGGCCGCTCTGCGGCTGGGTCTGCTCGGTGTCCGGGCGGATGTCGATCCGCCAGCCGGTGAGCCGGGCCGCCAGCCGGGCGTTCTGCCCTTCCTTGCCGATGGCCAGGGAGAGCTGGTAGTCGGGCACGGTCACCCGGGCGGACCGGGTCGCCAGGTCGACGACCTCGACCTTGCTCACCCGAGCGGGTGACAGGGCGTTCGCCACCATCTCCGCCGGGTCGTCCGACCAGTCGACGATGTCGATCTTCTCGCCGTTCAGCTCGCCCATGACATTGCGCACCCGGCCGCCCATCGGACCGATGCAGGCGCCCTTGGCGTTCAGACCCGAACGGGTGGACCGCACGGCGATCTTCGTACGGTGACCGGCCTCACGTGCGATCGCGGCGATCTCGACGGACCCGTCGGCGATCTCCGGGACCTCCAGCGCGAAGAGCTTCTTCACCAGGTTGGGGTGGGTGCGGGAGAGCGTGACCGACGGTCCGCGCACACCCTTCGCCACCCGGACGACGTACGACCGCAGCCGCATGCCGTGCGGGTACGTCTCACCCGGCACCTGCTCCTGCACCGGCAGGATGGCCTCCAGCTTGCCGATGTCCACCAGCACGTTCTTCGGGTCGCGGCCCTGCTGGACCACACCGGTGACGATGTCGCCCTCACGTCCGGCGTACTCGCCGAGCGTCGCGTCGTCCTCGGCGTCGCGCAGCCGCTGCAGGATGACCTGCTTGGCGGTGGTGGCGGCGATACGGCCGAATCCGGACGGGGTGTCGTCGAACTCGCGGGGCTCCTGGCCCTCCTCGAGGTCCTCCGGGTCCTCCTTCGCCCACACGGTCACATGCCCGGTCTCCCGGTTGAGCTCCACGCGCGCGTGGCGGCGGCTTCCCTCGGTGCGGTGGTAGGCGATGAGGAGGGCCGATTCGATCGCCTCGACCAGCAGATCGAAGGAGATTTCCTTCTCCCGTACCAAGCCCCGCAGGGCGCTCATGTCGATGTCCACGGCTACGCCTCCTCCGCTTCCTCTTCGTGCTTGTCCTTGCGGCTGAATTCGACCTGTACGCGCGCCTTCTCGATCTCGCCGAAGGCGACTCTGCGCGCGGTGGCCTTGCGTCCCTTGACCCCGGGCACTTCCAGGTCGAGTCCCTCGTCGTCGACCTCGATGATCCGGGCGACCAGGTCACCGCCCTCGCTCAGCTGGAACTTCACCAGCCGGCCGGTGGCGCGGACGTAGTGCCGGTGCTCGGTGAGGAGGCGTTCCGCGCCCGGGGTGCCGACCTCAAGGGTGTACTCCCCCTCGCCCATCGCGTCCGTCTCGTCGAGCTTCGCCGAGAGCGCGCGGCTCACATCGGCGATCTGGTCCAGGTCGGCCCCGGTGTCGGAGTCGACGACGACGCGGAGCACACGCTTGCGTCCGACGGAGTCCACGGCGATCTCTTCGAGATCCAGGCCCTGGGAGGTGACGAGCGGTTCCAGCAGGTCTCGCAGCCTCTCGCTCTGGGTGGTGCTCATCCGGGTGACTCCTCGGCCGCGTGTGCTGTTGTGGGATGGTCGCGTGTCTGGTCAAAGGGTATCCGGTCGAGAGGGGTGTTGCCGTCCACCTGTGTACGGAGGGTGGTGGGGGGTCGCTGGGGGTGGCTTCGGGTGGTGGGTGTCGTGGCACAAGTGCCGGTGAGTGGCCTTGCGGCGGGGCGCGGGTACCGTGATCACGGACCCTGCGGTCCGCCGTCCCCCTCCGTACGAGTTCCCCGAGGACGTCTGCCGTGCCGTTCCCTCCCCCGCCGCGCATCCCCTCCGGGCCGCGCAGAAGAACCCTGCTCGCCTCGGCCGCGGGCGCCGTGCTGCTCGCCGGCTGTTCCGACGCCGCGGAGGACTCCGGCGGCAGTACGGGCGGCAGCCCCTCGCTCAGCGAGCGCACGCGCGCGCGTGCGGCTCTCGACAGCCGGGGGCTCGTGGAGCGCTACGACGCCGTCCTCGCCGCCCGGCCCGCGCTGGCGGGGCGGCTGGCGCCGTTGCGGGCGGAGGTGGTGCGGCATGTGGAGGCGTTCGGGGGGCGGGTGCCGAGACCGACGGGGAGTGTCGGGTCGGGGGGTGCGTCGTTGGCCGCCGGGTCTGCAGGGCCGTCTGCTTCTCCGGCTGGTTCTCCTGCTGGTTCTCCTGCTGCTTCTCCGGCAGGTTCTCCTGCTGGTTCTCCGGCTGGTTCTCCGGCTGGTTCTCCTGCTGGTTCTCCTGCTGGTTCTCCGGTTGCCTCGCCGTCTGCCTCAGCCTCCGCGCCCGGTGACGACAAGTCCGCGCTCGTCTCCCTCGCCGCCGCCGAGAAGGAGCTGGCCGACCGGCGTACGACGGCGTTGGTCGACGTGGACGGGGAGCTGGCCCGGCTGCTGGCCTCCGTGGCGGCGGCCGGCGCGGTGCACGCGTATCTGCTGACGGAGGCGGCGAAATGAGCGGGAGCAAGGTCCGGGAGCTGGAGGCGCTGCAGGCCGCGCTGGCCGCGGAGCATGCCGCGGTGTACGGGTACGGCGTCGTCGGCGGCCGGATCGACGGCGGGCGGCGCGCCGAGGCGCGGGCCGCGTACGACGCCCACCGGGCGCGCCGGGACGTCCTCACTCGGGAGGTGCGTGACCTGGGAGGCGTGCCGGTGGCCGCCGCGCCGGGGTACGCGCTGCCGTTCCCGGTGCCGGACGCGGGAGCGGCCGTACGGCTCGCCGCGGAGCTGGAGGAACGCGTCGCCGGGGTCTACTCCGACCTCGTGCGGGCCTCGGCCGGGGAGCGGCGGCGGGAGGCCGCGGGCGTCCTGCGGGAGGCGGCGGTGCGGGCGGTGCGGTGGCGGGGGGAGAGCGTAGCCTTCCCTGGGCTTGCGGAGCGGGCCGCTGCCGGTGCGGCTACGCCGTCGGCTTAGCGCGGACACACAGAAGGGGATCGACTCGCGTATGGCTTTCGAACCGCCGCAGCGTCTGGTCAGGGCGCTCGGTGAGACGGCACCCGAGGGTGACGCCTGGCTGGAGCACCTGCCGGAGGCGGCGGACCGGGCGGTGGCGCTACGCGAGTTGACCGTGGAGCGGGTGCAGGTGCCGGGGGGCCGGAGCAGCCTGGTGCTGCTCGTGCGGCGGGCGGACGGTACGCCCGCCGTGCTGAAGCTCGCGCCGCCTCGGGCGCGTCCGGAGGCGGAGCGGGCGGCGCTGGCGCACTGGGGTGGCCGGGGGGCCGTGCAGTTGCTGGAGGCGGACGCGGGCGCGGGCGCGGGTGCGGGTGCGGGTGCCGGCGAGGGTGCGGGTGCGGGCGAGGGTGCGGGTGCGCTGCTGCTCGAACGGCTGCATCCGGATGTGTCGGTGCGGTCGCTGCCGGAGGCGAAGGCGCTGCTGGAGGCGGCGGGGACGTTGCGGCGGCTGTGGGTGGAGCCGCCCGCGGACTTCGCGTTCGAGACGGTCGCGGCCCGGACCGGGCGGCAGGCCGATGCGATGCGGGCGAGCGCCGAACGGGATCCCGAGGTGGCGCCGCTGGTGGGGGAGGCGCTGGGGGCGCGTGAGGCGCTGGTGGCGGACGCGCCGGAGGCGCGGTTGCTGCACGGGACGTTCCGGCAGAGCAAGGTGCTGGCCGGGGAACGGATGCCGTGGCTGGCGGTGGGGCCGGATCCGGTGGTCGGGGAGTGCGCGTTCGACCTGGCGCGGTTGGTGCGGGACCGGGTGGAGGACCTGATCGCGTCGCCGTCGGGGGCGGCCACGACGCGGCGGCGGGTGAAGCGGCTGGCGGAGTCGCTGGACGTGGATCAGGAGCGGTTGCGGGGGTGGACGCTGTTCCGGGCGGTGGAGTCCGGGGTGCGGGCGCGGCGGGTGGGGCGGGTGCGGGACGCGGAGCTGTTGCTGGAGTTCGCGGGCTGGCTGTGAGCTGTTTGTCTGCGGGCCGGTGGTCGGCTGGTCGCGCAGTTCCCCGCGCCCCTATATGCCTGCGGCGGCCCGTTTCTGTCCGTGGGTGGTTGCTGTAGCGCCTACGGCAGGTGGGTGGGTCGGGGCCGCGCCGGGGGGTATCCGTCCTCGGTGCGCCGCTGCGTCGGTCAAATCCGCACCGCCACTTTCCGCCGCCCGCTGCGGGCGGACACCCCCCGACACGTCCCCTTCCCGCCGTACGCGTCTACCGGCCGCCCTGACTGCGGCAGGTCCGCCCCGCCGGGGTAGCGGGCAGCCGGCGCCGCCTCGCGACTTACCTGCGGGCACCCGCACCGCTGGGCCGGCGCCCACCCAGCAGCGGCCGCCAGTCCACTTAGCTGCGGGCAGTCGTGCCGCTGGGGCGGCACGGGTGGGCGCAGCGGCACCCCGCAAGCGCCGGGCTGCGCCACCCACCCCCGGCCCACCCCAGCGGCGGGTGCGTTGCTGCTGGCGGTGTCAGGACGTGAGGCGGGACAGGGCCTCTGCCACCGGGAGTTCCTCGCGGGCGCCCGTGCGGCGGTTCTTCAGTTCGACCACGCCCTCCGCCGCGCGGCGGCCCGCGACCAGGATCCACGGGACGCCGATCAGTTCCGCGTCGGTGAACTTCACGCCCGGGGAGACGCCGGGACGGTCGTCGACGAGGACGCGGACGCCCGCCGCGGCGAGCTTGTCGGAGACGTCGAGGGCGAGTTCGGTCTGGAGGGCCTTGCCGGCGGCGACGACGTGGACGTCGGCGGGCGCGACCTCGGCCGGCCAGCACAGGCCCTTGTCGTCGGCGGTCTGCTCGGCGAGGGCCGCGACCGCGCGGGAGACGCCGACGCCGTAGGAGCCCATGGTGACGCGGACCGGCTTGCCGTTCTGGCCGAGGACGTCGAGCTTGAGGGCGTCGGCGTACTTGCGGCCCAGCTGGAAGATGTGGCCGATCTCGATGGCGCGGTCCAGCTTCAGACCGGTGCCGCACTTGGGGCAGGGGTCGCCCTCCTGGACGACCACGACGTCGACGTACTCGTCCACCTCGAAGTCGCGGCCCGCGACGACGTTCTTCGCGTGGGTGTCCTGCTTGTTCGCGCCGGTGATCCAGGCGGTGCCGGGGGCGATCCGCGGGTCGGCGATGTACTTCACCTTGGCCAGGCCCTGCGGGCCGACGTAGCCGCGGACCAGGTCGGGGCGGGCCGCGAAGTCCGCTTCGGTGACCATCTCGACCGTGGCGGGCGCGAAGTGGGCCTCGACCTTGTCCAGGTCGACCTCGCGGTCGCCGGGCACGCCCACGGCGACGATCTCGCCGTCCACCTTGACCAGGAGGTTCTTCAGCGTGGCGGAGGCCGGGACGCCGAGGGAGGCGGCGAGGGTCTCGATGGTGGGGGTGTCGGGGGTGGGGATGTCCTCGGCGGCGGGTACGGCGGAGGCGTCGACCGGGGTGAGGGCGTACGTGATCGCCTCGGTGTTGGCCGCGAAGTCGCAGTTCGGGCAGTCGGCGAAGGTGTCCTCGCCGGCCTCGGCGGGGGCGAGGAACTCCTCCGACTTGGAGCCGCCCATCGCGCCGGCCGTGGCCGCGCAGATGCGGTAGTCCAGGCCGAGGCGCGCGAAGATCTTCTGGTAGGCCTCGCGGTGCAGGGCGTAGGACCGGGCCAGGCCGTCGTCCTCGAGGTCGAAGGAGTAGGAGTCCTTCATCAGGAACTCGCGGCCGCGCAGGATGCCGGCGCGGGGGCGGGCCTCGTCGCGGTACTTGTGCTGGATCTGGTAGAGGATCACGGGCAGGTCCTTGTAGGACGTGCACTGGTCCTTCACCAGCAGGGTGAAGATCTCCTCGTGGGTGGGGCCGAGGAGGTAGTCGCCGCCCTTGCGGTCCTTCAGGCGGAAGAGTTCCTGGCCGTACTCGTCCCAGCGGCCCGTGGCGTCGTACGGCTCGCGGGGCAGCAGGGCGGGCAGCAGGACTTCCTGGGCGCCGATCGCGTCCATCTCCTCGCGGACGATGCGCTCCACGTTGGCGAGGACCCGCTTGCCCAGCGGCAGCCAGGACCAGATGCCGGCGGCGGTGCGGCGGACGTAACCGGCGCGGACGAGGAGCTTGTGGCTGAGGACCTCGGCGTCCGCCGGGTCGTCGCGCAACGTCTTCGCCATCAACTGGGACATGCGCTGGACCTGTGCGTTCGCCATGGTTCTCGTACTCCTGCTGCGTAAGGGTGATGGCAAGGAGGTTAGCCGGGCGGCGGGCGTGGCCGGAAATCGGTTACCGGCGGCGCAGCGGGAGGGGGGCGCCCATGACGGCGTACGGCTTCGGGGCGCTCGGGAAGAGGACCTGGCGGGCCAGGTCGTCGTAGCCGAGGGAGCGGTACAGGGCGCGGGCGGGGCTCTCGGTGTCGATCGCGGAGAGGATCGAGCGGGGCTCGGTGGCGGAGTCTGTGATGGTGGTGATCAGGGTGCGGCCGATGCCGCGGTTCTGGTGGTCGGGGTGGACGTGCAGCTCGGTGATGACGAAGGAGTCGTCGAGCCAGTGGTCCAGGCCGCGGGCCCGCAGGTACGGCTCGACGACGGTGGACCACCAGTGGGTGCGGTCGTTGGGCATGCCGTAGACGAAGCCGACGAGCCGGTCGCCGACGGTGGCGCCGAGCGCCCGGGCCCCGGGGTACGTCATGTGGCGCTGGACGATCTGTCGGCGTACGGCGACCTCGTCGGCGCCGAGTCCGAAGGCGACCGCCTGGACGGCCAGGGCCTCGTCGACGTGGGCGGACAGGTCCAGGGGGCCGATCTCTACGTCCATGCGGGGAGCGTACCCGCGGGTCAGAAGAGGACGCTCATGAAGGCGCCGATCTCCTGGAAGCCGACGCGCTGGTACGTCCGGCGGGCCGGGGTGTTGTAGTCGTTCACGTACAGGCTCGCGACGGGGGCGACGTCGGTGAGGGCGTAGCGCAGGACGGCTGCCATGCCGGGGGCGGCGAGGCCCTGGCCGCGGTACTCGGGGGCGACCCAGACGCCCTGGATCTGGCAGGCCCGGGCGGTGGCGGCGCCGATCTCGGCCTTGAACATGACCCGGCCCTGGTCGTCGAGGCGGGCGAAGGCGCGGCCGGAGCCGACGAGTTCGGCGACGCGGGCCTGGTAGAGCAGGCCGCCGTCGCCGGCCAGCGGGGAGACGCCGACCTCCTCGGTGAACATCGCCACGCACGCCGGCATGATCGTCTCCAGCTCGTCCTTGCGGACGCGGCGGACGTAGGGGTCGGGGGCGATGCCGTCGGGCATGCGGTCGGTGACCATGAGCGGCTGGTGGGCGCGGATGTCGCGGGCCGGGCCCCAGTGGGGTTCGAGCAGCCGCCACAGCGCGGCGGTGGACTCGGCGGGGCCGACGATGGAGGAGCAGCGGCGGCCGGCCCGGCGGGCGCGGTCGGCGAAGGCGCGGACGGCGCGCGGTCCGGCGCAGATGGGGACGAGGTTGGCGCCCGCGTAGCACAGGGAGGTCAGCATGCCGTCCTCGTACCAGCCCCACATCTCGCCGCCGAGGCGCCACGGGTCGAGGCCGGCGACCTGCACCCGGGCGGTCACGAAGGCGTTGGCGACCGGGTCGCGGTCGAGGACGGCGAGTGCGGCGTCCAGGTCGCTCGGTTCGAGGACCCGGGAGGTGGTCTGGGTCAACACGCGCGGGGCCTCACACACTGGGGTCTGCTGATCTCCGCACTGTACCTGCCGAATTTGTGCCGCGTCGCCCCGTGGGTGAGTGCCGGCCGGTGGGCCGGGCGTCCGGTGCCGGTCCGTGGGGTGGGGGTGCGGTGGGCGGCCGGCCGTCGTCGGCCGCCCGTGGGGGGTGTCAGCCCGCCACCGACACCGAGGGCTCGCCGGAGGCGACGCCGTCGGCCTCCATCTGCTCGGCGAGCTTCATCGCCTCCTCGATGAGGGTCTCGACGATCTTGGACTCGGGGACGGTCTTGATGACCTCGCCCTTGACGAAGATCTGGCCCTTGCCGTTGCCGGAGGCGACGCCGAGGTCGGCCTCGCGGGCCTCGCCCGGGCCGTTCACCACGCAGCCCATCACCGCGACGCGGAGGGGGACCTCCATGCCGGTGAGGCCGGCGGTGACCTCTTCGGCGAGCTTGTAGACGTCGACCTGGGCGCGGCCGCAGGACGGGCAGGAGACGATCTCCAGGCCGCGCTGGCGCAGGCCGAGGGACTGCAGGATCTGGAGGCCGACCTTGACCTCCTCGACGGGCGGGGCGGAGAGGGAGACGCGGATGGTGTCGCCGATGCCCTGGGAGAGCAGCGCGCCGAAGGCGACCGCGGACTTGATCGTGCCCTGGAAGGCCGGGCCCGCCTCGGTCACGCCGAGGTGGAGGGGGTAGTCGCACTGGGCGGCGAGCTGGCGGTAGGCCTCGATCATCACGACGGGGTCGTTGTGCTTGACCGAGATCTTGATGTCGCGGAAGTCGTGCTCCTCGAAGAGGGACGCCTCCCACAGCGCCGACTCGACCAGCGCCTCCGGGGTCGCCTTGCCGTACTTCTCCAGCAGGCGCCGGTCCAGGGAGCCGGCGTTGACGCCGATGCGGATCGGGGTGCCGTGGTCCTTGGCGGCCTTGGCGATCTCCTTGACCTGGTCGTCGAACTTCTTGATGTTGCCGGGGTTGACGCGGACGGCGGCGCAGCCGGCCTCGATGGCGGCGAAGACGTACTTCGGCTGGAAGTGGATGTCGGCGATGACCGGGATCTGCGACTTGCGGGCGATCGTCGCGAGGGCGTCGGCGTCGTCCTGCGTGGGGCAGGCGACGCGGACGATCTGGCAGCCGGACGCGGTGAGTTCGGCGATCTGCTGGAGCGTGGCGCCGATGTCCGACGTACGGGTCGTGGTCATCGACTGGACCGACACGGGCGCGTCGCCGCCGACCGCCACGGATCCGACCTGGATCTGCCGGCTCTTCCGGCGCTCGGCGAGCTTGGTCGGAACGGACGGCATGCCGAGAGAAATCGCAGTCATCTGCTGTGCAACCCCAAGTCGTGGATCAAGGTCCGGTCCCGTCAGCGGCGGGCTCCGGGTTTCGAGATTACGGCACGGGCGATCGGCCGGGCACATCCCACCGGCAAACCCACCCGATGGGACGGTGCCCGGGCGCCCCTCAGGGTGCCCGGGCATCGTGAACGCCGTGCGGCTAGGAGATTCTCACCGGGTTGACGACGTCCGCGATCAGGACGAGGACGGTGAAGCAGATGAAGATGCCCGCCACCACGTAGGCCACCGGCATCAGCTTCGCCACGTCGAACGGGCCCGGGTCCGGGCGGCGCAGGACGCGGGCCACGTTGCGGCGCAGCGACTCCCACAGGGCGCCCGCGATGTGGCCGCCGTCGAGCGGGAGCAGCGGCAGCATGTTGAACAGGAACAGGGAGAGGTTGAAGCCGGCGACGAGGAAGACCGCCATGGCCAGCTGCTGGCTGGCGGGGATGTCCAGCGTGAAGATCTCGCCGCCGACGCGGGCGGCGCCGACCACGCCCATCGGGGAGTCGGGGGCGCGGGGCGCGCCGTTGAAGGCGGCGTCCCACAGGGCGGGGATCTTGGCGGGCAGGGCGACGAGGGAGTCGACGGCGTCCCCGACGCGGTCGGTCATCCAGGTGACGGACTCGCCGAAGTCCTGCTTGACGACGCCGGTGGCGGCGCTGAAGCCGAGGAAGCCGGCCTTGACGTACTCACCCTGGACGTAGGCGCCGCCGGCGTCCTTCTTGACCAGCATGTTGGTGGCGATCTTGGCGTGCAGGGTCAGTTCCTGGCCCTTGCGGTCGACGACGATCGTCACGTCCTTGCCGGCGCTGTCGCGGATCAGGTCGGACAGGGTGTTCCAGTCGTCGGTGCGGCGGCCGTCGAAGGCGACGATCTTGTCGCCGGCCTTCATGCCGGCGGCCGCGGCCGGGGAGGGCGGGTCGGACTTCTTGCAGGTGTCGCGGTTCTCGCTCTGCGCGATGACGCACGGGGAGATGGAGCTGACGGTGGTGGTCTGCTGCTGGATGCCGAAGCCCATGAGGACCGTGAGGAACAGGCCGATGGCCAGGATCAGGTTCATGAACGGGCCCGCGAACATCACGATGACCCGCTTCCACGGCTTGCGCGTGTAGAACAGGCGGGTCTCGTCGCCCGGCTGGAGCTCCTCGAAGGCGGCCGAGCGGGCGTCCTCGATCATGCCGCGCCAGGGCGAGGTGGAGCGCGCCTGGATACGGCCGTCGTCGCCGGGCGGGAACATGCCGATCATGCGGATGTAGCCGCCGAGCGGGATGGCCTTGACGCCGTACTCCGTCTCGCCCTTCTTGCGCGACCAGATGGTCGGGCCGAAGCCCACCATGTACTGGGGCACGCGGATGCCGAAGAGCTTGGCGGTGGACAGATGCCCCAGCTCGTGCCAGGCGATCGAGACGAGCAGGCCGACCGCGAAGACGACTATGCCGAGGATCATCATCAGGGTCGTCATGCACGGGCCTCCGCCGTCTTCGCCGTCAGTTCCCTGGCCCGGGCCCTCGCCCAGGTCTCCGCTTCGAGGACGTCCGGCACGGTCAGTGAAGTTCCCGTACGCGGCGTGCCGTGTTCCTCGACCACGCGGGTGACGGTCTCCATGATTCCGTTGAAGGGCAGGGTGCCGTTCAGGAACGCCTCCACGCACTCCTCGTTGGCCGCATTGAACACCGCCGGGGCGGTGCCCGCGAGCTCACCGACGTGCCGGGCGAGGTTCACCGACGGGAAGGCCTCGTTGTCCAGCGGGAAGAACTCCCAGGTGGAGGCCTTGCTCCAGTCGAACGCGGGGGCCGCGTCGGGGACGCGTTCGGGCCAGCCCAGGCCGATGGCGATCGGCCCGCGCATGTCGGGGGGCGTCGCCTGCGCCATCGTCGATCCGTCCGTGAACTCCACCATCGAGTGGACATACGACTGCGGGTGCACGACGACCTCAATGCGGTCGAAGGGAATGTCGTAGAGGAGGTGCGCCTCGATGACCTCCAGGCCCTTGTTGACGAGGGTCGCGGAGTTGACCGTGATCACCGGGCCCATGGCCCAGGTGGGGTGGGCGAGGGCGTCCTCGACGGTGACGTTCGCCAGCTCGTCCCTGGTGCGGCCGCGGAAGGGGCCGCCGGAGGCGGTGACGACGAGCTTGCGGACGTCGGCGCGGGTGCCGGCGGCGAGCGCCTGGAAGAGGGCGGCGTGCTCGGAGTCGACGGGGATGATCTGCCCGGGCTTGGCGAGCGCCTTGACCAGCGGGCCGCCGACGATGAGCGACTCCTTGTTGGCGAGGGCGAGGGTGCGGCCCGCCTCCAGGGCGGCGAGGGTCGGCGCGAGGCCGATGGAGCCGGTGATGCCGTTGAGCACGGTGTGGCAGGCGGAGGCGGCGACCTGGGTGGCCGCGTCGGGGCCGGCGAGGATCTCGGGAAGGGGTTCGCCGGGGCCGTACTCGGCGGCGAGGGCCTCGCGCAGCGCCGGTACGGCGTCCTCGCGGGCGACCGCCACGGTCCGCACCCGCAGCCTGCGGGCCTGCTCGGCGAGGAGGGCGATCCGGCCGCCGTTGGCGGAGAGCGCGGTGACCCGGAAGCGGTCCGGGTTGCGCAGGACGAGGTCGATGGCCTGGGTGCCGATCGACCCCGTGGAGCCGAGGATCACCACGTCCTTCGGGCCGTCGCCCGTGACCGGGTCGTAGACGAGGTGGGGGTCGGCGAGGGGTGCGGGACTGTCGGTCATTGCTCCATTGTGGCCGCATGCGCGGGTGCGGCGGGCAGGGTGTCCCCCTCGTGGGTCGCGTGACGTGCGTCGGCCGACGGGCGTGTGCCGGTGCGGGCGCGGGAGATCACCCCATCGGGTGAAGGCGCCGGGCCCCGGGCGGAGGGGCGCTCCAGGGGAGGAGCGCCCCTCTCAGGGCGGCGCACCGGGGGCCGGCTCTCACCGGATCGGGCGGTGCACGTTCTCCTTCGTGCTGGCGCCGGGGGCGGCCTCCGCGATCCACGGGCCGTCGTCGGACGGGTCGACGATGCCGGCCTCCAGCCAGGCGTACGTGCCGGTGAGGACGCCCTTGACGACCCGGCGGTCGTGTTCGTCGGTGTTGGTCCACAGGCGGTTGAACAGCTCGTCGACGCGGATGCGGGACTGGCGGCAGAAGGCGTCGGCGAGCTGGTAGGCCTCGCGGCCGTGCTCGCCGCGGGCGCGGAGCATCTCGGCGCGGACGCAGGCGGCGCTCATCGCGAACAGTTCGGCGCCGATGTCGACGACGCGGCCGAGGAAGCCCTGCTTGGACTCCATGCGGCCCTGCCAGCGGGACATGGCGTAGAAGGTGGAGCGGGCGAGTTTGCGGGCGGTGCGCTCCACATGGCGCAGGTGCGGGGAGAGGTCCACCTCGTGCTTGAACTCGTTGTAGGAGGTGGGGAGCTGGCCGGGGCCCGCGACCAGCTTCGGCAGCCACTTGGCGTAGAAGACGCCCGCGTTGGCGCCTGCCTTCGCCTTGTCGGACAGGGACTTGTCGGGGTCGATGAGGTCGCCCGCGACCGTCAGGTGGGCGTCGACGGCCTCGCGGGCGATCAGCAGGTGCATGATCTCGGTGGAGCCCTCGAAGATGCGGTTGATGCGCAGGTCGCGCAGGAGCTGTTCGGCGGGGACGGCACGCTCGCCGCGCGCGCGCAGCGACTCGGCGGTCTCGAAGCCGCGTCCGCCGCGGATCTGGACGAGTTCGTCGGCCATGAGCCAGGCCATCTCGGAGGCGTACAGCTTGGCGAGGGCGCCCTCGATGCGGATGTCGTTGCGGTCCTCGTCGGCCATCTGGGAGGCGAGGTCGGTGACGGCCTCCAGGGCGAAGGTGGTGGCGGCGATGAAGGAGATCTTCGCGCCGACGGCCTCGTGGTGGGCGATGGGCTTGCCCCACTGCTCGCGGGCGGCGGACCACTCGCGGGCGATCTTCAGGCACCACTTGCCGGCGGCGACGCAGGAGGCGGGCAGGGAGAGGCGGCCGGTGTTGAGGGTGGTGAGGGCGATCTTCAGGCCCTGGCCCTCCTCCCCGATGCGGTGGGCGGCGGGGACGCGGACCTGGTGGAAGCGGGTGACGCCGTTCTCGATGCCGCGCAGGCCCAGGAAGGCGTTGCGGTTCTCGACGGTGATGCCGGGTGAGTTGGTCTCGACGACGAAGGCGGTGATGCCGCCGCGGTGGCCCTCGCTCCTGGGGACGCGGGCCATGACGACGAGGAGGTCGGCGACGACGCCGTTGGTGGTCCACAGCTTCACGCCGTCGAGGACGTAGTCGTCCCCGTCGGGTACGGCGGTGGTGGCGAGGCGAGCGGGGTCGGAGCCGACGTCGGGCTCGGTGAGCAGGAAGGCGCTGATGTCGGTGCGGGCGCAGCGGGGCAGGAAGCGTTCCTTCTGCTCCTGGGTGCCGAAGAGCTTCAGCGGCTGGGGGACGCCGATGGACTGGTGCGCGGAGAGCAGTACGCCGATCGCGGGGGACGCGGAGCCGACCAGGGCGAGGGCCTTGTTGTAGTAGACCTGGGTGAGGCCGAGTCCGCCGTACTTGGTGTCGATCTTCATGCCGAAGGCGCCGAGTTCCTTGAGGCCGTTGATGACCTCGTCGGGGATGCGGGCCTCGCGTTCGATGAGGGCGCCGTCGACCTCGGTCTCGACGAAGTCGCGGAGCTTGGCGAGGAACTCCTCGCCGCGCTGGACGTGCTCGTCGGCCGGGAGCGGGTGGGGGTGGATGAGGTCGAGCCGGAACCGCCCGAGGAACAGTTCCTTGGCGAAGCTGGGCTTGCGCCAGGTCTGCTCCCGTGCGTCCTCCGCGACCCGGCGGGCCTCACGTTCGGTGACGACGGGTCGTCCGGAAGGGGCTTCGGGGCTTGCGGACATGAGGGTCACCTCGCCGTGAATCGGGATCTCGGGACCGTATGGCTACCGACGGGTGCTACCCGATCGTATGTACCCGATCCGGGCCTCCCCCACCAGTCCGCGTGCGGCCGTTCGGCCGATGTGGACGGAACGGGTCTTCGTGTCCAGGGTCGGGGGGTGCCCTAGGGTGGCTGGGCATGGCGGTGAAGAAACGGTGCACCTCCCGGGTCCTGCTCGTCGACCGCGGCGATCGCCTGCTTCTGCTGTGCGGCCGGGATCCGCGCCGCGAGGGGGCGCGGTGGTGGTACACGGTCGGCGGCGAGGTGGAGGACGGCGAGGACTACGTCTCTGCCGCGCTGCGTGAGACCTGGGAGGAGACGGGGCTGCGGCTCGCCGCCTCGCGGCTGGGGCCACTGCTGTGGACGCGACGCGCTCGGTTCAGCTGGGACGGACAGGCCTTCGACCAGTACGAGGAGTACCGTCTGGCCCGGGTGACGGCCGACGAGGCCGCGGGGATCCGCGTCGACCACGAGGGGGCGCGGCGGCCACGCCTGGTGGTCCGTCGCGGAGCTGGCGGCGACGCGGGAGGCGGTCCGGCCCAAGCGGCTCGCCCGGCTGCTGCCGCCGGTCCTCGACGGAAGCGCCGGCGCCGGACCCCTGCACCTCGGGGACGTCGACGAGGAGCACGACCCCGAGTGAGGCGTACTGTGTCGAAGCGCTTCGACGCCGTATGGACACCCGGCCTTTCTCGGGGCTACTGTCGAGTCTCCCCCCCGCCCGCACCTGTAGGTCACGCGCGCTGTCGAAGCGCTTCACAGAGCTTGGAGAGCCGGATGGTCACCCTTGCCGAGGTCGCCCAGCACGCCGGAGTGTCGGCGAGCACGGTGAGCTATGTCCTCAGCGGCAAGCGGTCGATCTCGGCGACCACCCGGCAGCGGGTCGAGCAGAGCATCCGCGAACTCGGCTACCACCCCAACGCCGGGGCCCGCGCGCTCGCCAGCAGCAGGTCGAACATCATCGCGCTGATGATCCCGCTGCGCACGGACATGTACGTACCGGTGATGATGGAGATCGCCATCGCCGTCGCCACGACCGCCCGCACCCACGGGTACGACATCCTGCTGCTCACCGGCGAGGAGGGTCCCGACGCCGTGCGCCGCGTCACCGGCAGCGGGCTCGCCGACGCGATGATCCTCATGGACGTGGAGCTCGACGACGAGCGGCTGCCGCTGCTGCGCCGCTCCGGCCAGCCGTCCGTGCTGATCGGTCTGCCCGCCGACACCACCGGCCTGACCTGCGTCGACCTGGACTGGGGCGCCACCGGCGCGCTCTGCCTGGAGCACCTCGCCGGGCTGGGCCACCGGGACATCGCCGTCATCGGCGAGGCCCCGGCGGTCTACGAGCGGCACACCGGGTTCGCCGAGCGCACCCTGGACGGACTGCGCACGCGGGCGAAGGACCTGGGGCTGCGCGTCCTGCACCGGCCCTGCGAGGGCGGGTACGACGCGATGGCCGTGACCCTCGCCCGGATCTTCGACGAACGGCCGGCCACCACCGGCTTCGTCGTGCAGAACGAGTCGGCGGTCGAGCCGCTGCTCGCCCTGCTGCGCCAGCAGGGCCGCGCCGTGCCCGAGGACGTGTCCGTGGTGGCGATCTGCCCGGACCAGGTCGCCGTGCAGGCCTCGGTGCGGCTGACGTCCGTCGCCGTCCCCGCCCAGGAGATGGGCCGCAACGCCGTCGAGCGACTGGTCGCCAAGCTCGACGGACGCGGCACCGACGACGTCGTGCTCATCGCGCCGGAGCTGACGGTCCGGGCGAGCACCGGCCCGGCACCGACGCCGGCGGTCTGAGCGCCACTCCACACGAGAAAAGGGCCGGCCTCCCGCGCGGGAAGCCGGCCCTCCGCCCATCTCAGCTTCCGCTGACCGTCAGGTTGTTGGTGGTGAAGTTCAGGCCGCCGGACGACGACGTGATCTCGTAGCCGAACTGCACGTCCCCGATGGTCTCGTTGCCGAACCAGCCCTTGGTGTCCTTGATCCACTTCAGGATCGGCAGGATGTTGACCGTGCCGGAGGTGGAGTTCGAGGTGCGGATGAAGGAGAACACCTCGTTGGCGCCGTTGGTGCCCTTGTAGACGGTCCAGGTGTGGCCGCCGAGGGTGACGGTTCCCTGCGAGGTGCCGAGCGGGCCGACGGCTCCGGTCTTGTTGACCCAGAGCATGATCTCGTAGTCGTAGTCGGTGTCCCAGATGTCGTACGACGTGTTGTACGCGCCGGACGACGGGACGGTGACGTTGTAGTTGCTGGTCAGCGAGGTGAGGGAGGTGATCGACTTGTTGATCACCTTCTTGGAGTCCGGGTAGGACTTGATGCCGCCGGTGTTGGGGTGGTTCGCCCACACGCCCCAGTTGGTGCCGGAGTTGGCCCAGACGCACTGGCTGCCGGCGCCGGAGCCCCAGATGTTGTTGTAGAGGGTGTAGCCGTTCAGGGTGGTGTTGCCCCACTGGTCGCAGGTGTTCCAGACGGCGGCCGAGGCGGGGGCGGAGGCGAGGCCGACCGTGGCGCCGAGGGCCAGCGCGGGGGCGAGGGCGGCCATCGTGGCCTTGCGGAGCGTGCGCGTTGCCATGGTGTCCCTTCCATGGGTGGGGGGAATTGCGGGGGTCACCCCGTCCTCAGGTCTTCAGGGTGAGGACGCGGTCTTCTCCGGCGACGAGGTCGAGCGGCCGTGCGCCGGAGGAAGTCCTCAGTTCGATGCGGCGGGTGCGGTGGGGCCGCAGGTGCGCGGTGGCGCCGTCGAGGCTCCAGGCGAGGTCGAGTTCGGCGCCGAAGCGGGTGCGGACACCGCGCAGTTCGCCGGCCGGCCAGCCCTCCGGGAGCGCGGGCAGCAGCACCAGCCGGTCGGGGGTGGAGTGCACCAGCGTCTCGACGATCACGGCGGGCAGGGTGTGGGCGGCGTCGGCGTTGTAGACGTCGCGGCGGGGGTAGTGGGCGCTCATCAGGGAGGCGTGGAAGTAGTCGCCGTCCAGGACGCTGTGCAGGGCCCGGGCGACGTGGCCGGCGTCGCGCAGCCGGGCCGCGATCAGGGCCTGGTGGAGGTGGCCGTGGGCGGAGTCGTTCTCGCGGCCGCGCAGTTCGAGGGCGCGGTGGGCCGCCTCGGCGAGGCCGGGGGTGTCGTAGGGGTTGATCTCGTCGAGGGGCCACACGCCGTAGAGGTGGCTGAGGTGACGGTGGTCGTAGGTGTCCTCCAGGCCGGGGCGGGCCCATTCGGCGAGGGCGCCGTCGTCGTTGATCCGGTGCGGGGGCAGCCGGTCGGCGAGCGCCCGCCAGTGCCCGGCCCGGCCGGGGTGGCGGTCGGCGGCGGTGTGCAGGGCGTGGCGGGCGGCGGAGAGGTCCATGGCCGCGTCGAGCGCGCCCCAGCTGCCGTCCTTGGGCCGGTTCTCGGGCGAGTAGGAGGGGACGACGACGAGCCGCCCGTCGCCGTCGGTCCGGGTGAGGAAGTCCTCGTAGAACAGGGCCACTTGCTCCAGTGCGGCGGTGGTCCGCGGGTCCTGGGTGCCGTAGGTCTCGTCGTGGTCGACGAGGGGTTTGAGCAGCCAGTCGGCGCCGGCCGTCCACAGGTGCAGGGGGTACTCGCGGCTGAAGTGGTACGCGTGTCCGGACTCGCCGTCGGTGTGGGCGGGGGCGACGACGCCGCGGGCGCCGAAGACCGCGCGGGCGTTGTCACGCCAGTTGTCCAGCTGGCGGTGGATCAGGGCGGCGAGGGCCTCGGTGACCTCGGGGAGGGCGGCGGCCGCGGCGGAGGCGGTCTGCAGGTTGAGGTTGGCGTCGGTGGTGAACGCGCCGGACCAGGCGGTGTCCCACTCCCCCGTCCACAGCCCGGTGAGCCGGGGAGGGTTGAGGCCCGAGGAGGACAGCAGGTGGTAGCGGCCGGCGGCGAAGAGACGTTCCAGCAGGGCCGCGCTGCGGGGGCGGGCGAGCAGGGCGGAGCCGGGCAGGGCGCGCTCGGCCGGGTCGGCCTTCAGGTCGAGGGTGACGCGGGTGTAGGCGGTGCGGTGCGCGGCGAGATGGCGGTCGAGCAGGTCGTCGTACGACCGCCCGGGCGCCGCCAACTGGTCCTCGTACGACCGCCCGGGCACGGTCGGCGGGTCGTCGTACGGCCGTCCCGGCGTGGTCAGCAGGTCGCGCAGGGCGCGCATCTCCTCGGCGACGTCCAGCTCGCCGGTGTGCCGGCGGACCCGGGTCAGCAGCAGGACGGCCTCGGCGCCCTGGACGGCGGCGGCGGGCGGGGTGAGGGCGGTCGTGCCGCCGGTGACGGCGACGAGGGTGACGCCGGTGTAGGCGCGGTCGCCGCCGGGGTAGCGGGCGCGCAGGCTGAGGACGGCGCCCTCGGGGGTGAGCAGGGCGCCGTGGCCGACGCCGAGCTTCTTCGGCGCGCCCGGGAGGTGGTGGTCGAGGCAGATGCCGAGGGTGAGCCCGGGCCCGGTGACGTACTGCACGATCACGTCGTCCGCGCGGGAGACGAAGACGCGGCTGGTCCAGCCGGCGCACTCGGCGCGGGTCTCGCCGGTGGTGAAGTCGACGGACCGGCGGTAGCCGTCCACGGCGCCGGCGGACCGCCGGAGGCGGACCTGGAAGGCGGGGTGGAAGGGCTGCACCCACTGGAGCGGGCGGCCGTCGGTGAACTCCTCGGCGGCGGTGAGGTCCCCGGCGAGCAACCGGTCCTGAAGGGCGGGCAGTGCGGCGGCCAGCTCGGGCGGGCGGGCGTCTTCGGCGCCGTTGGGGCGGACCAGGCTGTGATGCGTGACGATGACCCGGTCGTCGTTCGGATCGCCGAACACAAGGGCGCCGTGCCGGCCGTTGCCGCTGAGGAAGGCGTCCTCCCAGCGGGCGGCGGGGGCCGGCTCCCAGGTGCCGTGGACCGGGGCCTGCGGGTACGTAGGGTGCATCATGACGTGAGCACCGCCACGCCGTAGCGGCCGAGCGTCACCTCGTCGCTGACCCGGCTGCCGGTGAGCAGGTCGCGGTGGGTGCCGGGCACGGGGACGGTGACCGGGGCGCGGCCGTGGTTCAGCAGGAACAGCAGCGTGCCGCGCCGGACCGCCTCGACGCCGGCGGGCAGGCCGTCGAGCGGCGGGCGGGCGCCCGCGCCGGCGGCGATCCGTTCCAGCAGACGGCGCAGGTCGTCCGGCTCGGGCAGCATCGAGACGTACCAGGCGCGGCCGGTGTGCAGCACGGCGGGCAGGCCGTCCAGCTCACCGCCGCGGTAGACGGTCTCGACGACGGCGTCCTCGGCGGCCTCCAGCTCCTCCGACCACAGGGTGCCGGTGAGTCCGTCCGCGCAGGTGACGGTCTCGCCCTCGTCGAGCGGCCACCACTCGTGCAGGGTGCGGACGCCGAGCAGCTCGCGCAGCCGGGGGTCCATGCCGCCGGGGCGGATCCGGTCGTCCTGGTCGGCGACGCCGGTGAGGAAGCCGCAGACGAGGGTGCCGCCCTGACGGACGTAGGCGAGGAGGTTGTCGACAGCCGCGTCGGTGAGGAGGTACAGCTGCGGGACGACGACCAATCGGTAGCCGGTGAGGTCGTGTTCGGGGTGGGCGAAGTCGGCGGTGAGGTGGGCGTCCCACAGGGCGCCGTGCCAGGCGTGCAGAACGGCGGTGTGGTCGACCCGGGTGGAGGGGCGGCCGTCCTGCTCCGAGGCCCACCAGGCGTGCCAGTCGTGCAGGACGGCGACGTCGGCGGTCAGCCGCGTGCCGACCGTGTACGGGGCGATCCTGCGCAGGTCCGCGCCGATCTCCCTGACCTCCTGGAAGGTACGGCCGTTCTCCCCCGCGTGGCTGACCATGCCGGAGTGGAACTTCTCGGCGCCCTGCCTGGACTGCCGCCACTGGAAGTAGCAGACGGCGTCCGCGCCGCGGGCGACGGCCTGCAGGGACCACAGGCGGTTCAGGCCGCGCGGCTTGGGGTGGTTCACGCCCCGCCAGTTGACCGGCCCGGCCGCCTGTTCCATGAGCATCCACGGGCCGCGGGCCTGGGACCGGGTGAGGTCCTGGACGAGCGCGCCGGCGCGGCCGCCGAGGGGGTCGCGCGGGTCGGGGTAGAGGTCGACGGAGACGACGTCCTCCTCCTCGGCCCAGCGCCAGCCGTCCTGGCCGGCGAAGAGCGGCATGAAGTTGGTGGTGACCGGCAGTTGCGGAGTGTGCCGGGCGACGATGTCGCGTTCGGCGGTGAAGCACTCCAGCAGCATGTCGGAGGTGAAGCGGCGGAAGTCCAGCACCTGGGCGGGGTTGTTCAGGTAGTGGGCGCGGCGGGGCGGGATGATCCCGTCCCAGCTGTCGTAGCCCTGGCTCCAGAAGGCGGTGCCCCAGGCCGTGTTGAGGGCGTCGAGAGTGCCGTACCTCTCGCGCAGCCAGCGGCGGAAGGCGGCCGCGGCCTCGTCGCCGTGGTCGGCGGTGCAGTACTCGTTGTTGATATGCCACATCGTCAGGGCCGGGTGGGCGCCGTAGCGGGCCGCCAGGTCCTCGGTGATGGCGGCGGCGTAGCGCCGGTAGGTGGCGCTGGAGTGGGAGAAGTGCTGGCGTCCGCCCCACCACTCGATGCGGCCGTCCGCGTCGCGGGGCAGCGTGTCGGGGTGCAGCCGGCCCATCCAGGGCGGTGGGGCGGAGGTCGGGGTGGCGAGGACGACGCCGATGCCGTGCTCGTGCATCAGGTCCATCAGCCGGTCGAGCCAGCCGAAGTCCCGCTCGCCGGGGCGGGGTTCGAGCCGGGCCCAGGAGAAGACGCCGACGGTGACGGAGTTGACGCCGGCGTCCTTCATCAGCCGGACGTCGTCCTGCCAGGTCTCCTCGGGCCACTGTTCGGGGTTGTAGTCGCCGCCGAAGAGGATGCGGCCGCGGGTGGCGGTGGCGAGGGTGGGCCGTGTGCGGGGTTCCGGGGCCGGCGGGTGGGTCATCCCTTCACCGCCCCGGTCAGCATGCCCTTGCGGAAGTGCTTCTGGACGAAGGGCGACAGGACGGCCACCGGCAGCAGCGCCATCACCATGACCGCCATCTGCACGGCCAGCCCGGACAGCTCACCGGTCTTGATGGCCTGCCCCAGTCCGACGGGTGCCTCCTGCTTCTGCACGAGCTGGATCATGACGTTCTGCAGCGGCATCATGTCCTGGTCGTTCAGGTACAGCGAGGCGTTGAACCAGGCGCTCCAGTACCCGACGGCGTAGAACAGCGTGATGACGGCGAGGACGGCGCGCGACAGCGGCATGACGATCTGCCACAGGATGCGCAGCTCACCGGCGCCGTCGATGCGCGCACTGTCGATGAGTTCGGGCGAGATGCCCATGAAGAAGCCCCGCAGGACCAGGATGTTGAAGACGCTGACCGCGCTCGGCAGGATCAGCGCGAGATAGGTGTCGGTCAGGCCGAGGGTCTGCACCAGCAGGTAGGTCGGGATGAGGCCGGCGCTGAAGAACATCGTCGCCATCAGCGTCATCAGGATCCAGCGGTGGCCGAGCGTGCCGCTGCGGGACAGGCCGTAGGCGCACAGCACGGACACGGTCATCGAGAACAGGGTGCCGACCAGGGTGACGACGACGCTGATGATCGCGGCGCGGGTGACCTGGCCGCCGCCGAGCAGCTCGCGGTAGGCGACGAAGGTGATGTCCTCGGGGACCATCACCAGTCCGCCGGCCCGGTCGATGGTCCTGCGGGAGGACAGGCTGGTGACGACGACGATCCACAGCGGGAAGAGGATCGCCAGGCAGGCGAAGCCGAGGGCGATGCCCTTGCCGGCGAGTCCGGCCCTGGTGGGCTGCTCCTCCCACGCGGGCCGGGGCGGGGCGGTCCACCAGCGCGTCTTCGGCGCGGCGTGGGCGCCGGGTTCGTCGAGGACGGCGGTCACTTCTTGTACACCCCCTGCTCGCCCATGAGATGGGCCACCTTGTTCGCGGCGAGGACCAGTCCGATGCTGACGACGCCCTTGATCAGGCCGGCGGCGGCCGCGTAGCCGAAGTCCTGGTTGCGGACGCCGTTCCACCACACGAAGGTGTCGAGGACCTCGCTCGCGCCCGGTCCGACGGCGTCGCGTTGCAGCAGGATCTGTTCGAAGCCGACGGTCAGGGCATCGCCGACGCGCAGCACCAGCAGCAGGGCGATGACGGGCCGCAGCGCCGGCAGGGTGACGTGCCAGATGCGGCGCCAGCGGCCGGCGCCGTCCATCGCGGCGGCCTCGTACAGGTCGGGGCTGACCGAGGAGAGCGCGGCGAGGAAGACGATGATCCCCCAGCCGGCGTCCTTCCACACCGACTGGGCGGTGACCAGGAACTTGAAGGTGCCGGGGTCGGTCATGATGTCGAGGCCGTCGTAGCCGTGCTGGCGCAGCAGCTGCGAGAGCAGTCCGGCGCCGCCGAGGAGCTGCTGGAAGACGGCGATGACGAGCACCCACGAGAAGAAGTGCGGCAGGTAGAGGACGGCCTGGGCGACGGCCCGCACCCGGGGCCTGACCACGCTGTTGATGAGCAGCGCGAGCAGGATCGGGATGGGGAAGTACAGCACGAGCTGGAGCGCGAAGAGGACGAAGGTGTTCTGGACCGCGCTCCAGAACGCGGAGTCCTCGAAGATCCGCCGGAAGTTCTCCAGCCCGACGAAGGGGCTGTTCAGGATGGAGACGACGCCGTTGTCGCTGATGTAGGGGTCGTAGTCCTGGAAGGCGACGATGTTGCCCAGGATCGGTATGTAGTTGAAGACCAGGACCAGCGCGAGGGCCGGCAGGGTCATCAGCAGCAGCAGCCGGTCGCGGCGGAAGCGGGCCCGCAGGCCCGGTCTGCCGCGGGGGTCTTTCCGCGCGGGCCCGGCGGCGGTGCCGGGCGCCGCCGGGGTGGTGCCGCTCGGGTCGGCCTCGGCCCTGCTCCGAGGCACCGTGCTGTGGGACACGGCCGTTCTCCTTGCCTCAGTGCCGCCGGGGTCAGCTCGCCGCGGAACCGTTGTCGTCGAGGACCTTCTTGTACCAGTCGCGCAGCTTGTCGCCGCCCTTGCTCTTCCAGTCGGAGACGAACTGCTGCATGTCGCTGATCTTCTTGCGGCCGCGGACGATGTCGTCCTCCAGCTGCTCGACGTCGTTGGAGAGGTTGGTGTAGCGGGCGGGCTCGGTGATCTGCATGCCCCAGAAGGAGGACTTCCTGGCGAAGGCGCCCATCCGCTGCTGCCACTCGACCTGGCCCTTGGCGACGTCGGGGAAGTCGGGGTGGGCGATGGTCGCGGCGGGGCTCGCGACCATGACGTAGGCGTTCATCACCTCGATGTTGCCCTGGTCGGTCTTGGTGGGGACGCCGTCCTTGACGGTGTAGTGGGTCCCTTCGACGCCGTAGTTGGTCATCATGTACTCCTTGGTGCCGTACGGCGCCGCGGTGACGTTGGCGACGGCCAGCACGTCGCGGATGACCGACTCGGAGGCCTTCTTGCTGACGAAGGCGAAGATGCCGGCGGGCTGTTCGGCCCACAGGGTGGGGTTGCCGCCGTCGTGGCCCCAGACGTCCATGCCCCAGATCTTGAACTCGGGGTTCTGGGTGGCCTGTTCGGCGGTGCGGCCCCACCACTGGGAGATGTTGTTGGGGTAGATCAGGAACTCGCCGGCCGCGAACTTGGGGCCCGGGTCGGGGGCGTTCTTGCCCAGCTTGGAGTCGGGGTGGACGACCCCGGCGGCGAAGAGCTTGCGGGACCACTCCAGCGCTTCGAGGAACTCCTCGGTCTCGATGCGGTTGACGAGCTTGCCGTCCACGAGGTTCCAGCCGAGCGGCTTCTCGCTGCCCGACAGCACGCCGAAGGCCTGGAAGGCGGTCCACTTCATGTCCAGGCAGGCCCACCGCTTGGCCCTGGCGTTGGTGATCTCCTTGGCCAGGGCCATGAACTCGTCGCAGGACTTGGGGAGTTCGTAGCCCTCCTTGGCGAAGATGTCCTGCCGGTACAGCGGCACCATGGAAGGGGCCGACGGCGTCGGCATGGGCAGGCCGCGCAGCTTGCCGCCGAACAGGGAGCGCTGCCAGGCGTCGGTCGGGATCGCCGCGAGGTTCGGGTACTCCTTGACCGCGTCGCCGGAGAGGTAGGGCCCGAGGTCGGCGAACTTGCCGATGATGGCGCTGGGTATCTTGCCGCCCATGTTCCAGCCGGGGACGACCACCACGTCCGGGACGTCGCTGGAGGCGAGGACGGCGCCGAGCTTCTGGTCGTAGGTGTTGCCGTCCTGGTTCTGCCAGACGACGTCGACGCCGATCAGGTCGTTCATCGCCCGGTAGTAGGCGTTGCCCTGCTTCGGCGGGGAGCCCCAGAACGGCGACATGACGGTGACCTTGCCGCCCTTGCCGAGCTTCTTCGGCACCGACGTCTTGAGGGTGGCGAGGTCGAGCTTGGCGGTGAAGCCGAGCGCGGAGCCGTTCCTCGCGGGGATGTCCGGCGCCACGACGTTGCTCGCCACGTACGCCGGGAGCAGCTTCTTCGCGTCCTTGCCCGAGGTGGTGCCCTCGCGCGAGCCCGTGTCCGAACCACCGCAGGCGGCGAGCAGCGGCATCCCTCCGGCCACCGCTGCGGCGGCGACCGCGGAGGAGGCGAGGAAGCTTCTCCGGCTCGGGGCGGAGGAGGAAGCGGCGTTCGGCGTCATTGCGTCAACCCTTCATGGCGCACCAGGACACCCGGCGGTGGCCGTCGGCTGCGGTGTCTTCACTGGAACCGGTGGGACTGGCTGAGCGGAAGCGGTCCTCCGACGTGTGCCGGGGGCGGACACGGCCTCCCGGCGGCGGCGCTGACGCGTCGAAGCGCTTCGATGTTGCTGCGAGGTTAAGTGAAAGGGGAGGGGCGCACAAGGCCCGCTCCCAACATTCCTCGGACGTTTTGCAGCCCGCAAAGGGAGGTGTTGCCACGCGGTCTCTTGACACCCGACCGCCCGCGCACTGAGCATCGAAGCGCTTCGAAAGGGGATCACCACGTGACCGCACCGACCGCGCCCGCCCTGCCGTTTCGCGATCCGCAGCTGCCGCTCGGGAAGCGCATCGACGATCTGCTGGGGCGTCTGACGCTCGATGAGAAGATCTCCTTCCTGCACCAGTTCGTGCCCGCTGTGGAGCGCCTGGGCATCGCCGCGTTCCGCACCGGCCAGGAGGCGCTGCACGGGGTGGCGTGGATGGGTCCGGCGACGGTGTTCCCGCAGGCGGTGGGGCTCGGCGCGACCTGGAACCCGGAGCTGGTGCGGCGCGTCGGCGACGCGGTGTCCCAGGAGGTCCGCGCGATGCGGGCCCGGGACGACCGGGTCGGCCTCAACGTCTGGTCGCCGACGGTGAACCTGCTGCGCCACCCGCTGTGGGGCCGTAACGAGGAGGGCTACTCCGAGGACCCGAAGCTGACGTCGGCGATCGCCACCGCGTACACCCGCGGCCTGCGCGGCGACCACCCGGTGTACTGGCGCACCGCCCCGGTGCTCAAGCACTGGCTGGCGCACAACAACGAGACGCGCCGCGACACCACGTCCAGCTCGGTGCGCCCGCGCGTGCTGCACGAGTACGACCTGCGGGCCTTCCGCGAGACGGTGGAGGCGGGCGCGGTGGCGGGGGTGATGCCGGCGTACAACCTGGTCAACGGCCGCCCCAACCACGTCTCCCCGTACCTCGCGGAGCAGCTGCGCACCTGGACCGAGGAGGAGCTGCTGGTCTGCTCGGACGCGGGCGCGCCGTCCAACCTGGTCGACTCCGAGCACTACTTCGACACCCACGAGGAGGCGACGGCCGCGGCGCTCAGGGCCGGCGTGGACAGCTTCACCGACCACGGCTCCGACCCCGCGCGGATCACCGCCCGGGTGAAGGGGGCCTACGACCGGGGGCTGCTGACGGAGGCCGACATCGACACCGCGGTCCGCCGCCAGCTGTCGGTGCGGTTCCGGCTCGGCGAGTTCGACGGGTGGGACGAGCCGGGAGCCTTCGACACCCCGGACCACCGGGCGCTCGCGCGGGAGGCGGCCGAGCAGGCGATCGTGCTGCTGCGCAACGACGGCGTGCTGCCGCTCGCGCCGGACACCCGGATCGCGGTGGTCGGGCTGCTCGCCGACGAGTGCAAGCTCGACTGGTACAGCGGCACGCTGCTGCACCGCTCCACCCCGCTGGAGGGCCTGTACGAGCGGTTCGGCGCGGAGCGCGTGGAGTTCGCGGAGGGCGTGGACCGGATTCGGCTGCGCACGTCGGCGGGCGCGTTCCTGCGGGTTCCGGACGCGCCGGACGCCCCCGACGAGGCCCGGGGTGCCGAGGGCGCGCTGGACCCGGCGCTGCTCGCGGGCCGCACCGACCTGCCGCCGCTGACCGCGGACGCGACCGGCAGCGAGCTGGCGCTGGCCGACTGGGGCGGGGACGTGCTGACGCTGCGCGCGCCCGACGGCCGCTATCTGTCGGTCGCGGAGGACGGCTACGTCCGCGCCTCCGCCGATCAGCCGGGCGGCTGGGTCGTGCAGGAGACGTTCCGCCTGGAACCCCACCGGAACGGTCACCTCCTGAAGCACCTCGGAACGGGTCGCCCTGTCTGTGTCGCCGCCGACGGCGTGAAGGTTGCCGCGTCGGACGACGACGAGCCGGAGGTCTTCACGGTGGTGGTGTCCGAGCGCGGCGAGGACGCGGTGGCGCGCGTCGCGGCCCGTGCTGACGTGGTCGTGGTGGTCGCGGGCAACGACCCGCACATCAACGGCCGGGAGACCGAGGACCGTACGACGCTGCGGCTTCCGGCCCATCAGGAGCGGCTGCTGCGCGCGGCCCGCACGGCGAACGAGCGGACCGTGCTGACCCTGGTGTCGGCCTACCCGTACGCGGTCGAGGCGTCCCGCTGCGCGGCCGTGCTGTGGACGGCCCACGGCGGCCAGGCGGCGGGCACCGCGCTGGCCCGGGTGCTGGCCGGTGACGTCTCCCCCGCCGGACGGCTGCCGCAGACCTGGTACGCCGACGACGCGGACCTGCCCGACCTGCTGGACTACGACGTGATCGGCGCCCGGCAGACGTACCTCTACTTCGAGGGGCGGCCGCTGTTCCCGTTCGGCCACGGCCTGTCGTACACGAGCTTCGGCTACACGGATCTGGAGGTGCGGGCCGGGGACGACGCGCTGCGCGTCTCCTTCTCCGTCACCAACACCGGGCGGGTCGCCGCCGACGAGGTGGCCCAGCTCTACGGCCGTGCCGCCGACCCGTCGGTGCCGCGCCCGCGCCGCGAGCTGCTGGCGCACCGGCGGGTGACGCTGGCCCCGGGCGCGACGGAGCGGCTGACCTTCGAAGTGCCGCTGTCCACGCTGGAGTTCTGGGACGTGGCGCAGAACCGGTGGCGGCTGGAGCCGGGGCCGTACGAGCTGCTGGCCGGCGCCTCCAGCGAGGACGTACGGCTGCGGACGACCGTGACGCCGGCCGGCGAGCCGGGCGCGCCCCGCCCGGTGCGCGAGCGGGGCCTGGACGCGGCCGCCTTCGACGAGCAGAGCGGCACCGAGATCGTCGACCGGACGAGGACCGCCGGCGACGCGGTGACACCGGCGGCGGACGGCACGGCCGAACTGGTCTACCGGGCCTGCGACTTCGGCACCGGCTTGAGCGAAGTGCGGGCCGAGGTCGCGGGCGAGGGCACGGTCGAGGTGGCCCTGGACGGCGGCCCGGCGCTCGCGGTCCTCACCTGCGACCGGCGGGGCGGGGTGTACGACTACACGGCGGTCACCGCCGCCTTCTCCGCCGAGGGCGTGCACGACGTCCGCCTCAGACTGCGCGGCCCGCTGCGGCTCGCGCACGTCGGCTTCTCCGGTTGAGGGTCCGGAAGCAGGCCGGCACGGCAAGGTGCCCGGCACCGGAGCGCTCCGGTGCCGGGCCCGCGCCGTACGGCGGGATCAGCCGGGCAGCCGGGGGAAGTGGCCGCGCAGGTGCGCGAGGAGCAGGTTGGGGTCCTGCTGCGTGAAGTACGCCGCGCTCGGCACGTACACGGACCGGCCGCGCACGGCCACGGAGGTCGGGTTGGACAGCCCGTCCTCACGGGTCAGCACGACGGAGCGGTCGCCGTCCGGGCGGATCCGCACGACCTGGTTGGCCTGGATCAGGGCGGCGAACACGGTGTCCGAGTGGTGGCCGGCGAAGGCGAAGTCGTCGATCGCGCCGAGCCCGGTCGCCCGGGTCTCGATCGCGCCGGCGGACCCGTCGGCGCGCACGGGGATGCGCAGCAGCGTGCCGCGGTCGGTGTTGGACACCCATACGGCGTCGTGGTGGACCTTGATGCCGTTGGCGCCGAAGCCGCTCGCGGGCGGGGCGGGCAGCGGCCTGAGCGGGGTGCCGGTGGCCCAGGCGGTGGGCGTGCCGCCCTGCTGCGGGACGCGCCAGACGGTTCCGCGCACCGAGTCGGCGGCGTACAGCACGCCCCGGCGCTCGTCCAGGGCGAGGCCGTTGGGCAGGCCGTTCGCCGGCAGGTGCGCGATCTGCACGGGCGCGCTGCCGTCGGGGGCGAGGCGCCAGACGCCGGTCAGGCTCGTGCCGGTGGCGTAGTTGACGTAGAGGGTGCCGTCGTGGGCGCGGGCGATGCCGAGCACGAGCGCGTTGTGCAGCAGGGGCGTGTTCGGGTTCGCCACGGCCGGCAGGGTGGCCAGGACGCGGGTGTCGCCGCGCAGGGTGACGCGCGCGACCTGGCGGGCGAAGGCGAAGGTCAGGTCGGCGGAGCCGTCGGGCTCCAGGGCGATGTTCTCCGGGGTCTGGCCCGCGGCCAGGTCGAAGTGGGCGATGATGCGCGCCTGCAGCGGTGCGTCCTGGTCGCTCACCGCGGGAGCCGCGGCGAGCAGGCTCAGGGCGAGAGCGGCCGTGACGGCAGCGGCCAGGCGGGACGGTCGGGGCATGCGGACCTCTTTTCGTGCGGTGCGGGGGCGCCGGCGCACGGCGCCCGGAAGAGGTGTGACCGCATGAGGCCCTTGGGCAGGCGCCCGCTTCCCCGCTTTCGCCCCGGCGGGCTACACCTGGGGGCCGGTTACCGCGCGGGTGGGTGACGGCGGGAACCGTCGCCGCGGGGCCGCGTGGAACCCTCGCCGCAGACCCGGGGACCCGGCGCGGTGCGGCGACCGGGCATGACGACGGCCTGAGCCCCCGCACAGTGGGCTCAGGCCGTCGGGCTGAGGGGTGGTCGGCTCAGAGGGCGAGACCGGTGAGCACGAGGACGCGCTCGTAGGTGTAGTCCTCCATCGCGAACCGCACGCCCTCGCGGCCCACGCCGGACTGCTTGACGCCGCCGTACGGCATCTGGTCGGCGCGGTAGGAGGGGACGTCGCCGATGACCACGCCGCCGACCTCCAGGGCGCGGTGGGCGCGGAAGGCGGTCTGCAGGTCGTGCGTGAAGACGCCCGCCTGGAGGCCGAACTTGGAGCTGTTGACCGCGGCGAACGCCTCGGCCTCGCCGTCCACCTTCTGCACGGTGAGGACCGGCCCGAAGACCTCCTCGCAGGCGATGGTGACGTCGGCCGGGACCTCGGCGAGGACGGTCGGGGCGTAGGAGGCGCCGTCCCGCTTGCCGCCCGCGAGCAGCTTCGCGCCGGCCGTGACGGCCTCGTCCACCCAGCTCTCGACGCGCTTGGCGGCGTCCTCGCTGACCAGCGGGCCGACGTCCACCTTGTCGTCGGAGGGGTCGCCGGTGACCTGGGCCTCGACGGCGGCCACGATGCGCGGCAGCAGGCGGTCGTACACCGACGCGTCGGCGATCACGCGCTGCACGGAGATGCAGGACTGGCCGCCCTGGTAGTTGGAGAACGTCGCGATGCGGGTGGCGGCCCAGTCCAGGTCCTCGTCGCTCGCCCAGTCGGCCAGCACGACGGCCGCGCCGTTGCCGCCCAGCTCCAGCGTGCAGTGCTTGCGCGGCACCGAGTCCATGATCGCGTAGCCGACCTTGTCGGAGCCGGTGAAGGAGATGACCGGCAGCCGCTCGTCCTGGACCAGGGCGGGCATGCGGTCGTTCGGCACGGTGAGGATCGACCAGGAGCCGGCCGGCAGGTCGGTCTCGGCCAGCAGCTCGCCGAGGATCAGGCCGGAGAGCGGGGTGGCCGGGGCCGGCTTGAGGATGATCGGGGCGCCGGCCGCGATGGCCGGGGCGACCTTGTGCGCGCACAGGTTCAGCGGGAAGTTGAACGGCGCGATGCCGAGCACGACCCCCTTGGGGAAGCGGCGGGTGATCGCCAGGCGGCCCTGGCCGCCGGCGTCGGTGTCCAGGCGCTGGCCGTCGCCGCCGTTGAAGCGGCGGGCCTCCTCGGCCGCGAAGCGGAACACGGACACCGCGCGGCCGACCTCGCCACGCGCCCACTTGATCGGCTTGCCGTTCTCGGCGGAGATCAGCTGGGCGATCTCCTCGGTGCGCTCGGCGAGGCGCCTGCTGACGTGGTCCAGGGCGGCGGCGCGCACGTGCGCCGGGGTGGCGGCGAACTCGTCCCGCACGGCGTACGCGGCGGCCACGGCCTCCTCGACCTGCGCCTCGGTGGGCACGGCGACCGTGCCGACGAGCCGGCCGTCCCACGGCGAGGTGACGTCGAAGGTGTCCTCGCCGGTGGCCTGGCGGCCGGCGAGCCAGAAGGCGTGGGTGGAAGTCATGTGCGAGTCCCGGCCCTTCCGCGTTGGGGGTGTTCTTGGCTGACGTGGTCCACGGTAGGGGCGCGCGGGCGGTCGGGGGCTTGTCCGAAACGTAGTGGTGGAGGGGTGGGGGTACTACGGATTGGCCCGTCGGGTTCGTCCCCGCGGCTCAGGACGCGCGGCTCAGGGTCGCGGCTCCGGACGCGCGGCTCAGGGTCGCGGCTCAGGACGCGCGGCTCAGGACCCCAGCCGCAGCACGGTGCCGGTGCCGGCGGCCCGGCCGTGGTGGCGGAACGCGAAGCGGTGGCCGGGTTCCAGGGGCGCGGGGTGGCCGAGCGCGATCCGGACGGTGGCCCGGTGCAGGGGCGGCAGGACATCGGGGCCGGAGAGTAGGTGCACGGTGCCGGGCACGACGTCGGTGCGCACGTGGAGGACCAGTGTCTCGCCGGAGCGCACGTCGGCGCCTCCCTCGTCCTCGGACAGCAGGTCGATCTCCGCCGTGAACTCGGCGCAGGCGCCGATCGTGCCGGGCGCCGCGAGGACGTGCCCGCGGCGGACCGCCGTCGCGCCGGGCAGCAGCAGCCCGACGGTGCGGCCGGCGCACGCCTCGGGGACGCCGGCCCCGTGTGCGTCGATGCCGGTCACGATGGCGGTGCCGCCGGCGCCGGAGCCGACGATCTCCACCGCGTCGCCTGTGCGGACGGCACCCCGCTCGATCCGCCCCGCCGCCATGACCAGCCGCCCCTGACGCAGCGGGAAGACGTCCGCGACCGCCATCAGAAACGGCACCGCCCCCTGAGTCACGTACCGCTCCCCCGCGTCACGTACCGCTCCCCCACGCCACCTACTGCTCCCCCGCCGTCGCCTTCAGCGCCAGCCACAGCTCCATCCGCACGTCGGGGTCGTCCAGGGAGCGGCCGAGGATCTCCTCCACGCGGCGCATCCGGTAGCGCAGGGTGTGCCGGTGGACGCCGAGGTCGGCGGCGGCCGCGTCCCACTGGCCGTGCCGCGACAGCCAGGCCCGCAGGGAGGCGACGAGGTCGCCGCGGCCGGTGGCGTCGTGTTCGTGCAGCGCCCGCAGCAGGCCGTCCGCGAAGGCCTTCACCGCGTCGTCGGCGAGCAGCGGCAGCACGGACCCGGCGGCCAGCTGCTCGTGCTCCACGCACACCCGGCCCCGCCGCCGCGCCACCGACAGGGCCTGTTCGGCCTGCTTGTACGCGGCGGACGCGGCGATCGGCCCGGCGGGCGCGGACAGGCCGACGACGAGTTCGTCCTCGTCGGCGGCGCCCTGGTCGCGGGTCTCGACGGCCCGGGCGGCCTCCAGCGCCGCCGCGTACTCGGTGCAGGCGGCCACGGCGGCGCCCTCGTCGGCGGCGAGCACGACGAGCCGTTCCCCCTCGGGTACGACGAGGACGGCCTCGCCGGCGCGGGCGGCGGCGGCCTCCACGCTCTCGGCGAGCCCGCCGAGCGGGTCCCCGGACGCCCCGGGGGCGGTCGCGCCGGTGGCCGACGGCGGCTTGGTGCCGGTCACGCGGGCGTGCGCGTCGGCGTGGGCCCGGGCGGCCGACGCGGACGCGGACTCGGCGACGATCAGCCGGAAGGGCGCGTCCAGCAGCCCGCCGTACAGGTCCCCGGCGACCGCGCGGGCGTGGTCGGGCTCCCCGGCGAGCAGCATGCGCAGCACGGCCGCGCCGATGCGCTGCTCGGCGGCGTGCAGCGAGCGGGAGCGCTCGGTGGTGAGGGTGAGCAGGGCGATCGCGGAGTGCACGGCGTAGCGCTCGGCGGTGCCGAGGGCGGCGGCGGTGCCGACGGCGAGCGCGGCGCGCGGGCGGCGCCCGGTGCCGAGGGAGTGCAGCTCGACGCGGTCCTCGTGGTCGGGGCCGCCGACCACGGAGGAGGCGGGCGCGGGCCGCTCGCGCAGCCGTTCCACGTCGGCGGTGAGCCGCGCGGCCCGGCGGCCGGCCCACTCGGGCGCGGTGGCGACGACGGCACCGGAGGCGTCGTAGAGCGCCGCCCAGCCGTCGACCTGCGCGGCGAGCGCGCCGAGCAGCCCCTCGGGCCCGGCGTTCAGGGCCTGTTTGGTCAGCTCGCGCTGGGCGGCGAACCCGGCGGTGACGGCCCGGTACTGGTCGGCGGCGATGGCCGCGGAGACGGCCTTGCTGATGGCGAGGAACGGGGTGCGGCGGGGCACCTCCAGCAGCGGCAGCCCCTCCTCGGCGCAGGCCTCGACGAGCGGGGCGGGGATCTCCTCGTAGTTGACGCCGACGGCGAAGCCCAGCCCGACCACCCCCGCGCCGGCGAGCCGCTTCACATAGCGGCGCATCGCCTCGGGGTCCTCGGCGTCCAGCTTCAGCGCGGTGATCAGCAGCAGCTCGCCGCCCTCCATGTAGGGGACGGGGTCGGCGAGTTCGCTCACATGGGCCCACCGCACGGGCACGTCCAGACGGTCCTCCCCCGCCCGCACGGTCAGCTTGAGCGCGGAGTGGTGGACGAGGGAGGCGAGGGTGGGGGGCATGAGGCCTTCAAGTAGGTGAGATCTCTGTGATCTTTTGGCCGTCACGTATGAACGACCTATGGCGATTCTGCCTCACCGTACGACCCCATGTGTGCGTACTGTGGCCGGATCCCGTCACCCGCGCAGGTCCACCAGGAGCGGCGGCGCGTGCTCCCCGTTGACGTCGGTCAGGGACAGCACGGCGTGCCCCGGCGGCACCGCGTGCGCCAGCTCGGAGGCGGACCAGCGTTCCCGCTCGACCTGGCGGACGGTGACGGCGCGGGCGGTGGGCGCCTTGCCGGTGATCACCCGGCGCAGCATGTGCACGGCCTTCCCGGCCGGGGTCTCGGCGATGATCTGCCGGTCGGTGACGTCCCGGGCCTCGGTCCACTCCTTGCCCCACACCTCGGCGAAGTCCTGCCCGTCCCACGGGGTGAGCCCGGACAGCGCGACCCGGCACCCGGTGGCCCCGAGCAGCGGCCCGCGCAGCGGACGCGGTACGTCGTCCAGTGTGCGCAGGGTGAGCACGGCACCGGCGCCGGCCGACCGCAGCCGCTGGATGCCGCGCACCGCCTCCGGGGTGACGACCCCGGTCGCGTCGTCCAGTACCAGGCAGGCGAAGAGCGAGCGGTCCTCCCGTACCGTCACGCTCGCCGTGAACTGGGCGAGGACCAGCCGGGACAGGATGCGGGAGGCGTCGGCGTGCCCGCGCTGGGGCAGGTCGATACGGACCCGGACCGGGTGGTCGAGGGCCTTGAGCGAGAACGGCCGTGAGCTGCCCGAGGTGTCGAAGAACCCGGCGAAGGCGGGGCGGTCGAGCAGCGCGATCCGGTCGGCGAGCACCCCGGCGACGTCGCCCGGGTGGGCCAGCTGCCGCTCGCGGGCGTCCAGCTCGCGCAGCAGCGACGCGTGCCCGCTCGCCTGGAGCCCCTTGCGCAGCTCGGCGAGCGGCCCGGGTGCTCCGTCGAGCAGCTGCCGCAGCTCCGGTACGGACGGGAAGCGCCCGTGGACGGCCCGGAACGGGCCCAGCAGCTGCGCCAGCACGGTGGTGGAGCGCCGGCTGTCGCTGCCGGGGTGCGGATCGGCGAGGTCCCCGACGAGCGCCTCGGCGAGCACGGCCGCCGCCTCGTCCGGGTCGGTGGTCCCGCCGTACAGGTCGAGGTCGTACACCGACTCCGGGTTGCCGATGCGGACGACGACGTCGTAGGCGTCGGCCGGGCCGAGTCCGGCGCCCGCCGCGCCGACCACGACGACCGCGGCGCGCCCGGCGAGCGCGTGCAGGCACAGCGACTCGGCGAGCGGCCGCACCACGCTGCCGGTCTTGCCGGAGCCGGCCGGGCCGACGGCCAGCAGGGAGGTGCCGAGCAGGTCGGGGCCGAGGGCGAGGCCGGCGCCGCGGTAGGCGTAGGGGTTGCGGGGGTCGTCGGCGGTGGTGCCGAGCCGGACCTGGCCGGTGAGCAGGTCGTGCCGGGCCTGCCGGGCGGGCAGGTCGCGGGCGCCGGACGGGTGCAGGCAGGCGGCGGCGCCCTCGCTGAGCACCGCGCCGGTGAAGGCGGTGAGGCTGTGCCGGCCGCTGCGCACGCCCTGCCAGGCGCGGGCGATCCGGGCGTGGTCGACGTCCCGCATCAGCCCGGCGCGCGCCTCGGCGGCGAGCCGTTCGGCGGCGTCGACGGCGCCGGCGGCCCGCAGCTGGGGCCACTCGGCGGGGTCCTCCTCGGGGGCG
Organism: Streptomyces griseosporeus; assembly: GCF_014656055.1. Classification (GTDB taxonomy): domain Bacteria; phylum Actinomycetota; class Actinomycetes; order Streptomycetales; family Streptomycetaceae; genus Streptomyces; species Streptomyces griseosporeus. The sequence goes on from NZ_BNBR01000003.1 coordinate 78,177, forward strand.
GGCGGGCGGCTCGGCGGGGCGGAGCGGCGCCAGGCGGGCGGGCCGTAGCGGCGCCACAGCTCGCCCCAGCGGCCGAGCCGGCCGACGCCGACCAGGATGACCAGCGCGATGAGCAGGTAGTAGGCGTAGACGACCACGACCGCGCCGAAGCTGTGCGGCTGGGCCCAGGAGTCCGGGATCATCGCGTACAGCGGCAGCAGCCACCAGCCGCCGAGGTAGCCGTTCCACAGCAGGGACCAGATGAGCCAGCCGACGAGGAAGGCGATCACCGCGCCGCTGATCAGCTGGCGGGCGGGCACCGCCTCGGGTTCCTCCTCGGGCCGCGGCACGTGCCCGAACCGCCACACCCCCGGCGCCGCCTTCGGCCGGGGCGTCCGCAGCCAGGCCAGGAACGCCGAGCCGTCCGGCCGGGGCGGCGCTCCGGGCGGGGCCGTGGGCATCGGGGGCACGGCGGGGCCCTCCGGGGGTGCCGCCGGACGCGGCACCGGGTTCGCCCGCGTGCCCCGCGCCTCGTGCGTCCCGTCGCTGTCCATCGCGTGTGCCCCCTGACCAGCCGTTCCGTCCACCGTCAGCGAGCCAATCTAACGCCCCGGCAAGGGGAGTTCACCGCTTACGCGGCCGGGCGTCCGGGAACCTCCCGGGACGGGCCCGTATCGGCTGCTCCCCTCCTGCCTCCCCCTTCTATGTCCATCGCGGACAACGACACGCGCCGACAACGCCCACATGGAGCATGCCCACCCCCCTCTCCCCGTCTTAACCTGCGGAAAAGAAGGCAAGAGTCCGTAAAACGCCATCCGTCTCACCCCTCCGTACCATCCAGGAGCCCCGCATGACCGCACTTCCGCAGGAGCGCCGCGTCGTCACCGCCATTCCCGGCCCGAAGTCGCAGGAGCTTCAGGCCCGCCGTACCGCCGCGGTCGCCGCGGGCGTGGGCTCCGTGCTGCCGGTGTTCACGGCGCGCGCGGGCGGCGGCATCATCGAGGACGTCGACGGCAACCGGCTGATCGACTTCGGCTCCGGCATCGCGGTCACCTCCGTGGGCGCCTCCGCCGAGGCCGTCGTACGCCGCGCCTCCGCGCAGCTCGCCGACTTCACCCACACCTGTTTCATGGTCACGCCGTACGAGGGCTACGTGGAGGTCGCCGAGGCGCTCGCCGAGCTGACCCCGGGTGACCACGCCAAGAAGTCCGCCCTGTTCAACTCCGGCGCCGAGGCCGTCGAGAACGCGGTGAAGATCGCCCGCGCGTACACCAAGCGCCAGGCCGTCGTGGTCTTCGACCACGGCTACCACGGCCGCACCAACCTCACGATGGCGCTGACGGCGAAGAACATGCCGTACAAGCACGGCTTCGGCCCGTTCGCGCCCGAGGTGTACCGCGTGCCGGTGGCCTACGGCTACCGCTGGCCGACCGGCCCGGAGAACGCGGGCCCCGAGGCCGCCAAGCAGGCCATCGACCAGATCACCAAGCAGGTCGGCGCGGAGAACGTGGCCGCGATCATCATCGAGCCGGTGCTCGGTGAGGGCGGCTTCATCGAGCCGGCCAAGGGCTTCCTGCCGGCGATCGTGAAGTTCGCCAACGACAACGGCATCGTCTTCGTCGCCGACGAGATCCAGTCCGGCTTCTGCCGTACCGGCCAGTGGTTCGCCTGCGAGGACGAGGGCATCGTCCCGGACCTGATCACCACGGCGAAGGGCATCGCGGGCGGTCTGCCGCTCGCCGCCGTCACCGGCCGTGCCGAGATCATGGACGCCGCGCACGCGGGCGGCCTGGGCGGCACCTACGGCGGCAACCCGGTGGCCTGCGCCGGTGCGCTCGGCGCCATCGAGACGATGAAGGAGCTGGACCTCAACGCCAAGGCGAAGAACATCGAGGCGGTCATGAAGGCCCGCCTCGGTGCCATGGCGGAGAAGTTCGACATCATCGGTGACGTCCGCGGCCGCGGCGCGATGATCGCGATCGAGCTGGTGAAGGACCGCGCCACCAAGGAGCCGAACCCGGAGGCGACGGCCGCGCTCGCCAAGGCCTGCCACCAGGAGGGCCTGCTGGTCCTGACCTGCGGCACCTACGGCAATGTGCTGCGCTTCCTGCCGCCGCTGGTGATCGGCGAGGACCTGCTGAACGAGGGCCTCGACATCATCGAGCAGGCCTTCGCCCGCATCTGAGGTCCACGAAGGGGGTACCTGAGGCAGAGCGTGTGAAGAACGTGTGCGAGGTGGATGGCAGGAGCCGGATCCGGCTGTCGCACCCGCACCCCCTGCCGTAGGTTCTACCCAGATGAGAGATACACCCCGCCCACAGGGGACTGTGGGCGATGCCAGGCCGGGGCCTCCCCAGCTTCGACCTGGTCGTGCCCTCGCGCACACCACCGGGGCCTCCGGCTCCGGATCTCCTCACCGATCGGACGGTCGCCCGCCCCAAACCCCCCGGGGCGCGCGGCGTTCCGGTCCGGACGGCCGCCCCGGAACCTCCCCCCCTGTTCCGGGGCGGCCGACCTCCTTCCGGCTCACTCTTCTGCTCGGCCTTCCGGCCGTCCTCTTCGCGCTGATGACCTGGCAGGTTCTGGCCGACGGCCCGCTGCTCGGGCCGGACCGGCGCCTGAGCCGGGTCCTGATCCAGCCCGACCGCTTCTCCGAGCTGCTCGCCGACCTCGGGAACGTGCAGGTGGCGGTGCCGGTCCTGGCCCTCGTCGCCGCGTTCGCCGCCTGGCGCGGCCGCGCCGCCGGGCAGGACCGCTGGTGGCTGCCGCCGCTCGCCGCGGGCCTCGCCATGGTCCTGGTGCCGGCGCTGGTCGTGCCGCTGAAGGAGTGGACCGACCGCCCCGGCCCACCGGTCGTGGTGCCACCGGGCACCGGCTACTTCCCCTCCGGGCACACCGCGACGGCCTGCGTGGCGTACGGCGGCGCCCTGCTGCTCCTCCTCCCCTCCGTCGCGTCGCCGGTGGCCCGGCGGGTGCTCCAGCTCGCGTGCGTCGTCCTGGTCTTCGGCGTGTCGTACGGCCTGGTCCGCCGGGGCTACCACTGGCCGCTGGACGTCGTCGCGAGCTGGTGCCTGTGCTCGGTCCTGCTGACGCTGCTGTGGCTGGTGCTCAGCCGAAGTAACCGTCGAACGTCCGCTGGAACTGCCAGCTCCCGAACCGGTCCCAGTTGATCGACCACGTCATCAGGCCGCGCAGGGCCGGCCAGGTGCCGTGCGTCGGGTACGAGCCGCAGTTGGTCTTCTTCGTCAGGCAGTCGAGGGTCCTGGTGACCTCGGCGGGGGCGACGTAGCCGTTGCCCGCGTTCGTCGACGCCGGCATGCCGATCGCGACCTGGTCGGGACGCAGTGGCGGGAAGACGTTGTTGGGGTCGCCGGCCACCGGGAAGCCGGTGAGCAGCATGTCCGTCATGGCGATGTGGAAGTCGGCGCCGCCCATGGAGTGGTACTGGTTGTCCAGGCCCATGATCGGGCCGGAGTTGTAGTCCTGGACGTGCAGCAGGGTGAGGTCGTCGCGCAGGGCGTGGATGACGGGCAGGTAGGCGCCGCAGCGCGGGTCCTGGCCGCCCCACTTGCCGGTGCCGTAGTACTGGTAGCCCATCTGCACGAAGAAGGTCTCCGGGGCCATGGTGAGGACGAACTTCGCGCCGTACCTGGCCTTCAGGGTCTTCACCGCGGAGATCAGGTTGACGATCACCGGGGTCTTCGGGTTGCGGAAGTCGGTGTCGTCGGCGTTCAGGGACAGCGAGTGGCCCTCGAAGTCGATGTCGAGGCCGTCCAGGCCGTACTCGTCGATGATCTTCGAGACGGAGGAGACGAAGGCGTCCCGGGCGGCGGTCGTGGTGAGCTGGACCTGGCCGTTCTGGCCGCCGATGGAGATCAGGACCTTCTTGCCGGCCGCCTGCTTGGCCTTGATCGCGGCCTTGAAGTCGGCGTCGCTCTCGGCGTTCGGGCACTCGGTGACCGGGCAGCGGGTGAAGCGGATGTCGCCGGAGGTGGTGGAGGTCGGCTCGCCGAAGGCCAGGTCGATGACGTCCCAGCTGTCGGGGACGTCGGCGAGGCGGGTGTAGCCGGCGCCGTTGGCGAAGCTCGCGTGGAGGTAGCCGACCAGGGCGTGCGGCGGGAGGCCGGGGGTGCCGCCGCCGGTGCCGGCGGTGGTCGTCGCCGTGACCGTCGCCGAGCGGGGGGACTCGCCCGCGCCGTTGAGCGCACCGACCTGGAAGGCGTACGCGGTCGAGGGCGACAGGCCGGACACCGTGGCCGAGGTGGCGGACGTGGTCTGCGCGCGCGTGCCGTCGCGGTACACGGCGTACGACGTCGCGCCCGCCACCGGCGTCCAGGACAGGGTCACGCTCGCCGAGGTCACGGTGGTGGCCGCGAGGCCGGTCGGGGCGGCGGGCGGCTGGGTGGTGGAGCCGCCGCCGGGGCCGGTGAGGGCGAGGTCGTCGGCGTAGTAGGCGCCGGTGCCGTACCAGCCGTGCGTGTAGACGGTGACCTTGGTGGTGGCCGGGCCGGTGCGGAAGGTGGTGGTCAGCTGCTGCCAGTCGGGGGCGGACTGGGTCCAGGTGGAGACGTCGGTGGTGCCGGTGCCGCTCGCCCCGAGGTAGACGTAGGAGCCGCGGACGTGGCCGGTCAGGGTGTACTGGGCGTTCGGCTGCACGGTCACGGTCTGCGCGCACTGGGCGTTGTCGCTGCCGGCCGGGGTGGCCCGCAGCGCCGCACTGCCGCTGTGCACCGGACTGCTGACCGTCGCACCGCTGTTCGCCGCGCAGGACCAGCCGTCGAGGCCCGCCTCGAAGCCGCCGTTGCGGAGTTGGTCCGCGTCGGCCGCACGGGCGGCCGACGAGAGCGCGGTGAGGGCGGGCACGGCGAGGGCCGTGGCCGTGAGGAGGGCGAGCAAGGGTCTGGAGCGGTCCACAACTGCCTCCGGGCGCGGGGGAATTCGGAAGGGTGGAGCGCGCCCAACTTGGTCCAGACCAATTCTCTTGTCAAGCCCTCCCGTACCGGAGGGTCAGTCGTCCTCCTCCCTCGCCAGGCCCGCCGCCGCCTCGTGCATCGCCAGTTCCAGCAGCGCCGGATCGGTCAGCGTGCCCGACCCGTCCGGCGTGACGAGCCAGCGGACGCTGCCGGTCATCCGGCCGGGGTACGGCACCACGATCCAGGTGCCGGGACCGGCCGTGCGGATGCCCGTGCCGAGCCAGCGGGCCGCCGTGCCCGGCGGGACGAAGAAGCCCATGCGGTTGTCGCCGAAGTCGACCAGCACCGGACCGGGCCGGTCGAGGATGCGGGTGAGGACGTCGAGCGTGGGATAGCCGAGGTCGCCCGGCAGGATGAGCACGTCCCAGGCCCTGCCCGCGGGCAGCAGGGCGACCCCGAGGGGGTTGCGCTCCCACTCCCAGCGGCAGGCCTCGGGGTCCGGTGCGACGGATGCCAGCCACTCCACCGCCGTCTTTGCCGCAGCCATGAGAAGACCTCCCGTTCTCTTCCGTGGACGCGGTCGCGTCGGAAGGAAGAGAGGGAGGTCTCCCCGGGAGCATTACGCGGGTTGCGCCGCCTCTTTCGAGTGAGGCACGTCACACAGCCGGGCCGGGCGCCGGCTCAGCTGTCGAAGCCCAGGCCCAGCCGGTCCATCGTGCGCAGCCACAGGTTGCGCCGCCCGCCGTGCGCGTCCGCGCGGGCCAGCGACCACTTGGTGAGCGCGATGCCGGTCCAGGCGAACGGCTCCGGCGGGAACGGCAGCGGCTTCTTGCGGACCATCTCCAGCTCGGTGCGCTCGGTCCGCTCCCCCGCCAGCAGGTCCAGCATCACGTCCGCGCCGAACCGGGTCGCGCCGACGCCGAGGCCGGTGAACCCGGCCGCGTACGCCACCCGGCCCTGGTGGGCGGTGCCGAAGAACGCCGAGAAGCGGGAGCAGGTGTCGATCGCGCCGCCCCAGGCGTGCGTGAAGCGGACGCCCTCCAGCTGTGGGAAGCAGGTGAAGAAGTGCCCGGCGAGCTTGGCGTAGGTCTCCGGGCGGTCGTCGTACTCGGCGCGCACCCGGCCGCCGTACGGGTAGATCGCGTCGTAGCCGCCCCACAGGATGCGGTTGTCGGCGGAGAGCCGGAAGTAGTGGAACTGGTTGGCCGAGTCCCCGAGGCCCTGCCGGTTCTGCCAGCCGACCGACTTCAGCTGCTCGTCCGTGAGCGGCTCGGTCATCAGCGCGTAGTCGTAGACCGGAACCGTGTAGGCGCGGACCCGCCGGACGAGGTTCGGGAAGATGTTCGTGCCGAGCGCCACCTGCCGGGCGCGGACCCGCCCGTACGGGGTGCGTACGGCCATGCCGGCGCCGTACGGCTTCAGCGTCAGGGCGGGGGTGTGCTCGTAGACGCGGACGCCGAGGGCGAGGCAGGCCCGCTTCAGGCCCCAGACCAGCTTGGCCGGGTTCAGCATGGCCACCCCGCGGCGGTCGTACAGGCCGGCCCGGAAGGTCGGTGAGTTCACCTGCTCGCGGACCTCGTCGGCGTCCAGGTACTCGACGCCGTCGGCGAGGCCGTGGCGCCGCATCTCCTCGTACCACTCGCGCAGTTCGGCCGCCTGGTACGGCTCGGTCGCGACGTCGATCTCGCCGGTGCGTTCGAAGTCGCAGTCGAGGGAGTGGCGGGCGACCGCCTGCTCGATCTCGTCGAGGTTGCGGGCGCCCAGCTCCTCCAGCTTGTGGATCTCGTCCGGCCAGCGGGTCAGGCCGTTGGGCAGGCCATGGGTGAGGGAGGCGGCGCAGAAGCCGCCGTTGCGGCCCGAGGCGGCCCAGCCCACCTCGCGGCCCTCCAGCAGGACCACGTCCCGCCGCGGGTCGCGCTCCTTGGCGAGGAGCGCGGTCCACAGTCCGCTGTAGCCGCCGCCGACGACGAGCAGATCGCAGGTCTCGGCGGCGGTGAGGGCGGGTTCGGGGCGGGGCCTGCCGGGGTCGTCCAGCCAGTACGGGACCGGCTGGGCGTCAGAGAGTGCTTGCGTCCATCGGTTGTCACGACTCATGGCGCTCGGGGCCATGATTTCAACTCCCTACGGGGGCTTATGCCTTTTGTTTGTTGCGGCGGTTCCCGATGACCATCGACGTCAGGACGAGCAGGACGGCGATGAGGAACATGGCCGTGCCGATCACGTTGATCTGGACCGGTGTGCCGCGCTGGGCCGAACCCCACACGAACATGGGGAACGTGACGGTCGAACCGGCGTTGAAGTTGGTGATGATGAAATCGTCGAAGGAGAGCGCGAAGGCGAGCAGCGCGCCCGCGGCGATTCCGGGGGCCGCGATGGGCAGGGTGACACGCAGGAACGTCTGCACCGGTCCGGCGTAGAGGTCCTGGGCGGCCTGCTCCAGGCGCGGGTCCATCGACATCACACGGGCCTTGACGGCGGTGACGACGAAGCTGAGGCAGAACATGATGTGGGCGATGAGGATCGTCCAGAAGCCGAGCTGCGCGCCCATGTTGAGGAACAGGGTGAGCAGGCTGGCCGCCATGACGACCTCGGGCATCGCCATCGGCAGGAAGATCAGCGAGTTGACCGTGCCGCGCGCCCGGAAGCGGTAGCGGACCAGGGCGAAGGCGATCATCGTGCCGAGGACGGTGGCGCCGAGCGTCGCCCAGAACGCGATCTGGAGGCTGAGCGAGAGCGAGCCGCACATGTCGGCGACGCCGCACGGGTCCTTCCAGGCGTCCGTGGAGAACTGCTGCCACTCGTAGTTGAAGCGGCCCTTGGGCTGGTTGAAGGAGAACACCGTGACGACGATGTTCGGCAGCAGCAGATAGGCGAGCGTCACGAGTCCCGCGAGGACGACGAGATTGCGCTTGAGGAAGTTGACGAAGGGCATTTAGACCAGATCCTCCGTCCCGGACCTGCGGATGTAGACCGTGACCATGAGCAGGATCCCGGCCATGAGGATGAAGGACAGCGCGGCGGCCGTCGGGTAGTCCAGGATCCGCAGGAACTGCGTCTGGATGACGTTGCCGATCATGCGGGTGTCGGTGGAGCCGAGGAGTTCGGCGTTGACGTAGTCGCCGGCCGCCGGGATGAAGGTCAGCAGCGTGCCGGAGACCACGCCCGGCATCGACAGCGGGAAGGTGACCTTGCGGAAGGTGGTCCACGGCCTGGCGTACAGATCGCCGGCCGCCTCGTGCAGCCGCCCGTCGATCCGCTCCAGCGAGGTGTACAGCGGCAGGATCATGAACGGCAGGAAGTTGTACGTCAGACCGCACACCACCGCCATCGGGGTGGCCAGCACGCGGTCGCCGGCCGTCCAGCCGAGCCAGCCGGTGATGTCCAGGACGTGCAGCGTGTTGAGCGCGCCGACGACCGGCCCGCCGTCGGCGAGGATCGTCTTCCACGCCAGGGTGCGGATCAGGAAGCTGGTGAAGAACGGCGCGATCACCAGGATCATCACCAGGTTCTTCCAGCGGCCCGCACGGAAGGCGATCAGGTAGGCCAGCGGGTAGCCGAGCAGCAGGCACAGCACCGTCGCCGACGCCGCGTAGGCGATCGAGCGCAGGAACTGCGGCCAGTACTCGGACAGGGCGTCCCAGTAGGTGGCGAAGTGCCAGGTGACCTTGTAGCCGGCCTCCAGCGAGCCCGTCTGCACGGACGTGGACGCCTGGTAGATCATCGGCAGCGCGAAGAAGACGATCAGCCACAGGATGCCGGGCAGCAGCAGCCAGTACGGCGTGAGGCGGCCCCGCTTGCGCGGCGGCTTCTTCTCGGGCGCGGTCGGGGTCAGAGGCGGTGGCGCCTCGGTCAGCGTCGCCATCAGACCGCCTCTTCCTCGATGCCCGCGTCGATGTCCTGGGTCGCGTCGAGGCCGAAGGTGTGCGCCGGGTTCCAGTGCAGGACGACCTCGGCGCCGGGGACGAGGCGGCCGTCGCGCTCGACGTTCTGGACGTAGACCGCGAGTTCGTCGCAGACGGGGCTGTCGATGACGTACTGCGTGGAGACGCCGATGAAGCTGGCGTCGGCGATCCTCCCGGTGACCCGGTTGCGGCCCTCGGGGATCTCCCCCGCGTCGTCGGCGTGCGTGAGGGAGATCTTCTCGGGGCGGACGCCGACCAGCACCCTGCCGCCGGCCGTGGTGGGCGCGGAGCAGCGCGCCTCGGGCAGGACCAGCTTGCCGCCGCCGGCCTTGAGGACGATGTCGTCGCCGCTCTTGGTGTCGACCTCGGCCTCGATCAGGTTGGAGGTGCCGAGGAAGTTCGCGACGAACGTGGTCTGCGGGTTCTCGTACAGGTCGGTGGGGGCGCCGAGCTGCTCGACGCGGCCCGCGTTCATCACGGCGACCGTGTCGGCCATGGTCATGGCCTCCTCCTGGTCGTGCGTGACGTGGACGAAGGTGATGCCGACCTCGGTCTGGATGCGCTTGAGCTCCAGCTGCATCTGGCGGCGCAGCTTCAGGTCGAGGGCGCCGAGCGGCTCGTCGAGCAGCAGCACCTTGGGGTGGTTGATCAGGGCGCGGGCGACCGCGACGCGCTGCTGCTGGCCACCGGAGAGCTGGTGGGGTTTCTTGCGGGCCTGCTCGCCGAGCTGGACCAGCTCCAGCATGTCCTCGACCTGCTTCTTCACGCTCTTGATGCCGCGCCGGCGCAGGCCGAAGGCGACGTTCTCGAAGATGTCGAGGTGCGGGAAGAGGGCGTAGGACTGGAAGACCGTGTTCACGGGCCGCTTGTACGGCGGCAGCGCGGTCACGTCCTGGTCGCCGAGGCGGACGGTGCCGGTGGTGGGCTCCTCCAGGCCGGCGATCATGCGCAGGGTGGTGGTCTTGCCGCAGCCCGAGGCGCCGAGCAGGGCGAAGAAGGAGCCCTGCGGGACGGTCAGGTCGAGCGGGTGCACGGCCGTGAAGGAGCCGTAGGTCTTGCTGATGCCGGAGAGGCGGACGTCGCCGCTGCTGTCTGTCGTCTTCATCGTCGTCACGCCCCAGTGAGCTTCGCGAACTTCGTCTCGTAGGCGGTCTCTTCCTGCTGGCTCAGTGAGCGGAAGGAACGGGACCTGGCCTGCATGGCCTTGTCGGGAAGGATCAGCGGGTTGGCCGCCGCGTCCTTGTCGATCTTCGCAAGCTCGTCCTTCACGCCGTCGACGGGACAGACGTAGTTGATGTAGGCGGCGAGCTGGGCGGCGACCGGGGGCTCGTAGTAGTAGTCGATGAGCCGCTCGGCGTTGGTCTTGTGCCGTGCCTTGTTGGGGACGCACAGGTTGTCGCTGGAGGTCAGGTAGCCGCTGTCGGGGATCACGAAGTCCACGTCGGGGCTGTCCGCCTTCAGCTGGACCACGTCACCGGCCCAGGCGAGGCAGGCCGCGAGGTCGCCCTTGGTGAGGTCGGAGGTGTAGTCGTTGCCGGTGAACCGGCGGATCTGGCCCTTGTCGACGCCCTTCTGCAGCCGGGCGATCGCCGCGTCGTAGTCGTCGTCGGTGAACCGGCCCGGGTCCTTGCCCATGTCCAGCAGCGTCATGCCCATGGTGTCGCGCATCTCGGTGAGGAAGCCGACGCGGCCCTTGAGCTTGGGGTTGTCGAGCAGGTCGGAGACCGACTTCACCTCGACGCCGTCGAGGGCCTTCTTGTTGTAGGCGATGACCGTGGAGATGCCCTGCCAGGGGTAGGAGTAGGCGCGCCCCGGGTCCCAGTCCGGCGTGCGGAACTGCGGCGAGAGGTTGGCGAAGGCGTGCGGTAGGTGGGAGGGGTCCAGCTTCTGCACCCAGCCGAGGCGGATCAGCCGCGCGGCCAGCCAGTCGGTGAGGACGATGAGGTCGCGGCCGGTGTCCTGGCCCGCGGCGAGCTGCGGCTTGATCTTGCCGAAGAACTCGTTGTTGTCGTTGATGTCCTCGGTGTACTTGACCTTGATGCCGGTCCGTTTGGTGAAGGCGTCGAGCGTCGGGTGGTGTTTGCCGCTGTCGTCGACGTCCATGTACTCGGTCCAGTTGGAGAAGCTGACGGTCTTCTCCGTGGCCGAGTGGTCCTCGGCGGACGTGCCGCCCGCGGTCTTGCCGGCCGCGGGGATCCCGCAGGCGCTCAGCGCCCCGAGTCCGCCCAGAGTGAGCGCGCCGCCCGCGGAGGCGCGCAGCAGCGAACGGCGGGTGAGGGCGGCCCTGCCGTTGCGGTAGCTGCGCCTGATGGCGGCCACCTGGGCCGGGGTCAGGCGGTCGGGCTCGTACTGCTCCATGCGCGTGGTGCCCTTTCGGGAGGGTTCGGCCGTGGTCGGCGGCCTTGGCGTGGCTATCGGTCCCCGAAGACGGTGCGGTGCCAGTCCTTCCTGGCCACCGCGGTGTTGTCGAACATGACGTGCTTGATCTGGGTGTACTCCTCGAACGAGTACATCGACATGTCCTTGCCGAAGCCGGACTGCTTGGCGCCGCCGTGCGGCATCTCGCTGATGATCGGGATGTGGTCGTTGATCCACACACACCCCGCCTTGATCTCGCGTGTCGCGCGGTTCGCCCGGTAGACGTCCCGGCTCCACGCGGAGGCGGCCAGCCCGTACGGGGTGTCGTTGGCGAGCCGGATGCCCTCCTCGTCGGTGTCGAACGGCAGGACGACGAGGACCGGTCCGAAGATCTCGGCCTGGACGATCTCGCTGTCCTGCGGTGCGTCCACCACCAGGGTGGGCCGGTAGTAGGCCCCCTTGGCAAGGTCCCCGCCCGGCGCCTCGCCGCCGGTCACCACGCGCGCGTAGGCACGCGCCCGGTCGACGAAGCCGGCCACCCGGTCCCGCTGGGCGTGCGAGATGAGCGGGCCGAGGTCGGTGCCCGGGGCGAACGGGTCGCCGAGCCGGACGGTCTCCATGAGGGCGGCCGTCCGCTCGACGAACGCCTCGTACAGCGGTCGCTGCACGTACGCGCGCGTGGCGGCCGTGCAGTCCTGGCCGGTGTTGATGAGCGCGCCCGCGACCGCGCCGTTGGCGGCGGCCTCGACGTCGGCGTCGTCGAAGACGACGAAGGGTGCCTTGCCGCCCAGCTCCAGGTGGAGGCGCTTGACGGTGGCGGTGGCGACCTCGGCGACGCGCTTGCCGACGGCCGTGGAGCCGGTGAAGGAGGTCATCGCCACGTCGGGGTGGCCGACCAGGTGCTCGCCGGCCACGCGGCCGGTGCCGGTGACGATGTTGACCACACCGTCCGGGATCCCGGCCTCGGTGGCGGCCTCGGCGAACAGCAGCGAGGTCAGCGGGGTCAGCTCGGCGGGCTTCAGCACGATGGTGTTGCCCGCGGCGATCGCCGGGAGGATCTTCCAGGCGGCCATCTGGAGGGGGTAGTTCCAGGGCGCGATGGAGCCGACGACACCGATCGCCTCTCGGCGGACGTACGAGGTGTGGTCGCCGGAGTACTCACCGGCCGACTGCCCCTGCAGGTGCCGTGCGGCGCCGGCGAAGAAGGCCGTGTTGTCGATCGTGCCCGGCACGTCGAACTCGCGGGTCAGCTTCAGCGGCTTGCCGCACTGCAGGGACTCGGCGCGGGCCAGCTCGTCGGCGCGGTCGGCCAGGCGGGCGGCGAAGCGGTGCAGGGCGTCGGAGCGCTCGGCGGGGGTGGCACCGGCCCAGGCCGGGAACGCCTCGCGGGCGGCGGCGACGGCGGCGTCGACGTCCTCGGTGCCGGCGAGCTCGTACGTGAAGACGTCGGTGCCGGTGGCCGGGTCGACCACGGCGTGGGTGGCGCCCGAGGTGCCGTGGGTGAGGCGGCCCGCGATGAACTGCGCGCCGTCCCCGAAACGTTCCTGTGCGGGGAACTGCATGTCGCTCTCCTCCGCCGGTCACCCCCCTCGAACGGGGGTGGGTGGCGTAGCTCCAGCTCGATTTGAGTGCCGATCCTGACAGAGCCATGGGACGCCAACAAGTGATTCCGTTGTTGCCTTTTGGTTACGCGACGGAATCTGTCGACCAGGTGTCGAGTCACGGCGGAAAAGGCAGGACGCAGTGTCAGTGGTGCGTGCCAGACTCGCATGCATGGAAAGGATCACGGGGGATGTCATGCGGACGATCGACTCCTGGGAGTCCCTGATCAGGCAGGTCCGCGCGGGCGCGGGCGTGAGGTACCTCTTCTTCTGGGGCCACCGGCCGCGGCCCGACGGGCAGGTCGGCGCGAGCTGTCTGAGCCAGTGGTGGCCGTCGCCGTTCGAGGTGGACGGGGTGACGTACGGGACGGCCGAGCACTGGATGATGGCCGAGAAGGCCCGGCTGTTCGGCGACGCGGAGGCCGAGCGGCAGGTGCTGGCGGCGGAGCATCCCGCGCAGGCGAAGAAGGCGGGGCGGCTGGTGCGCGGCTTCGCCGAGGACATATGGGAGCGGGAGCGGTTCCGGAGCGTCGTCGAGGGCAGCGTCCACAAGTTCGCCGCCCATCCCGGCCTGCGGGAGTTCCTGCTGAACACGGGTACGCGCGTGCTGGTCGAGGCGAGTCCCGTCGACCGGGTGTGGGGCATCGGCCTCGCGGCGGACGACGCGGCGGCGACGGACCCGGAGCGGTGGCGGGGGCCGAACCTGCTCGGGTTCGCGCTGATGGAGGCGCGGGAGAGATTGCGGAGCGGGGTGCGCTGAGGGAGCCCTTGCCCGGCCCCCGGCGATGGACCCCGGTGATCCGGGCCGGCCGGGCCGTCGTCGGCTCAGGTCGCCAGGACCAGCACCATCATGCCGATACCGAGGACCACACCCGCCACGCCGCAGATGATGCCGGCCAGGGCCTGGCCGGCGTTGGTGGCCTGGCCGCGGTTGGCCCTGCTGCGGCCCACCGCGCCGAAGACGATGCCGAGGACGCCGAGGACGATCGCCACCGGCCACAGGCAGAAGATCGCGGCCGACACGATGCCGACCACGAGCCCCGCGGTGCCGATCCCGTTGCTGGGCGCGGGCACCATGCCGGGCCAGCCGTAGTAGCCGCCGGGGACCGGCTGGGCCTGCGGGCTGTGGGCGCCGCCGTAGCCGTGCTGCGGGGGGTAGCCGTAGCCGCCGGCCGGATAGCCGTACGGCACCTGGCCGGGCCCCTCGGGAGCGATGGGCGGCGGCGGGACCGGCTCGCCGGAGGCGGGCGGCGCGAAGGGGTTGCCCTGCGAGCCGGGGGCGGGGGGTGCGAAGGGGTTGCCCTGCGTGCCGTCGCCGGGGGGCGCGAAGGGGTTGCCCTGCGAGCCGGGGGCGGGCTGGGCCGCGGGGCCGGGCGGGGCGAACGGGTTGACCGGACCGGCCGGCTGGGCGGTGCCGGAGGCCGGTGGAGCGAACGGATTGCCGGCGCCGTCGGCCGGAGGGGTGGGGCTCGGCGTCGGCGGGGCGAAGGGAGCGGCCGTGCCGGTCGGCTGGGCGGTGGCGCCCGTGGCCGGGTCGACACCCTCCGGGGCGCCCGGCATCGCGGCGATCGTCTGCTGGTCGTGCACGGTCGGGGCCGCCGGGGACGGCAGACCGGCGCCGACGGTGTGGCCGGGGCCCTGCTGGGCGTCGTCGGCGGGCGCGGCCCACGGGGCCGACGCCTGGGGCCGCGCTCCCTCGGTCGCATCCTGGGCGTCCGTCGCCGTGGCCGGCTCGCCCGGACCCTCGGGCTTGCCGAGGGAGACCGGCGGTGCGGCGTCCCGCTGCTCCGCGGACGTGTCCGCCTTGCCCAAGGACACCGGCGGCACCGCGTCGCGCGGTTCCGGCGTCGGCGCGTCGTCGGACATGCCCAGGACCCCCTCTGTGTAAAGCGTTCCGTCATGCTAAGGCCAAGGAAGATCCGCCGCCGCTCCGGCCTACGATGATCCCGAGTCACCGATCAGCCGATCACCCGCGTCCCGTCGCCCGCAGGGCCCGGGGACGCCGTCCCGGGGAGGACCCCTTGACCGACCGCTCCGCCGACCACGCCGTCGCCTCCACCGCTCCCGCCGACCCCGGCGCCCGCGCGCTGAACACGTTCATCGCGGGCCTGCCCAAGGCGGAACTGCATGTGCACCACGTCGGGTCCGCCTCCCCCCGGATCGTCTCCGAGCTGGCCGCCCGCCACCCCGACTCCAAGGTCCCCACCGACCCCGAGGCCCTGGTCGACTACTTCACGTTCACGGACTTCGCCCACTTCATCGAGGTGTACCTGTCCGTCGTGGACCTCATCCGCACCCCGGAGGACGTCCGGCTGCTGACCTACGAGGTCGCCCGCGACCTGGCCCGGCAGCAGGTGCGCTACGCCGAGCTGACCATCACGCCGTACTCCTCCACCCGGCGCGGTATCGACGAGCGGGCCTTCATGGACGCGATCGAGGACGCCCGCAAGGCGGCCGAGGCCGACTTCGGCACCGTGCTGCGCTGGTGCTTCGACATCCCCGGCGAGGCCGGTCTGGTCTCCGCCGAGGAGACGGTACGGCTGGCCACCGACGACCGGCTGCGCCCGGAGGGCCTGGTCTCGTTCGGGCTCGGTGGGCCGGAGATCGGCGTGCCGCGCCCGCAGTTCAAGCCGTACTTCGACCGGGCGATCGCGGCCGGCCTGCACTCCGTGCCGCACGCCGGCGAGACCACCGGCCCGGAGACGGTGTGGGACGCGCTGAACGATCTGCGGGCCGAGCGCATCGGGCACGGCACCAGCTCGGCGCGGGACCCGAAGCTGCTCGCGCACCTCGCCGAGCGGCGCATCCCGCTGGAGGTGTGTCCGACCTCGAACATCGCCACGCGCGCGGTGCGCACGCTGGACGAGCACCCGATCAAGGAGTTCGTGCGGGCCGGGGTGTTCGTCACGATCAACTCCGACGACCCGCCGATGTTCGGCACCGACCTGAACACCGAGTACGCCGTCGCCGCCCGTCTCCTCGACCTCGACGAGCGGGGCCTGGCCGAGCTGGCGAAGAACGCGGTCGAGGCGTCGTTCCTCGACGAGGGCGGCAAGGCCAGGATCAAGGAGGAGATCGACCGGTACACCACGGGCCGGCTCACCTCCTGAGCCAGTCGTCCCGTCGGCCTCCTGACCCCGTCGCCCCCGACATCCCTCGGCTGCCACCACAATGTGCGCATGCAGAACGTGACCGCCGTCGCCCACCGCGGCGACCCCTACCGCGTCCGCGAGAACACCCTCGACTCGCTCCGCTCCGCGCTCCGCCTGGGCGCGGACGCGGTGGAGATCGACGTACGGCTCACCAGGGACGGCGTACCGGTGCTGCTGCACGACGACACGCTGAAGCGGCTGTGGGAGCACGACCGGCCCCTGCTGTCGCTGTCGGCGGCCGAGGTGCGCGGCCTGACCGGCGGCGGGGTGCCGACGCTGGCGGAGGCGCTGGCGGCGACCGAGGGCAGCCGGGTCATGCTGGACCTGCCGGGCACGCCCGATGTGCGGGCGGCCCGGCGGGTGGTGGACGCCGTACGGGAGGCCGGGGCGCAGGAGCGCGTGTACTACTGCGCGGGCGCCCCGGCCATGCTCGCGGTGCGTGCCGCCGACCCGGCCGCCGAGATCGCCCTGACCTGGACGACGCTCGCGCCGCCCCGGCCGGCGCTGCTGGACGCGGTGCGCCCGCGCTGGCTCAACTACCGTTTCTCCCTGGTCGACCGGGCCCTGACCGAGCGCGTCCACCGGGACGGCCGTCTGCTGTCGGTGTGGACCCCGGACACCCGCCGCTCCCTGCGGCGCCTGCTGGACCTCGGCGTCGACTCGATCACCACCAACCGCGTCGACCTCCTCCTCGCCCTGCGCTCCTCGGACCGCACGGCCCCGGAGGACGACATGGCCGGCGGCTCCTAGGCCGCCCCGGAGAACGCCAGCGGCGGAGCGATCGCCTGGGCGTCCGCGCCCTCCCCCACCCACAGGCCGATCAGCAGCGCCGCCGTCGCCTCCAGCAGCCCCGCCCGGTCCAGTCCCCCGGCGTTCAGCGGCTCGCAGCCGAGGTCGCGGACGAGGCGGCGTACGACGGACAGCGCGGCCTCGTCGTCCCCGCACAGCGGGACGGCGAGCGGACGGCCGTCGAAGACCGGCGGGGTCGTCCGCCACACGTCCTCGTGGCACAGGTTGAACGCCTTGACGACGCGGGCCCCGGGCGCGGCGGCGGCAATGCGTTCGGCGGCCGCCGGTCCGCCGGCCGTCAGCAGCCGGAAGCCCGGCCCGACCGGGTTGGTGCAGTCGATCAGCACGCGCCCGCGCAGCTCTTCCGCCAGCTCGCCCACCACGTCGGTCGCGGCCTGCCAGGGCAGCGCGACCAGCACCGCGTCCGTCCCGTGCCCGGCCGCCTCCCGCAGCCCGGTGGCGGCCGAGCGGCCCCCGGCGACCACCTCGTGTCCGGCCCGTCGCCACTGTCCGCCGAGCGCGTCGGCCATGTTGCCCGTGCCGAGAATCCCGATCCGCATGTCTCACGCCTCCTGTCGTACGGGGAATCTCCGACGACAGTAGGCAGCGGCTCGGGCACCATTCGGTGCGTGACCGACGACGCGATGTTCCTCGCCGACTGCCGGGCCCGGCTCGCCTTCGACCTGCTCGCCAACACCTGGAACGCCGTGGTGGTGTGGGCGCTGCGCGAGGGGCCGCTGCGCCACGGTGAACTCCGTGCCCGCATCGGCGGGATCAGCCAGAAGGTGCTCACCGAGACGCTGCGCCGCCTGGAGTTCAACGGCCTGGTGGCCCGGCGGGCGCACGGAGGCTCTCCGCCCCGCGTCGACTACGCCCTGACCGACCTGGGCCGGAGTCTGCTGGCCCCGATCGACGCCTTCGGCGCCTGGGCGTTCGCCCACGGCGACGAGGTCATGGCCGCGCAGGAACGGCATGCGCAGGAGCCCTGAAGGGGCTCAAACGCCGGGCATCGCAGGAAGCCTGAAGAGGGCTCAAACGGCCGGTGCCCAGGCGGCCTTCGGCTCCAGGCCGGCCAGCCGCTTGATCTTCCGTCGGACGACGTACAGCGGGATCACGCCGAACACCCCGAACGACATGTCGATGACGGTCCACCAGAAGGGGATGCCGCGGACCGGCCCGCAGATCAGGGCGAGCGGGACGACTCCGGCGCAGGCGATCATCCCGAACTCCACGACCCAGATGTTGCGTACGGGGTCGCGGTAGGGACCGAGGAAAGCGACCGCGATGACGAGGTGGGCGAAGGCGAGCCAGTCGGTGCCGTAGAGGACGAAGGGGTAGCGGGCGTCGGTGGCGTCGAGGCCCTGCCGGACGCGCGTGATCCAGTCCATGAGCCCGGGCAGGTACTCGGGCACGGACAGGGCCCGCAACGCGTCCTCGGTCCACCGCAGTTCGTGGACGAGCGGGAAGGCGGTGGCGCCGCTGAGCACCAGGCAGACCACGAACAGGACCAGCCAGGCGCGGATGCCCTTCAGCAGGGCGGCTCTGTCACTCGTATCGCTCATGACGGCAGCGTACGCCCCGAGTTGAACATGTTCAAAAACACGGCCCCGGGGCGCCGCGCCCTGCCTTACCGGCCGAGCAGGCGCCGTGCCGCCGCGTGCGTCGCGACCGTGGCGGCCGCGGCCACGGCGAGGCCGACCGCCGCGTCACGCGGGCGGGTGGGGCGCAGCACCCCGGCGCGGCGCAGCCGGCCGCGCGCCCACAGCGTGAACGGCACGACCAGCAGGGGCGAGGTGGCGGATCCGGGGGTGTAGCCGCGTACCGCCGCGGCCTGGGCGAGGTGCACCAGGCCATGGAGGCCGAAGCCGTTGAGCGCCGCCTGGTAGAAGGCCGAGCGGCCGCCCGTGAGCTGCCCGGCGGCGGAGGCGGCGGTGACGACCGCCGCCATGAGGCCGACGGAGACGGCGAACTCCCGCTCGTCCACCGCTTCGGCCTGCCGCCACACCCGCTCCGGCACCGACGGGAAGCGTTCGCGCAGCTCCGGCAGGTTCCGCCGCAGCCAGCCCGGCAGCAGGGCCACCTCCTCGGCGTCGTGCAGCGCCCAGGCCGCGAGCAGTCCGAAGGTGACGGTGGCGGTGACGCGGTCGTCCATGGCTCCCCCTTGAGTGAACGGTCGGCACCTGTCTATCCCGATCGGGGTGCGCGGATACGGGTGGGGGGTATAGTCTGGCGACATCACCTCATACCCCCCAAGGGTATCCATCCCAAAGCAGCCAGACCCTTTCGTCCGGGAGTCGACATGAGCCTCAAGAAGATCGGCGCGTTCGGCACCGCGCTCGCCGCGTCCTTCGCCCTCGCCTACGGCGTCGCCCACGCCGTCGCTCCCGACTCCGCCCGCGCCGGCGGCCGTACCTCGGCGCACGCGGACACAGGGGGACACGGGGGCGACGAGCACGGAGGGGAGCAGCACGGCGGCGGCGCCGCGGCCGCCGCGCACACCCCCGGCGGCCTCCAGGTCTCCGAGCGCGGCTACACCCTCGACCTGCTCACCCCCCGTCTGACGGCCGGGAAGGACAGCGTCCTGCGCTTCGCCGTACGGGACGCCCACGGGCACCCGGTGACGTCCTACCGGGCCGAGCACGAGAAGGAGCTGCACCTGATCGTGGCCTCACGGGACCTGACGACCTACCGTCACCTGCACCCCGTCCGGGCCGCCGACGGCACCTGGAGCACCACCACCGCCCTGCCCGAGGCCGGCACCTACCGGGTCTTCGCCGACTTCACCCCCGCCGCCGAACGCGACGGCCTCACCCTCGGCACGGACCTGGCCGTCTCCGGCACCTACCGGCCCGCGACGCCGCCCGCGCCCGCGCCGACGGCCTCCGTCGACGGGTACACCGTCCGGCTCGGCGGCACCCTGCGCGCGGGCGAGGAGAGCGAGCTGACCTTCACGGTGACCCGCGACGGCCGCCCGGTGACGACCCTCCAGCCCTATCTGGGCGCCTACGGCCACCTCGTCGCCCTGCGCTCCGGCGACCTCGCCTACCTGCACGTGCACCCGCACCAGGAGGCCCACGGCACCGAGACCTCCGGCCCCGCCGTCTCCTTCACCGCCGCGGCCCCGAGCGCCGGCACCTACCGCCTCTTCCTCGACTTCAGGACGGGCGACAAGGTCCGCACTGCGGCCTTCACGGTCACGGCGCGCTAGGCGCGGCCCGCGTCAGGACACACCACGGCCCCGGACGGTCCGTCCTCCGTCCGGGGCCGCGCGTCACATCCCGGGATCAGGCGTCCAGGGAGGTCATGACGTGCTTGATGCGGGTGTAGTCCTCGAAGCCGTAGCCCGAGAGGTCCTTGCCGTAGCCGGACTTCTTGAAGCCGCCGTGCGGCATCTCGGCGACCAGCGGGATGTGGGTGTTGATCCACACGCAGCCGAAGTCGAGCTTCTTGGACATCCGCATGGCACGGGAGTGGTCCTTGGTCCACACGGAGGAGGCGAGGGCGTACTCGACGCCGTTGGCCCACTCGACGGCCTGCTCCTCGTCCCGGAACGACTGGACGGTGATGACCGGGCCGAAGACCTCGTTCTGGATGATCTCGTCGTCCTGCTGCAGACCGGAGACCACGGTCGGCGCGAAGAAGTAGCCCTTGTCGCCGACCCGCTTGCCGCCGGCCTCCACGCGCGCGTGCGCGGGCAGCCGCTCGATGAAGCCCTCGACCTGCTTGAGCTGGTTGGGGTTGTTCAGCGGGCCGAAGAGCACGTCCTCGTCGTCCGGCTGGCCGGTCTTGGTGTCGGCGGCGGCCTTGGCGAGGGCGGAGACGAACTCGTCGTGGATCGACTCGTGCACCAGCACGCGCGTGGCGGCCGTACAGTCCTGGCCGGCGTTGAAGAAGCCCGCCACGGAGATGTCCTCGACGGCCTTGGCGATGTCGGTGTCCTCGAAGACGACGACGGGGGCCTTGCCGCCCAGCTCCAGGTGGACGCGCTTGACGTCGGCGGAGGCGGACTTGGCGACCTCGATGCCGGCGCGGACCGAGCCGGTGATGGAGGCCATCGCGGGGACGCGGTGCTCGACCATCATGCGGCCGGTCTCGCGGTCGCCGCAGATGACGTTGAAGACGCCCTTGGGCAGGATCTCGCCGAGGATCTCGGCGATCAGGACGGTCGAGGCCGGGGTGGTGTCCGACGGCTTCAATACGACCGTGTTGCCGGCCGCGATCGCCGGGGCGAACTTCCACACGGCCATCATCATCGGGTAGTTCCAGGGGGCGACCTGGGCGCAGACGCCGACCGGCTCACGGCGGATGATCGAGGTCATCCCGTCCATGTACTCGCCGGCCGAGCGGCCCTCCAGCATCCGCGCCGCGCCGGCGAAGAAGCGGATCTGGTCGACCATCGGCGGGATCTCCTCGGAGCGGGTCAGCCCGACGGGCTTGCCCGTGTTCTCCACCTCGGCCGCGATGAGGTCCTCGGCGCGCTGCTCGAACGCGTCGGCGATCTTCAGAAGGGCCTTCTGCCGCTCGGCCGGGGTGGTGTCGCGCCAGGCCGGGAAGGCGCGCGTGGCGGCCTCCATGGCGGCGTCGACGTCCGCCTGGCCGGACAGCGGCGCGGTCGCGTACGCCTCGCCGGTCGCGGGGTTGACCACCTCGGTGGTCCGTCCGTCGGCGGCGTCCCGGAACTCACCGTCGATGTAGTTGCGCAGACGACGCAGCTCGGTGCTCACTGCCGGCCCTCCAAGGTTCGGGTGTCCATACAGTCCAGTTGCTGAGACACACAGACTAGTCCGGCAGCCCACGTTTTCAACACCCCCGATCGCATCACGGCTGCGAAATCCGTTGGTCTCGGTCACGTAAACAACGAATTTCATCGGTCACGTCTTGCGGAACTGTCGAGACGTCGTGCACAGTGAGGTCGTGGCCAGTCGAAGCGCAGACCCCAGAGACCCGCGGGAGCACCGCGAGTCCAGGAACGGCGGCAGTCCTCACCTGGACGCCGTCTCCCTCGCCATCATCGAACAGCTCCAGGAGGACGGCCGCCGGCCGTACGCCGCCATCGGCAAGGCCGTCGGGCTCTCCGAGGCCGCCGTGCGCCAGCGGGTGCAGAAGCTGCTCGACCAGGGCGTGATGCAGATCGTCGCCGTCACGGACCCGCTCACCGTGGGCTTCCGCCGGCAGGCGATGGTCGGCATCAACGTCGAGGGCGATGTCGAGGCGGTCGCCGACGCACTGACCGACATGGCCGAAGTGGAGTACGTGGTGATGACCGCGGGCTCCTTCGACATCCTCGCGGAGATCGTCTGCGAGGACGACGACCACCTGCTGGGCGTCATCAACAAGCACATCCGGTCCCTGCCCGGTGTGCGCTCCACCGAGAGCTTCGTCTACCTGAAGCTCAAGAAGCAGACCTACATGTGGGGAACCCGATAACCCGTGAGGACCCGATAAACGTGAGCACCAAGGACCTCAGCCGATCCGCGTACGACCACCTGTGGATGCACTTCACCCGCATGTCGTCGTACGAGAACTCCCCGGTCCCCACCATCGTCCGGGGCGAGGGCACCTACATCTACGACGACAAGGGCAAGCGCTACCTCGACGGTCTCGCGGGTCTGTTCGTGGTCCAGGCCGGCCACGGCCGCACCGAGCTGGCCGAGGTAGCCGCCAGGCAGGCGAGCGAGCTGGCCTTCTTCCCGGTCTGGTCCTACGCCCACCCCAAGGCCGTCGAGCTGGCCGAGCGACTCGCCCACGAGGCCCCGGGCGACCTCAACAAGGTCTTCTTCACCACCGGCGGCGGCGAGGCGGTCGAGACCGCCTGGAAGCTCGCCAAGCAGTACTTCAAGCTGGTCGGCAAGCCCACCAAGTACAAGGTGATCTCCCGCGCGGTGGCCTACCACGGCACCCCGCAGGGCGCCCTGTCCATCACCGGCCTGCCGGGCCTGAAGGCCCCCTTCGAGCCGCTGGTGCCGGGCGCGCACAAGGTGCCCAACACCAACATCTACCGCGCCCCGATCCACGGCGACGACCCCGAGGCCTTCGGCCGCTGGGCCGCCAACCAGATCGAGCAGCAGATCCTCTTCGAGGGCCCCGAGACGGTTGCCGCCGTCTTCCTGGAGCCGGTGCAGAACGCCGGCGGCTGCTTCCCGCCGCCGCCCGGGTACTTCCAGCGGGTCCGCGAGATCTGCGACCAGTACGACGTGCTGCTCGTCTCCGACGAGGTCATCTGCGCCTTCGGCCGCCTCGGCACCACCTTCGCGTGCGACAAGTTCGGCTACGTGCCGGACATGATCACCTGCGCCAAGGGCATGACCTCGGGCTACTCCCCGATCGGCGCCTGCATCGTCTCGGACCGCCTGGCCGAGCCGTTCTACCAGGGCGACAACACCTTCCTGCATGGCTACACCTTCGGCGGCCACCCGGTCTCCGCCGCCGTGGGCCTCGCCAACCTCGACCTGTTCGAGAAGGAGGGCCTGAACCAGCACGTCCTCGACAACGAGGGCGCCTTCCTGAAGACGCTGCAGAAGCTGCACGACCTCCCGATCGTCGGCGACGTCCGCGGCAACGGCTTCTTCTACGGCATCGAGCTGGTGAAGGACAAGAACACCAAGGAGTCCTTCAACGACGAGGAGACCGAGCGCGTCCTGTACGGCTTCCTGTCGAAGGCCCTGTTCGACAACGGCCTGTACTGCCGTGCCGACGACCGCGGCGACCCGGTCGTCCAGCTCGCCCCGCCGCTGATCTCCAACCAGGACACGTTCGACGAGATCGAGCAGATCCTGCGCGCGACGCTGACGGAGGCGTGGACCAAGCTGTAACAGCCCGTGGTCCCGTGGCCCGGGGTGCACCCTTCCGAGTGAGAAGGGCGCACCCCGGGCCACGTGCTGTCCGGCCTCGCCGCGCCGACTCCTTAGCGTGCCTGGTAACCGATCGGCCCTGCCTTCGTTCCCCCGCACGGGGGAACAGACACGGGAACCACAGATCCGAACCGAGGTGTACGCCCATGGAGGCCCCGCCGGACAACGACGTGCTCTGGGCACGCTCCCTGCACTTCACCCACCGCGACGGCACGCCCGCGCTCCAGGGCGTCTCCCTCGGGGTGCGCGAGGGCGAGATCCTCGCCGTGAGCGGCCCGCGCGGCAGCGGCAAGACCACGCTGCTCAGATGCCTGTCGGGGCTGGTGCCCGCCCAGCGGGGCGAGGTCTGGTTCAACAGCGTGCCGGTGCACACCATGGGCCCGATGGCCCGCGAACGGCTGCGCCGCGACCGGTTCGGCTGGATCGACCCGGAGCCGGTGCTCGTCCCGGAGCTGAACGTGTGGGAGAACGCCGCCCTGCCGCTGATGCTGCGCGGCACCACCCGGCGCCGCGCGAAGGTGGCCGCGCAGGAGTGGCTGGAGCGCCTCGACATCGGCGACAAGGCCCGCAGACGCCCGCACGAACTCCAGCAGTCCGAACGGCAGCGGGCCTGCATCGCCCGCGCCCTGGCCCCCGCGCCCTCGGTGCTGTTCGCCGACGAGCCGACGGCCCCGCTGCACCGCGCCGACCGCGGGCACGTGCTGCGCACCCTGACGACGGCGGCCCGCTCGCACGGCATCACGGTGGTCCTCGCCACGCACGACGCGGAGACGGCCGCGCTCGCGGACCGCACGGTCCAGCTCCTGGACGGCCGCCGGGTGAGGACCGTCCACCTTCC
This sequence comes from Streptomyces griseosporeus, assembly GCF_014656055.1. Lineage (GTDB taxonomy): Bacteria > Actinomycetota > Actinomycetes > Streptomycetales > Streptomycetaceae > Streptomyces > Streptomyces griseosporeus. Next base: position 102,560 of record NZ_BNBR01000003.1, read on the forward strand.
CCCGCCCGCCGAGACGGAAGGCCGGGCCGCGTGCTCGCTCTCCGCCTGACCCGCAGCGCCCGCCCGGCCGTCCAGCTGCGCCGCCTGCTGGTGGCGACCGCGTCGGCCGGCACGGGCTTCCTCTTCCTGTGCGTCCTCGGCTACGCGATCGGCCACCCCGGCGCCTCCGCCGGCTCGCTCCTGCTCCGGCTGGCGTGGTGCGCGGTCCCGCTGGCCGCCACGGTGTACTTCGCGCTGGCGGTGGCCCGCACCGACCCCGCGACCCGCCCCCGCCCCGGCCTGTCCGCCATCGGCCTCGGCCCGGCCCGTCTGATGGCGGTCTCGGCCGTCACGACGGCCCTGTCGACGGTCCTCGGCTCGATGCTGGCGCTCCTCGTCTTCCTGCACCTGCGCGGCGACCTGACGGGCATGCCGTTCGACGGGGCGGCCTCGGCGTTCCTGGCGGCGGACGCCTCCCTGCCGCTGCCGGCGGCGCTGACGCTGCTGGCGGTGGTCCCGGTGACGACGTCCGCGGCAGTGGCCGTGGCCCTGCGCCCGAAGGACCCGCACCGCCCGGCCCGCCCGCGCGCCTACGGCCGGTTCGGCGCGTACGGCAGGACGGCGGCGCGGGAGACGTTCGGGGCGTACGGGCGGTTCGGGGCACGGTGGAGCCGACCGGGCCGGACCACGGCACTGGCAACGGCGACGGCATCCGTCGGGACGGCCCGTGAGTCCGCGCAGGACGCCGGGCAGCCGCCGCAGGACGGTACCGCGCTCACGGCGGGCCCCACGCCCCGCACCGAGGTCCCGAGCGCCCCCGCACCACCGGCGCCGGCACCGGCACCAGCACCAGCACCGGAGAGCACGACCCACCCGGCGGCACCTCCCGCCGACGGCACCCCCGAACCGCCGCCGAACCCCACCGCCACCCTCCCCTGGGGCATCACCACCCTCGCGGCCGGCCTCGCCGTGGAGGCGTACGCGACCCGCGGCACCACGCCCACCACCCTGCACCTGCCCGGAGGCATGGGCAGCGGCCCCGCCGCCGTCCTCGTCGGCTGGGTGCTCACCGCGATCGGCCTCGCGCTCGCCGGCCCCGGCCTCACCCACCTGTGCGGCCGGCTGCTGCAGGCGGCCCGCCCCGGGGCCCTGCGCCTCCTCGCCGGCCGCGTCCTGATGGCGGAGGCCACCCGGATCGGCCGCCCCCTCGGCATCGTCTGCGCGGTGGCCTCCGCCGCGTACGCCCTGCCCACGCTCCGCCCCGACGGCGACCTCGGCCCGCTCACCACGCTCGGCGGCCTCCTCGTCGCCGGCTGCACAGTGGCCACGCTCCTCACCGCGGCCGTCGAGGCACGCCAGCTGCGCGCCGACACCACCGCCGCGCTGCTGCGCCTGGGTGCCCCGGCGGGCATGCTGCGCAGCGCCGCCGCCCTGCGCGCGGCCGCCCTGCTGGCGGTGTTCGGCCCGCTGACGCTGGTCGTCGCCGAGCTGGCGGCGCTCCCGCTGGCCCGCTGAGCAGCCGTACGAGGACCCCGGAAAAAATCTGCCGCGGAAAAGTCGTCCGCGGCGATGAGTTCCGGCGCGCCCGTCGGTCTACCCCATCGAACGACGCACGACCGATTGCCGACGCACCGCCGTTCCGGCACCGACGGGAGAGACCCTCATGTACCAGCAGATGATCTTCGTGAACCTGCCCGTGTCCGACCTCGACGCCGCCAAGAAGTTCTTCACCGGCCTCGGCTACTCGATCAACCCCCAGTTCTCCGACGAGAACGCGGCGTCCGTCGTGATCAGCGACACGATCGTCGCGATGCTGCTGACGAAGCCGTTCTACGCGACCTTCACCGACAAGGAGATCGCCGACGCCACGAAGAGCAGCGAGGTGCTGATCGCGCTGAGCGCCGAGAGCCGCGAGAAGGTGGACGAGCTGGTCGACCGCGCGCTCTCCCTCGGCGGCACCTCCACCGGCAAGACCCAGGACCTCGGCTTCATGTACGGCCGTTCCTTCGACGACCTCGACGGCCACACCTGGGAGGTCATCTGGATGGACCCGTCGGCCATCGAGAGCTGAGCCCCCTGGGCCGGCCACGGGGTGCCTAGCATGGGCGGGTGCATCCGACACCCGCCCAGCCGTACGACGGCTCCCACGACCGCGAGATAGAGTCCCTGGCCGAGTTCGACGAGGTGGTCGCGGCCCGCGGCTCGCTCGCCCGCTTCCGCGCGCAGGCCGTCGATCTGACGGGCCGTACGGACGTCCTGCTCACCGTCGACACCGAGGGCGCCGTGTTCCTCGGCTGCCCGATGAGCCCCGAGGCGTCGGCCCGCGTCCGCACCGCGGGCGCGCTGGTCTTCCCGCCCGTACCGGGCCTGCCGTTCGACCCGTACCGGGGGTTCGTCTACACCCCCGCCGAACTGTTCGCCGGGCTCGACGGGCCAGGGGGCTACGAGGCCACCCCCGACGCCCGCACGTACGCCTGGTTCCAGCGGACGAAGTCCGACGGCGACGTCTTCTGCTCCATGCTGCGCTCCCTGCACGACGACGCCGTCTCCGACGCGCTCGACGAACTCCTGGTCGGCGCGCGGGTGGTGGGCGTCATGGGCGGCCACGCGATGCGCCGCGGGACACCGGAGTACGCCGGTGCCGCCCGGCTCGGCCGGGAACTGGCCCGCGCCGGGCTGACCGTGGCGACGGGCGGCGGGCCGGGCGCGATGGAGGCGGCCAACCTGGGCGCCTATCTGGCGCCGTTCGAGGACGAGGCGCTCGACGAGGCGCTCGTCGCGCTGTCGAAGGTGCCGTCCTTCACGCCGTCGGTCACCGACTGGGCGCGGGCGGCCTTCGAGATACGCCGCGACCGGCCGGACGGCGGTGTCTCGGTCGGCATACCCACCTGGTTCTACGGCCACGAGCCGCCGAACCCCTTCGCCGCGCACATCGCCAAGTACTTCGCCAACCCGCTGCGCGAGGACGGGCTGCTGGCCCGCTCGACGGCCGGCGTGGTGTTCCTGCCGGGCGCCGCCGGGACCGTCCAGGAGATCTTCGACAACGCCACGCCCAACTACTACTCCTCGCGCGGTGAGCCGACCCCCATGGTCTTGGTCGACAGCGCGCACTGGACGGAGCGGCTGCCGGCCTGGCCGCTGCTCACCTCGCTCGCGCAGGGCCGTCCGATGGCGTCCCGTATCGCCCTGGTCGACCGCATTGAGGAGGCGCCGGAGGCGTTGAAACGTCTCGGCGGTTAATAAGCGGGCAAAGCCAACTGACGTGACCGGCATATGCATTGACACTTCTTACGGCACGCTTATAGACCTGTGAGTCTCGTGGGGGAGCTGTTGCCGCGCCTCATCGGTGGCCAACTCCTCCGTAACCCCCCTCAGTTGCAATACGTAAAGGACAAACGTGTCCATAACCCGCCGTACCGCCGCCCGTTCCGCGCGCATCCTCGGTGTCGCGACCGCCTCGGCCGCGCTCGCGCTCGGAGCCGCCGGCCACGCGCTCGCCTGCAACATCAACGAGTTCTCCGCCGAGGCCAAGTGCGACGGTGACAAGGGCGTCATCGCCGTCACCGACGTGGACGCCTCCGGTACCCCGGCCGTCGTCTCCGTGTTCCTCGAGAACAACGGCGCCGACGTGAAGAAGATCGGCGAGCAGGAGGTGAAGGGCTCCCGCGAGGGCGTCACCATCACCTTCGCCGAGGACTGGAAGCCGAACGCGACCTACCGCGTTCACGTCAAGGCCGGCAACCAGGTCGACGAGGACATCACGCCGAACCTGACCACGCCGTCCACCGCCTGCCACACCGAGGAGTCGACCCCGCCGGCCACGCCGAGCTCGCCGGCTCCGTCGCCTTCCCCGTCCACCCCGGCCGAGTCGACGCCCCCGGCGCCGACCCCCTCCGCGAGCGAGAGCAGCACCGCGCCCGCCCCGGCCACCCCGAGCAACGCCCCGTCCCCGGCGGCCGGCGAGTCCAACCTCGCCGAGACCGGCGCCAACTCGAACACGGGCATGATCGCCGGCATCGCGGCGGCCCTGGTCGTGGTCGGCGGCGGCGCCGTCTTCTTCGGCTTCCGCCGCCGCGGAGCCAGGAACAACGGCTGACGCCTCTGCGGTCCGTACGGCCCGTCCCCACCCCGGGGGCGGGCCGTACGGCTGCCCCGTCAGCCGAACGTCGCCCGCTCCAGCCAGAACTCCAGCAGCGGCCGCTCCCCCAGCACCTCCAGCCGGGGCCCGTCGAGCGGCAGCCTGCGGTAGAAGGCCAGCAGGACGTCCGTGAGCGGCCCGCGCAGCACCACGTCCGCCTTCTCGTGCCCCCGCCGCCACCGCACGCCGTCCTCGGCGAGATGGACGATCCACTCGGCGTCGAGCCCGGCGGGCGCGTCGGTGGCGTGCAGATGCAGGGTCTGCCCCCGCCCGCGGAGTCCGGCCGCCTCCGGCTCCGTCCGCTGGACGAACCGCACGATGTCCAGCCATTCGTCGATCGCGTCGGCGGCGATCTCGGGCGCCACCTCGTAGGGCAGCGCGGCGGCCAGCGTGGCGTCGGCCCGGTGGACGGTCACCTCGTGCGCCATCCGGCGGGCCCAGAATCCCGCGGTGTGCTCCCCGGTCCAGCTCCACACCGCCGCCTCGGGACCGGCGTCCCGCACCGCGGCGACCACCAGTTCGGCGCTCTCGGCGAGCCAGGCGTCCAGCGCGGCGGCGTCCCCGGTGGTGTGCGGCCCGGCGAGCCCCGGCACCCGGTCCTCCGGGATCTCCTGCGCCGACCGGGTCCGCACCGTCGCCTCCACCCAGCGCAGCGCACCCCCGACATGGCGCACCAGCTCTTCGAGGGACCAGTCGGGGCAGGTGGGCACCGTCGCGGCGAGGTCGGCTCCCGAGGTCACCACCGCCCTCAACTGCCCTGTCTGGTGGGCGATTTCGGCACAGTACCGTTCGTGGGCGAGTCGCGTCATACCGCTCAACCTAGGGGGTGTCCTGTCACCCCAGCACCACGATTTCCGCCGCGTCGAAGTCCACCCCGACCACGTCCCCGACCTCCGGCGCGTCCCGCAACGCGCACGCCGCCTCAAGACGGGGCCCGTCCTCCGGCTGCAGGTGGACGGCGACATGCGTGCCCTTGAAGGTCCGTGCGGCGACCGTGCACGGCAGCCCCTCCGCAGCCGGCCCCAGCCGCACCCCGCCCGGCCGGACGAGCAGCGTACGGGGCCCCTGAGCGGACCCCTCCGGTACCGGCACCTTGCCCCACGCCGTGTCCGCGGCCTCCCCGACCACCGTCCCCGGCACCACGTTCTCGAAGCCCAGGAAGCGCGCCACGAAGGCGTCCGCCGGCCGCTGCCACACCTCCAGCGGCGTACCCGACTGCGCGATCCGCCCGTCCCGCATGACGACCACCCGGTCGGCGAGCGCGAACGCCTCCCCCTGGTCGTGCGTCACCGCCAGCACGGTCGTCCCGAGCCGCCCGAACAGCTCCCGCAGCTCCACCACCAGCCGCTCCCGCAGCGAACGGTCCAGCTGCCCCAGCGGCTCGTCCAGCATCAGCAGCCGAGGCCGGGGCGCCAGCGCCCGCGCCAGCGCGACCCGCTGCTGCTCACCACCCGACAGCGCCGACACCGCTCGCGTCCCCGCCCCCGGCAGGCCGACCAGCTCCAGCAACTCCCGCACCCGTTCGGCCGCTTCCCCCTTCGGCGCGCCGTGCATCCGCAGCCCGAAGGCGACGTTTCCGGCCACGTCCCGCTGCGGAAAGAGCTGATGGTCCTGGAACATCAGTCCGACTCCCCGTTTGTGCGCGGGCACCCCCGCCTGGTCGAGCCCGTCGAGCAGCACACGCCCGGAGGCGAGCGGCTGCAGCCCCGCCACCACGCGCAGCAGCGTCGACTTGCCGCTGCCGCTGGGCCCGAGCACGCACACCACCTCGTGCTCGGCGACGTCCAGGTCGACCGCGTCGAGCACGGCCCGCTCGCCGAAGCGGACGGTCGCGGCGTCAAGGCTGAGCAGCATCTAGAACTCCCCCGTCCGGTCGGCGCCCCGCAGCCGTTCCAGCACCAGCAGCGCGGCGGCACAGACCACCATCAGAATCGTCGACAGGGCCATCGCCTGCCCGTAGTTGAGTTCGCCGGGCCGGCTCAGCAGCCGCGCCACGGCCACCGGCAGCGTCGGGTTGTCCGGCCGTGCGAGGAACACCGTCGCGCCGAACTCGCCGAGCGACACCGCGAAGGCGAACCCGGCGGCGATCAGCAGCGCCCGCCGCACCAGCGGCAGATCGACCTCCCGCCACACCCGCCAGGGCGACGCGCCGAGCACGGCCGCCGCCTCCCGCAGCCGTACGTCGACCGCGCGCAGCACGGGCAGCATGGTCCGTACGACGAAGGGGACGCCGACCAGCGCCTGGGCGAGCGGCACGATGATCCAGGAGGCGCGCAGATCGAGCGGCGGCTCGTCGAGGGCGATGAGGAAACCGAAGCCGACGGTCACGGCGGAGACGCCGAGCGGCAGCATCAGCAGCGCGTCGAATCCCCGTACGAGGGGGCCGGCGTCCCGCCGGGTCAGCGCGGCCGCGGCGAGTCCGCCGATGACGACCGCGATGAGGGTGGCGGCGACGGCGTACCGCAGCGAGTTGCCGATCGCGTCGATCGGCGGGACGAGGAACATGCCGCCGTCCTCGCTGGTCAGCGCACGGTAGTAGGAGAAGCCGGGGGCGTCGAGCGAGCGCTGCACCAGCACCGCGAGCGGCAGCAGCACCAGCAGGGCCACGCTGACGAGGACCCCGGCGAGCAGCGCCCACTGTCCGGCGCCGCGCGGCCGGTGCGCGGTCGCGGAGGCGTCGACGAGCCGCAGGGCGCTCTCCCGCCGCCGTACCGTCCAGGCGTGGACGGCGAGGATCGCGCCGACCGCGGCGAACTGGACGAGGGTGAGCACGGCGGCCGTGGCGAGGTCGAAGAGGTCCGACGTCTGCCGGTAGATCTCCACCTCCAGGGTGGAGAAGGTGGGCCCGCCGAGGATCTGGACGACGCCGAAGGAGGTGAAGGTGAACAGGAACACCATCAGCGCGGCGGCGGCCACGGCCGGGGTGAGCGCGGGCAGCGTCACCGTGCGCCAGGCCCGCAGCCGGGAGGCGCCCAGCATGCGCGCCGCGTCCTCCTGGCGCGGGTCGAGCTGGGCCCACAGGCCGCCGACGGTACGGACGACGACGGCGTAGTTGAAGAAGACGTGGGCGAGCAGGATCGCCCACACGGTGGTGTCCAGCCGGACGCCCCACAGCTCGTCGAGCAGCCCGCCACGGCCGACGAGCGCGAGGAAGGCCGTACCGACGACGACGGTCGGCAGCACGAACGGCACGGTCACCACCGCCCGCAGCACCTGCTTGCCGGGGAAGTCGAGCCGGGCGAAGACATACGCGCCGGGCAGCGCGACCAGCAGAGTCAGCGCGGTGGAGACGAGCGCCTGCCAGGTGGTGAACCACAGCACGTGCCGGATGTCCGGCTGGGCGACCACGTCGGCGATCCGCCCGAGCTGCCAGTCCCCGCCGTCGTCCAGGCCGCGGGCGACGATGGCGGCGACGGGGTAGGCGAAGAAGACGGCGAAGAACGCGACGGGCACGACCATCAGGGCGAGCCGCGCCGCGTTCCCGGAACGCCGCCGGGTCACCTCAGTACGAGCGAGGTCCACGACTTGACCCACTGGTCACGGTGTTCGGCGATCTCGCCGGGGGCCAGGGTCTTCGGATCCTTGGCGGCCGGCCCGTACTGCGTGAACTCGGCCGGCACCTTGGCGCCCTTGATCACCGGGTAGACGAACATGTTGAGCGGCATGTCCTCCTGGAACTGCCGGGAGATCAGGAAGTCGATGAACGCCTTGCCGCCCTCGGTGTTCTTCGCGTTGCTCAGCAGCCCGGCGAACTCGATCTGCCGGAAGCAGGTGCCGGTGGCCACGCCGGTCGGCGCGGTCGTCGGCTTGGGGTCGCCGTAGATCACCTCGGCGGGCGGGGAGGAGGCGTACGACACCACCAGCGGCCGGTCGGCCTTGGCCTTCTTGCCGCCGGCCGAGCCGGAGAACTCCTCGTTGTAGGCCTGTTCCCAGCCGTCGACCACCTTGACGCCGTTGGCCTTGAGCTTCTTCCAGTAGCCCTCCCAGCCGTCGTCGCCGTACCGCGCGGCCGTACCGAGGAGGAAGCCGAGGCCGGGCGAGGAGGTGGAGGCGTTCTCGGTGACGAGGAGGTTCTTGTACTCCGGCTTGACCAGGTCGTCGAAGGAGGACGGCGGGGTCAGCTTGTGATCGGCGAAGTACTTCTTGTCGTAGTTGACGCAGATGTCACCGAAGTCGACGGGCGTGACCCGGTGCTGGTCCGCGTCGAGCTGGTAGGCGGCGTCGACCTGGTCGAGCCCCTTGGCCCGGTACGGCTGGAACAGGCCGTTGTCGAGCGCGCGGGAGAGCAGGGTGTTGTCGACGCCGAAGAAGACGTCGCCCTGCGGGTTGTCCTTGGTGAGGATGGCCTTGTTGACGGCCTGGCCGGCGTCGCCGCTGGTCAGCACCTTGACCTTGTAGCCGGACTGCTTCTCGAACGCGGCGATGACGCTCTTGGACGCGGCCCAGGAGTCGTGGCTGACGACGGTGACGGTCTTGGACCCGCCGGAGCCGCCGGACGAGGAACCGGAGCCGCCGTCGGCGGACGACCCGCACGCGGACAGGCCGACGATCCCGACCCCGACACCGACGGCCAGGGCCATCGTCCGCTTCTTCTTCTGCACTGAATTCCTCCTGGAGGTGACCAGGAAGAGACGCGGCCCTGCCCGGGATCCACGGATCCGTAACGGTTCCGGGCTCCCGGGCAGGGCGCAACAGCTTGAGCGATGACCGAACTTCCTACCCAGAATGACCTGGGCGAGGTTCAGAGGGTCTGCGGCCCGATCGCCGCACTCTCAGCGCTGTGGCGCTCCCCTGTCGGAATATGAACATGTGGACGGTGCACAGACTACCGCTCGGTGGCCGCGAGCTGGCCGCAGGCCCCGTCGATCTCCTGCCCACGAGTGTCCCGAATCGTGACGGGCACACCATGGGCGGCGATGGCCTCGACGAAAGCCTTCTCGTCCTCCGGCCGGGAGGCGGTCCACTTCGACCCGGGCGTCGGGTTGAGCGGGATGAGGTTGACGTGCACGGGCTTGCCCTTGAGCAGCCGCCCGAGCCGGTCCCCACGCCAGGCCTGGTCGTTGATGTCACGGATGAGCGCGTACTCGATGGACAGCCGGCGCCCGCTCTTCTCGACGTACTCGAACCCGGCGTCGAGGACCTCGCGCACCTTCCACCGCGTGTTGACGGGCACGAGGGTGTCGCGCAGCTCGTCGTCCGGGGCGTGCAGGGAGATCGCCAGCCGGCACTTGAAGCCCTCGTCGGCGAACCGGTGAATGGCGGGCACCAGCCCGACGGTCGACACGGTGATCCCGCGCTGCGACAGCCCCAGCCCGTCGGGCGCGGGATCGGTCAGCGCGCGGATGGCACCGACGACCCTCTTGTAGTTGGCGAGGGGCTCGCCCATGCCCATGAACACGATGTTGGACAGCCGCGCGGGCCCACCGGGCACTTCCCCGTCCCGCAGCGCCCGCATCCCGTCCACGATCTGGTGGACGATCTCGGCGGTGGACAGATTCCGGTCCAGCCCCGCCTGCCCCGTCGCACAGAACGGACAGTTCATCCCGCACCCGGCCTGCGAGCTGATGCACATGGTGACCCGGTCCGGGTACCGCATGAGCACCGACTCGACGAGCGTCCCGTCGAACAGCCGCCACAGCGTCTTGCGCGTGGCGCCCTCGTCGGTCGACAGATGCCGTACGACGCTCATCAGCTCCGGGAACAGCGCCTCCCGCAGCCTCTCCCGCGACCCGGCGGGGATGTCGGTCCACTCCGCGGGGTCGTGCGCGTACCGCGCGAAGTAGTGCTGCGAGAGCTGCTTGGCACGGAACGGCTTCTCCCCGACCGCGGCCACAGCCTCCTTGCGCTCGGCGGGCGACAGGTCAGCGAGATGCCGCGGCGGCGTCTTGGCTCCGCGCGGCACGACAAAGGTGAGTTCTCCGGGCTTGGGCATGGTGGTACCAGTGTCGCAGATCCAATCGGGTGACCCGGGGCAGTGGCTCGCTACGGCTGACTCGCAAGGTACCGAGCGAAAATCTCACGGCTGTCGGGAGTGAAGGTCCACTGCCGCAAGGCCCCCCGCAGCTCGCGCTCGGTCAGCCATCCGTGCCAGGCCACCTCCGCTGGGTCCGGAGCGACGATCTCCGGAAGCACGGCATCGCAGACCCCGAGCCAGTGAGGGCTGAGCCCGCTTTGGTTGAGGAACGTGAACCGGAGGGACACGGTCGCCCGTGCCCCCAGCTCCTCACTGAGTTCGCGGGCGGCCGCCTGCTCATAGGACTCGCCGACTCCCGCCGCGCCCCCGACACCGAGTTCGTGGTGCCCCGGGAAGCGGGACAGCTGCTCGGCACGCCGGTGGACGAGGAAGCGGCCCTGCCCGTCGCGGCACACCACCACGCCGACCCGGTGCAGCCAGCCCGCCCGGACGGCCTCCCTCCGGCTGACCACACCCAGCACTCGGTCCTCAGCGTCGACACGTTCCACGAGTTCGTCCACGTCGGACACGGTCCCACGCAGCACTGACATCAGCCGCTGGGCCCTGCGCCGGGCCCCCGTTGCGGTGCGCTAGGCGCCCGTGTGTTCCAGTCGCTGCTTCAGCAGGCGCTCGTTCTGCGGCAGCTCCTTGCGGGCCTGCGGACGCACGACGAGCGGGACGAGGACCTTGCCGATGCCTCGCGCGTCGAAGTCGAGGTCCATGGTGAGGTGGGTGCGCCGGCCCTCGTCGAGCGGGGTGATCTCGGCGTGGAACTTGCCCCGCACAGGGCCGTCGATGCCGCGCACGCTCCACGAGCGGTAGGGCTCGTACTGAGTGCACTCCATCGTCATCGGCATCTCGCGCCGGCCCACGTGCCGGGTGACCCGGACGCGGGAGCCGAGCCCGAACGGGCCGTCGTCGAGCTGCTCCGCCGACACCGCGCTCGCCTGCCATTCCGGCAGGTGGGTGGGGTCGATGACGTACGTCCACACGTCCTCGGGGCGGCAGTCGAGGTCGATCTCTTCGTGGAAGCCGGACATGATGCCCCCTTCCCGGGCGGTCCCCTTTAGGGGCTTACAGCCGAATCGTCCCACCGGCCCGCCGGGTCGTCATCCCCCGGGCGACGACAACCGGCATGCCTCCGGATACGGCAACGGGCCCCCGTCCCGGCAGGACGGAGGCCCGTACGAACGTGTCGGTCAGCCCGAGCCCACGAACAGCACCAGCAGCAGCCACACCACCGGCGCCGTCGGCAGCAGGGAGTCCAGGCGGTCCATGATGCCGCCGTGGCCCGGCAGCAGCGTGCCCATGTCCTTGATGCCGAGGTCCCGCTTGATCATCGACTCGCCGAGGTCGCCCAGCGTGGCGCTCGCGGCGACCGCGAGGCCCAGCAGCAGGCCCTGCCACCAGACGCCGTCGTCGATCAGGAACTGCAGGCACAGCGCGCCCGCGAGCATCGCGAAGGCGACCGCGCCGAGCAGGCCCTCGCGGGTCTTGCCGGGGCTGATGCGCGGCGCGAGCTTGTGCTTGCCGAAGCGCCAGCCGACGGCGTACGCCCCCGTGTCACTGACGACCGTCAGGAGCAGGAACGTCAGGACGCGCCAGGGGCCGTCGTCCGCGGTGAGCATCATCGCCACGAACGTCGCCAGGAAGGGGACGTAGAACGCGGCGAAGACCCCGGCCGTGACGTCCTTGAGGTAGCCCTCGGGGGGCTCCGTCATCCGCCAGACCAGGACCGCCAGCGCGGTGAGCGCCATCGCCACCCACGCGCCCTCGGCGCCGCGGACGTAACCGGCGACCACCATCGCCGCGCCGCCGACCGCGAGCGGTACGAGCGGCGCCTTGATCTCCTTGCGCTCCTGCAGCCGGCTGGTCAGCTCCCACAGCCCGACGACCACGGCGACCGCGATGACGCCGACGAAGACGGCCTTGACGACGAACAGCGACGCGATGATCACCGCGCCGAGTCCGACGCCGACCCCTATGGCGGCGCCCAGGTCACGGCCGGCGCTCTTCTTCGGCGCGGGCGTGGGCTGGGGGGCGTCGTGCATGGGCTCCGGATTCTCGTCGCGGAACAAGGGGCCGCTCAGCCGAGCGGCCCCCCGGTCGTCGTCCTGGTCTCCGCCGTGGGCGGACACCTCGGGCACGATGGGCATGGGGCGAGTGTGCGGCGCGTCCTGCGCATCGTACGCGGGACCCGCCGGGGCGGCTCCCTGGACGGGTCCTCCGTCCATGTGCCCCTGGTGCGCGGGACCCCAGTACCCGGCCTGCCCGGTGTGTCCAGGCTGCCCGGTCTGCGGCGGCGCCCCCCAGGAAGAGTCGTTCATCAGACCTCGAGCAGCTCTGCTTCCTTGTGCTTGAGGAGCTCGTCCACCTGGGCGACGTACTTGGCGGTGGTGTCGTCGAGCTCCTTCTCCGCACGGCGGCCCTCGTCCTCGCCGACCTCGCCGTCCTTGATCAGCTTGTCGATGGCGTCCTTGGCCTTGCGGCGGACGGAGCGGATGGACACCTTGGCGTCCTCGCCCTTGCCCTTGGCGACCTTGATGTACTCGCGGCGGCGCTCCTCGGTCAGCTCCGGGAACACCACACGGATGATGTTGCCGTCGTTGCTCGGGTTGACGCCGAGGTCGGAGTCGCGGATCGCCTGCTCGATGTTGCGCAGCGCGCTCTTGTCGAACGGCGTCACGACCGCCATGCGCGGCTCCGGCACGGAGAACGAGGCCAGCTGGTTGATCGGCGTCGGCGCGCCGTAGTACTCGGCCACGATCTTGTTGAACATCGCCGGGTGCGCACGGCCGGTGCGGATCGCGGCGAAGTCCTCCTTGGCGACCACGACGGCCTTCTCCATCTTCTCCTCGGCCTCGAGGAGGGTCTCTTCGATCACCACTTGCTCCTGCGTGTCTTGAGTAGGCCCGGCTGCGGTTCCTCGTGGGGGGCGGCGGCCGGCTGCGTCGCGTCTTCTTCCTGCACGGTTCCCGACCGGCAGGACATTGTCCATCCCCCAGCGGGGGACATCAGCCCTGACTGGCGTGCTCGCCCACCAGCGTGCCGATCTTCTCACCCTTGACGGCACGGGCGATATTGCCTTCGGCCAGAAGCTCGAAAACCAGGATCGGGAGCTTGTTGTCCCGGCACAGGGTGATGGCGGTGGCGTCGGCGACCTTCAGGTCGCGGGTGATGACCTCGCCGTAGCTGAGGTGGTCGAACTTCACCGCGTCCGGGTTGGTCTTGGGGTCGGAGTCGTAGACCCCGTCCACGCCGTTCTTGCCCATGAGCAGCGCCTCGGCGTCGATCTCCAGGGCGCGCTGGGCGGCGGTGGTGTCGGTGGAGAAGTACGGCATGCCCATACCGGCGCCGAAGATGACCACGCGGCCCTTCTCCAGGTGGCGCACGGCGCGCAGCGGGATGTACGGCTCGGCGACCTGACCCATGGTGATGGCGGTCTGGACGCGGGAGACGATGCCCTCCTTCTCCAGGAAGTCCTGGAGGGCGAGGCAGTTCATCACGGTGCCGAGCATGCCCATGTAGTCCGAGCGGGCGCGGTCCATGCCGCGCTGCTGGAGTTCGGCGCCGCGGAAGAAGTTGCCGCCGCCGATGACGACCGCGATCTGGGCGCCGTCGCGGACGACGGCCGCGATCTCGCGGGCGATCTTGTGCACCACGTCGGGGTCGACACCCAGCCCGCCGCCGCCGGAGAAGGCCTCTCCGCTCAGCTTCAGCAGATACCGGCCGCGTACTTTGCCGTCGTCGCTCTTCTCGGGCTTGGTCGTCATGTGGTTCTCCTCGTGGTGCACATACGAAGAAGGCCATTGCCGGTGGGGCGTGGTTCGCATCCCATGCGGCAATGGCCTCCTCGTCAGATCTGCTGCCGTCCGCCACGCGCGCGTGCGGCACGTGGCGTGCCTGCGCGGCGTCGTGCGCGGACGACAGGGGCGACTGCTGTCGACCCTATCGGGGTCGCGCGTCGGTCGCGGTACGGACTCAGATGCCGACCTTGATGCGCGTGAAGCGCTTCAGGGTGACACCGGCCTCGTCCAGGACCTTCTGGACGGACTTCTTGTTGTCGAGCGCGTACGGCTGGCCCAGCAGCGTGGCGTCCTTGAAGAAGCCGTTGAGGCGACCCTCGACGATCTTCGGCAGGGCGGCCTCGGGCTTGCCCTCGGCGCGGGTGGTCTCCTCGGCGATGCGGCGCTCGGCCTCGACGACCTCGGCCGGCACCTCGTCCTTGGAGAGGTACTTCGGCGCGAAGGCGGCGATGTGCTGCGCGACGCCCTTGGCGACCTCGGCGTTCGGCTTGTCCAGCTCGACGAGGACACCGATCTGCGGGGGCAGGTCGGGCATCGTGCGGTGCATGTAGGCGGTGACGTAGCCGTCGGCGAACTGCGCGAAGCGGTCCAGGACGATCTTCTCGCCGAGGTTGGCGTTGGCCTCGTCCACGAACGCCTGGACGGTCTTGCCGGGCTCGATCTCGGAGGCGAGCAGGGCCTCGATGTCGGCCGGGGAGGTGGCGGCGACGTGCTCGGCGATCTTGTTGGCGACGGCCTGGAACTTGTCACCCTTGGCGACGAAGTCCGTCTCGCACTTCAGCTCGACCAGGACGCCGGAGGAGTTGTCGTCGGCGATGATGGAGACCACGGCGCCGTTCTCGGCGGAGCGGCCCTCGCGCTTGGCGACGCCCTTCTGGCCCTTGATGCGGAGCGCCTCGACGGCCTTGTCGACGTTGCCGTCGGCCTCGTCCAGCGCCTTCTTGCAGTCCATCATGCCGGCGCCCGTGAGCTCGCGGAGCTTCTTGACGTCGGCGGCGGTGTAGTTCGCCATGAGTCTGTGAATCTTTCTCGAAGTCTGGAGGATCGAAGATCTGCGGGGTACGGCCTCCATGTGGACGGAGGCCGGTGTCCTGCCGCTGACCTACGGGTGAACGGCGGGGGCGGACGTGATGTCACCGCCCCCGCCGTCTACGGCTGACGCCTGCGGTCAGGCCTGCTCGCCCTCGGCGGCCGGAGCCTCGGCGGCGGGCGCCTCGGCAGCGGGGGCCTCGGCGGCCGGAGCCTCGGCGGCGGGCGCCTCGGCGGCGGCCGGGGCCTCCTCGGCCTTCTTCTCGCCCTCGAGCAGGTCGCGCTCCCACTCGGCGAGCGGCTCGCCCGCGGCCTTCTCGCCCTTGTCACCGGCGGCGACGCCGGAGCGGGCGATGAGGCCCTCGGCGACGGCGTCGGCGATCACACGGGTGAGCAGGGTGACGGAGCGGATCGCGTCGTCGTTGCCCGGGATCTTGTAGTCGACCTCGTCGGGGTCGCAGTTGGTGTCGAGGATGGCGACGACCGGGATGTTGAGCTTCCGGGCCTCACCGACCGCGATGTGCTCCTTCTTGGTGTCCACGATCCAGACGGCGCTCGGCACCTTCTGCATCTCGCGGATACCGCCGAGGGTCTTCTCCAGCTTGGCCTTCTCGCGGGAGAGGACCAGCAGCTCCTTCTTGGTCAGACCGGAGGACGCGACGTCCTCGAAGTCGATCTGCTCCAGCTCCTTCAGGCGCTGCAGACGCTTGTAGACGGTCGAGAAGTTGGTGAGCATGCCGCCCAGCCAGCGCTGGTTGACGTAGGGCATGCCGACGCGGGTGGCCTGCTCGGCGATGGCCTCCTGCGCCTGCTTCTTCGTGCCGACGAACATGACCGTGCCGCCGTGGGCGACGGTCTCCTTGACGAACTCGTAGGCGCGGTCGATGTACGACAGCGACTGGAGCAGGTCGATGATGTAGATGCCGTTGCGCTCGGTGAAGATGAAGCGCTTCATCTTCGGGTTCCAGCGACGGGTCTGGTGACCGAAGTGGACGCCGCTCTCCAGCAGCTCCCGCATCGTGACGACGGCCATGGCCGTTTCTCCTTGAATTTCTCGGTTGTGCCGCGACCGCCGGCCGGCCGTCGCGCCTGACGCCCGCGGTGCGCCGAGCCACGAAGGACCGAGAGGCGCGGATACGGACCCGTTGCCGGTGGCCGTACCGGGGCGTGCGAAGTCGACCCGGTGGCCCGGGTCGCCAGAAGAAGTGTACGGGACCCGCGGGGCGCCGGGTGACGCCGCTGTCCACAACCGGCCGGTCGTCCACAGGTCCCGGCCATGATCGACCGGTGTGCGGGACGGTGGTGCGCATGCGAGAGAAGCGAAGTGTGCGGGCCGTGCTGTGGCCGGCTGTGGCCCTGCTCCTGGTACTGGCGGCCGTGTCCCCGCTGGCCTGGGCGGAAGCCGGGCCGCCGGTGTACGGCGCCGGACCGGCCCGTGAGCCGACGACCCCGCCCGCGCCGGCTGCACCGGAAGAGGGACCCGTCCCGGCGAAGGAGCCCGTCCCGGCCCAGGAGCCCGTCCCGGCCAAGGAGCCCGTCCCATCCCAGCCGCCTGTCCCGGCCCTGGCGCGATTCTGGCCGGTCGGCGTGCGCCCGGCGGTCGTCCGCGGTTGGGACCCGCCGCTGACGCCGTACGGCCGCGGGCACCGCGGTGTGGACCTGGCGGCCGCGCCGGGATCCCCCGTACGGGCGGTGGCGGCGGGCCGGGTGACGTTCGCGGGCCGGGTGGCCGGAAAGGGCGTGGTGTCGATCGAACTGTCGGGCACGGAGCTGCGCACGACGTACGAGCCGGTGCGGGCGTCGGTGGACAAGGGCGACGAGGTCGCGGCGGGCGAGGTGGTCGGCACGGTGGAGGCGACGGGCACGCACTGCCCGGCCGGCTGCCTCCACTGGGGCCTGCGCAGAGGCGAGGCCTATCTCGACCCTCTCTCGCTACTGCCCCCGGCACTCCTGCGCCGGTCACCGTCGAGGCTGCTCCCGGTACTGACGTAGCCCGGCCGCCGACGCCGACCCGGCTCGGGCGCCGGTGCTGACACCGCTCGACCCGGCTCGGCCGCCGGCGCTGACACGGCTCGACGCGGCTCGGGCTCCGGTACTGGACGCAGCCCGGGCATCGGCTTCGGCCCAGCTCGCCCGCCGGTGCTGACACCGCTCCACACGGCTCGGCCGTTGGTGCTGACGCAGCGCCTTCCGGTACGGCGGTCAGCCGGCCTCAGCCGCGCACGCCCCGCAGCGCCATCGCCACCGCCGCCTCGGCGATCACGCCGGGTTCCTCCGCCGCGCCCAGCTCCAGCCGCCGCACGGCCGCGTCCACGACCCCTTGCAGCAGCATCGCCGCGAGCCGGGGCTCCCGGTGGCCCAGGTCCGCCAGCGCCTCGACGATCATCGCGACCAGACCGCCGTGCGCCGCCCGGATCTTCTCCCGGGCGCCCGCGTCCAGCTCGCTCGCGGAGATCGCGACCACGGCCCGGTGCCGCCGGTCCCCGACCAGCTCCAGCTGCTTGCGAACATAGGCCTCGACCTTCCCCTCGGCAGAGTCGACCGCGGCCATCGCCGCGCCGACCTCCGCCGCCCACACGGGAAAGTCGACCTCGCACAGCTCCTCGACCACGGCGGCCCGTGACCGGAAGTACTCGTAGACGGAGGACCGCGCCAGCCCCGTCCGCTCGGCGAGCGCGGGGAAGGTCAGGGCCTCCGTCCCGCCCTCGGACAGCAACGACCGGGCCGCGTCCAGCAGGGCGGCTCGCTGCATCGACCGGTGCTCGGCCACGGAGGCCGCTCGAATCCTTGGCACGTCACCACTTTACGGACGCGCCCCGCGCGGCGGCAGTGACCGTGGTGCGGGAGTGACCGCGGTGTCAGCGCCCGAACCCGGCCAGCTTCGCCCGCAGCTGCAGGACCGACTTGGTGTGGATCTGGCTGACCCGGCTCTCGGTGACACCGAGGACGTTGCCGATCTCGGCGAGCGTCAGGCCCTCGTAGTAGTAGAGCGTGACCACGGTCTTCTCGCGCTCGGGCAGCGTGTTGATCGCCCGCGCCAGGAACCTGCGCAGCTCCCGGTCCTCGGCGACCTCGACCGGGTTGTCGGCGGCGGTGTCCTCCAGCGTGTCCATGAAGCTGAGGCCGTCGCCGCCCTCGCTGCCGACGTGCAGCAGCTCCTCCAGGGCGACGACGTTGGCCAACGACAACTGGCTGAACACGGCGTGCAGTTCGTCCACGCGGATGCCGAGTTCGGCGGCGACCTCCTGCTCGGTCGGGGTGCGCCGCAGCCGCGCCTCCAGCGTGGCGTAGGCGCGCTCCACGTTGCGCGCCTTCTGCCGTACCGACCTCGGGATCCAGTCCAGCGCCCGCAGCTCGTCGATCATCGCGCCGCGGATCCGGGTGATCGCGTAGGTCTCGAACTTGATCTCCCGGTCGATGTCGAACTTCTCGATCGCGTCGATCAGCCCGAAGACGCCGGAGGAGACGAAGTCGGCCTGCTCGACGTTGGGCGGCAGCCCCACGCTCACCCGGCCCGCCACGTACTTCACGAGGGGCGAGTAGTGCAGGATCAGCTGCTCCCGCAGCCGCTCGTCACCCGTCGCCTTGTACGACCGCCAGAGCTCTTCGAGCGTGGAGGGAGCGGGCGGCCGCACGCTGCCACCGTCGCGGGCGGCCGGCGGGACCGCCGCCCGGTCGGAGCCGGAGGTGTGCTGGGGCATTCGTCGCCTTGTGCCGTTCTGCCGTGAATCAGGTCGGGTCGGGGGTGGGTGGGTGTAGCTGTCGGTCTGTGTCGAGTTGCAGGTCTGTCGGCCGATGTGTGTCGGAATCCTCGTGAGCGTAGCGTGACTGGACTGTCGCGGTGCGCGAAGAGCGAGCCTCGATCCTTACGCAGATACGTTCCGCTGATTTTCCCGCCGGTCCGCGACGGTCGCTCTGCGTGACGTGATGGAGGGTCAACTGCCTGAATTCCCAAGGCGGTAGGCGTTCCCCCGGACGGCCGAACACGCTGCGTCAGCACGGGCTTGCGTCGCCCCGGACGGAGACGATCGCCTGGCGTGTCAACTTCCAGCCGTCGCCGAGCCGTTCGACGTAACCAAGTGCTCGTAGTTCGTACAGTCTCGCGAGCGCGTCCTCCGGCGTGGTCTGCGCGCCGCGCGCGATCTCCTGCGCCCCGGCCGCGCGCCGGCCGGGCAGGGCGGCCAGGACCCGCCGGGCACCGGGTTCCAGCAGGTCACGCGGGAGGACGGGGCCGCGTCTGGCCGGGGCCAGCTCGCCCATGTCGCCGACCAGTTCGACGACTTCCGCGGCGTCGGTGACGAGGACCGCCTCCCCGCGCAGCAATTCGTGCACCCCGGCCGAGCGTGCGCTGGTGGCGGGGCCCGGCACGCCCATGGTGTGCCGGCCGAGGCGCTGGGCGGCCCGGGCGGTGACGAGCGAGCCGCTGCGGTGGGCGGCCTCGACGACGACGGTTCCCGCGGTGAGCGCCGCGATCACCCGGTTGCGCTGCACGAACCGGCTGGGCGTCGGATGGTCGCCAGGCGGCAACTCCCCGATCACGAGGCCCTGTTCCGCGATCCTGTTGATCAGCTCGGTGTGGCCGCGGGGGTAGGGCCGGTCGACGCCGCAGGCCAGGACGGCGACGGTGGCGCCGCCCGCGCCGAGGGCGCCGCGATGGGCGGCGCCGTCGATGCCGTAGGCGCCGCCGGAGACCACGACCCAGCCGCGTTCGGCGAGGCCGGCGGCGAGGGTGGCGGCCATGTGGGCGCCGTACTCGGTGCAGGCGCGGGCGCCGACGACGGCGACGGATCTCAGCGCCCACATCCGCAGGCTGGGCCGCCCGCGCACCCACAGCCCGAGCGGCCGGGCGTCGCCCAGGTCGTCGAGCTGCCCCGGCCACTCGGGGTCGCCCGGCGCGACGAACCGCACACCGGCCCGGCGCGCGATGTCCAGGTCACGGCGGGGTTCGGCCCGCGTGGCCCGGGCCAGCAGGCCGTCCCACCGCTGCCCGCTGACGCCCGGCAGCGCGGTCCCCTGCCCCCGCAGTCGCCGGACCACTTCCCGTGCCCCCAGCTCCCGCACCCACCGCCCGCCGGTCTCGTCGCCGGGTTCGACGACCCGGGTGAGGAAGACCCTGGCCAGCAGTTCCTCGTCGTCCGGGTCCGAGGCGCGGCTCATGTCAGCGCTCCGATGGCCATGGGGACGCCGCGCGGCACGCCGGTGCGCAGTTGCAGGGCCAGGGCGACGTCCGTCGCGTCGGGCCGGTCGTGGCCGACGAGGTCGGCGACGGTCCAGGCCACCCGCAGCACCCGATCGAGGCCACGCGCCGTCAGCACGCCGCGTTCGAGGTTGCGCTCGGCCTCGTCCATCGCGCCGGGCTCGGCGTGCCAGCGGGTGCGCAGCTCACGGCCCGGCACCTCGCTGTTGGTCAGCCACGGGGTGCCCGCGAGCCGTGCCGCGGCGCGCTCCCGGGCGGCCCGTACCCGGGCGGCGACGATCGCCGTGGACTCGCCCCCGGGGCCGCGCCGGGCGAGTTCGGCGCGGCCCACCGGTTCCACCTCGACGCGCAGGTCGACGCGGTCGAGCAACGGGCCGGAGATCCTCGCCTGGTAGCGCCGGATCGCCGAGGGCGGGCAGTCGCACAGGGTGTCGCGCTGGGAGAAGCGTCCGCAGGGGCAGGGGTTGGCGGCGAGGACCATCAGGAACTTCGCCGGGAAGCGCACCACCCCCGCGCTGCGGGCGATCACCACGTGCCCGGATTCCAGGGGCTGGCGCAGGGCGTCGAGGGCCTGGCCGCTGAATTCTGGAGTTTCGTCCAAAAAGAGCACGCCTCGATGTGCGAGGGACACGGCGCCGGGCCGCGCGATGTTCGGGCCGCCGCCGACGAGGGCCTGCATGGTGGCCGAGTGGTGCGGGGCGCAGTACGGGGCCACGTCGATCAGCGGTTTGCCCGGTGGCAGCAGCCCGGCCACCGAGTGCACCGCCGTGACCTCCAGGGACTCGGCCCGGGTGAGCCGGGGCAGCACGGCGGGCAGCCGCTCGGCGAGCATGGTCTTGCCGGCCCCGGGCGGGCCTTCGAGGAAGAGATGGTGTCCGCCCGCGGCGGCCACCTCGACCGCCGTGCGCGCCGAGATCTGTCCGACGACGTCGGCCAGGTCGTGGCCCTGGTCCTGCTGGGCGGCGCCGAGGCTGTGCATGCCGGTGGCCGCGCCCGTGCCGGGCACCCGCAGCCCGGCCAGCAGCGGATCCGGGCGGCCCAGCTCGTCGGGTTCCTCCTCGGGCACGGGCTCGTCGGTCAGGACGGCGATCAGCTGGCGCAGGCTGCGCACGCCGAGCACCGACACCCCCGGCACCAGGGACGCCTCGGCGGCCGCGCACTCGGGCACGACCACCTGTTCGTACCCGGCGTCGGCCGCGGCCAGTACGGCCGGCAGGATGCCGCGCACCGGCCTGACCCGTCCGTCCAGGCCCAGCTCGCCGATCATCACGATGTCGGCGAGCACGCGCGGGTCGATCCGTTCCGCCGCGCCGAGCACCGCGCAGGCCACGGCCAGGTCGAAGCCGCTGCCCGCCTTGGGCACCGACGCCGGGCTGAGCCCGACGGTGAGTTTCTTCTGCGGCCATTCACCGCCGGAATTGACCACCGCGGCCCGCACCCGGTCCCGGCTCTCGGTCAGGCTCTTGTCCGGGAGGCCCACCAGGGTGAACGCCGCGACGCCCGGTTCGAGGTCGGCCTGGACTTCGACGACGACGCCCTCGACGCCGACGAGGGCCACGGAGCACGTGCGTGCGAAGCCCATCTCAGGCCACCCCCCGCACGTGCTCGACGACGGGCGCGCCGCGCCGGGGCAGGACCACGCCGACCAGGTCGATGCGGACGCCGCCCGGCGGGGCTCCTCCGTGGGTGTGGATCCAGTGCTCGGCGAGGGCCTGGAGCCGCCGGGCCTTCTCCGGGCCCACCGCTGCCATGGGGTGCTCGTAGGAGCCGCCCCTGCGGGTCTTCACCTCGCACACCACCAGGACGTCGCCGTCCCGGGCCACGATGTCGATCTCGCCGGACCGGCCGGCGCGCCAGTTGCGCGCCAGGACCGTCATTCCGGACGCGGCGAGCCGCCGGGCGGCCAGTGTCTCGCCGTATGTGCCGAGTGCGCTGCGTGCCTGATGGGTCTGCTGGGTCTGCTGGGTCTGCTGAGCGTGACGGATGTGTCGGGTGTTCATGTCGGCACCACCTCCGGTGCCAACCGTCACCGATCCCCCGCCATCGAGTGGATCTTGGTGCGTTACCCGGCGGTTGTGGAAAACTCCGTCACCCACACGGGTACACGACTCAGCTGCCCGGCAGCTCCAGATCGCTCTTGTTCAGCTCCTCGATGTTCACGTCCTTGAACGTGAGCACCCGCACCTGCTTCACGAAGCGCGCCGGCCGGTACATGTCCCAGACCCAGGCGTCCGCCATGGACACCTCGAAGAACACCTCGCCCTGGACCGAGTGCACCTGCATCTCGTAGTCGTTGGTCAGGTAGAAGCGCCGCTCGGTCTCGATCACGTATTTGAACAGACCGACGACATCGCGGTACTCCCGGTAGAGCTTCAGCTCCATCTCGGTCTCGTACTTCTCGAGGTCCTCGGCGCTCATGGCATGTTCCCCTTCAGCCGTGCGGTCCCCCCATTGTGCGCCAGTCCCCTGAGCCTCTAGACGATTTCCGTCTCCAGGGTCACGGGCCCGGCGGGGGCACCTTCGTCGAGCAGACTGCGCAACAGCTCGGCGAGTCTCGTCGGATACACCGTCTCATGCGTTCCGCTCAGTTCCGCACAGGTCCACCACCTCGCCCCGGCGACGCTGCGCCGCTCCAGCTCCGTCAGAGCCGTGGCCCGGGTCGCCGTCGTCGTCGTACGGGCCAGGAAGTACCACTCGTCCTGGTCCCAGCGGCGGCCCGCGAACGGGAACGAGCACTGCCGCCGCCACAGCACCGGGCCGAGGTCGACCTCGGTGATGCCCGTCTCCTCGGCGAGTTCCCGCAGGGCGGCCTCCTCACGGGTCTCGTCGCCCTCCACACCGCCGCCCGGCGTGAACCACCAGTCGTCGGCCGGATCGCCCGGCTCGTGGCCGTGCAGCAGCAGGATGCGGTCGTCCGGGTCGAGCAGCACCACCCGGGCCACCTTCCGCAGCGGCCGCTCCTCGCGCACCTCAGCGGACACCGGCGGGCTCCGCCGTGCGGGCCGCGGGGCGGGAGCGCCCGCCCAGCCGCTTGGCGACCGGCCCGTAGGCGCCGCCGCCGAGGACGAGGACCGCGCCGGCGATCACGGCGCCCATGATCATGCGCAGCGGCCCGGGCTCCGACAGCGGGCCGAGAGTCTCGAAGCCCGTCGGACGCTTCAGCATGCCGTCCCACGGCCACACCACGGCGTCCACCCGGGCCGACACCGCGCTGCGCGCCACCGTGCCGCTGGCGGCGTCGGTGAGGTGGGCGGTGGAGTCCAGGGAGCCGCGCCGCTCGTCACCGAGCAGGAACAGGCGGCCCTCGGGCACCTTCACGGTGGGGAAGTCGGTGATCTCGGCGAGGCTGCCCGCGGGCAGGTACGGCTCGTCGATCTCCTTGCCGTTGACGGTGAGCTTGCCGTCCGTGCAGCAGGCGACCGTGTCCCCGCCGACGGCGACGACCCGCTTGACCACCGGCGCGTTGCTCACCCAGGTCTTGTCCTGGAAGACGACGACGTCACCACGGCGCACATCGGCGCCGTCGACGCGCTGTGCCAGCACGCGGTCGCCCACACCGATCGTGGGGGTCATCGAGCCGGTCGGCACGGTGTAGGGCCGGTAGACCACCGCTCCCCAGACGAACCCGCCGAGGAACAGCACCAGCCCCAGGGCCACCGCAAGGCCGGACAGCCGGTGTCCGAGCCGGCCGCCCGCCGGGGCGCCGGCGCGTGTCTCCGCCGTACGTATCGTGCTCTCGCCGCTCATGGACCCGCACCCTACCCGGCGGTACGAGCCGGGCCCACCCACCGGCCGGACTCGGAAGGTCAAGAAGTGACCATCCCCAGCCCCCGGGAAGAAGCCCTGGGGAAGCGGCCGGGTCCGGGGGCGTCAGTCCTGCTCGGCCCGCCTGCGCCGCCACAGCGCCACCGGCACCACACCGGCCAGCGCCAGCGCGTCCGGGGCGGCCGTCAGGGAGCCGGCGGACGTCGCGGCGGACGACTGGTCGCCCAGGCCCGGCTGGTCGAAGGTGTCCGGGACGGGCAGCGTGCCCCAGCGGTTGATCGGCCAGGCCTTGACGATGGCGCGGCCGACGACCTTGTCGACGGGGACGAAGCCGTGGTTCTTGTCCTGCTGGTTGTAGCGCGAGTCCCGGGAGTTCTGGCGGTGGTCGCCCATGACCCAGATGTAGCCCTTGGGGACCTTCACCGTGAACTGGCCGCCGTCGTCGTCGCTGCACGGCGTGTTGCCCGGGTAGACGTACGGCTCGTTCAGCGCCTTGCCGTTGACCTTCAGCGGGCCGGTCCCCTTGCAGGAGACGGTGTCGCCGCCGACGCCGACGACCCGCTTGATGAGGTCCTTCTCCTCCGCGGACGGCATCAGGCCGATCCAGCTGAGCACCTTCTGCAGGGCGTTCGGCTTGAGTGTGGGCTCGCCGGCCAGCCAGTTGTCCGGGTCATGGAAGACGACGACCTCGCCGCGCTCGGGCTTGGAGCCGAACCAGGGGGTGAGCTTGTCGACGAGGACCCGGTCCCCCTTCTGGAGGCTGTTCTGCATCGACTCGGAGGGAATCGAGAACGCCTGCACCAGGAAGGTCTTGATCAGCAGCGCCAGGACCAGCGCGATACCGATCAGGATCGGCAGCTCCTTCCAGAAGGAGCGGGGCTTCTTCGGTGCGTCGGCCCCGTCCGCGCCCTTCGCGCCCCGGTCCCCGGTCTGGTCGCGCCGTGTAGTGCCGTCGTCGGCCGCGCCCGCGTCACTCCCGGAGGTCAAAGCGCTGTCCGCGGCCGACTCGGCCGACTCCACGGGGCGTCCGCGGTGCTCCTCGCCGTCGTGTCCCGACCGTGCGCCAACCGCCACATCCCCCACGCCAACTCCTTACTCTCTGCCGCCGCCTGCCCCGTACTCGGCGCAGGCCCACCACTCCCATAACGAGCGGGAGTTCCGCAGGGATCGGGAGAGGGACCGCTTCGTTCACATCGTCGGGGGCAACCCTATGCGACAGCGGGCTTGCCACGGTCGACCCGGAGGCCGAGTCGGTCACCGAAGCGTATGTTTTCGGCTCCTCCAGCCGGCTCCAGTGGCCGAGCGGCCAGGCGATCACCATGGCCCGTCCGACGACCTCGTCCTCCGAGACCGTACCGCCGTAGTCGGTGTTCTGGTGGGCGCGGGAGTCCGCCGAGTTGGCGCGGTGGTCGCCCATCACCCACAGCCGCCCCTTGGGCACGGTGATGTCGAACGGCGTGTCGGAGGGGCGGTTGCCCGGGAAGAGGTAGTCCTCGGTCAGGGGAACGCCGTTGACGGTGACCCGCCCTTGCGCGTCACAGCACTTGACGTGGTCGCCGCCGACGCCGACGACCCGCTTGATGAGGTCCTTCTCGTCGTCGGACGGCAGCAGGCCGATGAAGGTGAGGGCCTCCTTGGCCTGTTTGACGACGACGGGGTCGTCCTTCTTGGTGGTGGTCTGCTCGCCTTGCAGCCAGCCGCCGGGATCCTTGAACACCACCACGTCCCCGCGCTGCGGCTTGGAGCCGAACCACGGGGTGAACTTGTCGACCAGGACGCGGTCGCCGATCCGGATCGTCTGCTCCATGGAGCCGGACGGGATCACGAACGCCTGGACGAGGAAGGTCTTCAGCACGAGCGCTATCAGCACCGCGACACCGACGAGGAGCGGTATCTCCTTCACGGCGCTGCGCCGGCGCCGGCGCTTGACCTTCTTCTGCAGCTTGCGCCGCTCCGCGCGGGTGCGGCCGGCACCCGGGGCGGCGGTGCGCCGGGCGCCGGTGGGCAGGAGGTTGTCGGCGGCGTCGACGGGGACGCCGCGGGGTTTGCCGCGGTTACCCATGCGCACCGTCCGCGGCGGGCACGCGCGCGTACGCGTCGGGGCGGTGCAGCCGGCCCGCGTGACCGACCGGCCAGACGATCCAGTCGGCGCGGCCGACCACATCGGCGACCGGCACCATGCCGCCGCCGGGCGAGCCCAGGTGGTCGCGGGAGTCGCTGGAGGCGCTGCGGTGGTCGCCCAGCACGAAGAGCCGGCCGTCGGGCACGACGACGTCGAAGGGCACCGTGGACGGCTCGTCCCCGGGGTACAGGAACGCGGACTCGTCGACCGACCGGCCGTTCACCGTGATCCTCCCCTCCTTGTCGCAGCAGACCACATGGTCTCCCCCCACACCCACAACGCGCTTGATGTAGTCGGCGTCCCCGAAATACCCGGTGCCGTCGAACACAACCACGTCTCCGCGCTGCGGACCGGCACCGAAACGGTACGCCAACTTATTTACGAGAACGCGGTCCCCGATCCTCAATCCGGACTCCATGGATCCGGACGGGATCTCGAACGGGCGCGCCACCACCAGGTTGAGGAGCAGCGCGAAGAGCAGGCAGGTCAGCAGGGTGAGGGTGACCCGCCCGCCGGGCAGCCACGCGGCGAGGCGGGCCACCAACGCGAAACGCGACCGTCCCTCCGCCGCCCCGGTGCCGGGGAGGGAGGAGCGGTCGCGCTGCGTCGGCTGTGCTTCGGTGTCCATCGGGGCCAGATGCTATCCGGCCCCGCTGTGCACGCCCGCGCGAGATCAGTTCTCGCGCTTCTCCTTGATCTTCGCCGCCTTGCCGCGCAGCTCGCGCAGGTAGTACAGCTTGGCGCGGCGCACGTCACCGCGGGTGACGAGCTCGATCTTCTCCACGATCGGGGTGTGCACCGGGAAGGTGCGCTCGACGCCGACGGAGAAGGAGACCTTGCGGACCGTGAAGGTCTCGCGCACGCCGGAACCCTGGCGGCGGATCACGACGCCCTTGAACTGCTGCACACGAGAGCGGTTGCCCTCGATGACGCGGACGTGGACGTTGACCGTGTCACCCGGGCGGAAGGCCGGGATGTCGCTGCGGAGCGACGCGGAGTCGACGGAGTCGAGCAGGTGAGACATTTCGTCTGCTTTCTTCGCTGATGCCACAGGTCATCAACGGCATCTAGAGCTTTCGAGGAAGTGCCGTCCTCGTCGGAGCGGGCGTCGTCTCCCCCTGTGGCAGGGGCGCACACCGGACGGCGGACAGCAGCGGCCTATTCTTCCACGCCCTCGGCCCTGCGCCAAAATCGGCCGTAGGGCTCGCCCTCGGGATCGGACTCCCAGCCCAGGATGGAGAGCATCTCGCGGTCCTTCTTGTCGAAGGCCTTGGGCTCGCAGCGCTCGATGAGGTCGGGCCGGTTGCGGGTGGTGCGGCGCAGCGCCTCGTCGCGCCGCCAGCGGGCGATCTTCCCGTGGTGGCCGCTGAGCAGCACCTCCGGGATGTCCCGGCCGCGCCAGACAGGCGGCTTGGTGTAGACGGGGCCCTCCAGGAGGCTGGCCATCGCGCCGGGCGCGAAGGAGTCGTCCCGGTGGGACTCGGCGTTGCCGAGGACGCCGGGCAGCAGCCGTGCCACGGCCTCGGTGACGACGAGTACGGCCGCTTCGCCGCCGGCGAGGACGTAGTCGCCGATGGACACCTCGTGGACCGGCATCCGGGTGGCGTACTCGTCGATGACACGGCGGTCGATGCCCTCGTAGCGGGCGGGCGTGAAGATCAGCCAGGGCCGCTCGGAGAGCTGGACGGCGAGTTCCTGGGTGAAGGGCCGGCCACTGGGCGTCGGCACGATGAGCGCGGGCGTGCCGGCGCCGCTCTCGTAGCCGTCGGCGAGGACGGAGTCGAGGGCGTCGCCCCAGGGCTCGGTCTTCATCACCATGCCGGGGCCGCCGCCGTAGGGCGTGTCGTCGACGGTGTTGTGCCGGTCGTAGGTCCACTGCCGCAGGTCGTGGACGTGCACGTCGAGCTGCCCACGCGCGCGTGCCTTGCCGACGAGGGAGACGTTCAGCGGTTCCAGGTACTCGGGGAAGATCGTGACGACGTCGAGCCTCATGCCTGCTCGTCCCTCGCCGAGGCGATCTCCGCGCGGTCGTCGATCAGCCCGGGCGGCGGGTCGATGACGGCCTTCTGCTCCTCCAGGTCGATCTCGGTGACGATCTCCTCGACGAACGGGATCATCACCTCGGTGCCGTCGGGCCGTTCG
This sequence comes from Streptomyces griseosporeus, assembly GCF_014656055.1. Classification (GTDB taxonomy): domain Bacteria; phylum Actinomycetota; class Actinomycetes; order Streptomycetales; family Streptomycetaceae; genus Streptomyces; species Streptomyces griseosporeus. Next base: position 130,691 of record NZ_BNBR01000003.1, read on the forward strand.
ACGATGAACAGGTCCTGCGTGGGCAGGTGCGAGATCTCGGTGATCCGGCCGACCTCCGTGCCGTCCGCGAGCACCACGTCGAGGTCGATGAGCTGGTGGTCGTAGTACTCGTCCTCACCCTCGGGCAGCTCGTCGGGGTCGACGTCGGCGATGAGGAGGGTGTTGCGCAGCGCCTCGGCGGCGGTGCGGTCGGCGACGCCCTCGAACCGCAGCAGCAGACGGCCGCTGTGGACGCGGCCGGTCTCGATGGTGAGGGGTCCGGCGGACGCCGGGTCGGTGGCCAGGACCGCGCCGGGGGCGAGCCTCACTTCGGGCTCGTCGGTACGTACCTCGACGGTGACCTCGCCCTTGATGCCGTGGGCACGGCCGATCCGTGCGACTACCAGCTGCACGACTTTCCTTCTCCTGTCATACGACTACGGGCCGGGGACGGCCCCAAGGCCCTCCCCGGCCCGGAGCCGGTGCTGTGCGAAGCGTCAGCGGACGTGGTCCACGTCGACGAGGTCGACGCGGACGCCGCGGCCGCCGATGGCGCCCACGACGGTGCGCAGAGCGCGTGCGGTGCGGCCGTTGCGACCGATCACCTTGCCGAGGTCGTCGGGGTGGACCCGGACCTCCAGCACACGTCCGCGACGCAGGTTGCGCGAGGCGACCTGCACATCGTCAGGGTTGTCGACGATGCCCTTCACGAGGTGCTCGAGAGCCTCCTCGAGCATGCTCAGGCCTCGGTCGACTCGGACTCGGCGGCAGCCTCGTCCTTCTTCTCAGCCTTCTTCTTCGGGGTGATCGCCTCACCCTTGGCCTCGTCGTCACCGCCGAGGGCCTCGAACGACGGACGCGCGGGCTTCTCGGCCGGCTGCAGCAGCGGCGCGGGGGCGGGCTCGCCCTTGAACTTCTGCCAGTCGCCGGTCTTCTTCAGGATGGCGAGCACCGGCTCGGTCGGCTGAGCGCCGACGGAGAGCCAGTACGCCACCCGCTCGGAGTCGACCTCCATGACCGACGGGTTGTACGTCGGCTGGTACTTGCCGATCTCCTCGATGGCCCGGCCGTCACGGCGGGTACGGGAGTCGGCGACGACGATGCGGTAGTGAGGCGAACGGATCTTGCCCAGACGCTTCAGCTTGATCTTGACTGCCACGGGAGTGGGTTCTCCTGGAATTGACGTGGTTGGGCACGGCGAGTTCGCCGCGTGGGGTTGCGGTACCCGAGTGCCCGATGGACGCGTCAGCCGGAGGAGAGAGGGGTCCTGTGCGGCTGTCGAGTACAGCTAGCCATTGTGCCACACCCCGCGGGGCCCTTCCGGCCGAGGGTTGGGTCGCAGGCATGACAAGGGAACGTGACCGAGGAACGCATGACGAGGTGCCGCGTGTGCCCGCGGACACACGCGGCACCGTCCGGCGGAGGGCCGCACCGGCAGCCACGAGATGCCGGTACCCGGTGCCCGTCCGCCGTTACGCCGCCCCGGCCACCTCGGGGATCCGGAACGGCTTGCCGCAGCCGCCGCACACGATCGGGGCCTGGGCCAGGACCGACGGCACGACGCGGACGTTGCGGCCGCAGTCGCAGACGGCCTTGACCCGGACGCCGCCGCCCGAGGAGCCGTGCCGGGCGGCCGGGCCGCGGAAGGCCCGGGTGGTCTCGGCGGAGGTGGCCGCCGAGTGGGCCTTGAGCGCCCGCTGGAGGCGCTCGATGGTCGGGCGGTAGCGCCGCTTGGCCTCGGGGCTGAGCGTGACCAGGGAGAAACCGCTGCTCGGGTGCGGCTCGTCCGGGTGGTCCAGGCCCAGCTCCTCGGCGATGGCGAGGAACCTGCGGTTGTGGTAGCGGCCCGCACGGGAGGTGTCGCGCACGCCGCGCGCGGCGGCGATGCCATGGACTGCCTCATGGAGCAGTCGCTCGAAGGAGAGCTCGTGACCGCACGCGGACGACGACTCCCCGATCAGGGACTCGGGTGCGGCAAGGTCCGGCAGCTCGGGGTGGTGCCGCTGAATGTCGGCCCACGCCTGCGCCAGCTCTGCGGCGAGTACAGGTGGTGTCTGTGTCGTGCTCACGTAATGACAACGAGCCTGGGGGCCTCAGTGTTCCGATTCCGGGGCATCCCAAATAATTTGCACGTACCCGTCAGTTGCCGCTGATGCGTCCTGACGAGGGCGGGTGCGCTGATCTGCGGAGAAGCCGCACAGGTCAGGCCAAGCCGGTACGTAGTCTGACGTACGTCCCGGCGCGTAGAGGAATCCACGCGCCGGGACACCGGCACACGCCGGATGCGCAAGAGGCGTTTCGGACGCGCTCGCGCGACAGGCCGCTGTCTCAGTAAGCGCGCGCGACGATCGCGACGTTACCCGGTGCGTCTCCGTCGTCCGGCACCGACCCGTCCTCGGCGACCAGACACCGTACGGTCACCGCGTGGTCGGCCAGCTTGTTCTCGCCCTCCTCGCCGAGGACGGACCACGGGATACGCGCCCAGCCGCCGGCCGTGGCGGCCTCGACGGCCTCCTCGATCGAGGTGACGTCGCTGGTGCGGGACTCGCGCCGCTCGCGGGACTGGGTGAGCAGCAGCGCCTGGTCCTCCTCCAGGATCCCGGGGAGCAGGCCCGCCAGCGCGTCCAGCGCCACCGGCTCCTTGCCGCCGGGGATGCGCCGGGCCAGCATCCCGGTGCCGTTCTCCAGGTCACGCGGGCCGATCTCGACGCGCACCGGGACGCCCTTGAGCTCCCAGTCGACGGCGCGGCGGCCGAAGGGGGTGTCGGTGCGGTCGTCGACGTGGACGCGGATCCCGGCGGCCTTCAGCCGGTCGCCGACCTCGCGGACCTTGGCCAGAACCGTCTCGTCGCCCTTGATGGCGAGGACGACGACCTGGATCTGCGCGAGCCGCGGCGGGACGCGCAGACCGTTGTCGTCGCCGTGCATCATCACCAGCGCGCCGATCATGCGGGTCGTCGAGCCCCAGGAGGTCTGCCAGACCAGCTCCTGCGTGCCGTCCTTGGACAGGTAGGAGGTGTTGAAGGCCTTGGCGAAGTTCTGGCCCAGCTCGTGGCTGGTGGCCATCTGCAGGGCCTTGCCGTCGCCCATCATGCCCTCCAGCGTGAGGGTGTTGATGGCGCCGGCGAACCGCTCCTTGACGGTCTTGCGGCCGGGTACGACGTCCATGGCGAGGACGTTCAGCATGAAGTCCTCGTAGACCTGGCGGTGGATGTGCGCGGCGAAGTCCCGCGCCTCCTCGTAGGTGGCGTGCGCGGTGTGGCCCTCCTGCCACAGGAACTCGCTGGTGCGCAGGAACAGCCGGGGCCGCAGCTCCCAGCGGACCACGTTGGCCCACTGGTTGATCAGCAGGGGCAGGTCGCGGTAGCTCTGCACCCACTTCGAGAAGTAGTCGTTGATGATCATCTCGGAGGTGGGGCGGACCACCGCCGGCTCCTCCAGCTCCTTGCCGCCGCCGTGCGTGACGACCGCCAGCTCGGGCGCGAAGCCCTCGACGTGGTCGGCCTCCCTGGTGAGATAGGACTGCGGGATCAGCAGCGGGAAGTACGCGTTCTGCGTGCCCGTCTCCTTGATCCGGGCGTCCATCTCGGCCTGCATCCGCTCCCACAGCCCGTACCCGTACGGTCGGATCACCATGGTGCCGCGCACCGGGCCGTTGTCGGCCAGCTCGGCCTTGTTGATCAGATCCTGGTACCAGCGCGGGAAGTCCTCGGCGCGCGGTGTGAGCACGGGTGTCTTGGCCATGGCGTGATGGTACGGGCCCACGTTGCCGGCATGTGAAATCTCGCCACTCGGGGGCCCGGCCGGCAAACCGGGGGCCCCTTCCACTGGACGCCCGCGCGGAGGCGGAGTTTCCTGGCATACGGGGGAAGTGCGAGCGCACTGCACGGGGGGCCATGGACACGCACATACGGGCACAGCGGCAACTCTCGGCGATTGGGGCGCGTACCTATGACACCTACGCTCGTGCGGCAGCCACTTCCACACGCGGGCATCGCGCCCCGCGTGGACTTGTGTGCACGCGCGCGTGACTGGTCCGAGATCCAGGAGAGAATGCTGGTTCCGCTCTACGAGGCCGTCTACGAGCGTCTCGAAGTGGGCTCCGGCACCCGGCTGCTGGGCCTGGGCTGCGGCTCGGGACTGGCCCTGCTGATGGCGGCCTCGCGCGGCGCGGAGGTCACCGGCGTCGAATGCCACTCTCCCGAGCGGCTCGCCCTCGCCCGCGAGCGGCTGCTGCCTGAGACGGCCGACGCCCGCGCGCGTACCGGCGCGCGGCTCGTCGAGGGCGCCCCGCGGGACGTCGCCGGCGCCCGCACGACGCCGTACGGCCTGGTGACCGCGTTCGAGCCCATCGGGTGTCTGGCCGGTGACTCGGAAGGGCTCGCGGAGCTGCTCGCGGAGGCGATACCGCTCGCCGGGCGCGGCGCCGCGGTGGTGCTGGCCGGCTGGGGCCCGCCGGAGCGGTGCGCCACCTCCTCGGTGCTGCGGGTGGCGACCCGGCTGGCCGATCCGCTGCGCTCCGCCGCCGGCTGGCGCCCGGCCCTGCGCGACGACCTGGAGGAGGTCGCCCACCGGGCCGGCCTGAAGCCGGACGGCTCCGGCCGGGTCTCCTGCCCGTTCGGCTACCCCGGCACCGGGGCCGCCGTACGCGGCCTGCTGTCGACCGGGCTGTTCGACGCGGCGATCGTCGCCACCGACCAGGCGCAGGTGGAGAAGGAGCTGACCGAGGCCCTGCACCCGCACCAGCGGCCGGACGGCACGGTGTGGATGCCGAACGTCTTCCGGTACCTCATCGCGCGCGTGCCGTAGTCTCCAGCGCGGTCAGGCCTCGATGTCCTTCGTCAGGCGGGTCACGCCGGCGATGCGGTAGGCGTCGGCCTCCTCCAGGGTCTCCCGCTCCAGCAGCGCCTCCGCGAGGGCGTCAAGCTGTCCGCGGTGATCGGTGAGCTTGCGGCAGGCCTCCTCGTAGCAGTCGTCGACGATGCGGCGCATCTCGCCGTCGATCACGTCCAGGGTCTGCGGCGCGGCGGCGAGGCCGTACGCCTGCTGGGCGTCGTTCGGCAGGGCCGACAGGCGGCCGACGCGTTCGCTCATGCCCCAGCGGGCGACCATGCCGCGGGCGATGTTCGTGACCTGCTCCAGGTCGTTCTCCGCGCCGGTCGTCACCACGCCGAAGACGACCTGCTCGGCCGCCATGCCGCCGAGCGCGCCGATGATCCGGCCGCGCAGGTACTCCTCGGTGTACGCGTACTTGTCGGCGTCCGGCGTCGACAGCGTCACGCCCAGCGCCCGCCCGCGGGGCACGATGGTGATCTTGCGGACGGGGTCGGCGCCCGGCTGGAGCATGCCGAGCAGGGCGTGCCCGCTCTCGTGGTAGGCGGTCCGGCGCCGCTCCTCCAGCGGCATCACCAGCGCCCGCTCCGCGCCGAGCTGCACCTTCTCCAGGGCGTCGGACAGGTCGGCCTGCGTGACCTCGTCCTGCCCCCGCTTGACCGCGAGCAGCGCGGCCTCGTTGGCGAGGTTGGCCAGTTCGGCGCCGGTCATGCCCGGGGTCGTCTTCGCCGGCTGGGCGAGGTCGACGTCCCCGGCGAGCGGGATCTGCCGGGTGTGGATCCTCAGGATGGCCTCGCGGCCGCCCCGGTCGGGCGGCGAGACCTGCACGACCCGGTCTCGACTTCGCTCGACCGGGGGGACCCCCATCGCTCGCGCCGCCGCCGCGGGCCCGGCCGATGGTGTCGATCTTGTCGATGAAGATGATCGACGGGGCCGTCTTGCGGGCCTCCGCGAACAGCTCCCGCACCCGGGAGGCGCCCACGCCGACGATCATCTCGATGAACTCGGAGGCCGACGCCGAGAAGAACGGCACCCCCGCCTCCCCCGCCACCGCCCGCGCCAGCAGCGTCTTGCCGGTGCCCGGCGGCCCCGCCGGCAGCACGCCGCGCGGCATCTTCGCGCCCATGCGGCGGTAGGCGTCCGGGTTCTCCAGGAAGTCGACGACGTCGTTCAGCTCGCCCTCGACCTCGTCGATTCCGGCCACGTCGGCGAAGGTGGTGCACTTCTCAGCCCGGCCCTCATCCGCCGCGCGATGAACACCCACACCGCGATCAGCAGCAGCATCGGCGCCAGCGAGATCAGCAGATTGGCCAGAAAGCTGCGGTGCTGGACGACCGGTTCGGCGGTGACGGTCACGTTGTGCTTTTCAGGTCCGCCCAGAGCCCGTCGTCGGCGAAGGTCGGCCGTTCCGTCTTGAACTTGTGTAGGAGCCGTCGCCGTCAGGGTTCTTCTGCTCCTTCTTCAGCTGCCCCTGGATCGCGTCGCCCTTGGCGTAGATCTTGCTGACGTTGGTCATATCGGAACGGTACGACATGAATGCCGCACCAGCATGCGGATGTACGACGCCGGAGGCAGCCCCTGCAACGACGCCGGGGGCGCCCCCGTGGAGAGGGGCGCCCCCGGCGTCGGAGACGGTCGGGCCGGTCAGCCCATGAACTTCTTGAACTCGTCCGGCAGCTCGAACTCCTGCCCGCCCTGCTGCGGCAGCCCGAAGGCACCGCCCTGGGCGGCGGCCGCGCGCCGGGCGGCCTCCTCCTGCTCCTGCTGCTTGCGCTTCATCGGGTTGCCGGAGCGCTGCTTGCCCTTGGCCTTCTTCGGCTGCTTCTTGCTACGGCCGGGGCCGCCGCCCATGCCCGGGATCCCCGGCATGCCGGGCATACCGCCGCCCTGGGCCATGCGGGACATCATCTTGCGGGCCTCGAAGAACCGCTCGACGAGGTTCTTCACCGCGCTGACCTCGACACCGGAACCCTTGGCGATACGGGCGCGGCGGGAGCCGTTGATGATCGTCGGGTCCTGGCGCTCGGCCGGGGTCATCGACTTGATGATCGCGGCGGTGCGGTCGACGTCCCGCTCGTCCAGGTTCTGGATCTGGTCCTTGATCTGGCCCATGCCGGGCAGCATGCCGAGCAGCTTGCTGATGCTGCCCATCTTGCGGACCTGCTCCATCTGGGACAGGAAGTCGTCGAGGGTGAAGTCCTGGCCCTTCTTGGACGCCAGCTTGGAGGCCATCTTGGCGGCCTCTTCCTGGCTGAAGGTCTTCTCCGCCTGCTCGATCAGGGTGAGCAGGTCACCCATGTCGAGGATGCGGGAGGCCATCCGGTCCGGGTGGAAGGCGTCGAAGTCGTCGAGCTTCTCGCCGTTCGACGCGAACATGATCGGCTTACCGGTGATCTGCCGGATCGACAGGGCGGCACCACCGCGGGCGTCGCCGTCGAGCTTGGAGAGCACCACGCCGTCGAAGCCGACGCCATCGCGGAAGGCCTCCGCGGTGTTGACGGCGTCCTGACCGATCATCGCGTCGACGACGAACAGGATCTCGTCGGGGCGGACCGCGTCCCGGATGTCCGCGGCCTGCTGCATCATCTCCTGGTCGATGCCGAGACGGCCGGCGGTGTCGACGATGACGATGTCGTGGACCTTGGACCTGGCGTGGTCGATGGAGTCCTTGGCGACCTTGACCGGGTCACCGACGCCGTTGCCCGGCTCCGGCGCGTACACCGCGACGCCGGCGCGCTCGGCGACGACGCTCAGCTGGTTGACGGCGTTCGGGCGCTGGAGGTCACAGGCGACGAGCAGCGGGGAGTGGCCCTGCTCCTTGAGCCACCGGCCGAGCTTGCCCGCGAGGGTGGTCTTACCGGCACCCTGCAGACCCGCCAGCATGATGACGGTCGGCGGCTGCTTGGCGAAGCGCAGACGCCGGGTCTCGCCGCCGAGGATGGTGACGAGCTCGTCGTTGACGATCTTCAGCACCTGCTGGGCGGGGTTCAGCGCCTTGGAGACCTCGGCCCCGAGCGCACGCTCCTTGACGTTCTTGATGAACGTGCGCACGACGGGCAGCGCCACGTCCGCCTCAAGGAGGGCGATACGGATCTCGCGTGCCGTGGCGTCGATGTCCGCCTCGGAGAGCCGTCCCTTGCCGCGCAGGTTCTTGAAGGTCGCTGACAGGCGATCGGAGAGAGTGTCGAACACGGCGCTCGCGGTCCTCGGGGTCGGTGGCTGGGAAACGAATCGCCCTCCAGGGTATCCCGGCGGCACGAGTCACCGGGCCGGGCTCACCCTCGCAGCATCTCCTCCAGCTTCCGCGCCACGCTCGTCGCCTCCCCGCCCGGCAGCGGAGCGCCCTCGGGGCCGGTCACGTAGAAGGCGTCGACGGCGTTGGCGCCGAGGGTGCTGACGTGGGCGCTGCGCACCCGTACCGCCGCGTCCTCCAGGGCGCGGCCGATGCGGAACAGCAGGCCGGGGGCGTCCTGGGCGCGGACCTCGATGACCGTGGCGAGGCGGGATGCGGCCGGGTGGACGGTGACGCGGGGCGGGGGCGCGACCACGCCGCGGCGGCGCGGGTAGGCCGCGTCGCGTTCGGCGAGAGGCCCGGCGATGTCCAGGCTGCCGTCGAGGGCGCGTACGAGGTCCGCGCGCAGCCGGGCGGCCTGCGGCAGGGAGCCGTACTCGGCGGCGACCCGCCAGTCGAGCAGCAGGACGGACCCGTCCACGCCGTCCGGCAGGTCCAGCGCGCGCAGCTCGGCGGTGCGCACGGTCAGGCGGTGCATCGCCAGCACCCCGGCGACCGCGGGCAGCACGCCCGGCTGGTCGGGTACGGCGATCAGCAGTTCCACGCCGAGCGGCTCGGGTTCGCCCGAGGGCTCCTCGGAGGGCGGCTCGGTCTGGGCGCGCAGCGCCAGCACCGGCCCGCCCGTCGCGGCCGCCTCCAGGGCGAGGCGTTCCTGTTCGGCGGTGGCCGCGGCGGGCTCGGGTTCCTCGGGCGCGTCCCCGGCGAGCACGGCGGCGACCCGCCGGACCAGGTCGGCGACGAGGGAGCCGCGCCAGGAGGACCAGGCCGCGGGGCCGGTGGCGAGGGCGTCGGCCTCGGTCAGGGCGTGCAGCAGCTCCAGCGTCGACTGGGTGCCGACCGCGTCGGCGACCAGGCGGAGCGTGGCCGGGTCGTCGAGGTCGCGCCGGGTGGCGGTCTCGACGAGCAGCAGGTGGTGCCGTACCAGGGTGGACAGGACGGCCGTGTCGGCGCGGTCGAAGCCGATGCGGGCGGCGACGTCCTTGGCGATGATCTCGCCGGCCACGGAGTGGTCGCCGGGCCAGCCCTTGCCGATGTCGTGCAGCAGCGCGGCGACCAGCAGCAGGTCGGGGCGGCTGACCCGGCGGGTGAACTCGGAGGCGCGCACGGCGGTCTCGATGAGGTGCCGGTCGACGGTCCACACGTGCACGGCGTTGCGCTGCGGGCGGCAGCGGACCCGCTCCCAATCGGGCAGGAGCCGGCTGATCAGCCCCTCGGCCTCCAGCGCCTCCCAGACCTCGACGGTCGGGCGGCCGGAGCCGAGCAGGGTCACCAGCTGTTCGCGGGCCTCGGCGGGCCAGGGCGTGGGCAGGGGGCGCACGGTGCCGGCGAGGCGGCGTACGGCGTGCAGGGAGAGCGGGAGGCCGGCCTGCGCGGCGGCCGCCGCGGCGCGCAGCGGCAGCACGGGGTCGCGGTCGGGGCGCGCGGCGCGGGCGAGCACCACCTCGCCGTCCTGCTCGACGACGCCCTCGGCGAGCGGCGAGCGCTCGGCGACCGGCTTGCCGCCGCCCAGCATGGCGCGCAGCCTCGGCCGCACGGACCGCGAGCGCAGCACGCGGCCCACCTCGCGCCAGGTGACGTCGCTGGCGTAGGAGATGACCCGCGCGGCCTCGTACACCTGCCGCAGGAGGGTGTCGGCGTCGAGCAGGTCGAGTTCGGCGGCGACCTGGTCCTGTTCCTGGAGCGAGAGCCGGTCCGTGGCGCGGCCCGTGGTCAGGTGGAGGGCGTCGCGGACGTCGAGCAGCCGGCGGCGGGCGTCGTCGAGGCCCTCGCGAGGCGCGTCGGCGAGCCAGGAGGCGGCGACGGCGCGCAGCGCGGTGGCGTCCCTGAGGCCGCCCCGGGCCTCCTTCAGGTCGGGTTCCAGCAGGTACTGCAACTCGCCCTGGCGTTCGGCGCGTTCGGCGCACAGTTCCTGCAGTTCGGGCAGGCGCTTGGGGGCCTGGTTGCGCCAGTCGGCGAGGACGGCGGTGCGCAAGCCCGCGGTGAGCCCGAGGTCGCCGGCGAGGTGGCGGGCGTCGAGCAGGCCGAGCTGGACCTTCAGGTCCTCCGCGGCGGTCTTGCGGGCCTCGGCGGGGGTGCGTACCGAGTGGTCGAGGGCGAGGCCGAGGTCCCACACGGGGTACCAGAGGCGGTCGGCGAGGGCGGCGACCGCGGCGGGGTCGGAGCCGTCGTGCAGCAGGAGCAGATCGAGGTCGCTGCGCGGGCTCAGCTCGCCGCGCCCGTAGCCGCCGACGGCGATCAGGGAGGCGCCGCGCAGCTCCCCGACGCCGGCGGTGAACAGCCCGGCCAGCCAGTCGTCGGTCAGTTCGGCGAGGGCCGCACGGCGCGGCGGCCCGGACCGCGCCCCCTCGGTGAGGAGGCGCAGCCGGGCCGCCGCGTAGCCGCTGGGTCCGGAGTCCTCTGCATCGTTGCGCACGTCCGTACTCGTCACCCAGCGACTCCTGTTCTTCGAGCGTCTCAGAGCGCGTCCGGGCCGCGCTCGCCGGTCCGGACCCGTACGGCCGTCTCGACGGGGAGGGACCAGACCTTGCCGTCCCCGATCTTGCCGGTGCGGGCCGCCTTCACGATGACCTCGATCAGCTGTTCGGCGTCGTCGTCCTCGGCGAGCACCTCGATGCGGATCTTGGGGACGAGGTCGACGGTGTACTCGGCACCGCGGTAGACCTCGGTGTGGCCCCGCTGACGACCGTAGCCGCTCGCCTCGGTGACCGTCAGGCCGTGTACGCCGAAGGCCTGCAGGGCTTCCTTGATCTCGTCGAGCCGGTGGGGCTTGACGACGGCGGTGATGAGCTTCATGCGTCCACCTTCTTGGCTGCGGTGTCGGCCACGGGGGCCGGGACGGCGGTCGTGCGGGCGGCGCCACCGCCGGCCCCGCTGAAGTCGTATGCGGTCTCGGCGTGCTCGGCCTGGTCGATGCCGGCCACCTCCTCGTCCTCGGTGACGCGCATCCCGATCGTCTTGTCGAGGAGGAAGGCGAGGATCGCGGAGACGATCAGCGAGTAGGCGAGGACGGCGAAGACACCGGCGCACTGCTTCCAGAACTGGGTCAGGCCGCCGCCGTAGAACAGGCCCTCGACCTCGGACTGGCCCTTGCCGGTGGCGAAGAAGCCGATGAGCAGGGAGCCGAGGACACCGCCGACGAGGTGGACGCCGACGACGTCGAGGGAGTCGTCGTAGTTGAAGCGGTACTTCAGGCCGACGGCCATGGCGCAGACGACACCGGCGATGACACCGACGGCGATCGCGCCGAGCGGGGAGACCGCGCCGCCGGCGGGGGTGATGGCGACCAGGCCGGCGACGGCGCCGGAGGCGGCGCCCAGCGTGGTGAAGGCGCCGTGGCGGATCTTCTCGTAGGCGAGCCAGGCCAGCATGGCGGCGGCGGTGGCGACCTGCGTGTTGACGAACATCAGCGCGCCGACGCCGTCGTCGTTGCCCAGCCAGGAGCCGGCGTTGAAGCCGAACCAGCCGAACCACAGCAGGCCGGCGCCGAGCATGACCAGCGGGAGGCTGTGCGGGCGCATCGGGTCCTTCTTGAAGCCGGTGCGCTTGCCGATGACGAGGATCACGCCGAGGGCGGCGGCACCGGCGTTGATGTGCACGGCCGTACCGCCGGCGAAGTCGATCACGCCCAGCTCGAAGGCCCAGCCGCCGGTGCCCCAGACCCAGTGCGCGACCGGGAAGTAGACGAGGGTGGCCCACAGGGTGATGAACAGGGCCCAGGCGCTGAACTTCACGCGGTCGGCGAGGGCACCGCTGATCAGGGCGGGCGTGATGATGGCGAACATCAGCTGGAAGACCAGGAAGACGAAGACCGGGATGGTGTAGCCGTCCCAGAGTTCGGTCAGGCCGATGTTGCTGAGGCCGACCCAGTCGGAGTTCCAGCCGACGATGCTGCCGGAGTCGGTGCCGAAGGCGACGGAGAAGCCGTAGAGCACCCACAGGATGGTGACGATGCCCAGGCTGATGAAGCTCATCATCAGCATGTTGAGGGTGGACTTGACGCGGACCATGCCTCCGTAGAAGAAGGCCAGGCCGGGCGTCATGAGCATCACCAGGGCGGAACAGATGAGCATGAAACCTGTGTTCGCGGCGGAGAGTGTGGGCTCTGCCGCCAGCGTGATGGCTGGTGCCATCGGCGTCTCCTCGTCGTAGGTACGGCCCCGTGCGGGCGAAGCCTGAGCGGAGTGAGGGGTGGGCCGGTTATGGGCCATGAGATTGGCGCAGCGCGGTTTCGGTGGAAGCCCCTCGTTGTTTCGCCGCCGTGACGAAGGCGCCGGGCGTGTTACGCGTCGATGAACTGGCTGATGTCCGCCGAGCCGATCGTTATCGTGGCGCAACCTTCACAGTGCTGGTTCACCGTGGAGAGAAGAACCGGCCGCGGTCGGCCTTCCGATGACCTGGCATGGGGGAGCCGAGTCGGGCAGTTCGGGAGGGCCGGCCGCGGCCGGGGTGTGGGGGTCGGTCCGCGCCGGTCAGACCGCCTCGGCGGTCTCGGGCAGCTCGACGGCGAGGCGGTCGGTGAGGTCGACGACCTCGGCGAGGTCGCCGAAGTCGCGGGCGGCGGTGTCGACGGTCTTGCGGATGCGGGTGTTGACGCGCTCGGAGCGGACCTTCTTGGCGACCTTCATGGCCTGCTGTGCGTAGACGGCGCTCTGCTCGGGCTCGCGCTGGAGCAGGTGGACGGTGGCCATGCCGATCAGGTTCAGCGCGTACGACCGCTGGTGCTCCTTGTCCTGCGCGAACAGCTCCACGGCCTGCTCCATCAGCGGCTGGGCGAGGGAGGCGTAGGTGGGGCTGCGGCCGGCGACGTAGGCGAGGTCGCGGAAGGAGTGGCTGTTCTCGCCGTGCAGTTCGGCCTCGGAGAAGAAGCGGATCCAGTCGGGGTCGGGCTCGTCCCAGTCGTCGGCGTCGGCGAAGGTGTCCTCGGCCATCCGCACGGCCCGCTTGCACTTGCCGGGCTGGCCCATGTTGGCGTAGGCGCGGGCCTCCATCGCATACAGCATGGACTGGGTGCGCGGGCCGGCGCAGTCGCGGCTGCCGTACTGCGCGAGGTGGATGAGTTCCAGGGCGTCCTCGGGCCGGCCGAGGTGGATCATCTGGCGGCTCATGCTGGAGAGGATGTAGGAGCCGAGCGGCTTGTCGCCGGCCTCCTTGGCGGCGTGCAGCGCGAGCACGAAGTACTTCTGGGCGGTGGGCTGGAGGCCCACGTCGTACGACATCCAGCCGGCCAGCTCGGCCAGCTCGGCGGCGACCTTGAACAGCTTGCGGGCGGTGGTCTCGGGCTGGGGTTCCTGGAGGAGGTCGGTGACCTCGTGCAGCTGGCCGACGACGGCCTTGCGGCGCAGGCCGCCGCCGCACTGGGCGTCCCACTGACGGAACATCACGGTGGTGGACTCCAGCAGCTCCAGCTCGGGCCGGGACAGCCGGCCGCGCGCCCGGGAGGTGGGCAGGGGCTCGGCGTCGCGCACGGGCGAGGGCGGGGCGGGCACGAGCCAGCGCTGGAGGGGCTCGATGAGGGCGGGGCCCGCGGACAGGGCCAGCGAGCTCCCGAGGAAGCCGCGCCGCGCCAGCATCAGGTCGCTGCGCGAGAACTCGCTGAGCAGGGCCACCGTCTGCGGGCCCGTCCAGGGCAGGTCCACGCCGGTCGCGGAGGGGGACTGGCGTGCGGCGCGCAGGCCGAGGTCCTCGATGGAGACGACGCAGCCGAACCGCTCGGAGAACAGCTCGGACAGGATGCGCGGGATGGGTTCGCGGGGGTTCTCGCCGTCCAGCCAGCGGCGCACGCGGGAGGTGTCGGTGGAGATGTGGTTGGCGCCCAGCTGCCGGGCCCGGCGGTTCACCTGGCGGGCCAGCTCGCCCTTGGACCAGCCGCTGCGGACGAACCACGACCCCAGCAGCTCGTTGGGGCGCTTGTCAGCGTTCGTCCCGCCACCGCCGTTGCCGCCCACTGGAACGCCCCCATCCCTCAAGACCGCTTGTCGCCGAGTGCGCCAAGCCCTATCAGAATGCCGGTCTTTCCGGCGTCCGTCCGGCAGTTGTCACCCTTCGAACGGGAAGCCGACTTGCCTCCGGCATACCCACGAGCGCATGTGCCCCGGGGCTCCGTGCACTCAAAGTAATCCTACGATCACCCGTCCAGCCATGGCGATCCCGGAAACGCCACCATTCGCCACCCCTTCGAATGAACTCACCGTCGCCTCCGCGCGATTCACTTGACATAGGACAGCCGGGAGTGAGTGCAGCGGTGCAGACAGGGGCGCGCGCCACCGTCTGCACCACCGGACGTGCATCCGGACGCCGCCGACCAGGGGCGCGTCGGTGACGCACAGTGATACTCCGGGCGCGTCTCGTAACCACCGGTGCGTCGGACCCGTTGGAGGGGGCATGGGCTTCACGATCGGCAGCAGCAGCCGGGGCATCCGCGACATCCGGTCCGTCTCGCGGCGCCGCGGCCGCTCGTCCGAGTGCACCGCCGTCGCCGAGTTCACGGGCCTGTGGGGCTGGGACGTGGTCCCGGGCGCACGGGCCGCCGCCGGGGTGTGTTCCTGCGGGCGCGCGGACTGCCGGGCGCCGGGTGCGCATCCGCTCGACTTCGCGCCGGAGATCGGCGCGGGCGCGACGCTGGACCAGGTGAGCGAGGCCTGGGGCGAGTTCCCGGGCGCGGCTGTGATGCTGCCCGTCGGGCGGGCGTTCGACGTGATCGAGGTGGCGGAGCCGGCCGGGCGCCGGGCGCTGGTCCGCCTGGAGCGCATGGGCCTGCCGCTGGGGCCGGTCGCCGCCACCCCTCAGGGCCGGGCGCACTTCTTCGTCGCGCCGGGCGGCGCGGCCGACCTGCCCCGGCTGCTGTACCGGATGGGCTGGGACGACCCGGCCCTGGACCTGCGCGGCCTCGGCCCGGGTACGTACATCACGGCACCGCCCTCCGACCGCGGCGGCCTCGGCCCGGTGCGCTGGCTGCGCCCGCCGGCCCTGGACTCCGCGACGAAGCCGCCGGAGGCGCGGCTGCTGCTGGGGACGCTGGCGTACGTGGCGCACCGGTCGCGGGCCTGAGCGCCGTACCCGCGGCACACAAGGCGAAGCCCCGTCCCCCACTGCACCTGGGGGGCGGGGCTTCTCGCCGAGCCGGCGGAGCCGGCAGCACCTAGGAACGTTCCTACGTGGTCAGGCGGCCTCAGTCGCCGATCAGGGCGTCCACGAACGCCTCCGGCTCGAACGGCGCCAGATCGTCCGCGCCCTCGCCGAGTCCGACGAGCTTGACCGGCACGCCCAGCTCGCGCTGGACGGCGACGACGATGCCGCCCTTGGCGGTGCCGTCGAGCTTGGTCAGCACGATGCCGGTGATGTCGACGACCTCGGCGAACACGCGCGCCTGGACAAGGCCGTTCTGGCCGGTGGTGGCGTCGAGGACGAGCAGCACCTCGTCGAGCGGGGCGTGCTTCTCCACCACGCGCTTGACCTTGCCCAGCTCGTCCATGAGGCCGGTCTTGGTGTGCAGCCGTCCGGCGGTGTCGATGAGCACGACGTCGCAGCCCATCTCCTTGCCCTCCTTGACCGCGTCGAAGGCGACGGAGGCGGGGTCGCCGCCCTCCGGGCCGCGCACGGTGTGGGCGCCGACCCGCTCGCCCCAGGTCTGCAGCTGGTCGGCGGCGGCGGCGCGGAAGGTGTCGGCGGCGCCGAGGACGACGGTGCGGCCGTCGGCCACCAGGACGCGGGCGAGCTTGCCGGTGGTGGTGGTCTTGCCGGTGCCGTTGACGCCGACGACCATCACGATGCCGGGCTTGCTGGTCTCGGGCTCGGTGTGGACCGTGCGGTCCATGTCCTGGCCGACCAGGGTGAGCAGCTCCTCGCGCAGCAGGCCGCGCAGCTCCTCGGGGGTGCGGGTGCCGAGCACCTTGACGCGCTCGCGCAGCCGCTCGACCAGCTCCTGGGTGGGCTGCACGCCGACGTCGGCGGTGAGCAGCGTGTCCTCGATCTCCTCCCAGGTGTCCTCGTCGAGGTGTTCCCGGGACAGGAGGTTCAGCAGGCCCTTGCCCAGGGCGTTCTGCGAGCGGGAGAGCCGGGCGCGCAGGCGCACCAGGCGGCCCTCGGTGGGCTCCGGGATCTCGATCTCCGGGGCCTCGGCCAGTTCTTCGGCGGGCGGCTCCTCGACCACGACGGGAGCCGGGCCGCCCGGAAGATCCACCTCCTCTATCGTGCGCCGCGGTTCCTCCCGCGGCGTCTCGGCCTCGTCGCCGACGTGCGGCTCGGCCGGAGGGGCGGTGATGTCGGGCGCTGCGGGCGGCGGCGGGGGCAGCGGCTTCTTGCGCCGGCTGCCGACGATGAGCCCGCCGAGCGCGCCGAGCACGACCACGGCGATGACTACAGCAAGGATGACGGTTTCCATAACGCGTCCAGTATCGGCCATGGGGGCCGCCGCACCCTGCTTGTGGCTTCCTCCGAGAGACAAACACCCCCGGACGGCAGGAGTCGGGCCAAAGTACAGTGGCCCGGGCTCCGTCAACGCGCGTAGAGTCCCGACGTCCCTTTGTCCCCCACCGCAAGGCATGTTCTTCATGAGCAAGACCGCCGAGACCGAAGGCGCTCTCGAGACCCGCGGCATCGAACAGGTACCGGACCACGAGCGCACGGCGAGAACCCGCGAGCTGTTCCCCACCTGGGTCGGCGCCAACATCAGCGTGCTGCTGCTGACCATGGGCGCGAGCCTGGTCGTGGCGTACCACCTGAACATCTGGCAGGCGCTGGTCGTCGCCGTCGTCGCGCCCGTCGTGTCGTACGGCCTGGTCGGGCTGATCGGCATCGCCGGCAAGCGGGGCGGCGCACCCGGCATGGCGCTGTCGCGGGCCGTGTTCGGCCAGCGCGGCAACCTGCTGCCCGGTTCGCTGATCTGGGTCGCCCGCTGGGGCTGGGAGACGATCAACGCGGTGACCGGCGCCTATGCCATGCTCACCATCCTGGACATCGTGCTCGGCGTCCGCGCGAACAGCGTGCTGGACATGGTGATGCTGCTGGCGTTCGTCGTGGCGACCTTCGCGATCTCCGGGCTCGGCATCAACGCCGTGCAGAAGTGCAACAAGTACGCGACCTACCTCTTCGGCGCGTTCTCGGTGCTGGTCCTCGGCTACCTGGCGGTGAACACCGACTGGTCGGAGGTGCTGGACCACTCCGCGGGCTCCACGGCCGCGGTGATCACCGGCATCGGCATGATCGCGGCGGGCGGCGTCAGCTGGATCCCGTCCGCGCCGGACTTCACCCGCTATCTGCCGCGTACGGCGTCCTCGAAGGCGATCGTGGGTACGGCCGTGGGCGGCGCCGGAGTCGTGGTCCTGCCCATGGTCCTCATGGGCGCGGTGATGGCGGTCGCCACGCCGGACCTGGCCTCGGCCGCCGACCCGGTCTCCTTCCTCGGCGAGATCCTGCCGACCTGGATCGCGGTGCCGTACCTGCTGATCGCCCTGATCGGCATGCTGCTGATCAACGCGATGTCCATGTACTCGGCGGGCTTCACCGCGCAGACGCTGGGCTTCAAGGTGCCGCGGCACTGGGCGGTGTCGGTGAACGCCGTGATCTCGCTGGTGTTCGGCGGGGTGCTGATGCTGGTGGCGACGAGCTTCATGGGCTCGTTCATCGCCTTCCTGTCGCTGCTCGCGGTGGCGTTCTCCGCGTGGGTCGGCGTCTTCGGCGCGGACATGCTGCGGCGCACGGAGTACGACGGTGCGGCGATGGCCGACACCACGCGCACCAGCGCCTACTGGTACCGGGGCGGCTTCTCCCCCGCCGCGGTGGCCGCCTGGGCCGCCGGCCTGGCCGGAGGGCTGCTGTTCACCACGTCGGACTGGTTCACGGGCCCGCTGGCGAAGAACAACGTCATCGGCGAGTACGGCCTCGGCTGGGTCGCCACGATCGTGATCTCCGGCCTGCTGTACCTGGCTCTGCCGAAGCCGGCGGTGCCGGAGCCGGCGGCGCGCCCGGCCGAGGCCACCGAGACGGAGACGGACGCGGACGCGGACGCGGAGCGGGTGACGGCCGGGGCCTGACCCGGACCCGCCTTCGCCGCCCGGACGCACACCGCCCCGGCCCGGATGATCCGGGCCGGGGCGGTGTGTCTTACGGGTGTCGAGGAGCGGGCAGCGGGGACTTGGCCCCCTCCTCGAGTCTGCGGGCCTCGGTGCGAGGCTCAGCCCATCTCCTCCAGGGCCTTGCCCTTCGTCTCCTTCACGAACTTCAGGACGAACGGGACGGAGAGCGCGGCGAAGACCGTGTAGATCACGTAGGTGGCGGACAGGTTCCAGTCGGCCAGCGACGGGAAGCTCGCGGTGATGGCCCAGTTGGCGATCCACTGCGCGGCGGCGGCCACGCCCAGGGCGGCGGCGCGGAGCCGGTTGGGGAACATCTCGCCGAGCATGACCCAGACGACCACACCCCAGGACAGGGCGAAGAAGAGCACGAAGATGTGGGCCGCGATCAGCGCGGTCCAGCCCTGCGTGGCCGGCAGCTTGCCGTCGACCAGGTCGTAGGAGAAGGCCCAGGCCTCCAGCGCGAGACCGACCACCATGCCGACGGAGCCGATGATGGCGAGCGGGCGGCGGCCGATCCGGTCCACGAAGATCATCGCGATGACGGTGCCGACGATGTTGATGATCGACGTGGTGAAGGAGTAGAAGAACGAGTCCGTCGGGTCGACGCCGACCGACTGCCACAGCGTCGAGGAGTAGTAGAACGCGACGTTGATGCCGACGAACTGCTGGAAGACCGACAGGCCGATGCCCACCCAGACGATCGGCTTGAAGAAGAAGCCGCCGCCGAGCAGGTCCTTGAACGTGGACTTGTGCTCGCTCTTCATCGCCAGCTCGATCTCGGTGACGCGGGCGTCGAGGTCGATGCCCTTGCCCTCGACCTCTTCGAGGATCTGGCGGGCGCGGTCGCGCTTGCCGACGGAGATCAGGAAGCGGGGCGACTCGGGGATGGCGAAGGAGAGCAGCCCGTACAGGACGGCCGGGACCACCATGACGCCGAGCATGACCTGCCAGGCCTCCAGGCCCATCAGCTTGCCGCGCTGGTCACCGCCTGCGGCGTTCAGCAGACCCCAGTTGACCAGCTGCGAGACGGCGATGCCGACGACGATCGCGGCCTGCTGGAAGGAGCCGAGCCGGCCGCGGTAGGCGGGCGGGGCCACCTCGGCGATGTAGGCGGGGCCGATCACGGAGGCCATGCCGATGGCGAAGCCGCCGACGACGCGCCAGAAGGCGAGGTCCCACAGCGCGAAGGGCAGGGCCGAGCCGACGGCGCTGATGGTGAACAGGACGGCGGCGATCTGCATGCAGCGGATACGGCCGATGCGGTCGGCGATGCGGCCGGCGGTGGCGGCGCCGATGGCACAGCCGATCAGGGCGATCGCGATGACCTGGGCGAGCGCCGCGGACCCGACGTCGTAGCGGTCGCGGATCGCCTCGACGGCGCCGTTGATCACGGAACTGTCGTAGCCGAAGAGGAAACCGCCCATGGCGGCCGCCGCCGCGATGAAGATGACGTGCCCGAGATGATCGGGATGAGCCGTCCTGGCTCCTGACTTTGGTGCCTGCGCAGTGCTGGTCACGTGTACTCCTCGGGCCACCGGCAACGCTGCCGGGTGGGGGTCTGCCCTTCCAGGTACCAGTGGGGCATACATGTACGCCGCTCACACCTGAAGGTAAAAGCAACGTTGCAGACCCTATGCCTTCAAGTTTCGAAGTCAAGGGGTGAGATCGAATCGATTTGAGCCGACGGCGCGTCAGCCTTGTGTTCAGTATTTGAAGCCACTCAGAGACGCAGGTGAAACAGGTGTAGACCGCACCGAAGTCAGCGCAGACGCTGCGAGATGACCTTCGACACACCGTCGCCCTGCATGGACACGCCATAGAGCGCGTCGGCGACCTCCATCGTCCGCTTCTGGTGCGTGATCACGATGAGCTGCGAGGCCTCCTGCAGCTCCTGCATGATCCGGATCAGCCGCTGGAGGTTGGTGTCGTCCAGCGCCGCCTCGACCTCGTCCATGACGTAGAACGGGCTCGGCCGGGCCTTGAAGATCGACACCAGCAGCGCCACGGCCGTCAGCGACCGCTCCCCGCCGGAGAGCAGGCTGAGCCGCTTGACCTTCTTCCCCGGCGGCCGGGCCTCGACGTCCACGCCCGTGGTCAGCATGTTGTCGGGGTCGGTCAGCACGAGCCGTCCCTCGCCGCCCGGGAAGAGCCGGCTGAAGACGCCCTCGAACTCGCGGGCGGTGTCCCGGTAGGCCTCCGTGAACACCTGCTCGACGCGCTCGTCGACCTCCTTGACGACCTGGAGCAGGTCGGCGCGGGTCTTCTTCAGGTCCTCCAGCTGCTCGCTGAGGAACTTGTGCCGCTCCTCCAGCGCCGCGAACTCCTCCAGCGCGAGCGGATTGACCTTGCCGAGCTGCTGGTACGCCCGCTCCGCCGCCTTGAGCCGCTTCTCCTGTTCGGCCCGGACGAAGGGCCGCGGCCGGTTGCGCGGGTGCTCCGGATCCTCCGGCAGCTGCTCGCCCTCGGCGGGGGGCGAGGGCGGCACGAGCTGGTGCGGGCCGTACTCGGACACGAGCCCCGCCGGTTCCACACCGAGTTCCTCCAGCGCCTTGGTCTCCAGCTGCTCGATGCGCAGCCGCTTCTCGGCGCCGAGTACCTCGCCCCGGTGGACTGAATCCGTCAACTTGTCGAGTTCCGCCTTCAGTTCGCGCCCCTGGGCGCGGGCGGCGGCCAGCTCCTGCTCGCGGCGGGCCTTGGCGGCCTCCGCGGCGGCGCGTTCCTGCTCGGCGCGGGCGAGGGAGACCTCGACGTGCGCCAGCAGCCGGCGGGCACCGGAGGCGACGGCCTCGGCGACGGCCGCCTCGTGGCGCAGCCGCGCCCGCCGCTGCTCGGCACGCGCGCGTGCCTCGCGTTCCGCGCGGGCGGCCCGGTCGAGCGAGTCGGCGCGTCCGGCCAGCGCCTTGACGCGTTCCTCGTGGGTACGGACCTGGAGGCGGGCCTCCATCTCGGTCTGCCGGGCGTTGGCACCGTCGGCGGCGAGCCGGTCCCGTACGGAGGTGTCGGGCTCCTCCTCGACCGGCGTCTCCTCGGCGACCGCGAGCCGCTCGGCGAGTTCCTCGACCTCCTCCAGCGCCTTCTCCAGCGCCTCCTGGGCGCGGGCGGCGGCGGCCGCGGACCGCTCGGCCTCCCCGGCGGCACCGCGCGCCTGCCCGGCGAGCCGGCCGAGCTGCTGGGCCACGGCGGACTTCTCCCGGTCGGCGGCACGCCGGCGCTCGCCGAGCTCCTCCACGAGGGCGGCGGCCCCGGTACGGCGCTCGGCCGCCGTCTGCTGGGCCTGTGCGAGTTCCTCGCAGCGCACCGCCAGCTCCTCCAGCTCGGCGGCGGCCTCGTCCACGGAGGCCTGCACCTCCAGCAGGCTGGGGGCGCCCGCGGAGCCGCCGTGGGCGAAGTGGGCGCCGAGGAGGTCGCCCTCGGCGGTGACGGCGGTGAGGTGGGGGTGGGCGTAGACGAGGTCTTCGGCGTCCTCAAGGGTGCCGACGACGACGATTCCTTGCAGGAGGCGGTGGATGGCGGGCATGAGGTCGGCGGGGGCGCGGACGAAGCTCGCGGCGGAGGGTGCCGGTAGTTCGTCGTCTGCGGGTGCGTCGTGGCTTGTCGCGCCCACGCGGCGGGAGCCGCATGTCGAACACAGCCCCGCGCCCCTGCTCGGCGTTGCTGCCGGGGCGCCTGACAGGATCAGGGACGCCCTGCCGCCGTCCTGCTTGCGCAGAAGCCGCAACGCCTCCGCCGCCGCGGCCGGGGTCTCCACCGCGATCGCGTCCGCCGCCGCGCCGAAAGCGGCGGCGAGCGGGACCTCGTAGCCGGGGGTGATGCTCAGGTGCTCGGCGACCGGCCCGAGGATCCCCGTCAGCCGGTCCCGCGCCCCCAGCAGTATCCCCGTGCCGTCCTTCCGCCGCAGGCCCAGTGCCAGCGCCTCGTGGCGCGCCTGGGTCGCCGCCCGCTTGCGTTCCGCCGCCGTGGCCGCCTCCCGTGCGGCGGTCAGCGCGGCCTCGGCCTCGGCGAGCTGCCGCTTGGCCGTCTCGTGCTGTTCGGCGAGTTCGGCGTCGTCGGCGTCGAGACCGTCGACCTCGGCCTTGAGGGCCTCGTACTCCTCCTGCGCGGTGACGGCGCGCTGCTGTGCCTCGTCGCGGGCGGCGGCGAGGCGGTCGATCTCGGCCTGCGCGGAGGCGGCGCGGGAGCGGGCCGCGTTCACCTGGCCGCTGAGGCGGGCGAGGCCCTCGCGGCGGTCGGCGATGGCCCGGGCGACGTCCCTGAGCCGCCGTTCCTCGGCGGCCAGCTCGCGTTCCAGCTCGGCGCGGTGGGCGATCGTGTCGTCGAGGGCGCGCTGCGCGGCCTCCAGGGCCGCCTCCAGCTCGGCCTCCTGCTCGCGGACGCGGGCGGCCTCGCGCTCCAGGTCCTCGGGGTCGCGGCCGCGCCGCTCGTCCACCGGTGCCTGGGTCGCGCTCTTCACGCGCGCGTCGGCCAGCGAGATCGTGCCGCGCACGCGTTCGGCGAGCTGGGACAGCTCGTACCAGGTCTGCTGGGCGCGGGTGAGGCGCGGAGTGAGCTGCCGTACCTCGTCCTCCAGCAGGGCCTCGCGCTGGAGGGCCTTCTTCAGCTCCTGCTCGGCGCTGTCCTTGCGGGCCTTCAGCGCGGCCTCGTCGGCGATCTCGGCCTTGAGCGCCTCCCGGAGCCGTACGAGATCGTCGGCGAGCAGGCGCAGCCGGGCGTCGCGCAGGTCGGCCTGGATGACGGCGGCGCGGCGGGCGACGGCGGCCTGGCGGCCGAGGGGCTTGAGCTGGCGGCGCAGCTCGTCGGTGAGGTCCTGCACGCGCGCGAGGTTGGCCTGCATCGCGTCCAGCTTGCGCAGCGCCTTCTCCTTGCGCTTGCGGTGCTTGAGGACGCCCGCGGCCTCCTCGATGAAGGCGCGCCGTCCCATGGGGTCGGCGTGCAGGACGGAGTCGAGCTGGCCCTGGCCGACGATGACGTGCATCTCGCGGCCGATGCCGGAGTCGGACAGCAGTTCCTGGATGTCGAGCAGGCGGCAGGTGTCGCCGTTGATCTGGTACTCGCTGCCGCCGTTGCGGAACATGATCCGCGTGATGGTGACCTCGGCGTACTCGATGGGCAGGGCCCCGTCGGAGTTGTCGATGGTCAGGGACACCTCGGCGCGGCCCAGCGGGGGGCGGCCGGTGGTGCCGGCGAAGATGACGTCCTCCATCTTGCCGCCGCGCAGCGACTTGGCGCCCTGCTCCCCCATGACCCAGCTGAGCGCGTCCACGACGTTCGACTTGCCGGAGCCGTTGGGGCCGACGACACAGGTGATGCCCGGCTCGAACCGCAGTGTGGTCGCCGAGGCGAACGACTTGAACCCGCGGAGGGTCAGGGCCTTGAGGTGCACGCCGCTGGACTCTACCTTCCGGGATTGTCTCGCTCCATGAACGCGCGGTTTCGCCGGTGAACGCGCAGGGCACACCAGACGTTAAGAGGCTGAAAGGATGCGTGGGGGAAAGAAAGAAGGGACGCCGAAGCGTCCCTTGCAACTCTGAGAACTAGCGGTTGTACGGGCAGCCCAACCACTGCGAATGCTGTTGTGGAGCGGTGATGCAGTGATCAGGTGAGCGCAGGCTCCGCCTGGTTCGCGTCGATGCTCTCCATGATCCTGTCGTGAGAAGCGGCAGCCTGCAGTGCGTCGTTCTCCGCCTGGATCCGTCCGAGCTCGGATTCCAGGTCCTGGACGCGCTGCTGGAGCCGTCGCATCTCGGCGAGGAGTCGAGGGTCGGAGCCGCCGACGTAACCGAGAAGCGCCTTTGCCATGATGGATGGTCCTCCACACTGAGTGACCGACCGAAGCGGTGGTGGGTCGTGAGGGATTCGCACCCGCGGTTGCTTGGCAGGCCTGGAGTTGTGCTGCCGTTCAGCCATGCCAAACAGCTAGGTGCGCGGGGTGCTTTCAGCGTCTCACCAAAAAGTTTGACGGTCAACACGATCACGCCCCGTATTGACGGGCAACCCTGTGCGGACGGCGGAAAAACGGCGGCGTCGCGGCTTCTGCGGGGCCCTGGGGGCGTGGCGATCATCCTTGCGTGCGGCGTCCGGCGATGCAAGCGGTTCGCGGCAACGACCTGCTTCTTTCTCCCGGCGCGTGGCGCCCGGCACGCGCCCCTCGGCCGCCGGGCGGTGCGCCGGGGGCGGCCGGGTCAGCGGATGGCGAAGCCGTCGTAGCCGCCCCGGGGTGTGTCCCAGATCTCGGTGACGCCGTCCACGCGTCCGGGCGTGTCGCCGCCCTCGAGCCAGTCGAGGAGGGTCTGGCAGCCGCTGCGGGGGCCCTCGGCGACGACCTGCACCCGTCCGTCGCCCAAATTGAGAGCAAAACCACTCAGGCCACCGATCTCCAGCGCCTTCGCCCTGGTGAACCAGCGGAAACCCACACCTTGGACGCGTCCGCGCACCCAGGCGACCAGCCGTACATCCTCGCTCATGACTGCAACCTAACCGGCCAATGTCACTCGGGACACTTCCTCCCCGGGCGCCATGCGGTACCGTCCCGACGCAATGCATCTCATATGAAACTCACTCGATCGAGTGAGTCTGATCGGAGCCGGGCCGGGGGGACGTGCTCGGAACGATCAGTCGACCACACAGACCCGGGTCGGGCTCGGGTCGACCGCAAGGGACGAGGAAGGCCAGGACATGGGACGCCACCGACGCTCTGCCGCCGGCCGCGCCGCCACGGGCCGCGCCACGGGGGTCACGCACACGGACAGCTCCTGGACGGACAGCCGCATCCCGGGGGACTCGTACGGGGCCGGGGACGCCCCGATGGGCATCGCGCCCTATCTCCGTCCGGAGGCGTACGCCGAGGCCTATGCGAAGAGCCAGGAGTACCTCTTCGCCACGGACGAGCACCGGGCCGGCGCCGGGACCGGGGCTGAGTCCGGGGCCTTCGAGGCGTCCGCCGCGGACACGGCCGTACTGCCCTCGGAGGGCTTCGCGCCCGACGGCGGCGGGCCGCGGTCCAGCTCGCACCGGCGCCGCAGGAAGAAGGCGGTGACGCCGGTGCGCACGGGGCTGCTCGGCGTCTCGGCGGCCGTCGCCATCGGTACGGTCGCCGTCGCCTCGGGCGTGGTGCCGGGTCTGGACAACTACCGGCTCGGCGGCGGCAGCGGCCCCGGCGACAAGGTCCAGGCGGCCGACACCCCGACGAACTCGGCGAGCGAGCAGGGCGGGGTGGCCGGCACCGCCGACGACCGCGCCGGCGTACCGGGATCCGCCAGCCGCAGCGGTGAGCGGTCCTCGTCCCCGTCGGCGTCGCAGACGCCGTCCCCGACGGCCTCCACGGCGTCCCCGACGCCGACCAAGACGCCGTCGCAGAAGCCGACGACGGCCACGCCGAGCGAGAAGCCGACCGAGCGGGCGACGCCGAAGCCGAAGCCGACGCCGTCCCAGTCGGAGGAGCGGCAGCGGACGTCCGCGCCGGTGACGGTGTCCGCGGAGGCCGCCGCCGAGGCGGAGGTGCTGCGACTCGTCAACGAGGAGCGGGCGAAGGTCGGCTGCAGCCCGGTCTCCGCGAACAGCGGGCTGACCCAGCTGGCCGAGGCGTTCAGCCAGGACATGGCGGCGCGGAACTTCTTCGACCACACCGACCCCGACGGCCGGACCCCGTGGGACCGGGCCGCGAAGGCCGGCATCACCGACCTCGGCGGCGAGAACATAGCCCGCGGCCAGGCGGACGCGGCGGCGGTGATGGAGGCCTGGATGAACAGCCCCGGCCACCGTGCCAACATCCTCAACTGCGACTTCAAGACCCTGGGCGTCGGCGTGCACTTGGGCGCGGGCGGACCCTGGTGGACGCAGGACTTCGGGTACTAGGGCGTGTCCGCAAAGTCGCGTCGTCCGCCCGGAGGGCGGGCCGAGCGGCGTCCGGTGCGTGCTCTCGCCGTGCCGGACGGGCGCCCGCGTACTGGTTGTACGCGGGCGACCGGCCGGTGCGGCGAGAGGGCGTGCCGGGCGTCGGGCGGCAGACGGGACTTTGCGGACACGCCCTAGGACAGCCCCCGCAGGTCGGTGACGTCCTGCGGGTCAGCTGCCCGTTCACCGAGGCGCGGGTCGTGCGGGTGACGCGGGACGAGATCTCGGTCGAGTGGCCGTGGGGCCGGATCGACCCGCGGTCGGCTCTCCGCTGGAACGGCCGGCGCGCGATCCCCCGCGCCACGCCGCCCGGCACATGGGGCGGCCTCTTCCAGGTCGCCCCGGGCGATGAACCCCTGCGGCCGGGCGGTGTGTGCCGGGTCGGCATCCCCGAGACACTCGTCCGGGTCGTCGACACCGGCCACTACGACCCCCCACTGGACGTGGGCTGGCTACCGCGCCCCCACACCCTCCTCATCGTCGCCCCGGCCGAGAGCACCTGGACGGACGAGGACGACGAGACCGACACCATCGAGGTGGAGTCGGCCGCGCCCCTGGTCATCGAGCGCGGCCCTTCGACCGGCCGGTGACGCCAGGTCAGGCGGCCAGCGACGTACGGCCAGCGGTGAACGTCCGCGCCGTCTCCGTGACGCGGCGGCCCAGGTGTTCCGCCGTCGCGATGTCGGACTTGTGGACCGCTTCGGGGCCCTCGTCGACGTTGGTCTGGGCGGCCGCGCCGGCGAAGACGCCGAGGCGGTTGAGGTCGTGCTCCGAGCCGGCGCTGTTGTTCCAGCCCGGGTGCAGGCCGAGGTTGACCCAGTGCATGCCGTGCTGCGCGGCGAGGATCTGGAAGAACTGCAGGGTGTGCAGCTTGTCGCCGCTCTTGGAGCCGGAGTTGGTGAAGCCGGCCGCGAGCTTGTCCTTCCAGTCCTGGCCGAACCAGCGCTTCGAGGACGCCTCGGCGAAGACGTGGAAGGCGCCCGACGCGGTGCCCATGTAGGTGGGCGAGCCGAAGACGATCGCGTCGGCGCGGTCCAGCAGCGCCCACTGCTCGTCGGTGATCTCGTCGACCTTGATCAGGTGCACCTCGGCGCCCGCGTCCACGGCGCCGTCCCGGACGGCCTCGGCGAGGACGGCGGTGTGGCCGTAGCCGGAGTGGTAGGCGATGGCGACGACAGGGGTGGTCACGACAGGACTCCTCAGGGGACTGGGACAGGGTGTCGCCGTTGAGCCGCAGCTCATCGGCGATGACAAAAGGAAAGCACTAACTTCTGGTTAGTGCAACCTGTCGGTTAGCGCTGCCCTGGCGTACGCTGGGGGTATGACCACCACGCAGGAGCGCACACCGGAGCAGGACCTCCCGTACAACGTGTTCGCCAAGGCCTGCCCGTCGCGCGGCACGCTGGAGCACGTCACGGGCCGCTGGGGCGCGCTGACGCTCGGCGCGCTGCACGAGGGCTCGCTGCGGTTCAACGAGCTGCGGCGCCGGGTGGACGGCGTGAGCGAGAAGATGCTCTCCCAGACGCTGCACGCGCTGGAGCGCGACGGTCTGGTGCACCGCGATGCCCAGCCGACCAACCCGCCCCGCGTGGACTACGAACTCACCCCGCTGGGCCACCAGGTCGCCGAGCGGCTGCTGTCCCTCATCCACTTCGTGGAGGGCAGCATGGACGACGTCCTCGCCGCCCGGGAGCGCTACGACACCACGCGCGGCGGCCGCTGACAGCGCGGGCAGAAGTAGCTGGAGCGGTTCATCCACGGGCGGCGGCGCATCGGCGTGCCGCAGCGCCGGCACGGCAGCCCCTCGCGCCCGTACGCGTCGAGCGAGCGGTCGAAGTAGCCCGACTCGCCGTTGACGTTGACGTACAGGCTGTCGAAGCTGGTGCCGCCGACGGCCAGGGCCGCGTTCATCACGTCCCGGACGTGCCCGAGGAGTTCCAGCGTGCGCGGGCGGGTGAAGCCGGCGGTGGGGCGGTCGTAGTGGATGCGGGCGCGCCACAGCGCCTCGTCCGCGTAGATGTTGCCCACCCCGCTGATCAGCGACTGGTCCAGCAGCGCCCGCTTGATGGTGGTCTTCTTGCGGCGCAGCGCCCGGTGGAAGGCGTCCTCGTCGAACAGCGGGTCGAGGGGGTCGCGGGCGATGTGCGCGATGACGTCGGGCAGCCCGTCGACGGTCGTGTCGTGCAGCGACAGCCCGCCGAAGGTGCGCTGGTCGACGAAGCGGAGTTCGGTGGCGAGGTCGTCGGCGAACCGGACGCGGATCCGCAGGTGCTTCTCGTCCGGCGCCCCGTGCGGCTGCACCAGCAGCTGACCGCTCATACCGAGGTGCGCGAGGACCGCCTGCCCGCTGTCCTCGAGCGGCAGCCACAGGTATTTGCCGCGCCGGCTGGGCGTGCCGACTCGGTGCCCCTTGAGCCGCTGCGCGAAGTCGTCCGCGCCGGCCACATGGCGGCGCACGGCACGCGGATGCAGCACCTCGGCGTCGGCGACGGTCCGGTGGGCGACCCACCGCTCAAGACCCCGCCGTACGACCTCGACCTCGGGCAACTCGGGCATGTACTCCCCCACGGCGGGCTGGTCGACGAGACGAGCGCCCGTCCCGCGGTCGGGACGGGCGCTCGGCCGGTACTGCTGTCAGGTCAGGCGGAGGCGGGAGCCTCGTCGGCGCCCTCGGTCTCGGCTGCCTCGGCGGCGGCCTTGGCCGCTGCCTTGGCGCGTTCGTCCGCGGCGGCACGGATGGCCCGCCAGGCGGACTCCGCGGCCTGCTGCTCCGCCTCCTTCTTGCTGCGGCCGGTGCCGGTGCCGTACGAGACGCCTCCGACGCGGGCGGCAGCAGTGAAGGTCTTCTCGTGATCGGGGCCGGTCTCCGTGACCAGGTACTCGGGGACGCCGAGCCCCTCGGTCGCGGTCAGCTCCTGGAGGGACGTCTTCCAGTCCAGGCCGGCTCCGAGGTTGGAGGACTTTTCGATCAGGGGGTCGAACAGGCGGTGCACCAGCTCCGCCGCCGAGTCCAGGCCCTGGTCGAGGTAGACCGCGCCGATCACCGCTTCGAGGGTGTCGGCGAGGATGGATGCCTTGTCCCGGCCGCCCGTGCCCTCTTCACCCCGGCCCAGCCGGATGAAGGAGCCCAGGTCGAGGCCACGACCGACCTCCGCCAGCGCACGCGAGTTGACCACCGCGGCCCGCAGCTTGGCCAGCTGGCCTTCGGGCAGGTCGGGGTGGGTGCGGTACAGCGTGTCCGTGACGACGAGACCGAGGACGGAGTCACCGAGGAACTCCAGCCGCTCGTTCGTCGGCAGACCGCCGTTCTCGTACGCGTACGAGCGGTGGGTCAGTGCTCGCACCAGAAGGGCGGACTCGACCTTGTAGCCGAGCCGCCCTTCCAGAAGCGTGTGGGACGAGGCCTGGTTGTCCGCAGAGGTTTTCTTCGGCGTGGACACAGTGCCTCTCACCAGCCGCTCAGACCTCGAGGACCTGGCGCTTGTTGTAGGTGCCGCACGACGGGCACGCGATGTGCTGCTGCTTGGGCTCGTGGCAGCGCTCGCACGCGACCAGGGTGGGGACCGCAGCCTTCCACTGCGACCGGCGGTGGCGCGTGTTGCTGCGCGACATCTTCCGCTTCGGAACAGCCACGGCTACTTCTCCTGCTTCTCGTCGACGCCCGCTTCGGCGCCGCTCATCTCGTCCTTATCGCCGGGTTCGAGTGAATCGGCGAGTCCCTGCAATGCCGCCCAACGGATGTCGACGGCGTCATGGTGGTGGTCCGGGTCGTCCGCCAGGCGCACCCCGCATTCGGGGCACAGACCCGGGCAGTCTTCCTGGCACACCGGCTGCATCGGCAGTGCGAGCACCACCGCATCACGCAGCACGGATTCGAGGTCGAAGAGTCCGTCCTCGAGGAAGAGCCTGTCCTCGTCGTCCTCGGCGTCGTCGCCCGGCTCCGCGTGCTGGACGCGGCCCCGGTCGTCGGCGTCAGGGTACGAGAACATCTCCTGGAAGTCCGCTTCCACATCGAGCTGAAGCGGCTCCAGACACCTTACGCACTCCCCCTCGGCCTGTGCACGGGCGGTGCCTGTGACAAGCACCCCTTCCAGGACCGACTCGAGGCGGAGTTCGAGTTCCACCGAGGCGCCTTCCGGCACTCCGATGACTCCCTGGATACCGAAGTCCCGGGGAGCGGGGACCGTACGGGACAGGCGCTGGAGCGCACCTGGCCGCCGGCCCAGCTCGTGTGTGTCGAACACGAGAGGGTTGCGGTGGTCGAGGCGGGCGTTCAGGGCCATTCCTGCTTTCGGTCTTTCCGAGCTCAAGGGGACGCCGCCCTTCGGTGTCCCCCGGGGCAGCGCTGATCGCGGACGTACGCGCGACCGAAGAGCCAGGATACTGGACCTTTCGCTCACGGCCCAATCCGGCCCCGCGCGGGCCGCCTCGCCAGGTCGTGTCCGCAAAGTCGCGCGGCCCGCCCTCCGGGCGGACGACGCGACTTTGCGGACACGGCCTACAGCCCTCTGCCCTGTTCGTAGGCCCGCAGCTGCTCCGCGCTGATCATGCCGGTGTCGAAGAGGCTGGTCTCGTCGAGGGCGTAGCCCTGCTGGGCCGGCAGCTGCGGCTGCTGGGGCTCCTGGGGCTGCTGCTGGGCCTGCTGGGGGTTGTAGGCGGGCTGGGGCGGGATGTCGTAGCCCTGGTACGCGTACGGGTCCGCCTGCTGGTAGCCGTACGCGTCCTGCTGGGCGTACTGCTGCTGGTAGCCGCCGTAGGGGTCCGGCTGCTGCTGGTAGCCGTACGACGGCTGCGGCTGCTGGGCGGGTTCCTGCGGGGCGTCCTGCTCGGCGAGGGCCGCGAGGTCGGCGAGGTAGTCGGCGTCGCTGGAGTGCTGGAGGGTGGAGGTGTCGTCGGCGAGCGCGCCGAGGTCGTCGGTGGCGATCCGGCCGTGCAGCTTCTGCCGGCCGCGGCCGACCGCCTCCAGGGTCTTGGCCAGCACCGCCTCGAACGCGCCGAGCTTGGCGTCGACGTAGGCGTCGGCGGTACGGCGCTGGGTCTCCGGGTCGTGGCTGCGCTCGGGAGCGTCCTCGTCCTCGTAGCCCTGCTCGTCGAGGCCGGGGCCGGTGCCGAGCAGCTTCTCGCGGCCGCGGCCGACGGAGCCGAGGGTCTTGGTGAGGACGACCTCGAAGTTGGCGAGCTTGGAGTCGACGTAGTCGTCGGCCTCGGCGCGGATCTCCTCGGCCTCCTTGCGGGCCTCGGCGAGGATGCGGTCGGCCTCCGCCTGGGAGCGGCGGGCGATCTCGGTGTCGGAGATCAGCGAGCCGCGCTCGGCGTGCGCCTGCTCGATGATCCGCTCGGCCTCGCGGCGGGCCTCCTCGACCATCTGCTCGCGGCCGCCGATCAGCTCCTGGGCCTGGGCGAGGGAGCCGGGCAGGGCCTGGCGGACCTCTTCCAGCATCGCGAGCAGTTCGGCGCGGTTGACCACGCACGACGCCGACATGGGCATGGACCGGGCACTGGAGACCGTGGAGACGATCTCGTCGAGCTTCTTCTGCACGTCCACCGTGTGCTCGCCACTCTCTACCGATGTGTTGGAGACGGACGGGACGACTGTAGCCCGTCGGACGGTGGGTCGTTCAGGCTTGGCGCAGCCGCTTGTTCAGGGCCTCCAGGACGGCCGGCGGCACCAGGTGGGAGACGTCGCCGCCCCACTGCGCCACCTCCTTGACCAGGGAGGAGGACAGGAAGCTGTAGGTGGGGTTGGTCGGCACGAACAGCGTTTCGACGCCGGTGAGGCCGTTGTTCATCTGGGCCATCTGCAGCTCGTAGTCGAAGTCGCTGACCGCGCGCAGGCCCTTGACGATCGCGGGGATGTCGCGCTGCTTGCAGAAGTCGACGAGGAGGCCGTGGAAGGCCTCGACGCGGACGTTGTCGTACTCGGAGGTGACCTCGCGGATCAGCTCGATCCGCTCCTCGATCTCGAACAGGCCCTTCTTGGCCTTGTTGATCATCACCGCGACGTAGACCTCGTCGTACAGGCGCGAAGCACGGCCAATGATGTCGAGGTGTCCGTTGGTGATCGGGTCGAACGACCCGGGACAGACGGCGCGGCGCACTTGAGATCCCTCGCTCTCCGGTCCGGTCATCGTGCGTCTTCGCACGTAGAGGCGGCGCGACCGTACCAAAACGTTCCCTCGCCGTAGCGACGGGCCCGGATCGCTTCGAAGCCGTCCGGCCACCGGAATTCGCCACCTCTGGTGCTGCGCTCCACGGTGACGAGCGCTTGCTCAGTGAGCCAGCCCTCCGAGCGGAGTGTGAGGAGAATCTCCCAAAGATCGTCGTCGGAGACGGCGTACGGCGGGTCGAGGAAGACCAGGTCGTACGGCCCGGCCGGGGGCGCCTTGATGATCTGCTCGGCCTTGCCGGAGCGGACCTCGGCACCGGGCAGGCCGAGGCTCTTCACGTTCTCCCGGATGATGCGGGCGGCCTTGGGGTCGGCCTCCACCAGGAGCGTGTGGCCCGCGCCGCGGGAGAGGGCCTCCAGGCCGACGGCGCCGGAGCCGGCGTACAGGTCGAGGACGCGCTCGCCGTCCAGGGGGCCGCCGAGGAGGGACTGCCAGGTGGAGAAGAGACCTTCGCGTGCGCGGTCGGATGTCGGTCGGGTTCCGGTGCCGGGGGGTACGGCGAGTCGACGTCCGCCGGCGGCGCCGGCGATCACGCGGGTCATCTCAAGTCCTTGTCGGTGTGCGGTGCTCCGGGGCCTTCCAGTCTCTCAGCCCTTCTCCAGGTACTGCTCCCTCTCCTCGTCCAGCAGGGCGTCCAGCGCGGTCCGCAGACCCGGCAGGCCCGTCAGCTCCGGGTCGGACTCGACCAGGGCCATCGCCTCCTCGCGCGCCTCCGCGATGATCTCCTCGTCCTCGATGACCGCGAGGACCCGCAGGCTGGACCGGGCGCCCGACTGGGCCTGGCCGAGGACGTCGCCCTCGCGGCGCTGTTCGAGGTCGATGCGGGAGAGTTCGAAGCCGTCGAGGGTGGAGGCCACGGCGTTCAGCCGCTGGCGGGCGGCGCTCGCCTCGGGCATCTCGCTGACCAGCAGGCACAGACCGGGGGCGGAGCCGCGGCCGACGCGGCCCCGGAGCTGGTGGAGCTGTGAGACGCCGAAGCGGTCCGCGTCCATGATCACCATGACGGTGGCGTTGGGGACGTTGACGCCGACCTCGATGACGGTGGTGGCGACCAGGACGTCGGTGTCGCCAGCGGCGAAGCGGCGCATGACGGCGTCCTTGTCGTCGGGCTGCATCCGGCCGTGCAGCACCTCGACGGTGAGGCCCTTCAGAGGGCCGCCCCGCAGTTGTTCGGCCACGTCGAGGACGGCGAGCGGCGGGCGCTTGTCGGCCTCGTCCTCGGCGGCCTTCTTCTTGCCGGCCTTCTTCGGGTCGTCCTCCTCGTCGCCGATGCGCGGGCAGACCACGTACGCCTGGTGGCCCTTGGCCACTTCCTCGCGGACCCGCTCCCAGGCGCGGGCCAGGAAGTGGGGCTTGTCGGCGGCGGGCACGACATGGCTGGCGATGGGTGAGCGGCCGGCCGGGAGCTGGTCGAGGACGGAGGTCTCCAGGTCACCGAAGACGGTCATCGCGACCGTACGCGGGATGGGCGTGGCCGTCATGACGAGCAGGTGCGGGGGCTGTTTGCCCTTGCCGCGCAGGGCGTCGCGCTGTTCGACGCCGAAGCGGTGCTGTTCGTCGACGACGACCAGGCCGAGGTCGTGGAACTGCACCTTGTCCTCGATCAGCGCGTGCGTGCCGATGACGATGCCGGCCTCCCCGGTGGCGAGGTCGAGCAGGGCCTGGCGGCGGGCGGCGGTGCCCATGGAGCCGGTGAGCAGGACGACCTTGGTGGCGTGCTCGGCGCCGCCCAGCATGCCGCCCTGGGCGAGGTCGCCCATCATCTCGGTGACCGACCGGTGGTGCTGCTGGGCGAGCACCTCGGTGGGCGCGAGCATCGCGGCCTGACCGCCGGCGTCGACGACGGCGAGCATGGCGCGCAGGGCGACCAACGTCTTGCCCGATCCGACCTCTCCCTGGAGGAGGCGGTGCATCGGGTGGTCGGTGGCCAGGTCGTCGAAGATCTCCTTCGAGACCTTCTGCTGGCCCTCGGTGAGGGTGAAGGGGAGGCGGTCGTCGAAGGCCGCCAGGAGGCCGTCCGGACTGGGGGTGCGCGGGACGGCGGGGAGCTGCGCGTCGGCGTACCGGCGGCGGGCGAGGGCGACCTGGAGGACGAAGGCCTCGTCCCACTTGAGGCGGGCGCGGGCGTCGGCGATGTCGGCCTTGGTGTGCGGGCGGTGGATCTTGAGCAGGGCCTCGGGGAGGGAGAGCAGGCCGCGGCCCGCGCGCAGGGAGTCGGGCAGCGGGTCGAGCGCCTCCTGGGCGCTGGGCAGGACGGTCTGGACGGCCTTGCCGATCTTCCAGGACTCCAGCTTGGCGGTGGCCGGGTAGATGGGGATCAGGGCGCCGGCCCACGTCTCCACCGTCTCCTCGCTGTCACCGCGCAGCAACTCGTAGGCCGGATGGGCTAGTTGGAGGCGGCGGTTGAAGACGGAGACCTTGCCGGCGAACATCGCGCGGGTGCCCGGCAGCAGCTCCTTGTGCGGCTTGTGCACGCCGGCGCCGAAGAAGACCAGCTGGAGCCGGCCGCTGCCGTCGGTGATCGTGACCTCCAGGCGCTGGCCCTTGCCGCGCGGCGCCCGGGAGGAGGCGAAGGTGTGCAGGCGGGCGTCGGCGACCTGGGCGACCACGGTCACGTGCTCGTCCATGGGCAGGTCGGCCAGGTGGGTGAGCTGGCCGCGCTCCTCGTATCTGCGCGGGTAGTGGTGGAGGAGGTCGCCGACGGTGTGCAGGCCGAGGTGCTCGGCCATCACCTTCGCGGTGGCGGGGCCGAGCACTGACTTCAGGGGCTGGTTCAGTGGTTCTTCCAGTGCGGGCACGAGATCCATTGCACACCACGCCACTGACAATGCCGTAGAGGCCGCACCCGGGGCCCGGCGGCGGAGGGCGCCCAAAGTGCCGTATACGTCTTGGGAAAGTGCTGGTCAGCAGGGTCGCCGGGGCCGTAGGATGACGCGCTCCGGCCATCCCCCGCGGATTCCCGCCCCACCGGGACCGCCCGACCCCGCGCCGTCGGACCTCCCCCACCAGCGGCGCTGTGACGATGGACTCGCAGACCTCTCAGTCATCCCAGGCATCCCAGTCGCCCCAGACACCTCATACGTTCCAGGTCGACCTGCGCGGTCTGGTGGACCTGCTCTCCCACCACCTCTACTCCAGTCCCAAGGTCTATCTGCGCGAGCTGCTGCAGAACGCGGTGGACGCGATCACCGCCCGGCGGGCCGAGGAGCCCGACGCGCCCGCCCGGGTGCGGCTGCACGCGGAGGGCGGCGCCCTGCGCGTGGAGGACTCCGGGATCGGGCTCACCGAGGCGGACGTGCACAACCTGCTGGCGACCATCGGCCGCAGCTCCAAGCGGGCGGACGGGCTGCAGGAGGCCCGCTCGGACTTCCTCGGGCAGTTCGGCATCGGCCTGCTGGCCTGCTTCGTGGTGGCGGAGCGGATCCGGGTGGTCAGCCGCAGCGCCCGCACGCCGGACGCGCCGCCGGTGGAGTGGACGGCCCGCGACGACGGCTCGTACACCGTGCGCACGCTGCCCCCGGAGGCGCGGCCGGAGCCCGGTACGACCGTGCACCTGGTGGCGCGGGCCGGGGCCGCGGAGTGGCTGGCGGCCGACCGGGTGCTCACCCTGGCGCGGGACTTCGGCTCGCTGCTGCCGTACGACGTGCGGGTGGGCGACGAGCAGGTCACCGATCTGCCCGCGCCCTGGGACCGCGCCTACCAGAGCCCCGCCACGCGCCGGGTGGCGCTGGCCCGGCACTGCCACGAGCTGTTCGGGTTCACGCCGCTGGACTCGATCGACCTGGACGTGCCGGTCGCCGGGATCCGCGGGGTGGCGTACGTGCTGCCGTCCGCGGTCAGCCCCGCCCAGCGCGCCGGGCACCGCGTGCACCTGAAGGGCATGCTGCTGACCGAGCGGGCCGAACAGCTGCTGCCCGACTGGGCGTTCTTCGTGCGCTGTGTGCTGGACACCGACAGCCTGCGGCCCACCGCCTCGCGCGAGGCGCTGTACGAGGACGAGACGCTCGCGGCCGTAAGGGAAGCGCTCGGCGAAAGGATCCGGTCCTGGCTGACAGGGCTCGCGGCGGGTGATCCGGAACGGCTCGCGGCCTTCCTGTCCGTGCACCACCTGGGCGTGAAGTCGCTGGCGCGGCACGACAAGGAGATGCTGCGGACGATGCTGCCGTGGCTGCCGTTCGAGACGAGCGACGGCCGGCTGTCGCTGGAGGAGTTCGCGCAGCGCCACCCGGTGGTGCACTTCACCCGGACCGTGGAGGAGTACCGGCAGGTCGCGCCGATCGCCTCCGCGCAGGGCGTCGGCGTCGTCAACGGCGGTTACACGTACGACAGCGAGCTGGTCGAGGCGCTGCCCTCGGTGCGGCCCGGCACGGTCGTGGCCGAGCTGGACGCGGACACGGTGACCGCCCATCTGGACTCCGTCGACCCGGCCGAGGAGCTGGCCCTGGCGGGCTTCCTGGCCGCCGCGCGGGCGAAGCTCGACCTCCTGGGCTGCGATGTGGTCCTGCGGTCCTTCCATCCGCTGTCGGTCCCGGCGCTGCACCTGGACGACCGGGACGCGCGGCACGAGCAGGCGCGCGCCGCGGCCGAGGAGCAGGCCGACGACCTGTGGGCGGGCATCCTCGGGTCGCTGCGCGGCAGCGCCCCCCGCGCGCGGCTGGTGCTCAACCATCTCAATCCGCTGGTACGCCGGATCAGTTCGCTGAAGGACGCGGAGCTGATCGGCACGGCGACCGAGTCGCTGTACGGGCAGGCGCTGCTGATGGCGCAGCGGCCGCTGCGTCCGGCCGACTCGGCGCTGCTCAACAGGGCGTTCATCGGCCTGCTGGAGTGGGCCACGCACGGGGAGGGCGACGGACGATGACGGGGATCGGCGACTTCGACTCGCTGCGGCGGGCGATGGCGGAGAACTCCGAGGAACCGGAGGGCCCGGCCCGCAACGCGCGCGCGGAGCAGCTGCTCGCGGAGGCCGAGAAGCTGAACATCCCGCTCGCGGTGATAGAGGCGCTCGCGCACCAGCTGAAGGTCTACAACTACAGCTCCGAGAAGGCGAAGATGTTCGTGCCCTTCGCGCGGCTGCTGCGGATGTGGGACGAACGGCCCGAGGACTTCGACGAGTACGAGGCGCACTCGCTGCACTGGGTCTTCAAGTGGATGACGTCCGGCATGCTGGACCAGCCGCACATCCCGCTGGCCTCCATCGAGAAGTGGCTCGGCGAGATGGAGCACCGCTACCGGCTGGCCGGCTACTCCGAGCGGGCGGTGCGCAGCGCCGAGTTCAGCGTGGCCGCGCACCTCGGGGACGTCGAGCGGGCGCAGCGGGCGTATTCCGGGTGGCTGGCGGCCGACCGGGACAGCATGGCGGACTGTCACGCGTGCGAACTGCACCGGCAGGGCTGGTGGCAGTCGGAGCGGGGGCGCTACGCGGAGGCGCTTCAGTTGTGGCGGCCGGTGCTGGAGGGCGAGTTCACGTGCGCGCACGAACCGCACTCGGTGCTCGCCTCCTCGCTGGCGCCGCTGCTGCGGCTGGGCCGCGCGGACGACGCGCGCGCCCACCATCTGCGGGGTTTCCGGCTGGTGCGGGCGATGGAGAGCATGCGCGGCGCGTACGCCGACCATGTGGAGTTCTGCGCGCTGACCGGTAACGAGGCGCGCGCCCTGGAGCTGCTCGCGGAGCGGCCCGCCTATTTCACCGACGACGGCAATCCGCGCAGCAGGCTGGACTTCATGGCCGTGGTGGCCCTCCTGATGGACCGGCTGTGCGCGCTGGGGCTGGCCGGGCAGCAGGTGCCGGGGCCGGCGGGGCGCGCCTGGACGGCGGGCGAGCTGGCGGGGCACGCGCGCGAGGAGGCGCTGACGCTGGCGGCGCGCTTCGACGAGCGCAACGGGAACGCGTACGTGAGCGAGCGCGCCCGCGCGCGGATGGACCAGGCGGCGCTCGCGGAGCGGCTTCCGCTGGGGGTGCGCTCGGTCCGCACCCCTGCCCGGCTGCCGGACAGGCAGCCCGCGGCGCACGTCCCCGACGACACCTCGGCCGCTCCCGGCCTGCCGGCGCTGCTGGCCGAGGCGCGGCGGCTGTCGGAGACGCTGCGGCCGAAGGCCATGGAGGCGTGGGCGGCGGTGGCGCGCGCCGCGGAGGCCGACGAGGCGCGGGGCGCGCTGCTGACGGCGTACGACCGCGCGGAGATCGCCGACCACGAGGCCATGGCCCGGGGCCCGGAGGGTGCCGAGCTGTTCGAGCGGGCGGCCGTGCTGTACGCGGAGGCGGGCGACGCCGGTGAGGCGCTGGCGGCACGCGCGCGTGGCGCGTACGTGCGGGCGCTGGCCGGGGACGTCGACGGGGCGCTGGAGGCCGTGGCCGGGCTGTACGACCGGATCCTCGCGCTGTACGCCGACGAGGGCACGGGCGTACGGCAGACGGCGTCCGTGCTGATGAGCCGGGCGCGGATCCTGATGCGGCGGGTGCACGAGGCCGAGGGCGAGGTCGCGGCGGCGGACGCCGGGGCGGCGGAGGCGGCGGCGCGCGAGGTGCTGGCGCTCGTCGACGGGCGCGCCGGGGAGGACGTACGGCTGGCGGCGCGGCGGGCGGAGTCCCTGGCGATGCTCGCGGAGCTGGCGGCGCGCGGCGGGGACGCGCGGGCGGGCGCGGAGCTGTTCGCGAGCGCGGCCGACGGCTTCGCCGGGGCCGGGCTGCCGTGGTTCGCGGTGGAGTACGAGGCACGGCTGGCGCAGCTCGCCCACCACCTGGGCGATCTCGCCGGGGCGGAGCGGGCGCTGCGGGCGGCCCTGGAGCACGGCGGGGAGCACCTGGAGCCGGTGGGCCGGGCGCAGCTGCACCTCCAGCTCGGGGAGGTCGTCGGGCACCTCGGGCGGGACGAGGAGGCGGCCGGGCATGCCCTGGAGGCGGCGCACTGGGCGGACGAGGCGGGCGAGGGCCCGGCGCTCGGCGCCTGGGCGCGGCACCAGCTCGGCGGGTTCCTGGTCCGGCAGGGCCGCTGGGCGGAGGCCGCGGAGGTGCTGGAGTCGGCGCTGCCCGACGTGACCGCCGAGACGCACGGCGACGGGGCGGTCGTGCAGACCCTGTGGTGGCTCGGGGACTGCCTGAGCGAGCTGGGCGAGCACCGGGAGGCCGCGGACCGGCGGCTGCGGGCGGCGGAGATCGCCCGGCACTGGCCCGAGCAGCAGGACCACGCGACGCTCGCCCACCTCGCCGCGGAGAGCCTCGGGCAGGCCGGGCTCCCCGAGGAGGCGGACCGGGCGTACGCGCGCGCGGGCGAGCTGTGGAGCGCCCTCGGCAACCCGTACGGCCTCGTCCGCTCCCTGCGCGCCCGCGCGTGGCTCGCGCTGCGCACGGACGACGGGGACGGGCCGAGTGCGGCGCGGGCGCTGATGACGGGCGCGGTCGAGGCGTGTACGGCGGCCAGGGAGGCGGCCGAGGACGACGAGGACCGGCAGCGGCTCACCGCCGAACTCGGCCACACGCACCGCCAGTTCGCGGACCTGCTGGCACGCGCCGGTGCGGATGACCCCGACGAGGACGCCGTCCGCGCCGCCCTCACCGAGGCGCTGGGCCAGGCCCGCACGGCGGTCGAGGTGTTCGCCTCCGTGGGCGAGCCCGCCCTGCACAGCCGCACGGGCGCGCAGCTCGCGGCCGGCTGGCTGGAGACCGACCTGGGCCGGTCGGCGGAGGCGGCGGCACACGCGCGTGCGGTGCTGGCGGCCTACGCGGACGCGGAGACGGGGACGGGGACGGGGGACGCCGAGACGGGGGACGCCGAGGAGGAGCCGGTCCGGGCGCGGCGGGCAGAGGCGGAACAGCTGCTGCGGGTCGCGGAGGGGGGCGGGGAGGACTGACGGGGGCGGGGCGGACGGACGCGGGCCGGGGGGACTGACACGGGCCGGGCGGACGGACGCGGGCCGGGGGGACTAGACGCGGGCGGGGGCGCCCAGGAGCCACGGCGGCTGCTCCCTGACACCGGGCCCGGTGCCCCGACGTCAGGGAGCCGCTCCCTTCCCCTCAGTCCACCCCGATCACTCCACCCCGTCTCCCGATCACTCCACCCCGATCAGCAGCAGCGCCCCCTGCCTGCCGCCCCGGTACACGACCGTGTCGACCGCCAGGTACGTCTCCCGTACGTGGGACTCCAGGCGGTCGGTGAGGGTGTCGGGTGCCTCGTCGTCCAGGACCAGGGTGACCAGCTCGCCGCCGGCCGCCAGCATGCGGTCCAGGACGGTCCGGGCGGTGGTGGCGACGTCGGTGCCGATGACGGCCACGTCGCCGTCGATCAGGCCGAGGACGTCCCCGGCCTGGCAGATCCCGGCCGATGTCCAGGCCTGCCGCTCGGCGACGGTGACCTCGGCGTGGCGGGTGGCGCCCGCGGCCGAGGTCATCGCGACGACGTCCTCGTCGAAGCGGCGGTCCGGCTCGTGCACGGCGAGCGCGGCGATGCCCTGCACCGCCGAGCGGGTCGGGATCAGGGCGACCCGGATGCCCTCCGTGCGGGCCTGCTCCGCCGCCGCGGCGGCGGTGTGCCGCAGCTCGCCGTCGTTGGGCAGCAGGACGACCTCGCGCGCGTGGGCCCGCCGCAGGGCCTCCACCAGCTCTCCCCCGGCGGGCGGCTCCCCGGGGCGCGCGAGGACCGTGGTGGCGCCGGCCTCGGTGTACAGCCCGGCCAGGCCCTCTCCCGGCACCACGGCCACGACCGCCCGCTGGGCGCGCTCGGGGGCCGGGCGCTCGCCGCGCGCGGTGTGCGCGTCCCCGGCGCCGAAGTGGGTGATGCGGATCCGGTACGGCCGCCCGGCCTCGACGCCGGCCTCCACGGCGGCGCCCGCGTCGTCGACGTGGACGTGCACGTTCCACAGCCCGTCGCCGCCGACGACGACCAGGGAATCCCCGAGGGCGTCCAGTCGCTCCCGCAGCCGCTCCACGGCGGAGTCCCCGGCCTCCAGGAGGTAGATCACCTCGAAGGCCGGTCCGCCCTCCCCGGTCACGGCCCCGTCCGCGCAGCCCGTCGTGGCGGCCACCGGCACCTCCACCACCTGCACGCGCGCGTGCGAGGACTGCGCCGGGACAGAGGTCGGGTCGGCCGGCCCGGTGGCGAGCGCGGCGGTCAGTCGTCCGTGCGCTGCGGGCAGCGGTTCCGGCGCCTCCCCCGTGAACGTCTCCACCAGCGCCGCCAGCACCGCCACCAGCCCGCGCCCGCCGGCGTCCACCACCCCGGCGCGTTCCAGCGCGGCCAGCTGGCCGGGCGTCGCGGCGAGGGCCGCGCGGGCCCCCTCGTAAGCGGCCCGTGCCACCGTCCCGCAGTCGCCCTCGGCCCCGTCGGCGGCCTCGGCGGCGGCGGAGGCGACGGTCAGGACGGTGCCCTCGACGGGGTGGACGACGGCCTGCCGGGCCGAGTCGGCCGCGTGCCGCAGGGCGAGCCGCAGGCCCTGTCCGTCCGCCCAGGCGCTTGCCTCGTCGGCGGCGAGCACCTGCGCCATGCCGCGCAGCAGCTGGGCGAGGATCGTGCCGGAGTTGCCGCGGGCGCCTATGAGGGCCC
Source organism: Streptomyces griseosporeus (assembly GCF_014656055.1). Taxonomy (GTDB): domain Bacteria; phylum Actinomycetota; class Actinomycetes; order Streptomycetales; family Streptomycetaceae; genus Streptomyces; species Streptomyces griseosporeus. The sequence continues at coordinate 172,464 of NZ_BNBR01000003.1, forward strand.
CGTGCGCCATCGCCCGCGCGGCGTCGGCCAGCGACGGGCCGGCCGCGTCAGCGCCCGCTCCCGGGCCGCCCGCCGCGTGCCCGGCGAACACCGCCTCGACCGCCGCCGCCGCGGACTCCACCGTGAAGTACAGGTTCGTGCCGGTGTCGCCGTCGGCCACCGGATAGACGTTGATGGCGTCGATCTCCTCGCGCGCCCGCCCGAGCGCGTCCAGCGCGAGGCCGCACCAGGTGCGCACCGCGAGAGCATCGAAGAATGTCTGCGGCACCTGCGCCACCTGCGCCTCCTTGAGCTCCGGACTGGGACGCAGCGTAGACCTTGGGGTGGTGCCCGCCGGAAGAGGGCCGGGGGCGGTCCCCTGAGCTGCCATGGTAGTTTCGTTGTACGGGCGCAGCCGTTGTATGCTGCTCCGGTTGCCCGATCCGATCGGGCGCATTCCCCCTGGCAACGCCACTCCGATCTCAGATCGTTCAGATCCTAAGATCTGGATCCCGGCATGCCGGGATCGACCGTAAGTGCATCTGAAGTCTTTGGAGTGACCCGTGGCTGCCAACTGCGACGTCTGCGGCAAGGGGCCGGGCTTCGGCAACAACATCTCGCACTCGCACCGCCGTACGTCCCGTCGCTGGAACCCGAACATCCAGCGTGTGCGTACCGTGGTCGGCGGGACGCCGAAGCGCGTGAACGCTTGCACCTCGTGCATCAAGGCCGGCAAGGTCTCGCGCTGACGCTCTCAGCTACAGCGCGCGGCCACTGCCCGGTCAGCTGCATCTAGCCGGTCCACCTCGTGTGGACCGGCTTCTTGCATGTCCGCACGCCGTTGACCTGCCAGACTCTCCGGAATGCGCTTCGGCATCCTCGGTCCTCTCGACCTCCGCACCGACGACGGCACCCCGCTCGACCCGGGCGGACCCCGGCCCCGGGCCCTGCTGACGCTGCTGCTCCTCGACGCGGGCCGCGCCGTCTCCGCCGGCCGCCTCACGGACGGGCTGTACGGCGCCGAGCCGCCCGCCGGGGCCGCGAACGCGCTCCAGTCGCAGATCTCCCGCCTGCGCCGCCGTCTCGCCCCGCACGCGGAGATCGAGGCCACCGCCGGCGGCTACCGGATCACCGCCCCGCCGGACACGGTCGACGCGCACCGGTTCGCACACCTCTGCGCGGCCGGCCGGACCGCCCTCGCCGCGGGTGACCACGCCGGGGCCGCCGCCCTGCTGCGCGACGCCCTCGCCCTGTGGCGGGGCACCCCGCTGCCGGACCTGCCCGACGCGCACGCCGAGCGGGCCCGCCTGGAGGAGCTGCGGCCGGCCGCACTGCAGGACCGGATCGAGGCGGACCTCGCGCTGGGCGGGGGCGCGGAGCTGGTGCCCGAGATACGGGCGCTGCTGGCGGCCCATCCGCTGAGCGAGCGGCTGTACGGGCAGCTGATGCGGGCCCTGCACGCCGCCGGGCGGCCCGGCGAGGCGCTCGCGGTCCACGAGGAGGCCCGGCGCGTCCTGGCCGAGGAGCTGGGCGCCGACCCCTCCCCCGAGCTGGCCGCGCTCCACCTGGAGCTGCTGAGGGGCGCGGACGGTGCCCCGCGCCGGCCCCGGCTGCCGGCCCAGCTGACCCGTTTCGTGGGCCGGGAGGCGGAGCTGGCCCGGATCGAGCGGGCGCTGGACTCGTCCCGCATGGTCACGCTCACCGGCCCCGGCGGGGTCGGCAAGACCCGTCTCGCGGTGGAGGCGGCCCGCGCGGCCGGCGAGGTCTGCTTCGTCGAGCTGGCGTCCCTGACCGACCCCGCCGGAATCCCCCGGGCCGTGCTGAGCGCGCTCGGTGTGCGCGAGGGCTTCCGCACGCCCGCCGGCGACATCGCCGATCGGCTGCTGGCCGTGCTGGAGGGCCGTACTCTCCTGCTGGTCCTGGACAACTGCGAGCACGTCGTGGACGAGGCGGCCCGACTGTCGGCGCTGCTGCTCGCGGCCTGCCCCGGCGTGCGGGTCCTGGCCACCAGCCGGGAGTCGCTGGGCATCACCGGCGAGGTCCTGGTCGCCGTACCGCCGCTGGAGCCGGAGCCGTCGCTCGCGCTCTTCCTGGACCGGGCCCGCGCGGTCCGGCCCGGTTTCGACGGGCACGCGCGCGTGCCGGACATCTGCCGGGCGCTGGACGGGCTGCCGCTGGCGATCGAGCTGGCCGCGGCCCGGCTGCGCACCCTCACCCCCGACGAGCTGGCCGACCGGCTCGACGACCGGTTCCGGCTGCTGTCGCGCGGCGACCGCTCCAAGGCGCCCCGGCACCGCACCCTGCGGGCCGTGGTGGAGTGGAGCTGGGAGCTGCTGGACCCGGAGGAGCGGGAGCTGGCGGCCCGGCTGACGGTGTTCGCCGGGGGCGCCACGCTGGACGCCGTGGAGGCGGTGTGCGGGGTGCCGTACCCGGAGGACGTGCTGGCCTCGCTGGTGGAGAAGTCGTTCGTGGAGGTGTCCGAGGGGCGCTACCGGATGCTGGAGACCATCCGCGCGTACGCCGCCGGGCAGCTGGCGGCCGGCGAGGCGCTGCGGGCGGCGCACGCGGCGTACTTCCTGGAGCTGGCCGAGCGGGCGGAGCCGTGTCTGCGCGGCGAGCAGCAGTTGCCCTGGCTGGAGCGGCTGAGCGCCGAGCAGGGCAATCTGGACGCCGCGCTGCGCCACCTCACGCGCACCGATCCGCCGGTCGCGCTGCGGCTCGGCGCGGCCCTGACGTGGTTCCTGCGGCTGCGCGGACTGCACGGCGGGCGACTGGCGCAGGCCCGCGCGCTGCTCGCGGCGGTCGGTGAGGAGCCGCCGGAGGGGCTGGCCGAGGAGTACGCGCTGTGCCTGATGAACGCGGTGTCCGCGGCGGGGGACGATCCGGCCGACGACGAGCGCGTCGCGCGCGTGGCCGCGCTCATGGGGTCGTTCGACGGCCCGCTGCGGTACCCGTTCACCGTCGTCCTGTGGTCCCTCACCGGCGGCCCTCTGCTGACCGCGGTCGACGGGCAGGTCCGCGCCCAGCTCGGGCACGCGCCCTGGGGGCTGGCGCTCCTGGACCTCGGCCTCGCCTACCAGGCCCTGTTCTCGGGGCGTGCGCGGGACTCCGAGGAGGCCTTCACCCGCGCGCTGAACGGTTTCCGCACCACCGGTGACCGCTGGGGCATGGCCAACTGCCTCGACCCGCTGGGCGGCTTCGCGCTCTGGCGCGGCGACCACGACCGCGCCCTGCGTCTGCTCGACGAGGGCCTGGAGTACGTCCGCGAACTGGACGCCCCCGAGGAGACCGCCGACCTGCTGCGCACCCGGGCGATCGTCCTGCTGTCGCGGGGCGCGGCCGAGGAGGCCGCCGCGCACTTCACGCGCTCCGCGCGGCTGGCCCGGGACGCGGGCGCCTCCGACAAGGTGGCGGGCGCGTGGCGGGGCCTCGGGGACGTCGCCCGCCTCGCCGGGGACACGGCACGCGCGCGTGGGCACTACGAAAGCGCGCTGGAGGTGTGCGCGACCAACTGGTTCAGCGTCGGCGAGACCGCTCGGATCCTCCTCGGCCTCGCCCGGACCGCGGCGGCGGAGGGCGACCGGGACGCGGCGCTCGACTGGTGCGCGCAGGCCCGCGCGCAGGCGCTGGAGTCGCCCGACACGCTGCTGCTGGCCGACGTCGCCGACGCGCTGGCCGGCCTCGCCGCGCGACCCGAGCGGGCGGCCGGACTCCTCGGCGCCGCGGCGGGCCTGCGGGGCGCCGAGCCGGCCGCCGACCCGGACGTCGTACGCACCCGGCAGCGGGTCCGCGCCGCCCTCTCCCCCGAGGCGTACGACAAGGCGTTCGAACGGGGCCGCGCGCTGCGGTCAGCGGCGGTCAGCGAACGGTAGGGGGACGGTCAGCGCCGCCCGCGAGGCTCACCGGCATGACGCAGACGACACAGCACCTCGCCCACCTGAACGTCCTGATCTCCGGCGCCAGCGTCGCCGGACCCGCGCTCGCCCTGAACCTCGCCCGGTACGGCGCCCGGGTCACCGTCGTCGAGAAGGCGCCCGCGCTGCGCGACGGCGGCTTCGCGGTCGACTTCCGCGGGCACGTCCACCGCACGGTCCTCACCGCGATGGGCATATGGGACGACGTGCACGCCCACCAGACCCGCATGGGACGCCAGATCGTCGTCGACGCGGACGGCACCCCGCGGGTGGAGCTGCCGGCCGAGATGATGAGCGGGGACGTGGAGATCCTCCGCGGCGATCTGTCCCGGATCATGTACGAGCGCACGAAGGACACGGTCGAGTACGTCTTCGGCGACTCGGTCGCCACGCTGGCCCAGAGCGGCGGCGGGGTCGACGTCACCTTCGAGCACGGCGCCCCGCGCCGCTTCGACCTCGTCGTCGGCGCCGACGGGCTGCACTCGCGCACCCGCCGCCTGGTCTTCGGTGACGAGTCCCGCTACCTGCGCTTCTTCGACCACTACGTGGCCGGCTTCCCCCTCCCGAACCACCTGGGTCTCGACCACACCGGCCGGATCCACAGCGAACCGGGACGCGCGATAGCCCTCGGCCACTCCGGCGGCGATCCCGGCCGCGCGGGCGCGCTGCTCGTCTTCCGGTCTACGCAGCTGGCGTACGACCGCCGGGACGTCGCCGCGCAGAAGAAGATCATCGCCGAGCGGTTCGCGGGCATGGGCTGGGAGGCCCCGACCGTCCTCGCCGCCCTGGCGGACACCGACGACCTGTACTTCGACGCGATCGCCCAGATCCACATCGACCGTCTCACCTCGGGCCGGGTCGCGCTGCTCGGCGACGCCGGGTACGGGGCCACCATGGGCGGCATGGGCACCGGCACCGCGATGGTCGCCGCGTACGTCCTGGCCGGTGAACTCGCCCTGGCCGGCGGGGACCACCGCACCGCGTTCGCCGCGTACGAGGAGCGGATCCGGGACTTCGCGAAGAACTGCCAGAAGAGGTCCGCCAACGCGGGCCCCTTCTTCGCCCCGCCCACCGAGCGTGCGCTGCGCAACCGCGACCGCATGTACCGTGCGCTGAGTTCGCCGCTCCTGACGGGCCTGTTCAAGCGGCTCGCCGAGCGGGAGGCGACGCGCATCGCGCTGCCGGACTACCCCGCCGCCTGACCGCGCAGCCGCCACCCGTGGTCCACCGGCCCGATCCCGGCGCCGAGCGCGAACCCGGCCGCGATCCCCCCGGTGACGTACTCCTTGGCCTCGGCGACCGCCTCCGGCACGGGCAGCCCCTTCGCCAGTTGGCACGCGACGGCGGAGGCGAGGGTGCAGCCGGTGCCGTGGGTGTGCCGGTTGTCGTGGCGCGGCGCGCGCAGCCAGTGCTCCTCCGAACCGTCGGTGAGCAGGTCGACGGCGTCCCCGGCGAGATGGCCGCCCTTGATCAGCACCCAGCGCGGTCCGTACGCCAGCACGGCCTCCGCCGCGCGCCGCAGGTCCTGCTCCGATTCGACCCGCACGCCGGTGAGTTGGGCGACCTCGTCGAGGTTCGGGGTGGCGACGGTGGCGGCCGGGAGCAGCCTGGTGCGCACGGAGTCGAGCGCGGAGGCGGCGAGGAGGGGGTCGCCGTGCTTGGAGACGCCGACCGGGTCGACGACCGCGGGCGCGTCCGTCGCGGCGAGCAACTCGGCGACGGTCTCGACGAGTTCGGCGGAGGCGAGCATGCCGGTCTTCACGGCCTGGACGCCGATGTCGTCGACGACGCTGCGGTACTGCGCCCGCACCGCCTCCGCCGGCAGCTCCCAAGCCCCTTGCACGCCGAGGGAGTTCTGCGCGGTGACGGCGGTGACGACGCTCATGCCGTGGGTGCCGAGGGCGAGCATCGTCTTCAGGTCGGCCTGGATGCCGGCGCCGCCGCCGGAGTCGGAGCCGGCCACCGTCAGCACCCGGGGCGGGGCGCTCATGACTCGATGTCCCCGAAGTGGTCCCAGCCGCCCTTCTTCGTCCAGGGCGCCCCGTCGACGGTGACCTGGGGCAGCGCCGAGGGGTTGAGGACCTCGCCGATCACCTTCCAGCGGGCGGGCAGCTTGGCGTCCGGCGGGAAGGTCGCCACGATCGCGTGGTCCTCGCCGCCGGTCAGCACCCACTGCAGCGGGTCGACGCCGACGGCCTGCCCGATGTCGTTCATCTGGGTCGGGATGTCGATCGCGCCGGAGCGGATGTCGATACGGACCTTGCTCGCCTCGGCGATATGGCCGAGGTCGGCGATCAGCCCGTCGCTGACGTCGCACATGGCGGTGGCGCCGAGCGCGGCGGCGGCCGGACCGGCGTGGTACGGCGGCTCGGGGCGCCGGTGGGCCTCGACGAAGGCGCGCGGCGAGCGGAAGCCGCGGGACAGCACGGCGTACCCGGCGGCGGACCAGCCGAGCCAGCCGGTGACGGCCACGATGTCCCCGGGTTGTGCGCCGGCGCGCGTGACGGGCTCCTGGTTGCGCAGGTCGCCGAGCGCGGTGATGGACACCATGATCGTGTCGCCGCGCACCACGTCCCCTCCGACCACCGAGGCACCCGCGACCTGGCACTCGTCGCGCAGCCCGTCCATCAGCTCCGTCGGCCAGGTCACCGGCAGTTCGGCGGGGACGACCAGGCCGAGCAGCAGCGCGGTCGGTACGGCGCCCATCGCGGCGATGTCCGCGAGGTTCTGCGCGGCGGCCTTGCGGCCGACGTCGTAGGCCGTGGACCAGTCGCGGCGGAAGTGCCGGCCCTCCAGGAGGATGTCGGTGCTGGCCACGACCCGGCGGTCGGGCGCGGCCACCACCGCGGCGTCGTCGCCGGGGCCGACCCGGACCGCCGGGGTGGTGGTGAGACGGGAGGTGAGCTCCCTGATGAGCCCGAACTCCCCGAGCTCACCAACAGTGCCCTTCATTGCCCTTGCTCCCCTTCTGCCTCTGTCCGTTCCCGGTCGCGCCCGACCAGTGTCCTCGATACGGTCGGAGTGACGGCCGTCGGGACCGCCGTCCTGTGGCGTCCCCGCACCCCGGCACGCGCGCGCCAGGTCCCGTAGGTCTCCCCGTGGCGACCGGCGACGCGATACCGTGGCGTTCCTTTTCCCCACATGATCCTCGTGGCCGCCCTGGAGGTTCCGTGGTACAGGCGTACATCCTGATCCAGACGGAGGTCGGCAAGGCGTCGACCGTCGCCGAGACGATCAGCAAGATCCCTGGAGTCATCCAGGCCGAGGACGTCACAGGACCGTACGACGTCATCGTCCGCGCCCAGGCCGACACCGTCGACGACCTGGGCCGCATGGTGGTCGCCAAGGTCCAGCAGGTGGACGGCATCACCCGCACCCTGACCTGCCCGGTCGTTCATCTGTAGCCCCCGTCTACCCTTGGCCGGTGAGCATCTTCCGTCACCGGCCTCTCGGCCTGCCCGCACTCGTCCTGCTGATCGCCACCGCGGGCTGCTCAACGGCAGACGACAGCGCGCGGGCGGCGGTTCCCTCGCCGGGGGCCGAGGTGTCCGCATTGTGCGGGAACCTGGACAAGGCCCTGCCGTCCGAGGTGGACGGCACCGGTCGCCGGGATCCCGCGCCCGCGTCCGCGCTGACCGCGGGGTGGGGGGACCCGGCGATCATACTGCGCTGCGGGGTGCCGCGGCCCGCGGAGATGGACGACGAGGAGGCCGACGGCGTCGAGGTGGACGGGGTCGGCTGGCTGCTGCAGAAGCGGCAGGACGGGTCGTTCCGGTTCACGACGACGCTCAGGAAGGCGTACGTCGAGGTGAGCATTCCCGAGGGGCGCACGGGGGACGGTATGGCGCCCCTCGTCGACGTCGCCCCGGCTGTCAAGAAGGCGATCCCCGCAGGGATCGCCGACTAGCCAGGGCCCGGGTTCTCAGCGCAGTCCGGTCGGCCTGCGCAGGGCCGCCTGGATGAGGCGGTCCACCAGCTCCGGGTAGGAGATGCCGGTCGCCTGCCACATCTGCGGGTACATCGAGATGGGCGTGAAGCCGGGCATCGTGTTGATCTCGTTGATCACGAACTCGCCGTCCTCGGTGAGGAAGAAGTCCGCGCGGACCAGCCCCTCGCAGGACGCCGCCTCGAAGGCGTCCACCGCGAGCCGCCGCACCTCGGCGGTCTCCTCGTCGGTGAGCGGCGCCGGGACGACGCCCGGGGTGGAGTCGATGTACTTGGCCTCGAAGTCGTAGTAGGCGTGCGCGTCCGGCGGCGGGATCTCGGCGGGCACCGAGGCGCGCGGGCCGTCCTCGAACTCCAGGACGCCGCACTCGATCTCGCGGCCCCGCACGGCGGCCTCCACGAGGATCTTCGGGTCGTGCCGCTGCGCCTCGGCGATCGCCTCGTCGAGCCCGGACAGGTCGTCCACCTTGGTGATGCCGATGGACGAACCGGCCCGCGACGGCTTCACGAACAGCGGCCAGCCGTGCTCGCCGGCGAAGTCGACGATCTTCTTGCGGGCGGCGGAGACGTCCTGCTGCCACTCGCGCGGCCGGATCACCACGTACGGGCCCACCTTGAGCCCGAAGGAGGTGAACACCCGCTTCATGTACTCCTTGTCCTGGCCGACGGCCGAGGCGAGCACACCCGAACCCACGTACGGCACACCGGACAGCTCCAGCAGGCCCTGGAGGGTGCCGTCCTCGCCGTACGGGCCGTGCAGCACCGGGAAGACGACGTCGACCTCGCCGAGCGCCTTGGGCACGGAGCCGGGCTCGCTGTAGACGACCTCGCGGCTGGCGGGGTCGACGGGGAGCACCACGCCGCCCTCGCCGGACTCGGCCAGCTCCTCGACGCTGGGCGTACGGCGGTCGGTGATCGCCATGCGCTCCGGCTCGTCGGCCGTGAGCGCCCACCGGCCGTCCTGGGTGATGCCGATCGGCAGGACGTCGTACTTCGTCCGGTCGAGGGCCTTGAGGACGGCGCCGGCGGTGACCACGGAGATCCCGTGTTCGGAGCTGCGCCCACCGAACACGACGGCCACGCGCGGCTTGCGAGGCGGCTGCTCAGGGCTCTGGGGGAGGTTCTCGGTGCTCATATCGCGATGAGCGTACCCGCCCGTAGGGCCCGAGTCAGCGTCCGGCGGCGCGTCCTCGCTCAGCGTCGCTCGGGCTTCGCACTGCGCGACATCAGCTCCTTCACGGCGACCACCGGGGGCTTGCCCTCGTGGACGATCGCGACGACCGTCTCGGTGATCGGCATGTCGACGCCGTGCCGGCGGGCCAGATCCAGCACCGACTCGCAGGACTTGACGCCCTCGGCGGTCTGCCGGGTGACCGCGATGGTCTCCTGGAGGGTCATGCCCTTGCCGAGGTTGGTGCCGAAGGTGTGGTTGCGCGACAGCGGCGAGGAGCAGGTCGCCACCAGGTCGCCCAGGCCCGCCAGTCCGGAGAAGGTGAGCGGGTCGGCTCCCATCGCGAGGCCGAGCCGCGTGGTCTCGGCGAGGCCGCGGGTGATGAGCGAGCCCTTGGCGTTGTCGCCGAGGCCCATGCCGTCCGCGATGCCGACGGCGAGCCCGATGACGTTCTTCACCGCGCCGCCGAGTTCGCAGCCGACGACGTCGGTGTTGGTGTACGGCCGGAAGTACGGCGTGTGGCAGGCGGCCTGGAGCCGCCGGGCGACGGCCTCGTCGGTGCAGGCGACGACGGCGGCGGCCGGCATGCGGGCGGCGATCTCGCGGGCCAGGTTGGGGCCGGTGACCACGGCGACGCGGTCCGGGCCGACCTTGGCGACGTCCTCGATGACCTCGCTCATCCGCATGGTGGTGCCGAGTTCGACGCCCTTCATCAGGGAGACGAGGACGGTGCCCGGCGCCAGCAGCGGCGACCAGGCGGCGAGGTTGTCGCGCAGGGTCTGGGAGGGGACGGCGAGGACGGTGAAGTCGGCGCCGCGCAGGGCCTCGGCCGGGTCCGCGGTGGCCCGCAGATTCTCCGGCAGCTCCACGCCCGGCAGGTAGTCGGGGTTGGTCCGCGTGGAGTTGACCGCGTCGGCCAGCTCGGCGCGGCGGGCCCACAGGGTCACCTCGCAGCCGGCGTCGGCGAGGACCATGCCGAAGGCGGTGCCCCAGGAGCCGGTGCCCATGACGGCGGCCCGGACGGGAGTGCTCACGTGCCCTGTCCTTCCGCCTGCTTCCCCGGGGCCTCGGCCCGCGCCTGCGCCTCGGCCTGCGCGTCGGCCTGCGCCTTGGCCTTGGCCCGCGCCTCGGCCTGCGCCTGGGTGCGGCGCCGCTGTTCGATGCGCTCGCGGCGCGGGTCGTACGGCGTCTCGGGCGCCTTCTCGCCGCGGATCTCCTCCAGCTGGCGGGTGATGGCGGCCATGATGACCTCGGTGGCCTCCTTGAGGACGTCCGCGGTCATCTCCTTGCCGTAGAAGCGGGAGAGGTCCACGGGCGGGCCGACGAGGACGTGGTGCGTCTTGCGCGGCAGGAGGTTCGGCTTCTTGGCGTACGGCGGCAGCAGTTCGTTGCAGCCCCACTGGGCGACCGGGACGACCGGGCACTTCGTCTGCAGGGCGACGCGGGCGGCGCCGGTCTTGCCGGTCATGGGCCAGCCGTCCGGGTCGCGGGTCAGGGTGCCCTCGGGGTAGAAGGCGACGCACTCGCCGCGCTCCACGGCGTCGATCGCGGCCCGGAAGGCGCTCAGCGCGTCGGTGGACTCGCGGTAGACGGGGATCTGCCCGGTGCCGCGCATCGCGGCGCCCACGAACCCCTTCTTGAAAAGCCCGCTCTTCGCCAGAAAACGCGGAACCCGTCCGGTGTTGTACTGGAAGTGGGCGTAGGCGAAGGGGTCGACGTGCGAATTGTGGTTCACCACGGTGATAAATCCGCCCTCGGCCGGAATGTGCTCCATTCCGCGCCAGTCCCGCTTGAGCAGAGCCACCAGCGGGGGTTTGCAGATCACTGCGGCGAAGCGGTACCAGAAGCCGATTCTGCGGCGGGGCACGCGAACACCTTCCTGTCGAGCTGCCACCGGGGCCGGGGGGCCGCACAAGTGTCGCCCCAGGCCGCCGGTCTGTCGAGAACACCGTACGCCCCGCTGTCCCGGCTGCCCGATGGTCCCGGTGACAGCTGGGTGACAATGGCGGCGACACGGAAGGGGCGGTACGTCGGTGCAGTGGACCTTGGTCATCCCCCTGAAGCCCTTGGCGCAGGCCAAGAACAGACTCGCGGACGCAGCCGCCGACGGGGTGCGCCCCGGCCTGGCCCTGGCGTTCGCCCAGGACACGGTGGCGGCGGCGCTGGCCGCGCCCGGGGTGCGGGATGTGGCGGTCGTCACGGGTGATCCACGGGCGGGCCGCGAGCTGGCGGCGCTGGGCGCGCGGATCGTCGCCGACGAGCCGGGCGGCGGGCTGAACGTCGCACTGGCGCACGCCGCGGACGTCGTACGCTCCGCACGCCCCGACGGCGCGGTGGCGGCGCTCAACGCCGATCTTCCCGCGCTGCGTCCGGCGGAATTGGCCCGGGTCCTTCGGGCGGCGGCGGAATTCCCGCGCGCATTCCTGCCGGACGCCCCGGAAATCGGCACGACGTTCCTGGCGGCGACGCCCGGTCACGCATTGCGGCCGGCATTCGGCGTGGATTCCCGCGTGCGCCACCGCAGCTCGGGCGCGGTGGAACTGGCGCTGACCGGGGTGGACTCCGTACGCCAGGACGTGGACACGGCGGAGGACCTGCGAGCGGCGCTGGCGCTGGGGGTGGGCCGGCACACGGCGGCCGCGGCGGACCGGCTGCTGACGCCGGACGGCAGGGCAACGCCCTAGGGGAACTGCGCGAGAACCCCCCACGCGCCCCACCCGTGTCGCCGCCGCACCCCCCACGGCGCAGTACGCTCGCCCTATGCAGGCGACCGCATACACGTACGACCCAGCCACCCGCACCGGCCAGGTCCTGCTCGACGACGGCACCCCCGTCCCCTTCGACGCCCCGGCGTTCGACGCGGGCGGCCTGCGGCTGCTGCGGCCCGGGCAGCGGGTGCGGATCGAGACGGAGGGTGAGGGCGCGTCCCGCCGGATCACCCTGGTCACGCTGCAGACCTTCTGACACACCGCGGGCCGGACTCCGTAGGGGAGTCCGGCCCGGCGCGTGAGGGTCCCTGCGCTCCGCGGTTCAGCGGGCGGTGGTCTTCTTGGCGGTGGTCTTGCGAGCCGTCGACTTCTTGGCCGGGGCCTTCTTGGCGGTCGCCTTCTTCGCCGGGGCCTTCTTGGCCGTGGTCTTCTTGGCGGTGGCGGTCTTCGCCGTCGTCGTCTTCTTGGCGGCGGCCGTGGTGGTCTTCTTGGCCGGTGCCTTCTTCGCGGTGGTCTTCTTCGCGGCCGCCGTCGTGGTCTTCTTGGCGGGGGTCTTCTTCGCGGTGGTCTTCTTCGCGGCGGCCGTCTTGGTGGTGGCCTTCTTCGCGGCGGCCTTCTTCACCGTGGCGGTGGCCCCGCCGCTGAGGCTGCCCTTGGGGGCCTTCTTGACGGCGATGTCGCCCTTCGGGAGCTTCTTCGACCCGCTGACCAGGTCCTTGAACCCCTGCCCGGCGCGGAAGCGGGGGACGGAGGTCTTCTTCACCCGGACCCGCTCGCCGGTCTGGGGGTTGCGGGCGTAGCGGGCCGGACGGTCGACCTTCTCGAACGAACCGAACCCGGTGACCGAGACGCGGTCACCCCCGACGACCGCGCGGACGATGGCGTCCAGGACCGCGTCGACAGCATCGGCGGCCTGCTGGCGGCCGCCCATCTTGTCGGCAATCGCTTCTACGAGCTGCGCCTTGTTCACGTCTTCCCCTTCGGAGACATTGCCCGAACGAAAGTGTTCAAGCTTTTTCGCACGTTAGGCAGATATATACCGCAAATCAAACACGAAACGGGCTTATCACCCGTGCGCCGCAACGAACTCGGCTGTCTCGGACGTGATCAGCGGTCCTCTTCGGGGATCCGCCCCGCGTCCAGGTCCGCCATGAACCCCTCCAGACGCCTTGCCGCACCGGCGAGATCGTGCTTGGCCGCGGCCGTAATGACCAGCAGCTTCCGGGTCAGCGCCATCCGTACGCCCTCCGGGACTTGCAGTGCGCGCACCCTTGCGTGCGCTTGTTTGAGTCGGTCCGCGACTGCCGTATAGAGCTCGAGTTGGCCGTCGTGTTCCATGCACAGATTGTGCCATCTGGGGCGAGTTGTCGCCCGCTCAGGGGGTAACTGCCGCCTCAAACGGCCGTCCGGGCACCTCCGGAAGCCGCATCCCTGAGCCTCGCGTACCCCGGCAATCACCGTCGTAACGTGGGAAGTTGTCCTGTGGCACGCCGGCGGGCGGGGCCGATCGGGTGCAGACACGGCTGTACCCCCGATCGGGCTGATCGGGGGTACAGGAGGGGGTCGAGCGGTGGCCGAAAGTCGACCCGTTCAGCGCCGGTGCGGCGCCTTGGTTCAGACCTGGAGCGTGCGCGGCTTGTACGCCGGGCGCTTCTGCTCGTACGCGGCGATGTCCGCCTCGTTCTGCAGCGTGATGGAGATGTCGTCCAGGCCGTTCAGCAGCCGCCAGCGGGCGTTCTCGTCCAGCTCGAAGGAGGCGGTGATGCCCTGCGCGCGCACCTCACGCGTCTGGAGGTCCACCGTGACCTCGGCGGTGGGGTCGGCCTCGACCAGCTCCCACAGCGCGTCCACGATCTTCTGCTCCAGAACGACCGTGAGCAGGCCGTTCTTCAGCGAGTTGCCGCGGAAGATGTCGGCGAAGCGGGAGGAGATCACGGCCTTGAAGCCGTAGTTCTGCAGCGCCCAGACGGCGTGCTCGCGGGAGGAGCCGGTGCCGAAGTCGGGGCCGGCGACCAGGACCGTGGCGCCCTGCCGCTCGGGGCGGTTGAGCACGAACTCGGGGTCCTTGCGCCAGGCCTCGAACAGCCCGTCCTCGAACCCGTCCCGCGTGACCTTCTTGAGCCAGTGAGCAGGGATGATCTGGTCGGTGTCGACGTTGGAGCGGCGCAGCGGGACGGCCCGGCCGGTGTGCGTGGTGAATGCTTCCATGACTGATCAGACTCCAGCGGGCGTACGGGTGGCGGCGTCGGTGAGGTCGGCCGGGGAGGCCAGGTGGCCCAGGACCGCCGTGGCGGCCGCGACCTGCGGCGACACCAGGTGGGTACGGCCGCCCTTGCCCTGCCGGCCCTCGAAGTTGCGGTTGGAGGTGGAGGCGGAGCGCTCACCCGGGGCCAGCTGGTCGGGGTTCATGCCGAGGCACATCGAGCAGCCCGCGTGCCGCCACTCGGCGCCGGCCTCCTTGAAGACGACATCCAGGCCCTCGGAGACGGCCTGCAGACCCACCCGCGCGGAGCCCGGGACGACCAGCATCCGTACGCCGTCGGCGACTTTGCGGCCCTTGAGCAGCTCGGCGGCGGCGCGCAGGTCCTCGATGCGGCCGTTGGTGCAGGAGCCTACGAAGACGGTGTCCACCTTGATGGAGCGCAGCGGCTGTCCGGCCTCCAACCCCATGTACTCCAGGGCCTTTTCGGCGGCCAGGCGCTCCGAAGCGTCTTCGTACGAAGCGGGGTCGGGGACGTCCGCCGAAAGCGGCGCGCCCTGGCCCGGGTTGGTGCCCCAGGTGACGAACGGCGACAGCTCGGCGGCGTCGATCACGACCTCGGCGTCGAACTCGGCGTCGTCGTCGGTCCTCAGCGTCTTCCAGTACTCGACCGCGGCGTCCCAGTCGGCGCCCTCGGGGGCGTGCGGGCGGCCCTTGAGGTAGGCGAAGGTGGTCTCGTCGGGGGCGATCATGCCCGCGCGGGCGCCGGCCTCGATCGACATGTTGCAGATGGTCATGCGGGCCTCCATCGAGAGCTTCTCGATGGCCTCGCCGCGGTACTCCAGGACGTAGCCCTGGCCGCCGCCCGTGCCGATCCTCGCGATGATCGCCAGGATCAGGTCCTTGGCGGTGACGCCCTCGGGCAGCTCGCCGTCGACCGTGATCGCCATGGTCTTCGGGCGGGCCATCGGCAGCGTCTGGGTGGCCAGCACGTGCTCGACCTGCGAGGTGCCGATGCCGAACGCCAGCGCGCCGAAGGCGCCGTGCGTGGAGGTGTGCGAGTCGCCGCAGACGACGGTGGTGCCGGGCTGGGTCAGGCCCAGCTGCGGGCCGACGACGTGCACGACGCCCTGCTCGACGTCGCCCAGCGGGTGCAGCCGCACCCCGAACTCGGCGCAGTTCTTGCGCAGCGTCTCCAGCTGGGCCCGGGAGACCGGGTCGGCGATGGGCTTGTCGATGTCGAGGGTCGGGGTGTTGTGGTCCTCGGTCGCGATGGTGAGGTCGAGGCGGCGGACCTTCCGGCCGCTCTTGCGGAGGCCGTCGAAGGCCTGCGGGCTGGTCACCTCGTGCAGCAGGTGCAGATCGATGTAGAGGAGGTCGGGCTCGCCCTCGGCGCGCCGGACGACATGGTCGTCCCAGACCTTCTCCGCGAGTGTCCTACCCATCGCTTTCCCTCCGGCCGGCGTGAACTCCACCGGCCCAACTAGAGATCTTGAGGAGGCGATGCCCGCGCCCCTGCGTCCGGACAACCGCCACCAGGCCCGTTGATCCGCGGGCCGCTGTGCCTTCGTGCAATCCAGAGTGGCGGGTTCCGGAGAAAATTGAACTTGCGTTTCACAGAGTGAGACGCGAGTATCGTTGCATGGACAACAGTAGCGGCGTCGGCGTTCTGGACAAGGCGGCCCTCGTCCTGAGCGCTCTGGAGTCCGGTCCGGCCACCCTCGCGGGACTGGTCACGGCCACCGGACTGGCACGACCCACGGCCCACCGCCTGGCCGTGGCCCTGGAACACCACCGCATGGTGGCACGCGACATGCAGGGCCGGTTCATCCTCGGCCCGCGCCTGGCCGAACTGGCCGCGGCGGCCGGCGAGGACCGGCTGCTGGCGACGGCCGGCCCGGTGCTTACCCACCTCCGTGACGTCACGGGCGAGAGCGCGCAGCTCTACCGCCGCCAGGGCGACATGCGCATCTGCGTCGCCGCGGCGGAGCGCCTGTCCGGACTGCGGGACACGGTCCCGGTCGGTTCGACGCTCACCATGAAGGCGGGCTCCTCCGCGCAGATCCTCATGGCCTGGGAGGAGCCGGAGCGCCTGCACCGCGGTCTGCAGGGCGCCCGCTTCACGGCGACGGCCCTGTCGGGCGTACGGCGCCGGGGCTGGGCCCAGTCGATCGGCGAGCGTGAGCCGGGCGTGGCCTCGGTCTCCGCGCCGGTGCGCGGCCCCTCCAACCGCGTGGTGGCCGCCGTGTCGGTCTCGGGGCCCATCGAGCGCCTGACCCGCCACCCGGGCCGGATGCACGCCCAGGCCGTCATCGACGCCGCGGCCCGCCTCTCGGAGGCCCTGCGCCGCTCCGGCTGACCGTCCCCGCGGCAGCGCGGAGGGGCCTGCCCCAACGCCGCGACAGGCCCCTCCGCTCTCCCCCCGGTCAGTTGGCTTCCTCGACCGCCTCCACCCGCGCGGACCGGTACGCGAACCGGTCCCTCGCGGACCGGCCGCGCCGCTCCAGCGGCACCTGTCCGTGCGCGGCGGCCAGCCCGAAGGGCGGCATGTCGGCGTAGATCGCCTCGTAGGAGCCCTCGGGCACGACGTAGGCCTCGTGCCAGAGCCCGACGCCGCCGCGGAGCTTCCCGCTCCGCTCCTTGCGGTTGACCAGCGCCCAGAACCGGTGGTGCAGGCCGTCCGGCGCGCTCGCGTAGGCGTAAAGCTTCTCCTTGGACTCCCAGTACTGGACGACGTAGTACGTCCGGGGCGAGGCGGTCAGCAGCACATGCGAGAGCAGTCCGCGCTCGGGGGCCTTCTTCAGCTCGGCCAGCATGCGGGGCATGCCGAGCAGCACGGGCAGCCATTCGCGCACCGCCCGGAACCGGTTGATCCGCATGCCGATCAGCAGGACGACCACATCGCCTCGGGCGTCCGCGGTGGCACGGCTTATGCCTGCACGTTTCGGATCCATACTTGGATAGTGCCGGTACCCAACAAGGAGCACAAGGGATGCGACTGGCCGAACTGAGCGAGCGCAGCGGGGTGTCCACCGCGACGATCAAGTACTACCTGCGCGAAGGGCTGTTGCCGCCCGGCCGGCAGATCAACCGCACGACGGCCGAGTACGACGAGGAGCATCTGCGCCGGCTGCGGCTGGTGCGGGCGATGATCCAGGTGGGCCGGCTGCCGGTGGCGACGGTGAAGGAGGTGCTGGGGCACGTCGACGACGACTCGCTGGGCCGCACGATGCGCCTGGGCGCGGCGCTGTGGTTGCTGCCGCAGGTCGCCGAGCCGGATGCGGACGACGAGTACGTCCGGGCCGCCCACGAGGAGGTCGGCGCGCTCCTGGACCGGCTGGGCTGGCACAACGCCCGGCAGCTGGCGCCCCTCTCCCCCGCGTACCGCTCCCTGGTGGTGGCGGTGGCCGCGTTCCGCAGGCTCGGCTACGCCTGGGGCGCCGAACAGCTCGCGCCGTACGCCGAGTTGATGCACCGGACGGCCGTGCTGGACCTGGACAACATGGAGACCCACCCCTCGGACGCGGAGCAGGTCGAGTTCGCGGTCCTCGGAGCGATCCTCAACGAGCCGACGCTCCGGGCACTGCACCGGCTGGCCCAGGAGGAGGAGTCGGTACGGCGGTACGGCTTCGCCTGACCGGCGCCGGGCACGACGAAGGCCCCCCGCCGAAGCGGAGGGCCTTCCTCTTGTACCCCCGACCGGATTCGAACCGGCGCTACCGCCTTGAGAGGGCGGCGTGCTAGGCCGCTACACAACGGGGGCGTGGACTCTGCGTTTCCGCAGGTCCGAGCTGGTCTACCTGGACTCGAACCAAGACTAACTGAACCAGAATCAGTCGTGCTGCCAATTACACCATAGACCAATGATGGTTTAGACCAGTCAGTACCCCCGACCGGATTCGAACCGGCGCTACCGCCTTGAGAGGGCGGCGTGCTAGGCCGCTACACAACGGGGGCCCTAGCGATCTCGACAGGATCGAGATCAGTACCCCCGACCGGATTCGAACCGGCGCTACTGCCTTGAGAGGGCAGCGTGCTAGGCCGCTACACAACGGGGGCTTTGCAGATAAGCTCTGCGAGCTGGCCTACCTGGACTCGAACCAAGACTAACTGAACCAGAATCAGTCGTGCTGCCAATTACACCATAGGCCACTGGAACTCAAGCCCCCTGAGGGGATCTCGTTCTAGTTTCGCTCCTCCGGGTCCCGGCCTTTCGGCCCGCTCCCCGGCGGCGCAGGAAGAACATTACCCGAAGGTCGACCGGGCTCCAAAACGGGTATCGGCGCCGAGCACCGCCGGGAGTTCGGCGAGGCTCGCGATCCGGCGCGGGCCCTGGGGCGCGTCACCGCCGGTACGCGCCCCGTCACGGTCGATCCACACCGACAGCAGACCGGCCTCGGCCGCGCCGCGTCCGTCGATGTCCGGGTGGTCCCCGACGTAGGCGACCTCGTGCGGGGCGAGGCCGAGGGCCGTGCAGGCGGCGTGGAAGGCGGCCGCCTCGGGCTTGGAGACGCCCAGCTCGGCGGCGCACAGGATGGTCTCGAAGCGGTCGTGCACGCCGAGCACGCGCAGCTTGCGGTCCTGGACGGTGAGGCTGGAGTTGGACAGCACCGCGTGCCGGTAGCCGGCGGCGAGGGCGTCCAGGGCGGGCAGCACGTCCGGGAAGAGCGCCCAGGCGGCCTCGTAGTGGGTGATGTACCGCTCGAACCAGGCGTCGGCCTCGCTGTCGGTCAGGCCCGTGCCGAGGAAGGTGCGCACCCGGTCCCGGCGCTGTCCCTCGAAGGTCGTCTCGCCCGCCGAGAAGCGCCCCCAGTGCAGGTGGGTCGCCTCCCGCCAGCGGGCGAGGGCCTCCTCGGCGCTCGCGTACGCCTCGAGAAGGCCCTCGGCGGCCAGGTGGGCCCGCATGCCGGCGCGGTCCGCGCTCGTGTAGGCGAAGAGGGTGTCGTCGACGTCCCAGACCACGGCTCGGATGCTCATGAGCCGACCGTAGCCCGGCGGTGGCCCGTGCGGGACGGTTCCGGCGGGGTCGGTTCACCGAGGTCTGCCCGGTCACGGTCAGGGTCCGGGCCCTGGCCGTCGCGAGGCCTCGCGGTGAGCGTCCAGGTGTAGCTGCCGGTGACGCGTCGGCCGTCGCTCCACCGCCCGTCCCAGGAGGCGCGGACCGCGGCGTCGGCGGAGGCGCCGGTGAGGGTGCGCGCGACGGTGCCGCCCGTGGTGCTCAGGGTCAGCGTCCAGGTGGAGGGCTTGCCGAGCTGCCACACCGGCTGCCAGGGCTCGGCGGCGGCCGGGCCGGGGGCGGCGTCCGTCTGCGCCTCCATCCGGGCCGCCGGCGAGGTCGGGACGCCCGCTGTGACGATCGCCACCTGGTCCTGCGCGGTCAGGTAGGCGAGGTTGCCCCCCGAAGCGGTCCACGGTCCAGCGGCCGGTGTTGCCCCCGGTGTCCCTGTCGGTCGCCTGGAGCACGGCCACGGTGCGGGTGGTGGCGGTGCCGGTGTGGAAGTCGGTGAGCAGCAGCTCGTGGGTGGTGCGGTTCTCGCGGACCAGCCAGCCGTCGGCGAGGCGGGCCTGCCCGGCCGGGACGGTGATCGCGCGGCCGGCCGCGCGGTCGTACACCCCGGCCGGGCCGCTCGCGCCGCAGCTCCAGTACAGCCAGGTGTCGACCGCCTGGATGTCGCTGGGGGAGCAGGGGGCGCCCGTGTTCACCGTGGCGACGTTCCTGTTGCTCTTGAGGTCGGGGGCGACGACCGTGCCCTGGGTGCTGCGTGGGGATCCACAGCCGCTGGCCGCAGATCGCGGCGGCGGTATGGGTGCGGCTGAGGACGATCTCGCCGCCAGGTTGCCGACGACCAGCCAGCGGTCGCTGGAGGTCACCGTCGTGGAGCCGGGCACGGACACCCCGAGGGTGCCGTCGGCGAGGTCGACGAGCCCGGTACGCGCGGTGCCGTCCAGGCGGTGGACGACGGCGGCCCGGCGGACGGAGCCGCCGGTGACGACGGTGCCGGTGAGTTCGGCGCCGAACGGGAGGCCGGTGACCGGCAGGTCCCGGGTGGTGCCGTCGGCGGCGGCGCGCAAGATGTGCGGGGCGCCGGCGGCGGCCTTGTAGGTCTGGCCCTCGGGCAGGGTGACCGTCGCCGTGGCGCCGGTGGAGCGGTGCTGCTGGGAGACGGTGCCGGTGCCCCGGGTGTTGATCACGTCGGTGCCGGTGGCGAGGTCGTCGGGGCCGGCGTGAGCGGGCGGGTTGCCGCCGTCGTAGGCCACCCAGACGGCCTGTGGGGAGGTCTTCATGGCCATGGCCCCGCGATCACCAAATCCCTTGCGGGCGGCGGGAGTTGAGCGGAGGGGTGAACTGCCGGTGACGAAACGGGGGGCGGCCCGGCTCGCGCCGGTGCCGCCCCCCATGGGTGCGGGTGGCCGTCAGGCCGTCAGCCGCTCCAGGGCCGCGTCGATGCGGGCCAGCGCCTTGTCCTTGCCGAGGACTTCGAGGGACTCGAAGAGCGGCAGGCCGACCGTGCGGCCGGTGACGGCCACGCGGACGGGGGCCTGGGCCTTGCCGAGCTTGAGGCCGTGGGCCTCGCCGGCGGCCAGGACGGCCTCCTTCAGCGACTCGGGAGAGGACCAGTCGGCCGCGTCCAGCTTCTCGCGGGCCGTGCGCAGCAGGGCGTCCGAGCCCTCCTTCATCGCCTTGGTCCACGACGCCTCGTCGAAGACCGGCTCCGGCAGGAAGAGGAAGTCGACGTTGTCGGTGATCTCGGACAGGACCTTCAGGCGGGTCTGCGCGTGCGGCGCGATGGCCTGCCACTTGGCCTCGTCGAAGTCCTCCGGCGCCCAGGGCGCGAACGGGGCCTTCAGCCAGGGGCGGCAGCGCTCGGTGAAGTCCTTCACGTCCAGCAGGCGGATGTGGTCGCCGTTGATGGCCTCGCACTTCTTCAGGTCGAAGCGGGCCGGGTTGGGGTTCACGTCCGTGATGTCGAAGGCCGCGACCATCTCCTCGACGGAGAAGACGTCCCGGTCGGCCGAGAGCGACCAGCCGAGCAGCGAGAGGTAGTTGAGCAGGCCCTCGGGCAGGAAGCCCTGCTCCCGGTAGAGGTTCAGGGAGGACTGCGGGTCGCGCTTGGAGAGCTTCTTGTTGCCCTCGCCCATGACGTAGGGCAGGTGGCCGAACTCGGGGATGCCCTTGGCGATGCCCAGCTCGATCAGCGCCTTGTACAGCGCGATCTGGCGCGGGGTGGAGGAGAGCAGGTCCTCACCGCGCAGGACGTGGGTGATCTCCATCAGCGCGTCGTCGACCGGGTTGACGAGCGTGTAGAGGGGGGCTCCGTTGGCTCGTACGATCCCGTAGTCCGGGACGTTCTCCGGGGTGAACGTCAGCTCGCCGCGGACCAGGTCGGTGAAAGTGATCGTCTCGTCGGGCATCCGGAAGCGGACGATGGGCGCGCGGCCCTCGGCCTTGTACTGCTCGACCTGGGCGTCGGTCAGCTCGCGGCAGTGGCCGTCGTAGCCGGACGGCATGCCGGCGGCGCGGGCGGCCTCGCGGCGGGAGTCCAGCTCCTCCTGGGAGCAGTAGCAGTGGTAGGCGTAGCCGCCGTCGAGGAGCTTCCGCGCGACGTCCGCGTAGAGGTCCATGCGCTGCGACTGGCGGTAGGGCGCGTGCGGGCCGCCGACCTCGGGGCCCTCGTCCCAGTCGAAGCCGAGCCAGCGCATCGCGTCGAGCAGCTGGTTGTAGGACTCCTCGGAGTCGCGGGCCGCGTCGGTGTCCTCGATGCGGAAGACCAGGGTGCCCTGGTGGTGGCGCGCGAAGGCCCAGTTGAACAGGGCGGTGCGGACCAGGCCCACGTGGGGGTTACCGGTGGGCGAGGGGCAGAAACGGACGCGAACAGGTGCGCTAGCCACGCTTGACAACCTTGTTGGTGAGAGTGCCGATGCCTTCGATGGTGACGGCGACCTCGTCGCCGACGTGGAGGGGGCCGACCCCAGCCGGGGTGCCGGTGAGGATGACGTCGCCGGGGAGCAGCGTCATGGCCTCGGAGATGTTGACGACCAGGTCCTCGATGGAGTGGATCATCTCGCTCGTGCGGCCCAGCTGGCGCTGTTCGCCGTTGACGGTGAGCTGGATGGTGAGGTCCTTGGCGTCCTGCAGCGAGAGGTCCGTCTCCACCCACGGGCCGAGCGGGCAGGAGGTGTCGAAGCCCTTGGCGCGGGCCCACTGCTTCTCGCGCCGCTGCACGTCCCGCGCGGTGACGTCGAGGGCGCAGGTGTAGCCGAGGACGACGTCCGCCACCCGCTCGCGCGGGACCTCGCGGCACATGCGGCCGATGACGACGGCCAGCTCGGCCTCGTGCTGGAGGTCCTCGGTGAAGGAGGGGTACTGGATGGCGTCGCCGGGGCCGATCACCGCGGTGGACGGCTTGAAGAAGGCGAAGGGCGCGGCGGGGACCTCGTTGCCCAGTTCGCGCGCGTGCTCGGCGTAGTTGCGGCCGAAGGCCACGACCTTGTTGGGGAGCACCGGGGGCAGCAGCCTGACCTTGCTCAGCGGCACCTTCGTCCCGGAGAGCTCGAAGTCCGCGAACGGGATGCCCTTGATGATGTCGAGGACGAGCTCGTCCGGCTTGTCGCCTTCGACCGCGCCGAAGGCGACGTTCCCGTCGATGGAGAACCTGGCGATGCGCACGGGATCCTTGCGCCCCTTAACTTGTCACTGAGCTGGCTGGAGTCTGACGCTCCAGGCTAACGCGGGCAGAACGACGAAGGGCGCCCGTCTGCCGACGGGCGCCCTCGGTGTCCGCGAGAGGTCACTGCGCGGCGGTGGCCGCGACCGGGATCTCCTGGAGGATCGTGCGCCGGGGGTTGGCGGTCTGGGCCGGCAGCTCGACGGGGTGCTCCGGCTGCACCGGCGTCTGCAGTTCGCCGGAGTCCTTCAGGTGGGCCAGCGTCGTACGGCGCGGGTTGGCGATCCTGTGGAACATCATCGTCGTCTTCACGGTTGAACTGAACCTCGTCGTGTCGGGGCGCGGAGGGGGTCCTGAGCCGGATCAACGTACCCCACGGGCGCGTGGTTACCAGACTGTTGCTTTCTGTAAAGCGTCAGGCTAAACGTGCGGATTCCCCGCCGAGAGGTGGAGGGAGCGTGCGCGGCGTGTGAGTTTGCTCACGGATCCCGGCTCAAATCGGTCAATTCAGGCCTGCGGTCGAGACCACTGAAACGGACATTGCGCCCCTGAAGCGCTCATTCCGCTCCTGATCATGGCGACTGGGACACCTGTCACCACTCGGCGACCCGTCAGCGTTTGCCCGGTTCGTACCGAATCGGCCTCCACACCTGGTAATCCGGCCCTCACAAGGTGTCACGGTGGTCACAGGTGGGTCCGCGTACCTTGTTGGAGATCCGGCACTGTGCTGGAATGCCACGGACCGCCGCGGGATCGAGCCGGCGCACAGGGGGCGCACACAGCGCCGAGTGGCGGCCAGAAGGGGGAGCCAGCGCCGGTCACTCACGACCACCCGGGGGGCGTATTCAGGACGCTCCCCACAACGCCGACACCGTCCTTCCGTTCACGCGGGAGGGCGCCTGGTCCAGAGGTTGCGACGCTAGTGCAGGGACGTTTCAAGAGGGATGGCAGCGCTTCGGCGGAGCCGGAGCCGCACGGCGGGACTGGCCCGATGGCCGGCAGCTCCTCGCCCCAGCACGCCCAGAACCCGGGCCCGGGCCCGTCCGGCGACGCCGGTGACCGCTCCGGACGCCCCGGCGCGTCCGCCTCGCCGTCGGGCGCCGCGCCCAAGACCGCTTCCCCCGCGGTGAAGGCGACGAAGAACCCCGCCGGCCCCGGCCCCCGAATAGCCCTGCGCAACTGGCGCATCTCGACCCGTCTGGTCTCGCTGCTCGCGCTGCCCGTGGTCGCCGCGACCACCCTCGGCGCCCTGCGCATCAACGAGTCCATGGACGACATCCAGCAGCTCGACAACATGAAGCTGCTGACGGAGATGACCAAGCAGGCCACCGAGCTGGCCATGGCCCTGCAGGACGAGCGCGACCAGTCCGCCGGTCCGCTCGCCCACAAGAGCACCGCCGACTACACCGTCGCCGGCTACCGCACCCGCACCGACCGCGCCCGGACCAACTTCCTCAAGGCCTCCGACGCGGTCGACGACGCGAGCACCGACGGCAACCTCCAGGGCGTCCGCGACAGCGTCATCGGCATCGCCCGCGACCTGAACTCGCTCAGCAAGATCCGCCAGCGGGCCTTCGCCGACCAGGGCAACGCCACCCAGACCGTCGAGGCCTACCACCGGCTCATCACCCACCTGCTGGACCTCTCCCAGGACATGGCCGAGGCCACCAGCAACCCGGAGATGATCCAGCGCACCCGCGCCCTCGCCGCGTTCTCCTCCGCCAAGGAGTACGCGTCCGTGCAGCGCGCGATCATCGCCGCCGCGCTGCCGGCCAACAACACCACCTACGGCAACCTGTCCGAGAACGACCGGGCCTACGCCCAGTCGGCGCTGGACAGCGAGAACTCCGAGACCAACACCTTCCAGGCCATCTACGGCACCGAGAAGGCGGTGGAGCTGCTCAAGCCCATCGAGCAGGGCAACCCCACCATCGAGGCCACCGACCTGTACGCGAGCCGCGCGCTGAGCGGCACCGGCGGTCTGAAGAAGCTGGACAAGCGGTCCTACCGGGACTGGGTGGACGACAGCTCCACCAAGATCCAGCAGATGAAGAACATCGAGCACCAGCTGCTCGACGAGATGGAGCAGAAGGCGCGCGCGCTGCGGGCGGAGTCCGAGCGCGAGGCGATCATCTCCGGTGCGCTCATCCTGCTCGTCCTCGGCGTGTCCCTGGTCGGCGCGTTCGTCGTGGCCCGCTCCATGATCCGCTCGCTGCGCCGGCTGGAGGAGACCGCCACCAAGGTCGCCGCCGAGCGCCTGCCCGAGCTGGTCAAGCAGCTGTCCGAGTCCGACCCGCAGGACGTCGACACGTCCGTGGAGTCGGTCGGTGTGCACTCCCGGGACGAGATCGGCCGGGTGGCCGCGGCCTTCGACGACGTGCACCGCGAGGCGGTCCGCCTCGCCGCCGAGCAGGCCCTGCTGCGGGGCAACGTCAACGCGATGTTCACCAACCTCTCGCGCCGCTCCCAGGGTCTGATCCAGCGCCAGCTCTCCCTCATCTCCGAGCTGGAGTCCCGCGAGGCCGACCCGGACCAGCTGTCCTCGCTGTTCAAGCTCGACCACCTTGCGACGCGTATGCGCCGTAACGGTGAGAACCTCCTCGTCCTCGCGGGTGAGGAGCCCGGCCGCCGCTGGACCCGTCCGGTCCCGCTGGTCGACGTGCTCCGCGCCGCCGCGTCCGAGGTGGAGCAGTACGAGCGCATCGAGCTGGCCTCGGTGCCCGCCACCGAGGTCGCCGGCCGCGTCGTCAACGACCTCGTCCACCTGCTCGCCGAGCTGCTGGAGAACGCGACCTCGTTCTCCTCGCCGCAGACCAAGGTCAAGGTCACCGGTCACGCGCTGCCCGACGGCCGTGTGCTGATCGAGATCCACGACACCGGTATCGGCCTCTCCCCCGAGGACCTCGCGGCGATTAACGAGCGGCTCGCCTCGCCGCCCACCGTGGACGTCTCCGTCTCCCGCCGCATGGGTCTGTTCGTGGTCGGCCGTCTGTCGCAGCGCCACGGCATCCGCATCCAGCTGCGCCCGTCCGACTCCGGCGGTACGACCGCGCTGGTCATGCTGCCCGTGGACGTGGCCCAGGGCGGCAAGAAGCCGCAGCCGCCGAAGGCCGGCCAGGGCGGTGTCGGCGGTCCGGCCGCCGCGCAGGCCGCGGCCGGTGCCGCGGCGGCCCGCCGCCAGGCCCAGCAGGGCCAGGGCGGCGGCGCGCTGGGCGCGGGCGCGCAGGGCGGTGCCCTGGGTGCCGGTGCGCCCGGTGGCGGTCGCCTCGGCGCGGGCCAGGGTCCGCGCGCCGCGCTGCCCGGCCAGGACGGCGGCCGTGCGGGCGGGCCCGGGGCGCAGGGCGGTGCCCGCGGTCCGCAGGGTCCGGGTGCGCCGCAGCAGGGCCGGCCCGGCGTGGGCGCCGGCTTCGGCGGTCAGGCGCCGACCAGTCCGCAGGGCCTCCAGGCCGCCGGTACGACCGGTCCGCAGGGCCAGCAGCAGCACCAGAACTTCCCGGCCCCGGCAGCGGGTGCCCCGCAGGGCCTGCAGGCCGCGGGCACCTCGGCGCCCGGGCAGGACGCCTTCGGCGCCGGCCGCCGCAAGCGCGGCGCCGACGGCCAGGGCGAGGGCCAGGGCCGCCGCGGCCGTCAGCCGCAGCTGCCGCCGCGCGGTGGCGCGCGGGCCGAGCTGCCCGGCGGCTCCCCGCAGCCGCGCACGCCGAGCTGGAGCGACGACGCCGCGCAGCCGCCGGTGCCGCGCGCCTCGCTGGACGCCCCGCGCGGCCACGAGGAGCCGGACGCCGCGCACACCTCGCGCATGCCGCGCGTCGACGACCGGCAGGGTCCGGGTGCGACCGCGGAGATCCCGGCGGTCCGCGACGACCGCCAGGGCCCCGGCAGCACCTCGGAGTTCGCCCGCCCGGACTTCGACGCGCCGAGCCCCGCGGACCGCGGTGACAGCGACCAGTTCGTGCGCTCCGACGTCTTCGGCGCGCCGGGCGGCCAGAACACGCCGTCTCCCACGGGCCAGTTCGACCGCCCGCAGGGCTACGGCAACGGCCAGACCGGCCAGTTCGACCGTCCGCAGGCCTACGACAACGGCTCCACCGGCCAGTTCGCCGCCCCGCAGGGCTACGACAACGGCGGCACGGGCCAGTTCCCGGCGCCGGGCCAGGACGCCTCGGTCACCGGGCGGCACGCGCTGCCCGGCCGGCCGGAGTCCTCCGGCGCCGGCCAGTTCGAGCGCCCGCAGACCGGCGGCTACGGCTACCCCCAGCCGGAGCGGCCGGCGGCCCCGCAGCGTCCCGCCCGTCCGGAGCCGGAGGCGCTGCCGCCGGCCACGGGCCCGGGGGACGGCCGTACCCCGCTGTACGACACGCTGGAGACCAACTGGTTCCGCGGCGGCACCGGCGGCGGACAGGCACCGCAGGCCCCCCAGGCGGGCGGCTCGGCACCGGCCCCGCAGCAGGCGCAGCAGACCCCTGCCGCGCAGCAGCAGCGGCCCGCCACCTCCGGCTGGCGCACGTCGCCCAACGACGACCTCGTCCGGCAGGCGGAAAGGGTGCGTCAGCCGGCCTCCGGCGGCGTCACCACCTCAGGCCTGCCGCGCCGCGTGCCCCGGGCGAACCTCGTCCCGGGCACGGCTCAGCAGCAACAGCACCAAAGCGGTCCGCAGGTCTCGCGCGCTCCCCAGGACGTGCGCGGCCGGCTGACCAATCTCCGTCGGGGTATCGCTCAGGGCCGTCAGGCCGGCAGCGGCCAGACCGGCAGCTTCCCGAGCCCCACTCACCAGCAGGAGCGTTAGTTGAGCCAGATGAGCCAGGCGGCACAGAACCTCAACTGGTTGATCACCAACTTCGTGGACAACACACCCGGTGTGTCCCACACCGTCGTCGTGTCCGCGGACGGCCTGCTGCTGGCGATGTCGGAGGGCTTCCCCCGCGACCGCGCCGACCAGCTGGCGGCCGTCGCGTCCGGTCTCACCTCGCTGACGGCCGGGGCCTCCCGGATCTTCGAGGGCGGCACCGTGGCGCAGACGGTCGTCGAGATGGAGCGGGGATTCCTCTTCCTCATGTCCGTCTCGGACGGCTCGTCCCTGGCCGTCCTGGCGCACCCCGAGTGCGACATCGGCCTCGTCGGCTACGAGATGGCGCTCCTGGTCGACCGCGCGGGCGCGGTGCTCACGCCCGACCTGCGCGCCGAGCTCCAGGGAAGTCTGCTTCACTGACCGGCCCCGGATCCACCCGTCTCACCAAATCACCGTCCGGCCGCCACAATCCCCCCACCGGCCCCGTCAGACGGCACGACCGCTCGACCTGCTGTCCCGCCCGGAGGATTCATGACCCCGCCCACCGCCCCTCATGATCCGTACGCCGAGCCGTACGAGGAAGAGGGCGACCAGCCGCTGGTCAGGCCGTACGCCATGACCGGCGGCCGGACCAGGCCGCGCTACCAGCTCGCCATCGAGGCGCTGATCAGCACCACCGCCGATCCCGCGGCGCTCATGGGGCTGCTCCCGGAGCACCAGCGCATCTGCCACCTGTGCCGTGAGGTGAAGTCGGTGGCGGAGGTCTCGGCGCTGCTCAACATGCCGCTCGGTGTGGCCCGGATCCTCGTCGCGGACCTCGCCGAGGCCGGTCTCGTCGCGATCCACCAGCCGGGCGGCGACGAGGCCACCGGTGCTCCGGACGTGACACTGCTCGAAAGGGTGCTCAGTGGACTTCGCAAGCTCTGAATCTTCGCGCTCCACCACTTCCGCGAAGATCGTGGTGGCGGGCGGCTTCGGCGTGGGCAAGACCACGTTCGTCGGCGCCGTCTCGGAGATCAACCCGCTGCGCACAGAGGCCGTCATGACGTCCGCTTCGGCCGGCATCGACGACCTGACCCACACCGGGGACAAGACGACCACCACGGTCGCCATGGACTTCGGCCGCATCACGCTCGACCAGGACCTGATCCTGTACCTGTTCGGTACGCCCGGACAGGACCGCTTCTGGTTCATGTGGGACGACCTGGTCCGCGGCGCGATCGGCGCGGTGGTCCTCGTCGACACGCGGAGGCTCGCCGACTGCTTCCCCGCCGTCGACTACTTCGAGAACAGCGGCCTGCCCTTCGTCATCGCCCTCAACGGCTTCGACGGACAGCAGCCCTACGCGCCGGAAGAGGTGCGGGAGGCCCTGCAGATCGGGCCGGACACTCCGATCATCACGACGGACGCCCGGCACCGCGCCGACGCCAAGTCCGCCCTCATCACGCTGGTGGAACATGCCCTGATGGCACGCCTGCGGTAGGGCAAATGACCGCTTGCATACGGCAGTTGTCGTAGGTACTCCGGAGCCGGCTGTGGCCTTTGACACGGTCGGCTCCGGTGTTCATAACAGTTCGGCAGAGGAAATGTGCAGGTCCGCCACGCGTCGCTGTCGTCCGGTCTCGCTGTGCGCACAAACGCCCCGTCTTTTGACGGGGCTCGTTCTTTATGACCGTTTTATCTGGGGCTTACATCGCACGGAACCAGGCCTGCGCAGTGTTTGGAAGAGCGCAGGTCGACGTGCTGGAATGCCTGAACTGCCCAATAGTCAATGACGTACTACTGACCGGGCTCTGAGACACTGCGGCACGACGTTGGTGCCGACCGCCGAGAGGTTGTTGGTCGAGTGAGGCGAAGCAAGAACAGTCCCGAGCCGGCGGCGCGGGGCAACTTCACCCCGCCGCCGCGCGGAGCGGCGCCCGCCCCTGTCCCCGGCTCGGACCAGGCGCCCGCGCCCACGCCGAGCGGGGGCCGCCTCTCGCCGCGCAACTGGCGGGTGCCCACCCGCCTGAACGCGATCCTGCTCATACCCGTGCTGGTCGGCCTCGTCATGGGCGGCTTCCAGGTGAAGAGCTCGATCGACACCTGGCAGGAGGCCGAGGACGCCGAGAACGTCGCCCTCCTCGTCCGTGCCGCCGAGAACTACGGCAACGCCCTGCTCGACGAGCGCGACCTCACCGCGCCCGACCTGCTCCGCGGCAAGGGCACCACCGAGACCGTCAAGAACCTGCGCGCGGCAACCGACACGGCCAAGAACGCCTTCGACGAGGCGGCCGGGAACATGCCGCACACGGCGGCACTGGACCGCCGTATGCAGCTCTTCCGCTCCAACGAGTCCAAGCTGCAGACGCTGCGGGCCGCGGCCTACGGCAAGGCCATGGACCCGGTGAAGACCGAAGAGGGCTACGTCGCCGTCCAGCACTCCCTGATGGAGTTCGCCAACGAGCTCGGCCTCGGCACCGGCAACATCACCTCCTACGGCCGTACCGTCTACGCCGTCTCGCTGGCCAAGGCCGCCACCTCGCTCCAGCGCTCCATCGGCGTGCACATGCTGATCCGGCCCAGCACCAAGGAGGCGGTCGTCCGCCAGCAGAGCGTGTCGCTGGTGTCGTACCGCTACCTGGAGGGCATCGCCGTCAACGAGTTCGTCTCGGGCGGCACCGAGGCCGACGTCGACCGGCTCGACGAGGTCATGGCCGGTCAGCGCAAGAAGATCGGCGACAAGGGCACCGCCGTCGACGCCGGTGACAGCTCCTCCACGCAGGGCGGCGCCTACACCGCCATGCCGGCCGCCGACGCCATGCTCCAGGGCATAGCCGCGGGCACCTTCACCCCCGAGGAACTGGCCGCCAAGGGCGTCACCGAGAAGTCCTGGCTGGGCGCCTCCACCGCGAAGTACGAGGGCTACCGCGAGGTCGAGACCGAGCTGGTCAACAAGGCCGTGGCCGAGGCCCAGCAGATCGCCGACGACGCCAAGCGCGACGCGATCATCACCGGTGCCGCGGTCGTCATCGCCCTGCTCGCCGCGTTCATCCTGGCCGGCATGGTGGCCCGCCAGATGAGCCGCTCCATGCGCCAGCTGCGCAACGCCGCCTTCGGCATCGCCGAGCAGCGCCTGCCGATGCTGGTCGACCAGCTCTCCCGGACCGACCCCGGCCGGGTCGACACCCGGGTCGCGCCGATCCCGATCACCACCACGGACGAGATCGGCGAGGTCGCCCGCGCCTTCGACCAGGTCCACCGCGAGGCGGTCCGGCTCGCCTCCGAGCAGGCCCTGCTGCGGGGCAACATCAACGCGATCTTCACCAACCTGTCGCGCCGCAACCAGTCGCTGATCGAGGGCCAGCTGACCCTCATCACCGACCTGGAGAACAACGAGGCCGACCCGGACCAGCTGGAGAACCTCTTCAAGCTGGACCACCTGGCCACCCGTATGCGCCGCAACGGCGAGAACCTCCTGGTCCTCGCCGGCGAGGAGCCCGGCCGCCGCTGGGACCAGCCGGTCCCGCTGGTCGACGTGCTGCGCGCCGCCTCCTCCGAGGTGGAGCAGTACGAGCGCATCGAGCTGTCCGGCGTCCCGGAGGCCGAGATCCACGGCCGCGCCGTGACCGACCTCGTGCACCTGCTCGCCGAGCTCCTGGAGAACGCCACCACGTTCTCCTCCCCGCAGACCAAGGTCCGTGTCACCGCGACCCGCCTTCCCGACGGCCGCGTGATGATCGAGATCCACGACAAGGGCATCGGCCTCACCGCCGAGGACTTCGCGGACATCAACCACAAGCTGGCCAACCCGCCGACCGTGGACGCCGCGATCTCCCAGCGCATGGGCCTGTTCGTGGTCGGCCGGCTCTCCGACCGGCACGGCATCCGCGTCCAGCTGCGCCCCTCGGGCGAGCAGGCCGGTACGACGTCGCTGGTCATGCTGCCGGACGCGATCACGCACGGCGGCGGTGGCGAACCGGCGCTGCAGCGGGACGAGTTCACCGTCTCGCAGATGATCCCGCAGCAGAACTTCCAGGGCGAGGACTTCACCCAGGCCCCGCCGATGCGCACGGCGGCCGAACTCGGCTTCGACGACAGCCGCTACGCCGAGGTCCCCGACGACATCCGCGAGCTCGACCCGGTCGGCCGCTCCCTGATGCGCGAGGAGCGCCGCGCGGCCCTGGAGGCCCAGGCGCACCCGCACCCGGACCAGCAGGGCGGCGACAACCAGGGCTACGCCGACGACTTCTCCGCCGGCCGGCAGGGCTACGACGGGCAGCAGGCGTCGTCGTACGACCAGCAGCAGCCGTCGTACGACCAGCACACGGGCTACGACGAGCGGCAGCAGGGCGGCTACGACGAGCAGCGGCAGAACGGCTACGACCAGCCGCAGCAGCCGTCGTACGAGGACCCCTACTACGGTCAGCAGAACGGCCTGCCGCAGAACGACGGTTTCTCCTCGGGCGGCTACCCCGAACCGTCCTATGCGGAGCCGGCCCAGGAGGAGTCCGCGCCGTCACACGCCGGCGCGCAGGGCGGCTACCCGGGTCTGGAGCGGCGTTCCTACCAGGACGACTGGCCGCAGAACAACGGCTACCAGAACGGCTACCCGGACCAGTACGCTCCGGAAGCGGAATCCACGCAGGCCGCTGACGCGAGTGAGCAGGACCGCGTAGGCTTCGACCGTCCGGGACCGGCCACTTCCGCCGTCCACGAGCTGACCGACGCCGGGCTGCCCCGCCGCGGATCCTTCGCGAGCGGTACGAACGGCGACGCACGGCACGTGCAGCAGGAGACGCCGGCCTCCGCTCCGGAGAACAACGGCGACAATGGCAGCTGGCGGTCGGCGAACGACGAGCGCTGGCAGCAGGCCTCGCAGCTCCGGAAGCCCAAGGCAGGCGGGGTCACCGCCTCCGGTCTGCCGAGGCGGGTACCCAAGGCCAACCTGGTCGAGGGTTCCGCCGAAGCCACCCCCCAGGGAGGCCCACAGGTCTCCCGCGCCCCGGAGGACGTCCGGGGCAGGCTGAGCAACCTGCGTCGAGGCGTCCAGCGCGGACGCAACGCAGGCAGTGAAACGAACGGCCAGGGCTTCGGTCCTGACAGCACCTACAACCAGGAGCGTTAGTGTGAGCCCGATGAGCCAGGCGGCACAGAACCTGAACTGGTTGATCACCAACTTCGTGGACAACACCCCGGGGGTGTCCCACACGGTGGTGGTCTCCGCCGACGGACTCCTTCTGGCGATGTCCGAAGGCTTCCCGCGCGACCGAGCCGACCAGCTGGCGGCCGTCGCCTCCGGTCTGACCTCGCTGACCGCCGGCGCCTCTCGGATCTTCGAGGGCGGCAGCGTGAACCAGACGGTTGTGGAGATGGAGCGGGGATTCCTCTTCATCATGTCCATCTCCGACGGTTCCTCGCTTGCGGTTCTCGCACACCCGGAGGCGGACATCGGTCTCATTGGGTACGAGATGGCCCTTCTGGTCGACCGGGCCGGTACGGTCCTGACGCCGGACCTGCGAGCGGAGCTCCAGGGGAGCCTTCTCAACTAAAGGACGGACGGTGCGTATTGACGTCCCGGCACCGTAAGGTTTCGGGACGCGGCTTCCACGGTGTTGGACGCCTGGCACCATCGGAGGAGGAGAAGAGAAGTGGCAACACCCCCAGGTGGTTCGCATTCCGGCAACTGGTCGTACGGGCCTGCCCAGGGCCCGAACGACGGTTCGGCGAACCCGTACGGCTTCCCCTCCGCACCCGGTCACCGGCAGCCGTACGCGCCCCAGGGCCCTGGCCCGTCGCCGTACGACCAGCCGCCGGCGCCGCGTATCCAGCCCGTGCAGCCGCAGCGCCGCACCCCCGAGCCGGCGCCCGCCGGGGCGTCCAACAACCCGTTGGTGCGTCCGTACGCCATGACCGGCGGCCGGACGCGCCCGCGCTACCAGCTCGCCATCGAGGCGCTGGTGCACACCACCGCTGCTCCGCACCAGATGCACGGCCAGCTGCCCGAGCATCAGCGGATCTGCAACCTGTGCCGCGAGATCAAGTCGGTGGCCGAGATCTCGGCCCTGCTGACGATCCCGCTCGGCGTGGCCAGGATCCTCGTCGCCGACTTGGCGGAGGCGGGCCTGGTCGCCATCCATCAGCCCGGCGGCGACGAGAACGCCGGCGGCCAGCCAGACGTGACACTGCTCGAAAGGGTGCTCAGTGGACTTCGCAAGCTCTAGCGGCGGTCCTTCCCGCTCCACCACCTCCGCGAAGATCGTGGTGGCGGGCGGCTTCGGCGTGGGCAAGACCACGTTCGTCGGCGCCGTCTCGGAGATCAACCCGCTGCGCACAGAGGCCGTCATGACGTCCGCTTCGGCCGGCATCGACGACCTCACCCACACCGGGGACAAGACGACCACCACGGTCGCCATGGACTTCGGCCGCATCACGCTCGACCAGGACCTCATCCTCTACCTGTTCGGCACCCCCGGACAGGACCGCTTCTGGTTCATGTGGGACGACCTGGTCCGCGGCGCGATCGGCGCGGTGGTCCTCGTCGACACGCGGAGGCTCGCCGACTGCTTCCCCGCCGTCGACTACTTCGAGAACAGCGGCCTGCCCTTCGTCATCGCCCTCAACGGCTTCGACGGACAGCAGCCCTACGCGCCGGAAGAGGTGCGGGAGGCCCTGCAGATCGGCCCCGACACCCCCATCATCACGACGGACGCCCGCCACCGCGCGGACGCCAAGTCGACACTGATCACGCTGGTCGAGCACGCCCTGATGGCTCGACTGCGCTAGACGGTCGCTGAGCCGCCGCGGACGGTGCCCCACCGTCCGCGGCGGCTTTTTGCGTGTGGCCGCACGTCCCCGTGCCCTGGCAGCACGACGAAGGGCCCCTCTCCTGCGAGAGGGGCCCTTCGTCGTGTGCGGGAGGCTCAGCGCCAGCTGTGCGGGGCCCGGAAGCCGCCCTCGCGTTCCAGGCGGCGCCAGCCCGCGCGGGGGCGGCGGTGGGACGGGGTGGTGTCCGTGGGGCGGGATGCCGCGCGGGCCAGGAGGATGGCCGTCAGGGCGGCGACCTCCTCGGGCTCGGCGTGGCCCTTCTCGACGCGGATGTCGGGAGTGTTCATGGCTGTCAGTCTCCGGGAGTCAGATGTCCGCGGGGTTACTGCGGAGGGTTGCCGTGCTTGCGGGAGGGCAGGTCGGCGTGCTTGGTCTGGAGCATGGACAGGGAGCGGACGAGGACCTCGCGGGTCTCGGCGGGGTCGATGACGTCGTCGACCAGGCCGCGCTCGGCCGCGTAGTACGGGTGCATCAGCTCGGACTTGTACTCCTTGACCATGCGGGCCCGCATGGCCTCGGGGTCGTCGGCCTCGGCGATCTGGCGGCGGAAGATGACGTTGGCGGCGCCCTCGGCGCCCATCACGGCGATCTCGTTCGTCGGCCAGGCGTAGGTGAGGTCGGCGCCGATGGACTGGCTGTCCATGACGATGTAGGCACCGCCGTAGGCCTTGCGCAGGATCAGCGAGATCCGCGGGACCGTGGCGTTGCAGTAGGCGTAGAGCAGCTTCGCGCCGTGCCGGATGATGCCGCCGTGCTCCTGGTCGACGCCCGGCAGGAAGCCCGGGACGTCGAGGAAGGTGACGATCGGGATGTTGAAGGCGTCGCACATCTGGACGAAGCGCGCGGCCTTCTCGCTGGCCTCGATGTCGAGGACGCCGGCCAGGACCTGGGGCTGGTTGGCGATGATGCCGACCACCTGGCCGTCCAGGCGGGCCAGCGCGCAGATGATGTTCCGCGCCCAGCGCTCGTGGACCTCCAGGTACTCGCCGTCGTCGACGATCTCCTCGATGACCTTGGTCATGTCGTACGGCCGGTTGCCGTCGGCCGGGACCAGGTCGAGCAGGACGTCGGAGCGGCGGTCGACGGGGTCGCTGGACTCCACCCGCGGCGGGTTCTCCCGGTTGTTCTGCGGGAGGAGCGAGAGGAGGTAGCGCACCTCGGCGAGGCAGGTCTCCTCGTCGTCGTAGGCGAAGTGGCAGACGCCCGAGGTCTCGGCGTGCACGTCCGCGCCGCCGAGGCCGTTCTGGGTGATCTCCTCGCCCGTGACCGCCTTGACGACGTCGGGGCCGGTGATGAACATCTGCGAGGTCTCGCGGACCATGAAGACGAAGTCCGTCAGGGCGGGGCTGTAGGCCGCGCCGCCCGCGCACGGGCCCAGCATGACGCTGATCTGCGGGATCACGCCGGAGGCCTTGGTGTTGCGCTGGAAGATGCCGCCGTAGCCGGCGAGCGCGGAGACGCCCTCCTGGATACGGGCGCCGGCGCCGTCGTTCAGCGACACCAGCGGCGCACCCGCCGCGATGGCCATGTCCATGATCTTGTGGATCTTGGTGGCGTGGGCCTCGCCCAGCGCGCCGCCGAAGATGCGGAAGTCATGGGCGTAGACGAAGACCGTGCGGCCCTCCACCGTGCCCCAGCCGGTGATGACACCGTCGGTGTACGGCTTCTTGGCCTCCAGGCCGAACCCGGTCGCCCGGTGCCGGCGCAGCTGCTCGACCTCCCGGAAGGAGCCCGGGTCCAGGAGCAGCTCGATGCGCTCCCGTGCGGTCAGCTTGCCCTTCGCGTGCTGCGCCTGGGTCGCCTTCTCGCTCGGGCCGGCCAGCGCCTGCGCACGGATCCCGTGCAGCTCGGCTACCCGCCCGCGCGCGTCCGTCGGCTCACCGGTCGGCTCACCCGTCGTCTCTTCCAAAACGGTCATGTAGCGACCTTACGAAGCCCGCCAAGGAAAGCGAGCCGTCGACTCCGTACAGTCTCGGGCGCGTTTTCCTGGTACCCCTGAACAGAACCGTGGAGGAGTGCAGGCTTTCCGACTGCTCAGGGGGCCTCTGCGTTGTAGGGGTTCCACAAAGAGGGACTGGATCGGATTCCCGATCCGGATGCCATCACTGGAGTGACGGCCGTCAGGCGGCGGACTCCGTTCGAGCGTATCGGTGGCGGAGCGAGGGCCGACACGCGACCCTGGAGGTTGAAAGTTGAACGGAATAGGTCTACCGTCGAGAGCGTTCACCTAGTTGAACATTCAACAAGCCGCCTCCCGTCCCCAAGGAGCACCTCATGGGCATCTTCGGCCGCAAGACCACCGAGACCACCGAGTCCGCCGCCACCGCCGTCGCGACGGCCGCCGTCAACCCGGAGCTGGCCGCCCTGACCGGCGACTACACGATCGACCCGGCCCACTCCACGCTCGGCTTCGTCGCCCGGCACGCGATGGTGACCAACGTCAAGGGCAAGTTCCTCGACTTCAGCGGTGAGCTGCACCTGGACGGCGCCGACCCGTCCCGCTCGACGGCCTCCCTCGACATCAAGATGGACAGCATCGACACCGGCTCCGCCGACCGTGACGGCCACCTGAAGAGCGCGGACTTCTTCCGGACGGACGAGTTCCCGACGATGACCTTCCGCTCGACCGCCGCGGAGGCGCTGGGCGGCGACGACTACCGGATCACCGGCGACCTGACGATCCTCGGCACCACCCGGCCGATCACCATCGACCTGGAGTTCAACGGCGCCGCGAAGGACCCGTTCGGCAACGAGCGCGTCGGCTTCGAGGGCAAGGCGGAGATCCTGCGCTCGGAGTGGGGCCTGACCTGGAACGCCGCGCTGGAGACGGGCGGCGTGCTGGTCTCCGACAAGATCAAGCTGAACTTCGACATCTCGGCGATCCGCCAGGCGTGAGCCGAACGGCGGAGCACGGCCGCCGACAGAGCACGGGCACAGCCACCGGCCGACCAGCGGCCGGTGGCTGCCGTGCTGTCAGAAGCCTCCGCCGAAGTCCCCTCCCCCGCCGCCGCCGTCGAAGCCGCCGCCCCCGTCGAAGCCACCGCCGAAGTCGCCGAAGTCGCCCGTGTCGAAGTCGGCGCCGGAGACGTCACCGCCCTCGTAGCCGCCGCCGAAGTCGCCGTAACCGGTGCCGTAGTCGGCCGCGTAGGACGGGCCGGCCATCATGCCGCCGAGCATCGTGCCGATGAGCAGGCCCGGCAGGATGCCGCCGCCGAAGTAACCGCCGGCCCAGGGGCCGTAGGCGGGACCGGCGTCCCAGTAGGGGCGGCGGCCGTAGTCGGTGTCGACCTCGCGGACCATCGGGTCGAGGCCGTCGGCGAGACGGGTCCGGTCGGCGGCGCAGACCGGCACCTCGCGGGGGGCGCCGCCGGGCAGGGTCCACTCTGCGTCGGCGACCGAGGGGCCGTGGCGCGGGTCGAAGAAGCAGGGCGGGCGGCGCTCGGGCAGCGGGCGGCCCTCGCGGCGGGCGGCGAGGGAGGCGAGCGAGAAGCGGCCGTCCTCCACGGACTGGGTGACGGCCCTGACGTCCTCGGGGCGCCGGGCGGCCGCCATGAGCGACTTGGCCTGTTCGTAGGCGTCGAGGGCGCGTTCGTAGTCGGCGCGCATCGCGTCGTCGGCGCCGGGTTCGGCCGGGTGGAAGTCCAGGCGGTCCAGTTCCTCGCCGAAGGCGGTGATGTCCTCGTCGACGACCACCCTCAGCCGCTCCAGCGCGGCCCGCTGCTCCTCCTCGCGGCGGCGCCGGTTGCGCCGGACGAGGGCGTACGCGCCCGCGCCGCCCGCGCCGAGCACGGCGACCGTGGTGACCA
This sequence comes from Streptomyces griseosporeus, assembly GCF_014656055.1. Lineage (GTDB taxonomy): Bacteria > Actinomycetota > Actinomycetes > Streptomycetales > Streptomycetaceae > Streptomyces > Streptomyces griseosporeus. The sequence goes on from NZ_BNBR01000003.1 coordinate 210,446, forward strand.
GCGCGGTGGTGGACACCCCGCCGGTGTCGGTGGAGCCCCAGCTCGCCGGTGCCGAGCCGCCCATGTTGGCCAGGGCCCGGTCGGTGAAGTCGTTCAGCTGGCTCTTGGCGTCGGAGGCGCCCTGCACGCTGCCGACCAGGTTCTGCACGGCCGCGTGGGGCAGGACGGAGGAGTCGGCGCGGGCGTCGAAGCGGTCGCCGAGGCGGACGGCGTACAGGCCGGTGATGCCGGTGGCCGTCCGCAGGTTGGTGAAGAGCTTGTCGGTGGGGTAACCGGCCGGGAGGACGGCGACGAAGAGCGGTTTGTCGGCGCCTTCGATCTTCTTGGCCAGGGCGTCCGCGTCGGCGGCCGACAGCTGGTCGGAGGCGGCCGGGTCGACGTAGACGGGGTTCTCGCGCAGGGCTGCCGCGACGGTGGAAAGGCTGGTGTCCGCCGCGGCGGGCGGCGCCCCCGCCGACAGCAGGGCGAGGGCGCTCAGCAGGGCGGCCAGCAGCGCTGCCGGGAGGCTTCGGGTCCGTATCACGGCCTTCATGGTTCGAACCTACCCGAAGCCTCCCAAAACTACCTCGACGGTTCAGGCCGCCCGGTAGGCCTCGGTCAGCCGCTCCAGCGCCTTCCCGTAGTGCCCGGTCAGCAGCAGGTGGTCGGCCTCGGCGAACGGCGCGGCCACCGCCGCCGTCATCGTGGCGCCCGCCTTCTGCTGGACGATCAGCCGGGCCTCGGTGACCAGCGTGCGGCCCGCCTCCCGTGCGCCGGAGCGCTCGGCGGCCCGGGCGGCGGCACCGAGGGCCTTGAGGGTGTGCTCCCCGCCGGCGGGCACGCGGGTGAGGGTGGTCAGGCCCCAGCCGTAGGGGAACTGCGGGTCGTACGCCGTGTCGCCCACGTTGATCGGCAGCTGTGCCACCGACCGCGGCCAGGTCACCGGCAGCTGCCCGGTGAAGGGCCGCTTGCCGTAGAGGACGTCGGCGACGCCGTCACCCTCGGTTCCCGGCAGCCAGGAGGCGACCAGGGCGTCGATCGCGCCGAGCCGGTCGCCGATCAGCTGGGGCCGGCCGGAGACGATCAGCACCGCGCACTTCATCGCGGCGCACACCCTGTCGACGGCGGCCTGGTCGGCGGCGGACAGCTCCAGGTCGTGGCCGTTGCCGACGTCGCCGACGCCTTCCGCGTAGGGGGTCTCGCCGACGACGACCACACCGACGTCGTAGCCGGAGGTGGGCGCGGAGGCGTCCTTGGAGTAGGTGACGTTCCCGCCCGCCTTGCGCATGGCCTGGAGGATGGTCGTGCCGGGGGTGATGTTCCCGGAGGAGCCCTGCCAGGTGACGGTCCAGCCGCCGCTCTGGTTGCCGATGTCGTCGGCGTTGGATCCGGCGACGTACACCTTCTGGGACGGCTTCAGGGGCAGCAGGCCGCCCGCGTTCTTCAGCAGGACCTGCGACTCGGCCGCGGCCTGCCGGGCCACGGCGCGGTGCGCGGCCGAGCCGATCTCCGCGGCGCCGCGGGTGTCGGCGTAGGGGTGCTCGAACAGGCCGAGGCGGAACTTCTGGGTGAGGATGCGGGAGACGGCGTCGTCGATCCGCCGCTCGCTGATCCGCCCGGCCCGCACCTCGTCGACGAGGGTCGTGCGGAAGTCCTTGTAGGCGTACGGCACCATGATCATGTCGAGGCCGGCGTTGACGGAGGTGCGCACGTCGCTCGCCCAGTCGCCGGGCAGCTGGTCGATGGCGGCCCAGTCGCTGATGACGAACCCGTCGAAGCCCATCCGGCCCTTGAGCACGCCGTTGATCATGTCGGCGCGGGCGTGCATCTTCACCGGTCCCTGCCCGTCGCCCGCGATGTCGAGCGAGGAGTACGAGGGCATGACCGAGCCGATGCCGCGGTCCACGGCGGTGGCGTACGGCGCGAGGTGGACGGCCTCCAACTGCTGCCGGGTGACCCGGGTGACGCCCTGGTCGATGGTGTAGGTGCCGGTGGTGGAGGAGCCGTAGGCGGTGCCGCCGTCGCCGACGAAGTGCTTGGCGGTGGCGAGGACCTTGTCGCTCCGGCCCAGGTCGCGTCCGTCGGCGCGGCCCTGGAGGCCCTGGATGACCGTCTCCAGCGACTGGACGAGGGCGGGGTCCTCGCCGAAGGACTCGTAGGAGCGGCCCCAGCGTTCGTCGCGGGTGACGCACAGGCAGGGCGCGAAGTCCCAGGGGACGCCGGTGGCGCGGACCTCGGCGGCGGTCACCGCGCCGGTGCGCTCGGCGAGCCGGGGGTCGCGGGTGGCGCCGATGCCGATGTTGTGCGGCATGACGGTGGCGCCGACCAGGTTGTTGTGGCCGTGCACGGCGTCGACGCCGTAGATCAGCGGGATCTGGAAGCGGGTGGCCTGCGCCCGCAGCTGGAAGCCGTCGATCATCTTCGCCCAGGCCTCGGGCGTGTTGGGCGTGGGCGTGGAGCCGCCGCCGGACAGCAGGGAGCCGAGGGCGTAGGCGGCGATGTCGCCGGGCGCGGTGAGCGCGCCGCGCTCGGCCTGGGTCATCTGGCCGGCCTTCTCCTCCAGCGACATGCGCGAGAGCAGGTCGGCGACCCGCCGCTGCACGGGCAACTTGGTGTTCAGGTACGGCAGTCCGTGCGCGTCGACGACGATCTGCGGGGTCTCGGCGGGGGCCTTGGCGCCGGTGACGGTGAGGTTCAGCGGGATCGTCTCGGCGGCCTCGGCGGCGCGGTCCTTGAGCGTGCGGACCCGGACGACGCGGGAGGTGCCGGAGGCGGTGCCGGCGGGGAAGGTGAACTCCCCTTCGGCGGGGACGTAGTCGCCGGTGCCGGCGCTGCCGCCGCCCGTCCGGTAGGTCACCGTCACGGGTTCGTCGAGCGGCCGTGAGCCGGTGGTGGCGACGGTGAGCCGGACGGTGGCGGTGCCGCCCTCCTCGACGGGGTGGACGGCCGCGTCGGTGGTGACGGAGGCCCGCAGGGACTGGTCGGCCGTGCCGTACAGCTCGACCCCGTCCATGGCGAACCGGCCCTTGGTGCCGGCCGGGAGGGTGAGCGCGTACCCCCACATGCCGGTGAGGCCCAGGACGTGGTCGATGCCGCCGACGGGCTGGTAGTCGGTGCGGTAGACGAAGTCGGTGAAGGGCAGCTCGATCTGCTTCCAGCCGCTGAAGTCGTCGGCGAAGGACGTGGTCCACAGCTCGGATGCCTCGCCGTGGGCGCCGCCGTCCTTGATCTCGAAGGCGATGGTGCGGCCGGTGTTCTGCCCCTCCCACCAGAAGCGGATGCCGCGGTGGGCGGACCAGTCGTGGGCGGGCTCGTTCGCGGCGAAGTCGTGGGTGAAGCCGCCGTAGCCGCTGATGTCGTAGTCACCGGTGAGGACCTTCTGTCCCTCGGGGGCGTCGGGCCGCTCGGCGAGGCGGAGCGCGGGCGGGTCGTCGCTGTCGCCGCCCCAGGTGAACAGGCCCTCGGCGGGCTGGGAGGCGAAGGGACCTCGCCCTCGAAGCGGTCGACGGGGACGGGGGCGGGCGCGTCGGCCGCCGGGGCGGCGCGGGCGGCGGAGACGGGGAGCAGGGCGGCGAGCAGGGCGGTGGAGACGAGCAGGGCGGTTCTTGGCATGGACCTTCCCTCGGCTGTCTGGTTCACTCGGTTCACTCAGGGCTTAGATCACGGCGTGAGTTAACTAACGGCACGCAGCTCCGTCAAGACGTACCGTCAGGAAGGTGTAGCCCCATATGAGGAGAACCCCCCGCGCAGTCCGGCTCCTGCTGGCCGGACTGCTCTCCACCGCCGGCCTGTCCGCGGCCGCCACGCCCGCGCACGCGGCGGGCGAGCAGATCACCGCCTACCTCACCACCACCGACGACGACGCCGGCCGCCATGTGGTGCGCGGCCTGCAGGCCCAGACGCCGTTCGCCTTCCAGTCCGGGACCGGAGGCGGCGGCGAGAACATCACCGTCGACGAGAACACCCGGTACCAGACCTTCACCGGCGGCGGCGCCTCCTTCACCGACACCGCGGCCTGGCTGATGAACAGCAGCGGCGCCCTGAGCCAGGCCACCCGCGACGCGACCATGCGCAAGCTGTTCTCCCCCACGGAGGGCATCGGCCTGTCCTTCCTGCGCAACCCGATGGGCGCCTCCGACCTGGCCCGCTACGGCTACACCTACGACGACGTGCCGGCCGGCCAGACGGACCCGGGCCTGGCGAAGTTCTCCATCGCGCACGACCTGGCGGACGTGGTGCCGCTGACGAAGCAGGCCCTCCAGCTCAACCCGTCCCTCACGGTGATGGCCTCCCCGTGGACGGCCCCGGCCTGGATGAAGGACAGCGGGCAGCTCAACGGCGGCTGGCTGAAGGCGGAGTACTACGGCGCCTACGCCTCGTACTTCGTGAAGTACCTCCAGGCCTACCGCGACCAGGGCGTCCCCGTCTCCTACGTCACCGCCCAGAACGAGCCGACCTGCTGCTCCGGCTACCCCTCCATGAGCTGGAACGCGAGCGGCCTGGCCTACTTCACCAAGAGCGAGCTGCTGCCGAAGCTCCAGGCGGCGGGCCTCGCGACCAAGGTGCTGGCGCACGACTGGAACTGGGACACCTACGACGCCTACGCCGCGCAGACCGTGGACGACGCGGCCGTGCGCAGCCACCCCAACTTCGGCGGCATAGCGTGGCACGGCTACGGCGGTGACGTGGGCAAGCAGACCGCGGTGCACGACCAGTACCCGCAGCTGGACGCCTTCGGCACCGAGCACTCCGGCGGCACCTGGATCGCCAACCAGCAGCGCGAGGACATGAACAACATCATCGACTACACCCGCAACTGGGCGAAGTCGGTGACGAAGTGGTCCCTCGCCGTGGACCAGAACCGGGGCCCGCACAACGGCGGGTGCGGCACCTGCAGCGGCCTGATCACCGTCCACAACGGCGACGCGGCGAGCGGCCAGGTCGACTTCACCGTCGAGTACTACACGATGGGCCACCTGACGAAGTTCGTCCGCCCGGGCGCCCAGCGCATCGCCTCCACCGCGTCCACGGCGATCCCCAACGTGGCCTGGCGCAACCCCGACGGCTCCAAGGCCCTCATCGCCTACAACGACTCGTCCTCCGCGCGCACCCTCACCCTCAACTGGGGCGCGCAGCACGCCACGTACACCCTGCCCGGCAAGACGTCGGCGACCTTCACCTGGACCGGCACCCAGTCGGGCGGCGGCGGCCGGTCGGGCGCGTTCGTCGGCCTGGCCGGCAAGTGCCTGGACGTGGCGGGCGCGTCGAACGCCAACGGCACGCCGGTGCAGCTCTACGACTGCAACGGTACGGCGGCCCAGCGGTGGACCGTGCAGGCCGACGGGTCGGTCCAGGCGCTCGGCAAGTGCCTGGACGTGACGGGCGGTTCGACGGCGGACGGGACGAAGGTGCAGCTCTACGACTGCAACGGCACCGGCGCGCAGCGCTGGTCGTACAACGCGACGACGCACGACGTGGTCAACCTCGCGGCGAACAAGTGCCTGGACGTCACGGACAACTCGTCGGCGAACGGGGCACGGGCGCAGATCTGGAGCTGCACGGGCGCCGCGAACCAGAAGTGGACCCTGTCCTCGTAGCGGGCCGGGGACTGCCCCTACGATGCACCGTACTGCCGTGGGGCGAAGGGGGCGGGAGATGGTGATGTCCAAGCGCAGAGCCGCGGACATGACGGTGTCGGAGCTGGTGGAGCTGGACCGGTCGCGGGCGCGGTCCGAGGTGCTGCTGGAGCTGTTCCGGCACGCCGAGAACGAGGTGATCACCGCGATCGGCTGGTACCTGGCCCGGCGCCGGGGCCCGGCCCGCTGGTCGCGCTCGCTGCGGGCCCTGGCCGCGCTGCTGGGCATCGCCGGGACCCTCACCCCGCTGGTGCACGCGGCCGACGCGGCGGCCGTGGCGCCGGAGTGGGGGTTCGTCTTCCTGGCGGCCGGCGCGGGCTGTGTCCTGTTCGACCGGATCTTCGGGTTCTCCGCCTCCTGGACCCGCTACATCCGCAGCGAGCTGGCGCTCCAGCAGGTCCTGAAGAAGGCGCAGGCCGACTGGGCCCAGGCGTATCTGCGCGGCACCGACGCGCCCAGCGAGAAGGAGCAGACCGCGCTGCTGGGCGTCGTCGAGCGGCTGCGGGCGGACGCCCAGCGGATCCTGGAGGAGGAGAGCAGGGCCTGGATGGGCTACCTCGCCGACGGCATCGAGGAGCTGACCCGCTCCACGACGCCCGGCGGGCAGCGGCCAGGCCCCGCGGGCGTGCTGCGGCTGGACCGGGCCGGGCGCGACCAGGGCGCCGACCCGGCGCCGAGGCCGCGCACCACGGCCCTTTAGGGCCTGTGAGCGGGGGTGCGGCCGGCTACTCCGCCGGCTGCACGCCCGCGCGCAGCAGGCCGTAGGTGTAGGCGTCCTCCAGGGCCTGCCAGGACGCGGCGATGACGTTGTCGGCGACGCCGACCGTGGACCACTCCCCCGTGCCGTCCGAGGTGGAGATGAGCACCCGGGTTGTGGACTGCGTGCCGTGCACGCCTTCCAGGATGCGGACCTTGTAGTCGACGAGGTCGAGCTTGGCGAGCTGCGGGTAGATCTTCTCCAGGGCGACGCGCAGGGCCCGGTCGAGGGCGTTGACCGGGCCGTTGCCCTCGGCGGTGGCGACGATGCGCTCGCTCTTGGCCCACAGCTTGACGGTGGCCTCGTTGGCGTGGCTGCCGTCGGGGCGGTCCTCGACGATCGCCCGCCAGGACTCGACCCGGAAGTACGTCAGCGGCCGGCCCTCGACCTCGGAGCGCAGCAGCAGTTCGAAGGAGGCGTCGGCCGCCTCGTAGGTGTAGCCCTTCAGCTCGCGTTCCTTGACGCGCTCGACGACGCGGCCGACCAGTTCGCGGTCGCCGCCGAGGTCGATGCCCAGCTCCTTGCCCTTAAGCTCGACCGAGGCCCGGCCGGCCATGTCGGACACCAGCATCCGCATGGTGTTGCCGACCAGCTCGGGGTCGATGTGCTGGTACAGGTCCGGGTCGACCTTGATCGCGGAGGCGTGCAGGCCGGCCTTGTGGGCGAAGGCGGAGACACCGACGTAGGGCTGGTGGGTGGCGGGCGTGAGGTTGACGACCTCGGCGATGGCGTGCGAGATGCGGGTCATCTCGCGCAGCCGGCCCTCGGGCAGCACCTTCTTGCCGTACTTCAGCTCCAGCGCGGCCACGACGGGGAACAGGTTGGCGTTGCCGACGCGCTCGCCGTACCCGTTGGCCGTGCACTGCACGTGGGTGGCGCCCGCGTCGACCGCGGCGAGGGTGTTGGCCACCGCGCACCCGGTGTCGTCCTGGGCGTGGATGCCGAGCCGGGCGCCGGTGTCGCTCAGCACGGTCGAGACGACGGCCTGGACCTGGGCGGGCAGCATGCCGCCGTTGGTGTCGCAGAGGATGACGACGTCGGCGCCGGCCTCGGCGGCGGTGCGGACCACTGCCTTGGCGTACTCGGGGTTGGCGCGGTAGCCGTCGAAGAAGTGCTCGCAGTCGACGAAGACGCGGCGGCCCTGCGCGCGCAGGTAGGCGACGGTGTCGCGGACCATCGCCAGGTTCTCGTCGAGGGTGGTGCGCAGCGCCAGCTCCACATGCCGGTCGTGGGACTTGGCGACCAGCGTGATGACCGGGGCGCCGGATTCCAGCAGCGCGTTGACCTGGGGGTCCTCGGCGGCGGTGGTGCCGGCGCGGCGGGTGGAGCCGAAGGCGACGAGCTGGGCGTGGCGGAAGGTGATCTCCTGCCGGGCGCGGGCGAAGAACTCGGTGTCGCGCGGGTTGGCGCCGGGCCAGCCGCCCTCGATGAAGCCCACGCCGAAGTCGTCCAGGTGCCGTGCGATCGCGAGCTTGTCGGCGACGGTGAGGTTGATCCCCTCCCGCTGCGCGCCGTCGCGCAGGGTGGTGTCGAAGACGTGGAACGAGTCGTCGAGCTCGCTGGTTGCCGGATCGGTCGTCGCGGTCATGGTCTCAAGGCTCCTGTTGTGGATCTTCGGTCTTACCGGAATAACCGGCTCCACCGTCCCCCCAATGGTCCCTCGCGCTTGTCTCCCGGCTGAAGGTGGGCCCTGGAAACAGAAAAACCCCTCGCGGGTGCGAGAGGTCTGCGCGCGGGTCGAGGACGACGGTGGCCGCCCGTACCTGGTCGTACGTGGCGGTCACTGCGGACCGGCGCGCCTGCTGCCAATAATCATGGCGAACGAGAGCACGGGGGAAGTCTGGCACACCCCGCCCCGGTGCTCACCCTCCGTCTCAGGATGCGAGCACAGAGGTGATCACTCAGGGGCCCGCGAGGAAGGTCTGCTCCACGAACTCCCGTACGTGGGCGAGGACCTGGTCCCGGTCGGTGCCGCGCAGGCCGATGGCGACGTGGATGGAGAAGCCGTCGAGCAGGGCCCTGAGCCGGGCGGCGTAGCGGTCGGGGTCCACGGGCCGGAACTCGCCGCGTGAGATGCCCTCGGCGAGCAGGGCGACGAGGTCGCGGTGCCAGGCGCCCTCGATGGCGGCCTGCCGGTCGCGGGCGTCCTCGGCGGCGTTCTGCGAGCGGTTCCACACCTCCAGCCAGAGCGTCCAGTGCGGGTCGCGGTGGCCGTCGGGGACGTACAGGTCGACGTAGGCGTCGAGGCGCTCGCGGGCGCCGCCGGGCCGGGCGAGCAGCCGGCCGCGCTCGGCCCCGAGGCGGCCCTCGCTCCACTCCAGCGTGCGCAGCAGCAGCTCGTCCTTGGAGTGGAAGTAGTACAGCAGGTGTCCGCTGCTCATCCCGACCTCCCGCCCGAGCGCGGCCATGGTGAGCTTCTCCAGACCCCGCTCGGCGATCATGTCCATGGCCGCGGCGAGGACGTCCTCGCGGGGCGGGGCGGGGGTGCGGCGCCGGGAGGTCACGGGGCGGCCTCCAGGCGGACGGCGTCCGGCAGGAGACGGGTCTCCCAGTCGCCGGTGCACTCGGAGGACTCGACGGCGGCCTCGGCGCCGCAGGGGCAGAGGCGGTTGGGGCCGCGGTAGGGGGTGGCACCGCAGCAGCCGGCGGAGCGGACCGGGTCCGGGTGGGGGGCCAGGTCCGGCACGTCGAGGGGGTGCAGGACGTACGTGCCGCGCGGCCCGTCCGCGAGCAGGAAGCCCCGCTCGTCGGAGAGCCACGGGCCGCCCGGCACGATGCCGTCGTAGTCGTCCCCCTCGTACGGCACGAAGGGCGCGCCGAACGGCAGGGGGTCGACCGCGTAGGTGCCGCGCGGGACGCTCGCCGGGCCGGGGTCGTGCGGGCCGGGGTCGTCCGGGCCGGGGCGCACGGGCATCCCGTCGAGCCGCCGGACGGGCCCGGCCAGCCGTCGGCCGCAGGCCACGCAGAGCAGTACGTTCACCCGTATGTTCTACCTGACCTCTCCTACCGCGCGGACGCCTTGGGCTGCTGCTGGGTGATGCAGTGGATGCCGCCCCCGCCCGCGAAGATCGCCCGCGCGTCCACGAGGGTGACCGTGCGGTCGGGGAACAGGCGGCGGAAGATGCCGGCCGCGATCTCGTCGTGGGGGTCGTCGAAGCCGCAGAGCACGACGCCGCCGTTGCACAGGTAGTGGTTGATGTAGGAGTAGTCGACCCAGTCGCCCTCCTCGTCGCGCAGGACGGTCGGGGCGGGGATCTCGACGACCTCCAGACGGCGGCCCTTGGCGTCGGTCTGGCCGCGCAGGATCTCCAGGTACTGCTGCGAGCGGACGTGGTCGGGGTGCGCGGGGTTCTTCTGGCTGTGCACGACGACCGTGCCGGGCCGGGCGAAGGCGGCGACGATGTCGACGTGGCCCTGGGTGCCGTACATGCCGTAGTCGCCGGTCAGGCCGTGCGGGAGCCAGATCGCCTTGGTGGTTCCGAGCCTGGCGTGGATCTCCGCCTCGACCTGCTCGCGGGTCCAGTCGGGGTTGCGGCCGGAGCCGAGCTGGACGGTGTCGGTGAGCAGGACCGTGCCCTCGCCGTCGACGTGGATCGCGCCGCCCTCGTTGACGAGGGGGCTGCTCAGCACGGGCACGCCGGCCAGGTCGGCGACATGGCGGGCGATCTTGGAGTCGTGCTCCCAGCGGGCCCAGTCCTGGGCGCCCCAGCCGTTGAACACCCAGTCCACGGCGGCGAGCCGGCCCTCCTCGTCGGTCACGAAGGTGGGGCCGATGTCCCGCATCCACGCGTCGTCCAGCTCACGCTCCACCAGGTCGATGTCCGGGCCGAGCAGCTCGCGTGCGGAGTCGCCCTGGCCGGGGCCGTGCACCATCGTCACCGGTTCGAAGCGGCGTACGGCACGGGCCACGGCGGCCCAGGCGGCGCGGGCCTCGGCCAGCTCACCGTCGGTGGTGAAGGTCGGGTTGGGACCCGGCCAGGCCATCCAGGTGCGCTCGTGCGGGGCCCACTCCGGGGGCATGCGGTAGGTCATCGGGGGTCCTAGAGGAAGTAGAGGCGGTTGAGGGAGACGGAGTCGGCCGGTTCCGAGCGCAGGGGCTCGCCGTCGAGGGTGACCAGGCCGGTGCGCTGGTCGACGTCGACCTGGCCGGTACGGGAGTTCAGCCGCAGGTCGGCCGGGCCGATACCGCGTGTGCCGCGGACGGCGACCCTGCGGCGGCGGGTCGGCATGGTGTCGTGGCCCTGGTCGAGGGCGGCCTGCGCGACGAACGCGACGGAGATCTCTGCGGGGGTGGCGCCGTGCGCGCCGAACTGCGGGCCGAGGACGAGGGGTTCGCAGGTGTCGGTGGCCGCGTTGGGGTCGCCGGTGACGCCGTACGCCGGGAAGCCGGACTTCAGCACCAGCTGCGGCTTGGCGCCGAAGTACTCCGGCCGCCACAGGACGATGTCGGCGAGTTTGCCGACCTCGATCGAGCCGACCTCGTGGGCGAGGCCGTGGGCGATGGCCGGGTTGATGGTCAGCTTGGCCATGTAGCGCAGGACGCGCTCGTTGTCGTGGCCCACGCCGGGGTCGCCGAGCTCGGCCTTCATCTTGCCGGCCATGGCGAACGTACGGCGGACCGTCTCGCCCGCGCGGCCCATGCCCTGCGCGTCGGAGGAGGTGATGCCGATCGCGCCCAGGTCGTGCAGGACGTCCTCGGCGCCCATGGTCCCGGCGCGGATGCGGTCGCGGGCCATGGCGGCGTCGCCGGGCAGGTCGGTCTTCAGGTCGTGGACCGAGACGATCATGCCGTAGTGCTCGGCGACTGCGTCCCGCCCGAAGGGGAGGGTGGGGTTGGTGGAGGAGCCGATGACGTTCGGGACGCCCGCCATCTTCAGCACGTTGGGGACGTGTCCGCCGCCGCAGCCCTCGATGTGGAAGGCGTGGATGGTGCGGCCCTCCAGCACGCGCAGGGTGTCCTCCACCGACAGGCACTCGTTCAGGCCGTCGCTGTGCAGGGCGACCTGGACGTCGTGCTCCTCGGCGACGCGCAGCGCGGTGTCCAGGGCGCGGGTGTGGGCGCCCATGTCCTCGTGCACCTTGAAGCCGGACGCGCCGCCCTCGGCCAGCGCCTCCACGAGGGGCGCCGCGTGCGAGGACGAACCCCGGCCGAGGAAGCCGATGTTGACCGGCCAGGCGTCGAAGGCGTTGAACGCGTGCCTGAGCGCCCACGGGGAGTTGACGCCGACGCCCCAGACCGGGCCGAACTCCTGCCCGATGACGGTGGTGACGCCGGAGGCGAGGGAGGCCTCCATGATCCGCGGCGACAGCAGATGGACGTGCGTGTCGACGGCGCCGGCGGTGGCGATCATGCCCTCGCCGGAGACGATCGAGGTGCCCGTGCCGACGACGACGTCGACGCCGTCGAGGGTGTCGGGGTTGCCGGCCCGGCCGATGCCGCAGATCCGGCCCTCGCGGATGCCGATGGACACCTTGCGGATGCCCTGCACGGCGTCGATCACGACGACGTTGCTGATCACGACGTCGCAGGTGTCGCGGACGGCGGCGGCCTTCAGGTGCAGTCCGTCGCGGGCGGTCTTGCCGAACCCGGCCAGGAACTCGTCGCCGTACCGCTGCGCGTCCGACTCCACCTGGATCGTCAGGCCGCTGTCGCCGAGGCGGACGCGGTCGCCGGCGCGGGGGCCGTGGGTGGCGGCGTACTCGTGGGGGGTGAGGCGGCGGGCCTCGGCGGGGTGCCCTCCGGGTCGGCTCATCGGTGGTCCTCCTCGCCGGTGACTCCGAGATATCCGCAGGCGGCGGCCCGGCGCAGCGCCTCCTGCTTCGCGCCCGGCGCGTCCAGCGGCCCGTCCACCAGCCCGGCGAAGCCGACGGCGACGCGGTCGCCGCCGATCGGCAGCAGCCCGACCTCATGGCTCTCGCCCGGCCCGAAGCGCACGGAGGAGCCGGCGGGGACGGCGAGCCGCATGCCGTAGGCCCCCTCGCGGTCGAAGTCGAGGCGCGGGTTGGCCTCGAAGAAGTGGAAGTGGGAGGTGACGGAGACCGGCACGGGCGCGGTGTTGGTGACCGTCAGCCGCACCACCGGCTCCGGGTCGGCGTGCATCGGCCCGGGCAGCAGTGCGCCCGGCGCGTCCTCGCCCAGACCCGCGCCGATCGGGTCGGAGACCACGGCGAGCCGGGAGCCGTCGTCGAAGACGGCCTCGACGTGCACCTCGGTGACGACGTCGGCGACACCGGGCAGCACGTCGTCCGGGCCGAGGACCGCGCGGGCCCGTTCGATCGCCTCGGCAAGCCGGGCGCCGTCCCGGGCGGCCTCGCAGACCGTGTCCGCGATCAGCGCCGTGGCCTCCGGGACGTTGAGCCTCAGACCGCGGGCCCGGCGGGCGCGGGCCAGCTCGGCCGCTCCGAAGAGCAGCAGCCGGTCACGCTCCGTGGGGGTCAGTCTCACGACGCGGCACCTCCCTGCCTCCCTCTTGCATTCCTTCGCGTTAGAGCAACACTCTAAACACGAGATTCACGCAACGGAAAGCTTGACGCGGAATCTCGGAGCACGGAGATTGAACGTCGCTCTAACCCACTGGCGGCGTCGAAGGAGACCAGCCATGCCCATCGAACAACGCGGAGTCGACACCATCCCCGACGAGGAGCGCACCAGCGGGCCGCGCGACCTCGTGTCGATCCTGCTCGGGTCCAATCTCTGCTTGGGCGTCATCGTCTTCGGCTGGCTGCCGCCGTCGTTCGGCCTCGACTTCTGGTCCTCGATCAGCTCGATCGTCGCGGGCACCCTGGTGGGGACCGCCCTGACGGCCCCGCTGGCGCTGATCTCCCTGCGCACCGCGACCAACCTGTCCACCTCCTCGGGCGCCCAGTTCGGCGTGCGGGGCCGGCTGATCGGCTCCGTCGTCGGCCTGCTGCTCGCGCTCGGCTACACGGCGCTGACCGTGTGGATCGGCGGTGACGTGATGGTGGGCGTCCTCGGCCGGCTGGTCGGGCTGCCCGCGGACGGGGTGTCGTACGGCGTGGTCTACGGACTGCTCGCCGCCGCGACCGTCGCGGGTGCCGTGTACGGCTACAAGGTGCTGCTCGCGATGTCCCGCGTCCTCGCGATCGGCATGACCGCGCTGCTGGTGCTGGGCCTGGTCGCCTACGCCCCCGATTTCACCACGAGCGCCCTGCCGGAGGCCGGCGGCTATCTGCTGGGCGGGTACTGGCCTACCTGGCTGCTGGCGGCGGTGGCGGCCGGGCTGTCCGGCCCGATCGCCTTCATCACGCTCCTCGGCGACTACACCCGCTACATCTCCCCCGCCCGACACACCCCGCGCCGCGTGCTGCACGCGACCTGGCTGGGCCTGATCCTCGGCCTGCTGGTGCCGCAGCTGTTCGGCACGTTCACCGCGTACGCCGCCCGCGCCGCCTTCGACTACGCGGGGCCGCTGGTGGACGCCTCGCCCGCCTGGTACCTGGTGCCGCTGCTCCTTGCCGCCTCCGCGGGCTCGGTCGGCAACGCGGGTCTGATGCTGTACTCGATGGGCCTGGACCTGGACGCGATCCTGCCGCGCGCCTCCCGCGCCGCGGCCACCTACACGGTCGCCGTGGTCGCCACGGTCTGCGTCTTCGTCGGGCACTACGCCTCGACCGCACAGGACGCGATGACCTCGTTCGTGCTGCTGCTGACCGCGATCGGCACGCCGTGGGCGGTCATCACGCTGATCGGCTTCGTCCGCTGCCGCGGGGTGTACGACGCGGACGCCCTGCAGGTCTTCAACCGGCGCTCGCGGGGCGGGATCTACTGGTACCGGGCCGGCTGGAACGTCCGCGCGGCCGTCGCCTGGGCGCTCGGCGCCTTCACCGGTCTGCTCGCGGTGTCGCTGCCCGAGTACGAGGGCCCGCTGCTGGCGTACACCGGCGGCGTCGACTGCAGCTTCCTGCTGTCGGGCCTGGTCGGCGGGGTGGTGTACCTGCTGCTGACGCCGGCCCGGGCAGCCGTGAGGGCCGCCCCGGAGACGGACTCCGAGGCGGCCCTCAGTGTGCGCGGCGAGAGCTGAACTCCGCTCGCGTCAGGCCAGCTTGTGCATCCAGCCGTGCTTGTCCTCCGTGACGCCGCGCTGGATGCCCAGCAGGGCCTCGCGCAGGCGCAGGGTGACCTGGCCGGGGGTGCCGTCGCCCTGGGTCCACTCGGCGCCGTCGGTCTTGACGGTGCCGACGGGGGTGATGACGGCGGCGGTGCCGCAGGCGAACACCTCGGTGAGGGCGCCGCTCTCGGTGTCGGCCCGCCACTGGTCGATGGAGACGCGGGCCTCCTCCGCCTCGTAGCCGAGGTCGCGGGCGACCGCGAGGAGCGAGTCGCGGGTGACGCCCTCCAGGATGGAGCCGGTGAGGGTGGGCGTGACGATCTTGTTGCCGTACACGAAGTACAGGTTCATGCCGCCGAGTTCCTCGACCCACTTGTGCTCGACCGCGTCGAGGTAGCAGACCTGGTCGCAGCCGCGGGCGGCGGCCTCGGCCTGGGCGAGCAGGGAGGCGGCGTAGTTTCCGCCGGTCTTGGCGTCGCCCATGCCGCCGGGGACGGCGCGGACGCGGTCCTGGGAGGCCCAGATCGACACGGGCTTGACGCCGCCGGGGAAGTAGGCGCCGGCCGGGGAGGCGATCACGATGAAGAGGTACTCGTTGGCGGGCTTGACGCCCAGCCCGACCTCGGTGCCGATCATGAACGGACGCAGATAGAGGGACTCCTCGCCGCCGTGCGCGGGCACCCAGTCCTGGTCCTGCTGGACCAGCGCGTCGCAGGCCTCGATGAACGTCTCGACCGGCAGTTCCGGCATCGCGAGCCGCTTGGCGGACCGCTGGAAGCGCTTGGCGTTCTGGTCGGGGCGGAAGGTGGCGACGCTGCCGTCGGGCTGGCGGTAGGCCTTGAGGCCCTCGAAGATCTCCTGGGCGTAGTGCAGGACGTTGGTGGCCGGGTCGAGCGGGATCGGCGCGTACGGGACGAGCTGCCCGTCGTGCCAGCCGCGGCCCTCCGTCCACTTGATCGTCACCATGTGGTCGGTGAAGTGGCGGCCGAATCCCGGGTTGGCCAGGATCGCCTCCCGCTCCGCGGCGGGGAGCGGGCGGGCCGAGGGCTTGAGCTCGATCGTGGGCGTCGTCATGAGTGGATGTCCTTCACCGGTTGTCGTGACGGGCCGCAGCTCGTCCCGGAACCGGTCTGGCGACCGGTGGTAGGACGTCCGAGCTTTCCCTCATATCGCGGCTCCGCGTTCGATTATCGCGCGGGGCCCGCGATCGAAGGAATCCGGGGGAAGCGGCCCAGGGGTTGATGGTGGCACCCGGGGCCGCGTACGGAAAGCCGCCGGGTGCGGAGTGCGACCCGACGGCTTCGAGGGTTTTCGAGCAGCGCGGGTCTCAGCCGGCTACTCGTACGGCGAGGGCGTCGCCGATCTCCGAGGTACTGCGGGCGGGCTGCCCGGCGCGCTCGGTGAGGTCGGCGGCGACCGCCTCGTCGATGCGGTCGGCCTCGGCGTCGTAGCCGAGGTGGCGCAGCAGCAGGGCGACGGACAGGACCGTGGCGGTGGGGTCGGCCTTGCCCTGGCCGGCGATGTCCGGGGCCGAGCCGTGGACGGGCTCGAACATGGACGGGAACTCGCGGCTGGGGTTGATGTTGCCCGAGGCCGCGACGCCGATGCCGCCGGAGACGGCCGCGGCGAGGTCGGTGATGATGTCGCCGAAGAGGTTGTCGGTGACGATGACGTCGAACCGCTCGGGCTGGGTCACCAGGTAGATGGTGGCGGCGTCGACGTGGATGTACTCGGTGGTGACGTCGGGGTACTCCTGGGCCACCTGGTTGAAGATGTTCGTCCACAGGTGGCCGGCGAAGGCCAGCACGTTGTTCTTGTGGACGAGGGTGAGCTTCTTGCGCGGGCGGGCCTGGGCGCGGGCGAAGGCGTCACGGACGACGCGCTCGACGCCGTAGGCCGTGTTGACGGAGACCTCGGTGGCGACCTCGTGCGGGGTGCCCTTGCGGATGGTGCCGCCGTTGCCGGTGTAGGGGCCCTCGGTGCCCTCGCGGACGACGACGAAGTCGATCTCCGGCTGTCCGGCGAGCGGGGTGGCGACACCCGGCAGCAGCTTGGACGGCCGCAGGTTGACGTGGTGGTCGAAGGCGAAGCGCAGCTTGAGCAGGAAGCCCCGCTCCAGCACGCCGGAGGGGACGGACGGGTCGCCGATCGCGCCGAGCAGGATCGCGTCGTGCTGCTTGAGTGCGTCGAGGTCGGCGTCGGTGAGGGTCTCACCGGTGGCGTGGTAGCGCCGGGCGCCGAAGTCGTACTCCTTGGTCTCCAGCTTCACATCCTGCGGAAGGACGGCGGAGAGGACCTTCAGGCCTTCGGCCACGACCTCCTGGCCGATGCCGTCACCGGGGATCACTGCGAGATTGATGCTGCGAGACATGTCGGCACCCTACTCCTCGTCCCAGGTGATGACACAGGGCGTCCGCGATGCGGACAGCACGGACACCCTTTCGGGCGACCCGGGCTCAGTGGCCGGTGGCGCCGCCGTTGTCCCGGCGGTCGAGGGCGCGCTGGAGGGCGGCGGCGGCGTTCTTGCGGTCGGCCTCGCTGGTACGGGAGGCGTGGCGGACGCGGCGGCGGACGGTCGTCTCGGCCATGGTGATCGACTCCTTCGGAACGCACCTGGAGCGCGGAAGAGAAAGGGGGTCACGAGAAGCCGGAAGGGGCGGGGAGCGTCGGTGCCGCAGGGGTTGCCTGCTTCGGGGCCCGGCTCACGACCGCCGTTCGCTGGGTCGAGCGAATGGTTCGGCTTCTACAAAGCTAGAGGAGGCCGGAGCATCTGTCTCCACAATTACTCGGACTTCCTACTATCTGAGACGGTGGATTGGGTCACACGGCTCTGACCTGCGCGAAGCTCACGGATCAGGGCGCGTACGGCGGCCGTGCGGGCCAGCTCCGGAGTGGTGACCCAGCCGACCTGCCGGGTGGGGCGGGCGGGTCCGAGGCCGGTGACGGCGACGGTCGGCGGGGGCGCGGCGAGGGACAGCGCGGGCATCACGGCCATGCCGAGGCCGCTGCCGACCATGGACAGCACGGCCCCGTCGTCCTCGGCGCGCACGGTGGCGGGCGGCAGCCAGTCCTGGGCGGCCCACCAGGCGCGTGTGTAGGAGGAGCAGTTCTCCGTCCAGTCGACCAGCGGCAGCGACCGCGGGTCGGGGTGCCCGGCGGGGTGGACCAGGGAGTACGGCTCCTGGAGCAGGACGCCCGTGACCAGTCCGGGCGGGACGGGGGCGCTGGTGCCGAGGGTGGCGATGCCGAGGTCGGCCCGGCCCTCGGCGACCTCGCCGGCGGTGCCGGGGCCGATCTCACGGACGACGGTGACGGTCGGTTCGATGCCGGGGTGGCGGGCGGCGAGCCGTTCCAGGGCGGGCGGCAGCAGGTGCAGGGCGGCGCTGCGGAAGGCGGCGATGCGCAGGGGCCCCGCGGGCTCGGCGGCGGCGCCGCCCCGCACGTCGGCGACGAGCGCGTCCAGCATCCGCAGCACGCGGCGGGCGTGGGCGGCGGCGCGCTGCCCGGCCGGCGTGGGGCGGGCGCCATGGCGGCCGCGGTCGAAGAGGACCGCGCCGAGCTTGCCCTCGATGCCGCGCACGGCGTGCGAGACGGCGGACTGGGTGGTGCCGAGCCGTGCGGCCGCCGCCGAGAAACCGCCCTCCTCCGCGACCGCGACAAGGGTGCGCAACTCCTGCGGCGCAAGATCGACCGAGCCCATCCGGGCCTCCCACCTGCTGCTATGAGGGCCGCTCATGGAAGGGCCCGTTCCATGAGCGCAACCCTCTGCCCGGTCCGCGCATTCCTCCCTACGGTCCCTGCCATGACCGACACCGCGCTCACCGTGCAGCAGACCGCCCGCCCGACGGGTTTCCCGACCCCCGGCCACTTCCGCTTCGCGGAGTCCGCGGTCCCCGACCCGGCGCCGGGCACGGCGCTGGTGGAGAACGTCCTGTGGTCCGTCGACCCCTACCACCGCGAGATGATGGACGGCGACTTCGCGCTGCACGCGCCTCTGGAGGGCCGCACGATCGGCCGGGTCGTCGCCTCCCGCGACCGCTCGCTGCCGGAGGGCGCCCTCGTCTTCCACCGCCACGGCTGGCGTACCCACGCGGTCGTCCGCCCGGACGAGACCCGGCTGCTGCCGGACTTCGCCGGGGTGCCGCTGTCGGCGCACCTGAGCCTCCTGGGCGGTACGGGGCTCACGGCGTACGTCGGCCTGACCCGCGTCGCCCGGCTGCGCGAGGGTGAGGACCTGTTCGTCTCGGCGGCGGCGGGCGGGGTCGGCACGGCGACCGGCCGCTTCGCCCGCCTGCTGGGCGCGGGCCGGCTGGTCGGCAGCGCGGGCTCGGCCGAGAAGGTCCGCCACCTCACCGAGCGGGTCGGCTACGACGCGGCGTTCGACTACCACACCGGCCCGGTCGCCGAGCTGCTCGCGAAGGCCGCGCCGACGGGCGTCGACATCGCCGTGGACAACGTCGGCGGCGAGCAGCTGGCCGCGGCGGTCGGGGCGCTGCGGGAGCGCGGGCGGATCGTGCGCGTCGGCACGGTGGGCCAGTACAACACGCCGGGCGCCGCGCCGGCGGCGTTCGATCACGCCGCCGTGGTGGAGAGGAGCCTGCGCATCGAGGGCTTCCTGGTGCGCGACTACACGGCCGTACAGGAGGAGCTGTACGCGTTCGCCGTACCGCATCTGCAGAGCGGCGCGCTCGTGCCGGACGAGACGGTGGTGGACGGCTTCGAGCACATCGTGGAGGCGTTCCTGTCGATGCTGCGGGGCGGGAACACCGGCAAGATGCTGGTGCGCGCGGCAACCTAACCCCCGTAAGTGACTTGACCAGTTAGCACGCCTCGTGATGGACTGCGGCCACGTGCAACCGCTCAACACCTCTTAACTGGTTAGAAAGGTGGCGTCATGTCCGCCCACCAGGTCCACCACCGCACCACCACCGTCCGCGGCCACGAGGTGTACTACCGCGAGGCCGGGCCCGCCGACGCGCCCGTCCTGCTGCTCCTGCACGGCTTCCCGACCAGCTCGCACATGTTCCGGGACCTGATCCCGCTGCTCGCGGACACCTACCGGGTGATCGCCCCCGACCACATCGGCTTCGGCCGCTCGGCGGCCCCCGCGGCGGCCGGCTTCCGCTACACCTTCGACGAACTCGCCGCCGTGACCGAGGAGTTCACCGAGCAGCTCGGCCTGAAGGAGTACGCCCTCTACATCCAGGACTACGGCGCCCCCATCGGCCTGCGCCTCGCGCTCGCCCACCCCGACCGGGTCACGGCGATCGTCACGCAGAACGGCAACGCCTACGAGGAGGGCCTGGGCGAGCGGGCCTGGGCGCCGGTGCGGGCGCTGATCGAGGAGCGCACACCGGCCACCGAGGCGGCCGTGCGGGAGATCTACACGCTGGAGGGCATCACCTGGCAGTACCTGCACGGCGTACCGGAGGATTTCCTGGACCTGGTCAGCCCGGACGCCTACGAGCACGACGCGGCCCGGCTGGCCCGCCCCGGCCAGGCGGAGATCCAGCTCGACCTGATCTCCGACTACGGCGCGAACTTCGCCCTCTACCCGGCCTTCCAGGAGTACTTCCGCACCAGCCGGGTCCCCCTGCTGGCGGTGTGGGGCGCCCACGACGAGATCTTCGTGCCGGCCGGCGCCCTCGCCTTCCTGCGGGACCTGCCGCGGGCGGAGGTGCACCTGCTCCCGACCGGCCATTTCGCGCTGGAGACACACGCCGGGCAGATCGCCGGCCTGATGCGGGACTTCCTCGGCCGGCACCTGCCGACGGCCTGAGCCCGGTTGCGGCACGGGCCCGGTCGGCCGATCCTGCCGGACGGGGGGACATCGCGACACGGCAGCGAGCGGGACGGTGACGTCATGACCCACGCGGCGAAGGCAGTGCTCCACGGCGGACCGGAGGACCTGGAACGACGGATCGTCCCGATCACCCCTCCGGGCACGGAACTGAAGATCCCCCACAAGGGCGGCTACGAACACTTCAAGGTGACCGGACGCCACGAGGACACCGAGGAGGGCCACCTCCCGGTGTTCGAGTGGTGGGAGCGCACGGAGGTGGCCGAGTAGCGCGTTCCCCGGGCGCCGGCAGCACGGCGGGCCGGGCCCCGCGAGGGACCCGGCCCGTCCGGCACGCCGTGGGCGTCAGCCCATGTGCGGGTACGTGTAGTCGGTCGGCGGGACCAGCGTCTCCTTGATGGCGCGGGTCAGGGTCCAGCGCATCAGGTTCTGCGGGGCGCCGGCCTTGTCGTTGGTGCCGGAGGCGCGGCCGCCGCCGAAGGGCTGCTGGCCGACGACGGCGCCGGTCGACTTGTCGTTGATGTAGAAGTTGCCGGCGGCGTAGCGCAGCTTCTGCGCCGTGTACGCGGCGGCGGCGCGGTCGTTGGCGATGACCGAGCCGGTCAGGGCGTAGTCGGAGACCGACTCCATCTGCTCCAGCATCTCGTCGTACTTGTCGTCCTCGTAGACGTGCACGGCGAGGATCGGGCCGAAGTACTCGGTGGTGAACACCTCGTTCTCCGGGTCGGAGCACTCGATGACGGTCGGGCGGACGAAGTAGCCCACCGAGTCGTCGTAGGAGCCGCCCGCGACGATCGTGCAGGCCGGGTCGGCCTTGGCGCGGTCGATGGCGGCCTTGTTCTTGGCGAAGGCGCGCTCGTCGATGACGGCGCCGATGAAGTTCGACAGGTCGGTGACGTCGCCCATGGTGAGGTAGTCGACCTCGGCGGCGAACTCCTCCTTGAAGCCGGAGTTCCAGATGGACGCCGGGATGTAGGCGCGGGAGGTCGCCGAGCACTTCTGGCCCTGGTACTCGAAGGCACCGCGGGTCAGCGCGGTCTTCAGCACCGCGCGGTCGGCCGACGGGTGGGCGACCACGAAGTCCTTGCCGCCGGTCTCACCGACCAGACGCGGGTAGGAGCGGTACTTCTCGATGTTCTGGCCGACCGTCTTCCACAGGTACTGGAAGGTCTTGGTCGAGCCGGTGAAGTGGATGCCGGCGAGGTCCCGGTGGTTCAGGGCGACCTCGGAGACGGCGATGCCGTCACCGGTGAGCAGGTTGATGACGCCCTTGGGCAGGCCCGCCTCCTCCAGCAGCTGCATCAGCAGCACGGCGGCGTGGGTCTGCGTCGGGGACGGCTTCCAGACGACGACGTTGCCCATGAGGGCCGGGGCGGTCGGCAGGTTGCCGGCGATGGCCGTGAAGTTGAACGGCGTGATCGCGTAGACGAAGCCCTCCAGCGGGCGGTGGTCCAGGCGGTTCCACACGCCCGGGGAGTTGGCCGGGGGCTGCTCGGCCAGGAGCTGGCGGGCGTAGGCGACGTTGAAGCGCCAGAAGTCGACCAGCTCGCAGGGGGTGTCGATCTCGGCCTGCTGGGCGGTCTTGGACTGGCCCAGCATGGTGGAGGCGGCCATGGTCTCGCGCCACGGCCCGGCCAGCAGCTCGGCGGCGCGCAGGAAGATCGCCGCGCGGTCGTCGAAGGAGAGCGCGCGCCAGGCCGGCGCGGCGGCGAGCGCCGCGTCGATGGCGTCCTGCGCGTCCTGCTGGGTGGCGTTGCGGTACGTGCCGAGGACGGCCTTGTGGTTGTGCGGCTGCACGACCTGGAAGGACTCGCCGCCGCCCATGCGCTTCTCACCGTTGATGGTGCAGGGCAGGTCGATCGGGTTGTCGGCCAGCTCCTTCAGCTTGGCCTCCAGGCGGGCACGCTCGGGCGAGCCGGGGGCGTAGCCGTGCACCGGCTCGTTGACGGGGGTGGGGACCTGGGTCACAGCGTCCATGGGTTCCGTAACTCCTTGACTTGAGCGGTGTTGCGAGCGGGTGCGGGCTCAGCCCTTGCTGACCATCGAGCGCAGGAAGAAGCGCAGGTTCGCCGGCTTCTCCGCGAGACGGCGCATGAAGTAGCCGTACCAGTCGGTGCCGTAGGCGGTGTAGACGCGCATGCGGTGGCCCTCGGCGGCCAGCCGCAGGTGCTCCTCGCCGCGGATGCCGTACAGCATCTGGAACTCGTACTCGTCGAGCTTGCGGCCGGCCTGCCGGGCCAGCTCCTGGGCGATGGAGATCAGGCGCGGGTCGTGGGACCCGATCATCGGGTAGCCCTCGCCCTCCATCAGGATCCGCAGGATGCGCACGTACGCCTTGTCGATCTCGTGCTTCTGCTGGTAGGCGACCTCGGCGGGCTCCTTGTAGGCGCCCTTGACGAGGCGGACCCGGCTGCCGGACTCCGCGAGGCCGCGAGCGTCGGCCTCGGTGCGGAAGAGGTAGGCCTGGATGACGCAGCCGGTCTGCGGGAAGTCCTTCCGCAGCTCCTCGTGGATGGCGAACATCGAGTCGAGGGTGGTGTGGTCCTCCGCGTCGAGGGTGACCGTCGTGCCGATGGCGGCGGCGGCCTCGACGACCGGGCGGACGTTGGCGAGGGCCAGCTCGTGGCCGCCGGGCAGCGCCTGGCCGAACATGGACAGCTTGACGGACATCTCGACCCTCTCGCCGAGGTCGAGGTCCTTCAGCCGGCCGATCAGCTCCAGGTAGGCGTCGCGGGCGGCGGCGGCCTGCTCGGGGGTGGTGATGTCCTCGCCGACGACGTCCATCGTCAGCTCCAGGCCCTTGGCCGTCAGGTCCTTGATGATCGGCACGATGTCGTCGACGGTCTCGCCGGGGATGAAGCGGTCGACGACCTGCTTGGTCACCGGGGCCGCCGAGATCAGGCGTCGCATCCGGTCGCTGCGCGACGCGGCGAGAATCACGGGACCCAGCACGGGGCACCTCCACAAAGTGCAACAGGACGGCCGAAACCCAACGTCCGGGAACGGCACGGAGAACCACCGTGAAACCTAAGGATCCCTCCGATCCTGGGCCATCGACAGCTGTCACGCATCCGTGCCCGGGATCTCAGACAGATGTATGAGAAGCCTTCGGCCATGCGGGACAATGCCGGGGTGGCGGCGGAACACAGGGGTGACTACCAGGAGCTGGTCGACGAGATCTCGGAGCTGCTGGGCGCCCCGGCGACCCTGGAGAACCGGGACTTCGAGCTGATCGCCTTCGGGGCGTACGACGACGAGGGCGACCTCGACCCCACGGCCCTGGACCCGGTCCGCACCCGCTCGATCCTCACCCGGCGCTCCACGGCCGCGGTCCGCTCCTGGTTCGAGGGCTTCGGCATCGCCCGCGCGACCGGCCCGGTCCGCATCCCGCCCACCCCGGAGGCCGGGGTGTACCGGGGCCGGATCTGTCTGCCGGTACGGCACCGGGGTGTCGTCCTCGGTTACGTCTGGCTGCTGGACGACGACCCGGGCCCCACCGACGCCCAGTTGGCCGCCGCCATGGAGGTGACGGCGCGGATCGGCGACCTGCTCGCGGACGAGGCGCAGTACGGCGCCGACCTGACCCGGGAGTTCCGGGCGGTGCTCACCGCCGAGCCCGGCTGGCGGCAGGAGGCGGCGGTGGCCGCGCTGCGCACCGCGCTGGGCCCGCGCGGCGAGGGCCCGCACACGGTGGTGTGCGTCGCGCCGTGGCCGTCGGCCGACCCCGACGACGCGCCGTCGGCCCGTACGGTGCCGCACGCGACCGCGCTGTGCACGGTGCCGTGGGGTGCCGGCGGGCAGTGTCTGGCGCTGCTGGTGCGGCTGCGCTCGACGGACGTGCGCGTCCCGGCGCTGACGGCGGCGACGCGGCTGCTGCGGGAGGGCGCCCGCGCGGCGGGCGTCGGCGAGGTCCGCACCGGCCTGGCCGAGCTGGGCGCCTCCTGGCGGGAGGCGTCGGCGGCGGCCCGGGCCGCGCTGGCCGAGCCCCGCCTCGGGCCGGTCGCCGAGTGGTCCCGGATCGGCCCGTACCGGCTGCTGACGGCGCTGTCGGCGCCCGCCGCGCACGACCCGGCCGTGGCCCCGCTGCTCGCCCCCGCCCACCGGGAGCTGGCCCGCACGGCGGAGTCGTACCTCGACCACGCGGGTCAGGCGGGCCGCACCGCCGCGGCCCTCGGCATCCACCGCCAGACCCTGTACTACCGGCTGTCCCGGGTGGAGCAGCTGACGGGCCTGGACCTGGACGACGGCGAGGACCGCCTGCTGCTGCACATGGCGCTGAAGGGGGCGCGGCTGTAGGGGGCCGCGGGTTCAGCGTGCCGTCGCGCCCTCGATCACCCGGCGCAGCCCCTCGGTGAGCTGTGCGGCGTCGGTCGCCGAGTCGGGGTCGAACAGCCACTGGACCATCAGGCCGTTGAGCAGGGTCTGGTAGAAACGGCCCTCGGTCTCGACGTCCCCGGCGTCCAGTTCGTCCTCGGGTACGCCGTTGAACAGGGACAGGATGCCCTTGCGGCCCTCCACCTGGGCCTCGGCCAGCAGTTTGCGGACCTCCGGCAGCCGGTCGCCCTGGAAGAGCAGCTCGAAGCTGAGCAGCCAGACCGCCCGCGACTCGGGCACGGCCCGGATGATGCCCGCCCAGACCTCCTGGAAGCGCTCCAGCGACCCGGCGGGCGACGTCACGCCGGCGCCCGCGTCCGCCCGCGGGTCGAAGCTCTCCCCCACGCCCTCGATCAGCGCCACGTACGCCTGCACGAGCAGCGCGTCCTTCGAGCCGTAGTGGTAGCCGATCGAGGCCAGGTTGGTCCCCGACTCCTTGACGATGTCGCGCGCCGTCGTGCGCAGGAAGCCCTTCTGGAGCAGGCAGCGCTTGGCGCCTTCGAGCAGATCCTCACGGTGTCCCATGCCGGGCAGCCTACCGCCGATCCATACAGCCGTCCCATACGCATGATTTATACGAGCGTTCTAGACAGTCGTTTAATACATGCGTACAGTCCTCGGCATGACGAACCCCCTCCCCTCCTCTGACCCCTCCTCCCGGGCCGGACGCCGCGAATGGACCGCCCTGGCCGTGCTGATGCTGCCGCTGATGCTGGTCTCGATGGACGTCTCGGTGCTGTACTTCGCCATCCCGGCGATCGGCGCCGACCTGGAGCCGAGCGGCACCCAGCAGCTGTGGATCTTCGACATCTACGCGTTCGTGCTGGCTGGCCTGCTGATGACGATGGGATCGCTGGGCGACCGCATCGGCCGCCGCCGGCTCCTGCTGATCGGCGCCGCCGCCTTCGGCACCGCCTCCCTGGTCGCGGCGTACGCCGACAGCGCCGAGACGCTGATCGCCGCCCGCGCGGTCCTCGGCGTCGGCGGGGCGACCCTGATGCCGTCGACGATGGCGCTGATCCGCACGATGTTCACCGACGCCGGCCAGCGCGCCAAGGCGATCGGCCTGTGGTCCGGCGTGATGACGGCCGGCATCGCGCTCGGCTCGGTGCTCAGCGGGGTGCTCGTCGAGTTCTTCTGGTGGGGCTCGGTCTTCCTGGTCAACCTGCCCGCGATGGTCCTGCTGCTGGTCCTCGGCCCCGTCCTGCTGCCGGAGTCCAAGGACCCGCGCCCCGGTCGCTTCGACTGGCCGAGCGTCCCGCTGTCGCTGGCCGCCGTGCTCCCGGTGATCTACGGCCTGAAGGAGATCGCGTCCGAGGGCTGGCACCCGCTGTACGTCGTCTCGGTCACCGTCGGCCTGCTCTTCGCCGCGCTCTTCGTCCACCGCCAGCGCACCGCGGCCTCCCCGATGATCTCCCCCGCCCTGGTCCGCGCCCACGGCTTCGCCCCGGCGGTCGTGCTCAACCTGGTGTCGTCGTTCGCGATGATGGGCTCGGCCTTCTTCACCACGCAGTACCTGCAGTCGGTGCTCGGCAGGAGCGCACTGGAGGCGGCCCTGTGGGCGCTGCTGCCCTCGGTGCCGATCGGCATGGCGGCCCCGGCGGCCACCGCCCTGGTGCGCAGGGGCGTCGGCCGGGCCACCGTCGTCGGCGCCGGGTTCCTGACCGGCGCGGCCGGGTACGGGCTGCTGGCCCTCGCCGGCACCGACTCCCTGTGGCTGGTGCTGACCGCCTGCGCGGTGCTCGCCTGCGGGATCGTCACCGTGATCTCCCAGATCACCGACCTCGCGATGAGCGCGGCGCCGGTGGAACGGGCCGGCTCCGCGTCCTCGCTGATGGAGACCGGCGGCGAGTTCGGCGGCGCGCTGGGCATGGCGGTCCTCGGCTCCATCGGTACGGCGGTGTACCGCCACGAGATGCCGGAGTCCGCGCCCGCCGTGGCCAGGGAGACCCTGGGCGGGGCGCTGGCTGTCGCCGACCGCGTCCCGGGCCTGGCGACCGCGGCGCGGGAGGCGTTCACCGCCGGTATGCAGGGCGCGGCGATCGCGGGGGCGGTGCTGCTGCTGGGGGCGGCGGTCCTGGCGGTGCGCGCACTGCGCGGGGTGCCGGTGAGGGAGGAGGCGGCGGCCGAGGAGCCGGCCGAGGCGGCCGCCCGCTGAGACACCCCTCGAAACGACGAACGCCGGGAGAGCCGAGGCGAGGGCCTCGGCTCTCCCGGCGTTTCAGAGCCGGGTCAGACCAGGTTCACGGACCGGGCGGACGTCGCCCCGATCTCCGCCGCCAGCTCGGTCAGCACGCCAGGGTTCACCGTGTCGTCGACGGTCAGCACGGCCAGCGCCTCGCCGCCGGCCGCCGCGCGGGCGACCTGCATGCCGGCGATGTTGATGCCCGCCTCGCCGAGGATGCGGCCGACGGTGCCGACGACACCGGGACGGTCCTCGTACTTCAGCACCACCATGTGGTCGGCGAGCGCCAGGTCGACGTCGTACTCGCCGACGGCCACGATCTTCTGCACGTGCTTCGGGCCGGCCAGCGTGCCGGAGACCGACACCTCCTCGCCGGTGCCGAGCGTGCCGCGCACGGTGACCACGTTGCGGTGGTCGGCCGACTCGGAGCTGGTGGTCAGGCGGACCTCGACACCGCGCTCCTGCGCGAACAGCGGGGCGTTGACGTAGGAGACCGTCTCGTCGACGACGTCCTCGAAGACACCCTTGAGGGCCGACAGCTCCAGCACCTTCACGTCGTGCTGGGTGATCTCGCCGTACACCTCGACGTCCAGCCGTACGGCCACCTCGCCCGCGAGCGCGGTGAAGATACGGCCGAGGCGCTCCGCGAGGGGCAGGCCCGGCTTGACGTCCTCGGCGATGACGCCGCCCTGGACGTTCACCGCGTCCGGCACCAGCTCACCGGCGAGCGCGAGGCGCACCGACTTGGCGACGGCGATACCGGCCTTCTCCTGCGCCTCGTCCGTGGACGCACCGAGGTGCGGGGTGGCGACGACCTGGTCGAACTCGAACAGCGGGGAGTCCGTGCAGGGCTCCTTGGCGTACACGTCGAGGCCGGCGCCGGCGACCCGGCCCTCCTTCAGCGCCGAGTACAGCGCCTCCTCGTCGACGATGCCGCCGCGCGCGGCGTTGACGATGCGCACGCTCGGCTTGACCTTGCGCAGCGCCTCGTCGCCGATGAGGCCGAGGGTCTCGGGCGTCTTCGGCAGGTGGACGGTGATGAAGTCGGAGACCTCCAGCAGCTCGTCCAGGCTCAGCACCTTCACGCCCATCTGCGCGGCGCGCGCGGGCTGCACGTAGGGGTCGTAGGCGACGACCTTCATGCCGAAGGCGGACATGCGCTGGGCGACCAGGGCGCCGATGCGGCCGAGGCCGACGACGCCGAGGGTCTTCTCGGCCAGCTCCACGCCCGTGTACTTGCTGCGCTTCCACTCGCCGTTCTTCAGCGCGGCGTTGGCCTGCGGGATGTTGCGGGCGGTGGCGAGGATCAGACCGCAGGCCAGCTCGGCGGCGGTCACGATGTTGGAGGTGGGGGCGTTGACGACCATCACGCCGGCCTTGGTGGCGGCGGAGACGTCGACGTTGTCCAGGCCGACGCCGGCGCGTGCGACGACCTTCAGCTTGTTCGCGGCGGCGATCGCCTCGGCGTCGACCTTGGTCGCCGAGCGGATCAGGATCGCGTCGACGTCGGCGATGGCGGGGAGCAGTTCGGCGCGGTCCGCACCGTTGCAGTGCCGGATCTCGAAGTCCGGGCCGAGCGCGTCGACGGTCGCAGGCGACAGCTCTTCAGCGATGAGTACGACGGGTTTCGAGCTCACGTGGTCCTCACATGTGCGATGCGGACGGCCGTCCCGACGGCCGCAGGCGGAGGAGGGGGCTAGCCGCGGAAGACGCACGACGCTGTGGGCCTGACGCGTTGTTGTTGAGCAGTGTAGTGGCGCCACGCCGTGCGTTCTTCGCCTCTACGGAAGGATCACCCGTCCGTGGCTGGACGGGGTGGACAACAGGGGCCGGAGCGGTCCGCTCCAGCCCCTGTCGGCGAGGCTTACGCCTCCTCGTCGACCCAGCTCATCAGCTTGCGCAGCTGCTTGCCGGTGGTCTCCAGCAGGTGCTCGGAGTCCTGCTGCTTGTACTCGTTGTACTTCTTCAGGCCGCCGTGGTACTCGTCCATCCACTGCTGGGCGAAGGTGCCGTCCTGGATCTCGGCGAGGACCTTCTTCATCTCGGCCTTGGTGGCGTCGGTGATGATCCGCGGGCCGGTGACGTAGTCGCCCCACTCGGCGGTCTCGGAGATCGACCAGCGCATCTTCTCCAGGCCGCCCTCGTACATGAGGTCCACGATCAGCTTCAGCTCGTGCAGGCACTCGAAGTAGGCGATCTCCGGCTGGTAGCCGGCCTCGGTCAGCGTCTCGAAGCCCGCCTTCACCAGCGCGGCGGTGCCACCGCACAGCACGGCCTGCTCACCGAACAGGTCGGTCTCGGTCTCCTCGGTGAAGGTCGTCTTGATGACGCCGGCGCGGGTGCCGCCGATGCCCTTGGCGTACGACAGGGCCAGCGCGAAGGCGTTGCCGGAGGCGTCCTGCTCGACGGCGGCGATGCACGGAACGCCGCGGCCCTCCTCGTACTGACGGCGCACCAGGTGGCCCGGGCCCTTCGGGGCGACCATGCAGACGTCCACGCCGGCCGGGGGCTTGATGAAGCCGAAGCGGATGTTGAAGCCGTGGCCGAAGAACAGCGCGTCGCCGTCCTTCAGGTGCGGGGCGATGGACTCCTCGTAGACCTGGGCCTGGATCGGGTCCGGCACCAGGATCATGATGACGTCCGCCTCGGCGGCGGCCTCGGCCGGCGTCACCACGCGCAGGCCCTGCTCCTCGGCCTTGGCCTTGGACTTGGAGCCCTCGTGCAGACCGACACGCACGTCGACACCCGAGTCACGGAGCGACAGCGCGTGGGCGTGGCCCTGGCTGCCGTAACCGATGACCGCGACCTTGCGGCCCTGGATGATGGACAGGTCGGCGTCGGCGTCGTAGAACAGCTCGGCCACTTTGGGTTCTCTCCTTGGAGTGCTGGTGTTGCGTCCCACCGTATGACGGCGGGGGGAAGGGAGGTTTCGGGGTCTCGGTATACGGGCGGCCCCGTCGTCCGGAAGCCGCCCGTACGGCCGCGTCAGGCGCTGCGGTCGAGGGCGCGCAGCGAGCGGTCGGTGATCGAGCGGGCGCCCCGGCCGATCGCGATGGTGCCGGACTGGACCAGCTCCTTGATGCCGTACGGCTCCAGCATCTTGAGCATGGCGGACAGCTTCTCGCTGCTGCCGGTGGCCTCGATGGTCACGGCCTCCGGGGAGACGTCGACGGTCTTGGCGCGGAACAGCTGGACGATCTCGACGATCTGGGAGCGCGTCTCGTTGTCGGCGCGGACCTTCACCAGGACGAGTTCGCGCTGCACGGCCTGCGACGGCTCCAGCTCGACGATCTTCAGGACGTTCACCAGCTTGTTGAGCTGCTTGGTGACCTGTTCGAGAGGCAGGTCCTCGACGCCCACGACGATGGTGATGCGGGAGATGTCGGGGTGCTCGGTGACGCCCACGGCGAGCGAGTCGATGTTGAAGCCGCGGCGGGAGAACAGGGCGGCGATCCGGGCGAGGATGCCCGGCGTGTTCTCCACCAGGACGGAGAGCGTGTGCTTGGACATGATCTTTTACGTCTCTCTCGCTCAGTCGTCTTCGTTGTCGCCGAAGTCGGGGCGGACGTCCCGGGCGGCCATGATCTCGTCGTTGGAGGTGCCGGCGGCGACCATCGGCCAGACCATGGCGTCCTCGTGGACGATGAAGTCGATGACGACCGGGCGGTCGTTGATGGAGTTCGCCTCCTCGATGACCTTGTCCAGGTCCTCGGGGCGCTCGCAGCGCAGGCCCACGCAGCCCATGGCCTCCGACAGCTTCACGAAGTCGGGGACGCGGGTGCCCCTGGCCTCCGGGTTGATGTCGTCGGGGCCGCTGTGCAGCACGGTGTTGGAGTAGCGCTGGTTGTAGAAGAGGGTCTGCCACTGGCGGACCATCCCGAGGGCGCCGTTGTTGATGACGGCGACCTTGATCGGGATGTTGTTCAGGGCGCAGGTGGTCAGCTCCTGATTGGTCATCTGGAAGCAGCCGTCGCCGTCGATCGCCCAGACCGTCTGTCCGGGGGCGCCGGCCTTGGCGCCCATGGCGGCCGGGACGGCGTAGCCCATGGTTCCGGCGCCGCCGGAGTTCAGCCAGGTGGCGGGCTTGTCGTACTGGATGAAGTGCGCGGCCCACATCTGGTGCTGGCCGACGCCCGCGGCGAAGATCGTGCCCTCGGGGGCGAGCTGCCCGATGCGCTCGATGACCTGCTGCGGGGACAGCGAGCCGTCCTCGGGCTGGTCGTAGCCGAGCGGGTAGGTGTCGCGCCAGCGGGAGAGGTCCTTCCACCAGGCGCTGTAGTCGCCCTTGTGGCCCTCGCTGTGCTCCTTCTGGACGGCCTGGATCAGGTCGGCGATGACCTCGCGGGCGTCACCGACGATCGGCACGTCCGCGGCGCGGTTCTTGCCGATCTCCGCCGGGTCGATGTCGGCGTGGACGATCTTGGCGTACGGGGCGAAGCTGTCCAGCTTGCCGGTGACGCGGTCGTCGAAGCGGGCGCCGAGGGCGACGATCAGGTCGGCCTTCTGCAGCGCGGTGACGGCGGTGACCGCACCGTGCATGCCCGGCATTCCCACGTGCAGCGGGTGGCTGTCGGGGAACGCGCCGAGCGCCATCAGGGTGGTGGTGACGGGCGCTCCGGTGAGTTCGGCGAGGACCTTCAGCTCGGCCGTCGCCCGGGCCTTGAGGACACCGCCGCCGACGTACAGGACGGGCCGCTTGGCGCCGGTGATGAGCTTCGCGGCCTCGCGGATCTGCTTGGCGTGCGGCTTGGTCACCGGGCGGTAGCCGGGCAGGTCCATGACGGGCGGCCAGGAGAAGGTCGTCTTCGCCTGCAGGGCGTCCTTGGCGATGTCGACCAGGACCGGGCCGGGCCGGCCGGTGGAGGCGATGTGGAAGGCCTGCGCGATGACCCGCGGGATGTCCTCGGCCTTGGTGACCAGGAAGTTGTGCTTGGTGATCGGCATGGTGATGCCGACGATGTCCGCCTCCTGGAAGGCGTCCGTGCCGATCGCCTTGGAGGCCACCTGCCCGGTGATCGCCACGAGCGGCACCGAGTCCATGTGGGCGTCGGCGATCGGGGTGACCAGGTTGGTCGCGCCCGGGCCGGAGGTGGCCATGCAGACGCCGACCTTGCCGGTGGCCTGCGCGTAGCCGGTGGCCGCGTGGCCGGCGCCCTGCTCGTGGCGGACCAGGACGTGGCGCACCCGGCTCGAGTCCATCAGCGGGTCGTACGCGGGAAGGATGGCACCGCCGGGAATGCCGAATACCGTGTCGGCGCCGACCTCCTCGAGAGAGCGGATGAGGGACTGCGCACCCGTGACGTGCTCGACGGGCGAGGGCTGCTGTCCTCCGGATCGGGGCCGCGGCTGCGGATGATGGGCCCCGGTGGCCTGCTCGGTCATCGGCATTCTCTTCTCGATGCTGAGGGTTTTTGCGAAGTTTGGGCGATGTACGACTGCTGCTGGTGCAACAAAAAACCCCTCGTGCCGTAAGGCAAGCGAGGGGAGCGCGCCGGGTGGGAGTGCTGAGCGATCAGGGCTCAGCGTCAGCCGACGCGCTTTCCAAGTACGAGAATTCGGGTGCGCATGGCACTGACCCTCCCCCCGGCACGCACCCGGTGTCAAGTGGGTGGGACGGGAGTCTCATTATGTGAGCGGAGGGCCGTCCCGCCTCCCACAACGACCGAGACGCCACTGGTGTACACCCCGGATCCGCCGCCCGCGAGAGCCGGTTCGGCCGGGCCGTGCGGGACCGGGAGATGGCCGGTTCCGAGCGCTCTGCGCAGCCGGTACTCGTCCAGCGGTCCGGCGAACGCCATGCCCTGCCCGTGGGTGCAGCCCATCGCGCGCAGGGCGACGACCTGCTCGGGCAGGTCCACGCCCTCGGCGACGGTCTGCAGGCCGAGGTCGCCGGCGATCCGGAGCAGACCGCCGGTGATCTTGTGCAGCCGGGCGGACTCCACGACGCCCTCGACCAGGGTGCGGTCGACCTTGAGCACGTCCAGCGGGAGCCTGCGCAGCGCCGTGAGGGCCGCCCAGCCGGTGCCGAAGCCGTCCAGGGCGATCCGGACCCCGAGCCGCCGCAGCGCCGTCAGACGCCGCTCCAGCTCGTCCAGCGGCACCCCCGGGTCGAGGTCGGCCAGCTCGATCACGAGCGACCCGGAGGGCAGCCCGTGCCGGGTCAGCAGCGCCTCGATCGAGCCGAACGGCATCGACCGGTCCAGCAGCCGCCGGGCGGGCATCCGGACCGCGACCGGCACGGTCACACCGGAGGCGTGGCGCTCGGCGGCCTGCTCGACGGCTTCCTGGAGCATCCAGCGGCCCAGCTCGGCGGTCTTGTCGCTGTCCTCGGCCACCCGCAGGAACTCGGCGGGGGTGAAGAGCACGCCCTGCGAGGAGCGCCAGCGGGCCTGCGCGGCGACGGCCGTGATCCGGCCGTCGACGAGCCGCGCCACGGGCTGGTGCAGCAGCGTGAACTCGCCGTCGTGCAGCGCGGCCCGCAGCCGGGTGGCCAGCTCGGCCTTGCGCACGACGTCCTGCTGCATCTGTGGCTTGTACAGCTCGACGCGGCCCTTGCCGCCCGCCTTGGCCCGGTACATCGCGAGGTCGGCGTTGCGCAGCAGCTCCCCCGCGCCGAGACCCGGCTCGGCGAAGGCGACGCCGATGGAGGCGTTGACCCGGACGTCGTTGCCGTCGATGGCGTACGGCTGCGAGAGCGTGACCCTGAGGCGGTCGGCGAGCTCCAGGATGTGGCGCTCTCGGGCGGAGCGGTCACGGGTGGTGTCGCCCGCGATCAGGGCCGCGAACTCGTCGCCGCCGAGCCGGGCCGCGGTGTCCCCGTGCCGGACGGCGTCCTGGAGTCTGCGGGCGGCCTGGACGAGCAGTTCGTCGCCGGCCTGGTGCCCGATGGTGTCGTTGACGGCCTTGAAGCCGTCGAGGTCGATGAAGAGCACGGCGGTGTTGCGCAGCGCGAGGCCGCGGTCGGAGGAGCGGCGCCCGGACAGCGCCTGCTGGACGCGGGTGGTGAACAGGGCGCGGTTGGGCAGGTCGGTGAGCGGGTCGTGCTCGGCGTTGTGCTGGAGCTGTGCCTGCAGGCGCACGCGCTCGGTGACGTCCCGGCTGTTGAAGATCAGGCCGCCGTGGTGGCGGTTGACGGTCGACTCGACGTTCAGCCAGCCTCCCTCGCCGGAGCGGAAGCGGCACTCGATGCGGGTGGTGGGTTCCTCCTGGGGGCTGGCGGCGAGGAAGCGGCGGATCTCGTGCACCACGCAGCCCAGGTCCTCCGGGTGGATGAGGTTGGCCAGTTCCGTGCCCACCAGGTCCTCCGCGGGGCGGCCGTAGACCCCGGCGGCGGCCGGGGAGACGTACCGCAGGATGCCGTTGGGCGCGGCGATCATGATGACGTCGCTGGAGCCCTGTACCAGGGAGCGGAAGTGGTTCTCCTTCTGCGCGAGTTCCTGGGTGAGGGTCATGTTGTCGAGCAGCATGATGCCCTGGCGGGCCACGAGGGCGAGCACGACGGTGCCGCCGGTCAGCAGGACCACGCGGGAGACGCTGTGGCCGTTGAGGACGTTGTAGAGGATCCCCAGGGTGCACACCGCGGCGGCGAGGTACGGCGTGAGCGCGGCGAGGGAGCCGGTGATGGGCCGGGTGGCCGGATACCGCCCCTGCTCGCCGCCCGGCTGGGGTGCCGCCGGGGGCCGGCCGGGTGTGCGGCGGCCGGGCAGGTGCTCGTGGACGACGCGGGTGTGGCCCTCGCCGTCGCGCGTGTGGCGGGCGGCCCAGGGGGCGTAGGCGAGGAGCAGGGAACCGGCGAACCAGCCCGCGTCGAGGAGCTGGCCGGAGCGGTAGTTGTTGTGCAGCAGCGGCGAGGTGAACATCGCGTCGCACATCACCGTCAGGGCGAGCGCGCCGATCGCCGTGTTGACGGCCTTGCGGTTCACCGCCGAGCGGCGGAAGTGCAGCACCAGCACCATGCTGACGAGGGCGATGTCGAGCAGCGGATACGCCAGCGACAGCGCGACGTGCGCGACGCTCGGACCGTCGGACCGGGCGGCCTGGGCGAGCGCGAGACTCCAGGCCAGGGTGAGCAGCGAGCCCGCGATCAGCCAGGCGTCCAGCGCGAGGCAGATCCAGCCGGCCTTGGTCATGGGCCGCTTGGCGAGCACGAGCAGTCCCACGATGGCGGGCGGCGCGAAGCACAGGAAGAACAGGTCGGCGGAGGAGGGGCTGGGCACGGGCCGGTCGAGCACGACCTCGTACCACCCCCAGACGCCGTTGCCGAGGGCGGCCATCGCCGAGGAGAGGGCGAAGAGCATCCAGGCGGCCCGGAACCGGACGCGGCGGGAGCGCGCGTACAGCAGGCAGGAGACGGCGGCGGTGCCGGCGGCCCCGGCCAGTCCGAAGTCGCCCATGATCAGGGCGAGTTCGCTCGATCCCCAGCCGAGCGCGGAGCCGACGGCGTATCCCCCGCACACCAGGGCCAGCAGCATCTGGTGGACCATGTTCCCCCCGGTGGCGGGGGCCGGCGGGCGGGGCAGGGGCACGTGCGCGGACGGCTGCGGGCGCAGCGTCGACCCGAAGGCGGTCACGGGAGGCGGCGGCGAGTTCACCGTTCCCTCCCGGTCCGCGCCGCCGCCCCCCGGTCCCGGGGGGTGCGGTGCACTGGGTGCGCATGCCTGCGGCGGCCGGTCGGCCGGCGGTGCGGGGTCGGCCGGCCGCTGTGCCGATGCGGATGGCTGCGGTACTCCCTGTGATCGGCGTGGTGACCGCGTCTGCGCGCGGCCGTGCGCCAGGGTCGCCGCCGGCTGCCCTGCCGCGTCGGATCGTTCGTCCATAGGCCGTGCATCGCCCGTCGCCCCCCTCACAAGTCTGAAATGTCCGTCCCCGGCGCCGAACGGTGCGCGGCGCATCCCCTGTCGGGACGATACACCAGTCTCGTCACTCAGGGACATAGCTTCTCTACGCTCCGTGACGACCAGCGGGAACGTGGGCACGGACCGCGTTCCCAGGACTGCGGAGGGTACGCGCGGCGACGGCGCGGCGGGTCAGGCGCCCGTCGTGAGGATCACGTTGCGCAGCGGCTCGCGGTTCACGAAGCGCGTCAACTGGTCCACCAGGAGCCGTTTGGCGCGCGGCATGAAGGCGGAGGTGGGGCCGCCGACGTGGGGGGTGACGAGCACGCCCGGGGCGCGCCACAGGGGGTGGTCGGCGGGCAGCGGCTCGGGGTCGGTGACGTCGAGGGCGGCGGTGATCCGGCCGGTCTCCACCTCGGCCAGCAGCGCTTTCGTGTCGACGACGGGCCCGCGGGCGACGTTGACCAGCAGGGCGCCGTCCTTCATGCGGGCCAGGAAGGCGCCGTCCACGAGGCCCCGGGTGGCGTCGGTCAGCGGCGTGGAGAGGACGACGACGTCCGCCTCGGGCAGCAGTGCGGGCAGATCGGTGAGCGGATGCACGGGGCCGCGCGCCGTCGTGCGCGCGGAGCGCGCGACGCGCGCCACCCGCGCGAGCTCGAAGGGCGCGAGCCGGTCCTCGATGGCGGCGCCGATCGAGCCGTAGCCGACGATGAGGACGGTCTTGTCGGCGAGGGCGGGCCGGAAGCCGCCGAGCCAGGCGCCGCGGTCCTGGGCGCGGACGAAGTCGGGGATTCCGCGCAGCGAGGCGAGGATCAGGGTCAGCGTCAGCTCGGCGGTGCTGGCCTCGTGCACACCGCGCGCGTTGCACAGCCGCACCCCGGGCCGCAGGTGCTTCAGGCCCGGCTGCACGTGGTCGATGCCGGCGGACAGGGTCTGCACGACCTCGACGGAGGTCATCCGCGGCAGCGGCCGCACGCCGACGTCGGACGGCTTCATGTACGGCACCACGTAGTACGCGCAGTCCGCGGGGTCGGCGGGGAAGTCCGGCCCGCCGTTCCAGAACCGGTAGTTCGGCCCCTCGGGGAGCCCTTCGATCTCGTCCGCGGGGATGGGCAGCCACACGTCAGCAGTCATGTCAGGAGGCTATGTCAGGGCCCGGACAGCCCAGAGGTTAGGTTGGGTGCCACGAGAGGGAGGGTCACGAGCAGGTGGAGCGCAGGACGATCGGCGCGACGGCACTCTCCGTGGGGGCCGTCGGACTCGGGTGCATGCCGATGAGCTGGGCCTACAGCGCGTCCCGGCAGCGGGGCGAGGAGTCGCTGAGGGCGGTCAACCGGGCGCTGGATCTGGGCTCGACGCTGCTGGACACGGCCGACATGTACGGCCCGTTCACCAATGAGCTGCTGCTGGGGCGCGTGTTGAAGGAGCGCCGCGCGGACGCGTTCGTGTCGACCAAGGTCGGCCTGCTCGTCGGCGAGCAGCACATCGTGGCCAACGGCCGCCCCGGCTATGTGAGGCGGGCCTGCGACGCCTCGCTGCGCCGGCTCCAGACCGACGTCATCGACCTGTACCAGCTGCACCGCGCCGATCCCGAGGTACCCGTGGAGGAGACCTGGGGGGCGATGGCGGAGCTGGTGCGGGCGGGCAAGGTGCGGGCGCTGGGGCTGTGCGCGGTCGGGGTGCGCGGGGGCCGCCGCCCGGGCGGCGGCCTGTACGACGCGACCCTGCGGCAGCTGCGCCGGGTGCAGCAGGTCTTCCCGGTGAGCGCGGTGCAGGCCGAGCTGTCGGTGTGGTCGCCGGAGGCGGTGCGGGAGCTGCTGCCGTGGTGCGCGGAGCGCGGCATCGGGTTCCTGGCGGCGATGCCGCTCGGCAACGGCTTCCTGACCGGCACGCTCACCCCGGGCGAGGGGTTCGAGCCGGACGACATGCGGGCCCGGCATCCGCGGTTCACGGCCGAGATGATGGCCGCCAACCAGCCGATCGTGGCCGGGCTGCGGCGGATCGCCGCCCGGCACGGGCCGCACGTCACGCCCGCGCAGGTGGCGCTGGCCTGGGTGCTGGCGCAGGGTCGGCACGTGGTGCCGGTGCCGGGCGCCAAGCGGGAGCGGTGGGTGACGGAGAACGCGGGCGCGGCCGGGCTGCGGCTCACGGCCGAGGACCTGGCGGAGGTGGCGGCGCTGCCGGCGGCGCAGGGGTCCTGGGACTGACCGCGGCGGACCGTCCGACGGCCCCTCCCGGCATCGGGTCGGGGTGATCGGGAACCTGTGAGGCGCGCGCGGTGTATGACAGGGAGAAGCCGCGTCTCGAAGGGGGACCATGATCGTGCGACGTCGAGCTGTCCCGGCCCTGCTGGCCGCTGCCGCGCTCCTGCTCACGGCGGGCTGTTCCGGGGACGGCGGAGGGTCCCCGGGCGGCGCGGCCGCCTCCCCGGGCCGTACGAGCGCGCAGGCCTCGCCGACCGGTTCCGCGGCGGCCGAGCCGACGCCGCCCGCCAAGGGCTCGGTGAAGGTGCTGCGGACCGTCGCCACCGGCCTGAACACGCCGTGGGGGCTGGCCCCGCTGCCCGACGGCGGCCTGCTGGTGGCCTCCCGGGACCGGGCGACGATCACCCGCGTCGACACCGGGACCGGCCGCAAGACCGTGCTGGGCGAGGTGCCGGGGGTCTCCCCGGAGGGCGAGGGCGGCCTGCTCGGCATCGCGCTCTCCCCGGACTACGCGTCCGACCACATGATCTACGCCTACTTCACCTCGGCCTCCGACAACCGCGTCGTGCGCATGCTCTACGACGCGAAGAAGCCCGCCGGTGAGCAGCTCGGCGCGCCCGACACCGTCTTCAAGGGCATCCCGAAGGGCTTCATCCACAACGGCGGCCGGATCGCCTTCGGCCCCGACGGCATG
Source organism: Streptomyces griseosporeus (assembly GCF_014656055.1). Classification (GTDB taxonomy): domain Bacteria; phylum Actinomycetota; class Actinomycetes; order Streptomycetales; family Streptomycetaceae; genus Streptomyces; species Streptomyces griseosporeus. Next base: position 248,978 of record NZ_BNBR01000003.1, read on the forward strand.
CTCTACGTGGGCACGGGCGAGAGCGGGCAGCGCGGTCTCGCCCAGGACAAGGAGTCCCTGGGCGGCAAGATCCTCCGCCTGACCCCGGAGGGCGAACCGGCCCCTGGCGACCCCTTCCCGGACTCCCCCGTCTACTCCTGGGGCCACCGCAATGTGCAGGGCCTGGCCTGGGACGACAAGCAGCGGCTGTTCGCCTCCGAGTTCGGCCAGGACACCTGGGACGAGCTGAACGCGATCAAGCCGGGCGACAACTACGGCTGGCCGGAGGCGGAGGGCAGGTCCGGCAAGGACGGCTTCCACGACCCCCTCGCGCAGTGGCACACCGACGAGGCCTCCCCCAGCGGCATCGCCTGGGCCGAGGGCTCGATCTGGATGGCGGGGCTGCGCGGACAGCGGCTGTGGCGCATCCCGCTGAAGGGCACCGAGGCCTCGGCCGCCCCGCAGGCCTTCCTGGACGGCGCGTACGGCCGGCTGCGCACGGTCGTCGCGGCGGGCGGGGACAAGCTGTGGGTGACGACCAGCAACACCGACGGACGCGGCCACCCGAAGGACGGCGACGACCGGATCCTGGAACTCCGGGTGAGCTGAGCCCGCTGCCGGACTACGCGCCGGGGTCGTCGTCCGACGGCTCCGGCAGCCGTATGGTGACCTTCCCCGACGCCAGGTCTATCGGGCCGCGCCCCGGGTCCCCGTCGCCGACGTCCTCCCGGGTCAGCGCCAGCCGCTTCTCCTCGTCGCGGGTGTGCTTGCGGCCGGGAGCGAACAGTTCCTCGAAGACGTTGAACACGGTTCCTCCCGGGTCGCAGGTCTCTTACAGCGTACGGCTCACCCCGTGGCGCGCACCGGGAGAGATTCGGCCGGGAACAGGCCCAGCCGGTGCGCCACCGCCGCCGCCTCGCCGCGGCCCGCCACGCCGAGCTTGGCGAGGATGTTGGAGACGTGGACGCTGGCGGTCTTCGGGGAGATGAACAGTTCCTCGGCTATCTGGCGGTTGGTGCGGCCCGCGGCGACCAGGCGCAGCACGTCGTGCTCCCGGCTGGTCAGGCCGAGCGACTCCACCGGGTCGGCGGACGGCTCGGGGCAGGCCGCGGCGGTGAGGGGGAGCCGGGCCCGCTGGGCGACGCGGGCGACGGCGTCGGCCAGCGGCCGGGCGCCGAGGTGGCCGGCGACGGCGTGGGCGAGGCGCAGCAGCTCGGTGGCGCGGGCGCGCTCGTCGTCGCCGCCGTCGGCCAGCAGCGCGACGGCCAGGCGGTGGCGGACCCGGGCGAGGTCGTAGGGCCGCTCCAGTGGTTCGAAGGCGGTGACCACGTCCGACCAGACGGCGGTGGTGTCCCGGCCCTCGGCGCGCAGCAGCTCGGCGCGGACCCAGGCCTCGTGGGCGTGCCAGACGGGTGCGTCGGTGGTGAGCCGCTTCAGCGCGGCGGCGATGCGGTCGAGGGCCTCCTCGCGGCCCGGCAGCGCGGCGGGCAGGGCCCGGGCGTCGGCCTCGGCGGTGGCGGCGGCCAGCAGCAGCGGCCAGCCGTACCGGTGGGTGCCCGGCGGGACGCCGGCGTCCAGGGCGGCGGCGAGTTCGGCGCGGGCGTCGGTGTGACGGCCCTCGGCGGCGGCGATGCACAGGCCGACGTGGGCGAGGACGATCCACTGCTGGGGCATCGGGTCGTGGGTGCCGAAGAAGGCGTGTGCGGCGGCCAGTTGGCGGCTCGCCTCGGCGAGGTCGCCGCGGCCCAGGGCGAGCAGCGCGAGGCACATCGCGCCGCAGCCCTTGGGTTTGGTGCTCTGTCCGCGGCGCAGCGCGGCGGCGGCGGCCTCGGTGGCCTCGTCCCAGCAGCCCAGCGAGAACCGGGACTCGGCGAGGTTGCCCCACACCCAGGCCTCGGAGTCCAGCAGCCCGAAGCGCCGGGTGTAGGTCACGCCTTCGGTCAGGATCCGCACCGCTTCCCGGGAACGGCCCACGCTCTCCAGGTCGTTGGGCAGGTTCACATAGGCGCGGCCCGCTTCGAAGGCGTGTCCCTCCGCCACCGCCTGCTGTCTGACCTCCTCCATCAGCGCGAGCCCCGCCTCGATGTCGCCGGCGCCGACGGTGAGGGCGCCCAGGGTCAGGCGCGCGTTCAGCTCGGTCTCGCGGGCCGAGACCATGCGGGCGTAGCTCACGGCCTGTTCGGCGGCGGCGAGGGCGTCGGGGCCGGGCTCGTGCAGCATCGACCAGTTGGCGACGTTGGTGAGCACCTCGGCGTGCACCCGGGACGGCGGCAGGCCGCGCACCAGCTCCTGGGCGGTGGCCAGTTCCTGCCGTCCGTCGCCCCGGGCGAGGGACTGCACCAGCCGGGACCGCTGGATCCAGAACCAGGCGGCGCGCAGGGGGTCGTGCTCGTCCTCCAGGAGCCGCAGCGCCTTCTTGGTGATCTTCAGGGCGCGTTCGCGTTCGCCGCCGAAGCGGCCCGCGCAGGCGGCCTCCGCCATGAGGTCGAGGAAGCGCAGCGGTGTGGTGGCGGGGTCGCAGCCGCACTCCGGGTACGCCTCGGCGTACCCGGCCAGCCGGAGCCCGGCCCTGACCTCCTCGGGGGCGGCGTCCCACAGCTCCATCGCCCGCTCCAGCAGGTGGAGTTGCTCGCTGTAGGCGTGCCGGGCGCGGGCCTGCACGGAGGCGTCGAGGACGGCGGGCAGGGCCTTGGCCGGGTCGTGCGCGTGGTACCAGTACGTGGCCAGGCGCATGGCGCGCTGGTCGGCGGGGACCAGCGTCGGGTCGGTCTCCAGGGCCTCGGCGTAGCGGCGGTTGAGGCGGGAGCGCTCGCCGGGCAGCAGATCGTCGCCGACGGCCTCGCGGACCAGGGAGTGGCGGAAGCGGTAGCCGTCGCCGGAGGGCGCGGCGATGAGGATGTTGGCGTTGACGGCGGCCCGCAGCGCCTCGATGAGGTCGTCCTCGGCGAGCCGGGCGACGGCGGCCAGCAGCCGGTACTCGACGGTGGAGCCGCCCTCGGCGACGATGCGGGCGACCTTCTGGGCGCTCTCGGGCAGCGCTTCGACGCGGACCAGCAGCAGGTCGCGGAGGGTGTCGGTGAGACCGGTGCGGCAGCCCTCGGCGGCGGCGACGGCGAGTTCCTCGACGAAGAAGGCGTTGCCGTCGGAGCGCTGGAAGATGTCGTCGACCTGGGCGGGGTCGGGTTCGGCGGCGAGGATGCCGGCGATCTGGCGGCCGACCTCGTCGCGGCTGAAGCGGGCCAGGTCCAGGCGGCGCACGGTGCGCAGCCGGTCCAGCTCGGCGAGCAGGGGGCGCATCGGGTGCCGGCGGTGGATGTCGTCGGAGCGGTAGGTGGCGAGGACGACGAGGCGGCCGGCGCGCAGGGTGCGGAAGAGGTAGGACAGCAGGTGGCGGGTGGAGGCGTCGGCCCAGTGCAGGTCCTCCAGGGCGAGGACGACCGTGCGCTCGGCGGCGACGCGCTCCAGCAGGCGGGCGGTCAGCTCGAACAGGCGGGCCACGCCCTCCTCGTCATGGCCTCCGCTGCCGGTCTCCCCCAGCTCCGGGAGCAGCCGGGCCAGTTCCTCCTCCTGTCCTGCGGCCGCCGCGCAGAGCTCGGCGGGCAGCTCGCGGTACAGGGTGCGCAGGGCGGTGGAGAACGGGGCGAAGGGCAGTCCGTCGGCGCCGATCTCGACGCAGCCGCCGACCGCGACGACGGCGCCCGCGCGGCCGGCGGCCGCGGTGAACTCCTCGATGAGCCGGGTCTTGCCGACGCCGGCCTCGCCGCCGATGAGCAACGCCTGCGGCTCGCCCGCGTGTGCGCGGGCGAGCGCGTCGTGCAGGACGTCCAACTCGTCGGTGCGGCCGACGAACACGGGACTGACGGAACTGATCTCCACGGTCCCGAGCATCGCATGGGGCGCTGACAGCGCGGCAGGGGTTTTCCACAGCCCCGGCGGCGCCGGCGGCGCGCTCACGCGGCGCGGGTGGACCAGCGCCGCCGGGGCCGGTCGGTATGCGACTCGGTTCCGGCGGTCCGTTCCTGTGCTGCGCGGCGGGCCTCGCGCCGGGTGCGGACGGCCTCGCGGACCAGCCGCTCGTGCTCGGCCTTGCGCAGCAGCTCGGCGGAACGGGCCTGCTGGATCTCGTACTCGTACATGGTTCCCCCTGGGATCCGGTTGAGGTACCGCGTCTTTCGCGATGCCTCAACTCTCGTCTCCCAGGGGGGTCCGCCACATCGGGAGACCTCCGCATCTTGGGCCCGCGTGCGGGGCCTTAGACGCGGGTGACGGGCCTTAGGCCCGCCTGAGGTCCTTAGGGGGTGCCTAGGCGTGTCTAGGCGGACGGCAGTCCGAGCAGGACGTCGGTGTACTTCAGGACGGCCAGGAGCAGGCCGAGGACGCCGAGTGCGACGCCCGCCCAGGCGACCGACTTGATCCAGGGGGCCTGCGGCCTGCCGGGCGCGCCGAACGCGGGCCGGGCGAGGACGACCACGCCGGTGACCAGGGCGAGCAGCGCGAACAGTCCGGCCCACAGGGCGTTGGCGTGCCAGGCGTCGCCGTAGCCCTCCTTGACCATCGTGGCGACGCTGGAGGACGAGGAGGTCTGCAGCTGGCCGATGAGCGACTCGCGCGCGGAGGCGACGGTGCCGATCCAGCTGCCGGTGAGCGAGACGAGGCCGAGCGCGGCGGCGACGACGGCACCGGCGCCCTGGCCGACGCCCGAGGGGCCGTCCTGGCCGGCGGGGGTCTCGTCGTGGCCTTCCGGCTCCTCGGCGGCCGCCTCCCCGGTGCCCGCCTGCTCCGGCGCGGCCTCCTCGGCGGCCGTCTCCTCCTCTGTCGTGCCCTCGTCCGCGGTCGTCCCGGCGGCCGGGGTGTCCGCGGCCTGGTCCTCAGTCTTCGTTGCCATGCCCCGCACCGTACGGAGCGAGTCTGAGAGGTCCCTTAATGATCGTTGTGGGCGGTACGCGCGCGTGCCGCCCGCCACTCCGGGGCGAGCAGCGACCACACCTCAAGGTCGTGCCGTACGCCGTGGTGGAGGTGGGCCTCGCGGCGCACGCCGTCGCAGGTCATGCCGAGCCGGCGGGCCACGTTGAGGCTGGGTACGTTGCCGGAGGCGGCGACCCACTCGATGCGGTGGATGCCGCGTTCCTCGACGGCCCAGTCGATGAGGTGCCGCATCGCGCGGGTGATCAGCCCGCGTCCGGTGGCGGCGGGCTCCAGCCAGCAGCCGACCTCGCAGGTGCCGGCCGCCGCGTCGACGTTCAGCGCGAGGACCCCGCCGACGAGCTTGCCGTCCTGCCAGATGCCGTGGTGGCAGGCGGTGTCGGCGGCGCGCATCCCGGCGTACCGCTTCAGGGCCTCGCGGGCGGCGTCGAGGTCGGTGACCTGGGAGCCGAAGGGCACGTACTGGTTGATGAAATCCCGCCCGCGGTCCAGGTGGGCGAGGAACTCCTCGGCGTGCCAGGGCTCCAGCGGGCGCAGTTCGGCGCCGTCGTCACCCAGCGATATCGCGTACATCCCGCTGCCGCTCCTTCTCCATCTCCTCCACTGCGTCCGTGAGCCTCTCATGGGCGGCGGCGCGGCACTCGGGCGGCTCGATGCTGATGCGGGGCAGGACGCGGTCCAGGCCGCGCGGCAGCCACCAGTTGGCGCCGCCGAGGAGGTGCATCAGGGCGGGGACGAGCAGGGTGCGCAGGACGAAGGCGTCCAGGGCGACGGCGGCGGCCAGCGCGATGCCGAACATGGCGATGACGCGGTCGCCGCTGAGCACGAAGGCGAGGAAGACGGAGATCATGATGACCGCCGCGGAGTTGATCACGCGGCTGGTCTCGGCGAGGCCGACGCGCACCGCGCGCCGGTTGTCGCCCGTTTCCAGCCACTCCTCGTACATCCGGCTGACCAGGAAGACCTGGTAGTCCATGGAGAGGCCGAAGAGGACCGAGACCATGATCACGGGGAGGAAGGGCTCGATGGGCCCGGCGCGGCCGAGGCCGAGGAGTTCGCTGCCCCAGCCCCACTGGAAGATCGCGACGACGACGCCGAAGGCGGCGGCGACGGCGGCCACGTTCATGGCGGCGGCCTTCAGCGGGATGCCGACGGACCGGAAGGCGAGCAGCAGCAGTACGCAGCCGAGCCCGATCACGACGCCGACGAAGACCGGCAGCTTGCCGACGATCACCTCGGCGAAGTCGTCGTAGGACGCGGTCACGCCGCCGACGTGCACGTCGAGGGAGGTGCCGGACTCGGCGCGGGGCAGCACCTCGGTGCGCAGCCGGTCGACGAGGTCGCTGGTGGCGCGGGACTGCGGGGCCGACTCGGGGACGACGCCGAGGTACGCGGTCGTGCCGCCGGAGTTGTAGGTGACCGGGGTAACGGCGGCGACGCCCTCGGTGGCGCGCAGGGAGGTGTCGAGGTTGTCCAGGGCGAGCCGGTCCTCGGCGCCGTCTACGCGCGTCACCAGCGTGAGCGGCCCGTTGACGCCGGGTCCGAAGCCGTCGGCGAGCAGGTCGTAGGCCTGCCGGGTGGTGGCGGTGGTCGGGCCGTTGCCCTGGTCGGAGGTGCCCAGGTGGAGGGAGAGCGTGGGCAGCGCGAGGAGGGTGACGACGCCGAGCGCGAGCGAGCCGAGCAGCTTGGGGTGGCGTTCGACGAACGCGGACCAGCGGGCGGCGAGCCCGGTCGGCACCTCCGGCTCGGGTCCGTGCTCGGCCAGCCGGCGCCGCTCGCGGCGGCTGAGCGCGCGCATGCCGAGGAAGGAGAGCAGGGCGGGCAGCAGGGTCACGGAGGCGGCGACGGTGAGGACCACGGTCAGCGAGGCGGCCACGGCGACGCCGTTGAGGAAGCTCAGCCGGAGGATCAGCATGCCGAGGAGGGCGATGCAGACGGTCGCACCCGCGAAGACGACGGCGCGTCCGGTGGTGGCGACGGCGTTGGTGGCGGCCTCGGTGACGCTCAGCCCGCGTTTCAGTCCGCGCCGGTGCCGGGTGACGATGAACAGGGCGTAGTCGATGCCGACGCCGAGTCCGATCAGCAGGCCCAGCATGGGCGCGAAGTCGGCGACGGTCATGGCGTGCCCGAGCAGCGCGATCCCGGCGTAGGCGGTGCCGACGCCGACCAGCGCGGTGGCGATGGGCAGCAGGGACGCGGCGAGCGAGCCGAAGGCGAGGAACAGCACGACCGCGGCGACGACCACGCCGACGATCTCGGCGAGGTGGCCGCCGGCCGGCTCGGTGAGCGCGATGGCGCTGCCGCCCAGCTCCACCTGGAGCCCGTCGCCCTCGGCCGCCTTGGCGGTGTCGACGACGGCCCGGGCCTCGCCCGCGGTGATGTTCTCGGCGGAGTCGTCGAAGGTGACGGTGGCGTACGCGGTGTGCCCGTCCTCGCTGATGCGGCTCGCGTCGCCCTTGCCGGCGTACGGCCCGCTCACCGAGGCGACGCCCGGCAGGTCGGCGATCCGGTCCAGGGCGCGGGACATGGTCTGCTCGACGTCGGCGGCGCGGACGGTGCCGGAGGCGGTGTGCCAGACGACGGTGTCGCTGTCGCCGCCGAGGCCCGGGAAGCCCTCCTGGAGCAGCTGGGTGGCGCGGCCGGACTCGGTTCCGGGGACCTCGTAGTCGTTGCTGTAGGCGGAGCCGGTGACGGCGGCGGCCGCGGCCACCCCGCCGAAGGCGAGGAGCCAGAGCAGTACGGCGACGAGGCGGCGTTGTACACACCAGCGTGCAAGGGCTGCCACGAACGTGCTCCCGGTATGACTGATGGTGGATCTTTGGTCGGGAACAGTCGTTCATGAGGTGAACGGCCCGCAAAGAACGCATGAGCAATGCGAAGAACACTCTTGCAGGCAGAAGTGATCGTTTGCCGCATTCGTGGGCTTATTCACAGGACTGGGAGGCAGCTCACAGGACAATCAGGTGAACTCTGTCGCTCAGTCGAACTGGTCTCCGAGTGCCATCACCATCACTCCGGCGATCAGCAGCCACAGCGCGCGCCGGGTGCGGCCGCGCGAGCCGAGGAGGGCACCGCAGGCGCACACCGCGCCGCCGGCGGCGTACGCGGCGGGCACCAGGGCGGGCGCGGCGCCGGCCAGTCTGAGCAGGGCCGCGGCCAGCCCCGCGAGCGCCAGCAGAGCGCCGGTGCCGGCGGCCGTCCAGCGGGCCCGCCGCGCGTCCTCGGCCCGCTCCTCGCCCTCGGGGACTATCTCGGGGTCGGTATCGGAATCGGCTCGTCCACTCATGCCGCGGGAGCGTAGCGCCTCGGGCGGGTTAATCAGGTGCGGGGCCTCGGGCCGGCTGCTAGGCAGGGCCGCATGACCGATCTCGCAGAGCGCCTCTCCCTCCCCCGCTACCCGCGCAGCGCCCGCTACGACGTGCGCTGGACGATCGAGAACCAGATGGGCCCGCACGCGCTGTGGCTGCTGGAATGGCTCGCCCCCGCCCTGGGCCTCGCCGACCTCCCGCCGGGCGCGCGCGTCCTCGACCTGGGCTGCGGGCGGGCGATGACCTCGGTCTTCCTCGCCCGGGAGTACGGCGTCCAGGTCACCGCCGCCGACCTGTGGGTGAAGCCGGACGAGAACGCGGCACGGCTCGCCGAGGCGGGCGTCGCCGACCGGGTACTGCCGGTGTACGCCGAGGCACACGACCTGCCGTTCGGGGAGGCGTCCTTCGACGCGATCGTCTCCATCGACGCCTACCAGTACTTCGGCACCGACGACCTCTATCTGCCGTCCCTGACCCGGCTGCTGAAGCCGGGCGGGCGGATCGGGGTCGTCGTACCGGCGCTGCGGGAGGAGATCGACGGCGTGGAGCCGCCGGAGCATCTGAAGCCGCACTGGGAGCCCGCGTTCTGGTGCTTCCACTCCGCGGCCTGGTGGCGGCGCCACTGGACGCGCGGCGGGGCCGTGACCGTGGAGGCGGCCGACTGGCTGGAGGACGGCTGGCGGGAGTGGCTGCTGTGGGCCGAGGTGTGCGCCGAGGAGAGCTCCAGCGAGTTCATGCGGGGGCTGGCGCGGGACTCGGTGGAGCTGCTGCGCGCCGACGAGGGACGGACGCTGGGGTTCGTACGGGTCGTGGGCCGGCGCCCGTGACAGGCCGGAGGGGACGCACCGCGAACGGCGCGTCCCCTCCGGCGGACTCAGGGCGGGTCAGCCCTCGCTGACGCCCAGCTTCTGCAGGATCAGCTCCTTGACGCGGGCCGCGTCGGCCTGGCCGCGGGTGGCCTTCATGACCGCGCCGACCAGGGCGCCGGCCGCGGCCACCTTGCCGCCGCGGATCTTCTCCGCGACGCCCGGGTTGGCGGCGATGGCCTCGTCGACGGCGGCGGTCAGCGCGCCCTCGTCGGAGACGACCTTCAGGCCGCGCTTCTCGACGACGTCGTCCGGGGTGCCCTCGCCCGCGAGGACGCCCTCGATGACCTGGCGGGCCAGCTTGTCGTTGAGGTCGCCGGACGCCACCAGCTCGGTCACCCGGGCCACCTGGGCCGGGGTGATCGCCAGCTCGTCCAGCGCCTTGCCGGACTCGTTGGCGCTGCGGGCCAGCTCGCCCATCCACCACTTGCGGGCGGACGCGGCGTCCGCGCCGGCCTCGATCGTCGCGACGATCAGGTCCAGCGCGCCCGCGTTGAGGATGGCCTGCATGTCCGTGCCGGAGATGCCCCACTCCTCGCGCAGCCGGTTACGGCGCACCAGCGGCAGCTCGGGCAGGGCCGCGCGGATCTCCTCGACCCACTCGCGCGAGGGCGCGACCGGGACCAGGTCGGGCTCGGGGAAGTACCGGTAGTCCTCGGCCTCCTCCTTCACCCGGCCCGAGGTGGTGGAGCCGGTGTCCTCGTGGAAATGGCGGGTCTCCTGCACGATCGTGCCGCCGGACGAGAGCACGGCCGCGTGCCGCTGGATCTCGTAGCGGGCCGCACGCTCCACCGAACGCAGCGAGTTGACGTTCTTCGTCTCGCTGCGGGTGCCGAACTTGTCGGCGCCCTTCGGCATCAGCGACAGGTTCACGTCGCAGCGCATCTGGCCCATCTCCATGCGGGCCTCGGACACGCCGAGCGCGCGGATCAGCTCACGCAGCTCGCGGACGTACGCCTTCGCCACCTCGGGGGCGCGCTCGCCCGCACCGGTGATCGGCTTGGTGACGATCTCGATGAGGGGGATGCCGGCGCGGTTGTAGTCCAGCAGGGAGTGGGACGCGCCGTGGATACGGCCGGTGGCGCCGCCGACGTGCGTCGACTTGCCGGTGTCCTCCTCCATGTGGGCGCGCTCGATCTCCACGCGGAAGACCTCGCCGTCCTCCAGCTGCACGTCGAGGTAGCCGTTGAAGGCGATCGGCTCGTCGTACTGGGAGGTCTGGAAGTTCTTCGGCATGTCCGGATAGAAGTAGTTCTTCCGGGCGAAGCGGCACCACTCGGCGATCTCGCAGTTCAGCGCGAGGCCGATCCTGATGGCGGACTCCACGCCGGTCGCGTTGACGACCGGGAGCGCGCCGGGCAGGCCGAGGCAGACCGGGCAGGTCTGGGTGTTCGGGTCGGCGCCGAGCGCGGTCGAGCAGCCGCAGAACATCTTGGTCTTGGTGCCGAGTTCGACATGGACCTCAAGGCCCATGACGGGGTCGTACGACGCCAGCGCGTCCTCGTACGACACCAGGTCGGTCGTGGTGGTCACGGTGAAAACTTCCCTCTCAGCCCAGCAGGACGTCGTCGTCGCCCAGCCGCTTCAGCTCGCGGTAGAGGACGGCGAGGCCGGTGACGATCGCGACGGCGGACACGGTGGCGTCGATGAGCCGGAGCGTGTCGCTCTCGGCGCGGGCCTTCTTGATCTGCTTGGCGACGCCGAACGCGCCGAACGCGGTCGTGGCCATGGTCAGGTAGGTGCCGGACTTGGACTTCTTGAAGCCCTTGGCCTTGTTCAGTGCACTCACAGCGACGGAGCCTCCTCCAGGAGCGGGTGCCCCCACTTTTCCACGAAGGCGGCCTCGACGGCCGCGCCCACCTTGTACAGGCGCTCGTCCTTCATCACCGGGGCGATGATCTGCAGGCCGACCGGGAGGTTGTCCTCCGGGGCGAGACCGCAGGGCAGGGACATGGCCGCGTTGCCCGCCAGGTTGGTCGGGATGGTGCACAGGTCCGCGAGGTACATCGCCATCGGGTCGTCGGCGCGCTCGCCGATCGGGAAGGCGGTGGTCGGGGTCGTCGGGGAGACGATCACGTCGACCTGCTCGAAGGCCTTGTCGAAGTCCTGCTTGATGAGCGTGCGGACCTTCTGCGCGGAGCCGTAGTACGCGTCGTAGTAACCGCTCGACAGCGCGTACGTGCCCAGCATGATGCGGCGCTTGACCTCGGGGCCGAAGCCCGCCTCACGGGTGAGGGAGGTGACCTCCTCCGCCGAGTGGGTGCCGTCGTCGCCGGTCCGCAGGCCGTAGCGCAGGCCGTCGAAGCGGGCGAGGTTGGAGGAGCACTCGGAGGGCGCGATCAGGTAGTACGCCGACAGGGCGAGGTCGAAGGACGGGCAGTCCAGCTCGACGATCTCGGCGCCCAGCTCCTTCAGCAGCGCGACGGACTCGTCGAACCGCTGGATGACGCCGGCCTGGTAGCCCTCGCCGCGGAACTGCTTGACCACGCCGACACGCATGCCCGCGACGCTGCCGTTGCGGGCGGCCTCGACGACCGCCGGGACCGGGGCGTCGATGGAGGTGGAGTCCATCGGGTCGTGGCCGGCGATCACCTCGTGCAGCAGGGCCGCGTCCAGGACCGTGCGGGCGCAGGGGCCGCCCTGGTCGAGGGAGGAGGAGAAGGCGACCATGCCGTACCGGGAGACCGCGCCGTACGTCGGCTTGACGCCGACCGTGCCGGTGACGGCGGCCGGCTGGCGGATGGAGCCGCCGGTGTCGGTGCCGATGGCGAGCGGGGCCTCGTAGGCGGCCAGCGCGGCGGAGGAACCGCCGCCGGAGCCGCCGGGGATCCTGGTGAGGTCCCACGGGTTGCCGGTCGGGCCGAACGCGCTGTTCTCGGTCGAGGACCCCATGGCGAACTCGTCCATGTTGGTCTTGCCGAGGATGACGACGTCCGCGGCCTTCAGCTTGCGCGTGACGGTCGCGTCGTACGGCGGGATCCAGCCCTCGAGGATCTTCGAGCCGACGGTCGTGGGCACGCCCTCGGTGGTGAAGATGTCCTTGAGCGCGAGGGGAACGCCGGCCAGCGGGCCGAGCTTCTCGCCCCGCTCCCGCTTCTCGTCCACGGCGCGGGCCTGGGCGAGGGCGCCCTCGCGGTCGACGTGCAGGAAGGCGTGCACCTTCTCGTCGACGGCCTCGATCCGGGCGAGGTGGGCCTCGGTGACCTCGACGGCCGTCAGCTCGCCGGAGGCGATCTTCTCGGCGATCTGCGCGGCCGTGAGCTTGATGATGGTGTTGTCCGTCATGGTGGTCACTCCTCCCCCAGGATCTGCGGCACCTTGAAACGCTGCTGCTCCTGGGCCGGGGCGCCGGAGAGCGCCTGCTCGGGGGTGAGCGAGGGACGGACCTCGTCCGGGCGCATGACGTTCGTCAGCGGGAGCGGGTGCGAGGTCGGCGGTACGTCTTGGTCGGCGACCTCGCTGACGCGGGCCACCGCGCCGATGATGTCGTCCAGCTGGCCTGCGAAGTGGTCGAGCTCTTCGGGCTTCAGCTCCAGACGCGCCAGCCGGGCGAGGTGGGCGACCTCCTCGCGCGTGATGCCAGGCATGCAGCGATCCTCTGGGGTGAGTGTGTGTGGTTTGGGCGGGGGCCAGTCGTCACATTCCCGTCGTCCGCCCGAAGGGCGGGTCACGCGGCGTCTGGTGCGTGCGATCGCAAGGCGCCGGAGCGGCCTCGTGGCGGAGCCACGTGGCCGATTCGGCAACGCGGCGAGCGCGCGTGCCAGGCGTCGCGTGACAGACGGGAATGTGACGACTGGCCCCAATCCTATGGGTCGCGGAGCCCCGGCTGTTAAACGGTTTCCCCTGGGCCCTCCGTCACCGGTGCCGTCCGTCCCACGCCGCGCTCTTCAGGAAGTGGTTGTCGTACAGCTCCTGCACCTCCAGCAGGCTCTCCGGGGTGGCCTCGCCGAGGCGGATGCGCTGCAGGTGGCGGAAGTACTCGAAGCGCTCGACGCCCGGCGCGATGACGATGAGCAGGTCGGCGGTGCTGCCGGGGGCGGCGGCGAAGGCGTGCGGGCGGTCCGGCGGGACGATGATCAGGTCGCCGCGCTCGGCGATCACGACGTCGTCGCCGGAGAGGACCTCGGCCTCGCCGTCGAGGACGTAGAACATCTCGGCGGAGTTGTGGTGCACGTGCGGCCTGGCGCCGTCCGCGCCCTCGGCGAGGGTGGCGCGCACGGTGGACAGGGCCCCGCCGGCGGCGCTGCTGTCGGCCAGCAGCCGGATGGTCACGGGCGTGTTCTCGTCGCCGAGCAGTTCGGCCTCGGCCTCGCGGACGAGCACGGTGTCGTCGAACTTCGGTACGAACAGTGACATGGCGGGGCTCCCTCGTGGTGTGCCTGTGGCGTCAGGCCGTGCGAAGCGGTCCGGCGCTGATGATCACAACGGCGGCGGTGGCGAGGGGAATTCCTCCCCCGGCGGCTCGCGCGCCGCCGTCGCGCACCACGAGCACCGTGTCCAGGAGCGGGGACGAGGGCCGCGCGGACCATGGGCCGGGCCTTCCCGGCGGCCCGCGCGGTACGGCGCGGTGTTCAGCGGCCCGGTTCCTCCGCCGTGGCCGCCGGGAGGGCCGCCGCCGGGCGCTGCCAGCCTCGGGAGCCGCGGGCGCGCAGCCAGGCCGTGGTCTCCTCGGGCGGCATCGCCGCGGCCACCAGCCAGCCCTGGACCGCGTCGCAGCCGAGGTCGCGCAGCCGCTCCCAGGTCTCGTCGTCCTCGACGCCCTCGGCGACGACGAGCAGGCCGAGGGAGTGGGCGAGGTCGACGGTGCAGCGGACGATCTCGGCGTCCTCGGTGTCGACGGCGAGCCGGGCGACGAAGGAGCGGTCGATCTTCAGCTCGCTGACGGGCAGCCGGCGCAGGTGCACCAGCGAGGAGTAGCCGGTGCCGAAGTCGTCGAGGGACATCTTCACGCCGTGGCCGGTGAGACCGGCGAGGGTGTCGGCGGCACGCTGCGGGTCTTCGAGGAGGACGTGCTCGGTGATCTCCAGCTGGAGCGCCCCGGCGGGCACCCCGTGCCGGGCGAGGCGGGCGGCGACGGAACCGGCGAAGCCGGGGGTGTGCACATCGCGCGGGGAGACGTTCACGGCGACCGGGACGAACAGGCCCTGGGAGCGCCAGCGGGCGACCTGGCCGAGGGCGGTCTCCAGCACGTACTCGGTCAGGTGGGGCATGAGCCCGGAGGACTCGGCGATGGCTATGAACTCGTCCGGCGGGACCTTGCCGCGCTCGGGGTGCACCCAGCGGACCAGGGCCTCCAGGCCGGCCACCTGGCCGTCGAAGCGGACCTTGGGCTGGTAGTGCAGTTCGACCTCGTGGGCGTCGAGCGCCCGGCGCAGATCGCCGAGGAGGCCGAGCCGGTCGGGGGTGTTGGAGTCGCGTTTGGACTCGTAGACCTCGACGCCGGTCCGGTCGCGTTTGGCCTGGTACATGGCCACGTCCGCCCGCCGCAGCAGCCCCTCGGCGTCGAGGGCGTGGTCGGGGAAGACGGCGACACCGGCGCTGGCCTCCAGGACGAGGGTCAGTCCGTCGAGGTCGAGCGGGGAGCTGAGGGCGGCCACCAGGCCGCGGGCGATGCGGGTCGCGGACGTCGTGGAGTCGGCGACCGGCAGTAAGACGGCGAACTCGTCGCCGCCGAGCCGGGCGACCTCCGCCCCGCGCGGCAGGGCGAGCCGGAGCCGGTCGGCCGTCTGGAGCAGCAGCCGGTCACCGGCGAGATGACCGAGCGTGTCATTGACCGAACGGAACCGGTCGAGGTCGATCAGCATGAGGGCGGCGCGGGCGTCGATGCGCTCGGCGTCGTCCAGGGCCGTCCAGATGCGCTCCAGGAGCCACTGGCGGTTGGGCAGCCCGGTCAGCGGATCGCGCAGTTGCTCCTCCGCCCGGGCCCTGGCTATCCACAGGGTGGAGTCGAGGGCGATGAGCGGAATGGAGAACAGCGGCAGCAGGATCGGCTTGGCCACGGCCACCACGCAGACCAGCGGCGCGATGCCGAGCAGGGCGACCGCGACCAGGCCCTGTCTGACCAGGGCGGTACGCGCCACGGTGGGCAGTCCGCCGGAACGCGGCGCGTGCAGGTACCACAGCAGGGTGCGGGTGACGAGCAGATAGGCCGCCGCGACCAGCACCACCTCGGGCGCGGTGTAGAGGGTCCAGCGGGCGGGGTCCCAGGGCTCCTCGACGCTCGGGACGGCGCCGAAGGCGGCCAGGACCAGGGCGCCCGCCCCGATGCCGAGGATGTCCACCGCGCCGTGCAGGATGCCCTGCCGCCAGCGGTGGCGGCGGGCTACGCCGACCAGGACGACGACGGTGAGGCTGACCATGCCCGCCGGCACCCAGCCGTACAGCAGCAGGACCGCCAGGGTGAGCGCGGCGCCCGAGCCGGTGCCGCCCCACCAGCGGGCGCGGCCCAGCATGACGAGGTGGCCGACGATGACGCCGGTCAGCACGGCCAGTGACCAGCCGACCGTGCCGGACGGGAAGAGGGCGTGGCCGCCGGTGAAGGCACTCAGGAAGCCGGCGCCCAGGGCGAACCCGGCCGCCGCGACGACCGCGGCGGGCAGCGGCGGCCACGACAGGTGCCGTTCGTGCTCGGCGCCGGGCAGGCCCTCCGAGCGTCCGGGGCCGCACAGCGTGTCCGGCGCGCCGTGCGCTGTGGCGGCGCGCCCCTGCGCGCCGTCGCGCTCCGATGTCCGCGTCGCCCAACCACGCCATGCGCCGGCCATACGGCGCAGACGCAGCCGTGAGTCCGGGGCGACGCTCTCGGTCGGTTCCATTCCCGTCCCTCTCACAGCCGGCGGTGCCCACGCCACGCGGCCCGATGCCCGACATCCATCAGCGGCTCCGCGCCGGGAACCGTGCCCCTGTCCTTCCCGAGCCGTCCGGAACAAGGGGATGCCCCGGCCGCAGCTGGGCACGGCAGGCGCACACCTCAACAGTAGGCCGCAGAAGGCTTCCACGGGCACCGGTCGTCGGCGGTTGCCCGTTTGAACCCCGGCCACCCGTATGCATCTGATATGCGCCGATCGGGTGGCCTTCAACCGCTACTCCTCGGACGAGAGTGCGACTTCGGCCGCCGCCTCGGGCCCCTGTTCGAGCAGGACGCCGAAGCCGGACTCGTTCAGAACGGGAACCTTCAGCTGCATCGCCTTGTCGTACTTCGATCCGGGGTTGTCACCCACCACGACGAACGAGGTCTTCTTGGAGACCGAACCGGTCACCTTCGCGCCCCTGGTCTGGAGCGCCTCCTTGGCGCCGTCCCGGGTGTAGTTCTCCAGCGTGCCGGTGACGACGACCGTGAGGCCCTCCAGCGGGCGGGGGCCCTCGTCCTCGCCGGTGGACTCCTCCTCCATGCGCACGCCCGCGGCCCGCCACTTGCGCAGGATCTCCTGGTGCCACTCCTCGGCGAACCACTCCTTGAGCGAGGCGGCGATGATCGGGCCGACGCCCTCGGTGTTCGCCAACTCCTCCTCGCTCGCCTGCTCGATGCGGTCGATGGAGCGGAACTCCCGGGCCAGCGCCTCGGCGGCGACCGGTCCCACGTGCCGGATCGACAGACCGGTCAGGACCCGGGCGAGCGGGCGCGTCTTGGCCGCCTGGATGTTCTCCAGCATGGCGAGGGCGTTCTTGCGCGGGCCGCCCTCCTTGTTGGCGAAGATGAGGGCGGTCTTCTCCTCGCCGGTCTCCGGGTCTCGCTTGGGCAGACCGCTGTCCTGGTCGAGGACGTACGCCCGGATGGGCAGCAGTCGCTCGATGCCGAGGTCGAACAGGTCGCCCTCGTCCTTCAGCGGCGGCTCCTCTGGCTCCAGCGGCTTGGTGAGCGCGGCCGCCGCCACATAGCCGAAGTGCTCGATGTCGAAGGCCTTGCGGCCCGCGAGGTAGAACAGCCGCTCCCGCAACTGGGCGGGGCAGGTGCGGGCGTTCGGGCAGCGCAGGTCGACGTCGCCCTCCTTCATCGGCCTGAGCGGCGTACCGCACTCGGGGCACTCGTCCGGCATCACGAACTCGCGCTCGCTGCCGTCGCGCAGGTCGACGACCGGGCCGAGGATCTCCGGGATGACGTCACCGGCCTTGCGCAGCACCACGGTGTCGCCGATGAGGACGCCCTTGGCCTTGACCACGTCCTGGTTGTGCAGTGTGGCGAACTCGACCTCCGAACCGGCCACGGTCACCGGCTCGACCTGCGCGTACGGCGTGACGCGGCCGGTGCGGCCCACGCCCACGCGGATGTTGACCAGTTTGGTGTTGACCTCCTCCGGCGCGTACTTGTACGCGATGGCCCAGCGCGGGGCGCGGGAGGTGGAGCCGAGCCGGCCCTGGAGCGGGATCTCGTCCAGCTTGACGACCACGCCGTCGATCTCGTGCTCCACGGAGTGGCGGTTCTCGCCGTAGTAGGCGATGAACTCCCGTACGCCGTCGAGGCCGTCGACGACGCGGGCGTGCGGGGAGGTGGGCAGGCCCCAGGTCTTCAGCAGGTCGTAGGCCTGGGAGAGCCGGGTCATGCCCTTGTAGCCCTCCAGGGCGCCGATGCCGTGGACCACCATGTGCAGCGGGCGGGTGGCGGTGACGCGCGGGTCCTTCTGGCGCAGCGATCCGGCCGCCGCGTTGCGCGGGTTGGCGAACGGCTTGTCACCGGCCGCGACCAGGCGGGCGTTCAGCTCCTCGAACTTCTCGCCCGGGAAGTAGACCTCGCCGCGGATCTCCACGAGGTCGGGCACCTCGTCGCCGTCGAGGCGGTCCGGGATCTCCGCGATCGTGCGGACGTTGGGGGTGATGTCCTCGCCGGTGCGGCCGTCGCCGCGGGTGGCGGCGCGGGTGAGGCGGCCGCGTTCGTAGGTGAGGTTGACCGCGAGGCCGTCGACCTTCAGCTCGCACAGGAAGTGGAACTCCTGGTCGCCCAGCTCGCGGTGGATGCGGTCGGCCCAGGCGGCCAGTTCCTCGTCGTTGAAGGTGTTGTCGAGCGACAGCATCCGCTGGCGGTGCTCCACCGCCGTGAACTCCGTCGCGTAGGACCCCGCGACCTTCTGGGTCGGCGAGTCCGGCGTCCGCAGCTCCGGATACTCCTCCTCCAGCGCCTCCAGAGTCTTCAGGAGCTTGTCGAACTCCGCGTCGCTGATGACGGGAGCGTCCTTCACGTAGTACCGGAAGCGGTGCTCCTCGATCTGCTCCGCCAGCCGCGCGTGCTTCTCCCGTGCCTCGGCGGGCACCGTCGTCGTCTCCGCTTGCTTGTCGCCGGCCACCGTGTTGTCCTCCCGTTACTCTGGGTTGTCTGCGAGGGATCTCGCCGCCCGGGCGCAGTGGGCGAGCGCCTGGCGTGCGTACCCGGGGGATGCGCCCGCGAGGCCGCATGCCGGGGTGATCGTCACCGCCTGGGCGAGCAGCCCAGGACGTAGCCCCAGCCTGCGCCACAACGTCCTGACACCCATGACGCTACCGGCAGGGTCTGACAACGGGCCGTCCGTGCCGGGGACGACACCGGCGAAGAGCCGGGTACCCGCTTCCACGGCCTCCCCGATCGCCTCGTCGTCACGCTCGGTGAGCAGCGAGAAGTCGAAGGAGACGGCCGCCGCGCCCGCCCGGCGCAGCAGCGCGAACGGCACGTCGGGGGCGCAGGAGTGGACGACGACGGGTCCGCCGTCGTGCACCCCGATCACGTCCCGCAGCGTGGCCTCGACGAGCTGCCGGTCGACGGCGCGGTGGGTGCGGTAGCCGCTGGCGGTCCGCACCTGCCCGCGCAGCACGGCGGTGAGGGAGGGCTCGTCGAGCTGGAGGACGACCTGGGCGCCGGGGACGCGGCGGCGCACCTCCGCCAGGTGCAGCCGCAGCCCCTCGGCGAGGGAGGCGGCGAGGTCACGGCAGGCGCCGGGGTCGGAGAGGGCGGCCTCGCCGTTCTTCAGCTCCAGGCCCGCCGCGAGCGTCCAGGGGCCGACGGCCTGGACCTTGAGCTGCCCCTCCCAGCCCTGGGTGAACTCCTCCAGGGCGTCCAGGTCCTCCCCCAGCCAGGAGCGGGCCCGCTTGGTGTCGCGGCCCGGCCGGTCGCCGATGCGCCAGCCGCTGGGCTCCACGCGCGCGTACAGCTCGACGAGCATCCCCGCCGTGCGCCCGATCATGTCGGCGCCGGGTCCGCGCGCGGGCAGCTCGGGCAGGAACGGGAAGTCCTCGAAGGAACCGGTGGCCGTCTTGGCGGCCTCCCGGGCGTCGCCCCCGGGCAGGGAGCCGACGCCGGTGGCCGCGCCGAAGCTGAACTGGGTGTTGTCGCTCACCCGGGAAGCCTACGGAATGCCCGGCCCGGGTTTCACCGGCCCGGCCGCACCGTGAGGTCGTTGACCTCCGCGTCCCGGGGCAAGTCGAGGGCCATGAGGATCGTCGTGGCGACCGACTCGGGGTCGATCCACTGCTCCGGGTCGTACTCCCTGCCCTCCTGCTGGTGCACCTTGGCCTGCATGGGGCTGGCGGTGCGGCCGGGGTAGACGGAGGTGACGCGGACGCCGTTGGCGTGCTCCTCGTGGCGCAGGGAGTCGGCGAGGGCCTTCAGGCCGTGCTTGGAGGCGGCGTACGCGGACCACTCGGCGTGGGCGTTGAGTCCGGCGCCGGAGTTCACGAAGATCACGTGGCCGCGGGCGGCGCGCAGCTGCGGCAGGAAGTGCCGGGTCAGCTCGGCGGGCGCGACGAGGTTGACGTTCAGCTGGTGGTGCCAGGTCTTCGGGGTGAGGTCGCCGATCTTGCCGAGGTCGACGACGCCCGCGATGTGCAGCAGGGAGTCCACCCGGTCCGGGAGCGACTGGTGGGAGAAGGCCCAGCTCAGCCGGTCGGGGTCGGCGAGGTCGCCGACCAGGGTGCGCGCCCCGGGGAACTCGGTGGCCAGTTCCTTGGCGCGGCCCGCGTCGCGCGCGTGCAGGACGAGGTCGTCCCCGCGCGCGTGCAGGCGGCGGGCGACGGCCGCGCCGATGCCGGATCCGGCCCCGGTGATCACATGTGTAGCCATGCCCGCCATGGTCGCATCACGCCGGATCAGACGATGCCCTGGCTCTCCTCCAGGTAGGCCAGCGCCCCGACCGGCTCCTCGGCGAAGAAGACCAGCTCGCTCAGCGGGCGCGGCAGGAAGCCCTCGTCCTCCATGCGCCGGAACTGCTCCTTGAGGCCGTCGTAGAAGCCCGCGGTGTTGAGCAGCACCACCGGCTTGTCGGTGTGCCCGTGCTTCTTCAGCTCCAGGATCTCGGTCGCCTCGTCGAGGGTGCCGGTCCCGCCGACCATGATCACCACCGCGTCGGCCTTCTCCAGCAGCAGCCGCTTGCGCTCGGCGAGGTCGCGGGCGACGACCATCTCGTCGGCGCCGTGGCGCACCTTGGCCGACAGGAACTCCACGGACACCCCGCACAGCCGGCCGCCGGCCTCCTGCACGCCGTCGGCGACCACCTTCATCAGACCGACGTCCGAGCCGCCCCACACCAGCGTGTGGCCGCCCTTGCCGAGGAGTTCGGCGAACTCGCGGGCGGGCCGGGTGTAGCGGTCGTCGAGGTCGGCGGCGGAGAGGAAGACACAGATACGCATGGCGCCACCGTACGCGGGAAGAACGCGCGCCCGGAAAACGCTGTCCGGTCATGGCCAAGGGACACACGATCACCATCGAAGAAGGCGACCTGCACGTGCGCGTGGTGCACGACGGGCGGGTCCTGGCGGAGAGCGACCGGCCGCTCGTGCTGCGCGAGACGGGCTGTCCGGTCCGCTACTACCTGCCCGCCGAGGACGTCCGTCTCGACCTGCTGACCCCCTCCGACACCCACACCCACTGCCCGTTCAAGGGGACGGCGTCCTACTGGTCGCTGCCGGGCGCGCCGGACCTGGTCTGGTCGTATCCCGATCCGAAGCCGGACGTGGCGGCGATCAAGGGTCACCTGTGCTTCTACGACGTCGAAGTGTCGTGACCGGTGAACCCCGTCTCCTGCGGCAGTCTGCTCTGCCATGGAGAAGAAGACGGTTTCGCGCGACGGTACGTCCCTCGCGTACGACGTGACCGGTCAGGGGCCCGCCGTGATCCTGGTGAGCGGCGCCATGTCCACCGGGGGCACGGTGGCCCCGCTGGCCCACCGGCTCTCCGGCCAGTGCACGGCCGTGGTGTACGACCGCCGCGGCCGCGGTGAGAGCGGCGACACGGCCCCCTACGCCGTGGAGCGTGAGGTCGAGGACCTGGCGGCGCTGATCGAGGCGGTGGGCGGCGACGCGGCGCTGTTCGGGGTCTCCTCGGGCGGCGCCCTGGTCCTGCGGGCGGCGGCGAGCGGGGTGCCGGTGCGCCGCGTCGCCGTCTACGAGGTGCCGTACGCCGACCATCTGGCGGGCGGCGCCGAGCAGCACGCGCGGTACACGGAGGACCTCCGTGAGGCGCTCGGCGAGGGGCGGCGCGGGGACGCGGTGGAGCTGTTCCTGCGGCTGACCGGGCTCGGCGAGGAGATGATCCGCGGGGCCCGCCAGTCCCCGATGTGGGCGGGCATGGAGACGATCGCGCCGAGCCTCGCCTACGACAACGCCGTCATGGGCGACGGCCTGGTCCCCCGCGAGCTGCTGGCCGCGGTCGAGGTGCCCGTGCTGTCGGTGGGGGGCGGGGCGAGCCCGCAGTGGATGCTGCGGGCGGCCCGGGACATCGCCGAGGCGGTGCCCCGGGGCACGTTCCGCGAGCTGGAGGGCCAGACCCACATGGTGGAGCCGGAGGTGCTGGGGCCGGTGCTGGCCGAGTTCGTCACGGGCTGAGCCGGCGGGGCGGGGAGCGGGTCAGACGGTCGCGGCCGTCTTCGCGCGCGTGGTCGAGGCGATCGTCGCCGAGCCGACCACGCGCGTGCCGTCGTACAGCACGATCGCCTGGCCGGGGGCGACGCCGCGGACCGGCTCGGTGAAGGTGACCCGCAGCTCGCCGTCGACGAGTTCCGCGGTCACCTCGGTCTCGCCGCCGTGGGCGCGCAGCTGGGCGGTGTAGGTGCCGGGCCCGGTGGGGGCGGCACCGCACCAGCGGGGGCGGATCGCGGTGAGCGCGGTGACGTCGAGGGCCTCGGCGGGGCCGACGGTGACGGTGTTGTTCACCGGGGAGATGTCGAGGACGTAGCGCGGCTTGCCGTCGGCGGCCGGGGTGCCGATGCGCAGGCCCTTGCGCTGGCCGATGGTGAAGCCGTACGCGCCCTCGTGGGTGCCGACCTTGTTGCCCGCCTCGTCGACGATGTCGCCCTCGGCCTTGCCGAGCCGGCGGGCCAGGAAGCCCTGGGTGTCGCCGTCGGCGATGAAGCAGATGTCGTGCGAGTCCGGCTTCTTGGCGACGGCGAGGCCGCGGCGCTCGGCCTCGGCTCGGATCTCCTCCTTGGTGGTGATGGTGTCACCGAGCGGGAAGAGCGCGTGGGCGAGCTGCTGCTCGTCCAGGACGCCGAGCACGTACGACTGGTCCTTGGCGAGGTCGGAGGCGCGGTGCAGCTCGCGGCCGCCGTCGGGCAGGGTGACGATCTTCGCGTAGTGGCCGGTGCAGACGGCGTCGAAGCCGAGCGCGAGGGCCTTGTCGAGCAGCGCCGCGAACTTGATCTTCTCGTTGCAGCGCAGGCACGGGTTGGGGGTGCGGCCCGCCTCGTACTCGGCGACGAAGTCCTCGACGACGTCCTCGCGGAAGCGGTCGGCGAGGTCCCACACATAGAACGGGATACCGATGACGTCCGCGGCGCGGCGGGCGTCGCGGGAGTCCTCGATGGTGCAGCAGCCCCGCGCGCCCGTGCGGAACGACTGCGGGTTCGCGGAGAGCGCCAGGTGGACGCCGGTCACGTCGTGGCCCGCTTCGGCCGCGCGTGCGGCGGCGACGGCGGAGTCGACCCCGCCGGACATGGCGGCGAGGACGCGGAGGGGGCGGGAGCGCTGCGGGGTGTCAGTCATAACCCTTCCAGGGTACGGGGGCGCGGGAACCGGATCCCGCGGATATGCGTTGTCGATCACATGGGGGATGCGAAGGGCGAGGCGGACCGGCGGATCGGGCGGCGGGCCCTGCTCATCGGCGGCGCGGCGGCCGCGGTGGGCACGGCGGTGCTGGCCCGCGACGAGCTGGCCCATCTGTGGTGGCGGCTGCCGGGGGTGGAGAAGCCGCGGGTGGCGGGCGCGGTCGACTTCCGGGGCGCGCGCTGGGTGGCGGCGTCGACGGCGAACTACCGGCGCGCGGACCGGCCGGACGACTACGGGATCGACCGGGTCGTCATCCATGTCACCCAGGGCAGCCGGGCCAGCGCGGTGAAGGCCTTCCAGGACCCGGGGCACAAGGCGGCGGCGCACTACATCGTCGGCCAGGACGGCCGGATCACGCAGATGATCCGCGAGCTGGACGTGGCGTTCCACGCGGGCAACCGGGAGTACAACGAGCACAGTGTGGGGATCGAGCACGAGGGATTCGTGGACCGCCCGCAGGACTTCACGGCGGCGATGTACGCCGCTTCGGCGCGGCTGACGGCCGGGATCTGCCGGCGGTACGGCATACCCGTCGACCGGGACCACGTCATCGGGCATGTGGAGGTGCCGGGGACGGACCACACCGACCCGGGGCCGCACTGGGACTGGGACCGGTACATGGGGCTGGTGCGACGGGAGTACACGGCCGCGGAGAACGCCGCGAAGAACCCGGCGAAGAATGCGGAGAAAAATCAAGAATAGGCCTCTTCCGTCCGGAATCAGGCGTTCTATCCTGGATGCAAGACCTACGGGATGAGTGAGGGAGTCCGAGCGGCGTAGCCGACTCTGGCGCGAAACCTGCGTTTCCGCCGGTGCCGACGTCGACGGTCGGGCTGAGAGGCCGGAAGGCAGCTGCCGGAAGGCGACCCCCAGAACCTGATCCGGACCATACCGGCGAAGGGAACCCGTCTCGTAGGTCGCTTTTTTGTGCCCTCCGGGCGCTCAGCCGGCTCAGGTCAGCCCGGCCGCCCGGGCGCGTTCCACCGCCGGGCCGATGGCCTTGGCGACCGCCTCGACGTCCGCCTCGGTGGAGGTGTGGCCGAGGGAGAAGCGCAGGGTGCCGCGGGCCAGGTCGGGGTCGGTGCCGGTGGCCAGCAGGACATGGCTGGGCTGGGCGACGCCCGCGGTGCAGGCGGAGCCGGTGGAGCACTCGATGCCCTGGGCGTCCAGCAGGAGCAGCAGGGAGTCGCCCTCGCAGCCGGGGAAGGTGAAGTGGGCGTTGGCGGGGAGGCGGTCCACCGGGTCCCCGCCGAGGATCGCGTCGGGTACGGCCGTACGGACGGCGTCGATCAGGGCGTCGCGCAGGCCGCCGATCTCCCGGGCGAACCACTCGCGCTGCTCGGCGGCGAGCCGGCCGGCGACCGCGAAGGAGGCGACGGCCGGGACGTCGAGGGTGCCGGAGCGGACGTGGCGCTCCTGGCCGCCGCCGTGCAGGACGGGCACGGGGCTGTACTCGCGGCCGAGGACGAGCGCGCCGATGCCGTACGGGCCGCCGATCTTGTGGCCGGAGACGGTCATCGCGGCGAGGCCGGAGGCGGCGAAGTCGACCGGGACCTGGCCGAAGGCCTGGACCGCGTCGGCGTGCAGCGGGACGCCGAACTCGGCGGCCGCGGCGGCCAGTCCGGCGACCGGCATGACCGTGCCGATCTCGTTGTTGGCCCACATCACGGTGGCGAGGGCGACGTCGTCGGGGTTGCGGGCGATGGCCTCGCGCAGCGCGTCGGCGTGGACGCGGCCGTGGGCGTCGACCGGGAGGTACTCGACGGTGGCGCCCTCGTGCTCGCCCAGCCAGTGGACGGCGTCCAGCACGGCGTGGTGCTCGACGGGGCTGGCCAGCACCCGGGTGCGGGCCGGATCGGCGTCGCGGCGGGCCCAGAACAGCCCCTTGACCGCGAGGTTGTCGGCCTCGGTGCCGCCGGAGGTGAAGACGATCTCGCTGGGGCGGGCGCCGAGGGCTTCCGCGAGGGTCTCGCGGGCTTCCTCGACGGTGCGCCGGGCGCGGCGTCCGGATGCGTGCAGGGAGGACGCGTTGCCGGTGACGCTCAGCTGGGCGGTGAGTGCCTCGACCGCCTCGGGGAGCATCGGCGTGGTCGCGGCGTGGTCGAGGTAAGCCATGGTGTGGCCGATTCTACGGGGCCGCCGGCGGTCACCCGGCGGCGAGAGCCGGCCTGCCGCGGGGGCCGGCCTAGAAGCTCCAGGAGACCGTGTGGTCCGCCTGCATGAAGGCGAGCAGCACCGCGAGGTCGGCGATGCCGAGGCCGAGGCCGAGCAGGGCGCGTCCGCGGCGGTTGGTGCCGCGCCACAGGGCGATCGAGGCCAGCACGATGGCGATCGGGCCGAGGAAGAGGTTCAGGACGAGCAGGCCCAGCAGGCCGAGGATGAAGGACGCGACGGCCATGCCGTCGGTGTCGCGGATACCGGTGCGGCGTGTGGCCGGTGCGGTGAGGTGCATGACGGGTCAGCTCCCGACGGTCGGTGGGTGGTCGGTCGGACAGGGTGGCCGGCTCAGTGGGCCGACGTGCCGCGGCGGCGGGCGTGGCGCTCGCGCAGCGCGAAGACCCCGAGCCAGGCGGCGATGACGGCGGCCGCGACGAGCGTGAAGGTCAGCGGTGCGTGCGCCACGGTGCCCATCACGACGCCGAGCAGCAGGAGTGCGGCGACGAGGAACAGCATTGGGACGGATCCCCCTCCGTGAAGTTTCGGTGAACGGTTGTAGTAACACTTGTTCACTGACTACCCAGTCTAGCGCGTCGCACGGCTTTCCAATTCCAGAGAACAGTTGTTAACTGCATGGCATGAGTCACACCCTCGGCATCCGGCAGGCGCAGAAGCAGAAGACCCGTCAGGCGCTCCAGGACGCGGCCTTGCAGCTGCTGGAGGAGCAGAGCCTGAGCAGCCTGGGCCTGCGCGAGGTCACCCGCGCCGTCGGCGTCGCCCCGACCGCCTTCTACCGGCACTTCCGGTCCACGGCGGACCTGGGTGTGGCCCTGGTCGAGGAGGCGCTGGGCAGCCTGCACCCGATGATCCGGACGACGGTGTCCACGGCGGGCGACAGTGCGGAGCGCATCGAGCGCGCCGTCGAGCTGATCGCCCGTCATGTGGACGCGTACCCCGCACACGTGAGATTCATCGCCCGGGAACGGCACGGCGGCGTCCAGCCGGTGCGGGAGGCCATCCGCGACCAACTGGCCCGGTTCGCCGAGGAGGTGCGGGCCGAGCTGGCCAAGGACCCGGTCTCCGCGGGCTGGAGCGACGACGACCTGCTGATGCTCGCCCACCTCTACGTCGACCAGATGCTCAGCACCGCCTCCCTCTTCCTGGAGACCCTGGACGCCCCCGAGGACGAGCGGGCCCGGGTCGCCGGCCTGGCCCGTCGCCGGCTGCGCCTGATCAGCCTCGGCCGCCTGCACTGGAACGGCGGCTGACGGCGGCCCGGGGTTCAGGAAGCCGCCGGACCGCCGTACAGCCGCGCCACGGACGCCGCCGCCCGGGCGAGTTCGGCGCGGACCTCGGGCGGTGAGAGGACCTCCACGCGGTCGGAGAAGGCGAGGAGCTGGCGGGCCTCGCGGACGATGCCGTACGACAGGCGGGCGGTGACCCACTCGCTCGTCCCGTCGTCGTCGGGCAGGTCGACCAGCGAGGCGGCCGTCATCCGCTGGAACATGCCGAGCCGGTCGCGCCGCACCCGCACGGTCACCTCCAGGCCGCCCGGCCGGTCCTCGACCTGACGGCGCAGCACCTCCCAGGCGTCGGCCAGCTCGACACCCGGACGGCGCCGTACGGGGTCGTCGAGGACGGTCGCCGAGCGCACCCGGTCGGCGCGGAACAGCTGCGGCTTCGCCCGCCGGTCGGCGACGAGGTACCAGACGCCCGCCTTGGAGACCAGCCCGTAGGGGTCGACGGTGTACGTCCGGTCCGCGCTCTGACCGCTGTGCCGGTAACGCAGCCGCAGGCGCCGGTCGGTGAAGACGGCGTCCTGGAGCACGTCCAGGTCGACGGCCTGCCGCGGGCCGCCGCGCCAGCGGGTGGCGTCGACCAGGATGCGCCGGCTGGTGACCTCCGCGGCCGGGCGGTACGGCGCCGGAAGCGCGGCCATCACCTTGCGCAGCGCCGAACCGAGCGCCGCGTCCAGGCCGAGCGCGGCGTGCGCGCCCTGCGCGGCGAGGATGAACAGCGCGCGGGACTCGTCGGCGGTCAGTCCGGTGACGTCGGTGCGGAAACCGGCGAGGAGTTCGATGCCGCCGTGCCGGCCGCGCTCGGCGTACACGGGGACGCCGGAGGCGGACAGGGCCTCGATGTCGCGGTAGATCGTGCGGACCGACACCTCCAGCCGGTCGGCGAGTTCACGGGCGGGGACCCGGCCGCGGGTCTGCAGGAGCAGCAGGATCGACAGCAGGCGGTCGGACTTCACGGCCCCAGCATCCCGCCGCCGGAGAACCCGGCGCAAATGCTGACGGGAACTGTCAGGTTATGGGCCGAGTATCGGCGTACCGACCGAGAGAGAGGTACCCGATGAACACCATCGACCCGCGCCCCGTCTACGCCCGCGCCACCGAGCAGGCCGCCGCCCTGATCCGCGCCGTCCGGCCCGAGCAGCTGGAGCGGCCCACCCCCTGTACCGAGTTCGACGTGCGGCGGCTGCTGAGCCACATGGTCGGCGGCACGCTGCGGATCGCGGTGGTGGGCGAGGGCGGCGACGGCATGGCCGTACGGCCGTTCGCGGAGGGAGTTGCGGACACCGGCTGGCCGGAGGCGTACGACGAGGTCCGCACGCGGGCGCTGAAGGCCTGGGCGTCGGACGAGCGGATGGACGCGCCGGTGCGGGTGCCGTGGGGCGAGGTGCCGGGCCGGCAGGCGCTGTCGGGGTACGTGATGGAGATCGTCACGCACACCTGGGACCTGTCCGAGGCGGTCGGCCACCCGCTGGAACTCGACCCGGAACCGGCCGGGTTCGCCCTGGCCACCGCCGAGCGCGTGCTGCCGCCGACCCGGCGCGGCGGCGAGACGCCGTTCGAGGCGGTGCGGCCCGCCCCCGAGGGGGCGGACGTCTACGCCCGGCTCGCGGCCTGGCTGGGCCGCGCGCCGCTCAGCCGAGTCTGACGCGGGCCAGTTGCCGGGACTGGGCCACCAGCCGGTCGGCGCTGTCCCAGACCTCGGCGTCCTCCTCCAGGAAGCCGCCGGCGAGGTTGCGGGTGGTGATCGAGACGCGCAGCGGGCCCGGTGCCGGGCGGCAGCGGACGTGGACGGTCAGCTCGACCGTGGGCACCCAGCCGGACAGGCCGATCTCGAAGGCGGTGGGCGGGAGGGCGTCCACCGCGAGGAGCAGGGAGAGCGGGTCGGGGTCGCGGCCGTCGGCCAGCCCGAACCAGGCCCGCATCTCGCCCTTCCCGGACGGCTGTCCGAGCGCCCAGCCCAGGGTGGCGGGGTCGAGCTTGAGCATCAGCCGGTCGGTGATGGCGGAGCTGCCGGGCACCGGCGCCGGCCCGTCCTCGGGGCCGAAACACTGCTCCATGGGCGGGATGGCCGGCGGCTTCGCCGTGGTGCGCACGTCGTCGGGCAGGGTGTCCAGGTCGCCGTAGGAGGCGAGGACGCGGATCCGCTCGACCTCGGTGCCGTCCTCGGCGTACTGGAAGAGGGAGGCCTGGCCGGTGGAGAGGGTGCGGCCGGTGCGCACCACGTCCGTGCGGACCACCGCGGGGCCCGGCTGGGACGCGGTGAGGTAGTGCGCGGAGATGGTGAACGGGTCGGCGTGCGGCAGGGCGTCCGCGAGGGCACGGCCCAGGACGGCCAGCAGATAGCCGCCGTTGACGGCGTTGATGATCGTCCAGCCGGCCGAGAGGTCGATGTCGTAGAAACCGGGCTCTCGGCGGGTGACGGCCGTGTCCCGGTCGAACTCGCTGTCGCCGATCACGGCCCGCTCGGCCGCGGCGGAAGCTGCTTCTGGCATGGCTGAACATTACAACGAGAAAATACTAAGCGGTAGCTTTTTGCGTGAGATGCAGCCCAGTGGTGAACCCCGGGCCCTGGCTTTCCCTCTCCTGGGACATGAGCCTGACCGGGACTCCCTTCCTCGCCACGCTGATCGTGCTGGCCGTCGTCGCCCTGGCGCTGCCGCTGGCCCTGTGGTCACGACTGCGCGGGCCGCGCCCGCTGCGCGCCGCGGCCCGCGTGCTGATGCTCCTGTTCGCCCAGCTCACCGCCGTCGCCCTGGTCTTCACGCTGGTCAACAACGCCAACAACCTGTACGACACCTGGGGCGACCTGCTCGGCACCGGCGGCCATGTGCAGCGGGCGGAGGACCTGGGCGCCGACGGCAAGGGCGGTATCGCCCCGGAGAAGCTGCCCAAGGTGAAGCAGACGTTCCGGCAGGCGAAGGGCCCCGGGATGCACGCGGCCGGCGGTGTCCGGGTCACCCAGCTCAAGGGGCGCATCTCGGGCGTGACCGCGGAGGTGTACGTCTGGCTGCCACCGCAGTACGACGACCCGGCCTACCGCGACCGCACCTTCCCCGTCGTGGAGCTGCTGCCGGGCTACCCGGGCTCCGCCAAGGCCTGGTTCGGCTCCCTGAAGGCGCACGAGCAGCTGCTGCCGCTGATGCGCTCCGGCCGGATCGCGCCGTTCATCCTGGTCGCGCCCCGCACCAACCTGCTGGCGGGCCGGGACACCGGCTGCGCCAACGTCCCCGGCCGGGTCAACGCCGACAGCTGGCTGAGCCTCGACGTGCCGAAGATGGTCATGGACAACTTCCGCGCCCGGCCCGCCCCGGCCGGCTGGGCGGTCGCCGGGTACTCCGCGGGCGCGCACTGCGCGGCCAAGCTGGCCGTCGCCCACCCGGACCGCTACCGGGCGGCGGTGAGCATGTCCGGCTACAACGACCCGATCGGAGAGAGCGGTTCGCTCGCCGCGCGCACGCCCGCGCTGCGCGCCGCGAACAACCCGTACCTGCTGCTGCAGAAGGCGGCCGTGCCGCCGCGCGTCGCGCTGTACGTCTCCGGGCAGCCGCACGACGGGTACGAGGCCGGCCTGGCCCTGGCGCGGCTCGCGAAGGCGCCGACCACCGTGCGCGTGGTGTACCTGCCGCGCAGCGCCGGCGGCCACACGATGGGACTGTGGCGGCCGCAGGTGGTCCCGGCGTTCCGCTGGCTCACCGAGCAGCTGGACGGCCGGCCCCCCGCCCCCGGGGCTACTCCTCCCGCACGGTCGAGCGCCGGTTCCACGCCCGCGGAGCCCGCCAGTGGTACCGCATCGCCAGCAGGCGCAGCACGAACGCGGTGACGGCGGCGAGCGCGCTGGCGGTCGGGGTCAGGGCGTCGTAGCGGATGCACACGACGACCATCGTGGCGCCGACCATGGCGGGCACCGCGTACAGGTCGCGGTCCCAGCGCAGCAGCGACGGCACCTCGTTGGCGAGGACGTCGCGCAGCACACCGCCGCCGACGGCCGTGGCGAGCCCGAGCGCCGCGGACTGGGTGAGGCCGAGCCCGTAGTCGTACGCCTTGGTGGTGCCCGCGACACAGAACAGGCCGAGCCCGGCCGCGTCGAAGACGTTGACGCCGGTCTGGATGCGCTCCACGTGGGGGTGGAGGAAGAAGACCAGCAGGGCCGCGAGCAGCGGCGTCACGAAGTACCCGAGGTCCGTGAAGGCGGCGGGGGGTACGGCGCCGATGATCAGGTCGCGGAACAGCCCGCCGCCGAGCGCGGTGACCTCGGCGAGGACGGCGATGCCGAAGACGTCGAAGTTCTTGCGGACGGCCAGCAGCGCGCCGGAGATGGCGAAGACGAAGATGCCGACCAGGTCGAGGGTGTGCTGGACGGACGGGCTGAAGAACTGGTACACCCCAGCATTCTCACCCGACGACGAACCCCCGCCTTACAAAGCAAGGCGGGGGCTCGGGGTGTAGCTACTTCTTCTTGGACGGGGCCTCGGTCGGCGCCTCGGGCTCACCGGACTCCTCCGACGCCTCGGCGGACTCCTCCGACGCCTCGGCGGGCTCCTCGGCGGACGGCGCGTCGTCCTCGGCGGGCTCCTCGGCGGCCGGCTCCTCGACCGCGAGCTCGCCCTCCTCGACCGCCTTGGCCACCGCCGCCGACGTCTCCGCCGACTCCGCGAGGACCTCCTCGGACACCAGCTCGGCCGCCTCCTTGGCGGCGGACAGCAGGACGGTGTCCTGCGGCTGCTGGTCCTCGAAGTTCTCCGGGTGGTGGCAGGCCACCCGCTGTCCCGGGCGCAGCTCCAGCAGCGGCGGCTCGGTGGTCTTGCAGATCTCCGTCGCCTTCCAGCACCGGGTGTGGAAGCGGCAGCCGCTCGGCGGGGAGATCGGCGAGGGCACGTCGCCCTTGAGCAGGATGCGCTCGCTCTTCTCCGACTTGCGCCGCGGGTCCGGGATCGGCACCGCGGACATCAGCGCCTTGGTGTACGGGTGCATCGGCGACTTGTAGAGCAGGTCGCGGTCGGCCAGCTCCACGATCTTGCCGAGGTACATCACCGCGATCCGGTCCGAGACGTGCCGGACGACCGAGAGGTCGTGCGCGATGATCACGTACGTCAGGCCCAGCTCCTGCTGGAGGTCGTCCAGCAGGTTCACGACCTGCGCCTGGATCGACACGTCCAGCGCGGAGACGGGCTCGTCGGCCACCACGAGCTTGGGGCTGAGCGCGAGCGCGCGGGCGATGCCGATGCGCTGGCGCTGACCGCCGGAGAACTCGTGCGGGTAGCGGTTGTAGTGCTCGGGGTTGAGCCCGACCACCGACAGCAGCCGCTGCACTTCCTTCTTGATGCCGCCCTCGGGCGTGACGCCCTGGAGCCGGAAGGGGGCGCCGACGATGGTGCCGATGGTGTGGCGCGGGTTCAGCGACGAGTACGGGTCCTGGAAGATCATCTGCACGTCGCGGCGCATCGGGCGCATGCCCGACACCCCGAGGTGCGTGATGTCCTTGCCCTCGAACTCGACCTTGCCGCCGGTCGGTTCGAGCAGCCGGGTGATCAGCCGGCCCATCGTCGACTTGCCGCAGCCGGACTCGCCGACGACGCCCAGCGTCTCGCCCCGCCGCACCTCGAAGTCGATGCCGTCGACCGCGTGCACCGCGCCGACCTGCCGCTGGAGCAGGCCCTTCTTGATCGGGAAGTGCTTCTGGAGCCCCGTCACCTTCAGCAGCACGTCGCCGTCGGCGGCGGCGTCCGCGGTGGTCACGGCCGTGTCCTTGGAGTTCTCGCTCACAGCTTCGGCGCAATCTCTTCGGCCCAGATACGCTCCCGCTGCTCCCGGGTCATGTGGCAGGCGGCCCAGTGCTTGCTGCCGACCTCGGTCAGCTCGGGTCGGACCGTGCGGGTGACGTTGTCCTTGGGGATGTCGGCGTACGGGCAGCGCGGGTTGAAGGCGCAGCCGGACGGGACGTTGATCAGGGACGGCGGGGATCCCTTGACGGGGATCAGCCGTTCCTGCTGCTCGCGGTCCAGGCGCGGCATCGAGCCGAGCAGACCCCAGGTGTAGGGGTGGCGGGGCTCGTAGAACACCTTGTCGGCGGGGCCGCGCTCGACGCACCGGCCGCCGTACATCACCAGCAGGTCGTCGGCGAGTTCGGCGACGACACCCAGGTCGTGGGTGATGATGATGACCGCGGAGCCGAACTCCTTCTGCAGGTCCCGGATCAGGTCCAGGATCTGCGCCTGGACGGTCACGTCCAGGGCGGTCGTCGGCTCGTCCGCGATGAGCAGCTCGGGGTTGTTGACCAGCGACATCGCGATCATCGCACGCTGGCGCATACCGCCGGAGAACTCGTGCGGGTAGCTGTCGACGCGCTTGTCCGGCTGCGGGATGCCGACCCGGTCGAGCATCTCGACCGCGCGGCGCCTGGCGGTCTTCTTGTCGACGTCGTGGTGGATCCGGTACGCCTCCACGATCTGCTGCCCGATCGTGTAGTACGGGTGCAGCGCGGACAGCGGGTCCTGGAAGATCATCGCCATCTGACGGCCGCGCAGCTTGCGCACGTGGTCCGGGTCGGCGGACAGCAGCTCGGTGCCGTCCAGCCAGATCTCACCGGAGATCTGCGCCTTGCGCTTGCCGTACTGGCCGGCGGTGTGCAGGCCCATGATGCCGAGCGAGGTCACCGACTTGCCGGAACCCGACTCGCCCACGATGCCGAGGGTCTTGCCCTTCTCCAGCTGGAAGCTCAGCCCGTCGACGGACTTGACCAGGCCGTCGTCGGTCGGGAAGTGCACCTTCAGGTCGCGCACTTCCAGGAAGGCGGACGGCGGACGCGAGGCGGACGTGGGCTCGCCCACGGCTGCTCCGCTCTTGCTGAGTTCGGTCATGCGAGCCTCACTCGGGGGTCGATCACGGCGTACAGGATGTCCACCACGAGGTTGGCGAAGAGCACCGCCAGCGAGGTGATCAGGGTGACGCCCACGATGATGGGCAGGTCCTGGTTCCTGATGGCGAGCAGCACCTCACGGCCCAGGCCGGGAAGGTTGAACGTGGACTCGGTCAGGATCGCGCCGCCGATGAGGGCGCCGAGGTCCATGCCGAGCATGGTGAGGATGGGCGTCATCGTGGAGCGCATGGCGTGCTTGCGGATGACGATGCCCTCCCGCAGACCCTTGGCGCGCGCGGTACGGATGTAGTCCTCGCCGAGGATCTCCATCATCGTGGCCCGCGTGATGCGCGCGTACATGGCCGCGTAGAGGAACGCGAGGGTGACCCAGGGCAGGATCATCGCGCTGAACCACTTGGCGGGGTCGTCCGCGAGGGGCACGTAGTCCGAGCTGAACCAGTTCAGCGGTCCGTAGACGAAGATCGCCAGGGTGAGCATGCCCGTGAAGTAGATGGGCAGGGAGACACCCGCGAGGGCGACGACCATCGCGCCGCGGTCCCACAGGGAGCCCCGCTTGAGCGCGGAGAGCACGCCCGCCGCGACACCGAGGATCAGCCACAGCACGGCGGCGCCCAGCGCGAGTCCCAGGGTCACCGGGAAACGGTCCTTCAGCACCGGCCAGATGGCCTGCTCACTGCGGAAGGAGTAGCCGAAGCAGGGCGCCGAGCAGTTGATCGTGTCGCCGCCGCCCGAGTACGTGCGCCCCACGAAGAGGCCCTTGAAGAACTCCCAGACCTGGACGAAGACGGGGTCGCCCAGACCGAGCTTCTCCCGCACCCCCTCGACGGCGGCGGGGTCGGCCTGCTTGCCCACGAAGCTCAGGGCGATGTCGACGCCCGCCCACTTGGGGACGATGAAGAAGATGCTGAAGACCACCGTGATGATGACCACCAGCATCACAGCGGCGGCGAACAACCGCCTGATGAGGTAAGCGAGCACAGCTCTCGGCCCGCCGCGGACCGCGGGCCACCGGAGATCGTCCGATGGCCCGCGGTCACGCCGCGCCGGCCTTCACCTGCCTTTCGTGCCGTACGGCGGGTGTGCCGGTTGTCAGGAGGCGGACTTCAGACCGAGGTTGACGAAGTCGTACTGACCGCTGTAGCCGTCGGTCGTGTAGACGTTCGCCAGCCGGCTGGAGCGCCAGTTGATGAACTTCTCGAAGACGAAGGGCAGGTAGTAGGCGCCGTCCATGACCTTGTGGTTGATCTGGGTGGCGATCTGCGTCTTGCCCGCGTCGTCGAGCGTCTTGTTGTACTGGTCGAACAGGCCGTCGATCGACTTGTCCTTGATCAGCGCGTAGTTGTTGTTGCCGCTCTCCAGGATGTACTTGCTGTCCCACAGCGGCAGACCGAAGCCCTGGACCGACGGGAAGTCGGCGCCCCAGCCCATGATGATGATGCCGAAGCCCTTCTTCTGGACGTTCGAGGGGCTGCCGATGATGCCGGCGGTCTGGGAACCGTCGTACTGGTGGATCTGGGCGTTGACGCCGATCTTCTTCAGCGACGCCTGGAGCGACTGGGCGGTGGCCACCTCGACCGGCTTGTTGTTACGCACCGCGATGGTGGTGGAGAAGCCGTTCGGCTTGCCGCACTGCTTCAGCTCTTCCTTGGCCTGGGCGACGTTGCCGTTCTTGTTGGCCCCGTTGAGCTGGTACGGGTCGTACTTCTGGCCCTCGCCGCCCGGGATGCCCGGAGGCAGCATGTTGGTACCGATGTCACCACCGGCCAGCGGGCCGCCACGCGCGGTCTGGAGCGACTCGTGGTCGGCGCCGAGGATCACGGCCTTGCGGCAGTGGATGTTGTCGAACGGCTTGACGCTCTGCGGGAAGACCGCGTAGCGGATGAAGCCGGAGACCGGGTTGTCCAGGTTGGCCTTGTGCTGCTTCAGGGCGGTGGTGCGGCCCTGCGGCGACATGCCGGTCTGGTTGATGTCGAGGTCCAGGTCGCCGGTGATCAGACGCTGGTCCAGGTCGTTGGCGTTGGAGAAGATGTCGACGGTGATCTTGTCCGGGTACGCCTTGCGGACCGGGTCCGAGGACTGCTTCCAGTTCTCGTTGCGGACCAGCGTGAGGCTCTTGCCCGGGCTGTAGGACTGGAACTTGTACGGGCCCGAGGAGAACGGGTGCAGGCCGTACTTGGACTTGGTGTCCTTGTCCTGGCGCACCGGCGAGGCGGAGGTCAGGCCGACCATGGCCTCGAAGTCGGCGTTGGGCGTCGGGAGGTGGAAGACGATGGTCTTGTCGTCCGGGGTCTCGATCGCCTTCAGGCCGAGCTTGTCGGCGGAGGTGTCCTTGTAGGGACCCTTGTACTCGCCCTTGGGGTCGAGGACGTCCTTCAGGTAGGTCGGGCCGCCGGAGAGGACGTCCTGCGCCCACACGCGCTCGATGCCGTACTTGACGTCCTTGGAGGTGACGGGCTTGCCGTCCTCCCAGGTCGCCCCGTCACGCAGGGTGTAGGTGTAGGTCTTGCCGCCGTCCGAGACCTTGGCGAGGCCGGTCGCGAGGTCGGGGGTGAGGGTGGCACCCTCCTGGCCCGGCGAGGTCTTGAACGTGACGAGCTGACGGCTGTAGTAGCGCGAGAAGTTCCACATGAAGCCGTAGTAGCCACGCGTGGTGTCCCACGAGTCGGCGTCCTGCGCGGCGCCGAACTTCAGGGTGCCGCCCTTCTTGGCCAGGTCGGCCTGGGCGACCTTGTTGTTCGCGGCGTCGAAGCCGGCGGCGCCGGTCTTCGAGCCCCCGCCGTTGTCGTCGCCACCGCCGCACGCCGCCGTGGTCAGCAGCGCGGCGACCCCGATGGCAGCGGCCAAGGCCTGCTTGCGCCGCCCTGAGGTGCGTTGGGTAGTCACGGTCTCGGATCCTCCGGATTTGATGAGAGACCCCGTGTCAGGTGCCACGGGACGTTGGGGTACGGCAGGTCAGCGGGAGCCCTTCGGGTCCAGCGCGTCCCGGACGCCGTCACCGAAGAGGTTGAAGGCAAGGACGGTGATGAAGATCGCCACACCGGGGACCACCATGTACATGGGGTCCGACTGGTAGTAGTCGAGCGCGCTCGAGAGCATCTGCCCCCAGGAGGCCGTGGGCGGCTTGACGCCCACGCCCAGGAAGCTGAGTGCCGCCTCGGTGAGGATGTTCGTGGGGATCATCATCGTCGTGTACACGATGATGGGGGCGACGAGGTTGGGCAGGAGCTCCTTGAACAGGATGTAGATCCGCCCGGCGCCGAGCGAACGGGCCGCCTCGACGTACTCGCGCTCGCGCAGCGACAGCGTCTGGCCGCGCACCACTCGTCCGATGTAGGGCCAGCCGAAGAAGCCGATGACCAGGACCATCACCAGGACGGGGACGCTCGAGCCGCTCAGGCCGAGCAGTTTGTCCGGCATGACGGACACCAGCGCGATGATGAAGAGTAGCTGCGGGAAGGCCAGCAGGCCGTCCATGATGCGGCTGATCAGGGAGTCGATCCAGCCGCCGAAGAAGCCGGCGAGGACACCGAGGACGGTGCCGAGGACGACCGCCACCAGGGCTGACAGGAAGCCGACCAGCAGGGAGATGCGGGCGCCGTAGAGGATGCGGGCGAGGATGTCGCGGCCGTTGACCGGCTCGACGCCCAGCAGGTGGTCGCCGCTCATGCCGCCCATGCTGCCCTTGGGCGTGCCGAACAGCGGGTCGATGAGGTTCTCGTGATACTCGTTCGGATCCTGTCCGAGCAGGTTGGTGAGAACCGGGGCGAGCAGGGCGATCACGATGAGGACGAGCACCACGACGCCGCCCGTCAGGGCGAGCTTGTCCCGCTTCAGGCGCTCCCAGGCGATCCGGCCCAGCGACCGGCCCTGGACGGCCTTGGCGTCGGCGCTGGCTACCGCCGCTTCGTCGGCCGCGCTCGGGGCCGCTTCCGCGGTCGGCTCGTGCAATGGTGCCGTCATCTGGCAGGGACCCCTCTCAACCGGCGGTAGCCGGCCCGCACTTGCCGCTGTAGCGGCGTGGTCAGTCCGTCGTACACAGGGGCGAAACACCCCTGTCGCCGGAGTCTTCAACGCTTTGGCGATCTGTTGCCAGACTTGGCGGTGAATGGATGCGTAAACGTGATGCTGTCCTGGGGGTTCCGTTATCCGGACAGCAGATTACGCCGGTCGGACGCGGATGATCTGGGGCAATTGGGGCAGATGCGGTTGATTACCCTGCATCTACGCGCGAAGAGTGCCGGAGGGGCGCTCGGGGCGCGGTGACGCTCAGTACCGGCCGGGGGCGGGCGGCGGGTAGCCGTAGCCGGCCGCCGGGGCCTGGACCGGGGCGGTCGCGTGGGCCTCGCGGTCGTAGAAGGGCCGGGCCTTCGCCCGCATCCACATCACGACCGGGTCGTGGTCGTCCGACATCGCCACGGTGGAGACGGGCAGCCCGTCCGGCACGGCGGTGACGGACTGCTGCATCATCGCGCGTACGGCGTCCACGGCCTGCGGGGAGGTGTCGTACACCTCCAGGCCGATGGCGAGGTACGGCGCGCCGAGGGCCGGCTGCACCCACGCGCGGCGCAGCGCGCGCACCGCGGAGGTACGGTGGGCGTTCTGCGCGAGCAGGGCGTAGAACTGGGGGATCTCGATGGCCGGCTCGGACAGCCGGAGCGGGCCGGCCGGCTGGCGGTCCAGGCCGGTGGCGATGCGGCGCAGGTCCAGCCAGGGGATGCCGACGCCGCCGCCCGGGGCGTGCGGGTTGAGCCAGAGGCCGTAGTGGTCGGGGTACAGGGTGCGGGCCACGTCGAGCCCGTCGACCACTTCGTACGAACGGTTCCAGCCGCTGGCGCTCAGCTCCTGGGCGGAGGTGACGCAGGGCGCGTAGCCGTGGCCGCCGACCTCCATGTTGCCGTACTGGGCGTCCGGGGAGCCGGCCTGGCCGTGCCACAGGAGCATCCAGACCTGGCCGGAGCCGGGGGTGGCGAGCGCGCGCAGGAGCGCCTCGTAGGCGTCGTAGCGCCCGGGCGTCACCTGGCGCAGCATGTGCTCGACCTGCCCGGTCGCGGCCGTGCCAGCGCTCACTTTGTATCGCCCCTTCGTTCAACACCCTCGGCCGAGCTATGAAATCAGGTTAAGCGGTGGGTCGGGAGGGCCGGGCCGGTTGCGCGGGCCCGGCCGCCCCGCGCCGCCCGGCGTCACAGGGCCCGCTGGTAGAAGGGCCGGACCCGCTCCCGCAGCCAGTCCGCGACGGGGTCCTGGGCCACGTCCATGAGGATCAGGTTGACCGGCCACCGCACGGGGACCTTGCCGAGGGCGCGGCCGAGGGCGTCCAGGGGGGCGGTGCGCAGGTCGCCCTCCCACTGGGAGAGTTCCACGCCGACGAACATCACCGGGTCGGCGGTCTCCACGGCGGCCAGGCAGCGGCGGGCCGTCAGGACGACGCCGATCGCCTCGAACTCGGCGGAGGCGGCGGCGAGGAAGTCGACGGGGTCGTCCTGCCAGTCGGGCTCGAACAGCCGCACCCGGCCGCCGCTCGCGGGCCCGTCCAGCGGGGTACGCCCGACCCGGCACAGCTCGGCGACGGCCTCCGGCGGCAGCGGGACCCCGACCACGCCGCCGGGGTTGACCGCGACGCCGACCTGCGGGGGCAGACCGCGGGCGAACTCCACGGCGGGGGCGATGGTGTACGCCATGTGGGCGCCGGTGACCTGCCGGAACTGCTCCTCGGAGCTGAACACCGGGACGTAGGCCTGGCCGTCGATCTCGGTGGTCGGCAGGTCGAGGGGGCCGCTGTGCGGACCGCCGCCGCTGGGCAGCGGCACCCACACGAAGCTGCGCCCCAGCACCTCGATGATCCGCCCGCCCGCGCCGGGCACGCCGAGGGAGGCGGACAGCACCTCCTCCAGCTCGTTGCCGGGCCACCCGCCGTGCGGGTGGGGGTGCGCCTGCGCGGGAAACTCCGCGGGAAGATCCGCCGGGAAGTCCATCTCTCCCTACCGTCCGCCTGCCGTCTGCCAACTGCCGTCCGCCGGATGCCGGAAGACCGCTCCTGTGGCGGAAAGGCTAACGGGTACCGCCGACAGGGCCCGTCAGCCCGTGAACGCGATGCGCCGGAGGGCCGTCGCCGCCTCGCGGTCCAGCAGGACGGCCGAGGCGCAGCCGGGGGGCAGGGCGCCGGTCTCCACGGCGTGCACCAGGCGGGACGCCGCCCTGCGGTGGCGCAGGAAGGCGTAGCGGGAGACGCCCCGGCCGCGTTCGCGCTGGCCCTCCAGGGCCTCCTGCGGCGGGACGTCGAGGAGGACCAGGTGGAGTGCGCCGCCCCGGCGGCGGGCCTCCCGGGCCAGCCAGGCGCGAACCCAGGCCTGGGTGCCGCAGTCGTGCACGACCACGCCCTCGCCGGTGCGCAGGGCGCGGCGCAGCCCGGCGTAGTGGGCGAGGCGGACCAGGGGGCGGTAGACGGCGTAGGGCAGGACGCGGGACAGGCGGGCGTCCCAGCGGTCGCGGGTGTCCTGGGAGTCGACGCGCAGGCCCCGCACCGCCCGGCGCATCAGGGTGGACTTGCCGCTGCCGGGCAGACCCGTGATCACGACCACGTCCCGGGCGCCGAAGAGCAGCGCGTGCAGCCCGCGCCCCCCGCGGTCGCGCAGGTCGCGGACGACCGGGGCCGGGCGGGCCGGCGCCGCGGGGGCGGCCGGCTGCCGGGGCACCGCGATGCCCGATGTGGTCGCGTACGCCGTCGTCCTGTCCACCGTCATCGTCCTCCCCTGGGCCAGGCAATGAACCTGCCCGTCGAGCGTAAAGAGAAGGTAATGCCGGATGCCCCGCGTTTTTGTTCGCGTACCGCCACAAGCCGGTTACAGATGCGGCCTGCCGCGATCGGGCCGGGCGTGCAATGATGTCCGCGCCAACTGCATACCGGCCGTTTGAATCCGCGCGGGAGAGTTCCCGGCCCCCAGGGGGTCCGGGGCGCCGAAGGAGCAAGTCCCTCCCTTGAATCTCTCAGGCCCCGTTACCGCGCGGGCGAGGCACATCTGAAAAGCGGACCGCCGCCCGCGGCGGTCCCACCCAAGGTGCAAGCCAGGGCCACCCGGTGGTCATGGCGAACCTCTCAGGTTCCGATGACAGATGGGGAGGAACGCTTCCTCGCCTGTCCTGTTCCCTGGGAGACGACCGTCCGATGAGCAGTACCGAATCCGCCGCGCCGCGGCACACCGCGCTCGACGCCGTGCACCGCTCGCTCGGCGCGACCATGACCGACTTCGCCGGCTGGGACATGCCGCTGCGCTACGGCTCCGAGCGAGACGAGCACAACGCCGTCCGCACCAAGGCCGGCCTCTTCGACCTCTCCCACATGGGCGAGATCACCGTCACCGGCCCGCAGGCCGCCGCCCTCCTCGACCACGCGCTGGTCGGCAACATCGGCGCGGTGAAGACCGGCCGTGCCCGCTACACCATGATCTGCCAGGCCGACGGCGGCATCCTGGACGACCTGATCGTCTACCGGCTCGCCGAGACCGAGTACATGGTCGTCGCCAACGCCTCCAACGCCCAGGTCGTCCTCGACGCGCTGACCGAGCGCGCCGCCGGCTTCGACGCCGAGGTCCGCGACGACCGCGACGCCTACGCGCTGATCGCCGTGCAGGGCCCCGAGTCGCCCGGCATCCTCGCCTCCCTCACCGACGCCGACCTCGACGGCCTGAAGTACTACGCCGGCCTACCCGGCACCGTCGCCGGCGTGCCCGCCCTCATCGCCCGCACCGGCTACACCGGCGAGGACGGCTTCGAGCTGTTCGTGAAGCCGGAGCACGCCGTCGAGCTGTGGCAGGCGCTGACCAAGGCCGGCGAGGGCGCCGGACTGGTCCCCTGCGGCCTGTCCTGCCGCGACACGCTCCGCCTGGAGGCCGGCATGCCGCTGTACGGGCACGAGCTGACCGCCGAGCTGACCCCCTTCGACGCCGGGCTCGGCCGGGTGGTGAAGTTCGACAAGGAGAGCGACTTCGTGGGCCGCGAGGCGCTCGCCGCGGCCGCCGAGCGGGCCGCGGACAACCCGCCGCGCGTCCTGGTCGGTCTGGTCGCCGAGGGCCGCCGGGTCCCGCGCGCCGGGTACGACGTCGTCGCCGGCGGCGAGGTCATCGGGAAGGTCACCTCCGGCGCCCCCTCCCCCACGCTGGGCAAGCCGATCGCCATGGCCTACGTCGACGCCGCCCACGCGGCCCCCGGCACGCCGGGTGTCGGCGTGGACATCCGCGGCACCCACGAGCCGTACGAGGTCGTGGCGCTGCCGTTCTACAAGCGGCAGAAGTGACACCGTCGTAAGGTCCGGCCGTGACATAGGGCACATCTGCCCTGGTCACGCATGTCCTGCGCAGTCCCCATTCACCAGCACTCCCCCGCGTACAGGAGAATTCAGGCCATGAGCAACCCCCAGCAGCTGCGTTACAGCAAGGAGCACGAGTGGCTGTCGGCCGCCGAGGACGGCGTGGCGACGGTCGGCATCACGGAGCACGCGGCGAACGCCCTCGGCGACGTCGTCTTCGTCGAGCTCCCGCAGGTCGGCGCCACGGTCACCGCGGGCGAGACCTGCGGCGAGCTGGAGTCGACCAAGTCCGTCTCCGACCTGTACTCGCCCGTGACCGGTGAGGTCACCGAGGTCAACGAGGACGTCGTCGCCGACCCGTCGCTGGTGAACTCGGCCCCCTTCGAGGGCGGCTGGCTGTTCAAGGTGCGCGTCGCGGAGGAGCCGGCCGACCTGCTCTCCGCCGACGAGTACACCGAGTTCTCCGCCGGCTGAGGGGTCGAAGAGCCGATGACTGTCCTGAACACGTCCCTGCACGAGCTGGACCCCGAGGTCGCCGCGGCCGTCGACGCCGAGCTGGCGCGCCAGCAGTCCACCCTGGAGATGATCGCCTCCGAGAACTTCGCGCCGCTCGCGGTGATGGAGGCCCAGGGGTCGGTCCTCACCAACAAGTACGCCGAGGGCTACCCGGGCCGCCGCTACTACGGCGGCTGCGAGCACGTCGACGTCACCGAGCAGATCGCCATCGACCGGGTCAAGGAGCTGTTCGGCGCCGAGTACGCCAACGTGCAGCCCCACTCCGGCGCCTCCGCCAACCAGGCCGCGCTGTTCGCGCTGGCCCAGCCCGGCGACACCATCCTGGGCCTGGACCTGGCGCACGGCGGCCACCTGACCCACGGCATGCGCCTGAACTTCTCCGGCAAGCAGTTCAACGTGGTCGCCTACCACGTGGACGTGGAGACCGGCCTGGTCGACATGGCCGAGGTCGAGCGGCTCGCCAAGGAGCACCGCCCGAAGGTGATCATCGCCGGCTGGTCGGCGTACCCGCGCGAGCTGGACTTCGCCGAGTTCCGCCGGATCGCCGACGAGGTCGAGGCCTACCTGTGGGTCGACATGGCGCACTTCGCGGGCCTGGTCGCGGCCGGTCTGCACGCCAACCCGGTGGAGTACGCGGACGTGGTGACCTCCACCACGCACAAGACGCTCGGCGGGCCGCGCGGCGGCATCATCCTCGCCAAGCAGGCCTTCGCGAAGAAGCTGAACTCGTCCGTCTTCCCGGGCTTCCAGGGCGGTCCCCTGGAGCACGTGATCGCGGCCAAGGCGGTCTCCTTCAAGGTCGCCGCCTCGGAGGACTTCAAGGAACGCCAGCGGCGTACGGTGGAGGGGGCGCGCATCCTCGCCGAGCGGCTCACCGCCGCGGACGCCCGTGAGGCCGGGGTCAACGTGCTGTCCGGTGGTACGGACGTGCACCTGATCCTGGTCGACCTGCGCGAGTCGGAGCTCGACGGCCAGCAGGCCGAGGACCGGCTGCACGAGGTCGGCATCACGGTCAACCGCAACGCCGTGCCCAACGACCCGCGTCCGCCGATGGTGACCTCCGGTCTGCGCATCGGTACGCCGGCCCTGGCGACCCGCGGCTTCACGGCCGAGGACTTCGCCGAGGTCGCGGACGTGATCGCGCAGGCCCTGAAGCCGTCCTACGACGCGGAGAGCCTCAAGGCCCGGGTGAAGGCGCTCGCCGACAAGCACCCGCTGTACCCCGGCCTGAACAAGTAAGTCCCCGGCGGGGGCACCCGGCGATCCCGGGTCCCCGCCACCCCGTCCTGAGGAGTGACCGTGGCCATCTCGGTCTTCGACCTGTTCTCGATCGGCATCGGCCCGTCCAGCTCCCACACCGTGGGCCCGATGCGCGCGGCCCGCATGTTCGCCCGCCGGCTGCGCAACGAGGGCCTGCTGGGCTCCGTCGCCTCGGTGCGCTGCGAGCTGTACGGCTCGCTGGGCGCGACCGGCCACGGCCACGGCACCCCCAAGGCGGTGCTGCTGGGCCTGGAGGGCGACTCGCCGCGCACGGTCGACGTGGAGTCCGCCGACGAGCGGGTGGAGTCGATCAAGGCGCAGGGCCGGATCCGGCTGCTCGGCGAGCACGAGATCCCCTTCTCCTTCGACGACGACCTCGTCCTGCACCGCCGCAAGGCGCTGCCGTACCACGCCAACGGCATGACGATCTGGGCGTACGACGCCGACGGCGCCGAGGTGCTGTCGAAGACCTACTACTCGGTGGGCGGCGGCTTCGTCGTCGACGAGGACGCGGTCGGCGAGAACCGCATCAAGCTGGACGACACGGTGCTGAAGTACCCGTTCCGCACGGGTGACGAGCTGCTGCGGCTGACGCAGGAGACCGGCCTG
Source organism: Streptomyces griseosporeus (assembly GCF_014656055.1). Taxonomy (GTDB): domain Bacteria; phylum Actinomycetota; class Actinomycetes; order Streptomycetales; family Streptomycetaceae; genus Streptomyces; species Streptomyces griseosporeus. Next base: position 293,071 of record NZ_BNBR01000003.1, read on the forward strand.
TCGATCTCCGCGCTGATGCTGGAGAACGAGCGCGCCTGGCGCACCGAGGAGGAGATCCGCGAGGGTCTGCTCGACATCTGGCGCGTGATGCAGGCGTGCGTGGCGCGCGGCATGTCCCGCGAGGGCATCCTGCCCGGTGGCCTGCGGGTGAAGCGGCGGGCGGCGACGACGGCCCGCAAGCTGCGCTCCGAGGGCGACCCGCAGGCGCTCGCGATGGAGTGGATCACCCTCTACGCGATGGCGGTCAACGAGGAGAACGCGGCCGGCGGCCGGGTGGTGACCGCCCCGACGAACGGCGCGGCCGGCATCATCCCGGCGGTGCTGCACTACTACATCAATTTCGTGCCGGGCGCCGACGAGGACGGCGTGGTGCGCTTCCTGCTGGCCGCGGGCGCGATCGGCATGCTCTTCAAGGAGAACGCGTCCATCTCCGGCGCCGAGGTCGGCTGCCAGGGCGAGGTCGGCTCGGCCTGCTCGATGGCGGCGGGCGCGCTGGCGGAGGTGCTGGGCGGCAGCCCGGAGCAGGTGGAGAACGCCGCGGAGATCGGCATGGAGCACAACCTGGGCCTGACCTGCGACCCGGTCGGCGGGCTCGTCCAGATCCCGTGCATCGAGCGCAACGGCATGGCGGCGGTCAAGGCGGTCACGGCGGCCCGGATGGCGATGCGCGGCGACGGCTCGCACAAGGTGTCCCTGGACAAGGTCATCAAGACGATGAAGGACACCGGCGCCGACATGTCGGTGAAGTACAAGGAGACCGCGCGCGGCGGCCTCGCGGTGAACATCATCGAATGCTGAACGACCGCAGGCGTCAGCGGCGTTGATGCCGGGCATACAACAACTCCCGTCCCCCCACTCGCTCGTACGGGAGTCCCCCATGCTGCGCGGCATCGACGTGAGCGCGTACCAGCCCTCCGCCTACGACACGCACGGCCTCTCCTTCGTCTTCGTCAAGGCGACGGAGGGCCGCTCCTACGTGAACCCCAAGCTCACCGCCCAGGCCAAGCACGGCCGCGACGCAGGTCTGGTCGTCGGCTTCTACCACTTCCTGTGGCCGGGCAACCTGACGGCCCAGGCCGAGTACTTCCTGAGCAAGGCCCCGGAGCGCCGCGGCGACATCCTGGCCGTCGACTGGGAGACGACGGGCGCGGGCACCCACGCCACGAACGCGGAGAAGGACACCTTCCTCCGCACCCTGAAGAAGCTGCGCCCGCACAACCGGGTGGTCCTGTACTGCAACCGGCACTACTGGCTGACGGTCGACTCGACGTCCTACGCCGGCGACGGCCTGTGGATCGCCGACTACGTCACCGCGGGCAAGCCCCGCATCAAGGCGAAGTGGCGCTTCCACCAGTACAGCTCCGAGCCGCACGACAAGAACGTGGCGGACTTCGCGAGCGCGGCGGCCCTGCGCTCCTGGGCTCTGCCCGAGTGAATCGCGTCACTCGCCCCCAACCGTCCACAGCAGTCCCACAACCATTTCATCGCTCCATCGGTCGAATGAGCGAGAGTTTCATGGCGCGTACAGCCTTCTTGGCAGGCGGGCGGCCCGAGACTGGGCAGTGGAGACAGGACGCCGAACGGTGGACGCATGACGCAGACGGAACACAGGGCAGTGATCGGGACCGCCTCGGGGCGGGCGGACGAGGAGGTGGTGGCGCCGAGGGTGGTCGTCGGGCGGCCCGCCGTCCGTGAGAACCGGCTCGCCGCGCTGGACGGGCTGCGGTTCCTCGCCGCGCTGTCGGTCGTCCTCTTCCACTTCATCGGGCAGACGCGCTGGGCGATGATCGAGATCTGGGGGCGGCCGTACCAGGAGCTGTTCCCGGAGGCGCACCGCTGGTTCGCCTTCGGCCGGCTCGGGGTCGATCTGTTCTTCCTGATCAGCGGCTTCGTGATCTGTATGAGCGCCTGGGGGCGCAGCCCGCGGGACTTCTTCATCTCGCGGGTGACGCGGCTGTACCCGATGTACTGGATCGCGATCGTGGTGTCGGCGTGTGTGATCTACGCCGTCGAGACGCCCTTCGGGCGGCCCAACCCGCGCGTGCTGTTCGCCAACTTCACGATGCTCCAGGTGCCGCTCGGCGTGGACAGCCTGGACCCGGTCTACTGGACGCTCTGGCCGGAGCTGTGCTTCTACCTGACGTTCGCGGTCGTGGTGTGGAAGGGCCTCAGCTACCAGCGCGTGGTGGTGTTCTGCGGTGTGTGGACGGTCGCCGCCGTGCTGGCGCCCGCCGCGCACATCCCGCTGCTGACGCTGCTGATCAACCCGACCTCGGCGCCGTACTTCATCGCGGGCATGGCCTTCTACCTGATGTACCGCTTCCGGCCGACCCCGCTGCTGTGGGGCATCGTCGCCATGTCGTGGCTGCTGGCGCTGCACTTCCTGCTCAACCCGCACGGGCGCAACAACTGGGCGACCTGGGCGCCGTGGCGCGGCTGGCTGGTCCTGGTGGTCACGGTGTTCTTCGTGCTGATCGCCGCGATCGCGCTGGGCTGGACGCGGTGGATCCGCTGGCGCGGGCTGACGGTGCTGGGGACGCTGACGTTCCCGCTGTACCTGCTGCACGACATCATCGGCATGACGGTCGCCCACCACTTCGGCCGCCGTATGGACCCCTGGGTGCTGGTCGGCGTGACCGTGGCCGGGCTGGTCGTCCTGTCGTATCTGGTCCAGCGCTTCCTGGAACGTCCGCTCGCGCAGGCCATGCGGCGCTCCCTGCGCAGCGCGGCCTTCGACCTGCAACCCCCGTCGCCGCGCCGCCCCCGCCCTGGCCGTAGGCTCTGACCTGCGGTTCGACTCGGAGCCGCGCGACGAGGGGAGCGGCTCGGCCATGAGTGGGACGGTCGTCGCGGTCAGCAGGAACAGCACGTACAGCTTCACCAAGCCGAACCGGGAGAGCATCACGCTGCTCGCCGGGTTCGGCGTGGAGGGCGACGTGCACGCGGGGACGACGGTGAAGCACCGCTTCCGGATGAAGAAGGACCCCTCGCAGCCGAACCTGCGCCAGGTGCACCTGATGCACGCGGAGCTGTTCGACGAGGTGCGCGAGGCCGGCTTCGATGTGGCGGCCGGTCAGCTCGGGGAGAACGTGACGACCCGTGGAATCGATCTGCTCGGCCTGCCGCGGGGGACGCGGCTGGTCCTCGGTGAGGAGGCGGTCGTCGAGGTGACCGGCCTGCGCAATCCGTGCGCGCAGATCGACGGCTTCCGCAAGGGGCTGCTGAAGCAGGTGGTGGGGAAGGACGCCGACGGCCGGCCCAGCTTCCGGTCCGGGATCATGGGTGTCGTCGTCGGCGGGGGCGTGGTGCGGCCCGGGGACCCCGTCCGGGTCCTGCTGCCGGAGGGGCCGCACCGGCCCCTGGAGATCGTCTGAGGGCGGTCAGCCGCGCAGCGCCTCCGGGCGCTGCGGCGAGGCCTCCGCGAGCGCCTTGCGCACGTCCTCCGCGCCGGCCCGCAGGCCGTAGACCGGGGTGCCGGGCTGCTGCCGCCAGGAGTCGTCGATGCCGCCCGCGTCGACGGTGTCGAAGCCCAGCTCGTCGATGAGAGCCCGCACCTTCGCCTTGGCCGCCTCGTCGTCGCCGGCCACCGGCAGCGCCAGCCGCTCGGGGTGTCCGGCGGGCAGCGGGCGGTCCAGGAGGTCCTGGGCGTAGGTGCCGTTGAACGCCTTGATCACCGGGTGGCCGATGCGGCGCTCGGTCCAGCGGCTCTCGGTGATGCCCTCGTCCTCGATCTCGTCGATACGGCCGTCCCGCTCGCGCGGGTAGTAGTTGCCGGTGTCGATGACGGCCACGCCCTCGGCGGCGTGGTCGAGGAAGCCGTCGGGCAGGTCGGGCACGGCCTTCACGGGCACGGTGACGACGACGATCTCCGCGTCGCGTGCCGCGTCCCCGGCCCGCACCGGTGTCGCGCCCGTCTCCTCGGCGAGGGCGGTGAGGGTGTGCGGGCCGCGGGAGTTGGCGACGGAGACGTCGTGGCCGAGGGCGGTGAGCCGCCGGGTGAGGTTGCCGCCGATGTGGCCCGCGCCGATGATGCCGATCTTCATGCCGGGACGCCCTTCCAGAGTGGATGCATACGCATGTTTCTGGTGGGGCTCAACCCGGCCCGGCCACGGGCTATTCCACCGGCACCCGGACCGCACCCGTCCGGCCCGCACCCGTCCGGCCCGCGCCCCTCCTGCTCACACCCGCACGACGATCTTCCCGGTGTGCCGGTTCGACTCCATCAGCCGGTGGGCGTCGCCGATGCGGTCCAGGCCGTCGAAGACCTCGGCGACGACGGGGCGCAGGGTGCCGTCGGCCAGGCCGGAGCCGACGTAGTGGGCGGCGCGGCGGCGGCCCTCGGCGGTGCCGAGGAGCGCGAAGTTGCTGTAGCCGTGGACGGTCAGCGGCCACTGCATGGGCAGCAGCGCGGGCTGCGCGTCGAGCCAGCCGTAGCAGATCATCCGGCCGTCCTCGGCCGCGGCCCCGCCCAGCTCGGCGAAGCCGGGGCCGCCGATCGCGTCCAGGACGATCTCGGCGCCCCGCCCGCCGGTCAGCCGCCGGGTCTCCTTCACGACGTCCTCGCCGTCGCTGACGATCACATGCTCGGCGCCCAGGTCGAGCAGCTGCCGCCGCTTGGCCTCGGAGCGGGTGGTGGCGATCGGTACGGCACCGGCGCGCCGGGCGACCTGGAGCGCGGCGGTGCCGACGCCGCCGGCCGCGCCGGTGACCAGGACGTGGTCGCCGGGGGCGAGCGCGGCGCGCTCCACGAGGGCGCCGTACGCCGTCGTGTAGGTGACCCAGACCGCCGCCGCCGTCACCTCGTCGACGCCGGCGGGGCGCGGCACGACCATGGTGTCGGGCAGCAGGACCCGGTCGCCGTACACGCCGTGCGCGCTGAGCTCGAAGTTGGCCGCGGACATGACCGGGTCGCCGGGCGCGAACGCGGTGACGCCCTCGCCGACGGCCTCGACGGTGCCGGCGGCCTCGTAGCCGTTGCGGGAGGCGGGGAAGGTGGGCTGGTAGAAGTAGCCGCCGGAGCGGAAGAGCGCCTCGGCGCGGTTGAGGGCGACGGCGGCGACGCGGACGAGGACCTCGCCGGGGCCGGGGGCGGGCAGCCGGACCTCCTCGACCGTCAGGACGCCGGGGCCGCCGAGTTCGTGAAAGAGCACGGTGCGTGCGGTGGTTGACATGCCGTCGACGCTATGGGGCGCCCGGGAGACGATCCATGCCCGCCGGTCTCGCTTTCCTGTCCGTTCGTCTCGCCGGGGCCGACGGCCGCTACCGTACGGCCATGGACGTACTGAGCGACGCCGTCGCCGCGATGCGCAGCGGGCGGCCGCACTCCGGTCTCCGGGACAAGTACGCGCCCTGGGGGCTGCGGTTCGCGGCGTCGGAGGGCGCGGGGTTCCATGTCGTGCTGCGCGGGTCGGCGTGGCTGCGGCCCTCGGAGGGCGAGCCGGTCGCGCTGGGTCCGGGGGACGTGGTGTTCCTGGCACACGGTCGCGGGCACGCGCTGGCCAGCGGGCCCGGCGTGGAGCTGGAGGACGTACGGCTGGAGGCGGACGGCAGCTGGCCCTCGCTGCCCCCGCCGGAGCCCGGGGCGCCCCCGGCGGACACGGTGATGCTGTGCGGCGCGTACACCCTGGACCGCTCCCGGGCGCATCCGCTGCTCGCCGAGCTGCCGGAGGTGGTGCACCTGCCGGCCCGGGTGGGCGCGTACGGCTCGCTGCGGACGGCGGTGGAGCTGCTCGGGCGGGAGCTGGAGGAGCGCGGGCCCGGCTCGGACACCATCGTGACGTCGCTCCTGGACACCCTGCTGCTGTACATCCTGCGCGCCTGGTGGGAGGGGGCGCGGCACGGCGACGGACATCCCACCGGCTGGGCGGCCGCGCTGACCGACCCGGCGGTGGCGGCGGCGCTGCGGGCGATCCACGCGGACCCGGCGCACCCGTGGACGGTGGAGGAGCTGGGCTCGGTCGGCGGGCTGTCCCGGGCGGCGTTCGCCCGCCGGTTCACCGCGCTGGTGGGGTCGCCGCCGCTGGCGTACCTCACCTGGTGGCGGATGACCACGGCCGGCCGGCTGCTGCGGGGCGAGGACGTGCCGCTGCGCCGGGTGGCCGAGCGCACGGGCTACACCTCGGAGTTCGCCTTCGCCAAGGCCTTCAAGCGGGAGTTCGGGGTGACGCCGGGGCAGTACCGCCGGCGGGCGTCCTAGGGGCTGTCTCGCCCCCTAGCCTTCCCCGCCCCCCAATTGTCCGAAGGGGTCCTCCAGTTCCTCGGTCACCACCGCCACCGCGGCCTCCGCGTCGCCGTCCGCGACGGCGCGCAGGATCGCCTCGTGGGCGTCGTCGGCGTGGTTGGGATCGTCCGCGCGCAGGCCGGTCAGGGCGAGCAGTTCGGTCAGGCCCTTGCGCAGGACGGGGGTGAACTGCGCGAACAGTCCGGACAGGACGACGTTGTGCGCGGCGGCGACCACGGCCGCGTGGAAGGCGATGTCGGCGTCGACGAAGGTCTGGTCGTCGGCCGCGGCGGCGGCGCGCCGTGCCTGGAGCGCGGCCCGGAGGGCGGTGACGTCCTCGTCGGTGCGGCGCCGGGCGGCCAGCCGGGCGGCGTGCACCTCGACGGCGATGCGGACCTCGTAGACGTCGGTGACGGCGGCCCGGCGCAGCTGCGCGGGGAAGTCCTCGACGGGCGCGGTGGCGGTGACGAAGACCCCGGCGCCCTGCCTCGGCCGCACGAGCCCCGCGCCGGCGAGGGCCCGCAGGGCCTCGCGGACGGTGGAGCGGCCGACGCCGAGTTCCTTGGCGAGGGTCGTCTCGCCGGGGAGTTTCGCGCCGACGGGCCAGGTGCCGTCGGCGATCCGGGCGCGCAGGCGGGCGGCGGCCTGTTCGACCAGGGGGCTGGGGCGGAGCGGGCCGGTCTCCATCGGGGGGTCACCAACTTGTCTGAGGAGTGTCTCGAAATCACTTGTCTGAGGACCTGAGGGGTGACTAGCGTACCGGTCATGACGCTCCGCGGTCTGCTCCTCCTCGGCTGCCGCGGCGGGGCCTGACCTGACCGGCACCCCGCCGCGGGGTGCCGTGCCGCCGGTCACCGTCCGACCGAGCCGGAGAGGCAAGCAGACGATGACCCCGACCGACGTATGGAATCCGCAGCGGCCCAGCGGGATGCCGTACCACCGCTACCGCCCCCACCACGAGCGCGTGCGTGTGCCCGTGTCCGAACGCGGCTGGCCCGCCGCCCGCATCGAGCGCGCCCCGCTGTGGGTCCCGGTCGACCTGCGCGACGGCAACCAGGCGCTGGCCGAGCCGATGGACCCGGCGCGCAAACGGCGCTTCTTCGACCTGCTGGTCCGCGTGGGCTACAAGGAGATCGAGGTCGGCTACCCGTCCGCCAGCCGCACCGACTTCGACTTCGTACGCCACCTGGCGAGCGCGGATGCCGGGCTTCCCGACGACGTCACCCCGGTCGTCTTCACCGCGGCCCGGCCCGACCTGATCGAGCGCACCTTCGCGTCCATCGAGGGCCTGCCGCGGGCCGTGGTCCATCTGTACGTCGCCACCTCGCCGGTGTGGCGCGAGGTCGTGCTCGGCCGGGACCGCGACGGGGTGCGGCGGATCGTGCGGGAGGCGGCCGAGCTGATGGCCCGGCGCGCCGGGGACACGCCGTCGGTGCGGTTCCAGTTCTCGCCCGAGACCTTCAACCTGACCGAGCCGGACTTCGTCCTCGAACTCTGCGACGAGCTGACGGAGTTCTGGGACGCGAGCCCGGACCGGCCGGTCACCCACAACCTGCCGGCCACCGTGGAGATCGCCACCCCGAACGTCTACGCCGACCAGATCGAGTACATCCACCGGAACCTGGCCCGGCGCGACTCCGTCATCCTCTCCGTCCACCCGCACAACGACCGCGGCACCGGCGTCGCGTGCGCCGAACTCGCCGTGCTGGCGGGGGCGCAGCGCGTCGAGGGATGCCTCTTCGGCAACGGCGAGCGCACCGGCAACGTCGACCTGGTGACCCTCGCGCTGAACCTGTACGCCCAAGGCGTCGACCCCATGGTCGACCTCGGCGACATCGACGCGGTGCGCGAGACGGCCGAGCACTGCAACCGGCTCCCGGTGCACCCCCGCCACCCCTACGCCGGCGACCTGGTGTACACGGCGTTCTCCGGCACCCACCAGGACGCCATCAGCAAGGGGCTCGCCCATCACGCGCGCACGGCACGGGAGTCGGGGGTGCCGGAGGGTGAGGCGCCCTGGTCGGTACCGTATCTGCCGATCGACCCGGGCGACGTGGGCCGCTCCTACGAGGCGGTGATCCGGGTCAACTCCCAGTCCGGCAAGGGCGGGGTGGCGTACCTGCTGCGCACGCGGGCCGGGCTGGACCTGCCGGAGCGGATGCGGCCCGACTTCGCCCGCGTGGTGCAGGAGGCCACGGACGACAGCGGTGCCGAGGCCACGCCGAAGGAGCTGGAGGAGCTGTTCCGGGCGACGTATCTCGCCGACGGCGGGGTCCGGCCGGCCGTCTGGTCGGTGCACACCGACCCGTCCGGCGCCCACCGCTTCGTCTGCACGCTGGACACCGGCGACCGGACCGCCGACCTGGAGGGCACCGGCAGCGGGCCGCTGACCGCGTTCGCCGACGCGCTGACCGGCGCCGGGTACACCGTCGAGGTCCTGGAGGTCACCGACCACCCGCTGGACGGGGGCACGGCCGCCTACGCCGAGTGCCGCGTCAACGGCACCGCGGTCTGGGGCGCCGGCGTCGAGACCTCCGCCCTCGCGGCCCGGGTCCAGGCGGTCGTCTCGGCGGTGAACCGGGCGGCCGCCCGGTGACGGAGGTCCTGCGGGCCCGGCAGGTGCGGGTCGTGCGGGACGGGCGGCCGGTGCTCCAGGACGTCTCCCTCACCGTCCGGGCGGGCGAGCACTGGGCGCTGCTCGGCGCCAACGGCGCCGGCAAGTCCACGCTGCTCGGCCTGCTCGGCGCCCGCTTCCATCCGACGCACGGCACGGTGGAGGTGCTGGGCCGCCGGCTGGGCCGGGTGGACGTGCGGGAGCTGCGCTCGTACGTCGGCCATGTCGATCCCCGTCATCCGCTCACCGAGCCGCTCACCGTGCGGGACGTCGTCCTGACCGGCCTGACCAACTCCGTGGCACCGCTCCCCCGGTGGCGTCCCACGCCCGCGCAGGAGGCCCGCGCCGACCGGCTGATCGGGACACTGGGCCTGGCCGGGCACCGCACGGCCCGCTGGCCCGTCCTCTCGCAGGGGCAGCGGGGCCGGACCCTGATCGCCCGGGCGCTGATGCCCGAGCCGCGGCTGCTGCTCCTGGACGAGCCGGCGACGGGCCTGGACCTGCCGGGCCGGGAGCGGCTGCTGGAGGCGCTGGACGCGCTGCGCCGGGAGCACCCGCGGCTGGCGACGGTGCTGGTCACCCACCACCTGGAGGAGCTGCCGGCGCACACCACGCACGCCGTGCTGCTGCGCGAGGGCCGGGTGCTCGCCCACGGCCCGGCGGCCGGCGTCCTCACCGGCGAGCGGGTCGGCGCGTGCTTCGGCCTGCCGCTGGCCCTGGAGCGGCACGACGGACGCTGGAGCGTACGGATCCGGCGCCGGGCCTGAGGGCCGTCCCGGCACGGCGAAGGGGCGCCCCTCCGGTGAACGGATGGGCGCCCCTTGTGCCGTGCCTCACTTGTTCAGGTAGGCCCAGAACTCGTCGAAGGACAGCTGCTTGTCGCCGTCCAGGTCACGGCTGGCGATGATCGCCTCGGCGACCGTGTCCGTGACGTTCCAGTCGCCGCCCTGGGCGAGCGCGGTCTTGAACTCGGCAGCGGTGATCTGGCCGTCCCCGTCCGTGTCGATCCGCTCGAACTGCTTGCGTGCTTCCTCGATGTCCGCCACCGATCCGCCCCTTTTGTCGCGTTTTTCCGGTACACCTGGCGTAGTGCCGCAGGTCAGATTAACGGCCCGTGGGTGCCTCCCGTGCGGCTGCCCTGTGTGAGTCTTGGCCTGCTGCGGTACGAAGAGACGAGGAGCGGGCGTGGGGCAGGGGCTGCGGGACATTCTTCAGGCGGCGGCGCGGGGCGTCTTCCCGCCCGCGGACGGCGGGACGACCGTCGTGCCGCAGCACGACCGGCGCGACGCGGGGGTGATGGCGTTCACCGCGCACTCGGTCGTCTTCACCGACGAGGACCCGGACTGGGTGTACGGCACGCTGGGCGCCCTGGACTGCGACCCGCTCGCCGCCACGATGAACCCGCGCTTCCTCGCCGCCTTCCTGGACCGCACCGGACGCACGACCGAGACCATCGACGCGGTGCTGGTCGCCGACCCGCTGCCGGGCGAGCCGCCGCTCGCGCTGCGGGAGGTCGGCTCGGACCATCCCCGGGTGGCCTACGCCCGCGCGCGCCGCGACGGCGTGCGGGCCTGGACGGCCGAGGGCGGGGTCCTGGTCATGGGCCGCGGGGTCGCCGGGCGTCTTGAGGTGTCCGTGGAGGTGGACGAGGACGTACGGCACCGGGGGCTGGGCCGCGCCCTGGTGGCGGCGGCGCGGCAGCTGGCGGACGAGCCGCTGTGGGCGCAGGTCTCGCCGGGGAACGCCCGCAGCGCGCGGGCGTTCCAGGCGGCGGGCTACCGGCAGGTGGGCGCGGAGGCGCTGCTGCGGCTGCCCCGGTAGGCGGTGCGGCCGCTGCTGCGGGCTGCCCCGGCAGGCGGCGCGGTCAGCGGAAGATGCCGGTGTGGCCGAGGGAGTAGCGGCCGGGCTGGGGGTAGACGGCGAGGCCGTGCGGGCCGCTGCCGACCTTGATGCGGGCGAGCTGTTCGCCGGTGCGGGTGTCGACGGCGTACACCTCGGAGTTGTAGCGGCCGGACAGCCACAGCACCTTGCCGTCGGCGGAGACGCCGCCCATGTCGGGGCTGCCGCCGTCGGGCAGCCGCCACTTCCTGGTGACCTTCTGCTGCTGGAAGTCGAAGACGGAGATGGTGCCCTCGCCGCGGTTGGAGACGTACATCTCGCGCGAGTCGCGGCTGACGTACAGGCCGTGGGTGCCCTTGCCGGTGGGCAGCAGGGTCGGCTGGGTGAACTTGTCGCCGTCCAGCACCCACATGCCGTCGGCCACCATGTCGGCGATGTAGAACCGCTTGCCGTCGGGCGAGACCTTGACGTCCTGCGGCATGGCCCCCTTGAACGGGAGCTTCTGCTGCCCGATCACCTTCATCTTCGCGGTGTCGACCTTCAGCAGTTCGCCGCTGAACTCGCAGGAGACGATGAAGTAGCGGCCGTCGAGGGAGAAGTCGGCGTGGTTGACGCCGTAGCAGGTGACGGGGACGGTCTTCTTGCGCGCCATGGTGTGCGGGTCGCGGAAGACCAGTTCGCGGTCGAGGGAGGCCATGACGACGGCGTACTTGCCGTCGGGCGTGAAGTACAGGTTGTACGGGTCGTGCACGTCGACCGGCTTCCCCGCCTTCCCCGTCTTCGGGTCGATGGGGGTGAGGGTGTGGCCCCGGTTGTTGTTGACCCACAGGGTCTTCATGTCCCAGGAGGGCACGACGTGCTGGGGCTGCCGGCCGACCCGGATCGTGTCGATGATCCTGTACGTCTTCGGGTCGATGACGGAGACCGTGTCCGACTCGGTGTTGGGCACGTACACCCGGGACGGGAAGCCCTTGACGACCGGGGAGAGCCGGTTGGGGCGGTCGGCGGCGTAGACGTCCTTCGGGTCGAGGACGGGCGGCATGCCGGGCAGGCCCTGGACGGCCGGCGGCTGCCTCTTCTTCGCCGGGGCGGGCACGGCGGCCTTGGTGGTCCCGTCGGCCTGCCGGTCCTCGCCCCCGGTGCCGCAGGCGGCGAGGGCCGCGGCGGCGAGCAGGGCGGTGCCGGTGAGCAGGGCGCGGGTGGGGCGCATGGTGGGCATCAGCTGAGCAGCTCCGTGGTGGTGACCGCGCGCAGGCCGCGGCGGTCGAGTGCGTTCAGTACGGCGGGGAGCGCGGCGACCGTGTCGGGGTGGCCGAAGTGCAGGCTCACCACGGATCCGGCGCGGACCCGGGCGAGGACGGTGCGGGTGACGGCGTCGGCGCCGGGCGCGGTGTAGTCGAGGGAGTCCACGTCGTAGGAGAGGACGTGGGGGTAGCCGGCCTCGCGGGCGAGGCGGGCGACGAGGGGGGAGGCGCGGGGTGCGCGGGAGGGGCGGAACCAGGTGCCGATGGATCCGGTGAGCCGCTTCAGCCGCTCGGCGCAGGCGGTGATCTCGGCGCGGGCCTCGGCTTCCGGCATCGCGTCGATGTCGAGGTGGCGGTGGGTGTGGTTGCCGAGGTCGTGGCCGCCGTCGAGGATGCGGCGGGCCAGCTCGGGGTGGTCGTCCAGCCAGGTGCCGACGGCGAGGACGGTGACGCGGGCGCCGTGCCGTTCGGCCTCGGTGAGCAGGGCGCGGGCGGTGGCGGGGTCGCCCTGGCCGTGGAAGGTGAGGGCGACGCGGGGGTGGGTGCGGGGGCCGTGGGTAATCTGGTCCGGCTGGCCGGGGAAGCGACGGGGGCCGGGTGCCGCGGGCGGCTTGTGTTCCGGGGTGGGCTGTCCCGGACCGGGCTGCTTCGGGCCGGGCTGCTCCTGGGTGGGCTGTTCCGGTGTGGGGGACATGACGGTGCCGGCGCCGGTGGGCGTGCAGGCGGGGGTGACGGCGGCCCCCGCGAGGAGGGCGGCGCCGGCGCGGAGCGCTGCGCGGCGGTCGGTGGAGGTCACCGGACCATTTAAGGCGCGTTATAGGGCAAAAAGGGGTGATTCACCCGGTCGGCGGTGAGGACGCGGGTCGCCCCCTGGGGCGGAGGAATGCCCCCTAGCGGTCCACCACCCGCATCTCGAACCACGTCGTCTTGCCCCGCGGCAGCAGGTCCACGCCCCAGCGGTCGGCGAGTTTGTCGACGAGGAAGAGGCCGCGGCCGCTGATGTCGAGGTCCCGGACCGGCAGCAGACAGGGCAGGCCCCGGGAGGGGTCGCGGACCTCGACGCGGATCCAGCCGCGGCGGCGGCGCATACGGAGGCCGAAGACGCGGGCGCCGGTGTGCCGTACCGCGTTGCCGACGAGTTCGGAGACCAACAAGACCGCGTCCTCGGTCAGTTTGGGGCTCAGCCCCCAGTGCCGCAGGACCACGACCTGGACGAGACGGCGGGCGGTGGCGGCGGACTCGGGGCGGGACGGCAGCGGGACCTCCGCCTCCGTCGGGTTGCCGAACAACTCCAGCGCCTTCAGCGCCCGTTCGTCCTCGACCGCGGGCGACCAGCGCGCCGCCGCGGCACGGCCGTGTCCCCGCGGCTGTTCGATGCCCTCCAGCCCCGCCATGCCCCCATCATGGCCGTCGGGCGCGGGCGGCGGAGGCGTTCTGGAGGAATACGCCCCCTGGACGCGCCGGTAACGCTCCATTCCACCGGCATATGACAACGGCACTTCGTTCTCCGCCGCGGCGCTTGTGACCTGCGGTGACGGCTCGGCCGGAGGCAATCGACGGGCTCCCTCGTCGAGACAGGCTCAAGGTCGTCCCAAGGTTCCCACAAACCGCCCCTTCGAGGGACCCGCATCAGACATCGCGTCAATGACGAGCGCTCCGGCCGTACTTGCGGCCCCGTCAGAGGAACTTGGCCTTCCCCGGCCCCTCCTCCACGAAGCTGCGCATCCCGCGCTCGCGGTCCTCCGTGGCGAACAGGCCCGCGAACCAGTTCCGTTCGACCGCGAGGCCGGTCTCGATGTCGGTCTCCAGACCGGTGTCGATCGACTCCTTCGCCGCGCGCAGCGCGATCGCCGGGCCCTGCGCCAGCTTCGCCGCCCAGGCGTGGGCCTCGGCGTACACCTGCTCGGGCGCGACCACGCGGTCGACCAGGCCGAGCGTCAGGGCCTCGTCGGCCCTGACCATCCGGCCGGTGAAGATGAGGTCCTTGGCCTTGGACGGGCCGACCAGCCGGGACAGGCGCTGGGTGCCGCCGGCGCCGGGGATCAGGCCGAGCAGGATCTCCGGCTGGCCGAGCTTGGCGTTGTCGGCGGCGATGCGGTAGTCCGCGCACAGGGCCAGCTCGCAGCCGCCGCCCAGCGCGTACCCCGTGACGGCCGCGACGACCGGCTTGGGGATGCGGGCGACCGCGGTGAAGGAGTCCTGCAGGGCGCGGGCGCGCAGGACCATCGCGGTGTGGTCCATGGCCTGCATCTCCTTGATGTCCGCGCCCGCCGCGAACACCTTCTCCCCGCCGTAGATCACCACCGCGCGCACGTCGTCGCGGCGCGCGGCCTCCTCGGCGAGTTCCTTCAGCCGGTCCTGGGTGGCGACGTCCAGCGCGTTCATGGGCGGGCGGTCCAGGCGCAGCGTGCCGACGCCCTCGGCGACTTCGAGATTCACGGTCATGGCAGCCAGGTTAACGGCCACTAACGGGACCGGGTCCGGTGCGGTCCGTCACACCGCGCGGGGCCGGCGGGCGGGGCCGTCAGGCGAGCAGCCTGCGCTTCTGCTCCTGGAACTCGGCGTCGGTGAGCACGCCCTGGGCCTTCAGCTCGCCGAGCTGCTTGAGCTGCTCGATCTTGGCGGTCATCTCGTCCGGCGTGGACGTGGTCGTCTCCGCCGCCGGCGGCTCCTGGTAGGACGGCTGCTGGTACTGCGGGGGCTGCTCGTAGGACTGCTGGGCGGCCTGGGCGGCCCAGCGGCCCTGCTGGCGGCGTGACACCCGGTTGGAGACCGCGGTCGCCGTGCCCGAGATCACGGCGGTGCGGGCGATTCCGCGGAGCAGGCCTGGCATGGTGATCGCCTCCCACCGGCAACCGAACGAAGAACAGCACCTCCAGTAGAGCACCGCCGGGTCCCGGCGGCACCTCGCCCGCCGGCCGCCCGCGCGCGGGGGCGCCGCGGGCGAGCGTTTGTGCGGCCCCGACGCGGCGCCGAGGATGGGTGCATGGGCAGGAACGGCCCGCCGGCCGGGGCCTCGACGCGGCGCGGGGGCCCCGATGGTGCTTGACCTGGTGCTCATCGGGCTGGCGATCGCGGTGTTCCCGCTGTCGGTAACCGCGTTCGTCCTGGTGCTGTCGACCGAGGGCGGCATCTGGAAGGGCCTGGTGTTCATCCTCTCCTGGCTGGCCTGTTTCGTGGCCGTCCTCGCCGCCGTCCTGCTCACGACGGGCGGCAAGCCGCCGGCGCCCGATTCACCGCCGTCCACCGCCTCCTCCGCCGTCAAGCTGGCCATCGGCGTCGGACTGGTCGGGTACGGCTGGTACCGGCACGTGCGACGCGGGCGGACGGGCGGGAACGGGCCGTCCGCGTCCCCGGGCGGGCTGACGGCGCGGCTCGACCGGATCTCCCTGTGGACCGCGGCGGGCCTCGCGCCGCTGCTCCAGCCCTGGGGACTGGTCGCGGCCGGAGCGGCGACCGTGGTGGACGCCGATCTGTCGGAGACCTCCTCCACGCTGGCGCTGTTCGCGTACTGCGTCCTCGCCACGAGCAGTCTGCTGGCCATGGAGGTCTACGCCACCTTCGCCCCCGCGAGCGCCCGGGCGCGCCTGGGGAGACTGCGCGTCTGGCTCCAGACGCACCAGGACCAGGCGATCGTGGCCGTGGCCCTGGCGGCCGGGTTGTTCCTGGTCGGCAGGAGCATCCACCAGCTGGTGTCCTGAGCCGGCCCGGGGCTAGGCGAGGCGGGCAGGAGGTGCACGGGTCCGCCGCCGGTGATGCAATGGCACTCAGGGGGCGACGAGCGCCAGAGGTGACCGAGTATGAGCGAGCCACTCGACGAGACGGGACCCATCGACTACCTGGTCGTGGAGTTCCCCGGCAACCGCATGACGGGCGAGGGCCTGCCGCTGCTGGTGGACCTGGTGGACCGGGGCATCATCCGGATCCTGGACCTGAGGTTCATCAGGAAGGACGAGGACGGCTCGGTGACCGCCCTGGAGATCGCCGACCTCACCGGTGACGGGCTGCTCGACCTCGCCGTCTTCGAGGGGGTCAACTCCGGGCTTCTCGGCCAGGACGACCTGGAGGAGGCCGCCGCGGCGGTGGAGCCGGGCAACTCGGCGGGCCTGCTGATCTACGAGAACACGTGGGCGGCCCCCTTCGCGGCCGCCCTGCGGCGCGGCGGCGCCCAGCTGGTCGCCTCCGGCCGGCTGAACGTGCAGGCCGTGCTGGCCTCCCTGGACGCGATCGAGGCCGGCTCCTGAGGTGACGGCCGCGGACCTGCCGTACCGGCGCGGCCGGGCGCGTGTGCGCCGGCCGCGCCGGTCGCCGGGTCAGGCCTTCCACTTCTCCCAGGACATGTTCCAGCCGTTGAGCCCGTTGGACGGGTCGACGACCGGGTCGGTGGAGTTCTTCACGACCACGACGTCACCGATCATCGAGTGGTCGAAGAACCAGGCGGCCGGCACCCCGCCGTCGTAGCCGCCGCGCACGTCGCGCAGGCCGATGCAGCCGTGGCTGGCGTTGTAGTTGCCGAAGGCGTCGCCGCCCCAGTAGTTGCCGTGCACGAAGGTGCCGGAGTCGGTCAGGCGCATGGCGTGCGGGACGTCCTTGATGTCGTACTCGCCGTCGTAGCCGACCGTGTCGCCGTTCATCCGGGTGACGGTGAACTTCTGGCTGATGACCATCTCGCCGTTCCAGGTGGCGTACCCGGGCTTGCCGGTGGTGACCGGGATGGTCTTCACGACCTTGCCGTCCTGCGTGACCTGCATCTTGTGGGTCTTGGCGTCGACGACGGAGACCTGGTTGCGGCCGATGGTGAAGGAGACCGTCTTCGCCTGCTTGCCGTAGACGCCGGGGCGGCCCTCGACGCCGTCCAGGTTGAGCCGGACGGTGACCTTGGTGCCCTCCTGCCAGTACTTCTCGGGGCGGAAGTCGAGGCGGTCGTTGCCGAACCAGTGGCCCTCGACGTCGACGGCCGGCTCGGTGGTGACCTTGATGGCCTTCTCGACGTCCTCCGGGTGGGTGATGCCCCGGGTGAAGCGGACGGAGAACGGCATCCCGACGCCGACGGTGGAGCCGTCCTCGGGGGTGAAGGTGCCGACGAAGGTGTTCTGCGGGGTGAGGGTGGTGAAGCTCGCATCCTCGGCCGCCGTACGGCCCTCGGCGTCCTTGGCGACCGCGTGCACCTGGTACTTCGTGGACGCGGCGAGGTGGGTCGCGGGCGTCCAGCCGCTGCCGTCGGCGGATATCGCCCCGTCGATCCTCGTGCCCTTGTCGTCCTTGACGACGACCTCCGTCAGCTTGCCCTTGGCCGCGGTGACCTTGAGGGCCCCGCTGGTGTCGACCGAGGCGGCGCCGTTCTTCGGCGCGATCGTGACGACGGCGTCGGACTGACCGCTCTGCGCGGCGGTGGAGCCCTTCCCCGGGCTCTTGCCGTCCCCGGACCCGGAGTCCGAGTCGCCCCCGCCGCAGGCCGTCGCGGCCAGCAGCAGCGCGCCGACGGCGACCGCCGTCAGCCTGCGCCGCCGTCCGCGCGCGTCAACCGACGCCCCCCGTATCGGACGCACGTTCAAGTTGTGTCTCCCCTCCCCCGGGCCCGGTCCGGGCCCGCACCGCAGCGTCGCCGCGGCTCGCGCGGACGCTGTGGGCGCATATTAACTGCATGGTCAGGGGGGTCGGCGGGGCAAGATTGTCACCGTTCGGTCCCAACCGCGCGCCCGCCGGTTCGGGTTCATTTGACCGCGCTGCCCGCCTTCCACTCCTTCCACCCCATGTTCCAGCCGCCGAGGCCGTTGTCGGGAGCGACCGTCTTGTCCTTGCTGTGCACGACCTCGACGACGTCCCCGACGAGGCTGCGGTCGAAGAACCAGCCCGCGGGCGTGTCCGAGCCGCCGCCCTTCACGTCCCGCAGTCCGACGCAGCCGTGGCTGACGTTCACCCGGCCGAAGGCGTCCGGCGCCCAGTAGTTGCCGTGCAGGAAGGTGCCGGAGTCGGTCAGGCGCATGGCGTGCGGCACGTCGGGGATGTCGTACTCGCTCTTGCCGTTGCTCTTGCGGAAGCCGACCGTCGCCCCGTTCATCCGGGTGACGTCCAGCATCTCCATCACCACCATCTTGCCGTTGTAGGTGGTGGTCTTCGGGGCGCCCGCCGTGATCGGCACGGTGGCCAGCAGTTCCCCGTCACGCCGCACCTGCATGGTGTGCTCGGCGGCGTCGACCAGGGAGACCTGGCTGCGCCCGACGGTGAAGGAGAACGTCTTGTACTGGAGCCCGTAGACGCCGGGCGCGCCCTCCACGTCCCGCAGCCTCAGCGCGACGGTGACGCGGGTGCCGGGCTTCCAGTAGTGCTCGGGCCGGAAGTCCAGGCGCCCGCTGCCGAACCAGTGCGGGCGGACCTCGACGGCGGGTTCGGCGCTCACCTCGATGGCGCGCTCGACGGCGGCCCGGCGGGTGATCTCCCGGTTGAACTCGACGGAGACGATCATCCCGGTGCCGACGACGGCACGGTTCTCGGGGGTGACGTAGCCGACGAACCGCTCCTCGGGGACATGGGTGGTGAAGGTGGTGTGGCGGGCGGAGCGGCGGCCCTCGCCGTCGACGGCGACCGCGTCGACGGTGTACTCGGCGGCGAGCGCGAGCCGGTCCTCGGCGGGCTGCCAGGTCAGGCCGTCGGCGGAGATCCGGCCGGGCACCGGGGACTCCTGGGCGTCCTGCGACTTCACCACCTTCACCGACTCCAGGCGCCCGTCCGGGACGTGAACCCGCAGCGGCCGGTCGGGGCGCACCTCCTTGCTGCCGTCGTCGGGGGTCACCCGGATGACGTCCTCGGGGGCGGGTGCCTTGCCGAACACGCTGTCGATCGGTGTCGTGCCGTCGGCGGTGCAGCCGGCCACTCCGGCCAGCAGTCCCGCCCATGTCAGTACGGCGGCCAGGGCGGCCCCCGCGCGCCGTGCGCGTCCGTGTACGTGCCTCACGGCCTGCCCAACGACGGGCCCGCCCTGGGGAAACGTGAGTGCGAGCGCCCGTCTGGGCAGAACTGTGAGAAGGACGCCGTACGGGGGCGCCGCGGCCGGGACGCCGCCGCCCCGGCATGCCGTGCCAGAGCCGGACCGACGAAGGGCCGATATCAGGTGTCGAGCGCAGCCGAGCAGGAGGCGGTCGCCGAGGGGCGGACCGCCGGCGAGCGGCGCCCGGCCGCCGTGGTGAACGGGACGCGGCGCCCGCCGGCCGGGCCCGTGTGGCCGGGGACGCCGATGCCGCTGGGCGCACGGTTCCGGGTCGGCCCGGGCGGCGTGGCCGGCACCAACTTCGCCCTGTGGGCGGGCGGCGCGGAGGGTGTCGAGCTGTGCCTGTTCGACGACGCGGGCGTCGAGACCCGTCTCCGCCTGACGGAGCTGACCCATGAGATCTGGCACGGCTTCGTGCCGGGTGTGCTGCCCGGGCAGCGGTACGGGTACCGGGTGCACGGCCGCTGGGACCCGTGGACCGGCGGCCGCTGGAACCCGGCGAAGCTGCTCCTCGACCCGTACGCGCGGGCGGTCGACGGCGAGTTCTCGCTGCCGCCGGAGGTGTACGGGCACGTACGGGACTGGCCGGACCAGCACGTCGCCGACACCGTCCGGGACGACCGCGACTCGGCGCCGTACGTCCCGAAGGGCGTCGTCGTCCACGATGACGACGACTGGGCGGACGACCGGCGCCCGAAGACGCCGTGGGCCGACTCGGTCATCTACGAGCTGCATGTGCGCGGCTTCACCCGGCTGCACCCGGGCATCCCCGAGGAGCTGCGCGGCACGTACGCCGGACTCGCGCACCCGGCGGCGATCGAGCACCTGGTGAAGCTCGGCGTGACGGCGGTGGAGCTGCTGCCGGTCCACCAGTTCGCGCACGAGGACCACCTGCTGCGGCGGGGGCTGAAGAACTACTGGGGCTACAACTCCATCGGCTACTTCGCCCCGCACGCCGCGTACGCCGCCTCCGGCACCACCGGCCAGCAGGTCGGCGAGTTCAAGCGGATGGTGCGGGCGCTGCACGCGGCCGGCATCGAGGTCATCCTCGACGTGGTCTACAACCACACCGCGGAGGCCGGCGAGTACGGCCCGACGCTGTCCCTGAAGGGCATCGACAACCGCGGCTACTACCGCCTGCAGACCGACGCCCGCCGCTACGCCGACTACACGGGCTGCGGCAACACCCTGCACGTCGTGCAGCCGCACGTGCTGCGCCTGATCACCGACTCGCTGCGCTACTGGGTGACGGAGATGGGCGTGGACGGCTTCCGCTTCGACCTGGCGGCGGCGCTGGCCCGCTCCATGCACGACGTGGACATGCTGTCGCCCTTTCTGGCGGTCATCGCGCAGGACCCGGTGCTGCGGCGGGTGAAGCTCATCGCCGAGCCGTGGGACGTGGGCTCGGGCGGCTACCAGGTGGGCGCCTTCCCCCCGCTGTGGACCGAGTGGAACGACCGCTACCGCGACGCCGTCCGCGACTTCTGGCGGCACGCGCTGCCCGACGTCCGCGAGATGGGCTACCGCCTGTCCGGCTCCAGCGACCTGTACGCCTGGGGCGGGCGCCGCCCGTACGCCTCCGTCAACTTCGTGACGGCCCACGACGGCTTCACCCTGCGCGACCTGGTGTCGTACGAGCGCAAGCACAACGAGGCCAACGGCGAGGGCAACCGGGACGGCACGGACGACAACCGCGCCTGGAACTGCGGGGTGGAGGGCGAGACCGACGACGAGCGGGTCCTCGCGCTCAGGCGACGGCAGCTGAGGAACCTGCTCACCACCCTCCTGCTCTCCACCGGCGTGCCCATGCTGGTCGCGGGCGACGAACTGGGCCGCACCCAGCGCGGCAACAACAACGCCTACTGCCAGGACAACGAGATCAGCTGGCTGGACTGGAGCCTGCTGGACGACCCCGGCTGGCGGGCCCTGTACGACCTCACCTCCCGCCTCATCGCCCTGCGCCACCGCCACCCGGTGCTGCGCCGCCGCGCGTTCTTCTCCGGCCGGGCGCACTCGGCGGACGGGCTGCGCGACCTGGCCTGGTTCACCGCCCGGGGCACGGAGATGACGGAGGGCGACTGGTACGCCCCCGCCGCCACCCTCGGCATGTACCTCTCCGGCCGGGACATCCCCGGCCGTGACGAGCGCGGCGACCCGATCCTCGACGACAGCTTCCTCGCCGTGCTGCACGCCGGGGAGGAACCGGTCCGGTTCCTGCTGCCGGGCCCCCCGTGGGCGGAACACTACGAGGTCGTGGTGGACACCTCACGCGAGGAGCAGCCGGAGGGACCGGGCGCGGTGCACGCCGCGGGGACGGAGATCACGGTGCCGGAGCGGGCGGTGCTGCTGCTGCGGGTGCGCTGAACGCCGTACGCGGTCGTCTCCCGGGCTCAGCGGGTGAAGCGGCTGCTGCCCAAGGTCACCAGGTGGCCCTCCAGGGTCACCTCGACGCCCGTCTCCCTGGTGTGGACGGCGGTCATGGAGACGCCCTCCGGGAGGGGGACGCGCCACATCGCGTCGGCCTTCCGGGCGCCGGGGACGGTGATGCCGAACTCGTCGCCCGCCAGCTGGAGGCGGCCCGTGGAGCGGACCGGGGTGCGTGCCCCGGTCTCGAAGTCGACCAGGTCACCCGCGACGGTGACCTGGTCGTCGCCGGCCGGGGTGACGGTGAACTTCCCGTTGGCGAGGCGGCCGAGGACCGCGGCCAGGTTGGCGTAGGGCAGGGTCACGCGGCCGGAGGCGCGGTTCGCCTCCGCCGAGCGGGCGGTGAAGGACGGCACGCTGACGTCGTAGAGGTCGATGTGCAGGCCGGTGAGGTCGAGGTAGTCGCCGGTGCGGTTGGCCTCGCTGTTCAGCAGCAGGTGGTCGGCGTCCAGCGTGACGTGGTCGAAGTCGCGGCCCAGGGCCTGGGTGAGGAAGGGGAAGCCGGTGATGGACACGTCCAGGTTCGCGTCGGTGGCGCTGTCGTAGCCGTACTTCTGCGCCGCGAGGTCGGCGACCTCGCCGTCCGCGTAGTGCACGGCCACGCGGTCCACGACCGTGAACAGCACGGCGAGTACGACGACCGTGACAGTGAGCACCTTCACCCAGCGACGTCTCACGTCGGTTTCTCCTCGGGCTGCTGTGGATCTCGCGGATCTTGCGGATCTTGCGGATCTCGCGGATCTTGCGGATCTTGCGGACGACGGTCGATCATCGCGCACGCGTTCGGGAACGCGCTATCCGTACGGATACTCAGAACCCGGCGCCGTGGCGGGTCCTAGGACCACGGGAGGAGCGGGGACCGTCCGAAACTCGGTGGGCGATGTCAGTGGTGAACCGTAGGCTCGCTGCTGATGTCCACGACACCTGCCACCGCCGCCCGGGAAACCGACCCCCGCTCCGCCGTGCGCACGCTGCTGCGCCTGTGGCCGTACGTGCGGCCCGTGCGCGTGCGGTTGTTCACCGCCGCCGGCGTCGCCGTCGTCGCCTCCTGTGTGGGGCTGGTGATCCCGCTCGTGCTGAAGTGGATGGTGGACGGGCCGGTCGCCGACCGCGACCCGGCCGGGGTGTGGCTCGGCGCCCTGTACCTGCTGCTGCTCGGCCTGACCGAGGCGCTGCTGTTCGGACTCCGGCGGTGGCTGGTGGCCCGGCCGCTGTCGCACGTCGAGGCGGAGATGCGGGCCGGCCTCTACCGGCATCTGCAGCGGCTGCCGGTCGCCTTCCACGACCGGTGGGCCTCGGGGCAGTTGCTGTCCCGCGGGACGACCGACCTGATGCTGCTGCGCATGTTCCTCGCCTTCCCGCTGACCTTCCTGCTGGTCAACGGCGTGACGATCCTCGTCGGCGTGATCATCATGCTGGCCCAGGACTGGACGCTGGGCGTGGTCATCCTGGGACCGGTCGTCCCGATGATCGTGATGTGCGTCGTCTTCGAGAAGCGGTACGCCGATGTCGCCCGCCTCGCCCAGGACCAGGTCGGCGATCTGACCACCGTCGTCGAGGAGGGCGTCCTCGGCATCCGCATCATCAAGGGCTTCGGACGCCACCGCAGCCAGGCGCGCGCTTTCCGCGAGCTGTCCGCCACCCTGCGCGGCACGGAGCTGCGCAAGGCGCGGCTGCTGGCCGCCATCTGGGCGGTGATCGTGACCCTGCCCGAGGTCGCGATCGGCGCGGCGCTGGTGGTCGGGGCCGTGCAGGTGGCCGACGGGGAGCTGTCCGCGGGGACGCTGGTCGCCTTCCTGTCGACCGCGCTCGCCCTGCGGTGGCCCGTGGAGTCGATCGGCTTCCTGCTGGCGATGAGCCAGGAGGCGGCGACCGCCACCGAGCGGTACTTCGAGGTCATGGACGAGCTGCCGGAGTCGACCACGCCGGTCGCGGTCGCCGGGGGCGGGATGAGGAAGGATGCCGGGGCGGCGGTCGCCGCCGAGGTCACGGTCCCCGCTGACGGGGCGTCCAAGGGTGCAGACGCCGGCGGGATCCGGTTCGAGAGTGTCAGCTTCCGCTACCCCGACGCGCCCCCCGGCTCCCCGCCCGTCCTCGACCGCGTCGACCTGCACATCCGCCCCGGCGAGTCCCTGGCCCTGGTCGGCGCGACCGGCAGCGGCAAGACGACGCTCACCGCGCTCGTGCCCCGGCTGCACGAGGTGACGGAGGGTCGGATCACGCTCGACGGCGAGGACATCCGCGCCATGAGCCGTGCCGAGCTGCGCGCCAAGGTCGCCGTCGCCTTCGAGGAACCCACCCTCTTCTCCGCGAGCGTCGGCGAGAACGTCCTCATGGGCGCCGGCCCCGACGCCGGCCCCGACGACCTGGACCGCGCGCTCGCCGTCGCCCAGGCCGACTTCGTCCACGCCCTCCCGCAGGGCACCGCGACCCAGGTCGGCGAGCAGGGCCACAGCCTGTCCGGCGGGCAGCGGCAGCGCCTCGCTCTGGCCCGGGCGGTCGTCGGGCGGCCGCGGTTCCTCGTCCTTGACGACCCGCTGTCCGCGCTGGACGTGCACACGGAGGCCGCCGTGGAGGCGGCGCTGCGGCAGGTGCTCGCCGACACCACCGCGCTGATCGTGGCGCACCGCCCGTCCACCGTGCTGCTCGCCGACCGCGTCGCCCTGCTGTCCGGCGGCCGGATCACCGCCGTCGGCACCCACCACGAGCTCCTGCGCACGAACGCCGAGTACGCCCACCTGATGTCCGGCGCCGAGGAGTACCAGGAGGACCCCACCCGATGACGGCCCCCACCACCTCCGTCACCCCCTCCGACGACGACAGCACCCCCCGCCCCCAGGGCGGCGCGGGCGACCCCTTCGACCGCGACGTCCTGCCCACCCCGCCCGGCGCGACCGCCGCCCTGCTGCGGTCCCTGCTCGCGCCGATGAGGGCCCGCGTCGCGGTCACCACGCTTCTGCTGCTGCTCCAGCAGGCGGCCGTGCAGGCGGGCCCGCTGCTGGTGGCGTACGCCATCGACCGCGCCGTCCCCGCCTTCCGCCGCGACGACCACGGCCCGCTGATCGCGGTGGCCGTCGGCTACCTGCTGAGCGCGGCCGCCTCCGGCGCGCTGCAGTACGCGTTCATCACCGCCTCCGCGCGCGTCAACCAGGACGTGCTGCTCGACCTGCGCGGCCGGATCTTCCGCCACGCGCAGGCGCTGAGCATCGACTTCCACGAGCGCTACACGAGCGGCCGACTGATCTCCCGCTCCACCACGGACGTCGAGTCGCTGCGGGAACTGCTCAGCGAGGGGCTGCAGGAGCTGGTGACGGTCATCCTGTCCTTCGTCTACATCTCGGCGATGCTGCTCTGGCTGGACCTGGGGCTGGGCGCGGTGGCCGTCGCCTCCTTCGTGCCGCTGTACCTGCTGGTACGGCTGTACCAGCGGCGGGCGGGCGAGGTGTACCGCGTGCGGTCCACCGCGATCGCTGCGGTGATCGTGAAGTTCGTCGAGACGATGAACGGCATCCGCCCGGTGCGCGCCTTCCGCCGCGAGGACGCCAACGACGCCGAGTTCCGGGTGCTCAACCGGCGGCACGAGCGCAGCAACGGCGACGCGCTGCTGGAGATGGCCCGCTATGTCGTCGGCTCCCGGCTGGTCGCCAACACGGCGGTCGCGCTCATCGTGCTGTGGGGCGCCTACCGGGTCGCGGACGGCTCACTGGAGCTGGGTGTGCTGGCCGCGGCGGTGCTGTACCTGCGGCGCCTGTACGACCCGATCGACCGGCTCGGCATGTTCCTCAACTCCTACCAGTCGGCCGCCGCGTCCCTGGAGAAGATCGCGGGCCTGCTCGCGCAGACGCCGTCGGTGCCGGAGCCGTCCGCGCCGAGGGAACTGCCGCCGCTCAAGGGCGACATGCCGGGCCGCGAGGTCGTCTTCGACGGGGTGCGCTTCGCGTACCGCACCGGTGGCGAGGTGCTGCCCCGCTTCGACCTGACCCTGCCGGCCGGGCAGACGGTCGCGGTCGTCGGCACCACCGGCGCCGGCAAGTCGACGCTGGCCAAGCTGCTCGCCCGGTTCTACGACCCGACCGAGGGGCGGGTGCTGCTGGACGGGGTGGACCTGCGCGAGCTGGCCACGCCCGAGCTGCGGCGCGGGGTGGTGATGGTGACGCAGGAGGCGTTCCTGTTCTCCGGCTCGGTCGCCGACAACATCGCGCTCGGCCGGCCCGACGCCACCCGCGAGGAGATCGAGCGGGCGGCGAAGGCGATCGGCGCGCACGAGTTCATCAGCGCCCTGCCCGACGGCTACGACACCGACGTGCGCCGGCGGGGCGGCCGTATCTCCGCCGGACAGCGGCAACTGGTGGCGTTCGCGCGGGCGTTGCTCGCCGACCCGGCGGTGCTGATCCTGGACGAGGCGACGAGTTCGCTGGACATCCCCGGGGAGCGGGCGGTGCAGCGGGCGATGGCGACGGTGCTGCAGGGCCGTACCGCGGTGGTGATCGCGCACCGGCTGTCGACGGTGGAGATCGCCGACCGGGTGCTGGTGATGGAGCACGGGCGGATCGTGGAGGACGGCAGCCCGGCCAAGCTGGTCGCGGGCCGCGGGCGGTTCTCGGACCTGCACCGGGCGTGGCGGGACAGTCTGGTGTGAGGGCGTCCCGGCCGCCCTCCGCGCCGCCGGCCGACGGTACGCGGCGCCCGGGAGGGCGGGGGCGGGCCGTCCGGTCCGCCGGAGCCGTCACCGGGCTCCGCCGAACGGGTGTCCTAAACTCCGTTCGGGCAGGGAGGGGCCGCGCGACCGCGCGCCCGGGCGCGCGGGGGGCGGTGTGGAGGAGCGGTACTGGCGCCGGTTCAAGGCGCGCTGTGACAGCCTCATCGGGCAGCTGGACGTTCCGAGGCCGTTCCGTATCGAGGACCTGGCCGCGGCGGTGGCCCGGCCGCGCGGCCGGCCGCTCCGGCTGATCCCGCTGCCCGGCACGCAGTCCACCGGGGCGGGGATCTGCGGGGTGTGGATCGCCCTCGCCGACGCCGACCACGTCTACTACTCGGTCGTGACCAGCCGCGTCCACCAGGTCCACATCGTGCTGCACGAGCTGGCCCACGTCCTGCTGGACCACCGGCAGGACGGCGAACCGGACCACGACGGTCTGCGGCGGCTGTTCCCCGACCTCGACCCGGCGACGGTGGCCCGGCTGCTGGCCCGGGACCGGACCCGCTCGACGACGGGGCAGGAGGAGGAGGCCGAGTTGCTGGCCTCGCTGCTGTGGCAGCACTTCGACGCCGCCCCGGCGGCGCTGCCCAGTGCTTCGCGGAAGTCGGCCGACACCCTGTCCCTGGCGTGGTGCACCTTCGCCGACGCGTACGAGTGGAGGGGGCCGAGTGAGGCCGTATGAGCTGGTGATGCTGCCGCCGATGTGGCTGCTCACCCTGTACGGCGTCGGCAGGTGGCGGTCCGCGCCCCGGCGCAACCGGGTGCTGTCGACGATGTGGCTGTGCTGGACGCTGGCCGTGACGCTGGGCACGCCCGCCGTGCGGCGGGTGGTGGACGCGGTGCTCGGGGTCGCCAGCGTCACGAACCTCCTGGTGCATCTGCTCGGGCTGACCGCGACGGCCGCGGTGCTGGAGTTCATCCGTGAGGTGACGGGACAGGCGCGGGGCCGGGTGTCGCGGTGGAATCTGGCCGGGCTCGCGGCCGGGGCGGCGACGCTGGCCGTCGCGTTCGCGGTGATGCCCCGGCCGGACGGCGAGGTCGATCTGCTGACCTACAGCCAGGACTCCACCGCGGGGTACGTCTACTGGACGGTGCAGACCGGGTACTCCGCGATCGGCCTGCTGGTGTCCGCGTGGGTCTGCTGGACGCACGGCCGGTACGCCGTGCCCGGCCCGGCCCGGATCTCGCTGCGGCTGATGCGGGTGGCCATCGCGGCGGACGCCGTCTACCTGCTGCACCGCTTCACTTATGTGACGGCACGTCACCTGCGCTGGCCCGTGCCGGACTCCGCCGTGGTGACCGGGACGACCCAGGCGCTGCTGGGGCTGTCCTGGCTGCTGTTCGCGCTGGCCGTGATCTGGCCGGCGCTCGCGGAGCACCGGCTCCGGCGGGCGGCGGCGCGGCAGGCCGACGGGATCGCGCCGCTGTGGCGGATGCTGCAGACGGGCGCTCCGGGTGTGGTGCTGCCGCTGCCGGACGAACTGCGGCGCAACCACCCCCGGCTGCGGCTGTACCGGTACGTGGTGGAGATCCAGGACGGTGTGCTGCACCTCGAACGGCACCTGGACGCGAGCCATCCGCCGGCCGCCGAGGCGGAGCTGCGGGCGGCCGGCGTGGACGAGACCCTGCTCGCCCCGGCCGTCGAGGCGGTACTGCTGCGCTACGCCCTGGAGGCGGAGCTGGCGGGCCGCCGGGAGGTGCCCGGCGACCGGCCGAAGGGGCCGGGGGCGCCGGATCTGGACGCGGAGATCCGCTGGCTGACCCAGGTGGCGGCGGCCATGGAGGCGCCGGCCGTGGCGGCCGCCGCCCGGCGCCTCGGCGAGACGCCCACCGTGGCGCGATAGGACCGTTCAGCGGTTGGCGCCCCGTTCGCCCCATGGGCCACGAGTCCGTATACCGAACATGAACATCCGGACAACGAACGATTTCCGGCCAACTTTCTGACGCGCTCCTGACAGGACCGGGAGACTCCTGCCACTCTTCCCACGGCCGCGTCACAGCAACCCCACAGATCCACCACCGCTGTGGCGCCGGACCCGCACTGCCGCACGTGGTTTCCCGTACCACCTGCACCACCCTGTTCTGCCCGGACGGCGCATCCCCCCGTCCGGATCTCCCCTGGCCGCGCGACCCGCGGCCACGCAGAAGGAGTCAGTGTTGAGAAGCAGTTCCTCGCGCAGACGCACCTCCCACACACTGCACCGCCGGACGGCCGGCGCCGCCCTGGTCGGTGTGGCCGCGCTCCTGACCGCGGCGATCCAGTCGGGCGCGGCGACCGCCGCCCCGCAGCAGGCACCGTCGGCCGCCGCCGCGCACGCCTCCGTCCAGCTCTCCCCGTCGCAGCGCGCGGAGCTGCTGCGCGACGCCTCCTCCGGCACCGCCCGCACGGCCGCGGCGATAGGCCTGGGCGACCAGGAGCGGCTGGTCGTGCGGGACGTCGTCAAGGACGCCGACGGCACGCTGCACACCCGCTACGAGCGCACCTACGCCGGTCTGCCGGTCCTCGGCGGCGACCTGATCGTCGACACCGCCAAGTCGGGTGAGACCCAGCGGGTCATCAAGGCGACGAACGCCGCGCTGAAGGTCTCCGACCTGACCCCGGACGTCACCAAGAGCGCCGCCGAGCAGCAGGCCGTGGCCCGCGCCAAGGCCCTCGGCGGCACCAAGTCGGCGGCGGACTCCTCGCGCAAGGTGATCTGGGCGGCGAGCGGCAAGCCGGTCCTGGCGTACGAGACGGTCGTGGGCGGCCTCCAGGACGACGGCACGCCGAACGAACTGCACGTCATCACCGACGCGGCCACCGGCCAGAAGCTGTACGAGTACCAGGGCGTCAGGAACGGCACCGGCAACACCATGTACAGCGGCACGGTGCCCCTGACCACGACCCTGTCGGGCTCGACGTACACCCTCAACGACGGGGCGCGCGGCGGTCACAAGACGTACAACCTCAACCGCGGCACCTCCGGCACCGGCACCCTGTTCTCGCAGACCAGCGACACCTGGGGCAACGGCACGGCGTCCAACTCCGCCACCGCGGGCGCGGACGCGCACTACGGCGCGGCGGTCACCTGGGACTTCTACAAGAACACCTTCGGCCGCAGCGGCATCCGCAACGACGGGGTGGCGGCGTACAGCCGCGTCCACTACGGCAACGCGTACGTCAACGCGTTCTGGGACGACAGCTGCTTCTGCATGACCTACGGCGACGGGACCAGCAACACCCACCCGCTGACCTCCCTCGACGTGGCCGGCCACGAGATGAGCCACGGCGTCACCTCCAACACCGCGGGCCTGAACTACTCCGGCGAGTCCGGCGGCCTGAACGAGGCGACCTCCGACATCTTCGGCACCGGCGTGGAGTTCTACGCCAACAACAGCACGGACGTCGGTGACTACCTCATCGGCGAGAAGATCGACATCAACGGCGACGGCACCCCGCTGCGCTACATGGACAAGCCCAGCAAGGACGGCGCGTCCAAGGACAGCTGGTACTCCGGCATCGGCTCGGTCGACGTGCACTACTCCTCGGGCCCGGCCAACCACTTCTTCTACCTCCTGTCGGAGGGCAGCGGCGCCAAGGTCATCAACGGCGTGAGCTACAACTCGCCGACCGCGGACGGCCTCCCGGTCACCGGCATCGGCCGGGACAAGGCGCTGCAGATCTGGTACCGGGCGCTGACCACGAAGTTCACCTCGACCACCAACTACGCGGGCGCCCGCACCGGCACCCTCGCGGCGGCCGGTGAGCTGTACGGCACCTCCTCCGCCGAGTACAAGGCGGTACAGGACGCCTGGGCCGGCGTCGCGGTCGGTTCGCGCTCGGGTGGCGGCGGCGGTGGCGGCACCGTCTTCGAGAACACCGCCGACGTATCGATTCCGGACAACGGCGCGGCCGTGACCTCCTCGATCACGGTGTCCGGCCGGTCCGGTAACGCCCCCTCCAACCTCCAGGTCGGCGTCGACATCATCCACACCTGGCGCGGTGACCTGGTGATCGACCTGGTGGCCCCGGACGGCACGGCGTACCGCCTGAAGAACTTCAGCTCCTCGGACTCGGCGGACAACGTCCAGACGACCTACACGGTCAACGCCTCCTCCGAAGTCGCCAACGGCACCTGGAAGTTGCGGGTCCAGGACCAGGCGACCTACGACACGGGCTACATCAACGGGTGGAAGCTGACCTTCCCGTAGGCCGTACCGGCCCCTGAGACAGGGCGCCGCCCCGGAGGTTCGACTCCCCGGGGCGGCGCCCGTTTTTACATTCCTGAAACGTTTACCGGACAGCCGAATTTCGGCCAACATCACGTCAGGGTCATGACATGTACGCGCCCTCTCTGCCACGCTTCACCTCACCCGCCGCACAACTTCACCGCCACTCCGGCCGGTTGCCCCACTCCGGCCCGGACTCCCCCACAAAGGAGCTTGTGTGTCCTCCCTCTACGCGCGTCACAAGCGCACGACACTGGCCGTCGCCACCGCCGTCGCGGCCGGAGCCCTCCTTACCACCGGTCTGACCACCGGTTCCGCGGCCGCGCAGACCCCGGCGCCGAAGCTCGCCGCGGCCCCCGTCCTGCTCTCGTCGGCCGCCCGCACGACGCTGATCCAGGAGAAGCAGTCCGAGGCGACGACGACGGCCCGCGAGATAGGCCTGGCCTCGCAGGAGAGCCTGGTCGTCAAGGACGTCGTGAAGGACGCCGACGGCTCGGTCCACACCCGCTACGAGCGCACCTACGCGGGCCTGCCGGTCCTCGGCGGCGACCTGGTCGTCCACCAGAGCGCGTCCGGCGAGACCAGAGGCGTGACGAAGGCGGTCCAGGCGTCGGTCAAGCCGGCCACGCTGACCCCGAAGGTCACCGCGTCGAAGGCGCAGGCCCAGGCCCTCACCGCGGCCCAGGCGGCGGGCTCGGACCAGACCACCGCCACCCAGGCGCCCCGCAAGGTGATCTGGGCGGCGACCGGCACGCCGGTCCTCGCCTACGAGACGGTCGTCGGCGGCCTCCAGGACGACGGCACCCCGAACGAGCTGCACGTCATCACCGACGCTGCGACCGGCAAGAAGCTCTACGAGTACCAGGGCATCGAGACGGGCACCGGCAAGAGCCTGTACTCGGGCACCGTCACCCTCGGCACCTACAAGGCCAGCACGGCGTACCAGCTGTACGACACCACGCGCGGCGGCCACAAGACGTACAACCTCGCGCACGGCACGTCCGGCACCGGCAGCCTGTTCACCGACGCGGACGACATCTGGGGCACCGGCACCGCCTCCAGCTCCTCCACCGACCAGACGGCGGCCGTCGACGCGGCCTACGGCGCCCAGGTCACCTGGGACTTCTACAAGAACACCTTCGGCCGCTCCGGCATCAAGAACGACGGCAAGGCCGCCTATTCCCGCGTCCACTACGGCAACGCGTACGTCAACGCCTTCTGGGACGACAGCTGCTTCTGCATGACGTACGGCGACGGCTCGGGCAACACCCACCCGCTGACGTCGCTCGACGTGGCCGGCCACGAGATGAGCCACGGCGTCACCTCCAACACCGCGGGCCTGAACTACTCCGGCGAGTCCGGCGGCCTGAACGAGGCGACCTCCGACATCTTCGGCACCGGCGTGGAGTTCTACGCCGGCAACAGCTCCGACGCCGGCGACTACCTCATCGGCGAGAAGATCAACATCAACGGCGACGGCACCCCGCTGCGCTACATGGACAAGCCCAGCAAGGACGGCGGCTCGGCCGACTACTGGTCCTCCTCCGTCGGCAGCAAGGACGTCCACTACTCGTCCGGTGTCGCGAACCACTTCTTCTACCTGCTGTCGGAGGGCAGCGGCTCGAAGACGATCAACGGGGTCAGCTACAACTCCCCGACGTACAACGGCTCCACGGTCACCGGCATCGGCCGCGCCAAGGCGCTGCAGATCTGGTACAAGGCGCTCACCACGTACATGACCTCCACGACGAACTACAAGGGCGCCCGCACGGCGACCCTGAACGCGGCGTCGGCGCTGTACGGCTCCACCAGCACCGAGTACAAGGCGGTGGCCGCCGCCTGGTCCGCGGTCAACGTCAGCTGACCTGACGACGGCCCCCGGGAGAGCGCGTCTCCCGGGGGCCGTACGCTTGGACCCCATGTCTTCGGAGGACTTCACGTACGACGCGGTCGGCGCGACCCGCGAGAACGTCACCGCCTGCCCGCCCGGCTTCCACCCCCTGCACGTCCGCACCCGCCTGGGCGAGGGCGAGCCGGTCTTCCGCCGGGCCGCGGAGGCGGTCCTCACCTGGGAGATGCACCGTGCGCTGGGCGTCGGCATCGACGCCACGGCCCCCCGCGCCGCCGAGGGCGTCGACGTCACGGTCACCCTGGCCGGCATGATCAAGGCCCCCTGCCGCATCGTCTGGACGGCCGAGGAGCCCCGCCGGGCCGGCTGGGCCTACGGCACCCTGACCGGCCACCCCGAGTGCGGCGAGGAGGCCTTCCTGGTGGAGCGCACCGGGGACGGCACGGTCTGGCTGACGATCGCCGCGTTCAGCCGCCCGGCCAAGTGGTACGCCAGAGCGGGCGGCCCCGCCACCCGCGGCCTCCAGAACGCCTACGCCCGCCGCTGCGGAACGGTCCTGCGCAAACTCTGCGCGCCCCATGAGGCGTGACGGCCCGCACTCGCGTACGACGGCGAGGGGCCGTGTCGGGGGGTGTCCGCCCGCAGCGGGCGCCGTAAAGAAGCGGCAAGAATGTGACCGTACCCAGCGGCGCACCGAGGACGGACACCCCCCGGCGCGGCCCCGACCCACAAACCGCCCGTAGGCGCTACGCACGCCACAACGCAACCGCAACGGGCCGCCGCAGGCATACAGGGGCGCGGGGCTGTATCGATATGCGGCTCCGCCGCGTGGGCGCGACCAGCCCCCACCCACCCGCAGACGCCCCACCACCTCACCCGGCTGCCACCGCCGCCACCCCCACCAACAGCACCCCACACCCCGCAACCACCAGCCACCCCGGCCGGGCGGCAGCCACGAGCCCCCCACCCCCACCGTCGGAGACAAACGCCCCGGCGACCGCGATCCCCACCGCCGCCCCCACCTGCCGCGCGGTGGACGTCGTACCCCCCGCCACCCCGGCCCGCTCGGCCGGCAGCCCGCTGACGGCGGTGTTGGTCAGCGGAGCGTTGGCGAAGCCGAACCCGACCCCGATCGCGAGGTAGGCACAGAGCAGCACCGGCCAGGGCGTCCGCGCGTCCACCCCCGCCAGCACCAGGCCCCCGGCCGCCGTGAACGCACCCGCCAGAGCCAACGGCAGACGCGGCCCCCGCTGCCCGACCATCCGCCCCGCCCACGGCGCACACACGGTCGCCCCGACCGCCATCGGCAAGGTCAGCGCGCCCGCCGCGGCGGGCGACATGCCCCGCACGTGCTGCAGGTACAGGGTGTTGAGCAGCAGGGTCACGTTCAGCGCGACGAAGACGACGACCGCCCCGAACACGGCCCCGGCGAACGACCGCCGCCGGAACAGCCGGGGGTCCATGAGCGGCTCGGCCCGCCGGGACTCGACGAGCACGAACACCACTCCCAGCCCCAGGACGGCCCCGTACCCGGCGAGCGCCCGGTCCGACCCCCACCCGAGGCGCGGCCCTTCGATGAGCACCCCGACCGTCAGCCCGACCAGCAGCATCAGCAGGACCTGCCCGGGCGGATCGAGCCGCCTCGCCCGCGCGGCCCGCGACTCGGGCACGAACACGGCACTGAGCACCAACGCACCCACGATCACGGGCAGGTTGACCCAGAAGACGCCCCGCCAGCCCACGGCGGAGACGAGCGCCCCGCCCACGACGGGCCCCGCGGCCATGCTCACCCCGAACACGGCGGCCCACACCCCGATGGCCCGGGCCCGCTCCCTCGGGTCGGTGATGGCGTTGACCACGATGGCGAGCGCGACGGGACTGAGCATGGACGCCCCCACCCCCTGCACCACCCGGGCGGCGACGAGCACCCCCAGCGAGGGCGCCACCGCACACCCCACGGAGGCGACCCCGAACACCACAAGACCCGTCTGGAACACCCGCCGCCGCCCCACCCGGTCGGCCACCGCCCCGGAGGTGATCAGCAACCCGGCGAGCACGAGCGTGTAGGCGTCGACGATCCACTCCAGTCCCCGGGTCCCGCCCCCGAGGTCCCGTCCGATGGCCGGCAGCCCGATGTTGACGATGGTGGTGTCCATGCCGACGAGGAAGAGGCTGAGGCAGCACACGGCGAGAACCGTGCGGCGTCTGCGCGGGCCGAGACCCTGGGGAGGAGCGGCGACGAGCCGGGTGGTGGTCATGCCGCCATGCTGCGCGGGACCACCACCGGCCCGGAACGTCTTTTGCTACCTCAGCAACACCCCTGCCCCCTCCACCACGTCCTCCGCCGGTACGGCGACGAGGCCCAGCTCGGCGTGGGACGCCAGCAGGCGGTGGTCGGGAAGGATGCGCACCGTGTAGCCGTACGGGCCCGTGCGGTCCAGGGACAGGGGGCCCTCGTAGCTCCAGCGGCCCTCCATGTCGGGGCCGCCCACCGGCTTCAGCGGGACCGCCGTCGCGTCCGTGATGCGGTCCTCCGCGTCGACGCGGCCCGACACCGCCTGCACCTCGACGTCCTCGGGGCTCAGGTCACCGAGCGCCACCCGTACCCGCAGGGTGAGCGTCGTGCCCAGTTCGGCCGTGGCCGTCGTCGCCGAGGTCTCCACGTGGTCGACGGTCACCCCGTGCCAGGCCCCGCGCACCCGCGCCTTCCACTCCGCCAGTTCGCGTGCCGCGTCCGTGCTGAGCGCGCGGTGGGCGTGCGCGGCGGGGGCGTACAGCCGTTCGACGTATTCGCGGACCATGCGGCCGGCCAGCACCTTCGGCCCGAGGTGGGTGAGGGTCTGGCGGACCATCTCGATCCACCGGTCGGGCAGACCGCTGCCGCCGCGCTCGTAGAAGCGCGGGGTGATCCGCTGTTCCAGCAGGTCGTAGAGGGCCGCCGCCTCCAGGTCGTCGCGGCGGTCGGTGTCGGTGCCCTGCCCGTCGGCCGTGGGGATCGCCCAGCCGAAGTCGGGCTGGAACCACTCGTCCCACCAGCCGTCCAGCACGGACAGGTTCAGGCAGCCGTTGAGGGCGGCCTTCATACCGCTCGTGCCGCAGGCCTCCAGCGGGCGCAGCGGGTTGTTCAGCCAGATGTCGCAGCCGGGGTAGAGCTTCTGCGCCATCGCCATGCCGTAGTCGGGGAGGAAGACGATCCGGTGGCGCACCCGCGGGTCGTCGGCGAAGCGGACCAGCTCCTGCACGAGGCGTTTGCCGCCGTCGTCGGCGGGGTGGGCCTTGCCCGCGACCACGATCTGGATCGGCCGCTCGGGGTGCAGCAGCAGGTCCATCAGGCGGTCCCGGTCGCGCAGCATCAGGGTCAGCCGCTTGTACGACGGGACGCGGCGGGCGAATCCGATCGTCAGCACGTCGGGGTCGAGGACCTGGTCGATCCAGCCCAGCTCGGCCGTGCCCGCGCCGCGCTGCCGCCAGGAGGCCCGCAGCCGCTCGCGCACCTCGTCGACCAGTTGTTCCCGCAGGGAGCGGCGCAGCTCCCAGATGTCCTGGTCGGGGATGTCGGCGACGGAGTCCCAGCGTTCGGAGCCGCCCACGGCCAGCGCGTCCTCGGCGCGCTGGGCGCCGATCTGCCGGGCGCCGAGCCGGAAGACCTCCGGCGCCACCCAGGTCGGCGCGTGCACGCCGTTCGTCACCGAGGTGATCGGCACCTCGTCGGGGTCGAAGCCGGGCCACAGGCCGGAGAACATCTCCCGGCTGACGTGGCCGTGCAGCAGTGACACGCCGTTGGCGCGCTGGGCCAGCCTGAGCCCCATCACGGCCATGTTGAACAGGTTGGGCTCGCCGCCGGGGTAGGTCTCCATGCCCAGCCGCAGCACCCGCTCCACCTCGATGCGCGGCAGCTCGGCGCCGGGCCCGAAGTGGCGGGCGACCAGCTCCCGGTCGAAGCGGTCGATGCCGGCCGGGACGGGGGTGTGCGTGGTGAACACGGTCCCGGCGCGGACCGCCTCCAGCGCCGCGTCGAAGTCGAGGCCCTCGTCGCACAGCTCGGCGATGCGCTCCAGGCCGAGGAAGCCGGCGTGGCCCTCGTTGGTGTGGAAGACCTCCGGCGCCGGGTGGCCGGTGAGGCGGCAGTACGTCCGTACCGCCCGGACACCTCCTATGCCGAGCAGCATCTCCTGGAGCAGCCGGTGCTCGCTGCCGCCGCCGTAGAGCCGGTCGGTCACCCCGCGCTCGCCGAGGTCGTTCTCCTCGACGTCGGAGTCGAGCATCAGCAGCGGCACCCGGCCGACCTGGGCCAGCCAGATCCGGGCGTGCAGCCGCT
Organism: Streptomyces griseosporeus; assembly: GCF_014656055.1. Classification (GTDB taxonomy): domain Bacteria; phylum Actinomycetota; class Actinomycetes; order Streptomycetales; family Streptomycetaceae; genus Streptomyces; species Streptomyces griseosporeus. The sequence continues at coordinate 329,475 of NZ_BNBR01000003.1, forward strand.
TGCCGCCGGGCAGCGCGAGGCTGACCTGGGCGGGGGTGCCGTCCTCCTCGTCGAGCAGGACGACGGGCAGCTCATTGGGGTCGAGGACCGGGTAGTGCTCCTGCTGCCAGCCCTCGCGGGACAGGGTCTGCCGGAAGTAGCCGTGCCGGTAGAGCAGCCCGACGCCGATCAGCGGCACGCCGAGGTCGCTGGCGGCCTTCAGGTGGTCGCCGGCGAGGATGCCGAGGCCGCCGGAGTACTGGGGCAGGGCGGCGGTGATGCCGAACTCGGGCGAGAAGTAGGCGATCGCGGCGGGCAGTTCGGCGGACTGCGCCTGGTACCAGCGGGCGCCGGTGACGTAGTCGTGCAGGTCGTCGGCGGCCGCGGCGAGGCGGCGCAGGAAGCGGCGGTCCTCGGCCAGTTCGGCGAGCCGGGCGGGGCGCACGCTGCCGAGGAGCTTTATCGGGTCGCCGCCCGAGGAGGCCCAGCGTTCGGGGTCCACCGACTGGAACAGGTCGCGGGTCTCCGCGTGCCAGGACCAGCGCAGGTTGCGGGCCAGGTCGCTCAGGGGCCTCAGGGGCTCGGGGAGGACGGGTCGGACGGTGAAACGACGGATCGCCTTCACATTCCACCTCTTCGGTGCGGCGGTGAGCCTTGGTGCGTCGTCCCTTACGACGGTACCGGCGTCGGTGTCCGGCTCGCCGGGGGCTGAGCCGATGCACCCCTCTTTCGGGCGGAACGACCGATTCCAGGCGCGTGTCCCGCGGGCCCTCTTGTAACCGTCCGCCGCGCACGGGACGCTGCCGCGCGGGCGCCGTTCCCGCCGGGTGGCCGGTCGTCACGCCCGCGGTGGCGCCCGTCGCCGCCCGCGGCCGGGAAGCGGCGCGCCGCCTCGCACGGGCCGGAATCAGCCAACCTGCGGCGCGGTCCCGGTCCGGTACACCGCCGAGACGGGCGCGAACCGGGGACGTCCGCGCCGTCTCGGGCGCCGCGCGCGGCGGGCGCGGGCGCCCTCCGCCCGGCCGGTCACCCGAAGGCGTCACCGGCACGTTACACAAAAGCACTGGTCACAGCGGGCGTGCCCGGGAAGGTGTCCGGCCGGGGGCCCGGTGCGCGGGATGAATTCCTCCCGGTCCCGGCGTCCTGGTGGCCGACCGCCGCCACCGGTCTCGTTCCTGTGGAACAGGGCCGGTCTTGTGTGTAGACATACGCCTGGGTAGTTAACAAAGTGCCGGATTGCCCACCCGAACAGAGTGGGAAGGCTCCACCGGTAGCCAAGGGGGTACCCCTCCAGGCACAGACAGCACGACCCGCCTCTCCCACAGCCATCCGCCCACATACGTCTGACGCGGACAGGAGCGGTCATGCCCGCCACGCACCACTCGTCAGCCCCCACGACCTCACGCACCGACGCGCCCGTGTCGCGCCCGGCCGCCGCCCCCGTGCCCCCGCCGGATCCGCCCGCCGCACGCGGCGCGTCCGGCGCGTCCGGCGCCACCGCCGTCGGGCGCATACCCGTCCTGGACGTCCGGCCGATCGTGCAGCACGGCCGCCGCCCCGCGAAGGCGGTGACCGGGGAGACGTTCCAGATCACCGCGACCGTGTTCCGCGAGGGGCACGACGCCGTGGCCGCCAACGTCGTCCTGCGCGATCCGGAGGGCCGTGCGGGCCCCTGGACCCCGATGCGGGAGCTCGCCCCCGGCACCGACCGCTGGGGCGCCCCGGTCACGGCCGGTGAGCCGGGCCGGTGGACGTACCAGGTGGAGGCGTGGGCCGATCCGGTCGCGACGTGGCGGCACCACGCCCGGATCAAGATCCCCGCGGGGATGGACACGGACATCGTCCTGGAGGAGGGCGCGCGGCTGTACGAGCGGGCCGCCGCCGGCGTCCCCGAGGAGGACGGGCGGCGCGACGTCGTCCTGGGGGCCGTGGCGGCCTTGCGGGACGAGACGCGGCCCGCGGCGGCCCGGCTGGCCGGGGCGCTGACCCCGGAGGTGGACGCGGTGCTGGCCCGGTATCCGCTGCGGGAGCTGGTGACCGCGTCCGAGCCGCTGCCGCTGCAGGTGGAGCGGGAGCGGGCGCTGTTCGGCTCCTGGTACGAGTTCTTCCCCCGCTCCGAGGGGACGCCGGAGCGCCCGCACGGCACGTTCCGCACGGCGGCCCGGCGTCTGCCGAAGATCGCGGAGATGGGCTTCGACGTCGTCTACCTGCCGCCGATCCATCCGATCGGCACCACCTTCCGCAAGGGCAAGAACAACACGCTCGACCCCGGCCCGGACGACGTGGGCGTGCCCTGGGCGATCGGCTCGCCGGAGGGCGGCCACGACGCCGTGCACCCCGACCTCGGCACGATCGAGGACTTCGACTGGTTCGTGCAGCGGGCCGCGGAGCACGGTCTGGAGGTCGCCCTCGACTTCGCGCTCCAGTGCTCCCCCGACCACCCGTGGGTGCACAAGCATCCGGAGTGGTTCCACCACCGCCCGGACGGGACGATCGCCTACGCGGAGAACCCGCCGAAGAAGTACCAGGACATCTACCCCATCGCCTTCGACGCCGACATGGACGGCCTGGTCGCCGAGACGGTCCGCGTCCTGCGGCACTGGATGGACCACGGGGTGCGGATCTTCCGGGTGGACAACCCGCACACCAAGCCGGTGGTGTTCTGGGAGCGGGTGATCGGCGAGATCAACGCGGCCGACCCGGACGTGATCTTCCTGGCGGAGGCCTTCACCCGGCCCGCGATGATGCACACCCTGGCCCAGATCGGCTTCCAGCAGTCGTACACGTATTTCACCTGGCGCAACAGCAAGCAGGAGCTCACCGAGTACCTGACCGAGCTGTCCGGCGAGGCCGCCGCCTACATGCGGCCGAACTTCTTCGCCAACACCCCCGACATCCTGCACGAATACCTCCAGCACGGCGGCCGGCCCGCCTTCGAGGTCCGCGCCGTGCTGGCCGCCACCCTCTCCCCCACCTGGGGCATCTACTCCGGCTACGAGCTGTGCGAGAACACCCCGCTCCGCGAGGGCAGCGAGGAGTACCTGGACTCGGAGAAGTACCAGCTGCGCCCCCGCGACTGGGAGGCCGCCGAGCGCGAGGGCCGCACCATCGCGCCCCTGATCACCCGACTCAACGAGATCCGCCGCGGCAGCCCGGCCCTGCGCCGGCTGCGTGATCTGCACTTCCACCACGCCGACCAGGACGCGGTGATCGCGTACTCCAGGCGGAGCGGTTCGAACACGGTTCTGGTGGTCGCCAACCTCGACCCCCACCACACCCAGGAGGCCACGGTCTCGTTGGACATGCCGCAACTCGGCCTGGACTGGCACGAGTCGGTGCCGGTGCGCGACGAGCTCACCGGCGAGACCTATCACTGGGGCAGGGCCAACTACGTGCGACTCGAACCGGGCATCCGGCCCGCGCATGTCTTCACCGTCCTGCGACCGTCCACCCCGCAGATCGGAGGGTCACCCACAACATGATCGTCAACGAACCCGTCCCGGACACCTTCGAGGACACCCCGGCCAAGGACCGGGACCCCGACTGGTTCAAGCGCGCCGTCTTCTACGAGGTCCTCGTCCGTTCCTTCCAGGACAGCAACGGCGACGGCGTGGGCGACCTCAAGGGCCTCACCGCCAAGCTGGACTACCTGCAATGGCTGGGCGTCGACTGCCTGTGGCTGCCGCCCTTCTTCAAGTCACCCCTGCGTGACGGCGGCTACGACGTCTCCGACTACACCTCGGTGCTGCCCGAGTTCGGTGACCTGGCCGACTTCGTCGAGTTCGTCGACGCCGCCCACCAGCGCGGCATGCGCGTGATCATCGACTTCGTCATGAACCACACCAGCGACCAGCACCCGTGGTTCCAGGAGTCCCGCAGCAATCCCGACGGGCCGTACGGCGACTACTACATGTGGGCCGACGACGACAAGCAGTACGCGGACGCGCGGATCATCTTCGTCGACACGGAAGTGTCGAACTGGACCTTCGACCCGGTCCGCAAGCAGTACTTCTTCCACCGCTTCTTCTCGCACCAGCCGGACCTGAACTACGAGAACCCGGCCGTGCAGGAGGAGATGATCTCCGCGCTGAAGTTCTGGCTGGACCTGGGCATCGACGGCTTCCGGCTGGACGCGGTGCCGTACCTGTACGCCGAGGAGGGAACGAACTGCGAAAACCTTCCGGCAACCCACGAGTTCCTCAAGCGGGTGCGCAAGGAGATCGACGCGCAGTACCCGGACACGGTGATCCTCGCCGAGGCCAACCAGTGGCCGGAGGACGTCGTCGACTACTTCGGCGACTTCGAGTCCGGCGGCGACGAGTGCCACATGGCGTTCCACTTCCCGGTCATGCCGCGCATCTTCATGGCGGTACGGCGTGAGTCGCGCTACCCGGTGTCGGAGATCCTGGCGAAGACCCCGGCGATCCCGTCGGGCTGCCAGTGGGGCATCTTCCTGCGCAACCACGACGAGCTGACCCTGGAGATGGTCACCGACGAAGAGCGCGACTACATGTACGCGGAGTACGCCAAGGACCCGCGGATGCGCGCCAACATCGGCATCCGCCGCCGGCTGGCCCCGCTGCTGGACAACGACCGCAACCAGATCGAGCTGTTCACGGCCCTGCTGCTGTCCCTGCCGGGCTCGCCGATCCTCTACTACGGCGACGAGATCGGCATGGGCGACAACATCTGGCTCGGCGACCGGGACAGCGTCCGCACGCCCATGCAGTGGACCCCGGACCGCAACGCGGGCTTCTCCTCCTGCGACCCCGGGCGGCTCTACCTCCCCACGATCATGGACCCGGTCTACGGCTACCAGGTCACCAACGTCGAGGCGTCCATGGCGTCGCCGTCGTCACTGCTGCACTGGACCCGCCGCATGATCGAGATCCGCAAGCAGAACCCGGCCTTCGGCCTGGGCTCCTTCACCGAGCTGCCCTCGTCGAACCCGGCCGTGCTGGCGTTCCTGCGCGAGTACGAGGACGACCTCGTGCTGTGCGTCAACAACTTCTCCCGCTTCGCCCAGCCCACGGAACTGGACCTCCAGGCGTTCACCGGCCGCCACCCGGTCGAGCTGTTCGGCGGGGTGCGATTCCCGGCCATCGGCGAGCTGCCGTACTTGCTGACCCTGGCGGGCCACGGCTTCTACTGGTTCCGCCTCCGCAAGGAAGCCCCGTAGGAACCCCGGGGCGGGGCGGTTTCCCCCGCCCCGCCCGGGGCACGCATCAGTAACACCCCGACGGCCTCCCACCGGGGAAAGGACGTGACGCCCATGGCGGAAACGGTCACAGTCTCTGGCGCTGTCAGCCCCAGCCTCCTCGCGTCACTCGATCCGCTGTTGCGCGAGTGGCTGCCGCGGCAGCGCTGGTTCGCCGGCAAAGGACGGCCGGTCACCGGATTCTCCCTGGTCGCGGCGGTGGAGCTGCTGCCGCTCGGCGGCCGGCTCGGCCTGTACCACCTGCTGGTGCGGGCCCACCAGCCGACCGTGCCCGTGGTCGGCGCGGCCACCCACCCCGCCGACTGCTACCAGCTGCTCATAGGCGTGCGCGAGGCGCTGCCGCCCCGGCTGGCGCCCGCGCTGATCGGCCACGTGACCGAGGGCCCGCTCACCGGACACACGGTGTACGACGCCCTCTACGACTCCCGGCCCGCCGAGGTGCTCCTGGAGGCCCTGCGCTCCCAGGCCCGCATCGGCGGGCTGCGTTTCGACCGGGACCAGAGCCGGGAGATACGCCCGGGCCTGGTGCCCCGCCTGATGACCGCCGAGCAGTCGAACTCCTCGATCGTCTACGGCGATACGTTCATCCTGAAACTGCTGCGCCGGGTCGTGCCCGGCGTCAACCCCGACCTGGAGCTGCCGCTCGCCCTCGCCCGCGAGGGGTGCGCCCGGGTGCCCGCGCCGACGGCCTGGATGCAGGCCGACGTGCACGGGGAGACATACGTCCTCGGCGTGCTGCAGCCCTTCGTGCAGGGCGCCTCCGACGGCTGGGACCTGGCCCTGCGGGAGCTGGCCAAGGGCGAGGACTTCGCCGCCGAGGCGCACGCGCTGGGCCGCGCCACGGCCGAGGTGCACACCGCGCTGGCCCGCGCCCTGCCCACCGTCACGCTGGGGCACACACAGCTGGAGCCGCTGGTCGCCGGCATGATCGAGCGGCTGGAGGCGGCGGTGCACGCGGTGCCGGCGCTGCGGCCGTACGCGGCGGGGCTGCGCACCGCGTTCACGGCGGTGGCCGACCTGGCCGCGGAGGGCCGTACGCTCACCGCCCAGCGCGTCCACGGCGACCTGCACCTCGGGCAGTGCCTGCGCTCGCCCGACGGGCAGTGGTCGCTGATCGACTTCGAGGGGGAGCCGGCCCGGCCGCTGGCGGAGCGGCGGATGCCGCAGCCGGTGATCCGGGACGTCGCCGGGATGCTCCGCTCCTTCGACTACGCGGCGTACTCCGTGAGCCCGCCCGACCCGGAGTGGGCGCGGCGCTGCCGGGCCGCCTACTGCACCGGGTACGGCGAGGTCAGCGGCGCCGATCCGCGTACCGAGCCGGTGCTGCTGCGGGCCTTCGAGACCGACAAGGCGATCTACGAGGTCCTGTACGAGGCCCGGCACCGCCCCGACTGGCTGCCGGTGCCGATGGCCGCGGTCGAGCGGTACGCCACATCCGACCTGATCTGACCCGACCTTCGCCGAGGAGGCTCCGCCCGTGACGGATCCGAAGAAGACGGCCGGGAAGACCGTCAAGGGAGTCAAAAAGGCCCAGGCCAAGAAAGCCCAGGCCAAGACGGCCCAGGGCAAGACAGCACAGGGCAGGACGGCCGAGGCCAAGGCGGCCCGGCCCGCGAAGGCGCCGGCCAAGAAGGCACCCGCCCGGGCCGCCGCGGCACCCGCTCCCGCCCCCGCCGCCGCCCCGGCGCCCGTCTCCGTGGCCGTCGCCCCCGTCCTCGACCCCGAGGACCGTGAGCGGCTGCTCGCGGGCACCCACCACTCCCCGCACTCCGTCCTGGGCGCCCACCCGGTGGACGGCGGGGTCGTCTTCCGGGCGTTCCGGCCGTACGCGCTGGGCGTCAGCGTGGTCGCCGGGGAGCTGCGGGCGGACCTGCACCACGACGGGAACGGCTTCTTCTCCGGGCTGCTGCCCTTGGAGGAGGTTCCCGAATACCGCCTGCTGGTCGCCTACGAGGGCACGGTGCTGGAGACGGAGGACGCCTACCGCTTCCTGCCGACGCTGGGCGAGCTGGACCTGCATCTGATCGGCGAGGGCCGGCACGAGCAGCTGTGGGAGGTGCTCGGCGCGCATCCGATGACCCACGAGGGCGTGGCCGGTACCCGCTTCTCGGTGTGGGCGCCGAACGCGCGGGGCGTGCGGGTGGCCGGCACCTTCAACTTCTGGGACGGCACGGGCTGGCCGATGCGGTCGCTCGGCTCGTCCGGGGTGTGGGAGCTGTTCGCGCCGGGCATCGGCGAGGGCGAGCTGTACAAGTTCGAGATCACCCGCCCGGACGGCTCGAAGACGCTGCGCGCGGACCCGATGGCCCGCCGCACCCAGGTCCCGCCGGAGACGGCGTCGATCATCACGTCGTCGGCGTACGAGTGGGGCGACGAGGAGTGGCTGGCCCGGCGCGCCGAACGCCCGGCGCATGAGGCGGCGTTCTCGGTGTACGAGGTGCACCTGCCGTCCTGGCGGCCCGGTCTGACGTACCGTCAGCTGGCCGAGCAGCTCCCCGCCTATGTCAAGGACCTGGGCTTCACGCACGTGGAGCTGATGCCGGTCGCCGAGCACCCCTTCGGCGGCTCCTGGGGCTACCAGGTCACCGGCTTCTACGCGCCGACGGCCCGGATGGGCGGCCCGGACGACTTCCGGTACCTGGTCGACCGGCTGCACCAGGCCGGGATAGGCGTCCTGATGGACTGGGTGCCGGCGCACTTCCCGCGCGACGACTGGGCGCTGGCGGAGTTCGACGGGCGTCCGCTGTACGAGCACGCGGACCCGCTGCGGGCCGCGCACCCCGACTGGGGCACGCTGGAGTTCGACTTCGGGCGCAACGAGGTGCGCAACTTCCTCGTCGCCAACGCCGTGTACTGGTGCGAGGAGTTCCACATCGACGGCCTGCGCGTGGACGCGGTCGCCTCCATGCTGTACCTGGACTACTCGCGTGAGCCGGGCCAGTGGACGCCGAACGAGCACGGCGGCCGGGAGAACCTGGACGCGGTGGCCTTCCTCCAGGAGATGAACGCCACGGTGTACCGCAGGGTGCCGGGCGTGGTGACGGTGGCCGAGGAGTCCACGGCGTGGGACGGGGTCACGCGCGCCACCCACCACATGGGCCCGAGCGGCTTCGGCGGCCTCGGCTTCGGCCTGAAGTGGAACATGGGCTGGATGCACGACTCGCTCCAGTACATGAGCCACGACCCGATCCACCGCAGGTACCACCACCACGAGATGACGTTCTCGATGGTGTACGCCTACAGCGAGAACTACGTCCTGCCGATCAGCCACGACGAGGTCGTGCACGGCAAGGGCTCCCTGGTGTCGAAGATGCCGGGCGACTGGTGGCAGCAGCGCGCCAACCTCCGGGCCTACCTGGCCTACATGTGGGCCCACCCCGGCAAGCAACTGCTCTTCATGGGCCAGGAGTTCGCGCAGGGCGCCGAGTGGTCGGAGACGCGCGGCCCGGACTGGTGGCTGCTCGACCCGCACTACGGCGCCGAGGCCGACCACCGCGGCGTGCTCGACCTGGTCCGGGACCTGAACGCGGTGTACCGGGCGACGCCGGCCCTGTGGGAGCGGGACGTCCACCCCGACGGCTTCCAGTGGGTGGTGGGGGACGCCACCGAGGACAACGTCTTCGCGTTCCTGCGCTACGACGCCGAGGGCACCCCGCTCCTCGCGGTCTGCAACTTCGCGCCGGTCGTGCGCCCGGATTACCGCCTCGGCGTGCCCGACGAGGTTCCGGCCTGGCACGAGGTCCTGAACACCGACGCCACCCGCTACGGCGGCAGCGACGTCACCCGACCCGACCCGATCAAGCCGGAACCCCGCGGCTGGCACGGCCACCCGGCCAGCATCCGCGTGACCCTGCCCCCGCTGGCTACGGTGTGGCTGCGGCCTGCCTGAGCCCGTCGGGCAGCGTGCCCGTGTGCAGGACGCCGAGGCGCTGCGTGGCCCGGGTCAGGGCCACGTACAGGTCGCTCGTGCCGTAGCGGGACGGCTCGACCACGAGGACCGAGTCGAACTCCAGGCCCTTGGACTGGCGGGGGTCCAGCAGGACGACCGTCCGCGTCAGGTCGGGTTCCTCGCCGGCCGTGACGCCGTCCAGGTGGGCGGCCAGCCGGCGGTGGAGGTCGCGCGGGGCGATGACCGCGAGGCGGCCCTCGGCCGGGGTGAGTTCGGCGACCGCCTTCGCCACCGCGGCCGGCAGCTCGTCGGCCGCGGACGCGCGGATCCACGGCCGTACGCCCGTGGAGCGCACGGAGATGGGCGGCTCGAAGTCCGGGTGCTCGGCGCGGACCACGGCCGCGGCCAGCTCCATGATCTCGGCGGGGGTGCGGTAGTTGACGCCGAGGCGGGTGTGCTCCCAGCGGTCCTCGACGAACGGGGCGAGGATGTCCTGCCAGGAGCCGACGCCCGCCGCCTCCGCCGTCTGCACCGGGTCGCCGACCAGGGTCATCGAGCGGGTGGGGCTGCGCCGCATCAGCAGCCGCCACGCCATCGGGGACAGCTCCTGCGCCTCGTCGACGATGATGTGCCCGAAGGCCCAGGTGCGGTCGGCCGCGGCCCGCTCGGCGGCGCTGCGGTGGTCGTCCTCCTCCTGGCGTTCGGCGAAGCGCTCGGCGTCGATGATGTCGTGCGCGGACAGCACCTCGCTGGCCTCGTCGTCCTTGTCGTCGAACTCGTAGGTGCGCGACGCGTACGACACGTCCAGCACGCCCTGCGCGTACGCCACCTGCTGCTCGCGTTCGCGTTCGGCGCGCGCCCGGGCCAGGCGGTCGTCTTCTCCGAGGAGTTCGGCCGCCTCGTCCAACAGCGGGATGTCCGCGACCGTCCACCGCCGTGTCACCGGGCGGCGGATCGCGGCCGCGTCCGCGTCGCCGACGTATCCCTCCGGTTCGGCGAGGAAGTCGGCGACCAGGCGCTGCGGGGTGATCCGCGGCCACAGCTGGTCGATGGCGGCCCAGACCTCGGGGTTCTCGGCGAGTTCGTCGCGGATCTGGGTGATGTCCGCCGGGTCGAGCAGGCTGCTGCCGTCGTAGGGGTCGGTGCCGACGCGCTCGGCGTACAGCTCGGTGAGGGTGTTGAGGATGTGGCCCTCGAAGTGCTCGCGGGCCGCGTTGTGCGGCAGCTTCGCGGCACGGCTCCGCTCGCGGGCGACGGCCACCAGGCCCTCGTCGAGCATCAGGACCTCGCGGTCGTGCTCGATCGCGATGACCGGGTCGGGCAGCGCCTGCCGGTCGCGGACGACCGCGGCGAGCACGTCGGCCATGTCGGCGCGGCCCTTGACCGCCGCCGCCTCGGGCGTGTCCGCCGCCGTCGCCTTCACGCCGGGGAACAGCTCGCCGACCGTGGCGAGCAGCACGCCGGTCTCGCCGAGGGAGGGCAGCACCTCGCCGATGTAGCCGAGGAAGGCGGGGTTCGGGCCGACGATCAGGACCGCGCGCTTGGCGAGCAGTTCCCGGTGCTCGTACAGCAGGTACGCGGCCCGGTGCAGGGCCACCGCCGTCTTGCCGGTGCCGGGGCCGCCCTCGACGACCAGGATCCCGCGGTGCGGGGCGCGGATGATCTCGTCCTGCTCGGCCTGGATGGTCTGCACGATGTCGTGCATCCGGCCGGTGCGCGCGGCGTCGAGCGCGGCGAGCAGCACGGCGTCGCCGCTCGGGTCCTCGTGGCCGGTGCGTTCCCGGTCGCCGAGGTCGAGGATCTCGTCGTGCAGCGCGGTGACCGTGCGGCCGTCGGTGCTGATGTGCCGGCGGCGGCGCAGGCCGAGCGGGGTGTGGCCGGTCGCCAGGTAGAAGGGGCGGGCCACGTCCGCCCGCCAGTCGATCAGGACCGGGGTGCGTTCGGCGTCGTCGGCGCGCAGGCCGATCCGGCCGATGTGGTGGCCGGCGCCGGAGGTGAGGTCGATCCGGCCGAAGCACAGCGAGCCGTCCACCGCGTTCAGCGCGGCGAGCAGTCCCGAGCGCTCGGCGACCAGGATGTCCCGCTCCAGCCGCGCCTGCATCGGCTTGTCGCCCTGGGCGAGGGCGTCCGCGACGGAGGTCTCGGTGTCGCCGCGCAGCGCGTCGACCCGCGCGTACAGACCGTCGATGAATTCCTGCTCGCGCCGCAATTCATCGTCCGGAAATTCGGTGTTTGACAATTCCACTCCCGCCCGGATATACTGTGCTCACTGAACTTCTCCGTGCCCCGATTTAGCGGGACAATGCGAAACATCGAATATACGCAGAGAAATCCCCCGGGCGCAATTGCCCGGGGGATTTCTTTGTGGGGTGCGGGGCGCGTCACAGCACGTCGGCCAGCTCCTCAAGGAGTCGTCGCTTCGGCCGGGCGCCCACCATGGACTTCACCGGCTCACCGCCCCGGAACACCATGAGGGTGGGCATCGACAGCACGTTGTAGGTAAGGGCCGTGCCCGGATTGCGGTCCACGTCGAGCTGCACGATCCGCAGCCGCTCGCCCTCCTCGGCGGCGATGCTGCTCAGCACCGGCGCGAGCTGCCGGCAGGGCCCGCACCAGTCGGCGGTGAACTCCACCAGCACCGGACGCTCCGAGCCCAGCACCTCCGCCGCGAAGTCCGCGTCGGTCACCTCGTCCACACCAGCGGCCTTGATCACAGTCCCTGCCCTCCCAGTTCGCACATCGGTTCTTCCGCCTCGGCCGTCGCCAGCCGCAGGCCGATCTTGGTCCGTACGGCCTCCAGCTCGCCGATCAGCGCGTCCAGCTCCGCCAGCTTGCGCCGGTAGACCGCGAGCGAGGCCGGGCAGGAGTCGCCCTCGGGGTGTCCGGCCCGCAGGCACTCCACGAACGGCCGCGTCTCCTCCAGGTCGAACCCGAAGTCCTGCAGCGTGCGGATCTGCCGCAGCAGCCGCAGGTCGTCCTCGTCGTACGTCCGGTACCCGTTCTCCCCGCGCCGCGCGGGCAGCAGGCCCCGCGCCTCGTAGTACCGCAGCGTCCGCGTGGTGGTCCCGGCCCGTGCGGCCAGCTCGCCGATTCGCATGCCGACGACGGTAAGCCTTGACGCCGACGTCAAGGCAACAGCGGTTTGCGTTCCACCGGGGACGTCAGCACGATCGACGTGGTCGTGCGGCCGAGCGCGGACACCGCCTCCAGCACCTCCTCCAGGTGCACGGTGTCCGTGACCGCGACCTTGAGGATCCAGCAGTCCTCGCCGACCACGTGGTGCACCTCGGTGATCTCCGGCCGTTCGATCAGCTCCAGGGTCCTCGGGTGCTTCAGGGTGTAGCCGCCGTGCGGGTTGACCCGGATGAAGGCCTGGATGCCGTACCCGAGCCGGGCCGGGGCGACATGGGCGCCGTACCCCGTGATCACGCCCGCCGCCTCCAGCCGGCGCACCCGCTCGGTCACCGCGGCGGGGCTCAGCCGCACCCGCCGCCCCAGCTCGCTGAGCTTGATCCGGCCGTCGGTCTGCAGCAGCTGGAGGATCTGCCGGTCCAGCGCGTCGAAGGCGGCCGAGGTTTCGTTGGCGGCAGGCCGCAGATGCCGATGTTCTTTCGGTGCGGAGGCCGGAACTCCCATGTCTTCCCCTTCAGGACGTGGTGGGTGACCACGAGAATTATGGTCATGAATCAAGGCAGGAACGTGCTGGTCATCGGGGGGAACCGCTACTTCGGCAAGCGGCTGGTGGAGCGGCTGCTGGCCGCCGGGGACCGGGTGACCGTACTGAACCGCGGGTCGTCACCCCCTCCCCCGGGCGCCGCTCACCTGGTCGCCGACCGGGACGACGAGGCGTCGCTGCGGGCGGCGCTCGGGGAGCGGACCTTCGACGTGGTCGTCGACCAGGTCTGCTACACCCCGCGCCAGGCGGAGATCGCCCGCCGGGTGTTCACCGGACGCACCGGACGCTATGTGCTGACGTCGACGGTCGAGGTGTACGAGTACGAGGACTCGATCGCGCCGGTCCCCGAGGACGCCGTCGACCCGCTCACCGTCGCCGTCGACCCGGACCTGCCCTGGGACGACCCGGCGTTCCTCGACACCCACTACGGGGAGGGCAAGCGGCAGGCCGAGGCGGTGTTCGCCGCCGCCGGTCCGGCCCTGCCGTGGACGTCGGTGCGGGTCGCCCATGTGCTGGGCGGCGAGGACGACTTCACGGGGCGGCTGAAGCACTACGCGGACCGGATCGCCGCCGGGGAACCGATCGCCGTGCCCGCACGGAACCGTCCGGCGACCTACATCCACGTCGAGGAGATCGCCGGCTTCCTGTTCTGGGCGGCCGGCCAGGACTTCACCGGGCCGGTCAACGCGGCCTCCCACTCCACGCTGAGCACCGAGGACCTGTGCGCGGCGGTCGAGGCGCACCTCGGCGGCGGCCGTACGGTCCTGAGCCCGGTCGAGGTCGGCCAGGTCTCGCCGTTCTCCTTCTTCCGCTTCTACGGCATGGACAACTCCCGGGCCGTCCGGCTCGGTTACCGCTTCTCCCCCGCCCGGCAGTGGCTCGCCCGGGCCGTCGCCGAAACCCTCGGGAAGGACAACTGACGTGCAGCACAGGAACCTTGGCGGGCTGCGGGTCGGCGCGGTCGGGCTCGGCGCGATGCCGCTGTCCATCGAGGGCCGCCCGGACGAGGCACGGGCCGTGGCCACCGTGCACGCGGCGCTGGACGCGGGCGTGACCCTGCTGGACACCGCCGACTCCTACACCCTGCCCGGGGCCGGACCGGGCCACAACGAGCTGCTGCTCGCCCGCGCGCTGGCCTCCTACGGCGGTGACACCTCCGGTGTGCTGGTCGCCACCAAGGGCGGCCGGGGCCGGCCGGCCGACGGCAGCTGGACGGTGAACGGCGACCCCGCCCACCTCAAGGCCGCCGCCAAGGCGTCCCTGCGGCGGCTCGGCGTCGAGGCGATCGGCCTGTACCAGCTGCACAAGCCCGACCCGGCCGTCCCCTTCACCGAGTCGGTCGGGGCGCTGAAGGAGCTGCTGGACGAGGGGGTGATCCGGCTGGCCGGGCTGTCCAACGTCGACGCGGACCAGATCCGCGCGGCGCGGGAGATCCTCGGTGACCGGCTGGTGTCGGTGCAGAACCGGTACTCGCCGGCCGTCCGCGACAGCGAGCCGGAGCTGCGGCTCTGCGCCGAGCTGGGCCTGGCGTTCCTGCCGTGGAGCCCGCTCGGCGGGATCTCGCGCAGCGCGCTGGACGGGCTGTCGGGGGCGCCGGGCGCCGAGGGGGCCTTCCATGCCGTCGGACGGGAGCGCGGGGTGAGCCCGCAGCAGGTGGCTCTGGCCTGGCTGCTGGCGAAGTCCCCGGCGGTGATCCCGATCCCGGGCGCCAGCCGGCCGGAGACGATCCGGGACTCGGCGGGCGCGGCGGACCTGGAGCTGACGGAGCCGGAGCTGGCGCGCCTGGACGCGGGTCTCCCGGCCGCCGCGTAGCCGTCCGTCGTGAGCGGCCGCTCTTGGCGTCTGTCCGCCGCGGTCGCCCCTCAGAGCATCTCCGGCAGCCGGCCCTCCTGCCCGCCGTCCCGCTCGCACCACACGCGGGCCGCGTCCGGCCGGCCGGTGAGCAGCAGGAGCAGCGCCGCGACGGGGCCTTGGACCTCCTCGCCGGTGCCCCGGGTCCACTCGATGTCGGTGGCGACGAGCCGGGCGCGCGGCAGCGGCCAGGGGCGGGGCGGGAAGCGCATCGTCCAGACGCGTTCGCAGGCGTCGCGGGCGGCCTCGGGGGGCATCGCGCGGGTGCGGCCGAGGGCGAGAGCGATGTCCTGGCCGTGGACGAGGATGTCGAGCAGGGCCTCGCGGCGGGTGGTGCCGGGGGCCCAGCGGCGGGAGCCGATGATCGACCGCAGGTGGGCGACGATCTGCTCGGCGGGCAGCCGGCCCTCCCGTACGGCGGTGTCGTGGATCATGCGGTCGACGCTCCCGCGGGCCCGCAGCAGCTCCCGCAGCACGGTGCCGTACCCGAAGCGGGCCCCGGCGGAGACGTGCGCGGCCACCTCCCGCACCCGCCAGTCGCCGCACCCCGTCGGCGTGTCCCACTCCTCGGCGCTCAGCCCCTCCAGCAGCTCCGCGAGGCTCGCGCGCTCCCGGTCGACGACCTGCCAGCACCTGTCCTCGTCGAGCACGACCCCGGTCACGCCGCCCATGCGATCACCGTCCACTGTCCACTGGAGTGGTAAGCTTCTCTGACCAAATTAGTCAGAGACTCTGACCATCGTCAAGGGTCGTCGAGGGTGTCGGAGGGAGTGCCGGTGATGACGGCGGAGGACGGGCCGGAGGCGGACGGCGGGCCCAACACGGGGCTGCTGCTGTTCCTCCCGTACCGGGCGCTGGAGGACCGGATCTTCGCCGCGCTCGCCGAGGCCGGCTACGACGACTTCACGCCCGCCCAGGCCCGGGTGATGCAGCGGATCAGCCCGGACGGCACCCGGCTGACGGAGCTGGCCGCGCAGGCGCAGATCACCAAGCAGACGGCGGGCTTCCTGGTGGACCAGCTGGAGAAGGCGGGGTACGTACGCCGCGAGCCGGACCCGACCGACCGTCGGGCCCGGCTGGTGTGCGGGGCGGAGAAGCTGTGGGCGGCGAAGGAGATCGCGGACGCGGTGGTCGCCGAGGTCGAGCGGGAGTGGGAGGAGCACCTGGGCCGCCGCCGCTACCGGCAGCTGCGGGAGGCGCTGACCCTGTTGCGCGAGATCACGGACCCCTGGGCCTCCTAGCGTTTCAGGACCTCAGCACACGTCGGCCGGCTCCCGCTCCTCCTGCTCCGCGGGCTCCTCGGCCGGCTTTTCCTTCCGCGGCAGCAGCAGCGCGACGAGGACCGTACCGGCGCCGAGGACGATCGCGCCGACCAGGCTGGTGTGGGCGACGGCGTCGGAGAAGGAGGACCCGACGGCGTCGGCCATCTGGCGTGCGCCCTGCCCGAGTTGCCCGGCCTGCGCCTTCAGCTGCGCGGCCTGCTGCGGGTCGGTGGCCCGGGCCGCCTGCCCGGCGGCCTCGCGGGCCTTGTCGCCGATGCCCTGCGCGACGGCGTACCCGGCGCCGACGGAATCCTGCGCGGTGGCCAGCGCGGAGGGGGGCAGCTTGCCGCCCCGGGTGGCGTCGGCGAGGTGGTCGGAGTACGACGTGCCGAGCAGCGAGCCGAGGATCGCGATGCCGAGCGAGCCGCCCAGCTCCAGCGAGGTGTCGTTCACCGCGCCGCCGACGCCGAGTTCGGACTCGGGGAAGGAGCCCATGATCGCGTCCGTGCAGGGCGAGAGCGCGAGGCCGATCGCGAGGCCGAGGACGACGAGGGGGACGACGAAATCGCCGTACGACGAGCCCGCGTCGACGCGGGTCAGCAGGGCCAGCGCGACCGTGCCGCCGACCATGCCCGCGCTCACCGTCCACTTCATGCCGACGCGCGGGGTGAGGTAGCCGGTCAGGGCCGAGCCGACGAAGACCGCGCCGGCGAGCGGCAGCATGCGCAGGCCGGTGTCCAGGGCGTCGTAGCCGAGGACGAACTGCAGGTGCTGGGTGAGGAAGTAGAAGGCACCGAAGACGGCGAGGAAGAACAGGGCCACGGCGAGGTTGGACCCGGCGAAGCGGCGTTCGGTGAAGCGGCGGACGTCCAGCACCGGGCGCGGGTGGCGCAGCTCCCACAGCACGAACGCGACCAGACCCACGCCGGCGAGGACGGCGGCGCCGATCGCCTTGGCGCCCCAGCCGAAGTGCGGTCCTTCGATGATCATGTAGACGAGCGCGCCGATCCAGACGACGGACAGCAGCCCGCCGACGTAGTCGATGCGGTCGTGGTGGTCGGCCTTGGACGGCGGTACGAGGACGAAGGCGCCGACGATCGCGAGCGCGGCGATCGGCACGTTGATCAGGAAGGTGGAGGACCAGCCGTGGTCCTCCAGCAGCGCGCCGGCGACCAGCGGGCCCGCCGCGATGGCGAGTCCGGCGGTGGCCGTCCACAGGGTGATCGCCTTGGCGCGTTCGGCGCGCGGGAAGGTCGCGGCGAGCAGCGAGAGGGTGGCGGGCATGATGAGGGCCGCGCCGACGCCCATCACCGCGCGGGCCGCTATGACCGCCGTGGCGCTGCCGGCGAGGTAGCCGGAGACGGCGCCGCCGCCGAACACGACGAGCCCGAGGACGAGCGCGCCCCGGCGGCTGTACTTGTCGCCGATCGCGCCCAGCAGCAGCATCAGCGCCGCGTACGGGACGGTGTAGCCGTCGATGACCCACTGCAGGTCGGCGCTGGACAGACCGAGGTCCTCGGTCATGTCGGGCGCGGCGACCGTGAGGGCGGTGTTCGCCATCACGATGATCAGCAGGCTCAGACAGAGCACCAGCAGGGCCCACCAGCGGCGGGCGTAGGGCCGCTCCATCCTCTCGACCGGTTGGTTCATGACGAGTCGCATGGCCAGGGGTCGCCTTCCTCCACGAACGTGCACACCGAAGCTGCATGGAACTTGCACACTGAAGTGCAATTGCACAACACTGTGCAATGTACGTCGTTGCACAAGGATGTGCAAATCGATGGAGGGGCACGGGAGGGCAGAATGTCAGCCATGACCTCGGGTAACACGGGTAACGCGGGTACCCCCACACGCGCCGACGCCAACCGCCGCCGCATCCTCGACGTGGCCCTCGCCGAGCTGCTGCGCGACCCGGACGCGTCCATGGACCAGATCGCACGCGCCGCGGGCGTCGTACGACGGACCGTGTACGGCCACTTCCCGAGCCGTGAGGCGCTGATCAGCACGCTGGTCGACGAGGCGGTTCAGGCGCTGGCGGCGGCGCACGCGGCCGGCCGTGAGGGCGTCGAGGACCCGGCGGAGTCGGTGGCCCGGTCGGTGCTGAGGGTGTGGGAGATCGCCGACCGCTACCGGCTGCTGGTGGCGCTGGCGCAGCGCACGGTCACCATGCAGGGCATCCGGGAGCGGCTGGCACCGGTCCGGGAGAACAGCGTCCGGGTCCTCCAGCGGGGCCTGGACGAGGGCGTCTTCACCTCGCCGCTGCCGGCGCCGGCGCTGGCGTATGTGCACGAGCAGGTGCTGTTCGGGCTGATGGAGGCCGTGAACGACGGCCTGCTGGACACGCGGGAGGCGGGCCGCTCGGCCGCGGTCACGGTCCTGACCGCGGCGGGCGTGCCCGCCTCGAAGGCCACGGCACTGGTGGCCGAGCTGAGCGAGTGACCGTCCCCCGGGCCGGAACGGCCGGACGCCCGGCCCCGGTTCAGGCGGGTCCGGGCGTCCGGAGTTCTTCGGGCGGCCAGGTGGCCGTCAGGGGTGGGGCTCTTCGGGCGGCCAGGTGGCCGTCAGGGGGGTGGGTCCAGGGGTTGTCCCCTTAGGGCTCAGGCCTTGGCCAGCTCCTTCTCGCCGTCCTCCCGCGGGGCCGGCAGACCGGCCTCGGGGGCGTCGGAGACGGGCTCGCCCTCGTCCAGGAGCGTCTTCTCGTCGAAGGGGATCTCACCGGCGAGCACCTGCCGGACGCGGGCCTTGTCGATCTCCTTGGTCCAGGTGCCGATCAGGACGGTGGCGACCGCGTTGCCCGCGAAGTTGGTCAGGGCGCGGGCCTCGCTCATGAACCGGTCGATGCCGACGATGAGGCCGATGCCGTCGACGAGGGCGGGCTTGTGCGACTGCAGACCACCGGCGAGCGTCGCCAGCCCGGCACCGGTGACACCGGCCGCGCCCTTGGAGGCGACCAGCAGGAACAGCAGCAGCGGGATCTGCTCGCCCACCGACATCGGCGTACCCATGGCGTCGGCGATGAACAGGGACGCCATGGTCATGTAGATCATGGTGCCGTCGAGGTTGAAGGAGTAGCCGGTCGGGACGGTGATGCCGACGACCGGCTTGCTGACGCCCAGGTGCTCCATCTTCGCGATGAGCCGCGGCAGCGCGGACTCGGAGGAGGAGGTGGACAGGATCAGCAGGAACTCGCGGGCCAGGTACTTGAACAGGGAGAACACGTTCAGACCGGCGACGGCCCGCAGCAGCGCGCCGAGCACGAGGAAGACGAACAGGAAGCAGGTGACGTAGAACCCGAGCATCAGCACGGCGAGGCTCTTGAGGGCGTCGACGCCGGCCGAGCCGACGACGGCGGCCATGGCGCCGAAGGCACCGATCGGGGCAGCCCACATGATCATGGCGAGGACGCGGAAGACGAGCCGCTGGATGTGCTCGATGCCGCGCAGCACCGGCTGCCCGGCCTTGCCCATGGCCTGCAGCGCGAACCCGCACAGCAGCGCGATCAGCAGCGTCTGGAGCACCTCGCCCTCGGTGAAGGCGGAGACGATCGTCTTCGGGATGATGCCGAGCAGGAACTCGGTGGTGTCCTTGGCCTCGGCGTCGACCTGAGCGTGACCGGCGTTCTTGACGGCGTCGGTGACGGCGAGGCTGCTGCCGGGCTCCAGGATGTTGCCGACGAGGAGGCCGATCCCGAGCGCGACCAGCGACATCACGAGGAAGTACGCCAGCGCGATACCGCCCACGGCGCCGACCTTCGCGGCCTTCCGCACCGAGCCGATGCCCAGCACGATCGTGCAGAAGATGATCGGCGAGATCATCATCTTGATCAGGTTCACGAAGCCCGTGCCGATCGGCTTGAGCTCCACGGCGAAGTCGGGCGCGGCCAGGCCCACGACGATGCCGACGGCGACCGCGACGATCACCGCGATGTACAGGTAGTGGGTGCGGTCCCTGCGGTCCCGCTTCTGCGCGGGCGCGGCAGGTGCCGTATCGGGGGTGCTGGCGGCCACGGCTGCCCTCCTTGACGTCTTCGTCGGTACGACCATTACCGGCGTGCGGCTCACGTCCGGGGGATCGGGGGACGCGGGGGTCCCGGAGAGTGGGGCTCCCGGACCCCCGCCGATTCGGGGATTGCCGTGACTATGTCGCGCCCTGTGAGGCCGGTCACCCTTACGTTCATTGAGTTCGTAATCGGCCACCTGGATCAGCCGCCGAGGAGAGGAGGCAGACTGGCGGCATGCGCATACCCCGGCCGAGACCCCGCAGCCTGGCGGGCCAGCTCTTCGCCATGCAGGCCGTCCTCATCGCGGTCCTGGTGGCCGGATACGCGCTGTTCACGTACGTCAGCGACCGCGGGCAGGCCGAGGACGCGGCCGGCCGGCAGGCGATGGCGGTGGCCCGTACGGTGGCCGATTCCCCCTCGGTCCGCGCGGCGGTCCGCGCCCCGGACCCCTCGGCCGTGCTCCAGCCGTACGCCCTGCGCGTCATGCGGGACGCCGACGTCGACTTCGTCACGATCATGAACCCGAAGGGCATCCGCTGGACCCACCCCGACCCCACCCAGATCGGCCGCCACTTCGTCGGCAACACGGCCCCGGCTCTCCGGGGGATCTCGTTCACCGAGACCTACACCGGCACCCTCGGCCCGTCCGTCCGCGCGGTCACCCCGATCGAGGACGACGACAAGCGGATCGTGGGCCTGGTCAGCGCGGGCATCAGGGTGGAGGCGATCAGCGAGCGGGCGCGCGGCCAGCTGACGGCGCTGATCGGCGTCGCCGCGGGCGCACTGCTGCTGGGCGCGGTCGGCACGTACGTCATCAACGCCCGTCTGCGCCGCCACACCCACGGCATGAACGCGGCCGAGCTGAGCCGGATGCACGACTACCACCAGGCCGCGCTGCACGCCGTACGCGAGGGGCTGCTGCTGCTCGACGGGCAGTACCGTGTGGCGCTGATCAACGACGGCGGGCGTGAGCTGCTGGGGGTGACCGGCGAGGTGGTGGGCACATCGGTGGCGGACCTGGGCCTGCCGGCCCCGCTGACGGGCGCGCTGCTGTCGTCCGCGCCGAGGGTGGACGAGGTGCACCTGACGGCGGACCGGGTGGTGGCGGTCAACACGTCCCCGGTGTCGGGCGGCGAGCACCGCGGCACGATAGTGACCCTGCGCGATGTCACCGAACTCCAGTCCCTGATGGGCGAGCTGGACTCGGAGCGCGGCTTCACCCAGGCCCTGCGCTCCCAGGCGCACGAGGCGGCGAACCGCCTGCACACGGTGGTGTCCCTGATCGAGCTGGGCCGCGCGGAGGAGGCGGTGGACTTCGCGACGGCGGAGCTGGAGCTGGCGCAGGCCTTGACCGACCAGGTGGTGGCGGCGGTCGCGGAACCGGTACTGGCCGCCCTGCTCCTGGGCAAGACGGCCCAGGCGAACGAGCGGGGCGTGGAACTGGTGGTCTCGGACGACAGCCGCCTGGACGACGGGGTCCTGCCGCCGGACCTGCCCGCGCGTGACCTGGTCACCATCCTCGGCAACCTGATCGACAACGCGGTGGACGCGGCGCAGGGGAGTGTGCGGGGGCGGGTGACGGTCACTGCGTATGCGGAGGGGGGCGCGGAACTGGTCCTGGGCGTGGCGGACACCGGCCCGGGGGTCGACCCTGCCCACGCGGACCTGGTCTTCCAGAGGGGCTTCTCGACGAAGCCGTCCGGGCCGGGCGGTCGGGGGCGGGGCCTGGGCCTTGCCCTGGTCCGTCAGGCGGTGCAGCGGCACGGGGGTGTGCTGTCGGTGGCGGAGGCGGAGGACGGCGGGGCGGAGTTCGAGGTGCGGTTGCCGTTGCGGCGGGGGGCGGCGGTAGTGGCGGAGGTGGCCGATGAGCGCTGACGACGCCGCCATCCGCGTGCTGGTCGTCGAGGACGACCCTGTCGCTGCCGACGCGCACGTGATGTACGTCGGCCGGGTGCCGGGTTTCGTCGCGGTCGGCAAGGCGCACACGGGGGCGGAGGCGCGGCGGGCGCTGGAGCGGACGCGGGTGGATCTGCTGCTGCTGGACCTGCACTTGCCGGATGTACACGGCCTGCAGTTGGCGCGATCGCTTCGGGCCGCTGGCTATCACGCGGACGTGATAGCGGTGACGTCGGCGCGGGATCTGGCGGTGGTGCGGGAGGGGGTGTCGCTCGGGGTCGTGCAGTACGTGCTGAAGCCCTTCACGTTCGCCACCTTGCGGGACCGGCTGGTGCGGTACGCGGAGTTCCGGGCGACGGCGGGCGAGGCGAGCGGGCAGGACGAGGTGGACCGGGCGCTGGCGGCCCTGCGGGCGCCGTCGCCGGCGGCGCTGCCGAAGGGGTTGAGTGCCCCGACGCTGGAGCGGGTGACGGGGGCGGTGCGGGGGGTGGAGGAAGGGCTCACTGCGGCGGGGGTGGCCGAGGCGGTGGGGATATCGCGGATCACGGCTCGGCGGTACCTGGAGCACCTGGTGGAGGCGGGGAGGGCTGAGCGGAAGCCGGTTTATGGGCAGGTGGGGAGGCCGGAGTTGGTTTATCGGTGGGTGACCCGTCGGCGCTGATCGCTTCGGCGCGGGCACGTGCTTCGGCCGCCTCGGTCGGAGCGTTGGCGCGCGTGTAGGCGTCGGCGGACTGGAGGTAGGCGCTGCGCGCTTCGGTGTGATGGTGGGCGGCCTCGTGGGCCAGGGCCAAGTTACTGAGTGTCCTGGCCTCGCCGTAGAAGTCGTCGGACTCCCTGCGCATCTCGAGAGACTTGCGGCACAGCTCGATCGCTTCGTCCACGCGGCCCACCTCCCGCAGGCCGATGCTGAGGTTGGTCAACGCCCCGGCCTCGGAGCGCCGATCGCCGATCGCCTGGAATATGACGCGGGCGAGCGTATGAGCCTTGATTGCCGCCTCGTGGTGCCCGAACTCCTGCACAGTCACGCCGATATTGGTGTATGCCGCGGCCTCGCTGCGCAGGTCGCCAAGCGCGCTGAAAAGCTCGGCGGCGCGGGTGTGGGCGTGCAGCGCCGCCACCCGTCTGTCGGCCTCACCCAGAGCCGCGCCGAGGTTGGTCCATGCCACCGCCTCGCCGTGAAAATCACCGCGGGTGTGAAACAGGTCCCGGGCGCGGGTGTGCATCTGGATCGCCTCCTCGGCCCGGCCCACTTCCAGTAGCGCACAGCCGAAGAATGTCGCCAGGTTCCCAGTGCCCTCACCATGAAGGTCCGCTGTTTCCCATGCGGTCTCCGCGACCGCGATCTCGTCGTCGAAATGGCGTCGCTGTGCCAGGTACTGCCCGAGATACTGGGCAAGCCGTACGGCCTGACGCGTGAACCGGCCCTCCCGCGCCCACCCCACCGCAGCAACCAACCCAGCATGCTCCCCGTCCAGCCAGGCGAACGCCTGCTCACGGGTTGCGAACCGCTCCGGATCCGGATTCCCCGGAACCGCTCTTACCCAGTCGTCTGCCGCATCCGCCCTCTGGCAGTAGAAGTCCAGCACCCGCTCCCGCGCCGCGTCTCCCTCTTCCCGCAGCACCGGGTCCCGCACCGCCATCCCCGCCGCGAACTCCCGCACCAAGTCGTGCAGCCGCCACCGAGTCCGCCCGCTCCCCCGCTCGACGAGATGCGTGTCTCTCAGCGCATCCAGTTCCTGTGTGGGAGGCTGCTCGGCTCCGACCAACGCGGCGACGACCTCGTCACTCACCTCAGGTCCTGGCGCGAGCGCGAGCAGACGCAACAGCCGTGCCTGTTCGCCGGGGAGCCGTCGGTAGGAGAGGTCGAACACGGCGCGAACGCTGCGATCGCCGTAGGTCAGGTGTTCCAGGCGATCATGCGAATCAGCAAGCTCGTAGACGAGTTCGGCCACGGACCTTCCCTGGTTTACCGTCAACATGGCGGCTGCGATCTGCACGGCGAGCGGTAAGTGACCGCACAGGGATGCCAGCCGCTCGGCCGCGTCTGCCTCATCGGCGATCCGAGTGTCGTTCGGGTGGGCGAGCCGCAACGCCAGTTCGAGAAGTTCGTACGCCTCCAAGGGTGACAGTTCGCCCATGGCGATGAGCCGGGCCTCCATATGCGGCAGCCGGTTCCTGGACGTGACCAGGACGCGGTGAGGGGCATCACCGGGCAGCAGGGGTCGCACCTGGCCCGGTGCCGACGCGTTGTCCGCCACGATAAGCACGGCCTTTCGGCTCCGCGCTCGCTCGGCCAGCACCGACCGATACAGCGCCGACCGTTCGTCCGCCGTCGCCGGGATGTCCTCGGGCCCAATGCCGAGGGCCCTCAGAACGGAGTGAAGGGCTTGGTCTGCGCTGAGGGGGGCGGGATCATATCCGTGCAGGTCGACAAAGAGCACGCCGCCGGGGAAGAACCCGCTGTCGTAAGCCCGGTATGCGGCCTCGACGGCCAGTGCTGTCTTGCCAATGCCACCCAGCCCGGACACTGCTGCGACAAGCGGTAATCGGACGGACCGCGGCCCAACCGGGGTCAGCGCCTCCTCCAGGGCCGCCAGCTCGGCCTTGCGCCCGCAGAACCCGATCCGTCTGGGCGGCAGGTGGAAAGGGGTCTCGGGTACGGCGCTGACTCCTTGCTGGATCACAATCTGAACGCCGACCACTTCACGCAGGAAGACCCCGCCCCGGAAGTCGAGGTGGTCCCCCTCGTACCAGGCTGCTGTACTGCCCGGAGCGTTCCGCTCCATGGCCCGTGCCACAGCGGCGGCGGCAGAGGGATCTTCGGCCAACAACTCGGCGAGCCGATCGCCCCACTGCCGCACGGCGTCCCGCCACGCCGGCTCCCCTGCTGCCTCGGCCAGTTCCTCGACGGACACCCAGGCGTCGCGCCCCACCGAAGCCGCCAGCTCCTCCACCGCCCGGCGTCCGGCGTCGCCGCCCGCCCCGTCGGCCAGAGCCGCAAGCAACGCTGCTCTCATGTCACCCCACCCTGCACCTCGCGTGGCTCAACGGTACGGCGCTGCCGACAACTTCATGCTGGCCTCGTGTAAAGAACCACCTGCACGGCCAGCCCCACCACCGTCAACGCCTCCAGCACCGACAGCCCGACCAGCAGTCCACCCCCGTCCCCCGACGCCCAGAACACCACCAGCGCGGCGAGCGGCACCGCGCAGAAGGCCGTCAGGTCGACCACGCACTGGATGGCCTTGCGGGTGCCCCGGCGGGCGTCGGAGCGGTGGGCGGTCTCCCACCCGAAGGCGGCGAAGCCGCCGGATGTGTCGGCCAGTTGGGACAGGCGCGGCCCCAACTCGTCCCGCACATACCGCCCGATCGCCGAGATCTTCTCGTCGTTGACCAGGTAGGTCCACCCGAGGACCACGCACACCGGCGGCAGCGCCAGCAGCATCGACGACTGCTTGGCCTGGGCCGCGGCGGCGATGACGGCGGCGACCACGGCAAGCGTGACGTACAGCAGGTTGTCCCGGAACCCGATCCGCGCCTTCTGCTCGTCCTTGACGCTCTGGTACTCGGCGAGCAGCAACTGCCCCACGCTTACGTCCTGTTCGGCCAACGGGACCGCCCCCTCCCCCTTCGACTGGGCAGTACCTTAGGCAGATGGCACACCCGCAGCACACCGCCACCGCCGTCGTCCTCACGGCGCTGCCGGTGGAGTACGACGCCGTAGCCGCTCACCTGACAGACCCCGAGGAAGAGGTGCACCGCGACGGGACCCGGGTGGATGTCGGCCGGCTCGACGGCACGGCCTGGCGGGTGGCGGTCGCGGAGCTGGGCGAGGGCGCACTGAACACGGCGGCCATCGCGACGCAGCTGGTGGACTGGCTGCGCCCGGAAGTGCTGCTGTTCGTCGGAGTCGCCGGCGGGCTGAGGAAGGACCTGGAGATCGGGGACGTCGTCGTCGGCACGAAGGTCTACGCCATCCAGGGCGGCAAGCAGACGCCGGAGGGCTTCCACACCCGCCCCGAGGTCTGGCACGGCTCGCACCGGCTGGTGCAGGCGGCACGCTCCGCGCTGCGGGAGCTGAAGGACGTACGAGCGCATCGCAAGCCGATCGCGGTCGGGGACGTCGTCCTCGCCGACGACCGGTCCGCGATCGCCGAGTTCATCCGGCAGCACTACAACGACGCGTACGCCATCGAGATGGAAGGCTCCGGCGCGTCCCACGCCGCGCTGATCAACGGCGGGCTGGACGCCTTGGTCATCCGCGGCATCAGTGACCACGCCGATGCGCGAAAGGCCGAAGCGGACGCGTCGGGCTCCCAGGAACTCGCCGCCACGCAGGCGGCCCGGGTCGCGGTCGCCGTCCTGCGGAAGCAGCAGCCACGCGGCAGCGCCGACGCCAAGGAGGGTCCCCATGCCGACGGCGGCGCCGCCTATGGGGGCGACCACATCGACTTCCGGGGCGGGGTCTTCCACGGCCCCGTCACCGGCAAGCGGGACGAGCGGAGGGGCTAGAGGTACGGTCCACGGCCCGGTCCCGCGCGCGACGGCGACCCTGCCGCCGCGTCCGCTCGGCTTCACGGGGCGTTCGGCGGAGCTGGACCGCCTGCTCCCCCTCTTCGATCCCGACTCCTCGGACGACACCGCCGTCCTGATCTCCGCAGTCACCGGCATGGGCGGCATCGGCAAGACGGCGCTGGCAGTTGAAGCGGCGCATCAGGCGCGAGCGCGTGGCTGGTTCCCCGGCGGGACTCTCTTCGTGGACCTGCGGGGGTACGACGACGACCCGGTTACGGCCGACCAGGCGGTCCTCGCCCTACTGGACGCACTCGGGGTACGAGGCCAGGACCTGCCGCCGACGCCCGAGCGGCAAATCGACGCGTACCGGGCGCTGCTCGCCGAAAGGCGGGAACGAACGCTGCTGATCCTGGACAACGCGTCAGGCCCGTACCAATACCTGCCCCTCCTCCCCGGCACGGACCGCCACCGTGTACTCATCACGTCCCGGGACCGGCCCAACTCACTCGCGGTGCGGCTCATCGACCTGGAGACACTCGCCGCGGACGAATCCGTCACCCTAGTGACCCGTGCACTTCACCACACCGATGAGCGCGACGACCGCCCGGCACGCGAACCGGACGCTCTGCGAGAACTGACGGACCTTTGCGGCCACCTGCCTCTGGCGCTGCAGATCGCCGCAGGCATGCTGCGCAGGAGACGCCACCGGCGCATCGCTTCCCTGGTGGCGGACATCCGGAGCGCCGGGGACCCTACCGCTGTCCTCGATGGCGGCAGCCCCGGAACGGACCTGTACGGGCGGTCGCTCATCTTGCGTCCCGTGCTGGAGACCTCGTATCGCCGTCTGCCACCCGACCAGGCCCGGTTGCTGCGCCTCCTCGGTGTGGCTCCCGGTGCGGAGACGGGTACGGAAGCCATCGCCGCGCTTGCCGACCTCGACATGGAGGCTGCGCTATCGCTGTTGGAGGACTTGGCGGCTACACATCTCGTCACCCCGGTGCGGGGTGGTGATGGTGCGGCTTCCGGTGTGCGCTGGCGGGTGCATGACTTGGTGCGGGTGTTCGCGGCCGGTGTGGTGTCGGGGGATGCAGGGTTGCGGGAGGAGGGGGAGGCGGCGCGGGAGCGGGTCCTGGCCTTCTACGTACAGCGGGCGGATGCGGCGGATGACCGCTTGCGGTGGCTGCCGGGGAGGGCGGAGCCGGCGTGGTTCCCGGAGCGTGGGCAGGCATTGGCCTGGTTGGACGGGGAGCGGGCGGCGCTGGTGGCGGCAGCCGGGTGGGGGCGGGAGGAACGGTTCGCTAATGCGGCGATAAGGCTGGCCGAGTCACTGGGTGAATACCTGTCCTGGCGGCGGTATTTCGATGATTGGATCGCGACCTCGGAGGCGGCGCGTGAGGCCGCACAACTTGTTGAGGACCGGCTGGGCGAGGCAGCCGCGTGGAACAACCTCGGCCTCGCCCTCTACGGGACGGGCCGGGCGGAGGAAGCCATCGACGCCCTCACCCACGGCCGTGACCTGTTCCAGGCCACCGGGCGCCGACACTACGAGGCCATAGCGTGGAACAGCCTCGGCCTCGCACTGCAGGAGGCCGAGCGAGCCGAGGAGGCCATCGACGCCCACACCCGCGCCCGTGACCTGCACAGGACCATCGGGGACCGCCACCGTGAGGCCATGGCGTGGAACAACCTCGGCAACGCCCTGCAGGAGGCAGGCCGGGTGGAGGAGGCCATCGACGCCCACACCCGCGCCCGTGACCTGTACCAGGCCGCGGGGGACCGTCACCGCGAGGCCACGGCCTGGAACAACCTGGGCAACTCTCTTATGAAGGCGGACCGGGCGGAGGAGGCGATCGAGATGTACAGCGAGGCTCTGAAAGCCTTCCAGGAGTTCGAGGACTGGTACAGCGAGGGGCAAACCTTCTTCAACCTGGCCCTCACCTACGAGAGGGCCAGCCGCCATCCCGAGGCGCACACCGCCTATCTCCAATCAGCCGACGCCTACACCCGCGCCAACGCCCCCACCGAAGCCGCCCATGCCCGCACTTACGCTGCCGAACTACCGGAATAGCCGAGCCCTCCGCCAAGGCACCACCGCCCACATCCGCGTCCCACCCCCGGGCTCCCGCACCTCCCCGAACCCCCACTCCCCCTCGCACGCCCGCACCACGCACCCCAGCACCCGCAGCGCCGCCCGCCGCCGCGCATCGCAGGCTGCCGCCAGCCGGGGGTGGGAGTGCCGCGCGTGCCCGTCGTAGAGGATCACCCGCACCTCCCCGTCCCGGTACCGCAGCGACACGTACACCTCCCCGTCGGGGGTGAACCGGCAGGCACACGCGGCCAGTTCGCCGACCACCTGCACCACCGCGTCCGTCATGTCGGCCAGACCGTGCGTCTGGAGGGCGACCCGCGTGGCCGCACGGGCGATACGCGGACCGGCCGTGCCCGGGGGCAGGGTGAAGCTGTAGGCGAGGCTCTCGGGGCACGGTGGCGGCATCTCTCGCTCGTCGCCGGACAGAGGGCAGGCCGAGACGGTGACCGATGCGGACACGGGCAACTCCTTCGCGAGGTCAGGTGTGTGAGCCGGCGACCCGACCGGCACCGGTGGCCCGTCTCCCCGGCGCGGGCCCGCCCCTCCCGGGGCAGGAGGACGCGGGCAGGCTCGCGCGATGCACTTCCGACGGCACCGGTCGGTAGGCGACTCGTCACCGACTGTAGAGCATGAGAGGAGTACATGTACTACGGTTCACAGAACGCATCGGTGGACCGATCACTCGCACCAGCGGCAGACTGTCCCCGTCACAGGCCGAACAGGAGGGCGGATGCCACCGAGGAGCGCTCCGACGGAGCGTCAGAGACGGCTCGGTGCCGAGTTGCGCAAGCTTCGGCTCGCTGCCGGGATGACGACGGAGCAGGCTGCCGCGCTGCTGGGCGTCCCGCGTACGAACGTCCCCAACATGGAGTCGGGACGCTCAGGCATCAGCGCCGAGCGGGTCCGCGCCCTCGCTGCGAACTACGGTTGCACCGACGACGACCTTGTCGACGCGCTCGCCGCCATGGCAGCCGGCCGCGAGAAGGGCTGGTGGGAGGCATACAGAGGACAGCTGAGGGACGATTTCCTCGACATCGCCGAGATGGAGTGGCACGCCACACGGCTGCGCGTCGCCGTCACCGTCCACCTTCCGGGGCTGCTCCAGACCGAGGATCACGCCCGCGCCGTCTTCGGAGCCGTCATCCCACAGCTGCCGCCCGACGAGGTCGACGTCCGCGTCGTACACCGCCTCGACCGACAGCAAGTGCTGGACAGGCCCGAGCCCCCGACGCTCGACGCGATACTCCACGAGGCCGCACTGCGGATGGAGTTCGGCGGCCCAGCAGTCGCCCGGCGCCAACTGAAACATCTGCTCCGCATGTCCGAGCGGAAGAACGTGACGCTCCGCGTCATCCCGTTCAGGGCGGGCGGCTTCCCCGGGGCGGGGCAGTCCGTCGTCTACGCCGAGTCCGTCGTCCCCCGCCTCGACACCGTGGAGCTGGACAGCACGCACGGCCCGGAGTTCCTCGACTCCACCGAGCAACTCGCCAAGTACCGGGCCCAATTGGACGCCGCGCAGTCCCTCGCCCTCGCGCCCTCCGCCTCGCGCGACTTCATCCGCACCCTGGCCGACGACCTCTAGGAGCCCTGAGCCCCCATGGACGACATCACCTGGGAAGCCCCCTTCTGCGGCGAAGGCGCCAACTGCTTCCGCATAGGCACCGACCCCACCGGCAACGCCTACATCGCCATCGCCGGACAGGAGGAAAACCCCCTCGTCGACTCCCGCGAAGCCCTCCGCGCCCTCATCCGCGCCGTCAAGGCCGGGGAAGCCGACCACCTCCTCTAGGCGTACTCGTACTGGTCCGACGACAACTCGAACACCCGGACCCGCCGCCCCCCGTCGGTATTCACGGTCTCACGCACCGGACGCATACCCAGCTTGGCCATGACCCGCTCGGACGCGTCGTTGCCCACCTGCGCGATGCTGACGATCCGCTCCAGCCCGCGCTCCTCGAACCCGAACCGCACGACCGCCGCGGCCGCCTCGGTGGCCAGGCCTTGCCCCCAGTGGGAGCGTCCCAGCCGCCACCCGATCTCCACCGCCGGCAGTACCTCCGGCAAGTAGGCGGGCACCGAAAGGCCGGTGAACCCGGCGAGTTCACCCGTGGACCGGATCTCGACGGCGAACAGGCCGAAGCCCTGTGACTCCCACTCCCGCTCCCATGCCTGGATCCCCGCGCGCGTCTGCTGTTCGTCACGCACTCTGCCGTCACGGATCCACCGCATGACCTCGGGATCAGCGTTGACGGCAGCCATGGGTGCCACGTCTTCCTCGCGCCAGCGACGCAGAACCAAACGAGGTGTCTCCAGCACGACCATCCACTCATTGTGGATCGCCGCCCCCGCTGCACGCCCCATTGACCTGACTAGACCACTCCTCCTACGTTCACACGGCAGCCATCTCCACCGCCACAACGACGTGCGCCGCCTGGAGGTCATGCCCGTGCGCCCCACCGCCGCCCTGTTCCTGACGTCCGTCCTCGCCGCCACCGCCGCCACCGCCCTCACCGCCTGCGGCAACGGCTCCGGCAGCAGCCCGGACACCGTGAAGGTCAGTTTCAAGCAGTCGACGGACAACTCCATCCACGTGATGGACAACTATCTCAAAGGCGTCAAAGAGGAGTTCGAGAAGAGCCATCCCGGCAAGAAGGTCGACCTCGTCCCCATCAAGGCCCCGGACTCGGAGTACTACACCAAGCTCCAGCAGATGCTCCGCTCCCCCAAGACCGCCCCGGACCTGGTCTACGAGGACACCTTCCTCATCAACTCCGACATCACCAGCGGGTATCTCAAGCCCCTCGACGCCTACCTCGCCAAGTGGCCCGACTGGGGCCGGTTCATCGACACCGCCAAGACCGCCGCCCGCGGCCAGGACGGCAGGACGTACGGCGTCCCGGACGGCACCGACACCCGCGGCCTCTGGTACGACAAGGGCATCTTCGCCAAGGCCGGGATCCCGACCCCCTGGCAACCCAAGACCTGGGACGACGTCCTCGATGCCGCCCGCGCCATCAAGCGGAAAGTCCCCGGCGTCACCCCCCTCAACGTCTACACCGGCAAGCCCGCCGGCGAGGCCGCCACCATGCAGGGCTTCGAGATGCTGCTCTACGGCACCGACGCCGCCGCCCACGGCGACCCCCTCTACGACGAGAAGACCAAGAAGTGGATCGCCGGGAGCGACGCCTTCAAGGACGCGCTCGCCTTCGTCGAAACCGTCTACAAGGACAAGCTCGGCCCCGACGTCTCCACCGCCCTCGACCCCAACATCCAGACCATCGTCCGCGGCGACCTCCTCCCCAAGGGCAAGCTCGGCATCGACCTCGACGGCTCCTGGCTGCCGCAGGACTGGCTGCCGGGCAGCGGGCACGAGTGGCCGGAGTGGCCGGACAGGCTCGGGCTCGCCGCCATGCCCACCCAGCACGGGCAGGCGCCCGGCAAGGTCAGCATGTCCGGCGGCTGGACCTGGGCGATCCCCGCCAAGGCCGGGAACCCCGACCTCGCCTTCGAGTTCATCAAGACCATGCAGAGCAAGGCGAACGCCAAGAAGTGGTACGTCGCCAACTCCGGGATCGCCGTCCGCGAGGACGTCGCCGCCGATCCCTCCTACGTCACCGCCCAGCCCGGCACCAAGTTCTTCACCGACCTCGTGTCCGTGACCCACTACCGGCCCGCCTACCCGGCCTATCCGAAGGTCTCCACCGCCATCCAGGAGGCCATGGAGGCCGTCACGACCGGTGACCTGTCCGTCGACAAGGCCGCGGCCGAGTACGACAGCACCCTCAAGGACGTCACCGACAACCAAGTGACAGCCCAGTGACCGCCCGCTCCCTCACCCGGGCCCGCCCACGCGCCCGCGTCCTCCCCATAACCCGCGTCCTCCCCCTCGCCCCCGCCCTCGCCCTCCTGCTCCTCTTCCTCGCCGGCCCCATCGCCTACTGCGCCTACATCGCCTTCACCGACCTCCAGCTCACCGGCCAGGCGCACGCCTCCTACGTCGGGCTCGACAACTTCCGTACCGCCTTCACCGACGACGGTTTCCTCAACGCCGTCTGGCTGACCCTCGTCTTCACCGTGCTGTCGTCGCTCCTCGGGCAGAACACCCTCGGGCTGGCCCTCGCCTCGCTCATGCAGCGCGCGTCCAAGCCCGTCAGGACCCTCACCGGCGGCATCGTGATCACGGCGTGGGTGCTGCCCGAGGTCGTCGCCGGGTTTCTGCTCTACGCCTTCTTCCGGCGCGAGGGCACCCTCAACGCCCTCCTCGACGCCCTCCACCTCCCCCGCCAGAACTGGCTGTTCACCCTGCCGATCCTCGCCGTGTCCTTCGCCAACGTCTGGCGCGGCACCGCCTTCTCGATGCTCGTGTACTCGGCCGCCCTCCAGGAGATACCGAAGGAGATCACCGAGGCCGCCGAGGTCGACGGGGCGGGAGGGTGGCGGCGGCTGTGGCACATCACGCTGCCGATGATCCGGCGGTCCATCGGGACCAACCTCATGCTCAACACGCTCCAGACCCTGTCCGTCTTCGGGCTGATCTGGGTGATGACCCGAGGCGGGCCCGGCGACAAGAGCCAGACGCTGCCGCTGTTCATGTACGAGCAGGCCTTCCAGAACAGCATGATCGGGTACGGCACTGCCGTCGCCCTGCTCCTCCTGCTTGTCGGTGCGCTGTTCTCCGCCGTCTACCTGCGGCTTCTGCGGACGGAGGTGTAAGGAACCCATGTCCCGTCGCCCCACCCACCGTCTCGCCGCCGACCTCGCCCTCCTCCTCGTAGCCGCCGCCTTCTGCCTCCCCCTCGCCTGGGTGCTCCTGTCGTCGGTCGACCCGGACGCCGGCCTCACCGTCAGAGCCCCGGACGGGCTCACGCTCGGCAACTTCAACGCGGTCCTCACGACGGACGTCACGTTCCGGCCCCTGCTCAACAGCCTGATCCTGTGCGGCGGCGGCACCGCCCTCACCGTCGTGTGCGCCGCGCTCGCCGCCTACCCGCTGTCCCGGTTCCGGTCCCGGCTCAACCGGCCGTTCCTGCTGGCGGTCCTGTTCGCGACCGGGCTGCCGATCACCGCGATCATGGTGCCGGTCTACGCGCTGTTCGTGCGGATCGATCTGATCGACACCTTCCAGGGCACCATCCTGTTCTTCGCCGCCTCCCAACTCCCCTTCGCCATCTGGCTGATGAAGAACTTCATGGACGGCGTGCCGAAGGAGCTGGAGGAGGCGGCCTGGACCGACGGGGCGTCCGCGTTCCAGTCCCTCACCCGGATCGTGCTGCCGCTCATGGGGCCCGGCGTCGCCGTCGTGACCGTGTTCTCCTTCGTGATGATGTGGGGGAACTTCTTCGTCCCCTTCATGCTGCTGCTCACCCCGGACCAGATGCCGGCCTCCGTGAGCATCAACGAGTTCTTCGGCAACCGCGGCATGGTCGCCTACGGCCAGCTCGCCGCGTTCTCCGTCGTGTACTCGACGCCGGTGATCCTGCTGTACGTGCTGATCGCCCGGCGGCTCGGCGGCGGCTTCGCCCTCGGCGGGGCGATGAAGGGGTGACACCGACCCATGGACGACACCGACCCATGGACGACATCGACCCATGGACGACACCGGTCAAGAGGTGACACCTGTCAAGAAAGGTAAAACCTACGGAACCGTAGGTTCCTACGATGCGTGATCCTGTCCGAACGGACCGTAGCCAGCATCCCGCCGCATCCGTACGGTGTGGCGGGTGCACCATCCCTCAGCTCCCCAGCACCAGCCCGGCGCCGGCCCTCACCAGCAGCCCGGCCCCCCGTTCAACGCCCCCGCCGCCCGCCGCCTCCGCGCAGCGCTGGGCATGGGCCCGGAACACGTCGCCCACGGCATGCGGGTCTCGTACGGGCTGCCGTACGTCACCCCGGATCTCGTCGTCGCCTGGGAGCGCGGCGTCGCCCAGCCCGGCAACCAGGAGCTGACCGCGCTCGCGGGCGTGCTGTGGTGTGCGCCGGGCGAGCTGATCGGGCGGCCCCGCACGCTGCGCGAGCACCGGATCGCCGCCGGGGTGGCGCCGGAGGACGTGGCGCGGGCGGCCGGGCTCGACCTGCGGGCGTATCTGCGGATGGAGGAGAGCGAGCAGTGGCGCGGCAACGAGCGCCAGTCCGCCGCCCTCGCGCAGGTGCTGCGGCTGTCGCTGCCGGACTTCGTGGCGGTGACGGGGCGCGAGCAGCGGCTCGCGGAGCTGCTGCGCAGTGCGGTGACGACGCGCTGGCAGGCGTATGTGAAGCCGGTGGGGAAGGTGGCTCCGGTGGAGCGGGCGGTGCTGGAGGCGGTGCTCCAGCGGTTGCACGAGGACTATCAGGGGCACATGGCCGCCACCCTCAGCTGGGGTGGCGGCAGCAGTGACTCCAGTGAGACCGGGCGGGTGTTCCTCGACCGGATCGTGGGGAACTTCTGGGCGGCCGTGGCGCAGCGGGCCTAGCAGAGCCGGCCCGCCGCCCGTGGGTACCGTCCTAGAAGACCGACTCCGCCTCGTCCATCCGGTCCTTCGGCACCGTCTTCAGCTCGGTGACCGCCTCCGCGAGCGGCACCATGACGATGTCGGTGCCGCGCAGCGCGGTCATCTTGCCGAACTCGCCCCGGTGCGCGGCCTCGACGGCGTGCCAGCCGAAGCGGGTGGCGAGGACGCGGTCGTACGCGGTGGGGGTGCCGCCGCGCTGGACGTGGCCGAGGATGACCGGGCGGGCCTCCTTGCCGAGGCGCTTCTCCAGTTCGTGGGCGAGGGCGGTGCCGATGCCCTGGAAGCGCTCGTGGCCGAACTGGTCGATCTCGCCCTTGCCGTAGTCCATGCTGCCCTCGGCGGGGTGGGCGCCCTCGGCGACGCAGATGACGGCGAACTTCTTGCCGCGGGCGAAGCGCTCCTCGACCATCTTGACCAGGTCGGCCGGGTCGAAGGGGCGTTCGGGCAGGCAGATGCCGTGGGCGCCGGCGGCCATGCCGGACTCCAGGGCGATCCAGCCGGCGTGGCGGCCCATGACCTCGACGACCATGACCCGCTGGTGGGACTCGGCGGTGGTCTTCAGGCGGTCCATGGCCTCCGTGGCGACGCCGACGGCGGTGTCGAAGCCGAAGGTGCGGTCGGTGGAGGAGATGTCGTTGTCGATCGTCTTGGGGACGCCGACGACCGGCAGGCCCGCGTCGGACAGCATGCGGGCCGCGGTCAGGGTGCCCTCGCCGCCGATCGGGATGAGCGCGTCGATGCCGAAGTCGCTGACGATGTCGGCGGCGTTCTCGCAGGCCTCGCGCAGCCGGTCGCGCTCCAGGCGGGAGGAGCCGAGGATGGTGCCGCCGCGGGCGAGGATGCCGCTCACCGCGTTGAGGTCGAGGCCGCGGTAGCGGCCGTCGAGCAGGCCGGCGTATCCGTCCTCGAAGCCGATGACCTCGTCGCCGTAGTGGGCGACCGCGCGGTGCACGACCGACCGGATCACTGCGTTCAGGCCGGGGCAGTCGCCGCCTGCGGTGAGAACTCCGATGCGCATCGTGCTGTGTCTCCTGCTCGCTGTGGGTACCGGTGAGCTTCCCCCTGATTGTTTCATGGCGCGCACCCCGGTGCCGCTCCCCTCTCTTGACGGGCGCCTTAGCTAGCGACGGAGGTATTGTCAAGAGGGTTCTGCTCACCTCGGTGGGCGATTTTTGTGCAGCGACGGAGACGGAACGGAGAGCACACGTGACGCGCA
Source organism: Streptomyces griseosporeus (assembly GCF_014656055.1). Classification (GTDB taxonomy): domain Bacteria; phylum Actinomycetota; class Actinomycetes; order Streptomycetales; family Streptomycetaceae; genus Streptomyces; species Streptomyces griseosporeus. The sequence goes on from NZ_BNBR01000003.1 coordinate 365,554, forward strand.
GCGTGTACGTGACCGGAATCGACCGCGGCGACGGCCGCCAGGTCGTCGAGCTGGGGGTCATGGAGCTGTTGACCCGCCAGGTCGACCGGGTGGGTGTGTTCCGTCCGCTCGTCCACGACGGGCCCGACCGCCTGTTCGACCTGCTGCGCGCCCGGTACCGGCTGTCGCAGGACCCGGCGACGGTGTACGGCATGGACTACCACGAGGCGTCCGCGCTCCAGGCCGAGCAGGGCACGGACGAGCTGGTGTCCACGCTCGTCGACCGCTTCCACCTGGTGGCCCGGGACTACGACGTCGTCCTGGTCCTCGGCACCGACTTCGCCGACACGCAGCTGCCCGACGAGCTGTCGCTGAACGCGCGCCTGGCCAACGAGTTCGGCGCGTCCGTGATACCCGTCGTCGGCGGGCGCAAGCAGACCGCGGAGTCGGTGCTCGCCGAGACGCGCAACGCCTACCGGGCCTACGACGGCCTGGGCTGCGACGTGCTGGCGATGGTCACCAACCGGGTCGCCCGCGAGGACCGCGACCGGATCGCCGAGCGGCTCGCGAACCGGCTGCCGGTGCCCTGCTGGGTGGTGCCCGACGAGCCCGCCCTGTCCGCGCCGACGGTCGCGCAGATCAGCCAGGCGCTCGGCGCGAAGGTGCTGCTCGGCGACGACTCGGGGCTGGCGCGGGACGCGCTCGACTTCGTCTTCGGCGGCGCGATGCTGCCGAACTTCCTCGGCGCCCTGACGCCGGGCTGTCTGGTCGTCACCCCCGGGGACCGCGCCGACCTGGTCGTCGGCACGCTGGCCGCGCACAGCGCCGGCACCCCGCCGATCGCCGGTGTGCTGCTCACCCTGAACGAGGTGCCGGGCGAGGACATCCTGACCCTGGCCGCCCGCCTCGCGCCCGGCACCCCGGTGCTGTCGGTGGCCGGCAACAGCTTCCCGACGGCGGAGCAGCTGTTCTCGCTGGAGGGCAAGTTGAACGCGGCCACCCCGCGCAAGGCGGAGCGGGCACTCGGCCTGTTCGAGCGGTACGTCGACACCGCGGACCTGCTCAAGCGGGTGTCGGCGCCGAGCAGCGACCGTGTGACGCCGATGATGTTCGAGCACAAGCTGCTGGAGCAGGCCCGTACCGACAAGCGGCGGGTGGTGCTGCCCGAGGGCACCGAGGAGCGGGTGCTGCACGCCGCCGAGGTGCTGCTGCGCCGCGGGGTGTGCGAGCTGACGCTGCTCGGGCCGGTCGACCAGATCCGCAAGAAGGCCGCCGACCTCGGCATCGACCTCGGTGACTCGCAGCTGATCGACCCGGCCACCAGCGAGCTGCGCGACGGTTTCGCCGAGCAGTACGCGGCGCTGCGCGCCCACAAGGGCGTCACCGTCGAGCTGGCCTACGACGTGGTGTCCGACGTGAACTACTTCGGCACGCTGATGGTCCAGGAGGGGCTCGCCGACGGCATGGTGTCCGGTTCGGTGCACTCCACGGCCGCGACGATCCGGCCGGCCTTCGAGATCATCAAGACGAAGCCGGACTCCTCGATCGTGTCGTCGGTGTTCTTCATGTGCCTGGCCGACCGGGTGCTGGTGTACGGCGACTGCGCGGTCAACCCGGACCCGGATGCCGAGCAGCTGGCCGACATCGCCGTCCAGTCGGCGGCGACGGCCGCGCAGTTCGGCGTGGAGCCGCGGATCGCGATGCTGTCGTACTCGACGGGGACGTCCGGTTCGGGCGCCGACGTGGACAAGGTGCGCGAGGCCACCGAGATCGTGCGGCTGCGGCGGCCCGACCTGAAGATCGAGGGGCCCATCCAGTACGACGCCGCGGTCGAGCCCTCGGTCGCCGCGACCAAGCTGCCCGGTTCGGAGGTGGCCGGGCAGGCAACGGTTCTGATCTTCCCGGACCTCAACACGGGCAACAACACCTACAAGGCCGTGCAGCGTTCGGCCGGCGCGATCGCCGTCGGGCCGGTGCTGCAGGGCCTGAACAAGCCCGTCAACGACCTGTCCCGGGGCGCGCTCGTCCAGGACATCGTCAACACCGTCGCCATCACGGCGATCCAGGCCCAGTCCCCCACCCAGAAGGCTTCCCAGCAGTGACCGGCACCCGTGTCCTCGTCCTCAACTCCGGCTCCTCGTCGGTGAAGTACCAGCTGCTCGACATGCGCGACAGCAGGCGGCTGGCGGTGGGGCTCGTCGAGCGGATCGGCGAGCAGACCTCCCGGCTGAAGCACACCTGCCTGACCTCCGGCGACACCCGTGAGCACACCGGGCCGATCGCCGACCACGACGCCGCCCTGAAGGCCGTCGCGGAGGAGCTGTCCCGGGACGGTCTGGGCCTGGACTCCCCCGAGCTGGCCGCGATCGGGCACCGGGTGGTGCACGGCGGGATGTTCTTCACCGAGCCGACCGTCATCGACGACGAGGTGATCGCCGAGATCGAGCGGCTGATCCCGGTGGCCCCGCTGCACAACCCGGCCAACCTCACCGGCATCCGCACCGCGCAGGCGCTGCGCCCGGACCTGCCGCAGGTCGCGGTCTTCGACACCGCGTTCCACACGACGATGCCGGAGTCGGCGGCCCGGTACGCGATCGACCCGAAGATCGCCGATCGGCACCGCATCCGCCGGTACGGCTTCCACGGCACGTCGCACGCGTACGTCGCGCGGGCGACGGCGGAGCTGCTCGGGAGGTCGCCGGAAGAGGTGAACGTCATCGTGCTGCACCTGGGCAACGGGGCGTCCGCGTCGGCGGTGCGCGGCGGCCGGTGTGTGGACACCTCCATGGGGCTGACGCCTTTGGAGGGGCTCGTGATGGGTACGCGCTCGGGAGATCTGGATCCGGCGGTCATCTTCCATTTGGCTCGTGTCGGCCATATGTCCATGGACGAGATCGACACTCTTCTCAACAAGAGGAGCGGTCTGTTCGGTCTGTGCGGGGACAACGACATGCGGGAGATCCGGCGGCGGATCGACGAGGGCGACGAAGAGGCGGCGCTCGCCTTCGACATTTACATTCACCGGTTGAAGAAGTACATCGGCGCCTATTACGCCGTGCTGGGCCGGGTGGACGCGGTGGCGTTCACCGCCGGGGTCGGGGAGAACGCGGCTCCGGTGCGGGAGGCGGCCGTCGCGGGCCTGGAGGGCCTGGGGCTGGCGGTCGACCCGGAGCGCAACGCGGTGCGCGGGGACGCGCCTCGGGTGATTTCGCCCGACTCCGCGCGGGTGGCGGTCGCCGTGGTGCCGACGGACGAGGAACTGGAGATCGCGACACAGACCTATGCACTGGTCGGAAAGAACACCTGAGCATCACCACGCCCATTTGTATCTTCCGCCAGACGGAATATTCCGCGGCGAAACAAACCGATAGGATCGCCCCATGCGCCGTTCGAAAATCGTCTGTACCCTCGGCCCCGCGGTCGACTCCCACGAGCAGCTCGTCGCGCTGATCGAAGCCGGCATGAACGTAGCCCGCTTCAACTTCAGCCACGGCACCCACGCCGAGCACCAGGGTCGTTACGACCGGGTGCGCGCCGCGTCCAAGGAGACCGGCCGCGCCGTCGGCGTCCTCGCCGACCTGCAGGGCCCGAAGATCCGTCTGGAGACCTTCGCCGAGGGTCCGGTCGAGCTGGAGCGGGGTGACGAGTTCGTCATCACGACCGAGGACGTGCCGGGCGACAAGCACATCTGCGGCACGACCTACAAGGGCCTGCCCGGCGACGTGGCCAAGGGCGACCAGATCCTCATCAACGACGGCAACGTCGAGCTGAAGGTCACCGAGGTCGACGGCCCGCGCGTGAGGACGATCGTCATCGAGGGCGGTGTCGTCTCCGACCACAAGGGCATCAACCTGCCCGGCGCGGCCGTCAACGTCCCGGCCCTGTCCGAGAAGGACGTCGAGGACCTGCGCTTCGCCCTCCGCATGGGCTGCGACCTGGTCGCCCTGTCCTTCGTCCGCGACGCCAAGGACGTGCAGGACGTCCACCGCGTCATGGACGAGGAGGGCCGCCGCGTCCCCGTCATCGCCAAGGTGGAGAAGCCGCAGGCGGTGGAGAACATGGAGGACGTCGTGATGGCGTTCGACGGTGTCATGGTCGCCCGTGGCGACCTCGCCGTCGAGTACCCGCTCGAGAAGGTCCCCATGGTGCAGAAGCGCCTGATCGAGCTGTGCCGGCGCAACGCCAAGCCGGTGATCGTGGCGACCCAGATGATGGAGTCGATGATCACCAACTCCCGTCCGACCCGCGCCGAGGCCTCCGACGTGGCCAACGCGATCCTGGACGGCGCCGACGCGGTCATGCTGTCCGCCGAGTCCAGTGTGGGCGCGTACCCGATCGAGACCGTCAAGACGATGTCGAAGATCGTCGCCGCGGCCGAGGAGGAGCTGCTCAGCAAGGGCCTGCAGCCGCTCGTGCCGGGCAAGAAGCCGCGCACGCAGGGCGGTTCGGTGGCCCGCGCGGCCTGCGAGATCGCCGACTTCCTCGGCGGCAAGGGCCTGATCGCCTTCACCCAGTCCGGCGACACCGCCCGCCGTCTGTGCCGCTACCGCGCGGCCCAGCCGATCGTGGCGTTCACCACGGACGAGGGCACCCGCAACCAGCTGACGCTGAGCTGGGGCGTCGACCCGCACGTGGTGCCGTTCGTGAACAGCACCGACGAGATGGTCGACCTGGTCGACCAGGAGGTCGTCAAGCTCAACCGCTTCAGCCCGGGCGACGTCGTGGTCATCACGGCCGGCTCCCCGCCCGGTGTCCCCGGCACCACCAACATGGTCCGGGTCCACCACCTGGGCGGCGAGGCCCGCGACTGACCGCTGACCTCGCGGATCTTCCCGTACGGCGCCGGGGCCTGTCTGACGATTCGCGTCGTCGCCCGAAGGGCGGCCGCGCGGCGTCAGGTGCGTGCTCTCGGCGTGCCGGCCGGGCACCCGCGTACTGGTTG
>NZ_BNBR01000003.1:370481-1004467 GCF_014656055.1 Streptomyces griseosporeus
GTCCGCCCGGCCGGTGCGGCGAGAGTGCGTGCATGGCGTCGCGCGGCAGACGGGAATCGTCGGACAGGCCCCGAGGGCGCCCCCTGCGACAGGGGGCGCCCTCGGCGTTGTTGCGGCTCCCGAACGGGCTTGTGGTGACCATCAGTCGGTGGTGTAGAGGTGCATGCCGGGCACGGTCAGGGTGCCGCCGAACTGCGCGGCCTGGGTGACCTTCACGTTGGTGAAGTAGATCAGCGGGATGTTCAGCGGCGGCGGGCTGTCCGGGCTGAACGTGATCGGGATCAGGCCGAAGAGGTTCCCGGAGATGCTCTCGGTGTACATCACCGTGTCACCGTTGCGGATCGTGGACGTCGTCCCCTTGCCGGCCTGCACGTGGTAGGTCTTGCCGGAGTTCTTGTCCTTGACCGTCTGGTGCAGGTCGCCGATGTCGGTGCCGTCGTTGATGACGTACTTCAGCACCTTCTTCTTGGTGCCGTTGGCGGTCTGCACCTCGACGACGCCCTGGTAGTCGGCGCCCTTGAGGAGCAGGGAGCTGGCCTGGAGGTACCACGGGTCGTCGGCGACCGGGATCTTGTTGTCGACGCCGCCCTCGGCGTCGGTGGCCGCCTCGCAGTCCTCCGGCGCCGTGGTGGAGCTCGCGGACGGGCTGGGGGTCGCGGTGGCCTCCCCGGCCGCCTCGGTGGCGTCGCCGGCCGCCTCGGTCACCTTGTCAGCGGTGCCCTCGACGGTGTCCTTCACCGTGCCGGTGACCTTGCCGGCGGTGTCCTTGACGGTGTCGGTGACGCCGCCCTTGTCGGACGTACCGGAGCCGCCGGAGGTGGTGGAGCCGCCGGACGTGCCGGAGGTCGCGGTGGAGCCGCCCGCCGACGGCGTCGCGGAGGCCGACGGGGTCGGGGCGGGCGCCGGCGAGGTCGCGGTGGAGCCGCTGCCGCCGGTGAAGACGCCGGTGATCGTGTCGCCGATGGACTCCAGCAGGTTCTTGTCCGTCTCGGACGGCGACGGGGACGCCGCCGTCGTCGTGCCGGAGGTCCCGGTGGCGGTCGTGCCGGCGGGTGCCGCGGACGTGGCGGACGGCGCGGGCTCGGCCTGGGTTCCGCTGCCGGCCTTGTCGTCGGAACCTGAACCCGACGAAGAGGACGACGAGGAACCCGACGAGGACCCGGCCGGCTCCGACGACGCCGACGGCTCCGGCTCGGCCGTACCGTCCGTGCCCTCCTGGCCGGACTGCCCGGACTCGCTCGCGGAGGGCGACGGGGTGGCCGAGGCGTCCGTGCCGTCCTCGTCCAGGGCCGCGACGCAGTCCTTGTACTCGTCCGCCAGCTTCGACGACTGCGTCGCCGACGGGTTGTTGTCGGCCACGGCCAGCGAGGCCGTGAAGCCCATCCCCATGAGGACCGCGGTCGGCATCGCCACGGTGGCGATGGCCTTGCCGGCCGGCATGTGGAACCTGGTGAACAGCGGCTTCTTGGGTGCCGCGTGGCGCGGCCCGGTTCTCACACGGGACGCGTCCGCGTCAGTCCCGTGAGTCACCTCGTCAGCCGGCACTGTGCCTCCCGTTCGCCCCGTTGGCCGGGCTCGTTCCTGACAGATCGTTCGGCTCGCCCACCTCGTCCACCGGCTTCAGCACGGTGTTGTCCGCGTCCCCCGCCACGGGAGCGGCCACGGGCCCGGCGGCCGCGGCGGGCGCGACCCCCGCTCCTGCCGTGCCGTCCTGCGCGGGCTCCGCCTCGGGCGGCCCGCCCGGCGCCCACGCCACGGCCATCGCGCCGCCGATGAGGGCGAACAGGAAGCCGACGACGAAGCCGCCGAAGTTGGACACCGGGATGGACACCAGCGCCAGCAGGATCGCCGCGACGCCCGCAAAGACGCGTACGTGCTTCTGCACCCACAGGCTGACGCCGAGGACGACGAGCAGCACGCCGATGATCAGAGAGCCCGCCCCGGCGGTGGTGGACATCGCCAGCGTCAGATGGCCGAGCTGCAGGTGTGCGTACGGGAAGTACATGATCGGCACGCCGCCGAAGATGACGAACAGTCCGGCCCAGAACGGCCGCGTGCCCCGCCAGGCGCGGAACTGCAGCCTCCGGCGGGTGAACTGGCCGGGTGCGGCAGGAGTCTCGGCGCTCATGGAAAAAAGCTCCCTGGTGCGGCGTTGCTGTGGTGAGGGTGGTGGTGCGGTGTGGGGGGTGTGTGAAGCTGCCCGCAGAGCGCACGGGCGGGGGGCGCCTCAGGCCTCCCCCCGCCCGTCACCGAGTGCCTAGTAGCACTCGTGGGTGCCCGTCTGGAGCTTCATCTTCAGACCCGGCAGCTTGAAGGTGCCGGCCGTGGTCGCCCACGCCGTCTGCTTCACGTCGGTCAGCTTGGCCTTCTCGGCCTGCTGCGCGAAGCCGTACGGGTTCGCCTGCTTCTTCTGGACCTCGCCGGCCTTCATGCCCGGGCCCTGCGAGATGTCCTTGCCGGCCACACCGATGTCGATGTTGGTGAACTCGGCGTCGGCGCCGAGGTCCTCGACGTCGATGTACAGGTTCTTGGCGTTGACCTGCTTCTCCGGGTCCGCGCTGTCACCCGCCGTCAGCGTGAGGCTGACGGACCCCAGCAGGGGGATGTTCGGGGTGACGACGGACTGGCACATCTTCTGGATCCGCGCGGTGTCGAACACCGACACGGCCACGGGGTGTGCCGTCTTCTCACCGCTGAGGGTGTAGCCCTGGTCGATCGCGCCGTACTGCGAGAAGCCCGTTCCGTTGAGCTCCTGCGCCGTGACCTTGAACGACTGCCCCGACACGCTGAAGGACGCGGCGAGCGCACCCTGTGCCAGGGCGACACCTATCGCGGCCGTCGCGGCGACGCTGGGCACCATGACCACAGCGAACCGCTTCCATCTGGTCCCGCCACGCACCTGGGACTCCATATTTCCTCCTTCTCGGACGTACATCTCCTGACCGGTCGGCCCCAGTCGGCGGCTCGGCCGGACAGAGATGGGAGAAGTGCTACGTCCTCGGGAAGGAGAGCGCCCGCGCTCGAAGGCGCACATCGCGCCCGAATCACCGGCGATCACCCCCGAGCGACACACTGGTCGCGCCTGACACACATCACGCACAACCTTGCCGGACAGGCTTCACCTGAAAGGGCGAAGACCCCCCTGTCCTAGAGCCGGCGCCACTGCCGCCCGCTCTGCTCGGTGGGGACCCAGGAACTCCCCTGACCCGACCGGCTGTCGGGGCGGGGGCAATGGACCGAGCGTGGCCGATCGTGGTGCATTCTCGGCGCCCGCACAAGGGGGTTCGTTACTGGCTAGTAACGGCCGGATAACCGGCCGACGACCCAGAGGTCTCGGCTGGCGACGCTCGGTGTCACTTGAGGGGTGGACAAAACTATTGATCGTTGGACAGAACCCGACAGACCAACGGCCTCGTCTTACTTGCAGTAACAGCGGCCGCGATTACCAAGATTTGGTAAAGCGCGGCCGCTGTGAGGCTCCCTCGCCGAATCTTTCACTCGGGCACCACATGCGCGGACGTCCGGCGACAGGTCAGCGCGAGGGCTGCGAACGGCTCAGAACAGCGCCCTCGCCAGGGCCCGCCGAGCGGCCGTGACCCGCGGGTCGTCGGCCCCCACGACCTCGAACAACTCCAGCAGCCGCAGCCGTACGGCGTCCCGGTCGTCGCCCGCCGTGCGCTGCACGGTGTCGATCAGCCGCCCGAAGGCGTCCTCGACATGCCCGCCGACCAGGTCCAGGTCGGCGGCGGCGATCTGCGCCCGCACGTCGGCCGGCTGCTCGGCGGCCTCCTTGCGCACCCGCTGCGGGTCGAGACCCTGCACGCGCTGGAGCAACTCGGCCTGCGCCAGGCCCAGTTTGGCCTCCGGGTGGGCCGGGTCGTCGGCCAGCACGTTCTTGTACGCCTGGACGGCACCGCCCAGGTCACCGGCGTCCAGCGCCTGCGCGGCGGCGTTCAGCAGGTCCTCGTACGGGCCCACGGGCGCGGCCGGGGCGGCGGCACCGCCCGGCTCGGCCTCCGGGTCGACGGTCAGGCCGGTCAGCCCGAAGCGCTGCTCGGCGACCTGGATCAGCTGGTCGAGGGTCTGCCGGATCTGCGCCTCGGGCGCCGCGCCCTGGAAGAGCGGCAGCGCCTGGCCGGCGACGACGGCGAAGACGGCCGGGATCCCCTGGATGCCGAACTGCTGCATCAGCATCTGGTTGGCGTCGGCGTCGATCTTGGCGAGCAGGAACCGCCCGTTGTACTCGACGGCGAGCCGCTCCAGGACGGGGCTCAGCTGCTTGCAGGGCTGGCACCACTCGGCCCAGAAGTCGATGACGACGGGTACTTCGGCGGAGCGCTGCAGGACATCGCGCTCGAAGCCGGCCTCGTCGACGTCGAGGACGAGATCGGCGGGCGACACCGCGCCGGCGCCGCCGTGCCGGGCCGCTTCGGCGCGCGCCTGCTCGGCCTTGGCCTTGGCCTCCTGGGCCGCCTTCACCGCGGCGAGGTCGACGACGCCGCTCATGGACATGTTCCGTGGCTGCATGCGTCTATCCTCCCCCGTTCCCGCGCGTGCGCGAAAAGCGCTGCCAAAGTCGGCCTGACTGCTGTGTACTTGTCTGCGCACCGGTCTGTGTGCGTACTGGTCTGTGCCGCTGGGCGTACCGCTCGGCGCCGGGTCCCCACCCGCGCCGGTGATCGCCGCTCGTGTACGTCCGTCACGAGCTTTCGCTACGAGTCGTAGCGTAATGGCACGCGGTGCCTCCACGACACCCCTCCCGGCCCCCTCCCCGGTGATCTGCCTCACGCCCGCACGGCGGCGGCCGGTCCCGGCCTGCGCGGTTATGGTCGTGGCATGCAGAGCCGCAGCCCCGCCGCCAGCCGTCCCGGGCGCCCGCGCAGCGCCGCCGCGGACACCGCGATCCTGGCCGCGACCCGGGCGGCCCTGGTCGAGCTGGGCTGGTCCAAGCTGACGCTGGGGGACGTGGCGACGCGGGCGGGGGTGGCGAAGACGACCCTGTACCGCCGCTGGTCCGGCAAAAACGAACTCGTCGTGGACGCGGTCGCCGAGCTCTTCGACGAGCTGCGGCTGCCCGACCGGGGCAGCCTGGCCGCGGACATCGAGGGCGTGGTGCTGCAGTTCGCCGCGATCCTGGCCCGCCCGGAGGCGCGGAGCGGGCTGATGGCGGTGGTCGCGGAGTCCACCCGGGACGACGCCCTGCGCGAACGCATCCGCGAGTCGATCGTCGAGCGCCAGAAACGCCTGGTGGTGGAGGGCCGGGCGCGCGCCCAGGCGCGCGGTGAACTCCCCCCGGAGACGGACCCCGCGGACGCGGCCCGCACGGCCGACCTGATCTTCGACGTGGTCGCGGGTGCGGTGGTCCACCGCACCCTGGTCAGCGCGGAACCGGCGGACGAGGAGTGGGTACGCAGCTTCACCCGGGTACTGCTGCTGGGGTTGGGGTCGCTGGGGGGAGCGGCCTGAGGTACGCCCCTTCCTCGGCGGACCGAGCGGGGCGTCGACGGGCACTAGCCGACCGACCGAGCGGGGCCGGCGGTCCCTCGCGTCGGACCGGGCGGTGCCCGGCGGCCGCCTCTCGACCGACCGAGCCGGGGTGCGACGGTCACCTCTTTGCCGACCGAGTCGGGTGGTGGGTGGGCATAGGCCGGGGGTCCAGGGGGCGGAGCCCCCTGGTGTGCCCGCGCCGGGGAGCGGTGCCTAGAAGCCGGCGCCGGGGGTCCAGGGGGCGGAGCCCCCTGGTGCGCCCGCGCCGGGGAGCGGTGCCTAGAAGCCGGCCGGCTCCGTGTACACGCCCCACTCGTCCCGCAGCACCCCGCAGATCTCCCCGAGCGTCGCCTCCGCCCGCACCGCGTCCAGCATCGGCTCGATCATGTTGGACCCGTCCCGCGCGGCAGCGAGCATCCCGTCCAGAGCCGTACGCACCGCACCCTCGTCCCGCGCAGCCTTCCGCTCGGAGAGCACCCGCACCTGCTCCCGCTCCACCTCATGGCTGACCCGCAGGATCTCCAGATCCCCGGTCACGGAGCCGGTGTGCACATTGACGCCGACGACCTTCTTCTCACCCTTCTCCAGGGCCTGCTGGTACCGGAACGCCGACTCGGCGATCTCCCCGGTGAACCACCCGTCCTCGATCCCCCGCAGGATGCCCGAGGTGATCGGCCCGATCGGGTGCTGCCCGTCCGGGTGCGCCCGCAGCCCGCGCTCCTTGATCTGGTCGAAGATCTTCTCGGCGTCCGCCTCGATCCGGTCCGTCAGCTGCTCGACGTACCACGAACCACCCAGCGGATCGGCCACGTTGGCGACGCCGGTCTCCTCCATCAGCACCTGCTGCGTCCGCAGCGCGATCTCCGCGGCCTGCTCGCTCGGCAGCGCCAGCGTCTCGTCCAGGGCGTTGGTGTGCAGCGAGTTGGTGCCGCCGAGCACCGCCGCGAGCGCCTCAACGGCCGTACGCACGACGTTGTTGTACGGCTGCTGGGCGGTCAGCGAGACACCGGCGGTCTGGGTGTGGAACCGCAGCCACTGCGCCTTCTCGCTCTTCGCCCCGTACACGTCCCGCATCCACCGCGCCCAGATGCGGCGCGCCGCGCGGAACTTGGCGATCTCCTCGAAGAAGTCGACGTGCGCGTCGAAGAAGAAGGACAGGCCGGGCGCGAACACGTCGACGTCGAGCCCGCGGCTGAGCCCCAGTTCGACGTACCCGAACCCGTCCGCCAGCGTGTACGCCAGCTCCTGCGCGGCCGTGGCACCGGCCTCACGGATGTGGTAGCCGGAGACGGACAGCGGCTTGTACGCCGGGATGCGCGCGCTGGTGTACTCCATCAGGTCGCCGATGAGCCGCAGATGGGGCTCCGGCTGGAAGAGCCACTCCTTCTGCGCGATGTACTCCTTGAAGATGTCGGTCTGCAGGGTGCCGTTGAGCACCGACGGGTCGACACCCTGCCGCTCGGCGGCGACGAGGTACATGCAGAAGACGGGGACGGCCGGCCCGCTGATGGTCATGGAGGTGGTGACGTCCCCGAGGGGGATGTCCTTGAACAGCACCTCCATGTCGGCCGCGGAGTCGATGGCCACACCGCAGTGGCCGACCTCGCCGAGGGAGCGCGGGTCGTCGGAGTCGCGGCCCATGAGCGTCGGCATGTCGAAGGCGACGGACAGCCCGCCGCCGCCGTTGCCGAGGATCATCTTGTAGCGCTCGTTGGTCTGCTCGGCGTTGCCGAACCCGGCGAACTGCCGGATGGTCCACGTACGCCCCCGGTAGCCGGTCGGGTACAGCCCGCGCGTGAAGGGGTACTCCCCGGGCCACCCGATCCGCTCGAAGCCCTCGTACGAGTCTCCGGGCCTGGGCCCGTACACCGGCTCCACGGGGTCGCCGGAGAGCGTGGTGAAGTCTGCGTCGCGCTTGCGTGCGGCGTCGTACCGGGCCTGCCAGCGACGGCGGCCCTCCTCGATGGCGTCAGCGTCCATACCCCCGAATTTACTTGGACGTCCTAGTAAATGTCGACGGTTAACGACGGTTAATCGTAGATGCCCTGGTCAGCGCGGTGAACAACCGCCGCACGGCGAGTACGGCGGTGTCTAGGGGCGTCGGCGCCCGGGCTCAGGCCTTGGCGACCGCGGGCTCGCCCTGCGCGATCCTGGCCTCCAGCTCATGGGTGACCTTGCGCTCCACGAAGAAGGCGGCGGTCGGGATGGTCCCGGCCAGCAGGACCCACAGCTGCTTCTTGACCGGCCACTTCGCCTTGGAGCCCAGGTCGAAGGCGAAGATCAGGTACACGACGTACAGCCAGCCGTGCGCGATGCCGACGACGCTCGTGAAGCCGTCCGCGCCGTCCATGTCCAGCAGGTACTTGGCGATGACGCCGAGGGTCAGCAGGACCAGCAGCACGCCGGTGACGTAGGCCATGACGCGGTAGCGGGTCAGCACGCTCTTCTTCATGCGTTCGAGCGTAACCGTACGTTCCGGGAGATCTTGCCCGGGGGCCGGTCGGGGCGTCGTTCCCTGGCCGACCGGGGGGTTCAGTCCTCGTCGAAGTCGTGCGCCGCCACCCTCAGCGGGCGCAGCATCGCGAAGATCTCCGCGCACTCCTCCGCGTCGTACACCCCGAGGCCGAAGTCCATCGCCATCAGGTCGCGGGTGGCCGCCTCGACGACCTCGCGGCCCTTGTCGGTGATGGAGGCGAGCGTGCCGCGGCCGTCGTTGGGGTTGGGGCGCTTGGCGACCAGACCCGACTTCACCAGGCGGTCCACGGTGTTGGTGACCGACGTGGGGTGGACCATCAGCCGCTCGCCGATCTTGGACATCGGCAGCTCGCCCTGCTTGGAGAAGGTGAGCAGCACCAGCGCCTCGTAGCGCGCGAACGTCAGCCCGTAGGGCTTGACCACCGCGTCGACCTCGGCGAGCAGGATCTGGTGCGCCCGCATGATCGAGGTGATCGCGGCCATGGACGGCACGCTTCCCCAGCGCTGCTTCCAGAGCTCGTCGGCGCGGGCGATGGGATCGAAGGGAAGGCTGAGCGGCTTCGGCACGCCCCTGACCTTACCGGCCGGTCACATGCTGGTCAGCCCTGTCTCGCCTTTCGGTCCGCCGGGCCTGCCCGGCCAGCAGCACGCAGGTCGCCGTACCGAGCACCCCGGCGCCCGCGACGGCCGTCGCGACCCCGGTGAACTGCGCCACGACGCCCGCCGCCGCCATCCCGACACCCTGCAAGGTCATCAGCCCGGCCTGCAGCAGCGTCATCGTCCTCCCCCGCAGCTCCTCCGGCACCGCCCGCACCAGCCACTGGTCCAGGCCCAGCGTGTACGCGCCCCCCGCGCCGGAGAGCAGCAGCAGCGCCAGCGACACGGCGAGGCCGGGGTGCAGGGCGTACCCGGCGTACGGCAGCACCGTCAGGCACACCAGCGGCAGCGCGATCCGCTCCCGGGCCGCCGGGCGCAGCCGGGAGCCGGCGAACAGCTCACCGGCGATCGTGCCGACCGGCAGCGCGCACATCAGCAGACCGAGCCCCGCGGCGCCGGTGCCGAGGTCGTCGGCGTACGGCGCCGCCAGCGCCTCGGGGACGACCGCGAACATCGGCGGCACCCAGAAGAGGAGCAGCAGGGCGCGTACCCGGGGGTGGGCCAGCACCTGGCGCGCGCCGCGCAGGGAGTCACCGACCAGGGTTCCTGCGGGTTCGGCCCCGCCCTGCCCGGGCCCGCTCGCCGTGGCCGTCCGGGCGGGCCGGCGCCGGGTGCCGAAGCGCAGCAGGGCCGCGGAGGCGAGGAAGGTGCCGACGGTGATCAGCAGCGCGTGCCGCGGCGATACGACGGTCAGCAGCAGGCCGCCGAGCCCGAACCCGGCGAGCAGCGCGGTCTGCGACACGATCCGCAGCAGCGAGCGGCCGAGGACGAACAGGTCACCGTCGCCGAGAATGTCCGCGAGCGTCGCCATCCGCGTGCCCTGGAACACCGGCGAGATCACCGCGAGGCAGGAGCGCAGCGCGAGCAGCACGGCGATGCCGGTGCCCGGCGCCGCCATCGGCGCCACGCACGCCGCGCACGCCAGGTCGCACACCACCAGCACCCGCCGTGCCGGGAACCGGTCGGCGAGCCCGGCGAGCAGCGTCCCGCCGACCAGGTACGGCAGGAAGCCCAGCGCGAACGCGAGCGCGCTCATCAGGGGCGAGCCGGTGAGGTCGTAGACGAGGACGGACAGGGCGATCTCGCTGACGATCACGCCGAGGAGGGACAGGGCGTGGGCGGCGAAGACGGCACGGAACTCGGCTACGGCGAAGACGGCGGTGTAGCGGGTGGCGTTGTCCGTGGGGGTGGTGGGCGGGGGTGGGGTCGGGGTTGGGGGTGGGGTCGGGGTTGGGGGTGGGGGCGGGGGTGGCTGTGGGGTCGGGGGCGGGGGCGGGGGCGGGGTCGGGGTGTCCGCTGGCATGGGAGGAGCGTGGCCGGGAGTGGGGACGCGGCCGTAAAGTTTCGGCGTAAGCCGAATCTTCGAGGGGTCGCCGGTGCCGTACCACATGCTGTTCGGCGATGAGGATCTGCTGCGCTGCCGGTTCGCGCTCTCCCCGCTCTGGGAGACCCAGGAGGCGGTACGGACGCTGGGCCGGCCCGACCGGCTCGGCTACCACGCGGCCTGGCTGCGGCGGATCCGCGACGCCGCCGGGACGCTGGAGCTGGCCCCGCTGCGGCTGCTGATGCCGCGGCGCGGGCACAACCCCGACTTCCTCGGGCCGCCACCGATCGGGCCCGCAGCGAGCTTCGAGGAGGAGATCGCGGCCGTGCGCGCGGCCGACCCCGTGGCTGCCCGGGAGGACATGGCGCGGGCGCTCGCCGACAGCCCCGGCGCGCTGGAGTCGCCCATCGGCAGGCGGCTGCTGGCGGATCCGGAGCGGGCGGTGCGCGAGCTGGCCGACCTGGTGGAGGCCGCCTGGCACACCCTCGTCGAGCCGGACTGGCCCAGGCTGCGGGCCCTGCTGGAGGCCGACGTCGCGTTCCACTCGCGGCGGCTGGCGGAGGTGGGGCTGGGGCGGCTGCTGCCCGAGCTGGACCGGCGGCTGTCGTGGAACGGCCGCACGCTGACCATCGAGTGGCGGGGCGAGCACGTGCGGGAGCTGGGCGGGCAGGGACTGGTGCTGATGCCGAGCGTGTTCTCCTGGCCGGACGTCGTGTCCGGCTTCGATCCGCCGTGGCAGCCGACGGTGGTGTATCCGGCGCGGGGGATCGGCGGGCTGTGGGCCGAGCCCGCCGGCCGTGCCCCCGAGACGCTGGTACGGCTGCTGGGGCGGGGGCGGGCGGCGGTGCTGGCCGCCCTGGACGAACCGTCGACCACGACCGCCCTCGCCCACCGGCTGGGCCTGGCCCCGTCGTCGGTCTCCGCACACCTGACGGTGCTGCGGGATGCGGGGCTGCTGGCGGGGCGGCGGTACGGGCACCAGGTCCACTACGAGCGGACGCCGTTGGGGATGGCGCTGGCGGGGGCGTAGGGGGGTGGGGGGTGGGTGCTCGCTCCCTGCCTGCGGCGGCCCGTGCGGGTGGGTGGGTGGTTGCTCGCGCAGTTCCCCGCGCCCCTATATGCCTGCGGCGGCCCGTTCCTGTGGGTGGGTGGCTGGTGTAGCGCGTTGTGCCGGTGGTGGGGTCGGGGCCGCGCCGGGGGGTATCCGTCCTCGGTGCGCCGCTACGTCGGTCAAATCCGCACCGCCACTTTCCGCCGCCCGCTGCGGGCGGACACCCCCCGACACGTCCCCTACTCGCCGTACGCGTCTACCGGCCGCCATGGCTGCGGCAGGGCCGCCCCGCTGGGGTAGCGGTAGTCGGCGCCGCCTCGCGACTTAGCTGCGGGCAGTCGTGCCGCTGGGGCGGCACGGGTGGGCGCAGCGGCACCCCGCCAGCGCCGGGCCGCGCCACCCACCCCCGGCCCGCACCAGCGCCGGGCAACCAAACACCGCACGGCATCCCGGCACCGCTGCGCCGGGCGACCACGTCCCCACGGTGCCAAGTGACCCCGCCCGGAGGGCTACCGTCGGCCCACGCGGCGGAGGTGGTGTCGTACAGCCCGTTGGGCCACCGGCCCCAGCTCCTCCAGCGCGGCGACCAGTACGCCCAGCTGCTCCAGCGCATCCAGCGCCGCCCCCGCCCCCACCGCGTCCACCTGCTCGTACAGCTCGATCCCCACGAACGACGCCGCCACCGCCCGCGCCAGCCCCGCAGGATCCGCGAACTCCCCGAACGGCGTACCCGCCAGCACCCTCCGCAGCACCGCCTCGATCTCCGCGATCCACAGGTCGAGACCCGCGGACGTCGCCGGTCCGACCGCCGCGTGGGTCGGGGCGCCGGCGAGGAGCTGGCCGAGGAGGGCCACATGCCCCCCGGCCCGCTCCTGCTCGTGGATCTGCCGCCCCACCGCGAGGAGTTCGGACAGCGAGGACACCGCGGCCAGCCGCGGCCGGTACGCCGCGACCGACTTCTCCGCGCCGTACCGGCAGGCCGCAGCGAGGAGTTCGTCCACGGAGCCGAAGTGGTAGAAGACCAGCGCCTGGTTGACGCCGGCCGCCGCGGCCACCGTCCGCGCGGACGTCTTCGCGATGCCCTGCTCGGTGAGCGTCCGCAGCGCGCCCTCCAGCAGCTTGGTCTTCGTCTCCTGGGACTTCGCCGTCTCGGGGCTCATACGCGCGGCTCCTCCCGTACGGGCCGCAGCCCGGCCCGCACCCCGCACCGCCGTACGTCCGTGTACGACGCGACGAAGGAGCCCTCGTAGCCGAAGAGCGGGCCGAAGCGGCGGTTCACAACCCGGACCTGGATGCGGAAGCGGCCCGCCGCGTCGTCGTACCTCTCCCTCACCTCCGCCGTCGCGCCGATGAGTTCGGGGACCCGTACGTCCACCGGGCCCTCGCGGAAGCGGTGTTCGCCGGAGCGGATCAGGAGCGAGCCGTCGGGTTCGGCGTGGAAGTGCAGCTCGCTGGCGAGGTGCTGGTGGGTGCCGAGGTAGTCGACGATGCGGTCGCCACGGGAGCCGAGCACCATCTGGGCGTCGAAGCGGCGGGCGCGGCCGGGGAGGTGGAAGGTGCGCACGAAGGTCACCGTCTCACGTCCGAACGAGTCCGTGTACGGCACGTTCTCGATGGTGAAGGGGACGTTCCTGCCGGTGTGCGGGAGAAGGATGTTGCGGGTGGCGCCCAGGAGGAGGAACGGCTTGATGTAGGACGGGCCGTGCCAGATCCGGGTCATGACGCCGCGGCCGGTGCAGGCCTCGCCGCTCGCCAGGCCGACGGAGAAGCGGCGCTGCAACTGCGGGTGGAGGCGGTCGAAGTCGGCGCCCATGACGGTGCGGAAGATCGACGTCATCGCGGGGTCTCCAGGGTGTGCAGCAGGCGGGGCGCACGCGCGCGTGTCGGTGGCTGGCGCAGGCAGCGCCGGGCCGCGGGGGTGCCGGGCAGGGGTGAGGCGAACAGGGCCAGGCAGACGCCGGCGGCCAGCAGCAGCGGGCACAGGTACGCCGTGGACGCGGCGAAGGGGCCGAGCAGGCGCAGGGGGGAGCCCTCCGCGAGGCCGGTGCCGCAGACGGCCAGGACGAGGGCGCGGACCAGCAGTTCCAGGAGCCAGTTGCGGCGGGCCCGCTCGGGGGTGATGCCGCGCTCCAGCCACAGCCGCAGCCGGTCGAAGGACCACGCCGTCGCCCAGCCCATGAGGGGGCGGAACAGCCACCGGTCGGCGAGGGCGCCGAAGAGTCCCCAGCGGGGCCGGTAGTCGTAGCCGGTGAGGAAGCGGATGCCGTCGCCGTCGGGGACGTACCGCCAGTAGCCGCTGCCCTCGGCGAGCAGGGACAGGGGGTGCGGGGAGGCGAAGCGCAGGGCGGAGGTGCGGGTGCCGTCCGGGCGTTCCTTCTCCCCCGCGGAGACGCCGGTGCCGGAGACGGTGAGGAAGGGCAGCACGCGCGTGGCGTAGCGGAAGCGCTGTGGTTCGCCATCTGCGCGCGGAAGGAAGTCGATCTCGGTGAACCGCAGGTCCCAGCGCTGGTGGTGGGCCGGGTCCTGGGTGTGCGACCAGAGGTCGTCGAGGTCCGCGCGGACGCGCGCCTCGATGTAGAGCCCCATGTGTTCCCCCAGATGAGCTCATTGTTTGAGCAGTCGCTCAAATCATCTGGAGAGGACGGTACATGGATTTGAGCGACTGCTCAAAGGGATGGGACGGAAAAACCCCGGCCCGCGTGGGGCCGGGGTCGCCGGTGGGGTGGGTGGGCCTGCTCTACTGCTCGGCGAGGTGCCGTTCCACCGTCTCCACCTTGGAGGTGAGGCCGTCGGTCACGCCGGGGCGGATGTCGGCCTTGAGGACGAGGGAGACACGCGGCGCGCGGGCCTCGACGGCGGCGACGGCGCGCTTGACGACGTCCATGACCTCGTCCCACTCGCCCTCGATGGAGGTGAACATCGCGTCGGTGCGGTTGGGCAGACCCGACTCGCGTACGACGCGGACGGCGTCGGCGACGTACTCACCGACGTCCTCACCGACCCCGAGGGGCGTCACGGAGAAAGCGACGATCATGCGTTGACGACCCCTTCCTTGCGGGCGCGGGCGGCGATGACGGCGTCCTCGGCCTCGCGCCGCAGCTTGCGCTCGGCGAAGAAACCGCCGGTGGGCAGCACGGAGAGCACGAAGTAGAGGGCGGCGGTCTTCAGGTCCCACTTGGCACGGTTCCAGGCGTCCGCCCAGAAGATCACGTAGAGGACGAACAGGACGCCGTGCACCGCGCCCATGACGGGGACCGCGTTGAAGTCCGTGGTCCGCTTCAGCACCGAGCAGACGAGCAAGATGATGAAGGAGACGGCCTCGGGGGCCGAGACCAGGCGCAGGCGGCGGAGGGCGGAGGCTGTCTTGATGTCCACGGATCACCTTCGGGGGGTACGTCGTCGATGGTCGGCGTCGATCGTCCGCTGGTTTGTGAACGGACGCACAAGCGTTCATCCATTGTGACAAACCGCGCCCCTAGGGGTGCGCTCAGGGTCCCTCTCCACCCACGGGCCCTGTCGGCTCCACCCGGGGGGCCGCTACCTTCGCAGCGTGGCGATGTTCCGACTGCAAGGCAGCAAGGTGCTCGCCGTCGACATGACCGGGGACTCCGTGAAGGCGAAGAACGGCTCCATGGTCGCGTACGACGGGCAGATGGCCTTCAAGAAGCTGACGGGTGGCGGTGAGGGGCTCAGGGGGATGGTGACCCGGCGGCTCACCGGAGAGCAGATGACGTTGATGGAGGTGAGGGGGCAGGGGACCTGCTGGTTCGCGGACCGCGCGTCCGAGATCAACCTCGTGAACCTCCAGGGCGACAAGCTCTATGTGGAGTCGAGCAATCTGCTCGCGACCGACGGGGGGCTCAGGACGGGCACGACGTTCACGGGGCTGCGCGGCGCCTCACAGGGCAACGGGCTGTTCACGACGACGATAGAAGGACACGGCCAGGCGGCGATCATGTCGGACGGCCCGGCGGTGGTGCTGCGGGTGAGCGCGCAGTACCCGCTGACCGTCGACCCGGGGGCGTACATCGCGCACCAGGGCAACCTGCGGCAGTCCTTCCAGTCGGGTGTGACCTTCCGCACGCTGCTCGGGGAGGGCGGCGGCGAGGCCTTCCAGATCCGGTTCGAGGGGGACGGTCTGGTGTACGTACAGCCGAGCGAGCGGAACACGATCGCGGGGGACGTCTGACATGGCCTTCCGCGAGATCAACTCCAAGATGGTGGAGGCGACGGTCGTCCCCGGGCAGCGGCTGTTCAGCCAGCGCGGCGCGATGCTCGCCTACAAGGGCGAGGTGTCCTTCACTCCGAACATGCAGGGCGGCCAGGGCGGGCTGATGTCGATGATCGGCCGCCGGGTCGCGGGCGAGGCGACCCCGCTGATGACGGTCGAGGGCAGCGGCACGGTCCTCTTCGGGCACGGCGGCCACCACGTCCAGGTCATCCGGCTCACCGGCGACACGCTGTACGTGGAGGCGGACCGCCTGCTCGCCTTCGAGGGCACGCTGGAGCAGGGCACGATGTTCATGGGCTCGCAGGGCGGCGTGATGGGCATGGTCCGCGGCCAGGTCACCGGCCAGGGCCTGTTCACGACCACCCTCAAGGGCCACGGCGCGGTGGCGGTCATGGCGCACGGCGGCGTCTTCGAGATCCCGATCACTCCGCAGCGCCCGGTCCACGTCGACCCGCAGGCCTACGTCGCCCACCACGGCGACGTCCGCAACAAGCTCTCGGCCGCGCTCGGCTGGCGGGACATGGTGGGCCGCGGCTCGGGCGAGGCGTTCCAGCTGGAGCTGAGCGGCAGCGGTGCGGTGTACGTCCAGGCGTCGGAGGAGAAGCTGTGAGCACCCCCTACCCCACCCCCGGTGGCCCCACGGTCTTCGACCCCATGACGCTGCCGGCCGACGACAACGTCAACGCGTACACCTTCTGTGTGGAACTCAAGGGGAGCCAGTGGTTCCTCCAGAAGGGGAAGATGATCGCCTACTACGGGACGATCGACTTCAACGGCATTGGACACGGCCGGCTGGACCGCCTGGTCCGCACTTCCTTCCATTCGCCTCTGCACGCGAGCGACTGGGTCGTGGCGGAGGGCTCGGGCAAGATGCTCCTCGCCGACCGGGCCTTCGATGTCAATTCGTATGACCTCGAGGACGGCAACCTGACCATTCGCTCGGGCAACCTCCTTGCTTTTCAGCCAACTCTGGCACTGAAGCAATCAATCGTGCCGGGTTTTCTCACACTCATCGGAACCGGAAAGTTCGTGGCGGCATCTAACGGTCCGGTGGTGTTCATGGAACCGCCGATCCGGGTGGACCCGCAGGCGCTCGTCGGCTGGGCCGACTGCCCGTCGCCGTGCCATCACTACGACCACGGCTACATGACGGGCGTAATGGGCGGCCTACGTGCGATGACAGGCCTCGGCGGGGCATCGGGAGAGGAGCATCAGTTCGAGTTCGTCGGCGCCGGCACGGTGCTGCTGCAATCGTCCGAGACCCTGATGGCCGAGCAGGCCACGGGGGCGGTTCCGCAGCAGGCGGGGGTACCCGGCGCAGGAGGGGCGCACAGTACACAAGGACCGCAGTCGGGGGTACCGCGCCTTCCCGGACAGCTGGGGGACCTCCAGCGTCGCTTCGGGCTGTGAGCGGTAGTCTGCGGAGTGTGACGTCGAACGCGTGCGCACAGTCACACACCACCCTCAGTAGTTCGCCATTCAACTTCTTAGGTAGACTTCATTCATGGAGACCGAGACGGCCACGCGCTGGCTGACCGATGCGGAGCAGTGCGCCTGGCGCACCCACCTGGAGGTCAACAGGCTGTTGACGTACCAGCTCGAAAAGGACCTGCAGCCGTTCGGCCTGACAATGAACGACTACGAGATCCTGGTGAACCTCTCCGAGTCCGAGGACCTGCGGATGCGGATGAGCGACCTCGCCTCCGCGACCCTCCAGTCCAAGAGCCGGCTCTCGCACCAGATCACGCGTATGGAGAACGCGAACCTGGTGCGCCGCGAGAACTGCGAGTCCGACCGCCGCGGGCTGTACGCGGTGCTCACGGAGCACGGCATGGAGACGATGAAGACGGTCGCACCGCATCATGTGGCGTCCGTGCGCCGCCACTTCATCGACCTGCTCAGCCCCGAGTCCCTGGCGGAACTCGACAAGGCCCTGAAGCCCATCGCGGAACACCTCCGCGACCACCGCGGCCGCCCGTAAGGCATCCCCCCTTCGGCGGGGAGCCTCACAAGGGCCTCCCCGCCCCCTTCCCCAGGCACCCAGCACTGCTGCTGGGCGGGGGTGGGAGGCGCAACCCGGCGTTACGGGGGTGCCGCTGCGCCCACCCGTGCCGCCCCAGCGGCACGACTGCCCGCAGCTAAGCGGACTGACGGCCGCTGCCGGGTGGGCGCCGGCCCAGCGGTGCGGCTGCGCGCAGCTAAGTCGCGAGGCGGCGCCGGCTACCCGCTACCCCAGCGGGGCGGCCCTGCCGCAGCCGCGGCGGCCGGTAGACGCGTACGGCGAAAAGGGGACGTGTCGGGGGGTGTCCGCCCGCAGCGGGCGCCGGAAAGAAGCGGCACGAATTTGACCGTACGCAGCGGCGCACCGAGGACGGATACCCCCCGGCGCGGCCCCGACCCACCCACCGGCCGCAGGCGCTACAGCAACCAACCACGGACAGGAACGGGCCGCCGCAGGCATTCAGGGGCGCGGGGAACTGCGCGAGCAACCACCCACCCACCCGCACCGGCCGCCGCAGGCACAGCGCGGGGAACTGCGCGACCAGCCCCCACCCACCCACAGCCGAAGAACCAGCTCAGCCCTCCGTCAACCCCGCCACCAACTCATCCGCAGCCCGATAAGGATCCAGCTCCCCCGCCACAATCCGCTCCGCGAGCGTCGGCAGATGCCGATCCCCGTGCAGATCCCCGATCCGCTCCCGCAGCGCGGTCACCGCGATCGTCTCGACCTCCCGAGCCGCCCGCGCCAGCCGCCGCTCCGCCAGCACCCCGCGCTCCTCCATCCACGCCCGGTGCTTCTCCAGCGCCTCGACGACCTCGTCGACGCCCTCACCCCGCGCCGCCACCGTCTTCACGATCGGCGGCCGCCAGTCGCCGGCGGCCCGCGCCTCCCCCAGCCCCAGCATGTGGTTCAGCTCACGCGCCGTCGCGTCGGCCCCGTCGCGGTCGGCCTTGTTGACGACGTACACGTCGCCGATCTCCAGGATGCCCGCCTTGGCGGCCTGGATCCCGTCGCCCATCCCCGGCGCGAGCAGCACGACCGACGTGTCGGCCTGCGAGGCGATCTCCACCTCGGACTGCCCGACACCGACCGTCTCGACCAGGATCACGTCGCACCCGGCGGCGTCCAGCACCCGGATCGCCTGCGGCGCGGCCCAGGCGAGTCCGCCCAGGTGACCGCGCGTGGCCATGGAGCGGATGTAGACGCCCGGGTCGGACGCGTGCTCCGACATCCGCACCCGGTCCCCGAGCAGCGCACCGCCCGAGAACGGCGAGGACGGGTCGACGGCGAGCACCCCGACCCGCTTGCCCTGCTTGCGGTACGCGGTCACCAGCGCCGACGTGGACGTCGACTTGCCGACGCCCGGCGACCCGGTCAGCCCGACCACGTACGCGTTGCCGGTCAGCGGGGCGAGCGCCGCCATGACCTCCCGCAGCTGCGGGGACGCCCCCTCCACCAGGGAGATCAGCCGGGCCACGGCCCGCGGCCGCCCTTCCCTGGCCTGGGCCACCAGCGAGGAGACGTCCTGCATCACAGCTCCGTTCACATCAAGGTCGTACAGACGTCGTACAGCGGGAAAACGCGGCGTCAGGCCTTGGGTACCCGCACGATCAGCGCGTCACCCTGACCGCCGCCACCGCACAGCGCGGCCGCGCCCACGCCGCCGCCCCGCCGCTTCAGTTCCAGCGCCAGGTGCAGCACGAGCCGTGCGCCGGACATGCCGATCGGGTGGCCGAGGGCGATGGCGCCGCCGTTGACGTTCACCTTTTCCGTGGACACCCCGAGGTCCTTCATTGACTGCACGGCGACCGCCGCGAAGGCCTCGTTGATCTCGATGAGGTCGAGGTCCTCGACGCTCAGCCCCTCCTTCTTCAGGGCGTGCAGGATCGCGTTCGACGGCTGCGACTGCAAAGAGTTGTCCGGGCCGGCGACGTTGCCGTGGGCGCCGATCTCGGCGATCCAGTCCAGGCCCAGCTCCTCGGCCTTGGCCTTGCTCATCACCACGACGGCGGCGGCACCGTCGGAGATCTGGGACGAGGAACCGGCGGTGATGGTGCCGTCCTTCGAGAACGCCGGACGCAGCTTGCCGAGCGACTCCGCGGTCGTGTCGCCGCGGATGCCCTCGTCCTTGCTGAACAGGACCGGGTCGCCCTTGCGCTGCGGGATCTCCACGGGGGTGATCTCGGCCTCGAAGATGCCGTTCTTCTGCGCGGCGGCGGCCCGCTGGTGGGACAGGGCGGCGATCTCGTCCTGCTCGGCGCGGCCGATGCCGAGCCGCTGGTTGTGCTTCTCCGTGGACTCGCCCATGGCGATGTTCTCGAAGGCGTCGGTGAGGCCGTCGTAGGCCATCGCGTCGAGCATCTGCACGGCGCCGTACTTGAAGCCCTCACGGGACTTCGGCAGCAGGTGCGGGGCGTTGGTCATGGACTCCTGACCACCGGCCACGACGATGTCGAACTCGCCCGCGCGGATCAGCTGGTCCGCCAGCGCGATCGCGTCGAGGCCGGACAGACACACCTTGTTGATGGTGAGCGCCGGGACGTTCATGGGGATGCCGGCCTTGACCGCGGCCTGCCGGGCCGGGATCTGGCCCGCGCCGGCCTGGAGCACCTGGCCCATGATCACGTACTGCACCTGGTCGCCGCCGATCCCCGCACGGTCGAGGGCGGCCTTGATCGCGAAGCCGCCGAGGTCGGCTCCGGAGAAGGACTTGAGGGAGCCCAGCAGTCGTCCCATGGGCGTGCGCGCGCCCGCGACGATCACCGAACTGTTCGTTGCAGATGCCATGAGCTGCGATCCCCTTACCGGCCTGCCAGGCCGAGGAGTGAACGAGGGTTTACTTCGAATGTACTGACTGGCACTCCGTGCCGTCACCGTGCCGTCGGTGTGATCGCTCGCACGTTGCGTAACCACCGCCGGGGCGCTGCACTGAACAGCATGCTGACGCGAATCGACCACATCGGGATCGCCTGCCACGACCTCGACGCCACCGTCGAGTTCTACAAGGCCACCTACGGCTTCGAGGTGTTCCACACCGAGGTCAACGAGGAGCAGGGCGTGCGCGAGGCCATGCTCAAGATCAACGAGACCTCGGACGGCGGCGCCTCCTACCTCCAGCTGCTGGAACCCACCCGCGAGGACTCCACGGTCGCGAAGTGGCTCGCCAAGAACGGCGAGGGTGTCCACCACATCGCCTTCGGCACGGCGGACGTGGACGGCGACGCCGCGGCCATCCGCGACAAGGGCGTACGCGTGCTGTACGAGGAGCCCCGGCGCGGTTCGATGGGGTCCCGGATCACCTTCCTGCACCCCAAGGACTGCCATGGCGTCCTCACGGAACTGGTCACTTCGGCCCCTGTTGAGTCGGACGAGCACTGACCCTCGTACATAAGGGCCGGTAGGGTTGGGTGCGGTCGCCGCCCAACCAAGCGGCGCCAGGTCCCTGCGTCACGTTTCACCTGTGGCGGAGGGACCGCCGGGGCCTTGGTTTCGGGGAGGGAGCGCCGGGGCGGCAGCCCAGGGTCCGCCGCCGATCTGACACCATTCCCCGGGGGCCCCGTTCGGCGGATGGACGGTGCTCGTTCGGAGAGATGCGACCAGGGGACGGATGGGACCGCGCAGTGCGGGGCTACGAGAGCCAGGAGCGGGAGCCGGCGGCTGACGTCGACCACCTCACTCGGTTCGAAGCCGAGATGAAGCGGCTGAAGACCGAGCGGGAAAAGGCGATCCAGCACGCCGAGGACCTCGGCTACCAGGTCGAGGTGCTGCGCGCCAAGCTGCACGAGGCGCGGCGCACCATCATGTCCCGGCCGGCGTTCGACGGGGCGGACATCGGCTATCAGGCCGAGCAGTTGCTGCGCAATGCCCAGATGCAGGCCGACCAGCTGCGCGCGGACGCCGAGCGCGAGCTGAGCCAGGCGCGGGCGCAGACCCAGCGCATCCTCCAGGAGCACGCCGAGCAGGCGGCCCGGCTCCAGGCGGAGCTGCACCAGGAGGCGGTGACCCGCCGCCAGCAGCTGGACCAGGAGCTGGCCGAGCGCCGGGCGACCGTGGAGTCGCACGTCAACGAGAACGTGGCGTGGGCGGAACAGCTGCGCGCCCGCACGGAGGCACAGGCCCGCCGCCTCCTTGAGGAGTCCCGCGCGGAGGCCGAGCAGGCGATGGCCGCGGCCCGTGCGGAGGCCGAGCGGGTGACCGCCGAGGCCCGCCAGCGGCTGCAGTCGGAGGCGGAGGCGGCGCGCGCGGAGGCGGAGCAGTTGCTGCGCCGGGCCCGCGCGGACGCCGAGCGGCTGCTGAACGCGGCCTCGACGCAGGCCCAGGAGGCCACCGACCACGCCGAGCAGCTGCGTACGTCGACGGTGTCGGAGTCGGAGGCGGCGCGCCGGCAGGCGCAGGAGCTGAGCCGGTCCGCCGAGCAGCGCATGGCGGAGGCCGAGGAGGCGCTGCGCAAGGCGCAGTCCGAGGCGGAGAAGCTGGTCACCGAGGCCAAGGAGGCCGCCGCCAAGACGCTGGCGGGTGCCGAGGCGGCCAACGAGACGCGGACGCGTACGGCGAAGGAGCAGGTCGCCCGGCTGGTCAGCGAGGCCACCAAGGAGGCCGAGGCGACGAAGGCGGAGGCCGAGCAGGTCATCGCCGAGGCCCGCGCCGAGGCCGAGAAGATCGTCACGGAGGCCGCGGAGAAGGCCCGTACGGTCACCGCCGAGGAGGCCGCCACCCAGCTGTCGAAGGCCGCGAAGACGGCCGAGGACGTGCTGAACAAGGCCGCCGAGGAGGCCCGGCGGACCACGAAGGCCGCCGCCGAGGAGGCCGAGCGGATCCGCTCCGAGGCGGAGACCGAGGCGGACCGGCTGCGCGCCGAGGCGCACGACATCGCCGAGCAGCTCAAGGGCGCGGCGAAGGACGACACCAAGGAGTACCGCGCCAAGACGGTCGAGCTGCAGGAAGAGGCCCGCCGGCTGCGCGGCGAGGCCGAGCAGCTGCGCTCCGACGCGGTCGCGGAGGGCGACAAGATCCGCGCCGAGGCCCGCAAGGAGGCCGTGGCGCAGATCGAGGAGGCCGCGAAGACGGCCGAGGAGCTGCTGGCGAAGGCGAAGGCCGACGCCGACGAGCTGCGGCAGAAGGCGACCGCGGACAGCGAGAAGGTCCGCACCGAAGCGATCGAGCGGGCGACGACGCTGCGCCGGCAGGCCGAGGAGACCCTGGAGCGCACCCGGCAGGAGGCCGAGCGGCACCGCGCCGAGGCCGTGGAGCAGGCCGAGGGCGTCAAGGCGGACGCCGAGCGGGCGGCGCGGGAGCTGCGCGAGGAGGCCGAGCGGGCCGTCACGGCCCGGCGTGCGGAGGCCGCCGAGGAGCTGACGCGGCTCCAGACGGACGCCGAGGAGCGGCTCGCCGCGGCCGAGCAGGCGCTGTCGGAGGCCCGGGAGGAGGCCGCGCGGATCCGCCGCGAGGCCGCCGAGGAGACCGAGCGGCTGCGCGCGGAGTCGGCGGAGCGGATCCGCGCGCTCCAGCAGCAGGCCGAGGAGGAGGCCGACCGGCTGCGCACCGAGGCCGCGTCGGACGCCGCCGCGTCCCGCGCGGAGGGCGAGTCGGTGGCGCTGCGGCTGCGGTCGGAGGCCGCGGCGGAGGCGGAGCGGCTGAAGTCGGAGGCGCAGGACAGCGCCGACCGGATGCGGGCAGAGGCGCAGGCCGCCGCCGAGCGGCTGGCCGCGGAGGCGTCCGAGACGCTGGCCGCCGCGCAGGAGGAGGCCGCCCGGCGCCGCCGCGAGGCGGAGGAGCTGCTGGGCTCGGCCCGGCAGGAGGCCGACCAGGAGCGCGAGCGGGCCCGCGAGCAGAGCGAGGAGCTGCTGGCGAGCGCGCGCACGCGCGTGGAGGAGGCGCAGGCCGAGGCGATCCGCCTGGTGGAGGAGGCCGACCGGCGCGCGACCGAGATGGTCTCCGCGGCGGAGCAGCACGCCCAGCAGGTGCGTGAGTCGGTGGCCGGGCTGCACGAGCAGGCGCAGGAGGAGATCGCCGGGCTGCGCTCGGCCGCCGAGGTGGCGGCGGAGCGTACCCGCCGGGAGGCGGAGGAGGAGGCGGACCGGGTCCGCGCCGACGCCTACGCCGAGCGGGAGCGGGCGAGCGAGGACGCCGGCCGGGTGCGCCGGGAGGCGCGGGAGGAGTCGGAGGCGGCCAAGGCGCTCGCCGAGCGCACGATGGCGGACGCCCTCGCGGAGGCGGAGCGGCTGCGTTCGGACGCGTCCGAGCACGCGCAGCGGCTGCGTACCGAGGCCTCGGACACGCTGGCGCAGGCCGACCAGGACGCGGCGCGCACCCGGGCGGACGCCCGCGAGGACGCCAACCGCATCCGCTCCGACGCCGCCGCCCAGGCCGACACCCTCATCACCGAGGCGCGCAACGAGGCCGAGCGGCTCACCAGCGAGACGATCGCCGAGACCGACCGGCTGCGCCAGGAGACGACCGCCGAGGCGGAGCGGGTGCGGACCGAGGCGCGGGAGGAGGCCGACCGGCTGCGTACGGAGGCGTCCGATCTGCGGGCGCAGGCCGACCAGGACGCCACCCGCACCCGGGCGGACGCCCGCGAGGACGCCAACCGCATCCGCTCCGACGCCGCCGCCCAGGCCGACACCCTCATCACCGAGGCGCGCAACGAGGCCGAGCGCCTGACCACCGAGACGGTCACCGAGACCGACCGGCTGCGCCAGGAGACGGTCGCCGAGGCGGAGCGGGTCCGCACCGAGGCGCTGGAGGAGGCCGACCGGGTCCGTGCCGAGTCCGTCGCGAAGGCCGACAAGCTGCTCGCGGACGCCACCGACGAGGCGGAGCGGCTGCGTGCCGAGGCCGCCGAGACGGTCGGCTCGGCGCAGGCGCACGCCGAGCGGATCCGCATCGAGTCGGAGCGGGTCAGGGCGGAGGCGGCCGAGGAGGCGGAGCGGCTGCTGTCGGCCGCCCGCGAGGAGGCCGAGCGCACCCTGGACGAGGCCCGCAAGGACGCCAACAAGCGGCGCAGCGAGGCCGCCGAGCAGGTCGACACGCTCATCACGGAGACCACGGCCGAGGTCGACAAGCTGCTCGCGGAGGCGCAGGAGCAGGCGCTGAAGACCACCGCGGACGCGGAGGCCCAGGCGGACACGATGGTCGGCGCGGCCCGCAAGGAGGCCGACCGGATCGTCGCCGAGGCCACCGTCGAGGGCAACACCCGCGTGGAGAAGGCCCGTACGGACGCCGACGAGTTGCTGGTCGGCGCCCGCCGGGACGCCACGCAGATAAGGGAGCGCGCCGAGGAGCTGCGCGACCGCATCACCTCCGAGATCGAGGAGCTGCACGAGCGGGCGCGTCGCGAGGCCGCCGAGACGATGAAGTCGACGGGCGACCGCTGCGACGCGCTCATCAAGGCCACCGAGGAACAGCTCGCCAAGGCGGAGGCGAAGGCCAAGGAGATCGTCTCGGAGGCCAACTCCGAGGCGGGCAAGGTCCGCATCGCCGCCGTGAAGAAGGCGGAGGGCCTGCTCAAGGAGGCCGAGCAGAAGAAGGCGAAGCTGGTCAAGGAGGCCGAGGAGCTCAAGGCCGAGGCGATCCGCGAGGCTCGCCGTACGGTCGAGGAGGGCAAGCGGGAGCTGGAGATCCTGGTGCGCCGGCGCGAGGACATCAACGCCGAGATCTCCCGTGTCCAGGACGTCCTGGAGGCGTTGGAGTCCTTCGAGGCCCCGGCCGCGGGCAAGGACGGCGCCGTCAAGGCCGGCGCCACCGTGGGCGCCCCTCGTTCGGGTGGCAAGCCGTCAGACGGCTAGCCGTCCGGGCGGGTTCGGGTGTCTTCTGGGGCCTTTGCCCAGGTCTTTGGCAAGCGTTGTGGAGGTGAGCCACCCAAAAGAGGTGTCATTCTCCAGATCAAACACGTATCCGCTCGATGACACACCGCTTCGGCCCCTAGGATTCCCCCTATCACCTCACCGGTCTCATTCGACAGGAACCCCATGAGCGACACTTCCCCCTACGGCTTCGAGCTTGTGCGGCGTGGGTACGACCGCGCTCAGGTGGACGAACGTATCTCCAAGCTCGTCTCCGACCGTGACAGCGCTCTCGCCCGCATCACCGCTCTGGAAAAGCGCATCGAGGAGCTGCACCTCGAGACGCAGAACGCGCAGGCGGCGGTCTCGGACGCGGAGCCGTCCTACGCCGGTCTCGGCGCGCGCGTCGAGAAGATCCTGCGGCTGGCCGAGGAAGAGGCCAAGGATCTGCGCGAGGAGGCCCGTCGCGCGGCCGAGCAGCACCGCGAGCTGGCCGAGTCGGCGGCGCAGCAGGTGCGCAACGACGCGGAGGCGTTCGCGGCCGAGCGCAAGGCAAAGGCCGAGGACGAGGGCGTCCGGATCGTCGAGAAGGCCAAGAGCGACGCCGCTCAGCTGCGTTCCGAGGCGCAGAAGGACGCGCAGTCCAAGCGTGAGGAGGCCGACGCGCTCTTCGAGGAGACGCGCGCCAAGGCCGCTCAGGCCGCCGCCGACTTCGAGACGAATCTGGCCAAGCGCCGCGAGCAGTCGGAGCGCGACCTGGCCTCGCGTCAGGCCAAGGCCGAGAAGCGCCTCGCGGAGATCGAGCACCGCGCCGAGCAGCTGCGTCTGGAGGCGGAGAAGCTGCGCACGGACGCCGAGCGCCGCGCCCGCCAGACGGTGGAGACTGCCCAGCGTCAGGCCGAGGACATCGTGGCCGACGCCAACGCCAAGGCCGACCGCATCCGCTCGGAGTCCGAGCGCGAGCTGGCCGCCCTCACCAACCGCCGCGACTCCATCAACGCCCAGCTGACGAACGTCCGCGAGATGCTCGCGACGCTGACCGGCGCGGCGGTGGCCGCCGCGGGCACGCCGTCCACGGACGACGAGCCGATCTCCCGCGGAGTGCCGGCCCAGCAGTCCCGGTAACGCCCCGGCGTACGGCGGCTGAAAACCTGCGGAGCCCTCTGCCACTGCGGTGGCGGAGGGCTCCGCCTCGTTCTAGCGTGGCCTGCATGATCGAGCTGGAGGGGCTGACCAAGCGGTACGGCGAGAAACTCGCGGTCAACAACCTCACCTTCGCCGTCAGACCGGGGATCGTCACGGGGTTCCTCGGTCCGAACGGCGCGGGCAAGTCCACGACCATGCGGATGATCCTGGGCCTGGACCGGCCGACCGCGGGCGATGTACGCATCGACGGCAAGCACTACGACCGGCTGAAGGACCCGCTGACGTACATCGGCGCCCTGCTGGAGGCCAAGGCCTGGCACCCGGGGCGCAGTGCCTACAACCACCTGCTGTGCCTCGCCCAGAGCAACGGCATCCCGGCGAGCCGGGTGCGGGAGGTGCTGGAGACGGTGGGGCTCTCGGGGGTCGCCCGGAAGAAGACCAAGGGCTTCTCGATGGGCATGGGGCAGCGGCTGGGCATCGCCGCGGCGCTGCTGGGCGACCCGCGGATCGTGATGTTCGACGAGCCGGTCAACGGGCTGGACCCGGAGGGCATCCACTGGATCCGCACGCTGATGAAGTCGCTCGCCGCGCAGGGGCGGACGGTGTTCGTGTCGAGTCATCTGATGAGCGAGATGGCGCTGACCGCCGACCATCTGGTGGTCATCGGGCAGGGCCGGCTGCTCGCGGACACCTCGATGGCCGACTTCATCGCACAGAACTCCCGCTCGTACATCCGTATCCGCACCCCGCAGCGCGAGCGGCTGCTCGATGTGCTGCACGGGGCGGGGATCACGGTCGTGGAGACCGGCGGCGGGATGCTGGAGGTCGACGGGGGCAAGCCGGAGCGGATCGGCGAGCTGGCGGCGCAGCATCAGATCGTGCTGCACGAGCTGAGCCCGCAGCAGGCCTCGCTGGAGGAGGCGTTCATGCGGCTGACCGCGGAGTCGGTCGAGTACCACGCGCACGCCGACGCGCCCGCTCGGCAGTGGGGCGACGACTGGCAGAAGGGAAGCTGATCATGGCGGCGGCCCAGGTCATCCGCTCCGAGTGGACCAAGATCCGGTCGGTGGCGTCCACGGTGTGGACGCTGTCGCTGGCCGTGGTGGTCACACTCGCCCTCGGCATGCTCATCTCGGCGCTGTCGAAGAACGAGTTCGACAAGATGAGCGCGCGGGACAGGACCGACTTCGACCCGACCTTCATCAGCTTCGCCGGGATGAGTCTCGGGCAGCTGGCGATGATCGTGTTCGGGGTGCTCGTCGTGTCGAACGAGTACAGCACCGGCATGATCCGCAGTTCGCTGGCGGCCGTGCCGCAGCGCGGCACCTTCCTGTTCAGCAAGATCGCGGTCGCCACCGGTCTCGCTCTGGTCGTGGGTATGGCGACCAGCTTCGCCGCGTTCTTCCTGGGGCAGGCGATGCTGGGCGAGCACCGGGCGCACATCTCGGACACGG
Source organism: Streptomyces griseosporeus (assembly GCF_014656055.1). Classification (GTDB taxonomy): domain Bacteria; phylum Actinomycetota; class Actinomycetes; order Streptomycetales; family Streptomycetaceae; genus Streptomyces; species Streptomyces griseosporeus. Next base: position 398,093 of record NZ_BNBR01000003.1, read on the forward strand.
GGGTGCTGCGCGCGGTGCTCGGCGGCGGCCTCTATATGACGCTGATCGCGATGTTCTCGATGGGCGTCGCCGTGATGCTGCGCTCCCCCATGCTCTCTCTGGGCATCCTCATGCCGTTCTTCTTCCTGATCTCCAACATCCTCGGCAACGTCGACGCCACGAAGAAGGTCGGCCGGTTCCTGCCCGACCAGGCCGGCAGCAAGATCATGCAGGTGGTCACGCCGGTGGACGACGACACGCCGTACGGGCCGTGGGGCGGGCTCGGGATCATGGCGCTGTGGGTGCTCGTGGTGATCGCCGGCGGGTACGCCCTGCTGAAGAAGCGGGACGCGTGACCGACCGGGCCGAACCCGCGGGCACCCGGGCGGTTTTACTTTCCCTTGGCTGGAACCGTCAGCGCCTGGATATCCTCCTAACCCTTACGGGGGCGTGTGCCCCGCTGTCCTGATCCTTTCGATGGGTGCGGAGCATGATCGAAGCAGTCGGCCTGACCAAGCGCTACGGCGACAAGACCGCTGTGTACAACCTGTCCTTCCAGGTGCGGCCCGGTGCCGTCACCGGCTTCCTCGGTCCCAACGGCTCGGGCAAGTCGACGACGATGCGGATGATCCTGGGGCTCGACAACCCGACCTCGGGGACGGTGACGATCGGCGGCCACCCCTACCGGAAGCTGCCGAACGCGCCCCGTCAGGTCGGCGCCCTGCTGGACGCCAAGGCCGTGCACGGCGGCCGGTCCGCCCGCAACCACCTGCTGAGCCTGGCCCAGCTCTCCGGCATCCCGGCCCGCCGGGTCGACGAGGTGCTCGGCGTGGTCGGTCTGCAGGACGTGGCGAACAAGCGGTCCAAGGGCTTCTCCCTCGGCATGGGGCAGCGCCTCGGCATCGCCGCCGCGCTGCTCGGCGACCCGCAGGTGCTCCTCTTCGACGAGCCGGTCAACGGTCTCGACCCCGAGGGCATCCTGTGGGTGCGGAACCTGATGAAGGCGCTCGCGGCGGAGGGCCGTACGGTCTTCGTCTCCTCGCACCTGATGAGCGAGATGGCGCTGACCGCCGACCACCTGATCGTGATCGGGCGCGGGCAGCTGCTGGCCGACATGAGCGTCACGGAGTTCATCTCGGCCAACTCCGCCGACTTCGCGCGGGTGCGCACCCCCGACACCGAGCCGCAGCTGCGGGAGAAGCTGTCCTCGGCGCTGACCGAGGCGGGCGGCCATGTGCTGCCGGAGCAGGACGGCGCGCTGCGCGTCACCGGCCTGCCGCTGCCCCGTATCTCCGACATCGCGCACGAGGCCGACGTCCGGCTGTGGGAGCTGTCGCCGCACCAGGCCTCGCTGGAGGAGGCGTACATGCGGATGACGCAGGGCGCCGTCGACTACCGCTCGACCGCCGACCAGAAGGCCGGCCTCCAGCAGCCGCTGCCGCCCGGCGCGCAGCCGCCCATGCCGGTGCCCGGCCAGGGCCAGCCCGGCTGGTACGCCCCGCCGCCGCCCCAGCAGGGCGGTCAGCCCTTCACGGCCCCGCAGGGCGCCCCGTACGGCGGTCAGCCGCCGGCGGGTCCGTACGGCGCACCGGGTGCGGCCCCCGCGGGCCAGCCGAACCCGTACGCCCAGCCGGCCGCCCCCGCGGCGCCCGTGGCCGCCCCGGCCGCGCCCGCGCAGCCCGCGGCCCCGCCCGCGCAGCCCGCCGCTGCCGCTCCGCAGGCCGCTCCGGCCGCGCCCGCCCCGCTGACCGACGCCGAACCGAAGTCCGAGGACGCCCGATGACCACCCACCAGCCCCCCGCGCCGCAGGCCGCGCAGCCCACCTGGCAGGCGGCGGCCGGAGCGTCGTACCCCGGTTACACCTCGCCGATCCCCGTCGTGCGCACGCACCTCGGGCACGCCCTCGCCTCCGAATGGACCAAGATCCGGTCGGTGCGCTCCACGATGTGGACGCTGGGCGTGTTCGTACTGCTGGTCGTCGGCATCGGTCTGGCGGCCGGCGCGCTGGTCGCCGCGAACGCCTCCGAGGGCGACCTCAACGGCGAGAACCCGCTGTCGTTCGGCTTCTTCGGGCTGCTGCTCGGCAGCATGTGCATCATCACGCTGGGCGTGCTGACCACGGCCTCCGAGTACGGCACCGGCATGATCCGCACCACGATGGTGGCCTGCCCCTCGCGCGGGCGGGTGCTCGCGGCGAAGGCGGTCGTCTTCTTCGCCGTGGCCTTCGTGGTGACGCTGGTGTCGTCGTCGTTCGTCGCCTTCGCGCAGGTCGGCATGCTCAGCGACGCCCGGGACCCGTCCGGCGGCGAGTGGTTCAAGGCCACGGTCGGCGTGTCCCTGTACATCGCGCTGCTCGGGCTGCTCTCGCTGGTCGTCGGCTCGATCATCCGGCACTCGGCGGGCGCCATCACCATCATGATCGGCCTGCTGCTGGCCCCGCTGGTGATCGCGCTGTTCATGTTCTCGGAGTCGCTGCAGGACCTGCGCGAGGCCCTGTTCGAGTACTCGATCCCGAGCCAGCTCAGCGTCTTCTACGCCACGTCCCTCACCGACTCCGGCCCGTCCGGCTGGGACCCGCTGTGGATCATCCTCGGCGTGACGGCGGCGGCCTTCGCCGGCGCGTTCGCCCTGCTGCAGAAGCGGGACGTGTAGTCCGGGAGATCCGCTAGAACTTCGGCGCGTTACGGGACCGCTGCACCCGCGTGGTGCGGCGGTCCCGTGCGTTCCAGCACGCCTTGTGCCAGTGCCGGCGGTCGTCCACGCCCGAGTGGTCGGGCCAGGCCACGACATGCGGGACGCCGTCCGGGATCAGCTGGTCGCAGCCCGGGCAGCGGTACGACTTGCCCTGGGCGCTCGCCCCTGCCACGTGCCGCACGTTCCACGCCTCGCCCTGCCACTCCACGCCGGACTGCCAGCCGCCGTAGCGGCCGGGGCGGTCCTCCTCCGTGCTCCGGCCCGATCCGCCGGAGCCCTTGGGACGGTTGCGACGCGGGGACACGGGACACCTCACGGAGCTATACAGGAAGCACGGGCCGTCTCCAGCGTACGCGGCGGGCCGCCGGGTACGCGGAGGGCACCGGCCCCCCACAAGTGGCCCGGCGCCGCCGCCCGTTCCCCGGCATTCTCCAGACAATCCGCAAATTAACCCGACAGGCCGTGTCCTCGGCACGTGTCAGACGGTTATGCCGGGTGGGGGAGCTCCGCGTCGGAGCCAGAAGGCAGGACAAGCACATGCGCGTTGGAAGTTTCGTGTTGGCGGCCCAGTTCCCGGGTCAGGGCCAGGGAGAGGCGCTGCACCGCGCGGTGCGCTCCGCCGAGGTCGCCGAGGAAGCCGGGCTGGACACGGTCTGGCTGGCCGAGCACCATTTCGTGCCGTACGGCACCTGCCCGTCCGCGATCACCCTGGCGGCGTTACTGCTGGGCCGCACCCGGCGCATCCGGGTGGGCACGGCGGTGTGCGTGCTGCCCACCCAGCATCCGGTCTCCGTCGGCGAGCAGGCGGCGCTGCTGCACCTGACGAGCGGCGGGCGGTTCTCGCTCGGCGTCGGGCGGGGCGGGCCGTGGGTGGACCTGGAGGTGTTCGGCGCGGGCCTCGCGGCGTACGAGAAGGGGTTCCCCGAATCACTCGATCTGCTGATGCGCTGGCTGCGCGAGCCGTCGGTGGCGGCGGACGGCGAGCGGTTCCGGTTCCGTGAAGTCCCCGTCGTACCGCGCCCGTCGGAGGCGCTGACGGAGACCGAGGGCCCGGAGGTGGTCCTCGCGTGCACCTCGCCGGCGAGCGTGCGGCTGGCCGCCGAGCGCGGACTGCCGATGCTGCTCGGCATGCACGTGGGGGACGAGGAGAAGGCGGAGATGGTCGCCCTGTGGCGGCGGTGCGCCCGGGAGGCGGGTCGGTCCGGGGACGAGATCCGCGCCGCGGCGCACGTCTCCGCGGGCGTCTGCCAGATCGCGGACCGGCGTACCGACGCGGTGGAGACCTTGACGAAGGCAATGCCGGGTTGGCTGAAACAGGGTCTCGACGCGCATGTCACGGTCGACGGCCGGATCCGGCAGATGCGCGACCCGCTGGCGTACACCGAACTGCTCTGCGGGCTGCACCCGGTGGGCACACCGCGGCTGTGCGCCGACCGCCTCGCGGCGACCAGCGAACGCACCGGTATCTCCCGGTTCGCCCTGCTCGTGGAGGGCTCGGGAGACCTCGCGGCGACGGAGGAGAACGTACGGCGGCTGGGTGCCGAAGTGCTGCCGCAGCTGCGCTGAACACCCGTGCCGCGCGAGGAGCTTGCCGCTCCGGTACCGACTGCACCTCCCACGTACGGAGCGGCAAGCAAGCGGCTCACTGCTCAGCAGTCCCGAAGCTCCGGAGACTGGTTCAGCAGCTGGCTGCGGACCGAGGTGAAGCGCGCCAGCGTCTCGTCGACCGAGGCGTCCAGCGGGAACACCGCCACGCGATGGCAGTTCTGGAAAGCCAGCCGCACACCGAAGTGCCGCTGCAGCGCTCCGCGGATCGCGTCACTCGCGAGCGCACGCAGGAGCTGACCGCGTGCCTGCTCGTCCGGCGGGGGCGTCTGGTTGTCGGCGAACGCACCGCCGTCCACCTTCAGCTGTGCCACCAGGGAGCTGATCATCTCCCACGCATAGGGCAGGGAGGTCCGGACGCAGTCGACGAAGTCAGCTTCGTCGACCTCGCCTCGCTCGGCCTGTTCGAGTAGGGCCGGTGAGACGTCGAGCGACATGGGTTCTCCTCTCGCACCCCCGCACAGCAGGGGTTGCCGGACAGGGAAAGGGAGTTCGCCATGCCGGAACACCGGACACGCTGAGTACATGCATCGCGACCTCCCGTTCTCTACGGTAGGTCGCGGACCGTGACGGCACCAGGAGAATGCCGACAAAGAGACTTGGCGTTGGGCATACAATCGGCCACCGCGGAACATGCGTTTTCCTGGGCGAATCGCGTGCACACCGGCCCGTCGAGTAGCGTTGCCGACCATGCGTCTCGTCATTGCCCGATGCTCCGTCGACTACGCGGGCCGGCTCACCGCCCACCTCCCCTCCGCGCCCCGTCTGATCCTGGTGAAGGCGGACGGCAGCGTCTCCATCCACGCGGACGACCGGGCCTACAAGCCCCTGAACTGGATGTCGCCGCCGTGCACGCTGAAGGAGGGCACGGGTGAGGAGGAAGGCGTCTGGACCGTCGTCAACAAGGCGGGCGAGAAGCTGATCATCACGATGGAGGATATCCTCCACGACTCCTCGCACGAACTGGGCGTCGACCCGGGCCTGATCAAGGACGGCGTGGAAGCGCACCTCCAGGAGCTGCTCGCGGACCGCATCGAGACGCTCGGCGAGGGCTACACGCTGATCCGCCGCGAGTACATGACCGCCATCGGGCCCGTCGACATCCTCTGCCGGGACGCCGAGGGCCAGACCGTCGCGGTCGAGATCAAGCGGCGCGGCGAGATCGACGGCGTGGAGCAGCTCACCCGCTACCTGGAACTCCTCAACCGCGACCCGCATCTCGCCCCGGTCCGCGGCGTCTTCGCCGCCCAGGAGATCAAGCCCCAGGCCCGCGTCCTCGCCACCGACCGCGGCATCGGCTGCGTCGTCCTGGACTACGACGCGCTGCGCGGCATCGAGGACGACAAGCTGCGGCTGTTCTGACCGCTACGACGCGCTACGACGACAGGGCCGGGCCCGCTGCGGCGGACCCGGCCCTGTCGTGCTGTACGGGGCGTCAGATGACGTCGCCGGAGCTACTGGGGGTGCCCGCCTCCGAGGTCTGGGGGGCACCGGCCGAGCTGGTGGTCTGGGCCGGGGTGGTCTCCGCGCCGCTGGCCGTGTCCGTGGTGGACGGAGTGGTGCTCGGCGTCTCCGTCGGCGTCTCGGTGGGCGTCTGGGTCGGCGTCTGCGTCGGCGTCTCCGTCGGCTTGGTGGGCGTCGGCGAGGTCGTCGGCTTCGGCGAGGTAGGGGTCGTCGGCGGCTTCTGCGAGGTCGTCGGCTTCGACGGCGTCGTGGAGGCCCCGCCGCTCCCCCGCGTCCCGCTCGGCTGGTCCGACGGTACGGCCGACTCGGTCGGGGTCGGGTCGTCGGAGGTGCCCAGCGTGCCGTCGGGGCCCGGGTCGGTGGGGCGGCTGGTGGCGGTGCCGGTGTCGCCGTTGCCCGCGTCGTCGTCGGCGGGGGCGTCGGCGCCGAGGCTGCCGTCGTCCACGCCCTGGCTGGCCGACGGGTTGACGCCGACCTGGTCGGAGGGCGGGTTCGCGTCGTTGTTGGAGGTGGCGCCGAGCGTGACGACCGTACCGAGCACGGCGACGAGGAGGGCGCCGGCACCGGCCGCGACGAGGTTGCGGCGGGCCAGGCCCCGCAGGCCGCCGCGGTCCTTGCGGTCCGGCCCCGTGGCCTGGTGGGTGACGACGGCCGTGGCGTCGGCCGCGGGGCGCGGCAGCGAGGGGTAGAGCGCGGGCACGCCGCCGGGCGGCGAAGCCGACTCGTCGTGCCGGGCATCCGGCACCTCCTCGCCCGCGGTCGCGGCCGTCGGCCCGGTCACCGGCACGCCGGGCACATCGCCCGCGCGGTCGGCGACGAGGGCGAGGGCGCGGCGGCCGGCGACGGTGCCGCGCTTGTCGGCGAGGGCGCCGCGCAGCCCGATGGAGGCCTCCAGTTCGGCGCGGGCGCGGTCCAGCTGTCCGCCGCACAGGGCGAGGACGCCCAGTTCGTGGTGGAAGTAGGCCTGGTCGGCGACCTCGCCGGCGAGCCGGGAGGCCTCGGCCCCGGAGCGCAGGGCGCGTTCCCAGGCGCCCCAGTGCAGTCCGGCGGCGAAGGCGGGCGCGGCGGTGCGGGCGAGCCGTACGGCGATGTCGCCGTCGTCGTCCTCGTCGTCCTCGCGCAGGGCGGTGGCGAGCGGCGCGAGGACGGTGAGCGCGGCGAGCACGGCGTCGGCCTCGGCGCACACCCGTTCGGGGGTGACGGAGGGGTGGCCGGCCCACCAGGTGTAGTGGCGGGCGGCGCTGCGGGCCTGGTCGGTGAGGTCGTCGGCGTATCCGGCGGCCTCCAGCTGGGCCGGCACACCGGCGGCGAGGCGGTAGCGGGAGCCGACCGGGGAGACCAGTCCGCAGTCGACGAGTTCGCCGAGGGCCGCGTCGGCGTGGGTGTCGCCGACGAGGGCGGGCAGGTGCGCCTGGTGGGGCACCTCACCGCCGAGGGCGACGGCGAACCGCAGCGTGGCGCGGGCGGAGGGGCTCAGCCGGGAGGCGAGCAGGGGTGCGGGGGCGGCGGCCTCGCCGAGGGAGGGCAGGGCCGTGTCCGCGTCGGTGGCGGGGGCGTCGGCGGGGCGGGCGTCCTCGAAGACACCGAGGTCGTCGGCGGCCTCGGCGTCGGCGAGCAGCCGGTCGCGCTGCCGCAGCAGGGCGCCGGCCTGGACGAACCGCAGCGGCAGTCCCTCGGACTCGAACCACAGGTCGCCGGCCCAGTTGGCCTCGTCCTCGGTGAGGACGCGGCCGACGGAACGCTCGATCAGCTCGATGCCGCCGGCCCGGTCCAGTCCGCCGAGGACGACCTCCTCGACGCCGGAGGCGGCCGAGGGGGCGGGGACGTCGGGGGTGGCGGCGAACAGGAAGGCGCACTCGGGGGTGGCCTCCAGCAGCTCGTCCAGCGCGGTCCCGCCGAACTCCAGGTCGTCGACGACGACGACCGCGCCGATCTCCCGGACCAGGGCGTGCAGTTCGTCCCGTTCCGGGCGGTACCGGGGTGCGGTGTGGACGGCGTAGAGCAGGTCGTGGAGCAGCTCGCCGGCGGTGCGGTGGCAGCCGTTGAGGCGGACGACGCCGTCGGGGGCGAGGTCGGCGCAGTCCTCGGCGACGAGGTCGAGGAGGCTGGTGCGGCCGGAGCCGCCGGGGCCGGTGAGGCGGACGGAGCGGCCGCGGGCGAGCAGCCGGACCAGTTGCTCCCGCTCGTCCTGGCGGCCGATCAGCCCCAGCGCGGGCGGGGTGGGGCCGGGCGGTACGGGCGGCCGGGCGGCGCGGTCCGCCTCGGCGCGCTCGGCCGGGGTGGACTTCACCGGGCGGCCGGGGCGCTCCGCGGGCGGGCACAGCTCGATCTCGCTGCCGTCGACGGGGTTGACGGTGAGCAGGAAGTCGCCGGAGACCAGCTGCGCGGTGCGGGCCGGGGCGGGCGTCGCGTGCTGGCCGAAGTCGGGTGTGAGGGGATCCCTGGAGGGGCGCGGGCGCGGCGCGTGGCCGTCGCTGTCCTGGCCGTACTCCTCGGGCCCCAGGGTGTTCGGGTCCATAGGTTTCAAGCCCCCCAAAAGCGTCGTGTGGAGTAGCCCCTCCCGGCCTTGCTGCACACTGCGCTGTCGCTTCTGGTCCGGTGCCCGCTCGAGGGTTGCGGGCGGCGGGCAGTCGAACCGTAAACCTTCGCTCAGTATCTCCGACAGTCCGGGGTGCCGTGCGGTCCGAGACATCACAGTCTCGTGAGGATTGCGTGTGTGGGGGCGTTTCGCCGGTCTCGGGCGGGGTCCGGGATCCCCCGCGCACCGGGGGTCACACCCGGGGCAGGGACTCCACGGCGAGTCCGCCCTCGATGGCGAGGATGCGGTGCAGGCGCGTGGCCACCAGCAGGCGCTGCATCTGCGGCGGTACGCCGCGCAGCACCAGCCGCCGGCCGCAGCGGCCGGCCCGCCGGTGGACGCCCATGATCACCCCGAGTCCGGTGGCGTCCCAGGAGTCCAGTTCGGACAGGTCGAGCACGAGGTCGCCGACTCCGTCGTCGACGGCCGAGTGCAGGACCGTACGGGCGTCCGCCGCGCTGCGGACGTCGAGGCGGCCCCCGACGACCAGCTCGACGTGGTCGCCCCTGATGTGCATATGCGCTCCCCGAGAGTGCGGTGGCGTACGACATGACGGTGGCTGTGCAACGTCTGACTGCATCGGCGGCAGTCCGGTTGCTGCCTGTAAGCGAACCGATACCGAATTCACCCCGGAGGGTGATCTGCGGTGGCGGGCGCCCGGATCAGTAGCTGTAGAAGCCCTGCCCGCTCTTGCGGCCGATGTCACCGGCGTCAACCATCCGGCGCATCAGCTCGGGCGGGGCGAACTTCTCGTCCTGGGTCTCGGTGTAGATGTTGCCGGTGGCGTGCAGCAGGATGTCCACGCCGGTGAGGTCGGCGGTGGCGAGCGGGCCCATGGCGTGTCCGAAGCCGAGCTTGCAGGCGAGGTCGATGTCCTCGGCGGTGGCGACGCCGGACTCGTAGAGCTTGGTGGCCTCGACGACGAGCGCGGAGATGAGACGGGTCGTCACGAAGCCGGCGACGTCGCGGTTGACGACGATGCAGGTCTTGCCGACGGACTCGGCGAACTCGCGGGCGGCGGCGAGGGTTTCGTCGCTCGTCTTGTAGCCGCGGACCAGCTCGACGAGCTGCATCATCGGCACGGGCGAGAAGAAGTGGACGCCGACGACCCGTTCGGGCCGCTCCGTCACCGCCGCGATCTTGGTGATCGGGATGGCGGAGGTGTTGGAGGCGAGCACGGCGTCCTCGCGGACGACCTTGTCGAGCGCGCGGAAGATCTCGTGCTTGACGTCGAGCTTCTCGAAGACGGCCTCGACGACGATGTCGGCGTCGGCGGCGGCGTCCAGGTCGGTGGTGGCGGTGATGCGGCCGAGGGCGGCCTCGGCGTCCTCCGCGGCCAGCTTCCCCTTGCTCACGAACTTCTCGTACGACGCCTTGATGCCGTCGGTGCCGCGCCGCAGCGCCTCGTCGGTGACGTCCCGCAGGACGACGTCCCAGCCCGCCTGGGCGGACACCTGCGCGATGCCGGATCCCATGAGTCCGGCCCCGATGACGGCAAGCTTCCGTGCCACTCCCACTCCCCTGTCCGCCCACTGTTTCCTTGTGTTCTCGGGCGGACACTAGCGGGCGTGAGGGCCGCTGCGGCGGCGTTAGTAACGCGTTTCACGTCTCATGGGGTGAGACGCCGGTCACGTCAAGTGCCGTCGGGGCGAAGCTTCCCGACTGTCCGTCTTGTCCGTGCGCTGGTGCGGAGGGACGCGGGTCCGGTACAACCGGGCGCCGCCCGTCCCCGTTGCCGAAGGAGCACCGCACGTGAGACCCCGTACCGCCGCCCTGGCGCCCCTCGCCCTGCTCGCCCTGACGGGCTGCACCGGGGGCGGCGGCGCACCGGCGAGCGCGCCGACCGCGCAGGGCAAGGCGCCGGCGGCGTCCGCCGCCCCCGGCCCGCGCACGCCCGAGGAGTACCTGGCGCGGGCGAAGGCGGTGCTGGCGGAGGAGCAGGGCTGGACGTTCGCGGTGCGCGGCAGCGAGGCGCTGACCTCGCCGGGCGGTTCCTCCTCGGCGAGTTACGAGGCGACGGTGGACCGCTCCCAGCTCCCGCCGGCCCTGCACTCCTCCGGGACCACGCACGCGAAGGGCGCGGACAAGCCGGAGGAGGTCTACGTCGTCGACGGGACGGTGTACGTCAAGAAGGGCGGCCGCGACGCGCGGTGGAAGAGCGGCCCGCCGACGGACCCGGAGATGGCGAACGCGGTGGAGGATCCGGCGGCCGCGCTGGAGGGGTACGCCGAGGGCGCCTCCGGCCCCCTGTCGGTGACGAGGACGGGCGCCGGAGTGGAACTCCGCGCCGCGGCGGGCCCGGCCGCCCTGTCCGCCGTGCGCGACCGGCCGCTGGTGCGGAAGGCGGTCCGCGAACTCGCCCCGGCGCTGGAGCAGTTGCGGGCGGCGGGCATCGCGGCGCCGGACAGCCGGATCCGGCTGGAGAGCGCCGAGGAGGTCCTCACCCTGGACCCGGCGACGTACCGCCTGACCGCCCACCGCTTCCGCTGCGTGTTCCGCATCCCGTACGGCGGGCAGGAGATGCGCTACAGCCAGGAGGTGACGTCGGAGACGACGGGCGTGTTCATGGGCACGATCGCGCTGCCGCCGGGGGCGCGCCGGTAGGCGCGCGCCAGGGCTGCGCTAGTCCGCGCGGACCGCGTACTCCAGCACCCGCTCGCTCAGCAGCTCCTCGACCTCGTCGAGGAGCTGAAGCGTCTCCCGGGACACCTCCACCGGGGGGCGCCCCTTGAGCATCTCGCGGCCGATGGACGCGAACACGGTGTCGTAGATCCAGCAGATCTGACCGGCCATCAGGTCCGGCAGCGGGTCGTCCTCGGGGGCGCCGGTCTCCTCGCGCAGCGCTGCCCTGAGGTTGTCGTGGCTGTCCTGCCGGAGGCTCCACAGGCGGGAGCGCAGCGTGGGTGCGTCGTGGATGACGCGCATGAAGCGGCTGTATCCCTCCATCAGGCCGACGCGCGGCGAGACGGCCTCGACCTCCTCGCGCAGTTCCCGCAGGACGGCGCGGGCGGCGGACTCCCCCAGGTCCCGGCCGCGGACCCAGCGGGCCAGCCGGTCGACGACGCCGGCCGAGCGGTCCAGGAAGAGGTCCTCCTTGGCGGGGAAGTAGTTGTAGACGGTGTTGACGGAGACGTTCGCCGCCTCGGCGATCTCCGCGACCGTGACCGCCTCGAAGCCGCGCTCCAGGAACAGACCCGTGGCGACATCGGAGATGTACTGCCGGGTCTGCCGCTTCTTCCGCTCCCTGAGCCCCTCTGCCATGCCCACATCCTAACTTCGCTGGGCCCGCTGAAAACTTGGGGGCATTGCAAAATTTCATAGACTCTGTTTTTCTGGGCGGCATGCCAGCAGTCATCAGTGCAGCCGGACTGGCGCGCACCTTCACGACCAAACGCGGCCCCGTCGAAGCCGTCCGCGGCATCGACCTCACCGTCCACGAAGGCGAGATCCTGGGCTTCCTCGGCCCCAACGGCGCAGGCAAGACCACCACCCTGCGCATGCTGACCACCCTGCTGAAGCCGACCGGCGGCACCGCCACCGTCGCCGGGCACGACCTGGCGACCGACCCGGTGGGGGTGCGCCGGGCCAGCGGGTACGTCGCCCAGTCCGGCGGCGTCGATCCGCAGATCAGCGTGCGGGAGGAGCTGGTCACCCAGGGGCGGATGTACCGGCTGGGCAAGAGCGAGGCCCTCGCCCGGGCCGGTGAACTCGCCCGCGACCTCGACCTCACCGACCTGCTCGACCGCCCCTGCGGCGCCCTCTCCGGCGGGCAGCGGCGGCGGCTGGACATCGCCATGGCGCTCACCCACCGCCCGCGCGTCCTCTTCCTCGACGAGCCGACGACCGGACTCGACCCCGGCAGCCGCGCCGACCTGTGGGACCTGGTCCGGCGGCTGCGCGACGAGCAGGGCACCACCGTCTTCCTCACCACGCACTACCTCGACGAGGCCGACGCCCTCGCCGACCGCCTGGTCGTCGTCGACCAGGGCACGGTCGCCGCCGAGGGCACGCCGGGCGCGCTCAAGCTGCGCTACGGCGGCTCCCTCGACGCCACCCTCCAGGACACCTTCCTCGCCATCACCGGGCGCCGGCCCGCCCCGGCCGACGCCGCCCCCGTAGCCGTATAGGACGCGCCATGCTGTTGCACGACACCGGCCTCATCTACGGCCGCTATCTCCGCCAGACCCTGCGCTCCCGCTTCGCGATGCTCTTCGGGGCGCTCATGCCGCTGCTGTACCTGCTGTTCTTCGGGCCGCTGCTCACCGGTCTGCCGCTCGGCGGCCAGGGCAGCTCCTGGCAGGTGCTGGTGCCGGGCCTGCTGCTCCAACTGGGCCTCTTCGGCGCGCTGTTCGCCGGGTTCATGGTCATCCTGGAGAACGGGGCGGGCGTCGTCGAGCGGATGCGGGTCACCCCCGTCAGCCGGCTCGCGCTGCTGCTCGGCCGGGTCCTGCGGGACGCCACCGTCTTCGTCTTCCAGGCCGTACTGGTGGTGCTCGTGGCGCTGGTCATGGGACTCAGGGCGCCCGTGCCCGGGGTGCTGATCGGCTTCGGGTTCGTCGCGCTGCTGACCGTGTCGCTGGCGTCGCTGTCGTACGCGGTGGCGATGAAGGTGCGCACCCCGCAGGAGTTCGGACCGCTGGTCAACGCCGTCTCCCTGCCGTCGATGCTGCTGTCCGGCCTGATGCTGCCGATGAGCCTGGCCCCGGCCTGGCTCGACGTCCTGTCCCACTTCGTACCGTTCCGCTACCTGGTGGACGCCATGCGTGACGCGTACCTCGGCGAGTACGCCACCGCCCACATGCTGTACGGCGCCCTGGTCGCCGTCGGTTTCACGGCGCTGGCCGTGACAGTGGGCACACGGGTCTTCCGGACGGCCGGCGCGTAACTACGCTGGCCACATGGTCAATCTGACGCGTATCTACACCCGGACCGGCGACCAGGGCACCACCGCCCTCGGCGACATGAGCCGCGTGCCCAAGACCGACCTGCGGATCGCCGCGTACGCCGACGCCAACGAGGCGAACGCGGTGATCGGCACGGCGCTCGCCCTGGGCGGTCTCGACGAGGAGGTCGTGCAGGTCCTCACCCGCGTCCAGAACGACCTGTTCGACGTGGGCGCCGACCTGTCGACGCCGGTGAAGGAGAACCCCGAGTTCCCGCCGCTCAGGGTCGAGCAGTTCTACATCGACCGGCTGGAGGCGGACTGCGACCGCTTCAACGAGCGGCTGGAGAAGCTGCGCTCCTTCATCCTGCCGGGCGGCACCCCGGGCGCCGCCCTGCTGCACCAGGCCTGCACGGTCGTCCGGCGGGCCGAGCGCTCCACCTGGGCGGCCCTGGAGGTGCACGGCGAGACGATGAACCCCCTGACGGCCACCTACCTCAACCGGCTATCGGACCTGCTCTTCATCCTGGCGCGCACCGCCAACAAGGCCGTCGGGGACGTCCTGTGGGTGCCGGGCGGCGAGCGCTGACCGCTCCGCGGTCCCGGCCGGGGCCTTCTTCGGCCAGATCAGGTACGTCAGCGCGATCAGACCGTGGACGGCGACGATCCGTGCCGCCGTCGCCTGGAAGGCCCGCAGGGACGACACGTCCCCGTCGCCGCCGACGTACCGGACGGCGCCCTGGAGCAGCGCCGCCGCCACCGCCGACGCGAGCAGCGTCCGCAGCCACAGCGCGCCCTCGTACCGGGCGCGGGCCATGCCGTAGCGGGGCGGGCCCGGCCGCTTCGGCGCCCCGGCCAGGCGGTGGGCGGCCCAGCCGTCCAGCCGGCGGATCGTGTAGTGGCCGTAGCCGACGGTGAAGCCGATGTAGAGCGCCGCCAGGCCGTGCTCCCAGCCCGGCTCGGCGCCGTTCTTCAGGTCGACGGCGGTCACCACGAACAGCACCAGCTCCAGCAGCGGCTCGCACAGCAGCAGGACGACGCTCGTCCGCCGCCACCCCAGCAGGTAGCGGACGGCGAGGCCCAGGGCCAGCAGCACCCAGAAGCCCGCCTCGCAGGCGACGATCAACGCGACGATCACGGCTCGCTCCTTCCGGTCACCCTTCCAGGCTCCCGGCGCCCCCGGCCGATCGCGTCGTCGCCGCAGACGAACCGCGAGTACATCGAAAGATGCAGTTCCGGACCCTTCCGCGGAAGCACGCGGCGGGCCGCGCCTCCGTGTTGGATGGGGGACATGGCCGCACCGCTCCCCCGTCCCCACCGCTTCGACGTGTGGCTCGCCGTCTGCGGGCTGCTCGGCGGGGTCGCGATGTGGGCGCTGGGCCTGTCCACGTCCGGCACCGGTGTGCTCCCCGCCGCCTGGCAGCTCCTGCCGCTGGCGGTGACGGCCGCTCTGGAGCTGCTGCGCCGCACCCGCCCCCAGTTCGCCCTCGTCGTCGGCACCTTCGCCGTCGTCTTCGACGTGTTCACGCCGGGCAACGCGGCGACGCTCCTGATGTACACGGACCTGGCCTACGCGGCCGTCCTGTACGGCACCCCCGCCGCCGCCCGCCGCATCCCGGTGACGACCGGGCTGGTCACGCTCGGCGTCACGGTGGGTTTCCTGCTGTGGTGGCGCGAGCCGGAGGCGCTGCTCGTCGGGCTCGGCACGGGCATCGTCTCCTTCGGCCCGGCCGCCACCGGCGCCCTCGTGCGCAACCACCGGGACGCCGCCGAGGCCGCCCGGCTGCGCGCCGAGCAGACCGCGCTGCTGGCCGAGCTGGACCGCGGCCAGGCCGTCACCGCCGAACGCGCCCGGGTGGCGCGCGAGTTGCACGACATGGTCGCCAACCGCCTCTCCGCGATCGCCATCCACTCCACCGCCGCCCTGTCCCTGGACGACGCGGACACCAGCCGGGACGCGCTGAAGGTCATCCGGGAGAACAGCGTCGAGGGCCTGGCCGAGATGCGGCGGCTCATCGGCATCCTGCGGGACAGCAGCGGCGACCTGGAGCCGGCCGTGGCGCCCACCCTCGACGGGCTCGGCGCGCTGGTGGACGGCGCCCGCGCCAACGGACTCGACGTCGAGGTCGACGCCGGGCACGGGCCGCTGCCCGCGCCGGTGGAGCTGGCCGCCTACCGCATCGTGCAGGAGTCCCTCACCAACGCCCTCAAGCATGCCGCGCCCGGCCGGGTCACGGTGTCCCTGGCCCGCCGGGACCACTGTCTGACGGTCACCGTGACCAGCCCCTTCGGCGACCGGGACGGGCCGCGCGCGCCCGGCTCCGGTGCCGGTCTGGTCGGCATGCGCGAGCGGGCGGCGCTGCTGGGCGGCACCTTCACCGCCGGACCGGACGGCGAGCTGTGGACCGTACGCGCCGAACTTCCCCTGACCGAAGGAGATCCCGCATGACCCGCCCCGTGAGGGTCCTCGTCGCCGAGGATCAGTCCGCCGTGCGCGCCGGGCTGGTGCTGATCCTGCGCAGCGCGCCCGGCATCGAGGTGGTGGGCGAGGCGGCCGACGGCGAGGAGGCGGTGGCACGCGCCCGGGAGCTGCGGCCGGACGTGGTGCTGATGGACGTGCAGATGCCGCGGCTGGACGGGGTGGCGGCGACCCGGCAGGTGGTGGCGGAGGGTCTGGCCGACGTGCTGGTGCTGACCACCTTCGACCTGGACGAGTACGTCTTCGGCGCGCTGCGCGCGGGGGCGGCGGGGTTCCTGCTGAAGAACACCGAGGCCCGCGATCTCGTCGAGGCGGTGCGCACGGTGGCGCGCGGCGAGGGGATCGTCGCGCCGGCGGTGACCCGGCGGCTCATCGCGGAGTTCGCCGCGGGCCCGGCGCGGGGACCGAAGGCGGATCCGGCCGTGCTGGACGGTCTCACCCGGCGCGAGCGGGAGGTGCTGTCCTGTCTCGGCGAGGGGTTGTCGAACGCCGGGATCGCCGAGCGGCTGGAGATGGCCGAGGCCACCGTGAAGACGCACGTCAGCCGTCTGCTGGGGAAGCTGGAGCTGCGCAGCCGGGTCCAAGCGGCCGTACTCGCGCAGGAGTTGGGTCTCTGACCCGGGACCCTCGTCAAGTGGTCCAGACCTATTGACCTATGGTCCAGACCTTTCTATTCTCGCGGCACCGTGGGCATGAAGGCTCAGTCATGCTCCTGACACCCCCAATGACGAGGGAGGCGCAGCATGCGCTTCAGACACCGGGCCGCGGCAGGGTTCGCGACCCTGTTGCTCCCCCTGGCCGGCGCGGTCGGACTCGCGGCCCCCGCCCAGGCCGCGACCGCCGCCACCGCCACCTTCAGCAAGACCAGCGACTGGGGAACCGGGTTCGGCGGTCAGTGGACCATCAAGAACACCGGCACCAGCAGCATCAGCTCCTGGACCGTGGAGTGGGACTTCCCCTCCGGCACCAAGGTCACCTCCGCCTGGGACGCCACCGTCACCAACTCCGGTGACCACTGGACCGCCAAGAACGTCGGCTGGAACGGCACCATCGCCCCCGGCGCGTCCGTGTCCTTCGGCTTCAACGGCTCCGGCCCCGGCTCCCCCTCCGGCTGCAAGCTCAACGGCGGCAGCTGCGACGGCACCTCCGTCCCCGGCGACGCGGCGCCCTCCGCGCCCGGCACCCCCACCGCCTCGAACATCACCGACACCTCGGTGAAGCTCAGCTGGGGCGCCGCCACCGACGACAAGGGCATCAAGAACTACGACGTCCTGCGCGACGGCACCAAGGTCGCCACGGTGACGACCACCTCGTACAGCGACTCCGGCCTCACCGCGGGCACCGACTACTCCTACACCGTGCAGGCCCGCGACACCGCCGACCAGACCGGCCCGGCCAGCGGCGCCGTCAAGGTCCACACCACCGGCGGCACCACCACTCCCCCGCCCACCGGCGACAAGGTCAAGCTCGGCTATTTCACCGAGTGGGGCATCTACGGCCGCAACTACAACGTCAAGAACCTGGTGACGTCCGGCTCCGCCGCCAAGATCACCCACATCAACTACGCCTTCGGCAACGTCACCGGCGGCAAGTGCGCCATCGGCGACTCCTACGCCGACTACGACAAGGCCTTCACCGCCGACCAGTCCGTCAGCGGCGTCGCCGACACCTGGGACCAGCCGCTGCGCGGCAACTTCAACCAGCTGCGCCAGCTGAAGGCCAAGTACCCGCACATCAAGGTGCTGTGGTCGTTCGGCGGCTGGACCTGGTCCGGCGGCTTCGCCGACGCCGCGAAGAACCCGGCGGCCTTCGCCCAGTCCTGCTACGACCTGGTCGAGGACCCGCGCTGGGCCGACGTCTTCGACGGCATCGACATCGACTGGGAGTACCCCAACGCCTGCGGTCTGACCTGTGACACCTCCGGCGCCGCCGCCTTCAAGAACGTGATGGCCGCGCTGCGCGCCAAGTTCGGCGCGGGCAACCTGGTCACCGCGGCCACCACCGCCGACGGCTCGGCCGGCGGCAAGATCGAGGCCGCCGACTACGCGGGCGCCGCCCAGTACGTCGACTGGTACAACGTGATGACGTACGACTTCTTCGGCGCCTGGGACGCCAAGGGCCCGACCGCCCCGCACTCCCCGCTCACCTCGTACAGCGGCATCCCGAAGGCGGGCTTCACCACCGCCGACGCGATGGCCAAGTTCAAGGCGATCGGCGTCCCCGCGAACAAGCTCCTCATCGGCATCGGCTTCTACGGCCGCGGCTGGACCGGCGTCACCCAGGACGCCCCCGGCGGCACCGCCACCGGCCCCGCCGCCGGCACCTACGAGCAGGGCATCGAGGACTACAAGGTCCTCAAGACGTCCTGCCCGGCCACCGGCACCGTCGCCGGCACCGCCTACGCGCACTGCGGCAGCAACTGGTGGTCCTACGACACTCCCGCCACCATCGCGTCCAAGATGAGCTGGGCCAAGACCCAGGGCCTCGGCGGCGCGTTCTTCTGGGAGTTCAGCGGTGACACCGCCAACGGCGAGCTGGTGAACGCGATCAGCAGCAACCTGTGACAACTACACCCTGTAAGAGCTACACCGCGAGCTAAGCGACATTGACGCGCTGACCGGGCGGGGCTGCTTCCAGCCACGCGAGAAATCCGGTCAGCGCGTCTTCGCTCATCGCCAGCTCCAGCCGGACGCCCCGGTGCAGACAGGCCAGGATCACCGCGTCGGAGAGCAGCGCCAGTTCCTCCTCGCCCTCGGGCAGCCGGCGCCCGGCCACCTCGATCGAGGAACGCTCCAGGACACGGCGCGGGCGGGGGGCGTAGGAGAAGACCCGGAACCACTCCACACGGTCGCCGTTGTAGCGGGCGACCCCGTAGGACCAGCCCTTGCCGCTGGTGTCGGGTTTCTCGGGGATGTCCCAACGCAGGGAACAGTCGAACGTGCCGCCGGAGCGCTGGATGAGTCTGCGGCGCAGACCGAAGACGAACAGCCCCAGCACCACGAGGGCGACGACGATTCCGCACACAGTCAGAGCGAGGACCATCGACTACCGACCTCCTCGTCTCTCTGTATCCAGCCTGCGCGGCAGGTAACGGAACGGAAAAAACATCCAGATCTGCCTCAGCCGCGGCCGGCTCCGGATCACTCCGGTGCCGGCCGCGGCTGAGTAGGTCATCTTACGGGGTGACGCTCCCCGGTCAGCGTGCCGTCGCCGCACGCAGGCGGACGTCGGCGCGGCGCTCGGCTACGGCGTCGCCCTCCGCCTTCGCGCGCTCCAGCTCCCGCTCCGCACGCTGGACGTCGATCTCGTCCGACAGCTCGGCGACCTCGGCCAGCAGCGACAGCTTGTCGTCGGCGAACGAGATGAAACCGCCGTGCACCGCGGCGACGACCGTCCCGCCGTCGCTGGTCCGGATGGTCACCGGGCCCGACTCCAGCACACCGAGCAGCGGCTGGTGACCGGGCATGACGCCGATGTCGCCGGACGTGGTGCGCGCGACGACCAGGGTGGCCTCGCCGGACCAGACCTCTCGGTCGGCCGCGACCAGCGCGACGTGCAGCTCAGCAGCCAAGGGTGGCTCCTCTGGTCACCACCCGGCGGGGGTGCCGGGTGTGGGTTACAAGTCTAGTGGGCGTGAAGGAGGGGGCGGGACGTGCCCGCCCCCTCCGTCAGAGCGCGGGGCTCAGGAGACGCCCAGCTCCTTCGCGTTCTTCTTCAGGTCCTCGATGCCACCGCACATGAAGAACGCCTGCTCCGGGAAGTGGTCGTACTCGCCGTCGCAGATCGCGTTGAACGCGGTGATCGACTCGTCGAGGGACACGTCCGAACCGTCCACGCCGGTGAACTGCTTGGCGACGTGGGTGTTCTGGGACAGGAAGCGCTCCACGCGACGGGCACGGTGGACGACGAGCTTGTCCTCCTCGCCCAGCTCGTCGATACCGAGGATCGCGATGATGTCCTGGAGGTCCTTGTACTTCTGCAGGATGTTCTTGACCCGCATGGCGGTGTTGTAGTGGTCCTGCGTGATGTAGCGCGGGTCCAGGATCCGGGACGTGGAGTCCAGCGGGTCCACGGCCGGGTAGATGCCCTTCTCGGAGATCGGACGGGACAGAACCGTCGTCGCGTCGAGGTGGGCGAAGGTGGTCGCCGGGGCCGGGTCGGTCAGGTCGTCCGCGGGGACGTAGATCGCCTGCATCGAGGTGATCGAGTGACCGCGGGTCGACGTGATGCGCTCCTGGAGGAGACCCATCTCGTCGGCCAGGTTCGGCTGGTAACCCACCGCGGACGGCATACGGCCGAGCAGCGTGGAGACCTCGGAACCGGCCTGCGTGAAGCGGAAGATGTTGTCGATGAAGAACAGCACGTCCTGCTTCTGGACGTCACGGAAGTACTCGGCCATGGTCAGGCCGGCCAGCGCGACGCGCAGACGGGTGCCCGGGGGCTCGTCCATCTGACCGAAGACCAGCGCGGTCTTGTCGATGACGCCCGAGTCGCTCATCTCGTCGATGAGGTCGTTGCCCTCACGGGTGCGCTCACCGACGCCCGCGAACACCGACACACCGTCGTGGTTGTTGGCGACGCGGTAGATCATCTCCTGGATCAGCACGGTCTTGCCGACACCGGCACCACCGAACAGACCGATCTTGCCGCCCTTGACGTACGGGGTCAGCAGGTCGATGACCTTGATGCCGGTCTCGAACATCTCGGTCTTGGACTCGAGCTGGTCGAAGTTGGGCGCCTTGCGGTGGATCGGCCAGCGCTCGCCGTCGTACTGCGCGTCGACGTTGAGCACCTCACCGATGGTGTTGAACACCTTGCCCTTGGTGAAGTCACCGACCGGCACCGAGATGGCGGAGCCCGTGTCGGTCACCACGGCCTGGCGGACCAGACCGTCGGTGGGCTGCATGGAGATCGCACGGACCAGGCCGTCGCCCAGGTGCTGCGCGACCTCCAGGGTCAGCGTCTTCTTCTCGCCCGCGTTCGCCGGGTCGGCGACCTCGACGTGCAGCGCGTTGTAGATCTCCGGAATCGCGTCGACGGGGAACTCCACGTCGACGACCGGGCCGATGACCCGCGCGACGCGGCCCGTCGCCGTGGCCGTCTCAGCAGTGGTGGTCATTAGTAGTCACTCCCCGCGGTCGCGTCGGCGAGGGCACTCGCGCCACCGACGATCTCGCTGATTTCCTGGGTGATTTCGGCCTGGCGGGCCTGGTTGGCAAGCCGGGACAGCGTCTCGATGAGCTCACCGGCGTTGTCGGTGGCCGACTTCATCGCGCGCCGCGTGGCGGCGTGCTTCGAAGCGGCCGACTGGAGCAGCGCGTTGTAGACACGGCTCTCCACGTACCGCGGCAGCAGGGCGTCGAGGACGTCCTCCGCCGACGGCTCGAAGTCGTACAGGGGAAGGATCTCGCCCTTGGGGTGAGCCTCCTCCTTGACCTCGTCGAGGCTGAGCGGCAGCAGGCGCGCGTCCAGCGCCGTCTGCGTCATCATCGACACGAACTCGGTGTACACGATGTGGATCTCGTCCACGCCGCCGTCCGCCGTGTCCTTCTCGATGGCCTCGATCAGCGGAGCCGCGACCTTCTTGGCGTCCGCGTACGTGGGCTCGTCGGTGAAGCCGCTCCACGACTCCGCGATCTTGCGCTCACGGAAGTTGTAGTGGGCGACACCGCGCCGGCCGACGATGTACGTGTCGACCTGCTTGCCCTCGCGCTCCAGCCGCTCGGTGAGCTGCTCCGCCGCCTTGATGGCGTTGGAGTTGAACGCGCCGGCCAGACCGCGGTCGCTGGTCAGCAGCAGCACCGCGGACCGGGTGACCGTCTCGGCCTGGGTGGTCAGCGGGTGCTTGGTGTTCGAGCCCGTACCGACCGCCGTGACCGCGCGGGTCAGTTCCTGCGCGTACGGCGTGGACGCCGCCACCTTGCGCTGCGCCTTGACGACGCGCGAGGCGGCGATCATCTCCATCGCCTTGGTGATCTTCTTGGTCGCGGTGACGGATCGGATGCGACGCTTGTAGACCCGGAGCTGGGCTCCCATGAGTCAGGTCCCTTCCTTACGTCACTTGGCGGCGGCCGGAACGTCCTCGCCGAGAAGCTTGCCGTCCGAGGTCTCGAACTGCTTCTTGAAGTCGGCGATCGCGTCGGCGACAGCGGTGAGGGTGTCGTCCGACATCTTGCCGCCCTCCTTGATGGAGGTCATGAGGCCCTGCTCCTTGCGGTGCAGGTACTCCAGCAGCTCCTTCTCGAAGCGGCGGATGTCGTTGACGGGGACGTCGTCCATCTTGCCGGTGGTGCCGGCCCACACGGAGACGACCTGGTCCTCGGTGGACATCGGCTGGTACTGGTCCTGCTTCAGCAGCTCGACCATGCGCTGACCGCGCTCCAGCTGCGCCTTCGACGCGGCGTCCAGGTCGGAACCGAAGGCGGCGAACGCCTCCAGCTCACGGAACTGGGCCAGGTCCACGCGCAGACGGCCGGAGACCTGCTTCATCGCCTTGTGCTGCGCGGAACCACCGACTCGGGAGACGGAGATACCGACGTTCAGCGCGGGGCGCTGACCGGCGTTGAACAGGTCCGACTCCAGGAAGCACTGGCCGTCGGTGATGGAGATGACGTTGGTCGGGATGAACGCCGAGACGTCGTTGGCCTTGGTCTCGACGATCGGCAGACCGGTCATCGAGCCGGCACCCATGTCGTCGGAGAGCTTCGCGCAGCGCTCCAGCAGACGGGAGTGCAGGTAGAAGACGTCACCCGGGTAGGCCTCACGGCCCGGCGGGCGGCGCAGCAGCAGCGACACGGCGCGGTAGGCGTCGGCCTGCTTCGACAGGTCGTCGAAGACGATCAGGACGTGCTTGCCCTGGTACATCCAGTGCTGGCCGATGGCCGAGCCGGTGTACGGCGCCAGGTACTTGAAGCCGGCCGGGTCGGACGCCGGGGCGGCGACGATGGTCGTGTACTCCAGCGCGCCGTTCTCCTCCAGCGCGCGGCGGACCGACGCGATGGTGGAGCCCTTCTGGCCGATGGCGACGTAGATGCAGCGGACCTGCTTGTTCGGGTCGCCGGTGCGCCAGTTGTCGCGCTGGTTGATGATCGTGTCGACGGCCAGGGCGGTCTTGCCGGTCTGGCGGTCACCGATGATCAGCTGACGCTGACCACGGCCGATCGGGGTCATCGCGTCGACGGCCTTGTAGCCGGTCTCCATCGGCTCGTGCACCGACTTGCGCTGCATGACCGTGGGGGCCTGCAGTTCGAGGGCGCGGCGGCCGTCGGTCTCGATCTCGCCGAGGCCGTCGATCGGGTTGCCGAGCGGGTCGACGACGCGGCCGAGGTAGCCCTCGCCCACGGCGACCGACAGGACCTCGCCGGTGCGGGTGACCGGCTGGCCCTCTTCGATGCCGCTGAACTCGCCGAGGACGATGGCACCGATCTCGCGCTCCTCGAGGTTGAGGGCGAGGCCGAGGGTGCCGTCCTCGAACTTCAGCAGTTCGTTGGCCATGGCCGAGGGAAGACCCTCGACCTTCGCGATGCCGTCGCCGGCAAGGGTGACCGTACCGACCTCCTCGCGCGAGGCCGCGTCCGGCTTGTACGACTGGACGAAGGTCTCCAGTGCGTCCCGGATCTCCTCCGGCCGGATCGTGAGCTCCGCCATCTGGGTTCCCTGCTCTCCTTGTTGGGCCCGAAGTTTCACTTGGGGGGTCTGGGGGCGACCCCCAGGAATCCTCTGCACGGCCCAACCAGGGCCGTAAGTACGTACTGCGTGTTCAGTTGCCGCGCCTCGTGCGAAGCGGTCAGCTCGCCATCCGGCGCTCGGCGTCCGCGATGCGGTCCGCCAGGGAGCCGTTGATGACCTCGTCGCCGACCTGCACCCGGATCCCGCCGAGGACCTCGGGGTCCACGTCGAGGTTCAGGTGCATCTGGCGGCCGTAGAGCTTCGCCAGGGCCGCACCCAGGCGCTGCTTCTGCGGGTCGCTCAGCGGCACCGCCGACGTGACGACGGCGACCATGCGGTCCCGGCGCTCGGCCGCCAGCTTGGACAGGGACT
Source organism: Streptomyces griseosporeus (assembly GCF_014656055.1). GTDB lineage: Bacteria > Actinomycetota > Actinomycetes > Streptomycetales > Streptomycetaceae > Streptomyces > Streptomyces griseosporeus. The sequence continues at coordinate 421,814 of NZ_BNBR01000003.1, forward strand.
CGAGTCCCGACTCCAGGCTACGACCCCGCGGCGCGGTCACAAGGCGCGTGACCAGACGCTCGGTGGCCGGCTTGGCCCGGCCGCCGAGCAGGCTGCGCAGCAGCTCGCCCTTGGCCGAGGTGGTGGCGGCACGGTCGGTGAGCGCGGCGCGCAGCTCGGTGGAGGAGGCGACGATCCGGCCGAACCGGAACAGCTCGTCCTCGACGTCGTCGAGCGTGCCCGTCCGCTGGGCGGCGGTGAGGTCGGCGGTGTTCGCCAGCTCCTCCAGCGCGTCCACCAGGTCGCGCGTCTGCGACCAGCGCGAACGCACCATGCCGGACACCAGGTCGGCGGTCTCGCCGCTGACCTGGGTGCCGAGCAGGCGCTGGACCAGCTCGGCCTTGGCCTCGCCGGCCTGCGCCGGGTCGGTCAGGACCCGACGCAGCGACACCTCGCGGTGGAGCAGCGCGGTGACGGCCGCCAGCTCGTCGGCGAGCTTCGCGGCGTCGACGGCCGTTGCGTCCGTCAGCGCGTCGAGACGCTCACGGGCGGCTGCCAGGGCCTCGCGGCTCGCTCCGTTCATCGCGCGGCCTCGGCCTTCTCCTCGAGCTCGTCGAGGAAGCGGTCGATGACGCGGCTCTGGCGGGCGTGGTCCTCAAGGGACTCACCGACGAGCTTGCCGGCCAGCTCGGTGGCGAGCTTGCCGACGTCCTGACGCAGCGAGGACGCGGCGGCCTTGCGGTCGGCCTCGATCTGGGCGTGACCGGCGGCGACGATCTCCTCGCGCTGACGCTGGCCCTCGGCCCGCATCTCGGCGATGAGCGCGGCACCCTGCTCCTGCGCCTCCTGGCGCAGACGCGCGGCCTCGTGCCGGGCCTCGGCGAGCTGGGCCTTGTACTGCTCAAGGACGCTCTGGGCCTCGACCTTCATGGCCTCGGCCTCTTCGATACCGCCTTCGATCGCCGCGCGGCGCTCCTCCAGAACCTTGTTGATGTTCGGAAGCAGCTTCTTCCAGAAGAAGAAGAACACGATGGCGAAGGCGATGGTGCCGACGAGCAGCTCGGGGCCCGGCGGGATCAGCGGGTTCTGCTTCTCCTCGGCCGCCAGCTGCACCAGGTTGGCGATCACATCAGTGCCTTTCGTCGATACGTGTCGGTAAGAGGTGAATTACTGACCGAACACGAACGGCATAACGATGCCGATGAGGGCGAGCGCCTCACAGAAGGCGAAGCCGAGGATCTGGTTGGCGCGGATCAGGCCGGCAGCCTCGGGCTGGCGGGCGAGGGCCTGCGTGCCGTTACCGAAGATGATGCCGACGCCGACGCCGGGACCGATGGCGGCGAGACCGTAGCCGATGGAACCGAGGGAACCGGAGACCTCAGCGGCAAGCTGCACAGCGGACATGCTGTAACTTCCTTCTCTTTGCGGACCGGTGGGGGTTGGCCACCGGACGACTGGGGGTTTTCGGGCGGGGTGGTGTGGCTCAGTGGTGCTCGGCGAGAGCGCCCTGAATGTAGGAGCAGGCGAGGAGCACGAACACGTACGCCTGGACCGCCTGCACGAAAAGCTCGAAGCCGATCATGACCACGGTCATGATGAAGGAGACGCCGGCCGCCGGGATCATGTAGCTGTTCAGCAGGTACCAGGAGGCGACGGTGAACATCACCAGCATGAGGTGACCGGCGAACATGTTGGCGAACAGTCGCACGGCGTGCGTGAACGGACGGACCAGCAGGTTCGAGAAGAACTCGATGATCATGACCATCGGCAGCACCGCGCCGAGGGACTTGTCGTAGCCGGTCACGTTCTTGAAGAAGCCGACGAAGCCGTGCTTCTTGAAGGTCAGCGCCACCCACGTGATGTAGACGATGGCCGCCAGCACGATCGGGTAGGCGATGATCGACGACACCGGGAACTGGGCCAGCGGGATCACGGACCAGACGTTCATGATCCAGATGAAGAAGAACAGCGAGACCATGAGCGGGACGTACTTCTCGCCCTCCCGCTTGCCGAGGGTCTCGTAGACGATGCCGCGGCGCACGAAGTCGTAGCCGGCTTCGCCGATCATCTGCAGCTTGCCCGGCACGACCTTGGCCTTGCCGAAGGCCGCCCAGAAGAAGCCGACGACGAGGACGGTGGTGATCGCCGCCAGCAGCATCACCTTGTTGAGCTCGACGCCACCGACCGTGGCGATCGGCTTGAAGAGGAACGAGTGCAGGCCCGGAGCCGGGAAGCCACAGCCATTGTCGGACAGAATGCGGCAATCCCACTCAAAGGCGAGCTGGGTCGGGTCAGCACTCACCGCGGGCTCCTTCGGCGTGACGCATGGGTTCGGCAACCTCGTTGTGTCGGCGCGGCGCGCAGCCGCGGGTCGGCACCGGACTGGTGTTACGGATGTGGGGGCGGCTGGGGGACATCAAGCCTCGCGTTCGAGCAGGCGTCAGCTCAGATGCCCGCGCCCGCGATGCCGCAGTTGGCACCGGACGATAGCAGGAGTTCTCACAGCTCTTTATCCCGCCCCTACCCCTCACGTCGACGGCCCCGTCTTCTCGGGCTTGTCACTCTTCGAGGAGTCCGGATCGACGTAGAAGAGCTTGGCCTTCAGGTGCGCACGCGCCTGGGCGGCCATCCACACGACTGTCGACACGACGAGCGCGACCGCGAAGGCCTTCGCGTTGAAGAGCGACGTCCCCTTGAAGACGGCGACGAAGATCAGGAGCAGCAGGAGCTGGGCGACATAGAGCATCAGCCCCATGGCCTGGAACAGCTGCGGGAGCGTTTTTGCCGTCCACTGCAGGACGTAGAGACCGATCCCCATGAACAGCAGGGCGATCAGCGTGCCGACGGCGGCTCCCAGCGCACCCTTGCCGCCGGCCACCGCACCGCTGACGGCGACGGCGACCACACCGGCAGCGGCCGTGGGCACGGCGCACTGCAGAAGGTTCCGGGCGTCATTGGACGGCATGGCGGCAACTCCGCTTTCACAGGGGGCAGGGTGTCGTCATGGACGAGCGTAGTCCCGGTCTGAGTGGTGGAGACCTCACGGCCACTGGACCGTCGCACTACGGTCCCTCGGCTCTGTCCGGGTTCTCGTGAACGGTATCACAAACTATTTGATGCAGTCTTTACCTGCTGGGTGTGCTCGCTGTCACACATGAGAGTGACAGCGCGCGTCTGTGCAGAAACCGCGCCCTTATGTCTGGTATAGGGGCGGTTTGTTCCCCCACGACTTGGCAATGCTCTAGTCAGATTCTTACCTTGCCGTCAGCGCGACGTTCCCGCTTTACGCCGGTCCAGGCGGCTCGAACGGGCGCCGAGAGCGGTCGCTCCGTTGACCGTCCGGGCACCAGCACCAGCACTGGCCCCGGGCGCGGCCGCGCCGGCCATCGCGGGCGGCTCCTCGACGGCCGCGGCGGCCTCCTGCGCCACCGCGGCCGGCTTGCGGCGCCGGTAGCGCGGCGGCACGAACCGCTCCGCCCAGCGCGGCGCCCGCGGTGTGAACCGCGGCAGCAGAAGCAGCACCAGCCCGATCGCGCTGAGCGCGACCACACCCAGCACGATCCACATCGACGCCGAGTTCACCGAGTACGCCAGCGTCCCGAACGCGATCAGCGCCGCCCAGAAGTACATGATCAGCACGGCCCTGCTGTGCGAGTGGCCGATCTCCAGCAGCCGGTGGTGCAGATGCCCCCGGTCCGCGGCGAACGGCGACTGACCGCGCCAGGTCCGCCGTACGATCGCCAGCACGAAGTCGGCCGTCGGCACCGCGATGATGGTCAGCGGCAGCAGCAGCGGGATGTACACCGGCACCGTCTGGTGCACGGCCTCCTTCTCCGAACCGGCGAACAGCCGCATCGCGTCCGGGTCGACCTGCCCGGTCACCGACACCGCGCCCGCGGCGAGCACCAGGCCGATCAGCATCGAGCCCGAGTCGCCCATGAAGATCCGCGCCGGATGCATGTTGTGCGGCAGGAAGCCCACGCACATGCCGATCAGAATCGCCGAGAACAGGGTGGCCGGGGCGGCCGACTCGATGCCGTACGAGTACCAGATCCGGTACGCGTACAGGAAGAACGCCGTCGCGGCGATGCACACCATGCCGGCCGCGAGGCCGTCGAGGCCGTCGACGAAGTTGACCGCGTTGATGGTGATGACGACGACCGCCACCGTCAGCAGCGTGCCCTGCCACTGGGTCAGCGCGAAGTTGCCGACGCCCGGGATCGGCAGCCACAGGATCGTCAGACCCTGCATGACCATCACGCCCGCGGCGATCATCTGCCCGCCGAGCTTGATGAGCGCGTCGATCTCGAACTTGTCGTCCAGCACGCCGATCAGCCAGATCAGCGCGGCACCCGAGAGCAGCGCCCGCGGTTCGTTGGACTTCTCGAACACCTCGTTGAGGTTGGTGAGATGGTCCGCGACCAGCAGGCCCGCGCACAGGCCGAAGAACATCGCGATCCCGCCGAGCCGCGGAGTGGGTTCCCGGTGCACGTCCCGCGCCCGGATCTCCGGCATCGCCCCGGCCACGATCGCGAACTTCCGTACCGGCCCTGTCAGCAGGTACGTCACCGCGGCCGTGATGCAGAGCGTCAGCAGGTATTCACGCACGGGCTTCCCCACAGGTCTCGCTGGCCATCACAGCCCCACACCCTAGCGACTGCGCGCATGTGGGACGCATACGGTGAGGGACATCCGGGTAGCGACGATGGTTGCACGTGTGGCTGTGCGCGTGGCGTGCGGGCCGTCACGTCGGTGCGGCAGTCACGTCCGTGCGCCTACCCCCGATCAGTCGGGGTACGGCGGGAAGCGGCCCGCCAGTTCGCGGGCCTCCGCGCGACCCTGCTGGGTGTCGGCGCGCAGGACCCGGGCGAGGAGCCCGGCGACGTACGCCATCTCCTCCTCCCCCATCCCCTGCGTGGTCAGCGCCGCGGTGCCCAGGCGCAGGCCGCGCGTCTCGCCGTGCGGCAGCGCGCAGCAGTCCAGGACCAGTCCGGCGGCGGCCAGCCGGCCACGGGCGGTACGGCCGTCCACGCCCAGGGGTGACGGGTCGGCGGTGATCAGGTGGGTGTCGGTGCCGCCGGTGGTGACGACCAGCCCTTCGGCCGCCAGACCGGCGGCGAGGACTTTCGCGTTGGCGACCACCTGATGGGTGTACGCCCGGTAATCCGGAGTTGCCGCCTCGCCGAACGCGACGGCCTTCGCGGCGATGGTGTGCATCTGGGCGCCGCCCTGCGTGAAGGGGAACACCGCCCGGTCCACGCGCTCGGCCAGCTCCGCGCCGCACAGGATCATGCCGCCGCGCGGGCCGCGCAGCACCTTGTGCGTGGTGGCGCAGACGATGTCGGCGTACGGCACCGGGCTGGGCGCGGCCCCGCCCGCGACGAGGCCGATGGGGTGGGCGGCGTCCGCGATGAGGTACGCGCCGGTCTCGTCCGCGACCTCGCGGAAGAAGGCGTAGTCGAGGTGGCGGGGGTAGGCGATGGAGCCGCAGACGATCGCCTTGGGGCGGTGGGTGCGGGCGAGGGTGCGGACCTGGTCGTGGTCGATGAGGCCGGTCTCGGCGTCGACGCCGTAGCCGACGAAGTCGAACCAGCGGCCGGAGAAGTTGGCCGGGGAGCCGTGGGTGAGGTGGCCGCCGTGGGGCAGGCCGAGGGCGAGGACGGTGTCGCCGGGGCGGAGCAGGGCGGCGTAGGCGGCGAGGACGGCGGAGGAGCCGGAGTGCGGCTGCACGTTGGCGTGCTCGGCGCCGAAGAGGCTCCTGGCCCGGTCGATGGCGATGCGTTCGGCGACGTCGACGATCTCGCAGCCGCCGTGGTGGCGGGCGGCGGGGTAGCCCTCGGCGTACTTGTTGGCGAGGGGGGAGCCGAGGGCTGCCAGCACGGCGGGGGACGTGAAGTTCTCGGCGGCGATCAGCTGGAGCGTGCTCGCCTGACGCTCGCTCTCGCCGAGCAGGATGTCGGCGAGCTCGGGGTCCTGCCGGCGCAGGACGTCGGCCTCGGGCGTACGGATGCGGGTGACCGGCATGGTGGACTCCGGGCGGGCGGCTGTGCGGGGCGTCGACGGTGACGTAGCACCAATGTAGGCCCGGGGCGGGGTTGGGGCGCGGTGGTGTGGTGGTGCGGGTGAGTGGGGGGCTGGTCGCGCAGTTCCCCGCGGTGCCGTGGTCTTGCGCGTGCGGGCCGGTGGGGGCTGGTCGCGCAGTTCCCCGCGCCCCTGATGCCTGCGGCGGCCCGACTCGGTTGCTGCGGGCAGCCGCACGCCCACTCAGCTGCGGGCAGTCGTGCCGCTGGGGCGGCACGGGTGGGCGCAGCGGCACCCGCGTAGCGCCGGGCTGCGCGTTCCACCCCCGGCCAGCACCAACGCCGGGGGCTGAAAAACCGGCGCGGGGTTACGTTCTCGCCGGGACGCCTGTCAGGGCCGTGACGACGGGGTCCAGTGCCTCGTGTATCTCCTCGCCTATCGAGCGGAAGAACGTCAGCGGCGCGCCGTAGGGGTCGTACACCTCGTCCGCCTCCGCCGTGGGCGCCAGCAGCCACCCGCGTAGAGCCGCCGCCGCGCGGACCAGGGCGCGGGCGCGGGGGACCAGGCCGTCCTCCAGGGGCGGCAGCGTGGCGGGGTCGATCGCGCGGACCAGGCGGGTGAACTCCTTCAGCGTGAAGGTGCGCAGGCCCGCCGAGTGGCCCATCGAGATGACCTGCGCCCGGTGGTCGCGGGTCGCGGTGAGGACCAGGTCGGCGGTGATGACGTGCTCGTCCAGCAGCTCACGCCCGACGAAGCCGGAGGCGTCCGCGCCGAAGTCCGACAGCACCGTCTCCGCGTGGGCTTCCATGGGCGCGCCCTCGTGGCCCCAGGTGCCCGCGCTCTCCACGATCAGCCCGCGGCCCAGGATGCCGAGCCGCTGCGCCACGAAATGGCGGGTCAGCCGCTCGGTGATGGGCGAGCGGCACACGTTGCCGGTGCTGACGTGGAGGATGCGGAAGGTGTCGCGCGGAAGACCCACGAACGTCGTCGTGATCTCCGCCGCGCTCTCCCCGTTGCCTATGCCACGCCCCGCTTCAGGGGCCGTCAATTCGCCACCTCGAGGTCGGGTACGACCTTCCGCAGCTCCTCGGCGGACAGGGCGCCCTCCCGCAGCAGCAGCGGCACCTCGCGGGTGACGTCGACGATCGAGGACGGGACGATGCCGGGGGTCGGGCCGCCGTCGAGGTAGACGGAGACCGCGTCGCCGAGCATGTCCTGCGCGGCGTCGCAGTCCTCCGGCGCCGGGTGCCCGGACAGGTTGGCGGAGGAGACCGCCATCGGGCCGACCTCGGTGAGCAGCTCGATGGCGACGGGGTGCAGCGGCATGCGCACGGCGACCGTGCCGCGGGTCTCGCCCAGGTCCCAGGTCAGCGACGGCTGGTGCCGGGCGACCAGGGTCAGCGCGCCCGGCCAGAACGCGTCGACCAGCTCCCAGGCCTGCTCGGAGAAGTCGGTGACCAGGCCGTGCAGCGTGTTCGGGGAGCCGATGAGGACCGGCGTGGGCATGGCGCGGCCCCGGCCCTTGGCCTCCAGCAGGTCGCCGACGGCCTCCTTGGAGAAGGCGTCGGCGCCGATGCCGTACACCGTGTCCGTCGGCAGCACCACCAGCTCGCCACGGCGGACGGCGGACGCTGCCTCACGCAGACCGGTCACGCGGTCGGTCGCGTCGTTGGTGTCGTATCGCCGTGCCATGGCTAGCGGGCCTCCTCGTGCACGTTCGGGCGGGTGGTGGTGGGGCGGGCGGTCACGGCAGCGCCTTGCGGGCCGTGGCGAACCGGGGCCGGTTGTTGAGGTCGGGGTGGTCGGCCGCGTCCGCCCAGCCCTTCTCCTCGGTGAAGATCCACGGGACCTGCCCGCCCTGCGTGTCGGCGTGCTCGATGACGACCAGCCCGCCGGGGCGCAGCAGCCGGTGTGCCGTGCGTTCCAGGCCCCGGATCAGGTCGAGGCCGTCCTCGCCGGAGAAGAGGGCCAGCTGCGGGTCGTAGTCGCGGGCCTCGGGGGCGACGTACTCCCACTCGGTGAGCGGGATGTACGGCGGGTTGGAGATGACCAGGTCGACCTGGCCGTCGAGGTCCGGGAAGGCCGTCAGGGCGTCGCCCTGGCGGAGTTCGACGCGGGAGCCCTCCATGTTCTTGCGGGTCCAGTGCAGGGCCTCGTCGGAGAGTTCCACCGCGTACACGCGGGAGCGGGGGACCTCCTGGGCCATGGCGAGGGCGATCGCCCCGGAGCCGGTGCACAGGTCGACGATGCAGGGTTCGACCACGTCCATGGCGCGTACGGCGTCTATGGCCCAGCCGACGACGGACTCCGTCTCCGGGCGCGGTACGAACACGCCCGGGCCGACCTGGAGTTCCAGGTAGCGGAAGAAGGCCCGGCCGGTGATGTGCTGGAGCGGCTCGCGCTGCTCACGCCGGGCGATGACCTCCCAGTACCGGGCGTCGAAGTCGGAGTCCCGCACGGAGTGGAGCTCGCCCCGCTTCACGCCGTGCACGAACGCGGCGAGCTCCTCCGCGTCGGTGCGCGGCGAGGGCACGCCGGCGTCGGCGAGCCGCTGGGTGGCCTGGGCCACCTCCGCGAGCAGCAGGTTCACGCAAGTCCTCCGGTGCTTGGTCGTACGTCGTACGGGCCTGACGGCTTACGCGGCGGCGAGCTTGGCGGCCGAGTCCGCGTCGACGCAGGCCTGGATCACCGCGTCGAGGTCGCCGTCGAGGACCTGGTCCAGGTTGTACGCCTTGAAGCCGACGCGGTGGTCCGAGATGCGGTTCTCCGGGTAGTTGTACGTGCGGATCTTCTCGGAGCGGTCGACCGTGCGGACCTGGCTGCGGCGGGCGTCGGCGGCTTCCCGCTCCGCCTCCTCCTGCGCCGCCGCGAGCAGCCTGGAGCGCAGGATACGCATCGCCTGCTCCTTGTTCTGGAGCTGGCTCTTCTCGTTCTGGCAGGAGGCGACCACGCCGGTGGGCAGGTGGGTGATGCGCACGGCGGAGTCGGTGGTGTTGACGGACTGGCCGCCGGGGCCCGAGGAGCGGTAGACGTCGATGCGGAGGTCGTTGGGGTTGATCTCCACGTCGACCTCCTCGGCCTCCGGGGTGACCAGGACGCCCGCGGCGGAGGTGTGGATACGGCCCTGGGACTCGGTGGCGGGGACGCGCTGGACGCGGTGCACGCCGCCCTCGTACTTCAGGCGGGCCCACACGCCCTGGCCGGGCTCGATCTGCCCGCGGGCCTTCACCGCGACCTGGACGTCCTTGTAGCCGCCCAGCTCCGACTCGGTGGCGTCGATGATCTCGGTCTTCCAGCCGACGCGCTCGGCGTAGCGCAGGTACATGCGCAGCAGGTCGCCCGCGAAGAGCGCGGACTCGTCGCCGCCGGCGCCCGCCTTGATCTCCAGGATGACGTCCTTGTCGTCGCTGGGGTCGCGCGGGACGAGGAGGAGGCGGAGCTTCTCCGTCAGTTCCTCGCGCTGCTTCTCCAGCTCCTTGACCTCGGCCACGAAGTCGGGGTCGTCGGCGGCGAACTCACGCGCGGTCTCGATGTCGTCGCCGGTCTGCTTCCAGGAGCGGTACGTGGTGACGATCGGGGTGAGCTCGGCGTAGCGCTTGTTCAGCTTGCGCGCGTTCGCCTGGTCGGTGTGGACCGACGGGTCGGCGAGCTTCTTCTCCAGGTCGGCGTGCTCGGCGACGAGTTCCTCGACGGCCTCGAACATCTTGGGCTCCTGCTGCTGCGTGGGAAGGCTGCGTGTAAGGGGAAGGGCGTGCGACCAAAAACGCCGGTCCAGGGCGCACCCCCGGGGGTCGGGGGCGCGGCCGTGGACCGGCGGATTGGGGCTCGCTACTTCTTGGAGCCGGCGGCAGCCTTGCCGAAGCGGGCCTCGAAGCGGGCCACACGGCCACCGGTGTCGAGGATCTTCTGCTTGCCCGTGTAGAACGGGTGGCACTCGGAGCACACCTCGGCCCGGATGGTGCCGGACTCGATGGTGCTACGGGTGGTGAACGACGCGCCGCAGGTGCAGCTGACCTGCGTCTCGACGTACTCGGGGTGGATGTCGCGCTTCAAGGTGTCTCCTAGGTATCGGGAGGGCTCCGGGTCGCAGCCGCGGGATGCGGGAAGCGTGAACCGGGGCCGACGTACCAGTCTGCCAGGACTGGCGCCTTCTCCCCAAACCGGGGGTCGGGATGATCTATTCCCGGGGCGGCCGGGCTCGTCAGGAGCCGCTGACCACGCCCCTGGCCTCGCCGGTGGCCGTGCCCTCGGTGGCCGCCGCGGGGATCGGCCGGTCGTTCTTCAGGGCGGTCCAGACCTGCTGGGCCTTGGCCCGGGCGACGATGACGCGGTTGGGGTCGGCGGGGTCGTACTGCACCGGCATGGTCACCATGTGCATGTCGGAGGCACCGATGCCCTTGAGGCCGCCCGCGAAGGACATCAGGGAGTTCACCGAGCCGAGGTCGGAGTCGGTGGTGACGGCCTTGGTGGCGGTGTCGGCGAGGTCGTACAGCTTCTTGGGGTTGGTGAAGACCCCGATGTGCTTGACCTGGTCGACGAGGGCCTTGACGAAGGCCTGCTGGAGCTGGATGCGGCCGAGGTCGGAGCCGTCGCCGACGCCGTGCCGGGTGCGGACCAGGCCGAGGGCCTGCTCGCCGTTCAGCCGGTGGGTGCCGGCTTTCAGCTTGAGGTGGCTGTCGGGGTCGTCGATGTCCTTGGTCGTGGTGACGCTGACGCCGCCGAGCTTGTCGATGAGCTTCTGGAAGCCGGCGAAGTCAACCTCCAGGTAGTGGTCCATGCGGATGCCGGTGAGCGTCTCGACCGTCTTCACGGCGCAGGCCGCGCCGCCGGTGGAGTAGGCGGAGTTGAACATCACGCCGTGGGCCGCCGGGTACGTGTTGCCCTTGGTGTCGGTGCAGGCGGGGCGGTCGATGAGGGTGTCGCGCGGGACGGAGACCACGCTGGCCTTCTTGTGGCCCTCGTAGACGTGGATGATCATCGCGGTGTCGGAGCGCGCGCTGCCGTCGTCGGCGCCGCCGCCCAGCTTCCGGTTGGTGCCGGAGCGGGTGTCGGAGCCGAGGACCAGGATGTTCTCCGAGCCGTTGTCGACCTTCTCGGGCCGGTCGGTGCCGAGGGCCTGGTTGATGTCGACGCTGTGCAGGTTGCCGTTGAGCTTGAAGTAGACGTAGCCGACGCCGGTGCCGCCCAGGACGACGATGCCCGCGGCGGTCCAGGCCGCGACGAGGAAGCCCTTGCTGCGGGTGCGGGGCTTGCGGCGGCGGCCCTTGGCGCGGCGAGGGCCGCTGGTGCCGGTTCCCCGTATGCCGGGACGCTCCGGCGTGCTCTCGGCGGACATGGTCTCCTCAGCTCGTCGGTGGTCGGTTACCCCCTGCGGTCACGGTCAGGCCCGGTCCGGAAAGGACCCGTACCGTTTCATCGTCACCCCGACGGGTCAGACGGGGAAACTCGGGAAAGGGTTGCACAACGCTCCGTGGCCGAGGTGTACAAAGCCGGTCACCATGGGTGGTCGACGGGGCTCGTCGTACGGCGCTCACCTGGTGATTCATGGCGGTGCGTGGGTGGTCGCGCACGGTGACGCCTGTGGGAAAGATCTCGCGCCGGTAACGCCAGGGCGCCGGTAACGCGCGAAGGGCCGCCCCTCGGAAGGGGCGGCCCTCACACGGTTGCGGGCGGAGGTCAGTCTCCGTTGCCCGGAGCCGGCGTCGTCTTCTGGATCTGCATCAGGAACTCGACGTTCGACTTCGTCTGCTTCATCTTGTCGAGAAGCAGCTCGATCGCCTGCTGCTGGTCCAGCGCGTGCAGGACGCGGCGCAGCTTCCACACGATGCCCAGTTCCTCGGCACCGAGCAGGATCTCCTCCTTGCGGGTGCCGGACGCGTCGACGTCCACCGCCGGGAAGATGCGCTTGTCGGCGAGCTTCCGGTCGAGCTTGAGCTCCATGTTGCCGGTGCCCTTGAACTCCTCGAAGATCACCTCGTCCATGCGGGACCCGGTGTCCACCAGGGCGGTGGCGAGGATGGTCAGCGAGCCGCCGTCCTCGATGTTGCGGGCCGCACCGAAGAAGCGCTTCGGCGGGTACAGGGCGGTCGAGTCGACACCACCGGAGAGGATGCGGCCGGAGGCCGGGGCGGCCAGGTTGTAGGCGCGGCCCAGGCGGGTGATCGAGTCGAGCAGCACGACCACGTCGTGGCCCAGCTCCACCAGGCGCTTGGCGCGCTCGATGGCCAGCTCGGCGACGGTGGTGTGGTCCTCGGCCGGGCGGTCGAAGGTCGAGGAGATGACCTCGCCCTTGACCGACCGCTGCATGTCGGTGACCTCTTCCGGACGCTCGTCGACGAGGACGACCATCAGGTGGCACTCGGGGTTGTTGTGCGTGATCGCGTTGGCGATCGCCTGCATGATCATGGTCTTGCCGGTCTTCGGCGGGGCCACGATCAGACCGCGCTGGCCCTTACCGATGGGCGAGACGAGGTCGATGATGCGGGTGGTGAGCACGCCCGGGTCCGTCTCCAGGCGGAGGCGGTCCTGCGGGTACAGCGGCGTCAGCTTGTTGAACTCCGGGCGGCCGCGGCCGTGTTCGGGCGCCATGCCGTTGACGGAGTCCAGGCGGACCAGCGCGTTGAACTTCTCGCGGCGCTCGCCTTCCTTGGGCTGGCGGACGGCACCGGTGATGTGGTCGCCCTTGCGCAGGCCGTTCTTGCGGACCTGGGCGAGGGAGACGTACACGTCGTTCGGGCCGGGCAGGTAGCCGGAGGTCCGGATGAAGGCGTAGTTGTCGAGGATGTCGAGGATGCCGGCGACCGGGATCAGGACGTCGTCCTCGTTGATCTGCGGCTCGGAGGCGATCTCGTCGCGGCCGCGGCGGCCCCGGCGGTCGCGGTAGCGGCCACGGCCGCGGCGGCGGCCGCCCTCGAAGTCGTCGTCGTCCTGCTGCTGGCGGTCCTGGCGGCCGCCGCCCTGCTGCTGGCCCTGCTGCTGACCGCGCTGCTGGCCCTGCTGCTGGTCGTCGCCCTTGCCGCGGCGGTCGCGGTCCCCACGCTCACGGTCCCCGCGGTCGCGGTCGCGGTCACGGTCCCGGCCGCGCTCGCGGCGGTCGCGGCGGCGGCCCTCGCCGCCCTCACCGGACTCGGACTTGCCGTCCTGCTGCTGCGACTGCTGGGCCGGGTTCTCGGCCTTCGGCTCGTTCTTCGCCTCGGCGGCGACCGTCTCGGGGGCCGCGGAGGGGCTGCCGGCGTCGGCGGTGGCGCGACGGCGACGGCGCTCGCCCGGAGCGTCGTCGGAGGCGGCGGGCTGGCCGGGGATCTCGATCTGCTGCTGGGCCGTCGCCTTCTCGGCGGGGGCCTCTGCCTTGTCGCCCTTGTCGGCCTTCTTCTCGGCGGGGGTCTCGTCACCCGTGCGCGTCCGAGAGGTGGCGCGGCGCTTCGGCTTGGTGTCGGTGGCGGCCTCGGCCTTCGCCGGGGCGGCACCCCCTCCGGCCTGCGCTTCCTTGATGACCTCGATCAGCTGGCTCTTGCGCATCCGCGCCGTGCCCCTGATGCCGAGGCCGGAGGCGACCTGCTGCAGCTCGGCCAGCACCATGCCCTCGAGGCCGGTACCGCGGCGCCGCCGGGAGCCGGCACCGGTGGCAGGCGCGGAGGCGTCCGTGGCGGGCGCGGCAGCGGTCTCCTCGACACGTGCGCCCATCAGATCGGTGGTGTCGCTCACGAAGGGTCCTTCCCTGGAGCGGACGTCGGCCTGTCTGGCTCGGCGACCGGTTGTGCTGTCCGGCTTCGGTCCCATCCTTGTGGACCGTGCCGGGGCGGTGGTCCGCCTAAGCGGCGGAAGAGATAACTGGTGATGGCGCTTCCTCGACGTGCCGTGGCACCCGGTGTCACGTGGCGTGGTCGCACCGATTCCGGAGCGTGCCCACCGGCCCGCTCAGCGCCCGCATACGGCGTACTGCCCAGGTACGACGTACGGAACACAGTGCGGCGTGGGGAGCTCCCGGAAGAATGTCTGTCCCGGACGGGGACACGAGGCACCTCGCCATGGTGGGGTCGGGTGCAGACTTGAGATTAACACTACCGGATCCAACAAACATTCCCCCTCTCCAAATCCGGCAACCGTGTGTCAGGTCGCCAGCGGGAGCACGCTCGCTCCCCGAAGGTCCAGGCCCAGCCGGTTGGCGGCCCAGTCCTCGCCCGCCAGGGCCTCCACCTTGTCGGCGGACGCCGCGTCGACCAGCGCCATGACCGTGGGTCCGGCTCCGGAGATGACCGCGGGGATGCCGTCCGCCCGCAGTCGCTCCACCAGCGCGGCGCTCTCCGGCATGGCGGGGGCGCGGTACTCCTGGTGCAGGCGGTCCTCGGTGGCCGGCAGCAGCAGCTCGGGGCTCCTGGTCAGGGCCTCGACGAGCAGGGCGGCGCGGCCGGCGTTGGCGGCGGCGTCGACGTGCGGGACGGTGCGCGGGAGCAGGCCGCGGGCGGTCTCGGTCAGGACCGGCTTCCCGGGCACGAAAACCACCGGAACGATGGAATCGGCGGGGTCGAGCCGGATGGCGCGGGCCGCGCCGTTCTCCATCCAGGCGATGGTGAAGCCGCCGAGCAGGCACGGGGCCACGTTGTCCGGGTGGCCCTCGATCTCGGTGGCCAGTTCCAGCAGCGCGGTGTCGTCGAGCTTGGACTCGCCGCCTATGGTCACCGCCCGGGCGGCGACGATGCCGGCGCAGATGGCGGCGGAGGAGGAGCCGAGGCCGCGGCCGTGCGGGATGCGGTTGGCGCAGACGATCTCCAGGCCGCGGGGCTGGCCGCCGAGGGCGTCGAAGGCGGTGCGCAGGGAGCGGACGAGGAGGTGCTTCTCGTCGCGCGGGAGGGTCTCGCTGCCCTCACCCGCGATGTCGATGTGCAGCCCGGAGTCGGCCACCCGGACGACGACGTCGTCGTACAGCCCCAGCGCGAGGCCGAGGGCGTCGAAGCCCGGGCCGAGGTTGGCGCTGGTGGCGGGGACGCGCACCCGGACGGCGGCGGCGCGGAACGCTGGACCGGCCATCGCTCGATGACTCTCCTTGAGCTGCGTGATTGTCGAATGACAGTCGATACGTGCCTGAGACCCTCGGCCGCGCGGTCGACGCGGCACTGCGGCATGCGCCGGGGGCGGCATATGCGGCGGGCGGGTTCAGTACAGCCTATCGAAGGAAGGTTCTGTGGCGACATAGGGCGCACAGGAGGCGCACGATGCGTGTCGCAAGCCCCCTGTGCACCCTCCGTAGGGAACTTCCCCAGGTGAGGGTCGGTTTACGCGACCGGACGCGGCCGTGTGCACCGGACCGGATACGGCCGCCTGCACCAGACCGCTTACGGCCGTCTACACCAGGCCCAGCCGCTCGGCCGCGGTGGCCGCGTCGACCGGGACGGTGACCGGCTGCGGGGCGCCGGCGACGGCCCAGTCGGGGTCCTTCAGGCCGTTGCCGGTGACGGTGCAGACGATGCGCTGGCCCGGGTCGACCTTGCCCTGCTCGGCGGCCTTCAGCAGACCGGCGACGGAGGCGGCGGAGGCGGGCTCGACGAAGACGCCCTCCTGCGAGGCCAACAGGCGGTAGGCGCGCAGGATCTCACGGTCCGTCACCTCGTCGATGGCGCCGCCGGATTCGTCGCGCGCGGCCAGGGCGAACTGCCAGGAGGCCGGGTTGCCGATGCGGATGGCGGTGGCGATGGTGGACGGGTCCTTGACGACCTCGCCGCGCACGATCGGGGCGCTGCCGGAGGCCTGGAAGCCCCACATCCGGGGGGTCCTGGAGGACACGCCGTCGGCGGCGTACTCGCGGTAGCCCTTCCAGTACGCGGTGATGTTGCCCGCGTTGCCGACCGGCAGGACATGGATGTCGGGCGCGTCGCCCAGCATGTCCACGATCTCGAACGCGGCCGTCTTCTGGCCCTCGATCCGCACCGGGTTGACCGAATTGACCAGCGCGACGGGGTAGTTGTCGCTCAGCGCGCGGGCCAGGGTGAGGCAGTCGTCGAAGTTGCCGTCGACCTGCAGGATCTTCGCGCCGTGCACGAGGGCCTGGCCCATCTTGCCGAGCGCGATCTTGCCCTGCGGGACAAGCACGGCCGAGACCATGCCGGCGCGCACGCCGTAGGCCGCCGCGGAGGCGGAGGTGTTGCCGGTGGAGGCGCAGATGACGGCCTTCGCGCCCTCCTCCTTGGCCTTGCTGATCGCCATCGTCATACCGCGGTCCTTGAAGGACCCGGTCGGGTTGGCGCCCTCCACCTTCAGGTGGACCTCGCAGCCCGTGCGCTCGGAGAGCACCTGCGCGGGCACGAGCGGCGTACCGCCCTCGCGGAGGGTGACGACCGGCGTGGTGTCGGACACCGGCAGCCGGTCCCGGTACTCCTCGATGATTCCGCGCCACTGGTGGGTCATTGCTGGTTACTCTCCTTCAACCCGCATGATGCTGGCGACACCCCGCACGGTGTCGAGCTTGCGCAGCGCCTCGACGGTCCCGGTGAGGGCGGCGTCGGACGCGCGGTGGGTGACGACGACGAGGGAGGCCTCGCCGTCCTTGCCCTGCTGGCGCACGGTGTCGATGGACACGCCGTGCTCGGCGAAGACGGTGGCGACCTGGGCGAGCACGCCCGGTTTGTCGGCCACGTCCAGGCTGATGTGGTACCGGGTGACGACGTCACCCATCGGCGACACGGGCAGGGCGGCGTACGCCGACTCGCCGGGCCCCGTTGCCCCGCTGAGCCGGTTGCGGCACACGGCGACGAGGTCGCCGAGCACGGCCGAGGCGGTGGGCGAGCCGCCCGCGCCAGGGCCGTAGAACATGAGCTGGCCGGCCGCGTCGGACTCGACGAAGACGGCGTTGTAGGCACCGCGCACGGAGGCGAGCGGGTGGCTGAGGGGGATCATCGCGGGGTGCACGCGCGCGGTGACGGACCCGCCGTCCTCGGCGCGCTCGCAGATCGCGAGGAGCTTGATGGTGCAGCCCATCTCCTTCGCCGAGGCGAAGTCGGCGGCCGTGACCTCGGTCATGCCCTCGCGGTAGACGTCGTCGAAGCGCACGCGCGTGTGGAAGGCGATCCCGGCGAGGATGGCGGCCTTGGCGGCGGCGTCGAAGCCCTCGACGTCGGCGGTCGGGTCGGCCTCGGCGTACCCGAGCGCGGTGGCCTCGTCGAGCGCCTCCTGGTAGCCGGCGCCGGTGGAGTCCATCTTGTCGAGGATGAAGTTGGTCGTGCCGTTGACGATGCCCATCACCCGGTTGATCTTGTCGCCGGCGAGGGACTCGCGCAGCGGCCGGATCAGCGGAATGGCCCCGGCGACGGCGGCCTCGTAGTAGAGGTCCCGGCCGTGCTCCTCCGCCGCGGCGTGCAGGGCGGCCCCGTCCTGGGCGAGCAGGGCCTTGTTGGCGGAGACCACGGACGCACCGTGCTCGAAGGCGGTGGTGATGAGGGTGCGGGCGGGCTCGATGCCGCCGATGACCTCGACCACGACGTCGATGTCGCCGCGTTTGACGAGGGCGGTGGCGTCGGTGGTGACGAGGCTCGGGTCGATGCCCTCGCGGACCCGGTCGGGCCGCCGTACCGCCACGCCCGCCAGCTCGACGGGGGCGCCGATCCTGGCCGTGAGGTCGTCGGCGTGCGTCGTCATGATGCGCGCCACCTCTGAGCCGACCACTCCACAGCCCAGCAGCGCCACCTTCAGCGGACGCGTACGCATCATCCGACCTCGTTTCCTCATACCCTCTACGGTTGGACCAGTCTCACTCACCGGACCGGAGTTTCTGCCCTCGGTCCGGATGGTGAGACGTCTATTTCATTATCTCGCGGGGAAAGACAGGAGATCTTCCGCCTGTCCCGCTGTGCGGTACTTCACCCGACATCGAGCCGCAGCAGGTCCTCCTCGGTCTCGCGGCGGACGATCACCCGGGCCTCGCCGTCCCTGACCGCGACGACCGGCGGGCGCAGCACGTGGTTGTAGTTGCTGGCCATGGACCGGCAGTACGCCCCGGTCGCCGGTACGGCGATGAGGTCACCCGGTGCCAGGTCGGCCGGCAGGAACGCGTCCCGCACGACGATGTCGCCGCTCTCGCAGTGCTTGCCGACGACACGGGAGAGCATCGGCGCGGCGTCGGAGGAGCGGGAGACGAGGGCGACGCTGTACTCGGCGTCGTACAGCGCGGTGCGGATGTTGTCCGACATGCCGCCGTCGACGGAGACGTAGGTGCGCAGCCCGTCGAGGGCCTTGACGGTGCCGACCTCGTACAGCGTGAAGGCGGTGGGCCCGACGATCGCCCGCCCGGGCTCGACGGAGATGCGCGGGGTCGTCAGCCGGGCGGCCTCGCACTCCCGGGTGACGATCTCGGTGAGCGCCTTGGCGATCTCGTGCGGCTCGCGCGGGTCGTCGTCACTGGTGTACGCGATCCCGAGCCCGCCGCCGAGGTCGATCTCGGGCAGCTCGACGCCGTGCTCGTCCCGGATGTCCTTCAGCAGCCCGACCACGCGATGGGCGGCAACCTCGAACCCGGACATGTCGAAGATCTGCGACCCGATGTGGGAGTGGATCCCGATCAGCTCGATCCCGTCGAGCTGCAGCGCCCGCCGCACGGCCTCGGCGGCCTGCCCCCCGGCCAGCGGAATCCCGAACTTCTGGTCTTCGTGCGCGGTGGCGATGAACTCGTGGGTGTGGGCCTCGACGCCGACGGTGATGCGGATCTGCACGCGCTGGCGGGTGCCCAGCTCCTGCGCGATGTGGGCCACGCGCACGATCTCCTGGAAGGAGTCGAGGACGATCCGCCCGACCCCGGCCTCGACGGCCCGCCGGATCTCTTCCGTGGACTTGTTGTTGCCGTGGAAGGCGATGCGGTCGGCGGGCATGCCGGCGGACAGCGCGGTGGCGAGCTCGCCACCGGAGCACACATCGAGATTGAGCCCCTCCTCATGCAGCCAGCGCACGACGGCACGGGAAAGGAACGCCTTCCCGGCGTAGAAGACGTCGGCGTCGGTGCCGAAGGCCGTGCGCCAGGCCCTTGCACGGGCCCGGAAGTCGGTCTCGTCGAGGATGTAGGCGGGGGTGCCGTACTGCTCGGCGAGGTCGGTGACGGAGATCCCGCCGACGGTCACGACACCGTCCTCGTCACGGCTGACGGTCTGGGACCACACCTTGGCGTCGAGGGCGTTCAGGTCCGCGGGCGGGGCGGAGTAGTGGCCCTCGGGGAGGACGTCGGCGTGACGGGGCCCGGCGGGGTGTGCGGAACGGCTCATGTCTCTTCGTGGGCTTTCTCAGAGGTGGTCGGGTGCGTCGATGCCGAGCAGGGTCAGGCCGCCGGCCAGCACCGTCCCGGCGGCTTCGGCGAGGGCGAGCCGGGCACGGTGGGCGGCCGAGGGTTTCTCCGCACCGCGCGGCAGCACGGTGGGCAGGAACGGCAGGACGGCATCCGCGACGGTGACGAGGTGCCGGGCGAGCCGGTCGGGGGCGCGGTGGGTGGCCGCGGCGGTGAGGATGCGGGGGTGGTCGGCGAGGAGCCGCAGCAGAACCGGTTCCTCGTCGCTGAGGGCATCGGGCCGACTGTCGAACCCGAGATCGGCGGCGTTGCGGTGCAGGGCGCGGGTACGGGCGTGGGCGTACCGGACGCGGAAGAGGGGATTGCTCTCCCGCTGCACGAGGTGCTCGTCGCCGATCCGGGGGCGGTCGTGCGGGGCGGGGTGAAGCAGGGCCCAGCGGGCGGCGTCGGGGCCTAGGGGGGTGGGGTCGGTGGGGGTGGGGGTGGGGCGGAGGGTGACCTGGGTGACCTGGGTGACCTGGGTGACCTGGGTCGCCTGGGTCACCCGGGGGGCGGGGTCGTGTTCGACGGGGGCGTCGATGGTGGGGCGCAGGTTCACGGGCGGCCCGTGACCGTGCTCGACGTCGGCGGGGGCGGGGGCGGGGCGCATGCTGCGGCGCGGCCCAGGCTCATGCTCGACGTCGGCGCGGGCGCCCTGGGAACGGGCGATGCGAGCGACGGCGTCGGCGACGACTTCGGCGCGGATCTCGTACGGCACGCGCAGCACGAGGACCTGGCCGGCGAGGGCGTCGCCGTGGCCGTAGGCGAGCCCTTCACGCAGGATCCGCGCGACGAGCTCCGCCGCTGTCGCACCGGCGAGGCGGATGTTGAGGAACCCGGGCCCGGTGATCTCGACGCCGGCGACACCGTCGGCCTGGGCGAGCCGGGTACGAATGACCTCGGCGACGCGGCGCGGGGGCTGTCCGGCGGGGCGGGCGAGCTGGAGGGCGATGTTGGTGGCGTAGTCGCCGCATCCCCCGGGCCCCGGCACGGTGACGACGGCCCGCTCAGGAACGCTCACGCGCAGCTCCCCCTCGTCGACAGCGCGACGCACGGCGTGCAGCACGGTGCGGGAGAGCTCGACGGGGGTCACGGGACAAGCGTAGGGGAGGTAGGGGGTGGGTAGGCGAGCCGGTTTCGGTGGGGTCCCGGGATGTGGACGGGGGGTGCGACGGAAGGCGGGCCGAGCGCCGGCTATCCCCCGGCGCGTCCGGCGGGCTCCTCGTCCCCGGCGGCGGGGCCGGTCCCGGCGTCGAGGCCAGGATCGCCGGAGCCGGAGCCCTCGGTGTCACCGTCTTCACGGCCCTCGATCCCGGGCCCGCGCTCTTCCCTCCCCCGCTCGATCAACTGCCGGACGACCCGTACAAGTTCGGCCGGCTCGAAGGGCTTGGAGAGGAAGGCGTCGACGCCGACGTCGAGCCCGGCGTCGAGCTCGTACGGCGTACAAGCGCTGACGATGGCGACCGGGAGATCACGGGTCCGCGGGTCGGAACGCAGCTCGGCAGCGGTCCGCAGCCCGTCCAGACGGGGCATGACGACATCGAGGGTCACCACGTCGGGCCGCACCTGATGCACGACATCCAGACACTCGGCACCATCGGCCGCGGTCACGACCTCGAGCCCCTCGAGCTCGAGATTGACCCTGATCAGCTGCCGGATCACCTTGTTGTCGTCCACAACAAGAACCCGGCCCGAAGCGCCTGGCACAACTCGAGAGTAGGTCGGCACCGGCCATCGCGTCCGGGTTTTCCCCACTTCCACCCTCCGGGGGGACAAGCTGCGCCACGTGCTGACCCGAGCGGCCGGAGCAGTCGCACCCCATGCTGCCCCGGGCGGCCGGGAACGGGGCGCAACGCGTGCTGACCCGGCGGCCCACCTGGCGCGGCCTCGCCGAGGAGGCGCGCTGACGGCGGCCGCCCGCCGAGCCGCCGCCCTCGCCGAGGAGGGCGGTGACCCGCCGGGAAACCCGTTGATGACCACCCCGAAAGAGCTGGTAGGGTTCTACCCGTCGCCGCGAACACCGCGACCGACACGCCCCCGTAGCTCAGGGGATAGAGCAACGGCCTCCGGAGCCGTGTGCGCAGGTTCGAATCCTGCCGGGGGCACTTCGCCTCAACCAGCACGATGATGCGGTTGACCAGCGCAGATGCCAAGCATGAAGAGCGGGAACCAGTCTCACTGGGTCCCGCTCTTTGTCGTTGGTTCGCTCTGATCGCGTGTGAGGAGCGTGTGACCCAAGGCTGGTCGACGTCCACCACTGCCGCGAACCCCGTCGAAGCGCCCCCCACCCCACGCCTGTCCGATATGTTCACACCGACGGACGTCAGCACCCCTGGGGGGAACCATGAAGCGTGCTTTGGTAGGCCTTTCCGGCCCGATAGGCTTCGATTACGCAAATCTGTCTACCGTCCCGCTCCCCAATCACTCCCAGGGCTTCCAGCCAAACCCAATACTTGAGAACACCACAGGGCTGCTCCTGTGCTACGACGAGGTTTGGTTCCTTACACGGGACCTCTGCCCAGTCGACATGCAAAGCCTTCCTTATGTGAAATTCATCGAGGATGATCCTGCCCTAACACAGCGCTGCCTCGTGGCAGCGAACCAATACATCGAGGCCCTCAACGAAAACGATCAGCCTATCCCAGAGGCTCCACGCGCAAGTTCCAGGCTTGACGAAATCATGAGCGCGGCGAATTTCGAACTAATCCCAGATCATCACAATCGAGGGACTTCTCTAGGGGGCCAATATCTGGGCCATAGCTCATGGGGAGTCGGGAATGCGTTCGTGGACGCTGGCATGGCACTCGCTCTAGCAGATAGTCTGGGATCTGCAAATGGTCAACCGATTGATGTAGTCAGCAATACCGTCACATCAGCTTTTCTGTCTCCTGATGGATCGAGCCCTAGAGAAAAGGGCGGCCTACTGTGGTGGCACCGGGACGCGGTCGAATTTCTTAGCCCCGTTCGATCCATTACATACCTCGGGCCGCAAGGTAGCTACCACGAAAGCCTTGAAGACCTGAGAAGCCACCCGAACATCAAAGAGTTCCGACAGTTCCTAGCCACAGCCGAGCAACCAGAAGGAGACGGTCAGAGATTGGCCGCGGAAGTATCTTCCCTGGCTGAGAAACATGCTCGCGATGTTCTAGAAAGGTACCTTGTAGGTAGGAGCAAGATTTTCACGGCCGGAAGCATCGCCGTCGGCACGATCGGGAACTCCATCCATCCCCCACTCGGGAGTGTAGCCTCTGGTTCTATTTCCGCCCTGGACTGGATAAGGGAAAGAAAGAGGCGAAAGTCACTCTCATGGTCACTTTTCGTGCTGGACCTCAAAAGGGCACATCCAAATAATTGATGCCATAAATGCCCGATGGGTGAGCGATACAAGATCGCTCACCCATGCACACGAGCTACCTCCATCCCATAGCTGCTTCGATCTTCTTGTTGTTCTCCTCCTCGCTATCGTCGATACAGCCCGCGTAGCGACGGTGGATGACCTCCGGGGAGTTGCCGGCGCGCCGGGCAACCTCGGCTACAGGGAGCCCGGCACGAAGCCAGTTGGTGATACATGTGGCCCGGAGGTGATAGGGCTTTCGCGCCAAGGGAGAGGCCACCTTGTCTGGTGGGAGAGCCAGTGGCCTGGCCTCCTGCCACACGCGCCAGTAGCTAGAGGTGCCGAGCAGGTCCCCCCGTTCGTTGGGGAAGAGCCGCCCGTCTTTGGCGGTGCCGAACTCCTTCAGGTGTGCTCGGAGCATCGCCACGAGCACGGGCGGAATCGGCACCGGCCGGTCCGTGCCAGGCTCCCGTGACTTCAACCCCCGCGTATCGTGCCGCTCGCCTGAGTCGGTCCATTTCTTGCCGGAGATCGGGCGGGTCTCCCAGAGAGTGAGTGTCCCCCATCCCTTTTCGGGGAGATGGCAGTCAGAGAGCCTGAGACCGACCACTTCTGCCGGACGCATCGCCGCGTACAGGATGCAGCCGAAGAACGCCACAAGGCGCCGCCCCCGGTTGCGGTGCACGGAGCCGACATACGAGACGGCCGTAAGTAGCTGCCTTCCCTGCAACTCATTGACCAGGACCCGCGGATCGACGGCATCGCCCCCATTAGAGGTGGGCCGCTTCACTCCCGCCAGCGGATTCCTTTCTAGGTATCCCTCCTGAATCGCGTACTCCATGGCTGTATTGAATCCGCGACGGCGACGCTTGTACGTATCCGCTGCCGCTGTTTTTGCCTGGAGTTCCGACGGAAGGGCATACCCGCGAGCGTCCCGCCATACCCGTCAATAGGTGCTGCTGACCACGAGACCGCCCCGCTCCATCTTGAAGAACCGCCCGTCCTTGGCTGTACCGAACTCCTTCAGATGAGCGCGGAGCATGGCCACGAGTGGTGGGGAGATCGGGATTGGCCGGTCTTCCGTGGCCTCCCTCGACTTGAGGCCACGCTTATCGTGGCGCTCTCCGCTGTCCGTCCACTGCTTGCCCGATACAGGGTTCGTCTCGTGGAGTGTCAGAACGCCCCACCCGTTCTTTGGGAGGAAGCAATCCGTCTTCTTGAGACCTGCAGCCTCACTCGGGCGGAGGGCCGCGAAGTACATGACCGCGTAGAAGCCCACGAGGCGCCAGCCCTTCTTGCGGTCCCATGTCCGGACGTAGGAGACCACAGCGAGGAGTTGAGCAGTCGGCGTCTTGTTCACGAGAAGATGGGGATCCACACGGTCCGATGAAGAACTCCTCACCCTCTTGATGGCGGTGAGTGGGTTCTTCTTCAAAGTTTGCGCTCGATGGCGTGTTCAACTGCGGTGTTGAACGCGCGCCAACGCCGAGGGTGGTTTCCCCCGCTGCAGGGACGCCATCGAGATCGAGTTTGTTGGAGATCCGATACTGAAGATCACGAAGAATCTTCAGATCTTCCACCGAGGAGACGGGGCTTTTTGGAGATCACCCGTAGGCGTCTTCAAGTTACTCCGGCGGGTCAAGCTCGGCGTTCTTTGGAATGACCGCCCACCGAAAGGAGAGACGCAACGCCTCCGGCAGCGGCATTTTCGGTACCTGCTCCACCAGAGCCAGTGTCACAGCAGCTAGCCCATCGCAGGGCAGCGGAGTCCTTCGTGCCGAGTGTGTGCAGCGGCTCGCCGGCCGACTTGGTGCCTGCGATGCGGTAGGAGATGACCAGCCAGTGATACCGTCCCTGCCCGGTGACCGTGTCGACCGAGGTGGAGGCCGTGCGGGCGGTGGCGTTGCGGCGCAGGGTGACGCTGAACGAGTCATCGGCCTGCGGCGGAGTCAGCAGGGCCTCGAATCCCTTGGGGTTGGCCAGCTGGGTCCGCATCGGCTCACCCGTGTGTGTCGGCTGCACGTCCCGCCTGGCGGAACCAGCACCCCATCCCCGATGCTCAGGGTGCGGGCGGCGAGCGGGGCGCTGTCGGCGGGCAGGCGCGGCCGTCGTGTCCGCAATGGTTGACTGCAAGCAGCATCCGCTCACTGCCGAGCAGGCTGAGCCTGGCTCGGATGCGCTTGACTCTGTTCGCCGGGAGCGGCCGCAGTCCGTGCGCGGGTCGGTCGCCGATCCGCACCCCCAGGTTCCGCCAGTCGATGATGGACGCGGCCGGGCGCACGTACGGCTCCACCAAGGCGTGGCGTTAGGCGGTGTTGGGGCAGCGGTAGTCGTACTGCTGCTTGTACTTGCCTACCCGGCGGCCGTTGCGCCATGTCGTCTGCACCGCGGACACGCCCTCGTCACACTCGGGGCATCAGGCGAGTGGCCGGGGTACGAGTTCGCCTGACAGATCTTCCCTCGCAGCATGCGAACTGGTCAGAAAGCAGACGTAGCGCATCGCAGGCGCCATTGGCGCCTTGGTGTTTGCGGATCATCGTGAACGACTCGCCGCGGAAGGTGAGTCGGGAGTCAGGGTGCGTCGCCCCCCGCTTCCGGATTCCGGACCTCGTGCCAGGAGGCGTCCGTACCGGAAGTCCCTCATCAGGTTGCGTCGTGCGCCATGGGTGAGAAGTAGTGCCGCGCCACCGTGTGGGCGCCGGATCCCGCGAGCGCAGCGGATCGGGCGACGGGGTCAGTTAGCAGCTGCGTCGCACAACGCTTAGACGTGGTGCCTCAGCGGCGTTTCCGCCGGTTCCAGAGGGCTCCTTCATTCGGGTCAGAAGCGTCCCGACGTGACCTTTTGCACAGGAAATGCGACTCATGGGTAAGTGTGGGCTTGTTTATCGGGGTTGAGTGGGTGTCAGGAAAGCCGCTCCCCGGACAGTTCGGGCTATATCGGACAGGTTGTTTGTTCAACCGTGGCGTTTTTCTGGTTTGGTCGGTTCACTCGGTTCGTCCGCTGTGTGACCGTTCGGGCCTCAAGGAGGCTGTCAGGTATGTCCTCTTCGTTCCCTGTTCCCGAAGTGCCGATCCGTCCTCATGCCGTCAGTGCCGGGGAAGTCGTGCCCGGTGATCTGCTCGCCCTGTCCGCCGAGGACGCCGAGCTGTCGCGGTGGTATGTGGTCGTGCACACCGTTCCCGAGTCGCCCGAGGCGATTCGGGTGGTGTACCGGCCCGTGCTCGGGGGGTCCGAGCGGGAGCTCGTTGTCGGGCGGGAGGAGCGGGTCGTCGTCGGGGGGCGGCGGGTCGATCCGGAGAGTGTTCCGCTGCTGGAGACGGAGGAGTTGGCGGCGGTGACGTTCCGGGACGGGGATCGGGTGCGTGTGCTTCGGGTCGTCGACCCGGGTGCCGTCGAGGTGACGTACGTGCGGCGGTGGGGGGTGTGGCACCGGGATCTCGATGGGAGTGATGCGGGATCTGCATCCGACGGTGATGTGCGGGAGTGGGCTCGGCGGGCCGAGGAGGACGGGGTCGTCGTGCGGTATCTGCCGCGGCCCGACGCCGGCGGGGCGTCCGTGCCGCGGGCGCGGCGGGTCGTCGTCACCGGGCTCGGGGCCGTCACGCCGCTGGGCGTGGGCGTCGGGGAGTTGTGGGAGGGGCTCGTTGAAGGGCGGCATGGGATACGGGAGTTGGAGGGGGAAGAGTTCGAGGGGCTGCCGGTGCGGGTGGCGGGGACCGTTCCCGTGGATCCCGTCTCGTTGCTGGACCGTACCGCCGCTCGGCGGATGAACCGGGCCGCGCAGTTCGCCGTGCTCGCGGCTCGGGAGGCCTGGGGGGACGCCGGGTTCGAGGCGGGTGGGACCGAGGCTGCCGGCGTTGCGCCCGAGCGGGTCGGGGTGAGTCTCGGGGCCATTCTCGGGGACGCCTCCGTGCTCGTGGGCGGGGACCGGCGGCTGCGGGAGCGGGGGCCGCGGGGTGTGCCGCCGCTCACCACGCCCATGACCGTGCCGTCCCAGGCCGCCTCCCAGGTCTCTCTCGACCTGCACATCACCGGCGAGGCGCGGACCGTGACCAGTGCCTGCGCCTCCGGTACCGAGGCGATCGGGGAGGCCATCGACCGGATCCGGTACGGGCGGGTCGACGTCGCCCTCGCCGGGGGCGCCGAGGCGGTCGTCACTCCGGCGATCATGGCCTCCTTCGCCGCCATGCGGGCGTTGTCGCAGCACGGGGTCGAGGGCGCGCTGTCGCCGTCGCGGCCGTTCGCCAAGGACCGGGACGGGTTCGTGAACGGGGAGGGGGCCGGCGTGCTCGTGCTGGAGGCCGAGGAGCACGCGCTGGCCCGGGGGGCGCGGATCTACTGCGAGGCCGCGGGGTGGGGGCTGTCCGCCGACGCGCATCACATGGCGGCGCCGGATCCGAGCGGGAAGGGAGTGGCGAGGGCGCTGCGCGGAGCGGTGCGGGACGCCGGCGGGCATCTCGTGGACGTCGTCCACGTCAACGCGCACGCCACCGCCACCACCGAGGGCGATCTCGCCGAGGCCGCCGCGCTGCGCGGGGTGTTCGGGGAGCGGGCCGTTCCGGTGACCGCGCTCAAGGGGCACCTCGGGCATCTGCAGGGCGCCGCGGGCGGGGTGGAGGCGGTCGCCGCCGTCCTCACGCTGCACCGCCGGCTGATCCCGCCGACCGTGGGCTGCGCGGAGGTCGACGACGACATACGGGAGCTGGGGGTGGAGGTCGTGACCGGCGGGCCCCGGGAGCTGCCGGACGACGGGGATCTCGTGCTCAGCAACTCCTTCGGGTTCGGCGGGCACAACGCCGTACTGGCGCTGCGGCGGGTGTGACGATCGCCGAGTTCGGTCCGGGACCGGACTCGGTGGTCAGGCGGAGCGTTTGCGGGGCGCCGTCTTCTTCGCCGAAGCCGCCGTCTTCTTCGTCGTCGACTTCTTCGCCGTGCTCTTGGCCGTCGTCTTCGCCGGGGTCTTCTTCGCCGCGCTCTTCGCCGCCGGCTTCTTCTCCGACGCCGCCGTCTTCTTCGCGGGCGTCTTCTTCGCGGCCGCCGTGGTGGCGCCCGCCGTCTCGCCGCGGGACTCCTGGGCCGCTCGGACGCTGTTCTCCAGGGCGGCCATCAGGTCCAGGACCTTGCCGCCCGTGGCGGGCTCGGGGGCCTCGGGCGGGGCGTGGCCTGCGACCTTCGCGGCGATGACCTCCTCCACCGCCTCCCGGTACTCGTCGTGCAGGTCGTCCAGGTCGACCTCGCCGAGCGTGTCCATCAGGGCGTCCGCCAGGTCCAGCTCCTTGTCCCGGACGGTGACACCGGCGTCGGGGGCGACGCCCTCCGGGGAGCGGACCTCGTCGGGCCAGAGCAGGCCGTGCATGGCGATGGCGTCGCCGACCACCCGCAGCATGCCGAGGCGCTCGCGGCCGCGCAGCGCGTACTTGGCGATCGCCACCCTGTTGCTGCGTTTGAGGGCCTCGCGCAGCAGGGTGTACGGCTTCGCTGCGGGCGCGCCGCTCGCGGCGAGGTAGTACGCGGCGTCCATCTGGAGCGGGTCGATCCGGTCGGCCGGCACGAAGGCGACGATCTCGATCGTCTTCGCGGTGGGCAGCGGCAGCCTGGACAGGTCCTCGTCGGTGATCGGGATGATCGAGCCGTCCGCGTCCTCGTACCCCTTGCCGATCTCCGACTGGGTGACCTCGCGGTCCTCCAGCTCGCAGAACTTGCGGTAGCGGATGCGGCCGCCGTCCTCCGTGTGGATCTGGCGGAAGGAGATGGAGTGGCTCTCGGTGGCGTTGACGAGCTTGATCGGGATGCTGACCAGGCCGAACGAGATGGCGCCGTTCCATATGGATCTCACGTGCACATCCTTTCGGTCGGTTCGTCCCGTTTTGTTACGACTTCCATGGGATTCTCATCGTATGACGCCGATCACAGAGGTGGAGGGGCGACGGATCGCTCTGAGCAACCTGGAGAAGGTGCTGTATCCGGCGACCGGGTTCACCAAGGGCGAGGTGCTGCACTACTACGCCACCACCGCCGGGGCACTCCTGCCCCACCTGCGGGATCGGCCCGTTTCCTTCCTGCGCTATCCGGACGGCCCGGACGGGCAGGTGTTCTTCGCCAAGAACGTTCCGCCGGGTACGCCCGACTGGGTCACGACCGCCGAGGTGGGGCGGGTGGCGG
This sequence comes from Streptomyces griseosporeus, assembly GCF_014656055.1. Taxonomy (GTDB): domain Bacteria; phylum Actinomycetota; class Actinomycetes; order Streptomycetales; family Streptomycetaceae; genus Streptomyces; species Streptomyces griseosporeus. Next base: position 450,611 of record NZ_BNBR01000003.1, read on the forward strand.
GGGTGGCGCGGATGGTGTGCGTCCAGGATCTGCCGAGCCTGATGTGGGCGGCGAACCTGGTCACCGAGTTCCACACCCACCAGTGGGTGGTGCAGGCGCAGGACCTGGCCGACCGGATCGTCTTCGACCTCGACCCGGGCGCGCCCGCGACCGTCGTGGAGTGCTGCGAGGTCGCGCTGTGGCTGCGGGAGCGGCTGGCGGCGGACGGGATCGAGGCGTACGCGAAGACCTCCGGGTCCAAGGGGCTGCACCTGCTGGCGGCGGTGCGCGGCTCGTCCTCCGAACAGGTGTCGGAGTACGCCAAACGGCTCGCGGTGGAGGCGGAGAAGGCCATGCCGCGGCTCGCGCTGCACCGTATGACGCGCAGCCTGCGGCCCGGGAAGGTCTTCGTCGACTGGAGCCAGAACGCGGCCCGCAAGACCACGGCCGCGCCCTACACGCTGCGCGCCCGCGTCCGGCCCTGGGTGTCCGCGCCGGTGACCTGGGAGGAGATCGAGGACTGCCGGGACGCGGCCCAGCTGACCTTCACCGCGCCCGACCTCGCCCCCCGGCTGCAGGACTACGGCGATCTGCTGGCGCCGCTGCTGGACGAGGGGCGGGCGGGGCGGCTGCCGTAGGCCGGCTCGCGCAGGCGGGCCGTGGCCTCAGAGGCGCGGCGAGGTGTGCCGTGGCCTCAGAGGCGCGCCCAGGTGTGCCGGTCGCGGGCCATGCCGTGCAGGGCCTCCACGTCCGCCGGTTTCAGTACGCCGCCCAGGCGGCTCAAGGCCGGCAGGTCCGTGTCGGGCAGGACGCGGACCTCGCGCGGCGGCGCGGTGAACCCGATGTCCGCCGGGCCGACCAGGGCCAGGACCGGGTGGACCTCGGCGGTCAGGGCGTAGGAGGCGCGGTCCGCGTCGGCGCGGACGCGGCGCAGCAGGGGTCCGGCCTCGCGGCGGCCCAGCGTCACCAGGGGGTCGGCGACCCGGACCCGCTGCTTACGGGCGTACAGCGCGTGTACGGCGAACAGGCCGCCGGGGCCGATCAGCAGATGGTGGATGCGGTCGCCGCCCGGGAGCGGCAGGGAGTGCAGGGCGTGCCAGCCAGCGCCGTCCAGCCCGTCCAGGGCCTCCCCCACGGTCTGCTCGGCCGCGAGGGCGCGGCGGCGCGGGTCGGGGCGCAGCCGGTGGGCGGGGCCCGGGTCGCGGTCGAGGGCGACGAGCAGGGCCTCGCCGGGGCGGTTGGGCGCCAGGTCGTCGTCCGGGTGGAGGGCGAGCAGCGCCAGCTCCGCCGGGGTCGGCACGGGCGGCGGGCCCACGGTGACCTGCCCGGTGAGGAAGGGGTCGAGCGCCGCCATCACCTCCTCGCGCTGGTCCTCGCTGAGCAGGTTCACCCGGGCGGTCTCCCGGTCGTACCAGGCGACGTTCCCGCCGTCGGTGCGGCAGACGTACAGCCGTTCGCGGCCGTGCCGCCAGGTCGGTATGACGCGCAGTCGGCTCATGCACCATCACCCCTCGACCATGGGAACAGGCGGGGTGCTGCACGGGCAAGAAGGCGGCTACCTTTGGAAGGACTTCGAGGCGCTTCGAGTACTTTGAGGACTTCGAGGACTTCGAGGGAGGTCGCACGGCTTCGAGCGGCTTCGAGGGCTTCGCAGTGGCCGGCGGCGGGCGGTTGGGGAGGCGCGGTTGCGTACCCGCAGGAAGCAACCCGACGTACCGGCCCCGGACAGTCCCTGGGACGAGATCGTGCCCGGCCTGTGGATGGGCGGGCACCAGTTCCGGGGGCGCACGGGGCAGGTGGAGTTCGCGGTGGTCCGGGACGAGTTCGAGCTGGTGCAGACGCTGCTGCGGCTGCCGGGGCACGGGCCGGACCCGGGGGTGGAGCACCAGGTGTGGCCCATCCCGGACGGGCCGCTGGACGGCACCCAGCTGGCGGGCGTGATCCGGCTCGCGGAGGCGGCGTGCGAGGCGCTGGACGGCGGGCGGCGGGTGCTCGTGCGCTGCTGGCACGGGTACAACCGGTCGGCGCTGGTCGTCGCGCACGCGCTGATCCGGCGGGGGCACGCGCCCGACGAGGCGATCCGGCTGATACGGTCCCGTCGCTCGCCGTGGGCCCTGCACAACGAGCTGTTCGTGGCGTACCTGCGGGCCGGGCTGCCGACGGCGCGGCTGCTGGAGGAGCTGGCGGAGTAGGTTCGCCAGCCGGTCGGTCCACCGGTCGCCCGGTCGGTCGGTCTGTCGGCCGCTTCGTCGACCAGCCGGTCGGGGTGGGCCTGCCGCGGTCGGTCAGCAAAAAGGACTTACCTACGAATATCGTGTACGGGGCCGTCGTACCCCACGAACCACAGGAGCCCCGTGCCCCGCAGCCGACGTTCGCGTGCCGCTCTCGCCGTCCTGGCCGTCGCCGGGCTGCTGGCGACCGCCACGGCCTGCGGTGACACCGGCGAGCTGCGCGGGGCCGGGGCGACGCCGACCGCGAACGGGCCGGTCCGGCTGTGGCCGTCGCTGCCGCCCGCCTCCACGCCCGCCTTCGACATCGACGAGGTCAAGCACGAGGCGGTCAAGGGGGTCGCGGTGCCCGGGGACGACATCCACCGGGTCGACCCCGTCGCCGTCGTCCGCGCCGAGATCGCGGCGCACCCCAAGGACTACCGGGGGGCGAAGGCGCAGTACCGGGAGACGGCCGCGCGGATGGCCGACTGCGGGGCGGGCGGTGAACGGAGCCGGTGTCCGGTGCTGACGCCGTACTACCGGGACCTGACCGGGGACGGGCACGACGAGCTGGCGCTGGGGTTCCGGCTGCTGCCCGGGCCGCTGACGGCGGTGCGCGTGTACACCGTCGAGAAGCACCGGCTGGTGCTGGTCATGAGCTGGGACGACGCGGTGAGCGCGGTCGAGCTGGCCGGGCGGTCGCTGATCATCCGGTCGCCGTCGGATGTCGCCGGGTACGACTACCGGCTGCAGTGGACGTGGGATCCCGATCAGAAGACCATGCTGCTCACGCATGACGAGATGCTGCGGACCGGGGGGCCGTCTCGGGTGCCTTCTCGGTCGCCGTCGCCGTCGCCTTCGCCGTCGCCGTCGCCGTCGGGTTCGGCCGGCGTTTCCGGGTCTGCGTCGTCCAGCGCTTCGGGGGCGCAGTGAGACGGCCCGCGCTGCCCCAGTGGGCCGGGACGCTCGCGGCCAAGGCGGCGCTGTTCATCACGGTCATGTGCTGTGCGCTCGCCGCGCTGCTCGGCGTACTGGTCCATGTGCAGGTGACCGACCAGACCGTCGGGCAGGCCCGCGAGCTCGCGCTGGACCGGCTGGCGGACGCCACGGAGGCGTACGAGGCCGGCGACCCCCTCTTTCCCGGCTCCGGCATCGATCCCCCCGGGCTGCCCGCGTCCCTGCGGGCGCTGGCCGTGGGCGGGGACCGGGGCACGGTCGTCGCCGAGCACCGCGGACGGCCCGTCATGTGGGCGGCCGGCCCGGTGGACCACGGACGGACCATCGCCGTCCACGTCGACTACGCCCAGCAGGCCCGCACCATCGAGGCCCTGGACAGCGCCATCCTGTGGTCCTCGGCCCTCGCGATCGGGGCGACGCTGCTCGTGGGGGCGTTCGCGGTGACCCGGGTGACCCGGCGGCTGCACGCCACCGCGCAGGTCGCGCGGCGGATCAGCGGCGGTGACCTCGACGCCCGGGTGGACGATCCGCGGACCCGGGATCCCGACCGGCCGCAGGACGAGGTGGCCGCCGTGGCCGCCGCGCTGGACTCCATGGCCTCCTCGCTGCAGAGCAAGCTGCTCGCCGAGCAGCGGTTCACCGCGGACGTGGCCCACGAGCTGCGTACGCCGCTGACCGGGCTGCACGCCGCGGCCGAGCTGCTGCCGCCGGGGCGGCCGACGGAGCTGGTGCGCGACCGGGTCGCGGCGCTGCGCACCCTCACCGAGGACCTGCTGGAGATCTCCCGGCTGGACACCGGGCGGGAACGGCTGGACGTGGACAGCGAGGAGCTGGGGGCGCTGGCCGAGCGGGTGGTACGGGCGTCGGGGACCCGGACGGAGGTCGTCGTCGTGCGTGACGCGCGGGTCGAGACCGATCGGCGTCGGCTGGAGCGGGTGCTCGGCAATCTCGTCGCCAACGCGCACCGGCATGGGCGGGGGCCGGTGGTGGTGACCGTGGACGGGCCCTCGGTGACCGTGCGGGACCATGGGGACGGGTATCCGGAGTATCTCGTCGCGCACGGGCCGCAGCGGTTCCGTACGGAGGGTGGGGCGAAGGGGCATGGGCTGGGGCTGACCATCGCCGTGGGGCAGGCGGAGGTGTTGGGGGCGCGGCTGACGTTTGCCAACGCTGCTGATGGGGGTGCGGTTGCTCGGCTTACGTTGCCTGTGGAGGCGCCGGCGGTTGACGGGGGGTGAGGGGGCGCGGTCGGTGGGGTGCCGTCGGTGGAGGTGCCGTCGCGGGGCTTCGCCCCGGACCCCGTGTTTCCCACCCGCCCGCCCGTCTCGGTCGGCCCAACAGGCACCGCCACGGGGCTCCGCCCCGGACCCCCCGCGGGGGCTTCGCCCCCTGCACCCCCCGTTTCCCACCCACCCACCCGACTCGGTCGGAAAAAGAGGCACCGCCACGGGGCTCCGCCCCGGACCCCAGCGGGGGCTCCGCCCCCTGCACCCCCGTCAGCACTCCCCCCACCCCGTCACCGCTCCACCCTCCCCACCCCCGATGGCCCAACGCCACGCGCACACCCCAACCCCCACCCCTAATGTGGCGATTAGTCAGCTTTGACACCTCTGCCCCCTCCTGGAGGTAACGCCATGTCCCTGCGCTCCGTCCTCACGCGTCTTGCCATAGCCGGTGCCGGTGGTGCCCTGGTCGGTGCCGTTCTCGTCACTCCCGCCGTTGCGGACGACGAGTGGGGCAGCGACCCCCAGGCCTCCCAGGCTGGCCAGGACTCCCAGGCCGGCCAGTTCCAAGGGGGCGGCGGCGGGGGCGAGGGAGGGGAGTGGAAGGAGCACGGACAGAACAGCGAGCACGGCGAGCACGGCAACTCCCGTACTTCCCGGGGCGTCGTCACCGCGAGCACGCTGCTGCTGCGCAGTGCGCCCAACCGCGGGAGCCAGGTCATCCGTACCGCCCACCGCGGTGAGGTCGTGAACATCTTCTGCCAGACGCAGGGCCAGAGCGTCAACGGCGACCGCCGCTGGTACCTGCTCACCGACGGCACCTGGGCGTGGGGCTCGGCCTTCTACATCCGCACCCTCGGTGCGGAACCCCGCTGGTGCTGAGACATTTGGGTAAGTTCCGGACATGACCAAGGCCGGAACCCGAACCGCCGTCGCGGCGGCCGACGCCCCCGCTCCCGCGGTCCGCCTCCCCCGGCGCCGTGGCGTCGAACTCGCGCTCCTCGTCGTCGCCGTGCTGCTGTCGGTGTGCGGCTACTGCGCCGTCGGTCTCGCCCGCACCGGCACCCTCCCGCCCGGCGCCTTCGGTTACGGCGCCGGGCTCGGTCTGCTCGCGCTGCTCGCCCATCTGGCCGTGCGGTGGCGGGCGCCGTACGCCGATCCGCTGCTGCTGCCGATCGCGGTGCTGCTCAACGGGCTGGGGCTGGTGCTCATCTACCGGCTGGACCTGGAGACCCCGAACGACCGGGCCGCGCCCACGCAGCTGGTGTGGTCGGCGCTCGGCGTGGCGCTGTTCGCGTTCGTCGTCGCCGCGCTGCGCGATCACCGCGTCCTGCAACGCTACAGCTATGTGTGCGTGGCCGCCGCGCTCGCCCTGCTGACGCTGCCGATCCTCTTCCCGGCCGTCAACGGTGCCCGGATCTGGATCCGGATCGCCGGGTTCTCCATCCAGCCGGGCGAGTTCGCGAAGGTGCTGCTCGCCGTCTTCTTCGCCGCCTACCTGGCCGCCAACCGCAACGCGCTGGCCTACGCGGGCCGCAGGGTGTGGGGGGTGCAGCTGCCGACGGGGCGGGTGCTCGGCCCGATCGTCACCGTGTGGCTGGTGAGCGTCGGTGTGCTGGTCCTGGAGCGGGACCTCGGCACCTCGCTGCTCTTCTTCGGGCTGTTCGTCGTGCTCCTCTACGTCGCCACCGGGCGCACCGGCTGGATCGCCGTCGGCCTGCTGCTCGCCGCGCTCGGCGCGGTCGCCGTCGGACGGCTGGAACCGCATGTGCACGCGCGCGTGGAGGACTGGCTGCACCCCTTCGCGTCCATCGAGGCGGGTCAGGGACCCAACCAGCTGGCGCAGTCGCTGTTCGCGTTCGCCGCGGGCGGGATGCTCGGCACCGGTCTGGGGCTCGGCCACTCGGTCCTCATCGGGTTCGCCGCGAAGTCGGACTTCATCCTGGCCACGGCCGGTGAGGAGCTGGGCCTGGCGGGGCTGTCGGCGATCTTCCTGCTGTACGGGCTGCTGGTGGAGCGTGGCTACCGGGCGGGCCTGTCGCTGCGCGAGCCGTTCGGCCGACTGCTCGCGGTCGGACTGGCGTCGATCATCGCGTTGCAGGTGTTCGTCATCGCGGGGGGCGTCACTGGGCTGATCCCGCTGACCGGCATGGCGATGCCGTTCCTCGCGCAGGGCGGCTCCTCCGTGGTCACCAACTGGGCGATCGTCGCGCTGCTGATCCGGGTCAGCCACTCGGCCCGCCGCCAGTACGACGGGCAGGTGGCCCCGTGACCCGGTACATCCGCTACGCCGCCGTCTTCTGCGCCCTGCTGCTGGCCGCGCTGCTGGTCAACGCGGCCCGGGTGCAGGTCGTGCAGTCCGGCTCCTACGACGACAACCCGGCCAACCGGCGCCCCACCATCGCCCGCTACGGCCAGCCCCGCGGCGACATCCTGGTCGACGGCCGGCCGGTCACCGGCTCGAAGGACACCGGCGAGCAGCTGCGTTACGAGCGCACCTACACCGACGGCCCGTTGTACGCGCCGGTCACCGGCTTCGCCTCGCAGGTCTACGGCACGACGCTGCTGGAGCACACCGAGGACGGGGTGCTCGCCGGCACCGACCCGCTGCTGACGGCGTTCCCGCTGCTGAACGACCTGACCCGGGGCCGGGCCGCCGGCGGTGACGTGGTCACGACGCTGAACCGGGCCGCGCAGCGGGCGGCGTACGCGGGGCTGGCGGGCCGCAAGGGCGCGGTGGCCGCGATCGAGCCGGCGACGGGCCGCATCCTGGCGCTGGTGTCGGCGCCGTCGTACGACCCGTCGCTGCTGTCGGGCAACGGGCGGTCGGTGGAGCGGGCGTGGGCGCGGCTGAACGCGGACCCGGACAAGCCGATGCTGAACCGGGCGGTGCGGCAGACGTATCCGCCGGGGTCGACGTTCAAGGTGGTCACCGCGGCGGCGGCGCTGGACGCCGGCGTGGTCACGGACCTGGACGCGCCGACCGACTCGCCGGACCCGTACCGGCTGCCGGGGACGACGACGAGCCTGACCAACGAGGGCGAGGGCTGCGCGGACGCGCCGCTGCGGGACGCGTTCATGTGGTCGTGCAACACGGTGTTCGCGAAGCTGGGCGTCCGGGTGGGGGCGGAGGCGATGGTGGCGACGGCCCAGAGCTTCGGCTTCAACGACACGGGCGTACGGATCCCGTTCTCGGTCGCGCAGAGCACCTTCGACACCAGCGTGGACAAGGCGCAGCTGGCGCTGTCGTCGATCGGGCAGTACAACACCCGTGCGACGCCGCTGCAGATGGCGATGGTGGCGGCGGCGGTCGCCAACGGCGGCCAGCTGCGGGCGCCGTACCTGGTGGAGCGGACCACGCGGGCGAACGGCGCCACGGTGGGCGCGGCCGGCTCCCGCCCCGCCCGGCAGGTCATGTACCCCTCCACCGCGTACCGCCTGCGCGAACTGATGACGGACGTCGTGCGCGAGGGCACGGGCACCAACGCGGCGATCCCTGGCGCGGTCGTGGGTGGCAAGACGGGCACCGCGCAGCACGGGCTGGGCAACTCCGGGACGCCGTACGCCTGGTTCGTCTCCTGGGCGAAGGGCGCTGGGGACGTGGAGCCGTCGGTGGCGGTGGCGGTCGTGGTGGAGGACGCCGCCGCCGACCGGGGGGAGATCAGCGGCGGCGGGGACGCGGCGCCGATCGCGCGGGCGGTGATGGAGGCCGTACTGCGGTCGTGACGGCCCCGGCCGGGGCGGCCGGTCAGGAGTCGTCGGCACCGGCCTCGACGGCCTGGGCCACCTCGGCCACCCGCTCCCGCTCCTCCGCCGCGAACCGCTCCGCGTCCAGCTTCTCGGCGATCTCCTCGTCCTGGGTCATCAGCAGGTCCAGGTCGGAGTCGCCCAGCTCGAAGACGCCCAGGTCGGCGTAGGCGCTCTGCAGGCGCGGTCCCCACAGGCCGATGTCCTTCACGCAGGGCACGATCCGCGAGAAGAGCAGCTTGCGGAAGAGGGCGAGGAACTCGGACTGCTCGCTGAGGGCCTCGGCGTCCGCCTTGGGTATGCCGAAGTTCTCCAGGACCTCGGTGCCGCGCAGCCGGTCGCGCATGAGGTAGCAGCCCTCGATGACGAACTCCTCGCGCTCGCGCAGTTCGGCGTCGGTGAGCTGGCGGTAGTAGTCGCGCAGGGCCATCCGCCCGAAGGCGACGTGCCGGGCCTCGTCCTGCATCACGTAGGCGAGGATCTGCTTCGGAAGCGGTTTGTTCGTCGTGTCGCGGATCATGCCGAAGGCGGCCAGCGCCAGTCCCTCGATGAGCACCTGCATCCCTAGGTAGGGCATGTCCCAGCGGCTGTCGCGCAGCGTGTCGCCGAGCAGGGCCTGCAGATTGTCGTTGATCGGGTAGAGCAGGCCGATCTTCTCGTGCAGGAAGCGGCCGTAGATCTCGGCGTGCCGGGCCTCGTCCATGACCTGGGTGGCGGAGTAGAACTTCGCGTCCAGGTCCGGCACGGACTCCACGATCCGCGCCGCGCAGATCATGGCGCCCTGCTCGCCGTGCAGGAACTGGCTGAACTGCCAGGAGGCGTAGTGCCGGCGCAGCTCGGCCCGCTCCCGGTCGCCGAACTTGTCCCAGTACCGGGTCCCGTACACGGACATGGCCTCGTCCGGCGTGCCGAGCGGATCGTACGGATCGACCTCGATGTCCCAGTCGATGCGCCGGGCGCCGTCCCACTGTTTGTCCTTGCCCTTCTGGTAGAGGGCGAGGAGGCGCTCGCGTCCGTCGTCGTACTCCCACCCGAAGCGGGCCGCGCCGCTCGCGGGCACCTCCCAGTGGGGGTCGCCGGGGTGGTCGGCGTACAGGTCGTAGGTCGGCATGCCCCGCAGGCTCACACGCACCGCTTCCCGGGTCAACAAAGTCCCGCGCGGGGGATTGACGGTCTTGCTGACAAGCAGTCTCATAAGAGAGATGACCGGTGGGTAACCCCGCTGGGCCCCGAGGGACTTGCCTCTTTCCGACATTCCCCCGTACGACGAGGTGGATCAGCCATGACGACCCTGACGGAAGCCGACGCGCTGGACGGGTTGCGCGACGCGCTCGGCCTGCTCAAGGACCGCGAACAGGTGGCCGAACGCCTCCTCGCCTCCTCCGCCAAGCACTCCTTCGACCCGGACAAGGAACTGGACTGGGACGCGCCCTTCGAGGAGGGCAAGTGGTTCTGGCCGCCGGAGCTGGTGTCGCTGTACGACACGCCGTTGTGGAAGCGGATGAGCGAGGAGCAGCGGATCCTGCTGTCGCAGCACGAGGCGGCGGCGCTGGCCTCGCTGGGCATCTGGTTCGAGCTGATCCTGATGCAGCTGCTGGTCCGCCACATCTACGACAAGGCGGCGACGAGCGCGCACGTCCGCTATGCGCTCACCGAGATCGAGGACGAGTGCCGGCACTCGAAGATGTTCGCGCGGGTGATCTCCCGGGGCGGGACCCCGTGGTACCCGGTCAGCCGCGTCCACCAGAACCTGGGCCGCCTGTTCAAGACGATCTCGACGACGCCGGGCTCCTTCACCGCCACGCTGCTCGGTGAGGAGGTCCTCGACTGGATGCAGCGGCTGACCTTCCCCGACGAGCGGGTGCAGCCGCTGATCCGGGGCGTGACGCGCATCCACGTCGTGGAGGAGGCACGGCACGTGCGGTACGCCCGTGAGGAGCTGCGCCGCCAGATGCTGACCGCGCCGAAGTGGTCGCAGGAGTTCACGCGCGTGACGTCCGGTGAGTTCGCCCGGGTCTTCTCCGTCGCCTTCATCAACCCCGAGGTGTACACGAACGTGGGGCTGGACAAGCGGGAGGCGATGGCGCAGGTGAAGGCGAGCGGGCATCGGCGGGAGGTCATGCAGAACGGTGCGAAGCGGTTGACGGACTTCCTGGACGACATCGGTGTCCTGCGGGGTGTCGGGCGACGGCTGTGGAAGTCGTCGGGGTTGCTGGCGTAGCCCCTGCGGGCGGCTTGGGGTGTACGGGGCGTGAGCACAGGCCGGGATGACAGGTGCCCGGCACTGCTGCTGGGCGGGGGTGGGAGGCGCAACCCGGCGCGACGGGGTGCCGCTGCGCCCACCCGTGCCGCCCCAGCGGCACGACTGCCCGCAGCTAAGTCGGCTGAGTGGGAGAGCCGCCGACGGCGGGAAGGGGACGTGTCGGGGGGTGTCCGCCCGCAGCGGGCGCCGGAAACAGACGGCACGAATTTGACCGTACCCAGCGGCGCACCGAGGACGGATACCCCCCGGCGCGGCCCCGACCCCACCACCTGCCGTAGGCGCTACACCAGCCACCCACCCACAGAAACGGGCCGCCGCCAGGCATATAGGGGCGCGGGGAACTGCGCGACCAGCCCCCACCCACCCGCACAGGCCGCCGCAGGCACCCGCACGGGCTACCCTGCCCAGCATGGCCCCCTCCGCCCCCACCCCCGCCTACCGCCGCCTCAGTGTCGAGGAGCGTCGCAGTCAGCTGCTCGCCGCCGCCCTCGGTCTGTTCGCGCACCGGGCGCCGGAAGAGGTCTCCCTGGACGACGTCGCGGAGGCGGCCGGCGTCTCCCGCCCCCTCGTGTACCGCTACTTCCCCGGAGGCAAGCAGCAGTTGTACGAGGCCGCCCTCCGCTCCGCCGCGGAAGAGCTCCAGCACTGCTTCGACGAGCCCCGCACCGGCCCCCTCCTCCCCCGCCTCTCCCGCGCCCTCGACCGCTACCTGGCCTTCGTCGACCAGCACGACGCCGGCTTCAGCGCCCTCCTCCAGGGCGGCAGCGTCGTGGAGACGTCCCGGACGAGCGCGATCGTCGACGGGGTGCGCCGTGCCGCCGCCGAGCACATCCTCAGCCACCTCCAGGTCGCGTCCCCCGGCCCCCGCCTCCGGATGACCGTACGGATGTGGATCACAGCGGTGGAGGCGGCGTCGCTGATCTGGCTGGACGAGGACAAGCAGCCCCCGGCCGACGAGCTGCGGGACTGGCTGGTGGAACAGTTCGTCGCCGTCCTCGGTGTGACCGCCGCCCGCGACCCCCAGACGGCCGCGGTGATCGCCGACATGTCGGCCACGGCCGACGGCCCGTGAACGCCGGCACGGGCCGACCACCGACACTGATGACGTGAAGAGCGAAGACACCCCCTTCGAGGGCGGCCCCATGGACGGCCGTGTCCTCCCCGTCCTGCTGGGCCCGACCGGTCACCCCCCGAAGACGTACCGCATCCCCGTCCCGGACCCGGCCGGCGGCCCCCCGACGGTCCTGGTCTACCGCCGCGTGCCCCGGGGGCACAGCAAGCGGCTCGGCCTGCCCCAGGGGTGGAAGTACGCGTACGACCCGGAGGGCGAGACGCATCGCGGCCCGAGGTGGCCCTGGTCGCGCACGCCGGCGCCCACCGAACCGAACGAGTGACACGGTTGCGCCGAACCGCGCACGCCCGCCGCGCGGGATCGGCCCGGCGCCCTGATGCTCACGGTGCGGAGCGGAACCCACCGCCCACACCGGAGGTGATGACGTGTCAGGAAGCTTGCCCGGCCGCCTCGTACGTCTGGTCTGCACGGCAGCGACGGCCGCCCAGCTCGTACTCCTGCCCCTGTCCGCGGCCGTCCCCGCCGCGGCCGTACCGCAGCCGGACGGCGGTGAACGGTCCACGGCACAGCTGCTGACGGACCTTCAGCGGCTGTACCGGGAGGCCGAGCGGGCCACGGAGACGTACAACGCGACCGAGGAGGAGCTGAAGAAACGCCGCGCGGAGGCGGACCGGCTCGACGCCGCGCTCGCCCGCGCCCGCCTCGGTCTGCACGACAGCCGGGGCGCCGCGGGGCGGCTGGCCCGGCAGCAGTACCAGAGCGCCGGCACCCTCTCCCCGTACGTACGGCTGCTGCTGGCCCGCGACCCCCAGCAGGCCCTGGACGAGGGGCATGTGATCGGCAGGGTGGCCCGGGAGCGGGCCGAGACGGTGGCACGGCTGACGGCCGGCGAACGCCGCAGCCGGGACCTGGCGCGCGCGGCCCGCAAGGCGCTGGACGACCAGCTCACGCTCGCCGCACGGCAGAAGAAGCAGCGCGACGACGTACAGAGGCGGTTGCACGAGGTGGAGGAGCTGCTCGCCTCGCTCACCGCGGACCAGCTCACCGAGCTGGCCGAGCTGGAGCGCACCGAGGTCGACGAGGCCCAGCGGAAGCTGACCGCGTCCGGGGCGCTGGCCGCCGACGACGCCAAGCCCTCCGACCGGGGCGACCGGGCGCTGCGCTATGCCGAGCGGCAGCTCGGGAAGCCGTACGAGTGGGGCGCGGAGGGCCCGGCGTCGTACGACTGCTCGGGCCTGACGGAACAGGCGTGGGCGGCGGCGGGGGCGCCCATCCCCCGCACCAGCCAGGAGCAGTGGGCGCGGCTGCCGCACATTCCGCTGCGCGAGCTGCGCCCGGGGGATCTGGTGCTGTACTTCCCGGAGGCGACGCACGTGGCGATCTACGCGGGCGGGGGGACGGTGATCCAGGCCCCGCGCACGGGGGAGCGGATCAAACGCTCCCCCATCGCGGCCTACCCGATCCTCGGGGCGGTACGACCGGACAGCTCCCCCGCCACCGGCCACGCCCCGGCCAAGTCACCGGCGCCTGCGCCGGCACCGGGTCAGGCACCTACACCCGCTCAGGCACCGGCACCGGCCCCGGCACCCGCCACGGACGCCAGATAGGCCTCCGCCTTCTCCGGCTCGTAGAAGTACTCCTCGAAGTCGGCGGGGTTGTCGAACCCGTTGGCGAACCGATCCGCCACCGGCTGGAGCTGCCCGGCCGCGCCGATGAGGTTGAGGATGTGCTCGGGCGGCGGCGCCAGCATCGCGTTGGTCCACTTGGTGACGTGCTGCGCGGTGGCCCAGTACCGCTCGAAGGTGGCCTGCATCCACGCCTCGTCGAAGGGCCGGTCCCCGTGCTCCAGGATCGAGGCGAGGTAGGCCGCGGCGCACTTGGACGCGGAGTTGGAGCCCTGGCCGGTGATCGGGTCGTTGGCGACGACGACGTCGGCCACGCCGAGGACGAGGCCGCCGGAGGGCAGCCGGCCGATGGGCTTGCGCACGGTGGGCGCGTAGCGGCCGGACAGCGTGCCGCCGGCGTCGGTCAGCTCGACCTTGGTCGCGCGGGCGTACTCCCAGGGGGTGTACCGCTCCATGAGTTCCAGGGTCAGGGAGAGGTGCTCCGCCGGGTCCTTGACGCCCTTGAAGACGTCGAGCGGGCCGCCGGGTATGCCCTCCCAGAAGAGGATGTCGGCGCGGCCGGAGGTGGTGAACGTCGGCATCACGAACAGCTCGCCGACGCCGGGCACGAGGTTGCAGCGGACCGCGTCGTACTCCGGGTGCTCCGGGCGCGGGCCGAGGCCGTGGACGTAGGCCACGGCGAGGGCGCGCTGCGGCTCGTTGTAGGGGGACTTCGCCGCGTCCCGCTCGAACATCGACACCAGCTCGCCCTTGCCGGCCGAGACGAGGACGAGGTCGTAGGTACGGGAGAAGTAGTCGAGGTCGGAGACGGCGGCGCCGTGGATGACGAGCTGGCCGCCGCGCTGGGCGAAGGTCTCCATCCAGCCGGCCATCTTCACGCGCTGGTCGACGGACTGTGCGTACCCGTCGAGCCGGCCCACCCAGTCGATGGCGCGGGCCGCGGGGCCCTCGGCCCAGGAGCCGGGGGCCGCCACCGAGACGCCGAGTCCCTCGATCTTCGGGGCCTGGGACTCCCAGAAGTTCAGCTGGAGATCGCGCTCGTGCTGCAGGGCGGTGTCGAACATGCACTGCGTGGACATGACCCGGCCGGAGCGGATCTCGTCCGCGGTCCGGTTCGACATCAGGGTGACCTCGTAGCCGTGCGACTGGAGGCCGAGGGCGAGCTGGAGGCCGGACTGGCCGGCCCCTACGACGAGTATCTTCCGCATGCGGAACGTCTCCTAGGTGAACTACAGGGGGCTGCTCGGGACCGCTCGGGACCCGGGACCACTCGGGACCCGGGACCACTCGGGACCGCTCGGGGACTACTCCGGGGTCTCCTCGAGCGCGTGGGCCACGAGGGCGAGGAGGGTCTCGATGACCGAGATCCGGCGCCGCGCATCCATGATCATGACAGGTATGTGCGGGGGAATCGTGAGGGCCTCGCGGACGTCCTCGGGTTCGAACAGCTCACTGCCGTCGAAGTGGTTGACCGCGACGACGTACGGCAGCCCGCAGCTCTCGAAGTAGTCGAGCGCGGGGAAGCAGTCCTTCAGCCGGCGGGTGTCGGCCATGACGACGGCGCCGATCGCGCCGCGCACCAGGTCGTCCCACATGAACCAGAACCGCTGCTGGCCCGGCGTGCCGAACAGGTACAGCACGAGGTCGTCGTCGAGCGTGATGCGACCGAAGTCCATGGCCACGGTGGTGGTCTGCTTCTCCGGCGTGGCGGTGAGGTCGTCGGTCTCCTCGCTCGCCTCGGTCATCAGCGCCTCCGTCTGCAGGGGCGTGATCTCCGAGACGGAGCCGACCAGCGTGGTCTTGCCGACGCCGAAGCCTCCGGCCACGACGATCTTCGTGGCGATGGGGGCCCGGGTGCGGTCCGTCTGCCAGGCCTTCAGGTCGTCGTCGGGCTCGACGAGTGGGGAGACGCCTGCGGCGTCAGAGACGGCGGAGTCCACTCAGCACCCTTTCCAGCAGCGCGCGGTCCGGACGGCCCGTGCCATGGCCGGTTCCGGTGCCGTACACACGGATCTTTCCCTGGTCCGCGAGGTCGCTCAGCAGGACGCGGACCACGCCGAGCGGCATCTTCAGCAGCGCGGCGATCTCGGCCACCGTGCGCATACGGCGGCACAGTTCGACGATGGCCCGCATCTCCGGCATCCCGCGGGTGGCGAGCGTACCGTTCGTCAGTTCCTTGCGCTCCTCCGGGGCGTCCAGCGCCGCGACGAAGGTCTCGACGAGGAGGACGTGGCCGAAACGGGTACGGCCGCCGGTGAGGGAGTAGGGGCGGACGCGGGCGGGTTTGCGGTCGGCGCCGCGCATGGGCAGCCGGGTCGCCTTCGGCGCCGGAGAACCGTTGCTGCTGCTCATCGGCTGCTCCCCGCCGCGGTCGACTCGGTCTCCAGGGATTTCCTCAGCTCGCTGCGGAGTTCGGGGGTGAGCACGTGGCCGGCCCGGCCGACGAACAGGGCCATGTGGTAGGCCACGACGCTCATGTCGCAGTCGGCGGAGCCGTGGACGCCGAGCAGTGAGCCGTCGCTGATCGACATGACGAACAGGCTGCCCTCGTCCATGGCGACCATGGTGTGCTTGACGCCGCCGTACTCCATGAGCTTCGCGGCGCCGACGGTGAGGCTGCCGATGCCGGAGACGATGGTGGCGAGGTCGGCGGCGGAGCCCCGGGGGCCGGTGCGCTGCTGCTGGGTCCTGGCCTCCTCGTTGCGGCCCGGGTCGGAGGAGAGCAGCAGCAGGCCGTCGGACGAGACGACGGCCACGGACTGGATGCCCGGCACCTCCTCGACCAGGTTGGTCAGCAGCCAGTGCAGATTGCGGGCTTCACTGCTCAGTCCGAAGGTACTGGGCGCGGTCAACTGCTTGCCTCCTCGACTGTGCCCCCCGTGTCTTCTTCGGCGTGTGTCTGTCCTGCGTACGGTGCCTGGTTCTGGGCGGTCTGCTCGGCGATCTCGGCCTCCGCGTCGCGGTAGCCGGCCACCGCCCCCTGGCGGAAGCCGCCGAGCCTGCGGCGCAGGGCGTCGGCGTCCACTGATCCGGTCCGCTGGCGCGGGGCCCGGGCGGTCGGTGCGGTGATCCTCGGGGTGCGCTTGGGCAGCCCCTTGGCGGTGAGCTGGTCCTCGCCGTCGTCGGGGGTGCGCTGGTGTTCGTCGTCGGTGTCGCTCTCGGCGGGTGCCCCAGAGGGGGCGTCCCGGTCGGCGCTGACCGGGGGTGCGTAGGGAGCGGTGGGCTCTGCCCGGGGCTCCGTGGGAGCGGTCGGCTCGGGGGTCGTGGGTGCGTGTCCGGCCGGCTCGGCCGGGGGCGTGGGTGCGTGTCCGGCCGGCTCCGCCGGGGGCGTGGGTGCGGGGCCGGTCGGCTGCTGCGGGAGCAGGAGTTCCATGGTGGTCTCGGCGGGGGTCTCCAGCGGCCGTGCGTCCGGCCGCGCCGCCTCCGCCACGCGCGTGTGGTCCCGCGCCGCCTCGTCGGCGGAGGCGGGGGCGGTCTCCTGCCGCGGCGCCTCCGCCCTGTCGTCCGGGGCCGGCTGCTCCCTGACAGGGGTGGCCTGGCCGGGCTCCGGGGCGTGCTCGCCGATGGCGGGGGCGGTCTGGCCCCGCTCCGGGGCGTACTCGCCGATGGCGGGGGCTGAGCCCCGCTCCGGGACATGCTCGCCGATGGCGGGGGCGACCTGGCCCGGCTCCGGGGCCTGCTCCCCCATGACAGGGGCGACCTGGCCCGGCTCCCGGGCCTGCTCCCCCGCGGCGGGGGCCGCCTGGCCCGGCCCCGGCGTCGCGGCCTGGGACTCGGGCTCGGCATCGGCCTGGGACTCGGGCTCGGCATCGGCCTGGGCCACCGCCTCGGCCTCGGCCTGGGGCGCCGCCTCGGCCTCGGCTTCGGTCGCGGACTCGGCCGGGTGGGGCGTCGTACCCCCCGGCCGGTCCTCCGCCTCCGCCGCGCGTACCGCGCGCTCCGCGAGGGCCACCACCGGGTCGGTGTTCTTGGGGCGGCCGGGGAGTTCGTTGGAGTTGGCCTCGGCGTCGGCGCCGGGGAGGGAGAAGGTGTGGGTGGCGGCCGAGGCGGGGGACGCCGGCGGCACCGCGGCGGGCGCAGCGTCGGCCAGGAGCGTGGCCGGGAGGACGACGACCGCGGCGACCCCGCCCTGCTTCTGCTCGCGCAGCTGCACGCGGACGCCGTACCGGTGGGCGAGGCGGGCCACGACGTACAGGCCGAGCCCGAGTCCGTCCTCGCCCTCCTGGTCGTACGGCGTGTTCGGGTCGAAGTCGGCGAGGCGGGCGTTGAGGCGGGTGAGGCGGTCGTCGGTCATGCCGATGCCCTCGTCCTGGACGGAGAGCATCACCTCGCCGCTCTCCAGCAGCCAGCCGGAGACCTCGACGGGCACGTCGGGCGGGGAGAACGCGGTGGCGTTCTCCATGAGTTCGGCGAGCAGGTGCGAGAGGTCGTCGGCGGCGAAGCCCGCCACGTGCGCGTGCGGGGGCAGCGCGGCGATGCGGACGCGCTCGTACCGTTCGATCTCGCTGACCGCCGCGCGGACGACGTCGACCAGCGGTACGGGGTTCGCGTGCTGCTGGACGTGTTCGGTGCCGGCGAGGACCAGCAGGTTCTCGCTGTGCCGGCGCATGACCGTGGCGAAGTGGTCGAGCTTGAACAGCGTGGCGAGGCGGTCGGGGTCCTGCTCCCGCTCCTCCAGGCTCTCGATGACGGCCAGTTGGCGCTCGACCAGTCCGAGCGTGCGCAGGGCGAGGTTGACGAAGGTGGAGCCGATGCTGCCGCGCAGCCGCTGGAGCTGTGCGGCGGACTCGGCGAGTTCGGCGCGCAGTTCCTCGCGGGCGTCGGCCATCTTCTGCCGCTGCCCGACGAGGTGCTTGCGGTCGGCCTCCAGGGTGGCGACGCGTTCGGCGAGGGCGGCGGCGTGCGCGTGCAGGGCGTTGACGGAGCGGACGACCTGGGCGAACTCGTCGTTGCGGCCGGTGAACTTGACCGGCTCCTCGGCGGCCGGGTCCTCGGCCTGCGCGAGGCGGGCCGAGCCGAGGCGGAGGACGGCGAGCGGGCGGGTGAGGCTGCGGGCCATGCCGGTGGCGATGCCGACGGCGAGCAGCATCAGCGCGCCGAGTACGGCGATGCGGATCTCCAGCGCGGTGACGTCGTCGTCGCGCAGTTGCTCGAGTTCCTTGACGCGGTGGTCGTAGAGGGCGGCCTCGGCGCCGCGCATGAGGTCGACGCGGGCGGAGAGCGCGGCGTCGACCTTCTTGGCGCTGGTGCCGAGTTCGTCCTCGTCGAGGGTGGGCTGGTCGGTGAGGCCGGCCAGGTAGCGGTCGGCGGTGCCGACCTCGGGTCCGGTGACCGTGGCGTCGTAGGAGGAGACGGCCGTGCGGGGGCCGTTCTCGTGGAAGTCGGCGAGCGCGGCGTCGGAGCGCAGCCGGGCCTGCTGGGCTGCGGCGGTGAGCGCGCCGCGGGCCTTGGTGTCGGCGTCGGAGGAGCCGGTGACCTCTTCCGGCAGGCCGGTGATCGGGTCGATCTCGGTCTCGGTGGTGGTCGGCACGTTCAGCGCGGCGACGAGCAGGCCGCGGGCGGCGGCGGCCTGCTGGACGGCCGTGTCCAGCTCGGCGAGGGTGTGGGCGCCGGAGCCGGCCCGGGACGGCGTCCGTTCGGCGAGCTGCTCGGCGAGGCGGTGCAGCTCGGTGATGGTGGCGGTGTAGGCCCGGTGCGCTTCGACGGGGCCGTCCTTGCCGGTGAGGGCGGCGCGGCGGACGGCGGCGATGCCGTCGAGGTCCTGGCGCAGCGCGGCCGGCAGGTCGGTGTCGGCGCGCAGTTCCTCGATCTGGCGGTCGACGCGGGCGCTGCGCTGCTCGTCGGGTGCCTTGGCGCGGGGGCGGCCGGCGGCGACGTACGAGGTGACGTCGTCGCGTTCGTCGGCGAGGGCGTGGGCGAGCACGAGCGCGTCCTGGGTGCGCTCGGCCAGCGTGACCAGATCCTGGGAGTCCTTCAGCCGGCCGGAGGCGGCCAGCACGGAGGGCGCGCCGGCGCCGGCGATGGCGGCGGCCACCACGGCGACGGCGACGATCAGCCGGTTGCGCACATGGGTCGGGCGGCCCTTGCCGACGGGTGGGCGCTCCGCGCTCCCCTCGGAGGCCGACTGCTTGCCTGTGCGCCGAGGCCGCGTCTTCTGCACCGGTGCTCGCATTCCTGACTCGTGTACCCATGGACCCAGGTGACGCACTGTCAGTCCCTGTGCACACCTGGTACGGTTTCCGACCCTCCCAGTGCCGGTGGGCACTGGTCGCGCATCACCTGACCCGCCACCCGAAGGAGTGAACATCGGAGGGGAGTTGGCGGGCAAGTTCCTCTGGCGCGTGCAGCGGCCTTGCGCGGCGGGCCGGTTGGACGTCGGCGGCGGGCTTTGGCAGTATTCGCCGCCACCGCTTCCCGGAGTGCGCCATTCCCTCCCAAACCCGGCGCCCGGCCTGTGCGGGTGCGGCGATGGCGCGACGTTTGCCAGCCGTTTGCGGAGCATGTGAAGGGGTCGTGCAGACTGGCCGGATGCGTACGGAACTTGTCTCGGAGCCCGGCGGCCGCGACCGCGACAACGAGGACTTCGCGAGTGTCGGAGTTCCCGCTTCCGGACGGGGTGGATCACTGGTGGTCCTGGACGGGGTGACGCCGCCGCGGGGCGGCACGGGGTGTCTGCATTCGGTCCCCTGGTACACCGCTCGCCTCGGGGGCGCGCTGACCGAACTGACCGTTTCACTCCCGGATGTTCCCCTGTCCGACGCTCTTGCCCGCGCCATCGCCCGTACCGCTCAGCTGCACGCGGGAACCTGTGACCTTTCTCACGCTCGCACGCCGCAGGCAACCGTGGTCGTGGCCCGCTGGTCGGCGGAGTCGGTGGAGTACCTGGTGCTGTCCGACTCGGCCCTGCTGCTGGAGTCCCCGGACGGCACGGTCACGCCGGTCCTCGACGACCGGCTCGCGCTGCTGCCGCCGTCGGCCCTGGTGAGCGACGACGTCATCGACGCGACCCTGCGCAACAGGGAGGGCGGGTTCTTCACGGCCGCGGCCGACCCGTCCGTGGCCGCCCTGGCGGTGACGGGTTCGGTGCCGCGTGCCGAGGTGCGCGCGCTGGCGGCGCTGACGGACGGGGCGGGCCGCTGGGTGGAGAAATTCCGCGAGGGCGACTGGGCGGACTGCCTCACCCTGATCGCCAAGGAGGGGGCGCGGGCCCTGGTGGACCGGGTGCGGGCGCTGGAACGGGCGGACGACGCGGGGCGGCGGGTGTTCCTGGGGCGCAGCAAGACGCACGACGACGCGACGGTGGTGTACGTGGAGTTGTGAACAACGGGGGCGGGTGTCAGTGCCTTCCGGTATGACGGAGGGACGAGACGCCGGCTGAGGGGGCAGGCGCATGGCAGTGCTCGGGGGCGGTGCGCGGTGAGTCTGTTCGCCTGGCTGAAGCGGCGGCCGCGGCCGGAGGGGACGGAGACGGCCGGGGCGGTGGACGTCAGGGTGCGCGGCGCGGAGGCGTACGGCGTCGGGGGCGACGTGGTCGGCAGTGCCGTCGGCCCGCACAGCACGGTGACGTACATCCAGCAGCTGGTGCAGCGGTTCGAGGTGACCGGCGACGGCCGCGCGCCGCTGACTCCGCGGGAGGTCGCGGAGGCGATCGGCGCGTACGCGGCGCAGGTGCGCCAGCGCTACGGCCGGCTGGACCTGGAGGTGCTGATACCGAGCGACGTGGGCGACGGCCATCCGGCGGTGCGGTTGCGGGAGGTGTTCGTGCCGCCGCTGCTGCGGGCGGACCCGCCGCCGCCCGAGCTGCCGCCCGAGCTGCGCAAGCGGCTGCTGCTCAGCGGTGATCTGCCGGCCGACGAGGAGCTGCCGCCGGGGGTGCGCAGGGAGGCGCTGGAGCGACTGCGGCAGGCCTATCTGGACCGCCCGCCGGTGCCGCTGCTGGACGTCGTCACGGACCCGAAGTGCGGGCGGCTGGTGCTGCTGGGCGACCCGGGCGCGGGCAAGTCGACCCTGGGCCGCTATCTCGCGCTGGGCCTGACCTCCGGGAGGCCGCCCGCCGAGCTGGCCCGGCTGGCGGGGTGGCTGCCGGTGGTGGTGGAGCTGCGCAAGTACGCGGAACCGCGGTGGCGGGAGCGGACGTTCGAGGACTTCCTCGACCATCTGCACCGGATGGAGAGCATGTCGGTGCCGTCGGAGGTGCTGCGCAGGTGCCTGACGGACGGCAGGGTGCTGGTGGTCTTCGACGGCCTGGACGAGATCTTCGACCCGGCGGTGCGGGACGAGGTGAGCCGCCGTATCGCGGGCTTCGCCGGGCGGTACGGCGGGGCGCGGATCATCGTCACCTCGCGGGTGATCGGGTACCGGGGGGCGGTGCTGGACGGTGCGGGCTTCGGGCACCACATGATCCAGGACCTGACGCGGGAGCAGATCGGCGAGTTCGCGCGGCGCTGGTACGGCACGGTGTGCGGGGGTGATCCGGCGGAGTGCGATCGGCTGTCCGGGCGGATCACGGCGGCGGTCGCGCACTCCCGTCCGGTGCGTGAACTGGCGGGCAATCCGCTGCTGCTGACGATCCTCGCGATCATCGGCCGCCGGCAGGAGCTGCCGCGTGACCGGCAGGGCGTGTACGACCACGCGGTGCGCGTCCTGACGGCCCGTTGGGACCAGGAGGCGAAGCTCCTCAAGCCGACGGCGGAGACGGAGGTGCTGCGGCACCTGGACGACGAGGACCGCCGTGAGCTGCTGCGGCTGCTGGCCCGGCGGATGCAGGACGGCGAGGGCGGCATCGCGGGCAACCGGATCCACGGCACGGAGCTGGAGGAGGTGTTCAAGGAGTACCTCCGGGAGATCTGGGGGCTGCCGCTGCCGGAGGCGACGGTGGCGGCGCGGGAGATGAAGCGGCAGTTCGAGGAGCGGAACTTCATCCTGAGCCGGTTCGGCGGCGAGGTGTACGGCTTCGTGCACCGGGCGTTTCTGGAGTACCTGGCGGCGATCGACATCGCGCAGCGGTACGCGGCCCGGGAGTGGACGGAGGACGAGCTGATCGACCAGGTCTTCGTCCGCCGCGCCGAGGACCCGAACTGGCACGAGGTGCTGTTGCTGCTGGTGGGGTTGCTGGAGCGGCAGATCAGTGTGGGGGTGGCGGGGAGGGCGGTGGACGCGTTGCTGGAGAGGGACGCGCGGTCCCCCCGGTGGATGCCCGGACTGCTGGTGCTCGCGGTGCGGGCGCTGGCCGAGGTGCGGCGCATCGCGGTGCTGGACCGGCAGAGCCGGGTGGCGGTCGACCGGCTCGTCCACTACCTGGAGCGGTACGGATCGACGGGCGGCGTCGCCGAACTCGCCGCCGTCCGGCCCGCCCTGGCGACCTTCCCCGAGCATTGGCGGGGCCGCTGCCACCTCCTGCGCTGGTTCCACGTCAGAGGGCAGTTCCGCCGGGGCAGCCGGCCCATGGCGGCGGCCCCGCTGGCCTGCGAGCTGTACGACGCTCCCGAGCTGCCGACGGCACTGGCGCGGCACGCCCCGGCCTCCCCCGTCCGCTCGGCCGCCCTCCGTCTGCTGGCCGAGCGCCGGCCCGGTGATCCGGGCGTACGCGACCTGCTGGCCGAGCGCGCCGCGACGGACCCTGACACGCCGGTACGGGCCACTTGTCTGGAGCTGCTGGCCGAGCGGTGGGCCGACCTTCCGGAGACACAGGCGCTCGTACGCAAGGCCGTCGTCGAGGACCCCGATCCAAGGGCGCGCGAAGCCGCCCTGGGGATGCTGGCCCGGCACTGGTGCAGCGCACCAGAGACGCTTGCCCTGGTCCGCCGGGCGCTGTCCCAGGACGAGGACGATGCCGTGCGGGGTGCCGCTCTCGGGGTGCTGACCGATCACTGGTCGCAGGACCCGGAGACGACGGCGACCTGCCATGACCTCGCGGTGCGGGACGGCAGCGCGCTGGTGCGGGTCACGGCCCTGCGCTTCCTGGCGCCCGAGCTGACCGACGCCCTGTGGGAGCGGGCCGCTGCGGACCCCGACGTGGGCGTGCGCCGCACGGTCCTGCGCCATCAGGCCGACCAGGACCCTCCGAGCCCCCGGGCGCGCCCGATGGTCCGCCGGCTGGCGGTCGAGGACGAGGACTGGACGCTGCGGTACACCGCCCTGCAACTGCTCGCGCGGCACTGGGCGGAGGATGAGGACACCGGTGCGTTCCTCCGGAGCCGCGCCGTCGCCGACGCCCATGTCGCCGTCAAGGACGGTGCTCTCACCTTCCTCACCCTTCACTGGCCCGACGACGAGCGGACGGCCGCGCTGCTGAGGTCCCGGGCGGTGGACGACGAGGACGAGGACGTCCGCGCCAGAGCCCTGCAACTCCTCGTGCAGCTCCGCGCGAAGGACACCGGCACACGGGAGTTGGTACGCGACCGCCTCGTCCACGACAGGCACTGGTACGTCCAGCACGTGGCGCTCGGTCTGCTCGTCCAGCACTGGCCCGACCACCCGGACACGGCCGCCCTGCTGTGGAAGGTCGCCGCCACGACCGATGCCGCCACGCGCGACGAGGCCCTGCGGCATCTGGTCGAGCAGCGGATGAAACCGCAGGCCACGCATCGCCTCGTCCATGAGCTGGCCGCCGACGACAGCACCGCCGGCGGCACGCGCCAGACGGCACTCCAGTTGCTGGCCACCCACTGGGCCGATCAGCCGGGCACCCACCTGCTCGTCCGCGCCGTGTGCGCCGACGAGGACTTCGGGGCCGTCCCCTTTGTGCTCACCCTGCTGACCCGGCACTGGCCCGACGACCCCGGCACCCGCCCCACGGTCCTCGACCGCGCCGTGCACGACGCGCGGGCGGAGGTCCGGGCCGCCGCCCTGGACCTGCTCGGCGAACACTGGCCCGCCACCCCCGACCTCCCCGAGCTGTACCGCGACCGCGCGCTCCACGACCCCGACCCCGGCATCCGCACCACCGCGCTGCAGCACTACGCCTGGGAGGTCACCACCGACGAGGCCGCCGTCTTCGTCGGCGGACGGCTCAGCGGCGATGTGGCGGCCGAGGTGCGGATCGCCGCCGCCCGCATCCTCGCCTTCGCCTGGCCGGGGCACCCGGACACCCTGCGGCTCCTCAGGGAACGGATCGACAGCGACCGGAGTGAGGACGTCCGCGAGGAGGCCGCCCGTATGCTCGCCGCCGCCCGAGACCTGGCCCCCTTCCAGGACAAGCTCCCCTGACCGCCCGGCAGAGGTCAGCTCACCTCTGTTCCATCCCCCGGTTCAACTGGTTCAGCAGCCGCGCCAGTTCCGCGACCTCCCGCCGGTCCCAGTGGGAGAGCTTGCTGACGTACCGCGCGCGGCGGGCGTCGCGGACGCGGCCGACGCGGCGGTGGCCCTCCTCCGTGAGGTGGACCAGCCAGGCGCGGCCGTCCGCCGGGTCGGGCTCGCGGGCCACCAGGCCCAGTTCCTCCAGGGCGCGCAGCTGGCGGGACATGGTGGCCTTGCCGACGCCGATGTAGGCGGCCAGCTCGGTGGCGCGCTGACGGCCGCACTCGTCGAGCCGTACGAGCAGGCCGTACGCCGCCGACTCCAGGTCCGGATGGACCTCGCGGGCCATCTCGCCCTGGTTGGCCCGGGCCCGCCGCAGGAACACCGTCAACTCGCGTTCCAGCGCCAGGAATTCCTGGTCCACACCACTCGGCGGCGCGGGGCGTTCGCCCCGCTGTCCGCCGCCGTTCTGGTCCTCGTGCACGTCAGTCCCCTGATCCGGTTTCCCGATCCTGAAAGTTTCCTTCGGCCGCCGTCATCTCCGCAGCTCCGCCAGTATTTCGCAGGGCTAGACCAACGGCGGCTCCCAGCCCCCCTTCCGCCGGCGGGTCTACGTGCGTAGCTTCTTCACCAGGAAAGTGAATGGCATGCCCACGCCAGTATCGCCGTGGGCCCCGTGCAGCACGTCGACCAGCGTTCCCCACCAACGCTTCCGGAGGCACGTCATGCCCGTGCACAGACCCGGCTCCCCCCGCCGGCTCCCCCGCGCCCGCCTCGCTCTCACCGCCGTCGCGGCCCTGCTCGCGGCGCTCTCGTCCGCCCTGCCCGCCCGGGCCGCCGACACCCCGGCCCGCGGCTCCGCCTACATGGGCATGGGCGTCCTGGCGCACGACGGCCAGGCCGGCACGCCCGTCCCCGGCGACGCCACCCAGACGGAGGGCGTCGACGTCTCCGGCCACCAGGGCAACGTCGCCTGGTCCACGCTGTGGGGCAGCGGCGTGAAGTGGGCCTATGTGAAGGCCACGGAGGGGACGTACTACACGAACCCCTACTTCGCCCAGCAGTACAACGGCTCGTACAACGTCGGCATGATCCGCGGCTCGTACCACTTCGCCACCCCGGACACCACCAGCGGCGCCACGCAGGCCAACTACTTCGTGGACCACGGCGGCGGCTGGTCCGGGGACGGCAAGACGCTGCCGGGCGCGCTCGACATCGAGTGGAACCCGTACGGGGCCGCCTGCTACGGCAAGACGCAGAGCGGGATGGTCACCTGGATCCGTGACTTCCTGAACCAGTACAAGGCGCGCACCGGCCGGGACGCCGTGATCTACACGGCGACGAGCTGGTGGAAGCAGTGCACCGGCAACTACGGCGGCTTCGCCTCGTACAACCCGCTGTGGATCGCCCGCTACGCCACCGACGTGGGCGAGCTGCCCGCCGGGTGGGCGTACTACACGATGTGGCAGTACACCTCCTCCGGCCCGACGGTCGGCGACCACGACAAGTTCAACGGGGCCTACGACCGCCTCCAGGCGCTCGCCCTCGGCTGACGCACGGCGTCCCACCGCACGGCCGCTCCCCCCGGGGGCGGCCGTGCGTGTCACAGGCCCAGGGCGATCGCCACGCGGGTCAGCTCGGCCGTGCCGGCGAGGCCGAGCTTGGCGCGGATGCGGCGCAGGTAGGTGTCGACCGTGTGCGGGGAGACGCCCATCGCGCGGGCCGTCTGCAGGTAGGTGCGTCCGGCCGCGATGTGCCGCAGCGTCTCGAGCTCGCGCGGGGACAGCTCCTGCCGCGGCGCGGGGACGGGTGCTTCGGTTCGGGAAAGGGCGCTGACCCACATGGGACGTTCTCCGGCTCCTGTCGCTGATCGGTTTTTGCTGGCTCCCGCCACTGACCGGGCGTAATGCCCGGATAAGTGCAGGTGCTCCCCTTCACGCCGGAATGCCGGACTCCGGTTGCATCGGCGCCAAGATTCTTCCGGCGGCCGCCGCTGCGTTGGTGCTCCGTGCCGCCCGGGACGATGCTGGTCCTGTGACGTACACGGCGACCGCCACCATCGACGAGCGGGGCGTGCTGACCGGATGGAGCGAGGGCGCCCGGCAGCTGCTCGGCCACGAGGCCCCGGCGGTCGTCGGCCGGCCGGCCGCGGAACTGCTGGCCGGCAGCCCGGAAGGCGCCGCGCGCGCCCTGGCCGGGCGGCGGCGCTGGCACGGCAGCGTGGTCCTGCGCCACCGGGACGGACGCCGCATGGAGCTGCGGCTCCTCGCCCACCGCCGCACCCCCGAGCAGGGGGCCGCCGACTGGCTCGTCGTGACCGCCGTACCCGAGGGGCCGCCGGACGACGGGCGGGAACCGGTCGCCGAGTGGGCCTTCACCCAGTCCCCCTACACGCTCGCGGTCTTCGGCACCGACCTGCGCCTGCTGCGCGCCAACCGGCGGATGGAGCGGGCGCTGTCCCTGCCGGAGGCGGCCATGCGCGGGCTGGCCCTGCCGGACATCGCGCCCGGGGCCGCCGGCGAGGAGATCGGCCGGCAGCTGCGGCTGGCCGTGGCGAGCGGCGAGCCCACGGAGACGGCGGCCCGCCTCTCCCCCGAACTGGGCCGGCCCACCGTCCTCACCCCGCTCAAGGACGGCTCCGGGCGGGTACGGGCCGTCTGCCTCACCGCCCCCCGGCGCGCCCAGGACTCCGCAGTCCGCCCCTGGAACCAGGACACCGCCGCGCGGGTGCTGTCCCGGCCCGGCGGCACCGGCACCCGCGGCGACGGCACCGACGACCCGGGCCGCGCCGCGCAGGAACTCGCCGAGGACACCGTGCCTGGCCTCGCCGACTACGTCGCCGTGGACCTGCTCGACTCCCCCCGGCCCGCGGGCCACACCGACCCGGGGCCCGGCGGCATGCTCGTGCTGCGCCGGGCCGCCGTACGGGCGCTCCCCGGCGACGGCGGCCGCGCGCCCGGCGCCGCGGCGGGCGAGATGACCGCCTACGAACCCGGGTCGCCCCCCGCGGAGTGCCTGGCCACGGGAAGTCCCGTCCTCTACGACACCACCGACCCGGCCGTCGCCGCCTGGGCGGAGAGCGACCCGGGCGCCGCCTGGCTGCGCGCCTACGGCACCCGGTCCCTGATGGTGGTACCGCTGCTCGCCGAGGGGAACCGGCTCGGCGTCGCCCTCTTCGGCCGCCACCGCCGCCAGGAGCCCTTCGGCCCGCAGGAGCTGCGGCTCGCCGAGGACCTCACGGCACGCGCCGCCGGCGCCCTGCACAAGGCCCGCGGCTCCTCCTGGTCCCGCACCACCACGATGGCCCTGCAGCGCAGCCTGCTCCCGCACACCCTGCCCGACCAGGCGGCCCTGGAGATCGCCACCCGCTATCTGCCCGCGGCCACCCGGGCCGGCGTGGGCGGCGACTGGTTCGACGTGATCCCGCTGTCCGCGGCCCGGGTGGCCCTCGTCGTCGGCGACGTCGTCGGCCACGGCATCCGCGCCTCCGCCACCATGGGCCGGCTGCGCACCGCCGTGCGCACCCTCGCCGACGTCGACCTGCCCGCCGACGAGCTGCTCACCCACCTCGACGACCTCGTGCTGCGCCTGGCCGCCGACGAGGGCAGCGGGGACCCGGCGGCCGAGACCGCCGGCGGCATCGGCACCACCTGCCTGTACGCCGTCTACGACCCCGTCTCGCGCCGGTGCAGCATGGCCCGGGCCGGCCATCCGCCGCCCGCCGTCGTCACCCCCGACGGCTCGGTCCGCTTCCTCGACGTGCCCGCCGGACCGCCCCTGGGGCTCGGCGGGCTGCCCTTCGAGGTGTTCGAGACCGAACTGCCCGAGGGCAGCCTGCTCGCCCTCTACACCGACGGGCTGCTGGAGGCCCGCGACCACGACATCGACGTGGCGCTGGACAAGCTGTTCGCCGCGCTCGGCCGGCCCGCCACCTCACTCGACTCCGTCTGCGACCGGGTCCTCGCCGAGCTGCTGAGCCACCGCCCCGACGACGACATCGCCCTGCTCGTCGCCCGCACCCGCGCCCTGCACGAGGACCGGGTGGCCTCCTGGGACCTGGAGAGCGACCCGGCGATCGTCTCCCGCGCCCGCCGCGCCGCCGCCGAGCAGCTGACCAGCTGGGGGCTGGACGACGCCGCCTTCGTCACCGAGATGGTCGTCAGCGAGCTGGTCACCAACGCCATCCGCTACGGCCGCCCGCCCGTCCGGCTCCGCCTCATCCACCAGGACGACACCCTGGTCAGCGAGGTCTACGACTCCAGCGGCACCACCCCGCACATGCGGCGCGCCCGCATCTTCGACGAGGGCGGGCGCGGCCTGCTGCTGGTGGCCCAGCTGGCCGACCGCTGGGGCACCCGGCACGACCGGGTCGGCAAGACGGTCTGGGCGGAACAGTCCCTGTCGGGGCCGGGCGCCCTGGGAGCCCTGGGCCTGGGCCTGGGCCTGTGACGGCAGCGCGCCGCCCCGCCGGGGGAGGGACGGCGGGGCGGCGGGTCGGTGGGCTCCTTACTTGACGACCACGTCATCGGGGTGTCCGCCCGCGGGGGGCGCCTGCGGGTCGGGGGTCGGGGGTGTGCCGGTCGTTCCGGTGGACCCGGTGGATCCGGAGGACCCGGAGGAATCGGTCGTGCCGGTGGAGTCGGTCTTGCCCGGGTCGGTCTTGCCGGAGTCCTTCGGGTCCGTGGAGTCCTTCGGGTCCGTAGAGTCCTTCGGGTCCGTGGAATCGGTCTTGCCGGAGTCCGTCGAGCCCTTCGAGTCCGTGGAGCCCTTCGAGTCGGTCGAGTCCGTCGAGCCCTTCGAGTCCGGGTCGCCCGGCTTCCGCGGCTTGTCCGGGGTCGAGGGCTTGTCCGGCGTCGAGGGCTTCTCCGGGGTCGAGGAGTCGGGGGCGTGGTCGTCGGGGCAGTGGTTTCCGTTGCCGCCGCCGCTGCCGGTGCCGTTCTGACCGTCCCGGCCGTTCTGGCCGCCGCACTTGCCCCGGCCGCCACGTCCGCCGGCGCCGCCGGTGCCGCTCTGGCCGGGCTCCGTGCACACCGGCGGGGTGGTGCCCGTGCCGTTGCCGCCCTTGCCGCCGTTCCCGCCGTCGCCGCGCTGACAGTAATCGTCGTCGCCGTGGTGGTGACGGTGGTGATGGTGGTGGTGTTTCCGGTGGTGATGGCGTCCCTTGTGATCCTTCTTTTCCTCGTGCTTCTTGTGGTCGTGCTTCTTGTGGTCGTTCTTCTTGTCGTTCTTCTTGTCGTCCTTCTTCTCGTCGTGCTTCGCGTGCTCCTGGACCTGGCCGTGAGCCGTCGGCGCCGCGAGCACCGCGCCCGCCGGTATCAGAACGCCGCCGACGGCGAGGAACAGGGAGACCGCCGCGGCGGCCAGAGTGTTCTTACGGGCGGAGGGACGAGCGTTCTTTTCCATCGGAGTCTCCATGAGAATCAGTTGCCTGCCAGGACGGACCAGTCTTTTTCGAGATAGGCCTTTTTCCAGGACCCGACCTCGGATTTCGGCATGTCGTATTTCTCGGCTATCTGCGCCTCGGTGGCGCCGCCGTTGAGAAGGACCAGGACGACCCGCACCTTGTCGGCCAGGGTGAGTTCGCCCTTGGGCTTGTCCGGCAGGTCGCTGTAGCGGGTGCAGTCGTGGGTGCCGGACTTTCCGGGCTCTCCCGGCTTTCCGGGGCTGCCGTTCTCGCCGCTGTCCCCGCCCTTGCCGCCGGCACCGCCGGTGCCGCACTCGGAGGTGCCGGCCGTGCCCTGCGCGGGCTGCGCGGACCCGGTGGCCGTGGTGGGCGTCCGGTGGTCCGGCCCGGCGTCCGCCCCCGCGCCCGGGGTGCAGGAGATGCCGGCGGAGACCGCCACCGCAGCGGCGGCGAGGGCGAGCGAGCGGCGCCAGATCTTCCAGAGGGGGGTGGTGCTCATGGGGTGCTCCTCGGAGTGGGAAGGAGCGGCGGGGGTGAGGACCGTGCGGGCCCTCACCCCCGCCGCCGCGGATCAGACCGCGTCGCCGCCGTCGCCGCCGTCGCCGCCCACGACGCCACCGGTGCCACCGGCACCGCCGTCGCCGCCGGTGGTCCCGCCGGTGCCGCCCTTGCCGCCGTCGCCGCCCTGAACGCCACCGGCACCACCGGTGCCGCCGTCGCCGCCGGTCGTCCCGCCGGTACCGCCGGTCCCGCCGTCGCCACCCTTGACGCCACCGGCACCACCCGTGCCGCCGTCGCCGCCGGTCTTGCCGCCGTCGCCGCCCTTACCGCCGTCGCCGCCCTGAACGCCACCGGTACCGCCGGTGCCGCCCTTGCCGCCTTCGTCCTTGCCCTTGCCGCCCTTGCCGCCGTCGCCGCCCTTGACGCCACCCGCGCCGCCGGCTCCGCCGTCACCGCCCTTCTTGGGCTCCTCCTTCTTGGGGTCCTTCTTGGGGTCGTCCTTCTTGGGGTCGTCCTTCTTCGGGTCGTCCTTCTTCGGGTCGTCCTTCTTCGGGTCGTCCTTCTTCGGGTCCTTCTTGGGGTCGTCCTTCTTCGGGTCGTCCTTCTTGTGGTCGTCCTTCTTGTGGTCGTCCTTCTTGTGGTCGTCCTTCTTGTGGTGGTCGTGCTTGCCGTGGTCGTGGTCCCAGTCGTCGTTCCAGTGGTCGTGGTGGTCGTTCCAGTGGTCGTGGTCGTGGTCGTGACCGCCGTCCTTGTACCACTTGCAGTGCCAGTGCTTCTCCCAGTGGCCGTGCTTCTTGTGCCAGTGCTTCCAGCAGTGCTTGTGCCAGTGGTGGTGACCGTGGTCGTGCTTGCTGTGGGTGGCGACCATCGTCACCGCCGCGGAATCGGGCATCGAGGTCGCCGAGGCCATTCCCGCCGCCGGCAGAACCACACCTCCGGCCCCCACCACGGTCGACGCCACGATCGTCGCGATACGGATTCCGCGCCTCGGACGACGGGTGCGGATTTCCTCGCCGTTCTCGTAACGCTTGTCGTCGATACCGGTCATGATTTCTCTCCTACTTTCCGAGGGGCCTTTTCGTTGTCCGGTCTTTCCGGTTCGGCCCGTGCTTCAAGTAGGCCGGAACGCGACGACAGGGTCACGTTCCGAGGACTCGGGACTTGACGACAGGAAGGGCAGCGGGTTACAAGCGGCCGCGCAGCACGGGCCCGGCCCAGTCGGGCGGCTCGGGCACCCGGGCGGGAGCCGGGGCGATACCGGCGACGCGGGAGTCCACGACGGTCGGGGTGCGGCCGCGGGGACCGGCGCCGTCCGTGGCGGCGCGCAGGGCGGCCACGAACTCCAGACAGGAGTCGTGGCGGTCGTCGGGGAGCTTGGCCAGCGCCGTCAGCAGCACCTCGTCGGCGGCCTCGGGAATGTCCGGCCGGGCGGCGGTGAGGGCGGGCGGCGGGTCGTACTGGTGCGCCCAGAGCAGGTCCATGGCGTCCTCGCGCTGGAACGGCGGGGCGCCCGTGAGCAGCTCGTGGACGACGCAGGCGAGGCTGTAGAGGTCGGACCGGCCGTCGACGGGACGGCCCGCGATGCGCTCCGGGGCCACGTAGTCGAGGGTGCCGACGAACTCGCCGGCCGTGGTGAACCCGGTGAGCGACAGGGACTTCTTCGCCAGTCCGAAGTCGGTGAGGTAGACGTGCTCGGGGTGGTCGCTGTCGATGCCCTTGGCGACCAGGACGTTGCCGGGCTTGACGTCCCGGTGGACCAGTTCGTGCGCGTGGGCCGCGTCGAGCGCGGACGCCAGCTGGGCGGCGATGCGCAGCACGGTCGGCACGGGCAGCGGTCCGTCCCGGTCGAGCAGGGCGCTGAGGTCCAGCCCGTGGACGTAGCACATGGCGATGTACAGCACGCCGTCCGCCTCGCCGGCCTCGAAGACCGGGACGATGTGGGGGTGCTCGATGCTCGCGGCGACCCGGGACTCGTGGGCGAAACGGCGGCGGAAGGCGTCGTTGCGGGTGTACTCGGGGGCGAGCAGCTTGAGGGCGACGGTGCGGCCGAGGCGGAGGTCGGCGGCGCAGTAGACGACGGCCATGCCGCCGCGGCCCAGCTCGCGCTCGACGCGGTAGCCGGCGATCTCCGTCCCGATCCCGATGAGCGCGGAGGGGCGGCCCACCTGCCCTGTCACGCCTGAATTCTATCGGTTCATCCACAGGCGCACCCATGCGGAAGGCCCGGGGCTCCCCAGCGGGAGACCCGGGCCTTCTCTCACCCCATGGCGTCCGTCACGCCGCCACGGGAACCTCCGCCGGCGCCTCGTTCGTCGCCGGTGCGAGGGCCAGTTCCAGGACCTGGCGGACGTCGGTGACGGTGTGGACGTCGAGCTTGTCCAGGACCTCGGCGGGGACGTCGTCCAGGTCGGGTTCGTTGCGCTTGGGGATGATCACCGTGGTGACCCCGGCGCGGTGGGCGGCGAGCAGCTTCTGCTTCACGCCGCCGATGGGCAGCACGCGGCCGGTCAGCGAGACCTCGCCGGTCATCGCCACGTCGGTGCGGACCAGGCGGCCGGAGAGCAGCGAGGCCAGGGCGGTCGTCATGGTGATGCCGGCGCTGGGGCCGTCCTTGGGGACTGCGCCCGCCGGGAAGTGGATGTGCACGCCCCGGTCCTTCAGGTCGCCGACGGGCAGCTCCAGTTCGGCGCCGTGGCTGCGCAGGAAGGACAGGGCGATCTGCGCGCTCTCCTTCATCACGTCGCCGAGCTGCCCGGTCAGGGTCAGGCCCGCCGCGCCGGTCTCCGGGTCGGCCAGGGACGCCTCGACGTAGAGCACGTCGCCGCCCGCGCCGGTGACCGCGAGGCCGGTGGCCACGCCGGGCACCGAGGTGCGGCGCTCGGCCGGGTCCTGGGCGGACTCGGGCACGTGGTGCGGCCGGCCGATGAGGTCGCGCAGGTGGTCGGCGGTGACGGTGAACGGCAGCTCCTGCTCGCCCAGTTCGTGCTTGGCCGCCACCTTGCGCAGGAGCCGGGCGACGGACCGCTCCAGGGTGCGCACGCCGGCCTCGCGGGTGTACTCGCCGGCGAGCTTGCGCAGGGCGCCCTCGTCGATGGTGACCTCGTCCCTGCCGAGGCCGGCCCGCTCCAGCTGGCGCGGGAGCAGGTGGTCGCGGGCGATGACGATCTTCTCGTCCTCGGTGTAGCCGTCGAGGCGGACGATCTCCATACGGTCGGCGAGCGCCTCCGGGATGGCCTCCAGGACGTTGGCGGTGGCGAGGAAGACGACGTCGGAGAGGTCGAGTTCGACCTCCAGGTAGTGGTCGCGGAAGGTGTGGTTCTGCGCCGGGTCCAGGACCTCCAGGAGGGCGGCGGCGGGGTCGCCGCGGAAGTCGGAGCCGACCTTGTCGATCTCGTCGAGGAGGACGACGGGGTTCATCGACCCGGCCTCCTTGACGGCGCGGACGATCCGGCCGGGCAGCGCGCCGACGTAGGTACGGCGGTGGCCGCGGATCTCGGCCTCGTCGCGGACGCCGCCGAGCGCGACGCGGACGAACTTGCGGCCCATGGCGTGGGCGACACTCTCCCCCAGACTGGTCTTTCCGACACCAGGGGGACCGACCAGGGCGAGTACGGCACCGCCGCGGCGGCCGCCGATCACGCCGAGGCCGCGGTCGGCGCGGCGCTTGCGCACGGCCAGGTACTCGGTGATGCGCTCCTTGACGTCCTCCAGGCCGGCGTGTTCGGCGTCGAGGACGGCCTTGGCGCCCTGGATGTCGTAGGCGTCCTCGGTGCGCTCGTTCCACGGCATCTCCAGGACCGTGTCGAGCCAGGTGCGGATCCAGGAGCCCTCGGGTGAGGCGTCGGAGGCGCGCTCCAGCTTGTCGACCTCCTTGAGGGCGGCCTCGCGGACCTTCTCGGGCAGGTCGGCGGCCTCGACGCGGGCGCGGTAGTCGTCGGACTCCTCGCCCTCCTGCTCGCCGTTCAGCTCGCGCAACTCCTTGCGGACGGCCTCCAGCTGACGGCGCAGCAGGAACTCGCGCTGCTGCTTGTCGACGCCTTCCTGGA
The DNA here is from genome assembly GCF_014656055.1 of Streptomyces griseosporeus. Lineage (GTDB taxonomy): Bacteria > Actinomycetota > Actinomycetes > Streptomycetales > Streptomycetaceae > Streptomyces > Streptomyces griseosporeus. The sequence continues at coordinate 484,876 of NZ_BNBR01000003.1, forward strand.
CGTCCTTGGCGATGGTCTCGGCGACCTCCTGCTCGGCGAGGTGGTCGCGCAGCTGCTGGGTGGCGAGCCGGAGGCGGGCGACCGGGTCGGCGGTCTCCAGCAGGGCCACCTTCTGGTCGGTGGTGAGGAAGGGCGAGTAGCCGGAGTTGTCGGCGAGCGCGGAGACGTCGTCGATGGCCTGGACGCGGTCCACGACCTGCCAGGCGCCGCGCTTCTTCAGCCAGCTGGTGGCGAGTGCCTTGTACTCCTTGACGAGTTCGGTGACGTGTCCGGGCAGCGGCTCGGGCACGGTCTCGTCGATCTGCGTGCCCTCGACCCACAGCGCAGCACCCGGGCCGGTGGTGCCGGCGCCGATCTTGACGCGGCCGCGGCCGCGGATCAGGGCGCCCGGGTCACCGTCGGCCAGCCGGCCGACCTGCTCGACGGTGCCGAGGACACCGGTGCTCGCGTACGTCCCGTCGATGCGCGGCACCAGCAGGACCCTGGGCTTTCCGGGCTGGGAGGTGGCGGCGGCCTGGGCGGCCTCCACCGCCGCGCGCACCTCGGAGTCGCTCAGGTCCAGCGGAACCACCATCCCGGGCAGCACGACCTCGTCGTCGAGCGGCAGCACAGGCAGGGTGAGCGGTGTGGACGTCGAAGCCATGATCTCCCCTTCGGCAGTCAAGTTGAGCTATGCCGACTCAATGCTTGTGATCCACCGATTGTTCCCCGAGCCCTGTTCGCTCTCGGCGATCACGTCTCGCGAAGGGGACGACCCGCCCCATAGTGTCGGCACGGTAATAGCCGCTTCGGCTTCTCACCAATTACAGGAGGACGGCGTGGACGGGATCGTGCGGGCCTGGGTCGACGGCTGGACCGTGTCGCGCGGGGCGGCCCCGCCGGTGATCGAGCCGTGGGGCTGCACCATCGACGTCGGCCTCGACGGGCATCCCACCCGCCATGTCTTCGGCGCGCTCGGCGACGCCGTCGACGAGGCCGCCGTACGGAAGGTCGCGGACGGCGTGACCGGGGCCGGGGTGTGGCTCAAGGTGTTCCGCGACCCGGCCGAGACCGGCGGCTGGCTCGGCCCCGCCTGGTGGATCGACCCCGAGCCCGGCTACCTCATGTCCGTGCCGCTGAGCCCGGCCGAGGACGCGCCGGCCGTCCCCGACGGATACCGGCTGCGCACCTGGGCGCGCGGCGGCGTCGTCCGCGCGATGGTCGCTGCGCCGGACGGCTCCTTCGCCGCGCGCGGGCAGATCGCCCCGACCGGCGCGACCGCGGTCGCCGACCAGATCGAGACGTCCCCCGCGCACCGCCGCCGCGGCCTCGGCAGCCTCGTCATGCGCACGCTCCAGCGCGCGGCGGCCGCACAGGGCGCGGAAACCGGCGTCCTGGCCGGCACCCCGGCGGGCCGGGCCCTGTACGAGAGCCTGGGCTGGCGGGTGGAGGCGCTGCTGACGAGCGCGAAGTACCTCGGGAGGGGCGGCGAGCCGTCCTAGGACGCGGCCGCGAGAGCGGTGGCCGCTTCGCCGCGTCGCCGTAGCGCGGGCCACCACGCGATGCCGATCGCCACGGATATCAGGTGGCCCCAGCTGGTCATCGGGTCGGCGAGGGTCAGCAGGCCCGTCACCGCCGCCCCGGCGAACAGGGTGAGCAGCGGCCAGCGCAGCCACGGGCCGAGCAGACCGGCCAGCGCGCCGGCACACGCGGCGACGCCGAAGCTGATGCCGTAGTCCAGGCGGTGCAGGGAACTGTCGGGCAGGTGCCCGGCGAGGACGGCGAGGCCCACCGGGATCTCGGTGGCGAGGGTGGCGAGCACATGCCCGGCCAGGAAGACACCGGCGGTACGCAGCGCGCCGATCCGCCGCTCCAGCGTGCCGAGGACGACCACGAAGAGCAGGGCGTACGGCGACAGGATGCCGCCCGCCACCCACAGTCCGCTGGCCAGCAGCACCGGCACCGGCGCCCGCAGCAGGTGGGCCACATCGGTGCTGGAGGCCTGGTGGAGGGCGTACACGAGGGCGGGGTCGGCGTACCGGGCGACCAGTGAGGTCACGGCGAGGACGGCGGCGTAGGCGAGGGTGAAGGGGATTCCGGCGGCACGGCGGAGCAGGTGGCTCAGGGACCGGGCCTTTTCGGGGGCGGGAGCGGTTTCCGGCCTGGTCGCCGAGGCGGACGCCGGCTCCGGCGCCGGGACCAGCGCGGACGGCCTGCCCACCGCCACCGTGTCCGGTGTCACCCGCGCCGCCCGCACCGGCCCCCGCTGCCGCGGCACCCCGTCGAGCAGTCCCGTGACGTCGGCGAGGGGCGCCGGCGGGGTCGGTTCCGAGGGCGTTCCGGATGCCGTACCCGAGGCCGCCGCCTCGGCCGGAGCTGTGCGGTTCACGGTGAGGCGCTCCTTCCGTCCCGCCCCACCCAACGGCCCCACCGGCCCCGTTGTCTGTGACCGGCGCCACGGGGAGGGGGATGCACAGCAACCTCTCAAGGTGCCCCTACCCCCGCGGGATCCCTTTCAGCGCCACTCCTCGGAGGTAATTCCGTCAACAAACCGTCAGCAGGGTGTCAGGATGGCGCCATGTCCACCTCCTACGACATCCCCGAAGTCCTGGACCGTCGTGAGGGCCCCTGGGGCGAGGTCGTGCTGCGCCGCCACGGCGCGCTGCTGCAGATCATCGCCAACGGCTGCTTCCTGATGGACACCTCCGACGGCCGTTCCGAAAGACGCCTGGTCGACGCCGCGTTGGACGCGCTCGACGACCGCCCGGCACCGCATGTGCTGATCGGCGGGCTGGGGGTCGGCTTCTCGCTGGCGCATGCAGCCGCGAATTCCCGCTGGGGCCGCATCACCGTCGTCGAGCGGGAGCCCGCGGTCATCGACTGGCACCGCACCGGCCCCCTCGCGGAACTGACCCGCGACGCCCTCGCCGACCCGCGCACCGAGATCGTGGAAGCGGACCTGGTGGAGTACGTCAATGAGACATCCGCCACGTACGACGCGCTCTGCCTGGACATCGACAACGGCCCCGACTGGACCGTCACCGACGGCAACGACGGGCTGTACGCGAAGCCCGGACTGGCAAGCTGCGCAAGGGTGTTGAGGCCCGGCGGGGTGCTCGCGGTGTGGTCCGCGCAGCCGTCCCCGGATTTCGAAGAAACCTTGGGGAATGTCGGGTTCCAACAGGTGCGTACGGAAGAGATCCCCGTTGCCCGAGGCGTTCCGGACGTCGTGCACCTCGGCGTCCGCCCTGGATAGCAAAGCCGTGGTGACTCCCCGTACGCTGCTTCCCTGACGCCGATCATTCAAGCGTCAATCGCAGTTCAAGGGATCACCCCACGGGTTCCGGAAAGCACACTTCAGGGGCGGGCGATGGAGCAGACACACACCTCCCACACCACGACGACGGCAACCCCGGGCGCCCAGCGCCGGGTCCTCGTCGTCGAGGACGACCAGACGATCGTCGACGCCATCGCGGCCCGCCTGCGCGCCGAGGGATTCCTCGTGCAAACCGCGGGCGACGGTCCGGCGGCCGTCGACACCGCCGAGGCCTGGCAGCCGGATCTGCTGATCCTGGACATCATGCTGCCCGGCTTCGACGGCCTCGAGGTCTGCCGGCGCGTCCAGGCCCAGCGGCCGGTGCCGGTGCTGATGCTCACCGCGCGCGACGACGAGACCGACATGCTGGTGGGTCTCGGGGTCGGCGCCGACGACTACATGACCAAGCCGTTCTCGATGCGGGAGCTGGCGGCGCGCGTGCACGTGCTGCTGCGGCGGGTGGAGCGGGCGGCGCTGGCCGCCGCGACGCCGCGCAGCGGGATCCTGCGCCTCGGCGAGCTGGAGATCGACCACGCGCAGCGCCGGGTGCGGGTGAAGTCGGAGGACGTCCACCTGACGCCCACCGAGTTCGACCTGCTGGTGTGCCTGGCGAACACGCCGCGCGCGGTGCTCTCCCGGGAGCAGCTGCTGGCCGAGGTGTGGGACTGGGCGGACGCCTCCGGCACCCGGACCGTCGACAGCCACATCAAGGCGCTGCGCCGGAAGATCGGCGCCGAGCGGATCCGCACCGTGCACGGTGTGGGCTACGCGCTGGAGACCCCGACGCCATGAGCGACGGGCCGGCCGCGCGGAGAGGCCCCGGGGAGCCCTGGGGCGGCGTACGCCCGTTCTCGATCAAGACGAAGCTGGCCGTCCTGGTCGTCGTCTCGGTGCTGATCACCACCGGTCTGTCGATGATCGCGGTGCAGACCAAGACCGAACTGCGGTTCATCATGGTCTTCTCCATGATCGCGACGCTGCTGATCACACAGTTCGTGGCGCACTCGCTGACCAATCCGCTGGACGAGATGAACACCGTGGCCCGGTCCATCTCGCACGGCGACTACACGCGCCGGGTGAGCGAGAACCGCCGGGACGAGCTGGGCGACCTGGCCCAGACGATCAACGCGATGGCGGACGAGCTGGAGGCACAGGACCGGCAGCGCAAGGAGCTGGTGGCGAACGTCTCGCACGAGCTGCGCACGCCGATCGCGGGTCTGCGGGCGGTGCTGGAGAACGTGGTCGACGGGATCGCCGAGGCCGACCCGGAGACGATGCGGACGGCGCTGCAGCAGACCGAGCGGCTGGGACGGCTGGTGGAGACGCTGCTGGACCTGTCCCGGCTGGACAACGGGGTCGTACCGCTGAAGAAGCGGCGCTTCGAGGTGTGGCCGTATCTGTCGGGCGTCCTGAAGGAGGCCCAGATGGTCGCGTCGGCGCGCGGCGGCATGGCCTCGGGCTCCGGCAGCCACACCCGCACGGACGTCCATCTGCATCTGGACGTGGATCCGCTGGACCTGACCGCGCACGCCGACCCGGAGCGCATCCACCAGGTCGTGGCGAATCTCATCGACAACGCGGTCAAGCACAGCCCGCCGCACGGCCGGGTGACGGTGCGGGCGCGGCCGGGCAGCGGGCCGCAGTCCCTCCAGCTGGAGGTTTTGGACGAGGGACCCGGGATACCCAAGTCGCAGTGGCACCGGGTGTTCGAGCGGTTCAACCGCGGGGTCGTCGCCCGTCCGCACGGTCCGGGCAGCGACGGCGGCACCGGACTGGGGCTGGCGATCGCCCGCTGGGCGGTGGATCTGCACGGCGGCCGGATCGGTGTGGCCGAATCCGAGCGGGGTTGCCGGATTCTTGTCACCCTTCCGGGAGAGACATCCACGTCGCGTTGACGTAGGGTCCGAACCGGAGTCCCAAGATCCACTGCCGTCCGCCCCGGCCGGCACGTGTGATCAGGCACAGGCCCGCACGCCCCGCGTGCAGGGCCCGCATCGCCGTATCCACAGGCCACAGCTCTGCACCGGAACCACGCTTGTTTCCCGCCATTTCCAGCGCCGAAACACGGCTTGAGATGTGACTTACGCGACGATCAACGGGCCCGACCTGACCTTCCCCCTCAGGGAGGCGTAGCCTTTATTCCCGCTGTCCATCACCTTGTGAAGCGGAAGAGGGCGGTTGCCGCCGTGTCGCCACAGTCCCCCAGTAACTCGAGCGCCCCTACGACCGACGCCGACCAAGCGGGCAAGAACCCCGCTGCCGCGTTCGGTGCGAATGAGTGGCTCGTCGACGAGATCTATCAGCAGTACCTCCAGGACCCGAATTCGGTAGACCGCGCCTGGTGGGACTTCTTCGCCGATTACAAGCCGGGTGCCCCGGCTGCGGCGGGTACTGCGGCCGCGGGGGCCGCAGAGACCACCTCCCAGACGCCCCAGGCCCAGGCTCCGGCCCCGCAGGCCGCCGCGCCGGCCGCTCCGGCGCAGCCCGCCGCGGCCGCCGCGCAGCCCGCCCCGGCCGCCGCTCCCGCGGCGAAGGCCCCCGCCCAGGCTCAGCCGGCGCGTCCCGCACAGGCGCCCGCTCAGCCGAAGGCGAAGGCCGAGCCGGCGAAGGAGGCCCCCGCGGGCCCCGAGCTGGTCACGCTGCGCGGTCCGTCCGCCGCGGTCGCGAAGAACATGGACGCCTCGCTGGAGATGCCGACGGCCACGTCCGTGCGCGCCGTCCCGGTGAAGCTGCTGTTCGACAACCGCATCGTCATCAACAACCACCTCAAGCGCGCCCGCGGCGGGAAGATCTCCTTCACGCACATCATCGGGTACGCGATGGTGCAGGCGATCAAGGCGATGCCGTCGATGAACTGGTCCTACCAGCTCAAGGACGGCAAGCCCACCCTGGTCAAGCCGGAGCACGTCAACCTCGGTCTCGCCATCGACCTGGTCAAGCCGAACGGCGACCGCCAGCTGGTCGTCGCGGCGATCAAGAAGGCCGAGACGCTGAACTTCTTCGAGTTCTGGCAGGCCTACGAGGACATCGTCCGTCGCGCCCGCGACAACAAGCTGACGATGGACGACTTCACCGGCGTCACGGTCTCCCTGACCAACCCCGGCGGCCTCGGCACCGTCCACTCCGTGCCGCGCCTGATGCCCGGCCAGTCCGTGATCATGGGCGTCGGCTCCATGGACTACCCGGCGGAGTTCCAGGGCACCAGCCAGGACACCCTGAACAAGCTCGGCATCTCGAAGGTCATGACGCTCACGTCGACCTACGACCACCGGGTGATCCAGGGCGCCGCCTCCGGCGAGTTCCTGCGCCAGGTCGCGAACCTGCTGCTCGGCGAGAACGGCTTCTACGACGACATCTTCGAGGCGCTGCGCATCCCCTACGAGCCGGTCCGCTGGCTCAAGGACATCGACGCCAGCCACGACGACGACGTCACCAAGGCCGCCCGCGTCTTCGAGCTGATCCACTCCTACCGGGTCCGCGGCCACGTCATGGCCGACACCGACCCGCTGGAGTACAAGCAGCGCAAGCACCCCGACCTGGACATCGTCGAGCACGGCCTCACCCTGTGGGACCTGGAGCGCGAGTTCGCCGTCGGCGGCTTCGCCGGCAAGTCGATGATGAAGCTGCGCGACATCCTCGGCGTGCTGCGCGACTCGTACTGCCGCACCACCGGCATCGAGTTCATGCACATCCAGGACCCCAAGCAGCGCAAGTGGATCCAGGACCGCGTGGAGCGCCCGCACTCCAAGATGGAGCGCGAGGAGCAGCTGCGGATCCTGCGCCGCCTGAACGCCGCCGAGGCGTTCGAGACGTTCCTGCAGACGAAGTACGTCGGCCAGAAGCGCTTCTCGCTGGAGGGCGGCGAGTCCGTCATCCCGCTGCTGGACGCGGTCATCGACTCCGCGGCCGAGTCCCGCCTGGACGAGGTCGTCATCGGCATGGCCCACCGCGGCCGGCTGAACGTGCTCGCCAACATCGTCGGCAAGTCGTACGCGCAGATCTTCCGCGAGTTCGAGGGCAACCTCGACCCGAAGTCGATGCACGGCTCCGGCGACGTGAAGTACCACCTGGGCGCCGAGGGCACCTTCACCGGCCTGGACGGCGAGCAGATCAAGGTCTCGCTCGTCGCCAACCCCTCGCACCTGGAGGCGGTGGACCCGGTCCTGGAGGGCGTCGCGCGCGCCAAGCAGGACATCATCAACAAGGGCGGCACGGACTTCACCGTCCTGCCGGTGGCGATCCACGGCGACGCGGCCTTCGCGGGCCAGGGCGTGGTGGCCGAGACCCTGAACATGTCGCAGCTGCGCGGCTACCGCACCGGCGGCACGGTCCACATCGTCATCAACAACCAGGTCGGCTTCACCGCGGCCCCCGAGTCCTCGCGTTCCTCCATGTACGCGACGGACGTGGCCCGCATGATCGAGGCCCCGATCTTCCACGTGAACGGCGACGACCCGGAGGCCGTCGTGCGCGTCGCGCGGCTGGCGTTCGAGTTCCGCCAGGCGTTCAACAAGGACGTGGTGATCGACCTCATCTGCTACCGCCGCCGCGGTCACAACGAGTCGGACAACCCGGCCTTCACCCAGCCGCTGATGTACGACCTGATCGACAAGAAGCGCTCGGTGCGCAAGCTGTACACCGAGTCCCTCATCGGTCGCGGCGACATCACCCTGGAAGAGGCCGAGCAGGCGCTGCAGGACTACCAGGGCCAGCTGGAGAAGGTCTTCACCGAGGTCCGCGAGGCCACCGCGCAGCCGGTCCCCGGTGACGTCCAGGCCCCGCAGGACGGCTTCCCGGTCGCGGTGCCGACCGCGGTCTCCTCCGAGGTCGTCAAGCGCATCGCCGAGTCCCAGGTCAACATCCCGGACAACATCACCGTCCACCCGCGTCTGCTGCCGCAGCTGCAGCGCCGGGCGGCGATGGTCGAGGACGGCACGATCGACTGGGGCATGGGCGAGACCCTCGCCTTCGGCTCGCTGCTGCTTGAGGGCGTGCCGGTCCGCCTGGCGGGCCAGGACTCCCAGCGCGGCACCTTCGGCCAGCGCCACGCGGTCATCATCGACCGCAGCACCGGCGAGGAGTACACGCCGCTGCAGTACCTCTCCGAGGACCAGGCGCGGCTGAACGTCTACAACTCCCTGCTGTCCGAGTACGCGGCCATGGGCTTCGAGTACGGCTACTCGCTGGCCCGCCCGGACGCGCTCGTGCTGTGGGAGGCCCAGTTCGGCGACTTCGTCAACGGCGCCCAGACGGTCGTCGACGAGTTCATCTCCTCCGCCGAGCAGAAGTGGGGCCAGACCTCCGGCGTCGTCCTGCTGCTGCCGCACGGCTACGAGGGCCAGGGCCCGGACCACTCGTCCGCGCGTCCCGAGCGCTTCCTCCAGCTGTGCGCGCAGAACAACATGACGGTCGCCATGCCGACCTCGCCGTCGAACTACTTCCACCTCCTGCGGTGGCAGGTGCACAACCCGCACCACAAGCCGCTGGTCGTCTTCACCCCGAAGTCGATGCTGCGCCTGAAGGCGGCGGCGTCGAAGGCGGAGGAGTTCACGAGCGGGCAGTTCCGCCCGGTCATCGGCGACAGCTCGACCGACCCGGCCGCGGTCCGCAAGGTCGTCTTCTGCGCGGGCAAGGTCTACTACGACCTGGAGGCCGAGCGGGCCAAGCGCGGCGTGACGGACACCGCGATCATCCGCATCGAGCGCCTGTACCCGCTGCCGGGTGCCGAGCTCCAGGCGGAGATCAAGAAGTACCCGAACGCCGAGAAGTACCTGTGGGCCCAGGAGGAGCCGGCGAACCAGGGTGCCTGGCCGTTCATCGCCCTGAACCTGATCGACCACCTGGACCTGGCGGTCGGCGCGGACATCCCGGCGGGCGAGCGCCTGCGCCGTATCTCGCGTCCGCACGGCTCGTCCCCGGCCGTGGGTTCCGCGAAGCGGCACCAGGCGGAGCAGGAGCAGCTGGTGCGTGAGGTGTTCGAGGCCTAGGCCTCCGGCGGCTCAGCAGCCACGAAGGGCCCGGCCCCGAGTTCTCGCGACTCGGGGCCGGGCCCTTCGGCGTGGACGGCGGCCGGTCAGATGGGCTGGGGCTCGAAGTCCCAGTAGGGGCGGTGCCGCTGCAGGATGCTCCGGGTGTGCGGGTGGTCGGCGCCGAGGAGCGCGGTGAGCCGGGTGACCGTGTCCTCGTGCAGGGCCTCCGCCTCCTCGCGTTCGCCCAGCTCGGCCAGGTCCAGGGCGAGGCCCGCGCGCAGGCTGATGGTGAGGATGTGGGTGTCGCCCAGGACCCGGGCGGAGCGGTCGGCGGTCTCCCGGCCCACGGCCGCCGCGGCGGCGACATCGCCGACGGCGGCGAGCGCGGCGACCTCGTTCTTGGCGCAGCCGAGCGTCCACGGATGGTCCCGGCCCACCGCCTTGCGCATCTGCCGCGCGGTCCGCCGGGACAGCTCCAGCGCGGCCCGGTGCTCGCCCAAGTCGCGCAGGATGGTGGCGACGTTGTCCCGGGCGCCGATCGCGTACGGGTGGCGGTCGCCGAGCTGGGCGGCGTAGTGGGTGGCGGTGGCCTCGGCCAGGTCGCGGGCCTCGCCGGTCTGGCCCATCTCGCGCAGCAGCATCGCGTAGTCGCACGACACCATCAGCGTCTCCGGGTGCAGCGGGCCGCGCCGGCGGATCAGCTTCTCGCGGACCCCGCGCAGCATGGCGTGCGCGAACTGCAGGTCCCCGACGCGACGGGCGCACAGGGCGAGGTTGTGCTCGGCGAGCAGGGTCTGGCTGTGGGTGCGGTCCAGGACCTGGCTGTGGACGCGGGAGTTGTGGCCCTGGATGGCGAGCGCCTCGCGGTAGTTGCCGAGCAGGCGCAGCATCCAGGCGGTGCGCAGCGCGGAGTTCAGGGTGAGGGCGTCACGGCCGCCGAGGACGTCCACGCGGGCCTCGAAGACGCTGCGGTGCAGGGCGAGGGACTCGGCGTAGTGCCCCTGGAGACCGAGGGCGACGGCGAGGTTGCTGCGGATGGCGAGGGTGCGGGGCACGTGTTCGCCGCCCAGCTCGGCGGCGGCGGTCGCGGCGGCCTCCTCGAACAGGGCGCGGGCCTCGTCGTAGCGGCCGAGCGCCATGAGGGTGCCGCCGAGGCCGTCCTTGGCGCGGATCACCTCGATCGGGCGGACCGCGTCGGCGTGCCGCGTCAGCCGGCCGAGGATCTGCCGGCCGACGGCCTCCGCCTCCTCGTACCGGCCGAGGCGGCGGAGCATGTTGGCGAGCTGGTGGACGGCGACGAGGACCGAGCGGTCGGTGTCGCCGGAGGTGACCCGCCAGCGCTCCACGGCCTCGCGGCTGAGCCACCAGCCGTCGTGGTACTCGCCGCGCATCCGCAGGTACTCGATGCAGTTCAGGACGAGTTCGCGGGCGTCGTCGTCGGTGGACTCCAGGGCGCCGGAGGGCTCCAGGTGCGGGATGAGCGCCGCGTAGCGGGCCCAGTTGCCGGCGGAGGAGGAGTCGCGCGGGTCGGCCGAGACGAGGACCTTGCGGGCGGCGGCGGAGTAGCGGGCGGCGTCCGCGGGCGACTGGATGGAGCGGACGAAGCGGTGGAAGAGGCGGTGCATCCGCAGGGTGCCGACGGTCTGGGTGTCCAGGCGGGGGCCGGGTTCGTACTCGATCCGCATGGAGGTGATCTCGGACAGCCGGCGCAGGGCGGTGTTCCAGCTGCTGGGCTCGGCGATCAGTTCGGCCAGCTCGGGCGGCAGGTCGCCGTGCCGGGCGCTCTGCAGCAGCCGTATCGGCACCACGTCGTGGGAGAAGCAGACGAGCAGGTTGAGCAGCTGCCAGGCGGACTCGGAGCCCTCGCGCAGGGTGTTGACGAGCTTGGCCCAGGCGACCTCGAAGCTCTCCGGGTAGTGGCCGGAGGGCATCACGCCGAAGCGGTCGGGGCGGCCGTCGCGGATGTCCCGGATGTAGTCGTCGACCGGCACGGTGGGGTTGATGTCCAGCCAGGCGGCCGTCTGGTCGAGCAGCAGCGGCATGTCCTCCACGGCCTCGGCGAGGCGGGCGGCCCGGGTGCCGTCGAGGCGTTCCGTGCGGCGCTGCAGGAAGGCGACGCTCTCGCCGCGTTCGAAGGCCGGTACGGCGATGTTCTCGGCGTGGGCGCCCCACTCGCTGCGGTGCGTGGTGACGAGGACGTGGCCGCACCCCTCGGGCAGCAGGTCGACGAGCCGGTCGGGGTCGCCGGCGCCGTCCAGCACGAGCAGCCAGGGCCGGGAGGTGCGGTCCAGTTCCCGGCGTACGGCCGTGATTGTGGCGGCGAGGTCACCGGCGTCCCGCAGGTCCAGGGCGGGCGCGAGGTCGGCGAACTGCTGGCGGGCGGTGACGCGCTGGGCCGCGTTGACCCACCACACGATGTCGTACTCGCCGGCGAACCGGTGGACGTACTCCAGGGCCAGCTGGGTCTTGCCGAAGCCGCCGGGGCCGAGCAGGGCCACGGCGGCGCCGTCGGTCCCGGCGGCGGAGAAGGCGCCGTAGACCTTCTCCAGCAGTTCGGTGCGGCCGATGAAGCGGCGGTTGCGGCGCGGGACCTGCCAGACGTCCGGCGGGTCGTCGGGGAAGCGGGGGCCGCGGCGCAGGTCGATCAGGGTGCCGGGGGCGGCGATGCCCGCGCACTCCAGGACGCGGCCGCGCGCCACCTCGGGGCGCAGACCGCGCAGTTCGACGGGGGCCAGCGGGATGGCCGCCGCGGGCATGGGCCGGGCGGTGATGCTGACGGCGGCGATGCGGTCCTGGTAGACGGGCAGCACCCGGCGCAGGGCGGCGGCCCAGGCCTCGAAGCGCTCGCTGCCCAGGCGCTCGTGCCAGTCGTCGATGACGAGCAGGACGCGGCCCGGCGCGCCCAGCAGCTCGGTGAACGCCTCGGCGGTCGGCGGGCGCCGCAGCGGGTTCCACCTGACCAGCGTGGTGCCCCGTCCCGCGGCCCGGATCTGGTGGTCGATCCACTTGGCCCAGGACTCGCTCTGCCCGGCGAAGACCACCGTGACGTGTCCGAGTTCTGCCGCCATCTCGCCGTTCCCCTCGACTGAGCCCGGTCACGAGTGTGCACAGGCCATTCAATTGTGCGTCAAATCGACTCTAGAGACATCGAGTTGAGCATTGTTCCGGTCGCCGGGACGGTCCGGTGGTCCGCTGCAGGCGGTGGGCTATGTGCCGGACGAGCTTCTCCAGGTCGGCGCAGTAGACGGACGGATGCCGGAACCCGGTCCCGGGAGCGTACCGGTGCACGTAGTTCCCGCCCCCGCACACCCTCCCCACGGGGCAGTTCAGGCACTCCTCGGCCAGGGCCCGCTCGCCCAGCTGCCGGGCGGCGACGCCGGGGTGGCGCAGGGCCTCGTCGAAGGAGTGCCGGAAGACGTCGAGCCCCGTCTCGGAGGCGCCCGGGTACGCCGACCGCAGCGCGTCGACCTGTTCGATGCTGCCGTCGGTCTCGACGACGACGGCGGCCAGCGGCGACAGCCCGACCGCCTCGGCGCGGCTGGGCGCGCCGAGGAGCAGACCGGCGATCTCCTGGAAGAGCCGGACGCGCATGCCGAGCCGGCCCTCGTCCCACCAGGCGTCGAAGACGGCGGCGAGCCAGTCGCCGTAGGGCGTGGGGCGGGGCCGGTGGCGACCCGGGGGCAGGCCGTCGGTGCCCGGGGGCGGGCTGCCCCAGTTGGCGTGTGGCAGGAGGAAGTCGGTGCCGGGCGGCCGCAGCTCCAGCAGGGAGCGGTAGACGTCGAGGGGGTCGGCGGCCAGGTCGATCGTGCACAGGATCCCGGCGTACGTCTGCGGCCGGGCCGCGAGCCGCCGGGCCGCGGCGTGTGCGGCGGGCCAGGCGGGGCGTCCGGCGTGGTCGGTGCGGCGGGCGTTGTGCGCGGCCCGGCCGCCGTCGAGGCTGAGCCCGACGCGCAGCCCGGCGGCGGCGAGCCGGTCGAGGGTGGCGTCGGTCAGGAGGGTGCCGTTGGTCTGCACGGTGGCGGTGACCCGGCAGCCGGCGGGGACGGCGCGGCGTACGGCGTCGGCGTAGGCGAGGACCGGGCCGGGGCCGGTGAGGAGGGGTTCGCCGCCGTGCAGTTCGATGCGGACGGCGTCGAGGCCGTGGGCGCGGACGTGCTCGGCGATGCGGTCGGCCGTGCGGCGCACGGTGCGGTCCGAGGCGCGGGCCGGGCGGTCCCGCCAGCCGTGGTCGGGCCCCTGGTAGAGGTAGCAGTAGGTGCAGTCCAGGTTGCAGCGGCCGTGCACCTTCAGCACGAACTGGCGGAACGGGACCGGTTCGTGGGCGGTGGTGTCCAGCACGGCGTACGGCCAGCGCGGGTGGCTCGTCATGGTGCGTCTTCGTAGTGGGCGACGACGGGGAACTCTCCCTCCCGGGAGCGGAGTTCGGCGAGGATCGCGGCCAAAACCGGGTGGTCGGTGTGGTCGGGCGGGGCCAGCTCCGGGAGGGGTATGGGGGTGTCGTCGGTGGGGAGAGTCACTCGTCGGCCGTTTCGGAGGACAGGCGGGAGATGCGTTTGCGGAGGACCGCCGCGAGATCCGGGTCACGGGTCGTGCGCAGGGCGAGGACGTAGTCGGAGCGGGCCGTCCTGGGCCTGCCCTGCAGCTCCCGGGCGCGGCCGCGTTCCAGGAGGGCCGCGGCCACCGACTCGGCGTGGTCGGCCTCCTCGCCGTACTCGACACCGCGGGTGCAGCAGTCGATCGCCCGGTGCAGGTCGGCGATCGCTTCCGTGCGTTCGTACAGCTGCCGGTGGACGGCGCCGCGGCTGGTCCAGCACTGTGCGAGGGAGACGGGGTCCTCGGCGCCGCGCACGGCCTCGGCGAGCAGCCAGTCGGCCTCGTACAGGTCGGTCAGCACGCCGGTCCGCGCGTAGCGCCGGGAGTAGGCGTCCGCCAGGGTGTGGCGCCGCTCCGGCAGGTCGGGGTCGTCCGGCGGGGTCGTGTCGACGGCCTGGCGCAGGTACTCGAAGCTCCTGGCGGCGTCCTCGGCGTCTCCGCTCACACGGTGCCGGACGGCCAGCACCAGCCCGAGCGAGCCGAGCAGGACCGGCCGGTCGGGGTCGTCCTCGCCGACCAGGCCCGCGGCCTCCTCCCAGGAGTCCACGGCGCGGTCGAGCTGGGCCGGGTCGGCGGTCCTCTGGTAGCGCTCGCCGTAGAGGGAGGCGGCCCACACGAGGCACCGGACCCTCAGCTCCGCGTCGTCGCCCGCCGCCTGCAGGGCCTGCTCGACGGCGTACACCAGGGCGCGCCGCTCCCGGCCGTCGTCACGGGGCGGCATCTGGATCTCGACGGCCTCGGCCACGTCGAGCCAGATCCGGGAGCGGTCGGCGCCGGGCAAGGCGCTCTCGTCGCGGACGGCCGCCATGAGGTCCTCGGCGGCGTTGGCGGCGGCCTCGTCGGCGGCGGCCCGGGCGTCCTCGTCGTGGTGGTGCCGGGCCAGGTCGAGCCAGAGCCGTCCGCGTACGGCCAGGCCTTCCTCGGAGGCGGCCAGGCGCAGCCAGACGTCGGCCGCGGACACGGCCCGTTCCAGGTGGCGGACGTACCAGTACGCGGCGTCGGTCCGCTCGGGCGGCCGCGAACGCGCCACGGCCCGGCGCACGTCCGCCAGTGCCCGCGCGGCCGTCCTGCGGTCGGCTTCGTCCCGCTCCGTCGCCTCCCCGGGCCGGGCCGCGTCGTCGACGACGGCGGAGAGGCTGTCGTCGGCCACGTACAGCAGCACACTCAGCGCGCGGTCCCCGGCCCGCGACGGCTCTTCCCGCGCCCACTCCCGCAGACGGTCCGGCAGCCCCTCGAAGTCCACGCCCCTGTCCTGCACCTGCTCGGCCTGCGCCCAGCACAGGACGCCCCGCAGCAGGCGCGCCCGGCCGCCGGCGCCGCCCTCGACCGCCTCCCAGGCCTCCCTGAGGTCCTCCCCGACGCGCCGCACCCGCCACCGGGCGAGCAGCGCGCCGGCCAGCTCCTCGCAGGCGGCCGTCCGGTCGTCGTCGGTGCGCGCGAGGGCCACCGCCTGCCGCAGGTACCCCACGGCGGCGTCCAGTTCCCGGGTGAGTCCGTCCCCGTCGAACCGCGCGTACGCCCGCCGCCCCCGCTCCAGCAGCTCCCCCGCGCTCTCCCCCGCCCCCACCGTCACCGCCGGCAGCCGGGCGCCCAGGTCGCGCAGGACCTCGGCCGAGACCTCGGCGAAGGCCAGCAGGCCGGCGGGCTCGCGGTCGCGGGCGCCGGTCAGCGGGTCCGCGCCCGCGTCGGGCGGGACCGCGCCGCGCAGGAACGCCCCGGCCAGCGCGGGGAAGTTGCGGGCGCTGCGCCCGAACTTGCGTTCCACGTACTCGGAGCAGTGCTTGAACAGCAGCTCCACCTCGTCCAGGGAGAGGCGGGCGCGCAGCTCGGTGGCGACCCCGGGCAGGAAGTCGTAGCGCACGGCGCGTGGGTCGTCGGTGTCCTCCCGCCGCCGCAGCAGTCCGCTGAGCAGCACCTCCGACAGGACGTCCGGGCCGCTGCCGGCCAGCATGGCGTGCTGCACGAGCTGCATCACCGGCAGGTACAGCGGCACCGCCGACAGGTAGACCGCGAGCCGGCGCGCCTCGGCGGAGGCCGGCCGCCAGAACGCCGCGACCCGTTCGGCGGCGGTGCGCTCCTGCGCGGCCCGCACCGGCGCCGTGGAGGCGGGGTGGTCGGCCCGCACCCACCCGGCCGCGGCGGCCAGCGACTGTCCCGTGGCGCCGGACACCAGCCGCGCCCAGCCCTCCACCGACTCCCGGCGCAGCGCGAGGACGGGGACCGGTGACGCGCCGGGCTCCGCGGCTCCCCGCTCGGGCCGGAACGTCAGCGCCCCGGCGGGGCCCTCCTGCCGGTGCAGCAGCCCGCGCCGGGCGGGCAGATGGGTGCGCAGCCACATGCGCTGCGGCAGCGGCTGTACGACGGCCACGGGCGCCGTCGCCGCCCAGCGGTGCAGCAGCCGCTGCACCCGGCCGCTGCGCCACATCGGGCCCGCGCAGTCGCTGAGGACCAGCGTGACGCGCCGTCCGGTGGGGTCGCTGAGCTGTTCCGGCGCGTAGAGGGCGGCGGTGGGCTCGGGCGTGGCCGCGCAGCCGGGCAGGCCGCCGGGCGACTCGTGCAGGTAGCGGACCTGGACCTCGCGGAAGGCGCCGGCGCGGGCGCAGACCTGGCGCAGTTCGTCGAGGGCCTGCTGCCACACCACGGTGGAGGTGGAGACGTCCATGAGGAGCAGCAGGCGGGCCTCGCGGCGCCGGTCGGTGCGCAGGACGGGCAGCACGAGCCGGGACTCGGCGGCACGTTCGGCGGTGGCGTGCTCGTCGAGGGTGCGCGGTACGGGCCGGACGGGGGCGCGGTACCGCTGGAGGGGCCGTAACCCGCGTTGCAGGGCGAGGGGTTCGGGCAGGGCGGGAGCCGCGGGGACGCGGACGGGGGTCATCCGGGTGCCGGTGCCGTCGCCGCCCGGGCCGGGCGCGAAGAGGCGGGCGCCGTCGGGCTGAGCGGGCTCGCCGTGCTCCGCCGGGAGGGTGGGCGCGTGCGGGGCGTGGGGGTGCACGGCGCGGGCGCCGCCGGAGGCACCGGGGGCGTTGTCGCCGGGGGTGCCGTGCGGCCGGGTGCGCTGCTGCGGTGCCGGTGGCAGCCAGCGGGCGAGCCATAACGCGTCGGCGAGTTCCTCGACGCCGGGTTCGATGTCCGCGTCCCGCATACGCGCGACCAGCGCCGTGAGCGCGGGGCTCACGGCGCCTGCCGGGGTGCCGGGGGCGCGGGCGGCCATCGGTTACCGCGGTCCCCGGTCGAGGGGCTGCATCAGCAGCTCGGAGATCTCCTCGCGCCGCTGGACCGCGTCCCGGGCGGCGTGCTGGGCGAGGAAGATGGCGTTCAGCAGCTGGTCGGTGGGGCGCAGCGAGCCGTCCGCCTCGGCCTGGGTGAACCGGTCGACGAGGTCGCGGTTGTCCTCGTAGGAGCCCTGGCCGAAGTGGGCCTGGACGAGGGCGGCGAGCCGCTCGTCGCGGGGGGCCTTGAGGTCGAGCGGGATGCAGCGGCGCAGCAGCGCGGCGGGGAACTCGCGCTCGCGGTTGCTGGTCATGACGACGAACGGGAAGGCGCGGCAGCGCACCTCGCCGCCGGTGACGGTGACCCGGCGCCCGTCGTCGGTGAGGACCCGCACCTCGGGGGTGCGGTCGGCGATGCGCTCCAGCTCGGGGATGGCGAAGCGGCCCTCCTCCAGGACGTTCAGCAGGTCGTTGGGCAGGTCGATGTCGCTCTTGTCGAGTTCGTCGATGAGCAGCACGCGCGGTTTGTCGGCGGCGAGCAGCGCGGTGCCGAGCGGGCCGAGCTTGATGTACCGGCCGATGTCCTGTGAGCCGGCATCGCCGGGCAGCTGGGCGTCCTGGAGGCGGCCGATCGCGTCGTAGCTGTAGAGGCCGTCGCGCAGTTCGCTGCGGCTGACGACGGGCCACTCCAGGACGCGGCCGAGGTCCAGCTCGTAGGCGACCGAGTGGGCCAGGGTCGACTTGCCGACGCCGGGCTCGCCGGTGACGAGCAGCGGGCGCCTGAGGTAGAGGGCGGCGTTGACGAGTTCGAGGGCGTCGGGGTCCTGGACCGGGAGCGGGACGGTGCGCGCGCCGAGCCTGCGGTGGGTGGAGGCGTCGAGCCCCGGGACCTCGTAGTCGACGGCGGGGGCGTCGAAGGCGCGCCAGGGGGGTGGGGCGGGCAGCTGCTCGATCCTGGCCGGATCGGGACGTCCGATGCCCTGGTAGATGAACCACTCGCTCATGGTGTGCTCCTCGTCGACGGTCGGTGGGAGTCCACGCCCTGGCCGACGGGGGCGTCGTGCGCCCGCAACGGGCCGCTGGGAGCATACCCACAACAGCCCTGGTACACAGGGGTTTTCGGCCATCCGGGGCCCTGCCGGCGCCGCGGTCCGGTGCGGTGCGGCCGCGTGTTCACAGCGGTGCGTCCACGGGATCGGTGTCCTCGTCGGGCAGCGGGCGGCGCGGGTCGTCGTAGAGCAGCGCGAGGGGTTCGGCCCAGGCGCTGTCGCCGCGCTGCTCGCTGATGTCCTGTCGTACGCGGCGCAGCCGGTCGGGGAGTTCGGCGAGCGAGCCGAGCGTTTCGAGGAACTTCTCCACGCGCGCGTGGAGGGTGTCGCACTCCGGCAGGCAGGCGCGGTCGGGGTGGCTGCCGAGGTGCCAGAGCGCCACGCCGTGCCCGCCCTTCAGGGCGTGCTGCATCGCGACCCGGCCGACGCCCTGTCCGGCCGGGCGGCACATCACGGGGATGCGGTCGCGCTCCGCGGCGCGGTAGCCGACGGCGTCGACGGCGCCCGGCGGGGGCATGCGCCAGCCCTGGAAGCGGGTGACGGCACTCATGCCGTGCCAGCGGTCCAGCCAGAGGCGGTCCGGTTCGCCCCGGCGTTCCAGGGCGCGCAGCACCACGCGGCGGCGGGCGCCGAGGTGGCCGGGGTCGTTGAGCCGGGCGATGTCGTCGAAGAGCCAGCGGTGCACGGCGGTGTCGAAGTGTTCGGCGGGCAAGGCCACTTCGAGGGGGACGGGGTGGCCCTTGCGGTCCTCCTCGCGCAGCAGCCCGCCGAGCGGGCCGCGCAGTGCCTGGACCAGCTCGTCGGGCCGGTGGCCGTGCACGGAGGTGTCCGTGCGGTGGATCTCGGGCAGGCCGTCGCCGCTGTCGTACCAGATCTGCCAGAAGAACCGGACGGGCTGCGCGCCGATCACCGGGTCTAGCAGCAGCGCCACGACGGGGCCCTCGCCGGGTCCCGGGTAGGAGATCACGACGCGTTCGGGGCCGTCGTCGGGGGGCGGGCGCAGTTCGTCGGGCAGGACGGCGCCGCTGACGAGGGCGTGCAGGTGGGGGCGGGGGTCGCGGCGCAGCCGCCGCCGGATCCAGTCGGCGAGGGCGGTGCAGTCGGCGCCACGCGCGCGTGCGTGGGCCTCGACGAGCTTGAGGTAGCGCAGGAAGACCAGCGGGTCGAGCGGGTGGGTGCCCTCGTAGAGCAGGCCGTGGCCGTCGCGCCAGCTCCACAGCTCGGGGGTGTCGCCCGCCCACTTGCGGTGGCTGCGCGCCTCCATGGCGGCGACGCGGACGGTGGGGCTGTCGGGCGGCTGCGGCAGCTCGGCGAGCAGGGCGAGCGCCTGCCGGCGGTCGCGGGGTGTCCAGGCGGCGGTGTGTTCGGCCGGCGGCCCGCCCTGGAGGTCGATCCAGTTGTCGCCGCTCTCGGACACGGGTTCCTCGCCGTGCCAGCGGTCGTGCGCGGCGAGCACGGTCCGGTACGTCTCACCGAACCGGCGCAGCGCGGTGAGGGCGACGGCCTTGCCGCCGTCCTTCTCCTTGCGCCGGGACTTGATCAGCCCGACGACCGCTCCCGTCTCCGGGTCGAGCAGCGGGCCGCCGGACATGCCGTTCGGGAAGTCGATGTCGGGCTTGATGATCAGCCCGTACGTGCCCTCGTGGCCGTTGATCTCGGCGTCGACCATGCGGAAGACGGCCTCGGGCGGCCCGGGGTAGTAGCCGCAGGCCTTCAGGGCGCCGGAGTGCCGGGCGGCCCGGTCGGAGAGCCACACGCACTCGTGCGCGTGACGGTCGGGGTCGCCGGTCAGCCGGACCAGGGCCAGGTCCTCGGCGAGCGGCACCTTGGGACTGCGCGGGTCGGTCACCAGCCACTCGGCCAGCCGGGCCTCGGCGTCGACGCCCTCGCCGCGCACCCGGAACACGGTGTCCCGGCCGGCGGCGAGGTGGGGGCGCAGCACATGGGCGGCGGTGAGCACCCAGCCGGGCGCGACGAAGAAGCCGCTGCCCCATAACGGGGTGTCCTTGCCTCCGGCGGCCAGCAGATGGACGGTGGCGGCGCGTACGAGCTCGGACAGCCGGTCCTCGCGCTCACTCATCCCCGGCCGCGTTCCCCCCGGTCTCCCCCGCGCTCCCGCGGTCGAACTGCCAGGTGAGGGTGACCTGCAGGGATGCCTTGGCCTCGCCCCGCGCGAGCACGGCGACGGCGAGGCCCTCCTTGGCGGTCAGCTCCACCCCGAAGGTGATGGCGGCCTCGTCGGGCCGGGCCGAGCGGGCGGCGTCGAGGACGGTGCCGCCGACGGCGCTGATCAGCTCCTGGAGCTGGGCGACCTTGGCGACCGCGGTCTCGGTGAAGCCGACGTCCTCCTGGTCGTCGTAGGCCTCGCCCGCGCCGATCCGGGCCGTGATGACGGTGCCGTCCGGCAGTTCGACGTCCTGGATGTGACTCATCGCGCTCTCCCCCCGCAGAGCCGGTGCCGCCGGGCCGCTTCGTCAACCCTGCCCGCACGGCGCTCACTTGACGTGGGACGAGGTTAATACCCGGGCCGGTTGCGGGACCACCGGGTGTACGGGACCACGGTCTACTCGTCGTCCTCGTCGTCGAGCCGGGCCAGCCAGGTCGCCAGCCGCTCGACCGGCACCTCGAAGTCCGGGTTCAGGTCGACGAACGTGCGCAGCTGCTCGGCGAGCCACTCGAAGGTGACCTCCTCCTCGCCGCGCCGCTTCTCCAGTTCCTCGATGCCTCGGTCGGTGAAGTACAACTCTCGCTCCTGCGTACGGACGGGACCGGCCCCATCCCGGGCCTGCCCCCTCAGGGTATGCCGTGCGCGGACCACCGGAACGGGTGACCGGCCCGCCCTTGACTTCCCCGGCCCGCGATATATCGTGAATGGGGTCAGACACGATATGGCGTGTCGAGGGTCGTGGCCGTGCGTCCCGCGGTGGGGGACGGCCGACCGTTCGAGGAGGGCTGTCCCATGTCCGAGTGGTCCGTCGCCGAGCCGAGGAAGCTCACGTTCGACGAGCCGGTGCGCGCGCTGCACGTCCGCATCGTCAACGGCACGGTCAACGTGGTGGGCACGGACGAGGGTCCGGCCCGTCTGGAGGTCTCCGAGCTGGAGGGGCCGCCGCTGCTGGTGACGCACCGGGGCGGCACCCTGACGGTGGCGTACGAGGACCTGCCCTGGAAGGGCTTCTTGAAGTGGCTCGACCGCAACGGCTGGCGGCGCAGCGCGGTCGTCTCCCTGGCGGTGCCGGCGGGCACCCGCGTGGAGGTCGGCGTGGTCAGCGCGACGGCCGTGGTCTCCGGCATCGACGCGCCCACCGAGGTCAGGGGCGTCTCCGGCGACACCACGCTGGTACGGCTCGGCGGCCCGGTCCGCGCCGACACCGTCTCGGGCAGCGTGGAGGCCCAGGCCCTCAGCGGCGACCTGCGCTTCAACTCCGTCTCCGGCGACCTGACGATGGTGGACGGCGCCGGGTCCGCGGTGCGGGCGGACTCGGTGAGCGGCTCGATGATCGTCGACCTGGATCCGGCGGGCGGCCCCACCGACGTGGCCCTGACCAGCGTCTCCGGCGAGATCGCCATCCGGCTGCCGCACCCGGCGGACACCCGGGTGGAGGCGAACACGGCGAGCGGCACGGTCTCCAACGCGTTCGAGGACCTGCGGGTGGGCGGCCAGTGGGGCGCCAAGCGGATCACCGGCCGGCTCGGCACGGGCAGCGGCCGACTGAAGGCGACCACCGTCTCCGGCTCGATCGCCCTGCTGCGCCGCCCGCCCCAGGAGGACGAACCGTGGGAGGCGGCACCGGACGACGGCCCCGCGGCGGGAACAGCCACGGCCCCGGGGGAGAATTCCGTTTCCGGCCGGGATGAGGGCGCGCAGGGCCCCGACGCCCCGGCCGACGGCACGACCGACAAGAAGGTGCTCTGACATGCCCCCCGTCTTCGCCCACGGCCGCCTCCGCCTCTACCTGCTGAAGCTCCTGGACGAGGCCCCGCGCCACGGCTACGAGGTGATCCGCCTCCTGGAGGAACGCTTCCAGGGGCTGTACGCGCCCTCGGCGGGCACGGTGTACCCGCGCCTGGCCAAGCTGGAGGCCGAGGGCCTGGTCACGCACACCACCGAGGGCGGCCGGAAGGTGTACTCCATCACGGACGCGGGCCGCGCCGAACTGGCCGACCGCAGCGGTGAACTGGCCGACCTGGAGCTGGAGATCCGCGAGTCGGTCGCCGAACTGGCCGCCGAGATCCGGGCGGACGTCCGCGGCGCGGCCGGCGACCTGCGGCGCGAGATGCGCGCGGCGGCCAGCGAGGCGCGCACCGGCCCGGGCGAGGGCGAATCCGGGGAGTACGGCGACAAGGAGTCCTGGCGCGCGGCCAAGGAGGAGATGCGGCGCGTCAAGCAGGAGTGGAAGGAGCAGGCCCGGCGGGCCAAGGACGAGAGCCGCCGCGCCCGCGAGGAGGCCCAGCGGGCCCGCCGCCAGGCCAAGGAGGCACAGGACCGCGCCCGGGCGCAGGCCCAGGAGGAGCTGCAGCGCATAGCGCGGCGCGTCCAGGAGCAGGTGCAGGACCACTTCGCGCGCGGCGACTGGCCGACGGGCGTGAAGGAGGGCCTGGCCGAACTTGCCAAGGAGTTCGGCGAGTTCGGCAAGGACTTCGGCAAGGAGTTCACCCGGGACCGCGCCTCCGCCCGGCCGGCGCCGTCCCCCGAGTACTCGCAGACCCCGGAGGACTTCCCCGCCGCATACGTCCCGGCCTGGGCGCACGAGTCCCCGACCGGTGATCCGGCCCGCGACCTGGACCGGCTCCTCGACCGCTTCCGCGACGACATCCGCGACGCGGCCCGCGACCACGGGGTCACCGCCGACCAGCTCCGCGACGCCCGCCGCCATCTGTCGACGGCGGCGGCCCACATCGGCGCGCTGCTGCGCACGCGCCGGCCCTGAGCGGGGGCCGGTCAGCCGGCCTTCGCCTCTCCCCCGCTGTACAGCACCCGGCTCACCGACGCATGGGTCACCCCGTGGTCGGCGAGGACCTCGCCGGCCACGCCGGGCAGCACGGTCAGGGCGAGCAGCAGATGCTCGTCGCCGATGTGCTTGTCCCGGCGGGCGAGCGCCATGCGCAGGGACCGCTCCAGCACCTGCTTGGCCTCCCGGCCGAACGTGGGCCGGCGCCCGGACCACCAACCCCGGTCGGTCCGGTCGCCGGACATCGCCCCCACCCCGTGCACCTCCTCCACCCGGGCCACGATCTCCGACACGTCGATGCCGAGCCCGGCCAGGGCATCGGCCTCGGCCTGTGACAGCCCGGCCCGCCGCCGCGCGTCCTCCAGCGCCTGCCGCACCGACTCCCGCCGCCCGGGAAGGCCGAGCGCGGCGAGCGCGAACGACCCGCGGCTCGCCTCCCGGTCCATCAGGGCGAGCAGCAGATGCCCGGCGTCCACCACCTGCTCCTTGCCGCTCTCCGCGTACGCGAACGCCCCCTTGACGACGGCACGGGCGTCCTTCGTGAACCGCTCGAACATCAACGCCTCCCGTACTTCTTGTGCACGGCCTGCCTGGTCACTCCGAGCTCGGCGGCGATCTCCTGCCACGACCAGCCCTGATTGCGCGCACTGCGCACCTGCACCGCCTCCAGCTGCTCCAGCAGCCGCCGCAGGGCGGCGACGGCACGCAGCCCGACCCGCGGGTCGCGGTCACCGGCACGCTCGGCCAGATCTGTTGCCTCGGTCATGATGTCAACGTACGTTGACAGGACGCGTCACGTCAACCCCGGTTGACATACGGGGCCGAAAAAGAGGCGGGCCCGCCCCGGGGCCCGCCTCAGCACCTCACCTCAGGCGTTGGTGAGCACGATCTTCCCGAACAACTCCCCCGACGCCATCCGCTCGAACCCGTCCCGGGCCCGGTCCATCGGCAGCACGTCGTCGATGACGGGCCGTACGCCGGTGGCGGCGCAGAAGGCGAGCAGGTCCTCCAGCTCGTCCTTGGTGCCCATGGTGGAGCCGACGACCTTCAGCTCCAGGAAGAAGATCCGGGTCAGCTCCGCGTGCGACGGCCGGTCACCGCTGGTGGCCCCGGAGATGACGAGCGTGCCGCCGGGCCGCAGCGACTTCACCGAATGCGACCAGGTCGCGGCACCCACGGTCTCGATGACGGCGTCGACCCGCTGCGGCAGCCGCGCCCCCGGCTCGACCGCCTCCACGGCGCCCAGCTCCAGCGCCCGCTTCCGCTTGGCCTCGTCCCGGCTCGTGGCGAAGACCCGCAGGCCGGCCGCCTTGCCGAGCACGATCGCGGCGGTGGCGACGCCGCCACCGGCGCCCTGCACCAGCACCGAGTCACCGGGGCGCACCCCGGCGTTGGTGAACAGCATCCGGTACGCCGTCAGCCAGGCGGTCGGCAGACAGGCGGCCTCCTCGAAGGACAGCTCCTTCGGCTTGGGCAGGATGTTCCAGGTCGGCACGGCGACCTGCTCGGCGAAGGTGCCCTGGTAGCGCTCGGTGAGGATGGACCGGGGCTCCTTGGGCCCGACCCCGTGACCGCTCTGGCCGATCACGGAGTGCAGGACGACCTCGTTGCCGTCCTCGTCGACGCCGGCGGCGTCACAGCCGAGGATCATCGGCAGGCGGTCCTCCGGGAGGCCCACGCCCCGCAGGGACCAGAGGTCGTGGTGGTTGAGGGAAGCGGCCTTGACGTTGACGACACTCCAGCCGGAACGGGCCTCGGGGGCCGGGCGGTCCCCCAACTCCAGGCCGTTCAGCGGCTGGTCACGGTCGATTCGGGCGGCGTAGACGGCGAACATGCAGCCGACGATAGGTTGACCGGCCCCCGGAAGGAACCAACCCGCCTTGTGACACATGCCCTCTTGTGCGGACGCCTACCTTCACCCCGCCCATGGAGGCACCCGGCGCCGGTGCCGGCCGGGGGCGCCCCGCAGAACCCACCGTCCACCCGCACGGACGAACCCACAGGTAAAAAAATGGCCCCGCCCGAACGGGCGGGGCCATCCGAGCGTCACGCCCGGGCAACGCCCTCCGCTCGAGCCGCGGCAGCCACCGCCGCCGTGACGGCAGGCGCGACGCGCTCGTCGAACGGGGAGGGGATGACGTAGTCGGCCGCGAGATCGTCGCCGACCACGGACGCCAGCGCCTCAGCCGCCGCGATCTTCATGCCCTCGGTGATCCGAGTGGCCCGCACCTGAAGCGCCCCGGCGAAGATCCCCGGGAACGCCAGCACGTTGTTGATCTGGTTCGGGAAGTCCGACCGCCCGGTGGCCACGACCGCCGCGTACTTGTGCGCGACGTCGGGATGCACCTCGGGGTTCGGGTTGGCCATGGCGAACACGAACGCGCCCTCGGCCATCGACGCCACCGCGGCCTCCGCCACGGTCCCACCGGAGACCCCGATGAAGACGTCGGCCCCGGCCAGCGCGTCCTCCAGCGACCCGGTCAGGCCGGCCTTGTTCGTGAAGGAGGCCAGCTCCCGCTTCACGTCCGTCAGATCGTCCCGCGACGCCGACACGATGCCCTTGCGGTCGGCCACCGCCACGTCCCCGATCCCGGCCTCGACCAGCATCTTCGCGATGGCGACACCGGCGGCGCCGGCCCCGGAGATGACGGCGCGGAGCTGCCCGATCTCCCGCCCGCTCAGCCGCGCCGCGTTCCGCAGGGCGGCCAGCGTCACGACCGCCGTACCGTGCTGGTCGTCGTGGAAGACGGGGATGTCCAGCCGCTCCTGGAGCTTGCGCTCGATCTCGAAGCAGCGGGGCGCCGAGATGTCCTCCAGGTTGACGCCGCCGAAGGAGGGAGCGAGCCGCACCACGGTCTCGACGATCTCGTCGGCGTCGGTGCAGGCCAGCGCGATCGGCACGGCGTCGACGCCGCCGAACTGCTTGAAGAGGATCGCCTTGCCCTCCATGACGGGGAGGGAGGCCTCGGGCCCGATGTCGCCGAGCCCCAGCACGGCCGTACCGTCGGTCACCACGGCGACGACGGACGACTTCCAGGTGTAGTCGTTGACGAGGTCCGGCTGTTCCGCGATCGCGGTGCACACGCGCGCGACGCCGGGGGTGTACGCGAGGGACAGGTCGTCCTTGTCCCGGACCGGCACGGTGGCCTGCACGGCCATCTTGCCGCCACGGTGCAGGGCGAACACAGGATCGAAGGAATCGAGGGGCTCCGCACCGCCCTCCTGATCCGATTTGTGCTCGCTGCGAGAGTTGACGATCTCCGCTGCCACTTTGTCCTTACCCCTTAATTGTTCATGGTTTGAGGGTTTGTACCGCCCCTGGTGAGGGGCGGGCGGGCACCGCGTGCGACCCGGTTTCGCGATGAGCACGGACCGCACACGACGGGCGCGCCGCACACGCGCCCTGAGCCCCGGATGAGGGGTGTAAAGAACCTTCTTACCTGACGGAAGGGGCCGCCGACGAGTCCATAACGTGAAGGTCACACGTCAGCGCCATGACGTGAGATCACTCATGACCGATGATCCGGACAAGGTCTGGACAGGATCACGACGACCACTCAAGTGATCGATCACCGGCCGCCGGCCCCGCCCGCACCCCCGGCCGAGCCGAAGATCTTCCGGCGGAATCCCCAGTTCACCGCAGAAGGTGCGCCGCGATGTACCGGAGTGGTGCGGTTCGGGTGAGGCCCGTTATCCGATTTTGACATTGCGAGTCACCTGAATGAACGAGTCCGAATGGCAAGATGCCGTAATCACACGAGGTCGCGACACCCGAAGGTGTGTGTTCTCGTCGACCCATCGGCACTGCCGAGACACCATCGGCACTCCACCCATCCGCCGGAGGAACCACCATGACCGCAAGCTCCACCCGTCGTACGACCGCAGCGCGCTCCCGGCTGGCAGCGGTCGGCTCGATCGCGGTCGCAGGCGCTCTGCTTCTCACCGGCTGCGGTGACCAGACGGACAACGGCAGCGACAGCGGCTCGGACACCTCCTCGTCCACCGCCCCCCTGGCCTCCAAGCTCCCCGCGGACATCCGCAAGGCCGGCGTCATCAAGGTGGGCTCGGACATCGCGTACCCGCCGGTCGAGTTCATGCAGAGCGGCAAGGCCACCGGCATCGACCCGGACATCGCGGAGGCCCTCGGCAAGCAGCTCGGTGTGAAGTTCGACTTCCAGAACGGCAAGTTCGACCAGCTCATCGTCGGTCTGCAGTCGAACCGGTTCAACGTGATCATGTCGGCGATGAACGACACCAAGGACCGCCAGCAGGGCATCGACTCCGACACCGGCAAGACGGTCGGCAAGGGCATCGACTTCGTCGACTACTTCACCGCGGGCACCTCGATCCTCGTCCAGAAGGGCAACCCGAAGGGCATCAAGACCCTCGACGACCTGTGCGGCAAGGTGGTCGCCCTGCAGAAGGGCACCACGTCCGAGGGCATCGCCAAGGCGCAGAGCGACAAGTGCAAGAAGGACGGCAAGAAGGCCATCGAGCTGCAGACCTTCGACACCGACCCCGAGGCGCTGCTCCGCCTGAAGCAGGGCGCGTCGGTCGCCGACCTGAACGACTTCCCGGTCGCGGCGTACAACGCCAAGACCTCCGGCGGCGGCAAGGACTTCGAGGTCGTCGGCGAGCAGATCGAGGCGGGCCCGTACGGCATCGGCGTCAGCAAGGAGAGCACCCAGCTGCGCGACGCCCTCAAGGCGGCCCTGGACGCGATCATCAAGAACGGCGAGTACCAGAAGATCCTGGAGAAGTGGAACGTCACGGACGGCGGCGTCACCGAGGCGAAGATCAACGGCGGCTCCTGACCTGCCTGACGCGTCACTGAAAGGCAGTCACCGTGACTGACACTCTCGACAAGGCCCCGGCGTCGGTGCCGCCGGAGCAGATCAAGGCCATCCCGGTCCGCCACTACGGCCGCTGGGTGGCCGGCGCCCTGGTCATCGCGATCCTCGTGCTGATCGGGATCGCGTTCTCCAACGCCAACATCAACTACAGCATCATCCCGGACTACCTCACGGACAAAACGATCCTGTCCGGCGCCTGGCACACGCTGTACATCTCCGTGCTGGCCATGGTGCTGGGTCTCGTCCTGGGCGTGATCCTCGCCGTGATGCGAATGTCGTCGAACCCCGTCACCAGCACGGTGGCCTGGTTCTACGTCTGGTTCTTCCGCGGCACCCCGGTCCTGGTCCAGCTGCTGCTCTGGTACAACATCTCGCTCGTGTTCCCCATCCTCAACCTGGGGTTCTACAAGGACGAGATGAACCAGGTGATGACGCCGTTCCTGGCGGCGCTGCTGGGTCTCGGCCTCAACGAGGCCGCGTACATGTCGGAGATCGTGCGCGCGGGCATCCAGTCGGTCGACGAGGGCCAGACCGAGGCCTCGCACGCGCTCGGCATGACGCAGGGCCAGACGCTGCGCCGGGTGATCCTCCCGCAGGCGATGCGCGTCATCGTGCCGCCGACCGGCAACGAGTACATCAACATGCTCAAGACCTCGTCGCTGGCGTACGCCGTGCAGTTCAACGAACTGATCAAGCGGGCCACGGACGTCTCCAGCACCTCGCTGGCGGTCGTGGAGATGTACTTCGTCGCGTCGATCTGGTACCTGATCCTGACCAGCGTCTTCAGCGTCGGCCAGTACTACCTGGAGCGCCGTTACGCCCGTGGCTCCTCGCGCAACCTGCCGCCGACGCCGCTGCAGCGCCTGCGCAGGAACCTCCGCGCGTTCGGTTCCTTCCGCCGCCCGGAGGTGGCCCGATGACCGACCTCGTCAAGGACATGGCCAAGAGCGCCGGCGGCCACCCGATGGTCCGCGCCGAGGGCGTGCACAAGTCCTTCGGGCTGGCGCACATCCTCAAGGGCATCGACCTGGAGGTGAACCCGCGTGAGGTGTTCTGCCTGATCGGCCCGTCCGGTTCCGGCAAGTCCACCTTCCTGCGGTGCATCAACCACCTGGAGAAGATCAGCGCCGGCCGGCTGTGGGTCGACGGCGACCTGGTCGGCTACCGGCAGAAGGGCGACAAGCTCTACGAGCTGAAGGAGAAGGAGGTCGCGGCGCAGCGGCGGGACATCGGCATGGTGTTCCAGCGCTTCAACCTCTTCCCGCACATGACGGCTCTGGAGAACGTCATGGAGGCCCCGGTCCAGGTCAAGCGCGAGTCGAAGGCCGTGGCACGGGAGCGCGCGCAGCGCCTGCTGGACCGGGTGGGCCTCGGCGACCGCAAGGGCCACTACCCGGCGCAGCTCTCCGGCGGCCAGCAGCAGCGCGTCGCGATCGCGCGGGCGCTGGCGATGGAGCCGAAGCTGATGCTCTTCGACGAGCCGACCTCGGCCCTCGACCCGGAGCTGGTCGGTGAGGTCCTGGACGTCATGCGCGACCTCGCCGAGTCCGGCATGACGATGATCGTCGTGACGCACGAGATGGGCTTCGCCCGCGAGGTCGGCGACAGCCTGGTCTTCATGGACGGCGGCGTGGTGGTCGAGGCCGGCCACCCGCGCGAGGTGCTGACCAACCCGCAGCACGAGCGCACGAAGTCCTTCCTGTCGAAGGTCCTCTGAGCAGACGCACACCGTCAGCGGGGCCGCCCCGGGGAAACCCGGAGCGGCCCCGCTGCCGTCCGGTCGCTAACCTCACCCCGGTGACCACCACCCCCGCACCCCCGAACACCCACAAGCCGCACGGCAGTTCGCCGGAGGGCGGGCTGCTGAGGTCCTCCGCCCTCATGGCCGCCGGGACCGTCGTCTCCCGGATCACGGGGTTCCTGCGCACCCTCGTGATGGCCACGGCCATCGGGGTCGGCACGCTCAACGACACCTACCAGGTCGCCAACACCCTGCCGACGATGATCTACGTCCTGGTCGGCGGCGGCGCGCTGAACTCGGTGTTCGTGCCGCAGCTGGTGCGGGCGATGAAGGAGGACCCGGACGGCGGCGAGGCCTACGCCAACCGGCTGCTGACGCTGGTGGCGGTGCTGATGGCGGCCGTCACGGGCGTCTGTGTGCTGGGCGCGCCGCTGCTGGTGCACGCGATGTCGCCGTCGATCGCCGCCGACCCCCACCAGCAGCGGGTGGCGGTGGCGTTCGCGCGCTACTGCCTGCCGACGATGTTCTTCATGGGTGTCCATGTGGTGCTCGGGCAGATCCTCAACGCCCGCGGCCGGTTCGGCGCGATGATGTGGACGCCGGTCCTGAACAACCTGGTGGTCATCGCGTCGTTCGGCGCCTTCGTCTGGGTGTTCGGCCCGTTCACGCGGTCCCACGTCGACCCCGCCGGCGTCACCCCCGAGGGCGTCCGGCTGCTCGGTATCGGCACGCTGCTCGGCCTCACCGTGCAAGCGCTCGCGATGGTGCCGTATCTGCGCGCGGCGGGCTTCCGGATCCGGCCGCGGCTGGACTGGCGCGGCCACGGGCTGGGCCGGGCGGCCCGGCTGGCCAAGTGGACCTTCCTGTTCGTGCTGGCCAACCAGGCCGGCATGGTCGTCGTCACCCAGCTCGCCACCTGGGCGGGCTCGGCGGCCGAGCGGCAGGGGCACACGGGCACGGGCATCACCGCGTACAACTACGCCCTGCTGCTGTGGCAGATGCCCCAGGCGATCGTGACGGTGTCGGTGATGACGGCGGTCCTTCCGCGGATCTCCCGGGCGGCGCAGGACGGGGACCTGGCCGCGGTCCGCGCCGATCTGTCCTCGGGGCTGCGCACGTCCGCGGTGGTCGTGGTGCCCTGCGCCTTCGCCTTCCTCGCGCTGGGCCTGCCGCTGGCGACGCTGCTGTACTCCGGCACGGGCCAGGAGGGCGCCCGAGGCGTCGGCTACGTGCTGATGGCCTTCGGGCTCGGTCTGATCCCGTACTCGGCGCAGTACGTGGTGCTGCGCGGCTTCTACGCCTTCGAGGACACCCGGACGCCGTTCACCAACACGGTCGTCGTCGCGGCGGTGAACGCGCTCGCCTCGGCGGCCTGCTTCTGGTTGCTGCCCGCCCGCTGGGCGGTGGCCGGGATGGCCGCGTCGTACGGCCTGGCGTTCGCGGTCGGTGTCGGGGTGGCCTGGCGGCGGCTGCGCGGGCGGCTCGGCGGCGATCTGGACGGGGCCCGGGTCCGCCGCACATACGCCGCCCTGTGCACGGCGTCGGCGGTCGCGGCGGTGGCCGGCGGGGCGGTCGGGGCGGGGCTGCTGGGGTGGCTCGGCAGCGGGGTGCCGGGGTCGCTCGCGGCGCTGGCCGCGGGCGGGGCCGTCTTCGTCGGTGTGTTCGTCGCCGTGGCCCGGGCGCTGCGGGTGGCGGAGCTGCGGGCGGTCACCGGGCTGCTCCGCCGTCGCTGACGTGCGCCGAGTCGCGGGCCGGTGGCTACCTGAGCGCCGGCAGCAGGGTGTCCGAGGGCGAGGTCCACACGTCCGGGTCGGTGAGATCGGCCTCGACGAAGCCGACGCGGTCGTCGCCGGCGATGGTGAGCAGGGCGGGGTCGAGGTCGAGGACGCGCGGTTCGGAACCGACGAAGGCCCCCCGTCACAGCTCACACGTAATACCCTTTAGGTACGACCGGCTGTTACCGACCGCACGCACGACGACGATAGCGCGCGCCCGTAAGGACTACAAGTGGAACTGGCCTATTACTCGGACTACGCCGTACGGCTCGTGAACAGCGAGGAACCGGCCCGGGGCACGGACACCCTGACCTCGGTCGAGGCCGTCCGCGAGCTGTTCGGCGCCAACGCCTCGGCGGCCCGCCGCGCCACCGACGCGGACGTGACCCGGTTCCGCTCGGTACGGGCCCGGCTGCGCGCGGTGTTCCAGGCCGCCGACGAAGGCGACGAGACCCGCGCGGTGGACCTGCTCAACGCCCTGCTGCTGGAGTTCCCGGTCAGCCCCCAGATCTCCGGGCACGACCACCGGGACGACGACGGCCGCCCCCTGTGGCACATGCACCTGGCCGACCACCCGTCGAACGCGACCGCGGGCTACGCGGCCATCGCGGCGATGGGCCTCGCCTTCCACCTCACCGAGTACGGCGTGGACCGGCTCGGCCTGTGCGAGGCGACGCCGTGCCGCAACGCCTACCTCGACACCTCCACCAACCGCTCCCGGCGCTACTGCTCCGACCGCTGCGCCACCCGCGCCAACGTGGCCGCCTACCGCGCCCGCAAGCGCCTGGAGGCCGACCGGTCGGCGAAGACGGGCCTGGCCGCGGAGAGCGCCCAGCGCAGCACGGCCAGCGGGGAGCGCTGACCGGGCCGGGCCGGCCGGTAGCGGAACAGGACCCGGCCGAGGACCAGTTCCTCGGGTACGACGCCGTAGTCGGTGCTGTCGCCGCCGGCCCAGGCGTTGTCGCCCAGCACCCACCAGCCGCCCTCGCGCAGCTCGACGGCCCGCTTGACGACGAGCAGGTCCTGCTGGAAGGGGTGGCGCAGGACGATGACGTCGCCGGGCCTGATCCGGGCGCCGTACCGCACCAGCAGCCGGTCGCCGTGGTACAGCGTGGGCACCATCGACGGCCCCGTCACCTCGGCCGGCCCGAAGGGCAGTACGGCCCTGCCCCGCTCGGTCTCCTGCGACAGCTCCGGCATCCCCGGCACCTCCCCGGTCCGTTCCTCCACCAGTCTCAGTCTGACCCTGGACTTTTGTCCTAAGCCCATGGGGGCACTCGCGAAAACCCGTCCCGCAGGGAGTAATGTCCCACCTGAGAAGACGATCACGAGGAAGGAATGCTCCATGCTTTCCCGCCTGTTTGCCCCCAAGGTCAAGGTCAGCGCGCACTGCGACCTGCCCTGCGGTGTGTACGACCCGGCCCAGGCCCGCATCGAGGCGGAGTCGGTGAAGGCCGTCCAGGAGAAGATGGCCGCCAACGACGACCCGCACTTCCAGGCTCGTGCCACGGTCATCAAGGAGCAGCGCGCCGAGCTGGCGAAGCACCACGTCTCCGTGCTCTGGAGCGACTACTTCAAGGCCCCGCACTTCGAGAAGTACCCGCAGCTGCACCAGCTGGTCAACGACACCCTGAAGGCCCTGTCGGCCGCCAAGGCCTCCACGGACCCCAAGACGGGTGAGAAGGCCCTGGAGCTCATCGCCGAGATCGACAAGATCTTCTGGGAGACCAAGAAGGCCTGACCTTCGCTCCCACGGCCCGACCTGCGATCGGTGCACCATCGCGAGTCGACCGGACGGAAAAGGGGCCCCGCCGCAACCCGGCGGGGCCCCTTTTCCATGCCCGGGCGCAACCCGGCGGGCCCCCTTTTCCGCGCCCGGCCACCCGCGCACGGCCCCTACAGTGACCCCATGGCAGACGATCGGTACGGCCTCGTCGTGGACGCCGGTGTCGAGGTGCCCATGCCCGGGGACGGCGAGACGTGGGCGGTGGGGGCGGTCGTGCTCGACGGGCGGGGGCGGGCGTTCGCGCAGCGGCGCGGCGCCGGCCGGCGGCTGTTCCCCGACTGCTGGGACATCGTCGGCGGGCATGTGGAGGCCGGCGAGTCCCTGCTGGAGGCGCTCGCCCGGGAGGTGCGGGAGGAGACCGGCTGGCGGCTGCGCCGGGTGCGGCGGCTGCTCGGGGTCACCTCATGGACCGGCGACGACGGCGGCGGGCTGCGGCACGAGGCCGACTTCCTGGTGGACGTCGACGGCGACCTGGACCGCCCCGCGCTGGAGTGGTCCAAGCACTCCGCCTACGACTGGTTCGGGCCCGGCGATCTGGACCGGCTCAAGGAGAACCGGTCGCCCGGCGAGTACCTGGTCCACGACCTGATCGCCGCGGCGCTCGGCACCGGCTCCCCGGCCCCGACCGGTCTGCCGGACGGGCGTGCCATCCTGAGGGAGTGACGACCACCACGGAGGACCTGGTCCGGCTGCGGCGGGCCCGTGACCGGATGGACCGCGAGTACGCCGAGCCGCTGGACATCGCCGCGCTCGCCCGTACCGCGCTGATGTCCCCCGGCCACTTCCAGCGCAGCTTCCGCGAGGCCTACGGCGAGACGCCCTACGGCTACCTCATGACCCGCCGCGTCGAGCGTGCCAAGACGCTGCTGCGGCGCGGCGACCTGACGGTGACGGAGGTGTGCATCGCGGTCGGCTGCACCTCGCTCGGCTCGTTCAGCTCGCGCTTCACGGAGCTGGTCGGGGAGACGCCGAGCGCGTACCGGGCGCGCTCGCACGCGGCGGGCGAGCAGGTCCCGCCCTGCGTGGCGCGCACCTTCACCCGCCCGCGCCGCCGTTAGGTTCACCGCCATGGACGTGAAACTGAAGCAGTGCTTCATCGCCGTCGACGACTTCGACAAGGCGCTCGCCTTCTACGTGGACGTGCTCGGCCTGGAGATCCGCAACGACGTGGCCTTCGAGGACATGCGCTGGGTGACCGTGGGGTCGCCGCTCCAGCCGGACGTGGAGATCGTGCTGGAGCCGCCCGCCGCCAACCCGGACTTCTCCCCCGCCGACCGTGAGGCGATGGCCCGGCTGCTGGCCAAGGGCGTGCTGCGCGGGGTGAACTTCACCACCGCGGACTGCGACGCCCTCTACCAGCGCGTCCAGGAGGCCGGCGGGGACGTGCTGCAGGAGCCGATGGACCAGCCGTACGGCGTGCGGGACTGCGCGTTCCGGGACCCGGCGGGGAACATGCTGCGGTTCATGGAGCGCCGGGACGGCTGACCGCGCCGAACGGCCCGCCGTACGATCGCCCGCATGACCGAACCTGTGCTGTGGACCTACGCGTTCGCCGACCGCCCGATGGACCGCTTCGAAGCGGCCTGCGCCTTCTGGACGGCCGTCACGGACACCCGTCTGTCCGAGCTGCGCGGTGAACACGCGGAGTTCACCACCCTGCTGCCCGCCGGGGCGGACGCCTGCGTGAAGGTGCAGGGGGTCGCGGCGGGCGACGGCGGCGCGCATCTCGACCTGTGCGTGGCGAACGTGCCCGGCCTGGTCGCGGCGGCCCTGCGGCTCGGCGCGCAGATGCTCGCCGAGCACGACAGGTGGGCGGTACTGCGGTCGCCGGGCGGACAGGCGTTCTGCGCGGCGCCCTGGCAGGGGGAGAGGGTACGGCCGCCCGTGACGCGCGGCAGCCGCCTGGACCAGGTGTGCCTGGACCTGCCGCCGTCGGTGTACGCCGCCGAAGTCGCCTTCTGGACCGCGCTGTTGCCGGACTGGGACTCGGTGCCCGGCTCGCTCCCCGAGTTCCACGTGGTCAAGCCGCCGCCCGGGCTGCCTATGCGCATCCTCCTGCAGCGCCTGGCGGAGGAACGGCCGACGGGCGCCCATCTCGACCTGGCCTGCGCCGACATCGCCGCGACCCGCGCCCGCCACGAGACGCTGGGCGCGACCGCGCTCTCCCACGGCTCCCACTGGACGGTCATGCGCGACCCGGCCGGCGGGGTGTACTGCCTGACGGGACGGGACCCGGAGACGGGCGGCCTGCCCGCCTAGGCCCGCTGGTCCCAGGGTTCCGTGCCGACGACCGCCGACACCGGGATCGGGCCGTAGACGTGCGGGAACGCCTCGGCGCCGGGCTCCGGTGCCTCGTACCTCACCGGCGCGTCCAGCCGCTCCGGGTCGATGACCAGGACCACCAGCTCGTCGGGGCCGTCGTAGGAGCCGTAGAGGAAGCGCGCCACGGCCGGGAGCTGGGCGCGGGTCGAGCAGTGGATGAAGCCCTCCTCGTCGAGGGTGCGGCCCCGGGTGGACATCGTGTAGGCGCCCTGCGCGCGGGCCGCTTCCCACAGGGAGTGTTCGGTGAGGTGCAGGATGGGTTCGGTCATGCGGGCACCCTAGGGCTTGTCGCGGGTGAGGCGTGCGGCGCGCTCGCGCAGATAGCGCTGCTCGGGGAGGCTCAGGGTGCGGGCGGCGGCCCGTTCGTAGGCGGCGCGGGCGGCGGTGCGGTCGCCGGCGCGTTCCAGCAGGTGGGCGCGGACGGCGTCCGCGCGGTGGCCCGGGTCGCCGTCCAGCCCGTCCAGTGCGGCCAGCCCCGCGCGCGGGCCGTGCACCATGGCGACGGCGACGATCCGGTTGAGCTGCTCGACGGGGCCGGGGACGAGACGGACGAGGACGTCGTAGAGGCCGAGGATCTCCCGCCAGTCGGTCTCCTCCTCCGAGGGTGCCTCGTCGTGCACGGCGGCGATGGCGGCGCGCAGCTGGTAGGGGCCGGGCCGGCGCCGGGCGAGCGCGCGTGTCACCAGGTCGACGCCCTCACGGATCGCGGCGCGGTCCCAGCGGTCGCGGTCCTGTTCGCCGAGCGGGATCAGCTCCCCGTGCGGCCCGCTGCGCGCGTCCCGGCGGGCGTCGGTCAGCAGCATCAGCGCGAGCAGCCCGGCCACCTCCTCGTCGTCGGGCAGCAGGTGGTGCACGGTGCGGGTCAGCCGGATCGCCTCGCCGGCCAGGTCGCGCCGCTGGAGACTCGCGCCCGAGGTGGCCGTGTACCCCTCGTTGAAGATCAGGTAGAGGGTGTGCAGGACGGCCGGGAGCCGTTCGGCCCAGTTGTCGGGCCGCCCGAAGCGCACGCCCCGCACCTTCTTCTTGGCCCGGCTGATCCGCTGCGCCATCCCCGCCTCGGGCATGAGGTGGGCGCGGGCGATCTCCGCCGTGGTCAGGCCGCCGACCGCGCGCAGGGTGAGCGCGATCTGCGCGGGCCGGCCGAGCGTGGGATGGCAGCACAGGAAGAGCAGCGCGAGCGTGTCGTCCTCACGCGGGGCCCTGTCCCCGTCCCCGTCCACGTCCCGCGAGCCGAGCGCCGCCGCCCGCTCCTCCCGGGCCCGGCGCGCCGCGTCGCTGCGCAGCGCGTCGGTCAGCCGCCGCGAGGCCACCCTGATCAGCCAGCCCCGCGGGTTGTCCGGCACCCCGGCCCGCGGCCACTGCTCCGCCGCCGCGAGCAGCGCCTCCTGTACGGCGTCCTCGGCGGCGTCGAAGTGCCCGTACCGCCGGACCAGCGCGCCGAGGACCTGCGGCGCGCACCGGCGCAGCAGGTCCTCGGTGGGGGTGGGGACGTCCATCGGGCACGCTCAGCAGTCCCCGGCGCTCCCGTCCATGATCGGCCGGATCACGACCGCCCTGCGGGCCGCGCCCTCCGGCTGGGGGCAGCGGCTGACGTGCTCGGCGATCTCGGTGACCCGCTCCAGGCTCGCGCAGTCCAGCACCCAGTACCCGGCGAGGACCTCCTTCGTCTCGCCGTACGGCCCGTCGGTGATCACGGGCTTGCCGTCCGCGTCCACGGTGACCAGGCGGGTCCGCGCCGGCTCGGCGAGGCCCTGCCCGTCGATCATCTCGCCGGTCTCGGCGAGGTCGTCGTTGAGGGCGCCCATGTAGGCGTACACGGCCTGGACCTCCTCCTCGCTCCAGGCCGGTGACGTCTCGGAGGCCTTGCCGGCCATGCCCTCGTACTCCGCCTGCGTGCCCTGCACCATGACCAGGTACTTCATCGGTCCGCTCCTTGTGCGTTCGTCGGCCTCGGTCGGCTTTCACAGGGGACGTCGGAGCCGGTCCGCGATTCTCGACACGGTGGTCAGGAATTCTCGGGTCAGGAATTCTCGGGACCGGGGGCGGGGGCGGTACCGGGGGCGGGGGCGGCGTCAGTGCCCGTGCCTGCGCTCGTGCCTGCGCCTGTGCCTGTGCCCGTGCTCGTGCCCGTGCCGCCGTCCTCGCGGGCCGGCTCCGGCGCACGGGGCTCCCCAGGAGGCGCTGCGGACTTGTTCCCGACCGCGCTCCCCGCCCGGCCGTGCTCCTCGGCGGCCGGTGTGCCGTACGCCGCGCAGCCGGGGTTGCGGCAGGGCCCCGGCGCCCACACCGG
This sequence comes from Streptomyces griseosporeus, assembly GCF_014656055.1. Taxonomy (GTDB): domain Bacteria; phylum Actinomycetota; class Actinomycetes; order Streptomycetales; family Streptomycetaceae; genus Streptomyces; species Streptomyces griseosporeus. The sequence continues at coordinate 522,710 of NZ_BNBR01000003.1, forward strand.
CACCCACGCGCCCAGCGTCTTGTGGCGCCGGACGACCGTCTCGACAGGCTGTCCGCAGACGGGACAGACGTGTTCCTCGCGGTCCATTCCCTCAGCGTAGGGCGGCCCGGCCTCCGGCGCCCCTCGCCGTCAGCCGCGCGGCTCGCGCCACATGGGCCACATGCGGGGGCCGTCCGGCAGGTCGAGGACGCGCTCGGTGAGGGTGGCGAACCCGAGGCGGGCGTACAGGGCGCGGCTGCGGGCGCTGCTCGCCTCCAGGTAGGCGGGCACACCGTCGCGGTCGCAGCGGTCGAGGACGTGCGCGAGGAGGGCGCTGCCGAGGCCCTCGCCCTGGCGGCCGGGGGCGACGCCGATCATCCACAGGTACTCGTGGGCGCGGTGCGCGGGGTGGATCCCCGCGGTGAGCCGGCCGATCAGCTCGACGCGTTCGTTGGCCGGGTCGACGGCCTCACGCAGCAGGGCGGGGCCGTCGTCGTCGGTGTGCTCCCCGGCCGGGACGGACAGCCACAGGGCGCAGGCGGAACCGTCCTCCGTGAGGTCGACGCGGCCCTCGGCGAGCACGATGTCGGTGAAGGCCGCCATCAGCCGGTGGTGGGTCCTGCGGCGGTGGTCGGCCGCAGGAAACACCCAGGAGCTGACCGGATCGTCCTGGAAGGCCTCGTCCAGCAGCCGGATCACCAGCTCCCGGTCGCCCTCCCCCGCAGCCCGGATCGCCACGCCCATGTCCACCCCTCCGCCTCAACCGCCGTTTCCGCCAAGGAGGTTGAGCCTATCCAGGGCCCGGTACGGGGGCATGTCCGGGGCCCCGTGCGGGGAGGGCGGGCCCCGCGCACCGTGGGGTTGCGCGGGGCCCCTCCGGCCGGCACCGCCGGGGACCGTGCGGGGTCAGGAACCGCACGGTCGCCGGCGGCCCGGGGTCCGGTGGCGGGCGGCGGTCAGGTGCTGCGCCGGGTGACGAACTCGGCCAGCGCGAGCAGCCCTTCGGCCGACTCCGGCTCCGGGATCGCGCGGGACAGTGCCTGCACCGCGCGGGCCATCCGGTCGGCGGCCTCGGTCTGCGCCCAGTCCCGCCCGCCGGCCCGCTCCACGGCGAGTGCCGTGCCGTTCAGGTCCTCCTTGTCGTACGGCGTCTCGTACAGCGCGGCCAGCTCCGCCGCCGCCGGGGTGCCGGAGGCGAGCGCCGCGACCACCGGCAGGGACTTCTTGCGGGCGGCGAGGTCCGCGCCGGCCGGTTTGCCGGTGCGGCTGGGATCGCCCCAGATGCCGATGACGTCGTCGATGAGCTGGAAGGCGAGCCCGGCCTCCCGGCCGAACGCGTCCAGCGCCTCGACGTCCCGCGCGGACGCTCCCGCGTACAGCGCCCCCACCGCGCAGGCGCAGCCGATCAGCGCGCCGGTCTTGGCCTCGGCCATGGCGAGCACCTCCGCCAGGCCCACGTCGGCGGGGCCGCGCCGCTCCAGCGAGGTGTCCGCGTGCTGCCCGGCGCACAGTTCGACGACGCAGTCCGCGAGCCGGGCCGCCGCGGCGGCGGAGGCCGGGTGCGGGTCCTCGGCGAGCAGCCGCAGGGCGAGCGCCAGGAGGGCGTCCCCGGCGAGGATCGCGTCGGCGTCGCCGAACACGGTCCAGGCGGTGGGCCGGTGCCGGCGGCTGGCGTCCCGGTCCATCACGTCGTCGTGGAGCAGGGTGAAGTTGTGGACCAGTTCCACCGCGACGGCGGCCCGTACGGCGCCGCCCCGGGCCGCGGGGCCGCCGAGCGCGGCGGCTGCCGCGAGGACGAGCGCGGGCCGCAGGGCCTTGCCCGCGCCGCCGGAGGCCTGTCTGCCGTCCGCCTCCTGCCAGCCGAAGTGGTAGAGCGCGACACGGCGCATGGGGCCCGGCAGGGTCTCCAGGGCCGCACGCAACTCGGGGTCGACCACGGCACGGGTGCGCCGCAGGATGTCGGCTGCCTCGGCACCGTCACCCGGGGCTTCCGGGGTGACCCGGGCCTCTGGTGCCACCGGCGCTTCCGGGACAGCGGGAGGCACGGCCGGTGTCGTCGGGGTGGCCGGGGGTACGGCCGGTGCCCTCGGAGTGGCCGGGGGTACGGCCGGTTCCCTCGGAGTGGCCGGGGGCACGGCCGGTGCCGTCGGGGCGGCCGGGAGTACGGCCGGTTCCCTCGGAGTGGCCGGGGGTACGTCCGGTGCGACCAGGCCGCCTGCACGTGCGGCCGGGGTGTCCGGAGCCGCGGCGGCCGAAGGCACGGCCGGCCCGGCCGGGGCTGACGGACGTGCCGCCGGTACCACCCGAGCCGTCGGTACCGCCGGGGCGGGCGCCGCGGCCGGGGTGCCGGCATCCCCCCGGCGCGCGCGCTGACCGCTGATCCCGGGCGGTCCCGGCCGTGGCGTGGTGCGGACGCCGCCCGGGCTGTCGGCGGGCTGGGTCAGGGACTCGGTCAACGGCTCCCCCTCGGCAGGTCGGCGGACGGCGGCCGTGCCGCCGGGGTCCGGCCGGTGCCCCCGCGGTGCCCCCGCCCGGGCGGGCGGGCGCACGGCGTCCCGGCGGCGGGGACGGTCATCGCCAGCGGCCGATCTCGACGTTCTCCAGCACGCCGAGGGCATCGGGGACGAGGACGGCGGCCGAGTAGTAGGCCGTCACGAGGTACTTGATGATGGCCTGTTCGTTGATGCCCATGAACCGCACGGACAGGCTCGGCTCGATCTCGTCGGGGATGCCGGACTGGCGCAGGCCCACGACGCCCTGGTCGGCCTCGCCGAGACGCATCGCGATGATGGAGCTGGTGCGCTCGGGTGTGACCGGGATCTTGTTGCACGGGTAGATCGGCACGCCCCGCCAGGTGGGGATGCGGTTGCCGCCGACGTCGATGGTCTCGGGCACCAGTCCGCGCTTGTTGAGTTCGCGGCCGAACGCGGCGATCGCGCGCGGGTGGGCGAGGAACATCTTGGTGCCGCGCCGCCGGCTGAGCAGCTCGTCCATGTCGTCCGGGCCGGGCACGCCGTCGTGCGGCTGGATCCGCTGGTCGTACTCGCAGTTGTGGAGCAGGCCGAACTCGCGGTTGTTGACCAGCTCGTGCTCCTGGCGCTCCTTCAGCGCCTCGACCGTGAGCCGCAGCTGCTGCTCGGTCTGGTTCATCGGCTGGTTGTACAGGTCGGCCACGCGCGAGTGGATGCGCAGCACGGTCTGGGCGATGCTCAGTTCGTACTCGCGGGGCCGGGCCTCGTAGTCGACGAAGGTGTGCGGGATGTCCGGCTCGCCGGAGTGGCCGGCGGCGAGTTCGACCTCCTTCTCGCCGTACTTGTTGGTGCGCTGCTCCGGAAGGGCGCGCTGCTGCTGCAGGTGGCCGCTGAGGGACTCGGCGCGCTCGGCGACCTGCTCGACGTGGTCGCGGCTGAGGACGAGCAGGGTGCACGCCGTGTCCGCGCGGGCGGTGTACTCCCAGATGGCGTCCCCGCTCATCAGCGCCGCGTCGCCGAAGTAGGCGCCGTCGGCGAGCACGCCGAGCACCTGGTCGTCGCCGTAGGGGCCGGTGCCGACCTTCTCGACGCGGCCGTGCGCCAGCAGGTAGACCTCGTCGGTGCGGCTGCCGAAGGAGGCGATGACCTCGCCCGCGGCGACCTCGCGCTGGGTGCAGCGCCGGGCGAGTTCGGCCAGCACGTCCTCGTCCTCGTACCCCCTGAACGCGGGCAGTTCGCCCAGCTCGGCGGGGATGACCTCGACGCGGTCGCCGGTCTTCACGAACGTGATGCGGCCGTCGCCGACGGCGTACGTCAGGCGTCGGTTGACGCGGTATGTGCCGCCCTGCACGTCCACCCACGGAAGCATCCGCAGCAGCCAGCGCGAGCTGATCTCCTGCATCTGCGGAACGGACTTGGTGGTGGTGGCCAGGTTCCGCGCGGCCGCGGTGCCGAGGCTCTGCTGCGGCCTGCCCTGCTCGGTGCGGACCTCTTCGCCTACCGACATAAGGAATTGCCCTCCCGGTCATGCTCCGGCATCCGAACTGCGCCGGGCATTCGATCTCGTGACCAGGGTTTCATCACGCACCGTGCCGGTGCTATTACACGAAAGAGCGGGGTTGGAACCCCGCACGGTGGGCACAAATGGGGGCTCTGTCCAGCGGTCGGCGGCTCCGCCGGTTGTCCGGATCGGCTCGCACACTGTGCGAAGCAGGTGGTCCGGATCGTTCCGTTTCGGTAGAAGGTCCGTTACGAAAGACGGCCGCGTTCTGCGGCCGTGGACAGCAGCACGACGGAACGCCGAGGAGGCAGTCATGGCCTCGCCCCTGTCCGCAAGCGCATTCCTGGACGCCCTCAGAGACGAGGGCCTGACCGTTGTCGAGGTCGGCGACTGGCGCCATCACAACCGCAATCACAAGGGCCCGTGGGGGCCCGTGCACGGCGTGATGATCCATCACACGGCGACCGAGGGTGCCGCCCGGACCGTCGAGCTGTGCCGCAAGGGCTACACCGGTCTGCCGGGCCCGCTGTGCCACGGCGTCATCACCAAGGACGGCACCGTCCACCTCGTCGGCCACGGCCGCGCCAACCACGCCGGTCTCGGCGACGACGACGTGCTGCGCGCGGTGATCGCGGAGAAGGCGCTGCCGCACGACAACGAGGCGAACACCGACGGCAACCGGCACTTCTACGGCTTCGAGTGCGAGAACCTCGGCGACGGCCAGGACCCCTGGCCGCCCGCCCAGCTGGCGGCGATGGAGAAGGCCGCGGCGGCGCTGTGCCGGCGGCACGGCTGGACCGAGCGGTCGGTGATCGGCCACCTGGAGTGGCAGCCGGGGAAGGTGGATCCGCGGGGGTTCACGATGGCGTGGCTGCGGGAGCGGATCCGGGACCGCCTGAAGTGAGCGCCTGTTCGACAATGGGGCGGTGACCGGTCCCGACGCCCTGCGGCCCCGCCTGCCCTCCCCGCTTCAGGAGGTGCGGGACGACCGTTTCGACCGGCGCGGTGTGCGCCTGCTGCTGAAGCGGGAAGACCTGATCCACCCGGAGCTGGTCGGCAACAAGTGGCGCAAGCTGGCCCCGAACCTCACGGCCGCGGCCGGCCGTACGGTCGTCACCTTCGGCGGGGCCTGGTCGAACCATCTGCGGGCCACCGCCGCCGCGGGCCGGCTGCTCGGCGTGCCGACGGTGGGCGTGGTGCGCGGCGACGAACTGGCCGCGCGCCCGCTCAATCCCTCGCTGGCCCGGTGCGTGGCCGACGGCATGCGGCTGCACTTCGTCGACAGATCGACGTATCGCCGCAAGGCGGAGCCGCAGACGCTGGCCGGGCTGCTGCGCGCGGCCGGTGCGCAGGGGGCGTACGTCGTCCCGGAGGGCGGCAGCAACGCGCACGCCGTCCACGGCTGCGTGGCCCTCGGCGCCGAGCTGCGCGGGGCCGCGGACGTCGTCGCCGTGGCCTGCGGCACCGGCGGCACGCTCGCGGGCCTGGCCGCCGGCCTCACCCCGGACCAGCGCGCCCTCGGCGTCCCCGTCCTGAGGGGCGGCTTCCTCGCGGAGGAGGTGCGGCGGCTCCAGACGGAGGCCTTCGGCGGGCCGCGCGGCGCCTGGTCGCTGGACGACCGCTTCCACGGCGGCGGCTACGCGCGCGTACCGGCCGAGCTGGACGCCTTCGCAGCGGCGTTCGAGGACCGCCACGGCCTGCCCGTCGAGCGTCTTTATGTGGCCAAGTTGCTGTACGGACTGGCCGCGCTGGCGGAGGAGGGCGCCTTCCCGCGCGGGACGACCGTGGCGGCGGTGATCACCGGCCGGCCGTTCCCCTGACCGGTGCCGGTCAGGCCGTCTCCCGGTAGGCCGCCGCCTCCTCCAGGTCCAGGCGCCGCAGCAGGGTGCGCAGCATCTCGTCGTCGATGTAGCGGCCGTCCCTGAGCTTCACGAACACCTCGCGCTCGGCGCTGATCATCTCGCGGGAGAGCCGGCGGTAGGTGTCGTCGACGGTCTCGCCGGTGACCGGGTTGACCTGGCCGAGGCGTTCCCAGACGGCATTGCGGCGGCGTTCGAGGACCGTGCGGAGGCGGTCGGCGAGCGGCGGCGGCAGGGTGTTGCGCTCGTCGGAGAGCAGGTCGTCCAGCCGCTGCTCGGCGGCGCGGGAGGCCTGTGCCTGGGCGTTGGCCTCGGCGAGCGTCTCGGCCTGGGTGTCGCGGCCGGGGAACTTCAGCAGGCGGATCAGCGGCGGCAGCGTCAGGCCCTGCACGACCAGCGTGCCGATCACGGTGGTGAAGGTGAGGAAGAGGACCAGGTTGCGGTGCGGGAACGGTTCCTCGCCGTCGTGCAGGGTGAGCGGGATGGAGAAGGCGATGGCGAGGGAGACGACGCCCCGCATGCCGGCCCAGGCGATGACGACGGGCCCGCGCCAGGTGGGGTTGTCCTCGCGCTCTCTGATCCGCGCCGACAGCAGGCGCGGCAGGAAGGTCGCCGGGTACACCCACAGGAAGCGGGTCGCGACGACGACGAGGAAGAGGGCGACCGCGTACCAGGCGGCCTCGGCACCCTCGTACTCGCCGAGCCCGCGCAGCACGAACTGCAGCTGCAGGCCGATCAGCGCGAAGACCGCGGACTCCAGGACGAAGGCGACCATCTTCCACACCGCCTCCTCCTGGAGGCGGGTGGCGAAGTCGACCTCCCAGGCGCGGTGGCCGAGGTAGAGCGCCACGACGACGACGGCGAGGACGCCGGAGGCGTGGAACTGCTCGGCGGCGGCGTAGGCGACGAACGGGATGAGCAGCGAGAGCGTGTTCTGGAGGAGGGGTTCCTTCAGGTGCGTGCGCAGCCAGTGGATCGGCGCCATGAGGACGAGGCCCACGGCGACGCCGCCGACCGAGGCGATCAGGAACTCCCTGATGCCGCCCGCCCAGGAGGCGCCCTCGCCGATCGCGGCGGCGACGGCGACCTTGTAGGCGGTGATCGCGGTGGCGTCGTTCAAGAGGGACTCGCCCTGGAGGATCGTGGTGATCCTGGACGGCAGGCCGACCCGGCGGGCCACCGCGGTGGCCGCGACCGCGTCCGGCGGCGCGACCACCGCGCCCAGCACCAGCGCCGCCGTCAGCGGCAGCCCGGGCACGAGCGCGTAGGCGGCGAGCCCGACGACGACGGTGGCGAACAGCACGTACCCGACGGAGAGCAGCGCCACCGGCCGGGTCTGCGCGCGCAGGTCGAGGTAGGAGCTGTCGGTGGCCGACGTGTACAGCAGGGGCGGCAGCAGCAGCGGCAGGACCACGTCCGGTTCGAGGGTGTAGTCGGGGACGCCCGGGAGGTACGACACCGCCAGGCCGACCGCGACCAGCAGCAGCGGCGCCGGCACGGGGGTGCGCCGGGCCACCGCGGCGATCGCGGCACTCCCCGCCACCAGCAACAGCAGCGGCATCACGTCCATCGGCCTCGCCCACCCTCTTTTTCCGCGCGGTCGTCCGCACAGCCGTCGTAATCTGGCAATCATGAAACAGTGCACGCACGCGGACGCGCTGCCGCACCCCGAACCGGCGCCGCTGAGCGAGACGTGTCCGGAGTGCCTGCGGGACGGCACCCACCCCGTGCAGCTGCGGCTGTGCCTGACGTGCGGGCACGTCGGCTGCTGCGACTCCTCTCCGGGCCGGCACGCGACGGCCCACCACGCGGACACCGGGCACCCGGTGATGCGGACCTTCGAGCCCGGCGAGGACTGGCGCTGGTGCTTCGTGGACCATGTCCTGGTGTGAGTCCGGCGGGTACGGTTCGGACGTCTGACGTCTGGGTACGTCAAACCGGCGCGCGCTTCTCCCAATTGGGGCCGCCCACCCTCTAGCCACGGAGCGTATCCGGAGCTTTACTATGAGTGACGGCAAGGGGTTGGGGTCCTGGGGACAGGAAAGTTCAGAGCGCGGTAGCGTCACCGCTGAACCACACATCGCGTTACCCCGGGGGGCGACCCTCGGCCCCGAACAGCTTGTACCACCTTGGAGGTGAGGGTGTCCCACATCGACGGCGAGCCCGTGACCCAGGACTTCGTGGAAGTCCGGCTGCCGGCCGCGGGTGCCTACCTGTCGGTGCTGCGGACGGCCACGGCCGGTCTCGCGGCCCGTTTGGACTTCACCCTCGACGAGATCGAGGACCTGCGCATCGCGGTGGACGAGGCCTGCGCGATCCTGCTCCAGCAGGCCGTGCCCGGGTCGGTGCTCTCCTGTGTGTTCCGGCTCGTCGACGACTCGCTGGAGGTCACCGTCTCGGCGCCGACCACGGACGGCCACGCCCCCTCGCGGGACACCTTCGCCTGGACCGTGCTGTCCGCGCTGGCGGGCAAGGTCTCCTCCGCCGTGGACGAGGACAAGACTGTGTCGATCAGCCTCTACAAACAGCGCGGCGCGGGACCCGGGCCGGCGTGAGGAACGGGGACGGGCCGGTGCGGGACGAGGAGCGCGGCACACGGGAACTGCCTCCCGAGGACGCCCTGGGGGCCCAGGAGGGCTCCCGGCGCATGGCTGACGGCATCGACGGCATCCCGGAACAGGCCCGGCCGCATCCGGTGGACGACCCCGCCGAGGCGGGCGTCCCCGACGGCGGGCGACGGGGGCACGACGGCGCCGCGCAGAGCACGCCTGAGGACGAGCGGATCGGGGTCACCCCTGTCCGGGCACCGGCGAGGGCTCGGGGAAGGGCAACGGGCGGGACGATGAGCGAGCACGAGCGAAACGGCGAGCACGACGCGCCGGGCGCGCAGAACGCGCCGGGCGTGCGGCACGACCCGCAGGACCGCAGCGGCGCGCGGGCGCTGTTCGTCGAGCTGCGCGGCCTGAAGGAGGGCAGCCCGGAGTACGCGGAGCTGCGCAACCGGCTGGTCCGCATGCACCTGCCGCTCGTGGAGCACCTCGCGCGCCGTTTCCGCAACCGCGGCGAGCCGCTGGACGACCTCACCCAGGTCGCGACGATCGGCCTGATCAAGTCGGTCGACCGGTTCGACCCGGACCGCGGGGTGGAGTTCTCGACGTACGCGACCCCGACGGTCGTCGGCGAGATCAAGCGGCACTTCCGCGACAAGGGCTGGGCGGTGCGGGTGCCGCGCCGGCTCCAGGAGCTGCGGCTGTCGCTGACGACGGCCACGGCGGAGCTGTCGCAGCAGCACGGCCGCTCCCCCACGGTGCACGAGCTGGCCGAGAAGCTGGCCATCTCGGAGGAGGAGGTCCTGGAGGGCCTGGAGTCGGCCAACGCCTACTCCACGCTGTCCCTGGACGTCCCCGACACCGACGACGAGTCCCCCGCGGTCGCCGACACCCTCGGCGCGGAGGACGAGGCGCTGGAGGGCGTCGAGTACCGGGAGTCCCTCAAGCCGCTGCTGGAGGACCTGCCGCCGCGGGAGAAGCGGATCCTGCTGCTGCGCTTCTTCGGCAACATGACCCAGTCGCAGATCGCGCAGGAGGTCGGCATCTCGCAGATGCACGTCTCGCGGCTGCTCGCGCGGACGCTGGCGCAGCTGCGGGAGAAGCTCCTCGTCGAGGAGTGAGCCGCCCGGCAGGCTCCTGCCGGAGGCCGGGTCCCGGGTTACTTCTGGGCGCCGCCGGGCCCGCGGATCCCGAGGGCCCGGGTGGTCTCCCCGTTCACCAGCAGGACCAGCGAGGTGACGGCGACGACGGCGAGGACGATCCCGACCGGGATGCCGGTGCCGTCGGAGGTCAGCAGGTTGTACGCCACCGGCAGCGCCATGATCTGCGTGATGACGGCCGGGCCGCGGCTCCAGCTGCGGCGGGCGAGCAGTCCGCGCGCGGCCAGCAGCGGCAGCAGCGCGAGCACGGCCAGGGTGATGCCGCCGGTGACGGCCTGCTGCCGGTCGTCCGGGTCGCCGGTGAGGCCGAGGACGAGCATCCAGACCCCGCCGGCGACCAGCGCGAGCCCCTCCAGGGCGGCGAGCGCGGCGGCGTACGTCAGGCGCCGCGGGCGCGGGCCGGCGGGCTGTTCGGTGCTGGTGGTCTGCTCACTGCTCACCCCTGAAGGGTAGCCCTCACGAGGGGCCGCTCCCGGGGCCGGACTCCCGACCGCTCCCGGGCCCGGGCTCTTACCGGATCCCTACCTCGCGCTGGGCGCGGTACCGCCCAGTAGGTACCCTGCACGTCATGCGTGCACTTCTCGTGGTCAATCCGGCAGCTACCACCACCAGTGCACGGACGCGTGACGTGCTCATCCATGCGCTGGCCAGCGAGATGAAGCTGGAGGCGGTCACCACCGAGTACCGCGGCCACGCCCGCGACCTGGGCCGGCAGGCGGCGCTCGCCGAGGACATCGACCTCGTGGTGGCGCTCGGCGGCGACGGCACGGTCAACGAGGTGGTCAACGGCCTGCTGCACGCCGGCCCCGATCCGGAGCGGCTGCCCGGCCTGGCCGTGGTCCCCGGCGGCTCCACCAATGTCTTCGCCCGCGCCCTCGGCCTGCCGAACGACGCCGTGGAGGCGACCGGCGCACTGCTGGACGCGCTGCGCGAGGGCAGCGAGCGCACGGTCGGCCTGGGCCTGACCTCGGGCACGCCGGGCACGGAGGACGCGGAGGTGCCGCAGCGCTGGTTCACCTTCAACGCCGGGCTCGGCTTCGACGCGGGCGTGGTGGGGCGAGTCGAGCAGCACCGCGAGCGCGGCAGGAAGTCGACGCACGCGCTCTACGTCCGCCAGGTGGTGCGCCAGCTGCTGGGCGAGCCGAACCGCCGGCACGGCACGATCACGCTGGAGCGGGCGGGTGAGGAACCGGTCACGGAACTCGTACTTTCCATAGTCTCGAACACATCACCGTGGACGTTCCTGGGTAACCGGCCCATCTATGCGTCTCCCAAGGCCTCGTTCGACACCGGGCTGGACGTGTTCGGTCTCAGCCGACTGTCCACCGCCTCGGTTGCCCGGTATGGCACCCAGTTGCTCACTTCGTCCCCGGAGCGCGGACCGCACGGCAAGCACGCGGTCGCGCTGCACGATCTGGACCAGTTCACCTTGCATTCGAAGGTGCCGCTGCCCCTCCAGATGGACGGTGACCACCTGGGCCTGCGAACCAGCGTGACGTTCACAGGTGTACGCCGTGCACTGCGTGTGATTGTGTGAGCAGAACGGGCCAAAGTCCTTTCACTCGAACGTTTAGGCCAGGATCCACCCCATGGAAGTACGGCTGTGACCTAGTCGACACCGAAGAATCAAAAAAAACTTTCCGGAAGGGGTTGTATCCGCCGCTGAGGTTTGCGAGTCTCTACGTGGCGATCGGGACGGCCCGCAACACCGGCCTCCACTGATCACCAGAACCCCTCTACAAACCCAGGACCACGCCGGGGAACCCGGCGGTCGGCCCTTCACTTGTTGAGGGATTCGTGAAAGCGTTCACATTCACAAGCACCCTGCACAGTCATACCAAGGAGAGGTAGCAGCCATGGACTGGCGTCACAACGCCGTTTGCCGCGAGGAAGACCCCGAGCTCTTCTTCCCCATCGGCAACACCGGTCCTGCGCTGCTGCAGATCGAGGAAGCCAAGGCCGTCTGCCGTCGCTGCCCGGTGATCGAGCAGTGTCTGCAGTGGGCGCTCGAGTCCGGCCAGGACTCCGGCGTCTGGGGTGGTCTCAGCGAGGACGAGCGCCGCGCCATGAAGCGCCGTGCCGCCCGCAACCGGGCCCGTCAGGCCTCCGCCTGACACACGCACCCCTGCTGACAGCCTGAGCTTGGCGGCGCGTACAGCGTGTACGCATCTCCCGCCCCCGAGCCGCAGCGCGCAGTACCCCCGACGCGCTTTACGTAGCAGAGCAGCAGTCGAGCATCAGCCTCGGACCAATGGCGGTCCGGGGCTTTTTGCTGCCCGGACACGGAGTGTGACGGCGCCCTCGACGCCCTTGTGGCGCGGCCACTTGGGCTGCCCGGGCGCGGGCCGCTACTTCTGTGCCCGCACCGGGATGTCCAGGATCACCTGCGTGCCCCGCTCGGGCGCCGGGACCATGTCGAAGCTGCCGCCCAGTTCGCCCTCGACCAGGGTCCGTACGATCTGCAGGCCCAGGTTGCCCGAGCGGTGCGGGTCGAAGCCCTCGGGCAGGCCGACGCCGTCGTCCTGGACGGTGACGAGCAGCCGCGCCTCCTTCGTCGTACCGCCGCGGACCGCGGACACCTCCACGGTGCCGGTGTCGCCCTCGCGGAAGCCGTGCTCCAGGGCGTTCTGCAGGATCTCGGTGAGGACCATCGACAGCGGAGTGGCGACCTCGGCGTCGAGGATGCCGAAGCGTCCGGTGCGCCGGCCGGTGACCTTGCCCGGGGAGATCTCGGCGACCATGGCGAGGACGCGGTCGGCGATGTCGTCGAACTCCACACGCTCGTCGAGGTTCTGCGACAGCGTCTCGTGCACGATCGCGATCGAGCCGACCCGGCGCACGGCCTCCTCCAGCGCCTCCCGGCCCCGCTCGGAGTCGATGCGCCGGGCCTGCAGACGCAGCAGGGCGGCCACGGTCTGCAGGTTGTTCTTCACCCGGTGGTGGATCTCCCGGATGGTCGCGTCCTTGGTGATCAACTCGCGTTCGCGGCGGCGCAGTTCCGTGACGTCCCGCAGCAGCACCAGCGAACCGATGCGCGTCCCCTTGGGTTTGAGCGGGATCGCCCGGAACTGGATGACCCCTTCGCTGGCCTCGATCTCGAACTCGCGCGGCGCCCAGCCGCTCGCGAGCTTGGCCAGCGCCTCGTCCACCGGGCCGCGGGTCGGGGCGAGTTCGGCGGTGATCTGCCCCAGGTGGTGGCCGACCAGGTCGGCGGCGAGTCCGAGGCGGTGGTAGGCGGACAGGGCGTTCGGGGAGGCGTACTGGACGATGCCTTCGGCGTCCAGACGGACCAGGCCGTCGCCGACGCGCGGCGAGGCGTCCATGTCGACCTGCTGGTCGGGGAACGGGAACGAGCCGGCCGCGATCATCTGCGCGAGGTCGGAGGCGCTCTGGAGGTAGGTCAGCTCCAGGCGGCTCGGGGTGCGCACGGTGAGCAGGTTGGTGTTGCGGGCGATGACGCCGAGGACGCGGCCGTCCCGCCGTACGGGGATCGACTCGACCCGTACGGGGACCTCCTCGCGCCACTCCGGGTCGCCCTCGCGCACGATACGGCCCTCGTCGAGCGCGGCGTCCAGCATGGGCCGGCGGCCGCGCGGGACGAGGTGGCCGACCATGTCGTCCTGGTAGGAGGTCGGGCCGGTGTTGGGCCGCATCTGGGCGACGGAGACATAGCGTGTGCCGTCGCTGGTGGGCACCCACAGCACCAGGTCGGCGAAGGAGAGGTCGGAGAGCAGCTGCCACTCCGAGACCAGCAGGTGGAGCCACTCGAGGTCGGAGTCGTCGAGGGCGGTGTGCTGGCGGACCAGTTCGTTCATGGAGGGCACGTCAGCGAGCGTACCCGCCCGTTTGTGCAGGCCCGAAACGGCGCGGGCGGCGCGGGTGCGGACCGGTGCGGGTGCTGTGAGACACGGCCCCGGAAACACCCGCGGGCCGCGGCGCCTGGGAGGGACCCTCAACCCTCCCGGCACCGCAGCCCGGAGCAATATCGGCCGTGGGGTGTGCGGTCCCGGTCGGCCGAAGGATGAGGAGCCGGGGCAGTCAGGGCAGAGAGCTCCGGTTCCTCGGTCCGTCTTCCTGTGCGGGGAAGACGGAGGCTGTGCGATCCGCGCTCCGTTGCGCGTGGTTCTCCGCGCGTCTGCGCGCGGCCCTGCATACGCATTGTGGACTAGACCACTCCGCGTGTCCATGCGTCGGCGGCCGTTTTGTCGGCGCCCTCGGGGCGCACGCGACCGCTGCTCCTGCGAAGCCTAGCCGCACCCGGTCAGGTGCGGGGCCAGATGGACAGGGCGAATTCCGCGACGGCCTCCAGTTCCTGCCGGCTCGCGCCGTCGCGGGCCTGCTGGGACATGCCCTGGATGACCACTCCGGTGTACCGGGCGAGCGCCGCGGCGTCGGTGTCCTCGGGCAGCTCGCCCGCGGCGACTCCGGCCCGGATGCGGTCCGCAATCGCGGCGATGGTGGCGTTGCGCCGCCCGCGCAGGAACTCCTCCACCTCTGCGTTGGTGCAGTTGGTGGCGGCGTGGGCGTACAGGCAGCCGTGCGGGTGACCGGGGGCGGTGTACTCGGCGGCGGCCTCGCGCAGCAGCCGGGCGACGGCGGCGCGGGCCGTGGGCTCCTCGGCGAGCGCGCGGACGCCGAACGAGCCGTACCGCTCGTCGTAGGCGCGGACGACCTCCTCGAACAGGGCCTGCTTGTCGCCGAAGGCCGCGTACAGGCTGGGGGCGCCGATGCCCATGACGCGGGTGAGGTCGGAGACGGACGTGGCCTCGTAGCCGCGCTCCCAGAACGCCATGACCGCCTTCTCCAGCGCCGTCGCCCGGTCGAAGGAGCGGGGGCGGCCGCGGCGGCCGGCCGGGGGGCGGGAGTCCTCTGTGCGCACCATGGAGTGAATTTTAGAGCGGACGCTAGAGAAATGTCGGCGGGCTCGGGTACGGTCTTTCTGTAGCGATCGTTAGGAAATTTTCGAGGGGGTTCGTCATGGGTGTGCTTCAGGGCAGGACGGCGCTGGTCACGGGCGCGAGCAGGGGGATCGGGCGGGCGATCGCCGAGCGGCTAGGCCGGGACGGGGCGCGGGTCGCCGTGCACTACGGCAGCAGCGAGGCCGCGGCGAAGGAGACCGTCGCCGCGATCGAGGCGGCGGGCGGCAGCGCCTTCGCCCTGCGCGCCGAACTCGGCGTGCAGGGAGACGCCGAGGCGCTGTGGGAGGCCTTCGACCGGGCAGCGGACGGCGTGGACGTCCTGGTCAACAACGCGGGGGCGGCGACGTTCGCGACGATCGCCGAGACGGACGAGGAGACGTACGACCGGGCCCTGGCGGTCAACGCCCGGGCGCCCTTCTTCATCGTCAAGCACGGACTGCGCCGGCTGCGCGACGGGGGCCGGATCGTCAACGTCACGGCGGCCACGGACCACGGCATACCCGCCATCGCCGCCACCCACATGGCCAAGGGCGCCGTGACGGCCCTGACCCGCTCCCTCGCGGTGGAGCTGGCGCCGCGCGGGATCACCGCCAACTCGGTCGCGCCGGGATTCGTCGACACGGACCTGACGGCGGGGGTGCTCGCCGACCCGGCCCTGCGGGCCTACGCCGAGGGGGTGTCGGCGTTCGGCCGCGTCGGCACGCCGGAGGAGGTGGCGGACGTGGTGGCGTTCCTCGCCTCGCCGGATTCCCGCTGGGTCACCGGGCAGCACATCGACGCGACGGGAGGTGCGCATCTGGCGCTGTGAGGCGCCGGCGTCCGAGGGGGCGGCAAGGGTCCGGGTACCTGTGGTTCCCATGGGCGGTGACGGCCGATTCTGTTAGATTGGTCTAAACCACATAGTCCTACCGGGCCCTCCTCCAGCCCCCTCTCAGAACGGCAGGCCAGCGTGGAAGTTGTCATCGTTCCGGACGCCGCATCGGGCGGCGAGCTCATCGCCGAGGCCATGGCGCAGCTGCTGCGGCGCAAGCCGGACGCGCTGCTCGGCGTCGCCACCGGCTCGACCCCGCTGCCGATCTACCGGGCGCTGACCGCCAAGGTCCGCTCCGGTGCCGTGGACGCCTCGCGGGCGCGGATCGCGCAGCTCGACGAGTACGTGGGGCTGCCCGCCGAGCACCCGGAGTCCTACCGCTCCGTGCTGCGGCGGGAGGTGCTGGAGCCGCTCGGGATCCCGATGGACAACTTCATGGGCCCGGACGGCACGGCGCGGGACGTGCAGGCGGCGTGCGAGGCGTACGACCGCGCGCTGGCCGGGGCCGGCGGGGTGGACCTCCAGCTGCTGGGCATCGGCACCGACGGGCACATCGGGTTCAACGAGCCGTGCTCCTCGCTCGCCTCGCGCACCCGGATCAAGACGCTCACCGAGCAGACCCGCGTGGACAACGCGCGCTTCTTCGACGGGGACATCGAGCAGGTGCCGCACCACGTCATCACGCAGGGCATCGGCACCATCCTGGAGGCACGGCACCTGGTGCTGCTGGCCACCGGCGAGGGCAAGGCCGACGCGGTCGCGGCGACCGTCGAGGGACCGGTGGCGGCGGTGTGCCCGGCGTCGGCGCTCCAGCTGCACCCGCACGCCACGGTCGTGGTGGACGAGGCGGCCGCCTCCAAGCTGAAGCTGGCGGACTACTTCCGGCACACCTACGCCAACAAGCCGGAGTGGCAGGGGATCTGAGACCTATCGCGCACCGCGCGGAAGGCGCCGGGTCCCTGGTGGGGGACCCGGCGCCTTTGTGGTTCCGGCGGACTCGCGGAGGGGCGCGCGGAGCGGGGCAGTCAGGGCAACCGGGCTACCGGAGTACCGGGGCTACCGGGACTGCCGGAATGCCGGGCCTACTCCCCCGCCGCACCCGCGATCACCTCCGCCGCCGCGCGGCCGCAGACGCGGGCGGCGCCGTGGGTGGCGATGTGCAGGGCGCCGCGCGGCGGGGACTGGGGGACGCCCATCTCGACGACGACCGTGTCGGGGCGGGCGGCGAGCAGGGTGTCGAGGGCGGCCGTCATCCAGGGGTGGCGGTGCTCGTCGCGGACCACGGCGACGATCCGGCGCGCACCGGCCGCCACCAGGGCCGCGCGGCCCGCGTCCTCGCCCGCGAAGCTGCCGGTCTCCGTGCCGGGCAGCAGCCGGGCCAGCTCGGCGGCGACACCCCAGGGGGTCTCGTCACCGACGGCGATGTTGGCCACCGGGCTGAGGGCGGCGACGTAGGGCGCCTCGGTGAGCGGGGTGAAGGTGTCCCCGCCGGTGATCCTCAGGGCGCGCCGGGCGGCGATCAGGCCCACCTCGGGGTGTCCGGGGGTGGCCGGTTCCCCGGCCAGGGCGACGGTCGGGGCGCCGGCCGCGGTCCAGCGGGCGAGGCGGCGGACGCGTTCGGCGGCGTCGGCGAGGCGCTCCTCGGGCAGCTCGCCCGCGCGGACGGCGGCGACCAGGGCGTCGCGCAGGCGGCGTACGGTCTCGTCGTCGGCGAGGCCGCCGCCCACGCAGATCGCGTCGGCGCCGGCGGCGATGGCAAGGACGCTGCCGCGTTCGATGCCGTAGGTGGCGGAGATGGCCTGCATCTCCATGCCGTCGGTGACGATCAGGCCGTCGTAGCCGAGTTCGCCGCGCAGCAGGTCGGTGAGGATGCGGCGGGACAGCGTCGCCGGGTGCTCGGGGTCCAGGGCCGGGACGAGGATGTGGGCGCTCATCACCGCGCGGGTGCCGGCGGCGATCGCGGCGCGGAAGGGGGCGAGGTCCCGGGCGGCCACCACGTCGGCGCTCGCGTCGATGCGGGGCAGGGCGTGGTGGGAGTCGACGGCGGTGTCGCCGTGGCCGGGGAAGTGCTTGGTGCAGGCGGCGACGCCGGCGGACTGCAGGCCCTGGACGTAGGCGGCGGTGTGCCGGGCGACCAGGTCGGTGTCGGCGCCGAAGGAGCGGACGCCGATGACCGGGTTGGCGGGGTTGGAGTTGACGTCGGCCGAGGGGGCCCAGTCGAAGTTGACGCCGCAGGCGGCGAGGCGGCGGCCGAGTTCATGGGCGACGGCGCGGGTCAGTTCGACGTCGTCCACCGCGCCGAGGGCGTGGTTGCCGGGGAAGGAGGAGCCGGTGCGCACCTCCAGGCGGGTGACGTCACCGCCCTCCTCGTCGACGGCGACCAGGACGTCGTCGCGTTCGGCACGCAGCTGGGCGGTGAGGGAGGCGAGTTGCTCGGCCGAGGCGATGTTGCGGCCGAACAGGCCGACCGAGGCGAGGCCCTCGCCGAGGCGGCGCAGCAGCCAGTCGGGGGCGGAGGTGCCCGTGAACCCGGGCTGGAGCACGGTCAGGGCGTCACGGGTGAGGGTGTCGGTGCCGCCGGCGATGGTCGTCATCGGGTCGCGTTATCCCTTCACGGCGCCGGCGGTCAGACCCGCGGCCATCTTGCGCTGGACGAGGAGGAACAGGACGACGATCGGCACGGCCATCATCGTGGCGCCGGCCATCATCGGGGCGTATTCGGTGCCGTGTTTGGTGGTGAAGTTGCCGAGCCAGACGGTGGCGGTCTGGTTCTTCTGGCTGAGCAGCATGAGGGCGTACAGGTACTCGTTCCAGGCCTGGATGAAGGCGTAGACCGAGGTGGCGACCATGCCGGGGGCCAGCAGGGGGAAGACGACGCGGATGAAGGCGCCGGTGCGGGAGCAGCCGTCGACCATGGCCGCCTCCTCCAGTTCGCGCGGGATGTTCACGATGAAACCGCGCAGGGTCCACACCGTGAAGGGGAGGACGAAGGTCAGGTAGGTGATGATGAGGCCGGTGAGCCGGTCGTACTGGCCGAGGTCGTTCAGCAGCAGGAAGACCGGGATGATCATGGCGACGAGCGGGACCATCTGGACCGCGAGGATGCCGACGATCACGATCTTCCGGCCGCGGAAGGCGAAGCGGCTGATGGCGAGCGCGGCCAGGGTGCCGACGACGATGCCGACGAGGACGACCGACAGCGACACGATGAGGCTGCGGCCGACGGGGCCCCAGAAGTCGGCGATGTTCAGGGCCCGGTCGAAGTTGTCGAAGGTGATGCCGGTCGGCAGCAGGCTCGGGTCCGGGTCGATGGCGTCCTTGGCCGGCTTGAAGGCCGTGTTCAGCATCCAGTAGAGCGGGAAGCCGGCGACGAGGAAGACCAGCAGGCCGAGCAGGTTCCAGCCGAGGCGGGACGGGCGGCGGGCGGCGGCCGGTGCGGCGCCGTCCGTTGTGGCGACCGTGGCGGTGCTCATTCGACCTCTCCGATCTTCAGCATCTGGCGCATGTACACGGCGACCACGCCGAGCAGGAGCAGCACGGTCAGCAGGGCGATCGCCGAGCCCTGCGCGTAGTCGTTGACCACGAAGGCGCGGTCGTAGGAGTAGGTGTTGAGGACCTGGAACTCGGCCTCGGGGTGGCCGTTGCGCATGACGAACACCTGCGGGAAGACGCCCATGTCCCAGATGACCGACAGGGTCGTGAGCATCACGATGATCGGCTTGAGGATCGGCAGGGTGACGAACCGGAAGACGCCCCAGGCGCCGGCGCCGTCCAGCCGGGCGGCCTCCTCCAGTTCCTTGGGGACCTGGGTGAGACCGGCGCTGAGGGTGATGACCACGAAGGGCACCGCGCCCCACACCACCAGCAGCATGATCACGGCCAGGCCCTGCGGACCGCTGGCGAACCAGTTGTGGCCGATCATGTCGACGCCGGGCAGCTTGCTGAGCAGGGCGTTGAAGACGCCGTAGTCGGAGTCGAAGAGCCACTTGAAGACGGTCGTGGCGACGATGACGGGCATGCCCCAGCTGGCCACCAGGACGATGTTGATGAGGGTCTTGAGCCAGCCGGAGACCTTCTGCAGCAGCAGCGCGATCAGCATGCCGATGACCATGGTGAGGACGACGGCGCCCCCCGCGAAGACGATCGTGCGCACCACGACCGTCCAGAACTCGTCGTCGCCCAGCACGTCGGTGAAGTTGTCGAAGCCGACCGACTCGGCGGGCTGGAAGCCCCACAGCTGGGACTGCCCGAACTTCTGGAAGGACAGGGTGACCAGCCGCAGCAGCGGATAGCCCATCACCAGGACGAGCACCAGCAGACAGGGCGCGAGCAGCAGCCACGGGGTCGCGGCCCCGCCGGAGGTGCGTTTGCCCCCGGGTCGCTTCGGCGCGGGCGGCGGTGCCTGCCGCGGCGGCGGCACCTTGGCAGGGGTGGTCGTGTCTGCGGCACTCATCGCGCGCTCCTCAGCGGTCCTTCAGAGGTCGTAACGGCGGCGGGGCCCCCGGGTGCCGGGAGCCCCGCCGGGAAGGTCACTTGGTGTTGATGACCTTGTCGATCGCGGCGTCCGCCTCCTTGGCGGCGTCCTCGACCGACTTCTTGCCGGTGCCGATGTTCTGGAGCATCGTCTGCAGGACCTGGGCCTTCTCGACCTGGCCCCAGCCGGGCGCCATCGGGACGAACCAGTTGGACTCGGCCGCGGTGGCCGGGACCGCCGTCGCCGGGTCGTTCTTCAGGGTGGCGAGGTCGGTCTTGTTGTTGGGCAGGTTGCCCTTGGCCATCAGGCCCTTCTGGCCGGCGGCGCCGGTGAGGGCGTTGATCCACTCGGCGGCGACGTCCTGCGCGTCGGACTTCACCGGGACGGCGAGGTCGGAGCCGCCGAGGAAGACCGGGAGGTTCTTGCCGGACGGGCCGGGCGCGACGAAGTTCTCGACGTTGCCCTTGAGCTTGCCGGTCTTGTCGTTCTTCGGGTCGGCGGCGGTCGCGCCCTCCCACGCCGGGGCGAAGATCATGCCGGAGTTGCCCTGGCCGTAGACGATGTACCGGTCGGACTCGTCCTTGGTCTTGTCGCCGTGCATGTACTTGTCGACGACGTTCTTGAACTCGGTCAGGCCCTTGATCGACTCGGGCGAGGAGAGGCTGGCCTTCCACTGGCCGCCCTCCTCCTTGGCGATGGCGCCGCCGGCGTCGAAGACGAAGGACATGGCGGCGTACCAGTCACGGGTGGGCTGGTACCAGGCGCTGAACTTGCCGCCCTGCTTCTGCTGCACCTTGTCGAGCGCGGCGGTCAGCTCCTGCCAGGTCTTCGGCGCGGACTTGACGCCCACCGAGGCGAAGAGGTCCTTGCGCCAGTTGGCGACGCGGCCACCGGCGTAGTACGGCACGCCGTAGGTCTTGTCCTCGTAGGTCACCGAGGCCTTCAGGCCGTCCAGCCAGGCCGCGGAGTTCTCGAACTTGGCGGGGTCCAGCGGGGCGAAGGCGCCCTTGACCATGTAGGGCAGCATCTCGGTGTTGCCCATCTCGACCACGTCGGGCGCCTTGTCGGTGGCGAGGACGGCGTCGAGCTTGGCGTTCTTGTCCGGCCAGCCGTAGTACTCGTGGTTGATCTTGATGCCGGGGTGCTTCTTCTGCACCGCGTCGTCGGCGGCCTTCACCAGCTCCGGCCAGTTGTTCTGCGCGTCGACGGTGAGCCACACCGTCAGTTCCTTGGCGTCGGCGCCCTTGTCGGAGCCGCCCTTGCTGTCGCTGTCCCCGCACGCCGCGATGGAGACCATCATGCCCGCGATACCGATCGCGGCTATCAGCTTGCGCTTCACGCCACCCTCCTCAGGGATGCACACGAACCCCCCTGCCTCCCCGCGGTGAACGTCGAACGCGAACCGCCCATGGGGCCGGGACTGGACCAATGGTGTAGACCAGTACGGGGAGCTTGGCCCAGACCAAAGGGTGTGTCAAGGGTGCGCGAATCCGCTCCGACCAGCCGTTATGCGACCTACATATGCAGGAACCTTTAAGTAAGAACCCCGCGAAAAGACGCCGACTTGCGGCACACTCCAGGTAGACCACTTGGCAGCGATGGACTAGACCAAAACAGCGGCCGAGGGTATACAGAGGAGATCACGGAACGCGCGGGCGGCCGATGGTGTGTCGGCCGCTTCGGCACCGAGGGCCGGGAAGGCAGAGCATGAGCACCGAGGTCAGCAGTGCGGAGAACGAGGGTGGGGCGACCGTCCGTACCGCGCGTGTGCCCAAGTACTACCGCTTGAAGAAGCACCTGCTCGACATGACGGAGACGCAGGCGCCCGGCACACCGGTGCCACCCGAGCGCACGCTGGCCGCCGAGTTCGACACCTCCCGCACGACCGTCCGGCAGGCCCTGCAGGAACTGGTCGTCGAGGGCCGCCTGGAGCGCATCCAGGGCAAGGGCACGTTCGTCGCCAAGCCGAAGGTCTCCCAGGCGCTGCAGCTCACCTCGTACACCGAGGACATGCGCGCGCAGGGCCTGGAGCCCACCTCGCAGCTGCTGGACATCGGCTACATCACCGCGGACGACCGGCTCGCCGGCCTGCTCGACATCACCGCGGGCGGGCGGGTGCTGCGCATCGAGCGGCTGCGCATGGCCAACGGCGAGCCGATGGCCATCGAGACCACCCACCTGTCCGCCAAGCGCTTCCCGGCGCTGCGCCGGTCGCTGGCCAAGTACACCTCCCTGTACACCGCCCTCGCCGAGGTCTACGACGTCCATCTCGCCGAGGCCGAGGAGACCATCGAGACCTCCCTCGCCACCCCGCGCGAGGCGGGCCTGCTCGGCACCGACGTGGGCCTGCCGATGCTGATGCTGTCCCGGCACTCCCTGGACAAGGACGGCAATCCGGTCGAATGGGTGCGGTCGGTCTACCGCGGGGACAGGTACAAGTTCGTGGCGAGGTTGAAGAGGCCCCAGGACTGACGCCCCGTGAGAAGGCCTCCGACGCCGCTCACCGGGCGGCCTTCCCGGACTTTGCGGACCGATATGCGGACGGGGTCTTCCTAAGTCCTTTATCCGTCACCTACATTGCGTCCCTGTTTCGCAGGTGATCGGTTAGGGGACGGAGCCGCCTGATGTCGCAAGCCCCAGAAGTTTCCAGAGGGCCGGTGGTGACGCCTGTGCGCGTCGTCATCGGCCTCTGCCTGATCGCGCCCTTCGTGGCGATGCTGTGGGTCGGTTCGTACGCCAAGACGGACCCGGCCTTCATCGGGATCCCGTTCTTCTACTGGTACCAGATGCTGTGGGTGGTCATCTCCACCGCGCTGACCATGATCGCTTACCAGCTGTGGCGGCGTGACCAGCGCGCCCGCGCGTCCCGGAAGGGTGGTGCGGAGCAGTGAAGGACGGCGTGAACGGCGTCGCGCTCGGCGTCTTCATCTTCTTCTTCCTCCTCGTCACCGTCCTGGGCTTCCTGGCCGCACGGTGGCGCAAGGCCGAGAACGAGCACAGCCTGGACGAATGGGGCCTGGGCGGACGGTCGTTCGGCACCTGGATCACCTGGTTCCTGCTCGGCGGCGACCTCTACACGGCGTACACGTTCGTCGCCGTGCCTGCGGCGATCTACGCGGCGGGCGCGTCCGGCTTCTTCGCGGTGCCGTACACCATCCTCGTCTACCCGCTGATCTTCACGTTCCTGCCGCGGCTGTGGTCGGTGTCGCACAAGCACGGCTATGTGACGACCTCGGACTTCGTGCGCGGCCGGTTCGGCTCCAAGGGCCTGTCGCTGGCGGTGGCGGTGACCGGCATCCTGGCGACGATGCCGTACATCGCGCTCCAGCTCGTCGGCATCCAGGCGGTGCTGGACGTGATGGGCGTCGGCGGCGGCGAGGACACCAACTGGTTCGTGAAGGACCTGCCGCTGCTGATCGCGTTCGGCGTGCTCGCGGCGTACACCTACTCCTCGGGTCTGCGCGCCCCGGCGCTCATCGCCTTCGTGAAGGACACGCTGATCTACATCGTCATCGCGGTGGCGATCATCTACATCCCGATCAAGCTGGGCGGCTTCGACGACATCTTCGCCAAGGCCGGCGAGGCGTTCTCGCAGACCAACCCGGCCACCGGCAAGCCGAAGGGCGCCCTCGCGCCGGCGGAGGCCGGCCAGTGGACGTACGCCACGCTGGCGCTGGGCTCGGCGCTCGCGCTGTTCATGTACCCGCACTCGATCACCGCGACGCTGTCCTCGCGCAGCCGTGAGGTGATCCGCCGCAACACCACGATCCTGCCGCTGTACTCCCTGATGCTGGGCCTGCTCGCGCTGCTCGGCTTCATGGCGATCGCGGCCGGGGTGAAGGTGCAGAACGGCCAGCTGGCCATCCCGCAGCTGTTCGAGACGATGTTCCCGGACTGGTTCGCGGGCATCGCGTTCGCGGCGATCGGCATCGGCGCGCTGGTCCCGGCGGCGATCATGTCGATCGCGGCGGCGAACCTCTTCACCCGCAACATCTACAAGGACTTCATCAAGCCGGACGCCACGGCCCAGCAGGAGACCGCCGTCTCCAAGATCGTGTCGCTGCTGGTGAAGGTCGGCGCGCTGGTCTTCGTCCTCACCATGGACAAGACGGTCGCCATCAACTTCCAGCTGCTCGGCGGCATCTGGATCCTGCAGACCTTCCCGGCGCTGGTCGGCGGCCTGTTCACGCGGTGGTTCCACCGCTGGGCGCTGCTCGCCGGCTGGGCGGTCGGCATGGTCTACGGCACGATGGCCGCGTACGGCGTCGCCTCGCCGACGCAGAAGCACTTCGGCGGCTCGGCGAAGGAGATCCCGGGCATCGGCGAAATCGGCTACATCGGTCTGACGGCGTTCGTGCTGAACGTCGCGGTGACGGTGGTGCTGACCTTCGTCCTGAAGGCCGTGAAGGCCCCCGAGGGCGCCGACGAGACGAAGCCGGAGGACTACACGGCCGACGCGGGCGACCCCGGCGTCCAGGTGGAACTTCCGCCGGCCACCGCGGGAAGCGCGCACTGACCCCTCTCCACTCCCAGCGGGCCGCCGAAAGCAGCTGCTTCGGCGGCCCGTTGTCGTCCACACTCCCCCCATGGACATCCTTATCCGGCCCGCCGACCCCACCGAACACGCCGCCCTCGGCGAGATCACCGCGCAGGCCTATCTCGGAGACGGTCTGCTGGACTTCGGCGCGGACGACCCGTACCTCGGGGAGCTGAGGGACGTCGCGAAGCGCGCCGCCGCCGCGGAGGTGCTGGTCGCCGTCGACGGCGACCGGCTGCTCGGCGGCGTCACCTTCGTCCCGTCCGGCGGTCCCATGGCCGACATCGCCCGCCCCGGCGAGGCGGAGATCCGCATGCTCGCGGTGGACCACGCGGCGCGCGGCCGGGGCGCCGGGGAGGCGCTCGTGCGGGCCTGTGTCGAGCGCGCGCGGGCCACGCGGGGCTGCCGGGCCGTCGTGCTGTCCACCCAGCGCACCATGCACGCCGCCCACCGGATCTACGAACGCCTGGGCTTCGTCCGCACCCCCGAGCGGGACTGGAATCCCGTGCCGGAGCTCGACGACATCATGCTCCACACGTACGAGTTGACGCTCTGACACCACCCGGACACAACATCTGGGGGTGGCACGACAGCCGGGCACAAGATGTATGCTCATGCTCGCTGTCGCCGCAGGGGAATCCGGTGCGAATCCGGAACTGTCCCGCAACGGTGTACTTGTGTGCGTCTGCACGCCTGTTCAGTCCGAGGACCTGCCGACAGCGCACCCGGTCGTCCGGCCGGTGTGCCCGACGTCCGGGCCTCGCGGAATGGGCCGGTGGACGCGACGCCCCCGTGCGCTCGTGCTGCCCCCTGCCCTCGCCGAGGCCCCGTGCCGAGCGAGGGAGTGCCCCACGTGACCATCGCGCCAGCCGACCCGGCTTCAGCGATCCCGGCGGCCGAGGAGACCGACGGTCCCGGAACCGCGCTGCTGCGGACCCTGACCGAGCTGACCGCCGACCTGCCCGACGCCGACCCCGGCCGGGTCGCCGCCGCCGCCCTGCGGGGCCGGTCCGCCCGGGCCGACGAGGCGGAGCTGCGCGAGCTGGCCACGGAGGCCGCCGCCGGTCTGATCTCCGAGGACCCCGCCTACTCCCGGCTGGCCGCCCGGCTGCTCACCCGCACCATCCGCGCCGAGGCCGCCTCCCAGGGCGTCACGACGTTCACCGAGTCGGTCGCCGTCGGCCACCGCGAGGGCCTGATCGCCGACCGCACGGCGGAGTTCGTCCGGCTGCACGCCGAGCGGCTGGACGCGCTGGCCGACCCGGCCGCCGACGACCGCTTCGGCTACTTCGGGCTGCGCACCCTGCACTCCCGCTACCTGCTGCGCCACCCGCTCACCCGCAAGGTGATCGAGACCCCGCAGCACTTCCTGCTGCGCGTCGCCGCCGGACTCGCCGAGGACGACACCACCCGGGCGCTGGACGAGGTCGCCGACCTGTACGGCCTGATGAGCCGCCTGGACTACCTGCCCTCCTCCCCCACGCTCTTCAACTCCGGCACCCGGCACCCGCAGATGTCGTCCTGCTATCTGCTGGACTCCCCGCTGGACGAGCTGGACTCGATCTACGACCGCTACCACCAGGTGGCCCGGCTGTCGAAGCACGCCGGCGGCATCGGTCTGTCGTACTCCCGGATCCGCTCCCGGGGTTCGCTGATCCGCGGCACCAACGGGCACTCCAACGGCATCGTGCCGTTCCTGAAGACGCTCGACGCGTCGGTGGCCGCCGTGAACCAGGGCGGCCGGCGCAAGGGCGCCGCGGCGGTCTACCTGGAGACCTGGCACTCCGACATCGAGGAGTTCCTGGAGCTGCGGGACAACACCGGCGAGGACGCCCGCCGCACCCACAACCTGAACCTCGCGCACTGGATCCCCGACGAGTTCATGCGCCGGGTCGAGGCCGACGGGCAGTGGAGCCTGTTCTCCCCGGCCGACGTGCCCGAGCTGGTCGACCTGTGGGGCGAGGAGTTCGACGCGGCCTACCGCGAGGCCGAGCGCAAGGGCCTGGCGCGGAAGACCCTGCCGGCGCGCGAGCTGTACGGCCGGATGATGCGCACCCTGGCGCAGACCGGCAACGGCTGGATGACCTTCAAGGACGCCGCCAACCGCACCGCCAACCAGACGGCCGAGCCGGGCCACGTCGTCCACTCCTCCAACCTCTGCACGGAGATCCTGGAGGTCACGAACGACGGCGAGACCGCGGTCTGCAACCTGGGCTCAATCAACCTCGGCGCCTTCGTGGACGGCCGGGACATCGACTGGGAGCGGCTGGACGCCACCGTCCGCACCGCCGTCACCTTCCTCGACCGGGTCGTCGACATCAACTTCTACCCGACCGAGCAGGCGGGCCGCTCCAACGCCCGCTGGCGGCCGGTCGGCCTCGGCGCGATGGGCCTGCAGGACGTCTTCTTCAAGCTGCGCCTGCCCTTCGACTCCCCCGAGGCGAAGGCCCTGTCGACGCGGATCGCCGAGCGGATCATGCTGGCCGCGTACGAGGCCTCCGCCGACCTCGCCGAGCGCAACGGCCCGCTCCCGGCCTGGGAGAAGACCCGTACCGCGCGCGGGGTGCTGCACCCCGACCACTACGACGTCGACCGGACCTGGCCCGAGCGGTGGGCGGCGCTGCGCGAGCGGATCGCCCGCGTCGGCCTGCGCAACAGCCTGCTGCTGGCCATCGCGCCGACGGCCACCATCGCCTCCATCGCGGGCGTCTACGAGTGCATCGAGCCGCAGGTGTCCAACCTGTTCAAGCGCGAGACGCTGTCCGGGGAGTTCCTCCAGGTCAACTCCTATCTGGTGCAGGACCTCAAGGAGCTGGGCGTGTGGGACGCGCGCACCCGGGAGGCGCTGCGCGAGGCGAACGGCTCGGTGCAGGACTTCGCGTGGATCCCCGAGGACGTGCGCCGGCTGTACCGCACGGCGTGGGAGATCCCGCAGCGCGGCCTGATCGACATGGCCGCCGCCCGCACGCCGTTCCTGGACCAGTCGCAGTCGCTGAACCTGTTCCTGGAGACGCCGACCATCGGCAAGCTCTCCTCGATGTACGCCTACGCCTGGAAGTCCGGGCTGAAGACGACGTACTACCTGCGCTCGCGCCCGGCGACCCGCATCGCCCGCGCCGCGCGCGCCGCCGTCCCCGCGCAGCCGGCCGCCGACCCCGAAGCGGTCGCCTGCTCCCTTGAGAACCCCGAGTCCTGCGAGGCCTGCCAGTGATGTCCCCCCGTAACCAGAACCTCCTCGACCCGGGCTTCGAGCTGACCCTGCGCCCCATGCGCTACCCGGACTTCTACGAGCGCTACCGGGACGCCATCAAGAACACCTGGACCGTCGAGGAGGTCGACCTCCACTCGGACGTCGCCGACCTGGCGAAGCTCACGCCCGGCGAGCAGCACCTCATCGGCCGGCTGGTGGCGTTCTTCGCGACGGGCGACTCGATCGTCGCGAACAACCTGGTGCTGACGCTGTACAAGCACATCAACTCCCCCGAGGCGCGCCTGTACCTCTCGCGCCAGCTGTTCGAGGAGGCCGTGCACGTCCAGTTCTATCTGACGCTGCTGGACACCTACCTCCCCGACCCGGAGGAGCGGGCCGCGGCGTTCGCGGCGATCGAGAACATCCCGTCGATCCGTGAGAAGGCGCAGTTCTGCTTCAAGTGGATGGACTCGGTCGAGAAGATCGACCGGCTGGAGACCCGGGCCGAGCGGCGCCGCTTCCTGCTGAACCTGATCTGCTTCGCCGCGTGCATCGAGGGCCTGTTCTTCTACGGCGCCTTCGCGTACGTCTACTGGTTCCGCAGCCGGGGTCTGCTGCACGGTCTCGCCACCGGCACCAACTGGGTGTTCCGTGACGAGACCATGCACATGTCGTTCGCGTTCGAGGTCGTGGACACCGTCCGCAAGGAGGAGCCGGACCTGTTCGACGACCGGCTCCAGCAGGAGGTCACCGACATGCTGCGGGAGGCCGTGGAGGCGGAGCTGCAGTTCGCGCGGGACCTGTGCGGCGACGGGCTGCCGGGCATGAACACCGACTCGATGCGGCAGTACCTGGAGTGCGTCGCCGACCAGCGCCTGACGCGCCTCGGCTTCGCCCCGGTGTACGGCTCCGAGAACCCGTTCGCGTTCATGGAGCTGCAGGGTGTTCAGGAACTGACCAACTTCTTCGAGCGGCGTCCCTCGGCGTACCAGGTGGCGGTGGAGGGCACGGTCGACCTCGACGAGGACTTCTGAGCCGGACGGGTCCGTGCGGCCTCCGCCGCGGCCAGCTGCCGGTCGATCCGGCGCTCGTGGAGCCAGCCCACGAGCGCCGGGGCGGTGAGGACGACGGCGAGGATCAGGACGGTCGCGTAGCTGAAGATCGTGTTCATGTAGTAAGCGTCGTACTTGGTGAACACTCATGACAGTGGCAGGACTGTCGTACACCCTCGATTTACTGCCAATGGCGGTGCACACTGGCAGCATGCTGAAGAACGTGGCCGCCGTCCTGCTGGACGGTGTGCACCCCTTCGAACTGGGTGTCGTCTGCGAGGTCTTCGGGATCGACCGCAGCGACGAGGGACTGCCGACGTACGACTTCGCGGTCGTCTCGGCGGAGGGCTCCGCGCTGACCACGCACGTCGGCGGGCTGACCTTGGCCACGCCGTACGGCCTGGAGCGGCTGGAAGAGGCTGATCTGATCGCTGTCCCGGCGGGCGACGAGTACGCGCGCCGGGAGTACCCGCCCGAGCTGCTGGACGCCCTGGTGCGGGGCGTGGAGCGCGGTGCGCGGGTGCTCAGCGTGTGCTCCGGGGTCTTCGTGCTGGGCGCGGCCGGGCTGCTGGAGGGGCGGCGCTGCGCCGTGCACTGGCACCACGCCGGGGAGCTGGCCCGGCAGTTCCCGCGGGCGGTCGTCGAGCCCGACGTGCTGTACGTCGACGAGGACCCGGTGATCACCTCGGCGGGCACCGCGGCCGGCATCGACGCCTGTCTGCACCTGGTGCGCAAGGAGCAGGGGCCGGAGGTCGCCAACAAGATCGCCCGGCGGATGGTGGTGCCGCCGCACCGGGACGGCGGGCAGGCGCAGTACATCGAGCGGCCGCTGCCGAAGAGCACCTGCGACACCGTCGGCGAGGTGCTGGCCTGGATGGAGCAGCACCTCGACGAGGAGGTCACCGTCGAGCAGCTCGCCGCGCGGGCGCACATGTCGCCGCGCACCTTCGCCCGCCGTTTCCAGCAGGAGACCGGCACCACGCCCTACCGCTGGATCCTGCGGCAGCGCGTGCTGCTGGCCCAGGAACTGCTGGAGGCGACGGACGAGACGGTCGACGCGATCGCCTGGCGCACCGGGTTCGGTACGGCGGCGGCGCTGCGGCACCAGTTCGTGCGCGCGCTGGGCACCACGCCCCAGAGCTACCGGCGCACGTTCCGGGGGCCGCAGGCCGCCTGACCTCTCCCCCGCCGCTACCGTGCCACCGGCCTGAGCAGCAGGTTCTGCGGGCGCAGCGTGATCCCGACGCGGGTGGTGTCGTCGGAGGCGGACACCTGCTCGAAGCGGTACTTCGTCGCGAGCGCCGCCGTGATCAGGGTGAGCTGGGCCATGGAGAAGTGGTCGCTGGGGCACTTGCGGTTGCCGACGCTGAAGGGGCTCATGGCGTACTTGGGGATGTCCTTGACGCGTTCCGGAAGCCAGCGGTCCGGGTCGAACTCCAGATTCCGGTCGTACGACTCCGGATCGCGCTGGATCGCGTACGGACTGTATACGATGTCCGCCCCGGCCGGAATGCGATAGCCACCGAGTTCGGTGTCGGTGACCGCCCGCCGCGTCAATATCCATACGGCCGGACGCAAACGCATGGCCTCGACGACGACATTGTTGGTGTGCCGGAGCTTGCGCACGTCCTCGAATGCGACCGGCCGGCCGCCGGTGACGGATTCGACTTCATCGCGCACCTTGTCCGCGTGTTCCGGGTGTTCGGCAAGTGCCTGAAGCAACCACATGATCGTGGAAGCCACGGTTTCGCTGCCGGGGGTGAGGATCGCGACGACCTGGTCGTGGATCTCCTGTTCGTCGATGGGGTCGCCGTTTTCGTCCTTCGCTTGCAGCAATGCCGTCAGCAAATCGTCCGGCTTTTGACCAGATGCCCGCCGCTCGGCGACGATCTCGTCGACGAGGAGATGCAAATCGGCCAGCGCCCGGTTGAATTCGCGGTTCGCCGGCAGCGGCAGCCGGTACAGCGGGCCGAGGGGCACCACCATCCGGCGGTACATACCGCGGAAGACGGTGGCGAGGGCGGTGCACAGGCGCTCGGCGCGCTCGTCCATGTAGTCGCCGCGCAGCAGGCAGCGGGCGGCGATGCGGACGGCGACGCGGAAGGACTCGGTGGTGCAGTCGACGGTCTCGCCGGGCTTCCAGCGCTCGGTGAGGGCGTGCGCCTCCTCCTCCATGATCGGCCCGTAGGCCGGGATCGCGTCCAGCCGGAACGCGGGCTGGATGGTGCGCCGCTGGCGCCGGTGCTGCGGCCCGTTGGCCGTGGCCACGCCCTTCTTGCCGAGCAGGCCCTCCAGCGACTCCCACAGCGGTCCGGCGATGTGGTACTCGGGGCTGAGCGCCAGCGCGCCGGTGAGGGCCGGGGTGGTGACGGCGTACACCGTCTTCGGGCCGAGTTTGAGGCGGACGACCTCGCCGTGGTCGCGCAGCCGGGACATGAAGGCCAGCGGGTCGCGCAGCAGCGGCCAGCCGTGGCCGAGGAGCGGGACTCCCCCGCCGGCCAGGGGCGGCTCCAGCAGTCCCGGAGCCGGGGTGCCGGTGGTCTCGGGCTTCACCTGCTCGACGGTCATTTCTCACCTGCCGCTTCGTTGGTGACGTACGGGGGCGTGGACCGGTCCTCCCAGCTGTCGACCATGTACCGGCCGGATTCGTGGTGGAACCAGTAGACGGAACTGAACCAGTTCCGCATGTTCGCGACGCAGGCACGGACCGCGGCGCCGAGTTCTTTTCCGTGGACCGTTCCGTCGGCGAGCGAGTCGGCGAGCCGCAGGGCTTCCTGTTCCGCGACGAGGAATTCGGATATGCATTCCTCGACGCGCCGCCGGACCTCTTCGATTGCTTCTTCCAGAGTCAGTCCGTGATGGGTGATGAGACTGATTCCGAGATTGTGCACCTCGTCGCCCGCGATTTCCTTGGGCAGTGAGCACAGGTCGTTGTACCAGGCGGCGAATTCCTGGCTGAGGAGTGCGGCCCGGCGATAGGCCGGGTGTTTCCGCACCCCGTCCGGGAGTTCCCGGCCCGCGGTCGGCTCCAGCAGATCGGTCCAGATCCAGTGGGCGAAGGTGAGGCGGCGCAGTTCCAGGTATTCCTCGACCGTGGGCACGATTCCCTCGGTCCGGTTGCGGAACTCACGGTCGTAGGCGTCGATCACCGCGTGGAAGTGCCGGGTGAAGCGGGCGTTCCAGGTGTCCGACAGGAAGGCGAACAGCCGGGCCACGCTGTCCGCCAGACCCGCGACCAGCGGGTCCGGGTGGTGCAGATGGGCCCCCGGGGACTCCAGGGCCGCGTGCAGTGCCTGCCGCAGGGTGCGCCAGGCGGCGGTCCTGCCGTGCACGACGTACCGGTCGTGCCGGTCGTCCCAGACGAAGAACCAGGTGCTGTAGTCGGCGATGGCCTGCAGCACGGCGTCGTCGGCGCCGAGGTAGTAGCCCGCCATCAGGTCGGTGTAGCACAAGCCGTCGGCATATTCCTCGACCTTGTCCGCCGGCATCAGCCGTTTTTCCAGCAGCCAGCTCCGGGTCTTCTCCTGAAGCCTTGGCCAATACGGATGCAGTTGCCGGGGAAACGCCGCCTCGATCACCGGAAGAGCGAGCGACGGCGGGACCGCCACCCGGGCCGGCGCCACCGTGGTGCCGTATGTGGTGCTGTATGGGAAAGCATGCACGAACTACCCCTCTCAGCCGCCAGTGGGCACACGCCCTCCCGCTGTACCGGGCGTGCGCCGTTGCGTATCCCCGCACTTCCCATTCAGCACCACAACTGACCGTTCTGGGAACGGATTTGCTTCATTCACTACCCCCTGACGCCGAGAATCTCCCCCTATGTGGCTGGTTGTGGATCACCACATGTGCGTAGGGGGTCGAACGCGCGACGAGCAGGCGAACGCCCCCAAGCAGAGCGCCTGTTCAGGTATGAGGAACCTGAACAGGCGCTGGGCGTACGGGCGTTGTGTGACGGGCGGTGCGCGTCAGTCGTTGGCCACCACCGGGTAGCGCGGCTCGTTCTCGGCCATCTGGCGCAGCGCGTCCTTGCGTTCGCGCTTGGAGAGCCGGTCGATGTAGAGGTACCCGTACAGGTGGTCCGTCTCGTGCTGCAAACACCGTGCGAAGTAGCCGGTGCCGCGCACCTTGATCGGGTTGCCCCGCTCGTCCTGCCCGGTCACCTCGGCGTAGTCGGGACGTGCCAGCGGCATGTACGCGGTCGGCACGGACAGGCAGCCCTCGTTGCTGTCGTCCAGGCGGCGCTTGTCGGCGGGCAGTTCGACCAGCTTGGGGTTGCAGACCACGCCGACGTGGCGGACGCCGTTGTCGTCGGGGCAGTCGTAGACGAAGACCTTCAGGTCGACGCCGATCTGGTTGGCGGCCAGGCCCACGCCCTCGGCGGTGCGCTGCGAGGCGAACATGTCGTCGACCAGCTTGCGCAGCTCGTCGCCGAACTCGGTGACGTCCTTGCACTCCTTGTGCAGCACCGGGTTGCCCACGACCGTGATGGGCCGGGACGTGCCGCGCTCGCGGTACGCCTGCTCGCGCTCCTCGCAGTCCTCGGTGTCGATGACGAAACCCTCGTCGTCCACGGGGAGCACGCCCGCGTGCTGCTGATCGGTGTCCTGCTGCGCCATGACCGACGTACGCCTTCCTGCAAGCCTGGAAAATTCTGCCAGTACAGCCTAAGTCCGCGTGAGCGGTGCGCTCAGCAGACCTCCTCCAGATCCCGCCAGTCCCGTGAGTCCGGGGCGTCGGCCACCCATCCGTCCAGCAGGCCCCGCACCAGCGAGGCCGGCGCGGCGACCCCGCACTCCCGCTCCGGTACCCACAGCTGTCCGTCGGTGCGGTGGCCCAGCGGTCCCGGATGCCCCGGCTCGCTGTGGTCGTGCGGGTCGAGATGGACGCCGTCGCCCTCGTCGGCCGGCATCCGCGACTCCGAGCACATCCGGCACAGCAGCCGCACCGACGACGACCAGTCCTCCGCGGCGAACCCGGCGTCCGCGGCGAGCTGCTCCAGCGCGTCCCGGTCGGCCTCGGTGGCCGCCTCGATCAGCACCACCCAGGTCGGCACCGGCGACGGCGCCCACAGCTCGATCTCGTCGAAGACGGGGTAGGAGTGCCCGGCGGAGGTGGTCCGCTCCCCGTGCGGCACCCCGTCGTGCAGCACGACCTCGCCCCAGCGCCGCCCGGACGACGGCAGCGGGATCGACAGCACCTCGATGCGGGCGGGGTCCAGCCGCCGCCCCCACACCACCTCGGCCTCACCCTCGGGCGACAGCCGTACGGCCGCGCTGCCCAGGTCCATGCCGACGGGCTCCCCGGACGCCGCGGCACCCGCGCCGGCCTGCGACCGAGAGCCGCCGCCGGGCACGCGCAGCCCGTAGGCCTGCCAGGCCCGCCGGGCCAGCGGCCAGTCCTGCAGGGCCGTCGCCGCGATGCCGACGTTCCACCAGTCGGGCGCCCCGGTCTCCTTCTCCAGCAGCGCCACCGCGCGCAGCCCCGCCGCCCGCGCCTGTTCCCAGTCGTGCCGGAACTTGTGCAGCAGCGCGAGGTTGAACCACGACTCCGACCGCCAGGGCTCCAGGTCGGCGGCGCGGGTCAGCAGCGCTCCCGCGTCCTCGTACCGGCCGTCGCCGATCAGCGTGAACGCGCGGTCCGTGGCCTGCCGCCAGGAGGCGGAGGGCCGGTGCCGTCCCTTGCCGAAGATCCTCACGATTCCCGCCTGCCAGTTCCAGTTCCGGAAAGTGGGCTGGCCTGTGCCCCCGGACACCCTCTCCCTCGCATCCAACCACGTACGGCTGGAGGGGCGCTCATTACCCATGGGTTACCCAGCCGCGGGGGCAGTCAGACTGCCCCGGGCCAGGACGCGTGCCAGTGCCTCCACCACCTCGGGGGCGTAGTCGCCCGCGGCGCCCAGCCGCAGCTCCTCCAGGGCCGCCAGCGCCCCGCCGGGACCGGCGTCGCGGGCCTTCTCCTCGTAGGCGTTGACGACCCGGACGATCCGCGCCGCCCGCGGCTGCTCGGGATAGGGGTCGGCCTGCCGCTCCACCACCGTCGCGACCTGCGGGTTCACCCCGGTCTGCCGGACCACGGCACCGCCGAGCAGGGCGATCCTGCGCTGCTCGGCGGGCGGCAGCGCGGCGGTGGCCCCGGCGGGCACCGGGTCGACGAGGCTCAGCTGGCCGATGTCGTGCATCAGGGCCGCGTACTCCAGCACGGTCAGCTCCGGCTCGGTCAGCCCCAGGTCCCGTCCGACCGCCAGGCCGAGCGCGGCGACCCGGTGGGCGTGCCCGGCGGGGGTGTACCCGGCGATCTCGGTGGCCCGGGCCAGGGAGGCGATGGTCTGCCGGTAGGTGGCGCGGACGGCCGCGTACCGGCGGAAGGACAGCTGGGTGAGCAGCAGCGGCACACAGAACACGGGCAGCGCCCACAGGCCCGCCGCGGCCACCGCGAGCGCCATCACCGCGCCGGTCGCGCACACGGCCGAGCCGATCCCGGCGAGCGCCCGCAGCTCGTCCCGCAGCAGCGGCCCGAACGGCCACCGGGTGCGGGCGTGCGCCAGCGCCGCCGCGAGCACGGCGTCGCACAGGGCGGTGAGCGTGAGCAGCGCCACCAGCAGCAGGGCGTAGGCGGGACCGACCCAGGAGTCGAAGACGCCCCGGTTGTACAGCGGCTGGAAGCAGACGGCCGCGAAGCCCACGGTGAGGACCCGCCGGGCGAGGTGGTCCAGGGTGGGGCTCTGGCCGCGCGCGATGTGCGGCACGCTGCCGAGCAGCGAGGCCGCGCACACGACGGTGACGACCTGGGCGGTCCCGTGGTGGGTGGGCCGCCCGGCCGCCTCGCCGAGCAGCGCGTACGCCAGCGCCCCGGCGGCACCGAGCGGGGCGGCCTCCCGCAGCTGGGGGCCGCGCCAGCGGGTCAGCTCGCCGACCGCCACGAGCGCTCCGAAGGCCAGGGCGAGGGACCGCTCCACAGGGCCGGTCCGCAGGGTCACCACGACGGAGACGGTGACGAGGAGACCGGCGGCCCCGCGCACGACGACGAGCAGCGCGGGCACGCCCCCCAGGGACGCGGGGAACCGCGCGACCGGCCACGACCGCGCCGCACCCGCCCGGCTCACGGGCGCACCCCCGGCCGCCCGTGGCTCGCAGCGTCCCGTCGGGGCCGGGGCACCGCCGCTTCCTCCGCGGTCACGGCCGGATGCCACCCCTCCCTGGCCAGCGCCCGCGTCAACGCCTCCACCATGTCCGGGTCGAACTGCGCCCCGGCGCACCGCCTCAGCTCCTCCAGCGCGGTGGCCACCGGCCGGGCCCGCCGGTAGGAACGGGTGGAGGTCATCGCGTCGAAGGCGTCGGCGACGGCGACCACGCGGGCGCACTCGGGGATCTGCGCCCCGGACAGCCCGTAGGGGTAGCCGCTGCCGTCCAGGCGTTCATGGTGGTGCAGGATCGCCGCGCGGGCCTCGCCGAGGAAGGAGATGCCGCGGGTGATCTCATGGCCGTACTCCGGGTGCAGCTCGATCACGCGCCGCTCCTCGGGGGTCAGCGGCCCGTCCTTGCGCAGCAGCCGAGTGGGCACGCCGAGCTTGCCCACGTCGTGCAGGATGCCCGCGAGGCGCAGCACCTCGACGCGCTCGTCGTCCAGGCCCAGCTCGCGGGCGATCATCATCGAGGCCCGGCCGACGCGCTCGCTGTGGCCGCGCGTGTACCCGTCCTTGATGTCGACGGCCTGCACGAGCGCCCGGATCGTGGCCCGGTGGGCGGCGCGCTCGCGGTGGTACTGGGCGAACACCCACCACGAGACGTACATCGGCAGCAGCACGAGCAGCGCGGCGACGGGCCCGTAGGGGCTGCGCCACAGGACGGCCATCATCAGCCCGGCGAGCCCGTGCACCGCGACCGGCGCCAGGGAGCGCCCGAACACCCCGCGGCAGGTGCGCGCCACGGGGGCGTGGTCGGCCAGTGCCAGGACACCCGCGTCGAGGACGGCGAGGACCAGGCAGAACACCAGCACGGCCGCTCCGGCGGGGCCGAGCACGTAGGGGAAGTCGGGGGTGACGACCGCGTCCCGGCCGCCCAGCGCCCCGTGGACGCGGGCGGCGGCCCACACGGCGACGACGAGCTGGGCGGCCCGCCACACGCGCCGCAGCTGCACGCTCCGGCGCACGCCGTGGGACAGCAGTGCCCCCGGTACCGCGACGAGCGCCGCGGCGGGCGGGGGCAGCAGGAAGGCACCGGCGAGGAGGACGGGGTAGAACGTTCCGGCTAGGCGCCGGCGGGCCAACTGCTCGCCGGCGGCGTAGAGCGCGGCCAGCAGCGCGACGGCCCAGCCGGGCGACCGGACGGAGGGCACGGGCAGCGGCAGAGGCAGCAGGAGCGCGCAGGCGCAGACGGTGACACCGGCGACGTACACGCGTGCCCGTGCCGGAACCGCCTCCATGACGCACCATCCCCCTCGACCGTGCCGTACCGGCTTCGGAGCCTAGGACGGCACGGGCGGAGTCCGCGGGCGTATGACCCGCGGATTAGCACGTTCGGGTGACGGCGGTCCCGGTCAGGATTCCTGGGGGGTGGCCGTGACGTCGTGCTCGGGGACGGCCTGCCCGGAGCGGATCAGGTCGATCCGCCCCATGACCTTGGCCCGCAGGTCGGTGGGCACGTCGTCATGCCCGCAGCACCGCTTGACCAGCTTCTTCACGGCCTGCTCCAGCCCGTACTTCTCCAGGCAGGGGGAGCACTCCTTGAAGTGCTGCTGGAACTTGTCGCGATCGACGTCCGGCATCTCGCTGTCGAGGAACTCGTACAGGTGGTCGAGGACCTCACTGCAGTCCGTCTCGTGCGGCTCTCCGCAGCTCATGAGCCCGAGCCTTTCGCTTCGTTCGACTCTCCGGCGCCGGCCGGGACCAGCCCGCGCTCTCGGGCGTAGTCCTCGAGCATGCCGCGCAGTTGCCGGCGGCCCCGGTGCAGCCGGGACATCACCGTACCGATGGGTGTCCCCATGATGTCCGCGATCTCCTTGTACGCAAAGCCCTCCACGTCCGCGAGGTAGACGGCGATGCGGAACTCCTCGGGGATCGCCTGGAGCGCTTCCTTCACATCCGAGTCGGGCAGGTGGTCGAGCGCCTGCGACTCCGCCGAGCGCAGACCCGTCGACATGTGCGACTCGGCGCGCGCCAGCTGCCAGTCCTCGATCTCCTCGGCCGCGCTGCGCTGGGGTTCGCGCTGCTTCTTGCGGTACGAGTTGATGAAGGTGTTGGTCAGGATCCGGTACAGCCACGCCTTGAGGTTGGTGCCCTCGCGGAACTGGTGGAAGGACGCGTACGCCTTGGCGTAGGTCTCCTGGACCAGGTCCTCGGCGTCGGCCGGGTTGCGCGTCATGCGCAGGGCAGCCGAGTACATCTGGTCGAGGAACTCCAGCGCGTCCCGCTCGAAGCGCGCGCTGCGCTCGGCGGTCGACTCCGCACCCGCGTCCGCGCTCACGCCCGGGCCCTCGGGCAGCTCCGCCTGGCCGTTGTCGGTCCCTGCGTCGGTACCGGGAACCGGACCCACCTCCTCCAGCGATGTCGTGAGACCGAGACCGGTCCCACTCGAATCGGAGGATAGACGACGATCCGGCCCGCCCGCCGCCCGAATAGGAGCGGTCTTGGCCGCGTGCAGCACCGTCCAGTCCAGGTCAGCACGGCTGCTGCGGCTCGGGCAGTAGGTCGAACCCATGCGGCGGACTTCCTCTCCAGTGACGTCGGCGCTGGTGGCCCCAGCCCTTCTGTCCGCCTCAACAGCGGGTGCGCGCCGGGCATTCCCGGCCGTTCACCCGAGTGATCCGGTCCACTTCACGACGGCGTCGGTGATCACCGTCACGGCCTCGTCCTGGCCGATCGGCGCCCGTTTCGGCACCGCGAAGCCATGATCGCCGTACGGCACCTCGACCAGCTCGTACGGGCCGTCCGGGAACTCGTCCGGCCTGCCGAAGGGGTCGTTGCCGCCCTGCACGACGAGCGTGGGCACCCCGGCGCCGAGCAGCTCCTCGGCGCGGGACTTCTCCGGTCTGCCCGGCGGGTGCAGCGGGAAGCTCAGCGCGAGCACGGCGTGGGCGCCCAGCTCCGCGGCGGTACGGCAGGCCACGCGCGCCCCGGCGCTGCGCCCGCCGGCGATCACCGGCGGGCCGGGCCGGGTGAGCGCGGGCCACAGGCCGCGCCAGCCGGTATCGAGGGTCTTCGGCGCGGGCGCCACCTTCTTGCCGGCCACCCGCCAGGGCTGCTCGACGAGCGCCACGGTCACCCCGTGCCCGGGCAGCACGCGGGCGAGGGCCTGGAGGTCACGGGCCTCGATGCCGCCGCCGGCGCCGTGGCTGATGGCCAGCACCAAACGGGCCTTCCTGGCCGTGTGCCAGGTGATGCGGGCCGGGCCGGCCTCGGTCTCGACGGTCTCCTGTGTCGTGTGCGTCACGTCAGAAGAGTGTGCCCTCCTCCGGGGCCTCCAGCTCCTTGAGCAGCTCCGGGCCGTTGTTGCGGACGTTGCTCACGGCCGTGGAGACCGGGTAGGCCCGCATCAGGCCGGGCGGCGGGGGCGCGAGCAGCTCCCGCAGGTCGTCGGGGTCGGTGCGGGCCGGGTCGAGCCAGGCGTCCCAGCGGTCCGGGGTGAGCATCAGCGGCATCCGCGGGTGGATGTCGGCGAGCGAGTGGGGGCCCTCGGCGGGGGCGACGGCCAGCGGCGACGTCTCCGCCTCGGTGGTGATCACCGAGCAGGTCGCCCACCAGGCCTGCGGGTGGTCGTCCGGCAGCGTCCGGTCCCGCCAGAACTCGTACACACCGGCCATCGCGAACACCGACCCGTCGGCCGGCAGCACGAAGTACGGCTGCTTGCGCGGCCGCTTCTTGCGGCCCTCGACCTCCAGCTCGCGCTCCTGCACGCCGGTGACCCACTCGAAGTAGCCGTCGGCGGGGAGGATGCAGCGCCGGGAGGTGAAGGCGCGGCGGTAGGACGGCTTCTCGTGCACGGTCTCGGCCCGCGCGTTGATCATCCGCGCGCCGCCCTCGGGCGTCTTGGCCCAGGACGGCACGAGCCCCCACTTCAGCTTGCGCAGCTGCCGAACCGGGCGCGGCTCGGCCGCGTCCTTCAGGGGGCGGTCCAGGACGGCGTACACCTCCTTGGTCGGGGCCACGTTGTAGTCGGGCGCCAGGGTCTCCTCGGGCTCCCACTTCTCGATCTCAAAGATTCCTGCGAGATCCTCTGGCCTACGACTCGATGCATACCGTCCGCACATACGTGCCACACTGCCAGACTCCGCCGGAACACAGGGAGCAGCCCGGAAACATGGACACCAGCACAGCGACCTCGCTCTGGGACGAACTCGTCGGCACCCAGTCCGAGCCGGACCTGTGGGTGGTGATCGCGACCGGTGTGGCGGCCCTCGCGGTGGTCGTCCCGCAGGCGGTGTGGCGCGTCGCCCGCAACGCCATCACCATCGCCCACGAGGGCGGCCACGGTCTGGTCGCGCTGCTCACCGGGCGCCAGCTGACCGGCATACGGCTGCACTCCGACACCAGCGGTCTCACGGTCAGCCGCGGCAAGCCGTACGGACTCGGCATGATCCTCACCGCGGTGGCCGGCTACACGGCGCCTCCGCTGCTGGGCCTGGGCGGCGCCGCGCTGCTGGCCGCGGGACGGATCACCCTGCTGCTGTGGCTGGCGACGGCCCTGCTGCTGGCCATGCTCGTGATGATCCGCAACGCGTACGGCGCCCTGACGGTGGTGCTGACGGGCACCCTGTTCGTGCTGGTCTCCTGGCTGACGGGGCCTCAGGTGCAGGCCGCGTTCGCCTACGCGGTGGTGTGGTTCCTGCTGCTGGGCGGTGTACGGCCGGCCTTCGAGCTGCAGGCCAAGCGCCGGCACGGGGGCGCGGGCGACTCGGACGCCGACCAGCTGGCCCGGCTGACGCACACCCCGGCGGGGCTGTGGCTGTTCCTGTTCCACGCGGTGTCGCTGTGCTCGCTGCTGGGCGGGGGGCGCTGGCTGCTGGGGGTGTGAGCGGCCGGCCCGGGGGCGCGGCCGTACGGCTCCACCGCGCGGCCCCGGCCGGCGGTCTCCTCGCGGGCGCCGCGGACGAACGGCGGCCGTCGCCTCCTTATAAAGTGGCCCCATGGTCCCGAACGCCGCCTCCACCGCCCTCTGGCCCGCCCCGCACGCGAGCGGAGCCGTCGACGCGACGGTCCACGTGCCCGGGTCCAAGTCGGTCACCAACCGCGCCCTCGTGCTCGCCGCCCTCGCCTCCGAGCCCGGCTGGCTGCGCCGCCCGCTGCGGTCCCGGGACACGCTGCTGATGGCCGGCGCGCTGCGCGCGATGGGCATCGAGATCGAGGAGGGCGTGGGCCCCGACGGCACGGGCGAGGCCTGGCGGGTGCTGCCGACGGGCCTGCGCGGCCCGGCCACCGTGGACGTCGGCAACGCCGGCACGGTGATGCGCTTCCTGCCGCCGGTCGCCACGCTGGCCGACGGCCCCATCCGCTTCGACGGCGACCCCCGGTCCTACGAGCGTCCCCTGCACGGCGTCATCGACGCGCTGCGCGCCCTCGGCGCCCGCATCGACGACGACGGCCGCGGCGCGCTGCCGATGACGGTGCACGGCGGCGGCGCCCTGGACGGCGGCGTGGTCGAGATCGACGCTTCCTCGTCGTCCCAGTTCGTCAGCGCCCTGCTGCTGTCCGCGCCGCGCTTCAACCAGGGCGTGGAGGTGCGGCACGTCGGCTCCACGCTGCCGTCGATGCCGCACATCCGGATGACGGTCGACATGCTGCGCGCGGTCGGCGCCCAGGTGGACACGCCCGAGTCGGGCGGCGAGCCGAACGTCTGGCGGGTCACGCCGGGCGCGCTGCTCGGCCGCGACCTGACGATCGAGCCGGACCTGTCCAACGCGCAGCCGTTCCTCGCGGCGGCGCTGGTGACCGGCGGCCGGGTCGTCATCCCGGACTGGCCGGCCCGCACGACCCAGCCGGGTGACCGGCTGCGGGAGATCTTCACCGAGATGGGTGGTTCCTGCGAACTGGCCGACTACGGCCTGGTGTTCACCGGTTCGGGTGCGATCCACGGTATCGATGTGGACCTGAGCGAGGTCGGTGAGCTGACCCCGGGCATCGCGGCGGTCGCGGCCCTCGCCGACTCCCCCTCCACGCTGCGGGGCGTGGCCCATCTGCGGCTGCACGAGACGGACCGGCTGGCCGCGCTCACCAAGGAGATCAACGAGCTGGGCGGCGACGTCACCGAGACCGCCGACGGCCTGCACATCCGCCCGCGCCCGCTGCACGGCGGCGTCTTCCACACGTACGAGGACCACCGCATGGCGACGGCCGGCGCGGTCATCGGCCTGGCGGTCGAGGGCGTGCGGATCGAGAACGTGGCGACGACGGCGAAGACCCTGCCGGACTTCCCCGAACTGTGGACCGGGATGCTCGGGGCGTAGGAACGCAGGGACACGTCATGCGCCGCTATGGCAAGCACACCGACGAGGACGACATCCGCAGCCGCCCGGGCCGCCGGGGCACCCGGCCCCGTACCAACATCCGTCCCAAGCACGAGGACGCCGCCGAGGGCATGGTCCTCACCGTCGACCGGGGCCGGCTCACCTGCCTGGTCGAGGACCGCACGATCCTCGCGATGAAGGCCCGCGAGCTGGGCCGCAAGGCGGCGGTGGTCGGCGACCGGGTGGCACTCGTCGGCGACCTGTCCGGCAAGAAGGACACCCTCGCGCGGATCGTGCGCATCGAGGAGCGGTCCTCGGTGCTGCGCCGCACGGCCGACGACGACGACCCGTACGAGCGGGTGGTCGTCGCCAACGCCGACCAGCTCGCCATCGTCACCGCTCTCGCCGACCCGGAGCCGCGCCCCCGGCTGATCGACCGCTGCCTGGTCGCGGCGTTCGACGGCGGCCTGGAGCCGCTGCTGGTGCTGACCAAGTCGGACCTGTCCCCGCCGGACAAGCTGCTGGAGCTGTACGGCGACCTGGACATCCCGTACGTCGTCACCAGCCGCGAGGAGCTGGAGAACGGCGATGCGGCGGACCGGGTGCGGGAGTTCCTGGACGGCCGGGTCACCGCGTTCGTCGGCCACTCGGGCGTCGGCAAGACCACGCTGGTCAACGCGCTGGTGCCGGAGGAGCGGCGGCGGCTGACCGGGCATGTGAACGCGGTGACGGGACGTGGCCGGCACACCACGACCTCGGCGCTGGCGCTGCCGCTGGAGAGGGCGGACGGCTGGGTGATCGACACCCCGGGCGTGCGCTCCTTCGGACTTGCCCACGTCGATCCGTCCCGGGTCATCCACGCCTTCCCGGACCTGGAGCCGGGCACCGAGGGGTGCCCGCGCGCGTGCAGCCACGACGAGCCGGACTGCGCGCTGGACGCGTGGGTGGCCGAGGGGCACGCGGACCCGGCCCGGCTGTACTCGCTGCGGCGGCTGCTGGCGACGCGGGAGCCGACGGAAGGCGACTGACCTCCGCGTTGTTTGCCGGCAGGTGAGCGCGGCAAGTGCATAATCGCACCGAACCGGGTTCCCCAGAGATGACCAGAGCCTGACCAAGCCTGACCGAGCGCCGCCCAAGCGGTCGCGGGACGTGTGACGTACGGGAGGACAAGCACATGGCGTGGCTGCTGGTCATCGTCGCCGGGCTGCTGGAAACCGGCTTCGCGGTGTGTCTGAAGCTCTCCCACGGTTTCACCCGGCTCTGGCCGACCGTCGCGTTCGCCTCGTTCGCGCTCGGCAGCTTCGGCCTGCTGACCCTGTCGCTGAAGAAGCTGGACGTCGGTCCGGCGTACGCGGTGTGGACGGGCATCGGCGCGGCGGGCACCGCCATCTACGGCATGGTCTTCCTCGGCGACCTGGTCTCCACGCTGAAGATCGTCTCGATCAGCCTGGTCATCCTCGGGGTGATCGGCCTGCAGCTGTCGGGCTCGGCGCACTGAGGGGCGCGCGGGTGCCTCAGACGTGCTGACGCTGGAGCAGTCCGTGCACCAGGCCCGCGACGCCGCCCTCCCCCGGCGGCGCGGCGACGCAGGACAGCGCCAGACGGACGACGAGCTCGCAGGAGCGGGCCACTTCGGCGCTCTCGGCCCTCGCGGCGCCGGGTCCCGCCAGGGCCGCCACGGCACGGTCGCGCACGAGCGTCACGAAGTCGCCGGGCGAGGGCAGCGGGCCGTCCGCCCGCCGCTGCGCCGGCACGGGCGAGGAGGACGGTACGGCGGACAGCGCCGGCGACGGCAGCCGCTCGCTCCAGCAGCCGGTGAGCATGGCCCGCACCAGCGCGTTGTCGCGGGCGGCGGAGGCGGTCCACTCGGCGGTCGCGGTGAGCCGCTCCCGGGCGTCGCCGTGGGCGGCCAGCGCCCGCTCGACCCCGGCGAGATACCCGTCGGCCTCGCGCCGCACCAGCGCCCGGGCCAGCCCTTCCTTGCTGCCGAACTCGTTGTACAGCGTCTGCCGGGAGACCCCGGCCGCCGCCGCCACGTCCACCATCCGCACGGCGGACCAGGGCCGGCGCGCCAGCGCCGTGAATGCGGCATCCAGCAGGGACTCCCGCGCTGCAGGCATCATCGCCTCCCCGGGGGACAAGACTCTGCCGCCCAGATTTGACGCCCCCCAATACCCTGTCAAGGGTGCGCGAAGCGACACAGGGGCGCACGAAAGACCCACCACGCCGTCAGAACGACCTGAGCTGCGGGCCGCATGCCTGCATAGCTGCGGGCAGCCGTGCCGCTGGGCCGCTGCCCACCCGGCAGCGGGCAGCCTTCCGACGCCCCCGCCCGCCCCGCACCCCAGCCGGCCCCCCTGTCCACACTCCGGCCCCCCTGGCCCGGTACCG
The DNA here is from genome assembly GCF_014656055.1 of Streptomyces griseosporeus. Taxonomy (GTDB): domain Bacteria; phylum Actinomycetota; class Actinomycetes; order Streptomycetales; family Streptomycetaceae; genus Streptomyces; species Streptomyces griseosporeus. The sequence continues at coordinate 567,040 of NZ_BNBR01000003.1, forward strand.
ACCCCGCCGGATACCGTTCCCACATGCCCGACTACCTCGACGACCTCCGCTTCGCCCACGTCCTCGCGGACGCCGCCGACGCCACCACCATGGACCGCTTCAAGGCCCTCGACCTCAAGGTCGAGACGAAGCCGGACATGACCCCGGTCAGCGAGGCGGACAAGGCCGCGGAGGAACTCATCCGCGGCCACCTGCAGCGGGCCCGCCCCCGCGACGCGATCCTCGGCGAGGAGTACGGCATCGAGGGCACGGGCCCCCGCCGCTGGGTCGTCGACCCCATCGACGGCACCAAGAACTACGTCCGCGGCGTCCCCGTCTGGGCCACCCTGATCTCCCTGATGGAGGCGGGCGAGGGCGGCTACCAGCCCGTCGTCGGCGTCGTCTCCGCCCCCGCCCTCGGCCGCCGCTGGTGGGCGGCGAAGGGCCACGGCGCCTACACCGGCCGCAGCCTGTCCTCCGCGACCCGCATCCACGTCTCCCGCGTCGGCAGCCTCGCGGACGCCTCGTTCGCGTACTCCTCCCTCTCCGGCTGGGAGGAGCAGGGCCGCCTCGACGGCTTCCTCGACCTCACCCGCCAGGTCTGGCGCACGCGCGCGTACGGCGACTTCTGGCCGTACATGATGGTCGCCGAGGGCGCGGTCGACCTCTGCGCGGAGCCGGAGCTGTCCCTGTGGGACATGGCCGCCAACGCCATCGTCGTCACGGAGGCCGGCGGCACCTTCACCGGCCTCGACGGCCGCCCCGGCCCGCACAGCGGCAACGCCGCGGCCTCCAACGGCCTCCTCCACGACGAGCTGCTGGGCTACCTCAACGGCCGCTACTAGGCGGACGAGCGCCCCCACGCACGCTTGAGCGCCCCCTTGTTGACTCGCTCTTTGCCTGCCACTCTGAAGGTCCCCCCACTTGTGAACTTGTGAAACCGAGAACAAGCAGGGATCGGACCCCGGAAGCAGCAGTGGGGGCACACCCAGGAGGTGGCTCAAGACATGCTCGTCCGCGACGCCATGACCACAGTGGTCCTCACCATCGGCCCTCAGCACACCCTCCGCCAGGCAGCCGCCCTGATGGCCGCCCGCCGGGTCGGCGCGGCAGTCGTCCACGACCCGGACGCCGGCGGCATCGGCATCCTCACCGAACGCGACATCCTCAACTCCGTGGGCCTGGGCCAGAACCCGGATACCGAGCGTGCCCACGACCACACCACCACCGACGTCGTGTTCGCCGCCCCGGCCTGGACCCTGGAGGAGGCGGCGCGCGCCATGGCGCACGGCGGCTTCCGCCACCTCGTGGTGCTCGACCACGGCGAGATCACCGGCGTCGTCTCGGTCCGCGACATCATCCGCTGCTGGGCCCCCGCCCGGCAGCAGGTCCACGTACCCGCCTGACGACACGCGAAAGGGCCGGCCCCCGAAGGGACCGGCCCACCAGGCGCGGCGAGATCAGGACCGTCAGCCGCGCAGCGCCTGCACCGCGACCTCCAGCCGCTTGCCGAAGTCGGCGTCGGCGTTACGGAAGTTGCCGATCGCCCGCTCGACGATGTCCTCGCGCGAGACCTGCGCGAGGGCACCGGCCAGATTGCCGACGAGCCGCTCCTTCTCGTCCTCGGCCATCAGCCGGTACAGGTTCCCCGCCTGCACGAAGTCGTCGTCCTCGGCGTGCACGGGCGTCGGGTGGTTGCCCGTGCCGCCCGCGAACCCGTCGAAGGGCTGCCACAGCGGCCGGCCCGTCTGCTGCGGCCCGCCGAAGCTGTTCGGCTCGTAGTTCTTCGCGCCGCCGTGCCGGCCGTCGTAGAGGTACCCGTCGCGCGAGTTGGTCCGCGCCTCGGTGGCGTGCGGGCGGTTCACCGGCAGGTGGTCGGCGTTGATCCCGACCCGGTAGCGGTGGGCGTCGCCGTACGCGAAGAGCCGGCCCTGGAGCATCTTGTCGGGCGAGGGTCCGATGCCCGGCACGAAGTGCGCGGGAGAGAAGATCGACTGCTCGACCTCGGCGAAGATGTTCCGCGGGTTGCGGTTCAGTTCCAGCCTGCCGATCTCGATGACCGGGTAGTCCGCGTGCGGCCACACCTTGGTGAGGTCGAACGGGTTGAAGCGGTACGTCGCCGCGTCCGCCGCCGGCATGATCTGCACGCCCACGGTCCAGCTCGGGAACTCGCCGCGCTCGATGGCCTCACGCAGGTCGCGCTGGTGCGAGTCGGGGTCCTTGCCCGCGAGGACGTCGGCCTCCTCGGCGGTGAGGTTCTTGATCCCCTGGTCGGTCTTGAAGTGGTACTTGACCCAGAAGACCTCGCCGGCCTCGTTGTTCCACTGGAAGGTGTGCGAGCCGAACCCGTCCATGTGCCGGTACGACGCCGGGATGCCCCGGTCGCCGAACAGCCAGGTCACCTGGTGGGTCGACTCCGGCGACAGCGACCAGAAGTCCCACACGTTGTCGGCTTCCGTGGAGCCGGTGTACGGGTCGCGCTTCTGCGTGTGGATGAAGTCCGGGAACTTGATCGCGTCCCGGATGAAGAACACCGGGGTGTTGTTGCCGACGAGGTCGTAGTTGCCCTCCTCGGTGTAGAACTTCACCGCGAAACCGCGCGGGTCACGGACCGCGTCGGCGGCACCGAGGTTGCCGGCCACGGTCGAGAAGCGCAGGAAGACCTCGGTCTCCTTGCCGACCTCGGAGAGGAAGGCGGCCCGCGTGTACGGGGTGACGTCGGCGGTCACGGTGAAGGTGCCGTACGCCCCCGCGCCCCGGGCGTGCACGACCCGCTCCGGAATGCGCTCCCGGTTGAAGTGGGCCAGCTTCTCCAGCAGCAGCTGGTCCTGGACGAGCACCGGACCACCGACGCCCGCGGTCTCGCTGTTCTGGTTGTCGGCGACCGGAGCACCGGCTTCCGTCGTAAGCGGTCCCTGAGTCACGTGGCCTCCTGCGCCTCGTCTTGCTGTTCCTGTCCCTTGGCCAAAGCCGTCCTCGATCCTACATTGGACTAAGTCCAAGTCAAGGCGAGGTCGAAAGTCACACCTGTTCGGAACCTGGTCCGCTTGCTGTTAGGCTGGTTCCATGAGTGACCTTCTGGAACGGCTTCGCGGACGCGGATGGCGGATGACCGCGCAGCGGCGTGTGGTGGCCGAGGTCCTCGACGGCGAACACGTCCACCTGACGGCCGACGAGGTGCACGCCAGAGCTGTCGCCAAGCTGCCCGAGATCTCCCGGGCGACCGTCTACAACACCCTGGGCGAGCTGGTCTCCCTCGGTGAGGTCATCGAGGTCAGCACGGACAAGCGCGCCAAGCGGTACGACCCCAACGCGCACCGTCCGCACCATCACCTGGTCTGCGCCCAGTGCGGCGCGATCCGTGACGTGCACCCCACCGGCAACCCGCTCTCCGACCTCCCCGACTCGGAGCGCTTCGGCTTCACCGTCTCGGACGTCGAGGTGACGTACCGCGGCCTGTGCCCGAACTGCGCGGCGGCGTAACCCCCGCCCACCCGGCCGAGTACACGAAAGGGCACCGCACTCCCGACGGAGTGCGGTGCCCTTTCGCATGGGGTCTGCGGCGCCTCAGAACGCCGTCAGCGTGAGGGTGAAGGCCGTGGGACGCGTGTCCTGGACGTAGGAGGCGAAGTCCGCCACGTCGTCGAAGGCGAAACCGTAGGCCTTGCCGTCGACCGTGGCCGCGTGGACCGCCCGCGCGTAGTGGTTGGTCAGCGTGCCCTGGTAGAAGGTCGCCGGGTCCGTGCCGGGCTGCGTGGGGTTGCTGAGCAGGGTGGAGCGGTTGAAGGCCGCGCCGAGGACCGCCGCCACGGGCCCGGTGGTGCCGTCGTTGGGGGCGGCGAGAGCGCCGTCGCAGAACAGGACGTCCCGCGTCGAGGGCTTGGCGAACGACACCGGGGCGGGGCCGTCGAAGGTGAGGCGCTCCCCGCGGACACGACCGGTGAACGTCCCCGCGTTCGTGGTGATCTTGAGGTCCTTGCCGGTGTAGGTGCTCCACACCTCGTCGATGTACGGCGCGAAGTAGTCCTTGGCGAAGAGGCCCGCGTCCAGGCCGTGGCCGGGGGCGATGATGCGCGTGTCGTCCACGACCAGCGGGGCGAACTCCGGCACCTGCCGGACCGCCGCGAAGGCCGCCGCGCGACCGCCCGCGCGCAGAGTGCCCGTCGTCTGGTCCTTCTCCCCGGTGAGGCGGATGCTCATCGGGACGCTGAACATGTCCACCATCGTGGTGTTGCAGAACATGCCGGCCGCGTTGTGGGTGAACTCGGCGCAGTCGTGCAGGACGCCGTAGTTGGGGTCGGAGGTGACCCATCCGGCCGGGTACTGCAGAGCGGCGTTGCCGTTGCCGTCGGTGACGACCTTGAACTTGAGCTTCTGGCCGAGCGAGACATAGATCCGGCCGGACATGTACGGCAGGGACAGCCTGGTCTCGCCGCTGCCCGCGAGAGGGATCGCGTAGTCGGTGAAGCCGTCGGGGCCGTTGTCCGAGAGCGCGACGGGGGCGAGGGTGCCGTCCGGGGTGAGCCGTACCTGCCTGCCGTCGGCGTTGCCGACGACGTACAGGTGCACCGAGGCGTTGCCGAACGAACCGCTGTTGTTGATCACGGTGACCGGGAGCGAGCCGGTCGCCGTGGTCGCCGCGCCCTCGTTCTGGCCCGCGAGGGCGTGCGGAGCTATGGCCGCGATCGCCGGGATGCCGACCGCGGCGCCACCGAGGGCGAAGAGCATCTTGCGGCGGCTGAGGTTGCGCTGGTGGCGAGGTGCCATGGGGGGTGACTCCTTGGAGCGTCGCGTGGGGGGCTGACAACGTTGCCCTGACGGCGAGCCAGACGTTACGCAGAGCGGTTGCGCGTGCCAACGGGAAAGCGGAACCCCTAAGGATCGTTTAAGCATCACTTAAGGCAGGGGGCCGCACCTCCGGGGCCTCACCTCCGAAAGAAACCCCGGACATGCGTCGAGGGCCGGAACCCTTTCGGATTCCGGCCCTCGGACCATCAGTAGCGGGGACAGGATTTGAACCTGCGACCTCTGGGTTATGAGCCCAGCGAGCTACCGAGCTGCTCCACCCCGCGTCGGTGAATGCAACATTACGTCAACGACACACCAAGAGCAAATCGCTTCTCCAGGGCCCGCCGGCTCAGCTCAGCGCGGCTCAGGCCGACAGCTCCTGCCGCAGGGCGTCCCGCAGCCGGGCCGCCCGCTCCGCCACCTCCGCCGGTCCGAGCGACACGGCCCGGTCGGCCCACCGCTGCCCCTCGGCCAGCTCACCGCGACGCGCGTAGACGAGGGCCAGCCGCAACGCCGCCCGCCCATGGCCGGCGTCCGCCGCCCGCGTCCACCACACCGCCGCTTCCGGCTCGCTGCCCTCCCGGGCCAGCAGCAGCCCCAGGTTGAACGCGCCGTTGCGCGACCCGGCCTCCGCCGCCGCCCGGTACCACCGCGCCGCCTCGACCACTTCGCCCCGCGCGGCGGCCAGCATCCCGACCCGCACCTGCGCCCGCCGGTGGCCCAGCGAGGCCGCCCGCTCGTACCACTCCTCGCACTCGGTCTTCTCGTGCAGCGCCTCCCCCAGCTCGTGCGCGGACGCCGGCGGGCGCCGCGCGTCGAGCAGCGCGGCCAGCCGGTACGCCGCCTCTGCGCTCCCGCCGCCCGCCGCGCACCGCAGATGCCGCTCGGCCTCCTGCTCGTCGCCGTCGCGCAGCCGGGCCATGCCGACCTGGAGGGCGGCCTCGGTGTGTCCGGCGGCCGCCGCCCGCTCGTACCAGCGCAGGGCGAGCGCGTCCTCGCCCCGCTTGGCGTAGAGGATCCCGAGGTTGAAGGCGGCGTCCACGCTGCCCGCCTCGGCCGCCTTGGAGAACCACGGCTCGGCGCCGGCCTCGTCGCCGCCCTGGAGCAGCAGGACGGCCAGCGCGTTCGCCGCCTCCCGGTGCCCGGCGTAGGCGGCGCGCCGGTACCACTGCTCGGCCTGCGCGGTCCGCCCCTGCTCGGCGCAGAGCAGCCCGAGGTTGTACGCGCCGTTCACGTCGCCGGCGTCCATCGCCGCCCGGTACCACCGCTCGGCGGTCTGCGTCTCGCCCCGCTCGGCGTGCAGTGCGCCCAGCGCGTTGGCGGCGTTTCCGTCGCCGTCCTGCGCGGCCCGCAGCCACCACACGGCGGCGCTCTCGCTGTCCCCGGCGTCCCGCAGCAGGAAGCCCAGCGCGCAGGCGGCGCGTGGCTCGCCGTCCTTGGCGGAGGTCAGGTACCAGCGCCCGGCCTCCTTCAGCTCACCCCGCTTCTCCAGGATCGCCCCGAGGTGCAGGGCGGCCCGCCGGTGCCCGCGCGCGGCGGCCTGCCGGTACCACTGCTCGGCCTCCGCGGCCGACGAGACACCGTTGTCACCCGCAGGCTCCGGCCCGGCCCGCAGGTCGAGCGCCCGGGCCAGCCGGTAGGCCGCCTCCCGGTGTCCCCGCTCGGCCGCGGCGCGCATCCAGCGCTCGGCGTCCGGGTCCCCGCGGTGCTCCAGCAGGTCGGCGAGCGCGTACGCGCCCAGGACGTGGCCCTGCTCGGCGGACTGCCGCAGCCAGTACTCGGCGGCCGGTTCGTCGCCCCGCTCACGGTGGTGCCGGCCCAACGCGTGGGCGGCGGCCGCCGAACCGGCGACCGCCGCGATCCGCCACCATCCGGCGGCCTCGTCGGCGTATCCGCGCTGGTGGAGAAGGACGCCCAGGTTGTTGGCTGCGGCCCGGTCGCCGGCGGCGGTCGCGGCGCGCAGATGGGGTTCGGCTCCGTCGAGGTCGCCACGGCGCAGCAGCATCGCCCCGAGGACGCTCATCGCCTCGATGTCACCGGCCTCGGCGGCCAGCCGCTGACGCAGCTCCTCCGCGGCCTGCTCGGCGACGATCTCCCCCTCTTCGTCATCACCGGACGGCTGCACAAATCGCCCTGTCTCGAACAGAGTTGCCTTGTCCCCCATAACGTCCATCGTCGCACCACCTGCAACCTGGGTACACCCGGTATACCGCAGCCCGTGAGGTCACTTCAGCGTTTTGTCGACATGCCCACAGAGAGACAAGTCAAACACAGATCGGCCAACTCCCCCTCGCGGCACGGCCGTCGCCTTCGTCGGCACATGCGTTCGCACACGCCGAAGGCCCGGATCCTGAGGGATCCGGGCCTTCGGCATTCAGTAGCGGGGACAGGATTTGAACCTGCGACCTCTGGGTTATGAGCCCAGCGAGCTACCGAGCTGCTCCACCCCGCGCCGTTGTTCTGCAACCGTATCACGGCGCGGGGTGGGCCTGATCAACTGGAGCTTGGAGTGGGGGTCGGGCTGGGACTGCTGCCGCCCGCGCCACCGCCCGAAGCGCCGTCGGTCTTGCTGCCGCCGCTGCCCTTCTCGGCCTTGGCCTGGGCGTCCTCGGCCCGCTTCAGCGCCTCCTCAAGATCCTTCTGCGCCTCGCCGTACGCCTGCCAGTCGCCCTTCTTCAGGGCTTCCTGCCCGGCGTCGAACGCCTTCTGTGCGTCGGCCAGCGCCTCCCGGACCGTCGGATTGCTCGACGCGGGCGGCGGCTTGGTGCCCTCGTCCGGCGGCTCGGTGGTCGAGCCCTTCGCGCCGAAGACCTTGTCGAGCGCCGCGTCGAGGGTGTCCTCGAACGCGGTGGTGCCCTCGTAGGTCACCAACACCTTCCGCAGCAGGGGGTACTTGAGTCCGCCGCCGCGTACGTAGACCGGCTCCGCGTAGAGCAGTCCTCCGTCCAGCGGCACGGTCAGCAGATTGCCGTACTCGATCTCCGAGTCGCCGCCTCTGATCAGCCGGACGAACTCGGCGATGTTCTGCTGCGAGTTGGAGTTGAACTGGCTCTGCACCTGTTTGGGGCCGTCGACCGTGGAGCTGGTCGGCACCTTCAGGATTCTGATCTTGCCGTAGTCCCCGGTGCCCGCCTCGGAGTCGACCGCCATGAACGCGCTGAGGTTGTCCCGGCCGTTCGGCGTGAACGTCGTCGTCAGCGAGAACGCCTGCTGCTTCTGGTCGGGCATCTTCATGCTCAGGTAGTACGGCGGCACCGCGTTGCCCGACTTGTTGGTCGGGTCGTCGGGCACCTGCCAGACCTCGCTGCCGCTGAGGAAGGTGTCGGCGTCCTGCACGTGGTAGCGGGTCAGCAGCTCGCGCTGGACCTTGAACAGGTCCTGCGGGTACCGCAGATGGGCCATCAGGTCGGCCGAGATGTCGCTCTTGGGCTCGACCGTGCCGGGGAAGGCCTTCCGCCAGGTCTTCAGCACCGGGTCCTCGGTGTCCCACTCGTAGAGCTTGACCTCGCCGGTGTACGCGTCGACGGTCGCCTTCACCGAGTTGCGGATGTAGTTGACCTGGTTCTGCTGGGCCACCACCGCGCGGCTGTTGTTGGTCGCGGTCAGGGAGTCCGCGGTCGTGTCCCCGAGGGTCGTACGCGAGGAGTACGGATAGCCGTTGGTGGTCGTGTACGCGTCCACGATCCACAGGATCCGGCCGTCCACCACCGCCGGGTAGGCGTCGCCGTCGATGGTCAGCCAGGGCGCCACCGCCTCGACGCGGTCCTTGGGCGTGCGGTTGTACAGGATCCGCGAACCGTCGCCGATCGCGCCGGAGTACAGGATCTGCGGCTCGCCGAAGGCCACCGCGTACGCGGCCCGGTTGAAGGTGTTGGCCAGGTTGACGCCGCTCTTGCCCTGGTAGCTGGTGGTCTTCTCGCCCTCGTCGTCGGAGTAGTCGATCTCCTTCTGCGGGCCGCCGACGATGGAGTACGTCGTCGTCTTCTCGCCGTAGTAGACCCGCTGCTCGTACGTGCCGAGGTCGCCCTCGGAGGGCAGGTTGGACTCGGTGAAGACCGGGCGGCCGGGCGACTGGCCCTGGGTGGCCTCGGTGCCCTTGGCGGCGACCACGCCGTAGCCGTGCGTGTAGCGGAAGTGGGTGTTGATCCAGTTCTGCTTGTCGACGCCGGCCAGGTTCAGCTCCCGCAGGCCGATGACCGTGTCCTGGTCCTTGCCGTCCTTGTTGTAGCGGTCGACGTCCAGGTTGTTCGGGAACGCGTAGTACTTCCGCATCTGCTGGAGCTGCTGGAACGTCGGCGAGACGACGTTCGGGTCCATGATGCGCAGGCTCGCCGTGGCGTCGACGTCGTCCCGCAGCTGCGTCTTGTCCTTGGTGCTGCTGGTGCCCGGGTACTCGCTGACCTGCGCGTCGTCGATGCCGTAGGCCTTGCGCGTCGCCTCCAGGTTCTTCTGGACGTACGGCGCTTCCTTCGCCTGCTCGTTCGGCTGGACCTGGAACTTCTGCACGATCGCCGGGTACAGCCCGCCGATCAGGATCGCCGAGAGCACCATCAGGCCGAAGCCGATCACCGGCAACTGCCAGGTGCGCCGCCACAGCGTCGCGAAGAACAGCAGCGCGCAGATCACCGCGATGCAGAACAGGATCGTCTTGGCCGGCAGGTAGGCGTTGGCGTCCACGTACCGCAGGCCGGTCCAGTTGTCCGTGGCCTTGAAGTCGCTGGACTTCACCGCGAGGCCGTACCGGTCGAGCCAGTAGGCCACCGCCTTCAGCGTCACGAAGACACCCAGCAGCACGGACAGGTGCCCGGTGGCCGCGGCCGTGGCCCGCGCGCCCGGCGAGGTGACCCTGAGCCCGCCGTACAGGTAGTGCGTGAGCGCGGCGGCGATCAGCGACAGGATGGCGGCGGCGAAGCCGAAGCCGAGCAGGAACCGGTACCAGGGCAGGTCGAAGGCGTAGAAGGAGACGTCCAGGTGGAACTGGGGGTCCTTCTCGTGGAACGGCACGCCGTTGACCCACATCAGCCAGGTCCGCCACTGGCTGGAGGCGGAGGCGCCGGCGATCAGGCCCACCAGGGCGGTGATGCCGAGCAGCAGCCACTTCTTGTACGGCGCGATGCCCATCCGGTAGCGGTCGAGGCTCTGCTGCTCCATCGACATCGCGCTCAGCGGCGGGCGCAGCCGGTGGGCCAGCCAGATGTTGAAGCCGACCGCGAGCGCCATCAGCAGGCCGAAGACGAAGAACAGCCCGATCTTGGTCCACAGAGTGGTGGTGAAGACGGACGAGTAGTGCACCGACCGGTACCAGAGCCAGTCCGTCCAGAAGCCCGCGAACATGGTGAAGACCATGCCGAGGACGGCGAGGACGCCCAGCGTCATGAGCAGGGTCCGGACACGCCGGGACGGGCGGCCCACTCTGATCCGTGGCCCCGTCGGGCCTCCGCCGCGGTCCGGCATCTGGAAAGCCAAGGTGCGCACCTCGAAGTTCGCTGTCGATCCGTCAGGCCCGCGTGTTCGCCGGCCCCCCGTGGCCCCCCGTGATCGCGGGCCCACACCTATGCAACTTACTCACCGTTTACTCGGTTCCCGATTCCGGCCGGGAACGAGGCAGGATTGTGACCATGTCCAACACTCCCATGGCGGCGAGCCCGCTCACCCGGGCCGTGCTCGAGATCGACGAGTACGCCTCCGGCCTCGGCTGGGACCAGCCCGCCCGCCTCTTCGCCCTCGTAGACACCGCGCAGCTGCGGGCTCAGGAACCCTCGCTCGCCGCCCAGCTCGGCCTGGGGGACGAGCAGGTGACCACCGGCCTCACCCCGATCGAGCAGGACGAGATTGCAACGGACAGGCCGCTCGACGAGTTCCTGGCCACGATCGCCTGGCCCGACGCGGTGGCCGGCTGCGCCCTGACCGTGGAGCGGCTGATGCTGCCGCCGTCCGCCGAGGCCCAGGTCCCCGAGGGTCTGGACGGCAAGAAGCTGACGCAGTGGGTGGCCGAGCACCCCGAGCGTCAGGAGGTCCGGATGACGGTCGCGGTGCTGCGCGACGGCGCCCGTGAGTCGGCGCTCCGGCTGCGCGAGAAGGACTCGCCGACGGAGGTGCTCACCGGCCCCGACCTGGTGCCGGGGCTGGCGGACGCGCTCGCGGCGACGTTCGAGGACTGAGCGGGCCGGGCGGGGCTCCGGGGGCCGGGCCCTCGCGGGCCCCGCTGGTCAGCCCTTGGCCGTGCACTTCGGCAGGCCGGCGGTGTCTCCGGAGCGGATGTCCTTCAGGGCGTCGAGCGCGTCGGCGATGGTGTTCACCTTGACCAGGGTCAGCCCGTCGGGGGTGTCCTTGGCGGCGGCCGCGCAGTTGTCGGCCGGCGTGAGGAAGAACCGGGCGCCCTTGTCGCGCGCCCCCACGGTCTTCATCTCGACGCCGCCGATCGGGCCGACCGTGCCGTCGTCGTCGATGGTGCCGGTGCCGGCGACGAACTTCCCGCCGGTCAGGCTGCCGGGGGTGAGCTTGTCGTAGATGCCGAGCGCGAACATCAGGCCGGCGCTCGGGCCGCCGACGTCGGCGAGCTTGATGTCGATGGTGAACGGGAACGTGTGGTCGGTTCCGGCGGAGATCCCGACGATGGCCCGCCGGGCGCCGCTGTCGTCGGAGGTCGCCGTGGTGATCGTGACGTTCTTCGTCGTGGTCGCCGCGCGGTGCTCCTTCTCGGCGGCGGCCTGTTCCTTCGCGGGCACGATCGTGAAGACGACCTTCTCGCCGGGCTTGTGCTCGGTCACCAGGTCGGCGACGTCGGACGGCTCCTTGACGTCCTTGCCGTCGACCTTCTTGATCACGTCACCGGCGTGCAGCCTGCCCTCGGACGGCGAGCCCTTGACCACCGTGGAGACGATCACCCAGGAGTCCACCGGGATGCCCAGCTCCTTCAGGGCGGCGACCTTAGCGCTCTCCTGGGACTGGCTGAACTCCTCGGCGTTCTCCTGCGTGGACTCCTCCTCCGTCTTCCCGTCCGGGTAGAGGGTGTCGTGCGGGACGACCTTGTTGTCGTGCGCGAGCCAGCCGTAGATGGCCTCGACCAGGTTCATCCGGTAGTCCGCGCTGGTCACCCGCACGGTCGTCATGTTGAGGTGGCCGTCGGTCGGATACGTCTTGCGTCCGGAGATCTGCAGCACCGGCTCGCCGTCGTGTTCGCCGAGCGTGTTCACGGTGGGGCCCGGGGACATCTCGGCGTACGGCACTTTGATGAACACTCCCGCGCACAGGAGTGCGATCAGCATCAGAGTGGAGGCGAGCATCGTCGCGGTGCGGCGTGGCATGGCACGACAGTACGGGACGCTTCTGTCAGCACACCGTCAGGGCCGCCTCCGGGCGTGCGGACGGGTGCCTTGCGCCGCCGGTCAGGTGCCGGAGGTGGACTTCTCCATGGCCTCGCGGAAGCGGGCGTACCCGTCGAGCTCCGGACCGTCGCCGCGGACCTTGCGCGTCCGGTTCGCCCAGCTGCCCCACAGCCCGGCGCCGACCGCGGCAACCAGCGGAATCAGCAACCAGACGAGCGCCCCCATGCCGACCTCCCGATCCACCGCATCCGCGAAACTGACTGATCAGCAGATTAACCATCCGCAGTGACAACGCTCACGGCAGGGGGGCGGTTACGCAACCTGAGGCCGTACGGCGGGTGTCAGCAGGCGCCGACCCACTCCTCGGTGCCGTCGGAGAACCTCTGGTGCTTCCAGATCGGCACCTCGTGCTTGAGGTCGTCGATCAGCTTCCGGCAGGCCTCGAAGGCCTCCCCGCGGTGCGGGCAGGACACCGCCACGACGACGGCCAGGTCCCCCACCCGGAGGTCCCCCACCCGGTGGACGGCGGCCAGCGCCCGGACGGGGTACTCGGCGACGACCTTCTCGGCGATCCGCCGCATCTCCGCCTCGGCGGAGGGATGGCAGGAGTACCCCAGCTCGTCGACGTCGGCACCCCCGTCGTGGTTCCGTACGGTCCCCACGAACAGCGCCGTCCCGCCGGACGCGTCGTCCCCGACGGCCCGGAAGACCTCGTCCAGCGACAGCGCGCTGTCCCGGATGGCGATCAGCTTGATGGGCTCCTGCGCGGCCTGCTCGCCCGGATGATCAAAGGTGGGTGCCATACCCCCATCGTGCCGCACCCCGCCGACCACCGTGAATAGCGTCATCACCCGGCACACGCGCGTGGCCGTTGGAGATACGTACGGACGCCATCCGCCGACCCCTGGCCGCTCTGGCGTAGCTGCGGGCATTCGTGCCCAGGCCGCCCCTCTGGCCTAGCTACGGGCAGCCCAGGCCGCCCCTCTGGCGTAGCTGCGGGCACCCGAGCCGCTGGGGCGACGCCCACCCGACGGCGGCGGGCCGCATGCCTGCGTAGCTGCGGGCAGTCGTGCCGCTGGGGCGGCACGGGTGGGCGCAGCGGCACCCCGTCAGCGCCGGGCCGCGCGACCCACCCCCGGCCCGCACCAGCGCCGGGCACCTCCACAGCGCCGTACACGCACCGCCGTACAGAGACGTCAGACCCGCCGCCGCGCCTTCCGCGCGCGCCGCACCACCGCCGCCGCACCCAGCAGCGCGACCGTCGCCCCCGCAGCCCCCGCGGCCGTCGCGTCCTTCCGCCCCAGCCGCCGCCCGGCCACCGTGTGCCGCCCGGCCACCTCCTCCAGCAGCTCGGCCAGCACCTCCTCGTTCGTCCACCGCGGCCGCCACCCCGCGTCGTGCAGCCGGCTGCCGCTGACCACCCACGGGTACATCGTGTACGCGAGGTCCCCCGCCGGAGACGGCGTCAGCCCGATCCGGTGCAGCCGGGCCGCCGCGCCGAGCGCGACCGCCGACGGCAGCTCCATCCGCCGGATGCCGCTCAGCTCCTCGACCTCCTCCTGCTCCAGCCACCCGTCGCAGCCGACGGCCAGCTCCCCCTCGACCTTCTCCAGCACGGCGTACTCCAGCGCGCTGCACAGGTCCTCGACGTGGCAGAACTGCCAGGCCGGCCGCGACCCGGCCACCACCAACAGCCGAGGGGACTCGAAGTACCTGGTCAGCGCGGTATCCGTGCCGCCGACCAGCACCGCGGGCCGCACCACGGTGACGTTCAGCCCGGGATGCGCCCGCGGAGCGCGCCGCGCCAGCCGTTCGATCTCCAGCAGGTCCCCGACCCCGGTCGCCTCCGCCGTCGCCCGCAGCTCCGCGTCCTCCGACAGCGGCAGCTCGTTGTCCGGCAGCGCGCCGTAGACCATCGCGGAGGTGCACAGCACCACGCGGTGCACCCCGGCCGCCGCGGCGGCGGTCAGCACGGTCTGCGTCCCCCGCACGTTGTAGGCCGTCCGGGCGGCGGGATCGGTGCCGAGGTCGAGATCGAGGGCGAGATGCACGACCACGTCCGCGCCGCGCAGCTTGTCGGCGATGGCGGGGTCCCGTACGTCCAGGATGTGCCACTGCGCCGCCGCGCACTCGCCGCGCCGCTCGTCGATGGCGATGACCTGCTTGATCTCCTCCGAGGCGGCCAGCCGCTCGGTGAGCAGCGCGCCGACGCCGGACGCGGCGCCGGTGACCGCGACGACGGGTCCGCGCAGGGCGGACGGGGTTGACGGGTTTCGCGCTGCGCGAACCTGCGGATCTGGGGAACTCACCGGGCGTCTCCAGCGGTTGTCTTCATACGAGCGCGAGTGACGCGTACGTACCAGGTGGCATCCATCCTGCCGCAGGCCTTCAGTCGGCGAAGCACCGAGGCCCGAACCGCTTGTGGTGTCTACGCTGGGTGGTGTTGTCGGGCAGTCGTGCCGTCGGAAAGAACCGGCGGCCTTACCAGCCGAGGAATCCCGTGAGTGACACCCCATTCGGATTCGGCCTTCCGCCGGAGGAGCCGGAGAACGGCGACGAGGGCAAGAAGAAGGACCAGGAGAGCGGTGGTGGTCAGGGACCGGCCAACCCGTTCGGTTTCGGACTGCCCGGAGCCGGGGGATTTGGCGGCCCCGGCGCCGACAATCCGCTCGCTGCCATGTTCGGTTCGCTGAACCCCACCGACCTGGGCGCCGCGTTCCAGCAGCTGGGCCAGATGCTCTCCTACGAGGGCGGCCCGGTGAACTGGGACATGGCCAAGCAGATCGCCCGCCAGACGGTGTCCCAGGGCACCGCTGACGGCACCAAGGACGCAAGCGTCGGCCCGTCCGACCGCAAGGCCGTGGAGGACGCCGTCCGTCTGGCGGACCTGTGGCTGGACGACGTGACGGCCCTGCCGTCCGGCGCGGCCTCCGCCGTGGCGTGGAGCCGCGCGGAGTGGGTCGAGGCCACCCTGCCCGCCTGGAAGGAACTGGTCGACCCGGTCGCCGAGCGGGTCGGCGGCGCCATGGGCGACATCCTGCCGGAGGAGATGCAGGCCATGGCCGGCCCGCTGATCGGCATGATGCGCTCGATGGGCGGCGCCATGTTCGGCACGCAGATCGGCCAGGCCGTGGGCGTGCTCGCCGGTGAGGTCGTCGGCTCCTCCGACGTCGGCCTGCCGCTCGGCCCGGCCGGCAAGGCGGCGCTGCTGCCGGTGAACGTCGAGGTGTTCGGCAAGGACCTGGGCGTGCCCAAGGACGAGGTGCGGCTGTACCTCGCCCTGCGCGAGGCGGCCCACCAGCGTCTGTTCGCGCACGTGCCGTGGCTGCGCTCGCACCTGTTCGGCGCGGTCGAGGGGTATGCGCGCGGGATCAAGGTCGACACCGCGAAGCTGGAGGAGGTGGTCGGCCAGTTCGACCCGCAGAACCCGGAGGAGCTGCAGCAGGCTCTTCAGCAGGGCATGTTCCAGCCGGAGGACACGCCCGAGCAGAAGGCCGCTCTGGCCCGTCTGGAGACGGCTCTGGCGCTCGTGGAGGGCTGGGTGGACGCGGTGGTCCACGCGGCCGCCAAGCCGCGTCTGTCGTCCGCCGACGCGCTGCGCGAGACGCTGCGCCGCCGGCGCGCCTCGGGCGGCCCGGCCGAGCAGACGTTCGCCACGCTGATCGGTCTGGAGCTGCGCCCGCGCCGTCTGCGGGACGCCTCCCGGCTGTGGGCCTCGCTCACCGACGCGCGCGGTGTCGACGGCCGTGACGCGCTGTGGGCGCACCCGGACATGCTGCCGACGGCCACCGACCTGGACGACCCGGACGGCTTCGTGCACCGCGAGCAGATCGACTTCTCCGAGTGGGACAAGATGCTCGGCGAGGCGGCCGGCAAGCCCGACCTGCACAAGAAGGGCGACCGGGCGGCGGACGACAAGGCCCAGGAGGGCAAGGCCGGGGACGACAGCGAGGGCGACGACACCGAGTGAGCCTGCACGACGAAGCGGTCCTCGTCCTGAAGGAGTACGAGGACCAGGAAGAGCTGCGCCAGGCCTACCTGGACCATCTGGCGGCCCACCCGGACGGCGTGTGGAAGGCCTGCACCGCGGGCCATGTCACGGCCAGCGCGCTGGTGATCGATCCGGAGCGGGGCCGGGTGCTGCTGACGCTGCACCGCAAGCTGCGGATGTGGCTGCAGATGGGCGGTCACTGCGAGCCGCAGGACGCCTCGCTCGCCGCGGCGGCCCTGCGGGAGGCCACGGAGGAGTCCGGGATCGCGGGGCTGTCCCTGCTGCCGGGCGGCCCGGTCCGCCTGGACCGGCATCCGATCCCGCCGCCGTGCCACTGCCACTACGACGTGCAGTACGCGGTGCTGGCCCCGCAGGACGCCCGGCACGAGGTCAGCGACGAGTCGCTGGACGTGCGCTGGTTCGCCTACGACGAGGTGGCGGACGTCGCCGACGCGTCCGTCGTCCGGCTGCTGGACGCCACGCGCGCGAGGCTCGGGGTCTGAGACATGCGTAAGGGGCGGTCGCCATGGCGATCGCCCCTTACGTCTGCCGTGCGGGGTCAGCTCCAGACGTTGCCCTGGTTCTGGCCGCGGGCCCCGTGCTGGCCCATGCCGTACTGGGCGGCGAGGCCCTGCCCGATGACCGCGTTCTGCGGCGGCAGCAGTTCACTCGGCTGGACCAGCGCGAAGCCGGTGCCCATGAAGCTGAGCTCCCAGCCCTCGCCGGTGCTGCCGCGCCGCCGCCACACCCCCGAGGAGTGCGTCTGGGCCTGCATCTGCACGCGCAGCCCGGTGGACCAGGCGACGATGGCGTCGGCGTCGCAGTTGACGTACTTGTCCGGGGTGACGTGCAGCATCAGCGGCATGCCGGACGTCATCAGGGCGACCTTGCCGCGGCCGGTGATGTTCAGCTGGTACTTCCCCGAGCCGGAGATGCCGTACAGGCTGTCGACGGCGATGACCTCGTGGTGCAGCGAGGAGTCCATGGCGAGGACGTACTGGCTGTCGACGGTCAGCCCGTCCTGCTCGACGTCCATCAGGTGCACGTGCTGCGCGAGGTTGGCGAGGTAGACCGTGCCCTGCCCGTGGCAGCGCATCAGGTCCAGGCCCTCACCGGTGTACGCACGCGCGCGTGACTGCTGGTTGTTCTGGTACTCGGCGTCGAACTCGACGAGCCCCTGGTAGGCCACCATGGTGCCCTTGCGGGCGAGGATGTCGTCGTGCCCCTCCAGGGCGACGCGCAGCATCTGCTTGTTCTGCAGGGACCAGCGTTCCTGGGTCTGCTGGTCGTTGTAGGCGAAAAGCGGGCTCTGCATGGCGTTCTGGCTCCCCCTCAGCCCCGGATCCGGAGGCGGTCGGTGCTGTCCTCGCTGGGCTGGACGACGACGATGCCCTGGCCGGAGAAGGCCATCTGGTAGGCCTCGCCGCTGCCCCGGCCGATGAGCGACTGCGCCTTGAAGCTGCGCTTGCCCTTCACCTTGAGGTTGGGCGACCAGGCGACCAGCGCGTCGGGGTCGACGTACGTCTCGTCCTCGCCGCCGCCGCAGTCGACGACGATGGGCTTGCCCCGGGAGGTCAGGGCGACCCAGCCCTGCCCGGAGATCTTGGTGTTCCACAGGCCCTGTCCGGCGAACTTCGCCAGCCCCTTGACCCGTTCGACACCCCACTGCAGGTGGGCGTCGAACGCGAGCAGGTTGGTGGCGTTGACGGAGATGCCGTCGCCGTTGAGGTTGATGACGACGACGTTCGCGCCGTAGTCGGCGAGGTAGAGCAGCCCGTCGCCGGAGCACTTCATCAGCGGGGCGCCCTCGCCGGTGATCCAGTCGCGGGCGATCTGGCGGACGGCCGGCGGGTTGGGCTCGTACTGGATGAAGCCCTCGTAGGCGACCATGGAGCCCACGCGCGCGAGGAGGTCGTGTCCGGACTGCATGGCGACCTTCAGCATGTGGTTGCCGTGGTTCTCCATGCGGGCGGCGGCGGGTGCGGGGGCGTGGCCCGCAAACGGCTGGTTCATGACGGGCTCCCTCAGACCTCGTACGGCTGGACGACGATGAAGTTGCCGGGCGCGCCCCGGAACTGGAGGTTGACGCTCTCCCCCGTGTCGCCCGGGTAGGCGTTGCGGCGCATGCGGACCTGGCTGGAGACGACCACCTGGGCGGCGGACGACCAGGCCACGACGGCGTTGCAGTCGGCGAAGGTGGTGGGGGTGACCGGCAGCACGACGGGCGTGCCGTGGGTCTTCACCACGATCGTGCCGACGCCGGTGAACTGCATGGTGAACAGCGCGCCGCCGGGAATGCCGTGGCCCTCGATGCGGCGCACCTCGTACTGGAGGGTCTCGTCGAAGGCGAGGACGTTCTCGGCGGAGACGCAGATGCCGTCGCCCTGCAGCTCGATGGGGTGCAGCATCGTGGAGTTCTCGGCGAGGAACACCTGGCCCTGGCCGGAGCAGCGCATCAGCTGCATCTCCTGGCCGGTGGCGTTGCCGACGATGCGTCCGGCGAAGCCCGCGCCCTTGTAGCTGAAGTCGACCTTGCCCTGGTAGAGCACCATGCTGCCCTGCCGGGCGAGCACGGGCTGGCCGCCGATGCCGAGGTCGACGCGGACGAGCTTCTTGTTCTGCTGGGTCCAGCGCTGCCCGGTGGGCGTCTCCCGGAACTGCTGGAGCGCGGCGGCGACACCGGGGCCCTGCGAAGCGGCGCCCTGGGGCATGCCCTGCGGGGCGCCGTAAGGGGCGGCCGGGGCGGGCTGCTGGCCAGGGACCTGGCCGTAGGGGGGCTGCTGGCCGTAGCCGGGAGGTGCGGTCGGCTGCTGCCCGTACCCGGGGGGCGCGGTCGGCTGCTGCCCGTAGCCGGGGGGCGCGGTGGGCTGCTGCCCGTACCCGGGGGGCGGGGCCGGGGCCTGCGGCGCCTGCGGCTGGGCGTAGCCGGGGGGCGGCGGGGCGGTCGCCTGGCCGGGGTGCGGGCCGTGCGGGGGCTGCGGGGCCCCGTAGGGGGCGGCGGGCGGGGCCGGCGGCGGGGGGACCTGCGTGCCGCCCGGCGGTGTCATGGGCGCGACGATGGTCGGCTGGGCGTGCAGGGACGGCGCGGGCGCCGGGGGCGGGGTGGCTCCCTGCGGGGGTGCGAAGCGCTGCGGTGCGGGGGCGGGCGCGGGGGCCGGGACGGGGGCCGAGGGGGCGGCGAAGGCGGGGGGCGCGAAGCCCGGTGCGGCGCCGGACTGCGGCTGCTGCTGCGGCTGCGGCTGCTGCGGCGCGGCGGGCGTCTCCTCCTCCAGGACCTCGCCGCCGAAGTTCTTCAGCAGCGCTTCCAGGCCGCCGTCGAAGCCCTGCCCCACGGCGGCGAACCGCCAGACGTCCTTCAGGTAGAGGTCGCCGAGCATGACGGCCCGCTCGGTGGTGAACTCCGACCCGTTGAACGAGTAGCGGGCCACCTCCTCGCCGCCCGCGACGATACGGAGGTAGCCGGGACCGATCTGCGACATCTGCCCGGCGCCGTCGATGGTCGCCGTGAAGGACAGCTTCTGGATCTGCGGCGGGATCCGGTCCAGCGTGACCCGGAAGGACTCCGTGTCACCGGCCTGCGCACCCAGCAGCTGGATGGACTCCTCGGGGGACTTCGGCTGGTTGAAGAAGATGAAGTACCGGTCGTCGGAGAGCCGTTCGTCGGCGTCCAGACCGAAGCAGCTGATGTCGAAGGTCAGCCCGGGGGCGGAGATCTGCACGCCTACGTACAGATCGGTGCCCGTCGTGAGGTCACTGATCCTGGCCTTGTGGCCGCGTTGGAATTCCCTGGGCATGCGTTACGACCGTCCCCCATCCCGAGTGTGAGTGCGTCGCGCCAGGCTAACGGCAAACTCCGACAACGGAGGAAGCCGGTACAGAGCCGGTACACAACCCGCGCGCGGCCGTGGCGGACGGTCCCGGCGGGGTCACTCGTCGCGCGCGCCGGGCACATGGGGCAGCCGCGCCGCGGCGACCACCCCTTCGAGATAGCCACGCGCGCGTTCCGTACGCGGGTAGGCCTCCAGCAGCCGCCAGAAGCGGGGGCCGTGGCCGGGGACGAGCAGATGCGCCAGCTCGTGGAGGAGGACGTAGTCCACGACGTATTCGGGCATGCCCTGCAGCCGGTGCGACAGGCGGATGCTGCCCTCGGCGGGGGTGCACGAGCCCCAGCGGGTGTTCTGGTTGGTGACCCAGCGCACCGTGGCGGGGCGGGCCCGGCCGGCAAAGTACTGCTCCGACAGCCGTCGCGCCCGTTCGGCCAGCTCGGCGTCGCCGAGGGAGCGCTTGCTCTCCTGGGCGGCCAGCTTGTCCAGCATGACGTTCACCCAGCGTTGTTCCTCGGCCTCGGACATCCGGGCGGGGATGAGCACGACGGTGCGGTCGCCCTCGCGGTAGGCGGAGACCGTCCGGCGCCGGCGGGCGCTCCTGCGCACCTCGATCGCGCTCGCCCCCGACCCGCTCGGCGGCGGGCTCGTCGTACTGCGCTGGGGCGTTCCGGCGCGGTTCAGTGGGTCGGCGGACACGCCCCGACGTTACCGGGTGCGCCGGGGGGAAGTCCCGGCTCCGGGACGGTTCGGTGCCGTTCCCCCACCGTGCGCGGGAATCGTACGACCGATATGTACCGCTGATGGGGGTGACTTGCTGCGACAGCCAGGCATGCCGGATTTGGGTGACTCTGCCCACCCAATCCCTCGGTTTGTATGACTAACTCGCCCGCCTGTGGACAACTTTGGGCGGCGACTGCGGCGGCCGGGGCATGCTGGCTTCGCCGGCGGGGCGCGAGAACCCACGCCCCGGCCCCGCCGGCGTTACGGGGACGGACGGGGCGTGGGATGTTCGGCACACGGGGGCCCGGCATGCATCCAGTGGTGAAGCCCGCGCTGCGGCGCGGCTGGCGCGACCTCAACACCGTGCAGTTCGGGATGACTCCGGCGCACGCGCTGACACTCGGACCGATGGACACGGCGACGGGCAGCTTCCTGGAACTGCTGAACGGCACCCGCGGGCTGCCGCTGCTGCGGGAGGAGGGCCGCCGCATGGACCTGCCCGAGGGGCATGTCGACCAGCTGGTCGAGGGGCTGGCCCGGTCCGGGCTGCTCGACGACGCGCGCGGGGGCGGCCCGGCCGCCGCCGCGCTGCGCGACCGCAAGGAGGTCCTGGACCGGCTGCGGCCCGATCTGGCGTCCCTGTCCGTCGTGACGTCGGAGCCCGGCGACGCGATGCGCCTGCTGGCGGCCCGCCGCACGCTGCGCGTGCAGGTGCGCGGCGCCGGCCGGGTCGGAGCCGTCCTGGCGGCGCTGCTGTCGGGTGCGGGGGTCGGCGAGGTCGACGTGTGTGACGGCGGCCAGGTCGAGCCCTGGGACCTCGCCCCGGGCGGGCTGCCCGCCGACACGGTCGGGGAGCGCCGGGCCGAGGCCGCGCGGCGCGTGGTCCGCCGGGCCGCGCCGGACCGGCCGCCCCGCCGCACCCCGGGCGGTGCGGGCGGGGAGGGTGAGCCGGGCTGGTCCCTGGTGGTGCTCGCCCCGCGCGACGACGTCGCCGTCCACGCCCCGGCCCCGGCCACCGCCGAGCCGTTCCTGTCCTCCGGCACCCCGCACCTGTACGCGGGCGTGGTGGAGGCAACCGGTATGGTCGGGCCACTCGTCCTTCCCGGGGAGACCGGCTGTGCCGGCTGCCTGGACCGGACCCGGGCCGACCGGGACCCGACCTGGCCCCGCATGGTCGCCCAGTGGCGTTCCGGGAGGCAGCGGCAGGTGCGTCCGTGCGATCTCGCGCTGGCCACCACCGTCGCCGGGCTGGCGGCCGCGCACGCGCTCGCCTTCCTCGACGGCCGCCTGCCCTCCAGCGCCGGGGCACGCTGGGAGTGTTCCCTGCCGGGTCTGCAGTGGCACGCGCGACCGGTGTGGCCGCATCCGGAGTGCTCCTGCGGGGCGGCGGAAAAAGGCAGCGGGGAACAGGCCTCCGAGGACGGGGCATCGCACGAGACAATGGCTGAGCAACGGTCGTCGACGGAGGTACGCCGTAGGGCACACGCGGCGCGGCCGGCTGGGACTTGGAGGGCGCATGTCTGATCTTCCCCGGAAGGCGGTCACCCGGACCGCCAAGCTCGCCGCGCTCCCGCTCGGCTTCGCCGGCCGGGCGACGTGGGGGCTGGGCAAACGGATCGTGGGCGAATCCGCGGAGATCGTCGGCCGCGAGCTGCAGCAGCGCACGGCGGAGCAGCTGTTCAAGGTGCTCGGCGAGCTGAAGGGCGGTGCGATGAAGTTCGGGCAGGCGCTGTCCGTCTTCGAGTCGGCGCTGCCCGAGGAGGTCGCGGGCCCCTACCGGGCGGCGCTGACCAAGCTGCAGGACGCGGCGCCCCCGATGCCGACGCGCACGGTGCACGCGGTGCTCAAGGAGCGGCTCGGCGAGGACTGGCAGGAGCTGTTCCTGGAGTTCGAGGACAAGCCGGCCGCGGCGGCCTCCATCGGCCAGGTGCACCGGGGGGTGTGGCACGACGGCCGGGAGGTGGCGGTCAAGGTCCAGTACCCGGGCGCCGGTGAGGCGCTGCTGTCCGACCTCAACCAACTGAGCCGTTTCGCCCGGCTGTTGGGTCCGCTCATCCCGGGCATGGACATCAAGCCGCTGATCGCCGAGCTGCGCGACCGGGTCTCGGAGGAGCTGGACTACGCGCTGGAGGCGCAGGCCCAGCAGGCCCACGCCGAGGAGTTCGCGGACGACCCGGACGTGCTGGTCCCGGCGGTGGTCCACCAGTGCGAGCAGGTGCTGGTCACCGAGTGGATCGACGGCATCCCCCTGTCGGAGGTCATCGCCGACGGCACCCAGGAGCAGCGCGACCGGGCCGGCCAGCTGCTCGCCCGGTTCCTCTTCTCCGGCCCGGCCCGCACCGGCCTGCTCCACGCCGATCCGCATCCGGGGAACTTCCGGCTGCTGCCCGGCGGCCCGGACGATGCGGAGGACTGGCGACTGGGCGTGCTGGACTTCGGCACCGTCGACCGGCTGCCGGGCGGGCTGCCCACCCCGATCGGCGAGTCGCTGCGCATGACCCTCGACGGCGAGGCGGAGGCGGTGTACGAGCTGCTGTGCGCCGAGGGCTTCGTCAAGGAGTCGATCGACCTCGACCCCGAGGCGGTCCTCGACTACCTGCTGCCGATCATCGAGCCGGCCCAGCTGGCGGAGTTCACCTTCACCCGGAACTGGATGCGCAGCCAGGCCGCCCGTATCGCGGACCCCCGCTCCCCCGCCTACCAGCTCGGCAAGCAGCTCAACCTCCCGCCGGCCTACCTCCTGATCCACCGGGTGACGCTGAGCACGATCGGTGTGCTCTGCCAGCTCGGTGCGACGGTCCGGCTGCGCGAGGAACTGGAGGAGTGGCTGCCCGGCTTCGTGGCGGAGGACGACGAGCCGGAGGAGTCGGCGGCCGAGGCGTGAGCGGCCGGAGGGGCCCCGCCGGGCGGGTGCCCGGCCGGGGCGGGGCTACCACCAGGCCGAGTCCAGGCGGCTCTCGATCGCTCTGAGGTTCTCCCGGGAGCAGGTGTCGCAGAAGTAGCGGCGGCTGCCGTTCTCCACGGAGCAGGTCCAGGTGGGCGGCGGGGTCCGGGTTTCGGTGCCGCAGCGGGCGCAGACCAGGCGCTGCCGGGGTTCGTCGGCGCGGGCGCCGTTGTCACTGCCTCCGGGAAGACTCGTCACCCGGCGACGATAACGCCGCTGCCTGCGGTTCGGCAGTCACCACGCACCGCGGGGGCCGGTCCGTTCGGACCGGCCCCCGCGGGGAGCTTGCGCCTCCGGCGTCGGGAGGCGGCGGCTTCGGCTTCGGTTACTGCATGACCGCCATGGCGAGCGCCCGGCGGGCGCGCAGCGACGCGCGCTCCGCTCGGCGCTGCATGCGGCGCGCGGCCGCCAGGCGCACGGCCCGGCGCTCCCGCTCCGCGTCATGCAGCCGGTCGTGCATATGCGCACGTGCCAGGGCTTCTTGGATGAGTTGCATCTCTCGGGTCCTGTTCTGACGCGAGTCGGTCGCGCCGGTGGTGGTGACGTCTTCGATCACGGAGCCGGTGGGCTCGCTGGTGGACGGCTTCATCGGGGCCTGCTTCTTGGGGTCGTGCGTGAGGGGGCGGTCGATCGTTCCTGCGGTGTTCATGCCGTGACCGGGTTCTTCCGCGGGCGGCCACGCGGCCGCTTCCGGGCGACGACCACACCCTGGACGAACAGCTCGCCACCCCAGACGCCCCAGGGCTCACGCCGCTCCTTGGCACCGGCGAGGCAGGCCTCGATCAGCGGGCAGGTGCGGCACAGGGACTTGGCGTACTCCACGTCCGCGGGCGACTCGGCGAAGAAGACCTCCGGGTCGTAGGAGCGGCACGGGACGGGTACGCCGAGGTTCTCGATGGCGTCGTCGAGCGCGGTGAGCGCGGTGAGCGGGATCAAGGCTGAGTCCTCCGTGAGGCCGGGCTTGGGGATCGTGTCGGAAGGCGGTACGGACGGGGCGTGCGCTTCGAGTTGCACGGTTCGTCTTCCTCGTCTGGTCGGTCCGGTCCGGTGGGACCGGGGGGCGGCTGGTACCGGGTTCTTTTCTTGTCCCGAGGCCCCTTCGCTCTGTCGCCCGCGTTCGCGGGCAAACAGAAGGGCCGCGGATCCCGGATGGGGTTCCGCGGCCCTGAAGGCGCCGGCCTGATCGACGATCAGGCTGGATCACTCCAGGGTTCTGGCCCACGGAAGGCCCACATCAGGTGGTGCTGCGTCGTCTGCTTCCGGAATCCGGCACCGGCCGCCGTAAAGGCATAGGCCTGCGCCTGTGCCTCTACTGCTTCCAGTGCCTTGGTCGGTCGCTCGTTGCGCTCGCGGACGGGAAGGACCGCGAGGGCAGCGGAGGACGCCGGACGGACGGCACGAATGCCGGACAGACCGGTGCCCAGGTTCGAGGCGCCGAGCATGCACGTGGAGACGGCCGAGCGATCGGTCATTTTGACCGTGCTGGTGAAGCTGGCGTTGATGCTGATCACTGGACTCGCCTCCTCTCGGCGTCTCATGGACCGGGTCACCCGGTCCTGCGGATATGCAAGTACAACACGGAATCAGGGCCTCCGAGAAGGCCGCTGTTCTCGTGCCTAAGAACCTATGGGGATTGCTGGGGCATGCGCAAACTATTTTTTCGACGAGTTGGTTTCAGTGCCCGGACGTCTCTCCTCCGGCCTCGTCGGCGGCGTCGGCCGCGTCCGCGCCGAGGTCACGGCCCGCGCACAGGGCGAGGACGTCGGCTCCGTACCGGTTCAGTTTGCGGGCGCCCACTCCGGGGATGCGGACGAGTTCCCGCTCGTCCTCGGGGACGGCCTCGGCGATCGCGATCAGGGTGCGGTCGGTGAAGACGCAGTAGGCGGGCTGACCGCTGCGCCGCGCCTGCTCCGCCCGCCAGTCGCGCAGCCGCTCGTACAGGCCCTCGTCCATGTCGGAAGGACAGTCCTCGCACCGCATCAGCTTCATCTCGCCGGCGTCGGTGAGGGTGCGCCCGCAGACCCGGCACCGGGCGGGGGTGCGCCGTACCCGGCGCGGCGCGGCGGCCTCCGCCGCACCGACCGCTCTGGCCTGCCCCCGCTCGACCCCGCCGGCACCGCCCGTGCCGCCGCGGCCCGCACCTGGGGCGGAGGAGCCGCGGCGCAGCCCGTCGAGGAAGCGGCTGGGGCGCCGGCTGGGGCGGCCGCCGGGCGAGCGGGACAGGGCCCAGGAGAGGAACAGGCGCTCGCGGGCCCGGGTGACGCCGACGTACAGCAGCCGGCGTTCCTCCTCGATCTGCTCGTCCGTACGCGCGTAGGTGATCGGCATCATGCCCTCGGCGATCCCGACCAGGAACACGGCGTCCCACTCCAGACCCTTGGCCGAGTGCAGGGAGGCGAGGGTGACGCCCTGCACGGTGGGCGCGTGCTGGGCGTTCGCCCGCTCGTCGAGTTCGGCGACCAGGTCGGCGAGGGTCGCCCCGGGCCGGGCGGCGGCGAAGTCCTGCGCGAGGTTCACCAGGGCGGCCAGCGACTCCCATCGTTCCCTGACGGCGCCCGAGCCGGCCGGGGGCTGCGGGGTCCAGCCCTCGCCGGAGAGGACGGCACGCACCTGAGAGGGCAGGTCGACGACGTCGTCGAGCAGGGCGTCGTTGCCGCCGAAGCGGGACGCGGCGCGCAGGGCGACGCCGGCCTTGCGGACCTCCGGGCGGTCGAAGAACCGCTCGGCCCCGCGCAACTGGTAGGGCACGCCGGCGTCGGCGAGGGCCTGCTCGTACGTCTCCGACTGCGCGTTCGTGCGGAACAGGACCGCTATCTCGGCGGCCGGGACGCCCGCGTCGAGCAGTTCCCGGATGCGGCGGGCGGCGCCCTCGGCCTCGGCGGGCTCGTCGGTGTACTCGGTGAAGACCGGCTCGGGTCCGGCGGGGCGCTGGGAGACCAGTTCGAGGCGGTGGTCGGCGGCCCGGCCGCGGGCCTGGGCGAGCAGGCCATTGGCGAGATGGACGACCTGAGGGGTGGAGCGGTAGTCGCGGACCAGCTTGACGACGGTCGCGCCGGGGTGGCGGACGCGGAAGTCGAGGAGGTGGTCGGGGGTCGCGCCGGTGAAGGAGTAGATGGTCTGGCTGGCGTCGCCGACCACGCACAGGTTGTCCCGGTCGCCGAGCCACAGCTCCAGCAGGCGCTGCTGGAGGGGGCTGACGTCCTGGTACTCGTCGACGACGAAGTGCTGGTACTGGGCGCGGACCTGTTCCGCGACGTCCTGCCGGTCCTGGAGGATGCCGACGGTCAGCAGCAGCACGTCCTCGAAGTCGATGACGGCGCGGTCTCGCTTCAGGTCCTCGTAGAGGGAGTAGATCCGGGCGATCTCGGCGGGGTCGCGGGGCGCCTCACGCCCGGCCTTCGCGGCGGCCGGCGCGTAGTCGGCGGGGACGGTCTGGGTGACCTTGGCCCACT
The DNA here is from genome assembly GCF_014656055.1 of Streptomyces griseosporeus. GTDB lineage: Bacteria > Actinomycetota > Actinomycetes > Streptomycetales > Streptomycetaceae > Streptomyces > Streptomyces griseosporeus. The sequence goes on from NZ_BNBR01000003.1 coordinate 594,069, forward strand.
CGATCTCCGCGGTGACGTCCCGCAGCTCGCCCCGGTCGAGGCGGAGACGGCAGGCGGCGGCCGCGTCGGCGACGATCTGGACCTTGCGGTCGACGATCCGGGGCATGGAGCCACCGATCGCTTTCGGCCAGAAGTACTGGAGCTGGCGCAGTGCGGCGGAGTGGAAGGTGCGGGCCTGGACGCCGTGCGCCCCGAGCTGGCGCAGGCGGCCGCGCATCTCGCCGGCGGCACGGTTGGTGAAGGTGACGGCGAGCACGCTGGAGGGCTGCAGGACACCCGCGCGGACGCCGTAGGCGATGCGGTGGGTGATGGCCCGGGTCTTGCCCGTACCGGCTCCGGCCAGCACGCATACCGGTCCGTGCAGGGCGGTGGCCACCTCGCGCTGCTCGGGGTCGAGCCCTTCGAGCACCGCGTCGGCCGAGTCCGGTACCTGCGGGAAGAGGGGGGAATGCGTTGCTGCTGTCACATGGCCATGCTGCCAGGTCGCCGGAGACGGGTGCGGCGGTTGTCCACAGGCGGGGGCTCGCAGTCGTACTAATGCGGCAGGCGTCACTTTCTCGCCTGCGACCGACGTCACTTCCAGGCCGTGCGACCGGCGTGATGGCGGTGCCGGGCAGCCCCGGGGAATGGTGGCGCTTTCAAGTATGTTCCCCTGACTGCGAGCACCCGATCCGACCGCCTAAGGAGCGCGAGACACATGCCGGGCACTGTGACGATGTACAGCACCACGTGGTGCGGCTACTGCCGCCGGCTGAAGAGCCAGCTGGACCGCGAGGGCATCGCGTACACCGAGATCAACATCGAGCAGGACCCGGAGTCCGCGGCGTTCGTGGAGAAGGCGAATGGCGGAAACCAGACGGTGCCGACCGTGCTCTTCCCGGACGGCTCCACGCTCACGAATCCGTCGCTGGCTCAGGTGAAGCAGAAGATCGGCGCGTAAGCGGGACAACAGCGAAGGGGGCGTTCCCGTGTCCGGTGCGACACGGGAACGCCCCCTTCGTCGTGCTCACACGCTCCGCGTCGGCAGCGGCTTGCCGTACCACAGCTCGATCAGGCGCGCGGCGATGGAGATGCCGTAGGGCGGCAGCACCTCGCCGGAGTCGAAGGCCGCTCCCAGTTCGTCGCGGGAGAACCAGCGGGCCTCGTGGATCTCGTCGCCGTCGACGTCGATCTCGGTGGAGGTGGCGCGGGCCATGAAGCCCAGCATCAGGCTCGACGGGAACGGCCAGGGCTGGCTGGCGACGTACTCGACCTGCCCGACGGTGACACCGGCCTCCTCGAACACCTCGCGGCGCACCGCCTGCTCGATCGACTCGCCCGGTTCGACGAAGCCGGCCAGCGTGGAGAAGCGGCCTTCGGGCCAGTGGACCTGCCGGCCGAGGAGGATGCGGTCGGCCTCGTCGGTGACGGCCATGATCACCGCGGGGTCGGTCCGCGGGTAGTGCTCGGCGCCACAGGCCGGGCAGCGGCGGATGTGGCCTGCGGCGGCGATCACCGTGCGTTCGCCGCAGCGGGAGCAGAAGCGGTGGGTGCGCTGCCAGTTCTCCAGGCCGACGGCGTGCACCATCAGGCCCGCGTCGCGCGGCGACAGCAGCAGGCCGGCCTCGCGCAGGCCCGCCGGACGGGCCGACTGGTCCATGCGGCCGGGCAGCGCGTCCTTCTGCAGCGCGAAGTAGCTCACGCCGTCCTGGTCGATGCCGAGGAAGTAGCGGTGCGCCTCGGTGAGGGGGGCCTCGAAGGTCGGGGTCATGACGAGTTCGGTCCGGCCGTCGGCTGTCTCGTCGATCAGGACCTGGCCGCCGGAGACCACGAAGACGCGGGTCGTCGGGTGGCTCCATGCCGCCGCGAGCCAGGCCTCGTCGAGCCGGTGGTGGGCGGCCCGGTCGATGCCGCTGGGCGCGGTGAGCGAGATGGGTCGGTCGGCGGTGTGATCGGTCCAGGTGGTCACGGGTGCTTCCAACTCCCCCGGTGGAACGGTTGGTTTCGGCGGCGGTTCGGCGGTGTGGTCGGCGGGAGGCTGCCGGGCCGGGCGGGGCCCGGCACGCGCGCGGTGAGGCCGGGCGGCTGCGGGTCACGGCTCGGCGGGTACGGGCTGCGGCTCGGCGGGTGGAGGCCGCTGCTCGGCGGGTGCGGGACGGCTCTTCCAGTGTGCCCCTGCCCGCGGGGCGCTCCGCGCGGCACGGACGCGTCAGTCCGCATGGCGCCAGGACCCGGCGAGGTCGCCCCACAGGTACGCGCTGGTCTCGACTCCCTTGAACAGCAGGTCCAGCTCGACCTTCTCGTTGGGTGCGTGCCAGCCGTCGGACGGGACGGAGATGCCGAGGAACAGCACCGGGGCGCCGAGGACGTCCTGGAGGTCGGCGGCGGGGCCGGAGCCGCCCTCGCGGGTGTAGCGGACGGGCTGCTCGAAGGCGCGGCCCATGGCGCGGACGACGGACTGCAGCGCCGGGTGGTCCAGCGGTGTCAGGCACGGGCGCGTGGCGCCGCTGAAGGTGATCTCACAGCGGATCCCGGCGGGCACCTGCTCGTCGGCCCAGGCGCGGACGGCCTTCTCGATGTGGCTGGGCTCCTGCCCGGCGACGAGGCGGAAGGACAGCTTCACCATGGCCGAGGATGGGATGATCGTCTTGCTGCCGGGGCCCTGGTAGCCGCCGCCGATGCCGTTGACCTCGGCGGTGGGGCGGGCCCAGATGCGCTCCAGGGTGGTGTGCCCGGCCTCGCCGTGGGTGGCGTACGACTTTGCGGTGCGCAGCCAGCGCTCCTCGTCGAAGGGCAGCTCGGCGAAGAGGGCGCGCTCGCGGTCGGTCAGCTCCACGATGCCGTCGTAGAAGCCGGGGATCGCCACGCGCGCGTGCTCGTCGTGCAGGGCGGCGACCAGGCGGGCGGCGGCGGTTGCCGGGTTGGGCACGGCGCCGCCGAAGGAGCCGGAGTGGATGTCCTGGTCGGGGCCGTACAGGCGGATCTCGCACTCGGCGAGGCCGCGCATGCCGGTGCACACCGTGGGGGTGTCCTCGGACCACATGCCGGTGTCGGAGACGATCACGGCGTCCGCGGCGAGCCGGTCGGCGTGCTGCTCGACCAGGGCGCGGAAGTGCGGCGAGCCGGACTCCTCCTCGCCCTCGATCAGCAGCTTGAGGTTGACGGCGGGGGCGGTGCGGCCGGTGGCGGCGAGGTGGGCGCGGACACCGAGTGTGTGGAAGAACACCTGGCCCTTGTCGTCGGCCGCCCCGCGCGCGTAGAGGCGGTTTCCGCGGACGACGGGCTCGAAGGGCTCGCTGTCCCAGCCGTCCTCGCGGGCGGCGGGCTGGACGTCGTGGTGGCCGTAGACGAGGACGGTGGGCGCCTCCGGGTCGCCGGAGGGCCACTCGGCGTAGACGGCCGGGGCGCCCTCGGTCGGCCAGACCTCGGTGGTGGTGAAGCCGGTCTCCCGGAGTTTGGCGGCGAGCCAGTCGGCGCTGCGGCGCACATCGGGGGCGTGGTCGGGCTGGGCCGATACCGACGGGATGCGCAGCCACTCGGTCAGGTCGTCGAGGAAGGCGGCGCGGTGCTGCTGGATGTACGTACGGACGGCGCTGTCCGGGGTCTGGCTCATGGTGACGAGCCTATCGGCACTCAGTGACATCCTGGCTGGGCGGTTCGTCACACGGGACACCGGCGGGCGTCTCGCCGAGCAGCAGCCGCTCCAGCGCGGCCCGGTCCGGCAGGTCGTCGGGGCGTACGACGTCGCCGGTGCGGACGTACAGGAACGCCGCCGTGACCGACTCCGGCGGCACCCCCTGCTGCTCCGCCCACGCCAGCCGGTACAAGGCGAGCTGGAGCGGGTCGGCGCTGCGAGTGCGGTTGGTCTTCCAGTCGACGATCTCGTACGTCGCCGTCTCGCCGTCGCCCTCCTTGTAGACGGCGTCGATACGGCCTCGTACGACGCGGCCGGCGATGTCGATCTGGAACGGCGCCTCGACCCGGTACGGGGTGCGCCGGGCGTACTCGGTGCGCTCGAAGGCCTCCTTGAGGGCTTCCAGATCGCGTTCGTCGGCGATCTCGGCGTCGCTGCCGGGCAGCTCCTCCGGTTCCAGCAGGGGCAGCGTCAGCGCTTCGAAGCGGGACTCGACCCAGGCGTGGAAGCGGGTGCCGCGGCGCGCGGCGGGCTGCGGGGGGCGCGGCATGGGGCGCGCCAGCTCCTGTGCGAAGCCGTCCGGGTCGGCGGCGAGGCGCAGTAGCTGGGACGCGCTGAGCGAGGCGGGCAGGGGCACCTCCGTGACCGCCTGCCGGGCGCGCAGCAGTTCCCCGGCGAGCGCGTCGAGGTCACGGTCCCAGGAGGCGACGGTGCGGGCCTCCTCCGGGGTGAGCGGATCGGACTCCGGCGCACGGGGGTGTGCGTGCGCCGCGGGACGCTCCGCGCGCGTGCCGGTGTCGTCCGGGGCAGGGGCCTGGTGCGGGACGGTCGGACGGGGACTGAGCTGGTCCGAGAGATGGAGCTCGTCGGCGTACGCGGATTCCTCGCCGTACGGCGGGTCTTCCGGATACGGCACGTCATCCTCGTACGGCGGCTCGTCGTCGTACGACGGGTCGGCGTCGTATGCCGGGTCGTCGTCGTACGGCAGCTCGTCGTCCTCGGGCGGCGTGGGCCAGTCCGGGTCGTCGTAGGTGTCCGGCGCCTGCGCGGCGGGGGGCTCGGCGGCGAGGGCGTCCAGGTGGGCGAGGACCGTCTCGGCGGCGGCGCGGCGGCGGGCCAGGGCCGCCTCGTCCAGGGGCAGCGGCCAGGCCTGGTCGGCGTCGGCCCGGTGCAGGGCGGGGTTCTCCTCGCCCTCTTCCGGTTCGTCGGCCCAGGCCTCGATCTCGCCGTACCCGGCGGCGCAGTGGTCGTACAGGGCGAGCAGGAAGTCGGACGGGCCGCGCGGCTTCTTCTGGCTGGGGCCCCACCAGTGGCCGGAGCCGAGGAGCAGGGAGCGGGGGCGGGTGAAGGTGACGTAGCCGAGGCGGAGTTCCTCGGTGTGCTGGTGGTCCTTCATGGCCTCGTGGAAGGCCTTCAGGCCGCGCGAGTCCCAGGCCTCGACGTCGGGCAGGGTGTCGGCGTCGCCGCGCAGCCCGTGCGGCAGGACCTTGGCCTGCGCGGTCCACTTCTCGCGGCCCTGGCTGCTGGGGAAGGTGCCGGTGACGAGGCCGGGGACGGCGACGACGTCCCACTCCAGGCCCTTGGACTTGTGCGCGGTGAGCACCTTGACGGTGTTCTCGCCGCCGGGGAGGGCGTTGTCGAGGCCCTTCTCGTACTGTGCGGCGGTGCGCAGGAAGGCGAGGAAGGCCAGCAGGGTCGCCTCGTTGTCGCTCGCGGCGAAGGAGGCGGCGACGTCGAGGAAGTTGGACAGGGTCTCGCGGCGGCGGGCGGCCAGGGCGTGTGGGGACGCCGACAGCTCCACCTCAAGACCGGTGACGGCGAGGACGCGGTGCAGGACGTCCATGAGCGGGTCGGCCAGGGAGCGGCGCAGGTCGCGCAGCTCGGCGGCGAGGCGGGCGAACCGCACGCGCGCGTCGGGCGAGAACGGCAGCCCGTCGTCGTCCCCGGTGCCGTCCAGCGGGGTCTCCAGGAAGGTGTCGAGGGCGTCGGCGAGCGAGATCACCTCGGCCGGGTCGACGCCCTCGACGGCGGCGGCGAGCCGGCGGTCGGGGTCGTCGTCGCCGTCCACGCGCGCGTGGGAGACCAGCAGCCGGGCCCGGCGGCCCAGGAGGGCGAGGTCGCGGGGGCCGATGCGCCAGCGGGGGCCGGTGAGCAGGCGGACCAGGGAGGCGTTGGCGCCGGGGTCCTGGAGGACCTCGCAGACGGCGACGAGGTCGGCGACCTCGGGCAGGTGGAGCAGGCCGGACAGGCCGACGACCTCGACAGGGATGTCGCGGGCGACGAGGGCGCCCTGGATCTCGGCGAAGTCGGTGGCCGTGCGGCACAGCACGGCGATCTCGCCGGGGGCCGTGCCGGTGCTGACCAGGTGGGCGATGGAGTCGGCGAGCCAGTCGATCTCCTCGGCGTGGGTGGGCAGCAGGGCGCAGCGCACCAGGCCGTCGCGTTCGGCGCCGGGGGCGGGGCGCAGTGCCTCCACGCCCGCGTGCATGGCGCGCAGCGGTTCGGCGAGACCGTTGGCGAGGTCGAGGAGGCGGCCGCCGCTGCGGCGGTTCTCGCTGAGCGCCTGGCGGGCGGCGGGGCGGCCGTCGGCATGCGCGAAGTGCTCGGGGAAGTCGTCGAGGTTGGCGACGGAGGCGCCGCGCCAGCCGTAGATGGCCTGGCAGGGGTCGCCGACGGCGGTGACGGGGTGGCCGGTGCCGCCGCCGAACAGGCCCGCGAGGAGGATGCGCTGGGCGACGGAGGTGTCCTGGTACTCGTCGAGGAGGACGACGCGGAACTCGTCGCGGAGGATGCGGCCCACCTCGGGCAGCTGGGCGAGCTGCGCGGCGAGGGCGATCTGGTCGCCGAAGTCGAGCAGGTCGCGCTCGCGCTTGGCGGCCCGGTAGCGCACCACCAGTTCGGCGAGTTCGCGGCGGGCGGCGGCCGTCTCGGGAACCTTGCGCAGGTCGGCGTTGGTGAGCTTGGCGCTCTGCAGGCGCAGCAGCAGCTCGGCGTCGTGCGCGCGCAGTGCCTCGGGCCGCACGAGGTGTTCGGCCAGCTCTGCGTCGAGGGCGAGAAGGTCGCTGACGAGGTCGGGGAAGGAGCGGGTGAGGGCCGGGTAGGGGCCGGGGGCCTCGCGCAGGACGCGGGCGGCGAGCTGGAAGCGGCTGGCGTCGGCGAGGAGGCGGGCGGTCGGCTCCAGGCCGATGCGCAGGCCGTGGTCGGTCAGCAGGCGGCCCGCGAAGGCGTGGTAGGTGGAGATCGCCGGTTCGCCGGGCGGGTTGTCCGGGTCGATGACGTCGGGGTCGGTGACGCCCGCCTTGACCAGTGCCTTGCGGACGCGGTCGGCGAGTTCTCCGGCGGCCTTGTTGGTGAAGGTCAGGCCGAGGACCTGTTCGGGGGCGACCTGGCCGGTGCCGACCAGCCAGACCACGCGTGCCGCCATCACTGTGGTCTTGCCGGAGCCGGCTCCGGCCACGATCACCTGCGGGGCGGGCGGCGCGGTGATGCAGGCCGTCTGCTCCGGGGTGAAGGGGATGCCGAGGAGCTCCTTGAGCTGCTCGGGGTCGGTGATACGGGCGGACACATCGGAGAGGCTAGCGGCGGGCACTGACAGTGGCGGTCCGCGTCACCTGTCGGGGTGGGAGATGCGCAGGTCAACGCGGGTGGTGCGGTGCATCACACCTGCGCCCGCTGCCGGGGGCCGCTCACTCGACGACGTGCCGCCCCTCGGGCCGGGCGCTGCACGAGGCCCGGAAGGCGCAGTGGGTGCAGTGCTGGCCCGCGCTCGGCGTGAACCGTTCGTCGAGGACCTTCCCGGCGGCCGTGGCGAGCAGCTCGCCCACCCACTCCCCCTGCAGCGGTTCCTGCGCCTGCACCTTGGGCAGCGTCTCGCCGCCGTCGCGCTTGGGGGCACCCTGCCGCAGCTGGACCAGTTCGGCGCCGCCCGGCTCGGGGCGCATGCCGTCGAAGGCCGCGTCGACGGCACCCTCGCGCACGGCGAGCTGGTAGACGGCGAGCTGCGGGTGGCGCGTCACCTCGGCGGTGCTCGGCGCCTGCTTGCCGGTCTTGAAGTCGACGACGTAGGCGCGGCCGTCGCGGTCGGCCTCGACGCGGTCCATCTGGCCGCGGATGCGCACGGCGTAGTCGCCGGCCTCCAGGGTGACGTCGAAGTCGTGTTCGCTGGCGACGGGGGTGCGGCCGGCGCGGTCCATGACGTGCCACTTCAGGAAGCGCTCCAACGCCACGCGCGCGTGCTGCTTCTCCTGCTGCGACTTCCACGGCGCGTCGAACGCGAGCGCGTTCCACACGGAGTCCAGGCGTTCCATGAGCACGTCGAGGTCGGCCGGGGTGTGGCCGGAGGCGACCTCGTCGGCGAGGACGTGGACGACGTTCCCGAAGCCCTGGGCCGCGGTCGCGGGGGCGTCGGCCTTGACCTCGCGGCCCAGGAACCACTGCAGGGCGCAGGTGTTGGCGAGCTGGTCGAGGGCGCTGCCGGAGAGCACGACGGGCTGGTCGCGGTCGCGCAGCGGCACCTTGGACTCGGTCGGGTCCCACATGCCCCACCAGCGGTAGGGGTGGGCGGACGGCACCAGAGGGCGGCCGTCGTCGTCGGTGAGCGCGGCGAGCCGGGCCAGCCGGCGGGCGGCGGCCTCCCGCAGGGCGGCGGAGGCGCGGGGGTCCACGGTGGTGGCGCGGAGCTCGGCGACGAGCGCGGCGACGGACAGGGGGCGGCGCGGGCGGCCGGTGACGTCCCGGGGCTCGACGCCCAGCTCGGTGAGGAACCGGGAAGGCTGGTCGCCGTCGTCGGCGGGGGCCTTCACGGCGGTGACGACGAGGCGTTCACGCGCGCGTGTGGCGGCGACGTAGAAGAGGCGGCGCTCCTCGGCGAGCAGCGCGCCGGGGGTGAGCGGCTGGGCGAGGCCGTCGCGGCCGATGCGGTCCGCCTCCAGCAGGGAGCCCCGGCGGCGCAGGTCGGGCCACAGGCCCTCCTGGACGCCCGCGACGACGACGAGCCGCCACTCCAGGCCCTTGGAGCGGTGCGCGGTCATCAGGCGGACGGCGTCCGGCCGTACCGCGCGCCGGGTGAGTGTGTCGGCGGCGATGTCCTCGGCCTCGATCTCGGCGAGGAAGTTCAGGGCGCCGCGCCCGCCGGTGCGCTCCTCCGCGCGCGCCGCGGTCGCGAACAGGGCGCATACGGCGTCCAGGTCGCGGTCGGCGTTACGGCCGGCCGCGCCACCGCGCCGGGCTGCGCGCTCCAGACGCGCGGGCCACGGGGTGCCCTCCCACAGGTCCCACAGTGCCTCCTCGGCGGTGCCGCCGCCCGCGAGGCGCTCCCGGGCCTTGCGCAGCAGCGCGCCGAGACGCTGCGCACCGCGCGCGTACGCCGGGTCGTGCACCGCCAGCCGCTCCGGTTCCGCCAGCGCGCGGGCCAGCAGCTCGTCCGAAGGCGCCGGCAGCGGGTTGCCGGCGGCCCGCTCCTCCTCGCGCAGGGCCCGCCCGAGACGCCGCAGATCGGCGGCGTCCATGCCGGCAAGGGGGGAGGTGAGGAGGGTCAGGGCGGTTTCGGTGTCGAGCCAGCAGGGGGTGGTGTCGGGGTTGTCGGGCGGGGTGTCGTCGTCGTGCGGGAGGTCTTCGCGAGGCGCGTCGTCGTGCCGGGCTCCGTCGCCCGGCGCGTCGTCCCGCACGGCGTCGTGCGGGCGGTCGCCTCGAGGCGCGTCGTCGTCCCGGGCCTCGTCCCCCGGCGCGTCGTCCCGGACCGCGTCGTGCAGGTGGCTGTCCCGAGGCGCGTCGTCGTGCCCGGCTTCGTCCCGCGGCGCGTCGTCCCGCACGGCGTCGTCCAGCTCGGCGTCGTCCCCGACGGCGTCCCCCGACCGCTCCGCCGCCTCCGCCGTCGCGACCGCGCGGAGGGCCGTCAGCAGCGGTGCCACCGCCGGCTCGTGGCGCAGTGGCAGGTCGTCGCCGTCGATGTCCAGGGGGACGCCCGCCGCGGTGAGCGCGCGACGGACCGTCGGGATCGTGCGGGAGCCGGCGCGCACCAGGACGGCCATGTCGCTCCACGGGACGCCGTCCTCCAGGTGTGCCCGGCGGAGGATGTCGGCGATGTTGTCCAGCTCGGTGCCGGGCGTCGGGTAGGTGTACACCTCGACGCGTCCCCCGTCGCGGACGGGGGTGAGGTCGCGGTGGGCGCGGACCTTCTCGGCCGGGAGCCGGGTCAGCGGCATGCGCTGGGTGAGCAGCCGGGTGGCGGCGAGCAGGGCGGCGGAGGAGCGCCGCGAGACGCGCAGGACCTCGACGGGGGCGGGGCGGCCGTCCGGGCGCGGGAAGGTCTGCGGGAAGTCGAGGATGCCGTTCACGTCGGCGCCGCGGAAGGCGTAGATCGACTGGTCGGGGTCGCCGAAGGCGACGAGGGTGCGGCCGCCACCGGCCAGGGCGCGCAGCAGCCGGACCTGGGCGGGGTCGGTGTCCTGGTACTCGTCGACGTACACCGCGTCGTACTGCTCGGCGAGCCGGGCGGCGGCCTCGGGGCGGCCGGCGAGCAGCACCGCGCGGTGGACCAGTTCGGCGTAGTCGAGGACGCCCTGCAGGTCGAGGACGTCGAGGTACTCGGCAAGGAAGGCCGCCGCGGCGCCCCAGTCGGGCCGTCCGATGCGGCGGGCGAAGGCAGCCAGGGCGTCCGGGCCGAGGCCCAGCTCGCGGCTGCGGGCGAGGACGGCGCGCACCTCGTCGGCGAAGCCTCGGGTGGTCAGGCAGGCACGCAGTTCGTCGGGCCAGCGCACGTGCGCGAGGCCGAGCCGCTCCAGGTCGACCTGCCCGGCGAGCAGCTCGCGGACGGTGACGTCCTGCTCGGGTCCGGACAGCAGCCGCAGGGGCTCGGCGAACAGCGTGCTGTCCTGGTGGGCGCGGACCAGGGCGTAGCAGAAGGAGTGGAAGGTGGTCGCCTGGGGGGCGCGGGCCGCGCCCATGCGCAGTGCCATGCGGTCGCGCAGTTCCACGGCGGCCTTGCGGCTGAACGTCAGCACGAGGATCCGCGCGGGATCCCCGCCCCGGGCGATGCGGGCCGCCACGGACTCGACCAGCGTGGTGGTCTTGCCGGTGCCCGGACCTGCGAGGACGAGCAGGGGGCCGGTGGTGTGGTCAACCACCGCACGCTGGGCGGCGTCCAGACGAGGGGGATGCACACGGGCCGGCGGGGTACGGACCAGTCGGTAAGCGCCACGGTTCCCCTGCCGCACCTGGGGGTGCGGAAGGCGCCTGGTGGAGGAAGAGGAGCTCACGTGGTTCGCCGGTCCTGGTGGGTGTACTGGTGGCAGCTCCGCCGCGCGTGCCGAGGGGTGGCGGCGGGATGAAGGGGGCGTGCGCGGCCGACGCTACGCCGGGGGTCGGTGCGGAAGCAGGGCTTCCTCTTCTTCCCTCCCGGCGCTCGGGCCACGACGGCCACGACGGTCCCTTGCCTCACGAACGTACGTCATCGTCCGCACGTGCCCCGATTCCCCCGTCCGGATCACATGTCGCACAGGGATGCGGACGATGTCGGAAGCTGTCAGGTGTGACCCTGTGCGTGCCCGCCGCCGTCCCACCGAGCCCGCCGCATGTCCAGCCGCGGCAGATGCCCCTCGGTGGCCCGTCCGGCCTCCTTCAGGGGCGTGCCCTCTTCGCGGTAGTGACCGAGGGCGCGCAGTTCGTGGCCGGGGAGCAGCACGCCGTCCGCGCGGACGACACGCCACCACGGCACGGCACCGCCGTAGAGGGCCATCACCCGGCCGACCTGCCGCGGCCCTCCCTCCCCCAGCCACTCGGCGACGTCCCCGTAGGTCAGGACACGCCCGGGCGGAATGGCTTCGGCGACCTCCAGCACCCGCTCGGCGTACTCCGGCAGCGCGTCGGCGTACTCCGCGGGGGCCTCCTCCGGAAGGCTCTGCTCGCTCATTCGTCCCATCCTGCACCACCCCACCGACACTGCGACGGGCCCGGCACGGTGCGTGACCCTCGCCCTCGCGCGGCGCTTCCGGCAGACTGTGCGCCCCCGCATTTGCACCCTGATGCCCCCGTGTGTCGGTGCGGCATGCCACCATCGTGCGGGCGGTGACCGGTGATACGAGATCAAGAAGAGACGATGAAGCAGCAGGGTGTGCACCCCGGGGACGCGGAGGGCACCTCTGACGCTGCGTCGCGCCCGGGCACCGACGGCCGGGGCGGCTCCGACCGGGACAGCCCCGGTGACCAGGGCCGCGACGAGACCGAAGCGCGTGACGTGACCCACATCGACGAGGTGGAGGGCGACGAACCGCTGCTCCCCGCGCGCGTGCACCGCCCGTCCGACCTGATGCGGCTGCTGGTGGGGCTGCTGGCCATCGTCGTGCTCCTGGGCATCGCCGCGTTCGCGCACGGCACGACCTCGGGTCTCGAACAGGACATCAACAAGGGCACCGGTCAGGCACCCGACCTGCTCATCAAGATCGCGGGGCTCGCGTCTAGCATCGCCATCCTGCTGGTGCCGGTGGCGTTCGCGATCGAGCGGCTGATCAAGCGGGACGGGCTGCGCATCGCCGACGGCGTGCTCGCCGCCGTCCTCGCCCACGGAGTGACGCTCGCCACCGACCTGTGGGTGGCCAAGGGCGCCCCCGACTCGATCCAGGAGGCGCTCACCCAGCCCTCCCCCGGCGATGTCCACGCGCTGACCGACCCGGTGCACGGCTATCTGGCGCCGGTGATCGCGTACATGACGGCCGTCGGCATGTCGCGCAGACCGCGCTGGCGGGCCGTGCTGTGGATCGTGCTGCTGCTGGACGCCTTCTCCATGCTGGTCACCGGCTACACGACCCCGTTCTCGATCATCCTCACGGTGCTCATCGGCTGGTCGGTGGCGTACGGGACGCTCTACGCGGTCGGCTCGCCCAACGTCCGCCCCACGGGCCGGACGCTGATGGCGGGGCTACGGACGGTCGGCTTCCGCCCGGTCAGCGCGGCCCGCGAGGACGCCGCTGAGGCCGCCGAGACCACCGACCGCGGGCGGCGCTACTTCGTCACCCTGGAGGACGGCCCCCCGCTCGACGTGACCGTCGTCGACCGTGAGCAGCAGGCCCAGGGGTTCTTCTACCGCGCGTGGCGCAATCTCACCCTGCGCGGCTTCGCCACCCGCAGCAGCCTGCAGTCGCTGCGCCAGGCCCTGGAGCAGGAGGCGCTGCTCGCCTACGCGGCGATCGCCGCCGGCGCCAACGCGCCCAAGCTGATCGCCACCTCCGAGCTGGGCCCGGACGCCGTGATGCTGGTCTACGAGCACACCGGCGGACGCACCCTGGACTCGCTGGCGGACGAGGAGATCACCGACGAGCTGCTGCGCAGCACCTGGGAGCAGGTGCGGGCGCTGCAGTCGCGTCGTATCGCGCACCGCAGGCTGGCCGGTGACGCGATTCTGGTGGATCGTTCCGGCAAGGTGATCCTGACCGACCTGCGCGGCGGGGAGATCGCGGCCGGTGATCTGCTGCTGCGCATGGACGTCGCCCAGCTGGTGACGACCCTCGCCCTGCGGGCGGGCGCCGAGCGCGCGGTGGCCTCGGCCGTCGGCGTGCTCGGTCCCGACGCCGTCGCCGGCTGTCTGCCGATGCTGCAGCCGATCGCGCTGACCCGCTCCACGCGCGCGACGCTGCGCAGACTGGCCCGGGAACGCGCCCAGCGGGAGCGAGAAGCGGTCCTGGAGGCCTCCCGGCAGGCCAAGCTGGCCCGCGTGGAGGCCGCCGACGGCGAGGTGGACGCCGTATCGGAGAAGGCCGACAAGAAGGCCGTACGGGCCGAGGCGCGGGCTGAGAAGCGGGCCATCGACGAGGCCGTGGAGGAGGCGCGCGAGGAGGATCTGCTGACGCAGATCCGGCACGAGGTGCTGCGGATCCGCCCGCAGGCCCCGGTCGAGCCCGCCCGCCTGGAGCGGGTGCGTCCGCGCACGCTGATCAGCTTCATCGCCGGCGCCATCGGTGCCTACTTCCTGCTGACGCAGCTCACCCACATCGAGTTCGGCCCGCTCGTCGCCAACGCGGAGTGGGGCTGGGTCGCGGCCGCGGTGCTGTTCTCCGCGCTCAGCTACGTCGCCGCGGCGATGAGCCTGCTGGGGTTCGTGCCGGAGCGGGTGCCGTTCCCGCGGACGGTCGCCGCCCAGGTCGCCGGGTCGTTCGTGAAGATCGTGGCGCCCGCCGCGGTCGGCGGCGTCGCGCTCAACACCCGCTTCCTCCAGCGCGCCGGCGTACGCCCCGGGCTCGCGGTGGCCAGCGTCGGCGCCTCGCAGCTGTTCGGGCTCGGCTGCCACATCCTGATGCTGCTGTCCTTCGGCTACCTCACCGGCACCGAGAAGACACCGTCGCTGTCGCCGTCCCGCACGGTCATCGCGGGTCTGCTGACGGTGGCGGTGCTCGTGCTGGTGGTCACCTCGGTGCCGTTCCTGCGGAAATTCGTCTCCACGCGCGTGCGCTCGCTGTTCGCGGGGGTCGTGCCGCGCATGCTGGACGTGCTCCAGCGGCCGCAGAAGCTGGTCACCGGCATCGGCGGCATGCTGCTGCTGACGGCCTGCTTCGTGATGTGCCTGGACGCCTCCATCCGCGCCTTCGGCGATCCGTCCCAGTCGATCAGCATCGCCAGCGTCGCCGTCGTCTTCCTCGCGGGCAACGCGCTCGGATCCGCCGCGCCGACCCCGGGCGGCGTGGGCGCCGTCGAGGCGACCCTGACCGTCGGCCTGATCGCCGTCGGACTGCCCAAGGAGGTCGCCGCCCCGGCCGTCCTGCTGTTCCGGCTGCTGACGCTGTGGCTGCCCGTCCTGCCGGGCTGGCTCGCGTTCAACCAGCTGACCCGCAAGGGTGCGCTCTAGGCGGCCTCCCATCGAGCTGGGCCGCCGTAGCCCGGACGGCCCGCGTCCCGCGCGCGTGAGCGGGCGCGACCGCACGATGGGAGTATGCCCAACCCCTCCCGGCTGCGCGCCGCTGCCCTGACCACCGCCGTCCTGCTGTCGTCCGTCCTGGCGGGATGCGGCGACGGCGGCAAGGACGACGAGGACCTGACGGCCCAGAAGCTGAGCTGGGAGGACTGTCCGGCCCCCTCGGCGGCGGAGGGCGGGGGTGCGGCGCCGTCGCCGCTGCCGAACGGCGGGGACTGGCAGTGCGCCACCATGAAGGCGCCACTGGACTGGAGCGATCCAAAGGGCGACACGATCGACCTGGCGCTGATCCGGGCGAAGGCCAGCGGTGACGAGAGCAAGCGCATCGGCTCGCTCATCTTCAACTTCGGCGGGCCCGGCGGTTCGGGCGTCACCACACTGCCCGCCTTCGGCGAGGACTACGCGGCCCTGCGCACCCGCTACGACCTGGTCAGCTTCGACCCGCGCGGCGTCGGCCGCAGCGCGCCCGTGGAGTGCGAGAGCGACCAGCAGCTCGACGCCTACTTCCAGCAGGACGCCACCCCGGACGACTCCGCCGAGCGCACCAAGCTGCTGGACAACACCCGCCAGTTCAACGCGGCCTGCGAGAAGAACTCCAAGCGGATCCTGCCGCATGTGCGCACCACCGACGCCGCCCGCGACCTGGACCTGATGCGCGAGGTCCTCGGCGACCACAAGCTGTATTACTTCGGCATCTCCTACGGCACCGAACTCGGCGGCGTCTACGCGCACCTGTTCCCGAAGAACGTCGGCCGGGCCGTCTTCGACGCGGTGGTCGACCCGATGCAGAACCCGGAGCAGGGCTCGCTGGGCCAGGCGAAGGGGTTCCAGCTGGCGCTCGACAACTTCGCCGAGGACTGCACGTCGAAGGAGGAGCTCTGCCCCGTCGGCGACTCCCCGCAGGACGTCAAGGACCGCATCGCCCAGTTGCTGAAGGACCTCGACCGCACGCCCATCCCGGGGATCTTCCCCCGCCAGCTGACCCAGACCGCCGCGACCAACGGCATCGCGCAGGCCCTGTACTCGAAGGAGTTCTGGCAGTACCTCACCGAGGGGCTGCAGGAGGCCTACGACGGCGACGGCAGGATCCTGATGTCGCTGTCGGACTCCATGAACGGCCGCAACGACAACGGCGAGTACAGCAACATCGCGGCCGCCAATGTCTCCATCAACTGCGCCGACGACAGGCCCCGCTACAACGCCGACTACGTCGAGCGGAAGCTGCCGGAGTTCCGGGCCGCCTCACCGCTGTTCGGCGACTTCCTCGCCTGGGGCATGGTGAGCTGCACGGACTGGGCCGTCCCCGGTGCCGCCGACCACCCCGACGTGAGCGCCCCGGGCGCCGCGCCGATCCTCGTGGTCGGCAACACCGGGGATCCGGCCACGCCGTACGAGGGGGCGCGCCGGATGGTGGAGGCGCTCGGCAAGGGGGTCGGGGTGGAGCTGACGTACAAGGGGCAGGGGCACGGCTCGTACGACAGCAAGAACAAGTGTGTGCAGGGTGCGGTGAACGGCTACCTGCTGAACGGGAAGGTGCCGGCGGCCGGGACCGTCTGCACCTGACGCCACCGGGCGGCGCTGCACCGCGAAGCCTCCGCCACCGGGGCAAACCCGCTGTTCAGAGGGTTATCCACAGGCTCGGGCGGGGCGGCTGCGGTCGGCCTACTATGGCTTGACCGCCGTCCGATGCCCGATGCGGACGGCTCACGAGGGGGGAAAGGCACATGGCGCGTGTGGCTCGGTGGACGGTGCTCGGCACCGCCGCGGCACTGCTGGTGGCGGGGTGCAGCGGCGGCTCGTCGTCCGACGACGGCAAGAAAGGCACGGAGAGTACGGCGGCCGGCTCCCCCTCGAACCTGCCCGCATCGCTGGCGTCCCAGAAGCTCGACTGGGGGCGGTGCCGGGCCACCGCGGACGCCCCCGCGCCGGGCAGCGACTGGCAGTGCGCGACGCTCAAGGCGCCCCTGGACTGGTCCGACCCGGGCGGGAAGACCATCCGCCTCGCCCTGATCCGCTCCAAGGCGCGCGGCGACGACCGCATCGGCTCCCTGCTGTTCAACTTCGGCGGCCCCGGCGGCTCCGGCGTGTCCGGCATGCCGGCGTACGCCTCCACGGTCTCCGCCCTGCACGAGCGGTACGACCTGGTCAGCTGGGACCCGCGCGGGGTCGGCGGCAGCCAGGGCGTGCGCTGCCGCAGCGACAAGGAGATCCAGGCCGCGGAGGTCCTCGACGCCACCCCGGACT
Source organism: Streptomyces griseosporeus (assembly GCF_014656055.1). GTDB lineage: Bacteria > Actinomycetota > Actinomycetes > Streptomycetales > Streptomycetaceae > Streptomyces > Streptomyces griseosporeus. Next base: position 610,826 of record NZ_BNBR01000003.1, read on the forward strand.
CCCCGGCCGAGGAGACGGCGTACCTCAAGGACGCCACCGACTTCGGCAAGGGCTGCCGGCAGGCCGCGGGGAAGCTGATGGAGCACGTGTCGACCACGGACACCGCCCGCGACATGGACCTGATGCGCCAGGTCCTCGGCGACGCGAAGACGCACTACTTCGGCATCTCCTACGGCACCGAACTCGGCGGCGTCTACGCCCACCTGTTCCCGAAGAACGTGGGCCGGCTGGTGCTGGACGCGGTCGTCGACCCGAGCGCCGACACGGTGGGCCACGCCGAGAACCAGGCCCGCGGCTTCCAGCGCGCGCTGGACGACTACCTGAAGTCGACCGGCCAGGACCCGAAGAAGGGCAGCCAGGAGATAGCGGACCTGCTGAAGCGCCTGGACGCCGAGCCACTGCCGACCGGCTCCGGCCGGAAGCTGACCCAGACGCTCGCCGTCACCGGCATCGTCCTGCCGCTGTACAGCAAGGACAGCTGGCCGACCCTGACCAGCGCCCTGGAGGCGGCGCAGGAGGGCGACGGCTCCGAGCTGCTGGCCCTCGCCGACGGGTACAACGAGCGGGACGCGTCCGGGCACTACGGCACGACGACCCACTCCCAGCGGGTCATCTCGTGCCTGGACGACAAGGAACGCCCGACGCCGGAGGAGACGAAGCGGCGGCTGCCGGCCTTCGAGAAGATCTCACCGGTCTTCGGGGCCTTCCTCGGCTGGGACACGGCCGGCTGGTGCCACGACTGGCCGGTCGCCGGCCAGCACGAGACACCGGAGGTGAGCGCGCCGGGAGCGGCACCGGTCCTGGTCGTCGGCAACACCGGCGACCCGGCCACGCCGTACGAGGGCGCCCGCAGGATGGCGGACGAACTGGGCAAGGGCGTCGGCGTGGTGCTCACGTGGAAGGGCGAGGGCCATGGCGCGTACGGCAGCGGCAGCGACTGCGTCGACTCCACGGTGAACGCGTACCTGCTGGAGGGCACGGTGCCGGAGGACGGCAAGGTCTGCTCCTGACCGGATGCCTTACCGACAGAAGAAGCCATGGAACCAGTCGATTTCAGAGAGCACGTCGTGCAGGCCCCCCACGCAACGCCGAGGCAGCCCCTCTACTTCCATCGGAACTATCTCGACGCCGTCCGCACCGGACGAAAGACGACAACCGTCCGCTTCCGTGACCCGGTCGCCACCGGGCCGGTCGACATGATCTTCGAGCTGGACGAGGAGGTGGTGCTGCAGGGTGCCGTCACGCAGGTCGTCTCCAAAAGGGTCGACGAGCTGACCGAAGAGGACGCCGTCGCCGACGGATTCCGCGACCTAGAAGAACTGCACGACAGGCTGCGGTACCACTACCCCGACATCGCTCCCACCGATGAGATCGCCATCGTCCAGTTCCGCTTGACTGACGCGTGAACCCTTCCCCCGAACAGGGAAAGCCCACGGCCTCTGAGCTGGTCAGAGAGCCGTGGGCTTCTTCAGGGGCGCTGGTCGGCGAGAGCCGGGATCAGTAGACCGGCTTGTGCGGTTCGATCTGGTTGACCCAGCCGATGACGCCGCCGCCGACGTGGACCGCGTCGGCGAAGCCGGCGGACTTCAGGACCGCGAGGACTTCCGCACTGCGGACGCCCGTCTTGCAGTTCAAGACGATCTTCTTGTCCTGCGGGAGGGTCTCCAGGGCGGTGCCCATGAGGAACTCGTTCTTCGGGATCAGGCGCGAGCCGGGGATCGCGACGATCTCGTACTCGTTCGGCTCGCGGACGTCGATGATCTCGATGTTCTCGCCGTCGTCGATCCACTCCTTGAGCTGCTTGGGAGTGATCGTGGAGTCGGCGGCCGCCGCCTGGGCCTCCTCGGAGACGACGCCGCAGAAGGCCTCGTAGTCGATGAGCTCGGTGACGGTCGGGTTGTCGCCGCAGACCGCGCAGTTGGGGTCCTTGCGGACCTTGACCGTGCGGTACTGCATCTCCAGGGCGTCGTAGATCATCAGGCGGCCGACCAGCGGCTCGCCGATGCCGGCGAGGAGCTTGATCGCCTCGTTGACCTGGATGGAGCCGATGGACGCGCACAGCACGCCCAGCACGCCGCCCTCGGCGCAGGAGGGGACCATGCCGGGGGGCGGGGGCTCCGGGTACAGGCAGCGGTAGCAGGGGCCGTGCTCGGACCAGAAGACGGAGGCCTGACCGTCGAAGCGGTAGATCGAACCCCAGACGTACGGCTTGTTCAGCAGCACGCACGCGTCGTTGACCAGGTAGCGGGTCGCGAAGTTGTCCGTGCCGTCGACGATCAGGTCGTACTGGCTGAAGATGTCCATCACGTTGTCGGCCTCGAGCCGCTCCTCGTGCAGGACCACGTTCACGTACGGGTTGATGCCCTTGACGGTGTCACGCGCGGACTCGGCCTTGGAGCGGCCGATGTCGGACTGGCTGTGGATGATCTGGCGCTGCAGGTTCGACTCGTCGACCTCGTCGAACTCCACGATGCCGAGCGTGCCCACGCCCGCCGCGGCCAGGTACATCAGCGCCGGCGAGCCCAGGCCGCCGGCGCCCACGGCGAGCACCTTGGCGTTCTTCAGCCGCTTCTGCCCGTCCATCCCCACATCGGGGATGATCAGGTGGCGGGAGTACCTGCGGACCTCGTCTACGGTGAGCTCGGCAGCCGGCTCGACCAGGGGTGGCAACGACACGGGGACTCCGTTGGTCGGTCAATCACTACGGTTGTTCTCCCCGTAACACTGCCATGCCCTTTTTCATTCCGAGACACCTGTTCCGATCCGCGAGACGATTTCGTCCCAGAAGCCGGGCATCGTCTCCCAGGGGTCGGTCCGTCCGCCGTGGTCGGTGCGGTCGGTGAAGTAGATGGTGGCGGCTCCGTGCCAGCGGGCGATGCGCAGGGCTTCCTCCAGGTGGGGGCGGGGGACGCCGTGCACGAAGTGGCAGAAACGGTCGGGCGGAAAGTCCGCGGTCCACTCGGCCGCCTGCGACCAGCGGTAGTCGCTCCAGCTGCCGGAGAAGGTCACCATCTGGTCGGCGATCTCGGCGTATCCGGGGTGCGGATGGGTGCCGTGGCCGAGGACGATGTGGGCATCGTCACGCAGCCTGCGCAGCGCGGCGACCGTGCGGCGGACCGCGGGCAGGTCCTCGCGGCCGTTGGGGCAGCGGTCGAGGAGGAAGCCGTCGACGCGATACCAGTCGGCGTAACGCTGCGCCTCGCCCAGTACGTCGCCGTAGGTCCGCAGGCCTCTGCCGGTGTCGAGGCGGCCGAGGATCCGGACGCCGACCGTGCGCAGCCGGGCGGCGGCCTCCAGGCAGTGCGCGTCGGGCCGGGCGCCGGGGCCGCCGGCGACGTCGAGGACGACCCAGTGCAGGGGCGTCCCGGGACGGGCGAGTTCCGCCCACTCTGCCGGGGCGAGCAGCGGGTGGGCCAGGCCGGGGACGCCGAAGCCGGCGCGGACGTCGGTGCTCGCGGTGCCCGTCCGGGCGCTGGTCAGATACGGCATGCCGCCTCCATCCAGATGTCGGCGAGGGACTCCTCCAGGTTGATCCGGGGCCGCCAGCCGAGCCGGTCGCGGGCGGTGCGCACATCGGCCTGCTGCCAGCTGCCGCAGCCGTCGGGGTAGGGGTAGGCGACCGGCGCCGGGTGGTCCGGGTCGGGGCGCGGGTGGCCGATGGCCGCGCGCAGCGGGCCGGGAGGACCGTCGAGCTCGTGGAGCGTGCCGCCGTACCCGGCGACGCGGGCGAGGACGGCGGCGGCGTCGCGGAGCCGTACGGCACGCCCGGAGCCGATGTTGATGATGCCCTGCGCGGCCGACAGGGAGGCGGCGTGCACGGCGCGCGCGACGTCGCGTACGTCGACGAAGTCGCGCTGGACGCCGAGGCCGCCGAGCTTGAGTTCGCCGTCGCCGGACTGCATGGCGCGGCGCATGGCCTCGGCGAGGCGGCCGAGCGGGGAGCCGGCCGGGGTGCCGGGTCCGGCGGGCGAGAACACGCGCAGCACGACGGCGTCGAGGCCGGAGCCGAGGACCAGTTCGGTGGCGGCGAGCTTGCTGACGCCGTAGGGGCCGCCGGGGCGGGGTACGGCGTCCTCGGCGGTGGAGGAACCGGGCTGGCTGGGGCCGTACTCGGCGCCGCAGCCGATCTGCACCAGGCGGGCCCCGCAGCCGCTGCGCCGCAGGGCCTCGCAGACGGTGGCCACGGCGACGGTGTTGTGGCGCGTGAGTTCGCGGGCACCGCCGCGGGTGGCGCCGGCGCAGTTGATGACGACCTGGGGGTGCACCGCGTCGAGGAAGCGGGTGAGCGCGCCGGGGCTGCCGGTGGCGAGGTCGAAGCGGACGTCGGCGTCGTCGCCGCGGCCGAGTGCGGTGAGCTGGACGGCCGGATCGGCGAGCAGCCGGTCGGCGACGAAGCGCCCGAGGTAGCCGTTGGCTCCGATCAGCAGGACCCTCATCGTGCGGCTCCCGGGGCCGGGTCCTCGGGTCGGGACGTGATCATCTGGGTTTCTCCTTCTGGGTGTTGCGGTGGATACGGCCCGGGGGGTGGCGTGGTCGGTGGTCACTTCGGCGCGCCGGTCCTGACGTGGGCCGAGGCGCGGGTCAGGGTTCGGCTCGCGTGGACGAGCAGGGTCAGGGCGCCCGCCCCGCACACCAGGGCCGGCACGCTGCCGGGGCCCCAGGTGTCCACGAGCGCCTCGACCGGTACGGCGAGCAGGCCGCAGCCGGGCAGGCGGCCCGCGAAGACCGTGGCGGTGGCGGCGGCTTCCGCGGCGGCGGCCGCGGTGAGGACGACCGCGGGGGCGTGCGTGAAGCCGTGGACGTGCAGGAAGCGGGCGAGCAGGAGGAGGGCGCCCAGGGTGAGGCCCTGGGCGTACCCGGCGCGTTCGCCCAGCAGTGCGGCGCAGACGGCGAGCAGGGCGGTCAGGCAGCCGAGGTACAGCGCGAACGCGCTCCACAGCAGCGGGCGTACGGCCGCCGCGAACTCCGTCAGACCGCGGCTGGCGGTCAGTCTGCGGCGGGCGCCCTCGGTGAGCAGGTGGGCGGCGAGCGCGGCGGGCACGCAGGACAGGGCGAGGGCCAGCGTGGGGGCCGTGGCCAGGGGCCAGGGGCCGTGCGGGGTGCCGTCGGGCAGGCCGTCGGGGCCGCCGTGGACGGCGGCGCGCAGCAGGGCGTCGCCGAGGGCGGCGTAGGCGAGCAGCCACCAGGTCCAGGTCCGGCTGCCGGAGGGGCGCGCGGGGGCCGGTGTGCGCCGTGTGCCGCTCAGCGGGCCCCGCGTGAGTGCCGCGCGTACGCCGAGGGCCACTGCGAGCAGGCCGGCGGCGGCGACGAGCAGGCGGGTACGGCCGTGGGTGAGGTGCAGGCCGGCCAGGGTGGCCGCGGTCAGCGCGCCCGGCAGCAGCGCGAGCAGCAGCCAGTCGGCGCGCGGGCGGGCGGCCTCGGGAACGGTGGTCTCGGGCGCGTCGGTGTCGCCGCCGCGGGGCACGCGCGCGTACATCTCCTCGGCGAGGGAGAAGACGTCCCGGTGCCGGAAGCGGGCGGCGGTGCGGTCGGTGACGCCGTGCGCCTCCAGGCCCGCGGCGATCTCCAGGGGGTCCACGGCGCGTTCGCACAGGTCCCGGTGGCGGTGCATCAACGCCTTGACGGGGTCGGCGCCGCCCCGGCGGGGGGCCGGAGGCTTCCGGTCGGCGCCGGGGGCGCCCGCCGATCCGGGCGCGCCGGAGGCGCGGGGCTGGGTGCCCGCGCCGGGGGCGGGCGACTGGGTGCCCGCGCCGGGCGCGTACCCCGGCTCGTCCAGATCGGAGGCGTCAGGCGCCTGCCCCGGCTCGGACAGACCGGAGGCGCCAGGCGCGTGCCCCGGCTCGGACAGACCGGAGGCGCTGGGCGCGTACCCCCGCTCACCCGGACCGCAAGCGCCGGGCGCGCACCCCGGCTCCCCCGGACCGGCGGCCCCGGGCGCGTACCCCGGCTCACCCACGCGGGAAGCGCCAGGCGCGTACCCCCACTCACCCAGACGGGAAGCCCCGGGCGCGTGCCCCGGCTCCCCCGGACCGGCAGCGCCGGGCGCGTGCCCCGGCTCACCCGGACCAGAAGCCCCAGCCCCATACCCCGGCTCCCCCAAACCGGCCGCGCCCGACCGCGCCCCCGCCTCGCCCCCCGCATCCCGGCGGTCCAGTTCTCCGAGGTCGCTCATCGGGCCGCCTCCCCCGCGGGCATCGCGCGGACCGGGGGTCCGGGGGTCCAGGCGGGGTCGCCTCCGGAGACCAGCGGGGCGCCGGGGGCGGCCCAGCGGCCGGGTACGTGGGCCTCGGCGGGGACGCCGAACGGCAGCGGCTCGCCGGTGTCGTCGAGGACCACCCGGTTGACCGGGCAGCGGGAGACGACCTCCAGGTAAATGCCGTGAAATGCCGCGACGTTCTGCTCGACGGTGAACAGTTCGAGCGCCCGCGCGCGTGCGGCGGCGCCCAGGCGCGCACGGCGCTCGGGGTCGCGCAGCAGGGCCACGCACGCCTCGGCGAGCGCCCGGGGGTTGCGCGGCGGTACGACGAGCCCTGTGCCGCCGATGACCTCCACCACCGCGCCGACGTCCGTCGAGACGGTCGCGCGCCCGCAGAGCATGGCCTCGGCCAGGCCGACGGGGAAGCCCTCGACGACGCTGGACAGGACGGTCACCGCGCCGGAGGCGTAGGCGTCGGCGAGGGTGGGCAGCTCCGGGCCGCCGATCTCCTCGAAGGAGACGGGGTTGTCGCCCATGGCGTGCAGCCCGTCGGCCTCGTCCGGGAACAGCTGGGCGGCGAGCGCGCGGCAGTGGCCGAGGTAGGCCTCGCCCTCGGCCCCCGTGGCCGTGCCGACGATGCGCAGGCGGGTCTTCGGCTCTTCCCGGCGGACCTCGGCGAACGCGTGCAGCAGCGACACCAGGTCCTTGGCCGGTTCGACCCGGCCCACCCACACCAGCGTGTCGGGGTCGCCGCACTCGGGCGACTCGCCGACCTCGGCGAAGCGGGTGGCGTCCATGCCGGGGTAGACCGTGCGGAGCTTGGCGCGGTCGGCGCCGCACCGTTCCTGCCAGCGGCGCGCGTGGGCGTTGCCCGGCGTGATGCAGGCGGCCCGGCGGTACACCTCGGCGGCGAGTCGGCTCTGGAAGGCGGCGAGCAGGGCGCGTACGGCGGGGGCGGCCGTGGCGGCCGTACCGGCGCCGGAGGTCAGGTAGTGGGTGCGCAGCCGCACCCCGTACTCGGTGACCACCAGGGGCACGCCGAAGAAGTGGCCGGCGAGGAGGCCGGGCAGGGCCGCCGTGCCGCCGGAGGCCGCGTGGCAGACGTCGACCGCGCCGAGCCCGTCCTCCTCGTACCAGTCGAGGGAGAGGGGGCGCAGGGCGCTTTCGAGGTGCGTGGCGACGGTGAGCAGGTCGGGTACGCGGGCGTCGCGCGCCGTGCGGAGTGCGCCCGGCGCATGGCAGGCGCGTTCCAGCGCGCGCACCGCGCCTTCCGAGCGGAGCGCGCCCACCAGTCCGCCCTCGTCGCGGGCGAGTTCGGCGAGGCCGTACAGCGCGTTGCTGAAACGGTCCGCCTCGGCGGCGTGCACGCCCTCCGCGCCCTCCGGGCCGCCCGCGCACAGCGCCAGGGCCAGCTCCCCGTAGCACTCGGCGAAGCGCCGGCGCGCGCGGCGGCCCAGCACCGCCCCGTCGTCCTCGGCCGGCCACAGCGGCGCGGTCCGCACCCGGCTGACCTGCGGCGGCAGCGGTACCCAGCCCTCGTCCTCCTGCTGCTCGCTGCGGCTGAGCGCGTAGATGTCGAACTCGTGCTGCCCGAGCCCGCGCACGAGCCGGTCGCACCACAGCCCGGCGTCACCGCTCACATACGGATAGCCACCCTCCGTAAGCAGTCCGATGCGCACGAGTGCACCCCCGATCTCCCGTATGGGGAGCCGCCGTTGGTCCGGCGGCTCGCAGCGGGACGAACGTATGCGGACATGGCGGTCGCGCGACGGACGGTTGTCCGTCGCGCCACCAAAAGGGGTGAACGGTCGTAACTTTCCCGTGCGGGCCGCGTTCGGTCGCGCTAAGAGATCACCCGACCGCGAAACGTCACTTCACGCGCGCGTGGCGGCTCCGCTCGCATACGGGACGCCTCGTGCGGCCGGCGCCGGCCCGCCGGTCACGCCACGGCCAGGTCCCGCCGGGCCGCGCGCCGTTCGGCGGCGGTGCGCGGGTCGAGGGACGGTACGGCGGCCAGGAGCTGCCGCGTGTACGGGTCCCGGGGCGCGTCGTACACCTCGTCGGCCGGGCCCTCCTCCACGATCCGGCCGCGCCGCATGACCGCGACGCGGTCGCTGACCTGCCGGACGACGGCGAGGTCGTGCGCGACGAAGACGAGCGCGAGGCCGAGGTCGCGCTGCAGTTCGCCGAGCAGGGCGACCACCTGGGCCTGGGTGGTGACGTCGAGCGCGGAGACCGGCTCGTCGCAGACGATGACGCGCGGGTCGGCCGCGAGGGCCCGGGCGATGCCCACGCGCTGGCGCTGGCCTCCGCTGAACTCGTGCGGGTAGCGGTCGTGGTGCGCGCCTTCGAGGCCCACGCGCTCCAGCAGTTCCCGTACCCGCTCGCGGATGCGCGCCTCGTCCCGTTCGCCTCGCGCGCGCAGCGGGTCGGCGATGGACTCGCCCACGCTGCGGCGGGGGTTGAGGGAGGAGACGGGGTCCTGGAAGACCATCTGCACGGCCGGGTGCACACCGTCCCGCGCGCGTCCCTCGAAGCGGACCTCGCCGGAGGTCGGCTCCAGCAGCCCGACCAGCATCCGGCCGAGGGTCGTCTTGCCGCTGCCGCTCTCACCGACGATGCCTAGGGTCTCGCCGCGGCGGACGGTCACCGAGACGTCGTCCACGGCCGTGAACGCCCGCTTCCCGCGCCCGAACTCGCGCCGCAGACCGCGCGCCTCCAGCACCACGTCCCGGGCTTCGGCCCCGGGCGCCTGGACGGCCGTCGGCAGCCCACCGGCCCCGGACGCCCCCGACTCGGTCCCCGTCACCGCCTCCGCAGCGGCAGCGGCAGCGGCAGCCGCAGCACCAGCACCAGCACCAGCACCAGCACCAGCACCAGCCTCGCGCACGGCATCCACCCGCGGCACCGCGCCGAGGAGTTCCCGCGTGTACGGCTCCCGAGGCGCCCCCAGCACCTCGGCGACCGGCCCGCGCTCCACGACCCGCCCGTGGCGCATGACGAGCACGTCGTCGGCGCTCTCCGCGGCGACGCCCACGTCGTGCGTGACGAGGAGCAGCCCCATGCCGGTCTCCGCGCGCAGGGTGTGCAGCAGGTCCAGGATCTGCGCCTGGACGGTCACGTCGAGGGCCGTGGTCGGCTCGTCGGCGATCAGCAGCTCGGGGCCGCAGGCGAGCGCCATGGCGATCAGCGCCCGCTGCCGCATGCCTCCGCTGAACTCGTGCGGACGGGCCCGCGAGCGCCGTACCGCGTCGGGGATGCCGACCCGGTCCAGCACCTCCACCGCACGCGCGCGTGCGGCGCGTCGCGACACGCGCGCGTGGACGCGGTACACCTCGGCGATCTGGTCGCCGACGGCGTAGTACGGGTCCAGTGACGACAGCGGGTCCTGGAAGACCATGGCGGCCTTGGCGCCGCGCAGCCGCCGCAGCTCCTCCTCGGAGGCCCGCTGTACGTCGGTGCCGGCCACCCGGACCGAGCCGGTGACCCGCGCTCCGGTGCCGCGGTGCAGGCCGAGCAGGGCGGCGGCGACCGTGGACTTGCCGGAGCCGGACTCACCGACGAGGGCGAGGGAGGCGCCGGGGTCCAGGCGCAGCGACAGCCCGTCGACGGCCCGTACCGCGCCGAACGCGACGCCGAGGTCGGTCACTTCCACCAGGCTCATGCGAGCACCACCCGTCGGTCGGCCACCGCGTACAGGACGTCCGCGACGGCGTTGGCGAGGACCACGAAGAAACCGATGACCAGCACCATGCCGACCACGACCGGCAGGTCGACCACATGGACGGCGTGGACGAGTTCCTGGCCGATGCCGGGCAGTCCGAACAGGGTCTCGGTGAGCACCGCGCCGCCGACGGCGGAGCCGACGTTGTTGGCGTTGAGCGCGATGACGGGCGCGAGGGCGCCGCGCAGGGCGTGCCGTCCGATGACGGCCCGCTCGGTGACGCCGTAGGCGCGGAAGGTGCGGATGTGGTCCTCGGCGAGCGTCTCCAGCATCGCGGCGCGGGTCAGCCGGGCGAAGGCGGCGGCCTCGATGAGGGCGAGCGAGAGCCATGGCAGGAGCAGGTTCCACGCCCACTGCTCGGGGTCGTCGGTGAGGGCGACGTACTGCGGGAACGGCAGCAGTTCCAGTTCGCCGCAGACGACGATCATCAGGACCAGGCCGATGACGAAGACGGGCGTCGCCGTGCCGGCGAGGGTGATCGCGGTCAGTACGCGCTCGGAGAGGCGGCCCCGGCGCCAGGCGGAGAGCACGCCGGTGCCGACGCCGAGGAGCAGCCACAGCACCATGGCGCCGAGCACCAGCGAGAGGCTGACCGGCAGCTTGGTCAGGATCAGCTCGGTGACCTGCTGGTCGCTCTGGTACGACAGCCCCAGGCAGGGCGCCGGGCAGTGCGCCACGGAGGTGCCGGTCGAGTAGTCCTGGCCGGCGACGATGCCCTGGAGGAAGTGGCCGTAGCGGACGTACAGGGGGTCGTTCAGATGCAGTTGCTCCGCGACCTGCTGCACCTGGGCGGGTGAGCAGCGTGGGCCGCAGGTGATCTGGGCGACGTTGCCGGGGGTGACGTAGAAGACGACGTAGACGATCACCGAGACGGCGAGCAGGGTGACCACGGTGGCGAGGGCGCGGCGCAGCGCGAATCCGGCGAAGCCGCTGATGCCGTTCACGCGGAGCCCTCCTTGCGGCCGGTGCCGACGCGCAGACGCGAGCCCGCGCGCGGGTCGAGGGCGGTGCGGACGCCGTCGCCGAGGACGGTCAGCGCGAGCACGGTGACGAAGAGGGCGCCCGCGGGCAGCAGCAGGTACTGCGGGGCCGCTTGGTACCAGACGTTGGCGGCGGTGAGCATCTGTCCCCAGGACGGGATCGGGGGCTTCACGCCCACACCGAGGAAGGACAGGGCGGCCTCGGCGGAGATGTTCATGGGGACGAGGAGCGCCGCGTACGTGAGGACGGGGGCGGCGAGGCCCGGCAGCAGTTCGCGGCGGGCGACGTGCCAGGTGCCCCAGCCGCTGAGCCGGGCGGCGGAGACGTGGTCGAGCCCCTTCAGGGTGAGGGTCTGGGCGCGCACGATCTTGGCGAGGTTGCCCCACCCGATGAACCCGATGACCAGCGTGACCAGCAGGGGGCGCGGGAAGCTCGACGGGACGATCGCGAGCAGGGCCAACGACATGATCATCAGGGGCAGGGCGACGATGATGTCCGTCAATCTGCTCAACACTTGATCAACCCATCGGCTGCCCAGCGCGGCCGCGGCCCCCACCAGGACGCCGAGGGAGGTCTGCACGACCGTCGCCGCCAGGGCGACGCCGAGGGACACCCGGGCGCCGTACACCAGGCGGGCGAACAGGTCCCGTCCGGTCTGCGGCTCCAGTCCCAGCCAGTGGTCGCCGCTGACGCCGCCGAGCGGTCCGACGGGCACGCCGCCGCGCGCGGAGTCCACCAGGGACGGGTGGTAGGTGGTCGGGTCCTGGCCCTCCAGGGCGGTGAGCAGCGGCGCGCCGAGCGCGACCAGGACGAGCAGCGCGACGACGACCGCCGCGACGAGGGCGGCGCGCTGCGCACGCAGCCGCCGCCAGAACGGGCGCGCCCCCGGGGCCGCCGGGACGGGGGTGTCCGTCCCGGCGGCAGCGGAGGCCAACAGGCTCTCGCTCATGATTGGTTGATCGAACCCGTCAACTACTTGACCGCGACCTGCGAGATGTCGAGGACACCCGTCCAGTCACTGATCACCACGTTCTTGACGTCCTTGCCGTACAGCCGCTTGTAGACGGGGTGGAACAGCGGCACGACGAGGGCCTTCTCGCCGATCTTCCGGTCCAGTGCGCCCCATCGCTCGGCCGCCGCGTCAAGATCCGTCAACTTGTTGATCGCGTCGATCTCGGCATTGACCGACTTGTCGTCGAGCAGGCCCGTGTTGAAGTTCGCGCCCTTCTTGACGATCTGCCGGCCGTCGAAGATGGGGGCGAGGAAGGGGCCGCCGGAGGGCCAGTCGGCACCCCAGTGGGCGAGGAAGAGACCGGGCTCCGTCCGCACGTCGTGGATCCGGTTGCTGTAGTCGTTGTCCTCCAGGCCCTTCAGCTCGACCGTGATGCCGGTCTTCTTGAGCGCGTCCTGGACCGCGGTCGCGATCTCCGGGCTGGTCTCGAAGTCCTTGCTGTTGGAGTGGGTCAGGGTGATGGTCAGCCCGTTGGCGTACCCCGCCTCCTTCAGCAGCTGCCGCGCCTTCGCCGGGTCGCCGCTCGGGCCGGCCGGGAAGAGGTCGTAGGGGGTGTAGCCGAAGGACTTCTGGTTCGGCAGGAAGGTGGTGGCGGGCTCGGCGAGCGCGCTGCCGCCGGCCGCGTTGACGACGGACGACCGGTCGATGGCGTAGGCGATCGCCTGCCGCACCTTGACGTTGTCGAACGGCTTGGCCGTCGGGTTGAACGCCAGGTAGTTCGTGTAACCGAAGTGGCCGGTGCCGACGCGCGCGGCGAGTTCCTTGTCGCCGGTCACCTTGGCGAGTTCGGCCGGGCCGAGGTTGGTGTCGGTGGTGACGGCGGCGGCGTCCTTGCCCTGGGACGCGGACAGCCGCTGGTTGATCACGGCGGAGTCGAATCCGGAGCGTACGTCGATCCGGTCGGGGTAGGCCTTGCGCTCGGCGTCCGTCGACGCGGACCAGTAGGGGTTGCGTTCGAGGACGAGGCGCTCACCGTCGTTGTCGTTCGAGACGACCTTGTACGGGCCCGAGGAGACCGGGTGCTCCTCGTACTTGGTGCCGGTGTCCTTGCTCTTCGGGACGGGCGTGAACTGGGTCTGGGTGGCCAGGTAGGGGAACTCGCCCTCGGGCTTGTTCAGGTGGAAGACGATGGTCCGCTCGTCCGGGGTCTCGATCGCGTCGAGGCCCTTCTTGTCCTTGTAGGGGCCCTGGTAGTCGGCGGCGCCGACCAGCCAGTCCCGCAGGTAGGGCGCGCCGCCGGAGAGCTCGGGGGCGAACGAGCGCTCGATGCCGTACTTGATGTCGGCCGAGGTGATCGGCGTGCCGTCCTCGTACTTCAGTCCGGCCTTGAGCGTGTACGTCCACACGGTCGCGTCCTTGTTGGGCCGCCCGGTGTCGGTGGCGAGGTCCGGCACGACCTGGGCGCCGGCCGCGCCGTTCTCGCGGTTGCGGGTGGTGAGGGTGCGGAAGACCAGGGACGGGACGTTGCCGCCGCCGGAGGTGTACAGGCGGGCGGGGTCGAAGTCCTCCTGCGGCTGGGAGTTGAGGACGGTGAGCGTGCCGCCCTTGTGCGGCGCGGAGTCGCCGCCGGCGCCCTGGGCGCCGTTGTCCTCCGGACCGCAGGCGGCGGCGCCCGCGGCCAGGACCAGGCTGACGGATGCCGCGGCCACGCGGCGCGCGATGACGGACGGTTGACGCATCGGAAGGACGACCTCTCGGTTGGGACGCCCAGTCGTCTCTCACATGGCGAGACGGATGGACGAGGGGTGAGACGAAAAAAGACGGACGTCTGCCCCGGCGTCGGGTCGTCGAAAAAGCCGTGACGGGGTCACGGAGGGAAAAAGAGCGACGCGCGCCGCAGGGCGGGCGTCAGCAACAGTGGATGTCGGCCACGCAGAGCGCGGTCACGCCGAGGAGCGCCAGCTCGATGGCGGCGCGTGCGGAGGCGTGACGGGAGGACATGCGCAGAAAATTAGTACGACTTTTCTGCGCATGTCAAAGCCGGGATCAACTTCCCGGATACGGCCAGGGGTTGGGCCGGCAGTGGATTCCGTCGTGGTCGAGGAACTTCGTCTGCTGCTGCATCACGGGCGCGAGCTCGCCGTCCTTGTCGCAGGTGACGTGGCCGTAACCGAGGCGGTGGCCGACCTCGTGGTTGATCAGCATCTGCCGGTACGCGTGGATCTGGTCGCCGTAGGTCGGGGAACCCTGCGCCCACCGGTAGGCGTTGATCATCACGCGTTCGGTGGCGGCGGAGTCGCAGGAGACGTTGTCCTCGGTGGTGTCCAGGCCGGACCTGGCGCACCAGACGGCGGTCGTGCCGGGGCTGGCGAGCGTGATGACGAAGTCGGGCTTGCCGGAGTAGACGCGCTCGAAGGTACGGCCGCCGCCATGGGCCCAGCTGCGGTCGTCGTTGAGCGTCTTCTGCACGGCCTGCGCGAACAGTTCGCCGTCGAGCCCGAGACCCTCCTCGACGTCGACCCGGTAGGTGTACTTCTGCCCGCCGCCGGGCGCCTTGGCGATGCCGGGCACCGCCTCGAAGCGTCCCGAACCCTTCAGGGTGGCGCTCAGCGGGTACGTCCGGTCCATCTTCTGGTCGTACGTCAGCGCCACCGGGCTCGACGCGGACGACGGGCTCGGCCCACCGTCCGCGAGGGGCGCGGAGTCGCGCGCGTCCCGCGCCTGGTCGGTGGCCGAGGCGGAGCGCGCGGTGTCGTCCTGGCCGCCGGCGACCTGGCCGGCGACGACGACCGCGAGCACGGTGGTGACGGCGGCCGCGGCGATGCCCGTGAAGGTCCGGCCCTTGCCGCCCTTGGCGCGGACCGGCTCATCGGTCGGCGGCGCGTCATCGGCGTCGGCGTCCGCGCCGGGGCCCGCGGCGGCGGTGTCCCGGTCGGTGACGGAGGCGTACGGGTCCCGGGCCGGGGCGGGGCCCTGGGCGCGCGGCGGGGTGAAGACGTCGTCGGCGGCGTCGGGGTCGAAGGCGTCGATGTACTCCTGCCGGGGCCCGCCGGGCGGCGCCTGCCGCTGCCGGGGCAGCCCGGGCACGCCGGGCGCCCGCCCGGGACCGGCTCCCACGCCCCCTGCGGCCCCTGCGGCTCCGGACCTCAACTCGCCCCAGCCGCCGCCGTTTTCCCGCTGCTCGGGGTGCCCACCGCGCACCTGGGCACCGCCCGGCGCCGACGCCCCACCGGGCACGCGGGGAACCCCGCGCGCGGGGGTGCCGTCGGGCAACCGGGGGATGCCCTGAGCGGGGGTGCCGTCGGGCAGCCGCGGGACGCCCTGAGCGGGGGCGCCTTGGGGAAAGCCCGCGCGGGGAACACGCGGGACGCCGTGCGCGGGAGTGCCTTCAGGGAAACCCCCACGGGGGACGCTCGGGAAGCCGTGCGCGGGGGTGCCATCGGGAAGCCTCGGCACACCCCGAGCCGGAGCCCCCTCGGGGAAACCCCCACCAGACACCCGCGGCACGCCATGCGCCGGCGTCCCGTCCGGAAGCCTCGGCACACCCCGAGCCGGAGTCCCGTCGGGGAAACCCCCACCAGACACCCGCGGCACGCCATGCGCCGGTGTCCCGTCCGGAAGCCTCGGCACACCCCGAGCCGGAGTCCCGTCGGGGAAACCCCCACCCGGAACCCGGGGCACGCCATGCGCCGGCGTGCCGTCAGGGAAGCGCGGCGTGCCCTGACCCGGTACGGGTCCGGGTACGGGTCCGGCAGCAGGTCCCGGGCCGCCGTAGCCATAAGGCGCCGGCTCCGCCGGTCTCGCCGACGGCGACGGTGCCGCCGTCCCCCGTGCCGCCCCCGCGTCACTGCCCCCTGGCGCGCTCTTCGGAGCGGGCCCACGCCTGCTGTGGCGTCCCACGTCGTGTCTCAGCTCCCCTGGGTCACGGGCTCGGCGGCCTCGGCCACGCCGTCCGCGCGGTCGGCGCCGGAGGCGGTGGTGTCCGCCAGCAGGTCCCGGAAGGCCATGGCGACCGTCTCGGGATACTCCATCATGGCCACGTGCCCGGCGTCCGGCAGCGCCAGCAGGCGGCTGTCCCGGAAGGCGCGGGCGGCCCGCGCGGCCATGCGGAAGCCGACGAGCCGGTCCCGGCCACCATAGATGAGGAGTGTCGGGGCGAGGACGCGCTCGGCCTGCCGCCACAGACTGTGCTGGCCGCCGAGGGTGTAGGCGTTCACCACTCCGCGCGCGGAGCGCACCATCGCGTCCCAGAAGTACGGCAGTTGCATCCGCCGCTCCAGCTCCTCCACCGCGTACCGGAACGCCTCCGGCGTCACCCGGGAGGGGTCGCCGTAACAGAGCGCCATGCTGCCGCGGACGCGCTGCTCGGCCGTCCACTGCCGGGTGAGGCGCGTGAACAGCGCGGCCACGCCCGGCATGCCGATGAGCGCGGTCGGTACGGCGGTGCGCTGGACGCGCAGTTCCGGCAGGGCGGGCGAGACGAGGGTGAGCGTACGGACCAGGTCGGGGCGGAGCGCGGCCACGCGCGTGCACACGGCGCCGCCGAGGGAGTTGCCGAAGAGGTGCACGGGGCCGCGGCCGGAGGCGTCCAGGTAGCGGATCACGGCACGCGCGTGCCCGGTGATCGAGTAGTCGCCGTCGTCCGGGGGCGGGGAGTCGCCGAAGCCCGGCAGGTCGAGCGCCTCGCTGTCGACGACACCGTCCAGTTCGGCCATCAGGGAGGACCAGTTCTGCGAGGAACCGGCGAGCCCGTGGACGTACAGCGCGGGCGGCAGCCCCTCGCGCGCGGGGCGCCTCGACCGCACCGTCAGGGTGATGCCCGGCAGTCCGACCGACGTCAGCCGCTCGCCGTCCGCGACCCGGACGGGCGCCGCCTTCGGTGCGAGGTCGGTGGGCGGCACGGACGGCAGCTCGGTCGAAGACATGCGGCAATGTTACGAGACGATCACGCACTGGTTCACGTGTTCGCCATCACAGGGGTACGACAGCGGCGAGGGGAACCCCCCAGGGAGCCCGGCCCGTCGCCCCTCGGGGACGTGGCCGCATGGCATAGCGTCCGTATCGGGTGTCTCCTACGCTCATAAAGAGGGCACCCGCGTGTGACCCCTGCTTCAGGGACGTTCGTAGGAAGGGAGCCCACCCATGGCAATCGACCCCACCGACCCGGAGACCTTCGAGGAGCTCGACGAGCGCGACACCCCCGAGTTCGGCGTCGAGGCCCCCGAGAACGACGCCGCCGAGCAGCACGCGGACGTCGCGCCGCACCGCGACGACCCGCTCGACATCGTGGACCCGGCGCGGGCGAACGAGGCCGATCTGGTCGAACAGACGCGCGTGGTCTCCCTCGACGAGGACGACTACCGCTGACGCCGTCGGCCCATCGCCGCGGTCACCGCCGTGGCGCCGCTGCGTCCCGGTCGACGCGGTCGGAGCCGGCGATCACCGTCGGCACCCCGCTGAGCAGGAAAGAGGCCTTCTTTTGCCCGCTTGGCCCCGCTTTCAAACCCTCCGCACGACTTTCGCCACCGTCCGGTCCGTGAAATTCTGCGCTCGCACCGCGCGCAGCCGGGTTACCGAAAAGTACGATGGCGGCGCGGCGCACACCGCATGTGGACGACTTTGGGAGGCGGCGTGACAGCCATCGAGCAGACAGAGGCGGCACGCCCGCGAGGCACGCGCCTGCCGCGCCGTGCCCGACGGAACCAGCTGCTGGGCGCCGCCCAGGAAGTCTTCGTGGCGCAGGGCTACCACGCCGCCGCGATGGACGACATCGCCGAGCGCGCCGGCGTCAGCAAGCCGGTGCTCTACCAGCACTTCCCGGGCAAGCTCGACCTCTACCTCGCCCTGCTGGACCAGCACTGCGAGGCGCTGATCCAGTCCGTGCGCAACGCGCTGGCGTCGACGACCGACAACAAGCAGCGCGTACGGGCGACCATGGACGCCTACTTCGCGTACGTCGAGGACGACGGCGGCGCGTTCCGTCTGGTGTTCGAGTCGGACCTGACGAACGAGCCCGCGGTGCGCGAGCGCGTCGACAAGGTCACCAACGAGTGCGCCGAGGCGATCTGCGACGTCATCGCCGAGGACACCGGACTCTCGCGCGCCGAGTCGATGCTGCTCGCCTCCGGCCTCGGCGGTCTCGCCCAGGTGGTGGCGCGCGCGTGGCTGCACAGCGACCGGAGCGTCCCGCGGGACGAGGCGGTGCAGCTGCTGGCGTCGCTGGCCTGGCGCGGCATCGCCGGCTTCCCGCTGCACGGGAACGAGCAGCAGCAGCACTGACCGCGATCGGCCGTGGGGGCGTGCCGGGCATTTGTTCCCGCGCGGTGTTCGCTCCTGGCGTGCTGGCGCGGAGCGTGCACATCCCCTCACCGGGCTAATGTGTGCTGGGTACGGCGCGGAAGGTCGCGCACTTCACTGACCGTCGGAGGGACATAGCCGTGGAGGTCAAGATCGGCGTGCAGCACGCGCCCCGCGAGATCGTTCTGGAGAGCGGTCAGACTGCCGAGGAGGTCGAGCGGGCGGTGTCCGAGGCACTGGCCGGTAAGTCGGCGCTGCTGAGCCTCGTGGACGAGCACGGCCGCAAGATCCTGGTCCCGGCCGACCGCCTCGCGTACGTCGAGCTCGGCGAGCCGGCCCCGCGCAAGGTGGGCTTCGGCGCGCTGTAAGCAGGCACGCGGACAGAGAGAAGGGCCCGGCGGTGTCACCCCTCGTGACACCGCCGGGCCCTTCCGCGTGTTTTCTCCACGGACGGCGCACAAGTCCCCCACAGGGGAGGATTGCATTCCGCAGGTCACGGGTATGACGGGCTACGACCGGGGCGCCGCGTCGGCGCACCGTCCGGCCGTGTGGGAGGGACCCGACATGATCTTGGAAGCGCTCGGCTCCGCTGTGCTCGGCCTCGTCCTGTCCTGGGCGGCCCTGCACCGGCTGGCGCACCGGCTGCCCGCCCGCCCCCTGGTGCTCGCGACGGGGGTCGCCGGAGCGCTCTTCGGCGACTTCGTCACCCACAGCGCGCTGGGCCCCGGCAACGCCGCCCTGAGCCTGGTCGGCGCGGCGATCGTCTCCTCCGCGTCCCTCTCCCTGCTGCTGCGCCCCGCGGGAAGACTCCGCCGGTCGGCCCCGGCGTAACCCCGAACGGCCCCGGCGAGCAGTCACCAGAACACGCCGGTACGACACCCCCGGGCGCGTCGGCGACACCGCCCCCGAGCACGCCGGGCGGACAGCCGGCCCGGGCCTCCGGTACGACACCGACCGCCCGGGGCTCCGGTACGACACCGACGGCCGGCGGCTCCGGCACGGCACCCACGGCCCGGGGCTCCGGTACGACACCGACGGCCCACGCCTCCGGCACAGCGCCGACGGGCGGCGCGCCCACGCCGGAGCGTCCGGCCGATGCGGTCACAATTCCCCCGGGCACACCTGCGGCACCACCCGCCGCACCGCCCGGTCCGCCCACCGCGACACCCCCCAGCCCACCGACCGAGGTGAAGCCCCCAGGTGGGCCGGGCGAAGGAAGAGCCGGGCGGCGCCGGGACAGATGGCGCTGATCAGCGTCCGCAAGGTCCCCGTCCACCACGCGCCGCGGCCGACCCTCTCGCCGCACCGGACCGGGCGAGGCCCGCGCTCGGGGCGGACGCCGCCGAGCCCGTGCTCCGAACGGACGCCTGCGCGGCCAGCCCTCCGAGCGCACGCCGCAAGGCGCGCACTCTGGGCGGACGCGGCCCAGCCGGCCCCCGAGCGGACGCCGCGAGCCCGCACTCCGGGCGGAGACCGCCGAGCCCGCCCTCCAAGCAGATCCCGCAAGGCCCGCACCCCGGGCGAACCCCGCGAGGCCCGTCCCCCGTTCGGCGTCGGAGCAGGTGGCCTCAGGCCGCCAGGCCCAGGGCCGCCATGCGCTTCGTGTGGGCCTCGGTGATGCGGGAGAACATCTTGCCGACCTCGGCGAGGTCGA
This sequence comes from Streptomyces griseosporeus, assembly GCF_014656055.1. Lineage (GTDB taxonomy): Bacteria > Actinomycetota > Actinomycetes > Streptomycetales > Streptomycetaceae > Streptomyces > Streptomyces griseosporeus. The sequence continues at coordinate 630,630 of NZ_BNBR01000003.1, forward strand.
AGCCGTCGGCGACGCCGCCGACGAGCATCGTCGACAGCGCGTCCCGGTCGGCGACCACGCGCTGCGACTGCGACAGCGCCTCGCCCATCAGCCGCCGCGCCCACAGCGCGAGCCGCCCGCCCACGCGCGGGTCGGCGTCGATCGCGGCGCGCACCCGGTCCACGGCGAAGCCGGCGTGCCCGGTGTCGTCGAGGACGGCCAGCACCAGCGAGCGGGTGTCGGAGTCCAGCCGCGCGGCGACCTCACGGTAGAAGTCGCTGGCGATGGAGTCGCCGACGTACGCCTTGACCAGGCCCTCCAGCCAGTCCGACGGCGCCGTCTGCTTGTGGAAGCCGTCCAGCGCGGCGACGAACGGCTCCATCGCCAGGGTGGGGTCCTCACCGATCTCGGTGAGCCGGTCGCGCAGCCGCTCGAAGTGGTGGAACTCGGCCGACGCCATCTTCGCCAGCTCGGCCTTGTCCTCCAGCGTCGGCGCCAGCTTGGCGTCCTCCGCGAGCCGCTCGAACGCCGCCAGCTCGCCGTACGCGAGCGCGCCGAGCAGGTCCACGACCGCGGCCCGGTACTGCGGGTCGGCGGACGCGGTCGCCCAGTCCCGCGCGGCCACTCCGGTGGACCCGGTCGCTCCGGTCGCTCCCGCGGCTCCGGTGGTCCCGGCCGGGGCCGCCCCGGGGTCGTTGTCAGGCTTGTCAGACGTCGTCATGAAGCGCACAATAGCCCGCCCGCCGCCCCTGGGAAGTCCCTGGTCAATCAGTGTGACCACGACGACGTGACGGCATACCCGAGCACTGCGGCGCCCACAACGTGACCGATTCGGCCATCGCGTGTGCGGGAATCCGGGGTATGGTGGTAATGCGCCTGCCGAGTATGTCGACGGGCCGCACGTATGAGGATGCCCGGTCGGTGGCCCGATCGGCTCCGACCCGACAAGCCCTCCCGGCCCTACGGCACAGTGCGTACGGACACCGGAGGGGGACACCCTCAGCGGTACGAGCGCTAGAGCGTCGGAAGAGGTCCCGTGTCATACGGCTTGCCCTGGTGGTTCGCCCGTAAGGCAGCCGACGTCCCCGGCACGGTCCGTCAAAGACCCCCGCGCTCGCCTCGCACCGCGCACACAGAAGAGGCTGATCCACCCTGACTACGACGTTCCGAGACCTCGGGATCCTGCCCGAGACCGCCGAGGCCCTGGAGGCCGTCGGCATCACGACTCCCTTCCCCATCCAGGAGATGACCCTCCCCGTCGCCCTCGCCGGCACGGACGTCATCGGCCAGGCCAAGACCGGCACGGGCAAGACCCTCGGCTTCGGTCTTCCGCTCCTGGAGCGCGTGACCGTCCCCGCCGACGTGGAGGCGGGCCGCGCCGCCCCCGAGGACCTCACCGACGCGCCGCAGGCGCTCGTCGTCGTCCCCACGCGCGAACTGTGCACGCAGGTCACCAACGACCTCCTCACCGCGGGCAAGGTCCGCAACGTGCGCGTGCTCGCGATCTACGGCGGCCGCGCCTACGAGCCCCAGGTCGAGGCCCTGAAGAAGGGCGTCGACGTGGTCGTCGGCACCCCGGGCCGGCTCCTGGACCTCGCGGGCCAGAAGAAGCTGAACCTGAAGCACATCAAGTCCCTCGTCCTCGACGAGGCCGACGAGATGCTCGACCTGGGCTTCCTGCCCGACGTCGAGAAGATCATCGACATGCTGCCGGCCAGGCGCCAGACCATGCTGTTCTCGGCGACCATGCCGGGCGCGGTCATCGGTCTCGCCCGCCGCTACATGAACCGCCCCACGCACATCCGCGCCACCGCGCCGGACGACGAGGGCGTCACGGTCGCGAACATCAAGCAGTTCGTCTACCGCGCGCACAACATGGACAAGCCGGAGATGGTCGCCCGGATCCTGCAGGCCGAGGGCCGCGGACTGGCGATGATCTTCTGCCGTACCAAGCGCACCGCCGCCGACATCGCCGAGCAGCTCCAGAACCGCGGGTTCGCCGCCGGCGCGGTCCACGGCGACCTCGGCCAGGGCGCCCGCGAGCAGGCGCTGCGCGCCTTCCGCAACGGCAAGGTGGACGTCCTCGTCTGCACCGATGTCGCCGCGCGCGGCATCGACGTCGAGGGCGTCACGCACGTCATCAACTACCAGTCCCCGGAGGACGAGAAGACGTACCTGCACCGCGTCGGCCGCACCGGCCGCGCGGGCGCCAAGGGTACGGCGATCACGTTCGTCGACTGGGACGACATCCCGCGCTGGCAGCTGATCAACAAGGCGCTGCAGCTGGACTTCAACGACCCGGTCGAGACGTACTCCAGCTCTCCGCACCTCTTCTCCGACCTCGGCATCCCCGAGGGCACGAAGGGCACCCTGCCGCGCTCCGAGCGCACCCGGGCCGGCCTGGACGCCGAGGAGCTGGAGGACCTGGGCGAGCCCGGCGGACGCGGTGGCCGTGGCGGCCGCGGTCGCGGTGGCCGTCCCGAGGCCCGCACCGGGACCCGTACGGAGGAGCGCGAGCGCAGCCGTACGCCGCGCCGTCGCCGCCGTACCCGTGGCGGTACGCCGCTGGACGCGTCGCCGGCCACCGAGCAGGCGCCCGCCGCCACCGAGCAGGCACCCGCCGCCGCGGACGAGACGGACACGGCTCCGCGCACCCTGCGCCGCCGTCGCCGTACGCGCGGCGGAGCGTCGGCCACGGCGGCGCAGACCGCCGAGGCGGCCGTCACGCCGGTGACCGAGACCGCCCCGGCGCAGGCCGAGGCCGGCCCGGCGGCCGTCGACGCGGAGCCCGTGGCGACCGCGGTCGCGGCCTCCGAGGGCGCCGCGCTGGACGCCGACGCCGCGTCGGAGGCCCCGGCCAAGCCGCGCCGCCGCCGCACCCGCAAGTCGGCGGAGGCCCCCGAGGCCCCGCAGACCGAGGCCGCGCAGGCTCCCGAGGCTCCGGCGGAGCCCGAGGCCCCGGCCGCCGCCCCGCGCCGCCGTACCCGCAAGACCGCCGCGACGGCGGAGACGCCCGCCGAGGCCGGCGAGACGGCCGTGAACACGGCCGAGGGCACCGCGGACGCCACCGAGGCCAAGCCGAAGACGCGCCGCACCCGCAAGACGGCGGCCCCCGCCGAGGCGGCCGCCGACACGGCGGAGGCGACCGAGGCCAAGCCGAAGACCCGCCGTACGCGCAAGACCGCGGCGACCACGGAGACGGCCGAGGCGGCGGAAGCAGCCGTCGACACCGTCGAGGCCACCGAGGCGAAGCCCAAGGCGCGCCGCACCCGCAAGACCGCGGCGACCGCCGAGACGGCGGCGGCGACCGACGCCGAGGCCGTCGAGGCCAAGCCGCGCCGGACCCGCAAGACGGCGGCCAAGGCCCCGGCAGCGGAGGCCGCGGCCGAGACGGCCGTCGACACCGCCGAGGCCACCGAGGCGAAGCCGAAGACGCGCCGCACCCGCAAGACCGCGGCGCCCACCGAGGCAGCCCCGGCAGCGGAAGCGGCCGCCGACACGGCCGAGGCCACCGAGGCCAAGCCCAAGGCACGCCGCACCCGCAAGACCGCGGCGACCGTCGACACGGCCGAGGCCACCGCCGACGCCACCGAGGCCAAGCCGAAAACCCGCCGCACCCGCAAGGCCACCGCCGCCGAGCCGGTCACCGCCGGTATCCCGGCCCAGGCCACGCAGGAGCCCGCGGAGGCCAAGCCGCGTCGCACCCGCAAGTCCGCGGCGGCGGAGCCGGTCGACGGCGCCGAGGCCAAGCCGAAGGCGCGCCGGACCCGCAAGGTCGCCGCGGCCGCCACGGAGTCCGCGGAGGGCTGATCCCGCCCGGCTCACGGATGACCCGAAGGCCCGGTCCCCTCAGGGGGGCCGGGTCTTCGGCGTACCCGGGACGGCCCCGCTACCCTCACCCCGTGACCACCCCACTCCCCTTCGCCCCGCCCCCGGGCGCCCGCGCCCACCGGCTGCGCACGGCCCGCGGTGCGTTCGCCGTCGTCGACATGCCCGTGCCCGACGGGGTGCCCGAGCGGGGTGTCGCGCTGCTGGTGCCGGGGTTCACCGGCAGCAAGGAGGACTTCGGGCTGATGCAGGGCCCGCTCGCGGCCCGCGGGTACCGGACCGTGGCCGTGGACGGGCGCGGGCAGAACGAGTCGGACGGGCCCGCCGACGACGAGTCGGCCTACTCCCGGCGGGAACTGGCGCTGGACGTGCTCGCCCAGGTCGCCGCGCTGGAGGCCGGCGGCCCCGTGCACCTGCTCGGGCATTCGCTGGGCGGGCAGATCACGCGGTCCGCGGTGCTGCTGGACCACACCCCGTTCCGGTCGTTCACCCTGATGGCGTCGGGCCCGGCCCAGGTCTCCGACGGGCAGCAGCAGCGGGTGAAGCTGCTGCGGGACGCGCTCGCGGTGATGTCCATGGAGGAGGTGTGGGAGGCGATCCTGGCGATGGGCCCGCCGGAGGAGGTCGGCGGCCCGGCCCGCGGCATCGGTGACCTGCCCCAGCTGCGGGCCCGCTTCCTGAACACGCGGCCCGCGCAACTCGTGGCGACGGGGCGCCAGTTGTGCACCGAGCCGGACCGTGTCGCGGAACTGGCCGCCGTACCGCTGCCGTTCCACGTGCTCTCGGGCGTCCGTGACGACGCCTGGCCGGTGCCGCTGCTCGACGAGATGGCGCTGCGGCTGCGGGCGCACCGGACGATCGTCCCGGGTGCGGAGCACTCCCCCAACGTGGACCAGCCCCTGCCCACGGCCCGGGCGCTGGCGGACTTCTGGGACAGCGTCAGCTGAGCGGGCCTGCTGCTAGAGCCGCGTCTCCAGGTGCTCCCAGAACCCGTCCCTGAGCGCCCGCCGCAGGTCGGCCTGGCCCCGCAGTGAGTACTGGAGCATGCCCTCGGCCTCCACGAGCAGGTCCTGGTCGACGGAGCCGGGCAGGTAGGGGTGGCCGGGCAGCAGGTCGCCGAGGGACTCGCGGCCCCGGGCGGCCAGCCACTTCGCGGCGATCTGGGCACCGACGAAGCGGACGTCCTCGCGGGTCGGCCGGGCGGCGGTGGCGCCCTCGTAGGTGGCGGGGGTGCGCCGGGAGACGTACGGCTTGAAGAAGTCGAGGTCGAAGGTGCGCTGGCTGTCGACCTCCCACAGCAGTGGCTCGGCCTGGTTGCGGCCCTCCGGCGCCTCGATGCCCCACAGGTGGACGCGGGCGCCGTACCCCTGGGCCGCCTCCACCGCCGACACCAGGTCCTCGTCGCCGCCGAGGAGGGCCGCGTCGCTGATCGCGCGGTGGCGGGCGAGGGACTCCAGGTCGGAGCGGATCAGTGAGTCGACGCCCTTCTGCTGGTTGTTGGCGTTGAGGTTGCCGAGGCGGACCTTGACGTCGGGCAGTTCGGCGATGGACTGCTGCTCGGCGGTGTGGATGCGGCGCCGGGCGCCGTCGTACCAGTAGACGCGGAGCAGTCTGCTGTCCGCGAAGATCGTGCGGGCCCGGTCGATGAGGGCCTCGATCAGGCCCTCGGCGTCCAGGTCGAAGGCGCGGCGGTCCTCGGTGCCGGCGACGAGACGTCCCGCGGCGGCGTAGAGATAGCCCGCGTCGACGAAGATCGCATGGGTGGAGGGTGTCTTGGCCACCTCGGCGAGCATGCGCTGCAGCAGCTCGTTCGTGCGGTCGATACGGGCGGCCAGGGCCGCGAGGTCGTCGTTCATCGCCTCCATTGTCCCGTTGGTCACGCTGCGAACACAACCGGTCCCTTTCGGTCCCGCAGCGTGCACGCCCGGACCCCTTACTCGCTAGTAATTAGTCGTTCGAAAAATTTCTTTAGCGTAGGGAATGTTTGTAACACGCCCACGGTTGACTCATACGGAACACGAGAGGAAGGGGGAAGCACTCATGCGCTTCGAAATCATGCGACTCGACGACGTCGACGGTACGCCCGTGGACACCACCGTCGTGGACGCCGCCTCCGTCAACCGGATCGTCCAGCAGGCCGCCGCGATCGGACAGCGGCTGTGGATCCGTCCGGCCGAGGCCTCGGCCTCGTAACAGCGGATCTCCGGAAGAAGCTTCAGGGCCCCGTACGGCAGCACTGCCGTCCGGGGCCCTGTTCGTGTCCGCGGGCCGTTTCCGCGGGCTCAGCTGCCCTGGATCACCTGGGTGACGCCGTTGATGATCTGCTGCACGGCGATCGCGGAGAGCATCATGCCCGCGAGCCGGGTCACCAGGACGACCCCGCCGTCCTTGATGACGCGGATGATCAGCAGCGAGTAGCGCATGACCAGCCACAGCACGACGTGGATCGCGAGGATCGCCGTCCACACCGACACCTGCATGGCCGCGCTGTCGGCCTTCTGCACAGCGAGGATCACGGACACGATCGCGCCGGGCCCGGCCAGCAGCGGCATGCCGAGCGGGACGAGGGCGACGTTGACGTCCTTGGTCTGCTTCGGCTCGTCGGTCTTGCCGGTGAGCAGGTCGAGCGCGATGAGCAGGAGCAGCAGCCCGCCCGCGATCATCAGCGCGGGCACGGAGACGTGCAGGTAGTTCAGGATCTGGTGGCCGAGCAGACCGAACACGGTGATCACCCCGCCCGCCACGCAGACGGCCTGGAACGCCATCCGCTTCTGCACACGGGCGGGCCGGCCGCCGGTCAGGGCGATGAAGATCGGGGTGATCCCAGGGGGATCCATGATGACAAACAGGGTCAAAAAGAGAGAGCCGAAGACAGCGACGTCGAACATGAGGGCCTTGCAGGAGAAGAGAGCGTGAAAAGGGACGGCGTGCGGGGGCGCGCGGCGGCGCACCCACGGCGTGCGTGGGCGTGCGGAGGCGCGCCTCAGAATCCGCCGGTGCCGGGGACGGGGAACGCGCCGGTCGCCCGCCGGGTGATCTCGCCGTAGACCTCGGGGTCGGTGGTGTACTCGCCGAGCGCGCAGGTCTTGCGGCTGCCGTGGTAGTCGGAGGAGCCCGTCACCAGCAGGCCCAGCTCCTTGGCGAGCCCGCGCAGCCGGGCCCGGGTCGGCTCGTCGTGGTCCATGTGGTCGACCTCGATGCCGTCCAGGCCGGCGGCGGCCATCTCGGCGATCGCGGCCTCCGGCACCGTGCGCCCGCGCTTGCTCGCGCCCGGGTGCGCGAAGACGGTGACCCCGCCCGCGCCCTTGACCAGCCGGATCGCCTCGAACGGGTCGGTCTCGTGCTTCTCGACGTACGCCCGGCCGCCGTCGGCCAGCCACTCGGGCGTGAAGGCGTCGCTCACGGTCGGTACGACGCCCAGCTCGACGAGCGCGGTGGCGACGTGCGGCCGCCCCACGGAGCCGTCGCCGGCGATCCGCGCGACCTGCTCCCAGGTGACCGGCACGCCCAGTTCGTTCAGCTTGGCCACCATGCCCCGGGCCCGCGGCACCCGGTCGTCGCGCACCAGCTCGCGCTCGGCGAGCAGGGCGGGCTCGGCGGGGTCGAAGAGGTAGGCCAGCATGTGCATGCTGATCCCGTCGATACGGCAGGACAGCTCGGCGCCGGTGACCAGTGTCAGCCCCTCGGGCAGCGCGGCCTGGGCCTCGGCGTGCCCGCGGGTGGTGTCGTGGTCGGTCAGCGCGACGACGTCCAGTCCGGCGGCGGCGGCGTTGCGCACCAGCTCGGCCGGGGTGTCCGTACCGTCGGACGCGGTGGAGTGGGTGTGCAGATCGATGCGCACGACGCGGACTCCAGCGGTGACGGTACGGAAGGGACACCCAAGGATAACCGGATTTCCGGACCCCTCTGTCACACCCGCACAGAGCAGCGCCCCTTACATCGAGGGGGCGCGGGCGGCGGGCGTCACGGCCGTTCCGCGGAGGGTGGACGTCACAGCCGTTCCGCGGGCGGTGGACGTCACGGCTTGAGCAGGCGCGGCGACAGCGCCCCGCACGGCACCAGCTCGATCTCCGCCCCCGCGTCCCGCAGGTCGGTCAGCACCAGCTCGTCGTAGAGCAGCAGCCCCGACTGCTGGGGCCAGACCACCGCCCACAGCCACATCCCGAGCGCCTCCCCCGCGAACACCGCGCGGTCGTCCGGCGTCTTGGAGACGAGCCAGAGCGGAGTGGGGCGGCCGGCGGCCAGGACCTTGGTCTGCGCGGGTTTCTCGACGTCCAGGTACGGCCCGGGGTCGGGTCCGTCGATCCCGGCGTAGCGCGCGCCGAGGCCGACGCCGAGTTCCTCGGCGACGATGATCAGCTCGCCGACACCGCCGAGCGGGCCGGGGCCGCTGCACGCCACGACCGTGGCGCGGCCGCCGCTGCGGTCGTCCCCCGCGTACGCCACGCCGGTGAACAGCCAGCCGACCGGCAACGGCCACGGCATCCACACCGGGACCCGGGTGCGGTGCACCACCACGCTGAGGGCCTCGACGCTGGGCGGGATCACGGGCTGCAGCGGATACACGGTGCCGTGCACATCGCACTGCCAGGAATCGGCGAAGAGGCCGGGAGCCCTGACCCGGCCACCACACTTCGGGCAACTGGGTTCGCCCCTCATAGGGCTCCACGGTCCTACCCCTGCCGCGTCCCGTCAAGGACGATCACCCGTCTGGACGGAACCATGACCCCCGGACCCACTTAGATGTAATCTACATTTATTAGCGCATCTAACTGACCGTGTACCGACCGACTGACGGGAGAAGACATTGGATCCCTTCGACGCGGGTGCCGGCGGCATCCTGCGGCAGCCCAAGGCGGTCTGGGCCACCGCCGGCGCGTCCGTCGTCGCCTTCATGGGCATCGGGCTGGTCGACCCGATCCTGCCGTCGATCGCCCGGGGCCTGGAGGTGACGCCGAGCCAGGTCTCGCTGCTCTTCACGTCGTACTTCCTGATCACCGCGATCGCGATGCTCGTCACCGGCTTCGTCTCCAGCCGCATCGGCGGCCGCAGGACCCTGCTGGCGGGCCTGGCGCTCGTCGTGGTCTTCGCGGGCCTCGCCGGAACCTCCGGCTCCGTCGGCGAACTGGTCGGCTTCCGGGCCGGCTGGGGCCTCGGCAACGCCCTGTTCGTCTCCACCGCCCTCGCGGTCATCGTCGGCGCCGCGAATCCCATAGGGGCCGCGCGCAGCGCGTCGGACAAGGGTGGTGGCGGGCGACGGGCGGGAGGCAGCGCGGCGGCGATCCTGCTCTACGAGTCCGCCCTCGGCCTCGGCATGGCGTGCGGCCCGCTGCTGGGCGCGCTGCTCGGCGACGCCAGCTGGCGCTACCCGTTCTTCGGCACGGCGTTCCTGATGGCGGTCGGGTTCCTGTGCATCACGGCGTTCCTGAAGGAGCAGCCGAAGCCCGCGCGGAAGACCTCGCTGCTGGACCCGCTGAGGGCGCTCGGCCACGGCGGACTCGCCTCGGCCGCCGTCTCGGCGTTCTTCTACAACTACACGTTCTTCACCGTGCTGGCCTTCACGCCGTTCGTGCTGGACATGACCCCGTACCGGTCGGGTGCGGTGTTCTTCGCCTGGGGCGTGCTGCTCGCGGTGTTCTCGGTGATCGTCGCGCCGCGCGCGCAGGCAGGGTTCGGCTCGCTGACGGTGCTCGGCGGCTCGCTGCTGCTGCTCGCGGCGGACGTCCTCGTCCTCGGCTACGGCGACCACGCCACCGCCGTCGTCTGCACGATCCTGTCGGGCGCGTTCATCGGCGTGAACAACACCGTGTACACCGAGCTGGCGCTGGGGGTCTCCGCCGCGCCGCGCCCGGTGGCCAGCGCCGGGTACAACTTCGTGCGCTGGTTCGCCGCGGCGGCGGCGCCCTACTTCGCCCCGAAGATCGAGGAGTGGACCGACGTCCACATCCCGTTCGTGGTCGCCGCGGTCACCGCGGTCGTCGGCGCGCTCGTGGTCGTCGTACGGCGGAAGGCCCTCACGCACGAGGCCGAGGTGCTCGAACCGCGGCACGCCACCGAGGACGGGGTCGGCGTCTTCGCCAACTAGGGCCCGCCGCCGAGCGGTTGGTGACCTTGCTCACTCCAGCGGGACGGACCTGCGGGACGGGTCCCGGAGGTCCGTCCCGTGCGTCAGCCACCGCTCCTGGAGGGCCTGCGCGCCGTGCACGCGCTTCCAGGCGGCCTCGTTCGGGGTCATCGGCAGGAGCGGCAGGAAGCGCACCGGGTCCAGCGGCGCGTCCAGCTCCAGGTCCTCCACCAGGCCGCCCGGCTCGGCCACCAGCACGGAGGTGAACGGGGCGCCAGGCCACAGCGGCCCGCCCACGTCCAGCGAGGCGCCGGGCGCCACGACCACGCCCTCCACCTGCGGGGACGCGGCCAGCACGGCGAGCGGGCGGAGCACCTTGTCGGTGTCGGCGGCCCCGGCGCGCACCGACAGCAGCAGCTCGGCGCGCGGCCCCTTCACGGGGTCGGCGAGCATCGCGGTGGGGTCCGCCATCGGCTGGGCGGACATGCCGAGGGTGGCGTAGCGCACGACGTCCCCCTCGTGGAAGCGGAGCACCTCGATGCGGTCGGTGCCGAGGAAGGTGACCGCGGCGCGCGCGTCCGGTTCGCCCAGCGCGGTGCGCAACCGGGCCTCGACCAGAGGAAGAACATCTGCCATGCGGCGAGCATAGAACTCGCCAGTACCAGGCAAAGCCGCACCTTGACACCGTGGCCGACTGATACTCTGGGCCGGTGGTTCGGGGCAGCACGCAGAAGCGTCGCGATCTTTGCCCCGACGCCGAAGACTCCCTGACGGGATTGGATCGTCCCTTACGAGGGACCGGCCGGAGGAGGTGGGGCTGTCATGGATCGAAGTCGACCGTGCAGTACCACTCGCTCTTCCGGCTGCTGATGTAGCTGTTCCGGCTCTGGCCTCGCCTGCCGACCTCCTGGCTCGCGTCTTCACGCGGAAGAGCACTTCGTTTCGTCTTGCCTGATCTGTCTGTGATCTGAATCAGTAGCGAAGCTCGCCACCGCGACGGTGCGGTGCTCCCCGCTTTGTGGACGCGCCAAACATCCGCATCCAGGACGTCCTCATTCCGGGTAGTTCCACCCGCCGTGGGTGACCGACGCCTTCGCTGCCCGATGCGAAGGAGCCCGCCCATGTCGATGATCCGCGACCTGCGCGCAGTGGTCCGTCCCGCCCGCGTCTCCCTGCGCAAGGACCCCCGCCGGGGCCCGGCCCAGGACACCGGCGCCTACGCCGGCACCCGCACCCCCGGCAGGCCGTCCGCCGTCGTCGACTGCGCCGTCTACCGCGACGGCGCCCGCATCGAGTGCACCGGCCCGGTCAGCCCGCAGCAGGCGATGCGCGAGGTGCGCCGCGACGGCGGCTTCGTGTGGATCGGCCTGCACGAGCCGACCGAGGCCGAATTCGCCGGGATCGCCGCCGAGTTCGGGCTGCACCCGCTGGCCGTGGAGGACGCCGTGCAGGCGCACCAGCGGCCGAAGCTGGAGCGCTACGACGACTCGCTGTTCACCGTCTTCAAGACGGTCCACTACGTCGACCACGACGAACTCACCGCCAGCAGCGAGGTCGTGGAGACCGGCGAGGTCATGTGCTTCACCGGCCGGGACTTCTTCATCACCGTCCGGCACGGCGGACAGGGCTCCCTGCGGGCGCTGCGCCACCGCCTCCAGGACGACCCCGAGCTGCTCGCCAAGGGCCCCTCGGCGGTGCTGCACGCCATCGCCGACCACGTCGTCGACGGCTACATCGCGGTCGCCGACGCGCTGCAGGACGACATCGACGAGGTCGAGACCGAGGTGTTCTCGCCGGGCCGCAAGGGCACCCCGCGCGGCACCGACGCCGGGCGGATCTACCAGCTGAAGCGGGAGATCCTGGAGTTCAAGCGCGCGGTGTCGCCGCTGCTGCGGCCGATGCAGCTGCTGAGCGAGCGGCCGATGCGGCTGATCGACCCCGACATCCAGAAGTACTTCCGGGACGTCGCCGACCACGTGGCCCGCGTCCAGGAGCAGGTCATCGGCTTCGACGAACTGCTCAACTCCATCCTGCAGGCCAACCTCGCGCAGGCGTCCGTCGCGCAGAACGAGGACATGCGCAAGATCACCTCGTGGGCGGCCATCATCGCCGTACCGACGATGGTGTGCGGGGTGTACGGCATGAACTTCGACTACATGCCGGAGACGCACTGGAAGTACGGCTACCCGGTGATCATGGCGATCACGGGCGTGATCTGTCTCGGCATCCACCGCACGCTGAAGCGCAACGGCTGGCTGTAGGGGTGGCGGGGGCCGCTGGTTAGGCTGGGCGTATGACTAGCGAGCTGCTCGACCAGGCCCTCGTCGAGGAGGCCGTGAAGAAGTCCGGTCTCATCTGGGTCCGGGGCGCCGGTGCCCCCGCCGCGCGTGCGCTGTGGCATGTGTGGCACGAGGGCGCGGCCTGCCTGGTCGGCGACGGTCCCGGGGAGCAGCCGCTGGCGCACCTCGCCGACGGCGGCTCGGCGGAGGTCACCGTCCGCAGCAAGGACAAGGGGGGCCGGCTGGTCACCTTCACCGCGACGGTGACCGAGCTGACGCCGGAGTCCGAGGCGTGGCAGGCGGCCGTGGCCGAGCTGAAGGGCAAGCGGCTCAACGCGCCCGACGGCGAGGCGATGCCGGCGCGCTGGGCGCGGGAGTGCCGGGTGCTGCGGCTGGAGCCGGCGGGCGCCCCGCTGCCGCTGCCGGACGGCTCGCTGGCCGAGGCGCCGCTGCCGTCGCCGGCGACGACGCGCGAGCCGGTCCCGGCGGGCCTGCCGAAGCTGCTGTTCAAGCGCCGCAAACGGGCCCGGTCGTAACGGTGGCTCAGGACGTCGGCAGCTGCTTGCCGTAGTCGACGGTCTCGCCCTTCGGCGGCTTCTGTACGGCGAAGTCCTTGCCCCAGTCGGAGAAGACCAGCGTGCCCGCGCCGCCCGCGCGGACCAGGCGCAGCGGGTACGGCTGCCCCTCCAGGGACACGTCGAGGGTGCCGCCGGAGCCGTCGTCGCCGGTGATGCGGATGGTGCGGACGCCCCCCTGCTCGTGGTGGCCGTCCGTGGCGAGGGCGCCGTGCAGGGTGAGCAGACTGCCGAGGAGGGTGTTCTTGTCCGTGAAGCCGCTGAAGCGCTGGTACGCCGGGTCGCCCTGCGGCACCTTGACGTACTTGCCCTCCAGCTTGTCCGCGGCGGCCGTGTCGGAGGCGTCGCCGTCCTTGCCGTCCTCGTGGGTCCAGAAGTCCGCGCCGGCCTTCAGGTACAGCTGCTCGCCGACCCGCAGCAGCTGGAAGGAGGCGCCGTCGGCGGTGACGGAACCGGTGCTGCCGCCGGACTTCAGCCGCATGTCCAGCTTGTACGTGGCCCCGCCCGCCACCACCGTCCCCGACAGGTGCACGGCGGCCACCGAGGCCGCGGCCCGCTGGGTGCGGCTCTGGATCTGCTCCGGGGGCAGCTTGCCGACCCCGTTGGTGCCCGCGTCCGGATCCTCACTGCACCCCGCGAGCCCCGCGACGGCCAGCACGCTCAGCGCGCCGGCCAGCGCGACCCGGCGGGTACGGACCAGGGAAGTCGCAGTCACAGGTGAGGCTGCCTTTCTGGTGGGGTCCACGACGGCGTACGGCAGCGTACCGGGGTCGTCGCGGCGGTGCGGAGCCAGCTCGTTAGGACCCCCCACCAGGGCGGACCCGATCGGGACGGGCTAGCCTGAAGCCCGACCTGGCGGGCAATCGGGAGAAGGAACGCAAACACCGCACACCTCGTACGAAAAGGAACGACAGCCATGGCAGCCGGCGCCCCGCGGATCTTCGTCTCGCACCTCTCCGGCGTCGCCGTCTTCGACCCGACCGGCGACCAGGTCGGCCGCGTACGGGACCTCGTCGTGATGCTCCGCGTCGGCCGGCGGCCACCGCGGCTGCTCGGCCTGGTCGTCGAACTCGCCACCCGCCGCCGCATCTTCCTGCCCATGACCCGCGTCACCGGCGTCGAGTCCGGCCAGGTCATCACCACCGGCGTGCTCAACGTCCGCCGCTTCGAGCAGCGGCCCACCGAACGCCTCGTCTTCGGTGAACTCCTCGACCGCCGCGTCACCCTCGTGGAGACCGGCGAGGAGGTCACCGTGCTCGACCTGTCGGTGCAGCAACTGCCCGCCCGCCGCGACTGGGAGATCGACCGCGTCTTCGTCCGCAAGGGCCGCCGCGGCGGCCCGCTGCGGCGCGCCAAGGGCGAGGCGCTGACCGTCGAGTGGTCCCAGGTCACCGGGTTCTCGCTGGAGGAGCAGGGGCAGGGTGCGGAGAACCTGCTCGCCACCTTCGAGCAGCTGCGCCCCGCCGACCTCGCCAACGTGCTGCACCACCTGTCCCCGAAGCGGCGCGCCGAGGTCGCCGCCGCCCTCGACGACGACCGGCTCGCCGACGTCCTGGAGGAGCTGCCGGAGGACGACCAGATCGAGATCCTCGGCAAACTGAAAGAGGAGCGCGCCGCCGACGTCCTGGAGGCCATGGACCCCGACGACGCGGCCGACCTGCTCGGCGAGCTGCCCACGGACGAGCAGGAGCGGCTGCTGAGCCTGATGCAGCCCGCCGACGCCGCCGACATGCGGCGCCTGATGTCGTACGAGGAGCACACCGCGGGCGGTCTGATGACGACCGAGCCGATCGTGCTGCGGCCCGACGCGACCGTCGCCGACGCGCTGGCCCGGGTCCGCAACCCCGACCTCTCCCCCGCGCTCGCCGCGCAGGTCTACGTCTGCCGGCCGCCCGACGAGACGCCGACCGGCAAGTACCTGGGCACCGTCCACTTCCAGCGCCTGCTGCGCGACCCCCCGTACACCCTGGTCAGCTCGCTGCTCGACCAGGACCTGCAGCCGCTCGACCCGGACGCGGCGCTGCCCGTCGTCGCCGGGTTCTTCGCCACGTACGACATGGTCGCGGCGCCCGTCGTCGACGAGTCGGGGGCGCTGCTCGGCGCGGTCACCGTGGACGACGTACTGGACCACATGCTGCCCGAGGACTGGCGGGAGACGGAGTTCCACCTCGAAGAGGGCGTGGAGGGGGTGGGCCCGCATGGCACCGGAGCGTGACAGCGGCCGGGAGGCGGTCCGCGACCGCAGCCCCGCCGGGGCCACCGCCACCACCCGCACCCGGCCCCGGCTCGACCAGCCGCGCCCGCCACGGCGGCGGATCCTGCCCGAGTGGGACCCGGAGGCCTTCGGCCGGCTGTCGGAGCGGATCGCCCGTTTCCTCGGCACGGGTCGGTTCATCGTCTGGATGACGGTCGTCATCATCATGTGGGTGGTGTGGAACGTGGCCGCGCCGCACGATCTGCGGTTCGACGAGTACCCGTTCATCTTCCTGACGCTGATGCTGTCCCTGCAGGCCTCCTACGCGGCACCGCTGATCCTGCTCGCGCAGAACCGGCAGGACGACCGCGACCGGGTCAACCTCGAACAGGACCGCAAGCAGAACGAGCGGTCCATCGCCGACACCGAGTACCTCACCCGGGAGATCGCCGCGCTGCGCATCGGCCTGGGCGAGGTCGCCACCCGCGACTGGATCCGCTCCGAGCTGCAGGACCTGATCAAAGAGCTGGAGGAGCGGACGAACGGCCACCACGAACCCGCCGTATTCCCGGCGGACCGGTCGCCCGGACGTGACGTAGACGACCGCTGACGGGCTTCCCCCGGCATGGCTACTGAGCCGTACCATCGTCCTTATGGCTAGCGAAGACGCGGTGCGCGAGGCACTGGCGACGGTGAACGACCCCGAGATCAACCGACCCATCACCGAACTCGGGATGGTCAAATCGGTGGAGATCGGCGCCGACGGAGCGGTCGCGGTCACCGTGTACCTGACGGTCTCGGGCTGCCCGATGCGCGACACGATCACCCAGCGTGTCACCGACGCGGTCTCCCGCGTCGAGGGTGTCACGCGCGTCGACGTCACGCTCGACGTGATGAGCGACGAGCAGCGCAAGGAGCTGGCGGCGGCGCTGCGCGGCGGCCAGACCGAGCGCGAGGTCCCCTTCGCCAAGCCGGGCAACCTCACCCGGGTCTACGCGGTCGCCTCCGGCAAGGGCGGCGTCGGCAAGTCGTCGGTGACGGTGAACCTGGCGGCGGCCATGGCGGCCGACGGCCTGAAGGTCGGTGTCGTCGACGCCGACATCTACGGCCACAGCGTGCCGCGCATGCTGGGCGCCGACGGCCGGCCCACCCAGGTCGAGAACATGATCATGCCTCCGTCCGCGAACGGCGTGAAGGTCATCTCCATCGGCATGTTCACCCCGGGCAACGCGCCGGTCGTCTGGCGCGGCCCGATGCTGCACCGCGCGCTCCAGCAGTTCCTGGCGGACGTGTACTGGGGCGACCTGGACGTCCTGCTCCTGGACCTGCCGCCCGGCACGGGCGACATCGCGATCTCCGTCGCCCAGCTGGTCCCGAACGCCGAGATCCTGGTCGTGACGACGCCTCAGCAGGCCGCCGCCGAGGTGGCCGAGCGGGCCGGTTCGATCGCCGTGCAGACCCATCAGAAGATCGTCGGCGTGGTCGAGAACATGTCCGGCCTGCCCTGCCCGCACTGCGGCGAGATGGTGGACGTGTTCGGCACGGGCGGCGGCCAGCTCGTCGCCGACGGCCTGACCCGCACCACCGGCGCGACGGTCCCGGTCCTCGGCAACATCCCCATCGACGTCCGCCTCCGCGAGGGCGGCGACGAGGGCAAGCCGGTCGTCCTGACCGACCCCGACTCCCCGGCGGGCGCGGCCCTGCGCGCCATCGCGGGCAAGCTGGGCGGCCGCCAGCGGGGCCTGTCGGGCCTGTCGCTGGGCATCACGCCGCGCAACAAGTTCTGAGCACGTCCCGAGCCCTACGGTGAGAGGGGCGCCGGAAGTCCACCGGCGCCCCTTTCGTCATGCGTAGGAGGCGATGTCCTTGATCTGGGCGAAGCCCAGACCGTACGCGCTCATGCCCCGGCCGTACGCCCCGACGTGCACGCCCTGCTGGGTCGACCCGGCGAGCACCCACCCGAACTCCGACTCCCGGTAGTGGAACGGCGTCGGCACGCCGTCCACCGGCAGGGACAGCGTCGACCAGTCCGGCCCGTCGAGGTCGTCGGCCAGCGCCCACGCCGTCTCCGTCTGCTGCTCCAGCCAGTCGTCGCGCAGGCTGTGGTCCATCTGCCCGGGCCAGGTGAAGGACAGCAGCCCCACCCCGGCCAGCCAGGCCGCCGAGGACACCGTGGTGGCCTCCAGCAGCCCCGTACCGTCGGCGCTGCGCCGGGACGGCTGCGCGGCGACGGTGACCACCACCGCGAACTTCTCCCGGGGCTCCCCGTCGGCGCCCGCCTCGCCCCGCACGGACGGTTCGTCACCGTGCCCGATCGAACCGTGCTCGACGGCCCCGTCGGCCGCCGTACCCACCTGCATCAGCCAGCGCGGCCCCGTGAAGGCCTCGTCGAGGCCGTACCAAGGGAAGGGCGCGCGCAGGTAGCCGTCGACCGTACGCCGGGCGGAGGGGACCTGCTGTCCGCCCTCCGCGGCCGGCGCCTGCGCGACTGCCCGACTCGTCGTCTCCATCTGCCCGGACGCCTCCTCGCTCTCGTCGGTCCGGAAGCGGCCCGCCCCCCTTCGGGCGTACTCGTCCGGTCCGCACAACAACTCGGCAGCATATCCACCCTGGTCCGGGCAGCACGGAAACCGCCCGGCGCGCGGGGCGTCCGGGCGGCGCGTTCAGGCCGTGCGGGGCGGGGCGAACGTATGAATCGCGTCACGTGAGCGGGGCGTACGCCCTGCTCCGGGGCGGGTGCGGGGGCTTGCGGGTCAGGTCGCGTCGGCGTCGAAGGGCGGACGGTCGTCCTTGCCGGAGTCCTCGGGCTTCTTGGTCATGTCGACGCGCCCGCCGGAGCTGCCGGAGGCGGGCGCGTCCGTCTCGCGGCTGTGGACGGCGTCGGTGACCTCCGCCATCTCCTTCTTCAGGTCGAAGCCGTTGCGGATCTCCTTCAGCCCCAGGTCGTCGTTCTCCAGCTGCTTGCGGATGAACGTCTTGGGGTTGAGGTCCTCGAACTCGAAGTCCTTGAACTCCGGGCCCAGTTCCTGGCGGATGTCCTGCTTGGCGCTCTCCGAGAACTCGCGGATCTTCCGGATCGTGCGGGTCACGTCCTGGATGACCTTCGGGAGCTTGTCCGGACCGAAGACGAGCACGGCAAGGACAACGAGCGTGACCAGCTCGAGCGGTCCTATGTCATTGAACACCTGTAGCTCCTTGCGATGTCCTCGGCCGGGTCCACGGTACCTGTCGTACCTGTCCGACCGGTACCGTCCCGGGACGCCCGTCTGTGACGTTTCCGGCAGTCGCGGCCGTCCGCCGGGTCAGCCGCCGCCCGAGGATCCGAGCACCAGCGAGACCTTGCGTTCCTTGCCGCCGCGTTCGACGGTGAGCTCCAGGCGGTCGCCGGGGCGGTGGGCGCGCGTCTTCACGATCAGTTCCTCACCCGAGTGGACGCGCTGGCCGTCCACGGCGGTGATGACGTCGCCGGGTTCGATGCCGGCCCGGTCGCCGGGGCCGCCGGGGGTGACGGCCGGGCCGCCGCCGCTGCCCCTGCTGTCCACGCGGGCGCCGTCGCCGGCGTAGTCCATGTCGAGGGTGATGCCGATGACCGGGTGGGTGGCCCTGCCGGTGTTGATCAGCTCCTCGGCGACGCGCTTGCCCTGGTTGACGGGGATGGCGAAGCCCAGCCCGATGGAGCCGGCCTGGCCGCCGTCGGCGTCGGAGCCGCTGTCGGCGGAGCGGATGGCGGAGTTGATGCCGATGACCCGGCCCCGGGTGTCCAGCAGCGGGCCGCCGGAGTTGCCGGGGTTGATGGGCGCGTCGGTCTGCAGCGCGTCGACGTACGACACGTCGCTGCCGTCGCCCTTCTCGCCGCCCGCGGTGATGGGCCGTTCCTTGGCGCTGATGATGCCGGAGGTGACGGTGCCCTCCAGGTCGAAGGGGGCGCCGATGGCCACGACCGGGTCGCCGACCTGGACGTTGTCGGAGTTGCCGAGCGGCAGCGGCTTGAGGCCCTTGACGCCGGTGACCTTGACGACGGCCAGGTCGTAGCCGCTGTCCCGGCCGACGACCTCGGCCTTGGCGGTCTGGCCGCCGTTGAAGACGACGGTTATCTCGCCGTCGCCGCCGGCCGGCTCGACGACGTGGTTGTTGGTGAGGATGTGGCCGAGCGTGTCGAGTACGAAGCCGGTGCCGGTGCCGGCCGACTCGGCGCCGGTGACGTGCAGCGTGACGACGCTGGGCAGGGCGCGGGCGGCGATCCCGGCCACGCTGTCCGGGGCCCGCCCGGGGGGCTCCTTCCCGGCCTGCGGCAGCTCCACGGCCCCCACGCCGCCGTTGCGCTCCAGATACGTCCCTACGACGCCGCCGATGCCGCCGGACACCAGCGCGAGCGCGAGCGCCGCGCCGACGACACCCCGCCGCCGCCGACGCCGCACCCGCCGCTCGCTCTCCGCCGCGCTGCCGGGGTGCTGCAACGCCCCGGCACGGGCGACGGCCCAGGGGTCGTAGCGGGACCAGGGGTCGGGGGTGGGGGTGGGGGTGGGGGCCGGGGCGGGTCCTTGCGCCGGGGCCGGGGCGGGTCCTTGTGCCGGGGCCGG
Source organism: Streptomyces griseosporeus (assembly GCF_014656055.1). GTDB lineage: Bacteria > Actinomycetota > Actinomycetes > Streptomycetales > Streptomycetaceae > Streptomyces > Streptomyces griseosporeus. The sequence goes on from NZ_BNBR01000003.1 coordinate 650,129, forward strand.
GGCGGGTCCTTGTGCCTGGGCCGGGGCGGGTCCTTGTGCCTGGGCCGGGACAGGGGTTGGCGTCGGGAGCGGAGCTGCGGGCGGGGTCGGGGCTGGGGCAGAGGTCAGGGCCGGCGTGGGTGCCGGGGGCCGGCCGGCGGCCGGGACCGGGCCTCCAGCCGGGACCGGGCCTTCAGCCGGGGCCGGGGTCGGAACCGGAGCCGGAGTCGGAACCGGGGCCGGAGTCGGAACCGGGGTCGAGACCAGGCCGGGGGTCGGGGCCGGAACCGGGGCAGGCGTGAGGTGAGGGGCGGAGGCCGGCTCACGCTCGGGAGAGACGGGGGCCGCCGGTCCCGTGGGAGCACCGGCGCCCTGCCCCGGCGCGAGCGGCGGCACGGCCGTACCGTGCGCCGGGGTCGCCGCCGGGTGCTGAACGGGCGGCGCGGGCGCCCAGGGGCCCGGTTCGCCGTACGGCGGGGTGTTGTAGGGGTCGGGGTCGTGCAGGGGCACGGGCCGCTCGCCGGGAGCCGCCGCGCCGGGGACGACCGGGGGGACGGCATCGGCGGGAGCGGGCACAGCAGCGGTAGGCGCGACGGCGGCCGGGACCTCCCCCGCAGGGGCCGACACCGCGGCAGCGGTCGGCACCGCCTCGGCGGGGACGGGCGCAGCGGCGGTAGACGCGACGGCGGCCGGGACCTCCCCCGCAGGGGCCGGCACCGCGGCAGCGGCCGGCACCGCATCGGCGGGGACGGGCGCACCGCCGGCGGGGATGACAGCAGGCGACACCTCCGCCACAGGGGCCGAAACCGCGGCAGCGGCCGGCACATCCGCCGCAGCAGCCGGAGCCGGCCTCGCCGAAGCAGCGCTCGGGACGTCCGCGGCAGCGGTGGGCACAGCATCGGTGGGCGCGACGGCTGCCGACGCCTCCCCGCCTGCGGACGGCGCCGCCGGGACGGCAGGCGCCGCTCCCGCGGGGGTCGCAGGCGCCATCTGGGTCGGGCCCTCCAGCACGAAGTCGCCGCTGTCGGACGACGCGTCCGGCGCCACCGCGTCACCGTCGGGCGACGGGCCCGGGACCGCGGCGCCGCTGTCGGGCGACGGGCCGGGACCCTCGGCGTCGGTGTCCCGCGTCGGGCCGGGAAGCGTGACACCGGCGTCCGGCGCCGAGCCCGGGAGCGTCACCTCGTCGCCGCCCACGGAACGCGGGCGTTCCAGTTCGAAGTCGCCGTCGGCCGGCGGGTCCTGCGTGGGCTTCCCCTCGTTCATGCTCTCCCCACAGCTGACCGCGGCACGGCTGCGTCGGCGGTGTCCGCGGTTCGTCCACTCCGCGCCCGACTGCCTGCCGCGGGCGCGGCCCACCTGGATTCAACCAGGTTCGCGGGCCGCGGCGCAGAAGCCGGTCAGGGGGAGGAGGGCGAGGTGGGTGCGGAGGAGACGCCGGGTGTGGTGAGGGCCGGGGTTCCGGACCAGGCGGCCAGCGGGATGGGGGCGGTCACTTCGAGCGGGCGTATGAGCGGGGACATGGCGGCGGCGCCGGCCATCACCGGTGTGGTGAGGGTGTGCACGACGTCCTGGTCCACCGCCGGCGCGGGGACGCCCGGCAGCAGCGGCGCGGACACCTCCGTGGGCGCCGGTGTCCGCCCGAGCACCCGGCCCTGGCCGGTCTGCGCGAGCAGCGGTCCGACCCGGCGCCGCTGGGTCTCGGCGGCCGCGGCGGCCCCGGTGCCCTGCGGACGCGCCGGCAGGACGCTGCTGCCGGTGCCGCGCGCGTCGGTGTCGGCCGGCGTGCCGCCGGTCATGCCGCCGAGGGCGAGCGCGGCCAGCGACACCGCTCCGGCGGCGACGAAGGCGAACCGCAGACCGCGCGAGGCGGGACGGTCGCCCTCGCCCCGGCCGACGGGGTGGATGCGGAAGCCGCGGTCACCGGAGGCGGCCGGGTTCAGGGGCGTGTAGTCGAAGTCGAAGGCGGCCGCGCCGCCACGACGTCTCATGCCGAAGGCGGTGGGTCCGGAGGGCGCCGGGCCCCCGAATCCGGGTCCGCCGAGCCGGGAGCCGCCGATTCCTCCCCCGCCGAGCGGCGTGCCGCCGCCCTCGGGATCACCTCCCGCGGGAAGCCCCTGGAGGCGGGCCAGGAAGCTCTCGGACGGGGGCGGCGGGGCCACCTCCGCGAAGACGTTCTTCAGCCGGCGCTGGGCGTCCACCTCGGCCTTGCACTTCGGACAGGTGGCCACATGCGCCAGTACGCGTTCACGCGCGTCATGACCGAGCTCGCCGTCCACGAGGGCGGAGAGCCGGTCTCCCAGGTGCTGCTCTGCGGGGTCAGGACGTGATCCACTCACGCGGTCGCGCCCCCTCCCCCCAGAGCCGGCACCCCCGCGACCAGCGAGCGGCGCTCACGGGCGTCGGGCGAGCGGTGGGCCAGGGCCTTGCGCAGCTGGGAACGGCCGCGGTGGATACGGGAGCGGACCGTGCCGAGCTTGACGCCGAGGGTCGCGGCGATCTCCTCGTACGACAGCCCCTCGATGTCGCACAGGACGACCGCGGCGCGGAACTCGGGCGCCAGCGTGTCCAGCGCCTGCTGGATGTCGGCGTCGAAGTGGGCGTCGTTGAACACCTGCTGCGGCGTGGGCTCCTTGCTGGCCAGCCGCTCCGCCGCGTCGTCGCCGAGGGCGTCGAAGCGGATGCGCTGCTTGCGGCGGACCATGTCGAGGAACAGGTTGGTGGTGATGCGGTGCAGCCAGCCCTCGAAGGTGCCCGGGGTGTAGGTCGACAGGGAGCGGAAGACGCGGACGAAGACCTCCTGGGTGAGGTCCTCGGCGTCGTGCTGGTTGCCGGTGAGACGGTAGGCCAGCCGGTACACCCGGCCGCTGTGCGTGCTGACGATCTCCTCCCACGTGGGCGGAGTCCACGCCGGGCCGTCCGCGTCGGTGGAGAACGTCGCGGTCCGGTCCTGGGCGACGGCGTGGCCGGTGTCAGCGGTGTCGTTCACGGATTTCGGCCTGCCCGCCGACCCGAGGAAGCGCCGCAGCACTCCTCCCCGGTCTCCAGGCGCGGCCGCACCTCCCCTGTCAGCTCTGGTGGTGTCCAGTGGAGCCCCTACCATAGCCACCTCGCCCGTTAGGACCGGATAAGCGGTTTTACGAGAATTTGATCTGGGCTGATACAGCTCATACTGCTGCGTCAGCACTTGCTCGGCGTCTCGTCCGTCGTCGTGATCCAACTGTGTCCCCCCGTGCGTCCTGCCACCCCTCTAAACGCCCGGTCCCATCTGCGGGTTCCCGGCGCCAACGGATACAGTCACGCCGAGGCAACCCGTGGGGACAGGAGAGGGTCATTACCGGCAACCGGCAGACGGACTGGGCGTTCGCCGACGCCTATGTCGCCGAGGACGAAGCGCTGCGCTGGGCCCGCGACCGGGCCCGCGAGGCAGGGCTGCGTTCGGTGTCGCCCGGCACGGGCGCCGCGCTGCGGTTGCTCGCCGCCACCGTGGACGCGAAGGCGGTCGCGGAGATCGGTACCGGCTGCGGTGTCTCCGGCATCCATCTGCTGCACGGCATGCGCCCGGACGGTGTGCTGACCACCGTGGACCCCGAGCCGGAGCACCAGCAGTTCGCCCGGCAGGCGTTCCGCGCCGCCGGGTTCGCCAGCAACCGGGCCCGTTTCATCCCCGGCCGCGCGCTGGACGTGCTGCCCCGGCTCGCGGACGCCGGGTACGACCTGGTCTTCTGCGACGGCGACCGGCTGGAGCTGCTCGACTACCTCGCTGAATCGTTGCGCCTGCTGCGCCCGGGCGGCCTCGTCGTCTTCGAGGGCGTCTTCGCCAGCGGCCGTACGGTCGACTCGGGGCCGCAGCCGACCGAGGTGATACGGATCCGGGAGCTGCTGCGGGCGGTGCGGGAGAGCCAGGAGCTGGTGCCGTCGCTGCTGCCGGTGGGCGACGGCCTGCTGTGCGCGGTCAAGCGCTGACCCGCCTGTCCGGGCCGGTCAAAACAGCGGCCCCGGCACCGATGACGATGCCGGGGCGGCTGAAAGAGTATGGTCGCTCGCGCGTCAGCCGACGACCTTCTTGAGGGCGTCACCGAGGGCGTCGGCCTCGTCAGGGGTCAGCTCGACGACAAGTCGACCGCCGCCTTCGAGCGGAACGCGCATGACGATGCCCCGCCCCTCCTTGGTCACCTCGAGCGGGCCGTCGCCCGTCCGCGGCTTCATGGCCGCCATGCTCGTTCCCCTTCCTGAAACCAGCTCACCGTCAAAGCCGACGGCCCCTGAAGGGCACGCGCGGTCCCCGGCAAAAGGGCCAGGACACGCGACACCGGCATCGAACACATTGCTTCCAAGCCATTATCCCGCATCCCAGGACCCGATGACCAACATCGGTCGGCATCGCTTGGGCAACGCGCGCGAGCAAAACCACCCAATTCGGCGATGTGGCTGCGATACTGCGCGACCGCACCCCCTGTATTTCTTTGACGCAGGTCACATGTCCCGCCCGGTCCGGCGTCCGTGATCTCCGCCATGCTGTCCTTCGTACGCACGGGCGTACCGACCGGTACGCCACCGCCTCGACTCCGGAGGGACCCACCATGGCCGACACCGTGCTCTACGAGGTGAGCGACGGGCTCGCGACGATCACGCTGAACCGCCCCGAGGCGATGAACGCGCTGAACATCGCGACCAAGGTCGCCCTCCGTGAGGCGGCCGAGTCCGCGGCGGCCGACACGGCCGTCCGGGCGGTGCTGCTGACCGCCGCCGGGGAGCGGGCGTTCTGCGTGGGGCAGGACCTCAAGGAGCACATCGGGCTGCTGGCGTCGGACCGGGAGACCGGTTCGGGGCAGACGATGAGCACCGTCAAGGAGCACTACAACCCGATCGCGCGGGCGCTGGCCGGGGCGGCGAAGCCGGTCGTCGCCGCGGTGAACGGCGTCGCGGCGGGCGCGGGCTTCGGGTTCGCGCTGGCGGCGGACTACCGGATCGTGGCCGACACGGCGGCGTTCAACACCTCGTTCGCCGGTGTCGCGCTCACCGCCGACTCCGGCATCTCCTGGACGCTGCCGCGGGTGGTCGGGCCGGGCCGCGCCGCCGACCTGCTGCTCTTCCCGCGGAACATCTCCGCGCAGGAGGCGCTGGAGCTGGGCATCGCCAACCGGGTCGTCCCGGCCGCGGAGCTGCGCGCGGAGGCCGAGAAGGTGGCGCGGCAGCTGGCGGCGGGGCCGACCGTGGCGTACGCGGCGATCAAGGAGTCGATGGCCTTCGGCATGACGCACAGCCTGGCCGAGACGCTGGAGAAGGAGGACGAGCTGCAGACCCGCGCGGGCGCCTCCGAGGACCACACCATCGCCGTCCAGGCGTTCGTCAACAAGGAGAAGCCGAAGTACCTCGGGCGGTAGCCCGCAGTCACCCGGAGTCAGGCGGCGACGCGGGCCACGCAGGTTTCGAGGTGGTCGTCGACCAGTCCGCAGGCCTGCATCAGCGCGTACGCCGTCGTCGGGCCGACGAAGCGCAGGCCCCGTCTCTTCAGCGCCTTGGACAGGGCCGTCGACTCGGGGGTGACCGCGGGGACGTCGGCGAGGGTCCTGGGGGCCGGGCGGGCGGCCGGGTCCGGGGCGTGGGACCAGATCAGGTCGTCCAGGTCGCCCGGCTCCCACCCGGCCAGCACCTTGGCGTTGGCGAGCGTGGCGTCGATCTTGGCGCGGTTGCGGATGATGCCGGGGTCGGCGAGCAGGCGCTCGCGGTCGGTGTCGGTGAACTCGGCGACCTTGGCGATCTCGAAGCCGGCGAAGGCGGCGCGGAAGCCGGGGCGGCGGCGCAGGATGGTGATCCAGGACAGCCCGGACTGGAAGGCCTCCAGGGCGAGCCGTTCGAACAGGGCGTCGTCGCCGTGGACCGGACGGCCCCATTCCTCGTCGTGGTAGGTCACGTAGTCCGGTGTGGACAGCGCCCACGGGCAGCGCAGCGCGCCGTCCGGGCCGGCGACCGGCTGGCCGTCGCTCACTGCTGGTCCTCCTGCGGGGGCTGCTGCGCCGGGGCGGTCGCGGCGGCGGCCCGGGCCCCGGCGAGCGCGGCCTCCAGGTCGGCGATCCGGGCGTCGCGCTCGGCGAGTTCGGCGGCGAGGCGGTTGAGGGCGTCGTCGACGTCGGCCATGCGGTAGCCGCGGGCGGCGAGCGGGAAGCGCAGGCGGTCGATGTCGGCGCGGTCCACCGGGCGGTCCGGGGGCAGCGGGTCGTGCAGCCGCTCGGGGGCCGCCTCGGGCAGCGGGCCGGTGCCGTCGCCGCCGCCCACCACGGCGAGCGTCACCGCGGCGACCACGACGGCGAGCGCGACGACCAGGAACAGGAACATAACCATCGCTGCTTCCCCACGGTGTGCTCGGTGTCTTCGGTGTGTGGGTCCGATCGTGCCATGCGACGCTGACGGTTAGGGTCGCAGGCGGCGGAAGACCGGGACGGTCGCAGCACGTACTAGGAGAGGTCACAAGGGATGCTCAGGCTGGGCAGGCGTGAATTCGGCGCGCACGAGCCGGTGATCATGGCGATCGTGAACCGGACCCCGGACTCCTTCTACGACCAGGGGGCGACTTTCCGGGACGAGCCGGCGCTGGCCCGGGTGGAGCAGGCGGTGGCCGAGGGCGCGGCGATCATCGACGTCGGCGGGGTCAAGGCGGGTCCCGGTGAGGAGGTGAGCGCCGAGGAGGAGGCGCGGCGCACGGTCGGCTTCGTCGCGGAGGTGCGGCGCCGCTTCCCGGACGTGATCATCAGCGTGGACACCTGGCGGGCGTCGGTCGGCGAGGCGGTCTGCGAGGCGGGCGCGGACCTGCTGAACGACGCGTGGGGCGGGGTGGACCCGGGCCTCGCGGAGGTGGCCGCGCGCTACGGCGTGGGCCTGGTGTGCACGCACGCGGGCGGCGCGGAGCCGCGTACCCGGCCGCACCGGGTGGAGTACGACGACGTCATGGCCGACATCCTGCGGGTGACGCTGGGTCTGGCGGAGCGGGCGGTGGCGCTCGGTGTGCCGCGCGAGTCGGTGCTGATCGACCCCGGGCACGACTTCGGCAAGAACACCCGGCACAGCCTGGAGGCGACGCGGCGGCTCGGCGAGATGGTGGAGACGGGGTGGCCGGTGCTGGTGTCCCTGTCGAACAAGGACTTCGTCGGGGAGACGCTGGACAAGCCGGTCAAGGAGCGGGTGCTGGGCACGCTGGCGACGACGGCGGTGTCGGCGTGGCTGGGCGCGCAGGTGTACCGCGTGCACGAGGTGGCGGAGACGAAGCAGGTCCTGGACATGGTGGCGACGATCGCCGGTCACCGGGAGCCTGCGGTGGCGAGGCGGGGCCTGGCGTGACGCTACGGTGCTGCCGGGACCGGCCCCGGCAGCACCTGTGTCGGCTAGCGGCCCGCCTCCTTGGACACCAGGGCCACCGCCTCCTCCACGTCGTCCGTGACGTGGAACAGCAGGAGGTCCTTCTCCGCGGCCTTGCCCTGGGCGACCAGGGTGTTCTTCAGCCAGTCGATCAGGCCGCCCCAGTAGTCGCTGCCGAACAGGACGATCGGGAAGCGGGTGACCTTCTTGGTCTGGACGAGGGTGAGGGCCTCGAAGAGTTCGTCGAGGGTGCCGAGGCCGCCGGGGAGGACCACGAACCCCTGCGCGTACTTCACGAACATCATCTTGCGGACGAAGAAGTACCGGAAGTTCAGGCCGATGTCGACGTAGGGGTTCAGGCCCTGCTCGAAGGGCAGCTCGATGCCGAGGCCGACCGAGATGCCGCCCGCCTCGCAGGCGCCCTTGTTCGCCGCCTCCATCGCGCCGGGACCACCGCCGGTGATCACCGCGAACCCGGCCTCCACCAGACCGCGGCCGAGGCGGACGCCGGCGTCGTACTCCGGGGAGTCCGCGGGGGTGCGGGCCGAGCCGAACACGCTGATCGCGGCGGGCAGTTCGGCCAGCGTGCCGAAGCCCTCGATGAACTCCGACTGGATGCGCAGGACCCGCCAGGGGTCGGTGTGCACCCAGTCCGAGGGCGCGCGCTCGTCCAGCAGCCGCTGGTCCGTCGTGCTGGCCTGCACCTGTTCCCGCCGTCGGAGGACCGGTCCCAGGCGCTGCTCCTCCGGCGGCTGCTTCTTCCCCTCGGGGTTGCCGGTAGCCATGTACGCGCTCCCTCCGTCGTGCGGTGTGTCCGGTTCAGCGTAGATCCACGACGGTTACGGACGGGGGACGTGAGCATGTCCGCCATGAAGCGCCATGCTCCCCCCGAGGTGCCGCGGGCCCGGCCGGCCGGCTAGGCCGTCAGCCAGTTCCGCAGCCGCTCCTCCGCCGCGAGGATCTTCGCCGTCTCTACCCGCTCATCGCGCCGATGTGCCAGATGCGGGTTGCCGGGCCCGTAATTGACCGCGGGAATGCCGAGGGCGGAGAAGCGGGAGACGTCGGTCCAGCCGTACTTGGGCTGCGGGGTGCCGCCGACCGCCTCGATGAAGGCCGCCGCCGCGGGGTGGGACAGGCCGGGCAGCGCGCCGCCGCTGTGGTCGTCGACGACGAACTCCTCGACCCCGCAGTCCGCGAAGACCTCACGGACGTGCGCGATCGCCTCCTCTTCGGTGCGGTCGGGCGCGTAGCGGAAGTTGACGGTGACCACGCACTCGTCGGGGATGACGTTGCCCGCGACGCCGCCGGAGACGCCGACCGCGTTGAGGCCCTCGCGGTACTCCAGGCCGTCGATCAGCGGGTACCGCGGCTCGTACGCGGCCAGCCGGGCCAGGATCGGCGCGGCGGCGTGGATCGCGTTGGAGCCCATCCAGCTCCGCGCCGAGTGGGCGCGCTCGCCCTTGGTCTTCAGCAGGACCCGCAGGGTGCCCTGGCAGCCGCCCTCGACCTGCCCGTCGGACGGCTCCAGCAGCACCGCGAAGTCGCCGTGCAGCCAGTCGGGGTGCGTGTCGGCGATGTGCTTCAGGCCGTTCAGCTCGGCGGCGACCTCCTCGTTGTCGTAGAAGACGAAGGTCAGGTCGCGGTTGGGGGCCGGGACGGTGGCCGCGATGCGCAGCTGCACGGCGACGCCGGACTTCATGTCGCAGGTGCCGCAGCCCCACAGCACGCCCTCGTCGTCGAGGCGGGAGGGCACGTTGCCGGCGATCGGCACGGTGTCGATGTGGCCCGCGAGGATCACGCGCTCGGCCCGGCCGAGCCGGGTGCGCGCGACGACGTTGTTGCCGTACCGGTCCACGGTCAGGTGCGGCAGGGCGCGCAGCGCGCTCTCGATCGCGTCCGCGAGCGGCTTCTCCGTGCCGCTCTCGGAGGGGAAGTCGACGAGCCGCGCGGTCAGCTCGGCGGCGTCCAGCGTGAGGTCAAGCGGGGTGTCGGCCATGCCCTCGACCCTATCCCGGGCGGTCTTCGAAGCAGCGTGCGAACCGGACTCCGGTATCTCGAACACCTCCAGTACCTTGTACGGCGTGTCCGAGCCGTCCCCCACCTCTCCCACGTCCCCCGCGTCCGCCCCCGCCCCCACGCGCCGCGGACGCCGCTCACGCCTGCTGCGCTACGGGGCGGGCCTGGCGGCCCTGTGCGCGGTCGCGGGCTACCTCACCGTGCAGTACGTCACCGGCGGCTCGGGCGCGCCGGGCTGCAAGGTCGTCTCGGGCCGGGGCGACGGGGCGTCGTACGCGTTCACACCGGAGCAGGCGGTCAACGCGGCGACGATCGCGGCCGTCGGCACGGGCCGCGCGCTGCCCGAGCGGGCGGTGACGATCGCGCTGGCGACGGCGTTGCAGGAGTCCGGACTGCGCAACCTCGACCACGGGGACCGGGACTCGCTGGGCCTGTTCCAGCAGCGGCCGTCGCAGGGCTGGGGGACGCCGCGGCAGATCATGGATCCGACGTACGCGGCGGGGATGTTCTACACGCATCTGGCGAAGGTCCCGGACTACACCGCGCTGCCGCTCACGGTGGCGGCGCAGCGGGTGCAGCGCAGCGGCTATCCGGAGGCGTACGCCAAGCACGAGCCGGACGCGGAGCTGCTGGCCGCCGCGCTGACCGGGCACTCGGCGGCCACGCTGACCTGTACGGGACGCCCGGACACCGCTCCGGCCGGGGAGGGTCCGGGCGCGGTGCGGGCGGCGCTGGTGCGGGACTTCGGGCGGGAGGCGTTCCAGGAGGCCGGTGCGGAGGTCGGCGACCGGGGGGCGGGCAGCGCCTCGCCGTCGCCGCCCGGGACGACCGGGTCCGACGGGCGGACGGTGACGGTGCCGGTGCCCGCGGCGGACCCGGACGGCGGGGCGTCGGGGCGGCCGGAGCACGAGCGCGGCTGGCAGGTCGCGCACTGGGCGGTGGCCCACGCCTCCGCGCTGCACATCGAGCGTGTCTCCTACGCCGGCCGGGAGTGGGTCGCGGGCAGCACCGACGGGCGGTGGCGCGACCGGGACGGCGGTTCCGGGTCGCGCGGGGCCGAACGGGCCGGGGGTTCCGTGCGGATCGTCACCGGGCAGTAGTGCGGGCCGTCACCCGGACGGGTAATGCGGGGCGTGCGGCGAGGGGGGCCGGGCAGGTTTTCGTGCGCTCACTCCCGAATGCGCGGAATCCCTTGCGGACAAAGGGCCGTAAGGATTCGGCGGACTTTCATACCGGGCGCCTTTTGCCCGTTTTCATCCGCAGCCGATAATGCGACGCATTACCAACTCTTTACGTCGGATCGCCGCAACCTTCGCGGACTTCGAGCGGTAGTCACTGCGTCCGGGCCCGGACGGTGGACACGTTCAACTGACGGGCACGGACGGACAGTTCCCACCGTTTCACTTTTTCCTCCCGTCGAAGGAGCATCATGACCCTCCCCCTGACCCGCCGGATCGCCCGTGCCGCGCTGCTCGTCGCAGCGGGAGCGGCTGCCGGGGTCGGTGCGGCCGGCTCCGCCAGCGCGGCCCCCGACCTGCCCGCGGCCCCGAACCTCGGTGGGCTGACCGCCGTGGACGGGGCGAGCGTCGGCAACACCGCGGACGGCGCGGCGCAGAGCGCCACCGGGCTCGCGGGCGACGCCGGCGGCAAGGTGGTCGAGCACGCGGTGCCGGCCGCGGGCAAGACCGGCGGCAAGGCCGTGAAGAAGGCGACGCCGGTGGCGCAGAAGGCCGCGGGCGAGGCGGCGGGGTCGGCCGGGGAGATCCTCGGGGACACCGCGCAGTCCGCGACGAAGGGCGGCCTGCCGACGGACGGGCTGACCAAGGGCGGCCCGGCCGAGTCCCTGCCGGTCAAGGAGCTGCCGCTCGGCTGACGGCGCCGACGCCGACGCCGAGGTGACGCCGACGGGGTCCGGGGTGTTTCCCGGGCCCCGTCGTTTTTCTGTGTGCCGTCTGTCTGTGTGCCGCCGCCTTGCGTGCCGTACGCCGGTCCGGAAGTCCGCTACGCCAGTCGCTCCACGGCCGCCCGGACGCGCTCGTCCGTCGCCGTCAGGGCCACGCGGACGAAGTTCTCGCCCGCCGGGCCGTAGAAGTCGCCGGGGGCGACCAGGATGCCGCGCTCGGCCAGGTGGGCCACCGTCTGCCAGCAGGACTCGTCGCGCGTCGCCCACAGGTAGAGGCTGGCCTCGCTGTGCTCGATGCGGAAGCCGTGGGACAGCAGGGCCGCGCGCAGGGCCTCACGGCGGGCGGCGTAGCGCTCGCGCTGCACGCGGACGTGCTTGTCGTCGCCGAGGGCCGCCACCACCGCCGCCTGCGTCGGCGCCGAGGTCATCATGCCGCCGTGCTTGCGGATCTCCAGCAGGGGGCCGAGGACGGCCGGGTCGCCGGCCAGGAAGGCGGCGCGGTAGCCCGCCAGGTTCGAGCGCTTGGACAGCGAGTGGACCGAGACGATGCCGTCGTAGGAGCCACCGTTGACGTCGGGGTGCAGGACCGAGACGGGGTCGGCCTCCCAGCCCAGCTCGATGTAGCACTCGTCGGAGAAGAGCAGCACGCCGTGCTCGCGGGCCCAGGCGACGATCCGGGTCAGCTCCTCCTTCGACAGCACGCGTCCGGTCGGGTTCGACGGGGAGTTCAGCCAGAGCAGCCTCAGCCCGGCCGGGTCCAGCTCGGTCGGGTCGTCGTAGGCCTCGAACTCCGCGCGGGCCAGGCGGGCGCCGACCTCGTACGTCGGGTAGGCCAGGCGCGGGAAGGCGACCCGGTCGCCGGGGCCGAGGCCGAGCTGGGTCGGCAGCCAGGCCACCAGCTCCTTGGAGCCGACGATCGGCAGGACGTGGCGGTGGGTGACCTCACGGGCGCCGAGACGGCGCTCCAGCCAGCCCGTGATCGCGTCGCGCAGTGCGGGGGTGCCCCAGACCGTGGGGTAGCCCGGCGAGTCGGCCGCGTCGACCAGCGCCTTCTGGATCAGCTCGGGGACGGGGTCGACCGGGGTGCCGACGGAGAGGTCGACGATGCCGTCCGGGTGCGCGGCGGCCGTCTTCTTGTACGGCTCCAGCTTGTCCCAGGGGAAGACGGGAAGGCGGTCGGAGACTGCGGACACGGGGATCAGGCTCACTTTCGTCGGTGACGGCAAACGCCTCGGTCCCGTGCGGCACGAAGATCGGGGAACCGATCGAGGCCGTACGGGACCGAGGCGGCGCGGCTACTGCTGCGGGCCGCTCAGGAAGTCACTCGCCCTGCGGCGGCAGCGCCTCGACGAACGGGTGGTCACGCTCGATCAGGCCCAGCTTGCTGGCGCCGCCGGGCGAGCCGAGCTCGTCGAAGAACTCGACGTTCGCCTTGTAGTAGTCCTTCCACTCCTCCGGCACGTCGTCCTCGTAGAAGATCGCCTCGACCGGGCAGACCGGCTCACAGGCACCACAGTCGACGCATTCGTCCGGGTGGATGTACAAGGACCGCTTGCCCTCGTAGATGCAGTCGACCGGGCACTCCTCGATGCACGCCTTGTCCTTGACGTCGACACAAGGCTCTGCGATGACGTAGGTCACGCTGTCGTTCCTCCTCGATAGGGCGCTGGCGGGCCTCCCACAGGCTCCGCCGCCTGGCGCGCGGGAGCGCGGCGTCGTCGATGCCCGCCCCTAGTATCTCCGTTCCGGGGCATGATCCGAACAGGAGGGGTGAACTGACCTGTGGAAATCTCTGCGGCCGGCCGCCTTGAGGTCCGTATCACCGCTGCTGACGTGGGCAAACGCGTCTCCGTACGGCGTTGGAACGACCCCGGGGCCACCGACGGGAAATTCACCGACACGGTGGGTGTTCTCACATCGTGGGACGACGGTGTGGTGGTGATCACACGAAAGGACGGGACGAGCGTCCGGATCCCGGAATCGGCGCTGGTCGCGGGCAAGGTCGTACCGGCGGCCCCGGCGCGGCGGCGGGGTCCGGCGGCCTCCTACCCGGAGCTGGCGCGGATCGTCTCGCGCGGGTGGCGGCCGGTGGAGAGCGAGCGGCTGGGCGAGTGGGAGCTGCGGGCGGCGGCCGGGTTCACCCGGCGGGCCAACTCGGTGCTGCCGCTGGGCGACCCCGGGCTGCCGCTGGACGAGGCGCTGACCGTCGTACGGCGCTGGTACGGCGAGCGCGGCCTGCCCGCGTACGTGCAGACGGCGACCGGCGCCGAGGGCACGCAGGAGCTGCTGTGCGCGGAGCTGGAGAAGCGGGGCTGGACGCGTGAGGTGACCGCCGAGCTGTGGGTGGGCTCGCTCGCGCCCCTCGCCGACCTGGCGGAGGCCGGCGGGGTGGTGCTGGCGCGGGAGGCCGACGAGGCGTGGCTGGCGCGCTACCAGCGCAAGGGCATGAGCGAGGTGGCGCTGAAGGTGCTGGGGTCGGGGCCGTCGGTGTGGTTCGCGAGCGTGCCGGGCGAGTCGGGCGCCCCCGCCGCGATCGGGCGGCTGGTGGTGGACGGCCGCTGGGCCGGTTTCGCGGCGGTCGAGGTGGACCCGGCGCTGCGGCGGCAGGGGCTGGCGACGACCGTGATGGCGGCGCTGGCCCGGCAGGCGCTCGACGAGGGCGCGTCGGCGGCGTGGCTCCAGGTGGAGGCCGGCAACGAGGGGGCGCGGGCGCTGTACGCCCGGATGGGGTTCGCGGCGCACCACGCGTACCACCACTACCGCGAGCCGCGGCCGGAGGGGGCGTAGGCCGACATGCAGCCTCCGTCCTCCGGGCACGCGGCCGAACTGCACCGCCGGTTCGCCGCCGAGGCCCGCGCCGAGCGCCCCGACCTGGCCGCGCTGTGCCTGCTGATCGGCGCGGTGGCGGACGGGTCGCTGGACGAGGCCGGGATGGACGCGGCCCAGGTGGAACTGGACCGGCTGGCCGGCGAGCTGCCGTACCGGCCGGGCGCCCCGGCCGCGTGGGCGGTGGCGCTGCGGCAGGCGCTGGGCGACCGGCACGGCTTCCACGGCACGCCGGGCGACTACCGCCGGCTGGAGTCCTCGCTGCTGCACGAGGTGCTGCGGCGCCGCCGGGGCCTGCCGATCCTGCTGTCGGTGGTGTGGATGGAGGTGGCCCGCCGGGCCGGCGCGCCCGTCTACGGCGTGGCCCTGCCCGGACATTTCGTGGTCGGCTTCGGCCCCGAGGAGGACCAGGTCCTCGCCGACCCGTTCGGCGGGGGCCGGGTGCTGACCGGTACGGACGCGGAGCTGCTGGTCGTCGGCGCGACCGGCTCCCCGCTCGACCCGTCCTACCTCACCCCGGCGGCCCCGCTGGACGTGATCCTGCGGATCCTCAACAACATCCGTGCCTGGGCGGCGGCCCGCCCGGAACGCTCCGACGTCGCCCTGTGGGCGGTCCAGCTCTCGCTGCTGCTGCCCTCCCACCCGGCCCGCCTCCGCCACGAACTGGCCCAGGTGCTGCTGCGCCGGGGCGAGTTCCTCGCGGCGGCGACGGAACTGGAGGCGTACGCGCAGGTGGTCGCCCCCGTGGACACCGCGGCGGCCGACCGCCTCCGCGCGGAGGCCCGCGCGGCCCGGGCGCTGCTCAACTGAGGCCCCCAGAGAACTTCCGCAGCACGGTCTAGTGCGGGTGCCTTCGGATGCGGACCCAGATGTCGCGGGCCCGGCGGCCGGCCTCCGTGCGGCTCTCGGCCACCAGGCGGCGGGCCTGTTCGGGGGACTCGACCATCGGGCCGGAGCCGCGCAGGGGGCGGCCCGCCGTCTCGTAGAGGACGAGGGACGCGGCGAGGCCGACGACGCCCGCGCCCATCAGGTAGTACGCCGGGATCATCTCGTCGTCCAGGCCGTCGACCAGCGCGGAGGTGAACAGCGGGGTCGTGCCGCCGAAGAGGGAGACGGAGATGTTGAAGGCGATCGACAGGGCGCCGTAGCGGATGCGGGTCGGGAAGAGCGCCGGGAGCGTCGCCGCGGAGGCGCCCGCGAAGCAGACCAGCAGCAGGCCGAGGATCAGGCAGCCGATCGCGGGGGCGAGGATGCCGCCCGCGCGGATCAGCAGGAACGCCGGGACCGACAGCGCGATCAGGGCGATGCTGCCCGCCATGAAGACCGGGCGGCGGCCCCAGCGGTCGGTGGTGCGGCCGACCGTGGTGATGGTCAGGGCCACCACCACCATCGTGCCGAGGACCAGGAGTTGGGCCGTGTTCTCGTCCTCGCCCAGGGTCGCCGTCATGTACGTGGGGAGGTAGGAGGTCACCATGTAGTTGGTGACGTTGTAGAGCAGGACCAGGCCCATGCAGATGAGCACCGCCTGCCAGTGGCCGGTGAAGATCTCCCGCAGACGGCCGTGGCCGGACTGGCGGGCCTCCTCGACCGGGTCCTCGCCGCCGCCGGCCCGGTGCACGGCCCGCTCCTCCTGCGCCTGTTCGGCCTCCCGCCGGAAGGCGGGGGTCTCCTCCAGCTTCAGCCGGACGTAGAGGCCGATCACACCGATGGGCCCGGCCACCAGGAACGGGATGCGCCAGCCGTAGTCCTCCATGCCGCCCGCGCCCAGGGCCGCCGTGAGCCCGGTGACCAGGGCGGAGCCCAGCGCGTAGCCGACGAAGGTGCCGAAGTCGAGCCAGCTGCCGAGGAAGCCGCGCCGGGTGTCGGGGGCGTACTCGGCGATGTACGTGGTGGCGCCCGCGTACTCGCCGCCGGTGGAGAAGCCCTGGACCAGACGGCACAGCAGCAGCAGGAGCGGGGCGACGAAGCCCACGGCCGCGTACGACGGCAGGAAGCCCACCGCGAACGTGCTGATCGCCATCATGATCATGGTGGCGGCGAGGACGCGCTGCCGGCCGATGCGGTCGCCGAGCGGGCCGAAGACGATGCCGCCGAGGGGGCGGACGACGAACGCGGCCGCGAAGGTGGCGAACGTCGAGACCACCTGGGCGCCGGGCGAGCTGGAGGGGAAGAAGACCTTGCCGAGGACCGGGGCGACGTAGGCGTACACGCCGAAGTCGAACCACTCCATCATGTTGCCCATCGCGGCGGCGGAGACCGCGCGGCGGACCGCGGGGCGGTCGGTGACGGTGACGTCGGCGGGGGTGAGCATCTGCTTGCGCCGGCGGAGCAGGATCCGCAGCATCCGGTCGGTGGCCGGGGTGCCTCCGCGGCCCGGGACGGGGCGGTTCCGGTCGGGGGGCGGGGCGGAGCCGTGGGACATCAGATCACCGCAAAAGCGACTCGGGGCCAGAATTCGATCATTATCCACCCGGTGGGTCCGGGATTACCGGACCGTCGGGTTCCCCTTGACCGCGTCGCTCAAAAGCACCGGGATCATGCCGGCCGCCGGACGGCGCCCGGGGTCAGAGCCAGCCCTTCTCCCGCGCGATGCGCACCGCCTCCGTGCGGTTGCGGGCCGCCAGCTTCTGGATCGCCGTGGAGAGGTAGTTGCGGACCGTGCCCTGCGACAGGTGCAGCGCCGCCGCCAGTTCCGCGTTGGTCGATCCGTCGGCCGCCGCGCGCAGCACCTCGCGCTCCCGGTCGGTCAGTGGGTTCGCGCCCTCGGCGAGGGCCGCCGCGGCCAGCGTGGGGTCGATGACCCGCTCGCCGGCCAGCACCTTGCGGACGGCGGCGGCGAGTTGGGCGGCGGGCGCGTCCTTGACCAGGAAGGCGTCCGCACCGGACTCCATGGCGCTGCGCAGATAACCGGGGCGGCCGAACGTGGTCAGGATGACCAGCTTCAGCGCCGGGAACTCCCGGTGCAGCTGCGCCGCCGCCTCGATCCCCGTCGCGCCCGGCATCTCGATGTCGAGCAGAGCCACGTCCACGTCGTGCTCGCGAACGGCCGCCAGCACCTCGTCGCCGCGGGCCACCTGGGCGACGACCTCGATGTCCTCCTCCAGGCCGAGCAGCGCGGCCAGGGCCTCGCGGACCATCGACTGATCCTCGGCCAGCAGGACCCTGATCGTGGAACTCATGGCGTGGATCCTACGTCCGCGCCGCACCGGGCCGGTACGCGCGCCCCCGCCTCCCGGGCCCAACTCCCCTGTCCGGAAAGCGCGGGTGGGTGCGCGATACATCCTTACGATGCCCCGGTGGTCGACCAGGGCGTGACGGGAGGGCTCGTGGAGGATCAGGCGCGTCGGCTCAGGGCCACCGGCATGGGCGCCGCGGCCGTGCTGCTGTGGGCGTCGCTGGCGCTGTTCACCACGTCGACCGGGCGGATACCGCCCTTCCAGCTGACCGCGATGGCGTTCGCGGTGGGCGGGCTCCTCGGACTGCCCCGGGTGCTGCGCGGCCACGGCACCGCGCTGCGCGGACTGCCCGCCGGGGCCTGGGCGCTGGGCATCGGCGGGCTGTTCGGCTACCACTTCTTCTACTTCCTCGCCCTGCGCAACGCCCCCGCCGTCGACGCCGGTCTCATCGCCTACCTGTGGCCGCTGCTGATCGTGGTGTTCTCGGCGCTGCTGCCCGGCGAGCGGCTGCGCTGGTGGCACACCGCGGGGGCGCTGCTCGGGCTCGCCGGGACCTTCCTGCTCGTCACCGGCGGGCAGGGGGTGCACTTCAGGGGCGAGTACCTGCTCGGCTACGGCTCCGCGGGCGTCTGCGCGCTGGTGTGGTCGGCGTACTCCGTGGCCAACCGCCGCTATCCGCAGGTGCCGACGGACCTGGTGGCGCTCTTCTGCCTGGCCACGGCCCTGCTCGCGGCCGTGTGCCATGTGCTGTTCGAGACGACGGTACGGCCCGAGGGCTGGCAGTGGGCCGCGGTCCTCGCGCTCGGTCTCGGGCCGGTCGGCGGCGCGTTCTACGTATGGGACCACGGCACCAAGCACGGGGACATCCGGCTGCTGGGCACGCTGTCGTACTTCGCCCCGCTGCTGTCCACGGGGCTGCTGGTGGCGACGGGACGGGCCGACGCGAGCTGGCCCGTCGCCGTCGCCTGTGTGCTGATCACCGGGGGCGCCCTGCTGGCCTCGGCGGAGGCGCTGCGCGCGGCCCGCCGCCGCGCCCGGACCGGCGACGGCTGACCGTCAGGCGGCCGCCTCGGGCGCCGGCTGCCTCAGGCGTCCACCGGCCAGGTGCCCCGGCGGACCATTTCGGTCACTTTGTCGGGGCCGTTGGCCCGCACCAGCAGCTCCAGCCGCATCCGCTCGATGTCCTCGGCGGTCCACTTCTCCGTGGCCATGGTCGCCTTCTCGTGGGACCAGCCGTTGTCGTAGTGGCGGACGACGTAGTCCTTCTGGAAGTCCCACATCTTCGTCCCCGGCAGCGGGGTCACGATGAAGGGGTTGGCGTACGCCATGCCGTGGCCCATGAGCGTGACCGCGTAGTCGATGGTCTTCTCGATCTGCTCCAGCGACTCGATGTACGGCTCGCCGCCCGGCCGTTCGGGCGGGTTGACGAAGCCGAGCATGAAGCCGCCGGTGACCTGGATGCCGTACTCGGTGAACATCTCCACGATCTCGCCGGTGGCCTGCTGGAAGGCGTTGAGGCGGGGCTTGCCGGACTCGACGAGGCTGTCCTCGTTGGCGCTCTCCACCGCCAGGTAGACGCTGTAGCAGCCGCCGTCGGCCATCGCCTTGATCAAGTCGCGGCAGGTGAGGCCGGAGCGCATCGCCGCGAGGATGTTGCGGAAGTTGGGGTTGCGCCGCTCGGCGTCGTCCATCTCCGCGGCGAACTTCTCGCCCAGGTGCAGCAGGACGAGGTTGAAGAGGCTGAGGCCGCCCTCCTCGACCCACGGCAGGTCGTGCTTGCGCAGCAGCTCGAAGACGCGCATCGCGTACAGCGGGTCGTGCAGGAGGTGGTCGTCCTCGATGAGGACCTCGGTGACGCCCTGCTTGCGGATCTCGGCGAGGTGCAGGTCGAACCAGTCGGTGCCGAGGGCCCGCCAGGGGCCGTTCACCATGGGGATGTAGCAGAAATCGCAGCCGACGTTGCAGCCGATGGTGGAGAAGATCTGCGCCCAGGAGCCGTGGTCGCGCACCCGCTTGCCGGAGGAGTGGTACGCCTGCTCGTACTGGCCCATGTCGAGCATGCCGAAGTCGGGCAGCGGCATCATGCCGAGCCGCTCGTCCAGGCCCTGCCGCTTGGGCAGGATCCGCATGTACGGCGACCGGGCCGTGGTGCGCACGACGGCGCCGTCGGCCCGCCGGTAGGCGATCCCGGGGACGGCGTCGAGGTCGCCGTCCGGGTCGGTGAGCGCCTGGAGCAGGGCGGTGAAGGTCTGGTCGGCCTCGTTGATGACGACGTGGTCGAAGGGCGAGTCGGGGACGGCGTACTGCCAGTCGCCGCTGGGGTGGGCGCCGCCGGTGACGGTCACGATCCCCGGGTCGATGTCCTTGATCAGGTCGGCGAGGGCGCGGGCGTTGCCCCACTGCACGGTGTAGATGCACTGGACGCCGACGATGTCCGGGTCGAAGTCCTCGATCAGCGCGCGCAGTTGCGCGTCGTCGAGGCCGTAGCGGACGAGGCTGCTGCCGCCGCCGAGGTCGACGAGGCGGCGCTCCTGCTCCCAGCCGGCGAAGGGCGAGTCGACGATCCGGACGTCGAACCCGGCGAGGCGGGCGTTGGCCGCGATGCGTAATAAGCCGATCGGGGTGCCCGCGCGCTTCATCACCTCGAAGGTGTCCAGGCCGAGGGCCCGGAAGCTGCTGCGCTCCGGGGAGGGTTCGACGACGCGGGTGTAGGACGGGACGAGGAGCAGCACACGGGGCATCTCCCCGCGGGCGCGGCGCCGCGTGCCGGAGACGGAGCGGCGCAGGGAGGGCATTCCCAGGTGGCGCAGGGGTGGGCGTTCGGGGGCGCTGGAGAACTTCACGGACGGGTTGTCGATGACCACGGACGACGACGAAACGTTTCGCGACACGGGCACTCCCACGGTCCGAATACGAACGGGCGTGCGTCGTATGGTGACCGACCGATTCCTCCCCCGCGGGGGCTTCCCCGGCGAATGGCGCGAAAGGGCACCTGAGGAGTCCGAGGCCCGGCTGCCGGGGCGGGCGCCGGCTTCCGGACGCCCCGCTTCCGGGGGCCCGGTCGGGGGCCTGGCCGGGCCCGGCCCGGCGGTCAGGCCCCCGGCGTCGCGTCCGTTGCCTCCCCCGCCGGGGTTCTGGCCGTGAGGCGGAAGCCGTGACGCTGGGCGGTCGTCTCCAGGGTGCCGCCCGTCTTCTCCAGGCGCTCGCGCAGGCCCGTCAGGCCGTTGCCGGGGGTGCTCCCGGCGGCGCCCGCGCCGTCGTCCTCGACGGTGAGTTCGAGGACGGGGCCGTTCAGGGTCTGGTGGCGCACCAGCGTCACCGTGCAGCGGCGGGCGCCGCTGTGCCGGACGACGTTGGTGACGGCCTCCCGCAGCGCCCAGGCCAGGGCCGCCTCGCTCTCCTCGGGGACGCCCGTCAGGTCGGGTTCGGCGGGGATGTCGGCCGTCACGCCGGCCGCCGTCAACGCGACCTGGGCGCCCGCCAGTTCCGCCGACAGGCGGGGGCGGCGGTAGCCGGTCACGGCCTCGCGGACGTCGACCAGGGCCTGCCGGCTGACCTGTTCGATGTCGGCGACCTGCTGGGCCGCCTTCTCGGGGTGGTCGGGCAGCATCCGGCCCGCCAGCTCGCTCTTGAGGGTGATCAGGGACAGCGAGTGCCCGAGCAGGTCGTGCAGGTCCCGGGCGAGCCGCAACCGCTCCTCGTTGGCCGCGAGTTGGGCGACCGTGGCACGCGCCTTGCGCAGCTCCACCGTGGTCCGGATGAGCTGGGCGACCCCGCTCATCGCGAAGCCGATCAGCAGCAGGATGATCAGCAGCGTCCAGATGTCGTCCTCGCCGGTGTGCAGACCGAGCACCAGCGTCACCACGGCCGTCGCCGGGATCGCCCAGCCGGCGGCCCGCAGCGGCAGAGCCGCGCCGCACGAGACGGAGACGTAGCAGAACAGGCCGAGGAACGGGGCCCCCAGGGTCAGGCACAGCACGGTGGCGAACACGGCCATCGCAGCGATCACGGCCACCACGACCGCCGGGCGCAGCGGCCGCCCCATGTTGCGCAGGACGAGCGTCAGATACAGCCCGACGAAGACGGCGAGGCCGGCCCAGCCCGCCGCCCGGCCGCCGACGGTGTGGTCGCCGGTGGCCAGGTCGTGCACGGGAGAGCTGAGGAAGACCAGCCACACCCCGATCCACACCAGCTTGCGCAGCAGGTCACGGCGGTTGCGGGGGGCCTGTCCGAGCCGCAGCAGCTCGACGTCCTCGGTGCGCCGGTCGTCCGTCATCGTGCTCACGCCTTCAGCGTGTCCTTCCGGTACAGCCAGGCCGCGCCGCCCGCGAAGAGGACGAAGAACACGGCGAGGAGAGCGATGTCCTGGGCGTGCGGGGCGTGGCTCTGTTCGATCGCCTGCCCCAGGGCAGCGTACGCGTGTGTGGGCAGCCACTCGGCGATGTCCTGCAACCACTGCGGGAAGCTCGTCGCCGGCATCCACAGACCGCCCAGCATCGACAGCCCGAAGTACGTGATCATGGTGATCGGGCGGACCGCGTCACCGCTGGCCAGGTACCCGATGGCGACGCCGAGCGCGGCGAAGACCAGGCTGCCGGCCCAGATCACGCCGGTGAGCGCGAGCCACTGCCAGGCGTCCAGCCGTACGCCCTTGGCGATCGCCGCGACGGCGAACACCACCACGACCGACGGCAGGCTCACCACGGCGGCGCTCGCGGTCTTGGCGAGGACATAGCCGCGGCCGGGCAGGGTGGTCAGCCGCAACTGCCGTACCCAGCCGCTCTCGCGCTCCTTGGCGATGCGCTCGCTGTTGCCCATGAGCACGGCCGTCAAGGCGCCGAAGGAGGCCATGGAGACCATCATGTACGTCGGCAGGGTCAGCCCCGTGCCGTCGACCTTCGTGGTGCTGTCGGCGTTGCCCGCGATCAGCAGGAACAGCAGCGACGGGTACATCACCGAGAAGAACAGGAACTTGCGGTTGCGCAGGGCACGGGTCAGTTCGAGCTTGATCAGGCTGTTCACAGCGACTTCGCCTCCTCGGCGGCGGTGATGGCGACGAAGGCCTGCTCCAGGCCGAGCCCGGCGACCTCCAGATTGCGCGGGTAGAGGCCGAGCCCGTACAGGGCGTGCACGGTGGCGTCGGCGTCGGAGGACTGGATGCGGACGGTCGCGCCGGAGACGTCGATCGTGGTGAGGAACGGCAGCGCCCGCAGCGCGGTCTCGTCGATCGCGCCCTCCAGGTCGAAGGCGATCCGCCGGGCACCGGCCTTGGCCTTGATCTCGGCGGCCGTGCCGTCGGCCAGCAGCCGGCCCCGGTGCAGCACGAGCACCCGGTCGGCGACGGCGTCGGCCTCCTCCAGGTAGTGGGTGGCGAACAGCACCGTACGGCCGGCGTCGGCCTGCTCGCGCATGGTGGCCCAGAAGGCCTGCCGGGTGGTGACGTCCATGCCGGTGGTCGGCTCGTCCAGGACGATGAGGTCGCTGTCGCCGGCGGTGGCGAGGGCGAAGCGCACGCGCTGGGCCTGGCCGCCGGAGAGCTTGTTGACCTTGCGGTCGGCGATCTGCTCGACCCCGGCGCGGCTGAGCACGTCGGAGACGCGGTACGGCCGCGGGTGCAGGTCGCAGGCGAGGCGGACCAGCTCGGCGACGGTGACCTCGTCCATCAGCCCGCCGCTCTGCAGCATGGCCCCGACGCGTCCGGCGACGATCGCCTCGCGCGGGGTGCCGCCGAAGAGACGCACGCTGCCGCTGTCGGCCTGCTTGAGGCCGAGCAGCAGGTCGAGGGTGGTGGACTTGCCGGCGCCGTTGGGGCCCAGCAGGGCCACCGTCTCGCCCGGGTGCAGGGACAGGGTCAGCCCGTCCACCGCCCGCACACTGCCGTACGCCTTGCTGACCTGGTCGAACGCGACCACCGCGGCTGTCGTTGTCATATGGCCATGGTGGCCTCGGGGCCGGATACGGCGGCAGTGTCGGCCGTCCGGAGTGCCGCATGACAGATGTCATGCCGTACGGCACTCCGGACGCCGCCGGTGCGTCAGCTCGGGTTGGTCTCGATGACCGCGACCCGGTCGGTGGTGCTCTTCAGCGCGAGCCGCAGCGCGCCGTAGACGTCCTGGACGGTGACCGGGGTCTTCTGGCCGTTGGCGCGGGCGATGAGCACGCCGTCGAAGGTGTTGCCGTACAGCTCCTTCAGGGCGGCCTCGTCCGGGGCGTCGACCAGCTTGCCGTCGACGGCCTTGACCCGGAGGAACTTCCACAGGGACTTCTGCGGGCTGAAGGCGATCTTGTGCAGGCCGTCCTTGGTCTGGACGGTGACCTTGCCGGACATCGCGGGCTCGGCGAACTCCTTCATCATCCGGTCGACCTCGGCGTTGGTGACCGTGGGCTGCCGGGTGGTGGTCGGGACGGTCACCGGGGTGGTCGCGCCGGTCTCCACCTGGGTGCGGTAGGCCTGCTCGACGGCCTGCTTGGAGGCGGCGACGTCGATGCCCTTGAAGGGCTTGCCGTACACGGCGACGGCCTTGCCGGACTCGAAGCGGATCGTGCCGTCGGTGGCCCCGGCGGAGCCGCCCCCGGCGTTCTCCAGCGCGGCCTGGAGCTTCTCCTCGTCGACCGGCATGACCGGCTCGACCTCGCGCTGCTGCCCGAAGAGCGAGCCGATGACGGAGACCGGGTTGTAGTCGCTCTTCGCGGCGGCGCCGACCGTGGCGTCCTCGTCGAAGTGGAGGCCGGCCTGGTCGGGCTTGAGGGTGACGGTGGACCCGCCGACGGTCAGCCTGAGCGGCTGGTCGACGCGCTTGCCGAAGGCCTCGTCGAGCTTCTTGACGGCCTCGTCGCGGGTGCCGCCGCCGATGTCGACGCCGAGCACGGTGGTGCCCTTGGGCACGTCGGAGTGGTTCATCAGCAGCCCGGCGCCGTACGCGCCGGCGGCCAGCACGATGACGCCGCCGGCGAGCAGGACGAGCTTGTTGCGGCCCTTCTTCTTCGGGGCCGGGGCGCTCTTCGGGGCCGGCTTCGGCGCGGCGGGCGCCGCGGGGCCGCCGGGGCCGCCGGCGCCGAACGGGCCGCTGTCGCCGCCGCCCGGCGGGACGACGGGGATGCCGCTGGTGACGGTGTGCCCGGAGACGTTGTCGTGGGGCGCGGCGAAGCTGCCCGGGGGCGGCTCGGGGGCCGGCTTCTGCGGGGTGAGGATCGCGGTGTCGTCGCTGAACCCGTGACCGGCACCGGGGACGCCCGGGCCGGAGGAGATGCCGGAGGTTCCGGGGACGCCGGGGCCGGAGGAGATGCCGGGGGCGCCCGGGCCGCCCGGGCCGGAGAACATGCCGGCGTCGGGGACGCCGGGGCCCTGGGTGCCGGGGCCGGACCCCGGAACGCCGGGGCCGGAGGAGACGCCGCCGACCGGGGGCACCATCGGGCCGTCGCCGGTGACGGGGCCGCTGGTCGGGCCGGAGGGACCCTGCGGGCCGCGCGGGCCCGGGGAGCCGGTCGGGCCGCCGGGGCCGTTGAAGCCGGTGGGGCCGCCGGAGCCGCCCGGGGCGCCGGGGCCGCCGTAGCCGCCGTCGGTGCCGCTCTCGGCGAAGTACGGCAGGTCGTCGCGGCTGGGCTCACCGGAGTGGCCGCCGGAACGGGAGCCGCCGAGCGGGCCGGCGGCCAGCGCCTCGGTGACGTCGAAGGAGCCGGTGCCGCCGCCGTGGCCGGGCGCGACGGGGCCGCCGGTCGGGCCGGGGGCGGGCTGGGAGCCGCCGGGCCGGGAGGCGCCGGGCGCCTTCATGGAGCCGACCACGCCGCCGGGGCGGCCCGCGCCGGGGCGCGCGCCGGCGGGGGCGCCGGACGCGGGCGAGCTGCCGGAGCCGGACGGCCCCGAGGGCGCGGAGGGTGCGGCGGAGCCGCCGGCCGGGTTCGAAGCGCCGGGCGCGCCGGTGCCGTTGGCCGTGCCGCCGTTCTGCGGGGCCTTGGCCGACGGGGACTTGCGCGGCGCGAACCAGTCGCTGGTCGCCTTCTCCTCGGCCGCGGGCTCGGGTTCGCCCGCCGGCTCGGTCGTGGAGGTGGCGGTGGCGGCCCGCTGCGGTTCGGCGGCCTCGGGCTCGGCGCCGTCGGAGTCGCCGACGGGCTTGCGCACGACGACCGGCGGAATCGGCCGGGATCCGGGGATGTTGATCCGGATCCGCGTCGTCAGCGTGGTCTCGGTCTTGCGTTCCTCGGGCTGCGCGGCCGAACGGCCCGCGTCCGTACCGCCGTCGGAAGACGTGGGCGTGCCGTACGGCGGGGTCCCCGAGGGGTAGGCGGCTCCGCCGCGCCCGTTGGGCCCGGAGGACGGAGTGTCAGTTTCACGACTCAAGGCAGGTTCTCCCGGTTGGCTCCGCCGCCCGCGTCAGATCCTCTCGGGCAGCTCGGCGGCGCGCACCACCATACTGGCCACTTCGGGCGTGTATCCCACGACCGCTGGCGAAACCCCCACCACACCCGCACGCGCGTGTTATGGCGAAGTGGTACGTCACTTGCCAAGTCGGACGGGGTCGCCCTCCGGTTGCCGCCCCGCGCCGAGGGTGGCACAGATCACAGCGAGGGCCATGCCGCCGAGCAGGAAGAGATAGGAGCCGACGCCCGCGCCGAAGAGGAAGTCGCCCTCCGCGCGGCTCGCGGTGAGGAAGATGACGGTGACGACCCAGCCGGCGGCGGGGGCGACGGCCCCGGCGCGGCCGCGCGTGGCGCGGGCGCCGCCGAGGAAGAGGCCGGCCGCGCCCGCGAGGGCGAGCAGCAGCCCGCCCGGGAACCAGCCGGCCTGTACGAGCGCCCCGGCGGTGCCGGTGACCGCGCCGAGCAGGAAGAGGCCGACGTAGGCGGCGACGCGGGCGGCGGAGGGCGGCTTGAGGGGCTGCGCGAGCATGGAGGCGGTGCGGTCGCTCATGCGGTGGCCTCGATCCCGGCGAAGAGGTCGTGCGCCCGGCCCTCGGTGCGCTCCCCGTGCACCACTTCGTAGTACTCGGTGGTGAACAGCGGCTGGGCCAGTGCGTTGGAGAGGGCGAAGTAGGGCTCGGCGACCTCGATCTGGGTGGCGTGCGCCCGCATCGCGGCGGCCTTGGCGGCGGCGTACGCGGTGCCGTCGATCTCGATGGCGACGCGCTCCTCGCCGACCACGCCGGGTACGTCGTCGACGGCGGCGCTCTTGTCGAAGGGCAGGCCGGGCAGGTCGCCCTCCAGCCGGGCGAAGGCGGCCTCGGCGACGGGGCGCGGGACGCGGTTGAAGCAGATCCGGGGGATCTCCCAGCCGGCCCCGGCGGCCAGCTCGGCGGCGCGCAGGGCGACGCGGTGGGCCTGGATGTGGTCGGGGTGGCCGTAGCCGCCGTTGTCGTCGTAGGTGACCAGCACCTGGGGCCGGATCTCCAGGATGACCCGGACGAGGTGGCCGGCGGCCTCGTCGAGGTCGGCCTGCCAGAAGCAGTGCGGGTCGTCGTTGTCGGGGAGGCCCATCATCCCGGAGTCCCCGTACCGCCCGGCCCCGCCCAGCAGCCGGAAGTCCGTGACGCCGAGGGCGCGCATCGCCGCCCTCAGCTCACCCAGCCGCCACTGCCCCAGCGCGGCGCCGCTCAGGTGCGCCAGCTCGGGCGGGATGACCTCGCCGCGCTCCCCGAGGGTGCAGGTCACCAGCGTGACCTGGGCACCCTCGGCCACGTACCGGGCCATGGTCGCGCCGTTGTTGATCGACTCGTCGTCCGGGTGCGCGTGCACCAGCAGCAGACGCCGGGCTGGGTGTTCCGTCATGGAACACACCCTAGGCCGTGTCACCTAGAACTTGATGCTGCCGATCATGCTCGCGACGTTGGTGGTCAGCTCGCTGATCGTCGGGGCCACCGTCGAGGACGCGAGGTAGAACCCGAGCAGCATGCAGACGACGGCATGCCCCGCTTTCAGGCCCGACTTCCTGATCAGAAGGAAGACGATGATCGCCAGCAGCACCACCGCCGAAATCGAGAGTGCCACGGCGGTTCACCTCCAGACAGAGCAGGGCACCTTGTCATTCCATGCGTGAGCCAGCGGGTTCATACCCACGCAGCGTTAGTGATCATAGCTATCCGTACGCGCGCATATGTCGGCGCACGGACGCGCAAGGGGGCGCATGGCCAATATGGTCGGGGCATGACGACCGAGCCTGAGTCATTCCCCCGGCGGCACGCCCGCACGCAGCGTTTCACCCTCGGCGCGCCGCGTTCGTTCACGGTGGCGCCCGACGGCACCCGTGTCGTGTTCCTGAGGACCGCGTCCGGCACCGACCGGGCGGGCGCCCTGTGGGTGCTGGACCCGGCGGACGGGAGCGAGCGGCCGGCCGCCGACCCGGTCGCCCTGCTGGGCGGCGCCGACGAGGACCTGCCGCCCGAGGAGCGGGCGCGCCGCGAGCGCAGCCGGGAGGGCGGGGCCGGCATCGTCGGCTATGCCACCGACGCGGCCGTGGAGTTGGCGTCTTTCGCCTTGTCAGGGCGGCTTTTCACGGCGGAGCTGCGGGCCGGTACGGCACGTGAACTCCGCGTCGCCGGGCCGGTGATCGACCCGCGCCCCTCCCCCGACGGCCGCCATGTCGCCTATGTGGCGCGGGGCGCGCTGCGGGTGGTGGGCGCCGAGGGCGAGGACGACCGGGCGCTGGCGGAACCGGAGGGCGAGGGGGTCACCTACGGGCTCGCGGAGTTCGTCGCGGCCGAGGAGATGTCCCGGTCACGCGGTTTCTGGTGGGCGCCGGAGTCGGACCGGCTGCTGGTGGCGCGGGTGGACGACACGCCGGTGGAGCGGTGGTGGATCGCCGATCCGTCCCGTCCGAAACGTGAGCCATCCCACGTCGCGTATCCGGCGGCGGGCACGGCCAACGCGGACGTACGGCTGTTCGTCGTGGGCCTCGACGGGGTGCGCACGGAGGTCTCCTGGGACCGGCGGCGGTACCCGTATCTGGCGCGAGTGCACTGGTCGGCGGCGGGTGCGCCGCTGATCCTGGTGCAGGCGCGGGACCAGCGCAGTCAGCTGTACCTGGCGGTGGACCCGGACACCGGGGCGACCCGGATGGTGCACGCCGACGAAGATCCGATTTGGCTGGAACTTTTCGCCGGGGTGCCGTGCTGGTCACCCTCCGGACAGCTCGTCCGGATCGCGGACGAGGGCGGTGCGCGGGTCCTCGCCGTAGGTGAACGGCCGTTGACGAACGGGCAGTTGCATGTGCGGGCGGTGCTCGACGTCGGCCCCCGGGATGTGCTGGTCTCGGCCTCGGCCGGGGCGGAAGCGGAGGCTCCGGAGACCGGGGAGATCCATGTCTACCGGGTGAACGAACTGGGCGTGCAGCGCGTGTCGCAGGAGCCGGGCGTGCACACGGCGGTGCGGGCCGGGGAGGTGACCGTGCTCGTGTCGGCGACGCTCGACCGGCCCGGTGCACTGGTGCGGGTGCTGCGGGACGGCAAGCAGACGGCGACGGTCCGGTCGTACGCCGAGGACCCCGGGATGTCCCCGCGCGTGACGCTCACCGAGGGGGGCGCACGCCGCATTCCGTGCGCCGTGCTTATGCCTCGGGACTACGCCGGTGACACCCCCCTGCCCGTCCTCCTGGACCCCTACGGTGGCCCGCACGGCCAGCGGGTGGTCGCGGCGCACAACGCGCACCTCACCTCGCAGTGGTTCGCCGACCAGGGCTTCGCGGTGGTCGTCGCGGACGGCCGGGGCACCCCGGGCCGCTCCCCCGCCTGGGAGAAGGCCGTCCGGGACGACATCGCCGCGGTCGTCGTGCAGGACCAGGTCGACGCGCTCCAGGCCCTCGCCAAGGAGTTCCCGCTGGACCTCGGCCGGGTCGCGATCCGCGGCTGGTCCTTCGGCGGCTATCTGGCGGCCCTCGCCGTGCTGCGCCGCCCGGACGTCTTCCACGCGGCGGTGGTCGGCGCCCCGGTCACCGACCTGCGCCTGTACGACACGCACTACCAGGAGCGGTATGTGGGCCACCCGGCCGAGCAGCCGGAGGTGTACCGGCGCAACTCGGTGATCGACGACGCGGGCCTGGTCGACGCGGCCGAGCCGCACCGGCCGATGATGATCATTCATGGCCTCGCCGACGACAACGTGGTGGTCGCGCACTCCTTGCGGCTGTCCTCGGCCCTGCTGGCCGCCGGCCGCCCGCACGAGGTGCTGCCGCTGTCCGGCGTCACGCACATGACCCCGCAGGAGACGGTCGCGGAGAACCTGCTCCGCCTCCAGCTGGACTTCCTGCGCCGGTCGCTGCCCGGCCATAGCGGGTCAAAGAGCGGCGAACTGCGTTAACACACAGGCAACTTCACGGAAGCGGTACCGATATACGGACGCGCGAGGCTGAACAGCGTACGGCCGTGCGGGTGCCGTAAGCGGGCCGGGGCGACACTGTGCGCCCCGGCCCGCTGCCGTACACCCGTAGCCCGGGGAAAGCCCCTACGGCTCCTCCACCGGCACGACCACCTTCTCCTCGGCGAAGTGGCACGCCGAGTCGTGCGCCGCCGGGCCCGTCGCGTGCCGGAACACCTCCGGCACCGCGAGCAGCGGCACCTCCACCGCGCACCGCTCCCGCGCCTTCCAGCAGCGGGTGCGGAAGCGGCACCCGGAGGGGATGTTGGTCGGGGACGGCACGTCGCCGTGGAGGATGATGCGCTCGCGGTGCTCGCGGGCCTCGGGGTCGGGCACGGGGACGGCGGAGAGCAGGGCCTGGGTGTAGGGGTGCGTGGGGTGCTCGTAGATCTGCTCGTCGGTGCCGATCTCCACGATCCGCCCGAGGTACATCACGCCGACCCGGTCGGAGATGTGCCGGACGATCGACAGGTCGTGCGCGATGAAGACGTAGGAGAGGTCGAAGTCGTTCTGCAGTTGGTCGAGCAGGTTGATGACCTGGGCCTGCACCGACACGTCGAGCGCGGAGACCGGCTCGTCGGCGACGATGATCTCCGGGCGCAGCGCGAGCCCGCGGGCGATGCCGATGCGCTGGCGCTGGCCGCCGGAGAACTGGTGCGGATAGCGGTTGATGTACTCCGGGTTGAGGCCGACGACGTCCAGCAGTTCCTGCACCTTCTTGCGCCGGTCGCCCTTGGGGGCCACCTCGGGGTGGATCTCGTACGGCTCCCCGATGATGTCGCCGACCGTCATCCGGGGGTTGAGGGAGGTGTAGGGGTCCTGGAACACCATCTGGATGTTGCGGCGTACGGCCTTCAGGGCCCGCGCGGACAGCCTGGTGATGTCCTCGCCCTTGTACCGGATGGACCCGGCGGTCGGCCGCTCCAGGTTGACCAGCATCTTGGCGACGGTCGACTTGCCGCAGCCGGACTCCCCGACGATGCCGAGGGTCTCGCCCGGGGCGAGGGAGAAGTCGACGCCGTCGACGGCCTTGACCGCGCCGACCTGCTTCTTGACGAGGACGCCCTGGGTGAGCGGGTAGTGCTTGACGAGCCCGCTGACCTGGAGGATCGGCTCAGCCGTCGTAGTCATCGAGGCACTCCCTCCAGAAGTGGCAGGCACTGCCCCGGGTCGGGGAGACCTCGTACAGCGGCGGCACGTCCGTGCGGCACACGTCCCGGGCCATCGGGCAGCGCGGGTGGAAGGGGCAACCGGGCGGGATGTGCAGCAGGTTGGGCGGCAGGCCCTTGATGGCGTACAGCTCCTGACCCTTCTGGTCCAGGCGCGGGATGGACTCCAGCAGGCCGCGGGTGTACGGGTGGGCCGGCGCCTTGTAGATGTCGTGGACGGGCGCCGACTCCACGATGCGGCCCGCGTACATCACGGCGATGCGGTCGGCGACGTCGGCGACCACGCCCAGGTCGTGCGTGATGAGGATGAGCCCTATCCGGTACTCGCGCTGCAGCTCCGCGAGCAGGTCCATCACCTGGGCCTGCACGGTCACGTCCAGGGCGGTGGTGGGCTCGTCGGCGATGATGAGGGCGGGCTCCAGGGCGAGCGCCATGGCGATCATGATGCGCTGGCGCATACCGCCGGAGAACTGGTGCGGGTACTGCCGCACCCGCTCCTTGGCGGCCGGGATGCGCACCCGGTCCATCAGCTCGACGGCCTTGGCCCGCGCGTCCTTGCGGGACATGCCCCGGTGGACGGTGAACATCTCCCCCAGCTGGTCGCCGACGGTCAGCACCGGGTTGAGCGAGGACAGGGCGTCCTGGAAGATCATCGCCATCCCCGCGCCGCGGATCTTCCGCCGCTCCTCCTCCTTCAGCTTCAGCAGGTCCTGGCCCTGGAAGAGGATCTCGCCGCCGGCGATCCGCCCGGGCGGCATGTCGAGGATGCCCATGATCGCCTGCGCGGTGACCGACTTGCCGGAGCCGGACTCGCCGAGCACCGCCAGGGTCTCGCCCGCGTCCACGCCGTAGGTGACCCCGTTGACGGCCTTGGCGACGCCGTCCCGGGTGCGGAACTCCACGTGCAGGTCACGCACTTCGAGGAGCACGGGCTCACCTCAGCTTCGGGTCGAGGGCGTCGCGCACCGCGTCGCCGAGCATGATGAACGCCAGCACGGTCACCGCCAGCGCACCCGACGGCCACAGCAGCGCGTGGGGGGCGTTGCGGATGTAGGGGGAAGCGGCGGAGATGTCGATCCCCCAGGACACGCTGGGCGGCTTCAGTCCCACTCCCAGGTACGACAGGGTCGCCTCCAGCGCGATGTACGTGCCGAGCGCGATGGTCGCCACGACGATGACGGGGGCGACCGCGTTCGGCGCGATGTGCCGGAGCAGCATCCGCGAGTTGGAGGCACCCAGCGCCCGCGCGGCCTGCACGTAGTCGTTCTGCTTCGCGGTGATCACCGAACCCCGGGCGATACGGGAGATCTGCGGCCACCCCAGCAGCACCATGAACCCGATGACGGGCCACACGGTGTTGCTGGTCACGACCGACAGCAGCACCAGACCGCCGAGCACCACCGGAATGGCGAAGAAGACATCGGTGATCCGGGACAGCACGGAGTCCCACACCCCGCCGAAGAACCCGGCGAGCCCGCCCAGCACCGACCCGAGGAGGGCGACACCGACGGTGGCGCAGACGCCGACCGTCACCGACTTCCGGGCGCCGTACACGGTCCGCGTGTACACGTCGCAGCCCTGTCCGTCGAACCCGAAGGGATGCCCGGGCTGCGACCCCTCCTGCGCCTTCGCCAGATCGCAGCTGAGCGGATTCCCGGAAGCGATGGCCGACGGCCACAGCGAGATGAAGACGAGGAAGAGGATGACCAGCGCGGACACGATGAACACGGGATTGCGCCGCAGATCCCGCCACGCATCCGACCACAGCGAACGCGGCTTCCCGGCCGGCCCGGTCCCCTCCGGCCCGCCGGGCGTCTTCTCCAGCGTCTCGGCCTCACTCGTGGCGAGGTCCATGGCACCGCCGAAGCCCGTGCCGGCGATGGCGCCGTCGTGTTCGTACGGAGGCTCAGGCATAGCGGATCCTCGGGTCGAGTACGGCGTACAGGAGGTCGACGACGAGATTGCAGACCAGGAAGACCAGCACGAGGACGGTCACGAACCCGACCACGGTCTGTGTGTTCTGCCGCAGGATGCCCTGGTAGAGCTGGTAGCCGACGCCGTGGATGTTGAAGATCCGCTCGGTGACGATCGCCCCGCCCATCAGGAACCCCACATCGGCGCCGATGAAGGTGATCACCGGGATCAGGGAGTTGCGCAGCAGATGCCGGGTGACGACCCGCCGCCGGGGCAGCCCCTTGGCGATGGCGGTCCGCACATAGTCCGATCGCCGGTTCTCCGCGATCGACGTACGCGTCAGCCGCACCACGTACGCCAGCGACACCGAGGCGAGCACCAGCCCCGGCAGGATCAGCTCGTCGAGGGGGGCGTCACTGGAGACGGAGGGCCGGATCCACCCCCA
Organism: Streptomyces griseosporeus; assembly: GCF_014656055.1. GTDB lineage: Bacteria > Actinomycetota > Actinomycetes > Streptomycetales > Streptomycetaceae > Streptomyces > Streptomyces griseosporeus. The sequence goes on from NZ_BNBR01000003.1 coordinate 683,255, forward strand.
CTTCACGCCGAGCAGCAGCTGGAGCAGCAGGCCGGTGACGAAGGTGGGCACGGAGATCACGACGAGCGTGACGAGCAGCACGCCCGTGTCGACGGGCCGCCCGCGCCGCAGCCCGGTGATCACCCCGAGCGTGATCCCGATGACGACCTCGAAGACGATCGCCACGACGGTCAGCCGGATGGTCACCGGGAAGGCGGTGGACATCAGCTCGGTGACCTCCTGCCCGTTGAACGCCGTCCCGAAGTCCCCGGTGAAGACGTTCCCCATGTAGGTCAGGTACTGCTGCCACACCGGCTTGTCGAGGCCGAACTCCTTCTTCAGCTGGGCGGCGGTCGCCGGGTCGCACTGCCGGTCGCCGCACAGTCCCGCGATGGGATCGCCCATCACGTTCACCATGAGGAAGATGAGCAGCGTGGCCCCGATGAACACGGGGATCATCTGGAGCAGCCGCCGGACGACATAGCGCCCCATGGCGGATCAGCCGACCTTGATCTCGTTGTAGACGGGCACGCTGAACGGGTTCAGTTTGACGTTCGAGAGCCGCTCGGACCAGCCGGCGCTGCCGTTCTGGTACCACAGCGGAATGGCCGCCATGTTGTCCCGGACCACTTCCTCGGCCTGCTGGAACAGGCCGATGGCCTTGGCGGTGTCGGTCTCCTTGTTGGCCTGGTCGACCAGGCCGTCGAACTTCTTGTTGCTCCACTTGCCGTCGTTGGAGGAGGCGTTGGTGTAGTAGAGCGGCTGGAGGAAGTTCTGGATGAGCGGGTAGTCCATCTGCCAGCCGGCCCGGAAGGGGCCGCTCATCTTCTTCTGGGTGATGCGGGTGCGGAAGTCGGCGAAGGTCCCGACGGGGCTGCCCACGCACGCCTTGTCGTTGCCGAGGGCGTTGTTGATGGAGTTGCAGACGGCGTCGACCCACTGCTTGTGCGAGCCGGTGTCCGCGTTGTACGAGATCTTCACCTGCCCGCCGGGGATGCCGCCGCCCTCCGCGACGAGCTTCTTGGCCTGCTCGGGGTCGTAGTCGCAGAAGTCCCCGCAGAGCCCGTCCTGGAAGCCGCCGTCCTTGCCCAGCACCGGGGAGGTCCAGTCGGTGGCGGGGGTACGGGTCTTCTGGAAGATGGTCTCGGTGATCTGCTTGCGGTTGATGGCCATGGACAGGCCCTTGCGGACCTTGTCGCTGTCGGCCTTGTTCCACTGCGCGTCGTAGAACGGAAAGGCAAGCGTCTGAATGATCCCGGCGGGAGTGTTCAGATAGCGATCCCCGAGGTCACTCTTCACATTCTTCAACTGCGCGGCGGGCACGTCGTCGACGAGGTCGAGATTGCCGGCCATGAGGTCGGTGTAGGCGGTGTTGTTGTCGGTGTACACCTTCAGATCGACGCCCCCGTTCTGCGCCTTGTCCGCCCCCGGGTACTTGTCCCACTTCCGCAGGGACATCTGCGATCCCTTGGTGTACGAGTCGATCATGTACGGGCCGTTCCCGACGGGCTTCTTGATCCAGCCGGCGTGGTCGGAGAAGAACGCCTGCGGCAGCGGGGCGAAGGCGGGGTAGCCGAGGGTGTCGGGGAACGTGCTGAATTTCTGCGTCAGCTTGACGGTGAAGGTCCGGTCGTCGACGACCTTCAGCCCGCTGAGCGTGTCGGCGCTCTGCTTGCTGCCGTCCTCGGGGTGAACCTTTCCATACCCCTCGATATACCCGAAGAAATACGCGTTCTTCTGGTTGTTCTTCAGACTGGCCCCGTAATTCCACGCGTCCACGAACGACTTGGCCGTCACCTTCTCCCCGTTGCTGAAGGTCCAGCCGTTCTTGACGGTGATGGTGAAGTTCTGCGAGTCCTTGGTGGCGATCTTCTCGGCGAGCATGTCCTCGGCGGCGCCGGTCTGCGGGTTGTACCGCTTCAGCCCCCGGAAGATCATGTCCAGCACCTTGCCGCCCTGCACCTCATTGGTGTTGGCCGGCTCCAGCGGGTTCTGCGGGTCGCCCCAGGAGGAACTGAGCACACCACCGCCGGCACCGCTGCCGCCCCCGCTGTCGTCGCCGCCGCCCCCGCAGGCCGTCGCCGCGAGAGCTACGGCCGCCGCGCAGGCGACCCGTTTGGCGTGCGTGGCTCCACCCATGGAGTGCCTCCTCCTTGACGCGCCGGGGCGCAGGTCCGTTACCGGCCAATATCCGTGCGGATGGCATATAACGCACCTGTACAGGGCCTTTTGGGGGAGGCGGTGACTGTGCCGGCCGGGGGTGGGCGGCGCAGCCCGGCGCTGACGGGGTGCCCGGCGCTGGTGCGGGCCGGGGGTGGGAGGCGCAGCCCGGCGCTGACGGGGTGCCGCTGCGCCCACCCTCCCCCAAGCTCTCGGCTTCGCTCGAGCAGGGGGGACCCCCATCGCCCCAGCGGCACGACTGCCCGCAGCTACGCCAGAGGGGCACGGCGGGGCCCCGACCCCACCACGCACCCGCACAGGCCGCCGCAGGCACAACGCAAGAAGCGGCGGCGGGGATGGTGGGATCCCCGCCGCCGCTTCAGCTCCGGACGCTCAGTCCGCGTCGCCCTCCAGCGCCTTCAGCGCCGGGTCCAGCACCACGTCCTCGTCCCGCGCCTCCGTCGTCGGCTCCTCCGGGAAGTGGCACGCAGTGAGATGCCCCGCCCGGTTCCCGGACAGCTGCACCAGCGGCGGCTCCTCCGTCGCGCACTTGTCCTGCGCCTTCCAGCACCGCGTACGGAACCGGCACCCGGACGGCGGCGAGATCGGCGACGGCACGTCACCGGACAGCCGGATCCGCTCGCGCCCCTCCGGCGAACCGCCGTCCAGCTCGATCTCCGGCACGGCGGACAGCAGCGCGTGCGTGTAGGGGTGCCGCGGCCGGTTGTAGATGGAGTCGCGGTCACCGACCTCGACCACCTTGCCGAGGTACATCACCGCCACCCGCTGCGAGAAGTGCCGCACGACGGCCAGGTCGTGCGCGATGAACAGGAACGCGATGCCCAGTTCCTTCTGCACCTGCTGCAGCAGGTTGACGACCTGCGCCTGGATCGACACGTCCAGCGCGGACACCGGCTCGTCGGCGACGATCAGCTTCGGCTCCAGCGCCAGCGCCCGCGCGACACCGATGCGCTGCCGCTGACCGCCGGAGAACTCGTGCGGGAACCGGTTGTAGTGCTCGGGGTTGAGGCCGACCAGCTCCAGCAGCTCGCGGACCTTCTTCTCGCGCCCGCCCGCGGGCTCGATCCCGTTGACCTCCATCGGCGACTTGATGATGGAGCCGACGGTCTGCCGCGGGTTCAGCGAGGAGTACGGGTCCTGGAAGATCATCTGGATCTCGGACCGCACCGGCGCCAGCTGCCGCCGCGAGGCGTGCGTGATGTCCTGCCCCGCGTACGTGATCTTGCCGGCGGTCGGCTCCAGGAGCCGCGTGATGAGCCGGCCGGTGGTCGACTTGCCACAGCCGGACTCGCCGACGAGGCCGACGCTCTCGGCGACGCCGACGCTCAGGGACACCCCGTCGACGGCCTGCACGGCGCCGACCTTCCGCTTGATCGGGAAGCCGCCGTAGATCGGGAAGTGCTTGGTCAGACCCTCGACCTCGAGCAGCGGCTCCGTCGAGGACGGCGTGGCGTCGGAGGGGCCCTGCTGTGCGGGGAGGGTGAGGTTGTCGCTCATGTCTCGGATCTCCCTAGCGCAGCCGGGGCTGGATCTTGTCGATGAAGATGGTCTGCTTCTGCTCCGCCGTCAGATGACAGGCGGCGGCCCGGCCCTCGCCCAGCGGCGGCCGGGTGTCCGAGCACAGGGTGCCGGGGACCTGGTCGCGGAAGGCGCAGCGCGGGTGGAAGGGGCAGCCGGAGGGCGGGTTGAGCAGCGAGGGCGGGGAGCCGGGGATCGGCTCCAGCGCCTCGTCGACGCTGCTGTCCAGCCGCGGCATGGAGCTGAGCAGGCCCCAGGTGTAGGGGTGCTTCGGCTCGCGCATGACCTCGCGGACGGAACCGCGCTCCACGGCCCGGCCCGCGTACATCACCAGCAGGTCGTCGGCCACGTGCGAGATGACGCCGAGGTCGTGGGTGATGAAGATGATCGCGGAGCCGAACTCCTGCTGGAGGTCCTTGAGCAGGTCGAGGATCTGCGCCTGGACGGTCACGTCGAGCGCGGTGGTCGGCTCGTCGGCGATCAGCAGGTCGGGGTCGCACATCAGGGCCATGGCGATCATGGCGCGCTGGCGCATACCGCCGGAGAACTGGTGCGGGTAGTCGTCGAAGCGCATCTTGGGCTGCGGGATGCCGACCTTGGTCAGCATCTCGATGGCGCGGTCCTTCGCCTCCTTCTTGGAGGCGCCCTTGTGCTTCATGTACGGCTCGGACAGCTGCCGGCCCACCGTGTAGAACGGGGACAGCGCGGTCAGCGGGTCCTGGAAGATCATCGCCATCTTGTTGCCGCGGAGCCGCTCCAGCTCGCGCTCGGTGGCGGTGACGAGTTCCTTGCCGTCGAGGACGATCTCGCCTTCGACGGTGGAGGTGCGCGGGTTGTGCAGGCCCAGGATCGTCAGGTTGGTGACGGACTTGCCGGAGCCGGACTCGCCGACGATGCCCAGGGTCTTGCCGCGCTCGACGTCGAAGGAGAGTCCGTCGACCGCCTTGACGATGCCGTCCTCGGTGGAGAACCGCACCTTCAGATCGCGCACCGACAGGAAGCTGTCCGGGCCGGTCGGGGCCGGAGAGTCCTCGGTCTTGGTCAGTGTGGTCACGGTGGTTCGTTCTTCCTAGGAGAGCCGGATGCGCGGGTCGATGTAGGCGTAGGCGATGTCGGTGAGGATGTTGATGAGCAGGATGAAGAAGGCTCCGAACAGCATCACGCCCATGGTCATCGGCAGGTCCTTGTGGACCGCACCGTCCACGGCCAGCCGGCCGATGCCCTGCAGGGAGAAGGTCAGCTCGGTGACGACGGCGCCGCCGAGCATGGAGCTGACGTCCATGCCGAAGACGGTGACGATCGGGATCAGCGAGCCGCGCCAGGCGTAGCGGAAGAAGACGTACGGCTTCGACATGCCCTTGGCGCGGGCGGTGCGCACGTGCTCCTCGGCGAGCTGCTCGATCATCGACGAGCGCGCCATACGGGTGTACTGCGCGGTGAAGATGGTGGCCATCACGAGGGTCGGCAGCAGCATGCCGACGAACCAGCCGGCGGGGTCCTGGGTGATGGGGACGTACTTGGGGTTGTCCATCAGACCGCTGCTGTAGACGAAGATCCACAGGACGATCGGGCCGAGGAAGTAGATCTGGAAGGAGCTGAGGACCATCGAGCCGCCGGTGGCGATCTTGTCCAGGAGGGATCCGCGCCGGTAGGCGGAGATCATGCCCGCACCGACACCGACGACGAGGAAGACCACCGCACCACCCGCGGTGAGCGTCAGGGTCGTCGGGAACCGGTCCATGATCGTGTCCCACACCATCTCGCCCGAGTAGAACGACTGGCCGAGGCACGGGGCGCTGCAGTGTCCGGTCGGGAAGTCACGGCCCATCACGATGCCGGTCATGAAGTCCCAGAACTGCTGGACGAGCGGAAGGTCGAGTCCGAGCGCCTCCCGGATGTCCGCCAGTCTCTGGGGAGAGCAGTCCTTGCCACAGGCCAGGGAGGCGTAGTCGGAGGGCGCGGCGACGAACAGGAAGAATGTGGCGGCGCCGATGAGGAAGAGGGTGACGACGGCACCGACCGTGCGCCGGAGGATGAACTGAAGCATGGCGGGTTGGCTGCTCTCTGCGGAGACGGTGGGAGGTTTCACGGAGGTGCGGGGGCGCGCTCCGCCTGGTGCGCGCCCCCGCGATCAGCCGTAGAGAGTTACGACTTCAGGAACAGGTGGTTGATGTCGATGAGGCTGGACACCGAGCCGTAGCGGGCACCACCGATGTTGGAGCCGGAGAGCATGATCTGCTTCGTGTACCACAGCGGCGCGGACGGGATCACGTTCTCGAGGAGGTAGTGGTGCGCCTCCTTCCAGGTGGCCGCGGCCTCGGTCGGCTCCTGCGTGAGGGCCTTCTTGATCAGCGCGTCGACCTTCTGGTCCTTGACGTGCGAGTAGTTCGAGGAACCGTCGGCGACCTGCGAACCGTCGTAGATCGGCGTGACGACCGTGCCCGCGGACGGCCAGTCCTGGCCCCAGCCCGTGATGTAGATGTCGTACGGGTTGGCGAGCTTGCCGATCTGCTCGTAGTAGCTCGCCGCGTCGATCTCCTTGGCGACGACCTTGAAGCCGACCTTGGTCAGGGCGTCCTCGATGGCGACCTTGCGCTTCTGGCCGTTCTCGCTGTTGGCGTAGGCGAAGACGAGGGTCTTCTCGTTCTCCGGCAGCGCCTTGACCATCTCGGAGGCCTTGGCGATGTTGCCCTGCGGCGTCTTCAGACGGCCGTACGGGTCGTAGGTCGGCTCGTAGCCGGGCAGGGTCGGGGCGAAGTAGTTCGGGGCCACGTCACCGCCGTAGACACCACCCTCGCCGGCGATCAGGGCCTTGGAGTTGACGGCGTAGGTGACGGCCTCGCGGACCTTCTTGTCCTTGACGCGGTCCAGGTTGAAGGTCAGCTGCATGACGTAGGGCTGGTAGCCCTTGGTCACGCGGGCGTTGACCTTCGGGTTGCCGACGACGTCCTGGATCTGGGTGGCCTCGACGCCGTTGGTGAGCTGGATGGCGTTCTTGTCCTCGCCCTGGTCGGCGATCAGACGCTTGGTCTGGGTGGACTCGGTGATGCCGAACTGGAAGTTGAAGCCGTCGACGTACTGGTGGCGCACGGAGTCGGTCTTCGGGTCCCAGTTGGTGTTCTTGACCAGGACCAGGGACTTGTCGGCCTTGTACGACTGGATCTTGTACGGGCCCGTGGCGACCGGGGCCTTGTCGTACTTCTCCTTGGTGTCCGACTCCTCCGGGACGACGCCGTAGCCGGCCATGGCCAGCGTCTGCGGCAGGTCCGGGCGGGCGGTGTCGAAGTGGAAGACGACCGTCTTGTCGTCCGGGGTGTCCAGGACGGTGGCCGGCAGGTGCTTGCCGTCGAAGCCGCCGCCGGGCAGCGCCTTGCGGTAGTCGGCGCCGCTCAGCCAGGTCTGCAGGTAGGTCGGGCCGTCGAAGATGAACTTCGCGTACAGGCGCTCGACGCTGTGGCGGACGTCGGCGGACGTGATCGGCTTGCCGTTGGCGTCCTTGACGCCGTCCTTCAGCTTGTACGTCCAGGTCTTGCCGCCGTCGGAGGACTGGCCGGAGTCGGTGGCGAGGTCGCCGACGACCGACACGTTGCCCTTGTCGTCCTCCTTGAACTGGGTCAGGCGGCGGAAGAGCAGGTTGGCGACCTGGCCGGCGTCGGAGACGTAGATCTGGCCCGGGTCGAGGTGGGACAGGCCCGCCTCCTGGTAGACCTGGATCGTGCCACCGCTCTTGGCGCCGGCGATCTCGGGGGCCGGGCCGGTGGAGCCGGCGGCGTCGGCGTAGGTGACCGCCTTCGACTGGACCGAGGCCTCCTGCTGGTCCTTCTTGGAGTCCGCGTTGGACTTGCCCCCCTCGTTCTTGGAGCACGCGGTGAGGGCGAGCGAGCCGGCCGCGATGGCGACCACGATGGCGCGCGCTCTGCGCGACGTGAGCGACTTCATGAGGCGAATGCACCTACCTGTCGGTTGTTATCCATGAGTGCTGCCGGACGCGGCTGGTAGGCCGACGCGGGGGCGGCAGCCACCCCCCACCAATGGACGGTTACCGCCCGGACTTGGGGTCGAAGGCGTCCCGGACCGAGTCTCCGAGGAGGTTGAAGGCCAGGACGAAGATCACCAGCGCCAGACCGGGGAAGAAGATGAACGCCGGGTCCTGCTGGGTGTACGTGGCACCCGCGGCGAACAGTCGTCCCCAGTCCGGGGTCGGCTCGACGAAGCCGACGCCCGCGAAGGAGAGGAAGGCGATGGTGAGGATGGTGCTGGGCAGCGTGTACGTGAACTGCACCAGGATCGGCGTCACCACGTTCGGCAGGATCTCCTTGCGGATGATCCGGGCCGGCGAGGCGCCGGAGACCTTGGCGGCCTCGACGAACTCCCGCTCGCGCAGCGACAGCACGGTGGAGCGGACCAGGCGGGACATGCTCATCCAGCCCAGCACCCACAGCACGATCAGCATCGCCAGCGCCCGGAAGTAGGTGGGCGTCTCCTCCCGCGGGTCCACGAAGAAGGACGTCACGACGGGCATGAAGGCGATGAAGAACAGCTGCTGCGGGAAGGACAGGAAGAAGTCCGTGACCCGGCCCAGCCAGTAGTCCGTCTTGCCGCCGAAGTAACCGCCGATGAGGCCGAGGACGATGCCGGTGACCATCATCAGGACGGTGACGCCGAGCGCCATGAACAGCGAGGTCCGCATGCCGTACACGAGCATGGCGAACAGGTCGCGGCCGAACTGCGGCTCCACGCCGAACCAGTGGTCGCCGGAGACGCCGCCGAAGTACCCGAGCGGCAGCCCGAAGTCGTCGAGCACGGGCTTGTCCGCGTAGGTGGGGTCCTGGCCGTACAGCGTGTACGGGTCGGTGCCGCTCAGCTTCGTCAGCAGCGGGGCGCCCAGGGCGACGACGAAGTAGAAAATCACTACCCAGGCACAGATGACACCGGTACGGTCCCGTTTGAAGCGCTGCCACATCAACTGGCCGGGAGAACGTCCCTCGAGCTTCTGCTCGCCCTTCGCGGGCTCGGGCGTCGACTCGAGCTCAGGGTCCAAGGCGACTGGACTGGTCATGTGTGTTCTTCCCCCGGGGGGTTGGAGAGTTGAGCGCAGCACAGATACCGGCAGGTTCTGTGGTTTGGGGGAACTTTCGCCAAAGTGTTCAACGCGCGTCAAGGGTGGAAGACATAGGGATCTCCCTACCGTCCATATTTTGAGGAAAAATTGCAAAGATTGACACCTGCGCGCGCTTGACAGGTGAGATGAGAGACCGTCAAATCGGACATATAGCTACGAATTCAGGGTTTACATGTCCGAAACCTGAACGACCGCATACCGATAACCGGACGGTCACGATCAGGTCCACCGGGAAGTGAACAGCCGAAGGCCCGGCCCCCGCTCGTGCGAGGGCCGGGCCTTTGCGGTCCGGGTGCCGGCCGGCGGCCGGGTCAGCCGTGCTTGGCGCGGCTCGCGGCCCGGGCACGCTCCCGCGCGTCCAGGTTCACCTTGCGGATGCGAACGGCCTCCGGGGTCACCTCGACGCACTCGTCGTCGCGGCAGAACTCCAGCGACTGCTCCAGCGACAGCTTGCGCGGCGGGACGATCGACTCGGCCACATCGGCCGTGGACGACCGCATGTTGGTGAGCTTCTTCTCCTTGGTGATGTTGACGTCCATGTCGTCGGAGCGGGAGTTCTCGCCGACGATCATGCCCTCGTACACCTCGGTGCCGGGCTCCACGAAGAGCACGCCACGCTCCTGGAGGTTCGTCATCGCGAACGCCGTCACGGCGCCGGCGCGGTCGGCGACCAGGGAGCCGTTGTTACGGGTCTGCAGGGTGCCGAACCAGGGCTCGTGGCCCTCGTGGATGGAGTGGGCGATGCCGGTGCCGCGGGTCTGGGTCAGGAACTCCGTCCGGAAACCGATCAGACCGCGCGAGGGCACCACGAACTCCATGCGGACCCAGCCCGAGCCGTGGTTGGACATGTTGTCCATCCGGCCCTTGCGGACGCCCATGAGCTGCGTGACGGCGCCCATGTGCTCCTCGGGCACGTCGATGGTCATCCGCTCGACCGGCTCGTAGACCTTGCCGTCGACCTCCTTGGTGACCACCTGGGGCTTGCCGACGGTCAGCTCGTACCCCTCGCGGCGCATCGTCTCGACGAGGATGGCGAGCGCCAGCTCACCGCGGCCCTGCACCTCCCAGGCGTCGGGGCGGTCGGTGTCGAGGACGCGGAGGCTGACGTTACCGATCAGCTCGCGGTCCAGCCGGTCCTTCACCTGGCGGGCGGTGACCTTGCGGTCCTTCACCGCGGCCTTGGCGTCGGCGCCCTTGCCGGTGCCGCCGCGGCCGACCAGCGGCGAGGTGTTCGTACCGATGGTCATCGAGATCGCCGGCTCGTCCACCGTGATCAGCGGCAGCGCGATCGGGTTCTCCGGGTCGGCCAGCGTCTCGCCGATCATGATCTCGGGGATACCGGCGACCGCGCAGATGTCACCCGGGCCGGCCTTCTCGGCGGGCTTGCGGGTGAGCGCCTCGGTCATCATCAGCTCGGAGATCCGCACGTTCTGCACGGAGCCGTCGCGCTTCATCCACGCGACCGTCTGGCCCTTCTTCAGCTCGCCCTGGTGCACGCGCAGCAGCGCGATACGGCCGAGGAAGTTGTCCGCGTCGAGGTTGGTGACGTGGGCCTGGAGCGGGGCGTCCTCGTCGTAGGACGGGGCCGGGATGGTGTCCAGGATGGTGGAGAAGAACGGCTCCAGGCTGTCGGAGTCCGCCGGCACCGTGCCGTCCTCGGGCTTGGTCAGCGAGGCGACGCCGTCCCGGCCGCAGGCGTAGACGATCGGGAACTCGATCTGGTCCTCGTCGGCGTCCAGGTCGAGGAAGAGGTCGTACGTCTCGTTGACGACCTCGTCGATCCGGGAGTCCGGCCGGTCCGTCTTGTTGATGCACAGGATGATCGGCAGGCGCTGCTGGAGGGCCTTGCGCAGCACGAAGCGGGTCTGCGGCAGCGGGCCCTCGGAGGCGTCCACCAGCAGCACGACACCGTCCACCATCGACAGACCGCGCTCGACCTCGCCGCCGAAGTCGGCGTGGCCGGGGGTGTCGATGATGTTGATGGTGATGGGCTCCCCGCCGTCCTTCGGGTGGTACTTGACCGCCGTGTTCTTGGCGAGGATCGTGATGCCCTTCTCACGCTCCAGGTCGTTCGAGTCCATCATGCGGTCGTCGACCGAGTCGAGCTGGTGCGCGGCGAAGGCACCGGCCTGCTTGAGCATGCCGTCGACGATGGTGGTCTTGCCGTGGTCGACGTGGGCGACGATGGCGACGTTGCGGATGTCGTGGCGCGTGGCCATAGAGGGCGTTCTCCCGGAGTGTGAGGATGGCCTGCGCGTACGTCCGTGTGACGCGGGCCTGCCGGGCTTGACACGCCACGGCCTCACCCCATGGTACGTGTCCTTGGCAGCGGCGGCCCGCTGGGCCTGTCGGGGAGGTCGCTAACCCTTCGTGGGGGAGGCCGAGATCTTCGCCCCCTTCTTCAGGAAGCCCATGTCCTCGTAGACCGGCGTGCGGAACCCGAAGGCGCCCGCGTTCACCAGGTCCTTGCGTGCCGCGGTCAGCTCGGGCCGCTGGTAGAGCGGGATCGAGCCGGCCGCCGCCCAGATGCGCGAGTCGGCCTTGCGGATCAGGTCGCGCGCCTCGTCCTCGTCCAGCGTGCCGATCGCCTGGTCGAAGAGCTGGTCGACCTGGTCGGTGCCGACGCGCGTGTAGTTCTGCTCCACGGTCAGCGAGCCGTCGGCCGCCGGGACCGGCTTGGCGTAGACGGGGCGGGCGTCGGTCGCCGGGAAGGCGGAGGCGGGCCAGGAGTACAGGGCGAGGTCGTACTGGCCGGCCGCGATGTGGTCCTTGAAGTAGCTGTCGTCGGCGACCTTGGTGATCTCGGTGCGGATGCCGACCCGGTCGAGCATCTTCGCGATCCGGCCGGCGACCGCGCGCAGCGTCTCCGAGCCGGGGCCGGAGGGGACGACGAACTTCAGGGACAGCGGCTTGCCGTCCTTGGCGAGCGCCCTCGGCCCGGCGCCGGCCGGGGCCGCCGTGCCCTTGGGGGCGTACGCGCCGGGCGCCCCGCCGTGCAGGCCGTCCTGCGCGAGGTGCCGGCCGCCGTCCTCACCGTGCCGGCCGGACGGCTTCTCGTCCCGGGCGCCCTGGGCCTCCTCGGCGTCCCGGTCCTCCTCGCGCGGCGCCTTGTCGTCCTCGCCGACGATGTACGTCCCGTCGTCGCCGCCCTCGGACGCGTCGCCGTCGTTGCCGTCGTCGGCCTTCCTGCCGTTGCCGCCCGCGGCCTTCTCGGCCTTCTTCGGCTCCTCGACCGGGCCGCCCGGCACCCACCCGGCGTCGGCCAGCAGCGCCTGCGCCTCGCCGGTGTCCTGGTCGCCGAGGGCGCCGCTGTTGTCGGCGTAGGCGGCCTGGCCGGACAGGGCGAGGTGGCTGCCGACGGGGACGGCGGGCAGCCCGAGCGGCTTCAGCACCAGCTCGGCCAGTTCCTTGCGGTTCAGCGCGCGGGCCACCGCCCGGCGCACCCGCTCGTCGGCGAGCGGCCCCTCGGAGCCGTTGAGGGCCAGCTGGGTGTAGGCGGGCTCGAAGGACTTGCGGACCTCGAAGCCGCGCAGCTGCTGCTCGCGCATGTGCCACTCGGCCATCGCCTTGCGCAGCTTCTTGAGGCCGCGCTCGCTGTCGGCGGCCTCCTTGTCGAAGCCGTGCGCCGTGCCCCAGGCGCGCAGCGCCTCGGTCTCCGTGCGTCCGCTTCCGGGGCCGTGCAGCGGGCCCGCGTTGCCCTGCGCGGCGCCGGCGATGCGGCGGGCGCCGGCCGGGTCGACCGCGGCCAGGTCGACCGTGCCGTCGGCGAGCGCGTCGACCCGCTTGTCGCGCGGCACGGCGTGCAGCACGATCTTGTCGAGCTTGGCGGGCTCGCCCCACCAGCGCGGGTTGCGGGTGAGGACGACGTCCTTCTCCTTGCGGTCGACCTCCTTGACCTTGAACGGGCCCGCGGAGACCTTCAGCTTGCGGCGGGCGCCGTCGTTGAAGGAGTCGGGGCTGCCCATGACGTCCTTGGGGTACAGCGGCGAGAACAGCGACCGCCAGTCGGCGTAGGGGCGGCTGAAGGTGACCTTGACCTCCAGGTCGTTGTCGCCGCGCTCGACCTTCTCGATGCGGTCGTAGCCGGCGTTGCGGGCCGTCCAGTAGGCGGAGTCCTTGCCGGACAGGGCGCGCCACTGGGCGGCGAAGTCGGCGGCGCCGATCTCGCGGCCGTCGCTCCAGACGGCCTGCTGGTTCAGCTTGTACAGCACGACCTGCTTGGGCTCGGTCTCGACGACCTTGGCCGATTCCAGGTAGTCGGCGTTGCGCTGCGGGCGGCCCGTGGCGTCGAGCCGGTACATCGACGGCAGGGTGGCCTGGGCGACGGTGGTGGTGGCGGCGTCGGCGTCGGCCTGGAACGTGTTCAGGGTGTCCGGTACGGCGTCGACGGCCCAGCGCAGCGTGCCGCCGTCGGCCACCCGGTCGCGGGCCGCCTCGGCGATGTCCTGCCCGGCCAGCGGCTTGCCGGCCTCGTCCGCGCCGCCGCAGCCGGTCAGGACGGTGACCGCGAGGGCTCCCGCGGTGAGGAAGGCGGCCGAGCGCACCACCGCGCGCGGGCCGACACCGACGTGGGACATCTCAGGTACCTCCGGAAGGCCGCGGGCGATATGATCACGTTTGGCGGTATATGGAGTTGATCAGATGTATGCAGATCGATGGCAGCCACTGAAGAGGAAAGGATCCGGCAACGCGGTGCGACACGGCGGCCACGCACGGTAAGCCACCCGTGCGGCGCAATCCCCGCCGTCGTGCACCTGTACGCCTCGGCCAATCGATGCACATCCCTTCACAGCGCCAGGTGTGACGCGCAACACTCGCAGGCGCATGACCGTTGGCACCTGGGGGCCCGATGGACCCGTGGAAGTGAGGTCACGTCATGTCCGTGCACGACGATCTGGCAGCCGTCCAGCGCTGCCTCGACGACCTGATGCGGTCGGTGGGACGGCTGGAGCAGCAGCTCGGCAGCGGCGGTCTGGAGATCCGCCGCGTCCGTACCGACACCAACCATCTGCGCGAGAGCGTCGCCCTGCTGCGGCAGGCGGCCTCCGCACCGGGCGAGCCGATCCGGCCCGACCTCGTCAGCATCCCCGACACGCCGTACGACCCGTCGCTGTGGCAGGACTCGGACGACGAGGGTCTCGGCGCCCGCGACCGGCACGCACCCTGACCCCGACCGGAGTCCACCGTGGCCACTGGTACGGAACCCACCGGGACGGCACCCCGGGGCGGCGGCGTCCGCGCGCCCGGCCGCGCCGCGATCGCCGCCCCGCACCTGCGCACCGACCGCTGGTGGCTGGCCCCGGCCGCCACCGCGGCCGGTCTGCTGGCCTTCGTCGTCTACTCGACGTGGCGCGCCTTCGCCAACGCCCACTACTACGCGGCGCCGTACGTGTCGCCGTTCTACTCGCCCTGCCTGGCGGAGAACTGCCGGGACATGCGCGCCGGACCCAACGCGGACCTGTTCGGAAGCTGGTGGGGCATCTCCCCCGCGATCATCATCCTGATCTTCCCGCTGGGCTTCCGCCTGACCTGCTACTACTACCGCAAGGCCTACTACCGGGGCTTCTGGGCGTCCCCGCCGGCCTGCGCGGTGGCCGAGCCGCACGGGAAGTACACCGGTGAGACGCGCTTCCCGCTGATCCTGCAGAACATCCACCGGTACTTCTTCTACGCGGCGATCCCGGTCGCCGGGGTGCTCACCTACGACACCGTCCTCGCCTTCCGCGACGAGCACTACGCGTGGGGCCACATGGGCCTCGGCACCCTGGTGTTCCTCGTGAACATCGTGCTGATCTGGGCGTACACCCTGTCCTGCCACTCCTGCCGGCACATCGTCGGCGGCAAGCTCAAGCACTTCTCCAAGCATCCCGTGCGGTACCGGGCGTGGCAGTTCGTCGGCCGCCTCAACGCCCGGCACATGCAGCTGGCGTGGGCCTCCCTGCTGAGCGTGGCGCTCGCCGACTTCTACGTCTATCTGGTCGCGTCCGGTGTCTTCGACGATCCGCGCTTCTTCTAGCGCTTCTCCCAGATTGAGGGCCTTCTGATGGCAGCGGTGGAACGGCAGCAGTGGGACGTCGTGGTCGTCGGCGCGGGCGGCGCGGGCCTGCGCGCGGCCATCGAGGCCCGGGAGCGGGGCGCCCGTACGGCGGTGATCTGCAAATCGCTGTTCGGCAAGGCGCACACGGTGATGGCGGAGGGCGGCATCGCCGCCGCGATGGCCAACGCCAACCCGCACGACACCTGGCAGGTCCACTTCCGCGACACCATGCGCGGCGGGAAGTTCCTCAACCAGTGGCGGATGGCCGAGCTGCACGCCCAGGAGGCCCCGGACCGGGTGTGGGAGCTGGAGACGTGGGGCGCGCTGTTCGACCGGACGAAGGACGGGCGGATCTCGCAGCGCAACTTCGGCGGCCACGAGTACCCGCGCCTCGCGCACGTCGGCGACCGCACCGGCCTGGAGCTGATCCGCACGCTCCAGCAGAAGATCGTGGCGCTCCAGCAGGAGGACCACCGCGAGACCGGGGACTACGAGTCCCGGCTGAAGGTGTTCCAGGAGTGCACGGTCACCCGGATCCTCAAGGACGGTGACCGGGTCGGCGGGGTCTTCGGCTACGTACGCGAGAGCGGGCGCTTCTTCGTCCTGGAGGCGCCCGCCGTCGTGATCGCCACCGGCGGCATCGGCAAGTCGTTCAAGGTGACGTCGAACTCCTGGGAGTACACCGGCGACGGCCACGCGCTGGCGCTGCTCGCGGGCGCGCCGCTGCTGAACATGGAGTTCGTGCAGTTCCATCCGACGGGCATGGTCTGGCCTCCGTCGGTGAAGGGCATCCTCGTCACCGAGTCGGTGCGCGGCGACGGCGGGGTGCTGCGCAACTCCGACGGCAAGCGGTTCATGTTCGACTACATCCCCGACGTCTTCAAGGAGAAGTACGCCGAGACGGAGGAGGAGGCCGACCGCTGGTACGACGACCCGGACGACAACCGGCGTCCACCCGAGCTGCTGCCCCGTGACGAGGTGGCCCGCGCGATCAACTCCGAGGTGAAGGAGGGCCGCGGCTCCCCGCACGGCGGGGTGTTCCTGGACGTGTCGACGCGGATGCCGGCCGAGGTGATCAAGCGGCGGCTGCCGTCGATGTACCACCAGTTCAAGGAGCTGGCGGACGTCGACATCACCGCGGAGCCGATGGAGGTCGGGCCGACCTGCCACTACGTGATGGGCGGCATCGCCGTCGACTCGGACACGGCGGCGGCGCGCGGGGTGCCGGGGCTGTTCGCGGCCGGTGAGGTGGCGGGCGGCATGCACGGCTCCAACCGGCTCGGCGGGAACTCGCTGTCCGACCTGCTGGTGTTCGGCCGCCGGGCGGGCGGGTACGCGGCCGAGTACGCGGCGGCGGCCACCCGGGTGCCGGTGGCGGAGGAGCAGGTGGACTCGGCGGCGGCGGAGGCGCTGCGGCCGTTCTCGGCGGAGGGGCTGGAGCCGGACGCGGGCCCGCCGGAGAACCCGTACACCCTGCACCAGGAACTCCAGCAGACCATGAACGACCTGGTCGGCATCATCCGCCGCGCGCCCGAGATGGAGCGGGCGCTGGAGAAGCTCGCCGAGCTGCGGACCAGGGCGCGGCGGGCCGGAGTGGAGGGGCACCGCCAGTTCAACCCGGGCTGGCACCTCGCCCTGGACCTCAGGAACATGCTGCTGGTCAGCGAGTGCGTGGCGCGGGCCGCGCTGGAGCGCACCGAGTCGCGCGGCGGGCACACCCGGGAGGACTTCCCGTCGATGGACCGCGCGTGGCGCTCGGTCAACCTGCTGTGCCGGCTGACCGATCCGACCGGCGGGCTCGCGGCCACCGATCCGGTGCGCGGCCAGATCGACCTCGTACGGGAGACGACCGAGCCCATCCGCCCGGACCTGCTCGCCCTCTTCGAGAAGGAGGAGCTGGTCAAGTACCTCGCCGACGAGGAGCTGTACGAATGAGCGGCTACGAGGCGCGTTTCAAGGTGTGGCGGGGCGACGCGGATGGCGGCGGCCTGGAGGACTTCCGGGTGGAGGTCAACGACGGCGAGGTGGTGCTCGACATCATCCACCGCCTCCAGGCGACGCAGGCGCCCGACCTCGCCGTGCGCTGGAACTGCAAGGCGGGCAAGTGCGGTTCGTGCTCGGCGGAGATCAACGGCCGCCCCCGCCTGATGTGCATGACCCGGATGTCGGTGTTCGACCGCGAGGAGACCGTCACGGTTACCCCCCTGCGCACCTTCCCGGTGATCCGCGACCTGGTGACGGACGTCGGCTTCAACTACGCCAAGGCGCGCGAGATCCCGGCGTTCGTGCCGCCGGCCGGTCTGGGCCCGGGCGAGTACCGGATGATGCAGGAGGACGTGGACCGCTCGCAGGAGTTCCGCAAGTGCATCGAGTGCTTCCTGTGCCAGGACACCTGCCATGTGGTGCGCGACCACGAGGAGAACAAGACGGCGTTCGCGGGCCCGCGCTTCCTGATGCGGATCGCCGAACTGGACATGCACCCGTTGGACGCGGCCGCCGAGGCGGGCCTGGACCGCAAGAGCACGGCCCAGGACGACCACGGCCTCGGCTACTGCAACATCACCAAGTGCTGCACGGAGGTCTGCCCCGAAGGCATCAAGATCACGGACAACGCCCTGATCCCCCTCAAGGAACGGGCTGTGGACCGCAAGTACGACCCGCTGGTCTGGCTC
Organism: Streptomyces griseosporeus; assembly: GCF_014656055.1. Classification (GTDB taxonomy): domain Bacteria; phylum Actinomycetota; class Actinomycetes; order Streptomycetales; family Streptomycetaceae; genus Streptomyces; species Streptomyces griseosporeus. Next base: position 700,764 of record NZ_BNBR01000003.1, read on the forward strand.
GGGTCGAAGATCAGGAGGCGTTCTCCGTAGCGGGCGGAGTAATCCGTCTCCCCCACCCCTCGGTTCAGCCGATCCAGCCCGTACGGTACGCCTCCCAGTCCGCCTCCGTCGCCGCGAAGTCCACGTAGAGGGCGACGCCGAAGTGCTGGCGGCCGGCGTCCGTGCGGGACAGGCCCAGGCGGACGCCGCGGACGGCCGCCGGGACGGTCTCGGCCGCGCCGCGGTGGCCGAAGCGGTTCTCGTGGTAGAAGGGCAGGCCCATCAGCAGGTCGGTGGAGGCCGGGGTGACCTCCAGGGCGAGAGAGGTCTGCTGGGCGACGTAACCGCCGTAGGTGCTCTCCCACTGCTGCATGGTGTCGTACGACATGACGGCGATCTGGTCGACGCGGCGCGCGACCTGGCCGAAGAACTCCTGCGACCACCACTTGGGGTGCCCGGCGACCGCGCCGAAGAAGGTGTGCAGGCCCGGCAGCGGGTCGATCTGGTGGGCGGCGACGGACAGCGGCACCTTGCGGGCGGCGGTCTCGCGGTGCAGCGCGTCGAGCAGGTCGAGGTAGTGCCGGTCGCCGGAGTGCAGCGGCTCCAGGTCGAAGTGGGCGCCGTCGAACCCTGCGTCCAGGACCTGGCGGGTGGAGCGGACGACCGCGGCCCGGGTCGCCGCCCGCTCCAGTCGCATGCCGTCGGGCTCCTCCGTGGCCAGCACGTCCCCGAGCCAGGCCTGCACCCGTACGCCGGGCAGCGCGCGGTGCACGGCGTCGATGAACCACCGCGCCTTCGGGTACAGCGACGGGGGCAGCGTGCCGTCGTGCTCCAGGGGGCCCGTGTGCACGTACAGGTCGTGGATGCCGGTGCCCGCCAGACGGCGGGCCAGGGCGGCGACGTCGGCGTCCTTCTTGCGGCCGTCCACCCAGGCGTGCCCGAGCCAGAGCGCGTCCCGGCCCCGGGTGCGGGTGCCGTCGGCGGGGTCGCCGGTGTAGTTCACCCGCAGGGCGACCTGGGTGCCGAGGAGGGGCAGCAGGAGGAGCAGGACGAGGGCGAGGGCGGTACGGCGGGTGTACCGCAGCCAGCGACGGCCCTTTTTCTGGGGCCGCCGCGACTCCGGCCCGGCGGCCGTCGGGTCCGTCCGTTCCGCCTCCGTCCGCTCCCCCTCCGTCCGCTCCGTCTCCGTCTCCGTCTGTTCGGTCCCCGCCTGTTCCATCCCCGCGTCCCTCCCGTGCGCCGACTCGGACGCACCCCGCTCGCGCCCCCGCAATCACCGCCATACGCTCCCAAATGTGACGTCCTCCAGGAGCCGGAGCCGTACGCGCCGACGTGCCGCGTCGCACATATCCGTGCGCGTCGGGCACGCCGTCCTGGGCGCGGCGGCGGCGGTGCTGTGGCTGGTGTTGCCGGGGATGACGACGGCGACGGACCCTTCGGTTGCGATCACGCGGCCCGGACCGTCCGCGAGCGCCGCGTCCGCAGCCCCGGAGGAGGACGAGACGAGCCCCGCCGACCTGGTGCTTCCGGTGCTGGCGGTGGGCGCGGCGGGCGCCTTCGCGGGCTACGCGTACGTGCGGCGCAGGCGCCGGGCCCGCACCCGTACGACACCGGCCGCGCGCCCGGCGCCCGGCGGTACCGGCGGTACCGGTGCCGTCCTGCTGCCCCGGCCCTACGAACCCGCCCTCGCCGAACTCGACCGGCAGGCCGCCGCGGCTCTCGTGGCGGCCGACGACTGTGTGCGGGCCGCGCGCGAGGAACTCGGCTTCGCCGTGCGGCAGTTCGGTGCCGGGGCGCTGGAGCCGTACGAGCGGGCGGTGCGGGAGGCGGAGGCCGAGCTGGCGGCGGCGCTGCGGATGCGGCAGCGGTACGACGACGGGGTCCCGGCCGAGGAGGCGGCCCGGCGGCACGCGCTCGCCGGGATCGTCGGGCGGTGCGCGGAGGCGGGGCGCAGGCTGGACGCCCAGGCGGCCGGCTTCGACGCGCTGCGGGCGCTGGAGGGCGGGACGGGCGCCGCGCTGGAGGTGGCGGAGGCCCGGTTCCGGGAGCTGACCGGCCGTACGGCGGAGGTGGGGGCGACGCTGACCGGGCTCGGCGAGCGGTACGCGCCCGCCGCGACCGCCGACGTCGTCGGGTACCTCGAACAGGCCAAGGACCGCCTGGTGTTCGCCACCGCCCGGCTCAATCTGGCCCGTCAGGCCGCCGACCTCGGGAAGGAGGCCGACGCCGCCGCACGGCTGCGGGCCGCCGAGGGCGCCATCGCGCAGGCCGGGGTGTTCGTCCACGCGGTCGCGCGGCTGGCGGCCGAGCTGGGCCGGGCCGGGGAGCTGCTCGCCCCCGCGCTCACGGGCGCGGAGGCCGAGCTGTCGGCGGTACGGGCCGTACTGCCGCCCGCGCGGGAGGGCGGGGAGCCGGGGGACGCGGGGATGGGCGCGATGGCGGGCGCGGTCCCCGCAGCGCAGGAGAGCACACCGCCGGGCACCCCGGACATCCCGCCGGGCGAGCTGCGCTCCCGGGTCCTGCATGCCGACGCCGTGCTGGCCTCCGTACGGCAGGAGGTGACCGCAGGGCGGCCGCATGACCCGCTGGCCGCGCTGCGGCGGGTCGTGGCGGCGCTCGCGCCGGTCGCGACCGGCAGGGCAGGAGTGCTGACGGCGGCGGCCCGGCTCACCGCGGGCAGCGCCGTCGCGGCGGCGGAGGCCTTCGTCGCGACGCACCGGGGAGCGGTGGGCGCGGCGGCCCGCACGCTGCTGGCGGCGGCACGGGACCTGCTCGACGCGGACGGGCCGTCCGGCGCCTCCGGGCTGCCCGCCCTGGTACGGGCCGACGCGCTGGCCCGGCGGGCCAGGGACCTGGCCGAGCAGGACGTACGGCTGCACGGCACCCCGTCCGCCGACACGCCCGAGGACCCCGATGCCGGGGCGGCGGGCGCGGTGCTCGGCGGGATCGTGCTCCCCGGCGGCACACCCCCGCGCTTCGGCGGCCCGCAGACCCGGGCCCGGCTCGGCTGAGCGCTCGGACCTGCGCCTGTCCGGGCTCGGACCGTACGCGCTAGAACAGGCTCAGCAGGGCCTCCGCGGGATCCGCCAGCCCCGTCTCCCCGTCGGGCAGCGGCAGTTCGAACCACACCGTCTTGCCGCGCGGGGTGCGCCGGGAGCCCCAGGCCGCGGAGAGCAGGCCGACCAGTTGCAGGCCCCGGCCGCCCTCGTCGGTGTCGCGGGCGCGCCGCCTGCGGGGCTGCACCAGGCCGGAGTCCCACACCTCGCACACCAGGGTGCGGTCGAGCAGGAGCCGCAGGCGGATCTCGCCCTCGCCGTACCGCAGGGCGTTGGTGACCAGCTCGCTGACCAGCAGCTCGGCCGTGTCGACGAGGGGTTCCAAGTCCCAGCTGAGCAGCTGCCCGCGGGCGTACTCACGGGCGCGGCCCACGCTGCGCGGCTCGCGCGGCAGCGTCCAGTCGCCGACGGACTCGGCGGGCAGCCCCTGCACACGGGCCATGAGCAGGGCGATGTCGTCCTCGCCGTGGTGGGTGTCGAGGGTGTTGAGGACGTGGTCGCAGACGTCCTCCAGGGGCCGGGAGGGGTCGGTGAGCGCGCCGACGAAGGCCTGCAGTCCCTCGTCGAGGGGGTGGTCGCGGGACTCGACGAGGCCGTCGGTGTAGAGGGCGAGCAGCGCGCCCTCGGGCAGTTCGACCTCGACCTCCTCGAAGGGTTCCCCGCCGACGCCGAGCGGCATCCCGGGCGGCACGTCCAGCATCAGCGCCGGCTCCCCGGGCTCGACCAGGACCGGCGGCAGATGACCGGCGTTGGCGAAGGTGCAGCGGCGGGTGACGGAGTCGTAGACGGCGTACACGCAGGTCGCCAGGTACACCTCGGACAGGTCGGCCTCGCGGGGGCGGCGGGCGGCGCGGGTGGCCTGCTGGACGCCGCCGGGGGTGCCGAGGCCGCGGGCGATCTCGTCCAGCGCGGAGAGCACTTCGGCCGGTTCGAGGTCGAGCAGGGCCAGGGTGCGGACGGCGGTGCGCAGTTCGCCCATCGCCACGGCGGCGCGCAGGCCGCGGCCCATGACGTCGCCGACCACCAACGCGGTGCGGTGGCCGGGCAGTTCGATGACGTCGAACCAGTCGCCGCCGACCTCGCCGGTGCGGCCGGTGGAGGCGTTGCCGGGCAGGTAGCGGCAGGCGATGTCGAGGCCGGAGGCGACGGGGTCGCCGGGCGGCAGCAGGGATCGTTGCAGTATCAGCGCCCGTTCGTGCTCGCGCCGGTACAGGCGGGCGTTGTCGATGCAGACCGCCGCCCGCGCCGCCAGCTCCACGGCAAGGTCGCGGTCCCGGTCGCCGAACGGCTCGCTGCCCTTGGTCCGCGCGAACTGGGCGAGTCCCACGACGGTGTCGTGGGCGACCATCGGCACGGCGAGCGTGGACTGCACGAGCCCGCCCTCCTCGCCGGGCACGGTCTTCGGGCGGGCGGTGCGCAGGGCGTCGGCGCACGGTGAGTTGAACGGGTAGTGGTGGACGGCGCCGACACCGACGGGTTCGCCGGAGCCGCCGCGGAAGGGGGCGTCGGAGACGGCGCTGGCGAAGGCGACGCGGCGCAGTTCGGCGCTGCCGTCGGCGAGGCCGGGCGGGGTCTCGTCGCCGGCCAGCAGGCCCTGGTAGAGGTCGACGGTGGCGAGGTCGCAGAAGCCGGGGACGACGACGTCGAGGAGTTCGCGGGCGGTGGTCTCCAGGTCCAGGGAGTTGCCGATGCGCGCGCCGGCCTCGTTGAGCAGGGCGAGGTTGCGGCGGGCGGCGGCGGCCTCACGGGCGGCGGCGCGGCGGGCGGTGATGTCGGTGCCGAGCCAGGCGATGCCGATGGGGCGGCCGGAGCCGCTGTGCACGCGGTAGAGGTTGATCGACCAGTGGCGGCGCTCCTCGGAGCCCGGGACATGGCCGGTGACGTGCATGTCGGTGATGGACTCGCCGGTCTCCAGGACCCGCCGCAGGGTGGCCGAGACCCGGTCGGCCTCGGCCCGGGGCAGATAGTCGTGGACGCCCTTGCCGCGGTGGTCGTCGGGGCTGCCGCCGAAGATGGAGGCGAAGCGCTGGTTGGCGCGGCGCACCTTCAGTTCGGTGTCGATCAGCAGGAAGCCGAACGGGGATTGGCCGAAAATCGCCTGCGAGGCGGCTAGGTCGGTTTCGATGCTGCGGAGGGTGCGGACGTCGACGACGATGCACACCGCGGCCTTCTCGCCGCCCTTGTTGCGGGTCGGCATGACGTAGACCTCGGCGAGTCCGTCCTCGCCGCGTCCGCCGCCCTCGGCGTCGGGCATCCGGAAGGGGACGACGCCGGTCCACTCGCGCCCGTCGAGGATCTCGGCCATCCTGCGCTGGCCGTTCTCCCGCAGGTCGGGGTCGATGAACGCCTCGACGGGGTCCATGCCGACGGCCCGGTCGGCCGGGATGCCGAAGATCTGCTCCGCGCGCAGGCTCCACTGGTCCACGAGGCCGTCGGGGCCGATGGAGAAGGACGCGACCTTGATGTAGTCGTAGATCGAGCCGGGCGGGCTGCTCTGCCACAGGGCGTCACCCGGCCGCCCCGCGCCACCGGCGGCCGCGCCCGCCGCCGCGCGGGCGAGGGCCTCGGTGGCGTCGGCCGCGAGCGCGCCCGCGGCCGTCCTCGCGCCGTCCGACGGGTCCTCGGACTCCGTGGCCTTCGCTGGTATCTCGCTCACGCGAACCGTCCCCTCCAGCTCACCGCGTCCGGCACCGGTCACCGGGGGCGGCTGCCCGCAGTATCCAGCACTACGGCGCCGCGCAACACGGTGTTCACGATCACAGCACGGTCCAGGTGTTTTCCGGACCGTCCTGCGCGAACACTTCCAGTCTTCTAACCAGGGGACACGGCGTCGAATCACGCCTTCCGGCAATCATGGGCGGCCGGGGCACGGCGGCCGACACCGTCACCCGCCGTGTACACCCGTGCCACCCCGGCGTGCACACCCCTGCCGCCCCGTGTGCCCCCGGTTCACCCGGGAACCGTCAGTTCGAACCACACGGTCTTGCCGTTGTCCCCCGGCCGGGTGCCCCAGCGGCGGGCGGCGGACGCCACCAGTTGCAGGCCCCGGCCGCTCTCGTCCTCGGGGCGGGCGGCCCGCTCGCGCGGCGGGTCGGGCAGCGGGTCGGAGACCTCCACCAGCAGGACGCCGCCGTAGCCGTCGTGCCCGGCGGGACCGTCCGGCCGTACCAGGCGGACGCCGATGGGGCCGGTGGCGTGCCGCAGGGCGTTGGTGACCAGCTCGCTGACGAGCAGGGCGGTGATGTCACCGAGGCTTTCGAGGTGCCAGGCCGTCAGCCGGGCCCGCACGGCGGCGCGGGCGGTGCGCACGGCACCGGGCTCCGCGGGAAAGGTCCACTCGGCGCAGTCGCCTTCGGTGTCGATCACGCCGATCACTTCCCAGGCCAGCGGGGGCACCCCTGTCCGGTTTCTTGGGGTTAATGGGCACATACCCGATATCCGGGGAGCGGTACCGTCCGGGCGGGCGCACTGTGGCACGAACGGCGTACCCCGTGGGCCGTGGAGCGTCTGTGCGCTCGGGGGTGTGCGGTTACAGGACGTCCCAGCGGGCGGCGACTTCCCGCACCGCCGGGACGTCCTGGTCCAGCCACGGCACGTCCCACAGCTCGCCCGGCGTCAGCCAGCGCAGGGCGTCGTGGTCCTGGAGGGGCCGGGGCCGGGCCGAGCCGGGGCGCAGGCGGGCCGTCCAGACCTGGAGGACGTACGGCGGTTTCAGGGGCCACTCCCCCGGGACGCGTTCGACCGGATCCGCGATGACGCCCAGTTCCTCGTGGAGTTCGCGGGTGAGGGCCGTCTCGGGGTGCTCGCCGGGCTCCACCTTGCCGCCGGGCAGTTCCCAGCGTCCGGCCAGCTCGGGGGGCGCGCTGCGGCGGGCCGCGAGCAGCCTGCCGCCGTCGAGGAGGGCGGCGCCCACCACCACGATCGGTTCGCTCATGGGCGGGAGCCTACGGGAGCGTGCGCGCCGGTCAGTTGCGGGCGGCCTCGCCGTGCTGCCCGATGCGCTCGACCCAGTACAGCTGCTTGTGTCCGCGGGCGTCGAGGCTGTCGGCGATCTTCTGGGCCTCGGCGCGGGTCGCGTACCGGCCGACGCGGTAGCGATTGCCGTTGTCGTCCTGCCTGATGACGAGCCAGGGAAGCGAGACCACGCTGTCGTTCATCGTCCCCCACCGCTCCTTCCCGCCCCGGTCCGGCCGCGTCCCGTCCGCGGTCCGCGCCGTGCCCCGCCCGCCAAGGAAACCGCAATCCGCATATGCCCGAGCCTACGCCTTACCTTTACGCAGCGAACACGGCTTTTCACGAAGAGGTACGCAACCGGCCAGTACGCAAGGGGCGCACGACGCCGAACGCGCCGTGCCCGCACGACACCGCTCCCGCTCGGGGGCATTCCGGGCACACCGGGGGCGACCTGCGAAGACGGCCGAAACGCGACGGCGCGCGAAGGGCGCGCGGGGCGTCCCGGAGTGGGTGCTGCCGGGGGCAACTGCCGCGGGGTTGTGCGCCACCCCCCGCAAGCGTGTGCCAATTCACACGGGCCGGCGGGGTCTACGGGGTCGGGTGCCCCCCGCGGCTCACTTCACCGGGAGGTGGTACGCGACCCGGAAGCGGTCGGCGGGGATGACCACGTCGGCCGTCTCGACCGGGCGGCCCGAGGCGTAGTAGGTGCGCTGGACGACGAGCACGACATGGCCGGGGACGCCGCCGAGCGCGAGGAGTTCCTCGGCGAGGCCGGGGCGGGCGCCGACCTCCTCGGTGACGTTGTCCACGATGACGTCGATGGCCCGCATGCGCTCGACCACGCCCATGCCGCCGAGCGGTCCCTCCTCGGGCAGCATCACCGGCGTACGCCCGGTCACGGCGAGGGGTTCGAAGGAGGTGGAGAGCATCATCGGCTCGCCCGCCTCCCGGAAGAGGTAGCGGGTGCGCATCACGCGGTCGCCGGGCTCGATGCCGAGCCGCTCGGCGACGGCGGCGCTGGCCCCGGTCTGCTCGCTGCTGGACTCCCAGGTGCCGCGCGCCTCGGCGTCCGCCTGCTCCTGCCGGAACGGGGTGGCCCCGCCCGCGGGGCGGAACCCGGAGCGGGCGATACGGCGGGGCACGGGCCGCTCGCGCACATAGGTGCCGGAGCCGGAGCGGCCCTCGACCAGCCCCTCCGCCATGAGGACCTTGCGCGCCTCCAGGGCGACGGTGTCCGAGACGCCGTACTCCTCGCGGATGCGGGCCTGGGAGGGGAGGCGGGTGTGCGGTGGGAGCGAGCCGTCGACGATCTTCTTGCGGAGATCACCCGCGACGCGCAGGTACGCCGGCTGCTCACCGAAAGTCACTGGCCGCTCCCATCAGGTTGTACAGACAGCAACAGCGTGGCAACCCACGGTCGTGCCGGGCAAGCAAAGGCCAGAGAATCACTCGATGTGATGACTTGTGCGGGGAGAGGCCTTTACGCAGGCAGTTTCTCCCCGCTATGGCCGCGTTCACACCTGCGCGGCCCGGATGTGACGATCACACGGACGCTCACACGTCCAGGCCGCCGCCCGTGGACCCGGTGTCGCCGCCGCCGTCGCCGTCCCCGCTGTCGCCGGCGGAGTCGTCCGGCGGCGTGGTCGCGAGCCTCAGGGCGCGGCGGGCGTCGACGGCGGAGTCGGCCTCCAGGTGGTCCCAGCCGTTGCCGTAGTGGACGTAGAAGGTGTCGGAGTCCGCCGCGGAGGCGGCCTTCGCCCACTCCGCGCGCGCGGACTCCAGATCCTTCAGGTAGGCGTCCACGGGGGCCTGCGCCCCGGCCGGCCACGTGTGCCCGCGCAGCGCGGCGATCTGGGTGGCGAGGCTGTCGCGGACATCGCCGGCCCAGTCCTGATTGACCTTCAGGTCGTCCTCGGGGAAGGCCTCGGGCTCCTCCGTGAGGACGTCGTCGACGGCGTTGCCCGCCTTGAGGAAGGCGAGCTGGTCGCCGTCCAGGGTGGTCGCGTCGCTGCGCAGCGAGCCGGTCAGCGTCTTGCCCTCGTCGGTGTGGCCGAGGATGCAGGCGACGAGGCGGTCGCCGAAGTCCCAGGTGTCCGCGGTCGGGCCGATGTAGTACACGTCGATGTCGTCGGTCATGGCCCAGCTGTCCATGACGTAGTCGTTCACGTGCGGGTAGCAGGCGTACTCGGCGGCGTCGTCCACGGCGCTCTCGCCGGGGTAGGTGGAGCCGTCGCCCATCTCGAAGGTGTGGAACACCTCGCCGTCGTGCCTGCCGGAGCAGGGCACCTCGTCGACGTCGAACACGTCCTTCTCGGCCAGGCCGCCGGGCATGTCGATGCACTGGCCCTTGGTCAGGTTCGCGTTGGCGCTGCCGCGGGCGCCCTCCTTGAAGCCCTCCCAGAAGTCCCCGGCGCCGCCCGTGGCGAGGACCAGGACCCACAGGGCGAGCCCGACCGACGACAGCACGGACCCGGCGATCGCCATGCCCTTGCCGCGCTCGCCCTTCCTGCGGATCTGCACCAGCGCGAGCACGCCGAGCACCAGGCCGACGGCGGGCACGAAGCAGAGCAGGCCGAGGACGAGGGCGGCGATGGCGAGGCCGTTGACCGGCGCGGGCCGGTTGAACGGGCTGTAGCCCTGCCCCCAGGGCTGGTACGGCGACCCGTAAGGGCCCGGCATCTGGTACGGGCCCGGCGCCTGGTAGGGGCCCTGCGCCTGGTGAGGGTCCTGCGACGGCATGCCGTGGGGGCCCGGCGTGGACGGGGGCTGCGGGGGCCCGGGGGGCGGGGGTATGGACACGGGTGCCGTGCTCCTGGTTCGTACCGTGGGGCGGTCGGAAAATGCGGATGCGCCAGATGCGGGAACTGACGTACGACTGGGCGCATCGTAAGCGGGCGGGGAACGGGGGAGGAATGCCGGTCACCAAGGAGACGGTCCGGGCCGTGAACCGGCTCGGGGCGCGCTGGGCGGGCGCGCTCGGGGAAAGTCCGGGCAACACCGTCTGCTCGGCGCTCGGCGTGTGGCCGCTGCTCGCCTTCCTGGCGGACGGCGCGCACGGGCCGGCGCGGGCCGAGCTGGCGGAGGGGGTCGGGCTGCCGGCGGGCGAAGCGGCCTCCGCGGCACGGGAGTTGCTGGCGGGCCTGCGCGCGATGCGGGGGCTGGACAGCGCGCTCGGCTTGTGGACCAAGCGGACGCTGGAGCTGCGGGAGGCGTGGGAGGCGGGGCTCCCGGTGGGGGCGCACGGCGTCCTCACGGGCGACGAGGACCGCGACCGCGGGGCGCTGGACGCGTGGGCGGCGCGGCACACGGGCGGGCTGGTCGAGGCCATGCCGGTGGTGCTGGAGAAGGACACCGAGCTGGTGCTGGCGAGCGCGCTGGCGTTGCGGACGCGGTGGCCGCGGCCGTTCGACGACTTCCCGCTGCGGGTGGGGCACGGGCCGTGGCAGGGCCGTACGCTGCTCGGCCTGGGCCGCAGGAGCACGCTGCTGGACCGGGTCGGCGTCGCGGACACGCCCGGCGGCCTGGTCACCGGGCTGACGGTGCACGGCGGGAACGGCATCGACGTGCGGCTGCTGCTCGGGGAGGAGAGCATGACGCCGGGTCAGGTGCTCGCCGCGGGCGTCGGGATCGTCGCGGGCCGGCATCCGGTCCTGCCGGGGCCGCGGCTGCCGCTCGGGGAGGTGGGGCCGGGGCTGCGGGTGGTGCGGGAGCTGTCGCGGACGCCGGACCCGCCGGTGCTGGACGTGACGACGGTGGCGTACGACGTCGCCGCGTCGCACGATCTGCTGGCGCTGCACGAGGTGTTCGGGCTGACGGCCGCGCGCGACGACAGCGTGGGCCACTTCTCCGGCATCAGCGGCAGCCTGCCGCTGGCCGTGAACTCCGCCCGGCAGGCGGCGGTCGCGCGGTTCGACGCGGAGGGGTTCCAGGCGGCGGCGGTGTCCTCGTTCGGCGTGGCGGGGGCGGGTGCGGTGCCGAGGCTGCGGTGGCGGACGACGCGCGTCGAGGCGGCGTTCGAGCGGCCGTTCGGGTTCCTTGCGGTGCACCGGCACAGTCGGGTGGCGCTGGCGGTGGGGTGGGTGGCGGAGCCGTCGCCGTTCTCCTGGGGGTGAGGGGCCGGGTCACTCGTCGAAGGCGGTGGCCCGGGCCTGCTTCTCCCAGACGGTGATCTCCGCGCGGACCTGGTCCAGGTGGCCGAGGACCGCGGAGACGCCGTCGTCGCCGAGGGGCAGGCGCAGCGGGGTCTCCTCGGCGTCGAGGGCCTGGAGGATGAGCGCGGCGGCCTTGGCGGGGTCGCCGGGCTGGCTGCCGTCGCCGCCCTCGACGAAGGCGCGGGTCTCGCTCACCTTCGGGTACAGGCCGCTGTCGGCGCTCGCTCCGGCCCGGTTGCCCGCGAACAGGGAGGTGCGGAAGGCGCCCGGCTCGACGATCAGCACCTTCACGCCGTACTCGCGCACCTCGTCGGCGAGCCCCTCGGACAGGCCCTCCAGCGCGAACTTGGTGCCGCTGTAGGCGGAGAACCCGGCGAAGGACATCTGGCCGCCCATGCTGCTCATCTGCACGACCGCGCCCGAGCGCCGCTCGCGCATGTGCGGCAGCACCGCGCGGGTGAGGGCGGCCGGACCGAAGACGTGCAGTTCGAACAGCTCCCGCAGCTCGGTCTCGGTGGTCTCCTCGAAAGCGCCCACATGGGTGCGCCCGGCGTTGTTCACCAGCACGTCGATCCGCCCGTGCCGGGCGAGCACGTCGGCCACCGCCTGCCCGGCCGCGGTGGTGTCGGCCACGTCCAGGCGCAGCGCCTCCACCTGGTCGGGGTGCGCGGCGACCAAGTCGTCCAGGGTCTCGGGCCGCCGTACGGCCCCCACGACGACGTCCCCGGCGGCGACGGCCGCCTCGGTGATCGCCCGTCCGAAACCGCTGTTGGCGCCGGTGACCAGCCACACCTTGTTCATGTCCGCTCCTGCTTCGTCCGGTTCGTTCGTTCCTCGTGTGTCCTGCGTGAACCACCCTGCCGTCCGGGGCCGTTGACCGTCCAAGATCTGTCGTGATAGCCGATGGTTATGACCATGGACGTCCATGTGCGGGACCTGCGCTACTTCGTCGCGGTGGCCGAGGAACTGCACTTCACGCGCGCGGCGGAGCTGCTGTACGTCTCCCAGCCCGCACTGAGCAAGCAGATCCGGGCGCTGGAGAAGCAGCTGGGCGCGCCGGTGTTCGACCGGGACCGGCACGGCGTACGGCTCACCCCGGCGGGCGAGGCGCTGCTGCCGCACGCGCGGCGGGTGCTGGAGGCGTGGCAGGAGGGGGCGGCGGCGGTGGAGCGGGCGCGGGCGGCGCAGCGCGGCACGCTCGCCGTGGGCATGAGCACCAGCCCCGGCCGCGGCGGCCTCCTCCCGGCGATCCGCTCCCGCTTCACGGCGGCCCACCCGCACACGACGGTCCGGCTGCGGCAGGTCGGCTGGGACGACCCCACTGCGGGCCTCGCGGACGGCACCTCGGACGTGGCGTTCGTGTGGCTGCCGCTGCCCGACGAGGGCCGCTACGACTGGACGGTGGTCGCCGAGGAGCCCCGCCTGGTCGCGCTGCCCGAGGACCATCCGCTGGCCCGGCGGGAGGAGATCGCCTTCGCCGACCTGCTGGACGAGCCGTTCCTCGCGCTGCCGGAGACGGCCGGGGTGCTGCGCGACCACTGGCTCGCCCTGGACCACCGCGCCGGACGCCCGGCCCGCGTCGGCGCGGAGATCGCCGGCACGGAGGAGACGTACGAGGCCCTCGTCGCCGGCCTCGGCGTCTGCCTGGTCGCCGAGGGCAACGCCCCGCTGATCACCCTCGGCGGCGTGACCACCCGCCCGGTACGGGACCTCGCGCCGAGCCGGTACGTCCTGGCCTGGCGCCGGGAGGACGGGGACCGGCCGCTGGTGCGCGGGTACGCGCGCGCGTGCCGGGAGGTGCGAGGGGTCGAGTAGCGCGGGCAGGTGGGGATTTCAGGCCTCCACCGCCCCGTCGGCGGGCTCCGCGGCCAGCCCCAGGCGCGCCTGCTCCTCCGCCACGATCCGCCGGGCCAGCGTGACGTCCGAGATGTCGACGGCGTCCGGGGTCGACTCGGCGACCGCGCTGCGGCGGGCGTAGGCGTCGAAGAGGCGGTCCTTGGTCTGCGACCGCTCCACCAGGCGTTCGTCCAGGCCGCCGGTGGTGAGCAGGCGGTGCACCTGGACGGGGCGGACCTGGCCCATGCGGTGGGCGCGGGCCACGGCCTGCCGCTCGACGGTCGGCTTGAGCTGCGGCTCGCACAGGATCACCACCGACGCCACCTGGAGGTTGAGCCCGATGCCGCCCGCCTCGATCTGGGCGAGCAGCACCGCGTGCCCGGGCGCGGCGGTGAACCCGTCCACGATCTGCTGGCGCCGCTCGGGCGGCAGCCCGCCGCCGAGCGGCCCGTGCACCTCGCCCAGCGCCTCCGCGACGGCGCCGAGGACCTCGCGGAAGGCGGAGAACACGACGGCCTTCAGGCCGTTCTCGGCGGCCTCGCGGACCAGTTCGCGCAGCCGCCCCAGCTTCGCCGACTGCTGCGGACGCGCGTACGCGGCCCGGCGCATCGCCATGAAGTTGCCGCTGCGCACCGCCTCCGCGTACGCCTGCGCGTCGGCGCGGCTCGGCTCCTCCCACTCGTCGGTGTGCTGGAGGGCGGGCAGTTCGCTGAGCACGTCCCGCTGGTTGCGGCGCAGGTAGACGGGCGCGACTGCCCTGCGGAACGCCTTCGAGCCGTGCGCCGCCTCCTCGGTGCCGACCAGCCGGGCGAAGTCCGGCCGCAGGATGCCCACCAGGTTGCGGAACTCGGCGACCCGGTTCTCCATGGGCGTACCGGTGAGGAAGAGGACGTGCGCGCAGCGTTCGGCCCAGGACCGCACGGCGATCGTGCGCAGGGCCGCCGGGTTCTTGACGTAGTGCGCCTCGTCGACGACGAGCATGCCCAGCTCGCCGCCGCCCGGCGTGGGGAACCCGCGCAGCGCGTCGAAGGTGGTGACGGCGACGCCACCGCCGCCCTTCCAGTCGGCGAACGCGGCCTGCCGGCCGGGCCCGTGCAGCGGTACGGGACGCAGGGTGCTGCGGGTGGCGATCTCCCGCGTCCAGTTGATCAGCACGCTCGCCGGGCACACCACCATGAAGTGGCTCTGCCCCTCCGCCGCGAGGTGCGCGAGGACGGCGACGGCCTGCACGGTCTTGCCGAGCCCCATCTCGTCGCCGAGCAGCACCCGCCGCTGGGCGAGCGCGAACCGCGCCCCGAACGACTGGTAGCCGCGCAGCGACACCAGGAGGTGCGTGTCCTCCAGCCGCTGCTCGCGGACCCGCCCGGCCACCTCGTCGGGCAGATGGCCCTCGGCGGCCGCGGCGTCCGGGCCGTGGTCGGCGATGTCCGCGAGGAGGCCGTAGTAGTCGGCGGCGCGCCGCTCGAAGTCCACCCAGGCGGCGAGGTCGTTCTCCGGGCGGCGCAGCAGGTCCACGCTGGCCTGCGCGAACCGCTCCGGTACGCCGTCGCCCTCCGCCTCCTCGACCAGCGTCCGCAGTTCCGCCACGGCGGCCAGCGCGCGCCGGCGTGCCTCTCGGCCGGCGAGCAGCATCCGCCAGCGTCCGGTGGCGGGGCGGGCGCCGTCGAGCAGCGGGGCCATCCGGTCCGCGAGCGCCCGGCCCGCCTCGGCCGCGCGCCGCGCCTGCGGTCCGGCCTCGACCAGCACGTGCAGGGCGACGACGAGCGCGGTGCCGCGCGGCTCGGGCCGGTCGACGTCCAGGCGTACGCCGACGTACTCCTCCACGGCCTCCGCGAGCTGCCGGGCCGCCGCGACGACCTGGTCGGCGGTGCGCCGGCCGACGCCCGGGGTCTGCCGCAGCCGGTAACTCCCGGCGCCCAGCACGTCCTGGACGGTCCGGAAGCCGCCCGCCTCCAGCTCGTCCAGCCGCAGCCGGCCCTCGGTGACGTCCCTGAGCCGGGCCACGGGCAGGCGCTCCAGCTCCTGCCGGACCAGCTCCTCGTGCAGTGGCCGCAGGGCCTCCCGTACGGCGGTCACGGCCCGTTCGTGGTCCTCGGCGACCTGTCCCGCCGCCTCGGCCAGCCGCGCCCCCCGCGCCACGACCTCCCGCTCCGCCCGGCCCATCCCGCCCCCTTCGCGTCGTGCTCAGGGCATGGTGCCACTGCGGGGGCGGGCGCGCTGGCAGCCCTGGTGCGGGGGGCGTTGTCAGTGGTGGCGGTTAACGTTCTCGGCATCTGATCGAGCGATCGTCCGGCCGGGGGGCCGGTGATCGGTGCTGCGTGGGATCCGGCCCGGCCGGGTCGGTGGAGGAGGGGCCGTGCGGGGTGGGGCGTCGACCGGCGAGCAGCGGGCGGACGGGCAGGCCGTCGTCCTGCCCGACGAGGACGCCTTCCGGATGCCGGAGGCGTGGCGGCGGCTGGTGCTGCCGCGGCGCGGCGGCATCGAGCGGCCGGTCCCGCCCCTCCACCCGGAGGCGCAGGCGGTGGAGGCGCGGCGGGTGAAGGAGGAGGCCGGCTGGATCGAGGCCATGCTCACCGCGCCCAAGAGCCACCCCCGGCTCGTCCAGGCGACCAGGGACCACCTGAACGGCAGTCAGAATCCGCTCGGCGCGGCCGCGCTGGGTCACCTGATCTTCCACTACCGCCACCCGGACGGCATCTTCGTCGACGCCTGGGTGCGCGCGCACGGCCTGCCCTTCGCCGCCCGCGCGGTGGTCGACTTCTTCGGTGTCGAGCCGCACTACATCCAGTACGGCAGCCGCCGCGACGACCCCTGGCTGGGCTTCCTGCCCGGGAACGGCGTCGGCACCGGCTGGGCGCGCACGAAGTTCGCCGACCGGATGCGCGCCCTGCTGGCCGTGGCCGGCGAGGACGACTACCGGCGCGCCGTCGAGGCCCTGGCCGCCTGCCGCACCGACGTACGCCGCCGGGTCGTCGTGTCGTACCTGGTGCCCGGCGAGCGGGCGTGGGCCGAGGAGTGCTGCGCCGAGGCCGACGGGGCCGACGGGTCGCTGCGCGCGATGCTGCTGTGCTCGCTCGGCTCCCCCGACCAGCTGCGCCACTTCGGCGACCGGGCCGGCCTCGGCTGGGACGGCTGGTCGCCGGTGCTGATCGCCACCCTCGCCGAGAGCACCGGCGCGGCCTTCGCCCGGTTCCTGGAGGAGCCCCTGGACCGGGCCTACAACTCCGATGTGACCCGGACGTACGCGAGCGCCCTGGTGGAGCTGCCGTCGGACGAGGCGTTCCGGATCCTGCTGGATCGCTCCGCCGGCAAGGTCGCCGGCAAGCACATCCGTCCGCACCTGCTGGAGGCGATGCGGCGCTACCCGGTGCGCACGCTGCGGCTGCTGGGTGCGGCGGCGACGGGCTCCGGCAAGAACGCCTCGCTCGCCGGGCAGTTGCTCACCTCGCACGTCGCCGCGCACCCCGAGGTGGCCGAGGCCGCCCTGCCCGGCCTCCCGGCGCGGGTCGCCGCCTTCGTGGCGCCGTTGCTGACGCGGGCCGGCCGGGTCCCCGACGCCCCCGCCGAGGCGCTGCCCGCGCTGCTGGTGAGCCCGCCGTGGACGCGGAAGCGCAAGGCGGTCAAGCCGCGGGTGGCGGCCGAGGTGCCGGTGGCTCCGGAGCCGGCGATCGCGTGGCGGCCGGGCGAGCGGGAGAGCTGGGCCAAGGCCGGTGCGGCGTACACCGCTTGGCGGGACGGCGGTGACTGGTCGCGGCAGATCGACCATCTGCGCCGGACCGGCGAGCTGGAGAGCTGGTGGCATGTGCGGCTGTTCGTCGACGGCCCCGAGGACGTCGTACGGCCGCTGCTCGCCGACTGCGACCCGGAGGACTACTGGGACGGCGAGGAGCAGCTGAAGCCGGTCGCCGCCCGGCACGGTCTGGCCGCGCTGCCCCTGATGCGGCGCGCCGCCACCCGGCACCCGAGCACGCTGGGGCGGCTGCTCCTGCCGTACCGCAGCGCCGAGGTCGCCGAGCTGGTGTGCGACTGGCTGGCCCGGCTGAAGGCGGCCGACGCGACGGCCCGCGCCTGGCTGACCCGGCACGGCCTGGACGCCGTACCGTTCCTCGCCCCGCACGCGGTGGGCCCGGCCGGCCCCGTCCGACGCGGGGCGGAGAAGGCACTGCGACTGCTGGCGGACGCGCACGGGGTGGAGGCGGTGGTCGCGGCCGTGCCCGGGCGCGAACCGGGGACGGCAGCCGTCGCCGGGGGCGGAGTGGAGGCGGCGGGGGGCGCCGGGGGCCGGGCGGAGGCCACGGGCAGTGCCGGGGGCCGGGCGGAGGCCACGGGCAGCGCCGGGGGCGGGTCGGAGGCCGCGGGCATCGCCGGGGGCGGGTCGGAGGCCGGTTACCTCGCCGGCGGCGGGGCGGAGGGCACGGCCGTCACCGGCGGCGGGGTGAAGACCACGGGCATGGCCGGCAGCGGTCCGAACTCCGCGGGCGGTGCCGGGGGCCGGGCGGAGGCCGTCGGTATCGTCGCGGCGATGCTGGCCGTCGACCCGTTGGTCAGTGCCCTGCCCGCGCGTGTGCCGGCGGTCGTGCCGTGGGCCGAACCGGCGTTGTTGCCGCAGATCCTGCTCGCCGGGGGCGGTGCGCTGCCCGCTGAGGCGTTGCGGCATGTGCTGACGGTCCTCGCGCTGTCCAAGCCCGGCGACGTCTATCCGGGCCTGGAAGTGCTCACCGCGCACTGCACGGCGGACTCCCTCGCCGCCTTCGCCTGGGGTCTGTTCGAGCAGTGGCGGCTGGTCGGGATGCCGCCCAAGGAGAGCTGGGCGCTGCACGCCCTCGGGTGGCTCGGCGACGACGACACCGTGCGCCGGCTCACGCCCGTCCTGCGGGCCTGGCCCGGCGAGGGCGCCCACCACCGCGCCGTCGAGGGGCTGGCCGTCCTCGCGGAGATCGGCACCGAGGTGGCGCTGACGCACCTGCACGGCATCTCCCAGCGCGTGCCGTTCAAGGCGCTCAAGCAGCGCGCGCGGGAGAAGATCGCCGAGGTCGCCGAGGGCCTGGGCCTGACCGGCGAGCAGCTCGGCGACCGGCTGGTGCCCGACCTCGGCCTGGACGCCGACGGCAGCACGGTCATCGACTACGGGCCCCGGCAGTTCAGGGTCGGTTTCGACGAGCAGCTGCGGCCCTGCGTCCGTGACGCCGACGGCCGGCAGCGCAAGGCACTCCCCGCGCCCGGCGCGAAGGACGACCCGGAGCTGGCGCCCGCGGAGCGCAAGCGGTTCGCCGCGCTGAAGAAGGACGTCCGCGCGGTCGGAGCCGAGCAGGTGCGGCGGCTGGAGGCGGCGATGGTGGCTCAGCGGTCGTGGACGGTCCGGGAGTTCCAGGAGCTGTTCGTCGCCCATCCGCTGGTGGGGCATCTGGTCCGGCGCCTGGTGTGGCTGGCGGAGGGCGGTGGGGAGGTTGCGGCGTTCCGGGTGACGGAGGACCGTACCTTCGCCGGTGCCGACGACGGTGAGCTGACGCTGCCCGAGGACGTCAGGGTCCGCGTGGCGCACCCGCTGCATCTGGGCGGGGACCTGCCGGCCTGGTCGGCGGCGTTCGCGGGCCAGGGGATCCTCCAGCCGTTCCCGCAGCTGAGCCGGCCCGTGCACCGGCTCACCGGGGAGGAGGCCGCCGGGCACCGGCTGACCCGGTTCGAGGGTGCGAGCGTGCCGGTGGGCAAGCTGCTCGGGCTCACCCGGCGGGGCTGGGAGCGGGGGGAGCCGCAGGACGCGGGTGTGGAGCGCTGGTTCCACCGGCGCGTCGACGACGACCGGCATGTGGTGATCGGCCTCGACGAGGGCATAGCGGTGGGCGCGCTCGACGTGTTCCCCGACCAGACCTTCGCGCAGGTGTGGCTCGACTCCGCGCCGGGCGACTACTGGCCGAGCCGCGGCTACCCCCTGCGCTTCGGCGACCTCGACCCGGTCGTCGCCTCGGAGATCCTCGCCGACCTGACGGACGTGACCGCCGGGTGAGGAGACGGCGCGCTGAAGACGTCCCGCACGTATGAAAAAAATGGACGCGGGCGCTTGGGTGGCTCCGCACCGTCCTGCCACCAGGTCCGGTCAGGTCGCCGGGCCCCACCGCATCGGAGACGCCCATGCCCGCCGAGCACTACGTCCTCACCCTCTCCTGCCCCGACAAGCAAGGCATCGTGCACGCCGTGTCCAGCTACCTGTTCATGACGGGTTGCAACATCGAGGACAGCCAGCAGTTCGGCGATCAGGACACCGGGCTGTTCTTCATGCGGGTCGCGTTCTCGGCCGAGGCGTCGGTCTCGGTCGACAAGCTGCGCGCCAGTTTCTCCGCCGTCGGTGACACCTTCCGCATGGACTGGCAGATCCACCGGGCGAAGGACCGTATGCGGATCCTGCTGATGGTCAGCAAGTACGGGCACTGCCTCAACGACCTGCTCTTCCGCTCCCGGACCGGTGCGCTGCCGGTGGAGATCGCCGGCGTCGTCTCCAACCATGCCGACTTCCGGGACCTGGTGGGCTCGTACGACCTGCCCTTCCACCACATCCCGGTGACGAAGGACGGCAAGGCCCTCGCGGAGCAGCAGGTGCTCGACCTGGTCGAGGCCGAGCAGGTCGAACTGGTGGTGCTGGCGCGCTACATGCAGATCCTCTCGGACCATTTCTGCAAGCAGCTCAGCGGGCGCATCATCAACATCCACCACTCCTTCCTGCCGAGCTTCAAGGGCGCCAAGCCCTACCACCAGGCGCACGCGCGCGGCGTGAAGCTGATCGGCGCCACCGCGCACTACGTGACGGCCGACCTCGACGAGGGCCCGATCATCGAGCAGGAGGTCCGGCGGGTCAGTCATGCCGTGACCCCGGACCAGCTGGTGGCGATCGGCCGGGACGTGGAGTGCCAGGCACTCGCGCGTGCCGTCGCGTGGCACAGCTCGCGCCGCGTCCTGCCCAACGGGCAGCGCACCGTCGTCTTCGCCTGACCGCGGCGGCCGCGGGACGTGGCGGCGCCCGCCCGTATAGCCGCTGTGTAGGCAGGGCGCCGAAGGTACCGAAGACGGCACGCAGGCCGTCTTGAGGAGTCTGCGAGGAAGCCCTTGAGTACG
Organism: Streptomyces griseosporeus; assembly: GCF_014656055.1. GTDB lineage: Bacteria > Actinomycetota > Actinomycetes > Streptomycetales > Streptomycetaceae > Streptomyces > Streptomyces griseosporeus. The sequence continues at coordinate 720,847 of NZ_BNBR01000003.1, forward strand.
GCAGCGATAGATGTGATCTGCCCGGCCTGGAACCGGTCCGAGGCCATCCGGACGACCGTCGACAGCGTGCTCGCCCAGACTTTCGAGGACTGGCGGCTGATCGTGGTGTCCGACGGCTGCACCGACGACACGGACGACGTGGTGCTCTCCTACGAGGACGAGCGCGTACAGCTGATCCGTACCGAACGGCACGGGCATCCCGGCGGCCCCCGCAACATCGGCCTGGCCGCGTCCACCGCGCCGGCCATCGCCTATCTCGACTACGACGACGAGTGGCTCCCCGACCATCTCGCCGTACTGCAGCGGGAGTTCGACGCCGGGGCGCGGCTGGTGTCGACGGCGAGCATCGGGATGAACGAGCAGGGCGAGGAGGAGTACCGCTCCCACCCGCTCAACGGCCTGTGGCACCCGGAGCTGCAGCTGCTGTGGCCGCTGTACGAGCCGTCCCGGGTGGGCCATGTGCGCGGGCTCCCGGAGAGCGTCGGGGGCTGGACCACCGACCACACCGGTATGGAGGACTGGGATCTGTGGCTGCGGCTCGCCGACGCCGGGGAGCGCTTCACCACGGTCCTGGACCGTACCGTCCGGATGTACCTGCGGGACACCTCCCGCCGGCGCACCATGACCGTCAGCCACCGGCTGACCCTCGGCACGCTGCCCGACGAGGCGGCCTGCACGAAGCTCTCCGAAGCCATCGGGACCCCGGCGGTGCAGGACGAGCTGCGCGCCTGCTTCGCCGCGGAGATGCTCGGCTTCTACCGGGCGATCGCGGACGCCGGTGAGCTGGTGACGCCGCGCGGCATGAGCGTCGAGGAGGCCCTGACCGGTCTGGAGAAGTTCGTCACCGACCCGGCCGTCCCCATGCTGCGCGAACTCGCCTACGTCGAGGAGGAGGGCCGTTTCGCGGTCGTCCATCCCCTGCAGTGCAGCAGTGACCGGCACGCCGAGCGGCTCCGGGAGTTCCTGCGCCGCCATGACGCGGGCCGCCACGCGATCGTGCGCCGGCTCATCGAGACCGTCACCGGATAAGGCCTTCGGCGCGCCCCTCACGCACCGCCCTCAGCGACTCGACAGCACAGTATGGAGAGTTCCATGAAAGCTTTGGTCCTGGCCGGGGGCGCGGGCACCCGGTTGCGCCCGATCACCCACACCTCGGCCAAGCAGTTGGTGCCGGTGGCGAACAAGCCGGTGCTCTTCTACGGCCTGGAGGCCATCGCCGAGGCCGGCATCATCGAGGTGGGAATCGTCGTCGGCGACACCGCCGAGGAGATCGAGGAAGCCGTCGGGGACGGCGCCCGGTTCGGTCTGAAGGTCACCTACATTCCGCAGGCGTCGCCGCTCGGCCTCGCCCATGCCGTGCGGATCGCCGAGGACTTCCTCGGCGACGACGACTTCGTGATGTACCTCGGCGACAACTTCATCGTCGGCGGCATCCGTTCGCTGGTGGACGGCTTCCGCGCGGAGCGGCCCGACGCGCAGATCCTGCTCACCCGGGTCGCCGACCCGACGGCGTTCGGCGTCGCGGAGCTGGACGCCGCGGGGAACGTGGTCGGCCTGGAGGAGAAGCCGCTGCGGCCCAAGAGCGACCTCGCCCTGGTCGGTGTCTATCTGTTCACCCCGGCGGTCCACGAGGCCGTCCGCGCCATCGAACCGTCCTGGCGCGGCGAGCTGGAGATCACCGACGCCCTCCAGTGGCTGATCGACCACGGCCGCACGGTCCGCTCGACGGCGATCTCCGGGTACTGGAAGGACACCGGGAACACCGCGGACATGCTGGAGGTCAACCGCTCCGTCCTGGACACGCTCGAACCGTTCGTGCACGGGCGGGTCGACGAGGGCTCCGAGGTCATCGGCCGCGTGGTGATCGAGGAGGGCGCCGAGATCGTCGGCAGCCGGATCGTCGGCCCCGTCGTGATCGGCGAGGGCACGGTCGTGCGCGACGCCTACATCGGCCCGTACACCTCGGTCTCGGCGCACTGCCGGATCGAGGAAAGCGAGATCGAGTACTCCATCGTCCTGCGCGGCTCCTCGGTCCGCGGCGTGCGCCGGGTCGAGGCCTCCCTCATCGGCCGTGACGTCGAGGTCACGCCGGCTCCCCGTACCCCGTCCGCCCACCGGCTCGTGCTCGGTGATCACAGTAAGGTCCAGATCTCGTCGTGAGCTCCCGGATACTCGTCACCGGCGGCGCCGGTTTCATCGGCTCCCACTACGTGCGTACGCTGCTCGGCCCCGAGGGCCCGGGGAACGTGTCGGTCACCGTGCTCGACCTGCTCACCTATGCGGGCAATCGCGCCAACCTCGCCGAGGTCGAGGACCGTCCGGGCTTCTCGTTCGTGCACGGCGACATCTGCGACGCCGACCTGGTCGCGAAGCTGATGGCCGAGCACGACGAGGTGGTGCACTTCGCCGCCGAGTCCCATGTCGACCGGTCGATCGACGGCGGCGCCGAGTTCGTCAGGACCAATGTGGTCGGCACGCACACACTGGTCGAGGCGGCACACCGGGCGGGCGGCCGCACGTTCGTCCACGTCTCCACCGACGAGGTCTACGGCTCCATCGACGAGGGCTCGTGGCCGGAGACGCACCCGCTGGCCCCCAACTCGCCCTATTCCGCGGCCAAGGCCGCGAGCGACCTGCTCGCGCTGTCCTACCACCGCACCCACGGCCTGGACGTGCGGGTCACGCGCTGCTCCAACAACTACGGGCACCACCACTTCCCCGAGAAACTCATCCCGCTGTTCGTGACGAACCTGCTCGACGGCAAGAAGGTCCCGCTGTACGGCGACGGCGGCAACGTCCGCGACTGGCTGCACATCGACGACCACGTCCAGGGCATCGACCTGGTGCGCACCAAGGGCAGGCCGGGCGAGATCTACAACATCGGCGGCGGCACCGAACTGTCCAACCGGGAGCTGACCGCGCTGCTGCTCGACGCGTGCGGCGCCGACTGGGAGACCAGCGTCGAGTACGTCGCCGACCGCGCGGGCCACGACCGCCGGTACTCGGTCGACTGCGCCAAGATCCGCCGCGAGCTCGGTTACGCGCCGCGCAAGGACTTCCGCGCGGGGCTCGCGGAGACCGTGCAGTGGTACCGCGACAACCGCGCCTGGTGGGAGCCGCTGGTCGCCTAGCGGCACCCCTCCCCCGCGTCCCTCCGCCCTCTGTCCCCAGGCCGGAGGGCATCGGCGCGTCCCGGGCCGGCCCTCGCGTACGGGTGGAGGCGGCGGCAGCTCCCGGCCGGAGGCCGCTTCCTGCCACACCCGCCGCGGCCCTGAGGGGACCGTGGCCGGCGGCGCGGCGCAGGAATCGTATAGAGCCGGCCGCGACGATCGTGCGGACCGCAGTTGCTGACGTGTGAGGTGGAAACCGTGGCGAATCCGTTCGAGAACGACGAGGCGTCCTACTACGTGCTCGTCAACGACGAGGGGCAGCACTCCCTGTGGCCGGCGTTCGCGGAGATCCCGGCCGGCTGGAAGGCCGTGCACGGCGAGGACACCCGCGCCGCCTGCCTGGAGTACGTGGAGCAGAACTGGACCGACATGCGCCCGCTCAGCCTGGTGCACGCCATGGCCGGCACCGGCGCCTGACCCGAACCGCCCCGAGGGGCCGCGGTGGCAGCTGCCGCCGCGGCCCCTCGGCGCACCCCGGCCCGGCCCGCGGAACACGCCCCGGGCCGGCCTTCGGAAGGCACGCCGGGCCGGCCCGCGGAACGACACGGCGTGCCGGGAGGACACGGCGCCGTGCTCGCAAGGTCCTGCCACCGCAGCCTCCTGACAGGTCCCGGACCCCCCAACCGGGCTTGTGCGCTCACAGACTGGGCAACGCAAAGCAGCCAACCAGGGGGTGTCATGGAGTTCCGGATTCTCGGTCCTGTGGAAGCCCGCAGAGACGGCGAACCCGTCGTTCTGTCGGGGACCAAGGTCAAGACGGTGCTTGCGGCTCTGCTGCTCGCCAGGGGACGGGTCGTCTCCGACGCGCAGCTCAGCCAGTTGCTGTGGGGGTGGAACCCGCCGGCCACGGTCAGCGCGCAGATCTACACCTACATCTCGCGGCTGCGCATGAGGCTCGGCGACGGCGTGCGGATCGAGCGCCGGCTGCCGGGCTACGCACTGGACACCGGCAACGCCCTGGTGGACGTCCGGGAGTTCGAGCGGCTCAGCGGGCTCGGCACCGAGGCGCAGGAGACGGGTGACGTGGAGCGGGCAGGCGCGCTGCTGCGCGACGCCCTGGACCTGTGGCGCGGCACCGCGCTGTCGAACGTCACCGAGTTCCTGGCCGACGCCGAGCTGCCCCGGCTGGAGGAAGCCCGCGCGGTGACGCTGGAGAACCGGATCGAGGCCGATCTGGAGCTGGGCCGGCACCGTCAGGTGGTGCCCGAACTGACCGCCCTGGTCGCCGAGTTCCCGGTCCGGGAGCGGATGCGGGCGCATCTGATGAAGGCGCTCTACCAGTGCGGACGGCAGGCCGACGCGCTCACCGCGTACCACGAGGGGCGCCGGGTGCTCGCGGACGAACTCGGCGTGGACCCGGGCGCCGAGCTGACCTCCGTCTACCAGGCCGTCCTCACCGGCGACCCCCTGGTGGCACCGCCTGCCCGCCGCGCGGCGGCGCGGACCGCTCCGCCCGCCCTGCTGCCCGCGGACATACCGGACTTCACCGGCCGGCACGCCGAGCTGGCCGAACTGCGCCGGCTGCTTCCGCCGGCCGAGGACCGGTCCTGGCACACCCGGCGCTTCCTGGTGACGGGCATGCCGGGGATCGGCAAGACCGCCCTCGCCGTACGGGCGGCCAACGAGTGCATCGACGCCTTCCCCGATGGCCAGTTGTACGTGAGTCTCAGGCACCCGGACGGCTCGCCCGTCGATCCGCGGGACCTGCTGGTGGGGATGCTGCGCTCCCTCGGGGAACCGGTGGGCGCTGGGGAGTCGAACCTCGACGAGCTGGTCAGGCTGTACCGGACGCGGACCGCGGGGCGGCGGCTGCTCATCCTGCTGGACAACGCGGTCAGCGAGCTGCAGCTGTCCCCGCTGCTGCCCGGGGCGCCCGAGCCGGGCGTGCTGATCACCAGCCAGACGCTGCTCGGGCCGATCGGCGGGCTGCACACCCTCGTGCTGTCGCCGCTCAGCACCAAGGAGGGCTTCCAGATGCTGTCGGCGGCCGTGGACCCGGCGCGGATCGCCGCGGAGCCGCAGTCCGCGATGGACATCGCCCAGTACTGCGCGGGCCTGCCGCTGGCCGTACGGATCGTGGCGACGCGGCTCGCGGCCCGGCCGAGTTCCTCGCTGCGGCGGTTCGCGGACCGCCTCGCCGATCCGCACGGCCGGCTGGGGGAGCTGCAGGCGCGCGGACTGTCCGTGCCCCGCAGCCTGTCGGCCGCGATCGACCGTCTCGGCCGGGAGCAGCGCCGGCTGCTCCTGCTGCTGCCGCGGCTGGACCGGGAGGTCTTCTCCGTACGGTCGGCGGCCCGGTCGCTCGGTCTCGCGGCGACGCCGCTCGAGGCGGGACTGGAGGCCCTCGTCGACCAGGGGCTGCTCAGCTTCTCGGACGAACCGGGCGAGCCGGTGTACCGGCTCAACAGTCTGGTACGGCTGTTCGCCGGGACGAGCGGCTACGCGCGGGAGGTCCAGCGGTCCGCCGCCTGAGGACCGCACGCGCGAGGCCGTCACCCGCCGGCGGGGAGCGGGTGACGGCCTCGGGCGGGGCGAGGACGCCCCTCGGCGGCGGACAGCGTGGTCACCGCCGCGGCGGTTCTCCCTCCGGGACGGACACCTGGAACGGCGGTACGCCGCCCGGCACGGGCGCCTGGAGCGGCGGTTCGCCGTCCGGAAGGGGCAACCGGCGCGACGGAACACCGTCCGGAAGGGGCAACCGGTGCGACGGAAGACCGTCCGGGACGGGTCCTTGGAGCGGTGCCTCGCCGTCCCGGACCGGGACGACCGCCGTGCCGGGGCCGGCCGGGTCGATCAGGAGGACAGGGCCGCGGAGTTCGGGTTCCGTGGCCAGGGCGCCGTACCGGCCGGGGCCGAGCGGCAGGTCGCGCACCAGCCACAGCTGCGGCCCGCGCGGCTCGGCATGGCGTACCAGGACGGGTGCCGGTTCGTGGGGACGTACCTCCACGGCCCGCAGGTCCGCCACGACGCCCACACCGCTCGCCTTGACCACCGCTTCCTTGCGGGTCCAGGCCCGGTAGTACGCGGCCGTGCGCGCGGCCTCGTCCGGCAGCCCCCTCAGATGGCGCAGCTCGGACGGTGACATGACGGCGGCCGAGGTGGTCCACAGGTCCGCCGCCGGGCGGGCGTTCTCCAGATCCACCCCCACCGGCCGCTCCGCGGTGACCGCGAGCAGCCAGTGCGCCCCGGAGTGGGAGAGGTTGAAGTCGAGCCCCGTCCTGGGGAACTCCAGCCGGGGCCTGCCGTGCGCCGGGTCGGGGCAGCGCGGGCAGGGCCATCGGCCCACCCGCAGCTCCCCCGGGTCGGCGTCGAGATAGCCGGCGAGGATGCGCCGTACCTCCGCGTGCACCCGGGCGTAGCGCGTGCCGACGGGTGCGGGGCGGCGGGCGGCGGTCTCCCGTTCGCCGGGTGAGAGGACGGCGAGGGCCGCGGGGTCGAAGGAGTCGGGGACCCTGCCCTGCCAGACGTGGACGGCATCGGTCTGGCGCAGGGTCCGGTACGTCGCTCCGTGCATGAACAGGCTCCTCGCGAGGGGGGTGTGGGGGCCGTACTGCGGTGAGGCCGTCAGTTCGACATGGCGACGCAGATGCGGCGCGTCCCGGTGAAGGGGCGGCGGCCGTGGGCGAGGGACACGTTGTCGAGGAGCATCAGATCGCCCTGGTTCCAGGGGATGTCGACCGCGGTGGCGAAGCCCCGGCGGCAGATCTCGCCCACGACGTGGTCGGGGATCGCGGATCCGTCGGCGAACGTGACGTTCCAGGGCAGCTGGTCCTCCGGCAGGATCCGCGACAGCGCGTCCCGGGTTCCGCACCCGGCCGGATGCCAGCGGTGGATCTGGTTGAACCAGACCTCGGCGCCGGTGACCGGGTGTCTGACGGTGGCGGGACAGGTGCGCGAGACCTGGATCCCGCCGTCCGCCATCCACACCCAGGCGTCGCCGGTGCCGTCGAGGAACAGCTCGACCTGCTCGCGCCGGTCGGTGCCGAAGGCGCTCTGCCAGCTCTCGCCGACGCGGGATCCGTCGTGGAGGTAGCGGACGTAGCGCACCCCCGGGGTGAGGCGTTCGCGCAGTACGGGGTCGAGCGCGGTGAGCCAGGCCTCGCCGTCCACCAGCATGCTGGCGCCGCCGGTGAGCGGGGCGGCGTCGCAGTACACGGCGAGCCGCGTGGGCCAGGCATGGGCGGCACTCATCTTGTGATACGGCCACACCGTGGTCTCGGGCCGGTCCTCGGTGACCCGGCAGATGCCGCCGAGGACCCCGTCGGCCGACCGCGGGCCCTGCCGGCACCGGGTGGGGAGCAGCAGGTCGAGCACGTCGGCGAGGCTGTCGGGGGTCACGTCGAACCCGCGGAAGACCAGGGCCTTCTCCTCGGCGAGCAGGTCCGTCAGCTCCTGCGGTCCCAGCTCGGCCAGTCGTTGGACGAGTTCCTCGGGTCCGCCGATGCCCTCCGGGTCGATCTCCAGCGGCGTCCAGGGCTCCACGATCACCACACGGCCTTTCTCCGACATCGCAACAGGAAGGCCGGTGGGGGACAGGACAGTGCGCCGGCGGCCTACGACACGTGGTTCATCAAAGGGCGGCGGCCTACGGTATTCCTATGCCGCGCGTCCTACGAATCGTCCGCCGGCCGTCCTGGCCGAGATCGGACGGCGACGCTCGCGCAGCAGCACCGGCCAGGGCCGTGTAGACCTCGTGTAGGGGACGCGGAGACGGTGATCGTCCGGCGTGCGCCCCGCGGCGCGTCGACCGTTGCCCCCTGCCCTGTGAGGTTCGCGTGAACACAACCGCCACCGCCCTCCGCTTCGACGGGAGCCGCTTCCGTGACGTGCTCGGCCGATTCTGTACGGGGGTGACGATCATCTCCGCCGTGCACGAGGGCGCCCCGGCCGGCTTCGCGTGCCAGTCCTTCACGTCACTGTCCCTGGATCCGCCGCTGGTGTCGTTCGCGGTGTCCGGGACGTCGGCGAGCGGAGCCCGGATCGAGCGGGCGGGCGTCTTCTGCGCGACGGTGCTCGGCGCCGACCAGGCCGATGTGTGCCGCAGGTTCGGCCGTTCCGGAGGGGACAAGTTCGCCGGGGTGGCCTGGAGTCCGGCCGAGGTGACCGGGTCGCCGCGGCTGGCCGGCGGTATCGCGTGGGTGGACTGCCGGATCGAGAAGGTGTTCCCGGCTGGCGACCACCGGATCGTGGTGGGCCGGGTCATGGACCTGAGCGCGCCCGAGGGCACCGAGGACGCCGGTCCGCTCCTGTACTACCGAGGCGGGTTCCTCGGTCCCCAGTCCGGTCCGCGTGCCGTGACCGGTCCGGTGGCGGCCGCCTGAACCGTACGGCGGTCCCGCCGCCCGACGGCCCGGATCGTGCCGTCGCCCGACGGCCCGGCGTGTGCCGGCGCTCATGCCCTCGCGTGACGGGCCTGGCGTGTGCCGTCGTTCAGCAGCCGGCCAGGCGGCTGCCGGCGGGAGGCGTGCCCCCCGGTGTCGTCGTGGTCCTGGACGGATCCAGGTCGAGCAGCTCGGTCACGCCGCCCTCGTCGTCCGGGCTCTCGCCGATCCAGCCGAGGCGGGCCGCCCGCAGACCGGCCTGGAAGCGGCTCCTGGCGCCGAGCCTCGCCATCAGCTCCGCGGTGATCCGGCGGCCCGTGCGCACCGAGACCCCGAGCTTGCGTGCCACGCCCTCGTCGGTGAGGCCCTCGCTGAGCAGCCGCAGTACGGCGCTCTCCTGACTGGTCAGGCCGTTGTCGTCGGTACTCGTGCGCTGTCTTCGGCCGGTGGCGACCGGGGCGGCGCGCTCCCACACCATGCGGAACAGCTCGGACAGCGCGGCGAGTATCCCGCGGCCCCGGAACAGCAGCGCCCCCTCGGCGCTGTTGTCCGGGTCCATCGGCACGACGGCCGCCTCGTCATCGAAGATGATCATGCGGGCCGGCAGCGAGGCCACGGTCCGGACATCGTTGCCCAACCCGACCAGCCAGCGGGCGTGTTCGACGGTCGCGGGGTCGTTGTAGATGCTGTCCAGGTAGACGGTGCGCATGGTCACACCACGGTCGCGCAGTGCCTCGGTGAGCGGGCGGCTCGCCTCGCGGTTGTCCGGGGTCTGGTGCCCGCCGGGGGCGAAGGCCACCAGGCTGCGTTCGCAGCCGGCGCTCAGTTCCTTTATGCGATCGCGAATCCGGTCGATGCCGTGGAGCTGCTCCACCTCATTCCGCTCGCTGCGGCTGCGCAGCGCCGCGAACTCCTCCGCGAGCCGGGCCACTTCGACCCGCGTATCGGCTATCTCGCGCTGCCGGGCGAGCAGATCCGACTCCTGGCGTGCCAGCAGGGGCTGGAGAGCGACGTCGGGACTGATCGCGTGCAGCCGGCCGGGGGTCTCCCACGAGGGCCGGATCAGACCGAGGCGCACGCACTCGTCGAGCGCTCCCCGTACCAATTCCACCGGGCGGCCGATCAATTCGGCCAATTCCTCGACCGACCCGCCCGAACTCAGTAATGACGCTCTGTAGACCTCAGTTGCCACCGCACTCAACCCTATGGGCTCAAGCACGTGTCCCCCACCCCGTCGTCGAACGAAAGTCCTGGTCCAAGCCTGTCGCGACGTGGGCAGAGTAACACGCATCTGTAGAACGGGCGTTCTCCTCGACGCGGGCGTCGGAGCCGGGGCGAGCGAATCCCTCAGGGCCGGCGGAAGATCGTTTTAGCGGGTCCGCCGGGTTTCACTGCCAGCCCGGCTCGCCCGGCAGCGGCGTCTGCCAGCCCGGGTCCTCGAGCGGCCCGGTGACGATCTGGCCGACCTCCGGCAGCGGTGTCTGCCAGCCCGGCTCGTCGGCGAAGGCCGTGCCCACCGTCGCGGGCCCGAGCACGAGCGCGATCACGGCGACGGTGATGACGGAGACCTTCTGGAATGCTGCGGACTTCATCGATGAACTCCAAATTCTTCCGGACGTGGATCGCCGAACACTTTCCGTTTGCTGTCGGCGCCCTCACCCACGCTCGGAGCGGCGCCTTTGCACGAGAAGATTCTTGCCTTCGGGATCCGCGTTTCTCCAGCAAGCGGCGTGACAGCCTGCTGCGATGGCAGAGAACTGACAGCGTTTGCCGTCACCGGCCGAGGAGCCGTTCACCGTGGTCGCCGCGCCTGCCAGCGGAATCCGGAACCGCCGTGGTCGGATCGCCGGCCCCGGCCGCACGGGGAAGCGGTTCTGTTCCCACTGCTCCCCTTTGTGCGTGGCAGGTTACGGCCATCGCGATCACCCAGGTCGTTTCCGGAGGAATGGATTCCTGTAGGAATGCCGTAGAGCCGCGCCCCACTCTCGTGCCGACCGCAGTTCCGCACGCACTTGTGAGGTGGCATCGTGGCCAATCCGTTCGAGAACGACGAGGCGTCGTACTTCGTGCTCGTCAACGACGAGGGCCAGCATTCGCTGTGGCCGGCGTTCGCCGAGGTCCCGGCGGGCTGGCGGACGGTGCACGGTGAGGACACCCGTGCCGCCTGCCTCGCCTACGTGGAGGAGAACTGGACCGACATGCGTCCGCTCAGCCTGGTGCGCGCGATGGCCGCCGACGCGGCGTGAGCCGTCCGCGCGAAGGGGGCCGCGGTGGGATCACCACCGCGGCCCCCTTCCTCTGTGGCCGGGCCCCCGGGCCGGGGGAGGTACCCGGGGGCCCGGCCGGTCCGTCAGGCGGCCTGCGGCCGCTCGTCCGCCCCGGCGGCGGCCGCCAGTTCGGACGCCAGGTGCTCCGCGAGCCGGGCGATGGTCGGGTGGTCCCATATCGCGCCGGGATCGACGGCCGTGCCGAGCCGCTCCTCCACGTCGGCGGCGAAGGCCACGACCGCGATGGAGTCGAGCCCGTACTCGCCGAGGTCGCGGTGCGGGTCGACGGCCTCGGACAGGTCCGGCAGGTACTCCGCGAGACGCTCGACGAGCCAGCCCTCGAGCTGCGCGGGGACGGTGGGGTCGAAGGCGAACGTGGTCATGTTCCGGGTCTCCTCTGGATCTGCGGTAGGGCGGACGCTCGGCGTGAGCGACGGGACGTGCGCGGGGAGAGCGGGCCGACGGGCCCGCCCACCCCGCCTGCGCACGACGTCGGTGAGGGGGACGGAGGGTCGGGCGGACGGGCGCGGCCGGGCAGCCGCCTCACGCGTACGGACGGGCGCTGAGCCCGAAGGACAGGCCGCGGTCGTACCGGTCCCCCAGCTCCTCCAGCAGCGCGTCCTCGATCTCGGGCGGCAGCTGCGCGCCGGACGGCCGCTCGACGGCCGACAGACGGGTGAGCGCGGCCACGAGCCACTCCGGGCGCGCCAGGAAGTCACCGGAGGCCGCGGTGCGGTGGACGCCCAGGCAGGCGGCGGCCGCGAGGGCCACGGTGTAGCGGGCCGCGAGCCGGCGCACCGGCACCTCGGCGTCGATCGCCAGCTGCGGCGGCCGCAGGGCGGTGCCGGTCTCGGTGAGCGCCGCGAAGGCGCGTACGTGGTCCTCGGCGAGCGGGCGTACGGCCGACGGCAGCTCCTCGTCGAGCACGGTGGGCAGCGAGGCCGCGAGCGGGTCCCGGCCGCCGGCGACCGACCGCAGTCCGGGCAGGTCCAGTGCGGGCAGGTCGGCCTCCGCGGCGAACAGGGCGTCGGGTGCGGGGGCCGGGTCGCGCCGGGAGCGGCCGAGCAGGCCGGGCAGCTGGGGAAGCAGCGCGGACAGGCAGGCCGCGCGGGCGATGTGGGCGAAGGCGACCGGCCGGATGTCACGGGCGAGCTTCTGGAACACGGCGTGCTCGCCGTCGCGCCGGTAGAACTCCGAGCCCATCACCGTGGACAGCCGCTCGACCGCGTCCGTGAGCAGGCCCGCGACCAGGTACTTCACCGTCGGAGCGTGCACACTGCCGGCCTGCGGGCACACCTGGAGGGCACGGGTCGCCGCCCGGCAGAGCGCCTCGCAGACCAGCAGGTCGGCGAACGCCTCGGCCAGGGTCGTGCGCACGATGGGGAGGGCCGCCGCCGGCCGGCCGTAGAGCACGCGCCCCCGCGTGTGGTGCAGCGTGACGCGCAGGGCCGTGTCGAGCACGGCGGTGCTCATCGCCGGGAACGCGATCCGGGTCACCTGGAAGGCGCGGACCACCGTGTCCACGCCCGTGCCCTCGGCACCGAGCAGCGCGCTGCCGGGCACTTCGAGGCCGTCCGCCGCCATGCCGCCGAGCCGCAGGCCGCGCATGCCGACGGAGCGGAACCGGGGCAGGACGCGCACCCGCGCCGGGTCGAGCAGGTCGGCGCCGAAGAAGAGCAGGGAGTGCGAGCGGGGCCCGTTCGACTCGTTCGTGCGGGCCAGGACGACCAGGGCGTCGGCGCGGTCGAAGTTGGAGATGGACTCCTTGCGGCCGTGCAGGCGCAGAGCGCCGTCGTCGGCGCGCCGTGCCGCGAAGGAGCTGGCGGAGATGTCGTTGCCGTGCGCCAGCTCGTGGACGGCGCAGGTGATCCTGCGGTTGTCGAGCAGCAGGCCGGCCGCCTCGCGGCGCTGCTCGGGCGATCCGGCGGTCCAGACGTGGACGGTGGGCAGGAGCTGCCCGCCGCGGCCCAGGCCGAGGGCCGGGTCGCGCCGGTACACCGAGCGCATCAGCTCGACCATGTCGTCGACGCGTTCGAGCCGGCCGCCGAGCGCCCGGGGCACGAACTCGGCGTGCAGGCCGAAGTCGTCCAGGGCGGCCTCGGCGGCCGCGGCCGTCTCCTCGCGTTCGTCGGCGGCGACGGCGGCGGCGAAGCCGGCCGGGTTGCCGGCGTCCCAGGGGTCGCCGAGAAGTTTCTCCAGATGGTCCGTGCGGGACCATATGCCGGTCATGCTGCCTCCACGTCGCGTGCGGACCCGGGGCCGCCGGCGGACGGCTCGTCGGGCAGGACCACCGGGGCGTCCGTCTCGGTCGCGTCGAGCAGCGTCACGGGGACGTCCGGCGCGGCCGTCAGGAGGGCGCCCAGCTCGCCGTACACCCGCGGGGCGTCCGCCGGTTCGGCGCCCAGGCCTTCGAGGACGACGGCCAGGCAGCCGCGCAGCCACAGCGCGTCCCTCCTCCACGGCCCGTCGCGCAGCTCCGGGCGGGCCCGGTGCAGCGCGAGGGCGGCGGTGCCCGCGAAGCACCACTCGTAGCGCTCGGCGAGCCGCATCGCGGCGGTGCTCGGCGCGCCGCCGGTGGGGCGCAGGGCAGCGGTGTCGCGGCCCAGCTGTTCGCAGGCCGCGAGCAGGGCGCGGGCCATGGCCGTGACGGCCGGCTCCTCGACCTCCTCCTCCGCGGCCAGTTCGGCCACCAGGCCGGGCAGGGCGCCGAGCAGGGCGTCGCGCGGGGTCATCAGGCGGAGGCGGTCCGCGTCGAGCGGGTCGAGCGGGTGGTCCGCGCGCAGCCACCGCGCCGGGGACCCGGCACCGGCGGGGTCCGGCCGGCGGCCGGGGCGCAGCACGGGCAGGACGGCGGCGAGGCCGGCCCGGTTGACCCACGTGCTGCCGTCGAAGAGCGGGACGACCTGATGGTCGCGCTCCAGCTTGGCGAAGGCTCCGTATCCCTCGACCTCGGTGAGGAACCCGCGGGCGCCCAAGAGGTCCCCGACCAGCCGGAGCTGCCCCTGGATCAGGCCCGGCACGAACGCCTTGGCCACCGCGGACACGACGCTCAGCTGCTCGGGGATCTGGTGGGCCGCCCGCGCGGCGGTGTGTGCGACGGTCTCGGCGAGGAACTGCCGGGCCACGGCACGGCCCGCGACGTCCCGTGCGTGCGGCAGGTCGGCCAGGAAGCGCCCGTACAGGCGTCGTTCGCCGAGGAAGCGGCGCAGGAGCGCGAGCGCGTGGTCGCCGGCGCCCAGGGACAGCGACACGCACACGATGCGGGTCAGCTGCAGTGATTTGAGCACCAGTTCGAGGCCGCCGCCGACCGTGCCGACCAGGGCGTGTGCGGGCACCCTGGCGTCGTCGAACTCCAGGCCGCTGATGTCGGCGCCCCGGATGCCGTGCGTGGGCATCTTGGGCAGGGGGCGCACCGTCCCGGCCGGGGTGGCGCGCCTGTCGATCAGGAAGAGGCTGAACCCGCGTGCCCCGCCGCTCGGTTCGGTGCGGGCGAGGACGCACATCAGGTTGCCCCTGGTGGCGTTGTTCACCGGCCACTTGCGGCCGCTCAGGCGCCAGCCCGAGCCGTGCCGGGTGGCGGTGAGGGAACCGGCGAGCAGGTCGCTGCCGCCGCCGGGCTCGGTCAGACCCCAGGCCACGGGCTCCCCCGCGAGGACGTGCCGGGCCAGCAGGTGGGCGGGGCCGTCGTCGCCGGCCGCCCAGACGCAGACCCCGCCGAGGAAGGTCTTGCCGTGCGCCACGGCCACCGTCAGATCGCGGGCGGCGATCCGGCGCAGCACGGCGACGAACTCGTCGAGCCGCTCCTGGCGTCCGCCGTAGCGCGTCGGGACGTAGAACTCCGGGAGTCCCCAGGCGTCGAGCGCGGCGCACGCCTCGGCCGGAAAGGCCTCCTTCTCGTCGTGCGCGGCAAGCAGCCCGGGGTCGAAGGGGCCTCCGCCGCACGACCATTCCCGCAGGCGGGCGTCGAGGGCGGCGACGGTCGGGGGTGCGGTGGGTCCGGTGGTGACCGTGGGCGGCGCGGCGGTGGTCGGGTGGGCGTCCGCGGTGCCGGGCTCGGGTGTCGGGTCCGGTGCTCTCCAGGGCGTCGTCATCCGCGTTCTCCCGCCGGTATCGCGACGGGGCGGTCGGCCGTCGTGTAGCCGTCGGCCCACAGCGGCTCCAGCTCGCCGTTGGCGTACAGGGTGCGCATGGTGCCGCGCTGGATCTTGCCGCTGGTGGTGCGGCGTACGGCACCGCGGCGCATCAGGAGCACGGCGTCGGCGCGCAGGCCGAACTCGCGGGCCACGGTGGCGCGCACGCCCGCCGCGAGGCGGGCCAGCTCCTCGTCCTGGGCGCGGCGGCGGACCTCGTGGATGACCACGAGCCGGCCGTCGGTGTCGCCGGCGCCGGAGGCGACCGCGACGACGGAGCCGACCGTGTCACGCAACTCCTCGTGCTGCCGGCGCAGTTCGTGCTCGATGTCGTGCGGGTAGATGTTCCGGCCGCGGACGATCATCATCTCCTTGATGCGGCCGGTGACGTAGATCTCGCCCTCCAGCAGGGCGCCGAGGTCGCCGGTGCGCAGCCAGCCCCCTGCGTCACCGGGATCGCCGGACACCCGGTTGCCGAACGTGGCCTCGGTGGCGGCGGGGTTGCGCCAGTACCCGTCGACGACGAGTTCACCGCGCAGCCAGATCTCGCCCACCGAGCCCTCCGGCAGGGCCTCGCCGGTGGCCGGGTCGACGATACGGGCCTGAAGGTGCCGCGGCTCGCCGCAGCTGACGAGGGTCCGTCCCGCGCCGCCGTCCGCCTGCTCGATCCGGCCCGCCTCCAGTGCGTCGGGGTCGACGGTGAGGACGCGCGGGACGCGGCCCGACGTGGTCGAGATCATCAGGGTGGTCTCGGCCATGCCGTAGCAGGGCGTGAGCTGTTCGGGGCGGATGCCGGCGGGCGCGAACCGCTCCGCGAACTCCGCCAGGACGCTCGCCTTGACCGGTTCCGAGCCGCTGATGGTCTGCGTCCAGCGGGAGAGGTCGAGGTCGCCGATGGAGTCCTCGGGCACCCGGGTCAGGCACAGCTCGTACGCGAAGTTGGGTGCGGCGGACAGGCCGATGTCGAAGCGGTCGACGAGTTCGAGCCAGGCGCGCGGGCGGCGCAGGAAGGCCGCCGGGGTCATCAGGGCGATGCCACGGCCCGCGAGCAGCGGGGTCAGGATGTGCCCCATCAGGCCCATGTCGTGGTAGTTGGGGATCCAGCCGCCGTAGCGCTGGCCCTCGCGCACCGGTAGATACGTGTCAATGGCGTGCGCGTTGAGCAGCAGGTTGCGCTGGGTGACCTGGGCGCCCTTGGGGTCGCTGGTGGAGCCCGAGGTGTACTGGAGCAGCGCCAGGTCGTGGGGGTGCGCGGCGTGCGGGGTGAACGGCTCGGTGAGCGGCTCCGGGTCGACGTCGGGGATCAGCACGGGGACGTCGAGGTCCTCCGCCCCGGCCCAGGTGAGCACGTCGTCCAGTTCGTCGGGCCCGGTGAGCACCACGCCGATCCCGGCGTCCCGCGCGATGCCGCTCACCCGGCGCCGGTCCTGCTTGTAGCGGCCGGGCATCGACGACGGGACCGGTACGAGACCCGCGTAGAAGCAGCCGAGGAGGGCGACGACGAACTCGGCGGAGTTCGGCAGCAGGAGCAGCGCGCGGTCGCCGGGGCGGCAGCCGCGCAGCAGGTCGGCGGCGCAGCCGCGGGCGGCGCGGTCGAGCTGCTCGTAGGTCACCCACTGGGTGGTGGAGGGGTCGGAGGGGTCGGGCACGATCGCGACGGCGCGGTAGTCGCCGCGTGTGCGCGCGTGCTCGGTGAAGATCTCGACGACGTTCGAGGCGCCGGTCAGGTCAGCCATGCTGCGCGAACTCCTGTGGTCGTGGGGTCTGTGCGACGCGATCGGCGCCGTGACGTGCGGGGTTCAGGAACGGCGGCCCGGCAGCCAGGGGGTGAGCTGGTCGAGCACCGGCTGCTCGTCGTCGAGGTAGAAGTGGCCGCCGGGCAGGACGCGGGTGCCGAAGGCGCCGCCCGCGCAGGCCCGCCACCGGGTGAGCTGCTCGGGTGAGACGTCCGGGTCCTCGCTGCCGCCGAGGACGAGCAGGGGGGCGCGCACCGGGACCGGCGGGGTGCGGAGGTAGCCGGCCACGACGCCGAAGTCGGCGCGGATGGAGGGCAGGACGAGTTCGAGCAGCTCGGGGGAGTCGAGCAGGTCGGTGAAGCCGTCGTTGAGGCGGCGCAGTTCCTCGATCAGGCCCTCGTCGTCCAGGGCGTGCCGGTCGTGGTTCTCGCGCTCGTGGGGGGCGCGGGACCCGGAGACGGCGAGCAGGTCGACGACCTGCCCGTGGCGGCGTTCGAGTTCGAGGGTGACTTCGTACGCGACGACGGCGCCCATGCTGTGGCCGAACAGGGCGAGGGGCTCGCCGAGGAAGGGCTCCAGGGAGTCGGCGATCGGGCCGATCAGGTCGTCCATGGAGTGGGGGGCGGGCTCGCCGAGCCGGTCCTGCCGGCCGGGGTACTGCACGCCGTGCACCTCGACGTCGGCGGGCAGGCCCGCGGGCCAGGCGCGGTACGCCTGCGCGGTGCCGCCGGCGTGCGGGGCGCACACGAGCCGGCACCGGGGCCTCGCCACACGGCGGAACGTCTTGAGCCACCGTGACTGCGTGTGCAGGTCCTCAACGGTCACTTTCTTCCCCTCCCATCGCGCTTGCGCCGACCAGCACATCCAGCGGTGCTATCCGGGCTCTATAACCGGGGGCCGGGAAGGGCGGGGAGGGGGTGGGGCGGCGGGCGCGGCCGGGCACGCGAAAGGCGGCGGCCCCGGGGGTTCCCGGGGCCGCCGCCTGCGTGTACGTCCTCCTTCCGGCCTTTCGCCTCTCGCCCCCTGCGCCTTACGCCGTCTGCCGCTTGAGCGTCTTGGCCGTGACGGCGACCCCGGCGAGGACCGCCGCCGCCAGCGTGCCGAGGACGGCGGTGACGATGGTGCCGGTGTTCAGGTGCAGGCTCACGTCCGAGGAGGTGGCCTCGGACAGGCCCGCCGCCATGCCGGCCAGCGGGGGCAGCGTGACCAGCACACCGAGGGCGGCGCCGATGACGACGACCAGGGTGGTCTCGCCGACCGAGGTGAACAGCAGCTGGCGGACGGTGCCGCCGGCCGACTTCATCACCCCGAAGTCGCGGCGCCGGCCGTGGGCCGCCATGGCCATGCTGTTGGCGACGGCGATCACGCTGTAGCCGACGGCGATGACGATCAGCATCATGGCGAGGGAGTCGGTGAGCTTGGCGTCGGTGTTGTAGTCGGCCAGGGCGAACTGGGCGGCGTCGTGCAGGGCCACTCCGGGGACCGCGGCCGAGGCCTTGAGGCCGGCGGGGACGAAGATGTCGTCGGTGAGCGCGGCCGGGTCGTGGGCGCGGACCAGGTCGCGGGCGACCACGAAGTCACCACGGGCCGGGTCGTCGGGCAGCACCTTGGCGACGGTGAGCGTGACGGTCGCGCCGTCCGCGAACCGGACCGGGACGTCCTGGCCCTGCTTCAGGCCCAGTTCACCGGCGGTCTTCTCGCCGAGGACGGCCTGTCCCTGCTTGTTCCACTTCGGGTCGCGGCTGCCGAGGACGTCCAGGACGGTGGCCGTACCGCCGCTCGCCTTCTTCGGCTCGACGAACGCGCGGGTCGGCAGGGCGGCCTTGCCGACCGGGTTGGCGGCGACGACCTCGTCGGTGTTGCCGGGGGTGCCGTCCGGCGTGACGATCGTCTGGCCCGCGACCTTCAGTGCCTCACCGGCCGGGTAGGCGACCCGCATCGTCTCGACCATGCCGCTGAGCAGCACCGCGAAGCCGACGGCGGCGATCACCGGGGCCACCAGGGAGGCGGCGCGGCGCGGGTTGGCGACCAGTTCGGCCCGGACCAGGACCGGGGCGGCCTTTCCGCCGCGCTGGAAGGGGGCGGTCAGGATCCGTCCGACGGGTCCGACGAACACGGGGGCCAGCAGGGCCGCCGCGACGATCAGCGTCATGGTGGCGAAGATCGCCATGTTGATGCGGTTGTCGGCGGTGCTGGTGGCGGTGCCGACGGCGAGCACGACGCCGAGACCGAGGACGGACAGGCCGGCGATCCAGCGGCCGCGCCCCATGCCCTGGTTGGCGGAGCGGCTGTCGAGCAGCGCCTCGATCGGGGCGACCTTGGCGGCCTTGCGGCCCGCGGCCCAGGCGCCGATCACGCTGACGCCGATACCGATCACGGAGGCCACGAGCAGCGGCCAGGCGGCGACGTCGATCCGCATGCCGGGCGGGGTGACGTCCAGGCCCTTGAGGATCGACAGCAGCAGCGGCGAGGCGGCCACACCGGCCACGCAGCCCACGATCGAGCCGGCCAGGCCGACCACGGCGGCCTCACCGAGGATCATGCGGCGGACCTGCTTGGGCGAGGCGCCGATGGTGCGCAGGAGGCCGATCTCGCGGCGGCGCATCCCGGTCGACAGGACCAGCATCGAGGCCACCACGAACACGGTGGTGAACAGGCCCAGGATGGCCATGGCGCTGATCAGCTGGACGCCGAGGAAGCGCTTGTGCTCGATGTACTCGGGCTGCAGCTCGGCCCGTCCGTCGCCGGAGACGACGCTGCCGTGCTCGCCGACGACCTTCTTCGCCGCGCTGACGATCGCACCGGTGTCGGCGCCCTTGTCGGGGATCAGGGCGATGGTGGAGACACCGGGCTGCTGGTGGGCGGCGAACTGCTCGCTGAAGTAGTAGCCGGGGCCGTCCACGGTGCCGACGACCTTGAACTGCTGGCGTCCCTGCGTGACGTTGACGGTCAGTTCGCTGCCGACGGCCGCGCCGAGGGCGCGGTCGACCACGACCTCGCCCGCCGCGGCCGGGGCCCGGCCGGAGACCAGCTTGTACGGTGCCATCCGGGCGCTGGAGAAGCCGTGCCCGGACTCCAGGGCGCCCTCGTCGGTGACGGGCTTGCCGTTCCTGATCGCCTGGGCGTAGAAGGAGCGGTCCACGACCGCGCCGGCGACGCCGGGGACCTTCTCCAGGCCGGAGACCAGCGGCTTCGCCTCGGTCTCGCTCCAGGGCATCCGGTCCTCGGGGCTGCCGCCGACGTCGACGGCCTGCGGCGGCAGGGCGAGGGCCGCGGTGCCCTGGTAGCGGGGCTGGACCTTGGCCTTGGCGGAGTCGTAGATGACCAGGGTGGTGGTGATCAGGGCCACGCCGACCAGGACGGCGACGAAGGCGCCGAGGAAACCGGACCAGCGTTCACGGACGTTCGCGAGGATCAGCATGTCGGTCAGGCCTCCAGCCGGGCCATGTGGGTGGCGATCGCCGCGGCGTTGTTGACACCGGCCTGGCGGTCGAGCGAGATACGGTCGGCGATGCGGCCGTCCTTGAGGAAGACGACGACGTCGGCGTGGGCCGCGGCCACCGGGTCGTGAGTGACCATCAGGGTGGTCTGGCCCTCCTGGTCCACCAGCATCCGCATCATCCGCAGCACCTCGCGGGAGGTGACGGTGTCCAGGGCGCCGGTCGGCTCGTCCGCGAAGAGGACGTCGGGGCGGGTGACGAGGGCGCGGGCGAGGGCGACGCGCTGCTGCTGACCGCCGGACAGCTCACTGGGACGGTGTCCGGCGCGCTCGGCGAGTCCGACGGAGGCGAGCGCCTGGTCGACCTGCTCGCGGCTGACCTTGCGGCCGGCGAACCGGGAGGGCAGCTCCACGTTCTGCGCGGCCGTCAGGGACTCGACCAGGTTGAAGGCCTGGAACACGAATCCGACGTGCTTGCGGCGCAGTTCGGTGCGCTCCTTCTCGTTCTGCCGGCCGATGTCCGTGCCCGCGAGGATGATCTTGCCCTCGGAGGGCTGTTCGAGGCCGGCCGCGCACTGCAGCAGGGTCGACTTGCCGGAACCGGAGGGGCCCATGATCGCGGTGAAGGTGCCGCGGGGGAAGCTGAGGGAGACGCCGTCCAGAGCGGTCACCTGGCGTCCGCCGGTGCCGTGCACCTTGCGGAGGCCGTGGAGTTCGACCGCGTTCTGTGTGGGGGTGATGTGGCTCGTCGTCGTCATGCATCGATTTCACCGTGCGGGGGGTGGCCCGGGCACTGACCCGCTCTCTACTCCTGAGGTAGAGCCAGCTCTACTTCCGGACCGCGAGAGCGGTGCCTGCCGTGATCGCGGGGATCCCGTAGAGGTCCGCTGGGTACGTTGGGCGCATGCAACCCACAACGGCCTGGCAGGCCATGGCTCAGCGTCCCCTGAGCTTTCTGACCTCCAGCTGGCCCTGGCGGTCCCTCGCGTATCTGAGCGGCGGCGTCCTGGTCGGTGCCGCGGCGGTCCTCGTCTTCGCGGTCGGCCTGGCCGCGGGCCTGGCCCTGCTCGTCGTACTGATCGGGGTGGCGCCGCTGGTCGGCCTGGTGCTCGCCTCCACCGTGGTGGCCACGGTGGAGCGCCGGCGGCTGTCCCTGGTGGACCTCGACCGGCTGACCGACCCGCACCGCAGCCCGGACGCCCCGGGCCTGCGCGGCTGGGTGGCCACCCGGCTGAAGGAGCAGGCCACTTGGCGGGAGCTGGTGTTCACGCTGCTGTCCGCGGCGGCCCTGTGGTGGCTCGACCTCCTGGTGCTGGGCTTCTCCTTCGGGGTGCCGGCCACGCTGATCGCCTCGACGTCCAAGGAGACCTGGCCGTGGACGGTGTTCGCCGTGATCGTGCTGCTCACCTCGCCCTACACGGTGACCTCGTGGGCGGGCGCCCGCGCCGTGATGGCCCGTACGTTCCTCGCCCCGCGGGACAGGGAGCTGGGCGAGGAGCTGCGCGAGGTGCGCGCCTCGCAGTCGCGTCTGCTGGACTCCTTCGACGCCGAGCGGGTGCGGATCGAGCGCGACCTGCACGACGGGGCCCAGCAGCATCTCGTGTCGCTGGGCATGACCCTGGCCCTGATGCGCCTGGACGTCGAGGAGGGCTCCACGCAGGACGAGTTGCTCACCCAGGCCGAGAACCAGCTGTCGACCGCGCACCAGGAGTTGCGTGCCCTGATCCGGGGCCTCAACCCGCCGGTCCTCGCCGACCACGGACTCGTCGCGGCCATCGAGGACTACGCGGGCCGCTTCCCGATCCCGGTGACCGTGGACCTGAAGCTGCCCCAGCGGCTGCCCAGAAAGCTCGAGACGACGATGTACTACCTGATCAACGAGGCCATGACGAACATCGCCAAGCACAGCGGCGCCACGACCGCGCACGTCCACGGCCGGTACCATTCCGACCTGTTCATCCTCGACATCAAGGACGACGGCCGGGGCGGGCTCGACCCCGCGGGCAGCGGCGTGACCGGGCTCGCGGACCGGGTCGCCGCGCTCGACGGCCGGATGCGGGTGTCGAGCCCGGTCGGTGGTCCCACCCTGGTGCACGTGGAGGTCCCGTGTCGCTTCGCCTGATCGTGGCCGAGGACGCCGTGCTGCTGCGCGAAGGCCTGGTCGGACTGCTGGAACGGGTCGGCCATGAGGTGGTGGCGGCCGTCGGCGACGCCGACGCCCTGGTCGAGGCGGTCCGCGCGGACCGGCCCGACCTGATCGTCACGGACGTCCGGATGCCGCCCTCGCTCGGCGACGACGGACTGCGCGCGTCGGTCGAGCTGCGCACGGAGTTCCCCGGGCTGCCCGTGCTGGTGCTCAGCCAGTACGTGGAGCGGTCCTACGCGCTGCGCCTGCTGGACTCGGGCGGCGGCGCCGGGGTGGGCTACCTGCTCAAGGAACGGGTGGGCAAGGTCGCGGACTTCACCTCCGCGATCGAACGGGTCGCCGCCGGCGGGACCGTGGTGGACCCGGAGGTCATCCAGCAGCTGGTGCAGCTGCGCCAGGACCCGCTGGAGCGGCTCAGCGCCCGTGAGCGCGAGGTGCTCGCGCTGATCGCGGAGGGCCGCACCAACGCGAGCCTGGCCAAGCACCTGTTCATCAGCGAGGCGGCGGTGAACAAGCACATCGGCAACATCTTCAACAAGCTGGACCTCCCCGTGGACACGGAGGGGCATCGCCGGGTGCTCGCGGTGCTGGCGTATCTGCGGGCGTGACGGCCCGCGGCCGGCAAGCGTCCGGCCCGTGAAGCGGCAGACCCCGCCCACCCCCGGTGAGGGGTGGGCGGGGTCGCGCGTTCGGGGGCTCAGTCGCACATGGCGACGAGGATGCGGCGCGTGCCCTCGAAGGGGCGGCGGCCGTGGCCCGTGAGGACGTTGTCGATGACGAGGACGTCGCCCTCGCGCCAGTCCACGTCGACCGCGAGGTCCAGGCCGACGTCACGGATGTGCGTGACGTACTCGTCGGGGATGGGGGCGCCGTCCGCGAACGTGACGTACTGCGGGAACTCCTCGGGCGGCAGGATGTCGTACAGCTCCTTGGCGGTCTCGTCGCCGAGTCCGGCCGGGTGCCACTGGTCGGCCTGGTTGAACCAGACCTCGGTGCCGGTCACCGGGTGCGTGGTGGTGGCCTGCCGGTGCTGGACCACGCGGATGCCGTCGGGACCCCACTCCCACTCCGCCTCCGCGGCCGCCAGATAGCGCTCCACCTCGGCCTTGTCGTCGGTCTCGAAGGTGTCCTGCCAGCTCTTGCCGAGGCCGTATCCGTCGTGCAGGTTCTGCACGTAGCGGATGCCGCCCGCGAAGGCCTCCCGGACCTCCGGGCGCAGCGAGTTCAGCCACAGCTCGCCGTCCACGACCGGGGTCGCGCCACCGGACTCGGCGGCCTTCTCGCAGTAGAACGCCAGCCGCGCCGGCCATCTGCGGGCGTAGTTCAGCTCGTTGTGCATGGAGATGGTGAAGCGCTGCGGGTACTCGGTCGAGGTGTAGAGGTTGCCCTTGACCCGGGTGCGGGGCGAGTTGCCGTGCACATACGGCAGCCGGGTGGGCAGCAGCCGGTCCAGGACGGGGTCGATGGACTCGGGCGGGACGCCGAAGCCGCGGAAGACGAGCGCCTTGTGCTCGGTCAGCAGGTCGGTCAGACCCTGTGCGCCCAGCGCGGTGAGGTGCGCGGCCAGGTCGCGTCCCCGGGCCTCGGCCGCGGTGATCTCGTGCGGGGCCCAGGTGAGGTTCTCGCTCACGGTGGTGCTCATGACGTCTCCGGCTCCTATCGGGAGATGATCTCGTTCAGCTTGCCGAGCTTGTCGATGCCGTCGAGTACGGCCCTGGAGTCCACTCCGAAGTCCACCAGGCAGCCGATCTCGTCGACGCCCAGGGCCGCGACGCGCGGCAGCAGTTCGGCGGCCCGCTCGACGCTGCCGAAGAGACCGCCGGTCTCGAAGTAGCGGTCGAAGGCGCGGGCGGCGAGGTAGTCCATGTCGTCGGCGTTGAGCTGGGACAGGTCCATGTCCTTGCCGGTGAACGACTTGGCGGTGAGGTTGGCGGAGCTCTTCAGGTAGTTGGTGAAGGGCTCGCGCACCTGCTCGCGGACCTGGTCGAGGTCGTCGCCGAGCAGGGTGTGCAGCATCAGCACGACATGGCCGGACCAGCCGTCGTGCTCCTCGGCGGCGACCCGCCGGTACTCGGCGATCTTCGCGGCGACCTCGTCGAGGGACTGTCCGAGCAGGTGGGTCAGGATGCCGGCCTTCATGCGGGCGGCGGCCCGGAAGGTGTCGACGCCGCCGGCCGAGGTCAGCCAGACGGGCAGTTCGCTCTGCACGGCGGGCGGGTAGGCGCGGATGTCGACCGGCCGGCCGAGGCCGTCCGTGGTGGCGAGGGCCTCGCCGCGCCACAGCCGTCGTACGTCCTCGGCGATGTCGCGGACCAGGGTGCGCCGGTCGGCGTGGTTCTCCGGGCGGAGCGCGAAGTCCACGGTGTTCCAGCCGGAGGCGAAGGCGATGCCCGCGCGGCCGCCGGACAGGTTGTCGACCACCGACCACTCCTCGGCGATCCGAGCCGGGTGGTGCAGCGGGGCGACGACGCTGCCGGCCCGGATGCCGATGCGCCGGGTGCACATGGCCACGGCCGCGCCGAGCACGGCGGGGTTCGGGTAGGCCCCGCCGAAGGGGTCGAAGTGCCGCTCCGGGGTCCATACGGCGGCCAGGCCCGACCGGTCGGCGAGCTTCGCCCCCTCGATCAGCAGCTCGTAGCGGCCGGCTTGCCCCGGGGCGGTGGAGTCGTGCGCGAAATAGAACAGGCTCAGGTCCATGGGCGGTCCTTACGACGCGTGGTGACAAAGGCTCGGAGGGTCGGAAGACGGAGGTCGGCGGACGGATCAGGACGGTGCGCGGGTCCCGGGACGGGCTGCCGCGTCCGGGATGCGGGCCTTGCGCACGGCCGGGACCAGCGCGGCCACCGCGGCCGTCACGGCCATCAGTCCGGCCGCCACGAGCAGCGACAGCAGTCCGCGGTAGGCCTGCAGGAGCTTCCCGGCGCAGTACGCGCCCCCGGTGGTGCCGAGCGCGACGACCAGACCGGACAGGGCCGCGACCCGGCCCTGCAGCTCCTGCGGGGTGACGGTCACCTGGTAGACGGCGGTGGCCACCCCGAACACCGCCCCGATGATGTTCATCAGCGCGAACAGGACCCCGAGCTGCACCGGCCCGGTGGCCCAGGCCATGGCGTTCATCAGCGCGGCCCACAGGGTCAGGCCGCCGATGAGGAGGACGGACAGCGGAAGCCGCGCCATGAACCAGCGTCCGGTCAGCGCGCCGAGCAGCCCGCCGCAGCCGCTGATCCCGAGCACCAGGCCCAGCGTGGCCTCCGGCAGCCCCTGTTCCTTGACCAGGATCACCACCAGGCCCTGCATCACCACCTGCAGCAGGGCCGTGGCCACCGTGACCACGGGCAGCATCGCGCGCAGCGCCCGCTGCCGGCACAGCCAGCGCAGGGCGTCGGCCAGGTCGCGGTGGAGGGGACGGCGCTCGTGCGGGTTCTGTGTGCTCAGGTCGGCCCGGATGAAGCGGAGGTTGACGGCGGCGATCAGCGCCCCGAGCGTGGCGGCGACGAACGGGCTCCAGCGGGTCCAGGTGTACAGGACGGTGCCGGCGGGTCCGCCGAGCAGGCCCGCGATCCGGCCGCGGGCCTCGTTCTGCGACAGCGCGGCGGGCAGCTGCTCCCCCGGGACGACCGTGCGGACGGCGGCCCGTTCGGCGAGCGAGCCGACGATCGCGAGCGAGACCTCGACGGCGATCAGCCCCAGCAGCAGTTCCATGCCGAGCACGCCGAGCGCGAGGGCGGTCCCCACGGCGGCGAGCGCCAGGAACCGCCCGGCCGCGCACCAGCGCATGACCGCGCGCCGGTCCCACCGGTCGACCAGGACGCCGGCCGGCAGCTGGACCACGGCCTGCGGCAGTACGGCCGCGGCCGAGGCCAGGCCGACCGCCTCCGCCGACCCCCCGGAGATCTGCAGGGCCAGCAGCGGGTAGCAGACGGTGCTCATCCGGGAGCCGAAGAACTGCAGCCAGTTGCCGGTCCACAGCAGGAGGAAGTCACGGTTGCGGCGCAGCGGGGGCGGCGCCGCGACCGCCGTCTCTGCCGGGGCTGTCATGCGCTGAGCCTGCCCGGGGCGTCTACGCCGGTTCTACGCGCGCTCGCCGCCGCCTCGTCGAGCACCGCGAGCCGTCCGGCCAGGACGCGCCCGACGTGGGCGATCGCACCCGGCCGGGTCATCAGGCCCTCGTGGTCGCTGTCCACGTCGTGGTTGACGATCTCGCCGCCGACGTACGGTGCCCAGGCCTGGTGGCCGCGCTCGCGGGCCAGCGCTCCCCGGTCGCGTTCGGCGGTGACGAAGAGCAGGTCGCCGCCGAAGCGAGGGGGTGTGTGCGACCACATGAGCCGGGTGTTGTTGACGTAGACGTCCTTCATGGCGAGGATCTCGTGCTCCTCGAACCGCGCCATCACCTTGTTCTCGCGGGCCAGGAAGGCCCGGTAGCGCTCGATCGGGAAGGCCTCCGGGGTCAGTTCGGACTCGTGGAAGTCGAAGCCGATCGCGCGCAGGTTGTGCGCGATGATCGTGGCCTCGGAGGGCGGTTCGCCGCCGGCGGCGTCGGCGACCGGGTAGGCGTCGAGGACGGCGAGCAGCTCCACCCGCTCGCCGCGGCGCTCCAGTTCGGCCGCGACGGCGTGCGCGACGGTCCCGCCGACCGACCAGCCGAGCAGCCGGTAGGGGCCCTCGGGGGCGGTGGCGGTGATCTGGTCGGCGTAGTCGGCGGCCATCTCCCCGATCGACGCGGGCAGGCCGCCCGTGCCGTCGGTGCCGCGTGCCTGGAGGCCGTACAGCGGGTACTGCGGGCCCAGATGGGCGAGCAGTCCGAGGTAGACCCAGCTCAGGCCCGCGGCCGGGTGCACGCAGAACAGCGGGGTGCCCGAGCCGGAGGCGCGCAGCGGCACGAGGACGCCGTGCCCGTCGTGCGCCCCCTCCGGCGCCAGGTCCCGCAGGAGCGCGGCGGGGGTGGGCGCCTGGAAGAGCCGGCGCAGCGGCACCTCGACGCCGAACACGGCGCCGACCCGGCCGACGAGCCGCGTGGCCAGCAGGGAGTGCCCGCCGCTCTCGAAGAAGTTGTCGTCGAGCCCGAACCGCGCCAGGCCCAGGACCTCGGCGAACAGGGCGCACATCAGCTCCTCGCGCGGGGTGGCCGGCGCCCGGCCGTCGCCGTGCGTGCCGAAGTCGGGCGCGGGCAGCGCGGCGCGGTCGACCTTGCCGTTCGGGGTGAGCGGCAGGGCGTCGAGGACGACCACGGCGGCGGGCACCATGTGCGCGGGCAGGGTCTCCTTGAGCCGGTCGCGCAGGACGGGTCCGAGTCCGGTGTCGTCGCGGCGGCTCGCCGGGTCGTTGGCCCGTGGCCGGGCGTCGGGTCCGGGTGCGGGCCGGTAGGTCCCGGCGAGCGCCAGGTCCACCGGGCCGTCCCCGCGGACGAACAGGGCCTCCAGGGCTCCGTCCTCGGCGTCCGTGGCCGACCAGGTGACGGCCACCCGGTGGCCGGTGCGCTCGGCGAGCGCGTACAGGTCCTCGGGGTCCACGGCGTCGGCCGGCGGCGCGTCCTCGTCGAACAGGGCGCGTACGCCCGTCACCTCGGCGGTCAGGCGGAGGTTGGGGATGCCGGTCACCCGCAGGGCCGGGCGGCCCGCGGCGAGTTCGGCGGCCAGGTGCTCCGCGCCGGCCCAGGGCAGGACCGGGGCGTCGGCGGTGTCGGCGGCCTCGTCGCCGGGTGCGGTGCGCAGCACCACGTCGTAGCGGTGCCGGGTCAGCTCGTTGTGGTGGACGCCGCGGCGGACGCGCAGGTCCACGCCGCTCACCCCGGGCAGGCCGGTGAACCACTCGGGTGCGAGCAGGAGTTCCTTCTCGCGGGCCACCGCTCGCTCGACCCCGGCGCGCAGCGCGTCCCGTCCGGCGCCCTCGGCCGGCGTGTCCTGCCCGGTGAGGGCGACGGCTCCGCGCAGTGCCCGCAGCGTACGGAGGTTGCGGACGTCGCCGATGAAGACGGTGCCGCCGGGGGCGAGCAGCTCGCGCACCTTGCCGAGGACCTCGGCGAGGTAGTCGGCGCTCGGGAAGTACTGGACCACCGAGTTGAGCACGACGGTGTCGAAGGCGCCCTTCGGCAGGCCGTCGGTGTCGTGGGCGGGCTGCACGGTGAGGGTGACACGGTCGGCGAGTTCGGGGCGCCCGGCGACCTGGGCGCCGAGCCGCTCGATGACGGAGGCGGACAGGTCGGTGCCCCAGTAGCTCTCGCAGTGCGGGGCGACGTGGGCGAGGATCAGGCCGGTGCCGGCGCCGATCTCCAGGACGCGGCGTGGCCGGCCGGCGAGGATGCGCTCGACGGTGGCGGCACGCCACTCGCGCATCTCCTCAAGGGGGATCGGGTCGCCGGTGTAGGTGGAGCGCCAGATGCCGAAGTCCTCTCCGAAGGTGTCGGAGCCGGGCTCCCCGTAGAGGGCGTCGTAGGCCTCCTCCCACTCGCGGACCTGGTGCTCCTCGGCCTCGGTGTCGCGGCTGCCGTCCCCGCGGTCCGGCACGGTGTACGCCACCAGGCGCTTGTCGCCGGGGGTGTCCTCGCGGGCGACGACGACGGCCTGGGCGATCTCCTCCTGCGTGGTCAGCGCGGCCTCGATCTCGCCGAGTTCGATGCGGAAGCCGCGCACCTTCACCTGGTGGTCGGTGCGGCCGATGTACTCCAGGTCGCCCTCGGCGCTCCAGCGGACCAGGTCGCCGGTGCGGTACATACGGCTGCCGGCCGGGCCGAAGGGGTCGGCGGTGAACCGCTCGGACGTCAGGCCGGGCCGGTTCAGGTAGCCGCGGGCCACACCGGTGCCGGCGATGTACAGCTCGCCGGCCTCGCCGGGCGCGACCGGGCGCAGGCCCGCGTCCAGGACGTACACCCGGGTGTTGTCCAGCGGGCGGCCGATGGGCGGCCGTTCGCACGTGGTCGCGTCGAGGAGGGCGGAGGTGGACCAGATGGTGGTCTCGGTCGGGCCGTAGACGTTGGTGAGCGAGCCGCCGAGGTCGTGCAGGGCGCGGCCGAGCGGCCCGGGCAGGGCCTCGCCGCCGACGAGCTTGACCAGGCCGCGCAGCGCGTCGGGCCGGGTGGCGACCAGGCCCTGCCAGGCGGTCGGGGTGGCCTGCAGGACGGTCGCGCCGGACTCCTCGACGAGCCGGGCGAGCGCCACCGGGTCCTTGACGGTCTCGCGGGCGGCCAGCACCAGGCGGGCGCCGTGCGCGAGGGGCGTCCACAGCTCCAGGTTGGAGATGTCGAAGCCGATGGTGGTGACGGCGAGGAGCCGGTCC
The DNA here is from genome assembly GCF_014656055.1 of Streptomyces griseosporeus. Lineage (GTDB taxonomy): Bacteria > Actinomycetota > Actinomycetes > Streptomycetales > Streptomycetaceae > Streptomyces > Streptomyces griseosporeus. The sequence goes on from NZ_BNBR01000003.1 coordinate 750,328, forward strand.
CCGGCGGTCAGCCGCAGCTGTCCCTGCATGGCGTTGAGCAGGTTGAGCAGGTTCTCGTGGCCGACGACGACGCCCTTGGGGCGGCCGGTCGAGCCGGAGGTGTAGATGACGTACGCCGGGTGTTCCGGGTGGGGCGCGGGGATGCGGCGGACCCGGTCCAGCCCGGTTTCGGTGACGGCGGCCAGCTCGTCGGCCGTCCGCGTGTCGTCCAGGACCAGGCGGGGCACCGCGGTGCCGGGGGGCAGTCCCGCCGCGGTGTCCCGGTCGGTGAGCAGCAGGGCCGGGGCGGCGTCGTCGAGCATGTAGGCGACGCGGTCGGCCGGGTACTCCGGGTCGATCGGCACGTAGGCCGCGCCGGCCTTGAGGACCGCGAGCAGCGCGACGACCATCGCGTCGGTGCGCGGCAGGGCCACCGCGACCAGGTCCTCGGCGCCGACGCCGCGGGCCGCGAGGGCGTGGGCGAGCCGGTCGGAGCGCAGGTCCAGTTCCCGGTAGCCGAGCGTGCGGCCTTCGAAGTCGAGGGCGGGCGCGTGGGGTGTACGGGCGGCCTGGGCGCGGAAGAGGGCCGGCAGGTGCTCGGAGGGCAGTTCGCGCGCGGTGTCGTTCCAGTCCACGAGGAGGCGGCCGCGGTCGCTCTCCGGCAGGGTGTCGAGGGCGCCCACCGGTGCGTCGGGGCGGTCGGCGGCGGCCGTGAGGACGGCGACGAGGCGGTCGGCGAGCCGGCGGGCGGTGTCCCGGTCGAACAGGTCGGCGGCGTACTCCAGGACACCGGCGATCCCGCCGGGGGTGCCGTCCGCGGTGTGCCGCTCGCCGAGCCGGAACATCAGGTCGAACCGGGCGACGCCGGTGCCGACGTGCTGTCCGGACGCGGCCACGTCGGGCATCGGTCCCGCGTGGGCGGGGTCCGCCGTGTCGCGGGCGGCCACGTTGTCGAAGGTCAGCATGGTCTGGAACAGCGGGTGGCGGGCCATGGAGCGGACCGGGTTGAGCACGTCCACGAGCCGTTCGAAGGGCACGTCCTGGTGGGCGTACGCGGTCAGGTCGGTCTCGCGGACCTTCGCCACGAGCGCGGTGAACGGCTCGTCGGGCGCCACCTCGGTGCGCAGGACGAGGGTGTTGGCGAAGAAGCCGACCAGGTTCTCCAGGGCCTCGTCGGTGCGGCCGGCGATCGGGGTGCCGATCGGGACGTCCGTGGAGCCGCTCAGCTTGGACAGCAGCGCGGCGAGCGCGGCCTGGACGACCATGAAGAGGCTGGCGTTGTTGTCCCGGGCCAGTGCGCCGAGCCGGGCGTGGACCGCGGCCGGGATCTCCACGTCGAGCAGGTCCCCGCGGTAGGAGGAGACGGCGGGGCGCGGCCGGTCGGTGGGCAGGTCGAGTTCCTCCGGGAGCCCGGACAGCGTCTCGCGCCAGTGGGCGAGCTGGCGGGCGGCCAGGCTCGCCGGGTCGTCCTCGGAGCCGAGCAGGTCGCGCTGCCACAGGGTGTAGTCGGCGTACTGCACGGGCAGCGGCTGCCAGCCGGGCTCCGCGCCGCGGCAGCGCGCGGCGTAGGCGGTGGTGAGGTCGCGGACGAGCAGCGGCATCGACCAGCCGTCGGTGGCGATGTGGTGGACGAGGACGAGCAGCACGTGCTCGTCGGGGCCGACGGTGAACAGGGTGGCGCGCAGCGGCGGTTCGGCGCCGATGTCGAAGGCGTACCGCGCCTCCTGCTCCAGGTGCGCGGTCAGCTGCTCCTCGGTGGTCTCGCGCAGGGCGAGGACGGGACGGGCGTCCTCGGGGTCGAGGACGGTCTGGTACTGGCCTTCGGCGTCCTCCGCGAAGACCGTGCGCAGGGTCTCGTGGCGCAGGGCGAGGTCGGCGAGCGCGGCGGCGAGCGCCTCCCGGTCGACCGCGCCGGCGAGCCGGAGGGCGGTCGGCACGTTGTAGGTGTGGCTGCGGCCCTCGAACCGGCCGAGGAACCACAGGCGCTGCTGGGCGGAGGAGAGCGGGACGCGCGCGGCCCGTGCGCCGGCCCGCAGCGGGGGGCGGGCGGGTCCGCCGGCGCCGAGCGCGGCGGCGAGCCCGGCGACCGTCGGCGTCTCGAAGAACTGCCGGATGGTCAGCTCCTCGCCGAGGGTGGCGCGGATCCGGCCCGCGAGGCGGGTGGCGAGCAGGGAGTGGCCGCCGAGCGCGAAGAAGTCGTCGTCGATGAAGACCCGCGGCACGCCGAGGACGTCGGCGAACAGCCCGCACAGGATCGCCTCCTGCGGGGTGCGCGGGGCGCGGCCGGTCTGCGCGGGGCCGTACTCGGGCGCGGGCAGCGCGGCCCGGTCGAGCTTGCCGTTGGGGTTGAGCGGCAGGGCGTCGAGGGCGACGAACGCGGAGGGCACCATGTGGTCGGGCAGCGCGGCGGCCACATGGGCGCGCAGCCGGGCCCGGTCCACGTCGCGTCCGGCGGCCGGAACCACGTACGCGACCAGCCGCTTGTCCCCCGGCCGGTCCTCGCGGACGAGCACGGCGGTGCGGGCGACGTCCTCGTGGCCGAGGACGACGGCCTCGATCTCGCCGAGTTCGATGCGGAAGCCGCGCACCTTGACCTGGAAGTCGGTGCGGCCGAGGTAGTCGAGGTCGCCGTCGGCGGTCCAGCGGACCAGGTCGCCGGTGCGGTACATGCGGGTGCCGGCCCTACCGTGCGGATCGGCGACGAAGCGTTCCGCCGTGAGGCCGGCGCGGCGGTGGTAGCCGCGGGCCAGGCCGGGTCCCGCGATGTACAGCTCGCCGGGGACGCCGACCGGGACCGGCTGCAGGGCCGCGTCCAGGACGTACAGGCGGGTGTTGCGGAGGGGGGCGCCGATGGGCGGTACGCGGGTGATCTCCTCCCGGCTGTACCAGGCGGCCGCGTACACGGTGGCCTCGGTGGGCCCGTAGATGTTGGCGAAGCGTTCGGCGCCGACCGCCCGTACGACGTCGTTGGCGTCGCGGGCGGAGACGGCCTCGCCGGCGAGCACGACCTCGCGCGCCGAGACCAGCGGGCCGCCTTCCGCGACGAGCTGGGCGACCGCGGAGGGCACGCCGCTGATCAGGGAGACCGGGCGTCCGGCGTGGGCGGGGTCGCCGAGTTCCAGGACGTCCCGCATCACCTCGACGCTGCCGCCGCTGAGCAGCGGGCCGAACATCTCGAAGACGGAGACGTCGAAGTTGAGGGAGGTGGAGGCCACCACGTGGGCCATGCCCTCGGCGCCGAACTCGGCGAGCGCCCAGGCGGCCAGGTCGGCGACGTTCTCGTGCGGGACGACGACGCCCTTGGGCAGGCCGGTGGAGCCCGAGGTGTAGATGGCGTACGCGGCGTGCGAGGGCAGCAGCGGGGCGCGGCGCTCCGCGTCGGTCACCTCGTCCGCGGACGTCGCGGCGAGGGCGGCCTCGGTGGCCGGATCGTCGAGGACGAGCAGCTCGGCGCCCTCCGCGGGCAGCCCGCCGGCCACGTCCCGCACGGTGAGCACCAGGGCGGGCGCGGCGTCGCGCAGCAGGTGGGCCTGGCGGTCGGCGGGATAGCCCGGGTCGACGGGCACGTAGGCGGCGCCGGACTTGAGGACGCCGAGGACGGCGACGAGCGTCAGCTCGGTGCGCGGCAGGGCGATGCCCACGAACCGCTCGGGCCCGGCGCCGTGCGCGACGAGCAGGCGCGCCAGCCGGCTGCTGCGGGCGTCGAGTTCGGCGTACGAGAGGGTGTGCTCGCCGTGCCGCACGGCGGGGGCGTCGGGGGTGCGGGCGGCCTGGGCGGTGAACAGGGCGGGCAGGGTCGCGTGCGGCACCTCGGCGGCGGTGTCGAGCCAGCTGCCGAGGATGCGCGCGCGCTCGTCGTCCTCCAGGACGCCGACCCAGCTCAGGGGCAGATCGGGCTGTTCGGCCAGGGCGTCGAGCAGCAGGGTGAGGCGGCGTACGAGGGTCTCGGCCGTGGACCGGTCGAAGAGGTCCTCGCTGTATTCGAGGTGGCCCGTGATCCCGGCGGGTGTGCCGTCGTCTGCGCGGCCGTCGGCCACGGCGAGCAGCAGGTCGAACTGGGCGACCCCGGTGCCGACCTTGTCGCCGGAGACGGTCAGGCCGGGCAGCCGGCCCTCGCCGAGCGCGGCCTTCTGGTCGACGTTGTTGAAGGCGAGCATGGTCTGGAACAGCGGGTGGCGGCCCCTCGCGCGCGGCGGGTTGAGCACCTCGACGAGCCGCTCGAAGGGCACGTCCTGGTGGGCGTAGGCGGCGAGGTCGGTGCCGCGGGCGCGCGCCACGAGGTCGGTGAAGGTCGGGTCGCCGGAGACGTCGGTGCGCAGGACGAGGGTGTTGACGAAGAACCCGACCAGGTCCTCCAGGGCCTCGTCCGTGCGGCCCGCGATGGGGGTGCCGAGGGGGATGTCCGTGGTGCCGCTCAGCTTGGCGAGCAGGGCGGCGAGGCCGGCCTGGACGACCATGAAGAGGCTGGCGCGGTTCTCGCGGGCGAGGTGGTCGAGGCGGCGGTGCAGCTCGGCGGGGATCGTGACGGGCACGGTGGCGCCGCGGTAGCTGCTCTCGGCGGGGCGCGGCCGGTCGGTGGGCAGCGGCAGTTCCTCGGGCAGGTCGCGCAGGGTCTCGCTCCAGTGGGCGACCTGCCGGCTGACGAGGCTTTCGGGGTCGTCCTCGGAGCCGAGCACCTCGTGCTGCCAGAGGGTGTAGTCGGCGTACTGCACGGGCAGCGGGGTCCAGGCCGGGGCCTCGCCGGCGCAGCGCGCGGCGTAGGCGGTGGTGAGGTCGCGGACCAGGACCGGCGTGGACCAGCCGCCGTCGCTCGCGATGTGGTGGACGAGCAGCATCAGCAGGTGCTCGTCCTGGTCCAGCTCGAACAGGTGGGCGCGCAGCGGCGGTTCGGCCTGCAGGTCGAAGCCCCGGCGTGCGGCCCGGCGCAGCTCCTCGGCCAGGCCCGCCTCGTCGGTGCGCGTGACGCGGAGTGCGGGGCGTGCCTCCTCGGGGCTGAGGACGACCTGGTGGGGGCCCTGCTCGTCCTCGGCGAACACCGTGCGCAGGGTCTCGTGCCGGGTGACCACGTCGGCCAGCGCGGCGGCCAGCGCCTCGCGGTCGAGGGAGCCGGACAGCCGCAGGGTGGTGGGGATGTTGTGGGCGGCGCTCGGGCCTTCGAGCCGGTTGAGGAACCACAGGCGGCGCTGCGCGAAGGAGACCGGCACGCGCTCGGGGCGGGGGCGGGCCCCGAGCGCGGGCCGTGCGGTGCCGCCGGAGCCGAGCAGCGCGGCGAGGCCGGCGACGGTCGGTGTCTCGAAGAGCTGGCGGACCGGCAGGTCCACGCCGAGGGTGGCGCGCACGCGGGTCATCAGGCGCAGGGCGAGCAGCGAGTGCCCGCCGCGTGAGAAGAAGTCCTCGTCGACCGTGACCCTCGGCACCCCGAGGACCTCGGCGAACAGGCCGCACAGGATCTCAGCTTGCGGGGTGCGCGGGGCACGGCCGGCCTGGTCGAGGCCGTAGGAGGGGGCGGGCAGGGCGGCGCGGTCGAGCTTGCCGTTGGGGGTCAGCGGCAGCTCGTCGAGGACGACGAACGCGGACGGCACCATGTACTCGGGCAGGGACGCGGCCGCGTACTTGCGCAGCAGCGCGTGGTGCGGGCCGCCGCTGCCGCCGACGGGGACGACGTAGGCGACGATGCGCTTGTCGCCGGGGCTGTCCTCGCGGACGACGACCGCGGCGCGGGCCAGGTCGGGGTGGTCGGCGATGACGGTCTCGATCTCGCCGGGTTCGATGCGGAAGCCGCGCACCTTGACCTGAAAGTCGGTGCGGCCGAGGTACTCCAGGTCGCCCGAGGCCGTACGGCGCACCAGGTCGCCCGTGCGGTACATCCGCGTGCCGGCCGGACCGTAGGGGTCGGCGACGAACCGCTCGGAGGTGAGCTGCGGACGGCGGTGGTAGCCGCGGGCCAGACCGGCGCCGGCGATGTACAGCTCGCCCGCCACACCGGCCGGGACGGGGCGCAGTCCCGCGTCCAGCACATACAGCCGGGTGTTGGCGATCGGACCGCCGATGGTCACCTCGCCGGTGATGTCGGCGGCCGTGGACCAGATGGTGGTCTCGGTCGGGCCGTACAGGTTCGTGACCGGCCGCCCGCCCTCGGCGAGGGTGCGGGCGAGGGCCGCGGGCAGTGCCTCGCCGCCGACCAGGACGCGCAGTCCCTCGGGCACTCCCCCGGCTTCGGCCATCGCGTGCCACAGGCTCGGGGTGGCCTGCATGAGCGTGGCCCCCGACTCCCGTACGAGCGTGCTGAGCGCGGCCGGGTCGCGGACCACCTCGCGGGGCGCGAGCACCACCTGGGCGCCGTGCAGCAACGGCAGGAACAGCTCCAGGCCCGCGATGTCGAAGCCGACCGTCGTGACAGCCGCGAGGCGGTCCCCGGCGGTGAGCGCGAACCGGTCCTGCATCCCGGTCAGGAAGTTCACCAGCGGCGCGTGCGGGACCGCCACGCCCTTGGGGCGGCCCGTCGAGCCCGAGGTGTAGATGACGTACGCGGTGGTGTCCCCCGAGCCCCCCGCGACCTGCGGATCCTCGGCGGGGCAGCCGGTGAGGTCGGCCGCCGCGAGGACGTCCGCGGTGAGCGACAGGACCGGTGCGGCGTCCTGGAGGATGTACGCGATCCGGTCCTGCGGGAACTCGGGGTCCACGGGCACATAGCCCGCGCCCGACTTCAGGACGGCGAGCAGCGCCACCACCAGGTCGACCGACCGCGGCAGCGCCACGGCCACCAGCGACTCGGGCCGGGCGCCCCGCTCGACGAGCCAGTGCGCGAGCCGGTTGGCGCGGGCGTTCAGCTCCCCGTACGAGACGGTCTCCGCGCCGAAGGACAGGGCGGGCGCGTCGGGTGCGGCCGCGGCGCGGGCCGCGAACAGCTCCGGGACGGTGGCGGAGGGCACGTCCCGCACGGTCGCGTTGGCCCGTTCGAGGACCTCGTGCCGCTCGTCCCCGGTGAGCAGGTCGAGGCGGGCGACCGGGGCGTCGGGCCGGGCGGCGACCGCCGCGAGGACCCGGGTGAAGCGCTCCGCGACGCGCTCGGCGGTGGCCCGGTCGAACAGGTCGGTGCTGTAGTTCAGGGCACCGCTCAGCCCTTCGGGCGCACCCGTCCGCGTCGGGCGCTCCTCGACGGTGAAGGAGAGGTCGAAACGGGCGGTGCGGGTCTCGGCGTTGTGGCCGCGCACGGTGAGGCCCGGCAGTTCGGCGGCGGCCGTACGGGCCTGGCGCTGGTCGTTGTCGTTCCAGGTCAGCAGGGTCTGGAACAGGGGGTGGCGGGCCATCGCGCGCGGCGGGTTGAGCACTTCCACCAGGCGCTCGAAGGGCACGTCCTGGTGCTCGTACGCCGCCAGGTCGGCGTCCCGCACGCGGGTGAGCAGTTCGCGGAAGGTGGGGGTGCCGGACAGGTCGGCGCGCAGCACCAGGGTGTTCACGAAGAACCCGACCAGATCGTCCAGGGCCTCGTCCGTGCGGCCCGCGATCGGCGTGCCGATCGGCACGTCCGTGCTGCCGCTCAGCTTGGACAGGAGGGCGGCGAGTGCGGCCTGGACGACCATGAACAGGCTGGCCCGGTTCTCCCGCGCCAGCTCGACGAGGCGTGCGTGCACGTCGGCCGGCACCGCGAGGGGCAGCGTGTCGCCCCGGTGGGTGGCGGTCGCGGGACGCGGCCGGTCGGTGGGCAGGCCCAGCTCCTCGGGCAGGCCCGCGAGGGTGTCGCGCCAGTAGGACAGCTGCCGGGAGATCACGCTGTCCGGGTCGTCCTCGGAGCCGAGCAGCTCCTGCTGCCAGACGGTGAAGTCGGAGTACTGGACGGGCAGTTCGGGCCAGCCCGGGGTGCGTCCGGCCTGCCGGGCCGCGTAGGCGCCGAGCAGGTCGCGGACGAGCACGGGCACGGACCAGCCGTCGCCCGCCACATGGTGCAGCAGCACCAGCAGGACGTGGTCGTCGGGCGCCAGCTCGAACAGGGTGCAGCGGATCGGCGTCTCGCCGAGCAGGTCGAAGGTGTACCGGGCCGCTTCCTGAAGGGCCGCGTCCAGGCCCGCCTCGTCGGCGCCGGCCATGGTGAGCACGGGAGCGGCGGCCTCGTCGCCGGCGTCCAGGACCACCTGGCGGGGTCCTTCGGGTCCGTCGGCGAGGACCGTGCGCAGCGTCTCGTGGCGGGTGATCACATCGGCCAGGGCCGCGGTGAGGGCGTCGCGGTCGAGGGTTCCGGACAGGCGCAGGGCGGTGGGGATGTTGTAGATCGCGCTCGGGCCGTCCAGCTGGTTGAGGAACCACAGGCGGCGCTGCGAGAAGGACAGCGTGGTCACGAGTTCTCCTTGGTACCGGTGCGGCGGCGCAGCGCGGGACGGGTGGTGGTGGCGGTCGCGGTGGCGAGGCTCTCGGCCAGGGCGGCGACCGTGGCGTTCGCGAAGAAGCCGCGGATGCTCATCTCCTTGCCGAGCGCCGAACGGACGCGGGCGGCCAGGCGGTTGGCGAGCAGCGAGTGGCCGCCGAGGGCGAAGAAGTCGTCGTCGATGCTCACCCGCTCGACGCCGAGCACCTCGGCGAACAGGCCGCACAGGATCTCCTCCTGCTCGGTGCGCGGCGGGCGTCCCTCGCCGAGCGCGCCCAGCGCGGGTGCGGGCAGGGCGGCGCGGTCGAGCTTGCCGTTGGGGGTGAGCGGCAGTTCGTCGAGGACGACGAACGCGGACGGCACCATGTAGTCGGGCAGGCTCACGGCGGCGTGCTTGCGCAGCACGTCACCGTCGGGCGAGCCGTCCGGGCCGTGCACGACGTAGGCGACGACGCGCTTGTCGCCGGGGCTGTCCTCGCGGACGACGACCGCGGCGCGGACGACGTCCGGGTGGCCGAGCACCGCGCTCTCGATCTCGCCGGGTTCGATGCGGAAGCCGCGCACCTTGACCTGGAAGTCGGTGCGGCCCAGGTACTCCAGGTCGCCCGAGGCCGTACGGCGCACCAGGTCGCCCGTGCGGTACATCCGCGTGCCGGCCGGGCCGTGGGGGTCGGCGACGAACCGCTCCGACGTGAGCCCCGCCCGGCGGTGGTAGCCACGGGCCAGACCGGCGCCCGCGATGTACAGCTCGCCCGCCACACCGGCCGGCACCGGCCGCAGACGCGCGTCCAGCACGTACAGCCGGGTGTTGGCGATCGGGCCGCCGATGGTGACGCCACCGGATCCCGTGACGTCCGCGGCCGTGGACCAGACGGTCGTCTCCGTCGGCCCGTACAGGTTGGTCACCGTGCGCCCGCCCCCGGCCAGGGTGCGCGCGAGCGGCGCCGGCAGCGCCTCGCCGCCGACCAGGACCCGCAGCCCCGCGGGCACTCCCCCGGCCTCGGCGAGGGCCTGCCACAGACTCGGGGTGGCCTGCATGAGCGTGGCGCCCGCGTCGTCGACCAGGGACGCCAGGGCGGCCGGGTCGCGGACCACCTCGCGCGGGGCCAGGACGACCTGCGCGCCGTGCAGCAGCGGCAGGAACAGCTCCAGGCCCGCGATGTCGAAGCCGACCGTCGTGACGGCCACGAGCCGGTCGTACTCGGTGAGCGCGAACCGGTCCTGCATCGCGGTCAGGAAGTTCACCAGGGCCGCCTGGGTGACGGTCACCCCCTTGGGGCGGCCCGTGGAGCCCGAGGTGTAGATGACGTACGCGGTGTTCCGGGCCGAACCGCCCCGGACCACCGGGTCGTCGAAGCCGTACGCCGACAGGTCGGTGCCGGCGAGCAGTTCCCCGGTCAGGGTCAGGACCGGGTCGGCGTCCCGGAGGATGTAGGCGATGCGCTCCTCGGGGAAGTCGGGGTCCACCGGCACGTATCCGGCGCCGGTCTTGAGGACGGCGAGCAGCGCGACGAGCAGCTCCGGCGACCTCGGCAGGGCGACGGCGACCAGGCGCTCGGGCCCGGCGCCCCGCTCGGCGAGCCAGTGCGCCAGCTGGTTCGCGCGGGCGTTCAGCTCCCGGTACGACAGGGCCAGGTCACCGAAGACCACAGCGCACGCCTCAGGCGATATCGCCACGCGGTCCGCGAAGAGCCGCGTGAGCGGGGCGTCCGGGACCTCACGGTCGCTGTCGTTCCCCTCACCGAGCACCTTCTCCCGTTCTCCGGGGGCCATCACGTCCACGTCCGCGACGGGGATCCCCGGCCGCTCCACCACCGTGCGCAGGACCCGCGTGAACCGCTCGACGAAGCTCTCGGCGGTGGACCGGTCGAACAGGTCCGTCGCGAACTCCAGGTGGCCGTGGAGTCCGGCCGCTCCGCCGTCGGCGGCGTAGGCCTCCTTCAGGGCCAGCGTGAGGTCGTACTTGGCGACCCCGGTGCCGAGCGGCAGCGGCTCGGCGGTCAGGCCGGCGAAGCCGTCCGCGGCACCGGCCGCGGTCAGGTCGTCGTTGTTGTTCCACATCAGCATCGTCTGGAACAGCGGGTGGCGGGCCAGGGAGCGCGCCGGGTTGAGCACCTCCACCAGACGCTCGAACGGCACGTCCTGGTGGGCGTATGCGCCGAGCGAGGTCTCGCGGACCCGGTCCACGAGCTGGGTGAAGGAGGGGTCGCCGGACAGGTCGGCGCGCAGCACCAGGGTGTTGACGAAGAACCCGACCAGATCGTCCAGGGCCTCGTCGGTGCGGCCGGCGATCGGTGTGCCGACCGGGATGTCCTCGCCCGCGCCGAGGCGCGACAGCAGCGTCGCCCAGGCCGCCTGGACCACCATGAAGAGGCTGGCCCGGTTCTCGCCGGCGAGCCGGGCGAGGCCCGCGTGCAGGTCGGCGGGGAGGTGGAAGGGGACGGTGTCGCCGCGGTGCGAGGCGACCGCGGGCCTGGGCCGGTCGGCGGGCAGCGCCAGTTCCTCCGGGATTCCGGCCAGCGCGCGCTTCCAGTAGGCGAGCTGCCGCGCGGCGACGCTGTCGGGGTCGTCCTCCGCGCCGAGGACGTCGCGCTGCCACAGGGTGTAGTCGGCGTACTGGACGGGGAGTTCGGCCCAGGAGGGAGCCTGGCCGGCGTGCCGTGCCGTGTACGCCTCGGTGAGGTCACGGGCGAGCACGGGCGCCGACCAGCCGTCGGTGGCGATGTGGTGCACGACGAGCAGCAGGACGTGCTCCTGCGGGCCGGTGCGCAGCAGGGTCGCCCTGAGCGGCGGCTCGGCGGCGAGGTCGAACGGGCGGGCCGCGGCCGCGGACAGTTCCCGTTCGAGCCGGTCGCGCGCCACGTCGGCGGCCCGCAGGGTGCCGAGCGCGGCGAGGGTCTCCTCGGGTGTGCGGATCACCTGGTGGCCGCTGCCGGACTCCTCGGCGAAGACCGTGCGCAGCGACTCGTGGCGGGTGACGACGTCCGCGAGGGCCGCGCCGAGCGCCTCCTCGTCGAGGGGGCCGGTCAGTCTCAGGGCCGTGGGCATGTTCCAGGTGGCGCCGGGGCCCTCCAGGCGGTGCAGGAACCACAGCCGGCGCTGGGCCGGCGAGAGCGGGATCCGCTCGGGCCGCTCGCGGCGGGTCACCGCCGGGCGGGCGCCGTCGGCCTCGTCGAGCAGGGCCGCGAGGCCGGCGGGGGTGGGCTGCTCGAACAGGCCGCGCACGGCGAGTTCCACGCCGAGGACCGTACGGATCCTGGCCACCAGGCGGGTGGCGAGCAGCGAGTGGCCGCCCAGCTCGAAGAAGTCCTGGTCGACGCCGACCACGGGGCGGCCGAGCACCTCGGCGAACAGGCCGCACAGCGCCTCCTCGCGTGCGGTGCGCGGGGCGCGGACCGCCGCCAGGTCCGGTGCGGGCGCGGGCAGCGCGGCCCGGTCGAGCTTGCCCGTGCGGGTCAGGGGCAGTGCGTCGAGCAGGACGTACGCGGCGGGCACCATGTGGGACGGCAGGAGCCCCGCGAGGTGGGAGCGCAGCGCGGACGCCGACGGCGAACCGCCCTGCCGGGGCACGACGTAGGCGACGAGCCGCTTGTCGCCGGGGGTGTCCTCGCGGACCACGACGGCACCGCGCGCCACGTCCTCGTGCGCGGTGAGCGCGGCCTCGATCTCGCCGGGCTCGATGCGGAAGCCGCGGATCTTGACCTGGTGGTCGGCGCGGCCGACGTAGACGAGGTCGCCGTCCGGGGTCGTCCGGGCCAGGTCCCCGGTGCGGTACATGCGGCTGCCGGGCGGGCCGTACGGGTCGGCGACGAAGCGCTCGGCGGTCAGGTCGGGCCGGCCGAGGTAGCCGCGGGCCAGCGCCACGCCGGACAGGTGGAGTTCACCGACGACGCCGGGCGGCACGGGCAGCAGGCCCGCGTCGAGGAGGCGGACGCCGACGCCGTCGACGGGGCGGCCGACGGGCGGGGTGTCCGGCCAGTGCGCGGGGTCCGCGGGCAGCGTCCACGCGGTGACCACGTGGGTCTCGGCGGGCCCGTAGTGGTTGTGCAGCCGGGTCGGGGCCCCGGCGTGGTGGGCGCGCACGGGCTCACGCAGGGTCAGGGCCTCGCCGGCCTGGACGAGGTGGCGCAGCCCGGACAGGTCGGCGCCGCACTCGCGGGCGGCCTCCAGGACACCGTCGATCACCAGGTTCGGCGCGTACAGCTCGGCCACCTCGTGGTCGGCGAGCCAGTGGGCCAGCTCCCGCGGGTCGCGCCGGGTGTCCTCGGGGACCACGGCGAGGGTCTTGCCGGTGAGCAGCGCCGAGAGGATCTCCTGCACGGAGACGTCGAAGCCGACGGCGGTGAACTGGGCCACGACGGTGCCGGGCGGCTCGGGCACCGCCCGCTCGTGCCAGTCGAGCAGGTTGGCCAGCGCCCCGTGCGGCATGACGATGCCCTTGGGGCGGCCGGTGGATCCCGAGGTGTAGATGACGTACGCCGGGTGGCCGGGCAGCGCGTCGGGGAAGGCCTGCGTGGCGTCGGCGGGCGGCCAGGGCACCTCGACGAGCACCTGCGGCACGCCGACGGCGGGCAGGCGCGCGGCGGTGCGGGCGGTGGTGACCAGCGCGCCGGGCGCGGTGTCGGCGAGGATCAGCGCGACGCGCTCGGACGGGAGGTCCGGGTCGACCGGCACGTAGGCGGCGCCCGCGGTGAGCGTCGCGACGAGCGCGACGGCGAGGTCGGTGCCGCGCGGCAGGGCCACGGCGACCCGGTCCTCGGGGCCGAGGCCCAGGCCGAGCAGTTCGACGGCCAGGGCGCGGGCCCGCTCGTGCAGTTCGCGGTAGGTGAGGCTGCCGTGCTCGTCGGTGATGGCGACCGTGTCCGGGGTGCGCTCGGCCTGCGCGGCGAGGAGCCGGGCCAGTGGCCGGTACGGGCGCGGCTCGGGGCCGTCCGCCGTGCCGAGCAGCCGGGCGCGGGCCGCGGGCGGCAGCACGTCGATGCGGTGCACGGGGCGCTCGGCGTCGGCGGCGACCGCGGCGAGCACGGTGGTCAGGGCGGACACGAACAGCTCGGCCGTCGCCGGGTCGTACAGGTCCGTGGCGTACTCCAGGCGGACGGCGAGACCGTCGGGTGCGCCGCGCTCGGTCCGCAGGTCGGAGAAGGCGAACAGCAGGTCGAAGGTGGCCACCCGCGCGTCCACCTCGCCGACCCGCATACGCAGACCGGGCAGGTCCTCGGCGAGCCTGCCGGTGGCGTCCTGGGCGGCGTTGTTCCAGGTGACCATCGTCTGGAACAGCGGGTGCCGGCCCAGCGACCGGTCGGGGTTGAGGGCCTCCACGAGCCGTTCGAACGGCACGTCCTGGTGGGCGTAGGCGTTCAGCGAGGTGCCGCGGACCCGGTCGAGCACCTCGGCGAACGTCGGGTCGCCGGACAGGTCGGTGCGCAGCACGAGGGTGTTGACGAAGAAGCCGATGAGCCCGTCGAGCGCCTCGTTGACGCGGCCCGCGCTGGGCGTGCCGAGCGGGATGTCCTCGCCGGCGCCGAGCCGGGACAGGGCCACCGCGACGGCGGCCTGGACCACCATGAACAGGCTGGCCCGGTGCTTCTGGGCGAGGGACTCCAGCTCGGCGTGCAGCTCGGCCGGGATGTGGAAGCGCAGGTCCGCGCCCTGGCCGGTGCCCGTGGGGGGCCGCGGCCGGTCGGTGGGCAGGGTGAGTTCCTCGGGCAGGTCCGCGAGTGCCTCGCGCCAGTGGGCGAGCTGACGGCCCAGCTCGCTGTCCGGGTCGTCGGCGGAGCCGAGCACCTCGCGCTGCCACAGCGTGTAGTCGGCGTACTGCACGGCGAGCGGCTGCCAGCCGGGCTCCTCGCCGGAGCGCCGGGCCGCGTACGCGGTGGCGAGGTCCTTGACGAGCAGCGGCACCGACCAGCCGCCGTCGCCGGCGATGTGGTGCATGACGAGCAGCAGGGCGTGCTCGTCGGGCGCGAGCGCGAACAGGTGGGCGCGCAGCGGGAGATCGGCCGCGAGGTCGAAGCCGGTGCGGGCGGCCTCGGTGAGCAGTGCGGGCAGCTCCTCCTCGGTGGCGGGCCGCTGGGCCGTCGGTACCGGGCGCGGATCGAGAATGACCTGGTACGGGCCCTCGGCGTCCTCGGCGAAGACCGTGCGCAGGGTCTCGTGGCGGGTGACGACGTCGGTGAGCGCGGCGGCCAGGGCCTGCTCGTCGAGGGCGCCGCTCAGCCGCAGCACCACGGGCACGTTGTACGTGGGGCTGCCGGGCCCCTCGAACTTGTTGAGGAACCACAGGCGTTGCTGCGCCGGCGAGGCGGGCAGCCGCTCGGGGCGCTCCCCCGCGGTCAGCGGGGCCCGGCTCGCGCCCGCACCGGTGAGCCGGGCGGCGAGCGCGGCGACGGTGGGCGCCTCGAACAGGACACTGATCGGCAGGTCCACGTCGAGCACCGAACGGATCCGGCCGACCAGGCGCATCGCGGCGAGCGAGTGCCCGCCGGCGGCGAAGAAGTCGTCGTCGATGGAGATGCGGGGGCGGCTGAGGATCTCGGCGAACAGCCCGCAGAGGATCTCCTCCTGCGGCGAGCGCGGCGGACGGCCCGCCGTGTCGTGGGTCTCGGCCGGGTCGGGCAGGGCCTTCCGGTCGAGCTTGCCGTTGGCGGTCAGCGGCAGCTCGGGCAGCGTCACGAAGGCGGCCGGGACCATGTACTCGGGGACGGCGGCGGACACATGGCCGCGCAGGGCGAGGACGTCGAGGTCGGTGACGACCCAGGCGACGAGCCGGGCCTCCCCGGACGCGTCGGGCCGGACGCCGACGGCCGCGGCGCGGACGTCCGCGTGGGCGGTGAGCACGGCCTCGATCTCGCCGGTCTCGATGCGGAAGCCGCGCAGCTTGACCTGCTGGTCGCCGCGGCCGACGTACTCCAGACGCCCGGCGGGCGTACGGCGCACCAGGTCGCCGGTGCGGTACATGAGGCTGCCCGCGGCGCCGTACGGGTCGGCCACGAACCGCTCGGCGGTGCGGCCCGGCTGCCGGAGGTAGCCGCGTGCCAGGCCGGAGCCGGACAGGTACAGCTCACCGGGGACGCCGGGGGTGACGGGGCGCAGCCGGTCGTCCAGGACGTACGCGCCGGTGTTGTCGATGGGGTCGCCGAGGTGGATGCCGGCGGGGTCGGTGATCTCGGCGGCGGTGGACCAGACGGTGGTCTCGGTGGGCCCGTACACGTTGAGCACCGAGCGGGCGCCGGCGGTGAGGGTGGCGGCCAGGTCGGCGGGCAGCGCCTCCCCGCCCACCAGGACGCGGACGCCGTTCAGGAACGAGGCGTCCCGTCCGGTCGCGGCCCGCCACAGGGTCGGCGTGGCCTGCATGAGGGTGATGCCGTGCCGGGTGACCGCGGCGCGCAGGGCCTCGGGGTCGCGCACGGTGTCCGGTCCGGCGACGACGACGTGCGCGCCGCAGGCGAGCGGCAGGTACAGCTCCAGGCCCGCGATGTCGAAGCCGATGGTGGTGACGGCGAGCAGCCGGTCGTCCGCGGTGACCCGGCACCGGTCGGCCATCGCCCGCAGGAAATTGTCGAGTGCCCCGCGCGGCACGACGACGCCCTTGGGGACGCCGGTGGAGCCGGAGGTGTGCAGCACGTACGCCGCGCCGGTGGCCGGGGCGCGCACGCCGAGGTCGTGGTCGGCGTACCCGGCCGGGTCCGCCTCGTCGGCGAGGACGGTGGGCACGGCCACGTCGGGCAGGCCGGGCAGCAGCTGCGCGGTGGTGACGAGGACGGCCGGGGCGGCGTCCGTGATCATCCGGTGGATGCGGTCGGCGGGGAAGTTGGTGTCGAGCGGCAGATAGGCGGCACCCGACTTCTGCACGGCGAGCAGTGTGACGAGCAGGTCGGCGGTGCGGGGCAGGGCGACGGCGACGAAGCGCTCGGGGGCGGCGCCCCGCTCGGTGAGGAGCCGGGCCAGCGCGTTGGCGCGGCGGTTGACCTCGCCGTAGGAGAGGGTGAGGTCGCCCGCCGTGACGGCCGGCGCGTCGGGGCGCCGGGCGGCGTGCTGCTCGAAGCGGTCGAGGAACCAGCGGTCCTCGGCGGCGCGGGCGGTGGTGGAGGGCAGGACGAGGGCGGCGGCGCGCTCCCCGTCGAGGAGGACGTCCACGGCGCCGACGCGCTGTGCGGGGTCGGCGACGAGGCGGGCCAGGACGGCGACGAAGCGCTCCGCGAGGCGTTCGGCCGTGCTGTGGTCGAACAGGTCGGCGGCGTATTCGAGGATGCCGGTCATGCCGTCCGCCGCACCGTCGTCCGCGTGCCGCTCGTGCAGGTTGAAGGCGAGGTCGAACTTGGCGACCCCGCTGCCGACCCCGCCGCGCGCGGTCACCGACAGCCGGCCGAGCCGGGCCTCGGCCTGACCCGAACCCGCCGGGCCGCCGGTGTTGTTGAACGCCAGCAGAGTCTGGAACAGCGGCGAACGGGCCAGCGAGCGCGCCGGGTTGAGCACTTCGACGAGCCGTTCGAACGGCAGGTCCTGGTGGGACCAGGCCGCGAGGTCGGTCTCCCGTACGCGGGCGAGCAGCTCGGCGAAGGTGGGGTCGCCGCTGACGTCCGTGCGCAGGACGAGGGTGTTGATGAAGTCGCCGACGAGGTCGTCGAGCGCCTCGTCGAGCCGGCCCGCGACCGGCGAGCCGAGCGGGATGTCGTCGCCCGCGCCGAGCCGGGACAGGGTGACGGCCAGCGCGGCCTGGACCACCATGAACACGGTGGCGTCGGCGGCGCGGGCGCACTGGGCGACGGCGCGGTGCAGGGCGGCGGGCACGGTGATCCGCACGTTGTCGCCGCGGTAGGAGGCGACGGCGGGGCGCGGCCGGTCGGTGGGCAGGGCCAGTTCCTCGGGCAGGTCCGCGAGGGTCTCGCGCCAGAACGCGAGCTGCCGCGAGGCGCGGCTGTCCGGGTCGTCCTCGGAGCCCATCAGCCGGTGCTGCCACAGCGCGAAGTCGGCGTACTGCACGGGCAGTTCCCGCCACTGCGGTTCGGCGCCCTCGGCCCGGGCGGCGTACGCGCGGGTCAGGTCGCGGGTGAGCAGCGGTGTGGACCAGCCGTCGCCGGCCACGTGGTGCAGCAGCACGAGCAGTTCGTGCCGGTCCTCGGCCAGCTCGTACAGGAACAGCTTCAGCGGCAGGTCCGCGGAGAGGTCGAAGGGGTGGCGGGCGTGCTCGGCGAGCAGCTCCGCCAGCTCGTCCTCGGTGCAGCGCACGTGGGTGAGTTCGGGGCGTACGTCGTCCAGGACGATCTGGTGGGCGCCCTGCTCGTCCTCGGCGATGACGGTGCGCAGGCTCTCGTGGCGTGCGACGACGTCGGCGTACGCGGCGCGCAGCGCGTCGTGGTCGAGGGGGCCGGTCAGGCGGAGGGCGGAGGCCAGGTTGTAGACCGGGCTGGGGCCCTCCATGCGGTGCAGGAACCACAGGCGCTGCTGCCCGTAGGAGAGCGGCAGCCGCTCGGGACGTTCGGTGCGGACCAGCGCCGGGCGCGCCTCCTCGGCCTCGCCGAGGGAGCGGACGAGGGCGGCCGGGGTGGAGCTGCGGAACAGGTGCTTGACGGACAGCTCGACGCCCAGGGCGGCGCGCAGCCGGCTGACGAGGCGGATGGCGAGCAGGGAGTGGCCGCCGAGGTCGAAGAAGTCGTCGTCGGGTCCGACGGAGGCGAGACCGAGGACCCCCGCGAACAGGTCGCGCACGAGGTCCTCGCGCGGGTCGCGCCGGGCCCGCTGCACGGGCAGCGCGGTGGTGGTCTCGTCGGGGGCGGGCAGCGCCCTGCGGTCGATCTTGCCGTTGGGGGTGAGCGGCATCGCGGGCAGCGCGACGATCGCGGCCGGCACCATGTAGGCGGGCAGCGCGTCGGCGAGGTGGGCGCGCAGCGCCTCGGTGTCGACGGTCTCGGGGGTCACCCAGGCGATCAGCCGGGCGTCGCCGGGGCGGTCCTCGCGGGCGAGGACGACGGCGCGGGTGACGTCGGCGTGGGCGGCGGCGACCGCCTCGATCTCGCCGGGTTCGATACGGAAGCCGCGCAGCTTGATCTGATCGTCGGCGCGTCCCGCGTAGACGAAGGTGCCGTCGGGCAGGCGCCGGGCGAGGTCGCCGGTGCGGTACATGCGGGCGCCGGGCGGGCCGTAGGGGTCGGCGACGAAGCGCTCGGCGGTGAGGCCGGGGCGGCCGAGGTAGCCGCGGGCCAGGACCACGCCGGAGATGTACAGCTCGCCCGCGACACCGGGCGCGACGGGGCGCAGGGCGGCGTCCAGGACGTAGGCGCGGGTGTCGGCGAAGGGGCGGCCGATCGGGACGGCGCCGTCGGCGAGTTCCGTGCCGGGCTCGATGCGGAACTCCAGGCAGTTGACGGTCGCCTCGGTGGGCCCGTACGCGTTGATCACGGTGGCGTCGGGGTGGGCCGCGCGCCAGGTCCGGAGGGCTTCGCCGCGCAGGGCCTCGCCGCCGAGGACGAGGGTGCCGGACGGGGAGACCTCGGCGGGCAGGGTGTCCAGCAGCTCCAGGTGGCTGGGGGTGCCCTTGAGGAAGGTCGGGCGCGGTCCGCCGACGGCCTCGGGGAGTTCGGCGAGGTGGGCGCAGCCGCCCGAGACCAGGGGGGTGTACAGGCCGGTGACGGTGAGGTCGAAGGTGACCGAGGAGTGCACGAGGGTGAGGCCCGCGGCATCCGGGTAGGCCGCGCGGGCCCGTACGAGGTAGGCGGCCACGGAGCCGTGCTCGACGACCACGCCCTTGGGGCGTCCGGTGGAGCCGGAGGTGAAGATGAGGTAGGCGGGGTCGTGCGGGTGCGGGGCCGCGGTGAAGGAGGCGGCCTCCTCGTCGGTGACGGCCAGCGTCGGCGTGTCGGGCAGGTCGATGCCCGGCTCGACCAGGGCCAGCACGGGGTCGGCGTCGGCGAGCACCGCGGCGATCCGCTCGGCCGGGTGCTCCGGGTCCAGCGGCACGTACGCGCCACCGGACTTGGCGACGCCGAGCAGCGCCACCACGAGGTCGATGCCGCGCGGCAGCAGCACGGCCACGGTGCGGCCGGGGGTGACACCGCGCGCGACCAGCGTGCGGGCGACGTGGCTGGCGCGCGCGTCGAGTTCGCGGTACGTGAGGACCTCGTCGCCCGCGCGCACGGCGGGGGCGTCCGGGGTCGCGGCGGCCTGGTCGGTGAACAGCTCGGGCAGCGTGGGCAGGCGGACGCCGTGGGCGGCGGCGCCCTCGGGTCCGGCCGCGGCGGCGAGCGCGCGGGCGGTCTCGTCGGCGCCGATCACGTCGATCCGGCCGAGCGGCCTGCCGGGCTCGCCGACGAGGATGTCGAGCAGGGCGAGGAAGCGGTCCGCGACGGCCGCGGCGGCGGTGTCGTCGAACAGGTCGCGCTGGTGGAACAGCTTGAAGCGCAGGGTCTCCTGCGGCATGCCGACGAGGCTGAGCGGGAAGTGGTTCGCGGAGTGGCTCTCGGCGCCCACCACCCGCAGCGGGTCGCTGTCCGCGGAGACGGCCGGCGCGGAGTCGAAGGGGAAGTTCTCGAAGACGACGGACGTGTCGAAGAGCGGGCCGAGACCGGTGCGGTGCTGCACCTCCGACAGGCCCAGGTACTGGTGGGCGATCAGCTCGGCCTGCGCGTGGTGCACGGTGCCGAGCAGCTCGCCCGCGGTCAGGCCGGGCCGCAGACGGACGCGCAGCGGCAGGGTGTTGATGAACAGGCCGACCATCGACTCGATGCCGGGCAGCTCGGCCGGGCGGCCGTTGACGGTGACGCCGAAGACCACGTCGTCCCGGCCGGTCAGGCCGGCCAGCACCAGCGCCCAGGCCGCCTGCACCACGGTGTTGACGGTGACGCCCGCGGAGCGGGCCCGCGCCGTCAGGGCCCGGGTCTGCTCCTCGGTGAGCCCGAACTCGTATCGTCCGGGGTCCTGCGGCGTGTGCTCGGCGGTGCCCGCGACCAGGCTGGGCGCCGTGAGCCCGTCGAGCATGGCGTCCCAGGCGGCGCGGGAGGCGTCCGCGTCCTGCCGCGAGAGCCAGGCCAGGTAGTCCCGGTAGGGGGCCACGGCGGGCAGCCCGCGGGCGTCGCCGCCCGACAGGTACAGCGCGTGGTACTCCTTCAGGAGCGTCGGCAGGGACCAGCCGTCGAGCACCGTGTGGTGGATCGTCAGCACGAGCCGGTGGCTCTCGGCGCCGAGCCGGATCAGCGTGAAGCGGATCAGCGGCGGGCGTCCGGTGTCGAAGCGCTGCTCCCGGTCGGCGAGCGTGGCCTCGCGCGCCTCGGCGTCCGCCTCCGCCGCCGGCAGGTGGGACAGGTCGATCTCGGTCCACGGCAGCTTGTAGCGGGCCGCGACGATCTGCACCCACTCGCCGTCCTTGCGCTGCCGGAAGGCCACCCGCAGGCTCGCGTGCCGGCGCAGCAGGGCGTCGGCGGCCTCCCGGGCGCGGCCCGCGTCGAGCGGGCCGGCCAGGTGGAAGGTCGACTGGACCGTGTAGATGTCCGGGGTCGACTCGTCGGATACATCGAAAAGACTGTGGAACAGCAGACCGCTCTGGAGCGGGGAGAGAGGCAGGATGTCATCGACGGTGCGGTTGCTTCTCGCCACTTCAAATCTCCCAGTCCGAGGCCAGTTCGTCCTCGAACTGTTCAATCTCGCTCTGTGTGATCTCTATAAGCCCCACGTCGGTCGGGGTCAGGCCGCCGGCGTCGGGCCGCTGGGCGTGCTCCGCGAGGGCTGTCAGCGCCTCGAACCAGCCGTCGGCGAGCGCGGCGGCCTCGTCGTCGGTGAGGACACCCGGCGCGTACGTCCAGGTGGCGCCCAGGCGGGGGCCGTCCGCGCTCTCCTCGACGTACGCGTTGATCTCGACGGCGTGGGCCAGCGGTGTCGCCGGGTCCTCGCCGTCGGGACGCGGCGCGTCCGCGGCCACCGCCCAGTCGCCGGTCTCGCCCGCCACGAACCGGCCCAGGTAGTTGAAGCCGATGCCCGCGGTGGGCAGTCCCTCGAAGGCCGCCGCCGTCTCCGGGTTGAGGTGGCGCAGCAGGCCGTAGCCCAGGCCCTCGGACGGCACCGCCCGCAGCAGCTCCTTGACGTGCTTGAGCACCGTGCCGGCGGCGTGGCCGCCCGCGAACGCCTCGTCGAGGTCGGTGCCCGCGGTGTCCAGCAGCACCGGGTACAGGGCGGTGAACCAGCCCGTCGTGCGGGACAGGTCCGAGGCTCCGTCGCGCTCGCGGCCGTGGCTCTCCACGTCGATCAGGACGGACGCGTCCGGGTCGCGCCGTCTGCGGGCCTCGGCCAGGGCGAGACCGGCGAGCAGGACGTCGTCCACGCCCGCGCCGACCACGGCCGGTGCCGTGGTGAGCAGGTGTCCGGTGATGCCGGCCGGCAGGGTGCGCCGCAGCCGCCGCGCGGCGCCGAGCACGTCCACCGCCGGGTCGAGCGGGCGGGCGCCCAGCGGGGTGCCGTGCCGCAGCGTGCCGGTCCAGTGGTCGAGCTGGGCGAGGGTGCGCGGGGATACGGCGCTCTCGGTGTTCCGCTGCGCCCAGCGGCGCAGTGAGGTGCCGCCGGAGCCGAGGTCGGGTGCGCGTCCGGCCAGGATGTCGGCCCAGGCGCGGAACAGGTCGGGGAGCAGGATGCGCCAGGACACCCCGTCGATCGCCAGGTGGTTGACGGCGACCAGGAGCAGTCCGGGCCGTGTGCCGCGGTCGAACCAGACGATCTCCACCATCGCCCCGGCGCTCGGGTCGAGGCGGCCGACGGCGGCCTCACCGTGGTCCCGTACGGCGTCGGCGAGTTCGTCGTCGGTGAGGGTGGCCGCGTCCACGCGCCGCACCCGGTCCCCGGCGCGTACGGCGTCCGGCGCGGGCACCTCGACGTGCCAGGTGGCGGCGTCGGCGGGGTCGTCGACGGCCACCTTGAGCCGCAGGCTGTCATGGCGGGCGAGCAGCGCGCCGACCAGGGTGTGCAGCCGGTCCAGGTCCAGCTCGGCGGGCGCGTGCAGGACGGTGGTCTGGTTGAAGCGGTCCACCGGGACCCGCCGTTCGGCCAGCCAGTGCAGCATGGGCCAGGCGGGCAGGTCGCCGACGGGCTCGTCGGGCTCGCTGTCCCCGGGTGCCTGTGCGGCGGCGGCCGCGCGGGCCAGTTCGGCGACGGTGCGGTGCGTGAAGACGTCCGCGCCGGTGATCGTCAGGCCTTCGCGGCGGGCGGCGCTGACCAGCTGGATGGCCATGATGGAGTCGCCGCCGAGGTCGAAGAAGGCGCTGTCCGCGTCGACGGACTCCTCGGGCAGGCCGAGGACCTGCGCGAACAGCCGTACGAGGATCTCCTCTTCGGTGGTTGCGGCGGTCCGGCCGCCGGTGCTGCCGAACTCGGGTGCGGGCAGCGCCCTGCGGTCCAGCTTGCCGATGGAGGTGAGCGGCAGCTCGGTCAGTTCGACGATCGCCGCCGGGACCATGTAGTCGGGCAGTGTGCGGCCCAGGTGCGCGCCGAGTTCCGCCCGGTCGTAGCCGGGTCCGGCGACCGTGTAGGCGACCAGGCGCTTGTCGCCGGGGCGGTCCTCGCGGACGAGGACCGCGCAGGCCGTGACGCCGGGTGCGGCGGCCAGCGCGGACTCGATCTCGCCGAGTTCGATGCGGAAGCCGCGCAGCTTGACCTGCTCGTCGGCGCGGCCGGCGAACTCCACCAGGCCGTCGGCCGTCCAGCGCGCCAGGTCCCCGGTGCGGTACATCCGGGTGCCGGGCGGGCCGTACGGGTCGGCGACGAACCGGTCCGACGTGAGGTCGGGACGGTTCCAGTAGCAGCGCGCCAGACCGGGCCCGGCCGCGTACAGCTCGCCGGTGACGCCCGGCGGCACGGGCCGCAGCGCGTCGTCGAGGACGTAGTGCCGCATGGCGTCCAGGGAGCGGCCGATCGGCACGCTGTGCGCCTGCGGGTCGAGCGTGGCGGGGTCGACGCGGTGGGACAGCGCCATCACGGTCACCTCGGTCGGACCGTAGGCGTTGACGATCCGCAGGCCGGGGGCGTGTTCCAGGATGCGGCGCACGGCCGGTCCGGAGACCACGTCACCGCCGGTGGCGACCTGCCGGATCGCGGCGAACGCCTCGGGGATCTCCTGGCCGAGCACCCGGAACAGTCCGGCGGTCAGGAACAGCGAGGTGATCCCGGAGTCGGCGATGAGCGCCTTGAGGTCGCTCACGTCGAGGTCGCCCGGCGGCACGACCAGCACCTCGCCGCCGCGCACCAGCGGCACCCAGAACTCCAGGATGGAGGCGTCCCAGGCGTGCGGCGAGTGCAGCGGCACCCGGTCGGTGACGCCGTCCCAGCAGCGGTCGGCGGCCAGCTGGACGATGTCTCCGTGGCAGATGGCGACGCCCTTGGGCAGTCCGCTGGAGCCGGAGGTGAACATCAGGTAGGCCAGGTTCCGCGGGTCCACCGGCACGCCGGGCGCGGTGGCGGGCAGCCGGGACACATCGGCGCCCGCGTCCACCAGCTCGGCCCGGATGTCGAGGCCCTCGGCCCGCTCGCGGCCGGCCTCGTCGACGACGAGCAGCGGGGCCTGCACCTGGTCGAGCAGATGGACCAGGCGCTCGTCCGGGTTGGCCGGGGCGAGCGGCACGTACGCGCAGCCCGCCTTGACGATGCCGAGCAGGGCGACGGCGAGCGTGTCCGAGCGCTCCATCAGGACGCCGACGCGTGCCTCGGGGGCGACGCCGCGGGCGAGCAGGGCGTGCGCGAACCGGTTGGCGCGCGCGTCGAGTTCGGCGTACGAGAGCGTGGTGCCCCCGAAGGTGACGGCGGGCGCGTCCGGGCGCTCGGCCACCTGGCGGGCGATGGCCTCGGGCAGGCTCGCGGGGGCCACCGGGGCGGTGTTCTCCAGCCAGCTGCCGAGGATCGCCTCGCGCTCGCCGTCCACCAGGACGTCGTGGGCCGAGACGCGGGCGCCGGGCCGGTCGGTCAGCACGTCCAGGAGCCGCACGAGGCGGCGGGCGAGCCGCGCCACGGTGTCCGCGTCGAACATGTCGGCGCTGTACTCGACACCGCCGGCCCAGTCGACGGGCCTGCCGCCCTCGCCGAGGCGCTCGGTGAGGGTGAAGGTGAGGTCGAACTTGGCGACGGACGGCGCCACCGGGCGCGGTTCGACGGTCAGGCCGGGCATCCGGCCCGCCTCGGCGAGTGCCGTGCCGCCGGCGCTGTCCAGGCTGAGCGCGACCTGGAACAGCGGGTGGCGGGCGGCCGAGCGCTCCGGGCGCAGCGCCTCGACGAGCCGCTCGAACGGCACGTCCTGGTGCGCGAACGCCGCCAGGTCGGCCTGCCGCACCCGGTCCACGAGCTGCGCGAAGCTCGGGTCGCCCGAGACATCGGTGCGCAGGACGAGGGTGTTGACGAAGAAGCCGACGACATCGGCCAGGGCTTCGTCGGAGCGGGAGACGACCGGGGAGCCGAGCGGGATGTCGGTGCCCGCGCCGAGCCGCGACAGCAGCGCCGCGAGGGCGGCCTGCACGACCATGAACGGGGTGGCCTTCAGCTCGCGGGCCACGCGGCCCACCCGCTCGTACAGCTCCTCGGGCACCTCGAAGGTGTGCCGGCCCGCGCGGTGCGGTCCGACGGCCGGGCGCGGCCGGTCGGCGGGGAGCGTCAGCTCCTCCGGCAGCCCGTCCAGCGCCTCGCTCCAGAAGCCGAGCTGGCGGCCCATCTCGCTGCCGGTGTCCGTGCCGTCCGGCTCACCGAGGAACGCGCGCTGCCAGCCCGCGTAGTCGGCGTACTGCACGGGCAGCGGCTCCCAGGCGGGCGCCGCCCCGTCCAGGCGGGCCGCGTACGCGGTCGCCAGGTCCCTGGCGAGGACCGGCATGGAGGTGCCGTCGCCCGCGATGTGGTGGACCACGACGAGCAGGACGTGCTCGTCCGGTCCGACCGTGAACAGGCGGGCCCGCAGCGGCAGTTCGGTGGTCAGGTCGAAGCCGGCCGAGGCGGCCGCCTGGATCCGCGCGTCCAGGTCGTCCGCGCCGACCCGCACGACGGGCAGCTCCACCCGGGCCTCGGGCAGCACCCGCAGCCAGGCCTCGGCGCCCTCGCCGCCCCGGTCGTCGACCAGGGTGCGCAGGCTCTCGTGCCGGGCCACCACGTCGCCGAGCGCCTCGCGCAGCCGGTCGGCGTCCACGGTGCCGGTGAGCCGCAGCGCGATCGGGATGTTGTACGCGCCGTCGCCTCCCGCGCCGCCGCCGAGCCGGTCGAGCACCCACAGCCGCTGCTGTGCGTACGACAGCGGGACGCGCCCGGTGCGCGGCAGCGCGGTCAGCGCGGGCCTGCCCGTGCCCTCGACGCCCGCGGCGCGGCGGGCGAGGGCCGCCGGGGTCGGCGACTCGAACAGGTCGCGCACCCCGAGGTCGGCGTCCAGGGCCGCCCGTACCCGGGTGACCAGGCGCATCGCGAGCAGCGAGTGGCCGCCCAGGTCGAAGAAGGAGTCGTCCACGCCGACCCGGTCCACGCCGAGGACGTCGGCGAAGGCATCCACGAGGAGTTCCTCGGCCGGGTTCGCGGGGGCCCGGCCCGCCGTGCGGGCGGGTGCCTGCGGGGCGGGCAGGGCCTTGCGGTCGAGCTTGCCGTTGACGGTCAGCGGGAGCCGGTCGAGCACCACGACGGCCGAGGGCACCATGTGCGCGGGCAGCGCCTCGGCGGCCGCCTCGCGCAGGGCCGGCGCGAGGGCCTGGCCGGTGCCGCCGTCGGTGACGACGTATCCGACGAGACGCTGGTCGCCGGGGGTGTCCTCGCGGACCACGACGGCCGCCTGGGCCACCTGGTCCTGCGCGAGCAGCACGGCCTCGATCTCGCCGAGTTCGATACGGAAGCCGCGCACCTTGACCTGCGAGTCGGCCCGGCCCAGGTAGTCGAGCGAACCGTCGGGGCGGCGGCGCGCGAGGTCGCCGGAGCGGTACATGCGGGTGCCGGGCGGGCCGAACGGGTCGGCGACGAAGCGTCCCGCGGTCAGGCCGGGGCGGTGGGCGTAGCCGCGGGCGACGCCCGCTCCGGAGACGTACATCTCCCCCACGACGCCGGCGGGGACGGGCCGCAGCCGCTCGTCGAGGACGTGCACCCCGAGGTCGGGGATCCCGACGCCGATGGCGCCGGTCACCCCGGCCCGCACCTCGTCGGCGGTGAGGGCGCGGTGGGTGACGTGCACGGTGGTCTCGGTGATGCCGTACATGTTGACCAGGACCGGGCTGTCGTCCGCGTGCCGCTCGTACCAGGGCAGCAGCCGCGCCGGGTCGAGCGCCTCGCCGCCGAAGACGACGTAGCGCAGCGCGAGGTCGGCGCCGCCCGCGGCCTCGTCGGCGCGGATCAGTTCGTGGAACGCGGACGGGGTCTGGTTGAGGACCGTGACCCGCTCGCGCCGCAGCAGCTCCAGGAACGCTCCGGGCTCCCGGCTGACCGCGTGCGGCACCACCACGAGCCGGCCGCCGAAGAGCAGCGGACCCCACAGCTCCCACACGGAGAAGTCGAAGGCGTAGCTGTGGAAGAGGGTCCAGACGTCGTCGGCGCCGAAGCCGAACCAGTGGCCGGTGGCGTCGAAGAGTTTGAGGACGTTGCGGTGGGTGACCACCACGCCCTTGGGGGTGCCGGTGGATCCGGAGGTGTAGATGACGTACGCGGCGTGGTCGGCGCCCGCGGCGGGCTCCGGGTCGGCCGTGTCCCGTGCGGCGAGGTCCGCGACGACGTCCTCGTCGTCGAGGGCGAGCCAGGTGGCGTCGCCGCCGAGGGCGGCCACGGTGGCGCGGGTGCCGACGGTGACGACCGGGCGGCTGTCGCCGAGGAGCAGCGCCACGCGCTCGGCCGGGTAGGCCGGGTCGACCGGCAGATAGCCGGCGCCGGACTTCAGCACGGCGAGCACGGCCGTCACCAGGTCGGTCACCCTGGGCAGGGCGAGGGCGACGAACCGCTCGGGTGCGGCGCCCCGTTCGCGCAGCAGCGCCGCGAGCCGGTTGACGCGCGCGTTCAGCTCGGCGTACGTCAGGGAGACCGGGCGGCCCCGCTCGTCCTCGCCGGTGACGGCGACGCGGTCGGGGTGGGCGGCGGCCGCCGCCTCGAAGCGGCGCACGATGGTGTCGTCCGCGCCGAGGGGCGCGGTCGGCTCGGCGGGCGTGTACGCCCAGTCGCCGAGCAGCAGGTCCCGCTCGTCCGCGCCGAGCACGTCCAGGTCGGTGACCGGGCGGGTGGGTTCGGCGAGGGCGGCGCCGAGCAGCCGGACCAGACGGTCGCCCATGCTCGCGACGGTGGCCGCGTCGAACAGGTCGGCGCTGTACTCCACGTCCACCGCGATGCCGGCCGGCGCGTGCGCGGCGGTGTGCCGCGGGCGCAGGTGCCAGACCAGGTCGAACTTGGCGGCGTCCACGGTGAGCTGGAGCGGTTCGACGGACAGTCCGGGCAGGTCCTGCAGGGAGTCCAGGGCGCGGGTCCCGTCGTCGCCCCACTCGACGACCACCTGGAACAGCGGGTGGCGTGCGGCGGAGCGCTCCGGGCGGAGCGCCTCGACGAGCCGCTCGAACGGCACGTCCTGGTGGGCGAAGGCCGCGAGGTCGGTCTCGCGTACGCGGTCGACGAGTTCCGCGAAGCTCGGGTCGCCCGACACGTCGGTGCGCAGGACCAGCGTGTTGGCGAACAGGCCCACCACCTCGGACAGCGACGCGTGGGTGCGTCCGGCGACCGGGGAGCCGAGCGGGATGTCGGTGCCGGCGCCCAGCCTGGACAGCAGCGCCGCGACGGCGGCCTGCACGACCATGAAGGGTGTCGCCTTCAACTCCCTGGCCACGCGGGTCAGTTCGGTGTGCAGGTCGGCCGGGATCTCCAGGCGGTGACGGCCGGCGCGGTGCGGTCCGGCCGCCGGGCGGGGCCGGTCGGCGGGCAGCGCGAGTTCCTCGGGCAGGGCGTCGAGCGCGGCCTTCCAGTGGTCGAGCTGGCGGCCGAGCACCGAGCCGGGGTCGTCCTCGGCGCCGAGGGCCGCGCGCTGCCACAGGGCGAAGTCCGCGTACTGCGGCGCCTCTCCGGCCGGTGCGAGGGGGGTGCCGTCGAGGTGGGCGCGGTAGGCGGCGACCAGGTCGCGGGCGAGCACCGGCACGGAGGCGCCGTCCCCGGCTATGTGGTGGACGACGACGAGCAGGACGTGCTCGTCGGGCCCGACCGCGAACAGGTGGACGCGGACGGGCACGTCGGCCGTCAGGTCGAAGGGACGGGCCACGGCCTCCCGCAGCGCCTCGTCCAGCGCCTCCCGGGCGACCGGTGCCGGCTCGCACCACAGCGTGGTGCCGACGATCCGCTGGTACGGGCCCTCCTCGTCCTCGGCGATCAGCGTGCGCAGGCTCTCGTGCCGCCTCACCAGGGCGTCCAGCGCGGCGGAGAGCGCCGCCTCGTCGAGCCGGCCGGTCAGGCGCAGCGCCATCGGGATGTGGTACGCGGAGTTCGTGCCGTCGAAGCG
The DNA here is from genome assembly GCF_014656055.1 of Streptomyces griseosporeus. Taxonomy (GTDB): domain Bacteria; phylum Actinomycetota; class Actinomycetes; order Streptomycetales; family Streptomycetaceae; genus Streptomyces; species Streptomyces griseosporeus. The sequence continues at coordinate 779,115 of NZ_BNBR01000003.1, forward strand.
GTCGAGGAACCACTGCCGCTGCTGCGCGTACGACAGCGGCAGCCGCTCGGGGCGCGGCAGCGCGCCGGGCGCCAGGGCCGTGGCGCGGGGGCCGCCCGCGGCGATCCGGGCGAGTTCGCGGACGGTGGGCGACTCGAAGACCGCGCGCACGGGCAGCTCGGTGCCGAGCACCGCGCTCACCCGGGCGACCAGCCGCATGGCGAGCAGCGAGTGGCCGCCCAGGTCGAAGAACGAGTCGTCCGGGCCGACCCGGTCCACCCCGAGCACCTCGGCGAAGACGCCCGCGAGCAGTTCCTCGACGGGGTCGCCCGGGGTGCGGCCCGCGGTGGTGTCGTAGCGCGGCGCGGGCAGCGCGGCCTGGTCGAGCTTGCCGTTGACGGTGACCGGGATGCGGTCGAGGACGACGACGGCGGCCGGGACCATGTGGTCGGGCAGCACCTCGCGCAGCCGGGCGCGCAGTGCCTCGGGTACGACGGTGGCGCCGGGCGCCGGCACGGCGTAGGCGACCACGCGGCGGTCCCCGGGCCGGTCCTCGCGGACGACGACGGCGCTCGCGGCGACCTCGGGCGCCGCGACGACGGCCGCCTCGATCTCGCCCGGTTCGATGCGGAAGCCGCGCAGCTTGATCTGCCGGTCGGCCCGGCCGACGTAGACCAGCTGCCCGTCCTCGCGCCAGGCGACCTGGTCGCCGGTGCGGTACATGCGGGTGCCGGGGGTGCCGAACGGGTCGGCGACGAAGCGCTCGGCGGACAGGCCGGGGCGGTCCAGGTAGCCGCGGGCCAGGCCGGCGCCGGACACGTACAGCTCGCCGACCACGCCGACGGGGACGGGCTGCAGGTGCGCGTCGAGGACGCGGACCTCAAGGCCGTGCAGGGCGGTGCCGATGGGCGGGACGCCGAAGCCGGACAGCGGGGCGCTCATGGTGGCGCACACGGTCGTCTCGGTCGGACCGTACGCGTTGACCATGCGGCGGCCCGCCGACCAGACTTCCGCGACCTGCGGCGGGCACTGCTCGCCGGCGACGGCGAGGGAGCGCAGGGTCGGCAGGTCCTCGGGCCGCAGTTCGCGCAGCGCGGCCGGCGGCAGCGTGACGTGCGTGACGCCGTGCTCGGCGACGGTGCGCACCAGCGGGGCGCCGGGCAGCAGTTCCTCGCGCGGGGCGACGACCAGGCAGGCGCCCGCGAGCAGGGTGACGGCCACCTCGGAGACGTACGCGTCGAAGCTCGGCGAGGCGAACTGCAGGACGCGGCTGTCCGCGTCGACGTCGAAGCCGGCCTTCTGGGCGCGCGCCAGGCCGGGGATGCCGGCGTGGGTGACGACGACGCCCTTGGGGCGGCCGGTGGAGCCGGAGGTGTAGATGACGTACGCGGCCTGCTCGGCGCGCACCGGCCGGACGAGGCCGTCGCCGCTCAGGTCGAGCGCGTCCACGTCGAGGCGGCGCGTCCCCGTCTCGGGCAGGGCGGTGCCGCTCGTGGTGAGGACGAGGACGGGCGCCGCGTCGGTGAGGGTCTGCGCGATGCGCTCGGCCGGGTGGGCCGGGTCGACGGGCACGAACGCGCCGCCCGCGAGGGCGACCGCGTGCAGGGCGACGACGAGGTCGACGGAGCGCGGCAGCACGATCCCGACCCGTTGCTCGGCACCGACTCCGGCCTCGGCGAGCAGGCGGGCCAGCGCGCCCGCCCGGTCGGCGAGGTCGCGGTAGGTGAGGGTCCGCGCGCCGGAGACGACCGCGGGTGCGTCGGGTGTGCGGCGGACCTGGTCGAGGAACAGCTCCGGCCAGGTGCGCGGGTCGGCGGCGTCCTCGGGCCCCCGGCCGAGGGCGAGGAGCGCGTCCGGGGCGTATCCGGGGATCCGGCCGACCGGGGTGCCGGGCGCGGTGACGACCGTGCGCAGCAGCCGCGGCAGCAACTCGCCGATCTGGCCCATCTGTTCGGCGGTGAGGGTGTCCGTACGGTGGTGCAGCCGCAGCCGCAGCCCGTCGCCGCCCGGGAGGGGGCTCGCCTCCATGGCGAGCGCGTAGTGGGTGACGGAGTGGTGGGAGACCGCTCCGGCCTCCAGACCGGCGCGGCGGGCCACGGCGGCCAGGGCGTCGACGTCCAGCGGGTAGTTCTCGAACACCATGGAGGTGTCGAAGAGTTCGCCGTGCCCGGCCAGGCGCCGGATGTCGACCAGGCCGAGGTGGTGGTGCTCGACCAGACGGGCCTGTTCCAGCTGGAGGCGGCGGGCGAAGTCGCCGACGTGCTCGTCGGCGCGCAGGGTCGCGCGCAGCGGCACGGTGTTGACGAACAGGCCGACCATGTCGGCCGCGCCGGGCAGGTCGGCGGGGCGGCCGCTGACGGTGGCGCCGGTGACGATGTCGTCGCGGCCGGTGAGCCGGGCCACGAGCAGCAGCCAGGCGCTCTGGACCAGCGTGTTGACGGTGACGCCGAGGCGGCGGGCCGCGCCCTGTACGTCGAGGCCGTCCACGGTGAGGTCGAGGCGTCCGGGCTGCTGGCCGGCCGGGGCCGGTCCGGTGGCGAGCAGGGTGCCGCCGTCGAGCCCGGCGAGCGCCTCGCCCCAGGCGGCCTCGGCGGCCGTACGGTCCTGGCGGGCCAGCCAGGCCAGGTGCTCGCGGTGCGGGCGGGGCTGCGGCAGGGCGTCGCCCAGGTAGTGGGCCATCAGCTCGCGCATCACGATCGGCATGGACCAGCCGTCGCGGACGCTGTGGTGCGCGGTCGCGACGAGGGTGTGGCGGTCCCCGGTGGAGGCCACGGTCCAGCGGATCAGGGGCGGGGTGGTGATGTCGAAGCCGCGCCCGCGGTCGGCGGCGCAGACGGCGTCCAGCTCGGCGGGGTCGCGCAGCTCGACGGTGGTGAAGTCGACGGCCGGGTCGGCGAGGACGACCTGCACGGGCGTGCCCTGCGAGGTACGGCGGAACGCGGCCCGCAGCGCGGGGTGGCGGCGCTGCACCTCGGCGGCGGCGGCGCGCAGCCGGGCGACGTCGAGGGAGCCGGTCAGTTCCACGCGGAGCTGGGAGATGTACGGGTCGTCGGCGCCGTCGCCGTACTGGTGGTGGAAGAGCAGGCCTTCCTGGAGGGGGGCGAGCGGGAGGAGGTCGGCCACGTCCGGGTCCGCCTCCAGTTCGCGTATCTCCTCCTGGCTGAGGTGGACCAGCAGGTCGGACGGGGTGCGTCCGCCGGCGCCCGGCCGGTCGCCGTGGGCGGCGAGGCCGCGCAGCGCGCTGTCCCACAGGTCGGCGAGGCGGGCCGCGTCGGCGTCGGAGACCAGGGCACGGGCCCACGTCCAGGTGGCGACCAGCTCGGGCCCGTCGGGGCCCTCGTGCGCGGCGACGGTGACCTCGACGACGTGCGAGAGCGGCACGTCGGGCGCGTCGTCGGCGCCGACCGCGGCCAGGTCCCAGCCGGGCGCGAGGCCACCGGCGAGACGGACGCGGCCCAGGTAGTTGAAGCCGATCTGCGCCTCGGGCAGCCCGGCGGACTCCGCCGCTGCGGCCTGCTCGCGTTGGCGGGCGAGGCCGTATCCGATGCCCTGGCCAGGAGTGGCGCGCAGTTGCTCCTTCACCGCGCGCAGGGCGTCGCCGGCGGCGTCCGCGCCCGCGAGCACGGCGCCCGGATCGGCGGTGTCCAGACGCACGGGATGGATCACGGTGAACCAGCCGACGGTCCGCGAGAGGTCGGCGTCCGCGACCAGCTCCTCGTGGCGGCCGTGGCTCTCGACGTCCACGAGGAGTCCGGCGCGGTCGCCGCGCCACAGCGGCACGGCCGCGGCGAGCGCGGTCAGCAGGACGTCGTCCGGTCCCGCGTGGAAGGCGGCGGGCAGCGTGCCGAGCACCGCGCCCGTCACGTCGGCGGGCACGCGCAGGGTCAGCCGTCCGGCGTCGCCGCGCAGATCACGGGCCGGGTCGAGCCGCCGGTCCCCGATCAACGGGTCGTCCGCGGTGAGCAGTTCACGCCAGTACGGGGTGTCGTCGGCGGGCAGCGCGGTGAACGCGCGGGCCCAGTCGGCGAACGAGGTGCCGACCGGGGCGAGTGCGGGCCGGCCGCCGTCGGCGACGGCCGCCCAGGCCTCGGCGAGGTCGGGCACGATGATCCGCCAGGACACGCCGTCGACGGCGAGGTGGTGCACGACGAGCAGCAGCCGTCCGGTGCGCCGGTCCCCCGCGTCGATCCAGACGGCGCGCAGCATCCGCCCGGCGGCCGGGTCGAGGGCGTCGCGCGCGGCGGCGGTCTGTTCGGCGGCGAGGGCGGTCAGCTCGTCCTCGGTCGCGTCGGCGGGTGCGGCGACACGGGTGAGGAGCGCGTCGGCGAAGGCCGTGGCACCGTCCGCGGCCAGGGGGGCGACGGTGAATCCGGTGGCGTCCGCGACCCGCATCCGCAGCGCCTCGTGCCGTTCGACGACCGCGCCGAGCGCGGCGGCCAGGTGGGCGCGGGTGGTCGGGGGCAGGGTCAGGGTGACGGACTGGTTGTACTGGTCGAAGCGTCCGCGGGTGACGAGCCGGTGCATCAGCGGCAGCAACGGCGCGCTGCGCGTGCCGTGTTGCGCGTCGGCCGTGGGTACGGCGCCGTCCTGCGCGCCGAGTGCCGCCGCGAGGCGGGCCGGGGTGCGGTGCTCGAAGACATGACGGGCGGAGAACTTCAGACCCACCGCACGGGCACGCCCCACCAACTGGATCGACATGATCGAGTCGCCGCCCAGCGCGAAGAAGTCGTCCTCCACACCCGCATCAGCGCGGCCCAGCACCTCCCGGAACAGGCCGAGCAGCCGCTCCTCCAGCGGGCTGCGGGACGGCTCGCCGCCCAGCGACGCCGCGAGGGCCGCCGGGGTGCGGTGCTCGAAGACATGACGGGCGGAGAACTTCAGACCCACCGCACGGGCACGGCCCACCAACTGGATCGACATGATCGAGTCGCCGCCCAGCGCGAAGAAGTCGTCCTCCACACCCGCATCAGCGCGGCCCAGCACCTCCCGGAACAGGCCGAGCAGCCGCTCCTCCAGGGCCCCGGAGGCCGTGCGGCCCGCGGTGCCGGCGGTGACGGCGGGTTCGGGCAGGGCGGCCCGGTCCACCTTGCCGTTCGGCGTCAGCGGCAGCTCGTCCAGGACGACGAACGCGGCGGGCACCATGTACTCGGGCAGCACCGCCCGCATCCGCGCCTCGACCTCGCCCGTGTCCACGCCGCCGGGAGCCACCAGGTAGCCGACGAGGCGGGGTTCGCCCGTGGTGCCGCGCACGGCCGCGGCCGCGCGGCGGACACCGGGCACCGCCTCGGCGGCCGCCTCGACCTCGCCCAGCTCGATCCGGAAACCGCGCACCTTGACCTGGTCGTCGACCCGGCCCAGGTACTCGATCATGCCGTCCCGGCGCAGCCGCGCCAGGTCGCCCGTGCGGTACATCCGGCTGCCCGCCGGGCCGAACGGGTCCGCCACGAAGCGGTGCGAGGTCTGGCCCGGCAGCCCGAGGTAGCCGCGGGCCAGGCCCTCGCCCGCGAGGTACAGCTCACCGCGTGCCCCCGGCCGTACGGGCCGCAGACCGCTGTCGAGCAGATACACCCGGGCGTACGGGAACGCGCGCCCGATCGGGACCGGGCCGTCGGCCAGCGGCTCGCCCGGTTCGATCCGGAACTCCATGACGTTGACGGTCGCCTCGGTCGGGCCGTACGCGTTGACGACGGTCGCCCCGGGGTGCGCGGCCCGCCACCCGGCGAGCATCTCGCCGCGCAGCGCCTCACCGCCGAGCACCAGCGTCCCCGACGGCGACACCTCCTCGGGCAGCGTGTCGAGCAGCCGCAGATGGCTGGGCGTGCCCTTGAGGAACGTGGGGCGGGCGGCGCCGATCGCGTCCGGCAGCTCGGCCAGGTGCACCCGGCCGCCCGCGACCAGCGGGGTGTACAGGCAGGTGACGGTGAGGTCGAAGGAGACCGAGGTGTGCGCGAGGGAGGTGCCCGCCGCGTCCGGGTAGGCCGTCGCGGCACGGGCCAGGTAGGCGCCGAGCGCCCGGTGTTCGACGACCACGCCCTTGGGGCGGCCGGTGGAGCCGGAGGTGAAGATGACGTACGCGGCGTCCTCGGGACGCGGCGTGTGACCGAGGGCGTCCGCCTCCGCGCCGGTCGGCCGTACGGTGGCCAGTCCCGCCGGAGCGAGGTCCGGGTCGGCGGTGACGGCGAGCGCCGGAGCGCTGTCCTGGAGGATCACGGCGATGCGCTCGGCCGGGTAGGACGGGTCCACCGGGACGTACGCGGCACCGGACTTGAGAACACCGAGCAGCGCGACCATCAGGTCCACCGAGCGGGGCAGCAGCACCGCGACGAGACGGCCGGGACCGGCGCCGTGCGCGACCAGCTCGGCGGCCAGGGCGTTGGAGCGGCGGTCGAGCTGCCGGTACGTCAGGCTCTCACCGCCGGCGACGACGGCGGGCGCGTCCGGCGTGCGCGCGGCCTGCGCGGCGAACAGCCCGGGCAGGGTCACCGGGGACGACACCGCCGGGGCGGCCTGCGCGGGCGCCGTCTCCTCACCCCGGGCCAGGCGGGCGAGCGGCAGTTCGGGCACGGTCACGAAGGCACGCAGCGTCGCCAGCAGCTCCGCGCCCGCGGCCTGCGCGGTCGCCTCGTCCACCAGCTGCGGCTGGTGGCGTACGCGCAGCCGCATACGCTCGCCGGGTTCGACGACGACGCTGATGGCGAAGTGGCTGCCGTCGCGGACCCGGGCGCCGGCCAGATCGAGGCCCGCGGCCCGGGCGCGCGCGGTGATCTCCGCCGGGTCCAGCGGGTAGTTCTCGAAGCTGAGCAGGGTGTCGAACAGCTCGCCCATGCCCGTCGCGCGCTGGATGTCGCCGAGCGCCACGTGGTGGTGGTCGAGCAGCGCGGACTGCTCGCGGCCGAGCCGTACGGCGAGATCGCCCAGGCGCTCGCCCGCGTCGAGCCGCACCGACAGCGGCACGGTGTTGATGAACAGGCCCACCAGCTCGCCCGCGCCCGGCAGCTCGGCCGGACGGCCGGCCACGGTGACGCCGAACAGCGCCTCGTCGCGGCCGGTCAGGCCCCGCAGCACGATCGCCCACGCGGCCTGCACCAGGGTGTTCACGGTGACGCCGTACCGGCGGGCGACGGCGGCGAGACCGGCCGTGTCGGCCTCGCTCAGCACGTGCTCCTGCCGTACCGGCTCCAGGACCCGGTCGCCCTGCCCGGTGGCGATCCGCGAGGGCTCGGTCACCTCCGCGAGCGCTTCCCGCCACACCCTGAGGGACGCCTCGCGGTCGGTGCCGTCGAGCCAGGCGAGATGGTCGCGGTAGCGGGCACCACCGGGTTCGTCCGGTACGGCGCCCGGCAGCGCGGAGTCCTCCCGTACGGCACCGGAGAGCGCGGCGGCTTCCGGCTCGGTCCCCAGCTCGGCGTACGCGGCGAACAGGTCACGCGCCACGATCGGCAGCGACCAGCCGTCCACCACGATGTGATGCATCGTCAGGACGAGGGAGCCTCCGCCACCGGCGCGGCGCACCGCGGCCGCGCGCACCAGCGGCGGGCGGCCCAGGTCGAAGCGGGTGGCGCGGTCCTCGTCGAGCAGCGCGGCGAACGCCGCGTCGTCCGCGGCCTCCGCCTCGCGCACCGGCACGCTCGGCGCCTCGTGCACGAGCTGCACCGACCGCTGCTCCGCGGTGGTGCGGAAGGAGGCCCGCAGCGCCTCGTGGCGCAGCAGCACCCGGTCCAGTGCGGCACCGAGACGCCCGGCGTCCAGGGGGGCCGTGAAGTCGAGGACGATCTGCAGGGTGTACGGGTCGGCGCCGGTGTCGTCGAAGGCGTGGTGGAACAGCAGGCCCTGCTGGTTCGGAGAGAGCGGCAGCACGGTCTCCACGCCGGGCTCGGCGGCCAGCCGCGCGGCCTCCTCGGCGGACACCGGCAGCGTGATCCGTCCGCTCGCGGCCTCCGGTTCGTACGCCGAGCACACCTCGGCGAGCGCGGCCACGGTGCGCCGCTCGAACATGTCGCGGAACCCGAAGGACACCCCGCGGGCGCGGGCCCGGCTCAGGAGCCGGAAGCCGAGGATGCTGTCGCCGCCGAGGGCGAAGAAGTCGTCGTCGATCCCGACCGTGCCGAGGCCGAGCACCTCCGCGTACAGCTCGCACAGCAGCTCCTGCAGCGGGGTGTGCGGCTCCCGCGAGACCGCTCCGGCGAGCACCGGGACGGGCAGGGCACGCCGGTCGACGCCGCCGCCGGGCGCGGGCGGCAGGGTGTCGAGGGTGACGAACACGGACGGCACCATGTAGTCCGGCAGTCCGGCCGCGAGCGCGTCGCGCAGGGCGGAGATGTCGGGCGTGGCGCCGCGGCGGGGCACCACATAGCCGACGAGCCGGCGCTCGCCCGGGGTGTCCTCGCGGACGACGGCCGCGGCCCGCACCACGTCGGGGTGGGCCGTGAGGGCGGCCTCGACGTCGGCCGTGTCGAAGCGGAAGCCGCGCAGCTCGGCCAGGTCGCGGGCGTCCTCGGCGGCCGACGGCTCGCGGTCGGGGACGAGCGCGCCGACGAGCGTGCCGGGAGCGGCGGCGAGCGTCGTGAGGGTGCCGGTGAACCGGTCCAGCAGCTCCCGCGCGGCGGCCGGGTCGAACAGGTGCGGACGGCACACGAGCCGTGCCGTGAGCCGCTCGCCGGGGACGGCGGTGAGGGTCAGCGGGTAGTGGTTGACGTCGTGGACGTCGGCGTCCCCGGCGACCAGGCCGCCCTCGCGGGCCAGGGCATCGAGGGCCGCCCGGTCCACCGGGTAGTTCTGGAAGGCCACGACCGTGTCGAAGAGACCGGAGACACCGGCCGCGCGCTGCACGTCGACCAGCGGCAGGTACTGGTGCGCGAGCAGGTCGGCCTGGTCGTCCTGGACGGAGCGGGCCAGCTCGGCCAGGGTGCGGCCGGAGCCCGGGCGGGCGCGCAGCGGCACGGTGTTGACGAACAGACCGGCCATCTCGTTCACGCCCGGCACCTCGGCCGGACGGCCCGCCACGGTGATGCCGAACACCACGTCGTCCTGCCCGGTCACCTCGCGCAGCGCGACGGACCAGGCGGCCTGCACCAGGGAGTTGACGGTGACGCCGAGTTCGCGTGCGGTCCGCTCCAGGCGTGTGGTCGTCGCGGCGTCGAGGGCGCTCTCCAGGCGTACGGCCTCCCGCGCGGGGCCCTGGACCGCGCCCAGGAGGGTCGGGCGGACACCCGCGAGGGCCTCGCCCCACGCGGCGGCGGAGCGCTCGTGGTCCTGTGCGGCCAGCCAGCCGAGGTGCGCGCGGTACGGGCGGGGTGCGGGGCCGAGGTCGCCGCCCGCGTAGGCGCGCAGCGTCTCGCCGAGCAGGATCGGCACGGACCAGCCGTCGAGGACGAGGTGGTGGCAGGTCACGATGAGCCGCCAGCCCTCGTCGAGGCGCAGCAGGGTGGCGCGCAGCAGCGGGGCCGAGGCGAGGTCGAAGGGTTGGGCGGTCTCGGCGCGCAGCACCGTGTCGAGCCGGTCCGCGCGACCGCGCAGATCGTGGACGCGCCACGGCACGGCGGCCCGTCCGCGCACCACGAGCACCGGACGGCTGACGTCCTCGTGGGCGACGGACGAGCGCAGCACGGGGTGGCGGGAGACGACGGTGTCGAGCGCGCCGCGCAGCCGTTCGGCGTCGACCTCGCCGGTCAGGTCGAGGGTGATGTGCACGCTGTAGACGTCGCGGTCCTCGTCGGTGGTGAGGCTGTGCACGACCAGGCCGTCCTGCAGCGGCGTCAGCGGCAGCACCTCCTCCACCTCGGCGCCGGCGAGCAGCGCGGCGAGTTCGGCCTGCGGCAGCACGTCGGGCAGCGCCGTCTCCACGGGCTCCTCGCCGGCCGGGGCGCCCACCGCGCACAGCGGGGCGAGGCGGGCGACGGTGCGGGCCCGGAACAGGTCGCGGATCGCGAAGCTGATGCCCTCACGGGCGGCACGCACGACGACGCGCGTGGCCCACAGGGACGTACCGCCGATCGTGAAGAAGTCGTCGTCGACGGTGACGGAGTCCAGGCCGAGCACCTCGGCGTACAGGGCGCACAGCCGCTCTTCGAGCGGGGTGCGGGGGGCGCGGCCGTCGGTGCGGGCGACGTGCACCGGCGCGGGCAGGGCGCGGCGGTCCAGCTTGCCGTTGGGGGTCAGCGGCAGTGCGTCCAGGACCACCACGGCGCTCGGCACCATGTACTCGGGCAGCGTCTCGGCGAGATGGGTGCGCAGCAGCGGCGAGTCGCCCTCCGGCGACACGATGTACGCCACGAGGCGCTTGTCGCCGGGCCGGTCCTCGCGCATCAGCACGGCAGCCCGCTCGACCGGCGGGTGCGCGAGCAGCGCCGCCTCGATGTCGCCGAGTTCGATACGGAAGCCGCGCACCTTGACCTGGTGGTCGAGACGGGACAGGAACGTGAAGGACCCGTCGTGCTCGCGCCGCACCAGGTCACCGGTGCGGTACAGGCGCCCGGGACCGTACGGGTCGGCGACGAAGCGCTCGGCGGTCAGACCGGGGCGGCCGCGGTAGCCGCGGGCCACGCCGTCACCGGCGATGTACAGCTCGCCGCTGTGGCCGGGCGGCACCGGGCGCAGGGCCGTGTCGAGGACGTACACCCGGGTGTTGAGGATCGGCGCGCCGAGCGAGACGGGGCCCCCGTCGACGGGCGCGGTCATCGACCACACGGTCGTCTCGGTCGGCCCGTACATGTTGGTGACCCGCGCGGCGTGCTCGGCGAGCGGCCCGGCGAGGGACTGCGGCAGTGCCTCGCCGCCGGTGAGCACGCGGACACCGGCGAAGACCTCGGGCCGCGTCTCGACGAGCGGCTGCCACAGGCTGGGCGTGGCCTGCATGACGGTGATGCCCTCGCGCTCGACGATGGCCCGCAGGGCGTCCGGGTCGAGCACCTCGTCGCGGCTCGCGAGCACCACGCGGGCACCGGCGAGCAGCGGCTGGAAGATCTCCAGTACGGCGATGTCGAAGCTCACGGTGGTCACCGCGAGCAGCCGGTCGCCGGGGCCGACCGGCACCGCGCGGGCCATCGCGGCGAGGAAGTTGTCCATCGCGGACCGTTCCAGGACCACGCCCTTGGGACGGCCGGTGGAGCCGGAGGTGTAGATGACGTACGCCGTGGAGCGCGGGTCCTGGACGCGGCCGAGCGGGCTCGTGTCACCGGCGGACAGGTCCACCTCGTCGAGGAACAGGGCGGGCACCCCGTCCGGGACCTCGCCGCCGGAGATGGTGACGAGCAGTTCGGGACGCGCGTCGTCGAGGACCATCGCGCGGCGGTCGGCGGGGTGTTCGGGGTCGATCGGCAGATAGGCGCCGCCGGCCTTGAGCACCGCGAGCAGCGTGACGACGAGGTTCGCCGAGCGCGGCAGGGCGACGCCGACGAGCCGTTCGGTGCCGACGCCGCGCGCGGCGAGCAGACGGGCCAGCCGGTTGGCGCGGGCGTCCAGCTCGGCGTAGGTGAGGGTCTCCTCGGCGCACAGGGCCACGGCGTCGGGGGTCGCGGCGGCCTGCTGCTCGAAGAGTTCGACGAGGGTGCCGGGGACGTCCCCCGCGGTGTCGTTGACTCCGTGCAGCAACTCCTCCGCGACGGCCGGGGCGAGGAGGTGGGCGCGCCCGACGGGCGCGTCGGGGGACTCGGCGAGCGAGCCGAGCAGCCGCAGGAACCGGTCCTGGTGGGCCCGCAGTTCGTCCTCGGTGTACAGCTCCGGGTTGGCCGCGAACTCCAGCAGGACCCCGCCCTCGGCGGGATCGCCGTACGTGGCCATCGCCAGGTCGGCCACCGGGCCGTTGGACAGCTGCCGCGCGGTGGCGAGGACCTCGCCGAACCGGACGCGGGCGTCGAAGGACATGGCGTTGACGGCCGTGGCGAACACGGTCCCGTCGGTGCCGGTCAGCTCACGGGCCTCGTGCAGCTCCTCCCGGCGGAAGCGCTGCGCCCGCAGCAGGGCGCCCAGTTCGGTGCGGGCCGCGTGCACCAGCTCGGCGAAGGTGGCGTCGGGTCCGACCGTCAGCCGCAGCGGCACGTCGTTGGCGAGCATGGAGGGGGTGGTGAGCGCGGCCGGGGTGCGCCGGGCGGCCACCGGGATGCCGAGGACCACGTCGTCGACCGAGAGCAGCCGGTGGTGGTAGACGGCGGTGGCCGCGGCGATCACGGCCGGCCAGTGGCCTACGGCGGTGAGCGCACGGGTCAGCTCGCGGGGCAGCTCCGTCCGCAGCCGCAGAGCGCGCGGCGCGGCAGCGGCGGCCCCGTCGGCGAGGCTCTGCCGCTCCTCGGCCCCGGCGAGGCGCCCGAGGAGGAGGTCGCGGTCGCTCGCGTGGTGCGGGGACTCCAGGTAGGCGCGCTCCTCCGCCAGCAGCACGTCGAGTCCCCGGGCCCCGGCCGGCCCGGGCTCCTGCCCGGCGAGCAGCGCGGTGTAGATCCGGGCCAGCCGGTCCAGGTAGCGGGTCTGGCCGAAGCCGTCCAGGACGATGTGGTGGTAGCGCAGGTAGAAGAAGTGCCGCCGGTCCGAGAGCACGAGCAGCGCGTGCCGGAACAGCGGGCCCGCCTCCAGGTCCGGGGTGGTGGCCATGTCCTGGTCCATCCAGGCGCGGGCGGCGGCCTCCGGGTCGGCCTCGCCGCGCAGGTCCACCAGGTCCACCGGGGCGTCCACGTCGCCCGCGACGATCTGGAAGACCTCCCCGTCGTCGCCGAACCGGGCGCGCAGCGCTTCGGTCTCGCCCACGGCGCGCGTGACGGAGCGGCGCAGCACCCCGATGTCGAGGGGACCGGAGTCGAAGTGGACGGCGCACTGGTAGAGAGCACTCTCCGGTGCCAGGCGCTGCGCCACCCACACGCCGAGCTGGGCGGCGGTGACGGGCAGCCGGACATCGTTGCGAACCTCGGAAAGTGCCAACCGACTCACGCTCCCAGAACGGTGTTCATGTACGGACCCCACGGAGCGCGGCACATGACGGCGCGACGCTCCGACCGGAGGTTCCCGTCGCGTCCTATCTCCCGCCTATAGGGCGGCGCGGGCGCCCTGCGGGACCGCGGACCGCCGGTGAGACGGGCGGGGCGGCGTTCGCGACCGCCGGTGAGACCGGTGGGGCGGCGTTCGCGACCGCCCGGGAGTCAGGCGAGGACCGCGCTCGCGCCCGCCTGTGAGTCAGGCGAGGGCCGCCCGGCAGCGCGGCGAAGGACCCGGTATAGCCCCCGCGGAGGCTTCGCATAGCAGCCCCTCCGAGCGTGAGGCCTGCCGCGCCGGGAAACACCCGGCAGCCGCTCACCCTCCGGAGGAATCACATGCGTCGCCGTCTCGCCACCCTGCTCGCCGCCGCTGCCGGGGCCCTCGCCGTCGCGTCCCCCGCGAGCGCCGCGCCTGCCGACAAGCCGCAGGTCCTGAGCAGTTGGACGCAGACCAGCGCCGAGAGCCAGAACGCCTGGCTCGCGGCGCGCGCCGACCAGGGTGCGTGGTCGGCGTACGGCTTCGACTGGTCGACCGACTACTGCACCACGTCCCCCGACAACCCCTTCGGCTTCCCCTTCCAGACGGCTTGCGCACGGCACGACTTCGGGTACCGCAACTACAAGGCGGCCGGCACGTTCGACACCAACAAGTCCCGCCTCGACGACGCCTTCTACGCGGACCTCAAGCGGGTCTGCTCCGCCTACTCCGGCCTGAAGAAGACCTCGTGCGACTCCACCGCCTGGACCTACTACCAGGCCGTGAAGGCCTTCGGCTCCAGCGCGGCGGTGGACGGCGCCCGGGCGGCCTGACCGCACCCGCGACCACCCCACCCCGCGGCAGCTGAAGCCGGCAGGAGGCAGCAAGGGAATGCGGCAGGAGCCGGACTCATGAGCCCGGCCCCTGCACGCCTGCGGTTCACCCAGCACCATGCGCACAACCGAGCCGTTGTGTACACATGAGACACTCGGTACACTTAGCCGCATGACACAACGGCTGCCCATAGAGTCCATCCGCGATGTCCGGGCGCACCTGGCCGAGGTCGTGGAGCGGGCCGACCGCGACGACGTGCCCACGGTGATCACGCGCCGGGGCAAGCAGGTGGCTGCCGTGGTGTCCATCGAAGTGCTCCGCAAGTACCAGGAGTGGGAAGAGCGCGAGATCAACCGGATCATCGACGAGCGCATGGCCAATCGAGCACCCGGCATCCCGATCGAGGACATCATGAGGGAGACCCTGGCGCGCGGTGAGTGAGTACCGAACCGTCTTCCGACCCGAGGCCCAGGCCGAACTCCGGAAGATCCCTCGCGACATGGCCCTGCGCATCCTGGCCAAGCTGACCGAGCTGGAGAGCGACCCGCTGGGGTTCAACACCACGGCCCTCGTCTCCCAGCCCGACCGGCGCCGCCTACGGGTGGGCGACTACCGCGTGATCTACACGATCGACAACGGTGAGCTGGTGGTGTGGGTCGTGCACGTCGGGCATCGCTCCACCGTCTACGACAGCTGAGCGCTCCTGACAGAGCACGGCAATCGGCGAAGGGGCCGGGCTCCACGAGCCCGGCCCCTTCTGACCTGGTGTCATTTCATCCGCTCAGACGTTGAAGCGGAACTCCACCACGTCCCCGTCCTGCATGACGTAGTCCTTGCCCTCCATGCGCGCCTTGCCCTTCGCGCGGGCCTCGGCGACCGAGCCGGCCTCGACCAGGTCGTCGAAGGAGATGACCTCGGCCTTGATGAAGCCCTTCTGGAAGTCGGTGTGGATCACGCCGGCGGCCTCGGGGGCGGTGGCGCCCTTCTTGATCGTCCAGGCGCGGGACTCCTTCGGGCCGGCCGTGAGGTAGGTCTGCAGGCCGAGGGTGTCGAAGCCGACGCGGGCGAGGGTGGCGAGGCCAGGCTCCTCGGCGCCGACCGACTGGAGCAACTCCAGGGCGTCCTCCTCGTCCAGCTCGGCCAGGTCGGCCTCCAGCTTGGCGTTGAGGAAGATCGCCTCGGCGGGGGCGACCAGGGCGCGCTGCTCCTCCTTGAAGGACTCGTCCGTCAGCTCGTCCTCGTCGACGTTGAAGACGTAGAGGAACGGCTTGGTGGTGAGCAGGTGCAGGTCGTGCAGCAGCTCGGCGCGCTCGCTGCCCTGGACGATGCCGTGGGCGAAGAGCGTGTCGCCCTTCTCCAGGATCTCCTTGGCCTCCTCGACGGCCTTGACCTTCGGCGCGACGTCCTTCTTGATCCGGGACTCCTTCTGGAGGCGCGGGAGGACCTTCTCGATGGTCTGGAGGTCGGCGAGGATCAGCTCGGTGTTGATCGTCTCGATGTCGTCCTTGGGCGAGACCTTGCCGTCGACGTGGACGACGTTCTCGTCCTTGAAGGCGCGGATGACCTGGCAGATCGCGTCGGACTCACGGATGTTCGCCAGGAACTTGTTGCCCAGGCCCTCGCCCTCGGACGCGCCGCGCACGATGCCCGCGATGTCGACGAAGTCGACCGTCGCCGGGAGGATCCGCTCCGACTTGAAGATCTCCGCCAGCTTGGTCAGACGCGGGTCCGGAACGCCGACCACGCCGACGTTCGGCTCGATCGTGGCGAACGGGTAGTTGGCCGCCAGCACGTCGTTCTTGGTCAGGGCGTTGAACAGGGTCGACTTGCCGACATTCGGCAGACCGACGATTCCGATCGTGAGCGACACGTTGCGACTTCCCGTACGTGAGGGTGGAGGGCGGACTCCCGGGCGGGGCCGATCCACCAGTCTACGGGGTGCCCGGCCGGGGCCGGGCGGGCATCTCGAACGCCTGGCCAAGCTCTGCCCAACGGCGTGTCCGATCCCCGATTCGGCACATAAACCGACCTAAGTTGGTCCAATGGAGCAGCACAGGACGCGCCCCCCTCAGCCCGCACCGCGCCGCGGCACGCCCGCGCCCCTGCCACCCCAGCCGGGCCCGGCCCCGTCCGGAACGGCGAAGCCGGGTGGGCAGGGCCCCCGGAGGACGGGGGCCGACCCGCGCAAGGCTGCCAAGGGCGCCGGTCCGACCTCCGGCGACGGGCGGCCGCCGAAGAGCGGTGCGCGTCCGGGCGCTCCGGGTGCGCGGCCCTCCTCCGCCGGAGGGCGTCCCGCCGCGCGGCCCGCATCCGACGACGCGCGCACGCCCGCCCCAGGTCCGCGTCCGCCCTCCGCCGGCGGGCGCCCGTCCGCCCCGGGCACCCGTCCGCCCTCCGCCGGCGGGCGTCCCGCGGCCTCCGGCCCCCGACCGGCCTCCAAGAGCGCACGACCCACCACGCCCGGCCCGCGCCCCGCCCCGCAGGGAGCCGCGCCCCAGCCGTCGCGGCGGCCGGCCGGGGCCGTCCCCCGGGGCCGTACGGCCGGAGGTCCGGGCCCCCGGCGGCCCTCCTCCCCACGGCAGGCCCCCGCCCCCGTCGCCCCCGCACTGCGGCCGCTGCCCAACCCCCGGCTGACCGGCCTCGGCGGCGGGCTGTTCTGTGCCGCCGTGATGATCGTGCTCGGGTTCCTGGTGCGGCTGCTGTTCGGGGCGTCGGAGACGGTGTACGGCGTGCTGTTCCTGCCGGTGTCCGCGCTGACCGCGCTGTGGGTGCGCCGGGGCGATCTGCTGACGGCACCCGTCGTCGTACCGATCGCCTTCGCCGCCGGTCTGCTGACGGTGGCCGACGGCGGCGAGGGGGTCGGCGGGTGGCTGATGGGCCTGGTCACGGCACTCGCCACCCAGGCGGGCTGGCTCTACGGCGGCACGATCGTCGCCGCCGTGATCACCCTCGGCCGGGGGCTGCGGGCGGCCCACCACCGACGCCGCCGCCACCTCTGACCCGGGGGCACGGACCGGACGACCGGGGCGGCCGGCCGCGCGCCGACGGGGTGGTGCCTACACCTCCGCCGCACGCATGGCCGCCCCCACGATCCCCGCGTTGTTCTGCAGCTGCGCCGGGACGATCTCCGCTCTGATGCCCTCGATGTGGGGCAGGAACTTCTGGGACTTGCGGCTGACGCCGCCGCCGATGATGAACAGCTCCGGGGAGAACAGCATCTCCACGTGGGCCAGATACTTCTGCACCCGCCGCGCCCAGTGCTCCCAGCTCAGCTCGTGGTCCTCCTTGGCCTTGCTGGAGGCCCGCTTCTCCGCGTCGTGGCCGCCCAGCTCCAGGTGGCCCAGCTCGGTGTTGGGCACCAGGACGCCGTCGGTGAAGACGGCGCTGCCGATGCCCGTGCCGAAGGTCAGCAGGATGACCGTGCCGCGGCGGTCCTTGCCGGCGCCGAAGTGCATCTCGGCGACGCCGGCCGCGTCGGCGTCGTTGACCACCGTCACCGGCAGGCCGCCCAGCCGCTCGCTGAACAGCGCCCGCGCGTCCGTGTCGACCCAGCTCCTGTCGACGTTGGCCGCCGTACGCACCGTCGCGCCGCCCGTGACCACGCCGGGGAAGGTGAGCCCGACCGGGCCGGTCCAGCCGAAGTGCTCGACGACCTGCTTCACGCCGTCGGCCACCCCGTCCGGCGTCGCCGGGTGCGGGGTGAGCACCTTGTGGCGCTCCTGGGCCAGGTCGCCCTTGTCCAGGTCCACGGGAGCGCCCTTGATCCCGGATCCGCCGATGTCCACGCCGAAGATCTGCATGGCCCTACGTTACGACGGACCACTGACAGTCACGCCATGCCCGGCGCTTTTCACGCCCCGGCCGGGCCCGCCCCGCCGCGCTCGGCGACCAGCGCCGCCGCCTCTTCGCGCAGGTCCCGGCGCAGCTCCTTCGGCAGGGAGAAGGTGATGGACTCCTCGGCCGCCTTGACGATCTCGACGTCCTCGAAGCCGCGCTCGGCGAGCCAGGCCAGCACCTCCTCGACCAGCACCTCGGGCACGGACGCGCCGGAGGTGACGCCGACCGTGGTGACGCCCTCCAGCCAGGCCTCGTCGATCTCCCTGGCGAAGTCCACCAGGTAGGCCTCGCGGGCGCCGGCCAGCTTGGCGACCTCGACGAGCCGCTTGGAGTTGGAGGAGTTGCGGGAGCCGACGACGATCACCAGATCGGCCTCGGCGCCCATCTGCTTCACGGCGAGCTGCCGGTTCTGCGTGGCGTAGCAGATGTCGTCGCTGGGCGGGGAGACGAGCCCGGGGAACTTCGTCTTCAGCGCGTCGACGGTCTCCATCGTCTCGTCCACGCTCAGCGTGGTCTGGGACAGCCAGACGACCTTCGACGGGTCGCGGACCTCGACCTTCTCCACGTCGCCGGGGCCGTCGACGAGCTGGATGTGGTCGGGGGCCTCGCCGGAGGTGCCGATGACCTCCTCGTGGCCCTCGTGGCCAATGAGGAGGATGTCGTAGTCCTCGTTGGCGTACCGGATGGCTTCCTTGTGGACCTTGGTGACCAGCGGGCAGGTGGCGTCGATGGTGGCCAGCCGGCCCTGCCGCGCCTCCTCGTGCACGGTCGGGGCGACGCCGTGCGCGGAGAACATCACGATGTTGCCCGGCGGCACCTCCTCCGTCCGCTCGACGAAGACGGCGCCCTTCTTCTCCAGGGTCTGCACGACGTACTTGTTGTGCACGATCTCGTGCCGGACGTAGACCGGAGCGCCGTACTGCTCCAGGGCCTTCTCGACGGCGATCACGGCGCGGTCCACACCCGCGCAGTAGCCACGGGGGGCGGCGAGCAGGACACGGCGGCCAGGCGAAGCAGTCATGCACCCCATCGTAAGGCCGCGTTCGGGGGCCCGGAGATCGCGTCCCCGGCCTGTCGCCCGTGAGACCGGGGTGATCGGGAAGGAGGCCCTGGTGTCCGGCACGGATCCGACGGCCCGGGCGGCCGGCGGGGGCCGCGGGCCGCGGCGCAGTCCCGGCTCCGTTGTCGGTGCGGCCCGTTACCCTCGCGGACATGGCTGTCAACACGTCCGCGGACACCCCGATCCCCGTCGGTGAGGTCTCGCGGCTCATCGGCGGGTGGATCGACCGGCTCGGCGCGGTGTGGGTCGAGGGGCAGATCACGCAGCTGTCGCGGCGCCCGGGCGCGGGCGTGGTGTTCCTGACGCTGCGCGATCCGTCGTACGACATCTCGGTCAGCGTCACCTGCTACCGGCAGGTGTTCGACGCCGTCGCGGACGTCGTCGGCGAGGGCGCCCGGGTCGTGGTGCACGCGAAGCCGGAGTGGTACGCGCCGCGCGGGCAGCTGTCGCTGCGCGCCGCCGAGATCCGTCCGGTGGGCGTCGGGGAGCTGCTGGCACGCCTGGAGCAGCTGAAGAAGTCGCTCGCGGCGGAGGGCCTGTTCGCGACGGAACGCAAGAAGCCGCTGCCGTTCCTGCCGCAGCTGATCGGCCTGGTGTGCGGGCGGGCCTCGGCGGCCGAGCGGGACGTGCTGGAGAACGCCCGGCACCGCTGGCCGCACGTCCGCTTCGAGGTGCGCAACGTCCCGGTGCAGGGCGTGCACGCGGTGCCGCAGGTGGTGCAGGCCGTCAAGGAGCTGGACGAGATCGACGAGGTCGACGTGATCATCGTCGCGCGCGGTGGCGGCAGCGTGGAGGACCTGCTGCCGTTCTCCGACGAGCAGCTGGTCCGCGCGGTCGCCGCGTGCCGTACGCCGGTGGTGTCGGCGATCGGCCACGAGCCGGACACCCCGCTGCTGGACTACGTCGCGGATCTGCGCGCCTCGACGCCCACCGACGCCGCCAAGAAGGTCGTACCGGACGTCGGTGAGGAGCTGGAGCGGGTGCGGATGCTGCGCGGCCGTGCCCGGCGGTCCGTGGAGGCGCTGGTGGAGCGGGAGGAGCGCGGGCTCGCCCACGCGCTGGCCCGGCCCTCGATACAGGACCCGCACCGGATGATCGACGAGCGCGAGGACCAGGTGGCGGCGCTGGTGGAGCGGTCGCGGCGCTGTCTCGGGCATCTGCTGGACCGCGCGGACTCGGAGCTGACGCACACGCACGCGCGCGTGGTGGCCCTGTCCCCCGCGGCGACGCTCCAGCGCGGGTACGCGGTGCTGCAGAAGGCCGACGGACACGTGGTGCGCGCGCCGGGCGAGGTGACGGCCGAGGAGCCGCTGCGGGCCCGGGTGGCCGAGGGTGAGTTCATTGTCCGAGTCGATGTTTAGGTTGGATGGATGACCAGCAAGGTGGACGAGGCGCTCGGCTACGAGCAGGCGCGCGACGAGCTGATCGAGGTGGTGCGCCGCCTGGAGGCGGGCGGTACGACGCTGGAGGAGTCCCTCGCCCTGTGGGAGCGCGGCGAGGAGCTGGCCCGGGTGTGCCGGCGCTGGCTGGAGGGCGCGCGGGCGCGGCTGGACGCGGCGCTGGCGGAGGAGAAGGCCGGGGAGTCACCGGCCGACGGGGCGGGCGAGGGCTAGGCGGCGGCGCTCGCCGAGACACCCCTGGGTCCAGGTCTCGATCCAGGCCACGGTCGGACCCCTGGCGTCACCGACGCCCGGCCCCGTCGTTGTCCCACGGAAGAGGCCCCCAGCACCGCCGGGGGCCTCTCGTCGTGTGCGGGGCCGTGGTCAGGCCATCTTCAGCGCCCCGGCCATCTTCGCCAGCTGGTCGAAGGAGGCCGTGCCCGCGACGACCGTCGTCGAGCCGCCGGGGGTGTCCTTGAGCACCAGGGCGTCGTACCGGCCGCCGGTGTAGCGGATCCAGGTCCGGCCGCCGATCTGCTGGGTCACCTCGGTCGCCTCGGCGCCCTGGCTGGCCTCGTCGATGAACCGCGCGCGCTTGTCGGTGGACTGCTCGATCGCCACGTACTCCCCGTCGGGGGCGTGGTAGCCGAGGTGCCAGGCGTCGAAGTCGGCCCCGTCGAAGCGGACGGAGGTCGGCTTCCAGCTCTGCGGCAGGCCCTCGGGTGCGGCCACCGGGTAGGAGGCGGCACGGCGTGCCGTCAGCAGCTCGACGCGGTAGTCGACGCGCTTGATGTCCGGTGCGTGATCGTCGTGCGGGATGAAGAGGTAGACCACCAACGCCGCGATCATGATCAGGCCCAGGGAGAGGACCATGTCCCGGACCGTCTTCTGCTTGCCGTTCGAACCTGCCACGCCCCTATCGTCGCAGGTGCCCGGCCCGCTCATCCGTGGGGTCCCCTGCTCATTTTGTCGGACTGACGATAGAGTCGGGTCGAACACCCTCATCCGGCCGTCGTCGTATCAGAAAGGTGCGCTCCGATGACCGAGCATCATCACTTGCCGTCCGAGCTGGACGTCCCGTCCGAGGCCCCCGACCGCAACCTCGCCCTGGAGCTCGTCCGGGTGACCGAAGCCGCGGCGATGGCCGCCGGCCGCTGGGTCGGGCGCGGCGACAAGAACGGTGCCGACGGCGCGGCCGTGCGCGCCATGCGGACCCTCGTCTCCACCGTGTCGATGAACGGCGTCGTCGTCATCGGCGAGGGCGAGAAGGACGAGGCGCCGATGCTCTACAACGGGGAGCGGGTCGGCGACGGCACCGGCCCCGAGGTCGACATCGCCGTCGACCCGATCGACGGCACCACGCTGACCGCCAAGGGCATGCCCAACGCGATCGCCGTGCTCGCCGCGGCGGAGCGCGGGTCGATGTTCGACCCGTCGGCCGTCTTCTACATGGACAAGCTGGTCACCGGCCCCGAGGCCGCGGACTTCGTGGACATCGACGCGCCCGTCGCGGTGAACATCCGGCGGATCGCCAAGGCGAAGCGGTCCACGCCGGAGGACGTCACCGTCGTCATCCTGGACCGGCCCCGGCACGAGGGGCTCATCAAGGAGGTCCGGGAGGCCGGTGCGCGCATCAAGCTGATCTCCGACGGCGATGTCGCCGGGTCGATCTACGCCCTGCGCGAGGGCACCGGCGTCGACCTGCTGCTCGGCATCGGCGGCACGCCCGAGGGCATCATCTCGGCCTGCGCGGTGAAGTGCCTGGGCGGCACGATCCAGGGCAAGCTGTGGCCCAAGGACGAGGAGGAGCGGCAGCGGGCCATCGACGCCGGGCACGACCTGGACCGGGTGCTGACCACCGACGACCTGGTCTCCGGGGAGAACGTCTTCTTCGTCGCGACCGGCATCACCGACGGTGAGCTGCTGCGCGGTGTGCGGTACAAGTCGGAGACCGCGCTCACCGAGTCGATCGTGATGCGGTCGAAGTCGGGGACGGTCCGCCGGATCGACTCCGAGCACCGGCTGAGCAAGCTGCGGGCGTACAGCGCGATCGACTTCGACCGGGCGAAGTAGCCCGGCCGGCCCGGGGCACTCCCCCGGCCGACATCACATCGGCGCCCTCTGTGCGGAGAGGGCGCCGAATGTGTTTCGCGTGAGGGCCGTCAGCCCGCTGCCGCTATGCGGTCGGTGGTGCGGGCGGCCTTCTTCAGCTCCATCTCGCGGCGGCGCCGGCGGGCCAGGACGACACGGCGCTCCGCCGCCGTCAGGCCGCCCCAGACGCCGTAGGGCTCGGGCTGGAGGAGGGCGTGTTCGCGGCACTCGACCATGACCGGGCAGCGGGCACAGACGCGCTTCGCGGCTTCCTCGCGGGAGAGCCGGGCCGCGGTGGGTTCTTTGGAGGGTGCGAAGAACAGGCCCGCCTCGTCACGCCGGCACACCGCCTCGGTGTGCCATGGGGCGTCTTGATCCCTGTCTCGCGCTGGCACCCGCTGGGCCGGAACGGCAGCTACCTGCAGGGACGAATGCGGCGGTTGCAGCACGGTCTACTCCTGACGACGGCTTCGCGAGCGAGAGACGATGCAGCAAGGCCTACCCGCTGTGCGCGCGCCTATGCACTGAGTTCCGAACCGGCAGACTCTGTGTTCACATCCGTCAACGGTCCAGGTGTTTGCGCAAATTCTTGTCGACCTTGCGCTGAACCCGATCGAGTATGTCCGCGACGATCCGTCCCCGCCGCGGCCGGCCCTCGATGTTGCCGAGCACGGCCCACCCCTCCACGTACACCACGGGGGCGTCCGGGTCGCCGGAGTCGAGGGCGTCCACCTCGAAGTTGCCGAGGACCCCGCCGCCCGTGCCGTGCAGCGAGACGTTCTCCGGGACGCGGATCTCGATGTTGCCGAAGACCGAGACCGCCTTGATCACCACCTGCTGGTACTCGAACAGGGCCTCGCTGAGGTCGATCTCGACGCTGCCGAAGACCGCGTACGCGTGGATGCGGCGGCCCGCGCGCCAGCGGCCGCGGCGGGTGGCGCTGCTGAACACCGCCACCACGTTGTCGTCCGGGTCGGCCGGGACGGCGCCGGCGGCCGGGCGGCCCGGGACGGCGCCCGGCGCGCGGCGGGCGTGGGCGGCGGGCAGGTCCCGGACGAAGGCCTCCAGCTCGCCGACCGTCCTGGCGGCCAGCACGCCCTCCACCCGCTCGGCGTGCTCCTCCGCGGTCAGGCGGCCCTCGGCGAGGGCGTCGCGCAGGATGTCGGCGATGCGGTCCCGCTCGGCGTCGGAGGCGCGCAGCTCGGCGGTCGGCGTGGGTGCGGTCTGCTTCTGAAGGTCCACGGCAGCAGCGTAGCGAAACACGATAGATCGCGACAGTCCCCCGGCAGGGTGATCTGCGGGCCCCGGGACGATCCGCGGGCCGCGGAACTGAGCCTTACCTCACAAGCCCGGCGCCGACGGCAGGTTCTACGCTGGACGGGCCCGCCAGCGTCGGCGGGCCGCCGTCCGTCAGAGTGAGGAATGGGCTGAGATGCCTGAGTTCGCGTACACCGATCTGCTCCCCCAGGGCGAGGACACCACCCCGTACCGGCTGGTGACCTCGGAGGGCGTGTCCACCGTCGAGGGACCGGACGGGCGGACGTTCCTCAAGGTGGAGCCGGAGGCGCTGCGCAAGCTGGCCGCGGAGGCCATCCACGACATCCAGCACTACCTGCGCCCGGCGCACCTGGCGCAGCTGCGCCGGATCATCGACGACCCCGAGGCGTCGTCGAACGACAAGTTCGTCGCGCTGGACCTGCTGAAGAACGCCAACATCGCGGCCGCCGGAGTGCTCCCGATGTGCCAGGACACCGGCACGGCGATCGTCATGGGCAAGCGCGGCCAGAACGTGCTGACGTCCGGCGAGGACGAGAAGCACCTCTCGCACGGCATCTACGACGCCTACACCAAGCTGAACCTGCGCTACTCCCAGATGGCCCCGCTGACCATGTGGGAGGAGAAGAACACCGGCTCGAACCTCCCGGCGCAGATCGAGCTGTACGCCACCGACGGGGGCGCGTACAAGTTCCTGTTCATGGCGAAGGGCGGCGGCTCGGCCAACAAGTCGTTCCTCTACCAGGAGACGAAGGCGGTCCTGAACGAGGCCTCCATGATGAAGTTCCTGGAGGAGAAGATCCGCTCGCTGGGCACGGCGGCCTGCCCGCCGTACCACCTGGCGATCGTCGTCGGCGGCACGAGCGCCGAGTACGCGCTGAAGACCGCCAAGTACGCCTCCGCGCACTACCTGGACAACATGCCGGCCGAGGGCTCCCCGCTCGGCCACGGCTTCCGGGACAAGGAGCTGGAGGAGAAGGTCTTCGAGCTGACGCAGAAGATCGGCATCGGCGCGCAGTTCGGCGGCAAGTACTTCTGCCACGACGTGCGCGTGGTCCGCCTGCCGCGGCACGGCGCGTCCTGCCCGGTCGCCATCGCCGTCTCCTGCTCCGCCGACCGCCAGGCCGTCGCGAAGATCACCGCCGAGGGCGTCTTCCTGGAGCAGCTGGAGACCGACCCGGCGCGCTTCCTGCCGGACACGACCGACGAGCACCTGGAGTCGGACGGCGACGTCGTCAAGATCGACCTCAACCAGCCGATGGACACGATCCTCGCCGAGCTGACGAAGTACCCGGTGAAGACCCGGCTGTCGCTCACCGGCCCGCTGGTCGTGGCCCGCGACATCGCGCACGCCAAGATCAAGGAGCGGCTGGACGCGGGCGAGGAGATGCCGCAGTACCTGAAGGACCACCCGGTGTACTACGCCGGCCCGGCCAAGACCCCCGAGGGCTACGCCTCCGGTTCCTTCGGCCCGACGACGGCCGGCCGCATGGACTCCTACGTGGAGCAGTTCCAGGCGGCGGGCGGCTCCAAGGTGATGCTGGCCAAGGGCAACCGCTCCAAGCAGGTCACCGACGCGTGCAACGCCCACGGCGGCTTCTACCTCGGCTCGATCGGCGGCCCGGCCGCCCGGCTCGCCCAGGACTGCATCAAGAAGGTGGAGGTCCTGGAGTACGAGGAGCTGGGCATGGAGGCGGTCTGGAAGATCGAGGTCGAGGACTTCCCGGCGTTCATCGTGGTGGACGACAAGGGCAACGACTTCTTCCAGGACCCCGCACCGGCCCCGACGTTCACGTCGATCCCGGTGCGCGGGCCCGGCCTCGCCTGATCCGGCGCCGCCACGCGCGCGTACGGCCCCCTCCCGGCACCGGGCGGGGGCCGTCGCCGTATCCGGACTCACCGCGCTCCCGGCGGGAACCCCGCAGGGGGAATAGCCTCGGTCCAGCCCGCGCTGATCTTCGTGGAGGTACGACGATGACGACGACCGGAACCGGCGGCGACTACCGGATCGAGCACGACTCCATGGGCGAGGTGCGGGTGCCCGCGCACGCCAAGTGGCGGGCGCAGACGCAGCGGGCCGTGGAGAACTTCCCGGTCTCCGGGCAGCGGATCGAGCGCGCGCACATCGAGGCGCTGGCGCGCATCAAGGGCGCCGCGGCCAAGGTGAACGCGCGTCTCGGGGTGCTCGACAAGGACATCGCGGAGGCCGTGCAGGAGGCGGCCGGCGAGGTCGCGGAGGGCCGGTGGGACGACCACTTCCCGGTCGACGTGTTCCAGACCGGGTCGGGGACGTCCTCCAACATGAACGCCAACGAGGTCATCGCGACGCTGGCGAGCGAGCGGCTCGGCCGGGACGTGCACCCCAACGACCACGTCAACGCCTCGCAGTCGTCCAACGACGTCTTCCCCTCGTCGATCCACATCGCCGCGACCGCCGCCGTCCTGCGCGACCTCGTCCCCGCCCTCGACCACCTCGCCGCCTCCCTGACCCGCAAGTCGGAGGAGTTCGCCGACGTGGTGAAGTCCGGGCGGACCCACCTGATGGACGCCACGCCCGTCACCCTCGGCCAGGAGTTCGCCGGGTACGCGGCGCAGGTGCGGTACGGCGTCGAGCGGCTGCGGGCCTCGCTGCCCCGGCTGGCCGAGCTGCCGCTGGGCGGCACCGCCGTCGGCACCGGCATCAACACCCCGCCCGGGTTCTCCGCCGCGGTCATCGAGGAGGTGGCCCGCGTGACCGGGCTGCCGCTGACCGAGGCGCGGGACCACTTCGAGGCGCAGGGCGCCCGGGACGGGATCGTGGAGACCAGCGGGCAGCTGCGCACGATCGCCGTGTCCCTGACGAAGATCGCCAACGATCTGCGGTGGATGTCGTCCGGGCCGCGCACCGGCCTCGCCGAGATCAGCCTGCCCGACCTGCAGCCCGGCTCGTCGATCATGCCCGGCAAGGTCAACCCGGTCGTCCCGGAGGCCGTCCTCATGGTCGCCGCGCAGGTCATCGGCAACGACGCCACCGTCGCCACGGCCGGCGCCGCGGGCAACTTCGAGCTGAACGTCATGCTGCCGGTGATCGCCAAGAACGTCCTGGAGTCGATCCGGCTCCTCGCCAACGTCTCCCGGCTGCTCGCCGACCGGACCGTCGACGGCATCACCGCCCACCGCGAACGCGCCCGCGAGTACGCCGAGTCGTCGCCGTCCGTCGTGACGCCGCTGAACAAGTACATCGGGTACGAGGAGGCCGCGAAGGTCGCCAAGAAGGCGCTCGCGGAGCGGAAGACGATCCGGCAGGTGGTGCTGGAGAGCGGGTACGTCGAGCGGGGCGCCCTCACGGTCGAGCAGCTCGACGAGGCGCTGGACGTGCTGCGGATGACCCGCCCGTGACGCCGTGAGGGCGCTGCGGCGCGTGTCACGCCCGGGTGCGAACCGTGACGCGCGCCGCAGCGTCGTATGGCTGTGACACCTAATATCTGTGCATGGCAGACGGGGATGTGGTGACGACAGCGGGCGAGGGCACGAACACGGGTGCGGCGGCGGCGAGTTCGGCCGGTCAGCGCGGCTTCTGGGCGCCGGGCAGCCGGATCCTGTGGCGCTACCGGGAGAACGCCGGTACCCGATTCCACATCGCGCGGCCCGTCACCGTCGTCCGGGACGACCCCGAGGTCCTCGCCGTCTGGATGGCGCCCGGCACCGAGTGCGTCAAGCCGGTGCTCACCGACGGCACGCCCGTGCACCAGGAGCCGCTGGCGTCCCGCTACACCAAGCCGCGGACCGTCCAGCGGGACCGCTGGTTCGGCACCGGGGTACTGAAACTGGCCAGGCCCGGCGAGCCCTGGTCGGTGTGGCTGTTCTGGGATCCGGGCTGGCGGTTCAAGAACTGGTACGTGAACCTGGAGGAGCCGCTGACCCGCTGGGCCGGCGGCGTCGACTCCGAGGACCACTTCCTGGACATCTCCGTTCACCCGGACCGCAGTTGGCACTGGCGGGACGAGGACGAGTTCGCGCAGGCCCGGCGGGACGGGCTGGTCGACGACGCCCTCGCGGAGCGGGTCCGGCGGGCCGGGCGGCAGGCCGTCGAGGTGATCGACGCGTGGGGGCCGCCGTTCCGCGACGGCTGGGAGCACTGGCGCCCGGATCCCTCCTGGACCGTGCCGCCGCTGCCGGACGACTGGGATCGTACGCCCGCGCATGTGTCCTCATGAGACCCTTGATGCGCCCCCGGGCACGAAACGTAGGATCGTCCTCCGCAAGGGCGCACGGCAGCAACTCCCGTCGCGAGCGCCGAGTCTGACCTTATGTCACCGAGGGGCGGCAGGACGTGACAACCTCTGACCACGCCGGAATTCCGTTCCCGGGGCACGTATTGCGGGTATCGGCACTTCGGCGGGACGAACTGCACGCGCGGCGCGCAGTCGCTGACGGATGGATTCGACACGCGTGACGGAGCACCCCACGTCCTACGAACGTCCCCAGCCGGGCGTCGACCCCGCGGATCCCCGCGGGGCGCTCCTGCGTACCTCCACGCCCGCGCACACGCCGGGCACGACCGCGCTCCCGGCGCAGGCCCGCGGGGGTGACACCCCGCCGGGCGCGGCGGCACCCTGCGCGCAGGGCCGCAAGCCGGACACCCCGCAGGGCCGCGCTCCGGACGCCCCGCAGAGCACCGGCCCGGACACCGGCACCGGCACTGGCACGGACGCCGGCCCGGAGCACGCCCAGCCGGCCGCCGAGGACACCGGCACCCACCGGCCCCGCCCGGCCCCCGACGCGATCCCCGTGCAGCCCGACGGCTCCGCCCAGCCCGCCGAGGGCGCGTCCGGCGCCGACCCCGCCGCCGCCACCGACCCCAACACCCCCGCCACCCCCGACCGGCGG
This sequence comes from Streptomyces griseosporeus, assembly GCF_014656055.1. Taxonomy (GTDB): domain Bacteria; phylum Actinomycetota; class Actinomycetes; order Streptomycetales; family Streptomycetaceae; genus Streptomyces; species Streptomyces griseosporeus. The sequence continues at coordinate 807,375 of NZ_BNBR01000003.1, forward strand.
ACCGGGCAGGGCCCCTCGCCGGGGCAGCCGACGCCGATGCGGCGGGACGGCGACCGGCTGCGGTTCGTCGGGGCGGCGACCCGGCGGATCGCCCGCGGTCTGGACCTCGACGAGATCGTGATGGGGCTGTGCCGGGCGACCGTGCCGACGTTCTCCGACGCGATCCTCGTCTACCTGCGCGACCCGCTGCCGGTCGGCGACGAGCGGCCCACCGGCCCGCTGGTGCTGCGCCTGCGCCGCACCGACCGGATCCCGGTGGAGCGGGACAGCGAGGCCGGTTTCGCGCCGCTGCCGCAGCCCGCCGCGCAGCAGCCGGAGCCGTGGGAGCTGGCGGAGCTGTCCACGGTGGCGGCGGAGCTGTGCGAGGTGCGCACCGGCGGCGCGCTCGCCGAGGTGCTGCGCGGGGTGCGCCCGGTCTTCGCCGACGCCCCCGCCGCGCGGGCCGCGCTGCCCGAACTCCTCGGCGCGGGCGGCGACCTGGTCATCCCCAGCGGGCAGCGCGCGATCCTCGCGCCGCTGCGCGGCCGGCGCCGGGTGATCGGCGCTGCGGTGTTCCTGCGCCGCCCCGAGCGGATCCCGTTCGAGACGGACGACCTGCTGGTCGCGGCCCAGCTGGCCACGCACAGCGCGCTCGGCATCGACAAGGCGGTGCTGTACGACCGCGAGGCGTACATCGCCGACGAGCTGCAGCGCACGATGCTCCCGGAGACCCTGCCCCGCCCGACGGGCGTACGGCTGGCCTCCCGCTACCTGCCGGCCGCGGAGACCGCACGGGTGGGCGGCGACTGGTACGACGCGATCCCGCTGCCCGGCAGCCGGGTCGCGCTCGTCGTCGGCGACGTCATGGGGCACTCCATGACGTCCGCGGCGATCATGGGCCAGCTGCGCACGACCGCGCAGACCCTCGCCGGGCTCGACCTGCCGCCGCAGGAGGTGCTGCACCACCTCGACGAGCAGGCCCAGCGCCTGGGCACCGACCGCATGGCGACCTGCCTGTACGCCGTGTACGACCCGGTCTCGCACCGCATCACCATCGCCAACGCCGGCCACCCGCCGCCCGTCCTGCTGCACCTGGGCGGCCGGGCCGAGGTGCTGCGGGTGCCGCCGGGCGCGCCGATCGGCGTCGGCGGGGTCGACTTCGAGGCCGTCGAGCTGGACGCGCCCGCAGGGGCGACCCTGCTGCTGTACACCGACGGGCTGGTGGAGTCGCGGCTGCGGGACGTGTGGACCGGCATAGAGCAGCTGCGGGAGAAGCTCGCCGCGACCGCCCAGCTGACCGGGCCGGACCATCCGCCGCCGCTCGAAGCGCTGTGCGACGAGGTCCTGGACATGCTCGGGCCGGGCGACCGGGACGACGACATCGCGCTGCTCGCCGCCCGCTTCGACGGGATCGCGCCGAGCGACGTGGCGTACTGGTTCCTGGAGCCGGAGGACGCCGCGCCCGGCAAGGCCCGCAAGCTGGCCCGGCGGGCGCTGGCCCGCTGGGGTCTGGAGGATCTCAGCGACTCGGTGGAGCTGCTGGTCAGCGAGGTCGTCACCAATGCCGTGCGGTACGCCTCCCGGCCGGTCACGCTGCGGCTGCTGCGCACCGACGTGCTGCGCTGCGAGGTCGGCGACGACGTGCCGCAGCTGCCCCGGCTGCGGCAGGCGCGCGCCACGGACGAGGGCGGGCGCGGGCTGTACCTGGTGAACCGGCTGGCCCGGCGCTGGGGCGCGACCCGGCTGAGCACGGGCAAGGTGGTCTGGTTCGAGCTGAACCGGACGTAGGGCTCACCGCCGTACCGGAGGCGGGACGAGCGGCTGTACGGGAAAGGGCGCCCGGTGTGCACCGGGCGCCCTCTTCCGCCTATCCGCTCCTACTGACTGCCCTGGGTGAACCGGTCGAAGGGGTTCTGCGGTGTCTGCGACGGTGTCCCCGACGGGGTGGCCGAGGTCGTCGGCGTCTGCGACGGCGTCTCGGTCGGCTCCTCGGTCGTCGGCGTCTCCGACGGCTCCTGGGTCGTCGGCGTCTCCGACGGCTCCTCGGTGGTCGGCGTCTCCGACGGCTCCTCGGTGGTCGGCGTCTCCGACGGGGTCGCCGTCACGGTCGGCTGGACCGCCGCGCCCTGGTCGGTCTCCAGGTCGAACTCGCTGACCTCGCTCTGCACGCCGAAGGTGTACGCCGCCCAGATCTGCGCCGGGAAGCCGCCACCGTTGACCCGGCCCTTGCCGGGCAGGCGTCCGGTCGCGCCGGTCAGCGTGGTCTGGACGTGGGTCTTGGCGTCCTCGCCGAACAGGCCGACGGAGGTGACCAGGTCGGGGGTGTAGCCGGTGAACCAGGCCGACTTGTTGTTGTCGGAGGTACCGGTCTTGCCGGCGACCTTCTGGCCGTTGCGCAGCGGGTTGTCGCGGACCGAGGTGCGGGCCGTACCGTCGTCGACCACGCCGGTGAGGACGGAGGTCACCGTGTCGGCGGCCTCGCGGCTGACGACCTGCTCGCCGACCGGCTTCGGCAGCGTGACCGTGCGGGAGATGTGCTCCACCGACTTGATGAGCGCCGGGGTGACCTTCTTGCCGTGGTTGTCGAGGGTGGCGTACACCCCGGCCATCTGCAGCGGGCTCGCGCCCATCGAGCCGAGCGTCTGCGCGGGCACCGCCTGCAGGTTCTCGGTGTCCATGCCGAGGTCGCCGGCGGTGTCCAGCACGTTCTTCATGCCTACGTCGACGCCCATCTGCGCGAAGACGGAGTTGACCGACTTGTTCATCGCCGTCTGCACGGTGATGGGGCCGTAGTTCTGGTCGTCCTCGTTCTCCGGGGCGAACCCGACCTCGGTGCCGTGGTCGACGACCGGGCGCTCACTGGTGCCGTCGTAGATCGTGTTCGCGGTGATCGGGCGGCCGGACTGGGTCTCGGCGCCCTTGTCGATCGCCGCGGCGAGGATGACCGGCTTGAAGGTGGAGGCGGGCTGGTAGTCGGCGCGGGTGGCGTTGTTCGTGTAGTGCTTGAAGTAGTCCACGCCGCCGTACATCGCGACGATCGCGCCCGTCTTCGGGTTCACGGAGACCGCGCCGGCCTGGACGTTCGCGTCGACCTTGCGTTCCTTCGGGTCGAGCTTGCTGGTGAGCTGGTCCTTCACGGACTTCTCCAGCTCGGCCTGCTTCTTCCGCTCGATGTTCAGGGTGATGGTCCAGCCGCCGCGCTTGACCAGCGACAGCGCGTCCTTGTAGTCGTCCGCGGAGCCCTCGGCGACGAGTTGCCGGGCGAGCTGCGCGTTGGCCGCCTCCACCAGGTAGCCCTTCTGGCCGCCGAGGCCGGGGGACGGCTTGGGGTCCTTGGGCACCGGGAACTGCATGGCGGAGCGCTCGCTCTGGGTCAGCCAGCCCTCCTCGACCATGTTGTCCAGGACGTAGTTCCAGCGCTGCTGGACGAGCTTCTTGCCGGTGTCGGAGGCGCTGGCCCAGTCGTACTGGCTGGGCGCCTGGAGCAGCGCGGCGAGGTAGGCGCCCTGCTCGACGCTGAGGTCCTCGGCGTCGACGCGGTAGTAGGCCTGGGCGGCGGCCTGGATGCCGTAGGCGCCGCGGCCGTAGTAGCTGGTGTTGATGTAGCCGGCGAGGATGTAGTCCTTGGACTTCTCCCGGTCCAGCTTCAGCGAGATCACCATCTCCTTGAGCTTGCGGGAGACGGTCTGTTCCTGGCTGAGGTAGTAGTTCTTGACGTACTGCTGGGTGATCGTGGAGCCGCCCTGCGCGCCCTTGCCGGAGAGCGTGTTGAGGATGCCGCGGGCGGTGCCCTTGAGGTCGACGCCGGAGTCCTTGTAGAAGGTCTTGTTCTCGGCGGCGACGAAGGTCCGCTGGACCTTCTTGGGCACCTTCGCGAGGTCGACGATCTCCCGGTTGACGTCGCCGTCGCGGGTCATGACCGAGCCGTCGCTGTACTTGTAGACGTTGCTCTGCAGCTTGGCGTCGGCGTTGCCCTCGGGTATGTCGATCATCATGTAGAGCACGATGAAGGCGCCGATGCCGAGCAGGCACAGGCCGAGGAACGTGCCGAGGATCTTCTTCCAGGTGAACAGCCGGCGTATGCCGCTCTTGCCGCCCGCCTGTGACGAGCGGCGGCGCTTGGGCGCCGCGCGGCGGCCACCGCGCTGCCGCGCTCGTCTCTCTTCCGCTCGTCCCATGGGTTGCTTCGCTCCGCTTCGTCGTCGTCCGTCACACGAGGAGTGCCGGGCCCAGGTCAGCTCAGAAAGCTAACACCGCTGTATGTGACAAAGGCCGTCCGATGCGGTCGTTACGGACGTGACAATGAGCACCCCTGTCATGGGAACCGACGTCCGGCGGGGGTTGAGAGTTGCCTCCACCGGGAAAAGTGATATCACTTAGCTAGATGCGCGCTTCCAGACCGGAGCGCCGCGCAAGCACTTCACGAACCGGGGGAACCCCATGTCCGAGAACCTCGACGTACCCGAGATGCCCGCCCCACGCGTCCGCGAGTTCGCCGCGCGCAGCATCGGGGGCGGCCTCGCCCTGCTGCTCGGGCTGATCGGGATCGGCGCCGCCGCCGCCCTCTTCGCCGGGGCCGAGAAGAACCCGCTCTTCGCCGTCGGCGGCGCGCTGGTCCTGCTGGCCGCGCTCATCGGCCTGCGCGGCCTGAACACGGTGGCGCCGGGCGAGGCGCGGGTCGTCCAGCTCTTCGGCCGCTACCGCGGCACCATCCGCCAGGACGGACTGCGCTGGGTGAACCCCTTCACCTCCCGGACGAAGATCTCCACCCGGGTCCGCAACCACGAGACGGCGGTCCTCAAGGTCAACGACGCCTACGGCAACCCGATCGAGCTGGCCGCGGTCGTGGTGTGGAAGGTGAACGACACCGCGCAGGCCACCTTCGAGGTGGACAACTACCTGGAGTTCGTCAGCACCCAGACCGAGGCGGCCGTCCGGCACATCGCCATCGAGTACCCCTACGACGCCCACGACGAGGACGGCCTGTCGCTGCGCGGCAACGCCGAGGAGATCACCGAGAAGCTCGCCGCGGAGCTGCACGCGCGCGTGGAGGCGGCCGGCGTGCACATCATCGAGTCCCGCTTCACGCACCTCGCCTACGCACCGGAGATCGCCTCCGCGATGCTCCAGCGGCAGCAGGCCGGCGCGGTCGTCGCGGCCCGGCGGCAGATCGTGGACGGCGCGGTCGGCATGGTCGAGGCGGCGCTCGCCCGGATCACCGAGCAGGACATCGTGGAGCTGGACGAGGAGCGCAAGGCGGCGATGGTGTCGAACCTGATGGTGGTCCTGTGCGGGGACCGCGCCCCGCAGCCCGTCCTCAACACCGGGACCCTCTACCAGTGACCCCCGAGTCCGAGGGGACGCCCCCGCGGCGCCGGCCGCAGCAGCGCAAGCAGGTGCTGCTGCGGCTGGACCCGCTGGTGTACGAGGCGCTGGCCCGCTGGGCCGGCGACGAGCTGCGTTCGGCCAACGCGCAGATCGAGTTCCTGCTGCGCAAGGCGCTCGCGGAGGCCGGGCGGCTGCCCCGGGAGACTGGCCCGCTGCCCCGGCGCGGCCGGCCGCCCGCGTCCGGCGCCTCCGACGGCACCTCCGACGGTACTTCCGGTGTTTCAGAACCGTGACAATCGGCCCCGACCTGCCCGTCCCTACCGCCCGCCGTGAGGTGCACACTCCGCGTATACACGAGGGGTATACACCCTGTGTACAGTCGTCGGCATGTCCATCGGTCACACCCTCCTGGGACTCCTGGAGTCCGGGCCCCGCCACGGCTACGACCTGAAGCGGGCCTTCGACGAGAAGTTCGGTCACGACCGGCCGCTGCACTACGGCCAGGTCTACTCCACGATGTCCCGCCTGCTGAAGCACGGCCTCGTCGAGGTCGACGGCATCGAGGCCGGCGACGGCCCCGAGCGCAAGCGGTACGCCATCACCGAGGCCGGCATCACCGACGTCGAGCGCTGGCTCGGCACGCCGGAGAAGCCCGAGCCCTACCTCCAGTCGACCCTGTACACCAAGGTCGTCCTGGCCCTGCTCACCCACCGCGACGCGGCCGACATCCTCGACACCCAGCGCGCCGAGCACCTGCGCAGCATGCGCATCCTCACCGACCGCAAGCGCAAGGGCGACCTCGCCGACCAGCTGATCTGCGACCACGCCCTGTTCCACCTGGAGGCCGACCTGCGCTGGCTGGAGCTGACCGCCGCCCGCCTGGACAAGCTGCGGCAGGCGGTGGTGTCCCCGTGACCGCCCCCGCCGGCTCCCTCCTCGCGGCCGAGGGCCTGCGCAAGGCCTACGGCCCCACCGTCGCCCTCGACGGCGCCGAGTTCTCCATCCACCCCGGCGAGGTCGTCGCCGTCATGGGCCCCTCCGGCTCGGGCAAGTCGACACTGCTGCACTGCCTCGCCGGGATCGTCACCCCCGACGCCGGGTCGATCCTGTACGACGGACGCGACCTCGCGACGATGAACGACGCCCAGCGCAGCGCCCTGCGCCGCTCCGAGTTCGGGTTCGTCTTCCAGTTCGGGCAGCTGGTGCCGGAGCTGACCTGCGTGGAGAACGTCGCCCTGCCGCTCCGGCTGAACGGCACCTCCCGCAAGCGGGCCGAGCAGACCGCGCTCGACTGGATGCGGCGGCTGGAGGTCGACGACCTGGCGAAGAAGCGGCCCGGCGAGGTCTCCGGCGGGCAGGGGCAGCGGGTCGCCGTCGCCCGCGCGCTCGTCACGAGCCCGCGGGTCGTCTTCGCCGACGAGCCGACCGGCGCGCTGGACTCCCTCAACGGCGAGCGCGTCATGGAACTGCTCACCGAGGCCGCCCGCTCGGCCAGCACCGCCGTCGTCCTCGTCACCCACGAGGCACGGGTCGCGGCCTACTCCGACCGCGAGATCGTCGTACGGGACGGCAAGTCCCGCGACATGGAGCGGGTCGTATGAGGACCGCGCGACAGTGGGCCCGGGACCTGGCGATGGGCGTCCGGTTCGCGTTCGGCGGCGGACGCGAGGGCTGGACCCGCGCCCTGCTGACGGCCGTCGGCGTCGGCCTGGGCGTGGCACTGCTGCTGCTGACCACCGCCGTCCCCAACGTGCTGTCGGTGCGCGACGCCCGTGAGCAGGCGCGCGCCGACCACACCTTCAGCCAGCCGCCCCGGCCCAAGGCCGCCGACACGCTCGTCGTCGCCGACGCGAACACCACGTACGGCGAGCGGGACGTGCGCGGGCGGCTGCTGGAGCCCGAGGGCCCCAAGGCGCCGCTGCCACCCGGCGTGGACCGGTTCCCGGCGGCCGGCGAGATGGTCGTCTCCCCCGCACTGAAGGACCTGCTCACCTCCTCCGACGGCACACTGCTGCGGGAGCGGCTGCCGTACCGCATCGCCGGCACGATCGCCGAGCAGGGCCTGGTCGGCTCCCACGAACTCGCCTACTACGCGGGCGCGAAGGACCTCGCGCCGCGCATCGACAACTCGCGCGTGGCCCGCATCGTCGCCTTCGGCGAGAAGGTGCCCGGGCAGACGTCCGAGCGCATGGACCCCGTGCTGATCCTGCTCATCCTGGTCGTGTTCACGGTGCTGCTGATGCCGGTGGCCGTGTTCATCGCGGCGGCGGTACGGTTCGGCGGCGAGCGCCGCGACCGGCGGCTCGCCGCGCTGCGGCTGGTCGGCTCCGACAGCCGGATGACCCGGCGCATCGCGGCCGGCGAGGCGCTCGGCGGCTCACTGCTCGGCCTCGTCCTCGGCACGGTGTTCTTCCTGATCGGACGTCAGGCGGCGGGCTCGGTCGAGGTGCTGGGCACCAGCGTCTTCCCCAGCTACCTCAACCCCTCCCCCGCGCTGGCCGTCCTGGTCGCCGTCGCCGTCCCCGCTGCGTCCGTGCTGGTCACCCTGTTCGCGCTGCGCGGCGTCGTCATCGAACCGCTGGGCGTCGTACGGACCGCCAAGCCGGCCCGGCGCAGGCTGTGGTGGCGGCTGCTGCTGCCGCTGGGCGGCCTGGCGATGCTGTACCCGATGGTCGGGCAGGGCCGGGAGAACGGCGACTTCAACCAGTACCTCGTCACCGGCGGCGTCCTGCTGCTGCTCGTCGGCGTGACGGCGCTGCTGCCGTGGATCGTGGAGGCCGTCGTCGCCCGCCTCGGCGGGGGCTCGGTCGCCTGGCAACTCGCGGTACGACGACTCCAGTTGAGCAGCGGTACGGCCGCGCGCATGGTCAACGGCATCGCGGTCGCGGTGGCCGGGGCGATCGCCCTGCAGATGCTGTTCGCGGGGGTCGAGGGGGACTACACCGAGGCCACGGGGAAGGATCTGCGGCGGGCTCAGATGCAGGTGCATCTGGGGGCCGACGGAGGCGGGAGCGACGCCGGGGAGCGGTTCCGTGCCACGAAGGGGGTGCGTACGGTGACCCAGCTCTCCATGGGCTCCCTCTCCGACCGGCGCAAGAACCCCGAGCAGAGCGCCTCGATCACCGTCGGCGACTGCGCCGCCCTGCGCGAACTGGCCACGCTGCCGTCGTGCCGGGACGGCGATGTGTTCGAGCTGACCGGCGCCGAGTACGACGACGGCGCGTCCGCGCTGGTCAAGCCCGGGCGGACGCTGTACCTCGACCCGTCCTACGACGAGGATCCCGGCCGCGAGATCCCGTGGACGGTGCCGCGGCGTGGCCTGCGGGAGGCGGCGTCCGTGGACGGGCTGCTCGGGTTCAAGGCGGACGGGTTGCTGCTGACGCCGGGGGCGCTGCGGAAGGGGGCGGGGGGTGCGGTCGCTTCTACCGCCGTCTCAGCCCCCGCCTCTGCCCTCGATTCCTCCCTCGGCTCTGCGCTCAGTTCCGAGATCTACCTGCGGCTCGACCGGTCGGTGCCGGATGCGGCGGAGTACGTCCGTAACACCGCCGCGCGGGTCGATCCGCTGGCGGACGCGATGACGTGGACGTCGACGCGGGAGTCGGAGAAGTTCACCGCCATCCGGCAGGGGCTGTTCGTGGGCGCGGCGTGTGTGCTGGCGCTGATCGGGGCGAGCCTGCTGGTGTCGCAGCTGGAGCAGTTGCGGGAACGGCGGAAGCTGCTGTCGTCGCTGGTCGCCTTCGGTACGCGGCGGCGGACGCTGGGGTTGTCGGTGCTGTGGCAGACGGCCATCCCGATCGCGCTGGGGCTCCTGCTGGCCTCGGTGGTGGGGCTGACGCTGGGGTCGGTGCTGCTGCGCATGTCGGCGGCGAAGGTGCGGGTGGACTGGCCGAGCGTGCTGTCGATGACCGGGATCGGGGCCGGGGTGGTCCTGACGGTGACGCTGCTGAGCCTGCCGCCGCTGGCGCGGTTGATGAGGGCGGACGGGTTGCGGACGGAGTAGTCGTTCGTCTGCGGGTGGCGGGGGGCTGGTCGCGCAGTTCCCCGCGCCCCTGAATGCCTGCGGCGGCCCGCGCGGGTGTGTGGGGGGCTGGTGTAGCGCCATCTGCTGGTGGGTGGGTCGGGGCCGCGCCGGGGGGTATCCGTCCTCGGTGCGCCGCTACGTCGGTCAAATTCTCACCGCCACTTTCCGCCGCCCGCTGCGGGCGGACACCCCCCGACACGTCCCCTTCCCGCCGTACGCGTCTACCGGCCGCCCTGACTGCGGCGGGGCCGCCCCGCTGGGGTAGCGGGCAGCCGCACCGCTGGGCCGGCGCCCACCCGGCAGCGGCCGTCAGTCCGCTTAGCTGCGGGCAGTCGTGCCGCTGGGGCGGCACGGGTGGGCGCAGCGGCACCCCGCCAGCGCCGGGCCGCGCGACCCACCCCCGGTCGGCACCAGCGCCGGGCACCCGTCGAGCCGACCTCGGCACGACCCACCTCCTGGCCGGACCAACGCCGGGCACCCCTCAAGCCGATCCGGCCAGGACCAAGTCAGGAAGATTCCCCCGCGCCGTCCAGCACACGTACCGGCAGCGCCCGCATCGCCTCCCGTAGAGCCGCCGCCAGCTCCTCGTACTCCGCGCCCCGCGCCGCCCCCGCCCGCATCGCCAGGGCGATCCGCCGCGTCGGGGCCGGCTCGGCGAAGGAGCCGGTGAGGAGCTGGCTGCTCCGCGTCGTCTCCAGCTTCAGCGCCGTACGCGGCAGCAGCGTGCACCCCAGCCCACCCGCGACCAGCTGCACCAGCGTGGACAGCCCCGCCGCCGTCGTCGTGACCGGCGCGTCCTCCCGCCCCGCCTCCCGGCAGATGTCCAGCGCCTGGTCCCGCAGGCAGTGACCCTCGTCGAGCAGGAGGAGGTTGAGTTCCTTCAGGGCCTCGCGGCCTATGCCCTCGCGGCCGCCGAGCGGGTGGTCGAGAGGGGTGACGAGAACGAAGTCCTCGTCGAAGAGGGGCAGTTCCACCACACCCGGCACACCCAGCGGTACCGCCAGCAGCAACAGGTCCAGGCGTCCGCTGTGCAGGCCGTCCAAGAGGTTCGCGGTCTGCTCCTCGTGGACCTGGAGGTCCAGGTCCGGATAGCGCTCGTGGACCAGCCGCAGCACCGTCGGCAGGAGGTACGGCGCCACCGTCGGGATCACGCCCAGCCGCAGCGCCCCGGTGAACGGCGCCCGCACCGCCTCCGCCTCCTCCAGCAGCGCCCCGACCTCGTCCAGCACCGCCTTCGCCCGCACCGCCAGCCTCTCCCCGGCCGGCGAGAGCAGTACCTTGCGCGTCGTACGCTCGAGGAGGGTGACACCGAGTGTCTCCTCCAGGGCGGAGACCGCCCCGGAGAGGGCCGGCTGGCTCATCCCGATCGCCGCGGCCGCGTCCCGGAAGTGCAGATGCTCGGCGACCGCCGCGAATGCCCGGAGCTGCGACAGGCTGGGCTGACGTCGTTTACTGCCGACGCTCACGGATCCTCACCGACATCCTCACTGATAGCTGTCTCCGATCAACACGACCGAGTGTAGCTATTTCACGGATCAATGCACGCTGTGCCAACATCGAGATCGTCCAACCCATGGGAAACACCAGCAAAATGGGTGTTTCTTCGCTGCAAGGAGAGCGTGTGCTCACTGTCGGTGACAAGTTCCCCGAGTTCGAACTGACCGCCTGCGTCTCGCTGGAGAAGGGCAAGGAGTTCGAGAAGATCAACCACAAGACCTACGAGGGCAAGTGGAAGGTGATCTTCGCTTGGCCCAAGGACTTCACCTTCGTGTGCCCGACCGAGATCGCCGCGTTCGGCAAGCTGAACGACGAGTTCGCCGACCGTGACGCGCAGATCCTGGGCTTCTCCGGCGACTCCGAGTTCGTCCACCACGCCTGGCGCAAGGACCACGACGACCTGCGCGACCTGCCGTTCCCGATGATGGCCGACTCCAAGCACGAGCTGATGCGCGAGCTGGGCATCGAGGACGAGGACGGCTTCGCCAAGCGTGCCGTCTTCATCGTCGACCAGAACAACGAGATCCAGTTCTCCATGGTGACCGCCGGTTCCGTCGGCCGTAACCCCAAGGAGGTCCTGCGGGTCCTCGACGCGCTGCAGACGGACGAGCTGTGCCCGTGCAACTGGAGCAAGGGCGACGAGACCCTCGACCCGGTCGCGCTGCTGGCTGGTGAGTGAGGCATGTCCCTCGACTCCCTGAAGTCCCGTATACCGGACTACGCCAAGGACCTGAAGCTCAACCTGGGTTCGGTCATCGGCAACTCCGAGCTTCCCGCCCAGCAGCTGTGGGGCACGGTGCTCGCCACCGCCATCGCCTCCCGCTCCGCCGTCGTGCTGCGGGAGCTGGAGCCGGAGGCCAAGGCGAACCTGACGCCGGAGGCGTACCAGGCCGCCAAGTCCGCCGCCGCGATCATGGCGATGAACAACGTCTTCTACCGGACGCGCCACCTGCTCTCGGACCACGAGTACGGCAACCTGCGCGCCGGTCTGCGGATGAACGTCATCGGCAACCCCGGCGTCGACAAGGTCGACTTCGAGCTGTGGTCCTTCGCGGTCTCTGCCATCAACGGCTGCGGCATGTGCCTGGACTCGCACGAGCAGGTCCTGCGCAAGGCCGGCCTCGACCGCGAGGTCGTCCAGGAGGCCTTCAAGATCGCCTCGGTGATCCAGGCGGTCGGCGTGACCCTGGACGCCGAAGCCGTCCTGGCCGACGCGGAGTAGCGTCAAAGACGCGTCACACGCGACAGAGCCCCGCCCACCGAAAGGTGAGCGGGGCCTTGTCGTTCCTATGGTTGTTGCTCGCTCGGCTCCTCCGACCGCGTCTCGACCGCCTCCCCCGACACCGGCGCCGCCGGTGAGGCGTCCGACGACGTCGCCCCCCGCGGCTGCGGCGAGTGCCGCAGGGCGGGGCCGCGGGAGTACGCCCGCAGATAGCCGACCACCGTGTTCGTCACCGCCACCAGCGGTACGGCCACCACCGCGCCGCCGATGCCGGCCACCATGCCGCCGGCCGCCACGGACAGCACCACCGCCAGCGGATGGACCCGCACCGCCCGGCCGAGGATGAACGGCTGCAGGATGTGCCCCTCGATCTGCTGCACCGCGAGGACCACGACCAGCGTCATCACCGCCGTGAACACGCCCTGCGTCACCAGCGCCACGACCACCGCCAGCGCCCCGGAGACGACCGCGCCGACCAGCGGGATGAAGGCGAACAGGAAGATGAACACGGCGAGCGGGACGGCCATCGGCACGTCCAGGAAGTAGATGCCGAGGCCGATGAAGATGGCGTCGATGAGGGCGACGATCACCGTGCCCCGTACGTACGCCGTGAGCGTGGCCCAGGCGCGCGGCCCGGCCCCGGCCACGCCCGGGCGGGCGGCGGCGGGGACCAGCTTGAGCGTCCACTCCCAGATGCGCCGGCCGTCGTAGAGCAGGAACAGCGTGGAGAAGACGGTCAGCAGGATGCCGGTCATCGCCTCGACCACGACCTGGACGCCTTCCAGGCCGGCCGAGGTGATCTGGTCGGTGTTGGCGCCGATCGCCTCGCGCAGGTTCTTGGCGATCTGGTTGATCTGCTTGTCGGTGACGTGGAAGGGGCTGTTGAGCAGCCACTTGCGCAACTCGTCGATGCCGTCCTGGATCTGGTCGGAGAGGTTGTCGATGTTCTCCATGACCTGCCAGGTCACGAACCAGCCGATCAGGCCCATGATGACGAAGCCGAGGATCGCGGTGAGCGCCGTGGCCGGACCGCGCGGTACGCCCATGCGCCGCAGCCGCGCGACCGTCGGCTGCAGCAGCGCCGTGATGAGCAGGGCGGCGACGAAGGCGAGGACGACGAGCTGGACGGCGCTGATCACCTTCATCAGCACCCAGAGCGTGCCGGCCAGCACGAGCAGCCGCCAGCCGGCCTCGGCGGCCACCCGCACACCCCAGGGGACCGCCTGGGCGGGGTCGGGGCGGACCCGGACCACGGCGGGCTCGTACTCCGGTGACACCACCGGGTCGGGCTGCGGCTCCGGTTCGTGCTGTTCGCGCTCGGCCTCGGCGCGGCGCTCGTCGAGCCGCTCCCCCATCTCACTGAGCCCAGCGCCGAGCCGGCCGAGCCACCCTGGCACTCGCGACATGATCCGTCCTCTTCCCCCGTCTCGCCCCACCACTCCCCCCAGGGGTCGTCCGTGTCAGACCGTACAGGGCGAAAGCCCCTCTCCGTTAAGACGGGGAGGGGCTTGCGGAGGTTGACCGGCGGTGCCGGGTACCGGTGTCCGGGACCAGTGGCCGGTCTCTAGTACCAGTGGTTGGCCTGCCAGAACGACCAGGCGTCGCAGGGGCTGCCGTACCGCTCGTTCATGTAGTTGAGGCCCCACTTGATCTGGGTGGCCGGGTTGGTCTGCCAGTCGGCGCCGGCGGAGGCCATCTTGGAGCCGGGCAGGGCCTGGAAGAGACCGTAGGCGCCGGAGGAGGCGTTCACGGCGCGGTAGTTCCAGCTGGACTCGTGGTCCACGATGTTGCTGAAGCACTGGTACTGGCCGCTCGCCACCATCTGGCGGGCCATCGCCTGGATCTGCGCGATGGAGTAGGAGCTCTGTACGGGGAAGTCGGCGGAGCTGCGGCTCGCGGCGGCCTTGGCCTCGGCGCGTTCCTTGGCTTCCTCGGCCGCCTTCTCGGCGGCCTCCTTCTTCGCGATCGCGGTCTCGGCGGCCGCCTTGCGGGCCGCCTCCTCGGCGTCCTTCTTCGCGGACGCGTCCGCGACGATGGCCTGTGCGTCGGCCTGCTGCGTCAGGGACGCGGCCTGGACCTGGGCCTGCTGACCCGCGGGGATGTCCGCGAGGAGCGTCGCGTCGGCTGCCAGCGCTTCGGCGTCGTTGTTCTGCGCTGCGGTGCTGCCCGAGGCAACGCCGACGACGCTTCCGACAGCGGTGACTGCGGTGGCGGATGCCACTGCGAATCCCCGGACCGAGATCCGGCTCACACGGTTTCCTTCCAGCATCGCCCGCTTCGGTGACCCTGGCGGACGCAATCGTGCCCCTGGCACTGGCCTCCCCAACTGCGGGGTCACGGGAGGCTCGGGCCCGGTGGGCAACTCCCTGCACGGGAGCGCCGCGTGGTGCTCGGGCGGCATACGACGGCTGCTATGGAGTTGGTGTTCCTGCTGTGGTGCCGTACCGCTGGGGGTACAGGTGTGTCGTATGCGGGGCCTGACAGGAGTGAGACTCTGCCGTAACCCGACGCCGCAAGGCAATTCCGAGTTGCGTGTGAAAGCTCACATCCCGTTTGACCCACGGGATTTCATCGAACGCACACATGCGAAGGCGCCGCCGGACTAGGCTCTTTCCCTTCGTCCGACGGCGCCAACTGATGCGTAACGCCTATGAAGTTGGATGAGTCTGTTCAGGTGGGTCAGATGTGCCCGTCCTCCAGCATTTCGGTCACAAGTGCGGCGATCTGGGACCTCTCGGACCTGTTGAGCGTGACGTGCGCGAAGAGCGGGTGGCCCTTCAGCTTCTCCACGACGGCGACGACACCGTCGTAGCGGCCGACGCGCAGATTGTCCCGCTGTGCCACGTCATGGGTCAGTACGACCCGTGAGTTGGCGCCGATCCGGGAGAGCACCGTCAGCAGCACGTTGCGCTCCAGCGACTGGGCCTCGTCGACGATGACGAACGCGTCGTGCAGCGAGCGGCCGCGGATGTGGGTGAGCGGCAGGACCTCCAGCATGCCGCGCGCGGTGACCTCCTCGATGACCTCGCGGGACGTGACCGCCGACAGCGTGTCGAAGACGGCCTGGGCCCAGGGGCTCATCTTCTCCGCCTCGCTGCCCGGCAGATAGCCCAGCTCCTGCCCGCCGACCGCGTACAGCGGCCGGAAGACCATCACCTTCTGGTGCTGCCGCCGCTCCAGGACGGCCTCCAGTCCCGCGCAGAGCGCCAGCGCCGACTTGCCGGTGCCGGCCCGGCCGCCCATGGAGACGATGCCGACGTCCGGGTCGAGCAGCAGGTCCAGCGCGATGCGCTGCTCGGCGCTGCGGCCCTTGATGCCGAACGCCTCGCGGTCCCCGCGGACCAGGCGGACGTTGCCCTCCGGCGTGACCCGGCCGAGGGCCTTGCCGCGCTCGGACTCGATGGTCAGGCCGGTGTGCACCGGGAGGCCGGCGGCCTCCGGCACATACACGTGTCCCTCCTCGAAGAGGATGTCCACCTGCTCGCCGGGCAGGGTGAGTTCGGACATCCCGGTCCAGCCGGAGTTCTCCGTGATGGCCAGTTCGGCCCGGTACTCCTCCGCGAGGAGCCCGACGGAGGAGGCCTTGATCCTCAGCGGCAGGTCCTTCGACACGACCGTGACGTCGTATCCCTCGGCCTGGAGGTTGCGTGCGACCGCGAGGATGCGGGAGTCGTTGTCCCCCAGGCGGTAGCCGGTGGGCAGCACGCTGGGGTCCGAGTGGTTGAGCTCGACCCGTACGGTCCCGCCGAGGTCCCCGGTCGGGATGGGGGCATCGAGGCGGCCGTACCGCACCCGGTAGTCGTCGAGCAGGCGCAGGGCCTGCCGGGCGAAGTACCCGAGTTCGGGATGGTGCCGCTTGGCCTCCAGTTCCGTGACCACGACGATGGGGAGCACGACCTCATGCTCGTCGAAGCGGGTCAGGGCATTGGGGTCGGCCAGCAGGACGCTGGTGTCGAGAACATAGGTGCGCCGGTCGGGCTTGTGGCGCTTTACGCTGGTCACCACGGAAGGACGTACCCCCTCGGATGAGGTCGGGGAGCGACGAGACGGTGCTGGACCGGTGTCCGGCCCTCGCGTGCGAGGGGCCGTGAACCGGCCCTCCGCGGCTGCTTCCGTGCAGTGTCCGCACGGTCGGGCTGGTGCAAAGGGCCTCCCGGGCGGACGGCCCCGTGCCGCCCGCTGAGATCCGACGCCCGTGGTTCGGGTGTCGACCTGCTTGGCTTATGCCCTCGAACGCGCGATGCCATGCCGAAGCGCGCGGCGGCGTGCCGGTGAACTCCCGGTGACGCCTGCCCCGTGTCCGTTCCGTGTCAGGTCAGGGGCCCTCAGCCGCCGTAGCGGCGGTGGCGGGCGGCGTAGTCGCGCAGGGCCCTGAGGAAGTCGACCTTGCGGAAGGCCGGCCAGAAGACCTCACAGAAGTAGTACTCCGAGTGGGCGGTCTGCCACAGCATGAAACCGGACAGCCGCTGCTCGCCGCTGGTGCGGATCACGAGGTCGGGGTCGGGCTGGTCGCCGGTGTACAGGTGCCGCCCGATCATCTCGACGTCGACGGACTCGGTCAGCTCCTCCAGCGAGGTGCCCTTGTCCCGGGCGTCGAGCAGCATCGACCGCACGGCGTCGGCGATCTCCTGCCGGCCGCCGTAGCCGATGGCCACGTTGACCAGTATCCCGTCGACGTGCGCGGTGGCCTCCTCGGCCTCCTTCAGCGTGCGCTGCATGCCGCCGGGCAGCAGGTCCATCGTGCCGACGTGGTGGACGCGCCAGCGTCCGTCGGCGGCGAGGGTGCGCACGACGTCCTCGATGATCCCGAGGAGCGGACCGAGTTCCTCCTGGGGCCGGTCGAAGTTGTCCGTCGACAGCAGCCAGAGGGTGACGACCTCGACATCGGTCTCGCTGCACCAGCCGAGGAACTCCTCGATCTTGTCCGCTCCGGCGCGGTGCCCCTGGGCGGTGGTGGACCCCGCGGCCTTGGCCCAGCGCCGGTTGCCGTCCATGATCACGCCGATGTGCTTGGGCACCTGAGCGTGGTCCAGGTGGCCTTCCACCCGGCGTGCGTAGAGCCTGACGAGCAGGCCGCGCAGCTTGTCGCGCAGGTTCACGTGATTGTCAGCCCCTCCGGTGCGGAACGGTCCCCGGTGGCGAAGCCTACCGCTGATGCGGGAGGGGGCCGGCAAGGGGTGAGGGGGCCGGGCTGGGGGCGAGGGCCGGGCCGGGGGCGGGCGCCGGGCTGGAGGCGGGCGCCGAGCGGGGCCCGGGGGCCGGTCGGGGGCGCAGGGGCGCACGGGGTGCGCACGGACAAGAAAACGGGCCGGTCCGTGGGGGGGAGACGGACCGGCCCGAGGGGGGGTTTCCACCATAACCCTTCGTAAGGGCAGATGCGTGCACCGGCGTGCCACAACTACTCTCCGAAACCGAATGACGACGCCGCGATGAGACCGAGAACGGATTCCGGACAGCCGGCAGAGGGCCCGGACGCAGCGGCTTCTCGGTTTTCGGACGATTCCGGACCCGTACGGCGGCCGGTACAGCGCGCCACCCCGGGGGTCCCCCCGACGGACTACGCGTCCCGCGCGCGTGCTTGACGGCGACGGCGCTTCACGGCCTCGGACTTACGGCGCGGCGCTCTTGCTCGGTGGGTGACGGCACCGCGCAGCCCCCTCCACTGCGCGGTGCCGCCCGCGCAGCTTTGCTCACGCGAATTACCTTGGTCTGAACCTATGCGAAGGACTGCCCGAAAAACCAGCCGCCCCCGATAACGATGTGGAAACCGCCCCCGCCCTGCTCCTACCGGGGTCCTACCGGGGCTTACGCGCGTCGAAGAGATGCCGGGTGCTGTGCGCCACGAACGCCCCCTCGTCCCGGATCCGCTCGTGCAGCGCCCGCAGCTGCGGCTCGTACGCCTCCACGGTGAACCCGGGAACCATCCACACGACCTTCCGCAGGAAGTGCACGACGGCGGCGATGTCGTGGAACTCGATCCGCAGCCGCTCGGCCCGCAGGTCGACGATCTCCAGCCCCACGGCCTCGGCGTCGGCCCGCTCACGGTCGGGATGCCGCTTGGAGCGCACCTCCTCGGGCAGCGGCCCGAGGAAATACTCGACGAGTTCGAAGACACTCGCGGGCCCGACATGCTGCGCGAAGTACGTCCCGCCCGGCTCCAGCACCCGCACGATCTCCTCCCACTGCGGCCGTACGGGATGCCGGCTGACGACGAGATCGAAGGCCCCGTCGGCGAAGGGCAGCGGGGCGTCCTCCTCGGCGGCGACGACGGCGACGCCGCGCGACCGCAGGAGGGCGGTGGCCTTGGCGACGTTGGGCGGCCACCCCTCGGTGGCGACGGCGACGGGCGGCGTACGACCGGCGCGCCCCAGGGCGAAGTCCAGCACTTCCCCGCCCCCGGTCTGCAGATCGAGCGCGGCACGGGCACCGGCCATCCGCCCGGCCATGGACACGGCGTACCCCCAGGAGGGCCGCTCCTCGCTGGCCCGCCCCTCGAACCAGGAGAAGTCCCACCCCTCGGTGGGCACGGCGACGCCTTCGGCGACGAGATCGTCGAAGCTGCGGTCGCCGTGGTCCGGGGCGTGCGGTGTAGGCATGGTCATGATGATGACAGGGCGATGTCAGAGGCTGCTGCTAATTTCCGCGCATGACGACTGCGGACGCCCAAGGCGACGAAAAGACGACCCTCCTCGCGGCTCTGGACAGCCACCGCGACGCGGTGGTGTGGAAGCTGGAGGGCTTGGACGAGGAGGCGGCCCGCCGCCCGATGACCCCGTCCGGCACAAGCCTGCTGGGCCTGGTGAAGCACCTGGCGTCGGTGGAGTACGGCTGGTTCGTGGAGACGTTCGGCCGTGAACGGGAGCCGCTGTGGTTCGACCCCTACACGGACGAGGACATGCGGGCGACGGCCGACGAGACGACGGCCGGCCTCCTCGCCTTCTACGCCCGCGCCCGGGCCGCCGCGGACGCGGTCATCACGGAACTCCCCTTGGACGCGGTGGGCGCCCCGCCCTGGAAACCGGACCGCACGGTCTCCCTGCGCTGGGTCCTGACCCACATGCTCACGGAGACGGCACGGCACGCGGGCCACATGGACATCGTGCGGGAACTGATCGACGGCGCGACGGGCGACCGCCCACGCACCTGACGCCGGGCTCAGGGGGACGAGCGGCGAGCCTCAGGGAACGAGGGCCGAGCATCAGGGGACCAGGCGCGAGCCCTAGGGGACGAGCGGCCGAACCTCCTCGGCCACGAACCGCAGGAACCCCTCGGGGTCGGGCTCGTCCCCGGTCGGTTCGAGTACGACGGTGTCGGCCCCGGCATCGACCAGCCGCAACACGGCCTCGGCAACGGCCTTGGCATCCCCGGCGACCCCGAGCCCGGCCACGTCCCCGAGCCCCTTCCCCTCGACCTCGGCACGGAGCCGGTCATGGGCGCCGTCCCCGGTGGCGGCGAGCAGATAGGACACGACGGCATGCTCGCCACCCCGCCCACTCGCCGCGCGCCCTTCGGCGATCAACTGCACGGCGCTGCGCACCCCGTCGGCCGGCGTCACCTCACTGAGGATGGTCCCGTCGGCAACCTCCCCCGACAGCCGCACGGTCCGGGGCCCGACGGCCCCCACAAGAACCTCGACGGCCTCCTGAGGCGGCCACCCGAGCTGCACGTCCTCAAGCCTGACGTACCGCCCCTGCACGGAAACCCTCTCCCCCCTCAACAGCGCCCGCAGAGCCTCGACATACTCCCGCAACAACGTCACGGGCGACTCGACCCGGGCCCCCACCTGCCCCATCCACTCCTGCACCCCGTGCCCGACGCCGACACGGGCCCGCCCAGGGAACATGCGCTGCAGCGAGGCGATCTCCATGGCGGCGATGGCAACGTTCCGCAACGGAACGGGCAACAGCCCGACCCCCACCCGAACGTTCTCGGTCCAGGCGAGCGCGGCAGCAGCACTGGACACCCCACCCTCAAGGAAGCAGTCCTCCCACAGCCACACCTCCTCAAGCCCAGCCCGATCGGCAAGCTGAACGAGACCCCGGAACCGCTCGGGGGGAAGCTGCGGGCGGATGATGGCACCGAGAGTTGTCATGGAGAGTTGGTAGCCCGTCGCGCGGACAGCGGCAACTGCTTTGTCGGACAGTGGTGGGTGGTCCTCAGGAGCAGTGCATTGTCTTGAGCGTGGCCGGGAAGTAGGAACGCATGAAGTCCTCGATTTCCGTGCGGCGGCTTCGGTCATCCGCACGCAGCTCGGACACTTGCAAAGCGAGAGTGAAGTGCTTTCCGGCCTGAGTCCGACATGGGCTCGTGGCAATCGCTCCGTTGTCACCGATGAGCATGCCCTTGACTACCGTGCCGTTCCGCACTTCTGTTACGCCGAGCGGCTCGTTGTTCCTCGCCAGGCGCTCGAGATCTGGCGCATCATCCGCCCAATAGAAATGAAACTCAAGCACTGGGTCGTCCTTCGACAGGACTGTACAGGGACCCGACGTCGCCTCCGCGCGGTCCACCCTGCTGGACTCACGAAGGTCATCCTTGGAGGTCAGCAGAGGACGAGTGAGATCAGGGTCGATGCGCGTTCCACAAATAGCCTGTGGCACCTCTACGTCTGATGAGTTACCGCAGGATGGGGCGAGAGTCGACAAAGCGACGACGAGGACCACCGAGGCGCGCATACGCACACGCCTCCTCACTTCGAAACCTTTCCGGAAACACCCTTGGCGTGTTCCAGCCCGGCCTGCGCATGCACGTTGATGTCGGCTTGAGCTTCAAGCTGGGAGCGATCACCTGAGTGCACGCTGCTCCACTCGTTCGCGAGAGCGACCAGCTGTCCGTTTCTGTTCTCGTAAGCCTTGATATTTTCCTGCGTCTGCTGATCGTCAAGCCTCTTCTGCTCATCTTCGAGCCATTTCCCGGTCACATAGTCAAAGCCTTGCTGTACATCATCACTGGCAACAGGGATGTAGCTGATGGCCTTGTCGAAGATGGGCTTGGCCTCAAAATCGGCCGTCTTGGGATCCCCCTGAGCCTCGAGACGCGCTTCTTCCAAAAATCCCACCGTACGCCCAGCCCTGATCAGCGAATCAGTCGAATCCGAGCGGTCGCTGTGAATATCAGCCACCATTGCTTGATTCAGGCCGCCGTTCAGGACACCATATGCGTCCTGATCCTTGGACACCTGCTTTGCTACCTCGAACAGCTTGGTCTGATCCAGTGGCGAATCCCCCATAGCGATGCCGCTCATTGAGGCATGGACGGTGTCACCTCTGTTGACCAGCATGGCCGCCATCGGCTCTCGAAGAGACGGCGGGAACTTGTCACCAGCGTCCGCCAGATAGTTGAACGCCGACGCAAAGACTTTGTCGTTGTCCGGCCTATGGTGGACGAAGTGGGCATTCGGGTCGGAGGGGTCGACCCCGGTCGCCGCTGCCTGGAGAGCTGCTCCGAATCCCACCCTGTCGTCGCCGTCCAGCCCGGGCGCGTAGGTGCTGACCTTGGGGCCCTCACGCTCATGCAGAACCACGTCCCAGTCACGTTCCTGCATGAGGTACTTCATCCGGGCGTCCGACTTCAAGTAATCGGCCGACGTACCGGGGTCGTGGCTCATGATGCCGAGCATCCCGTCCACGGGGTCGTTGGCGAACCAGCCACCCTGCTTACCGCTGTACTCGCCCTTCAGCCGCCAGATGTCCGAGTCCTTCTTCTCCGCCGCAATCATGTCGTCGGTCAGGTCTTCGAGCATTCCACGCGAATACCCGTGGCCCTTCTGCATGAGAGTGACGAGCGACTGATATCCCACGGCCTTGTCAAGGCGAACACCCTGCGCATCAGTTCCGTACCGCTCGACCCCGGCCTTGCGCATCTCCTTGCGCCACTCCTGGTACCAAGGGGACTTGGTGTCCTTGGTCGCGGAAGCAAGGCTGTTGGCCAGCCCCGTCTCGAGTTCTTCGTAGTCACTGACTCGACTACCGCCCCTGAAGTGAACGAGATCGTTCAGCTCATTCGTCAACCTGATCGTGCCACCCGCGCCCAGACCATCCAAGACTGTGCGAGAGAACTCCTGATTACCGCTGTTGTCGCGGAACGCACGCTTGAGCTCGGCGATTTCCTTGTCCGTGAGCCGGCCGCCGTCGCTCAGCTTTTCAAGCAGTTCCTCTGCTTCTTGCCCCTCATAAACTTCGATGTCTCCCTCAGCGGCACCGTTGAAACCGCCTGGGACAACATCCGAATCGATCACGACTGCTTTCAGGGCGACTTCGACACCCGCGTCCGCGTCTGTCACGTTCTGAACCGCTTGATTAATGTGCTCCTGCCACGACCGCACGGCCTCCATATAACCGGGGTCGTGATGCAAGGCCCTGCGCTCGTCCTCGGACATCTTGTCGATATCCAGACTGACCACGCCTTGATCCGAAACCTTCATGCCGGCTTCGATGGCCTCCTGCCGAGCCGTCTTCAGCTTGCCGCGAAGTTCAACAAACTGTCCGTGCGCATCACGCAGCAGCTTTGCGACAGCCTTTGCCTCGGTCTGGGCGTACTGAAACTCCTGGAGGGTGAAGTCAAACCGAGCGTTAGCCGCGTCGGCACTCAAGCCGGTCCACGTCGTGCCCATGGAAATCTTGTGCACATCCCGCCGGTATGCCTTCTCCTGCTTGGCGAATTCCGCCGCCATACCGTCCCACCGGTCCGCAGCCGTGGTGAGCGCTGACAGATCGGTTTCCATAATCTCGTGGTAGCTGGGCATGCGTAGTCCCTGGGCAGAAGAGGAGGGAGGGCTCTAGAAGGTCAAAAGATCACAGTCAGTACTGGTCCAGCGTGGATGACTGACGGACTGTGGACCCTATACCGAGGTCTGTACCCGTGAGAACAATGTTGCTGTTACGCAAGGCGTCCTTGTCCGAACCAAGGCGGTTCAACAGGTTTCTCACCTGATCACCCCACGTCTTGTGCGCCTTCTTCAGAGCTCCCGAGGTCAACCATCCTTCACCATCCTTGGGGCCAAATGCCTTTACAGCCGCTTCGGTATCGTGATCCGCCCATCGACCGGCTTTAGTCGTACCGGGCTCGATGTGATCCTCGATCGCCTGGGCTGCGGCTTTCTTTTCCGCCGGAGAGGAGGCGAGGTTCGGTCCGAACCCCGTGGGACCCGTTACATCGGCAGGGAGCTGATTGAGACGCATCCCTACCGGCTCCGCGGACGAGCCACCTTCAGAATGGCTCGCTCGGGTTCCTGTCATGGATGGATTCCCCATCTGTTCTGATTGAGTGTCGAGTCGGCTTGAGAAGCCGCTCAGGTGACCCGGTCACGTCAGCGGGGCTGTCCAGGATCGACCGGACCGCCCTGCGGGGTGCCTCCCGCTCCCGGCTGCGTGAACTGCCACCCCCCGTACGGCGTCTGCTGCATCGGCATGCCCGACGGCGGGGGCGGCGGGACCTGGCGGCGCCGCTTGCGGCTGATGGCGACCGCTGCCACCACGGCTGCCAGCAGGACGACCGCGGCGACGCCGACGGCGATCCACACGGTGCTGTTGCCGGAGTCCTTCGCGGCTGAGGCATTCGCGCCGGTGTCATCGCCCTTGGCCGGCGCACCGGCGCCCTGGGACGCGGAGGCGTCCGCCGACGGGGGCGTGGTCTTCTCCGCCGCCTTCAGGTCGGGCAGCGGGTAGACGTCCGCCGGGCCCGGGTCGCCGGGATTCTGGAGGGCGATGCGGGGGCGGACGATGCCGTAGCCGATGGAGTCGTTGCGCTTGGCGCCGTCGGTGGGGCCGCCGATGGTGTTCAGCATGACCCGGAGGACCTGGTTGTTGGTCCAGGTCGGGTGCTTGGACCAGATGAGGGCGGCGCTGGCGGAGGCGAGCGCGGTGGAGTCACTGGTGCCGTCGGTCTTGCACAGGCCGGTCTTGCCTCCGCAGGCATGCACCATCTGTTCACCGGGTGCCGACATGTCCACCTGTGGGCCGTACTGAGAGAACGAACTCCGCCGCAGGTCCTTGCCCACAGCAGCCACGCCGACGACGCCGGGCGTGGCTGCCGGGTACTCGACGGCGTTGCCCTCGTCACCGCTGTTACCGACAGCCGCGAACAGGAGGGAACCGTGATCGATGGCGTACTTCACGGCCGCGTCGAGTTCTGGACTGCGAACCGGACTGCCCTTGGAGATGTTGATGACTCTGGCGCCCGAATCGGCCGCGTAGCGAATGGCCTTGCTCAGATAGGACGGTCCTGCGAAGCCGCTGAGGTCGTTTGCTCCGGGCAGCCGCACAGGCAGGATCTTCGCGCCCGGAGCGAGGCCGTACGCGCCGCCCTTTCCGGTGCCCGCGATAAGACCCGCCATACCGGTGCCGTGGCCATCGATATCCGTATGCTCGTCACCACTCCGGAATTTCGATGCCAGGTCCAGTCCGTCAAGCACACGGCCCTTGAGGTCGGGGTTGTTCGGGTCGACCCCACTGTCGATCACGGCGACCGTGACGTCCTTGCCGGTGCTCGTCCGCCACATCTCCTCTGCGTGCATGGCGTCCAGATGCCATTGCATCGATCGGACCGAGTCGGCTTGGGCCACTGTTCCCGTACCGCCCACCAGCAGGAGGCCTGCGACCGATGAGGTCAGAACCTTGAGCCAGCCGTGTCCTGTCCTGTTGGTGGGCATGTAATCCCCTTCGTGCTCTCGCTCTGCGTCAGTCGTCGGCCGGCTGCGCGCCGTTGCGCCGGTCCGTCTCTTGCTGCCTCTTGCCCTGCTGTGGGGTGCTGGACAGGCCAGTGGCACGACGTACGTTTCCGTGATTGGCGCCGTCACTCGGCGTACCGCCGGCGATTCCACCGCGCGTCGGAGCAGAGGGCACAGGAGCGCCCGGACGGACAGGTGCCCGACCTGTGTGCTGTGGAGCGCCACCGACGACGCCGCTCTGCGGGGTGGACAAGGGGCGTCCGGTTCCAGTGCCTCCACGGCTGCTGGTCGGCTCGCCGCCGACGACCGTCCCGCCGGGCAGACGGCCTGTGCCCGCAGAAGGCGTGGAGGTCTGGCGGCCCCCGGCAACACCCTGGTTGGTGGGAAGTCCACTGTTGACGGCGGGGCCTGTTGGCCGCCCGCCCGGAGTTCCCGGGCCGACCGGACCGCCCGGCCGTCCCCCCGCGACC
This sequence comes from Streptomyces griseosporeus, assembly GCF_014656055.1. GTDB lineage: Bacteria > Actinomycetota > Actinomycetes > Streptomycetales > Streptomycetaceae > Streptomyces > Streptomyces griseosporeus. Next base: position 832,559 of record NZ_BNBR01000003.1, read on the forward strand.
GTATTACTTGGACGGCCCCCGACAACGCCCGGACCGGTCTGTCGGCCTTCGGTGACACGAGGGCCGGCGGGACGCCCATTGGCCACGCCCGGCCCCGTGGGACGTCCGTTCACACCAGGACCAGTTGGGCGCCCGCCAGTGACGCCCGGTCCCGTCGGCCGCCCTCCCGTGACGCCGGGGCCGGTCGGCCGTCCGGTGGCTCCGGTGGCGGAGGGAAGGTTGCGGCCCACCCCTTGACCAGGGAGCGTCCTGTTTGCGGGAGTCCCGGACGTCGGCCCATGGGGGAACTGCCCGCTTCCCGTCACGCCACGCCCGCGCGGCACTCCAGCGGTTCCCTGACCGGGTGCGAGCGGCGAGCGTCCGCCGACTTGTCTGCCTGTCCCGCCGGGGACAGTGGGCATACGTCCACCGCGACCGGTAGTTGGCTGGATCATGCCCGTGACGGATGGAGGAAGAACTGGTTCAGGCCGCGCCGGTGCGGGCCCCGTGGTCGGCCCAGTGGTGGGTCCTGGAGCCGGACGGTGCGTCTCGGGCAACGTATTGACGGAGTCGATCTCGACGCGCGTGGGGCGGTCGACATTGGCAGGAGGCCGGTGGGTTTCGGAGGGCACAACGTGCGCGGGGGACCCTGCCTCGCTCGGTCGTCCTGGCACCGATGCATGCCCGATAACGGATCCACCTCCAGTGGATCCGCCGCCTCCCACCGTGGCTCCTCCGGTCCTCGCGTCACCGGAGCCCCCAGTGCGCGGCAGGTCCTGCCACGTCTCGTCGTGGCCGGGTACGAACTGCGAAGGCGGCGGCGGGAACTTAGGGCGCTCCAGTTTGTCCATCTGGGTCGACGACTGGTCGTACGACTGCGCCAGCTTGCGCATCTCGGCCGCCGCCTCCAGGCGGACCTTCTCCTGGTTGGCCTTCAGGGCCGCCAGTTCGGCAGTGGACTTGGAGGCGACCGCGGCGGCGTCGGGGTCGTTGTGGTTGGCGCGGGCCGCGTCGAGGTTGGCCGTGGCGGTCGGCTTGTCGCGCGGGATGGACGTCTGGGCCTGCGAGATCGCGGTGGCGGCGGTGTGCAGCCACTTCGCGGAGTCCTCGCTGAAATCGGCAAGGCGGTGAGCCGAGTTGGCGAGGTCGCCCGCCCAGACGCGGAAGGCGTCCGCGCCCTCGCCCTTCCATTCCACCCACTGCGGGCGGATCTTCAGTTCTTCCGCGATCGAGCGGATCTCCGTGGCCGCCTTGCGCAGCTTGCCGGCCGCGCCCTCGACCGTGCCACTGTTGGCCTGGTCCAGCCATGCCAGCATCTGCTCGTGGCTCATGCCCTCGAAGGGCGTGGCGCCACCGGATCCGTTGCCTGCCATCAGCTGTCTCCCCGTTCCCGTCGTCCGTGCATCCGCGTCAGATCGTGCCGCCCGTGTCACCACCGGCGGGCGGCTGCTGGCCGCCTCCGGTGCCGCCACTGTGGGCGCCGTGGTTCTTCGCGTGCTCCGGGTCGTACGGACCGCCGTAGTGCTTCGTCGTCTCCGCGTTGATCGCGGCCATGCGCCTGCGCACGTCGTCGTCGATGTTGTCGTAGCCCTTGTGCGAGGCGAGGACCGCGATGGACATGGCCTCCATGCAGTCGCCGAGCAGCTTGGAGAACGACTCCAGGTCGGTGATGACCTTCTCGTACGACTTGTGCAGGCCCGCCGCCTCGACCCAGGAGTTGTCGCCGCCGCCGAACTGGGTGCGGGACACCTGGTCCTCGCCCACCTTCTTCGGACCCGCCTGCGACTCCTTGAGGTCGCGGATCAGCTCGTCGATCCGCTGCCGGAACTTGGTGAAGGACGTGAACTCGGTCTGGATGTCCTGGACCGCGTTCTTTGCGGTGTCGAAGATGTTGGACACCCAGGATCCGCCCGTCGCGCTCGACGTCGTCGATCCACCGCTATCGCTCGGCAGCACCGGTACCTCCCCGTTCCCCGTTCGGTCTTCGGATCAGACAAGACCGCACCCATTACTTTAGCGATCAGCTGTGTCAGTCGTGTGGTGGGTGGCGTGGTGACCGGTGAGCATTCGGCCACCGCGGTTGACTTCCAGCCCGTATCACAACAGGTCTACCAGGCGACTGCCCCAGGCTCGTAACGAAGTGGCTACGGTCGGCACGCAGGCGCGGAGGAGGCAGGGGGCGGTGGGCGTGGCGCGACGGTGGCGGGACGGGTTGGGGACGTTGGTCGTGGAGGGGGGTGAGCGAGGGGTGGTCCTGGTTCCGTTGGAGATCGCCGCTTCCTATCGTGCCCGTACCAAAGGGTTGTTGGGGCGCGAGTCGGTTGACGGGGCCCTGCTTCTGTCGCCGGCCAACAGTGTGCACACCTTCCGTATGCGCATGCCGATCGATGTGGCTTACCTGGACCGGCGGTTGCGGGTCATCGCCGTGCGGACCATGCGGCCTGGGCGACTCGGGCGGCCCCGCTTGCGGGCCCGGCATGTGCTGGAGGCGGAGGCGGGGGCCATGGCGGGGTGGGGGTTGCGTGCGGGTGTCCGCGTGGTGATCGAGGCGGCCACACTTCACGGATGACCAGTTCTCGTGAGGCAGAGGACGACCGTGGCTGTCTCCGGCTTGTCCTTGCCGTACCGCTGCTTCTGCTCACCCTTATGGCCGCGTACTTCTGCTGGACCGCACTGACCGTTCGTCCGTCCGGCACCTGGGACGAGGACGCGTACGGCGGCATCACCCTGTCGTGCTCGCTCACCGTGGGCGCCGCGGCAGCGGTGGCCGGGATTCGGCTGCTGCCCTCGGTTCGACGGGTCTTGCCTTGGTGGTGTGTCAGCCCGGCTCTGCTGCTGGGGGTGATCGCCAGCCTCCGCTGGCTGAACAGCGGCTAGCGTGAGCAAGGGACCGACGCCGAGTGAGTGCGTCGACGCCAAAAGGCGACTCATTCACCAACTGACTCCGGACATGATCGACCGGACAAGTCCTAGTGTTCGGCCTTGTCCGAGAAGGCGGAGATCAGGGCGTGCATGAGGGTTCGGGCGCGGTCTGCCGCTGTGGGGTCGGCGAGGAGTTGGATCTCCTGGTTGGCCGACATGGCGATGCCGGTCAGAGTCGTGACGAGGGCGTCGGGGGTGAGGGTCGTGGGGATGTCGCCCGCCGACTGCGCCGTTGCGATCTGGTCGTGGAGGAAGGTACGCCAGCGGGTCACCGCGTCGCGAAGGTGGGTACGCAGCTCGCCTGGCCGGCCGTCCAGTTCGCAGGACGCCGCGGTGACGAAGCAGCCGTTGGGGAACGGGCTGTCGGCGAGGTAGGCGCACCAGCTGTCGATCAGGGATCGGAGGCGGGGCAGGCCGGGTGGGGCTGCGAGGGACGGTGTCACTACCGCTTCCGTGAACATGTCCATCGCCCGTAGGAGCGTCGCTCGTTGGAGTTCCGACCTTGAGCCGAACGGGCCCACCACTCCCGCCTTGCTCATGCCCAGCGACTCGGCCAGCGTGCCGATGGTGAGGCCTGACAGGCCCTCGGTGGAGGCTTGCAGTACCGCCGTGCCGACGATGCGGTCGCGGGTGCGGCGGGCCTCGTCCGCGGATTTCCTCATACGGAGCAGTTTAGCGAACGGTCGTGTGCTAATTTAGCGAACGATCGTACGGTAAACGAAGGGGGCTGGTATGCGTATCCGTTGGCTGGGCTGGGCCGGGGTGGAGATCGAGGCGGAGGGCGAGAGTCTCGTCATCGACCTCCTCGGGCGGCCCGAGGGGGTCCTGGAAGGGACATCGCTGAACGCACCTCTGCCTACGGTCGTCCGGCCGCGGGCCGAGGGGGACGTGGTCGCCGGGCTCTGCACTCATCTGCATCGCGATCACACCGATGCCGGCGCGCTCGCCAAGGCGCTGCGCTCCGGCGCGCCCGTGCTGCATCCCGAGTCGTTCGGGGGTGACGAGCACGAGAATCTGTGGACCCTCAAGGCCGAGGGTGAGCTCGCCGCGTTCGCGCTTCCGCGGCGGGCCATGGGCCTGTGGGAGACCACTACGATCGGGCCTTTCACCATCGCCGCCGTGCCCGCTGTCGACGCTCTCGGCGATCCCCAGGTGTCATGGGCCGTCGAGGCCGGCGGCAAGCGTGTGATCCACCTCGGGGACAGCATGTTCCACGGCTACTGGTGGCGGGCCGCGCACCGGTACGGGCCCTTCGACGCCGTACTGACGCCCATCAATGGGCCTACTCTGTGCTTTCCGCACTGTCAGCCGCCCAGTCCGTATCCGGCCGCGCTCGACGCCGAGCATGCGGCCGTGGCCGCCCGGTTGCTGGGGGCCAAGGTCGCCATTCCCATCCATTACGACGGGTTCCGCATCGACGGCTTTTACAGCAGCCGGCCCGGGGAGTTGGACCGTTTCCTGGAAGCGGCTTCGGTGGAAGCGGCTTATGAGGCGCTTCCGCTGGGGGTGGGGGAGGACGTGGTGCTGTGAGGCGCCCCGGTGGCCAGGGCTGGCTCGGCTTTCAGCTCTCCCCTCGGGGGAAGGTCACCTCCACCCGGCGGTTCTTTCTGCGGCCCTCCTCCGTCGTGTTCGACGCGATCGGGTACTGCTCGCCGTAGCCGCGGACCTCGAAGGTGATGTTCGGGTCGTTCAGGTCTCCGTCCAGGGCGTCCTGTACGGCGTTGGCGCGTTGCTTGGAGAGGACGTCGCCGTGGGCGGAGGAGCCGAGGTTGTCCGTGAAGCCGAAGACGCGGATGCGGGTGGCGTTCTGCTTCTTGATCTCCTGCGCTATGGCGTTGATGCGCGCCCGGGCGTCTGCGCTCAGCTTTGCGCTGTCCTTGCCGAAGAGGACCTCTGCTTGCAGCGCGAACTTCACGTCCGCGTTGGTGTCCTCGCGGCGTTCGTCTCCCGACTGGTCCTCCACGACCGACTTGATGTCCAGCACCTTGGGCTCCGCGAGGGTCGCGCCCTCGGGGAGTTTCAGGTCCGGGTCGTTGGGGTCGACTTTTACGGGGGCTGTGGCGGTGGGTTCGGTGCCTGGGGGGACGCTCGGGGTGTCGTCCGCGTGGGCCGCGGGGGCGTAGAGGGTGGTGGTGAGGAGGAGGGTGGCCGTGGTGGTGAGGTAGTGCGTTCGGATGCGGGTCATTGCGGCCTCACCCGGAGACCTGGATCGTGCCACTGGCGAAGGTCGGCAGCTGGAACGTCACGTCCGTCGTACTGGTAGGTGGGGCCGGGAACTGCATGAACACCGCAACTGACTCGCCCGGCCGGATGGATGAGAAACCGGTCGTCGTCAGAGGACGCCCGTCGGTGTCCCGTAGCACGTAGTACCGCTTCTTCTCCTTGCCGTCGATGAGCGTGGCGCCGCCCAGGGACATGCCGTGGCGCAGGATTTCTGTTTCGTCGCCCCGCACCGCCGGAGGGATGGTGATCCGCTGAGCGCCGTCGTTCTTGATGTTGCCGCTCACGGTGACGAAACCGCCGGCGGAGTCGCGCTGTGCGGAGGTGATCTGCAAGATCAGTCCACTCGACCCCTTCAGCTCCGCCAGGGGGGTTTCCGACTGCCCCTCCTGAGCGGAGGGGTTCGAACCTGACTCCCTCGAAGCGGATCTCGTGGAGTCGGGCTTCTTGTCGTCACCGCCCCCATCTCCCCCACTGCAGCCGGCCACACCGATGACCAGTCCAGCTGCAGCAGTCAGGGCGACGATCCCCCTACGGGCCTTCGCAGTGAACCGAACACTCATCGCTCCGCTTCCTTCATCACTTGTCGTTCGCTGTCAGTCGGCCAAGTGGACGTCGAAGAGATCCTGGGGCTTCGGCAGCCGATCCGCGGGGGCATCCGGATCAAGCTCCCACTCCTTGTCCTTGCACGCCAGCCGGGGCAGTTCATCGCTCTGGGCTCCATCAGCAGGAAGCCCGCAGAGCGGCTCGATCACGGCGTTGGCCGTCGCCTTGGCGTGCTGGGACTCCGTACCCGGAATCACTGAATCACCGACGGCCTTGTTCGTCTCGACCTCGACCCTGTAGCTCAGGAGTCCCGTGGGCGTGCACTGCGCGTGGGCGTCGTTCTGCTCCGCCAGTTGGTACGCACGCCAGCAGGAAGGGGTCACCGCGACATTGCCGTCGAAGATGGCCTGCCATTTTTCCGGGTCGCGTAAATCCTTCAGCCACTGCCCCGCGAGCTGATCCCGAGTGTCCAGGGCTGCCGCAAGGGCCGCGGCGTCGGCAGCTGTCTGGGCCCCGTTTCTGTTGGCTGCAGCCTGACCCACCGCGAAGTAGGCGAGCGCAAGCAGGAGCAGGCCTCCCACAACGGTGAGGTAGATGGGGAAAGCCTGCCCTGTGTCGCCGTAGACCCGGGGGCCGATCAGCCGCCGATGACCTCGTTGATCTTGTCGGTGATCGCCGTGTAGATCGTGTTGCCGATATCCGTCCCCGTAATAGCCAAAACAATCGCCACCACCACCGCAATGATCCCCAAATACTCCACCGCGGTCTGCCCCCCGTCCCCCCTCGCGGCCCTCGCGGCGCGGTTCTTGAGGTACGTGGTCGTGGAGTTGATCCAGTTGCTCATGGTGTTCCCCTCTGGTGTCGGGCGATCGGTGGGCGCTGGGTTCGCGGGTCCTGGGAGAAGTCTCGGGAAAAACGTATGCGGGAATGCCCGGGAGGCCAGAGGGATCCTGGGTCAGGGGCCGTGCCCCGGCTGAAAACCGTCGCTGGGTCATGGGCGACCACCTCGGCCCCGGGCACGGACACGTGCCGTGCTCAGGGACTTCGCGACGTTCATCGGGGCGCCGGGGCGCGGGAGTTTGGCGGAAATGTGGCTGTCGTTGTTGCTCATGGTCTCCGCCCCTCCCTTCCCGCTCGGCCGAGACCTCGACCGACACGGCGACCACTCTCCCATATGTGGTTGCATTTGCGAAAGCGAGATTGCGAAATCCGTTAGCAGTACACGGGCTTGGGGGTTTGCTTCTGTCACTTCAGGTCGCCTCCCTACTCCCCCGTGATCGAGCCGAAGTCCGTCCCCGACCCCAGCAGCAGGCCCGCCCCGAGCAGCAGCATCGTCGCCGGGACCATGAACGTCGTGATCATCAGCGTGGCCCTGGGGACGGCGCGGGCCGCCTTGCGGCGGGCGTTCTGGGCGTCCGTGCGGCGCATGTCCTTGGCGATGGAGACCAGCGTGTCGACGATGGGGGCGCCCAGTTCCTCGCCCTGCTGGAGGGCCGTGACGAACATGGCCACCTGCTCGGAGTCGTTGCGGCGGCGGAGTTCCGCGAAGGCCTGGCGGCGGCTCATGCCCAGGTCCATCTGGCGGAGCGTGATGCGGATCTCGTCGGCCCAGGGGCCCTCGTAGTGCGAGGCCACCCGGTCCAGGGCCTGACGGAAGCCCAGGCCGGCGCTGACCACGACCGCCAGGACGTCCAGGAAGTCCGGCAGCGTGCGCTCGATGACGTCCTTGCGCACCCGGATCGCCGCCCAGATGCCGACCTCCGTCCAGAAGGCGCCGAAGGCCAGCAGCAGCAACGCCACCAAGTAGTCCCCGCGCAGGAGGAAGACCAGGCAGCCCAGCGCGCCCAGGGCGCCGTACACCGCCCGCCGCGCCGCGTAGCGGTCGAGGGTCAGGCCTCCGGGGTTGCCCGCCAGGTCGATCTTGCGGCGGATCCGGGCCACCAGGTTCGGGCCCATCAGGCGCAGCACCGCGGGGGCCCAGCGCATGCCCATGCGGTCGATGACCGAGTCGACCGCGCCCGTGCGGGTCGAGCCGACCTCCAGGGCCAGCGCCAGGTCGCCGGGGAGCTTGGCGTCCGCGCGGTACATGCGGATGCCCGTGAAGATGCCCGCCACGGCCAGTGCCATCAGCAGGGCCAGGCCTACGCCCATCAGTTCCATCGTCCCGCCCCGCCCCCCGTCAGTTCCGTCGGGCCCGCCCCGGACCTCAGTTCCACCGGTCCCGCCCCGCCCATCCGTCCCATCGGGCCGGCCCCGGCCGTCAGTTCCATCGGGCCGCCCCGCCCCTCTGTCCCATCGGGCCCGCCGCCCCTCTGTCCCATCGGTCCCACCCCGCCGCCCGTCAGTTCCATCGGTCCCGCCCCCCCCTCAGACGTCGATCCGTGACATACGGCGGATCAGGACGAAGCCGATCGCGTACAGCGCGAACGCCACGATCACGCACGCCTGGCCGACCGGGGAGCCGGTCATGCGGTCCAGGGCGCCGTCCTTGACGCCGTTCATCAGGAACAACGAGCCGATGCCCATCACCGGGACGGCGTACGACGTCATGTTCACCTGGGAGAGCTGGGTGCGGATCTCGCGCCGGGTCTCCTTGCGTTCCTCCAGCGTCTCCGTCAGGTTGCGCAGTGCCGACACCACTTGGCCGCCGGCTCGGTTCGACAGGACCAGCGTCGTGACCAGAACGACCAGTTCGCGGGACGGGAGGCGGTCCGCCAGCTCGCCCAGCGCGTCCTCCATCGACATGCCGACCGCCAACTGGTCGCTCACCTTGGCCAGTTCCTCGCCCGCCGGCGCCTCCAGCTCCTCCGCCGCCATGCCGATCGCGGCGCGCAGGGCCAGGCCCGCCTGGGTGGCGTTGGCCAGGATGCGGGCGAGTTCGGGGAGTTGGTTGATGAATCTCTCGATGCGTTTCTGGCGTTGCCAGGTGAGGAACTGCAGGGCCGCCCAGACACCCAGCAGGCCCGCAATCGGGCCGAAGAAGGGCGCCAGCGCCGCCTGGCCGATCAGCCACAGTGCCGCCACCGCCGTCAGCATCGCCGCCGTGAACTCGCCCGGCGTCACGTCCAGGCCCGTCGCCGCCAGCTTCAGTTCGAGCCGGTGGCCCAGCCGGGTGCGGCGCAGGCGGCGGTCCAGGTTGCGGAAGCGGCGCCGTCGGCCCGCCGGAGGCAGCTGGTGGGTGTAGGTGAGGCGGTCCACCAGCGCCGCCCGCTGGGCCCGGCCGCGGGCGTACGCGTGCACGCCCAGGACGGCGAGGAGGCAGGTGAGCAGGGCGACGCCGGTGGTGAGGGTGATCAGTGTGTTGAGGTCCATCGGATACCTGTCTCCTACCTCGCCTCTCGTACGGCCAGCTGGTCCGCGGAGTGCGCCACCCCGAAGGCCTGCGGGATCGGCTGGCCCGCCATGTAGAGGCGGTCGGCCGTGCGGCGCGGGAGCGGGTGGTGGCGGTAGCTGCCGTACACCCGGCCGTCGGGGGTCATCGGCTGCGCCTCGAAGCGGGCCACCGATGCCAGGCGGTACGGCTCCCCGCCGTGGCTGTCGAGCACGGCGACCTCCGTCACCCGCCGCGCGCCGTCCGGGAAGCGGGTGAGCTGGACGATGACGTCCACCGCGCTGTTGATCTGGTCGTGCAGCGCCACGAACGGGATCTCCACCTCGGACATCGACGCCAGGGTCTGCAGCCGGGTCAGCGCGTCCTCGGCGCTGTTGGCGTGGACCGTGGCCAGGGAGCCGTCGTGGCCCGTGGACATCGCCTGGAGCATGTCCAGCGACTCGCCGCCGCGGACCTCACCGACCACGATCCGGTCGGGCCGCATGCGCAGCGAGTTGCGGACCAGGTCGCGGATGGTGATACGGCCCTTGCCCTCGACGTTGGCCGGGCGGGACTCCAGGCGGATGACGTGGTTCTGCTGGAGCTGGAGTTCGGCGGAGTCCTCGATGGTGATGATGCGTTCGCCGTTCGGGATGAGCCCCGAGAGGGCGTTGAGCAGGGTCGTCTTTCCGGTGCCCGTCGCGCCGGAGACGATGATGTTGAACTTCGCCTGCACCAGCCCGGCCAGCAGGAACAGCATGTGCTCGTCGAGCGAGCCGAGGCCGATCAGCTCCTGCAGGGTGAAGGAGCGGGGGAAGCGGCGGATGGTGAGGGTCGGGCCGGTCAGCGCGAGCGGCGGGATGATGACGTTGACGCGTTCGCCGGAGGGGAGGCGGGCGTCGACCATCGGGTTCGACTCGTCCACGCGGCGGTTGACCGTGGAGACGATGCGTTCGATCGTCTGCATCAGCTGGTCGGCGGAGGCGAAGCGGAGGGGCAGTTGCTCGACGCGGCCCGCCCGCTCCACGAAGATCGCGTCGGGGCCGTTGACCATGATCTCCGTGATGGAGGCGTCCTCCAGCAGCGGCTCCAGGATGCCGAGGCCCAGCGCCTCGTCGACGACCCGGCGGATCAGCTGGGAGCGCTCGACGGTCGACAGGACCGGGCCCTCGCGGCTGATGATGTGGCCGAGGACGCGCTCCAGCCGGGCCCGGCGCTCGGCGGCGGCCAACGCGCCCATCTCGGCGAGGTCGATCTCCTCCAGCAGCTTGGCGCGGTACGAGGCGACCAGGTGGCCGTCCTCGCCCCTGCGGCCGTGCTCCTCCGGGGAGTTGATACGTGCCCTCAGGCTCATCCGTCCTGCCCTCCGGGTGCGTCGAGCGGTGTGTCGTCGAGCGGCATGACGGCCGTACGTTGTGCCGGGTCGAAGTGCCAGCCGGGGACCAGGGTCGGGATCTTCACGGTCGCGGTGACCTCGACCTCCTCGCCCAGCTCGGCGGCGGAGCAGCTGGTGTCGCCGGCGAGCCAGTCGCTCACCGCCTCCGCGCAGCCCTGCTGGGCGGTGCCCGGCTGGAGGGAGGCGCTGCGGGCACCGGCGCGGGCGGCCGTGCCGGCCTGCTGGGCGGCGTAGGCGACGAGGCCGAGCTGGACGCCGGCGAGGGCGACGAGGAGGAGGACGGGGATGAAGCCCAGGTACTCGATGGCCACCTGTCCTCGGTCGCGGCCACGGTCACGGTTACGGCTTTGGTCGCGGCCACGGTCACGGTTACGGCTTTGGTCGCGGCCACGGCCACGGTCGCGGCTTCGGTCGCGGCCCCCGTCGTGACGGCGCGCCCTCCACCGTGTCGATGTGTACGGCATCTCAGTCCGTCTCCTCCTCCACCGCTCCCGCCGCCCCGTGCACGGTGAACGGGAAGCCGATCACGCCCGGGAAGAGGACGGGCACCTTCAGGGAGACGGAGGCCCGCACATAGCCGCCGCCGGTCGTGCAGTCCACGTCGGCGTCGCCCTCCCAGGCCCCCGGCAGCTTGTCCAGGCCGGCCTGGGCGCAGGCGCCGCCGCGTGCCCCGGGCTCGGCGGCCGTGGCGGCGCGGACCGCTTCGTCGGCGGCGTTCCCCGCGAGCGTGAAGGTGTAGCCCACGAGGACGCACTGCCACAGCAGGACGAGCGTGACGATGATCGTCGGGGTCATGCCGAGGAACTCGATGGTGACCTGGCCCTGATCCCCACGTGGACGCCTCATCCCCCGCCCTCCTTCCGCCCCCGGAAGCGCACGGCGCCCCGGTCGCCGCGTCCCCGGCCGCCGGCGCGGTGGCCCTCGACGGACTTGACCAGGCCCAGTTCGCCGGCCAGCGTCCACAGGGCCTGTTTCACCGCGCCCTTGTGGTCGAGTTCGTGCAGCCGGCCGGCGTCGACGGCGGCCTGGAGTTCCTTGTAGCCGGCGGGGATCGCGGTGGCGGCGACGCCGGTGCCGGTGATCTTCTGGATGAGCGGCGGCTGGATCTCCGTATGGCGGCTGTGCCGGTTGACGACGATCGTCGTCTCCTCGGCCTTGCGGATCTGGAGGCGGTCCCACAGGCGTACCGCGCGCTTGGCGCCGCGCACGGCGACGACGTCGGGGGTGGTGACGAGGAGGGCCCGGTCGGCCATCTCGACGGCGGTGGCGCCGGCGCCGCCGAGCTGGGCGCCGCAGTCGATGACGACGACCTCGTAGCGGGAGCGCAGGGCGCTGACGAGGTGGCGGGCGGCGCGGTCGGTGACCTCCTCGCCGCGTTCGCCCTCGGCGGGGGCGAGGAGCAGCGAGACGCCGGTGTCGTGGCGGAAGACGGCGTCGGCGAGGACGCGGGGCGTGATGTCGGTGATGCCGGCGAGGTCGACGACCGAGCGGCGGAACTGGACGTCGAGGTAGGAGGCGACGTCGCCGGTCTGCAGGTCGAGGTCGACGAGGGCGGTGCTGCGGCCTGAGGCCTGGGCGGCGAGGGCGAGTTGGACGGCGGTGACGGTGGCGCCGACGCCGCCCTTGGCGCCGCTGACGGTGACGACGGTGCCGCCGACGCCGGTGAACACGTCGCCGCCGTGGCCGAGGTGGCGTCGTACGCCGGTCGACCACTGGGCGACGGCCTGGACGCGGCTGGCGAGTTCCTCGTACGACAGCGGCAGCGCGACCAGGCCGCGGGCGCCGGAGTCCATCGCGGCGGAGAACAGGCCGGGGCTCGCGTCGGTGGTGACGAGGATGACGCCGACGGCCGGGAAGCGCAGCGCGACCTCGCGGATCAGCTCCAGGGCGGGGACGGGGCCGATGCGTTCGTGGACGACGACGACCTCGGGCAGTTCGTCGACCGACTCGGCGGCGAGGCGGGCGAGGGTGTCGACCAGCTGGGTGGAGTCGACGACGGGGGCGACGGGCTCGGCGTCGGGCAGCTGGCTGAGCAGGGTGGTGAGGGACCGGACGGCGTCCGCGTCGCCGACCGCCGGGAGGATCCTCGTGGGCATGCGGGCCGCCTCTCACTTGTCCTTGGCGAGTTCGTACGTCCGGTCCCGGTCGGGGATGCCGGTGTCGCCGCCGGGCGCGACCAGGGCGAGGCGGACGCGTTTGGCGAACGACTCTGCGTAGGTCAGGCGCTGGGCGTCGAGGGCGGACAGCGCGAAGGTGATGGGGACGGCGTCGGTGGGCTGCTGGGTGCGGCGGTCGGCGTCGGGTTCGAGGGCGGTGATCCGGCCGACGTCAATGACGCGGGCGCCGGTGACGATGACCCGGGACTGGTCGGGCTGGCCCTGCTTCTCGCCCTCGAAAGTGGCGTAGACGTTGACGGTGGCGCCCGCGGTGATCTTGCCGGCGACGCCGGTCGCCGCGTCGATCATGATGGCGACCTCCTGCTGGCCGGGCTGGAGGGCGGGCCGGTCGACGATCATGTCGCTCTGCAGGAGCGAGCCGGCCTTCAGCGTGGTGACGGCGATCTTGCCGCGGATCTCGGCGAGGTCGGTGACGGCGGTCTTCGACAGCCACCGCTCGGGCATCTTCACCTGCTTGAACTGGCTCGCGGTCAGCTCGGTGTACGGCTTGACGTCGCTCCTCAGCTCGTACGCGGTCACCTCCGGGCCGACCTTGGACTTCACGTCGTTGATGACGGAGAGCACGCCGGCGAACGCGCCGAGGGCGCACAGGACCGACAGGAGCAGGAGGATCACGCCGCGGCGCTGACGGGAGTTCATGGACCGTGCAACCTCATCGGGGGGGTGGGCGGGGCGGGGGGCTTCTCGGCGTCAGCCGACGGGGGCGTGGGTGCCGTACGGCTGGAGCTCGCCGTAGGCGGGTGGGGTCGCGGAGCAGAACACGCAGCGGTCGCCGATGACGTCGAGGCCGCACCAGTGGCAGGCGCTCTGCCGTACGGAGGCGACCAGTTGGTAGAGGACGGACAGGTCGGGCAGGTAGGCGACGAACTCGATCGCCTTGCCGGTGCCCCACCAGTCGGCGGACTCGGCGGGCAGCGGGGCCTCGCGCAGGCCGCGCACCTGCCAGGCGGGGGCGAGGGTGGTGCCGACCCAGTCGGACTGGAGCTGGCCCTTGGCGACGAGCAGGGAGGTGCCGAAGTCGGGGCCGGGCAGGCGGGCATCGGGGGTGCCGAGACGTACGACGCGGGGCTCGGGGTGGGCGAGGACGGCGAACTGGCTGCCGGGCACCCAGGAGCGGGCGTGCGCCTTGAGGTCGACGGGGATGCGGTCGAGGCGGGAGAGGGTGCCGAGGAGCGCGCCGGCGTGGAGGTAGTGGGTGAGCAGGCGGCCGGCGGCGGCGAGGACGCCCGGGCCGAGGTCGCAGGAGGCGAGCTGGCGCAGCTGGCGGGCGAGGACGGCGACGGCGAGCGGGGGCAGGTCGGGCCGGAAGAGGGCGATGCGGTCGCTCTCCAGGAGGGAGCGGATGGTGAGCAGCCGGCGTTCGACGCTCGCGGGGGTGGCGCCGGAGTACACGACGATGACGTGACCGTGCTGCTCGACGAGTGTCTGCACGGCGAGGAGCGCCTGCTCCAGCGGCGCTCTGTCGATGTCCGCCAGAACGGCCGCGGGCAGGGTCCGCTCGTCCTGCGCCGGCAGTGCCAGGTCGGCACCGGTCACGGCAATGGCAGTTGGCACGCGCAGCTCCCCATCCACGCCTGTCGGTGTGCCGGGCCTCCTGGGGTGACGCCGGTGCACCGAGATGACTTCACTGCGTGACTACCTGAGCACTGTATCCACGCGCCTGTGACCGGAGAACAGCGTTTCCGTAGCTGGGGGAGAACTGTCGGCGCACAAGTCGCGCCATATCGGGGCAGGTTGCGCAACCGCTTCCCGAAGGGGGCCCGGCGGCCGGGGATTTGGTCTGGACCTATTGACAGTCAGGATTGGTCTGGACCAACGTGTGAGGCGAACGGTGGCCACCGTGTCCCCTCCCCCCTTCCTCCCCCGGAGGCCCCAGTGGACCGCGCACCAGCCCTGCCCCCGTCCCGACGCAGACACCTGTGGGCGGGCACCCTCGTGGCAGCCCTCGCCCTCTCCCTCACCGGCGTCGGCGCCGGCCAGGCCTCGGCGGCGGACGTCAACAACGTGAAGAACGCGGGCTTCGAGTCGGGCCTCACCGGCTGGACCTGCTCGGCGAACAGCGGTACGACCGTCTCCTCCCCCGTGCACGGCGGTACGGCGGCCCTGAAGGCGACGCCGGGCGGCCAGGACAACGCCAAGTGCACGCAGACGGTGGCCGTGAAGCCCAGCTCGACGTACACGCTGAGCGCGTGGGTGCAGGGCGGCTACGCCTACCTGGGCGTCACGGGCACGGGCACGACGGACGTCTCGACCTGGACGCCCGACTCGGCGACATGGAAGCAGCTCTCGACCACCTTCACCACGGGCTCCTCGACGACGTCGGTGACGCTGTACACCCACGGCTGGTACGGCCAGGCGGCCTACTACGCCGACGACCTCTCGGTCTACGGCCCCGACGGCGGCGGAGGCGGCGACCCGGCCCCCACGGTGCCGGGAGCGCCGGCCGGCCTGACGGTCTCGGGCACGACGTCGTCCTCGGTGTCCCTCTCCTGGAACGGGGTGACGGGCGCGGCGTCCTACAACGTCTACCGCGACGGTACGAAGGTGACCTCCGTGACCGGCACGTCGGCGACGGTGAGCGGCCTCGCGGCGTCGACGTCGTACAGCTTCCAGGTGACGGCGGTGAACGCGGCGGGCGAGTCGCCGAAGTCGGCGGCGGTGACGGCGACAACCACATCCTCCGGCGGGGGCGGCGGCACCGGCCTGCCGAAGCACGCGGTGACGGGCTACTGGCAGAACTTCAACAACGGGGCGACGGTGCAGCGGCTGTCGGACGTGCAGGCGGCGTACGACATCATCGCGGTGGCGTTCGCCGACGCGACGACGACGCCCGGCGCGGTGAGCTTCACGCTGGACTCGGCGGGCCTGGGCGGCTACACGGTCGACCAGTTCAAGGCGGACATCCGGGCGAAGCAGGCCGCTGGGAAGAAGGTCGTCATCTCGGTGGGCGGTGAGCGCGGCACGGTCGCGGTGAACGACGCCACGTCCGCGACGAACTTCGCGAACTCCGTCTACTCCCTGATGCAGACGTACGGCTTCGACGGCGTCGACATCGACCTGGAGAACGGCCTCAACGCCACGTACATGACACAGGCGCTGCGGGCGCTGTCCGCGAAGGCAGGGCCGTCGCTGATCCTGACGATGGCTCCCCAGACGATCGACATGCAGTCCACGTCCAACGCCTACTTCCGGACGGCGCTGAACGTGAAGGACATCCTCACGGTCGTCAACATGCAGTACTACAACAGCGGTTCCATGCTGGGCTGCGACGGCAAGGTCTACAGCCAGGGCTCGGTGGACTTCCTCACGGCCCTCGCCTGCATCCAGCTGGAGGGCGGCCTCGCCCCGTCCCAGGTGGGCCTGGGCCTGCCCGCTTCGACCCGGGCGGCGGGCAGCGGCTACGTGTCCCCGACCGTGGTCAACAACGCCCTGGACTGCCTGACCAAGGCCACCAACTGCGGCACGTTCAAGCCGTCGAGGACGTACCCGGACCTGCGGGGCGCGATGACATGGTCGACGAACTGGGACGCGGCGGCGGGGAACGCGTGGTCGGGGGCTGTGGGGGTGCATGTGCATGGGCTGCCGTAGGGCGGGCCGGTACCGGGCGGCGTGACCGGGGCCCCTTGGGGGGCACCCACGGCACCGAGGACCACGGCAAGTGAAGGTGGTCGGCAGGGCCCGTCAGGTCGTGGAGGACCTGACGGGCATCCGCCTGTAACAGGCATGTACCAGCGGGCTTTCGGCGGGAACGGCGTCGGCGCCGCGCGGCTCTCATCCGTTGCCGGCCGAGCAGGGCCGCGCGAGCGGACCGGACCGAGTCCTACGGAGGATCCCCCATGCGCACCCAGAAGCTGAGTCTCATCGCCCTCACCGCCGCGGCCGCGCTGTCGTTGGCGGCATGCCAGGGCAGCGACGACGACTCGGCGGCTCCGGCTGCCTCTTCGTCGGGCTCGACGCAGACGACGCCGTCCGAGGGCGGCGGTGGCTCGGGCGACGGCAAGACGTCGGCGGCGCCCTCGGAGGGGGCGGGCGGGGGCAGTGGCGGTACGGGGGCCGGGTCGGGCTCGGGGTCGGGGTCCGGCTCCGGCGGGCGCTGTCGGACCGCCGATCTCGACTTCACCGCCACCCACGGCATGGGCGAGGGCATCCTGACCGTGCACCTGAAGAACACCGGCTCGGCCACCTGCACCCTCAAGGGCTTCCCCGGCGTGGACCTCAAGGGCAAGGACGGCACGGTCAGCGCGACCCGCAGCGACGTCGCGCCGGTCGCGGTCGAGGTGAAGCCGGGTGAGGAGACCCGCTTCACCCTCCGCTACCCCCCGAACACCTCCGGCGGCAGCGGCACGACGTTCACCACGCTCGTCGTGACCCCGCCGAACGAGACCCACTCCCACACCCTCCCCACCGACATCAGCGTCCCCGTCACGGAGGGCTCCGGCCAGCCGGTCACGGTGGACCCGGTGGGCACCGGCAAGTGACCGGTGTGCGCCTGCCGAAGCGGCCGGTCCCGACCTGCGTCCTCACCGGCACGGCGCCCCCGGCCGTCTCGGACGGCCACGCGACGGACCGCTTCGTCGAGATCGGCTCCTTCACGAAGGTCCTCACCGGTACGGCGCTTACGCGTCTCGCACACGCGGGGACGCTGACGCTCGACGACCCGCTCGACTGCTGGCTCCCCGTCCCACCCGGCACCGGCATCACCCTCCGCCACCTGGCCGAGCACACCTCGGGCCTGCCCCGCCTCCCACCCGGCACGGGCCCCGCCCGCGACCCGTACGCCGCCTTCGACGCGCGGGCGCTGCGCGAGCTGCTGCCCCGGCTCGACAGCATCGCCGTACGGCCGTCGGGGGCGTCGGAGGAGTACTCCAACCTCGGGTACGCCGTGCTGGGCGCGGCGTTGGTGGAGGCGGCCGGGGCGTCGTACGAGGAGCTGCTGTCGGAGTACGTCCTCGACCCGCTGGGCGTACGGGAGGTGACCGCCACCCCGGACCCCTCCCGCCGCCTCCTTGCCCCCGGCCGCTTCGGCCGACCCCGCACGCCCTGGACGATGACCGGCGCGATCCTTCCGGCGGGCGGCCTGTGGGCGACGCCGCGTGCGGTGGCCGACCTCCTGACCCGCCTCGTCCTCGAACGCCGCCTCGGCCCACCGGCCCCCTCCTGGCAGACGTCCGGCCCCCTCCACTGGCACAACGGCGCCACACGCCACGCGTCCGTCTTCGCGGGCGCCACGGAGGACGGGCGGTGGGTGGTGGTCCACCGCCTCAACGGCACGCCTGAGGGGACGGATGAGTTGGGGGTGGAGGTGTTGCGGCGGGGCCGTCCGCACCACACCTCATGAATCCGGCCACAGCACAACAACCCCGATTGCAACAGACAATGTGCTGATGTGATGATCCCGGCATGGTGAATCACGGGGGAGACACCGGCTCGTCGTCCGACCTGCCCAGGTCTCGACTCGCGGAATACGCGGCCCTGACGGGTACGCCGATGCGGGAGTCCGAGCGAACGTCACCGGAGGCCGAGGCCTCGTCGGCAAACGCCACGGAACCGAGCGCATCGGCGACCCCGGCTTCTCCGCCATCCGCTGCCGCTGGTCGTTCACCAGCCACGATGGCTGATACCCCACCCTCTCCCCCCGCCCCCGTCACTGGGGAGGATGCCGCTCGGATCGCTCGAGCGCGTCGCGATTTCGCCGTCCTTCTCGGTGAGTTCCGCCGTACGGCGGTGGTCGTGCCGACGGACGAGGACGACGCGCCGCTGACCGCCGACTTCGGTGGCGTGCACTGGATCTACGCCTTCTCGGACGAGGCCGCGCTGGCGCGGTTTGCTGTCGCGAGGGGTCAAGGCGGTCGGGAGTGGCCCTACCGGCGGGTGTTGGGGGCCAGGTTGCTGGATGTGGCGGTGCCCGCGGCCGGGGTGCCGTGCGGGGTGGCGCTGGACGTGGCCGATGAGGGCGAGGGCGTGCTGTTCCCGCCGGTCGCCGGGGTGGTGCCGGATGCCGTGGCCGTCGTCGGGGACGCGAACGGGGAGGAAGTGCGATGACGGACAAGGCTCTGGGCCGGGTCGGCGGCGGCCCGGACATCCAGGCGGTCGGGCTGGACGAGATCGCCAAGGGGATCACGCTGGTCCTGGACGAGCTGAAGGAGATCGGCGCGTTCGGCACGGCCGGTGCCGGCCGCGGCTTCTCCGAACTGACCCTGACGGGCCTGGAGCTGGGCCACGAGGGTGTGATGTCGGCGTTCACGTCGTTCTGCGAGCGCTGGGAGTGGGGGGTGCGCGCGCTGGTCGTGGAAGGCAACAACTTCGCCGACGGCGTGGGCCTGTCGGCCGGCACTTTCTTCCAGCTGGACCAGTACGTCGAGGGGTCACTCAAGGTGGGGGCGAACTCCCTGATCGGAAACCCCCATGCCACGGAGGACGAGATCACCGGCAAGAGCTGGTCCCAGCTCGCCCAGGACGCTTCCGACGCCTACACCCACCCCGATTACAGCCGGGAGTCCTTCCGGGAGGCGTGGGCCAACAGCAAGCAGGGCTGGAACGACGCCGCGCGGGACCTGATGACCTCCGGCCCGTTCACTCCGACCGTGCCGGTGAGTCCGCAGCAGCTGATGGGGCTCAACGACAGCCAGTACGAACAGTTCCTCGACACCACGTTCGGGCCCTCGGCCGAGGAGCGCGCGGCCTCCGCGCAGCAGCAGGCCGAGCAGGGCGGGGAGACCGGCTGATGGGGATCAACGGCTTCCTCGACGGCCTCGGCGACAAGTGGGATGCCGGGAAGAAGCTGGTCGGTGAGGGCATCGACAAGGGCAGCGACGTTCTCGGCCAGGGCCTGGATCACGTCGGTGCCGAAGGCCTCGCGGACTCGGTGGAGGACCTGGGTGACGAATGGGCCTCCGACCTCGGCGCGACGCCGGGCGAACAGCAACTGGAGGAAACGGACCAGGCAAACGAGCTGATCCACGGTGACGCGGGAGCGATCCGCTCCAGTGCCAGGCATCTGCGGGACTTCCACAAGGCGTTCGACAGCGTCGGGCAGGGGATGCGGAAGCTGGACTCCTCGCACTGGAGGGGTGAGGCGGGCGAGGCGTTCCGCAAGAAGTTCACGATGCACCCGGCGAAGTGGCTGCACGCGGCGGACGCGTGTGAGGCGGCCGCGAAGGCGCTGGAGGCGTACGCCGACACGGTGACCTGGGCGCAGGGCAAGGCCAGAGAGGCCGCCGAGCTGTACAGGAAGGGCAAGCAGGCCTCCGACGAGGCCGGCGAGGCGTACTTCAGACAGGTCCTGACGTACAACGCGGCGATCCGGGAGGGCAGGGACCCCGGGCCCGAGCCCAAGGAGAACAAGGAGGCGGGCGGCGCCGACATGGCACGCGCCCGGTCCCTGCTGGATGAGGCACGGCGCCAGCGTGACGAGGCCGGTCGAACCGCCGCGACCGCGATCCGCGCGGCCCTGGCGCATGCCCCGGCCGCGCCCTCCGCTGTGGACCGGCTCAAGACGGACGTCTTCGACGGCGTGCTGTCGACCAGCATCGAATTCACCCACGTCGCCGGCGGCGTCGTCAAAGGCACCGCCGGCCTGGTGAACTTCGTCCGGAGTGTCTCCGTCATCGACCCCTACAACGTGACGCACCCCGCGCAGTACCTCCAGAACCTCAGCATGACGCTGTCCGGTCTGACCTCGGCCGCCGCGCACCCCGACCGCGTCCTGAAGCAGACCTGGGAGGACTTCACGAAGGATCCGTCCGAGGGTACGGGCCGCTTGATTCCCGAGCTTCTGGGCACGGACGGGGTCGGGGCCGTGCGCACGGGGGTGCGGGCCGCGCTCAGGGCCGGCGCCAAGGAGGCCGCCGAGTCGGCGGCGCAGAGAGCCGCTCGAGAAGCCGCCGAACAAGGTGCCAAGGAAACCGCGGAGTCCGCGGCCGGGAAGACCGCTCGGGAAAGGGCCGAGGCGGATCCTCCCGCGACGTCCCGACCCCAAGACTCCCAGGTCACCACGGGCTCTGACCCCATCGATATGGCCACGGGCAAGATGTTCCTGCCGCAGACGGACATCGAACTGCCCGGCGCGCTGCCGTTGGTCGTCACCCGCCGGGTCGAGTCCGGCTACCACCTGGGCCGCTGGTTCGGCCCGTCCTGGTCCTCCACCCTCGACCAGCGCCTGGAGATCGACGCGGAGGGTGTCGTCTTCGTCACCGAGGACGGCATGCTCCTCGCCTACCCCCACCCGGCACCCGGTGTGCCCACCCTCCCCACCCACGGCCCGCGCTGGCCACTGGACCGTGCGGACGGCGGCTACACCGTCACCGACCCGCAGACCCGGCGGGTGTGGCACTTCGCCGACCGCGGCGACGACCTGGCCGTCCTGGAACAGATCGACGACCGCAACGGCAACTGGATCACCTTCGAGTACGACGCCGACGGCACCCCGCTGGCCATCGCCTCCAGCGGCGGCCACCACATCGGTGTCACCACCCAGGACGGCCGCGTCACGGCGTTCCACCTCTCCGCGACCGGCCAGGAACTGAAGCGCTACGGCTACACGGACGGCAACCTCACCGAAGTCGTCAACTCCTCCGGCCGCCCCTTGCGTTTCACCTATGACTCCGCGGGCCGCGTCACCTCCTGGACCGACACCAACGACCGCGGCTACGTCTACGAGTACGACGACCAGGACCGCTGCATCGCCGAGGGCGGCACCGCCGGGCACATGAGCCTGCGGCTCACGTACGACGAGGTCGACCCGGAAACCGGTCTGAAGGTCACCACGACGACGACCGGCGAAGGCCACACCCGGCGCTTCCTCGTGAACGACGCACGGCAGGTGGTCGCCGAGATCGATCCACTGGGCGCGGTCACCCGCCACCGGCGCGACCGCTACAACCGCCTGCTGTCGCACACCGATCCCCTGGGCCGCACCACCTCGTTCCGTTACGACGAGGCAGGCAACCTGCTCTCGGTCGTGCGGCCCGACGGACGTGAGGCGAAGGCCGAGTACAACGACCTCGGCCTGCCGCTGAGGGTGGTGACCGCCGACGGCAACGTCTGGCGCCAGACGTACGACGAGCGCGGCAACCGCACGTCCGTGACGGACCCGGCCGGTCTGACCACCCACTTCTCGTACGACGAGGCCGGCCATCTCACCTCGGTGACCGATCCCTCGGGCAACACGACGACGGTCGTCTGCAACAGGTCCGGCCTGCCCGTCCGCATCACCGACCCGCTGGGGGCGGTGACCACGTACGAGCGGGACGCGTTCGGCCGTCCGGTCGCCATCACGGACCCGACGGGGGCGGTGAGCCGCCTCGAATGGACGACGGAAGGCCAACTGTCCCGCCGTACGGCAGCGGACGGAACGACCGAGTCGTGGACGTACGACGGTGAGGGCAACTGCACCAGTCACACCGATCCGCTCGGCGGTGTCTCGCACTTCGAGTACACCCACTTCGACCTGCTCACGGCCCGCACGGGCCCGGACGGCGTCCGCTACGAGTTCGAGCACGACAGCGAGCTGCGCCTGACGAAGGTGATCAACCCGCAGGGGCTGACCTGGCGCTACAAGTACGACTCCGCCGGGCGCCTCATCGAGGAGACGGACTTCGACGACCGCACCCTGACTTACGAGTACGACGCGGCGAGCCGTCTCGTCTCCCGCACGAACGCCCTCGGCCAGACCGTCACGTTCGAACACAACGCACTGGGCCAGGTCCTGCGCAAGGATGCGTCCGGCCAGGTCACCACGTACGCCTACGACCTCACCGACCAGCTCGCCCAGGCCACCGGCCCGGACGGCACGACGCTGACCATCCTGCGGGACCGGTACGGGCGGGTGCGGTCGGAATCGGTCGACGGCCGGGAGCTGACCTACACCTACGACTCGCTCGGCCGCCGCACGGGCCGTACGACACCGACGGGCGCCACGACGACGTGGTCGTACGACGCGGCCGGCCGCCGGACGGGCATGACGGCCTCCGGCCGTGCCATCGGCTTCTCGTATGACTCGGCGGGACGCGAACTCACCCGTCGTCTCGGCGACATGGTCGCCCTGGAGCACACCTTTGACGCCGCCGGACGTCTGACGACCCAGTCGGTCAAGAGCGGAACGGGCCACATGCTCCAGCACCGGTCCTACACCTACCGCGCCGACGGCAACCTCGTCGGCGTCGACGACCGGCTTTCCGGCGCCCGCCGCTTCGATCTGGACGCGGCGGGTCGGGTGACGGCGGTGCACGCGGCGAACTGGACGGAGCGCTACGCCTACGACGAGGCCGGGAACCAGACCATGGCGGCCTGGCCGTCGGATCACCCCGGCGCGGAGGCGACAGGCGACCGCGAGTACGTCGGCACACGCATCACCCGAGCGGGCAGGGTCCGCTACGAACACGACGCGCTGGGCCGGATCACCCTCCGCCAGAAGACCCGCCTCTCCCGCAAGCCGGACACCTGGCGCTACGAGTGGGACGCCGAGGACCGCCTGACGTCCGTGGTGACCCCGGACGGCACCCGCTGGCGCTACACGTACGACCCCCTGGGCCGCCGCACGGCGAAACTGCGCCTCGCGGAGGACGGCGAGACGGTCGTCGAGCGGGTGGACTTCACGTGGGACGGCACGACCCTGTGCGAACAGACGACGACGTCCCCGGACCTCCCCCACTCGGTCACCCTCACCTGGGACCACCAGGGCCTGCGCCCGCTGTCCCAGACGGAACGCATCCTCTCCCCCGAGGCCTCACAGCAGGAGATCGACTCCCGCTTCTTCGCCATCGTCACGGACCTGGTCGGCACGCCCAGCGAACTGGTCGACGAGCAGGGCGAGATAGCTTGGCGCACCCGCAGCACGTTGTGGGGGACTACGGCTTGGGCGGCCGACAGTACGACGTACACGCCACTGCGGTTTCCGGGGCAGTACTTCGACCCGGAGACGGGGCTGCATTACAACTACTTCCGGCACTATGACCCGGAGACTGCGCGGTACCTCACGCCGGACCCACTGGGGCTCGTCCCAGCGCCCAACCCGGCCTCGTACGTGGCCAACCCTATGGCTTGGGTCGACCCTTACGGCTTGTCGCCCTGCCCACCCGAGCAGGACCGGCGGGCGCAGACCAGCCACGGAGTTGGAGAAGGGAACGAGTGGGCGAAGAGCGTCTCTCAAAAAGGCAGAACGGATAACTCGAAGGTAATCTCGGGGCACGGCTACTACGAGTTCGGAGCCGGTGATATGACCGTGCCTCGCGGCACCTGGCTGAAGTTCTACGTTGCGGATGGCGAACGCTTGAATGACGCATTCGCGCATCAAATCGAAACCGGCGCAAATCACCCGCCGCTCGAAACGTATGTACCTGGGAAGTCCCTTCCGAACTACACGGTTGACGTACCGAAGAACCTAAGCATCAGTAGCAGATCCATCACCGTCAACGCTCCGACGCGCCTCAGCGATATAATCACCGAGGACATGGGGGCAGTACACGTTCTGATCTGCCGTGAGCACATTAAGCCTTGGTGAGAAGATGACGCATTATCCCGACCTAAGCCCATACATCTACGACTCAGCGGAGAAACCCATGCGGAACGTGGGCTGGCTCTCCCGCGAGCACGCATATCCCACCGGCTCGGCACCGGAAGGGCTGGTGGACGCACTTGCGATGCTGGCACGTGATGCGGTGAACGTACATCGCGGCATGCATTTCTGCGATCTTTGTCCGGACTTCAGGACGGCAAGAGAACACACCTCCCGCGGCGACGTCTTCATCGGCAGCGGCGAGATCCGAGTCACGGACAGTGGCGGGACAACATATGCGTCACCGGCCATGATCGTTCACTACGTCGAGCATCACGGTTACCTTCCGCCAGAGGAGTATTGCAAAGCCGTCCTCGGCGCGGTCCAATAACCCCCAACCATAGAGACTGCTGTTCTACCGCCCAAGGGTTGAAGAAGATGTCGTTCGGGCCGCCGCCCGCAGTTCCTGCACCCGCCCCCTCCGGGCCTCCCGCCTGGGTCGCGCCGACCGATGTCGAGCAGGCGCTGTGGGAGGCCAAAGCGCGGAATGACTGGGCGGGGTACTTCGATGTGTTGGCGCGTACTCGGTTGTACTTCGAGATCGTGCGGGAGCGGTATGACGCGACGCCGGGTTCGCGGCATGTTGTGTTCGGGCATGATCCGCGGGTTGTCGGTGGGCGGGTCTGGAATGTCTTCACCGTGGGCATGCTGCCCGCGCCCGACCCGCATCGCGTCTTCGACTGGGAGCGACTCGGGTGGTTCGCGCGGGCGTGGCAGCCCAGCGATCCTCCCTTCCTCGTGGTCAATCCGGGCACTCCGTGCGAGGCGTTTCTGCCCACCGCCCCGCCCCACTCCGCCGCCTGGGCCCAGCACTCCGAGCGCGTCGGGGCGCTCGATATCGCCAAGCGGTTGTGCACCCTGCGTGTTGGCGGTCCCCTTCAGGGGCCAGTGGCCCGTGGGTTGGCATGTGAGGCCCTGCTGTGTGTCAATAACGGCTCTCCCTGGAACGCGATGGCCTGGCACGGTAGCGGGTATCCCGGGGAGCGGGAGCGGCTTCGTGAGTGGTGGGGGATCACCTCCCGTGAGGAGTGGCAGTCCGCCCTTCGTGGGCTTCTTGCCTGTGAGTCCCATAGCTCCGTCTGGGAGTTCGCCCTCAGCCTTCGCCGTACCATCGCCCGCGACTTCGGGGGGTACGTCGATGTCGCGTACTGGCGTGAGGCCGCCGCCAGAGTCATCCGTGCCAACGACGCCGGACACGTGGTCGTCACCGACGACGGCGTCACCAAGACCGAACCCCGGCCGGAGTCAGAGACCGAGGCCCGGGTGCGCGGGGTGCAGCATCTCATCGGGCGTATCTCGCGGTACGAGGCGCGTATGCGTGCCGACGGCATCCTCGACGAGAACCGGTACGTGTCGTCCGTCGACGCCTGGGATCTCGGGCGGGCCTCCAAGATGGCCCGGTGGGGGCTCGGTGCCCGGTTCGGCAGTCTTCAGGAGGCCGAGTCCGCCGTCGTGCAGGCCGGGCGCGCCGCCCTGCTGTCGTACCGGTCATGGCAGGACTTCTCCGCCGGTTACATCCTCGGGCGGTGTCTCCACTTCGACGACGAGGAGTTCGGGGAGTGGTACACCGACATGGTCGACGCCCATCGGGTTCTCATGTCCGAGGCCGGCAGTCCCTGGCTCACCGTTCCCTTCCAGTGAGCGGCTGCACGCCCTCGGCAGCGTCGCCCACATGTGGGTTCCGCCGCCCGGCTCCCTCGACTCTCCGAAGCCCCAGTCGCCGTCGCAGGCCCGGCACACGCAGGACAGGACCCTGAGGGCGGATCTGCGGCGCGCCTCGCATTCCGTGGCCAGGCAGGGGGTTCGTGTGGCGGGGGTGGCTGTCGTACGCGATCAGGCGGAGGGTCGCGGCCCGGTAGCGGAGGGAGAGGTAGAAGTCGGGTGCCTCCGGGAAACGGCAGGCCACGGCGGACAGTTTCGCCATAGCCGGGCAGGAGGAGAACCGCCTCACCGACTCGCGGGACGCCCTCCGCGGGCTCATTGTCGGCATCAAGGACGGGAAGGCCGATCACCTGCTCTGAGCGGGCCGGACGGTCAGCCCGTCGGGCGGTAGTGGCGCAGGACCCACGCCAGCTGGGCGAACCACTCCGTCAGGCGGGCCTTGGGTCTCGCGTCGACCACCGCCTCGTAGAAGTGGCCGTCCAGGTGGATCACCCCCAGCATCAGGGCCTTGCCGTTGGGGCTCGCCCGGTAGTGGACGCTGCGGACCTCGGGCCAGGGGAACTCCGCCTGGACGCCGTTCATGTCCAGCGTCACGCCCTCCGCGTCGACCGCGATCGCGTTGCGCGTGTCCACTGCCACGAATTCCGGTCCCTGGGGGGTCGGGGGGTGCGGTGGTGGAGGGGGCGGGAACCCGTGCTGCTGCCCGTACTGCTGACCGTTTTGCATGCCGTACTGCTGCCCGTGTTGCACCCCGTACTGCTGCCCGTACTGCGGTCCTGCCGGTCCGAAGCCCTGCGGTGGCTGTGTCATGTGAAACATTCTCCCCGTCCCGCCGCATCAAGGGAGTGAGGCCTCTTCGACAGCCGGCTCGTCGCCGGTCCACAGCTACAGGGGGAGCACATGAGACAGGTCCGCGCCGACGAGTACGCGGAGTTCGCGGCCGCTCGGGCCGGTCATCTGTACCGGTCCGCGTGTCTGCTCACCGCCGGGGACACCCACCTCGCGGAGGACCTGGTCCAGGAGACCCTCGGGCGGCTGTACGTCCGCTGGTCACGCGTGTCCCGGGCCGACAACCCGGCGGCGTACGCGCAGACGACGCTCACCCGGACCTTCCTCGCCCACAAGCGCCTGCGCCGGAGCACCGAGCGCAGTACGGACGTGCTGCCCGAGACGGCCGCCGCCGCCTCCGACGCCTCGTTGCGGCTCACGCTGCTCCAGGCGCTCGGGCGGCTGCCGGTCAAGGACCGGGCCGTCGTCGTCCTGCGCTACTGGGAGGACCGGTCCGTCCAGGAGACCGCCGCGGCGCTCAACTTCAGCTCCGCCGCCGTGCGGACGCGATGCGTGCGCGCCCTCGCCCGGCTGCGTCAGCTGCTCGGTGAGGACATCGGCGAGTACGTCCGTCCCTGAGTCACCGCCCCCGGCTCCCCCTCTCCCTCCTCGACCCCGCCCAGCGAAACGGTGGTTCGCCATGCCTCACGACCAGTACAACGGCCCCGACCTCCCCTCCGACCCCTTCGAGACCCGTCTCTCCTCCGCCCTGCACGACACCGGCGGCCTCTTCGACACCGACCGGGCCGCGCTCGTCGCCGCCGGTGCGGCGCGTGGGCGGCGGCTGAAGCTGCGGCGGCGGGCCGTCGTCCTCGGTGGTGCCGCGACCGTCGTGGCCGCCGTGCTGGGCGGGGCGCTGGTGCTGCCCGGGGGCGGCTCCGGCGCGGGTGCCGGGCAATCGGGCTCCGGGCAAGCGGGTGCCGTGGGGGCCAGGCCGAAGGCCTCCCCCACCCCGTCCCCGGCGCCGGCCGGGGTGACCAAGCAGCAGATGATCTCCACGCTGGAGAAGCTGCTGCCGAAGGGCCGGCTCAGCGAGCAGCAGGGGCGCGGCACCGACGAGGAGCCCAGCTACGCGCCCATGGCCTCCCTCGTCTTCGACGACGGCAAGGGCCCCGCCGCCGTCACGGTGGCCCTGGGGCGCGTGCAGCCGGGCAGCGAGGAGGCGCGGCAGACGGTGCTGTGCCCGGACAAGGTGTACATCCCGCACGACGACTGCCGGACGACGCGGCTCGCGGACGGGTCGGTCGTCATGGTCTTCCAGGGGTACGAGTACCCGGACCGCCGGGTGGACACCAAGCACTGGCTCGCCGAGCTGGTCACGCCGACCGGGCAGCACGTCTCCGTCATGGAGTGGAACGCCGCGCAGGAGAAGGACGCGCCGATCAGCCGGCCCGAACCGCCCCTGGACCCGGCGGGTCTGACCCGGCTCGTGTCCGCCCAGGAGTGGCGTGCCCTCGTGGACGACATCCCGATCGACCCGAACCAGCAGACCGGCGGGCCCACCCGCGCCCCGGAGCAGCCCGGCGCCCCCGTCCGCAGCACGCTGCAGACGCTGCTGCCGAAGGGGCTGAACGTCGTCGACCGGTCCAGCAACGAGGCCGGGTTCGGCTACCTCGTCGTCGACGACGGCAAGGGCGCGAGCCTCGTCCAGGTCAACGTGCAGACCGGTATGTCGAAGGACGCCGGAGCCCTGTTCGGCTCCGGTTCCGAGACGCTGCCCGACGGCACCCGCGTCGCCGTGCACCAGGGACCCGGCGAGAAGGGCGGCGAGGGGGTCGTCATGTGGACCGTGGACACGCTGCGGACCGACGGGCGGCGCGTCGTGATCAGCGCGTTCAACTCCGGTACGCAGCACGACGCCGCCACCCGTGAGACCCCGGCACTCACCATCGCCCAGATGCGGGCGATCGCCCTCAGCCCCCAGTGGTGGAAGTAGCGCCCGCTAGAAGAACTCCGACCACGGCTGGTCCCAGATCTGCTTCACGCACAGGACGAGGAACAGCAGCCCCGCGACGGCCAGCATGGCGTTGCTGAGCAGGCCGTTGCGCCAGGCGCGCGGGGTACGGGAGGAGTTCAGCAGCCACACCAGGGTCAGCGCCAGGAACGGCATGAAGGCCGCGCCGAGCACGCCGTAGAGGATGACGAGGCGGAAGGGCTGGCCCTGGAAGAGCAGGACGATGGGCGGGAAGGTCAGCCACAGCAGGTAGGCCCGGAAGGGCCAGGAGCGTTCGCGCTCGCCCGTGGCGACCTCCTCGCCCTTCAGCTCGCCCCGGCCGCGGTAGCGGGCCACGAAGTCGGCGAACATCAGGCTGACGCCGTGCCAGACGCCGATGAGGGAGGTGAAGGACGTGGCGAAGAAGCCGATGAGGAAGAACTTCGCGGTCGCGGTGCCGTACTCGTCCTCCAGGATGTCGCTGAGCTGGACCAGGCCCTTGTCGCCGCTCGCGATGGCGATGTTCGCGGAGTGGAGGAGTTCCGCGCCGACGAAGAGCATCGCCACGACGAAGATGCCGGTGGTGATGTAGGCGACGCGGTTGTCCAGGCGCATGACCTTCATCCAGCCGGTGTCGGTCCAGCCCTTGGCATTGACCCAGTAGCCGTACGCGGCGAGCGTGATGGTGCCGCCGACGCCGCCGATCAGGCCGAGGGTGTTGAGGACGGAGTCCTTCTCGTCGGGCAGGACGGGCAGGAGGCCGGCCAGCGCGTCCCCCAGGTGGGGCGTGACGCGGATCGCCAGGTAGACCGTGACCAGGAACATGATGCCGACCAGCACCGTCATGACCTTCTCGAAGACGGCGTACTTGTTGAACCAGACGAAGACCAGTCCGACCAGGCCGCAGGCGACGCCCCACCACTTGAGGTCCATCACGTCGGGGAAGAGGGCCTGCAACGGCAGCGCGCTCGACGACATCGCGGCGGCGCCGTAGACGAAGCCCCAGATCACGACGTAGACGGCGAAGAACCAGGTGGTCCAGCGGCCGAGGCTCGCCCAGCCGTCGAACAGCGTGCGGCCCGTGGCCAGGTGCCAGCGGCCGGCCGCCTCAGCGAGGGAGATCTTCACCAGGCAGCCGACGACCGCGGCCCAGAGGAGTGTGTAGCCGAAGTTGCTGCCGGCGATGAGGGTGGCGACGAGGTCACCGGCGCCGACGCCGGTCGCGGCGACGACGATGCCGGGGCCGATGTGCCGCCAACTCGCCTTGCGGAGTGGGGGTTCGGGTGTGGTGACGTGTGCGTCTGTGGGGTTTCCCGTGGTGTCCGCCATGAAGGTCAAGAAAGCCCAAAGCCGGTGGCGGCACAAGAGGGCGTGCGCAACGCGCCCGGTGGGAAAGCCCTTTGCGCCGTACCGCGGTGATCATTAGAGTCTGCCGGGTGACTGCCGGGTCGGCCTTGGGCCACGCACGAGTGAGGTTCCCGGCTCCGGCGTGAGCCCGGGGCGGGCGCGCGGCCCGCCGTTTCCTCCATGTCTTCGCAGATCAACGTACGCGTGCGCCCGCACACCCCGATCTCGGCCCGGAGGAATCCCCCCATGCCCATCGCCCGTCTCGACCACACCGCCGTCTACGCCAGCGACCGTCACCTGTCGGCCGAGTTCCTCGCCGCGATCCTCGGTCTGCGGGTCGGCGCCCCGTTCGGGCCGTTCCTGCCCGTCGACCTCGGCAACGGCGTCACCCTGGACTACTACGAGAAGCGTGACGAGCCGATCCAGTCGCAGCACTACGCCTTCCTCGTCGCCGAGGAGGAGTTCGACGGGATGATCGAACGGCTGGAGGCGGTCGGCGTGACGTACTACGCCGATCCCGCGCACACCGAACCCGGCCGGGTCAACGGCCTGTTCGGCGGCCGGGGTGCCTACTTCGCCGATCCCGACGGGCACAACATGGAGATCATGACGCGCCCCTACGTACGTCCGTGACCGCCCGAGTACGGCCGTGATCTCTGCGTACGTCCGTGATCCACTGGTCCGCCCACTGATCCACTGATCCGCCCGTATTGACCTGTCCATGCCATTGCCGGGACGATGGGCGCGCACGTCGCACGGAACAACCCCACCTCCCACAAGGAGATTTCATGCGACTTCGCATCCGTGGCACCGGCGCGCGCGGCGGCAGACGCACCGCCGCTCTCGCCGCCCTGATGGCCCTCGCCCTCGCGGCACCCGTCTCGGCGATGGCCGACAGCTCCCCCGCGCCCTCCCGGGGCGCCGACGACATCC
Source organism: Streptomyces griseosporeus (assembly GCF_014656055.1). Lineage (GTDB taxonomy): Bacteria > Actinomycetota > Actinomycetes > Streptomycetales > Streptomycetaceae > Streptomyces > Streptomyces griseosporeus. The sequence goes on from NZ_BNBR01000003.1 coordinate 863,366, forward strand.
GGCAGTACGAGATCCACCTCGGTCACGGCCAGGGCACGCCTCTCACCCGGACCGCGATCGCCGCGGCCGGGGTGAGCGTGGACGAGGCCGACGAGGAGACCGTCGTCGTCTCCGGGCGCAAGGAGCAGATCGGCAGGCTCCGCGCGCAGGGGTACGACATCACCCCGCTCGGCGCCGCGCCCGACCGGCTCGCCGCCGGCGAGAGCCGGCTGTACGACTTCCCGTCCGCCGACTCGAAGTACCACAACTACGCCGAGATGAACGCCGAGATCGACCAGCGGCTCGCCGCCTACCCGGGCATCATGAGCCGCCGGGTGATCGGCAAGTCGTACCAGGGCCGGGACATCGTCGCCATCAAGGTCAGCGACAACGTCGCCACCGACGAGAACGAGCCCGAGGTCCTGTTCACCTTCCACCAGCACGCCCGTGAGCACCTCACGGTGGAGATGGCGCTGTACCTGCTGCGCGAGCTGGGCGCGGGCTACGGCACCGACTCCCGTGTCACCAGCATGGTGAACAGCCGTGAGATCTGGATCGTCCCCGACCTCAACCCTGACGGCGGCGAGTACGACATCGCCACCGGCTCCTACCGCTCCTGGCGCAAGAACCGGCAGCCCAACTCCGGTTCGTCGTACGTCGGCACGGACCTCAACCGCAACTGGAACTACAAGTGGGGCTGCTGCGGCGGCTCCTCGGGGTCCACGTCCTCCGAGACCTACCGCGGGTCGGCGCCGGAGTCCGCCCCCGAGGTGAAGGTCGTCGCCGACTTCGTACGCGGCCGGGTCGTCGGCGGCAAGCAGCAGATCACCGCCGGCATCGACTTCCACACCTACAGCGAGCTGGTGCTGTGGCCGTTCGGGTGGACGTACTCCGACACCACCACCGGGATGACCGCCGACGACTACAACGCCTTCCGGACCGTCGGGCAGAAGATGGCCGCCAGCAACGGCTACACGCCCGAGCAGTCCAGCGACCTGTACATCACCGACGGGTCCATCGACGACTATCTCTGGGGCACGCAGAAGATCTTCGCGTACACCTTCGAGATGTATCCGCGGTCGGGTTCCGGCGGCGGTTTCTACCCGCCCGACGAGGTCATCGAGCGGGAGACGTCACGCAACCGGGACGCGGTGCTGCAACTGCTGGAGAACGCCGACTGCATGTACCGGTCGATCGGGAAGGCCCAGCAGTACTGCGCCTGACGGACGGTTACTCGGCGTCCTCGAAGTAGGCGTCGAGGACCGCGTCCAGTTCCTCGTCCCACCTCTTGAAGTCCGACCTGGCCTTCGCCTCGATCTCGATCGGGTACCAACGGCGGTCCGGCGTGTGGACGGTGACCGTGAACCGCTTGCCGAAGCGGGCGGTCTCCGTCTCCACCGCGCCGATCTCGTCCCAGCGGAACTCGCACTCCTGGTCGTCGAGGGCCAGGCGGACGCCCTTGTGGTCGGCGACGATCCGCGCGCGGCGGTCGGCGGCCTCGAAGACCGGGCCGTCGGGAGCGGGTTCGTCCGCCTCCCCCGCGTCGTCGGCCTTCTCGGCGCCGACGTCGTCCTCGTCCTCGTCCTCGTCCTCGGCGGCGGCGTCCTGCTCCGGAGCCTCCGCGTCCGCCTCGGCCGTCTCGGCCGCCTCGGCCGCCTCGGCCGTTTCCGCCTCGTCGTCCGTCTCCGGCTTCGCGTCCTCCGGCTCCTCCTTCACCGGGGAGGTGAGCCCGGGGATGAAGGCCGGGTCGAAACCGGCACCCGTCACGGGCTCGCCCTTCAGGGGCTGGCTGCTCGAACCTATGCGCTGCTCCACAGCGGGCAGTATGGTCGACGATCCTGTGCCGCACACAGCCAGCCCCTGCATCGTTACACGAAGATGCTCAACACGGCGGCCACCGCGAACCCGGCCACCGACAGCACGCTCTCCAGCACCGTCCAGGTCCTCAGGGTGTCCCGCTCACTGATGCCGAAGTACTTGGCGACCATCCAGAAGCCGCCGTCGTTGACGTGGGAGGCGAAGATGGACCCGGCCGAGATCGCCATGATGACCAACGCCGTGAAGCCCTGCGAGTGGTGGCCCCCGTCGAGCAGCGGCGCCACGATGCCGGCCGTGGTGACGATCGCGACCGTCGCCGAGCCCTGGGCGACCCGCAGCACGAGCGAGATCAGATACGCCAGCACGATCACCGGCAGCCCGACGTCGTGGAACGTGTCCGAGAGGGCCTGCGCGACCCCGCTCGCCTTCAGTACGGCGCCGAAGACCCCGCCCGCGCCGACGACCAGCAGGATGTTGCCGATCGGCTTCAGGGACGCGGTGGACACCGTCTCCAGCGACTTGCGGGACCAGCCGCGCCGGATGCCCAGCAGGTAGTAGGCGAGCAGCAGGGCGAGGGTGAGGGCGACGAAGGGGTGCCCGAAGAACTCGATGACCGAGCGGCCCGTGGAGGGGTCGAGGGCGATCGAGGAGAAGGTGGCGGCGAGGATCAGGACGAGGGGCGTGCCGATGATGCCGAGGACGGTGCCCAGCGGGACGGGTGCCTCGCGCGGTTCCGTGCCGGAGGCGCGCTGCTCGGCGAGGACGGCGCGCCTGGCGTCCTCGGCCGCCTCCACCATGTCCTGCGGTACGGCGACGAAGACGCGGCGCCCGATCCAGGCGGCGTAGGCCCAGGCGGCCAGCACGGCGGGGATGCCGCAGACGACGCCCATGAGGATGACCCAGCCGAGGTCGACGTGGAGGAGCCCGGCGGCGGCCACGGGGCCGGGGTGCGGGGGCAGGAAGGCGTGGGTCATGGACAGACCCGCGAGGAGGGGCAGGCAGTACAGCAGGATCGATTTGCCGCTGCGCTTGGCGGCGGCGTAGACGATCGGCGCGAGGACGAAGATGCCGACGTCGAAGAAGACCGGGATGCCGAAGATCAGGCCGGTCAGGCCCATGGCGAGCGGGGCGCGGCGCTCGCCGAAGAGACCGAGCAGCCGGGAGGCCAGCACCTCGGCGCCGCCGCTGACTTCGAGGACCGCGCCGAGCATGGTGCCCAGGCCGATGATGACGGCGACGTGGCCGAGGATGCCGCCCATGCCGGACTCGATGGTGGAGACGGCGTCGGAGCGCTGCACGGTGCCGAAGAGTTCGGTGACCGACAGGCCGGCCAGCAGGCCGACGGCTATGGAGACGGTGAGGAGCGCGACGAACGGCTGGAGCCTGACCTTGATGATCAGGAAGAGCAGGAGGGCGATGCCGACGGCGGCGACGGTGAGCAGTCCGGCCGTACCGTCGACGAGGAGGAGCAGTCCGCCGGTGTGAGGTGGGGCCTCGGCGGGCGCGGAGGCGGTGAGCGGGAAGGACATACGGGGGTCCTCTGCGTGAAGGGGGAGGAAGGGGGTAAGTGCATGCGGCTTTCGGGCAGGGGGTATCGCGGCGCGTCGCCCCGGGCGAGGGGGCACCGAACCGGCGTACGGTGTGCGGGAGTTACGAGGGGAGCGGGAGCGGGCTCAGCCGAGGACGGCGAGCGCGTCGATCTCGATGAGGAGTCCGGCCGGGAGGCCGACGTAGACCGTCGTGCGCGCGGCGGGGGGCTGGGTGAGGCCCTGCTCCTCGAAGTAGGCGTTGTAGATCTCGTTCATCTCGGCGAAGTGGGCGGTGTCCGTGAGGTAGACGCGGATCATCATCACGTCGTCCCAGCCGGCGCCGCCCTCCTCCAGGATCGCCTTGACGTTGGCGAGGGTCTGGAGGGTCTGCTCGCGCAGGGTGGGTCCGGCCGGTGTCGGGGGCTTGCCGTCCTCGGCGGGCAGGAAGCCGACCTGGCCGGCGACCTGGAGGATGTTGCCTTTCTTCACGCCGTGGGAGAACTTCGCGGGCGGGGTGGTGTGGGTCTTGGGGGTGAGGGCGATCTTGTCGGTCATACGGTGTCCTTCACTGGGGTTCTGCCGGAGTACTCGCCGCTGATCGCGTCCGCCGTGCGGCGCACCAGCGGGAGCAGGGTGAGGAGTTCCTCGGCGGAGACGACGACGTTGGGCGCAGACACCGACATCGCGGCGACGACGCGGCCGTCGGCGCCGCGGACGGGGGCGGCGACGCAGTTGATGGACTCCTCGTGGCCGCCGAGGTCGGCGGCCCAGCCCTGTTCGCGGACGGTCGCCAGCTCCTTGAGGAAGGCGGCGGCGTTCGGCGTCGAACGGGACGTGTACATGGGGTAGTCGAGCTTCTCCGCGAGGGCGCGGCGCTCGGCTTCGGGGAGGTCGGCGAGGAGGAGCTTGGCGACGGCGGCGACCGTGATGGCGACCGGTTTGCCGATCCGGGAGTACATGCGGACCGGGTAGCGGCTGTCGACCTTGTCGATGTAGAGGACCTCGCCCTCCTCGTGGACGGCGAGGTGGACGGTGTGGCCGCAGCTCTCGTTGAGGCGTACGAGGTGAGGGTGGGCGATCTCGCGGATGTCCAGGTTCTCCATCGCCTCCTGGGCGAGGGCGAAGAGGCGGGCGCCGAGGCGGTAGCGCTGGTCGGACTGGCGGTAGACCAGGCCGTGCTCGTGGAGGGTGCGCAGGAGGCGCAGAGCCGTGGATTTGTGCACGCCGAGGCGGTCGGCGACCTGTCCGAGGTCGGCGGGGCCCTCGGCGAGCAGTGGCAGGATGCTCAGGGCGCGGTCGACGGTCTGGCTCATGGGGTGCGTACCTCCTCCTCGGCCTCGGCCCGGGTCCAGCCGGGGCCGAGTCGAAGTGTCCCCCATGCCCTGTCGTCGAGGGCGGCGAGACGGTCGGCGTGGCCGGGGGCGGGGGGTGCGGTGAGGTCGGCGGGGGTGGTGAGGGCGGCGGCGGCCCAGAGGTGGCCGTGGCGGAGCCGGGCTGGGGCGGGCAGGTCGCGGAGGGTGGCATGCAGGAACCCGGCGGCGAAGGCGTCGCCGGCGCCGGTCGTGGCCACGACGTCGACGTGGGGTGCGGCGACGAAGGTGACCGGCCCGCAGCCACGTCGGAACAGCGTCGCCCCCCGCTCCCCGTCCTTCACCACCAGCGTCTCGGGTTCCGGCAGCAGCCCCCGCACCGCCTCCGCGCCGCCCGCCACCCCCCAGGCCTCCCGTGCCTCGTCCGCCCCCACGAACACGAGGTCCGCCCGGCGGGCCAGGTCCAGCAGGATCTCCGCGCCCCGCTCCGAGGAACGCCACAGGCCCGGGCGGTGGTTGACGTCGAAGGAGATCAGGGGGCGGTCGGGGGCGGGTGCCGTCAGGTCGTACAGCAGGGCGAGGCAGTCGGGGGACAGCGCCGCCGTGATGCCCGACAGGTGCAGGATCCGGGCCGAGCGGGCCGCCGGCAGGTCCACGTCGGCCGGGCTCATCGCGGAGGCCGCCGAGCCGGCGCGGTAGTACGCCACCTCGTGGGCGTCGGTGCCCCGCTCCCCCGCGGTGCGGAAGTAGACGCCGGTCGGGCGGTCGGGGTCCCGGTGGACCTGGCTCACGTCGACGCCGTACGCGCCGATGCGCTCCACCAGGTGGTCGCCGAAGCCGTCGGCGCCGACCCGGCTGATCCACCGCACGGAGTGCCCGGCGGCGGCCAGCATGCAGGCGACGTTGGACTCGGCGCCGCCGATCGACCGCTCGAAGGAGGGCACGTCGGCGAGGCGTCCCGGCCGGGTGGGCAGGAACGTGACCATGGACTCGCCGAGCGTCACGACGTCCATGGCGGGTCCTCCCTGAGGCTTGTCTCGTACCGGCCGAGATGTTAGACAGCACTGAGCGTCATACGCAATGGTCGTTGCATTACACGCAACGCCCCTGATCAGGAGGTTTCATGAGCACCGAGTCGCTGGAACGCCTGGCCGCGGAACGCGTGGACCACCGCTTCAAGGGCCTCCCCCCGGACGCCGACGGCCTCACCGTCGGCGAGCTGGCCGCCCAGCGCCGCAACCTGTTCACCGGGGGCTTCGCGACGCCCGTGCTGGCACTGTCCGCCGAGCGGCTGGAGCACAACCTGCGGCTGATGGAGACGTACGCGCAGCGCCACGGCCTCGCCTTCGCGCCGCACGGCAAGACCTCGATGGCCCCGCAGCTCTTCCAGCGGCAGATCGAGCACGGGGCGTGGGGCATCACGCTGGCGGTGCCGCACCAGGTGCGGGTCGCGCGGGCGTTCGGGGTCCAGCGGGTGTTCCTCGCCAACGAGGTCGTCGACGCGCCCGCCCTGCGCTGGATCTCCGTCCAGCTGGACGCCGATCCCGACTTCCGGCTCGTCTGTTACGTCGACTCCGTGCGCGGCGTGGAGCTGATGGACGCCGCGCTCACGGGCGCCTCCCGCCCCGTGGACGTCGTCGTGGAGTTGGCCGCCGGGGACGGGGCCCGGACCGGGGTGCGCACGGAGGCGGAGTGCGCCGCCGTCGCCGACGCCGTGGCACGGACCCGTACGCTGCGGCTCGTCGGGGTCGCCGGGTACGAGGGCGAGGTGCCGCAGGCCACCCCCGAGCGGGTGCTGGCCTGGCTGCGGCGGCTGGTCGCGCTCGCCGCCGACTTCGACAAGGCCGGACGGTTCGGGCAGGTGGACGAGATCGTCGTCAGCGCCGGGGGCAGCGCCTGGTTCGACGCCGTCGCCGAGGTCTTCGCGGAGCTGCCCGAGCTGTCCCGGCCCGTGCTGAAGCTGCTGCGCTCCGGCGCCTACGTCTCGCACGACGACGGCCACTACCGGCGGCTGACCCCGTTCAACCGGGTGCCCGAGGAGGGCGCGCTGGAGCCCGCGTTCCGGCTGTGGGCGCAGGTCGTCTCCCGCCCCTCCCCCGAGCAGGCCTTCGTCAACGCGGGCAAGCGGGACGCCGCCCACGACCTCGACCTCCCGGTCGCCCAGGTGGTGCGCCGCGACGGCACCGAGCGCCCCGCCACCGGCATCACCGTCACCGCCCTGTCCGACCAGCACGCCTGGCTGCGCACCGGGCCCGGCGCGGATCTGGAGGTCGGCGACTGGGTGGGGCTCGGGCTGTCCCACCCGTGCACGTCGTTCGACAAATGGCAGCTGATCCCCCTTGCGGAGGCGGACGGCACGGTCGTGGACTACATCCGTACGTTCTTCTAGGAGGCCGGTGTGGAAGAACTCGTCATCCGGGACGCCGACGTCGTCGACGGCAGCGGCGAGCCGTCGTACCGCGCCGATGTCGTCGTCGACGGCGGGCGGATCGTGTCCATCGTCAAGGAGGCGGCCGCCGCCGGCTGCCAGCGGCCGAAGGCGATGCGGGAGCTGGACGCCGAGGGGCTGGTCCTCTCCCCCGGCTTCATCGACATGCACGCGCACAGCGACCTCGCCCTGCTGCGCGACCCCGACCACAGCGCCAAGGCCGCGCAGGGCGTGACCCTCGAAGTCCTCGGCCAGGACGGGCTGTCGTACGCCCCGGTCGACGACCGCACCCTGGCGGAGGTCCGCCGGGCGATCTCCGGCTGGAACGGGCACGGCGACGACGTCGACTTCGACTGGCGGTCGGTCGGCGAGTACCTGGACCGGCTCGACGGGGGCATCGCCGTCAACGCCGCCTATCTGATCCCGCAGGGCACCGTCCGCGCGCTGGTCGTCGGATGGGAGGACCGGGAGGCGACGCCCGCGGAACTGGACCGGATGCGGCAGGTGGTCGCCGAGGGGCTGGAGCAGGGCGCGGTCGGCCTGTCCTCCGGGCTCACCTACACACCGGGCATGTACGCGAAGGACGCCGAACTGACCGAGCTGTGCCGGGTGGTGGCGTCGTACGGCGGCTACTACTGCCCGCACCACCGCTCCTACGGGGCGGGCGCGCTGGAGGCGTACGCGGAGATGGTGGCCCTCACCCGGGAGGCGGGCTGCGCGCTGCACCTGGCCCACGCCACGATGAACTTCGGCGTGAACAAGGGCCGCGCGCCCGAGCTGCTCGCCCTGCTGGACGACGCGCTGGACTCCGGCGCGGACATCAGCCTGGACACCTACCCGTACACCCCGGGCAGCACCACGCTCGCGGCGCTGCTGCCGAGCTGGGCGGGCGAGGGCGGCCCCAAGGAGCTGCTGCGGCGGCTCGCGGACGAGGAGAGCGCCGAGCGGATCCGCTACGACCTGGAGGTGGCCGGCTCGGACGGCTGCCACGGTGTGCCGGTCGACTGGGACACGGTCGAGGTCTCCGGGGTGGGCGATCCCGCCCTCGCCGGGTACGTCGGCCGCCGCCTGGACGGCTGGGACACCGCCCGCCGGCTGCTGCTGGCGGACCGGCTGGGCACGACGGTCCTCCAGCACGTCGGGCACGAGGAGAACGTCCGCGCGATCATGCGGCACCGCGTGCACACCGGCGGCTCGGACGGCATCCTCCAGGGCAGCAAGCCCCATCCGCGGGCCTACGGCACCTTCCCGCACTATCTCGGCCACTACGTGCGGGAGTTGGGCGTGCTGTCCCTGGAGGAGTGCGTCGCCCACCTCACCGCCCGCCCGGCGGCCCGGCTGCGGCTGCCGGACCGGGGGCGGGTCCGCGAGGGCTACCGCGCCGACCTCGTGCTGTTCGACCCGGCGACGGTGGCGGCGGGATCGACCTACGACGCCCCGCGCGCGCTCCCCACGGGCATCCCGTACGTCCTGGTGGACGGGCGGTTCGTGATCGAGGACGGGCGGCGCACGGACGTGCTGGCGGGGCGTGCGGTGCGGCGCACGCCGTGACACGACCTAGGGCTTGGGCAGGGTGCAGCCGGCGGCGCTCAGGTCGAGGCGGTTGCCGGTCGTGAAGCAGGCCGGGATCTGGTAGGTCTCCTGGGCGTAGTTGATGCCCTGGCGGACCGTCACGTTGCCGCTCGCGTCGACCTCGCACGGGTTGTTGTCCGTGCAGCGCTGACCGTCCTCGTTGCCTGTGTTGTTGACGGCGACGACCTTGCCGGTGGCCTGGTCGATCACCGGGGAGCCGGAGGTGCCGCCGATGGTGTTGCAGGCGGAGGTGTAGCGGACCGAGTCCTTCCAGGTCCAGGCGCCTTCCTTCAGGCGGTACACGAAGCCGTCGATGTTGCAGTTGTACAGGCGCTTCCAGTAGCCGGAGGCGACGGTGATGGCGGTGCCGGCGACGGGGTGGGTGTCCTGCACGGTCAGCGCGGAGATGCCGTAGGTGTTGCGGATCGCGGCGTACGTCGTCGTCAGCTGGTAGAGCGTGACGTCGGTGTCGGTCATCGTCGAGTAGACGACCTTGTTGGCGCGCAGGGTGCCGACGCGGGTGCCGGAGGCGTTGAGCAGGCCGAAGGAGCGGCTGGAGGCCTGGCCGACGATGACCTCGCCGGGCTCGGGGAAGCCGGTCTCCAGGCAGTGGCCGTTGGAGAGCACCAGGGCCGGGTCAGTGTCGGCCGATTTGGGGAAGCGGACGACCGAGCCGGAGCAGTTGCTGAGCGACACGGTTCCGGCGAAGTTGACGGCCTTCAGCGTGGGCGCCTTGGTGCCGGTCGGGGCGCCGGTCGCCGCGACGGCGGGTGCCACACCCGTCCCGGCGATGGCCAGGGCGGCGAGTGCGGCAAGGAGAGGCTTGTTCATGTGGGGGTCCCCTCGTACGACAGGGCGGCCGGAGGTCTTCCGGCCGCCCGCTGTTTTGTCATGCGCATTCTCAACCTGCCCCGGCGCGGACACAAGCACCGGGAACCGGACGGAAGTTGGCGCGAAAAGAGGGTTTAGGACTCCCCGCGACTCTTGAGGGGTGCTCGCCTAGCGCGGCTTGCGGCCGCCCTTGCCGTGCCCCCAGCCGTTGCCGGCCGGCTCGGTCGTCGGGGCGGAGGCGGTCGGCGTGGGGGTGGGGGTGGGGGCGGACGGGGACGCGGTCGGCGTGGCCGGGGAGGGGGTGGTGCCGGACGGCGCCGACGTGCCGGACGCCGAGGGGGCGGTTCCCGCCCGGTCCCCGTCGGCGGAGCGGGACGGTGCGGGGTCGGCGGCGGGCTCCGTCGTGCTCGGGGTCGCGCTCGTCTCCGTCGGCGACGCCGCGTCGTCGGCCGTCGTGTGTTCCGCGCGCCCGTCCGCGCCGGGGGTGTCGCCGGACGGCGAGGAGGAGGAGAAGGCGAAGCCGGCGATCAGGGCCGCCGCCGAGACGGCCCCCAGGGCACCCGCGGCGACCGCGACGCCCCGGGCCCGCAGACCGGTGGCCCGGCGCTGGGCGCGGCGCCGGTCGGCCCGGCCGCCGAGGGGCCGGGGCGGCTCGGGCGGCTCGGACGGCTCGGACGGCTCGATCCGGGGCAGCCGGGTCGTCGCGTCGTAGGCACCGCTCTCCCAGCCGTGCGCCGCCGCCGGGTCGGCGTACTGCTCGTACGAGGGCTGGTCGGGCGCGGCGTGCGGCGGGTACACGATCGGGCCCAGCGGGGGCGCGCCACTCTCACTTGGCCAGGACATGGCGGCGCATTGTAGGGACGGGAGGGGCCTGTGGGACAGCCCTCGGCGATAACCGCCCAAATCACCCGTCTCACGTGGCGGAAAACACGACCCATGAGGCGTTACCGGGCCGTAAGCTCCTCGGCATGCAGGTGATCCAGTCGACCAAGCTCGCCAATGTCTGTTACGAGATCCGGGGCCCGGTTCTCGAGGAGGCCATGCGGCTTGAGGCGGCGGGCCACCGCATCCTCAAGCTGAACACCGGGAATCCGGCCGCCTTCGGCTTCGAGTGCCCGCCGGAGATCCTGGAGGACGTCCTCCGCAACGTCTCCACGGCCCACGGGTACGGGGACGCCAAGGGACTGCTGGCCGCGCGCCGCGCGGTCGTCATGCACAACCAGACCATCGGCATCGAGACGGACGTCGAGCACGTCTTCATCGGCAACGGCGTCTCCGAGCTGATCGTGATGGCGATGCAGGGGCTGCTGGACGACGGCGACGAGGTGCTGGTCCCGGCCCCGGACTACCCGCTGTGGACCGCCGCCGTGTCCCTGTCCGGCGGTACGGCCGTGCACTACCGGTGCGACGAGCAGGCCGACTGGATGCCCGACCTCGCGGACGTCGAGCGCAAGGTCACCGACCGCACCAAGGCGATCGTCATCATCAACCCGAACAACCCGACGGGCGCGGTGTACGACGAGGCGGTGCTCAAGGGGCTCACCGACATCGCCCGCCGGCACAACCTGCTGGTCTGCTCCGACGAGATCTACGACAAGATCCTCTACGACGGCGCCACGCACACCCCGACCGCGAAGATCGCCCCCGACCTGCTGACCCTCACGTTCAACGGCATGTCGAAGGCGTACCGGGTGGCCGGCTACCGGGTGGGCTGGATGTCGATCTCGGGGCCGCGGGCGCACGCCGACTCCTACATCGAGGGTCTGACGATCCTCGCGAACATGCGCCTGTGCGCGAACATGCCGGGCCAGCACGGTGTGGTCGCGGCACTGAGCGGGCGGCAGTCGATCAACGACCTGGTGCTGCCGGGCGGGCGGCTGAAGGAGCAGATGGACACGGCGTACGAGCTGCTGACCCAGATCCCGGGCGTGAGCTGCGTACGACCGAAGGGCGCGCTGTACCTCTTCCCCCGGCTCGACCCCAAGGTCTTCAAGATCAAGGACGACCGCCAGCTCGTCCTGGACCTGCTGCGGCGCGAGAAGATCATGGTCGTGCAGGGCACCGGCTTCAACTGGACCGAGCCCGACCACTTCCGGGTGGTGACCCTGCCGTCGGTGACGGATCTGCGGGACGCGGTGGGCAGGATCGGACGGTTCCTGGACGGCTACAGTCAGCCATAGCTCAACTTTAGACGAGTTCTAAGCTAGGATGTCTTCTGTCGCAGCACAGGAGGCCATCCATGTACGAACCGATACGCACCAAGTCGGTGCACAGCACGATGGCCGGCACGCCCTCGGACTTCCCGCACCGCTCCCGTGAGGAGGAGCTGGACATCCAGCTCGCGGGCCATCTCTCGGCGCTGCTCGCGGTCACCGACGAGCTGCGCGCCCTCGCCCCGTCGGCCGGTCTGGACGCGGCGGCCGAGCGGCTGGCCCAGCAGGTGGCCCGGCTGCGGGGCGGGCCCGCGCCGGTCCGCGCGCCCTGCTCCGGGGCCGACGACGCCGTGTCCCTGCACCGGCGTGCGCACGCCCTCGCGGGACGCGCCCTGGTCGTGGCCGCGTCCCGCGCCGACACCGCGGCGGCGATCCTCGCCGCCCAGCAGATGGACGTGCACGCGGCGGCCCTGGAGCCGCGCGAGCTGGCGTCCCACTGAGCCCACCGGGCTCCCTCGACGGCCCCGGTCCGCGTGCCTCGCAGCGACGCGCGGACCGGGTGCCACAACACTGCGTTCGCTTGGCCGGGAGCGCCTGTTCGCCGTGGGGGCTACCGGCCGTCCCGCGGGTGCGGGCGTGTGCGTGGTGCTCGCGCAGTTCCCCGCGCCCCTGAGGGGGCCGCCCTCAGGGGCGTTGTCAGGTCCTACCGCGTCACGAACACCGTCGCCGACGCCGTCGACGCCAGGTGCAGGTCGTCGCCCGGCCAGCTGACCGTGTACGTGACGTCCCGGCGCGAGCGCGGCAGGTCGTTGATGGTGAACGTGCCGTCCGCGGCGACCGTCACCGACGTGAGCACCCCGCTGCCGAGGCGGTCGGTGCGCTGCACCTTCAGCGTGGCCCGCTCCGGCAGCGCCTTGCCCTGCGCGGTGAACGTGCCGGTGATCTGCACGCCGGTCGCCTGGCTCGCCTCGGCCGGGGCGTTCAGGGTGATCGAGGTGGGCGCCTTGCCGACGGTCACCGTGGTGCTCAGTCCGTCCGCCGGGCGGTGGGTGAGATCGCCGAGGTAGGAGACGCTGTACGTGGCGTCGCCGACCAGGCCGGGCTCGTCGAGGACGGTGTAGCTGCCGTCGTCCTTGACGGTGAAGGTGCCCAGGTCGTGGGTGCCGCCGGCGTCGGTGCGCGTGGCCTTGACCTTCAGCGGCTCGCCGGGCGCGGGGCCGTCCCACTCCAGCTTGCCGCGCACGGCCAGCGCCTCGCCGGCGACCGCCTGGGCGGGGCTGTGCGTGAGGGCGCCGGTGAAGCGCACGTCGTACTGGACGGCCGGCGGCTGGATGATGTGCAGCCAGAACTGGTTGCCGGCGGCGTTCGTGGTGACCGCGAAGAGCCGGGAGCCGTCCGCCGACCACTCCATGCCGCGCGGCACGACCTGGTCGCCGTCCTGGCTGCCCTCGAAGACGAACTCCAGCGGGGCCGTGGAGTCGGCCGGGTCGGCGGGCTGCACCAGCAGGTCGGGGGTGGTGCCGGTGGCCGCGGCACCCCGGGCGAGGTACTTGCCGTCACCGCTGAAGGCGACCGAGCTGGCGGTGGCGCCCTCGGGCAGCGGCCGGTAGCCGGTCGCCGCGTCCGACAGGTCGGAGGTGTTCAGCAGGCGCGTGCCGGCGGCCGCGTCGGCGAGGGCGATCTTCGCGCCGTCCGGGGAGACGGCGACGTCCTTCAGGTTGAGCGCGCCGCCGCCCGTGTCGTCGGCGAAACGGCGGGTCGCGGTGCGCACGGGCGTGTCGCCGCTGCCGTCGAAGACGCTGACGAACGGGTTCGGCGCGGAGGCGTTGAGCGCCTGGCCCATCACGAAGGTGTCGTGCGGGCCGCCCTCCAGCAGCAGCTTGCCCGCGTCGTTCCAGCCGGTGCGCTGCAAGTTGCCGCCCACCAGCGTGTCCAGTTGGGTCGTGGCCGTGCCGCACTGGGAGGCGTAGTCGGTCCACTGGGTGGTGTAGTACGGCTTGCCGCCCGCGACGACGACCTCGCGCCCGCACTGGTCGGCGTAGACGCCGGGCGCGCTCTTGAGGGCCAGGGTCTCGGTGTCGTAGACGAAGATGCCGTAGCGCTGGCCGACGTAGAGCGTGCTGCCGTCGGCGCTGACCGCGAGGCCGGAGACGTGGTACGAGAAGTTGATCGTGGAGACGCGCTCACCCGTGAAGGTGTAGACGGCGACCAGGCCGTAGTTGTAGTTCGAGCCCACGTTGGCGTCGGCGACGAAGACGCGCTGGTGGACGTTGTCGACGGCGAGCGCCGAGTAGGTGCTGATGGGCAGCTTGGCCACGACGTCGGAGGCCGCCGCGTGCGCCGCGGGCGCGACGGCGAGGGTCAGGCCGGTCCCGGCGAGTGCGGCGGCGAGTATGGAGGCCGCGAGTCGTCTGGGACGGTGAACGGTATTCAACTGTGCCCCCCACAGGCTGTGTTGGACCCCACCAGGAGCGGTGCGGCCCGCGTGTCACCCATGTAACAGGGGTGAAGATCATGTGATCAAGGGGGCGCGACGAGAACGAGGTCCGTCCCGTCGGGGTGTGCACGGCAGCACGGCCCCGTACGCCGTTGTACGGGGCCACGGTTCGTGACATCGTGCCGCCACCCGCGGCCGGCCGTGACGATCACTGGTCAGGGCTCCCATCGGGGCCGGCCGCGGGGGTACAGGGGGGCTGCTGTCAGCCCAGGCGCTCCACGAGCGCGCGGTACTGGTCCCACAGCTCCTTCGGCGTGTGGTCGCCGAAGGTGTTGAGGTGCTCGGGGACCAGGGCGGCCTCCTCGCGCCAGACCTCCTTGTCGACGGTGAGGAGGAAGTCCAGGTCGGCGTCGGCCAGTTCCAGGCCGTCGGTGTCGAGGGCGTCCTTGGTCGGCAGGATGCCGATCGGCGTCTCGACGCCCTCGGCCTTGCCCTCCAGGCGCTCCACGATCCACTTCAGGACGCGGGAGTTCTCACCGAAGCCGGGCCAGACGAACTTGCCCTCGTCGTTCTTGCGGAACCAGTTGACGTAGTAGATCTTCGGCAGCTTGGACTGGTCCTTGTCCTTGGCCACGTCGACCCAGTGGGCCATGTAGTCGCCCATGTTGTAGCCGCAGAACGGCAGCATGGCGAACGGGTCGCGGCGCAGCTCGCCGACCTTGCCCTCGGCGGCGGCGGTCTTCTCGGAGGCCACGTTGGCGCCGAGGAAGACGCCGTGGTTCCAGTCGAAGGACTCCGTCACCAGCGGTACGGCGCTGGCGCGGCGGCCGCCGAAGAGGATCGCGGAGATCGGCACGCCCTTGGGGTCCTCCCACTCGGGCGCGATGATCGGGCACTGCGAGGCGGGCACGGTGAAGCGGGCGTTGGGGTGGGCGGCCGGCGTCCCGGACGCGGGCGTCCAGTCGTTGCCCTTCCAGTCCGTGAGGTGGGCCGGGGGCTCCTCGGTCATGCCCTCCCACCAGACGTCGCCGTCGTCGGTGAGCGCGACGTTGGTGAAGACGGCGTTGCCCCACAGGGTCTTCATGGCGTTGGCGTTGGTGTGCTCGCCGGTGCCGGGGGCGACGCCGAAGAAGCCGGC
Organism: Streptomyces griseosporeus; assembly: GCF_014656055.1. Lineage (GTDB taxonomy): Bacteria > Actinomycetota > Actinomycetes > Streptomycetales > Streptomycetaceae > Streptomyces > Streptomyces griseosporeus. The sequence goes on from NZ_BNBR01000003.1 coordinate 878,561, forward strand.
CTCGGGGTTGATCGCGTACAGGCGGCCGTCCTCGCCGAAGCGCATCCAGGCGATGTCGTCGCCGATGGTCTCCACGGTCCAGCCGGAGATCGTGGGCTCCAGCATGGCGAGGTTGGTCTTGCCGCAGGCGCTCGGGAAGGCGGCGGCGACGTACTTGGACTCGCCCTGCGGCGGGGTGAGCTTGAGGATGAGCATGTGCTCGGCGAGCCAGCCCTCGTCGCGGGCCATGACGGAGGCGATGCGCAGGGCGTAGCACTTCTTGCCGAGCAGGGCGTTGCCGCCGTAGCCCGAGCCGTAGGACCAGATCTCGCGGGACTCCGGGAAGTGCGAGATGTACTTGGTCTGGTTGCAGGGCCAGGGGACGTCCTGCTGGCCGGGCTCCAGGGGGGCACCGAGGGTGTGCACGGCCTTGACGAAGAAGCCCTCGTCGCCCAGCTCGTCGAGGACGGCCTGGCCCATGCGCGTCATGGTGCGCATGGAGACGGCGACGTACGCGGAGTCGGTGATCTCCACGCCGATCGCGGACAGCGGGGAGCCGAGCGGGCCCATGCAGAAGGGCACGACGTACATGGTGCGGCCCCGCATGGAGCCGCGGAAGAGACCTTTCTCCCCCTGGAAGATCTCCCGCATCTCGGCGGGGGCCTTCCAGTGGTTGGTGGGTCCCGCGTCCTCCTCCTTCTCGGAGCAGATGAAGGTCCGGTCCTCGACGCGCGCGACGTCGGAGGGGTCGGAGGCGGCGTAGTAGGAGTGGGGGCGCTTGATCGGGTCGAGTTTCTTGAAGGTGCCCTTCTCGACGAGCTCCTCGCACAGTCGCTCGTACTCGGCCTCGGATCCGTCACACCAGACCACGGCGTCCGGCTGCGTCAGTTCGGCGATCTCGTTGACCCACGAGATCAGTTCCTGATGGTGGGTGGGGACGGGAGCCGCGTTGTCGCGCGCCACGATTGCTCCTAAATGAGGGATTTTTTGTTGGAGGCCCCGTGGGGGCTGCGACCCGGATGCTTGCCCTGAGGGTGCCTTGGCGCTCATCCGGTGCCGACCGCACTCATTTGATCATCCGACGAGAGTGCGCAGATGTCCAGAGGGCGTCACAGGTGAGCATCGCCACGTTCGGGGTACGCATGAACGGGCCGTGAGAGGATGGCCACTCTTCGTCGGTCGACGGAGTCGGCTGATCCCTAACTTACGGTTGCGTAGGTACGATGCGGCGTATGACTGCGTCCGCTCACGACGCGCCCTCGGAGACGCCGGCCGCCGGCCACGGCTCCGTGGCGCCCTCCCTGCCTCACCAGATCGCCCACTCGCTCGAGCCGCTGAAGCCGAAGCTGCGCGGCTGGCTGCACCTCGGAATGTTCCCGGCCGCCCTGATCGCGGGCCTGGTGCTCACGGCGCTGGCCCACTCCACCCGGGGCCGCGTGGCCTGCGGGATCTACGCCCTGACCGCCTGTCTGCTGTTCGGCGTGAGCGCGCTGTACCACCGGGGCAACTGGAGCCCGCGCATGGACGGCATCCTGCGCCGGCTCGACCACGCCAACATCTTCCTGATCATCGCCGGCACCTACACACCGCTGACCATCCTGCTCCTGCCGGGGGCGAAGGGGCGGTGGCTGCTGTGGGGGATCTGGGCCGCCGCGGCGGCCGGGATCGTCTTCCGTGTCTTCTGGGTCGGGGCCCCGCGCTGGCTGTACACGCCCTGCTACATCGCGATGGGCTGGGCCGCCGTGTTCTTCCTGCCGGACTTCATGCGCGCCGGCGGCGTCGCCGTGCTGGTGCTGGTCGTCGTGGGCGGCCTGCTCTACAGCGCGGGCGGCGTGATCTACGGCATCAAGCGGCCGAACCCGTCACCGCGCTGGTTCGGCTTCCACGAGGTGTTCCACTCCTTCACGCTGGCCGCGTTCGCCGTCCACTACGTGGGCATCTCGCTGGTGGCCTACCAGCACGCGTGACGCTTTCTGCCAGTCGCTCGCTTTCGGCAGTTACTGTCAGTTCATGACGGGACTGCGCGAGCGCAAGAAGACCAGGACGCGCCAGGCGATCCGTGAGGCCGCGCACCGGCTGATCGAGGAGCAGGGGTACGAGGCCACGACGGTCGAGCAGATCGCCGAGCGCGCCGAGGTGTCCGCGTCGACCGTCTTCCGCTACTTCCCCGCCAAGGAGGACATCGTCCTCACGGACGGGTACGACCCCGTCCTCCTGGCCGAGCTGCGCGCCCGCCCCGCCGGCGAGCCGTGGGCGCGCTCCCTGCGGTACGCGCTGCGCCGGGCCGTCGAGCGGGCCCTCGCCGACGGCGAGGCGCTGCGGCTGCGGACCCGGCTCCTGGCCGAGGTGCCGGCGCTGCGCTCGCGGATGACGGAGAGCATGGCGGACACCGCCCGCCTGCTCAGCCGGGTCATCGCCGACCGCACCGGCCGCGACCCGGAGAGCCTGGAGGTCCGCGTCCACGTCATGTCCCTGCTCGGCGCGCTGACCGAGACGTCCGCGCACTGGGCGGAGCACGGCCACCGCGACGACCTCGGCGCACTGCTCGACCGCACCCTGGACGTCCTGGAGCGGGGCTTGTCGGCGCTGGACGAGGCCCTGCCGGCCGCGAACCGCTGAGCGGCCCGTCCGCCGTACGTCCCTGAGGCGCCCGTCCGCGTCCCGCCCGCGGCACCTGCACGGCGTACGTCCCCGGGGCGCCGTCCTGCCGTTAATCCCCGGGGCCCGCGCCGTCCGGCGTGACATCCTGGCCGGGTGAACGGTCCCGAAATCCACGTCGAGTTCGCGCCCGAGCTGCACCTGTTCGTCCCGCAGGCCCGCCGCGCCGGTGCCGCGCCCGCCGCCGTCGACGGCGTCTCGACCCTCGGCCATGTCGTGGAGTCCCTCGGCGTGCCGCTGACCGAGGTCGGCGCGCTCCTCGTGGACGGCCGCGAGGTGCCGGTGTCGTACCTGCCCTCGGCGGGCGACCGCGTGACGGTACGGCCCGTGGAGCGCCCCCAGCGGGTGCCGGGCGCACCGCTGCGCTTCCTGCTCGACGTGCACCTCGGCACGCTGGCCCGGCGGCTGCGCCTGCTCGGCGTGGACACCGCGTACGAGTCGACGGACATCGGCGACCCCGCGCTCGCCGCCCGCTCCGCCGCCGAGCGGCGCGTCCTGCTCAGCCGCGACCGGGGCCTGCTGCGCCGCCGCGAGCTGTGGGCCGGCGCCTACGTCTACAGCACCCGCCCCGACGATCAACTGCGCGACACCCTCGACCGGTTCCGCCCCGGCCTGCGTCCGTGGACCCGCTGCACGGCCTGCAACGGCCTGCTGCGCGAGGCCACCAAGGACGAGGTCGCCGACCAGCTCGCCCACGGCACCCAGCGCACCTACGACGTGTTCGCGCAGTGCCGGGAGTGCGGCCGCGCCTACTGGAAGGGCGCGCACCACGAGCAGCTGGAGGCCATCGTGGAGCGCGCCCTGGCGGAGTTCAGCCGCGGCTGATGCCTGGCCGGGGTCGCGCTAACGCCTGGTCAGGTCGCCTCTGCCGCAGGCGGTGCCGTCCCGGTCGCGGTCCAGGCGCAGCGGGTCGTCGGCGCCGTTGACCTTCAGGGTGCCGTAGTGGTTCTGCCGCAGCCAGCTGCAGCGGGCCGCGGTGGTGGGCTTCACCTGGGGCGGGAAGACCGTCGGCACGCACACGTTGGCCGAGCCGTAGTGGCGGTCGCAGCCGGAGACCGTGGGGCTGACCGGCTGGGATGCGCGCCGCGCGGACGGGCCGGTGACCTTGCCGCTGGGGGCGTCGGCGAAGGCGTGGACGTGCGTGGAGGCGTCCGTGGCGGCGAGTGCGGCCGGCCCCTGGAGGTGCACCCACCTGGCCACCGAGGGCACCCCGTTGGCGTCGACGGCGAAGAGCATGTACCAGCCGGGCGGGGCCAGGTTGGGGTTGCTCGTCACGTTCAGGTCGACGTTGTCGCCGTCCACGCTCAGCGGCAGGTCCACGTACCGCTGGTTGGGGTCGGAGGAGTGGGTGACCGCGGCCGGGCGGATCAGCTCGGCCTTGGCGATGGGCCGGTCGACGGTGATGCGCTGGGTGTCGCCGTAGGTCCACTCGCTGTCGATGAGCGAGGTGATGGTGGGGCGCGGGCCCTTGAGGAGGTAGGGCGGGGTGTAGATGGACACGTTGTGGTTCCAGGTGCCGTTGCCCGGGTTGTCGCCGGTGGCCATCACCCGGCCGTCCGGCAGCAGGAACGCCGAGGAGTGGTAGCCGCGCGCCTCGGGGTCGGCGGCCACCGGGTCGAAGGTGCCGCTCTGCGGGTCGTACAGCGACGACTCGTGGACCGGGTTCGCCCGGTTGTGCAGTGCGCCGCCCGTCTCCAGCACCTTGCCGTCGGGCAGCAGCACCGCGGAGACGTACATCTTGCCCTGGCCGCCGGTCTCCGGCTGCGGCCCGTTGCCGAGGTCGACGGTGCCCTGCGGCAGGAGCGGGCCGGGCGTGTAGGCCGGGTCGGGCTGCTTCAGGTCGATGACGTCGGTGAGCCGGTTGGCGTCCGGGTTGGAGTCGATGTTGCCGCCGCCGAGGGTGAGGACCCGCTGGTCCTGCGCCGGCGGCAGCAGCACGCTCGCGGACTGGTCGCGCTCGTCCTTGCGCTGCAGCCCGGGGACCTGCGTGACGGTGTTGGCGTCGTAGTCGTAGATCGCGCTGCCGGTGCCGGGGATGTTGTTGCCGAAGACATGGCTGCCGGAGTAGAAGAGCCGCCCGTCCTGCATGAGGATCATCGACGGGTACAGGCCCCAGTACGACCAGGTCTGGTGCACCTTCCACAGCGGCTGCCACTGCTGCTCCCGCTGCGAGAACAGCTCGGCGGTGACCGAGCCGGTGGAGTCCTCGCGCAGCCCGCCGAAGGAGATGACGTCACCGTTGCCGAGGATCGTCGCCGACGGGTACCAGTGGCCGTCGTTCAGGTCGTTGGTCTTCGTGTACGTCTCGGTCACCGGGTCGAAGACGTACGAGTCCTTGAACCCCTCGTAGCCGTGGCCGCCGACGACCGGGTACGCCTTGTTGCCGCTCATCACCAGCACCCGCCCGTCCTGCAGCTGGACGTGCCCGGCGCAGAACATGTCCTTCGGGGTGGGGATCACCTTGTAGGTGCCGGTGGCGGGGTCGTAGACGGCCGAGGTGAAGGTGCCCGCCTTGAACTGCTCCTCGCTGTTGCCCGAGCCCGCGATGAGCAGCACCTTGCCGTTGTTGAGGACGACGGAGTGCATCGAGCGGACCGGGTTCTTCGTCGGGAGCACGTCCCAGCGGCCGTCGGCGCACTCCTTGGCGGTGCCGGTGCAGGCGGGCGGCGGGAGGGTGTCGGGGACCTGTTCCATCGTGTAGTCGTCGGTGGTCGCCGAGCCGGTGCCGTAGACGGAGACGCCCCAGGTGATGCGGTCGGTGCCGGCCGGGACCTCCGGGGTGCGGACGGTGGCCTGCGTCCAGGTCGCGGCCATGTCGAGGGTCTTGAGGTCGGTCCAGTACTGCCAGCCGGCGGTGGTGTCGTGCCGGAAGAGGGTGACGGAGGTGTCAGGGGTGGTCGACTTGTACCAGAGCGCCAGGTCGTACTGCTTCCCGGTGGCCACGGTCGGCGCGCACTCCGCGGACTCCGTGATGAGGGCCTTGCGGTCGCCGTCGACGCGGCGGGTCAGCTCGACCTTCATCGCCTTCGTGCCGGTGTGCGCGTCGGCGGTCGTGGTGAAGGTGAAGTCGTTGTCGCCCCAGCCGGACCTCTCCCAGCAGTACGGCATGCCGTCGCCGCCGGCGGTCTCGAAGCCGGGGTTCTTGACGAGGTTGGCGGCGGAGGCGGGCTGGGGCGAGGTGAGGAGGAGGCCGGCGGTCAGGGTGACCGTGCCGGCCAGGGCGGTCCGTCGTCTGAGTCTGGGTCTGGGTCTCTTCACGCGGCTCTCCTTGCGGCCTGCCCCCGGCGGGGCAGATAGACCAGCGCCTCGGTCCCCACGAAGCGCAGGACGAACGTGGTCACCAGCGCGAGCGCGGTGGCCGACAGGGCACCCATGCCGAACCGGTGCACGAACAGGGCGATCAGCGGGATCCGCAGCACCAGGTCGGCGTTGGCGAGCAGCGCGAACCGGCCGAGGCGGTCCCACCCGCGGCGGTGGGCGCGCCGGTTGCGGAACAGCAGCTGCTCGATGAGCAGGAAGTTCCACGCGACGCCGAGCTGGTTGGCGAGGATCTCGGCCGGCAGGTAGTGCACGCCGAGCGCGGTCAGCGCCCACAGCCCGACCAGGTTGGGCACGAAGCCGCTGGCACCGATCAGGCCGAAGCCGATCATGCGGGCGAGCGGGGCGTCGGTGCGCAGCCCGGCCAGGTGGCGCAGGAAGCGCAGGCCCTCACGGGCGGTCGACTTGGACTCGCCGGCGTAGCGCTCCTGGAAGACGAACGGCACCTCGGCGACCGCGCGGGGGCGGCTGCGCACCGCGAGTTCGAGGAGGATCTTGTAGCCGAGCGGTTTGAGGGTCTCGGCGGTCAGGTCGGCGCGGCGTACCGCGAAGAAGCCGCTCATCGGGTCGCTGATGCCGCGCAGCCGGCCCGGGAAGAGCGCCTTGGTCAGCCAGGTCGCGCCGCGTGAGACGGCGACGCGGTAGCCGCCGGCCAGGCCGGCGCGGCTGCCGCCGGGCAGGTAGCGGGAGGCGACGACGAGCCCGGCGTTCGTCCGCTGCCCGGTCGCCACCAGCTCCGGCACCAGCGACGGCGGGTGCTGGCAGTCGCCGTCCATGACGACGATCCACTCCGACCCGGCCGCCTTCATGCCCTCAACGACCGCCCCGCCGAGCCCGCCGGCCGGCTCCTCCCGGTGCAGCACGGTGACCGGGAAGGGGCAGTCCTGCGCCGCCTCGGAGATCACCTCGGGGGTGTCGTCGGTGGAGTCGTCGACGAAGACGACCTCGCAGGGCAGCCGGGCCGGCACCGACTCGGTGATCAGCCGCAGCAGCCGCCGTACGTTGGCGGACTCGTTGTACGTCGGTACGACGATGGTGACGGCGCCGGGCTCGGGGACCTCGGCGGCGTCCACCGCGGGGACGGGTGCAAGGTACTCGTGGGTCATCGGGCGCCTCCGGCCGTCGCCGGCTGGATCCGGCGGATCTCGATGCGGTCCTCTCCGGTGCCGAAGACGGCGACCGGCGTCGAATGCTCCATCGCCGCGCGCACGCCCGGCAGGTCGCGGGCGTCGCGGCGGACCGTCGGCGAGGCGACCACGTAGTCGAGGTCCCGCCAGCCGTGCGGCATGGTCTTGGTGACGGCCGGGTCGAGGTCGGCCTTGTAGAACCAGATGACGCCGAGTCCGGGCCGGTACCCGGCGTGCACCAGGTCCAGCCAGAGGGCGTCGTCGACGAGGACGCGGGTGTCCTCGGGGTGGGCGACCTCGGTGCTGAGCCAGCTGGAGGCGGCCCGGTAGGGGGCGTTGGCGTCGGCGGTGAGGGCGGTGTGGTCGCCGTCGTACCAGCGCGGGACGACGTAGGCGCCGGCCGCGAGGGCGAGGACGGCGGCGAGGGCGTACCGGCCGACGGCGACGGACCGCCGCTCCGCCTCGGAGCGCCAGCGGCGCAGGACGGCGTGCGCGACGCTGGCGGTGCCGCCGGCGAGGACCAGCGCGAGGAAGGGCAGCGCCTGGATGACGTACATCGCGGGCAGGTAGCCGTTGGGGCGCAGGGCGAGCGCCGCGAGGATCGCGACGGCGAGGGCGGGTCCGGCGAGGGCGCGGGCGGTGACCGACCAGCGCCAGGTGAGCAGCAGCAACAGCGCGCCGGCGAGGCCGCCGAGGGGCAGCACGCGGTCGTAGTACAGCCAGGAGTGCAGCACGCCGTACGACCCGGAGCCGGCGTCCAGGATGAAGCCCGAACCGGGTCTGGTCATCTGGTACCTGATGCCGTCCCACAGGGAGACGTGGCCGCCGCCGGGCAGCAGCTCGCCCTTCAGCAGCGCGAACAGCGGGTAGGAGAAGCCGATCAGCGCGCACGCCGTGATCGCGCCGGTGAGCGCGAACTTGCGGGTGTCGCGGTGGCTGTGCCGCCACATGGTGAGGAACAGGGCGGGCAGGACGACGAGCATCGTCTCCTTGGTGAGGACGGCCGTCGCGGCGGCGAGCCCGGCGCCGAAGTGGTGCCACAGGTGGCGGGAGGGCGAGGCGGCGAGGGCGAACGCCAGCAGCGTCCACATCACGGCGAGGTTGTCGAGGAAGATCTCCCGCTGGAGCACGACCGACAGCGGGGACAGCCCGAACAGCGCCATCGCGAGGCCGGCCGCCCAGCGGGGCAGCGACAGGCGGCGGGCGAGGACGTAGACGAGGACCGCGCTGACCGCGCTGACCAGCAGCATCACCGCGCGCATGGAGCCGACGGTGAGCGAACCGGGGTCGAGGGCGGAGGGGATCCAGGTGAGCAGGGCGAGCTGGATCCAGCCGAGCGGCGGGTGGTCGTACCAGTAGGTGTAGTGGGCGAGGCCCTTGCCCTGCTGGACGGCCCAGGCCTGGGCGAGGTAGGTGCCCTCGTCGTCGCTGAGGGTGGGGTAGTCGGCGATGTTCCAGCCCTGCACGACGAGGATCGCCACCAGCAGCAGACCGCACAGCAGCAGGTCGGGGCGGGAGGAGCGCAGCCGCTGCGGTGCGGGTGTGCGGCCGTCGGCGGGCGTGGGGACAGGGGTGCTCTGCGCGGGGACCTGGGCTGCGGTCGCCGCGGGAAGGGTGGAGGTCACGCGGGAACGTCCTCTCGGATCCCGTCGGCCGTCGCCAGGTGGGCGCCGACGTGAGTGGTCAACTCCCAGTCGTTGCGGCCGCGTTGTTCACGCCATACGGCGCGGACGGCGGCGCCCGCGAGCAGGACCTGGTAGAAGGGGCCGCCCACGACGAGCTTCAGGTAGTGGACGAGGCGCACGCGCAGGCCGTACTGCTTGCCGAAGTCGTGCAGTCCGACGACCTCGAAGACGAAGGTGACGAGCGCGGTGACGGCCGGCAGGAAGGTGACGAAGGCGATGCCGACGGGCACGTCGAGGAAGAGCGCGATCGCCACGTTGAGCGGGATGATGACGCCGGAGAAGGCCTGCAGGAACGGCGTCATGAGGGTGTAGCGGGCGAGCAGCCGCTGGCCGAAGCCGGGCAGCTGCTTCCAGTCCTTCTTGCGGTAGACCTGGAGGAATCCCTGGTTCCAGCGGGTGCGCTGCTTCAGCAGCGACATGAGGCTGCCGGGGGTCTCCTCGCGGGTGACCATGCGGGGGTCGTAGGCGACGACGACTTTCTTGCCGACGGAGGAGAGCCGTACGCCCAGGTCGCAGTCCTCGGCGAGGCACTCGCTGTCCCAGCCGCCGGCCTCGCGCAGCACGTCGGTGCGGACGAAGACGGTGTTGCCGCCGAGCGGAATGAATCCTTTCTGCGCGTGCAGGTGCAGCCGGGAGCGGAACCAGAAGAAGTACTCCAGGCAGTTGCGCAGGCTGTACCAGCTGGAGTGGAAGTTGATCAGCTGCACCCCGCCCTGCACGACGTCGGCGCCGGTGGTGCGGAAGGCGTGGTCGACGTGCGCGAGCAGTTCCGGGTGGACCTGGTCCTCCGCGTCGAAGACCCCGACGACGTCGCCGCGGCAGTGCGGCAGCGCCGTGTTCATGGCCTTCGGCTTGTTCTTCTTCTCGTGGGTGTCGACGACGACGCGGACGCGCGGGTCGCGGGCCGCGGCCCGCTCGGCCACCGCGGTCGTCTCCGGGTCGTCGTGCCCGACGATGACGATGATCTCGAAGTCGGTGTGCGTGGACTCCAGCAGCCGCTGGATGGTGTGGTCCAGCACGGCCTGCTCGTGGCGGGCCGGCAGCAGCAGCGAGAACGACACGTGCTCGTCGCCGTCCGGTCTGCTGAACCGGGTGGAGGCCAGCACCTCCGGCGTGCGCCAGGCGTGCATCTGCCACCACAGGGTGAAGGCCGCCATCCAGAACAGGGCCAGTGAGACGGCCGATATGAAGACAGACGTCAGCAAAAAGATCCCCCCGAATCCCCGAATCCCCCCGACGCGCGGGCGAGTTGATGCGCACGCGTCACGATGCAGAGAGTATGGGCGAACTGTGAAGGACGCAGGCCCTTTCGATGAAGAGCGTGTTTCCTCACATTGAGGCGCAGGGGTGAACAATGTGCCGGACCCGCACGTTCGGCGGGTCGGACGCGGGGCGTTCGGGCTGGTCAAAGGGGCGCGGGCGAAGCGGGCCCGGGGGAACCCTCCGGCGAGCGGGGCCGGTCGCAGAACGGCCGGAAACCGGCCCCCGCGTGACCGCGCCCCGCCCGTCCCCGCTCAACTGGCGGTCAATCGGTGCTCAGTCGGCGGTCAGTCGGCGGTCAGCGCGTGACGCAACCGGTCGGCGTCGGTCGTCGGGGCGTCACAGGTGAAGTTCCGGCACACGTACGCCGTCGGCGCGCCGCCGCTGAGCGGGCGGTCGGCGAGCAGCGGGAACTCGTCGCTGTCCGGGGTGCCGTAGGCGACGACCGCGCCCGGCGCGGTGCCCAGCAGGGCCGTACGGTGCAGGGTGCGCGCGGCCGGGTCGGCGAGGTCCGGGCCGACGACGGCCACCTCGCGCGGCCCGTCGAGGCGGGCCTCGGCGACGGCGAGGCCCCAGCCGACGAAGCGGGGGACGCGCGGCCCGAGCGCCTTGACGACGCCGAGGGCCCGCTCGGCGGCGGTGCGGTGCGGCTCGGAGCCGGTGTGCGCGGCGTACGACAGCAGCGCGCCGGCCGCGGCGGTCCAGCCCGAGGGCGCGGCGTTGTCGGTGGGGTCCTGCGGCCGGCGGATCAGCCGCTCGGCGTCCGCGGCGGTGTCGTACAGCGCACCGGACTCCGGGTCGGCGAAACGCGTGAGCACGTGGTCCAGGAGCAGCCCGGCGAAGTCCAGCCAGACGCCCTCACCGGTCACGGACGCGAGCGCGAGGAAGCCCTCGGCGACGTCGCCGTAGTCCTCCAGCACCCCCGCGTTGGCCCCGGCGCGGCCGTCCTTGCTGGTGCGGGTGAGCCGGCCGTGCTCGTCCAGGTGGACACGGACCAGCAGGTCGGCGGCGGCGAGCGCGGCCTCGACGAGATCGGGCCGGTCGAAGTAGGCGCCGGTCTCGGCGAGTGCGGCGATCGCGAGGCCGTTCCAGGCGGCGACGACCTTGTCGTCCCGGCCGGGGGCGGGCCGCCCGGCCCGCGCGGCGAGCAGCCGCTCCTTGATGTCACCGACCTTGTCCGCGTCGAAGACGCCCTCGCTCTGCGGGAGCTGCAGGACGGAGGAGCCGTGCTCGAAGGTTCCCTCGTCGGTGACGCCGAAGTACTGGGCGGCGAGGTCGGCGTCGTCACCGAGGACGTCCCGCAGCTGCTGCGGCGTCCACACGTAGTAGGCACCCTCGACGTGCCGCCCGGTCCCGTCGTCGCTGTCGGCGTCCAGCGCGGAGGCGAACCCGCCCTCGGGCGTGCGCAGTTCACGGACGAGGAAGTCGGCGGTCTCCAGGGCGACACGGCGGGCGAGCCCGGAGCCGGTGGCCCGCCACAGGTGCGCGTAGACCCGGCAGAGCAGCGCGTTGTCATAGAGCATCTTCTCGAAGTGCGGCACGACCCAGTCCCGGTCCACGGAGTACCGCGCGAACCCGCCGCCCAGCTGGTCGTAGATCCCGCCGCGGGCCATCCGCTCACACGTGTCCTGCGCCATCTGCAGGGCACCCTCGGCACCGGTCCGGGCGTGGTGCCGCAGCAGGAACTCGATCACCATGGACGGCGGGAACTTCGGCGCCCCGCCGAACCCGCCGCGCTGCGCGTCGTACTCCCGGGTCAGCCCGAGCAGCGCCTGCGCCAGCTCCTGCTCGCCGGGCGCGCCGTCCCCGCCGTAGCTGATCTCCCGTCCGGCGAGGTCCCGCACGATCTTCCCGGCGACCTCGTCGACCTCCCCGCGCCGCTCCTGCCACGCCTGCGCCACACCCTCCAGCACCTGCCGGAAGGAGGGCATGCCGTGCCGGGGCTCGGGCGGGAAGTAGGTGCCGAAGTAGAAGGGCTCGGCGTCGGGCGTGAGGAACACGGTCATGGGCCACCCGCCGTGCCCGGTGGCCGCCTGCACGGCCTCCATGTAGACGGCGTCCACGTCGGGGCGTTCCTCGCGGTCGACCTTGACGCTGACGAAGTGGGCGTTGAGGTAGTCGGCCGTGGCCCGGTCCTCGAAGGACTCGTGAGCCATGACATGGCACCAGTGGCAGCTGCTGTATCCGACGCTCAGCAGCACGGGCACGCCTCGCCGCCGTGCCTCCTCGAAGGCCTCGGCTGCCCAGGGCCACCAGTCGACCGGGTTGTCGGCGTGCTGGAGGAGGTAGGGGGACGTCTCATGGGCCAGGCGGTTCGGCATGGGGTCCATCCTGCCCCAGTACCCGTCAGAGGGGGGACGTAGCGGCCCCCGGCGCGCTACCGTGCCGTGTATGGATATGTCCGCTGACGCATACTCAGTCATCGTCAATGCGCTCGGATTCACCGTCTCGGCCGTGGCCATCCTCTACCTGGCCCGGCAGACCAGGCTCGGCCGCGACCAGGCCGCCATAGCCGTCAACCACAGCATCCTGTCGTCCCTGCGCGAGCTGCACGTCGTGCTGGCCCAGCGCGAGCTGCTCGGATACTTCTACGACGACCGGGAGTGCCCGCCCGAGGACCCGCGCCACCGCGAAGTCACCGTCATGGCCGACACCTTCGCGGACATCCTCTGCTCCGGCCTGCACGCCCACGAGAAGATGCCCGCGAGTGAGAGCCTCGAACCCTGGCGCGCCTACTGCGCCGACATGCTGCGCCACAGCCCCGTCCTGCGGACCCGGCTGAACGCCGCGTTCTGGCCGCACCTGGATCGCCTCGGCGGCGCGTCCGGCGGACCGCCCGGTCCGCCCGCCCCCTGATCCGCGGAGCCCCTCGCGCTCCCGCCCACCCCGAAGGACACTCAGGGGAAACGGAGTTGCCGTCGGAGGGGGACGAGGCATGCGGGACAGTCACCGGGCCGAGGCGGAGCGGTTGCTGGCGCGGGCCGTGGAGGAGGAGGTACGGCGGTCCGGGGGGCGGATCGACGGGCAGGTGCTGATGGGCCGTGCCCGCGGCGCGCTCGACACCGTCGCACAGAGCGCCGCCGAGGAGTACGGCGCCTATCTGCGGGCTGTGGAGGATGGCGAGGCCGGGCGGATGGGCTTCGCGCAGCGGTACGCCCGTGAGGGCGGCGCCACTCCCCTGCTCGTCGCCGGGGTCGCCGCCGTCGCCGCGGCCGTCGCCGACCTCGCGCTCGGCTCCGGCACCGGCACCGCCCTGACCGCGGGCGCCACCGCCGGGGTCGCCGGAGCCGTGGCGAGCGTGGTGAAGGTGGCCGGATCCCATCTGCCCGCCGCCCACCACCGCGCCGGCGCCGCGGGCCAGCCCGGCGGCCCCGAGCAGCTGCGGCTGCAGTGGCTGACGGCGCTGGAGGTGCGCGGGATCCGGCCCTTCCTCGACCAGCAGCGGGTCCTGGCCGCCTCCACCGGGCCGGTCACCAAGAAGCCCGGCCCGCGGCTGCGCGGCGCGGACAAGAGCGCCGCCGCCCGCGGACGCAGCGTCCTGGAGCAGTCCTTCGCACAACTCCCCGAGCCGGATGCCCCGTTCGCGGGCCGGCGGCAGGAGATGGCACGGATCCGGCAGTGGGTGCAGGCGGCCCGCGCCGGCACCCGGACCCGTCCGACGGTCGTCGTCCTGCACGGGCAGCCCGGCAGCGGCCGTACGACGCTCGCCGTGCGGGCCGCGCACGACCTGCGCGACCAGTTCCGCGGCGCCTGCGTCGTCGACCTGCGCGGCGACAGCCCGGGCGAGCCGCCGCTGGCCACCCGGGACGCCCTGCTGCACCTGCTCAACCGGCTCGGCGCACCCCGCGAGCAACTGCTCTTCCGCGACCGCTCCTCCCCCGACCAGCAGATCAAACGCCTCGGCGAGCTGTACCACCGGCACCTGGCCGGCGTCCCGGTCACCGTGGTCCTCGACGACGCCGCCGACGCCGAGCAGGTCCGCGCCCTCGTCCCCGAGCACTCCGACAGCCTCGTCCTGGTCACCGCGCGCACGCCCCTGGAGCTGCCCGCCGACCTCGCGGCCTGGGTGCACCACCTGCCGGTGGAGCCCCTGGACGCGGCCGGTGCGGAGGAGCTGCTGGGCGCGGCGGCGCAGGACGACCCGGGGCCGTACGACGGCGAGTCCGCCGACCGCATCCGCGAGCTGTGCGGCGCGCTGCCGCTCGCGCTGCGCGTAGCGGGCTCGGCCCTGGGTCCGCGCTCACCCCGGCGGCTGGCGGCGGACCTGGACGCGTACGGCCCGGTCGAGCCCGTGGAGCGGGTGCTGTGGCTGCGCTACACCGACCAGTCGGAGCAGGCCCGCCGGCTGCTCAGACGCCTCGCCCTGGCCGGCCGGGCCTCCCTCGGCGCCGCGGCCGCCGCCGCGCTGCTCGCCACCGACCGCGCGGAGGCGACCCGGCATCTGGTCGCGCTGTCCCGGGCCGGCCTCATCGACCATGTGCGCGGCAGCCGCTACCGCCTGCACGACCTGGTCCGCGCCTTCGCGCAGGCCCGGCTGCTGGACGAGGAGGACCCGGCCGAGCGCACGGCCGCGCAGGAACGGCTGATCGTCAGCTATGCCGAGCTGGCCGACTCGGTGCTGCGGCTGGTCGACGGCAACATGTCGACCCGCTCCGACCGGTTCAGCCCGCACGGTTTCACCTCCCTCGACGAGGCGCTGCGCTGGCTGGACGACGAGTCGAGCTTCATCACGGCGACGCTCCGGCACGCGGAGGGCGTCGACCAGGGCGCGGTGCAGAACCTGCTGGGCGCGCTGTGCGACTACTGCCTGCTGCGCGGTGACCTGTACCGGCTGGGTGAGATCAGCGAGCTGGCCCAGGCCGTGGACCAGGGGCTGCTGGTCCGCTCGGTGCAGTGGCGCACCGGCATCGCCGCCCGCCAGCTGGGCGAGCTGGACAAGGCCCGGACGACGCTCGCCTCGGTCGTCGACCTGTACCTGGAGGCCCACCACGACGCGGGCGCGGCCCGCGCGCTGTGCTCGCTCGGCATCACCCTGCACCACCAGGGGAACCTCACGGAGGCCGCGGCGAAGCTGCGGGAGGCCCTGGACCTCCAGCAGGCGCCGGAGCTGGCCACGGACCGGGCCTGGACGATGCACGCGCTGGCGGCGGTGGAACGCGACCGGGGCCGTCTCGCGGAGGCCCTGGAGTTGCTGAACGGCTCCCTGGTGCTGCACCGGGAGGGCGGCTCGGTGCACGGCGAGGCGTGGGCGCACTTCCAGCTCGGCCAGCTCGGTCTGCGCCTGGGCGACGTGGACCGCGCGGAGGCCGACCTGCGCCAGGCCCTCGACCGGTACGGCCGGACCCGCGACGCGCGCGGCGAGGCGTGGGCGCTGACCCAGCTGGCCCGGGCCCGGCTGGTCGCGGGCGACGCGGGCCCGGCCGTGGAGGCGCTGCGGCAGGCGGCGGTCCGGCACCGGGACAACGAGGACGCCCGCGGCGAGGCCTGGACCCTGTACTACCTCGGGCAGGCCCTGGAGGAGACCGGCGACCTGGACCGGGCGGTGCGCGAGCTGGAACGCGCCCGCACGATGTTCTCCCGTATGCGCGACGTGTACGGCCTGGCCTGCGCCCGGCACCATTCGGCGCGCGTCACCCGCGACCAGCGCGCCGCCCAGACCGGCTCCCTGCGCAACTCCGGCTTCGCCCGCCAGCTCCTGGTCGACGCCCGCGCCGACTTCCAGCGCATCGGTGTCGCCCACGGCGAGGCGTGGACGTGCCTGGAACTGGCGGTGGTGGACGCGGGCAACGCCCGTACGGCCCAGGCGCTGGCCCTGTGCGACGAGGCGACGGCCCTGTTCGCCACGTACGGCGACCGCCGCGGCGAGGACTGGTCCCGCTTCCTGCGCTGCACCCTGCTGCCGTACGCGGCCCCCGGCGGGGTGGAGGTCGGCACGGCGGTGGCGCAGGAGGAGCTGACCCAGCTGACCCGGGCGGCCCACCCCGCCCGCGACGGGAAACTGGACGACTACGTCGAGGCCTACCAGCTGCTGCTGGAACGCGGCGTCACCCTGGAGGCGGGCTGGCAGGCCTGGCGCCTGGGCATGGTCCCGGACCGGCACGCCCGGGAGGTGATGGGTGTGCCGGTGCCGGTCCAGCGGTGAGGCGGCCGGTCAGCCGTGCTGCGGCTTGGCCCCGCCCGGCGGTGTGCCCTTGGGGGTGTCCGTCTCCGGGTCCGGGGTCTCCTTGAAGTCGACCTTGCCCATGTGCCTGTTCATGGACTTCATCAGGCCCCACACCGCCAGGGCCATCACCGCGAAGACGATGAAGCCGAGGACGCCGGGGGTGACCTTGTTCTCGTCGACGTCCTTGGCGAGGGAGACGAGGTGGGTCGCTGCCAGGCTCACGCTTGCGCTCATGTCAGGCATTGTCGCGGATGCCCGCAAAGAGGTCGTCCTCGGGGAGGGAGGTATCGACGAGGGACTTCGCCAGCTCGTACTCCTCCGTCGGCCAGACCTCCTTCTGGATCTCCATCGGCACCCGGAACCAGCCGCCGTCGGGGTCGATCTGCGTGGCGTGCGCGATCAGCGCCTTGTCGCGGATCTCGAAGAAGTCGGCGCACGGGACGTGCGTGGTCAGCGTGCGCTCCTTGCGCTCGAACTCGTCCCAGCGCTTGAGCCATTCCCCGTACGGCGACTCCAGGCCGCGGTCGAGCATGGCCTGGTGCAGGGCCTCGGTGCGGGGGCGGTTGAAGCCCTGGTTGTAGTACAGCTTCAGCGGCTGGAAGGCCGGCCCGAACTCGTCCTCGGGGTACTTCTCGGTGTCCGCCGCGCCCTCGAACGCCACCATCGAGATCTTGTGGGTCATGATGTGGTCGGGGTGCGGGTAGCCGCCGTTCTCGTCGTAGGTGGTGATCACCTGCGGGCGGAAGGAGCGGATCTTCTTCACCAGCTCGCCGGCCGCCTTGTCGACGTCCTCCAGGGCGAAGCAGCCCTCCGGCAGCGGCGGCAGCGGGTCGCCCTCGGGCAGGCCCGAGTCGACGAAGCCGAGCCACTCCTGCTTGACGCCCAGGATCTCCCGGGCCTCGTCCATCTCCTTGCGGCGGACCTCGTGGATGTTCTCCTCGATGTACTTGTCGCCCTGGAGCTTCGGATTGAGGATGGAGCCGCGCTCCCCGCCCGTGCAGGTCACCACCAGCACGTCCACCCCCTCGGACACGTACTTCGCCATGGTGGCCGCGCCCTTGCTCGACTCGTCGTCGGGGTGGGCGTGGACGGCCATCAGTCGCAGCTGGTCAGTCAAGACTCAATCCTCATCGATGTCGGCGCCCCGGTGTCAGCGGGTGCGATCGGCGGCTTCTATAGTGACCGAATCGGGCGGCGAATAATTCCGGGTTCTCCGCCCGGGCGCCCGCTTTCGGACCTTCGTCCGATCCCTCCGAAGGCCCCGCCGAGAGGACGATCATGAGTACGGTGAGCACGCACAGGCCGGAGGGCCGCTACGGCCGTTCCTCCGACCAGCGCACCGACCGCACGCTCAAGGTCGTCGGCGCCGTCCTGGGCGCCGTGCTGCTGGCGATTGTCGGCTGGTTCGGCTGGCACTATGTCGCCGGCAGCGAGATCAGCGCCCAGGTGATCAGCTTCAAGGCCACCGACAAGGCGGTGCGGGTGCATCTGGAGGTCCACAAGGACGCCGGGGCCTCCGGCTACTGCACGGTCCGCTCCCAGTCCGCGGACGGTGCCGAGGTGGGCCGGGCGGACTTCCGCTTCTCCGGGCCGGACACCCGGATCGACAGAGTCGTCACGCTGCGTACGACGGCTCCGGGCACGACGGCCGAGCTGCTCGGCTGCCACGGCGACTGACCGGCGGCCGCACGCGCGGGCGGTCGGGCGGAATACGTAGGCGCTGACCTGCGTTGACGCAATTCTGATGGCTTATGTCCTCCCCCTTCCGGCCCTGAATTGTTAGGCTCGTGGTTTCGCCCATCCATGAGGGAACATTCTTCTGGGTAGGGCGATGCTTTGTATTCCCAGTACCGACGAGGAGCACCCTGTGACCCAGACCAGCGAGAACGTCACCTGGCTGACCCAGGAGGCGTACAACAAGCTCAAGGACGAGCTTGAGTACCTTACTGGTCCTGCGCGCACGGAGATCGCCGCCAAGATCGCGGCCGCGCGCGAGGAGGGCGACCTGCGCGAGAACGGCGGGTACCACGCGGCCAAGGAGGAGCAGGGCAAGCAGGAGCTCCGCGTGCGCCAGCTGACCCAGCTCCTCGAGAACGCGAAGGTCGGCGAGCCGCCGGCCTCCAACGGTGCGGTCGCGCCCGGCATGGTCGTCACGATCGCCTTCGACGGTGACGAGGACGACACGCTGACCTTCCTGCTCGCCTCCCGCGAGTACGCCAGCTCCGACATCGAGACCTACTCGCCGCAGTCGCCGCTGGGCTCCGGCGTGATCGGCCACAAGGTCGGCGACGACGCGGAGTACGAGCTGCCGAACGGCAAGAAGGCCTCGGTGAAGATCCTCAAGGCCGAGCCGTACAACGGCTGACCCCCCTCCAGGACCCCCGCGAAGCCCCCGGTGCCTTCCGGCGCACGGGGGCTTCGCCTTGCTCAGGCGGCGGCCGAGCGGTACTTGCGGACCGCGAGGGTGCGGAAGATCAGCACGATCAGCACCGAGTAGATCAGTGACGCCCACACCGGGTGGACCATCGGCCAGGCGTCCGACGGCGAGACCCCGGGGTTGCCGAAGAGCTTGCGGCAGGCCTGGACGGTGGCGCTGAACGGGTTCCAGTCCGCGACGTGCTGCAGCCAGGGGGTCATCCGGCTGGAGTCCACGAACGCGTTCGAGATGAACGTGACCGGGAACAGCCAGATCAGCCCGCCGGAGGTGGCCGCCTCGGGGGTGCGCACGGACAGGCCGATGAGGGCGCCGACCCAGGTGAAGGCGTACCCGAGCAGGAGCAGGAGGGCGAAGGCGGCGAGCACCTCGCCGACGCTGGTGTGGGTGCGCCAGCCGACCAGCAGGGCGACGATCGCCAGCACGAACACGGTGAGGGCCGTCTGCACCAGGTCGGCGAGGGTGCGCCCGGTGAGGACCGCGCCGCGGGCCATGGGCAGCGAGCGGAAGCGGTCGATCAGGCCCTTGTGCATGTCGTCGGCGATGCCCGCACCGGCGCCCGCGGTGGCGAAGGTGACGGTCTGGGCGAAGATGCCGGCCATGAGGAACTCGCGGTAGACGCTCGGGTCGGTCGTGCCGCCGATGTTCATGGAGCCGCCGAACACATAGCTGAACAGCACCACGAACATGATCGGCTGGATCAGCCCGAAGATCACCATCTCGGGGATCCGGCTCATGCGGATCAGGTTCCGCTTGGCGATCACCAGCGAGTCGCGAACGGACTGCACCACCGGGTGGGCGGGCGGGTTGACCGGTACGGCGTCGGTGACGGCACTCACTTGGCGGCCTCCTTCGCGGCCTTCTGACCGGGTTCCTGCTCGTCGCTCGCGTCCTTGGCCTCGGCCACGTGTCCCGTCAGGGACAGGAACACGTCGTCGAGGGTGGGGCGGCGCAGGCCGATGTCGTCGATCTCGATGCCGCGGGTGTCCAGTTCGCGGATGACCTCGGCGAGCAGCTTGGCGCCGCCGGTGACGGGGACGGTGAGCTTGCGCATGTGTTCCTCGACGGTGGTGTCGCCCTTGCCGAAGCCGCGCAGGACCTCCGAGGCGGCGGGCATGTCGTCCCGCTCGTGCACGACGACCTCGACGCGCTCGCCGCCGGTGCGGGCCTTGAGCTGGTCGGAGGTGCCGCGGGCGATGACCCGGCCGTGGTCGACGACGGCGATGTCGTGGGCGAGGTGGTCGGCCTCCTCCAGGTACTGCGTGGTCAGCAGCAGCGTCGTACCGCCGGAGACGAGGCGTTTGATGACGTCCCACAGCAGTTGCCGGTTGCGGGGGTCGAGGCCGGTCGTCGGTTCGTCCATGAACATCACGGGCGGGGAGACGACGAGCGCGGCGGCGAGGTCGAGGCGGCGGCGCATGCCGCCGGAGTAGGTCTTCGCGGGGCGGTCGGCGGCGTCGGCGAGGTCGAACTGCTCCAGCAGTTCGGCGGCGCGGGCCTTCGCGGCCTTGGCCCGCATCTGGTAGAGCCGGCCGACCATCTGGAGGTTCTCGCGGCCGGTGAGGTATTCGTCGACGGCGGCGAACTGGCCGGACAGGCCGATCGAGCGCCGCACGTCGTTGGGGTGCTTGAGGACGTCGACGCCCGCGACGACCGCCCGGCCCCGGTCGGGGCGCAGCAGGGTGGTCAGGCAGCGGACCGTGGTGGTCTTGCCCGCGCCGTTCGGCCCGAGCAGGCCCAGGACGGTGCCCTCGGGGACGTCGAGGTCGACGCCGTCCAGAGCTTTGACGTCACCGAAGGTTTTCACCAGGCCTTCGGCGTAGATGGCGCCTGGCATATGAGTCTCCACGTCTTCGGGGATACTTCGGAAAGCCTAGGTATGGGTGGGTTGTTCCGCCCGCAGGCGGAGTCGGGTCGCGACAGGCAGACCATAACGCGATGTATCGCGTCTCTCAACGGATTTTTCCGAACGAGTGACACGCGCCCTCAGTCCTAGGCCCCCGCCTCAGGCGATGACCGTGTAGCCCGCCTCGCGCAGGGCCTGGCCGACCTCGGCGCAGTGCTCGGGGCCCTTGGTCTCCAGGTGCAGCTCGACCTCCGCCTCCGTGAGCCCGAGCCGGGGGTCGGTCCGTACGTGGCTCACGTCGAGGACATTAGCGTCGACCACTGACAACACCCCGAGGAGCGCCGCCAGCGCACCGGGCCGGTCGGTGAGGCGGATACGGACGGCCAGGTAGCGGCCCTGCGCCGCCATGCCGTGCCGCAGGATGCGCTGCATCAGCAGCGGGTCGACGTTGCCGCCGGACAGCAGCGCCACCACCGGCCCCTCGAAGGCGCCCGGGTCGCTGAGCAGGGCCGCGACCGGGCTCACGCCGGCCGGTTCGACGACCAGCTTCGCCCGCTCCAGGCACAGCAGCAGCGCGTTGGACAGCTCGTCCTCGCTGACCGTGCGAACCTCGTCCACGAGGTCGGCGACCAGCCCGAACGGCACATCGCCGGGCCGGCCCACCTTGATGCCGTCGGCCATCGTCGCCGGGTTGGCCAGCACCACCGGATGCCCGGCCGCCAGCGAGGGCGGGTACGCGGCGGCGCCCGCCGCCTGCACGCCGACGATCCGCACGTCCGGCCGCAGCGCCTTCACCGCGACCGCGATGCCCGCCGCGAGGCCGCCGCCGCCGATGCCGACGACGATCGTGCGGACCTCGGGGCACTGCTCCAGGATCTCCAGGCCGACCGTGCCCTGCCCCGCGATGATGTCGGGGTGGTCGAAGGGGTGGATGAAGACCGCGCCCGTCGACGCCGCGTACTCCTGCGCGGCGGCCAGCGTCTCGTCGACCACCTGGCCGTGCAGGCGCACCTCGGCGCCGTAGTCCCGGGTCGCGCTGATCTTCGGCAGCGGGGCGCCCTTCGGCATGAACACCGTCGAACGCACGCCGAGCAGGGACGACGCGAGGGCGACGCCCTGCGCGTGGTTGCCGGCGCTCGCCGCGACGACCCCTGCCGCCCGCTGCTCGGGCAGCAGGCCGGCTATCCGCACGTACGCGCCGCGCAGCTTGAACGAACCCGTCCGCTGGAGGTTCTCGCACTTGAAGTGCACCGGCGAGCCCACCAGCTGGGACAGCCGGCGGCTGCCCTCCATCGGGGTCATCCGCGCCACGCCGCTCAGCATCTTCTGGGCGCCGCGGACGTCGTCGAGGGTGACGGGAGGCAGGGCGGCGGCCGTACGGTGGGTCATGTCGCAAGTCTCGCAGTTCACCCCCGCGGACGGCTGCCGTGACCAACCGGCGAGACGGGATTGCGCACCGCCGGTACGGCATGCGCCCCGTCCGCGTACCCTGTCCCCCAACCAGCAGCCCTCCACGAAGTGAGCCCCCGGCCATGCCCACAACACCTGAAATGTCGATGGACATGACGACCGTCGGTGACACCGGTCTTCTCGACACCCTCCAGCACGAGGTGGCGGTGTTCGCCCGCCGTGCCGAACAGACCCGGCTCGGCGGCGTCGGGCAGGTGCGCAACTCCATGGACCGCGCCGCGTACCTGCTGCTCAACCGGCTCGACAAGGAGGGCCCGATGGGCGTCAAGGCGCTCGCCGCGAGCATGGGCATCGACTCCTCGACGGTCACCCGGCAGGTCGCGCCGCTGGTGGACACCGGCCTGGTGAAGCGGACCTCCCACCCGGAGGACGGGCGGGCGGTCGTCCTCCAGCTCTCCCCGCGCGGGCAGTCCCGGCTGGAGGAGGTGCGCTCCTCGCGGCGTCAGCTGATGGCCGAGCTGACCCAGGACTGGGCACCGGAGGAGCGCGAGGCGTTCTGCTCGCTGCTGACCCGCTTCAACCACGCCCTGTCGGCCCGGCAGGCGTCGCAGGGCATGCCGAGCGCGGAGCCGACGCCGGCCTCCTGAAGACCGGGAGCCGCGCGCGCCTGCGCCGGGAGCCGCGTGCGCCTGTGCCAGGAGCCGCGCGCGCGAATCCGGGGATCCGCGTGCGTGAATCCGGGAGTCCGTGTGCGCGGCTCTTGACCGAAAGGGGCCCCCTGGCCTCAGATGAGACCGGGTCCTCGTCGCACGCGGTCGCGCATGCCGTGGGCGGCCCGGTCCCGAACCTCTTGGTCGCCCTCAGGGGGGAGGCGCGGTGCGAGAACGGCATGCGTCCCAGGGCGCCCGGCGGGCCCAGGAGTTCGAGTCGTTCGTCGCGGGCGCGGCCGGGCGGCTGCTGCACGCCGCCACCCTGCTGACCGGCGAAGCCCCGTACGACAATCCGCGCGCCCGGCGGCTGCTGACGCTCGCCCTGGCCCACACGTACGCCTCCTGGGACCGGCTGCGCGGCGAGGACCCCTACGACCGCACCCGCGAGTACCTGGCCACCCGCTTCGCCCGCGGCGCCTGGCACCACTACGGCGGCCTGCTCGCCCGTGCCCGCCCGCATCCCGACAGCGCGCTGGCCCACCTCGGCCCGCACGAACGGCTGGTGCTGGTGCTGCGCCTGTTCGAGGGCGTCGGCGAGGAGCAGGTCGCGGCGCTGCTGGGGGTGCCGCTGGAGCGCGTGCACACCATGTGCGACCGGGCGACGGCGACGGTCCTGCATCCCCCGCGCAAGCCGGCCCCGCCGGCCGCGGAACCGGAGGTGGCGGCGTCATGAACCGGCTCGAACGGGAGGCGGCGGCCCGCCGGATCATGGAACGGGTGCAGCCCGTGCCCCCGCCGGACCTGTACGAGGACGTCGTACGCCGCGGCTCCCGGCTCCTGCGGCGGCGTACGGCCGTACGGCGGCTGCTGTGGCTGCTGCTGGTGGCCGGGCTCGTCGCCTTCACCGTGTGGGCGCTGACGGTCCAGCCGTGGGTGGAGCCGCCGTCGGACACGACTCCACCGCTGACGGACTGGTGACCGCGGCCTTCGCCTAGCCGAGTGCCTGCTGGAGGTCTTCCAGCAGGTCGTCGACGTTCTCGATGCCGACCGAGAGGCGGACCAGGTCGCCCGGGACCTCCAGGGCCGAGCCGGCCGCGGAGGCGTGCGTCATGCGGCCCGGGTGCTCGATGAGGGACTCCACGCCGCCCAGGGACTCGCCCAGGGTGAAGATCTTCGCCCGGTTGCAGACCTCGACGGCCGCCTCCTCGCCGCCCTGCACGCGGAAGGAGACCATGCCACCGAACGCCCTCATCTGCTTGGCGGCGACCTCGTGGCCGGGGTGGTCCTCCAGCCCCGGGTAGAGCACCTTGGTCACGCGCGCGTGCCGGGTCAGCATGTCGGCGACCTTCGTCGCGTTCTCGCTGTGCCGGTCCATGCGCACCGACAGCGTCTTGGTGCCGCGCAGCACCAGCCACGAGTCGAAGGGCCCGGCGACCGCGCCCATCGCGTTCTGGTGGTAGGCCAGCTCCTCGCCCAGCCCCTGGTCGTTGACGATCAGCGCGCCGCCGACCACGTCCGAGTGGCCGCCCATGTACTTGGTGAGGGAGTGGACGACGACGTCCGCGCCGAGCGCCAGCGGCTGCTGGAGGTAGGGCGTGGCGAAGGTGTTGTCGACGACGAGCTTGGCGCCGGCGTCCCGGGCGACCTGGGCCACGGCGGCGATGTCGGTGATGCCGAGGAGCGGGTTGGAGGGGGTCTCCACCCAGACCACCTTGGTCTTGGGGGTCAGGGCGGCGCGGACCGCCGAGGGGTCGCTGGTGTCGGCGACCGACCACTCCACGCCCCAGCGCGCGACGACCTTGGCGAAGAGGCGGAACGTGCCGCCGTAGGCGTCGTTCGGGATGACCACGTGGTCGCCCGGGCTGAGCAGCGTGCGCAACAGGCAGTCCTCGGCCGCCAGTCCGGACGCGAACGCGAGGCCCCGGCGGCCGCCCTCCAGGGCGGCCAGGTTCTCCTCGAGGGCGGTGCGGGTCGGGTTGGCGCTGCGGCTGTACTCGTAGCCGCCGCGCAGGCCGCCCACGCCGTCCTGCTTGTAGGTCGAGACCTGGTAGATCGGCGGGACGACCGCGCCGGTGAGGGGATCGGCGGTGTTGCCCGCGTGGATCGCCAGGGTCTCGAAGTGCTGACTGATGTGCCTGTCGCTCATGTGCACCGAGCGTAGTGCGCCAGGTGGCCGAATGAGGCCTCGGTGCGCGGCGCGGGGCGGTCGCGGGGGGTTTTCCACAGGCGGGAGGGCAGGTTGGCCAATTGTCGGCGGTGTCTGGTTCGCTTGAGCCATGGAGATTCTGTGGGTCCTGATGGCGGTGGTCCTGATCGCCTTCGTGCTGCTGCCGTACCTGCGGCGCAGGCGGGGCGGCATCGAGCTGGTCCCGCCCGGCCATCCGGACGCGGCCGACCCCGCGGACTACGGCTTCCTGCGCGAGGAGGAGCTGGACATCCGCCTGCCCGGCCCCGACCAGGACCTGCTGGACGTGCTGGACCTGGTGCAGCGCACGCACGACTACAAGGCCGCCCAGCAGCTCCTCGCGGGGACGGAGACCGAGGGCGAGCTGCGCTGGCAGCGGGTGCAGGCGTTCGCCGGGGCGGCGGCGCTGGAGCTGCAGCAGCGGCCCGGTGGGGTCGGGGAGATACCGGGCGGTCAGTGGCTGCGGGTGTGGCGCGCCGAGCAGCCGAAGGACGCGGGCGGTGCGGCGGTGCACGCCGAGTTCCTGGTGCAGCAGGCGTGGCGGACGTCGACGCCCGGCACGGACGACTTCCGGATCATCATGGAGGAGGCGCGGTCGGCCCTGTCCGACGCGGCGCTGCTCGCGCCGGGCGACCCGGTGCCGTACATCGTCGAGCTGTCGGTGGCGCGCGGGCTGCACTACTCGCGCGAGGAGTTCGAGCAGCTCTGGCTGAAGATCCTCGACCGTGCCCCGCACCACATGGGCGCCCACCTGGCCGCGCTGCACTACTGGTGCGAGAAGTGGCACGGCTCGCGGGAGCTGGCCTACCGCTTCGCGGAGGCCGCCGCCGCCCGGGCGCCGCGCGGCTCGCTGCTGGCCGCGATGCCGCTGTTCGCCGTGTTCGAGCACCTGCCCGAGGTGAACCTGGTGAGCGGCTTCTACCAGAGCGAGGTCGTCACCAAGGCGATCCACGGCGCCCTGCACGCGGTGCACACGGCCCGCCCGGACGACCCGATGCTCGCCCACGTCCGCCACCTGCTGGTGTTCTTCCTGGTGCGCGCGGAGCGCTGGGCGGAGGCCATGGACCAGCTGATCCACGTCGACGGCCACGTCGGCGCCCTGCCCTGGACCCTGTCCCCCGACCCGGCGGCGGAGTTCGCGGTGTACCGCGCCCTCGCGGTCGCCGGCTACGAGGCAAACGGCGGCAGCCCGGCGACGCTGCCGCACTGACCGGCGGGAAATCCAGGGGCGTCCGGCCGGTGTCCGTGAGTTACTTGGCCGGGCGTTCCGGAGGGGGGCGCTGGTGTCGGGGAGGGTGTGTGGGGAGTCGGACGTTTCTGATCGGTGGCGGGTGGGACGCCGAGGCCGTGGGGGCGGTCTACGGGCCGTTTCTGCGGGCCGCGGGGCCGGCGCCGGTGATCGGGTGTGTGATCGTCGACGAGGGGGACGGGGCGGAGTACTTCGGCCGGTTCGAGGCCGCGCTGCGCAAGGCCGGTGACTGCCGTCCGGTGCCGCTGCTGGTGCCGCTCGGGGAGCGGTTCGAGCCCGGTGCGGTGCCCGCGGAGCTGGGCGGGCTGCTGGTGTGCGGCGGGCTGACGCCGGCCTATCAGGAGGCGTTCGCCGCGTCCCGTGAGCCGGTGCGGCGGCTGCTCGCCGAGCGTGGCGTGCCGTACGCCGGGTTCTCGGCGGGCGCGGTGCTCGCCGCGGCGGACGCGCTCGTCGGGGGCTGGCTGGTGGACGGGGTGCCGGTGTGCCCGGGGGATGCCGCCGAGGACCTTGAGGAGGTCGAGGTGCGGCCCGGGCTGGGGCTCGTGCCGTTCGGGGTGGACGTGCACGCCGCCCAGTGGGGCACGCTCGGGCGGCTGGTCGCGGCCGTGGCGGGCGGACGCCTGGCGCACGGGGTCGCGCTCGACGAGAACACGGTCGTGGAGGTGCCGGAGCCCGGCGGCCCCGCCTTCGTCGCCGGGCTGGGCCGGGCGCACGTGGTCCGGCCGGGCGAGGGCGGCGGGGCGGCCGTACGGTCGTATGCCGCCGGGGAGTCGTTCCGGCTGGGGTGAGACAGGCGGCGGGGCGAGCGGCGCCGTTCGCGCCGCCCGCCCCGAGCCGCTGCACGGCCCCCGTCCGGCGCCCGCGTCAGATCGTCGACGTGTCGATCACGAACCGGTAGCGGACGTCGCTGTTCACGACCCGCTCGTACGCCTCGTTGATCTGGTCGGCGCGGATCAGCTCGATCTCGGCGCCGAAACCGTGCTCGGCGCAGAAGTCCAGCATCTCCTGGGTCTCGGCGATGCCGCCGATCATGGACCCGGCCAGGGTCTTGCCGCCGCCGATCACCGAGAACAGGTTCAGCGCGATGGGCTCCTCCGGGGCGCCCACGTTGACCAGCGCGCCGCGGGTCTTCAGCAGGCCCAGGTAGGCGTTGAAGTCCAGGGGGGCGGACACCGTGGAGACGATCAGGTCGAAGGTGCCGGCCAGCTCCTCGAAGGTCTTCGGGTCGCTGGTGGCGTAGTAGTGGTCGGCGCCCAGCTTCAGCCCGTCGTCCTTCTTGCGCAGGGACTGCGAGAGCACCGTCACCTCGGCGCCCAGCGCGTGCGCGATCTTCACGCCCATGTGGCCGAGGCCGCCCATGCCGAGGATGGCGACCTTCTTGCCGGGGCCGGCGCCCCAGTGCTTGAGCGGGGAGTACAGGGTGATGCCGGCGCACAGCAGCGGCGCGGCGACGTCGAGGGAGAGGCCGTCGGGGATGCGGACGACGTAGTTCTCGTCGACGACGATCTTCTGCGAGTAGCCGCCGTAGGTGGGCTCGCCGTCCTTGCCGACGGCGTTGTACGTGCCGATCATGCCGCCGCCGGTGCAGTACTGCTCCAGGCCGGCCTCGCAGTTGTCGCACTCGCGGCAGGAGTCGACCATGCAGCCGACGCCGACCCGGTCGCCGACCCGGTACTTGGTGACCCCGGGGCCGACCTCGGCCACGATGCCGGCGATCTCGTGGCCGGGGACCATCGGGAAGATCGCCTCGCCCCAGCCCTCCTGGGCCTGGTGGATGTCGGAGTGGCAGATGCCGGCGTACTTGATGTCGATCAGGACGTCGAACTCACCGACCGCGCGGCGCTCGATCGTCGTGCGCTCCAGCGGAGCCTTGGGCGCGGGTGCGGCGTACGCAGCAACAGTGGTCATGTCGGGGGTTCTCCTGACGAAGGTGTCCGTGCCCGGCCTGCCTTCCGGCCGGGTACGCCTCCAGCGTGCCCGCAGGTTCTCCGTCCACCCAGGTCACGGCTTTTCGTACGTCTGCTGTGCCTACCACTGGCGGGGTCAGGTTGAGGGTCGTACGACCAGGGGCCGGCAGGAATACTGGACGGCATGGACGAAAGCCCCGCACCCGCATCCGCACCGGAGGCCGGCGCCGGTCTGGACCGGCGTGCCGAGCTGAGCGAGTTCCTGCGTACCCGGCGTGCCCGGCTGAAGCCGGAGGACGTCGGCCTGCCGGACTTCGGACGGCACCGCCGGGTGCCGGGGCTGCGCCGGGAGGAGCTGGCGCAGCTGGCCGGGGTGTCGGTGGCGTACTACACGCGGCTGGAACAGGGCAACGGGCGCAACGTGTCGGCGGAGGTGCTGGACGCCATCGCCCGCGCGCTCAGGCTGACGGACGCCGAGCACGCGCACCTGACGCATCTGGCGAAGCCGAAGCACCTGAAGAAGAAGCCGGCGGCGCGGGCACAGCAGGTGCGCGGCCCGCTGCGGCACCTGCTGGACGCGATGGACGGTGTCCCCGCGTATGTCGTGGGGCGGCGCGCGGAGATCCTGGCGTGGAACCGGATGGCGTCGGCGCTGTTCGGCGACTGGGCGGAGCTGCCGGCGGAGGAGCGGAACTGGGCGCGGCTGGTGTTCCTGCGGCCGGCGTACCGGGAGCTGTTCGTCGACTGGGAGCAGAAGGCGATCGACATCGTGGCGGCGCTGCGCATGGACGCGGGCTGCTATCCGGACGATCCGCGGCTGTCGGCGCTGGTGGGCGAGTTGTCGGTGAAGAGCGAGGACTTCCGCCGGCTGTGGGCGCAGCACGACGTGAAGGACAAGAGCCACGGCATCAAGCGGTTCCGGCATCCGCTCGTGGGTGAACTGGCCCTGCAGTTCGAGTCGTTCAAGCTGACCGACGGCTCCGACCAGTCCCTGGTCACGTATCACGCCGAGCCGGACTCGGCGTCGGCGGAGGCGCTGCGGCTGCTGGCGAGCTGGGGCGCGGACGCGACGCGGGCGGCGCGGACGACGCCGTAACGGCCCCCGAGGCGTGGCGTGACCGCCCGCCGGCATGGGGAAGGCCCCCGGACGCGTGTCCGGGGGCCTTCCTTTCTGGCTTCTCGCTCTCGCGGACCGGCCGGCTCAGCGCCCGATGTAGGCGTTGTAGATGCCGACCTGCGCGCTGTTGCCCTGCTTGTCGGTGACCTTCGCCGCGAAGGACAGGCCCTTGCCCGCGGCGGGGTTCTTCACCGTGATCTTGCCGTTGGTGACCTTGACCGTCTTCCACGTCTTGCCGGAGTCGTAGGAGACGTACACCGACAGCGACTTCAGGTTGCTGCCGGCGGCCGCACCCTGGACCGCGACGGGGAAGGTGACCCACTTGTTGGCGATGACGCGGCCGTCCAGGCTGGTCGTCGGGTTGAAGCGGACGTTGGAGGCCGGGAGGCGGACCGTGTCGGCCGTGCTGGGCTTGGCCGAGCGGAACGTCCAGGACGCGTCGATCCGGGTGGAGGTGGCGGAGACCGCGGCGCTGCGGCTGACCGAGGTGGCCAGCTTGTAGGTGGCGGCCGTGGACGGCACGGTGAAGACGCCGTCGCCGAAGAGCGGGTCCTTGTTGGAGCCGATCTTCACGCCGTTGCGGTAGAGGGTCGTGTTGACCGAGGTGAAGTCCGACGAGCCGGCGTGGCCCGCGGAGTCGGCGAACACCGGGAGGTAGCCGTAGACCAGGTTGCCCTCGCGGAACAGACCGAAGTACGGGTTCAGGTGCGGCTGGAAGATCGCCGAGTTGAACGTCTTCGAGTACGCCGTGCCCGCCTTGAAGGTCTGCGGGTCGCCGAGGGTGTAGAAGGCCTCCGGCACCGGGAAGCCGTCGGGGTCGACGCGGCCGGAGTACTGGGAGAAGTCCAGGCCCCACTTGGCGCCGTCACCGGTGGAGACGTAGAAGGTGCGGGTGCCGGGGAGCCGGACGGTGACGGGCGCGCCGGCCGTGAGGTCCTCGGGCAGCTCGGCCCAGGCGCTCACGCCGCCGGTCTTGCCGGCGGTGGAGGAGCCCAGCCGGGCCTGCACGGAGGCGAACTCGCTCGCCTTGTAGGCGCGGACCTTCTCGCCGCCGAGGATCTTGTTGGTGCGGGCGTAGGTGGAGATGTCGTACTCGGCGCCCGAGCCCTTGCTCCACTGGCCGGACCAGGTCTGCGACAGGCCGCCGGCGACGGTCCCGCCGAGGTGGGCCAGGCGCACGTCCGCGAAGGACGGCAGGTTGAGGCCGAAGCCGATGCCGGCCGGCTCGTACCAGTAACCGGCGTACGCGCCGAGCGGCTTGGCCGTGGTGTCCGGCACGGTGATGCGCGGCGAGGTGGCCTTGCGGGCGTCGATCGTGACGGACGTGTCGCCGTTGACGGTCAGCTGCGGCTGGACGAGCCAGTCGAGGCCGCCCGTGAACTTCACGAAGTCCTTGGCGATCCAGGCGTCGAGCAGGTAGGTGCCCTTCGGCAGGCGCATGGTCGTCGTGCCGGAGGCGGCCGTCGGGACCTGGTAGCCGCGGCCGTTGCCGAGGCCGGCGTAGCCGAGCAGCGCGGTGTTGTAGTCGGCGGTCGGCTGGCCGTCCTTGCCGATGTGCTTGACGGTGACGTCGTACGACTCCACCTCACGCTGCACCGCGGCGGCCGTTCGCACGGTCTGGCCGCCGCCGGTCGCCGTGACGTACGCCGAGTAGGCGCCGTCGAGGGTGCCGCCCAGCTTGGTGTTCACCGTCAGGTCGACGGAGGCCTTGCCGCCCGCGGGGACGGTGACCTGGGTCGCGCCGAGGGTGAAGAAGCCCGCGGGGGCGAGGGCGCCCTTGGGGTCCTTGGCCGTGGCGGAGAGGGTGAGCGTGACGTCCTGGGTGCCCAGGTTGCGGTACGTCAGCTGCTTGGTGACGGGCGTGTCGTCGGTGTGCGGCCACTGCTGCACACCGAAGCCGACCGACACCGGGTCGGCGAGGACCGTCTGCTGGATGGCCTTGTCGACCTGGATACGGCCGCTGCCCTGCTGGAACGGCGTGTAGTTGCCGCCCTTGGCGGAGCCGGCGAGCGCGGCCTTCAGCTCGGTGTAGCCCCAGTCGGGGTGCTCCTGCTTGAGGATCGCGGCGGCGCCGGCGACGTGCGGGGTGGCCATCGACGTACCGGAGATGGTCAGGTAGCCGGCCGGGTTCTCGCCGACCTCCTGGTCGATGGCGCTGCCCTTGGCCGCGGCGGCGGTGATGTCGACGCCGGGCGCGGTGACGTCCGGCTTGATGGCGCCGTCGCCGACGCGCGGGCCGGTGGAGGAGAAGTCGGCGAGGACGTCCTTGTCGTCGACCGCGCCGACGGTCAGGGCGGCGTCCGCGCTGCCGGGCGAACCGATGGACTCGGGGCCCTCGTTGCCCGCGGCGATCGCGAACAGGATGCCCTTCTCCGCGGAGAGCTTGTTGACCTCCGCCTCCAGCGGGTCGACATCCGGGGTGTCGGTGCCGCCGAGGGAGAGGTTGACGATGTCGGCGCCCTGCTCGGCCGCCCACTCCATGCCGGCGAGGATGCCGGAGTCGTCGCCGGAGCCGGTGTCGTCGAGGACCTTGCCGGCGAGGATCTTCGCGCCGGGGGCCACGCCCTTGAACTTGCCGCCGGACTTGGCGCCGGTGCCGGCCGCGATGGACGCGACGTGGGTGCCGTGGCCGACCTTGTCGGCGGCGGTGGCGGCGGAGGTGAAGTTCTTCACCGCGACGACCTGGTTGGTCAGGTCGGGGTGGGTGGTGTCGACGCCGGTGTCCAGGACGGCGATCTTGACGCCCTTGCCGTCGTACCCGGCGGACCAGGCGGCCGGGGCGCCGATCTGCGGCACGGACTTGTCGAGGCTGGCCTTGCGGACGCCGTCGAGCCAGACGTGCGCGATGCCGGCGGCGGTCTTGCCGCCGTTGGTGAGCGCGTCCCACAGCTCGGGCGTCTCGGCCTGCGGGGTCTGCACCGCGTCGGCGTTGAGCGACTTCAGTGTGCGGCGCAGGGTGCCCGCGTCGCGCACGTCGGCCTTGGCGGCGGTGGCGGCGCCCTGGTAGCCGACGATGACCTTCAGGCCGTTCTTCTGGGCCCGGCGGGTCGCCGCCTTGTTCAGCTCGGTGATGTCGAAGAGGCGCTGGTCCAGCTTGCCGGAGGCGACGAGGCGGGCCGCGTCGGCCGGGACGACGAGGGTGTGGCCGTCCTTCTTGCGGATCTGGACGGGTATGTTCTCGCGGCCCTTGGCCCGCTCCAGGCCGACGACGCGGCCCTTGGCGTCCACGGCGACCCGGTCACCGGTGATGAGGGTGATGTGGTCCTGGGCGGAGAGCTTGGCGGCACCGGTGGCCGCACGCTGGTCGGGCTTGGCCGCCGCCGGGCTGGTCATTCCCGCGGCGAGCGCCACCGCGGCCGCCGTCGCCACGGTGGCCGCGCATGCCCTTTTCACTTGTCTGCGCAACTTTCCCCCTGCTCATGAGGTCCGGGCTCTTCGATCCCCATCGCCCGGCCGGGGGCATGTCCGTACGCGTGCGCGTCAACCCCCCGGAACACGCAGTATGCCGGGGGGTGATCAATGACCTCAATAGCGGGGTCTGTCACGACCTCGCAACTGGCGCGTTCCTTACGGCAGCGCGCTCTCCTTGACCGTGATGCGCCCCTTGCGCAGGGTCGCGACGCGGGGTGCCTTCCTCGCGAGGGCGGAGTCGTGGGTGACCATGACGAACGTCAGGCCCAGCTCCTTCCACATGCGTTCGAGGACGTCCATGACCTCGTCGCGCATGCCCTCGTCGAGGTTGCCGGTGGGTTCGTCGGCGAGCAGCACCTTCGGCTGCTTCACGAGGGCGCGGGCGATGGCGACGCGCTGCTGCTGGCCGCCGGACATCTCGCCGGGCAGGTGGCCGAGCCGCTCGCCGAGGCCGACCGACGTGAGCGCCTCGGCGGCCCGCTCGCGCCGCTCCTTCGCCTTGACGCCGAGGGGGACGAGAGCGGTCTCGACGTTCTCCTGGGCGGTGAGGGTCGGGATGAGGTTGAACGACTGGAAGACGAAGCCGATGCTCTCGCTGCGCACCCTGGTCAGGCGGGCCTCGGGCAGCCGGGCCAGGTCGGTGCCGTCCAGGACGACTTCGCCGGAGGTGGGGCGGTCCAGTCCGCCGAGCATCTGCAGCAGGGTGGACTTGCCGCCGCCGGTGGGGCCCTGGATGACGAGGCGGTCGCCGTCGGGGATGGTCAGGTCGATGCCGTCGAGGGCGTGGACGGTGTCCTTGCCGCGGGTGTAGCGCTTGGTGACGTTTCTGAGGTCGTACACGGTCAACTCCGGTTCGCGGGTGGTCGGTCGGCGGATCGGGCCCGGGTCACTCGACCCGGCGCAGGGCGTCCGCGGGGCGCAGCCGCGAGGCGCGCCAGCCGCCGAAGGCGCCGGCGACGAGCCCGCCGGCCACCGCGAGGCCGACGGCGAGGGCGACGGTCGTCAGGCTCACCGGGGCGGTGAGGGCCACGTCCAGCGTCCTGGCGGCGGCCTGGCGGGCGGGGCCGCCGAGGCCGCCGGGGCCGGACATGCCGCCGCCTGCGGCCCCGCCGCCCAACTGGGCCTGGAGCGTGGGGCTGACGGCGGTCACGGCGTAGGCGCCGGCGAGGCCGAGGGCGATGCCGAGGGCGCCGCCGAGGAGGCCGTTCACGACGGCCTCGCCGACGACCTGCCGGGTCACCCGGCCCGACCGCCAGCCGAGCGCCTTGAGCGTGCCGAACTCGCGCACGCGCCGGGAGACCGCGGAGGAGGTGAGCAGTCCGGCGACGAGGAAGGCGGCGGCGAGCACCACGACCGACAGCCACCTGCCGACGCCGGCGGCGAGGGAGGAGGCGGTGGAGAGGGAGCCGGAGACGGTGTCGGCGAGGTCGGCGGAGGTCGTCACGGTCGTACCGGAGACGTTCTTCTGGATGGCCGCCTTGACGCTGTCGATCTTCTGGGAGTCGGTCGCCTTGACGTAGACCGTGGTGACCTTGTCCTTGGCGTCGGCGAGCGTCTGGGCCTGGGTCAGCGGGATGTAGAGGTCGGCGGCGGCGTCGCCGCTGTCGGCGGTGGCGATGCCGATCACGGAGAACCCGACGCCCTTGATGGTGACGGTGGAGCCGGTCTTGAGGCTCTTCTCCTTGGCGTAGGCGGAGTCGGCGACGGCGACCTTGGCGTCGGTCTCCGACGTCCTGAAGGTACGGCCACTGGTGATCTTGGAGGAGGTCAGCGGGCCGAGGGCGGGCTCGGTGACGTCGGTGCCGTAGACGGCGTAGTTGTTGACGTCGAACTCGGCGCTGCCGCCCTGCACTTCACCGCCGGGCTGCTGCCCCCGGGTGCCGGGTCCGCCGCCGCTGGAGTCCTGCTGGAACCGGCCGCGGGTGAACTGGCCGCTGACCTTGACGACCTGGAGGCTGAGCCCGCCGACGGCGTCGGCGACGCCGCTCTGCTGCCCGACCCGGGTGACGGTGGCGGTGGACAGGGTCTGGAAGCCCCGCACCATGACGCGGTCGCTGCTCTGCTCCTCGTCGGAGCTGTCATCCCGGGCGTCGAACTGGAACCGGGGCCGCTGGGAGGCGCTCGCCGTCGGGGAGGCGGCCTTGGTGACGGTCATGTCCGTGCCCAGTCCGTACAGCGACTGGAGGACCTTGTCCTGCGCCTTGCCCATCCCGGCGGAGACGGAGTCGACCACGATGACCAGCGCGATGCCCAGCGCGAGTCCGGAGGCGACGACGAGGGCCGCCTTTCTGCGGCGGCGCAGTTCGCGCCTCAGGTAGGTGAAGAACATGCGCGGCAAGGTAGGGACGGCGTGTGATGAAGGGTTGAGGCCGGGATAAGAGGTCCATGAGAAGGGCGGCGGCAGCTCGCGGCCCATGTTCGCGACCGGCCACCTGTTCGCCACATCAATGTCCCCTTTCCACCGGAACGTCCCTAGCCTGGATGAATGGGTGAGGACAGGCGGCTGGCGTCGGTCGTGGCGCTGGCGCAGGGGATGGCGGCGGCGCACACTCCGCGGGAGTCATGGCGGGCGGCGGCGCTCGGGGCGTGCCGGGCGCTGGCGGGAAGTTTCGCCGCGCTGTCGGTGTGGGAGCGGGACCTCGGGCGGCTCAGGGTCCTGGTCAACGTCGGCGACCGGGCGGCGCACGAGGAGGAGTTCCCCGAGGACGAGGCCTATCCCGTCCACCAGTTCCCCGAGATCACCGAGTTCCTGCACGAGCGGTGGGTGGGTGGCGGCGGGCCGAGCGCCTGGGTGGAGACCGCCGAGGGACCGGCGGCGGGCCAGCCGGGCTACTGCCACCAGCGGGTCGCCGCGCTGCGGCGGCGCGGGCGGGGCTGCTGTGTCGTCGCGCCGATCGTGCTGCACGGGCGGGCGTGGGGCGAGCTGTATGTGGCGCGGGCGCTGGGCGCGCCCGTGTTCGACCCGGGTGACGCGGACTTCGCGACCGTGCTGGCGGCGGTGGTCTCGGCGGGGCTCGCGCAGACCGAGCGGCTCCAGGAGGCGCGGCGGCTGGCGTTCACGGACGCGCTCACCGGTCTGGCCAACCGCCGGGCCGTCGACGTTCGCCTGGAGGAGGCGATCGAGCGGCACCGGCGGGACGGCAGCGTGGTCAGCCTGGTGGTGTGCGACCTGAACGGGCTCAAGCGGGTGAACGACACCCAGGGCCACGCCGCCGGCGACCGCCTGCTGGAACGGTTCGGCTCGGTGCTGTCACTGTGCGGCGCCATGCTGCCGGGGACGCTGGCCGCCCGGCTCGGCGGGGACGAGTTCTGCCTGCTGGCCGTGGGGCCGCCCGCGGACGACGTGGTGAAGGTCGCCGACGAGCTGTGCCGGCGGGCCGCCGAGCTGGAGCTGGGCGAGGGCGTGGCCTGCGGGGTCGCCTCGACCGAGGAGCCGGTCGGGCCGGTGCTCGACGCGCGCCGGCTGTTCCGGCTGGCGGACGCGGCGCAGTACCAGGCCAAGGCCGGGCGGGCGACGCGGCCGGTGGTCGCCGGGCGGGAGGGGCCGGACGATCCCGTCGTACGGCTGGCCGACGCCCCCTCCGAGCCGCGCGCACCGGAGCGGCGGCGGTTCCGCGGGCGGCGGCCGTAGGCCCGCCCTCGCAGCTGGGCGTGTGACCTACCTGTCGTGTGACCTACCTGTAAGGGGCGGACCCGGGCACCACTGGTGACATCTTCGTCTTCACTGCGTACGCTCCTGAATATGGATATGCACACTGTGGTGGTGGGGACGTCCGGGGTGACCGCGTCCGACGTTCTCGCGGTGGCGCGTGACGGCGCCCGCGTCGAGCTGGCCGGGGAGGCGGTCGCGGCCCTGGCCGCGGCCCGCGAGATCGTGGACGCGCTGGCGGCCAAGCCCGACCCCGTCTACGGCGTCTCCACCGGCTTCGGCGCCCTGGCCACCCGGCACATCAGCCAGGAGCTGCGCACCCAGCTCCAGCGCAACATCGTCCGCTCGCACGCCGCCGGCATGGGCCCACGCGTGGAGCGGGAGGTCGTCCGGGCCCTGATGTTCCTGCGTCTGAAGACCGTCTGCTCGGGCCACACCGGTGTCCGCCCCGAGGTCGCGCAGACCATGGCCGACCTGCTGAACGCCGGCATCACGCCCGTCGTCCACGAGTACGGCTCCCTCGGCTGCTCCGGCGACCTGGCACCGCTCTCCCACTGCGCCCTGACCCTGATGGGCGAGGGTGAGGCGGAGGGCCCCGACGGGACCGTGCGGCCCGCCGCCGAGCTGCTCGCCGAGCACGGCATCGAGCCGGTCGAGCTGCGCGAGAAGGAGGGCCTGGCGCTCCTGAACGGCACCGACGGCATGCTCGGCATGCTGGTGATGGCCCTCGCCGACCTCGACACCCTCTACAAGTCCGCCGACATCACCGCGGCCCTCTCCCTGGAGGCGCTGCTCGGCACGGAGAAGGTGCTCGCCCCCGAGCTGCACGCCATCCGGCCGCACCCGGGCCAGGGCGCCGCCGCGGCCAACATGCTCGCCGTGCTGAAGGGCTCCGGCCTGACCGGGCACCACCAGGACGACGCCCCGCGCGTCCAGGACGCCTACTCGGTGCGCTGCGCCCCGCAGGTCGCCGGCGCCGGCCGCGACACCATGGCCCACGCCCGTCTGGTCGCCGACCGCGAGCTGGCCTCGGCCGTCGACAACCCGGTGGTGCTGCCCGACGGGCGGGTGGAGTCCAACGGCAACTTCCACGGCGCCCCGGTCGCCTACGTGCTGGACTTCCTCGCCATCGCCGCCGCCGACCTCGCCTCCATCGCGGAGCGGCGCACCGACCGGTTGCTGGACAAGAACCGCAGCCACGGCCTGCCGCCGTTCCTCGCGGACGACGCCGGCGTGGACTCGGGCCTGATGATCGCCCAGTACACGCAGGCCGCGCTGGTCAGCGAGATGAAGCGGCTGGCGGTCCCCGCGTCGGCGGACTCCATCCCGTCCTCGGCGATGCAGGAGGACCACGTCTCCATGGGCTGGTCGGCGGCGCGCAAGCTGCGCACGGCCGTCGACAACCTCACCCGGGTGATCGCCGTCGAGCTGTACGCCGCCACGCGCGCGATCGAACTGCGCGAGGGCCTCAGCCCGGCCCCCGCCTCGCAGGCCGTCATCGAGGCCGTACGGGCCGCCGGGGTGCAGGGCCCGGGCCCGGACCGGTTCCTGGCGCCCGACCTCGCGGCGGCGGACGCGTTCGTGCGCGAGGGACGGCTGGTCGCGGCGGCGGAGGCCGTCACCGGCCCGCTCCAGTAAGGCATGCGACAGGGGGGCCCTGCCGGGATCGGCAGGGCCCCCCTGTCCGTGCGTCAGGCGCGCCTGACGGACGCTTACTTGATCTTGGCGAGCTGCGCCTGGACCACGGCGGCCGGGATCTCGGCGGCCTTCGTGGCGCCGAAGTCGGCGAAGTTGACCGTGTAGAACGTGGCGACGGTGTTGCCCTTGCGCACGACCTCGGTACGGAACTGGGCCGTGCCCTGGCCGTCCATGTCGACGGACTGGGTGAACGCGACCGTCTCGTCGCCCTGGGCGGAGCCCTGGTCGGCGGTCACCTTGGTGACCTTGCCGTCCTGCTCCGCCTCGGAGGTCAGGCGGTAGCCGCCCGAGCAGGCCTTCACGCCGTCGGAGACGGCCTTCATCGCCTTCTCGGCGCCGTCACCGTCGTACGACGACAGACCCACGAAGGTCATCTCGACCTGGAGGGCGCTCTCGAGGTCCTTGGCGCCGTCCTTGGGCTCCGCGGCGATGGTGTTGCTCGCGCTGACGTCCTTGTCGCCCGGGGCCAGGCCCGCCGTCGACCACGCCAGCGGGTCGCAGGCCGGCTTGTCGGTCTTCACCTCGGCCTTGGACTTCGGCAGGGTGTCGTCGCCGTCGTCGACGCGGTACCCCTTCACCTCGGCCTGGGTCAGCAGCAGCTTCTCCAGCTCCGGCTTGGCCAGCGCCTTGGCGGTGGCGGCGGGGGCCGCGGCGGAGGCGGACGCCGAGCCGGAGGCCTTGGTGTCGTCGGTCTTCTTGTCGCTCTCGCTGGAGCACCCCGTGACAAGGGCGAGGGACAGCGCGCCGACAGCTGCGGTGGCGCACATCCGCACGCCCGTTGATCTCTTCATGAGCGGACTATGAGGTTTCCGTCAAAGGAACGTCAAGTCAGTTCAAAAACCCAGACGTTCCCGGCGAACGGAATAAACCACGAACCCCGCGCCCACCGCCAGGAAGAGGGTGCCGCCGACGACGTACGGCGTGCTGTCGAAGCTGCCGGTGTCGGCGAGGCGGGTCTCCTCCACCCCGTCCACGGCGGTGCCCGCGGCGGTGTCGGCAGCGGTGTCGGCGGCGGTGGTGTCGGCGGCCAGGGACACGGCCCTGGCCTGGGCGGTCGCGGTCGCCGTGGACTGCTCTCTCGCCCCGTTGTCCTGGGTCGCGTTGGCGGACGGAACGAACCACAGGGCGCCCAGCAGGGTCGCCGCGGCGGTGGCGGTCAGCAACGGACGGCGAGCGGATGACACGGAATATCGATCCCCTTGTAGCGCTGGCGAATTGGCCGTGTGGGGGGATGCTAATGAAAGCCGCGGGTCGCGGGAAAGTTATGGGAGCGCCCGGCCGTACGCTCACGCCATGAGCACTCCTGAAGCATCACGATTTGTCCGCCTTCGCGTGGAGTTGGTCCTGGAGGTCGAGGATAAGGACGCGGTGACCAAAGCGGCGTTGCGCCGTATCGCCTCCGAGTCGGGGATGCCGGACGCGGAGCGCGCGCACGCGCAGAGCGCTGTGACGGAAGACACGGCCGAGGCCCTCGCCTATCTCGTGGATCCGTTCGACCTGGTCAGTGAGGTGCCCGGGGTCGAGCTCCAGCAGGCGTCCTGGACGAGCGAGCAGATCGACTACGACCCCGATTCGCCGGAGTGGGACCTCGACGAGGATGATGACGGGGAAACGAGCGAGGACCCGTACGACGAGCGCGGCGCGGACGGCATCGGCTGACGGTCTTGGGGAATTCGTGACCCCGGACGGCAACCGCCGCCCGGGGTTCCGTCGTCTCAAGGGGCGCTCGAACGGTGATCGGGACGGGCCGGACGTGGCAAGCCCCACACGCACGGGGCTGGGGAACGGGAAGAACCGGTCGTAGCGTTGAAGATCTCGTCGGGGGACTCTCGGGGTTTTGTGGATTCGGCAACGATGGAGAAGCGTGTGATGAGGGACAGCAAGCGGCGCAGGGGCCTGGTGGCCGCGTCCGCACTGCTCGGCGGTGTGCTGGTGCTGACGGCGTGTTCCGGCGGCGACGACGCCTCCTCGGACAACGGCACCGACACCTCGCAGTCCAAGGTCGACGAGGCGGCGGCCCAGAAGACCTCCGAGGCCCAGATCAAGATCACACCGGCGGACGGCTCGACCAACGCCTCCATCAACAACTCCGCCACGGTCACGGTGGCCAAGGGCACGCTCTCCTCCGTGACGATGACGACCGCCGACGGCAAGGCCGT
Organism: Streptomyces griseosporeus; assembly: GCF_014656055.1. Lineage (GTDB taxonomy): Bacteria > Actinomycetota > Actinomycetes > Streptomycetales > Streptomycetaceae > Streptomyces > Streptomyces griseosporeus. The sequence goes on from NZ_BNBR01000003.1 coordinate 918,466, forward strand.
CGCGGGTGAGCTGTCGGCGGACAAGCTGAGCTGGAAGCCGACCGTCCAGCTGGAGCGCTCGACCACCTACAAGGTGGCCGCGGAGGCCACGGACGCCGACGGCCGCGTGGCGCACGAGAACGCGTCGTTCACGACGGTCTCCCCCGCGAACAGCTTCATAGGCAGCTTCACCCCCGAGGACGGCTCCACGGTCGGCGTGGGCATGCCGGTGTCGATCAACTTCGACAAGGCCATCACCAACAAGGCCGCCGTCCAGAAGGGCGTCACCGTCACCTCCAGCAGCGGCCAGGAGGTCGTCTGCCACTGGTTCAACACCAACCGCATGGACTGCCGTCCGCAGGACTACTGGAAGGAGAACTCCACCGTCACGCTGAAGCTCGCGCTCGACGGTGTCGAGGGCGCCCAGGGTGTCTTCGGCGTCCAGCAGAAGACGGTCACCTTCCACATCGGCCGCAACCAGGTCTCCTACGTCGACGCGAAGACCAAGCAGATGAAGGTGACGCAGGACGGACAGGTCGTCAAGACCATCCCGATCTCCGCCGGCTCGCCCGACAACAAGACGTACGAGGGCCAGATGGTGATCTCCGAGAAGTTCAAGGAGACCCGGATGAACGGCGCGACGGTCGGCTTCACCGACGACGACGGCAAGGGCGAGTACGACATCAAGGACGTGCCGCACGCCATGCGCCTGACCACCTCCGGCACCTTCATCCACGGCAACTACTGGGGCGCCCCGTCGGTCTTCGGCAACGTCAACACCAGCCACGGCTGCGTCGGCCTGCAGGACAAGCAGGGCGCGGACGACCCGAACACCCCGGCCGCCTGGTTCTACGACCACTCCATCGTCGGTGACGTGGTCGTGGTGTCGAACACCGGCGACAAGACGGTCTCGCCGGACAACGGCTACAACGGCTGGAACATGGACTGGGCCCAGTGGAAGGCGGGCTCGGCGATCTGAGCCCCCTCGCTTCGCATGAAGGCGGCCGCCCCTCGGGGTGGCCGCCTTCGGCGTATGCCGGAGGCCGTGGTGGGCGTATGCCCGGGACCACACCGAACCCGTGTTGCATGATCATGCATAGTGATGCATACTCTTGCTATGTCCAAGGTCCTCACCTCCCTCCCCACCGGCGAGCGGGTCGGCATCGCCTTCTCCGGCGGCCTCGACACCTCGGTCGCCGTCGCGTGGATGCGCGACAAGGGCGCCGTCCCGTGCACGTACACCGCTGACATCGGCCAGTACGACGAGCCCGACATCGCGTCCGTGCCCGGCCGTGCCACCGCGTACGGCGCCGAGATCGCCCGCCTCGTCGACTGCAGGGCGGCGCTGGTCGAGGAAGGCCTGGCCGCGCTCGCCTGCGGCGCGTTCCACATCAAGTCCGGCGGGAGGGCGTACTTCAACACCACGCCGCTCGGCCGGGCCGTCACCGGCACGCTGCTGGTGCGCGCGATGATGGAGGACGGGGTCCAGATCTGGGGCGACGGCTCCACGTTCAAGGGCAACGACATCGAGCGGTTCTACCGCTACGGCCTGCTCGCCAACCCGCACCTCAGGATCTACAAGCCCTGGCTGGACGCGGACTTCGTGAGCGAGCTGGGCGGCCGCAAGGAGATGTCGGAGTGGCTGCTCTCGCACGGGCTGCCCTACCGGGACCCGACCGAGAAGGCGTACTCCACGGACGCCAACATCTGGGGCGCCACGCACGAGGCCAAGACCCTGGAGCACCTGGACACCGGCATCGAGACCGTCGACCCCATCATGGGCGTCCGGTTCTGGGACCCGGCGGTGGAGATCGACACCGAGGACGTCACGGTCGGCTTCGACCAGGGCCGCCCGGTCACCATCAACGGCAAGGAGTTCGCCTCCGCGGTCGACCTCGTCATGGAGGCCAACGCGATCGGCGGCCGCCACGGCCTGGGCATGTCCGACCAGATCGAGAACCGGATCATCGAGGCGAAGAGCCGCGGCATCTACGAGGCGCCGGGCATGGCGCTGCTGCACATCGCCTACGAGCGGCTGGTGAACGCCATCCACAACGAGGACACGGTCGCCGCGTACCACACCGAGGGCCGCCGCCTCGGCCGGCTGCTCTACGAGGGCCGCTGGCTGGACCCGCAGGCGCTGATGGTGCGCGAGTCGCTGCAGCGCTGGGTCGGCGCCGCGATCACCGGCGAGGTCACGCTGCGGCTGCGGCGCGGCGAGGACTACTCGATCCTCGACACGACCGGCCCGGCGCTCAGCTACCACCCGGACAAGCTGTCCATGGAGCGCACCGAGGACTCCGCCTTCGGCCCGGTCGACCGGATCGGCCAGCTGACCATGCGGAACCTGGACATCGCCGACTCTCGCGCCCGCCTGGAGCAGTACGTCGGCCTCGGCCTCGTCGGCACCGCCCACCCGACCCCGATCGGCGCCGCCCAGGCGGCCTCCACCGGCCTGATCGGCGCCATGCCCGAGGGCGGCGCCGAGGCCATCGCCTCCCGCGGCGAGGCCGCGGACGAGGAGGAGACGGCCCTGGACCGCGCGGCGATGGAGTCGGGCACGGACTGACCCGGCCTGCTCCGAGAGCTGTGGGCCCCGGCGGAACACCTTCCGCCGGGGCCCTTCGCATCTCTCCGGTACCGGCCTACTCCCCCGGCCACTCCGGCTTGCGCTTCTCGTTGAAGGCGGCCACGCCCTCCGCGCGGTCGCCGGAGAAGGCCACCGACCGCCAGGCCGCGTCCTCCACCTCCAGGCCGGCCTTCAGGTCGAGGCCGTGACCGAGGCGCAGGGCGCGCTTGGCGGCGCGCAGGCCGACCGGGGAGTTGCCGGCGATACGGGCGGCCAGGGCGAGGGCCTCCTCGCGGTCCCGGCCGGCGTCGACCAGCTGGTCGATCAGACCCAGTTCCCGCGCCTCCGGCGCCTCCAGCCGGCGGGCCGTGAAGATCAGCTCGGCCGCGCGGGCCGCGCCGACCCGCCGCGGCAGCAGCTGCGTACCGCCGCCGCCCGGGATGACCCCGACGGACACCTCCGGCAGGCCCACGACCGCCGTGGCGTCGGCGACGATCAGGTCGCAGGACAGCGCCAGCTCGAAGCCGCCGCCCAGCGCGAAGCCGTGCACCGCCGCGATCGTCGGCATCGGCAGTTCCAATACTCCCGTGTACGCGCCCCGCGCCACCGGGCGCTGCCGGACCAGGTCGGCGTCGCTGAAGGAGTTCCGCTCCTTGAGGTCGGCGCCCACGCAGAACGCGCGCTCGTGGGTCGACGTCACGACCACCACCCGTACGTCCCGGTCGGCGCCGAGCGCGGCACACGCGGCGCCGATCGAGCGGGCCATCTCCGTGGAGACGGCGTTCATGGCCTTGGGCCGGTCGAGGGCGAGCTCCGCGACATGCCCCTGCTCGTGCCGCCGCACCAGCACGAACTCCCCGAACCGCTCCTCGCTCATGACACCCTCCCGGTTAACGCGGGTTAACAATCGGCATTCGCCCCGATCATCGCAGCCGCCCCGGACGGAGGGAAGGGGGAACCTCTCCGCCCGCCCCCGCTTACTCGTTCGAGTGACATTCCCGCCGACTCCCGGTCCTCCCCCCGTGGGAGCGCATAGCCTGCGCGCCACGGCGCACGGGGGGCGCGAGCGCATGGGGAGGCCTGACCATGAACGACATCCAGCAGGGAACGGGGACGGACACCACAGGGAGCGCGGACCGCGCCGATTCCGTCGACGAGCGCCCCCGCGGGCGTCACCGGCGCCGTCGTCCGCGCACAGTCGTTCTGGTCGCCGGGAGCCTGGTGCTGGCCGCCGGGGCCCTGAGTCTCGTAAGGCTCGCTCCCGAGACCGGGGTGCCCGGGCTCGGCACCGCGGAGGCCGAGCCGCGGCATCGGACCGGTGAGGAGCACCCCACCGGGCGGTCCACCGCGGTCCCGGCCGCCCCCGCGCCGAAGGCCAGCCCGTCCGCGACGGACGTCATGGGCACGGGGAGCCCGCTGCCCGCGCCGAGCGCCGCCACGGCCTCGTCGGCCGGGCCGGTACCCGTGCCCGGACCCGGATCCGCGACCGCGTCCACGCCCGCCGGGGCGTCCGCGGCGGACAGGGCCTCGACCGCCCCCGCCGGCACGCCGTCCCGCTCGGCCCCGGCGCCGCAGACCTCGTCGGCGCCCACCACCGCACCGGCACCGCGTCCGCCGCAGCCGTCCCAGCCGGCGCCGACACCCACACCGCCGCCGGCCGAGCCCGACGACCCCGGGCTCTGCGTGCCGATCCTGAACCTGTGCCTCGACCTGGGGTGACGCGACACCCCAGGGCGCCGGGAGCCCGGCATGATCGGCGTGACACCGCCTAGGGCGTGCCCTCCCGGCGGCTCAGCAGCCACGGTTCCACCACGCCCAGGCCACGGACCGGCCGCTGCCACATCGGCTGGAGCGCGAAGCGGTACGCCGGCGGCTCCTCGCCCTCCTTCTCCGCGGCGGCCGCGGCCTCGGCGGCCTCCGCCTCCGAGGCCGGGGCGTCACCGGTGCGGATCAGCTCCTCGGCGAAGGCGCTGTCGACCAGGACGGCGTCCCGGGGCGCAATGGAGGTCAGCCGGGAGGCGAGGTTGACGGTCGTGCCGAACACGTCGCCCATCCGGGTCGTCACCGTGCCGAACGCCATCCCGACCCGCAGCTCCGGCATCGTCTCGTCGTTCGCCATCGTCTCTATCAGCCGCAGCGCGATCTCCGCGGCCGTACCGGCGTCGTCCGCCGCGTACAGCACCTCGTCGCCGAGGGTCTTGATGAGCCGGCCGCCCCGCGCGGCGACCAGGTCGGCGGCGGTGGTCTCGAAGGCCTCGACCAGCTCGCCCAGTTCCTCCTCCTCCATCCGGCGGGTCAGCCGGGTGAAGCCCACCAGGTCGGCGAAGGCCACGGCAAGACGCCGGTCGACCATCTCCTCGTCGTCGGCGGCCTGCACGACCCGGCCCGCCGAGGCGGCGAGCTGGCGGCGCCAGACGTAGACGAGGAACTCCTCCAGTTCGGGCAGGAGCAGCTCGACGATCGGGTACGTCACCTCGGTGCGGGTCATGCCCGGCTCCGGCGGCTCGGTCAGCCCCTCCAGGAAGGAGTCGATCTGCCACTCCGCCAGACGGGCGGTGGTCTGCCCCGTCGACCGCGCCACCTGCACCGCCATGGCCTCGCTGAGCAGCCCCGCCTCCACCAGACCGGCGAGCCGGCGCAGCGCCAGCACGTCGGCCTCCGTCAGCGCCCTGGCCTGACCGATGTCGGCGAAGCCCATGGCCCGCCAGAAACGGGACGCCAGCTCCATGGAGACACCGGCGCTGCGGGCCGCCTGGAAGGGGGTGTAGCGCCGCTCGGCGCCGAGGATGAGCTGCTCCAGGCGCAGGGCGAGCGGATCCTCGCCGGAGTCCGTGGCGTGGGGGTCGGGGTCCCCCCTGTCGTCGACGGTCACGCCTGCTGCCCTTCCGATCTATCGCGGTCAGGTATCGACCGGCCTCAACTGTACGGCAGGTGTGCGCCAGCTCACTCCGTCAGGTGGGGCCGGGCCGGGCGCCCGGGATCACGCCGGCCTCAGGTGCACGATGTCGCCCGCCCCCACCGGCTCCTGCACGCCCTCCTTCGTCGCGATCACCAGGCGGCCGTCGCCGTCCACCGCCACCGCCTCCCCGACGATCGACCGGTCGCCCGGCAGCATGGCCCGCACCGTCCGTCCCAGCGTGGCGCATCCCGCCGCGTACGTCTCCTGGAGGCCGCACGCGGCCGCGTCTCCCCCGGCCGCCCGCCAGCGGCCGTACCAGTCCTCCAGGGAGCGCAGGACGGCCCGCAGCAGCGGGTCCCGGTCGGTGCTGATCGCGTCGGCGAGGGCCAGGGAGCCCGCCTGCGGCACCGGAAGCTCGTCCTCCCGGAGGGTGACGTTGACGCCGACGCCGATGACCACGCCGCCGTCGCCGGCCCGCTCGGCGAGGATGCCGCCGGCCTTGCGTTCCTCGCCGCCCACGGTGACCAGCAGGTCGTTGGGCCATTTCAGTGAGGTGTCGACCCCGGCGGCCCGGGACAGGCCGGTCGCCACCGCGACGCCGGTCAGCAGCGGCAGCCAGCCCCAGCGGTCCACCGGGACCTCGGCGGGCCGCAGCAGCACGGAGAAGAACAGGCCCGAGCGGGGCGGCGCCGTCCACCGGCGGTCCAGGCGGCCGCGCCCGGCCGACTGTTCCTCGGCGACGAGGACCGCGCCCTCGGCCGCCTTGCCCGCGGCGGCCCGGGCGACCAGATCGGTGTTGGTGGAGCCGGTGTTCTGCACGACGTCCACCTCCGACCACAGGCCTCCCTCGCGCAACAGGCCGCGCCGCAGGGCGGTGGCGTTGAGGGGCGGCCGGTCGAGGTCGGACCAGCGGTTGTCTCCTGAGGCATCTCGCGGCGTCATGCAAGCCACCCTAGGTGTGGTAAACACCGCACTGCTGTCGCGGGGAGGCACCACTACGCTACGGATGAGTAACCGTCCCCCCTTTTGAGCAGGCAGGGAGCCGCATCCCGATGTCCGAGCCGGAAGAGATCGACATTCACACGACCGCGGGCAAGCTCGCGGATCTCCAGCGCCGCATCGAGGAGGCGACACACGCCGGCTCCGCCCGCGCCGTGGAGAAGCAGCACGCCAAGGGCAAGCTGACGGCCCGTGAGCGCATCGAACTGCTGCTCGACGAAGGGTCCTTCGTCGAGCTGGACGAGTTCGCCCGGCACCGCTCCACCAACTTCGGCCTGGAGAAGAACCGCCCCTACGGCGACGGCGTCGTCACCGGCTACGGCACGGTCGACGGCCGCCCGGTGGCCGTGTTCTCGCAGGACTTCACCGTCTTCGGCGGTGCGCTCGGCGAGGTCTACGGCCAGAAGATCGTCAAGGTGATGGACTTCGCGCTGAAGACCGGCTGCCCGGTCATCGGCATCAACGACTCCGGCGGCGCCCGCATCCAGGAGGGTGTGGCCTCGCTCGGCGCCTACGGCGAGATCTTCCGCCGCAACACCCACGCCTCCGGCGTCATCCCGCAGATCTCGCTGATCGTCGGCCCGTGCGCGGGCGGCGCGGTGTACTCCCCCGCGATCACCGACTTCACGGTCATGGTCGACCAGACCAGCCACATGTTCATCACCGGCCCGGACGTCATCAAGACGGTCACCGGCGAGGACGTGGGCTTCGAGGAGCTGGGCGGCGCCCGCGCCCACAACTCCACCTCCGGTGTCGCCCACCACATGGCCGGGGACGAGAAGGACGCTATCGAGTACGTCAAGCAGCTGCTGTCGTACCTGCCGTCCAACAACCTCTCCGAGCCGCCGGTCTTCGCCGAGGAGGCCGACCTCACGGTCACCGACGAGGACCGCGAGCTGGACGCGATCATCCCGGACAGCGCGAACCAGCCGTACGACATGCACACGGTGATCGAGCACGTCCTGGACGACGCCGAGTTCTTCGAGACGCAGGCGCTGTTCGCGCCGAACATCCTCACCGGCTTCGGCCGGGTCGAGGGCCGCCCGGTGGGCGTGGTCGCCAACCAGCCGATGCAGTTCGCGGGCTGCCTGGACATCGCCGCCTCGGAGAAGGCCGCCCGCTTCGTGCGGACCTGCGACGCCTTCAACGTCCCGGTGCTGACCTTCGTCGACGTGCCCGGCTTCCTGCCCGGCGTCGGCCAGGAGCACGAGGGCATCATCCGCCGCGGCGCCAAGCTGATCTACGCCTACGCCGAGGCCACCGTCCCGCTGATCACCGTCATCACCCGCAAGGCCTTCGGCGGCGCCTACGACGTCATGGGCTCCAAGCACCTGGGCGCCGACCTCAACCTGGCCTGGCCCACCGCCCAGATCGCCGTCATGGGCGCGCAGGGCGCGGTCAACATCCTGCACCGGCGCACCCTCGCCGAGGCGGAGGCGAGCGGCGAGGACCTGGAGGCGGTGCGCGCCCGGCTGATCCAGGAGTACGAGGACACCCTCCTCAACCCCTACGTCGCGGCCGAGCGCGGCTACGTCGACGCGGTGATCATGCCGTCCGACACCCGCGCCCACATCGTCCGCGGCCTGCGTCAGCTGCGCACGAAGCGGGAATCCCTGCCTCCGAAGAAGCACGGCAACATCCCCCTGTAAGGAGCCGCTGTGACGATCAAGGTCGTAAGGGGAAACCCGACCCCGGAGGAGCTGGCCGCCGCTCTGGCGGTGGTCAGGGCCCGCGCCGCGGCGGCGGCCGCCACGCCGTCCGGCGCGGAGGGCCCGAGGGACGCGTGGTCCGACCCGGCCCGGATCGCCTCGGCCCGCGTGCCGAGCCCGGGCCAGGCGTCCTGGTCCCGCACTTATTGGCCGAGCTAGGGGAAGCCCCCCTTCAGAGGGCGCGGGGAACCGCGCACAGAGCTGAAACGTGGGGCGCCTAATTAGGTACGCGTACTCAGGCGCCCCACAACGGCTCAGCCCCACGCTAGGGGCATGCTGTGGTCCGACCCCGAGAACGAGCCGCCCAAGGAACTGCGCGACATGCAGGAGATGCTGCGGCGGCTCGGTCTCCTCATGGCCGTGGCCATGCTGCTGGCGATGCTCGTCCTGGGAGTGCGGTGAGGGCGGCCCGGGGACCGAGGTGAGCCGCCCCGCCCGGGTGACTAACCTGACCGCATGACTGCTCAGCGCCGCAGGCGACTCGTGCTCGCCTCCCAGTCCCCCGCCCGGCTCGGGCTGCTCCGCCAGGCAGGCTTCGACCCCGAGGTGATCGTCAGCGGGGTCGACGAGGACGCCGTCTCCGCCCCCACCCCGGCCGACCTGGCCCTCGCCCTCGCCGAGGCCAAGGCCTCCGTCGTGGCCGCGAAGCCCGAGGTCAAGGGCGCGATCGTGATCGGCTGCGACTCGGTGCTCGACCTGGACGGCGAGGCCCTCGGCAAGCCCGCCGACGCCGAGGAGGCCACCGCCCGCTGGAAGGCGATGCGCGGCCGGGCCGGCACGCTGCAGACGGGCCACTGCGTGTACGACACGGTCAGCGGCCGGTACGCCTCCGGCACCGCCTCCACCGTCGTCCGCTTCGGCGAGCCCACCGACGAGGAGATCGCCGCGTACGTCGCCACCGGCGAGCCCCTCTACGTCGCCGGCGCCTTCACGCTGGACGGCCGCTCGGCCCCGTTCATCGACGGCATCGACGGCGACCACGGCAACGTGATCGGCCTGAGCCTGCCCCTGCTGCGCCGTCTGCTGGCCGAACTGGGCATCGGCATCACGGAGTTGTGGACCCCGGCGGAAGAGGCCTGAGGCCCCTTCCCAGGGCGGCGCGGGGGGCCTCAGGCGCCCCCGGCCGCCTGCGGCTCGGCACCGCCCGCCGACGTGCCGTTCGCCGGGTCCTCGTGCGGGGCGGCCGGCCCGGAAGCGGCGGCGGCGCCCTGGCCGTCGTACGTCATCAGCAGCAGCACGATCAGCCCCAGGACCGCCATCATGAACAGGAAGGCGGTCCAGCCCACCAGCCCCCAGGCGAAGGCGCCCAGCAGGCCGTGCACGACCGCCGCGCTGATCAGCAGGATGCGGCCGAGGCCGGCCGGGGCGCGGTCGCGGACGGCGACCAGGAGGGCCACCAGGCCGCACAGGGCGAAGTACAGGCCGAAGACGACCCCGCCGATCTTTGACGACGTGGCCATGACATCCGGATCGATGCCGGCGAGGGACATCTGCTGCCGGTCGGCGACCACCCCGAGGAACCAGTTGACGGCCGCGATCCCGAAGGCCTCGGCGAAGAGCACCACCGTCACGACCCACGCCACCGGTCTGCGCACCACGCTCTCCACCCACTTCCGACCGCGGCCTCGGCGAGGCTCGCGTTACCCCAAGTACGTTCGAGACAGCGCGAACGCTACATGGGGGCGCCCCCTGCTCGTCAGAGCTTGGGGGAGGGTAAACCAGGGGACAAGAGCTGGGTCGCCGGCAAAGAATCATTGGGCCATTCGTAGGGACTCGACAAAGAATCCGAGTGGCGCGCGGCACGCTCTCACAGAGACCTTGACCACACGGGAGGGCTAGGGTTTCCCGGAGGAGTCCTGCGTACCGAGGTGCGACAAGGGATTTCGCGGGTCGAGCGAGCCCCGCATCACGCTCCGTGTGGGCAAGCTCACCATTGGGGACGGGTCGAAGTGCCGTGTCGGCAGTCCCTAAACTCGGCTTGTTTCAAGGAGGGAGCCTCAATCGTGCGCAAGGTGCTCATCGCCAACCGTGGCGAAATCGCTGTCCGCGTGGCCCGGGCCTGCCGGGACGCCGGGATCGCGAGCGTGGCCGTCTACGCCGACCCGGACCGGGACGCTCTGCATGTCCGCGCCGCGGATGAGGCGTTCGCCCTGGGCGGTGACACTCCGGCCACCAGTTATCTGGTCATCGACAAGATCCTGAATGCCGCCCGGGAGTCGGGGGCGGACGCCGTCCACCCCGGTTACGGCTTCCTCTCCGAGAACGCGGAGTTCGCGCAGGCGGTCATCGACGCGGGTCTGATCTGGATCGGCCCGCCCCCGCAGGCCATCCGCGACCTGGGGGACAAGGTCGCCGCCCGGCACATCGCCCAGCGTGCCGGCGCCCCCCTGGTGGCCGGCACCCCGGACCCGGTCTCCGGCGCCGACGAGGTCGTCGCGTTCGCCAAGGAGCACGGCCTGCCCATCGCGATCAAGGCCGCCTTCGGTGGCGGCGGCCGCGGTCTGAAGGTCGCCCGCACCCTGGAGGAAGTCCCCGAGCTGTACGACTCCGCCGTGCGTGAGGCGGTCGCCGCGTTCGGGCGCGGGGAGTGCTTCGTCGAGCGCTACCTCGACAAGCCCCGTCACGTGGAGACGCAGTGCCTGGCGGACAAGCACGGCAACGTCGTCGTCGTCTCCACCCGTGACTGCTCGCTGCAGCGCCGCCACCAGAAGCTGGTCGAGGAGGCGCCGGCGCCGTTTTTGAACGAGGAGCAGGTCGCCGAGCTGTACCGGGCGTCGAAGGCGATCCTGAAGGAGGCCGGCTACGTCGGCGCCGGCACGGTGGAGTTCCTCGTCGGCCTGGACGGCACGATCTCCTTCCTGGAGGTCAACACCCGCCTGCAGGTCGAGCACCCGGTCACCGAGGAGGTCGCCGGCATCGACCTGGTGCGGGAGATGTTCCGCATCGCCGACGGCGAGGAACTCGGCTACGACGACCCCGTCCTGCGCGGGCACTCCTTCGAGTTCCGCATCAACGGCGAGGACCCCGGCCGCAACTTCCTGCCCGCCCCCGGCACGGTCACCCGCTTCGACGCCCCCTCGGGTCCGGGTGTGCGCCTGGACGCCGGTGTGGAGTCGGGCAGCGTGATCGGCCCGGCCTGGGACTCGCTGCTGGCCAAGCTGATCGTGACCGGCCGCACCCGCAAGGAGGCCCTGCAGCGCGCCGCCCGTGCGCTGGAGGAGTTCCAGGTCGAGGGCATGGCCACCGCCATCCCCTTCCACCGCGCGGTCGTGAAGGACCCCGCCTTCGCGCCGGAGCTGACCGGGTCGGCCGACCCGTTCACGGTCCACACCCGGTGGATCGAGACGGAGTTCGTCAACGACATCAAGCCCTTCGCCGCCCCGGCCGATGCCGAGGCGGAGGAGGAGGCGGGCCGTGAGACCGTCGTCGTCGAGGTCGGCGGCAAGCGTCTTGAGGTCTCCCTGCCCTCCAGCCTGGGCATGAGCCTGGCCCGTACCGGCCTGGCCGCGGGCGCCAAGCCCAAGCGGCGCGCGGCGAAGAAGTCCGGCCCGGTCGCCTCGGGCGACACCCTGACCTCGCCGATGCAGGGCACCATCGTGAAGATCGCGGTGGAGGAGGGCCAGGAGGTCAAGGAGGGCGACCTGATCGTCGTCCTGGAGGCCATGAAGATGGAACAGCCCCTCAACGCGCACAAGTCCGGCACCATCAAGGGCCTGTCCGCCGAGGTCGGCGCCTCCCTCACCTCCGGCGCCGCCATCTGCGAGATCAAGGACTGACGACAGTCCTCGCAGCATCCGTTCCCCGTGCCCGTCTCGAAGGGCGCGGGGAACTGCGCGTTCAGCCCCGACGAGCCGGCCCCCGCGCACACGCCTGAAGCCCTACGGCGACCAGGCGCCCCGAGCAGGCAGAGCAAACCCGAGCCGGCAGGCTAACGCCGCCTCAGGTCGGCCACCCGCGCCGCCCGCTCCTGCGTCCCCGCCTGCTCGCCGAAGGCGTTCGCGGAGCGCAAGGGCATCTGCCGGCGCGGCGCGGGGAGCGGTACGTCCCGGCGCTGCTGGCGGCGCGCCGGGACGTCGTCACCCCCCTGGTTGCCGCTCGCCCCGGCCACGGCGATCTGCACCCCCTGGTCGGCGAGGGCCTGGAGTTCGGTGGCGGCGCGGTCGTCGTGGGCCGGCGGCTCGTCGGTGACGAGGCGGGTGATGAGGTCCGTCGGCACGGTCTGGAACATGGTGTCCGTGCCGAGCTTGGTGTGGTCGGCGAGGACCACGACCTCGGCGGCGGCCTGCACCAGGGCGCGGTCGACGGAGGCCGAGAGCATGTTGGAGGTGGACAGGCCGCGTTCGGCGGTCAGTCCGCTGCCCGACAGGAAGGCCCTCGACACGCGCAGCCCCTGCAGGGACTGCTCGGCGCCGCTGCCGACCAGGGCGTAGTTTGAGCCCCGCAGCGTGCCGCCGGTCATCACCACCTCCACCCGGTTGGCGTGCGCCAGCGCCTGGGCCACCAGCAGCGAGTTGGTGACGACGGTGAGGCCGGGCACCCGGGCGAGCCGGCGGGCCAGCTCTTGGGTGGTGGTTCCCGCACCGACCACGATGGCCTCGCCCTCTTCGACGAAGCTGGCGGCGAGGTCGGCGATGGCCGTCTTCTCGGCGGTCGCGAGATGGGACTTCTGCGGAAAGCCGGACTCCCGCGTGAAACCGCCCGGCAGTACCGCACCGCCGTGCCGGCGGTCGAGGAGTCCTTCGGCCTCCAGTGCACGCACGTCCCGCCGTACGGTCACTTCGGAGGTCTGGACGACGCGGGCGAGCTCACGGAGCGACACGGCACCGTTCGCTCGCACCATTTCGAGGATCAATTGGCGACGTTCTGCAGCGAACACGAAACTGACAGTAACGCGGGCGACCGTCTGGTTTCAGCAGTATGCGCCGATTAAACGAAGTTGTTCGCACAAGGCGGCGGAAGGTGGTATAGAGGCCTACCCCCGCCGCCTATGCCAATCGCATGGGCGGCGACTCCCCGTGACGGACGGGGAGTCGATTCCGGCCGCGAGCGTCCGTGAGCGTCCATGAGGGCGCTGACCTAGGCCTCCGCGCCCGCCTTGCGGGTGTGCAGCTGCCGGGCCACCTCGGCGATCGAGCCCGAGAGGGACGGGTAGACCGTGAACGCGTTGGCGATCTGCTCGACCGTCAGATTGTTGTCGACCGCGATCGAGATGGGGTGGATCAGTTCCGAGGCGCGCGGCGCGACGACCACACCGCCGACGACGATCCCGGTGCCCGGCCGGCAGAAGATCTTGACGAAGCCGTCCCGGATGCCCTGCATCTTGGCGCGCGGGTTGCGCAGCAGCGGCAGCTTCACCACGCGGGCGTCGATCTTCCCCGCGTCCACGTCGGCCTGCGTGTAGCCGACGGTGGCGATCTCGGGGTCGGTGAAGACGTTGGAGGAGACCGTCTTGAGGTTGAGGGGGGCCACCGCGTCGCCGAGGAAGTGGTACATGGCGATACGTCCCTGCATGGCGGCGACGGACGCGAGGGCGAAGACGCCGGTCACGTCACCGGCCGCGTACACGCCCGGGGCGGTCGTGCGGGAGACCTTGTCGGTCCAGATGTGGCCGGACTCGCGCAGCTTGACGCCGGCCTCCTCCAGGCCGAGGCCCGCGGAGTTCGGGATCGCGCCGACCGCCATCAGGCAGTGGGAGCCGGTGATGACCCGGCCGTCGGCGAGGGTGACCTCGACGCGGTCGCCGACCCGCTTGGCGGCGGAGGCGCGGGAGCGGGCCATGACGTTCATGCCGCGGCGGCGGAAGACGTCCTCCAGGACGGCCGCGGCGTCCGGGTCCTCGCCGGGCAGCACGCGGTCGCGGGAGGAGACGAGGGTGACGCGGGAGCCGAGGGCCTGGTAGGCGCCGGCGAACTCGGCGCCGGTGACGCCGGAACCGACCACGATCAGCTCTTCGGGCAGCTCGGTGAGGTCGTAGACCTGGGTCCAGTTCAGGATGCGCTCGCCGTCCGGCTGGGCGTCGGGCAGCTCGCGGGGGTGACCGCCGGTGGCGATGAGCACGGCGTCGGCGGTGAGGGTCTCCTCGGTGCCGTCGGCGGCGGTGACGACGACCTTGCGGGAGCCGTCGAGGGCCTGCATGCCCTCCAGCCGGCCGCGGCCGCGCAGGACGCGGGCGCCGGCCCGGGTGACGGAGGCGGTGATGTCGTGCGACTGGGCGAGCGCGAGGCGCTTGACACGCCGGTTGACCTTGCCGAGGTCGACGCCGACCACACGGGCGCTCTGCTCCAGGGGCGGGGTGTCGTCGGCGACGATGATCCCCAGCTCCTCGTACGAGGAGTCGAAGGTGGTCATCACCTCGGCCGTAGCGATAAGGGTCTTCGACGGCACGCAGTCGGTCAGCACCGACGCTCCGCCCAGACCGTCGCAGTCGACGACGGTCACCTCCGCGCCGAGCTGAGCGGCCACCAGGGCCGCTTCGTATCCGCCGGGTCCGCCACCGATGATCACGATCCGAGTCACGTACTCCATTGTCCCGCACCGTTCAAGGTGGTACCGCCCCGGGGGCGCGGGCGTGGTGTGTCCGTTACAAAGGGGACCACCGGGGACAGGGGTGGCGTGAGTTCCGGCTGCCGTACCCTTCCGGCATGTCGCTCTACGCCGCGTACGCCGGCAACCTCGACGCGCGGTTGATGTCCCGTCGCGCCCCGCACTCGCCGCTGCGCGCCACCGGCTGGCTGAACGGGTGGCGGCTGACCTTCGGGGGCGAGCACATGGGCTGGGAGGGCGCGCTGGCGACGATCGTCGAGGACCCGCTCTCCCAGGTCTTCGTCGCGCTGTACGACATCGCCCCGATGGACGAGGACGCGCTGGACCGCTGGGAGGGTGTCGGACTGGACATCTACCGCCGGGTCCGGCTGCGGGTGCACACGCTCGACGGCGAGGAGCAGGCCTGGGCGTACGCCCTGAACGGCTACGAGGGCGGCCTTCCGTCGGCGCGCTACCTGGGCGAGATCGCCGACGCGGCGGAGTCGGCGGGGGCGCCGCACGACTACGTCATGGAGCTGCGCAAGCGGCCCTGCTGAGCGCCGCACGGCCGGGGCGCGGGGGCGGTTCGTCGGAAACGACAAGACAACGATCCCGTTCCCGTCAGCTCTGTCATCTACGCGCGTAGGCGAAGCTCGGCTACCCTCGACCCCGTGAACGCATCTCTTCTTCCGGACGACATCCAGGGCGACCCGCACGCCGCCGCCGACGCCGCCGCCGCGCGCCTGCGCGAACTGACGGGCGCCGAGACCCACGACGTCGCCCTCGTGATGGGCTCCGGCTGGGCCCCGGCCGTGGACGCGCTGGGCACCCCCGAGGCCGAGTTCCAGGTCACCGAGCTGCCCGGGTTCCCGCCCCCGGTGGTCGAGGGCCACGGCGGCAAGATCCGCTCGTACCGCATCGGCGCCAAGCGCGCCCTGGTCTTCCTGGGCCGGACCCACTACTACGAGGGTCGCGGCGTCGCCGCCGTCGCGCACGGCGTGCGCACCGCGGTCGCGGCCGGCTGCAAGACCGTGGTGCTCACCAACGGCTGCGGCGGCCTGCGCGAGGGCATGCGCCCCGGCCAGCCGGTGCTGATCAGCGACCACATCAACCTCACCGCCACCTCCCCCATCGTCGGCGCCAACTTCGTCGACCTGACCGACCTGTACTCGCCGCGGCTGCGCGCGCTGTGCAAGGAGGTCGACCCCACGCTGGAGGAGGGCGTCTACGCCCAGTTCCCCGGCCCGCACTACGAGACCCCGGCCGAGATCCGCATGGCCCGCGTGATCGGCGCCGACCTGGTCGGCATGTCGACCGTGCTGGAGGCCATCGCCGCGCGTGAGGCGGGCGCCGAGGTGCTCGGCATCTCCCTGGTGACCAACCTCGCCGCCGGCATGACGGGCGAGCCGCTGAACCACGAGGAGGTCCTCCAGGCCGGCCGCGACAGCGCCGCCCGGATGGGCTCGCTGCTCGCGCAGGTGCTGGACCGGCTGTAAACCGCATCGCCGAATACCGACGAGGAGAGGCTGAACCGACCGTGCACGACGAAGTCATCGCCCGGGCCCAGGCCTGGCTGGCCGAGGACCCCGACCCGGACACCCGCGCGGAACTCGCCCGGCTGATCGAGGCCGACGACGTCAAGGAGCTGACCGCCCGTTTCTCCGGCACCCTGCAGTTCGGCACCGCCGGTCTCCGTGGTGAGCTGGGCGCCGGCCCGATGCGCATGAACCGCACGGTCGTCATCCGGGCGGCGGCGGGCCTCGCGTCGTACCTGAAGAAGCAGGGCCAGGAGGGCGGTCTGGTCGTCATCGGCTACGACGCCCGCCACAAGTCCGCCGACTTCGCCCTCGACACGGCCGCCGTGATGACCGGCGCCGGCCTGCGCGCGGCGGTCCTGCCCCGCCCGCTGCCGACGCCCGTCCTCGCCTTCGCCATACGGCACCTCGGCGCAGTCGCGGGCGTGGAGGTCACCGCCAGCCACAACCCGCCCCGCGACAACGGCTACAAGGTCTACCTCGGCGACGGCTCCCAGATCGTGCCGCCGGCCGACGCGGAGATCGCCGCCGAGATCGCGGCCGTACCGTCCCTGACGGTCGTCCCGCGTCCCACCGAGGGCTGGGAGACGCTCGACGACAGCGTCCTGGAGGCCTATCTGGCCCGCACGGACGCCGTCCTCGCCGCCGGCTCCCCGCGCACGGCCCGCACGGTCTACACGGCCATGCACGGCGTCGGGAAGGACGTCCTGCTGGCCGCGTTCGCCCGGGCCGGTTTCCCCGAGCCGGTGCTGGTCGCCGAGCAGGCGGACCCGGACCCGGAGTTCCCGACGGTCGCCTTCCCCAACCCGGAGGAGCCGGGCGCGATGGACCTGGCGTTCGCCAGGGCCCGCGAGACCGGCCCCGACCTGGTGATCGCCAACGACCCGGACGCCGACCGCTGCGCCGTCGCCGTGCGGGACGGCGCGGACTGGCGGATGCTGCGCGGCGACGAGGTCGGCGCGCTGCTCGCCGCGCACCTGGTGCGCCGGGGCGTGACCGGCACCTTCGCCGAGTCGATCGTCTCCTCCTCGCTGCTCGGCCGGATCGCCGAGAAGGCGGGCCTGCCCTACGAGGAGACCCTCACCGGCTTCAAGTGGATCGCCCGCGTCGACGGCCTGCGCTACGGCTACGAGGAGGCCCTCGGCTACTGCGTGGACCCCGAGGGCGTGCGCGACAAGGACGGCATCACCGCCGCGCTGCTGATCACGGAGCTGGCGTCGCAGCTGAAGGAGGAGGGCCGCACCCTCCTCGACCTGCTCGACGACCTCGCCGTGGAGCACGGCCTGCACGCCACCGACCAGCTGTCGGTGCGCGTGGAGGACCTGTCGGTCATCGCGAGCGCGATGCGCCGCCTGCGCGAGCAGCCGCCGACCGAGCTGGCCGGCCTGGCGATCGTCCGCGCCGAGGACCTGACCCGGGGCACGGACAAGCTGCCGCCCACCGACGGCCTGCGCTACACCCTGGACGGCGCGCGGGTCATCGTCCGCCCGAGCGGCACCGAGCCCAAGCTGAAGTGCTACCTGGAGGTCGTCGTGCCGGTCGCGTCGCACGCCGGGCTGCCGGAGGCGCGGGCGAAGGCGGCCGGACTGCTGGACGCCGTCAAGCGGGACCTGTCGGCGGCCGCGGGCATCTGATCCGCCGCGCGTTTCCCTCAGGGCCTCGATGGGGCGCCCCCGGCCGGGGGCGCCCCATCGGGTGATTTCGGACGGCTGCCGCGGCCGCGGCGCCCCCGCCCGGGCAACGGTGTACCGGTACCGCCCGCCCGAGTGCTGGAGGCCGCCGCCGTGTCCCCGACCGCCCCCGATACCGCCCCGAGCGGGCGCGTCCCCGCCGCCCGGCGTCACGCCGGCCCGCTGCCCGGGGCACGAGCGGGCGCGCTGCGGGCCGCGCTGCTGCGGGCGGCCCCCGCCCTCACGGCGTACCTGGCCGTGCGTCTGACGAGCCTGCTGCTGCTCGCGCTGTGGGCGCACCGCCAGCGCCACGGCGTCTGGCCGATCCTCGCGACGCAGTGGGACGCCGCCTGGTACCTCGGCATCGCCGACCACGGCTACGCCCATGAGCTGGGCACCCGCTACGACGCGAACAACCTCGCGTTCTTCCCGCTGTACCCGCTGCTGGTCAAGGCCGTCGCCGCCGTCACGCCGGGCACCCGGGCGACGACGGGCCTGTGCCTGGCGGTGGCGGCGTCGGTGGTGGCGGCGTGGGGGGTGTTCGCGGTCGGCGCCCACCTGCACGACCGGCGCACCGGCGTGCTCCTCGCGACCCTGTGGGCGGCGCTGCCGGTGGGCCTGGTGCAGTGGATGGGCTACACCGAGTCCCTCTTCACGGCGTGCGCGGCCTGGGCCCTGTACGCCGTCCTGACGGGCCGCTGGCTGTGGGCGGCGGGCCTGGCGGTGGCGGCGGGCCTGACGCGCCCGACGGGCGTCGCGGTGGCGGCGGTGGTGACGGTGGCGGCGCTGCTCTCGCTGCGCCGGGGCTTTGCGGGGCGCGCGCTGGCGGCGGCCCTGCTGGCGCCGCTGGGCTGGTGTGGGTACGTGGGCTGGGTGGGCCTGCGGCTGCACCGCTGGGACGGCTACTTCGCCGTACAGCGGCTGTGGCACAACGAGTGGGACGGCGGGGTGGAGACCCTGCGCCGGATGCGGCAGCTGCTGATGTACGACTCGACGCCCGAGCTGTTCCTGGTCCTGGTGACGGCGACGCTGCTGGGGTCGGCGGTGCTGTTCGCGCTGTCGCTGTGGGACCGCCAGCCGCTGCCGCTGCTGGTGTTCTCCGGCGTCCTGCTGCTGATCGTGCTGGGCAGCGGCGGCGTCTACTTCCCCCGCGCCCGCTTCCTGCTGCCCGCCTTCCCGCTGCTCCTGCCGCTGGCCCGCCACCTGCTCCGGGCCACGCCGCGCTACCGGGTGCTGATGCTGGGGGCGGCGGTGGCGGCGGGGGTCTACTTCAGCGCGTACATGGCGCTGGTGTGGCCGAGCGCACCCTGAAACGCCCTCGGGGTGGGGTCGGGCCGGGCGGGGTCAGGCCACCGCCGACAGGATGGCCAGCAGGACCGCGCCGACGATCACCGGCGCGATCACCTCGTACGCCCACCGCACGGTCACGTCGCCCTGGGACGTGGCCGCCGGGCCCCGCGACTGCAGCAGGTCCTTCAGCTCGTCCATGATCCGGTCGCCCTCGGCGCGCGCGGGGCCCTCCGGCTCGGGCGCGGGGCCGCCGGGCACGCCCACCGGGCCCGGGCCGAACAGGCCCCGGCCGCGGCCCCGGCCGCCGCGCTCCCCGGCCTCGATGCGGGCCTGCTTGCTCGCGGCGCGCTTGCGGGCGCGCAGCGAGACCGGCACGGCCCACAGCTGGTACTTGGTGCCGGACTTGTCGAAGACCTCGTTGGTGTAGCCGGAGCGGAACATCTCGATCTGGCCCCAGGGCAGCGTGATGACCCGCAGCGGGTTGCGTACGCGCAGCCGGTGCTCGTTGGCGAGGACGGCGGGCCGCAGGGTGAAGGCGGTGACCGCCGGCACGACGAGGATCAGCACGGCGAGCGCCAGCCAGGGGGTCCGGCCGTGCCCGACGACGATCGCGTCGATACCGAGCCAGCCGGCGATGGCCAGCAGCAGGACGCCTGCGGCGATGCCGGAGGGCGACCGGTAGATCCGGTCCGGGGACGCGGGGGCCTGCGGCGCGGGGGAGGACGGGCGCGGGGTGCTCATGAGGCCGATTGTGCCGTACCGCTCCGCGGGGATGCCGGGCGCCTTGTCGCCGCGGACGGCGGGTCGCCGTGTGCGGGTGCGGGTCGTCTGCGGTTGCTCGCGCAGTTCCCCGCGCCCCTCAGGTGCCTCGCCCTGGCCGGCGCTTCCCCGTCGCCGCCCTGCGTAACGCCACAGCGCCGTAGCGCGGGCGGCCGTACGCGGGTGCGGGTCGTCTGCGGTTGCTCGCGCAGTTCCCCGCGCCCCTTAGGTGCCTCGCCCTGCCCGGCGCTTCCAGTGGCAGAAACGCCTTCCCCGGGCCTCTGAGGTGTCTCGCCCGGCCCGGCATTTGTCCGTGCCCTTCTGCCAGGGGTGTACAGCCGCTACGCGCGTAGATATGCTCGTCTGGTGACCATGCCCACCAATGCACCCACCGCAGCCCACAGCCTCTCGGACGTGACGTCGTCCGACAGCACGCTGCGCCGCTTCCTCCACGGGCTGCCCGGCGTCGACGCGGTCGGCCTGGAGGCGCGTGCCGCGGCGCTGGGCACCCGTTCCATCAAGACGACCGCCAAGGCGTACGCGATCGACCTCGCCATCTCGATGGTCGACCTGACGACGCTGGAAGGCGCGGACACCCCGGGCAAGGTCCGGGCGCTCGGCGCCAAGGCGGTCCGTCCCGACCCGACCGACCGCACCACGCCCGCCACCGCGGCGGTCTGCGTCTACCCGGACATGGTGGCCGTCGCCAAGGAGGCCGTCGCCGGCTCCGGCGTGAAGGTCGCCTCCGTCGCCACCGCCTTCCCGGCCGGCCGGGCCGCGCTGGAGGTGAAGCTCGCGGACGTGAAGGACGCCGTCGCGGCGGGCGCGGACGAGATCGACATGGTCATCGACCGCGGGGCGTTCCTCGCGGGCAGGTACCTGAAGGTGTACGACGAGATCGTCGCCGTGAGGGAGGCCTGCGGCACCTCGGCCCGGCTGAAGGTCATCTTCGAGACCGGCGAGCTGTCGACGTACGACAACATCCGCCGCGCCAGCTGGCTCGGCATGCTGGCCGGGGCCGACTTCATCAAGACCTCGACCGGCAAGGTCGCCGTCAACGCGACCCCCGCGAACACCCTGCTGATGCTGGAGGCCGTGCGGGACTTCCGCGCGCAGACCGGGATCCAGGTCGGCGTGAAGCCGGCCGGCGGCATCCGCACCAGCAAGGACGCGATCAAGTTCCTCGTCCTGGTCAACGAGACCGCCGGCGAGGACTGGCTGGACAACCACTGGTTCCGCTTCGGCGCCTCCTCGCTCCTGAACGATCTGCTGATGCAGCGTCAGAAGCTGGCCACCGGCCGCTACTCCGGCCCTGACTACGTGACGGTGGACTGATCACCATGAGCATCGAGAAGCGGTCTTCCGCATTCGAGTACGCACCGGCGCCCGAGTCCCGCTCGATCGTCGACATCGCCCCCTCCTACGGCCTGTTCATCGACGGCGAGTTCGTCGAGGCCGCCGACGGCAGGGTCTTCAAGACGGTCAGCCCGAGCACGGAGGAGGTCCTCTCCGAGGTCGCCCAGGCGGGCGCCGAGGACGTGGACCGCGCGGTGAAGGCCGCCCGCAAGGCGTTCGAGAAGTGGTCGGCGCTGCCGGGCTCCGAGCGCGCCAAGTACCTGTTCCGCATCGCGCGGATCATCCAGGAGCGCAGCCGTGAGCTGGCCGTCCTGGAGACGCTGGACAACGGCAAGCCGATCAAGGAGACGAGGGACGCCGACCTGCCCCTGGTGGCGGCGCACTTCTTCTACTACGCGGGCTGGGCCGACAAGCTCGACCACGCCGGTTTCGGGCCCTCGCCGAAGCCGCTGGGCGTGGCCGGCCAGGTCATCCCGTGGAACTTCCCGCTGCTCATGCTGGCGTGGAAGATCGCCCCGGCGCTGGCCACCGGCAACACGGTCGTGCTGAAGCCGGCCGAGACGACCCCGCTGTCCGCGCTGTTCTTCGCGGACATCTGCCGCCAGGCGGGCCTGCCGAAGGGCGTCGTCAACATCCTCCCGGGCTACGGCGACACGGGCGCCGCGCTCGTCGCACACCCGGACGTGAACAAGGTCGCCTTCACCGGCTCCACCGCCGTCGGCAAGCAGATCGCCCGCACGGTCGCGGGCTCCCGCAAGAAGCTCACTCTGGAGCTGGGCGGCAAGGGCGCCAACATCGTCTTCGACGACGCCCCGATCGACCAGGCCGTCGAGGGCATCGTGAGCGGCATCTTCTTCAACCAGGGACAGGTCTGCTGCGCGGGCAGCCGCCTGCTGGTCCAGGAGTCGATCCAGGACGAGCTGCTGGACTCGCTCAAGCGGCGCCTGTCGACGCTGCGCCTCGGCGACCCGCTGGACAAGAACACCGACATCGGCGCGATCAACTCCGAGGAGCAGCTCGCCCGCATCACCACGCTCGTCGAGCAGGGCGAGGCGGAGGGCGCCGAGCGCTGGTCGCCGGCCTGCGAACTGCCCTCGTCCGGCTACTGGTTCGCCCCGACGCTGTTCACGAACGTCACCCAGGCGCACACCGTCGCCCGCGACGAGATCTTCGGCCCGGTGCTGTCGGTGCTGACCTTCCGCACGCCGGACGAGGCGGTCGCGAAGGCCAACAACACGCCGTACGGCCTGTCGGCGGGCATCTGGACCGAGAAGGGCTCCCGGATCCTCGCCGTGGCGAACAAGCTGCGCGCGGGCGTCGTCTGGTCCAACACGTTCAACAAGTTCGACCCGACCTCGCCGTTCGGCGGCTACAAGGAGTCGGGCTTCGGCCGCGAGGGCGGCCGCCACGGCCTGGAGGCGTACCTCGATGTCTGATCGGCTTTCCGTACTGAAGACCTACAAGCTGTACGTCGGCGGGAAGTTCCCGCGTTCCGAGAGCGGCCGGGTGTACGAGGTGACGGACCACAAGGGCAAGTGGCTGGCCAACGCGCCGCAGTCGTCCCGCAAGGACGCCCGTGACGCGGTGGTGGCCGCGCGCAAGGCGTTCGGCGCCTGGTCGGGCGCGACGGCGTACAACCGCGGCCAGGTCCTCTACCGCGTGGCGGAGATGCTGGAGGGCCGCAAGAGCCAGTTCGTGCACGAGGTCGCCGACGCCGAGGGCCTGTCGAAGTCCAAGGCGGCCGACCAGGTCGAGGCGACGATCGACCGCTGGGTCTGGTACGCGGGCTGGACCGACAAGATCGCCCAGGTGGTCGGCGGCGGCAACCCGGTCGCGGGCCCGTTCTTCAACCTGTCCTCCCCCGAGCCGACGGGCGTCGTCGCCGTGCTGGCCCCGCAGGAGTCGTCGTTCCTGGGCCTGGTCTCGGTGCTCGCCCCGGTGATCGCGACCGGCAACACGGCCGTGCTGGTGGCCTCCGAGAAGGCCCCGCTCCCGGCCCTGTCCCTGGGCGAGGTCCTGGCCACCTCGGACGTCCCCGGCGGCACGGTCAACATCCTCTCCGGCCGTACGGCGGAGATCGCGGCGCCGCTGGCCGCGCACCAGGACGTCAACGCGATCGACCTCGCGGGCGCCGACGAGGCGCTGGCGAAGGAGCTGGAGATCGCGGCGGCGGACAACCTCAAGCGCGTCCTGCGTCCACAGCCTGTGGACGACTGGTTCGCCTCGCCGGGCCTGGACCGCATGACGGCGTTCCTGGAGACGAAGACCGTCTGGCACCCGACGGGCTCCCTGGGCGCCTCCGGCTCGTCCTACTGAGCTGCGGACCGCCCCACGAACGAGCCGCGCCGCCCCTCCGTCCGGGGGCGGCGCGGCTCTTTGCGTGCGCGCGGCGGCGTCAGCCCACCGGGCCGCCCTGCACACCGCCCAGCAGCCCCGTGAGCTGTCCCAGCACCGGTACCGCGCCGAGCGACTGGGCCTGCGCCACCGGCCCCGTCAGGGCCTGGGACGTCAGCGGCTGGAAGTCGCCGAGCTGGGTGCCCACACCGTTGTCGAGCGGGTCGACACCGGTACCGGCGAGCGGGTTGGGCTTGAGGCCGGCGACCGGCCCGGTGACGTACCCCACGGTCCCGGTCAGCGCGGCGAGGCCCGCCCGGGGGTCGATCTTGCCCAGGCTGGACGGCCGGGTCTGCACCACGTCCAGGACGGGCTCGGCCTCGGCCGCGGAGGCACTCGCCGCGCCCGCTCCGAGGGCGACGCCCGCGGTCGCGAGGGCGACCAGGGCACGCCGGCCGGCCGGGGTCTGGGGGGAGTCGTGTCGGGCCATCGCCACTGCCACCTCTGCTACGGAAAAGAGCTACGAGACGTAATCAGGTCGGTGCGAAGCGTAGTTGAGGTGTGAGTCGTGTATCAAAGCCGACCCGCGGGGTCGTTCGACGGCCGGGGGATGCCTCACACTGGTGTCCCGTGAGTTCCCTTCCGTCCTTGTCCGCGCGCGTCGTGCTGCTCTGCGGCCCCTCCGGTTCCGGCAAGTCGCTCCTCTCCGCCCGTTCCGGCCTTCCGGTGCTCCGGCTCGACGACTTCTACAAGGAGGGCGACGACCCCACGCTGCCGCTGGTGGCCGGGAGCTCCGACATCGACTGGGACGCCCCCGGCTCCTGGGACGCGGACGCGGCCGTCGCCGCGATCGTGGACCTGTGCCGCGGGGGCCGTACCGACGTGCCGGTGTACGACCTCTCGCTGAGCGCCCGCACCGGCACCGAGACCGTCGACATCGGGCGCGCCCCGCTGTTCATCGCGGAGGGCATCTTCGCCGCCGAGATCGTCACCCGCTGCCGGGAGCTGGGCGTCCTCTCCGACGCGCTGTGCCTGAGCCGCGGTGCCGTGACCACCTTCCGGCGCCGGTTCCTGCGGGACCTGCGCGAGGGCCGCAAGTCGGTGCCGTTCCTGCTGCGGCGCGGCTGGCGGCTGATGCGCGCCGAGCGTTCCATCGTGGCCCGGCAGACCGCGCTGGGCGCGTACGCCTGCGACCGGGACGAGGCGCTGGTCCGGCTGGCGGCGGCGGCCTGGGCGGCCAGGTTCACCGACCGGACGGCGGCGTGAGGCCGTACGGCACCGCGGAGTCGCGACCGTAAGGCCGTACGGCACGCGAAAACGGGACTGGACGGACCCCCCGGCCCTCCAGCCCCGCTCTCTTCCCCCGTACCACCCCCGTGGATCCCCCCCAGGGACCCCCGTGTTTCCCCTTGTTTCCCCCGTGTCCCCCCTCACCCTCAGGCGACAAGCTCCCCGAAGGCGTCCTCCTCGTCACGGCCGAAGCTGAGGACCTCGTCCTCGCGCAGGCGGCGCAGCGAGCGCCAGATGCTGGACTTCACCGTGCCGACACTGATGTCGAGGATCTCCGCGATCTCCGGGTCGGTGCGGCCCTCGTAGTAGCGCAGGACCAGCATCGTCCGCTGGAGTTCCGGCAGCCGGGCCAGCGCCTGCCACAGGACCGCGCGCAGCTCGGTGCCGCGCATCGCGTCCGTGTCGCCGGGCGTCTCCGGCAGCTCCTCGGTCGGGTACTCGTTCAGCTTGCGGCGGCGCCACGCGCTGATGTGCAGGTTCGTCATGGTGCGGCGCAGGTATCCGCCGACCGCGGCCTTGTCGCTGATCCGGTCCCACGCCCGGTACGTCGAGAACAGCGCGCTCTGCAGCAGGTCCTCGGCCTCGAAGCGGTCGCCGGTCAGGTGGTAGGCGGTGGCGTACAGGGAGGCGCGGCGCTCCTGGACGTAGGCGGTGAACTCCGCCTCCGACAGGGACGTCCGCTCCCCCGAGCCCTCCCCGTACGCGCTTCCCCCGTGCGTGTCCCCCGTGTGCGCGTCAACCACCGTCATGTAGGGCTGAAGCCCTTGCTGCGCATGCGCGGTGTGCTGACGCCCGGTGCCGCGAGCGCACCCCCGCCCGCTCACGGCACCGGACTTCTCCGAACCCCGGTGCGTGTGCACGTCGTGCAGACGCGTGACCACTGCGCTGGTGCTGGTGCCGTGCAGCGTGTTCATCTCGCGCCTCCCGTCGTGGACTTCCCGGTATTTCGCTTGCGGTGTTGCCTGTGCCGAAAAGCTTGCCGGGGTCACTTCATCGCCGTGTCCGCCGACTGTCACAGACCTGTCACAGGGGTCGGTGACGGTCTCTTCCAAGATCGGACACAGCCTCCCGGGGTCCGGAGATCGCACCCGTGCGGCCCACAGGTCGAACAGCGGCCCCTCCATGGGCCAGAATGAGCCCGTGCCTTCCCTGTTGCTGATCGAGGACGACGACGCCATCCGTACGGCCCTGGAGCTCTCACTGACGCGCCAGGGACACCGTGTGGCGACCGCTGCCAGCGGTGAGGACGGTCTGAAGCTCCTGCGGGAGCAGCGACCGGATCTGATCGTGCTGGACGTGATGCTGCCCGGCATCGACGGTTTCGAGGTGTGCCGGCGCATCCGGCGCACCGACCAGCTGCCGATCATCCTGCTGACCGCGCGCAGCGACGACATCGACGTCGTGGTCGGGCTGGAGTCCGGGGCCGACGACTATGTCGTCAAACCGGTGCAGGGGCGGGTGCTCGACGCCCGGATCCGGGCCGTGCTGCGCCGCGGCGAACGCGAGTCGAACGACGCGGCGAGCTTCGGCAGCCTGGTGATCGACCGGGCCGCGATGACCGTGACGAAGAACGGGGAGGATCTTCAGCTCACGCCGACCGAGCTGAGGCTGCTGCTCGAACTGAGCCGGCGGCCGGGGCAGGCGCTCTCCCGCCAGCAGCTGCTGCGCCTGGTCTGGGAGCACGACTACCTGGGTGACTCCCGGCTGGTGGACGCGTGCGTCCAGCGCCTGCGCGCCAAGGTGGAGGACGTGCCCTCGTCCCCGACGCTGATCCGTACCGTGCGTGGTGTCGGCTACCGCCTGGATCCGCCTCAGTGACGACACGGCAAGGGGGTTTCCGCGGCTGGGCCGCGGATCGCAAGAGGGGTCTGTCGCGGCTGCGCTTCACCAGCCTGCGACTGCGGCTGGTCGTCGTGTTCGGCCTGGTGGCGCTGACGGCCGCCGTGTCGGCGTCCGGGATCGCCTACTGGCTGAACCGGGAGGCCGTGCTCACCCGCACCCAGGACGCGGTGCTGCGTGACTTCCAGCAGGAGATGCAGAACCGGGCGGGCGCGCTGCCCGAGCACCCCTCGCAGGACGAGCTGCAGCACACCGCCGGGCAGATGGCCAACAGCAGCCAGCGGTTCAGCGTGCTGCTGGTCGCGCAGGACGCGAGCGGCAAGACGGTGTACGGCAACTCCGGCGGCCTGAACGGCTTCGCGCTGCGGGACGTGCCGGTGTCGCTGCGCGAGGCGGTGAACCGGCAGCAGAAGGTCACCTCCGCCAACAAGTCGCCGTACCACCTGTACTGGCAGCGGGTGGTGGACGACGGCACGCCGTATCTGGTGGCCGGGACGAAGGTGATCGGGGGCGGTCCCACCGGCTACATGCTCAAGTCGCTGGAGCCGGAGGCGAAGGACCTCAACTCGCTGGCCTGGTCGCTGGGCATCGCCACGGGCCTGGCTCTGATCGGCGCCGCGCTGCTCGCGCAGGCCGCCGCGACGACCGTGCTGAAGCCGGTGCACCGGCTCGGCATCGCCGCCCGCCGGCTGGGCGAGGGCAAGCTGGACACGCGGCTGCGCGTGTCGGGCACGGACGAACTCGCCGATCTGTCGCGGACGTTCAACAACGCGGCGGAGGCCCTGGAGAAGCGGGTCGCGGACATGGCGGCCCGGGACGATGCCTCCCGGCGTTTCGTGGCCGACATGAGCCACGAGCTGCGCACCCCGCTCACCGCGATCACGGCCGTGACGGAGGTGCTGGAGGAGGAGCTGGAGTCGGAGGCGGGCGGCATCGACCCGATGATCGAGCCGGCCGTACGGCTGGTGGTCAGCGAGACGCGCCGGCTGAACGACCTGGTCGAGAACCTGATGGAGGTCACCCGCTTCGACGCGGGCACCGCCCGGCTGGTCCTGGACGACGTCGACGTGGCCGACCAGATCACCGCCTGCATCGACGCGCGGGCCTGGCTGGACGCGGTCGAGCTGGACGCCGAGCGCGGCATCCACGCCTATCTGGACCCGCGCCGCCTGGACGTCATCCTCGCCAACCTGATCGGCAACGCGCTCAAGCACGGCGGGTCGCCGGTACGGGTGTCGGTGCGCGAGTCGGACGACTCGGTGGTGATCGCGGTCCGCGACCACGGGCCTGGCATCCCCGAGGACGTCCTGCCGCACGTCTTCGACCGCTTCTACAAGGCGAGCGCCTCCCGCCCCCGTTCCGAGGGCAGCGGCCTCGGCCTGTCCATCGCCCTGGAGAACGCGCACATCCACGGCGGCGACATCACTGCCGCCAACTCCCCCGAGGGCGGCGCGGTGTTCACGCTGCGGCTGCCGCGGGACGCGTCCGAGCTGGCGCGGAAGTCCGACGAGGGGGAGACATCCGAGGGGGAAGCCACGTGACCGTCAAACGCCTGCTCGCGCTCCCGCTGCTGGGCGTGGTGCTGGCCGGGTGCGGCATCCGCGCCACGGAGGTCCCGACCGACTTCGGGGCGGCACCCTCCCGGGTGCGCTGTTCGCTCGCCGAGCCGGACGTCTCCCCGCAGGCCGCGCGCGGGGTGCCGGTGCAGGTGTTCCTGCTGTGCGGCTCGTCGCTGGTGGCCGTGGACCGGTCGGTACGGGTCCCGGAGGGCGCGCCGGACTCCCAGCGCCGGGTCCTCGTCGCCCAGGGCCTGCTGGACGAGCTGGCGCAGACGCCGTCGGCGGCGGAGAAGGAGGCCGGCTACACGACCGACGTGCGCGGCGGCATGACGGTGCGGGGGCCCGGTCCGCGCGACCCCGACGACGCCCTGCGTCTGAGCACCTCCCCCGGTGACCTGACCTCGTACGCCCTCGCGCAGCTCGTGTGCACCTTCTCCGACTCGGCGGCGGCCGAGGGCGACGGCTCGGTCGTCCTGGGCGGCCCGACGGGCCCGCTGCGCCGCTACGAGTGCACGGACGAGGTCCGCACCCGCCCCGGCACGAAGGAGCCGCCGTCGACGGAGGTGGGGGCGGGGGGCTGACCCCTCCGCGGGCACGGGAGGCCCGCCAAGGGTGCGGGAGGCCGGGACAGCGGTGCGGGAGGCGCGGGCAGGGGTGCGGAAGGCCCGGGCAGGGGTGCGGAAGGCTTGGACAGCGGTGCGGGGGCCCGGAAAGGGGTTCGGGAGGCCCGGTCACGGCTGCCCGGCAGGCCCGGTCACGGCGACCCGGCGGGCCCGGGCGGGCCGCTCTCCCCTCTGTCGGCGGTCGCCGGTGTGGCGGACGCCTCACGGGGATATCGGCTGTCCGCGCGGAAGCCGGAACCGTTCCCGCCGGGCGTGGCGTCTTGGGGGGCGTGCAGCGTGAAGGCTCCATCGGCGGCAACGCCGTTCTCCGCATCCGGCTGACGGGAGGCGTCCTCCTCGTCGCGCACCTCGCATTCGTCGCCTGGTTCACGCTGCGACCCCTGGACGTCCCCTGGGTGATGCCGGCCAATCTGCGTCCCTTCGCCGGGATCCGCGCCGACCTGGCGCTGGGCTGGCCCGAGGCGGCGCGCCGGATCGGCGCGGGTCTGGCGCTGCTGGCGCCGCTCGGGGTCCTGCTCCCGCTGGCGCACGGCCGGCTCGCGGTCTCCCGGCTGGGTTCCCTGCTGCGGACCGTCGCCGCGGGCACGCTGCTCTCGCTGGGCATCGAGCTGCTCCAGACGGGGGTCCCCGGTCAGGTGGTGGACGTCGACTCGCTCCTCCTCAACGCCGTCGGCGTGGCCCTGGCGCATCTGGCGGTGGTCCCGGCGGCCCGCGCGTGGCTCCGCCGCAGGAACGAGCCCGCCGAGCACGCCGCACCCCGCTGGGAGGAGCCGGCTCAGGGTCGGACCCCGACGATTCCCAGGGTCGGGATCGCCCCGTGGAGCGACGCTTCGTCCTCTTCGTCCCCGTAGCGTGGACGGCAGATGGGTACCCGGCCGGCCGCAACGGCAGGCCGTGAGGGCCCACCGGCCAATCCACCGACGGGAGTTTCCATGTCCAGCCTCGCCCGCCCCACCCAAGGCCGCATGATCGGCGGCGTGTGCGCCGCGCTGGCCCGGCGCTTCGGTACGTCCGCGACGACGATGCGGGTGATCTTCCTGCTGTCGTGTCTGCTGCCCGGCCCGCAGTTCGTGCTGTACATCGCGCTGTGGCTCCTCCTGCCGTCGGAGGACAAGGCCCGCACGGCCTGGTGACCGCGGGCGGACACGCCGGCGGGGCGCATCCCGGGTGAGAAGGGATGCGCCCCGCCGGCGCGTGCAGGGCGGTACGGCCGCTCAGCCGCCCAGCGGCAGCCCGTTGAGGCCGACACCCTTGGTGGGCAGCAGGTTCCCCACCGGCAGACCGCCGAGGAGCCCGGCGACCGGGGCGGTCGGGCCGCCGGCGAGCGCCTGCTGCGCGGCCGGCTGCGCGGCGGTGAGGCTCGATCCGGCCGCGGACTTGCCCTGGGTCAGCGCCTCGGCGGCACCCGGCAGCGTCGTGACGATGTTCTCCGCCGGCAGGGTGCGGGTGACACCGTCCAGCGCCTGGCCGGCGTCGGGGACGGCGGGGGCGGCGCTGGCGGCGCCGGCACCCGCGGCGGCGAAGGCGGCACCGAGGGCGGCGACACCGAGGGTCTTGGCAGCAGACTGCTTCATGAAATGAGTCCTCGTAACGGAAACGACGGGGATATGAGCGGTCCACGACCGTAAACATGCCGAGGCACCCGCCGCAAACATCGAAATGCGGACGGGTTGTGAATGCCCGTCCGCATTCCGCGCACGCGTATTCCCGTACTCAGCCCTCCGTGTCCGCAGAACCGCTGGTCGAGGCGGTCTGCTGGAACAGCCATTCGGACTTGAGTTCCGCGTACCCGGGCTTGATGACGTCATTGATCATCGCGAGTCGTTCATCGAAAGGAATGAACGCTGATTTCATCGCATTGACGGAGAACCACTGCAGGTCGTCGAGCGTGTAACCGAACGCCTCGACCAGGTGCTCGAATTCCCGGCTCATGCTGGTGTGGGACATCAGCCGGTTGTCGGTGTTCACCGTGGCCCGGAAGTGCAGCCGGCGCAGCAGCCCGATGGGGTGCTCGGCGTACGACGCGGCGGCGCCGGTCTGGAGGTTGGAGCTGGGGCACAGCTCCAGCGGGACGCGCTTGTCGCGGACGTAGGAGGCGAGCCGGCCGAGCCGCACGGTGCCGTCCTCGCGTACCTCGATGTCGTCGATGATGCGCACCCCGTGCCCGAGCCGGTCGGCGCCGCACCACTGGAGGGCCTGCCAGATGGAGGGCAGCCCGAAGGCCTCACCGGCGTGGATGGTGAAGTGGTTGTTCTCCCGCTTGAGGTATTCGAAGGCGTCCAGGTGCCGGGTGGGCGGGTAGCCGGCCTCGGCGCCCGCGATGTCGAAGCCGACGACGCCCGCGTCCCGGTAGGCGTTGGCGAGTTCGGCGATCTCCAGGGAGCGGGCGGCGTGCCGCATGGCGGTCAGCAGGGCGCCGAGGCGGATGCGGTGGCCGTTCTCCCGGGCTTGCCGCTCGCCCTGCCGGAAGCCCTCGTTGACGGCCTCGACGACCTCCTGCAGGGTCAGGCCCTGGGCGAGGTGCTGTTCGGGGGCGTAGCGCACCTCGGCGTAGACGACGCCGTCCTCGGCGAGGTCCAGGGCGCACTCGCGGGCGACCCGGACGAGGGCGTCGCGGGTCTGCATGACGCCGACGGTGTGGGAGAAGGTCTCCAGGTACCGTTCCAGGGATCCGGAGTCGGCGGCCTCGCGGAACCACAGGGCGAGCTTGTCGGGGTCGGTGTCGGGGAGTTGGTCGTACCCGCTGTCGCGGGCGAGCTCGACGACGGTGGCGGGACGCAGGCCGCCGTCGAGGTGGTCGTGCAGCAGAACCTTGGGCGCCCGGCGGATCTGGTCCGGGGTGGGCGTGGTGCCCGTCCGAATGGTCTGGCTCGTCATCTCCGCACTGTAACTCCTACGCGCGTAGACAGCCCGGCACGCGCATCCGTCGATACGCAACGGTGACCCTACGGACGGGTGGCGTACACCCGCGCTTCTGACACTGTTCTGTCATGGCACAGCAAGCGACGCCGCTTCGTACGGCCCGGCTGGGGCGGGCAGTTGGACAGGAGCCGACGACGGTCAGCGGGGCGGTGCTGCTGCTGCCCGGCGGTGACGAGATGTCCGCCCGCAGACCCTCTCCCCTGCTCGCCGCGGCCTCCGTCCGCGCACTGGGGCGGCGGCTGGCGCGGGCGGGCCGCGCGGAGGGGCTGGCGGTGCACGTCGTGCACTACCGGTGCCGCGGCTGGAACGGCAGCGACGCCAACCTGGCCTGCGACGCGGCCTGGGCGGCCGACGAGATCGTACGCCGCCACGGGGACGTCCCCGTCTGCCTCGCCGGGCTGGACATGGGCGCCCGGGCCGCGCTGCACGCGGGCGGCCACGAGGCCGTCAACTCCGTCCTGGCGATCGCCCCCTGGCTGCCGGAGGAGGACGTCGCGGCACCACCCGAACCGGTGAAACAGCTGGTGGGCCGGCAGGTGCTGATGGTGCACGGCACGAACGACGAGCGCACCGACCCGGAGCTGTCGTTCCGGCTGGCGGTGCGGGCGAAGAAGGCGAACCGGCAGGTGTGCCGGTTCGAAGTGCACTCGGACCGGCACCGGTTGCAGCAGTATCGCGACGAAGTCCTCGCTCTGGCCGAGGACTTCGTCATGGGGGCGCTGTTCGGGCACGCCTTCTCCCGGCCGGTCGTGGACGCCTTCGCGGCGCCGCCGCCCATAGGACTGCGGATGCCGCTGGCCTCCGGGTTCGGCAGGTCACTGCGGCGGTGAGGCGGGGGCGGCCCGCGACGGAAGGGCCGGGTGCCGCCCGCGGCGGTCAGGGCAGCAGGCTGCCCCTCCTCGACAGCAGGAACTTCTTGAACGCCGCCACCGGCGGTGTGTCCGGGTGCCCGGCCCGCCAGGCCACGCCGATCTCGCGGACCGCCCGCGGGGCCGTGACCGTCAGCTCCACCACGCCCGGGCGCGGGACGGTGGGCGGCGGCAGCAGGGCGACCCCCAGGCCCGCCGCGACCAGGCCCCTGAGGGTCTCCGCCTCCTCGCCCTCGAAGGCCACCCGGGGCTTGAACCCGGCCTCCTGGCACAGGTCGTCGGTGATGCGCCGCAGGCCGTAGCCCGGCTCCAGGGTCACGAACGTCTCGTCGGCGGCCTCCGCGAGGCGGACCCGGCGCCGGGCGGCGAGGCGGTGGTCGGCGGGCACGACGAGGCGCAGCTTCTGCTCGTCGAGGCGGCGGGCCACCAGGTCCTGGGCGTCGGGGACCGGGGAGGTCAGGCACAGGTCGAGTTCGCCGGCGCGCAGCCCCTCCAGCATCGCCTCGCCGTGGTTCTGGACGAGGCTGAAGCGGACCCGGGGATGGCCGGCGCGGAAGGCATGGAGCAGGCCGGGGACGGTCTCGGCGCCCATGGTGTGCAGGAACCCGAACGCGACCTTGCCGGTGGCCGGGTCGGCGTCCGCGCGGACCTCCTCGGCGGCCCGCCCGATCTCCGCGAGGGCGCGTTCGACGGAGGTGAGGAAGGTGCGGCCGGCCGGGGTGAGGGAGACGGTGCGGCCCCGCCGGGCGAACAGGTCGACGCCGAGGTCCTGTTCGAGACGGACCATGGCGCGGGAGAGGGTCGACTGGGGGACGTTCAGCTCCTGCGCGGCCCGGGTCACGTGCTCGGTGCGGGCCACCCCGGCGAAGTACGCGAGGCGTGGCGCGAGCGACATCACCATGTCTTCTGTGTCACCGGTCCGTGACAGTCGCGGCTGTGACCTCTGCTGATGCACCATGGGAACGATTATCGCCAGTCCGTGCATTGGACGCATGAGCCGGGGCGTCCGTACGTTCGAGGCATGACTCCCGCCAGTACCGGGGCGTCCACCACCGTGGGCGCCGTTCCGTCCGTCTCGCTTCCGCCGTCCGGCCCCTCCTCCGACTCCCGTATGACCCCCGGCGGCCCCGGCTACCGCCGGATGAGCCTCGCGCTGTTCCTCGCGGGTGTCGCGACGTTCGCCCTGCTGTACTCCACCCAGGCCCTGCTGCCGCTGATCTCCGCCGACCTCGGGGTCGCGGCGGGCGAGGCGAGCTGGACGGTGGCGGCCGCGACGGGCGGTCTGGCGTTGTTCGTCCTCCCCATGAGCGCCCTGTCGGAGCGCTTCGGACGCCGTACGGTCATGACGGTCTCGCTGGCCGTCGCGGTGGCGGTCGGGCTGCTGGTGCCGTTCGCGCCGTCGCTGGGCGCGCTGGTGGCGCTGCGGGCGGTGCAGGGCGCCGCGCTGGCCGGGCTGCCGGCCTCGGCGACGGCGTACCTCGCGGAGGAGGTCACGCCGCGGGCGCTGGTCACCGCGATCGGGCTGTTCGTCGCGGGCAACAGTGTCGGCGGGATGAGCGGCCGGGTCATCACCGGCTGGGTCGCCCAGGAGTGGGGCTGGCGGGCCGCCGTCGCGGTCGTCGGCTTGATCGCGGTCGGGTGCGCGGTGGCGTTCCGGGTGCTGCTGCCCGCGCCGCGGCACTTCCGGGCGGGTTCGCTGCGGCCGCGCGTGCTGGTGGGCACGGTACGGGAGCACCTGGGGAATCCGCTGCTGCGGCGGCTGTACGCGATCGGCGCGCTGTTCATGACCGTGTTCGGCGGCGTGTACACGGTGATCGGGTACCGGCTGACCGAGGCGCCGTTCGGGCTGCCGCAGGGTGTCGTCGGCTCGATCTTCCTGGTGTACCTCGTCGGCACGGTGTCCGCGTCCGGGGCCGGGCGGCTGGTGGGGCGGCTCGGGCGGCGCGGCGCGCTGTACCTGGCCGGCGGTACGACGGCGGCGGGGCTGCTGCTGTCGCTGGCCGGGTCGCTGGTGCCGGTGCTGCTGGGGCTGGTGCTGATCACGGCCGGGTTCTTCGCGGGGCACGCGGTGGCCTCTTCGGCGGTGAGCAAGACGGCGACGCGGGGGCGGGCGCAGGCGTCCGCGCTGTACCAGTCGGCGTACTACATCGGGTCGAGCGTGGGCAGCACGGTCGGGGCCATGGCGTTCCACTCGGGGGGCTGGGGCGGGACCGTGGGGGTCGGGCTGCTGGCTGTGGCGGGGGTTGTGGGGATCACCGTGGTGGGGTCGCGGGCGGCTGTGCGGGCGCGCGTCGCTGCGGCCTGATGCCTGCGGCGGCCTGCGGCGCTTTGCAGGGGGTGCCTGCGGCGGCCTGTGCGGGTGCGTCGTGGTTGCTCGCGCAGTTCCCCGCGCCCCTGAGCGCCTGCGGCTGCCCGCGGCTGTCGGCCGTCGTGACCTGCTCTTTTCGGGGAACGCGCGCCGTTGTCAGTGGGCTGCGGTAGCTTCCCAAGTGGTGGGCGTCACAGGACGTCCGGACTACCGCAGTGCCACATGGGGTGGGTGGACCGATGAGCGATACGGCGACTACTACGGACCTGGACGTCCGGCTGGAGCAGCACCGGACGGAGTTGACCGGGTACTGCTACCGGATGCTCGGCTCGTCCTTCGAGGCCGAGGACGCCGTGCAGGACACGATGGTCCGCGCCTGGCGCAGCTTCGACAAGTTCGAGGGGCGGTCCAGTCTGCGCTCGTGGCTGTACCGGATCGCGACGAACGTCTGCCTGGACATGCTGTCGGCGGGCAACAAGCGGGCTCGCCCGATGGACCTGACGGAGGCGACGCCGCTGGCGCAGGCGGCGCTGTCGCCGCGTCCCGACCACACCTGGCTGGAGCCGATGCCGGACGCGCGGGTACTGCCGAGCGTGCAGGACCCCGCGGAGGCGGCGGTCGCCAAGGAGACCGTGCGGCTGGCGTTCATGGCGGCGCTGCAGAAGCTGCCGGCGAAGCAGCGGGCGGTGCTGATCCTGCGGGAGGTGCTGGCGTGGAAGGCGAGTGAGGTCGCCGAGCTGCTGGACACCTCGGTCGCGTCGGTCAACAGCGCGCTGCAGCGGGCCCGGGCCACGCTGGCGGAGCGGCAGGAGCCGGGCGCCGAGGCGGCGGTCTCGGATCCGCTGGACGCGGAGCAGCAGAAGCTGCTGGAGCGCTATGTCGCGGCCTTCGAGGGGTACGACATGACGGCGCTGACGGCGCTGCTCCACGAAGACGCGATCATGACGATGCCGCCGTTCGACCTGTGGCTGTCCGGGCCGGCGGACATCACCGGCTTCATGACCACGCTGGGCGCCTCGTGCGCGGGGTCGAGGCTGCTGCCGGTGCAGGTCAACGGCCTGCCGGGGTTCGCGCACTACAAGCCCGAGCCGGAGACCGGCGGCTTCTCCGCGTGGGCGGTGCAGGTGCTGGAGATCTCAGACGGGCGGATCACCGGTTTCCACTGCTTCCTGGACACCAAGCGCTGGTTCCCGCTCTTCGGTCTGCCCCTCACACTCGAAGCGGAGGCCGACGAGGTGCAGCAGGGCGTGTAGCGCGGGGTCCGGGTCGCGCAGGCGTATCCGGCCCCCGGCCCGGCGGGCGGTGAGCTGGAGCCGGGCCAGCAGGTCCACGGCGGCCAGTCCGGGCGGGCCGAGCCCGCCCACGTCGCAGACGACCACGCCGGTCGGGGTGGTCTCCAGCAGGGTGCGGACGGCATGGCACAGTTCCGGTACCTCGTCGCGGGCGACGGGGCCGGAGAGGCTGAGTACGGCGGGTGTCGTGGCGTCCACGTGCGGTAGACCGGCGGGGCGGCGGCAACTCATCGGTGGGGGCAGACGAGGATCACATTGACCTGGCATGCGGCCGCCCCGGAGGGTGGGTCCCTGTGCAGGGGGTGCTGAACGGGTTCGCGGTCATCGCGGTCGTCATCGGCGTGGGCTATGTCATCGGGCGGCTGGGGTCGCTGGGTGAGCAGGGCCGCGAGGTGCTGACCAAGCTGGCCTTCCATGTGGCGTCCCCGGCGCTGCTGTTCACCACGCTCGCGCGGACCGACCTGTCGGTGGTGTTCTCCAGCCGGCTCCTGGTGACCGCCCTGAGCACGGCCGCGGCGGCCGGTGTCTTCGTGGCGGTGGGGGCCGTACGGGGCTGGAGTGTGGGCCGGACGACGATCGGCGCGCTGTGCTCCAGCTACGTCAACTCCGGCAACCTCGGCATCCCGATCGCGGTGTACGTGCTGGGGGACGCCTCGCTGGTGGCGCCGGCGCTGCTGTTCCAGCTCGTCGGGGTCACGCCGGTCGCGCTGACGATCCTGGACCTGTCCGGCAAGGGCGGTAAGGGGCCGCTGTGGCTGCGGCTGCTGACGCCGCTGCGGAACCCGATCGCGGTCGGCTCGCTGGCCGGGGTGGCGGTGTCCGCCGCGGGTCTGAGGGTCCCGGCGCCGGTGATGGACCCGCTGACCCTGATCGGCGGGATGTCGGTCCCGGCCGTGCTGCTGGCCTTCGGCATCTCCCTGTGCGGCAGCACGCTGCCCGGGCGGGGCCCGGACCGGCGTCAGGTGCTGCTGGCGGTCGCCCTGAAGACGGTGGGCCAGCCGGTGGCCGCCTGGGCCCTGGCGACGGGTGTCTTCGGCCTGCGGGGCGCCCCGCTGCTGGACGTGGTGGTGACGTCGGCACTGCCCGCGGCACAGAACCTGTACACGTACGCGTCGAGCTACCGGGTGGCCGAGCGCCTGGCCCGCGACGCGATCCTGGTGTCGACGGTGGTGTCGGTACCGGTGCTGGTCTTGGTGGCGGCGCTGCTGGGGTGAGTGCCGGGACCGGCGGTGCTCCGCCGGTCCCGTTGTCCGCAAGGGTCAGGCGATGCGTTCCAGCACCACCGGGGACGGCGTGAACGCCGTGCCGGGGGGCGCGATGTCGTAGGAGTCCTCGACTGCCTGGAGGGCGTAGTCGAAGCGCTCCGGGGTGTCGGTGTGGAGGGTGAGCAGGGGCTGGCCCTCGCGCACCTCGTCGCCGGGCTTGGCGTGCAGCTCCACGCCCGCGCCCGCCTGCACCGGGTCCTCCTTGCGGGCGCGTCCGGCGCCCAGGCGCCAGGCGGCGACGCCGATGTCGTAGGCGTCGAGGCGGGTGAGTACGCCGGTGGCGGGGGCCTTGATGACGTGCTGTTCCTTCGCCACCGGCAGCTCGGCGTCCGGGTCGCCGCCCTGCGCGGCGATCATGCGGCGCCAGACGTCCATCGCCGAGCCGTCCGCGAGGGCCTTCGCCGGGTCGGCGTCCTTGACGCCGGCCGCGTCGAGCATCTCGCGGGCCAGGGCGATGGTCAGCTCGACGACGTCCGCGGGGCCGCCGCCGGCCAGGACCTCGACCGACTCGCGGACCTCCAGGGCGTTGCCCGCGGTGAGGCCGAGCGGGGTGGACATGTCCGTGAGGAGCGCGACCGTCCGCACGCCGTGGTCGGTGCCGAGGCCGACCATCGTGGAGGCCAGCTCGCGGGCGTCCTCGATCGTCTTCATGAAGGCGCCGGTGCCGACCTTGACGTCCAGGACCAGACTGCCGGTGCCCTCGGCGATCTTCTTCGACATGATCGAGGAGGCGATCAGGGGGATCGCCTCGACCGTGCCGGTCACGTCCCGCAGGGCGTAGAGCTTCTTGTCCGCGGGGGCCAGGCCGTCGCCCGCCGCGCAGATCACCGCGCCCGTGGTGTCCAGGACGTGCAGCATCTCCTCGTTGGACAGCAGCGCGCGCCAGCCGGGGATCGACTCCAGCTTGTCCAGCGTGCCGCCGGTGTGGCCGAGGCCGCGGCCCGACAGCTGGGGCACGGCCGCGCCGCACGCCGCGACCAGGGGTGCGAGCGGCAGGGTGATCTTGTCGCCGACGCCGCCGGTGGAGTGCTTGTCGGCGGTCGGGCGGGACAGCGACGAGAAGTCCATGCGCTCGCCGGAGGCGATCATCGCCGCCGTCCAGCGGGCGATCTCGCGCCGGTTCATGCCGTTCAGCAGGATCGCCATGGCGAGCGCGGACATCTGCTCGTCGGCGACCGTGCCGCGCGTGTACGCGTCGATGACCCAGTCGATCTGCTCGTCGCTCAGCTCGCCGCGGTCCCGCTTGGTGCGGATGACGGAGATGGCGTCCATGGCCATGGCGTTCCTTCCGAGGTTCAGGAAGTGTGCGGCCCTCCTGAGGGTGTCAGGAGGGCCGTACGGGAGTTACTGGGTGAGATGGTCGGGGCCGAAGGCCTGCGGCAGCATCTCGGAGAGCGGGAGGATGCCCGCCGGGGTGTCGAGCAGCAGGTCGGGGCCGCCGAACTCGTACAGCAGCTGCCGGCACCGGCCGCACGGCACGAGCAGCCCGCCCGTGCCGTCCACACACGTGAAGTGGGTCAGCCGGCCGCCGCCGGTGCGCTGCAGCTCCGACACCAGACCGCACTCGGCGCACAGGCCGAGGCCGTAGGAGGCGTTCTCCACGTTGCAGCCGGCGACCGTGCGGCCGTCGTCGACCCGGGCCGCCACGCCGACCGGGTAGCCGGAGTAGGGGGCGTACGCGTGGGTCATCGCCTCGCGCGCCACCTCCCGCAGCGCCTCCCAGTCGAACGCGCCGGCGTCCCGGCTCACTTGCCCTGGCCCTTCCGGTAGCGCATGCCGTCCGCCTTGGGCATCCGCAGGCGCTGCGCGGACAGCGACAGCACGAGGAGGGTGACGACGTACGGGGTGGCGCCCACGAACTCGTTCGGGACCTCGTCGGTCAGCAGGTACCAGACCAGCACCAGCGCGGCCATCACGGCGCTCACGATGCCCTGGACCAGCGCCTTGCGGTACAGCTTCCACGCGGCGAGCAGCACCAGCAGCACGACCAGCAGGAGCAGCAGCGCGTGCACGGTCTCACCGCCGTTGCGCAGCTGGAGCGCGTCGGAGAAGCCGAACAGGCCCGCGCCCATCGCCAGACCGCCCGGCCGCCAGTTGCCGAAGATCATCGCGGCGAGGCCGATGTAGCCGCGTCCGCCGGTCTGGCCCTCCTGGTAGATGTGCGAGGTGACCAGCGCGAGGAAGGCGCCGCCGAGGCCGGCGAGACCGCCGGAGACGGCCACGGCCGCGTACTTGTACCGGTAGACGTTGACGCCGAGGGACTCCGCGGCGACCGGGTTCTCGCCGCAGGAGCGCAGCCGCAGGCCGAAGGGCGTACGCCACAGCAGCCACCACGTGGCGACGAACAGCACCACGGCGAGGACGGTGACCACGGACAGGTTGGTGACCAGGCCGCCGAGGATGCCCGCGAGGTCGGAGACGAGGAACCAGTGGTGCTTCTGGATCGACTGCAGGCCGTCGGACAGGCCCGGTACGTCGATGGTGGGCAGGGTGTCCGCGGGCGGGGACTGCTTGGGGTTGCCGCCCGCCTCCGCCGCGTCGCCGTCCGCGAAGAACAGCTTGGCGAGGTACTGGGTGGCGCCGACCGCGAGCAGGTTGACCGCGACACCGGAGACGATGTGGTCGACACCGAAGGTGACGGTGGCGACGGCGTG
Organism: Streptomyces griseosporeus; assembly: GCF_014656055.1. Lineage (GTDB taxonomy): Bacteria > Actinomycetota > Actinomycetes > Streptomycetales > Streptomycetaceae > Streptomyces > Streptomyces griseosporeus. Next base: position 958,708 of record NZ_BNBR01000003.1, read on the forward strand.
CACCAGGCCGCCGAGGACACCGAAGCCGATGCCGCACAGCAGGCCGAGCCAGGGGCTGGACTGCCAGCCGATCCAGCCCGCGCCGAAGGTGCCGAGGATCATCATGCCCTCAAGGCCGATGTTGACCACGCCGGACCGCTCGGACCACAGACCGGCGAGGCCCGCGAGGCCGATCGGCACGGCGAGGCCGAGCGCGGCGCTGATCTGGCCCGCCGAGGTGAGCTGGTCGGCGCCGGTGATGACGCGGACCGCGGCGACGAGCAGCAGCGCGCCCGCGACGATGAGCAGGATCTGGCCCCAGGACCGGCCGGAACGGGCCTGCCCACTGTCGGCCTTGGGCGCCGCGGGCGGCGGCGCGTCGGTCATCGTGGCAGTCATCACGCCACCTCCTGCTTCTTCGTCGTGGCGGCGGCCTGGGCGGCGAGTTCGGCGCCGACCCGCTGCTGCTGGCGCTTGAGGCCGTAGCGGCGGACGACTTCGTAGGCGATCACGACGCACAGGACGATGACGCCCTGGATGACGCCGAGGATCTCCTTGTCGTAGCCCTCGAACTCGAGGTGGTTGGTGGTGCGCTCCAGGAAGCCCCAGAGGAGGGCGCCGAGCGCGATGCCGATCGGGTGGTTGCGGCCGAGCAGCGCGATGGCGATGCCGGTGAAGCCGATGCCCGTCGGGAAGTCGTTGCTGAAGGTGTGGCTGTCGTTGAGCAGGGTCGGCATGCCGATCAGGCCGGCCACCGCGCCCGAGATGAGCATGCTGGTGGCGACCATCTTCTTCACGCCGACACCGCTCGCGGCGGCGGCGGTCTCGGACTGGCCGACGGTGCGCAGGTCGAAGCCGAAGCGGGTGCGGCCGAGCACGAACCAGTAGGCGATGCCGACAATCACGGCGACGAAGAGGAAGCCCCACAGCACGCCGGCGGGGCCGGTGTCGATGCTGAAGAAGTACGACGACTTCGGCAGCGGGTGGGTGAGCACGGTGGTGCCGGCCGCGTCCAGCTCGGCGAGCTTCCCGGGCTGGAGCAGGTAGGCGATGATCGAGGTGGCGATCGCGTTCAGCATGATCGTCGAGATGACCTCGCTGACGCCGCGGGTCACCTTCAGGAAGCCGGCGATGGCCGCCCACAGGGCGCCGGTCGCCATGGCGCACAGGATGATCAGCGGGATGGCGATCCAGCCGGGCGCGGTCAGCGCGCCGCCGAGGACGGCGGCGATGAACGCGGCGAGCCGGTACTGGCCGTCGACGCCGATGTTGAACAGGTTCATGCGGAAGCCGATGGCCACCGCGACACCCGCCAGGTAGTACGTCGTCGCCTTGTTGAGGATGTAGACCTGGCTGTCGCTGGCGACGCCGTACGAGCCCATCTCGCTGAAGGCCGCGCCCGGGTTCTTGCCGGTGGCGAGGATGACCAGGGCGGTGACGACGAGTGCGGCGACGAGCGCCAGCAGCGGGGCGGCGATCCCGAGGAGCAGCCGCTCCTTGTCGATGCGTTGGGTCAGCTTGTTCATCGGTCGTCGTCCTCTGTCTGCTCCGGGTGCTCCAGGTGGCCGGAGGCCGCACCCGTCATCGCGGAGCCGAGCTCCTCGGGGGTGATGGTGGCGGGGTCGGCGTCGGCGACCAGGCGGCCGCGGTACATCACCCGCAGGGTGTCGGAGAGCCCGATCAGCTCGTCCAGGTCGGCGGAGATCAGCAGCACGGCCAGGCCCTCGCGGCGGGCCTCGCGGATGTGGTCCCAGATCGCGGCCTGCGCGCCGACGTCCACGCCACGGGTGGGGTGGGCGGCGATGAGCAGCTTGGGCTCGTGGCTCATCTCGCGGCCGACGATCAGCTTCTGCTGGTTGCCGCCGGACAGCGAGGCGGCGGTGACCTCGATGCCGGGGGTGCGGACGTCGTAGGCCTCGACGATGCGCTCGGTGTCGGCGCGGGCGGCCTTCAGGTCGAGGAGCCCGCCGCGCGAGTTGGGGCGCTCGGTGACGTGGCCGAGGATGCGGTTCTCCCACAGCGGCGCTTCCAGGAGCAGGCCGTGGCGGTGGCGATCCTCGGGGATGTAGCCGACGCCGGACTCGCGGCGGCGGCGGGTGGGCAGCTGGGAGATCTCGGCGCCGTCGAGGGTGATGACACCGGCGTCCGGGGTGCGGATGCCCATGATCGCCTCGACCAGCTCGGACTGGCCGTTGCCCTCCACGCCGGCGATGCCGAGGACCTCGCCCTTGTGGATGGTGAAGTCGATGTCGTCGAGGATGACCCGCTCGACGCCGTCGAGGTCGGTCTGCGTCAGGTGCAGCCCCTCCACCTGGAGCAGCGGCACGTCGGTGACGGTGGACTCCTCCGTCTCCGGCGTGGGCAGTTCGCTGCCGACCATCAGCTCGGCGAGCTGCTTGGTGGTGGTCGTCTTGGGGTCGGCGGTGCCGACGGTGGTGCCGCGCCGGATGACGGTGATCTCGTCGGCGACGGAGAGGACCTCGCCCAGCTTGTGGGAGATGAAGATGACGGTGAGGCCCTCGGCCTTCAGCTCGCGCAGGTTGTCGAAGAGGGCGTCGACCTCCTGGGGCACCAGCACGGCGGTGGGCTCGTCGAGGATGAGCGTCCTGGCGCCGCGGTAGAGGACCTTGAGGATCTCCACGCGCTGACGGTCGGCGACGCCGAGCTGCTCCACGAGGACGTCCGGGCGGACGTTCAGGCCGTACGCGTCGGAGATCTCCTGGATCTTCGCGCGGGCCTTGGCGCCGATGCCGTACAGCTTCTCCGCGCCGAGGACGACGTTCTCCAGCACGGTGAGGTTGTCGGCGAGCATGAAGTGCTGGTGCACCATGCCGATGCCGCGGGCGATGGCGTCGGCGGGGTTGTGGAAGGTGACCTGGCTGCCGTCGACGGTGATGGTGCCCTCGTCCGGCTGCTGCATGCCGTAGAGGATCTTCATCAGGGTGGACTTGCCGGCACCGTTCTCGCCGCAGAGGGCGTGGACCGTGCCCCTGCGGACGGTGATGTCGATGTCGCGGTTGGCGACGACACCCGGGAAACGCTTGGTGATGCCGCGCAGTTCGACGGCAGCGGGAGGGCTGGACGCGTTGATGGCGCACTCTCCTCGGGGAAAGGGCTGAAGGGGAGGGCAGGCGTCGGCGACGCTAGCGCGGCAACTCCGCGCTACACGCGTAGAGTTGACACATTGTTATGGCTCGGCGAGGGGTGCCGGAACACCCCGTCGCCGAGCCTTGTCAGGTCCGGCGGGACCTCAGGTCACGGGGTGGTCTTGACCTTGATGGTGCCGTCGACGATCTTCTTCTTGGCCTCGTCCAGCTTCGGCTGGATGTCCTTGATGAAGCCGCCGCTGGTGGCCAGCGACACACCGTTCTTCGCGAGCGAGTAGCTGTTGACGCCGGTCATCGGCTTGCCGTTGTGCACGGACTTGATGAACTCGTACACACCGACGTCGACGTTCTTGACCATCGAGGTCAGGATCGAGTTCTTGTACTTGGCGAGACCCGGGATGTTGTACTGGTCGGAGTCCACGCCGATGGCCCAGGCGCCCTTGCTGCCGGCGACGGCCTCGATCGCGCCGTTGCCGGAGGAACCGGCCGCCGTGTAGATGACGTCGGCGCCCTTGTCGAGCATGCCCTGCGCGGCCTCCTTGCCCTTGTCGGGGCTGGAGAAGCCGGACAGGTCGGTGCCGCGGCTCAGGTACTGGACGTCGACCTTGACCGAGGGCTTGGTGTCCTTGACGCCCTGGACGTAACCGGCCTCGAACTTCTTGATCAGCGGGGTGTCGACACCGCCGATGAAGCCGACGTGGTCCTTCTTGGTCTTCAGCGCGGCGGCGACGCCGGCCAGGTAGGAGCCCTGCTCCTCGGTGAAGGTGATGCTGTTGACGTTCTTGGCGTCCACGACCGAGTCGATGATGCCGAAGTTCGTCTTCGGGAACTTCGCCGCGACCTTGCCCATGGCGGTGGCGTAGGAGAAGCCGACGCCGATCACGGGGTTGTAGCCGGCCTGGGCGAGGTCGGTGAGGCGCTGCTCGCGGTCGGCCTCGGTGTCCGCGGTCTTGGCGGTCAGCTCCTTGATCTCACCGCCGAACTCTTCCTTGGCCTTGTCGGCACCGCGCGCGGCGGAGTCGTTGAAGGAGCGGTCGCCACGGCCGCCGACGTCGAAGGCGAGACCGATCTTGACGCCGTTCTTGCCGCCGTCGGACGAACCGGAGGAGGTGTCGTTGTCGGAGGAGGTGCTGCCACAGGCAGTGGCAGACAGTGCGAGTGCTGCGGACGCGATACACGCAGCGGAAAGCTTGGCTACCCGGCGCACGGGAGGCTCCTTACACCTGACCTGAGCGCCATGTCGGCGCTTGTTGTGAGCACCTTGCCAGTGCCCGAGCCGAGACGCCCCGGCGGCGTCGGCTTCGCGGCATCGTAACGCGCGTAGATGTCAGAAAAAGACCTCTTCCGAAGCCGTTATCGATTCGAGGCAAACAGCGGCTGAACTGAGGGTCTTGGGGGTCACCGGCCGATGTTGCGGTGTGTGCACGAACGGCTTACGAACGTATTGCGCCGGATGGCGGTACCTGCCCCTCGGCGGGGACGCCGAGGGGCACGGTGGGCGCGGCGGGTCAGCTCACGGCGTCCAGCAGGGCCGCCGCGGTGAACAGCTCCACCCCCACCGTGATGGCGGACTCGTCGGCGTCGAAGTCGCCCTGGTGCAGGTCACGCACGGTGCGCTCGCCGGGGGTGCGGACGCCGAGGCGGGCCATGGCGCCGGGCACGTGCTCCAGGTACCAGGAGAAGTCCTCGCCGCCGAGGCTCTGCTCGGTGCCCTCGATCGCCTCCGGCCCGCGCCGTACGGTCATCGCGTCGCGCAGCAGGTCGGTGACGGCCGGGTCGTTGACGACCGGCGGCACGCCCCGGACGTAGTTGATCTCGGACTTGGCGCCGTGCAGGTTGGCGACCTCGTCGATGGCCGCGACGACCATGTCGGGCGCCTGCCGCCAGGCGTCGATGTCGAGGCAGCGCACGGTGCCGGACAGCTCGGCGTGCTGCGGGATGACGTTGGGGGCGTGGCCGGACTCGATACGGCCCCAGGTGACGGCGAGCCCCGCGCGGGTGTCGATACGGCGGCCGACGAGCGCGGGCACGTCGGTGACGACGCGGGCGGCGGCGGTGACCAGGTCGGTGGTCAGGTGCGGGCGGGCGGTGTGGCCGCCGGGGCCGTCCAGGGAGATCTCCAGCCGGTCGCAGGCGGAGGTGATGGCGCCGGTGCGCAGGCCGACGCGGCCGGCGTCGACCCGGGGGTCGCAGTGCACGGCGATGATCCGGCGCACGCCGTCGAGCGCGCCGCCCTTGATGGAGTCGGCGGCGCCGCCGGGCAGCACCTCCTCGGCGGGCTGGAAGATCAGCCGGACGGGGCGGGGCAGGCGGCCCTGCCGGTGCAGCTCGGCGAGGAGCAGGCCCGCGCCGAGGACGACGGTGGTGTGCACGTCGTGGCCGCAGGCGTGGGCGCGGTCGGGCACGGTCGACCGGTACGGGCACTCGGTCTTGGTGTCCGGGATCGGGAGGGCGTCGATGTCGGCCCGGAAGGCGAGCATGCCGTCCTCCGGTACGCCGAGGTCGGCGCCGATGTCGCAGATGAGCCCGGTGCCGACGCTGAGGACGCGCGGGTGGAGCCCGGCGCGTTCCAGCCAGGCCTTGATCGCCGCGGTGGTGCGGAACTCCTGGTTGCCGAGCTCCGGGTGCATGTGCAGGTCGCGGCGGAAGGCGACGAGTTCGGCGCGCAGCTCCTCCGGCAGTGTGCCGGGCAGGGCACTGCCGTCGGGGTGATCGGCCTCGGTCTTGGGCGACATCAATTGCTTCACCCTCTGAAGGGTAGGACGCCGAGGCGGCCAACTGACCCTCGATCAACAAAAGTTCAGCCCGTTAGGGGAAGGAAATCTGGCCGTCCGACGCATAGGTGCCGGTGGAGGTGGGTAAACTCGCCGGCCCTCTCGGCCCGGGGGTCCACCCACCCATGTACTCCCTCCACGCATACCACGTCACGGCACAGCCACGCCGATCTGTTCAGCAGACGGAACGGTGACGGCGGGCGCGAGGTGCGGGTACGGCAAAACGGAGGACGCCCCCGCAAGCGCGGCGCTAGGGTGCCCGCCCGTGACCGACTACGCCGACGCAGCCCGCGCTTCCTACGACACGATGGCCCGCGAGTACACGGCCCGCTTCCCCGACTGGTCGACGGACCTGCCCCTGGAGAAGGCCCTCCTGACCGCTTTCGCGGAGCTGGTGCAGACGGGTGGCGGCCGGGGCGGCGGTACGGGCCCCGCGGCCGACGGGGGGAGCGGCAGGGGCGGGGGTACGGCCCCCGTGGCCGACGCGGGAAGCGGCCGGGGTGGTGCTACGGCCCCCGTGGCCGACGCGGGAAGCGGCCGGGGTGGTGCTACGGCCCCCGTGGCCGACGCGGGAAGCGGCAGGGGCGGGGGTACGGCCCCCGTGGCCGACGTAGGCAGCGGCCCCGGCGGTCTCACGGCCCGGCTGCACGCGCTGGGCCTGCCGGTGTTCGGGGTGGACGTCTCCCCGCGCATGGTGGCGCTGGCCCGGGAGGCGTACCCCGACCTGCGCTTCCACGTGGGCTCGATGACGTCCCTGGACCTCCCGCCGGCGTCCCTGTCCGGACTGACGGCCCTGTACTCGACGATCCACGTTCCGGACGAGGCCCTGCCGACCGTGTTCGCGGAGTTCCACCGCGTCCTGCTCCCCGGCGCCCCGGCACTGCTCGCCTTCCAGACCTCGTCCTCCCCCGACCGGACGGACCACCTCCACCTCTCCGAACGCTTCGGCCACGAGATCGACCTGGACTACTGGTTCCGCCCGGTGAACACGATCGCCGGCTTGCTGGAGGAGGCGGGGCTGCGGGTGTGGGCGCGGGTGGAACGGGAGCCGCAGGGGGAGGAGACGCGGGGGCGGGGGTATGTGGTGGCGCGGAAGGACGGGTAGCCCCGCACCGGTCAGCAGAACGGCCGGAAATCCCTGAAGTCGGGCGTCGGGCGCGGGTCGGGCAGCCGGTAGGCCCCGGTCCGCGGCCGACCACTGGCCGGGTCCGAGGCGCCCCCGGCCACAGCGCCCGGAATCGGACGCCACCCCAGATGGGTCTCGAAGTACGCCACGGCGGCGCCGACCGACGGCCAGCAGACGTCGTCGAGCAGCACGACGCCCCCGGGACGGACGATCTCGCCCAGGAAGTGAAGGTCGACGAACACGTTGTGGAAGTGGTGGCTGCCGTCGACGAACGCCGCGTCCGCCGCGAAGCCCGCGTCGGCCAGCCGGGCAAGGAAACGCTGCGACGGTTCGGTCACCAGCTCGGCGATGCCGTCCAGTCCGGCGCTGCACAGCAGCTCCCACCCGACACCGTCGTACGCCGTGTACTGGAACGGGTCGATCACCACATGCCGCGGGTTCGGTGCACCGGTGCGCACCAGCGCCTCGCCGATCGCCAGCGCCGAGCCGGCGTAGGCGAGCCCGATCTCGACGACCGTGCCGACTGCCTCGTGCACCAGGAGGTCACGCACCTGATCACAGTCGCGCTCCGGCAGCGTGACGGTGGCGAAGTCCGGAGCGCCGTCGGGACGCCGCGGCGGCCCCTGCTCGGCGAGCCCGCGGCGCACGGCAGCCACGCGCTCCAGCCACCCGCCTGCGCCTCCGTCCGGTCCCGACACGCCCAACTCCGTTCGCTCAGACGCCCTTTGGCGGTGTGATCCCTAGGATGGCCCGCCGTGATCAAAAGAATACGCAGACCCCTCACCGCCCTGGCCGGATCCATGGCCGTCCTCGCCGGGCTGGTGCTCGGCGGTGGTGTGCAGAGCGCCGCCGCGGCGGACGGGACCGCCGTCGGTGCCGCCGTCGCGGCGCCCGTCGTCGGGCAGCCCGTCTTCAACAACCCCGTCGGGACCGTCCAGGAGCAGCGGGCCGTCTTCGATCAGCTGGTGGGGCTCATCGACGCCACCCCCGCCGGTGAGCAGATCCGCGGCTCGGTGTTCGCGATCAACGACCAGCGGATCGTGGACGCGCTGCTGGCCGCGCAGCGGCGCGGGGTGTCCGTGAAGGTGATCCTCGACGACTCCACCTACGTCGCGGCCGACACCGGCAAGGAGTTCGCCAACCCCGCCTACGACGCCCTCAAGGCCGGTCTCGGCACCGACGACACCAAGGCCTCCTGGGTCGTCGTCTGCGACGACAGGTTCGAGGACGCGGACGGCGTCGACGACGTGCAGCGCGGCTGCCTGAGCACGGCGAAGGGGTCCCACAACCACAACAAGTACTTCCTCTTCTCGCGCACCGGCCCCTTCGCCGACGGCGCCACGTACTCCAAGGTCGTCTTCCAGACCTCCTCGAACCTCACGGACTGGGACGCGGCCCGCGCCTACCAGGACGCGGTGACGTTCGCCGACGACGCCGTGTACCAGGGCTACCTGACCTACCACGACCTGCAGTACACGACGCGGCACCAGCAGACCGTCACGAGCAACCCCTACTTCTCCACCGCCTCCGGATCGACGTACCGCGCGTTCTTCCTGCCGCGCCCCGACTCCGCCGAGGAGAACCCGGCCACCGACCCGCTCGTCAACGCGCTGAACGAGGTCTCCTGCTGGTACACGGGGACCGACGGCAAGCGGCACCAGACCGATGTGCGGATCGCCCACACGTTCTTCTACGACAACCGCGGCCAGGTCCTCGACAAGCTCGTCGACCTGCACAACAAGGGCTGCTGGGTCGATCTCGTCGTGCGGGACATGGACTACACGACCAGGGCCGCCCTGGACAGCGCCCACATCCGGTACCGCTGGTGCCGCGACGGCAACCCGGCCGGACCGCACCCGCACGACAAGTACCTGCTGATCGACGGCGACTACGGCGGTGACATCACGCCCCGCGTCTACACCGGCAGCCACAACCTCACCGGATCGTCGCTGCGGGTGACGGACGAGGCGTTCGTGCGGATCACCAGTGCCTCGTACCACGCGGCGTACCTGCACCACTTCTACATGCTCCAGAACGCCTGCGGGCCCGCGCACAACTGACCCGGCGGGCAGCTCAGGAGGCCGCTGCCGGCACCGCCGCCAACCGGTGCACGTCCCGGGCCGAACCCGTCACCCCGGACAGGAAGCCCCGGGCCCGGGGTGACGCCTTCTCCGTCAGCCAGGCCGGGTCGATGTCGCAGACCGCGACGCGGACTCCCGTGCCGGTCAGGGCCAGGGGCAGGGTGTGCACGACCGTGGAGGGGAAGCTGAGGATCGTACGGCCGACGGGGCCGCGGCGGGCGATCAGTTCCAGGGGGAGGTCCGGGCGGACCACCTCCAGGCCGGTCTCCGTGGCCAGGCGGTGGAGTTTGTCCGCGCTCTCGCGGCGGTGGGCGAAGTAGCGCGTCGCGCCCTGGGCCTTCGCCAGGGCCCGTACCGCCCCCAGGTAGCGGTCGGCGTCCACCACGCCCGTCTCGACCAACGAGGTGCCGACCAGGTCGGCGCCCTTGGTGATGCGGGGCGGGCCGAAGCGGGAGCGGGTCCAGGAGAAGTCGTTCGCGGTGACCGTCACGCCCCGCGGCGTGTCCTCGATCGGCATCGCCGAGAAGACCTCCACCCGGCGGTCCTCCCCCGGCGTCAGCTTGTGCCGGGCCCGGGAGGACACCGGGGCGAAGAGCAGGTCGCGGGGGCCCGGGCGGCCGCCCTTGCGGTGCCAGCGGACCAGGCGTTCGCCGCGGGCCAGCTGGCCGACGAACTCCATCGTGGCCGTGCCGTCGTCGACGACGACGAGGTCACGGGCGCGGGTGATGGTCAGGAGCAGCTGGACGTAGCGGGAGAAGGGGTCGCCCAGGACCACGCGTGGCGCCCGGCGCAGCAGGCCCGCCAGGCCGCCTATCGTCTGGAAGGGGGCCGTGGCGCCGCCCCGCGCCTCCTCCCAGCGGACCTGGTGGCCCTCCTCGCGGGCCAGCTCGGCCATGCGCCGCAGCTGGCCGCGGGTCATCGGGTCGATCGGGGACAGGACCACGAGCGTGAGCCCCGCGCCGGGGGCCCGCGGCGCTCCGGGCGCCCGCGTGTGCGCCCACTCCAGCACGTTCAGCAGCTGGACCGGGCTCTCGACGAAGGCGAGAGTGGCGGGCGCGGGGCCGGATCTCCCGGCGCGGGGGCTCATCGTCGTACGACCGTCCCGTCGTGAGTGACCTGGTGCCAGGTCGCGGATGTCAGGTGTCAGACCGCGACCGGCTCGCCCGCCGCCGCGGCGATCTCCGCCTCCGCGACGACGCCGGTGACGCGGCGCAGCTTCTTCATCGGGCCCAGCTCGGAGTCGTAGACCTTCTTGACGCCGTCGCCGAGGGAGGCCTCGATCACGCGGATGTCGCGGACCAGGCGCTCCAGGCCCTGCGGTTCCACCGAGGCGGCCTGGTCGGAGCCCCACATGGCGCGGTCGAGGGTGATGTGGCGCTCGACGAAGACGGCGCCGAGGGCGACCGCGGCGAGGGTGGTCTGCAGGCCGGTCTCGTGGCCGGAGTAGCCGATCGGGACGTTCGGGTACTCCTTCTCCAGCGTGTTGATCACGCGGAGGTTCAGCTCGTCGGCCTTCGCGGGGTACGTCGAGGTGGCGTGGCAGAGCAGGATGTTGTCCGAGCCCAGGACCTCGACCGCGTGGCGGATCTGCTTCGGCGTCGACATGCCGGTGGAGAGGATGATCGTGCGGCCCGTCGCGCGCAGCTCCCGCAGCAGCTCGTCGTCGGTCAGCGACGCCGAGGCGACCTTGTGCGCCGGCACGTCGAACTTCTCCAGGAAGGCGACCGCCTCGGTGTCCCACGGCGAGGCGAACCAGGCGATCCCCTTCCCCTTGCAGTAGTCGTCGATCTGCCGGTACTCGTCCTCGCCGAACTCCACGCGGTGGCGGTAGTCGATGTACGTCATCCGGCCCCAGGGGGTGTCCCGCTCGATGTCCCACTGGTCGCGCGGGGTGCAGATCTCCGGAGTGCGCTTCTGGAACTTCACGGCGTCGCAGCCGGCCGCGGCGGCCACGTCGATCAGCTTGAAGGCGTTGTCGAGGTCGCCGTTGTGGTTGATGCCGATCTCGCCGGTGACGTAGACGGGACGGCCGGGGCCGACCTCGCGCGAACCGAGCAGACGGTGACGGGAGTTGGTGCTCATGACAGGGGGTGTCCTTACTTGGGGAGGGATTCGAGAGAGGGGCCGAGGATCCAGCTGGCGATCTCCCGGATCGCGCCGTCACCGCCGGGGACGGTGGTGACCGCGCGTGCGGCGCCGCGTACGACGTCGTGGGCGCTCGCGACCGCCACGGGCCAGCCGACGAGGGCGAAGCACGGGAGGTCGTTGACGTCGTTGCCGACGTAGAGCACGCGCTCCGGCGCGATGCCCTGCTCCTCGCACCACTGCTTCAGCGCGAGGTCCTTGCGGTCGATGCCGTGCAGCACGGGAAGCCGCAGCTTCCGGGCGCGGGCGGCGACGACCGGGTTCTGTTCCGTGGACAGGATCAGCATCTTGAGGCCGCTGTCGCGCAGGGCCGCGATGCCGAGGCCGTCCCCGCGGTGCACGGAGACGAACTCCCGTCCGTCGGCGTCGATCAGCACCCGGTCGTCGGTCTGGGTGCCGTCGAAGTCGAGGACTACGGCGTCGATGTCGTCGTAGGCGGGAAGGGCGCCCGGCCGGGCCACGTCCAGCAGCGGCGCGAGGGCCCGGGCGCGGGCCAGGTCGTGCGGGTCGTCGATCTCCAGGACCCGGGCGGGGTCGGTGCGGACCAGCTCGGTGCGGCCGAAGAAGCGGTGCCCGTGCGCGCGGAAGCCGGCCGCGTCCATGGCGTAGGCGGCGCCGGTCTCCAGGAGGTCCTGGGGGCGGTCCTGGCGGCGCGGGCGGAAGGACTTGTCGTGGTTGACGCCCACGCCGCCGACGCCGCTCGCGACGCCTCCGTCTGCCGCCCCCGCCTCGTCCTCCCGCCATACGAAGCCGTGGAACGGCGCCACGGTCACCGCCGTGTCCGCGCCGTTCTCGACGACCGCGGCGGCCACCCCGTCGACGTCCTCCCGGACCAGGAACGGGCTGGTGCACTGCACGAGCAGCACCGCGTCGACGGGCGCCCCGTGCAGGGCCTCGTGCGCGTCCAGCGCGTGCAGCACCGCGGCCTCGGAGGTCGCCGTGTCGCCGGCGATGGCCGCGGGCCGCAGCACCACCTCGGCGCCGGCCTCGCGGGCGGCGGCGGCGATGGCCTGGTCGTCGGTGGAGACCACGACGTCCGTCACCAGGCGGGCGGCCAGGCACTCGCGCACCGCGCGGGCGACCAGCGGGACGCCGCCGACGGGCGCGAGGTTCTTCGCGGGCACACCCTTGGAGCCGCCCCGCGCGGGGATCACGGCGAGCACGCGGCGCAGGGAAGCGCCCTGCTCCGCCACCGGGTCGGACATGGTCACAGCTCCTTGGGATGGGTCGAGGGGGCTCACAGCTCCTCGGGGCGGGCCGAGGGGGCTCACGGCTCCTTGGGGTGGGCCGAGGGGGCTCACAGCTCCTCGAAGCGGGTCGACGCGGCTCACGGCTCCTCGAAGCGGGTCGACGCGGATCACCGCTCCTCGAAGCGGGTCGAGGCAGCTCACGGCTCCTCGGGGCGGGTCGAGGGGGCTCACGGCTCCTCGGGCAGGGTCGAGGCGGCTCACAGCTCCCCCATCCGCCGGATCACGGGGGCCACCCGCTGCACGCCGTGCCGGTAGGCGCCGCGGGCCGCGCGGCGCACGATCTGCCGTACGGGGCCGGGCTGCCGGTCCGCGGCGGGGGCGCCGGGCAGCGGGCTGCCGTCGGGGCCGAGGTGGTGGCGGGCGAGGATGCCGGGCAGATAGCCGGGCGCGGTGCGGGGCGTGTAGTACGGCGTGAGGGGCGGCAGCCGGTCGGCGGCGAGCAGCCCGGCGATGCGGTCGCGGGCGGCGTCGAAGGCGGTCTCGTACGCACCGTCGGCGGCGACGCCCTGCCGGGCCACCCACGCCTCGTCCGGCACCGGCGTGTGCCCCGCGTCGAGCTGGTCCCAGGAAGCGAGGCAGCCGGAGCCGACGAAGTGGTGGTTGCCGAGCGCCTCGCGGATACCGAGGTCGGTGAGGACGACGGTGGGGACGCGGCGGTGCAGGGACTCCAGCGCGGCCGTGGAACTGACCGTGACCAGCAGGTCGGTGCGGTCCAGGACCTCGCCCATGTTGCCGTACACCAGGCGCAGGTTGGGCGGCAGCGGGCCCGCCTTCTGGGCGAGCTTCTGGTAGGGCAGCTCCTCCAGGTGGGTGGTGTGCTCGCCGGGCCGGGAGCGCAGCTTGAGCAGGACCTCGCGGCCGGGGTGCAGCCGGGCGTGCCGGACCAGGCGGTCCAGCAGGTACGTGCGGTCCGCGCGGGTCTCCGGTACGGAGGGCTGGGCCGCGAACACGACGGTGTACGGGTCGTGTTCGCCGGCGTACGGGGAACCGCCGAGGAACGGCAGCGCGACCTCGGTCACCGCGGAGGCGTCGGCGCCGACCCCCTCGTACACCGCGCGGAAACGCTCGGCGTCCTGGCGGGAGTTGGCGAGGACGAGGTCGGCGCCGTGCCGCAGCAGCAGGCCGTCGGCGAGCTTCTCGTAGACGACGCCGACATAGCCGGTGACGACGACGGGCCGCTTCCCGCGTCCCTGCCAGGTGCGGGCCAGGCCGTGCAGCATCGCCTGCACCCCGCCGCCGACCAGGGCGAGGACGACCACGTCGTACGGCGCGCAGGCGTCGGCGGTGTCCGCGGCGCCCGCGGCGCCCGCGGTGTCGCCGCGCATCGCGCGCAGGAACTCGGCGGCGGTCACCTCGCGCAGGGAGTCGGCGCGGACGCCGATCTCCTTCAGCTGACGGGGCGTCGGGGTGGCTCGGCCGCGCAGGAGATAGCCGTCCAGGCGGGGTTCCGGGTCGCCGGTGAGGCGGCGCGCGGTGAGGGCGCCCCATTTCCACCGGGTGTCGGAATCCGCGAGAACGGCCACCCGCAGGGCCTTCGTTGCACTTGCTGGCACGCCGAAGAACCTAGGAAGGCATTTCTAGGTTCCGCCCAACCCGAATGCAACAAACGGTTAACAGCGCACCGACGAACAGCGAATCAGGCGCCCGACGGCCCGGAAAACAATCGGGTTCACGGCTTCGCCACGCGTCGTTCATGCTTCATCAAGCTCGCGGTCAAGACGCGGGCCGGGCCGCGTTCTACCGTCTTCGGCGTGGTCAAGCTTTCCGTCATCGTGCCGTTCTACAACGTGCAGCAATACGCGCCCGACACCTTGAAGAGCCTGCGCGCCAACGCGCGGGACGACTTCGAGTTCGTTCTCGTCGACGACTGTTCCCGCGACGAGACACCGGACATTCTCGCGCGCGCCGAGCGCGAGCTGCCGGGCGCGGTCCATGTGAGACACGACAGGAACGGCGGCCTGGCCACCGCCCGCAACACCGGCATCGACCGGGCACGCGGCGAGTACCTGACCTTCCTGGACGGCGACGACTGGCTGGCCCCCGGCTACTACGAGCGGCTCGTGGCCGCCATGGACGAGCTGGGGTGCGACTTCCTGCGTACCGACCATGTGCAGTGCACCGGGCGGGCGCGCAGCATCCACCGGGTGCCGCACGGGCGGCGGGGTGTGGTGCTCGACCCGCGGGAGGCGATCCTCCCGGCCGACCGCTCCACCTCCGTCGACTACGCGTACGCCTGGGCGGGCATCTACCACCGGCGGCTGGCCGACAAGGGCCTGCTGCACTTCACCGACGGGCTGCGCACGGCGGAGGACCGGCCGTGGATCTGGAAACTGCACCGCGAGGCGGATTCCTTCGCGGTGGTGGGTCTGCTCGGTGTGTACTACCGGCGCGGAGTGGCTTCCTCACTCACACAGATCGGCGATGTGCGGCAGCTCGATTTCATCCGCGCATTCGATCAGGTGCTCGCGGAAACCGCGCAGGACCGACAGGCGGCGGTTCTTCTCCCGAAGGCCGTGCGCACCTATTGCGCCATCATTTCCCACCACCTGGGATCCATCGAGAGGTTCGAGCCGGCCGTGGCGAGAAAACTGAAGTCGATGAGCGCCGCGGCACTGCGGCGGATGCCGCAGGACGTGCTGGACGAGGCGCTGGACTCCATGGACGTGCAGCGCGCCACCCGGCTGCGCCGGCTGCGCCGCCGGCCCGTCGCGGCGGGGGCCGCCGCGTGACCACCCAGATCTTCCTGGCGTCGACGCTGTACGGCACGGCGACGCTGGCCGCCGCACTCGACTCCGACTGCTTCGGCCCCGCCGACCGCCGCGTCCTGCTGGTCTGCAACAACGCCGCGGCGCCCGAGACGTCCCCGGGCCTGGACGAGATGCCGGGCTTCGCGCGGCTGCGCGAGCGCTTCGACGACGTCGTGTCCTGGAACGAGACCATCTCCCCCTTCCACCCGGGGGGTTGGTCGCCGCGCATGGACGACGTCCCGCTGTGGGAGCGCCATCTGCGGCTGCTGTGGGGGCTGGGCGACGACCCGGTGGAGCTGGCCGTGGAGTCGATCCAGGTCAACCCGGCGCTCGGCGTCTGCCAGATCTTCACCGGCGCACCCGTCACCGTGTACGCCGACGGGCTGATGAGCTACGGCCCCACCCGCAACAAGATCGACCCGCTGGTCGGCACGCGCATCGACCGGCTCCTCCACCTCGACCTGGTGCCGGGCCTCACACCGCTGCTGCTCACCGAGTTCGGGGTCCGCCCGGAGATCGTGCCGACGGACGCCTTCCTGAAGGTGCTGGGCGAACTCGCGGACATGGGCGACGTGTTGACCGCGCTGCCGGAGGAACCCGCCCTGCTCCTCGGCCAGTACCTGTCCGCCCTCGGCATCCTCACCGCAGACGAGGAGGAGGACCTGCACCTGCGGATGCTACGGGGCGCGCTCGACGCCGGGCACACCCGCGTGGTGTTCAAGCCGCACCCCTCCGCGCCGGCCCGCTGGTCGCGCCGCCTGGAGAAGGAGGCGGAGCGGCTCGGCGCCGACCTGACCGTGCTCGACTCGCCCGTTCTGGCGGAGGTCCTCTACCAGCGGATGCGTCCCGCCCTGGTCGTCGGCTGCTTCTCCACCGCGCTGCTGACGGCGGCCGCCTTCTACGGCATCCCGGTCGCCCGCGTGGGCACGGCCCTGCTGCTGGAGCGACTGACGCCGTACGAGAACAGCAACCGGGTGCCGGTGACGATCGTCGACGCGCTGCTGCCCGACCTGGCGGACCGGGCGGCGGTCGACGGGCAGCGCCGGGGCATGGACGCGGCCCGGCTGACCGAGCTGGTGCGGGCGGTCGGGTACGCCATGCAGGCCAAGATCTACCCGGACCTGCGCCCGGCCGCCGAGCGCTTCCTGTCGGCCCATCTGGACCAGCGCACCTGGCGCTACTTCAAGCGCAAGCGGCTCACCTCGCTCGCCCTGCCCGGCGCGGTGCCCGCCCAGCTCGCGTTCATCCCGCGCAACGCGACGGTCCGGCGGGTGGCGCGGCGCGCGCGGTCGCTGGGGCGGGGCGTGCGGCGCTGAGGCCGCCGGCTGCCTCCTGTGTCCCTGCTTCTTCTTCCGCATCCCGAAGAGGGGAACCTCCTGTGATCGACACGCCCGCGGACCCCCGGGTGACCTCCACGGGCACCGTGGCGCCCGCGTCCGCGCCCCCGCTGCCCGCGGTCCCGCGGCAGGCCCGGCCGCGGCAGTCGCGGCTGCGCGCGCTGGACGGGCTGCGCCTGCTGGCCGCGCTGATGGTGGCGGCGTACCACTACGGCGGCCGGGGCGGCGAGGTCGGCCAGGCCTGGGGCTCCTCGCCCAAGGAGCAGTTCCCCACCCTGCACGGGTACTTCGCCTACGGCTGTCTGGGTGTGCAGATCTTCTTCGTGATCAGCGGGTTCGTCATCTGCATGAGCGGCTGGGGCCGGCCCCTGAGGTCGTTCTTCGCCTCGCGGGCGGCCCGGCTGCTGCCCGCGTACTGGGTGGCGATCGTGCTGGTCACCGCCGTGTTCGCGCTGCCGATGGTGGCGTACAAGGCGGTCTCGCCCAGCGACGCGCTGGTCAACCTGACCATGCTGCAGATGCCGCTCGGCGTGGACCGGGTGCTGGGCGTGTGCTGGACGCTCTGGGCGGAGCTGCGCTTCTACGCGCTGTTCGCGCTGTGCATCGTGCTGCCGGGCGCCAACCGGCACCGGGTGATCCTGTTCTGCGCGGGCTGGACGCTGGCCGCGGCCGTCGCGCAGAGCGCCCACGAGCCACTGCTCGACCTGGTGCTGATGCCGGAGTACGCGCCGTTCTTCATCGGCGGCGTCGGGCTGTATCTCGTGCACCGCGACCGGCGCGACCCCTACGGCTGGGGCATCGCGGTGGTGAGCTGGCTGATCGGGCAGCACTACGCGGTGCAGCGGCTGTGGCATCCGCACTCCGTGGACGCGTTCTCCTACCGCAGCTCCCTCGGCATCATGCTGGTGATCACCCTGGGCTTCCTGGCGGTCGCCGCGATCGCCCTCGGCTGGCTGAGCCGGGTGAACTGGGGCTGGCTGACGGTCGCGGGGGCG
The DNA here is from genome assembly GCF_014656055.1 of Streptomyces griseosporeus. Classification (GTDB taxonomy): domain Bacteria; phylum Actinomycetota; class Actinomycetes; order Streptomycetales; family Streptomycetaceae; genus Streptomyces; species Streptomyces griseosporeus. The sequence goes on from NZ_BNBR01000003.1 coordinate 976,249, forward strand.
CTGACGTACCCGTTCTACCTCGTGCACGAGCACCTCGGCTGGGTCGTCATCGGCGCGCTGCACCGCGGGCTGCACGTGCCGTCGTACGCCACCTTCCTGCTCACCGTCGGCGCCATGCTGGTGCTGGCGTGGCTGCTGAACCGGCTGGTCGAGGAGCGGCTCACGCCCCGGCTGCGCCGCGCGCTGGCGGGCCCGCCGCGCCTCAACCGCACCGGCTGACACGGAAGTTGGCTGGCTGTTCATCTCTGTGTGGGTTTTCCCGCGACCGCCCGGGCAGGCACCGTGGAGGCCGGGGCGGCCCACAGGTCCGTCCCCGCTTCCCATTGGTTGCCCGGCAAGGGAGTACTGCCACCTCATGTCCGCCGCACCGCACACCACGCGCCGCCCGCTCCGCCTGGACGACGTCCCCGGCTGGTTCCCCGTGCTGGACCAGACGCTGTTCGACTGGTTCCTGACCCGTCAGGAGGACACCGGCGTCACCGGGGACCTGCTGGAGGTCGGCGTGTACATGGGCAAGAGCGCCATCTTCACCGGCCGGCACGTGCGGGAGGGCGAGCGGTACACCGTGTGCGACCTCTTCGAGGGGGACGCGCCGGACGAGGCCAACCGGGCCGAGTCGACGAAGTCCTACAGCTCGCTGACCCGGCAGGCCTTCGAGGAGAACTACCTCTCCTTCCACGACGAGCTGCCGCGTGTCCTCCAGGGCCCCAGCTCGGTGGTCCCGCAGGAGGTCGACCCCGGCTCCTGCCGGTTCGTCCACGTCGACGCCTCGCACCTGTACGAGCACGTGTACGGCGACATCGCCGCCGCCCAGAAGGCCCTCAAGCCGGGCGGCATCGTCGTCCTGGACGACTTCCGCTCCGAGCACACGCCCGGCGTCTCCATCGCGGCCTGGGAGGCCGTCCTCAACCGGGGCCTGAACCCGGTCTGCCTGAGCACGCAGAAGCTGTACGGCACCTGGGACGACCCGGAGCCCTGGCAGGAGGCGCTGCTGGAGGCCGTACGGGAACGGAAGGACTGCCGGCTGAGCGTGCAGGAGGCGGCCGGGCACCGGATCATCCGGCTGAAGTCCGACGGCATGAAGCCGCCGGCCTTCCCGCTGTCCCGGCACGGGGAGGCGGAGGAGGCCGCGCGGGCAGCGCAGGCCGCGGCAGCCGCTGACGCCCCGCAGGGGCCGGGGACCCCGGGTGCTACGGGTTTCCCGACGCAGGGCGCCGGCGGGCGGCCCGCCGCCCCTGCCGCCTCCCGGCCCGCGCGCCGGCCCGTCCCCCGCAGCCGCGCCCGCCGGATCGCCGTCGACGTGCTGCCGCCGGTCGTGACCCGGGCGCTGCGCCGGATGAGGGCGAGCTGAGGCACGCGGACGACGCGCCCCGCGGGCAGGGCGGGGCTCAGGCGATGCCCGAGCGGGCCTCGATGCCCGCGAGCAGCAGGTCAAGGCCCTCCTCGAAGTGGGTGTCGTAGTCCTGGAAGATCTCCGCGCCCGCCGCGGCCGACAGGGGGAAGTCGGCCATGCGGCGGGCGCGTTCGTCGAGGTCGTAACCCTCGCGGCGCTCGCCGGGCAGCGGGGTGACGCCCTGCTCCTCGATGACGAAGCCGATCGTGTACGCGTACGCGGTCCGTGTGGCGCGGACGGCCTGGGCGAGGGTGAAGCCGGCGTCCGTGAAGACGCGCAGCGTCTCCTCCATCTCGTGGGCGTGGTCGAGGCCGGTGAAGCGTGAGCCGCTGAACACCCTGGCGCCGTCGCGGTAGCCGAGCAGGGCCGCGCGCAGGCCGCGGTTGGTCTTCAGCAGGCGGTCCCGCCAGGTGTCGGCGGGATCGAGGGCGGCGCCGGCGACCATGCGCCGGTACATCTCCGTCGCCATCTCGTCGAGCAGCGCCTGCTTGTCCTTGAAGTGCCAGTACAGCGCGGGTGCCTTGACGTCCAGCTCGCGGGCGATGGCGCGCAGGGTCAGGCCCTCCAGGCCGACCTCGTTCAGCAGCCGCAGGGCGGTGTCCGCGACGCGGGTGCGGTCCAGGGGGGCGCGGCGTTCCGTACTCACGCAGCACAGCTTGACACCTTAACGCCGTTAAGGGCACCCTCATAGGCAGCGGGACTTAACGACGTTAAGGAAGAAGGTGCGATATGGACACCGATGTGCTGATCGTCGGCGCGGGGCCCACGGGACTGACGCTGGGCATCGACCTGGCCCGGCGCGGCGTGGCCGCCCTGGTCGTGGAGCGGGCCGACGGGCTGTTCCCGGGGTCGCGGGGCAAGGGGCTGCAGCCGCGCACCATGGAGGTCTTCGACGACCTGGGCGTGCTGGACGCGGTCCTCGCGGCCGGCGGGACCTACCCGGTCGGGATGATCTGGCAGGACGGCCGCCGGCTGGGCGAACACCGGATGTTCGACGCGGACGAGGCCGAGGGGGCGCCGGCCCAGGGGGCCGGGGCGCCGTACACCGGCCCCTGGATGGTGCCGCAGTGGCGGACGCAGGAGATCCTGCGGGCGCGGCTGGAGGAGCTGGGCGGCCGGATCGTCTTCGGCCGGGAGGTCGTGGGGGCCGTGCAGGACGCGGAGGGCGTGACCCTGCGGTGCGCGGACGGGTCCGGGCTGCGCGCGCGGTACGCCGTCGCCGCCGACGGGGGCCGCTCCGCGCTGCGGCGGGCGCTGGGCGTCGGCATGACCGGGGAGACCGTCGACCCGAAGCCGACGCTGGTCGCGGACGTGCGGATCAGCGGCCTCGACCGGGACAACTGGCACATCTTCCCGCCGCGCGGCGAGGACGGCGGCTTCCTCGCGCTCTGCCCGCTCGCGGGGACGGAGGACTTCCAGCTGACGGCGCAGTTCCCGGAGGACACCGTGGTGGACGTCTCCGCGGACGCCGTGCGCAAGGTCGTCGCCGCGCGGTCCCACCTCGCCGCCGAGGACGTCACCGAGGTGCGCTGGGCGTCGGAGTTCCGGCCGCGTGCGGCCCTCGCCGACCGCTTCCGCGCCGGGCGCGTCTTCCTCGCGGGGGACGCGGCGCACATCCACTCCCCCGCCGGCGGGCAGGGCCTGAACACCAGCGTCCAGGACGCCTACAACCTGGGCTGGAAGCTGGGCGCGGTGCTGGCCGGGGACGCGCCGGAGGCGCTGCTCGACACCTACGAGGAGGAGCGGCGCCCGGTCGCGGCCGGGGTGCTCGGCCTGTCGACGCGGGTGCATCGGGGCGAGGTGCGGCGCGGCACGGCGACGACCGGCCAACTGGGGCTGGGCTACCGGGAGTCGTCGCTGGCCGCGGAGACCCGGCCCACGCCCGGCCCGGTGCGGGCGGGCGACCGCGCGCCGGACGCGGTGGTGGACGGCGTACGGCTCTTCGACACCTTCCGGGGTCCGCACTGGACGCTGCTGGCACCCCACCGCCCGGCCGGCCTGCCGGAGCACGTCCGGCAGGCACCGGCCCCCGCGTCGTACGGCACCGGCCTGTTCCTGGTCCGCCCGGACGGGTACGTCGGCTGGACGGGCGACGCGGAGGAGGGGCTGGCGGAGTACGCGAAGCGGGTGGGCCTTCGCTGACCCGGGCGGAGAGGAACCCCGCGCCGAAGGGTTACGCGCTGGCCAGCGACAGCTTCACCGCGAACCCCAGGAACAGCGCACCCGCCGCCGAAGTCGCCCCCGCGGCCAGCCGCTTGCGGCGGCGGAAGGCGTCGGCCAGCTTCGTGCCGCTGAATATCAGCGCGCTGAGGTAGAGACAGCTGGCGATCTGGGCGAGGGTGCCGAGGACGACGAAGGACAGCGCCGGATAGGCGTAGCCGGGGTCGACGAACTGCACGAAGAAGGCGACGAAGAACAGGATTGCCTTGGGGTTGAACAGGCTGATCACCAGCGCGCGGCGGAACGGCCGCTCGTCGGCGGCGACCGGCGCGCTCTCCCGCAGCACGCTCCGCTCCCGCCGGGTCCGCCACATCCCCCAGGCCGCCCGCAGCATCCCGACGGCGAGCCAGCTGAGGTACCCGGCGCCCGCGTACTTCACGATCCCGAACAGCAGCGCGTTGGCCTGGAGCAGCGAGGCGACCCCGGCCGCGGACAGCGTCATGAGCACGGTGTCCCCGCACCACACGCCGGCCGCGGCGGTGTACCCGGCGCGGACGCCCCGGCGGGCGGCGACGGACAGCACGTAGAGCGAGTTGGGGCCGGGCAGCAGGACGATCAGGACGAGGCCGGCCAGATAGGTGGGGAGGTCGATGACGCCGAACATGGACAGGAGTGTCGCACGGGGGTACGACACTCCTGTCCCGGTTTTCGGAGAGCGGGACGCCGAGGGCGAACGCCCAGGTCAGAAAGCGTCCGACGGCACGTACGTGCCCCACACGTCCCGCAGCGCGTTGCAGACCTCGCCGACCGTGGCGCGGGCGCGCAGGGCGTCCTTCATCGGGTAGAGGACGTTGTCCTCGCCCTCGGCCGCCTTCTTCAGCGCGGCCAGGGCCGCGTCGACGGCCTGCTGGTCGCGCTCGGCGCGCAGCTTGGCCAGGCGCTCGGCCTGCTGGGCCTCGATCGCCGGGTCGACGCGCAGGGGCTCGTAGGGCTCCTCCTCGTCGAGCTGGAAGCGGTTGACGCCGACCACGACCCGCTCGCCGCCGTCGGTCTCCTGGGCGATGCGGTAGGCGTTGCGCTCGATCTCGTTCTTCTGGAAGCCGTGCTCGATCGCGTTGACCGCGCCGCCGAGGTCCTCCACCTTGCCCATCAGCTCCAGCGCGGCCTCCTCGACCTCGTCGGTCATCTTCTCGATGACGTAGGAGCCGGCGAACGGGTCGACCGTCGCGGTCACGTCCGTCTCGTAGGCGAGGACCTGCTGGGTGCGCAGGGCGAGGCGGGCGGACTTGTCCGTCGGGAGCGCGATCGCCTCGTCGAAGGAGTTGGTGTGCAGGGACTGCGTGCCGCCGAGCACCGCGGCGAGGCCCTGCACGGCGACACGGACGAGGTTGACCTCGGGCTGCTGGGCCGTCAGCTGCACACCCGCGGTCTGGGTGTGGAACCGCAGCATCATGGACTTCGGGTTCTTCGCCCCGAACTCCTCCTTCATCACCCGCGCCCAGATCCGGCGCGCGGCACGGAACTTGGCCACCTCCTCCAGGATCGTCGTACGGGCGACGAAGAAGAAGGACAGGCGGGGCGCGAAGTCGTCGACGTCCATGCCGGCCGCGACCGCCGTGCGCACGTACTCGATGCCGTCCGCGAGGGTGAAGGCGATCTCCTGCGCGGGCGAGGCACCCGCCTCGGCCATGTGGTAGCCGGAGATCGAGATGGTGTTCCACTTCGGGATCTCGGCCTTGCAGTACTTGAAGATGTCCGCGATCAGCCGCAGCGAGGGCTTCGGCGGGAAGATGTACGTGCCGCGGGCGATGTACTCCTTCAGCACGTCGTTCTGGATCGTGCCGGTCAGCTTGTCGGCGCTGACGCCCTGCTCCTCGCCCACCAGCTGGTACATCAGCAGCAGCAGCGCGGCGGGCGCGTTGATCGTCATGGACGTGGACACCTTGTCCAGCGGGATGCCGTCGAACAGCACCCGCATGTCCTCGACCGAGTCGATGGCGACACCGACCTTGCCGACCTCGCCGTGCGCGATCGGCGCGTCGGAGTCGTGGCCCATCTGGGTGGGCAGGTCGAAGGCGACCGACAGACCCATCGTGCCGTTGGCGATCAGCTGCTTGTAGCGGGCGTTGGACTCCACCGCCGTGCCGAAACCGGCGTACTGGCGCATGGTCCACGGCCGGCCCGTGTACATCGACGGGTACACGCCGCGGGTGAAGGGGTACGCGCCCGGCTCACCCAGCTTCTCCGCCGCGTCCCAGCCCGCCAGGGCGTCGGGCCCGTAGACCGGCTCGATGGGCAGTCCGGACTCCGACTCGCGTGCCATGATCGCTCCCCGCTTCCCTTGCAACTCGCTACTCGCCAGTACGTCCCGACTCTCGCCACGGACTGTAGCGGCGCCCGTGCGCCCGGGAGGAGGTCCCCACGCTGGGACCTTCCTCACAACGATGCCGTGCCGTTCGCAACCCGTCATCCGTGGGGAACATCTCAGGGGACGCAGGTGGGCCGAGGGGGGCTGTGCTGGTGGGTGGGAACAGCGGCAGGAGGGTGCTGTCGGCGGTGGCGGCCGTGTCGGCGCTCGCGGCGCTGTGCGGGTGCACCGCGCAGACCGTCGGCCAGGACGGCAAGCACCGGTCGCCCGTGCACATCGACCTCACCGGCCGGCCGCCGTCGTCCGCCGCGTCCCCGCCGGCCGGGGAGCGTACGGCGCCCGGGACGGCTCCGGCGCCCGCGGTCCTGTGGCGGCCCGGCGACACCGGCCTCGCCGTGCGCGAACTGCAGGCCCGGCTGCGGCAGGTGGCCTGGCTCTGGGACGGCCCGACGGGGACGTACGACGACCTGACCGAGGAGGCCGTCGAGGGCTTCCAGCGCAAGCGCGGGCTGCCCCGCACCGGCGAGGTCGACACCGTCACCTGGCAGCGGCTGCTGCGGATGACCCGCGAGCCGGGCACGTGGGAGCTGTACCGCATGGGCGGCCAGCCGGCGGCCGCGCCGGATGCGCGCTGTCTGACCGGACGGGCACTGTGCATCAGCAAGACCAGCCGGACGCTGCGCTGGATGGTCGACGGGCGGACCGTGATGACGCTGCCGGTGCGGTTCGGCTCGCAGTACACGCCCACCCGGGAGGGCGTCTTCCACGTCTACTGGAAGTCCCGGCACCACGTCTCCACGCTGTACGACTCGCCGATGCCGTACGCCATGTTCTTCAGCGGCGGCCAGGCCGTGCACTACTCGTACGACTTCGCGGCCCGCGGGTACGGCGGTGCCTCGCACGGGTGCGTGAACGTCCGGGACGAGACGGCGATCGCGCAGTTGTTCGCGCAGGTGCGCAGCGGCGACAAGGTCGTCATCTACTGGTGAGACCCGCGCGCGGTGCGGCTGGTCCGCCGGTGAGGAGAGTGGGGCGCGAGCGGGACCGGGGGAACGTGTCCCGCCCGCGCCAGGTGCACGAGCCGTAGGTACGGGGGGAACCCCGGCTCAGTGCGACGGCCGATGACCAGTCGGCTCACTAGTTACTGCGCTCGCGCCCCCGAAAACGTCACACCCCGCGAGAAGAAATTTCTGCGGGGTGTGTTTACGCAGGTCAGAGGCTGTCACGGGTGGGACGGGGCGCGGTCGCCGGAGTGCGCGCCGGAGTGACGGCCGGGGTCTCCGCCGGAGTGGCCGGGGCCGCCGCCCTGGCCCCCACCATTGGCATTGCCGCCGCCGTTGGCATTGCCGCCGCCGCTGCCGTTTCCGCCGTCGGCGTCGCCGCCCCCGCCGTTCCCGTCGCCGCGGCCCCTCTCGTTGCCGGCGCCGGGGCCGTCCCGGTCCTCGTCGTCGTCACCCTTGCCGGTGCCGCCGGTCTTGCCCTGGCCCTGACCCTGGCCGTTGCCGTTGCCGTTGCCCTTGTCCTGGCCCTTGCCGTGTCCTTCGGAGCCGGTGGTGCCGGCGCCGCCCTGCTCGTGGCCGCTGCCGGGTTCCTTGGCGAGGACGCCCTTGCAGTACGTCCGTACCCGTGCGGACCCGCCCGCCGCCCCCTCCAGGGCATGGCGGCGCGCGTCGTCCAGGGGGTGTCCGGAGTGCAGGTCCCGGCAGGCGCGGGCGGCGCCGGGCCAGCCGGGCTCGGGGCGGCCGGATCCGGCGGGGTCGCGGGGGTCGGTGGTGGCGCCGCCGGCCGTGTCGCGGGTGCCACCCGGACCGGTGGTGGCGTGCGCGTCGCCGCCGGGCGTGGCGGTGCCGCCCGGGGACGGCGAGGTGAGCGGGCGGCCGGGGGTGGGGTCGGCCGACACGGAGGCGGCGGTGCCGGGTGCGGCGGGGCCGTCGAAGGGCGACGGCAGGGCGCCGGTCCCGGCGGCGACGGCGACTCCGCCGAACAGGCCGGCGGTCAGCGCGGCGGCGACGGCGAAGCGTGCCGGGCGGAACCGGCGGGCGCGGTCCCGCGCGGCGGAGGCGGGGCCGATGCGGACGAGGCCGGCGTCGGCGGGGTGCTGGTCGCGGGCCGGGCGGCCGGCGCCGGCGCCCTGGTGGGCGTACTCGGAGCGGGCGGCGCGGAAGGCGGCCAGGGCGGCGTCCTCGCCGGGGAGGGCGGTGCCGCTCGGTTCGGCCGCGGCGGCCAGCGCGCCGAGGGCGTCGGCGAGCTGTCCGGCCTGGTCACGGGCGGGCGGGGCGAGGTGGTCGAGGGGTTCGCCGCGCAGCAGGCGTTCGGCTGTGTCGCGGTCCAGCCACCGGCCGGTGGCCCTGGAGCCGTCCCCCGGGAGGTCACTGCGCTCGTCGGCCATCACATGTCCTTCTGCGTCCGCGCGCGTGGATGCGTCACACCGGCGGACGTCACCGCGCGGGGGCACGGCTCTCGCTGGGCGGGCAGTGCGTCGAGGACTCCGGCCGACTCCGGGTCGGTGCCGAGGAGTTCGGCGAGGCGCTTGAGGCCGCGGTGGGCGGCGGTGCGGACGGCGCCGGGCCGCTTGCCGAGCGTGTCGGCGGCGGTCTTGGCGTCGAGGCCGACGACCACGCGCAGGACGACCGCCTCGGCCTGGTCCTGCGGGAGGCGGGAGATGAGGGCGAGGGTGCGGTCGGTGGCCAGGGCCTCGATTGCCTCGCCGGCGGTGTCGGACTCGGCGGGCCGGCCGGTCAGTTCCGTCTCGTCGCCGCCGATGGCGGGGCGGCGGCCGCGCATCCGTATGTGGTCCAGGGCGCGGTTGCGGGCGATCCGGGCGGCCCAGCCGCGGAAGCGGTCGGCGTCGCCGCTGAACCGGCCGAGGTCGCGGGCGATCTGCAGCCAGGCCTCGGAGGCGACGTCCTCGGCGTCGAGTTCGCCGACGAGCGTCCTGACGTATCCGAGCAGCCGCGGGTGCACGGAGCGGTACACAGTCCGGAACGCGGTCTCGTCCCCGTCCTGTGCCGCAAGCACCGCGGCCGTCAGCTCCGCGTCGTCCCCCAGCACCTGGTTCCTCGATCGAATGGTCGCGGTTTCAAGACCGCAGGTGAGTGCGGTGATCCGGGCCCCCCGCGGTCCGGCGCGAAAGGCACGTTACGACCTGAAACCACTGCGCGTCCATGTCTGTACAAGATGCAACTATCTCGTGACGAGCTGCGGCGTCCACGGGGTGTGACAGAAAACGCACTCCCGGCGCTGTAGTGAGTACGGGCCGCCGCGCGGCCCGTGCCGCGCGACGGCCGGGGCCTCTCCTGTGGGGGGTGGCGGCCCCGGCCGTTGCCATGGCGGCACGTCACAGCCACGCACGACCATGCGAAAGGGCCGCCCTGCGGACGTGGGGCGGCCCTTGTCGCGTACGGCGGCCGGAGCCGCCGCGGATGTCTACGGCCGGTTCTTCCCGGCGCCGCCGGTCGGGGCGGCGGAGGGGGCCGGCGTCGGCGCGCGGCCGGCGTCACCTCCGTTGTCCGCTCCGGCGTTCGCGTTGCCGGCACCCTCCTCCGCGTTGCCGCCACCGCCCTCGGCGTTGCCGGCGCCCTCCCCCGCGTTGGCGGCGCCGCTGCCGGCCTGGGAGGAGCCCGCGTTGCCGACGGAGCGGTCGGCCCCGGCGGAGGGGCGGGGGGATGTCGTCGCGGCGTCGGTCCGGCGGGCGCAGAAGTCCTCGACCTTGTCCTCGCCGCCCGCCTCGCTCACCAGCCGGCGCCAGGCCGTCGCGTCCAGCGCCCGGCCCTGGGCGCGGACCTGCTCGTAGGCGGTGCAGTGGGCCTCGGTGTCCTCGGCGGTCGCCGGCCGGTCGGGGTCGGCGGAGGGGGAGCCGGAAGGAGTGGTGGAGGCGGAGGGGTCGGTGACGGCCTGCTCCGGTGCGCGGTCGGGGGCGCTGGTGCCGGGCTGCGGGCGTCCGGTGCGGCCGTCGGGGCCGTCGGGGAAGGCGCCGGAGCCGATCGTGGCGTACGCCACCCCGCCCAGGGTGAGGCTCGCCGCGAGGACGGAGAGCGTGGCGCGCACCGACAGGCGCGTGCGCCGCCCGCTCGGGCTCCAGTCGTCACGGCGCCGGGAGCGTGCCCGGTGGGCGCCCGCGTCCCGGGCCGCGCAGAACGCGGCCACGGCCCGCTGCTCGGCCTCGGCGTCGATGACGTCCTGCCGTACGGCGGCGGCGATCAGCGCCTCCAGGCCGGCGTCGCCCTCCGTGTGCCGGGGCCCAAAGACGGCGTCAGGGTGCGCACGGCGGCCGGAGGTACCGCCGCCGCTCAGCCGTTCACCCATGTCGGTTTCCGTCCCTGTCCGGTCTCGCTGCTGCACATGCTGTCGTGGGTACTGGTGAGGTCAGTGGTTCGAGGACTCTGTACGGCTCACATGATCTGTGGGGTTCATGTGACACAGACGAGCGAGCGGAGCCGACCGTTCCAGTCAGGGCGTCGCCGTGCCGGACGACGCTGTTCACTTCGACTCACCCAGCGTCCGGCGGGCCTCATCCGTCACACCCAGCTCCCGGGCGAGCCGCTTCAGGCCCCGGTGGGCGGCGGTCCGTACGGCGCCTGGGCGCTTGCCGAGCACCCGTGCGGCGGCGGGGCCGTCCAGGCCGACGACCACCCGCAGCAGCACCGCCTCGGCCTGGTCGCGGGGCAGCCCGCGCACCAGCTCCAGCGCCCGCGCCGTGGACAGCGACTCCAGCGCCTGCTCGTGGGTGCTGTGCGGGCCGGGCAGCTCCAGTACGTCCGCCTCCAGCACCGCCGAGCGCGGCCGGACCCGCTGGCGGCGCAGATGGTCCAGGGCCCGGTGCCGGGCGATGGTCGCCGTCCAGCCGCGGAAGCCCGCCCCGTCGCCCTGGAACCGCCCGAGGTCACGGGCGATCTCCAGCCAGGCGTCGGAGGCCACGTCCTCGGCGTCCTCGCCGACCAGGCCCCGCAGATAGCCGAGCAGCCCGGGCTGCACGATCCGGTACGCGACCGCGAACGCCGCCTCGTCCCCCTGCTGGGCCCGCGTCACCGCGGCGCCCAGTTCCCCGTCGTACGCCTGCGCGCGCCGGGGTTTGCCTCCCTGGCCCAAAGACTGTCCTCGTTCGTACCGGGTCACGGCCGCCGTCGGGCGGCCGTCGTGGGGCGCGTCCCCCGCGCCGGCGTCGTCGTCCGCGACGCCCCGACCGCGGTCACGCCTCCACGCTGATCAGCGTCACGGTTCACAGAAGTGTCACAGCGTGTCAGATCCCGGACCGGTGCCCGGGGCCGCCGGACACGGTCCCGCGGCGGGCGGCCGGGCGGCGGGCGCGGCCGTGCAGGGTCAGGTAGAAGGTCCGCAGGGAGTCGTCGGGGCTGCCCGAGGCGAACCGGTTGACGACCTTGCCGAGGGGGTTCCACACCCGGCCGTCGGGCATCCGCACCCCGACCGGCTGGCCGAAGTAGGCCCGCTGGTCGGCGTCGAGGTCGACCCAGACCGCGCCCGCGTGCCGCACCAGCACCTCACCGACGTACGCCCCGAGCCCGAACAGCGTCCCGGCCGCGCCCTCGCGGTCGGCGCCGCCCTTGCGCAGCCCGTCGAGGAGGAAGTCGACGACGCGCAGGCTCGCCACGGTGTAGTCGAGGGGCAGCGGCCGGCGGGCGGTGAGCCGGGCCACGAAGGCCGCCGCGCCCGGCCGCATGTCACGGGCGCACGGCACCCGCTCGTCCACTGCGCTCACCGGTACCCACCCCTTTGTCGCTCGGCCGAGGGGGAGGCCGCGCTCGCCACTCCCCCGGATGTCCCAGCGGGGCGGGGCCCCGGAACATCACGGGTCGCTTCTGTGTCGATGACCACACGGTTGCCTCAGGCATCATGTACAACCCTTCTCCGTCCTCGCGTGTCAGTCGCTGTCCGCCGGTCGCTGTCTCACCAGTCGCCCGGGAAGCCCGGCGGGAGGTCCGGCCCGCCGAAGAAGGTCGTGTAGAAGCCCCACGCGACGAACGCGGCGATCGCGGCCATCAGGACGTAGGCGACGACCACGGCGGGCCGCGAGACACCCTTGGCGCGCACGGCGGCACCGGTCGTGAGGTTCTCCAGCCGGGTGACCCGCAGGGTGCCGGCCTTCGTCCGGCCCCGGGCGCGCACCCAGTCGCCGTCGGCGACGGACCCCTCGAAGGTCAGTCCGCGCATCTCGACGGGGACGAGGGAGAGCAGGGTGCCGGCGGTGTCGTACTCCTCCACCCGGAAGGTCCAGATCACCTCGGACGCGTGCTCGCCGCGGTACTCGGTCCGGACCTGCGCCCCGCGCACCACCCCCTCGACGACGGCACCGGCACTGCGCGCGGCGCGGGGGCGGACGGGCGGCCCGGGGGGAGCGGGCGGAACAGGGGGCGCGGGGGGTGCGGGGTGACGGTCGTACGGGAAGGGGGGCGGCGTCGTCATGGGGGTTCTCTCCTTCTGGAGCCGGGGTGTCTCCAGTAGGCCCGGGGACGGCCCACCCGGTCACTTCCCTGCTTTTCGTGGCTTGACAGGGCCGGAGAGGGCCGGAGAGGGCCGGAGAGGGCCGGAGAGGGCCGCCGGTGACGGCCGGAGTGACGTTTCGACCGCTCCTCGCGCTGCGCAAGTGACGCCTGTGTCCCCTGGGACGGGACCGACGGCGTCTTCTCTTTTGCCGAGCAGGGGTGGAACAAGTGAGTCCTCGCAGGACGCGTGCGTACCGGCCGCTGAGCCTGAAGCGCAGAGCGTGGCTGACGGCCGGTGCCGTGCTGGTGAGCGGCGCGGGCGTCGTCACGTACGCGATCGCGGACCCGGGTGCGCGCGCCGGGGCGGAGGTGCGCGGGCCGTCCGTGCACACGGTCAGGCTCAAGGACCAGGGCGGCGGCCGCCGCGGCCTGGCTCAGCAGGATACGGACCGGTTCAGTGCGGTGGTGCTGACCTGGGACGATCCGGCCGCGCGCGCCAAGGGCACACCGCAGGTGCGCACCCGCGATCTGGAGACCGGCAAGTGGTCCCCGTGGCGCAGGCTGACCCCGGACCCCAACCAGGCCGACGGCGCCGAGCGTGAGCGGACCGCGGTGCGCGGCGGTACGGAGTCGATGTGGACCGGCGACGCCGACGGCGTCGAGGTGCGGATCGTCGGCGCCGACGGCAAGCCGGCGGGCGGTCAGCCGGCCGGTATGGACGTACGGCTGCTCGACCCGGGCACCGACCCGCGGGGCGCCACGGAGCCCGCCGCGTACGCGGAGGAGACGACGGCACCGGCGACGACGTCCGCGGCGCCGACGCCGACCGGGTCCGCGACGGACGGCGGGGCCCCGGCGGTGACGCAATCCGCGACGGACAGCGCAACCCCGGCGGTGACGGACTCCGCGTCGGCCTCCCCGACGGTGACCGGATCGCCCTCGACGTCCCCGTCCGCCACGGCCACCGCCTCCCCCTCACCGACCTCCACCGTGCCCGCCCCCCGCCCCTCGACCGTCGTCAAGCCGCCTGTGATCACGCAGGCCGAGTGGGGCGCGTCGACGCGGTACAACGGCACGCCGAGCTACGGCACGGAGATCAAGGCCGCGGTCGTCCACCACACCGGCGAGGACACCGACAACACGGTCTCCTGCGTCGACTCACGGGCCCGGATGCGCACCATCCAGCAGGCGCACTTCGCCCGCGGCTACTTCGACGTCGGCTACAACTTCGTCGTCGACCGGTGCGGGCAGATCTTCGAGGGCCGCAGCGGCGGCATGGACCTGCCGGTGGTCGGCGCCCACGACATCGGCTTCAACACCAACACCGTCGGCATCTCGTACATCGGCAACTTCGAGAGCGCGAGGCCGAGCCGCGCCGCGATGGACGCGATCGCGCGGATCGTGGCGTGGAAGTTCGGCATGTACGGCATCGACCCGACCGGCAAGGTGACGCTGACCTCCGGCAGCGACGCGGGCGTCGACGGCAACAAGATCCCCAAGGGGCAGTCGGTCACCCTGCCGCGGGTCTTCGGCCACCGGGACACCAACTACACCGCCTGCCCGGGCGCCAACCTCTTCCCGAAGCTCGGCTTCATCGCCGCGCTCGCGAAGACGCCGGGCATCTCGCACGCCCTGCCGACCTCCGACTACGACCGCGACGGCGCGGCGGACCTGGTCGCGCCCGTGCCCGGCCCGAACACGGTCACCGTGGTCCCGGGCGGGGTCGACGGGCCGGTCGCCTCGCGCAGGCTGACGCTCACCCAGAACAGCGCCGGGGTCCCCGACTCCACCGAGGCCGGTGACTACTTCGGCGCCTCCACCGCGTGGGGCGACGTCAACGGCGACGGTTACGCCGACCTGGCGATCGGCGCGCCCGGCGAGGACACCACCGGCGTCACGGACCGCGGCGCGGTGACGGTCCTGTACGGGCCGGGGCTGAACTCCGGCTTCTGGTACACCACTTCGGGGGTGACCGCGGGCGGCGCGAAGCTCGGCTCGTCCGTCGCCGTCGGTGACTTCAACGGCGACGGCAAGGCGGACGTCTTCTCGGCGGGCACCGGCCGCGGCGGCACCTACAACGTCCGCCTCACCGGCGGCGCCACCACCTACGGCACGCTGACCACCTCGACCGCCGGGGTGTCGTCCCTGGACTCCGCGGTGGGCGACTTCAACCGGGACGGGTACGCCGACGTCGCGCTGAACCTCCGCGACAGCGGCGGCATCGGCCGGGTGATCCGGTTCGCGGGCTCGGCGACCGGCCTGACCAAGGCCGGGGTGCTGTCCGTGAAGGGCGGCCGGTCCATCGCCGCGGGGGACTTCAACGCCAACGGCTACGACGACATCGTCATCGGGCAGCCGTACGCCGCCGAGTCGGGGGGCGTCTCGGGCGGCCAGGTGACGATGCTGCTCGGCACGTCGACCGGGTTCACCACGACCGGCATGAAGGTCATCCAGCAGGACACCGGCGGCGTGCCCGGCGCCAACGAGTCCGGGGACGCGTTCGGCACCGCCGTCTCGACCGGCGACTTCAACGCCGACGGCTACCCGGACGCCCTGGTCGGCGTACCCGACGAAGACCTCACCCGGGACGGCGCCAACCGCGGCAACGCGGGCAGCGCGGTCCTGCTGCGGGGGTCGTCCACCGGTCTGACGGACGCGGGCGCGATCAGCGTCTCGCAGGACACCTCCGGCGTGCCGGGCGCCACCGAGACGGGCGACCGGTTCGGCTCCGCGGTGTCGCTGACCGACCTGACCGGCGGCGGGCGCGCCGACCTGACCTTCGGCGTGTCCGGCGAGGACGCGGGCGACGGCGTGGTGATGTACCTGCCGAGCAACAGCTCCGGCCTCGGCTACTCGACGATGCTCGTCCTCAGCCGGTCGGCGCTGGGCACCCCGGCCGGCGCCCACCTGGGCCAGCAGCTCACGCCGTAGCCGGCGCCCGGCCGGACCGGGCCGCTCGCGTCCCGCCGTACCGCCCGTCTCCCCCCGGGGGCGGTGCGGCGGGAGACCCCTCTCCCGTCGCACGGGCCGCTCCCGACCTCCTCCTGCGGGGGCGGCGCGGCGGGAGCCCCGGGCCGGCCGGCCCCCGCCACGCACGGGGTCCGGCCGGCCCGGTACGTCCCTCAGCCCGGCCCGGTACGTCACTCACGCCCGACCCGGTCCCGCGCCGCCGCCCGGCCCCGCGCACCCGCCGGACGCCTCACCCCGCCCGCGACTCCACCGGCTCCGGTGCCGTCTCCGCGCCCCGCGGTGCCGGGGCGCGCGGGGCGTCCACGACCACGCCCGCGATCAGCGCGGCCAGCAGCAGGGCGCCCATGGCCCACCAGGTGGCGACGTTGAAGCCGTGCACGGTCGCCTCGGCCTGCAGGGCGCGGCGGTTCACGCCGGGGCCGCCGTGCGCGGTCAGATAGCGGGAGGTCACGCTCGCGGCGATGGTGTTGAGCAGGGCCGTGCCGATCGAGCCGCCGACCTGCTGGGCGGTGTTGAAGGTGGCCGACGCGGCGCCCGAGTCGCGCGGCGCCACGCTGCCCGTGGCCAGGGACACCGAGGTCATCATCGCCGTACCCATGCCGAGCCCGAGCATGATCATGCCGGGCAGGATGTGGGAGGCGTACGCGGGTTCCACGCCGACCTGCGCGATCAGTGCCAGCGCGCCCGCGGCCAGCAGCAGCCCCGGCACCATCAGGGTGCGCGGCGGCACCTTGTTCAGCAGGCGGGCCGCGATCTGCGTGGAGCCGACGATCATGCCGGCGGTGAGCGGCAGATAGGCGAGGCCGGTCCTGACCGGGGAGTACCCGAGGACGCCCTGCATGTAGTACGTGAGGAACAGGAAGACGCCGAACATGCCGACGGTGACCAGCAGCACCGTCAGGAAGGCGCCGACCCGCTGCCGGTCCTTCACCACCGTCATCGGCAGCAGCGGGACGCGGGCGCGGGTCTGCCACAGCCCGAACAGGGCGAGCAGGGCGAGGCCGCCGAAGAGCAGCGTCAGCACCAGGGCGTCGCCCCAGCCGCGGGACTCCGCCTCGGAGAAGCCGTACACCAGCGCCAGCATGCCGCCCGAGCCGAGCAGCGCGCCCGGCACGTCCAGGTGGGCGTCGGGGTGGCGTTCGCCGGGGGCGAGCAGCGCCCAGGCGCCCGCGAAGGCGATCAGCGCGATGGGCACGTTGACGTACAGGCACCAGCGCCAGTCCAGGTACTCGGTGAGGAAGCCGCCCGCGAGCAGCCCGATCGCCGCGCCGGCGCCGACGATCGCGCCGAACACGCCGAAGGCCCGCCCGCGGTCCTTGGGATCGGTGAAGGTCGTCGCGAGCAGCGACAGCGCGGAGGGCGCGAGCAGCGCGGCGAACACGCCCTGCAGGGCGCGGGCGCCGAAGAGCATGCCCTGGCCGTTCGCCGCTCCGCCGAGCGCGGACGCGGCGGCGAAGCCGAGCAGCCCGATCATGAAGGTGTTCTTCCGGCCGGCGAGGTCGGCGATCCGCCCGCCGAGCAGCAGCAGTCCGCCGAAGGCGAGGGTGTAGGCGGTGATCACCCACTGCCGGTTGCCGTCCGACATGTTCAGGTCGGCCTGGGCGGAGGGAAGTGCGATGTTCACGATGGTCATGTCGAGCACGACCATCAACTGGGCGAGCGCGATGACGACAAGCGCCCACCACCGTCGGTTCTCGGCCATGTGGCCTCCCGGATCGGACCGTCAGTCCCCGAGGTCGCCCTCCATCGTCCCTCGCGATCCGCCCGTTTGGGAACGCCGCCGTCTCTTAATTACGGCGATTTTGCGCCCCGCACGCCCGGGTCCGGGCCAGTGCCCCGGTCCGTCCCCGGTATCCGCCTCCGGTCAGTGCCCCGCGCCCGTGGCGTCGCGGCACAGCAGCCGCAGCGAGCCGTTCCCGGCGAAGCAGCGGCGGGCCTCGTCGAAGGGGTCCCAGAGCCGGCCGTCGGGGGTGCGGATCCAGTGGTCGCCGCCCGCGGTCCACCACTCGGCGCCGGCCTGCCGGGCGATGACCTCGCCGGCGTACGCGCCGAAACCGCGCAGCACGTGCTCCACGGCGGCGTACGGGGCGCCGTCCCGCCGTATCTCGTCGATCATCCGGTCGACGCGCCACAGGCTCTGCGCCGAGTAGTCGAGGTACAGCCGCGCGCCCTCGCGCATGGCGGCGACGGCGTCCGCCGCCCACCGCACGGGCTTCGCCGCCGCCGAGGGCCGGGTGTCGTGGGGTGTCGCCTGGTAAGTCGTCACACCCCCAAGAGCGCCGGGCTCCGGCGATTCGTCACTCGGATCCGGCGGCTCCCCGCAACCGGCGCGGAACCGCCCCCGCTCCGCCCCAGGACGGTCACAGGACTCCCCCACCCGCCGGGGTTTGAGCAGGGACGGGCAGGGTCGGCCGGGCCCGCGCGCCCGGCGCCAGACGACGGTCAGCCGCGCCCGCGCGCCCGGCGCGAGACGACCGCGCGCAGCACCCGGCGGCCTTCCGTGGAGACCTCCAGGGCCGGGCGCAGGCCGGCCGCGCCGTGTTCGGCGAGCAGTTCCAGCACGGTGACCTGGCGGCGCAGTTCGGCCGTGACGAGCGGCGACATGCCCTCCGTACGGCCCTCCCGGTGCGCGTCGACCGGTCCCGCGTCGGTGGCGGGGTCGAGCAGCCGGTGGATCTGCAGGGAGGCCACCGAGCAGGCGTCGGCCCACACCCGCACCGCGGGGGCGGCCGGCTCGGCGGGGGCGGCGGCCAGCATGCGCCGGGCCAGCTGCGCGGCCTCGTCCTCGCCGGTGTCGTCGGGCCCGGCCAGCTTGCCGCGCACCTGTTCGAGCGAGGTGCCCCAGGCGCTGCCGTCGGCGCCCTCGGCGAGGCTGCCCCACAGCGGTCGCAGTGTCTCGTCGTCGCCGCCCAGCAGGGGCACGCACCGATCCAAACAAGCCAGGCCGCTCGCGGCCAGTCCGCGCTCGTCGGCCTGAGAGATCAGCTCCACCAGGCTCATCCACGCCTCCCTCGACGGGGCGCCATCCCGACACGGAGCCCGCACTTTCCCTTACTGCGTGCGACGGCCCGGGAGTGTCACAGGGGCACGACCCCGAGCCGGTCGAGGAGACGGAACAGCAGGTTTTCGGCCACTTCGTCGCCGTCGGCGGTCAGCACCTCCAGGAGGGCCGAGGGGTCCGCCTCGCGCCCCGCCTCGGCCGCCCAGGCGACGGCCCGCGCACTCGCCTCGTCCGGCGGCAGGAAGTAGTCCTCCAGGGTCAGCCCGGCGTCGCCGGCCCCGAGGTAGCGGGCGGTCGCGGCCCGCGCCAGGCACGTGGTCCACGCCCCGCTCTCGGGCGCCGCCGCCTCGACGACCACGCAGGCGCCGTCCATGACGTACCCGAAGAGCGCGGGCGCGCCGGTCTCCCGGGCCAGCGTGTTCATGCTGCCGACGTCGCCGTCCGCGCTCGGGAACTCCCAGACCTGCCAGCCGTCCGGCGCCGATGTGCGCTGCCGCAGCTCGCCGGCCACGCCGGTCAGCGCCTCCGTCTCGGTGAGCGGCCGTACCGACCGCCCGACGACGAAGTACCCCCAGTAGCCCATCCCGTCCCCCCGCCTCTCCCGGCCCGCCGTGCGGCCGGCCCGCACGGCCCGGGCCGGACGCTCACCGCCGGCGCGGACACCCCGGCCGACCGAATACACCACAGTCGTACCCGTGTTCGCAGCCGGACGGCGGGATGCGGCGCGCCGCTCACCCCAGCCGGTCGGCGAGCGCCCGGAACTGCGCCCAGGTGAGAGAGGGTTTACCCGGATTCCACAGCTTCTGCACCGTGGCCCGCAGCGGCATCCGGATCCCGGCCGCGACCTGCGCCTGCGTCTGGCTGTTCGGCAGGTCGCCCCAGACCGCGAAGGACCCGCCGGGGATCTGCGCGTCGTACGAGGCCGGGACGGCCGTGCTGCCGCGCAGCACCCGCGGCGTCCACTCCTCGTAGATGCGCTGCCCGGTCGGGTAGACGAACTGGTTGGGCTGCCCGAGCACGTAGTACAGGTACTTGTCGTTGTAGTTGAGGACCTTCCGCCCCGCCCTCAGATAGTCCAGGGGCGGCCGGGCGCCGATCTCCTTGCCGGTCCAGTAGCCGACCTGGAGGTCCTTGGCCGGCTGCACGGAGGTGTTCCGGAAGAAGCCGTCGTTCCAGGCCACCAGGGTGCGGTCGTGGGCGCGGACCGTGTCGGCGCGGTCGTTGAGCCAGCCGGTGGCCAGGTCGGCGATCGTGCCGCCGGAGCCGTAGGCGTCCCGGGCGGCGGCCGCGAGCTGCGGGTACGACGCCTCGGGGTTGGACGCCATCAGCGCGACGTACTCGTCGCCGCCCAGGTGCCAGGTGCCGCCGGGGAAGACGTCGGCGTACTCGTCGAGCAGGTCGTCGACGATCGAGGCGGCCTTGTCCTTGGAGATGTCGATGGCCCCGCGGGCGACGTTGCCGCGCGCGCTGTACAGCTTCAGGTCGGGGTGGGCGGCGAGGACCGCGCCCAGATGCCCAGGGGAGTCGATCTCGGGCACGACGGTGATGTGCCGACTGGCCGCCAGGTCGACGATCCGCTTGACCTGCGCCTTGGTGAGGTGGTTCCTGGAGACGATCTCCGGGTGCGTGGAGGACTCGATCCGGAAGCCCTGGTCGTCGGAGAAGTGCAGCCCGAGCTGGTTGAACTTCAGGTCGCCCAGCTCGCGCACCCGGTCCTCCAGCCAGGCCGCGCTGTACGGCTTGCGCGCGATGTCCAGCATCAGCCCGCGCACCGGCTTGGCCGGCTCGTCGCGCACCACGCCCTCCGGCGCGCTGCCGCCGCCGTGCACCTCCTGCTTGAGCGTGCGGGTGCCGTAGAAGACACCGGCCTCGCCGGGCCCGCTGATGACGACGTGCCCGCCGCGCACGGTCATGGTGTACGACTCCGGGTTCGCGCCCTCGTCGTCGTTGAGCGCGAGCCGTACGTCCCCGGGGCGCACGTCGCCCGACTCGCCGCCGTAGGCCAGCCCCAGCTCGCCCGCGATCAGCCGTCCCTCGTCGGCCAGCTCGGGGTCGCTGACGACGACCCGCTCACCGCGCGCCGGTTTCCAGCCCGGCCCGCGGGCAGGGGTGTGCGCCCGCACGGCCGGAATCGTGCGGGGCGCCGTGGACAGGGGGTAGCTGCGGGTGGGGCTCGGCGACGGCGTGCGGGACGCGGCCTGCGCCGCCCCCGACTTGGTGTCGGAGGGCTGCCGTGTGGTGGCGGCCGACCCGGTGGGCGTGCCGCTGCCGCCGGACGACGCCCACACGCCGAGGCCGACCCCGAGGGCCACCGTCCCCGCGAACGCCGCCGCGACGATCCCTCGCCTCTGCCTGATCTTCTTCGCCGGAGCCCGGCGCCTGTGCTGGCTCACCTCGCCAACCTACGACCCTCGCCGGGTGGAGTGCGTCCACCACACGTTCTGAAACTCTCCCGTCCGAGTGAAATTCGGGCATCTGTCGGACACGTCAAGACCACACTCGATAACGTGTCGTCACACCTCTCACATTTTCCCCTGCCACCACCCACGTGACGCGAGGACCCACGCTGCCAGCGCACCGCCTTCCCCCACCGTCCGGCCGCCTGGCCGTACCGGCACTGCCCGCGCAGCCGCGCACGAGCCCACCGCCCCGGCCGCGGCTCGACGCCTTCAACACGGCCCCCGCCGACGAGGCCCACCGCGCCCTGCTGGCCTGCCTGCGCAGCAACCGCTGGGCCCACCGCCTCACGGCCCACCGCCCCTACCCCGACCTGGACGCCCTGCTCGCGGCCTGCGACGAGGCGGCGTACGACCTCTCCCCGGCGGACCTGGCCGAGGCCCTGGCGGCGGAGCCGATGCCGACGCTGCCGGCGGACTCGTACGGGGCGGCCCACACGGCACTGAGCGCGGCGCACGCGGCCTACGAGGCAAAATTCGGACACGTGTTCGTGATCTGCCTGGGCGGCTTGAGCCCGGACGAGGCCCTCGATCACGTCCTGGAAGGCATCCGATCACGTTTGGCCAACGATCCGGAGGAGGAGCGGGTCATCGCGGCGGAGGAGCTGCGGCGCCTGGCGAGGGAACGGTTGTGCGATGCCCTCAGGGGCGCGGGGAACCGCGCGAGCAACCACTGACGGCCTGATCCCGGCATATCAGGAGAAACCGCCCGTCTCGCAGGCCTCACTAGGCCACCCGCACCCCTTTAGAGTGCCAGTTTGATCACACCCGTATGCCCCGGCTGAGCCCAGCGGCAGCGCATCGCTACGATGCTGGGGGCCGGTGGACCGTACCCGGCCGGGCCCGACCGACCCCGACGCCGGCGCGGCCCCAATCCCCGCTCCCGGAGGAAACTTCCGTGCCGGCTGGAACGCTGTACCGCGGCCGGGAAGGAATGTGGTCCTGGGTGGCTCACCGAGTCACCGGCGTCCTCATTTTCTTCTTCCTGTTCGTTCACGTGCTGGACACCGCTCTCGTTCGTGTCTCCCCCGAGGACTACGACAAGGTCGTAGCCACCTACAAGACGCCGATCGTCGCCTGCCTTGAGTACGGCCTCGTCGCCGCCATCCTCTTCCACGCGCTCAACGGCCTCCGCGTCATCGCCGTCGACTTCTGGTCGAAGGGCCCCCGCTACCAGAAGCAGATGCTCTGGACCGTCGTCGTCCTGTGGCTGCTGCTGATGATCGGGGCCATCTACCCCGTCCTCGGCCACGCCTACCGTGAACTGTTCGGGAGCTGACGCCCATGTCCACGACTGAATCCACCGCTGCCGGCATCGGCCCGGTCGAGGGCGGGTCCGTCTACACCGTCGACAACCCGGCGCCGCTCATCGAGGCCCCGCGCAAGCGGACCAAGAAGACCCCGAAGTCCACCCGCGGCAACTTCGAGCTGGCCGCCTGGCTCTTCATGCGCCTGTCGGGTGTCGTGCTGGTCGTGCTGGTCATCGGGCACCTGCTGATCCAGCTGGTGCTGGACGGCGGCGTCTCGAAGATCGGCTTCGCCTTCGTGGCCGGCCGCTGGGCCAGCCCCTTCTGGCAGGTCTGGGACCTGCTGATGCTGTGGCTGGCGATGCTGCACGGCGCCAACGGCCTGCGCACGGTCATCAACGACTACGCGGAGCGCGCGAACACCCGGCTGTGGCTGAAGGCCCTGCTCTACACCGCCACGGTGTTCACCATCCTGCTGGGCACGCTGGTGATCTTCACCTTCGACCCGAACATCCGCTAGGCCACGGGGCTGAGGAAACCTGATGAAGATCCACAAGTACGACACCGTCATCGTCGGCGCCGGCGGCGCCGGTATGCGTGCCGCCATCGAGGCGACCAAGCGCAGCCGCACGGCCGTCCTGACCAAGCTCTACCCCACCCGCTCCCACACGGGCGCCGCGCAGGGCGGTATGGCCGCCGCGCTCGCCAACGTGGAGGAGGACAACTGGGAGTGGCACACCTTCGACACGGTCAAGGGCGGTGACTACCTGGTCGACCAGGACGCCGCGGAGATCCTGGCGAAGGAGGCCATCGACTCGGTCCTCGACCTGGAGAAGATGGGCCTGCCGTTCAACCGCACCCCGAACGGCACGATCGACCAGCGCCGCTTCGGCGGTCACAGCCGCAACCACGGCGAGGCCCCGGTCCGCCGGTCCTGCTACGCGGCCGACCGCACCGGCCACATGATCCTCCAGACGCTGTACCAGAACTGCGTCAAGGAGGGCGTGGAGTTCTTCAACGAGTTCTACGTCCTCGACCAGCTGATCACCGAGGAGGACGGCGTCAAGCGGTCCGCCGGTGTCGTCGCGTACGAGCTGGCGACCGGCGAGATCCACGTCTTCCAGGCGAAGGCCGTGATCTACGCGTCCGGCGGCTGCGGCAAGTTCTTCAAGGTGACGTCGAACGCGCACACGCTGACCGGTGACGGCCAGGCGGCGGTGTACCGGCGGGGCATCCCGCTGGAGGACATGGAGTTCTTCCAGTTCCACCCGACCGGCATCTGGCGCATGGGCATCCTGCTGACGGAGGGCGCCCGCGGTGAGGGCGGCATCCTCCGCAACAAGGACGGCGAGCGCTTCATGGAGAAGTACGCGCCGGTCATGAAGGACCTCGCCTCGCGCGACGTCGTGTCGCGCTCCATCTACACGGAGATCCGTGAGGGCCGCGGCTGCGGTCCCGAGGGCGACCACGTCTACCTGGACCTGACGCACCTCCCGCCGGAGCAGCTGGACGCCAAGCTCCCGGACATCACCGAGTTCGCCCGTACGTACCTCGGCATCGAGCCGTACACGGACCCGATCCCGATCCAGCCCACCGCGCACTACGCGATGGGCGGCATCCCGACCAACGTCCAGGGTGAGGTCCTCGCGGACAACACCACGGTCGTCCCGGGCCTGTACGCGGCCGGCGAGGTCGCCTGCGTCTCGGTCCACGGCGCCAACCGCCTGGGCACCAACTCGCTGCTGGACATCAACGTGTTCGGCAAGCGTGCGGGCATCGCGGCGGCGGACTACAGCCAGAAGGCCGACTACGTCGACCTGCCGGACAACCCGGCCGAGTTCGTCGTCTCCCAGATCGAGCGGCTGCGCACCTCGACGGGCAACGAGCGGGTCGCGGACCTGCGGCGCGAGCTGCAGGAGACCATGGACGCCAACGTCATGGTGTTCCGCACCGAGCAGACGATCAAGACGGCCGTCGAGAAGATCGCCGAGCTGCGTGAGCGCTACAAGAACGTGGCGATCCAGGACAAGGGCAAGCGGTTCAACACCGACCTGCTGGAGGCGATCGAGCTGGGCAACCTGCTCGACCTCGCCGAGGTCATGGCGGTGTCGGCCCTGGCCCGCAAGGAGTCCCGCGGCGGTCACTACCGCGAGGACTACCCGAACCGCGACGACGTCAACTTCATGCGCCACACGATGGCGTACCGCGAGGTCGGCGCCGACGGGTCGGAAACCGTCCGTCTCGACTACAAGCCGGTCGTCCAGACCCGCTACCAGCCGATGGAGCGTAAGTACTGATGGCTACCCCCGTAATGGACAAGGTCGAGGCGGAGTCCGCGGCGTCCCCGTACATCACGGTCACGTTCCGGGTCCGCCGCTTCAACCCGGAGGTCTCCGCCGAGGCGACCTGGCAGGACTTCCAGCTGGAGATCGACCCGAAGGAGCGCGTCCTCGACGGTCTCCACAAGATCAAGTGGGACCTGGACGGCACGCTGACCTTCCGCCGCTCCTGCGCGCACGGCATCTGCGGCTCGGACGCGATGCGGATCAACGGCAAGAACCGCCTCGCGTGCAAGACCCTGATCAAGGACATCAACCCGGAGAAGCCGATCACGGTCGAGCCCATCAAGGGCCTGACGGTCCTGAAGGACCTCGTGGTCGACATGGAGCCGTTCTTCCAGGCGTACCGCGACGTGATGCCCTTCCTCATCACGAAGGACACCAACGAGCCGACGCGTGAGCGTCTGCAGTCCGCCGAGGACCGCGAGCGCTTCGACGACACGACGAAGTGCATCCTCTGCGCGGCCTGCACGTCGTCCTGCCCGGTCTTCTGGAACGACGGCCAGTACTTCGGCCCGGCGGCCATCGTCAACGCGCACCGCTTCATCTTCGACAGCCGTGACGAGGCCGGCGAGCAGCGCCTGGAGATCCTGAACGACAAGGACGGCGTCTGGCGCTGCCGCACGACGTTCAACTGCACGGACGCCTGCCCGCGCGGCATCGAGGTGACGAAGGCGATCGCGGAGGTCAAGCGAGCCCTGATCACGCGCCGCTACTGAGGTAGCTGCGCTGCGACGCACTCGGGCCCCGTCTCCCCTTGGGGGAGGCGGGGCCCGTCTGCATTGTCGGCAGGTCCGCCGGATGGCCCACTCCTGGCTGCGGCACGTGCCACGGTGCCGGATGTCGGTTCGAGGTCCCTGACGGACATGCATGCACTGGAGGAGAGCCGTGACCGTACTGACCCGGATTCCTCTGGAACGCGGGGGCTCCGTCCTGGTCGAGGGAGCGGCCGGGGTGGAAGGGCCGGTGAAAGCCGGACGCCTGGGAGACCTCGTTCATGACATGCCCGCGACCCTTCAGGAGGCTCTGGAGCCGGTCGCGCAGGTGGCACAGACGGCCCTCGACCAGCTGCGAAGGGCGCGGCCCGACGCGATCACGGTCGAGTTCGGCGTGGTCCTCTCGGTCGGGGCCAGCGCGGTGATCACCAAGGGCAGGGCCGGCTGTCATCTGCACGTCACGGTCGCTTGGAACGGCGACCGTGGCTGACGCCGCCCGCTGGGCGGACGGCGGCATGCCGTCGGACCTGCCCATGGCGGTCGCACAGTTCCTCGGGCCCGATGGGAGGGCAGTGGGAGCCGGTTTCCTGGTGGCCGAGAACCTCCTGGTCACCTGCGCCCATGTGATCCGCGCGGCCGACTCCGGGCCCCAGGACCGCGTACTGCTGGACTTCCCCCGCGTCGAGGGCGCGGACGTACTGGAGGGGCACGTCGAGGTGTGGCGAGCGCCCGAGGACGAGGACGTCGCCTTCGTCCGGCTGCCCGAGACACCGCCCGGTACCTGGGTATTGCCGCTGGGCTCCGCCGAAGGGTGTGGGGGCCACAAGGTCCGGTCGTTCGGCTTTCCTGCCCAGGCACCGCCTGGCGGACACCTGGGTGTCGGCAAGGTGGCCGATCTGCTGCCCAGCTCGCCGGACAGGGGCGCACTTCTCCAGCTGACCCATGCCAACGACCTCACCACCGGGTTCAGCGGCGGGCCGGTACTTGATGAGGCTACCGGCCTGGTCATCGGGATGATCACCGAGATCACGGCACCTGACGAGTTCGCGCGAGGGCAGGGCATCGCGTACGCCACGCCCACACAGGTCCTGCGGGAGATCATGCCGGACTTGGCCGAGCAGGAGGTCTGCCCGTACCGGGGGCTGGAGCCATTCACCGTGGAACACGCGCGCTGGTTCGAGGGGCGGGGTGAGGCCATACGGCAGCTCCTGGCGAACCTGGCCGGACCCCACAGGCTGACCTTGCTGCTCGGCCCGTCCGGATCGGGCAAGTCCTCCCTGATCCAGGCGGGGCTGCTGCCGGCCTTGGCCGAGGGGGAAGTGCTGGGCAGTGACCGGTGGCTGCCGTTGCTCGCACGGCCCCGTCTGGACCTGCTGACCGAGATCGAGCATGCCGGACTGCCGGGGGCCCGCCCCGACGGGCTGGCGTCGGCTGTCGACCGCCGGCTGGCGGGCGAGCCCGACTATCATCGTGTGCTGCTGATCATCGATCAGTTCGAGGAGCTGCTGCTCCAGGGTGCCGACGGACGGCTGCAGGAATTCCTCGCCGTGATCGACGACATCACCACAGTCGGCGATGCGTACACCAAGCTCAGCGTGATTCTCGTCATGCGAGACGACTTCTATCCCCAACTTGCCGCGCAAGCGCCGAAGTTGCTGGAAGCCGCGACGTCCGGTCTGCTCAATGTTCCTGGCTTGCTGGGCCGGCAGGACCTGCACGACATCATTGTCCGGCCCGCCCGTGACGTGCGGCTCGGCTTCCAGCAGGGGCTGTCCGAGCAGATCATCAAAGACGTCCTGGACATCACTCCCGACGCGGCCAGGAACCGTCAGGCGCCCGTGATCGTGCTGCCGCTACTGGAGATGACCCTCACGCAGTTGTGGCGGCAGCGGAAGGACGGCTATCTCACCCATGAGGCGTATCAGCGCATCGGAGCGGTCAGCGGGAGCCTGACCATGTGGTGCGACAGCGCGCTGGAGGAGCTGTCACCCGGTCAGCGACGCATTGCGAGGAGTGTCCTCACTTCCTTGGTGCGTCCCGAGGACCCGCGCCGCCGTATCCCGCCCGTCCGCGCACAGGTGCCCCTCGACGAGCTGCGCGGCCTGGCGGCCCGCCCCGAGAGCGCGGTCGATGGCGACGTGGACGCCGTCATCGCCACTCTCGTTCGCCGTCGCATCATCACCACACAGTCGTTCCGTGACCCGCAGCGCCCAGATGCCCCGCGTGAACCGGTCGCGGAACTGATCCATGACGCGCTCATTCACGACTGGGGCACACTGCGGGAATGGGTGCGCCAGGATCACCGGTTCCACGAGTGGCTGGAGCAGACACGTGAACGCCATCAGCGCTGGGCTCTGACGCGAGATCCAGGAGACCTGCTCGCGGGTACGGCCCTTGCGGAGGGCCTCGATCTATCACGGCGGCATGGTCTGCCGGACGACATCGCGGCCTTCCTCGCTGCGAGCCGACAGCGCCAGGAGGCTGTCGCACAACGGCGCAGACGAGTGATCGCCGTTCTGGCCACATTGCTGGTCCTGGCGCTTCTCGCCGGCGCGGGGGCACTCTGGCAGTGGCGGACGGCTGTCGCTCAACGGGCGGCGGCCCTTTCCCGGCGGCTCGCCACCGACTCCGGGACGCTGATCAACGTCAACCCCGATCTGTCTTCGCTGCTGGCGGTGCAGGCGTACCGCACGAGCCACACGCCCGAGGCCCTCGCAAGCCTGCGCACGGACGCGTACGTCCCCCTAGGCCGGCGTCTGCTCGGGCACTCCGAGGGCGTGAACTCGGTGGCGTTCAGCTCCGACGGCCACACCCTCGCCACCGCGGGTTCCGACGGCACCGTGCGCGTGTGGGACACAGACACCGACAAACCCCGCACCACTCTCAGAG
Source organism: Streptomyces griseosporeus (assembly GCF_014656055.1). GTDB lineage: Bacteria > Actinomycetota > Actinomycetes > Streptomycetales > Streptomycetaceae > Streptomyces > Streptomyces griseosporeus. The sequence goes on from NZ_BNBR01000003.1 coordinate 1,004,228, forward strand.
GTCTTTCCGGCGTCGTGAACTCGGTGGCGTTCAGTCCTGACGGCGGCACCATCGCCACTGGAAGTTCCTATAGCGCGTGGCTGTGGGATGCCGTCACAGGCAAGCCCCGGACTCCCTTGACCGGGCACACCGCCCAGATCTACTCCGTCGCGTTCAGTCCTGACGGGCGCACTGTCGCCACGGCCAGCGCAGACGGCACCGCGCGGCTGTGGGACACCACCACCGGCAAACCCCGCACCA